>NZ_JAVLVU010000001.1 GCF_031951985.1 Mucilaginibacter terrae | reverse complement strand
AACTGCTCCTGACCGGTATAAACACTCTGCACCCTGTCGCGCAGGTTATAGCCCGAAGCCATTACCTCGCCATAAGCGCCCGCGGTACGAATGGCAATCAAATCACCACGGTGCGATTCGGGCAATGCAACATCGGTGCGGAAACAATCCGTGCTCTCACAAATAGGACCTACCACATCGTAGTTTATGGTATTATGGGTGGTTTGTTGTTTACTGATGTTTTGGATATGGTGGTAAGCCTGGTATAACATCGGGCGTATCAATTCGGTCATACCGGCATCCAGTACCAGGAAGTTCTTTTTTTGGCCATTTTTAACATAAAGCACGCGCGAAATTAGCGATGCACTTTGAGCAACCAGCGCACGCCCCAGTTCAAAATGAACCTCCTGCCCTGCTTTCACATTCAGATGCTCGCTAAACACTTTAAAATAGCTTTCAAAATCGCATATAGGGTTGGTATCTGGGTTGTAATAATCAACGCCTAAGCCGCCGCCTACATTCAATACTTTAATAAATAAACCCTGTTGCTCAAACCATTCGTGCAGTTCATTTACACGGGTACACAGGTTTTTAAATACATCGAGGTTGGTTATTTGCGAACCCACATGAAAATGCACACCAATAAACTCGAGGTTAGCGCAGTTTTTAAGTGTAAACAACACATCATCTAACTGCCAGGTGTTTATACCAAATTTGTTCTCCTCCAGTCCGGTGGTAATAAAATGATGGGTATGGGCATCAACATTAGGATTAATGCGGATAGCTACACGCGCAGTTTTGCCTTTAGCCGCAGCCAGGTCGTTAATAACCACCAGTTCCTGCACCGATTCTACGTTAAAGCAAAAAATGTCGGCATCCAGCGCAAGGTTAATCTCACGGTCTGATTTACCTACACCTGCAAAAACAACTTTGTTGTTATTAAAGCCATGTTCAATTGCGGCCTTAACTTCATTACCGCTTACACAATCGGCACCAATGCCCGCAGTCTGCATGGTTTGCAAAACCTTTGTATTAAAATTAGCCTTTAACGCATAATGAACATGGTAGCCATGTACATTAGCTGCCTGTGTACAAGCCGTAACGGTTTGCTGCAACAGGTTGAGGTCGTAATAATAAAACGGTGTTTCGAGTTGGTCGAACTGTGATATATTGGATGCTGAGAACATTGCTGTTAATAATTACCTTTAATAGAGGGCCTAAAAGTAATATTTATTGGCCTATTTAGTTAACGATATATAAATTAATTGAGCAGCCTGTATATTTTTACCACTAAATCTCATTACCATGAAAAACCACTTTATTAACCTCTTCAATTACGATAAACACACCAACCTGCAAATACTGTATGGTATTTTCGAAACCGATCAGCCCGAACAAGCAGTTAGGCTGATGGCGCATGTCTTGGGTGCTCAACAGGTTTGGCTATCGCGATGCAAGCAGGATAATGCAACGGGTTTAATGATATGGCCCGATTGGCAAGCCGTACAACTTAAATACATTATCGAAGAAAACCATGCCGCATGGCTGGAGTTTGTTAACAATCTTACAACAGAAGATTTTGATAAATCTGTCAGCTACACTACCACTAAAGGCGTGCCTTATACCGATAAGCTGATCAACATACTCTCGCATGTTATTAACCATGGTACCCACCACCGTGCACAAATTGGCCAGCAGCTTAAGCAAGCCGGTTTAGCGCAACTCCCCTCAACCGATTATATTTTTTATGTGCGACATTAAAAGCAAAATAGGCTTGCACCATGCGTGCAGATAGCGTAGTTTTGCGGCAATGTTTAAACGTTTTGTAGCCTTACTGCTCATCTGCCTGATGATAACAGCCAACTTTACCCGGCTGGCTATCTACGCAGGTTTTGAGGCTAACCAAAAGTACATTGCCGAAAAGCTTTGCGAAAACCGCGATAAGCCTTGGCTCCATTGTAACGGCCGTTGTTATTTAGCTAAAAAAATTAAACAGGCCGAAGAAAAAGAGCGCAGTGCCGAACGCCAGATTCAAAAAAGCTTAATTCAGGACGCATGTGTTGCGGTGAGCTTCACCTTTAAGTTTCATGCCCAACTGCTGCAATCGTTTCCCGAGCGTTACCAGGCTATGGTACCGCAGCAAGTAAGCCAATCCCTCCTTCGCCCTCCGCGGCTCGCATAGTTTTCTTCTTTTTATTTCAGGTTTTATTGGTGTGATGTGGTTTTTATAGCTACTAAAACTCCGTTATGTCATTTCAAACGACAGAGATAAATCTTGTACGAGCGATTATTCCAGCGTATAAGATTCCTCGTACCTCGGAATGACAGAATGGTTTAGCAAGCCTACTGCCGCAATCTGCGCTCATCTGCAATGATTGCTTAACATGGCTTAGCGTTTATAACGCTTATCGGGGCGATACAATCGCCTGCCCATAGTAAGCACTCGTTATAAACGAGCGCTAGTATATTCCAATAACCTGCCCCACCCAAATTCATTAAACCATAACCGGCAGTGATGCCGCAAGCAATTACTATGCGAAATTTTTTATTGTTCTTACTATTATATATCCCGCTCAGCATACACGCACAAACCATCACCGGTACTGTAGCCGATGCTATAACCCATGAACCTTTACCCGGCGTCACTGTGAATCCAGTCAATTTAAGTACAGGTGCTACTACAACCGACCGTAAAGGGCAGTTCAGCATCACCTACTCACAAAAACTTCGCTTTTTTATGATGGGTTATACCGAGCAAATTATCGAGGTATCATCCGGTCAAACATCATTGAATATTAGCCTGTCCCCTTCGGCGGTTGATTTACAGCCGGTGGTGGTATCGGCCAGTCGCGAGGGGCAATCACGGGCCAGCGCCCCTATTGCCATCAGCAAAATTAATACAGTGCAAATTCAAGATACCAAGGCAACCGCGTTGTACCAGCTTCTCAATAAAGTAGCGGGCGTTTACATGGTTAACCTGGGTAACGAGCAGCATACCATGGCTATCCGTCAGCCTATAACTTATAATGCGCTGTATTTATATATGGAAGACGGTTTGCCTATTCGCCCCACGGGTATTTTTAACCACAATGCGCTGTATGAAATTAACATGAGTAGCGTGAAAGATATGGAGGTGATCAAAGGCCCCGCATCATCACTCTACGGGAGTAACTCTATTGGTGGGGCGGTAAATTTTATATCCCAAAATCCGCCTGCAGGTTATGCAGGCCGCGTACAACTACAGGGCGATAACTACCATTACCGCCGCGTGGATGCCGATGGTGGTTTTACATCGGGCAAATTTGGTTTTTATGCAGGCGGTTATGTAGCCCACCAAAGCAACGGCTGGCAGGATTATACCGATTTTGATAAATATTCGGCCAGTTTAAAAACCATTTATGAGTTTGATACAGCCACCCACCTAACGGCATCGGCCACCTACAATTATTTAAATACCCAAACGCCGGGTAGTTTAGATAGCACCCGTTTTTACAGCCGCACCTATAGCAGTAACCAGCGTTTCACTTACCGCAAGGTAAACGCATTTAGGGCCAATGCCCGGTTAGACCATGCCTGGAGCAGCCGTAGCAACACGTTCGTAACGCTGTTTTACCGTAATAATTCAACTGCGCAACTGCCCAGCTATTTTATTTCGGATGTTCGCAATTCAGCAGGTCAATACGTAAGCTCGAACGGGCAGGTAAACGATCAATCGTTTCATAGCTTTGGCGTGCTGGCTCAGCACCGGGTCGATTTTGATTTTTTGCATTCGAGGTTGATTGCGGGTGTTTATATTGATAATAGCCCGAGTTCGTTTTACGCACAATCATTAAGCATCCAAAAAGATGTGAGCCGTAATTATTACACCAGCTTCACGAATACCGGGATGTATATTGATGATTACCGCATTAAGCTGTTTAATACCGCAGCTTATACTCAATATGAATTAAAACCAATTGAGCCTTTGCGCATTGTAATGGGGTTACGGTACGACAGGGTTCATTATAACTTTCGTAACGGCCTGCCTGTAACTAATACCAAATACAAGCAGCAGCAAACCAATGATTTTGATGTACTTGCCCCTAAACTGGGCTTAACCTACAATTTAGGTAATAATAAAGGCCTGTACGCCAATTATAGCCTCGGCTTTCAACCTCCCGAAACCGGCGACTTGTTTAGTTCGCGGCAGCAAACACCTTTAAAGCAGGCCACGTTTAATAATTACGAAGTGGGCGGATGGTTTACAGCATTTGGCAGCAAGTTTCATTCAGAAATTAGTTTGTACAGTTTAGAAGGACGTAACGAGATCATTAGTCAGCTTTTGCCCGATAATACCACGCAAAACCAAAATTCAGGGGCAACCCGTCATCGTGGGATTGAGTATACCTTAACCTACTTACCGGTACAGCAACTGGCCATCAGGTTTAGTGGTACAAACGCATGGCATACCTATAAAGATTACAGTGAAGTACGTACATCGGGCGGCAAAGCAAGCACCATAATTTATAATGGTAAGCGTATGGCCAATGCCCCATCGTGGATAGCCAACGCCGAAGTTACCTACAAACCCGATTATCTTCCCGGTTTCCGTATAGCGCCCGAATGGCAGCGTATTGACAAATACTTTACCAACCCGGCCAATACCAAAAGCTATGGGGGTTACAACATTGCCAACCTGCGTTTAGGGTACGACTTTAAACAAAACGTACTGAAAGGTGCAGGTATATGGTTTAACATGATCAACGTAACCAATAAACTTTATGCCACTACGGTAATAAGCAACCAATATGGCGATACCTACACCGCTGCACCGCCACGCACCTATACGTTGGGCATTAGTTATTCATTTTCAAAATATTAAGCCATGCAACAACAAAAACAAGCATCTGCAAAAAGCAAGTTTTATAAATGGCACCGCGTATTGGGTTTAATCAGTCTTGTACCGGTTATATTTTGGTGCATCAGCGGGTTATCGCACCCCTTTATGTCAAACTGGTTCAGGCCATTTATTCCACAGGAAGTGTTTAAGCCGCTTACCCAGCAGCAAATGGCACCTAAACTTACTTTCCAGGAGGTAATGGGTAAAAATCAGCTTACCCAATTGCGCAATTTTGGCTTAGTTAACTTTAATCATAACACTTACTATCAGGCTTTAATGCCTGATAGTACTTACCGTTATTATTCGGCCAACAATGGCGTTTTGCTTCCCAACGGCGACCAGCTTTATGCCCAATATTTAGCTCGGTTTTTTACGCAGGATTCAACTTCGGCCGTAAAAAGTATATCGCTGCAAAAGAATTTCGACAACAACTATCAGCCTATAAACCGCCTGCTACCTGTTTGGAAAATATCCTTCGACCGGCCCGACGGTATGGACATTTATGTGGAGACCAGCCAAAGCCGTTTAGGAACGTTTAACAATAATACCCGCAAGGCATTTTTATGGATATTTAAGCAATTCCATAACTGGCAGTTTATGGCCGATGCCTTTAGCGAAACGTTTAGGATAGTGGTACTACTGATGGTGGTATCGGTAATGATGCTTTCGCTCCTGTCGGGCATTACGGTTTACGGCTTATTTTGGAAACGCTTTAAGCAAATAAGAAACAAACAAAAAGCTGATGGCAAAGAGGATAAGCGGTTTGTACACCGTTTTCACCGCCAGTTAGGTTTAATCGTATCGTTTGTATTGCTCACCTTTGTGGTAAGCGGCGGTTTCCATTTATATGTGAAGCTGTGCAACACCGAACCGGCACCCGCGGCATTTGAACAATTAATAGAACGATCGGATTTGGCGAAAAGCTATTTGCAGTTACCCATTGCCGATAGCCTGATTAAGCGCGTAAACCTCACTAAGTTTGAAGGTGCCACCTACTACCAGGTGCTCAATAAGCAAAAACAGGTTTTGTATTTTGATGCTAAAAGTGGCGAGGAGTTAGTTAATGGCGATGCCACTTTTGCCCGCTATTTAGCAAACTATTACCATGGCAATACCCCACAAAAAGTGTACGGTAAAATTCAAACGGAACCTATTTCCCAGTTTACTACCGAATATGGCTTTATTAACAAACGCTTGCCGGTAGTTAAGATAAGCTACCCCGGTAAGGTTGATTGGTACATCGAAACCACATCGGCCAAACTGGCTACCAAAATTTCGGGCATCGACCGTACCGAGGGATTCTCATTTATATTTTTACACAAATTTTTTGGCATGACATGGGCCGGTAAAGATATACGCGACGTTGTAAGTATGCTGGCAGCAGCAGGCGTATTAGTTGTATCTTTGTTTGGTTTTGCAGCCTTTTTTAAAAACAAGTAAATATGAAAAAAGCAATTATTATAGGCATAATGGCTGTATTGGCCGCCTGCAGTCAACCAGCGCAAAAGCAGGAAAAAACCAACACTCCTACAACCAATAACCAAACCGTTTACACCTGCCCCATGCACCCCGATGTTGCCGAATTGAAACCCGGTACCTGCCCTAAATGCGGGATGGATTTGGTAGAAAAACAAGACTAAGCACCTATTAATCTTTAAAAAGATGACAAAGTTTTTAACTACACTATTAGGCCTTAGCTTATTACTAAGTGCCTGCAGCGATTATAAAACCGAGGAGAAAGATGCCATGAACGAAGTAATTAAGGTGCATGATGAGGCTATGGAGAAGAGCGAAAAGGTTGTACATAATAATATATTATTAGATAGTTTGATTAAAACCAAAGCAGTCGACAGCGTGCAGGCATCTGCCGTAACCAAAAACCTAAGTGCAGCCGATAAGGCCATGGAAGACTGGATGCACCAGTTTGAGGTGGAGCGCGATGGCAAAAGCCACGAGCAGGTTATGCAGTACATGGCCAACCAAAAGAAACAGATAAGTACAGTAAACCAGCAGTTAGATGCTGCTATTAAACAATCGAACCAATTTATATCTACCTTAAAAAAATGAGAGCATTAGCAATAGGTGCATTCTGCCTGTTGGCATTGAGTGCATGTAAATTTAGCAATCACAGCGATACCGTTTTACCCATATATGGTAACCGCGAAGCGGTAACCAAAACCGTAAATGGCAAAACCATTACCGATACCGTTTACCAAACCATCCCCGATTTTGAAACGGTTAACCAGTACGGCAAAACCATTACACGTAAATCTTTAGATGGTACCATTTATGTGGCCGACTTCTTTTTCACCACTTGTCCGTCAATTTGCCCCATTATGCACCGCAATATGCTGAAGGTATATGATGAGTTTAAGACATCGGGCAATGTAAAAATTGTATCATACAGTATCGACCCAAGGCACGACACCGTAGCCGTTTTAAAAAATTATGCCGATAAAATGGGCATTACCGGCAATACCTGGTGGTTTTTAAATGGCGACAAAAAAGCCACCTACAAACTGGCCGAAAGCTATCTCGTAGCCGTTATGGAAGACAGCGGTGCCCCCGGCGGCTATGTTCATCAGGGATATTTTGTGCTGATTGATAAGCAAAAACGCATCCGCGGAAGTTACGACGGTACTCAACCCGAACAGGTAGAAAAGCTGATAAGTGATATTAAACTATTGCAAACCGAACCAGCAAGCATGATTGCCCAATGAAGTTCAAAATAATTACAGGGCTGCTTGCTGTTATAGCAGCCCTTACCTACTCGTGCCAAAGCGAACAGGAGATTGAGTTTATGCGATATTACACCACAGGGCAGCAAATTTACCAAAGCAAATGCCAAAATTGCCATGGTGTGCAAGGCGAAGGTTTGGCGGCGCTTATCCCCCCCCTAACCGATTCGGTTTACCTGAAAAACAACCGCAATCAGTTGGCCTGCTATATTCAAAAAGGCATAAAACTTCCTATCATCGTAAATGGCAAACCTTTCAGCGGCGAAATGCCCCCATCAAACCTTGCGCCGGTAGAAATTGCCGAGGTGCTTACTTATGTGCAAAATTCGTTTGGTAATAAACTGGGATTGCATAATACGGAGATGGTGAATAAGGAGTTAGTGGAGTGTAAATAGTTTGAGATTAAACCACTTTGTGTTTTCTAGCGATAGCGAGAAATCTTTTCGAATGGATTAGCTCACAGCCTCGAAAAGATTTCTCCTGAAGTCGAAATGACTATTTTTTATTCTGTAATTCTTAAAATTCAGTAAATTCTGATTCAGACAGCTACACATACCGCTTCACTATCCGCAACTTATGCGTATGCTTCTTTAACTCTTCGGAGTATATCCCCTGTCCGTCAATCTTATCAATTTTTACGCGGCCCGAGGCGTGAATGATCTGATCCGGGCCGAGCATGATGCCTACGTGTACAATGCGGCCTTCATCGTTATCAAAAAAAGCGAGATCGCCGGGTTGGGCGGCGGGTAAAAAATCAACCACCGTACCTTGCTCGGCTTGTTGACTGGCATCGCGCTTAATTTTGATACCATGCAGCTTAAATACCGCTTGTGTGAAACCAGAGCAGTCGATACCAAAATGCGTACGACCGCCCCATAGGTACGGCGTATTAAGATAAGTTTTGGCAGTAGTAATAATATCTGTTACCGAAAAATCATGATCGGCAACTTCGAATAGTTCGTGGTCAATTTTACAGGTATTGGTATTCCAAAAAGGCAGCGCGCTTGCGGCAGGCAGGTATAAGCTACTACGGTCAGATACTTTAATAGCTTCCGTAACCGGCTTACTGGTTAAAGGCAGGGCTATCTGCTCCTCAAAAACTTCGTAATCGAGCAAAGCACAAGTGGTTAATTGCACCCGGCTTATCCAACCCTCGTAATCGTCATAAGCGGTTTTTATCTTTACCCATTTTTCCTGCATTTCTAAAACCTGGTAGGTTTCGCCAAATAAAAGCTGCGTTACCATTTCAGCGCGTTCACTGGCTTCGTTCCTAACGGGTATAATGGCTAACTGTGAAATACCGTATTCCATGCTGCTAAGTTATAATTTTAGCTTAAACAAAAAGGGACACCTTTTGGGTGCCCCTTTCAAAAATATTTTTACACGGAAAGGATTAACCTTCCATGTGCAGCCATTCTTTTTTGGCTATCAGTTCTTCTTCTGTTTCGCGTACGTTTTCATCGTCAACACAGCAATCTACCGGGCAAACAGCAGCACACTGTGGTTCATCATGAAAACCAACACACTCGGTACACTTATCAGGAACGATGTAATAAATATCGTCTGAAATTGCGGCCTGTGCCTCATCAGCATTCAGGGTGTTGCCATCGCCAAAATCAATAACGCCACGTAATTCGGTACCGTCCGAAAACTTCCATGCAGCGCCTGCATCATAAATTGCGTTATTCGGGCATTCGGGTTCGCAAGCTCCGCAATTAATACATTCGTCGGTGATTATAATTGCCATATATCTCTGTCGCTAAAATCTTATATTCTTGATTAACTTTGCCTCGTTTTAAAAAGCCCACAAATATAACAAAAAAATCGTTTTTGGGTTTTTATTGGTACAATCCATATGTCAAAATTCAGCAATTCATATTTAATCCAGATAATCACTCAATTAGGTAGACAATTAGCCGCACCAAACGAAGGTCTGCAGCAAATTATCCAAACCGAACAACATTACAACGCCTGGTTTACTCCTCAAAGTGTTCAGCAGGCCGTTAATGCCATTGCCCGATCACTTACCGAAGAAAATCTCGAAAAATGGCTATCAGCCTATAAGTTTACCGAACATGAACCTAAAAAAGTTGGTTTAATACTGGCAGGAAATATTCCGTTGGTTGGTTTTCATGACGTGCTGTGTGTGCTGCTGAGTGGTAACATCGCCCTCATTAAGGCTTCATCGCAAGACGCCCGGTTGATAAAATATGTATTGAAGCTGCTTACCGACATTGAACCCGGACTGGTCGACTATTTCAGTTTTACCGAAAGACTGGAGGGTTTTGATGCCATTATTGCCACAGGCAGTAACAATACTTCGCGCTATTTTGAATACTACTTTGGCAAGGTGCCTAATATCATCCGCAAAAACCGCAACAGCGTGGCTCTGCTTACCGGCAGCGAAAGTAAGGAGCAACTGTTTGAATTAGGTAAAGATATTTTTGAGTACTATGGCTTAGGGTGCCGCAACGTATCTAAACTATTAGTGCCTGCAGAGTATAATTTCATACCATTTTTTGAGGCCATTGAAGAACATTATCCGGTTGCCCAGCATCACAAATACCATAATAATTACGATTATAATAAAGCCATATACCTGGTTAATGGCGACAAGCATTTCGACAATGGTTTTTTGTTAATTAAGCAGGACGAGCGGTTGGCTTCTCCCCTCGCCGTGGTGTATTACGAGGAATATGCCGACCTGGCTTCGGCACAGGAATATTTGAGTAAACAAAGCGAAAACATACAATGTATTGTAACATCGGCTGTTATAGAGGCCAATAACCAGGTAGTTGGTTTTGGCCAAAGCCAGTACCCTGCCCTTTGGGATTATGCGGATGGAATTGACACATTGCGTTTCTTGGCAAATCTTTAATTTTACGTACTTTTGAAGGGCATGTATATTATAAAAGTAAAAGGCGTTGCCAAAATACCCGACTATGTGCAACTGCGCGACGACCAATTTACCCTGCTGGCTTATTTCAGGGTAGACAGGCCCGAAAAATCGCTCGACAAAGTTGGACTGGCCGACAAAGCCGACTACATTATGAACCTGGTAAAAGATCTACCCTTTGGCCAGATCTTAAAACTCGAACTGTAACTTAACATGATAGGAAACTCCATTATAAAACTGCAAGGTGTTGATATTTTTCAGCAAAAACACCTCGTACTCTCTGACGTAAACCTGCATATTGACAAAGGTGACTTTGTGTGGCTGATAGGCCTTACCGGGTCGGGCAAGAGCAGTTTGCTGAAAGTTATTTACGGAGACCTGAACATAACAACCGGCGAAGGCCATGCAGGTGGCTACGACCTGCGCAAGCTGGCCAGCAAGGATGTACCTTACCTGCGCCGTAAACTGGGCATCGTTTTCCAGGATTTTCAATTGCTTACCGACCGTACCATTGAGCAAAACCTGTTGTTTGTAATGAAAGCTACCGGTTGGAAAGATAAAAACCTGATATCCGAACGTATTCGTGATGTACTGGAAAAAGTTGGCCTGCGCTCTAAGATCAAAAAAATGCCACACGAACTGTCGGGCGGTGAGCAGCAACGTGTGGTAATTGCCCGCGCCCTGCTTAACGATCCTGAAATCATACTGGCCGACGAACCAACCGGTAACCTTGACCCCGATACCTCAGAAGAAATTGTGATGCTGTTGAAACAGATCAGCCTTTCGGGTACTGCTGTAGTTTGTGCTACCCACGATTATCATATTATCCGCCAGTTCCCATCGCGCATTGTAAAATGCGAATCGGGCAAGGTGTTGCAGGATGTAGCTATTTAGTTGTTGGTTGTGTGTTGTCAGTTGTCAGTAATATCTATGCTGACAACTCATAACTGACAACTGACAACCCACCATTGACAATTCTACCTATCAATTTGACATCGTACTGACAGCCTGACCGCTTTAAGGTTATGGCAGGGTACTTGTTTTGCACAATCATCATGAACTTTAAAGACATGTTTAATAAAAAAAACAAACAGGAGACACCTGAAGAAGTGAACGACGTGAATACTGAAAATACAACACCTGAAGAACAAGCCGAAAATCCTTTGGCAGACGAATTGAACGTAAGCGCAGAAGCCGAGGAAGTAAAAACCGAAGTGAGTGCCGAAGCAAAACTTAAAGAAGATTTAGCCCAGGCCAATGATAAATATTTGCGCTTATATGCTGAATTTGACAACTTTAAGCGTCGTACCACCAAAGAGCGCGTTGAGTTGCTGCAAACTGCCGGTAAAGAGGTAATTGTATCGTTACTACCTGTACTTGATGATTTTGAGCGTGCCATTAAAGCTACCGAAACTGCTACTGATGTAAATGCAGTTAAAGAAGGTATTACACTGGTACAATCAAAGCTCAAAAATATTTTAACGCAAAAAGGCCTTAAAGAAATGGAAGCCAGAGGTACCATCTTTGATGCCGATATTCATGAAGCTATTACCAACATTCCGGCCCCTACCGATGACCTTAAAGGCAAGGTAGTTGATGAGCTAGAAAAAGGCTACTACCTGGGCGACAAGGTTGTACGCTATGCTAAGGTTATTGTTGGAGCGTAAGTATTGTTGATTGAGTTGATTAAGTGAGTTGTTGATTGAGTTTTTGAGAAGTTATTAGTGGATTAGAACCACTTAACAAATCAACCACTTAACCCAATCAACACTCGCACACAATATAAGAACATGTCAAAAAGAGATTACTACGACGTATTAGGCGTATCGCGCGGGGCGAGTGAGGATGAGATAAAAAAGGCATACCGCAAAATGGCCATCAAATATCACCCGGATAAAAACCCGGGCGATAAAGCCGCGGAAGAAAGCTTTAAAGAAGCTGCCGAGGCTTATGAAGTATTGGGCAAAGCCGATAAACGCCAGCGTTACGACCAGTTTGGCCATGCGGCTAATGCCCAATCGGCAGGTGGCGGTTATGGTGGCCAGGGCATGAATATGGACGACATATTCAGCCAGTTTGGCGACATATTTGGCGGCGGCGGTAGTCCGTTCGAAGGTTTCTTTGGTGGCGGCGGCGGTCGTCAGCAAGGCGGCGGCGGTCGCAGAGTAGCTCGTGGCAGCAACCTGCGTATTAAAGTGCGCCTTACTTTAGAAGAGATTGCCAATGGAGTTGAAAAGAAAATAAAAGTGAACAAGCAGGTACCTTGCGGTACTTGTGATGGCAGCGGTGCTAAAGATAAAACATCGGTACAAACCTGTAAAACCTGTGGCGGTTCGGGTGCGGTACGCAGGGTAACCAATACTATTTTGGGCCAAATGCAAACTACCAGCACCTGCCCTACCTGTAACGGCGAAGGCTCTACAATTACCTCAAAATGTAATGTTTGTCATGGCGATGGTGTTGTACGCGGTGAAGAAACTATTAGCATCAACATACCGGCCGGTGTAAGCGAAGGTATGCAACTGAGCATGAGCGGTAAAGGTAACGCAGCCCCACGCGGTGGTGTTCCGGGAGATTTGATCATCCTTATTGAGGAGATACCACACGAAACGCTGAAACGTGATGGCAACAATGTTATTTACGACATGCACATCAACTTTGTGGATGCTGCTTTAGGCACCAGCGTTGAAGTGCCTACCATTGATGGTAAAGCCAAAATTAAAATTGAACCCGGTACCCAGGGCGGTAAAATATTACGCCTTAAAGGTAAAGGTGTGCCCGAGGTAAACTCATACCACCGCGGCGACCAATTGGTGCACATTAACATTTGGACCCCAAAAGCCTTGAGCCGCGAAGAGCGCGACCTGTTAGAAAAACTGCAGAACTCACCCAACTTTAAACCAAGTCCGGGTAAAAAACGAGAAAAGCTTTTTTGAACGGATGAAAGAATACTTTGAATAAGCTAATGGATTAGCTTACATATTGAAAAGCCTGAAAGTAAAACGCTTTCAGGCTTTTTTTATGCTATGTGTGATAAGTCCTTTTATACCGGCGAACAGTGACTTTATAACGACTGAGACGTCTTTACTGGTCAACGCTTCATGATATAGTTTTAAAAAGATTGCATCTTCCAAATTATTAAGAATTTCAAATGTATAATCATTAAACACAACTGATATAAAGCTTTCTATGCTAAAATTATTTGTCGGATGCCGAAATTCATTAAAATAAAATTCAATATCGATACGATAATAAGAACTTGTAACATCCGCAATTTGATATAAAATTCCTTCTAAACTTTCTAAATTCTTTACTTCAAAGGAAGTTTTAACTGAAGGGCCAAAAACAAGCCAAATTTTCACATTATTGGAAAAGAAAAATTCATTAAATTCTCCTGATTTTATAAATAGCTTTTCGAATAATACTCTAATATCTGTTTTGATTACTCTGGCTAAAGTCGCTGGAGTCTTTTTTTCACTAAGCAATACATTATCTTTCAGCTCCATTTTAAACAAAGCAATTTCTTTATCTATATCCTCATCTTCATCAATATCCCCTCCCTCAACTGCTTTTATATAAAGCCGTAACGAATTTTCTACCTTTTCTATAATATACTCCACAAAAGGAAAATTCTCTCCAACATCTGCCCTGCTTAACAAAGAATAATACTCATCCTTATTATCGTTCTTAATTACCGCCACCGGATAACCATTTCGCATCAATATCAAATTCATCAAAATGCGTGACATACGGCCATTACCATCATCAAACGGGTGAATAGCTACAAAGCGATGATGAAATAAAGCAGCTGTAACTATAGGATGAATTTCTTTACTTGCAGATGCATCATAATACCATTCCATCAATTCCTGCATTTTAGCAGGTGTTTCTTCGGGGCTGGCATAGTAGTGTATTTCGCCAGTTATCGTTTTAACATGATTGGGCAGGTTTTTATATTCACCTACTGTGATAGTTTTGGTTGTTGGTGTACCATCAGCAGTTTGTGCTTGGGCAGTGTGTGGCTTACCTAAAATCACTTCATGCAATCCTCGTATATCAGTTTCGGTAAGAGGTCGTTCATCCTTAACCATTCTTTCCAATAATTCAATAGCCTCATTGTGACCTTGTATGTCTAAATGATCTTTTAGCGGTTTACCTTTGGCTGTCATACCATGCATCAGCAAAGCTGTGGTTTCGCCGTAACTCAGTTTATTCCCCTCAATAGCATTGGAGTTATAGTTCCAATCTAAACGGAGCTTTTGCATTACGCGTCCCTCAACATCGGGTGGTAGGGGGCGCATATCATCTATTTGCTTTTTCAGCGCATCAACCTGATTAAATATGTCGGCTTTACTAAATTCTATCTCCAATTTGAGGTTCATGTTTTAAAGATATGAAATAAGGTATTAATGGACTAATATTCCATTTTCTTACTTAATTTACCTCAACAAATGGATCATTGTTCCATAGCCTGAAGTGTTATGCTTTAAGGCTTTTTGTTACATATAATTATTGTCATATAATTGTAACAACCTTTCTTAATTTTATCTAACAATTAAATGCTACATTCAGCTATTAATTAAAACTACTCTGACCCCTTACACCTTATGCTTAGCATCCGCAACATTGTAAAACAATACGCCGGTCACCGCGCGTTGGATGATGTGAGCCTGGAAGTACCCACCGGACAAATATTTGGTCTTTTAGGGCCAAATGGCGCCGGCAAAACTTCGCTCATACGCATCATTAACCAAATTACCGCCCCCGACTCGGGCGAGATCTATTTTAACGGCGAAAAGCTTAACCAATCGCACATCGAGCGCATAGGCTATATGCCCGAAGAACGTGGCCTTTACAAAAAGATGGCCATTGGCGAGCAAATTGTATACCTGGCCCGCCTTAAAGGCCTGAGCCATGCCGAAGCCACCCGCCGTATTAAAAACTGGTTCGAAAAACTGGAAATACAGGACTGGTGGAATAAAAAGGTAGAAGAACTATCAAAAGGTATGCAGCAAAAAGCCCAGTTTGTGGCTACGGTACTGCACGAACCCGATCTGATCATCCTTGATGAACCTTTCAGCGGTTTTGACCCCGGAAATGCCGAAATTATTAAGAACGAGATACTGGAGTTGAATCAAAAAGGAGCTACCATCCTCTTCTCCACACATCGCATGGAATCAGTTGAGGAGCTTTGTACATCTATTGCACTTATTCATAAATCGCACAAGGTGCTTGATGGCCGTATAAAAGACATTCGTAACTCGTATCGTAATGCTACTTACCTGGTTGAGTACAGCGGCAACCATGCAGAATTAAATGGTTCGCAGCCTTTTACAATGCTTGATGAGGTTTATGCCGATGATGCCTATACCCTGCGCCTTAAGCTTAACAAGGGTGCAACATCTAACGATGTACTGCAATACCTCATACCCCAGGTGAGCGTAAACCGCCTGCAGGAAGTTATACCAAGTGTTAACGAAATATTTATTCAGCAAACCAAATAAGCCATCACATGAACAAAGTTTTACTCATTATACAACGCGAATATATCTCTCGCGTACGCAAAAAAGCCTTTGTGGTAACGGTTTTCCTGGTACCGGCCCTATTGCTGGCTATGTATGCGGTAATGTACCTCATCTACAAAAACAGCAGCGAACTTAACGCCACCCGTACCGTTAAGGTTATTGACGAAAGCGGTCAGTTTAGTGGCAAGTTGCAAAATAAAAGCAATGTAAAATTCGAAAACAGTAATAAACCACTTGCCGAAGCCCGTAAGGAGTTAAAAAAGCATAAGGACTACATTTTGCTTTATATACCTAAAAATTATGTGGGTGTTAAATCGGTACAGTTACTGTCGGAAAAGAAACCCAACATCACCACATCAATGGCTATTGAAAGGCAGCTGAACGACATTGCCACCAACAATAATATGGTTGCCCGTGGTATTGATACCGCTGCTCTTAAAGACATTAAAAGCAATATTAGCATCAGTGCCAAAGAGGTTACCGAAACCGGTGACAAAGAATCGAACGTTGGAGCTTTATATGCAGTGGGTGTGGCCGGAGCCATTATCATTTACCTGTCGTTGTTTATATACGGAGCACAGGTAATGCGTGGCGTAATTGAAGAAAAAACCAATCGCATTATCGAAGTTATCGTATCATCGGTAAAGCCATTTCAGCTAATGTTAGGTAAAATAATTGGCGTTGCTTTGGTAAGCTTAACCCAGTTTTTGGCATGGATCATACTATCGGTTGTGGTAAGTTATTTGGCCAACAAGTATTTTAATGCGCCACAAAGCCCTATGCTTGGTTTGTTTGCAGCTTTAAAAGGTGTCCCGTTTGGTTACATTATTGGTTGCTTCCTGTTTTACTTCCTTACCGGATTTTTGCTTTATAGCGCCTTATTTGCAGCCGTAGGCTCGGCGGTCGACAGCGAGTCGGAAACACAACAGTTTATGTTTCCTATCACCATGCCTTTGTTATTCACTTATCTCATTTCGGTGAGTTTCTTAGCTCAAAACCCCGATAGCTCTTTGGCCGTATGGTTATCAATGATACCGTTTACCGCACCGGTGGCCATGATGGTACGCTTACCGTTCGACCCTGAATGGTGGCAGGTTGCATTATCAATGGGGTTAATGATAGTTGGCTTTATATTTACAACCTGGGTTGCCGCGCGTATATACCGGGTTGGTATTTTAATGTATGGCAAAAAAGCAAGCTATAAAGAACTGGTAAAATGGTTCTTTTATAAAGAATAATCATCCACAAAATCATAAGCGATCCCTGCAAGTTTAAAACATTTGCAGGGATTTTTTATTTTAGAAGCATGACTAACCGCGTAGCCGTAATGGACCTTGGCACCAACACTTTCCACTTACTGATAGCAGAACCTAACACCGGTATTTTTTTCAAGGAGATACGCCATGAGTATGTTGGCGTTAAACTTGGCGAAGGCGGCATTAACGAGGGCACCATTAAAACCGAGGCTTACGAACGGGGCATAAGCACACTATGTAATTTTGGCAAATTTATCGAGCAATACGGTGTTCAATCGGTTAAAGCTATTGCTACATCAGCTATGCGCAGTGCATCAAACGGACAACAGTTTATGGATGAGGTAAAACAGCGTACCGGCATCAGCATAGAAACTATTAGCGGCGATTTGGAAGCTGGCTATATTTACCGGGGTGTTAAAGCATCGGGGTGCCTTAAAGAGCATAAAAGTCTGATTGTTGATATTGGCGGCGGCAGCGTTGAGTTTATTTTGTGCGATGCTCAAAATATCTACTACAAACAAAGTTTTGAAATTGGAGCAGCACGCCTTATGGCCAGGTTTCATAAGGCCGATCCTATTGCTTATGGTGAGATCGAAGCACTGAATGAATATCTGGATGAAAAGCTGGTACCGTTGTTTGAGGCACTTACAGGCCAAAACGTTAAAAATATTATAGGTTCATCGGGAGCTTTTGAAACGTTTGCCGAACTGGTGGAGTTGGACAAAGGCCATACTTTCGACCTTAAAAAAACCGTTACCTACCATTTTGACAATGGCGATTTACTGCATGTTTTAAATAAAATGGTAGAATCGACACACACAGACCGCGCGGCAACCAAAGGAATAATCCCGGTAAGGGTTGATATGATCGTGGTGGCCTCGCTCCTTACCCGCTACCTGATGAACCGTTTGCAGATCAATGATGTGACCATGACGGCTTACTCGTTAAAAGAAGGAGTTTTGGCGGAGTTGTTTGAGGGAATGTAACTCTCAAATTATATCATTAGAGGAACGAGAAATCTTCTCGAATCGGATTAGCCTATAAATCCGAAAAAATCTCTAAATGCGGTTCGAGATGACATTAGATATAAATAAGTTGAAAATTATAAGCTTGCCAGCCTCTTTAACTGCTGGTAAACCTTCTCGGTAGGCAAACCTACCACGTTGGTGTACGATCCTTCTATACGCTCAATGGCGGTAATACCCACCCACTCCTGTATACCGTAAGAGCCGGCCTTATCCATGGGTTTATACTTTTGAACGTAAGTAGTAATTTCTTCATCAGTCAGTTTACGAAAGAAAACTTCAGATACATCATGAAACAGATTATACTTGCCTTTGTACAAGATGCACACACCAGTAACCACCTTATGTACCCGACCGGACAGGCGTTGTAACATTTCGATGGCATGAGCTTCGTTTTCGGGCTTGCCCAGTATCAGCCCGTCAATGGCCACAATGGTATCTGCGGTAAGCACCACTTCGTTGCCAATAGTACCATCATAAGCCCTGGCTTTCTTTTCGGCAATGTAAACGGCTATTTCTTCGGGGGTAAGATCATCAGGGTACGATTCGTCAACTTCCTTCAGTACAATTTCAAAGTCAACGTCCATTTGACGCAGCAGTTCCTGCCGGCGTGGAGATTTGGAAGCGAGGATGATTTTAGGTAAATTCATTGGGAGTTCATGGTTCATAGATGATGGTTCATAGCAAAATTGCTGCAATTATCCATGAACTATGAACCATCATCCATGAACTAAAAGTTACCAGCTATATGCTTCGGCGCCCATCCATTTGCCTTGTATTTTGAGGGCCTTTTCTATTACGTCTCTGGCGCAGCCTCGGCCACCACCGTAAGGTGAAATATACTCGCAAAGCTCTTTAATTTCTTCGGCAGCATCGGCGGGACAAACGGGCATGCCTACCATTTTCATTACTTCAAGGTCGGGTATATCGTCGCCCATGTACATTACATTCATGGGGCTTATGCCTCGTTCGTGAATGTACGCCTTAAAGGTTTCAGTTTTAACGCTGCAACCTAAGTATATATCCTTAATGCCTAAACTGCTAAGGCGGTGAATAGCGATTTTTGAACGGCTGCCCGATATTGCACAAACATTATAGCCGCATTTTACAGCTAATTGCAAGGCATAACCGTCCTTAATATTAAAGGAACGGGTTTGCTCCCCAATTTCGTTCACATACACCGAACCATCGGTTAATACACCATCCACATCAAAAATGAACGTGGTAATGTCTTTAAATTTTGTAAGCAATGTTTTGTAAAGTTTATATCAAATCAAACAATTTTAAGGAAATTATTTAATAAATCCTATAAATTATTATTGATTATCACGCCACTCATACACCCAGGCCGATTGTATCTGCTCCAGATGTCCTTCGTTCGATTCTTCGCGGGTACCTGCAAAGTTAGGGATACTCAATACCCAGTCAATAAGATCGGTAAAGCGTATGCGGTATATTTTCGATTCAGTGAAATCATCGCCAAACTTTTCGTAAAGGCCCATGGCAATATCTTCGTAGTCGTTCCAGTGAATTGGAAGCGCAAACTTATCGTGGTTCATTGTTTTGTTGTTCTCTGTTTTCAATAGTTAGTTGTGAGTTGTCAGTTATCCGTTGTCAGGGAGCATGTCTATTGTAATTTTTTCGGTCAAAAAACTGACAACTGAAAACCCACAACAGACAACCAATTTAATGCCCCATAAATGCCGACTGATCGGGTATACGCACCTCAATATCGCCATCAATAATCACGCATTGGCAGCCCAGGCGCGAGGTGATGCGGGGGTTAACCGCACGGTCAATAAAGTCTTCCTCTTTATCTGATATCTCTTGTATGTTATCCATACCCTTGGTTACGTATACATGGCAGGTACTGCAGCCGCAAACGCCGCCGCAATTATGCTGAAGCTCAATACCATTTTCGAGGCATACATCCAGTACCGATTCCCCTGCGGCTATCGGTAATTCAACCGGTGCGTGATCCGGTTCCTCAAAGCTTATCTTAACTTTAAAAATGTCCATTTCGGCAAAAGTAATAAAATTACTCAACCCTGTGTTGCCCCTCACCCATTTTGATGATACACTGACTTAACAGCTCGTAAATTTCTTTCAGCACAGGCTCGTTGTTTAATAAACCGATATGCGCTTCCATAGTTTTTTTATCGTTACGTATAGCCGGACCAGTTTGCACATTAGCCGGAAACTGAACCTGTACCTTTTCGGCCGTTTCGATTATAAGCGGCCGGAGCAGATTAAAATCTAAATGATGTGCCGCCAAAAGCTGCTGCGCGGTATAATACAGATAATTAGGAAAATTGCATGCAAACACGGCAGAGAGGTGTAATATCTTACGCTTATCGGAACTCACCACATCCACATTATTGCTGATCGTCTGGGCAAGCTCTTTCAGCATGGCGGTCAGGTGTTCATAAGCTCCCTCAACACATAAAGGTACCGTATGAAAGTCAACCTCCTTAGTTTTGCTAAAAGTTTGCAACGGATAGAACACACCTGCATGCTCGGTATGTTTTAATAACACTTGTATAGGCGTAGCGCCAGATGTATGTACTATGGGAATTTGATGATAAGCCAGCTGAGCTGCAATGCCGTCAATGGCATCGTCGGCCGTGCTGATGATGAACAGGTCGGTATCGGGATTAACCTCGCTTATATCGCTAATGGCTTCGGCTTTTAGGTGATAGGCCAACAGGGCAGCATTTTGCGGGTTACGGCTGTAAACCTGTACTATATAATGGCCTGCATTTTTGAGAGCAGCCCCCAAATGGGTAGCCACATTGCCCGAGCCTATGAGGGTGATGCGCATATTTACGTACTGATTTATTGAGGCGAAAGTTAAAAGTAAATTATTAGTTTTAGCAAACTTTAACCGCATGCACAAGTATTTCATTTATTTAGCATTGTGCTTAAACACTACGTTTTTCTTCTCAGCATATTCTCAAAAAAAGCCTGTCAACAGTACGAAATTGCCAATCTCGAAAAAAGCATACAAGTTACACGAGTATGTGCCTTCTGATTGCATTGAAACCAAAAAATACTCTTTAAAACAGCGTTTTAAAGAGTATCCTTTTAATTAAGCTGCCAAAATAGTTGCAGTTTCTTACATGGCCGAGATGGCATTTTCAAGATCTCCGAATATGGTAAAAGATACTTCAGAATTATTTAAAAAGCAACTGTTATCTGGTTTACATTTTAGGAAAAATGGGTTGTTGGATAGCACTACTTTAATAGAAATAAAAACACTAAATAAAGCTCAAATTAATCAACTCAGTAATATTATTTATAACATTTCAAACTCGAAACCGGGCGTTTCTCCAGGTTCGATGTGTGCTCCTTACTATCGAAATGCATTAATATATTTTGATAGAAAAGGCAAAGTATTCGACTACCTGGAAATATGCTTTCAATGCGAACAAACCCGTTCAAAATCAGAGAAATTATATATTGGAAATAATTGCATTCAGAAATTTGACATACTGAAGAAGTTTTTAAAAGGATTAGGGGTAAATTATGCTGAAGGCGATGATAGAGAAAACATAGCCTCAAAGATTATTAACTAAATTTGAACATGTCATACCCTCTGACCACTGCAACACTCCAGGCAATTGAACCGACTAATAAAATTTTGATAGTTATAATAACCTTTTGTTGCAGAAATATAACCTTAAACGAGCCAATAAAATGTCTAAATATTTTCCAATTTCAATAATCTGCCTACTTGTTTTCCTATACTCAGCTTCGGCGCAAACACAAAGTACAAATAATAAAAATAAATCTAAATATGATGCATTCACAGATTTAGACAATTGGAAAAAATCAGATGATGACTGCATTCAGGTTAACAACTATTCAGTAAAAGACCGCTTAAGTAAATATCCATTCAATAAAGCATCGAAAATACTGGCGGTTTCTTATCACAGTAACTCATCTGTAACCCATTTAGAAAAATCTATAAAATCCTTTTCAACCTATGGTCTGCACGTCAAAGAAGGCGTATTAGATTGTGCTACTTTAGTTGAAATTAAACTACTAAACAAGTATCAAATTAATAAGCTAACTAACATCATTTACAATATTACTTATGGTAATGCCCCTATTCATACTGAAGACCATATGAGTTGCTTTATGCCGAGAAACGCATTGATTTTTATAGGCAATAAAGGTAAAGTGTTTGACTACTTAGAAATTTGCTTCGAATGTTTGAATACAGAATCCCTATCAAACCGGATAACCATTGGCACTGTTTGCAATCAAAAGTATCAAATGTTAAAACGCTTTTTTATAGGATTAGGAATCAAAACCGGAACTATATACGAGTAACTATTCTTTCTCCGCCCAATCCAAACCATCCGGCAAATGCTCTTTACTAAACTCAATATGTACCACTCGCCTCTTGCTGCTACCCGTACTACGGTTTGAAGCATGTAATAACAGCGACCGCATAACCATAACACCACCTGCTGCAACTTTACAAACGGTTTCCCTCTCTTCATCCCAATTAATTGTTTCGGGGCGATAGATGCCTTTGGCGTGCGAACCGGGTATGACCTTAAGAGCGCCGTTAGTTTCGTCGGTATCATCGAGGTGAATACGGATCGTAAAGTTTTGTCCGAGGATGCTTAGCGGCGGTTGTACGGCAAACTGATTATGTTTCACCGTCCATGGGCCAAAGCCGGGTGTATCGGTACGCTTGTCTACCGAAATGGTTAAATCCTGGTGATATGCCACAAACCAGTTCGATTTTTCGGGCTTATCAAAGTAAATGGATTTGACCACGAAGTAATCATCGCCAAAAAGCTCTTTAACAAGTTGCTTAAACTTAGTTGTGAAAATAAGCGGCATTACCGACGGCAGTTCTTTTAAAAACTGCCTGATGGCAAACAAATCATCAGTCTTGCGAAAGGTGGGATTGGTAGTGTCGGCCTTTTCAATTTCAGCTATTATGGCCGCTACCTCTGCCCTATTAAAAACATTGCCGATAATGGTATATCCACTATCGGCAATATTATTCAAATGAAGCTGCTTATCCATTAGCTTACTTTAAGCTCTTTGTTTCTGCGGAATATCGACATCAGGAAGCCGATAACCATAATAATGGTACCCGACCAAAAGAAGTTAATGTATGGGAACTCAATGGCACGCATTACGATGTACGACTTCTGACTTTCCGGCTGCTCGTAAACCATAATTTCGAACTTATTTTCAGCAGGTACAATTTTAGTAAACCTGATTTTTAAACCGGCATCGTCAACCTTGCGGGCAAAATCAAAGGTGTTGCCACCCTTAATCATAAACACCGGTTCGGTTTGGTAAGTCTTGTCGTGCGAGTATACATCAAGCGTGGCACCTACGGCTACGTCGTTCTTACCCAATGGAATGTTTTGTAATTTGGGGTTCTTATTCAAATTACGCAAGATCATATATCCCTCGCGGAAGTGGATAGTATCGCCTAAGCCAACTGCATGCAGTACCGGGGCGTTATACTTTTTATCTTCGCTGGCCTGGTCGTGCTCCGAAACTTCGGTAGCACCGGCAGCTAAATCCTGCTCCTGTTTAATAGGCGCGGCGGTAATGTGGGTATATAAATCGCGGAAGAGGTAATGCTTGGTATCGGGCGATGAAACCAATCCTAATTTGGCATTGGCCTGTGAATTTGGTTTTAACACAAAGTGCTCGGTAACCTTGCCGCTGGCATCCATCTTTTTATAATCAACCAAAAAGTAATGGTTTGGAGCCACTAATGAATCGCCAACGTAGGTTACTTTGTAACCGCCCATATCAACAGGTTGATTTTTGTACAGCATGATGTTTTCGCGGGCATCGCCTGCCTTGTCAAAATCCTTAACCTGTATAACACCAGATTCATTTTTTGATACTACCCTACTTGTACCTGCGGCAATTAATGCACCTACCAGCAATAAGGCAAAACCAATATGCGCCACTGCCGAACCGGCCAGTTTAAACTTGCCTTTAAGCGAATCGGCCAGTATTTTACCATTGGCAAGTACACCATAAACGGCGCCAAACATGGCCAGCATAAATACCACTTTAAGCTTATACAAACCGGTAATATAAATTATTAAACCGCTGATAAGGGCAGCCATCACTAAATACACCAGCGTACTGATGAAGAATTTAGCAGGCTCGGTCTTTTTATATTTCAGGAATTGGGTAAAACCTAAAAATAAAGTAACTACCACGGCAAAGCCAGCCTGAAAAATATTATAAAGTGTTATGGGATTTGTTGGAGGCGCTATATTGGTACCAAATATGGCATTCCAAACAGGAAACGAGGTTACAATAACCAGTTGCAAACACGACAAGGCCAAAAACGATGAACCAACGAACACCCAAAACTCACGTGAGTAAGTTTCTTCTTCTTTTTTAGAGAACGGGAGGTCTTTCCAACGCCATATAAGCAGGCCAACCATAATGCCGAAAAATATTAATACATCGATAACCAAATGCCAGAACATACCTAAATCGGTAAAGGCATGTACTGATGTTTCGCCCAAAATGCCGCTGCGGGTTAAGAACGAAGCGTACAGCACCAGCACAAAACTAAGCAGGGTTAACAGTGTAGCTGTAAAGTACGAGTGACCTGTATTTTTATAAACAACCAACACGTGCACAGCAGCAATTAACACCAACCATGGTATAAGTGATGCGTTCTCTACCGGGTCCCAGTTCCAGAAGCCGCCAAAGTTAAGCGACTCATATGCCCAGAACGAACCCATGATAATACCGGTGCCTAATATCATTACGGCAAACAGGGCGTAAGGGATAGCCACAGCCACCCACTCTTTATACCTGCGCTGCCATAAACCGGCCACCGCGTAGGCAAACGGAACTATCATTGACGCAAAACCCAAAAACAGGGTTGGCGGGTGAATAACCATCCAATAGTTTTGCAGCAGCGGATTAAGCCCGTTACCGTCTTTTATGTATTGCAAATAATCTGGGCGACTAAATATAGGTGCTTCAATAGCATCGCGCAGCATAATAAACGGTGAGCTGCCTACGCGTTCGCCAAAAAGTTGAACCCCTATCAGCATCGAGCTTAGCAGCACCTGCGACAAACTTACCACGGCCATCACCGGGCTTTCCCACGATTTGGCTCTCCAGATGAGTATATTACCTAAAATGGCCTGCCAAAAAGTCCATAACCAAAAACTGCCTTCCTGCCCTTCCCAGTAGCTGGAAATAATATAGTAAACAGGAAGCGTGCGTGAAGAATGCGCCCATGCATAATGGTACTCAAACAGGTGATTGTAGATAATGTAGAAAAGGCAGCAACCAATGGCCACTACCGAAAACGTATTTACATAAAAACTCCAGCGGGCAATATTAAACCACGACTTATCAGTCTGATCGGTTTGTTTAGCGGCTAAAAAATAACCAATGGCAGATAGCAATGCCGAACCAAAAGACAGGATAATAAAAGCCTGTCCAAGGTGACCCGGCGTAAGGTTCTCCCCTGTAAAAACTGTATTCATTAAGTAAGATTATATTTTGGCCTGTTTGGCAGAAAATTCAGTGACTTCGAGTTTATCCTCGGTGTATTTTGAAGGGCATTTCATTAAAATTTTTGAAGCATGAAATTCCTTGCCCCTCATTTGCCCGGTAAGTACAATTTGCTCCGAACGCTCAAAATCCTGGGGCTTGGTGCCGGTAAAAACTACTTTGCATTCCTCGCCCTTATTATCGAGCATGAAAAACGAAAAGTAGTTGGCATCTTTAGTTGGGTCGTAATACAATTGTTTATCTTTTACCAAATGGCCTACAATATGCAGCTCTTCGGTAGTGGCTTCGGCATCCTTAAAACTACCGTAAGTGCTTGTAGTTGAATATGTACTAATAATAACTGCTATAGCTACAGCAATAACAATAATACCTAATATGGAACTTTTCTTCATTGAAAATTTACCTCTTGTAAAACAATTTACAAAAATACAAAACGATAAGCTATTACACTTTATTACAACACATATATCTTATTTAGAATTATTCTTAACAATTACTGGTTTTGCATGGCCTTATACAATTTTTCGAGGTCGATGTAGTTATTGTATTGCATAAAGGTTTTACCTATTTGCATCATCAGCTCCTTAGCGGTTGTTTCGTTATCATCTTTGATGAGCGGGGAGTTAATGCTTAATACCCGGCCGTAGGCATAAGTACACAGGTAACTTTGTTTTACCACATTCGATTTATCGCCTGGTGCCAGGTAGTAGCTCCATAACAAAAACGGTTTGCCGTTAATGTTAACCCATTCAGTGGTGCTGGTTATTTCGGCCATGTTGAGTATCTTTTTGGCATAATCAATTTCCGATTTCATGTAACCCAATACCAACTCCCGCTGCTGATCGGCCGTGCGGGCAAGTGTATCATATATAACCGGTGTAAAGGCAAATTGTAAAATCTGTTTACCTACCAATATTACATATGGGTGTTCGGTACTTTTTACCTGATCAGATGCTACATCAAGCGTTATAGCATGCTTGCGACTGGTAAATACTACCCTCACCCCAAACTTTGCTTTGATGGTAGCCGTTTCAAAATACTCGGGCGGAGCTTGCTGTGCGAATGATGTTGTTATAGATAATATGAATAAAAAAGCGCTCAGAATAAATTTCATGCGGTAAAAATATGAATTGTTATGGGTATTGTGCCATCAAACAAAAATAGCGATAACCATTACAGTTATCGCTATTTGAATATAAAACGCCAAAAGTCTTGGCTCCTGGCTCTTAGTTCTTGTTTCTACAACAAATCACGGCCACACGCCCAAGTTCTGGTACGATACCGCAATTTTGTTGATGGCACCAACAAATGCAGCAACGCGCAAGGTTTTAGCCTCGGGGTTGTTGCGCAAGGTTTCGCGTATTTCGTGGTATGAACGGATCATGGTATCTTCTAAACCCGAATTTACCAGTTCCAGTTCAGATGCTCCTTTGATGATAGTTTCACGCTGTAACGGGGTTAATGATACGCCGGTAATACCTTCAACCATGTTAACGATGTTGAGGTTGGAGTTTTCCTCGAACCTGCGGTTAATACGGCCGAATGATACGTGTGAAAGGTTTTTCAACCCACTCAAAGTAGGACACGGTTACACCGCCGGCGTTAGCATACATATCAGGTACAATGATGCCGCCTTTTTCGTAAAATATGGCTTCGGCTTCAGGAGTAGTTGGGCCATTGGCACCTTCTACAATAATTTTAGCCTGAATGTTGCGTACGTTTTCGCCGGTTATCTGGTTTTCTAAAGCAGCAGGAACTAATATATCACATGGTTGCTCCAAACCTTCGCCCGAACGGGTAAACTCTTTTTTAGCACCCGGGAAACCCAAGATAGAACCGGTTGCTTTGCGATGCTGGAATACAGCGTCGAAATCCAAGCCGTCTTCGTTATAAACAGCACCTTCAAATTCGCAAAGGCCAACTATGGTAGCGCCAAACTCGGTTAAAAACTTAGCCGAATAGTAACCTACGTTACCTAAACCTTGTACGATAACTTTTTTACCGGTTAAGCCTGCAGTTAAGCCAAGGGCCTGCATGTCTTCGGCTACGCTAACACACTCACGGGCGGCAATGGCCACACCACGACCGGTAGCTTCTCTCCTGCCGGCAATACCGTGTAAGGCAATTGGTTTACCGGTAACACATCCTAAGGCATCGCCCTGGTTAGGGTTCATGGTGGCATAAGTATCGGCAATCCAGCTCATTTCGCGTTCTCCCGAACCATAATCAGGGGCGGGTACATCGATATTAGGACCTATGAAATTCTTTTTAATTAATTCTACCGTATAGCGGCGGGTTATATTCTCTAACTCTTGTACGGTATAGTTTTTAGGATTGATTTTAATACCGCCTTTAGCACCACCGAAGGGAACGTTTACAATAGCACACTTGTACGTCATTAACGCCGATAAGGCCATAACCTCATCTTCATTAACCATTTCGCTGTAACGTATACCACCTTTAGTTGGCGATTGGTGGTGAGAGTGCTCAACGCGCCATGCATCGATAACCTCAAAACCATTGCCCTTACGTATGGGGAAACGGAAGCGGTAAACGCTGTTACATGATTTGATCTGGTCTAACAAACCGGCATCGTGTTTGGTAAATTGAGCTGCGTGATCAAAGTTGGCGCACACATCGGCAAAGAAATGCGTGTCCTGATCGGAATTTACTATGTTGCTCATATATGTATTGGGTTAAATAATTGGTAAAATTTACGCAATAGGTAGTTGATTAAAGTAATGTAACACACTTTAAAGGTCAAAAAAGTTTTAGTCCATTTGCTTTTCAATACGGGTTAAGCGCCTATCAATGCTAAACAGGTAAATGGCTAAACCAATAAATATAATGGCTATGGTGCCAATAACCACGTATATTTTCCCCTCGCTGCGCATGGTATCGGCCATTTCAACTTTTTGTGCAAATGCGGTGGCGTATCCCATTAACAACAGGGTTAAACAAAGTATTCTTTTCATGTGAGATTAAAGCGAGTTGTTCTTGTTTTCAATTAAACGAATACGGTATCTTAAAGTTGCGATCCATAGGGCAATAAGCATCCACCCAATAAAGGGCCGGATACAACACGGCACGCATTTCATTGGTCATGTCATACTTGCCAAAAGCAGGGTTTCCGCCATTGCCGGGGTGCAAGGAATCGGTCATGCGCGGCAGTATAAACAGCAACACCAGCATAATTGGAAAGGCAAAAATATTATAGATGGCTGATATGCGAGCCCGTTTTTGCTCTTCATCAATTGCATTACGTAAAACCAAATAAGCACAATAAAGCAAAAATGCTATAGCAGCGCTATTTTGTTTAGGATCATTGCTCCAATACTCACCCCAGGCATAGCGTGCCCACAGCATACCTGTTAATAAACCTAATATGTAAAATATAATACCGGTATTTACACTTTCAACAGCAATAAGGTCATATTCCTCTTCACCACTGGCCAGGTAACGCACGCTGTAAAACACCGAAACGCCAAATACCAAAAACATAGCCATCCACATGGGGACATGGAAATATACATTGCGTATGGCCTCGTGTAAAATAGGTAAACGGGGTACAGTTAATAAAAATCCGGCTATCAGGGTATATAATACCAGCACAATGCCTAAAACCTTCCACCAACTTTGATATATAAATTTCATAAAAATTGACGTGCAAAAGTAAAACAAATTACCTCAAATTACTATGCTTACATAGTAAAATAAACTTAAGCAGTTACGGCTTTGCCCCTTTTATGTAGGGCGGCGTATAACTTGCCGATGGCACAAAATCAACTGGCAGTAACTCAGCTATCTTATTTTTAGACCATGAGCCCTCAAACAAAGGGCTTGGCGATGTAACTACCGAGCCGTTATTATCAAACAATATATATGGCGTGTTCAACGTAACTACACTGGTTTCAAAGTTTTCCCAGTCCAGCGGGCGGTAAATATCTTTAAAATCCTGCGTTTCGTGTTTTTTGGTATACGTTACGTACAGGCATTCCGGGAAACCCATTACGTAAATGCCTTTGCGGTCGGTTTCTTTAACCACCTGGTCAACCCTTATGGGGTCGCGGTAAAGGTTATCGAAATACTTTTGCAGTTGATATTTGTTATACCAGTACTGCACCGAATCGCGGTTTACGCCATCAAATTTATCTAACTTGCGTTGTATAACCGCATCGGGCGGGCGCTCGGGATTAGGCCTGCGAGCCAGTATACGCATTACAAAACCATTTTTATCAAAGTTACCATCAACCAGCGAACGAAAGAACTGCATAGCCGAGCCATAGTAAATATCCTGTCGGCGCTGTTCCCAAAGTTTCTTTTGTGCATCGGTTCCAGGCAGTTCTTCGTACAACACCCTCCCCTGCCATGATATAATATTGTTCAGTTTATCGCTCTTAAAATCTTTGAGCAAAAACTTAATCCGGTACCCCAATGCCTTATTTTCGATATTGATAAAATCGTATGATAGCGCTGTAAGTGTGCGCTTGGTTTTGCTGTATATTAAAACCAGATCGTGCGGATTGGATATTTTGCATTGCCGGGCATAAGCCGATGTGCCAAAAAACTCGGTGAGGAACATGGCATAATTAGCCTTCCAGTTAACGTTATTGGTAACAATAACATCCTGTAACTGCATTACGCGCTGCTTGAGTTCGATATTGAGGGTTATGGGTGTGGCACCAACCAGTATCTGCTGGGTAAAATCTTCATACCCTACCGATGTGGCTACTAAATCATATTGCCCGGGCCTGATGTTGCGAAGGGTAAAATTACCATCCTCATCGGTAGTGGCGCCAACGGTTGCATTGCTTAAAAACACACTTACTTTGGCCAGCGGAGCCTTGCCATCGGCACGAATAACTTTACCGGTAATAGTTCCGTTTTGGGCATAAACCACGCAAGGCAACCATATGCACGCAAGCAGTAAAATGGGTAAACGGAAATACAGTTTGGCCGGCATTAATATTTTATAACTATCGAGGTTGTTCAAATATAAAATTTATGGTGATGTGGTTAATTAATCGCGCCATAAATATGGGAACAATATAAGCGAAACTACCACTACAATAACATTTATTAAGGCCAAAACGCTAAAGTTGCTGTACGTTAAACTACGCTCCACACCATCCATAGCACTTTTACTAATTTTAACCAGCAGCATAATTACCGGTATAATAACCGGGAAACTCAAAATAGCCATCAGCGTACCATTATTGCCCGCCTTGGCTGCAATAGCCGATACCATGGTAAACACTGTAGAAAAAGTAATGCTCCCAGTTAATACCACTAAAAAGTACCAAAAACCATCGCCCACGGTATTGTTAAAAAACAAGGTATAAACCACTAAAGCCAGCAGACTTAACAAAGTCATAAGCAGGGCATTGTAAATGGTTTTGGAGAGTATAATAGCATGCGGACTGGCAATAGTGTAATAATACAGCAAACGGCTACGGCTCTCCTGCAAAAAGCTTTTGGCAATAGCATTAACCGAAGCAAACAGGATGATGATCCAAAACAACACGTTCCATACCACCGGGTAGCCCTGGCTATGGGTAAAGCCGGGCGTTAGGTTAAAAGCTATGTAGCACACAAAAACGGTTGATACAATGTACAACAGCACCCCATTAAAGGCATACTTAGAGCGCCATTCCAACAAAATTTCTTTCCTGAGCAAATAACCGGTTTGGCGCAATAATTCCATCGGTGCAAATATAGAATTTATTAAGTTTGTGTTGGTGGCACAAAAACGCACCAATGCACTGCGTAATGAAGATTTTATTACATCAGTGCCTCCTGTTGCGATACCTTATTTACACCAATTGCTTCCCTTTTGAAATATCGATCAACTTCTGCATTTTTTCATGCAGATGGTGGGGCTGGAATGGTTTGGATAAAATATCGTTCATACCTGCAGATAGGGCCTGCTGTTGTTCATGATCGAACGTGGCGGCTGATAACGATATGATCGGGATGCTGCGTTTAGGCTCGGCAAAGTTCATGCGTATGTTCTTGGCGGCATCATATCCATTCATTTCGGGCATATGGGTGTCCATTAGTATCAGGTCAAAATCTTTGGCCAATAACTTATCCAATACTTTTTGCCCGTTATCTACAATTTCAAAGTTAACGTTCCAGTCTTTCAGCATTTTCGACATCATGAACTGGTTCACCAGGTTATCTTCGGCCACCAAAACATGTACATCAATAAACGGCACTAACGCTTTTTTAGGTGTCAGATCTTTGATCTCAGCCTTAGGCGTATCGGTCACAGCATACCAGTTGGTAAAATTAAATACACTGCCAACGCCTATCTGGCTGCTCACGGTAAGTTCGCCACCCTTAAGTTCAATCAGTTTTTTAACAATGGTTAAGCCTAAACCGGTACCGCCGTATTTTACCAGCGTATCGTCTTCGGCCTGCTCAAACGAATCGAATATTTTGGCCAGTCGATCAGACGCTATACCTATACCGGTATCAGTAACGCTGAATTTAATTTTAACGTTGCTATCAACTTTTTGCAGCACCGAGAGCACCAGTTTAACATAACCGCGCTCGGTAAACTTAATAGCATTGCTCAACAGGTTCATCAATATCTGGTTGAGGCGCAGGGCATCAAACAACAAGCAATTTGGTACGTCGTTATCAATTTCGAGCAACAGATCGATGTTCTTTTCATCTGCTTTATATTTCAATAAATCAAATGTTGCCTGTACAATTTGCCTGATATCGTTTGGCTTACGTATAATGCTGAATTTTCCTGCCTCTATTTTCGATATATCCAACACATCGTTAATAACACCTAATAACGATTGTGAGGATACATCCAGTAAATCAACTATATTTCTTTGATGTTCATCAAGCTCACCTTTGCGCAACATATTGGTTAAACCAATAATGCCGTTTACCGGGGTACGCAACTCATGGCTCATGTTGGCCAAAAAGCTCTCTTTTACCTTGCGGGATGCATCGGCGGCGTCTTTTGATTTAATGAGCTCCTGCTGGTAGCTTTTTTGAGGAGATACATCGCTGATATTGATAAAAAGGATTTTGTTGCTGTAGGTAATACGGCATTCGGCCCAAATGGTATGCTTATCAAAAGTTTCAAACTGGTACTCGGCTACGGCATATGCCAGGTTGTTATTCACAATTTCCGACAGCTTTTTACGAAACTTTGAATGCTCATGTGCTGCCGCTAAATCAATAATACTTTTATTGTCAAGCTCGGCAACCTGGTAGCCCAAAATTTTGCTTACAGCCTGGTTAATACTAAGTATGCGGAAGGTTTTTGCATCAACCGTAGTGATAATATCGGCCGAATTTTTAACCATAATGGCAAAATTCTGAAGTTCTTCGTTTTTGGCTTTAATATCTTGCTGATGTTGTGCAAGTTGTATGAATGAATCGACCTTAGCGGCTGTAATATATGGGTCGAGGGGCTTGTAAAGATAATCCACAGCGCCGGTGCCAAAGCCCTTAACCGCGTATTTAGATTCTTTAGAGATAGCTGTTACAAATATGATGAGAATATCTTTGGTCCGTGGATTTGCCTTTAACATTTCCACCAGCTCAAAACCGTCAATATCAGGCATCTGTACGTCAACCAAGGCAATGCTAATGGGGTTTTCCCATGCTATACGCAAAGCCTCATTAGGTGATGTTGTAGATAGAATATTAATGTCATCGCGCCTGAGCAAAGCTTCCAGCGCTATGATATTTTCTTCTCTGTCATCAACTATTAGTATATTAACACTCATATTATTGGATAAAGTTACATAAAATGAGGGCTAAACCTCTAATAGCTGAAATATTTCACTTGCTTTCAACACATAATCGGCCGCATTAATATTTATAGCGGCCATTGGCATATCCCTCATCTCTGCATCAGTGGGGTCTTGTACGATGGTTAACGATCCATTGTTACGTAATTTTAATAATCCCTCTGCCCCATCCTGATTAGCTCCCGATAATAGTATAGCGGTACAGTTACCTTTGAATACCTCGGCAGCGCTTTCAAACGTCACATCAATAGATGGTTTTGAGTACCAAACCGGTTCAGATACATCTAAACTAAATTGTTTCTCATTTTCAATCAGGGTGTGGTAGTTGGCGGGGGCAATGTAAATAGAGTTGCTATCTATAATGTCCTTATCGCTTATTTCGCGAAGGTACATACGGCTATTTTCGGCGAACAGTTTTTCAATTTCGCTGAAAAAGTTTTTTTTCCTGTGAATAATAATGATAACCGTTTTATTAAGATCACGTGGCAAATGCTTTACCGCATGAAAAAGCAACTTGAAAGAGCCGGCCGACCCTGCAAGCAGCAGCACTTTTGAATTTTGCCACCTCCTCTTAATATCAGCATTAAGCTCCAATTTTTTGGTATATGTTTTCTTTGGAATTAATGGTTTTAAAACGCTTTTTAAACGCTTCAGACCGTATGGCCTCTTTGCTACCCAGGCATAAAAAACCCAGCGGACAAAGGCTACGGTAAAACAGGTCTAATATTTTTTCCTGCAAGTGCGATTCGAAATAAATAAACACATTGCGGCAACTAATCAACTGAAATTCGTTAAACACATTGTCGGATATTAAATTATGTACCGAAAACAGCGTGTTTTGCTTTAACTCCGTATGAATACTTGCGGCATCATACAAAATGGTAAAATGATCGGTTATGGTGCCGGGCAAACCACTGTACTGGTAATTTTCGGCATATGATTTTATTTTACGCAGGCTGTAAATTCCTTTTTTAGCTTCTTTAAGTACCTCGGTATTAATATCGGTGCCGTATATAAACGATTTATTCTGCAAGCCGGCCTCACGCAAAAGTATGGATAATGAATAAACCTCCTCGCCCGACGAGCAACCCGCACTCCAGGCTTTTATATGCTGAAAGGTTGACAAGTAAGGCAATATCTGGGTGTTAAGTGCCTTGTAAAAATGAGGGTCGCGAAACATTTCGGTTACATTTACAGTAACCTCCTCCAAAAAATGCTGAAAAAATACAGGATCATTAACCAGTAGATGCTTCAAATCATAAAATTCAAGCTTTTTAAGCTGCATAACACGGGTTATGCGTCGCTTTAATGAAGCCTTTGAATACCCCGAAAAATCAAATCCATGTATTTTTTTTACTACGTTTACCAGCTCGTTTATATCAGTTGGCGTTAAACCTTCCGCTTCTGTACTATCATTAATCATAAATTACCCTTCTAACCACAATTGCATCAATGATATAAGCCTGTCCATATCAATTGGTTTGGTTATATAATCATTTGCCCCGGCCGCTAAACATTTTTCCCTATCCTCTTTCATGGCCTTGGCGGTTAATGCTATTACAGGTAATTTACTCCATTTGTTTTGTTTTCTTATTTGGCGGGTTGCTTCATAGCCATCCATTCTGGGCATCATAATATCCATCAGCACTATATCAACCCCAACAGTGGTCTCCAACTTTTCGAGGGCTTCGTCGCCATCGTTAGCTATCTCCACTATCAAATCATACTGTTGCAGTGCGCTGCTGAGAGCAAAAATATTGCGCATATCATCGTCAACAATCAGCACTTTTTTTGCCTTTTAGGCTTTCCTTACCTTTTGAAGGTGCAGCTGCTTTGGGCGCCTCGGCCGGTGATGGCCCCGAGCTTACCTTGTGCAGGAACAGGTTAACCTCATCGATCAACCTATCGGCCGATTTATTGGTTTTCATAACCATGGCATTGGCATACTGCATCAGGCGGTTAACCGATGTTTTATCCAGCTCCATGGCCGTGTTTACGATCACAGGTAACTCGGCAAACTTATCAATAGCTTTAACGCGATCTAACAAATCAAGCCCCGATTCATCGGGAAGGTTTAGGTCGAGAATAACGCACTGGTAATCGTTTTGCTGAAGCATATTAAAGGCCTGCTCGCCGGTAAACGCCTGATCAACGGCAATGCCTTGTCTTTGCATCAGGTCTTTGAGAGCCTGGCTTTGCGCCTCATGATCTTCAACCAGCAATATTTGCTTAAATGCAATACCGCTTTGGCTCATCATGTCGTTAAATAACTTGTCGAGCGTTTCGGTATTAATAGGCTTCTTCATGAAACTGATAGCCCCTTCCTTACGCACACGATTGGCAGCCGCCTCTCCTGCCGACATCAGGTGAACCGGAATATCTTTGGTTGCACTATCAGCCTTCAGTTCTTTTAATATCTGCCAGCCATCTTTACCCGGAAGCATAATATCAAGTATTACAGCATCGGGCATATTATCCTTAATAAATTCGGCAGCGTTACCACCCTCGTGCAGCATGAGTGCCTCATAGCCGTGATCGCGGGCATAATCTTGCAATATATCGGCAAAATTGTGATCGTCTTCAACAATTACGACCAAAGGCGTGGTGCGTCCGGGTTTAAGTATTTGCGCCTGCGAAGCCGGTTTTAATGGTTCAGATACCGGCATTTTTGCCTTGTATTCTTCAACTGTAGGCACATGTTGTTCCTCTTCATTTGCGGTTGGAGTACCTGTTACCGGAATGGTCAAAGTAAATTCAGCTCCCTCACCAACCTGACTGGTCAAAGTAATTTCGCCACCTAAAAGAGATGCCAGTTCTCGGCTTATTGACAAACCTAAGCCTGTACCACCGTACTTACGACTGGTTGAGCCATCGGCCTGCTGGAATGCTTCAAAAATAAGACGCTGTTTCTCGGGGGCGATGCCTATACCACTATCTTTAATGGCAAAAGCAACCGTATTCTCTTTTTTACCGGGAGATACTTTGAGCGAGATATTGCCTGCCTCGGGCGTAAACTTAAACGCGTTCGACAGCAGATTTTTAATTACCTGCTCTACGCGCACTTTATCGGTAAATATGGTAGCCTGTACGCCGGTAATGTTGTTGGTAAAGTTGATCTTTTTATTGTCTGCCACCTCTGAGAACAGCAGTTCCATGTCTTTAACAATACTATCTACCTTAATATGCTCAAACTGCATTTCCAGCTTGCCCGATTCAATTTTCGACAAGTCGAGAATATCGTTAATTAAGGTGAGCAAATCATTACCGGCATTGAAAATTACACTGGCATATTTAATTTGATCAGAATTAAGGTTATCGGCCTTATTGTCTTTTAATATACGGGCCAATACTAATATGCTGTTAAGTGGAGTACGCAGCTCGTGACTCATGTTGGCCAAAAACTCCGATTTGTATTTGCCAGTAGTTTCCAGTTCATTAACCTTAAGATTAATAGCTGCCCGGGCTTCTTCAATAGCCTGGTTCTTTTCTTCGAGTAAGCTGGCTTTTTCTTCAAGTTCGGCATTAATAGTACGAAGCTCTTCCTGCTGAACGCGCAACTCTTCTTCCGAAGCCTGCAGCATTTCGGTTTTATTGAGAAGCTCTTCATTCGTAACGCGCATTTCCTCTTGTTGTGCCTCCAGCTCTTCGGCCTGTTGCTGGGTTTCTTCAAACAGGTCGTGCATTATGGTACGGGCCTGTGCGGTGTTGATGGCAATGCCAATATCTTCGGCAGCTGCTAATATATAATCGCGGTTTATATCGCTTACCTCTTTCTGAAAGGCAACTTCCATTACACCTTTCAGCTTTTTATCAAAAAAGAAAGGCACGATCATAATTTCGGCCAGTTCCTGGTCAATTATCGAGGTTTGAAGTTTAAGTTTATCATTCAAGTTCCCCTTTATAGTGGCAGCTTTTTGGTCTTGAGCAACCTGCCCCATCCAACCTTCAGATAGTTTTATTTTAGGCTTAAGGGCAGTTATATCATGAAAAGCATAGTAAGAGTATAAATCTAAATGCTCATCATTTTCATTATATAAATACAGGGTACCGCTTAGCGCATTGGTATATTTACAAACTTCGCTCAATACGTTTTCCGACAGCTCCTTCTCATTTTGCTGGCCCTGCATCTTCTCGTTCAACTGCCCAACGCCGGTAAGCAACCAGTTCTGCGCTTCGTTTTCGGCAAGTACAGCGCCCAGCTCGGCATTGGCATTTTTAACCTCTTCCTCGGCTTTTTTCTGTTGTTCGAAAGTTTTTTGTATATAGAAGAAAAGCACAATAATAATGATCAAAAACACAGCAGAACCAACTTCGGTAGCCAATATGGTTTGATCGGCAGCTTGCTGTGTTTTTTTCTTACTAATGTCAAGTGAGCGGATTTCTACATCGTTAATATCGGCAACAAGCTTACGCACCTGGTCCATCACTTCTTTGCCTTTAAGCAGCATACCACTTTGAACCACGTAATCCAACCCTTTGGTATCACGCATATCAATGTTGTTCTTCATCGTTACCAACTTATCATTGGCAGAAGTGATCAGGTTATTAATATTCTCTTGCTGATCGGGGTCGTTTTCAACTAAACCTTCGAGTTTGGTAAGGTTTAACCCAAGCTTAGTTACGGTAGCTTTATATGGGTCTAAAAAGGCTGTTTGACCGGTAGCTACATAACCACGTGTGCCCGTTTCAGCGTCAATTAATAACTGAAGTGTTTGCCGTGAAGCAGTTACGAGTTGCTGACTATGATCTACCTCTTCCTGGTTCTGCTCTAATTGCCTTATGCTTTTATAAGAAAATATACCTAAAGCAAAAACCAATATAATAGCAACGGCAAAGCCGATCATTACCTGCGCACGAAAATTTAATTTAAACATGTTATAGGTTAAGAATGTAAGTGTGAACTACACAAAATAGCTAACGAACCAAAGCTAATAATAAATGAAATATGATAAAATAAAATCCTCAAGTAAAGGATAGTTTACCATTTTTTAAAAACCACAAAAACGGCCAGTAAAATAAGTCCGAAACCCAAAAAGTGATTCCAGGCAAATTTTTCGGTTTTGAAAAAAACGGTGGTAAATATCATGAATATTATGATGGTAAGTGCCTCTTGTATTACCTTGAGCTGCACTAAACTAAATGGTCCGCCATCCTCCTTAAAACCCGCCCTGTTAGCAGGAACCTGAAAAAGGTATTCGAAAAAAGCCATCCCCCAACTCAGCAATATAATTGAAATAAGCGGGAGATTTTTAGACCATTGAAAATCTTTAAAACGCAAATGCCCGTACCAGGCAAACGTCATAAATGTATTAGAGATAATTAGAAACAGGATAGTTTTAATTCCACGAGCCAGCATAGCAAACTATTTTTGTGGTTCAACACCATTTGCGGTAGTTTGTTGTGGTATGGTAAATCTTTCTTTAGGATTAGCCAAAATGCTGATCACCGGGCCCGCAAATAACAGGTACCAACCCCATTTAAATTTAATTTGATTAGTAAAAAAGCCTGCAATTCCCTTAAAAGGAATAAAGCTAAAAGTGGTATGCACTTTAAACCATGCGGCTATAAATACCAAAGCCACTAACCCCAAACCAATAAATGCTGCAATACGGGCAATTTTAAACTGGCGTAACAGCAAGCAGGCTATACCTACAACGGCCATTAGCAATACCACCATGCCAAATGCCTTTTCCATCGCATACAAATCGAATGTTTTGAGGCCAAAGGCACGCAGCAACGGACAAAAAGTACCGGCCAATAATAAAACAAATCCAAAAAATGATAAAAAGGCTTTAGGTGACATGATATCTTTATTTTAGTCTATGGCCGATAGTCCATAGACCATGGTAATGTTATTTCTTATTCACAAGTTATCGACCAACATTTTCTTCTATGGTCTATCGACAATGGACTATCGACCAAATGTCTACTTCGTAATTTCCATTTTCTCGGCAAAGTGGGCACAGTAGTCGCGCAGGTCTTCTACTATGTTTTTTTCGCCGGTGGCACGTAAAAAACTGTCACCCATGGTTTGCAGAGTTTCAAAAAAGAATTTCTTCATTTCGTCTACCGGCATGTCTTTGGTCCACAGGTCAATGCGCATAGTGTTTTTGTAGTTATGATCCCACAGTGCCAGCATGAAAGATTTTACCGGAACGGCATCTTTATTTTCCGAATCGGTTGATTCCCAGGTAATTTTTTCGGGAACGTTGTTATCGTCAAGGTCAACTATGAGTTTTATTTCGGCTCTTTTCATGAGTAGTTTAAATAGTAGATTTTATTTTACCAGTAAATATATAACGGCCGTGAAGACGATAAAGCTGCCTTCAACCAGCCAAAGGGTTTTCAGTTCTTTAAACAAGTTACGGAAGATCAGATCTAAAAAAGCAGAGCCCACAGCGTAAACCAAAAAAATCAAAGCAATAGCACCCGATAATTGCTGAGGCTGCTTATTAATAATACTGGCAGGCTTAAACAACCAGGTTACCAAAGCCAGCACCAAAAAAAATGCAGTGGCAAAGTTGAGGGGAGTAATTCTGATCTTCATTATTTTCTTTTACGGATGGCTTTGCCGCGGGTGGTTTTAGGCTTACCGTGTTTTTTAGATAGCTGCTGTTTATGGCTTAACTTAGGTGCTTTTTCAACACGCTCCTTTTTTTCGTGGAATGCGCCTTTAAAATCAGGATCATCACGACGCTTTTGCATGTCAATTTCACGGGCTTGCTCCTGGCGCTCCTCGTAAGGTGTTTCCTCATTAAAAACATCGCCGGGCATGCTCAGCACAGGTATTTTTTGGCGAATGAGTTTTTCGATCTTACCCACATAATACTCTTCGGCCGGGTTGCAAAACGTAATGGCCTCGCCACTTTGATAAGCACGACCGGTACGGCCAATACGATGCACGTAATCTTCAATTACAATGGGCACATCAAAGTTTATCACGTGGCTTACATCGCTTACATCAATACCGCGCGATGCCACATCGGTAGCTACCAGTATTTTTATATCATCGTTTTTAAACGAATTGATGGAGTTGATGCGGGTATTTTGCCCTTTATTGGCGTGCAAAACCTTCACCTGCTGATCGTCAAATTTACGCACCAAAAACTTGTAAACATCTTCGGCAGCAACACGGGTTTTAGTAAAAATGATTAGTTTTTTGATCTCCTCATTACGGTCGAGCAGTTTTTTAAGCAGGTTGATCTTCGTTTTAACGTTGGGCACATGGTATATAACCTGCGTAACCGTTTGGGCCGGGGTAGCCTGCGGTGTAACCTCAATTACCGTTGGAAACTCCAAAAAGTTAGCCGACAGCATTTGAATTTTATCAGACATCGTAGCCGAAAACAATAGATTCTGCCTTTTGCGCGGAACCACTTCCAGTATGCGGTTAATTTGCGGCATAAAGCCCATGTCCATCATCTTGTCGGCTTCATCCAGCACCAGTATCTGTAATGCTTTGGTATGAATGTGTCCATCCAAATATAGATCCATGTACCGGCCGGGGGTAGCTACAATAATATCAACACCTTTTTTAAGGTTCTCTATTTGTGTTTTAGGGCCTAAACCACCGTACAATAAAACGGTACGCAAATCGGTATTCGCGGCAAAGCTGCGGATGTTCTCTTCGATTTGCATGGCCAGCTCGCGGGTTGGAGACAGTATCAATGCACGGGCATCATTACCCTGCGCATACTTTAACTTCATGAGTATAGGCAGCACATAGGCGGCGGTTTTACCCGTACCAGTTTGCGCAATACCCATTACATCCTGCCCGTTCAATATAGGCGGAAAAGCTTTTTCCTGAATAGGTGTAGTTTCGGTGTAGCCGGCATCAGCTATGGCATTCAATATTTGCCGGTTAAAATTAAAATCATCAAAAGGTACGCCCATAGCCGGCAAAGATACGGTTTTAGTGATGAAGTGAATTTTTAGATTTCGAAATTCGGATGTTCAATTTCGAAATTGGCATTGGCTTGACAGAAAGATTTTGAATAAAGTGAGTTTTTCAGGTTTCGAATATTCAATTTTTGAATTTGCCATTGTTTGTCAATTCCCCTCTTGAGAGGGGGCGCGTTGGAAAGTGCGATGGCAGGGGTGTGTAATTACGTTTGCTAAGTAATCACTACACAAGTCGGCATAAAATTTCGAAATTGAACATCCGAAATTCGAAATAAAAAAAGGACACCCCCCTCCACCCCTCTCAAGAAGGGAATCGCGCAGGCCTACACTTTTTAACCTCTAAAACCTCTCTCACCCAACAAATAAATTCGAAATTGAACATCCGAAATTCGAAATCCTACGAAATCTGCCCTACCTTTACCCCCATGTCATCTATTCTGATTAAAGCAGCTACTATAGTTAACGAGGGACGCCAGTTTGTGGCCGACGTTTTAGTAAAAGACGGACTTATTGAGCGCATCGATAACAATATTGATGCCCATGCCGATGAAGTGATCAACGCCGAAGGCCTGCACCTGTTGCCGGGCGCCATTGACGACCAGGTTCACTTTCGTGAGCCGGGTTTAACCCAAAAGGCCAATATCTACACCGAAGCCCGCGCAGCCGTGGCCGGGGGCATAACTTCTTTTATGGAGATGCCCAATACCGTGCCCAATACTTTAACGCAACAGCTTTTGCAGGACAAGTATGACATAGCCGCACAAAATTCGCTGGCAAACTACTCCTTTTATATGGGTGCCTCTAACGATAATATTGACGAGGTTTTGCGTACCGATGCCCGTAATGTTTGCGGTGTAAAAGTGTTCATGGGCTCATCAACAGGTAATATGCTGGTTGATAACCCTAAAACGCTGGAAAATCTTTTCTCGAAATCGCCCATGCTAATTGCTACGCATTGTGAGGATGAGCAAACCATTAAAAACAATCTGACTCATTATAAGGAGTTATTGGGAGATGATATTACCGTCGATTATCACCCTAAAATACGCAATACCGAAGCTTGCTACCTGTCATCATCGATGGCAGTTGAGCTGGCTAAAAAGCATGGAGCAAGGTTGCACATTCTGCATATTTCTACCGCAAAAGAAACCGAGCTTTTTGACAACACCATACCATTAAAAGATAAAAAAATAACCGCCGAAGCCTGTGTACATCACCTGTGGTTTAGCGATGCCGATTACGCTACCAAAGGCAACCTTATTAAATGGAACCCGGCCGTTAAATCGGCCGCCGACCGTGATGGCATTTTGAAAGCCGTGCTTGATGGCCGTATAGATGTGCTTGCCACCGACCATGCCCCGCACACTATGGAAGAAAAAGCACAGGCTTACTTGCAGGCACCATCGGGCGGTCCGCTGGTGCAGCATGCTTTACCTGCTTTACTGGCTATGCATCAGCAAGGTAAAATGAGTTTGGAGCAAATAGTGGAAAAAACGGCGCACAATGTGGCTATATGTTTCCAGGTAGAAAAACGCGGCTTTGTACGCGAAGGCTACTGGGCCGATTTGGTACTGGCCGACTTGAACAAGCCCTGGGAAGTAACCAAACAAAACACCTTATATAAATGCGGCTGGAGTCCGTTTGAGGGAACCACTTTCCCGGCAAGTATTACGCACACCATAGTATCGGGCAACCTTATTTACCAAAACGGTAACTTTAACGAGACAATAAAAGGCAAAAGGCTAATTTTTGAGCGATAATTAGTATTTTCAAAAACGCAAATTGCTATTTAATTCCCCTCTTGAGAGGGGGCGCGTAAGGCAAGAGCATTGGCAGGGGTGTGTCATTACGTTTGCTAAGCAATCACTATATAAGTCGGCACAAAATTTCGAAATTGAACATTCGAATTTCGAAATAAAAAAGGACACACCCCTACACCTCTCTAAAAAGAGGAATCGCACAGGCCAACATTTTGCTATTATTACAAGATATACTAACACGCTACCACATACATGTACAATCGTCGTAAATTCATTAAGCTTTCGGCTGCCGGTGCTTCGGTTTCCTTGGTTTCAAAAAATGTTGTTGCTAAAACCCTAACTGCGCCGCAAGCCGGTAACCTGCCCATTGTTATTTCAACATGGGGCTTTGGGGTACAGGCCAACCAGGAAGCATGGAAAACGCTTGTTAAAGGCGGGCGTGCGGTTGATGCGGTTGAAGCCGGCGTTAAAATACCCGAGGCCGATTTAAACAACCATACAGTAGGCCGCTCTGGCTACCCCGACCGCGACGGTCATGTTACGCTTGATGCCTGTATTATGGACGATAAGGGCAATTGCGGATCGGTTGCGGCTATGGAGTACATAGCCCACCCTATAAGTATAGCCCGTTTGGTAATGGAAAAAACCCCGCACGTAATGCTGGTTGGCGAGGGCGCTACGCAATTTGCGGTTGAGCAAGGCTTCAAAAGAGAAAAATTATTGCTGCCCAGCTCCGAAAAAGCATGGAAGGAATGGCTGAAAAAGGCCGAGTATAAACCGGTAATCAACATCGAAAATAAAAAGGGGCTGCCCGGCAACGAGTATAACCACGATACCATTGGTATGCTGGCCATTGACGCACAGGGCAATATATCGGGCGCGTGTACCACCAGCGGTATGGCCTTTAAAATGCATGGCCGTGTGGGCGACAGCCCTATTATTGGCGCGGGTTTGTACGTTGATAACGAGGTGGGCGGCGCAACCGCAACCGGCGTAGGCGAAGAAGTGATACGCAATGTAGGCAGCTTTTTAGTGGTGGAACTGATGCGACAAGGCTACACGCCCGAGGCAGCCTGTAAAGAAGCTGTAATGCGCATAGTTAAAAAGAAGCCCGAAATAGCCAAAGAAATTCAGGTTGGCTTTTTAGCCATCAACAAAAAAGGTGAATACGGCGCATTTGCCCTGCAAAAGGGGTTTAATTTTGCGGTATGTAACAACACCAGCCAAGATTTGCTAATTGACGGCAAATGTTATTACTAAACTTTTGCTTAGTTTATTAATTTATACTACATTTAACGTAAGCAATTGTATTACAGCAACTAATAATTTAACTATCGACTTTTTCAGTCATGAATATAGCTCTTGAGGTTTGTGCCAACTCTGTTGAATCGGCCATTGCGGCCCAAAAAGGCGGCGCCACCCGCATAGAACTTTGCGATAACCTGCACGAAGGGGGCACCACCCCATCTTACGGACAAATAAAGGTTACATTAAGTAAAATTGATATTCCGGTGTATGTGCTGTTAAGGCCCCGCACCGGCGATTTCCTGTATTCGGACGCGGAGTACGATGTAATGAAAGCTAACCTGGAAATGGCTGCTCAATTGGGTTGCCATGCCATAGTTACGGGCATATTGCATGCCAATGGCACTATTGATAAAAAGCGCTGCACCGAACTTGTTCAAATGGCAAAGCGAGCGGGTATGAAAGCCACTTTTCATCGCGCGTTTGATTTATGTGCCGATATGTTTCATGCCCTGGAAGAGATTATTGACATGGGTTTTGACTGCATTTTAACTTCGGGCGGTAAAACCACAGCCATTGAAGGAGCCAGCAAAATAGCTCAGTTAATACAAAAGGCCAATGGCCGTATATGTATTATGCCCGGCGGAGGTGTAAGCGAGTATAACGTGAACGACCTTGTGCATTTTACCGGTGCAACCGAAATTCATTCATCAGCCCGAAAAATTCGTAAAACAGGCATGGAGTTTATGAACGAGAACATACTTTTAGGCCGCAGCGTAGGCAAAGATTACGACATTGACGAAACCGATACCGAACGTGTACGTACCATTATTCAAAAAGCTAATGAGCCGTATCCATTATTAAAAGATACTCAAGGGCAATATCAAAGTTAACCTGTCGCGGCCGTTACCGCCAAATATATCATTATCGAGCAGGCGTGTATAGCGTATACCAAAGGTGATAGCGCTTTGGTTAAACCATTGTGTATCAAAATATAACTCGGCCCCAACGGACCTAAAATCGGCTTTAAACGTGGTGCCGTTGCGGTAAAAATCGGTTCCGTGGGTATAATCATAAAACACGTTTCCGCGTAAGCGCATCAGGTACACCAAATTGCCCACGCCCGCATCGGGGTAAGCCACCGGGAAATGATAGTTAACCCCTACTTTGTATAAACGATACAAATTATCGGCCGTATAACCGCGCGAAAACGGCAGTTGGTTGGAGAACAAACTGTAAGCCCTGTCGCGCCGCTGATGAGCAACATTAAACACCAAACTATGCGTTGAAATCAATCCCGGGAAATAAAATGTACCCGATGCAAGGAATTGATGCGCATTTAAGCTATTGATTGTGTTGCGGTAGCTTAGCGTAATGTTTTGCGCCAACTGCGGGTTAATTAACTGGTAAGGTTTAGCTATTTGATTACTGAATGTAACCGAGTTATTTAAGTAAGTATTGTTAGGCAGCGCATTTTTGAAAGCCTGTTGCTTAACATCATTAATACTATAGTTGATGCTGCTGGTAAAGGTTAAGCGGGTGTAGTTACGGCCACCGGCAAATAACAGGGGCACTTGTATACCAGTTTGCAATTTGGTTTCGTTCCAGTTTACTTCAACTATATTGCGGTTAGCATCAAAACCATAATCGCGACGGTCGAGCGTGTAATCAACCCGGCCAAACAGGTACGGAAAGAACGCACCGTAAATGGTATTGAAACTGAATTGTTTATAACCTTCGTTGCGGTTATAGCCAAAAGAAAGATCGGTTTGCAGGGTATTGAGTATGTTTTCGCCCATAAGGGAAAACGTATAATCAGGATCATCAAAGTAAGGTACCAGGCTATGAAAGTTAAACGGATGCGTAAACTTCGGATATTTTTTTGCATCTGTTGTGGCCGGTATTGTTGAAGCCATTAAGTTGGCACCCGGTTCTTGTTTTAACGAGGCAATATTAAATTCGGGCAGTTGAGGCACAACCGTTACCGGCTTAAACTGCAAACCAGATTTATTGGCCTCGTGCAACTGATAACCATACGCGCTGAAGCTCGTCCAGGCCAGTTTATTAGTGCCGATGGCGGGTTGGTAATTCCCTATATAATTCCGCAACGAATCGCCCTGTAACTCGAACACCTTTTTATCAGGCACACTCACGGCAAACAGCTTATCATCCATACCCGATGTTCCGGTAAAGTAAACCGTGTCTTTTTGTACCACCGGGAAGGCTTTAGGCGCAATACCTTCGGGAGTTAATTCGTTGACCTTGCCGGTTTCTACATCAACCAGTGCAATACTCATACTGCCCGATGGCTTGCGTATCGCCGTCACGATTTCCTTTTCGTTGTAGAACTTAGGGTAGGTATAAAACAAGCCCCCCGGGTTAGGTACTTCTTTAATCAGTTTTCCATCGGTAGCATTTAAAATATGAAGCGCGTATTTGCCCGATGGTTGCACATCAACAGCTACTATACGGCTGTTATCAATGTTAAAGGCCGGGGCAAAGTATTTGGTTTTGTGGGTAAGCCCGTGCTGGCTGCCGGTTTTTACGTCCACAATTTTGAGCTCGTTATATTCGCGGTAAGTCCAGCGGGGGTCGGGGCGGCGCGATGCGTACACAATTTGACCGTTGTTGTAATTAAAATAACCATCAACTGTAAAATCGGCCAGGCGTATCTTCCTTTCGGTATTACCTGCCTTCATCATAAAGGTTGCCCGTTGTTGGTACGATGATTTGCGGTAGATGATGGTGCTATCGTTTACATACACCGGGAACTCCTGGTTGCCGATGAAATGCCGATTGCTTCTATACTGTTTGGTACCTGCTTGTAATTCGGGTGTTAGCAATTGCTGTTTAAAATGAGTGAGCGCGGCGTTACGGAAATCGGTATAGCTCTTGCCCGTGTTACGTTTTACCGCACTTTGAAAAGGGTAAAACAGCGAGCGATAAGCGGCAGCATCATGGTTTACTTTGCGCCATACATCGTTACCATAATTTTCTCTGCCGTAAGCTATCAGCATATAACCCATGGGGTACCAATCGGGTGTATAATCACGGTATGAGCCGTTGCGCAACTTCATCCAACTGTAGTTTTTACCGGCCGCCCATAAGCTGCGGTAACCGTTAAAAAAATAAGGCAACCGGCCACGACCCTGGTTGGTCATATAAGTTTCGTTATACACGGCATCGCCCTCGGCAAACCAGTTGGGTACGGCTATGCCATAAGCTAATGCCTGCCCGCCCTCGCCAAAAATGGCCTTTAAAAAAGCCGTTAAACCCACCACAGAGTTGTTGTACTGCTGCACGTGCCTGAACTCGTGCACAGCCAACTGATCGCCCACGGGCAGGCTACCTAAGGAGAAACTATTTTGTGCAGGCACCAAATAAAACTCGCTACGGAAAGGTGCCAAACCCACATAACCGTTGGTGGTAATCAACTGGTTTTGCAGCACAATATTCACCTTGTTTTGCTTGAAACCAATGGTAGGCCTTGTAATGTGGTTGATATGGTTGATAATACCAGCCAACCGCCTTGCCACCGAATCCATGCCAACGGGGTAAATTACCCGCGCGGCCGAATCATTGACTTGCTTCCATTTAATGGATGGCGGGTTGCCGCCAAATTGCTGTGCATTTGCTCCCAACGCCATCAATACCAGGCCCACCACGGCAAGGCTGCAAAACTTAGGTTTAATCATTATGCGTTGAAATTAAATAGAATTTGTGATTAACGCAATGGGTACTCATCGATACAAAAAGTGTATTAAACCGGGTTTGGCTGATTTGATTTCGAATTTTTCAGATATTTGATTTTTCTTCAAAGGTTTTCAAAAGGGCTTCGCCGTTTCGAATATTCAATTTCGAAATTTGGCTGTATGAATTGGTTGTACCCGGCAAGTGGGATGACACACCCCTGCCACCACTTTTTCCTACGCGCCCCCTCTCAAGAGGGGGAATTTAAATCCCCTGCCCAAACTTTCATAAACTCGAAATTGAACATTCGAATTTCGAAATCAAAAAGCCACACAAGCATGACAAGCCTTACCGTAAAACTACCTACATTTGCCGCTCGTTTAAGCAAGTATTATGGCTAAAGTTTCTATTAACCTGGCAACAGGTTCAATACAAAAAGAAGAAATTATTGTAGGTATAGATTTAGGTACCACCAACTCATTGGTTGCCTTTATTAACCCCGACAAAAACCCGCAGGTGATAAACGATGCCGGTAAAGGTGTGCTGGTACCATCAGTTGTGCACTTTGACCCAACCGGAGGCATCACTGTAGGTAACGAAGCCAAAAACTACCTGCTTACCGATCCGCAAAACACCATATTTTCGGTTAAGCGTTTGCTGGGCCGCTCTTACGGCGATATTGCCAATTATAAAGACTTTTTTTCATACAAGGTTATTGATGATAATACCGAGAGCCTGGTAAAAGTGAAGGTGGGCGACCGCTTTTACACCCCTATCGAACTTTCCGGACTCATCCTTAAAGAACTGAAAGAGCGTGCCGAACATGCACTTAAAACGCCGGTTAATCGCGCGGTAATTACCGTACCTGCTTATTTTAATGATTCGCAGCGCCAGGCCACACGTGATGCCGGTAAACTGGCTGGTTTAGATGTATTGCGCATTGTAAACGAACCCACTGCCGCCAGCTTAGCCTACGGCATAGGCCTCAACCCCGAAGAAACCAAAACCATTGCGGTATACGATTTGGGCGGCGGTACTTTTGATGTATCGATACTGCAAATACAGAACGGAATTTTTGAGGTATTGGCCACCAATGGCGATACCTTTTTAGGCGGCGATGATTTTGACCGCGCCATTTTAGAGTACTGGATAGAAAAGAATCAGCTTAACCGTACCGAACTTGCCGAAAACCGCGAGCTGATGCAGGAATTGCGCTTAAAGGCCGAAGAAGCCAAGAAAGCCTTTGCCCACCAAAGTTTGTTTAACGAAAAGATAGGCGAAATATGGTGCACGCTCGACCGCACAACTTTTGAAGAACTGATTACCCTTAAAGTTGAGCAAACCATTACCGCCTGCGCCAATGCCCTTAAAGATGCCGGTTTAACAACCACTGATATTAACGAGGTAGTTATGGTTGGAGGATCGACCCGTACAGCGCTGGTTAAACGCCGTGTGGCCGAGTATTTTGGCAGGCCTATACATGATGATGTGAACCCTGACGAGGTTGTTGCCTTGGGCGCTGCCATACAAGCCGATGTTTTGGCCGGTAACCGTAAGGATATTTTACTGCTGGATGTTACCCCGCTATCGTTAGGTATTGAAACTATGGGCGGGTTGATGGATGTAATTATTCCGCGCAACTCTAAAGTACCTACTAAGGCTGGTCGCCAATATACAACCTCGGTTGACGGACAGATAAACATGAAAATCTCCGTTTACCAGGGCGAACGCGACTTAGTGAAAGAAAACCGTAAACTGGCCGAATTTGATTTGAAAGGCATCCCCGCTATGCCTGCAGGTTTCCCTAAGGTTGATATTAACTTTTTGCTAAATGCCGATGGTATCTTGAAAGTACAAGCTATTGAGCTACGCTCGGGAACGAAACAGGAAGTTGAGGTTACCCCCGCTTATGGCATTAATGATGAACAAGTTGAGCAAATGCTAATGGACAGTATTACCCACGCTAAAGACGACGTAGCCCAGCGTATGCTGATTGAAGCCCGTACCGAAGGCGAGCAAATGGTATACACCGCCGAACGCTTTGTTGAGAAACACGGCGCACTATTAAGCGTAGCCGAAGTAGCCAGCACCCATCAATATGTAGAAGCCCTTAAAGCAGCCCTCACCAGCGGCGACAAAGACCTCATCCTGAAAAAAGTAGACGAACTGAACGAACTCACCCGCCCCTACGCCGAACGCGTAATGGATCAGGCTATTAGTACAGCGATGAAGGGTAAGAGTGTGGATGAATAACGCAATGCAAAAAAATTTTACAAAAAGCGTTTACCAATATGTAAGCGCTTTTTTGTTAGTCGACAAAATTGTGCTTATTTATTCGGATATAGTTCGCCTGTAATTGCTGCAAATCTTCTTCGCTATACAGATCATAAAATTTGTCATCAAACTCATTCAGCGGATTATTATCATAAGACTTGCTAAACCCTTCTAAAGTACCGTCATTAAATTTATTTATTTGATGATAATTAGCTTCATAAACACGGTTAGCTTGCTGCGTTAAATCGGCAAATAAGCCAGCTCCTATTCTTCTTAATGCTTCGGGAAGTAGCTTGTAAAACTTGCCCTCAGTATTGTAATAGTATTGATTGAAGCCTCCATTATTTACCTGCCCTTCGAACACAAAAATTAAATACAAGTCTTGGCAAGGAGGATTTAAAGCCGCAACCGCGATCTCTTCATCGAGGTCTTGCGGCATTGCATTACATATTTTTTCAAAAATATCAAATGGCAAATCATCGTCAGAAATTGAATCTATCATTCCTGCCGTAAGGCCGTTGAGTTTGTTTGTACTCATGCTTCTTTGTATTATAATTATTTGAAAATAACAGCGATTCTACATCACATCAAACTCCGATTTCCATCCTATTTGCTTTTGCATTTGCTCAAAGGTAAAGTTCCCCATTTTAAGCACCTGGCCTTTTTTATTGATGTAGCCCGCTTGCTTGCAGTCGATGGTGTAATGTTTATCGCCATCATGAGCATGCGCATTGCCGCCCCATAGCACTTCTCTACAGGATTTACCAACTATGGCTTTGCCTCGGTAAAAACTGGTTGCGGCTTCAAATTGCTGCATAATTACTACTTGTCCCCGGGCATTGGCAAAGCCTATTCTGCCTTTGTTATCCACTATGCGTATCAAACCTTCACGCAGTTCATCGGGCGATGGTTCGCCTCTACTGGCGTTGTATACCTCAAAAAGCACTTTTTCGTTGCGATCAATAGCAAACCAGCCGTGCTTTTTTTTAAAACCTACCACAGCAAAGTGCTGCATAGTGTCGGTAAAGCAAACAGTATATTTAGCGGTATCGAGCCGTAGCACAGTATCGCCCTTGTGGTTCACGAAGGCATAGCTGTATTTATTTTTAAGCGTGGTGTCTTCGCGCAACGTAAGCCAGTCAGATTGCGCAAATGCACTTACGCACAACAGGATAAAAAAAACGGTGAGCAAGTATCTCATAAGTATTGATGAAAATATAACAATACAAACGCACTGATGTTAGCTAAAATTACTTTTCAGCTAATTCTATCCACACCGGCGCATGATCGCTCGTTTTTTCCCAGCCGCGTACGTGACGGTCCACACCGGCGCTTTTAAGGCGGTCGGCTATTTTAGGATTGAGCAGGAAATGGTCGATGCGTAGCCCGGCATCACGGCCATAAGCATTGCGGAAGTAGTCCCAAAAGGTATAAATAGTTTCAGTGGGATACAGCTTGCGTATAGCATCCGTCCAGCCTTGGGCAATCAGTTTATGAAAAGCGTCTCGTGTTTCGGGGCGGAACAGGGCATCGTCAACCCAGCGTTCGGGCTTGTACACGTCTTGCTCGGTTGGCATTACGTTAAAGTCGCCGGTGAGTATTACGGGTATATCAAGTTCAACCAGTCGGGCAGCATGTTTGTGTAGGCGTTCAAACCAACTCAGCTTGTAATCAAACTTCGGTCCGGGTGCGGGGTTGCCGTTGGGCAAGTATAGCCCTCCTATTAAAATACCGTTAACCACGGCTTCAATGTACCGGCTTTGGGTATCTTCATCATCACCGGGCAGGCCTCTGCTTACTTCCTGTATTTCCATACCCCGGGCCAGAATGGCTACCCCGTTCCAGCTTTTTTGGCCGTGCCATATGGCATTGTAACCGGCATCAATAATAGCCTGTTGGGGGAATTTCTCTTGCGGGGCTTTGAGTTCCTGCAAGCAAACTACATCTGGCTGTTCTTCGGCCAGCCAGCGGAGCAGTACGGGTAAGCGGCCGTTTACACCGTTAACATTATAGGTAGCAATTTTCATTATTCAATGTTACTAAAATGCAATATCATTTTAAACGAATGCCCTTCGCTAAGCACAAAAAAAGCCCTCATTACTGAGGGCTTCCCATTTAAAAATTATCTTATTACAGATTATTAATAGCTTCCTGCTCTTTGAGTGCCTGAATGTTGTTCTTGTTGTTGAACTCATCCGTTTCGCTGGCAAAGTCGTCCAGAATTGAGGCAATGTTGTCGAGGTTATCGGCTACACGCTGGTGCATGTCGGGCAGGTCTTTCTCCAGTCTTTTGTTACCCAGGTCAATGTTATCAACCTCAATTTTACCTAACTTTTGTATTACAGCCTGAAAACTGTTCCTTAAGTCTTCCAACTCGTGAACAATTTTCTCCATCAATTCTGATTTTTTTATCTTATCCATGTTGTTTTCAAGATTGGTTTCGATACTAATAGCAATCATTTTCAAAAAAAGTTTGATTTATAATTAATAACTAATAATTTAGTTGTTACAAATCTGACCTATGAGGACTACCTTAACCACCTTTCTGCTAACCTTGCTATCGCTGCTGATTGGCCGTGCTTACAGCCAAACCATCAACGAAACACAGTTACTCGAATACTATCAAAATCAAAAATTTTTGGAGGCGGCCAACTACCTCAGAGGAGCTTATATTGAACCTGTTACCGATATTACCGCCCTATCGCGCCTGGCCTATGCTTCGCAAATGGCGGGCAAGCTAAGTGATGCCGAAAACTACTATCAGCGCCTGTTTAATATCGACAGTACCAAACTATCCGTAATCAACAGCTTGGCGGGAATAAATTTGCGTCGAAGCAACTACAAAAAAGCTAACGATTATTACCAACGCATTATAAAGGTTGACAGCACTAACTTTTATGTTTACTCACAACTGGCACGTATTTGCACTTTTACGGGCGACAGCATAGGCTATGTAAAAGCGCTGGTAAAGGCCAACCAGCTCAACCCCGAAGATGCCGACGTGGCATCAGACCTGAGTAACGATTACGTTAGCCACAAAAAATTCAATGAAGCCGAAAACGTTTTAAACAAAGCCATAGCCGCCGACTCGCAAAATGTGGTGCTGCTGCAAAGCTTGTTAAGACTCACCCATGCCCAATCAAAATGGCCCGAAGCAATTAAAACCGGCATGCAGTTATTGCAACTGGGCGATGGCAGTTTTCCTACCTCGATGAAGTTAGGACAGGCTTATTACAAAGTAAAAAACTATACCTGCTGCCTCGAAGTACTGGCGGCAATGCCCGGCATCCAGCAAAATGAAACCTCATTTTATTACATGGGACTGAGCTATAAGGCACTTAAAAAGTACAGCAAAGCCCTCGATTGTTTGGATAAAGCTGTTAACGATGGCATATCATCGGGCGTGGCAACTTATTATGGCGAAATAGCGGGTACCTACCAGGAAACCCAGCGCTTTAAAAAGGCCGAGATTAACTATCAAAAGGGCTTGCAATTTGCCGAACGTCCGCTCCTGCTCTACTCATTGGCTACGCTATACGACAGCGACCTGAAAGATAAAGCCAAAGCCGTAAAGTATTATAAAAAATACCTGGCTACCAACCCGCCGGCACTGCAACAGGTATATGTTGATTATACCAAAACCCGCATAGGCGCGCTAACAACCGCTAAAAATTAACGCTGCATCAATCGCGCCACGTACTTGCCAATAATATCAAATTCGAGGTTTACCACTGAGCCTTGTTTAACATTTTGCAAATTGGTGTGCTCGTGCGTGTAAGGTATAATGGCCACCGAAAAGCTATTGGCTTGCGAGTTTACAACCGTTAAGCTGATACCATTAACGCATATCGAGCCTTTTTCAACCGTTACATTGCCGTTTGAGGTATCGTAGGTAAATGTATATTCCCAACTGCCGTCAAGCTCTTTATAGCCGGTACATACGGCGGTTTGGTCAACGTGGCCTTGCACAATATGACCGTCAAGGCGGGCATTCATTTGCATGCAGCGTTCGAGGTTTACCAAATCGCCTACCTGCAAATGGCCTATGTTCGATTTGTTGAGCGTTTCTTCAATAGCGGTGACCGTATGGCGACCATCGGCCACGGCAACCACAGTAAGGCAAACGCCATTATGCGCTACCGATTGATCTATCTTCAATTCGTGCGCAATATTGCTTTCCACAGTAATATGCACGTTGCTGCCTTCGTGCTGTAAATCGGCAACGCGGCCTAAAGTTTCTATAATTCCGGTAAACATATGCCCCCCAACCCCCTAAAGGGGGAGTATTTTGTGTTAAATAGTTATTCACGGCTGTCATTTCGAACGATAGAGAGAAATCTTCTCAGAGCGACAAGCGTATCCGGTCGAAAAGATTTCTCGTACCTCGAAATGACAGGTGGGTTATTAATTCTCGTCAAAACTAAGTATAATCTTCCCTCCATTTATCAGTTGTAAATCATTATCGGTAGTTTTAACTTAGCAAGAAACGGGTTTGTACACGCACAACGGCAAGGTACCTTTGTTTAAATGATGATTGATAATGGAAACGCAGAACGAGTTAGATTATAAAAGGATTGCCAGTGCTATTGAGTTTTTAAAGCTTAATTACAAAACCCAACCTACGCTGGATGATGTTGCGGCACATGTAAACCTGAGTCCGTTTCATTTTCAGCGCATGTTTACGGATTGGGCAGGGGTATCGCCCAAGCAGTTTTTAAAATACCTGAGCATTGAACACGCCAAAAGCATACTGACCGATAAGCAAGCCTCATTATTCGACGCAGCTTATGAAACCGGCCTATCGGGCACCGGCCGCCTGCACGACCTGTTTGTTAAAATTGAAGGTATGACACCCGGCGAATACAAGAACGGCGGCGAGCAACTGCACATTAATTACAGCTTTGTACAAACGCCTTTTGGCAACTTGCTGGTGGCATCAACCCCAAAAGGTATTTGCTACATGGCCTTTGCCGATGAACCGGAGCAAGAGGCGTTTATGAAACTTCAACACCGCCTTCCTAACGCCACCTACCAGCAACTTACCGACCAGGCACAACAAAATGCCCTGTTTATATTTACGCAAGACTGGAGCCGCCTAAACGAAATAAAACTACACCTCAAAGGCACGCCATTTCAGCTCAAAGTTTGGGAAACTTTGTTGAAGATACCTGTTGGCGGCTTAACCACCTATGGCCGGTTAGCAGCCGGTTTAAACAGCCCCAATGCCAGCAGGGCTGTAGGTACGGCCGTGGGCGATAACCCGGTAGCTTTCCTTATCCCTTGTCACCGGGTAATACGCTCAACCGGCGAAATTGGGCAGTACCACTGGGGCAGTACCCGCAAAAATGCCATGATAGGTTGGGAAGCATCTAAAGCATTGGCTGCGGCAATCTAATTTATACCCATTCAGTAAATTCCATGAATCTATTCAATACATCTGCCAATCTATTGCCTTACGATGGCGAAGCCATTTACCATGGTCCCATACTCAACCCCACCGAGGCCGATGATTATCTCAATACCTTATTGCAAACCATTGAATGGAAAAATGATGAGGCTGTAATTTTTGGCAGGCATATTATTACCAAACGTATGGTGGCCTGGTATGGTAACAACGACTATTCGTACACTTACTCCAACACCACCAAGCATGCTTTGCCATGGACTACAGAGTTACTTCAACTTAAAGTATTGGTAGAACAACACACTCATACTTCATTTAATTCCTGTTTGTTAAACTTATACCACGATGGTAACGAAGGTATGGGCTGGCATAGCGACGATGAAAAAGCGTTGGGGCGCGATAGCACCATTGCCTCTTTAACATTAGGTACCGAACGTAAGTTTGCCTTTAAACACCGGCAAACTAAATACAACACATCGGTCTTTCTACAAAACGGAAGTTTATTGGTGATGCAGGGTACTACGCAAACGCATTGGTTGCACAGCCTTCCTAAAACCACGCAAGTTACCCGGCCGCGGGTTAACCTTACATTTCGCAACATGCTGGTTTAACTATTAACTTGTAACATTTAATGATTTGATACACTCTAAATAGTAATATCAACCTGAATTTTTCTTTTGCACATATTATCATTAAAAACCTTACCAGCATGAAATTCAATTTATTAAACACAAATAAGCAAAGTAAAGCTGAAACTAAAAAAAGTAAGCTTCGCGAATGGGCAGATGCATTTTTATTTGCCCTTGTGGTGTCAACCATTATACGCGGATTGGTGTTTACGGCCTTTGCCATCCCATCAGGGTCAATGGAAGGCAGCCTGCTAACCGGTGATTATTTGTTTGTAAGTAAATTGAATTATGGTCCGCGTATGCCCATCACACCGGTATCTATCCCCTTCCTGGAATCGACTGTTGGAGGCGGGCATATCAAAACCTATTGGGATGGTATACAGCTACCATATTTCAGGTTGCCCGGGTTTACGGAAGTTAAGCGTGGCGATGTAGTAGTATTCAATTACCCGCCCGAAGCCGGCACCCACCCCATTGACATGCGCACACACTACATTAAACGCTGCCAGGGCTTACCCGGCGATGTGTTAAGCATTGTAAACGGACAAGTTTACGTAAATGGCAAAGCCGCCCGTAACGAGTTTAGGCAGCAAACCTCATACCTTGTCAAAACCGACGGCAGCTATTTGAGCCCTCAAACCCTGCATGATTTGCAAATTGAGGTAGCGGGCCAGTACTCGGCTAACGCGTATGTGATGATGATGAATGCCAATAGTTATAAAAACATCAAGGGCTATTCGAACATTATTTCGGCCGAGCCCATCATTGAACCTAAGGGTAAGTATGATGCAGGCATATATCCGCACAGCCCTATATTTAAATGGAACAACGATAATTATGGCCCACTCACCTTGCCTAAACAGGGTTATACCATTGCATTAAACGATTCTACAGTGGCACTTTACGGATCAGCTATAACTAATTATGAACATGCCAAACTGACACAAGCAAACAATCAATATTTTATAAACGGAACTAAATCAAACAACTATACATTCAAACTAAACTACTACTGGATGATGGGCGACAATCGCCACAACTCCGCCGACTCGCGCTCGTGGGGCTTTGTGCCCGAAGATCATATTGTAGGTAAAGCCGCCATAACCTGGCTAAGTGTGGACAGCACGCAAACTGGTTTAAACCACATCAGGTGGAATAGGATATTGAAATTGATTAAGTAACATGCTTGTTTAGGGTAAGGCCGTTAATATAGGACACTCCCCCGCCATTGGCTGTGTCCTCACAGCCAGCATTTGCGTTGCCGCTTTAGCCCCCTTACAATGTCGGTATTGCACCATACAAACATTCGCGGCATGCTATACCTTTGTTTTATATCAATTAAAAACGAAAGGAAAAAACACTATGCATCCGCTCACCACATTTTTATGGTTTAATACCGAGGCCGAAGAAGCTGCCAATTTTTATGTATCGATATTTAAAGATGCCGAAATTAAAAAAGTAACACGTACGCCCGAGGGTATTCCGGGTTTGGAAGGTGGTGCCGTGCTTACCGTTGAATTTACGTTGAACGGAACGCACTTTGTTACGCTTAACGGCAACACGCAATACAAATCAACCCCATCAGTATCATTTGTAGTAAACTGCGATACCCAGGAAGAAGTTGACCATTATTGGGACAATTTGCTCGAAGGCGGCCAATCAATGGCTTGCGGCTGGCTTACCGATAAATACAGCATCAGCTGGCAAATTACGCCCACCATCTTGCCTAAACTCATCAGCGATCCTAATCAAAAGAAAGCAAATGCTGCCATGCAGGCCATGATGAAAATGATAAAGCTGGACATACCATCGCTGCAAAAAGCTTATGACGAAGCATAGGTATTCATAAAATAACAAGCCCGGTGTGTTACCGGGCTTGTTATTTTATGAATTTAATCAGGCAATATCCTTTTGAATATTGTGGTGCTTGCAACTGGTGCATCAGCAGGATAACTTGTGTAGTTTAAAGTAAGCTTATCATCATTTACCGTAAAAGTAGCATTTTCATATATTTTACCTGTAAACGGTGCTCTCGAAATAACTTTATTATTTTCCCTGCTAACCGTTTCTGTAATATTAATATTTAAATGATCACCCTTTACAATAAAAGTACCTTTTAGTTCAGTTGTAGGTGTAACTGCAGGCTTTGAATAATCAATTATCAAAAATTTTACGCTGTCGCCATAAAAATGAATATGTCTTTCGGTACTTGCTGGCAATTTTTCATACCACTCTCCCAAAATTGTGCTTGATGGGTTTTTGTCTTTTTTGCAAGAGAACAGGGTGAGAGACAATGCAGTGCATACCAAAAATTGTAATGCATGCTTGCGTAGGTTAGGCGTTATTTTCATCATTATATATATTTATATTACTGTACGTAATAAAAACAAATACTGCTACAGTTGTATAATATTAAATTTTAGATAATTTAAAACAGCTATCACCCATATTTTTTTTTCTTCGTCATTTTAGCCTTTTCACCCGAACTGTAGTTATAATTCTTCGAGTTCTTGGCTTTCTTTTCGTGGAAAGCAGCTCCGCGCTCGGGTTCTTCGGTCTGGGTTTTGGCTTCTTTCTCTTCTTCCGATAGTTTTTTGCGTTCCTTTTCTATAACCAGATCTTCGGGCAAATCGCCAACCTGAATTTTGTGACCGGTAGCTTGCTCTATTTTGCGCACGCCGTTCAACTCCAAGTCAGTAACAAAGGTTAGTGCCATGGTTTCGGCATCAGGCTTGTGGGCATCGCTTTTAACGCGGGTTACATAGGTTTCTACATCTGCCGGCAACTCAAAATGCAACAAAAACGGTACGTCCTGCAAAGGCAGCTCGCCTACATCCTCATTCACCACTATTAAGGTACGAACGGTTTCATCGGCCATAAAATCTTCAACAGATGAAAAGCCCGTCCACTCAAAAAACCAGGGGCTAAATATAGCCACAATGTTATTATTGCGGTTTTGTAAGGTTTTATACAATTTTTCGGCAGTTGGGCGGGTATTTACAAACACTATGGTTTTGGTAAACAACTCTTCATCCTGCATAAACAGGCGCAACAAATTAAGTTTGGTGCCAAAGTTGGGTACGTGGTACAGCAGCTGGTCAATGGTATCAAAAGCAGGCTCCCCTATCTCTTCAACCTCAATGGTTGCCGGCTGGCGCATAAAGGTGCTTATCATCCGGTCGAGCTTATCGTGCATAACCTCGGTAAACACCAGGTGCTGTCCTTTTTGAATGCTGGCCGCCAGTTCGTTTACGGGCAGTTGAAGGCCCTGTTTTACGATCAGGTCGGCATCATCAATCACCAGCAGTTCAACCGTGTTGAGGTTAAGCCCCAATTTAAGGTATATGGCACGGGCACGGTCGGGCGTGGCCACCACAATGTCGGCACCTTCGGCCATATCATCCATCTGGGCTTCGGTACCGGGTGCAGGGTACAAGCCAACTAAACGGATGGATTTGTTGGTATTGAGTTGATTAAAACGTTCGATAACTGCTTCTACTGCTTCGCGGTCGGGCACTAATATCAGCACGCGGGTAACCCCATCGGCTGCATAGGTAAACCGGCTTAAAGCACCCATTATATATGTAGTGGTTTTACCGCAACCGTTAGGGCCTATGGCAATTATGTCTTGTCCGCCTGCTATGCGCGACAAAGTTTTTTGCTGTATCTCGGTTGGTCCGTTAAAACCTGCTTCGGTTAAAGCACGCACCAATCCTTTTTTGAGTTTGAGTTTTTCTGCCCAGGCCATTCGTTATCTCTTGCTTATAAAAAAAGAAAGCAAAATTACCGTTTTTAGTTGGGATGGTGAGGAGAAAGTTTTGGAGGGGGTGTTTTTTAGCTTTTAAGAGCAATGGAATGTGCGATTCTCCTTTAGAGAGGGGGTGCAGGTGTGTATCATTTAAATTCAGAAGTAGACCATGCAAGCGGAGGACACACCCCTGCTACCGCTCTCGCCTAACGCGCCCCCTCTCAAGAGGGGAAATCTATCATGCTTGTTGCTCGAGCGCTGCCGCAGGCAAATCTATCCAAAACGTAGTACCCACACCTTCCTTACTTTCAAACCAAATGATGCCTTTGTTTTGCATGACCATATCACGGCATAAGATGAGGCCAAGGTGGTTTCCTTTTTCGCCCTGGGTGCCGGTGGTTAGGGTATGATCAAGATTAAATACCTTATCCTGTTCTGCTTCGCTCATGCCGCGCCCGGTATCGGTTATGCTTATGAGTACCCTTTCGTCGTGAACTTCGGCACTAAAGGTAATACTGTTAGTAGGATTACAAAATTTGATACTGTTAGAAAGCAGGTTGCGTATAACCAGGCTTATCATGTTCCTGTCGGCATAAATGCATACCGGTTGAACTACTTCATTAACAACTTGAAGATTTTTTAAAGCGATCTTAGTATCGTATAAACAGATGTTCTCGTTAATACAATCGGCAACGTTAAAATTAACCGGGGTAATTTTAATACCATCAAACTGACTTTTCGACCATTCAAGCAAATTGTCCAGAAAATTACCGGTAGTTAATATCGTGTCTTCGAGTTTAACCAACATTTCGCCCAGTTCTTTCTCGCCAATATCGCCATCATGATAAATGCTGAACAGCGATTGTAAAGTGCTCAAAGGGCTACGTAAATCATGCGATACGATGGAGAAAAACTTATTTTTCACATCGTTAAGGCGCCCCAACTCCACATTTTGGCGGTGACTGAGATCCATTTGTGCACTAAGCTCATGGTTCACTGCTTCAAGTTCGCTATTGATCAAGGCGATTTCGTATTTTTGTTGAGTGAGCAGTTTGTTGGCGGCCTGCTTTTCGAGATTACGCTTGTACTGAATAAATAATAGCAAAACCACCAGCGCCAGTATAACTACTACAATAATCAGCACGCTGCCATAATTATTAATACGGGCAACATAATCGGTATTTTGACGGGCAATGATGTGATTATCTTTGGTTAGTTCGGCATTCTCTAAACGGATGCGGTTAAACTCACCCAAGGTTACATTTTTGAGCGCATTATCGGCCCTAATGCTATCCAGGTTGGCCACATAGCGCGATTGATAATCAAAAGCTATATCCACCTGTTTACGCATTTTGTAAACCATTACCAGCTTTTGCAACGCATCCGACAGTGCTATTTTTGATTGCGCAGCCTGAGCCAGGTTTAAGGCTACCAGAGCATGTTCTTCGGCATGTGCATCGTCTTGAGTGGCCAGGTAAACATCGGCCAGCATGGTGTGTGTGGTAGCTTCTTCAAACTTATCATGCAGGGTGCGGAAGCCGTTTACGGCAATATTAAAGTGCTTTATAGCCTCGTTATATTCCTTTTTACGATAATATAACCTACCTAACCCCTTACGCGATAACGAGCCGCCATTAATATCACCTACCCCCTCGCGTATTTCTAAGCTTTTGTTGAGGTGCGAAAGGGCTTTGGTAAACTGCCCGGTAACCTGGTAACAATTGCCTAATTCATACAAGGCACTGCCAACTCCGGCGTTATCATTAGCGGCAGTATAACTTTTAAGTGCCTGCTGAAAATAGCTTTCGGCAAGGCCATACTGCTTCATCTCGTAATATATAGAGCCGATATTGACCAGGCATTGGTTAATACCACGGGTGTATTTTATTTTTTTATAAACGTTTAAAGCCTTGATATTATACTTAATAGACTCCTGCTCATCATCCAGCCTGTCATAAGCATATGCCAAACAGGCCAGGCTACGGCCCATGCCCAGCTGGTATTTAATTTTAGCCGATTCGGTATAAGCAACATCAAAATAATACAAAGCACTATCCAAACGGCTTTGAATACCGTATGAAATGCCCATGTTTACATATGAATCGGCCACGGCTTCATGGTTGCCAAGCTTATTGGCCAACTGTTTGTAAATGTTAGCGTAGTAAAATTTCTTTTTTGGATCGACCGATGAATATGCTTCAGTTACTTGTTGCAGCAAACGCAGGCGCGCGCTATCGGGCATGGATTTTTTAAGCAGATTCTCCAGCGAATCGACCTTTTGTTTTTGGGCAAACACTGGAGCAGCAAACACCACCAAACATAGCGTACAGGCATACACTACGCTCCCGGTAAAGGATTTAACAGCGTTTAAATTGAACATAGGGGGTTACCAAATATAAAGGTATTGCCGCCTTTTACGAAAATATTATGAAAATAGTTATTATACTAATTAATAATAGCCGAAGGTGCCATACCAAAGGCTTTTTTAAACGCAAAAGAAAAGTGCGAGAAGTCTTTAAACCCCACCTCCATGTACACATCTGATACACGGTGCCCCTTCTCTTTAATTAAATAATAGGCATCAGTTAAACGCTTTTGCTGGAGCCATTTGTTGGGTGTGGAATTAAAGACACGGGTAAAATCGCGCTTAAAAGTGGCCAGGCTGCGGCCGGTAAGGTAAGCAAACCTGCTTATATCAACGTTATAGCGGTAGTTGGCATTCATATAAGCTTCCAAATCAATCTTGCCAGGTTCGCTAAAGTCAAAAAGTGCATCCTTTAATGCGGCATTGGTTTGCAGCAATAGCATCACACACTCTTTAACCTTATGCCTGCTCAAGGCCGGGCTTATGTTTTGTTCGGCATCCATGTACGGGCTTAATGAGTTGGCGTACCCCTGCAGCAATGGGTTGGGTTTGAGTAATACGGCCGCATCACCGGTGTAGGTTTTATCAGGATGAATATCAAGTTCGGCGCTTATTTCCTGCAAAATATGCTTATCCATGTATACGCTTAACGATTTAAACTCGCCACCCGGTGGTGGCTGCTTTACAAACCGGCACAATTGATTTTTACGAAAGAAGCGAAAATCGCCCTCTTTAAAATCATAATTCTTGCCGCCCACATGCATTTGCTGTGTACCCGATAATATATAACTGAATATATGCTCTGGTATAAACTGCTCACCCTCACCGCTGCGGTAGGTATAACAGGAGTACAGTATATGAGGCTTTTGACCAAGTAAATGAACTGGCATAATTCAAATGTATTAATTATAACGCGGCTTTTTAACTCCCCCATTTGAGGGGGCGGTTAGTTGGAAAAAATGACAGGGGTGTATCATTCGCCAACTTTGCATACTCGAATCACACACCCCTGCGCCTCTCAAGAGGGAATATCCAACTTTACGCTTTTACTTCTTCGCAAAAAACTTTTTACCCATTTCCGATTCAAAGAAGTTTTCGGCATCATCATGATCGGTTGATACGCTTACGTTAAGCCATTTTTCCGTCTCTGCATGGCGGGTTTCATTAGCCATTTTGAGCATGCCTATGGCTTCGCTGCCTAATACAAGGTGTATGGGTGGCTCGGGGTTAGCGGCAAGTTCAACCATTACTTTTGCGGCTTTATCGGGGTCGCCTACGGGCTTAAAGCTGCCGCTCTTGAAGTAATTAGCGCGTACGGCTACTGTTTCTTCGTAACCCTCTACATCGGGGGCGTAGCTCATCGAGTCGCCCGCCCAATCGGTACGAAAACCGCCCGGTTCAACGCAGGTAACTAATATACCTAAGGGCGCAACCTCTTTGGCCAGCGCCTCGCTAAAACCGGCTAAACCAAACTTGGCAGCCTGGTATACAGAAACGCCCGGGTTACCCACCCGGCCACCTATCGAGCTTATTTGCAGTATACGGCCCGAGCGTTGTTTGCGCATGTAAGGCAATACTGCACGGGTAATTTCAATTGGGGCATACAAATTGGTTTCTATCTGGCTGCGCACCTGCTCGTTGGTAAAAGCTTCTGCTGCGCCGGTTATACCAAAACCGGCATTATTCACCAGCACGTCTATCTGGCCAAAATACGCCACGGTATCGGTTACTGCCTTATGCACGGCATCATAATCGGTAACATCTAAAGCTATTACTTTAAGCTGATTCGGGTATTGCGCCGCTAAATCGTCGAGTGTATTTATGTTGCGTGCTGTGGCAGCTACTTTATCGCCCGATGCCAAAACAGCTTCGGTAAGGCTGCGTCCCAATCCGCGGGAACTGCCTGTTATAAACCATACTTTTGTCATTGTTTTCTTGCTTTTGTTATGATACAAAGGTAGCCTCATCAACGCACTAACGTTTTGTTGTAAGGCTCAACCTGCTTTGTTCAAAAGCTCAAAAAACTATAACATTTTATCTACCGCAACCTGGTTAGCTTTGGCACGCATAGGCTTTACGTACAATTCATCAACCAATATCATCACTATAGCCAGCAGTGGAACGGCCAGTATAATACCTAAAGCCCCCGAGAGCGTCCCCATCAATATCTGGCTGATGATGGTTAACGCCGGTGGCATGTTAATGAGCTTATTTTGAATGATGGGTGTTATTACATTACCCACAATGGTTTGTGTTACAATGTACATAAGCGTTACAATAATAGCCGTATTGGTGCTTATGGTTAGTGCCAGCAACACGCCCGGTATCATGGCGGCAGCGGTACCAAAATTGGGTATAATACGAAGTGTTCCGGCTATGAGCGCCAGTACTAACGCCACAGGTATATTCATGTAGCTTAACCCGATCGTGAGTATTACGGTTACCAATACTGTGGCCAGCAAAGTGCCTTTTAACCACCCTTTAAGCGACAGGCTGATGCGGTTAATTACATATAAGCCCATAAACTTCTTATTTTCGGGCAGCAGCAGTAAAATACCGTCTTTATATATTGATGGGTTAATGCTGAAAAATATGCCTAAAAACATAATGATATACATGTTGCCCAACACACCAAAACTGGTGCTGAAGAACGTTTGTGCCGTATCCATCATTTTTTGGTTGCTGTTGCGGCCATTAAAATACTCAAGCACTTTGCGTCCTAACGGGTTTTCGCCCAGTTTAGTTTGAAAGTTGCTGATGGTGTGTGGCAGCGTATCACTCAACTCAGATACCTGTGTGGCAATTTTGGTGCCCATAAACCACAATGATAAACCCAGCAAGGCAAACGTACCCCCTACCGAAATTAACATAGCCCACTTGCGCGTTAACCTCGTGTTACGCTCTACCAAATCGCCCAGGCCATGAAAGTACACAGATATGAGCGCGCCGCAAAGTATCATGAGCAGCAGGTTAAATGCTACACGGGCAATAAGTATAATGATAACCAGCAGGGCTATTATGGCAACGGTTTGCCATACTTTTTGAATATAGGTTAACTCCTTTTGAGTAGTTTGCTCAGTTTTGCTTTTGTTGATCATGGGTAGCTATGCAGAAAAGATACCGTAATTACAGTTTTACAACTTAAATGTTTTACCGATTGAACTAAGCAAGTTATCTGTTATATCTCCAACCGCCAACCTAACTCCTCTCTTCATGATAATGTCATCTCTCAAATTCCATATTGACATATCGGGAATTTCCGATATATATTTGCACTATGAATCAGGTAGAAATTTTTAAAGCGCTTTCAAACAAAACCCGGTTACAAATTTTACAATGGCTCAAAACCCCTGAAATGAGCTTTCCGGACCAGGCACACAATGGCTATGAGCATGGGGTTTGTGTGGGGCAAATACAGGCTAAGGCGGGTGTTACGCAATCAACAGTATCTGAATACCTGTCTACCCTGCAACGTGCGGGACTTATTACCGCCACCCGTGCCGGGCAATGGACCTATTACCGCCGCAATGAGGAAGCTTTTGCTGCCTTGAGCCAGTTTTTTGATAACGAAATTTAACATCTATATACCCCATTTAATATATTATGAATACCGATAGCTTATTCAGGCCGTTCAACCTGAAATCATTGAACATACGAAACCGCATTGTAATGGCTCCCATGACGCGTTCATTTTCGCCCGATGGCGTGCCAACCGATAATGTGGCTGCTTATTACAGCAAACGCGCCGAGGGTGAGGTTGGCCTTATCCTTTCAGAGGGTACTGTAATCGACCGTCCTTCATCATCAAACGATGCCAACGTTCCTCACTTTTATGGTAACGAGGCTTTGGCCGGTTGGCAAAATGTGGTTAACGGCGTGCATGCTGCGGGCGGCGCTATGGGCCCACAAATTTGGCACATGGGTGTAATGTATAACCATGCATCGGGCTGGGTGCCGCCAGTACCTTTCGAAGGCCCATCAAGCTTAAACAACCCTAATCTCGAAAACGGCCGCGCCATGACCGAGAGTGATATTGCAGATACCATTGCCGCCTTTGGCCGTGCCGCTGCCGATGCTAAACGTTTAGGTTTTGACACCGTTGAGCTGCATGGTGCACACGGATACCTGATTGACCAGTTTTTTTGGGAAGGCACCAACAATCGTAATGATGCCTGGGGTGGAAAAACACTGCCCGAGCGTAGCCGCTTTGCCATTGAGGTGGTTAAAGAAGTGCGTAAGCAAGTGGGCGAAGATTTTGCAGTGATACTGCGCCCTGTCGCAATGGAAACCATCGGCTTATGATTTTAAACTGGCCGGTACACCACAAGAAATGGAAGCCTGGTTGAACCCGCTGGCTGATGCCGGGGTTGACATTTTCCATTGCTCGCAACGCCGTTTTTGGGAACCTGAGTTTGAAGGCAGCGACCTTAACTTTGCAGGTTGGGCTAAAAAACTGACCGGCAAAGCTACCATTACAGTGGGTTCGGTTGGTTTAACCGGCGAATTTTTGGCAGCCTTTGCCGGCGAAAGCTCACAACCAAGCTCGTTAGATGAACTGCTGCGCCGCATGGACCGTGGCGATTTTGACCTTGTAGCCGTTGGCCGCCCGCTGTTATCAGATCCGCAATGGGTAAAAAAAATACGCGAAGAGCGCACCGATGAACTAAAAGGCTTTAGTAAAGAAGCTTTAGCTGAGTTGGTGTTAGCTTAATATATTACCACTTAACGAAAAGGCTGTTTCAATTAATTTGAAACAGCCTTTTTAGTAAAATCAGGATTCGCAATAATCTAAGTATGTTTAACCTGCTGCATATATTTTTTGTGCAGTAATTCAATATAATCCATCGCTTCTTTTGAAAACACGTAGGGCTTGGACTTGTCTTTTTTTGCGGCCTCATTGTACACCATAAAAAAGTAATATGGGTCTTCAATACGTTTCAGCAACTTGCCTTTCAAACCGTTCTTTTCTATATAATAAGCCATATAAGTACCCGGCACATGGCCGCTGGTGTACGCAGTTCCTTTCAAATAATTCCTGAACTTAATTACCGTATCCATTTTGGCATTAAGCTGCAGCATCGAGTCGAGGTGCGGCATCACCGGTTTAGCTTCGTTGTAAAATTCTTCAAAGTAACGTTGAAAAGGCAATAAAGTCTTTGCGGTATCGGTCATGTATTTCTTGTCTACCATGTCGGCACTTCCTTCGTTCAAAATAGCATACATTACCCGTGTTGCGCTTTCATCGCGGTGGTCGGGTTTTAAATCTGGTACAGGTTGTAGCGCATGGTGCAACTCGTGGCCGCCTAAGGCCCCCAACTTGTTGCTATCATTAAAATACGCACACATCAGTGTGTAAATAATCCAGTTGTTTTGCGCATGTGCATCGTTATGTATAGGTATTATGGTAAATATGTATTGCGGTAGTTTGATATGAGCACGTTTGGGTAAAGCTGTATATGCATACTTATAAAGCACATTAAAATAAGCTTGCGGGTCGGCAGTTATTTTTTGCAGATAAGCTTTCATACCATCCTCGTGCTTTTTGTATTGATAAATGGTGTAAGTAAGCCAATAGTTTAATGAATCTTTTAGGCGGCGTTGCAGTATCGCATCTTTTTGAGGCATGTAAACTATCTGCATGTTTTTACGGTAAGCTTCATAATAGGATTGGTCTACCCCCTGGTCGGCCATATAGGTTTGTATGGATTTATCCTGCAAAAACGTGTTCCAGGTGTCTCGACTTAGACTATCACCTTTGCGCAATTTGTCGGTAATTTCAAAATATCGGTCACATAAGGAGGCATCAATACTTTGGGCAAATAGTGCTGCCGATTGAATAACTATAAGCCAGAAGATAAATATTATGCGTTTCATTTTTAGGTATGTTTTAATTATGATTTAAAAATGTCTTTTGTTATGAAAACAGTAAAAATCATTATCCCAACACCCCAATATGTTATCCCAAACAGATAAATGCAAATGCGGAACCAGCATTTTATTCATATTTGCAACTCATGAAATGGATAACCCGCGAATACCCCAAAATTGACCGCATTGCCACACCGTGGCTTATTAAAAGGTTTGTAGATGTTGATGCCGAATTTATTTACGTACCGGCGCGGGAGGTGAAGCAAAAAGCTGTGGAACTTGATGCTACACCGTTTGATGTGCCTGATGTTGAGTTATCACACCATAACGACCTGTGTACATTTGATGCTGTTATACAAAAGTATAATTTGAAAGATGAGGCCTTGAGAATAATGGCCGCTATTATACGCGGTGCCGATACTGATGCTCATCATTTGGCACCACAAGCCGCAGGGCTATGGGCTATATCGGCCGGGCTTGCTTATAACATCAAAAACGACCATGGACTATTGACCCAAGGCATGATTATTTACGATGCCTTATATAGCTGGGCCAAACATTTGCAAGGCGTACGGCATACCAATAACCCTATCGACCAGTTGTTACTTAACGTTTATAACAATTATCTTAAAGAACAAAAAGCCGCCAAAGTACCCGGCTGGGTAACCGAAATAAAAGATTTTATACAAGACCAGCTCGACATTAACCTTACCCTGAGCCTGTCCGATGTATCGAACCAACTCAACGTTCACCCGGCTTACCTGTCTCGCGAGTTTTCCAAATACTTTGACAACCAAACCTTTGGCGACTATGTACGTAAGATGCGTATAGAAAAAGCCATATCCTTTTTACAATCTACCTCCTACTCGTTATCAGAGATAGCCTACCTAACAGGCTTTTCAGACCAAAGCCATTTTACGCGAATTTTTAAGAAATATACTGGACAAAGCCCCTCTATATACCGTAAAATGCTCAAAAAAAGTAAAACAGATACCAAAGGTTAAAACGGTTCTATTTTTACTTTACCGCAGTTCATAGCATTGCATCATAAACATATGCTATGAATTTTAAACTTTACATGATCGCCTTAGGTACTACCATTTTAACTGGCTTATTTGCTGCGCAGCTAAAAGCACAAACAAACACTTTGGTTACTTACCCCAAAATAACAGGCTATGTAGGAGTACTGCACCCTATTGTGACTTTTGACACTAACGGCAGCCACACTAATTTTAATGGCAGCTATACAGTTGGCATGCCCACCGGTATTAATATCTGGAAAAGCGCCGGAGTAGGTTTTTCGATGGAGATGGTGCCCATTATCCGGGCAGAAAACGGCACGAGTAAGATGAATAATTTTTTATTTCACCCGGGGATATTGTTAGCCTTGGGCAAGGGGTATACCTTTGCCGGCAGAGCCGCTTTTGAAACCTCTGGCCGGTACGGACTAACACCTGTATTAAATAAAACGCTCATCAAAAATAAAAACACCAGCTATTTTGCAGCTATTCCGCTCCCACTTCGTTTTGGGAATGATAGACCCACCTCTTTTACTATTGGCTTTCAGTTCGGTATTGCGTTTTAACCGCTATACGGCAATTGAATATAAAACGTGGTCCCTAAGCCGGGTGTGCTCTCAAACCATATTTTGCCATTGTGTTTTTCAATGATACTTTTTGATATTGATAAGCCTAAGCCAAAAGGCTGTTCGCCGCCGGTGCCTACCCTTTTAGCGGGAGTAAACATCTCAAATACGCTGTCTTTATCTTTCTCGGATATGCCAATGCCATTATCGGCAACAAATATGATGATATGGCTATCGTCATGCTTAATTCCAACTTTAATTTCGGCATTTGGACGACTGAACTTAATGGCATTTACAATTAGGTTGTTTAAAACCCGCCATATTTTTTCATGATTAACCCGGCCCATAATATTCGGATCGGCACTTTCAAAAATAATTAGCTGATTTTTTTCTTTGGCCTTGAACTGCAAAAGCTCAACCGAATCGTATACTAATTTTCTTAAATCAACCGATTCTGTTTCCAAAACTTCATTTTCGTTTGCCAGGCCCGATTTCAGCAGCTCATTGATCATCTCCATGGTAGTAATCCCGGTCGATTCAATTAATTGCAGCAGGTGACGATTTTCCTCCGAAACTTCTTCCTCGTCCAGCAACACGGCAGCCAAGCCCGTCATGCCCCAAATCGGGTTGCGCAGGTCGTGCGCCATAACCCGCATTATACGAATGTAGTTTTGATTGGCGTGTTCTAACTCTGCAAGCGCTTGTGCTAACTGCTGGTTTTGCGTAAGCGAACTTTGGTGCAGCTTCCGGCTACGTTTAAGGTTGCGATAAACTAAAAAAATAATTATTAAGGCCAGCAAAGCAATGATCATACTTCCTGCCAAAAACACTCTCTTTATTTGATTGTCATTCTCCAGTTTAGTAACCGCTCTTTGCTGCCCAAATGAATTAAGCTCCCGTTTAATATCAAGCCTGTTTAAAGACATGCTTACATTGTCGAGCGAATCTTTTAAACGAATGTAAGTTTCCTGATAACGGTATGCTTGAAGCACCAAGCCTTGCTTAAACAAAAACTTAGCATACAATTTATTCCACAGCACCTCTAAGTCGAGATTTTGGTCTGCAAAACGCTCGAGACGCAACCTGCTTTGGTTAAACGCGGCCTTAGCATTTGGATATTCCCCGGTTTGGGTATAGAGATCGGCCAGTTTAAGATAAGGCGGTATTTTGATACCGTCCTGCTCGTTTTGAGTATATGATATACTTTTAAGTAGATATTTGCGGGCAGAATCTATATGATGTTGCGTCAAGTTTAATCCGCCCAAGTTATCGTATAATACCGTACTTGCCGAATTTACATCAATCCCTCTCTTTTGAGCTTCATTAATTAGTTCAACATCCTTTATATAATAATACCTGGCACTATCATAAATTCCGGCACGTTGATAAGATACACCTGCACTGTTGAGCACACTTTGCAGCGTGTAAAACTGTTTTTGAAACGGATAGTTAGCTACGCAGGATTTGATGAGATTATAATTTTCGGCCCATAATTTAGCTGCCGCTTTATAGTTTTTTTGATTGTAATAAATACTGGCCATGCGTACCGAGAGGAAACCATCTTTGCAATTACCATTGTTTAAAGTTTGCCGGGCCTGATAAAAATATTTAAGTGCGGTGGTATACTGTTTTAGGTATACACTTATTTCGCCGCGGCACAACAGTGCCTTGTAATAGTGATTAGGAAACTCTTTTCTGCGCTGCTGAGTTGAAAAAAAAGCTAAAGCACTATCAGCGTACTTACACTTTAAATTATTGTCGTCCTCAACTTGCGATAGCAGGCAATAGTAATCTGCAATTACCGGATCTTCATTCTTAATTTTAGGTTTTAAACCTTTTATAAGCTTTAAAACACTGTCTCTATTGACAGTGCCCGGCAAGTTTTCTGCTAATCTCAACTGATCCTGAATGTCAGCATCAGCTCCTTGAGGAGTTTGCCTGCATGAAATGAAAAAAATTACAGATAAGGTTAGAACTACAAACCCCGGTCGTAAAGAAAACAAAAACTTCATTAACAATTATTGAGTTGCAATAGTTGGGCTTATAATTTTTTCTAAATATAACTAAAAAAGTATTTTCGGGGTATTTCAATAAGATTTTGCGGATATACGAGGAGTTTTCAGGTAAACACAAATATAAAAATCACACCTTTCAAAGTACTCATGTTTGAATTTTGCAATTAATTGTTTGCAAATTGCAATTGCTTGAAATTTGTAACGGTTAACTTTGATGTATAAAAATTCACCACCATGAGCAAGGCCGAAACTTTAGAAGATTTTTACAGCCAAAAATTTAACTACTTGCCGCAAAACCTGCAACAGGACATTGGCCACTTTAATGTTTTTAAAACAGAGGATTGCTATAAACCCGATGCCAAACCTATAGTATACGCTCGCCGGGATTTTTATAAAGTAAGCCTTGCTAAAGGGCACAACCGCTTCCATTATGCTGATAAAAGCATTGAGGTAAATGGTTATACCTTAATATTTTTCAACCCGCAGGTTCCTTATACGGTTGAAAGCCTGTCTGATGAGCATACAGGCTACTTCTGCATATTTTCCAAATCGTTTTTTGCCGATAAATTGCGCGGGGCGCTGAGCGATCTACCTATGTATGCCCCTGGAGGTAAACCGGCCTATATACTTACCGAAGAGCAGTTTATGCAAGCCGGCGACATATTTAAAAAAATGCTTGAGGAAATAAACTCCGACTATGCCTTTAAGTATGATTTGATACGCAACTACCTTACGGAACTTACTCACTTTGCGCTAAAGACCCGTCCGCAGGAAAGTTTGTACCAGCACCCGGATGCCAAATCACGTATTACGGCGGTGTTTACCGAACTACTTGAACGCCAGTTTCCTATCGAAACGCCGTCGCAACGATTTACCATGCGGTCGGCTAAAGACTTTGCCTCGCAGCTATCGGTACATGTAAACCACCTTAACCGCGCCATTAAGGAAACCACCGGCAAAACCACCACCGATTTGATTGCCGAGCGCATTACCAGCGAGGCAAAATCACTACTACGCCACACCAACTGGAACGTATCAGAAATTGGCTATTGCCTTGGTTTTGAAGAACCTGCACATTTCAACAACTTCTTTAAAAAGCAAACACAAATTACGCCATCTAAGTTTAGATTGGCGGCATAACCCCACCCTAACCCTCTCCACCCGAGGCGGAGAGGGTATTTAGTTACTTTCCGTTTTATACCTTCCCGCTCATTGGAAATAGCCCGAGCAGTGTTACAGCATGAGCATTACTTTTAGGCTCTTTAACCTACCAAGCCAACGGTATTTTTACCCTACTTAAAAAGAAGTACTTTCAGCATCAAAAAAATATTTTACCTGGTGCCACGCACGCTATCCCCTTGCATTGAATAAGTTATATAGTACAGCTCTCTTTAAGCGCAAACTCCCCGTACTTATTCGCAAAACCTCGCAAAACCACAAAATTACCCCATAGTTCTTTGTTATTCCACGGCAGGTTTTAAGTGCTTTTTGCCAAGGTTGTTTTAACATTGTTTGAATTTCGCAATCATTGGGTTGAATTCTGCAAACGGTTGCCTCCTCGCCATATTACCTTTGTATTATCAAAAACAAACAATTAACAAAGGCTATGAAAACAACTAAAGTATGGTTTATTACAGGTGCTTCTAAAGGTTTTGGTTTAAGCCTGGTAAAGCAGTTATTAGCACAAGGTCAGCCGGTTGCGGCAACCTCCCGAAATATAGATGAACTTAAACAGGCCGTTAACTCTACATCTGCCCTTTTCCTGCCTTTACAGGTTGAACTAACCAGCGAAGAAAGTGTAAACCGGGCCATTACCGAAACCCATGCCACCTTTGGCAAAATAGATGTGGTGGTAAACAACGCCGGTTACGGTATAGGCGGCAGCATTGAAGAATTAACCGACGAAGAAACCCGCCACAGCTTTGATGTAAACGTATTTGGTACGCTTAATGTAATTCGTAAAGTGATGCCTTACCTGCGTAAACAGCAGTCGGGCCATATTATTAACCTATCGTCAATTGCGGGTATTGCGCCGGGAATGGGCTGGGCTATATATGCGGCTACAAAGTTTTCGGTTATAGGCCTGTCGGAAGTTTTGGCGCAGGACGTTAAAGACTTTGGTATTAAAGTAACAGTGGTTGCACCAGGGGCATTCCGTACCAGCTTTTTAAACGCCGATTCGCTGGTGCTTACCAAAAACCCTATTGAGGAGTATACCGCTGTGCGGGATGTGCACGCCCGTTACCTGCAAATGGATGGCAAACAAGCCGGCGACCCCGAAAAAGCGGCCGCAGCCATGATCGAACTGGCTTACGAGCAAAACCCGCCGCTGTACCTGCTGTTGGGAAGCGATGCTTACGACCGCGCCATGCACAAACTCGAAACCCTGGAAAAAGAGTTTCGCCTGAACGAAGAACTTAGTAAATCAATGGCCTACCAAGGCTAATTAAACAACGTTAATTACCTAAAAACAAATATACCATGAGCACTCAATCAAAAGTATGGTTTGTTACCGGAGCCTCTAAAGGCTTAGGACTTACCTTAGTTAAAAAATTACTTTCATTAGGCCACTCAGTTGCTGCAACATCACGCAACGCCGATGAATTGACCAAGGCTGTAGGCGATACGCCCGCAAACAGTTTCCTGGCCTTAGCCATGAACCTTAAATCAGAAGATAGTGTAGCCGAAGCTGTTAACAAAACCATTGAGAAATTTAACCGCATTGATGTGGTAGTAAACAATGCCGGTTACGGCCTGTTAGGCGCACTGGAAGAGTTGAGCGAGGCCGAAGCCCGCGATAACTTTGAGGTAAATGTATTTGGCTCTTTAAACGTTATCAGGCAGGTATTACCGCAATTACGCAAACAGCAATCGGGCCATATATTAAACATTGCCTCCATTGGCGGCTTTAGCGGCAACTACCCTGGTTTTGGAATTTACTGTGCCACCAAATTTGCCGTGCACGGCTTTACCGAGTCACTGGCGGCTGAAGTTAAAGAGTTCGGCATCCACGCAACCGTGGTATCACCGGGTTACTTCCGTACCGAGTTTTTAACATCAGGATCAATGGGCACACCTCAAAACCCGATAGCGGAGTACACGGCAGTGCGCCAGTCGCAACAGTTCCATGAGCAGGATATGAACAATAACCAGGCAGGTGATCCTGAAAAAGCATCCGACGTAATGATCGAAGTAGCATCATCGCCTAACCCTCCCCTGCACCTGTTTTTAGGCCAGGATGCCTACGATGTAGCCTATGCTAAAATAGAGGCGGTAAAAACCGATCTGGAAAACTGGAAACAGCAAACCATAAGTACCGGGTTTACCAATTAATAAAAAAGCGGCAGGGAGGCTGTAACAATTACCTCCCTGCCTGCTCTAAACAATGTAGGAAAGCAATCATCATCTAAAACTTATACAATATGCATTTTGAACCCTGCTTTTTAATAATGGACTTATTTAAGCTGGCAATTGCAACCGGCGCCAGCTACTTATTGGTTAACAGGTATTTTGCTAAAACTGCTAATAACTAATCCTGTTAACTCTATTTTTCCGGTACTATATATAACTGCAAAAGGCCTCATTGATAATCAATGAGGCCTTTTGCAGTTATAAGCAAGCTCTTTCCCCTGCCAAGCAATCAAAATATAATCACGTCTATCACGCATTAACCTAAAATTGCCATCAAATAAATTTCAAACCCATTAATATTTTATTTTCAGTATTTATTGAAAGTTCAGTATTTTAATTGTATTTGTTTTATGGAATTACTTAGTCACATAAAACATATAGTAACTGTTGCCGGACTGGCGCAAATTGCATTGGTACTGGGCAGCGTATTTATTCCGCATATATTAAAATGGAAGGCGGCACTCAACGGCGTTCAACCCCTTATTAAAAAGCTGTTTTGGACGTATGCTGTATACATTTTATGTATCAACTTATCATTCGGGCTGTTATCGGCATTGGCTGCGCCCGACCTGGTTAACGGTACTAAACTGGCCACGTTGGTTAGCGCGTTTATAACTATTTACTGGCTATCCCGCGTACTGGTACAATTCTTTTATTTCGACAGGTCATCCTTCCCCACCGGCTGGTTATATATACTGGGCGAGGTTGCTTTGGTTTGCCTTTTTATAATGCTCACTTTAACCTATGGTTTAGCCTTTTACCTCAATGTAAACCAGTTATGATCACGTCACAACACATTATTGGCTTTTTTATCATTAACATTTTTACCGCCTTATTAGGCTATGTGTTATTAAAACAAAGGCTGTTAAAAACAGCATGGTTGTTTATGCCGTTGGTTTTGGCCGCTACCTATTTTCTTTTTAGGCATGAGCCTCCTGCACTGTTAATGCTGGCCATAATTGCAGTAACGTTTACAGCCATTAAGCCAATTCCTGCTATAATCGATTACCGTAACAAGCCAACAAACCTTACCCTTAAACAATGGCTTACCTTTGCACTGGCTTGGGCGGGTATGCGTGTGCAGCCTTTCGAAAAATTGGATTCGGCTCCCCTACCCAACGCTCAACAAAACACCCGTTTTGGGGTAAGCCGGTTGATGATAGGCTTAGCTTTTGTTTTAGTTGCCTATGTGCTTAAATCGTTTCTCATTATTACTCCGCTTACTTATGGTTTAATAAGCTGCCTGATACTTGTTGGCTTTAGTTTTATACTACACTTTGGCTTGTTAAGCATAAGCACAGGCACGCTCCGTAAGCGCGGTGTAAATGTGGGTTTGTTATTTAAATCTCCGGCAAGGGCAAAAAGTTTAGCCGATTTTTGGGGTAAGTGCTGGAACCTGGCCTTTAGCGAAATGACTTCGGTAATTATTTACCGGCCGTTAAAAAAACACGTTGGCGCGGCATGGGCGTTGCTGGCTTCGTTCATGTTTTCGGGTTTGTTGCATGAAGTAGCTTTAAGCCTGCCGGTAAACAACGGTTATGGCTTGCCTACGCTGTACTTTTTATTGCAGGGCATAGTAGTACTTATAGAAAAACGGTGGCTACAAAATTCGTTTATGCTAACACATCCATTGCTATGTAAAACATGGACTTTTTGCTGCATTGTTTTACCAGCCCCGCTCTTGTTTCATGCTCAATTTATACAGCATGTAATATGGCCTGTAACCGGTATAAGTTTATAACTTTGATGCTAAACACCTATCACTTATGAAAATTGCCGTATTTAGCACCCACCAGTACGATCAGGACTTTTTTAACGAGTTTAACCCCGGGCATGAAATTACCTATTTTGTTTTACCGCTTAACGAGCAAACCGTTGCACTAACACAAGGCTTTAATGCCATTTGCATTTTTGTGAACGACACCGTTAATGCCGCTATACTGCAAAAACTGCATGATAATGGTGTGCGATTGATTGTACTGCGCTGCGCAGGTTTTAACAACGTAGATATTAAAACAGCCACTGCATTAGGTATGCCCGTGCTTAGGGTACCGGCCTACTCGCCCGAAGCTGTAGCCGAACATGCCCTGGCCTTAATATTAACACTCAACCGCAAAACACATAAAGCTTATAACCGCGTGCGTGAGGGCAACTTTTCGCTCGAAAAACTGATGGGGTTTAACCTGCACAACCGTAAGGTGGCGGTTATTGGAACCGGCAACATTGGTAAAGCATTTTGCCACATACTTAAAGGTTTTGGCTGCCACGTAAGCGCCTATGACATTTATCCGGACGCGGGTTTACAGGCACAGGGCATTGTATATGGCACGTTAGAGGAGACTTTGGCCGATGCCGACATTATATCGTTACACTGCCCGTTGATGGACAGCACCCGCCACATGATTAATGCCCAAACGCTTGCCCTGTTTAAAAAAGGAGCTATGCTTATTAATACAAGCAGAGGCGGATTAATTAACACGGTGGATGTAATAGAATCATTAAAAAACTGCCATTTGGGTTATTTAGGCCTGGATGTTTACGAACAGGAAGCCAACCTTTTCTTTAATGATTACTCCGAAGACGTGATACAGGATGAATTGATCACCCGCCTTATCTCTTTCCCTAACGTGCTCATCACATCACACCAGGGCTTTTTTACCCGCGAAGCCATGGAGCAAATTGCAACCATAACATTTGCCAATATTGATGCGTTTGTTAAAGGCGAAGAGTTGCTGAACAGGGTTAATTAAGTGCATAACATCATGCTTTAACTTTTGCAGGGATACAAAAACTGCCCGTAACCTTACGGCTACAGGCAGTACGTACAAAGACTGGGCAGCCTTGCACGGCGATCAGAAGTTTTATATTTTAGAAATGGCCTGAGGTAAACTAACCGTAAATACGGTACCGTTTCCGGTGGTTGATACTACCTGTAAATTACCTTTTAAACCATCTATTAAATGTTTTACCAAAGCTAAACCAAATCCATACCCCTGCTCTCCGCCGGTTCCGGTGGTTGATTCACCCTGACCGCTCAAAATCTGCTGTATTTTATCAGGACTTAAACCCACGCCCGAATCCTCTACCTTAATTTGTAAGCTACGGCCTTGATCAACAGCATCAATTGATAAATGAGTAGATACAGAACCACCCTCGGGGGTAAACTTAATAGCGTTTGATATAAGGTTACCTACAATTTGTAGTAACTTATTTTTTAGAAAAGGAATGTTTTGGGTATCGGCACTGGTGTTTACCGTAAACTTTATTTTTTTATTTAATGCCTGGGGGGTGTATAATTTGATGAGTTTTTCTTTAAAAGTTACCTGATTAAATTCATCGTTCCCTAACTTATTGGCATTCTCGGCCGGCACCGCCTTTATGCTCAATATTTCATCGGCCAGTTCTAAAATAGAGTGCCCGCTCTTTTGAATAAGACCTATAAATTCCAGTACCTCTTCCATGGTGTTCTCGTCGCCCTGCTCGCTAATAATGCGTGCAAGGCCAATAATACCACCCAACGGACCACGTATATCATGCGCAACACGGCGCTGATTTTCAGTAGCCTCGTTGATTTGTCCACGCATGCTTTCAATTACCCGCAATGCCCTAAGCCTGTTAACGATCTCGTCGGCTATTATCTTGAGCATTTCAATTTTTTCGGGAGAAAGTACGCGTAATTGAGTATCCAGTACACATAAAGCACCCAGGTTTACACCATTATCGGCACGCAGGGGCACACCGTAATAATAACGCAGGTTGGGATCGCTGGTTACATAAAACTTTTCTTTAAAGCGGTCATCGGCAGCAAGGTCTAAAACCTCGTAACCTTCATCCTGCATTATAGTGTATTGGCAAACCGAATCTTCGCGGTTCATCTGGTCAAGGTCGAGACCGTAATTTGAAACCGTCCATTGTGTAAACGAATCAATTAAATTTACCATTGAAATTTCGGTACCTGCAATTTTTGCTGCAAGTTTGCTCAGGCTTTTCAGGTTATCATTCAAAGCCGAATAATCTAAATCCAACTCGGCTAAAACTGTAAGCCTTTCCATTTCGTTGGCAGGCACGGGCGCTGTTAAAGTGTCCATAACTTTGGGTTCAATAAATTAATCAGGGAGTATTATTCAAGAATAATACCATATTACCTTTTACTTAAAGTTGCAGAAAAAAGTTATAACAAAAGTAATAAAATTATCTCATGTGATAATTTTATTCTTTAAGCATTAAGCAAGTATCATTTAACTATATGAAAATATTTCAGCAAAACATAAAACTTAGATTACGGCCGAGGGGATTTCACCTCATTACGTCCGAAATTGTGCAAGCATTTCCACAATTAGCGGAAATACAAACCGGCATTTGCCAGGTATTTATACAACATACCTCGGCATCGCTTACTATAAATGAGAATGCCGCCCCCACCGTACGGCAAGATTTTGAAACTTACTTTAACAAAGCCGTGCCCGAAAACGACCCCGACTACCTGCACACCGATGAAGGCCCCGACGATATGCCCGCCCACCTCAAAGCGGCTATGCTGGGCACATCGATAATGATACCCGTACATAACGGAAGACTGGCGCTGGGCATGTGGCAAGGCATATATTTATGCGAGCACCGGGATTATGGTGGGGCAAGGAATGTGGTGGTAACGGCGTGGGGAAACCCCTCCTAAATCCTCCACCAAGGAGAGGACTTTAAATCTAATTTTTGTGGGAAGCCTTCTTTCTTAAAGCCCTCTCCTTTGGAGAGGGTTGGGTGAGGTTAATAATTCAAATACTTCCGCTTATACTCTACCGGCGTTACCCCTTTTATCTTTTTAAAGTGACGATAAAAGTTGGAGATATTATTAAAACCGCAATTAAAGCAGATGAGCTCGGTGGTGAGTTTGTTTTCTACCAATTGGCGGCAGGCGTGACTAATGCGTATTTCGGTTAAAAAATCGTAATACGTTTTATTGGTCATGAGCTTAAAGTAGCGGCAAAACGAGGTTACACTCAGGTTGCTCAGTGCCGAAATTTCTTTAAGCGTAATATCGCGCTTATAGTTGGATAGCGTGTAAGTGTAAATATTGCTCAGGCGCTTATCATCCAGATCAGTATTTTGCTGAAACGCGCTGATCTCGTTTACAATGGGTTTATACTCGCTGGTTTCGGCCAGCTGCTTCATAATCGACATCATGATGATGATACGGTCGAGGTTGGTAGCCTCAATAGCCTGCTTCATCAATTCAACAACCTTTTCTTTGGCCTCGCCGTTAATGATCATACCGCTCTTTGCCCGTTCAAACAAACGCGGTATTACATAGGCTTCAGGCAAATTCAAAATATCTTTACCCAGGCAGGTGGGCAAAAAGTGCATTACAATAGCCTCAATTTTCAGTTCCGAATTAGGCTGATAATACTCTTCGCGGCAGCGCCAGGCATGGGGCAGGTTTTCGCCAAGCAAAATTAATTCGCCCGAAGCAAAATTGCCTATGTTATCGCCAATAAAGCGTACACCCTCTCCTTTTATATTATAGTGCAGTTCAAGTTCTGAGTGGTAATGCCATATGTTGCCATAGTTGGGCATAACATCGTGCCTAACACTAAACGAGCTCTCAATTTTGCCGGGTAGTTTACGATAAAGCGGCTTCATAACTGGTTCCTGTAAATATAGCTAAACTCTAAATTGCGGTCAATATTATATAAATTATCCATTAAATTGTACAAGAGTGTTTAGATTATGCTAAGATGATACTATTTATAGAAAAAATACTACAAAGATTAAGCAGCAACCTTTAATATGTTTGTGAATAAGTAACCAATAATCAAACTACAAGCACCGCTCGTATTATCTTGAAGTTACCTTACTAACCCAGGTATAACAAAGCTTATACTCAGTAAGTAATTAATTTTTAAGCGCCTTGCGTTAACAGCGGGCATATTTTGTATGATTTTGGGCTACCTGTTATAATACTATATGGTTCCACAACTACTAAAAATTCATTTTCCGGGTAAACTGGTTTTCGGCAATGGTTCGTTAGCTAACCTTATTGATGAGGTATTGCCTGCCGCACGCGAAGTTCTTATTATTACGATTACCCCACTGCTTTCACAGCTGGAACCCTTTGTAACCAAACTGAAAGAGGCGGGTGTAACTGTACATATTAATACCGATATTAACCAAGAACCCTCATTTGCCGATTTTCGTGCATTGATGGATGGTTTTGAGGGCACCAACCCCGATGTGGTGTTAGGCATTGGCGGTGGCAGTGTGCTGGATATTGCCAAACTGGTAGCCGCCCAGTTAAAAAATGATCAGCCTTTAGAGGCCATTGTAGGTAACGGTCTGCTTAACGGCCGTGCAATCAAACTCATCTGCGTACCTACCACATCGGGTACGGGCAGCGAGGTATCGCCCAATGCTATTTTGGTTGATGATGAGCATCAGAAGAAAGGCATTATCAGTCCGTTTTTAGTGCCCGATGTAGTTTATGTTGATCCGTTGCTAACCATTGGGGTGCCCCCTGCCATTACAGCAGCCACCGGTTTAGATGCACTTACGCACTGCCTCGAGGCCTACACCAACAAATTTGCCCAGCCTTTCATAGATGTATATGCCTACGAAGGCATGCGCCTGATAGCCGAGCATTTGGTTGCTGCGGTAAAAGACGGTAAAAACGAAGAAGCCCGTTCGCAGGTTGCCATGGGCAGCATGCTGGGTGGTTTTTGTTTAGGTCCGGTTAATACGGCTGCGGTTCACGCGCTTTCTTATCCGTTAGGTAGTACTTTCCACTTGGCACATGGCTTATCAAATGCCCTGCTACTGCCTTATGTAATGGAATTTAACGTACCTGCCGCGCCACAGCGTTATGCCGATGTGGCCGTAGCCTTAGGCTGCGAGCGCCAGGCCGATCATTTGAGCACCGCCCAAGCGGGTATTGCCAAAATACGCGAACTGATTGCCGCCTGTGGTATACCGGCTACTTTAAAAGAAGTGGGCATAACCAAAGATGTTATACCACAACTGGCCGATGAAGCCATGGTGATACAACGCCTGCTGGTGAACAACCCGCGCCACGTATCGCGCGAGGATGCTATTGATATATATACCGCGGCCTTTGAATAACGGTTGCTGAATTAGAGTTGATTTAAAACATGGTGTAAGCACCAGACTATATAAATGAAGATACAAAAGAAATACAAAGGCACGGTTGTTCCGCTGGTAACGCCACTTACTGCCCGGTATGAGTTAGATGAGGGTGCGGTAGAGCGTATTGTACACAACCTGTACAACAACGAGGCAATGCCTTTTATTTTAGGCACAACGGGCGAATCAGCTTCGTTACCTGCGGCTTTAAAACAGTCATTCATTAAAAAAACGGCTGCTTTAAAACAGGCAGGTACCGATTTTTATGTAGGTATATCGGGCAATTGTTTCGAAGAAAGCGTTGAACTGGCCAAAACCAGTTTAGATGCCGGTGCTGCTGCGGTTGCGGCCACCCTGCCCACGTACTACCACCTGTCGGAAGAGCAAATGAAGGACTACTTTGTTAGTTTGGCCGAGGCTGTTAACGGTCCGCTGATTATTTACAATATACCGGCAACCACACACATGTCAATTCCGCTGGAACTGATCGAGGAATTGAGCTACCACGAACATATTGTAGGCACCAAAGATTCGGAGCGTAATGATGGCCGTTTGGAGCGTTCGTTAGAGTTATGGTCGAAGCGTGAAGATTTTAGTCACTTTTTGGGTTGGGCAGCCAAATCGGCCTACGCCCTACTTAACGGCGGCGACGGCTTAATTCCGAGTACCGGAAACGTAGCCCCCGAAATTTATTGCGAAATGACCAAAGCCGTTGTAGCAGGTGACACCGAAAAAGCGTATTACTACCAGCACCTATCTGATACGCTGGGCAACGTATACCAATCGGGCCGTACCCTGGGCGAATCGTTACGTGCACTTAAAGTACTGATGCAGGAAAACGGCTTGTGTGAAGCACACATGATGTCGCCTTTAGGGGCATTACATGAGCGCGATGAGCAAAACCTCATCAAAGCCTATTATCAACTTTTACAACAAGAATCTACTGCATTTAAACAGCCAACCCATGCTTGATAAACATATTATAGGAATTACCATGGGCGATCCGGCCAGCATTGGCCCCGAGATTGCCTTAAAAGCGCTTACCGAGCAAAAAATATACGACATTTGCCGCCCTATTATTGTGGGTGATGCAGGTGTGTTTAAGCACATTAATGAGAGAATTGGTTTAAACTTAAACATCAATGTTATACAAAGCGTACAGGAAGCCAAATTTGAAATTGGCAGCCCGGATGTTTTAGACCTGAATAACTTTGATGTTGATAAGCTTGAATTTGGTGTTATATCAGCCTCGGCTGGTGATGCTTCTTTCAAATCGGTTACTAAAGTTATTGAGCTGGCTATGGCTGGCGAAATTGATGCTACCGTTACCGGTCCTATCAACAAAAAATCGGTTAACGAGGCTGGTCATCATTATGCCGGTCATACCGAAATTTATGCCGAGTACACCGGTACTAAAAAATACGCCATGCTTTTGGTTGAAGATAGCATGAAGGTTATTCACGTTTCAACCCACGTATCGTTACGTCAGGCTTGTGATCTGGTTAAAAAAGACCGCATACTTGAGGTTACCGAACTGCTGCACAACGGCCTTATTAGCCTTGGCGAAACCAACCTTAAAATTGGTATTGCAGGCTTGAATCCTCACGCAGGTGACTCGGGCTTATTTGGCACCGAAGATGATGCCGAGATACTCCCGGCAGTACAGGAAGCCCTTGCACGCGGTTATGATGTGGAAGGCCCTGTTCCGGCCGATACCATGTTCTCTAAAGCCGCTACCGGTTATTACGGCGGCGTTGTGGCTATGTATCATGACCAGGGCCACATTCCTTTCAAGCTTACCGGCTTTAAATGGAATCCCGAAAAGAAACAAATGGACAGCGTAAAAGGCGTGAATATAACTATGGGCTTGCCAATCATCCGTACCTCGGTTGATCATGGTACCGCTTTTGAAATTGCAGGTAAAGGCATTGCCAGTCCTGACGCCATGATTTTAGCCATTGAATCGGCAGTGCAATTGGCCCACCATAAAACCACAGCTACGGTATGATGATAGCCGTTATTGCGGATGATTTAACCGGTGCCGCCGAAATTGGCGGCATTGGCCTTCATTATGGCCTTAAGGTTGAAATATCGCGCAATGTAAATGCGGCTACCACAGCCAATATGCTGGTAATTAATACCGATGCACGCTCATTAAAAGAAGCAGATGCCATTGAGGTTACCCGCAATGTTAGCCAGCAACTCAAAGCTTTAAACCCCGATTTTATTTTTAAAAAGATAGATTCGGTTATGCGCGGGCATGTTATTGCCGAAATTAATGCGCAGTGCGAAGCTATGGGTTTAAGCCGTACCATTGTTGTGCCGGCTAACCCTACACTTGGGCGTACCTTGGTTAAGGGGCATTATTACATTAATAATGTTCCGGTGCACCAAACCAGCTTTGGGTACGATCCTGAGTTTCCGGTGGAGCACTCGCATGTGCTTACCCGCTTTAAAACCGCTGCCCATCAAATGGCCGTGCAGCCTCACCATGTAAATTTAAACGGTAAAAGCATTGTTGTAGGCGAAGCTGAAACCCATGGCGATTTAGCCAACTGGGCAGATAAGCTAAAGCCCGGTACACTGGCCGCCGGAGCAGCCGGATTTTTTACCGCCTGCATGGATAAACTGTTTGCAGCAGGAAAAAGTAACAATAGCATAGGCGATTTTAAATTGACTGGACCGATATTGTATATTAGCGGCAGCACGTTTAAACCGAGTGCAAACCTGGTTGAAAAATTACATGCAGAAAATGGTCCGGTGAGTTATATGCCAGAACTGTTGATGCAGCCGGGCAATGCCGAAGAAACTCTTTTAAACTATTGGGCCAATGAAACCGCAGGTTTTATAAGCCAACAAAATAAAGCCGTTATGAGCATCTCCGTTAAGGATGATGATCATAACGGTGATAATGCTGTACATCGCCGCACCCAGATGGCACTTGCTGTAAAAAAAGTTTTTGAGCAGGTTGGGGTGCGCGAACTGGTAATTGAAGGAGGATCGACAGCGGCAGCAATATTCGACGCGCTGAACATTGACACCATCAACCCTGTGCAAGAACTGGCGCCGGGCGTTATCAGGAGTGCAGTAACTAAACCATATGCTAATTTGCACGTCACTTTAAAGCCCGGCAGTTACCGCTGGAGCAATAAAGTATGGGCATTTTAATTTACTAAACCGAACCAAGCTAAATTATGAAGCCCGTTTTAGGCATAATAGATTACACTATTATTATTGGCGTATTGCTTTTAACCCTGTATTTTGGGTTACGCTATGCCAAAAATCAAAACACCACCCAATCGTACTTTGCTGCAAAGGGGCGCGTACCGGCGTGGGCCATCGGCATGTCATTACTGGCTACACTCATTAGCAGTGTTACCTTTTTAGGCTACCCCGGCGAAGGCTTTTCCTCAAACTGGATCTTGTTAGTACAAGGCTTAATGGTGCCTGTTGTATTGTTAGGGGTTATATGGTTTATTGTGCCGCTTTACCGTAAGGTTATTGGTTTAAGCACCTACGAGTATTTTGAAAAGCGCTTTGGTACGGTTGCCCGCTATTACAGTTCTATTGCCTTTGTATTAAGGCAGTTTTCGGGCATGGGTACCGTTTTCTTTTTGTTGGCTGTAGCTTTAAGTAACATGACCGGCGGTAACACCTTTGCTATCATTGTGATAACCGGTTTAATTATCATAGCTGTAAACCTCATGGGCGGCATTGAAGCCGTAATATGGCTCGATGTATTTCAGGGTTTTATGTTGTTTGCCAGCGGTATTGTGGTTTTACTCGTATTGCTGTTCTCGGTTAAAGGCGGCATTTCCGAAATATGGAGCGTGGCATCGGCCAATAACCGCACAGGTTTTGGCCCGTATGATGTTGATTTCAGCAAGCTTACCTTTGTTGTAATGGCCATTAATGGTATGTTTTACGCCATTCAGAAATACGGCACCGATCAAACTGTTGTACAACGTTACCTTACCGCAAAAGACGATAAAGCAGCCATCAGAGCATCATTACTGGGCATATCGCTTACCGTACCGGTTTGGACACTGTTTATGTTCATAGGTACCTGCCTGTTTGTATATTACAAACAAAACCCATTGCCTGCGGGTGTAAACTCTAATGGCGTATTCCCCTACTTTATCATAACACAATTGCCTACCGGCGTGGTTGGTTTCATTTTAGCCGCCATGATTTCGGCCGCCATATGCAGTCTTAGTGCCGATTTAAACTCATTGGCCGCCGTAGGTGTTGAAGATTATTATAAAAAATTGCGTCCTAACCGCCCCGATCATGAGTACCTTTTTGGTGGTCGTGTAATGGTGGTATTTTCGGGTTTGTTATCTATGGCTATCGGCATGTTGTACATCAGTATAGGTAATGAGGGAGTACTTGGCGTAGTATTTACGCTTTATGCCATCTTCTCGGGCGGTATCGTAGGTATCTTCCTGTTAGGCTTATTGAGCTCGCGGGCAAACCGCCAGGGTGTTAACATTGCTATTGTGGTTTGTATTATTTTCACCTCTTACGCATTTTTAACCTCTACCCCTATTGGCGTTGGCGAAAACAAAACCTTGCTGCTTGATTTGGGTAAATACAACTTTACGCACAATAAACTTATGTTGGGCGTGTACAGTCACCTCGTAGTTATTTTTGTGGGATATATTGCCAGCCTTTTCTTCCCCAAACCAGAGCTCGACCGCAACCTGCTTTTCAGCGGATGGCGCGAAACCCGTCGTAAGGAAAAGCAATTGGAACTGGAAGAAGCTTAGTTGGATTTCGGAGGTCGGATTTTCGATTTCGGATTTATTCTTTTCACTGTATTCCACCCTGTCATTTCGAGGTACGAGAAATCTTTTCGAGGCGATTAGCTTAGCAATTTGAAAGAGTTCGATTACTATTGTTCGATATGACATGCTTGTTATTGTATATTGTTCACTAACACGGCTCCTTTAAACCATCCGGTCTTTCACCAGTCGAATTTTAACTTTTTGACTCATGGAAAAAGCATGGCATTTAAAAAATTCAAAATTGAACATTTGAATTTCGAAAAACTTACGAACCTGCCATGCAAGACTCCCGTATAATGAGGCAAAAGTTTATATTTTTACGTCCTCTATGAAATATTTTCTCGTTGTAATTGCAGCTATGGTTATGTTGGTAAATGAAGCACACAGTCAGGCCGAATTAGCTCCCTGGGGTAACATTACCGGCATACGCAAGCAAGGCCAGTTACTGCGTTTCGAAACCAGTTTGCAATACATTAAGAGCGATGGCGTACAAATACTCACCACCGCCCGCGAAAGGCAACGCCCCGTATATAACCGCAACGGTAACCAACAGATAGTTAATACCAACCTTGATAGCCTTTATTTCGAAAATACAGTTACCGAACAAGGCAGTACCAAGGCCCAGGCCAATGTAAAGTTAACTGCCCATGCCGATACTAATTTTGTGGGTGCTTATTTTATGGTAAGGCTACCCCTTGCACCCGATAACGCAATACAATTAAAACTAACCGATGATGATAAGCCGGTTAATACCTCAACCCTAACTACTGCTGCTATCAAAGGCCTGAGCGGAACTATGGCAAAGGGTTTTGAGTTTAAATCAGCCAACCTGGAACTCAAAGTAAAAAGCAACGACCGCGATTCAATACTGCTGCGTAAAGACGAAAAAACGGGCGAAGTACTGGTATATTTTACCATACGTGCAGCATCTATAAAAAAAGGAGAATCGATACAAAAAACTTATAAAATTGAAGCCAATGGCGAGGTGGATAAATCACCTGCTACCTTAACTTTAAATACCGCACAGCAAGGCCGTAAGTTTGACGGTTTTGGCGGCAATTTCAGGCTGCAAAACCCTACTACCGACCCGCAGGTAATAGATTACAGCCTCAACAACCTGCCATTGGCCTGGAGCCGCGTTGAAATGCCATGGCGTTTTTGGCAACCTAACAAGGATATTAATCCATTGGACCTTGCCCAGCAAAACCAACTACCATCACAGGTAACCGATGCTATGAAAATGGCTCAGCGGCTTGGAATAATTGGCTTGCCGGTAATTGTATCGGCATGGTCGGGCCCTGATTGGGCTATTGAAGGCACTTTTCACGAGGGGCCTGTTAACAACATTTGGGGCAACCCGCTGCGCAAGGAGGTAATGACGGATATTTACCGTTCGCTTACCCGTTACCTCACTTACTTAAAAGACAATTATGGCGTTGAAGCTAAATACTTTTCGTTCAACGAATCGGACCTGGGTATTAACATCCGTATGACGGCGCAAGAGCACGCGGAGTTTATAAAAGGCTTTGGTGCTTATATGGAAAGCAAAGGTTTAAAAACTAAACTTTTACTGGGCGATAATTCGGATGCAAACAGCTGGTTGTTTTTAGATGCGGCGATGAAAGACCCGGCCGCTAAACCTTATATCGGCGCCATATCCTTTCACTCATGGCGTGGTTGGGAAACTGGAACGTTACAAAAATGGGCACAGGCCGCAACACAAATGAACGTGCCGCTTTTGGTTGGCGAGGGCAGCATTGATGCAGCTGCATGGCAATACCCCATCATTTTTCAGGAACCTGTTTACGCTATCGACGAAATTAACTTATATACCCGCTTACTGGCCATTTGTCAACCGGCATCCATACTGCAATGGCAGCTAACTGCCGATTACTCGCCACTTGCAGGAGGTGGTATATTTGGCGATAACGGGGCGTTGCGTCCAACCCAGCGTTTTTGGAATTTAAAACAGCTGGCATCTACTTCGAAAGACCTTTATGCCATGCCCTTATCCAGCAGCAATAACGATATATCATGCGCCGCATTGGGCGATAACAGCAAGGGAAATTACACGCTGCACTTAGTAAATAACAGTGCCGAACGCCCGGTTACGATCACCGGCATCCCTGCATCGGCCAAAAAGTTTAAGATAATGATTACCAATGCCGAAAACAGCGCCAAAGAAGCGGGCAGCAAAAAAGTAACCAACGGGCAGTTACAGTTCAAACTACCTGCTCGGAGCTACGTAACGCTGGTAAGTGAGTAGTTTTTTGATTGTGGACTCGGGATTTATTTATTGTAATCCTATGTCCTATCATGTCATTTCGAACGATAGGTAGTTTTCTCCTCTGATAGAACTACAATTTTACTTTCTTTCCCATTGCATAATTTATCCCGGCCAGCAGGTGCTTGAGGAATGGTTCATCAGTATATGATTCATCGGTGTGGCCTAAGGCAGTAGTGAATGCCTTGCCGCCGTCAAATTCGTGGTACCAGCTCATGGGATGCTTTGCACCATTGGTTCCGCCGCTATAGCTGCTTTCGTCGAGGGTAAGTACTACTTGAATTTTGTCTGATATCCATTTAAAGTTATACCATTCATCGGTTTTTGTCCATTTGGCGGGTAAGTGTTGGGTAAATCCGTTGGCGGGTTCAACTACGTTTAAAACTGCCTCTTGTATTTTAGGATGCTGGCTAAAGTAAGCCCCTGCTAACTCGCCGTACCAGGGCCAGTCAAACTCGGTATCGGTGGCGGCATGTATGCCTACGTAACCTTTGCCCGAGCGTATATATTTTTGAAACTCGGTTTGCTGGGCATCATTCAGCACATCGCCGGTGGTACTCAAAAATACAACAGCAGCGTATTGCTTTAAATTATCGAAGGTAAACTTTGAGGCATCGGTGGTGGTATCGGTATCGAAACCATTTTGTTTGCCTAACAGTTGAATGGCCGCTATTCCGGGCTTAATTGAATTGTGATGAAAACCGGCCGTTTTGCTGAATATTAAGACCTTGGGTTTTGCCCAAAGCGTACCAACGCAAAGCAAGGCTACCATTAATAACGGCACTTTAAAAAAAGAAGACATAATTTAAGTTTTGGTTAACGCTAAACTACAAATTATGTGCAATTGTTAAGTGCTTGAATAATACAAAGTTTCATTGCTTTTTAAAAGCAATCCCCATCCATAGATATTAATAGATGGGGATTATTATTTATCAATAATATAAGTATTTAGCTTGCGGCAAGCAATTGTTCCAGTATTTCGGTATAACCGCTTTCGCTTGCAAAATCCATGGCACTGCGGCCATTATTGTCAACGGCAGCAACATCGGCACCATTATCAATAAGCATTGCGGTAAAATCGTTAAACCCACATTGTGCGGCAACAATCAGCGGTGTTTCGCTAAAACTGTTACGCGAGTTAATGTCGGCACCCGATTGCAGTAAAAGCTTACCCAAATGATGATTACCCATTACCAGCCGCATAATGCAGTGCCGAATTACCGTTGTGCAGGTGCAAATTAACATCGGCACCATTTTTTATAAGCAAGTCGGCCACATGCATATTTGAGTTATTTACTGCTAATATAAGCGCACTAACCCCGCCATTATTCAACTCGTTAACATTTGCTGCCGAGGATTTAAGCAGGGCCATTACAGTTTCGCTCTGATTATTATACACAGCCTGGTGCAACGGCGTGTTGCCATGATCATCCTTTTGCACGGTGTTTGCCTCGCCTAAAGCAGTTATTAACTCGCGCATACCATTGGCAGTTGCATGGTCAAAAATATTATAACCGCCATTATCCTTTACCCCGGTATCGGCACCTAAAGTAATAAGGTACAGCGCAGTTTCGGTTTTATAAGCCAGCACCGAATAAAATACAGGTGTTTGGCCAGTATTATTACCGGCATTTACGTCAGCCCCGGCATCAACAAGCATTTTTATAATTTCTTTACTGCCTGCCCGTGCAGCCAGATGCAACGGTGTTTCGCTGGTGTTATTAGCCAGGTTAACATCGGCTCCGGCATTAATCAGCAGCTTAACTATATCTTTAGCGCCTTTGCTGCATACGTAATACAGTGGCGTATTACCTAATCCGTCGCGTTTATCAACGTTAATCCCACCTTTTTTCAGGAAGGCTTCTACAATTCCTTTTTGTGCATTTTTACATGCATTTAAAAACATGTTATCCATAGCAAATAAGTTATTCGGTTACGGTAAGTATTTGTTTTACTACTGCTTCGTTATTGTTATTTACAGCAATATCCATAGCGGTCTGCCCGGCATTATTTACCTTTTCAAGAGTTGAAGTATCGGCATCCAGCAGCAACCCGGTAATAGTTTTGGCCGATGCTTTATCGGGGTTGGCGGCGGCATACATCAGCGCGGTATTACCGGTTTTATCTACATAGGTGGCATCGGCATTGTTATCGAGCAGCAGTTCGGCTATACCGTATTTGGCCTCGTTACCACGTGCCGCAAACGACATGAGCGGTGTTTTACCGGCAAGGTTAGGCTTATTAATATTGCAACCAGCCTCAACCATCTCTTCGGCCAGTTGGGTATTTAAATCGGCCAGGTAACCGGCCTGGCAAATCAGGTTTAACACGGTATCGCCTTCATGATTTACCTCGGCATCCATATCAAGCCCTTTAGCAATAAGACTGCGCAACATGCTCACTATGTCTTTTAAATCCTGACTCATGCCCCGGCCAAAATTGCTTATACCTTTGGTAATTAGGCAAAAAGCGGCAGTTTCGCCTGTACCGCTGCGGTAATTAACATTTGCTCCACCATTAAGCAGCAACTCCACCATGGGTGCCGACGGGTACTCGCAAGCCAGCATAAGTGCTGTACGGCGGTAATGATCAGACATTTCATCCAAATCGGCACCGCTTTTTATAATAGCTTCAACAGCGGTAACATCGCGGTTTAATACGGCCTCGTGTATGGTCATGCCGCCGGTTGCAGTGTCGGCCTCGTTGCCTGATAGCAGGGCGGCAATTTCTTTAACACCGCTCCGCTGCGCATAGGTTAAGGGGGTAGTTTCAAAAATATCTTTATCTTTAGGGTCGATGCCACCTTTTTCGAGGAGGATACGGGCTGTTTTAGTAGCAGCCTCTATTGCACCCGGCAAATCTTTACGGTGCACCAGTTTATCGCAAATGGTGTGCAGCAGGTTCTTGCCTTCATCGGCTGTGGCATTCATTTTAATACCGGCATCGGCCATGGCCTGCAAAAATGGATACATGTACTGCAAACCAGCTTCGTAATACGCCAGTTTGCCCGAGTCATTCTTCTTTTTAGCATTTACCCCTGCCTCAAGCAATGCGGTTGCCGTATCATAAATCTGCGCAGCTTTGGTCTCCAGTTGCTCGCTTTTAAAATCGTACCGGGTAGTGGTAAGTGCATGTAGAGGCGTGTTACCATATTTATCGGTTGATGGTTTTAAACCGGCATCTTTTAAAAATTTCACTGCCTGGGCATCGGCAAAACGGGCAGCCACATGATACAGGCTTTCTTCGCTATCGTTCTTAATATTAATATCAGGCAACGCCTGGTATAATGCACTTACATTAATAGGTTGTTGCCCTTGAGCAAACATGTTCTTTTGATAAGCGTCTATGATCTGATTAAATTCATTCATGATTGTGAAAGTTTATTTTGGGCTGTTTGCAAAGCATAAGTTATGTTGCCATAATTTTTATGCCGTAGAGGAGTTGCTGTTTCAATTACCCTGCCCCATTCATTCAACTGTAGCCAGCAATCGGTTTTTAAACGTACAATGGCATCCCTAAACCGGTTGCCAAAAAGTAGTACATACTTTTTATCTACCGGTATAAAATGGTCGTTGGTTTGGTTTTGCTTGTTTATGATGGATTGATAAACAGCGTCGGGTGGTTGCGCTGATAGGTTAGCCATACCCTGTAAGGCCATGTCGGCTTTATCTAAAAACTGCAGGGCTGCACTGTAATTTTGCACCCAGTACAAACAGAGCGCTGTATTAAAATACGTAGCAGGATTGCCAGGCTGCTCTTTTAAAAGCAACCCGTAAGCCTCTGTGTACCGCTCATGATTTATAAGCTGTACAATGAAAGCTTCTTCGCTATTGTGTTGTTGATGCGTGTTGTTTGCGCCTAAAAGCATAACTAATAGTTAATACAAGCAATAAACGCATGATTGTTTAAAAATGTTGGCAGCTATTAAGATAAGCGTTGATGTTATGCCTGTCATACTGAGATAAACTACGACATTTTAAATGTTATAAATATTTAACAATCAATTATTTATTTACTACTTTAATAACAATTCACAGGCACAAAAAATGGCTGCATAAAATTTACGCAGCCATTAAAAAAACAGTATCAATAAGAAACTTACTCAAGTCCTGAAAGCCAGTCTTCGGCGCTTTGCTGATCGGCAAAACCTTCAATAACTATACTGGTATTAAGCTTCATGAGCATGTAAGCGGCCGATAGTTTACTGAATGTACTTGGAGAATACACCCATGCCACGTACTTAATCCCCACTTGTTCGGCCAACGGAAATAGCGTGTCTATTACCCAATCACAGGCATCCATCCAGCCACCAACAACCTCAGAGTTGTTATTAATAACGCGGCTGCAAGGCTCTTTCTTTAATATCTCTATTAATTCAAGGCATCCATCCCTAACAGTGTAGTAATTTTGAAAACCGGTCCAGTTTAATATACTGATATCAAGCCCGGCATTGTAACCAATATCACAGGTAGCATTATGATACACCGAAAAATCGGTTTTACCGGTTGCCTTATAAGCCGATACATTTGACAGCGGGAACCTCAGAAAAAATTCGGAACCTTTGCCGGGTATACTTTCAATCCACATACTACCATGATGACGGCGGCAAACTTCATTAATTTTAGGCAGCCCTAACGTGGCGCTTACATGTTTTTGGCGGTTTATATTAATGAACAAGTTTTGCAATTGCTCCATGTCCATTCCAACTCCCTCATCTTCAACTGAAAGTACTATATTTTGATTTATAATTTCAGTTTTAATGTAGATATTACTGCCTTGTGCCGAGTACCTTACCGCATTTTCAATTAAATACATTAAGGCCATCTCGATACTTTGCCGCAGGCCATAAAATTGCTGATGAGTAATACCCGAAATTGCAATTTTTGTAGGCTTGTATAGCGGTTGCAATTTAGCAACCACATCTTTTACCAAATTTCCGAAATCAAAAACTGAAGCCTCAATATCCAGCAATTGCATGTACTCTTCATCGCCTACCCTGCGGTTAATTTCCCTAACAATATTATCAAGGTCAATACTACACTCGTTAATAAGCGCCGATATTTGCTTAAACTCTTGAGGGGTTATCATATCGCCGCTAACTAATTGTGTTAAACCCAACAAACTGGCAATAGGTTTACGCAAAGCATGCGAGTTTAAAAACGACACTTCTTTTAGCTGGTCAATTTTCTCAAGCAGGTTTTCCTGCGCAAGCCTTTTGCGGGTTATGTCTCTGAAGTGAATAATTATACCTTCCTCTGTAGTATAGGCATTGCACACAAGCCACTTTTGCGTAGGCCAAAAGTAATCGTCAAAATCAATGCTGTGACGCTCTTCCATGGTTTGGTGCAGGTATTTATAAAAGTTGGAATGCCTTATCTCTGGCAACACGTCCCATAGCTTTCGACCCAGTACGGCATCCCTGTAATAGCCTGTTAAATCTTCGGCGGCATGGTTCCAGTAGTTAATGGTCCAGTCAAAATCAATCTGCAAAAAACCGATCACCGTTGTTTCCAATATCTGCAGCAACCGGTGTTGGGTAAGTTTAAGTTTACCGGCAAGTTCCCTCGCTTCATCAACATTACGGGCATAAACCACACGGGCAGCCACACCATTATAATTTATACTGTATGATATAATTTCGGCATATAAAATTCGTCCGTCCTGGGTTAAATGCCTAAACTCCCGGTAATTGGTTTCTGTGCTTCTAATCTGCGGTAAAATTTCGTCAATAAACTCCGCATCCTCAGGCGGGCGCAGTTCGCGTATCGTTTTGCTCAAAAATTCATCCCTGCTGTATCCATAACGTACTAAAGCAGCATTGTTAACTTCTAAAACACCTAAAGTATGCACATCAAAAATCCACATAGGTTGCGGGTTTTGATAAAACAATACTTCGAAGCCAGCAGGGTGGGCCGCCTTATCCAATTTCATAGTTGTATTTAATACCGGTAGATATTATTCCACAAATAAATGAATCTATTTAATTAAAAACTAATAAGAGAGCCATTTTAGTGAGATTTATATGACATATTCCTATTATGAATACTAAGCCTTTAGGCATATACTCGTTATATACTTTTAGTTAAAAGCTCTCACCTGTAGAACGTCATTGTCATTTCTCGCATAAACATCTCATTGTTAACAATTTGATAACATGTATCAATGTTTCGTTATACGGTAGTTAAACGTAATGTGTTGTAAAAGCACGTTTATGAAAACACTTAACAACTTAAAGCATGCCCTAAAAGCAGTGGTGATACTTACATTGATTACAGCTTGTAAAAAAGACAATTGTGAAAATAGCGATCGCCTGAGCGCTACTTCAGCCACAGTTATTGATGGATGTACCCCGGCGGCAGATGGTTGCGGATGGCTTATAAGAGTTGATAATATTAATTACAGCCCTGATAATTTACCCGAGAGCTTTAAAATAGATAACATTAAGGTAGACATTTCATACTCGGTATCGGAACGAAAGTTTGCCTGCGGATTTAATGCAAATGGCCCCAACTTTATTCACTTGTATGATATAAAACGCTAAGTATTAATACGGATCTACATCGGGCTGTATAATGCAGCCTTTGCTGAGTTGTGTGGTTTGAAACTGCAGGATAACATCGCGTATCACTGATTTTACCTTCACAATAGATATGTTATCCTTTTCAAATTTTAGCATAATACTCTTGATGTAAAAGTTACGTATACGGCTTACAAGCGGGTATTCGGGACCAATTACCCTGTCACCAAAGTGTTTACGCAATTCTACTGCAAGGTATTCGGCCTGGTAGTGCAATTTCTCGGCATCCTTGTGCTTAATATCCATCTGGATAATGCGGTAAAAGGGCGGATATTTAAAGTTTTTACGCTCGTCTATTTCGCTAAGGTACAGTTCTTTATAATCGTTGCTTATAACCTGGCCAATTACCCGGTGCTGCGGGTTATAGGTTTGTATAACCACCTTGCCTTGCTTACCCCTGCGCCCTGCCCTGCCGCTTACCTGTGCCAGCATTTGAAAACTGCGCTCGTTGGCTCGATAATCCGGATATTTGAGCAAGCTATCGGCGTTGATAATACCTATTACTGTTACATCGGCAAAATCAAGTCCTTTAGCTACCATTTGGGTACCCACCAGTATATCAATGCGTTTTTCTTCCAAATCGTTGAGCAAATTTTGGTAAGCATTACGGGCACGGGTAGTATCTAAATCCATACGGGCAATGCGGGCATCAGGTAATAAAACCTGTAACTCGTCTTCTATTTTTTCGGTGCCAAAACCTTTGTATTCCAGGTGGGTTGAACCACAGGCGGGGCAAACACTCAGGCTTTCTTCCTTATAGCCGCAATAATGGCAATGCAGGTGAGCACTGCTTTTATGATAGGTTAAACTCACATCGCAGTTAATACATTTAGGTGTAAATGCACATACCCGGCATACCAGCACGGGTGCATATCCCCTACGGTTTTGGAATAATATGACCTGCTCTTTGTTGGTGAGCGCCGTTTGTATATCATTCATGAGCACACTGCTAAAGTGCGACTGCATGGTTTTCTTTTTGGTTTCTTCGGTAATGCTCACCACCTCAATTTCGGGCAGGCTTACACCGCCAAACCGTTCGGTAATTTCGGCCAAACCAAATTTGCCTGTACGGGCGTTAAAGTACGACTCGAACGATGGTGTGGCCGAACCGAGCAATACTTTAGCCTGGTACCGGCCGGCCAGGTAAATAGCGGCATCGCGCGCGTTGTAGCGCGGCGCGGGGTCAAATTGCTTGTACGAGGTTTCGTGCTCCTCATCCACTACCACCAAACCCAAATTATCAAACGGCAAAAACACCGCCGAACGTGCACCCAAAACCACTTTATACTCATGATTGAGCACCTTTTGCCAAACCTCTACCCTTTCGTTATCATTAAAGCGGGAATGGTACACGCCAATATCGTTACCAAAATACTTGCGCAGGCGTTCAATAACATGGGTGGTTAAGGCAATTTCGGGCAGCAGATATAGCACTTGTTTACCGGCATGTAATGCTTCCTCTACCAGCCTTATATAAATTTCGGTTTTACCCGATGAGGTTACGCCGTGCAGCAGTACCACTTCTTTTTCTTTAAAATGATTTTGTATATCAGTCAGCGCGTTTTGCTGTGCCTCGCTTAATTCAAAATTAGCCGCTAAGTCAAATTCTTCATAATACAACCTGCTTACATTGCGCTCTTCGATGTAAAACACCTCTTTATCGCTCAATGCCTTGATAATAGCAGCACTGGCACCGCTGGCTTCCATTAAATCGTTTTTTGATACCAGGGGTTGCTCGCGCGATAGTTTAAGATAAGCCAGCACGGCATCGGCCTGTTTGGGTGCACGGCGTTCCAGTTCGGCAAAAAGCTCGCGACGCATATCGGGCTCGTTATATAAACTATTCAGCTTGATGTAACTGCGCTTGCGGGGTTTGTAACGTTCGCTTACCTCCTCGCTAATGTGGATAATGTTTTTATCGAACATTGATTTAAGCACCGGCATTACAATTTTTTGCCCCAGCAGTTTAACTATATCGCTAACGCTGAGTATGGGCTGAATGTCGAGCGCATCAACAATTAAGAACTCTTTATCATGCAACAGCGAACGGTCGATGTTACCATCGGGGTTGAGCATGATCTTAGTTTCGCTGGCCAGTTTGAGGGCTGCGGGTAGTGCTGCGGCCATTACTTCGCCCACGTTGCACAGGTAATAATCGGCCAGCCACTTCCAAAACTCCAGTTGTTGCTGGGTTACCACAGGGCGGTCGTCCAGTACTTCTAAAAGGTATTTGGCTTCATACTTTTGAGGAGCTTCGGTACCAATACCGGCTACAATAGCGGTGTATAATTTGCTTTTGCCAAACTGCACCATTACCCGTTTACCCACAGCTACCGCATCGTTCATTTCGTACGGAACACGGTAAGTATAATTTTTAGCTATTGCCAGGGGTAGTATTACCTCGGCAAAAAGCGTTAAACGGTCGGTATGATGATTATCGGCAAACTCTAACATGTGGGTTATTTAGCCTTTATTGCACTAAGTGCCAGGGTAATCCAACCTGCAATAAACAACAGGCCGCCTATTGGGGTTATAGGCCCCAATATACGCAGCCAGTCCCACTGCAATATTGCACGGCATGATAATAGGTATAACGAGCCCGAAAAAAACACGATACCTAAAGTAAACAACCAGAAGCTTGCATAGGTTAAACCACTATCGGTTTTGTTTAAGGCCGCTAAAGCCAGCAATGCAAAAATATGGTAAAAATTGTACTGTACCGCCGTACCCCAAACCTGTAATTGCTGAGGTTCGAGTTTGGCTTTGAGCGCGTGTGCACCAAAAGCGCCGTTTATTACGGCTAACATACCTAAAAAAGCAGCGGTAGTAATGATGGTTTTATTCATGTGCAGCGTAAACAGATGGCTAAATTAACCAATTGCAAGTATTACTTTATTGGCATCAGGTAAAAATCTACATTTGCCTAACTTAATTTATTATGAAACGACTGATTATTATCACTATACTTTTGGTTGCGGCTACCGTGGTAGTAACAGTTAAGTACTTCGATAACTTAAACCTGGCAGGGCCTCGTACGGCACAGGTTATAAATACCATACCTTCATCGGCTGCATTAGTATTTGAGTTTAATAACGATGCCAGTTTTTACGATATTTACAACAACAGCCAACTCTTCACTTCAATTATTGGCCAACAAAAAATGAACGAACTGCACAGCATCCGCAGTTTAATTTTAGAAAATGTTTCAACTCAAGCTGTATTTAATGCTCAGGACATCTTCTTTTCGATCCATCCACAGGCTAATGATACTTTAGAATACCTGGTTACCATACCAGCTACGGGTGCTTTACAGCCCGAGGCTTTAGCCAGGTTAAAGTTGCAATCCATTAAAATTGCAGGCAAAACCGGTTACATCATCCGTACCGATTCATTACAGAAAAACTTTTACATAGCACCTAAAGATGGCAATATCTGGGCAGGTAGTTTTTCTAAACCACTTTTAGAAGAAAGCTTGAATTACAAAACCAGCGATAAAGACAATTTTGCGCTTTTGTCTGATCAGCAGCATTCAAACACCTTAGGCAACCTGTACATTAATTACCAGCAAAGCGGCAAATTGCTTAACCAGTTTTATAAAAAAGGGCAGGCTGATATTTTTAAAGGGCTGCAGATGTTACCCGCCACCACTGCTCTCAGTTTAAATTATAAGAGCGATGCCCTGATTTTTAATGGCTTTACCACTTTTAAACAAACTGCAGCCATGAGCTATCTTGACCTTTTCAGGCAAATGGCGCCCGTTGAACTGTCGTTACAGGAAATATTTCCTATTACTACCGCATACAGCAGCAGCTACGGTTTTAATGATGTTGCCCGGTTTAAAACCTTACTGGCTAAATGGGAACAAAAAACCGGGTTAGAGAAAGACCGTTCGGCACTGTTCAAAAAAATAAAAAGCGAAACCGGTGTACAGTTTGATACGGAATTTAACAAACTGCTGGATAACGAATTTGCCATAATAACCACCCGTTTTGAGGAAAAGCTGGCTATTATAAAACTAAAAAACGGTGCAGGTTTAAAACCTTTTTGCTACAACATCAGCAATATGATCACAGATGATTGCGGGCAGTTTAACTATAATCAAATCCCCCTGTTTTTATTGGGCGATGTAATGTCGTTATTCCGTAAGCCGTATTTCATTATTTTAGATAACTACCTGGTACTGGCTAACTCACAGCGCGAAATTAATAACTACAAACAAAACTACTTCAACAACCAGTATCTAAGCAAAGGCACCGAGTTTATTGAATTTAATAATCTGGTGGCCGAGCGCTGCAATATCAATTACTTTATTCACTTCAAAAATGCGGGCAATGCCTTTAAACGCCTTTTAAAGCCTTATTATAACGAAGTCTACCAGCAAGAACCCGGCTTTAAAAACTACTATGCCGCAGCCTACCAGCTATCAGGGTCCGAAAATCAATTTTATACTAACTTGTGTATTAAGTTGCTCAAGCCCGATAGTACAACTACAAATGGTAACTAATTTTTTACATTTAGTTTATAATGTTGTAATAAATTGCCAACGGATTACGTATAATTGGCTACTAACTATTGATAATCCTATTTAATGTCTAAAATTTATATTGGAGTGCTGATGCTCTTCATCAGTTGTTCTTGCTTTGCCCAACGGTATGCCCAGTATAATACAGGTTCGCTGTTCGATTCTTTCGAAAATCCGTCGCAGGCCGCCTTTATCCCCGATTCGAGCCGGCAGTTTGCATTCAATCTGATCCCTAACTTTAATGCCAATACTTACTTGCAGGGTAATGCCCAGTATACGCTTAAATCGCGCTTGTTTTTAGGAAAGTATGATAACAGCGCTTTTACCATAGGCGAAGGAAAGTATAACAACATGATGGCCAACGTAAACGTATACGTTGGGATGTTACGTATGTTTACCAGCATGAGCGGCAAACAGGAAGTAGGCCTTTCATACCAGATAAAAGGTAATGGCCGCGGCCATGTAACCGATGAAACCATTGCCCTGTTTAACGGCATAGGCAAGTTTGCCCAAAGCCCGGTTTATGATGATTTATTTAACAATAATGCATTCTACGAGGCATTTCATCAGTTCAGCGTTAATTACCGCGAGAAGGTAACCCGTAATTTTGCAGTAGGTGTCAAATTGAGTTTACTTTCGGGTATAGGTTACAATAATCTCAACATTACTCAATCTGAATTGATTGTCCCTCCCGGCCAAATTGATATGGCCTCGCTAAGACTTAGGGGCACCTTTCAAAGCACTTATGTATTAGGCCAGTTTCAGCGGCGCGATTTGCTGCCCTTGTTCCGCAGCCCGGGAGCCGCAATAAGCATGGGTGCCACATTTGCACCGAATGGTTTTATCATTCAGGGCAATGTTAAAGATCTGGGCTTTATAAGATGGGGAAGCAATGCAACTACCTACCGTGTTAACGGCGTAGCTCAACTAACCGATTTAGGGGGCACCCAAAGAGAAAAAAATGTGCAGGATGCTTTAACTAAATTATTGGAGAGCAATCCGCGTCAAGGAGCCTTTGTTAAGCCAATAGTAGGCCGGGCCGAACTTTCGGTGGCTAAAAAATTTCAGATCGGTGATGGCGTCACCTACATGCCTACCGCCATTTTAGCCAAACAAATTTACGGCTATGGTACAGGTGCCGCTTTGGTAAATAACGTGCAATTTAAAGGCGGTTTCAGCACTGCTTTAAGCGGCATATTAAATGAAGATTCGCAGTTTGACTTAGGCCTGCAACTGATGTACAAATCGCCCAATTTTGAGGTGTTTGTAGGCAGTGAGCAATTAGGTAAGAGCCTGAACCTGTACAGCGCCAGCAACGAAAATGAAAACGCTGTTACCAAAACCATGTCGCACTCTGGTGGCAACATCTATTTTGGCTTCTCGTTTAAATTTGGCCGATTATTGGAACGTTGGAAAAACGACAGCTATTATTTCGATGGCTCGGAACAAGGCCCTTTAGGACGTGCCTGGAAACGGTGGAACAACAACTAAATCAGGCCCCTGCTTTTTTACCGGCAATAAAATCTTTAAGGTAAAAAGGCTCAAAGTAGGCCACATCTTCAAACTTTTGTTTATTGAAAGCCTGCATAGCACCATGGGTTAAGTATGTGGCAGAGTTTATGAAATCAGTATCAAATAACGCATTTTCACTTTTGCCCAGCACTGCCTGGCATTTGGCGGCTCCATCACCAAAAAATAACACTTTGTGATCTTTAAGTATATCGGCAAAACTGTTATCGCCAATAATTTCGGCCGATGTGGGCTTAATACGATCACCTTTGGCATCAAACAGCGCTGTATAAACTTCCATACGGCGTGCGTCAATCATGGGGCAAAGCAACACATCCTGTCCGCCATTTTTTGCGGCCATACCATCTGCCATAGCCTGCAGGGTTTCAACAGCGATCAATGGCTTATCCATGGCATAGCACAAACCCTTAGCGGTTGATACGCCTATACGCAGGCCGGTGTATGAACCTGGTCCGCTGCTTACGGCAACGGCGTCCACATCACGATAGGTTTTACCTGCAGTAGCAAATACTTCCTCAATAAAAACGGTAATTACCTCGGCGTGTACGTTACGCTGGTTCAGCTCTTTTACGGCCAGCGTTTCGCCATTTAAAATTAAGGCAACAGAACAAGCAGTGGTAGCGGTTTCTATTTGAAGTATTAAGCTCATAATAATTTTCAGGGTACAGGGTCATGGCCATGCCCGCCCCAGGGGTTGCAGCGGCCAATGCGCTTCAAAGTTAACCATCCGCCTTTAAACGGGCCATATTTTTTTATAGCCTCAACGCCATATTGCGAGCAAGTGGGCGTGTAGCGGCAAGATGATGGCAAAATTGGAGATATAATATACTGATATACTTTGATAAGTGCAATAAACACAGCACCAACGCCTGCCTTAAACAGCCTTATAAGTGCTTGCATATACCTGTTCACAAAGTTGTACCATGAGTTTAGCCATTTTTTTATCCATAAAGGCAAAGTCGTTTATTTCTTTGCCAATATAATTTACCGATAAAATGAGCTGTTTGTTTTGCTCTTGCAAAGGCTTGTATAAAAGCTCTTGTTTGTGCACACGATAAGCTTCGCGGGTGCGGCGCTTGATCAGGTTACGGTCTACCGCGCGGCGGTAACGCTTCTTAGCAACGGCAAAAACTACCTGCACGGTAGCTTGCTGAGGTTCAGGAGCTTGCAGCCACGATACCCGAAACGGATAACACAAAAAGGAAGAACCACTATGAAAAAGCTTATCTAAAAGCCTTTTATTGCATAGCCGTTCTTCCTTTTTAAAAGTATACATTTATTGCTTAACTGGTTAACCGGTAATTATTAAATAACAACGGCACACCCCACTGTTATAGTGGCAAGCAACCAGTATTATGCTTTATGACGACGCTCGTCAGAAACTGATAATCTTTTTCTTCCTTTAGCTCTTCTTGCTGCTAAAATTCTTCTGCCGTTAGCAGTTGCCATGCGCTCACGGAAACCGTGTTTGTTTCTTCTTTTACGTTGAGACGGCTGAAACGTTCTTTTCATGATTGTTATATTCTAATATCGTTATTCCTAATTCCTTAAAAACGGGAGTGCAAATTTAGTATTTTTCTTAAAGTATTCAAATATAATTGTTACTATTTAAGAATATGCATTTTTGCATGTAAATTAGAGTGAAAACCACACGCTTATGAAACACATCTGCTTATTAATACTCTTGTTGTCGGCCCTCATCACATCGGCACAAAGCACCTATAAAATATATAATACGGCTACCCAAAAGCCGGCCACTTTAGATGATATTATTGCCGATATGGCTAAAGCCGATGTATTATTTTACGGCGAAGAACATAATGATTCGGTAGGACATACACTTGAGCTGGCGCTGTTTACCAAACTTGTTGAAAAATATCAGGCTAAGGCTGTACTATCATTAGAAATGTTTGAAACAGATACCCAGCCGGTATTGAACGAATATTTAAATGACCTTATCCGCGAAAAAAACCTCATTAGTGATGCCCGTGCATGGAAAAATTATAAAGATTACCGCCCGATGGTTGAATTGGCTAAGCAAAAACAGTTGCCGGTTATTGCTGCCAATGCCCCTTCGCGTTATACCAACCGGGTTACCCGTTTGGGTTTAAAAAGTTTGAACCAATTAGGCACCGTTGCCAAAACTTACCTGCCTCCCCTGCCTATTGATACGGCTACCGGTGCTTATTATGAAAAGTTTGTAAACATAATGGGTGGCCACGCCAATATGGGTGGTATGCAAATTTATCAATCGCAAAACCTGTGGGATGCCACCATGGGCTGGAGCATTGCTAAATACCTTAAAACTCATGCCGGCAGCAAAATTATGCAGGTAAACGGCGGCTTTCATAGCGAAGATCAGCTGGGTGCAGCCGCGCAACTAAAAAAATACGCGCCCCAAGCACGTATCATTAACGTTGCTGCTTTTGCGGTAGAAGACTTTACCAATGTTGATTGGAGCCAATACAGCAAAAGCAACAATTATATTATTGTAACCGATGGGCGCTTACCAAAAAGCTTTTAGTTAGTTTTTGGCCGCTAAAATATCGCGTATCTCGGTTAACAAAACTTCTTCTTTTGTTGGAGCCGGTGCAACTGTTGGCGCCACAGCCTCTGCCTTTTTAAAGCGGTTAATAGCTTTAATAAATAAGAATAAAGCAAAGGCTACAATGATGAATGATATAATTTGCGATAAAAAGTTACCATACTTAATAGCCGTGCCCGGAACTACCAACTGGCTTAAATTAGAAAGGTTAGCTGCTTTAAGTGCCGGTGTTAGTATAGCCGGAGTAATAATGTCTTCGACCAGGGAGCTAACAATTTTACCGAAAGCAGCACCAATAACTACTGCAACGGCTAAATCTAACACGTTACCCTTAACGGCAAATTCTTTAAACTCTTTAATAAATGACATGGCTAATAGTTTTAGTTTATAATTAAAGCTAATTTACGAGTTAACACCGCACTTCAAAATTTTTTATTCCACCAAACAAAAGGCGCAGTTTTGCCTTAACCAATAATCATCAACATTTACTTTTGTTTAATACGCCGTTTGATGTATTTTTGGCGCATCTATTTTTATGTTAAGACAGAACCTTCAACAAAAACTTTTACAAAAGCTCTCGCCTCAGCAAATACAATTTATTAAGCTGCTGCAGGTGCCTACCGTATCGCTCGATACCCGTATTAAAGAAGAACTGGAAGAAAACCCCGCACTTGAAGATTTAAGCTTAACCAACATGAGCGAGCCGGAGGAGCAATACCCCGACCGTGACCCAGACGAAGATTACTCGGGCAACGAAGAAAGCAACGAGTATGATGAGTTTAATATAGATGATTACCTGCAGGAAGAAAACGTAAATGACTACGGATCGCGCTATGATCAAAACGGCGACGATGAGGAAGAACGCAAGGAAATGCCGATAGCCATTCAAAGCTCATTTTTTGAGAATTTGCAGGCCCAGCTTGATCTGCTGCCCATGAATGATAAGGATTTCCGTATCGGTCAGCAAATTATAGGCAGTTTGGACGATGATGGTTATTTACGCCGCCCTATCATGTCATTAACCGATGATTTGGCCTTTTCGCAAAACGTAATGGCCGAAGACGAAGAGGTGGAGGAAATGCTGAAAGTAATTCAAGGCTTTGACCCTCCGGGAGTTGGCGCACGTACTTTGCAGGAATGCCTTTTGATACAGTTACGCCGCAAGGATGTAAATGATCCTATTATTAAAAAAGCTATACTGGTTGTTGAACACTATTTAGAGGAATTTACCCGCAAGCATTACGATAAGCTCGAGAAATCACTTAACATGAACTCCGTGGAGTTACGTGGTGTGATAAACGAAATCTTAAAGCTCAACCCCAAACCGGGCGATTCGAACGAGGTAAATACCAAACAGCAACAGGTAATACCCGATTTTCATATCACGAATAACGATGGCACGCTTATACTAACCCTCAATGCCAAAAATGCTCCGGAGTTGCGCGTAAGCCGCTCGTACCAGGAAATGTTTGAGCATTATGACAAGGCTTCGCAACGCGATAAAAAGATGAAAGAGGCCGTGCAATTTGTTAAGCAAAAGCTCGATTCGGCCAAATGGTTTATTGATGCCATTAAGCAGCGCCAGCAAACCCTGCTTAAAACCATGAATGCCATTATGCAGTACCAGTACGAGTTTTTTTTAACCGGAGATGAGCGTAACCTGCGCCCCATGATCTTAAAAGATATTGCCGACCGTATTCTTATGGATATTTCAACCGTATCGCGTGTGGCTAATTCTAAATACGTACAAACTGAATTTGGCACCTTTCTGCTAAAATCGTTTTTCTCCGAAGCCATACAAACCGAAAGTGGCGAAGAGGTATCGAACAAAGAGGTTAAAAAGATTTTGGAAGACTGCATTGGCGGCGAAGACAAACGCCACCCACTTGCCGATGAAAAATTGACCGAAATATTGAAAGAGCGTGGCTACAACATTGCCCGCCGTACTGTTGCCAAATACCGTGAGCAAATGAACATTCCGGTTGCAAGGCTGCGTAAGGAGCTGTAATTAATCCAGTTCCTTAAGTTCAATAGAGTCTTTACCAGTGTAGAGTTCGGTACTTATTTTATTGGTGATGGTGTGCACAATATCGTCCAGTTCTTCGGCACAGGTATTTATCATTTCAATGATCTGTTCACGGTCGTCAACTGCCTTGGTATCTTTAGCTAAATAGGCTAAGCCCAAAATAGAGGCAACAGGCCTGCGTATTTCATGTGAACTCATCCAGGATATTTCCTGTAACACTTTATTTTGCTGATAAATTTTCACCTCGCGAGCCTTACGATCGGTAATGTTTTGATGTACAGCAATATAGCCGGTATGCAAGCCATTATCGTCAAACAATGGAGTATATTCAATATTTACCCACTGGCTAACTCCCGAATGCAAATGATGCTGTAAATCAATAGTAAATGTTTCCAGGTTCTCTTTACGCCGGCGAATTTCTTCAATTGTTCCCGGCGGCAGCCTATCCCCTCCTAACACCGAACCCGGACTTTTACCTTTCAGCTCATTCAAGGTATAACCGGTATATTCTTCAAACGCCTTATTGGCCCAGGTTATACTATGGTCAACCGCCATTAAAATAACCATATTATTAATTTTAGTGATGATGTCGGCCAGGCGTTTGTTTTCCTCGCTCGTGCGCTTTAATTCATCAATATCTTTAACGGCACCAATCAGCTTTATGGCTTCATAATCAGAATTATACACATAAAAACCTTGCGAATACACATTTCTATACTCGTTACTTTTACCGCACCTTACCCTGTATTCGCATTGCCAGTTGGTTTCTCCTTTATTTAAAACCATACGCTGGCTATCCAATACTTTCTTAATATCATCGGGATGCGTTTGAGAGCGCCACCATTCCAACGTATTACCAATATCCTCAGGCTCACATCCTAATAAACCCGATACATCTGTGTAAAACTTGAGCTCGCCATTTAATACGTTTAAATCGTAAATTACATCTTTGGTTGCTTTAGATACTGTTTCATAACGGGATATAGCCTCTTTAAGCAAAATATCTTTCTCTTTTTTATCGGTAATATCAATAAAGTAAACTGCAATACCCTCGCCGGTTGGATAGGCCTCTACATATTGCCATTTTTTAAAGTGACGCCAGTATGCCTCAAACCTCACAGGCATATTGTTTTCGAGCGCTTTACTATACTGTGTATAAGTTAGTCGCCCCTCAATGCCAGGGAAAACTTCTTTTAAGCCCTTGCCTATAACATCGGCACTGGTAAGCCCGGTTTCTAATTCAAATTTCTTATTTACCTTGGTAAATACCAGGTCGTAATTTAGGGTGTAAAAGCCCTCGTTGATGCTGTTAAGCGTATCTTCTAAGTTAAACAGGTATTTATTACGCTCCTGCTCTAACAATTTAACCTCCGTTACATCCTGTGCCGATCCAATTAGCTTATAGGGCTTATCATCGGGTGTACGTACCAGTTTGGCCATTTGCCTGATGTATCGGGTATTGCCATCAAGCAAGTCTATACGGTGAACAACATCCAATTGCTTCCCGGTTTTTATCAGTTCCTCAATACCTGATACGATCAGAGGACGGTCTTCCTGGTTAACCTGTTGTAAAAAAAGATCGTATAAATTCAGTCCGCTATCTGGTGATAGCCCAGCAATGATATACATTTCGTCTGACCATACCAGGTGCCGGTTATCCAAATAAAATTCCCAGCCACCTACTTTAGCTATTTGCTGTGTTTCGCTCAGTTTGTTGCGTTCTTCAAGCAATTCTTCATTAAGTAATTTGAGTTTGGTTTCATATAACAGCTTTTCGGTAACATCCTGCGCCGTTATCATAACATGGGGCTTATTTGCAAACTCAATTTGCTGTGATCCTATGGAAACAGATATCGAACTACCATCGGCCTTATTATGTGTAAACAAACCGGATTGCCTGAGATTCGGACTTACTGTCTTAACGCCCTCTAAAACCCTTTCCCTATCACATTCGGGCCTAATGTCAAGTATGCTTTTTTGTAGAAATTCTTCGCGCGAGTAACCGTAGCAAGCTATTGCTGTATCGTTAACAGATACTATTTGGAGTGTTTGCGGGTCGTAGATCCATTTAGGCAGCGGGCTACCCTCATACATTTGCCGGTACTGGCGTTCGCCGTCAATAAGCTTTTTATTATTGCGTTTGATAAGATACCACAACAAAACAGTAGTAATCAGCACAAAAAACACACCTTTGCTACTGGCAATTAATTCTATTTGCGCGGGAGTAAATTGCTCACTAAACAGGAACAATATGCGATCGCTAATGGCTATCCATAAGCTGCAAACAGTTAAATAAATTATAGAAATTCCGACTTCTCCTAACCTCATTTTCACAGTGTGGGTATTTTTACGTTATAAGGCAGGAAAACGTTACCATACGAAAGTAGAACATCATTATTGGGAGTACAAATTTTCACTTAATATTTAACCTCCAGGTACTTAAAAGTTTTTTGCCAATTAAATTAGTGCCTATTGGTTAAATGACCGTCAAAAAAACATATAGGCAATATTATGTTATACGATTGCTAAAACTATTTACACTATATATTTGCTAAATAAATATTATGTTACTTAAAATATATCCCGAAAACCCCAATCCTAAAGCTATAGAGCAGGTGGTGGAAGTATTGCGCCGTGGCGGTTTAATAATTTACCCCACTGACACGGTTTATGGTTTGGGCTGCGATATTACTAATCATCGTGCTATTGAAGCTGTGGCCCGTATACGCAATATAAAGCCCGAAAAAGCCAATTTTTCTTTTATTTGCTACGATTTGAGAAACTTAGCCGATTATAGCAAACCTATTGATAATACCGTATTCAGGGTGTTAAAGAAAGCCCTGCCTGGTCCATTTACCTTTATTTTAAATGCGAGCGGACTGGTACCTAAGCTACTTAGTTCCAAGAAGAAAACTGTGGGTATACGTGTGCCTGATAACGCCATAGCACGCGAGATCGTAAATTTGTTAGGCAACCCTATCCTATCTACCTCTATAAAAGATGATGATGATATTATAGAATACTCAACCGACCCCGAACTTATATATGAAAAATACCAGGATTTGGTAGATATTGTAATTGACGGTGGCTACGGCGGCAACGTGGCCTCGACGGTAGTAGATGTAACCTCGGGTGAGTTTGAGGTAATACGTGAGGGTAAGGGTGATTTGGAGGCGTATTTGTAGTTATATAAATAAAATGTCATTCCGAACGATAGCGAGGAATCTTATACGCGAGACATTGCACACTGTATAGGATTTCTCGTTATCACTCGAAATGACAACCTATTTAAAATTTAACTCCTTATACTCTTTACAAAATCAGGTATCCGCTCCAAATACCCTTCCTCTGCCTGAAATTTCACAAACGCGCTGCCCACAATAGCACCATTGGCATAAGCAGTAGCCTTGTCGAACGCAGCTTTATTGCTGATGCCGAAACCGATAACTAATGGGTTGTTCAGCTCCATATCTTTAATGCGTTTAAAGTAAGTTTCGGTAACATCTGAAAGATTAAGGCTCCCGCCGGTTATCGAAGCTGATGATAACAGATAGATAAAGCTATTGCTCAGGCCGTCAATCTTGCGAATACGTTCTTCGGCCGTTTGCGGCGTTACCAGGAAAATGTTGCTTAAGCCGTGTTTGGCAAAGCATTCCTTGTACAGGGTTTCGTACTCATACATGGGCAGGTCGGGTACAATAACGCCGTCTACCCCCACTTCAGCAGCTTTGGCACAAAAGCGTTCAACACCGTATTGCACCATGGGGTTAGCATAACCCATGAGTAATACAGGGATGCTAACGCGCTTACGTAGTTCGCCCAGTTGGTCAAACAATACGTTCAGCGTCATACCATTATCTAACGCCTGTTGCGAACTGTGCTGAATGGTTGGCCCATCGGCTACCGGGTCTGAGTACGGGAAGCCTATTTCTAAAAAATCGACACCGGCTTTTTCTAAAGCCTCAGCAATGTCGACAGTGGTATTAAGTTCGGGGTAGCCCGCAGTAAAGTATACAGATAGCAGGTTGTTCTTCTTTTGGTTGAACATGCTGTTTAGTCGGTTCATTATTATTTTATTATATAACGTCTCGTCATTGCGAGGTACGAAGCAATCTCTAAACTATGCTTAGCAGGATTGCTTTTCTACGCAGAGGTTGCTTCGTACCTCGCAATGACGGTTTGTAGTGTTAAAATCCGAAATGTTTAATATAAGTGCTCAAATCTTTATCGCCACGGCCTGAGAGGCAAATGACCACGTTATCGGTTTGCTCAAACTTCATCTTTTCGAGATAGGCAAAGGCGTGTGCCGATTCAATGGCCGGGATGATGCCCTCCAGTTGTGATAACAATAAGCCGGCTTGCAAAGCTTCATCATCGGTAATGTTCACATATTCGGCGCGTTTAATTTTATGCAGATGCGCATGTTGCGGACCAATACCAGGGTAATCCAATCCGGCCGAAATGGAGTAAGGCTCCACCACCTGCCCGTCTTCGGTTTGCATTAAAATGGTGCGGCTGCCATGCAGTATACCCTCTTTACCCAAAACAGATGTAGCAGCCGAGTGGCCACTGTTTACCCCTTTTCCAGCGGCCTCAATGGCAACCAGTTTTACTTGCTCATCTTCTAAAAAATGATAGAACATGCCCATGGCGTTACTGCCACCACCTACACAGGCCAACACGTATTGCGGTAACTCATTACCGGTATGTTCAAGCAGTTGCTTTTTGGCTTCTAACGAAATAATGGATTGAAACTTAGCCACCATTTCGGGGTAAGGGTATGGTCCCACTACCGAACCAATAATGTAATGCGTATCAACCGGGTTGTTAATCCAGTCGCGCATGGCTTCATTGGTAGCGTCTTTCAGCGTTTTACTGCCCGATGTAGCCGGAACCACTTTAGCACCCAACATTTTCATACGGGCAACGTTTGGTGCCTGGCGCTCCATATCAATTTCGCCCATATACACCACACATTCAATCCCCATCAGCGCGCAAACGGTAGCTGTAGCCACGCCATGCTGACCGGCACCTGTTTCGGCAATAATGCGTTTTTTGCCTAAACGCTGCGCCAAAAGTATTTGCCCAATGGCGTTATTTATTTTGTGCGAACCGGTATGGTTTAAATCCTCACGCTTGAGGAAAATGTTGGCTCCATACTTTTCAGACAGGCGCTTGGCATGGTACAAAGGCGACGGGCGCCCCACGTAGTCTTTCAAAAGCGACTCAAACTCTGCCTTAAAACTTTCGTCGGTAATAATATTTTGGTACTGCTGGCGTAGTTCCTCTACGTTGGGGTACAGCATTTCGGGGATGTAAGCACCGCCAAAATCGCCGTAATAACCTTGTTCGTTAACCGTATATTTCATGTTAGTTTGTTCTCAATAATGTAAAAGCACTGCGAAGTTTCTCCTCGTCTTTTAAACCCGGCTCTATTTCAAAGCGGCTGTTTAAATCAACACCATAAAACGCAGGGTGTTTAAGTTGTTTTACTTCCGGTAAATTTTCAGCACTCAATCCTCCCGAAAGAAAGAAAGGAACCTCTAAATTATACCTATCCAGCACCTGCCAATCAAACACCTGCCCCGACCCGCCATGTGCTGCGGTTTTGGTATCGAATAAAAAGTAATCGACACTGTTGGCATAGTCTTTTAACACCTCAAAATCAAAAGTTTCATCTACACCAAAAGCTTTAAGTACCGTAACCTGTTCGCGTAATTCAGCACAGTATTCCGGGCTTTCGCCGCCATGTAATTGTACGGCAGCAAGCTGATATTGGTTGATCAGTTGCTTAACCGTTTCCAAATCCTCATTCACAAAAACACCCGTTTTAACAATAGATGCAGGTAATGCAGCCAATTCATTGGCAGGCAAGCTACCCACGTACCTGGGCGATTTGCCATAGAATATAAACCCCATGTAATCGGGCTCTAAACCGGCAATGGCTTTTATGTTACCGGGCATTTTCATGCCGCATACTTTTATTTTCATTTAATAGTTCATAGATGATGGTTCATAGTTCATAGTAGCTCCTATTGGCTTGATAATTCTTACTATGAACCATCATCTATGAACCATGAACTGAATATCAATTCAACAATGCCTTAAAGCTCTTCAAAGCACTCCCTTTCAACAACGACTCTTCCGCCTCATAAAAACAATCGGCAAATGATTTGGCAGGCTCTATGGTACGTATAGCCAATGCCGCATTGCACAGTACCACATTGTTTTGCACCGTAGTGGCCTCGCCATTAAGCACCTGCATAAATATACCAGCCGAATCGGCTACGGTATGCCCGCCGGTTATGTCGGCAGCATCTACCTTATCAAACCCTAACCCCGCAATACTGTTTATCTTTTCTCCCTCAGCAGAAAACGTCTTAAAATCACCTGTTAATGAAACTTCGTCGTAACCATCCAACGCATTTACAATGGTATAATTAACGTCGGCCTTTTGGTAAAGGTAAGCATACAGCCTTGCCAGTTCGAGGTTGTACACGCCTACCATCTGGTTGTTTGGCCTCGCCGGGTTTACCATTGGGCCCAGCATGTTAAAAAATGTTTTTACGCCAAGCTCCTTACGTATGGGTGCTACCGTTTTCATAGCCGGATGAAACAACGGTGCATGTAAAAAGCAAATTCCCGCATTATCTAAACTACCGTTCAGCTTATCCATATCGTTGGTAAACTGGTAGCCCAGGTACTCCATCACATTACTTGATCCGCAGCCCGACGATACACCGTAGTTACCATGTTTAGCCACTTTATACCCCGCCCCGGCCACTACAAATGAGGCCAGCGTTGATATATTGAACGTGTCTTTACCATCGCCACCCGTTCCGCACAGGTCAATCAAATTATCGGCCTGTAATTCAACCGGCAGGCACAGTTCCAGCATGGCATCGCGGAAGCCCTCAAGCTCATCAACGGTAATCATACGCATACAATAGGCAGTCATAAACGCCGCCATTTGCGAGGTGTTGTATTTGCCTTGAGCAATATTGGTCAAAATTTCTTTCGACTGCTCGCGGCTGAATGTTTTATGTTCGAATAAGTGGTTAAGTATAGCTTTCATAGCCCCCAGCCCCCTAAAGGGGGAGCTGCCTTTTTAAATTGTTTAATAATGTCCCTGTATCAAGTCATCTTTTGCTCCCCCTTCAGGGGGCTGGGGGGCAAAAAAAAGGGTTGCCTTTTGGGCAACCCTTCGTAATATTTTGTATTTACAAAAACAGGAGATTGCCTTACGATTTCTCGTTAAGCCACCACCAGTTGTTGTTTTGTAATTTCATTATTGATTTTGTGTTGGCAAATATATTATTGATTTTTTGAAATGCAAATCATACCTCTATTTTTATAGCAAATATATTTTTCTCTACAACCCTATATGGCAATTGGTAAAAAAGCAGGCAACGCTGAAGATGATTTAGGTTTTGGCCGTGAGGCGGTAAGGCAGCGTACTATTAATAAAGATGGTTCAATTAATGTAACCCGCCGGGGCCTACCCTTTTTTCGTACTACCGATATTTACAACCATTTGATTAGCATGAGCTGGACCCGCTTTTGGGTAATTATTGTTAGCGGGTACCTGGTAACCAACCTGTTTTTTGCAGCCGTTTACAATTTAACCGGCATACAAAACCTGAGAGGTGCCGATGGCGGAAATTCCATTGAGCATTATTATAATGCTTTCTTTTTTTCGGCGCAAACACTATCTACCGTGGGTTATGGGCATATTAGCCCTAAAGGGTTTGTAACCAATACCATTGCCGCCTTTGAGTCGATGCTGGGTTTGCTGGCCTTTGCTTTGGCTACGGGCTTGTTATACGGACGGTTTTCGCGCCCCTCGGCTAAAATTGTTTTTAGTGAAAACTTGCTGGTTGCTCCCTACTTGCAGGGCGAGCGTGGCCTGATGTTCAGGCTTGCCAATATGCGGGCTAATACGCTGATTGACCTTGATGTTAGCGTGGTTTTCTCGTACAACGAAGAGGTTGACGGTAAAACCGTCCGCAAGTTTTTTCCGCTGGCACTTGAGCGCACTAAGGCTAACATACTAACCTTGAGCTGGACGGTTGTACACCCGCTGAATGATGATAGCCCGCTACGAGATATTACGCAAGAGGAATTGGAACGCAGCAATGCCAACTTTGCCGTGTTGTTAAAGGCTTATGATGATGCATTTTCGGAAACCGTACACTCGCGCACTTCATATCAATACGATGAGGTAGTTTGGGGAGCGCGGTTCATCCCTGCCTTTTATGCAGGTGAGGATGGCAAGATGATTTTGGATTTAGGTAAGATAAGTGACTTTGCACAGGCAGACATTTCGTTGAGTTAATAATTTAAATTAAAAATAAACTATTAGTTAATAAACCGGTTTAGTATTTAAACTACTAAACTATGGAAAATAAACTCACAGAATTCCCAGCAGTAACACAAGAACATCAACCCGGCAACGAAAGTGCGATGACACCCCAGCCGGAATACATCAACTCCAATTATAAGGCCGCAGGCAAATTACAAGGCAAAGTAGCATTAATAACCGGCGGCGACAGCGGCATTGGCCGGGCAGTAAGCGTACACTACGCCAAAGAAGGTGCAGATGTGGCCATTGTATATCTTGATGAAGATACCGATGCCCAGGAAACCCAAACATTAGTGGAAGAAGCAGGCCGAAAATGCATCCTGATTAAAGGCGATATACGCAATAGCGATTTTTGTAAACAAGCTGTTGAACAAACCGTTACCGAATTAGGTAAGCTCAATATATTGGTAAATAATGCCGCTGTACAATTTCCGCAGGAAGAGTTGGAGGCAATTGATGATGAGCAACTGGAAACCACCTTCGAAACTAATATTTACTCTTACTTCCGTTTTGCTAAAGCGGCATTAAAGCATTTAAGCGAGGGCGATACCATTATCAATACCACATCAGTAACGGCGTATCGTGCATCGCCGGGGTTGATTGACTACTCATCGACCAAGGGCGCTATTGTAACCTTTACCCGCTCGCTTTCAAAAAACCTGGCCGAAAAAAAGATCAGGGTAAACGGCGTTGCTCCCGGCCCGATCTGGACACCGCTCATTGTCTCAACTTTTGATGAGGAGAAAGTAAAATCATTTGGTAAAGACGTACCTATGGCCCGCGCTGGTCAGCCCTCAGAAGTTGGCCCTACTTACGTGTTTTTGGCTTCGCAGGATGCATCGTACATCACCGGGCAAATTATTCATGTAAATGGGGGTGAAGTGGTGAATGGGTGAGTTCTTTATAACTTATTATACGATCTCGTCGTTGCGAGGTACGAAGCAATCTCTGCAGATGCAAGTCTGTCATACATACTTCAGAGATTGCTTCGTACCTCGCAATGACGTGTTTATAGTTACTTCAACAACGGATCTTTCTCCTTAGCAAAAACATTGTAAACCAGCTTATCTAACCAGGCCGGGAAAAACTTGCTTAGGAATACCGTGAGCTTACCCTGACCGGTTAAAACCAGTGTGCGTGAGCGATTTTCAAGGCCTTTTGCAATAGCTTTGGCCACTTCTTCGGCGGTCATCATTTTATCTTCTTCAAGGCTGCTTTCGCCTTGTTGTTTGGCATCTTTATTAAGTGCGGTATTACGGATGTTGGACGCCGTAAAACCCGGACAGGCCGTCATGATGTGCACACCGGTTTTTAAGTTTTCTACCCGTAATGCATCCAAAAAACCGTTCATGGCAAATTTAGATGCCGAGTAACCCGTACGGCCGGGTAAACCTTTATAACCGGCTATTGATGATACGCCTACGATGCTACCCTGGGTTTTTAAAATTTCGGGCAGGGCATGTTTGGTTGTATATACCGTTCCCCAAAAATTTACATCCATTAAGGATTTCAGCACCTGCAGGTCGAGGTCTTGAAAGAGGGCACGCATAGAGATGCCTGCATTGTTAATGAGCACATCTACCCGGTTAAAGGTTAATTTGGCTTGCTTTACTAACAGTGCACAATCGTCTTCAACCGTTACATCACATTGTACGGCTAAGGCTTTTACGTTAAATTGTTTTTGTATATCGCTGGTAATTTCGCAAAGGGTTACAAACTGGCGGGCACCCAGTACAAGGTTTGCACCGCGCGAAGCCAGTTCATAAGCCAGCGCCTTACCAATACCCGATGAAGCACCGGTAATAATAATAACTTTATTGTTTAAGCTCATAGGCCGGAGACGACCACCCTGGTAAGGTTTTTAAACGCAACTCGGGCAGCCTGAATAAGTATTTAGCTGCAAAAGTAAACATTGCACCGTAAAAGTTTTTGATGTATTGCCAGCTTAATTTATTTATCTGAACCTGTCCCTGCTGTATTACAAAGGTTTTGGCATAATAGTAATTTTTAAACCCGGCCAAACGTATACGATAGGATAAATCAATATCACAACCATAAGACTTAAAGCGTTCATCAAAAACACCAATCTCGTTTAATACCGATTTGCGCAGCATCATAAAGCAGTTATTCAGTACATCCATTTCGGTGTTTTCAAACTCTTCTATCCAACCGGCCTGGTAATGTTTGCTAAATAAGCGTGATTTGGAGAACAGGCGCGATAATCCTGATAGCTGAAAAAACTTAACCCATTCTGGCGGCATGTTTTTATTCGAACCTTCAATGAAGTTTCCTTCCGCATCCAGCATTCGTACCGAAAGTCCGCCTGTATCGGTGTGCAGTTCCATAAACTCATGCAACTTGTCGAGAGTTTCATCACCAACAATAACCGAAGGATTAAGCACGAGCACATAGCTGCCTCTGGCATTATCTAACGCGCTGTTGGCAGCTTTTGCAAAATCCTGAGGTTTATCATGAGCAATAACCTGCACCTCCGGAAACTCAGCTTTCAGCATCCTGAGCGATAAGTCTTCAGAAGCGTTATCTACCACAATAACTTCGGCATCCAAATGCAGGGTAGCCTGTTTTAGTGCAGCTAACGCCTGCCTTAACTGGCGGCATTGGTTATGATTAATGATGATAGTAGAAAGCTGCATATGTTATTTGGATAGAGAACTCTCGTAAGGTACGCGGGTGGCAATCGACCGTCCTAAGGTGATTTCATCCACGTACTCCAGTTCTCCTCCAAATGCTATGCCACGAGCAATGGTTGATATGTTTATTTTGTAATCTTTTAACCTTTTATGCAAATAAAAAATCGTAGTGTCGCCTTCCATGGTTGCGCTAAGCGCAAATATTACTTCTTTAACCTCACCGGCCTTCATTCTTTCTACCAATGAATCAATTTGCAGGTCAGACGGGCCTACGCCATCCATGGGAGAAATTAGTCCGCCGAGTACATGATAAACGCCAGTGTACTGATTTGTATTCTCTATGGCCATTACGTCGCGCGTGTCTTCAACCACGCAAATGGTACCGTGGTCGCGCTTGCGGGATGCGCATATTTCGCAAACCTGTAAATCAGATATATTATGGCAGGTGCGGCAGTGCTGTATTTCGTTGCGCAGCTTGGTCATGGCTATGCTAAAGCGCTCAACATCGGCATTATCCTGGTTAAGCAGGTGCAGCACTAAACGCAGAGCTGTTTTTTGCCCCACTCCCGGTAGTTTTGAAAACTCTGCAACCGCATTCTCCAGCAACTTCGACGAAAAATTCATTGCTCAAAATTAATAAATTGCATAATAATAACCGGTGCATTGCGTACAGGTTTAATTTATACTTACTAAATTTCGTAAATATGCGAAAGTATTAACCCCTCCCAAACCCTCCCCGGAGGAGAGGGCTTAATTTTTCAACGTTTAAAAATTCAAAATTAACAACTGAAACTATGTCGCCAGGAGTTTTACTTTTATTTATAGCCGCCTACTTTTTGGTGCTCATACTCATATCTTATCTCACGTCGCGCAAATCGGCCAATAATGATACCTTTTTTGTGGCCAACCGTAACTCCAAGTGGTATTTGGTAGCGTTTGGTATGATTGGCACGGCGCTAAGCGGCGTTACCTTTATATCGGTACCGGGCAAGGTTGGCTCGCCCGGGGGCGACCAGTTTGCATATTTTCAGTTTGTACTGGGCAACGCGGCGGGGTTTATTATTATAGCTACGGTTTTGCTGCCGCTTTATTACCGCATGCAGCTTACGTCAATTTATAGTTATATTGAAAGTGCCCTGGGTAAATGGAGCTATAAAACAGCAGCAACTATCTTTTTAATCAGTCGCACTATTGGCTCATCGTTCAGGTTGTACTTGGTAGTTATTGTTTTACAGCGATTTATATTCGATAGTTATGGAATTCCATTTGCCGCTACGGTACTTATTTGTTTAGTGCTTATATGGTCGTACACGTTTAAAGGCGGCTTAAAAACCATTATTATAACCGATAGTTTGCAAACGCTGTTCCTGGTATCATCGGTGTTTTTATCCATCTACTTTATTTGTCGTAGTCTAGATTTCAACATTTTGCAGGCTGCCGAAGCTATTAAAAACAGCAGTTATTCCAAGATTTTCTTTTGGGAAGATTTTGTTACCAGCAAGTTCCATTTTGTTAAATACTTTTTGGGCGGATTGTTTATTACTGTAGCCATGACCGGTCTTGACCAGGACCTGATGCAAAAAAACCTGAGCTGTAAAAACATAGGCGAAGCACAAAAAAACATGTTCAGCTTTACCACGGTATTTGTCATCATTAATATTTTCTTTTTAAGTGTGGGAGCCCTGCTATACATTTATGCGGCTAAAAATGGCATCACGGTCGAAAAAACCGATTACCTGTACCCCACTATTGCGCTCAAATACTTAGGCACTTTACCCGCCATTGTGTTTATGCTGGGATTAACGGCTGCTACCTTTGCCACTACCGATTCGGCGCTTACGGCTTTAACCACGTCTTTTTGTGTTGATTTTTTAAACTTTAACAAACGCGCCGATGTTAACAGCCCTGCCATGGTAAAAATGCGGCATTATGTGCACATTGCATTTTCTGCGTTAATGTTTTTAACCATTATATTGTTTAATGCCGTAAATAATGATGCCGTGGTGAGCGCTATATTTAAGGTAGCATCGTACACCTACGGGCCGCTGCTTGGCCTATATGGCTTTGGCTTGTTTATGAGCAGCAGGCAGGTTAATGATAAGCTGGTGCCATTTATATGTTTAATATCGCCGGCTGTATGTTACTTTTTAAGTACCGAATCAAAAGAGCTGCTGGGTGGTTATGTATTTGATAACGAACTTATCATCGTTAATGGTTTAATTACCTTTGCGGGCTTGCTGCTTACCTCAAAGGCTAAAAAGCATATTGCAGCGTTGTAACTATTTATAATTTGATTTGATATATGACAGGTGATGATAAAATAAGAAGAGCTTTCCAGAATCAAAACTGGCATGAAATAAAGGTGTCAGACTCGTGGGCCATATTTAAAATAATGGCCGAGTTTGTGGATGGCTTTGAGAAACTGGCCAAGATTGGTCCCTGCGTTTCCATCTTCGGATCGGCACGTACCAAGAACGAAAACCCTTATTACGAAATGGCGGTTGAATGCGGCCGTTTACTATCGGAGCAGGGCTACGGCGTTATTTCGGGCGGTGGTCCGGGTATTATGGAAGCAGCCAATAAAGGCGCTTACGAGGCCGGTGGCAAATCAGTAGGTTTAAATATCGACCTGCCTTTTGAACAGTTTCATAATAAGTACATCGACCGCGATAAGTTGCTGGAGTTTGATTACTTTTTTGTGCGCAAGGTAATGTTTATGAAGTACTCGCAGGGTTTCATTGTACTACCAGGCGGCTTTGGTACGCTCGACGAATCGTTTGAGGCTATTACCCTCATACAAACCGGTAAAATTGCCCGTTTCCCAATTGTGTTTGTAGGTGTTGATTATTGGAAAGGTTTATTTGAATGGGTAGAGAAAACCATGCTGGGCAAAGAAAACAATATTAGCCCCGATGATTTAAACCTTTACCGTTTGGTAGATACCCCCGAAGAAGCTTGCGAGCATATCTTCCGTTTCTACAACAAGTATTTATTGAAACCCAACTTTTAATTTCATTTGTTCATGGTTGATGGTTCATAGTTCAAGGAAGGATTATGAACCATCTTTATTTCCAGAAATTGCAATGCGGGCAACCGCCATGTACAAGGTAAACGTAAGCTATTAAACCAACGTAAAGCAATAATGCTAAGCTTAGCAATACAGCCATGAGAATAGCCATCATTCGCCAAAATGATACAGGCTTTTTGTCACGAATTTCATTGTAATTATAAGTTTTGGGCGGTTTACCGAACTTAACCATCAAAGCAACTACCAGTATAAAAGCCAAGAGTGCTGCCGGCCAAAACCAGTTGCGGCTCCACCAAAACTTCCAGTACTTATAACGGGCTGCGCTTCTTTCTCCCGGCTCATCATAAAGTTTAGTAACATAATAGCCGTAACCATCTGCTTTACCTATCACAATTCGTATATTTTTTTTGTGTTCCAGCAAAAAGAAGTTTATGCGCGAGGTTTGCATCTCCACCTCGTTATTATCATAGGAGATAACCACATTAGTGTATGAAAAAGAACTTTTTACAAAATGCTTTTTAACGCTTAACACCTTCACAACCGCCTCGTCTTGTTTGTGAACCATGGCATCGTATAAATAGTGTAGCTTATCTGTAGTCGTTACTATTCCAAGCCAAAAAAATGCGCTTCCAAAAAGTAAAGTGGTGTAGGCTTCCCACTTTTTAAAGCCATGGTACCTAAAGCTGTAATAAGCCGTTATTAAAAAGCATATGATAAATATAGGTAACCCGTTTTGGTACTCATGCCGTTGATCGGTCATTTCAAAAGCACACTCAGCAACTATATACACGAGGGTAAAAACTGCGACAATAACTGCCAGCACAATTTTTTCGTTACGCTTCATTTACCGTTTTTAATATTATGAAGCAAGTACTAAAAAGGCATTTTGTTTTAACTACGTGCTCAAATATTAGATTATAATGTTATCGGCTACTTAGTAGTGGTTTTATTAAACTTAACCATGTAGGTTAGCAAAAAATAGCGTTTCAAAATATGGTTTTGGCTATCGGTTATAGAGTTGGTGCCGGCGTAACGATAAGTATTGATGTTTTGATCGAGCAGATCATAGCATGATAACTTAAGCTCTCCCCTGTCCTTTTTCAGCATTTGCAGTGCCACACTCAAATTAAGCAGGTTTGAGCTCTTTTGAAAACCCGCTGCGGCCAACGGGTTATAATTGTAATTATAGTTTCCTTCCCAATAAATGTGCTTAGGCCACCTTACTGTGTAATTGGCACCTGCACGATGCGAGGTGAATTTAATTTTCTCGAAATTAACACCGCTATACGAGGTTATTTGTGGTATAACAGCGTATTGCGGTGTTATTTCAACAATCTCTCTCCAGCCAATACTTGCCGATTGGCCTATTGAAAAATAGCTTGCATTTTGATAACCTTCGTTTTGATTGAGGATTACGGATGTGCGCGCGCGGTAAAAATACATGTACGGGTTGAAGCTTATTTGCCAAACTTTAGAGGTAGTTAACTTTTTGCTTAAACCTATGCTAAAGTTAAAATTGGATTGCCCGCTTCGGTTAACCGGCATGTTTACCGTTATACCTTCGGGGCTAATTTGCGATTTGTTAATTACGCTGTTCTCATCAAACGAAGCACTGGCGTTACTATAAATAAACATTTCGCTTTTTTGAATATACTTGTTATAGCTTACGTTGAAATTGTGGTTACGGGTAGGAACTAAGGAAGGGTTGCCCGTAAAAGCGTAAAGTTGCGTAGTACGAACGGTGATAGGCTGTATGTTGTAAACCGACGGCAGCGATACACTGGTGTTGTAGTTAACCGAAAAATCATAAGCCTGCAACCTTACCGAGGGTAAAAAGTTAAAATAGTTTTGTTTGGCATCGGGCACGTTTTTGTTGAAGCGGTTACGTATTTGCAAAAACTCGCCAGCCAGGTTTACATCAAATGATATTTTTTTGGTAACTTGATAAAACACACCTCCTTTAATTCCCTCGCTCCATTGGTTACGGTTAAGATCGGTGCTTTGATCATCTAAATAGGCGGTATACTGGCCAGTTTGCAGATTTTTATCAAATACAATTAACCTGCGTGCATCATAGCTGTAACGGCCACTGGCACCCACATTAGCAATTATTTTTTCCGAAAACGGATAACGGTAACTTACGTCGAGCCCGGCAGATGTATTGCGGTTAGCATTATCGGTAAGCCTGTCCAGCGTTTCAGACTTAATGGCCGCGGTTTGTGAAGCCAGGGCCAGATAATTAAAATCAGTGGATTGGTCGGGGTTAATATTGAGGTTATGATTAATGGTAAGCGATTCGCGCTTACGTTTTAATGTTTTATGATAGGTAAAAGTATGCTGAAACTGCAAACTGCTGTTATCATTACTAACAGAGTTAAAACTTTGGGTAAGCGGTTTAATACGATTTAATTGGGTGGCATCTCCACTTGCTTCATTTTTATCACCTGTAAATGATAATTTGGGCGTGTAGGTAATGGTAAGGGTGCTGTCGGGCATCCATCTTACCAGGCCGGTAGCATTATGTTTGCTGGTTACCGACGTTGCATTGTAAGTATTATTTGATAATAGCGTATCGGCATTTAAATACTGTTGGGTAAATGACGAACTAACCCGTTTTATCTGTGAGTTACTGTAAAAATAAATGAGGTTCATTTTAAGCTTTTTACCATAATCATTATTAAGGTTAAAACCACCCGAAAGTATCTTTTCGATACCGCCCCAGCCATTGCCCCCCACTGCTGCCGTACCGTTGTAAATGCCATCTTGCCCACTACGATTAAAACCTCCCAGTTGCGAAAGATCATTGCTTGAAAAGCCTGTTTTATTCAAGTTATTACCCACGCCAATAACGCTCACCTGCAAGGTATCTCTAAACACATTAAACAATGCGCCCGACTCAAACCTGTTGCGGCTGCCGCCCCCACCATATACTTTACCAAAAATACTTTTTTTAAAAGCCCGCTTAAATTTAAGGTTAATGATCTTACTCACCTTCGAATCATCAATTAAATGGTCAGGATCGTTTTCGCGATCGTCAAAAATCTGCACCTTATCCAGTAATGCGGCGTCGAGGTTTTTGGTGGCAATACGTATATCATTGCTAAAAAACTCTTTGCCATCAATAGTGAGTTTCGATACGGCTTTTCCTCCTACCTTAATGCTTCCATCATTGTCAATTTGCACGCCCGGTAGTTTTTTTAACAACTCTTCCACCACGGCATTAGGTCGCACTTTAAAAGCTTCTACCGCAAATTCAATAGTATCTTTGTTTACGGTGATGGCCTGGCGCTGCCCCGATACCACTACCTCGCCCAGCATTTTACTTTGAGTTTTCAGAATTATGGTGCCCATATCCAGCGTTTCGCCTTTTTTAAGGGTAACCAGTTTTACAAAATTGGCAAAACCGGTGTGCGATGCAATAATGGCCAGCCGCTTTTCGGAAGGTATACTACTGAACGAAAACTCACCTTTTTGGGTGGTTGAGGTATAGGAAACAAAGGTTGAATCTTTAAGGTTGGTAATGCCAATGGTCACCATTTCCATTGGTTTATTGGTGGCCGAATCGATAACGAGACCTTTAATTCCCGATTTATTTTGAGCAAAAGATGTATTAAATGTTAAAACCAGCAAAGCGGCCAGAAGAATATTCTTCATCAAATTGTGTAAGGTTGATATGTTAAGGTGTAAACGGTGTGATCGTTGGTGAAATCACAGGCACAAGATATATAAAAACCACATATTTGATTTGTTAAATTAAGTTAAAATCATTGGTCGATGCATTGTGCCTGTTCATCGGTACTCGCTGCTTTACTGATAAACAACAGGTAGGTTTGACACTCAGGTTAACCTGTTTTTGTAGTATATTTACAGGATAATTGCGCAGGGCTTTCTTAACAGGAAGTCCTGTTTTTGTTGACTCCAATACTTCTAATTAGCTCATTCAAACCATCATCTGCAAAAAAGTTTTTACTTTTGCGGCCATGGACCAACCCGTACAACCTAAACGCGAGGCAGCCTTAGGCTTTATTTTCATTACTCTTTTAATTGATATTACGGGCTTTGGTATAGTTATACCGGTGTTCCCTAAACTTATAGAGAACCTGATTCATGGCAACCTGAGCGATGCCGCCCGTTATGGGGGCTGGCTTACTTTTGCTTACTCGGTTATGCAGTTTTTATTTGCACCTGTGCTGGGTAATCTGAGTGATAAATATGGACGCAGGCCGGTTTTACTGGGTTCGTTATTAGGCTTTGGTATTGATTATACCTTTCTGGCTTTTGCGCCAAGCATTTGGTGGCTGTTTGTAGGAAGGTTAATTGCCGGTATTACAGGTGCCAGCTTTACCACGGCATCGGCCTATATTGCCGATGTAAGCACACCCGAAAAACGGGCACAAAACTTTGGTATCATTGGCGCAGCCTTTGGTTTAGGTTTTATTATAGGTCCTGTATTAGGTGGCGTATTAGGCCAGTACAGTACTAAACTACCATTTTTAGCCGCCGCCGGATTGGCCTTGCTAAACGCCGCCTATGGTTATTTTGTATTACCCGAATCTTTATCTATAGAGAACCGCCGTGAGTTTGAATGGAAGCGTGCAAACCCTATAGGCTCTTTAATGCAATTAAAAAAATACCCGGCTATAAGCGGTTTAATAGCTTCATTAATACTTATTTACATTGCTGCCCACGCCGTACAAAGCACCTGGACATTCTTCACCATGGAACGCTTTAAATGGAACGAATCCCTGGTAGGTTATTCATTAGGTTTTGTAGGCTTACTATCGGGTTTGGTGCAGGGTTTACTCATACGCATAACCATACCCAAATTGGGGCAAAAAAAAAGTATTGCCATAGGCTTATTGCTATATAGCCTGGGGTTGTTCCTGTTTGCGTTTGCCAACCAAAGCTGGATGATGTTTGCCATATTGGTACCTTATTGCCTTGGCGGTATTGCAGGCCCGGCATTACAGGGTTTAATTAGCAACCAGATACCGCCAAACGAACAAGGCGAACTACAGGGCGGTTTAACCAGTTTAATGAGCGTAACCTCCATTGTTGGTCCGCCTTTAATGACCACCTTGTTTGCCTACTTTACCGGTAAAAATGCCCCGGTTTCATTTCCGGGTGCACCCTTTTTAATGGGTGCGGTACTCATGCTGCTGAGCACCATACTGGCAGTACGTAGTTTTAGAAAAGCCCGTATTGTACTTAACAGCACTGAAGAGAAAGTTACACCAAACAATTTTCATTAAATCTCTTTTTAAAGGAGATAGTTTGATACCATGACCGAAGCTACCCCAACCAAACGCCCTGCGGCACTTGGTTTTATATTTATAACCATACTTATTGATACGCTTGGCCTTGGTGTTATCATCCCGGTATTACCCGAGTTACTCGAAACCCTGGGGCATTACAACGTTAGCCAGGCATCGCAAATAAATGGCTACCTCACCTTTGTATATGCGCTCATGCAGTTCCTGTTTTCATCGGTGCTGGGCAACCTGAGCGACAGGTATGGACGCAGACCGGTTTTACTTATTTCGATGGTAGGATTTGGTATCGATTATGCTTTTATGGCTTTTGCCCCTACCGTTTTCTGGCTGTTTATAGGGCGTATAATTGCAGGCATTGCAGGTGCGAGCAGCACCACCGCAACAGCATATATTGCCGATGTTAGCACCGGCGACAACCGCGCAGCAAACTTTGGTATTATTGGTGCAGCAACAGGCCTGGGCTTTATATTAGGGATTGCGTTAGGCGGCTACCTGGGTGAGGTTGGTCTTAAAATACCCTTTATGGCTGCAGCGGGCATGGCTTTACTCAATGCCCTGTATGGCTATTTCGTTCTGCCCGAATCATTATCACCCGAACACCGCCGTCCATTTAATTGGAAACGGGCTAACCCAGTTAGTACATTACGCAGGCTTGGCACCTATCCCGGTGTATCGGGCTTAATCAGTGCATTCTTCCTGGTTTATATTGCTTCAAAAGCAGTGGAAAGTGTGTTAGCCTTTTTCCTGGTAGAAAAATTTGACTGGAGCAAAAGCGCCATTAGCAGCCTGGGTATATTTATTGGTGTGCTGCTCATTGGTATACAGGGCGGATTGATCCGTATCATCATCCCCAAACTGGGTCAGGAAAAAAGCATTGTTGCCGGGTTACTGTTTTACGCCATAGGCTTGGTGCTAATAGCATTTGTTAACCAAGGATGGCTAATGTACGTTTATATGATTCCGTATTGCCTGGGTGGTATATCGGGTCCTGCGTTGCAAGGTTTTATTACGGCCCACGTTTCGGCCAATGAACAAGGCGAACTACAGGGTGGCCTAAACGGATTAGTAAGTATAGCCACGGTTATTGGTCCGCTTTTAATGAGTTCGGTATTTGCGCATTTCACCAATCCTAAAACATCTTCTATCCATTTCCCCGGTGCACCGTATTTGTTAGGCGCTATTTTAATGCTCATTAGTGTATTTATAGCAATGAAGAGTTTTAAGAAGGCGTGATGTAGTTAAAGGTTAAGTTGTTGATTAGTTGATTTCGTTAAGAATTTTTAACATGTTTTTGCCTATTCAGCGCGTCGATTAACTAACATTAATAGGTTATCATATGCCTCATAAATCCTGTAAATTCAAAATTGTTGTCAAAACAAACTGTAGTTTGCGTTAGGGATAGAAGCGTAAAGCCCGGAACGCAGCATAGCGGAGCGAGGACTTGCAGCGGATAGCCCGGGCCGGAGGCAACGCCCAAGTATTAGTTATTGGTAAATAGTTATTGAGTTATTAGGTTACATATTACCTGACTATCAAATTAACTTTAAAACCAAATAACTCATTAACTTAATAACATAATAACTAATTTTACTCCCGCAAAACGTTCTATCGCTGCCCGAGTAATTGGGCGGAGGAAAGTCCGGGCAACGCAGAGCATCCTGCTTCCTAACGGGAAGGCGCCTCGCAGCGGGCGACAGCCAGTGCCACAGAGAATATACCGCCGGCACCGCCGGTAAGGGTGAAAACGTGAGGTAAGAGCTCACGGCTTGTATAGGCGACTATACTTGCGGTAAACCTCAGGAGTTGAAAGACCAAATAGGTCACGGAATATCAGGGTGGCTCGCTTTGTACAGGCTTCGGCCCGTATCCGTGATGGGTAGGTTGATAAAGCCTGTTAGCAATAACAGGACGAGATTAATGATAGAAACTGCCGCCAGGCAGCACAGAACCCGGCTTACAGTTTTGTTGCTGTATTTTAACCCCTTTTGCTATTTTGCAGGAGGGGTTAACTTTTTTTGAAACAATTTGGCGAGTGTTTGTTTTACTATACAAAATGCTATATTAGCACCGGAAGTACTACCTCCCTTTGGAAAGAAAAACATGGCGAAAATTTTAATTATTGACGACGAACGCGCGATTCGTAACACCCTGCGCGAAATACTGGAATACGAAGATTACGTGGTTGAAGACATTGACAATGGCGTTGATGGACTGCAACTTATAGAAAAAAATGATTATGATTTGGTGCTGTGCGATATAAAAATGAATCGCATGGATGGCTTGGAGGTACTTACCGATGGTTTGGCAATTAAGCCCGATCTTCCCTTCATCATGATATCGGGCCATGGCACGGTGGAAACCGCTGTTGAGGCCAGCAAAAAAGGAGCTTTTGATTTTATTTCGAAACCACCTGATTTGAATCGCTTGCTCATTACCGTACGCAACGCGCTTGACCGCGGTAGTTTGGTAACCGAAGCCAAGGTATTAAAACGCAAAGTATCAAAGGTACGCCCTATTTTAGGCGAATCGCAGGGTATATTAAAGATTAAGGAAACCATCGACCGTGTTGCCCCTACCGAGGCCCGTGTGCTGGTAACAGGTGCAAATGGTAGCGGTAAGGAGTTGGTTGCACGCTGGTTGCACGAAAAATCGAACCGTTCAAACGCCCCTATTATTGAGGTAAACTGTGCGGCTATACCTTCTGAATTAATTGAAAGTGAGTTATTTGGCCACGAAAAGGGCTCGTTTACGTCGGCAGTAAAGCAGCGTATAGGTAAGTTTGAATCGGCCAACGGAGGCACCTTGTTTTTGGATGAGATTGGCGATATGAGCCATTCGGCGCAGGCTAAAGTATTGCGTGCCTTGCAAGAAAACCGCATTACCCGCGTAGGTGGCGAAAAGGAAATTGAGGTTGATGTACGTGTGGTAGCTGCTACAAACAAAGACCTTTTAAAAGAAATTGAAAATGGCAATTTCAGGATGGACTTGTACCACCGCCTGAGCGTTATTTTAATTCACGTACCGCCCCTTGTAGACCGCCGCGATGATATACCGTTACTGGCTACCAGCTTCTTAGAAGAAATTTGCAACGAGTACGGCATGCCTACCAAACGCATTAGCGAGGCTGGTTTAGAAGCCCTTAAAGCCCTGCCGTGGACGGGTAATATACGCGAGCTACGTAACATGATTGAGCGCCTTATCATCTTGAGCGACAAGATCATAACTGATGCTGATGTGAAAGCTTTTGCCAACCCGTCGGCACCGGTAACGGCAGCAACTATTGGTAGTGGTGGTGCCTTAACGGCAGCAGCAGCACAGCAAACTGATTACGACCAGTTTAAAAACTTCCAGGAGTATAAAGACTATGCCGAGCGCGAATACATAAAATTTAAGCTCGAAAAAAATAACTGGAATGTATCAAAAACAGCCGATGACATTGATATTCAACGCAGTCACTTGTATAGCAAGATCGAAAAATTTGGATTAAAAAGGGGTGAATAACCCCTTTTTTGTTTATCTGTTCCCTACCCCATTTTTGCTTCTGAAAACCTCGAAATTGCCCGATTTTACCCCGGTGTTTCATAAAGTATTTCATGAAACGTATTGCGCACATTGAAGGGGTTGAACACATTGAACACCCGCACAATCCTGTCAGTACCTTTTCGGCAAAAATTAATCACGCACTTTTTTAAGATTGCTAATTCCTTCCAAGCTTACCCAAAACATTATCCTGCAAAAATTATTGCTAACCGAAATCAACGGTGCGCATTTGAGCTGCGGTTGGTATCTCGGGTGCATGCCTGTCTACCTGGTTGGCAATTACCTCGGTTTTGTAGCGTTTTATATTTTCGGCATCTATAAAAGAGCGGGTATGCAGTTTGCCCTGTACAAACACAATGTCATCTTTTTTAAAAGTAAAGCGCTTTAGCGCGTGGCTTTTTTCGGGTATTTTAATACGGTGGTTTTCAAGATGTTCTATATCTTCTTTTTGGCTAAAAATTATTTCTTTGGTGGTGAGGGTAAAGCACAACATGCGCTCGTTACCTTCATCATGCCAACGGGGTTCGGCGGTTATTTGTCCGGCCAGGAGTACTTTATTAATTCCATCATTACTCATAAATTGCAGGCAGCTGAATGTTATATTTTAGTTTAATGTTTCTATTGCAGTTAGTTCGTTAATTTTTTCCAACCAAATTGTTCAGGTCAAAGGATATGGCAACAAATGCGTTGCAGCCAAAGTAACCTAACGAATTAATGACACTGGAATAGGCCGAAAGTATAACCATGGGTATGTGAGCCGTATTACTATCTTTTTTTACAAGACTGCAAAGCTCTCCCCCGTTAATGCCATTTAAAATATAGTCTAACAGTACTATATCAGGGTTGTGCAGTTTAATTAAAGCCATTATATTATCTGTAAACAATTCGGTATGAACTGTAAACCCTTCATAGCTCAAAGCTTCTTTCATTACTTCGGGCGTATCGGGGTCATTATCAATAATCAATATTCTCTTGCTCACAGCAAACCCTCCTTTATTTTATCTTCATAAAAATAGAATGGCCAAAGCCTGGCTTATGAACCATTCACTATTAAGTTGAAAAAAGTGAATATGCGGGAATTGCACACCATGCCCGAGGTTTAACTTGTTTCAAAGCTACACTTAAGCGTTTGTACAACTACAGTATTTATACGGCGGGAAATTATTGATTAATACGGAATATTAAATTTCTATGAAATTTTAATAATTATTAGATGAATTATGGCGTTTAATTTAACGGATAATTCCATGCAATAGCGCAAACCTGATGAGTGCTGCAGTGTTACGCGAGCCGGTTTTATTCATAAGATTTTGGCGGTAGCCTTCTACCGTGCGTTTGCCGGTAAACAGCTTATCGCCTATTTGCTGGTTGGTATAACCTTCGGCAATCAATTGCAAAACTTCAATGTCACGTTCTGATAGGTCCAGGTCAAGTTCTTCATCAGGCTGCAGTAACTCAGGTGCTGTTCCTAACCGTTTAACCAGCTTCATGCCCAGTTCGGCACAAATATACTCCTGCCCGGCCTGTACAAGTTTTATAGCAAACATCAGCTCCTCGGGCGATACATTTTTTAACAAATAAGCCGATGCCCCGGCATTAAACGCACGCGTAATAAACTTATCGTTATCCAGCATACTTAAAACCACAACGCGGGTTTTAGGCCATGCAACCTTCAAGTTTTCAATAAGTTCAACGCCACCCATACCCGGCATGTTAATATCGGTAATGAGAATATCAGGCCGTAAGCCATCATTAATAAGCTGCAATGCCTCTGCCCCGTTTTCAGCCTCTCCTACAATATGTATGAATGATTGTTTTTCGAGCAACGACCGTATTCCGTTGCGCACAATGTGATGATCTTCGGCTAATAAGATGTTAACTTTACGGAAGTCGGGCTTCTGGATGATCGCATTCATTCTTAAAAATTAAAATCTTAATACTAAATAGAGTTTAAGTATTAAGTAGATTATTTGTTTTCGAAACAAATTTATTCTTGCAATGTTTAAAATTAGCGTTTTCCTTTATAAAAATCCCGTCTATCTCTTCGGTATATAATTGGTTTACGTTTTTTAATTGATGCTATTACATTGCTCCTTGTGGCGTTTGCTGTACCTATGAAAAATAATTTGCCGCAACCCCATGTTATTACACCCGTTGCCGAAGCCTTACAAAAGCAGATTTTTTTGCTGGAGTTTAGCGATGCTTTGCGCCCCCTTGCCAACCCGGCCGAAATAGCTAAAATAGCTTGTAAAATGCTGGTTGAAGCACTTTGCGCCTCCAAAGCTGAGTATACGCTTAACCAGGGTGAGCCGGGTGAGGAAATTGGCGAAGTTTGGGGCGAATATGTAAAAACAGGCAGTTCCATGCCCAAACGCTTCCTACTGGCACCCTTCGGGGAAAATAATATAGCACTGTTGCGCAGCGGAAGCACCTATGTATTAACTAATGCTCATACCGATGCGGGTTTAACCCCAAAGCAACGGGCGGCTTTTATAGCTGTTGAATCGCCATCGGTCATATCCGTACCGTTGGTAAAAGACGGACGATTTGTGGCCACATTTACTATACATGACAATAAACCGCGCGGGTGGACATCATGGGAAATATCACTTGTAGAGGAAGTAGCCGAGCGCACCTGGGCAGCGGTTGAAAAAGGCATAGTAGAAGATAACCTGCGTAAGTCGAAAGACAAGTATCGTACCCTGTTTGAAAGTATTGACGAAGGATTTTGCATTATTGAAATGCTTTATGATGAAAACGGTGTGGCTGTAGATTATCTTTTTATAGAGGTAAACCATGTTTTTGAAAAGCAAACCGGTTTGCGTAATGTGGTAGGCCAAACCGTAAACCAACTAACCGGCGGCATTGAGCGTTATTGGCTTGATGATTACGACCAGGTTGCCCGTACCGGCAAACCACTCCGCAAGGAAAACTATCATAAGGCTACCAACCGGTGGTATTTGGCCTACGCAGCGCGGGTTGGCGATGAAGACAGCAGGCAAATTGCAGTTGTATTTGATGACATAACCGGGCGTAAACAGCAGGAACAATATCATGCCTATTTACTTAAACTGAGCGATGCATTGAGAGACGTAGCCGATCCAAACAAAATTCAGGCCATAGCCACCCGCTTACTGGGCGAAGAACTGGGTGCCAACCAGGCACATTACAGCGAAACCATGGGCGATTTTGTAGTAATAAACCAGGGATGGGGTAATTTATTACAGCCCATGATCGGTAAGTTTAAATACATGGATTTTGGCAAAATGCTGGTAGACGGGTACCGCACGGGTAAGTTGCAGGTATCGCACAACATAAATACCGACCCTAATATTACCGATGACGAACGAGCCGTAATTGCAAACGCTGGTTTTAACGCCTACATGGCTATGCCGCTGGTTAAAAACGGAGTATGGGTGAGCACATTGGCCGTACATAATATAAAACCAAGGCGTTGGAAACAGCATGAAATGAATTTGCTGAAAGAAACGGCCGAACGCACGTGGGCAGCCGTTGAAAGGGCAAAAGCTATTGATTCATTACATGTTAGCGAAAGGTGGCTTAAAGGCCAGCAAATGGCTTTTAGTGCCGCCATGAACGGCGAGCCGCTATCGGCATCGTTGCAACCGTTAGTTGATACCATTATTCAGCATACCCATAATAAGGCCCGGGCTGCCTTTTACATGGAACCACAAAAAGGTGCAGGCTTGCATCTGATCACCGGCATGACCAGTGCTTACGCTGATGACATGAGCGGCTTTAAAATTGGTCGCGACATGCCCGCCTGCGGCCTGGCTATGCACACTGGCAAACCCGTTATAACGGCCGATGTGGAAGAGGATTTACTTTGGAAGCCTTTCATTCAAATTCCGCGTAAACATGAGTTTCGGGCTTGCTGGTCATTCCCAATACGCACCACCGATGGCCCGGTTATGGGTACACTTGCCATCTATTTTGCAGAGCCGCGTACCCCCACCCCAAGCGAATTAGAAATGGCCGAGGTTTTTGCTCATGCAGCTTCAATTATAATTTCGAGAGACACGGAGTTAAAAGAGCGCAGCCAGGCCGAAGCGGCCCTGCGTAAAAATGAAGCAGATTATCGCAAACGATTGGAGGCAGAGGTGCGAGAGCGTACAATAGAATTGAATTTAAACCAGGAATTACTGCAGGCAACGCTTAACAGTAATCCTGAAATGATACAGGTATTTAAAGCTTTGAGAAATGAGCAAGGCGAAATCATTGATTTTGTATGGATACTCAACAATCATGCTGCCGAACAGGCTTACGGTGATGTAATTGGTAAACGGCTTTTACAAAATAATCCGGGAGTTGAAACCGAGGGGATTTTTGAAAACTTTGTTAAGGTAACCGAAACGGGCATACCACAACAATATGAAAAGCATTATGTGCATGAGCAGTTTGATGGCTGGTTCTATCAATCGGTGGTTAAGCTTGATGATGGTGTAGCTACCAATACCGCAAACATAACCGGGTTGAAGAAAGCTGAAGAAAAACTGCGCAAACTGGAAGCCGAACAGCAACAGGAAGTGTTCAGGGTATCACTCAATACGGTTGAAGAAGAGCGCAGGCGCATAGCAGAAAGCATACATAACGGACTTGGGCAGGTACTTTACGGAATAAAAATTAGCTTGGCAGGGTTAATTAAAGACATGCCCTGGGCCGATTTTGAGGAAACCAAGAACTACACAAATCATTTATTAACTGATGTAATACAGGAAAGCCGCCGTATATCGCACGAGTTGATGCCCGCCACACTGGAAGAATTTGGTTTAAAAACAGCCATTGCCGATATGTGCCGTCAATTAGAAGATGGCATTCATTTTAGGTACAAGTTAACCGGATTGGAGCACCGGTTAGAAAAGTATCTTGAACTGGCTATATATCGCACCATGCAGGAGTTGTTAATGAACGTAGTAAAGCACTCCGGAGCCACACATGCCTACACCGAACTCAAAATAAGCCCCACCCAAATACTCATCAAAGTTAAAGATAACGGCCGGGGTATTAACGATACCCCCAAACACAAACCCGGCATAGGCCTGGCCTCCATACGCAGCAAAATAAAGCTGCTTAATGGCCGGGTAGAGATAACCTCTCCACCCAACGAGGGTACCCAGGTGGAGGTAACTATTCCGCTGCCTGATAAAGATTAAATAATTGATTTAAGGCATCTTTCCAACTATCTGCCGTCGGCATTGGGTTAATTTGAATGCTCCTAAATGCTGCCGCAAGCGTCCCGCTTGTGGTTTGATGCAAAGATTTTTCGATTGAGCTTAGGTGAGCTATTACCACAAGCGGGACGCTTGCGGGAGCGAGGGGATTAGCTGATGCTCCTGCAAGGAATATCAAAAGCCCGGAACAAAAATCTTTCCTTTTCTCAATCGTTGCTCAAATGCAGTCCTATCCCTCGGTATAATCTTTTTTGTTGAAACAGGTTCATTAGGTTTTTTTATATAAGTAAAAAATATAGGCTCTTTTTGAACTATCCCCGTAGAAGTATCTGTGTAATATATCAATAAATAATATTGAGTTAGTGGGCTTTTTAAACAGTCAATATAAATATTAACCTCGCTGGTAGTTAACGTCATACCATTCGGGATAACATCAAAGTTTGATGGATTAGGGGTTGAACTAAAGCAGAGCTTAATTGGATTAAAAAATGCAAAAACAGTACTATCAACATGAGCGGTTCTAAACCCAACGTTTCTAAATTGAAATGATATTTTGGGAATCATTCTCCTTGTCGAATCTATTATAACATCTGTAATAGTAAATACAGGGCGCTTTTCATATAGTTGTTCCTTGTATTGCAGTTGTTGCTCTTTAAATGTTTGTTCCGCCGTTCGAGATTGGCTTGTAATAGCTTTGAGTTGTTGCCTATTAATTTCAATCTGTTGCTCATTGAGTTCTTCCTGATGCAGTGATTGAATTTTTTGAAATGAGTCTTTTATGGTAACATTAATACTGTCTGCTGTATATTTATTTCTTTGTAAAACATCTTTTAGTGAATCTGCAATATTTTTTAAAGAATCACTTTTTCTTTGATAATTAAACTGAGAAACTGCGGATTCGTATTGTTTTGTACTTAAAATCAAATTCTTCCGAGAATAATAGTAGGTTACAAAAAGCGTCGCAAGCGTTAGTATACTTAAGGCAACGTTAACCCAAAACTGCAAACGACTTTCATTTCTTTCATAATAATCTTCATCGTTAGTATTGTCTGTTCGAGGTCTAACTATTCGGCTCCCAAAAAAATTATATATTCTTCTTCGCAATTTTAGATTTTTGGAGTAAAAAAATAAGGCTCATGCCAGCGCAAGATTAGTTTGTGGTGCTAATATTAGAAGTTATCAACTTACAAACACAGGTGGAACCTACGAATATGGCAGACTTGCTGCATCGAAGAGCGGAATTAAATAACATCCCAATTATCCCGAATTAATAAAGTGTCTTTTTGCAGTGTTTCTTTCATATTGGGCACATCTTTCAATGTATAAATTCGTCGCGCTGGTACATCTATCAAAATGCAATCTTTAGGTTTCACATTTATATTTTTAGCTTCATAATAATTTTTCAGAACATGAAGCTTTACAGCTGCCTCCTTTTCATGAAATTTTGTTTTTGAAAAACTGAATTTAAGAAACCCAACATGGTCTACCCCATATTCGTCATGTAACAGCATATCAGCCATTGCGCCAATTCGAACATTGTTAAGTATAATAGCGGCCTTTTTTTGCGCAAGGTTATCGTAATAAGTATATCTTTCAAGTAACGGGGTTAACAAAGCAGACATTGCGACAATCCCGTCCAAACCTTCAGCAGAATAAAAGTGATTTTTGTACATCACTTTCTCCTTGGGGTAAGTACTGGCTATCTTTTTATACTCTTTGGCCTTTCGCTTAAATTCATCAAAATATAAATCGTAATAGCCTTTAATATTTCCAGAAAATGTCTCACACAAACATTTTCTGGCTAACTCATAATACCCCGGTACAAAATCAGATGGATATTTACTTTTCTTGATAATACCAAGCTTACCTTTCTCTGTTGCTACAACCAATCTTCCCATCATGGTTAAAGACATCTTTGGTTCTTGAACAATTTTACGAACTTCAACTTCTAATTCCACAACACTTATATTTAATATTAAAATACCATTTTTTTCGGCATCACATTAAAGGTACAAACAATCAACACTTTACAATACAAATACTTTTACACATCACCTTAAAATTACTAACATTATTAGCTTAAATACTTTTAGATACTATTTGTTTTGTGGCCATACAAATACAGGTAAAATCTGTATTTGTAGTAGCGGGCACAAAAAAGCCGTTGCCTGCACACGCAAGCAACGGCTTTTATATATCAATATTCTGAAATATTACGATTGCACACTCGCAGCAACCTGCTCCTGTTCTACTGTGCCGGGATAAACTTTCAAAGCTTCCTCCAAACAGGTCATAGCGTTTTGCAGGTCGGTGGTGTTGAGCACGTAGGCCATGCGTACCTCATTTACGCCTGCGCCTTTGGTGCTGTAAAAGCCTGTTGCAGGGGCCATCATTACGGTTGCATTGTTGTGGCTAAAGCTTTCGAGTATCCACTGGCAAAACTTGTCGGCATTGTCTATAGGTAGTTTAGCTACCACATAAAACGCGCCGCCAGGGTTAGGGCAAAATACGCCGTCCATTTGGTTAAGGGCGTTTACCAATATATCGCGGCGGTGGGTGTATTCTTTGTTTACGGTTTCAAAGTAGCTATCGGGGGTATCAACGGCAGCTTCGCCGGCAATTTGCTCTACCAAACCGGGGCTTAAACGGGCTTGTGCAAATTTAAGGGCAGCCTGCAATACTTCCTTGTTTTTGGTAATGAGGCAACCTAAACGGGCACCGCATGCACTGTAACGCTTGCTTACGGTGTCCATAATAATTACGTTATCGTCAATACCCTCCAAATGCATAGGCGAAATAAACTCGCGCCCATCGTAGCAAAACTCGCGGTACGCCTCGTCAGAGAAAAGGTACAGATCATACTTCAACACCAGTTCTTTCAGCGCCTGCATTTCTTCTTTAGAGTACAGGTAGCCGGTAGGGTTATTAGGGTTACAAATGATGATGGCCTTGGTGCGGTTAGTAATCAGCTTTTCAAACTCGCTAATGGCTGGCAGGGCAAAACCATTGTCAATGTACGACAGGATGGGCTTTACCACAATATCGCTCTGTACGGCAAAGCTATTGTAGTTGGCGTAAAATGGCTCAGGAATAATTACCTCGTCGCCCGGGTTAAGGCAGGTCATCATGGCTATGGTAATCGCTTCCGAACCGCCGGTGGTTACAATAATGTTCGACGGATCGATGCCGTAATTTAGCTTATTATAATATTCGGTAAGCTTTTTACGGTATGATAAGGTTCCTTCTGATGCGGTATAGGCCCACACCTTAAAGTCGATATTTTTAACGGCATTCAGCATGCCTTCGGGCGTTTCAATATCAGGCTGACCAATGTTTAAATGATAAACCTTTTTGCCATCCAGTTTGGCCTGTTCGGCAAACGGGGTTAATTTACGTATTGGTGAAGCAGGTATAACCTGGCCCTTGTTAGAGATTTTTGGCATGATGCAAAATTACAAAACATTATTTGGTGTAGAATGGATAATTTTCACGACAGCAGAAATAAAAAAATATATTAAAGTTAGCAGTAATATGGGCGTTCCCCGTTGGGTCAGGCTATCCGCTCATACGCCTGCAGGCATTACGCACAGGCCGGTATCCGCTACTATCCTTAACGCAAACTACCCTAAACGCGTCTTTGAACTACACGAAGCATTCTATTTACCAAGCATATTCGCTTTGCATCCGCAGAGATTGCTTCGTACCTCGCAATGACGGTATTATTTTCCCTCCGGGGGAGGGCCGGGGTGGGGTAAAAAAAAGGCCATCTCTTACGAGACAGCCTTTCCTATATACAATTCAAAAAATCTTATTTGGTATGCGAAGCCGGGCTTTCAACCACCTCACCTAAAATGATCAGGTTTTTAACCGGGGTTTTAGCGTTAGAAGTAACTACAATAGTTTTGCTAAACGGTGATGCAACGGCAGCATTGTAGGTGATTTTAATGGTACCTTTTTGGCCTTTTTGTACCGGTGTTTTGGTATAATCGGCAATGGTACAGCCGCAGGTTGGCCTAACCTCGGTTAATATTAAAGGCTCGGTGCCTACGTTGGTAAATTCAAATACCGTAGTAGCAGGTGTGCCCTTTGGTATTTTACCAAAATCGTGTTTTTCCTCGTTAAATTTAAACTCAGCCTTTTGGCTATCTTGTGCATGCGCAGCAACACCGAAACCCAGTATTACCGCAAAAAGTATGATCAGCTTTTTCATAATGGTTGTAGTTATGACACAAATATAATTTAATAGTTTAAAGTTAATAATAAAAAACCATGCTTACTTTGTGTTTATATGATAAATGCAGAGTAAGCCATTTTCAATACAGAATTTGTTATTTTTACGCCCTAAAGAAATTTTATATGCCCGAAAGCACACTACCGGCAACCGGCAACTTTACAGAGCACGAATTGAGTTTTAACGATTTCAGCAAAATTGTTATAAACGATTATCGTATAGGTTACGAGAGCAGGCAGGCCAGTATACTTGGTCGCCGCGAAGTGCTCACCGGTAAGGCCAAGTTTGGAATATTTGGAGATGGCAAGGAAGTGGCTCAACTGGCTATGGCTAAGGCCTTTAAAAAAGGCGACTGGCGCGCCGGTTATTACCGCGACCAAACCTTTATGTTTGCCACCGGCATGAGCACGCTTAAAGAATTTTTTGCCCAGCTTTACGCCCACCCCGATATTGAAAAAGACCCGGCATCGGGCGGCAGGCAAATGAATTGCCACTATGCCACCCGCTTTGCCAACCCCGATGGCAGCATGGTTAACCAGGCCGATAGCCTGAACTGCTCGGCCGATATATCAACCACCGGCGGTCATATGCCCCGCCTGTTGGGCCTGGCTTATGCCTCAAAACTATATCGCCAAAACAAAGAATTGGAAGGCTTAAAGCAGTTTTCGGTAAATGGCAACGAGGTTGCCTTTGGCAGCATTGGCAACGGCGCCACCAGCGAGGGTATATTTTTAGAGACCTTTAACGCGGCCGGTGTACTGCAGGTACCTATGGCAATTTCGGTTTGGGACGATGCCTATGCTATTTCGGTACCGGCCAGTTTACAAACCACTAAAGAAGATATATCTGAAGCCCTGCGCGGTTTTCAGCGCGAAGCGGGCACCAACGGTTACGAAATATTTAAGGTACGCGGCTGGGATTATGTTGCCCTGTGCGAAACCTACACCGTAGCTATTGAAATGTGCCGTACCGAGCATGTGCCCGTATTAATACACGTTACCGAAATTACGCAGCCGCAAGGCCACTCCACATCAGGTTCGCACGAGCGTTACAAACCGGCAGAGCGTTTGGCCTGGGAGGCCGAGCACGATTGTTTGCTGCAAATGCGCAAATGGATGCTTAACTCGGCAATGATTACCGAAGCAGAATTAGAAGAGCTGGAAGAAACCGCCAAAAAGCATGTACGCAATAGCCAGCGTGAAGCCTGGAACGAGCTGTCATCAGAAATTAAAGCCGAACTGGAAGAAGGCGCAGCTTTAATAGAGCAACTGGCCCGCCATTCATCGGTAAAAGAACTGAGCAAAGTGGCCACAACCTTGCGTGCTTGTGTTGATCCCGGTCGTAAGGATATAGTTGGCGCGGTACGTAAAGCACTGCGCTTAACCGCTAAAGAACATCATCCTGAGCGTAAGGCACTCCTTGATTGGCTGGCTGAAGAAACTAAAGCTAATAATGAGCGCTATAACTCCAAACTATTCAGCGATACGCCTTTATCGCCGCTTAATGTGCCTGTTATTGCGGCTAAATATGCTGCTGATGCCAAAATGCTGGATGGCCGCGAAATATTAAATGCAGCCTTTGATGCAGCCTTTGAGCGCGACGAACGCATTGTAGCCTTTGGCGAAGACGTAGGTGCCATTGGCGACGTGAACCAGGGTTTTGCCGGTTTACAAGCAAAATTTGGCGATCTGCGGATTACCGATACCGGCATCCGCGAATCGAGTATTATTGGGCAAGGCATGGGGTTGGCCATGCGTGGCCTTAAACCCATTGCCGAAATTCAGTATTTAGACTACTGGATCTGGGCTATTACCGTACTCAGCGATGATATTGCCAGCCTGAGCTACCGCACCAAAGGCGGCCAAAAAGCACCGTTGATAGTACGTACCCGTGGTCACCGTTTAGAGGGCATATGGCATTCAGGGTCGCCTATGGGGGCTTTGCTGAATGCTTTGCGTGGTATACACATTTGTGTTCCGCGTAATATGACCCAGGCTGCCGGCATGTATAATACCCTATTGCAAGGCGATGAACCGGCAATGGTAATTGAAAGCCTGAATGGTTACCGTCTGAAAGAAAAAATGCCATCGAACATTGGCGAGTTTACTGTGCCGCTGGGTAAGGTAGATTTAATACGCCAGGGCACCGATGTTACCGTAATTTCTTACGGCTCAACCTTGCGTATTGTGGAAGAAGCCGCAGTAGAATTGCAAGCCATGGGCATCAGTGTAGAGATCATCGACCCGCAAACCCTCTACCCTTTCGATCTGGATAAGGATTGCGTTAAATCGCTTCAAAAAACCAACAAACTACTGGTGGTTGATGAAGATATTCCGGGTGGAGGTTCGGCTTATATATTACAAAATGTGCTCGAAGATCAGGGCGGCTATTCGTTCCTCGATTCGGCACCCAAAACGCTGTGCGCTAAAGAACACCGCCCACCTTATGGGTCTGATGGTGATTACTTTACCAAGCCATCGGTTGATGATATTATAGAAGCAGTGTACAACATTATGCACGATAGCAATCCGGGCAAGTATCCGGCTATATTTTAATTCCGGAGGTTGGGTGTTTCGATTTCGGATTTGATTTACTTCTCCAAAATGTCATTGCGATCCGCCTTAGGCGGAGTGGCAATCTCCTTACGCAAGGTTAAACGCGAGGAGATTGCCACGTCGCTATCGCTCCTCGCAATGACATGTTTTTTTAAGAAATGCAGGAAGATCCACTTGGCCTAATCGATATCAAACATAAGCTTGTACGCTTACACCTAACCTAAAATCATGAAATACATTATCGGCACCTTCCTGCTCATCTATTCGCTAAGTTGCTTTGCGCAGTATCCTTTCGAAAAACATCCGCCTATCAAATATCAAACTGCCAAATTCAACAAAATACCAGGCCGAAAAAACAATGATAATATTTGGACAGCTAAATACCAAAACTATCGTGTCGAGTTACTTGAAATCCGTTTAGAAGATAGCACGAACGTTGTTCTTTATTTCAAAAACAAGGCTATTTTAAAACTCAAAGAAGGTGTTGATATAAACGACATTGCACTTTACGACACACAACTTTACATTGCCAACATTGACAATAACGGTTTTCCCGATTTTAAGATAATTATTTATAACAACGGTAGCGGTTTAGCCGGTTCATTAGAACATAAGATATTTCTCTTTAATCATGGCAAAAACCGTTTCCAAAACATTTCATTTATGGACTTTTTTGCCAACACGGAAAGAGATTTCAACGGCGACGGCAAATTCGAGATCATTGGACAAAGCTACCTATCCTATCAAAACCATGCATATTGGGTATTCGATTTATATAACTACAAAAAAGGAAAACTGGTAAACGTAGGCAAACGATTTAATTATCCCATACTCACACGGTTCCTTGCCTCAAAAGAAAGCTATTCCATAACCCATAATATGTCGCGCAAGCAAATGAAGCAATTTTCGCATGCGTTCCCGCGCGATTATAAACAAGGAAAGCTGTTGGTTAAATAATCAAACTATGCCCATCTCGTTTAGAGTTTAGGAACAGTCTTTTAAAAGCGATTAGCTTATCAACCCGAAAAGATTTCTCGTACCTCGAAATGACATTTTTTGTTTAAATGACAATCTAATATACGCCCTTTATCACCCATAGCTGCCAATTTGACAAGCCGCCGGCAATTGGAACGTGCATTGATATAATCCTGGTACAAATTCAAATAATCCATAAAAATTAAACATATGCAAGAAAAAGGAACGATTTCGATTCACACCGAAAACATTTTCCCGATCATTAAGAAATTTTTATACTCTGATAACGAGATCTTTTTGCGCGAGCTGGTATCAAACGCCGTTGATGCTACGCAGAAAATTAAACGCTTATCATCATTAGGTCAATACAACGGCGAACTGGGCGAATTGCAGGTTGAAGTTGCCTTTGACGAAGCTGCCAAAACCATCACCATTAGCGACAATGGCCTGGGTATGACTGCCGATGAAATTAAGAAATACATTAACCAGATAGCATTTTCGGGTGCTACTGAGTTTATGGAGAAATTCAAAGAAGCTAAAGATGCCAACGAGATCATCGGTCGTTTTGGTTTGGGCTTCTACTCTGCCTTTATGGTGGCCGACAAGGTTGAAATTAATACCCTGAGCTACCAGGAAGGTGCCGAACCTGCCCGTTGGACCTGCGATGGCAGCACCGAATTTGAAATTAGCGAAGGCAGCCGTACCACACGCGGTACCGATATAATTTTGTACGTTAATAAAGACTCGGAAGAGTTTGTAGACAAACAAAAATTACAGGGAATTTTGGATAAGTATGCCAAATTCCTGCCGGTGCCTATTAAATTTGGCGAGCGTACCGATTCGGTTCCTGATGGTGAAGATGAAGAAGGCAAGCCTAAATACATGCAGGTAGTGAGTGATAATATTATCAATGAAACTACCCCTATCTGGACCAAATCTCCTTCAGAATTAAAAGACGAAGATTACCTGCAATTCTATAAAGAGCTATACCCGTTCTCTGAAGATCCATTATTCTGGATTCACCTTAATGTTGATTATCCGTTTAACTTAACCGGCGTTTTGTACTTCCCTAAGGTGAAAAACGACTTTGATTTTCAACGCAATAAGATCAAATTATTTTCGCGCCAGGTGTTTATTACCGATGAGGTTAAAGACATTGTACCTGAATTTTTGATGTTGCTACACGGCGTTATCGATTCGCCCGATATTCCGTTGAACGTATCGCGCAGCTTTTTGCAGGCCGATAGCAATGTGAAGAAGATCAACACTTACATTACCAAAAAGGTGGCTGATAAACTGAGCGAAATATTTAAAGCCGACCGTAAAGCTTACGAAGAAAAATGGAGTGATATTGGCCTGTTTGTTAAATATGGCTACGTAAGCGATGAAAAGTTTGCCGAAAAAGCTAAAGACTTTGTTTTGTTAACCAACACCGTTAAAGAAAACTACACGTTAACTGAATACAAAGAGAAAGTAGAAGCCGTACAAACTGATAAAGATGGTCAGTTGGTATACATATACACTAACGAGCCTGAAAAACAAGATTCGTTCATACAATCGGCCACTAAGAAGGGGTATGATGTACTGGTGATGAACTCTCCTATCGACAATCACTTTGTAGGTCACCTGGAGCAAAAGCTGGAGAAAACTTCGCTTAAACGTGTGGATGCCGACGTTGCCGATAAATTGATTAAGAAAGACGATGCCCCTGCAACTGTACTAACCGACGAGCAGGTTACCCAGGTAAAAGCTGTATTTGAAAAAGCCATTACCAAACCCGGCTTTAAAGTGGAGTTGGAGAGCTTAAACCCTGAAGAGCTACCCGTAACCGTAACCATGGACGAGTTTATGCGCCGCATGAAAGAAATGGCACAAATGGGTGGCGGCATGGGCTTTTACGGCAACATGCCCGATAGCTACAAAGTGGTGGTAAATGGCAACCACAAACTCATTAACCGTATTTTAGAAACCGGTGACGAAGCAGCACAATCACAACTGGCTAAACAGGCATTTGATTTGGCCCTGCTATCGCAAGGTTTATTAACCGGTGCTGAGTTAACGGAGTTTGTTAACCGCAGCGTTAGCCTGATCTAATACTGGGAATTACCACATCTACAGATGTGAATAACACGAATATTTTGTTAAAAGCCCTTCCGTAAACACGGGAGGGCTTTTTTGTATAAAACTACCCGGAATATTTTATTTAACACAATATTTACAACAGCCCGTTATAGCTACTATATAATGGATACCAATTATTAAGTTAGCCGCTTACTTGTTTTTATTTAATAACCAATTGTTTAGCCTTTAGCTATTATGAAAGCCTTGTGCGATGCACGGACCAAAGCGGTTGCCGCAAACATTAGAAAAGTACGGGAGTTTAGAAATTATACACAAGACTACCTTGCTGCAAAACTCGATATTTCGCAAAATGCGTATAGCAAAATTGAATTGGGTTACAGCAACATTACTCTTAACCGGTTGCTCAGCATTGCCGATATTTTAGAAGCCGATTTAACCGACCTGCTAACTATCGACAAAAAACTACAGTTGCAAGACGCGAAGGTTTAAGTTAGTGAATGGTCAAGGGCAAATAGTGAATGTATTAGGTACAAGAAGCATAATAATCACTATTGACTATTCACTGCTCACTACCCAACTGTATTATACTTCAACCCAATAATTCCGGCCATGATCATGAGCATAAAAAATGCTTCCGTCCAGGAGATGGATTGTTGGAGGAACACAATTTCGGAAATTTTGAGGAATACCAGCGTAACGGCCGTCCATACGGCAAATGCGGTGGCTGTTGAAACATGCTTTAGCGCAAGTGAAAAGAAGTATACATTAGCAATTCCGAATACAATGTATGCCGCCAGCGGAGCCATAATTTCAAGCCCCTCTACGCTGTAAAAATTAGTAAAGGTTAAGTATTTAAAATCACTGAATTTTAAATACTTAACGGCATACGTCCAGGCGGTTTCAAACAAGGCCGCTATAACTAAATATATCCAGGCCATTATTGGTAAACAGTTTCTTCTTGAGGTTGATCTACCGGTTGGTTTACCATTCTCTTTTGTTTGATAAATGCTTTGCTTATCCTTTTCATTAACTCGGACCGCAGGTTATAATATTTGCTAAACCATTTGTGTTTTAGCAGCCCCTGCTCATCAAAGCGTTTTACCCGAAAAGGCATGCTGCAAAAAATAGTCTTTAGGATAAGCATAACCTAAGCCCCAGTTTTCGGGCTTATTGCCGGGCGCATGGCCGGGATCGTAAGCGGTACCTAACAGGTAATCCCAAAAGGAAAACTTGGTGGAGAAATTAGCATGAAACACTTCCTGGTAATTGGCGTGGTGCCAAAGGTGCAGCTCGGGGGTGTTAATGATGTATTTAAGCTTACCCAAATTCACCCTGATGTTGGCATGAATAAACATACCAAACATGGCATCGATGAGTGCCTTGATGGGTATTACGGCAGGATTGGCCCCTAACAAAATAATGGGCGCAAACTCAATGGTTTGGTTGATGATAATTTCGAGCACGTGGGAGCGTGATCCGGCCAAAAAATCAACTTCCTTGCCCGAGTGGTGCGCCTCATGAATGCGCCAGAAAACCTTGTTGCTGTGCTGAAAACGGTGAAACAGGTAGATGTAGAGGTCGTGTGTGATGACGAAGAATAGCACCTGTACAGCTAACGGCCAGTCTTTTACAAACTGCCAGTCGGCCCAATTAAAATTGCGCTGTACAGGCGCTATGATATAATCAAAAATAATGATCTTTAAAAAGTAGCTTTGGATAAGCGTATACCAAACCAAATCAACCCAAAAGCCTTCCCTAAAAAAAGGTAAACCTTTGCGGTAGGGTGCAATACGTTCCCAGGCAATAATAAGTATTACCCAGCAAACGAGTATGGTAGTGGTTATGGTAAGCAGCTTATCCTGTGGCATGGTTTAAGCAACAGGTTTTTCTTTATACTCATCGCTAATATTTACGCGCAGGCGTTTCATCGGACCAATTTCCGAATCGTATACTTTCTTAACACCGTCGCCGGCACCAGTTTCCACATCGCGAATGTCTTTCACCAAACGCTGAAAACCTCCCGGCTCAACCGAAGCAGCATGATCCGATCCCCACATGGCGCGGTCTAAGGTAAAGTGGCGCTCCACAAAGGTTGCTCCCATGGCCACAGCCGCAACGGTGGTAGCCAAACCTGTTTCGTGACCCGAATAGCCAACCGGTATACCCGGATATTTAGCCGCTAAAGTTTCGATCATTTTCAAATTCAACTCTTGGGGCGGGCATGGATATGCTGATGTTGAATGGGCGATGCACAGCGGGTAATTCTCATCAAAATTACGGATGTAAGCCATTGTAGTTTCGATCTCTTTAACGGTAGACATACCTGTTGACAACATCAGCGGTTTACCGGTTTCGAGGATACGCTGAATTAAAGCCAGATCAGTTAACGAAGCCGAAGCCAGTTTATAGATCACGGTATCGAAATGCTCCATAAAATCAACCGCATTGGTATCCCACGGAGACACGAACCAATCGATACCCAGTTTTTTACAGTACTGATCAATAGCGGCGTATTCGGCTATACCAAACTCGGTTTTACGTTTATAGTCGATGTAGGAGATGCGGCCCCATGGGGTATCGCGCATAATTTCCCATTGGTCTTTAGGCACGCAAATTTCGGGGGTACGTTTCTGGAATTTAACCGCATCGGCTTTAGCAGCTACGGCCTCGTCTATCAGTTGTTTAGCTGTTTCTAACGAACCATTGTGGTTAATACCTATCTCGGCAATTATATAAGCAGGCTCGCCTTTGCCAATTTTACGGCCATTGGTCAAGATAATATAGCCTTGTCCAACCGGGTACATCGACGCTTCGTTCTTAGCTTCTATAAGCCATTCAGCAAACTCACGGAAACAGCCTTCGCCGCCTTTAAGCTCGCAAACCATATTAACCTGTGCTTTAACTTGCGGTAGCGCATCAGCCGGGCAAGCAGTTATAGCTGCCAGTTTCATTACTTCCAAATCGTTATAATCATCACCAATGTAGGCAACCTCGTGCGGCTGTAAACCCAAACGGTTAATGATCTCGTTAAATACAGCAGGCTTGTTTTTTGCGCCTAAATGCAATTCGGCAATACCCAGCTTGTCAGCACGTTTAGTTACCGATGCAGAAAGTTCGCCGGTGATGATTCCGGTTTCGATGCCTGCATATTTACGTAAGCGTTCCACACCCATACCATCGCGCATGCTGAACTTTTTCAGTAATTCGCCAATATCACCGTAATAAACCCCGGCATCAGTTAATACGCCGTCACAATCGGTAAGCAACAATTTAATGTCGTTTGCTTTTTGCTTTAAAATTTCGTTCATGTTGTTTGTTTAGGAATTATATAGCTGTCCAACCGCCGTCAACCACCAGGTTGGCTCCCGTCATGTAAGCAGAGGCATCACTGGCCAGGTACACTAAAGCACCTTGATAATCATTGGCCTGCGCCATGCGGCCCAACGGTGTTTTGGCAGCATATTTCTGGATAAAATTTTCGCTTTGATTATTCTCCACACCACCCGGCGACAGCGTATTTACACGTACACCTTTATTGCCCCAGTAAGCGGCCAAAAAGCGGGTAAAATTTATAACCGCGCCCTTCGTTACCGGGTAAGCGGCCGATTTATAAAAGGTTTGCTCGCCGCACTCGTTACGGTAAATGCTTTGATCGGGGCCAACCATGCCGTAGGTAGATGCCACATTGATAATGCTGCCGCTCCCCTGCTCGGCCATTACCGAACCAAATACCTGCGAGCACAAAAACACGCCTGTGATGTTTACATCCAACGATTTTTGAAAGGCATCCAACGGGTAATTCTCAAACGCCGACAGCTCTTTGGCCATAGCCGGGTTTTCGAACATATCGTTAATGGCGGCATTGTTTACCAGTATATCAATGGTATCATACTGATGCAAAATGGCCTCGCAAGCAACCGTAACCGATTCTTTGCTGGTAACATCGATAACGATGCCCAAATGGCTGTTGCCCAGGTGCCTGGCAAATTGCTCAACGGCGCATTCGTCACGGTCAGCAACAATAACGTTGGCTCCTGCGTTGGCTAAAGCCTCGCAATGTTTACGGCCAATTAGCCCCAGCGCGCCGGTTACAATGGCCGTTTTTCCATGTAATGAAAACAAATCTGTCATTTACAGCGCAGCAGTAGTTTTAGGTTTGATATTGTAATTACTTACCTTACGGAATACGGCTTCCAAAACTTCCCCTTTCAAATAGCCTTTTACGTCGCCGCTTAAAATGGCTTCTTTAACTATCGGCAGCACATCGCGGTAAGCCTTAAGGGTATACGTAATATCCTCATTAGTGTGGCTGTAGCACATATTATGGAAACCGGCCCAAAGCACACCACGTTTAATCATTTCCTGCTGCATGAGGGTTTTTACCTCTAAAGCGTTACCGGCCTCCGGCGTAAAGGTTACCATGGTACGGCAGTTAAAGCCAATGCAACGGGTGTATTGGTCCATACCCAACTCAATGGCCAGTTGATTGTAACCGTCTTTTAACAAAGCACCTTTTTCGTCGAGATATTGCGGAACGTTTTTGTCGATAAGCTCGTTAATTGTAGCCACGCAAGCCGCCAGCGATAAAGCCTCGCCGCCAAAGGTGGTATAACTGAATACCTGCGAGTTGAACAGCTCCATAACATCGGCACGGCCGGTTAACAGGGCTATGGGCATACCGTTGGCACATGCTTTTGAAAACACGGCCAAATCGGCTTTTACATTGAAATATTCCTGAGCACCGCCTACGGCTATGCGGAAACCGGTCCACATTTCATCGAAAATGAGCAAGGTGCCGTTTTCTTTACATAGCTCCGCAAGCTCCTGTAAAAAGCCCGGCGCAGGTGCCTCAAATATGAAGGGCTCTAAAATTACAGCGGCAACGGTTTCGTCTAAAGCTGCTTTAATAGAGGCTATGTCGTTATACTCAAAAGTATAGGTCATGTCCTGAATGGCTTCGGGGATGCCCGCGTTACGGCTGGTAATACCAATGTACCAATCGTGCCACCCGTGGTAGCCACAGCAAAACACCTTATCGCGACCAGTAAATGCACGGGCTACGCGGATAGCTGCCGAACATACATCGGCACCGGTTTTAGCAATTTTAACGGCCTCGGCATTAGGTATCACTTCCTGAATTAATTCAGATAGTTCAACCTCCAGCGGGTGCATCAGCGAAAAGGTGATACCATCATTCAGTTGTGCTTTAATAGCCTCGTCAACCGCCGGGTAAGCATATCCTAAAGATAAAGGGCCGATAGCAGCATTAAAGTCGATGAATTCGTTACCATCCACATCCCACACGTGTGAGCCCTTGCCTTTTACCAGGTACTTTGGCGCTACGCCTACTGTAAACTGCCCCGGGCCTTTTGCCAACGTTTGGGTAACCGGCTTTTGAACGTTAAGGGCACGTTGATATAGTTTGTCCGACTGGGTAATGTCGGGGTAATTGCTGTTAAATGATACTTTATTTGACATATTGAAGCAAGCTGTTATTCAGCAAATTGAGGTTTCAAAATTTCGGGTTGTTGATGAGCGGTTTGGTAACCAAGAATGGTTTCGGCGATCTGCTTGCCGGTAAAGCCTTCGTGCTGCAAAACATCGGGCAGTAAGGCCGGCCTGAACCATTTTTCGTTCAAGGCCATTGGCAGCACTTTGGCTGTGGTTTGATGCTTGAGCAATACCTCGGCAACAATGGTGTATAAACCACCGGTTACAAAATGGTCTTCGAGGGTTACTAATAACTGGCTGCTGGCAGCAACGGTGAGAATGGCTTCCTCGTCAACCGGTTTAAGGCTACGCATGTTCACCAATCCAACCGACAGGCCTTCGGCTTTAAGCATATCGACAGCTATTAAAGCTTGTTCGAAAAGCAGGCCATAGGTCAGTATAGTTACATCAATTCCGGTGCAAATCACCTCGGCTTTGCCCATTTCAAACGTAGCGTGATTGTAAGTGGTTTTACGTGTATTAATACGGATATATGCAGGATCTGGCGATTGCCAAACATCGGGTAACATCTTCACCAAATCGTCTTCATCAGCTGGTGCAAACACGGTCATATTGGGTATGCCACGCATAATGGATACATCTTCAATAGCTTGATGTGTTGGACCATTAGCATCTGACAATAAGCCCGGAATAAATCCACTCAGTTTAGCCGGCAAGCCTGCAATACCCAAATCGGTACGTACAAACTCAAAGGCACGCATGGTTAAAAACGCGGCCAATGCATGTACTATGGGAGTGCGACCGCGCAAAGCTAAGCCTGCGGCAGCGCCTATCATGGTTTGTTCGGTAATGCCGGTATCAATAAAACGTTTGCCTAAAATACCGGGTAGGTTGCGTACCAGGGCACGGTTTTCGGCCGTCATTACTATCACCTGCTCATCGGCCAGGGCGGTTTGGGTTAAAAGTTCTTCGTAGCTCATAATTTGTACAGGTTACCGAACCACTAAGGTTTCGGAGGTTAATTGGGTGTAGTGATTGCCATGCAGTTCGAGCAGTAACTGCTCAACCTCGTGCGCCGAAAAATTGCAGAACCAGCGGTCGGCACGCTCCTGTATGCTTGGCAGGCCTTTACCTCTAACGGTATCGGCAATAATCACATTCACCTTGCCCTGCTCAAACGGATACGCATTAAAAGTTTCGCTTAAAGCGTTAAAATCATGCCCGTTAATGCGTTTAACCGAAGCTCCAAATGCTTCAAACTTATCGGCAAGTGGCTCTAAAGGTATCAGCTCTTCGGTGCGTGCATTGGCCTGAAACTGGTTACGGTCTACCACAAAAATGAGGTTATCCAATTTGTAAGCATTGGCTACCAGCATGGCTTCCCAGCAGGTGCCCTCGTTAAGCTCGCCATCGCCCAGTATGCAAACTACTTTATTATCGCCGCCACTAATTTTAATATCCATAGCTACCCCAACTGCAATCGAAGGCAGGTGCCCCAGCGAGCCGGAATGGAACTCAATACCCGGAATACGGGTGTTTGGATGCCAGTAGATATAATCATCTAATGAGAGGTGATTTTTCAGGCGGTCTTTTTGCAGCAGCCCTAATTCGGCAAGGGTGCCGTACAAGGCCGGCACATCGTGGCCTTTTGACAGGAAGAGGTAATCACGCTCGGGGCTATACAGGTTAAGCGCGTTCACGTTTAAAAACTCGCTGTACAGGTATACAATTAAATCGACGGCCGAAAGCGACGCGCCGGTGAAACAGCCGCCACCGGTAGACATGCGCACAATGTGCTCACGTACCTTTAGGGCCATTTCCTGTAATTCTTTTTCTATGGTGTTTTGCACGGCAGATGTGTTGGGGTTTAGTTGTGTTTTAAGCAGAGGCCAGGCGTGTTTGCCCCGGTTGAATGGTTTTTAACTCATTTAAATGATGACGGTACCAGTTCACACCGGCATGCATCGAGTTAATGTTATAGATCTCGGGCTTGCGGTTAAGCAGATCGATTATATCTTCACACGTAAAATCATCATTGGTTGGATATAGCTCCTCAAACACGCTTTTAATAAAGTCGAAATCTTCCTGGTAATCGATAGTAAAACGGTGCGACATGGAATAGTCCAAACCGGTTGCCCAGCTCACATTAGCTATGCGAAACAAATCCGGGTTTTCCCATATGTAAGGTGTGGTATGCTCCAGCTCCATCGGGCGTGAGGCTTCTTTCCATGTTTTTTGCAGGCAAGCCATGGTCATAATTTCCACGTCGTTACCATCGGGGTAAGTGGCCGGGTGCAGGTTGCTCACATAATCGTATTTATTGGCATTGGCAAAAAAGAACTCCAATGCCTGGTCAATAGCCTGCGGGTCAATCAGCGGACAATCAGATGGTATTTTGAGCACCACATCGGCCTCAAAACGCTTGGCAGCCTGGTAATGGCGGTCGAGCAGGTTATGCTCGCTGCCGCGGTAGCAGGGTATGTCTAACTCACCGGCCTCATTCTCAATGATGTCGTCTTCCGTGTTTTGAGATGTGGCCACCACTACGGTTGCCCAGTGGCGTATCATATTCAGGCGTTCTATCATCAGCGCCAGCAGGCTTTTACCCATAATGGTCATCATTACCTTGCCCGGCAGGCGGGTTGATGCCATACGTGCCTGCACTACGATTACCACTCTGCTTGCTTTCTTTGTCATGCGTAAACCTCCTCATTGGCCATTACGGCCTTGTTAATATTGGTAAGCACAGTATGCGGGTTAAAACTTTGCTTGCTACCTTTGTGCTGTACGTAAGCGCGGCATAGCTGCGCTATATTCCATGCCGATGCACCTTCGTTTTGTACCGGGGTAAGCCTTTTCAGCTCATCTATATCAAACCACGAGTGCACCTTTTTGCCTAATGCAATACCCGTATACACTACTGTAGAGTACTGGGTAATTAACTCGCAGCAATTGGCTATCATATGGTTAGTATTTCCTTTGCTAAATACCATTGCCCCTTTGGGTGCATAGCGTTTTATCTCGGCACGGGCGCGTTCCTCGTTTTCATTGGGATGAAGCTTGAATAACAACTGACGGCCTGCCGCTATCTCCACAGCCTTTTTAATAAAAGCCGGACGGTTTTCGTAACGATAGGTTTCGCGCATATCGGTAGTGGCTACCATAACGTAGTTATGATGCGGAAAATCGTTTTTAAGATTAGTTGCCAGGTTATCGTAATTAGGAATACCGGTAACCACTATTTTACGTCCATCGGTACCTTTTGATGAGATGTATTGCTTATAGCCTTCTGATGCAGCACAGTATATATCGCATACATCACCCGATCCATTAAGTGAAGTATCTCCACAGAAATAAGATGGCAGCTTGAGTTTTTTAACCAAAAGGCTTTTAATAGTGAACTTATCAATCATGCCCTCCTGCACCCAAATGGTTTTGGTATGGAGCGCAAGCCCGGGAATGATCATATCTGAGCAAAAGACGATCAGGTCGTAACTATTGAGTTTTGCGCCGTAATCAATTTGTAAACCGTGCTCGCGCAAATACTTTTCAGAGTTATTCCGAAACTGACCAGCGAGAATAGTTCCATCTAACAGTTTGGTTTTGGTAAGCAAGCCGTTCATCAGCGGCGAATCGGTGAATAATTGGCTAAACCAGCAATCATATTCGGGCAAATGCGAGGCAATGCTATGCATTTGCATGGTTTGGTTCATTGAACCCGTCATGAACAGTATTTTTTGCATGTATACTCCTCCTGATGGCTAAATAATATGGTTTGCTTTGGTGTTGACCAAGGCTACCTGTGCAATTGATTCTCTTAGGTTTGATTGCAGACTTACAGCATGGTTAAGTTGCTTATTGCTAACGTTAGTTTGGTTACAGGCAACTTTTGGAGCAGAGTTAAATCGCGGAGTAGAATTAAAGATCTCGTATTGTATCAGCACCACATCACTATAAGTCATTATCATGATTATAAAAGTAGATGGGCAACCTTTACCTAATGCTAACTAAGCATTATGATATAATTAAAGTGAAGTGAAGCAAACTTTAACTCAGTATTTAGAAATTAATAAGTAGTGGACTTTACTTAACAAACTATTATTTCACGCTGGTTACTAACATGTTACGTGTGTTAAGGAATTGTTTAAGCTCGGCAAGTTTATCAGTATTAATAAGGTCAACTCCACATTGCAGCAGCTCGTTCCACACCACCGGGTCTTCGGGCGATGCCCATAGCCTTACTTTTTTGCCAAAACGGTGCGCCAGCATTACATAATGGCACAAGCGCTGCTTTTCGTGCTCTGGAAAATCGCCGCGCCCATTCCATTTAACCAGCGATGAATATTTACAACTTGCGGTTTGGTACAGGTTTATGGCCAGTGTGTCTTTATGTACGCGGGTAAGATCTTCATCAATAAAAGCCAGGCGGTTGGTTTGCTTGCGGAGCAGTTCGTAAGGTTTATGCCCGGTTATTACAACGGTAATTTCGCGCTGAACAAACTGGCCATCTTCAACTGCAGATAACATAGACCGGTATTTCTTCAGCAGCTTTTCTAATTCTTTATACGTTTTTTCGGCTCCCGATTTAATATCGATCATGAGCATAATGGGGTACGACGGGCAGTCACGACCTGCTCCATCGCCATTTATACAATTTTGCAGGGGTTTTAAATACAGATTTTCGAGCGTGCGGCTTTTGCCAAATATTGGTGGCAAGTGTGATACCACCAATCCATTGCTGCGCAGATAAATATCGGCCTCCATGTTTACAAAGCCATTGTCGAGGGCATCAAACAGCGGGCGATCATGCCAGTAATCGTTGTGGGCAAAACCATTTACAAGGGGCGGCGATTGCGAAAAGCCGGGAAGGCAATTAATGAGGATCAATACAATGATGAATAATCTGAGGTGCATGGGGAAATATCAGCTTGCATCTGTAAATATTATAGTTGCAAAACTAACCTGACAATATTGTGACAATATTAAGCATAGGTAAACAATTGACCTTACAAGTTAATTATTAAGAAGTGCTGCTCAAACCTTTTGTTAGACGGTTAAACAAAATACGGATATTTTAAAATGGAGGAACTGTGTCAAAAGCGCTATTATGCATTGTGCAACGATTTATATTGAGGAAACCCGGTTACACGTTTCAATAATCATTTTCCCCATTTGGGGAAATTTACCCACCACGACATTTTTTGCGCTCTGATTAATATTTGTCGTGATGAAAATAATCCATCAGTTAAAACTGCCATTGCAGATCTAAAACACAGTTTTTATTAATGTTGAAACAAATTCAATTGTTGTTTAGCGAAATTTCAGGCCTTAGGAATAGCCTTTGCCTATGCTTTAGTATAAAACAACAACAAAATGAAAACTTTAATTTACACTTTGGCAATCGCATTATTAACTATCTTAAGTTTCACCGTTAATGCACAAGTTAATACCTCAGGTCCTCAAAAAGTTTACAAATTACCCCGTTTGGATGAGCGTTCGGTAATCACCGACTCGACCGGCAAACGTATTGATTATACTGCCTGGACTACCATGGTTAATACCGGCCGCTACGCTGTTAAAGTGGTTGTGTTACCTAACGGTAAAGGTGCCTTACGTTTAACCACCGTTAGCAAAGCCGAGCGCGATGCTAAAATTGCCCAAATGCCTAAACCAATGGATAGCCCTTTCTTTACTACCGGCCAAAACTTCGACAAAAACTTTAAAGAAAAAGATTTTAAAGGTGAAAGCTGGGACAACAAACGCATGAAAGGTAAAATTGTAGTAATGAGCTTTTGGTATGTAAACAACGTACAATGCCGCCAAAGCATTGCCGATATGAATGAACTGGCTGCTGCCTACAAAGGTGCTTCGAACGTAGTGTTTATCTCGGTACCTATGGATGATAAAAAAGTGGTGGAAGAATACCTGCAAACTAACCCTTTAAACTATGTTCACCTGGAAAAAGGTGCAAAGCTAAGCGAGAGCTTAGGCATCATGAGCCACCCTACCAGCATCGTTATCGACCAAAATGGTGTTATACAATACCACAGCACCGGTTACAATATTGCCAACACCATGTGGATCGGTAAAACCGTTACCGAGTTACAACACTTACCTGAGGCCCCGGCTGCTGCGCAAGTGTTTGCAAGCATCAAATAATTGTTGTTGAAAATTCTAAAGTGTAAAAAAATATTAAAGGCCGGCTTCACACATAGCCGGCCTTTTGCATTAACCTATTTTTTTGCCTGATACAGGCACACCTGAACTATTCACAATTGGTGAAAATCACAATCAGGCTGATACGGTTAATGTATTTCCTGCAATGGCAACGTTGTAAGCCTTTAAAGCTGTGGTTGCCGGCCCTAACAGCACGGCTCCGGTTGTGCTAAACTGGCTGCCATGGTTAGGGCAAACAAAGCGTGTTTGCGTAGCATTATAATTAATGGAGGTGCCCTGGTGTGTGCAGGCAATTTGTACAGCCGTAAAAGCCGCCGCTGTTGAACCGGCTGCCAACCTTACCAATATTACTCCCCCGCCTGTTTTAAAATCGCCCACGTTGCGTAACTCGGTATCCAGGTTGGCTGTAATTAAACCGCTGCCCGACGGTGGATTAGTGGTTCCGCCTCCTGAATTATTAGGAGAAGGATCATTTTTAGGGTCGCTGCCGCATGAATAAAGGCTGCATCCTGCGCAAACGGCAGCCATGGTGATGCCAAACTTGGCTAAAAACTCTTTTCTTTCCATTGTTTTAGTTTTTGAGGTTTGATTAATACTTATTGGTGCCTTTGTGCTTAGAATTGAAATCGAACACACGCGATATGGTGAAGCCCAGGCGGTATTGACCTTTGGTCCAATTCGATTCGGTATCGGCCAGGTAATTAATGGGCGATATAGCCTGCGAATTACTAAAGTTGATGGTGAATACGTGGCCGCCGGTTTCTATCTCGATACCTACGCCCAGCGGGTTGTAAAACTTAGGGCTGTTACTATTGCGGCGGAACGAAGAAAACGGATGCGCATAATCAACTACAATACCCATACGCTTGCTGAATTTTAAGCGACCAGCGGCCGATAGTGAAAAGATATTCTTGTCGTTACCTGCCAGGTACGGAAACGGCAGGTTATTGCGCAAAAATGATGGCGCGATCTGCATTGAAAAAGCTGATGAAAACTTACGCGCAAAAATAGCCTGGTAGAAGTAGCTTAAACGGTTAGCGTAATCATCATATACATTGGTTTCTACTTTGTAAGGCTTTAGTCCTGCCCTAGCCAACACGGTAATGGCAACAGGCATACTATCATCGCTTTTTTGCTTAACCAGGTTATACTTTAACCCAAGCTCCAGCAACTGCTCATACTTGCTGCGGTAAAAATCAACATCGAGGTTATTGGTAAGTCCATACTCAAAACCAATTAATATGTCCGACGAGTTATCCAGCCCCCATAAGGTTTTGCTGCCGCCGTCGGTACCGCCTATATCGCCAAAGCGGTGTATCACCATAAAATTGAGGTTATTCTTTTTTATGGTTTCCGAGGTTTCACTCAAAATGAGACGGGTGGCCTTGAACGTGGCAATTACAGGTTCAGCCTTATCATCCCCGCTCAATGAGTTCAGCAACGAATCGGTGGCTGACGCCGTGGTGTCTTTTTTAGTTTTTTGTGCGTTAACATTGCCGTAGCCCGCCGTGAGCAACAGGGCAATAAAAATAATCTTCTTCATTTAGTGTGATTTTGAGAGATTGTTTATAGATGTGATATGAATTTACTTTTGATAAGGCGTGTAAGCAGCCGAAACCTGCACGCGGATGCTTTCGGCAATTTTTTTAAACACGAGCGTAGGTATCTCAATGTTATGGTCTTTACACGCCACCTGGAATTCTGACAACATACTCACCGCGCCTTGGCTTACCGTTATTTTACCAGGGATAGTACGGTTTTGCTTTACTCCATGCACATCCAGTACACCGGCCACGTTGACCGGGTACGTGCCATCTTTACTTAGATCGGGCAGTTGCTGTATCTTACCTTTAAATGTGGCGTTGGGGAACTTATCGCTCTCCATGTAGTTCTCGTTAAAATGCTCCTGCATCATCGATTTTTCGAAAACTAACGAGCGGATAGGCACGCTAAAGGCCAGTTCGCCGGTAGTGGCATTAAACACCGATGTACCTTTTTGCGAGGTGGCTTCAATGTCTTCTAACGGAGCTTTGGAATAGATGCTCACTTTGGCATTTTTTGACACAAAGGTTCCCTGTATTGCGTGATTTGTTCCTAACCACGCAATTAAAATAATTGCTATATATTTCATAGTGCTACTTTTTGGAGGCAGATGTATTGAGGTACCAGCTTGCGCCAATGGCCACCCCTGTAGATTTTAAGTTTACTTGTCCGTATCCTATATTGGTAATAGGCAGCTTCATGTAAGGCTGCACGTTAAAGCCAAATTGTGAATTAATGCGGCGTTGATAAGTGGCGTTTAAATTTACCACGCCCAGTATATGTTTATTTTGGTTCCTAATGTTATAATCGCTCGGCCCAACGTAGTATTGGTTATAATTAAAGTGATAATTCTCGCGCAGCATAAAGTACGACGATAAGCCCGTGCCAATGCTCAACAGGTTGCGCCCTTTGTTGTATAACTGGTAATCAATATTTAGCGGTATATCCAACACCCGGCAATCGGCACTTACATCATTGGGTTGTGTGCCAAATGTAAAACTGGTTTTATATTTATCCATACCCACCATATAAGGCTTACGTGCATAAACAGCGCCTGTGGTAATAAAAAGCTTACGGGTAATACCTACTGATAACAGCAACCCGGCATTGGTGCCAATTTGTGTACGACTAAATGCGCTGCCTACGCCGTTAAAATCAGGGGCGGCAATGATACTTAACACTATGGGATGTTTTGCACCGATAATTTCTTCTGATGGTTTCTTTTTTTCTTTTACATGCGGAACTACAAAGGCCTGCGCTGGTGTATCGGTCTTTTGCACGGTAATGTTTTGTGTATTGCTAACAGCCGCTAATATTTGCTGAGATAAAGCTTTAATTTTATTACTATCTGTTTCAGCAGATGCTATTGTCTCTGAAATACTTCCAGTTGTAGATTTTGGCGAAACAACAGTTAAATTCTTACTATCATCAATGCTATTTATGTCATCAAAAAACGTCAAATTACTGGCAGAACGCTTAACCTTTTTTACTCCAGCAGTAGCAGCAATCGCTTCTGTACGGATTTTATTTGTTTGTACCGCCCTTAATTGCTCCCGCTGGTTTCTTGATACTTTAGTATGTGCACTATCAACATCAACAGTAGTTTCAGGCAGCTCCTCTTTTGCTATTTCCTCTTTTTGTTGAAGTTTATCTATGGTTTTAACAGATGTTATGCTATCAGTTTGAGGCCTCTTTTTAACTCCTGTTAAATTACCATGCTTATTATCATCGGGCCAAAAGAAAAACAAAGCTAAAGCCAGCAAGAGTATTGCAGCAGCAGCACCCAGCATAAAAGGCAACCTGTATATAATTCCTTTGCGTTTCTTCTGCTCGTTTAAAAGTACCTCCATAGCATCCCAGTCCGCATCGTTATAAACAATGTTGTCTTCGGGATTTGTAAGCCCTTCCCTGAATTTACGGTCAATATTTTTCTCCTCGCCCTCTTTCATCTTCTTATACCGCTATTCAGGAAACTTAAATGCAGGTTACCGGTACTTATAGCAACTATTTGAGATTGGCTTGTACCACTCGTGCCGTTTTCGGGTATCTCTGCTGCTTTAAGTATCATTTTCTTTAATTTCTCGCGTGCCTTAAATAAATTTGATTTTGATGTCCCCTCGTTAATCCCCAGCATTTCGCCAATTTCCTCGTGCGTATAACCTTCAATAGCATAAAGGTTAAACACCGTTCGGTAGGCCTGTGGCAATTGCTGAATCATGGCCAACAGTTCCTGGTAATTTATGCGCTTGTCGGGCAGTTCGTTATCGGTTATATGCTCGGCCTTTTCTAAATCATCCATGTAGGCCATTTTTAAATTACTGCGATAGTAATCAATAGCCGTATTCATGGTAATGCGTCCCAGCCAGGCTTTAAAAGGTTTGGCATGATCAAACTTATGCAGGTTGGTAAATACCTTCAGGAATGCCTGGTTCATTATCTCGGCCGCCTCATACCGGTTGCCCGCATAACGCAAACTAATACCCATGGCAAAACCATAAAATGCCTTGTAAAGCATTTTCTGACCTTTCCTGTCCTCTTTCAGACAAAGCTTAATCAGTGAGTTTAACTCCGTTTCGCCCATATATAATGTAAGGGTGCCTGTTCCTAATATCAGTTAATATACATCATTTATAAGCAACACGTAGCTTAAGAGGTGAAGGTTGCCTGAAGAATAAACTTTTTTTATATTTTTTTTCAAATTGATGATTAACAGGTAAATCAGGTGGTGGAATAAATTTCAAAACAGGCATCTCCCAATTGCTGCCAGTTATTAAAATTGCCTTTTAAGCCTATATGAGCAGCAATTTGGCTAAATACGGCAGAAGGTTTGTAACCCTGCTCCCGCATAAATTTAATCGATGTGGAGCCCATTGATTTTGACAGCTTTCCTCCGCTGCTATCTTTAATTAAAGGATGATGATAGAAGACCGCTTTGTTAAATCCCTCTGCCCCTAACCTGCCTGCCAGGTACTGCTGTGCAATGGTTGATGCCCATAGATCCTGTCCACGTACTATTAAATCCACTCCATAATGTATATCATCACACAAACTGCTTAATTGGTAAGCGGGATACCCATCCTTTTTACGTATCACAAAGTTTTGCATGTCGGGTGGTAAAACCTCTTGCTGTATATAACCAGGGAAAATATTAATTGAAGTGAGTTGATCTTTAGCCGTATTCAATCGCCAGCTAATGTTTTTATTGTTCAGGCTTATATGTAACGGAAGACAGGTGCCAGGGTAACCGGCATCAGCATACTGTTGTAACTGCGCGCGCGAACACCGGCAGGCAAAAACATCGCCTTGCTCCTTCAGTTGCTCCAATGCGGCATTATATGCATCCATCCGGTGCAGTTGCGACCAACTATCTTTAAAATCCTGTACATCTTTGGGGCCTTCGGTATAGGGTATTTCCAGGAAGTTAAGCGTATCGAAAATATCCTGCAAGTATTCGTCGCGCACCCGCTCGCGATCCATATCATCTATACGCAACAATATGCCGGCACCGCATTTTTGTGCGAGAGTTGCCGTAATAATAAATGACAGCACATTACCCAAATGCAAATATCCGCTGGGCGTGGGTGCCAGGCGGGTTTTGTTCAACTGCGGGTATATGTTACTGCTTATCATTTACTTGTGCAAGTATAAATGATTGTGTGTTAGCTACGCTGATGATTAATAAAATTTATGCTAACCCATTTTTGACGTTTCTACGCAATGCAATTTGGGTTTTGGGGCACCAGGCATAGTTAAACAATAGTAGCTTTTTAAAAAACGAACCAATGCGTACTTATTACACTAAGCCTATTGATTTATTAGCGAATTTAGATTTTTATCAACCAACAAAACGATCAGAATACTTTTAATGCTTCAAGTATTCAAACAACTTTGTCAAACATAAAATTGCAACACAATAGTTAATATTTAACTTATTAAACAATTGCTTAATTACTATTAAAACACTATTTAACCTATTAATAGTTGTTAACCATATACTTATCAGATTATAATTGGTTTGTAAAAACACACAACACTTTAAATTTTTATTACACTAAGGTAAACATTTTTTAAAATACGGTTGTTACCTTACATACGTAAAGCAAGCATAGCATGCATGTAATGATGCACATCATTTATCAGCTAACTTATTACACGCATTATTTCCATCGCCTTTAATAAAAATAATAAAACCTGGCCCAATGAAAAACATCCTACTGCTTAATGATTTTTCGGCTGAAGCCGAACATGCACTAGCCTATGGCACCATGCTGGCTACTGCATTAAATGCCAAATTATTGGTGTGGAATATTGACAATTATGCCAGTAGCATGAATGCCAACCGCCAGTTAGTTTACCTACAAAAAAATGGTGCCCAACAATTTGTAAAACCTACCGAGCAGGAAGTTTTAAGCAGCATGACCGAGCACCCGTTAATTAATCTTTTAAGTAAAGAGGATATTAATAACCGCACCATACATGAGGTGGCTGGTAAAAACGATGTGCAATTGGTAATTAAAGGGGTAAATACTATTTATGAACCGCTTGACACTATATCGGCACAGGTGGTTACCAAAAGCTGTTACCCACTAATGCTTATACCCCGTAATGCACCGCTAAACCTGTTTAAACAGTTTGCCTACATTGCCGATCTGCGTTACTGCCGTAATAATATTAATGGTTTTTTGAAGGAGCTGGCGCATAATGTACAAGCTAATCTTTCAATAGCGCACATATCAGTTGCCAGTATACCCGAGCCCGAAGCCGAATACGCCAAAGAGCTCTATCGTAAGGTGGTTGGTCCTAACCCTAATAACATCAGCCTCTCGTTCAATCAAATTAAAGAACGTAATGTAAAAAAAGCAGCCGACGTGTTAGTGCATGTCATGCAAACTGATCTATTGGTAATGACCTATAATAAATATCATTTTAGCATGCTTACCGCTAAAGATAACACGGCAGAATTGCACGATTTAAATGTGCCGTTGCTGGTATTTCCGTCATAACTTTATTAACAATTGTATTAAACAACAAACGCTCCTTTTTCGGGAGCGTTTGTTGTTTGAGGATTACTTTACTTAGTCTGTTTTTTGTACTCGGCATAGCTGGCTTTAATGTACAAGGCCAGTTCATAATCGGTCATGGTTTTAACCTGGTACACTGTGGGCCGGTATCGCACCATAAAGTTTTGCAGCGAATCGCCTTTCATTGAAGTTAATGCAGCAATTTTACGGCGGGTAAAATAGCGGTCAACATAGCTTTCTCCTTCATCGGCAATCAGGGTCTTTTGCAGTTTCGAAGATTTATCTTTACTAAACAAGTTAAGCACCTGTAAAACATTAATTCCGGCCAAATTGAGGGTATTGTTAGGACCGTCAATATAGTTATTGGGTTTATACTCTAAAGATGCCTTTTCAATCATTGCTTCCTTTAAGCCTCCTCCCCTGTAATTGTAAATATTAGCAAACATTTGCCGGTTACGTACCGAATCGGTTTTAAAATCGCGCTTGCCTGATACGTTTACATTACTCAACAATATCGAAGGTTTATCGAGGTATATACGCAAAGTATCTTTTATTGATTTAAAGCTGATGGCCATACGGCTCAGTTTATAACCCTGGTAACTCACTGTACAGCTATCACCATTTTTAACGGGCGATAAGCTAAACACGCCCTCCATATTGGCATAAGCTATTGCCTTAGGCGTTTCAATCTTGGCATTATAAACGGGCAGGCGGGTTAAACGGTCTATAACTACGCCGGTTATGCGTTGCGCAAACCCCGAAGTTGAAACAAACAGTAATAAAATAAACAAGCCGGTTTTCATGAGATGCAGATTGGTTAAACTAATTTAGCATTTATAGATCGATAAAACATTCGTTTAACAAATCTTAACACATCATTTACATTTAACATGCCCAAGCAAAGCGCCGGACTATTACTCTACCGCCTAAACAAAAATGAATTACAGGTATTCCTGGTGCATCCGGGCGGACCATATTATGTACGTAAAGATGATGGTGTGTGGAGCATCCCCAAAGGAGAATACGCGGAAGATGAAGAACCGCTAACCGCCGCCAAACGCGAGTTTGAAGAAGAAACCGGCCTGCCTGTAAACGGAAGTATTTTTGTTCCGCTAAAACCCATTAAGCAAAAAGGCGGTAAAATGGTACATGCCTGGGCCGTTGAGGGCAATGCTGACCATGAGAAAATTGTGAGCAACACTTTTAAAATGGAATATCCTTACAAATCGGGCAAATGGATAGATGTGCCTGAAATAGACCGGGCCAACTGGTTTACCGTTGAAGAAGCGCGTATTAAAATTAACCCCGCACAAATTGCCCTGATTGAAGAATTGCGCGATTTACTTGAAGCTCAAAACAATTAAATTTGATTTGCCTGCAGAAACCTTTCGGTTAAACGCTCACTGATTTGCCATAACTTGTTACGAGCTGATGTGTTTTGAGCTGCCAAAGTAGGCTTTGTAGGTTTACCTTTTTTAAAGTATTGTCCGCTTAGTTTTGGGTTAAGCTTGGTTGCACCGGCCAAGTAAATTGAAGTTTGTGCCCCCTGTTCTGCTGTAATCATAAACGGACTTATTAACCACGACAGGAATTTGTTTAGCCCACCAACACTCGACCAAAATTGGGTTTTAACCACACCGGGATGTACGGCATACGAGGTAATACCGCTTTGCCCGTAGTGCTCGGCCAATGATTTGGTAAAATAGATATTGCAAAGCTTGGCAAGCGCGTAGGCCTTTGAACTTGAAAATCCCTTAGCAAACTGCACATCATTAAGCAGCTCGGGCCGGGCAATTTTATGAGCTTCGGAGCTTAGATTAATTACCCGCGCCTGTCCTTTTTGCAACAGCGGCATCAGGCTCATGGTTAATACAAAATGCCCGAGATGGTTCATGGCAAAGGTTAACTCATTACCGTCCATACTTTCCTGCCGGGCTGCATTTATGCCGCCTGCGTTGTTTATCAAAACATTAATAGCAAATAGCTTTCCCTTCAACTCATTGGCGGCATCAACCACGGTTTGCATATCTGCCAAATCACAATGCATCACAAATATGCTGCGGTTATTGGTTTGGGCAATAATTTCCTTTTTAAGCTCCTCACCCTTTGCCACATCGCGCACCAGTAAATATACAGCATGATCAAGTTTGGCCAGTGCCAAAGCTGTCTCCTTACCAATTCCTGATGTTGCGCCGGTTATTACTGTGGTTCTGAAGGGCATGGGTAGTTGATTGGTTGATTAGTGAGTAGTTGATTAGTTAATTGGTTGCGAATTTAGCAAGTTAACAACTCACTATTGTTAGTGTTTAGTCAAAACAACATAACTATCCAACCAATCAACTACTCACTAATCAACCACTCACTTATTTTTGCATCACCATCACACCGTTCATTAAAAACGTGCTGCCGCCCGGTGGCTACCATGTTGTATACTTTTTGTACGCCGCCTGCTTTTTCGGTTTTGTGCAAGACGGTGTAGGCTTCGTATTTGCCGGTTTTCTCGTTTAAGCAAAGCACCTCTTCGCCTTCTTGCACCTCTCCTATTTTAACGTTGCCTTGCTTGGTAAGCATAGGGTGATTTGGGGTGGCTTGCAGCAATTTTCCGGTTAACTGCACCTCGGTGCCCAGCAAAGTTTTTTTGGTTTGGGCCGATACCAGCGTGAGGTTAGTAATGGCATAATTTTTTGCTTCGTGTACGGTAAGCTCGGTTACGGTAACAGTGGCCGGTTTATGGGTGGTTGGGTCGATAGTTATTACGGCATCGCCACGTTTTACGTCCTGAAGCAGTTTGGTTGTTCCGTTGGCCATTTGTACTTTCTCTGTACCAGGGAAACAAATATCATTGCCGTAGGTGGCTCCTTCTTCCTTTAAATCTTTACCACCGTTAATAAGCTTGTACTGGTTAAAGGCTAATTCTTTTGATAGAATGTACGACAGTTTGAGGATGAAGTTTTTCTCTTCTTTGTTAATGTTGTCAATATCCTGAAAGTATTTTTCCCATACTTTACCATCGGCCGTAAAATCGGGCACAAGGGTTTTGTAAACTTTGCCTTTTTCGTTGGTATAAAATACCATGAGGCCTATTTCCTGCATACCTTCTTTGGCTATGAGTTTGTACAGATCGATGCGTTTTTTGAGGCCATCATCGCCGGTAATAAAGTATGGTTTGCGGGCTTCGTAACGATCAAGAATATAGATGTTCTCAAACTTAACATAAGTATCTTTATCCAGATCGGCCACGGTGAAGGTTTTAGCCTTATCATACTCGGCCATGGTAAGCGGACGAGGGTTAACTTTGGTTTGTGCCTGCGCTAAGTAAAACGATGAAGCCAACAGGAAAGTTAAAGTGGTTTTACGCATAATTAATAAAGTGGTTTTCAATCAAAAAAGCGTTATTGCCTTTTGAGGGGCAACAACGCTTGGGTGAGTGAGTCAGTAGTTAATATATAGTTTCAAATAGTTTACGAAATTTGTTTAAAGGCATCGGCAAAGGCTTGCATTTCATCCATGCGGCCAATGCTTACACGGCACCAGTCTTTACCGCTAAACTTCCAGGTACGTATGCTTACGCCGCGGTTGTTCATTTCCTGCGAAAAACGTTGTCCATCCATATTAATAGGAAACATCACAAAATTGGCTGATGATGGGATATAAGTGTAACCTTCTTTCTTCAACAGATCATACAGGAACTGCTTAGAGGCCATTGTTTTTTTCAGGGCATCGGTTAAAAACTCTTTTTCCTGGTAGGCGGCAGCAGCGGCAGCAACGGTGGTAGCAGCCAAACTCATCATGCCGGTGGCATAGCCAGACAGGTTTTTAATGGTATCGGGCTGGGCAACTACATAACCGCAACGCAAACCGGCAAAGCCGTATAGTTTAGAAAATGTACGAGCAACAATTACATTCTGGCCTGCTTTAACCAAACTCATCATGCTGGCAGCCTGCGGGTCGGGCAGGTAATCAATATAAGCTTCGTCAATAAACACCACCGCTTTTTTGCTTACGCGTTCGCAAAAGCCTTTCAGCTTGGCCGTATCAACAATGGTGGCGGTTGGGTTGTTGGGGTTGCAAATGTAAACCAAACCGGTGCTGGCGGTAACCTTGGCTTCCATGGCGTCGAGGTCGAGCTTGTAATCGGCCGTTAAGGGAACTTTAATTACTTTACTGCCCAGGTTTGCAGCAGTACCGGCTAAATCATTGTACGATGGGTCGCCGGTAATTATTTCGGCACCATTTTTACCGTAAAACATGGCAGCAGCATGCAATAGCGGACTTGAGCCGGCATCCATCAGGAGGTTGCTTTGCTGGATGCCTTCGTACTGAGCAATTTTATTTATCAACTCACGGCTTTTCATGAACGGATACTGGTAGCAGCTTTCCATAGCCTCGGTCATGGCTTTTTTTGCCGCAGGCGATGGCCCAAAAGGATTCTCATTAGCCGAAAGACGGGCCTTCATTACCGGCGGACCTTGCAATATTACATCCGCATCGGTCAGGTGTTCTTTACCAAACAGCACCTGTTTAGCCTTTACCGGCATAGCCGATAGCTTATTTAACGCGCCAGAAAAAAACGCGGCACTGCCTGCCATTAAAGCACTTGACCTGATCCAGTTTCTGCGGTTGATTGAATTTGCCATGGTAATATTGTTTAGTGATGCTCGTTTTTATCCTTTAATATTAGTATCGGGGTATGCAACCCTTGCCTCGGTTACCCGGCCATGCAAAGCGGCTACCACACTCCGTGCCGATTCGAACGCGCCGGCCATCCAAGCGTTGAGGTAAGTTAAATGCTCGCCGGCAAAGTATACATTACGGTCGGGTTTTATTAGCGCCGGATAATGATCTTTACGGGTGGCGTTAGAATAAACCGCCCAGCCGCCCATATTGTACTTGGTTTTATGCCAGCTTACCGAAAACGACTTCTCAAACTCCTTATCATACTGCGGATGAATGAGACGGCCTTTTTCCAGGGCCAGCTTTTCGCGCTCGGCATAGTCCAGTGCTCCTACTTTTTCGGCTTTTTCGTTAAAATTATAGTACCCTATCAGTATTCCCTTTTTACCCAAATAATCATTCGACGGATAGAAAATTTGTGTGAGATCATTATTGGTATGGGTTATACCACCGTAAATATTCTCATCTTCTTCCCAAAACCTACGCCTAAACTGTAAACCTATTTTACCGGTTTGGTTATAGCTTATAAAATCGATAGCCCGACTTACATCGCCCGCAAAATTATTACTAATGTTGCTCAGCACCGGTAACGGTAACGTGCATATACACATATCGCCGGTTATGGCCTGTTCGCCTTTGGCATCCTTATATAATATCTTAACACCATCGGTAGTGTTTGTAATATTGGTAACCTCGGCACCTGTTTTAAGCATCGCGGCTACCTTTTTTTCTAAGGCTTTGGCAATGTTATCCATACCGCCTACGGCCTGAAACATGGTCATTTGAAGCTCGTAGGTGTATTCGGCAACGTTGTAAAAGTCGGGGTCCATAAGGCCCGAATGGATAAGGTCGGCCAATTTGTTCGGGTCAGCTATCTTGCCCGGGCGATTACCTGCGCCCGGTGATTCCAGGTAACCGCGCCGGGCCGAAGCTTTATAAAGTTTATCTACATCGAGGCCGCCTTCGGCCATTAAGTATTCAATTACCTTTTCCGCGTCTTCTTTGGTAAGCCCGGTATCCAGCTTGCCATAATCCATGCTTTTGGCCAGCATTTCGGTCATGTAGCCGCGTATATCGTTATGTACCTCGCGGTTGCGTATCTTTTTGTTTGATAGCGGGCCTTTACCCTCTGCAAAAAAATACGTACTCTCATTTACGTTATTATAAACCTGTAACGGCACGCCCAGCTCGCGGCAATAGTGCATAGTAAGCTGGTGGTGATGCGGTATACGCGATGGGCCTGCATTAAAATACAATCCATCATCAAAACCCGCTGTTACGGTTGGGTTATCGCTCTCTGTGTGCTTGCTTCCATTGCGGATGCTCCAGCAGCGCCCGCCTGTACGTTCGCGGGCTTCTAAAATCGTGCACTGGTAACCCAGTTTGCTTAACTCATAGGCGCAGGTCATTCCAGCTAAACCAGCACCCAGTATAATTACTTTCTTCCCGTTGCCACTACCTTCTAAACTAAAAGCATGCGCGGGAGCCGGTTTTAACATTCCCAAAGCCATCATGGCAGGGTAAGCAGCACCGGTTAACATAGCTCCGCGACCTAAAAAATCGCGCCTGGATATGCTTTTCAAAATTTAACAGTAGTTTTTATTAATTAATTACGTAGTAAAGATATATAATTTTGATGTTTTTATAAAAAAAGCTGAAAATATTTTAAAAAATATCCAAATTTTATTCTGATTTATTAAAAAGTATATTTCTACTAAATATTAATGTGCAAAATTTGGCGCAACAATCCGTAAAACTTCAACTACTTATACAATTTAATTGCTTAAAACATCTCCAATTCACAAATAATACCGTGCAATTCACCATACTCCAACAGTTAATGCATTAAAAAATTATTTTCAAATAATTTTGGATTATTACGAAACATTCGTAGATTTACGAAGTTATCGTAGAAAGATGGAGAAATTATCACAACAAGAAGAAGACGCAATGCAAGCCATATGGCAAACCGGCGAAGGTTTTATAAAAGACTTTTTAGAGGCTATACCCGAGCCCAAACCGCCTTACACCACCCTTGCATCTACGGTTAAGAACCTGGAGCGTAAAGCATTTGTGCAAAGCATTAAAATGGGCAACAGCTTTAAGTACTCTCCCATTATTAAGGAAGAAGATTACAAAAAGCGCTTTATGAAAGGGTTTGTGAGCGATTACTTTCAAAACTCGTATAAAGAACTGGTTACCTTTTTTGCTAAAGACAAAAAAATAAGTGCCGAAGAACTCCAGGAAATCATTAATCTAATTGAAAAACCTAAAAACTAACTATTATGCCGGTTTTAATCATATACCTGCTTAAAGTAAATGCCGCCCTGCTGTTATTTTGCCTTGGCTATTACGGCGTACTGCGCAAACTTACTTTTTATACGCTAAACCGCGTGTACCTGGTAACGGCCATTATATTTTCGACCCTGTATCCGGTGGTGAATATTGACACCCTGCTGCAACGCCACGAAAAGCTATCAGCACCATTAAAGCCCCTGCAAACAGTAGTAATTGATTTTAGCGACCGTGTTGTGCACATTACCCAACCCACTGCCCAAACCAACTACTGGCAATGGATAGTAATGGTATTTTGGATAGGTGTTGTGGTGATGGCTTGCAGGCTGGCAGCACAGTTTTGGTCGCTGTTAAGAATATATAAACGATCTGAACCTGCACAAATCTATAATCAACCGGTGCGTATTATTAAAGAAGATGCCAACCCGTTTTCATTTTGGCAAAGTATTTATATAAACCCCAAGCACCATGCCGAGGGCGAACTACGCTCTATTATTGCCCACGAGCAAATACATGTTAAACAATGGCATACATTGGATATTTTACTGGCCGAGATAACCCTCGTGTTTTACTGGTTTAACCCGGGTGTGTGGCTCATGAAAAAGGCCGTAGCCGAAAACCTGGAGTTTATAACCGACCGCAAAATACTTCAGCAAGGCATTGATGCCAAAAGTTACCAGTACAGTTTACTATATGCCAGCCTAAACACATCGCCCAATGCCATGGTGAACCACTTTAATATATCAACCATTAAAAAACGTATTATGATGATGAATTCAAAAAGATCTTCGAGGTTTGGCCTTGCCCGTTATGGGTTTGTTGCTCCTATTATGATTGCCCTGTTATTGGTTTTTGGAACAAGTAAGGCAGCCCTCATCAAAAAAACGATAAATCAAGTACAAACAGCTACCGGTGCGGCCATTAAAGATTTGGTATCTGATAATTTGGCCTCAACAAAAGCTGAGTCTAATGAAAGCTATGCGGTACAGGCTAAAAAACCTGCTGAGCAAATAAATCTGCAAAAAGCAGATATCAGCAGTTCAAACACACTAAATTTAATTGATACACCTAAAATAAAAATATCAGTTAAATCCGCATTAAATGACTCGGTACTGTACGTAGTTGATGGGGTACCCTTAAAAGGAATTAATCCCCTTAGCCGCATAAATCCTAATGAGATAGAAAGTGTAGACATTTTTAAAGATTCAACAGGGGTAAAACTATACGGAGAGGCGGGAAGAAAAGGACTTATAATTGTTAGTTTAAAAAATACCGACAGTGAGGCTAAGAGACAGTTAAATCAAAAACTTATCGACCTTGGTACTACTAATAAAAACAAGGCGTTTGTAAACGAAGTAATTATACGAGGCAGGCCAGATACAAACCTAAAACCAACAGGTTATTATACCCCTGCAGGATCAGACACGAAAGTTCCGGTGTATGGTAATGAAAGTACTATACTTGCCTTGGCTGGCTCGGCCCATAAAAGCTCTCCTGCTGTAAGCAAACTTGTAAAAGAACGAGACAGTTTGGACCGGGCAATTCAGGCTAAAATACATGATGAGGTTGCCACCGCCAGGGAAAAAGGTGTTAAAGAAGTTACTGTTATTGGTTATGGTACAAAAAGCACTGGTTTAAAAATAATAGGCACTCAATTAGCGGGCAAAGAACCTTTATGGGTGGTTGATGGAAAATCGCAGTTATTATCCCCTATTAATGACATAAACCCAAATACGATAGAAAGCATAACCGTACTTAAAGATGCATCGGCTGTTGCTTTATATGGCCAGCAGGCCGCTAATGGCGTAATTGTGATTACCACCAAAAAGGCAGTTAAAAATACCCCTAAGAAAAACTGATTGATTGAGTTAATTTAGTTTTCAAAAAGCACGATCAGCTGGCCTCCGCCAGCTTTTCGTGTTCGAGGATATTGAGCAGCGCTTTCTCGGCAGTATTCAGCTCGGAAGCGGTTATATCTTTATCCTCATCCAAATCTTCGATGTACTTAAAAAGCGTACCCTCTTCGTAGCTTTTAATTACAGTAGGATGCACATAATACTTTTTACAAACCGTACGGGTATTGCCCAGCGTTAAGGCTACGTTATCTAACACGCTAATAATATTCTTTTTGCACTGGGTTTGGTTTTCAAACTCGCCTGCCTCTTTAAATGCGTATAAGGCACTTACACTGCCCGCCCAGGTTCGAAAATCTTTGGCCGTAAAATCTTCGCCGGTAATTTGTTTAAGATAATCGTTCACATCGCCCGAGTCAATGGTGCAGCGTTTTCCATCATCATCAAAGTACTGAAACAGTTCTTTGCCCGGTAAATCGCGGCATTGCTTTACCAGTTTAGAGAGTTTCCTGCTTTGCAAAGCAATTTTATGATAAACCCCTTTTTTACCTTTAAACTCGAAGTTTATTTTAGTCCCGTCGATCTTTACATGCTTGTTCATCATGGTGGTTAAACCGTACGAGCCATACAGTTTTTTGTACGATTCATTACCTATACGGATGCTGGTCAATTCCATTAAACGCACCACCAGTGCCAACACCTTATCATGATCGAGGTTACGGCGTTGCAGGTCTTCATCAACGCGTTTGCGTATAGCTGGCAAGTGTGCAGCAAATGCCTGCAAACGGTGATATTTGGATTGATTGCGTATCTTGTTCCAATCGGCGTGATAGCGGTATTGCTTGCGCCCCGCAGCATCTGTACCGGTAAACTGCAGGTGACTGTTTTCATGCGGCGATATCCATACGCTGGTGTAGGCCGGCGGTATAACCAATTTATTGAAACGCTGTATCAGCTCTTTATCTTTAACCGGCTTGCCATTAGCATCAATATAACTGAAACCCTTACCCGATGGCTTACGCGAGTAACCAGGAGATGTATCAGATACATATCTTAACCCTGCGGCTTTAGCGGTAATTTTAGGATCGCGGCCAATTTTTTCGAGTTTTTTAAGGAGGCGGTTCATGAGCTTTTTTCTTATAACATTTTAATAATGTATAAGTTTTAGCTATAACTGCTCCTATTACCATTTCTATGTAAGCGCGTCATTGCGAGGAGCGAAGCAATCTCTGAACTATGCATACTCGCCTGCCTACACAGAGATTGCTTCGTTCCTCGCAATGACAAATTGATTATAACAATCCACTCAATACCTTTACCGTATACTCAATTTGTTTAGCGTGCACGTCCAGATGAGTTACAAAACGCACACGGTTTGCATCAGTACTATTACACTTCACACCCTTTTCGGCCAGCCTGTTCACTATAACATCGGCAGGTTCCGGAGTATCAAACAATACGATATTAGTTTCCACATCAACTATGTTGCTTACCCACGGGCATTTCCGCAGTTCATCGGCTAAAATGTGTGCATGGCTATGGTCAATTTTTAAACGCTCCACATGATGATCTAAAGCATAAATACCGGCGGCCGCCAAAAAACCTGCCTGGCGCATACCTCCGCCTAAAACCTTGCGCAAGCGGCGTGCGTATTTAATGGTACCCGCATCAGCCAGTAAAACCGAGCCTACCGGGGTACCTAATCCCTTTGATAAACAAACTGAAATACCGTCGAAATACTTGCCATAATCGGCAGCATTATCGCCGGTGTGTACAAGGGCATTGAATATGCGGGCACCGTCCAGGTGAAGTTTTAGTCCGCGTTGTTTACATAGCGCAGCAATGGGGGCAATTTGCTCAAGGGTATAGCATTTGCCGCCGCCTTTGTTCACGGTGTTTTCTAAAACCACCAAACTGGTATTGGGGTAATGTATGTTTTCGGCATTAATCTCAGGCTCTATCATTTCGGTCGTTAATATACCGCGCTCGCCGTTGAGCAAACGAGTAGATACCGCCGAGTTAAAGGCAATGCCTCCACCCTCATAACGGTAAACGTGAGCGGTTTGGTCGGCAATCAATTCATCTAAAGGCTGGGTAAAGCTTTTAATGGCTATTTGATTGGTCATGGTGCCGGATGGGCAAAACAAACCGGCCTCCATGCCAAACATTGCAGCGGCCTTGGCTTCCAGTTCGTTTATGCTTTCGTCTTCGCCAAACACATCATCGCCTATTTTGGCGTTCCACATGGCTTCAAGCATGGCGGGGGTTGGCTTGGTTACAGTATCGCTGCGCAGATCAACGGTCATCATGTTATTATTTCAGTTATATTAGCTTTCAAATATCTAAATCTTATGCGTACAATTTTACTTGCCCTTTGTATTTTGGGTGTTACACTCACAAGCCATGCACAATCATTATTTGGCAAAACCTGGATTGATGGATATTACTATGATTTAACAGGTAAAAAAGTCACTGGACTAATTTCATGGTCTGCCCCTCAAAAATCATTATTCAGCACTGAGGGTGACAGGATTTTCTTTAAAGAAAAGGAAGATGCCCAGAAAGTAAAATTATTATCCAAACAAATCTCAGGATTTGTAATGGATAAAGACAGCTTTGTTGTTTCTAAACATATCGATTTAAAAGATTTTTCATTCCTTTCTGTAGTTCTTAATACTCCAACTAAGTTGTATCTATCTACTATAGCTTATTCTGCAATTACATCCAATGGTATGGTAAGCGGAGGTGTGTTAAAAAATTATTACTATGGCCCGGACCCTGATAATATTACGAAAATTACACGTAAAAACTACATAGATGTTTTGAGCCAGCTTATGGCCGACAAACCAGATGTAGTTGCAAAAATTAAAGATAAAAAATTCAGGTTTGGCCGCATAGATGACCTTGTTGAATACTATCAAACCGGCGTAATACCTAAAACAATATTATTTTGGCCAAAAACTAAAGACGGCAAGGCCGACGACATGTATTAACCCATCGCAATAAAAAACAGTTAATACGTTTACTCATTATGAAATACCTGCTTCTATCAGCATTAACTTTAATTACCTGTACCGCCTTTGCCCAAAAGTGGCAGCCCGGCTATTTTTACGATGTAAAAGGCAACAAAGTACCCGGCTTAATACAACAAGGCCAAAGCGGCAAAGGCCCTGTTAAAAATGAGGGGTTTATTATTTATAAAGAAAACCCAAAGGCCAACGAAATAAAACTCAGCGCACGCGACCTTAAATATTATGTGATGGGTAAAGACAGCTTTATAGTTGCCCACCCACCATCATATGAAACATGGCCCAAGGCCGAAATTGATTTTGTAAAGGTTGAGTTAGATGAGCCTTTAAAACTATACGTTTACCACGGTGGCAGCAGCGGAAGCGGAGGTGGTGGCTTTAGGGTATCACCAAGTATTGGAGGCGGTATTGGCACCGGTGGCTTTGGCGGAGGCGGTGTAGGCATTAGCCTTGGCGGAGGAGGTGGCGGTGGCGGCGGTGGCGCTTACAACCGCGGTGCTACTTATTACTTTGGCGAAAACGTAGCCGGTATGAGTCAGGTTACCCCCATGAATTTTATTGACGTAATGACCGATATTATGGCCGACGAGCCACAAGCTGTTGATGCCATACAACAAGGCAAATTCAATATCAGCAAGATGGACGGTTTGCTAAAGTATTACCGTGCTTTACGCGAAGCACGGGCTAAGCAGTAATTTCAGGCTATTGATGGTGCTGATTCTTTAATTGCTTCATGAGCATCTGCCTTATGTAATGCGCCGCTGTTTGAGAAATCTTTAAATATCAGCTCATAAGTGATCATCAGCCATACTGCAATACATGGCCATGCTTTCATTACATACTTATTAATAAACTCATGCCTGATGTATTTGGGGAATGCATCAGTTGGGCCTAAACCGGTAATTAACACCAACAATACCAACAATACAATATTGGTACGGGTAAAAGGTTTCTCTTGCATAAAAATCCACAAGGTAGCACCCACTACGGCAATAATATAAGTTGGATGCTCAGAACCTGTACTGAATAGTACAATAAGTAATAATGCCGAAGCCAGAACCTGATACCTGAAACGTATAAATTGATATTGCCCAAAACGTAATAACGGGATACCAAAAGCCAATACACCAAACAACAAAAACGGCCAGTTAGGGATGTTAATATTACGGGTTAAATGGCGAACAGTTCCCATAACTGATATATCTTGGGAGCTTTCTAAGCCTAAGTTTTCGAGATTCTTAGCATGGAGAGATTCATACCAATCGAAGTAGGATTGAATAACGAATTGCTTACTGGTAATAAGCATAGGAGCCGCAAAGAAGACTGCAAGCCAGAATATTCCCCACAGCACAAATTTGAGCTTATGTTTAGAGAACAAAAAGAAGGTTAAACCAACAATTGGGTATAGTTTAATAAGCGTACCTAAAACTATAAATAAAGTTGCCCACTCTTCTTTTTCATCTTCAACCAGCAAAAAGCTAAAAATTATGATAGCCGTAATTACCGCGTTAAACTGTATGTAATGCGCGGCATTGGCAAACTCCATTACACTAAACAGCATAATAAACATTTTATGCTTATTGGCTAAAGGAAACAGGCGAATAGCCCAAACAATGAGTGCAGCATTTAGTAAGCTGAAAAAGAAAAAGCCCCAACCATCGGGCAGTAGTGCAAACGGTGCAATTATTACGCTAAAAAGTACGCCATAATGGTTACAATCGCCGTACTCGGCAGGGTAATAGTTGTAGAGGTTTTTTTGCTGTACGGTATGATAAAATACGTACTTAAAGATAGAATAGTTGTTGTAACGGTTGTTAAAATATTTAAAAAACCAGCTAAATGTAGCTACCAAAAAATATAGGCCACTTACTATTTTATATGCGGAAGGCTTAGATAATCTCAAGTTCATTTGTAACAAAGGGGTTACAAATATATAATTTCATTATAAGAAATAATAACTCTGAGATTAAAAAAAGATTAGAATTGTTGCGCAATTACAAAGCCCGAAGCCCAGGCCCACTGAAAGTTATAACCGCCTAACCAACCGGTAACATCAACACACTCACCGCCAAAATATAAGCCGGGTACTTTTTTAGCTTCCAGGGTTTTAGATGATAATTCGTCCGTGTCAACGCCGCCGCGCATTACCTCGGCTTTATCATAACCTTTGTCGCCCGCTGGTTTCACTTTAAACTCATGAATTAACTGCTCCATCAATTCCAGATCAGCTTTACTTAACGAGGCAAGATTTTTTTGAACAGGCAGCATGCTGCTTAAAGCTTCGGCAAATTTACGGGTGTAAAGACCTGCAAGTAAGTTGAGCAATAATTTTTTAGGATTGGTAGCGCGCTCGGCTGTTATCAGGTCGGTAATGTTTTGCTGGGGCAGCATATCCATATAAAACACCTCTCCTGCCTGCCAGTATGATGAAATTTGCAAAATGGCCGGTCCGCTAAGTCCCCAATGGGTAAACAGGATGTTCTCTTCAAAGCTGATCCTCTCGTTCCAAACACGACAAAAAATACTATTACCCGATAGCTGCTCATACCACGACTGATCTTTACCAGTAATAGTTAAAGGCACCAGCGCGGGTACGGTTTTAACCACGTTTAACCCAAACTGGCGCGCTATACGCAAGCCAAAATCACTGGCCCCCAATTTTTGTACAGGCAACCCGCCAGAGGCCATTACCACGTTGGGTGAAGTTATTTGCTGGGTTTTGCCATACCGCTCGTAGGTTATTACAAAACCGCCTTGGGCTTGCTCAACGGCTTTCACTTCGGTCTCCAACCATATGGTTTGATCTAAATCGGCACACAGGTTGGTAAATACCTCCACAATGTCTTTGGCTTTGTTGGTGGTAGGGAACAACTGACCAAGCGTTTTTTCCTGCCCCGTGATGCCATAGGTTTCAAAAAAGTTGATGGTATCGTCTACCGTCCACTGTGACAAGGCCGATTTGCTAAAATGCGGATTGGCCGAGATGAACTGTTGCGCCGTGGTATGCAGGTTGGTGTAGTTACAACGCCCGCCCCCGCTAATGAGTATTTTAGCACCCACCCTATCATTACGCTCCAGCATGAGGGTACGCTTGCCTAAAAATCCGGCTTGCACGGCACACATGAGCCCACAGGCACCACCGCCAATAATTATAGCATCAAAATTTGATTGTTTTGTTAGATTTGCACACATGAACGAGGTTTCGCAAATATCGGAATTTGGAAAGATATTTATCTTCCTTATTGTTGGGTTTGTTTTGGTGAGCATGACCTTGTTTTTGAACAAGTTACTTCGTCCACATAACCCTAACGCCGAAAAACTAACTTCGTACGAATGCGGCGAAGAACCCATAGGCAGTGCCTGGATACCGTTTAACACCCGCTTTTACGTAATAGCTATTATATTTTTGCTGTTTGATGTAGAAATGGTATTCATATTTCCGTGGGCTACGGTTTATGCCAATGCCGATCTAATTGCTATTGACAAACGCTGGGGCATATTTACACTCATTGAAATGTTTGTATTTGCCGGTATATTGATATTAGGACTTGTTTACGTATGGCGCAAAGGTGATTTGGAATGGATAAAACCTAACCCCGAAGTACCGGTTAGCAATGTTAATATACCAAAATCGGTTTACGATACACTAAACCTGCAACAGGCAGCGTTTAAACACAAAGAATTTAAACTTGAACATGAGCCCTCAATTGTAGCAGTCCCTTCAACAACTGCTACCGCTAACGCCACTGTCACTCCAAATACGGCCCGTAAGCCCATGTTTAAACCCACTTTTAAAAAGCAGGCTAATGACCCAGGGAATGAATGAAGAAGGCGGCGTAGTTGTAACCAAGTTAAACGATTTGATGAACTGGGCACGGCTATCATCTGTATGGCCTTTAAGTTTTGGCATTGCCTGTTGTGCTATTGAAATGATGGGCATGTATGCATCAACCTATGATGTTGACCGCCTGGGCGTATTCCCGCGCCCTTCGGCCCGCCAGGCAGATGTGATTATTATTGCCGGCACTGTTACTTTTAAAATGGCCGAACGCATTAAACGCCTGTACGAACAAATGCCCGAGCCGCGTTATGTTATCTCGATGGGATCATGCTCAAATTGTGGTGGCCCATACTGGCAACATGGCTATCATGTGGTAAAAGGTGTTGACCGAGTGATACCGGTTGATGTGTATGTGCAAGGCTGTCCTCCTCGTCCTGAGGCACTTATCGGGGCAATTATTGAACTTCAAAAGAAAATCGAGCAAGAAAGCTTAATTTCCTTTTGAAGTTATTTAACCATTAATTTAATAAATATTTATTTTACTTGTTTTTTAATAAGTAACAAATCTGTTATATATCTTTATATAAATTAATTAAAAAAAACGTAACTATTTGTTTTTCAATTCCGTTTACAGGCATATAAATATACTACACATATGAAACTATTTTACAAAGCCCCTTTGATTGGAACTGTGATGCTGGGTGCAGTAACATTAGCTACCGGCTGCAAAAGTTATAATGATGTAACAGCTCATTATAGCTCAAAACACATTAAAGCCAACAAAAATCAAATTAGAGCCCAAATTCCGGAAGTAACTGAATTGGGGTACATTGTACTTGCTTTAACTGATGCAGGTAAAAATTACGTAAATACAAACAGCCCCTATTACGATGAAGTGGTGAAGCACTTTGCCGCATTTAAAAACCACAAGGCTGTTGAAACACTTAATGAAGATTTAAAAGAAAGCCCGGAAACATTTACCCATTTCCGTAACGGATTATTTGCTTTCATGATTAACAAGCAAAACCGCATTGTGGTAAAAACCGATTACCGTATCGATTTAAACCGCGTTGATTTCAGACGCTATACTGCCGCCCTTAACGACTTTATGGAAGATTCAAAATTCCGTGAGTTTTACGCCGCCCACAAAAGTTTTTACAGCAAAATGGAAGCCGCCCAAAGCCAAAGCCTGAGCATGACATCGGCTTGGAGCACCGTGGGTAAAAACAAGAATTATACTAAGCCATTTCAAAGCTACCAGGTTATCATGTCCCCTTTAATGAAAGGCGAATCGAGCACACTGGCTATCAGTGGTCGCGGTTTCAGCGAATGCTTGATCTTTGCCGAATCAACCGATAAAGCTTTAGCTTCGGCATCAGATATTAAAGTAGCTGCTAACTCTATTAACGACTAATAAAAGTAAAATAATAATAAAAAACCCCGGTTATTTTAACAATAACCGGGGTTTTTTATTTTGAAGTGAATTAAGCGTAGTGAATTGCATTTCTTAAATAAAACCTGTAATTATTAAAATAACGGAGCAAACACATTAACAACTACAGTGTTTATTTAAGTACTTTATCTACAAACGCTTACATAAATGAAACACCAAACTCATCTTACTTGTGCAATTGCACTATTTGCTGCAACACTCACTTTAAATAGCTGTAAAAGTTACGATGTAACCCCACGCTATACCGAAAAATATATTACTGTCAACACCGGGAAAATAGAAGCCGTGGCACCCGAATCATATGAATTGGGGCTTGCGCTACTTGCATTAACTGATGCAGCCAAACGTGATAGCAGTTTAATAGATACGAGCACACCTTATTACAAAGACTTTACCGCTTACTTTAATAAATATAAAGACCATAAAGCGGTGTTACAACTTAACGCCGGTTTAGGTTCATCGCGTAAATTAATTGAAAAATATAGGAATGGACTCTTTGCTTTCAAGCTTGTTAATGGCCGTTTTGCACTCAAAGAAAACTATCGCATTGATAACAGCAAAATTCAGTTTAAGCGTTATGCAGGGCTGTTAGAAGATTTTTATAGAGACAGCAAATTCGAAAAGTTTTATGCCGATCATCAAGGCACTTACAAACAACTGGTACAAAAAGCAGAAAATTACGTAAGTTTTGAGAACTTAAAAACCACGGTAAATAAAGATGCCAAAAGCTTTCATGTATTAGTGTCGCCTTTAATGAAGGGCTTTCCAGGTATCATGGACATTAAAAGCGAGGCTTTTAGCGAAACGGTTATTTTCCCATACCTTGCCCCTAATGGCTTAATATACCAGTCCAAATAACATTGCATTAAATTTCAGTCAAAAAAAAAGCGGTTCAGTTTTACCTGAACCGCTTTTTTATGCTTGCAGCAAAATTATTTGATTATTGACCCTGAGCCAGTGAGTAACCAATTTTATCGCCAAACTTCATTAAGAACTCAACTGAGCCTACTTTAACCACGTCAGATACTTCGGCTGCGAGGTCAAAGATATCACGCTGGGTTAACTCAACACCCTCCGGTTTTTCGTAACGTATACGGAACTGGTTTACCAACTCGGTATAAACCGAACCGGTAGGCCAAACTTGGGTACCACGGTTTGAGATCATGATAAGCTCAAATTTATCGTTTAGTTTGCTTTTGGCAATTTCGGCTAATTCACCTGGCTGACCGGTAAATTCAACAAAAACATCAACACCTAAAATTTCTTCGGTAATGTTAGGATCGGTAACGGTGATCTTGTTTTTTTCCGGTGTAAAATCGGCGTTGGTTTTGCACTCAAAGTTAGGCTGCCCATGTGCACCGCCCGATGATGGGTGCTTGCCAAGGTTTGCTATAATGCAATCAGCAAATTCGGTAGTATTGGCCGATTTGGTTGCACGATCGCCAAAATCGCCCGTGTGGATGCCTTTTTCTAAAGTATAAAGCAATGCATTCTCGATGGTTGCGGCATGGCCGGTTAAGCCCAGGTAACGCAGCATTGATATACCCGAAAGCAATAATGCAGTTGGGTTAGCTATATTTTTGCCCTGAATATCGGGTGCGGTGCCGTGTACGGCTTCAAAAATCGAGATGTTATCGCCAATGTTGGCCGATGGGGCAAAGCCTAAACCACCTACCAAACCGGCACAAAGGTCAGACACGATGTCGCCCTGCAGGTTGGTTAAAACGATGGCCTGAAAAATTTCGGGGTGGCTCACCAATTTCATACACAAATCATCCACAATAATGTCTGATGATTGTATTTCCGGGTATTCTTTAGCTATTTCGTAAAACGTTTCGAGGAACAAGCCATCGGTCAATTTCATGATGTTAGCCTTGTGACCGCAAGCCAGTTTTTTCAACCCTTTACGGCGCGCCATTTCAAACGCGTAACGTATAACCTGGGCCGAACCCGGACGGGTGATGATACGACGACCAACAGCCACATCATTTGTGATCATGTGCTCAATGCCACCGTAAGTATCCTCAATGTTTTCGCGTATGATGGTCATGTTGATTTGGATACCCGCTTTTGAAAACACGGTTTGTACGCCGTTAAGGGTACGAAAATCGCGCTGGTTGGCATAAGTATTCCACACTTTGCGGGCCGTAACGTTTATACTTTTTACACCCTTGCCTTTTGGGGTTTCCATTGGGCCTTTAAACAAGATGCCCAAATTTTCGATGGTTGCTTTCGCGGCCTCGGTCATACCGGTTGAGTGTCCTGCATCGAAATAAGATTTTCCCATTTCTACAAATTCATACTCAAGAGGTACTTCGTTCGCCTCAAAAATATTAAGTACGGCTTCCATTATTTCAGGACCTATACCATCGCCTTTGGCTACAGCTATTCTTGTCTTCATTAAGGGTAATGTATTATGTTAATAAACTTTTGCAAATATACAGCTAAACACGCATAATTGATTTGGATAAATTTGATTTAGGGTTTTTAAAAGATTTGGGCTTAATTTGTAAACCGAAATATGAAAGCATTTTATGGCGATTTAAGGCTTGGAATTTTAGGCGGCGGACAATTAGGCCGCATGCTTATACAGCAAGCCATCAATTATAACGTAACCGTTAAAGTTTTAGACCCCGACCGCGAAGCGCCCTGCCGCAAGCTATGCGACGAATTTGTAGTTGGCTCGTTAAGCGATTACGAAACCGTATATAATTTTGGAAAAAAGGTTGACCTCCTTACCATCGAAATTGAGAAGGTTAACGTTGACGCTTTAGAACAATTGGAACGCGAAGGCGTGGTGGTTTATCCGCAACCCCGTGTAATAAGATTAATACAGGACAAGGGACTGCAAAAGCAGTTTTTTAAAGAAAACGAAATTCCCACGGCCGAGTTTCAAATTATAAGCAGCGCTAAAGAACTACAGGAAAGCACTATGCCTTTCCCTTACATTCAAAAGCTACGCCGCGACGGTTACGATGGCAAAGGTGTGTATAAGGTAGTTGACGAAAGTTATTTAGCCAAGGCCTTTACCGAACCAAGCCTTATTGAGCGTTGGGTTAATTTTGAGAAGGAAATTGCCGTAATAGTTGCCCGCAACGAAAAAGGTGATATAGAAACCTTCCCCATGGTGGAGATGGAGTTTAACCCGGAAGCCAATTTGGTAGAGTTTTTAATTTCGCCATCTACCCTATCATTCGAAATACAGCAGGAAGCAGCTAACATAGCCAAAAAAATTGCCGAAAGCCTGCGTATTGTAGGTTTACTGGCGGTTGAAATGTTTTTGGACAAGAACGGTAAGATATTAGTAAATGAACTCGCGCCACGCCCACACAACAGCGGTCACCAAACTATTGAGGGCAATGTGGTGTCGCAATTCGAGCAACATTTGCGCGCTATATTTAATCAACCGTTAGGTAATACCGACAGCTTGAGCAACGCCATTATGATAAATGTATTGGGCGAACAAGGCCACGAAGGGCCGGCAGTTTACCAGGGCATTGAAAAGGTATTAAACTGCCCCGGAGTGTATATTCATTTGTACGGTAAAGCATTAACCAAACCTTTCCGCAAAATGGGACATGTTACTATTGTTGATGTTGATAGAGAGAAAGCGATTGAAAAAGCAAGGTACGTGCAGAATACGCTTAAAGTAATTAGTTAGATACCCAACCCGTCATTGCGAGGTACGAAGCAATCCCTGAACGATTTGCATATACTGTATGCATCCGCAGAGATTGCTTCGTACCTCGCAATGACGCTTAATAACATATACAATGACCTCAGAATATAAAGTAGGAATTATAATGGGCAGCAAATCAGATCTGCCTGTAATGCAGGATGCTGCCGATGTGCTTACCGAATTAGGCGTTGCCTATGAAATTACCGTGGTCTCAGCCCACCGCACACCCGATAGGTTATTTGATTATGCAAAATCGGCCGCAAGCCGTGGCTTAAAGGTAATAATTGCCGGTGCAGGCGGTGCAGCGCATTTGCCGGGCATGGTAGCCTCATTAACCCATTTACCGGTAGTTGGCGTTCCTGTAAAATCGAGCAATTCAATTGATGGTTGGGATTCGGTATTATCTATACTCCAAATGCCAAATGGTATCCCAGTGGCAACCGTAGCACTCAATGCTTCTAAAAATGCAGGCCTACTTGCTGCCCAAATATTATCAACAGCAGATGAGAAATTAACCCAAGCCCTCATCACTTACAAACATGAATTAGCCCAAAAGGTATTGGATTCGGCAGAAGATATGAAAGCTGAAGGGTTGCCAATTGGGTATAACGGGTAACCTCTCCTAAACCCTCTCCAAAGGAGAGGACTTTAAAAAGTAAATACCAATTTGTTTTACTCCCTCTCCTTTGGAGAGGGCCGGGGTGAGGTTTAATTCAACATCGGATTTTCCGGAAAATTAGCGATATGCGCATATCGCTGGCCTAAGCTAATTACTGCTTCGCGCCACAAGTTTTGTTCATCGTGCATAAAAAGCACTTCAGGATTAAACTTATTGGCTACTATCCAGGTATCTTCTTCTATTTCTGTATCCAGCTGGCCGGGGTTCCAGCCCGAGTAGCCCATAAAAAAACGGATCTCGTTTTCGTTTAGCTGGTAGTTGTTCAGCAGTTCTTTTACACGGTCAAAACTTCCGCCCCAGTAAATACCATCCCATACCTCTACCCCGCCTTCAATTTTATCAGGGCAACGATGAATAAAGTGCAGGGTATTGTTGGCAACCGGTCCGCCAATGTATATGGGCATTTCCGAGTAGTTCACATCGGGCAATACATCGCTCAGCTTATATTCGCTCAGGTGATTAAGTACATAACCCAGCGTACCGTCTTCAGCGTGTTCGGCCAATAATATTACCGAACGCTTGAAGTTTGGGTCCATCATAAATGGTTCAGAAATTAGCAGGCGCCCGGCGGCGGGTGTTATAGTACTTAGCATAGTTAAAATTTACTTGTATAACATGAAGTGTATAAATATGTTCATTTTAACACTCGCTTCATAAATTGATAACGGCAATTAGTAAGTTTGCAGCAAATGGATGAAAAAGACATACAAAACCTAAGACAAGAGTATCGCGCCAGCTCATTAAAAGAGGCCGACGCTCATGCCAACCCTATAAAACAGTTCGAGAGCTGGTTTAACCAGGCTGTTAAGGCCGAAGTACTCGAACCCAATGCCATGACGCTGGCCACATCAACACATGACGGCCGACCATCGGCACGTGTGGTACTGTTAAAGGGCTTTAACGAAGATGGCTTTTCGTTTTACACCAATTACCTTAGTCGTAAAGGTAAAGAAATTGCCAAAAACCCGCATGCTGCTCTCGTATTTTTTTGGGGCGACCTGGAGCGCCAGATACGTATCGAGGGTACTATCGAAAAATTAAGCAAAGAAAAATCGGAACACTACTTTCACTCGCGCCCTAAAGGCAGCCAGATAGGTGCTATGGCATCTCCCCAAAGCCAGGAAATTGAAGACCGAGATGTGTTAGAGAAAAAGTGGCAGGAGTTAGAAGCCGAGTATGAGGGTAAAGAAGTGCCTAAGCCAGCTTACTGGGGTGGCTACATTTTAAAGCCGCAATTAATAGAGTTTTGGCAAGGCCGCAGCAGCCGCCTGCACGACCGCGTTTTGTATAAAAAAGCTGATAAAAAGACCTGGAAAAAAGTAAGACTTGCCCCATGATGTTAGATAGCGTTAAAGAAATACTAACCGCACGCTTTGGCCCCGAAGTAATTGTTGGCGAAGAAACCGGCGGCCTGCAACCAGCCCTGCTGATAGCGCCCGACCGTATTGCCGACGTATGCCTGGAGCTGAGAAACAACCCGGCTACGTATTTCGATTTCCTTTCGTGCCTTAGCGGGATTGATTACGGTGTTACAGCCAACCGCTTTGGCGTGGTGTATCACCTGGCATCTATCCCCTATCAAACGCAGCTTACCTTAAAAGTGAGTAAAGAGCACGGCCGCGATGTTAACAACTTACCAACGTTCCCTACCCTGTCAAACGTTTACCGTACCGCCGACTGGCACGAACGTGAGGCATATGATTTAGTAGGCATCTTTTTTGAAGGGCACCCCGATTTACGGCGTATTTTATTACCCGATGATTGGCAAGGTTTCCCGTTGCGAAAAGATTATGAAGCTGCGGAGTATTATAAGGGGATAAAGATAGATTAGGCGAGAGACAAGAACCAAGAGTCAAGACTTTGAATTAAGTCCAACATGTCATTTCGAGGAACGAGAAATCTTTTCAAAGCGACCAACTAAACAGTTCGAAAAGATCTCTCACTCCGTTTGAGATGACAAACAGTATAAACACAAGGAAATTTCGAATTGAATATTCGAAATTCGAAATCCAAAAATGACCGCATTAGAACAATATCATAAAAAAATAGCCGAAGCCGCAACACAGGATATGATCCTGAATATGGGGCCGCAGCACCCGTCTACCCACGGGGTTTTACGGTTGGAGTTGATCACCGACGGCGAGATTGTGAAGGAGGTTATTCCGCATGCCGGTTACCTGCACCGCTGTTTTGAAAAGCATGCCGAAAACTTAACGTATCAGCAAACTATACCTTTTACCGACAGGATGGATTACCTGGCCTCCATGAACAACAGCCACGTTTGGGTAATGGGTGTTGAACGTATGCTGGGTATTGATAAGGATATTCCGAAACGTGTGGAGTATATACGCGTGCTGGTTTGCGAATTAAACCGCATTGCATCGCATTTAATTTCCATCGGCACTTACGGTATTGATATTGGCGCATTTACACCTTTTTTATGGTGTTTTCGCGACCGGGAACATATTATTGGGTATGCTGGAATGGGCTTCGGGCTCACGCATGCTGTACAACTATATTTGGATTGGCGGCCTATTTTTCGACCTTCCTGTTGGTTTTGAAGAACGTTGCCGCGAGTTTATAGAATACTTTAAGCCTAAAATGGTTGAGCTGAATGAGCTGCTTACCAATAACCAGATATTTATTAGCCGTACCGCCAACGTGGGTGTTTTACCCATGGATGTGGCCATTAATTACGGCTGCTCGGGCCCAATGCTACGCGGCTCAGGTTTAAAATGGGATTTACGCCGTATAGATAATTACTCGGTTTATCCCGAACTTGATTTTGAAATACCCGTTGGCGAGGGTTTAATGGGCACCAAAGGCGATTGCTGGGACCGTAACAAGGTTCGTGTTGATGAAATTGGCGAATCGCTCAAGATCATTGAGCAATGCCTCGATCGCCTGCAAAAAGAACTTAAACGTTTCCCCGAGTTCGATCCACGTGCTAAACTCCCACGCAGACTTGCCCCTAAGGCTCAGGATTACTACATGCGTGGCGAAGGTTCAAAAGGCGAACTTGGATTTTACTTTATTACCGATCCCTCAGGCAAATCCGAAATCCCGTTCCGTGTAAAATCGCGCGGGCCAAGTTTTCATAATCTTTCGGTATTGTCCGAAATTTCAAAAGGCGTTATGATCGCCGATCTGATAGCCATAGTAGGTTCTATTGATTTTGTTTTAGGCGAGGTAGACAGGTAATTTTCAGGATAAGTTTATATCGTCCACCTTTCGCACTTCTCTAAAAACTCCGGCCGGGCATCGGCTCCAATGCCGGGGGTATCATCAATATTTAAAAAGTAGCCATCATAAGTAACCCCACCAAGGCATGGGTCTTCGAGGTGGCCTAACATGCAGGTATCCATATCAAAAAATTGAATATTGGGGCTGGCGTAAACCAAATGCAGCTTAGTGCTCAGGGCAATACGGCTTTCGAGCATACCGCCCATCATGCAAGGTATATTATGCTGCGCTGCTAAATCGTGTATTTTACGCGCCTCCAAAATCCCGCCCGATTTAGCCAATTTGATATTAATGTAATCGCACGAATTACTCTCAATTTGCAAGCGGGCATCGTAATGGATATACACGCTTTCATCTGCCATAATTTTTACTGGCGATAGGCTGCGTAGTTCGGGTAGCTTATCATTATACCAGGTACGCATGGGTTGTTCGCAAAACTCTATGCCATACTCACCTAAGGCTTGTAAGGCATATATGGCATCATCATAACTCCAGCCCTGGTTGGCATCAATACGTATCTTCATTTCGGCACCAACGGCCTCCCGTATTTGCTTAATGCGCTCTACATCCTGCCGGGCATCTTTGCCTAATTTTACTTTTAATATGGAAGCTCCGGTTTGCTTAAAGTGTATGGCCTTTTGCGCCATCACTTCGGGCGTGGATATGCCAATGGTAATATCGGTTTCAACCTCGCGGCGGCTTCCGCCTAAAAATTTATATAGAGGCAAGCCTGCATTTTTTGCCGCTATATCGTACAGTGCCATATCGAATGCCCCTTTTATGGTATAGTTTCCGGCGGTAAAATCGTGCAGTTGCTGCATCCGTTCGGGTATATGAAGCGGATCTTGCCCGATCCAAAGTTTGGCAAAATCGCGGGCCATTACTAAGCAGGTATCCTGTGTTTCGCCCACTATCATAGGAAAGGCCGAGCACTCACCTACCCCGTACAAACCGGCATTGGTATGTAGGCGTATAAAAACATTTTGCGCATAGTTCATGGTGCCGGTGGCAATGGTAAAAGGCTCCATGGCAATGCTTAAACGGTAAATATCAATATGGGTAATGCTAAGTTGATCAGGCATGTAAACTTAATACGTTATATTTTAGGGGATAGATGATAAATATTTTGACTTGACGGCAAAAATTTACACATTTGTGCTACTTATTTTAGCTGTAACCCACACAATTTAGCTTATATTTGCGTTACCCGTATATATTTTATTAATTAACTTACTCAAATCCGGCTGCCGCATATTTCCTTATACTATTTTAAAGGACCGGCGCTGAACTGAAATTTTACTCTAAACAATTACATGGCTGCAAAACTTACGCCTGGAGAATTTGATTATAACTCAACCCGTAGCAAACTTTTATTAACCGAATACGGTCGCAACGTACAAAACATGGTTAAGTACATTGTTGCCCTGCCCACCAAAGAAGAACGTAACCGCTATGCCAACGTGGTTATTGAATTAATGGGCTTTTTAAACCCGCACCTGCGTGATGTGGCCGATTTTAAGCACAAGCTTTGGGATCACCTTCACATCATATCCGACTATAAAATTGATGTTGACGCGCCTTACCCGCTGCCATCGCCCGAGGCTATACATATCAGGCCCGAGCCGTTAGGCTATCCTAACCAGCGCATCAGGTTTAAGCACTATGGCAAAACCATTGAACTGATGATTGCCAAAGCCAAAAGTATTGATGAGCCTGCACGCAAGCAGCACATGGTACAGGCTATTGCCAATTTCATGAAAATGGCTTATGTGCAATGGAATAAAGACTCGGTAAGCGACGAGATCATTTTAAATGACCTTTATGAACTATCAAAAGGTGAGCTGAAACTTGAAGACAATGTTAACCTTGCCAAGGTTGAATACCGTACACCGGTACAAGCCCGCACCAATAACCAACGCAACAACAACCAGCAAAACCGTGGCGGTCAGCAAAATCGTGGTGGCGGAGGTCAGCAAAACCGTGGCGGAAGCGGCGGCGGACAGCAAAACCGCAATAATAACCAAAACCGCAGCAATGGCGGTTCGAGAAAATACTAAGGGAATAGAACCAAGAGCTAAGAGCCAGGAGCCAAGACGTTTATTTGTGAGTCTTAGCTTCTGGCTTTTGCGTTTGAGGCAAACCTTAATTTTGTGAAGTCTTGGTTTTTGTCTCTTGATTCTTGCTTCTCTTTTAAAGAGCCTCTTGTTTCTTGCCTCTCTTTTAAACATCTTTGCAAACAAATCAACCGGCAATAGTGTGCTGTTATACACTATATTGAATTTTATATGAAAAATGCTTTTGAAATTGTAGGTGGTAAAAAACTTAAAGGCGAAATTACTCCGCAGGGCGCTAAAAATGAGGCTTTGCAAATACTTTCGGCTGTGCTGTTAACCGGCGAAAAAATTACCATCAGCAATATACCTGATATTAAAGATGTTAACAAGCTAATTGAATTGCTTGGAGATATGGGCGTTAAGGTTGAACGCCTTGCTCCTGATACTTATACTTTTGAAGCCAGCGAAATTGATCTTGAGTTTTTCCACTCAGACGAATTTAAATCAAAAGGTGGCAGCTTACGTGGCTCTATCATGATCGTTGGCCCGTTACTGGCACGTTTTGGTAAAGCATCAATTCCTAAACCGGGTGGTGACAAAATTGGCCGCCGCAGGTTAGATACCCACTTCCTGGGTTTCGAAAAATTAGGTGCCCGTTTTGATTATAACCCCGAAGACGGTTTTTTTAAAGTAGATGCATCAGACCTTAAAGGTACTTACATTTTGCTTGACGAAGCATCGGTTACCGGTACAGCTAACATTGTTATGGCTGCTGTATTGGCTAAAGGCATTACTACTATTTACAATGCCGCTTGTGAGCCTTACCTGCAACAGCTTTGCAAAATGCTTAACCGTATGGGCGCTAAAATTACCGGCATAGGCTCAAACCTGCTTACTATTGAAGGTGTAACCGAATTGCATGGTACCGAACACCGTATGCTGCCCGATATGATCGAAATTGGTTCTTTCATTGGCTTGGCTGCCATGACCGGTTCTGAAATTACCATTAAAAATGTTCAGTATAAAGAGTTAGGCATAATACCTGATACGTTTAGACGCCTGGGTATAAAACTGGAGCTGCGTGGTGATGACATTTTCATACCATCGCAGGACCATTACGAAATTGAAAGCTTTATTGATGGCTCGATCATGACCATTGCCGATTCGCCCTGGCCTGGCTTTACGCCCGATTTGATCAGCATTGTATTAGTAGTAGCTACACAAGCAAAAGGTTCAGTATTAATACATCAAAAAATGTTTGAGAGCCGCCTGTTCTTTGTTGATAAACTGCTGGATATGGGCGCGCAAATTATTCTGTGCGATCCGCATCGCGCTACGGTTATTGGCTTAGATAACCAGGTCAAGTTACGCGGTATATCCATGACCTCGCCCGACATTCGCGCGGGAGTGTCATTGTTAATTGCAGCGCTATCAGCTCAGGGCAAATCAACTATTTACAACATTGAGCAAATTGAGCGTGGCTACCAACACATTGACGAACGATTAATAGCACTGGGTGCCGACATAAAGCGTATCTAAATATTACAGATACACCTTAAGTAACAGAAACCACTGCTTGATAATCAAAGCAGTGGTTTTTTATTTTACAAGGTTTTTTTCAAACACAAATTCAAAGATTTTATTCCTAAATATTACACAAATGTTTAACTATACTATTAACCTTTACAAAGCCGCCTACAGCGGCCTGGCCCGAAGTAGTTGGTACCTGTCGCTGGTTTTGCTGGTAAACCGCAGCGGCACTATGGTACTCCCTTTCATGACCATTTACTGCACCCAGCACCTGCACTTTACTATTGCACAGGCAGGTATAGTTATGTCGATGTTTGGCTTAGGCTCATTAGCGGGCGCATTTTTGGGTGGAAAAATAACCGATAAATATGGCTTTTATGATGTACAGTTTGGTGCGCTACTAAGCGGTGGCTTAATTTTTCTGATACTGGGTTTTCAGCAAAGCTTATGGTCGGTTTGCCTTACCAGCTTTATTTTGAGTGTTTGTAATGATGCCTTCAGGCCGGCAAACTCAACAGCAGTTGCACATTACAGTACTCCCGAAACACGCACCCGCTCCTACTCGCTCAACCGCTTAGCTGTTAACCTGGGTTGGGCTGTTGGCGGTGCCGTGGGCGGTTTTATAGCATCTGTAAATTACCACCTTTTGTTTTGGGTTGATGGTTTTACCAATATATTTTCGGCCTTTTTACTTTTAAAACTTATGCCGCGCACGGGTGCGGTAAAAAAGGTATTGCACAAAGCTCAACAAGCTGCCGTAACGGCATCAGCCTATAAAGATGGTGTGTATCTACTTTTCCTGGTATTTACGGCCTTGTTTGCAACCTGCTTTTTCCAGTTTTTTACGCTGCAACCGGTGTTCTTTAAAACACACTGGCACTACACCGAGCGTTTTATTGGTATGCTCATGTCAATAAACGGCTTACTAATTATTGCAATTGAAATGGTGCTGGTGCATAAAATAGATGGCAGGCGGCACCCACTTGTTTATATTCCGCTGGGGGTATTGCTTATGGGCTTTGGCTTTGCCTTAACCAACCTATTACCAGGCACAGGGTTTACCGGGTTTATGATAATTGTTTTTTTAACCATAGGCGAAATCATGAGCATGCCATTTATGAATGCGTTCTGGATTTCGCGTGCGAACGAAAGTAATACAGGGCAATATGCAGGTTTGTACAGCATGGCGTGGTCTACCGCTCAAATTGCGGCCCCGGCTTTGGGTAGCTTTTTGGTTGATTACAACGGCTATACTTTTTTATGGTGGGCGTTGGGTGTGATCAGCATCGTTTCGGCCGGTGGGTTTACAGTTCTGTATTACAATAGGTTTAGCAGGCGCACAAAACCTTTACAAGTAAACATTTAACCAAATTTGAGCGGCTACAAGCTATAAGTTAGCCGCTCAAATAAAACATGCTTCAAAATTTGTGGTTTGTATTTTATGATTAAGGCCTTGATACTCGATTTAGATAATACTATTTACCCGGTTAGTTCAATTGGCAATGAGCTGTTTGAGCCGTTGCAACAACTGCTTAATGAACATAAAGCAGAGGTTGCCGAAGACGTAATGCGCGAAATTAAAAAGCAAATTATGCGTAGGGCCTGGCAAAAAGTAGCCGATGAAAACAGACTTAGCCCCGAACTTATAAAAAAAGGCAACGAATTACTAAGCAACTTGACTTATGATAAGCCAATGAACACGTTTGCCGATTATGAGCATGTAAGACAATTGCCATTAGCTAAGTTTTTAGTTACCATGGGTTTTACCAATATGCAAAACAGCAAAGTAAAACAGCTGAATATAGGCGACGATTTTACCGAAATTCATATTAATGACCCGGAACTAAGCAAAGACACTAAAAAAGAAGTATTTCAGGACATCTTGCTAAAACATGCCTTAAAGCCTCACGAAGTGCTGGTGATAGGTGACGATCCTGAATCGGAAATCAAAGCGGCATTACAACTGGGCATACCTACCGTGTTGTACGACCGTAATAGCGATTACTCGAATAAAGTGGCCGACCATCATATTAACAACTTTGCCGCATTGCAAAGCATTATTGATAGCTACGGCAATTAATAACCCGCCTTTAAAATTTTAACCGTAACCAGTAATTGACCTAAATGTCTCATGGTGTGTTCGGCAGCGTGAGTATACAGGCCAATTACGGTTGATGGTATTTGAGCACGACCCACTCCCCTAATTTCGGTTAGCCGACTTTCGTCTTCTTTGCTTAACTGGTTAAGGGCAGCATCAATTTCATTACTGAAAGTTTCGACCAAAGTTTGCACGCTGTAATTAGCAGATGGCGGGTTGCCTTCACCTGCTAAATAGGTTAATTGCTCAACATTCAATGCCTCGGCACGGGCATAGGTAAATAAGCGGTTCAAAACCCCGGTGAGGTGCTGTAAATGAAATGCGGGTGAAGCCAGATTGGCCGGCTTTTGCCATAAATGATTCTCAGAAAAATCTTGCATCAACTCAAACAGTTCTTCGCGGGCTTGTAAAAGCGCATGCGCTACCGGTTGCAATAATGCCGGTATATTGGGCAGTGGCCCTCTCAGCCATACTTCGGGTTTTGAATTAGCCATAGCGTAAAATTATGCTAAACTATACAACATCGTATCATTTTAATCTAACATCTGAGATCATGTAGATGGTTAAACAACCGTTTAGAGCCACAAAGGTGATTGGTACAGGTATTGCATAGCAAAATCAAATATAATCTACCTATGATATTACTCAACAAAATCAATTTTAAAAGCTATTGGCATGGCCTGATGTTAGGCATGTGCGCAATATTGCTCCTGACGTTTGAAAGCTGTAAACATACCAAACGTTCAGATATGGCTCAAACCATTTACGATGTTAATAAAAACAAGGCTTTTAATAAAGTTACTGAAGAGGGCTTTCAACCTGTGTTTCAAAAAATATTAGCCGAAAAAAAATCGGGCCTTAAAAACCCGGTTTTAATAACCACTTTTTATAAGGACAATGGTTATGACCCGGTACTGGTACTCGACCACATGAAGGGTGAAGACCTGAAAACGCTTGCTACTTATCTTAAAAAATCAGGTGAGCATGGTCTTAACCCTAAAATCTTCCAGGCCGATGAAGTAAACAGCCTGGTAGATAAATTTTACAGCAAAGATGCTATTAAAACTACCGAAGAAGCCTATGAAACTATGGCTCGTTTAGAAGTGGCACTGGCAAATTCATTAATTAACTACACCAACTCCCTGCAGTACGGCTTAATTAGTCCGCGTAAAATATATGCGCGTTACTATACCGAAACTAAACGCCCAGACAGCACCTCGATGAAAAAGGTGTTTGCGATTGCCGATATGAAAAGTTTTTTAGACAGCGTTCAGCCTAAAAACCCACAGTACATTGCCCTTCAAAAAGCCTTGGCAGCAAACGTACAAGTACCTGGCCAAACCGCCGAGGAAACTGAGCGAATGCTGAAAGTGAATTTGGAACGCCTGCGCTGGAAAAACAAACCTACCGCTGATAAATATGTAATAGTAAACATCCCCGATTATCGTTTGGATGTAATGGAAGGCGGAAAATCAGTAATGAATATGAAGGTTTGTGTGGGCGAAGGCCGTAATATTGACCGCTCTGCCGATTTAACCGAGTACGACGAAAGTGATAAAGTTGACCGTCCTTTTTCGCGCGAAACGCCTCAACTCAACAGCGCCATTTATACCGCACAGGTAAACCCGGTATGGAACATTCCTAAAAGTATTGCAACCAAAGAAATTATGGTTGCGGCTGCGCAAGACCCCTACTATTTATCGAATCACAACATGGCTGTTTACAAAAATGGCAAAGAGATAGAAGATAGCGAAACGATCGACTGGTCATCGGCCGGTCCAAATGATTATGAGTTTAAACAGCGCCCAGGAGATGATAATGCATTGGGCAAAATCAAGTTTTTATTTAAAAACAGTAGCAGCGTTTACTTGCACGATACTCCTGCCAAACTGGCCTTTAATAAACCTATGCGTGCCGTTAGCCACGGCTGTGTGCGGGTTGAACGTCCGCTCGATTTAGCTCATGCCCTATTTGGAGATGGTACAAAATATGAAACTATTAAAAATGACATGGCTTCAGGGAGCGCGGAGCCTAAAAACGTTGACTTATCCAAAAAAGTTCCTGTATATCTTACCTATGTAACTTGCTGGGCCGATGAGAACGGAACCCTGCAATTCAGGCCTGATGTATATGGACTGGATGTGGTACTATTAGCACATTTAAATAAGTATTTAACCGCTTAATTAAATAACAAAGCCCTCCAAATTGAGGGCTTTGTTATTTATAGTTACTTTATCATGAGATAGCCTGTTACTCTTTTCTGTTCGCCGTTATCATAATAATTTATTACATACATATAATTGCCAGGCTGTTGCTTAATCCTCCCGCCCGAAGAGTAACCATCGAAGCGATTGTTGTAGTTATCATATCCCTTAGCCTTGTACACTAATGTACCTGAGCTTGTTAATATCATCACTTCGTTATCAGTATACTTCTCAATATTGTCTATTTGCAAGTAATCATTTTGGCCATCGCCGTTTGGTGATACTGCAGGGTGCACCACAACATCATTTTGTAGTGATGATGTACGGGCAAACGATGATGAAGTAGCCTTTGTAATTGTAAGTACCGCTGGAGTATAATTAAAAGTGTAAAACGGCGAGTACCCTCCCGATACATGGATAGCATACTGTCCAACTGCTGAATTTATTGTAGCACTGGTGCTCCCTGCAGGTATAGTACGCAACATAGTTTCGGTGTCGCCGTTTACAAAGCCACTATATTTCAAAGTAAATTCCGGATTAGCTTGATATTGCTCTCGGGTTTGGTTACGTGCTGTAACCTGTAATACCGCTTTGTTAATGGTAAAGGTTCCATTAGTATAACGCAACACGTATTTTGAAGAAGCACCACCCAAAACAGTAATAGGATAATTACCTGCAGGAGAAGCTGGTGTAGCGGTTGTATTTACCATAGGAATGTTATCAAATGCCTGCTCGGCCTTTTCGCCGTTTACAAAACCGCTATAAGCTAATGAAAGCGATGGAAAAGCTGCACCATAAGTTGTAATCCTACTCTTGGCGGTGATAAACAAGTTAGCTTTGTTTGATGGTAATTGTGCCCGGCACATAGGTAAACTCGTAGTTCTGCGCTACGCCTCCATCAACAGTAACTACATATTTTCCGGGTAACGATAACTGATTAGCCTGAATTTTAGCCATAGGTTTTATGGTAAGTTTACTTACGCCATCATTATTAACAAAACCAGTATACTTAAAAGTAATTGCCGGGTTAACAGCACCATAAAAACGAGTTGCAGCCGTAGTTGTAACCGTAAGCGGAGCCTTGGTTATGGTTAATACACCGGGCTCGGTTATTAATTCATAAAAACCTGATAGCTTTACTACTGGTGTAATTATGTAAGTTCCCACCGGAGATGAGGCATTTGCATTAACACTGGCAACCGGTAGCCCGCCAGTGAGTTTAGCAGGTGTATCGCCGTTCACAAAACCGGTGTATATAAAGGTTAAAGTACCATTGGCTGTTCCGTAAATACGGTTTTTATCTTTGGCTTTAACTACTAATTGAGCCTTGTTAACGGTAAGAATTTGTGAAACAGGCACGGCAGCATCATAACCATTACCTGCAGGTTGCGATGCCGTTATACGTACCGTGCCATCTCTTATAATTTTCACTTTTCCATTTACAATTTGTGCTACCTGGTTGTTACTTGAAGTATAAACAATAGGTGTTTTGGAGTTATCGCTGGTAGCTCCGGGATCATAAGCAGTATCGCCGTAAGTTTTTGGTGAAAGGCTTAAGGCGAGTTGAGCTGCATAACGGCCTACCTTAACTGTAACCTTATAGGATAAACTTTCATTACCGATACTTACAACAACAGGTATTATATTATCGCCGTTTGTTAAGGCTATACTATCAGACAAACTTCCGCTTTGAATGATGTTATTTTGTATTTTAATAGTAGCACTATTAGGAGCCGTTGGTGTAAAACGTATAGCTTTTGAGCCTAAGGGCAGCTTTACAGTATAATTAATACTATCTGCTGAAAACCCGGGTGATAACTTCCCCTTATCGGGTGTAAGGCTGGTTAATGCCGGTTTTACCCATGGCAATTCAGGTGGTTGATAAACCCATAAATCGTTCAGCGTGCCATTTTCTGCATTACCTGTTCCCATTCCACCCATACCTGATCCGCCAAACAACCAAAGATTATTATTTTTATCAGTCCAGGTAAGTGCATCCCGGCGAGTGCCAGGCCGGTTAGCTGGTGCAGCTTGTCCTTTGGTACCGTATACTCCCCGCTGGCCCTGGTATGTACTACCGTCTATCCAGGTCCACATATTGGTTGCAGGTGAGTAAACCCACATTTCATTGTAATTGTCTAAAATTCCATATTGGTTATGCCCACTGCCACCCATGAGCCAAAAATTTCCGTTATTATCAGTCCATGCGCTAGCCTGATATCTTGAACCCGGCATGTTTGATGCCGATGGCACACCCTGAGTTCCGTAATTGGATATTTCGCCCCCAATATTACCACCCGACATCCATGTCCATTGATTGGTGGCAATGTTATATTTCCAAAGATCGTTTGCAAAGCCCCCGTTATTATTACTCAAATAAGCAATACCACCCATCAGCCAAAGGTTTCCCTGCCCATCTGTCCAACCAACTGCATCAGCCCTGCCCCCAGGGTAGTTGTCGGCAGATGGCACACCCTTTGTTCCGTAAACACCTTTACTATATATAACATTGTTGCCCGACATCCACGTCCATTGGTTGGTAAGTGAATTGTATTTCCAAAGATCATTCAATTCGCCAAATGTCCCGGTAACTGCGTATCCAGCTCCTCCCATCAGCCAAAAGTTCCCATTGTTATCAACCCAGGTTACGCTTTGCCTTCTGGACCCGGGATAATTTCCGGCATTTTCTATTCCCTTACCTCCGTAAGTAGCATATTGGTTAATTTGATCTGAACCACCTACCCAAGTCCACAAACCAGTTGCAGTGCTGTATTTCCAAAGATCATTTAAGTAGCCAATTTTATCGGGAGTAGTAAACCCAAATCCACCAAAAAGCCACAAATCACCGTTAGCATCCGTCCAGGTTAAAGCATCCTGCCTGCCACCCGGCACATTAGATGCGGCGGCCACGCCTTTAGTACCATACGAGGCACCCGGATTTATAGTCACTTCGCCACTCATCCATACCCATTCACCGGTTTGGGTGGTATATTTCCACAAATCGTTACGTTGGCCAAAATCGTAAAGACCATAACCACCCATTATCCAGAAATCTCCATTTTTATCTTTCCAGTTCATACCCCCAAACCTGGCCTTGGGTTCATTTGAAGGCGCGCTTACCTCCTTTAAACCCGGGCTACCGTTTGAATGGAATCCTTGCGTTCCGCTTGCCCAAGTCCATTGTCCTTCGGCAATGGTAATTGGCCTCGCCAGCGTCGTAAAATCTTTAGTCATTGACAGCACAGGAGAGGTGTACTTGATTTCGGTTCCACTCCCGTTATATTCAAATACTGCAACTTTATAGTGTGTACCTAAGCTTAGTTTTTTTACAGTCACCGTAGTATCAGTGCCGTTATATACACAATACCAGCTACTGTTTTGTGCCTTCGAGCCCATCCCATATTCAGCGTTAGCGGTATATTCAATTCCGTCGGGTAATGTTATTGTGCCCGAGTCATAAGTTGATACAAAAACAGCTCTTGCGGCCCCGCTTCCGTTTTTCCAGCTAATGCCAGCTTCATTAGCTGATAATGTATTTACTTTCACATTGCTTGCTGCGGTTGAAGGCCGGCTCTCAATAAAATCGCCGTTAAAAAATTGGTGATATAGTTTGTTTATAGCATATACAGCATGTAGTTTATTGTTATAAACAAAAGTATAAGGCATAGTTTCGTAGGCCGAATATCCACGAGAACCAATTGGAAGCCAGTTGGCACCGTCAAATCGATAACTGCTTGCACGGCCAGTTACACCGGCATCTTTGAAACTTACAACAGGCTGGTTGGCCGATGATATAAAAAGTGATGGCTTGTTGGTAGGCGAACTTGAATTGAACGCAGAGCCTAACAGCGTCCAATTTCCATTAACAAGCTTTAATACCGATAGCTTTGTGTTCTGCCATCCAGCCCTTGATATGTAGGCCACACCATCAGTACCCACAGCCAAGCTTATCATATCGGCATCCCTTTGGGTTTCCATAACGTTACCCAAACGCGACCACTGGTTCCATAATAATGCCATCACCGTTAGCTTTAAGCCATACTCATCCCGGTATGCAACGTATGGTATACCATTTTGAATCTTGAGTTCAGCTTCTGAAGCATAAGCATCTGTAAAGGCCGTTGCCCCCCAAACAGTCCAAGCCGATGCGTTAAACCTTTTAAGGGTAAGTTTCTTATCATAAGAATCTGGATATAAAACACATGGAGTACTTCCGTCAAAGGAAAATACAGAATAGTAGGCATTGGATGGTAATGTAAGAGTCGAAGTATTATCATTTAGCCACGTAGCACCGTTAAATTTACTTAAAAAAACTTTTTCTTCAGTAGTGCCCGAGCCTCTGTAAACAACCATTGGATAATTGTCGGCAGAAAACCCAAGTGTGGCTATATTTACATTTCCAACAGTTGTGAAACCTGGTTGCCCAACAACTTCCCATACAGAACCATTGTATTTAACTAATGTACATTTGTACGAATTGGTGTAATCATTATAAAGCACATATGGAGTGTTATTTTTATCTGTTTTTACATCAAGTATAATAGCAGAACCCAATGAAAATCCCTTACTTGCTAATACCTCCCAATCGGTGCCATTGTATTTGCGCACCACATTTCCTCCAGCGCTTCCGTCCTGGCAAAATGTATAGGGTGTTCCGTTATCAAATGCAAGTGCTAAAACCGACGCATCTGATTGCTCATCTGACTTTAATGATGAACCTATTTGTTGCCACCTGCCACCAGTATACTTATAAATAAATGCTTTGTATGACAAATATCCACCCTGACTTAATAAATAAGGAGTATCATCATCAAACCCAAGTACCATTGTACTTACCCTATTCTCGGTAAACTCCCTTTCGCCCAAAAAATTCCATTTATTACCGCTAAAATATTTTACTGTAGCTTTATTTGAACTGCTTCGATATGCAATATATGGTATTCCCTTATTTATGCTTATCTGCATCACAGCAGATGCCTCAAACTCATTGAAAGAACCAACATCTACCCATTCAGCACCATTAAACTTCTTCACATACGAAAAATAGTTACTTTCATCTTTGTAGGCTATATATGGAGTTGTTCCATCAAAGGCAAATGAATTATAAGTAGGATTATAGTAATTGCTATTACGCATAACACCCGATGCAGAGATGGTTACAAAAGCTCCGTTTTCAAACATTTTAAAAACAATATCACGGTTGTTTTTTCGATAAAGAATATAAGGAATTTGGTTAACTACGTTTAGCGCTAACATAGAGGCACCGCCGGTTATAACCTCACTGCCCACGCTAACCCAATTACTTCCGTTAAATTTTTTTACGCCAAGTTCGTTGCCGGCATAAGCTAAGTAGGGCGTGTTGCCTTCAAATGCAATACTAACTTTGGTTATAACCGAATCAGATATAATTCTTTGCCCTACCTGCTCCCAGCTTGTACCATTATATCTACGTACTGATGCTTTGTTTGTCGAACCATCAATAAAAGCAAGATATTGCTTATGATCAGGCCCTGTGACCATGGATACATTCCCTGTAGAAGAGAAAATAGGCTGGTTGTTTTCATCTTCCCCTACAGCTTGCCAGCTTTGAGCTTTAACTAATTGTGGTGCAAAGAAAGAGAGACAGATTACAGCGAGACATAAATATCTCTTGATATTGGCTGAGTGCCAAAATGATAAGGTTGGTGTGTTCATAATATCACACTAAATATAAACAGAATATTTAGTGCGATATATGAATATTTACAATTAACTATTTATTAATTAACGCCCGAAAAAATGCCCTAAAGAGCATTAATTAATTAAACTGGCGATTAATTATTTAACCTGATAAACCCGCCATCAATCGCATAATCAGATCCGGTGATAAATCCGGCTTCTTCCGAACACAGGTATAATGCCAGGGTGGCAATTTCATCGGGCTTAGCCATACGGCCTATGGGTTGGCTTTTGGATAGCTTGTCAAACATTTCTTCTTCTTTACCAGGGTAGTTTTTGGATATAAATCCATCCACAAACGGGGTATGCACCCGTGCCGGCGAAATGCTGTTGCTACGGATGTTATCATGCAAATAATCGCGCGCAATTGACATGCTCATGGCGTGTATGGCGCCTTTACTCATACTGTAGGCAAACCTATCAGCAATACCAACCGATGATGCAATGGAAGCCATGCTTACAATAGCCCCGCCGCCATTGGCTTTCATAATCGGGATGGCCGCATAAAAGCAATTATAGGCACCTTTAACATTTACGCTGTATACCCGTTCAAAATCAGCCTCGGCAGTTTTTTCAACATTGCCTACGTGGGCTATGCCGGCGTTGTTAACCAGTATATCAATTTTGCTTATCTCGTTAAACACACTAACAATTTGCTGCTGATCGGTAACATTGCCACTGTGTGCAAATGCTTCGCCGCCTACGGCTTTAATTTCTTTGATAGTTTGTTGGGCAGCATCGGCATTAAGTTCGATAATGTGTACAATAGCACCTTGTTTGGCAAATAATTTGGAAATGGCTTTACCAATTCCGCTGCCGCCGCCTGTTATTACTGCCGCTTTATTTTTTAAACTGAACATGAATTTTCAAATGATTTATAGATTAAATGATAGATTAGATGCAATAACCACGCTTTATATGCCGTTTAGGGTTGCAAGTTACACATCAAACTTACCGGTTTGCAAATAAGTAATTTGCACTGAATGTGTATTAGTTTATATTAGCATATGTTATATATAATTTTAACATCCTGATAAATAGTAATATTTCACATTATCTACTTTAAAAATGCCAAAATTGTAACATTTACGTTAAATATTATTCAATTTAATTTTTTGCATATATTTATCCCGGAAAATGAAATGGTTAGTTAGAATATTTCTGCCGCTTAGTTTTATCCTGTTTTGCGACCTTGCCTTATCAGCTAACTCGCTACAGGACAGCTACATTTTTGCCCAAACTTCTCTTAAAAAAGATAAGGCAAACGGCTCAAATATTACCAAACTTACCGGTCGTCACAAACACAAAAATCATCATAATCTTCCCGATGAGGAGTTTAAAGACGACAGCAACGAGTCTTCATCGCACAAAAAAATTGCCGAGCGCGATAACTTCGCTTGCCATTTCTTTTACACTCGTGTAGCTGCCATTAATGGCCACTACCTTAAAACAGGCTATAATCTTAACCGTTTCCCCAGGTACACTACTTCCAATAAGCTATATCGCTCTATCAGCGTATTCCGCATCTGATATTTTATTCTTCTTTATGCGGTAAACTTTCTGTTTGTCCGCCTTTTCATGTTTTCTATTGAATTCATGATACGATGATTATTCAACAGGAATTTGCGCATTCCTGTATAATCATTACCGCTCAAAAAGCAATCAATCCTTTCCGGTTAATATATAATAACTATTCATGAAGTATTTATTCGTGGTTACAGGTTTGTGCATAATGTTATGCCATACCAGCTGTAAACAAAAAGAACAACAAAAAGAAGAAGAAACCAAGCTATTGGTTACCAGTCCGTTAAAAATGGACACGTCCATTGTAAATGAATATGTGTGCCAGGTGCGCTCCATACGGCACATTGAACTACGCGCCCAGGAACGTGGTTACCTGCAAAAAAGCTATGTAGACGAAGGTGCCTATGTAAAAAAGGGTCAGCTGCTTTTCCAGATCATGCCTAAGCTTTATGGTGCCGAAATTGAAAAGGCCAAAGCCGAGGTGGATCTGACCCAGATAGAATATCAAAACACCAAAAAGCTGCGTGACAGCAACATTGTGGCTCCTAACGAGTTAGCCATGGCTAAAGCTAAATTGAACAAAGCCAAAGCCGAGCTCTCATTAATGAGCGTGCATTACCAGTTCACCGAAATAAGAGCCCCTTTTGATGGTTACATTGACCGCCTGCAGGTACGTATAGGTAGTTTGCTTGATGAAGGTGACCTGCTTACGACCCTAAGCGATAACAGCCAGATGTGGGTTTACTACAATGTACCCGAGGCCGAATACCTGGACTACAAAATGCTGGGTGATCAAAAGAAACAAACCGTTAACCTGTTAATGGCCAACCACCAGATATTTAAACACCCCGGCGTGGTTGAAACCATTGAGGCCGATTTTGATAACGAAACCGGTAACATTCCGTTCAGGGCCACTTTCCCTAACCCCGAAGGCCTTTTGCGCCACGGCGAAACCGGCAACGTGGAAATGACCGTACCGCTTAAAGGTGCACTTATCATTCCGCAAAAAGCCACTTTTGAGGTACTGGAAAAGAAATACGTTTATGTGGTTGACAACGCCAACCGTGTACACGCCCGCGAAATAACCATAGGTGCCGATATGGCCGATTTGTACGAGATACGCTCGGGCCTCTCACCTAACGACAAGATACTGCTCGAGGGTTTACGCAAGGTTAATAACGACGACAAGATTGCTTACAACTATGTAAACATGAAAAAAGTATTGCCCGAATTAAGGTTACACGCCGAATAGTTAACCCTCTAAACTTCTTTTAACATGTTTAATAAATTCATTCAAAGACCGGTGCTTGCCATCGTACTGTCGCTGGTCATTGTATTTATGGGGGCACTGGCTATCGAGACGCTACCGATATCGCAGTTCCCATCCATTGCACCGCCCATGGTGGTGGTTAATATAGCCTACCCTGGTGCCAGCGCCGATGTACTGGTAAACTCGGTACTCATCCCAATGGAAAAAGCCATTAACGGCGCTCCGGGCATGAAGTACATGACATCCGACGCTACCAGCGCCGGTGAGGCAACCGTACAGGTAGTATTTGATTTAGGTACCGACCCTAACCAGGCCGTAGTAAACGTAAAAAACCGTATTGAGCAAATTACCAACCGCCTGCCCGAACTGGTACAGCGCGAGGGTTTGATTGTGAGCTACACCTCGCCTAACATGCTCATGTACGTTAACTTGTACAGTACCGACCCTAAGGCCAACGAGAACTTCCTCTACAACTTTGCGGGTGTAAATATTGTGAACGAGATAAGCCGCCTTAAAGGTGTGGGTAGTGCTAAAATATTGGGTAGCCGCCAGTACGCCATGCGTGTTTGGCTAAAACCCGATCGTATGCGCGCCTACAACGTATCAACCGAGGAGGTAATGAAATCACTGGCTCAGCAGAGCATTATTGGTTCGCCTGGTCGTTTGGGCCAAAGTACCGGTAAACGCTCACAATCATTGGAGTATGTACTAACCTACAAAGGCCGTTACAACACGCCTGAAGAATATAAAAACGTAATTGTTAAGGCCGACAAAAACGGCGAAATACTTTACCTGAAAGATATTGCCGATGTAGAGCTGGGTAGTGAGTTTTATGACATCTACTCTAACATGGATGGCCACCCATCGGCCGCTATAACCTTAAAACAAACCTACGGCAGTAATGCAAGCGATGTTATTAAAGAGGTAAAAGCCAAACTGGAAGAGATCAAGAAAACCTCCTTTCCTCCGGGTATGGATTATCAGATCAGCTATGACGTTTCGAGCTTCCTGGATGCATCTATTGAAAAGGTAATACACACGCTGGTTGAGGCATTTGTGCTGGTAGCATTTGTGGTATTCATCTTTTTGGGCGATTGGCGCTCAACCCTCATCCCGGCCATTGCGGTACCGGTATCATTAATTGGTGCGTTCTTCTTTATGCAGCTGTTTGGGTTAACCATTAACCTCATTACCCTGTTTGCACTCGTACTGGCTATTGGTGTGGTGGTGGATGATGCCATCGTGGTCGTGGAGGCCGTACACGCCAAGATGGCCGAGGAACACTTGTCCCCGTTTAAAGCGGTTAAGCAGGTATTGAACGAGATTAGCGGGGCTATTATTGCCATTACCTTTTTAATGACGGCTGTATTTGTGCCGGTAACCTTCATGACAGGGCCGGTAGGTATTTTTTACCGGCAGTTTGCCATCACCATGGCTACCTCCATTGTAATATCGGGTATTGTGGCGTTAACGCTTACCCCGGTATTGTGTGCCATGATTTTAAAACCACACGATCATCATAAAAAGAAAACCATTGTTGACAAAGCACTTGACGGATTTAATAACGTATTTGAACGCGTAACCGGTAAGTATACCAGTTTGCTCAAGGCAATTGTTAACCGCCGTACGGTAACTTTCGGCATATTATTGGTATTTTGTGCCGGTATTTATTTCACGGCCAATTCGTTACCTACCGGTTTCATCCCTAACGAAGACCAGGGCCAAATATATGCCATCATTCAAACCCCTCCGGGATCAACTTTAGAGCGTACCAACCACATATCGCGCGAGCTGCAAAAAGTAGCCAGCCATGTTGATGGTGTGGCATCGGTATCGGCACTGGCCGGTTACGAGATCTTGACCGAAGGCCGCGGTTCGAACGCTGGTACTTGTTTGATCAACTTAAAGGATTGGTCGGAACGTAAGCATTCGGCAAAAGAGATCATCGAAGAACTGGAGAAAGAAGCCAAGGTGATCCCCGGCGCTACTATTGAGTTTTTTGAACCACCGGCAGTACCGGGTTACGGTGCGGCAGGCGGTTTCTCGTTGCGTTTGTTAGATAAAACCAACTCGGGCGATTATGCTGCCTTTGGCAAAGTGAACGAGGAGTTTATGACCGCACTTAAAAAACGTAAAGAGCTGACCGGTTTGTTCACCTTCTTCGCGTCAAACTATCCGCAATACGATTTGCAGATAGATAACAAAGTGGCCATGCAAAAAGGCGTTGACATTAGCACCGCCATGAACAACCTTTCTATTTTGATCGGTAGTACATATGAGCAGGGTTTTATTCGCTTTGGTAACTTCTTTAAAGTGTACGTGCAGTCGGCCGCCCGAATACCGCGCTTTACCTGAGGATCTATTAAAACTCTACGTAAAGAACAACCGCGATGAAATGGTGCCTTATTCGGCCTTCATGAAAATCAAGAAGAAACAAGGTTTGAACGAGATCACCCGCTTTAACATGTACACGGCATCGGCCATTAACGGTGCCCCTGCCATAGGTTACAGCAGCGGTGAGGCCATTAAAATTATACAGGACGTAGCTAAACAAACCCTGCCACGCGGTTACGATATTGACTGGATAGGCCTCTCAAAAGATGAGGTTGGCCGCGGTAACGAAGCAGTCTACATCTTCATCATTGTACTCCTGTTTGTGTACATGGTACTTGCCGCCCAGTATGAGAGTTTCATTGTACCGTTTGCGGTAATACTCTCATTACCTGCCGGTATTTTTGGTGCCTTTATGCTGTTAAAATTCATGGGCTTAGCCAATGATATTTATGCACAGGTAGGTTTGGTAATGCTGGTTGGCTTATTAGGTAAAAACGCGGTACTGATCGTTGAGTTTGCCATACAAAAACACCAGCAGGGTTCAACCGTACTGGAGGCTGCCATTGAGGGTGCTAAAGTTCGTTTCCGTCCAATTTTAATGACCTCGTTCGCTTTCGTGGCGGGTTTACTTCCGTTGCTGTTTGCAACCGGACCGGGTGCATTGGGTAACCGGACCATTGGTGCAGCATCGGCTGGCGGTATGTTGTTCGGTACCATTTTCGGGGTAATTATTGTGCCGGGCTTGTACTATATTTTTGGTACCCTGGCCGATGGCCGCAAGCTGATACAGGACGAAGACCACAACCCATTAACCGAAGATTTTGGCCACAAGAAAAAGAAGAAAAGAAAATTCTGGCCTTTTAAGACCAAGCAAGAAGAGAAATTAATTATCACAGAAACCCCTCATGAATAACAAGACCATATATAGAGGATTTGCAGTAGCCTGCCTGTCGGTTGTTTACGGGGCCTGTTCAATTCCTAAGTTTTCGCAGCGCGAGGCTAACAAGGCCACGCCTGCTACCTACGCATCGGGCACACAGGATACCGTTAATACAGCCAAAACTAACTGGAAGCTGTTTTTTAACGATGAACACCTGAGCAGCCTGATTGATACGGCGCTTAAAAATAACCAGGAGCTTAATATCACCATGCAGGATATTGAGATCGACCGTAACGAGATCAAAGCCCGCAGAGGTGAATACCTGCCTTTTATTGGCCTTAAAGCCGGTGCCGATTTAGAGAAAGTAGGCCGCTACACCAGCCGTGGTGCCAGCGAAGCCACTACCGAAATTAAACCCGGTAAAGAAATGCCCGACCCGCTGCCAAACTACCTGGTAGCGGCTTATGCCACCTGGGAGCTGGATATTTGGCACAAACTGCGTAACGGTAAAAAGGCCGCAGTTGCCCGGTACTTAGCTACTATTGAAGGTAAAAACTTTATGGTAACCAACCTGATCGCCGAAATTGCCGACTCGTACTACGAGCTTCTGGCGCTTGATAATCAGCTGGATATTGTAAAGCAGAACATTGATATACAAAATAACGCCTTACGCATTGTTCGCATACAAAAAGAGGCTACCCGTGTTACCGAACTGGCTGTGCGCCGGTTTGAAGCACAGGTGTTAAGTACCCGTAGCCTGCAGTTCAACATTCAGCAGCAAATTGTGGAGACCGAAAACCGCATTAACTTTTTGCTGGGCCGTTATCCTCAACCCATTTCGCGCGATAAGCAAAGCTTTGAAGCTTTAAAAAATGTAGAAGTTCAATCGGGTTTACCGTCGCAGTTGCTGGCTAACCGTCCTGATATTCGTCAGGCCGAATTAGCTTTAGCGGCTGCCAAACTGGATGTATCGGTTGCCAGGGCTCAGTTCTACCCTTCGTTGGGTATTTCGGCATCTATCGGTTACAATGCCTTCAATCCGTCGTTTCTGTTTAACATGCCCCAATCGTTACTGTATTCGGTGGGTGGCGATTTGATTGCGCCGTTCATCAACCGTAATGCTATTAAGGCGGTTTACGGCACGGCCAATGCCCGGCAATTACAGGCAGTTTACAATTATGAGCGCACTGTTTTGAATGCCTACATGGAGGTAGCCAACCAGTTATCGAAAATGGGCAACCTCGAAAAAAGCTTCGACCTGAAATCGCAGCAGGTGCAAAAACTGTCGCAGTCCATCAATATCTCCAACGACCTGTTCAAATCTACGCGGGCCGATTACATGGAGGTACTCATGACTCAACGCGATGCTTTGGAAGCCAAATTTGAACTAATAGAAACTAAAAAACAGCAAATAAACGCCCGCATTAATGCTTACCAGGCATTAGGCGGCGGCTGGCAATAAAGAGAAAACTATGGTTTAGCAATGTGGTGTTGCTCCCAATTATAGTTTAGTTAAGTGTGTTGTTAAAGAAGGGGCGCGCAAGGCTTCCCCTTCTTTATTTAAAGATCTTGTCCGGCCTCAAACCCGGCTTAATTGTTTGAGAGTTAATAAATAGTTTTGAGAGAAGGGGGGCGCAAGGCTTCCTTTCTTCGTTTATCATATTGTGTCATTTTTATACAAAGCAGGGTCTTTTTTAAAAGGCACTGCTTAAACTAAGATAATTAAAGCACTGTCATCAGCAGTTAATAGTTTATGTTAAAAACAAAGGAGGCGCAAGGCCTCCCTTGTTCGTTTGTAAAGCACATTGTCTTGCCACTATACAAGTATCGCGGAATATGCCCGAGAATATCCTTACATCTAAATTGATTATTATTGCATATGAATACTCAACCCAACAATCCGCTGCATGGTAAAACACTGGAAAGCATTTTGAATGACCTGGTAGCTTTTTATGGCTGGCGAGAGATGGGAAGGATCATACCAATAAATTGCTTTACTTCAGACCCAAGTGTATCTTCAAGCTTGAAATTTTTACGCAAAACTCCCTGGGCACGTAAAAAAGTAGAAGATTTATACATGAACACAAAATTTTAGACAATGCAAAAGCTTTGTTCTTTAAATCATCGCCTTTTAAAGGAATTGTTTAACGCTAAGCAGCGTTTTAGCAAACCCAAAATAAACAGCCTTATTATTGTAAACTGGTATCTATATTAAATACATCTTTCAATGCCCGTTTAGCTGCATAATATCCGCACATACCATGTACTCCCCCACCCGGTGGTGTTGATGATGAACAGATGTATAATCCCTTTGCCGATGTTTTATAAGGCGATAGGCGAAGTGCCGGACGGGTGAACAACTGCGAAATATCGAGCCTTCCACCATTAATATCGCCACCTATGTAATTGGGATTATGCTCCTGCAATTGGGCTGTATTAAACGTATGCTTAGCTAATATCCGTTCCTTAAAACCGGGGGCAAAACGTTCAACCTGGTTTTCAATAATTGCAGTCATATCTTTAGTTGAACCGTTGGGTACATGGCAATAAGCCCATGCGGTGTGCTTACCCTCGGGTGCGCGAGTGTTATCAAATAAACTTTGCTGTGCTAACAGCACATATGGTTTATGGGTATATTGCCCTTTTGATGCCGCTTGCTCGGCAATAACAATTTCTTCAAGCGTTCCGCCTAAATGAACGGTTCCGGCCCTGCGGCATTCATCAGCCTTAAAAGATATAGGTGCATCCAAGGCCCAATCAACCTTAAACACACCATCGCCGTAACGGTAGCGCTCTAACTGCCACTTGTAAATTGATGAAAATTTATGCCCGGCTATTTGCAGTAGTTGCTGAGGCGTTACATCAAACAAAACAGCATTAGCCGATGGTAATTGTGTTAATGAAGTTATATAATTTCCGGTTTGTATCTCTCCTCCTAATGAAGTAAAATATCCCGCCAAAGCATCGGCAATAGCTTGCGACCCGCCTTTGGGTATAGGCCAGCCGCCTAAATGCCCGTTAGCCAGCAGCACCAATGCAACAGCTGAAGTGGTTAAATTACCTAAAGGTTGTATTGCATGCGCGGCCATTCCGGCAAACAGGCCGCGAGCATGAGTAGTTTTAAACCTTTTGGCCAGCCATGTTGCCGGTTGTAATGCCGACAAACCAAATGCGGCAAGTTTAAGCGGTTTTTGCGGGAACCTTAAAGGCCCTAATATATCAGATGCCAAATGTGGCCAGTTTTGAATAACCGGACCTATCATTTCAACATAAGCCTGCTCATCGGCACCAAGCAAAGCTGCCGTTTCAGTTAAAGAGCGTTTTAGAACTGCAGCAGTACCATCATCAAACGGATGCGCAGTGTCAATTTCGGGCAATATATACTCGAGACCATAACCGGAAAGTGACAGGGTTTTAAAATACGGCGAACCCAACGCAAGCGGATGAATAGCCGAACATATATCATGTTTAAAGCCCGGCAGGGTAAGTTCGGCAGTACGCAACCCACCACCAATTGTATCCTTGCCTTCAACAATAAGCACTTTTAGCCCATGCTGCTGCATGAGTATAGCAGCGGCCAGTCCATTGGGTCCCGATCCAATTATTACAGCATCGTATTCGCGATTTTGGTGCTTCATTATTAATTACCCAACATTGTAAAGGCAATAGCTAAAGTAATAATAACATTAAACGCTTGCTTTATTTTATATATAATCTGTTTGAAATAACAATTTTTGGGGCATGAGGCGTGAGGACGGACTCGAACCGTCGTACAAGGTTTTGCAGACCCCTACCTAACCACTCGGCCACTCCGCCTTATGTTTTTAGGCAGACCGCTTTCCGGCTAAATAATTGTTTGAACGAAATACTGTACTTACTATTTCCTGTGAAGGAATGCGGCTTAACAATTCTTCGTTGCTATAATCAAAAATAATTTTGAAGGAATGGTCGACCACAAAAATTGCAGGTAGCGGTACATTTACGTCAATGCCACCATAAAAATTCCAGGCCGGGCTATCGTCCGAATACACCTTGAATAGCTTGGCTAAAAGCGCGTTATTATCGGTATGTATGGGCAAAACAAGGTTGTTATCCCATAACAATTGCTGCAAGCCTCTTTCATCACCATCGGCATCAATCACTACAATATTACCGTCATGAAATTTTACTTCATTTCTGATCGCATTTAACTGTTTAAGATGCTCAAGCCCTAATTCTCCCCAATGTTTTGAGTAAAAATAAGCTACCAGAATTTTGCTAAGCTTTGGCGTTTCACCATATTTATGCTGCAGTGCCGAAAATCCATACGCAGTTTGCTGTACCTCTAACGCAATGTTATAGCCGCTTTTTAAAGGCTGAAGTTTTTTATAAGATTTTATATTATCGAATTCCAGTTCAGTATCTAATTCAAGATGATCAAATTCAGGATATTTTGATGATGCGTTTTTCATGATGTTATTTAAAATTGAGCTGATAAATAGTGTTTTCAATTCACCCGTACCCGGCTAAAAGCCTGGGTAAAATAACCACTTAATGTGCAGGCAGGCGCTTGCGGGCATTAACAACAACAGCACATGCAACAGCTGGAGAGGCCGAACATGATTTGCGTTTTAAGTGTGGTTAAAAATTTCATATCTTAAATAAACGTCTTAACAATTGCTATTATCTTTCTGATAAAACAAATGTATATAATATCTATCTATTTAGTAGAATTTATTTGAAAATAGATACCATCTTATTTAATCTTTTAAATGCTTTTCATAATTAATTGAGCTGCAGCATCTACAGTTTGATGAATGATATCTTCAATGCTCCCTTCAAATACCCAACGGGCATTAATGAGTTGGCCGTTAAATAACATGCTTACAAACATGGTACCTACAGGTTTATACCTTGTTTCGCTTCCGCCGGGCGTTGTTAATCCTGTTACGCCAACGCATACATCGGCAGGTATTACTGCAACCAATCGTTTCGTCAGTTCATCTGTTACCTCTTGCGATTCGGGTGTAAACTGCTCAAACAAACTTTCAGGAACATGGAGTATGGATTGTTTCAGTGAGGCATCATAACAAACATGCCGCCCTTTAATACCTGTCCCGATTCGGGTGCCAAAGCAAATTCAGAACATAACCAGCCCGCAGTGGCGCTTTCTGCAAAGGCAATAGTTAATTTTTTATGTGCAAGATGCTTGCTGCATTGCAATTATGCTCGACTTTGCCATATTCTTAATAGTTTAATTATTACACTTTTAACTAAACACAGTTGCTTTATAAAAAGTTTTTCGTAACAATATTCTGTTGATATTTAGCAACAGTTGCTATATTGAGACGCTTTAGCACAACCAGTTACTAACATCCAACCCTGAATACGCAATTAAATTAAATGGCTAATAAACATTTGGTATTATTTACGCTTGCAGTTATTGTAGCACTTGCCACCAATGCTCAGCAAAAAACGGTTGCCACTGCCTCAAAACCGTATGTATCTAAAGTGTGGTCGCCCGATTTGGGCAACGGGCAATACAAAAACCCTATCATTAATGCCGATTATTCTGATCCTGATGCGATACGGGTGGGTAATGATTTTTACATGATCAGTTCGAGTTTTGAAGATATACCGGGTTTGCCTGTACTGCATTCAAAAGACTTGGTTAACTGGAAGATATTAGGACATGCCCTGCTCAGGCAACCACCATTTGAACATTTTGACACGCCCCGCCACGGCGATGGTGTTTGGGCACCGGCCATAAGGTATTATAACAAGGAGTTTTATATTTACTACCCCGACCCCGATTTTGGAATCTACCTCATCAAAGCTACTAACCCGGCTGGTCCGTGGAGCACCCCGGTTATGGTGATGCCCGGTAAAGGGTTAATTGACCCCTGCCCTCTTTTAGATGATGATGGTGCAATGTACCTGGTGCATGGCTTTGCCGGCAGCCGTGCTGGCATAAAAACCATTATTTCGGTTAATAAATTAAACAAAGCAGGCGATAAAGTTACCGACGAAGGCGTAATTGTGTACGATGGTCACGAGACCGATCCTACCATTGAGGGCCCGAAGTTTTATAAGCGCAACGGCTATTATTACATATTTGCACCGGCGGGCGGCGTATCAACCGGTTGGCAATTGGTGTTACGTTCAAAAAATATTTATGGCCCTTATGAGCGTAAAGTTGTGATGGATCAGGGTAAAGGCCCGGTTAATGGCCCGCACCAGGGTGCCTGGGTAAATACGGCATCGGGCGAAGACTGGTTCCTGCACTTTCAGGATAAAGATGCTTACGGACGTGTTGTACACCTGCAACCCATGACCTGGCAAAACAATTGGCCGGTTATTGGCATCGATAACGATAAAGATGGCAAGGGCGAACCTGTATTAACCCACCGCAAACCCAACACAGGCGCAGCACAACCCATTGAAAACCCGATTGAAAGCGACGAGTTTAATACCAACCAATTAGGTTTACAGTGGCAATGGATGGCCAACCCCAAAGCACACTGGAGTTACATGTATCCGGCCAAAGGAGTTTTACGCTTGTTTAGCGCCCAGGCACCAGCCGATGCTAAAAACCTGTGGTTTGTTCCTAATTTGCTACTTCAAAAATTCCCGGCCGATGAATTTACGGCTACTACCAAACTTGAGTTTAAACCAAATGTAAAACTCGAAGAAAAGGCTGGCCTTGCTGTAATGGGATTAAGCTATGCCAACATCGGCATCAGGCATAAAAAAGATGGCGACTATTTAGTTTATTCTATAGTAAAAAATGCCGACCGCGGCGAGGAGGAAAAAGAGCAAACTATTACAAAAGTTACATCGCTAATAATTTACTTACGGGTAAAGATTACCAAGGGTGCTATTTGTAATTTCAGCTATAGCTTTGATGGTAATAAATTTGAGCCGGCAAGTCAGGCTTTTACCGCAACTCCGGGCAAATGGATAGGTGCTAAAGTGGGCATTTACTGCACCCGCGACACACAGATCAATGATTCGGGCTATGCCGATTTTGATTGGTTCAGGATAACCTCAAACGAAAACTAAACATATGCCTTTCTTTATGCCACAGGTCAATTACTACTTTTTAAACACCTTGTTCAGGAAACTGGTGATGGTTGTTACCGTTGGCGTAAACCAGGGTTCGTACAGGCAAAACGAGTGCGGCGAGTTTTCAAACTCTTTAATCTCTACATAAACGCCGTTTTTGTCAGCTATCTTTTTAAAATCGGTGCGGCCGGCGTGCATGCGCTCCACCGAACTGTTCAGGAATAAAAACGGAGTTCGGTTTTGTTCAGCATAAGTAAAGGGCGAAGCTTCGGTCCAAAGCTCAATATTTTCGGTACGTGGATAGCCCAGCCATTTGGCCGAGGCATTTATCTTGTCAACATTTTGGGTTTCCCACGCTTCAGGATTTACAAATGATAAGGTACCATCAATATCTACAATAGCCTTTACAGCCGTTGATGTAGCATCGTTACACTCCCCTTTCTGAAATTTTTCCATATTGGGAGTCAAGCCAACCAAAGCTGCTAAATGTCCCCCTGCCGAAAAGCCTAATACTGCAATATTAGCCGTATCAACATTGTACTTTTTGGCATTTCGCCTTATCCATTGCAAAGCTGCCTTTAAATCATAAACCGAAGCTGGGTAAAGCGCTTCGGTCGACAAGCGATATTCTACCGTAAAACACGCAAAACCTTTTGAAGCCAAATGCTGCGCCAGCGGAATATGTTGCTGCCGGCTACCCGAACGCCAGCCACCGCCATGTATGATCATGATGGCCGGGACTTTCTTTTTTGCTTTTGGCATAAAAGCATCCAGTTTGAGCTGACGGTTGCCCATGGTACAATAAACCAATTCGCGGTTTTCGGTCACATTATTAAACGCTTGTTCGGGTACAACCTTTATCTGCGGAAATTTTTTGATGTTGTTTTTATAGTCTGATGCGGTTGAATAGCTTGTATCTGGCGTGGTGGATAGCCATTCGGTACGTTGTTGCGCAAAAACAGCCGAGACCCATAATAAACCGGTAATGGATAAAATTAAATGCTTGAAATTTCTCATAAAAATGGGTAGTCGCTTCGGTTATTCGGGTTATACCTAAAACAGCTGTAAAATATCAAATATAATTCAGATTTTATTTTGTGCGGTATGTGTTCATAATATGTAAATGATGATAAACTAATAAGCCGGAAAAATTGCTTTTTCCGGCTTCGTGATATATAAATTATTAGTGGAAAGGGGCTATGTTATTGTTTCCAACCGCCGCCAAGTGCCTGGTACAGGTTCACAATGGCCTGCAGCTCCTGGAGCCTGTCGTTAACACTGCTGAGTTTAGCCGATAACAGGCTTTGCTCAGAGGTTAATACGTCAGTATAATTAGTTGACGAGCTGTAACGTAATAACTCTTTAGTGTAATCAACCGATTTTTCAAGGGCTTTAAGCTGATTGGCACGGCTGCTTTGCTTTTCAACGGCAGCCTGGTAAGCAAACAATGCGTTTGATACCTCGCCACCTGCGGTTAACAATGATTTTTGGAAAGCGTAGTAAGCCGATTGCTGTTGTGCCTGTGCGGTACGTAAGCGGGCTTTGTTTTCACCTTTGTTAAAAATGGGCTGAGTTAAGCCGCCAACCAAACTGTAAAATATAGAGTTATCAAACAGGTTTTTGATTCTTAACGATGATACACCACCTTGTGCCGTAATGGTTAACTGCGGATAAAAGTAAGTACGGGCCAGGTTGGTATTCTCAAATGCCATCCTGAAACCCAATTCGGCCTGTTGCACATCGGGGCGGTTTTTAAGCAGTTGTGATGCCACGCCAACCTGTAAGTTTTGATACGGCTTTTGCTCCTCTAACGAGCTGCGTTTTATAGCACCTGCACTACGGGCAAGTAGTACGCTCAAAGCGTTCTCGGTTTCGCGTATGCTACGTTTCAAATCGGGGATGGTTACCTCGGCTGCGTAACGGTTGGCCTCGCTTTGTACCACGGCTGCACCGGTAACAACGGCGCTCTCTTTAAGCGCTTTCATGGTTTCTACATCGGCAATACGGTTTTTAAGCGTTTGCTCGGTTATGCGCAATTGCTGGTCTAAAGCCAGCAGGTTATAATAGTTATTGGCAATATTGGCAATAAGCTGGGTTTGCACGGCACGACGGGCAGCATCGCTTTGCAGCAAACCAGCCACTGCCGAACGTTTGGCACTGCTTAGTTTGCCCCAAATATCGGCCTCCCAGCTTGTGCTCAGGCTCATTTGGTACAAGGTTGTGCTCAGCGGAAATGCGCCCACAAATTCAGGCGGAAAGTTTAATGCCGCTAACGACTGCTTGTTACGGGTAACCTGTGCATTTCCATTTAAACTTGGCAAAAAGGCTGCTTTGCTTTGGCTTAAAGTAGCCGTAGCCTCGTTAATACGCTGCACGGCAGTTTTAAGGTCGAAGTTTTCCTGCAGGCCTTCGGTAATTAAATTTTGCAGCACGGTATCAGCAAACAACTGCTTGTAGGGCAGGTTGGCTATTGATGTGGTATCGGTTATAGTGGTATCGCGGTAAACGTTGCCTTTAACATCCAAACCGGGTGCCTGATACTTTTTGGTAACACACGCCGAAATGCTCAGCACTGTTGCCAGCGCTAAAAAGGTGTGCGTTTTATATCTGTTAATCATTTTATGATGTTTCAAAAATGGTGAATGAATAAGGTTAATGGGCTTCGGCTAATAAATGGCTATCATCATCGGTTGCTACCTGCTTTTTGCCAATACGCTCCTGTAAGTTTTGGAAGATGATAAACAGCACAGGGATCACAAACACCCCGAATATGGTACCTATCAACATACCTCCTACTGCACCTGTACCAATTGAGCGATTACCCTCGGCACCGGCACCTGTAGCCAGCATTAGCGGCACCAAGCCTAAGATGAACGCAAACGAGGTCATCAAAATTGGACGTAAACGCGCCACCGCGCCATCAATAGCTGCCTGCACTATACTCATACCGCCTTTGCGGCGCATAGCGGCAAATTCTACGATCAAAATGGCGTTTTTAGCTAATAAGCCAATGAGCATGATGAGCGTAATTTGCAGGTAGATGTTGTTTTCTACATTGAATATCTTAGCAAATAAGAACGCTCCCGCCAAACCTACCGGTAACGAAAGCAATACAGCAAATGGTATAATATAGCTCTCGTACTGTGCACTTAACAAAAAGTAAACGAATACCAGACAAAGGATAAAGATAAACACCGTTTGGCTTCCGCTCGAGATCTCCTCGCGGCTCAGACCCGAAAACTCGTAGCCGTAACCAGTAGGCAGTGTTTGTTGCGCCACTTCCTGTATAGCTTTGATGGCATCGCCCGTACTATAACCCGGTTTGGGTGCTCCTGTAATTGATATGGAGGTAAACAAGTTGAAACGGTTGATAGATTCAGGACCGTAAACTCGTTTCAGCGTAACAAACTCCGATACCGGGGCCATTACGTTATTATTAGTGCGTACAAAAATGCTGTTCAGGCTGTTGATGTTGCCACGGTAAATGGCATCGGCCTGTATCATAACGCGGTATTGTTTACCAAACTCGTTAAAGTTTGAGGCATACAAACCACCGTAATAACCTTGTAATGTGCTCAACACCGAGTTTACACCCACGTTAGCCTCTTTACACTTGGCCACGTTTACATCAACCTGGTACTGAGGGAAGTTAGTGTTAAAAAAGGTAGTAGCATATTGTATTTCGGAGCGCTGATTTAAGGCTCCTAAAAATTTGCCGTTAACCTCTACAAATTTGCTGATGTCGCCACCGGTCCTGTCTTGCAACTGGAACTCAAAACCGCTGCTGTTACCAAAACCTTGCAGGGTTGGCGGCGCAAAAAAGATAACGTTGGCACCTTTAATGCCCGCCGTCATACCAAATAGTTTACCTATTACCGTATTTACGTCGTGCTCTTTGCCTTCGCGCTCGCTCCAGTGTTTCAGTTTCATAAACAGGATGCCGTATGAGCCGCCCGCGCCGCTTAATAAACCGGTACCGCCAATACGCGTAACCGATTCAACCTCGGGCAAACTGCGGGCAATACCGGCTACCTGGTCGGCAAGTTGCTCGGTCCGCTCTAATGATGATGCCGGCGGTAAGCTTACATCGGCCATAATAAAGCTCTGATCCTCATTGGGTACAAAACCGCTTGGCGTGGTTTTAAGCAAATACCAAAACAAACCGGCAAACAGGGCAATGCCCAACATAGCCAACCATTTTTTAGCCGACAGGAACTGTACCGAGCTTTTATATTTATTGGTCATGCTATCAAACCCGGCATTAAACGCGCTGTAAAAGCGTTGCATAAAGCCTTTAGGCTGATGATCATGATCGTTATGCGGCTTCAACAACAAAGCACACAACGCCGGACTAAGCGTTAACGCATTCACTGCCGATATAATAATGGAGATTGCCAGCGTTAAACCAAACTGCTTGTAAAATACACCTGTAGAACCGGTAATGAACGTTACGGGTATAAATACCGCCGCCATTACCAGCGTTATGGAGATTACAGCGCCGCTTATCTCGCTCATGGCTTCAAGCGTTGCACCTTTGGCAGTTTTGGCTCCGTTACCTAATTTGGCGTGTACGGCCTCAACCACCACAATGGCATCATCCACCACAATACCAATGGCCAGTACCAATGCAAACAGGGTAAGTAAGTTAATGGTGAAGCCGAATAATTGCAGGAAGAAGAACGTACCCACAATAGCCACCGGCACCGCAATGGCCGGAATAAGCGTTGAGCGAAAATCCTGCAAAAAGATGAATACCACGATGAACACGAGGATAAACGCCTCAATTAATGTGTGAATAACCTTTTCGATAGATACATCTAAAAACTCGTTGGCACTGAATATAGACATGGCCTTAATACCCGGAGGGAAAGTTTTTTGAGCATCCTCAATAGTTTTCTCAACCTCCTTGATCATTTCGTGCGCGTTTGAACCGGCCGATTGGTATACCGCAATAGCAATTGACGGTAAGCCGTTGGTGCTCGATGTGGTCGAGTAATCCAGCGAACCCAGCTCAATGCGGGCCACATCTTTTAAACGCAATATCTGCTCGTTCTTAGCCGAACGGATAACAATATTCTCGTACTCAACCGGTTTTTTCAAACGGCCTTTATATTTTAACACGTACTGGAATGATTGCTTGCTGTTTTCGCCCACTTTACCGGGAGCGGCCTCCACGTTTTGCTCGGCCAGGGCGGCATTAATATCGTCGGGTACTAAACCGTAGGTAGCCATAACATCGGGCTTTAGCCAAATACGCATCGAATATTCCTGCGTACCAAAGGCAGTTGCCTCACCTACACCGTTAATACGTTTAATTTGCGGCAGTAAGTTAATGTTGGCATAGTTTTGCAAAAAGGTACTGTTGAATGATTTGTTGGTACTGGTTAGGGCAAAAACATATACCATACTGCTTTGCTGCTTGCTGGTAGTTACACCTGCCTTGGTAACCTCGGCGGGTAATAAGGGGGTAGCTTTCGATACACGGTTCTGCACGTTAACGGCAGCCAGATCGGGGTTGGTACCCAGTTTAAAGTATACGGTAATTTTACCCGAACCATCATTACTGGCGGTTGAGGTCATGTAGGTCATGTTTTCCACACCGTTAATTTGCTCCTCCAACGGAACAATAACGCTGTTCATAACCACATCGGCGTTTGCGCCCTGGTACGAGGCCGAAACCTGTACGGTTGGCGGGGCAATTTCGGGGTATTGTGATATGGGCAACGATGTTAGGCCCAAAATACCCAGTATAACTAAGATGACCGATATTACGGTAGATAGTACCGGCCGTTCGATGAATGTTTTTAACATAATGAATTGATGTGCTGGTTGAATTTTTGCAAGGCATAAATGCCTCAGTCAGCTAATGTTATTTTAAATCCTGGTAAACCTTATCGGCAGGCTGCACTTCGGCTTTAACCTGGGTACCATCCTGTAAGGTTGATGTGCCTTCCAGTATCACGGTGTCTCCGGCTTTAAGGCCCGAGGTTACCACGAAGTTTTGACCGACAGACGTGCTCATTACATTAATTTCGGTGCTTTTAACTTTGCCTGCGGCATCAACCACGTAAACAAAGCGTTTGCCCTGTAACTCATAGGTTGATTTTTGCGGAACCAGTATAGTGTTTTTGATATTTCGCGGGAGGCTCACTTTGGCGCTACCGCCACTACGTATTAAACCTACCGGGTTAGGAAAGGTAGCCCTGAAGCTTGCCGAACCGGTTTCGGTATTAATTAAACCGCTTACAGTTTCAACTTTACCTTTTTCAGGATAGTTACTGCCGTCGCTTAATATGAGCGATACAGCCGGTAATTTATTGAGTTTAGCGGCAAGCGTAGTTCCTTCAAACGTGCGCGAAAACTCGAGAAGCTGTTTCTCGTTCATTGAAAAGTACGCGTATACTTTGCCAATGTTCGATATGGTGGTTAAAGGCTCAGCGTTGGTGCTATTTACCAAGCTACCCAGCTTGTACGGTATTGAACTGGCTACACCATTTACCGGGCTGGTTATGGTTGTATAACCTAAGTTAGTGCGTGCAGTAGCCAAATTTGCTTTAGCCTGCGCCAAAGCAGCTTTGCGTGCCTGCAGGGTATATTGGGCCGATTCCAGATCGTAGTGACTGATAATGTCTTTTTCAACCAATGGTTTTACTTTATTAACCTGCAATTGGGCTGCGCTTACATCGGCTTCGGCACTGCTAATGGCCGCCTGGGCATTGTTAACGCTTTGCTGATACTGCGGCGCGCTGATGCGGAAAAGCAACTGGCCTTTCTTTACCACGGCACCTTCGTCAATGTATATCTGCTCAATATAGCCGTCAATTTTCGGACGGATCTCGATGTTTTGCTGGCCTTGCAAGGTAGCCGGATACTCGCTATTTAATGTAGCGTCTTGCTGCTCTATTTTAAAAGCCGGATAGCTTTGTACGGGTGGAGGTCCGCCTGCAGCGGCAGCCGCGCCTTGATCGGGTTTATTACCGCATGAGGCCAGCAGCAGTAGCGCTGCTGCAAATGCAGATAGTTGAAGAACTGTGTTTTTCATGATGAATTTGAAAGTATATGGAGTGGTTTTTATGTTGCTAATTAGCATTGGACGGTTGTGTATTTAGTTTGACATTTTTGTTAACGGCTGTATAAATGTTTATTTGAATATCATCTTACATATAATCTGCTTACGCTCTTTAATCAGTACCGAAAAGTCTTCCTTGCTCAAGTCAAAATACTCTTTGTAAATGGGAGCCATAACCATGGGATAAGAAAGTAACGATGAAAGATTCATCATAAAATGAATAGGGTTCATGGCTTCAATACGACCGGCATCCATTTCATCCTTAATTTGCTCCAAAAACTGTTGAACCTTATGTGAGTTTTGGACATCGCTGTATTTGCAGATGTCGGAATTTATTACTGATATCAGAAAGGTTTCCTGGTATGGGAAAGCCATGGCTTCTCCTAAAAAAACCTCTATAAATTCTTCAATTTTTTTCCGGAATGTTTTTTCCGACTGCATAATTATATCAAGCCTTTGATTGAGGTTGATTACAGCTTCCTTAAAAACCTGCTCAATCAGCACATCTTTTGAGCGAAAATAGTAGTTCAACAACGTTCGGCTCACCCCTGCTGCATCGGCAATTTCCTGGGTACCTGCATGTATTTTTCCTTCGGCAAAAAAAACGTGTTTTGCAGTATCTTTTATCAATTGTTCGGCACCGGTATCTCTAGCAGCCATATGCAAATTACATAACAACAGGGCATTGTATTACGACCTATTGGTTTGATAGCGACAAAATTGAGTAAAGTGGAAGGCTTACTAAATGTTCAGAAGCCTGACAAATATGTCAAAAAGGTATGTAAGTGTAATTTTTGGTAATTAAAAAGTCATTAAAACAACCGGCTCATTATATAATTAAGCGTCTAATGGAGATATTGAAAGGATGAGCTAAATCTCTTTATGCAATTTGACGATACTGACTGGGCGTAAGTCCGCTGTGCTTTTTAAAGTATTTGCTAAACATAAACTGATCGGCAAAGTGCAATGAGGCGGCAATTTGGCCAATGCTGAGTTCGGTACTATTAAGCAATAACTTGGCTTCGAGTACTACCATTTCATCAATGTGATTACCTGCCGGAATGCTGGTGACTTCTTTAATAGTTTGAGATAGGTATTTTGGCGAAACATTAAGCAAACTGGCATATGCCTGTATGCTGCGTTCCTCTTTTATATATTGAGGTAATAGCTTAAAAAACCTGTATGTAAGATCTTCTTTGCGGGTGCGTTTTATATCAGTAAGGCTTTGATGTATTTTGTAAAGCGAGCTTAACTCATAAATTAATGCGGCAAACAAATGCAGCATCATATCTTCCTGGTATACACGGGTATTGGCTGTATCAAGCTTAAACCGCAGCAAATTGAGTATACCAAGCAAGCCATTAAAATCCTCTTCGCAGGCATTTATCATTGGATTTAACTGCGCCGACAAGAACTCAAATACTTCAATATCTTTAGCATGTACCCCTGCACTTGTTAAATACTCTGGTGTAAAGGCAACCCAGGTAATTTCACAATCGTCAGATAAATAGGTTAGTTGCCGCACCACATTAGGCGCCATTAATAAAACATGGTTGGCCTTTAAAGTAAACTTCAATAAATTAACCTGAAAATGAGCTTCTCCACTCTTTAATAATGCAAGCGAAAAGTGGTCGGCCCGGAAGGGAAAAGAAATAATACCACCATCAGGATTACCCTCCGAACTGCTGATATGAAGCCCATGATGGTGATGATAGAGGCCAAATAGCTCAAGTAATTGCTTTATTGAAAAGGTGCGGATTGAGGGCATTGCACCGCTATATTCGGCAATATTATGTTGATTTTATAGCCAATGTGTACAAAATTCAAAAAATTGACAATTCAATCGCGCAAAGCAATGTCCTCAGGTTATTCAATCATCAGTTTTAGCCAAGCTATCGTCCCCGTCTTCGTTAGGTTCAATATCTAATTTGCTGTTATTAGTGGCCGCTCCGGTTTGTGTTTGATTACCGTTTGCAGGGAAACTCTCCTGCTCTACTTCGGGGTGTTCGGTTTCGCCAAAATCGGCCGCTTTGGTATCAGTCTCTACAAAATCGGGCAGTTCGTTTTCTTCTTGTTTTTTAGGATCGATGGTATTCATAGGTAAAATTTTAATGGTAACCACTCTTGTAAAAGAAATGTTTTGCCTTGTTCAACAAGTATTAATCAATAATTACAGCAACATCTTAAATTGATATGTAGTACAAATACTCTAAACAAATAAGGGCCGGAATAATTCCAGCCCTTTAATTCACAAACAAAGTTTAGTAAATCTATTAAACCTGTTTTATTGTTTACCTATATAATTAAGGTTGTAGCATATCCAAAATAGGCTTATCTAACGCAGATATTTTTGAAGCATCTGGTTTCAATAATTCTAAAACTACCACCTCGTTGTTTCCAGGCTTCAACCATTCGGCAGGAACATACAAAGTTTGCTGCGGACCTATGCTCCAATAACGACCCAAATTGTGACCGTTGATCCAAACAATACCTTTACCCCAGGTGCGCATGTCCAGGTAAGTATCAGCAACCTTAGCTAAGGTGATCGATCCTTTACGTAAAACCGGACCATTAACTGCGCTTTTGCCTGAATTAAATTTAACACCCTTTAAATCATAAAACGGAAGTTTATACATTTTCCAGTTTTGCACGGTACTACCGGTAAAGCTCACCTTACCTATTATACCCTTTTTGTTTTCGAGCAAATATTTACCAAAGTTGATGCGGCCCATGTTCTCCACTAATATTTCCAGTGACACATTACCCGCAGGCAGCGAAATCATCATGCTGTCTTTACCAGTACGACGGTCAAGCGAGCCAACCATACGTCCGTTAAGCATCACTACGGCAAAATCGCGCAAGCCATCTACTTTTAATACTCCTTTACGTCCACCCTTTAATTGGGAGCGGTAAAGCATATAGCCATAATCCTGGTTTAAATCTTCAAACGTTAAAGGATTTGTATTTTCAAAAGGCTTAGGCAAATTGCTCAATAAAGCTGCCGATGTATTTAGCGCTGTAACCGGAATGCTCATAGAAGGCTTGGCAGCAGGTACCGGCGGTAACTTAACCTCCTTAGGCAGATGTTTCTCGATCACCTTTCTGAATGCATGGAACTTAGGGGTAGCATTACCTGCTTCATCCAAAGGAGCATCATAATCATAGCTGCTGGTTTGCGGTTCAAATGGTGAAGTGTCTTTATAATTCGCACCATTCATAAATCCACGGGTCGATCCGCCATGAAACATATACATATTAATGCTGATGTTGGCCGCTAAAGCAGTATCAAGTCTTCCGGCGTATTTTGAAGCAGGTACGGTATGGTGCGGGGCTCCCCACCAATCAAACCATGCAGGGTACCACTCCGGAATGTAATACGGGCCTTTACCGTTATGATTCTCGTTGATCAGCTTTTTTACCTTAGCCGGATCATCAAGTCCGTTAACGCCCGGAAGCAATCCCGGAAGATGACCATTCACCAGATCAGCGGCAGGATCGCAGGTAAACAGTAAACCGTCAAAACCGGCATCCTTAAACATACGTTGATTGATTCCTAAGTATTCTTTATCACTGCCATATGAGCCGTATTCGTTCTCAATTTGAACCATGAGGATATTGCCGCCATGGTTAACCTGGAAAGGCGCAAGCCTTTTGCCAACCTCTTTTATATAAGCCTCGTACTCTTTTAAGTATTGAGCTTCTTTGCTCCTCACCTGCAAGCCTTTTTCGTTTTGCAGCCAGTAAGGGTAACCACCAAATTCCCACTCGGCACATACGTAAGGGCTGGGTCTTAATACTACCCATAAGCCAACTTCCTGGGCTATTTTTACAAACTCAACAATATCATTATTGCCCGAGAAATCGAATTTACCCTTTTGCGGCTCGTGAACGTTCCAAAACACATAAGTACCTATGGAGTTTAGGCCCATAGCCTTAGCCATTTTCATACGTGCACGCCAGGCTTCGCGCGGAACCCTCGGATAGTGCATTTCGCCGGAAATCATTTGAAATGGCTTACCATCGAGCAGAAAAGTAGAATCGCCCAGTGCAAAGGTGTGTTTTGCAGTTTGAGCGTTAGAAAGCATTGCCGGAGCTACCAGCAAAGCCATAAGTAAGATTCTTTTGAAGAACATATGTATTAATTATTATTTAGAATTATGGTCTTACTTTGAAGACCGGGTGCCGAAATTTTAACCTCTGTTTGGCCTGTATTGCCCGATAGCTGCACAAAAGCCAGCAACCTACCGCGTACAGCCCGCCTTTTATTACTTTGATAAGATTCATGGCTGTCGTTACTGCCACTTTCGAGGCCCAACAATTTGCCATTCCCTGTAACCTCTACCAATATTTCGTTTTCTGCAATTTGCACACGATTATTATCTGTGTCTGCAATTTCAATTTCAATATGGCGAATACCCTTTGCGCCTTGCTTAATTTTGTACTTATCAGCAGAGGCATTAATGCGGCTTGCCTCTCCATAAGTTTTCAACGCTGATTGTGCAACTAACTTGCCCGAGTTGTACCCTTTGATAACCAGTGAACCGGCTGCATATTTAACATTCCAAGCAGGAATTTTAAGTGTTGCTTCGGCGCATTTTTTACGCCCCTGGCTCTGCCCGTTTATAAAAAGTTCGGCTTCTTCGCAGTTGGTGTAACCTTGTACGGTAAGTTCGTCGTATCCGGTCCAGTTCCAGGTAGGCTGCCCTCTCCTTTGGCTCCAGTTACCGGTTTGCTCTTTAGTGCGCGGCGGGGCAACCACCGTGTAAACCATTGGAGTGGCTGACCAAAGACTTTGCCTGTAATAATACTCAGGTTTTTTGAAACCTGCAAGGTCAAGTAAACCCGCGCCATTACTTCTTTGCGGCCATTTACCGGCCTCGCCTAAATAATCGATACCCGTCCACAAATACTGGGCTGAAATGTAGCGGTTCGTATCAACAGCATCCCATAAATTTTTGCGCATGCCGTTCTCGCTACCGTAAATAATACGGTTAGGGAATTTGCGATGATCTTCGGGGTAACGATACTCCTGGTAATTATAACCCACAATATCTAATTCTTCGGGCAAACCCACTTCGTTCGACATTACTACGCCCGCCAATGCCGCAGTTACCGGCCTTGTGGTATCATATTGTTTAACAGCCTTAGCCAGGCGGCGTGCTATGGGAGTCATTTGAGATGCAGGCGGATGATCGGGAAGATAGCCTTTACCATATATCTGCGGATTATTGCCTGAATTTAGCACCTCATGCGTATAAGGGTCATTCGGGTAATCAATTTCATTACCAATGCTCCACATAAATATGGACGGGTGATTGCGGCTACGCAGCACCATATTGCGCAAATCGGCTTCGGCCCATTGTTTAAAATACTCATGGTAGCCGTTTTTGGCAGGTGTGCCTACATTCCAACCTTTAACCCATTTATTTTTACCAATTTCCCATTCGTCAAAAGCCTCATCCATAACCAAAAAACCTTTTTCATCACACAAATCGTACAAGTAATCAGCGTGTGGGTTGTGCCCCATTCTTACAGAATTAACACCCCCTTCTTTTAGAATATCGAGCCTACGCGCCCAAACTTCTTTAGGCACGGCCACGCCCAAAGCACCTGCATCATCATGAATACAAACACCTTTTATCTTCATTTCCTTATCATTAAGGAAAAATCCGTTGTCTTTATCAAACCTTATCGATCGTATACCCACCTGCTGCGAAATAAGGTCTATTACCTTACCATTTCGCTTAAGTGAAACCTGCAAATTGTAAAGCTGCGGTGATTCGGGCGACCATAGCCGGGGCTGATTCATGATCATCTTAAATAGCAAATCCTGAGTTTTACCTGCGGTGCTGAATTTTTTCAACTGTGTAGCAACCAGTTTACCCTTACTATCTAAAATGCTTATTTGAAGGTTAAGCTTTTCTTTTTTACCTAAACTATTGGTGATCTTCACCGAGGTATTTATTTCAGCAAGGTCTGAAGTTACCTTAGGTGTGGTAAAGGCAACATCCCACGGATCGATGTAGGTTTTATCCTTTTCGTAAACATAAACATTACGGTATATGCCCGAACCTGTGTACCAGCGCGAATCGGCAAAATCGCGGTGATCAACCTTGACCTGCAAAAGGTTATCGCCTTTTTCTTTGAGATAAGGAGTCAAATCATATTTGAATGCAATAAAACCATTGGGCCTTTTGCCAAGCAGTTGCCCGTTAAGATATACCTCGCTATTTTTGTAAACTCCGTCAAAATATATAAATACCTTTTTGCCTAACCATGTAGGTTGAGTTTTAAAAGTTTTTTGATACCAACCTACTCCTCCGGGTAAATAGCCTGTTGCGCTTGCCCACTCCTCGCTAAAAGGGCTTTCAATAGCCCAATCATGAGGTAGTTGCACTGCTTTCCATTCCTGTGGTGAAATTTGGTCAGGCGCAGCTTCGCCCGAATGAAATTGCCAGCCATCATTAAAAGTCTTTTTTAAATCCTGAGCATTTGCCTGTACAAACCAGCAACCCAACATCAATAACAGTACAGGGGATTTTTTCATAGTATATTACTTCAAAAAATGCTTTGCATTAGGTTATTAAATAAACGTGTTTTAACAGTTCATACCAGTGCTATTACTGCGCAATTGTCCATTGCTGGTTATTTCCACCATTCCAGGGCCACTGTATAATTGTGCCACCTGCTGCAGTAGAGCCTTGATTGACATCAAGAGACTGTTTACTGTTTTTATTAGTGATTACGTATTTACCGTTTTCCAATACCGAAATATCCCATTGCTGGTTATCGCTGCCTCCATAGGTCCATTGAATTGCGGCGGTACCATTGTTGGTTGATGCCTGGTTTATGTCAAGCGCCAATCCGCTGTTACGGTTAATAATTTTAAAGTATCCATTATCGGTTGATACGATACTCCATTGCTGGCTGTTACCTGTGCCTGCGGTTTGTTGTGTAATAGCCGCACCACCGGCAGTTGAGCTTTGGCTTACATCAAGCAACAAATTGCTATTGGCGTTAGTGATTTTGTAAAAGCTATTTGCATTAAAAGTTGATGGATTATTACCCCACGCATAATTCATACGCGTTAAACCCGAGCCATTGGTAAAGGCCATAGTTCCGGCGTTGAACGTAAACAGGCTGTAAGTATCATTATCTCTTAACCCCGGCCAGTATACGCTGGCTACGTGGGCGGTTCTTAATTTATTGGTGATACCTTTTATAAAGGCTATTTCTGCATCGTTGTTAATACTACCGGTGTAGTTTTCACCAGTGGTCATTGGAGCGCCAAACTCGGTTAGCACAGTGCGCGAAGCATATGCGCCCATGGCGGTTTGCATTTGTGATTGCCAGGTACTTTCGTTAACATGGTTTCCCCACCATGCATAAATATGTAAAGAAAACAAACAGTTGTTAAACCTGCTATCTGCACCCATTACGGCTACATTTTCGCTGTAACCTGTTCCTCCAACTAAAATTCTCTCTCTCGGCACGTTGCTGTAAGTAGTGAGCCACTGTGCACAAATATTTTTCCAGTCGGTTTCTGTATAACCGAACGGCTCATTCATTATTTCAAAGTAAACTTTGGGGTTAGCCCCATATTTAGTTACCACTGCGCTCCACATAGCCCAAAACTTGGTCATGTCGTCAATCTTACCATCTTTAGCGGCTGTGCCTTCCCAATAAGCTAAAATCACTTTCATGTTTTTGCTTAATGCCTTATCAATAGCACCCGAATAAGAATTCCACCAGGATTCGGCTACCGAAGGCGGGTTTACAGGCAACCTGACTGTATTAGCCTGGTTGGTAATGAAGGCGTTTAAAATAGTTTCGGCTTTATTTTGTACAGTGCTGTAATTATCTGCAGCAGTTAAGCCGCTTGGTATAACCCAACCATCATTATAGTTATCTCTTGCATCGGCCCAGTTTAATCCTGAAATGGCGGCTGCGCCTAACGAATTTGTTGTTACAGGCGGAGTTGTGGTTGTGGTCTCCGGTGCTTCATCAGTTGATGACTCATTTTTTTTACAAGCCGAAAAAATGAGTAAAAACATCCATAGGATTGTATTGAGGGCAAGTATTCCTTTAAATCTCATGATCCGAAAAATTTGAATGTTTAAAAAAATACCCGTGCCGCCAAAACGGCACGGGTTATCATATTAATTGTTATAGCCGCTATTTTGCTGCAGCTGATTACTTGAAGCCTGTATCTCGGCCCGAGGTATTGGTAACCAGTAATGGCGGGTTTGGAAGTTTCTGCCATCCAAAGCTACTTTTGGTGCAAAAGTAAAGCCGGTGCCGGTTTTGGTAATGGTTACTCCCATTGCCGGTTTATTTTCGGTTACATCGGCAATTCTCCAACGGCGCACATCATAAAAACGGTGCTCTTCAAAGGCAAGCTCAATGCGGCGTTCATGACGGATAGCATCACGCATTTGGTCTTTCGAAGATACATTGGCAAGGGCTGGCATGTTCACCCCTGCACGCGCCCTGATGGCATTAACCGCAGTACGAGCCGAATAAGTTGCTCCCGGAGGAACCACATCCGGACCATAAGCCTCGTTGGCAGCCTCGGCAAAATTCAAAAGTATTTCAGAAAGACGGAAATACGTCCAGGTTTGGAAACCCGCGTTACCCCATGGGTTCTGTATAGGGTATGTTTCGTTAATAAACTTTTTAAGATAGTAACCAGTTTTTGATGTGTTCCAGTTTTCACTGCCATCCCGGCTGTCTCTGCCGCCAGGTATAAAAGTTTCTATGGCACGGCCACGGTATTGTGCACCGTTGTAGAAAATAGTGGCTGCAAATCTCGGGTCGCGGTTAGCATACGGGTCATTGGCATTAAAACCTGATGTTGGATCGGTAATGGCCTTTCCATTGCTCATCTCATAATCATCAACTAAATTTTGCAAAGGCGAATTACCTGCCCAACCGCCGTAACCGTTTGGTCCGTTAGCAATTTCTAAATGCACGTGACCGGCATCGCGGGTATAATACCTGGCAAAAATAGTTTCGCTGGTTTCATTTACCAGGAACATGTTACCATAGCCACCTGAGTACAAATTGTATTTGTTTAAACCAATAACTGCTTGTGCTGCATTTGCTGCTGCTTCCCAGGTTCCGGCTGCATACAGCGGACTTGCTGCGTATAATAACAAGCGCGATTTTAAAGCAAGCGCTGCCCCTTTTGTTGCCCGTCCATTGATCCAGGTTCCATCATTGTTTAGAGGCAATTTTGCCGAAGCATCATCTAATTGAGCCGTTACATAATCAATAGACTCTTTTATGGTAGAACGTTTAAATAACGCCGGGTCCTGAAAATTTTCACCTAACTGGGTAACACGGTCGCCCATGAGCACTATACCCCCATAGTTACGAATAAGGTCAAAATAACGGAAGGCTCTTACAAACTTCAGCTCGCCTTCTATGCGGTTACGGTGAAGTGCGCTCATTGGTACGTTAGGCAACAGGCTCAATGCAAAATTACACTCGCGTATACCCCTGTAACCTCTACCCCAAAAAACATTGGCTATACCCAGGTTATCAGGGCTTAATTGCCCACGTTGAATTAACCAGGTATCGTCATCATTGTTATAGATAGATTCATCGGTAAGTGAGCTCCACATGGCGTATTCAAATCCTCTTCCAAATCCTGGAGGAGTGCCGTCACCTTCTTTATTGGTTAACTGTGTACCAATGTAACGGTTGGTTACATAAGCCTCAAATACAGTACTATCTGATTGTAATGCTGATGTTGCAATACGGTCTGTTGGCTGAATATCTAAATAATCTTTTTTACAGGCCGAAAAAAGCAGGGTTGCACTTACTAATGCGCCCCAATATTTTATATATCTAATTTTCATTACTCTTAAAATTTAACGTTTACACCCAGGTTGTATATTTTTTGCTGCGGATAAAACTGGCCGCTTCCACTGTCACCTTCCGGATCATAATCTTTAACTTTTGATATGGTAAACAAGTTAAAGGCACTGAAGTAAACCCGTAAAGCTGAAACCTTAATTTTTGATAAGAAATTAGCGTTTACATTATACCCCACCTGGAGATTTTTAAGACGTAAAAAAGATGCGTTATTTAACCAGAAAGTGCTTGGATATAAGCCACCGCTTATGGCACTTGATGATCTTTCGGTTACCATAGGGAAAGTTCCGTCTGGCGTGTTAGGCCCGAAACGATTATCGGCCCATGAGCGGTAGAAGTTACCAATGGTGCCCGACTCGGGAAGAACATATTGTGCTACCTGTGCCTGACCAGCCAGTAATGCAGTAAAATCGAAGTTTTTGTAAGCTGCGTTTAATGTAAAGCCGTAGGTGATTCTTGGAACGTTTCCATAAGTATTTCTTACCATATCCCGAGCATCAATTACACCGTCTTGGTTGTAATCCTCAAATTTAAGGTCGCCAACTTTTGCCCCTACTACGTGCGGATATGCGGCAAGCTCCTGGGCGGTTCTGAAAAGGCCTATGCTTCTGTAAAGCAGCGGGGTATTTAATGAAGCACCTGTTATTTTTTGGTATGGTAACAACCCTGGTGCATCATCTAAAAATATCACTTTGCTTTTAGCATAAGTTACATTACCTGATACTCCCCAAGTAAAATCTTTACCACTATGATTATATCCCAAAGTGGTTTCAAAACCCTTGCTGTTAACCTCGCCAATATTTTCTTCAGGTAATAATCTATCACCATTATATGGATTGACTATACCGGTAACTGCGGGTACCGAGCCACTTCGCGGAGTGAGCAGACTTGTACGGTTTTGATTGAAATAAATTGCCTCGATATTAAAGTTTTTAAGAAATACAGCATTTAAACCAATGTCGAGTTTCTTGGCAACTTCCCAGGTAATGTTAGGGTTGGCCAGTTTAATAAGGTTCAAATTAGCTTGTATATCGGTACCGCTAACAAAACCATTTCTAACAATGGTAAAGTTGTCAAAGTATTGAAAATTACCGATCGCATCGTTACCCAAAGTACCATATGATGCACGGAATTTCAGGTCGTTAAAGAACTTAACGTTATTGGCAAACCAGTCTTCTTTCGAAATACGCCATGCACCCGATACCGACGGGAAATACCCCCATCTCTTACCTGCAGGAAAGTTAGAACTTCCATCGGCACGTAACTGGCCTTCAATCATGTACTTTTCGTTGTAGTTATAAGTAAGTTTACTGATAACACTTTGGCGGGTAAAATTGGAGCTGTAGCCAGAGTTAACAAAATCTGTTGAAGCTGTACCACCTTGCGAAAGTTCTGGAAGCTCTGATGAAAGGAAATTCCTGCGGGTTGCATCAAAATATTCCCTGCGGTTTCTGCTTTGCTCATAACCCACAAAAGCGAAAATATCATGCTTGCCAAATTTTTTGGTATAGTTCAATTTAGCGTTTGATATTAACTGAACATCGTTCATTTGCGATTCGAACAATATAGGCTTGTTATTGAAACCACCATATAACCTTGGTTCATAAACATTTGTACTGGCTATATAATTATAAACGCTGTATGGCTTCGAGAAATTTTTACTAAAATTGAAAGCACGGTCAACCGAGAAAAATCCGTCAACAGATAATCCTTCAACACCTGGAATTTGGTAAGTTGCCCTCAAAATCCCGTTGAAAACATGTATTGGATTCTTGTTTATGCCCCCAATATCGGTTACTTGTAAGGCCGGATTTTCACCCTCGATCCCAATGGTTGGTAAACCATTAGGATAAAACGGCGCAACAGTTGGGTTAGCACGGTAAATTGACCGGAATATGCCACCGCCCCCTGTAGTTGGGTACTGGCGATCTTCCTGCCTGCCAGATAGTGATAAGCTTACTTTAAACCGTTTGGTAATGTTGGCATCAACGTTTGAACGGAAATTGTATTGCTTATACTTGGTAACACCATTTTTATACAGATTATCCTGGTAAATAGTACCTAATGAAAGGTAGTATTTTACATCTTCGCTACCACCATTTACAGACAGGCTTTGCTGATTTTGTAATGCTACTTTTTTCAGCGTTGCATCAATCCAATCGGTATTAGGGTAATTTAACGGGTCAGAGCCATTACGGAAGTTTTCGATCTGCGCTGCACTGTAACGTTGGTTTAAACCTCCGCTTGGGCTGCCGTTGTATAAAATTTCGTTTACAAGCTGAGCATACTGAGGCGCATCGGCCATTTGAGGTAAACGGGTAGGCTGGCTAAAACCCTGGTTAAAGGTATAGTTGATAGTTGGCTTACCTGTTTTACCACGTTTAGTAGTTACTAATATTACGCCGTTAGCTGCACGGTTACCATAAATGGCTGCGGATGCATCTTTCAGTACCGAAATGCTTTCGATGTCATTAGGATCTAAACGCTCGAGGCCACCTATCTGCCCCGGAATACCATCCACAACAACCAATACATTATTACTACCTCTTGTAGCTAAACCACGTATAGTAATGCTTGAACCATCGTAACCAGGCTCGCCCGAACGGTTGTTGGCAATAACACCCGAAAAACGACCGGCTAATGAGTTAGATACGTTTGGCTGCGGACTTTTAACAAGTTCGGCACCCTTTACATCAGATACTGAACCGGTTAATGTTGAACGCTTTTGTGCGTTGTAACCTACAACCACAACATCGGCCAATGATTTTTCGGAAACTGCCAGCTTAACATCAATTGATGCCCTCTGACCCACTACCTGCTCCTGGCTGGAATAACCTGCATAAGAAAACACGAGAACAGCATCATCCGGCACTTGCAGCGAGAATTTGCCGTTAACATCTGTAATGGTGCCACGCGTGGTGCCTTTAATAGAAATACTCACTCCGGGAAGCGGTTCGCCTTTTTCATCCACAACGGTACCGGTAACCTGGCGATCCTGCTTTTGCAGTTCAACTTTAAAACCGGGATGATTTGTGATTGGAGAAGCGCTTAGCACCGCCGGAAAAGACAGCAGAGCTGTGGCAATAAGCGCACAATTGATCACCTTTCCTGCCTGCCTGTAAATGCGCGGCGGAGAGGATTGAATTTGTAAAAATTCACTCATAATAATTGGTTTAAAAAATGATTTTTATACTACCGGTGCTGTTAAAGCCATGCCGGTAATACTAATTGGTTTGGGAGCTAAATTGAGAGAAATTTTGCTGTGCAAGTGAGGGGTAATTGAACATTTATACAGGGGTAATACGCATAAAATCGCTTCAAAATCTCGCTTTTAAGCATAAGATGCTTAGTAAGGCAAAAATCTGCAACTTTTATGTTACCAAAGTTCATGTTAATAATATAGTTAGCAAACTCGATATTTTTAGCTTATATCAGATACAATATGTACCTGATGAAATTTGCTATTTCCTACTTTTTTGCCTGCCTTAATGCAGGCGAAACTGTATTTTGATAGAATGCCGGATTCCTGTATTTTTTGATGTACTGGGAAGGGTTCATATTAAACAGTTTGGAAAACTGCTCCCTGAAATACTTAGCATCGTTTATGCCTACCTGGTAGGCGGTTTCCATAATTGTGTTATTGGTATTGATAAACAATTCGGCAGCTTTACGTAACCTGATGAAACGGATAAAATTATTGGGCGAAAGACCGGATATTGATTTTACCCGGTTGTTGAGATTAGATTTTGAAATACCCAGTTCTTGTGCAAGTACAAGGATACTAAAGTCAGCATCCTGCAAATGCTTTTCAACAACCTTGATACACAGATCGAGAAATTGCTTGTATTCGTTCGAAATTTTAAGGTTACCGGGACTCAAAGTAATTTCGTTGTAGAAATACTGTTGCAGAGTATTCCTGCTTTTTAGTATGCTTGATACACGTGCTTTAAGTAAGTCGCGGTCAAAAGGCTTACTTATGTAATCATCAGCTCCGCCTTCTATACCCTTCAGCTTTATCTCGGGCGAAGAACTTGCTGTTAACAATATAACAGGTATGTGCGAGATGGATGCATCATCCTTAATGAGGTTGCACAGTTCAATACCACTCATCCCCGGCATCATAACATCGCTAATTACAATGTCGGGCATAGTTTCTTTTACCAAATTCAATCCCGTTTCGCCGTCGGCTGCTTCTAAAACCTGGTGATCGAGTTTAAAAATAAGTTTAATATACTCCCTTATTTCATCATTATCATCAACCACGAGTATGGTTTTAGAGTCTGATGCGAGTGGTTGCATCAAATCAGGCTCTGTTGCAGCTTCAACCGAAGCATTAACAGTAACCTCATCGTCTATCATTTCTCTTAACAGCACCGAACTTGATGCTGTATCCTCTACTATCTGAGCCTTATCCAAATGCTCCTTACCTTTCAAAAGTTCTACTTTAAAAACAGTACCGGCTCCAAGCTCACTTTCATAGGTAACTTTGCCTTTATGCCGTTCAATAAAAGTTTTAACCAGGTAAAGTCCAATCCCAAAGCCTCCCATAGGTGCATTGCTTTGATGCGGTTCCTGGTAAAACCTGTTGTACAGTTTTTCGCCAATGCTGGCGGGTATACCCCTACCCGTGTCACTTACTTGTATAATGGCAGTGTTTTCACTTTCACTAACCTTAACCTCAATACGTCCATGGGGCGGGGTAAACTTTACTGCATTTGATAATAAGTTGAACAGCACGATCTCCACCTTTTCCCTATCCAAAAGCACTTCAATAGGGCTATCGGGCGAATGAAAGTCATATTGAATATTTTTAACCCGGGCCTGGTGAGTAAAACATAAAAATACTTCTTTGGTAAGCTCAACAATATTAACCATTGATACCCTCAGCTCATCATCATCCCCCGCTTTGCGAAAAAGCAATAGCTGATCAACCAGACCTAAAAGGCGCCTGGCATTTCGGTATACAATATTTAAACTCGTTGTATCAATGTTCTGATCATTTTTATACAGCAGCTCCTTTACCGGGTTAATGATGAGCGTTAGCGGCGTGCGAAACTCATGCGAGATATTTGTAAAAAAAGACAACTTCTTTTCACTAAGTTCTTTTTCCTTTTCGCTTTCAATATTTGCAACCTTAATACGGTATTGTAATTTGGCTTGCCTGCTTTTATAAAAAACAAACACGGTTACAAGTCCAGCTATTATTAAAAGGTAAATGCTGTATGCCCACCATGTTGCATACCACGCCGGGGTAATAATAATTTTTATTTCCTTGCCAGCCTCATTCCAATAACCATCGTTATTAGCTGCTTTAACTTTTAAAGTATACCTTCCGGGGTTTAAGTTGGTATAAGTGGCTTTACGTTGGTTGCCCACATAATTCCATTTTTTATCGAAACCTAAAAGTTTATAGGCATAATTATTTTTTTCGGAATTTGTGTAATTAAGGGCACTAAATTCAACTGAAAACATATTTTGACCGTGCGATAACCGGATTTCGTCTGCTGCATTTATTCCGTATTTTTTAAGTACCGAACCTACTCCGGGAACAACCGACCGGTTAAATATTTGCAAATCGGTTAAATATACCGGTGGCTTTTGGGCATTAAGTTTAATTTGAGCGGGTGAAAAGTATAGTATACCACTTGGGCCAGCAACTAACATTAACCCGCCGGGCCCTTTAGCAATACGGTCACTTACAAATGCCCCATCGGCTTCATCAAAGTTTTTTACTTCGAGATTAACCGGGTCAAACCGCGAAAGACCGGTACCTGTTAGCACCCAAAGTTTACCTTCTGCATCTTCACAAATATTATTAAACTCATTGCTCGCAAAACCATTATTATTTGAGTAACTTATAAAGTTATCTTGCTTTCTGTCATACCTGTTCAATCCATTAACGGTACAAATCCAAATTCCCCCGCGCGAATCACGAAAGATGTTATTAATCGTGTTATCACTAATATCCCCCTTGCTATTATCTTTCCTTAAATATCTGCGAAATGTTTTTGTGGCCGGGTCGAAGCGGTTAACACCTCCACCGGCTGTACCTATCCATATGGTGCCATCCAAATCTTTTGAAAGACAATACAAGTGATTATTACTGATGGAATTAGGATTATTAGGCTGGTTATAGTAGTGTTCAAAAGTTTGGTTCGCGCTGTTGAATGTCTTTAAGCCTGCATCGGTAGCCAATAAATACTTACCAGGCGTAAGCTCAATCATATCTCTAAAAACGTCTTCATTAAACAATGAACCAAGTTTTGAGTGATGTGTGAAGTTTGTGAATGTGCGGTTGTTTTTGTTGTACAGATCAAACCCGTTCTCGGTTAGTACCCATAGTTGCTTTTTGCTATCAATGTATAGCTTACTAATATCATTACTTGATATTGCCCTGCTGTTTCCATTGTATCTAAACTCAGTTGTTTGCCCTGTTCGTAAGTCAAACTGGTACAACCCGTTATTGGTTCCTAACCAAAGCAATGAATCTTGCTCCAGCAATGCCTTAACGGCTTTTTGCCCTATGTTAAAAGATGCAAAATTGAATTTATACTGGTTGGTATCCAGTTTAATAAGTCCCGAATTAGTGCACAACCAAAACCGGCCGGCACGGTCATCGTATATCTCACCGTTAGCGTAAAATGTACCATCATTAACCTTTATCCATTTATTGGTGGCAATATTTAACCAAAATATACCGGCAGTTCCGCCCACCAACAGCTTTTCATTGCTAACAGCAACCGCGCTAAATACTGAGGGATTATCAGCATCAGGGCCACCAAAATATTTAAATTGCTGTGTGCGTGGATTAAAGTTATACAGCCCTTTCCAGTACGTGCTAACCCATAGGGTTTTGTCTTTACCCCACACAACCGACCATACATCATTAGGGTTTTTACTACCTGCTTTCCACTCCTGTTTAAAGCTCCTGAAAACTTTAGATGACCGGTTAAACCTGGTTAATCCACCGCCCCAGTTGCCAAGCCATAAATCCGGTCCCTCACCTTCAATTATCGAATTAACAGATTTGCCTACCATGGCGTTACTGTTTTTTGCATCCGGACGGTAGACTAAAAACTCGTCATTTTTTCTTTCATATTGATTAAATCCGTCATCAGTACCAACCCATATGTTGTTGTTGCGATCGCACAGTACTGACCATATTTTATCATTACTAATTGATTGTGCATTACGTGCGTCGTGGCGGAATGATCTGAATTTTTCCTCTTTGGGCTCAAGTATACACAAGCCATCCATTGTACCTATCCAAATATTACCGTCTTGGTCTTCTGCAAGGGAATTAATAAAGTTATTGCTAAGGCCCTGCAAATTGCCCGAACGGCTTACAAATACTTTGAAGCTGTAACCGTCAAACCTGCACAACCCGTTAGCCGTACCCAACCACATAATACCGGTTTTAGAACGCAGAGCACAGGTAACCGATTTACTTGGCAAACCATCATTAGTTGAATATGACCGTTGTGCGTAATTTGGCATCTGATGCCCCCCACCCAAATGAAGTAGTGGGGTTTGTGCCGTAGTTGAAAAAACAACAGCAAAGGCGAAAAACAATAAGAGATAAACTTTTTTTCCAGTATTAAGCATATCCCTAACTATTGAATTGTACATACAAACCTTTGGCCCGAAAGGATAAGCAAACAAAGAAAGCACAATATTTTATAATTGGTAAATTGATTAAACGCAACAAGAATCCTGATTTTAGAGACTGCTCCTTAATCTTCAGATTAAATAGTCTGATTTACGAAGATAGGCTTTTTTACGAACAGATATAAATACCTCTCTTTACCGCTATAAAGAAAAACAGAGATATTAGGTCATTCGGGCTTTTAGCAAATGGCAAGAAGTTGTTTATCAGGGCGTACATTATTTTCTCTCAAAAAGCACGCTTGCCCAATAAGTAAAGACCGGTAATTATTCGTTGATTTTGGCTGGATTGAAGACCATGCCGGAAAAGATAAGTCACATATCATTCTTCACGGACTGATAAACATAGCTGAACTCTTAGTTCATGGCTGGTGATATTACAGAGATATCGTTAACCACATGACCCTGAATACGCCAGTTAACCATATTTTTAGAATGAAGCACAACAAAACCGGGCGAATATTGAAAAGTTGACGACACTGCATAATAATCGCGGCCTACCCTTATGCAATCTACATCGCTATAATCGCCGGGTATAACAGGATTTTGGTAAGTACCTTTAAGCTGGTCGCCCCAGGTTGTCCAGTTGCCCCAAACAGGTAAAGCTGCTTTAATTTGGCTTTTGGCATTAGTAAAACAAAGCAGGGCAGCAGTAAACACTGTTACAATTATATGGCGAATCATGATCTGCAAAATAATTAAATGGTTGTATGTATTAATATAGGCTGGCAGGTATTACCTACAAGCCAGCAAATTCACCACATTTGTATAAGCCAAACTGCCGCAACCTACAATGTTAAAACTTAAGCTTTACATAAATAGCCTGCATATCCTTTTCAACAAGCCCGTGAAGATAAGACCATTTACACCATTATCATTCAGATATGGACTGCCATTTGTGGATTCTTGGCCGTTTAACTTTTAACTGGTTAATTTCTTCAGGAGGAGGAGCATTAGTAATCGCCGCATGGGCCTCTAAAACTCCTGATTCAACAGTTCTCCTGTTTGCAAATCTTACGTGCAACACCCGCTCGTTTATTTCAAATCCATCTAATTCTTTGACAGCCAAACGTGCGCCAACCTCATCATCAAAATCAACAAAAGCAAAGCCTTTGCTCAAGCCGGTATGCTGATCGGTGATGATCTTTACCCTTACAACATCACCAAAATCAGCAAATTGTTTAAATAAAGCATCTTCTGTAGTTTTTCTATCAAACCCAACTATAAATAGTTTTGTCATATACGATGAATCTTATTAAATATCTCCCAACCATTATCCATTGCAATGTTAATGCTGATAATATAGTTGGAAACTGAAAGGTTTTAAGGTTCCAGTAGTATTACCAACTATAGATATACCACCTTAATCAATTTTAAAAACAACAGATGTTGCTAATGATGTTACATTCGGGTAAGTGATCTTCAACCCACCATTGGTTTGTTCCCACTTCAGTTTACCGTTATAACCTAACATACTTACACTCTTTATGGGGTGCCCAAGGTGCTTGGCATCGGTACCTAACGATTTTACATTTAAAACAGAACCAACTTGGGGTATTACCATACTGAATACGTACAGCGCTTTGTTTTTACCCACTGTAAAACGAAAATCCTGCTCATCAAATTTAAATTCAGCTTGTCTCCGTTCCAATTTGCCACCCGGTAACATTTTAATTTTGCCGTTTGTTTCCTTGCCTTCGCCAGGAATAACCCAGGCACGGCTACCATATACTGCCTCGCCGTTTATGCGCATCCAAACACCTACTTCCTTAAGCATTTTTTGGCTTCCTTCGTCCAGCGAACCGTCGGGCAAAAGAGACACGCAAATAGCAGCATTGCCATCCCTGGCAATAGCCTCGGTAATATACTTGATCATCATACCTGAATCGTAAGTAAAACCGGGTTCGTAAAACCAGTCTCCAACAGGTACTTCGGCAATCCAGGGTTGGTCGGTTTTAATATTGGCCGGTATGCCAAACTCTTCTGTGGTTACGGTACCATTGGTATTATTCCGGAATTTAACAACACTGAAAGTATTTACTTTGCCACGCTTGGCCAGTGTGCGGTTATAAAAATCGGCTATTACTGTTTGCATGGCGTTTGCCTTGTAACCGGTGCCGGTACCATCCCCTGTAAACGGGCCTTGCACAGTTCCGTCGGTATAAATAAAATCAGGATCATAATGTTGTACAACATCCATCATGCGTTGCGCCCAGTTGGTTGCGTACCATTTATCGTAAGCCAGATGCCTGGAAAATATACCGGCTGAGGGTGGAGTCCATGGCGACTTGGCAGCGGCGTCAACCCCTTTGTATTCGCGGAGATCGATACCGTACAAAAGCCTTGGGTCAAGGCCTTCCCACCATTTACCCTTGCCATCAGCAAGCGTAAGGTTACCATCATATGGAATACCCTTTTTAGGGCCTTGAGTATCACTACCAAAGGCGGTTTGCCACCACCACCAGGTATACTCGTGATGGAATGTAACCCCAAAACGTATCCCCGAGGCCCTTGCCGCTTTTGACCACTCCCCTATTATATCGCGTTTAGGACCCACATTAACCGAGTTCCAGGGTTGATACTGAGAGTTCCAAAGATCATAATTATCATGATGAACGCCCTGGATCATCATAAAGCGCGCCCCTGCGTCCTTGTATATCTTAGCTAATTTAACCGGGTCCAATTGTTTAGGGTTCCAATCCTTTAATATTTCCTTGTAACCCACTTCGGATGGGTGCCCGTATTTCTTTAAATGGTTTTTATAGGCGGTTGTACCAGGAACATACATTTTGCGTGCATACCAATCGCCGCTTTCGCCCGAGGCCTGTGGGCCAAAATGCACCCAAATACCAAATTTAGCATCCCTCAACCATTCAGGTTCGCCCGGGTAGTTCTTTTCAATTGATGCCCAATTAGGCTCAAACGGCCCCTTAGCAATTGGGATATTTAATTGTTCTTCTGGAAAAGCTTTACTATCACCCATGCTAATACTATCTAAAGAAAGTACGCGGGGTATTGCAGGAATGGGCTGATGTTTGGACCTGCTGTATTTATGGGTGGATTGCTGTGCGTAACTGCTGGCTGCGCTAAGGCATAACATCAGCAATACTGTGGCGGAACTTCTCATTTTCTATACAATAATTTACCGTTAAAATTAGTCGCGATAAAACAAGTAAATATTTAAGTTAAATTATTGACCATATCAGACATTTACTTGTATAAATCAGACAAAATATTATGATAAGATCATACCAACGTTTCATTAAGTAATCTTTTCCTCAAAGCAATATTTTTTAATAAAACAATATCTCAATTATTGCATTAACTATTAAGCAATTTTTGCTGATATTTCCATGCCCCGGTAATGTAAAAACTGCGTGGCACATTCCAATGCGCCTGTAGTGATGCAACGCAATAAAATGATTTATAGTGGTCCTTACAACAACACGCATAGGTATCAACGTGATGTATATTTAGATGAATCGTCGTTTACGTTAAATATTAATCCTGCTGTTTTAAGTTTAATAGACCATTATGAAGCAAGCTATTCATTAGCGTATTACGAGAAGTTTCAAAATGTATATAATTGGCGTGAGGATGGTCCTGGTGGCGCTACCTCTCATCCGGAATCAGCGGGACCGAATTTCCAAGACAACGAGAATATTATTCATTTAAATTTCACAGAAGTTGCATACAGCAACAAGACTAATGATCCACAAGATGAGAATGGAGATATTTGGATGCCTCTTAACGCCGTTAACAATCATTACGTTGTTAAAGTAACTGTTAAGTTATTCCCCAAGGCGCCGTATAATACGGAACCCATTGTGCTTACAAGATCTTACCTGCCAAACTATACTTTGTTCGCTGATTAAAGAAATTTTTACCGAAAAGGCTTAACGCCACAGGTCTGCCTTTTTTTGATTCGCCGGGAATGGCGTCTTTAACAGCATCTGCTATATATCTGCAAAAAATGAAACATATTTTTTTGCAGATATACCAATACTACAGTGCTTAATACTGTTAACGGGTTTGTGCGCACCAAAGTTGTATCAATGTGTTGTAAAAACTTTTATGACGACTTTTTTATATACTAAAATGTGCGCCATCTTTTATGATGGCGCACATTTTATTATATTATTTACTGCATATAATTACTACTTTATTACTTATCCCAGAATACCCGGGTATCCAAATCGTCTGAACCACCTATACTTGCAACCGCGGCTCTGTAATTTTCCAGGTTTACAGATGCTTCTGCCAGTGGATAATTAAATCGCCTTACAAAATCGCCTTTAATTTGCTTTCCGGGATATTTATTAGGTGCTAATGCCGGAAATCCGGACCGCCGGAAATTAGCCCATGCTTCGGGCCCATTGTTAAAAGAATTGATCCAGTACTGTGTATTAATCAAATTCAAGGCATTGGCATCATTGTAAACAATAGGTGCACTGTTAAGGTATACATTTTGTGTATTTTCAGGTATTACAGCACTGGCATCATAAGCCACCATTTGCCCCATAGCTCCCTTTATGCCATTATTATAGTAAGTAGAAGCTGATCCTGTGATCCAGCCTCTAAAAGCAGCCTCTGCCAGCAAAAATTGCGTTTGCGCATAGGTAACAAAAAATTGCGGTGTGGTAACTTTACCTAAAACAGCATAATTTACTTGAGAATAATTAAACCCGGCACCCACTGCGCCACGGAAACCCGGTGCAGTAGGCAAGGTGCCCGAATCATAACCTACGGGTAAGCCAAATTGATTTACAGTTGTTGTATCTCCAACCAAACTTGGTGCCTTGCCCGGATCGCTGTACTTGGCCGACCAGTATTTTAACCGGGGATCTTTGGAATTTTTGAGTTGGCTAACAAAGGGCTCTGCCAGGTAATACGTATTAGTTAATACCGATACGCCTGTGCTTACCACATTTGGAAATTGCTGCGTGTACTTAATTAAACAATTATCGTCATTAGATTGCATTACGCCACCGGCAAAGGCAGCTTGCACAATTGATTGTGCTTTAGCGGGGTCTAACTTGCTATAACGCATACCTGCACGTAATAAAAGAGAGTAACCTAACCTTTTCCATTGTGCCACTCTTCCTGAGTAAAACAGGTCGGCGGTTACAATGTCTTTAGCAGGGTCGAGCGCGGCAGAAGCTTCAGTGAGTTCTTTAACTATATCGGCATAAATGGTTTGTTGCTTATCATACTTAGGGTTGTAAATATTGTTCAGATAAGCTTGGCCTGCTTCGGTGTAAGGCACATCGCCGTAGGTATCTACCAAAGTCATAAACTGGTAAGCCCTCCATATCCTGGCTTCATTGTATAAGTTTGAACGGGCTGGTACATCTTTTACCTGGCTAATAACTTGTGTAATGAGCTTAACTGACCCATTGTAGGTATTGGTCCAGCGGGCCGAGGTAAAGCCCTGGTTTAACACGTTAAAGTTAAACGCAGATGTTACGCCTCCAAACGGGTTAATAAACTGTTGAACAATAGTTTGTTCGAACTCAAAAAGTGAATTGTAGTTTGAGTATTCGGCATTAGTAAACAAGTATGCCGCATCTAAACTGGTTGGATTGTTGGGATTAACATTAAGTTCTTCAAATCCTTTGTCGCAGCTTGCCGCTAACAACAATGTGGAAGTAAGTATGGTTAGTAATGATCGCTTCTTCATAATTGTCTTTTTAAAATTTGACATTCAGGTTAAATCCAAAAGTGCGGTAAGTAGGCAATGAGGCCTGCTCATACCCTGTTAAGTTATCACCACTGGAAGACATGGCTTCAGGATCTATATTATCAACATATTTTTTAATGATAAGCACGTTACGACACACCGCAGATAAAACGAGTCCTTTAATATATTTTTTACTTACCAATCCGGTAAGATCGTAGCTTAAGGATAGGTTTCTTAGCTTAACAAAACTGCTGTTGTAAATAAATGGATCGAGGATGCCTTGAGAACGATAATTGGCATAAAAATCTTCGGCATTTACAGCGGTAGTATTAGGCGTACCGTCGGCATTTACCCCAGGGAATACCACTCCACCCTCACGACCGGGCAGCGATGCTTTGGAAAGCCCCTGCCTTAAGGCATTGAGGTTGGTGCTTGACAGCATTTTACCGCCAGCTTTATAATCAATATGTACCAGTAAATTAAGGCGTTTGTAAGTAAAGTTATTTACCCAACCACCGGTGGCTTTGGGCAGGGCGCTACCAAATAATACCGGTAATGCACTGGCTACCGGCTTACCTCCTGCTACAATGATGTTTCCGTTAGCATCGCGGCGATAGGTAGGACCTTGAATTTGATTTAATGGTAATCCTACCTGATGTACTATTGAACCAAAAAACTCACCCGATCCAACCTGTAATTGTTTTTGACCTATAGCCAATTCAAGCACTTTAGACCGGTTCATAGCCGTATTGAAAGACGAGCGCCAGGTAAAGTCTCTTTTTTTAACAGGCACAACTTCCAAATTAAACTCTACACCTCTGTTTTGTAAACTACCTAAATTTAAAATAGTGCTGGTATACCCGGAGGCATTAGATAGTGCAATACTGAGTGCCTGGTTAGTTGTTTTTTTGTCGTACGCGGCAACATCAAGATTTACCCTGTTATTGAACATACGCAACTCAATACCTATTTCCTTTTCTTTAAGCGAGTAAGGCTTTAGATTTGGATTTGGTGTACCGGCGTTATTTATAAGACCAAGTGGCACGCCATTAAATAAATTTTGCTGAAGGCCAAAGGTAAGTGTGTTACTGTATGCACCTATACCATTATCACTGCCCACATAGGCGTAAGAGCCCCTTAACTTACCAAAGTTTAACCATTTAGGTCTTTTATCACCCAACAACTCGGAGAATAAGAAACTGCCACTTACTGATGGATAGAAGTAACTATTATTTTGAGGGTTTAAAACCGAAAACCAGTCATTTCTACCTGTTACATTAAGGAAAAGGTATGATTTGTAACCAAACTCGGCCGTACCATACAATGAATTTATTTTCGATTTGGTGATACCATAAGTAGATGTGGTGGTAACTCCATTACCAATGGTGTACAGGCCCCGAACGTAAAAATTAGTAGCTGTCTCTGTAAAGTTCTGATTGTAAGAAGGGAACGTATTGCCACCAAAGGTAAAATCCATAGAAAAATCACCAAACTTTTTTCCACCGCCCAAAAGGAAATCCATATTCATTTGGCGGTTAGTATTGTTATTTACGGTGTACAAACCATTAAACTGACCAGCAGGTGCAGGAGAAAGTGCAAGCATTCCGGTTGCATCGTTTCTTTCAAAAGGCACCACCGAATAGTCCATATTCACCCGGCCTTGTGCATACAACCAATCAAAAAACTGGTAGCGTAAGGTAATCGTTCCAAGCAGGTGATCTTTGGTTTGCTTGTTGAACTGCCTTCCCATTAAATAATAGGGATTAGTTAATGTGTTAAAGCGCGAGGTTGGCGTTTCATTTCCATTTGCATCAACAGCTCCGTTTCTAAGTACATCTAAACTTACCGAGTTGGCAAAGCGGTAGATATAAGTTGGGATAGAGCCCCCCTGAATACCTATAACCGGCTTATTATTATCATTTTCATGGGCGTAATTAATGTAAACCTGCGCCAAAAACTTAGGCGTGAAATTGTAATTTAAACCCAGGTTAAATATCTTTTTATGATAATCATTATTAGGTATAATGCCCTGTGCGTCCTGGTTAGAATAAGCAAAGCGAAAACTACCTTTCTCGCTACCGCCAGATAATGCCAGCGTGTTGGTAAATGTGTTTCCACGTCTGAAGAATTTGCTAACCCTATTTCGTTCAGGTGCGTATGGTCGTTTTACGCCATCAAATTGAAATGTTGGAACGTTATCAAATTTTTCACCAAAACTCCAGCCACCCGAACTTTGTGCTTCCCCCTGCGTTTTGGGGCGCACGTTATTTTCTCCCTGGCCATATTCATACTGAAAGTCGGTGTAATCCAATGCCTGGTCCTGCGTAAAGTTTGAGGTAAACTCCACACCTATGCCAACATTCTTATTACCGGTTTTAGTAGTTATAATTATGGCACCATTAGCAGCACGTGATCCATAAAGTGCCGCTGCCGTTGCCCCTTTCAATACGGTCATCGACTCAATATCATCAGGATTAATTTGTTGCAAATTATCACCAAGGTCGTTTATTTGGGTATAACCATCGGTACTGCCAGCGCTTTGCGACATGGGCAAGCCGTTCACTACGATTAACGGAGAGTTATTAGCCGAAAATGATGACTGTCCGCGCAAACGAATTTTCGTACTTCCACCCGGACCGCTGGCTGGCGGTGTAATATCTAATCCGGCTACTTTACCCTCTAAAGCATTGGCAAAATTAGTAGTCCGATTGGTGGTAATTTCTGCAACCTTAACGCTCTCAGCGGCATAGCCTAACTTTTTGGCTTCACGTTTAATACCTAAGGCTGTCACTAACACTTCGGTAAGGGCATTGTTTTTAGCTGCTAATGTTACGTTGATGACCGTTTTGCCAGCTATAGTAACAGTCTTGCTCTCAAACCCTACGTAATTAAATACCAAAACAGCATTATCGGCCGCTTTAATAGTGTACGCCCCATTAACATCGGTAACAGTGCCGCGGGTAGTGCCTTGTTCGGTTACAGATACCCCCACCAACGGTTCTCCCTTATCATCGGTAACATGCCCGGTTACGGTTACATCTGCAGTAATAAGCGATAAATTGGGAGCGTCCCAAGGCTTATTGCCATTTAAGGTGCCCCGGCTGGCCTCGGCCGCCGTAAGGCAACAAGTTACAATAATGCAGGTGAGAGAAACCTGCACTAAAGCGTAATTAGTATAATTTTTCTTCATCATTATGGTTTTAATTGGTTCTTAAGATCTTGCATGGGTCATGGTTTCTGACCGTTTGGATTGCAGCCACCTCCGGCACTGCGATTCATTTTATGTGGTCACATTAAGTTTCTTTCCATATTTTATAGTTTAAATTTTGTGAGCGATTATTAGGTAATAAAGTCCAGTAGCAATACACCGCACAATCCTAAAACGGCAACCATGCTTTCCATAGCCGTCCAGGACTTGAAGGTTTCTTTCAATGTTAAATGAAAATATTCCTTGTAAAGCCAAAAAGCTGAGTCGTTTACGTGCGAGCCAAATAAACTGCCTGCACCTATTGAAAGTACCAGCAGATTAGGGTTTACGCCCTGATGCGCTGCTAAGGGATATAAAATACCGGCAGCCGTTAAGCCGGCAACAGTTGCCGACCCTAAACAAACTCTTAGCAGGGCAGTTGTAACCCAGGCCAGTATCAAAGGATTAAAAGCATAGCCGGCCAGCATTTCGCCCAACTCCAGGCTAAGCCGGCTATCGATAAAGATTTGCTTAAGCGCACCTGCGCTACCGATGATCAAGAGGATCATTGATATATCTTTAATTGCACTTGTATAGCAATTCATCACCTCAACAACACGCTTTCCCTGTAAAATACCTAAGCTAATGGTAGTAAATACCAGGGTTATTAACATAGCCACTACCGGGTCTCCAAAAAAGCGCACCATCAAAACCAGTACGCCGTTGCCGGGTACCAGCATAGGTACCAGGTTTGCAAATGCAATAAGAATTACAGGAAGTAGTGACGAAATTATACTGTTTAGTACTCCGGGTAATTGCTCGTAAGAAGCTTGGGGTGTTGACAGTAATGATATGTTGTTGGCTTGTACAAAGTGCCGAAACCTGCCGGCAAACACAGGCCCGGCAATAATAATAGTAGGAATGGAGATAATAAGACCGTATAAAAACGTCTTATTAAGGTCGGCATGAAATATGCCGATCAGTGTCATTGGCGACGGGTGCGGCGGAACGAAACCATGCATAACCGAAAGCGCCGTAAGCATAGGCAACCCTACAAAAACCGATGGCAATTTATATTGATAGGCTACCGAAAATATAACTGGTATGGCTAAAATGAACCCTACGTTGTAGTAAAGGGGTATACCGATGATGAGACCGGTAAGCGCCATGCCGTAATGAATATACTTGCTACCAAATATTTTGCGCATAAAGCCGCTTATTTGATGCGCTGCCCCACTTTCGGCAACAATTTTCCCCAACATTGCGCCAAAAATGATGACCGCCACAACCGAACCCAGACTATCGCCTATGCCTTTGTTTACCGACTGCATAATATTACCGGCAGGAACACCCAGCAACAACCCGGCAACAATGGCTACGCACACAAAGCTGAGAAAGGCATTCGCCTTAACCCAGGTGATAAGCACCACCAGCATCAGGATACAAAAAAGCAGGGAAAGTAATATCATTTAAGAAAAGCTAAGATCAATGCGAATCACGTTGAACAGAAGAGCCGGAACCACCTACCAGGAAATCCAGATCGGCACCTTTATCGGCCTGTTGTACATGCCTTTGGTACATGGACACGTATCCCCTGTCGGTATGATATGCAGGCTGAACCCATTGGGCCCTGCGAAGTGCCAGTTCTTCGTCAGATACCTCTAAATGGATCTTGCGTGCAGGTACATCAAGAGTAATCATGTCGCCGTTTTTTACCAGCGCAAGCGCCCCACCAATGGCCGCTTCGGGCGATACGTGCAAAACAACTGTACCGTAAGCGGTACCGCTCATTCGGCCATCCGAAATCCTTACCATGTCGGTAATTCCTTTTTCTAACAGCTTTTGAGGTAATATCATGTTACCCACTTCGGGCATTCCGGGGTAACCTACCGGTCCTACATTTTGCAGTACCATTACGCACGTTTCATCAATATCCAGTTCAGGATCATCTACCCGGGCATGATAATCTTCTATGGTTTCAAATACAACGGCTCTGCCCGTGTGCACCATTAATTCGGGCGATGCTGCTGATGGTTTAATTACAGCACCGTTTACGGCCAAATTACCCTTAAGCACGGCAATGCCGGCTTCTGGTATCAGTGGTTCGTTTAAAGGCGCAATTACCTCTGTATTATAGCAGGTGTTAAGCTCAGCTATGTTTTCGCCATGTCCTTTCCCGGTTACGGTAATGTTTTCCATGTTGAGTTCTTTTCTCAGCTGATCAATAATTACCGGTAAGCCTCCAGCATAGTAAAAATCTTCCATCAAGTATTTACCCGAAGGCATGAGGTTTAGTAACAGCGGTATCTTACTCCCTAATTTATCAAAATCGTCCAAATTAAGTTCCACTCCTATTCGGCCTGCTATAGCTGTCAAATGAATTACAAAGTTGGATGATCCGCCTATTGCTGCATTTACTTTAATTGCATTTTCAAATGCCGCACGGGTAAGGACTTTAGATATTTTCAGGTCTTCCTTCACCATTTCCACTATTCGTCTGCCCGACATATGAGCCATTATCTTTTTACGGGAATCTACTGCCGGCGTGGCTGCTGAGCCTGGTAAGCACATACCGAGTGACTCTACCATACAGGCCATAGTTGAGGCTGTTCCCATGGTCATGCAATGCCCGGCACTGCGCGACATGCATCCTTCGGCTGCCAGGTATTCGTTGTAGCTGATCTTGTTAGTTTTGAGGTCGTCGGTTAGTTTCCAAACTGCAGTTCCCGAGCCAATATCAGTACCCTTGTACTTACCGTTAAGCATTGGCCCTCCCGGAACCACAATGGTGGGCAGATCAACACTTGCTGCACCCATCATGGTGGATGGCGTTGTTTTATCGCATCCTGTTAACAGCACTACCCCATCAATAGGGTTTCCACGTATCGACTCCTCGGTATCCATGCTGGCCAAATTGCGAAACAGCATTGCAGTGGGCTTTAGTAAAGTTTCGCCAAGAGACATGATGGGAAATTCTACCGGGAAACCACCAGCTTCCAGTACTCCTCGTTTTACTGATTCGGCAAGGTCTCTGAAATGCCCGTTACAGGGTGTTAACTCCGACCATGTGTTGCAAATGCCTATTACCGGCCTGCCATCGAACATATGATCAGGCGTGCCCTGATTTTTCATCCAGCTCCTGTAAAGAAAACCCATTTTTCCTGTCTTGCCAAACCACTCTGAACTCCTGTATGGTGCCATATATTTTGTATTTTATGTTATAGTTAGATAATTGATCGTGTGAGCTTTCCGTTAACTGTTTGCCATATTCCCATTGGATTATTGTCTTTCAGCTCATCGGGCAGTAAGGCTTGTGGCATTCCCTGAAAACATACAGGACGTGTAAACCTAAAAATGGCAGCGGTACCTACAGATGTGCTGCGTGCATCGGTTGTAGCAGGAAATGGCCCGCCATGCACCATAGCATGGCTCACCTCAACCCCGGTTGGAAAACCATTGATGATCAGTCGGCCAACTTTCCTTACCAACACATCTAAAAGATCTTTGTAAGCCGCAAGGTCTTCATCTGTACCATGCACAGTGGCGGTTAAATGCCCAGACAGGTTTTCTGCCAGGCTCAATAATTCTTCTCTTGATTTGGCCGCAACCGCTATTGCCGACGGGCCAAATAATTCTTCTTCTAAATGTGGCGTCTGCATAAGCAGATTTGCGTCTGCATGAAACAGAACTGGTGTTTGATAAGCTGAATTGGTGGCTGGTAATCCTTTGGCTAATGTTTCCAACCCGGGTGTATCACCTCTTGAAACAATGCCTGCCTGATAAGACCCGGCAATTTGTTCGGTAAGCATGGTGCCTCCTTGTGATGAAGAAATGGCTTCGGCAAGCTTTTCTTTGAACGGCCATCCGGCCCAGTCGCTGTGGTACACCAATAAACCAGGGTTTGTACAAAACTGTCCGACACCTAATGTTAAAGCTGCCGCAAAGCCCCTGGCTATGGATTCGCCCTTTAGTTTCATGGCCTCCGGCAACACAAATACAGGGTTGGTACTTCCCATTTCTGCATAAACGGGTATTGGTTCGGGCCTTGCTGCTGCCGCGTTATAAATAGCGCGGCCTGCTTTGTACGACCCCGTAAAGGCCACTGCTTTAATACCGGGATGAACAACCAATTCAGCACCTACGGTTGGACCGTCGCCGTGCAACATTGAAAAAACACCATCGGGCATGTTGCACTTTTTTACTGCTTCAACAATGGCCTTGCCCACCAGTTCACAGGTTCCGGGATGAGCTGGATGAGCCTTGAATACCACCGGACATCCAGCTGCCAAAGCCGATATGGTATCTCCACCGGCCACCGAAAAAGCGAACGGAAAATTGCTGGCACCAAACACTGCAACCGGGCCTAAAGCGGTTTGCATCGATCTTAGATCCGGTTTGGGTAATGGTGTTCTGTCGGGGTCGCCATGCTCTATGGTGGCGTTAACCCAGCTTCCCTCTCTAAGCAAACCGGCAAAAGCCTTAATTTGATCCAATGTGCGCTGGCGTTCGCCCATAAGCCGTTGCTCGGGCAAGGCAGTTTCCAGGTTGGCCAGTAAAATAAGATCATCGCCAATCGCTGTGATTTCAGTAGCAATTTCGTCAAGTAAATCGGCTCGTTCTTTTCCTGATTTGCTTCGAAATGCTGGAAAAGACTGTTTAGCAGCAATAACCGCCTCGTCGATCTCGCCTTTGGTAGCCTGATAATATTTAAAAGGTAAAGGCTTCCCTAATATTCTATCGGCACCGGCATCGCCGTGATTACCGGTAGCAACTGCGCGACCGGCTATAAGTTGTTTGCCTTCTATATTGATAGCTATCATTTAGTAACTGTATTAATGAGTGTGCCTATGTGCTCAATGGTAATTTTGATCACATCACCTGTTTTTAAGGTAAAGCTGTCGGGAGGAACGATCCCTGTACCGGTCATTAAATATACACCGTGCGGAAAAGACATTTCCCTGGTCAGATAACCTGCCAGTTCGGTATGAGAGCGTTTCATGCGGTTAATGCTTATCTCGTCCCTGAATATCATTTCGCGGCTACGTATAATTTCTAACTGAATAAGAGCATCCGGGGAAATGGAACTTTCGGGCACATACAAACAAGGACCTAATGCGGCTGCACCGTCATAAGATTTAGCTTGTGGAAGGTAAAGAGGATTTTCGCCTTCAATATCTCTTGATGACATATCGTTACCAATGGTATAACCTTCAATTGTGCCCTGGCTGCAAATAAACAGGGTTAGTTCAGGTTCGGGCACGTTCCATTGCGAATCTTTCCTGATGCGCACGGGCTGATAACAGCCCGCAACCCGGTAAGGTGCCGATTTAAAGAAAAGTTCAGGTCGTTCGGCATTATATACTTTTGCATAAAAATCGCCACCGCCAGCATCTTTTGATTCATTAATGCGCGCTTCCCTGCTGCGCAGATAAGTTACACCAGAAGCCCAAACCTCTTGCGAGTGTACAGGCGCTCCGGCCTGCTGAATTAGTTGCTCCAGTTGCTTATCCTGATGTGCATGAGGAAGTTCATTCAGTATACTTGCATGTAAGGCCGGCCTGTTGATGAATACATCCCATGTCCAGCTTTCTGAAGTGTAAAAAATGTTATCATGCTTTACGATAACCTGGTCGTTTGATCGGTATATATGCATATGCGGTTAAGCGTACTTTTTGTACGTTGTTTAAAATGCCATGAAATGATTAGCCAAGTGGGCTATAATTGATTAGTACAAATAAGCAGAGCAGAAAACGTAAAAACTTCCAATAATAACCAGCGTTGATTTTTGTACAGAAAAAGATGATCGCCTACAGCATTCATTTATCAGAATAACAGCTACTTTTCAGTTGGTATTTAATTGTACCTTGTGTAAGTTAGGTTAACCCGTTTAATAAAAAATACACATAAAATATTAACAATCAAATAATTACAAGCGCACACAAACCTTAACAAGTTACTGTAATGCAAAAGGGATACAAACTCAATTGTATCCCTCTCAATAAAATAAATGATATTACTTTTTTTAAATCTTTTATTAAAATTTCCACCAATCAAAATAAAACAGGTCCTTTTTCCCTTGAATTGAACCTAAGTGATATATCTCCCTGGGAATATCGGCACCGGGCGAACGCATCATTGGGTTTTAGGGTATTAAAGTCGGCTTTTAAAAGATCCATGGCGTTATACAGATAGCGAAGCCAGATCATCAAATTCATCTCCAAGCTTCTTGATCAAATTTTCAAATATCCTGAAATACTGCTGGTAAATATCATGAGCCTTGGCATCAGGCAAAAAGGTTTGATGCATACGTACCTGCTTGGATGCCGTTTCAAGATCAGAGAATATGCCCAAATCTGTAGCGCTCAGCAAGAATGCGCCAACACCTATGCTATCGCCATGGCTCAACGTGTTTACCGGCCTGTTAAACATATCTGCGATCATTTGTGTACAGAACGGAATGGAAGCAAAACTGCCGTTAATAGAGAGACTTTCTATTTTACGATGTGCTTCCATTGTTTTGCCTATGCTAAACATTTCGAACAATATACCTTCAATAGTTGCCCTGATCATGTGTTGACGCTCATGGCGTATATGCAAACCAAAATAGCAGCCCCGTGCATTGGCATTCCATATAGGTGCCCGCTCCCCTAAAAGGTAAGGCAAAAACAAAAGTCCATCTGAACCGGCCGGCACGGTCGAGGCCTCCCTGATCAGCATATTAAATGCCTGATCTATATCGTAGCTACTCCCCTGCTCGCCAAGCTGGTTTGCAAACCATTCAAAAATAACCCCACCATTGTTAGTTGGCCCGCCTGATACCACAAGCTCATTGGTTAGACGATAGTTGAACAGTTGCTGCATGGGGTCATTGATCACCTCTTTACCAATAACACGAAACGCCCCACTGTCTTCGATCGTTATGGTAGCCCGTCCGGCATCCCAAACGCCCGCACCAAGCGTGGCCAGGCAACCGTCGCTCGAGCCAATAAGTATTTTAACTGCCGAAGACAGCCTCAAAGAATTTTGATATTCGCGCTTGAGTTTAATATCTGAAAAGAAAACAGGCACCAGATCGGGTAGCCGTTGTGCGCTTATACCTGCAAAATCAAGGGCCGATCTATCCCATTCCATGCTGTGAATATTCATCAAACCCGTAGCCGATGCAATACTATGATCTATGATACAGGTGCCGGTAAGTTGCTGTATGATATAGCTTTTAATCGACAAAAACTTATGGGTTATTTTAAACCGCTCGGGGTCGTTATTTCGCAGCCAGGCAATTTTAACCAGGGGCGACATCGGGTGTATAGGTGTTCCTGTTGCTTCGTAAAGCGCGTTACCTAAAGCTGTACCTTTTAGTGTACCGGCCTCTTTTTTGCCGCGGTTATCGGCCCACGTAATGGCATTGCCTAACGGGATACCATCCTTATCTACAGCCAGTAAACTGTGCATCGAAGAACTAAAGCAGATGCAACTCACCTCTAATTTGGCCGCATAAACTACCTCGTTAAGAAGTTTTTTTAACACATAAAGCATTGTAATAAACATTTGCTCAGGGTCCTGCTCACTATGATCAGGGTGTTCATGAAACGTGGGATAGGTTCCTTTTTTAAAACCTATAACCTCGCCTTTTAAATCGAAGGCAAATACCCGTACCGCATTGGTACCCAATTCAATGGTAATGATACAGTTCATAATTTGAGGTTTATTCTGCTTGGTTATTCTTCCGAAACTCGCTCGGCGTATAACCGGTTAGTTTTTTGAAGGTAGTTGAAAAATGTTGTGATGAGTAAAAGCCTGTAGCATAAGCAATTTCGGTAGCATTTGCATCGCCGCGTTTCAGCATTTTAATAGCTTCTGATATTCTTATATTGATAAGGTAATTTAAGGGTGAAAATCCCGAAAAAGATTTCACCTTTTCGGTAAATGCGGTTGTACCCATACCTGTTAATACGGCCATTTCCTCTACTGTCCATTGATGAGATAGGTCTTTCCTCAACATCTGTTCAAGGTTAAGAAAGGTTTGCGGGAAATCGCGCCGTAAATTGCTTTGACGAATGAGTTGCCTGCATGTAAGAACGATCAACTGATCGAGCATATAGTTTACCATGGTAATTGCACCTACTTCTTCATTTTTTAGTTCGGCAATCAGCGATTGTATTATTGCATGCGCTTCGCGCAGGTTAACGGCAGAGTAATTTCTGTTGTGGCAAAGTATACGATCAACAGAAGACTTTTCTTTTTGAGTAAGTAAACTCCATTTACCCAACAGGGCTTTGCCGGCCGGGGATACAGCCAGCTTTATTACATAATAGCTGCCAATATTAAGTATGTCGTTTTCTCCTGCAATGCACTGACCGGGGAGTAAAATGGCCATATCGCCCGGATACACTGTGCAAGCTTTACCATTTATGACCCAGTCAAATTTCCCTTCAGTGATATAGTACATACAAATACAATCCATACTCCTTTTTGAAAAGGAATTGAGTTGGATTGTAGTGTTTTTAACAAGTGTTATCTCAAGTATGTGCGAAAATGCCGCTAACTCCCTGGAAACGCCTTGCTGGAGCGTCACTTGGTTCATTCAAATACGATATTGAGCTATTATATTTATAAAGTTTTGATGCCTGCTGTGCTACATCTTATAAGTTAAAGCTTACTGAAATATTCATGTTTCAGTAATTGATTTCATATTGCCAATATTAAATTAAAAATATCCAAACTTTACAATCGATTAAATTTTTTTTAATTGTATAGTAATTTATTCTGCATCAACACTATATTTGAATAACCAATTATAGCACAAGCAATTTTATACTGCCATCAAATGTATTTAAATGCAAATACTATAAAGCTTTGCAATCGATTAAATTATTGGTTATGGTAACTATTATAGAACGCTGCTTGATTCGTTCGTACTGAAAATACTAACAATAGTCATTTGAAAAAATATTTAAACTATATGCACCGCTAATTTAAAACCAAATAAACCTAAATAACATGCGCTTAAGATCAATTACTGCTATTTTGGCAACCGTGTTAACTTGCGGAATTAGCCAGGCACAAACTACTCAAGGTAATTTAGCCGACGATTTTAAACCCTCCACGTTTAACCAGCCAGGGCAAGAATATCCACAGGTTAATTCACAAGGGTATGCCCGTTTTCGCATAAAAGCTCCGCAGGCTGATAGTATAAGGGTAAGCCTGGGCCTGGGCGGCAGAGGAGGTACAAAACTTACGAAAGGTACCGATGGATATTTTACGGGCACCACCGAAGGCCCTATGGACGAGGGTTTTCATTATTATCATCTTACGGTAGATGGCGGAGTTTTTAATGACCCCGGTACACTTAATTTTTACGGTTCGACCCGTTGGGAAAGTGGCATTGAGATACCGGCACATGACAAAGATTTTTATGCACTTAAGAGTGTTCCGCATGGCCATGTTCAGCAAATCCTGTTTCCGTCTAAAAGCACCAATACATCTCGCAGGGCATTTGTTTACACCCCGCCGGGTTACGAAAAAGATAAATCAAAAAAATACCCGGTATTATATTTACAACATGGTTGGGGCGAAGATGAAACTGCCTGGAGCAATCAGGGCCATGCTAACCTCATTATGGATAACCTGATCAGCGAAAACAAGGCCACACCGTTCATAATAGTAATGACTTATGGTATGACCAATGATGTACGCCCCGGTGGTATACGGAATTTTAAAATAGATGCTTTCCAAACCGTACTTACCGAAGAGCTTATCCCCTACGTTGATGCCAACTTTCGTACCATAGCCAATAAAGCTCACCGGGCAATGGCAGGCCTGTCAATGGGTGGTATGGAAACACATACTATAACTTTGAACAAACCTGATACCTTTGATTACTATGCACTTTTAAGCGGCGGCACATATAATCCTGAAGAGATGGCCGGTAAAAGCAAACCTAAGCTTATTTTCATCAGTTGCGGCAGCCGCGAAAGACCCGATGGTGTAAACAATGCGGTAGCTGCACTTAAAGGTGCAGGGTATAATGCTGTTTCATACGTTTCGGACAAAACCGGCCATGAATTTCAAACCTGGCGCCGTAGCCTGCACCAACTGGCTCCATTATTATTTAAAAACTAATTCAGTTATTATAACCATCAGTAGTTTAAAGATAATCGATATATGAAATATAGCTGCTCCGTTTTCATTTCTGCTGCCGTAATATGCTGTAACCTATGTTTTGCGCAGTCAGGTCAATCAATGGCACCAGTTGAAGATTTTAAACCCGCAACCACTAATCAGCCGGGCCGATTGTTCCCTCAGGTGAACAGCGAACGCAGGGTTAGGGCAAGCCTTGCTGCCCCGCAAGCCAACAGCGTACAACTTGATTTAGGAGGCAAAAAATATGCGCTAACCAAAAATGAAAAAGGCATTTGGACCGGTGAATCTCTTCCGCAAGATGAAGGGTTTCATTATTACCAGCTATTAATTGATGGAGCAGCAGTGCCCGACCCCGGAAGTTTGTATTTTTATGGGGCAGGCCGTTTAGGAAGCGGTATCGAGATTCCGGCCACGGATAGAGATTTTTACAGTCTTAAAGCTGTTCCTCACGGTATGATTACCGAGAATATCTACTTCTCAAAACTCACAAATTCCTGGCGGCGTTGCTTTGTTTACACGCCGCCGGGTTATACAAATGATCAAAAAAGGCGCTATCCTGTGCTCTATTTACAGCATGGAAGTTTTGAGGACGAAACCGGCTGGGCAATGCAGGGAAAAGCTAACCTTATTCTTGATAATTTGATAGCAGATAAAAAAGCTGTAGAAATGATTATTGTGATGGATAACGGCTATGCCTACAAGCCACAAACCGGTATGCAGCAGGATAATAATGCCCGTTCTGTTTCGGTATTTGAAGAAGTGATGATAAATGAAATCATCCCGATGACAGATCTGAAATTTCGCACAATAGCTGATCGCGAACACCGTGCTATTGCAGGACTTTCTATGGGAGCAAATCAAACCATGCGTATCATGATGAACAACCTGGATAAGTTTGCATATGTTGCCGGGTTCAGTGGAACATCTAATTATCCGGGAACCGATACGCTAAACCCCGAAACCTTTTTAGACGGTAAATTTAAAGACGGCGCTTCGGTTAATAAAAAAATCAAGGTACTCTGGCTTAGCCTTGGAACAAAAGAACCTGCTCCATTTCCAGGATCGGTGGGTGCTTTTCGTGCTATGTTAGATAGGCAGAAGATCAAATATGCATACGCGGAATCTCCTGAAACAGGTCATGAATGGTTAAGTTGGCGCCGCGGCTTGTATGGTTTTGCACCCTTAATTTTCAAGAACTAAAACTATTGTAATAGCTAAACTTTCGGCATATTTAATGATTGTCTCGTATTCAAATCGTAGTGCTGTAATTTTCGGCAAGATCAGCTAATATTAAGCTTCGCCTCACTTCCTCAGCAAAGTTTTTACCGTCGAATAATCACATTGCGAACAATACTCAAATCATTTTGAGCCATGGTCTATCTTATAGAACATGGGCTTCCGTTAATTTCCCTATCCAGTAAACATGATAGTGTACCACTAACTCCATTAATAAATTCGCACTTAGGTTTATTGCCGGATGCAATATTTACTCACAATTGTCTATCACCTCAATAGCCTTAGAAAGATAATTAACATTGCCCAGTGCCTCAAATAACTTTATAAAAGTAAGATCCACACCTACACGACCACCATTTTTTTCATATTTAACTATTTAAAAATCAAATATTTAAATATCTTGAATGGCATAAAAAAACCGAACTTTAGGTTCGGTTTTTTCAAGTGGAGCCGGAGGGTTTTGAATTAAACTTATACCGGTCTGATATTCAATATTTTATGTGGATTAAAATTCTTACTCACCGAATTACTCACCACTCCTTTTTACAGATTAATTGCAAATCTATAATTTAAAGATAAGAAATATTTCAATAATTACCTTTTAAGGAAAGCTTATTTCTCGTAGGGACTTTTAAAAACGTCCATTCGTCCGTAAAAACAAACCCTATGTTTAGATTTAGAGTGCTGTGCTTGCGCAGGATTAACTTAACGCTGAAAAATATGAAACCACTGTTGAACTTAAAGCCATTTTTATGTTATTTATGAAGCTGTGACAAGTATGTAACTGAAGGTCCGTCACCAATTACCTTGCCTTTTAATTTCTTACGAAATGTTCCAACATGCTCCGATGTGCGATGCGCATCGTAAGCCTGCTGGTCATGAAAAACCTCGTAAAACACGATAGTAGCAGGATCATTTTTCTCCACGTTGAATATAAAGTTTTCATTCCCCGGTTCTTTGGATGTGGCCGCCCAAACTTCTTCAGCAGCCTTTTTGATATCCGCTTCGTAACCCGGCAATATTTTAATGTGGGCAAGGATCACGATCTTACCATTGTTCGCTTCAGCATAAGGTGTGCCGGCCAAAGGCCCGTCACTGACTTTCTCACCATCTTTCCAAACCGATTCGATAGTTCGTGTATTTTTGATGTTATCCAACGGGTTTGCTTCTAATACAATAAAGTCAGCTTTTTTACCTGTCTGCAGCGTGCCTTGTTTTTCACTGATGCCTAAGATTTTCGCACCATTCTGGGTTGCCGCAACGATAGCATCCATCGGGCTTAGCCCTGCTTTTACATACAGCTCCATTTCCATGTGTTCCGAAAAGCCTTGTGGCCTGATAGGTAAAGCGCCCGAATCTGTTCCAACGCCGATCAGGATTCCTGCCTGCCACAATTTGTAAAGGTTACGCATCGCTACCGGTAGAGCGGCCATTTCCTGGGGAGTCTTAGGGTCTTTGGCAATCTTTGCCTGGTAGGCGGGGCTGGTGATCATGTCAAAAACACCGGGTTCCAGCGATGCCCTGAAAACGGGGTCGTTCAGCCAGTCCGGATTTTGCGAATAGCTGTAGGCAAACTCATCCAGCGATAATGTGGCAATATAAATGACGTGATGCTTTTTCATGGCTTCGATCAGCGAGGCATCTATTTCGGCATCCCTGATACTGTGTGCCATGATATCTAATCCCAGGTCAACCAGTTTACGCGCATCTTCTAGGTGATATAAATGCGCGGCAACACGCAAGCCCTTAAGGTGGGCTTCTTTAATGATGGCGGCATAGATCTCCGGTTTCATTTTCGGGTAAGCGCCCCAAAAGTCATCTACCCAGATCTTGATCATATCCGGTTTTAATGCGGCAACTGAATCCACTTCCATTATGGCCTGTTCGGGCGTTTCCGGCCGGTAAACATTTGTCATACCCATACTTGCGGGGGGTATGGCATTTTTCACGCCGAAGCCATAAATAGCCGAGTAAATGGTTGCGCCCGGAATATGGCCTGCACGGGAAGAATCTTTCAGAGAGAATATGGACGGTTGTTCAGTACCCATAGATAATATCGTACCCACGCCGAATTGCTGGTACCTGAGCAGTTGATGCTTAATATTCGCAGGGGTATAATTTGCTGCCGACATGGTGGTGTCTTTCATGATCCCCAGGTGCCCGTGAACATTGATTATTTCGGGCATGATATATTTCCCGGTAAGATCAACGATTCTGGCATCTTTTGGTGTCTCATTATTTGCCGCAGCGATACGGGTGATGATCCCGTTTTTGATCGTGATGCTTCTGTCTGTTTGCAGGGCTTTGCCTGTGCCATCGATCAGATTGACGTGCTGCAGCACCGTGGTGCTTTGACTCCAGGCCATCCCGGTGATGCCGAGCATGGACAGGGTAAAAAATATTTTTCTCATAGGAGATGGAAATAAATATGCGTTATGATTTTCTGAAATAGTTTGTTGCCGTTGCCTGTGCAGTTGGCATGATCACCAGTTCATTGATATTGACATGCGCGGACCTTGAAGTCGTCCAAAAAATAGTTTCAGCAATATCCGCCGCTACCAATGGATCATAACCTTCATAAACCTTTTTGGCACGGGTATCGTCGCCTTTAAACCTTACATTTGAAAACTCCGTTTCCACAGAGCCTGGATAGATACCCGTCACCCGTATACCGCTGGATAATAAATCGATCCGCATCGCTTTGTTCAACGCGTCAACCGCATGTTTGCTGGCACAGTAAACGTTGCCATTGGGATAAACTTCAATACCTGCAATAGAACTTAGATTAACGATATGACCTTTTTTATTTGCGATCATCCAGTTAGCCACGATTTTACTGACATATAATAAGCCCTTCACATTGGTATCCACCATGAGGTCCCAGTCATCAAAATTGCAGTCCTGAAAAGGTTCCAGGCCGCTGCTTAAACCGGCATTATTAATCAGCACATCGACCTGTTGCCATTCAGCCGGAACACGGCCAAGGTAACTAATTACGTCTTCCCGGTTCCTCACGTCAAAGTTCAGGGTCAGGACATTTACCTGGTGCTTCTCTTTAATCTCAGCGGCCAGCTTTTCCAAACGGTCAAGCCTGCGGCCGGTGATGATCAGGTCATAATTATTTTCAGCAAATACGTGCGCGCAAGCCTCACCAATTCCCGAAGTAGCTCCGGTTATCAATACTTTATTCATAGGTAATATTACGTTAATTATTTGCGGTCACCATACAGATCTGGGTCATTCTTAAGCATGCTGAACTGGCGCTGATGCCAGTATGGGTAAGCAGGCAATACCTCACTTACTTTATCCAGTCTTTTTACCTGTTCTGTAGTCAAATTCCAGCCAACCGCTTCCAGATTCTGCTTCAATTGTTCTTCATTCCTCGCACCGATGATGATGTTGGCGACGGTCGGACGCTGCAATAGCCAGTTCAAAGAAATTTGAGCCGGGGTTTTACCGGTTTCTTCAACCAATTCATCCAGTACATCTACAATGTTGTACAATCTTTCGTCGTCTGCAGAGATTCCCTTAACAGGGTTTCCGCCCTGTGCAACACGGGAGTCTTTTGGCGCTTCCTGGCCGCGACGATATTTACCGCTCAGTTTGCCACTGGCTAAGGGGCTCCATACGATCGTGCCGATCTGTTCTTCAATACCCAATGGCATCAATTCCCACTCACAATCACGGTTTAGTAATGAATAATAAGCCTGGTGTGCTATGTATTTGGACCAGCCGTGACGCTCTGAGATGGATAAAGATTTCATCAGGTGCCAGCCTGAGAAATTAGAGCAGGCGATATAACGGACTTTTCCGCTTTCCACCAGGGTTTCCAAAGCTTTCAGCGTTTCATAGATCGGCGTATTAGCGTCGAAACCATGCATGTGGTAAATATCGATATAGTCCGTTCCCAAACGTTTCAGACTGTCTTCACAGGCTTTGATTAAATGAATACGTGACGAGCCGTAATCATTTGATCCGCCACCTGTTGGGAATGTTGCTTTCGTTGAAATGAGTACCTGATCCCTGATGCTGCTTACAGCCTTACCTAATATTTCTTCAGCCGCGCCTGATGAATAAGCGTTGGACGTATCGAAAAGGTTAACGCCGGCATCCATGCATAGATTTACCATGCGGGTAGCTTCATCTACCTGCGTACTTCCCCAGGCCTTAAAAAAATCATTTCCTCCGCCAAAAGTCGCGGTACCGAAACTTAAAACCGGAACCCGAAGCCCCGAATTTCCTAATTGTCTGTATTCCATATCGGTTAGTCTTTGTATTGATTTAAAAAAGTTAATGATGGACCGTCCCCAACAACTTTGCCTTTTAGAAAGTTGATAAAAGCGACGGTGTGATCGAAGCCCACATGCGCGTCGAAGTCTGCCTGTGATTTAAATACTTCAAAGAAAACGATTACATTTGGTGTGTCTTTCTTCGTGTTAAACAAAAAGGCTTCACATCCAATCTCTTTACGGGTGGCGATCCAGATCATTTCAGCGGCAGCTAATACTTCATTTTCAAAGCCGGGCAGGATATTGATTTCAGCGGTAAGGCTGATGTTGTCTGCTGATTGCATGTTTTTTCGTTTAATTAATAGTATGTTCAAAATCTTCCACAAAGGTCGTTTTACGGACACCGCCTTCCACCTTGCCTTTAAGTTTCTCCAGGAAATCCTGCGTATAATCAGCACTTAAGTGCTGGTCAAATTCCGCTTGTGACCGAAATACTTCATAGCAAAACACGGCGTTTGGAGACTCTTTTCTTGTTGTAAAAAAATAAGACTCGCAACCCGGTTCTTTCAGGGTTTCCAGCCAAACAATCTCTGCAGCTTCCATCACTTCTTTCTCAAATCCCGGCAGAATCGTATACTCAGCCAGCACGGTTACCTTATTTGTTTTTTTCATCACGATTCATTTTATTTAGGCAATACAATTTTCACTTGAGGGTTAACGATGAGGCTTCTTTCGAGCAAAATGCTTTTGATCAGCCATTTCCCGTTCTCCCGGATATAGGTTTCAAAATAGCGACCGAAACCCTGGGTAATGGTTTGTTGTTTCTCTTCGTTCATGCCAATGATGTAATCGGTCATGAACCAATTGCCCTCGGCATGACCGGCGTCTTTCAATTCGATATCAGGCATGGAGCCGGTATGCGCCGTTACCGTGGTCGCGTGCCTGTTCGAAAAATTGGCGATCAGCTGCTCACTACCGCTCACATGGATTTTGCCCGGGGGGTAATCAAAAGTTACATCCTCGGTCAGGCAGGCGGCTAAACCAGGCCAATCTTTTGCATCCAGGCACCTGAAGTACCTTGATTTTAATTGCTTGATCTCTTCTATCTCTTTAAGCTTATTCATTACAATTGTTTTAAATAGGTTACCATTTTTTCACGGGCAGCCTGGTCCGGTAAGTCGCCGCTTCCAGCTTTGAAATTATCGGCGGCATGGGATATATCCGCTGTCGCGGGTATCACGCAGGTAGCCGCAGGATGGGAAACGATGTATTTTAAAAAGTAGGCGCTCCAGCTTTCGATTTTGAAATCTTTAGCCCAGGCCGGTAATGCTTTACCCTTGACCTTGCTGAACAAATTGCCGGAGCCGAATGGCCGGTTGATTATTGTCGCAACGCCCATATCAGCAGCGGCATCCAGCAAGCGCTTTTCCGCATGCCGTTCACTGATGGAAAAATTGAACTGAACAAAATCCACCTGCTGTGTGCGCATTATCTTTTCCAATTCTTCATGGCTTGAATCTGTATAGTGCGTAATACCGACGTATTTGATCCTGCCTGTTTCTTTCCAGCGCTGTAAAATAGGCAAGTGCGTTTGCCAGTCGGTGAGATTGTGTATCTGAATCAGATCCAGATTTTTGCGCTTCATCTTAAGCATGGAATTTTCCATTTGCCGGATGCCCTCCTGTAACCCTCTGGTCCATACTTTGGTCGCATAGAAATATTGATCTGCTATATCCATTTGCGAAGTGATATCGCCGATCACCTGTTCAGACCGGCCGTACATGGGTGAACTGTCAATCAGGCTGCCGCCTGACTGATGCATTTTTCGTAATACATTCTCTAATACCGGATAAGACTGGCTATTAGGAGCATCAAACGTTTGCCAGGTGCCGAGGCCGATAACCGGTAAGTTTTCGCCTGATGAGGGGATGATCCGTTTTAACATTTTTTATGGAATTAATGAGTGATCGATGACCGGAAGTAAAGCCTGATGATAATCGCCTTGTAGTTGTGTAAAACCCGAGGTATAACAAATGACCATCAGCAACATTTTTACGGTAAGAAAACAACCGCACCAGAACAACTCTTTTGAGGTGCTTCGCTTGCAAAACAGGGTTTTTCCCATCATTTCAATTCTTTATTAAATTTACTTCTTTCACAACTTGCCGTTTATCGATCTTTATGATTTCTGGCAAGGAAACGTTCACTGCAATCCAGTCCAACGCCTCTGACAAGGTCTTGCAACAAGTGCCGCAAACACCATAGGCTTTTTCTATCTTTATTCTTTTTGCCTGTTCATAAAAAGGATCTTCGACCACATTTACAATTGCTTTTACATGGGTTTTAAGCAAGCGTTCATTGTCGGTCATCCATTGCTTGCGGGCAGCTAAATTTTCCTTTGTAGCCTTTGGTAATGCGCTGTCCATATAAAATAAACGCAACCAGACACAATCCTTTTTACAGGCCAGATAGTCAGCCGAAGCCTTTAACTCCAACTGATAATCGTCTACGCCTTCACGGGAATCGGTGATGGATATGTAAAGCGGATCAATAGTTGTGATTTCGTGGTAAGCCATCGCGTTTATTGATTAGGCATTAGCACCACCGTCTACGGTGAGCACTGTTCCGTTGGTATATTTGTTGTTCATAAGGTAAAGTGCTGCATCTGCCAAATCCTCCGGCTGACCGATACGTTTGGCGGGTAAGCCTTCAGCGGCGGTCTCATAAAAACCTGGGCGGTCATTCTCTCCAATAAAATCCCATGTAGGTGACTCCACCAAACCAGGTGACACTACATTAACTCTAACCGGGCTTAGTTCATAGACAAGATTTTTTGCTAAACCGTGCAAAGCACTGTTGACTGCGCCAACTATACTTGCTCCAGCGCTTCCTTTGTCCGCCGCCACACCAGAGAAGTAAACAATGCTGCCCTGACTATCTATTTTTGGAAACAAATATTTGGTTAACAGGATCGGGCCCCATAGTTTGGAATCGATCATATGGCCAATCTCAGTTTTGGTAAGGTCGGCCAACGGTTTAAAAGTCAATCGTGCTGCTGTAGTAACCAGATGGTCCAGCTGCTGGATCTGCTCAGCTAGTTCTTTTACCTCACTTTCATTACTGATATCCAGTATGTGGGTGAATATATGGACGGTCGCATTACCTTTAGCTTTGATAGTTTCAACTTCTTTTTGAAGCTTTTCTTGATTCGTACCCACCAGATGTACGGTTGCACCATAATCTGCCGCCTTTTGTGCAAGGGCTAAGCCCATCCCCGAGCTACCGCCTGCAATCAGGATCACTTTATCTTTTAAATCGTATGTGTTCATTTCTCGTAGTATTAATAATTAGGTATAATATGTTGGGCCTTCAATTCGTCAAAGGTGTTTTTAAATGATTCAAAGCTTTCAACCTGCATTTCGTGGAAACCAGCCCTGCGGAACTTGTTCACATCGAAAAATGCATCCGCCTCCACATTAAAGATAAAGTCGCCAAAAAGCCAGTTTGCAAGTTCCTTAATGGTATGGGCTTTTAGTCCGTACCTTTCTACGATGTCTGCCCAAACCTCTTCTTTATCGGACATGTAATCAGTCAGCGGGAAAGTGATCGGGCTATCCATTTGCACCTTGAAGTAGTCTGCGATCTTGGGCCAGATTTGCTCCCAGCGGAAAATATCGCCATTAGTTATGTTGTAGATCTGCCCATAACATTCCTCATGTAATGCGGCATACTCCATACCTTTTCCTAATATTTCGCTATCAGTGATATTAACCAGCACGCGGTAAGCTTGATCAGATCCCGGAAAACGAAACGGCACGTTCAATTCTTTACACAGTGTTGCATAAACCGCGATCAGGTTAGCCATGTTCATGGGGTTTCCTACGGCAAAACCGACCATAATATCGGGCCTAACGGCCGTCCAGCTCCAGGCTTTACCTTCCGATTGTTTGATCAGAAAGTCTTGCTGGCTATAGTAAAAGTTAGGCGGAAAATGACGTGAATCCGTTTCCAATGCCGGGGTTTTGTATTTACCTAAATGCGCACCGTAAGCCTTACCACCCTGTATAAAAGTGAGGTGCTTAAAACCAGGGGCAATTTCTTCCAAGCCTAAAACCAGGTTTTGAAGTAACTGAACATTCGTGCTGGTTTGTTCCGCTAAGGTTTTCTTCTCGATGTAGGCGGCATAAAATACATGACTTACATTTGCCAGTGTGGTTGAATTCTTTTCGACGGCAGCAGGGTCAGTTAAGTCCATCCGAACGAAAGTTGCCTCCGTTTCAAAATCAGGCTCACGATTGGATGTAATGATTACATCATCCCATATATCACGGGTTTGCAGGTATTTGGCCATATTACGGCCAACGATTCCATTTCCGCCCACGATAAGGGCTACTCTTTTTTGTTCCATTTGATAAATATTAAGAGGTCATGTACCAGCCGCCGTTCACGCTGATGGTTTGACCGGTGATGTATCCGTTGGTTGCCAATAACAAAACCACATCGGCAACCTCCTCGGGTTGTCCGAAACGACCTAAAGGGATTAGTGTAGGTTTAATATTGGTATTGCTTTTCAGCATATCTGTCTCGATCAGCGCAGGTGCAATAGCATTAGCAGTTATACCGCCGTACTTAGCCAGCAATGATGCGTACGAATGGGTTAAGCCGATCATTCCGGCTTTGGCTGCCGCATAATGCGGGCCGATGACGCCGCCCAATTGGGCAGCTACAGAAGTGAGGTTAATGATTCTTCCGAAGTTTTTTTCGATCATTCCGGGTAGAGCCAGTTGGGTAGTTAGAAAAGCTGACGTCAAATTAATGTCCAGCGATTGCTTAAAATCATTAAGTGTAACGGTTTCCAGCGTTTTAGTGGGGTTGATTCCAGCGTTATTAACCAGGATATCCACGCCCCCTGCAACTTTCTCAATTTCTTCATATAAAGCCTTAACCGCGGCTTCATCGGAAACATCGGCCTGGATGGCGAATGCCTTTCCTCCGGTATTTTCAATTTGCTGAACGATTGCTGCTGCTTCCGTTTTACTGCTGTTATAGTTTACAATTACCGTTGCACCGGCTTTAACCAGGCTGAACGCAATGGCCTTGCCCAGACCCTTATAGGCCCCGGTAACTAAAGCGATTTTATCTTTTAATGGAGTATCCATAATTTTTAATATTGATGAAACAAAAGTACGGCTGAGTGATGCCGTACTGTTAGAACGTGAAGGATAACAATTGGTACTTTTCGTACTTTTTTGAGTAAACGAATTTTGATCCGCAGATCTCGGTACCGCTTCGTATTAAAGTTTAATTATACAGATAGATGCTCAACAAACCAGTCCCTGGCAGCTTCGGATGCCATTTTTAATATTTCTGGTCTATCATAAACATCGTAGTGTAACCCTTGATACCGGATCAACTTCTTAGGTTGCTGGGCCTGTTTAAAGGCTTTTTCTGTCAAGGTGATAACAACTGTTTTATCAGGTTCAGCCATGATGACCAGAAAGGGTGTAGGTGATACTGCGGCTATATAATCCCCTGGCGCGGTTTGGATCGCTTCTTCGAGGGACGTAATTGTAACCGCGTTATAGAAGCTTGCATGTTCGGCTTCATTACGGGTAGCCCAATCCAGTGATTCTACACCGAAAACGGAAGGTGAACCTTCCTGATCGGCTAATTTCATCGTATGGGGTTCCTCTCCCGCAAAATGACGTGCCCGTTCTTTGTCTATGGCGTCCTGCAAGATTTTTTGTTGGGCTTCAGGTGCCTCGTAGCGTATCTGACGGAAGAGATCTGTGGCTGGAACCTGAGCGACTAAAGCTTTGATGCGTCGGTCAAAAGCAGCTACCCTAATGGACTGGCCACCGCTGAACGAAGTTCCCCATAAGCCGATTTTGTCCTTATTGACATCACTGCGCGTCTCCAGATAGGATATGGCATTACGAAGATCCTGTCGTTGCGCATTCGGTAATACCTGCTGGCGTGGAAAGCCTTCGCTGTCCCCAAGAAACCTGAAGTCGATAGCCAGGGCTAAAATGCCAGCTTCTGCTAATAGCTGGCCTACTTCGGGAATATTGCGCATTGCCCTTACCGCGCCAAAGCCGTGAGACATCAATACGGCGGGAAAAGGGCCATGACCTTCAGGTTTGTAAATAGTGCCTGCGCAATTAATTCCTTCGCTTTTAAAACGGATAGTTTCTGTTGTAGTTTGCATAGATTTTTTCAGTTAAGATTCGTTATAACTTTACGATTCGTTACTGAAATGAAACAAAAGCCCTGCCATTGGAGGGCAGAAAATTGGCACTTTTAATACGAGCTTTGGTACTTACCGTGCATTGTTTTACGGTATTCTGCCGGAGTAAGGCCTTCCTGTCTTTTGAATTGACGGGAAAAATAAGAAAAGTCTCTAAAACCGAGTTCGTCACCGATCTGCCCGATAGCCTGCTCACTATGCACGAGCAGGCGTTTGGCTTCCAGTAAAACACGGTCACGGATGACCACGCCGACAGCTTTTCCGGTCACTGCTTTACAAATTTCGTTAACCCGGTGACTGGTCAGGTTCAGCTTATCCGCATAAAAGGCAATACTATTTTGGGTTTTAAAGTTATCTTCAATTAGTTTTTTAAGTAATTTATAGCGTACTACATTATTGGGATCTGTGTCGCCTGTAGATTGCTGATTAATAAGTCGCTGTATGCGGTTCAGGTAAACAAACAGCAGATTAGCTATGATAAGAGGTGATTTTTCCTTTCGAATAACTTCATTCATCATTAATTCCAAAATTGGAGATAGTTCAGCAATCGCCTCGCTGTCGAGTTTAAAGAAAGGGCTGGCATAGCTATTATCTAAAAAGGCAAACTCTTTCAAGGCGTTTTTATTGGTGGCATTAATCAGTAAAAATGATTCCGTGAAGGTCAGCGAAAAACCTTTAACGGATTGTGCGTGATTCATCAGGTGCAACTGACCTGGTGAGATGAAAAACAGCATATCCGGCTCGACCGTTACTTGATGATAGTCGATTACATTTACCGATGTGCCTGATGTCAGCCACATGATTTCGTAAAAACTATGCTTGTGCGGCCACTGCAACTTTGGAGGGCGCTGCAAGCTCTCAAAGCGTTCCAGCATAAATTGATCGTCTATAGCCTGGAAAGATGGAAAATCTGATATGTTATAAATTGGGATCATCTCCTCTAAATCTGTTATGCAAACATAAGAATTGAAACAGAATAGATATTTTTAATGATTGAATAAAAAATGCAATCGATTTTAAAGTGATCGCATTTACTCCTCAGGCTGGACTTTAACAATGATTTTTATGATTATAGTAAGAAAGACAACATTCTAAGATCGTCGATAAGTTACCGTTAGGTGCCAGTGCCCGTAACAAAATTTTATTAAAGAACACCAGCCGCTTAATTACCATGTAAGCAACCGAAAGCGCTTAGCCGGATAAACTGTCAAGGCCGGGGCCAGCCGCTGAAAAGCGGACAATTCGGCCCCGCTCCGTATAGCCTTGACAGTTTATTCCGGCGCGGGCTACCTTTGCGCCTATGGTGATTGAGGGGCATTTTCTTGCAAAGGGCAACTGCGCTTTGCTCTCGCGGCGAGGCTGACGGCGTAAGAATGGAGCCGTTTGCCGCAGCTGCTGATCAGTCACGCATTTACTCATGCTTCCAATTTGTCTTTCACCAACTCGTAATCATAGTCAAAACGTTTTTTACTGCTGGCTGAAAAGAAAACCTGATAAGAACTGGCAAGCCTGCTTATAATTTCGTTATCGAACTCCTCGAAATCATCCTTTAAAACCGTAATTTGATTATTGTTATCTACCATCCAGTTTAATAATACATCATCCTGAATGCTTCTCATTTGGTAACAGTATCCTATCTGCTCATCGAAAATAAAAAAGTGCGGTTTATGCTGTACGATAATTACCCGGCTTCCCACTGTAACCTCTACCGATAGTTTCAAATACTCCCCCTGAACGGACAATATAAATGTGAGTACCGGGCGTTCCAGGCTATACCTGCAAGGCCTCATCGATGACTTCATAGGCTTTTCCCTTAAATACCTGAGTGCATACAATAGATAACTTTGATTGTATGGGCAATTAATAAGCATCGGCAATGCCTTTTGCCACAAGTCAAATATTGTTTCTTTAGCGTGCTGCCAAACTTCCTTATCGCCCAAATCACTTTTGTAAGTTAATGGCCTCATTAATTCGTACATCGTTTTGCTAAACTCATTTAACTGTTGCCAGTATGGATGACTATCATTCGGCTTAGAACCTTTATCCGGTAAGACAAATAATGAAAAGGTATCTACTGTATGTTATGGAGAAGTTGACCACCCTGTTCCGGGCCAAACTGACCAGGCAATTTGCTGACGTGAGATGTGCAGCGGGTGCTTAAGAAGCGTTGTCAAAAATAGGTATTTAAAAGTTATTTTTATTCAAGGTTGTTTGCCGTTATGGGTACACGCTTTCTTCTCATCGATTCTCCTTTCAGTTCTATCCGGTGTGCATCGTGAACGATCCGGTCCAGGATAGCATCAGCAATTGTCTTTTCACCAATCACTTCAAACCACTTGCTTACCGGCAGCTGAGAGGTAATGATTAGCGAGGTCTTACCGTGCCGGTCCTCGATGATCTCCAGCAGGGCAGCCCTGCTCTGGGCATCAAAAGGCTGTATCCCAAAGTCGTCAAGTATGAGCAGTTGTGTCCTTTCCAGTTTAGCGATCTCCTTGATATACGAGCCATCAGCCTTAGCCATTTTGAGCTTGGCAAACAGCTTGGGCGTGCTGGCATAGAATACCCGGTAGCCCTGGATACAGGCCTGATGGCCAATAGCTGAAGCCACGTAGCTTTTGCCGATACCGGTGCTGCCAGTGACCAGGATGTTTTCAAAGCGGTCAATGAACGTACATTCGGCCAAGCGCATGATCTGGTTGCGGTCGATACTTCGTTCAGCATGGTAGTGAACGTCCTCTATAGCGGCTTTATAGCGGAACTTGGCATATAGGATCGTGCGCTCAATGCGCCTGTTCTGGCGGTCGTCCCATTCGGCATCTACCAGGTGGCCCAGCAGTTCATCTGCTGTATAATCATTCGTTTTACCGGTTTCCACGCTGCTTTTGAAAGCATGGAACATGCCGAAGAACTTCATCTTCCGCAGTTTGTCTAAGGTGTCTTGATTCATGTTGTTATAGTTGTTTGTTATTAATGCTTATTTGTAATCCCCTCTAATATTATTGTGGCTGGGCATAGGCAGCTCGTCTGCGAACAGGCTTTCTTCATAGCTGTCCATGTTGTTCTCCAGGATAGTTTGTATAGTCTTATAGTTGTAAATACCATAGCTTAAAGCACGCTGGCAGGCGACGATCAGGCGCTCGTTACCCGCTTTCTTGGCAAAGCCCAATACCCCCAGGCAGGACTTGTAGGCCTGTTCCGGGTGCTGCTTGCGGTCCAGTATCTTCAGGATATACAGCCTGACATCCTCATGGATCGAGGCCGCCCAGTCCAGGAACATATCAGGTGACCAGTCCGCCTTAAAGCGGTGTGTGGTGGCCAAGTGCTCTTTATCTGTCGTATAGCCGTAAGGATTCTTATTGCGTTTGTGCAGCGCGATCCGCTCATAGTTAGAAAAGATCTCTACGGTTGTGCGTGAGTATAAAAGCTTTACCCGTTTACCGATGTAGCGGTAAGGAACGCTGTAGTAGTGTTTATCAGGGCCCAGGTTAACATGCCCGTTCTTGATCACTTTGGCATAGAAGTGCTGTTTGAACTGGTAGCGCATGACCGGAAGCGGGGTGAGTGTATGCCTTTCTACTTCCTCGAACTGAAGCCTGCGGCTATAGTTACGTCCTTTGAGGAACTGGGTGTTATGCACCTCCAGGGCTTCCCATATCGCTGCATTGAGGTCTGCAAGAGAATGATAGGTTTGTTTGTTTAAAGGTGCATAGACCTTGCTATAAAGGATCTTAACAGCACCTTCCACCAGCGCTTTATCACGCGGGCGGTACGCCCGCGCAGGTAAGATGGTGGTACCGTAATGTTCGGCAAAGTCCTCAAAAGTCTCATTCAGGGTAGGCTCATAGCGGCTGCTTTTGGTTACGGCAGCTTTGAGGTTATCCGGCACAATGGCGGCGGGTACGCCGCCGATAAAGTGCAGGGTATTCTCGCAGGCGGCAATAAAGTCTTCCTTTTGCTGGCTCATAACAGCCTCTGCATAAGTAAGCTGGCTGGCACCTAGTATGGCTACAAAGACTTCTACTGATATGATCTCACCGGTATCCTTATCGGTAAGGTTCATCTTTTCACCAGCAAAATCCACATACAGCTTATCTCCGGCTTTGTGATCCATGTGCATGGTTGGATTGACCCTGGCCTTCCATTGGTTGTAGTAAAAGCAGAACTGGCTGTACCTGTAGCCATCAGGAAACTCTTTGATATAGGCCTCCCACAGCATATAGCGGGTCATGCCGGTACGCTTCAGTTCTTTATCTACGTGGGGGAAGCACCGTAGCATGGACTGCATACGGCTGCTGGGTGGCTGCTCTCTGGTCTTGCCAAAAAAGTCTTCCAGCTCCTTATCGTTCAGGGAATTGACTTCTTCAAACGTGCAGCCGCTGGCCTTAAAGGCGGATACGTACTTCTTTACGGTGTTTCGGGATGCGTCAACCTGGGCAGCTATGCTCATTAGAGGACGCTGCTGGCTGTACAACTTTAAGATCTTTCTTATCTTACTCATGCTGATTGTTAAGTTGGCCATGCTTAGGAGGTGTATATGTCTGCCTCCTTAGGATGGTTCGCTCTTCAGCACCAGCTACACTATTACAGTGGTCACTTTCGCCCGGAATACCCTGGTCAGTTTGCCGCGGAATGGGTGGTCAGCTTGCCCCGGAATGGAATGGTCACTTTCATCAGAATCTCCACCTATACCGCTTTCTGAAATTTCAATTGTTTGCTAATCTTTGTTTAAGCATAGCCATGTCCTGACTAACCTTTAAGTCTAATATCTTAGCGTAGTGTTGCGTGGTTTTAATATTTGTGTGACCAAGCATTTTACTCACACTTTCTATCGGAACACCATTTGATAGCGTCACAGTAGTAGCGAATGTATGACGTGCTATATGGAAGGTCAATTGCTTGTTTATTTCACAAACACCGGCTATCTCCTTTAAATAGGCGTTCATTTTTTGGTTTGTACATACAGGAAAAGCTTTACCGGAATTAATACATACCGGGTTATCTGCATACTTATTTACTAAGCTTAACGCTGGTGGCAATAGTGGAATTCTGCTTGGTGTGTCTGTTTTTTTCCGCTTGGTAAAAATCCAAATTTCCCCGTCAGGGCCTTTGGTTATTTCATTTCTTCCCAGTTTGCTGACATCAGCGTAGGCCAATCCTGTAAAACAACAGAAAAGAAATATATCCCTGACCTGGTTCAGTCGATCAGTGGAAAACACCTTATCAGCCATTTTTTGCAAATCATCCTCGTTAAGAAAAACCCTATCAACCTGTTTGATTCTTATTTTATAGTTGACAAAAGGGTCTTTATCTAACCATCCGCTCGATAGACAAATCCCGATAACCTTTTTAAAGTTCTTGATATATTTAAAAGCAGAGTTGTTTGCGCAATTACGTTCGGTCCGTAAGTAAAATTCGTAGTTCGTGATAAAGTCGTGGTCAATTTTTTTAATATCAATATCTGAAACTTTATATTTCCATTGCAGAAAGTCCTGGGTATGTTTCAAAGAGGTTTGATAACGTACGTAAGTACCGGCAGCGTATTCTTTTCCAACCAAAGCACCGATCTTCTTGTTATGGTCTTTAAATACGCCGATAAGCATTCTCACTTTTTCATCTTTACCTAAAAATTTATTTTTTAGGGTTTCGGCAGTTATCAAACTTTGCGCTTCGCTTAATTGGCTGTGAGCTTCATAAACCTGTTTCTGCAAGTTGTCCAGGTAAGCGTTAAAAGACCTTGTGTCCTCTTTTGTACCCTTTAAGCGACCGGCAATGCCGTTCCAATTAGTTGGGTCGCATTCTCTGCATGTAGTCGTTTCAGAACGTTGGCCGTTAACAGTGATACGGAGATAGATCGGCATAAAGCCTCCTTGATAGTTCTTTGGCTTCTTTAAATAAAAAAGCAAGCTGAAATTAGTTTTCATAATGTTTTAAGCATTAAAAGTGAAACAAAATTAAGCTTGCAATTAATTCTATACAAGATGTTCATTTTTTGAACATCTTGATTATCAAAACGATAAGTCGATTTGGTGAGTAGCTTTTTCATGAAAATTACTCACCGAATTACGCTCCTTTTTATTGGGAATTGATGAATAATATAGTTTTTAACCAAAAAACAAAAGCCTGCAATCATCTGATTTGCAGGCTTTTAGTCTGTTTTAATACTGAACTTAGTGGAGCCGGAGGGATTCGAACCCTCGTCCAAACATGGTATAAGGTAAGCTTTCTACATGCTTAGCTCTGTTAAATTGTCGGGAAGGGGAAGGTCAGTTGCTCACCTGTACCATCTTCCGTAGGTGCTTTATCTCGCCCGCTTATCACACCCTAAGCAAGCCAGTTTCATCTTTCGATGCCCCGATTGCCGATCCGATGAAACGGAAAACCGGCGGGACAAAAGCTATGCTAATTCTAAATTAGGCAGCTAAGGCGTAGTTATTTTCGCCATTTGTAAGTTTGAGCGTTCAGATTTAAGCGCTAATTCACACAACGCGCTGCATGCTTACTTACTTATCTCCATCCTGTCAATTCCGGTCGACCCCATTTTTATAGAGTGGCAGTAGCCAGTTGCAGTTAAGCAGTTACAAAGCTACAATTTTGAGGCCATAGTTTAAAATAATGCTTAATTAGTATATGAGCCTTCCCTGTCGTTTTGATTTTTCTTCTTGTAACCTCACAATTACTCGATTTTCCCTTGTTTCTGCGTGGTGTTCAATTTAGTGTTTCATCAAAATGAATTAAACACCCGCGACTCCTAAAGCATTTGAACGTGCCTTGAACACTGACAGGATGGTGTCAGTACTGACATAATATTGCCGAACGCCGCTTTTCATCATCCCCAAACAAAATTTTATACTTAGCCATGTAACAATTACGTAGGGTTACATTTGCATAAATGGTTAAAATGCTTACTTTTAAAACCTTATTTGATTAAGTGCATGAAATATAATTTTGGAAATTGGATGCTGGCCGCAGCAGCGCTTTGCTTTTCGGCAAACGTGCAGGCCGGCGATGGTGGAAAAAACAAAAAGGCTAAGGCCGATCCCCCTAAAAAATTTATCGACCCGGCTAATATGGATAAGTCGGTTAAACCAGGCGACGACTTTTTTGAGTACGCCAACGGTGGCTGGTTAAAAGCCAACGAAATTCCGGCTAAAGAAACCCGCTGGGGTAGCTTTATTATGCTTAACGATGGCAACAAGAAAAAACTGCAAGCCATTACTGCCGAAATCAGCGCCAAAACCGGTGCTCCTAAAGGCAGCATTGAGCAGCGTGTAGGTGATCTATACGCCAGCGGTATGGATTCGGTAGCTATCGAAAAACGTGGCTATACCCCTATCCAGGCCGATTTGCAACGCATTGATGCCATTGCCGATGTTAACGGCGTGGTTAATGAGATAGTTCATGAGCGCGCCAACGCGCTGGGCAGTCCGCTGTTTAGCTTTGGTGTAAGGCAGGATTCTAAAAACCCAACCAAATACATCGTAGGTTTTGGTCAGGGTGGCACCAGTTTGCCCGATCGTGATTACTATTTAAAAAGCGATGCCCGCACCAAACGCATACAGGATGCTTACAAACAATATATTGTTGAGCTGTTTACCTTAACCGGTACCGATGCGCAAACCGCAGCCAAAAATGCCGAAACAATTTTTGGTATCGAGAGCAAACTGGCCGAAGCACAAATGACCCGTGTGGCCATGCGCGACCCTAACAAAACTTACAACAAATTTGCTACCCCGGCATTAGCTAAAACTACGCCTCACTTAAACTGGGTTGAAATTTTACCTAAGTTAAAAGTGGGCAGCCCTGATTCGGTTTTGGTTTCATCGCCATCATTCATGACCACTGCCGACGGCCTTTTGGGTACTATACCGGTTGCCGATTGGAAAACTTACTTGAAATGGGGAATCCTTCGCGGTTCGGCAGGTTCGTTAAGCTCGCCATTTGTTAAAAGCCAGTTTAAATTCAGCAGCGTATTAAGCGGTCAGCAGGTGCAGGCTCCACGTTACGAGCGTATGACCGGTTTGGTTGATGGCAGCCTGGGCGAATTGCTGGGTCAGCTTTATGTGGCCAAATACTTTACCCCTGCCGCCAAGCAGTACATGGTAGGTTTGGTAAACAACCTTAAAGTTACTTTGGGCGAGCGCATTCAGCGTTTAGACTGGATGACAGCCGACACCAAAGCCCGCGCCCTTAAAAAACTTAACGCCTTTACCGTTAAAATTGGCTATACCGATAAATGGGAAACCTATAACGGCTTAACTATTGACCGTAACGATTATTATGGTAACCTGCGCCGCATTGGTGTATGGAGCTACAATGACATGGTGAGCCGTTTAGGAAAGCCTGTTGACAAGACCGAGTGGGGAATGACCCCTCCTACCGTTAACGCTTACTACAGCCCGGTAAACAACGAAATTGTGTTCCCTGCAGGTATTTTGCAGTTCCCTTTCTTTGATTTTAATGCCGATGATGCCATTAACTACGGTGGTATTGGTGCAGTAATAGGTCACGAAATGACCCACGGTTTTGACGACCAGGGCCGCCAGTACGATGCCGACGGCACCCTGCGCGACTGGTGGAAAAAAGACGATGCCGATAAGTTTAAAACCCGTGCCGATTTAGTGGTAAACCAGTACAACGCCTTTACCGTGTTAGATACCGTACACGTAAACGGTAAATTAACCTTAGGCGAAAACCTGGCCGATTTAGGTGGCTTGAACGTGGCATACGAGGCCTTCAAAAAAACCAAACAAGGTAAATCGAACACCAAAATTGACGGCTTTACACCCGACCAACGATTTTTCTTATCTTGGGCACAAGTTTGGAGAGGTAAAAAACGCCCAGAGGCTTCAATGCAGCAGATTTTAACCGACCCACACTCACCTGAACAGTTCCGCACCAACGCGCCTATAACCAATATGGATGCCTGGTACAAAGCATTTAACATACAACCGGGCAACAAAATGTACAAAAAGCCCGAAGACCGCATTAAGATCTGGTAAGCTGCAAGAGCTTCAAAGGGTCTTAAGTTTTAAATCCCAATCCCGTCCTCATGAGGACGGGATTTTTTGTTTAAAAGATGGTGCGTATTAGAATATTGTAAAATAGAGTATTAGGCATTGTTATTTATAATATTTTAATTCTGCTAAAATATTATTACCTTTCAATAACAAACCGCTTATCGCATTATGAAAACTTGTCTCTCTGCTTTACCAAAATTCCTTGGGATTATTTATCTGATTCTTATTTTGCTTTTAAACAATTCGTGTCGGAAAGACGACGGGCGGAATTGGATGCAAAATAACGGAGGTGCTGAAGTAAAGGACATTAATAGTTTCCTGCATTATATTGATCCTAAAAACCATATTAAACCTGCCGAAATAAGTGATTGGATACAGCAAAATCTCCCCACTTCCATGCGATCTGATCTACACATGGGTACTGCACAACAACGTGTAATAAATTGGATGCACGTTGTGCAGGTATCCATAGCAGAAAATTCATCGCTATATTTTACTAAAGAGAACGGTAAGCTCAAAGTTTGGGCGTACAAATGGCAGGATTTAAATCCGGGGGCTAAAGAGTTTTCCGGGAACCTGATGTCTTACTCTTTTCAAGATGGTAATGTAACCTCATTTAAATATGAAAAAGGACAGTTACTAAAATGGGGATCAATGAATATTGGTCAGTTTAGCAAAGCAACTCAAAATACAAAATACCGCACTGCATCATTAGGTGATTTATTTTCACATTTTTGGTGTTGGCTACATCGCGGCGATTGGATGGGGGGCGACTTGGGATGCACTTACCGTGCTCCGGATAGTGGCTTTGGAGGTGGAGGTGCAATAGCAACGATAATACAATTATTGGGTGATTTTTTTACTGCCGTATTTGGCGATGATGGTTCGGGAGGAGGTGGTGGCGGCGAAGCATCTTATTATATTTTTAGTGGCACTACCGGCTTACCTGCCGACCCATCAACTACTAACGGAACTATTAATGTAACACCGGGAGGAATAAGCAACCAAACTGCCCCATATGGCGGTGGAACTATATGGATACAAAAGTGGGTTCCTGATAGTTCGGATGGATGTGTTAGTAACGACCCGGGAAATGGCGATGGTGGCGTTGATGGACCGGGAGGCGGAGTAATACCTGGCCCCGGCGGGGGATGTACTGCCGGAGATTCGGGGCATTGGGAAAGTATAGAAGTAACTCAATCGAGCTTATCAGGTTCTTTAATTACCAGCCTTAATATTACCGATATTAACAAGCAAACATTTTTGGCTAATAACTTGGCTATAACTACCGAGCTTGTTAACTATTTGGTAAACAATGGATATACAGCTGATAATATATAGTTTATTAATTGGGCGGTAGATTATTTGATGGAGAACCCATCAACTGATTTCATTGCTTTCAAAAAGATATTTTTAGAGCATGATATTGAATCGACCATCCCTTTAGAGTTAAATGTAAATGGACTTGATCCTATTATAATCAATAATGGAGATTTCAATCCAGAGAATCTTGATTTTACGAATGCTTATTTTGAACAATTAAATGAATACACAAAATATTATGCTTTTAGTAATCCTCCTATAGACGATTACCCAGACAATCATCCAGTTTCAATGATTATAAAAAATTTTAATCAATATATTTATTCAGCTTTCAGGCAATCAAACAACACCTCTATTCGGCACTTACATTTAACAACAAAAGGTTTAGATGGAGGTGATGGATATCGAAAAGCTATAGGTGCAATTGGAGAGGGGATTTTTGCAAAACGAGTCGCGAGTATTCCAAGTATTTCAATGGCTCGAATGCTTGCAAATGCAAAAATGATTGACAATTTCAATCCAACAAATCAAATATATGTAGATTTATTAACAGAGCATAAATATACTGAAGTTGAGAATGGTTATTCTTTTATGATTGTAAATCATACAGATAGATTTGGAAACCCAATTGCCCAAAAATTAAAACTTCGAAGAAATAGTTTAAGTAGGAATATGGGTTTTTCAATAATTAACACTGGCTTTATTGCATATGAAGTCAAAACTTACAATCCATCAAATACTGCAAGCAATTTGTGGGGTGGGTTTAAAGAAGGTATAGAGCAAACTATTGAGAGAGCCTTTTTTAGAAATGTTACCGCAGGTGTATTGGTATTTGACAAAACAAGTTTTACCAATCTATATAATTCCTCATATCATTCACAGGTGGAAGCATTGCTTAATAGAATCAAAAGTATGAGGAACAGCAACGGAGATCAAGCAGTTTTTTTAAAATTAGAGGAAAATTTATGGATCGAATCTAATAATGCCTTTTATTCTATCAAGGACAAGATTGAAAACTTATGAAAATATTGTTTTCAATTATTTGTTTTACCTTTAATGTGACTTGTATGGCTCAATCAAATTTTCAAAAAAACGAATTCTATTATGATACTTACGATAACTTTATTGATGAATTGAAAAATAAGAATTCCTTTTTAGAGATTTTAGGTAAGAAAAAGGTAATAGATATTTATAACTCTAAAACAGTATTTCATACCTCTTGGAATTCAGGTGAGGATCTACCTGAAAATGGAATATACTTTGAACATTTTAATATAATTGTTGAACTCAAATCATTAAAGGAACTTAGGTTGGAAAATCTTTTCGTAAAAAATTTACCAGCCAACTTTATTAACCTTAACCAGTTGATTACATTAGAATTGTGCTTTAGCCGGAGTGCTGATGTTGAAAAAAATTTAGCTATTTTAAAAGGACTAAAATTACTTAAATATCTTGATTTGAATGGCTCGAGATTATCGGAAAAACAGCGGGATTATATAAGAATAGAGTTATCTAAGCAAGGGGTAATAGTAAATGATGTAGTAATGCTGCGATCAAACTAATTCTATCATTTCAGCTAGTGGCTGGTGTTGCATAATCATAAGCTGCTCTATGGTAATTGCTACAGAGGAATGGCAGATGAAAGTTATTTTACTCATATTAATGAATAGTAATAAAAGCTTATAAAGCTCTTCTTTAAAGCATTTTTAAATCAGTCACTTCGCTTAGCGGTGTCCAATTCTGATGTGCCCAATTAAATGATGGAAACAACTCTCCCCGCTCTCGCAAGCGTCCCGCTTATGGTTACACATTTTTAGTACTTAAAATCAATTCTTATTTCAAATTGGAAACCTTATAAAAACAACCACAAGCGGGACGCTTGCGAGAGCATGGGTAATGGTTATTGGTCGGCAACTTTAGACATTACGATTCATGATCATTTTGGTTTAGACAAGATCGATGCATTAACATATCAAAAATATCATTATGGATTTGCTGACTGGTGGATTCTTCAACACAAAAGAGATTATCGACCATTTGAAACGGTAATACACGTTAAAAAATTAATTACAGGCCATTTTTAATAATCTACCTATGAAAAAATTAATCCTGTTAATCAGCTCAATATATTTTATATGCAGTTGCCAATCGCAAAGTATATTCAAAATAGTTCCGTTTAAGGTACTTAACTATTTAGATACAACTAAAGAAAATAATAGAGTATCTATTACAAAAATGGATGTTTTCTTAATTAAAGATTATCGCGATACTAAAAATTTCGATAAATATTTATCCAATTACATCAATAAACATAAGGCATCTGACTATAAAAGATACGCTAATTATTTAATGGTATTCTACCGGGAAACCGAAAGAACTAATTTAAAAGGAAATTCTTACAGTACAGATATTGTAAAAAAGTATTCGCGAATGGAAGATATGGTTAGGGGGGCAATATGGGTAAATGGCAAATTAATTGGTATTGAGAAATTTGAAGATGGGCAGCCAGTTTTGGATGATTCTGACACATCAGTTACTATTCGGGATATTAAAGATTAAACACCTCGCTACCGCAAGCGTCCCGCTTGTGGTTTATACGTTTTTAGTACTTTAAAGCTTTTAATTTATCAATCCTATTCCAAGTTTTAGGCAATATCTTAATAACCACAAGCGGGACGTTTGCGGGAACACAGGGCAGTTAAGTTGATTTAAAGAATTATTATATTATGAATAATAAAAACATCATAACATCCTTTTTTTCAGTTTTTTTAACTCAGTCTCCGCGTTTATCGGTGTATACTTCTGATGTGCCTGATGCGATGATGGAGACAACTCCTGATGATAATGGTTGGTTCAAATGGAGACCGCTTGAGGGTAATATTAAGCTGAGTACATATCAACAATTTATGCAAATGTATGATGTTGTTTTACCCAAAAGTTTTTTAGAATGGCATCAAGCATATTATTTTTTAGATGGCGATTGCTCTATAGTGAGATTACCTTTTTCCAACCCTGAAAAACCATTACAAGAGCTAAAAGATTTGGTAGATAACAACGTTTCTAAGCATTTAATCGCTGAAAAGATATATCCATTTGCTACAGAGGGGAATGATGGCGGCTATTTAGTATTTGATGGAAGGATGTATGTTGAGGAGGATGAATATCCAATCAGATTTCAAAGTTATGAGGCAGAATTTAATGGATCGGGGCCTATTATATTTTCATCTTTCTCTAAAATGCTTGAGTGCCTCACTTACTTTTTATCACGGAATGATATTGAACAAGTATTCGACTTGATACCACATTTTTTCACTACTGACCCAAGCGGAGCTGGAAAAGAGGGTGTTGATTATTGGATTGGCTGGATAAATATGTCAAAAGAAAACTATGAATATTAGATTTATTGGCATACAACGCTCACGCAGTCTTAGTACGCCACTAAATATAATATCTTACAGTAAACTAAACTCAATAGGCACCATTTGATACACCCTAACCACCTTTCCGTTTTGCTGACCGGGAGTCCATTTGGGTGATACGGCTAATACGCGAACGGCTTCGGCATTGAGTTCGGGGGAGGACGTACCACGTGCAACCTGTACATTTTTTACCGAGCCATCTTTTTCGATGATCATGCTCACAAATACTTTCCCCTGAATTTTCTTGTCCTTGGCTTTTTTAGGATAGCGCAAGTTTTTATTAAGGTACTGTCCAAATGCTTTTTCGCCACCCGGAAAAACCGGCATTTTTTGAGCTACACTGTAAACCATATTGGCATCAGCAGCAGGTTTGGTTTGAGCTTGTGATAATGATGCACAACTAAGCGCAGCAAATAAAGCAAGTGTATATTTCATAATTGTTTTTGTTAAAATTAGTATTGCAAAATACAAAAAAGCGCAAACGGCAACAGTAAATTATTGTTTACAAGCAATCACTCAAATAATCCTGCTACTCACCGCATAACCCAACGCTTCTACCATATTCTTCACATTTAACTGCTCAAATATGCGGCGGCGGTGATATTTTACCGTGTCGGGGGCTATAAATATTTTTTCGGCTATTTGGTTTATGGTGAGGCCCTGGGCGTGGAGGCGCAAAATTTCGGTTTCGCGCTGGCTGAGTTTGGGTTTACTGTTTTTGCGCCACAGGCCGGTGGTCAGGTCAAGCTGCCAGGTATTGTCGCTCCCCTGCTTGTGTATAAATACATTGCCTGCCGTTTGATAGTGCGATATAGACACGATACACATGGATTTCCAGATCTTTTGGTCGGCCGTTAAAAACAAGGGCGTAAGCTTGTGGTTAACGAGTGTACGGTTGCCATCTTTATTTACCAAATGAAAATCATAGCTAATGCTGTACAGCTTGCGATCGGCCGGGGGCAGCTTATCATAAAAATCGAACCCGGCATTATTAATTACAGTAAGCAGCTGTAAATCGGGTTCGGTTACGTTTTTAAAATAAAAATCGTAACCCATGGCCAGCACCTCATCAGCCGTATACCCGCACAAAAACAAAGGATTTTGTGACACGTACTCAAACGACATGTCCTCGTAGTTGATCACATAAACACTCTCGTATGTTAGCCGTGCAAAAGCCTTTACCGCTTCAAGATAAAGTTGCTGTTGTGTATGGTCGGTTTCGGGTTTATTAACTTTACTACGGGTTAACAGGCTCGATTGTGTTTTATCTTTCATTTGCTCATCGCAAATTTACACTAAAGTGTAGTGCTTAAAAACAACAGGCTGTACAACTTTGCAAAACACTCACTCCGCATGACCAAAAAATTATCAGAAATGAGTTTGCCCGAACTCCACCAAAAGCGCTCAATACTCAAAGGTATACTCATTGGGTTTGCCGTTTTATGGGTTATCATGATGCTAACCTTTATTTACCTGAAGGCCAAACCGGGGTTACTTGTACAATTTATAATACCGTTTATGTGCGTTTGGCCCGCACTATCATCGTTTAATAAAATTAAAGAGGAGTTAAAACTGCGTAGTCAAAATGGCAAAGCATAAGCTTACCTAACAGTAATCAGTATCTGTATGATGTAATGATTGTTGGTAGGGTTAGGCTTGCACCTCTGTTTTGTTTAATTTTGTGCCGATGGAAGCACAGCGGGAAATATTAAGCCTTGATGATGTAAAACTACTCGTAAATACCTTTTACGGAAAAATACGCGAGGACGATTTGCTATCCCCGATCTTCAACAAACGTATTGAAGACCGCTGGCCCGAGCACCTGCAAAAGATGTACAACTTTTGGCAAACGCTGCTGCTTGATGAACATACTTACCACGGCCGCCCCTTTCCGCCGCATGCCAACATGCCCGTCAAGCACGAACATTTTGAACGCTGGAAAGCTTTATTTAACGAAACTGTAGATGAATTGTTCAACGGCGAAAAAGCCGAAGAAGCCAAGAGCCGTGCCTACAACATTGCCAAAATGTTCGAGATCAAAGTGGCCCATTTTCAGGGGAACCGTGGGGCTATTATGTAACCTTATGCTTTAACCGCCGCTAACAGCTTCTTGCCACCGGCCATTACAGGTATGGCAACCAGTCCGGCAAGTATGCCCATGGCCAATTCGCCAAATATGGAGGGTAGGCCTCCCAGTAGGTGGTGCAGGTATTCGATGTTGTGCACAAATATACCTCCGGCAACCAGTATCAAGGCAACGGTACCTACCACACCTAAAATTTTGATGATTACGGGCAGGGCTTTAACCAGTAATTTGCCCAATCCCGCTAAAAAACCCTTATCGCCAGAGCGTTTAATGAGATTGAACCCGGCATCGTCCATGCGCACAATTAATGCTACAATACCATAAACACCAACTGTAGCCAAAATAGCTACTGCCGAAACGGTGAGTATCTGCTTGATCAAAGTTTCATTGGCAACGCTGCCAAGTGCTATAATTACAATTTCGATAGAAAGAATAAAATCAGTAGCAATGGCCGATTTGACCTTCGTTTTTTCTGCATCCTTATCATCTTGTTCGGCTTCTTTAACCACCTCGTGCCCGGTTTTATCACGATGAAACAGGAACTCGACGATCTTCTCCACGCCTTCGTAAGCCAGGTAAAATCCGCCTAAAAGCAAGATCACCTTAATAGCCGGCGGATAAAAAGCGCTCAGCAGCAAGGCGATGGGTACTATGATCAATTTATTAATGAATGAGCCCTTGGTAATGGCCCACAACACCGGCAACTCCCGTGATGATAAAAAACCTGTGGCCTTCTCGGCATTAACGGCCAAATCATCGCCCAAAATGCCTGCCGTTTTACGTGCGGCCAGTTTGGTGGTAACGGCCACATCGTCCATTAAAGCACCTATATCATCTAAAATTGCAAAAAAACCGGAAGCCATGTGTGTTAATTTTGGTAGAAGCCGCAATATAAGTTTAAACTTTGATTAAGACAGTTTATGCTCAATAAAGCCCCCATTGTGATAAATTCAACAGGTTGCTCAATTCACCGCCGTTAATCCAAAAAACTTATACTGCCCGCCATCTTTCACAAACTGAAAGGCATAACGCTGGCTTTCAAAACCTTTTATTTTATCGGGCTGGCTGGTTACGTACCACACATCGTGCACCAGCAAGGCGTCGCCGGTTACATTGAGGTTGAGGGGTTTGTATTTTTTGATCTGCTCGGTTACCATTAAATGCTTTGAGCCTTTTATGGCTTGCCAAAGCTGGGTTTTGTAAATGCTTGCAAACATGGTTTTAGCAAAATCATTAATGTTAACTAAATCCCCTCCACCGGTTTGTATGGCGCAGGGCTGACAGTATACCTGCTTTAATGATAATTTAGTGAGCTGTTTGGCATTCTTAGCGGTTAATGCACTTACATATTGTTTCCAAACGGCTTCAACGGCTAACGAGTCGGTTTTGGCGGTTTGTACCATCTTCATTTTTTGTCCGCATGAGGAGAAGAACATAGCGGCCAATGCAAGGGCTATAAAAGTATATTTAAACATGATGAGTAGATTGAATAAGCCGGGTGCCTGCGCATCCGGGAAATTAAATACATCACATTAAACGCCATTACACGTGGTGTGTTTGCGATATGCAGCAATTTTACTTAAAAGCAGCCAGCATAATGGCAAAAGAGTGACAAGCATCAATTTGCCTTGCTTTTGCAAAAGGTTATCTTTGCGCCACACATGCTTATACATCAGTTTTACGATACCGACCTTGCCCATGCTTCTTACGCCGTGCTTCGTGCCGGCCAAATTGTAGTGATTGATCCGGCCCGCAACCCGCAGCCTTATTATGATTTTGCGGCCTTGCACGAGGCCGATATTGTGGGCGTAATTGAAACCCACCCCCATGCCGATTTTGTAAGCTCACACCTCGAAATTCATGAAACCACCGATGCTACCATTTACGTGAGCCGTCTGCTGGGTGCAGCCTATCCGCACCAAACGTTTGACGAGGGCGATGTAATTACCCTGGCCGATATTAAACTGAAAGCCCTGAATACGCCGGGCCACTCGCCCGATTCGATCTGTGTGCTGGTTGAGGATGAGAACGGTCAAAGCACTACCCTATTTAGTGGCGATACGCTATTTGTAGGCGATGTTGGCCGCCCCGATCTACGCGAAGAGGCCGGTAACGTTACTGCCAAAAAAGAAGATCTGGCGAGACAGATGTACCAAAGCACCCGCCACAAACTCATGACTTTGCCTGAAGATGTGGTGGTTTACCCTGCGCACGGCCCCGGCTCGTTATGCGGTAAAAACATGAGCCCCGATTTGCACAGCACCATAGGCCGCGAACTGCGCGAGAACTATGCCTTGCAATTAATGGACGAACTGAAGTTTGTGAACGAATTAACCGCCGACCAGCCCTTTGCCCCTACTTATTTTGGGTATGATGTAGAGCTGAATAAAAACGGAGCCCCGGCTTATGAGCAATCGTTACAAGGCGTTGAGCGCTTACCTGCCGGTGCCCAACTACAAAGCGATGTGTTAGTGGTTGATACCCGCCCTAAGGTCGATTTTAATAAAGGGCACCTTAAAAACGCCATCAACATACAATTACAAGGCAAGTTTGAAACCTGGCTGGGTGCTATTGTGGAGCCTAAAGAGCCTTTTTACCTGGTAGCTGCAGACGCCGAAAAGCTGGAACTGGCTATAAGTCGTGCCGCTAAAATTGGCTATGAACTGCAAATAAAAGGTGCGCTAACCAACCCCGTGCAAGCCACCGAAAAACCGGCCGAACTTGATTTAGCCGACTTTAAAGCCAACCCGCAAAACTATACCGTTGTAGAAACCCGCAACTGGAATGAAATAAACGCCGGACTCATTTTTGATGATGCCTTAGCCATCCCACTACCCGAGGTACGTAAGCGCATAGCCGAAATACCAACCGACAGGCCCATTGTGGTACATTGTGCCGCCGGATACCGTTCGGCAGCAGCACGCAGCATTATTGCCGCGCAAATTACCAATGTACCGGTGTTTGATTTGGGCGAGGCCATAGTGGAATTTAAATAGCCAATGAGTGATTGAGTGAATTGGTGAATGAGTGAGTTTTAAAAACTATTACTATCAACCATGAACACAATTTTATAACAAGCTGTCATAAAAATTCACTCATCCACTCATTCACCAAATCACTCATTACAAAAGATGAATCTATCCATCGTTACCACAGCCGACGGCTCCAAAAGCATTTATAATGCCGAGGTGGGCGAAAACTATCACTCCAAACACGGGGCTTTGCAAGAGAGCAAGCATGTATTTTTAAATACAGGTTTAAAGCACTTCTTAGCTGCCGCTGATGCAAAACAAGCATCGGTGCTGGAAGTAGGCTTTGGTACAGGATTGAACTTTTTACTAACTGCCGATTATTGTACATCGGAGCAAATTAAGCTCAACTATACAGGCATTGAGGCTTATCCCCTTTCGCCGGAGATGATCGCACAAACGGGTTATAATGAATATGTGCCCGGTCATATATGGTCGGGCTTGCAGCAAAATTATCAGGAGGCCTTACAAAACCCTGTACAACTTAATAATTTTACGGAGTTGCACATAGCGCACACCCAACTGCTCAACTACGCTACCGATCAACAATTCAACGTAATTTACTTTGATGCTTTTGCGGCCATTCATCAGCCCCATATGTGGAATGAGGAAGCTATTGGGCATACCGTTAAGTACTTAGCCCCCGGTGGCGTATTTGTTACCTATGCTATTACCGGCAATTTAAAACGCATGCTTAAAGGCATGGGGCTAAAGGTTGAAAAAGCCCCCGGCGCACCCGGCAAGCGCGAAATGCTGCGGGCCACAAAACCGCTTTAACAGTCTTCAAATCACTTGCAAGTTGCTGTGTCCCATCGGGCAATGTCATTAAGTTAAGAAAGAAGACGCCTGTGAGGACACAGGCGTCGGCTAACCCGCCGTGGTCTGTGTCCTCACAGACCACTTTACTGATATCATATCTTGCATAAATAGAAACTATCTATCCTTAACTGAATGACATTGCCCATCGGGGCTACCTATTTGTAGCAATAAGTAAGTACCCCCATGTGCTCCGTCAGGAGCTACTCATTTAAAGTATGCTTTTACGGGGTATGTACATCTGCAATACCCCTATCCTTTTACCAAAAGCCTGCATATTTTTTTTGATTCTTGAATTACCACAAGCTCTGCTAAAAACAGTTTGCCTTAAATATGCAATGCGTATTTTTGTAAAAAACATTTAATATGGCTCTAATCCCCCCTGCTACCGCTCATAAACCCGATACCGCATTTACACGCCTGCTCCATATCATGGATGATTTGCGCGAAAACTGTCCGTGGGATAAAAAGCAAACCCTCGAAAGTTTACGCCATCTTACCATCGAAGAAACCTACGAACTATCTGACGCTATTTTGGGTAATGACTTAAACGAAATTAAAAAAGAGCTGGGCGATGTGATGTTGCACCTCGTTTTTTACGCCCGTATTGCATCCGAAACCAACGCCTTTAACATTACCGATGTACTGAACAGCATATGCGATAAACTGATTAACCGGCACCCGCACATTTACAGCGATACAGAGGTTAATGATGAGGCCGACGTAAAGCGCAACTGGGAAAAGATAAAACTGCAGGAAGGTAACAAATCGGTACTGGGTGGTGTACCTGCCTCCTTGCCTGCGCTGGTCAAAGCATCGCGCATACAGGAAAAAGCCCGGGGTATTGGTTTCGACTGGGAAAACAAAAGCCAGGTTTGGGAAAAGGTGGAGGAGGAAATGCAGGAGTTCAGGGATGAATTTAATGCCGAGGACGACAGCGTGATCGACCACGACCGCGCCGAAAGCGAGTTTGGCGACCTGATGTTTTCTTTGATCAATTACGCGAGGTTCATTAACATCAACCCTGAGGATGCGCTTGAAAAAACCAATCGTAAATTCATTAAACGCTTCCAGCATCTCGAAAAACGCGCACAGGAAAACGGCAAGCTGTTACAAGACATGACCCTGGCCGAAATGGACATTTACTGGAACGAAGCAAAAAAATTATAATTTTTTAATCCCAGCTGTTACAATAAGCTGATTACATGCGTATACCCTTACATACTACTTGTTTTGGTTATGATAAAGAAGCATATATTTCCTGTTTTAATGCTGATAGTGGGTTTGAGCAGTTGTTTAAAAGACCCGGGAAGTAATGATTCGCCCGTAACAGCACCGCAGGGAACGTTTAAAGGACAGTTTATACGAGAGCATAAAAATAACTTAACTAATGCCCGCGATTCGGTTAAAACTAATATTCAATTGGTTTTAAATGGTAATAAGTACAATGTTACCGACCCTGAAGGCATACATGCCCCCAGCCGCGGTATATACGGTTTTACAACGGCCATGGCCGTGTGGTCAGACAGTACGGCCACAGCCAACAGCGGAGCAAACCTTAATTCTCCGCCGTTTCATTTAAATGGGTCGTACGCTTATGCTATTAACGGCACCGATTTAAGGATGGAAGCTTACAACGACACCCTGAGATATATTTATATACTTAAAAAGCAATAACCAAAACACCTGTAATAAAAAACGCCTACCTCCTGAATGCACGATAACCCCAGCAGCGCCGAACAGGAACTGATTCAGCGCTGTAAATCAGGCTCATTAAAATACCAGGAACAGCTTTACAAGCAGTTCTATGGCTATGCTATGGGTGTAGGTTTGCGTTATTGCGACAGCCGGGACGATGCGTTGGAAGTGGTGAACGACTCGTTTATTAAAGTATTCAATACCATACAAACGTATAATATTGAGCGCTCGTTTAAAGCGTGGATGCGCCGCATTATTATCAACACATCGATTGACCGCCGCCGTAAAGACCTTAAATACCAATTGCATACCGATATGGAATACGCTAATCATATTGGTGATAATTATACAGCTGTAAACCAGCTTAATGCAAAAGATATACTAAAGTTAATGGATGATTTACCCGCTATACAGCGTACCATATTTAACCTGTATGAAATTGATGGTTACAACCATGATGAAATTGCCGAAATGCTGAATATACCCTCGAGCTCGTCAAGAGTGTATTTGAGCCGTGCCAAAGAGAAATTAAGAAAAGCATTAACCACAGAAGCACATACGCCATGAGTGAACAGTTGGATAATGAATTGAGGAAACGCATAAGCGAGGTGTTTGATAATTACGAAGACACCGCTCCCGCCAACGAGGGCTGGTTGCTGCTGCGCCAAAAATTTCCGGAGAAGAAGAAGAACCGTATCATACCAATGTGGTGGATGAGTGCCGCCGCCGTGCTTTTAATATTAGCGGCATTTGGCTTATGGTTTGCAAATCAGCCTCAAAAAACGGAGCAGGTTGCTGTTAAGCCTGTTATTAAAAACACGCAGCCTAATAGCCGTCAAAACTCCCCGCTTCAAGGCAATGGTGAATCATCTGCTGCATCAACCAACAGCAATAATCAAACTAATAATGTTAAGCCCGGCGATGCAGCAAATACCATAACACCAGCACCGATTGAGCAATTTGCAGGCACCCTCAACACATATAAAAAACAGGATCAGGTTGCTGCAACGCCTTACTATCCGGCTTCCAATACTCCAGTTAATAATAATTTACTGGCTAATACAAATGTCAATCCAGCAAACCCGGCTGTTTCTGCCCTATCACCGGCAAACAATAACAGCAAAAATGCAAGTGGGGTAACACCTGTTTTAATTAGTGCCGATAGCAATAGCAACATAGCTCAACAAAATATTTTAGCGCAGCAAAAAACGGTTGCGAGTCAACAGCCAAAAAGCGTTATAGCCGTTCAAAAAGATTCGGCCTCAGCTAATGTGGCGCAATCACGCATGGCGGCTTTGCTGGCTAAGGAGCAAAACAAAGAGAACATCAATGCTAAAAAAGATAAAACTGAGAATAAGTTAGATGCCGATAAGAAGATACTGTACGGCGTTTATGCCGCTACTTACTTTAACTATGCTGAGGGCAGCAAAACGCAAATGAATACAGGTGCTGGTTTTAGTACCGATATCAGGTTGACTAAGAACATCAAACTTTCCACTGGTATTGCCATAGGCAGAAACACGTTAAGCTATGAAAATCAACCGGTAACGGCCAGTATACAAAGCGATGCCATAGCGGCCAGTAATAATGCGCGGGTTGAAGTATTACCTGCGTCTCCAACCACCCAATTGGGCTTTAATTCGTTAAAAGTAGCTGCAACGCCATCGGTATCGGGCTATAATGTTAGTTTGACAGGGTTAGATGTGCCTGTTAACATCAAGTATGAGTTTAGTCCGCAAAAAACGGATGCCTACATATCGGCCGGCGTAAGTTCGGGCACGTTCATCAGCGAGAATTTTAATTACCGCTTTACCAATAACATCCCCGGTGCTATAACTACATCAGCGGCCAGCGTGCCTGATGCATCGGCCAGCAAAAGTTTTACCGGCTTTAACTTTGCCCGTACACTAAACCTGAGCATGGGTGTAGGTTACCAGATCACTAAGCATAACCGACTGGTTATCGAGCCATTCTTTAAATATCCGTTAGGAGGTTTGGGGTCGCAGCAAATACGTTTTGGTTCGGGCGGGTTAAACCTCCAGTTTAAATTTCAGGGGAGTAAAAAGTAAGCTTACTTAAAGCGGATTGCTTTAACAGGCTGTATACGGCTTACCAGCATTGATGGCAATAACAACACCACCAAACAAATAACCAATGTGCCTACATTGAGTACAACCACATCAAAAACCGTGAGCTCGATAGGTACAAAGTTCATGTAGTAAGATGCCTGGTCGAGCTTGAAAAAATGTGTTTTTTGCTGAAACCAGCTTATACCTAAGCCAAAGGTATTACCCAGCAACAGACCTACGCCAATTAAATATGCGGCATTATATAAAAATACCGATTGTATGCTCCAGTTAGTTGCGCCTAATGCTTTAAACATACCGATCATGGCTGTGCGCTCCAATATCATGATCAGCAGGGCCGAAATCATGTTGATGGTAGCTACAATGATCATGAGTACAAGCATTACCTGTGTATTTACATCAAGCAGGCTAAGCCACTCAAATATTGCCGGGTAGGTTTCGTTTATGGTGTACAAACGCAGGTAAGTGGGCAGTACGGTGTTCACCTCGTTGCTGGCCTGTGTTAAATTGTCAAAATCTTTTATCTGAATTTCAAAACCACCGGCTTCGCGGTGCGTCCATCCGTTCAGGCGTTGTATTAGTGCCAGGTTGCCAATTACAAAGGTTTTGTCTACATCCTCTACCCCAACGCTGTATACGCCCACAATATTGAGCTTACGCTTGCGCATAGGTTCCTGAATAAAGTACATCAGCAAATCATCGCCCACCTTAAGCTTTAGCCGGTTTGCAATACGGCTGGATAGCATAACCTGGTTTTGCGATGCGGCCGAATCGGCAAAGTCAATTACCTTTCCGCCTACGAGGGTGCTTTTAAAAATGCCCCAGTCGTAGCTCTTATCCACCCCTTTTAATACCACGCCTTCAATTTCGCCGTTGGCTTTTATAATGCCTGGCTTAGTGGCGTAGGGCATAATTTCTTTAACCAGCGGACTGGCCTGAACCTTACGAACAAAGCCGGTATCAACCATAAAGGGTGAATTCTCGTACGAAAAGTTATTATCGAACTTGGTGATCTGTATATCGCCGGCAAAGCCCCGCACCTTGTCTTGTATCTCCCGTTTAAAGCCTTTTACAATAGCTATTGAAAGTATCATTACGCCTAAACCGAGCATTATGCCCACAATGGCAATACGCACAATCAGCTTTGAAAATGTGCGCTTGCTTTGAAAAGTAAGCCGCTGAGCAATAAATGATGAAAAATTCAAGGCAAACAGTTTTTTTGTACTTTCGCAAATATGCAGATTTCGTGCCGAATGTTGGCATCAGCATTGCATCATTACCTGTAATACATTTACTTTACCTACATGAAAAACATTGGCTTTAGTATTGGCTGCCTGCTGTTAAACTTAACGGCGTCGTGTGGCACTACAAAAAACACCAATCAGGCAACCGCACAGGCAAAGGCTACGGAGGTGGTGCAGCAAGCTCAGCAAGTTCAAATTAATGCACAAATCATTTCAGCTGCCGATCAAACTGAGCTATACATCAGCTATTTAAAAGGCCGCAACATAGGCATGGTAGTTAATCCTACATCCATCATCGGCAAAAACAAAATACCCTTGGTTGATAGCCTGGTGAAGCGCGGGATTGCCATAAAAAAAATATATGGGCCCGAGCATGGTTTCAGGGGCGATGCCAGCGATGGTGCTACGGTAAACAACGCAGTGGATAGTAAAACAGGCATACCTGTAATATCACTATACGGCAATAAAACCAAACCTACCCCGGCCGATCTAAAAGGCATCGACCTGATGATTTTTGATATTCAGGATGTAGGCGCACGCTTTTACACCTACATATCAACCCTGCATTACATTATGGAGGCCTGCGCCGAAAACAATATTGAGCTGATGGTGCTCGACCGCCCTAACCCTAACGGCTTTTATGTAGATGGCCCTGTGTTGGATACGGCTTACAAATCATTCGTGGGTATGCATCCCATCCCTGTGGTACACGGCATGACCATTGCCGAATATGCCCAGATGATAAACGGCGAGGGCTGGCTTAAAAACAAGGTAAAGTGCAAGCTTAAAGTTATTAAGGTAGCTAACTACAATCATAACCTGCCTTATGTATTGCCTATCAGCCCGTCACCTAACCTTAATTCGGCACAGTCTATACTGTTATACCCTGGTATATGCTTTTTTGAGGGAACAACCTTAAGTCTTGGCCGAGGTACCATGTTCCCTTTTCAGGTGGTTGGGCATCCGGCGCTGAAGGGCAAATACTCATTTTCGTTTACGCCTAAAAGCATACCAGGCATGAGCGATAATCCGCCGCAAAAGAATGTGGAATGTTTTGGCACCGATTACCGTAATTATGATACTGGCCTGATACGCAAAAGCGCCAAACTTGATCTCGAATGGCTACTTTCGTTTTATCAAAACTTTCCCGACAAAACAAAGTTTTTTAACGCCTACTTTACCAAACTGGCCGGTTCAACCCAGCTACAAAAGCAAATAGAAGTAGGCCAAACCGAAGCCCAGATACGCCAAAGCTGGCAGCCGGGCTTGAGCAAGTTTAAAGAAGTTAGGAACAAGTATTTATTGTACAATTAATACACACCGTGTCATTGCGAGGTAGGAAGCAATCTCTGAACTATGTATGGCCGTTATGCCTGAGCAGAGATTGCTTCGTACCTCGCAATGACGTTATATCGATAGAAATATAAATGAGAATAATATTCATGGGCACGCCCGATTTTGCCGTGGCATCATTACAGGCGTTGTTAGAGGCTGGTTGCAATATAGTGGGCGTAGTTACCGCGCCCGATAAGCCTGCAGGCCGGGGGCAAAAATTGAGCGAATCGGCCGTTAAGCAGTATGCGGTATCGCAGGGTTTAAGGGTTTTACAGCCCGAAAAACTGCGCGACCCAGAATTTTTACTCCAACTCCAAAACCTCAAAGCCGATCTGCAGGTAGTTGTGGCTTTCCGTATGTTGCCCGAAGTGGTTTGGAGTATGCCACCAAAAGGAACCATTAACCTGCATGCTTCGCTGCTGCCCCAATACCGGGGTGCTGCCCCAATAAACTGGGCTATTATTAACGGCGAACCCGAAAGTGGGGCTACTACCTTTTTTATTAAGCAAGAGATCGATACCGGGGCCATTCTGTTTAAAGAAAAAATAACCATCGACGATGATGTAACTGCAGGCGAGTATCACGACCGCCTTATGATCAAAGGTGCCGGACTGTTGGTAAAAACGGTAAAAGCTATTGAAAGCGGCCGGTACACCGAGCAGCCTCAAGACCAGCTGACCGATGGCCAGGAACTGAAACATGCCCCTAAAATTTTTAAAGAAGACTGCCGTATAAACTGGAACCAACCGGTTGATAAAGTTTATAACATGATACGCGGCTTAAGCCCCTACCCGGCTGCCTTTACCGAGCTAAACGGTAAAACATTTAAGATATACAAGATTGCAAAAGAATCATCTGCACCTGAGGTTGAACCGGGCAAATACCTAACAGATAATAAAACCTACCTGAAATTTGCCTGTACCCATGGCTACATCAGCGTAACCGAGGCACAATTAGAAGGCAAAAAACGCATGGGCATTGAAGAGTTTTTGCGCGGCGTGAAATTGTAATATGGTTGAAGAATGACTATAAAAATCTTTCCGCCTAAGGCGGAGAGGGTTTGGGTGGGGCGACTTTTTTCCTACCTTTGCACCTGCTATTTTAGGCTTAACCTCGGGAATTTAAAATCCCGAAATAATAAGTTATGTTTGATAGCATTTATTTAAGCAATTACTTTTACAGCCACAGATGAGAAATTTCTGGACTTACTTAAAAACTAAAGATTTCCGATTCCATATTTTAGGTGCCATTGGTACAGTGGTGGCTGTTATATTTATTGCTTACCTCAGTTTAGGTTATTACACCCGTCATGGCGATGGCATTCCGGTTCCTCAATTAAAAGGCCTTACCGTTGAGCGTGCCACTGCAATGCTCGAAGAGCAGGGCTTTCAATACAAAATTGATTCGGTTTACGTGCAGGATCAGCCGCCGGGCACAATTTTAGAACAAGACCCCGATGCCGGTACCAAGGTAAAAGAAAACCGTACCATTTATTTAACCATGGTAACCACCCAGGCCCCGCCTGTTAATTTGCCCGATTTAGAGCAAAGTACCTATCGCGAGGCAGTGGCCATACTATCAAACACCGGCTTAAAAGTAGGCGATACTACCTACCGCTCCGATATTGCCCGCGACCGTGTACTTGAAGTACGCTTTGGTGGTCAGGTGATAAAAACCGGTCAAAAATTACCCAAAGGTTCGGTTGTTGATCTGGTATTGGGCGATGGCGCGGGCGCTAACGAAGTGGATATACCTGACCTGCTTAACCAGGATTTGGATGCTGCCCGTTTTGCCATTCGTGGTGCCGGTTTGAGCATAGGTAACATTACTTACGAAGGTTCAATTACCGATTCGACCAACCTTGTGGTTGTTCGTCAGTTCCCTATGCGCACCGATTCTACGGCCAAAACCAGCATCGGCACCCGTGTAAATTTAACCGTTACTCAAGGCAAATCAACCAATGAGCCACAACCTCAGCAACAGCCCGAACAGCAACAACCCTGACATTAAAGCCATCGAACTACTCGAAAGGCTTGATAACAGCGAAGCGCTGCACATTTTGGATGTACGCGAACCGATAGAGTTTTATACCCATAACATAGGCGGTTTAAACATACCCGTTGGGCACTTACTAAACCGGTTAGAAGATTTGGAATGGGACCCGGCAGATGAGATCATACTCATTTGTAAAGCCGGTATCAGGAGCCGCACGGCGCAATCAATTTTACAACAAAACGGTTATACCCATACCCGTAACCTTACCGGCGGGTTAACCGCCATACAGCGTTTAAAAAGTTAACATCTACATTAAATAAAAATATGTCTACCGAACAATCATCATCAGGCGGTACATTCAAAAAATTCATTATTGCCCTGGTGGCAATTATAATACTGGCATTAGGTATAACCGGCGTAATGTACTACCTGCGCTGGTTTGGCCCCAATGTAACCGATAAGCAGGAATATCTTTACATACGTACCGGAGCAGGCTTTAACGAGGTTTACCAAACCATACGCGAGCAAGGCATTGTTAAAGATACCACTACTTTTTTATGGGCAGCACACAACATGCACTACGTTGATCGTGTAAAACCGGGCCGCTACCGTTTAAAAGAGGGCACCAGCAACCGCAAGCTCATTAACATGCTGGCATCGGGCACACAAGAGCCGGTTGACCTGAAATTTAAAAGCTGGCGCTTAAAAGCACAGTTTGCAGGGCATATTGCCAAGCAAATTGAGGCCGATTCGGTAGCCTTACTTGGGTTACTCGATTCGACCAAATTTGTGGAGCAGTACGGGTTTACGACCGATAACGTGTACACCATGTTTATGCCCAATACCTACCAAATGTATTGGAACACCTCTGCAGGCCAGTTTTTTGAAAAAATGCACAAGGAGTATGAAAAGTTTTGGACAGCTAACCGTAAACAACAGGCAGCCGCGCTTAACCTCACTCCTATCCAGGTATCAATTTTAGCTTCCATAGTTGATGCCGAAGCATTGCATGATGATGAGATGCCCATGATAGCCGGCCTGTACTTAAACCGCCTCAAACGCGGCATTAAATTAGAAGCCGACCCAACTGTTATATATGCAACCGGTGATTTTACTATTAAACGGGTTTTAAGAAAATATCTTTCTACCCCATCGCCTTATAATACATACCGTGTTACGGGTTTGCCTCCAGGCCCAATCATGATGCCATCGGTTAACGCCGTTAAGGCTGTACTTAGCCCTAAGGAGCATAATTATATTTACATGTGCGCTAAAGAAGATTTTTCGGGTTACCATAATTTTGCCACAACCGTTGCCGAGCATTTGGCCAATGCGCGCCGTTTTCAGAAAGCTTTAGACGAAAGAGGTATTAAGCGCTAATGTTCACTTACACTACCAAAGTACGCGTACGCTACGGCGAAACCGACCAGATGGGTTATATGTACTACGGCAACTATGCCGAGTTTTATGAGGTAGGCCGCGTAGAAATGCTGCGCAGCCTTGGCCTTACCTATGCCTGGATGGAAGAAAACGGCATTATGATGCCGGTGCTTGAAATGAAGTGCCGCTACATGAAACCTGCCCGTTACGACGAAGAGATTAGCATTAAGGTAACAATGGACAAGATGCCCGGCGTTAAAATTCATTTCAGGTACGATTTATACAACGAAAAAGAAGAACATATACACGTGGGCGAAACCCTGCTGGTGTTTGTAAACATGCAAACCAACCGCCCCTGCCTGCCCCAACAGGAATTTTTAGATAAACTCAAGCCGTTTTTTGAGTAGCTTTGGTTAAATGGACTGGTTGCACAGGTTACTTCTTAAAACAAGTATTTACAGCGCTTTTATAGAATGGACAAAATCGGTTATACTGCCTGGATTTCGTCCGTTGCCACTGTATACTGTGGCCGTTTTTTTTATTGGCGAATTAAAAAAAAGTTCATTAGTAAACAAAGCATCTTCTTTGGCATACAGCTTTATGCTGGCCTTTTTTCCGGCTACTATCTTCCTGTTTACGCTAATACCGTTTGTGCCAATTAAGCACTTTCAGCAAACCTTATTTGAGCTTATTGCAGTTATATTACCCAGCAATGCCTTTGAGGCTTTTAAAAGCACCCTAACTGATATTATTAAAAACCAAAACGGCAAGTTGTTATCCATAGGTTTTGTAACGGCCTTGTACTTTGCCTCAAACGGGGTGTACAAGCTCATGCAATCGTTTAATAAATCATCATTGATACATGAAACCAGGAGTTTGATAAAACGCAGGCTGGTATCTGTTTATTTGACGGTAATTATCAGCTTCTCGTTGTTATTTGCCATTGCCGTACTCATAGCCGGGCAAGCGCTTATTAACTTCTTAAAATCGCATCTGTTTAAAGCAGCGCATTTATGGTTATGGCTGTTATCATTAAGCCGATGGCTTATTGTAGTGATGATATTTTTTACCGTAGTGTCTATCCTGTATAAATACGGTCCTGCACATAAACGCAGGTGGCGGTTCTTCAGCCCTGGCTCAATACTGGCTACTGCCCTTGCCGTGCTAACATCGGTAGGCTTTTCATACTACATCAACAACTTTTCATCCTACAATAAGGTGTACGGTTCTATAGGCACCCTCATTGTAATGATGATATGGCTGTACATAAATTCCCTGATTATTTTGATCGGGTTTGAATTAAATGCCTCTGTCGACCTCTCCAAACGCAGCATCAAGATCGTAAAACCGCGCCAAAACACGTTCCGCGGCCCTAAAAACAGGCAGTTACAATAAATTATTGAATTGATAATAAAAGGGTTAACTACAAAACGTACAAAAACAGCAAAATATTGCATTTTCAATTTGCCAATTCGCTCCGGATTTGTACTTTTGTCCCCGGAGAGTTGGCAGAGTGGTCGATTGCGGCAGTCTTGAAAACTGTTGACTGTAACAGGTCCTGGGGTTCGAATCCCTAACTCTCCGCTAAAAACATTTTAAAAGTGTGAAAAGCCCTTTAATTGTAAGATTAAAGGGCTTTTTTGTTTTCAATACCTACCAAAACTGGATCAAGCAAAAAACTTGGGATCAAGCAAAAAACTTGTGGTGGAATAAAAAAGTTTATTTTTTTGTGTGACAATAAATATTTACAGACTTGTCCGCAGCATACGAAACCCTTGTCCGCCTGATCTTACCTGAAGGCATCTTAGAATACTTTGAACTTACCGATGTCCGCTCGTCCGAGACTGGGCAATTGAATATCCATTTGGAAGAAAAGAACGTGCCGCCTTTGGGGTATGAAAAATCGCAACTGGAATCAAAAGGGTTCTTACCCGAAACGGCTATCCAGGATTTTCCAATTCGTGGACATTAGGTAGCACTTTGTATTAAAAGACGCAGATGGGAAGTAAAAGCAAGCGGTGAAGTTATCACAAGAGACTGGGATTTAGCAAGAAAAGGAGCACGAATGACAACAGAATTCGGCACTTTTTTAAAAGGTATATTTGGATAATAACCCCATCAGTTACCATTTATTAGGCCGTTTGTATTCCGTTGATGGTAAACAGTTACAACAGCAATACAAAGATCACCTGAGCGACTTTCACGGCTGGGAGCAGAAAGATCATGCAGATGAATGGATGCTGTTCGAAGATAATATAGGCCCCTCGCTGAGTATAGATGAAACAGCATTAAGCAATGGCGAGCTGTATACCATCATCACTAATAAGGAAGCCAAAGGCGGTAAACGGGCTATCGTAGCGATGCTCAAAGGCACACAGGCCGAACAGATCGCGGCGGTATTGGAACGTATCCCTGCCCGTAAGCGTAACCAGGTAAAGGAGGTAACAATGGACATGGCCTCAAACATGATCAAAGCCATCCGCCGGTGCTTTAGTAATGCCAGCCGGGTGATCGACCGTTTCCATGTGCAGAAACTGGCTTATGATGCCGTGCAGGAGGCAAGTATCAAATACCGCTGGGAAGCGCTGGAGCAGGAAAACCAAGCGGTAGAAGCTGCTAAAAAGAACAAACAAAGCTATCAGCCGGAAGTATTCACCAATGGTGATACGTTGAAGCAATTACTGGCACGTAGCCGCTACCTGTTATTCAAACATCCATCCAAATGGACAGCATCACAAAAACAAAGGGCAGACCTGGTCTTTCCCCGCTACCCGGAGTTATATAAAGCGTACAACCTATCCATCCGCTTAGGACAGGTCTTTACCATCTGCAAGAACAAGCAGCAGGCATTTAAGCGGTTAGCGATCTGGTATAATGATGTAGAAAGCGCGGGTATTGATGCTTTTAAAACCGTGGCCAGATCAGTTCAAACTCATTATGAATCTATCCTGAACTTCTTTGATAACCGCAGCACAAACGCATCGGCCGAATCATTCAACGCCAAGATCAAAGCTTTCAGGGCCACTTCAAGAGGCGTTAGATGTAATAGCCACTACTTGATCTGACAGTTAGGTGGTTTTATAAGTTGTCAGATGTGATTTGTGAATATAGCTTTTTCTCGTCTAACGGCATCGACTCAGATTCTTCTGAGCGCTTTTTGTGGGGGCTCTGAAGAATCTGGTCTTCGGCGAGTCTCTCCAATAACTTTTCCTGTGCCATCGGAATGCTATCAGTAAATGTTTGCATTGGTGTTTTGCCAAAGCAGTATTTTCCACTATGTGTCCGCTCATTATTGTAACCAGTCATCCACCTATCCAGATCTGCCTGCAATTCAGCAATGCTACGATAGATCTTTTTTCGGAAAGCAATAGCATAGAACTCATCCTGAATAGTGCGGTGAAACCGCTCGCAGATCCCATTGGTTTGTGGACTTTTAGCTTTTGTTTTAGTATGGTCTATATCTTCAATGGCCAGGTATAACTGGAACTCATGCTGCTCTCTTGAGCCGCAATATTCTGTCCCTGTGTCGGTAAGTATCCGTAATAAACGCAGGTCATGTTGCTCGTAAAACGGCACCACTTTATCATTGAGCATCTCTGCTGCTACCAGTGCATTCTTTCTGTCATATAGTTTAGTAAAGGCCACTTTAGCATAAGTATCAATAAATGTTTGCTGGTAAATATGGCCAACACCTTTGATGTTGCCGACATAGTAAGTGTCCTGTGCACCCAGATAGCCGGGATGGTGTGTTTCTATTTCACCATGTGCTTTCTTTTCTTCTTTAGCCTTTTCTAAAGCAACTACCTGTGCTTCGGTTAACACCAATCCTTCCTGTGCCGATTTGGCTTCTAATGCCTTTAAACGAAGCTTAAAGGTTTGCAGATCGTGGCGCAACCAGATACTTCTTACTCCCCCGGGAGATATTAATATGCCTTGCTTTTTAAGCTCATTGGACACCCTTAACTGGCCTAAAGCCGGTTGATCTATGGCCATTGCAACAACAGCTTGCTCTACATGCTCTTCTACACGGTTCTTTAAGATCGGCTTCCGTCTGCTGATTTCCTGAAGGGCAAGTTCGCCGCCCTGGTCATAAAGTTCCTTGAACCTGTAGAAGCTATCACGTGAGTAGCCCATCACTTTACAGGCCTGTGATACGTTTCCTAAATGCTGGGCAAGCTCCAATATGCCCATCTTGTTTTTGATGATCTTTGCTTGGGTTGTCATAATACTAATCTCTGTTACGTGTTTTAAATTATTGTAACTGTCAGATTAAATTGTGACTATCTCAAATTTATTGATCATCAATTGTCATTTTTTATGGCTTACACAATTAGGTGCTCCATAGCGTACGGAACAGGCTGGTCAAGCTTCCTGAAATATCCAATTTATACAAAATTGCTCAAGTTTTGATTAATCTTGATCAGCGCATACCAAAACTGAAACAATTGCGCTTGGTCTAAGCCCCGAAAGGCAACGCTGTCAACATTGCCCAAAATACTTTCAATATTTCCCAGTAAATTCTTAGCTAATGTGGTAACCTGAATGATATGACTTCGTTGGTCGCGATTGCTTTTTACTTTGGTAACGTATCCCTTTTGTTCCAACACCAATATCGATGCCCTTACGGTCGACTCATTCATTTTCAAGTACCTGATCAATTCAGTTTGCGTGGCAGCCCCACCGATCCTGCACAACACCACCAATAATTGATAGTGTTGTGCAATATCGGAGGCTTCGAGCAGCTCAGTCATTTGCCCATTTAATGACCGGTAAGTAACCATCAACTGGAGTACAATATCACCTGCAAATTCCATGGATCTTTTTATTTAATGCTCTCCCCTTCTTTCAGCTCATCACCGGCATGCAGCACAATGCGATCTCCTGCTTTCAGGTTTCCGAAAACCTCGGTCGACTCATCGCCGGCAATGCCCTCTTTAACATCTGCATACACGGCCTTACCATTGACCACCTTGATCACATACTGGCGCTCGGTGGATCTTACAATAGCATTATTAGGTACCAGTAATGATTTTGCGCCAAAAACGAGCGGGATCTTCACCTCGCCATACATGCCCGGTTTTAAACGCTGGTCTTTGTTATTGACATCCACCTCTATGGCCTCTGAACGCTGGGTACCCAGGGCATTGGCCGACCGGCTAATGTAGGCCTTGTTTTCCTGACCTGGAAGCGCATTGAAAACAAAACTTACTTTTTGTTTAAGATCGACCTTTTCTACATACGTTTCAGGGATCATCACTTCCAGGCGAAGCTTACGGGTGTCTTGCAGTACCAGCATAGGCTGGTCGGTAGATTTACCCGGCCCTACCAGTGCACCAGCCGATACATTACGTTGTACGATCATCCCATCGAATGGTGCACGGATATTCAAATATGCCTGAATGTCGCTTACCGATGCCGCGTTCGATCTTTCTGACATCACCACCGCCTGATCGGCTTTCATTTTAGATAGGGCATTGTCCAGGTCCAGCGGCGATACCGCTCCCTCCTCTTTTGCAGCTTCTTTCAGTCTCCGGTATTTCTCGCGGCTGGCATTGGCCGATTCCTGTGCTTGCAAAAAACGGGCCTGGGCCGACTGTACCTGCGAGGCCATTTCGGGCGCTTCCAATACGGCCAGCAACTGCCCTTTATGTACCAGCGTGCCACGGTCTACATTGATCGTTTTTACAAAGCTATTGATCTTGGCAAAGATGTTCACTTCGTTGAACGGCTTGAGTTGGCCGGGCAGTCGTACATAACTTGACATGGCTTTTTCCGACACGGTGCCGATCTCAAACTTACTTTCGGTTTTCTTTTTTTCATCGGTCATATCAACCGGTTTTTGCGGTCCTGAGCAACTATATAAAGTAGCAGCTAATACTGCGGTAAAGATCAAATGGTGTTTCATAATAATGTTATTGTTGATTTAAGATGAGGTCTTCGGTTGACTTTTCAGGCATTAAGGAAGGCGAATCATAGGTCGTTTTATTCTGTACCCAGGCAAATACCAGTGGCAGGATGAACAGCGCAGCAATGGTAGAGGCAAACAGGCCACCAATAACAGCACGACCTAATGGAGCTGATTGCTCGCCGGCCTCACCCATACCCGATGCCATGGGGATCATACCTGCGATCATGGCTAAACTGGTCATTAAGATTGGACGCAAGCGAATGGACGCACTTGTAACCGATGCTTTAGTGGCATCCTGGTATTCTAATCGCAACTTCTCGGCATTGGTCACGATCAGGATAGCATTAGCTACCGATACACCGACCGACATGATCATGCCCATATAACTTTGCAGATTCAAGGTTGAGCCGGTTAGCAGTAAAGCACCGATGGAACCTAACACCACAGCCGGCACGGTAGACAATACCGTTAACGATAGTTTTACCGATTGATAGTTAGCCGCCAATAACAGAAAGATTACGAGAATAGCGAACAGCAATCCGTTTTGCAGGCTGGATAAAGTATCGGTCAACAAACTCGACATACCCTGCACCTGGGTAACGATACCTTTTGGCGGTGTGCCTAACGACTTCACCGCGGCCTGCACGGCATCTGTAGCCGAACCAAGATCTTTTTGATGGATATTTGCACTCACGGTCAGGTAGCGCCTTGGCCCCATGCGGTCATATTCGCCAGGCACATAAACCGTTTTGAACTCAGCCACATCACCTAAAACTGGGCTGCTTTGCCCTTTCACCAAAGGTATCTCCCGTATCTCGTCCATATTATTCATCACATATTCGGGTATCTGCACCTGTACCTGGTAGGTGTTAGATGCCTTTTCGTCCAACCACTGGTTCTTTTCGGAGAACCGGCTGGACGAGGTACTGGCCGTTACAGACCGGGAGATCTCGCTCACATTCAAACCCATCTGTGCCAGTTTCATCCGGTCCAAAGTGATCTTTACCACCGGGAACTTGAGGGGCTGGTTGATCTGCACATCGCGCAGGTAATAAACTTGTTTCAGCTTGTTCACCAGTTTGTTGCAGTAAGCCTCTATCTGCGCCATATCTTTCCCGGCAACAGTTACCTCGATCGGTGTAGCGGCACCCTGGCTCATGATCTTTTCTGTCATATCGATGGGTTCAAAAGTTACCCGGAGTTCGGGGATAGCATAGGCTATGTTCTTGCGCAAAGCTTCCTTAAAATCATCCATGTTCACATGGTAATCAGCATCCAAATTCACCTGTAGTATTGCCTCATGAGTACCGGTATTGAATACATACAGGTTACTTACACCATAGCTACTTGGTATCAATCCTACATAACCCGAACTGATCGCCACATGGTGGTTGGAGGTACTATCCACAATTTGCAAAACCTGTTTCAGCTTGGTTTCGGTCCGTTCCAAACGCGTACCATCCGGTTCTTTGATCCGGATCTGGAACTGGCCATTGTTTAGTTTAGGCATCATATCCTTACCAATAAGCAGGAAACCGCCTAAAGCTAATGCTAACACCAAAACGAGGTAAACCGGCACGATAAGCTTTTTATTGGGCATCCATTTTTGGATGATGGTCATATAGCGCAGTTTAACCCGCTCGAATAGGTCGTTCTGTTCAGGCTCTTCCTGCTCAGCTTTTAAATGGCTGCGTACCTGTTGTTCTTCCTGCTTATCTAATGCTTCTCCGGCGTGAGCATGAATCTGCCCATGATGTCCATGCTGGTATTGTTCGGCATTGATCATCCAGTTGCTTAAGATAGGCACCAGGGTTTGGGCAATGATGTAAGAAACGATCATGGTCAACCCGATCGACAGCGACAGCGGCAGGAACATGGCTTTAGGCACGCCGGTCATGAGGAAAGACGGTGCGAATACCGCCAATATACAAAGCAATATGAGCAGCAATGGGAAGGAAATTTCTTCACAGGCATCGTATATAGCCAGCTTTTTAGATTTGCCCATTTCCAAATGCTGGTGAATATTCTCAATGGTCACCGTAGCCTGATCGACCAAAATACCGATAGCCAGTGCCAGTCCGCTCAGGGTCATGATGTTGATGGTCTGCCCAAAGAAGCCTAACAGCATCACGCCAATGATGATCGATACCGGGATGGTGATCACCACGATCAAACTGCTACGCCAGTCGCGCAGGAAAAGTAATACCATTAATCCGGTGAGTAATGCGCCAAGGCCGCCCTCGGTCAACAAGCTTTCTACCGCGTTGATCACGAATACCGACTGGTCAAATTCATACGATACCTTTACATCATCAGGTAATAAGCTTTGAATATCGGGCAGTTTACTTTTTAAGGCTTGCACCACTGCCCAGGTAGAGGCATCGGCCGTTTTAACCGCAGGGATATACACTGACCGTTTGCCGTTAATTAGCGCGTAACTCACGGTCACGTCGGCACCGTCAGATACGCGTGCAATATCTTTGACAAATACCGGGTTACCGTTCTTGCTGATGACCGGGATATTGCCAAAATCTTCCACCTTGCTGATCAGGGAGTTCATGGTGGTTACGTACATGGTATTGTCCATACGCAGGTTACCCGATGGCGACATGACGTTGTATTTAGACAAAGCGCCAACCACTTCATCCGGCGTTAAGCTATAGCTCCGCATTTTATTAGGATCAACATTGATGATCACGGAACGGGAATTGGCACCAAAAGGCGGCGGGGCCGATAAACCGGCAACCGACGAGAACATAGGCCGTACGCGGGTGGTAGCCAGATCATAAATATCTTTTAAGCTGCGTGTTTTAGAAGACAGCACCAACTGCCCGACCGGCAGTGACGAGGCATCGAAACGGAGTACCTGCGGCGGTAAGGCCCCAGGCGGAAAAAATTTCATAGCACGGTTCACTTGTAAGGCCACCTGTGCCGAGGCCTCGCCCATATCGGTACCTTCATAAAAGCTGAGCTTAAGCAGGGTTAAGCCTTGTATATTTTTACTGGTGATAGACTTGATACCATTCACATACAGAAACTGATCCTGCAAACGGGTGGAAAAGAAACCCTCCATTTGCTGGGGCGACATACCACCATATGATTCGATCACATACATGGTGGGCATGTTCAATTGCGGAAATATATCTATTGGGATCTTGATAGCGCTAAGCACTGAGAATAGCAAAAGGCTGATGGTCACAATAACTGTTGTAACCGGCCTTTTCAGTGCAGAAGTAACCATTGACATAATTTGTTTAGTTTAATAGGTTAATAACTGTGTTCACCTGGTTTTCGGTTACTGCCTTTTGGAACAGTGCCTGGGTATAGCTGTACTTAGCCGATATATAATCTATCTCGGCACGATATAAAAGATTTAAGGCTGCATTTAACTCGATGATATCGGTCAACCCGCTTTTGTATAGCGAGAACTTTTGCCGGTAAGCGGCGGTGGCCGCCTTAAGTTGCTTGGGTATTTCCTCAAGTCGCTCCATAGCGGTTACTACATTGGCATCGGCCTTCGTTGCACTGGCAGCCAGGAGCACCTTTTGCTCGTTTAGCTTGGTAAGCGTATACTGCGAATTGATCTTTTGTGTAGTGAGCTTGAGGTTTTTTCTTTTCAGATCGAACAGGTTATACGTTATCCCAACGCCTACCAAATAGTTCCCACGCTGAAAACCCCAACCATTATTCAAACTGGTGTAGCCATTGTTGGCATCTAAACTGGCGGCACGGCCCCAGGCTGCCGCCTGAAAAGACACTTTAGGGTTATAACTTTTTTTAACGAGGTCTTCACGCTGCAGGCTGTTGTCGTACAGGGATTCGTAATACTTAATGACCGGATGGTTAAGCGTATCGGCATAAAACAAACGACTCTCAGCCGACTGTGCGAACAGTTTGGTTTCGGCAGTGGTATCAGGCACGATTGCCTGGTAAGGCATTCCACTGATGGCCGACAACTTAAGTTGCAATTGTTTGGCCTGGTTCTTTAACTCGATATAGTTCAGCCTTGATTTGGATAGTTCAGCCTCGGCAATACTGGTGTCAACACCGGCACGTATGCCGCTTTTAGCCAAAGCCTGTATGGAACGTCTGATCTCCTGGTTACGCTGGATGTTGCGCGCCTGGATCTCTATATACTCTTGCAGCCTTAGTAGTTGCAGGTAATTGTCAATAGTGTAGGCCTGAAGGTTGTATTTGGATGTGTTGAACTGGTTTTGCTGCACCGTAACATCGGCACTGGCCACTTTATTTTGCGCTTTATAAGCTCCAAAATTATAGATCTCCATATCAAAGGCGGCAATACCCAGGTTGGACAGTACAGCAGTAGAATTACTCTCATCGCGCACTCCCCTGTTATTGGTAGGCACCATGCCAAAGCCAAAGTAACCGCCGCCTACGTTATTGTTAGTACCAAGGTCGGCCTGGTAGTTCAGTTTGAGGTTTGGCAGCCAGTTATAACCGGTTTCGCGTGCTTGCGCCTCTTTAATTAATATGGCCGATGAATCGGTGAGCAGCGTTGGTGCATTATGAGCCACCTGATCCAGCAGTTGTTTAAGGGATATGCTCTTTTCGGGAACCTGTGCATATAACGAAACGGATGCCAATAGCAACAAAGCCAGGCACCAGCTATGTTTAAAACGTAGCATTGTAATAAATACTTAAATGATGTGAATAGAAAAGCACAGCGGGTAGCTGCACTTATTAGGATCTTAGTCCGCGGGAACGGACGATCTTAATACATCAAATAGCCAGCCTGCAGGTAAGCAAATAGATGGGATCTATGGCCGTTATATCTTGTTTTCTACGGTAGTTATACCGGCCAGGGATAGTTTTCTCAGCAATAGATAGTAATGGAAAAAGACTTAAAAGTATTGCGGCAAAAGTAAAAACAAACTTATCTGCTTTTTCTTTCAGCATGGCCTGGAATACCGCAGACCGGGTGATCGCTTCTTCCATAAATTCCGGTTTACGCTTAGCGAACACCTTGACCAAAAGTGTATTTTCCTTCGCATTATCCTGCAACTGCCCATACACACTAAACCCCAGGAACGGCTTGGCAAGAAATAACATTGCGGCTATTGATAGGATAAGTTTATATGTTTTTAATTGGTGCACGATAACTTGTTAAGGTATTTAACGCTTAAAGGTGAGAAAGTTTTGTGTAGATGCGGGTAGGTAACAAAATTATTGCAAATACTCTTTCTTCAACAAGCCTCGTTTTATTGAACCCGAAAATCAAAACTCAGATAACTTGAAACCCCAACAATATAATACATAGCGTAACCATCGTAAAAATGACTTTCTTACATTGCCTCTGCAATTAAACAAACTCAGTAATTGATTTACCTAAATTATATATTGTTGTCATAGATCGATAGGTGTTGTTAATTATACCATATCCCGCGGCACTGCGATACCCACCCGCACAATGAACAACAATTGGTTTATTAATAGGTATCTCTCCTACTCTTTCTCGGAGTTCCGGTAATGGGATATTTATTGCATTATTAAACACCTTACCTTCCTTAACTTCACTTTCGTTCCTGACATCTATAATCGTATAAATTTCAGGTTTTGCTTTAAATTGCCGCAGGTCCAGGTCTGGTGTCAATTGTTCTCCTCCCTGCAACACAAAGGCTCCCTTCACAGCACTTTCATAACCGATCTTAGCACAGCGTAATAAGATTTTTTCGAGGTCACTATTACTGTCAGAAACCAAATAATACGCTTCCCCGGGTGCAATGATACTACCCAACCAGGTTTCAAACTTACCTGCGGCCTGCAGGTTGATAGAACCATGCAAATGCCCCGTGTTGAAGATAGCCTCTGCACGGGTATCTATGATCATGATACCATTGTCTAATTTAACGTCTGTTAGCCTGTTAACAGCAGCAAGCGATGCAGCTAAACTTCCTGCACCTTGTTTATTGACCTCCACATCATAAGGAAAGTATTTGGGGATGAAAGGTTGGTCTTTCAACAATTCTGCTACAAATTCACCTTCCGTCATCTGCATTAATGACCAATTACCTGTCTTTTCTGCTCCTATGGTACTACAATTGGCTTTGCTTAATGCTTTTCCGCAGAGTGTACCTGCGCCATGCGCAGGGTAAACCACCACGTTATCGTTTAATACCAATAGTTTTTTTCGTAAAGAACGGTACATCAGTACCGCCAGTTCTTCCCGCTTCGCTCTTACATTACCTGCTGTTTCCCTTAGATCAGGTCTGCCGCAATCGCCGATAAACAAGGTATCGCCGGTAAATACCGCTTTATCATCACCATCCTGCTCTAAAACAATACTGATACTATCGGGCGAATGTCCCGGCGTGTTTAAACACTTAAGCTTAACATCACCAAAACAGATCGCGTTACCCTCGTCAAAAGGCTGGTGCGGATATTTGGCACCCACCAAAGCCGAGCAATAAATGGTTGCACCGGTAAGGTGATGTAATTCTAAATGCCCGCTTACAAAATCAGCATGTGGGTGTGTTTCAATTACCCCAATGATGGTTGCATGGTGTTGTTCGGCAAAAGCTAAATAAGGTGCAACATCCCTGGAAGGGTCGACCAAAATCACTTCACCTGTGGTTTCGCTTAATATGGCATAAGAGTAATGTGATAACTCTTTATCTTCAAATTGTTCGATCTTCATTTGTTCAATAATTAATGAGGTAACCTTTCACGTAATACACCGTAAATCCACGTTCCGGCAATGGCGCTTAAAAGCGTTACCACGATCACCCCAAAGCCACTGCCTATCTCCGCAAAAAGCGGCCCCGGACACGCCCCGGTAATGGCCCAGCCTAATCCAAATATTAAACCACCATAAACATTGCCCCAATGAAACTTTTTTTTGGGGATGACGACAGGCTCCTGGTTAACCGTCTTTAGCTTGAACCGCCTGATGAGTTGAATAGAAATGAGCCCTACCAAAATGGCGCTACCGATTACGCCGTACATATGAAATGATTGCAAACGGAACATTTCCTGTATGCGGAACCAAGAGATCACTTCTGATTTAACGAGGATAATACCGAACAGCAGGCCCATTATGATGAATTTGATATTTTTCATAGCTGCAGTAAATAAGGCAAAATAAACCAGGTCATTACAAAGCCACCGATCATAAAGCAACAGGTAGCCACCAGCGATGGCAATTGCAACGAGGAGATGCCCATAATGGCATGGCCTGATGTGCAGCCGCCTGCATAACGGGTACCAAAACCCACCAGAAAACCTCCTATTACAATAAATACAAATCCCCTTAGTGTAAATAATTCTTTTAAGCTGAATATATCGTGCGGTAATAATCCATTAAAATCCTTTACACCTTGCTGCTTGAGTAATACAACTGTGGCTGGATTGATTTTGACAGGTGCAGAATAGGACAAAAAATAATTAGCTATAAACCCTCCAAGCACGATACCCGCTGCAAAAAACAGGTTCCAGCTTTCTTTCCTCCAATCATATTTAAAAAATGAAATATTTGCCGGGATGCAGGCAGCACAGATATGCCTGAGCGAAGAAGATATACCAAAAGTTTTGTTGCCCAATAATAGCAATGCTGGTACGATAAGTCCTATAAGCGGCCCGGCCACATACCAGGGCCAGGGATGTTTAATAAAATCCATTTTTATTTAATTAAAGTTGTGAAGAATACAAATATCCCCATGAACAGCACGAACCACCCGAATACGGGTTTTAGTTTTGCATCATTGATAAACTTTGTAAAATAAGCGCCAACAATGATTCCGGTTATGGTAAAAGCTGAAAATGAAATTAAAAAATTATAATTTATAGTTGCCTGCCGGCTTACATCGCCCACGACGCCAAGCAGGGAACTGATGGACATGATCATTAAGGAGGTACCTACTGCCTTTCGCATGGGCAATGCGGCAAATTTGATCAACGAGGGTATGATCAGAAAGCCGCCGCCAACACCCACGAAACCGGTAATGACCCCTACAAGTAGCCCCTGGATAAAAAGAATGGTGTGATTTGGAGGTTCATCGTTGGCAGTAACCTGTTTGTTACGCACCATACTTACCGAAGCTGCTACCATTAACATAGCAAATACTAACATAAGCAATAGCGGCTTGGTAAGTTCAAAAGACGCAATATTCATCAAATGGTGTGGAATAGCGGGCATTAACCATTTCCTCATGATGAAAACAGATACCAGGGAAGGAAATCCAAATAAAAAAGCTACTCTGAAATTGACATTTCCTTTTTGATAATGACTAATGGCACCAGCCAAACTGGTAAAACCCACAATAAAAAGTGAGTAAACGGTAGCTGTCAGCGCGTCGATCTTAAAAAAGTAAACGAGGATAGGCACTGTTAAAATGGAACCACCGCCGCCAATAAGGCCTAATGATAAACCTATTAAAAGTGCGGCCACATATCCTGCTATTTCCATGGCAACAAAGGTAGCTTATGGAGAAACACCAGTTGGTGACCTATGTTACAGAGCGGTAATTAACGTGATCTTATTTCGGGCGAGCTTTATAAGTTGTTGTTTTTCCATTTGTTTGAGCAGGCGGGATACAACCTCCCGGGTAGTACCTAATTCTTCTGCCAGTTGCTGATGGGTAACACTGAATTCGCTCGAGCCATAAACGCTGGCTTTTCTTTTTAAAAGCGAAACTATCCGATCGTCAAGTTTCTGAAAGGCCACCGCATTAATTACGTCCAGCAGCTCTTCAAAACGCCGGTGATAAAGTTTAAAGATAAAATCGGCCCACTCGGGATAGATCTTTATCCACTCGCTGGCTTTCGCTACAGGTAACATCAAGGCTTCTGAATCTTCTTCAACTACCAATTTAACTTTACTGGTATCTTCATGTATTCCGGCCAGAAAAGACATGATGCAACTTTCACCTGGCTGAATGTAGTAAAGTAAGATCTCGCGACCTTCGTCCTCCTGTCGTATCACCCGCATACTCCCAGATAACAGTATGGGTATTGCGCGAACAAAACTATTGGATCGCATCAATATGGTACCGGCAGGCAGTATTTTGAGCTGGCTATTGGCTTGAAGTTGTTGCTCCAATACAGATCCAAACAGTTTCATGGTACAAAAATAAGATAATAGCGTGAAGATCTTTACCAGTAATATCAATCGAAGACTTAGGATAAGGTTTTGTAAAATGATCCGGATCTGCTGGTTGAGCCTGCGCAAGGCGGATTAGACCGATCAAGTTACCGGCATCGGCAATAGTCTGAGGGTGTTTAGTTTGCGTACCTGACCGATAGACGTTAAGCGCAATTTTCAACGACGCCGTGTAGTCGCCCTCATTGTAATCCTTTTTTGCTTGTTAGATACCATTATGTTGTGCCCAGGCAGATAGTGGCACAGTCAATACAAATAGCGCACCGATGATAAACCCTGCATATTTTGTCTGCGCACTAAACATGCTTCTAAAATAAATTTTTAAGATCAGCCACAGGCAATAAAATTTACGTTTACCTAAATTGTAGAAATAGAAATTTTCAGCCACCACGCTGCCTGGTTTTCTTAGGCAAGTTTGTGTTAAAGAAACATCTAAAATTTGCAACAATATAACAGACGCTCTGAAAATGTTACACGATCAACAGGACAGGAAAGTCAGTGTCCGTTTGTAACTAAGCTTTGGGGATGGTGAAGATGAATATACTCCCGCATCTATCGTCAGGTTGTTCCACCCAGATACGTCCCCCATGGCGCGTGATGATCTCGCTGGACAGGTAAAGGCCTATACCCGAACCCTCCACATTATTTTTAACATTTTCTGATCTGAAATATTTCTGAAATATTTTAGTATGTTCCGTTTCTAACATCCCAATTCCGCGGTCACGAATACTGATCTTTACCTGATCTTCATCTTGCTCAACCTGTATATTGATTTCCGACAATTCTGGCGAGAATTTAATGGCATTATTCAACAGGTTGATGAGTACCTGGCTGATACGGTCACGATCAGCCGTAACGAAGACAGGGCCTGAAGCATTGAGGTTCAACAGGGTTTGAGGATTAACCATATTGATGCTGGCAACAGTTTCTATCAAAAGCGCGCAAACGTCAAACTGCTGTTTTTGTAATATGATCTGATCCCCTCTTCGATTTGCAGGAGCGGCGATCTCCCCTAAAAGCTTGGTCATTCTTTCCGTTGCAGCCAAACTTTTTTTTGAAAGTTCGGCATACTTGATGTTGCCGGTTTTTTCGATAAAAGCGTGAAGTATTTGCAGGTATCCTTTAATAACCGTAACGGGGGTTTTAAGTTCATGAGTAGCAAAACTAAGCAACTCATCTTTAAGCATCTCAATGTCTTTCTTACCGGTAATATCGAGCGTGGTGCCTACCATACGATAAGGTTTTTCATTAAGGTAAAGAACCTTTCCGTTTGCTTCTATCCAATGCAGGCTTCCGTCAGGATGAATTACCCTGTACTGTGAGTGATAAGTGCCTCCGCCGGGCACCAATGCAGCAGATACATCAGCTTGCATTTTCTCCCTGTCTTCAGGAATAATGGAGTTGATCAAATCCTCATAGCTTACGGTAGGTTTGTCGCCGGCACCAACGTTAATCTTACATTGAGGCGTGCAGATCATCATTGTGCTTTCAAGCTCCAGCTCCCAAAAACCGAGTTTGGCATGGTTTAATGCAATGTCCAGATGTTCCTGCGAAACGTATAAGGTTTGATCCTGTTCCATGGAGAAATTTCGGCAAAGATACTATTAAATTAGCCCCCCGAAATGCTGCTTCAGGCATAAAGGTGCAGCGAGATAACTTATTTTAAAAATTTCCTGATCTCCATAAGCAGACTGGGAATATCAAACGGTTTTGTTACGAATCTGTCAGCACCGCACCTGAAGGCGATCTCGCTGATATCTGTTTCGGCAGAGATCAGAAACACAGGAATCTTAGCACTTTTGAATTTTTGCTTGATATTCCTGCAAATATCTTCACCGGTATGTGGCGAGCCGCTGATCCGGATATCCAGGATAACGAGATCCGGTCCGATCTCCTGTATCTCGTTCGCTGTATCACTGTGATTCGAAGTTATAACATTATAACCTGCATCACGAAATAAAATGCTGAAAATATCCAGCAGGTCTTCATCATCGTCAATTACAAGGATACGTTTCATACACTCAAAGCTATATTAACCACTAAGAAAAAATGTTTCCAGTTTCTACGTTTAGGCGATATCACATTTATGATCTATTGCACATTTATGCAGGCTATTTAAAACTACAACCGTTGCTTGACCAATATTAAATCAAGGCGTATCATATCGCAGACAGTTCTAAAGCTGGCGAGAAAGTATAAATGCAGTTGAACAAAACTATTGCAACCTAATTCAGTTGATAATTTATACCTTGCTGAGTAATGCCCGATAAAAGAAAAAGAGTATTAGTAGTAGATGATGATGACGATATATTAGAGATCATCTCTATGGTTTTAGAGTCAGCAGGGTGTGATGTTCTCACCGCCAATAATGGAAGGGATGTCAGCACTTTGGTAGCGTCATTTTCACCGGATATCATTCTACTGGATGTAATGATAGGCGACATGGATGGCCGCGATATATGCAAAGCCTTAAAAGCTACACCTCAAACTTCGGCTACCCCGATCATCATAGTTTCCGCAACTCACGGCTGGCACACCAGTCATGAAAAGGATTGCAAGGCTGATCACTACATATCAAAACCATTTGATATCGAGCAACTCGTTCAGGAGGTGTTTAAATACGCATGATCTTAAAATAGTTGTATGATAATGGCCGGCTGATCATTAGGTTATTGACTTACAGGAATGGTCTTACAGATTGAGCCTTACTCTAACGACAATGTTAAAGTAAAGCTCAATTACCTGAAAATTACGTGCGTGATGAACTGGGGAACCAAAAAGCTATTCCTTAGCTCCGTAAATGGTTAAAATCGTGATAACATAGTTGTAAAGCTACCTTTGCCCAAGGCAGCTTACTGCTTTAGGGTTTGTTATTCTGATCATATACTTATTTGACCTTAACTACCACTTTGCCTTTAGCGCGTCCGCTTTCCACATAAGTGATCGCTTCCTTTATTGCCTGGAAAGGAAATACTTTATCCATGACCGGCCTGATGATGCCGGCATTGATGAGGGATGTGATATCTGCAAGCTGACTACCATTGGCCTTCATGAAGAGAAAAGAATAATCGACATTAAGCTTCTTTGCTTTTTTACGCGTTGTGGCACTCAAAATGCGCATAAACAGTTTAACGTACCAGGCAGCACCGATCTCCGCTGCAAACTCCGGGTCGGGCGGGCCCGAGATAGAAATAAGTTTACCGCCTGGTTTTAAAATGCGTAAGGATTTTTCCAGTGTTTTAGCATTCTGGCTATTCAATACCAGGTCATACCCGCTCAGTATTTTTTCGAAATCATCTTTCCGGTAATCGATCACCACATCTGCCCCAAGGTTTTTTACCAGTTGCGTATTAGCTGCACTTGTAGTGGTTGCTACAGTTGCACCCAAGTGTTTTGCCAATTGAATAGCAAAGGTACCTACACCACCCGAACCGGCTTGTATAAACACCTTCTGCCCTCTTTTAAGATTGCCTTTTTCGATGAGTGCCTGCCATGCGGTAAGCCCTACAAGCGGTACAGATGCAGCTTCCTCCATAGAAAGATCGCTCGGTTTCAGCGCCAGGTCGGCCTCTTTTACGGCAATAAATTCAGCAAATGTGCCAATATGGTGATCGGCCGGCCTTGCGTACACCTCATCGCCCACTTTAAAGCGGCGCACACCGATACCAACTTTGGTAACTACGCCTGCCAAATCATGCCCTAAAATAAAAGGTATTTTGTAAGGTAAGATGATCTTGAACTCGCCGCTTCTGATCTTCGAATCGAGCAGGTTAATGCCGGTGGCATAAATTTCCACCAGTACCTCGCCTGCCTTGGGTTCCGGTACAGGCACCTCGCCAATACGGCCACCATCTTTGCTTTTGTATTTATCTATAATAAATGCTTTCATTGTATCAATTTTAGAGTGAGTTATTAATTATGAATCAGGAGTTCGTAACTTCTCTTCGGGTTGACCAGGCTGAAGGCCAGCTTTGGAAAAAAGCGGTTGAGTAAATAGACCGTCTTACTATCACCCACTCGAATAGTCAATCGGTCATTTTCAAGCCCGGCAATCAGTTCATTCACCATTTTTTCAGGGGTCATTTTTTTATCGTCTCTGGCAGCCGTCATTTCGGTAGCCACCAAAGGCGGCAGTAATTCAAAAACCTTCACGTTACTATTCAGGATCTCCAAATGTTTTCTTAGCGTTCGGGTGTAAAATTGCAATGCCACCTTCGATGCAGAGTAAGTGGCCTCCAGTATAGCAGGTACGTAGCTTAACAGGGAAGTGGTATTGATTATAGCACTTTCTTTCCGGGATTTAAGCATGTCCATAAAAAGATCATTGAGCCTTACCACCGATAGGTAATTGACATTGATCTCATAGGCGGCATCGTCAAAATGACGGTCATCTGCCATGCCCAGGTTAATTGGCGTGGTTAATACGCCCGCGTTATTATATAAAATATCTATACCACCCAATAACCTCACCTGCTCAAACAACAGCCGCGCTTCACCTGCATCCGAAACATCACTTTTAATTGCTGTGATGCCTGGCAGGCTTTTTAATGTGGCATCTATTTTTTCCTGGTTACGACCAGTAATGATAACTTTTGCATCTTTCGCTATAAATTGCTTTGCGGCTTCCAGCCCTATACCTGATGCACCACCGGTAATTAATACAGTTTTTCCTTTCAATTGCATAACTAAGTTTCTTACGTTGATACTATTTTGATGAGTTAACTGATCTTAGGATCGACCTCTCAAAAGTTTTATAAGCGAAGTGCTGAAGCAAGAGTATGAATGACGAGCCTTTTCCTACTGGATAGTTAAACTTAGGATTTTTTTCTTTAACTGCTTGCAATAAGGTAGTTATGACCGGTGTGGGTTGGGGTGCCTTATCAAATGTAGTTTTAGTATAAGCAGTCACTCTTTGCCTTAACATGTCATAGTCTTTGATCGTTCCTGCGGCAACAGTTCCGCTTTCGCCAATACTGGTTTTAAAACTCATTGGCTCAACCATAACCACCTTAATATTAAACTGGGCCAATTCGAAACGTAACGACTTAAAGTAACCTTCGAGGGCATGTTTAGATGCTGCATAATAGGATACATTTGGCAACCCTACCAAACCCAGCAGGGAACCAATGGTAATTATTTTTCCATCTTTCTGTTTCCTGAAATAGGGCAGCAATTCGTTGGTCAATTTGATCGTTCCCCAAAAGTTTGTTTCAAATTGTTGCTTACCTAACTCAATAGAGGTTTCTTCGGCAAGCCCGTTTACCAGGTAACCAGCATTATTTATCAGTACATCTAACTGTTCAACCTCACTAAACAGCAACTTGCCAAAACACGCTATCGAATGGTCATCATTCAAATCTAACGGCAGTACCTTAAATGGCAATTTTGCCTGATGCTTTTTGGGGTCACGACTTGTGCCGATCACGTGGTAACCGTTTTCGTGCAGTTTGCTGGCTACAAGCAGCCCGATGCCTGATGAGGCACCAGTGACCAATATGGTTTTATTAGATTGCATAGTTTCTTATATTTTAGACTTTTTAGTATATTTTAATCGAACGATTTAAATTCCGGTTTATGAATCGAAAAACTTAGTTATTTAGACCAATAAGATACTTTTAGTGTACTATATCGTCATTAAAAACTTAGCTTACATAAGCTTCTAACTCCGCCTTAAGACTTTTAATTAGGCCCGCCATAGGTTTGGCACTATTAATTGCCCTGCACATTACCAAGCCACCTTCTACAGCAGCTACCGCCTTAAACGCATATACAGCCGGATCAAGGGTTGCAGAAAATTCACCTGCTTGTATGCCTTGGTTTAAGATACTGATAAAGATGTTTTGACCATTCCTGATTACACCCGCGATCTTCTCTTTGATGACCGGGAAATTATCATCAGATTCTACAGCAATGTTAAAAATAGGACAGCCGCCTTTCAAATGAGTATTCAATGGGTCCTTATAAAAATCAAGAAAGGCAAACACTTTGGCTTTGGCTGTTTTGCCTTTACTAATTGTTGCCATCATTTTTTCACCATTATTGACAAGCATGTGATCAACAACCTGTAAGGCCAGATCCTCCTTATTTTCAAAATGCCCGTAAAGGCAGCCCTTGGTTAATTTAGCGGCATCCAGTACATCGTCAATGTTGGCTCCCGAAATTCCCTTTTGATTAAAAATTGGAGCTGCGGTCTCTAAAATAAACTGTTTTGTTCTCTCTGCTTTCGTCAACATGGCGTTTTGATTACGATACAAAAATATACTAAAAAGTATATAATGTAAAAGCTTTTTAGTTGTACCATCGTTTTTGATCATGCCGTGACAATATACGTCCCGCTTTAATAGCCAGCTATAATGAAATCAGGTTACAGGTACTCCATTCATCAAACTTGCGCATGATCGAATAAAATAACTAAAGGTGCTTAAAGTTTTATCCAAAGCGGTTCTTATCCCCTCAACAGTGAATTTGCATGACGACAAGTGATGGATCAATGAAGATATTCTTTGGCTTTATCGATCATTATTCCGTGGATAAACTGTTGCGTGGTTTGACCGGTTAAATTACGCAGCAGATCACTCAGATACCTGAGTGTCAGACTCAACTGATCAGCGATATTATTGACCGAGGGCAAACCATTTACTAAAGCTTTTTGATCATTCAGATAGGCATCTATTTAGGCTTCCGGTTTGGTTAGGATGTCGTTATTGACTGCTTTAATTTTACTATATAGGTGACGTAATTTTAAAGGCCATAAATATCCTTTTCTGGCTTTCGTCACCGTTATGAACCTTAACGATGATACCGCAATTCAGTGAGCGTCCCAAGCCTGTTCCTTTTACCGGGATCGGGTTCGTCTATAGAAGGGCTGCATGATCTTATTTTTAATCTGCTCTGACATACCTGCAGGTATCCGGCGAATAAGGCATATTGGATGAAATTATGATCGTTAAAGGTTAGTTAAGTTACATAAATCAAAGGATATGCGCTGTTATGTATTGGAGCATTCATCTATCGTAAAGGAATAGAAACCATCTGTGCTTTTGAAACGCTATTTAACCTGAACTATTTTCAAAATAACGCTGGTGCGCTGTGCGTTTACATCGGGATTAATACCAACGTTCATCAAAAAATCACCTGAAAGTTGAAAATTTGAATTTATACTGGTTCGTGTACCGGGATAGACATTGACCTCCTCTATCCGGTAGCGCTTTTGGGGGTCAAGTCCTTTTAGTTTAACAGGTAATCTACTGCTTTCACCATACCTGTTATTTACCAGGTAATTAAATATAACCGCCGAGGTTTTGGCTTCGTCTACATACATCATCGACGCCATGTTATGCTCATAAGGACTACGGAGACGGTATTGGTCACCATGCCATATCACTTCTTTTATACTGTTATAATTCACAACAGCTTGCTGGCAAAACTGCATATCAGAAGAGCTTAACTTGTCCAGTACGATGTCAAATCCAAGCTTACCCATCATGGCCACATCAGTACGGAATTTTATAGGCTGCTTGCCCCAATCAGTAACGTGGGCTGATGTAGCAATTGCAGGATAAAAATAAGAATAGTTCCATTGAATAAATATTCGCTCCATAGGATCAGTATTATCACTTGGCCAAAACTCGGTAAAGTACTGCAAAGCGCCGTAATCAACGCGGCCGCCGCCACCTGAGCAAAGCATAATAGGAACTGTTGGGTACTTAGCCCTAATTTTTTGCAAAACCTTATACAGTCCGCGTACATATTCAACATAAAAATTAGATTGCTCGCTTTTGAGGTACACAGAATAGGCATTGTAAATAACAGCATTACAATCCCATTTTATATAAGCAAGCGATGGTGCTTTAATAAACAAAGAATCGACGATGTGATATACAAAATCCTGTACCTTAGGGTTGCTTAGATCCAAAGCCAGCTGATTTCTAAAATAATACTCGTCGCGCTTAGGTTGCTTAACCACCCAATCGGGATGATTTTTATACAGATTGCTCTTAGGATTAACCATCTCAGGTTCAATCCATATTCCAAATTTCACACCATCTGCTGCTGCCTGCCTGGCAATTGAGGCAATGCCGTTAGGTAGTTTTTTGCGGTTTTCCTGCCAATCGCCCAAACCAGCATTGTCGCCATTACGGGGATAGTTATTGCCAAACCAGCCATCATCAAGTAAAAATAAGTCCACCCCCAGTTTGCGGGTATCTTTAAGTAACTCACCAAGCTTTTGCTCGTTAAAATCAAAGTAGGTGGCTTCCCAATTATTCAGCAATGTTAGCCTGTTACCCTTGCCTTCTAATATTTTAAAGTTACGGGCCCAGCTTTGTAGGTTTCGGCTGGCATAACCAGTTCCCTGGTTTGACAGGGTATAAACCAGCGGCGGGGTAGCAAATTCATCGCCCGCTTTAAGTTTATAAGCAGAGGCGTAATTATTCATTCCGGCAATAAGCCGTAAGTTATCCTGGTTATCAACTTCAAAATCCACCTTAAAATTGCCGCTCCATTCCAAGCCACCTAAAAGCACACTTCCTTCATCCTCATGTGCCGGACTGCCCATAGATATGGCAAACACTGATGGCATAAATAAATTTGCACGTGTACCTAATTTGGAGTCGATTGTTTTGATGCCATGCGTAAGCTTCGATTCTTCGGGCTGCATCTCTTTAGCCCAATCGCCATGAAACTGCTTTAACCAAAAGCCATTGCCCTTTATATGCAAGTTGGCAGAAGCAAATTTCTGCAAGGTTACGCTGCTCTTTTCATTATGCCTTATTATACTCCATTGCTCAATTACATCATTTTTGTTGTACGATTTATAACACAGCGTTACGTAAAAATTATAAACATTATCTTGTAATGTAACTGTAAGCAAAGAAACACCTTCGCTTACAGTTTTTACTTCATGACTAACGTACCGCAGGTCAAGAGATTGATTGCCGTCAGTATGTGTTACGGTAATGGCCGGCTCAACCAAATTCCGTGCCCCCGAAGGTGTATAAGCCGAATTGAGCAAACCAGCATGATCTTCAGTTTGCTTGTACTCATTGGATATACTTTCGTACTCTTTGCTATCGGCTAACTTTTGCCCCATGTAAATGGTACGCAACTGCTTATCGGCACCAACCTGAAGCACAACAGCCTTGCTCGAAGTTTCGATAGGAATGGTAATTACCTGGGCCGAGAGCTTACCAAATGTAGCTATCAGAATGATCGTGAATTTTAGGTAGGTAAAATGCTGCTTTATGGTCATGCTAAAGGTAGATGTAAAAATTATTTGTTCAGATTAAACTTGTAGAGTGCCGCATCTGCACCGGCAATGTCGATGCTTAGCTTATTACTATACGCAAAGCTTTTGTCTTGCAGTATTTCAGTGCATTGCCTGATATCTCTCGGATCGATGCCTAATTCAGCAAAGGTTATATCATGATGCTGTGCTTCTTTATCGTAATTAAAAACGGCCAGGTAAAATTCATTACCATCCCTGCGCCAAAAAGCAGTTGACGCGCCAATACCTGTAGCGGCATCTACCGGCTGGAAAGCTTTGCCGCTTTTTAATACTTTAAGCAGTGCTTTACTTTGGTAAAATTGCTTTGCCCGTTCTTTCCAAACCCCATTTGCCGAAAAGTCGTCTCCTGTAATAAATGTACCGGTAATTAGTGCAGATAGCAGCCTTGCCCTGTTGGCGCCAATTGGCTCATTGGCAAACACCACATGATCGGCATCTATAAAATTGTAAACATATGTTTGCCACCAGCCATAGCTAAGACTATTAAGCGTGTACTTAGTATGTTCGATGGTTTTAAAGGCATCGCAAGCCACACGCCTGCTGTGTACATACCGACCGGTAGCTATATTGGGCGATATAGCCGCATAAATAAGCATTTGATTATCCATCCTGTTAACCAGATACTCCATGCCCACACGAAACGCCTGCATGCCTGTAGTAACCGCAGGGTCATGAAACTGCTTGGCCTCTATGGCCGCATGACCTAAAAAGTCGATCTTGATCATTTTAAAACCACATGCCTTTAAATGATCTATAAAGTAATCTATACGTTTTTTTGTACCCGGATGCGTTGGATCTAATGCCCTCGCGCCATCAATATCATGATATCCCCTGCCTGTTTTGGTCCATAACTCAGCATAGGTGTAATCGCTTCCTTCGGCTTTACGGCTGCCGCCACTTTTATGGCCCCAATCGGTAAAAGGCGCCCAGTATGCGCCGGGTTGTAAGCCTTTACTTTTACAGTAATCTGCAAATTCTTTTAATTTACTAAAATCATCGCCTTGTTTTAAAAAGTCCCAGTAGGCATCTAAATCTATATAAGCGGTACTGCCTGAGCGGAAAGCTTTAAGACTGTCGGCAAAAAAATTGGTTACTTCAACAGCTTTATCATAAGTAAGCTTATCCTGCAGTACGCCCCAGCTATTCCAGCCAATGGGGGTTGCCTTGGTCCAATTGAATACATATGGTGGTTCGGCAATTCGGTTACACTTTCCGTACTCCTCCAATCCTTTGCGCCAATCGGCAAAATAGCCAACCATCATTAAGGGCGATTGCAGTACGGTTCCTTTTACTATACCATGAGGCACGGTATCGCGCGTTACATCCTTGTCGGCATATCCGGCCCATACTTTTAAATTGTGCGCATTGGTTAAATTGGCTACGCTTACACCTGTTTTCCAAAGTTCATGCTCAACCGAACCGGCTATGATGCCATTTTTTTCGGAATTGTAAACCAAGCCAACTTCAGCGCTGGTATTGGTAACTCCTTTATTTAAATCTTTAGCATTGTAGCTTATAAAAGTATCATTATCAAATGGCATAAAAATGCTACGCTCTCCTTTACCTAATGATGTAAACCGGGCTACAAGCGGCGACATATAATTACTTGTCAATTGCTTGCCGGTAACTTTTAATTGCACAAAAAAATAATTGCGGCCTGGATAGGTATAAAATATTTGTTGCAACAATGGCATTCCGCTTGCGGTTAATGTGATAACATGCCTGGTTCCTTTGCCAAATCCGTTCGAAATAACGGTCTTGCTATACTTACGGCTAAAGCTGCCGGTTGATGAAAGGGTATCATCATTCAACTTCAGGTTTGCAAAAGCACTACTGATATAGCTATGTCCATTATCAGTAACGCTATATGTGCCTGTTTTAAGATTATATGTTATTAACCCGGCTTTCCCATACGCCATTTTTACTATATCAACGTTTGCTTTCTGCAATGCAAGCCTTATATCTTTTTGCTTTGCAAATGACGACAGAAAGCCTAAATAGCAAAAAATGGCAACTAAAAAAAATCTCCTAATTAGTATCATAGGTAAATCAGGCTTTGGTAATTACTACTTGTTTTAATACCCCGTTAACCTTTATTTTAACCCGGCGGGCATCAGGAGCTGTGACTTTGTAGGCTGTTACTTTACCATTCTTCCAGGTGAAGCTCAAGGTAACGTTCCCCCTACCCTTTATACCGCTTACACTGCCTGATGTTTTCCATTGATCAGGTATGGCAGGTAACAACTCAATAAAACCTGCATGGCTTTGTATAAGCATTTCGGCAATACCAGCAGCTGCACCAAAGTTGCCATCAATTTGAAACGGCGGCCCTGCCGAAAGCAGGTTGGGGTAAACGCCACCACCTGCACCATAATTAATATCGGTTTTAAGTGTGGGTTTCATAATTTCTTTAAAGAGTTTGTACGCCCTGTTGCCGTCGTGCAGCCGTGCCCAAAACAGTTGTTTGTAAGCAATTGACCAACTTGGGCCATCGTCTCCCCTAACATCCAAGGTTTTTTTACAAGCCTCGGCAAGCTCCGGTGTTAATTCGGGGGTAATAAGCGGTGCCGGGAATAAGCCGTATAAATGAGAGATATGACGATGCTGCGGATCAGTTTCCTTATATTCATGCAACCACTCCATTAAACGGCCGTCTTTAGCTACCATACCTGCCGGTGGGAGCTGTTTCAACTTATATTCGAGGCTTTTTACCAATGCCTTGTCAGTATTTAAAGCTTTAGCAGCGGTAATTACGTTGGCAAATAACTCTCTGATGATTTGATTATCAATTGTAGGGCCTTCACATATACTGGCAGTTTTACCATTGGGAAGGTAAAAGCTGTTCTCGGGCGATGATGATGGTGATGTAACCAGCCAGCCGGTTTTTTGATCGTGAATAAGCATGCTGCTGTAAAACATGGCCGATCCTTTTAATATGGGGTAAATAGTTTTCAGATAATTCTTATCTTCTGAAAAGGCGTAATGTTCCCATAAATTATTGCACAACCACCCCGAACCTGATTTGGTTACTCCCCATGATGCGCTTTCGCCCGGTTCGGTAAAACCCCATATGTTGGTTATCACGTGCGCCACCCAACCATCAGCATTGTAGTAGGCTTTGGCGCTGCGCTCTCCGGGTTTAACCATGCCCTTAACCAACTCGGCCAGCGGTAGATTAAGTTCCGATAGGTTTGACACTTCCAACGGCCAATGATTCATTTGCACGTTAACATCCAAATGGTAATCGCCGTTCCACGGCGTTTGTACTTGATTAGCCCATAAGCCTTGCAGGTTAGGCGGAAGCAAACCTACCCTGGTACTGCTTATTGACAGGTAGCGGCCAAACTGATAAAACAACACAGGCAAGGCCAAATCTTTGTCGGGCGTTGTGCGAAATGCTGCCAAACGTTCATTTGTTGGCAACTGAGCTGCCGTATTGTTGCCTATTTTTACATTAACACGGTTAAAAAGCTTTTGATACTTTGTTATATGCTGTTTTTTTTGGAGGTTATAGTTACCGTTAAAAGCCTCATTTAACTGTTTTGTTATATAATTTTTATAAGCAGAATTTTTGTAATTTGTGCATGCCGATACATACAGCACCACTTCATTGGCGTTTTTTATTTCGAGAGTATTACCATTGGCATTTAATTTACCTCCGGTTAGTTTGGCCTGCACTTTGGCCAAATACTGCATGCCGGGCTCAGCGGTGCCGCTGTTAAGTTCGCCTTCCATTTGAAGCGTGTTTTTTGTAACATCCGTTTTTGATTTTTCGGGACGGGTAAGTTTTATATTACAGCTAATTTGCCCCGGTTTATCGGCCCAGAGGCGTACCATGCAAACATCGGTGCCAAAACTGGTTATATACTCGCGATGGTAAGTTACGCCGCCAATACGATACGAACATTTGGCAACCGCATTATCAAGTGATAATTCGCGGTAGTATTCTTTTACATCTGCCTCACTGAGTTGTTGGGCGTAATTAAAACGTATATCCAAATCGCCCAGCATCTGGTAACAGCCAAATGGTACTCCCCCCGAACCAATGCCCTTGCATATAAAATTCTTGTCGATAAGTGCTTGCGCCTCGTCGTTTTTACCTTCGGCAAGTAAGCTCCTTATTTTGGGCAGGCTTTTGTAGGCTTCGTAATTATTAGCATCCTGTGGCGCACCTGACCATAAAGTTATATCATTGAGTACTATCTTTTCATCAATTACACCGCTGGTAGGCGTCATGCCAAGCCTGCCGTTACCCAAGGGCAATGTTTCTTCCCATTGAGAGGCCGGCTTATTAAACCATACCTTTAAAGACTGGGCATTACTTTGAATACTTACAGTTACTACTATAAGGCTAAATAGAATTTTTTTCATCGGAGATACTTAAACTGTACCGCATTCTTTTTTTATCGAACTGACGGCAGTGGATTTTATAATTGGCTTTGGTAAAAATATTAAGCCGCCATTTGTTTAAAAATGGATAAAACTTTAAACAGGATGGATTATTCTTCGATATAATCCCGCTCCTATCAAGGTTTGTTTACCAAAAAATTTACAATGCGGCAGGCCTTGCCCAAACTGCCTTCAGGTTTAGCATCATCTATTATAATGCTCAAACTATGGGTAGTATTACTCAACCCCGCCCCCAATAACAAATACCAAGGCAAGTGCAAAGAACTGCTCCAGGGTGTATATAATGACAAACGCTTGTAAGCCCCATTATCAATTGAATAGTTGATCGCTCCGGCATCAGGTCCGGATAATACTGCTATGCCAATGGCATCACCTTTAAATTTTAGTGTAAGCCTTGCTCCGGCCGTTGTAGCACTCAACACCGGAATATTCACAAATCCTTCACGGGTGCCGGTATTATCTGTGGGATGCCAGTTAGCATTTAAACTCCAGTTTTTGTCAGTTTTAGCGTTTTTAATAGTATAATACGAGCCGTTGGCAAAACTAAACTTATTTAGCTTTGAGGGTAATTGTTTGTAAACAACAGTTGCCTGGGCAGTTTTCTCACGGCATATGGCAAACAACTCCTTAATGTTGGCAAAGTATAATTCCTGCCCAAAAACCGATGGGTGAAGGTCTTTAAAATCATCATCCCAGCTAAATTCCCTGTTCTTTATTTTATCATGCACCTCTTTAGCCAAATTAATTGAGGCTAAACCGTAACTATTGGCTACCAATTCATGGTTGGTAACCTCGACCGGCGTTTTCCCCCCGTCATAATCATGATTTTTATCAGGGTCGGCAAACTCCATCATCACAATATCCATATTAGGGTTAGCTCTTTTGGCATGCCTTACAATTCCTTCCAGATCACGAACCTGGGTAAGACTATCAGTGCCGTTAACTCGATCGTTTACCGCGGCTTCTAAAAAAAGCAGATCCACCTTACCCGAATCGAGCACATCCTGCTGCAACCGAAACGCATGTGGTAAACTACCTAATGAAGGAATGCCTGCAGCAATAAAACGAAATTGGGTTTGTGGGTAAAACTCCTGAAGATAGGTGCATACCTTTTGCCGCCAGCCAGGGTTGTAGGTTATTGATCCTCCTAAAAACGCAACTACAGCTTTCTTTTTGATCACAGCAGATCGCTCAAAATTTGCAATGCCCGACCTAACATTTATGTACCTTGAATAAGGTAAAGGCTCAATAGCGGCGGTATTATTTATTATAAAATTAGCCAGTTGCTCAACATTTGGTATCGGGATATGATGCCCGTTCATGGTTTGAGGGCCTGCTGTAACGGGTATAACCGTCGCAGGGCCGCCTAAGGCATTGTAACGGCTTACAAACAAGGCAGCATTCTCGGCAAGCGGCGTTATTTGGTCCCATAACCCAACTACATTAAGCACGGGAACTTTAAAAGCTGCTAAGCCTTCTAAATTATCAATTGGGTTATCATGATAAGCAAGTGCCTGTTGTTCGGTAAACTTAAATATTGATTTAAATTCATTCCAGGCGGCGCTGTCGCCAATGCCTTTCCCTTTACCCCCGGGCCAGCTTTTAACATCGTAAACGGGCGTTTCGGCATAAATACAGCTTACCTTATCGGGATTACGCTTAGCCCATGTCAAAGCATATAAAGCTCCCCTGCTCACAGCTTCGAGTGCTGGTTTAGCTGATAAGTTTAGCTGTGCTGTAAGTTGCCGGTAAAAAGCATCCCAGGCTTGCATGGCCAACGCATTGCCATATAAATTATCGGCATCCAGATAAGCAATATGGAATCCTTTTGTTAAAAGTATACTATCAATATCAGTATGCCAATCAGGAAAAGATGCCCGCCAAACCCACGGGTTGCCCTTTAAAGGATGTTGAGGTTTTACATAATACCCGTTAAAATTATTTACCTTAACGGATACACGCTCAAAACCTTTCCATTTATCGTAATTGCTTTGTGCACTGGCATACAATACTGTAAAAGGCAGTAAAATTACTGCCGCAACGCAAATCCGTTTCACAAAGTTTGCATAATTAAAGTTCAACTTTTTTTACTATTACAAATTAACAATTAGAGTTTATATGAAATTTATAGTCCATTCATGCTCTTTAATGATTTATAAATAACCGTTAATAGCATAAGGCCGGGCAGTAAAGCCCGGCCTTAATACACTGATAGTTTTTATTTATTTAAATACATCATTAAAGAAAGTCATTTCGCTCATGTTACTGTAATAGCTATCGCCGGTGGTAACATGTTTTATACGAACCCTGATGTATCTTACCGGAGGCAGGTTGCTATCCAACGCTATTTTTAGCGCGGCACGACCGTCATCAGTACGCCTCACATCTTTCAAAAGCTTCCAGCCTTTTGCCTGTGCTTCGGCCGGCCAGCCGGCATCATTAGGATTAAGTGTTGTAGCGGCATTAGTTATGTCGGCTATACCCCAAATTTCATACTGATCGGGGTTATTACAGCAATCGCGCCCGGTTTGTTCAACCTGGCTTAAACCGGTGTAAACCTTACCCATATCAAAAGTGATGGTATGCGGCAAGCGATGATCTCCATCGCTATGGAAAATGTTGGGGTAGCCCTGTGGACCGTTACTTCCATCCCAAAGCTTACTTATGGTAGTTTCAGAACTGTAGGTACCGGCATCACCCGTCAAGCGTACTTCCTTAAATAAGGATTTACTACAAACAGACAACCCATCGGCAATGGTAGCAAAGTTGTCGAACTTAGATACGTTGAATATGTCTAAAGCGCTTTTTTCAGGTAAATAACCAGTACGATATTGAATTTGGGTATTTCCCTTATAATTAGGTATGGTGATAGACAAGCTATCGCGAGGAATTATACGCTCCTCAATAACGCCTGAGCGGTTGGTGTACCTTATGGTTGTACCCACGGTTATAACGCTTGTATCCTGTTGTAAAAAATTGAGTTTAAGAGAGCCATCGGGGTTAACCACATATGGGTTGGCCGCGTTAAATGCACGGTTTTGTAAACCACTTTGGTAAACCGGCCCATATACTTTCACATTATTTACGCTCAACGGCACCGAGCGATTTCCCTTACCATCATATGAAAATATGGTAAAGGAGTAAATGTACTCGTTTAAGTTAGGCACAATGGCACGAATGGTATCGGCCGGGTTGTGATTATTTGATGTAACTACCAATGAATCTGCCCGGTTATTCCAATAGATTACGTATCGGCTAACGGTTGGATCAGGACTTGGGTTCCACACGAGGGCAGTACGCAAATTACCTGCACGCGAGCGTACGTTTGATACAATACCTGGGTAAGTGATCTCCTTGTCGCCCAAAAAGTTTTTAAAATCGGTGTCTTGTTTACTGCAACTGTAAATGGCCACTCCCACCAGGAAAGCCAAAAGCAGTTTATATAAATTCTTCATGTAATTTTTATAATTAAGATGTGCTATTGAACTTTTCCGTAAACTGAAACTTCCATGGCATGTGCAAAGTCGCCGTTTGACCATGTACGGTGCACCATCATACGCAGGTACCTTACTGGTTGCGATCCGCTTGCAAAGTTGAAGTTGACTCCTTTTTTAACAAAATCCTCATCGGCAGCATTGGTAAAACCAGGCGTAAGGCCCGATGGCGGAGGTGGGAAACGATAATTTCCCAAATTGACCCAATCACCCACAACTGTGCCTACTGCTGCCACCTCTGGCAATCTTACATCCTGAGGAGATGCTGCATTAGATGCCCACATGGTAAAATCGCGTGGGTTGCCATGCGCATAGGTATATTCCAGCGGCCTTTCCCACAATATAAACCTGCTTAACTGAGCCGATACGCCCAAGCCGAACGTAACCTGCATTGGACCGGGTACACCTGGAGCTGTATGCCAACCGTTTGAATAACCGTCGGTTTTACCGTCCCATAAATACGGCACATCCCAACCATAAGCAATAGGACTATCACTATTGGTGCGGTAGCTCGAAAATTTACTCTTATCCAGCAGGGCTTCAAACAGTGGTGTCAAGGTAATCAACGTTGTGTCTGATATGTTTCCAAATTTGTCGGTTACGTAAAGACCAAATCTTCTTGATTTTGCCTCATACCCGCGTACCGAATATTGCACCGTATCTGAATTACTGTAATGCTGATCTTGCACCTCAAGGGCATTGGTAGAATTATCGAGTGCCAGCAAAATGTAACCCATTTCCTTCTTTTTAGGATTTAAGGCAGTTATAGTCACTCCACCAAAATCGGCTACTATTTTAACCGTTGGCTTAACCAGTTTATAGATCGGAACATCGGGATGAACCTTTACAACCACCGGGTCCGACATTACATTGGCACGGCTCACTACATTCAGGGTTACATCGTAATCCTTACTTTGAGCAAAACCATCAACCAAAATGGTGTCGGTGTAATAGCTTGACTTGGTTTGACGGGTGGTTTTATCGTTTATTTTATATTGCCCCTGAACATACAGTATGTTACTTGAATTAGGCAAGTTGTAAGTAATATAAGCGCCACCGTTAAAATTGGTAACTTTTACATTGCTTACTGTTCCGGGTTTGGTGGTATCGGTAGATACGGGGCCGGTATTATACCCTTCCATTTTTTTACAGGCGGCAAGGGAGATCATGGCAAGTACCAGCAGGTATACGCCTAATCTTAATATCTTATTTTTAACAGCTTTCATAAACTTGCTTGTTTATTGCATTAATTAATAATACTACCAGTAAGGATTTTGTACCAGGTTACTGTTTATAATTAAATCGTTGTCTTTTATAGGCCACAGGTAGTTTCTTAAACCGAATACCGATACAAACACCGTGTTGGGTTTGTAATAATTAACTGCCTGTTCTTCATATATGTTCCAGCCTTGCATGGGTACGCTTAGTATGTTTTGCAACTCTTTCCAACGGCGCAAATCCCAACCGCTTTGGGCTTCAAAACAAAGCTCGATGCGGCGCTCCTGGTGTATAATCTGGCGCATGCCGTCTTTTGTGGTATACTTTGATGGATTGTTTGAGAAAGACGTCCACGATTCCTGAACTCCTTTTAAGCCTGCACGGGCCCTTACACGGTCAACATAAGTGTTAACCTCGGCTGTGGGGCCGCTTACTTCATTAAGTGCTTCGGCGTAAAGCAGGTATAAACCCGACAAACGAATTAAAGGTAAACGGAAGCTTTGCTCCTGAAAACCATCATCATAAACGGATAAATAATTGGCAAGCTTTTTAGGCCAATAACCGGTTATGTTCAAGGTGTTTAAATCTTTAGGACCAGCTAACGATTTATTGCCACGTGCTTCTACGTGGTACATATCGTTAACATCAACTTTACCGTTACCAAACCAAATGCCGCCATCAAAACCAAGGCTGGCATAAAAGCGAGGCTCGCGGTTAAAATGTTCTTTAACGGTAGCATAGTCTTTAGCTATGTAAAAGCGGCTCGCATTGTCGCCGGTTTTAATGCTGTACCGGTTAGCGTAATCAAAGGTTTTATCTTCACTTACAGGCACGCCTTTATCAGTATAAAACGTTTCCTGCATAGCCAACGGCACCGCAAAGGTTGAAGGGTTTGAAAATATATTAATGGCCGACTTAGAGGTCATACGCGGTGTTGCATACCCCTGGAACGGAAACGTGGGATTTAATGCCCAGATCAATTCGGAGTTTAATTCCCATTTCTCGGTAACAGCGTTTTGCAGTGTTAAAACCGTACGTAACGAATCGGGTAGTTTTGTGATATTGGCGGGTGCAATGAATGTATATAACTTAGCACCGCGAGCCTCGCACTCGGTTATAGCCGCCTTGCATGCATCAGCCGCCACTTGCCATTTTTGAGCATTATATGGCGAGAATAAGGCCTGCCCGTCTTTGTTTTTAAGACTGGTATAATCGGCGTTACCATTGAACAACGGGCTTGCTGCCGTAACAAGCACTTCTGCCTTTACTGATAAGGCTATGGAACGGGTTATTCGGCCCAACTCCTGCGCCTGGTTACCAATTACAGCTGGCAGATCGGGCGCGGCTTCATCCAATAATGATACGATGTAGGCAAATACGTTGTCCATGGTTTCACGCTTCACCTTCATACTTTGAATATCATCGGTAATGTTCAAGTTATTTTTAATGAGCGGAATTGGTCCATACATGCGCGCCAGGTAAAAATGATAGTAAGCCTTTAAAAACTTCACTTCGGCAATCCAGCGTCTTTTTTCTGTCTCGGTTAAATCAACCGGGTTGTTGATGTTTTCGAGCATGATATTACAGCGTCTTAACGCCCTGAATATCGATTGCCCGTGATTTTCACCGTCCCACCAGTTTAACCCGGGATTACTGCTCGTTTGCGTTCCGCGCAGTAAATTAAAGCCCGTTTCGTTAAGCGGATGCTTAGAGAGGTTGTTGGGGTAAATTATTTCGCCCGAGGTTACGAAAGAGGCATTGGCCGATACATCGTAAAATTGCTGTAACGTAGCATAGCAAGTAAACAGGTAGTTTTCGGCCTCGTTACGGTTTCTGAAAGCATACTCGAGGGTGCCGGTATTATCGGGGGCCACATCAAGATACTTTTTACAGGAAGTGCCTAACAGCAAACTCACCGCCAAACACACTATTTGAATTTTATCCTTTATTTTCATCACTTATGCTGTTATTATAAGTTAACATTAAGACCAATGTTAAACACCTTTTGAATAGGGTATGCAAAGCCATTGCCTCCTATTTCCGGGTCCCAAAGCTTGAAAGGGCTCCAGGTATATAAGTTTAATCCGTTGAAGTAAATACGGCACTTGGTCATCTTCATTTTTTGCGCTATGCGCTGCGGAAGCGTGTAGCCAATTTCTAACGACTTTAACCGCATGAAGCTACCGCTGCGCATCCACCAGGTACTGTTTTGACGGTTATTTTCAATCTGTGCACCGTTTACACCCAGGCGTGGGTATTGAGCATACAGGTTTTGATTATCTTCAGACCAATGGTCGTCGGCAAAGGCTTTCAGCAACTGGGTGTTGCCGCTTGCGTAAGCTGCATCAGGGCTTTGAATGAACGGACTTGTACGGCTCGGGTCGATGAAGAAAGATACTTGTGCCTGTCCCTGGAAGAATGCCGATAGGTCAAAGTTTTTATAGCCCGACGATAAGCCATAGCCATAAACTATGCGCGGAACGGTTGGAAAGCCGATAAAGGTTTGGTCGGCACCATCAATTTTACCATCGCCATTTAAATCGCGGTACTTAATATCGCCCCCTTGGGGTGCAACACCATTACTCGAAAATATCTGGGTTGGCGAGTTACGTGCTTCAACATCATCAACAAACAAACGCTCGGCTATATAGCCATAGTTGCGGTTAATATACTGGCCCGATTGATAGCGGTAAGCCTCATTGTACTGGGGCTCTTCGTACTTGTCATACTTAGTTGATGCCAGCGTAAAGTTACCCCTGCCCTGCAACCATAAACTTTTGCTTAACGTTTGTTTATAATCAGCCTGCAGATCGATACCTTTTGAGTTTGCCGTACCAAAATTCGCGCTCACGCTTGATTCCAACCCAACCGTGGTAGGAATGGCGGTACGTGTTTGCAAAATATTATACCGGTGGTATTTGTAAACCTCGGCAACTAAGTTTAAGTTTTTAAACAGCGTTAACTCCATACCCAGGTTTAACTGGCGCGAAGTTTCCCAGGTAATATCCGTATTTGAATAGTTATTAATTACTACCCCATTACGGGTGTATCCATTATTAGTACCGAAGGTTGCCGGGTTGCCGCCGTTTAAATTAACATCAGATAGGTAGTAAAAACGCTGAGAGCCGATCTGGTCGTTGCCAACAAGACCATAGCTGGCGCGAAGCTTCATTCGAGAAATTACATCGTATAACTTATTACCCCAAAACTTTTCTTCAGACACTATCCAAGAGCCGCCAATGGTTGGAAAAAACCCATACCTGTTATTGCTTGAAAAGCGCTCGGTACCATTATAACCAAAGTTAAACTCTAAAAAGTAACGGCTTTTGTACGAGTAGGTAGCGCGGCCCGCTAAGGTTAGGTTACGATAGGGCAATGAGTTAAATAGCGTACCTGCATTACCGTATAAGGTTTGCTGCTGTGTACCAATTAAAGAACTGCTTACGTTATGATTGCCAAACCTGCGGCTGTAATCAATTACACCCTGAAAAAACACATAAGTATTTAAGCTGCTTGTTTTAGGGTCATTATTGTAAGCCAGATACTCTGTAGCTGCTCCGGGCTGTGAGTTTAACCATGATAAGGTGTAAACGTTGCTTAACTTATCATAACTGCCAATATTGTAGTAAAATGGCGAGTAGCCCATTGACGACTCGAAGTACGAATACCTGTTGGTGTGAAATAAGCCATGAACATTAAGCCCGGGCGTAATAAATTTCAGGTCCTGGTTTAATTCCAACTGAGCCGACATACGCGACTGTGAAAAGTTTTTATGTCCGCGTAGTAATGAGGCATACGGGTTTACATAGGCAATGGCATTTGATTGACCGCTGCTGCCAGGTGCAAGCGCATTACCAAAAAGTATGTGCTGGGTTTTTTTGGTTAGCAGCATCGGGTTCGTAATAAGCCGGAAACAATACCGGGCTGGTATGCATGGCTATATTATATAAATCAGTAGAAAAGGACGCATCGCTGGTAAGCGGGCCATTATAATCATTAAATGTGCCTGATAACCTTACCACCATTTCGGTAGTTTTGGTAAGGTTAACATTTACGTTTGAGCGTATCTGGTAGTTGCGAAACTTAACATTGTTATCGTTATTGTTGTTAATGTCCTGGCGCAGTATACCGTGGTCAATATTATACGAGCCAGATACATAATAACGAGCTACACCGCCGCCACCACTTACACTCATATCGGCACGCTGTGTTGTAGTGCGTTTTTTAAAGAGCATGTTAAGCCAGTCAACCGCCGGATAAACATATTTGTTGCTTCCTGGCGCGTTGTTAAGAGTAGCCTGGGTATTGATGATTTTATTTTGAGTAAACGGAAGCGGGCTTAACGGATCGCGCGTAATGGTGGCCTCGTTAAACAAACGCATGTAAGTAATAGGATCAGCCAGTTGAAGGTTTTTAACAGATTGAGACGTGGAGGTTTCAACCCTGAAATTGATGGCTGCCTTGCCTACCTTACCTTCTTTGGTGGTAACTAATATTACACCATTGGCACCTCTGGCGCCATATAATGCCGTAGCACTTGCATCCTTTAATATCGAGAAACTGGCTATATCATCAACCTGCAGCCTGGCAAGGTCGCTTGTTGATAATTCTACGTTATCAATTAAAATCAATGGGTCGCGCTTATAGCCGAACGTAGTTACGCCCCTGATAAAAAACGAGGCGTTGTCCTGCCCCGGCTGACCGCTGGGTTGATACGCTATAATACCAGCTACCTGACCGGCCAAGGCATTGGTTAAGTTACTGGCGGGTATTTTGAGTTCGCCCGGCTGCACAGTGGTTACAGAGCCTACAACGGCTTCTTTTCGTTGTTTACGTCCGTAAGCTGTTACCACAACCTCACCTGTTTGAGTTGCGGTTGACACCAAGGCTATCGATAGTACCTTGTTATTGGCTGATACGGTTACTGTTTGCGGTGTATAACCTATTATACTTATGCGGAGTACTGTGCCCGGAGCTACATTAAGGCTAAAGTAGCCGTTGGCATCAGTAACAGCGCCAACATTTTTTTGATTAACGGCATTAATGGTTGCTCCACTTATTTTAGTGCCCGTTGAATCTGTTACAGTACCTGTTATTAAAATTTTGTTCCCGGTTTGGGCATAGCTTTTACCTGTATAGCCAATTGACAGTAATACCAGTAAAACACTACACATCAAAGCAAAGCGCATACTTTGCTTTTTAAAATGGGGTGTAATACAACACTTTTGTAGTTGTTTCTTCATCTTGTTAATAAAATCTTTTAGGGGATGATACGCTTGTTCGACAAACTGCATTAACGCAAGAGACTAACCGCTTCCTGGCTTACTTAAACTACTGCATGATTTCTGCCAAAGGCATAGCAATGCCACCGGCCTTTTAAGCACATTGTTTACGCAGTAATACTGCTGTTTAAATAAGCTTTAAGATGATCAAGTCACCTTACTTTTTTTTGGAAAAACTGATTAGGATTTTGCTAATGCTCAGGATGTTGAGGCTAAAATAGCGTACATGGAACTTACCTGGTAAGCGTAAATGTTTACTTTCATAATTTTATGTTTGTTTATAATTGGTACCCTAAATTTAGAGAGTAATCTATTGCTCAAAAATGGATTAATCACCAAAGTTGATGGATAATTCTACTATTTTAAACACAAGCGCTATAAGAACAATCCATCCGTGGATAGTAAAAAAGCAACATCACACGGGCAAGTGCTTTCTATAATTAAAAATAGCATGTATTTTACTACTAAATAAACCAACCATTAAAGCAATTTACCTAACGATTAATTCAGGACCTGTAAGGCTCCTTATTTGATAAATATATTGGAGAGTTGATTGAAAATACTTACCGGAATATCCAGAATAGAACCGACATGATAACGATAAGCATAACCGACAAAAACTTGTAATTGCCTATACCTTTCCATCCCGGAGATTTAAGCGCTTCAAATGGCGATTGCCAATACAGCACCTCGCTTTGCGGACTATAAACTACAGGGTAAAGCTTTGCCGTAACAACCTGAATGGCCACACAAACGCAAAATAAATAGAACGCCATTACCATAAATGGTATTTGACCTATAAGCGATGCCGGAAAAACCTTTCCGGTTATAAAAACCAACACGCCCAAGGCCGAACCCAGGTATAGTGTAAGTTTTGCCGATTGAGCGGATGCCCCTTTCCAAAACACCCCGAGTAAAAAAACGCAGGTAATGGGCGGAGCAATGTGCGCAATAATATCATTCAATCCGTTAAAAATACTTTCGTACCGGTTGAGAAGCGGCAAGAGCAATAATGAAAAAACCAGTGAAGCACCGGCAGCTATCTTTCCCACTTTCACTAATGAATCATCAGTAGCCTGAGGGCGCCAGCGTTTATACATATCATAACTTACCAAAGTTGATATGGAGTTTAAAGCCCCAGATATCTGGCTCATTAAACCCGACAATAACGCAGCCACAAGTATACCGGCCAGTCCCTTGGGCACAAGCTGTAAGATCATCAGGGTGTATATTCCTTTGCTGTTAATTGTTTCTTTGCCCTCGTGTATTACCTTTAAACTATCAATATTTAGCTGTCCGGTTTTATACAAGGTCCAGGCAAATAAACCGGGCATAACAAAAATAAACACCGGCAAAATTTTCATGAAACCGCAAAACAGTGAGCCTGCACGGCCATGATTTTCGTCTTTAGCGCCTAAAACTCTTTGTACAATAGTTTGATCGGCACACCAATACCAAATACCTAATATAGGATAGCCCAAAAACACGGCATACCACGGCAAGCCACTTGCATCGCCGTGAGGGCGCATCATTGACAGTTTTTGCAACTGGTTGGTTTGCTCGAGCACGTTTACCATGGGTTGCCAACCACCCATTTTGTTGTAAGCAACCAAACTCATAATTATAGCGCCGGCGAGCAGCACCACCGTTTGTATGGATTCTGTAACCACTACGGCAGTTAATCCGCCAACTATAGTGTAAACAGCAGTGATGATGGCGATAGCAATAACGCTATAATACATATTAATCCCTAAAAGCGTTTGCAACACAATCCCCCCGGCCAATAACGAAAAGGCAATATGTATTATTATGGCCGAAGCAACCGATACAATTGCCAACCAATCGCGACTGGCGCGGTCATATCTTTTTTCTAAAAAATCGGGCAGCGTGGATACGCCTGATTTGAGATAGAATGGAACAAAAAATACTGCCAGCAAAATCAGCGTAAACGAAGCCATCCATTCGAAATTGCCGTTAAGCAATCCAGAGTCAAACCCGCTCTGAGCCAAACTCACCAAATGTATACATGAAATATTGGTAGCAAATAGCGCCAAACCAATCATAGGCCAGCGCAGGGTTTTGCCAGCTAAAAAATATTCATTAGCGGAGCTTCCGTTACTTTTGGCTTTGTGCCTGATGCCCGCCCACAGACCAATTATAAATATGGCGATAATATATATTAAGCTTATTACACCGTCGATGCTGTTTATCATGTTGCTTGATATGCTAATGCTTTTAAGATGGCAACAAATCGCTGCTGCTGCCTGGCTCCACAGGCGTTTGGTATACGCCGTTTACCACATTTGCCGGATGAAGGAAATATTTTTTCAAATGTGGTATATGCTCCAGAAATAAGGCCTCATGCCCCATCGATATATGATTAAACAAAACCAGGTGTTGGTGAATTTGCCCCATATCGCCCACATGAGGTACCACGGGTATGCCGTACTTTTTACATAACAAACTAACTGTAATAAACTCACTTACCCCACCAACCCGTACGGCATCTACCTGGATAAATGATGCTGCTTTGGCCTGCAGATAATTTTTGAAAATAATTTTGTTAGGCACATGTTCGCCCAGGGCAAGTTTTACAGGTGCAATGGTTTTTGCAAGTATCTGATGTGCTATAACATCGTCAGGGTGAGTTGGTTCTTCAATCCAATACGGATTCATATTTGTAAGCTGCTTACAAATATAAGTGGCTTGTGGTAAATTCCATTGCTGGTTGGCATCAAGCATTACTTTTACCTCATCACCTGCAACCTCGCGCACCAGGTTGGCCCGGCGTATATCGCGCTCAAAATCTTCAGAACCTACCTTAAGCTTTAATGCTGTAAACCCTGCATCCACCGCTTTCTTACAATTGTCGCGCACTTTTTCATCGCTGTAATTAAACCACCCTACTGATGTATCATAGCCGGGGTACCCTGTTTTCAAAATACTTTTCCGGCTGTCGGCACCTTTCTGCATGGTTGTGAGGAGATCCACAGCTTCGGCCCTGGTGAGTTCATCTTCGAGATAAGTAAGATCAAGTGTGGCCACAACTTGCTCAGGTGATAAACCGGTAAGTAATTTCCACAACGGAACGCCTCTGCGTTTTGCCCATAAATCATAACAAGCATTTGTTACCGATGCCAATGCAAGTTGAACAACACCTTTATGCGGCCCCAGCCATCTGAACTGCTGATCGTTAGATAGCTTATTAAAAAAGCTTCCAAAATCGGCCATCAATTCTTCAATATCCTTACCAACTAATTGCTCGGCATAATACTTGGCAGCCTGGCATACCAGCTCGTTTCCGACACCTAAAGTAAAGGCCAGCCCTGTGCCGGTATAGCCATTATCATCTACCAGTTGGGTGACTGCATATGAGTAAACAGGATCGCGGTGAACAGCATCACTTCCGGCATCACCATCTAAACGATACCTTTTATCATCGATGACTATCTTTTTTATCATGAAAAATATGTTCTGATTTTAAATAGGATTATTATACACTTGCCTGATTAGGCTGCAAAATTTTTCGATAGCCCAGTTCGGCACCACCGGTTACCGGCAGCACGCACCCAGTGATAAAACGTGCCTGATCTGAAACAAGAAAAAGACAAGCATCTGCAATTACATCGCTGTTGGGGCAATAGCCAAGCGCATGAATGTTATCTAAATAATCTTCAATTTCATGCTTATTAATTTGCTGATGACTCCAACTGCGTAGCATCGGCGTCCACACACCGGCCGGTGCTACCGCATTTACGCGTATGCCGCTGGCTGCGTAATCAAGCGCCATAGATTTGGTTAAGGCACTTATAGCGCCCTTAGTTGCCGTGTATGCTGCGTGGCGCTCCTGCCCTATTTCGCCAACCAGGCTGCCCGTGTTTAAAATAACGCCACGGTTTTTTATAAGCTGATCTATAGCGTATTTAGTAGTGTGGTAGATGCCTTTAACATTTACATCAAATAGCCTGTTCCACTCGTCATCTGTTGTTTCGCAAAGTGTGCTCGAAGGATTTGATATGCCGGCATTATTATGAACAATATCAATTTTACCAAAAACCATTATGGTTTCCTCTATCGCAGCTTGCACTTCATCAGCTACCGAAATATCGGTACATACATAATGTATACCCTGGTTATGTAAATTGTTTTTAGCCTGGTTTAAACTTTGAAGACTGTTGCTAATAATACAAACCTTTGCACCGGCTGCATTATATACTTTTGCGCATTCAAATCCAATACCTTCGGTGCCTCCTGTTAAAAGCACCACTTTGCCCGCTAATAAATCTGTATTCATATAATGGTTCTCAAAATCGCCCGTTACTCATACAATGTTTATTAAACTGTATTTAAACGCAAAAAGCGGTTCAAATTCAGGTAAAACACGCCTGACAGTATTTAACATTAAAAGTAAGTGGTATGCGATTTATAACTGGCTCCCGTTAATTGGTAAGTGGGCACCATTGCTCCAAAATTAAAATCTGCAAGGGGCTATTTTAATAGCTAATACTTTGATTTTGATGGATTATTCTTCTTGCTATAAAATTTCATAAAAAATTTAGTAGTTGATGAATTCATCCCCTATTGCTCTTCAATACTATTTTTATTAACGCAGTATACTATCTATATTTATCATATAAAGCTTTTAATGTAAAATGCTTTAATTTACCACCAGTTATACTAACCAATTACAATGAAAAAACGGGATGGCTTTGAAGGAGAGGTATTGATCAATTTACCTCCGAAAGTTTATAAAGAATTTTTCACCAGGGAGCCGGGATTTTTTCAGATCTATGTAGCACATATTGGTTTTTTCCCGAAAGCATACGGCCATTACCGCGAATGGCGTAAAGGCTGCGAAGATAATATTGTGTTCTATTGCCTTAATGGCAAAGGCAATTATGTAATAGGCGATAAAAGATACCAACTTACTGCCAACCAGTACACCATAATTCCGGCTACCGAACAATGTATAAGGTACTGGGCTGATGCCGAAGACCCATGGACCATATATTGGGTACATTTTAATGGCGAAAACCTTAAAACGTTTAACAGCTTTTTAAATATTGATCAGCATAAAGGCCCGGTACCAATACCATTTAACGCCAAAGGTATTGAGCTTTGGAATGATATGTGCCAAAGCCTTGAGTTGGGTTACAGTAAAGAAAATCTATGTAATACCAGCTTTTGTCTTTACAGTTTTGTAGCTACTTTCTTATTCCCCGAAAAACATATACCTGTTGCCAAAGAAGAAAGCACCGACCTTACCACATTAACCATCAGGCACATGCGTGATAATTTGCATAAAAAACTATCCATTGATGATATGGCTTCTCACCATAAAATGTCAAGCTCTCATTTTTCAACCCTGTTTAGAAAATCGACCGGAATGCCGCCAATGGACTATTTCATTAATATAAAAATGCAAAAGGCCTGCCAGTTGCTTTATTCAAACGAATCAAAAATTAAGGAAGTAGCTATTGAACTGGGGTATGATGACCCTTATTATTTTTCAAGAGTATTTAAAAAATATATGGGGGTTTCGCCAGAGCAGTATAAGGTTGCTTCTTTCAAAACTACATCTAAGGAGACTGAATGATTAAAATTTTGTCATCCATTTTTGCTGCATTAGTAAAGAGAGGCTATTATTTATTAGATCAAATTGTAATAATATCTTAGACGGCGACCTGGCTTGAGTATCGCTGATATTATGCCATGTGTAATGTTAACCAAGATTAAACCTGATTTTGGGATCACCTGGACCATCAATTTCATGTCGACGGAGGAAATCTTGTTGCTGCTAAAATCGCATGACTTTAATGTAAATTAAGTCTTCCGGTTTCAGTTATTCAATTCTTGATAATCAACACACTGGAAGATTTGAAGTTAAGCTTGACAGACTATGGAATCTTAACTCGGTTAAAGAAAAAAAATGGTGGGAATAATTATTGAATTCGGAACTGAAGCGACATCCAAAGCTGTCAATAAATACATCTTCAAGAAATACCCTCAGCATCCGGTAGTGCTGGAAAAACAGGTTAATGAACCGGACAATAACAACAAATACCGGCTAAGCAGCTCAGCATACCTTTGGCGGAACGTTCAATGATATTAGGAAAAGGATACCAATCCGTTGTAAAGGGAAAAACGATAGAAACCACAACAGTAGTCATGATCAACAATAATGTAAAAGGTAGCTATAACGGTAACTTTAAAACAGTATTAGATCGTGTAATCGCATCGTTTTCCATTAAGCATAACAATGATTAACACTTAAGTGATTTATACATTTTAACGATTTCTTCGGGGATAGCTTATCGAATAGTTTACACAAGCGGTTGAGCAGTTTGAGTGAATTGCAAACGTATGTGATTCTCAATTATAAGAGGCGGAAATTTTATGAGGATTCAACAATCGGCCTACCTCACGGGTCAATTCTTGCAGGTCAAATGGTTTACGCACAAAGCCGTCGGCTCCGCAACTTGCCATCAGTTCTTCAATATCAGTAGCTGTGGAAAATATAATGACCGGTACATGTGCCAGCTCGGCCATGGCCTTGATCTCTTTGCATAGCATATGCCCACCGATATCGGCAAGCCATTCGTCAAGTACGATAAGGTCTGGCTCAAATGCGGCAAGTTGCTTTGCCGGCAGGTGAGTTGTGGAATTAACAGCGTAACCCTCCTCTTCCAGTAACCAACTTACAATCGAGCTGATCTCGTCATTATCTTCCACCAGCAACACTTTATTTTTTTTCATCAATATTTAATTAGGGAAAGCCTGCAAAAATACATAAATCATTAATTTTTTTACTTACTAATATACCGGTAGAGTTTTTTTGTTTTTTACTTATTTTTGTATTGATTTACATCTACAGTCTACACATTTATGAAAACAAACAGCAATCCGGCTCTGCCGCCTGTTGCTTTGCGCGTATTCGAAACTCTTCCCACCTGCTGCATGGTGCTTTCACCGGCGCTTTATATACTTACGGCCAGCGATGATTATTTGAAACTTACCGGTAAAAGCCGCGAAGAAATCACCGGCAAATACTTATTCGATATTTTCCCAAAGGTGCCGGAATGGGCGAACGGTGCGGAAGGCGACATAGCCGCATCATTAGAAAAAGTACTGGCAACCGGGATAGCACATCGCATGCCAGTGGCACGGTTCGACGTTCCCGACCATAGCAACAGCAGCAATTTAAAGGAAACTCATTGGGATACTGTACACAAGCCGGTGTTAGACGCTGACGGCAATATAGTTTATATTATCCATGAAACCCGGAACGTGTCGGCGCAGGTAATCGACAATAATATACTGAGAGTGTCCGTTGATCAGGAGCGTAATAAAAAGATATATGCAGAAAACCTGAGCCATCAGATGGAAATGCTCTTCCATTCCGTTCCGGCGCAAATCGCTATCATCAGCGGCCCTGACATGGTGTACTCCTATATTAACCCGCAATACCAGCGAGAGCTTTTCCCGAACCGCGAGGTAATGGGTATGCCGCTCCTGGCTGCCGTTCCGGAGATTGCAGATAAGCCTATATGGCACACGCTTAAAAATGTGTATAGTACCGGTGAACCTTACATCAATACCGAGATATGTGTGCCACTTGCTTCAGAAAACGGTGGCCAACTCAGTGATCATTATTTTAATGTAGTGTACCAGCCCCTGCGTAACGAACATGGTGAGGTGAACGCTATATTGAGCTTTAAGTATGATGTTACCGAACATGTTACTGCCCGCAAGATGCTGGAAATAAGCGCACAGGAAGCCGGGCTGTTGAACGCCCGTTTACAACAGGCATTTGAAAAACTGCAGGCCGGCAATGAGGAGCTGACGGCTGCCAACGAAGAAATGGCCGCCACCAACGAAGAATTGAAACAGGCGCAGGACGAGCTTGCCTTATTGAATGAAAATCTTGAAGAAAAGGTAAGGGAACGTACTAACAAACTTTTAGAAAGCGAGCGTGAACAGCAGGCCCTAAACGAGGAGCTGACTGCCATGAACGAGGAGCTTTCGGCAACCAATGAGGAATTAAGTATCAGCCAGCGTAGTTTGCAGGAGATTGTAAACCAACTTGGCATCAGTGAGCAAAAGATACGCAGCCTGGTGGAGAGCGCACCTTTTCCAATCGCAGTTTACACAGGCAGGGAAATGTGTATTGAGATGGTTAATCAGGCCCTGATCGATACCTGGAACCGCGGTTCAGACTTAATCGGCAGAACTTACTCCGAAGTATTGCCTGAACTGGCCGGCACCGGTGTTTATGAAGCGCTCGCTGAGGTCTACAGAACAGGTGTGGCTTATCACGCGCGGAATAACCAGGTCGATCTGATGATTGACGGAGCACTAAAGCCGTTCTATTTTAATTACGATTTTACGCCACTCTTTGATGACAAGGGTAATGTTTACGGTGTGATGAACACCGCGGCTGATGTGACCGACCTTGTGACCGCTAAGTTACAGGCTGAACAAAGTCAAAAAAGCTTGTTTAACATCATCATGCGTTCCCCGGTATCCAAAGGCATCCTGATGGGGCCAGATCATATCGTTGATGTGGCAAATGACCGGATAATTGAGCTATGGGGTAAACCGCGGCAAGCGTTGATGAAAAAGCCGATATTTGACGGGTTGCCCGAAGCCAAAGGCCAGGGAATTGAAGAATTACTAAAGCGGGTATATACAACAGGTGAAACTATTGAAGCGAATGAGCGGCCGGTAAAATTACTACGTAATAATAGGCTTGAAACGCTATACCTGAACTTTGTTTACCAGCCATACCGCGATGCGTACAACAATATTATTGGCGTTATTGTTAACGCTATCGACCTCACCGCGCAGGTAAAAGCAAGAGAAGAAGTACAGCAACTCAACGAAGAACTTGCGGCAACTAATGAAGAACTGCAATCTGCCAATGACCAGCAAACTGTAATTAATGAGAATTTGGCCATGTTGAATGCAGCGCTGAAGATAAGCCAGGACGACCTGCAGTTGGCGGTAGAAGCAGCCGGGCTTGGCACCTGGGATTTGAATCCGCAAACAGGAAAACTCGCTGGCAATGAAATTACGAAATCATGGTTCGGTTTTGATCCTGATGAAGATATTGAACTTAGTAAAGCGATAGCAGCGATTGCTGAGCCGGAACGGGCTGCGGTTGCAAAAAGTATTGAAGACGCGGTATCTTACGCATCAGGCGGAAATTACGACATTCATTATACCATACTGAACCCGTTGGATGAGCGCCCCCGTGTAGTGAGGGCTAAAGGGAAAGCTATATTTGATGACCGGCATCGAGCCACCCGCCTGAGTGGTGTGCTTTTCGACGTTACCGAACAGAAGAAAGATGAACAGCGCAAAAATGATTTTATTGGTATTACAAGCCACGAGCTAAAAACGCCGCTTACGTCTCTAAAGGCGCTTATACAGGTAACGGCAATCAAGCTTAAAAACAGTGGTGATCCATTTTTGCAGGATGCCATAACAAAATCTGGTTTACAGGTTAAAAAAATGGAGGCTATGATCAACAGCTTTCTCAACGTTTCGCGACTTGAGTCAGGCAAAATGGTGCTTGAAAAATCCCTGTTCGACCTTTCTGAACTATTGGGTGATGTAATCGGCGAAGCTGAACTAACAATGTCCGGCTCGCGCATACGATTTGAAAAGTGCGGGCAGGTTATGCTGGAGGCCGATAAAGACAAAATAGAATCAGTTATTACAAACCTGATTAATAATGCGGTTAAGTATTCGCCCAAAGGCACTCCCATATCCGTTCATTGTGAGCATATAGCGGATAAGGTGCGGGTAAGCGTCCAAGATCAGGGATTGGGCATAAACGAAGAAGATCAAAAGCGGATATTTGACCGATACTATCGTGTGGAATCAATGCTGGCCAAACATATATCAGGCTTTGGTATTGGCTTATATTTAAGTTCAGAGATCATACAGTTGCATGGCGGTTTAATAGCGGTTAAAAGCGAAGTTGGTAAAGGGTCAACATTTTGGTTTGAATTGCCTGATGTGGCATCTTTCAAACAATAGTTCCACAATTTTCAACCCAACTTCAATTATCAAAACCGCCAGGTTGTTAAAGAAGCCAAACGCATTACGGCTCATTGGCTCGATCATGGTCTTGATTTTCTACGGTTAAACCTTTTGCTTGTAAACGCTGCAATGTTTTACACACTATAGTAAGCGGAGTGCAATGTTCATGATGTGTCTCTATACTATTCTTTATGACTTAACGGAAGGATTTGGCCACATTATTGATTGAGAGTAAATATAACCTGAATTGATAGCAACATTGAACTGCACTAATCTTTAATAAAACACACTGATTTACCTTAAAGAAAATGATTGAATGTAATACCCAGCTTTACGATTATCAACGCAATGATCTTAACAAGTTGTTTACTAAAATGGAACAAGTGTCCAATACTTATAAACTGCTGTATCAATTGCCTACCGGCGGCGGAAAGACAGTCATATTTTCGGAAATCGCCAACCAGTTTATTCTAAAGTATAAGCAAAATGTTATGATATTAACGCATCGGCAGGAGCTTTGCAATCAAACATCCATTACCTTGAAAAAATGCGGCATAGTGAATAAGGTAATCAATAGTCAAGTAAAACGGGTTAAGAAAACTAACGAGTTTAAATGTTACGTAGCCATGGTTGAAACGCTGAAAAATCGCATTGAAACCGGAGATATAAACATTGATGATATAGGACTCTTGATTATAGACGAAGCTCATCATAATTCTTTCCAGAAACTGATAGACAAATTTGCTAATGCCCGTGTTATTGGTGTTACAGCAACGCCTTACAGCTCAGATGCCAGTTTGCCGATGTATAAGACTTATGACGAACTGATTATTGGCGAAAGTATTGAATCACTTATTGAAAACGGATTTTTAGCCGCGCCAACAACATGGCGTTATGATGTAGAGTTGAATACGTTGCAAACAGGTACTCACGGTGATTTTACTACCACCACATCAGATGAGCTTTACGCCTCACCGGCTATGCTTGAATTATTGTTACATGCTTATGAAGAGCATTCAAAAAACAAAAAAGTATTAATTTTCAATAATGGCATTTTTGCATCAAAGGCGGTTTGCCAAATGTTTAACGACGCCGGTTATCCTGCCAAACATCTGGACAATGAAACCACTGCGACAGAACGTGCGGATATTTTGCTATGGCTGAAAAAAACTAAGAATGCTATTTTAACATCAGTTTCTATCCTGACAACCGGATTTGATGAACCTACCATACAAACTGTCATTTTAAACAGGGCAACCACATCATTAACGTTGTACCATCAAATGATTGGCCGCGGCTCCAGGCGTTTACCCAAAAAGAAAACGTTTACCATTATTGATTTGGGAAATAACGTTGACAGGTTTGGCCAATGGAATGCCGCGGTTGACTGGCAGTTTGTGTTTGATCATCCTGATGCCTATAATGAGAGTATACAAATACACAGCAGTCATGATTCGCATAAAATGCCTTCGGAAATGCGATCCATGTTTCCAAATACCTTAGAGATTGCATTTGATGTACAACAGGCTTATCACGAAGCGATTGAAGCAGGACGGAAGCCCAGCACCATAATTGCTGCATCAATTGATCAACACGCGCAAATGTGTACCGATAATAGCGACACCATTGCCGAGGCACTTGCCTTGGCCGCTCAATTAGAAACTGAAGTTACCTGGCGTGTAAAGCAATACGGTAAATGCCTGGGAAAAGCGACCAAAAACTATCTTGAGTGGTTACAAGAAGATTATAAATCTAAACTTGAAGAACAGATCAAAGATGTGATGGCTCAAAGGCTCACACAAAAAATAGCAGTTTAATAATTTTAACCTCAAAATAATAGTTAAAATATGTATAAATTGAATATATGATGTATTCTGTTTGAGCTACTAATATAAATCATCTGTCCTGAAATAAATATGGGGCTTTTAGCAGCTTACCTCTGTTGTCGAATACCATAAATACAAATTTGCGTTGTTTTACGCCATCTGGAGCAATGAACCTGTTGATGCCTATGCCTTTATCATCAACATATGCAGTCAGCACAAATCTTCCGTCAGGTAATGCCACCCAGTTATCTTCGGTACGCTCCCCGGCGTATATCGTAAATGGAACAAGTGTCCTGGCATCAATTTTTTTCAAGAAAGCAGCCAATTCAGGTGTAAACATTGTATATACACTATGATTGGATGCTCCTAAAGTAAACACAAATCTTATCTCGCATCCTTGTATTTTTTTGCAACTATCCATCATAAAGGCTGGCTTTTTTAAGAAATGGTGCAGGGTGTCTTCGGCAAAGTTCACAAGCTTTTGAAGTTGCTCCTTTTTAGTAATGTCCAGTGTGCCGTGTATTACTACTTTTTTATTAGCTAACCTTAACGGCCTGAACACGTAATAGCTTTGGTCGTTGCTTTTTGAAATCCTGATGATGTCGAAATGCTGTTTGACATAGGCGGTATTGGCAGGTGCTATCTCTTCCCACCGCAATCTTTCGAGGGCATTGGCAGCATACCGGTGTTGAACCTCGCCCTGAACATTGCCTGCGAGATTTCTGCCGTTCATGCGGTGATTTAGCAAACCCGTTGCCGTCATAAAGAAGCGGTTGATGCTCAAATCATAGGTTGGCGTACCATTGACTTTCCATGGGAGCATAAAGTCAACCTGCCGCGTGGTTTGAACTTTTATAGTGTCACCTGTGGTTTTGATCACTTCGATAGCTGCCAAAGGCCAGTCATCTGTCCATGCACCTTTTTGAAGCGCCTCCAATATAGTGTTCAGTTTCTGCGGGGTATCGTAAAATGAGTGGAAGATGGCGTGCTTATCTGCCGGGAGATATTTCAGGTACGCGGTGTCGATCTGCTGCTTGAGCATGGGTATGGAAACTTTTAGGTCGGTCGCAACGAACTTCGATCTTATCGTTGATATGGATTTCAGAAATTGTATTAGGGAATCCCGAGGCACGGCTTTAATAAAGCGGTGCATCAGGGAATCTTTGTGCTCAAAAAACTCTTCGGGCTTCTTGCGTTTAAAATTTTGACGGTCGTATTTTTCCCGGGTCTGGTAGCTGCGCCATTGGCCGTTTTCCAAAAAAAGTTCATACTCATTCCGGTAACCGCCCATAAGATACCCTCCGGCATCAATTATGTTTATCTTATTTATTTGTTCGATTGTGACATTAACCTGGGCTGTTGCAGGGCACGCAAACAGGCATAAAATATACAGTGCTATCAACCGGAAACGCATAAGACAAGATATGCAATTTCGGTGGGATTATGTGATGGAAAATCACGTTATAAAATTTCTAAAACTCGTTTAAACAAAGTGCGAACATAACCTTCGCAAGACTTTTCCTGTTAAGTAGCAAGCCGTTTAAGCGTAGCGAAAACATGGCTTGCTCCGCGTTACGCAATGATAGTCTTCACCTGGCCAAACGTATGCGTTTTGACTGCACTTCACCGCGCATAACTTTCGGGTTGAACTCTGTTGAGCTAAAGTATTGTTAAAGGCATCACCATCGCATCGTTTAGAAACAAAGCTGGGTGAAAGGAAAGTTAATCCGATATTATCAGAATCGGATATTGAAAATCTGTATTTTAAGCGCCTGTAACTGGTTTAATCAATTAGAGACCACGGGCTTTTCCCTACGTTTCCGGTTGCTTTGAATATATTCAGAAGGAGACATGTGGTATTTTTCTTTAAAGGCTTTTGAAAAATAATTCGGTGCCGAAAATCCAACCTGATATGCGATCTGCGCTACGTTCAAATCACTTTTTTCAATGAGTTGTACGGCTCTCTCTAATTTTACCGAGTTTATCAATTTTACCGGGACTAAGCCTGTAAGTTCCAATATCTTGTTATAAAATGAGCCCCGGCTCATACGAAATTCACGGCTTATGCCGTCTACCGACAACTGTGGATCATTCAGGTTATTTTCGATGTATAACATCACAGCCTTCAAAAACTTTTCTTCTTCCGACTCTACTTCTACCTCATCAAGCGTTATCTTAATAAGTCGGGAATAGGTAGCCTTTAACTTATCATTAAGAGCAAGCAGATTGCGAATTTTGGTTTGCAATATGGCAAAGTTAAACGGCTTGGTTATAAAATCATTTGCTTCAGATTCTAACGCCATCAATTCGTCTGTTTCCTGATTTGATGCCGTAAGCACGATTAACGGGATGTGCAGCGTTCGTTTGTCTTTTTTAAGTTTTCTGCTTAGTGCCATACCGTCCATAACCGGCATACTTACATCCGAAATAATAAGGTCGGGATGCATAGAAAGTGCCAACTGCCATCCTTTATGGCCATTGGGTGCCTCAATAATACGGTAATATTGCTTTAGGTTTTCTTTTAGATAAAACCTAAAGTCGGCCTCATCATCTATTATCAAAATAAGCGGCAACTCTTTTTGTGCTGGCTCCATCTCCTCCGCTTCAATATTTTGCTGAGGCATAAAATCATCGTTAAGATCTACCGGAACCTCATTAACGGCTATACTTAATGGTATCTCGAAACTGAAGGTACTGCCTAATCCCGGTTCGCTTTCAGCTTTAATGTTACCACCATGCAAGCGAATAAACTCTTTTGCAATAGAAAGGCCTATACCCGATCCCTGATTGTTAATTACCGCACTGTTATCAGTTTGATAGAACCTGTTGAAAACATTAGGTAAATCTTCTGCAGCTATGCCAATGCCCGTGTCGCTAATCTGGCAAAAAAGATTCAAGGTGTCTTTAGAAACGGTTAAAACATTAATCTGTATAGTTACTTTTCCTCCTTCATCAGTAAATTTAAAAGCATTAGATAACAGATTGAAAAGAATGCGCTCCAATTTATTGACGTCCAACAAGGCTTTAAGGGTATGTTGAGGTAGTTTTACTTTGTATTCAACTCCCTTCCTTTCTGCCATGTCAACAAATGAATCGGTAGTATCTTTTAAAAAGGCACGTAAATCTGTAGCGCTGAGATTTAGCGTTAGCTCACCTTGTTCCATTTTTCTAAAATCAAGAAGCTGGTTGACAAGGTTCAGCAAGCGACGACCATTTCGTCTAACTAACTCCAGTTGTGGTTTGATCTGTGTGGGCGAATCTCCGGCCAGCAAATTTTCTACAGGCCCCATAATGAGCGAGATCGGAGTTCTGAATTCGTGGCTCAGGTTAGTTAAAAACTTGATCTTCATCTGGTCAAGCATGTGCGCATGCTCTGCAGCAGAGCGCTCCTGCTCTATCATTTGTTTGGCCTGCTGCCTTTCCTGTTCTAATAAAAACTGAGTCCTTAGCTTGCGTATTTCCTTTTTACGAACGTAAAAAATTAAGCCTGCTACAATAGCAATGTAAAAGAAAAACGCCAGGGGTGTTAACCAAAAAGGCGGTAAAATCACTACCGTAATCGTCCTGGCTTTTTCATTTGAAACACCGTCGTTATTAATTGCACGTACATGAAATTCATATGTTCCGGGGCTAAGATTGGTATATAAAGCTTTATGACTTTTACCCGCACGTATCCACTCCTTATCAAAGCCTCTTAACTTGTACTCGTATTGGTTTTGAGATGGGTTGGTATAATTGAGTGCTACATACTCTATTGCAAAGCTTTGTTTATGTCTTATCTCAATTTTGCGGGCATAAAGTATGGGTTCGGTTAAAGGCCCGTTTTCTTCGGGAAGCACCTTCTTGTTTTCAACATAAAGGTTAACCAGGGCTATTCCGGGTTTCCGCAGGTTTTTTCTAATATCGGATGGTGAGAAGTAATTGATACCATTTTGCCCGCCGAAGTAGATATCGCCATTGGTTAATACAAGACCAGCGCCAAGTACAAAAGGACTGTTTTGCAGACCATTTTGCGCATCATAATTAGTGATAACAAATGTTTGCCGGTCAAGGCTGCTGAGGCCTTGGTTGGTACTGGCCCATATCTTACCTTGTTTATCTTCTAATATTTTATGAACGATGTCGTTGGCCAAACCATCCTTTTCCGAAAAAGTACGGAATTTACCTGTTTGAGGATTGAACAGGCTGATACCACCACCATTGGTACCCACCCAAATTTGCCCGCTATGGTCTTTAAGTATAGTTAGCACATAGTTGTTAGGAAGTTGGCTATTACCTTTATTATAAGTAACAAACCGCTTACTATCAGGATCATAAACAGAAACACCAGCACCAAATGTACCGATCCATATTTTTCCTGATCCGTCTTCTTCAATAGTGCGGATAACGTTATTAGCAGGATAACGGGAGTCTTCTGAGTTACCGCTTGGATTTATAAAATAGCGAATAGTTTGCTGTTTCTTATCAAGCATATTAACCCCGCCGCCATCTGTACCAATCCATAAGTTTCCATTGCGGTCTAAATGTGTACAAAATATATTGTTGTTGCTTAGCCCCAACGGTGCTCTTTCTTTAACAAATTGACGGTAAGTGCCATTTTGAGGATTATAGGCGAATAAACCATCAAAGTAGGTAGAAATCCAAAGCGTTTGTGGATTAGCCATTTCAAGGCCCATGATCGATAATTTAGGCCGGATATTGGTTTTTGATGGTGTAATATTGATATGATCAAACACCCCTGTTTTTGAACGAAACAAATTCAGCCCGCCTCCGTCGGTGCCAACAAACACATTATTATCCGCAGTTTCGGCAAACGATGTAACCACTGCAGCACTCAGGCCCTGATGATCAAAAGCATTTCGTTGCTTGTGATTAAAGTGCGTAAAGTTTCGGTCGAACTTATTTAAACCGCCCTGGTAAGTTCCCAACCAGCATATACCATGATTATCAAAGTAAATAGAACGGATGGATTCGCTATTGATCCCGCCATTATTGCGTTCGTTAGGGTGGTATACAGTAAATTGTTGATTTTTGATGTCAAGAATATTCAATCCGCCGTCGGTACCGATCCATAGCTGATTTTTATCATCGGCTTTAATTGCATGGATATAATTGTTACTCAGCCCACCTGCAGACGAATTAGATTTGCGGTAATTTCGAAAGCTCTTCAAGTTGGGTGAAAGCATACTTAAACCATCAAGGGTACCGGCCCATATATTGCCGGTATTATCTTCGGTTATACTTAACACATTGTTATTAACCAGCGAATTGGGGTCACTATCGTTATGTGAAAAGCGCGTGACTTTGCCGCTAACTGCATCAAATAATACAAGTCCATTTTGCGTACCTATCCACAACCGCTGACGATGATCCTTGTAAATACACAACATCGGCTCTGTTTGCCTAAGTCCCTTTACTTGTATATGTTTAACCTGCCGCGTTTTAAGTTGCACCCGGTAAAGCCCATCAAAAGAGGTAATCCAAAGATTTCCCTTATTGTCTTCCATCATCCCGGTAATTGCCTCACTAATCCACTCTTTATCAATTGTAACATTAAAATTGTAAAAGGCATCTTTTTTACGATTATACAGGCTAAAACCGCCCCCGCTGGTGCCTATCCATAACTGCCCTAAGCTGTCCTCGTATAAACTACTGATATAATTTATTCTCAAACTGCTGGTGTCATTGTCTTTATTGCGGTAAAAAGTAAAATTAGTGCCGTCAAAACGGTTAAGACCATCATCTGTTGCTATCCACACAAAACCATATTTATCTTTAATAACATCGTAAACGGTGTTAGAAGACAATCCATCTTTTACGGTGTGTTTGTCAAAGTTTGCTTTAATATGCTGTGATTTTGCAGCAAAAACACAAAACATGGCCGACACCAAAAGAAAAATTATTTTCCGTAGACTATTCGGCCGATATGGCATTTTAACGTTCATCCTCATAAAATTGCGCCTAATGGCGTCTAATTGAAAATATAATCAGTTCTGATTTACGTAACATGCGGCAGTTACGTAAAAAAATATTCCGGCCTATTCCGAAGCTACACTTGACAGTATCAAATACAATAATTTGTACTGTTTTGGCAGTTCGCAAACACACACTTACAAATAATTATGTAATCGATTGAAATTTATAATTGGTTTTTTTCTCTGAAAGAAAAGGTTGCGTTAAAATTAACAATTGTTCCGGTATATGCAAAAACATTTTATTTGTTCACTGCAAACGCTTGATAATTTTCATAAATCAATTAAATACGAAAATCTCGACTTTTAGTAGCTATGATTTTAAACCCTGTTAATTAGCTACTGCTCTTGCGAGAACAAATCACTCCAAGTTAATTAGATCTAAAATTATTTATACTTATATAGGCTTAAGGTATTGATTTTTTTCACCTGCCTGGGCATTCGCTTAATTATTTATGGCACCAGAAAGGTTACGCCAGTGCTAATAAACTTCAACTAAAATATGCGCTCAGCGCTCATTAACAGGCTTTTTAATAAAATACGACTTCCCCTTTTGAACAAAAGTGCAGCATGTACTTAGGAGTAGCGTACATTTTTACCCGCTTTTTCAACATATTAGCATTATCCATCTGTAACACTCCTGTAGTTTTGATTTCAGGAACCAATTAGCCTTAACAGCCGGCAACAGCTCAAAAGTGTACGAATATAAAATCATCTCATACTCTTGATCTTCGGCTCTTAATGATGCTTTGCAATTCCCCAATTATAGCCCAATCCTTTAGGGCAAAACGAAACCAATTTTATAAACTAATTAGTAACCCTAAATTAAATCTATGGATTAGAACTTTATACTCTCAACCATTCGGCTACTATAAATAGCCGTATTAAATTTTTTGTGCATATAACTGCAATTTGACGGCAACGCACCAAGTACCAATTAACCAGTATTAAACTTTTTTCAAAGACTTAATAATGCCGGCTTCAAGTATAGGCAAGGCATTTATTGCGCTATTAACATGCAATAAGGTTAAGAGTTGTACGGTGCGCGTAACCTGTAAATAAGGCGCCTTCAAATATTTATTATCAATGATTATTTAAACCAAATAGATTATCGATATGAATTTACTTATACCATCTCCTTATTTAAAGGGAATGATGAAGCTTTTAATTTATTTAAAAAACAAGGAATTCGTGCCAGCTACAATAGTAGTTGATAGTGAATTTGAAAAGACCCTAAACCAATTTACTAATGAAAACATACATTAAAGCGCAACGCGGTAACGGGCGATCTGATCGTTATAGCTGCCCTGCCAAAATGTTTTATCTAACTGTTCTGCTGCTTATAACCTTTGTTGGGGTATCTGTTGCGCAGGGACAGCGTTCTGTAAAGGGCCAGGTATTTGATACGCAAAAAAACACCATTGTTGGTGCAGTAGTACGTGTTAAAGGAACAAATACAGTTACACAAACTAATAGTAAAGGCGAGTTTGCTGTAACGGTAAGAGGCTCTGCTCCTGTGTTAGTCATTAGCTATGTAGGTATGACTACCCAAGAAATAGACGTTAAGGATAAGGACTTTGTAAACGTTAATCTTAAGGATAATGTATCGCAATTAGGCGAGGTAGTTGTTACGGTAGCCTACGGACAGCAAAAAAAGCAAAGCGTGGTAGGCGCTATAGTTCAAACCGACAGCAAAACACTTGAGCGCACCGGAGGTGTATCCAGCTTGGGAGCTGCCCTTACAGGTAACTTACCCGGCGTGGTTACAACTGCAAGTACGGGTATCCCGGGGGGCGAAGATCCTCAAATTTTAATACGTGCACGTAGTACCTGGAACAATGCCAGTCCTTTGGTTCTGGTAGATGGAGTTGAACGTTCTATCAACAACATTGACATAGCCTCTGTAGCAACAGTTTCTGTTCTTAAAGATGCTTCTGCCACAGCTGTTTTTGGTGTACGTGGTGCCAATGGGGTTATACTCATTACTACAAAAAGAGGACGTGAAGGAAAAGCAGAGATCCGTGCTTCGGTAAACACCGTTGTAAAATCTCCTTCAAAGTTACCCGGCAGGTTAGATTCTTACGACATGTTTCAGCTACGTAACAGGGCCATTGAAAATGAATTGGCCTTAAGACCCACTGCCTGGAACGATATTATGCCGCAAGACATCATCAATAAGTACAGATTTCCGGCTAATGAAACAGAGCGCGAACGCTATCCGAACGTTGACTGGGTGGAAACTTTGTTCAAAAATGATGCATTGTCTTACAATGCCAACATGAATATTACAGGGGGTACTAAAAGTGTAAAATATTTTACAAGTGCTGATTACCTGAAAGAAGGTGACCTTTTTAAAACGTTTGACAATAACAGAGGATATACTGCTGGCTACGCCTTCAATCGATTGAATATACGCAGCAACCTCGATTTTCAAATAACACCGAGCACTACATTCCGCACCAACATTTACGGTTCAAGGGGCGTACGTAAAAGACCCTGGATTAATATTAACGAGTATAATACATGGGGAGCAGCTTATTATACTGCACCAAACTTATTCTTGCCTAAATATTCTGATGGCAGCTGGGGTTATTATGCACCAAACACAGGTCAGGGTACCAACTCCGCCATGCTTTTGGCTACCAGTGGTTCTGAAACAATTACCACATCCAGAATTACAACAGACTTTACCATTGAGCAAAGCCTGAACATGTTTGTTAAAGGCCTTAGCATCAGGGGAAACGTATCGGTAGATAATACTTTTATTGAGAATGGCCGCGGAATTAACGACGTTAACAACCCAACTCAACAAAAATACATCGACCCGCAAACAGGCAACGTCAGCTATTCTGCAGATAAAGATCCAAGCACACAATTCAGCTTTAAGGAGAGCGACCGTTGGGCAGCTGCCGGCGGCGCGGTAGATAATGGAGCAACCTTGCGCCGCTTGTTTTCGCAGGTTCAATTAAATTATAATACAACAATAGCCAAAGATCACGCCGTTACTGCAACCGGTCTTTGGAACAGGGATCAAATTGCTACAGGTAGTGTAATCCCATCGTACCGGGAAGAGTGGGTTTTCAGGACCACTTACGGCTATCGCGGTAAATATAACTTTGAGTACAATGGGGCATACAACGGGTCAGAAAAATTTGCACCCGATTACCGTTTCGCATTCTTCTCTTCGGCCGGGGCAAACTGGATGATCTCTGAAGAGAAATTTATGAAGCCACTAAAGTTCGTCAATTTACTAAAACTGCGCGGCTCTTACGGAGACATTGGCGATGACAGCGGTTCACCGCGCTTTGCTTATCTTTCTGAATGGAGCTTTGGCGGCAGAACCAGGCTCGGAACATCAGGTATTCCTGCCGAACAAAGCGTTTATCAATGGTACCGCCAAACAAGTGTAGGTAACCCTAACGTAAGATGGGAAAAGGTTAAGAAAGCAAACATAGGTATAGATTTTGGCCTATTTAACGGCGTACTTACCGGTAGTGTCGACGTTTTTCGCGACAGAAGAACCGACATTCTTAGTTCAGGCGGCAACAGGGCCATTCCTTCATATTATGGAGCAAATGCGCCTACTGCTAATAAAGGACGGGTAGATGCAAGCGGTTACGAATTTGACATAAGGTTCAGTAAATCGTTAACACAAAATATCCGACTATGGTCAAATATAAACTTCACACACGCTCAAAATAAGGTAATAGTAGCTGATATTCCTCAGCTCCTCCCCGATTATCAAAAAACCGAGGGTAAGCAGATTTTCCAGAATTACTCATACGTAAGTTCAGGTTATTACAACAATTGGGATGAGGTTTATGCGAGTACAGCACATGCCGAAAATGACAATCAGAAAATACCCGGTAATTTTTACATTCTTGATTATAACGCAGATGGTGTGATAAATGCCAGCGATAATATTCCGTACGGACATACCGGCAATCCAGAAAACACTTACAACGCCACATTGGGGTTGGATTATAAAAACTTTAGCGCATTTGTTCAATTTTATGGGGTTAATAACGTAACACGGCAGGTTGTTCTTAACTCGTTCGGTGGGCAAAACACCCTGGCATTTGATCAGGGTAGCTATTGGTCAAAAGATAATAATAACCCCGACGTTCCTTTGCCGCGCTGGGCATCCACCCCAAGTGGTTATCAGGATGGAAACCGCTATTTCTACGACGCTTCTTACATCAGGTTAAAAAATGCGGAGATCGCATACACCTTTAACCAGCCGTGGGTAAAAAAAATAGGTATATCAACGCTCAGAGTGTTTGTAAACGGCAACAACTTGGCGGTATGGAGTAAAATGCCTGATGACCGCGAAGCCAATTACCAAAGTTCCGGCGGACAGGGCTGGGCATCGCAGGGTGCATATCCAACTGTTAAACGCTACAATTTTGGTGCAAATATCACTTTCTAAAGATGTTCGTTATGAAAAGAAATATAAGAACAATTGTATCGGTAGCGCTCATCTCTTGCGTAACCGGAAACATTTCATGTAAAAAATATCTGGACCGCAGTCCGGAGTCTGTTGTATCGGCCGAAACAGCCTTTAAAGACTTTACAAACTTCCAGGGTTTCACCGAAGAATTATATAACTGTATACCCGACTTTACAAATCGTTACTGGACCAACAGCTGGAACTGGGGCGATGACGAGATACAATCATCAGCTTTAAACTTTCATCTCGTTAATAAGATAGATAACGGAGATTTTTGGGGCTGGCAGCGGGAGTTTGACGGCTGGGGAGCGGGTTGGATGGATGTTAACAATGCCAACACCAGCGATGATCGTTTTTCGAAAGGCCTTTGGCCGCTTGCCTGGTACGGTATAAGGAAAGCTAACCTCGGGCTGGAGAACATGGCACTGCTTAAAAATGCAACCGATGAAGAACGCAATCTCATCAAAGGCCAGTTATTGTTTTTCAGGGGATGGTTTCATTTCCAGCTGATGCAATATTTTGGCGGTTTGCCATATATCAATAAAGTATTACCTGCAGATCAGGATTTGCGAGAACCTCGTCTAAAGTATCAGGAGTGCGCTGCTCTGGCCGCAAAAGACTTTAGAGAGGCTGCAGATCTGCTTCCTTTGAATTGGGATAACACCGGCCCCGGTAGCAGAACCCCAGGCAAAAACCAGCAAAGAATTGACAAGGCTATGGCACTGGGCTATTTGGGTAAAAACTATTTATGGGCAGCAAGTCCGCTCATGAACATGGTATCAACAGGCAACCGTGGCTATGACGTTGAACTTTGTAAAAAGGCATCAGCAGCATTTGCCGAGTTGTTAGTCCTTACCGAAAGCGGCCAGGCACCTTACAAATTATTGCCATTTAACCGCTACTATACTAACTTTTACACATTTGGCCAAAACTGGCAGTTGCCGGGCGGCAGCGGCCCCGACGGTACAGAAGCACTCTTTAGAGGGCCATATTGGGACGCGCATGGTTCAACCTATGGTACAGCCAAGCAATATACACCCGGCCCTACCATTGAAGAAGGTAACGTGGTGTTTACCCCTACCGCTAATTATGTAAAAAATTACGGGATGAAAAACGGCTTGCCTATACCCGATATGACAAAGGCCGACCCGGAATCTGGTTATGACCCTCAGTATCCATGGAAAAACCGCGACCCACGCTTTTATAACGACATTGTTTTTGACGGCATAAAAATGGTAAAAGGCTCAATGCCTTCAAACATAGCGGAGTTTAACCGTTATGCCAATTTATATACCGGCGGCAGCTCACGCGATGAACGTGTAGGTAGCCGTACAGGTTTCTTACTATTTAAGTTTACGCCCATTACTTCAAACAGGTTTGACCAAGGTTATGCTTACGGCCAAAACCTCAACATTAGGGTACCCTATATGCGTTTGGCTGATATTTACCTGATGTATGCCGAAGCGGCAACCGTTGGTTACGGCTCTCCATTAGGAAAAGACCCTGCTTTTTCAAAAACTGCGTTAGATGCTGTTAACGTGATCCGTGATCGTGCGGGTGCAGGCAAGGTAGCAGCTAAATTTCAAGGTTCGGCAGATGAGTTTATGAAAGAGGTTAGGCGCGAACGTGCAGTAGAGCTTTCGTTTGAAGGGCATCGTTTTAATGACCTGCGGAGATGGATGCAATTCATTGATCTTCCTTACACCTTGAAAACGGCTATTGAGTTTGACAGGGCAAGTGCTTTAGACCCCACAGTAGACCCTAAAGATAATCGGGTAATTAATTTACGTGAGCGCACCATACTTCAGCGGCCATTTACCGAGAAGCATTATTGGTTCCCTTTAAAAAGGGCCGACGTAAACATGTACCCCGAATTTAAGCAAAACCCAGGCTGGTAAGCTAATTTATCTACAAACACAAAATAAAGACATTAGCAATGAAGTATTCAAATATAGGGATGGCATTATGCTTTCTGTTAGCGCTGATCACCAGCGTAGCCAGGGGGCAGGATACCGTCAAAATAACGATCAGCGCCGTTGTCCGCGGGCAATATGGCGAGCCTGTTAAGGGCGCAAAAATAATTAATGAAGGGAGTAGCTCAGAAACAAGAAGTAATGATATTGGATTTTTTACGCTGAAAGCTCCTTTAAATACCTTTTTAACGGTTAATGCACAAGGTTATGCACCCGCAAAGCTGCCTGTATCAGACACGCTGAAACAAATTGTACTTATAAAAGAGACAGATTTTGTACCGGTGGCGTTCCGTAAGGCACCCGCAAGTGAGTTACTGGGTGGTGTTTCAACGGTTAATTATAGACCCATCTTTGATAAAAATTTCACCACCTCAGGCTTTGAAGGTATTGAAGCTCTGGCCTCAGGCTTTCATGGAAATATATGGGGTATGAACAGTTACCTGGTACTAATTGACGGCGTTCCACGGGAGATAGACAATATAATGCCGTCAGAAATTGACCAGATCACTTTTCTTAAAAGCGCCGCTGCAGTAGCCTTGTACGGCAGCCGTGGTGCCAAGGGGGTTGTGCTCATTACTACAAAACGTGGCGAAGGCAACGGGCAACAGATTAAAGTACGTGGTAATGCAGGGATTAACGTACCCAAAGGTTATCCAAAATACCTGGGTTCGGCCGAGTATATGACTTTGTATAATGAAGCCCGTGCTAATGATGGTTTAGGTACGCTGTACACCCAGGAAGATATTTACAATTATGCTTCGGGTGCCAACCCTTACCGTTATCCAAACGTTGATTATTATTCATCAGAATACCTTAAACGCAGCTTTAACCGGTATGACATTACAACCGAAATATCGGGAGGTAACGAACGTGCACGGTATTATACCAATATCGGTTTTTGGTCTGCAGGTTCTCTGCTCAATTTTGGAGCTGCTAAAACCAATAACACTAATGACAGGATCAACGTACGCGGCAATGTAGATATGCAGCTAACCAAATTTTTAAAGGCTCACGTTGATGCAAGCGCGGTATTTTACAGCGGCAGAGGTGTTAACACCGATTATTGGGCAAGTGCCGCAACCTTGCGCCCGTTAAGGTTTACACCGCTTATACCCCTAAGCTATATTGAAGGCACTGATGCACCATCAAATATTATTGCCAATGGAAGCTCTAATATAATTGACGGTAAATATCTTCTCGGCGGTACGCAGCTTGATCAAACTAACCCCTTTGCCGCTATTTACGCCGGCGGAAGCAACAAATTTATCAGTCGGCAGTTGCAATTTACCACAGGTGTGGATGCCGACTTGGCAGGATTGCTGAAAGGACTTTCATTTTCTACCAGTCTTGGCGTAGATTACCAAAACAGCTATAACCAGGGCTACAACAATGGCTACACCGTGTACCAGCCAAACTGGACCAGCTACAACGGAAAAGACGTTATTGGTTCGCTAACACCATACGGTACCGATACCCGCACAGGTATACAAAATATATCTGATAGCCGTTACCGTCAAACCATCTCTTTTTCGGGCCAGTTTAATTACAACACCAGCATTGCCAATAAACACAACATCTCGGCTTTACTGGTAGGTGCGGCTTACCGCCAGGCACAGTCAGCTCAATACCAAAACGTTACTAACTCAAACACAGGTTTACAGGTTGGTTATAATTACAAACAGAAATACTATGCTGATTTTACCGGTGCAATGGTTTATTCACCAAAATTTATGGACGATAAAGCATACGGTTTTTCGCCAACAGCATCACTTGGCTGGAGAATAAGTGAAGAATCGTTTCTAAAAAACAGTAAATTCGTTAACAGCCTTAAGCTTACCGCATCAGCGGGTATAATTTATACCGACCTGGATGTAGCAGATTATTTTTACTATCAAAATATCTATACACAGCGCGATGGCTCATATTACAGTTGGAATGACGGAACCCTTTCACAAACAACCGATTCGCGCAGAGGTGCTAACCCGGCATTAACGTTTGCTAAACGCCGCGAAATATCTTTAGGAATTGACGGTGCCTTTTTTAACAACACATTATCAGTTTCTGCAAACGTGTTCAGAAATCAAATTGTAGATAATGCTATTCAGAGTACTTTCCTTTTCCCTAACTATTTCTCTGTATTTAATTCATCATTTATTCCTTATGTAAATTTTGATGCAGATCAACGCACCGGGTTTGACCTTAACATCAATGTACGTAAGCGTTCGGGACAAGTAGAATGGATATTTGGTACAACGGCAACTTATTATACCACCAAAGCCACTAAACGCGCCGAGTTCTTTGCCAATTCGTACCAAAACCGTCAGGGAAAACCACTGGATGCCATTTGGGGCCTGCAGAACGAAGGATTTTACAGGACCGCTGCAGAAGCTACAGCCGCCAATAGCGGAACGGGTGCTCCTCAGCCTGCATTTGGCCAGGTTAAGGCCGGCGATATCAAGTACAAGGATGTAAACGGCGACGGAATAATTAACAACCAGGATGAAGTTTACCTTGGCCGTGGTGGTTGGAATGGCGCCCCGCTTACATTGGGTTTCAACCTCACTACCCGCTGGAAAAACTTTACCTTTTTTGCCTTAGCCACCGGGCGTTTTGGCGCTAAAGCCATGAAAAACAGCTCTTATTTTTGGGTAGACGGGCAAGACAAGTATTCTGAAGTTGTGCGTAACCGCTGGACCGAGGCAACAAAAGATGTTGCAACCTTTCCACGCTTAACCACCTTAACCAGTGATAATAATTTCCGTAATTCTGATTTCTGGTTATACAGTACCAACAGGTTCGATCTTTCAAAGGTGCAGCTTTCATACGATTTGCCGGAGGGAGTAATCAAAGGAAATATCTTAAAATCTCTCGGCATGTATGTAAGTGGCTTTAACCTGCTAACCATTGCTAAAGAAAGAAAATTAATGGAGATGAACATTGGAACGGCGCCGCAAACACGGTTTTATAATGTAGGCGTAAAAGCCGGCTTTTAAGGCTTATAAATATTTACAACATGAAAAAATTTCCAATACTATTTATAACAATACTTGCACTGTGCGGCTGCAAAAAGTTTGTTGAACCCGGCCTGCAGAATAATGGCAAATTTGAGAACATTTATGATGAGCCGCTGCTTGCACACGGGCTACTTTTAAATGGCTATACCCGTATACCCACAAATGGCTGGGTATTTAGTGACGTGGCTACAGATGATGCCGTGAGCAACGATAGAAATAATAATTTCTCTAAAGTAGCTACCGGGCAATGGACAGCCAGCTTTAACCCGCTTGACCAGTGGACCAATTCAAAGGCTGCCATACAATACATTAACATGTTTTTGACAGAAGCCGATAAGGTAGTTTTTGATGCACAGAACCCCACGCTTAATCAAATGTTTAAAGACCGGTTAAAGGGCGAGGGCTATGGCTTAAGGGCGCTTTTTAGCTATTACATGCTGCAAGCGCACGCCGGTAAAATTGGTGGCACATTATACGGTTACCCTATTTTACTTACACCGGAGTCGCCTACGTCTGACTTTAACCAACCACGGGCAAAGTTTGAGGACTGTGTGCAACAGATCTATAGCGACCTTAACCGTGCTGAGGAACTGCTTCCGCTTGATTATAAGGATATATCATCTACAACAGAAATTCCGGCAAAATACAGCGGCATACTTACAGAAACCTATAACCGGGTATTTGGCAAATTATTTAGCCAGCGAATGACCGCACGAATTGCAAAAGCCATACGGGCAAAAGCAACCTTAATGGCGGCAAGTCCGGCTTATGCAGGCGGTTCTACAACTACCTGGGCAAATGCGGCAGAGGCTGCTGCTGCGGTTATTGACCTAAACGGCGGGCTGAATGGGTTTGCCACCAACGGCCTTACCTGGTATGCCGGCGGAAGTGGCAACCAGATTGATGGCCTCGGTTCGGGTGCCAATCCGGCTGAGATAATGTGGCGTACCAGTATTGCGCAGAACAGCGATCTGGAAGCAGACCACTTCCCTCCTACGCTATCTGGTTTGGGCCGTTTAAATCCTACCCAAAATCTGGTAAACGCGTTTCCGGCTCTTAATGGTTACCCAATTGGTAGTGCCAGTAGTAATTATAGTGATGCGGCACCGTATACCAATCGCGATCCTCGCTTAGCAGCCTACATCCTGTTAAATGGCAGTACAGCCGGTCCGGGTAATACAACAATTTACACAGCTAACGACAGGAATACGAATGATGGACTCAACAAAGTAGAAACATCTACCCGTACAGGGTATTACATGCGTAAATTATTGCGCCAGGATGTTAACCGCAACGCGAGCTCTATAAGCAACCAAAAGCACTACCGCCCGCACATACGCTACACCGAAATTTATTTGAACTATGCAGAAGCCGCTAACGAAGCTTATGGCCCGTTAGGAAACGGCCCACGTGCTTACTCTGCTTACGATGTAATTAAAAAGATACGCCAGCGTGCCGGCATTGGGCTTACCAACGGCGACGCTTACCTTGAATCGATAAAAGGTGACCAAGGTGCAATGCGTACTTTGATCAGAAACGAGCGGAGATTGGAACTGTGCTTTGAAGGTTTCAGGTTTTGGGATTTACGCCGCTGGAACGCTGGTTTAAACGAAGCGGCAACAGGCGTAAATATTTCGCAATCCAACTATTTGCCTATCACGGTTGAAAGCAGGTCTTACCAAAGTTTTATGATTTATGGGCCTATACCTTACAGCGAAACTTTAAAGTTTAACGCCATTCAGCAAAATACCGGCTGGTAGTAATCAAAACAATTAAATAGATAATACTAAAGTGATGAAAAGAATAAAAAATTGTGGGTTTGTTTTTACTCGTGGCGCTGGCGTCATGTAAAAATGAAGACGTAGTGTTCGCGGACTATACCCACAACGCTGTATATTTTGCCTATCAATACCCTGTGCGAACAATAACGCTGGGAGAAGACTTGTTTGACACTTCGCTTGATAATCAATTCAAATGTCAGATAATGGCCACCATTGGTGGTGTTTATTCAAACAAAGCAGATGTAACCATTGGCATTGCGGTTAATAACGCACTAACACAGGGCTTGAAATTTAACCCACCTGATTATAGTGGCGATGTGTTACCGATGCCCGCCTCCTACTACCGCCTGGCATCTAATACCATCGTAATACCTAAAGGCAAAATTGCCGGAGGTGTGGAGGTACAGTTAACCGATGCCTATTTTGCCGACCCGCTTACCACCAAGGCTACCTACGTGATCCCGATAACGATGACAACCGTTACTAATGCCGACTCTATTATGAGGGCGAAAAATTTCACTTTATACGCCGTTAAGTACATCAATACATGGGCAGGGAATTATTTGCGCCGTGGAAAAGATGTGGTAGAAGGTAAAAACGGGCACCCGGAGTTAACTAAAACTATTATCAGGAGAAATCAATATGTAGAAAAAGACGAGATAAAAGCACTTGCTACAAGATCTTTAAGACAGGCTGAACTGCCTATAGTACTTAAAGGTGCCGGTAATATTGATGTAAACTGTCCGCTGCTTTTAACTTTTGATGCTAATGGCAACTGTACAGTTACTGCCGCCGCAACAGGATTTACCGCTACAGGTACCGGAAAGTTTGTAAAAAGGGGCGAAAAAAACAGTTGGGGATCACAAGATCGTGATGCACTTTACCTGAACTATCAGATTGAAGCAACCGACTTGCGTGTTGCCGCTACCGATACCCTTGTTATGCGTGACCGTGGTGTGAAAATGGAGACATTCAATCCCACTAAGTAGTTAACGAATTTCAGATCGAAACACAATGAAAAAAAATTACATATCAGCATTAACCCTTTCCGGATTAATAGCTTTAGCTTCCTGCTCTAAACAAGAAGCACTTGAGTTTAATGTAGAAAAACCAGCAACAATTACTGCACAGGAGCAAATTAATTCTTACCAACCATTAAAATCTTATTTAGACAGGCAGGCCCGGCCCGGTTTTAAATTAGGAGCAGCAGTTTCATTAAATGACTATGTTAGCAAAGGCTTAATGTACCGGCTTATCAACAGTAATTTTGATGAGATAACATTGGGTTATGAGATGAAACATGGTGCCGTTGTGCAGGCCAATGGCGAGCTGTCATTAAAAAGTGTGGAGCAATTGATAGCCACTGCTAAAGATGCTGGCATAACCATATACGGACATACACTGGCCTGGCATGCCAACCAAAACGCAACGTACCTAAATAAACTGATAGCGCCAACCGTATCATCGGCACCATCAGGTCCTACCTGGGATTTGGTTACATCAGCCGATTTTGAAACTGATGACGCGCCAAACTATGAAACATCGGGCACTGCTGTAAAAAGTTTTACAACTGCGGGTGGTGGTTTTAACGGGGTTGGGCGGGCATTAAAGCTAACTAATGCCAGCGTACAGGCTAATGATTGGAATGCACAGTTTTTCCTGAAATTTTCGCCGGTTGTAGCCGTGGGCGAAAAGTATGAGCTAAGCATGAAAATACGTTCAGATGCTAACGCCTCTTTTGGCACCCAGGCTCATACCTCCCCGGGGCAGTATAAGCATTATGATTTCTTTGGCACTTTATCAGCAACTCCTACATGGACAACCTATACAAAAGAAATCACTGTAACCACCGAAATGGCCACCTGTGGCGCCATTGCTTTTAATTTGGGCAAAAACGCCACCAGTTATTACTTTGATAACATTACACTGAAAAAGTATAACGAAAAAGGTGGTGTAACAACTGTTGAAAAAACGGCCGCAGAGAAAAAAACGCTCATCACCAATGCTATGGACCAATGGATAAAAGGAATGGTTACCGCAGCCAAAGGTTATGTAAAAGTTTGGGATGTGGTTAATGAGCCCATGGACGACAACAAACCGGCAGAGCTAAAAACCGGAGTTGGGCGTACATTAAAAGCCGATGAGTTTTACTGGCAAGATTATATGGGTAAAGACTATGCTGTAAAAGCATTTCAGTTGGCAAGGCAATATGGAAATCCAACAGATATTCATTTCATTAATGATTATAACCTGGAGTATAATTTGAATAAATGCCGCGGACTAATTGATTATGTTGCTTATATTGAAAAGCAGGGTGTAAAAATAGACGGGATAGGCACGCAAATGCATATCGATTCGAAATTAGACAGATCAAAAGTTGATGAAATGTTCAGGCTGCTTGCTGCTACGGGTAAACTGATAAAAGTGTCTGAGTTAGATATGGGAATATCAGACAAAAAAACACCAACGGTAACCGCTGCAGAGTATGCAGAACAAAAAGACATGTACCGCTACGTTATCGAGAAATACTTTGAAATAATTCCGAAAGCTCAGCAATACGGTATTTGCATATGGAGCCCGCTTGATAGCCCGGCAAACTCATCATGGCGTGCCGGAGAACCCATTGGCTTATGGAACGAAAGCTTTGTTAGAAAACCCGCATTTACAGGAGTTGTTGAAGCACTATCTAAAAAATAAATCGTCGCTTTATAAATTGTAATAGCACATTTTGATTTGCCCGTACGGCGATTTTATAAAATTGCCAGGTGCAATTTGTGGATACAGCTTCTTCTCGCTTTAAATTTAATGTACCAGATTCTTACGTCCCTTTTTTAACGACGGAGAATCTGGTTTTTGGCGAGAATTACAAAAGTTTCCCCTGCCGCTTAGTTAACCACCAATGAGATTAACTATTTAGGCCGGAGATTTGATTGGTTGTTAGTGGCAGCCATCCGTATGATTATTGGGCATAACTTCGGTGGCGTAAAGAAAGGTTGTTTATTTAACTTATTAAGTACTTTAGGCTTTCGGAAAATAATAGTGACAACTCAAAGAGATTGAGCTGTTCAAGTGCCCCATCATCATGAAATAAATTTCCATGAAATATCAATTAGTCCTGGCACTAATGACATCACATTTTATGGTTTCGGGCAAACATCTTTGCCAGTCGTAAAAGCTTCCCGCGCAAATTATGACGCAAGGCAAGCCAATGCCAGGAATCAACGTGCATTATTTGGGAAGCGACGTGCTGAAAAGATTTAATACCGTGTTCGACTTTCAAAAGAATTTGGTCTATTTAAAACCAAATCAGCAATATCGTATTTCCTATGCTGATCAGAAAAGCAATGCAAAATAGTCTTGATCCGAATACAGCTTGTTTTACTCACTACCAAAAAAATTCACCTGCTTGTGGCTTCCGGCTGCAGATGGATTAGTGCATACTACTATTTTATTTAACAATTTATTTGATGTAACCGTAACAATCACTTAAAGCATCGCTCGTAGGTTTGAGGCGATGAAAAGCAATCAGCCTTTAGACACCAAATTGTTGAGCCAGATGCAGGCCGACGATCAAAAGGCACTGCTATCTCTTATGAAAAAATATGATCGGGTTCTGTTCAGGTATATCAATTCCCGCATTAGTTCATCAGAGAACGCACAGGAAGCCGTTCAGGATATATTCATATCATTATGGAATAATCGTTTCGGGATTAACATAGATGATTCTCTTTTACCCTATTTATATAAAGCTGCCAAGTATAAAGTGATTGACTATTACGTGGCGGCCAACCGCGAAATTGTAAACTATGAAGCTTTACTGCCCGAATATAATGCAGAAGTTGCGCCCGCAGCAGACGAAAGTTTACTTGCCGCAGAATTGCAGGAGTGGTTTAGCATCGAGGTTGACAAAATGCCCGAAAGCATAAAGAATGTTTTTACGCTTAGCCGCCAGGAACAATTGCCGGTGAAAGATATTGCTGCCCGCCTGTCACTATCAGAACAAACGGTAAAAAACAACTTAACCATTGCTCTTAAGCGACTGCAAATGCGCTTTAATCGTATGGAAAGTATCTCTTTGCTTATAGTGGTTTTAAAGGTATGCTTTTGCTGCTAACCGCATCCGGTATTTAATTTAACAGATTTTTGATGATTATTTAACGGTACTATTTGCCGTTAAGGCCGATTATAGGTGCAGATGAAGCATAAAGAATCGGCACAGGTTAGAATTTTACTGCAAAAATACCGTGAGGGGAGCTGCACACCCCAAGAAGCACAGCGGATAGAGAACTGGCTTCGCATTCTCGATAAGAATTCTCCGGATGTTGAACACAATACTGAAGAAAAACTACTTAAAGCCTCACGCAAACAGGTAGCAAAAAGTATTGCATTACCACGCAACGTTTACACAATTATGCGCCCCTACATGCGCATTGCGGCAGCTTTGTTATTAATACCGCTGGCATATATACTTTATACCAAACCATTACCCACCCCTGTTGTAACCAGGCAACAATTTAGCACAGTAGCCGGCGAAAGAAAAATTATCAGGTTACCTGATAGTACAGAGGTTGTGCTCAACGCATCGTCAAAACTTATTGTTAGTGCTGATTTTAATGAAAAAAAACGCAATGTAAAGCTTTCGGGTGAGGCATACTTCAGGGTTGCACATGATGCTTCAAAACCATTTATAGTGAGTACCGGCAAATTGCAAACCCGCGTATTAGGTACCGAATTTAATGTGCATGCCTATGATAATGAAAGCAATATTAAAGTGGCCGTAGTGAAGGGCCGGGTGCGTGTAAGCGAAAAAAAGCAAACAGGAAATGCTAAACAACTGGGCAGCATACTTACGCATAACCTGATGCTTAATTATAATTTAAACAACCAGCACTATACAATTACTACCGCCGATGCAGAAAAAATTGCTTCGTGGCAAAACGGTGGACTTTATTTTGAAGATGCCGATATACAGGAAATAGTAATGGCTTTATCACGCCGTTACAACTGCAATATTGAGCTTGCCGATAAGCCGGTAGGAAAATGTAATTATACAATAGGGTTTTCGCGCGAACCGCTTTCTGAAGTATTGAGGGTGCTTAATCAGCTAACCGGCATCACTTACAAATCTGCCCAAAACAAAATCATCATACACGCTAAAAACTGCCACTAATTATGATATAACGCTTTATTAAAAACTAAAACAGGCTGATGCCTTGAGAACACCTGCCTGTTTATGGCTGCTGCAGCAGCAGGCCATGTCATTTCAACGATTCCTAAATCATAGTAATAACATTAGTAAAAATGAGAAATCTTTATCAATTTTTTTCAATCAAAAGCAATTTCAGGAAATTCCCTGCTTTCCTGGGCATATTGCTCATTTTAATTACCGCTACAACACCGTCATTTTCGGCCGATGCACAAACCATGAACACTACGCGCATCAGCATTTCGGTAAAAAACGAGAGTATTAAAAACGTATTCAAACTTATCGAACAAAAAACACCATTTAAAATTGGTTATAACTCAAACAACTTTGACTCCAATAAACAAATTAGCCTGAATGCTGATAACGAATTAGTGATTAACATCCTTAAACAATTACTATCAGGTTATCAGGGGTCGGTACAGCAGGTTGATGATGAGCATATTTTACTTAAGGTAGAAAGGCAAAAACCTGTGGTTATTGCGCCTGTAAAACAAGTAAGTAATGCGGCACCTGCACGAATTTCGGGCACGGTAAAAGATGAGCAGGGCGAACCATTGCCAGGTGCTACGGTGCTTATTAAAGAGCTTAACAAAGCAACCATGGTTGGAGCCGACGGAGCTTTTGAAATAAGCGTTCCGGCCGGCACTTACAATTTAACTGTAAGCTTTGTATCCTACGTAACCTTAAACTTAACTAAGGTAGTAGTAAAAGATGGTGAAAACGCGCCGCTAAATATCACTTTAAAAGCCGAAACCGGTAGTTTAAACGAGGTAATTGTGGTAGGCTACGGCACTCAAAAAAGAGCTAATGCTACCGGCGCTGTTGACCAGATAACTGCAAAAAACCTTGAAAACAGGCCCATTACCAACCTAAGTCAAGGCTTACAGGGCTTGCTGCCCAACCTTAATCTTAAAATGCTGGACGGCAAGCCCACACAATCGCCCAGCTATAACATCAGGGGTACCACATCTATTGGCCAGGGCGGAAGCGCACTTGTTTTGATCGACGGTTTTGAAGGCGACCCGAGTTTACTAAACCCCAATGACATTGAAACCGTATCCATCTTAAAAGATGCAGCTTCGGCCGCTATTTATGGGGCAAGAGGAGTATTTGGTGTGGTATTAATAACTACTAAAAAAGGCCAAAAAGGGCAAACTAATGTTTCTTACAGCACTAATTTTGCCTTCAAAGCTCCGGTAACCCGGCCCGATTATGTAACCGATGGTTATACCTGGGCAAAAATGTTTGCCGAAGCGTTTGTTAACGGCGACGGTGCCTTTCCTCAAAATGCCAATAAAACACAAAAATTTTCGCAGGCATACCTCGACGAGTTTAAAAGAAGAGCAGAATCGGGCCAGCCGTATAATGAAGTGGAAGTTAACCCAACTACCGGCGAATATACCTATTACGGCAGTACCGATTATTATAAGGCTTTATATAAAGACCATAATACGGCATTGGAAAATAACCTCTCGGTTAGCGGCGGAAGTGACAGGGCAACTTATTTAGTTTCGGGCCGGATGTTAAATCAATCGGGCTTGTTCAGGTATAACAGTGACGATTACAACATGAAAAACTTAAGAGGAAGAGGCTCTATACAAGTTTTTCCGTGGCTGAGTTTTGAAAACAATACCGATTACTCTGTTATGAACTACCACAACCCGATAAACGTGGGCGAAGGCGGCGGTATATGGAGGAACATTGCTGATGAAGGTAAGCCTACAATGCCGCTCTTCAATCCCGACGGGTCGTTAACGTTTGCTTCGGCATACACAGTGGGCGACTTTATTTATGGCAAAAACGGCTTGGATACCCGCAGAGAAGTACTTAGAAACATTGCCAGTTTAAGGAGCAAATTCTTCAATAATAAATTTCGTATCAACGCCGATTTCACCTTCCGTAACACCAATGAAGACAGAAATCAGAGAAGAGTGCAGGTGCCGTACAGTAACTCTAAAGGTGTAACTGGCTATGTAGGTACCACAACCAACGATTTGATGTTTGATACCCGTAAAACACGTTACCTGGCAACAAATATTTACACTGAGTACGAAAACCACTTTGGTAACGATCATTACTTTAAAGCAATGGTGGGTTACAACTTTGAACAATCTACCTATAACAGGGTTGCTGTGCAGCGCAATGGTATTTTGTTTGAAAGCGCTATGGACCCAAATCTCACCGTTGGTCAGTACATTACTCCTGCAGGCGGTACAGGTGGCTATGAGCGTTGGGTTATTTCGGGAGGCTTTTCGAGGCTCAATTACTCGTTTAAAGACAGATATTTGCTTGAGGTAAATGCACGTTATGACGGTTCTTCTAAGTTCCCATCTTATCAACGCTATGGCTTCTTCCCGTCGGTATCTGCCGGATGGAGAATTAATAACGAACCGTTCTGGAAGGTTTCAGATAAATTGATATCCGACTTAAAACTACGTGCCTCGTACGGCTCGTTAGGCAATGGTAACATTCCATCTTACCGGTTTGTCGAAAATTTCCCTATCAGCCAATCCGGAGTAATCCTTAATGGTACACGCCCGGCAACCACCCGTTTGGATTTTGTATTGCCCGATGGTTTGACCTGGGAAACATCGACCACAACAAACATTGGTTTGGACCTTGCCATGCTTGCCGGCCGCTTAAGCTTTAGTGGTGATATTTACTCGCGTAAAACAACGGATATGTTTACATCGGCCATTACTCCCCCGGCCGTTTTTGGGGCCGATGCGCCAAAAGGTAACTACGCCAACTTAACCACACGCGGCTGGGAGCTATCATTAGCCTGGAACGACCGCATTGGTGCCGGTAAAAGCCCGTTCAGCTATAACGTAAGGTTAACGCTTGCTGATAATAAGACAAAAATTGACAAATATAATAATCCGGATAAGCTGCTGAGCGATTACTACGAAGGACAGACTTTAGGTGAGATTTGGGGTTATGAAACCGAAGGCTTTTTTAAAGATGCGGCTGATATTGCATCGCACGCCAAGCAAGACCCTCAAATGCGCGCTTCTCCATCTGGCTTATGGTTTCCGGGCGATATTAAACTGCGCGACCTGAACGGTGACGGATTTATAAACGTTGGCGAAAACAAAGTAGGCAAATCGGGCGATAGAAGAATTATAGGCAATTCGGCACCAAGGTATACTTACGGTGTTAATCTGGGTGCAAACTGGCATAACTTCTCTTTCTCTACTTTTTTTCAGGGTGTGGGCAAGCAGCAATGGTATCCAAGCACCGAAACCGAAATGTTTTGGGGACAATACAACCGCCCTTACAACAACATTCCTAAATTTCATTTAGGCAACATGTGGACGCCTGAAAACACCGACGCTTACTTTCCGCGTACCATGTCGCGCGCGGCATCAAGCAATACTAACCGTACTTTGGGTGTGGCGCAAACCCGCTACCTCCAAAACGTGGCCTACCTGCGCATGAAAAACCTGCAAATAGGATATACGCTACCGGCCAAATGGCTAAGTCGTATTGGCGCACGCAGTGCCAAAGTATTTTTCTCGGGAGAAAACCTGTTTACTTACTCACCTATGTACAAAATTGTTAAAAACACCATTGATGTTGAGAACGCAGTTCCTGTTGACCAGGACCTGAACCCAAATGCCACCAACGGTGACGGATATAACTATCCAATTTTAAAGAGTTACTCTCTGGGCTTAAACATTGGCTTTTAAACAAAAAACAAATACCAGATCAAAATGAAACGACAACATATTATCATGATCTTATTGGGTTGTATCACCTTTGCAGCCTGTCAAAAATTAGATCAGCAACCCCAATCCACTCCTTCAAAAGAAATCGTATTTGGAACCGAAAGCGGGTTAAAAATAGCTACGAACGCATTTTACGGCCTTGATTTCCTTCCCAAAAATTCAACCAGTCAGGATGCCATGTCAGATTACCTGGCTGTAAAAGCCGTGCCCGACTTTATTCGCCCGGGAGCATTCGGCGCAAACACCAGCTCAGGCTGGGTTTGGCGTGATCTTCGCCAGATTAATTATTTTATTGAAAACTGTAACAATCCGGCCGTACCGGTTGCCACACGCAAAAACTACCTTGGAATTGCCCGTTACTTCAGGGCATACTTTTACATGGAAAAGGTAAAGCGTTTTGGTGATGTGCCATGGATCAACAAGGCGCTAAACGCCGATGATCCGTCACTCACAGCTGGCAGGGATAAGCGTACGCTGGTTATGGACTCTGTACTGGCCGACTTAGATTATGCCTGTACTAATATTCAGGCCACTAACGATCCAAGCCGTACAACTGTTACTAAATGGGTGGCTTATGCGCTTAAATCAAGAGTATGCTTGTTTGAAGGCACCTTTAGAAAATACCATGCAGAGCTGGGTCTTACCGGCACCGCAGACCGCTGGTTAAATGAAGCGGTATCATCTGCAGACCAGATCATGAAAAACGGAGGGTTCTCTATAAACACAAATGGTGGGCCCGGAACATCATACCGCCAGGTGTTTACCAGCACTGCCCCAAATACCCAGGAGGTTTTGCAGGCAGCTGTAGCTGATGCAAGTTTGGGCATATTAAATGAGGCAAACTGGTGGTGGACAAGCGGTACTTACGGTGCAAAAGCCAGCTTTACACGCACTTTTATAAACACCTACCTCAAACTGGACGGCACTCCGTATACTAACGACCCAACTTATCGTACCACACTATTTAAAGACGAGGTTAAAAACCGCGACCTGCGCCTGAAACAAACCATTCGAATGGGTGATTACAAGCGTTTGCGCAATGGTCAGTTAGTGCCTGCCCCTCCTGTATTTTCGTATACCTTTACGGGTTATCAGCCTATAAAATGGACTTTGGACGACGAAAGCTTGGATGCAGGCGCATTGAACACTAATGCCGTATCTTTATTCCGTTATGCTGAGGTGCTGCTGAACTTTGCAGAGGCAAAAGCAGAATTAGGTACGTTAACCAACGCCGAATGGGCGGCCACCATAGGAGCTTTACGCGCCAGAGCAGGCATTACCGGGGGGCTTGCTGCCAAACCTACCGTGGTTGATCAGTATCTTGTTGATAATTACTTTCCGGGGATAACCGATCCAACCATTTTAGAGATACGCAGGGAGCGCGGCATTGAATTAAGTTTGGAAGGATTCCGTTTTTCGGACCTTTTGAGATGGAAAAGAGGCCCGTTAATGGAACAGGAGTGGAATGGGTTTTATGTACCGGCATTAAACACGCCAATGGACTTGAACGAAGACGGCATACTGGACGTTGCTTTTTATCAAGGTACTGCGCCTACCCCCGTGGCTGGTGTTACCTATGTTAATGTTTCACCAAAAATTGGAACAGCTAATGCCGTGAATTCACAATTGTTAAAAAACGGAACATCTGGAGAATTAATATGGATGAATGAAGTACCAAGAAAATGGGATGACCGAAACTACTATTATCCCATTCCATTGGCTGATTTGCAGCGCAATCCAAACTTGAAACAAAATCCAGACTGGAAATAATTATCTATCAACTATTACAAAATGAAAATAAAAATTTGGTTCATAGCCGCTTTAATTCTATCTGCAACGCATTTAGTAAGCGCACAACAAATAACAGTCGGCACATTCAATATACGATTCGACAATCCGCGCGATACAGGTAATCTGTGGGTAAACCGTGCGCCGGTGGTTTCCAATCTTATCCGTTTTCACGGGTTTGATGTTTTAGGTATACAAGAAGGGCTTAAAAATCAATTGGATGATATGAGCGCTGCGTTACCTGAATATGCCCGTTATGGCAAAGGCCGTGACGACGGTAAAGACGGTGGCGAGCATTCGGCGATCTTTTATAAAACAAGCCGGTTCAAATTACTCAAAAGTGGTGATTTCTGGCTGTCTCAAACCCCCGATAAACCCGGCTTAGGTTGGGATGCTACCTGCTGCAACCGCATATGCTCATGGGTTTTTCTTCAGGATGTGAAAACTAAAAAGCAGTTCTATTTTTTCAACGTGCATTTTGACCACCAGGGCGTAGTTGCCCGTAAAGAAAGCAGCAAATTGATATTGAAAAAAATTGGCGAGATAGCAGGCAATATTCCTGCAATTTTAACCGGTGACCTCAACGGCGACAGAAACAGCGAATGGTACAAACAGCTGGCCGAGTCTGGTCTGCTATCAGACACTTATACGAAAGTTAAATACCCTTATGCCAATAATGCCTCGTTCAACAGCTTCAGAACGCCACGCGGCCAGGAAGTGATTGATCATATATTTATGACCAAATCATTTACCGCAAACAAGTGGGGAATTTTAACAGATACCTATTACGGTAAATTCCCGTCTGACCACTTTCCGGTTTTAGCGGAGTTAGAGTTAAAATAAAATAGCAACCTATGGTTTAAAAAAGCGCAGTTTTCAAAAGAATACTGCGCTTTTTTATTTTACCCCCCGGGGAAGATTATCAAGTATTAGCAAAACAAGCCCAAAAAAATTAAATACCGCTTCTTAAGTCAGGATTGGGGTAGGCGGAGCAATCTGCTTACTGCCTGAAAATCATGTTTACCATCTGCACTTCTTCGTATTATTTATTCCAAACCGTATATTGTGGTCAAGAATTAACGGCTATCCGGCATGACAGACTTCACAAGCTTTAAAGCACATATTCATAAACGCTTGTTTTTTACCGATGAAGAGTTTGAGGAATTTTGCCAAAGCTTTAAAGTTAGCAAGGTAAAAAAACGGCAGTTTATTGTACAGCCGGAGTTTGTTGCTAAATACAGGTATTACGTAGTAACAGGTAGTTTTCGCGCTTATGTAATAGGTGATGAGGGGCAGGAACACACCATACAGTTTGCCATTGACGATTGGTGGATATCTGACTATAACAGCTATATATTTCAGCAACCGGCATCAATGTTTGTTATGGCACTGGAAGACAGTGTGGTATTGCAAATTAGTTATGAGGCGGAACAACAGCTCAAAAAAAGTAAGCATGTTTATGAAACCCTTTTCCGCATACTGGCCGAAAACACAGCAGCGCACATGGCCCGAAGGGTGATCGTAAATTTAACCAAGACCGCCGAACAACGCTACGAACTCTTTTTAGAACGCTATCCATCCATTGTTAGCAAAGTGCCTCAATATGCTTTGGCCTCATTTTTAGGAATGACCACCGAATACCTTTCCAAGCTACGTAACAAGCGCGTTTCACGGGAAAGTTAATTTAGTTCAACTTTTTTTCTTAAACCAGTTCGCCCTTATTTCCTAAACCAGTTCATTGGTACAGAAGCCTCTCCTGTGGCACCTTTGTATTGTCCATTCAGGACAATTATTAAAGTAACATCACAACAATACAATGGCATCTCTCACACGAACCCAGGTATTTATTATGGCAGCTACCGCCGGTATAGCCGTAGCTAATGTTTATTACAGCCAGCCTATTTTACATGCAATTGCAATGCAATTTCATATCAGTACCGAAAAGGCGGGAAGTATTTCAGTTCTGTCTCAAATTGGGTATGGTATAGGCTTGTTCTTTCTAACACCGGTAGGTGATATGATAGAGCGTAAAAAACTGATCCTGTATTTGCAGGTCGGGTTGATCGTGTCTTTATTACTGGTAGCGTTTTCGCCAAACTTAATAACGTTATATGCCGGGAGCCTTCTTATAGGCATATTTTCAGTTGTTGCACAGGTGATATTGCCTATGGCAGCCAGCCTGGTTAAGGAGAATCGCGGCAAAATAGTAGGTCAGATATTTACCGGAATACTGGTAGGTATTTTAGTGGCCCGCGTGTTCAGCGGTTTTATTACCGGGTGGTTAGGCTGGCAATATGTATATCTTATTTCGGCGGCTATGGTATTGGGCACTGCTATACTCATGCAGGCCGATTTTCCTTCCATGCCCGAACGCTTTACCGGTACGTATGCCGGTTTGTTAAAATCTACGCTTGCACAACTGGGCAGGTTTCCGCTACTGCGCCGTACTGCCTTAACCGGCATGCTTGCCTTCGGAACGTTAAGTGCATTTTGGGTTACGTTAACCTTTTACCCTCAGCGACGCGCCCTTTCATTATCCAGCTTCGGGCATAGGTATGTTCGGTTTGCTTGCCGCGGCGGGCGCACTTATGGCGCCACTATTTGGCAAACTGGCCGATAAAGGCTCACCATCAAGGTCACTGCTGTTTTCTACAAGTTTAACCTTGCTAAGCATATGTATATTAAAGGTGTTTCCAGGCACTGTTTCGGCCATATGGATCACTGTTATTCTGTTAGATATTGGTGTGCAGGCTACCCAGGTTACCAATATTGCGGTAATATACACATTAGACCATTTGGCTAACAGCCGTATTAACACAGTTTACATGACCAGTTACTTTATAGGTGGTGCATTAGGGTCTTACCTGGCTATACAATTATATAACGCCGGTGGCTGGAGCTGGTCAACATCCTTTATGGCGCTTTTAGCAATTATGGCTATTGTAAATGTTGCTACCACTAAACCTATCTCTAAATAATTATAATCATGAAAATTATCATAATTGGTGGTTCTATTGGAGGACTGTGTGCAGCTATAGCACTTGCTGACGAGGGATTTGAAGTGGAAATTTATGAACGCTCGTTGGGCGACATGAAAGACAGGGGTGCAGGACTGGTGATACAGCCAGACATGATGGAATATTTGATGGAACGCGGTATTGCGCCAAAAGCAGTTTTCGGTGTACCGGCTACTCAAAGGCAGGTATTAGACAGTAATGGACACGCTGTACTTACTTACCCCAACGATACAATTTTTACTTCATGGAACTATATCTGGAAACAACTGAAGAATTTTTTTCCATCCTCTAAATACTTTTCGGGTTACGAGTTGGATAGCGTTGAAGAAGAACAGGGAAAGGTAACAGCCATTTTTAAAAATGGCGAAGTGAAAACTGCAGACCTGATAATTGGTGCCGATGGCTTTAACTCCGTTGTGAGAAATCACATCGCTCCTAACATCCATCCAAAGTATGCCGGTTATGTGGCGTACCGCGGATTGATCGCGGAACAGGATCTAACCAAAGAAGAGGTTGACTTTTTTGCCGATAAGTTTTCGATTTACCCGTATGCCGGCTCACACCTGCTTTGCTATCTGGTACCTGGGCCTAATGGCGAATTAAATAAGGGAAATCGTTTATATAACTGGGTGTGGTACCAAAATAAAACACCGTTAGAATTAGCGGAATTACTAACCGATAAAAATGGCCAAAAGCGCGAGTACACCGTTCCAGCCGGGTACCTCAGCAGCAAGAACAGACAAGAACTCAACACCCTGGCCGATCATGAACTGCCTGCTATATTAAGTAACCGTGTGCGTCAAACAATTAATCCTTTTGTACAGGTGATGTTAGATATGAAAACGCCGCAAATGTATAAAGGCCGTGTGGTTATATTGGGTGATGCCGCTTCTTTAGTCAGGCCGCATACCGCTTCCGGAACTGCCAAGGCATATAGGGATGCAATTACATTAGCCATGAGCTTGCAAGAAAATGAGGATCTTGAAACGGCTTTGCAAAAATGGAATGAACATCAAACCAGGCATGCTACCGCATTGGATATTCACGGAAAACAATTGGCTGCTCAAAGCGGGCTTGGTTTTAAATAAGCATCATTGTCAAAACGTTTAAGCAGCAGCACACACTAAACTAAAACCATCCTTTCGCCGGTAAAATTCAGGCATTCTTTTAATTGACTTCCGGATGCTTTTCATTTAGTGTAAACAAAAACGGCCTGCAAATTAATTGCAAGCCGTTTAAATTTTTGAAACCGTCAAATTTCTCCTTTTAGTAACTCACCTATCCTATTGTAAAGGCTGTGTACCTAAAAGTAAATATTCACATGGTATATTTTACGAGTTGTAATTGCCCTTTAAATCTTTTGCGGCTGCCTGGTCTACCAGCCACAACAGTTTACCGTTTTCGGGATTTAATAATTGCGCGGGGTAAAGTTCAGGATTATGCTCGCCTTCTAAAACCTCGTGCAATGCAGCTGCTTTGCTTTCTCCCAATAGCATAACCACAATATTTTGGGCCTTATTAATTAGTGGAGCGGTTAATGTTACTCTGAACATATCCTGCGAGGCAAGAAAATAAGCATATACCAGTTTGTCTTTTTCTTTTAAAACCGGTTCATATGGAAATAAGGAAGCTGTATGCCCTTCGCCACCCATGCCTAACAGCACGAGGTCGAAACTTAAAGCATCGCCTAAAACCTGCCTTACCTGCTGCTCATATTCCTGTGCAAATTCTTCGGGGCTTTTACCATCGGCCCACATATAAAAAATCTGGCTTTCAGGGATAGGAACATTGCTCAACAAAGTGCGGTGGGCCATTTTAGCGTTGCTTTTATCATCGGTTAGCGGTACCCAGCGCTCATCGCCCCAAAAAATAAAAGTATGCGCCCAGTCAACCTTATCCTTAAATGCAGGCGAGCTTAGGAGCGTGTACAATGCATCGGGCGATGTGCCTCCGGTTAATGCAACAGTAAACCGTCCACGTTCACTTACTGCCTTTTGGGCAATATCAATAAACAATTGCGCCGCAGTTGCACTTATTTCCTCTTTATTATCAAATACTTTAAGCATCATATTAATTCTCTTTGTTATCAGGTTACAGGATGCTTGTTTACCAACCAGGTATGCCCCTGACGGGCTATCAATGCTTCGGCACTCTCGGGACCCCATGAACCTGCCGTATAATTAGGGAAATCTAAAGATGGACGTGATTCCCATGCTTTTTGCACTGGTGTAATTACCTCCCAGGCTTGCTCAACCTGGTCGCTGCGCATAAACAAGGTAGCATCCCCCAGCATCGCATCCAATAACAGGGTTTCATAAGCTTCGGGTGATACTTTTCCGCAGGCACAATCGTACACCATTTCGGCCGAAGTCAGATCCATTTCAAGACCCGGGTCTTTTGCCATAAAACGCAAGCGTATATCCATTTGCGGTTGTATGTTAATGGTTAACTTATTAGGTGCCAAACTATCGGCCTGGGTGCTCTCAAAAGTGGAGTGTGGCACAGGGCGGAACTGAATGGTGATGGAGGATGTTTTTTCCTGCATACGCTTGCCCGTGCGAAGATAGAACGGCACATTTTGCCAGCGCCAGTTATCTAAATAAATCTTTAGTGCGGCAAAAGTTTCAGTGTTTGAGTGAGGGTTAACATCCTGTTCTTCGCGGTAGCCGGGCACTTTTTTACCCTGCATCCAGCCTTCGGCATATTGTCCGCGTACGGCATAATGGTGCACGTCTTCAGGTTGTATTTTCCTAACCGCTCTCAATGCATCAATTTTACGGTTACGTATCTCTTCGGCCTCAAATGATATGGGTGGCTCCATGGCAATCATACAAAGTAACTGCAGCAGGTGGTTCTGGATCATATCTTTTAAAGCACCTGCACTTTCATAATAGCCTCCCCTTTCTTCCACGCCAACCTGCTCGGCAACTGTTATTTGCACATTATCAATAAAGTTGCGGTTCCAAATAGGTTCAAACAGCGCATTGGCAAATCTAAATACCAATATATTCTGAACGGTATCTTTACCCAGGTAATGGTCAATGCGATATATCTGCTTTTCCTGGAAAACACTGGTTAGCAAATTATTAAGCTCAATGGCACTTTCTTTATCATGCCCGAAAGGTTTTTCTACTACCACCCTGTCCTTTTCGGCATCGGTAACCAAACCCGATGAGGAGAGATTACTGGCCACATCGCCAATAAAGCGGGGCGCAACCGACATGTAAAACAACCTGTTTGCACGGCCTCCCCATTGCTGGTCTATAGCGTCTAATTTGCCGGCCAGCTCGGTATATGAATTTTTATCGCCAATATCTGATACGAAATAAGTAACACTGTCTTTAAACTTACCCCATTGCTCATCTGTAGGTTTGGTTCTCGAAAACTCTTTCAAGCCATCGTGCAGCCTCTCGCGATATTCTTCATCATCGAGCTTGGTACGGCCTAAACCAACAATGGCAAATTGCTCGGGCATCCAACCATCATTAAACAGGTTATAAAATGCAGGTATTAATTTGCGCTTAGCTAAATCACCGGTGCCACCAAATATTACGATAATGGTGGGTGGTGTTTTTTTATTGTTTTTCATTCGGCTAAAATTTGTTGTGGATCATGATTTGATTAATCCCATTGGGTGTGAAATTTGCCTTCTTTATCGGTTCGCTCATAAGTATGAGCGCCAAAATAATCGCGCTGGGCTTGTATGATGTTTGTGGCCAAACGGGCACTGCGGTATGCATCAAAATATCCTAAGGCCGACATTAGTGCCGGTGCGGGAATACCTTTATCAACAGCAAATTTTACGCTGAAGCGGGCTCCTTCCTGTGTATTAACCAGCTTACCTGCAATTACATCGTCGAGCATCAGGTTTGGCAATTCCGGGTCTTTTAAGTAAGCCTGCATCAAATCTTCCAGTGTTGTGGAACGTATGATGCAACCACCACGCCATATTTTAGCAATATCAGCCAGTTTAAGTCCGTAGCCATATTCTTTAGATGCCAGTTGCAATTGCGCCATGCCTTGTGCATAAATGGTTAGCACGGCAAAATGATAGGCTTTTTTAATATGCTCTATTAAACCACCGTGGGCATCGGTATCATTTTCAGTGTTGTTCCAAACCAGTTTTTCGGCAGCTTTAACGCGTTCTTCTTTGTATTTAGATAAATCGCGCATGGCTACGGCGGTATCAATTACCGGTATAGCAGCCTGAATATCCATTGCATTTTGCGATGTCCACTTACCGGTACCTTTGGCACGAGCTACGTCCAGTATCATGTTTACCAGGCGATTGCCGGTTTCGTCATCAACCTTTTTAAGTACGATGCCGGTTATCTCCAACAAAAATGATTTGAGTTCGCCTTCATTCCATGATTCAAAAGTTTGCTGCAACTGGTCATCAGAATAGTTCAGCCCGCGTTTTAGCAAATCATACATTTCTGAAATGAGTTGCATAATACCATACTCGATACCGTTATGCACCATTTTTACATAATGCCCTGCCGAACCTGTACCCATATAAGTTACGCAAGGTTCGCCGTTAACTTTGGCAGCAATGGCTTCAAATACAGGTCTTAGTCTTTCATAGGCAGCCGGGTCGCCGCCGGGCATCATGCTCGGTCCAAAGCGTGCGCCTTCTTCACCGCCCGAAATACCCATACCAAAAAAGTGAATACCTTTTTCTTCCAGTTCTTTAAAGCGGCGTTCGGTATCGGTAAAATAAGAGTTTCCGCCATCAACAATAATATCACCCTTCTCTAAAAACGGGGTCAAACTGGCAATGGCACCATCAACCGGTTTGCCAGCAGGCACTAAAAGTAATATTGCGCGGGGCGATTTTAGTAAACCCACAAACTCATTTGCCGATGTTTTGCCTTGAACGTCTTGTTTATCGGTTGCTTCGGTGTGCAGGGCATTTACCTTATCCTGGTCAAGGTCTAAACCGGCCACTGCATAGCCATGATCGGCCATATTGAAAAGCAGGTTACGGCCCATTACGCCTAAACCTACTATACCAAATTCATATTGTTTCATAATAATGTGAGGATGTTTAAATTGATCTTTTGCTTAAAAGCCGTACGTTTTTAATTGTTGAATAGTGTTTGATAACGATGTATGCTGTATGGCTTTAATGCCTAAGCCCGAAGCAAGTTCGGTATAAACTTTTCTATCGTCAAGATAAAGTGCTTCATGAGGTTTAACTTGTGCCAAATTTAAAGCCAGATGGTACATACGAGGATCGGGCTTGCGCATGTGTACATAGCACGATGATACAAAAAAGTCGATAATAGTTTTAAGCCCGCATTTATTGATGCGATGTTCGTTTAACTCTTTGGGCTCGTTATTTACTGCCACTATGGGTAGCTTATATTTGGCTTTAAAATCCAGCATAAAATCGATGGTTTGCTGCAAAGGTTGCGATTGATCCATCATAAACGCTTTGAACTCGTCTGGCGTAAAAGATCGTTCCTCGTAAAAAACAACCAAACGCAGGTAATCATCCAAGGTCATGCGGCCCGACTCGTATGCATCAAAAACATTGCGATGCCGTTGATTTAGCTCAACAGCATCAATGTTAAAGTGAACAGCAGCTTTTTCTCGGGATGAGGTTTCCCAGCCATCTGTTAATAACACACCACCAATATCAAGCAATAGTACTTTAATGGGCTGTTCCATTTACTCTGCTTTTATTTGTTCGCGTTTATCAGAAATCACTTTCATCAGGCTTTCAAATGGCTTAATAAACTTTTGAATGCCTTCTTCTTCCAGCTTTTTGGTAATTGCGTTTAAATCGATGCCTAACTTGTTTTCGAGCAGATATAGTTCGTGGCGGGCTTCACCGATGCCATTCTCTAAACGATCAGCCGGAGAGCCGCTCTCACGGTAAATTTCAAGTGTTTCTTTCGGAACAGTGTTTACCGTATCCGGGCCAATTAATGCCTCAATATACATTAAGGGTGAATAATCTTTGTTTTTAACACCGGTGCTCGCCCACAATAAACGTTGCGGCTTTGCGCCTTTTGCCTCCAGTGCTTTAAAACGTTCTGAGCCAAATACTTCTTTATAAATGGCATACGCATCGCGGGCGCTGGCAATAGCTATTTTACCTTTTAGTTGCGAAGCTATAGTATGATCGTCGCCATTTTCGCTGATAATTTTATCAAGCAGTGGGTCAACTACGGTATCTATCCGGCTTAGAAAGAAACTCGCTACCGATGCCACATGATCAATTGCCTCGCCGCGGGCGGCACGTTGTTCAAGACCGTCAACATACGTTTCGGCTACGGCACGATATCGTTCCAGGCTAAACAGCAGGGTAACGTTTACATTTATGCCATCACTGATCAATTCTTTAATAGCTGGCAAACCCGGCTCTGTTCCCGGAATTTTGATCATTACGTTTTTGCGGTCCAGGGTTTTCCATGAGCTACGCGCTTCGTCAATTGAGCCCTGCGTATCAAGCGCAAGCGATGGTGATACTTCCAAACTCACATACCCATCAAGTGCATCGGTACTCTCGTAAACGCCTTTAAATAAATCGGCTGCGGTTTGTACGTCTTCTATGGCGATCTTCAGGAAAACCTCCTCGGCCGATAGGTTTTGCTGATTAAGCTCGGCTATGGTATCATCGTAGTCACTGCTGTGCGCTATCGCTTCTTCAAAAATTGCCGGGTTTGAGGTTACTCCTCTCAGGCCATCTTCGTCAATCAGTTTTTTAAGTTCGCCACCTTGGGTAAACGATCTTTTTATATAGTCGAGCCAAATGCTTTGGCCAAATTCGGGTATACGTGCTAATGGATTTTTCATGGTTTCAAATATTTATTTTCTATGGCAATAACTTTATCAAGGCGGCGCTGAAAACGCTCTCCGCCATCATATTTTGCTTTAAGGTATAATTCTACAATTTCCCAAATAAGGGCGGGGCCAATTACGCGGCCACCCAGGCAAATGAGGTTCATATCATCATGCTCAACACCCTGATGGGCTGAGTACCCATCGGTAATTAAAGCTGCCCTTACGCCGGGCATTTTATTGGCCGCTACCGATACGCCTACCCCACTGCCGCATACGGCTATACCCTTGTTTACCTCGCCTTTAGCAATGGCCTCGCCAAGCGGGACAACCACATCGGGGTAATCGTCGGCAGCGTCATATACAAAGGCACCGTAGTCTTTGGCATCATAGCCGGCTTGAGCAAGCTGATTTAACAATTGCTTTTTGGCTTCAAACCCGGCATGGTCGGCCACAATTCCTATTTTCATAAGTGTTATTTGTTTAGAAGTGCTTTAGCCTTTTTAAACCACATTTTCGGTTGTGAAACCAAAATGAGCCAACACAGCGTTACCCTCACCCGATTCGCCAAAGGTATCAATCCCAATCACATCGCCCTCGGCAGTAATGTATTTATACCAGGTTAAGGTTACACCTGCTTCAACAGCCAAACGCTTGTGCAGGGTTGGCGGTAATACTTCATCCTGGTATTGCTTATCCTGCTGGTTGAATATTTCGAAAGATGGCATGCTTACCACGCGGGCTTTAATACCCTCTGTGGCCAGTTGTTGTTGCGCTTCTAATATTAAATGCACTTCTGAGCCTGTTGCCATTAATATTACTTCAGGGTTACCGCCTTCGGCTTCGCTTAAAATATAGCCACCTTTCCATACGTTAGTAGCCGGGGCATATTTTTGCTGATCGATAACCGGAAGTTTCTGTCGCGACAAGATCAATGCTACCGGCCCTTTTAAACGGCTCATGGCAATTTTCCAGGCTTCATTAGTTTCATAAGCATCGGCAGGGCGTAGTACGGTTAAGTTTGGTGTTAAACGGAGTGACGATACCTGCTCAACGGGTTGGTGCGTAGGACCATCTTCGCCCAAACCAATGCTATCGTGCGTAAACACGTAAGTTACGGGAGCTTTGGTTAATGCCGCCAAACGAATTGAACCACGCATGTAATCAGAAAACGTAAGAAACGTACCGCCATAAACCCTGGTACCACCATACGATGCCATTCCGTTTAAAATGGCACCCATACCGTGTTCGCGCACGCCGAACCAAATGTTGCGGCCGCCGTAATTACCCGGCTGAAATCCGTCTGATCCATCTTTGCCCGGTGTTTCGGTTGAGCTGGCCAAATCGGCCGAACCACCCAATAGCCACGGAATATTTTTTCGCAAGGCCTCAAGTGCTTTACCTGATGCCTGGCGGGTTGCCAGCTGCTCATCTAACTTATAAACAGGCATATCTTTGTCCCAATCTTCGGGCAATTCACCATCCTGACTGGTTGCAAACAGTTGAGCCTCATCAGGGTATTTTTGTTTATAGGTATCAAAAGTGGCTTTCCATTCTTCGTGCAATTTTGTTCCCCGGTCAATTGCTCCCTGTAAATGCTCTTTCACGCCATCCGGAATGAAGAATGTTTTCTCCGGGTCCCAGCCAAAAAATTCTTTGGTTTTTTTGAGGTTATCTTCGCCCAATGCATTACCATGTACCTTGTTGGTACCCTGTTGCGGACTACCATAGCCAATAATGGTTTTTACCGATATAAGCGTGGGTTTTTCTTTTTCTTCCTGCGCTTCGCGGATAGCATTTTCAATACCTATTAAATCGTTACCATCTTCAACTGTTAGGGTTTGCCAACCGTATGATCTGAAACGTTCGGCCACGTTTTCGGTAAAGGCCAGGTTAGTAGGGCCATCTAACGATATTAAATTATCATCGTATAGATATATAAGTTTGCCCAGTTTAAGGTGTCCGGCAAGTGATGCGGCTTCGGCAGCCACGCCCTCCATCAAATCGCCATCACTTACAATACCATATATATAGTTGTCTGTAAGGTTTATACCGTCTTTGTTATATTTAGCAGCTAAAAAATCAGCAGCCATAGCCATACCTACACCATTGCCAAAGCCTTGTCCTAACGGACCAGTGGTAACTTCGATACCAGGTGTTAAGGTAGATTCGGGGTGCCCAGGAGTTTTAGAACCTAACTGGCGGAATTTTTTGATCTCATCTAAGGGCAGATCATACCCATATAAATGCAGCAGCGCATATAGCAGCGCCGAACCATGCCCGGCCGACAATACGAAACGGTCGCGGTTGGGCCATTGGGGTTCGGCAGGGTTAAATCTCAAAAACTTGCTCCATAATACGTAAGCCATTGGGGCAGCCCCTAAAGGTAAACCTGGGTGACCGGAGTTTGCCTTCTGCACCATATCGGTTGCTAAAAACCTGATGGTATTAATACTGAGCTGTTCAATGTCGGCGGATGCGTTGTTTGCCATAGTGATGTTTTAATTATATGAACAATTAAGCTAATTGTTGTACAAGGTACATCTTCATAACTATATTATGAGGGGGCTTGTTTCCCTCAACTGTCATTATAAAATCACATTGATATATCGGTTTTATAATTCCGCTAAAACCTGAAATTTACGATGCTCATTAATAAACATTCATCGTTGATCTTGATATACTCCATTCAGGGGCTTAAAAATGCCCAAAATAGTGCCATTAATGAGCAACGTTTCAAATCATGTCGGCTACCCATAACGGCAAGCAGCAAAATGAACATAAATGGCGATACCACAGCGGCATTTTTAATTTTTACAATAGTGACAAGTAACTCCCGCAAAGTTAACATCTGTCTTTGCCTTTATGGCAATATCAGCCTTTCTATTAGCGATCCGTATTTAATATTTATATGTATCTACCATGCTTACCATCCTAATTAAAGCTTCAAATTACCAGTTTTTTTCCCAAGAAAACTTTTCAAGTATTGAAGCTCCTGCTCACGAAATCTAAACTCCGACCACTAAATTATTAAAGATCGTTTTCAATTAGCGTGTATTTGAGTAGTCAATGATTTTATTCTTTCTGAACAATTCTACCTAATTGAATAACTAAAACCTGCTGCCTTAAATTTTTAAGGCTAATTAATGGGTTTGCTTCTAAAACTACCAGATCTGCCCGTTTTCCTACGGTTATTGTTCCTATTTGCTTTTCCATACCAATCGTTTCGGCGGCGTTGGTGGTAGCGGTGCGTAAAGCTTCGGCATTGGTAAATCCACAGCTATCGGCGTAATAAGTCAGTTCGTCCATTAATCTCGGATATGGTGCAGCAAGGTCCACTATCTGGTCGGTGCCGGCGGCAACTTTAACGCCTTTGTTGTGCATTCGTTTTAGCATTGGCAATACCCATTTTTCGCGCGGGTACGATACGCAGATGGTGGCGTCGAGTATGGCGTTATTTTGCTTCATTGCCCGGCAAAACTCATTAATATTTACTGCCAGTTTTATGCTGTCTTTATACCGCTGTGGTGTTTTGCGTAACCGGATGAGGGTATCGGTACTGTACGATTCGACCATGTAAATGTGCGATATAACCTCAACACCAGCGGCTGCAACCTCGTGCGGCTTGGCCGGGTACATCATGGCGTGGCCCCAAATTTTAAGTCCGTGTTTTTTTGCGGCCTTTACTATTTGTACTAAAAAATCTTTATCAAAACTATGATACAGCTTTAAGCCGGTTGCGCCACAGTCTTTTGCGGCCTGCATGGCCTTATCCAAATCATCGCCGGGGTTTACGCATTGCTCCCAGGCGGTGTAAGGTTCGCGGCGGGCACCTACCCCCCTGTCATAATACCACCTACCGGCCATAAATGCCGAGTAGTATACATCGGCAGCCTGTATTTTGCCTTCATTAACTTCTTTATGCATTTTTTGCAATACAGGGGCATTGCCAGCTGCATCACGCACGGTAGTTATGCCATGGCGTAAAAAATAATTGAGGTGCTTGTAGGTAGTTTCTTCATTAGGCTTGAACATAGCCGTAACGTGTGCATGTACATCAATTAAGCCGGGTATAACATATGCGTTTTGCATATCCATTATCTTACCAAGCGGTTTTACCGATTGGGTGTTACCAATTTTTGCAATTTTGCCATTTTTAATAACTATGGCCATTTGCGGTTTTACGGTACCGTTAACTACATCAACAAGGTTTACGTTTTGTAGGGTAAGCGTGCTATCATTATCTGCAGCGCCTGTACTGCTGCCTACACAAACATACAACAAACACAGCAACAGTAATTTAGCGTACATACTACGATTCAATTTCATGGTAATAACTTTATTTGTAACACAAAAAATAAAGGCACTCCCTCGCGGAATGCCTTTTTCTGATCTATTAACTCAAATGAAGAACTAAAACTCTTTTAATTTAAACCGGCACATTACTTATCGAAAAGCTTAGTAATAAAGCCCGACAATTGTTCGCCCCTGAGTTTGGTGGCGATTATTTGCCCGTTGGGGTCAATTATGCAATTAAAGGGCAGGCTTTTAATGCCATAAACATCGGCCACGCGGCCATTCATCGATTGTGCATCGTTCAGTTGTGTCCAAACCAGGCCGTCGGTTTTAACCGCCTGTTTCCATTGAGCACTGCCGGCATCCATTGATACGCTGAGGAAGGTCAATTTATCTGCTCCGAACTTTTTATACAGCTCAATCATAAGCGGATGCTCGTGGCGGCACGGTGCGCACCAGCTGGCCCAAAAATCGAGCAGGATGTACTTTCCTTTGTAATCGCTCAGTTTTACGGGCTTGCCGTTAATATCGGTAAGGGTAAAATCGGGGGCTTTGTGGCCCGGTGCTATTACTTTTTCGGCTTCAAAAAACTGTTTTATACGCCTGGCATATATGGTTTCTTTACCCTTGGCCGATAGCAGGCTGTAACAGGCTGCCGCGCGTACCCTATCGGGATTGGTTACATAGCTATCAGTTATGGCTAAAGCAGCCGCGGTTGAACTGCTATGCTGCTTTACAAAGCTTTGCACCAAACTATCATGACTTGCTTTGTATACTTTGTACGCTGTGGTGCCGGTATCGCGTATGGCGGCACCGCTTTGCTTCAACATGGCGCGGTATCGCCCCGAAATTGCATGAGCGCTGCTGTTAAAATGGTTATAAAGTGCATTCTCGCTACTATTGGTAATTGATGCGTTTACAAACTGCTCAACCTTGCCCTCAACTTTAATAGTGCTGTTTTCGGCAACAAAAATTTTGATTTGCTGGTTTGCCGAATTGCTTAGCGTACACACCACAGGTTCAGGAAAAGTTCCCGAGAGAGAAAAGGTGTTATTCTTTGTAGCAACAGAATCGGCAATTACTTTGTCGCCATACCTGTAGAAAAGTTTAAAAACTGTACCATCAGGTGCCGAAACACTACCTGTGATAAGGTAGCCGGGCTTAGTAAAGCCCAGCATACCTATCATTGTAAGTAGTAGTAGATTTAACAGCAGGATATTTTTACCTGTACTTTTCATAATTGCTGGTTAGTAATTAAGGCCCGGTATAGGCGTTTCGTTTAGTATCTTATCCAGCATTTGCTTTAAGTACTGCAGGTGAATGCGGCTGTCGGCATCTTTGGTACGGGCAATGGCGCTGCCAATATCGGTACGCAGTTCTTTCAGGTGTGCAAAGGCCAACGGTTTAACGTTTGAGTACAGCAAAACATCAGTTGGAGTAACGCTCGCCAAAATATTATCAAGCGAACCCTGTAGTGCAAAACGCTTATTATACATGGTAATAATGCTGCCTACATACATTTTTTGCAGGTTACGGCGATACTGGTCAATGGTTGCTCCTGATTTCAATTCAGTAAAAATTCCAGATTTAAGATCGTTCAACCATTGGCGCGGTGAATAAGCCCCTTTACCATAATCGCGCTCATTAACCATCATGCGGTACAAACGGCTTTGTGAGGTAACCGATGCCAAAATGCCGCTTTGCAATTTCTCAACCGCATTAAAATCGTAACCTGGCTCTATTTTATTTAATATTTGCTTATTTAATAACCATGTAGGCGTTTTAAATACTTGTTCGTTAAAGTACTTAATGGCTTGTTTTTGTTTAGCTAAACTAACTGGCTCATATACGGCTCCCTGTTGATCGTAAGTTTTAGGCGTTATTTTTACGCCGCCTAAGTTTTTCATAACATGGTAGGCATAGCGGTCAAACTGGCCAACAGCTTCCTTATACATATCCTGCAGATCGCTATAGTCTTCACCATCTTCGCGGGTCCAGTTTATAAGTTGCGGAACAATGCGTTTCAGGTTTTTAATGCCGTATAAGCTGGCTTTAATAGCATCATCGCTCAAATCTTCTGATTGCGAGCGCGGATCGTAATCGCGGCCCTCGCCACCAAACCACAAGCGTTTGTTGCGGGCAAGGCTGTCAATGGTAATACGGTTCAATATTTTCTTGTCAGCCTCGGCATCGGCAGTACCAAAAATTGGTTTGTAGCCCCACTGTATGGCCCATTTATCGTAATCGTTAATACGTGGGAACAGGCCTTTTTCGCTGATATTGTCTTCGGGCTGAGCCACGTAGTTAAAACGGGCATAATCCATTATTGATGGGGTATGGCCGTGTGCTTCAACCCAGGCTTTATCCCTTAGCTTTTCAACCGGCACGGTACTACTCGAGCCCATGTTGTGGCGCAAGCCCAACGTATGACCGATCTCGTGCGATGACACAAAGCGGATCAACTGGCCCATCAGTGCATCATCAAACTTATTTTTGCGGGCACGCGGGTCAACAGCACCACACTGAATCATGTACCAGCGGTGTACCAGGCTCATTACATTGTGGTACCAGCCAATGTGGCTTTCAATAATTTCGCCAGTACGAGGGTCGGCAATGTTAGGACCATAGGCATTTTGCTGCGGCGATGCAAAGTAGCGGATAACCGAAAAACGGGCATCGTCCAAACTCATGGTAGTATCGCTTTCAGGCCATTCTTTACCTACAATGGCATTTTTAAAACCGGCCTGCTCAAAAGCTTTTTGCCAATCGTTAACACCTAAAATTAGGTACTGACGCCATTTTTTAGGCGTAGCTGGATCTATGTAATAAACTATCTGTTTTTTAGGTTCAACCAGTTCGCCGCGTTTGAATTTTTCGATGTCTTCATCCTTTGGCTCCAATCTCCAGCGGTGAATAAATGTCTCTTTTTCTACCTTTTGCTGGTTATCGCTGTACTTGTTGTAAGCACCGGCAAAAAAGCCTACACGCGGGTCAAAATAACGCACACGCATTGGCTTTTCGGGTAATAGTACAAATGAACAGTTCATACCCAGGGTAACAGTACCCGCAAGGCTTGCAGCAGGTAAAGGTCCTCCCGGCCCTGTTGGCGGGGCGGCCATATATGTTCTGATGGATTTAATCTCGGTATTGATAGGAAAGCTTTTTACACTTTCGATGTATGATCTGTCGGCCAGTTGCATGCCTAAACTGTAAGCACGTTTTGCGCTGGCATCAAACGCCATTAAAGGGTTCTCGCCAATTAAAAACTCGGTAACATCAATAACCACTGCCGACGAATCTTTGCTTTTAGCTTTGATGGGGAATGCCGCCATGATAGGATCTAAATTAGAGCTGGCCACAGCCTTGGCTATCATATTGGTTGAATCGGCCACGCTTACCAGTGCCGATACCTTGAGGAACAATTTGTTATTAGGGCCATTTTCCCAAAATACCGTACGCTCGCCAACCTCTTCGCCGCCGTAGTTACCGGCGCCCGGGGTTGATTTGCTAAGGCGGGTTACTGCCAGTATCTCTTTTTTAAGTAAGCTGTTGGGTATCTCAAAAAAGTAGCGCTCATTAATTTTATGAACGGTAAACAACCCTTTTTGCGTTACCGCCTTAGCTGTAATGATTTCGCTGTAAGGCTTAAGCACATTACGCGCCGTATCAACCTTGGGTTTGGCCGCCGCCGTGGTAGCCGCTACCAGTTTAGCCTTCTTTTTTTTGAAGATACTGCACGAACCTGCCGAAACTACAAGCAAAGCAGTGGCTAAAACCAGGCTTTTTTGCCTGGCTTTAGTAGTAAATATGTTATTTTTCATGTTGCTGTTTAGTAACCCGGTGTTTGAGTTAAGTTGGGGTTGGTATCTAATGCGACCTGTGGTATAGGGAATAATTTAGATGTTGGCCTGTAAGTGCTCTTTAGGGCATTCAGCACCGCATCGGCCTGGCCGGTACGTCTTAAATTGTTCCAACGAAAAGCCTGTTCGCAAAAGAATTCTTTGCGATTCTCCAGTGCGATCTCATCAAGTAGCGCAGCTTGTACCGATGTATTGGTAGTAACAGCCCCTGCGCGTGTACGAATTGTGTTAAGGTCGCTAAGTGCACCTGCCAGATCTGTACCCAGCCGGGCCCGTGCCTCGGCGCGTATCAGGTATTGTTCTGCCAAACGCAATATGACCTGGTATTCGGTAACGCCCGCCGCTACGGCAAGCGCCTGGGTGCGGTATTTGTATTTGAACGGAACGCTATACGTAGCTCCATTTATAATGGCATCATTCATCCAGCGGGTACGGCGTAGATCTGTAGAAGCGAACAATTGGGTGAACTCAGGTCTTATACGGTAAAATATATTATCCTGCGTGTAAGAGGTAGGGATGAATGCGCCGGCCTCATTGGTATATTGAAAGGTAGGGTTAATTGGCGGCGGTAATTGCCAGATGCTTTCGGCGCTATTTTTTACAAATAGCGCAGTGCCTATATTGGCCTGCGGAGTAAGGCTATAGAGATTTGATGCGATAACCTCAGATGCATTTGATGCAGCTTCGGCATAGCGGCCCGTGAAAAGATATACCCTGGCCAGTAATGCGGCGGCAGTGAATCTGTTGACTCCTATACGGTCTTGCCCGGTAACAGCGTAATTGTCAAGCAGGTTAGCTTTTGCATCAGTAAGGTCGCGTATGATCTGCTGATAAACGTTGGCTGCTGTTTCTTTCGGTTGGTAAGCGGAAATGGTAGCATCTGTTGTTAATACAAGCGGTATATCACCAAAGATGTTCACCAGCGAAAAATAACAGTACGCCCTCATCAGTTTTGCTTCGGCCGTAAGCTGTCTGTTAGTCTGTGCTGAGATAGCCGTGTTGTTTTGCATGCCAATGATTATGGCATTGGCCTGGTATATGATATTGTACCAGGTATTAAACGGATCTGTTGATATGGTGCTCAGTACGGTGTAGCTGTTAGCTGCTAATTCCCGTGCCGATGTATTTGCCCCTAAATATACAACATCATCGGCCAAAAGAGTGTTGTTAACGGTAAGCGAAGTGTTTTGAGTTGCACTTTGCGAGAACGTATTGTACATGCCCGATAACGCTGCTCTTGCTGTTGCATCAGACTGGAAGACCAATGCGGCTGAGGTTTCGTTCAACGGTGGCTTTATCTCTATAAGTTTGGAGCAGCCCGTATTGCCCAAAATGGCAGCACCAAGGCATACAACTGTTAAATGTTTTATTTTCCTGATCATGATCTTTAATAATTAAAATGAACACTGAAGGCCTGCAACTATGGTTCTGAGCGGAGGAGTTGCTACCGATTGTGACTCTGGATCGAAGCCTTTGTAACCTGTAATGGTAAAAAGGTTTTGTCCCTGTACAAAGATCCTTAGGCTTTGCGCGCTGATCTTTTTTAGCCAATCGGCAGGTAAGCTGTATGACAAGCTTGCATTTTTCATGCGGATGAATGAAGCATCAACAACAGTTGCATCAGAAAAACTATAGTTCGAGTAGCCTGTATATGCTGCGCCAAAACTTGTAGTTGCTAATCTTTGGATCGAGCCAAGCGCAAGATATTGCTCTACCACATCTGCAGCGGCATTGGTCATGAAGCCGGGTGGGTTAAATGTTGAAGGCAAAAGATTACGTCCTTTTTGTTTCACGAATTGGAAGGTAAAGTCGAGATTAAAACGCTTGTAAGTAATAGAGTTGGTTAAACCACCATAAAACTTAGGGTAAGGCGTGCCAAGATAATAGCGGTCACCACGTCCTATCGCCACCAAACCGTTCGATATACGTCCATCGTTATTTAGGTCATTAAATGCCGGCAAACCGGTATTAGGGTCCATACCCCTGTATTGGTAGTAATAATATGAACTAATCGGGTTGCCTATTATATACTGAGTATAGTATGAAGTTCTTTCTATCCCAGGGAAGGAGATAAGTTTGTTGTGATTTTGCGTGATGTTAAATGATGTTATCCAGGTAATATCCTTGCTTTGTATGTTGGTACTGCGCAGGTTAAGTTCTAAACCTGAGTTTTGAACTTTGGCCCCTAAGTTACTTTGGTAAGCGGTAAACCCCGCCTGAGCGCTTATCGGATAATTTATAAGCTGATTGCCGGTACGGCTACGGTAGTACGATGCTATCAATGATAAACGATCTTTCAAAAAACCTAATTCAAGTCCTATCTCAAGTTTATGGGTCGATTCCCATTGAAAGTTAGCGTTGGCCAAACGTACCGGTGTCAAAGCCGAAATGTTATTATAAGTAGCTGAGCTGGCAAAGTAATTATCAAGGTATGCGTAATTACCTATCTGATCGCTGCCTATAATACCGTAGCTTCCTCTCAGTTTACCGAAACTTAGCCATTTTTGCGTATTCTTTACAAAGTCTTCTTCTGAGAATACCCAAGCACCTGCAGCCGATCCAAAATTGCCGAACCTCTTATTAGGGCCAAAACGTGACGAGCCATCTCGACGGAAGGTGAAGTTAGCGATGTACTTGTTTTGCACATTATAGGTAGCACGGCCAAATACCGAGGTATACTTATAATCAACGGACGATGTAGTTAAGTTACGTGTGGATGCTGCCGACAAGTTATCTATGAACGCATCAGATGCAAAACCGGTAGCTGTTATATTGTATGGCATTTTCGATTGTGTGAATTGCCATGTACCACCGGCTAACACATCAAGTGTCCCTTTCCATATATTGCTTTTGTAAGTTAGCTGAGGCTCTATAATATAGGTATTGGTATAGTTGTATGCTGATTGAACAGAGCCTGACGTTGGTGCCGGTGCATTGAAAGGTGGTGTAGGGTTCAATGATGATAACGGCCTTTTTGCATATTGCTCCATGTCTGATTTAGAATAACCAAAGGTCGATTTAAGGTCTAAGCCTTTTGCCAAAGTGTATTTAAGCGCCAGGCTGCTTAATAAGTTACTGGTCTTGTTATCATTGGTTTGATAAAGATAACCTAAGGGATTGTTCAACGCCGGTGTCCAAAACAAGCTGCCATCGGGGTTGTACAACTGGTAATTGGGCGGAAGGGTATAAGCAAAACTTGTAAGTTCGGTAGTGCTGATGTTGTTCTTATCGGCCGAGTATATTGTTGAGAAAGCTAAGTTGAAACGCTGGTCGGAGGATGAATGGTTAAGGCTGAAATTTGCGCCACCACGATAATAACCCTGTTCACCGGGATATATATTGCCTTCTTTGTGAAATGTGCCGCTTAGGTAAAAGTTAGTATTCCTCTCGCCACCCGAAACGTTAACGTTGGCATCATAGGTACGTGCTGTTTTACCTAAAAGCGTTCTCTGAAAATCATTATCAACGTTTTGGTTCCAAACTAAAAGGTCAGGAGCATTGGCCACAGTAGGGGTAATGTTATCATTGATGAATGCCTGCCTGCGTATGGCCAGGTAACGTTGTGTGCTTAACATGTCAACAAAGTGTGCCACCTTAGAAGCGCCTGTAGATATATTTACGCCGAGTGTGGTTTTGCCGCTTTTACCTTTTTTGGTAGTGATCAACACAACGCCATTAGCGCCGCGCGAACCATAGATCGCAGTTGCATCGGCATCTTTCAGTATATCAATGCTCTCAATGTCACTCGGGTTTATAGAGTTCATGGGGCTTGTTGCACCTTCTGCAGATGGCAGTGTACCGCCCGTGGTTTGCGCATTGATAGGTGTTGATAAGAAAGGTACACCATCAATAATGTAAAGTGGTAAATTCCTGGCAGCGTTTGCCGGAGCCGGATTCAGCGAGTTAACACCACGTATCTGCACGTTTATGCCCGCACCCGGTAAGCCGTTGGTTTGGGTAATAAATACACCCGGTAATTGGCCCTGTAATGCTTGTAACACGTTGGTAACAGGTTGCTTTTGTATATCCTTGGCAGTAATACCGACCTGCGAGCCAGTACTCGTGCGACGGGTGGTGGTACCGTAACCAATAACAAGCACCTCATCAAGCTTACCCGGGTCGGGCTGCATTTTAAGGTTGATAGTTGCAGTAGCGCTAACCTTGGTTTCAACAGTTTTATAACCAACAAACGAAAATTCTAATACAGAGTTAGGCGCCGAAACGCCGATGGCGTACCTACCCTTTTCACTGGTTATAACTGCCTGCGAGCCATTTTTAACCTTAACAGTTACGCCGGGTAGCGGTTCGTTATTCTCATCGGTAACGGTGCCATCAACCACAAAACCAGCCATTGCTACTTGCTGTTCGGGCTCGGCAGTAACCGTGGGCACCTCAACTGTTGCCTTTCTGTTAGCCGGTTTTTGTTTAAGTACGATGAACTGATCATTAATTACCTCATATGAAAGTTCGGATGAGGAAAGCACTTCGTCTAAAGCATCGCGCAGGCGGGTGTTGGTAACCGCTATGCTTACGTTGGCAGCCTTTTTCCAGATAGCATTGTTATAAACCAATCTTACTTCAGCTTTGGCGGCTATTTTCTTTAAAGCGGCTTCGAGGTTTTGGTTATTTAGGGCAATACTAATGCGGCGCTCCAAAATTTCCTGCGCTTTTAAGGGCGAAGAGAAACTTACCTGGAACGTAAGCGCAATCAATAGTATGTGCAAAAGCGAAAGCTTCATTAACCGTATTAAAAAGGGGGAAACATTTGCAACCGGCGTTCCTACTGCGCTGGAGTTACTGTACGACCCTATTTTTAGAGCATAGGATGGCCATTTGAACAATTTCTTGTACATTTGTTTGGGTTTAGTAGTAAATTAATCAGAGAGTTGCTTCTAAAGCTATTTTGGGCAGGCGTGTTGGTAGCACTCCTGCTTTTTTTATGCGGGTATAGTTCAGTTCATCAGTTACAGCCTCCTCCTGTAATGGTAATTATGTTTTTGTTCACTGTATACTCGGCGCCAATAGCGGCGCAAATTACTTTAAGCGTGTTTTGGAGCGATTGATCGGTTACATTGGCCGATACGCGGCACTGTTGGTAGCTCGCCGCAACGGTATTTATGGTAACATCAAACTTCTCTTCTATCCTGCGCTTAATTTCATCAAAACCTGTTTCTTCAAAATTCATCGGGTATTGCGTCCCCGATACCACTGCATCCTTATGGTCAAGTGTTGATACAACTACCCGGGGCAGTGCCACCATACTCAGCATTTCAAACTCTTTGCCGGGCATAACCAATACCGGTTTTTGCATAGCCTTATTTACAGTAGAGCTTACCTGTACCTTACCTGTTAATACGGTAAGTTTAAATGCGCCTGTGTTATTTGAGCTGATATTGAAGCTGGTGCCTAACACACGCGTTACGTAATTACCGGTGCTAATAATAAAAGGATGGCGGCGGTCTTTACTTACCTCAAACAGGGCTTCGCCGTGCAGTGTTACGTTGCGGGTGCTATCGCTAAACTGCTCGGGGTAATCTAAACTACTGTTACCCTTTAACCAAACCAATGAATGATCGGGCAGCATTACTTTGCGTACATGGCCGGGTGCATTGCTAACGGTATATTGCTCAATTGGGTCGGCTTGCTGCAGCTTAACTACCGCTATACCCGCCGTTGCAACAATAAGTACCGCAGCGGCAATTTTTGCCCATACCGGGTACAGTTTTTTAACAGGCTTTATCTCTTTACTTATATTATTGTACAGCCGGTGTTTAAGTTCCTCGCGGCTTTCATTATTTAAAAACCATTCGGGTTTAGGTTGGGGGTGTTGTGCATACCATTGTTCCAAGAGTTCTGCTTCGGCACCGCTAATGGTACCCTGCATAAACTTTTGGGTGATTTTTTTGATATAATGAGGTTGTATGTCGGGCATTTATTTTGCTTTTCAACTATATAGTGTAAAAAGCAAGGCACACCCCTTAGTGCAGTTTAAGTTTTTTTTAAGAAAATATTAAATTTAAAGTCTAATGTAGAGAATTAGAACAACCAAAGCTGGTTTATACCTGATTTTATTACTTTTAACGCCTTAGTTATATGAGCTTCTACCGTTTTTGTCGAAATATTTAACTCTTCGGCTATATCCTTTACACTTTTTCCATCTTCACGGCTCATTCTAAAAACCAATTCGCATTTTTCGGGCAATTGCGACACTAAAAGTTCTAATTTATCACGCACATCGTTAAATGTTAACCATTCGCGCGTACTGTCGTCAATAAAATCATCTGTTTCGAGCGAATCAATAGAAACCTGGTTGTTTTTTTTGCGCTGGGCAATGGCCGCATAAATTGAGTAGCGTAATGCAGCCGATATGTAAGTACGGAAAGTATATTTAAGCTGGGTTACCGCACGGTTACGCCAAATATCGAGGAATATTTGCTGTACAACCTCTTCGGCCTCGGTTTGAGATTGTAATTTATAAAATGCGGTTTCGAGCAAACGATCCCAATAACGTTCAAATAAATTGTTGAATGCCCGCTCATCATCCTCCTTTAACCACAAAAATAGATCTTCATCCGTCGCCTCTTTGTAACCGCGCATCCTTATCAGCTAATAATAATTCACTAATTTATAACAATTCAGTTACAGTTGAAATAAGTTATTTTAAATCATTGTTATATGACCTTCTGTAGAATAAGGGATACGGGATTGCTACAAACCACTTAAATTGCCCAAAGCCAAACAAAATTTTCAAATACTTAGCATCGCCTTAGCAGCCATTACCCTGGTAACGGCATGCAAACAAAAGCATCAGGAGGCTGATATAGCAACTGTAGCAACAGCGCTTATCTCAACGAGCAGTAGACTATAAAGATCATTAAATAAGGCAGTCAGGAAAATCACAAATTTCGCCGTTAAACAATTATCAGTTCACCCTGATCAACTTTCTTTTTGGTTGCCGTAGTTGGCTTGCTTACGCTGTTTACCATGCCGCGTTCCGAAGACCCTACAACGCATCCCCCACAAACATCATCCTATTTCAAACCCACCTGGAAATGATTGAAATTCGAGACAGAAGCATCGAGGTAGCAAAAAGTTGATCATACTATTCCAATAAAAAAACCTCACTGGTATTACCCAGTGAGGTTTTTTTTATTAAGCAAATGTTTTAATGTTCAATTATGCATAAACAACGCTGAGTGTAATTGGCACATTTAACGCCTTAGAAATAATGCAATGTGTTTTTGCGCCTTCTGCAATTTCATTAAATGTGGCCTCATCAACTCCATAGATCATACTGGCTCTTAGATCCAAATGAATGCCCGTGATGCTTAATGCCTGCATATCAAGATCAACGGTAGCTGTGGTAAATATATCTCCGGCAGTAATGTTATGATGTGCGAGTGTAGCGCTTAGTGCCATTGAAAAGCATCCCGCATGTGCCGCGGCAATCAATTCTTCAGGATTAGTTCCTACGCCATCAGCAAAGCGCGTTTTAAATGAATATTGAGTTTCGTTAAGCACAGTGCTTTGAGTGCTGATTGTCCCTTTTCCTTCTTGTAAAGTGCCATTCCAATAGGCTTTTGCAATACGTTTCATAATTTTTGGATTTTATGAGTTAAAAATTTTTGATCTGTTATTAAATGAGTTACTATTTTCTTTCAGCGATGAGTATATCGGCCAGTTTACCAGGCATGGAAATGAAAGGAGTGTGGCTGCTTTGCAGGGTATATACTTTGGCCACTTTACCAGCTTTTACCATATACTGCTGTGCAGGGTAGCTGATGGCATTGTCGTTAACGGTATGGATGTACATCTTTTTAACGCTGCCGAAGTTGGTTTCGGTTAGGTGTACCGGAGTGGCCAGCGGCGCAAGGGGTTCTGGTTTAAGGTTAGCGGCAATATATTGCTGAACCTGTAGTGGTGCGTCAGCAGCGAAAATATCAGCTGCGGCATCCTTTGCAATGATGGCTGCGCCGTGCTGCTGATCGATGGTAAGAGATTTGCCAATGTGGGATGCCGGATCACCTTTAGCCAGTGAAAGCAAACTGTCGCCATCATGCGGCAAAGCTGCTGCAAGGTAGATCAGTTCTTTGATCTGTGTGGGTTCGTCTTCGGCTACCTGGCTAATTACCAGTCCGGCGAAGCTGTGGCCTACCAAGACAACGTTATTGCGTGAGCCGATGGCAGCCTTTACCTGGTCAACATAAGTTTGAAAGGTGATACCGGCAAACGAGGTGGTATCTTTTCCATGACCGGCGAGGTTAACATTGATCACCTCGTAGCCTTTGGCTTTTAGTAGCGGGGTAACAGCATCCCATGATGATGCGTCAGACCAGGCTCCGTGAACAAGTACGATGGTTTTTGAGTTGTTGTTGTTTGAGTGTTGTGCTTTAGCAGTAAAACCTAATACGCTCAAAGCCAGAATAATGATTGAAGATTTCATGTTTGTTAGTGCCTAATTGTTTAAGACATCACAAACATCCGACTATCCACCCGAGATAATTTTAACCCAGGTTAAAATCGAATTAAACGGATGAAAATTTATTTGAGATAGAATTTAGTATATCGAACAGTATTAAAAGACGACAATGCTACTTGCTAACCATCCTTTTGCGTATGCGGCTCAAAGATGGCCCCTGAATACCCAGATACGAAGCAATATGATACAGCGGCACCGAATTAAAGATATTTGGATGCTTATCCATCATCTCACGATAACGATCTTCGGGCGTCTTAAATAAAAATCCTTCGGTATTGATCATAACTTCATGAAAAGCCGTTTCAGCAACAATTCTTCCGAAGCGTTCCCAAGGGTGTGATTTGCCATAGAGTTCATTCAGGTGATCTATGTGTATATATAATATAAGCGAATCGACCATTGCTTCAGTATAATAATCGCAAGCCGTTTGCGCTAAAAAGCTCTTATAAGATGCTACAAACTGATGATCGGTAAAAAACAACATGTTCTTCTCTTCACCCGTGTCGTTGTTTACTCTATAAATTCTAAAAACGCCATTAATTACAAAGCCGAGGTGTTTGCATACGTTTTTATATTCGTTGTAAAACTCGCCTTTTTTGTAATGCTTCAATTTCCAGTACGGCAACGACAGGTCAAAAGCTTCGGCTTTCATTCCGGCCGATCCCAATACTGTTCTAAGTAATTCAATTTCAGTTTTGCTTTCTGACATACAATAAAAAAAATCAAATTAACTAAAATCAAATAATAATCCAGTAAGCTAACTGCTGCTTCTTATTATCAAGAATAACATTAATTTCTATTTATGCCTATATGTGTTTAACAGACTATTCACTATTTTTCGATTTTTAACCTGGGTTAAAGTTATTGCAGCAGCATAGGACGATGTTTGTGATGTCCTAAACAATTAGGCCATCGAGATCATCAAAAAATTTACATTATTCGTATTACTTGTAGCCAGTGCTACTTAACGCTTACAGAGATAAAGTGCTTAGTGCCATGTCGGGCATAAATGGCAAAGTAATGCTTGTGGGGCATAGGCTTGGTGGCATGGTCATATCCGCGGTGGCTGAGAAGACCCCATCAAAAATTGAAAAACTCGTTTTTCTTGCGGCTTATTTAACTAACTCCGGGCAATCATTATTCGGCCTTGCTTCGCATAATCCAGATTCTCAGCTGGGTAAAGATGAGAATCTTATCATGAATAATGGCGACTTAACCGTTGATGTGAAACGAGCACAAATCATAAATATCTTCATTCCAGATGGCTCAACACAAATTCAGGGTATGGTATTGAAAAATTACCGTGCCGAGCCTGGAATACCAATACAAGATACTGTGGCTTTAACATCCTCAAATTCTGGTTCCGTTGAAAAAGTATACATCAAGACCTTACAAGATATTATTCATGAAAAATTCCCAGCTCAAAATATCACACATTACTGTTTGGGTAAACTCGATAACATTAGGTCTGTTATCGTCGGTACCACAACTGGCATCGCACCAGTTTAACCTGGCGAAGCAGTGGTTAATGCTGGCCTAACCGGCTCGTTTGCTGTGTTCATGTGGTATTTTAATCACATTGTGCCCGGTACACATGCACTAACAATTAGTTATTTTTATAATAATATATTGAACTTAAAAAAAAGCATTGGTTTACGCAGCAGCTTCGTTATGCATTGGTTTAATAGTAATCTCTGCCTTTATTTTTTTATACATGCTCAAAGCCTGGGCAACCACCTGATCCATATTGTAGTATTTGTACGTGGCTAAACGGCCAACAAAGTAAGTGTCTGACTGATCGGCCAGGGCTTTATATTTTTTATATAGTTCAGCGTTTTCAGGTCGGGGAATAGGGTAATACGGATCGCCGTTTGCTGTTGGAAACTCGTATACTAAACTGGTTTTATGATGCTTTTGCCCGGTTAAATACTTAAACTCGGTAATACGGGTAAAGGCATAATCATTCGGGTAATTGACCGTTCCTGTCCGTTGAAATTGCTCTTTATCCAATGTCTCGAATTTAAAATTGATCGAGCGGTACGGCAGCTTACCATAACAATAATCAAAATACTCATCTACCGGCCCGGTAAAGATCATTTTATTGAACGCGATATCATCTGTTATTTCATGATAATCTGTGTTCAGCATAATTTTAATGTTCGGGTGGTTAAGCATGTTTTCGAACATTTTGGTATAACCATTTAGCGGCATCGACTGGTATGTATCGGTAAAGTACCTATCGTCTTTATTAGTACGTGTAGGTACCCTTGCCGTTACCGATGCATCAAGCTCTGAGGGATCTAAGTCCCATTGCTTTTGGGTATAGCCTTTAAAAAATTTGTTATATAAATCGCGCCCCACCGCTTTAACCACCACATCTTCAGAGGTACGCACCTGCTTAACGTCTTCTGCCTTACCGGCAAAGAACCCTTCGAGTTCATTACTGCTCAGGTTTAAGTTGTAGAGCGTATTAATGGTGGTTAAATTGATGGGTACCGGCACCTGCTGTCCGTCAAGATCGGCCAATACCTTGTGCTGATAGTGCCTCCACTCAGTAAATTTCGACAGATAATTAAAAACTTCCTGGCTGTTGGTGTGAAAAATATGAGGCCCGTATTTATGAATCAGGATACCTTCATTATCATAATGATCATAAGCATTTCCGCCAATATGGTTTCTTTTATCTATCAGCAGCACTTTTTTATTTTCTGCTGCCGCAAGACGTTCTGCCAACACACTGCCCGCAAAACCCGCCCCTACTATCAAGTAATCAAACATCACGACTGAACTAAGGTATTATGAAAAACCGGCGCCGGGTTTAATGCAGTACTCATTACGCTTACCATCTGCGCACAGGTAATGTCCCAGGAGATGTTAGACAGGAACAGGTCGACCTTTTGCTGCCATTCCTTTTTATCTTTACGATCGAGTTCCTTTTCGCTAAGCATTACAAATTCTGCTGGTGTATCACCAATGGATACTAAACCAAGTTCACCATAAGGATTGACCACATCCCTGATGGCGGTTGATATAACTGGCAATCCTGCAGCCAAATATTCGGGGGTTTTGGTTGGGCTTATAAAGCGTGTAGATTCGTTAAGCAAAAATGGTATCAAGGCTATGTCCCACGCGGCCATCAAATCAGGCAATTCGGCATAACTTTTAGTGCCTATATAGTATATATTATCTTTTTGAGGCAAAGTTTGAGGGTCAATTTTCACCACCGGGCCCAAAAGCATTAAATCCCAATCGGGGCGCGCATCAGCTATTCCTTTTATAAGTTCAGCATCAAAGCGTTCATCAATAACTCCATAAAATCCCAGTTTTGGCCTGTATGCGGCATCCTGATTTTCTGCAGTTTTTTTTAGCATTCTTGCCTTGGCAAAATGCGATTTATCAATACTACTCGGAAAAGCATAAATATTAGTATGCTTATCTTTTTTGGCCTCGTATAAGGAATGCCCGCCAGTAAACACAACATCAGCCTTTTTTAATAATTCTTTTTCTAAGGTCTTGAGTGATTCAGGCGCAAACTTAAATGCCGACAACTCATCCATACAATCAAAAACTGTAAGTTCGGGCTTGTATTTCCGGCTAAATTCGAGCGCCATGGGGGTATAATACCAAAAAGCATAATTGGTTATTTGATGCTCTATCATGAAATCATCCAACAACTGCTCCTGTACACTTACAGATTCGGCCGGGTTTAAGCCAGCCGGAAGTTGGGGTATAATAAGCGTGATCTCGCTCCGTTGCTGCAATAAATAATGTGGAAGCTTTTCCGAAGCAATAACTACCGGTTCTTCCACATAAAAAACCTTCATGGCTTTTGCTAAGCGGGTTAATAGATGTTGTGGCCTTTGGAATACGAAGTCCCACCGGAGATGGGAAAAGCAAACCAGGTTTTTCGGCAGATCTTTCAATTCGTGCCCTAAGTGATCCATCGACTGATCGCTATTTAACTGCATATATTTACTTGTTTATTTTAAAAGTGCCAATAGCTGCAATTGTTTTAAAGTAAAAAATATAAATTATTATTTAATTCAATATCTGTAAATTTTAGTGTTATCATTACCTTGCCTTTTGGTATGTATGGTGTGAAAATCTTTTTTCTCACATCAGAGATCGTTTTAACCGGGTTGGATATATATATAGCGCTTGGCTAACACTTATTACAACAAAAACCACGTTTGCTTGTTGCTACAAGCATCCCGATGTAAAATTTCATGACTTCCATATCATGGTCTCCAGCAAAATACTTCCAACTTAGTCATGAGCTAAACTTACTTAATAATTAAAAAAACCACATGCATACTTCTGATGATAGCAGTCCGTTTCAATCTTTTTGGATGGGCGGCTATGAATGCACCGACCAACTGAATACCGTAGGCGACCGGGTAGATCTCATTAACACCACACATCACTTAAGCCGTTTAAATAGCGATTATAACGATATTAAAGATTTTGGTATTACCACGGTTAGGGAAGGCATCCGCTGGAGCTATGTAGAAAAGCAGCCTTACCATTACGATTTTAGTGTAGTTAAAACCATGCTTGTACAAGGCAAAGCGAATGGTATTCAGCAAATATGGGATATATGCCATTTTGGTTACCCAGATGATCTTAGCCCGTTGCATCCGCATTTTACCAAACGTTTTGTGGGTGTTTGTGGTGCATTTGTTGAGTTTTACAGGGCACTATATCCAACAGACACATTAATAGTAACTCCTATTAACGAGGTAAGCTTTATATCATGGTTGGGTGGCGAGGCAGCCGGAACTACACCCTATTGCACCGGTCAGGGCTGGACCATAAAGTATGCCTTGATGCGTGCTTACATTGCCGGTATTAAGGCCATGAAAGAGATTGACCCCGGCATTCGCATACTTACCACCGAACCTATTGTTAATATTGTGCCCCCTCTTTATGCTACTCAAGCTGAAATTGAAGAGGCTGCCCGGGTACATGATGAACAGTATCAGGCGTTGGATATATTGGTTGGGCGCATTTGCCCCGAGCTTGGGGGATCGCCCGATATGCTGGATTTGATGGGTGTTAACTTTTACTATAATAACCAATGGGTAGTTGGCTTTAATGAGTTTTTACCCTGGTTAAATGAAGAGGAAGACCCACGCTGGAGGCCTTTGAGCAAATTGCTGACAGAAGCATATAATCGTTATAATAAGCCTATCGTATTAACAGAAACCAGCCACCCCAAAGAAGACCGGCCGTTATGGATTGATTTTATCAGCAAACAATGCTTCAAAGTATTACAACAAGGCGTTCCTTTTTGGGGAATATGCCTATACCCTATTATTGACCGGCCCGACTGGGACAACCTCACTCACTGGCACCAAAGCGGCCTTTGGGACGAAGTGCATCTGGAAGATGGAACATCGGTTAGAATTTTAAATGAACCATACGCAAAAGCCTTAAGAAATTCTCAGCGTTTGATTTATTAAATGACCAATATGAATAACCCTAAAAGAAGTTAAAATATTGTTTTATATAAGCGCGTGTTGACTGTTATACTAAACCACAGCAGTATATATAACATCCATGGTTTAGTAGTAGTAGTAGGACTGATTGCTATGTTTAGTAAGCTAAACGGCCGGCTGATTGGAACAAAGGCAAATAATACCCGAGTGCTCCGTGATGTTCAGAAGTCGCAAATCTTGTGGCGCTTTATTATTACCCCCATCATAAACTAAAAATTTCAAGTAATGTAATACCTACCCATTGGTGGATGCAAGATTATTATTTTGAAAAATATGCTAAGCTGATTAATAATTGATATTATTGTTCTACCAATTATTTTTAAGATACGCCTTTGTTGTCAATTGATCCATTCGAAGAACGACGCTTACTCATTAGTGTTTCAAACGGAGATGAACAAGCATTCAGGAAACTTTATGATGCTTACTTCAACCGTTTGTCTGTTTATGTCTTTAAATTTAACAAATCAGAAGAAGCAACATCAGAGATCATACAGGATATATTTTTGAAACTGTGGACAACGCGTTCAACTATTACGGAAATTGATAGTCTTCAGGCCTACCTTTTCAGTTCTGCCCGTAACCGCTCAATTGATTACCTGCGTAAATTGGCCCGGGAAACCAACCTGATCAAAATGATCAGTGTGCAGTTAAATGATGAAAAAAACAACATCGAAGAAAGACTGAACCTTGCTGATTTGCAATTGCTTATTGGCCAGGCACTGGAAGAACTTTCTGAACAGAAAAAGCAGATCTTTAAACTCAGCAAATTAGATGGAATGAGCCATGATGAAATTGCTGAGATGATGAACCTTTCGAAAAGTACGGTCAAAAATCACTTGTCAGAAACCTTAAAACATCTGCGGAAGCACCTGAGTCAGCGGCCTGATCATGATTATCTGCTGGTTATCTTACTGCTAAAATTGTTGCGATAAACAAACTATCATAAAAGCAAAACGGCTCCGCTGTATTTAAACAGGGAGCCGTTTTGTTTAGTAATTATTCAGTTGCCTTATAAGGTACGTTTATCAACAGTTACATAATCAACCCACATCATGGTTTTACTAAAAAGGTTTATCTGGCTGTTATTAAATATGCCTACGTTGCTATTGGAACCTACGTTAAGATTGAAGATAATATTGTGCGGACCAAAATTTTGCAGCTGCAAGTTGCCGTTAATTGCGTTTGTGTAAGTAGAAACGGTTACCCCGTCAAGCTGAATAGTTACCGTTACACTTCCATTTACATTTTTCCAATACTCGTCATACGTATGCCAACCTGCGCTTACATTGTAAGGTTTTTCGCAGGTGTTACCCAGTTGGTTATTATTGGCAGAGGTGCCGTAAAATAAATTACTTGCGTACTTGGCATAATTGCCAAACGAGTACGCCTCTACAATGTCTATTTCGCCTTTAACAGGCCAGTTGGTTTCCTGCACTGTCCAAAAAGCCGGCCATGCACCATAAGTTTGTGTGAAGTCTTTCCAGGTGGTACCGTCTATGGCTACCAGTTTTATTGAAGCACTTGTGCGGTATTCTTCATTTGCATTGGGTTTAAAAGAAAAGTTAGACTTAATGAGGCCTGATTTATAGGTGCTGCCATTTTTAGTAGCTGTTAACACCAGCACATTTTTAGAGTCATAATTACCGGTAACCGGCACGTTAGGGTCGTAAATACAAATACCTGAATTGTAATCGGCCCGGTTTGCCTTAGTCCAGTTATTAAAACTGTTGCTGTTGTTAAAATCGTCGGTAAACAAGCGGGTCCATGGTCCTAATGCCGAAGCTTTATCATTGTCGGTACTTTCCACAGCAGTTTTTTTTGTGGCTAATGAATCGTCACCCTTTTGACATGACATCAGGGCAATAGACACTACCCCCATAGATAACAGGAATGCTGTTTTGATTTTTTTGTTCATACTATTGGTTTTAAATTGGTTTTAAAAATAAATTCCGGGTATTCGATCATCAGGTTTCATATGATCTGGAATTATTAACAAGACGCTCTGATAGGGTAATCGTACTGTTCAGGATGAAAATAATTCCGTTGAAAAAATATTTTTTTCAAGGCAGTACGTTTTAAAACTTCATTCGTCTTCTTCCTATAAACCAAGAGAAAGCTTTCCTTCAAGCCTCATTCATTTTCTAATATGATACCAGATCAACAATCAAGATTGCAATACTTATTGCAGCAATATGCCGACAATAAATGTACGCGCACAGAATTGCTGGAACTGATGGTGGCCTTGAAGCAGGATGGCAACCATAAAGAGTTGCATGATTCGATGCTAACTATGTGGGAGCATATCAAACCTGAGGAACAACTGCAAGGAATTGACAAGGAACAGATCTTCAGCAACGTAATGGAATCGGGAGTTGTACGGGAATTACCTGCCAGGCGGTACCCTATGTGGCGATGGGCTGCCGCTTGCATATTATTTATTGCTGCACTTGGATTTTACTTTTTAAGGCCAATTAGTCAGCCAAACAACTCCCTTACCCAAAAGCGTCCATCAGCCACTATAGTACCCGGTAGCAACAAGGCCGAACTCACCCTGGCGAATGGTAAAAAATTAACGTTAAATAATAGTAGTAGCGGTAAAATATCAACCAACGGTAACGTAACCTTTATTGAAATGGATAAAGGCAGGCTTACTTATAATGGCGAACTGGGTAACCAAAAAAATGATCATGTTGCCTTCAATACGCTCACTACACCGGCAGGCGGACAGTATCAGCTCATCCTGCCCGATGGAACCAAAGTTTGGCTGAATGCTTCATCTTCGCTGCGTTTCCCGGTGACCTTTGAGGGTAACAGCAGACGTGTTGAACTTACAGGCGAAGGCTACTTTGAAGTGGCTAAAAATAAAGCGAAGCCGTTTATCATCAATGCCAACGAGCAGGAAATTAAAGTATTAGGAACCCACTTTAATGTGATGGCTTACCAGGATGAAGCGAGCACAAACACTACCCTTCTTGAAGGCTCTGTGCAGGTTACCAAAGGAGAAGAGCGCAAGATACTGGTTCCGGGAGATCAGGCACGGGTTAACAGCAAAATTCAGATCGTACGGGTCGATCCTGAGGAATCAATAGAATGGAAGAACGGCAATTTCAACTTCTCTCATGAAAAGATTGAGGGAATTATGAGGAAATTGTCTCGTTGGTACAACGTTGACATTGAATATCACGGCAAAATAACGAATGAAGGGTTCGTGGGTACGGTGCCACGCTCAAAAGACCTGTCTGAGGTTTTAAGCACCCTGGAATCAACCGGGCTGGTTCATTTTAAAGTAAAAGAAAGGAGCGTTATAGTTATGCCTTAACCTTTACTCCTATCAAAGTTCGGGTAAAAACCGGAAGCGGTGCAACGCTCCCGGTCAATGTCTGGCTTTTACTTAAATAACTGTGAGCCAATTATAAATCAATTCAAACCAAACTATTCAAATATATGAATTTTTACGCTCTGTCAGAGTGTAAGCCGACTGCTTTCACCCATAAATTACTGCGGGTTATGAGAATTACCTTCTTACTGTTGATCACTTTTTTTGTTCAATTGTCCTTCGCGACACACGCGCAAACCTTAACCATAGATCAGGGGAATACGTCCTTGTTAAAAGCGATTAAGGAAATACAACGCCAAAGTAAATATCAGTTTTTATATACCGATGAGATGCTGAAAGGTGCCCGTCCGGTAAATTTATCCTTTAAAAACGCAACGCTGGAGGAGGTTTTAACCTCTTGCTTTGAAGGACAGCCCTTAACCTATGTTGTTAAAAATAAGACGGTCGTATTACGCCGCCGGATCACGGGATCTGCCACAACGGATGTACAAGCCATTACCGTGAAGGGTAAGGTACTTGACAACAAAGGCCAGCCCCTTGCAGGCGTAACCGTTAAAATTAAAGGTGCTTCCGCCGGCACCGTTACCGACCCTAACGGTAATTACAGTATTGCGGTTGCCAATGGTACCGTAACGCTAAGTTACAGTTACGTTGGTTTTGTAACCCAGGAAATTGTGGTAGAAAATCAAACCACGATCAATGTTATACTTCAGGAATCGGTTAAATCAATTGACAACGTGGTGGTGATTGGTTATGGAACGCAAAAGCGAGGAGATATAAACGGCGCTGTTTCATCCATTTCGGCCAGGGATATTCAAAATGTGCCCCAAACCAGTATTGACCAAATGCTGCAGGGTAAAGCTGCAGGGCTTACCATTACTCAAAATTCCGGAGCACCGGGGAGTTCAACCTCAGTACACATCAGGGGTATTACCTCTTTAAGTGGCAGTAACGAACCCTTGTATGTGATAGATGGTGTACCTGTTTCAGGTGACGCAACCAATGCCAGTACCAGCCGCACTTCGCCATTACAAAGCATTAATAATGATCAAACTGCGGTTAGTCCGCTATCGCTCATCAATCCTAATGATATCGAATCTGTGGATGTATTAAAAGATGCATCAGCAGCCGCTATCTATGGTAGCCGCGCATCTAACGGCGTTATTATCATTACTACCAAGCGGGGTAAAAACTCTGCGTCTAAGGTAACCTATGATGGTTGGCTGGGGTTTCAGCAGCCTGCAAAGTATCTTAAAATGATGGATCTGAAGCAATATGCCAACCTGCAAAATGCCTTAGGCGAATTGTATGGCGCCGTGCGTCCGGAATTTGCTGATCCAAGCCTTTTGGGTAAGGGAACGGATTGGCAGCGGGAAATTTTCCGCACTGCCGTAATGCAAAGCCACCAGGTTTCAATTTCGGGCGGCAAGGAAGGTACGAACTATTACCTGTCGGGCGGTTACCTCAAACAGGATGGTATGGTGATCGGATCGGGCTTTAACCGCTATTCGTTCCGTTCGAACGTAAACAGCCAGGTAAAAAACTGGCTGAATGTAGGTATGACCTTATCTGGCAGCCGTACTAACGAGAACGTTATTTTTAGTGACAATAACGGCATAATTTATAATGCACTACTTAATGCGCCAGACATAGCGGTATTAAACGCCGACGGCTCGTATGCAGGCCCACCAGCTAACCAGGTAGGCGGTGCCATTAACCCGGTTGCACAGGCTTTAAGCATAACTAATAATCTTATCCGCAATAAGATCAATGGCAATATGTATGCTGATATCCGCTTGTCAAAAGATCTAACATTAAGGTCAGAACTGGGAGGCGATTTCAATTTTACAGATAACCGCCTGTTTAACCCAACTTATGCCTGGGGACAATACGTAAATACCACGGCATCATTAAATCAATTGACTACCCAAAACACCTTTTGGGACTGGAAAGAGTACTTAACGTATTCGCATACCTTTAAATCAAAACATGCTGTAACCGCCCTGTTAGGGCACGAAGTGCAGCAGTATACTTATCGGGGTATGTCTGCCTACAGGCAAAAGTTTTTCAGCAACGATGTGCAAACCCTTAACTTAGGCGACGCAGCAACAGCAAGAAATGACGAGTTTAAAGGCAGTGGCGTACTTGAATCTGCTTACGCTCGTGGTATCTACACTTACAATGGCAAATACAGTATTACGGCAACCATAAGGGCCGATAAATCATCAAACTTTACACCGGAAAATAATACCGGTTACTTTCCTTCCTTCGCGGCATCATGGCGAGTTTCGGATGAGCCTTTTATGGCAAAATTTAAAACCGTAGCCGATAATATAAAACTACGCGTTGGATACGGACAGGTAGGCAATCAGGATGTAGGCGGGTATTTGTTCGGCTCATCCTTAACTCCTTCAGCTACAGGATTGGGCACCGGCTTTTTCTTCAACCAAATTCCTAACCCCAACCTTACCTGGCAAACCTCTATCCAAACCGACTTGGGTATTGATGCAAGCTTGTTTGGTAACCGTATTGACCTGACTTTTGACTGGTACAATAAAACCTCGAAAAACTTCTTGTTTCAACAACCCTTGCCGGCTTATTTAATAGGCGATGCCAACTATCTTGGGGGTATTAACCCGCCAACCATTAATGGTGGAAATTTGCAAAATAAGGGCTTTGAATTCACGATCAGGACGCAAAACATACGCGGTGAAGATTTTAAATGGAACTCAACCCTCATCTTTTCTCACTATGCCAACAAGGTAGTATCACTGGCCAATAACAGCGGCCCGCTTATTGGCGAAGTGGTTAACGGTTTCCTGCATTTACCTGTAACCCGTACCACCGTTGGTAGCGCCATTGGTGAATTTTACGGCTATAAGGTGGCCGGAATCTTCCAAAACGATGCCCAACTGCGTGGTGCCCCTGTTCAGTTTGGCCGCCCTATTAATCCTACCCAAAGCGGTACCTGGCTGGGCGATATACAGTATCAGGATCTGAATAATGATGGCAAGATCGATCAGAATGACCAAACATCACTGGGAAATCCGAACCCAAAATTCACTTATGGGTTTACCAACAATTTCAGCTTTAAGGCATTCGACCTATCGATATTTTTGAATGGTTCATACGGAGCAAAAATTTTAAATGTGCTTAACCGTACCATTGGTGGTATGTCCAGCTTGTACCAAAACCAACTGGCTTCAGTGGCCGGGTTCTGGACACCAACCAACACCGGTTCAAACATTCCGGCGCCAAAGGGAGGTACCGATAACCCGAACCTTGTTATATCAGACCGTTACATTGAAAGCGGATCATACCTCAGGATACAAAATATCAACTTAGGATATAATTTACCGGCTAAGTTGATCAACCGTGTAAGCCTGAGCCGGTTAAGGGTATATGCAAGCGTACAAAACCTTTACACATTTACCCCATACAAAGGGTACGATCCTGAAATAGGATCTGCTAACCAAAATGTTTTTCAAACCAATATTGACCTTGGAAGATACCCCATTCCACGAACCATCACTTTTGGTGTAAATGCAGAATTTTAATAACAGAGGTAACAAAATGAAAATACATATTAAATATATACCAGCTTTTATATTGTTAAGTGCCCTTACGCTTGCCGGATGCAAAAAAGAGTTTTTTAACCGCCCGCCCGAGAGTGCCCTTACGCTCAATAATTTTTATCAAAATACAGATCAGGTGAAGTCAAGTACCAATGCGCTGTATAATGCGCCATGGTTTCATTGGAACAACCAGGCCAGTTGGTCGATAACCGAACTATATGGCGGTAACGCCCGGACCTACTCAAGTGATGTGGTCAACTTTGGAAAATTTGCGGTAACCGGTGATAACCTGGTTTTGAGTGACGGCTGGAAATCACTGTTTACTGTTGTGGCCCAGTCAAATGCACTGCTCAATAACCTGAAAAATAATGTACCGGCATCGGTTCCAACGGCAGTAGTAAACAATGCCTTAGGCGAAGCGAGGCTGATGCGTGCGTTGGCTTATTTTCACCTGGTGAGGATATGGGGAAACGTACCGATCATTGAAAACAGCCTGGATTATGTTGACAATTTCCAGATCAATACTAACCCGGTAAGTGATGTTTACAAGTTTATTGTTAACGATCTGAAATTTGCTGAAGCAAATTGTACAGCTATGGTGCGCAGCGGCTCTTCGCAGGCCCAGGGGCATGTTTCCAGCGGATCGGCTACGGCATTGCTTGCAAAGGTTTACTTATATTTGGGTGATTATGCCAATGCCCGCACTTGTGCCGAAAAGGTTATTAATAGTGGTGAGTTTAAACTGTTTGGTGCTGATGTTCAGGGCAAAACATATAATGACTTGTTTAAAACATCAAATAACAACAACGAGGAATCGGTTATTGCCATACAGTGGCTTGGCGGCGGATCTTATGGGCATGGTAATTCATTGCAATCATCATTTGCTTACAACTCTACTATTACCGGCACAGGTGATGGTTATGCCGTTGTTGGCCCTACAATAGATCTACAGCAGGCTTACGAGCCCGGCGATCAGCGTGTTTATGCAACAATTATGCTGGCGGGTGCCAAATACCCGGAGCTAAACCAATCCAATGGAGGCTTCACCGTACCGAGTGATGTAAACGCACAGGACACCCGCGCGGCGGTTAAAAAATATGTAGTAGGAACCCCTTCAGACAATGGCGGCTTAGGTGCACAGTTTTCGGCCGGTAACAACACTTACTTAATGCGCTATGCAGATGTACTGTTGATAGAGGCCGAAGCCGTATTGGCCGGTGGAGCCACAACTTCTGCCCCTGCCGCGTTAATTCCGTTTAACAAGGTAAGATCACGCGCAGGCCTTAACCCTTTACCTGCCATTACCCAGGCTTCTATTTTGCACGAACGCCGGGTTGAGTTTGCCTTTGAAGGTGATTACTGGTTCGATCTTTACCGCATGGACGGCTGGAACGGTATTCTCACAAACCAGCATCCTAAGGCTATCGCAGCTATCAGTAACCAGGAACGTGGCATTTACAGTGCCGATAAACCACCGGTTACTTACTCTCAAAAATTTACACCCACCAACGCAAATTTTGTATTCCCTTACCCGGCCACCGAGGTTGCGCAAAATGCAAAGCTTAACCAAGCTCCGGTTCCATATGTTTTCAAATAACAGCTAAAGAAATTCAAGATGAAAAGTAAAAATATTTTAAAGATTACTTGGGGTATATCGATGCTGCTATGCCTGATTACCTTATTTACCTCGTGTAAAAAAGATAAAAACGAGGACTCGGGCACGCCGGTAATCAGCCGGGTAAGAACAGTTAGCAAAGACTCAACGCTGAGAAACGTAACCACGCGCATCAACCTTGATTCAAGTTCGGTAGCAGATAAAATTAAAAAAGTGGCGTTCGATTCTACGGTTACCAGCGGGCAGTTAAATGGCCTCTATGCAATCCTTGGATCTAATTTAAAATCAACCTCACAGGTTCTGTTCAATGGCGTTCCGGCTTACTTTAATCCGGCGCTGGTTACCTCCGAAAGTATCATCATTACCATACCAATCAATACCCCGTGGGGCAGCAATCAACCCAATAAACTTACCGTTGTAACCAATAAAGGCCGTACCGATTTCGATTTTGTAATACAGCAGCCAACCGCAACTATTACCAACTTTGACCCGTTAGCAGGCAGTGCCGGTGATATTGTCACTTTAACCGGTACTAATTTTAATGGTGTTAGTAAAGTTACATTTGATAATACCCCTGCTACCATTGTAGGCACCCCTACTCCTACGCAAATTCAGGTTAGAGTACCGGCTGGGGTTGTACAGGCCTACATTTATGTAACCACACCCGGCGGTGTAGCCAAATCACAAACTGCCTTTGGGTTCAAGTACCTTATTTATGATGATGCACTGGCCAAGGGTTGGTGGATTGGCGGCTGGAATGGTGGCGATAAACCAAATTTCAGTAATACATCACCTGTAAAAAGAGGCAGTAACTCCATTGCTGTTACTTATTTAGGCGGCTATGCCGGTTTTCAAATAGGCAATGCTGGCGGTACTATAAGCCTTGCAGACAAATCGGCCATTAAACTCTCCATTTATGGTGGCCCCGGAAGCGATGGTAACGTGGTGCGTATAATGGTGATGGGACCCGATAAAGATGGCAAACAAGCCATTAGTGATAACGAGGGTGTGGTAGTTACCTTAAAAGCCGGACAATGGACAGATTTCACCATTCCGTTAACAAGCTTCGGAACACGACCGGTGATCATGGAACAACTTCGCATCCAGGAATTGAGCGGAATTTCTGCACCTGAAACTATTTACATTGATGATATTGGATTTATATAGCCAATGAAATGAAGTCGCTATTTAGTTAGCGACTTCATTTAGTACTACCATATAAACCTCACTATAAAATATACTATAACGCCACTTTAGCATTATATGCCAAAACAACCAACCAAGAACCAGGACTTAGATCGCCGCAAGTTTATTAAGGCCGGAGTTACTATCGCGGGCATTTCAGCAGTACCTGTTTTAACATCAAACACCAATATTGCCACTAATACCAACACACCGGAAATATACAACCGGGTGAACAACAAATCATTTCCGAAAGGTTTTCTTTGGGGCACAGCTACGGCATCTTACCAGGTGGAAGGGGCTGTAAACGAAGATGGACGGGGAAAGTCTATTTGGGATACCTTTTCACACATACCCGGCAAGATCAAAAACAATGAGAATGGGGATGTGGCCTGTGACATGTATCATCGTTACAAGGAAGATATTAAGCTGATGAAAGAAATGAACACCCGGTCGTTTCGTTTCTCTATAGCATGGCCGCGCATTTTTCCAGATGGCAAAGGGGCACCAAATTTAAAAGGTATTGATTTTTACAACCGCTTAACGGATGAGCTTTTGGCTAATGGAATTCAACCGTTCGCTACCTTGTATCATTGGGATCTGCCGCAGGCGCTGCACGATAAATATAATGGATGGCAATCGCGCGAAACCGCACATATTTTTGGTGAATATGCAGGTTACGTAGCAAATAAGCTGGGAGACAGGGTAAAACATTTTTTTACCATGAACGAGATCAGAACGTTTGTTGAATTGGGATATGGTAACGGACAATTTGCACCGGGTTTAAAACTGGATAAAAAAGCACTCTACCAGGTGAGACATAACGCCGTATTAGCACATGGGCTGGCCGTTCAGGCCATAAGGGCACGTACAGCTTCGGGTGTTAAAGTGGGTATAGCAGAAAATCTGGATGTGCCGGTTCCGATCATTGAAACCCCGGAAAACATCAAGGCTTCTCAATTAGCTATGCGCGAGCAAAATGCCGGTTATTTAAGTGTGATTATGGATGGGCGGTATACCGACCGTTTTTTGAGCAATGCTGGTGCAAACGCGCCGCAGTTTACAGGCGAAGACCTAAAGATTATCAGTAGCCCATTAGATTTTGTTGGACTAAATATTTATATGCCGTCTCAATATGTTGAGGCAGCCAATAATCCTGAAGGTTACCGGTTTATTCCTTTTGCCAAATCACAGCCCCGTAGTACCTCAGAATGGCAGGTGCTTGGCCCCGAATGTTTATACTGGGGCCCAAAAAACGCACAGATTTTATGGAACGCAAAAGAAATATACATTACCGAGAATGGCTGTAGCGGCTCTGATGAACTCACGGCAGACGGACACGTGTATGACACCGACCGGATAACCTTTATGCGCAATTACCTCACCCAGCTCCAAAGAGCAACGGCTGATAATGTACCTGTTAAAGGTTATTTCTACTGGAGCATGATGGATAATTTTGAATGGGCCAGCGGATATGAAATCCGTTTCGGGCTGTTTTACCTTAATTATAAAAACCTAAAGCGTATCCCCAAAGCAAGTGCAGCATATTTTAAAACCATTGCTTTAAAAAACGAATTAGTTTGATGTATAGTGCTGCTTCCTATGGTATTTTGCAACCCTTACATTGATATGTTCATTAAACTTATTAAACAGCAATACTGAAGAGTATTGCTGTTGCTTTATTTTACTTAATTGTGCATTACTCGGCACCATGCAAAAACGGAGGGAAAACTATGGTAATGATAGTCCCATGGTTGCTGTTTATAGAGAACGTACCTCCTAACTGCTCGGTAAGCCCCACCATTAAATTAATACCTAATGACGTACAATTGTACATATCAAAATCTTCCGGCAGGCCTTGCCCGTTATCCTTTATTGTTAATATATACATCCCATCAGCAGCTCGGGCTAAGGAAACAGTAATTTGGGGATACTGGGTTTGAGCAAATGCATATTTAATACTGTTGGTTATAGCTTCGTTAAGCATCAAACCAATTGGTACCGATTCAGCTGTACTTAAATAGGCTTCAATTACGTCAAATTTAAATTTCACATTTAGCTTTGACCTAAATGAGTCACAAATACTTTGTACAAGCTCTTCCAGGTATAGCTTAAACTCAACGGTTGCCAGGTCATTTGATTGATACAACTTTTGATGAACAATTGAAATAGCCTGCATACGGTTTTGGCTGTCACGTATTGCGGTTTTGGCCTCTTCATTATTAAGATACGCCGACTGAGTATTTAAAAGACTTGAAATTATTTGCAGATTGTTTTTTACACGGTGATGTATTTCTTTGATCAGCCATTCCTTTTCGCCAACCAACTGGTTTAATTGCCGGTTTTGTGACTGAATTTCATTTTGCTGAACTTTTAACACATTATTACTATGCTGTTTTGCCCTGTACAAGTACAACATAAGCCCTACGATTATAAAGGACGCAAATAAGCCGGTACCAATTAATTTCTTTTCAAGAGAACTTCTTTCAATTTCACTTTGCTGTACATGATTTCTGTTCCTGAGCTTCAGGTTTTCTTTTTCTTTCTTCTCAGTTTGATATTGTAAGCGCAGTTCGGCCGACTGTTTTACCTTGTCTGCATTAGAAATCGAATCGAGTATTTTATGCCCGGTATTACTGTGTTTTATAGCATCAAGATAACGGCCTTCAGCAGAATCAATTTTAAATTGATTAAAATGTGCTACTGCAACTTCGCCCTGTGGATTAATACCTGGAGGTGCATTCAGCAATTCGGCAAGAAAAGGCTTTGCTTTGTAATATTTGCCACGAGCCATGTAAAAAGGGATCACCCATCTGCACCATTGATAGTATGAATAATCCTTTCTTAAGTTTTTAACTTTCCCGGCTATCTGATCATGATATTTTTCAGCCACATCAAGTTTGTTCAGTGCAACATAACAATCACTAAAAAGGGTTGCAATAAATAACTCATCGCTGGGTAAAGGCGGGTGTAATTTTATAGTCTTCTTAAGTTCATCCAAGCCACTTTTCGCCTTTCCGCTGCGTATATTTTCCCACAAAACTCCCCGGTAAAGTCCATACGGAAAATAGTTTGGAGATTTAGCAGTTTCAGCTATGCTTTTTTTTAAATATTCAGAGGCCAATGCCTTTTGTCCTAAGTATTCGCAAGTTTGATATATATTGTAGTAAAAATGATCAAGGCCTTTATCTGTACCGGTAAATTCCGCACATTTTTCGGCAGCAATACCGTAAAACATTGCCTTTTTATACTGCCCCTTGTTGTTATAAACGGCAATCAGCAGATCATACGTAAATTGCAAATTTTTATATCCGGCAAGCTTATATAATTTTACAACCTCCAATAACTTCTGCTCTGCAGAATCGAGCTTACCCTCCTGGAGGTTCATATCAGCTAATTCCTTTTTTATCCAAATTGCAGTTCCCTGGTTAGGCAAACCTTTTGAGTACGATAAAGCCGTTTTAAGCAGATTTACACGATCAGGTATAGTATAGCAGTGATTAGACCTTTCTATCCATGCCTTTGCAAGCAGTCCGGGCTTACGAAGGCGTAGGGACCTGTTAATAACACTATTAAATTTTTGTGCGCAAAGGGTTGAGTCGCATTGGTTCTCTTTTAATAATTTAAATTGGTAAATTTCGGCTAAGGTAGCAAGTGTGGGCATCCTTGCTTTAAGAGCAGTACTCCGGGCAAGGCTAAATTCAGTATTAGCCTGGTTCATATCCTCCTTGTCCGAACCCGGCTTTTCCAACCAATAAAGTCCCAAAAGAATGTGAAGCCTTACTTTGAGTGATCCGGTAGCGTTTTTAGTTAGCTCAGTAATTTTAGGCACTTTTTTTTTCTCGATCCAAATTTTGGCTTGCAATACAAGGGCATCGTCAACGCCTTTATTATAGCTAATGCCACGGCTTAGTTTTTGGGCTACTTGAGTATAATGGAGGGACGAATCTAAAAACAGATTATAACTTTTATTATTTAAATAAAAATTAGCTATTAGCAATGCGCTGTTTGCTTTATCAATATCACTTTCGGCTGTTTGATATTGATGTAAAAGATCGGGTAGTGCGTTTTTTAAGTCTGTATCATCTGATGCCTTTGCAAGGCTGAAAGGAGTTAAAACAAGTAAGAATCTCAGTAAATACATCCAAACTTTCATACGCACCATGATTTTTTAAGGCGTATACAGGAGCAACTGAATGCACAGTGAAATAATAAATTAAAAGTACTCTTTGCCTTACAAATGACTGATGATAAGTGCTTGAGATGTCCAATTTTCATTAATGGTTAATGGTATGTGTTTCAGTTGTTTGAGCACTATAAAACTATCAAACAATTTACCATAAATCAATACTTTGATTCACAAATACTTATATAGCAAAATCATTTCGTAAAATAACGATATATCGTTATTTTACGAAATGATAATAATACTTTCAAAAGGAATTGTAATTAACTGTAATAACCGTTTAATTAAACAATGCTTTATGAAGCTCACCGGCTGCTTGTAAAATTCCACTCTGCACCTCAGGTACTTTTGCAAGCGGATTTAACAATCCAAAATCATGAATCATTCCCTGGTACCTCATTAAACTTACCGGTACTCCGGCTTCATTCATTTTACGCGCGTAAGTTTCACCTTCATCTCTCAAAACATCATTTTCGGCAACTTCAACAATTGCTTTGGGCAAGCCTTTTAAGCGCTCAATAGGTGCTTGCAGCGGCGATGCATACACATTATTGCGCTTGCCCGGCTCGGGGATATAGCTGTTCCAAAACCAGTTCATTAATCCTTTAGTTAAAAACCTGCCTTCGGCATATTGATTATATGAAGCCGTTTCCATATTGGCATCAGTAACCGGCCAAAACAACACCTGCAGTTTAATATCTGGTCCATTTTTATCTTTGGCCATTAATGAAACCACCGCAGCCATATTACCGCCAACACTGTTACCTGCTACCGCAAGCTTTTTGCCATTTACGCCAATCTCGGTACCATGAGCAGCAACCCATTTGGTAGCAGCATAAGCCTGGTTAATGGCAACCGGAAATTGTGCCTCGGGCGATGGTGTGTAATTAACAAATACAGCTGCTGCACCCGAGTTTACAACTAAGTCTCTAACCAGGCGCTGGTGTGTTGGAAAATCGCCCAGTATCCACCCGCCGCCGTGGAAATACATAAACACAGGCAATACTTTTTTAACGCCCGCCGGCTTAACAATATGCAGGCTGATGGTCATACCGTCTTGCTGTATCTTTTTCTCTGTAATGGCAATACCTGATAAATCTACCTTAACAGATGCCTGAAGACCTGAGAGTACAGCTCTGGCATCTTTAGGAGAATACGTTTCAAGTGGTTTGCCTCCCGAAGAGTTCAAGATTTTCAAAAAAGCACGGGTTTGTTTCTCAATGTTTTGGTCGGTGTTTGCATCAACCTGTTGCGCATTAGCGCCGTTAAATACTAAAAGTGTGCCCAACACCATTAGCATTGTTTTTAGAGTTTGTTCTGTTTTCATGATGATTTTGTTTTTTATTTTGCTCTCGATTTGAAGGCTCATGCTTAGCTCGAATTTGGAACAACTGTTTATCAGTTCCAAATTACCATCCAAACAACAAGAACCTAACAATCAGAATATTATGAATAATTACTGAAATTTATTTGGTGAAATACCGTTGATTTACGGCTGGCAGATAATGTATAACACCAAAGTACATGGCTTAAACTAAGCCATGGTTTTGTTTAAAAGTATTTGTGCTTTTGGGGATAGAAAAGTAAAACTCAGAGCCTTGATCAGGTACACTTTGCACCCAAACATTTCCACCGTGACGGGAAATAATTTCCTTAACCAGGTATAGTCCAAGTCCGTGCCCTTCGGCCATGGTGCCGTTTACTCTGTAATACCGGTCAAATACTTTTTCCAGGTGCTCATGATCCATACCCGTCCCAGTATCTTTTACAAATACGATCAAATTTCCGTCGTTGTTACGTGCCCCAATAGTAATTTCAGAGCCAGGTAATGAATACTTTACTGCATTGGTCAGGTAATTTTTAATAACCTGATTAATTTTCCTTTTATCGGCCCTTAAATTGATGGCTGCAGGTACACAGTTTATAAAATGATAATCTGTGTGTTTCAATTTCATTTCTTCAATAACTGGCTCAACAATAGATGACAGATCAAAGTATTCTACATCAAGGTTCATTTGCTTATTCTCGATAGTGGAGCACGTTAACAAATCCTCCATTAAATAGGCCATGGAAGAAACCTGGTCATCGGCCTTGCTTAAAAACAGGGCGGCATCCTTGATATTATTTTCGGTTGATATTTTATGAGCCCGTTGCAAATAGAGTTTGATGGCACTTAAAGGACCTTTTAATTCATGGCCTAATAAAGCTAACCGGTCACTATTCCAGGTTTCCAGATTCTTAGTTTCCGTAATATCTGTTAACGACCCAAGGTAGCTCACACCTGAACTTTTAGGATGATGAGAACTTTTACCTGTTAATTTAAACCACTTCCCTTCTACCCCGGGCTTATTTGCTTTGCACTTAAACTCAATGGCAAAGTTATTACCACACTTGCAAGCTCTTTTAAGCTCCTTTACAACCCGATACCGTTGCGAATGGGCAACAAATTGAAATATCTCTGTGAAAGTATAATCTTGCTGCTCTGCAAGGCCTAAAAGTAACTGAAAGCCATAAGATACCTTTAAGCGTAAAGATTTTTCTTTAAGTGTCCACACCCCAATATTCGAATGAGTAAAGATCTCATTGAAAATATGGTTGTTAAAAGAATCATTGTAAGATTCTGAATTTCTGGCCGTAAGAGCCAGAAGCGGGGCTGAAATTTGCTGGTCTAAAAGATAAGGTGTCATAATGAGAGTGGTTGCAGGCCCACAATTGGGGCACCGTGTTATTAATCTATTGTTAATACAGCATTATAACCAAAGCCCATACCAAACACACAAAACATTGAAAATCAGAATATTAAAAAAAATGCATTAATGCCAAAAATTACTGTATATCGCTATTTTATTAAAGTGCAGTAGTTAATCAGCATTGAGCAATACGATCATAGTCTCTAACTAAAAGTATATAGTTTCTTCATATTTCATTTGTAAGTTAACTTGCACAATTGCTTCGGCGCCGTATTCGTAAATAAACGGTATAACGCGAAATCAACATATCAGAAAATCGATTCAATGATTTGAATTTCAATTATTTAACCCATGGCACATTTCATGAATTGATACAGCTAAACAAATTCATGAAAACTAAAAACACAACTAAAATGATTGCCGCTGCAGCAGTGGCCTTTTTAACTTTAGCAAGCCCTGCTTCGCTTAAAGCCCAAACAACCAAAGTAAAAAATATTGTGATAGTTCATGGCGCATTTGCTGATGCATCGGGTTGGGAAGCTGTTTACAAAATTCTTGTTAATGATGGTTATAAAGTAACCTTGGTTCAAAACCCAACCAGCTCACTTGAAAACGATGTGGCTGCCACCAATTTTGCATTGGAACGCCAGGATGGCCCTGCAGTTTTGGTTGGACACTCGTGGGGAGGTACTGTAATAACACAGGCAGGTAACTCCAACAAAGTTAGTAGCCTGGTTTACGTAGCTGCGTTTATTCCAGATGCGGGTGAATCTACATTAGATTTGGTGCAAACTGTGAAAGAGCAGCCAAAGGGAATTTTGCCCCCTGATGATAAAGGCAATGTTTACCTGGCCAAATCAACATTCAGAGAAACCTTTGCCAGCGGAGAAAGCATAGAGAAATCTAACTTCATGTTTGATTCGCAGATACCGCTAACAGTAAAAGCCTTTACAGATAAAGTGACCATTGCAGCCTGGAAAAACAAACCCGTTTACGCCGTAAAACCATCAAATGACCAAACTATAAATATGGGTTTAGAAGATACCATGAATAAAAGAGCAAATGCTAAAGTTACCCATATCAATGGTGGGCATACTCTTTTTATGAATCAGGCCAAAGCTGTAGCTGCAGTTATTGAAGCAGCTGCAAATGGTAAATAACCATAAATTAAACACCATTTTAAAACCCTTTTTTGCGGCTCGGTTAAAGCTGCAAAAAAGGGCTTTTAGTTTGTATCACACGCTCCCGATTGAATAATACGCATCAATGGGAAATAACCTTACCAGTTTCTTTCGAAGCATCGTAAAGAAGCTTCCTTTTTCTGAATGAGACTTAAAAACAGGTATTTTAGAAACAATTACCTTATAAAATAGCCTGAAAGGTAAAAACCTTAATTAAGCTCACTAATTTAAGCGCAAATAAAAAGGCAATACCCCTATGGTTATTGCCCTTTTAATGGTTGAAATCTCAAATATAACTGCGATTATAAAAGTGAGTTAAACATGTAACAAGCCTACTGTAAAGAGACTATTATTACAATTATTTTACATCATTCTCAATAGAATCTATATCTCTCGGTTGCGCCTTGTCGGGGTTTTGACCAGAGTCTCTTAAAGCCCTGCGGTGCCTTAATAAATCCCAGCATTGGTCAAGCTCCAGTTTCATGCGGTGCAACTGATCAACTTCTTGCTCATTAAGCTCTGCTTTTGTCCAAAGCTGCTCTTCGGTTTCTGTTAGTTTTTTAATATGATGTAGTATTTGGCCGTCTTCCATAATAAAATAATTAATTGTTCTGAAATGCTATCTGTTTTAAAATTTCACTCACTTCTTTTGGTTTGGATAGTGCCGGTAAGTGACCGCTATTAATAGCATAGCTATTTTTAACAGCAGCAGCAGCAATCATTTGTTTTTGCAGGATACTACCAATACCGTTATCCAATTCGGTTTCAATGTAATACTTCGGAACGCTACCAAAACTTTCATGGCTCAGCGCCACAGGTTCGCCAAAAGGAGCGCCTGGTTCCGGGCGATAATTTTCCATTACAAGCTGTTTAACCTCATCGGTCGCATCCTGGCAAAAAATATGGGTTACATCTTCTTTGTTAATGTCAAACTCCACCTGGTCTTCAGATACGATCAGTGATGCTCCCAGCAGCGATTGTTTGTCATTAAGCGATATGGAATAAGCCGAATCTCCATCTTTAGGAAGATAGGCAGCTAAATAAACCAGTTTATCAACCGTTTGCGGCAAAATTTCGGCTACACCTGATATAATAATGCCTGCCATGCTGTGGCCAACCAAAATTACAGGCAAGCCAATCTTTTTAATCTCACCGGCCACATGGTTAATATAAGTTTCCATATGCAGCAAGTTATGTGGTGTATTATCAGCACCGTGACCGGGCAATTGTATTACTGAAACATTAAAGCCTTCGGCAAGTAATAGTTCTTTAACGGTGTTCCAGGCATACGGTGCCTGCCAAGCTCCATGAACTAAAACGAAGTTTTTTTGTCCGGCAGGCACTTGATCTTTTAATATATTATCCATGATTTTTATTGATTTAATTAGCAGCTGTTTTTAATAAATATTTGTGGGTTCCGGTTAACACCAACTCCCCATTTTGATTGTGTATGGTAGCTTCGGTTTCCACTATTCCGGTGGCACCCTGCGGAGTAAGTGAAATAATACGGATGGCCGGGTATAAGGTATCACCGGAATTAACCTCTTTTAAAAATTTGCAGTTCAATTCTGTAAAGGCAATAAATACTTCGCCAATAACATGAGGGAACATTGTGGCACCTGGAGCGGTGAAAGCTAATACTTGCAAACCGTGTACTACCGGCGCTTTATGCCCGTGCTTTTGAGCCCATACGTTGTCATAATGAACCGGATGATTATCACATGATACGGTTTGAAATGCAGCTGAATGCGCATCAGTGAGCGTGCGGCTTGGGGCGCGGAATATTTCGCCTACCTGCAGATCTTCAAATGACCGGGCTGGCACGATCAGGAAGTCGTTTGGATCAAATGACTTTTCTGCGTTTGATTGATTGGTTGTTTGCATAGCTTAATTTTCAGATACAGTTACCAAACAATCAACCAATTACTATTTAACTGAAAAACAAATAGTTAACATCTATTTTATCACTTTACCAATAACGACATAACGTTATTTTATGAGATCATCCGGATTATTAGCGCTCAAGTGCTGTTAATTAAGATGTATAATCTTATTTATGTTAAGAATGTATTGTACCTTAAACTATGTTTAGTAAATTGACGAATAATAGTATTTTGAAGATTAGAAAAAATTCAATAAAGTACTGTTTTCCAAAACTTTAATACCTGGCATACAATTTATACTATAATAGGCTATGAAAACATTTGATACACTCATCGAGGCACTGAACGACCTCCGCAGCAATGGATATGATTTAGATTTCAATTTGAAAGAAAACTACCTGGATTGTCCACAACTTTCCAAGCAATTTTATGCCGAAGAATTTCATGTAGATAAAGTTTACAGGTTTGAGGGCGAAACAGATCCTTCGGATAGCAGCATACTGTATGGTATAAGCACTATTGAAAGACAAAAGGGAGTATTAGTGGAAGCTTACGGCGCCTATGCCACAACTGCTGATGAGGCACTCATCAAAAAACTAAGAATTGATATGGATACCATGCGCTAAATGTGAAGGTATCACTTACTTACACGACTTGGTTATAAATTACTTAATACAATTTTTTTAATTGTGGCTGCAGGTATGGCTACTGTGCTTGTTCTGCTCAGTCTGGCTATATTAATGCCCAGTAATCTGCCATTAGTGTCATATACAGGGCCTCGGCATTCGGCTGCTTTTATGGCTGAGTCGTGAACAAACACTTTGTTAAAACCATCCCTATGCAAGCTCTTTCCGCCGGCAAACAAATCGGCCGGATGTGTTGCTGGCTTTTGCGGAGGGTATTTTAACACTACCCGTTTAGTATACTCGCTGTTATTTCTGAATATTTTGATTGAGGTGGTATCTCCTGCATTAAACTTTTCAAGTGCTTTTAAAAAATCAAGCGCATCTTCCACCCGTTTGCCATCCACCGCTTGTATTACATCACCGGTTTGCAACCCACTAATTTGCGCTGCACTGTTAGGTTGAATAAATGTTATGATCAGTTGATCGTTTTTAACATCGGTTGCTGCGCCAATGTACCCGTAACTCGTTATTTTAGGCAGATTTAACAGCAAACTTCCGAACACTCCGATTTTAGCAGCAGAATCAGGACGGGGAGAAATTAAAAACATGCCTAAGTTTGTAAAGTCAATGGCATCAGTTTTAAGCTTATCGAACTTTATGCCCCCCTCAACAACATGATCTGCAAGTAGCAAAACAAGGTCGTTTGTTTGGCTTCGTGCTATTACCCTGGCATTAATAGCTTTACCGCCGGGCGTTGTAATTACAGGCCGCTCGCCTACCTGTGAGCTTTTGCTTACTAATATTGATTTATTATAGTATGCAGGCTTAACCACCATACCTTTTGTTGATAGCAAGGTTGCTAAAATTTGCTGTTCTTGCCCATCTATTACACTGCTGATTTTTACGCAGCCCAACTTTGATTTTAAATATTCAATTACATCTTTTGAGTTAAATATTGTGCTGCTTTCTTTAATTGAAGGATCAACAGTAACTATACCGGAATCAGAAGGTAGAGATGTATAGTTAACCGGCCTGCTTAACGCTTGCCAAAATTTGCGATAGGTATCAATTGGCACTTCGTAGTTAATTACTTCGGGTATTTGAATACCGCTATGTATACCAATAACCCGGCCATTTAAGTCAAACAAAGGCCCTCCTGAATCACCCGGCTCCATAACGCAACTCGATTGAAGGAACCCGTATTCATTTTTAAGCAATGTAATTCGACCAAATCTCACCATTGGTTTACGTTGCTCCTGGCTCTCGGGGTAAGCAATACTTATACATGGCGTATTAACTTTTAATATGGATGACCATCCCATTTCTGCAAATGGCCACGCACCTTTCCTTGTAATTTTTAGCATAGCGGCATCAGGTAGCATAAAAGTTGGAGGTATGGTTATGCGTCCTAAACCTTTAGCCACACATTCGCGGCCATCCGGAAACATCACTTTATACGTTTTATCGGGCATTACAACATGAGCCGCGCTTAGTATAACACCATCTTTACTTACCACCACACCGCTAAACTGAGCACTCATACGGGCGCCTGATTCGGCATCAATTTGCCACATTAATACTGATGCCTGATAACCTTTAGCAATTGCATAATGAACGCCCTTGGTTAAGCCGCTTACATTATTTTTTATTTGCCTTATACTACTGGTTTGTGCGCGGGTTACCAGTGTAAAGATTATTATAAAGCATATGGTGATGATGACATAATTGCTTTTAATCTTAATCATAAAAAAATGGGATAACATTAAAAAAGAGGGAAGCCGGAAAAATTCCGGCTTCCGGGAGGGATAACTATTAAACTATTGCCTGATGGCTTCTTGAGATGAAAGGGTATTTAACCCTCGTATCTGTTTTTTTATATAATTGATTGTAGTAAACAGATGGAATAACCAGATTAGTTATTGAATAACTCAGCCAGTTTAGCGTTAAGTGTTTCATCACGCAGGGTGTTACCAATCACTTTTCCTTCTTTATCTAACAAAAAACTTTGAGGTACGGCCCGTACACCATACAAGCGTCCAACGGCATTATTCCAGCCCTTTAAATCAGATACCTGTAACCATGGCAAGCCGTCTTTTTTTATCGCATCAATCCACCTGTCTTTCACGTTATCAAGCGATACCGAAATTATTTCAAAACCTTTGTCTTTATAAAGTTCGTATTGCTTAACCAGGTTGGGGTTGCCTGCACGGCAAGGCGCACACCAGCTTGCCCAAAACTCTATAAGCACATACTTGCCTTTGAGGCTTGAAAGTGAAACGGGTTTACCCTCTACGTTATTCTGCGTAAATTCGGGTGCCTGTACACCTACTGCAGTGGTGCCTGCAGCTTCTATGCGCTGCTCAAGCTCTTTGCCCATATCGGTATTTCGATATTCGGCCTTCAGGGCTTTGTAAACAGGCTCAACCTTATTTACATCAACTTTAGTACCTGCCGATTCGGAAAGCGCAACCAAGGCGAAGTATGAGTCAGGGTTGTTTCGGGCAAACTCAAATTGCTTTTCATTTCTTTTTTCTATGTTACGACGGAAGCGGGCATCAACGGCCTTAATAAAGGCTGTATCCTTTTGCTGCGCGGGTGTACCGCTGGAAAATTCAGCATTAACGGCTTTGGTAAGCGCCATTATAGTACCCCCTATTTGTTTGTTGTAAGCCTGAAATTCATCATAAACTTTGGAACCGGCAACTACGGCATTTGCCAATGAATCGGCAGAACGAAACACTATGTTTTCTTTACCAAAGTAAATATAAACCACATCGGCATTGGGCGCATAAATGGAATGTGCCTTGCCTTCACCTGTATGGTCGAGCGATATGCGTGAGGTGGTAATGCCGCTTACCATTCCGGCAAGCTTAAACTTACCATCAATAACCAGGGCCGAATCTTCATGATTGGTGCCGTTATCCGAATAATCTATATATACCTTGGCTGGTTTCCCAAGTTTTCCTATCTGTCCCGAGATTGTGAAATTTGACTTTTGCGCTACTGCTATTGCGGGCAGCAGGCAAATAATAGCTATTAACTTAATTTTCATACGTTGTTTCTTTAGTTACTTGTGTTGCCTGTGCCCCACTTATAATTAGGTTTGCTGCCCATTACAAATTCAAGCTTTCCGCCTCTCAAAATATCTTCATGGGTAAGGTAGGTATGCGTATAAGGCTTACCATTTAACTTTAGCGATTGGATGTAGCAGTTTGCTTTTGCAGCATTTTGTGTAGTTACTGTAAATGTTTTTCCATTATCAAGCTTAATTATAGCTTGTTTTAAAACAGGCGAACCAATGCTATACAGGCCATTTGCCGGATTCACCGGATAGAAGCCCATTGCACTGAAAATATACCAGGACGACATTTGTCCACAATCTTCGTTACCCGAGTAGCCTGATGATGAATTGTTGTAGAGTTCGTTTAATACTTTGGCAACATAGCTTTGCGTTTTCCAGGGTTGCTGGGCATAATTATACAAGTAAGCCACATGATGACTGGGCTCGTTGCCATGTGCATACTGGCCAATAAAACCGGAGGCATTGCCATTTACCTCGCCCGGAAGATCTTTTAAAGAAAAAAACTGATCGAGCTTAGCCGTAAAAGCTTTATTTCCGCCCACGAGCTTGATTAAGCCCGGTATATTTTGCGGCACATACCAAAAGTACTGCCAGGCATTGCCCTCGGTATAAGGGTTGCCACCGTTACCTCCATACTGCAGCGGGTTAAACGGCGCAATCCAATCACCGTTTTTATTTTTAGCCCTGAAAAAACCGGTTTGCTTATCGTAAAGGTTTTGGTAAAACTCCGAGCGCTGCATAAAATGCTCATAGTCATCGTTCTTCCCTAACTTTTTAGCCAGCTGGGCAACGCACCAGTCGTCATAAGCCATTTCCAGCGTAATTGATACCGATTGTGATTGCAGGTCTTCGGGGATGTATTTATACTTTTCCCACACAGCGAATGGTGAGCCAGGGTGATCAATGTTTGAAGAACCTTTTACTGCTTGATAAGCTTTATCTAAATCAAAACCTTTAAGCCCTTTTAACGCAGCATCAACAATAACTGGTATGGCATGGTTGCCTATCATACAATAATTCTCATCGCCCCACAATTGCCATATTGGTAAATAACCGTATGTATCATACTGCCGCATCATACTGTTAATAAAATTTGCTGTGCGCTCGGGCTGTATAAGCGTATACAATGGATGCGCAGCACGATAGGTATCCCACAATGAAAATGTTGAATAATGCTTTTTATCAGGCGCGTTTTTAATGGTCATGTCGGTAGCCTGATAATCACCATTTACATCGGCCATGTTATTGGGCTGCGTAAACGCGTGGTACATGCCGGTGTAAAATATCTGCTTTTGTTCTTGGGTACCTTCAATCTCGATCTTACTTAGCTCTTTTTCCCACGCGCTGCTTGCTTTATTAACCGTTTCGTCAAAATTCCAACCAGGCAACTCTGCTTTCATATTTTGCCGGGCATTGTCAATACTCACCGGTGATAAAGCCACCTTTACTAAAAGCTGCTGATTTGAAGTGGTGTTAAAATTGAGCGCAGCTTTAATGTTTGTACCATTAATGATGTTAATGCTTTCAAAAGGTTGGCTGCCGTTAAACAGGGTTTGGCTAACTATGGGCTGCGAAAATTCGGCATGAAAATATACCTTCCTGAGCTTTGCCCAACCTGTAATAATGCGGTAGCCTTCTACGGTTTTATTGTCCACAACCTTTATCTCAGCACCAATAATTTTGCACGACCAGTAATCGCGCTTTTTATTTAAGGAATGATCCATATCTATGATCACATGCCCATTTCCGGTTTTAGGAAAGGTGTAACGGTGTATACCTGTATGCTCCGTTGCGGTAAGTTCGGCATTAATGCCATAGTCTTGCAGTTTAACCTGGTAGTATCCTGGCCGGGCGGCTTCATCCTGATGTGAAAAGCGCGAACGATAACCACTCTGCGGTTTATTGGCATCGCCGGGTACAGGTAGTATTGGCCCGGTGGCGGGCATAAACAATACGTCGAACAAATCGGCCACGCCCGTACCGCTTAAATGGGTATGACTAAAACCTACTATGGTTTTATCATTATAATCATACCCCGAAGCAGGATTGTCGGGATTATCCTGTGTATCGGGGCTAATCTGAACAAAGCCGAAAGGCATGGTAGGCCCCGGAAAGTTGCTTCCGGATAAGCTATTTTTATCAACCGCACCGGTACCAATAAACGGGTTTACGTAGCTTGTAAATTTAGACTTTTGCTGGGCTTGTGCTAAAGTTGCCCAAAGCAAAAAACAAGCACATATATTAATTTTCATCATAAAAAATGAAGTTATTGGGGATTAGAAACCTCTCAGATCTATCGTCTTTCGTTAAATACCTGGAACTCGGCAATTGACGGTGTTTGAGCATAACCTTCTATATTAATGCGAACTTTGCTGCCCCACACCCTGTTAAAGCGATGAAGCTTAATACGATCGGTATTGGTACCATTGAATAGCTCCTTCCAGGCTGCACCATCCCAATACTGTAATTTGTATTTATTGATGTTGGCTTTTTGCTCGGCAACTACAATGGCATTAAAGCTTTTTTCGTTTTTGAAGTCGATTTCAAACCATGGTTCTTTTACTGTTGGGTTCGAATCCCACGACGAATCATATTTATCGTCATTGGCAAAATCCATAATGTTCATATCATCGCTCCAGCTGGAGTTAGCAGCCTGGTTAATAGCAATATTGCTTGAAATAATAGGTGCTTCGAGCGGCGAAAGTTTGGTGGTAGGGCCATCATTCTTCCAAAGTTTACCTACTTCTGTTAAACTTGCCAGTGCATTTTCATCAATTAAACCATCGCGATTAGGCGCTACATTTAAAATAAAATTACAGCTTGCGTCATTTAAAGGCTTTATAAGCTCACTCACTATTTTTTGCGGTTCCCTTACCGGTTTTTCCGGGAAATCAGTTTTCCAGAACCAGGCGCGGTTAATAGGTAAACAAGCAAGTGACGGCATTCTTTTGCTATCCTTTGCCATGCGCTGGCCTGCCCCCATTTCATAGGTTTTAATATCGGTATAATACAATCCTTCGGCAGGGTATTTGGCACCGTTCAAATCCATTACCAAACACTCGGGCTGCAAAGATTTGATGAGATAATAGATATCTTCGAACGGCACATCATCGTAACTGATACGCGACCATGGCGCATCCCACCCATCAATTATTAACGCTTCTATTTTACCGTATTTGGTAAGCAATTCGGTAAGCTGCGTTTTAATCATTTCAATGTGTTTGGGTGTAATTTGATTGGGGCGCAACTTATGGTGGGTATCTAAAATAGAATAGTACAACATTACTTTTAAGCCATTAGCCCTGAAAGCATCAGTAAACTGCTTTACCACATCCTTTTTGTAAGGGCTGTTCATCACATTGTAATCGGTACTTTTGGTATCCCAAATGCAAAAACCGCTATGGTGTTTGGTAGTTAAACAGCCATAACTCATATTGGCTGATTTAGCTGCCTTGGCCCATTGATCGGCGTTCAACTTCTTAGGATTAAATAAGCTGGCCGGAGCCTCCGGATCGGGCCAATCCTGGTTCATGTAGGTTGGTATATTGAAATGAATAAACATACCGAACCGCAGGTCGACAAACTGTTGCTGCAACTCATTTAATGAGTGTTTAGTAACTGGCCTGGCACCCTGGCCTTTGCATATTACGTTAAGTGCTAATAACGCACATGCTGATAAAAAAATTGATTTAAGCTTTTTAGATAACATATGTGATCCGTTTTTACCGGTGTAAACCCGGCAGTTAATTTTATTTGTTATTTATAGTTAGTTAATGAAAAGGGGAAATCGGCTTGCCTGGTACCTCTCAACTTGTTTGGCGTTGCCTGCATTTTAAACTCAAGCGTGGCGCCTTTTAACAAGGTTTTATGGCTCAACCAGTTGAGTGAATACGGCTTACCATTATAACTAAGGGTTGATACATAACGGTTAGTTGCATTGTTTTGCGGCGCATTTATACTAACTGTTTTACCGTTTTCTAAATGCAGTACCATTTTTTTAAACAAGGGAGCACCTAATACATATTGATCGCTTGCGGGGCAAACAGGGTAAAAACCCATAGCACTGAAAACATACCAGGCCGAGGTTTGACCGTTATCTTCATCGCCGCAATATCCGTCGGGCGTGGCCTTGTATAACCGGTTTATTGCCTCACGGGCCCAATATTGTGTCTTCCAGGGTTGACCGGCGTAATTGTATAAATAAATAAGGTGCTGAATGGGTTGATTACCATGTGCGTACTGCCCCATGTTCATGATCTGCATCTCGCGTATTTCGTGTATCACTTCGCCATAATAAGTGTCATCAAACACCGGAGGCAGTAAGAAAACCGAATCTAACTTAGATACAAACTTTTTTTGCCCTCCCATGAGGTTAATCAATCCCTGAATATCATGAAACACCGACCATGAATAATGCCAGCTATTACCCTCCGTAAAAGCATCGCCCCATTTAAAAGGGTTAAACGGCGATTGGAAGCTTCCATCCTTATTTTTTCCGCGCATTAACCCCGTAGCCGGGTCAAACAAGTTGCGGTAGTTTTGGCTGCGCTTTTTGTACAGGTCAATTTCGGACTGAGGACGTTTGAGTTCCTTAGCCAATTGATATATGGCAAAATCGTCATAAGCATACTCCAGTGTACGTGCGGCATTTTCATCTATTTTAACATCATAAGGCACATAGCCTAATTCATTGTAGTATTTTACACCGTACCTACCGGTAGCGCTGATGGGACCCTCATTATTAGCGCCATGCACTAAAGCTTCGTATAGTTTGTTAATATCATATCCACGCAGGCCCTTGAGGTAAGCTTCGGCTACTACTGATGCCGAGTTATTACCCACCATAATATCGGCATAACCGGGGCTACTCCATTCGGGAAGCCACCCTCCCTCTTTATAATCATTAATTAGCCCCTCCTGCATTTCTTTGTTGATAGATGGATACATGAGATTAAGAAAGGGATAAAGCGCACGAAAGGTGTCCCAAAATCCGGTTCCGGCAAACTTATAACCCGGCATGGTTTTACCGGTATACGGACTGTAATGTATTACCTTGTTTTGAGCATCTGCTTCGTACAGCTTGTTTGGAAACATTACCGTGCGGTACAGGCAGGAGTAAAAAGTACGGATCTGGTCTGAGCTTCCACCTTCGGGCTGTAATCGTCCCAATACATCATTCCAGCTCTTATGCGCTTTTTGTTTAGTAGTCTCAAAATTATTGTTACCTATCTCGCGCTTTAAATTGAGTTCGGCCTGTTCAAAACTAATGAAAGACGAGGCTACCCTCAAATGAATCTTTTCACCTTTCGTGGTTTTAAAGCCAATGATAGCCCCGGTATGTTTGGCCATGAGTTCAAGCGAATCGGCACCGGCCAGGGTTTTACCATGCCATGTGCGGGCAAGAGCAAATGGCTTATCGGTATAAATAACAAAGTAATTTTTAAAATTCACCGGGTTACTACGCGCGTTTTTAGTGGTGTAACCAATGATCTTATTTTCATTAGGAATTACTTTGATGTAAGAACCACCATCAAGGGCATCAATTACAATAAAAGAACTATCGCTCTGTGGGTAATTAAACTGAAAATGGGCAGCGCGCTCCGTAGTGGTCATTTCGGCCAGCACATCATGATCGGCAAGGTAAACGCTGTAATAATAGGGTTTTGACACTTCGGATTTGTGACTGAACCAGCTTGCACGTGCATCCTGAGTAAATTTCATATGCCCGGTTACAGGCATAATTGCAAACTGCCCGTAATCGTTCATCCATGGCGAAGGCTGATGCGTTTGTTTAAACCCTCTTATTTTATCAGCTGAATAGGTATACATCCACCCATCTCCCATGCCCCCGGTTTGCGCCGACCAATAGTTCATTCCCCATGGTGTGCCAACTGCCGGGTAAGTATTTCCGTTGGAGAGTTCGGGCTTCGAGTCGGTGCCCATCAGGGGGTTTACCCAATCGGCCGGATCAGATACAGTTTTAACTTGTTGCGCGTAAGCACCAGCATTGCATAACAATATCAACAAAAAAAGATACAGTTTACGCTGGTTAATAACAGCTTTTTGGACTTGGATCATTTGTTTATAAATAACAACCATGACTAATATTTCACGTTCGGAAAGTCTTTTTGCGCCTGTAAAAAATCGTTTTGTACATCAGCCGTCCAGTATTGGCCAAATGCAAACCTGGCCTGTTCATTTAAATTGGCTCCGGCCGCTCCGCTCCAGAAATGTACAAACTCACCAAGGCTCATATCTCTGTCTCTTTTGTACATTTTGCCTTGTTTGGGATAATTAGCGGCAATTACTTTAAAATATTTATTTAAAAGCTCCGCTTTACCATACTTAGTATATATGGGATAAAACCAATTAATAAACCATTTTACCCCCGGATACTTCCTGCCCGGATAATCTTCGTAGGGATTTTTATCAACCATTTGCTGATAAACTCTTGCAGCCTCATCTTCGCGGCCAATATTCATCAGCACGTCGTAGTTAAAAATCTCCATAAATTTACTGTCGCCCCAAATGGCATCAGATGGTGCTCCCTGTACCCCATTACTGGCACCACATACAATATGGCCAATTTCGTGTATAGGCATTCCTATTTGTTCGCCTGTTGGGTTTGTCCATGAGTTTAAACCCGCATCAAGCGTGTTACGGTAATCATGACTGGCATCAAAATACGATGCCGGATGCCCGCCAGGGTAAGAGTTTTGATGAAATATTACATATAGCCTTGATGAATCGCCGTAAGCTCCATATGTTTTTTTAACATAGCCCCAAACATCAGACATTGCTTTAAATGGCCAGGTAACCGATTTATCTACACCATCATCATAATAAAACGCTACGTTATCATCATAATAAACCAGGTTAACTGTTTTTATATGCTCGAACCAATGTTCTTTCCATGTTTTGGGGGGAGCGCCCGGTTTATCGTTAACCGACTTAAACGGAGCCGTTTGCTTAGGTTTTGAGCATGAACATGATATGACAACGATGAGCAAGCTAATTGCCATTGCCGAAGTGAAGATAGATTTCATTAAGGTAGTTTGTTAAAAATTAAGACATAGGCTATCCTGTAGCCCAATCTTTGAGAATGAATCAGGAACCTGCATTACAGGCTCCTGATGTTACTTTTTATAGTTGCTTTTACCAGCCGGTGTTTTGTTTTAGCTGTTTATCGCTGTTTATATCAGCCTGTGGAATTGGAAACAAGTAGTGTTTCTTTTGAAAAACGCGTGTTTCCAGAGTAACCACGTTGAAAAAGTTAGGCGGATCAGCATCCACAGTTAAACCTTTAATTGGTCCCTTTTGTGTATCCTCGGCAATTTTCCAACGCCTTACATCAAAAAAGCGCACGTTTTCAAACGCCAGTTCTACACGTCTTTCTTTCCTGATCGCTTCACGCATGGCTGCTTGCGATGCAGGAGCCGGAAGCGATGAACTGCCATATTGAGGGATACCTGCACGCTCACGTATTAAGTTCAGGTATTTCAGAATATCTGCGTTGCCCGGTTCGGCCTCGTTAAGCGCCTCGGCATAATCCAGGTATAATTGCGCCAAGCGCAGCATTACCAATGAGCGTCCACCATCGTACCATGTGCCGGTACTTACATTTTTACGCACCATGTAGCCTGTGGTCGAATAATCGTTCCCGCCGGTTGCTTTTCCTGAATTGCCGTGGGCAAATATGTCTGTAATAACTTCACCGGAGTTGGTATTCAACCATTTACTGCCAGTATAGGTAATTCCTACGTAAAACCTCGGCTCGCGATTGGCCCATGCGTTCCAAACTCCCCTTATCCGGTCATCGCCGGGTGCCTGGTAGCCGGTATAGCCGCTTGATACATACCCTGAAGCAGAATCATCAATTGACCGTCCGTTGGCCGTAAAATAGGCATCAACCATATTTTGAGTAGCACCCAGCCCGCCGCTTGCTCTTACCTCATCGCTGTAACCCTGGTGGTACGGTACGCGCTCATATTGTAGCCCCGGGATGTTATTTTGATCACGTGCAAAAATCACTTCCTTGTTCCAGTTCTCCAGCATCACGTCGCGGCATGACAGGTAGGCGCTGTAATTTCCGTTATCATCGTTCTTTTTAAACAACGTGTAAGTTCCGGGAACAAACTGGTCTAAAAAAGCTTTAGCCGCATCGGCCGCACGTTTCCACTTGGTGGCGTCGAAAGTTTGATTAATCAGCTGTTTCCCATCGGAGTTTTTCAAAGCTGCATAATCGGTATTACCATTAAAAAGCGGGCTGGCGGCAGATAACAGCAGTTCTGCTTTATAAGCCAAAATGATGCTTTTCGTCATTCTGCCTAAATTTGCGGTGTTAGCCGTAACCGGTAACGCGGCAGCGGCAGCATCCATTTCAGCAACCACATAATTCACGCATTCATCATAAGAGTTACGGGGCTTTTGCAATTCCTCAAAAGAGGCGTCGGCTGCAATAACATCTTCCCCAATAAGTATTATGGGGCCGTACAAACGCATCAATTGAAAATAGAAGTATGCTCTGAGCGCTTTTGCCTCGGCCTTATACTGTGTTTTAAGCGATGCCGGTAAATCGGGCACTTTATCAATATTGGCCATGAATATGCTTGCCGAGCGTATTGCCTGGTAATATGACTGCCAGTAAGTATTAATAAAACCGCTTGAGGCATCATAAGTGCCATTGTTAATATTGTTGCTTGGCGCAAACCCCCAAACAAAATCGGCTTCGTCGCTACCGGCTGTCCAAGGCACCGAGAAACGTTGTTCAGACTCGTCTTTTATGAAGTTATACACATTGGCCAGAAACTTTTCTGATGCATCCCGGCTGTTAAAAGTTTCTTCGAGTGTAAGGCGGTCATCTGGTACCTGGTCAAAAAAATCTTTTTTGCAGGATATGTTCATGCTAACCATTAATATGATGGCAAGGATGGCTATTCTTTTCATAACAGTGTTAGTATGTTCGTGTGATTAAAACTGTGCGTTAATACCCAGCGAAAGGGTTTTTATGTTTGGATAGGTCGTGCCATTTCCGGTATTAATTTCCGGGTCCCATAGCTTGAATTTGCTAATAGTGATCAGGTTGTAACCCATCATATAAATGCGGGCACTTTTAACACCTATTTTGCGGAATGCAGTTTTGGGGAATGTATAACCAAATTCTGCAGTTTTTAAGCGAATAAAACTGGCATCTTTGATCCACCATGAGCTGGTGAGTGTATTATTTGCATTGGCAGCATCGCCGTAGGCCAGCCTTGGGTACATGGCATTTTGATCTGGGTTTTCAGGAGTCCACCTATCAGTTGCAATTGCATAGGCATTGCTTATACCTCCATCGGTTGAAAACGGCTGAATTGCCTTACCTGATATATAACGCTGAGCCTGTGCCGTGCCCTGAAAAAAGCCGCCCAGGTTAAAGTTTTTATAACTTACATTAAGGCCAAAACCATATACAATAGCAGGTATATCACCACGACCTATACGGGTAACGTCATATGCGTTAATTACGCCATCATTATTTAAATCACGGTATTTTATATCGCCGGGCAGGATGTTTTCCCTGGCACCCGGAACGGCACTGTTGTCAATTTCTTGCTGGTTTTTAAATAAACCTTCGGCTATATAACCAAACTGTGCCAGTACATTGGTGCCTCTTGCATCCATCCATGGATAGGTAGGCGTAGGCTGATCGTTCTCTATTGCCTTATCTTTATTGTAAGTTATGCTTCCACGCACATTAAGGCCTACATTGCCAATGGTAATATCGTTTTGTAAGCTTGCCTCTACACCCTTGTTATCTACAACGCCAAGGTTGCCGTAAGGCGATTGTACTAACCCTACGTATGACGGTACGGCACCGCGCCTTAAAAATATACCGGTACGATGTTCTTTAAAAAAATCTACCGTTAATGAGAGTTTATCGTTCAGTGTTTTTAGCTCAATGCCTAAATCTTGTTTATGTGATTTTGACCAGGTTACATCAACTGCATAGTCCTGAATGCTGATCCCGGAAAAGTTAGTTTGCCCGTTATTGCCAAACCCATAACCCGATGCGTTATCATTCAATATGTCGATATAGGCAAACCTCCTGGCACCATTAAGATCCTCGCCTGCATAACCGTTAGTGTACCGTACTTTAAAGTAGGTGATGATATTTTTTAAAGGCTCAAAAAACTTCTCCTGAGATGGTATCCAGCCTATACCAAAGGCTGGAAAGAAGCCATACCGGCGTGTGGGAACAAAGTTTTCAGAACCATTGTAGCCCATATTAAACTCAGCAAAATAACGATCCTTGTAGGAATAAGTAGCTCTTGCAGCAATACCACGTAACCTGTAAGGAATAGAGTTAATAAACTGGTTATTGGCCACGTTAGTACCCTGATCAGATGAGCCTATGGCATTGGTACGATCTTCCTGATTGTACAAAAGCAAGCCGCCCACCCTGTGGCTACCAAACGTCCTGTCATAATTAAGAGACGACTCGGTATAATACTTTCGTCCTAAGAAGCTGTTATTAGAAAATTTAAGATAGTTGCCATCACCATCATAAGTTCTTTCCAGGTTAAGTGTGCCATCATCATTATAAGGTTTATCAGCATTAGGGAAATAAGTGGGCTCTCTTTTGGTACGGGTAATATTGCGCCCACTGGTTACATCCACCGAAAACATCGTACTAAAGGTTAAGCCCTTGGTAAGAACAGACAAATCCTGGGTTAATCTGATGTTTGAAAAAATCTGATTGTTGAAGGAATTTGCATAACCACGACGAGTAAGATCTGCGTACGGATTACGTTGGTCTCCGTTTGCGCTGCGGCCCGGTATGCGGTTTCCCGGATACATTATCGGGAATTCAACCGGCGGAATAGTCATTGCCTGCGAAAAAATATCACTACTCGAAATAGCGGGTGCATTACGGTTAGAAACGAAGCCCTGTACACCCAGATCCAATTTCGTGCTTTTGGTTATTTCGAGGTTAAGGTTACTGGTAAAATTATAGCGCGAATATTTTAAAGTCGAATTATACTGAGCCAGGTCATCGGTTTTTAATAAACCTGTTTCTTCATAATAACCTGTAGAAACAAAATACTTGGCGCTTGGAACACCGCCTGTTATATTGAGGTTGCCATGACGATTACGGCTATGCTTATTAAAAACAGCATCAAACCAGTCCACATCAGGGTATAATAAAGGGTCGGTTTTGTTAATAGTGCGTTGGATGTACTCATTGGAATATTTAGGTGTGCGGCCACGTGTGGTAAGCGCCTCGTTCACCAAATTCATGTATGTTTCACCATCGGCCATTTCCGGCAGGCGGGTGAACGTGCTGATGCCTTCGTAATAATTAAAGTTAATGGCAGGCTTTCCTGCTACACCTTTTTTAGTTTGTATTAATATTACACCATTTGCACCCCTTACCCCGTAAACTGCTGTGGCAGATGCATCTTTCAAAACAGTGAATGATTCAATGTCTTCAGGATCGATATTGTTTAACAGTGATGTTCCGCTCACATTATCGCCGCGTGTAACGCCGTCGATCAACACTAACGGACCGCTTGTGTTAAATGAAGAAATTCCCCTGATCCAAATATCGGAAGCGGTTGCACCGGGCTCGCCCGAGCGTTGTACCGCTACCACACCAGCCAATCTACCTGCCAACACATTCGTAATATTAGCAACCGGTTGTTTAAGTTCGCTCACCTTAACGCTTGATTGTGCGCCTACAATACTCACCTTGCGTTGTGTACCAAAAGCTACTACGGCAACTTCTTTTAATTCATTTTCGGGATTAGGTTCTAATTGTACATCCAGGGTTTTAACACCCAACGCAACAATCTCCTTGGTTTTGTAACCAATAAATGTAAACACCAAAACCTCACTCTCATCATTCACCTGCACCTGGTAATTACCCTTTGCGTCTGTAATTGCTCCCCTATCGCTACCCTTTACTTTTACCGATGCTCCGGGAAGTGGCTGGCCCCTTTCATCAGTTACCTTACCGGTAAGGATACGCTGCATGGCAGAATAAGTGGCTATTCTCTTTCCTGTAGTAATAATTATCTCATCATCAATAGCCTTATAAACAAACGGTGTGTGTTTAAGCAATTCATCCAATACCGTACTCAAAGCCAAACCTTTGGCATGTGCACTTACTTTAATGCCACTATTAACTATAGTGCCGTTATAGGTAAATTTAACACCCGAAGCATTTGAAATTTTGGATATGGCGTCGTCTAATTTGACTTCGCTTATATCAATTGAAACTTTGGTATTTAGCACCTGGCCTTCAACCGTTGCCGCGGTAACAGACAACATAGCACTACAAATAACCGCGACAATTAAAGTACTGATTTTCATAAAAAGCAGCAGTTTGCCTCCCTTATTAAGGGATACATTAAAATTCATATCTTTACTTAATTTAAATGTGATTAATAGCAACTACGGCACCGGCTCCAACCTTATCGTATTTGCTGAAAGTTTACGCATTTGACCAGCCTTCAACATTGTTACTGTTAGCGCAGGGCAATTTGAAGGCCTTTTTTTGAAGAGTAAGGTTAGGTCATTTACATCCCCCTCCCTTAATTAAATAACCATTCCCTGATTTAGAAACCGATGCATTTACAATAAGCCCCATTTTATTAAGAAACCTGTCAACTGTTTCGCCTTTTTTTAACCGGCCAAAAAATGTGCAATTTTTCACCTCTCCTTCTACCGTTATATTTACGTTAAAATTTCGGGTCAGTTCTTCAGCAATCTCGTTAACACGCATATTATCAAACTTATATTCACCCTCCCGGCGGGCAACTACATCATTTGCATCGCTAAACTTGCTCTTGGTTAAAGTGCCGGCTGTTTTATTGTAAACCACCTGCTCATGAGGTAATAAAATCACTTCAGATTTTTGACCTTTAAACGATACCTTTCCTTCAACCAAAGCAACCTCCACAGTTAATTGCTTAGGAAATGCTTTTACATTGAAAGATGTACCCAACACCTTAGTGGTTGTATTTAAGGTATGTATAATAAAAGGATGGGCTTTGTCTTTGGCTATATCAAAATAAGCTTCGCCTAAAAAGTTTACCTCGCGCAGCTTGCCTTTAAAAGCAACCGGGTAAGTTATTTTGCTACCGGCACTTAGCCAAACTGTTGAGCCATCATTAAGGTGAATAATTTTGCGTTGCCCAAAGCCGGTTACAATTGTTGTTTTTTCGGCCTCATTAAACTGGCGGTTTGAATACTCCAGCCTTATACCCAGAAAAACTCCAATAATAAGCACAGCTGCAACGGCGGCATATTTGTAAAAGGCACGTACTTTCTTATCGGCAGGTTTATTAGCCGTAATTTGTTTTTGCAGCTTTAACAGCATTTTTTGCTTTGCATGCTGCTCCTCTTCCAATGTTATGTAAGGCAAAACATGACTTTCATCATTCACAGATCTATACCAGTCATGCAAAGCCCTAATTTCTTCGGCAGTTGCTGTATTATTAAGATACTTTTGGATTAATATATCTAAGTATTTTTCCTCCATTAACTGTTATTTTACAATGAAGTACTACAAAGAGTAAAATACCCTATATACAGAAAGAAAAATAAGTGTTTTTTTTTACAAAACGCAGAAAAAAGCGATCAAAAAATTATTTTTTCGACTGCTACGCACATCAAAACTCCAATTTCTTTTAAATTTAAGCGTATTAATTTCAGGGCTTTGGTAATATGGGCTTCAACAGCTTTTTCACCAATATTCATTTTTAATGAGATCTCTGAATTTTTAAGCCCATCCCTACGGCTGTAGATGTATACCTGTTTGCATTTATCGGGCAACTCCTCAACAATACCATCAATATACTCTTGAAGAAATTTGGCGTTGATCTGGTCTTCAAGCCTGTCGCACACACCGGGGGAGTAATGGTGTTGAATAAGTGCCTCGCGAAGCTTAACCTGGCGTATTTGCTTAAATATGGAAAACTTGACAGCGGTTGCTAAATAAGCATTAAGGGAATTGATCGCCAGTTCATTCTTCCTTTTCCATAAGCTTAAAAAAACCTCCTGCACAATTTCTTCTGCAGAAAATCTGTCTTTAGTATGATTGTAGGCTAAACCCATCAAAACTTTCCAGTACTTATCATATATAGCCGAAAACGCAATCTCGTCACCTTCTTTTAAAAGATGAACAAGTTCGGCATCGGTATATAAATTATACTCAGTCAATTCAATAGTTTAATTGCCTAAGTTATGAAATTATAAGAAAAGTATTAAAAAATTATGATGACAATTATCTTTAAGCTTCTATTTTAATAATGGAGTGGCGTTGACTTTAGTATTAACTGTTAACAGTTGTTTAAGCTCATTAAACACCGAATCAAAATCGGGGTATTTCAACCAATCGAAAGTACGATGAGTTGTTGTATCTAACGGCCCCCAGCGGTGTGGTTCACCATCCATACTAATGACTATACTTGGGGTTTTAAACGCCGCCGCCATGTGTGATACGCCAGTACAATTGGAGATCAACAAAGCCGATTTTTTGATAAGCACACCTACCGCCCCCATGCTGGTTTGCCCGGCTGTGTTAATGGGCTCATGGTTCATGTGCAAGATCACGTCGTCAATAATAGCAGCCTCTTCCTTGGTACCGGTTATTACCACTTTATAACCTTGCCCGGCACAATAATTGGCCAGTGCCGCAAAATATTGAACAGGCCATTGCCGCCATGCACCGCGCGAACCGGGGTGCACACAAACATAATGGCCAGGTTCGATACCCAGTTGCAGCGCGGCCAAAGCGCTTTCATCATCTTCGATAAGGGGGTACTCCAGTTCGGTGCCCTGTGATTTAATTCCTAAAAATTCCATTAAGGCAATATGCCTTTCTATTTCATGACCATGATCAGGATAAGGCATAAATAAACCATTATCGGGCGCATAATGCCCTTCAATGGTATAGCCTGCGGTATAGTGTGCCCCAAAAAGTTCAACCATGGGGTTAACCACCGAGCCATTGCCTTGCATTTGTATTGCTAAATCGAACTTTCGGCTTTGTACATCCACTAAAAAGGCGGGAAAATCGGCCGGGTTGAAAACCTGCTCGGGTAATGCCGGGTAGCCTGGGAAATGAATAAAATCGTCAAAATATTGATTAAACCGCTCGGTAAACGATTTGCTCCAAGGCAAGCCAACAAGCGTTATTTTGGCTTGCGGGTTGGCGTTGCGCAAAGCACGTATGGCAGGAATAATGCATAGCATATCTCCTAACTGCAAGGCCCTGAAAATGGCAATGCTTTTTATCTCTTCGGTAGGTAATTTCATAGTTATATAAATAATACGCGGTATTTAACAGCACCGTACCACTGCCAATAAACCGACAAGAACGGGATAAAAAGGGACGTCACTACCATTTCGGCAACGTGCTTTGGCGATAGATCACTTTCGTTTAACCGCTTATAAATAAACAACACCGTAAAGCTCAACCATGCAACACCACCAGTAATTGTGAGATTTTGTTCTTGAAAAATCATTCCTGATAGCATCAACACAAAAGCAACTACAATGGCATAATACAGGTAAGGCGATACAGGCCTGATCCTTTTCCTGAATAGTTTTGGGTGCTTTTTGTAAAGCAGGGCATCATACATGGTTTTCTTTTGCTCCTTTATACTCACCCCCCACAGGGCACTTCGCACCGGATGAACAACTATCGCATTTCCCACTCTTTTAATCGGAATGCCTTTACTTAGTAACCTGAAGTGCAGATCACTATCCTCACGCCAGGCCATACTGAATTCTTCATCAAACCCTCCTGTTTTTTCGAGGACTGTTTTTGCGCAGGCACAGTTTGCGGTAATAAATTCGGCCGTTTGCAGGTTTGCGGTATTAAGTTCGTAGTCGGTTGGCCGTTCGCTATTAAAAGGCACAACTACTTTACCTGTTAGCGCAATTTCTTGTCCCGGCGCACAATTGTTCACCATGTTTTGTAACCATGTTTTTTGCGGGAGGCAATCATCATCGGTAAATGCAATTACATAGCCTTTGGCACTTTGCCAGCCTAAATTACGGGCGGCAGCAGGGCCTTTTTTTACCGGCAAGGCAATGTATCTTACTTTGGGCTTATCGTAGCCTGCAAATTGCTCTACTTCTTTTTTTGTCTCATCGTCAGGGCCATCGCTCACTACAATAATTTCGTAAGATTCCCTATCAAATTGCTGTTGCAACAATGCTTCGAGGCACTTGTGCAGTAATTGCGGACGACAATAAGTAGGTATTACAACCGATGCTATTATGCTCATTTCTCTATCACAAAAGAGCCAATAACCAAAGCATCAAAAGGCGAAGTCCAAAAACACTCGATAGCATCCCTTGGCGTACAAACAATGGGTTTACCCAAGGTATTGAACGAAGTATTTACCAATACCGGCACCCCTGTTTTGCGCTGAAAAGCCTTTAACAGGTCATAATAGTTTTTATGCTGATGCTCATTAATGGTTTGTATGCGCGCAGTGCCATCGGTATGCGTAACCGCCGGTATTTTATCAACCTTGTCGGCTTTTACATCGTATACAAAAAGCATAAACGGCGAGTATTGTGCGCCTTCAAACCAATTGGCTGCTTCTTCTTCCAACACCACAGGCGCCACCGGGCGAAAATCTTCACGATCTTTCACCTCATTCAGCCTTGCCTGCATTTCGGCAGTTATGGGCGATGCCAATATAGAACGGCTTCCCAATGCCCTTGGACCAAATTCCATGCGACCCTGGTACCAGCCAATAATTTTATTTTGCGCCAATATATCGGCGGTTTCTTCAGCAATGTTATTGAGTTTTCGATAAGGCACCTTCCACAGTTTCATCGATTTTTCGATTTCCTCATCGGTATATTCTGGTCCCCAGTAGCAATGCGTCATTTCAAAATTACGTTCATCTGTATTACGCGCTTTGGCATCAACCCAAAGGGCAGCACCTAATGCCGTACCGTCATCGCCCGAGGCGGGTTGTACCCAAATATTCTTGAATGCTCCCCGATCACGTAAACGGGCATTAGCTACACAGTTTAGCGCTACGCCACCGGCAAGGCAAAGGTTTTCTTCACCTGTTTCTTGTTGCAGCCAGCCGGTAAGCTCCAGCATGCTTTCTTCTAAAACCAATTGCAGCGAGTGGGCAATATTGAAATGATGCGAAGTAAAATCTTCGTGGCGTAAACGCTGAGGGCCGAAGCGTTCTTCGAGGCGCTGGTTGTTGATGGTGTATTGACCATTATTCCCTAAATGCACTATCTCGCGGAAATCTTTAACAAAATCGGGCTTGCCATATGATGCCAATGCCATTACCTTGTATTCATCTGATGAATGCAGGAAACCGAGGTAAGTGGTTACATCTTCGTAAAGTAAACCCAATGAGTGCGGCATGTTTACCTGCCCTATCCTATCCAGTTGATTGCCGCTGCCTATGTTGTAGGTTGTAGTTGCCTGTTCTCCCCTGCCGTCAACCGTCATTACTGCTGCGTTTTTATACGGCGAACAATTAAACGCACTGGCAGCATGCGATACGTGGTGCTCTACAAAATGCCACTTTTCGCGCGGTATGTTACAGCCTACAAAACGCTTTTGCAGGTGATGAGGGTACCCATCGCGCAACTGACCGGGAGCATTAATTATGGACGACAAAAACAGCGGGTCCCATACATTTTTAAAATCATCTCCTAAATGTGATCGACCTTCTTCAAAGGGAATTTCGATAGTTGATTTACCACGATATTTTTCGCCAATAAGTAGGTATGGGTCGAATGAGTATGCAATGTGGTCAACATCATTGATGTGAATCCCTGCTATCTTTAAGCAGTAATCAATGGCATGAAATGGTAGTTCCCAGGTTGAGAATGGCACCGGCCTTTTGCCATGTTTAAAGTGGGTAAATCGCTCCTCTTCGGTTGCGGCAAGCAAAACGCCGTCTTTAATAATACACGCTGCCGAGTCGTGAAATACAGCGTTGATGCCTAATACGTACATTATAGTAAAGTGTAACTTTTATAATTTTCGGTTTGTTACACCATACTACAAACGCCCATACGCGTTGTTTACTTTTAAGTAAATTTTTTAATTATTAAATCTAACAGGTAAATAATCTAATTAAAATTACCAATTCAATAAATACTGCAGGTTACATTTTGCCATAATTATAATTCATTATGAAATAATTTAATTAAAAATACTATTTTAAAACTATAAGTAAATAAAGCGGTTCTATTGTTGTCTTTATGGCGAAGCAAACAACACTAAAGAGCTTTCTTACTTATGAAAATTTTCACCTGGCACATACACGGTAGCTACCTGTTCTATCTGTCGCAAGGCAATTACACTATTTACATCCCAACGAAGCCCCAAAAAACCGAAGGTTATTATGGCCGGGGCGAAACATTTCCGTTTGGCGATAATGTAATTGAGATACCGGCCGAGGAAGTGAAAAACCATAAGTTTGATTGCATACTGTATCAAACCAATCAAAATTATCTTAAAGATCAATTTGAAATCCTATCTGAAGAGCAACGCCAACTGCCCAAGGTGTACATTGAGCATGATCCGCCACGCCAGCATCCAACAGATACCCAACATATATTAGATACGCCCGATGTAACACTGGTACACGTTACGCACTTTAACCGCTTGATGTGGGATAGCAACAGCACACCTACCCGGGTTATTGAACATGGTGTAACCACTTCGCCTGTTACATACAAAGGCAATATTGCTAAAGGTATTGTGGTAATTAATAACCTGCCATCCCGCGGCCGCTTGCTGGGCTTAGATGTATTTTTAGAAGTACGCGAGCAGGTACCGCTTGATCTTGTGGGTATGGGAACAGGTGAATTAGGTTTAGGGGAAGTGTTGCACCCGCAGTTGCCCGAGTTTCAGAGCCATTACCGTTTTTTCTTTAATCCTATACGCTACACAAGCTTAGGCCTTGCAATTTGTGAGGCCATGATGATGGGAATACCTGTAGTGGGTTTGGCTACAACCGAATTGTCGGCCGTGATTGATAACGGCTACTCTGGCTTTATCCATACCGATATCAACTACCTTATTGATAAAATGAACCTTTTAATTGCCGATGCTGAACTTGCCCGAGAGATTGGAAACAACGGACGAGAAGTAGCCTTAAAGCGCTTCAACATCCAACGTTTTGCAGCCGACTGGGAACAATTATTTGCCGAAGTAACTGCCCGTAAAAGCTCAACGGTTTTACAGGCCTAAACATCGTGATTATGAAATTTCAGCAAAAAAGAATTGCTTTTATAAGTGAGCACGCCTCCCCTTTGGCCAATATTGGCGGAGTTGATACAGGTGGCCAAAATGTTTATGTAGCTCAACTGGCTAAACACCTTGCCCACATTGGGTACCTTGTTGATGTTTTTACACGCCGCGAAAGCACCGAAATTGAGGAAGTGGTTAACTGGTCGCCGGGTGTAAGGATTATACACGTTAACGCCGGTCCGGCAGAAGTAATTATTAAGGAAGAAATTCTGCAATACATGGACGAGTTTAAAAACAACATGATCAATTTCATGATTAACCGTCAACTGCATTACTCGCTGGTACATGCCAACTTCTTTATGTCGGCATGGGTAGCTATGGGTATTAAAAAGGAATTGGACATACCATTTGTGGTCACCTTCCATGCATTAGGCCATGTACGCCGTATTCATCAGGCCGAAAAAGATAAATTCCCCGAAGAACGCCTTACTATTGAAGAAGAAGCCGTGCAGCAGGCCAACCATATTATTGCCGAATGCCCACAGGATATGGATGACCTCATTAATTATTACAACGCTCCAAAAAATAAAATCACCATCATTCCCTGTGGTTTCAGCGCTACCGAATTTTACCCTATTGATAAAGAGTGTGCACGTAAAATTGCCGGGTTGCCACAAAGCGAACATTTGATTTTACAATTAGGCCGCATGGTGCCCCGCAAGGGGGTAGATAATGTGATACAGGCATTAGCCAAAGTAAAGCCTACCGGCAAACCCATTAAACTGGTTATAGTTGGCGGCGAGTGCGAAGAACTGGAAGAAGAAACCTGTCCTGAATATGCCAGGCTGATAGATATTGTGCGTCAACACCACGTGGAGAACCAGGTAATTTTTACCGGCCGCAAAAACCGCGATCAGCTTAAATACTATTATGCTGCGGCCGATGTGTTTATTACCACACCATGGTACGAACCATTTGGCATAACTCCATTAGAGGCCATGGCTTGCGGTACGCCCGTAATAGGATCGAATGTTGGTGGCATAAAATATAGCGTGGCCGATGGCGAAACAGGCGTTTTAGTTCCCGCTCATGACCCGGATGCTTTGGGCGAAAAAATTACATGGTTGCTTAATAATGAAGAAGTACGTAACGAATTTAGCCACAACGCCATTGAACGCGTAAATACACACTTTACATGGGCTGAGGTAGCTCACCATGTAAATCAGTTGTACCGCTGCACGCAGCCGGTGGCTAAAGAGAGTATTGCTTTGCTATCAAACAGTAAAATACAAGCTGCCTAAAATCCTCTTTCAAACGATGGCAAAAGCAGTTTTTTTAGATAAAGACGGTACGCTGATACCCGATATACCTTACAATGTTGACCCGGCGCTTATCACCATCCAACCCGATGCCATTGAAGGTTTGCAGCGCTTACAGCAAGATGGCTATAAGCTTATCATTATATCGAACCAGGCAGGTGTTGCGCGCGGCCTGTTCAGTGAAAGCATGCTGCCTGCTGTAGAAAGCTGTTTAAGAGAACTACTTAAAGTTTATGAAATTAGCTTGAGCGGTTTTTACTATTGCCCTCACCATCCTGAAGGTAAGGTTGAGAACTACGCTATTGATTGTGATTGCCGCAAACCTAAGCCGGGCATGTTATTAAAAGCAGCCAACAAACATCATATAGATTTAAAAGAATCGTGGATGATAGGTGACATATTAAACGATGTGGAAGCGGGTAACCGGGCTGGGTGTAAAACCATCCTGATTAATAACGGCAACGAAACCGAGTGGCTTACAGGCCCTATGCGTGCCCCTACTTACATATGCAGCAGCATAAACCAGGCAGCAAAAGATATTTTACATATGCAACTGGCATGACGGGCTGGCAAAACTGCAAAAACATATTGTGCATAAGGCCCGATAACATGGGCGATCTTATCATGAGCGCTCCGGCCATTCGTGCCTTAAAAGAAACCTTTGGCGCTAAAATAACCGTGCTTACATCAAGCATGGCAAAGGGCATTATAAAACATATGCCCGAAATTGACGATGCTATTATTTACGACCTACCTTGGGTTAAAACCGCTGAAGCGCCTGATCCGTCAAAATTCAACGAGATCATAGGCCAATTGAGGGAACAAAACTTTGATGCAGCGGTAGTATTTACAGTTTTTAGTCAAAACCCTTTACCAACAGCCATGCTGGCCTACCTGAGCGGTATTCCGCGCATATTGGCCTATTGCCGCGAAAACCCATATCATTTAATAACAGATTGGGTGCCCGATAAAGAACCGTACGAACTCATTAAGCACCAGGTGCGCCGTGATTTGGACTTAGTTGCATCGGTAGGTGCATACACTGATCATGAGGACTTATTGCTTTCTGTAGATCATGAATTGCAGCCTGTAATAGCACAAAAACTTACCGACAAAGGATTTGATATTAATTACCCCTGGTTAATACTGCATGCAGGGGTAAGCGAAGAAAAACGCCAATACCCAGCAGATCGGTGGGTTGCACTGGGCCAAGAGCTTGTTAAAAAAGGCTACCAGGTTTTACTAACAGGATCGGCATCTGAAAAACCGCTAACTGATGAGCTTCAAAATAAAATTGGAACAGGCTCACTATCTGCCGGTGGTATGTTTTCCCTATCTGAATTTATAACGCTTATTAGTATAGCACCCATGCTGGTATCGGTAAACACCGGCACCATTCACATTGCTGCGGCAGTTAAAACGCCCACTGTTATATTATATGCGCAAACCAATCCGCAGCATACGCCGTGGAACTCCCCCAATCAAATACTTGAATTCAGCGTACCGGAAAATTTACGTAGTAAAAACGAGATAATACGCCATTTGGGTAGCAGCATTTATAAAGATTTCAAAGCCATTCCTTCTGTTACCGAAATATTAAAAGCAATAGATACGCTCAAAGTTAAGGCTTATTCACTTTAGCTTGGGCTTGTACCACTTTTTAAATATATTCCTACACACTCAAGCTTAAGTATCTCGGCTTGCGTAACTCACCAAGTACCTTTCGGTATCTATATCGCCTTTGCTCTTTTAAACCTAATATCAGTTGATGCCTACAATTCATGGCAACTAATCATTATTAATTTAAAACAGTTCGCTCTTTGCCATACAACATGAAGTATAAAAAATAATTGTGCAAAATTATATTGTGCAAAACATTTATGAATATAACGCGTTTTTATATCATGGAAGATTTACTGAAACTCGAAAATCAAATCTGTTTCCCGGCATATGCGTTTTCCAGAAATTTAACGAATTTATACAGGCCACTGCTGGCTCAATTAAACATCACCTATCCTCAATACCTGGTATTGATGGTTTTGTGGGAACATAAAGAGCAGACCGTAAATCAATTAGGCGAAAAATTGCACCTCGATACCGGAACTCTTACCCCCCTTTTGAAAAGATTAGAACAAAAGGGATTAGTAAACAGAACGCGAGGTAAACAGGATGAGCGTATCGTGATCATCACATTAACAACATCAGGAGCCCAACTGAAAGAGCAAGCGAAGCATATTCCACTGGAATTGGTTAAATGCACCAACATGTCTATTGATGAACTCCTGCAGCTAAAATCCCTGTTAAACAAAGTATTACATAAATAAATGCATACCTCTAAAATACGAAGCGTTGCCCGCATTGTGCTGGGTGCTTTCCTGGCCTTTGCCGGTGTAAGCCATCTTACCTTCAACCGGTCTGAGTTTTTGGCACAAGTGCCTAAATGGCTTCCTGTACACCCGGATCTAACGGTTGTATTATCAGGTATAGTAGAAATCAGTTTAGGTTTGGCGCTCATTTTTATAGTGAAAAACAGAAAATGGGTTGGCATTATTACCGCCGTTTTCTTTGTATTGATCTTCCCGGGTAATATTTCTCAGTACATTAATAAAGTAGATGCCTTTGGCCTTAATACCGATAAGGCCAGACTGATACGATTGTTTTTTCAACCTGTACTTATCCTATGGGCGCTATGGAGTACCAATGCACTCAAAAAGAAAAACCAATAATTATATCATTAAAAAAATCCACCAATGAAAATTTTATTTGTAGTTACCTCACACGATGAATTAGGCAATACCGGCCATAAAACAGGTTTTTGGGTTGAAGAATTTGCTGCCCCATATTATACTTTCACCGATGCTGGTTACGAGGTTGTGGTAGCCACCCCTAAAGGCGGACAGGCACCTATTGACCCTAACAGCGAAGCACCATCGGCACAAACCGATGCCACCTAAACGCTATTACAGCGATGCTAAGGCACAGGAGGTAATTGCCAATACGCATAAGCTTGCGGAAATGAACGCATCAGACTTTGATGCCATATTTTACCCAGGTGGCCATGGCCCGCTGTGGGACTTGGCTAACGACACCAAATCGGCACAACTAATACTGGATTTTTACAACAGTGGCAAATTAGTAGGCGCAGTTTGCCATGCACCCGGTGCATTTAAAAACGTAAAGTTTGAAAACGGCGAGCCATTTGTAAAAGGCAAAAACGTAACCGGCTTTTCAAATACCGAAGAAGCAGCCGTGAAACTAACCGACGTGGTGCCCTTTTTAGTAGAAACTGAAATGCAAAAATTAGGTGCAAACTATAGCAAGGTAGAAGACTGGGGCGTACACGTGGTTGAAGATGGCTTATTTATCACGGGGCAAAACCCGGCATCGTCTGAAAGTGTTGCCGAAAAAATGATAGCCCGTTTAAAATAATTATTCACTATAAGAGTTAAAAATGAAAGTGTTATACACCGCGGATGCAACCGCGACCGGAGGCCGTAATGGCCATGTAAAAAGCAGTAACGGCGTTTTAGACCTTGAGGTTAGAATGCCCAAAGCGCTTGGAGGTGCCAATGATGACTATACTAACCCCGAGCAATTGTTTGCGGCAGGTTATGCTGCCTGTTTTGACAGCGCCCTGAGTTTGGTTATAAAACAGGAAAAGATTTCGACCGGGGGAACCACCGTAACCGCCAAAGTAAGTATTGGGCAAAATGATGCGGGTGGTTTTGGCCTGGCTGTAGAGCTTGATGTAAATATTAAAGAAATTGAACTGGACAAAGCCAACGAACTGGTAGCCAAGGCGCACCAGGTTTGCCCCTACTCCAACGCTACCCGTGGTAATGTTGAAGTGAAATTAGCCGTTACCAATAATTAAAAACTTTACAGCGGGGCTTAATAAACAGCATTTAGTCCCGCTGTTTATAAAACATCATCAAATGTCATTAATAGAAGATTTAAAGTGGAGATATGCCACAAAGAGATACGATCCTACTAAAAAAGTAAGCCAGGAAGATATTGATAAAATTGTAGAAGCCGCACGTTTGGCACCTACATCTTCGGGGCTGCAGCAGTTTCGTGTACTGGTAGTTTCAAGCCAGCAGATCAAGGAGAAACTTGCACCAAGTTCGCTTAACTCGGATGCCATGTTAGACTGTTCGCACGTGCTGGTATTTGCCGCATGGGACAGGTATACCGCCGAGCGGATAGATACCATTTATGATCGAATAACCGATGAAAGAGGCTTGCCCCGCGGAAGGTTTAGCAGCTATACCGATAAGATCAAGAATATTTATTTGAATGAAACTCCCGAGGAAAACTTTGCACACACCGCAAGGCAATCATACATTGCCTTTGCAATGGCCCTTGCACAAGCGGCTGAGCTTAAGATAGACAGCACTCCGGCAGAAGGTTTTAACAATGCCCTGGTTGATGAATTACTTGATCTTAAATCTTTAGGCTTAAAAAGCGTAACGTTGTTATATTTAGGATACCGCGATGAAACAGATTGGCTGGCACCGATGAAAAAAGTGCGCAACCCAATCGAAGAATTTGTGATAGAGTACAAGTAATTGTTTTTTAACCGCAAAATTTAGTTTAGGCAACACATAAAAAGTTTAAAACTAAAAAGAGTTGTTATACATAGCAACTCTTTTTAGTTTAAACACTTTTAAAGCCTTAAAACTAATCATTAAATTGTTGCTGCCGGTTTGCTTCCATAATAAGTTCTGCCACGTTTTTAACACCAAATTTCTGTATCAGGTTCTTCCGGTGTGTATCAACGGTGAGTGGGCTTAAAAACAATTCATGGGCTATCATTTGGCTGGTTTTGCCTGCTGCTATAAGCCCGAGTATTTCTTTTTCCCGGCGTGTAAGCCTTGGTAACCCTTGCAGCTCATTTTTAGATGGCCGGCTAATAATTTCCATCACCTCCTTGCTGTAACAAACATTGCCTTTTATAGCCTCGGCTATACAATGCCGCAACTCATCTACAGAACTATTTTTGAGCAGGTAACCACTTGCACCGTTTTGTATGGCCTGCATAATAATACTACGTTCGGTATGATTACTTAATATGAGTATACTTGTAGTTAAGGCTATTTGCTTAATCCTTTGGCATAATTCAATACCGCTTATGTCTGGCAGGGTAATATCCAGTAATACAAGGTCGAGCGTGCTATTTTCAAGGTAAGATAACAGTTCCTCACCTCTGCAAAAGCCACCAATGATCTTCAGGTTGGTTTCATTAGCAAGTAAGGTTTTTAACCCCTCAATTACAATAGGATGGTCATCAACAATTGCAGTGCGTATTTCAAACATCGGCGTTGATACTAATTTCTATGTTAATGGATGTCCCCTCGTTAATGGCCGAACGTAATTCAAACTTCCCTTTCAGGTAGCTTATACGGTTCTTGAGGTTTTCCAAACCCATGCCCTTACGGGTTTTCAGGATAGCGGTATCAAAACCTATGCCGTCATCTTCAATGGTTATAAAGAACACCGAGTCGTTTTGTGAGCACTGTAAAAGGATGTTGGTTGCCTGTGCGTGCTTTATGGCATTAGAAAGCAGTTCCTGAACTATGCGGTAAATATTGAGCTGAACCGACAAGGGTATATCTTTACTAATATGAAAAGTTTGAAAATCAATGTGTAAACCATCGCGCATATAAAATTCGCTCAAATCTTTAAGTGCCACCTCCAGGCCAAATTTCAATAGCGTTTCGGGCAATAAGTTCCGGGCAATACGCCGCAATTCGGTTACCGATGAATCGAGCTGACTGATGATGCGGTACAGGTCTTTATCCTGCGCGTAATCGCTCTTGGTTTCGGTAAGCCCCGATAACCCAATTTTAACACCGGCCAGCATACCGCCTAACCCGTCATGCAAATCGCGCGCAACGCGTTCCCGCTCGTGCTCTTCTCCATCAAGCATGGCCTTAGTTATTTTAAGCTGTTGCTTTTGTTCAAGTTCATGCAACTGTTGCCGGTGATTTATCTCTTTTTGGGCTGCCAGTTTGCGTTGGTTACGCGCATTAAGCATCACCATACCCAAAACGGCCAGTAACAATAAACAACCGGTACCCAGCAACCAGTTAAAAAGGTGCTCATTTTTGGCTTGGAGTTTGGCTTGCTTATTCTGGGCTTGCAAATGGGATATTCTTTTCTGATTTTCAACCGAGCGGTATTTGGTTTCCAACTCGCTGATCTTAAATTCAGTTTGGGTTTTATGAATACTGTCTGTAAGTTGCTGGTACCGCGCCTGCCAAAGATAAGCTTCATGATAATCGCCAAGCAGGTTACTGTTTTTAGCTAATTCGCCATAGATCATAGCTTTATCATTTACAGTTGCCAGCAGCGTACCTTCTTTAACAATATTCAACAAAATTGCCTGTGCTTTAGCATAGTTTTTTTGCTGTACGTAAGCTTCATACTTGCGAAATGAAAATTGTTGATACAACTGCTTTTGATTGTACTTTTTGGCTAAAACTATTCCTTTATCTGCACTTGTAATACATTGAGGGTACATTTTTACCGTGGTATAGTACAAGGCCTCGTTGTAGTAATAAAGCGTATAATTAAGCGAAGCAGGAAATGGTGCTAACATGGCCTGTGCCTTTTGCAAAAACTCCTTTGCGACCGCAGTTTTTTGGTTGTAACAGTTGATGCTAACACCACTCAGGTAAGCGAAAAGAAGATTGGTTGACTTTGGATCTGTTTTTTCTAATAAGGCAATTGCTTTATCGTTATAACTATTGGCTTTTGCAAACTGATAGTTATTCATTAATATGGTTGATAGCTGGGTATAAAAATGGGCAAGCATGGTTTTATCACCGGCTTTTTGCGCATTGGGCAATACATGCTCCATTACTATGCGTGTAATAAACTCGTAGCCTTTATCGCGGTTCATTAATGCATAATTGTACCACGCGGCTGCCAGCCTGCCGTAGGCTACCGGTGTATGAAATGCCGCCAACGCTTTTTGTGCTTTTGCAAAGGCTGCTGCCGCTTTACCGGTGTTCCAGTTAAAATAGTATTGCCCCTCGTAAAAATGGGATAAGGCCTTGAGGTAGGCCGAGGTACCTGCCAGTTTTTCCCCTTTTAACAGGAAAACTTTGCTTTTAGTAGTGTCTTTAAACTTCCAATACTCCACCAGCATAAAACTGGCTATTGTTTTGGCACTATCTGGTTTGGATGACCGTAATATGGTTTCCAGGCTGTCTACGTGCCGCTTTTCATCAAGCGGAACCTGCTGCTGTGCGTGGGCAATTATGGTAGAAATTAGAAACAGGCAAATCAGGTACTTTTTCATCAGGTAACAACACTTTGAATATCCGGGGATGGTATCCCCAAAATATCAAATATCAACCTAAAAATCATAACCAAGTGCAATGTTGCTTAAAAAGCAATTAAAATACCTAAAAATCAGTAGTAAAAAACACACTAATCAAGGGATTTCATTTCAATATGGCTTACAATAGTTTTGCGGTCTATCTATCAATTAAATATTTTAACTATGAAAAAGCATCTTTCAAAAAAATTAGTCGCGGCTATTGCCTTGGTCGTCCTCATTGCAGGTTTAACCTCATGCGGTAAAAAAGACAGTGATGACAGTACCCCTGCATCCGGAGATCGTACCGCAAAATTTACTATTACGGTTACCGGTGCTACCGAGTCTGCTTATTTGTCGTTCGTAATGGTTGGTTTAACCAATAATCCTTCCGAATCTACGGTTTGGAAAGTAAACGGCGAGGTACAAAACAACCAAAGCGGCGTGAGCCTGGGTAAAAACAATTTTAGTGGCAGCACTAAAACCTATGTAATTGAATCAATTAAGCCACTAAGTAATATTAGTGCGGGTATACAATGCCTAAGCCCCGGAAATGAAACCTACAAAGTAAGTTACAAGGCTGAAATTAACGGTGTAGTGAAGGAAGATTTAAAAGACTTTACAGTTAGCAAAGCTACCGACCTTACCCGCGATTACACTTACTAAATAAGCACTGAACAAATTAAGCTATCATTCTCAGGTATATTATTTTATTAAAAATCAATTTAACTATGAAAAAGATCATGATTATTTGTGCAGCCCTGATGGTATTCGGGTCTACGCTTACCAAAGCCCAGGCTATTTTAGACAAGGTAGACAGAGCTACCGACAAAGCTGACCGTGCAGGCCGTACCGCCGACCGTACCAAGAGCACCGGCGATAAGATACTGGGTCTGTTTGGTAAAAAAAAGGATGGTACTTCAACTGAAAAGACAACGGTTAAGCTTACGGGTGTTGATTTTTCGACATTAAAAGCAATAAACGACAAGTTGCAAACGGCAAAAGGTATTGAAAGCACCAAGATGAAATACAGTGCATCGGGTTCTTCGATTGTTTTGCAGCATGTTGGTTCAACCACCGATATTTTAAAAACGCTGCAAAAGGCTGCGCCTGATGTTTTTGCCGAAAAGAATATTGACGGTATGGACGATGGGGAGATCTCCATCAAATTAAAATAACATAAATTCCTATCACATCTTAATCACAGCTGCCGGGTTGAAGCAATTCATCCCGGCAGTTAAATGTTTAACTACCTTATGAAAAAGCAGCTAACTTTTACGCGTACTGCCCTACTTGCAGTTATAGCGTTCATATTAATAAACTTTACATCATGTAGTAAAAATGGTGGCGGTGCTACCGACGACCAGGAAGTATACCTGACTTGCAAAATTAACGGCGTGCAGCGTGAATTCAACTACTTTGTAAATGCGAATGATAAGCCCGCTACCGATACTGTGCATTTTGTAGTTATTGGCGGGTGGGAAAAAGAGGATATGGTTACCGGATTTGGCATTAACATGCAGAGCACCGAAGGTGCCAAAGAAGCCACTTATACTGTGGACTCCGAAAGCGATTTGCTACTGGCCGGGAAATACTATATACAGAACATGAAAGACGGCAAAATTGTAGGCACCACTATTTACAATGGAGGTGATGTTGATGGCAGCAATTTTACCCTGAAAATAACAAGCCTGACCAAATGGGGTGTTAAAGGAACGTTTTCGGGAAAGCTGAGACGGCTTGACGGCAATGATTTTGTGACGGTAACAGACGGTAAGTTTTCTGCTCCATATAATTGATTAAACTTAACCATCAAACCATGAAAAAATACTTTTTAATTACCGGGTTGCTTAGTATACTGAGCAGCTTTTTCGCTCTAAAATCAGCTGCGCAAAACAGTGGTTTTAGTGAAGATTTTTCGGCATATGAAACAGGCGCGTCGCCACGCAGTATTAAAACAAATGCGGCTGCCATAGTTGCACACCCCACCGGGCACGAAGGAAAATGGCTGCTGATACGCGATAAGGCAACCTATAAGCTTAACAAAAACATTCCGCTCCCCGCTAAGTTCACTTTTGAATTTGACGTGCTCGCAGTTGCCGAACAAATAAAAGATATAGCGCCGGTTTGCTTTGGTTTTGTAAAAGATAATGCGGTAAGAGAGCACATTAGTAATGGTGGAGCATTTGTGCAACTGCACTACCCTGATGCCGATGCTGTTAATATTGGCAACTATGAACTTGACAACAAGGAAGCCAATACCACGTTCGACCTTTCGGCAACGGCTAACAGGCCGCTTCATGTTAAGCTGGTAGTAAATGGCAGGCAGATGGCCGTATACCTGGATGATAACAAACTGGCCGAAACGGTTATGTTTATGCCCAAAGCTGCTAAATATTTTTACTTCAGCGGGCCCTGGCAATTTGATAACAACGCCAAATTGTATATTGGTAATTTGAAATTAACAGCCGGAATGTAAGCATTTCGTGCCTTGATGGTTTTTTAGAATGAGCAGTAAAATGAACATTCTATCAATATCGTTCTTACCTGATCCCTGATAAAGTAACAGGGACCAGGTAACTTTATGCAAGAATTAGCTTTGTTCTATATCCTTTAAGCTATCCATCTTTTTGTAGGCCAAAAAGCCTTTAATATCCTCAAAGTGTTCGCGCACCCGCTTGTTACCAAATTCAAACACCTTGGTAACCAAGCCATCCAAAAAGTCACGGTCGTGAGATACCAAGATCAAGGTACCGTCAAAATCTCTGAGCGCATCCTTTATAATGTCTTTGGTTTTCATATCCAAATGGTTGGTGGGCTCATCCAGTATCAGCAAATTTACGGGCTCCAAAAGCAGCTTGATCATAGCCAGGCGCGTCTTCTCCCCTCCCGATAGTACTTTAACCTTTTTAGTGGTGTCATCGCCGCTAAACATAAACGCACCCAAAAGATCTTTAATTTTTATGGTGTTGTCACTTAATGGTATCTGGTCAATGGTATCAAAAACGGTTAAGCTTTCATCAAGCAAAGCTGCCTGGTTTTGCGCAAAGTATCCAATTTTGGCATTATGCCCAACCTTTAAGCTACCTTCAAAATCTATCTCATTCATAATAGCTTTGATCATGGTAGATTTACCTTCGCCGTTTTTACCAACAAAGGCCACCTTTTCTCCCCGTTCAATAACCATTGATGCATTTTTAAACACTACATGGTCGCCATAGGTCTTGGTCAGATCTTCTACCATGAGCGGGTACTGGCCCGAACGCGGTGAAGGCGGAAACTTTAACCGCAATGCCGAGGTATCCACCTCATCTATTTCGATCACTTCCAGCTTTTCTAACATTTTTACACGCGATTGCACCTGCAATGTTTTTGAGTAGGTGCCCCTGAAACGGTCAATAAATTCCTGGTTATCGGCAATAAAACGCTGCTGCTCTTCGTAAGCTTTGAGTTGATGTATGCGGCGGTCGGCACGTAACTGCAGGTAGTGGCTGTACTTAGCTTTGTAATCGTAAATGCGCCCCATAGTTACTTCTATGGTACGATTAGTGATATTATCTACAAAGGCACGGTCGTGCGAGATAACCATTACCGCCTTGGCCGAGTTAACCAAAAACTCTTCGAGCCATTGTATACTCTCAATATCCATGTGGTTGGTAGGCTCATCCAGCAAGATCAAATCAGGCTTTTTCAATAATATCTTGGCCAACTCAATACGCATGCGCCATCCGCCCGAAAATTCAGAAGTTTGCCTGTTAAAGTCGTTGCGCTCAAAACCCAATCCTTTGAGCACTTTCTCTACCTCAGCGTCATAATTGGTTTCTTCTACCGTGTAAACTTTTTCGCTCAGTTCTGATACCCTTTCGATCAGCTTCATGTACTCATCACTATCATAATCAGTACGAATATTAAGCTGCTCATTTACTTCATCCAACTCCTTTTGCATTTGATTGGCCTCCGCAAAAGCTTTCATGGTTTCCTCAAAAACGGTAACGTTGTCATGGGTAAGCAAATGCTGCGGCAAATAGGCAATAACCGCTTCTTTAGGTCCGGTTACATTACCGGTAGTTGGCTTGGCAGCACCCGCTATAATTTTAAGTATGGTAGATTTACCTGCACCATTTTTACCCATGAGGGCTATTTTATCATTTTCATTGATGGAAAAAGTTACATCGCTGAACAAGGTGGTTCCACCAAACGAAACGGAAATATTATTTACGTTGATCACAGTAATATTGATTTTGTGGCAAATATAACCATTGCATCGGCTTTAGTTGTTATGATGCCCAAGCTACGTTTTATGTTCTCCAAACATGCCCTGAAAAACCCGACATGATAAGTGCATATTACCGTTTAATTATACGATTAGATTGAAAGCATTATTGAGGATAAGGAAAACAGTTCAAAACTTGTAGCAGGTTATCCTTATAAAACGTTTATTTGTGAATAAGCCTGTTATGAAAATATTTAAACCCTTCTGTTTATATACCCTGCTACTTTTTTGTTTTGTACACTATGCATTTGCCGCATATGATGTAACAATTACTGGTCTCAAAACTGAGTATACCGCAACTCCACTCGGAATTGATGTTAAAAAACCACGTTTTAGCTGGCAGATGATTTCAAACACCCCCGGTGCAGCGCAAAAAGCTTACATGGTAATAGTAACCGATGAAACCGGCAAAACAACATGGAATTCGGGTAGGGTTACTGATGATAAATCATTAAATATCCTTTACGACGGAAAACCTTTAGCAGTACGTACCCGCTACCAATGGGTGGTTAAGGTTTGGGATTTGAAAAGTAAGGTACATACTGCCGCCTCATGGTTCGAGACGGGATTAATGGATGATAAGCAGACTGCCTGGAGCGGCGCGAAGTGGATTGGCGGCGGCGATGATGATATGTTATTGTATGCACAATATTTGCCTGTTTTTAAACTGAATTTTACAATTCAACTCAACTCCGAAACCCAAAGTACCCGTGGGGGGCTACTTTACGGCGCCAACGACCAGCGCCTGCTCGATAAAAACAAAAACTATTATGGCATACAAAGCAGCAAAGACAGCTCCAGCATTTTTGTAGAGCTTGATATAGCGCCATTAAATACCGGTGCAGCAGCATTGTTAAATATATACCGGTCGGGTTACAAACCGGGCGATCAAGCTAATAAACCAATAAAAACCCTGCCATTGCCGCTTGCGCTTATTAATAAAGATAACAGGTACAATAAGCACACCATTTACCTATCATCGGTAATGGGGAATACAGAATTTTGGGTGGATGGCGAAGGTAAAGAAAACCATATAGGCCGTTTAGGGCTCAACCCAATAGGCCAGGGAGGCGATTTTATCGCATTCCCGGTACTGGCCAATATTGGTTTTAAAGTTCCCGAACATCAATCTGCTTCATTCTCCAACTTAGTCGTCAGTAATTTCAGGGGGCCGTCCAATGTATTGCATACCTCTTATAAACAGCCTTTACTACTTACCGGAACCAATAAGCCCACAATGCTAATATATGACCCGAGCCGAAATTCAATGCCCATGATGAGGAGCTCCTTCGATACGAAAGGCAGTAACATTCGTAAAGCCCGCCTTTATGTAACGGCGCGCGGCATATATGATGTTTACATGAACGGTAAGCGTGTAAACGATGATTACTTTAACCCGGGACTAACCCAATATACCCGCACGCAGTTATATCAAACCTTTGATGTTACCAAAAACATGGTTGCCGGTAAAAACGCCATTGGCGCCATACTTGGCGAGGGTTGGTGGAGCGGCGGAAGTACCTACAGCGGCGACAACTGGAATTTTTTTGGCGACCGGCAATCGCTTCTTGCCAAACTTGTTGTCTCTTATGAGGATGGCAAGGAAGAAGTGATCGTTTCTTTGCCTGAAACATGGCGCTACAATAATAACGGCCCTGTAATTTACGGAAGTTTTTTTCAGGGTGAAGTGTATGATGCACGCAAAGAAACTGCTGTACAGGGTTGGTCAACATCGGCATACGATGATTCGCGCTGGAAAAAAGCGACTGAGGTAAAGCTCGAAGGCAATATTAATACAGACCTTAGCCCACCTGATTCAAACACGCCATCGGTAGCTAAATACAGCCACCTTTCAATAACCGGCCAGTTTGGCGAAACGGTTAAGAAAGTTAAGGAACTAACGGCACGAAGTGTAGAGCAAGTTAGACCGGGTGTGTTTGTTTACGACCTTGGCCAGAATATTGCCGGTGTGCCCCGGATCGAACTTAATGGTTTGCAACCCGGAACGCAAATTACGCTCAGGTTTGCAGAAGTTAAATACCCCAACTTACCTGCTTACAAAGGCAACACGGGTATGATCATGCTCGAAAACATCAGAGCGGCAATGGCTCAGGAAATTTACATAGCCCGTGGCGGGCACGAATTTATTACACCGCGCTTTACTTATCACGGTTTAAGGTACATTGAGGTTACAGGTATACAAAAGGCCTTGCCCATTGCTGCTGTGAGGGGAGTTGTATTAAGTTCGGTTCATCAGTTCAGTTCAGGTTACGAATGTTCCGATCCGTTGGTTAACCGTTTATGGGAGAACATCAACTGGTCTACCCTGGCCAATTTCATGTCCATCCCTACAGATTGTCCGCAACGTAATGAGCGACTGGGCTGGAGCGGCGATATATCGGTGTTTTCTAAAACGGCAACTTACCTGGCTAATATACCGCAGTTTTTAAGGCGGCATATGCTGGCCATGCGTGATGTACAAAGAGATGATGGCCGTTTTTCGGATGTGGCGCCGCTTGGCGGGGGCTTTGGAGATATTTTATGGGGAAGCGCGGGCATAACAGTAGCCTGGGAAAGCTATCAGCAATACGAAGATGTTGATATGCTGAAGGAGCACTATGAGGCCATGAGCAAATATATCACATTTATGACTGCGCAAATTGATGCGCAAACTAATGTTATGGATGATAAGAACCGCACCCGCTGGGCAAGCCTGGGCGACTGGCTAAGCCCCGAGTACGATAAAACCGAGAAGAGTTTATTATGGGAAGCGTACTATATTTATGATTTGCAACGCATAGCAGAAATTGCCGCGTTGCTGGGCAAAACCAACGATTATAAACGCTATAAACAACTGGCTTTGGAGCGGATGTCCTTCTTCAATAACACCTACATTGATAAAGCAACCGGGAAAACTGCATTTAGAAATAAACCTGTAGACACACAAACCTCATATGCCGTACCACTTGCGTTCGGAATTGTTAACGAAGACCTGAAAACAAAAGTTGCCGCCAATTTTGTTGAAACAGTAAGCCGGGCAAACACGAACGATAAAGGACAGTTGTACCCGCCTTATTCTTTAATGACAGGTTTTATAGGCACCGCATGGGTTTCATCTGCTTTATCACAAACAGGCAATACATCAACTGCATACAGGCAATTATTGCAAACCACCTATCCATCATGGTTGTACCCTGTAAAGCAAGGCGCAACAACCATTTGGGAACGTTTGAACTCCTACACCCATACTGATGGCTTTGGTGGTAACAACAACATGAATTCATTTAATCATTACTCATTTGGTGCCGTAGGCGCATGGTTGCTTGAACATTCATCAGGCATTCAAAGAGATGCATTATCGCCAGGGTTCAAGCATTTTATTTTAGCGCCGGAACCTGATGTTGAAGGAAAAATGAAACACGCCAAAGGGTATTATGATTCTATGTACGGGCGGATCGAATCTTCATGGATTTTAAAAACGGGTGGGGTAGTTTATAACATCAACGTGCCGGCTAACACCAGCGCTACCGTAATACTTAAAGGAACTTCCATATTTAAACTGGTTAAACAAAAAAATGGACAAACTTTGAAAGTTAAGATAAGCGAAAAGAAAAACGCGGACGGTAATTATAGATTTGAAGTTGCACCGGGTAAATATCAATTTGAAGTAATTCAAAAATAATCCCCTCACTATTGCAAGGTTTTTAAAACCAGTAGTTTTTGGCTTATTTAATGGAACGATGATTGTACATACTGTATAAAAACATCTACTATGGCAACAAAAAAAGAAAAAGACCCATGCTGGTCTGGTTACAAAAAGGAAGGTACCAAGAAAAAGAATGGTAAAACTGTTCCCAACTGTGTAAAAGAATCGAAGAAAGATTAATGATAAAAGCTGTAACCTACACGTTACAGCTTTTTTAGTATTATAACTTATTCAGCTTGAAATAGCCGAGGTGAATTTCATCATCGGGCTGTTGTGAACGGGGAGTAATTTGGATGTGGTACATGGTTTTGTCCTGTTGCGTTAGTACATCTTCAATGCGGTATACATCATCTACATCAATGCCATATTTTTCATCAATATGAGCATTTGCCCCTTTTACTTTTGCAATGGTACTTTTTTTAAAGAAAGGTGTAAGTTTAGAGGCTGCAAGGGCGCCCGACTTATCTTCTTTAACCGTAAGTAAATTGTAATGCTGCTCTTCGAGCTTGCCGTGCTGGTACCCGCCAAGGTTGATAAAGAAAAGCCTTAACAAAGACGATTGGCCCTTGTTGGGCATTACGTTTATTGCATACCCGTCAACCACATTTACTTCCCGCCAGCCATCGATATGCAAACTATTGCCTGCCTCGGGCCAAAAAGCCTGCATTTGCGTAACCAGGTCGCGCAAATTGTATGCTATGCCGAAAAAATAGTCATGCTGTTCAACTGTACGCTGCGGAGCTTTGGAGCCCAGCAACACCATGAATAGTTTGAGCGGTGCAGGTAATGTTTGATTTTCCATAATAGGTAACGAAAAGAAGCTTACTAAGCTACAACCGCAGTGTTAAACAAACGTTCGGCTATTTTTACGGAGGCTGCCTCGCAAAAATCCAACCCTGAGTAGTCGGGGTTATAACCACCAATAAATGGTACAGCCATCACATAAATACGTTCATTAAGGGCATTAAATTCATCAACCACCTGAAAATGGTCATTAATTGCCAATCCGGATACGGTAAGATAATAGTCGCCGTTTTCAAACTTAACCACATTATTATTGCCTTCACGTTTCAACTCTTTCCCTACCCCGTTATCCTTAAAACGTAAGCGGGCACGGCTGGTGGTGTTATTTTGGGCAAGGCTTTCATAAGGCAGGTCATCATAATTTAAATGGGGTTGGCCTATGCAATCTACAAATAATGGATATTGCCTCTCTATAACTTCACCCTGTTCATTTTTGTACCGGTAAAGTACACCGCCTTCATCTAACGGAATTACTTCGCTCTCTTTACCCACCGCTACCATGGTTAGCCTGTCGGCCTGATGTAATGCCAGCAAGGTTTCGGCCGAGCTTTGGGGCACAAAGGCAATAACTACCGAAATAAGCGGCATCAATGTTTTTTGCAATCTCAGCATGTCCTCGGCCGAAAAATATTTAGCCGGGTAATTCATAGCAAAACTCAGGATAGCCAACATTTCTTTCCAGTAAACCGACTCTCTGCGTTTAATAGACTGCTCGGCTTCTGCATATTCCAGTTTAAGCAATTCAAACGGGTCCATATTTTCGCGCATTCCCATTACCTGGTCAACAAAGCCTTCCATATCCAGGTCTTTTATTTTCTCATAAAATTCCGGGTCGTTGGCACGTATACCTGCTTTAAAATTTTGCTCAAAAACGTAATCTAAACTCAAAAAGCCATCGTTAGCATCGCGGTTAGCCTGAACCTCTTCGGGGCTTAGTACGGTATCTTTACCCAGGTGTGTATCTTGTAAATGAAACCTAACTGCAGGCAGCAAACCCTCTCGCGAGTGCATCACAATTCTAAAATGCTCACTTTGAGGGTTAGCGGTAAATTTTAAAATTCCGTCTTCCCCTTTACTAAACTCCCCGTTATGGCGGGCCAGCGTGCGTACCGCATCAATGGCTGTTAACGATGAACCGCGAACAGCTACCGGGTGATTGGCATGAAGGGCAATTTTTTGAGGCGGGTAAGGCGAATCAAAATAGCCCGGCACCTTACCCTCATGTTTTTTAGGCCAAAGATGCCCGCTGCAAATAATTACACGGTCGTAACAGGCAGATGTTCCATCTTCTTTAAATATCTCTACCTGTACATCGTTGGCACGGTCGGCAATATCAGCAACCGGGCTGTTGTACAAAACCTGTGTTACAAAGCCTTTTTGTTTACCCAAATCTAAAAGCAGCTTAAACTGGTGTGCCAGGTACTGCCCAAATAACAGGCGGGGAAGCACTTTATAATCATTAAAGCTTGCCGGATCGATACGGTACTTGTTAAGCGTATCCGGAGACACATTCTGTATCCACTGTTCTACGGATGTCACCAGTTCAGGAATTTCGTTACCCGATACATTGGTAATGTGCTCATCGGCAGCGCCCGCATGGCTGTAAGGCATACCACACCCCAGGCAGTTGCCTTTTTCGTAAATAGTAATATGAAGCCCTGTATTACCGCAATTAATTAATTGCTTATACATGAACAGCCCGCTGGGGCCGCCTCCTACAATAGCGATTTGGGTTGGTTGACTGGTTACTTTCAAAATAATGCCGTTTAATTTTAAGGCACGATAACAACTGAATAAGCTTAGTATTGTTTTATTATAAAAACAATTTAATCAAAACAATAAAAAACTCAGTCATTTAAGTTAATAAAACTAATTTTGACGCAATTTTGCAGCCATGCTTTGCGTGGTATGTGGTACAGCCAGTAATCTTTCTTTTTGAATCAATTCGCCCGTAGTACGGCATATGCCATAAGTTTTATTTTCAATGCGTGTTAGGGCAGCTTCCAGCTGTTGTAAAAACTTTTGCTGCCTGCCAGCCAATTGATGAATTGATTCCTTATCGAGAGTGGCGGCCCCATCTTCCAAGGTGGCATATGCACCGCTGGTATCATCAGTACCGTTTGGATTACTGCTTTGTAATGATGCTGAAAGATCGGTTAATTCTTCGCGTGCAATTTTCATTTTGTTAAGAATTACTTGTTTGAATTGTTCCAGATCGGAATCGCTGTAACGTTTAGCTGAGGCCATAGTGTTTTCCATGACCCGATAACGTAAAGCAACTAAAATGGTTTTTATTAACCAGGATCACAAATGCCGCTGTTTGGCATCTTTAGCCATTTTTTTGAAGCTTTAAGTAATAGTTATGAACGGTAAGCATCTCGAAATAAATGTTGTTCAATAGTATTTTATTGTTGAACAAAACGTATTTCGGATGTTATATGGTTATGAAAATCCCAAACCTATATTTTCATTTCATTACCTGTTTTTTTATCCTGTACACCGCCAATACAATGGCGCAAACAGGCACCTACCGGTTGAATACCCCAAGCGGGGCATGGTGTAATATTGCTATAACCCAAAATAAGCAAATTATCACCGGCGAGGTATTTGCCTGGTGGAATGATGCGGGCGACAGGGTTGGCTCCTTTGAGGGCAACGGAAAAGTTCAAGGCAACAAATGTGTTTTGATCAATACAGACCATGCGGATTGCAAAATTCAGCTCAACTTTAATAAGACTAATCTCCATGCCATATTTAATGATTGCATGAGTACCAACCTTCCCGAAGACTTCTCTGGGCGATACCGAAAAATCAATAATCACATCCCGGGTACCTATACAGTTGCTGTAAATAAAGCCCACTTTTATAAAACTGCCAAACTGGGTTTGTCCTTAAAAGCATATCTGCTGAAAGGTGATAAGGTTAATATTGACCTTGAAAATATAGCAGATGCTAACCGGGTTTTTATAAACTATAAAAATGCACTGGGCAAAATATCCAGCGGCTACATTAGCTGGGCCGATTTAAAACCATACAGGTAAAATCAATACATTCATATGAAAACAGCACCCAATAAATTAGTTAGTGTGATATGGGACGGTTTTACCATTACAGAAATTGAGTCATTTCGGTCGGGAGAAGTCAAGAACGGGCAGCATTTTTTTGAACTGAAGATAAAACAGCCGCCCAACGGCTCTCCCTTTAAGCCCGGCATTGATGATCCGGATAGCTTTAAAGAAAGGCCGATAACCCTTAATTTTCTTGAATATTTTGGACAAGTAAAGCCAGTGATTGCTAATATAATAAAGGTTGACTACACCAATGACCCTTCACAATCGCGTCAAATTATTATTGGAGGCACGATGTACCAACCATCAGGAACGTTATCAAAATTTAGTTTAATAGCTATTGGGCTTGTTATGCTTCCGGTATTGTTCGTGGCCATCCTGTCTCTTTGTGCGAATTCTTTACAGCATAAACTTATACCTGTAAACGGAAAGGTTACTTACTTTAAAGACGATTCTTATAAACGATTCAAAAAATATACGTTTAAAATTAGCCCCTTCAAGGCAACATTATACCGCGAGTACGACCGACCGCTTTTTGATGAATCTGCCCGGAATATTGATGAGTTATTCATGTCTGATTATGATGGTTTTCATAAAGACAGTATAGGCCAGCATGTTAGGTTTTACTTGTTCAGCAGCGATAGCAGCAAACTTAACACTGCGGGTGAAAAGGTTACTTTCTTTGATTTAAAAAGAGTTGACGGATCGCCTGTTAAGCAAAATCACTTTTGGGATATGTGGAACTATATTACCAACAAATCCTGGATATATTTTGCATGGCTGGCATTGCTGGTGGCCCAATTAGTTTGCTATTGCAGCGCGTATTATTTTTATAAAATGTATGCGCTATTTCATGTGCAGCGCAACAAAGTGTTATGGTGGAGCAGCATAACATTGTCCTCTGTGTTGAATTTAATTATCATTATGACGGTTGCTTAGGTATAGCTGTTCCAAAAAACTAAAACCGCATAAGAATGATGATCTCGATCAGATAATCCGATCATTTTTGAAAAAGGCTGCTCCCCTTCTAATTTACCAATAATGAAGATTTGCCATCGTAGTTCTTCGCTTGTAATAACATCAAAAATACCGTTATCTAATAGCGACTATATTAGTGGTTGTGAAATAAGGTTTGTAGTTTAAAGACATATCTAACCAATTACGTGTTCAAACACACATATCTTTAAAAGTTGATTATTACCTTTGTAAGGGTTATTATAAATCCAATATAGATTATGAAAAAAATAGGCTTTTTATCATTCGGGCATTGGGCAAACCATCCGGCATATAAAACCCGTACAGCAAGCGACACTTTGCTTCAATCTATAGATCTGGCTGTTGCAGCCGAAGAAATAGGTATTGATGGCGCATACTTCAGGGTACATCATTTTGCCGCGCAACTGGCATCACCTTTTCCATTACTGGCAGCTGTTGGTGCCAAAACCAGCAAAATAGAAATTGGAACCGGCGTAATTGATATGCGTTACGAAAACCCGCTGTACATGGTAGAAGATGCCGGTGCTGCCGATCTAATTTCGGGAGGACGGTTACAATTGGGCATCAGCAGAGGGTCGCCCGAGCAGGTAATTGATGGCTGGCGTTATTTTGGCTATGAGCCTGCCGAGGGAGAAACCGATGCAGATATGGGCCGCCGTAAAGCACTGGAGTTTTTAGATAAGCTGCAAGGCGTTGGCTTTGCACAACCCAACCCATATCCTATGTTTCCAAACCCACCAGGCTTATTGAGGGTTGAACCTTATTCGGAAGGTTTGCGTGAGCGTATTTGGTGGGGTGCGGCTTCTAACGCCACAGCCATTTGGGCGGCCGAAAACGGGATGCACCTGCAAAGTTCAACACTTAAATTTGACGAAAACGGCAAGCCGTTTCATGTGCAACAGGCCGAGCAAATACGGTTATATAAAGAGGCCTGGAAAAAAGCGGGACATGAGCATGAGCCAAGGGTTTCGGTAAGCCGCTCAATTTTTGCCATAGTAAATGATACGGACAGGCTTTACTTTGGCCAGCAAGGAAAGGGAAGCGATAGCTTTGGCTACATTGAAAGCGATAAACGCGCTGTTTTTGGAAGAAGCTACGCTGCCGAACCCGATCAGCTGATTAAGGAACTGGCAAATGACGAAGCCATACAGGAAGCCGATACCATTCTTTTAACCATTCCGAACACCTTAGGCACCGACTATAATGTGCACGTGTTATCCTCCATTTTAGAGCACGTTGCGCCAGGTTTAGGTTGGCGATAAACTACTTAACCGCTCCTTCGGGTATACTACTTGCAGGGGCGGTTAATTAATTTATTGAAGCTATATATTTATTGCCGTACAGCCACTGCCTCCATCTTCTCAAAACACTCTTTTTCCGAGCCGCAAACCGGGCAAGCGTAATCATCACTAACCCCTTCAAACGGCGTACCCGGCATTATGCCGTTATCACGATCCCCGTATTCCGAATCGTAAATGGTTTTGCAGTATTTACAAGCATAAAGCTCTTTTAAATTATCAATGGCAGCGGCATTATCTTCGTAACTCATTGTGTCTACGGCAATGTTTTCAATAACTGTAGTATAATAAATATGGCAAAGCGCTATTAACTCTTCACCCAAATTGCTGCGCTTCACCCTCTTTTTATAACTGATGTAATCTTTTGAGTTGGGGTTGAAGTTAAGCGTATGCAACAACTCGAAAGTACCTGATGGATGTGCTTTAATAATTACCGACCCCATTAACCCTGTTTTAGGCCTTATTTTGATCACAAAGCTTAACCGATAGGTACGCAGGTCGGCTTCTTCAAATTCGCGCACTAATTGTTGTTTGAGGGTAAGACCTTCGGCGCTCAGGTCTTCAATTTGCCAGTTGAGCTCGTTGGAGGCATGCCTGATGTTAAGCCGGTACTTGTCGAGTATCAACCCCCAGTCTGCACGCTGGTTGGTTTCAATACCTTTAATAAGGATTGATTTCCAGGGCGTTGTATATACCTGCCCTATCCGGCTTTGTATACACAGGCTGCACACATCCTTTAAAAAGCCAATGGAGAATAACTCGTTACGGCGGTAAATGCCCAGCCAGTATTTATTTGCGTATTTATTAAAGCCCTCGTAATAGGGCAAATAAAAATCGGGCAGCTGCAACGGCTCGGTAATGGTTTGGGTTGATACCTCAAGCTGCCCAGACAGCATTTGGTAAAATAGCTGCTCATCGGCATGAGGCTTATCATGAAATAAGCCTTTGTTTTCGAATATCAACTTTTCGGCCTGATGGCTTACCATTGGCATATCTTCCGAATATATGAGTACAGGCCAGCAATAAAATTTACTTGTTTTAGGAAAACGGATATACCAATACCAGTAATTACTCACCTCCGAACTAATGAAGTTAAAATTACCGCTAAAGAAAGGCACAAAGGTTTGATGCCTGTCTACAATATTAATTTTGAGACGAGGCTTGTAACTAAACAAATCGAAAATATCGCGGTATACGCCCTCGCGCAGCCAGCTTTCCTGCGAAAAAATGCTATCGCACACGTAGGAGCTAATAATATTGGGGTATTCATCGGCATCCAACTCGTAGTCAATTCCGGCACGTAGCATGTCGGTTTCCATGTCATCAAGGCTGGTGGCATCAACAGTAAAATACAATTGCTGCCGGTTACCAAAACGTACATCTACCGCACCGGCATCTTCAGCTACGGCCAGCATCTCATATAAATCGCCCGCCGATACATAGCCTCCCGGTAGGTTTATTTTAACTATGTGCTGCATGCTCATGCGGTTATCCTTTTAAGTTCTTGCTCCAGTATACGCTTCACCTCGGGGCGGCACGAACCGCAGCCCATACCTGCACCCGATGCCGGGCACAAGGCGGTCATGTTATCGCAGCCCTCGTTTATTTTGTTGATGATGTTTTGGCTGCCTACATTATTGCAGCTGCACACCAGTTTACCTAACACCGGGTTGGCCTTACCGCCGCTTCGTAAGAGTTGCAGGCGTTTTTCGCTAAGCTCGGTTTTATTGGCAATGAGATCCTTAAACTCTAAAAACTCGCTTTTATCGCCAATAAGGATGGTACCTACCAATTTATCCTGGTAAATAATGCATTTTTTATAGTAGCGTTTGGCTTTATCAATAAACACTACTTCTTCATATTCAGGGTCGTCGGGGCATTCGGGCAGGCCAATGCTGCACAAATCAAAGCCATGAATTTTGATGATGTTCATGAATATGCTGCCCTTGTAATAGCTGCCCACATCGCCGTTCATGTAAGCGGCCACTACGGCGGCCTGCTGTTCGGCGGCGGCGGTAATGCCATATAAGGTGCCGTTAAACTCGGCAATTTCGCCAATGGCATAAATATCGGGGTCGCTGGTTTGCAGGCGTTCGTTTACTACAACGCCGCGCTTACATTCCAGGCCGCAATCGCGCGCCAGCTCAAGATTGGGCGATGTACCAATGGCAATTATCATAGCATCGCAGTTTATTTTACGGCCACTTGCCAGCCCAACGCCCGTAAGTTTGTTGCGCCCGTAATACAACTGCACTTCATCGTTATAATAAATATCGCAGCCCTGGTCAACCATTTCCTCGTGAAGCAGCTGGCTACCCAAGGCATCTAACTGCCGGTTTAAAAAAGCCGATGTGCGCTGAATGATGGTGATTTTAATTCCTATCTCGCGTAGCGAAGCGGCCATTTCTAAACCCAGCAAGCCACCGCCTACGATAACCACGTGACCGTTCTTGGTTACGTGCTTTTTAAAATTATCGGCATCGGTGCGGCTGCGCATGGAAAAAATACCCGGTAACGCAGGGACGTTACGCGGGACAGCCGCCCGACTGCCGGTTGCCATTATTAAAATATCATAAGGGGTAACGATGCCACGCGAATCGGTCACCTGCTTTTTTTGCCGGTCTACCTTTTCTACACTTACGCCTCGTAACAGGTTTATTTTGTATTGAGGCTCTTCCTCATCTTTCATTTTAATGAGCTGCTCCCACTGTTGCTCGCCGCTAATGTAATCGGGCAGCATAACCCGGTTATAAAACGGAAAATCTTCTTTACTAAAAATGGTAATACGATCGCGCGGGTTTAACTCCCGGTACGATTTAACAAAGCCGTATGCCCCTGCCCCTGCTCCAATAATTACAATGCGTTGAAAAGGCTTTTCATACTTCTGAATGTTTACCGCACAGTATTTAAAATCGGGTTCCTTTGATATGGGGTCGAGCACATCATTAGTGAGGTTATTAACCCGGTGCAAATCATTACCCAATAGTTTGCCCCAATGCATGGGTATAAAAAGCACACCCTGCTTAATGGTTGAGGTAACTTTAGCCTTTATCTGAACCTCTCCCCTCCGCGATCGAACCACCATTACATCGCCATCATTTATTTGCAGTGCCACGGCATCGTGCGGGTTAACCTCCACAAATGACTCGCTTAAATGCTTGTTAAGCTTGTTCACCTTACCCGTTTTGCTCATGGTGTGCCACTGATCGCGTATGCGGCCGGTGGTTAGCACAAAAGGGTAATCGGCATCGGGCAGTTCGCTGTTCAGCGCATCGGGCACGGCATGTATGATGGCTTTGCCCGATGGGGTGTAAAACTTTTTATCAGTAAATAACCGGGGTGTGCCCACGGTACGGTTACGTTTTTTAAACGGCCATTGTATCGATTTTTGCTCTTTTAATACTTCATAGGTTACGCCCGTAGCTTCAATATTGGTATGCGCCGTCAGCTTTACATGTTCGGCGTAAATAGCGGCAGCATCCTTAAAATCAAAACCTTTGTACCCCATTTTTTGCGCAAAGCGACAAATGATCTCTGCATCGGGCAGAGCCTCGCCGGGTGGTTCGGTTACCTTGTTGAGGTAGCTTATGCGCCGTTCAGAATTGGTCATGGTGCCTTCCTTTTCGGCCCAGGCAGCGGCGGGTAATATTACATCGGCGTAAGCCAGGGTTTCAGGCTTGTTGCTGATTTCCTGCACCACCACAAATTTTGCTTTTTTGAGCGCCTGCTCGGCCTGCCTTACGTTGGGCAAACTGGTAAGCGGGTTAGTACACATAATCCATATCGCCTTCAGCTTACCGCTCTCCAACGCCTCAAACATCTCCGTAGCGGTTAAGCCCGGCAGAGGATTAATAGGTTTACTTTTCCAGAATTTTTGAACTTCCTCCCGATGCAACGGATTTTTAAGATCACGGTGAGCAGGAAGCAAATTGGACAAGCCGCCCACCTCACGCCCGCCCATGGCATTGGGCTGACCGGTTAATGATAACGGCCCCGATCCCGGTTTGCCAATATGCCCGGTAATGAGATTGAGGTTAATGAGACTCAAATTCTTATTCACCCCTATGGAGCTTTGATTTAACCCCATGGTCCACATGGTTATAAAACCTTTGGCCTCGCCAATATAGGTGGCGGCCAACTGTATATCACTTTCGCTTACACCGCAAATTTGGGAGGCTTCGGTAAGCGTGCGTTTAAAAACCAGTTCGCTGTAGGCAGCAAAACCTTCGGCATGGTTGCGGATGAAATCAATATCGATGTCGCCGTTCTCGATGAGTAAACGCCCGATGGCATGGTTAAGCGTTATATCTGTTCCGGGATTGATTTGCAAATGCAGATCGGCCACGCTGCAGGTATCCGTAGCGCGGGGGTCAACCACTATGATTTTCACATTTGGGTTAGCCGCCTTGTGCGCCTCTACCCTTCGCCATAAAATTGGATGGCACCAGGCCGGGTTTGCGCCGGTTACAAAAAAGCAATCGGCCAGTTCAATATCATCATAGCAAAGCGGAACCGTGTCTTCGCCCAAAGCTAATTTATAAGCAGCCACCGCGCTGCTCATGCACAGGCGCGAATTGGTATCGATGTTGTTACTGCCGATAAATCCTTTGATGAGCTTGTTCACCACATAATACTCCTCGGTTAAACACTGCCCTGAAGCGTAGAACGCAACCGAATCGGGTCCGTACTTATCAATAAAAGTTTTAAAAACTGCGGCGGTACGCTCCAATGCGGCATCCCAGGTTACGCGTTGTAGCGGCATACTTTTATTGTACCGCATTTGCGGGTACAGCAGGCGGTCGGTTTTATCGTTTACGGTGTAATGCAGGTTTAACCCCTTGCTGCACAACATGCCTTTATTTACCGGATAGTCCTTGTTCCCTTCAACGGTAATACTACCGTTTTTTTCCTTTTTCACAATAACGCCACACCCCACCCCGCAATAACAGCAGATTGAGGTATAAGCATTAACAGGTTTTGCGGGTGTTTGCATGAGCGAATGTTGAGGGAAGAAAATATTAAGCTATACTTACCGAAGTTGCTTGCGTTACACTCTCGGGTTGACGTTTAAAACGGGTGATAAAAACAATAACGGCTACCACAATTACGGTATAACCTATATAGGTAAATGCCTCGCCATAGCTTATGGTGCTCGATTTAAACAAGAAGCCAAACAGCATACCACCCAAGTTGCCGCCAGCACCTACAATGCCACTCACCAGGCCCACATTTTTTTGATTTACGAACGGCACAATACCATAAGTAGCCCCGTTAGACATTTTGAGGAACAAGGCAAACGTTAGCATAGCCACAATGGCAGCCATTAAAGTACCTGCCTGTGCAAATAATAGTAAGCCTAAACCTTCGAGTAAAAGCACACCGGCAAGCAATAGCCCTTTACCGCGCATGCCGTGTTTTTTGCCAACCCTGTCTGATACCAGTCCGCCCAGGGCACGGGCAAAAATGTTCATGAAACCAAATATACCTGCCCAAAAACCGGCCGAGCTTTGTGATAGTTTAAACGTATCAACAAAGTGCAGCGAGGCCACATTATCAAAGGTTACTTCCATACCAAAGCACATGGCGTAGGCTAATGTAAGTGCCCAAACGCGCCAGTCGGCCAGCACGCTCCAATCGGTTTTGGTGTTTTTGGCGGTGTAGCCTACTTCGTCGTAGTTACCGTTGGGGGTATCTGTAGTATATTTATAGTACAGCCAAGCAATAACCAGCATCATTACCCCGGGTACAATCATGGCATAACGCCATGCCTGTGCAGGCGAGTAGCCAAAGCCAACAATAGCAGCAAATATGAGCGGCATTACCATATTAGTTACGCCTCCGCCCAAATTGCCCCAGCCACCGGTTACCGCATTGGCCGTGCCCTTAATGTTGGGCGCAAACATCATAGATGTATGAAACTGCGTAATTACAAACGATGCTCCGATAACGCCAATGGCCATGCGGAACAGCAAAAAGGTAGTATAATCATTTGCCAGACCTACCAAAAATACCGGCAGCGAGCCCACCAGCAGCAACCTTACGGCAGTTTTGCGTGGTCCCCAGCTATCGCACAAGCGGCCGATGATTAAGCGTGCAAGTATAGTTGAGCCAACCGACCCGATAATAATATTACCTATTTGAGCTTTGGTTAAGCTGAGTTCGGCGCGAATAGTTGGCATGAGCGGCGCCAGGCCAAACCAGCCAAAAAAACAGACAAAAAACATTAGCCACGTAATGTGGAAGGTGCGCATTTGTATGCCCTTAACCGAAAATATATTGAGTTTGGTGAGTTGATTTTCCATTTTGAGTTGAATAGTTTTTGGAGCGTTACTTAACTAAAAATTCGGGTGTGATATTCAATTGTACGTATGCCCATACCGGGTGCAAGGCCGATGTGCCGGGCGTAATATTTTTGGCGTATTCCATACTATGGGTTGCGGCCATGTACGATACGCCAAGACTGGCCAGCGCAAACTTATTTAGCCGGTAAGCCGTGGTAAGGTCAAACTCGGTACCTAAGTATTTGTCAAAGGCTGCACCTGCAATATCCTTTTGGTTGGCGGCAAGCAGGAAATAATGGTTGGCCAGCTCGGCACTCAGGCGCTTGTTGGCCGATGCATACTTTATTTTAGCGTACGGATTATTAAGTCCGCCCGTTGGCGAACCGGTTGGTGCATAAAAGTAGTCCATCAAACCCCAAAACTTGTGCGGCGTACCATACAGCGGGTCGAACCGGTGATTAGTAGTCGACGACGAAAACGCATCGTTGCCTGATAGGTAATCCCACCCTGCAGCATAGCTCCACTTACCGGGATTGTACGCTGCCGAAAGATTAAGCATCCAGGCGCTTTGCTTTAAACCATCGCGGTTGTGCCCGCCCTGGTAGTAATAGCCGCCGGTAAAAGCCCATTGGTTTTTACTGCCCAATACCGGATTAATAAACAGCCCGGTGGTGTATCTTAAATTTACACCAGTTTGGTTGTACCGGTAGCCATATACATACCCAACATCAGTCCCTGCCGTATTTTTAAGCGAATCGAGCGCGTATTTGCTAAACTGATCGGTTAAGAAAAGGCCCGATATTTTGGTTTTGTTAACCTTTTTAGATACATACAGGTACTGTAACGCCTTGTAATTTTGTGTGGCTCCATTAGTACCCGCCGGGTTCAATATTGCCACGCTCCCATTTTTTGCGCTGTTACCTGTGCTACCCACCAACGGAATCATCCCTGCTGGCGTGTTCACCAAATTGCCCTTACTATCTTTTACCGTTGCGGGCACATTGGCTGGCGTGTAATAGGTGCCGTTGTAGTTTATGGCATCGGTATTTTGGTTAAATGCCGCGCCTAAATCAAACTGCCAGCCTTTGTTTAAGGCTTTTAATACTAGGGCATCGTGCCTGCGGCCTTGCTGCAACCAGTCGAGGTTGCCCAACAGGCGTTCATCATCATAAACCAGTTCCTGCCGGCCTGCTTTTAAAGATAAGTAATCTACCGGCGAGTTTTTAAAGGATGTATCCTTTTTGTTGGCCAACACCAGCTCTCCCCAGGCTTCGTGTACCCCAAGGCGGCTGCCATCATTAACGGTAATGGTTGATGCATCCTGCCCCCACACCCGCACATCCTGCAGGGTGGTTTGAAAAATCAGCCTGTTCGATCTGTAATTGAAAGTAAGCCTCGTTCGTTGCGAAATGAGGGCTGCAGCTTTGTTATCTTTGGGTTTTAGAGTACCAAATCCGTTGCGTAATTCTGCCCTTGGTCTTAGTTGCCCGGTAAAGGTAATTTGCGCGTTACCACGCTGAGCAAATAAGCCAAGGCTTAACCCAATAAGAACAAACCTGTATTGATTAAATACATTTTTGTACATTTGTTCGGTTTTTTAATTTGTTAAAGCAATTGAAAACTAATTACCCTGTCCGGGAATGCGACCTCCCGGCGGGGCTTTTTATTATGAACTGTTCTTACGTAAGCATTATTAATTCTTAGCTTGGTAACTAAGCAATTCCCACATACACCTTGCCCTCCACTACCTTTACAGGATAAGTTTTTATCTGATAATCATCCCCCGAAAGGCATTCGCCAGATATTAAGGAAAATGTTTTTTTGTGAAACGGACAAGCCACCTTTGGCTCGCAGCTTTCGCCTGCACTGCCTATCATACCGCGCGATAAGGCCATTTGCTGTTTATGCGGACAAAGATTTTGCGTAGCGTACCACTCCCCCCGCCTACTAAAATTATAAATGGCTATCTGTTCATCGCCATGCTTCATACAGGCGCCGCCATTTTCGGGCACATCATCGGCATAACAGGCCAGCACCCACTCTATATCTGCTAATACTTCCATTGTGTTTGTTTTTTAAGTTGATGATTTGATGATTACCAGCTGGCTTTTACCTGCTCTCGCATGCTCTCGAATTTCACGTTCGGGTCTTTTTCGGTTGGAGCGTTTACAAAGTGAGAGAAACGTTTGCGCAACTGCGGGTTGTTCACAACCTCCTTCCACTCACAGTGGAAACTATCTACCAGTAACTGCATTTCTTCTTCCAATTGAGCAGCTATACCCAAACTATCGTTCACTACTACATTTTTAAGGTAACTCATGCCGCCATCGAGCTTATTTAGCCAGGTTGCGGTTCGGGTAAGCGGATCGGCGGTTTTAATGTAGAACATCAGGAAACGGTCGAGGTATTGAATTAAGGTCTTGCTGTCGATATCAGCGGCCAAAAGCTGGGCATGCTGCGGTTTGGAGCCGCCGTTGCCACATACGTACAAATTCCAGCCTTTTTCGGTGGCTATAATGCCAAAATCTTTGCCCTGGGCTTCGGCACACTCGCGTATGCAACCACTAACACCCCCCTTTAATTTATGCGGAGAACGAACGCCTTTGTAACGTTCCTCAATTTCAATAGCAAACGATACACTATCGTGCAAACCAAAGCGGCACCAGGTGCTGCCTACGCAGCTTTTTACTGTACGTAACGATTTGCCATAAGCATGACCGCTCTCGAAACCGGCGTTAACAAATTCTTCCCAAATATTAGGCAAATCGCTCACGTGAGCGCCAAATAGATCAATACGCTGACCGCCGGTAATTTTGGTGTACAGGCCATATTTTTGAGCTACCTGACCAATAACGATCAGCTTCTCCGGAGTAATTTCGCCGCCCGGTATACGTGGTACAACCGAATAGGTGCCGCCTTTTTGAATGTTTGCCAGGTAACGGTCGTTGCTATCCTGAATGGTGTCTTGCTTAACCACCAAATCGTTCCACAGGCTTGATAGTATACTGGCAACCAACGGCTTACAAACCTCGCAACCATCACCTTTGCCGTAATGATCGAGAATGATGTCGTAATTTTTAAGCTTGTTAATTTTTACGAGGTCGAACAATTCCTGACGTGAATATTGGAAATGCTCGCATATTACGTTTTTAACGTACTGTCCGTTGGCTTTCATGGTACCGGCTATCAGGTCTTTAACCATCGGCACACAGCCACCGCAACCTGTACCAGCCTTGGTGCATTTTTTTACGGCATCGAGGTTAAGTGCACCATCATTAACCGAACAACATATATCGCCTTTGCTTACGGCTTCGCATGAGCATATCAGGGCATCATCGGGTAAACCCATTACGCCTGCACCTTCGGCTTGTTCGCCGCCACGGGTGCCCAGTATCATGTCTTCGGGGTTAGGCGGCAGGGCTATTTTATTATTTACTGTTTGCAGCAGCATATTGTAGGCTTCCGCCTCGCCAATGAGAATACCGCCCAGCAGCAACTTGCCATCATTACTAATGTTAATGCGTTTGTAGATACCTTTGTGCGTATCTTCAAACACAATGGTGCGGCAAGCAGGCTCGCTAATAAAGGCATCGCCATAGCTGGCTACATCTACCCCTATAAGCTTGAGCTTGGTGCTCATGTCAAAACCTTTAAATAATTTATTGGCACTGGTAAGTTGGGCTACTACTACTTCGGCCATTTCGTAACCGGGAGCTACTAAACCGTATATCATGCCATCATACAGTGCACATTCGCCAATGGCAAAAACGCTTGGGTCGCTGGTTTGCATTTGGGAGTTTACCACAATGCCGCCGCGGGTGCCTACTTCCAGTCCGGCTAAGCGGGCCAGCTCATCGCGCGGACGAATACCTGCCGATATAACCAGCATATCGGTTTCCAGCAAACTGTCATCATTAAACCGCAGGCCGGTTATGTGCCCCTCGCCCTCAATGGTTGAAGTACTTTTATTGAGATGAATTTGCAAGCCCAGCTGGCCTAACTTAGCCTGCAACATGGCGCTACCGGCAGCATCAATTTGGCGGGGCATTAAGCGTGGGGCAAATTCTATTACGTGAGTTTCTTTGATGCCTAAATCTATTAAAGCCTTGGCAGCTTCTAAACCCAACAAACCGCCGCCCATTACTACGCCGCTTTTTGCATTGGTTGCGTAAGCTTTTATTTGATCAAGATCTTCGAGGGTACGATAAACAAACACGCCCTGCTTTTCTACACCAGGCAAATCGGGTACAAATGCTCCCGAACCGGTAGCCAGCACGAGGTAATCATATCTTACTACCAGACCGCTTTGAGTGTGGACTGTTTTTTGCTGAACGTTGATCTCCTGAACAGCATCGCCCAGGTGAAGCTGGATGTCGTTATCCGCATACCACGATGCAGAAGACATGGATAAATCTTCGGCAGTTTTACCGGCAAAATATTCGCTTAGGTGTACACGGTCGTAAGCGCGGCGGGTTTCTTCGCCAAATACAACAACTTGGTAAGCCGATGACCTGGCTACAAGTTTTTCGCAAAACTTATAGCCTACCATGCCATTTCCTACCACTACAATGGTGGGTTTCATATGGTTATTTTAATTTGTTAAAGCAATTAAACTCGATTTTACTTTCAATTTGCGACCGAAAGCACAATCATTTCAACAATAATAAACAATTCAACTTAAAAAAATCATATTACATCCATAAAATTTATCGATTTTTAGTTATTTTTATAATTTATACAATATTAAAACACATTTTTATTCATTTTTTATCGAATTTTCATTTCATAAATCACATTTATCACGCAAAAACTTCATAATTTTATACCATTATATAATTAATACCAAAAACATGACGCCAGACAGTCATTTTCAGGATATAAAAATTACTCAACCCGAGCTTATTGTATTAGGAGCAGGCCCGGGCGACCCGGAATTGATCACCTTAAAGGGATATAAGCTGTTACAAAAGGCCAATGTGGTGCTATATGACAATTTGGCCAACCAACAATTGCTCGAATTAACCAAGCCATCGTGCCTAAAGGTATACGTGGGCAAACGCCCCTATGAGCGATATGCCTCGCAAGAAGAGATTAATGAGCTGATCAAGAAGTATGCTTATGAGTACGGCTCGGTAATACGGTTAAAGGGCGGCGACCCTTTCATTTTTGGCCGGGGCTATGAAGAAATTATGTACGCACGCAGCCAGGGCATTAAAACATCCTACGTGCCAGGCATTACGAGCATGCAGGCTTCGGGCTTTGAAGATATACCTTTAACCCACCGCGCCATAAGCGAGGGCGTATGGATGATAACCGGAACCAAGAAAGACGGCACCCTATCGGCCGATTTACGATTGGCTATGCAAAGCAATGCCACTGTAGCTATATATATGGGCATGAAACAGCTACACGTTATTGCCGATACCTATATAAAAGAAAACCGGGGCGACACTCCCGCTGCCATTATCCAGCATGCATCGCTGCCGCAGCAAAAATCAGTACGCGGGGCAATTGAGGACATGCCCGTCCTGGCTGAAGCACATCAACTCACCTACCCTTCCATTATTATTATAGGACATGTAGCTAATCTTAATTCATCGTTATGAAAATACGCATTAAAGGAAACTCATTGCGCTATCGCTTAACCCGCTCAGAAGTTGAACGCTTTGGAAGCGAAGGATATTTGGAAGATATAACCGATTTTGGCCCAACGCAATTAATATACGCCTTAAAAACAACGGCAGCCGATGAGCTTTGGGCCAATTTTGACAACAATAAAATAACCCTGTTTATGCCCGTGGCTATGCGTACCGAATGGCTGAGCACCGACAGGGTTGGCTTTGAAAATCGCTCTCCTAATTTTTATTTACTGGTGGAGAAAGATTTTCAATGCCTGGATGATGCCGGCGAAGACCAAAGCGACAACTATCCTAATCCGCTGGCAGCAAATACCAGGGAGCAGCTTTAAGGTTTTAACATAACTTTACACCGCAACACAGCAAATATTTTGTATTTCTATTCAACTGCAAAATGTGTTTATTCAAATGCGTACTTTTGCAGTGTTAAATGAAATGGTTAGCCGTTAAGAAAAAAATATCTTATTTTTTGTCGAGTGAGTTTTTTACCGATGCACTCCGCACCACAATAAGCATTATATTGCCCGTATGGACTTTATTTGCCCTGGGTAAACCTCAGATAGCCGTTACCGTGGGTGTGGGTACCTTACTGGCCAGCCTAACCGAAGCCTCCGGGACATCTAACGATAAAAAAACAGGCTCACTGGTTAGCATTATCCTTTTCTTTTTTGCAGCACTGGTTACCTCATTTTGCTGGCCATATCCTTGGCTTATGGGCATAGTGATGTTTATATTTTGCCTGGGCTTTTCGATGCTTAGTGCGCTGGGTAACCGTTTTTCAATAATTGGTACTACCGCTATTGCCCTTTGTATTTTTATAATAGGGCTAAAACCGCATAACGGCTTTGAATTCAGTGCCTATTTACTCACCGGGGGCATTTGTTATTATATAATAAGCCTGATACAGGTTTGGTTATGGCCTTTCCGCTCGTTACGGCAGGCAGTGGCCGAATGTGTGAATGCCACGGCTTTATACATGAAAGCCCGCACATCATTTTATAATTATAACATTCCGCTCGAAAACTGCTACCATAACATTATACCCCTGCACACGCTTGTAAACGAAAAACAGGAAGCCGTACGCGATTTACTGCTGCGCGATAAGCTGGCCATGCACCCTGATAACAAAAACGGGCAACGGCTGCTTAAAATAGCCACCCAGGTTATTGATCTATATGAGCGTATTACCACCGTGCATTTTGATTACCAACACTTCCGTAAAGAGTTTGGATTTACGGGTGCGCTTGAAATTGTGAGCAGGTTGGTTGAAATTATGGCACTTGAGCTGGAACAAGCCAGCCATGCTTTTTACCTTAACCGCAAAAACCAACCCGATTTACATACTAACGAAATTGAATATTTAGAGAGTAGGTTAAATTACGTTATAGAGAAAGAAAGCCCTGCCAATGCTTTGCTATTGCACGGACTTAAACAAAACATTGACGATATAAACTCGCGCATACAGCAACTTAAAACCATGCTTTACGGCGAAGACCAGCTACCTGTTGCCGAGGATGAAGCACTTACCTACGAAAGTCTTTTAACTTATCAGCCTCAAACTTTTACGCAGCTTAAAAGTCACTTCAGCCTTAAATCTCCCGTTTTCCGCTTCTCGTTACGGCTAACCATTGCCTGTGTGTTTGGTTATTGTTTGGGGCAAATTTTGCCTTTGGGTAATTACAGTTACTGGATTATGCTAACCGTAATTATTGTGATGAAACCGGCTTACAGCATCACTAAAACACGTAACAAGCAGCGGCTTGTAGGTACGCTAATAGGTGTGGGCGTAGGCTTACTTTTGCTGGCTACCATACAAAGTGCAACGGTGCTTATTGCTATATCACTGGTATTTTTATTGGGCTTTTACACCTTTTACCGCAGCAGGTTTGTGCTGGGTGTAATGTTTATTACCCCTATGGTAATGATTACCCTGCACATTTACAGCGGCCGCCAAACTGTTTTTATTATCGAACGGGTGTATGATACATTAATAGGCTGCGGTATTGCCCTGGCAGCATCTTACGTTTTCCCGGTGTGGGAAAAGCATGGCTTATCGGATAATATTAAGGAGGTTTTAAAGGCTAACTATGCTTACCTGGAAAGTTTATATGAGCAACTTACGGGGCAGCAACCTGCTTTTAATGATTACAAGCTACTGCGTAAAAACGTGTACACCAAATTGGCTAACTTTTCGGCCGCATTTCAGCGCCTGTTGCAGGAGCCGCACAAAGCCGAGGTATCTATTGAGCGCTTACAGCGTTTTCAGGCGCTAAACCACCAGTTGTATGGGTCTGTTGCATCTTTGATCTTACATGATGCAAACAGCCAGCATAACGTACAAAACCAGGCATTAACCGCCGAGGCACTACACAATTTACAAAGCTGTATTTCAACGACTGATGAACCACCCCCTGATTCACTTTACAACCAAGACTCCTCAATAGAACCAGCCGGTACTCAATTCCGTAATATTTTAAACATTACTGCCGAGCTAAAGCATCTATATGCTGAGCTTGAAAAGAGATAATTAAATTTTTTGTGCGGCTTTAATTTCAAAGTAACTGTTTATGGCATCTACCGTTAAATTTTGCGGCGATGTGAGTATCGAGCGAATGCCATTGCCGGCCAGTTCCTTTACAATCAGTTTCTTTTCGTACACAAATTTTTCGGCAATGGTTTTGGTGTAAATGTCCTCAACGTTTGATGCCGGACTTTCGCTCATGGTTTTAAGTTCGGTATTCTCAAAAATCACCACCAAAAGCAAATGAAACATCGATATCTTTTTAAAGAAAGGCAACTGCCTTTTTAACGCCGGCAAACTTTCAATATTGGTAAAGTATACTACCAGGCTACGCTGCTTTAATGTTTGGCGTATGGTGTGGTACAGCAAGTCTGTATCCGTTTCAAGATAGCGTGTTTTTTCGCGGTAGAGCACCTGCATAATTTTATTGAGCTGCCCTGGCCTATTATCGGCAGGTATTACTGCTCCTTTTTTATCAGATATGGTGATCAGTCCGGCTTTATCCTCTTTACGCAAGGCCACACTGCTTAATACCAGGCTGGCATTTATGGCATAATCAAGCAAACTCAGCCCATCAAAAGGCATCTTCATTACGCGCGATTTATCTATTACACAATACACATGCTGCGAGCGCTCTTCAATATAAGAGTTTACCATAAAATCACCCTTACGGGCGGTGGCCTTCCAGTTGATGGTACGGTAATCATCCCCTACCACATAATTCTTGATCTGCTCAAACTCCATACTGTTACCAATACGTCGCACGCGTTTTATACCCACCTCGGTAAGCCGGTTTGATATAGCCATCAACTCATACTTACGCATTTGTAAAAACGACGGGTATACAGGCAGGGTTGTGGTTTGCTCAAAAATATACCGCCTGCTTACAAGTCCTATGGGCGATGTGGCATAAACCATGAGGTTGCCAAATGCATATTCGCCACGCTTGGTTGGGCGCAGCCCGTAACGGTACTCTACAGGCGTGCGTGGCAACAATGTTATATCATACCACACATCACGCTTTTGAAACTGAAACGGTATTTCATCAATAATACCCGCTTTTATGTTGAACGTGTACAAACTTTCGGCAATAATATCAATATCATTTTCGTCGCCGTTACTTAGCCTGTCGGGCGCTTTGCGGTAGGCTTTAATACCCTCTATGCGGTATATTATCCATACATCGGCAAAAAACAGCAGCAACAGCGTACAAAAAAACAAGGTTGGCACGATGCTTAGCCATGGCAAAAAAAACGAAATTAAATACAAGGCAGCGGCTATGCCTAAGCCGGCAAACAGCCTGCTTTGCAAAAACAGGTTTTTATAAAAATTGCGAAACGCTTTTTTCACTATCGCGGTATTTCGATTTTCTGGAATATCTGGGCTATAACATCATCAGGCAAAGTGCCTTCCATTTCCTTTTCGGGGGTGAGCATAATACGGTGGCGCAATACCGACGGCGTTACCCATATCACATCATCAGGCGTAATAAAATCACGACCGCGCATGGCGGCAACCGCTTTAGCCGCATTTACCACTGCTAAGGTAGCACGTGGCGAAGCCCCCATTGATATAGAACTGTTGTTACGTGTTTCGTGAATAATTTTAGCCACAAACTCCAGCAACTTAGGTTCGATGTGCAGGTTGCGCACCTGCGCCCTGAAATCTACCACCTGCTGTGCGGTAAGTACGGGTTGTATATCGGCAAGCTGGTCAATAGTACGGTGCTGGTGTTGTTGGGTTATAATAGCTATTTCGTCCTCAAGCGAAGGGTACTTAACCTCTATTTTAAACAAAAACCGGTCTAACTGGGCTTCGGGCAGGCGATAAGTACCTTCCTGGTCTACCGGGTTTTGGGTGGCCAGCACAATAAACGGTTCTTCCATTTTGTAGGTACGGCGATCAATGGTGATCTGGCGTTCTTCCATTACCTCGAACAAGGCCGATTGCGTTTTGGCCGGGGCACGATTAATTTCATCAATCAGGATGATATTACCGAATATGGGACCGGGCTTAAATTCAAAATCGGTAGTACGCGGGTTAAATATGGAAGTGCCCAGAACATCCGAAGGCATTAAATCGGGCGTAAACTGTATACGCGAAAACTGCACATTGATGCTTTTGGCAATTAGTTTGGCCGATAGTGTTTTGGCAATACCCGGCACACCTTCTATCAGCATATGCCCATCGGCCAGTATGCCTGCTATTAACAGTTCAATGGTATCATGCTGGCCTACAATTATTTTTGCCAGGGAGGCTTTTATATTGGCCACCGCTTCGCTCAGGGCGCTTAGGTCGGTGCGTTGTTCAAAAAACTCGTTTTCCATTATATTTTAGCTCGATTGGGTGTAAAATTGTTGAATGTTATGGTTTAAAAGTATAAGCTGGGCATCAGTTACCTGTTTCCCGGCAATGGTATTAAACTGGCCAATTAATTCGTGAACCAGTTGCGGTTGTGCACCGCTTTTATGTATAAGTACTTGGGCAAATTCATCATCCAGATGATTGGTTTTAATACCATAACGGGTGCGTATATGCTCTAAAAAATAATTCACTTTTTTTTGCGCAATATTGGCATTGTTACGCTGCTCATAATACACCTGCCCTACTACGGTCACAAATTCAACCGTTGAATTGCGCAGCGGTTCAATAACCGGTATAATGCGCTGCCTGCGTTTCATTTCGTACACCACAAATATGAGGAGGCTGAATATGGCGATGTACAAGGCATTCCTGAGCGGTGCGTGTTGCAAAAACACCCTCATTAACGATTCTTCCCCTTCACGGCCACGGGTGTAATATTCGTCCCAAATGATGTAGCTATCGGGCTTTAAATATGATAATGCCTGTGACACATATTTGTCTCCCCGGTACGATAATATACCGTAATTGCTAAACATAAAGGGCGATGTATTGAGATACAAAGCTCCCTTCCCAATGTTAAACTTAATGAAGTTGCTATTTTTATCAGCGTTTTGTGCCAGCACCGTGGTTTTTGCTGTATCAATAACACTAAAATAACTGTTTCCTATTTTTTTATCGGCACCAAATACCTCGCTGCTGTCTAAATTGCGATTTACAAAGTTGATATTGCTGCCCGAGTTCCACTCACTGTCTACCCTGAACTTCAATTCTTTTTCGAGGTACTTGCCAAATGATTTAGCTGCGATGAAAACCTGGTTCCCGCTTTTTATAAACTTAATGAGCTGTGCATAATCGTATTCATTTATATTGGCATCTTTACATATAATGAGGTAAATGCCATGTTGCGTACCATGCTCGGCCAGGGTGTTGTATACTGGCTCACGATAATGCTGTACGCTTGCCGAAGGGAATAGATCATGTATGCGGTTACGCAGGATGTAGGTACCAAAGGGCGCTTTTTCTGTTGGATATAAGGTTTTGGTCCAATCGGTAACTTTAGGTTGATTGTACTGCGCCACCAAATAAACCAGCAACAATACCGACCCGATAACTATATATATCTTCAGATCCTTCATCGCAGTTGTTGCTGAAAATTGTTAAACAAACCGCTTATTTTTTGGTACGATGTCGAATCGACCGTAAAATCGCCATACCATACATATTCAAATTGCCGGGTTATTAAACCAAACAGGTGCTGTTGCTCACTGTCTTTTATTTCATGATAGTATGCCGCATTGGTTTTATCTTGCTTCCAGTAAATGAGGCCGGTATCGTTCAACTGTTTTAATGTGCGCAGATACAACAGACGCACGGCCAGCCGGTAATTACCTTCGGCGGTAGCTTTTTCAATTTCCTGGTTAAAGCTAATCTGGTGTATGTTTTCGTTTAAACCGGTAGCCGCATCAATATTGGCAGAATCGCTCCCAATTACGTTTATACCGGTTTGCCGGGCCATTTTAACAAGGGCAACTACAATTATTATAAATATGATGCCTACAATTACGTAAGTTAAGTATGGCGAACCCGGTTTTTCGGCCTGTCCTGTATGAAGCAGGCTGGAAAGCCAGCGTAAAAAGTTCTCCAGCCAGTTGCCTGTATTCTCTTTTGGGTTTTGGTAATTAAAGTCGGGGTCGTTAGCAAAACGGGTAATGGCCTCATCGCTCAGGTGCCTTAAATGGAGCTTTGCACTATCCATTTTTAGTTGCAAAGCTGGTTTTGCCAAATGCTTGCCATAACCCGCTGCATAAGGCAAGGGCTTAAACTTTAAGGTATCACTAAGCAGCATTACGGGTTTGGCAAAATCCATATTAATATTCTTCGGATGATGATATGGAATTATCGTCTTTTTGCTCTTTAACCGTTCCAAATGCTTCGATACGTTCGCGCAGGCTGGTGCCTTCCCGTTGCTCGGTTAAACTGAAGTAGTTGAAGGCAAGTGCAATAATGGGCAGCACATATAAAAACTGTATAGCGTGCGATAGTACCAGCATAGGCAAATAATACAATGTTTGAAAGCTGCTGCCACTTATCATGGCAAAAAGCTGTACAAACAGCATTACCGGTATAAGTGCGGCTATATATGCTGCAGTAAGTATAATACTCATTACAAACATGCTTCCAAACACCGTCCAAAAGCTGTTTTTAATAATTTGAAAACAACGATCGAACGCGTAACCAATAGTGGTATTCTCTAATATGATGATGGGCAACATTAATGATAATACCGTAAAAAGGTAAATGCCCGGTATGGCACAAAAAATTAACCCAATGCAACTTATAATGAAGATGATGAGCAGCACACCAAAGCTTTTAAGAAAGTAGTATTTAAAATATCCCCACACTTCCTCAACCGTTGGTGTTTGATTTTGCTTATCGCGGTAAACGGCCAGGTACGACAGCGTGGTTACGAATAATGCCGTTATCGACATCATACTAAAAAACACATAGATCAGGTAGGCTATGGAGAACATTGAGCCAACATCGCCTATGTGTGCCCGCATTTGAAAATAGTGAACAATGCCCATTACCATGCTTGCTACTACAAACAAGCCACATATGGTAAAATAGGTGCGCAGCAAAGGTTTAAAGTTTTGCTTCAAAAAGTCGATAGAATCTGAAACCACATCATCAACCTGACGGGATTTACTGAATTGGATATTAGTTTGCTGCATTGACGTAGGTAGGCAGATTAGAATTTTTGCTTAAAAAATTAGGATAAATAATTACATACCACACTACAAATAGCAATGAGGTTAATAAAATGCCGACGCTTAACCAGGCGGGCATTTCGGTATGTCGGGTAACAAAACTTTCAAATATAGCGGCCACCACTATAATAGGTAATATGCCCAAGGTGATCTTCATCCCCTCAATGGCACCTTTTTTAAATGATACCACCCGTTTAAAGGTTTTAGGAAAAAGTATGCTATTGCCAAATACCAAACCTGCCGCACCGGCAATAATAATGCACGATATTTCTAAAGTGCCGTGTATCCATATAACCAGTATAGAGCTTAAACCATACCCTTTACTAAAAAAGAAATACTCAAAAGCGCCCAGCATTATACCATTACGGAACAGCGAAAAAACCGTACCTACCGAACAAAATATGCCCAGCAAGTAGCATACCACGGTAACATAGAGGTTATTTTTGGCGATCATGATAAACATCATAAACTCGTTTTCCTTTTTATATACGCCAAATGGGTCGCCTTTGGCAATGTTATCGTTGGTCATGTTTACATAATCATCGCCCATAACCAGGTTTACGAATGAGTTATCATACTTTGCCGAGAGCACGCCTATGAGCATTGAAATGCTGAAAAAGATGAACGAATACAGCAATGCCCTGCGATGGCGATAAAATAAAAGCGGTAATTCGTACTTCCAGAAGGCGGCAAAGCGGCCTTTCTTTTCTTTCTTGTTTTTGTAAATGGAGGTGTGAAACCTTGCGGCCAGCTGGTTTAAATAACCAATGGTTTTAGAATTTGGATAAAACGTTTTAGCATAAGCCAGATCATCAGTTACCGATACGAAGCGCTCGGCTAACTCATCGGGGTCGTGGGTTGGCACTTCTTCATAATGCTTCCACCTCTCGGAGTTGTGTTTAATAAATAAGGCTTCGCGCATTTGTTTGTGACTGGTAGTTTAGGAGCTAATGATAAAAAAAATTCTTAGCATAAGCAATATTACCCTGCGCAAATATATATTTGTTACAGCATGAAAATGATAAAAATAAAAACAGCGCAAAACATTGATGTTGATTATGAATTAGCCGGCCTGGGCGACCGCACTTTAGCCCGGGCTGTTGACTATGCCATATTTTTAATAGCCTACATTGGCTGTGCCATGGTTATAGCCATGTTATCATTTCAGGCCATAGAAAGTAAAACATATGCTGGCAGCAATACTTATTTAATACCCATTATAGTTTGGCTGGCACTGTGTGTACTTTATGATTTGGTTTGCGAGGTGTTTTTAAACGGCCAAAGTATTGGCAAGCGTAGTGCCAAAATACGCGTGGTAAGTATGAATGGTGCAAGGCCAACCATTGGGCAGTATTTATTGAGATGGATTTTCAGGATAATTGATTTTGGTATAACCTTTGGCTCGTGTGCCATAGTATCGGTAGCGGTGTCAAAAAACAGGCAGCGTGTTGGCGATATGGTTGCCGGTACAGCTGTGGTAAAGCTGCCAACCGAACTAAAATTTAACAACCTGGTATTTGCCCCAATTACCGAAGAATATGAAACCCAGTATCCCGCAGCTTCGCAGTTAACCGATGATGATGTGGTGTTGATTTATGATGTAATAAAAAACTTTAACCGTACCCGTAACAGCGAATTAGTATACAGGCTGGCTGTAAAAATCAAGAAACATTTGAACATAATCACTCCTGATACCATTAACGAATACCAGTTTTTAGAAATTATGGTGCAGGATTATAAACACCTTACCTCGGGCGGACAAAGCATCTTAGTTTAGTGCCGGAATAATTTTATAAAGGTAAAAAGCTAAAAAGCATACGGTGGTTAACGAGTATACCACACGTTTAACCAAACGCTTATTATTAAATTGTAACCGCTGACCCGAAGCGCTTAACAGTAAAGCCAATAGCAGCAGAATGGTGGCGGGTTGATATTTAAAACTTGCAACCAGGTCTCCCTCCAGTAGCGCAACTACTGAGCGTTGCAATCCGCAAAAAGGGCAATCAAACCCGGTAAAATTTTTAAACAGGCAGGGTATTAAAAAATTTTGCAGCCACTTAAAATTAATTAAATGGCTGCAAAATACTATGCTAAGCATAATTAAAATTATGCGTTAATATCAAATGGTTTCTCGTAATCCTGAGCGCCAAAAATGGTGTTATTTTTTGGATCTTCACCATACTCATTGGGGCCCATTTCACCTGGAGTACATGCTAAAATTAAATTGTAGATAGGTATCAATAAAAACCAACCGCTTTTACCAACATCATGCATGCGGCGTACACCTACAGCTATTGAGGGTAGTAAAATTGCAATGCTGTAAATGTAGTACAAGGCCGGAAAATTAATAAGGCCGGTTATAAAGCCTATAATAAATGATGCTATTATATTAATTAGCGCAAACATCCAATACTCTTTACGGCGCGCACGGCCACTAAATTGAGCGTACTTTTGTAGTACGGTAAAATACCAATTCATAATTTAAAATAAGTTTAGATCTCCTACTCGTATGGCTTTTCAGATACGCCCCGTTTTTTGGATAGTTTCTGGACTCTATCAGTTAACACCACCAAAGATATATTTTAACAGACCCATCAAAGAACAAATTAATATGTTAATCATCAGGGCAAAAATCACTTTAATGATGTTATTTAACCTTTAAAATGCCAAAAACTAAAAATTGTTTGCTTCAGCTGTTATCCAATTTTAATTATTTATATTTTACTACTTCAGGTTCTTTACCTAACCTGCTGTTGTTGTAGCTGTACGAAAAATAAATAACGAGGCCTATAACCAGCCATCCCAAAAAGCGCAGCCAGTTGGTATAACCTAATTCGGTCATCAAGTAAAAGCAACTTAACAGGCCGAGCACAGGTATTAGCGATAAATTTTTTACGAATGCAAGCACTGTTAGCGCGGTAGATAAAAGTAAAAACAAGGCGAACGGGAACTCCTCATGCACATTTTCTGATTGAAATAGTGCAACCATTGGTTTCCAGAAAAATACCATACCTGCAATAAACAACGCCGGTACGATCCATTTTGAATTGATATAAGGTATACGGAACCTGCCTGCTTCTGCTTCGTTTTTTGGCAATAAAAGTACGCCACCGCAAACCAGCACAAAGGCAAACAGCGTACCAATACTGGTTAAATCGGTCACCTCGGTAAGGTTCATAAACAAGGCGGGTATTGCTACCACAATACCGGTTATAATTGTAGCAAACGAGGGTGTTTGATATTTGGGGTGAATACGCGAAAATGCCTTAGGCAACAAACCGTCGCGGCTCATGCTCATCCAAATACGGGGCTGCCCCATTTGGAATATAAGCAACACACTGGCCGTAGCAATAACAGCGCTTACCGATATTACATAACTTATTTTATGCAATCCAACTTTGGCAAATACAAAAGCAAGAGGGTCGCCCACGCGGAGGTCTTTGTAGCTTACCATACCGGTTAGCACCAGTGCAATAAGCACATATAAGATGGTACAGATGATAAGCGAGTATATCATACCTTTAGGTAAGTCGCGCTGCGGGTCTTTACATTCTTCGGCCGTGGTTGATATAGCATCAAAACCTATGTAAGCAAAAAATACGCCCGATACACCCTTCATTACACCTTTAAAGCCATTAGGCATAAACGGATGCCAGTTTGCAGGCGTTATATAAAATGCACCCAGCAAAATAACGGCTATTACCACGCCTATTTTGAGCATTACCATGGCATTGGTTACACGTTTGGTTTCGCGTATGCCTACATAAACCAGGTAAGTAATAAGCACTACAATAATTAATGCAGGTATATTGGCAATAATTTTAATTCCCCCTACTGATGGGGCTGTTGTCCAGGCTAAGGCTGCACTTTTGATCTGATCGGTAATTTCTGATAGTTTACCCGAAGCTGTTAACTCCTGAATCTTTTCGTGTGCTTTAAATGCCGAAAAGTAATCCATAGTTAAATATTGGGGCATGTGGATATTAAACCCTTCGAGCAGGTTTACAAAATAACCGCTCCATGATATAGCCACCGCAATGTTGCCAATGGCGTACTCCATGAGCAAATCCCAGCCTATTATCCAGGCTATCAACTCACCAAATGAAGCATAAGCGTAGGTATAAGCACTGCCGGCTACTGGTATACGCGAAGCAAATTCGGCATAGCACATGGCCGAAAAACCACAGGTTATAGCCGTAAGTACAAAAAGTATAGAAACCCCCGGGCCGCCATGAAATGAGGCCTCGCCTATGGTTGAGAATATACCCGCACCAACTACGGCGGCTATACCCATCAGGGTTAAATCTTTGGTAAGTAATTCTTTTTTGAGATGAGTACCTCCTGAGTGTTCGCTGTCGCTAAAACCACTTTTTACATCAGACAGGATACGTTCAAGAGACTTTTTTCGAAATACACTTTTCGACATTTGAAATATTTAATCGTTTAGCAGTACCAAACATAACCATTTTTTAACGTTTATACAGATATTGTACCTTAATTTGTAACATGAATACCCGCATAACCGACGTTTTACATCACATCCGCCTGTTTTTTATTCCGTACCTGATCGTTCTGATCGCATGTTTAATTATAAAGCTTTCCTACACCCGCGAAGCCATCTATTTTGCTGTAAATACCCGCCACAGTAACTGGGGCGATTGGATGTTTCCCTACATTACCGATTTTGGCGAAGGATATATGGTGGTTGCGGTAACACTCGTTATGTTGTTATTCAGCTATCGTAAAACGCTGCTGGTGATAACCAGTTTTGCGGTGAGCGGAATTACCGTTCAAATTGTCAAACATATTGTTAAAGCTCCCCGCCCGGTGGTTTATTTTGAAAAAGAGCTTGCTGAAATTCATTTTGTAAAAGGCATATCCTTACTGCACAACAACAGCTTTCCATCAGGTCACACCGTTTCGGCATTTTCGGCAGCGGTGGTACTCTCCTACCTGGCAGTAAATAAACGCTGGGGCTTTATTTTTTTACTGATGGCTATGGCAGTAGCGTACTCGCGCATGTATTTAAGCCAGCACTTTTTTGAGGATGTAACAGCGGGATCGATCATTGGAACCATTAGTACCATTATATGGATCACTTTTATGGATAACCGCCCTTTTATGCATTCGCAGGGTATGAGCAAAGGGCTTTTAAAGCGCAAATAAACAGACACAATATTTGTGCTTATCTTAAAAGCGAACTCTCTCGAATTTCACGAATATGAGATATATAAATACAAAAAATGCCATTTCGGATGGTAACGAAAAATCTTAAACATCGCTTCAATCGCGCGTATAAGATTTCTCTCTATCGTTCGAAATGACAATAATGAAATTTGATAACCTTACACCACCCGGTTTATCTCTACACTTTCAGGGTCGGCCAGCATGAGGGGTACTTTTTCAACCGTTACAAAGCTCAGATCCAAACCAAAACCCCGCTCTTCGGATATACTTACCTTTTTAAGCTGATTGTATACCACCATAATTACCCGTTCATAAAAAGATAGGCTGTGCGAACGCGACAGCACTTTCTCAATTACCACAAAGCGGAAATCGCCCACAATTTTGCGCTTATTAAGTGATGTATATTTACTGGTAATATCAACCTCGCCCTTTTTAACCAGGTCTTCTACAACCTTACGAAACAAGAGGTTAATTTGCTGCTCCACACGGAAACCCAGTTTAAAGTCGATACGGATAACCTTGTTAGGCACCAAAAAGTCAACCTCATAGTCACGGGTATAAGGTTCGTCCATTACGTCAACATGCACCAGCCAATACACATCGGCCCGTTTGGGTTGCTTTTGTAATATAGAGTAAATAATTTTCGATTCAAGCTCGGAGTTAAAGTTAGCACTGGTAAGATATACCAGTTGTGAGGCATATTTAGGCACACTATCATCATCGCTAAGCTCTTTTAGTATCTCGTAGTAATCTTCTACCTCTACAAACTTCACATAACGGTTACGTATACGGCGCGCGGTATGCCAGCTCCACATCACCCCAAACAGTAACAGGCCAATGCTTAACGTAAACCAGCCACCATCAACAAATTTCTTGAGGTTACCGTATAAGAAAATGCCTTCAACCAAAAAGTAAACGGCCAAAAACAACCATATCAAATACGTTGGTACCTTACGGCGTTTAAGGAATTTTGAAACCAGTATAGTGGTCATTAACATGGCAACAGTTATACTTAAACCGTAAGCTGCTTCCATTTTGGCCGATTCTTTAAACAGCCAAACCACACCAATACAGCCGGCACACATGATCCAGTTAATGCTGGGTACATATAACTGGCCTTTTTGCTCAGATGGGTAGTTGATTTTTACCTTAGGCCACAAGTTAAGTCTCACGGCCTCAGATATTAACGTATAGGAGCCTGATATTAAAGCCTGGCTGGCAATAACGGCTGCCACGGTGGCTATACCAATACCAAAAATGAGGAAGCCCGGAGGCATGATCTGGTAAAAAGGATTTTGAATATTCAGGTTTATCTCTTGCCCGCTGCGTTGCATTAACCAAACAGCCTGGCCTAAATAATTTAAAATAAGGCAGGTTTTTACATAGATCCAGCTCACACGTATGTTTGAACGGCCGCAGTGTCCTAAATCTGAGTATAAAGCCTCGGCACCTGTAGTACACAAAAATACAGCGCCTAAAACGCTGAAAGCAACTACGTGGTTTACAGAGGTTAAAAGATGAACCGCATAATAAGGGTTAAGCGCCTTAATGATAGATGGCATTTGGACGATATACATAATACCCAACACCCCCATCATGGTAAACCACAAAAACATTATTGGCCCGAATGCCTTGCCCACTAACGATGTACCAAATTGCTGTATAAAGAATAAGCCGGCAATAATGATCATTACCACCTGCATGGTTGGCACATTAGGGTATTTGGCATGTAAACCCTCAATGGCCGACGATATGGTAATTGGCGGGGTAATAATGCCATCTGCCAGCAAGGCACAGCCACCTAAAATAGCCGGTACAATGAGCCACTTGGCACGCCGCCTTACTAACGAAAACAAAGAGAATATCCCCCCCTCGCCCTTGTTATCGGCCTGCAGGGTTATAATTACATACTTAATGGTGGTTTGCAGGGTAAGCGTCCAGAATATTAACGAAACCCCGCCCAAAACAACGTCTTCCCTAATCCGGTTGCCCTCGCCAATAATGGCCTTAAAAACGTATAAGGGAGACGTACCTATGTCGCCATAGATAATACCTAAACTGATGAGCAGCCCGGCGGCTGTCAGTTTTTGCAGATCTTTATGATGTGATGACACTTTTAAATATAAAAAATTATCAAAATAGAACGAGTGACTAATTACACTTAAACCACTGAATGCCTGTAAAAAGCAAACATTTTACTAACTTAACCCGTAAAACTAATTTTTGTTAAAATTTGTTAAAATTAATATATGTACTTTATACACGTTAACGGGTAATTGTTTTATTAGTACCTTTGTATTAAATGTAAATATGGGGCAAAGATATACTTTTAATCATTTATGGATAATAATAATTGCAGTAGCAGTATCCATAAACTTTGCCTTTACTTTTGGTCCGGGTAAAAGGCCAAAGGCCGATACGGTTTATAATCGTAAACAACCTAAGCCTCAAAAAAACTCTTATTTAAAAAACGGGTTGGCAACTGGCACCATGCCACAAATAAAGCCTTCGCCTTATGCTAATATTAAACCAACCATACCGGTACCCGCCGATAAACTTTTAAGCAACGTACAAATTTTCCCTACAACAGTAAGCGAGCGCGACCAGCAGATCAATTTGAAGTACATGCTATCGCGCAATACCAATGTAACTATTAAAATTGTAGATGTTTTAGGAAATAACGTGGCTACCCTGTTTTCGGAACGGGTTGACTCGGGCGAACAAAAGTTTACGCGCGACCTTACCAGCTACCGGCTTACCAGCGGCTTTTACTTTTTACGGGTAATGGTGGGTACCGAATCGGTAATTAAGCGCATTACCATACTCTAAGCAAAACCTTTCTTTTATTCTCAGGCAGACTGATGTGTGCGGTGCTGTTTACTTGAATGCCTTTCACCACCGCTATACCATACGTATTTCTTTTTAAAGCATGAGCTGCAGAAATAACGCCTTAAAGGCAAAAAAAACAAAAATAATTTAATTAAAGCCCCCCGTGGTACACGGTAACTGAATGGCTTTTTGCATTTGGGGCAACACACCGCTTGTTCGGCCATGGTGGATAAGTATTAATATTAAATCAAATGGCTTTAGGGAGTTCGAATATACAACTATAAGATATTATTACACCCATAAGTTATAACTATAACATATCTGTTACATTAATTATACATACAAATAACCCTCCATCATTATTTATTAAAATATTATTATAAATATTAATAAAATAATCTTTAACCTAAATTACAGCCATTCTGAGTTGAATAATTTTATAGATTTGAACTTTACTCAAATATTGTATGAAGATTATAGCCATAGGCCGCAACTACGCCGAGCATGCCAAAGAACTAAATAACCCGGTACCTACCACACCGGTCATATTTATGAAGCCCGATACCGCCCTGCTTAAAGACAATAAACCGTTTTACCTGCCCGATTTTTCGCAGGATGTACACCACGAGATAGAACTGGTTTTGAAAGTTTGTAAAGAAGGCAAGCACATCAGCGAGAAATTTGCGGCCGATTATTATGATGAAATTGGTTTAGGAATTGACTTTACCGCCCGCGACATTCAAGCCCGCCATAAAGAAAAAGGCCTGCCCTGGGAACTTGCCAAGGGTTTTGATGGCTCGGCTCCTATCAGCAACTTTTTGCCCAAAGCACAGTTTGCCGATTTGTATAACCTTAACCTCAAGCTCGACATTAACGGGCAAACCCGCCAAGACGGCAATACTAAAGATTTATTATTTTCTTTTGAACGCTTAATAGCATTTGTATCTCAATACATTACGCTGAAAAAAGGCGATTTAATTTTCACCGGCACACCTGAAGGTGTATCGGCCGTAAAACAAGGTGACCATTTAGAGGGTTATCTGGACGGACAAAAATTACTCGATTTTCACGTTAAATAATTATTGATGCTAAAAAAACTATTTTGCCTGCTCGGATGCCTTACTACATTACACAGCATCCGGGCGCAAGAGGTTATTCAAAGTAAACCCTACCCTAAAGGCGTATTCCAGTATCCGTTAGATCTGCCGCCAAGCACCGCCGGTTCCTTTGGCGAGTTACGCGGAAACCATTTCCACTCCGGGCTCGATTTCAGGACCAACCGGCAAATTGGCTTCCCGGTGCATGCCGCCATGTATGGTTACGTGTCGCGGTTAAGGGTACAATTAGGTGGTTTTGGTAATGCGGTATACTTAACCCACCCTAACGGCTACACCTCGGTATACGCCCACCTTGATCATTTAACGCCCGAACTGGCCGCCGCCGTGCGCAAATACCAGTACGAGCATCAAAGCTTTGAAATTGATTTTAAACTGCAGCCGTTTCAGTTCCCGGTAACCAAGGGGCAGCTTATTGCCATATCGGGCAATACAGGTGCATCGGGCGGCCCTCACCTGCACTTTGAGTTGAGAGATTCGCTTACCGAAGAAACCATCAATCCACAACTGTTTGGATTGACAATACCTGATAATATTCCGCCTGCCATAAGCGGCATCAGCGTTTATCATTTAAACGGCAGGCCTTTCAGCGAGAATACCTTTCGCGAACCGTATGCCGTTACCGGTGCTTCGGGCAATTACCGTTTAACCAAACCGCAAACCCTGTTTTTGAGTGGCGATATTGGCTTTGGTATTACCGCCAACGACGTGAACAATTCATCGGCCAACCGCAATGGCATTTACTCGCTCGAACTTAAATTAGACGGCAAAACGGTTTACACTTTTGCCGTTGAGCGTTTTGCGTTCGATCAAACCCATGCCATAAACGGATATATCGATTACCCGCAATATATACAGTCACACCGCTGGATTCAAAAATGTTTCATCCCACCCGGCAGCCATATTACCATTTACCCGCAATCAGAAAACCGGGGCATCATGAGTTTCCGCGATACCTTACTGCATGATGTGGAGTATTTAGTAAAAGATGTGGCCGGTAACACATCATCGCTCAAACTAAAAGTACAATCCAGCATTCCTAAAGACCGCCCGGTGGTAAATTATACAGGTACCAAATTCAACTACAATCAGCGTAATGAGTTTAACAACGGCCCGGTTAAAGTAATTGTAGAATCCGGAAATTTGTATGACGATCTCGATTTTCAGTACAGCACCCAACCGGCTAAACCCGGTGCATTTTCGGCCACGCACCGTATTCATAACCGCCTTACCCCTATCCACGAAAACATTGAGGTTTGGATAAAACCCGATGCCTCCATTGGGCATTTAGCCAACAAAGCCGTTATTGTAAATGCACTTAGCGGCAGCGTAGGTGGAAAATATGAGAACGGCTACGTAAAGGCCAAACCGGCCGGCTTTGGCGATTTTTATATTAAGGTTGATACTACTGCGCCGCGCATTACGCCCATTAACATTAAAGATGGTGCTAACCTTGCAGCTGTACGAAGCATTACGCTTAGGGCAAGTGATGATCTGTCGGGCATAAAATCGGTTGTTGCTAAAATTGACGGCAAGTGGGTTTTGCTTACCCAGGATTATAAAACACGTATTTTTAAATATACCTTTGATGAGAACGTTGGCGCAGGCAAGCACGAGTTTGAAGTAACCGTTACCGATGCCAAAGACAATGTTGCTCAATATAAAGCTACTTTTAACCGATAAAACTTACACTACTACTATGTCGACATTAAAAGCGGGCGATAAAGCCCCCGAGTTTACCGCCAAAGACCAGAATGGCAAAGAAGTATCACTGGCCGATTTTAAAGGCAAAACCGTTATCCTGTACTTCTACCCCAAAGATGATACGCCCGGCTGTACAGCCGAATCATGCGATTTCCGCGACAATTACCAGTTTTTAACCTCACAAGGTTTTGAGGTGATTGGCGTGAGCATTGACAATGAAAAATCGCACAAAAAATTCGAGACCAAATACAATTTGCCGTTTACCCTTATTGCCGACCCGGAGCAAAAAATTGTGACCGCTTACGGCGTTTGGGGCGAAAAAAACATGTATGGTAAAGTTTATATGGGCACCGTACGCACCACATTTATAATAGATCCCGAAGGTGTTATAAGCCACGTGATAAATAAGGTTGATACCAAAAACTCATCACAACAGGTACTCGATTTATTAAAGGCGTAATTAGCTTGTATGCTTTTCTTCCCCTCTTGAGAGGGGGCGGGTTAGCATAGAGCGTTAGCAGGGGTGTGTTTAGCAAACTTTCCGGCATGAAAAAACATACCCCTACCCCTCTGAAGAGCGGAATAGTGCTACCCATAATTTTTCGAGAGATCTATTTACCTTGTTTACTATAATTAGCTAAATAAAAACATTTTTATAACTTAGCTTAATTGTTAAAATAAAAGGTTTAGCATTAAACCTATCACGTTAACATCCATCCAACAGATATAAATTTAGATGTCAGCATCCGTTAGCGATACCGAGATACTTGCCAAGTTTCAGGACGAACGTACCCGGAACGAAGCGTTTAACTTATTGCTGAAAAAGTATCAGCAAAAAATATACTGGCACGTGCGCCGCATGGTTATTGACCATGACGATGCCGATGACCTGGTACAGGACGTATTTATTAAAATATGGAAAAACCTGCCGGGTTTCAGGAGCGATGCCCAACTGTACACCTGGATGTACCGTATTGCCACGAATGAGTGCATCACGTTTTTAAACAAAAAGAAACAAAAGAATAACATTTCGTTGGATGATGTATCGTACGAACTGGCCGAATCAATGGCCGATAGTACTTACCTCAGCGGCGACAAGGTTCAGCAAAAACTACAACAAGCTTTGCTTACCCTGCCTGATAAACAACGACTGGTGTTTAACATGAAGTATTACGATGATTTGAAGTACGAAGAGATTTCGGAAATACTGGGTACAAGTGTGGGAGCGTTAAAGGCATCTTTTCACCTGGCAGTAAAAAAGATCGAAGCGCACTTATTATCAAACGATTAATTTTTCATATTACATTAAACCTTTTAGTTTCAAATCAATCAAACGAGGGATATGGAAATCGATATAGAACATAAAGACCTGCCGGAAGACGATTCCTGGCGCCAAAAGCTGCCCCAACCGGGTAATGCTTTTGATGTGCCTGCCGGGTACTTTAATGATTTGAGCGAGCGGATCATATCGGGTGTACATTTGGAAGAAATTAAACAAGCCGGCCTTACCGGAGGCTTCACAGTTCCTGAAAACTACTTTACAGAATTAAGCAGTAATATACAAAGCCGTATTGCCATTGAAGAGGCATTGGCCGGCCAAACCGATGCATTTACCGTTCCAACAAATTACTTTGAGGAATTAAGCAGCAATATTGAAAGTCGCATAGCTTTAGAACAAGCTTTAGGCGAACATGAAGAAAGCTTTACGGTACCGCAAGGCTATTTTGAAGAGCTGAGCAACAATATTCAAAGCCGAATTGCTATTGAAGAAGCGCTTGCTGGTGAAACAGAAAGCTTTACCGTACCACAAGGTTACTTTGAAGAGTTGAGCAACAACATTCAAAGCCGCATAGCTATCGAAGAATCTTTAGCCGGTGAAACAGAAAGCTTTACCGTACCACAAGGTTACTTTGAGGAGCTGAGCAGTAACATTCAAAACCGTATAGCTTTAGAGGAAGCTACCCAGGCTAATGATAATGCATTTGAAGTTCCGGCAGGATATTTTGATACTTTACAGCACAACATTTTAAGCCAAACTATTTATAAAGAAGAGGCAAAAGTAGTGCAAATGCCATTGAAGCCAACAGGCATTATCCGTAAGTTGGTATCAAGTGCAGCTTTTAAATACGCATCGGCTGCGTGTTTTGCCATCATTTTGGGTGCAGCACTATTTTTAACCGATGCCCCTTTATTTAATTCGCACGATGCAAGTGTTTTGCACAAACAATTAGCCGAGGTGCCAACTGATGACATCCGTAACTTTTTAGAGAACCAAACAGAGGCTACTGAAACCGAGCATAAAGTAATTGCCGATGGTACGCAAATAGATAGCAACGCATTGAGAGCTGCCATACAAGATTATGTTGACGTGCAATAATTGATTATAATGAACAGGTTACTTAAATATATACTTTTTACTTTCATGGTATTTGCCGGTTATGAGGTGTTTAGCCAACCGCCAGCAAGTTTCAGAAACAATTCGGTCCCTAATAAAAAACTTGCTTCAATTAGGGAGAATTACGTTGATACTCAGCTTAAATTAACCGACGATGAAAAGTCGAAATTTTGGCCTTTGTACCGCCAGTATCATCAGGAGATAAGTGATGTGCGTAAAGCTAAACGCGTAAACCTGCTTAACAATAACTCAAAAGACCAAATGCAAAAAGATCTGCAATATGATCAGCAACTGGTTGATATTAAAAAGAAATATAATACCGAGTTTTTAAAGATCATGCCGGCCGATAAGGTGAATAAAATTTACCAGAGCGAACGCCAGTTTACCGATGAACTGATTAAGCAGTTAGGCGAACGTGGAACACCGGACAGATAAGAATTTAACTTAATTTGATAGTGCAAAAGCGATTGGTAATAACCAGTCGCTTTTTTTGTTTTTATTATTGTTCTTTAACTTATTTTCCCTGCTGCGAGTGTTGTATTACAGTATTTATAAAACACTATACCCTAAATTAAGGTTGTTTAATAAGCGACAAAAGGCCGCTCCTATTACACAACACATGAGAATTAACGACGATGAGGATTGCATTGCTTTTTACCAGGAAGCATTAGACCATTTACAGGATAGCGGCATTGAATACTTGCTGGGCGGCGCATTTGCCATATTTCATTACAGTGGAATTTACAGGGATACCAAGGATTTGGATGTTTACTGCAAATCGGTTGATTGCCCCCGCATTATGAAATACTTTGCCGAAAGGGGCTACGAAACCCAGTTTACCGATGCCCGTTGGCTGGCCAAAATATTTAAGGGCGATTATTTTATCGACCTCATTTTTGATACGGTAAACAATATTTGCAAGGTTGACGACACCTGGTTTGAGCGTGCGGTTGATGCCAGTTTTTTTGACCGTAACCTACGCTTGTTAGGCCCTGAAGAACTGATATGGAGCAAAATATATGTTCAAAACCGTGAGCGCTATGATGGTGCAGATATAAATCACCTGCTGGTGCAATATGGTAAAAACCTCGATTGGAAACACTTACTCTTCAGGCTCGACCAGCATTGGCAATTGCTTTTAGGACAACTCGTAAATTTTCAGTTTGTATACCCGGCCGATTATCAAGAGATTATACCGCGGTGGATATATGATGAACTATTAAGGCGGGCTGCCGAACAATTCGACCTGCCATCGCCCGAAGAAAAGGTTTGCCGTGGCCCAATGATCGACCAAACCCAGTACAGTGTTGATGTGAAAGACTGGGATTATAAATCGTACACCATTAAAACTGTTTAAGCCGTATGGACGAAAAGAAAGTAACCCGCATTGCAGCCGTTGGCGATATACATGTAAAAGAAAACGACAAAGGAAAGTGGGTAAATTATTTTAAAGAGGTATCGGCAAAGGCCGATGTATTGCTGATTTGCGGAGATTTGACCGATACCGGCGATGAAGACGAAGCCATTATACTTGCCGAAGAACTACGCGCCTGCAGCATACCTGTTGTTTGCGTGTTGGGAAATCATGATTACGAAAAAGGCAGGCATAAACTTATAAGGCAAACTATACAAAACGCTAACGTACACGTGCTTGATGGCGAATCGATTGTTATAGGCGGTGTTGGCTTTGCCGGGGTTAAAGGTTTTGGAGGCGGGTTTGACCGTTACCTGTTAACCATGTTTGGAGAAGATGCCAACAAGGCTTATGTACAGGAAGCCGTTGATGAAGCCCTGCACCTCGAACGTGCGTTGAATAAGTTAGAGGGCGAGTTTCAGGTAGATAAGAAGATAGCCGTTTTGCACTATTCGCCAATTAAAGCTACTGTGGTTGGTGAGCCCGAAGAAATCTATCCATTCCTGGGCTCATCTCGCCTGGCTGAACCGCTGATACGTAATAATGTAATTGCAGCTTTTCATGGCCATGCCCATGCAGGCACACTTGAGGGACGTATAGTTAACAGTGATATCAAGGTATTTAATGTAGCTAAACAGGTGTTAAGTAAAGCCGGGTACGAGCATACTTACTATTTGCTCGAAGTATAAATAACATACTTACTCCCGGTTTACTAAAGTATTTGGCGCACAATTTGTAATAACAGGCATCATACACAAAAGAAAGCATACCATGAAAAAGCACATTTTTCTATTCAGCCTAATAATTGCCCTTATCATCAGCTTTACAAATGCCTCGTTTGCGCAAACCCGCAAAAAGAAAGGCATGAGTTCGCAGGCCAAGGGCGCTATTATTGGTGGTGCCGGCGGAGCAGTAGCCGGCGGGTTAATTGGCGGTAATGCCAAAGGTGCCATAATTGGTGGAGCGATTGGCGCCGGCGGTGGTTATATTATTGGTAATGAAAGCCGCCGTTCAAAAGAAAAAAAGGCCAAAGCTTATCGCCGCGCAAATTATAAGCGCAAACCTTAATCATTTCCAATCAATCAACAATATACTATTTAACGCTATCATTAAATGTTAGCGTTTTTTTGTTTATAAAAGCTTCAATAATCCAAACAAACATGTTTAACAAGCCGTTTAACAAAATCATTACTGTCATAGTATTGCAATAATGAGTTATAGCTTGTAAATTACAACCATTATCAACCTCATCAAACCAAGTGAAATTATACATGTAAACCGTACTAATGATAATACGATTAAAGTTTTTATTAAGCATGCTCCTGTTTCCCGTAGCCTTATTGGCGCAGGACAGTAACGCGGTGGTATCAACTTTTAAACAGGTACAGTATGATACGGTTGGTCAAAAAGACCTGATAGACGTTTTTAAACTGGTATTCAAACCCAAAACACGATCAAGCAGCCGTGTTGAGCCACAAGAGGGCAAAGTATATTTTTCGTTTTTACCTACGGCATCTACCCTGCCAAGCGGCGGCGGTAAAATGTTTGTAACCTCCACCACGGCCAGTTTTTACATGGGTAACGATAAAACTACCAACCTATCTAACATCAGTTTCACCCCTTATTTTAACTTTAATGGTCGGTTTGGTTTACCGTTGCGTTCAAGCGTATGGCTAAATGATAATAAATGGTATATAGCAGGAGATACACGCTTTTTAGTATACCCGCAAGATACCTGGGGTTTGGGCGGCAACACGCCCGAAAATGCCCGCATGCGTGTCGATTATAAATACATCCGATTTTATCAAAGCTTGTTACGCCGTATAAAACCCTACCTTTTTGCAGGTATTGGCTACAACCTTGATTACCATATGCGTATAGTAACCAACAAACAAGATCCTGAACTTGGCGATGCATCGGGCTATCAATTTGGAACTGCTTATGGTCAAAATTCATTCTCGTCGGGGGTAACGCTAAACTTGTTGTATGATACCCGTAATAACTCCATCAACCCGCTACCCGGCTGCTATGCCAATTTGGTATACCGCTACAATTCCGAAGTTTTCGGTAGCAACAGGTCCTGGTCTTCTGTTTATGCCGATATACGTAAATACATCTCATTAAGCCCGGGCAACACCTCGCGCCAAAATACATTAGCCTTGTGGAGTTATTTTTGGACTACCATGGACCGCGGCACCCCCTATTTGAGTTTACCAGCCGTTGGTTGGGATTTTTACAATAACTCGGGCCGGGGTATTGAACAAAACCGTTATCGCGGCCAGGCACTTTGGTACTCCGAGGCCGAATATCGTCGCAGTATTACCCGTAACGGTTTGTTAGGCTTTGTGCTTTTTGCAAACGTAACCACGGTTAATGAGCCCGACACCCGCCAGTTCAATTACTTTCACCCTGCAGGCGGCGGCGGGTTACGCATTAAATTCAATAAAACATCCAATACCAACATTGCTATCGACTACGGCATGAGTAAGGGGTTCTCTTCAATAAGGTTTGGTTTGGGCGAAGCTTTTTAAAAACTGCCAGCCATATTTATTCCACAATAGATTATGCTTGAAATAAAAAATACAATCGATTGCAAAAAATATTTAGGTTAGCTAAAAAATTAATTGCATTTTTACGGCTCAATCTTTAGCTTTAACAAATTAAAAATAAGTGTTATTCTGACATTTAATTCATCCACATACATTAAATTATGAAGTTTTTCATCGACACGGCCAACCTGTCTCAAATTAGCGAAGCCCATGACATGGGTATTTTAGACGGTGTAACCACCAATCCATCACTCATGGCCAAAGAAGGTATTACTGGCCAAGACAATGTAATTGCACACTACAAAGCCATTTGCGACATTACCGATGGTGATGTTAGCGCCGAAGTTATTGCAACTACGTATGATGAAATGGTTGCCGAAGGTTTGGCCCTGGCTAAATTGCACGAACGTATTGTAGTTAAAGTACCCATGATCAAAGATGGTGTTAAAGCCATTAAATACTTTACCCAACAAGGTATTAAAACCAACTGTACACTGGTATTTTCGGCTGGCCAGGCTTTATTGGCTGCCAAAGCAGGTGCTACCTACGTATCGCCGTTTATTGGCCGTTTAGATGATATTTCAACCGATGGCTTAACGCTGATCGAAGACATACGTTTAATATATGATAACTACGGTTACGAAACTCAGATCCTGGCTGCTTCAGTTCGTCATGCTATGCACATTATTAACTGTGCTAAATTAGGCGCCGATGTAATTACCGGTCCGTTAAGCGCAATTACTGCATTATTAAAACACCCGTTAACTGATAATGGTCTTGCCCAGTTCCTGGCCGACCACGCTAAAGCAGCGGCAGCAGTGAAGTAAATTTTTTAGAGCGGAGAGCGAGGATCATGGAGCGGAGAAAATTCGCGCTCTTTTATCTCCGCTCCCCGCTCCTCTTATAACAATTCAACTACAAAAATGACACAAGATATTTTAGAGCTTAAAGGCATTGCTTCACAAGTGCGCCGCGATATTGTGCGCATGGTGCATGGCTGTCAAAGCGGTCACCCGGGTGGCTCATTGGGTTGTACCGATTATTTGGTAGCCCTGTATTTTTCTATCATGAAACACGACCCTTCATTTAACATGGAAGGCGCAGGTGAAGACCTTTTCTTTTTATCAAACGGCCACATATCGCCGGTATTTTATTCAGTATTATCTCGCTCAGGTTATTTTGACAAGGCTGAATTAGCCGAGTTCCGTAAGATAAATTCACGCGTACAAGGTCACCCTACTACTCACGAAGGTTTACCGGGTATTCGTATAGCATCTGGCTCATTAGGCCAGGGCTTATCGGTAGGTATTGGCGCTGCGCTAAGCAAAAAATTAAATGGCGACGACCGCCTGGTGTTTACCCTGCACGGCGACGGTGAGTTACAGGAAGGCCAGATTTGGGAAGCAGCTATGTTTGCTCCTCACAACCGTGTTGATAACCTGATTGCTACGGTTGATGTTAACGGCCAGCAAATTGATGGCCCTACCAAAGTGGTATTATCATTAGGCGATCTGCGCGCTAAGTTTGAAGCATTTGGCTGGGAGGTAATGGAAATGCAAGGTAACGATATGACTTTGGTTGTTGAAGGCCTGCAAAAAGCCATTAGCCTAAGCGGCAAAGGCAAACCTGTTATGATACTCATGCAAACCGAAATGGGTGCCGGCGTTGACTTTATGATGGGTAGCCACAAATGGCATGGTGTTGCACCTAACGATGCGCAATTGCAGCAGGCTTTAGATCAATTGCCGGAAACGTTGGGCGATTACTAACCCCCTCCGGCTCCCCCAAAGGGGGAGGGAAAAAGAGAATTTATATTAACAAAATTTAACATAACCCTAAAAACAAAAAGTCCTCTCCTTTGGAGAGGATTTAGGAGAGGTATGACCAAGTATACATATACAGAGAAAAAAGATACGCGTTCGGGCTTTGGAGCAGGTTTGCTTGAGGCTGGTAAACGCAACCCTAAAGTGGTAGCCCTGTGTGCCGATTTGGTAGGCTCACTTAAAATGCAGGACTTCATCAATGCGTTTCCTGAGCGTTTTGTACAGGTAGGTATTGCCGAGGCCAACATGATTGGTATTGCAGCAGGTATGACCATTGGCGGCCAAATTCCGTTCACAGGTACATTTGCCAACTTTTCAACCGGCCGTGTTTACGATCAGATTCGTCAGTCGGTAGCATATTCAGACAAGAACGTTAAAATTTGTGCTTCGCACGCTGGTTTAACCCTGGGCGAAGACGGTGCTACCCACCAGATATTAGAAGATTTGGGCATGATGAAAATGCTTCCAGGCATGACCGTTATTAACCCTTGCGATTATAACCAAACCAAGGCAGCTACCATTGCCATTGCTGAGCATCATGGCCCGGTTTATTTGCGCTTTGGCCGCCCGGTGGTGCCTATCTTCACCCCTGCCGATCAGGTTTTTGAAATTGGCAAAGCCTGGATGGTTAGCGAAGGTACCGATGTTACCATTATTGCAACCGGTCACTTAGTATGGGAAGCCATACAAGCCTGTGAGAAACTGGAAGCGATGGGTATTTCGGCCGAGGTTATCAACATCCACACTATCAAACCTTTGGATGAAGAAGCTATCCTGAAATCAGTAAGCAAAACACGTTGCGTAGTTACTGCCGAAGAACACAACCGTTTAGGCGGCCTGGGCGATTCGGTAGCACAGGTATTGGTTAAAAACCTGCCGGTACCGCAAGAGTACGTTGCCGTTAATGATTCGTTCGGCGAATCGGGCACACCTGAGCAACTGATGGAAAAATATAAGCTAAATGCTCCGGCTATTGTTGCTGCTGCACAAAAAGCTATTCAGCGTAAAGGTTAATCCTTTTGCAAATCTATTAAAATGAAGGCTGCCTGATTAAAGGGCAGCTTTTTTTTTAGCTCCTTTAAACACCAACTTTAGTGTGCTTTTAACACATTATATTTATTGCTGATAAACATTACCTTTACATACATCTAATGTATTTTGTACGATGAGTACTCCTGAAAAAGAAATTACCATATACGATATAGCCAGGGCGTTAAATATTTCGGCAGCAACGGTTAGCCGGGCTTTAATGGATCATCCTTCTGTTAACATCAACACCAAAAAGCGAGTGCAGGAAGCCGCACAGGAAATGGGATACCGTTCTAACCAGATGGCAAGCAACCTGCGCAAGCGCAAAAGCAATATCATTGGCATTATTGTAGGTAATTTGAACAGTAGTTTTATGTCGAACGTAATTGCTGGTGTTGAGAAGGAATTGAGTGATGCCGGGTATAACCTTATCATAAGTCAGTCGCTCGATAATATCAATAAAGAGATCAATATTGCCCAGGCTATGTATAATAACCGGGTTGATGGCCTGCTGGTATCATTAGCGTACGAAACCGAAAATGCCGACCACTTTGAGAGCTTTGTTAAACGTGGAATCCCACTGGTATATTTCGACCGGGTTTGGCCGCACCCGCAATGCCCGGGTATTGAAATTGACAATGTTAAAGCGGCATATGATATTACCGAACACCTGGTTACCCAAGGATGCAAGCGTATAGCTCACGTTACCGCTTATCGGTTGAGCAGTGTGGCTGCCGACCGCTTTGCAGGTTTCAAAAAGGCATTAGAAGATTACCAGATGACCTTTGATGAAAACTTGCTTATACAAACCGACCTTACCCTACAGGCCGGGATAGACGCGGCCAAACAAATACTGGCTATGGAAAACCGACCCGATGCGGTGTTTGTAACCAATGATGCCTGTGCGGTTAGCTGCATGCAGGAACTTAAACGTAACGGCATCCGCATACCACAGGATATTGCTTTTGCCGGGTTTAACAATGATACCGAGGCCAGTATTATTGAACCCAACCTAACCACGGTTGACTATAAAGGTTACCAGATGGGTGAAGTAGCCGCGCAGATATTACTCGACCGGCTAAATCAAACCGATAACGGCTTACTAAAGACAAGCAACAAACTCATTCAGCCGTCTGAAATTATTATCCGCGATTCATCGCTTAAAAGGAAGTAAAACTCGCGCAAAAGACTATCCTAATGCGTATTTTTGCGGCAAATGGCAGATTTTGTGAATAAATCGCCACGCGATTTACGTATCGGGTGCGCGGTTTTCTTTTTCATCTCGGGTTTCGGGTACTCGTCCTGGGCTTCACGTATACCCACCGTACAGCACGATTTACATTTAAACGAGGCTCAACTCGGCTCGCTGCTGTTTGCGCTTCCCATAGGCTTAATGGCCACCATGCCGGTAACCGGCCGTTTGCTAAGCCACTACACCAGTCGCAGCATTATGATGTTTGGTGCTTTGCTGTTCAACATTGTTTTATTGTTTTTAGGATTGGCCACTACGGTATGGCAGTTTGCCATTATTTTGTTTGCCTTTGGTTCGGGGCGTAACCTGCTCAACTTGTCGGTTAATGCACAATCGGTGGGAGTGCAATCTCTGTACAGCAAATCAATTATTACCACATTTCACGGCATATGGAGTATGGCCGGTTTTGCCGGGGCGGCTGTTGGATATTTAATGGTGAGCTTCAATATTGGCTTGCTATATCATTTAGGGGCTATTAGTATTTTGCTCTGCATTACTTCTGTATACTTTTATCCTTTCACTTTTAATCAAAAGCCTAAACCTGTTGAGCGCAAGCCGTTTTTAATACTGCCCGATAAGCACATGCTCAAATTTGCCATAATATGCTTTGCCTGTATGGCCTGCGAAAATACGATGTACGACTGGAGCGCCATTTATTTTGAGAAAGCCGTAAATACCGGCAAATCTACCGCAACTGCCGCATTTGTAGCCTATATGGTGGCCATGACCCTCGCCCGCTTTATTGGCGATAAGGTAGTGGCACGCATTGGCATTAAAAACATGCTTAATTATAGCGGTTGGTTTATTTTTTCGGGCTTACTTCTTGCTGTAATATTGCCTTATGCCATACCCGCTACATTGGGTTTTATGCTGGTTGGGCTGGGCGTGGCCTGTGTGGTGCCCCTGGTTTTTAGTATTGCAGGTAAATCGGCTACGCTGAGTAGCGGGGCTGCTATTGCATCTATATCAACCATAGGTTATTTTGGTTTTTTGCTGGTGCCGCCATTTGTAGGCTATGTGGCCCAAGCAGTGGGTTTACGATGGTCGTTTGGTGTAATTGCCATGCTGGGTGCGCTTATTGTATTAATGGTGCGCAACATCAAAGAATAAAAATTTTGCTGTTTTACAAGCTGCGAAAGGGTATACCATATTCAAATAAGCCCTGGTTATTAAAACATTATTGGTACAATACAATTATTTATCTATTTTGAGGCACCAATTAACCTGTTTCAACCTATATTGACATCAACTTTTTATTTGGCTGCATTTTTTTTGATATAATTGCACCTGATTTTGTGATCTATGCTATCGAAGAAGACTAAATATGCTATTAAAGCGCTCATTGTTTTAGGCAAAAACAAGGATAAAGCCCCTATGCAAATTGCCCAGATAGCAGAGCTGGAAAAAATCCCTAAAAAGTTTTTAGAAGTAATTTTACTGGAGCTGCGTAAAGCCGGCTTTTTGTACAGTAAAAAAGGTGCCGGAGGTGGTTATGCCATTAACAAAGATCCTAAAGATATTTATTTGGTGAGCATTTTACGTATTACCGATGGCCCTATTGCCATGGTTCCCTGCGTGAGCTTAAACTTCTATCACCGTTGCGAAGAATGCCACAATGAATCCACCTGCGGTATACGCAGCATGTTTATGGATATACGCGATGCTACACTTAAAATCCTGTCGGAAACCAGTATCGAAGATTTAATTAACAAGGAAGTAGCCTTAGGCGATTCGGCCCTGATTGATTTGAGCTAAACTGAATTTTAAAATATTGAAAAGCTAACCATACCTAATGATATGATTAGCTTTTTTTGCTTATTCCCCTGTTAGTAGCTTTTTACTTTCCTGTAGTTTCTTCATCTCTTCCTCGGGCAATGTGGGGTATTTCAAATCAAGTTCTTTTAGCGTTTCAACAATGATGTGTGAAATGGCTATGCGTGAAAACCATTTTTTGTCGGCAGGTATAACGTACCATGGGGCATGCTCTTTGGATGTAGCTTCAATTGCATCTTCATAAGCCTTCATGTATTCATCCCAATGCTCCCGTTCCTCAATATCGGCGCTGCTGAATTTCCAGTTTTTGGCCCCGTCGTCAATACGTTTTAAAAAGCGTTCTTTTTGCTCATCTTTTGATAAATGCAGGAAAAACTTAATAATAACCGTTCCGTTCTCGCTTAAGCTTTTTTCAAACGCATTAATGGTTTCGTACCGGCGTTCCCAAAATTTCTTTCCTATATCATCTGTACTTTTTATACCCGGAATATTTTCTTTTAAAACATACTCGGGGTGAACTTTGCTCACCAACACATTTTCATAATGCGACCGGTTATGAATACCAATTCTACCACGTTCGGGCAGTGCTTTATAGTGTCGCCATAAAAAATCATGATCATACTCTTCGGTACTGGGCTGTTTAAAACTGTATACCTGGCACCCCTGAGGATTAATGCCACTCATGGTGTGCTTTATAGCACCATCTTTACCGGCAGCATCCATAGCCTGAAAAATGATCAGCAAACTGTATTTATTAGCTGCATAAAGCTTGTCCTGCAGTTCGGCAGTTTGGCTTACAAGTTCTTCCAAAAGTTCTTTAGCATCCTCCTTTTTATAGTCGGCGGTGTAAGCAGTATCGAAATCGTTAAGAGAAATTTTCTTATTACTGCTTATTTTAAAATTCTTAGTTATATTTTGCATGATTAAAATAGCTTTGCACGATGTTAACACAAAATTTACCGGTCAAATTATCGTTATTAGTAACCGGTAAACATAAACTGTTAACCGTATAACTTACAAATCGATCCAATGTTTAAACGTGTCCGCAATCCGATACTGCGTTACCTGCTTATTTTCATATATTTTGTAATTATCTTCTTCTGCTCTATCGAGTTAAACCTGTTTGGCATATTTGGCTACTCGCCCGATATGAAGGATATTGAACAACCTACCCTATCGGTATCATCAGAAGTTTTTACTGCCGATGGCAAGCTACTGGCTAAGTTTTACAAAGAGAACCGTACTCCTATCGAGTATAAAGACCTATCGCCCAACTTGATAAACGCACTGGTAGCCACCGAGGATGTACGCTTTTACAAGCATGGCGGTGTTGATTATTACGGCTTTTTCACCAGCTTAATATCCACCGCAACCGGCGACAGGCGCGGTGCCAGTACCATTACCCAGCAATTGGCTAAAAACCTGTTTAAAACCCGTAAACGTAAAGCGCAGGGCTTTATCAGGCATATTCCGGTGGTGCGCACCATTGCTTTCAAGTTTAAAGAGTGGCTTACAGCCTTTAAAATTGAACATGTTTACAATAAGCAGCAAATTTTAACCATGTACTTTAACACGGTGCCTTTTGGAAACAATTCATTTGGTATACAAACCGCTGCATTAAAATATTTCAACAAAAAGCCTAATAACCTTACCTCTGCCGAAGCCGCTACCCTTATTGGTATGCTTAAGGCTACATCAACTTATAACCCTATGCGTTACCCGGCAAAAGCAGTTGAGCGCCGCAATGTGGTTTTAAGCCAGATGGAGAAATACGGTTATCTTAAAAGATCGGAATATGAGCAGAGTATTAAGCAACCCGTTGGCTTAAATTTAAGCTATGTTGAAGAAGAAGGTATGGGCGACTCTTACCTGCGCCGTGCGGTTGAAAAATGGCTCGACAAATGGCTGAAAGAAAATGACTATAACCTTTACGAAGACGGCCTGAAAATATATACCACCATCGACTCCAAACTGCAGCAATATGCCGAAGAGGCCGTAGCCGAAAAAATGAAGATGCTGCAGCGCCGCTTTAATAACATATGGAAAGGTAAAAACCCATGGCGCGACTCGAAAGGAAACGAAATTGTGGACTTTTTGCCAAAAGCCGAACAACGCCTGCCCATTTACCAACTGCTTAAAAAGAAATATAACGGCGACACGGTTGAGATCAATAAATACTTTAACAAGCCCAAGCGCATGAAGGTATTTACCTGGAACGGTGAGCAGGATACTACTTTTTCGAGCGTAGATTCGATAAAATACTATACCAAATTACTCAATACCGGCATGATGACCATTGAGCCATCAACCGGTAAAATTAAGGTCTGGGTAGGCGGTATTGATAATAAATATTTTAAATACGACCACGTAAACCAGGCCAAGCGCCAGGCGGGCTCTACGTTTAAGCCTTTTGCTTATTTAACCGCGTTGGATAATGGCTATTCGCCCTGCGATAAGTTTACCGATAAGCCGGTATCGATCTCTTATACTGACAATGGCAAACCCGAAGTTTGGGAACCTAAAAACGCCGATTATAATTTTTCGTATCGCGAAATGTCGTTACGTTGGGCTATGGGCAAATCGGTTAACTCTATTACCGCACAAATTACCGAGAAGGTAGGTTGGGATAAGGTGGTGGAATATGCTCATAAATGCGGTATTGAAAGCCCTTTGAAAGCGGTGCCATCGGTTTCGTTGGGTTCGAATGATGTATCGGTTTATGAAATGGTACGTGCATACAGTACCTTCCTCAATAAAGGCGAAAAAATTGACCCATTGCTGGTTACTAAGGTGGCCGACCATAATGGTAATATTTTAGAAGAATTCAAACTAAAAAGCACCCGCGTGATCAGCGAAGAAACGGCGTGGTTGATGCTATACATGTTCCGTGGTGGTATGGAAGAACCGGGCGGTACCTCACAAGCACTGTGGGAGTATCCTATCCTATGGAAAAAGAACAGCAACCAGATTGGTGGCAAAACCGGCACTTCATCTGATTATGTTGACGGCTGGTACATGGGCATTACCAAAGACCTGGTTACCGGTGTCTGGGTTGGTGCTGATGATCGCAGCGTTCACTTCAATTCATCAGAAAGCGGCGAAGGCTCGCACACAGCCTTGCCTATATTTGGCGCCTTTATGGAGAAGGTTTATTCCGACCCTAACTCGGGCTACACCTACGGGCCGTTCCCTAAGCCGTGGAGTAAAATCACCAAAACGTATATGTGCCCGTCGCCACGTATCAGGGTCGATACATCATCGGTTAGCGATAGCCTGAGTGCACCAGCCGATAGCGGAATTGTTTTACCGCCCGATACCACAGCTAATAATAATTAGCAACCCAATGCGCTTTTATAGCGTATTTTAAATAAATTTATTGCGTTAACCGTACAGTTATAAACGTTGTATATGAGTAAAGTTTACTTTATTGTAAGCAAATTTCAAAAGGTTTGCCTCCTGCTTGCTATTGTTTTGATGAGTGTTTGCATGATGAGCAAGCCTGCACAAGCTCAATATTTTGGTCAAAACAAGGTTCGTTATAAAAACCTGAAGTTTAAGGTTTTCAAAACACCTCATTTTGAGATCTACTACTATATGAAAAACGATAGCCTGCTCAAACGTTTTGCGCAGGAAAGCGAATTATGGTATACGCTGCATCAACAGGTATTCAGGGACACGTTTAAGCGCCCCAACCCTATCATACTATATGCCGATCACCCCGATTTTCAGCAAACAACCGCTATCGACGGCGAGATAAGCGTAGGAACCGGTGGTGTTACCGAGGGTTTAAAAAACCGCGTGGTAATGCCCGTTATGGAAACGCACCAAACCACCCGCCACGTATTAGGCCATGAGTTGGTGCACGCTTTTCAGTACCATACCCTGCTCGATAACGACACCACCAGCCTCAATAATATTAACAACCTCCCCTTGTGGATGATCGAGGGAATGGCCGAATACCTCTCATTAGGTAAAAAGGATGCTTACACCGCCATGTGGATGCGTGATGCCTATCTGAATAAAGATATACCGAGTGTGCGCGATTTAACCGAGAGCAGCAAGTATTTCCCTTATCGTTACGGCGAGGCTTTTTGGTCGTATCTGGGTTCAACCTATGGCGATACCATTATTGTACCGTTCTTTAAAAACGTAGCCCGTTTTGGTTTAGATTACGGCATACGCCGCACCTTTGGGTACGACGATAAAACGCTTTCGAACCTATGGAAAAACTCCATAGTTAACATGTACCAGCCCATGTTAAAGGATACTACCCAAACACCTGCCGGGGCACGTATTATCGACAATAAAAATTCGGGTGAGATGAACGTGGCACCATCGATCAGCCCGGATGGTAAGTACATGACCTTCCTTTCGGAAAAAGACCTGTTCTCTATCGACCTCTTCCTGGCCGATGCCAAAACGGGGAAGATCATACGACGGCTCACGAGTAAAACATCCAACACGCACATTGATGAATTTAACTTCATCGAATCGGCAGGTACGTGGTCGCCTGATGGTAAAAAGTTTGCGTTCAGCGTTTTTGGAGGAGGCCGCAACCGCATGTTGGTGGTATCGGTACCGAGCGGAAAGGTCTTGCATAACATCCCAATGGGCAAGGTTGGACAGTTTAGTAACCTTACCTGGTCGCCCGATGGTAATTTAGTGGCATTTCAAGGCCTGTCAAACGGTCAAAGCGATTTGTACATGTACAACTTTACCACCAAACAGGTTAAACAACTTACCAACGATAAATATTCCGATTATCAGCCAGCGTTTTCGCGCGATGGAAAGAAGATCGTATTCAGTTCGGACCGTAGCACTTATGATGCTACCACCTCACAGTCTATCACCTTTAATTTGGCCGAGTTAGATTTAGCTACCGGCAAAGTAAACGACATTAAAATATTTGATGGCGCCAACAACCTTAACCCGCAATATTCGGGCGATGGTAGCCAGATCTATTTCCTGTCAAACCGCGATGGCTTCCGTAACCTTTACCGTTACACTACAGCTACCGGTTCGGTAGAGCAAATGACCGACCTGTTTACAGGTATTTCGGGTATTACCGAGTTTTCGCCGGCATTGAGCGTATCGGCTAATAATGATATTATGTACTCATACTATCGTGCCCAAAAGTATACGCTTTACAATGCCAAACCGGCCGACTTTAAAGCCACCAAAGTGGTAAGCGGCACCGAAACCAATTTCGAGGCAGCCATGCTTCCGCCGCCACGTGCTGTTGGGGTTGATTTGATAAACTCCAACCTAAATAATTTCTTATCGTACCAGCGCATCGCTATCGATTCGATACAAAACATTCCCTATCGCCCTCAATTCAAGTTGGATTATTTAGCCAGTAGTGGTGTTGGCGTAGGTATAGGCGGTGCCGGAAGTTATGGGGCAGGTTTATCGAGCGGTATACAAGGTATATTCAGCGATATTTTAGGCCGTAACCAAATATATGCCGGTGCATCGGTAAATGGAGAGATCTATGATTTTGGTGCGCAAGGCGTTTACATCAAGCAAACCGGCCGTTGGAACTTTGGTGTTGGCTTATCGCACATTCCGTATCAATTGGCTACCTATAATGTAGTACCAAGTAAATTCACTTATCAAAACAGCTCCAACCAGGATGTAACTGTTGATGCCGTTGAAGAGCGTTATGATATTATCCGTATTTTCCAGGATCAGCTCAGCGTATTTACCGCCTACCCTTTTTCAAAAAGTACCCGTGCCGAGTTTGGTGGTGGCTTTTCGCATAACTCATACATGGTGCACCGCTTTAGCACCTATTACCCTGATGGCGGAGGTATATATCAAGACAGGCGCAGAAGAGTTTCATTAGATGATTATAACAATGACCCTTATAATAACGTAGGTTATTTACGCTCGTTTTCATTGATGCAGGTTAGCGCAGCATTAGTTGGCGATAACTCATACTTTGGCATTGCATCTCCTTTAAGTGGTTTCAGATACCGCCTTCAGGCCGAATACAATGTTGGTTCATATAAATTCTTTTCACCAACTATTGATCTTCGTAAGTACGAACGTTTAAAGCCCATAACACTTGCCGCAAGGTTTAACGCTTTCGGCCGCTTTGGTCAGGAAACCGGCTTATATCCATACTATATTGGTTATCCCTTCCTGATCAGGGGTTATGAAAGTCAAACTTTTTACAACGGAAATACCAACAGTACAAACGGCTTTACTATCGACCAGTTATCAGGTTCACGCGTGGCAGTGTTTAATTTTGAGGTTAGATTGCCATTTACCGGCCCTGAAAAACTATCGGCCATCAAATCAAAATTCCTGTTTAGCGAACTGAACCTATTCTTTGATGCCGGTTTAGCCTGGAACAGCGGTAACAGCATTAAATTCCAGAAAGCCCCTGATTTTCTTTACTATCAACAACGCCTTGATGATAAAAAACAACCGGTATTAGATAGTAATGGCAATCCTATTTACGATGGTATATATAATACGAATCAACGCGTACCTGCACTGAGTGCTGGTGTTTCTTTAAGAATTAACCTGTTTGGTGCGCTCATTCTTGAGCCTTATTATGCATTTCCATTTAATCGTACAGATGTTAAAAAACCTGTATTCGGGTTAAATTTTACTCCAGGATGGTAACCAAATACTCATAACAAAAAAGCGGCCTGTGCCGCTTTTTTTGTTGATACAAACAGCTTTGGTAATTAGTGGTTATATTTAAACATCATTATGAAAAACCTACTTGCTCTCCTATTACTCTTAACAACTGGTTTTGCATTCGCGCAAACTACCCCGCCTCGTGGCTCCTCATACCAGGATTCGGTAAGGGCAAGTACATCAAGTGGCAAAACAGTAATGGTTAACGGAGCGCCGGTAAATTCGGCAATGGATTTTATAGAGAACTTAACAGCATCAAAAACACATACAACGTTTTTGGCTGCGGTTAGGGCTGCAAATATGGTAGGCACGTTAAAAAGCCGGGGGCCACTTACTTTGTTAGCTCCTCCTGATAGTGCATTTAAGCAACAATTAGGTTTGAGGTTGGATACGCTTATGAAACCGGCCCACAAATATGAGTTGATAAACGTGCTGAGCTATCATATACTTGCGGGTGAGTATACGATTAAAAGCCTTACGAAACTCATTAACGATGGACATGGCGAGGCTTCCATTTTAACCCTCGCGGGCAGTAAGCTTACGGCCCGCATTGATGAAAACCGCAACATACAATTTACAGATGAAACTGGCGGCAAAAGTGTTATCAGCCAGTTTAATATTGAAGAAAACAACGGACTAATGCACTTAATAACACGTGTGTTAGTGCCTAAAGACAAGGCTATGTAATGGCCTTACAAACCATACTGTCACATACAGACATAGCATAAGCTGAATAAACAGCATCATACTACCTCAATTAAGGCAAACCGTCTTCTTAAAAAACAAGTGGACGCTTAGCAGTTGCCAATGATGGTCTGAGCAACGGACGAACTCTCATATTGCTTTCAAGTTTCAAGCCTACAGTAAGGTCTATCCAATCGGCATTAACCGATCTGATCATTTTTTCTTTTTGTGCACGGGTAAAGGTGCTTAAATATTTAAAGCGCTCCATGGCCTGCTCTTCGGTATTAATCTCCTCAAAATATACTAAACGGTTTAGCTGTTGCGCCTTATCAAAAAACAAGGTAGGCATGTCACGGTAAAACTGTATGGTCTTCATCATATCAGTACATAGGCCTACATGTAAATTAGTGCGGTTTCTGTCGGTTATTATATATATATACTGCTTCATTTTGATAATAAATTTTGCTAAATGAATTATTGTTACTAATTTTATGAGCATAAATTTTACTAACAAATTTAGTAATTCCAAATTTTATGTCAATAATTTCAACAAATATTAAATTCCTCAGAAAAAAGAAAGGCCTTACCCAACAGCAATTTGCCGACGAAATAGGCATAAAAAGATCGTTAGTGGGTGCTTATGAGGAAGACCGTGCTGATCCGAAATATGATCTGCTAAAAAAAATAGCATTGTATTTTGAAATAAGCATAGATGATTTTATTAATGAAACCATTAACGAAAAGTGGGCACCCAAACCCAAAGGTAACCCGGCCAACTTACGCGTGCTGAGTATTACGGTTGATAAGGATGATAACGAAAACATTGAAATGGTACCGGTAAAAGCAAGTGCCGGTTATTTGAATGGTTATGCCGATCCTGAATATGTTGCCGGCTTATCAAAATTACATTTACCTATGTTTAAGCAAGGTACTTACCGTGCTTTCGAAATAAAAGGCGACTCTATGCTGCCACTGGTTTCGGGCACATTAATTATAGGCGAATATGTTGAAAACTGGGGCGATATAAAACCGGGAGAAACTTATGTGGTACTTTCTAAAACCGAAGGTGTGGTATACAAACGCATTGGCAATAAATATCGAGATAATAAAAAGCTGAAATTAATATCAGACAACCCTGCTTACGATCCTTATGAAATTAGCGGCGAGGACATTTTAGAAATATGGAAGGCCAAGGCTTATTTATCAACACAATTGCCAACCCCTATGCCTGAGCCAAGCATTGAAAACCTGACCAGCATGATGTCCGAAATGCAGAAATCAATTTCGAAACTGCAAAGCAACAATTAAGTTACAAGGTTGTTATTAAACTCATAGCCAATATCTTTATCAAAAACTAAACAAACTTAAAAAAATGAAAAAGATCTTATTAATGTGCTGTTTCGTATTAGGAATAAGCGCGGTAAGCTTCGCCCAGGGTGGCGGTGGCCGTATGGGTGGAACACCTGAAGAGCAAGCCAAACGTTTGCAAACTCAATTAAAGCTTGATGATACCCAAACTGGTAAAATAAAAGCTATTTATGAAGTTCAAGCCAAAAAACGCGATAGCTTAATGACAGCCGCAAACGGAGACCGTCAGGCTATGATGCAGGCATGGCGTCCTATAATGGAAGCTTCGAATGTAAAAATTAAAGAAGTTTTAACAGCTGAGCAAAAAGAAGCATTTGATAAAATGCAAGCCGAAAGAGCTAACAGAATGCGCCAGGGCGGCGGCGGAGGCAATCCCCCTCCTCCACCTCAAAAATAATATTTAGAAAAAGCGGCTATCGGCCGCTTTTTCTATTTTAGCACAAAATTTCAAAGCATATTGAGTCCGCAGCAATTTATACAGCAAAGGTTAGCGCAAAGGCAACACAAAGGCAATTACAGGCAATTAAAAACCGAAAACAACCTGATCGACTTTTCATCTAACGATTACCTGGGTTTTGCACGCTCAGTTGATTTAAAGGAGCTGGTTAATCAGGAATTGCTTAATCACCCTCACCATTTTAATGGGTCAACCGGTTCGAGGCTTTTAAAAGGCAATACCGCATATGCCGAAGAGTTAGAATCTTATATTGCCCAATACCATAACACCGAAGCTGCTTTACTGTTTAATTCGGGTTATGATGCCAACCTGGGGTTATTATCATCCCTCCCGCAACGCGGAGACACTGTAATTCATGATGAACTTGCCCATGCATCAATTATTGATGGCATACGCTTGAGCTATGCAAACAGGTACAGCTTTAAACATAATAACCTCAATGAGCTCGAAACAAAATTAAAACAGGCCAAAGGCAACTGCTACATTGTTGTAGAAAGTGTGTATTCGATGGACGGTGATATTGCTCCGCTTACCGAACTTTGTATACTTGCCAGCCAGTACAATGCCGCTTTGGTTGTTGATGAAGCTCATGCCATTGGGGTATTTGGTAAAGGCCTTGTTGATAAATTAAATTTACAGGAAGAGATTTTTGCCCGCATAATTACTTATGGTAAAGCTATGGGCTGCCACGGTGCGGCAATACTGGGCAGCAAAAAATTGAGTGATTATCTCATTAATTTTGCTCGTTCTTTTATTTATACTACAGCTTCCCCATTTCATCAGCTGGCAACCATTAAAATGGCTTATAAGCTATTAAATAGCGCTTCAGAGCACATAAATAACCTTCAAGCAAATATCACTCACTTTAACGCTCAAATGGGCACACACGCTGCTGCTTACAGCAGTGCCATAAAAACCATTATTGTAAACGGCAATCTACGCACTAAAAGAGCTGCTGCTCATTTACAAAACACAGGGCTTGATGTACGGCCTATACTTAGCCCTACAGTGGCTGTAGGTACCGAAAGGCTCAGAATATGTTTGCATAGTTACAATACACCGGCACAAATTGATGCCTTGGTAAATGCCCTAAAATATTTAGATAACAATGAATAAGCCCCGTCCCCTTTTTGTAACCGGCATTGGCACCGATGTTGGTAAAACAGTTGTTTCGGCAATATTGGTTGAAAAACTTAAAGCCGATTACTGGAAACCCGTACAATCGGGCGATTTAAATAACAGCGATACGATGAAAGTTAAAGCATTAGTATCAAATACCACTTCAGTTTTTCATCCCGAAACCTATCGGTTAACCCAGCCCTTTTCGCCGCATAAATCGGCAGAGCTTGATGGTATAAAAATAGAACTTGATAAATTTGAGTTGCCTGAAACCGATAATCAATTAATAATAGAGGGTGCAGGCGGTTTAATGGTCCCCTTGAATGATGAGCATTTTGTTATTGATTTGATTCAAAAATTCGACGCCGAAGTAATATTAGTTGTAAAGCATTATTTGGGAAGTATAAACCACACCTTACTATCACTCGAACTATTGAGGCAAAAAAAAATCAAAGTGAATACTTTGATTTTTAATGGAAATAGGGATGAGTATTCTGAGAAGATAATATTAAAAAATATATCAGGTATAAATTTACTAAATGTCCCTAAAATTAATTCTATAAGCAAACAGTGGATTAATGATAAAGGAAGTTATATAGAGTTAAAGTAAACCACAACTTTTCCCAAATCAGCATCTTGCTTTAAATTAAGGTTGTTATTTTTTATATAGGTATCAAGCTCGGCTTGTTTACTACCCAAGCTATACAAAAGCGATTTTCTATCTGGTTTTATTTGTATAGCTTTTTTATCCTTATATAAATAATATTTCACAGAGGTAACATATTTTTTAACTATAGGCCCGTTATATTCCTTAAAATCACCTATCGACTTTGTTGTCTTTTTCAATAACTGAGTTGTTCCATCAGCTAATACCTCAAAATATGTAGCAGGAGACTCTCCTTCAAAGCTATAATCATTTCTGTAAGTATGAATATTCTGCAAATCATCTGTAATTGCAAATTCACTTACTGGTTCCATAAAAGTAAATGGTTCACCATCTTTCCCTTTAAAAAGAAGCTCATTATCAGCAAGGTTAAATTTAAGAGATGCATCTTTATATGTTTTCCCGTTTGAAAGCTTAACAGTTGCTTTTTGCCAATCATCATTCAAAAATGCCGAGCCTTCAACATCAACCGCTCCTTTTAATCTATAAGGTCTACCATTAATATCTTGAGAAACAACCTGTGCACTAATGCTATTTAAGCGTGCAAAAAATAACAACGTAAATAAAAAGCTCTTAAATTTCATATATAATATTGCTATAAATAAAGATAACGTTTAATACACTCAGTATGATGTGATAAGGAAAAAAAATCAACAAATATTTTAACAAAAAAAGGGGAACCTGCAAAAGTTCCCCCTTTATAATAAATCATGAAAAATTAGTTTTTACGAATAGTCAATAAAAACTTTTTAAAGTTAGCACTTGGCTGTACTTCTGAATTTCCAACAAGGTCAAGAATTAATTGCCTGCTGGTATTAGCAGTGGTAAGTACTCCTTGAGGTATATCAATAAGTATGTACGCAGCAGATTTGTTAGCGGGAATAGTTACACTTCTTGCTCCAGGAGTTCTGAAATTGTAATTTACACCTTCAACAGCTGTTGATGTAGGACGTACTGTGTAATTGATCACAGTAGGATTTGCACTTTGCGGACCAACCAACTGTACTAATATACTATCTGTTACACGTGGATTTGCGGCACGTGTAGGATCGGCAGCTAAACGGTAATTAGTATTAGCGGCAGCAACACAGCTCAAAGTATTTGGGGTGGCAGCAGCGGCTTTATAAGCTATAAAGTCTTGGTTAACACTACGGCTACTATCTGTTTGTGCGGTACAAGTGTATACTCCTTTACGATTAAGAATTGTATCTACTTGTCCAACTGTATGATTTTTGAATTCAACAACTGTTGGACCTTTATATATCAAAGCGTCTTCAGCCTTATCAGGCAAGCAACCGGTAAATACGGCTGCTAATGCGGTAACTAAACCCGCTATATATAGATTTCTCTTCATTTTACTCAATATTATTATTAATAGTTAGGATTTTGAGGAAGGGCTGGATTAAAGGTAGCTTCAGCTACTGGTAGTGGAGCCAATAAACGGTAATCAGTATAAGCAATAGTACCTACGGCTGTTGCCAAAGGCTTAGTGATATTACTACCTGTACGTTTTAAGTCAAACCAACGATGACCTTCAAAAAACAACTCACGTCTTCTCTCATCCTGAATAAATGATAACAAGCTTGCATCAGTAGGAACAGTTATTGTAGTACCTGCATTACGGCTCGCACGCAATTGTACAACCAATCCTGCAGCAGTAGCATACTGACCTTGATTTGCCAATGCCTCAGCTTTCATTAATATGATATCTGAATAGCGAATGATCCAAACATCATCAGTATATGGGCCACCAGCTGCTGAATATTTATTTGTCCATCTCATTACAACAGCACTACGTGTTGAAGCAGATGTGTAAAACATTGCTAAACGATCGTCACCTGCTGAGAACAAACTGTATAATTCATCAGAAACTGTTTGGCCACCAAAAGTGCTCAATGCGGCAGTAGCTGGAGTTGTATAAGTGAATAAGCCATCGTTACTACCTGTTACGCCTGTTACTTCAACCGATTGATTGTAATACAATTCTAATAATGATTCAGGATTAGGAATTCTTTTGAAAGCAGCAGAATATCCGCCTGCGGCAATTGGTGCCAATGTTGAAGGTGTAATATTTGCGTTTAAAGCATTATCAAACTCAGTTACAGCTTGTGCCCATTTGCTTTCATACAATAAAATTTTACCAAAAATTGCGTGTGCCGCAGACTCTGAAAAACGATATGGATTTGCGGGTTTACTTGTACCTATTGCTTTAAATCCTGCAATTGCAGCATTCATATCTGCTTCAATTGCAGTATAAGTATCTGTTATGTTACTACGTGGTATTGATACAGCATCACCAACCCCGGCAGTTGGCTTTAAACGGATAACAGCACTTTTATCAAAATTTGCATTAGAACCGGTCGTAGGCACTTTTCCTGGTTCGTATCCATAGATACGGGCAAGGTCAAAATACATCATACCGCGCAAAGCATAAGCCTCTGCTTTGATCTGTTTTTGCAAAGTGGCTTGAGTACCGCTCAGGGTTGTGAACTTGTCAATAGTAGCAATAATTGTATTTAACTCATTTATACCTGAATATACGTTAGTCCAAACATTATAATGGCTTGAACGTGTATTAGCGTTTTGGCCTACGTAACGACCGCTGGCATTGGCTGTATGGGTAAAGATATTATCGGCAAGCGCATCGCCCATTAATGCCATGTCCCGGCCATAATAAGTGTAACTCTGTAAGCGGTCATAAACTGACATTAACAAGGCTTGGTAGCCGTTTATATCACTTAATGCAATAGCAGCATCAAGTTGGTTCTCAGGCTGTACCTCTAATATTTTCTTGCAACCAGAAAATGTTAGAAGAGCACCTAAACATGTTATATATATGCTTTTTCTTTTCATTTGGAATCAAATTAAAATTTAACGTTTATACCTAAAGTATATGTTCTTGGGTTAGGATAAAAGTTTAGGTTGTTACCTGTATTTTCTGGATCATCGCCTCTGTAGTTAGTAATTGTTGCAAGGTTTAATGCTTGAACAAAGATTGACGCTGATGATAATTTAACAGCATTTAAAACTGATTTTGGTAGAGTATAGTTTAAATCAATTTGTTTTAAACGAATATAAGATGCTTTTTCAACAAAACGACTTGATAAGAACTGCAAGCTTGCGCTGTTAGGCTCAGCATAATTGGTTGCATACGGACGTGGCACCCAGGTAACTTGACCAGGAGTTGTCCAGCGCTGTAACTGATTAACAGTTTGGTTGCTGGCCACTGCTCCTGAAGTTTCTACATATTGTTGTGATTGCAAATATGATGAGTTACCGTATTGATATTGGAACAATGCCGATAACGTTAAACCTTTGTAGCTGATAGTATTATCTAAACCACCATAGAATTTAGGTAATTGATTGCCAATAATTTTTTGATCGGCAGCTACAGGGTTATAAGTAATATTATCATTAGCATCATAATACATTGCACGACCATCTGCAGGGTTAACACCTGCCCAACGGTAGGTATAGATATTTTGCAATGAGCGGCCCACAGTATAAGTGTAAGTTTGAATTTGCTGTAAACCGTTTACTAATGATAACAATTTTGTACGGTTGAAAGCAATATTGAACTTTGTGCTCCATTTAAAATCTTTATGATCAATGTTAATGGTGCTTAAGTCGATATCAATACCTTCACTACGTGCCGAACCTGCATTTTGAGTGTAACTGGTATAGCCTGAGTCACCAGGTAAAGTTACACCTAAAATAAGGTCAGTATTTTTCTTACGATAAACACTTACCGAACCAGTGATCCTGTTACCAAATAAACCATAATCTAAACCTAAGTCAATAGCAGCAGATCTTTCCCATGTAAAATTAGGGTTTTCAAGCTGTGATGGTCTTAAACCACCAATTATACCAGGGTTACCATATTGACCACCGCTACCATAAAGATTTAATGCTGTAAAGTTATAATCGTTACCTGGCTGGCTACCCACAACACCGTAGCTAATACGAGGTTTTAACTGGCTGATAACATTATTATTTTTCAGGAAATCTTCTGCAGCTGCATCCCATCCGGCAGAGAAGCCATAGAACAGACCATATTTTTGGTTTGCACCAAAGCGAGATGAACCGTCATTACGAACGTTTGCAGTAAAAAGATATTTACCTTTATAATCATACTTTAACTGACCTAAGAAACCGGCAATTTTATAACCAGTAAAGGTTGACGAAGCTGCTGTTGGCACCGCGCCCTGGCTAACCAAGGTTAACAAAGGATTGGCAAAAGTTTGTGATGAAGCACCTAAAGTACGTTGAGTAACCGAACGGAATTCGAAACCACCGATCGCTGAAATGTTATGAACCTCATTAAACTTTTTGTTATAGGTAAATGTACCGCTAACATTATAGTTAATGTTTCTTCTGAAAGTTTCAGAACCAGAACCTAAAGAAGCCGCTGCTGCAGATAATGTAGACGGGCGATAGTTTAGATCGCGAATATCAGAAAACTCTAAACCACCAAAGGCTTTAAAAGCAAGCTCAGGTAAAATGTTGTAAACTAAAGCAAGGTTATCAACAGTTTGAAAAGTACCTGCTGACCTGATTTCCTGATTTAAGTTTTGAACACTGTTTTGCGTATTGATACCAACAAAATTTGTTGCGTTGAAAGTACCATCAGCATTGTAAATTGGATTTACCGGAGCAGTTAATAATGCTCCAGTAAAAGGTGTGTTGGTGAAGAAACCTGCATTTGTACCTGGACCAAACTGACCAGAACCACTCAAATTTAACGACGTTGAAATAAACAATTTATCGTTGATACGGTGATCTAAATTACCACGAACAGTACCTCTTTCAAAATTTGATTTGATAATAGTACCATTGGTTTTATTGTATGAACCCGAAATAAAGAATTTAGTTTTGGTATCACCACCACTAACTGACAGATCATACTGTCCAACTTTACCAGTTCTTTTTATGGCATCTATCCAGTCATAAGAAGGCACATCTGCAGTAGTAATTCTGTTGGCAGTATTTGCCTGAGCAATACCACGGGCAACGCCATCAGTATAACCTTGACGTAAGAATGAATTTACATAAGCCTCTCTTTGTAAAGTCATATACTCAGATCCGGTCAATAATGTATAGGGATTATACATTTGACTTCTACCAAACTGAGCAGAAGCAGAAAATACGGTTTTACCAGCTTTACCACGTTTTGTAGTAACAATTACAACACCGTTTGCAGCTAATGAACCGTAAATAGCTGATGAAGCCGCATCTTTCAAAATTTCGATCGATTCAATATCATCAGGGTTTATAGATGCTAAGGCATTAACAGACGTTTGTCCAGAAATACCACCAGAGCTTAATTGAACACCGTCAACAATGTACAGTGGTTGGGTAGTACCGTTAATTGTGGCAACACCACGGATGTTAACAGTTAAGCTACCACCAGGTTGACCGCTATTTGAAGTTACCTGAACACCAGCAGCACGACCTTGTAACGCGCGGTCAAAACTTTGAACCGGTTGATTTTCAAACTCAGAGCCCTTAATTGAAACAATTGAGCCTGTGACCTCACGTTTTTGTTGTACACCATAACCGGTCACCACGATCTCGCTTAATGTTTTATTATCCGATACGAGTTTTACATTGTAAACCGTACCAGAACCTAAAGAAACATTCTGAGTGGCATAACCCAGATAAGTGAATTGCAAAGAAGTAGCATTTGCAGGCACATTTAAAGCGAAGCTACCGTCAGCGCTGGTTTGTGTACCAATGCTTGAACCGGCAACCTTAACAGAAACCCCTGGTAAGGGCTGACCATCATCGGCGCTCGTAACAGCACCGGTGATTTTTTTGCTTTGAGCGTACAAGTTGCTCGAGGCAATAGTACACAAAGCAAGAAGAACAAGTAAAATTTTCTTCATTTGTTAATTGTTTGAGTTAATAAATAGTTTTCAAAAGTGAAAATTATGAATTCCAAACAATATTTCATAGCATTATTGAAGATTTTTTTAAAAAAAGTGCATTTTTTTAAAAAATGTAGAATTTAAAGCCCACTTTTATTAAAAATGGGGAAATTTGTGTAAGTAAATACACATATCTAATTTTTTTAAATGCAAAAAGCGTATCGCCTTCGCAACCCGCTTTCAATATTCCGTTTAAAAAACTTTTAGTAATATAAATGTGGCAATTAATCAGTACAAAATTTGCCAAATTTAATTTTACATCCTTTCCGGAACCTCAATTCCTAATAATTGCATACTTTTTGCAATAATATGTGCCGTTTTTTTCGACAAATCAGCTCTAAAAGCTTTCAAAACATCAGACTCAGCTTGCAGCACGGAGTGTTCGTGATAGAATTTGTTGTACGCTTTTGCCAGTTCGTAAACATAGTTTGCAACCGCCGCAGGATTATAATCTTTTGCAGCGAGGGCAATTACCTCCGGAAACTGTGATTGCAGTATAATCAGATCTCTTTCCTCGGCATGCAACACATCAGGCAAAACAATATTTGCCGCTGCATCCCCTACCCTGCCCAGTACCGATTTGATACGCGCATGCGTGTACTGAATAAACGGACCGGTATGACCTTGAAAATCTACCGATTCGTTAGGATCGAACAGTAAACGTTTTTTAGGATCAACCTTTAACAGGAAATATTTGAGTGCGCCCATACCTATTATATAATATAGGTGTGCTTTATCATCTTCGGCCAGGTCGGCGGTTTTGCCCAAAGCCTCGGTTTGTTCTTTGGCGGTGCGTTCCATCTCGGCAATCAGGTCGTCGGCATCAACTACGGTTCCCTCGCGCGATTTCATTTTGCCCGATGGCAGATCAACCATACCGTATGATAAATGGTATAAACCCTGCGCCCAGCTTTTGCCCAATTTTTGCAAAATAAGAAACAATACCTTAAAGTGATAGTCCTGTTCGTTACCTACCACGTATATCGATTCGTTCATGCCAAAATCGTTATACTTCAGTTGGGCAGTACCCAAATCCTGGGTTATATACACCGAAGTACCATCAGCACGAAGAACCAATTTTTGATCAAGGCCATCTTCGGTTAAATCAATCCACACCGAACCATCTTCCTTTTTAAAGAAAACGCCTTTTGACAAGCCTTCCTCAATAATATCTTTACCTAATAGATAGGTGTTGCTTTCGTAGTAGTATTTATCAAAGTCTACTCCCAGCTTTTTGTAAGTTTTGGCAAAGCCATCATAAACCCAGGTATTCATGGTTTTCCAAAGACTCATCACCTCTTCGTCGCCGGCTTCCCATTTTTGGAGCATTTGCTGGGCCTGCAATATTAAAGGTGCCTGCTTTTTGGCTTCTTCTTCGGTTTTACCTTCTTGTTTAAGCTGGTCTATCTGCTTTTTATATTCCTTATCAAAAACCACATAATATTTGCCTACCAAATGGTCGCCTTTCATTCCGGTTGATTCCGGAGTTTCGCCATCACCAAATAATTGCCAGGCCAGCATCGACTTACATATATGTATACCGCGGTCGTTAACCAGGTTAGTTTTAATTACCTCATACCCCGCTGCCTCTAAAATGGCCGCTACCGAATAGCCTAATAAATTATTACGCACGTGTCCCAGGTGCAATGGCTTGTTTGTGTTGGGCGATGAGTACTCAACCATTACCTTTTTACCATTGGCTGGTGCTACGCCAAAGCTTTCTTGATTAATAGTATCATTAAACAAAGCAAGCCAATAGCTATCGGCAATTGATATATTAAGAAACCCTTTGATGATATTGAAGCCTGCTACCTCGGCTACATTAGCTTGCAGGTATTCGCCAATTTCCTGCCCGGTTTGCTCGGGGCCTTTGCGCGAAAATTTGGTAAACGGAAAGGTTACTATCGTTATTTGCCCTTCAAACTCTTTGCGGGTTTGCTGCAGGTTAACATCTTGTGCGGTTATAGTTGTGTTATATAATTGCTGAACAGCTTGTACTGCGGCGTTGGTTATAAAGTCCATCTTGCAAAATTAATTAAATTGGCTTAACCTCATGCCTATAATTAAATTGATTAATAATTGAATAACTTTGATGCTACTGCCGAATACTTATGATACTACATTCCGATAAATTAAAACTTAGCGTTACTTCCGAAATTGGTCGTCTGCGGGCTTTATTAATTCACAGTCCTGATAGCGGTTTGGGCAAAGTGGTTCCCTCGAAAGCTCAGGATTGGTTATTTGAAGATATTGTGCACCTGGATACCATGCGCCGTAATGAGTATGATTATTATATAAAGCTGCTACTGTATTTTTTAGATCCTGGTAAAATACAAGGCAGGTTAACGGATATAGACACTACCGAAAACGACCGCAATTTTTACAAGCCCGACCATGCCGATTTTTATGCATCAGATAAAGTAATAGAAATACAAACCCTGCTGGCCGATATTTTAGAAGACCGGGTTATACGCGAAAAGCTTACGGCATCGGTTTGTGCTATTGAAACTTGTAACTATCGCTTACAGCAGCAACTCAACGAAATATCGCCGGTGGAGCTGGCCAAAATATTCATCTCCGGGTCTATAGACAAAGACCAGATGATTTTTGCGCCTATCCCAAATCTTATTTTTTCTCGCGATATTGGTATTACTATTAATAATTATATACTATTAAACAAACCAGCAAAAAAGGCACGTTCGCGCGAAACTTTATTAGCCCGTTACATACTGTTTAATCACCCCATTTTTGAAGCCTACCAAAACAATATTTTAGAGATAACCGAACCCATACAGCATTTTTTACGCCCCGGTAAAGACCAGGACGAGAAAACCACTTTGGAAGGTGGAGATGTAATGGTGGTTAGTCCAAACCATGTAATTATAGGTTGCAGCGAGCGTACATCGGTTAGCGGTGCGCACGAGGCCGTGAAATTACTGTTTGATAACAAAGTGGTTGAAAAAGTAACCATCCTTAAAATACCGCATAAGCGCGATTACATGCACATTGATACGGTGTTTACGCAGGTAAAGCGCAACACCTGGGTATTGTTAGGTTCGCTGGCTAAAGCCGAACTAAATAAAGACCTGCAAGACCCCATAACCTGGTTTGGCGACAAAAAGCAGAAAGATAAAACCGAGATCGTGCAGTTTAGCATTGGCAAGAATAAGCCACGCACTTTTGATAGTATTGAGGATTTGCTGAACGACGTTAGCGTTAACGATTTGCAAAGCAAAGAGAAAACCAACTTCATTTACTCGGGTAACAACACCTTCCCGTTTGATGCCCGCGAGCAATGGACAGATTCGTGCAACCTGCTGGCCCTGCGTGATGGTGTGGTTTTAGGCTATGACCGTAACGACAAAACCGTTGAAGCTTTTAAACAAAACGGGTTTACTATTATTAAGGTAGCCGATCTTTTACAGCAATTTGAATCGGGCACACTAAAACCGCATGATATGACCAACACGCTCATCCTCATGCCATCGTCTGAATTGTCGCGCGCACGGGGTGGCTTTCATTGCATGAGCCTGCCTTTGTTAAGGGATGATGTTTTGTAAAATACTATGAACGGGCAAACAGGTCGGCATCCTTATGTTGCTGTATAATTACCTGCCTGTACTGGTTTAACAAGCCCGATTTTGATACAAAGCCTATAAATTTGCCGTTTTGAATTACGGGCAGCTGCCATACGTCAAGGTTATCAAACACATTCATTACGCTGCTTACCGGCTGGTTATAACTTATGAGTGCCGGTGGGTTTACCATAATATCTTCAACCCTGGCATCGGGTTTATTGGCCTTAAATAACTGCTTGCGAATTTCGTCCATCCAAATTACGCCTTCCAATTCATTATTAGCATTGAGCACAGCAAATATATTGGCATTAGTGGCCGATAGTATGGTATACAATTCCGTAACCGGCATATCCCGTTTTAAGGCCGTGTACTCACGGTTAATTAATGTGTTAAGACTAATGGTATTCAACATACTGTAATCCTGATCGGGGTGAATATCTTTTTCGTGGATGAGTGTATGCCAGTAAGCATTGTGCGGATTAAACAAACGCGCAATAATGTACGAGATGGCCGATACCACCATCAGCGGAATAAACAGCAGATAGCCACCCGTAATTTCGGCGATCAAAAATATGGCAGTCAACGGGGCATGTAATACACCGCTTAAAGCACCGGCCATACCTACGGCTATAAAATTACTGGTGTTTAAATGTATCAACCCAGTTTGATTAACGCCATAGGCCAACAGCAAGCCTAAAAACGCGCCGGTAAACATGGTAGGTGCAAACGTACCGCCATTACCACCCGACCCTAATGTAATACCTGCGGCTATAATTTTAATTAATACCAGTGCGGCAATAAAAAGCAGCATCACCATAGGTTCCGAAAGCCAGTCGGCATATAACGATTCCTCTTTGAGCACATCAATATTACCGTTTAATATAGACTGCAAATAATGGTACCCCTCGCCCAATAAAGGCGGAAATAACAAAATTAGCACACCCAGCATTAACCCACCGGCAATGGCTCGTGTGTAGCGGTTATACTTTAATAGTATGCCTTTCTCCAACCCGTGCCCTACCTTATTAATATATACGGCAATTAACCCGCTTAAAACACCCAGTACTACATAAAAGGGCAAAGCTTGCACCAGCCACCCCTCGGTAACCAGGTGAAACAGTTGCTGCGAGTTTAATAACTTAGCCACTACCACTCCCGTAGCCGATGCTATGAGCAATGGAATAAACGTAGGGATGGTAATTTCACCCAGTAATATCTCCAACGCAAAAAGCACCCCGGCAATGGGGCTGTTAAAAACCGCCGCAATACCCGCAGCCGAACCAGCGGCAAGCAATACCTTTTTTTCGTAAGCACTGAGTTTAAAAAAACGGCCGGCGTTTGAGCCAATGGCCGCACCTGTTACCACAATAGGAGCCTCCAAACCCGATGAACCGCCAAAGCCAACCGTTAACGAACTGCTTATTAAATGCGCGTAAGCATTATCGGGCGGAATGTTGCCATGGTTACGCTTTATGTTCATAAGGATGTTGCCTATACCCTTTTGCATTTTATCACGGTTAATTAAATGCTGGTAAGCAACGGTTGCCAATATGCCCAAAGCGGGCAATAGCAAATAACTGTAATGATAGGGCACCTGCAAAGCCATGCTACGGCTCAGTTCTTCCATAAAATGCACCAAATACTTTAGCACAACTGACGCAAGGCCAGCTACTAAACCAACTAATACACTGCAATAAATTAAAAAATTACGTTGCGTAGGCTGACGCGTACGCCACTGGTTTATTAAAATGAGCAGTTTTTTTATCATAGTTATGTATGCGATGCAAGCAAAGTAACAAAATTTAAAGCCCGAAGCCGTATATTTGGCCATGATTTCTGAGCAAAGATACGATCAGCGGGGGGTATCGGCCTCTAAAGACGATGTGCATCAGGCCATCAAAAACATTGATAAAGGCCTTTACCCTAAAGCTTTCTGCAAAATAATACCCGATATATTAACCAACGACCCGGCGTACTGTAATATTATGCACGCCGATGGTGCCGGCACCAAATCATCATTGGCTTATGTGTACTGGAAACAAACCGGCGACCTTTCGGTTTGGCGCGGTATTGCCCAGGACGCCATTATTATGAATCTTGATGATCTGCTTTGCGTTGGCGCTACCGATAATATCCTGTTGTCTTCAACCATAGGCCGTAACAAAAACCTGATACCCGGTGAGGTTATTGCCGCTATTATTAACGGTACCGAAGAAATTTTAGAAGAGCTGCGCAGTTACGGCATAGGCATTTACTCAACCGGTGGCGAAACCGCCGATGTGGGCGATTTGGTACGTACCGTAATTGTTGATTCGACCGTTACCTGCCGTTTAAAACGTGAGGATGTAGTTTCAAACCATCGTATTAAACCCGGAAATGTGATTGTAGGTATGGCCTCATACGGTCAGGCCACTTACGAAAAGGAATATAACGGCGGCATGGGCTCAAACGGGTTAACCTCGGCCCGTCATGATGTGTTTAATAAAACTGTGGCCCAGCAATTTCCTGAAAGCTTTGACCCGGCCGTGCCCGAAAGCCTGGTATTTTCGGGCGGTAAAAACCTTACCGACCTGATTGATATTGGCAACGGAAAAACTGTTACCGCCGGTAAACTGGTATTATCGCCAACCCGCACCTACGCACCGGTAATTAAAGCAATTTTAGATAAATATCGCAACCAAATTGATGGCATGGTGCATTGCAGCGGCGGCGCGCAAACCAAAGTATTACACTTTGTTGATGATGTGCATGTGGTTAAAGATAACCTTTTCCCTATCCCACCGCTGTTTAAACTTATTCAGCAGGAATCGGGCACTGATTGGCAGGAAATGTACAAGGTATTTAACATGGGCCACCGTATGGAAGTATACGTGCCCGAAGAAATTGCCGCAGATATTATCAGCATAACCCAAAGCTTTGGCATAGAGGCCCAAATTATTGGCCGTGTTGAAGAAGGCAAAAAACAGGTAACCGTTAAATCGGAATTTGGCGAGTTTGTTTATAACTAACCGATGTGCATATTTTAAACTTTTTGCACCAGCAAACCGATACCAGTTTATGGCTTATTTTTTTAGCCGAAAATTTACTGGTATCGGTTTCTTCGTTATTACTGGGGGCATTAATTCTTAAATTCAGCAAAATTTCATCACCCCAAACCACCTTACAAGAATACAGGCTATTCATCATAACCAACCTAATTAATACCATAATAACCTATGCAGGCTTTAAGCTGTGTCAATACGGTTTTATTAGCTTTAGCTTCGGCTTCTCCTACCTTATTATTCCGCATTTTGTATTGCTGTTTTTAGCAATGGATCTGGCCATGTATGTTTTTCATTATGCCATTCACCATTCATTTATTTACAACGCAATTCACAAACTTCATCATCAATATCATAACCCCTCGCCAATTGATCTGTATGTTCTGCATCCCATTGAAACATTAGGATTTGGCTCGCTATGGTTAATCATACTTAGCTTATACAATTTCAATTTCCCGGCAGTAATTATTTACCTGGCTGCTAATGTGCTATTTGGCATAATAGGGCATTTGGGTTTTGAGCCACTGCCCGCCCGCATCAGGAATACACTACCGTTTAAGCTTTTAGGTACATCTACCTTTCATCATAACCACCATACTGATGTAGAGCACAACTTTGGCTTTTACACCATAATATGGGATAAGTTGTTAGGCACTTATAAAAAACAGGACTAACAAAAATTAAAGCGGCCATTAAACCGGGCAGCTTTTTTTAGGTCTACTATACTGATTGTCAAACAATATACCGACATTGATACTTATCAATTCAACCTATTGTTTATCTAAATTATTTACCCTTATGAAAAGTTTCAAATACTTACTTGTGCTGGCTGGCATGCTTACCTATGGTGCATTTGCTATGGCTCAAACCCAGGATTCTACTAAAAAAGAGCCTCACAAAGACCGCAAAGCCATGAAGGCCGAGGAGGTTAAAAAACTGCTTGATAGTAAAGCGTATATTTTTAAAGCCCAGTTTGCCGATCCGCTTGGCGGCACCATGACCACACTTAACGGTCGCTTTTTTAACCTGGCGCCTGATGGTTCGGGGCGTATATATTTGAATTACCCTTATGATGTACGCATTAAACCCGACTCGGTAATTTCATTTTTGCCTTATTTTGGCCGCGTAACTATGGCTGCCGGGTACGGCACCAACACCGATAATGGTATTCAATTTACCTCAACCAAGTTTGGCTATGAGAGTAAAACCAACAAAAAGGGAAGTACCACCATTGTAATTACGCCAAAGGATGCCCGTTATACCAACAAAATGATATTGGATGTAAGTACCAGCGGCTATGCTACCTTACAGGTTATAAGTAATAATAAAAACGCCATATCTTATTCGGGCTATGTTGATGAAAAGTAATCTTCAATGTATACTATAAAAACGCCGCTGTTCTTAATTTGAACAGCGGCGTTTGTGTTATAATACTCCTTCTAAAACCTTCCACACGTTATCGGCTACAATTTTTGCGCCTTCGGGGGTTGGGTGTATACCATCGTCCTGGTTTAATTTGGCAACGCCCCCTACTCCATCCAATAAAAAGGGAATGAGAATCATATTGTTCTTTTGAGCCAGTTTAGGGAAGATATTTTTGAAGCCATTGGTATAATCGGCACCCATGCTTGGCGGCATTTGCATGCCTGCTATTACCAGTTTAGCTTCGGGATATTTAGCTTTTACCTTGTCAATAATAAATTGCAGGTTACGGGTAGTTTCGCTTACCGGGGTTCCGCGCAGGCCGTCGTTTGCGCCAAGTTCGAGCACAAATATGTCAACTTTTTGCTTCAACACCCAATCAATGCGTGCACGCCCGCCGGCGCTTGTTTCGCCGCTGTTGCCTGCGTTTACCACAGTATAATGCAGTTTAGCATCATTTATTTTCTGCTGAATAACGCTTGGGTACGAGTCGGTTGCAGGGTCATCTAAACCATGCCCTGCGGTAAGGCTATCGCCAAAAAACAACACAACTTTATTGGGCTTATTGTCTGGCTCCTGTGCAGCGGTATCGGCAGCACCTCTGGTATCAGTATTTTCCTGGCGGGTATTACTTTCGCAAGCTGTAAAGCTTAGCAAGCCCAAGGCCATTAAAAAGGTTATAAACCTGTATTTTATCATGATAATATGCAATTATGTATCTGAACGCAAAACCTCCAGCGGCGGGCGGTTAAGCACGCCACGGCTGTTTAACAATCCGATTGCAATTGTTAAGCCAACTGTTATTCCGAACAGGATTACAGCTGGTAAAAAATTAACATCAAACGGTACATCAAATGTGTATTTAGCCAAAAGCCAGCCTCCGGCTACCGCCAGCAAAATACCGGTTAATGATGATAAGGCGCCTAAAAACAAATATTCTAAAGCCGAGATCCATAATATTTGCCTGCGGCTGCCACCCAGTGTACGCAACAACACACTCTCTTTAATGCGCTGATATTTGCTGATACGCACCGAAGCAATAAGAACAATTATGCCAGTAGCAATGCTGAAACCGCTCATAAAACGAATAACGTAGCCTATTTTGTTCAGTATTTCGTCTAACACGGTAAGCACCAGTCCTAAATCAACTATTGATACATTTGGGTACTTGCTAACCACCGCACTCTGAAACTTGGCCGAAACTTCGGTTGATGGTACGTGCGTAAGCAACACATGAAACTGCGGCGCCTGCTCTAATACCCCGGTTGGAAATACCACCTGGAAATTAGTTTGTAAGCGGTTCCAGTTCACCTTGCGCATGTTGGCTACGAAGGTATTAATGAGCGTTCCCTGTACATTAAAAGTTACTTTATCATTGAGCTTTAAATTGAGTCGGTTTGCCATGCGCTCATCAACCGAAACCGGGATCACCTGGGCGTTACCCGCCTCTCCTATCCACTTGCCTGAGGCTATTTTTTCGGAGGATATGAGTTTATCACGATAGGTTACACGGTACTCATAACCAAAAGCACGTCGTTTATCATCATAGGTGCTGTCTTTAGGCAATGTGGCAGCAGTTTTACCATTAATTTTATCAATGCGGATAGTTACAATGGGCACCTGCTGAATAACCGGCATTTTATACTGATCGGTTATATCAACCACACCCTTTTCCTGCGCGGTTTGAATATCGAATAAGATCATGTTAGGCTGGTTGCCACTGGCCGATAGGGTAACCTGTTTAATAAGCAAGCTCTGCACAAATATAAGCAGGCAAATAAACGCTGTACTTAATCCTATAGAAACCATGAGAATAATAGTTTGGTTATTAGGCCTGTACAAATTGGCAAAGCCCTGCCGTACCAGGTAACTCCATGATGCCTTCATAACCAGGCGCATTACACGCATTAGCAATATGGCGGTGAAGGTGAGTATCAGGAACGCGATAAGAATAGCCACAGTAAACGCAGCGCTGCCTTGCCAGCTACCCAGTTGCAAATAACTGAACCCTGCCATAAAGCCGAGTATGAGCAGGTATACCAGCCATCTTAAAGGATCGCGGTTTGTTTTGGCATTTTCGAATGCCGAACGCAGGGTGTTTAAGGGCGATATATTACGAATGCTGATCAATGGCAACAGGGCAAACAATACCGATATGATTACTCCAAGCACCACGCCCTGCCCCAACGCTAACCACGATACCGTTACCGATACATCGAACGGGATAAAATCTTTTAATACGATTGGCAGTAACTGCTGTACAGCCGTGCCCAATGCGGCCCCAACGACCGAACCAATTAACCCAAGCCCTGCAATTTGTATCAGGAATATTAAAAATGCCTCAGAGGCTTTAATACCCAAACAGCGCAATATGGCAATGGATGCCACTTTTTCGCGCACGTAAATTTGTGTGGCACTGGCAACGCCAATACAGCCAAGCAATAAGGCTACAAAGCCCACCAATGATAAAAAGCGGTTTAAATCGCCAAATACACGGCCGGTATTTTCTTTACGGGTTTGGATGGTTTCGTAATGCAGGTTCGCTTTATCCAACTGCTGCTTATCGAGCTGGGCAGCCAGTGTATCAACATTGGTTTTGCTATTGAATTTGTAGTAATAATTATAGTTAAGGCGGCTACCCTTGTCAACCAAACCGGTTTCTTCAAGATATTGCAACGGTATATAAACTACCGGTGCGATACCGGCCGCTAACCCGCTTTGGCCGGGCGCCTGTTTAAGTACACCCGCTACGGCAAATGTAAGTTTGCCAATCTTCACCGAATCGTTTATACGGGCATTAAACTGCTCCATTAACGAGGCATCAATTAAAGCATACCTGCCTTTTCTAAAATTATGAGATGCTTGCGCCGGGACGGTTTCAATGCTGCCATAATATGGATAACCACCTTGCAGCGCACGAATTTGTACCAGCCGGGTTGATTTGCTTTTGGTAAAAAGCACCATCGATGCAAAGTTGCGTTCCTGCGAGCGCTCGCTCCCCAACGTATCGAGCAACTTTTGCAATTTGCCTTCGGGCGCATGGTTGCCCGATATAACTAAATCGGCTCCAACCAGCGTTGCGGCCTGGTTATCAATATCGGCGCGCAGGTTATAGCCAAACGAATAAATAGCCACCAGCGCAGCTATTCCTAATATAATAGACGATACAAAGAGGAACAGCCTCGAACGATTGCGACGGCTATCGCGCCAGGCCATTTTAAACAGCCATCCCAGTTTTACCGAGCGGTTTAAGTTAACAGGTTCTTGCATGTGGTTCATCAGGCGGTAGTTTTTTCGTCCGACACCAGTTTGCCGCCTTTTATACGCAATATACGTCCTGTTTTACCGGCCAATTCTAAGTCATGCGTAACCACTACCAGCGTGGTACCTGCATCCTGGTTAAGGTCAAATAAAAGCTTTTGCACACGTTCGCCGGTTTCGGCATCAAGGTTACCGGTGGGTTCATCGGCAAATAATATTTTAGGCTGATTAGAGAACGCACGTGCAATGGATACCCTTTGCTGCTCGCCTCCCGAAAGTTGTGTAGGATAATGGTGGCTACGGCTGGCTAAACCCACTTTATCCAGCAAGTCCATAGCCCGCGCTTTAATGTTACGCTCGCCACGTAATTCAAGAGGTACCATTACATTCTCTAAAGCGGTAAGGGTTGGCAATAATTGAAAATTCTGGAATATGAACCCTACAAACTGGTTACGTACCTGTGCACGTTTGTCTTCGCTTAACGTATTCAGGTTGATACCGTTTAGGGTTACGCTTCCACCGCTCGAGCGGTCGAGTCCGGCGCACAAACCCAGCAGCGTTGTTTTACCACTGCCCGAGGGGCCTACTATGGCATTGCTCGATCCGGTTTCAATTGCAAAGTTAACATCATCGAGCACGGTAAGCGTTTTGCCTGCACTGCCGTAACTCTTGCTCAGGTTGTGTATGTCGAGAATAGTTTCCACTAATTATGTTTGTTTTAGTTTTAGATAGGGCATTGTGATATTAGTTACAACATTAATCACGCTATGTTTCTTCATGACACTTAAAATACAATTTAATAAGGACTAATCGATAAGTCAGCCTCAAATAAGGCCAATAAAAAAGCGGCAACCTTATGGGCTGCCGCTTTCATATTAAAGATCTACATTTTGTTTATTACCAAAGTAAAGAATATAATGCTACCAGTATACCTACAATTAGTAATGAACCTATAGCAAAAGATTTTGATGTTTTGAACATGCTGGTATCTACATCCAAACCATTGGTTTTAACACCACGGGCGTTTTCGATAGTACTGATGATCCACATACCAATAATACAGATGATGAATACAAAGCCCATACGGTCAAGGAATGGGATTTCGTATCTGTGGCTGTCTTTACCAATTACTGCAAAACCGCTTGAGTACAGGAATGATAAATCAACATATTTAGGCAGGAACTTGAATATTACCGAGAAAATAAAGCCCCCGATCGTAGCAAACAAGGCTGCATTTGAAGTTGCTTTTTTCCAGAAGAAGCCCAAAATAAACATGGCAAAGATACCCGGAGATACAAAGCCTGTGTATTCCTGAATAAAGGTAAAACCGCCTTTTTTATCGATACCTAAAAACGGAGAGATAACCACACCTAATATCATAGCTACTACTACGGTAATTTTACCTACCGATACCAGTTTATAATCAGGAGTTTCGGGTTTTAACTTTTTAAAGATGTCTAAAGTAAAGATAGTGGCAATACTGTTAGCCTTACCTGCCAATGATGCAACCACTGCAGCAGTTAACGCAGCAAACGAAAGCCCTTTAAAGCCGGCAGGAAGCAGGTTTAATAAAATTGGATAAGCGTTATCGGCATTTTCAGCTAATCTTGCGTGGTCACCTGCATCAAACACATTGTCTTTATACAAAACATAAGCTGCGATACCAGGCAATACCACGATCAAAGGCATCATTAACTTTAAAAATGCGGCGAACAAGATACCGTTACGGGCGGTTTTAAGATTTGCACCTAAAGCACGCTGTGTAATGTATTGGTTACAGCCCCAGTAGTTTAAGTTTACTATCCACATACCACCTAACAATACGGTTAAGCCAGGTAAATCAATAAAGCTTGGGTTATCTTTCTTCAATATCATATGGAAGTGATCGTTAGCCTTTTCGCTCATGATCTTCAATCCATTTAATACGCCTGTTGAACCACTGTGTTCGGCCACAAGGCTAACAGCAATATAGGTAGTTACCAAACCGCCCAGTATCAAAAAGAATACCTGGATAACATCGGTAAAACCAATTACCTTCATACCACCTAAGGTGATTATGACGGCAAAAAAAGCCAAACCAATTAAACAAACCGTAAAGTTAATTCCGGAGATACCGTTAACGGCAATAGCACCCAGGTATAAAATTGAGGTAAGGTTAACTATTACGTAAAGTAGCAACCAAAATACCGCCATAATCATGGCAACGGTGCTATTGTAACGTTGGTGCAGGAACTGCGGCATGGTAAAAATTTTATTCCGTAAGTAAACCGGAATAAAGAATATGGCCACAATTACCAGGGTAATGGCTGCCATCCACTCGTAGGCCGATACGGCCAAGCCCATGGTAAAGCCGTTACCACTCATGGCAACGAACTGCTCTGCCGAAATATTGGAAGCAATTAGCGATGAACCTATTGCCCACCAGGTTAACGAGCCTTCGGCTAAGAAATAATCTTTAGAGGTAGCGTCGGCATTGCGTTTGCGACGATACACCCATAAGCCATAAACGGCCACAATAACAAAGTAGACTGCGAATACGATCCAATCTCCTGCGATTAACTCTTTCATTTTTTAATATATACTTGGTTTTGGTTTTAACTGGCAACAAGTATACTTAAATAAACCTGTTAATCAAATTTTCGAGGTACTCCTGTTTTCCACTAATAGTGGCAGGTTCGCCGTTATCGATTGCATAGGCTCTCAGGTCTTCCAACGTTAATTTTCCCTCTTCAAACTCTTTGCCTTTTCCCGCATCAAACGATGAATAACGCTCGGCGCGGATCTTTTTGTAATCAGATTTTTGCAAAATATTGTCGGCAATTATTAACGCACGGGCAAAAATATCGGCTCCGCCAACGTGTGCGTAGAACAAATCGGCCGGGTCGGTTGAGTTACGGCGTATCTTTGCGTCAAAGTTAATACCACCACCTTGCAAACCGCCGGCTTGCAATAATACCATCATATACTCGGTAACTTCGGTAATATCATTCGGGAACTGGTCGGTATCCCAGCCATTTTGATAATCGCCGCGGTTGGCATCTAACGAACCCAATAATCCGGCATCGGCAGCTACCTGCATTTCGTGGGCAAAAGTGTGCCCGGCCAAGGTGGCATGGTTCACCTCAAGGTTCAATTTAAAATCGTTCAGCAGATCGTATTTTTGTAAGAAGCCTAATACGGTAGCCGCATCATAATCATACTGGTGCTTGCTTGGCTCACATGGTTTTGGCTCGATGAAGAACGTACCGGTAAAACCGTTTCTGCGGGCATAATCTTTTGATGCATGTAAAAACTTAGCCAAATGCTCCTGCTCGCGTTTCATGTCGGTATTCAGCAAACTCATGTAACCTTCGCGACCGCCCCAGAATACATAGTTTTCGCCACCTAAGGCAATAGTAGCATCCAAAGCAGCTTTAACTTGCGCTGCACCATGTGCTAAAACGTGAAAATCGGGATTGGTTGAAGCACCGTTCATGTAACGCTTGTGCGAAAACAGGTTAGCGGTTCCCCATAAAAGTTTAACACCGCTGGCTGCTTGTTTTTCTTTAGCATAATCAACCAAAGCCTGTAAACGGCGGTCGTTTTCGTTAATGTCGTTACCGTAATCAACTACGTCAACATCATGAAAACAATAGTAAGGTAAGCCCAGTTTGGTAAAAAACTCAAACGCGGCATCCATTTTATCTTTAGCACGTTCAACGGCGTCGGCTTTCTCATCCCAGGCAAAATTGTGGGTTGCGCCGCCAAACGGATCGCTGCCATTACCATTAAAAGAATGCCAGTAAGAAACGGCAAACTTTAAATGTTCTTTCAAGGTTTTTCCGGCTACCACACGGTTTTCATCGTACCAACGGTAAGCTAACGGGTTATCACTCTCCGGGCCTTCAAATTTAATTTGGCCTATGCCTTTAAAATACTCTCTGTCTCCTGTTAATATGCTCATAAGTTTTTTGATTTCGGATATCGAATTTTGAATCTATTTAATCGATTGTGTTAATTTATAATTTATTGAACCTGTTTATTAGCTCTGTATTCTATTTTCCAACTTCTTCTTCAATGGCGGTTTCTGCAATAAGCTGCTTGTCAAGTAACACCTTCCACTCTTGGTACACCTCTTCAATATTGCTGTTTGGGTTTGGCTCTATCACCTGTAGTTTTTCCATGCCTTTAAACGCTTCGGCCGGCGATGCAAATACCCCTGCGCCAATACCGGCACCCAAGGCCGCACCCACGCTGCCATCGTTATTGTAAAGTTCAACGGGTACGCCGGTTACGTTTACAAAGGTTTCGGCAAATAAATCGCTCAGGAACAAGTTGGCTTTGCCCGCACGTATAACCGTAGGGTTCATATCGTTACTGCGCATAATATCTAACCCATAACGGAACGCACAGGCTATACCCTCCTGCACCGCACGGAAAATGTGCGAACGCTCGTGCAGGTTAAGATCTATATGATGAAAATGTACCCCAACCAGTTTGTTGTTCAGCATGCGCTCGGCACCGTTACCAAAAGGCAAAATGCGCAAGCCGCTGCTACCTTCAGGAGCCTGTTTAGCCAAATTGTTCATGTCGGCATAACCAATGTTAGAGCCGAATAGGTTTTTAGCCCAGCGGTTAAGGCTGCCCGTTCCGTTTATGCATAAAAGTACACCCAAACGTTGCCTTACCTGGCTGTAGTTCACATGAGCAAAAGTATTCACGCGCGATTGCGGGTCGTAGGTCAATTGATCGCTCACGCCATATATTACACCCGAAGTACCTGCCGTAGCGGCCACTTCGCCGGGGTTAAGTACGTTTAACGAGAGCGCATTGTTAGGCTGATCGCCCGCCTTGTAAGCCACGGGTATACCTGCTTTTAACTGCAGTTGTGCAGCTATGTCAGCTTTCAATTCGCCATGTGATGAAAACAAGGGTTTCACATCAGGGATTACCTGCTCATCAAACCCAAAGAATTTCATTACGTCTTTAGACAGGCATTCTTCCTTAAAATCATAGAACACCCCTTCGGATAAGGCCGATACCGATGTGGTAATTGCACCAGTTAGCTTCATGGCAATAAAATCGCCGGGCAGCATAATTTTATCGATCTTTTCGTAAAGCTCTGGCTCGTTTTGTTTTACCCAGGCTAACTTGGCTGCGGTAAAATTTCCGGGCGAGTTTAACAGATGCGACAGGCTTCGCTCCTCACCTATGGCTTCAAAAGCTTTGTCGCCATATTCTACGGCGCGGCTATCACACCAAATAATACTGTTGCGTAATACTTGCTGATTTTTATCAACCAATACCAAGCCGTGCATTTGGTAGGCTATTCCAACGGCGGCAATATCCTGCGGATTATACTTACCCGTGGCATGGCACATTTTAATAGCCTGCTGGGCCTGCTCCCACCACATTTCGGGGTCTTGCTCGGCCCAACCTAACTTTAACGATATAATGGGCGATTCGGTATCGGGGTATTGGGCCGATGCCAAAGCTTTTTGCGATGCAGCATCAACCACCGACACCTTTACCGATGATGTACCTATATCAATACCTAATAATAACATGCGTTTGTTTATAATTTAAGCTCGAGGACCAGCGATTTAAAGTTGAGTATAAGGCCATACCTAAAATAGGGCGTTTTCAATCTTTGCAATCGATTGTCAAATATACTTTGATTTTGTTATGATGCAATAGTTAGTGTAAAAAAAACACACCAAATTTTTATCGAAATACAATTACTGTCTTTTAATTACCATCAAGTATATATGAATTGAGACAGGGTTGAGATTTAAGAATGGCTCTCTATGTTTAAAATTAATGCATTTCTATACTAATAAAACAATTTTTAATCTATAAATTAATAGTTATTTATCAATATAGCCCAAACATTTTTTGCGTAAAAACATTAATTGGGTGTATGAAAATTAACAGCTTCCCGGGTAAACCTTATCCCCTTGGCGCAACGCCCGACAGTAAAGGTGTAAACTTTGCTATATATGCCAGCAACGCTACCAAAGTGGAGCTGTGCTTATTTAAAACTCCGCAAGATGAAGTGGAGTACCTGAAAATTAATTTTACCGAACACTCGCACCATATATGGCATGCCTATATCCCGCATTTAAAACCGGGACAATTATATGGCTACCGTATACATGGCCCGTATGAGCCGCAAAATGGTTTGCGCTTTAACGCCAATAAATTACTCATCGACCCATACGCCAAAGCGTTATCTGGTACAATTGACTGGCACGATTCGCTTTTTGCCTATGATGTATATAGCGATGAAAAAGATTTAAGTTTTAGTGAAACCGATAGCGCACCCTTCATCCCAAAAAGCGTTGTGGTTAGTTCGAAGTTTGATTGGGAAGGTGATTGCCCGCCTGCTACCCCATATCACAGCACTATTATATACGAAACGCATGTTAAAGGCTTTACCAAGCTTCACCCCGATATTCCTGAAGAAATTCGTGGCAGCTACGCAGCCTTGGGCCATCCGGTTACCATTGAATATTTAAAAAAACTTGGCATTACCGCCATTGAACTGATGCCGGTACATCAATTTGTGGCCGACCGCCATTTGGTAGAGCAGGGATTGACCAATTACTGGGGCTACAATACTATTGGCTACTTTGCCCCCGATGTACGCTACGCCAGCAGCGGCCGTCAGGGCGAGCAGGTTACCGAGTTTAAGCAAATGGTAAAAGAGTTACACAAGGCAGGCATTGAGGTTATACTCGATGTGGTTTACAATCACACCGCCGAAGGTAACGAGTTAGGTCCTACCCTTTCTTTTAAAGGTATTGACAATGAGGGCTACTACCGCCTTACCGAAGATAAACGTTACTACATGGACTACACCGGCACGGGCAATACGCTTAACGCCTACCTGCCCAATGTATTGCGTTTAATTATGGATAGCCTGCGCTACTGGATCACCGAGATGCACGTTGACGGTTTCAGGTTCGACCTGGCATCAACCTTAGCGCGTGAGCTGCATGAGGTAAACCGTTTGAGTGCGTTCTTCGATATTATTCACCAGGACCCTATCATATCGCAGGTTAAGCTAATTGCCGAGCCCTGGGATATTGGTGAGGGAGGCTATCAGGTTGGCAAGTTCCCGCAGGGCTGGGGCGAGTGGAACGGTAAATACCGCGATTGTGTGCGCGATTACTGGCGCGGCGAACATAGTACCCTTGCCGAGTTTGCATCGAGGTTTACCGGCAGCGCCGACTTATATAAGGATGACTTTAGAAACCCCACAGCCAGTATAAACTTTGTGACCGCACACGATGGGTTTACCCTTAACGATTTGGTGAGCTACAACGAAAAGCACAACGATGCCAACGGCGAGGATAATAACGACGGCGAAAGCCACAATCGTTCGAATAATTACGGTGCCGAAGGCCCTACCGATGATGAAACGATCAATCAGATACGCGAACAACAGAAACGTAATTTTATAACCACGCTGTTTTTATCGCAAGGGGTACCTATGCTGGTTGCCGGCGATGAAATGAGCCGCACCCAACAAGGTAACAATAACGCATACTGCCAGGATAACGAAATTTCATGGTTGGATTGGGAAAATGCTGACCAGGAATTGATCGAATTTACCAGCCAGATGATACATTTCCGTCGTAAACACCCGGCATTTGCCCGCAAACGCTGGTTTAGGGGCACCCCTATTAAAGGGGTGGAAGATATTGCCTGGTTTTTGCCGGAAGGTGAACAACTAAGCGACGACCACTGGAATAATGATTTTGCCAAATCATTGGCTGTGTTTATTAATGGCCGTGGCCTGCGCACCCGCAACGAAGTTGGCGAGGCCTTAATTGACGATGGTTTTTACGTGATTTTCAACGCCCACTGGGAACCTGTGGAGTACAAACTTCCGGGCAGCCTGTATGCCAAAAACTGGACTAAAATTATTGACACCACCAACCATACTGTTGAAGACGAGGACACGTACGAGGCCGAATCGAACATTACGGTTAACGGGCGCTCCATAGTGGTTTTGCATCACCCGGTAATTTATGACCAAAGCAATGTTGAAGCAACCGTATAAACGCCCTGGCGTAACTATTAACGGCGCTGAAGCAGAAGTGTGCCTTTGGGCCCCCTTGGCAAAATCGGCGGCTGTGAAGCTTGAATCCAAAGGCGATATTTTGCCTTTGGAGAAAGCTGCCTATGGCTACTGGCAGCTTACTACCGATAAATTGCTGGAAGGCAGCCATTACAAATTCATGCTGGATGACAAAGATGCCCTGCCCGACCCTGCATCATTAAGCCAACCTGATGGTGTGCATGGTGCATCGGCAGTAGTAAATTTAAACGCGTTTAAATGGAGCGATGCCAACTGGCAAAACCCCGTTTTGCAGGATTATATTATTTACGAGCTGCATACCGGCACGTTTAGTGATGCCGGCACCTTTGAAGGTATCGAAGAAAAACTCGATCACCTGGTGAGCCTTGGCATAAACGCTATTGAGATTATGCCTGTGGCACAGTTTCCGGGCGAGCGTAACTGGGGTTACGATGGTGTGTTTCCGTACGCAGTTCAAAACTCATATGATGGCGCAAAAGGCTTACAAAAGTTGGTTGATGCCTGCCATGCTAAGGGTATAGCCGTAATATTAGATGTGGTGTACAATCACTTAGGACCCGAAGGAAATTATTTTAACGAGTACGGCCCTTACTTTACCGATAAGTACAACACCCCCTGGGGTAAAGCCCTCAATTTTGACGATGCAGGCAGCGATGCCGTGAGGCATTATTTTATAGAAAATGTACTGATGTGGTTCCGCGATTTTCATGTTGATGCCTTGCGTATGGATGCGGTGCATGCCATTAAAGACTTTAGTCCGGTGCATTTACTGGCCGAAATTAAAGGCCGGGTAGATGAACTCTCAAAAGAAACCAGTAAGCCGCATTATCTTATTGTGGAATGCGACTTGAATGATGTGCGCTATATCAATCCACCTGCTCAGGGTGGCTATGGGATGGACAGCCAGTGGATCGATGAGTTTAATCATGCTTTAAGGGTTACCGCAGGCGGCGAAAAAACAGCCTATTACAGCGACTTTGAAGGCATCAGTCATTTGGCTAAAGCCTACAATGATGCCTATGTGTACGATGGCCAATATTCGCCACATCGTGATAAGCATTTTGGCAGTAAGGCCGTTGATAATACGGGTGAACAATTTATTGTTTTTTCGCAAAACCACGACCAGGTTGGAAACCGTATGCTGGGCGAGCGCAGCAGCGAGTTGTTCAGCTTCGAGATGCAAAAACTCATGGCCGGGGCTGTTCTTACTGCACCTTTTTTACCCATGCTATTTATGGGCGAAGAATGGGCCGAGGCTAACCGTTTCATGTACTTTGTAAGCCATACCGACCCTGAACTGGCCGAAGCTGTACGCCAAGGCCGTAAAGCAGAGTTTGCAGCTTTCCACGCGCAGGGCGAGGCTCCCGACCCTATGACCGAGGAAACGTTCAACAATTCCAAATTACAATGGGCTTTGCCAGCACAAGGCAAGCACAAGCTGATGCTTGATTTTTACAGTGAGTTGATCGCGTTACGAAAAGCCCTGCCCGCCCTGCATCAGCTTAACCGTAAACAAACTTTTGCCCAGGCCGATGAGCAGCAAAACACGCTGATATTAAGTAGAAAAAGCTGCGAGCAGCAAGCTATTGTGCTCATGAACTTTTCTGTTAACATACAAACATTATATTTACCCGCTACGTCGCAGTCCTGGAACAAACAATTTGATTCGGCAGATGTAAAATGGAATGGACCGCAGGCATCTGCCCAAAAGGTTGACGGCGGCAAAAGTGTTCAACTTCAACCCCAATCGTTTTTAATATACGTTAATGAATAACCCTGTTGCTACCTATCGTCTTCAGTTTAACTCCACCTTTACGTTCGATGATTTTGAGCGCATTATTCCCTACCTGCAAAAATTAGGCGTAAGTACTATTTACGCTTCGCCGGTTTTTGAGGCAGTTCCGGGTAGTACGCATGGATATGATGGTGTTAATCCGCACCACATAAACCCCGAAATTGGCACCGAAAAGCAACTGAAAGCCATTAGCGCCAAACTGCAAAAAGACAACATAGGCTGGCTGCAGGATATTGTGCCTAACCACATGGGCTTTCATCACCACAACCCGTGGTTAATGGATGTGCTGGAGAAAGGCAAGTTATCGTTATACGCAACGTTTTTTGATGCCACATGGTCGAGCGCCTTATTTAAAGACGAGCCTTTAATGGTTCCGTTTTTAGGTAGCAACTTAGCAAAGGCAATAGCCAATAATGAATTAATATTAGCTTACGAACAGCAACAAGGCTTAGTGCTTCAATATGCCGAAAGCTGGTATCCGTTAAGTGCGGCTTCATACATTAGTGTATTACAGGCCATTGATAACGCCGAATTAAAACAGGTGCAAAGCCTGGTTAAAAGCATCAATACATTACCTACAACTGATGTGGGCACTTACGCCATTAAATGGCAGGGCATTAAACAAAAGCTGATTAAGGCCCTCAACGAAGACGATTTTAAACAACATTTTGAGCAGTGCCTCAATCAAATTAATCAAAACAAAGAGCAGCTTACCCAACTGGCTAACAACCAGGCTTACCGTTTATGTAACTGGCAGGAAACTGACCAAAGCATAAATTTCCGCCGCTTCTTTACCGTAAACGGATTAATATGCCTTAATATCCAGGACAAAGCGGTATTTGATCATTTTCACCAGTTTATTAAGCACCAGGTACAAGCGGGTGTTTTTCAAGGCTTACGCATCGATCATATTGATGGGTTATACGACCCAAGCCAATACCTCGAGCGCCTGCGCCAACTGGCAGGAGAAGAAACCTACATTGTTGCCGAAAAAATACTGGAGCATGGCGAGGAACTGCCCACCGAATGGCCTTTACAAGGCACATCGGGGTATGATTATTTGGCCATATTAAACAACCTGTTTACCAATCCCGCAGCAAAAAAACGCTTCACTGCTTTTTACGAAGATCTGGTTGACAGTGAGCAGCCGATAAGCGAACAGATCAAACAGAAAAAAGCAGCCATCCTGTTCGATCATATGGGCGGTGAGTTGGAAAACCTATACCAACTGTTTAAAAAGCTCCGCCTAACTGATAAGAAAATATTATCGGGCCTGGATACCGACCTGATCAAGAAAGCTATTGCCCAGCTTTTGATATTATGCCCGGTGTACCGATATTATGGCAATCAGCTACCCTTACAAAATGCCGAATATGATGCCGTAAAAGCAATATTTAAACAAGCTAAACAGGAGAATAAAGAATTACGACCAGCACTTAACCTGCTGGAAATTGTATTGCTGGAAAAACCAAAGCTGGGCAGCGCCGATTATAATCAGCGCGCTGTGCAGTTTTACCAGCGCCTGATGCAGTTTAGCGGCCCTTTGATGGCTAAAGGCGTTGAAGATACACTTATGTACACCTACAACCGCTTTATTGGGCACAACGAGGTGGGCGATGCACCAGAGGCATTTGGCATTGGAGTTAAAGAGTTTCACAAACTCATGAAGCAGCGGCAAAAGCAATGGCCGGTGGCTATAAACGGCACATCAACCCATGATACTAAACGGGGCGAGGATGTACGCGCGCGCCTGAACGCACTTACCGATCTATCTAAAACCTGGCTTAAAACGGTAAAACAGTGGCAGGAAGTAAACGCTGACTTAAAAACAAGCGAAGCGCCAGACCCCAATGATGAATACTTTATTTATCAAACCCTGGTGGGTGCTTACCCTATGCCCGGCGAACCTGATGATAATTTTGCCGAGCGCTTAAAAGAGTACCTCACCAAGGCCCTGCGCGAGGCTAAAACTAACTCCAATTGGGCGCATCCTGATGAAGAGTATGAAAAAGCTACCTTAAATTTTGCCACAGCGTTATTAGATCAGGATGGTGAGTTTTGGCCTTTATTCTTGGCGTTTCAACAAAAAATTGCCGATTATGGTATTGTGAACTCTTTGGCGCAGGTGTTGATTAAATTTACCAGTCCGGGTGTGCCGGATGTTTACCAGGGAACCGAACTTTGGGATTTAAGTTTAGTTGATCCTGATAACCGCCGCCCGGTTAATTACGATTTACGAAATAGCTTTTTAGAGGAGTTTGAAAGAGCGGATAATACTTCGGCATTGCTCAATAATTTATGGGAAACCCGTTACAATGGAGCTATTAAACAATTCATCACCCACAAGCTATTTGCTCAACGGCGCGAACAGGCCGGGGTATTTGCCAACGGCAGTTACATCCCGCTAAAAGTAAAAGGTGCTTATGATGATTATATTATTGCGTACGCGCGTCGTTATCAGCAGCAGTGGTACATTACCATTGCTCCGGTAAACTTAGCCGAGCTTTGCCGCGACCAGGACCGTGCCGACAACGAGCTTAAATGGCGCAATACAAGGGTTATATTACCACCCGAAGCACCCGCCGAGTGGCAAAACATATTTACCGGCACTACCGGCAAGACCAACGAAAACAGCATCCGTATAAAAGATGTATTTAAAGAGTTGCCGCTGGCTCTGCTCAAAATGCAATCTCCCGAAAGTAATCGGGGTGCGGGTATATTGATGCACATTACATCTTTACCATCTCCTTTTGGTGTGGGCGATTTAGGACCGGAGGCTTACAACTTTGCCGATTCGTTAAGCCGCTCGGGACAAAAATACTGGCAGTTATTACCCTTGAACCCAACGGGTGCCGAGCAACAGTTTTCGCCATACAGCTCGGTAAGCAGCATGGCGGGTAATACGTTATTGATTAGTCCGGCGCTATTGGTTGAAGCCGGATTGCTTAGTGCAGACGATATTAAAGGTTTCCAGTTGCCGGTGAATGCTAAGGTTAATTACACCGAAGCTCAGCATATTAAAAACCAGTTATTAAGCCGGGCTTATCAGAATTTTACCAGCGGAGAGTTCAAATTACTCAGTAATCAATTTGAACAATTTAAGCAACAAGAGGCGTATTGGCTGGATGATTTTGCCATTTACATGGCCTTAAAACAAAACAATAACAACGAACCCTGGTACGAATGGCCTGCTGAATACCGCCAGCGTAAAGCACCAGCTATAAAGCGTTTTGCCACACAGCACGAAGCCGAAATTACTGAACTCAAATGGCAGCAGTTTATTTTTGAACGCCAATGGGCCGATTTGAAAGCCTACTGCCAACAACAAAACATCACCCTCTTTGGCGATATTCCGTTCTATGTAAGTCATGATTCGGTTGATGTATGGGCTAACCCTGATAGCTTTAGCTTAAATACTGAGGGACAAATGCTTGGGGTTGCAGGTGTACCTCCTGATTATTTTAATGCCGATGGGCAGCTTTGGAGCATGCCGGTTTACCGCTGGGATGCTATGAAAGCCCGGGGTTACGATTGGTGGATTAAACGCCTACGCAAGAACATGCAATTGTTTGAACTGATCAGGTTAGATCACTTCCGTGCATTTTCGGCCTACTGGGAAGTGCCCGCAGGTGATGAAACCGCTAAAAACGGTAAATGGAAACCCGGCCCGGGCCGCAACTTTTTTATCTCCATTAAACAGGCATTAGGTAAGCTACCGTTTGTGGCCGAGGACTTGGGCGAGATAGACGAACCTGTATTTAACCTGCGGGATGAATTTGAATTACCGGGGATGAAAATACTCCAGTTTGCCTTTGGCGATGATGTGGCCGCATCATTATACATACCGCACAATTACGCAGAAAACTACCTGGTATATACTGGTACACATGATAATAATACCACGGTAGGCTGGTTTAACCAGGATGTAAACAAAAGCACCAAAAAGCAAATTGAGCAGTATACCGGCCAGTCGGTTAAGGCAAAAAACATTCATGACGTATTAGCGCGCCAGGCTTACTCTTCTACCGCTAAAATAGCCATACTGCCACTACAGGATGTAATTGGGTTAGATGAAACAGCAAGAATGAACAACCCATCATCAGTTAAAAACAACTGGGTATGGCGTTTAACCACTGTACTGGATACTAACGTAGAGGAAAAACTATTGCAATGGGTAAGGTTATACCACCGGGTATAATGTAATACCCTTAAAGTCATGCTGAATTTATTTCAGCATAACGGACTGATTAGTTTGATTTAGTTGAATAAACTTCATAACAAACAAAAAGACCTGCTTTTCGAGCAGGTCTTTTTGTTTTATTTTACAGTTTCTAATATCAATGGTTTGGCCAAAACTTTCGTTTCCTGGTGCGGCTTGTAATAATCTTTTAAAAATTTCTTTTTAGAGTCATGGTATTCAGTCACACCGCCCATTAAATTTAAAAGCTTAATGTAGCACCACGCCAAATCTAACTGGTGAGGCAAAAACCCCGAACGGGCGCTTTTAGGATATAAGTGGTGGTTATTATGCCATTCGCCGGCTACATAGCCCGGCCAAAGCTGGTTTACAGACATATCTGCCTTATTGTAATCCGTTCCTTCGCGGCGTTTGTCTTCACCTTTGCCATGGCCTTCGTAATTAAAAGTACGTACACCCACGGCCCAAAAGCCGGCTGCTCCAAATATGGTACAAGCTAGTGCATGCCCTCCTATCATAAAAAACACGAAGTACCAAAAACCCCAGTTTAGCAAAATGCCGCCAATGGTGCGCAACGGGTTAGCTAATGTTCCCCATTTTTGGTACATCGCATAACTGTTTGATACCTGACCAGTGTGCCCCATTAGCTTTACGCAACGGCCGTAGGCTTTCTCATCCATATTGCGGGCAATGGGCTGATGATTAACATCGGCCAAAAAGCAATATAGAAATCCGCCTTGTGCATTGTATGGGTCGCCTGGCTGGTCAGACTTGGCATGATGCACGTGATGCGAAATCACGTAAATTTCTTCGGGTATAATTTTGAGGGTGATGTTTTGCGTAATAAAGCGCCAAACCGGGTTACGGAATTTATAAGCACGGTGTGTACAATAACGGTGATACCAAACTGTACCATGCGAACCCATAACGATCATGCTGTAAGCGAACGCAATGAATAGTAACGAAAAACTAAAAAATTTAAAGATGAAGAAGCATAGCGGTATGGCCAGGCCAACAATCATCATCCAACTGGTAAAAGACAACCAGTTTTTTTTATCTCTGAATACGTTAAGGCGTTTAAAAAACTCTTTAAATATTTGGCCCGTAGTTGGTTTTGATAATTCCCCATTCCCGTCTGTCCACCCGTAAGAGGGTTGCTCTAACACTGTATCAATAAAAGCCATGCTTATTTATAATGTTTATAATTTGGCTGTAAGGTAGGTAAAAAAAATCACGATATTGTCAAATTTAACACAACCATAACAACTGTTTTTTTGTTAACCTACTAATTATGGAAGATTTTGGAATAACATTATCAATAAACAGCAGGCTAATTGAGGCTACGGTACACCCCCATGTTGAGGGCGAAAAAACTTATTACGACATTACTACCGATGATTTTTCGATCAGCATTTATAAAGACACCCTGTACACATGGGCTGCCAATGATGATGCCGGTTTTAGTGCCGAAGAAATTCAAACCATTGGTGAACAGTTGAATGAATATTAACAGAGAGCGGGGTGTTTGGAGCGGAAAAAAGATTTAATTAGAATTCTCCCTCGCTCTTCGCTCCAAACATCACGCTTTGCTACTCAAAGTGCAGGCTAAACATAATGCTATGTAAAAACAGCTTGCTGAGTGGTTGGCTTAGCGGCACATTGCCTGCTAATACGCTGTTAAAGGAATTGGCCACTTTAATTTCGGGCGACATTTTAAAGTATTCGAAATAAATATCGCAGCCGATGCCAAATTCATATGAGCCTATACCCCGCTTGTTGAGAATGTTTTGCTGCAAAGGGGCGGCATTTTCGTCAACTTTGCCTTTACTTACGGCCAACGAGTATTTTACCCCGCCAAGCAAATAAGCACGAAAGTTTTTCAACCTGTCTGACCGTAATTTGAGCAACAATGGCAAATCAATAGAAGTGGTTTGTATTTGCCGGTTTAATGCGTCCGATTTTTTTTCAAACTCGTAGTTTATTTCGCGGTCGGCAAAAACGAGCGCCGGGGTGGTACGTAGTTCCAGGTGTTCGGCAACACGATAGCGGGTTATAAAGCCCACGGTAAAGCCAGGCGAAGGTCTTGAACTTATTTGGGTAATGGGACTGGTTAAATCCTTGCCGTTTTCGGGATCGCGTATGGGTGTACGCCAGCTATCCTGCCTTACAATTTTATAATCCTGCAGCAGGTACTGAAAACTAAAACCAAAACTCACCAAATTTTCATCGGCACCGCCGCCCCAGGCCTGCACCTGTGCAAAGCCTGCATGGCTTAAAAGCAGCATAACCGATAATAATATGGCTTTTTTGATGCGCATTTATTTTACACCTGTATATACCGAACAAATGCCGAAAAGCAAAGGTCTGTTCTTCGTGTTTTTAAAGCCTACTTTCTCCATCAGCTTTACAAAATCTTTACCATCGGGAAATGCCGCAACCGACTCAGGAAGGTAAGAGTAAGCCCGCGCGTCTTTTGAAAATATCCGGCCTATGCCCGGTGTAATGTATTTAAAGTAAAAGTTATACAATTGCTTAACCGGAAACGCCTTAGGTTTTGAAAACTCCAGCACTACCGCTTTTCCACCGGGTTTTAGCACACGGCGCATATCGGCCAGGCCAACTTCAAGATTTTCAAAGTTACGCACCCCATATGCTACGGTAAGGGCGTCAAATTCATCGGCCTCAAAAGACAGCTTTTCCGAATCGCCCAGGCGCACCTCAAACTTATCGCTCAGTTTGCGTTTAGCAATCTTTTGCTTTGCAATTTCGAGCATTCCGGCCGAAATATCAACACCTATGATTTTATCGGGATTAAGGATAGACAGGGCTTCGAAGGCAAAATCGCCGGTGCCGGTGGCCACATCCAATATACGTTTTGGCTTAAGAGATTTAAGCTCGTTTATAGCTATTTTACGCCAAACAATATCAATACCCAGCGACATAAAATGATTTAAAAAATCGTAGGTTTTTGATATGTTGTTAAACATATCGGCTACCTGCTCTTTTTTGGTTGCCTGCTGGTTTTGGTACGGCGTTACGGTTTTGTTCATGCGGCCGTAAAGATAGTGATTTTTGTAATTGAGGGGTGAGGGATTTGAAGCAAGGAACATGGATCAATAAGCCGCAAAGCCCTGATCATTTTTCATAGCTTCACCTCTGGGCAGTACGCTTTCGCTCTCCTATCCTTCTGTTTACAATATTATACTGACATGCGGTTGTTATTGGCAAAGGTTTTCAGCATTCCAATAACTGCGTTCGATTTTTCGTGGCCTAAAAAGCCTGGCGTACGCGGATTGATATAAGTATCAAAAGTAGCCAGATCATCAGCATTAGTGCTTTTAAAGCCCATACGCCAATCAGGAAAATTACGTTCGGTAATGGTGCCTTCGGTCATTTTAAGAATGCTGCGATGCCTATCGTCACGCTCAATAGAATGGTAAGTTTTAGCCAGTGCGTCTTCCTCACCTTCCAGTACCTGTATAAATACACCTTCGCCATATAACAGCATACCGGTAAGGTTATTTTCTTCGTTGTTTTTACGGCTGGTTTGGAGAATTTCCAACAACTCATCTTCGTTCAGCAAATGACTTGCCGTACTGATGTAAACTAAATATTTCATAGGAGGTAGTGTGTACGGTGCAAATATAGCCTCTGCGTATGGCTTAACCGTAAAATGCCCTTTACCGTATTGTAATAATTACCTTACATATAACCCGTGGCTCTAAAGTTAGGCTGCCAGGGGCAATTTGTTACCAATTAAATTAATGAATTGCAGCATATCGAAGGGTTTGGATAATATTCCATCAGGCGGGCCCTGCTGGTTATAGGCCTCCATAATATCCATTAAGCCCGAGCACATAAGTACTACAATATGCTGTAAATGTGGCGATAGTTTAATGTGTCTGCAAATATCGCGTCCATCCCCATCAGGTAGCTTGGCATCCAGTATGATAAGGTTGGGTTTAAAATCTTCAATTTGTTCTAAAACCCCGTTGGCATATTCGCGGGTTTCAACCTCGTAGCCTTTTTTACGCAATATAATGGTGGTTATATTAAGTGTAAGTTTATCATCGTCTACCAATAATATCCTGTTGTTCATATAGTTGTTGTGGTTTGCACCCAAATCTAACTAATAGTTAATGAATTGGTTTCATTACAAAGTGTAAATCATACACCTAATTGTGATAAACCTTAAAAAGTGGCGTTTTTCTGCTTTATAAAAATAATTTTACTTTTATGCCGATGGACGAGCCCTTAGCCCTGATTTTAAACAACGTTGGTAAACACGTTAACCTTACCCCTGCCGAAAAAAATATTTTTACGGCCATGCTGCAACCCAAACAACTTAAACGCAAGCAGCATTGGGTAGCCAGCGGTGATATTTGCCGCCATTCGGCCTTTGTAATATCAGGTTGTTTGCGCGGTTACACGGTTGATAATAATGGCTATGAACATGTGCTCAGTTTTGCCCCACGCGATTGGTGGATGGCCGATATGTACAGCCTGCTCACCCACCAGCCCGGCAACCTAAACATTGAGGCATTAGAAGATACCGAAATTTTGATGCTCCCTAAAAGCAGCCAGGAAGATTTGTACCAGCAGGTGCCAAAATTTGAACGTGTGTTCCGTATACTGGCCGAAAAATCGCTGGTAGCCTACCAGCAGCGCCTTATTGATAACCTAAGCCTGCCCGCCGCCGAGCGTTACGACCGTTTTTGTAAACGCTACCCTACCCTTATTTATCATTTGCCGCAAAAGCAAATAGCATCATACATTGGTGTTACGCCCGAGTTTTTTAGTAAGATGAGGAAGGGGCTGTAATTATTGGGTTAGGCTTAGTTATTTCAGTATTTCGTTATATTGAACCATTATTTAACACGATCAATGAAACGCTTAGTATATTTATTTACTTTGACTTTTTTGTTGGGCATTAACTTTAACGCGTCTGCTCAGGTAAACAATTGCTATATCTCCTTTAAAAAAACTGGCAATTTAAAAATGAATAGCGCCGACCGCTTCCCGGCAGAGGCCGACCATAACTACAAATTGAATACTCAAGACGGCGAGGTTATATTAACCATGGTTGATGGCTACCGTATACTGTATTACAACAGCAAAAATGTTCCATTTGTAAATCTCAAAGTTGAAACATCAACCGCACAAAATTACGAAACCGATAAACGTAACCTGCTTGCCCACTTGCGCTATCTTAATGCAAACAGCATTACCATGGAAACTAAAGATTTAATAGAATTAAATTATAACGGCTTTAAAATATACGGCCTAAGCCGCAATAGCATTGAAAGCGGTAGTACATTAGGCACATTTGTGATGTTTCCGGGGAATAATACCATTGTTTATTTCTACTTTAATAACCTGAAACCCGAACTTTCCAATTTTAAAAACCTGGCAGATTACCAAGGGCAACGAAATGATTTTATAGGTGAGTATACCAGTTATTTGAATAATTGCCTGGGGAAATAAACTGCAGTTAGCGCTTGCTGTTAAAAGCATGGCCCACACCTGATAATGGTGCAACGCAACTACGGTATAAACACCTCAAAACTTATTTAGGCTAAAGGCGTTTTTAAACAAGTAAAACAGTACAACAACTTAATAACTAAACCTATAATCCAATATCCTAATAACCAATAAACTAACCCCGCGTTACAAATTACATTGAAGCGATAATTTTGTATGAGTTTTTACGCCTGATTTAGCTAAAAAAAATTCATTTTTGCCAAAATTTAAAACTACGTTATAAAGAATGCAAAGTTACCAGGAGTTTCTGGACCTGAGCGTGGGTTTCCCACAAGAGGGCTTCGAGATCATAGATGATGAGTTATACTTTCATGACCTGAACCTGATGGAAATGATTGAGACCTATGGTACGCCGTTAAGGTTTACCTATGTGCCAATTATTTCTAAGAAGATTCAGCAGGCAAAACTGATGTTTCAGCAGGCCATCATCAAAAACAATTACCGTGGCAGCTATAAATACTGCTACTGCACCAAAAGTTCGCACTTTAAACACGTGGTTGAAGAGGCTTTACGCAACGATATTCACCTCGAAACATCGTCGGCTTTTGATATGCCGATGATTGATGCATTGGAGAAAAAAGGTGTGGTAAGCAAAGACATTACGGTAATTTGTAACGGTTTTAAAACCTACCAGTACAAGCAGTACATTGTTGATATGCTGCACGATGGTTTCAGCAATATCATCCCGGTGCTTGATAACAAGGAAGAGTTCAATATTTATGATGATGAAATTGAGCTGGATACCCCTTGTAACCTGGGCATCCGCATAGCATCTGAGGAGCAGCCCGATTCGCAGTTTTATACCTCGCGTTTAGGTATCCGCATGGAGGATGTGATCGATCTTTATTATAACAAGATCGAAAAAAATCCTAACTTCCGCGTAAAGCTGCTGCATTTCTTTATTAACTCGGGTATATCAGATACGCCTTATTATTGGAATGAGTTAGAGCGCTACGTTACGCTGTATTGCAAATTCAAAAAGATCAATCCTGACCTGGATACCCTGGATATTGGCGGTGGCATGCCGTTTAAAGATTCGCTGGTTTTTGATTTTGATTACGAATACATGATCAACGAGATCGTGAGCCGTATTAAAGAGATTTGCGCCGAGCACGATGTAGAAGAACCGGATATTATTACCGAATTTGGTAAATACACCTGCGCCGAGGCTTCGGGCATTTTATACAAGGTATTGGGCCGTAAACAGCAAAACGATCGCGAAAAGTGGCTGATGCTGGATGGTTCGTTTATTACCAACCTGCCCGATGTTTGGGCACTTAACCAAAAATACATTTTGTTGCCCATTAATAACTGGGATTCTGAGTACGAACGCGTGAATTTAGGCGGTATTACCTGTGACGGCCAGGATTACTACAACCAGGAAGCTCACATGAACAGTGTGTATATGCCTAAAACCCGTAAGGTGCAATATTTGGGCTTTTTTCATACCGGGGCATACCAGGAGGTATTGAGCGGTTACGGTGGTATACACCACTGCCTGCTGCCATCGCCCAAGCATGTGCTTGTACGCCGCAACCGCGATGAGACCTTCAATTTTGAGGTGTTTGGCGAGGAACAGAACAGTAAACAAGTGTTGAAAATATTAGGTTACACAGCATAAACAAAATAGCCCTCCCCAAAACGGAGGGCTGTTTTGTTTGAAATAAATAAACCATTTTGTTGTTTCGAGTGATAACAAAAAATCCTGTACGTTAACGCCTTTCGTTTACATAAGATTACTCACTATCGTTCGGAATGACATTTTTTTAAAATTCTTCTCACTACGTTAGAGCCAACAATGGCTTTCTTTTATGAAACACATTCCCATACACCGTCTTAGCGAACGTGCAGGAATTGGCGTGGAGGTACGCCATACATCTGACGGCGGCAAGTACCTTCAAGAGGCACAAAAATTGGGCGCTCACCGTGATGATCATTACATATTTTTCATGGTAGAAGAAGGTCATGGCTCACTTGTGGTAGATTTTGAGGAGGTTTTACTAAAAAGACGAACTATTTACTACATGCTACCCGGCCAGGTACACCACAAAATAAATAACTCACACATTGAGGGCTGGTTTTTAGCCGTAGATACCCTGCTGGTACCTAAAGATTTCAGGCGGATATTTGAGAACCAGCTTTTGCTGCAACAGCCTTATAACTTGGATGATAAGCATTACCAGCAATGCCACACCCTCTTAAAACTCATTCACAACCATTATAACAACAATACCGAATCGGTATTTTATAAAGACATCATGCACTCGTTGCTTAACTCTTTCATAGGCATGGTTGCGTGCGGCTACGAGGTGTTGAACAATACGGGCAAAAAGCAACAAAGGCCTTCGCAAATTATGCAGGATTTTAAAAACATCCTGAATGAAAACTTTAAAACCCAAAAGCGGCCGGCGGCTTATGCCTCCATGCTTAACATATCAGAGTCGTACCTTAACGAAGCCCTGAAAAATACAACAGGCTTGCCCGTATCTTACTGGATAATTAACGAGGTAATGCTCGAAGCTAAGCGCCTTTTATATCACACAAACCTGAATGTGAAGCAAATTGCACATGAAGTTGGCTATGATGACCATACTTACTTTTCGCGCTTGTTTAAAAAAACCAGCGGAGTAACTCCTTTGGCGTTTAAAGCCACTTACCGCAAATAATCCAATATCTACCCCAATTGTTCCATTTCAGGGGCAATGGTTTCCGGCTTTCTTTGTAACACTAAATAACAACAGTTACCATGCAAAGCCATACTCTACAACGCTTAAAGAAAAAAGCAGCCGGCTTAATTGAAGGCCGCCTGTTAAAAACCGGTCGTGTACTTGATATACGCAAGTGGGAACCATCAACCATCATAGAAATTGACCTGCACCTGCCACAAACCACTATGGATAGCTGGCATGAGGTGCCCTACATTAAATGCAAGGTAGCCGATTTTACCTATCGCGATTATACCCCATCGGGCTGGGATGCCGAAACTCAGACTTGCACCCTGTATGTTGATGCCGGGCATAACGGAGCTGGCAGTAAATGGGCACAGCAATTGCAAAATGGCGATACCGTTAGTTATGCGGGTACCAATTCAACCCGCCAAATGCCCAGTACTACCTCATCGGTTATATGCCTGGGCGATGAAAGCAGTATAGGCCACTTACTGGCCATGCAGCAACTTACCCTGCCTGGCACCCGTTTTTCGGGCGCGGTGGTTATGGGCAACCCCGAGCACCGCAATCAGTTTAAAGAGTATTTTCGCTCACCGCTGCAGCCTATTGCCCGCAATGATGTGTATGGCCATCATAGCTTAACCGAATGGCTTTTACAGCAATCGTACAACTTGCAAAACACTTTTTTTTACATTGTAGGCAACAACACCATGGTAGTTGAGCTGCGCAAACTGTTAAAAAAACAAGGATACAACTCAAACCAGATCAAAAGCCAGGGCTTTTGGTCGTAAATAACAATTAATAATGATGTGCAGTACAATAATGCTAATACTTAGCACGCTGTTACGCCTGGGCGTAGCGGGAGGCACCAGCTACTGGCTGGTAAAACAAATGAGCCATTATGATAAAGGCGCAAAATAAGAACCGCCAACTTATAGCTTACTTCATATTTTATGTGCCTTTATTAAAACAAATAAGGTAAATTAGCCTTGCTTTAACGTAAACACACGCTCAACCTATGTTAAATTTAAGGACTTACCTCTTCCCTGCTGTTTTTTTGTTTTGCTGCTGTACGCAACCCGCGTCAAGGCATCAAACCGAGCAAAAAGCGGCGCAGCAAAAAGATACCGTTTACACTTATAAAAAACCGGCTAAAAACGGTATAGGCAAAGTTTACAAAGGTCGCGAAATTGCCCAGGTAATGGGTTTTAGCGGTGCCGGATGGCTTGAGCGCGACACCCGCAACCAGGAAGAAAACGTACAACTGGCGGTAGAAAATTTACCAGTTAACAAAAACAGCATAGTAGCTGATATTGGTGCCGGAACCGGATTTTACACCTTTCGTATATCACCCAAGGTAAGTAAGGTTTATGCAATCGAGTTACAAGATGAAGCATTAGACTACCTAAAACTCCGGAGTAAAGAACTTAAACAAAAAAACGTTGAAGTGGTAAAAGGTGAAGAAAAAGCCCCTAACCTACCCAACAGCAGTGTAGACCTGGCCCTAATGGTCGACGTTTACCACGAGTTGGAATTTCCGCAGGAATACCTCCAGGCATTATATAAATCACTTAAACCCGGCGGCAAAATTGTAATGCTCGAGTACCGCGGAGAAGATCCTGAAGTACCCATTAAAGAACTGCACAAAACCACCGAAAAACAAATTACCAAAGAACTTGCCGCCAACGGCTTTAGTTTTGTTGAAGATAAAAACGGCTTGCCCATGCAGCATTTCCTCATCTATCAAAAAAAATAGACTTTAAGGTGAAAGCTGAAAGGGTAAAGGTAAAAGGCTTGATATAAGAACCACAAATTATATATCATGAAAGCAGAAACTCCCGCTGATATTGATGCCTATTTAGCCACCTTCCCTAAGGCTACGCAAGCTATATTGCAACAGGTGCGCGAGATTATTCAGAAAGCTGCTCCAGAGGCTACCGAGGCCATTAGTTACGCCATGCCTACCTTTAAGCTGAATGGCAATTTGGTACATTTTGCAGGCTACGCCAACCACATTGGCTTTTATGCCACGCCAACTGGTAACAGTGAGTTTGCCGAAGAGCTATCGAAATATAAAACCGGTAAAGGCTCTATACAGTTTCCTATAAACGAGCTAATGCCTTTAGATTTAATTACCCGGATTGTAAAATTCAGAGTGGAGCAAAATCTTTTAAAAGGTAAAAAGACGAAGGGTTAAGGTAATTGAGTGATATTTAAATCCTGTCTGTGCGAGTAATGACAAGAATCTTTTCCTATCGTTAACTAATCGCTTTGAAAAGATTTCTCCTAACGTCGAAATGACACGATTGGGTTACCGATAATTCACTATTTTCCACTCACTCACTCACTCACTTCAAACTACCACTTTACATTCTTCTCAATAAAGCCAATTAACTGGTCGGCCATTACCTTATGTTCTTTTAAGCTGGGGTGACCGCCCGTGTTTTTGTAGGGAAACATCAATGAATAGATGTTCTTATCCTTCAAATTCTTAACCGCCTGCCGCACATATCCCGGCCATGCCGAACCATCGCGGGTGGCATCCATGCTGCCTAAGGCGCAAATAATTTGAGCTTTAGGATAGGTTAAACGGATGATACTTATGAATGCCTGGTAAACACTTATAATATCATCAGGAGTAGGTGCTTTGTTACCAAAACGAGCTTTGTATTGCTCATGCTTAGCTTGAGCAATAATCCACGAGTCGTTTTGAAAGAGGTTAACCACCACCACATCGGGCGTATATTTGCTAAAATCCCATTTGCTGGTTGAATCGTTGGCATCTAAACGGTTATACATTTCGGGCATAATGAGCGGAAACCAGCTTACCATAATTCCAATGCCGCTTTTGGCAATACAGCTGTATTCAGCATCAAAATGGCGGGCCGTAATAGCTGCGTAGCTTTGGTAATTATCTTCAAACGGCGATGTTCCTCTATCCTGTTTAGTGGTATCGAGGTTGCCGTAGCCACAGGTAATGGAGTTGCCATAAAACTCAATTTTACGCTTCTTAGTTTCAGGGGCGGTTAACAGTTGCGTGCCTTCATCTAAATTTAAACCATAAAACCAGGTTTGCCCAAATGCCCACTCCGATAGTTTATACAATTCCAAACTGTGCGGCCCCGCCGTTAAGCCCGATGCCAGCGTATACCACTGCTTTTGTGTTTCGGCTTTAAATTTTTGAGCTACCTGTCCGTCAACAATTACGTTGTAGTAATTAAGTCCTGCTTGGTCTTTAAGCATGGCTTTTACGCCGGTGCCATTAAAATTTATCTTTACGCTATTGCCCGACCATGACAGCATCGTACTATCCGTCCTTACATCAACCCGGCCCATGTAATGGATGTGCTCATCATCATTTTTAACGGTAATTTGCTGCGCAAAACATGCAAACGAGCCCAAGCTGAGTAGTATGGTACAAAACAGTTTATTCATGGTGGTTTTAATAATTTTTAAACAGTGTTTTTATTTAGAATAAATATAAACTACTTTTGTACCCGACAAGTGCCATGGAACAAGAGCAAACAAATAAGCCAGCCCAATATACTGTTAATCAGTTTATATTAAAAGACTTTAGCTTTCAACTCGAGTGCGTTTACAAAAAGTGCTGTAAGAAGTATAAGAAAGGTAAACGCTGCGGTAGCTGCCCTAAGGGGTAATTATCAATGCTCTTTAGGGGGTAAAAGCTTCATTTAAAAAGTAGTTAACTCATAGCTTAATTATTTCCAATTCATTACGAATTGCTTTTCCCCAAGTTAAATCCGGTAATTTTTAAAGGCAAAATATATTTGAACGTATACGTTAGTATTTACATTGTTTATATTTACGTAACTTTTAATACTAAGCCTTTATTTAATGAAACACCTTAACCTTATTTTCATAATTGCACTTATTGGGGGTACCAGTGCATGGGCACAAACCCAATCACAAAAACATCTTAACCAATTAATTGCGGCCGAAAACGGCTTTGTAAAACTCGCTGCCGATTCGGGCGTAAAAAAAGCTTTCCTGCTATCGCTGGATGAAAAAAGCATCAATTTTGATAACAATAAACCTGTTGATGGCCTTACCCTTTGGAAGGCCTCTGCTGAAAATAAGAAAGCAGCGCTGATATGGCATCCGGCAAATGCTGCTGTTTCTGCATTTGGTGATATGGGCTTTACCATGGGGCCAGCCGTTTATAAACCTAATATCGATTCGGCACGGGGGTTTAACAGTTACTTTTTCTCGGTATGGAAACGCAACGCAGCAGGTAAATTTAAAGTTGTGCTTGATGGTGGCTGCCGCCGACCCGCCGATGCCGTAATGGAAGCTAAATTAACCGATGGCAAGCCGCTGGCGAAACGCCCGGTAAGCAAGCCAGCCAAAAGCTTGATAACTGTTGATCAGTTAGAAAACTCTTTTATTACAGCATGTAATGCTGATGCCAAAGCTGCCTATCATAAACATATGGCCGATAGCGCATGGGCCTTACGCCCCGGTAAAATAGCAGGTAAGAACAAAACTGATAACCTGACTATGGTCATCAATCCTAAAATTACTGAATGCAAATACACCTTCGTTAGTGGCGAAACGGCGCAAAGCAACGATTTAGCTTATGCCTACGGCACGGTTACCCTTAACATCATTAACAAAGCAGGCGTTAAGCAGGCGGCTAACGGGTTTTATGTGCGCACCTGGCAAAAGCTCAATGGCGAGTGGAAAATTGTTGGAGATATGTTGAGTTATTAAGTGATGAATTGTGAATCTTCAAATCAATTATGTCATTCCGACTTTAGGAGGAATCTTATACGTGCGATACGAATGCAAGGCGTACAGGATTTCTCTCTATCGTTCGAAATGACATATTTTTCATTGATCTCTATAAAACAAATCCTGTTTAAAGCCGCAACAAAGCATCAATTATAGTTGTAAATATTCAACCAATTATCCGTAACTTCATACTACCAAATTATAACATTCTTTAAAAAAGGAGGACACTATGAATGTAGTTCAAAAAGTGGAGCATTGGGGCGATGTACATCATGCCAAATGGCTCGACGCAATCCGTGTTTTATTAGGATTAATTATTTTTAGCAAGGGCATTGTATTTATTAGTCAAACCGGTGCGCAGCAGGATTGGATTTTGCAAAACAGCATGTTCAGTTCTACGGCGCTTACGTCAATGGCTATAATTCACACCGTGGCCTTTGTGCACATTGTGGGCGGGCTGCTCATTACCATGGGTTTATTAACGCGCTTTGCAGTGGTTATACAAATACCTATTTTGCTGGGTGCCATATTTTTTGTGAACATAGCCCGCGGGTTTACTTTCCTTAATTCCGAATTATGGCTATCAATTGTGGTACTGCTGATGCTTGTCGTGTTTTGGGTAGTAGGCTCGGGCGCGTTTTCGGTTGACCACTGGATAAACATGAACCGACCGGTACCTAAACCACAACCCCACGAATAATTTGATCGACAAAACATCATAAACTAAAAATCCCCGGCCTTAAACCGGGGATTTTTTGGTTGCTAATATTTGCCATTAAAAATTCAATATCAATCCACCCATAGCCGGTAGCTTAACCCGTAGCCCCTCGCCTATTTCAATGGCGGTAAAAACTTCGTTAGTCAATAGATCGGTAAAGCGGGCTTCGCCCATGAGGCCAAATTCGCCCAATAATTCGTAAGGCATGGTTACGTGCAAATACTGCTCGTGCCGGTTAAAATTAACAATCACCAAAATGCGGCTGGTTGGTGTATAGCGCAGGTAAGTGTAAATATGCTCGTTAAAACCTTCGTTGCGCTCGTTGCCCATCATCAGCTCATAAAACTTGCCCTCATAAATAGCAGGGTGCCGGGTACAAATATTAAGCAAGCGACTGTAAAAGCTACGCAGGCTGCGCTGGTTATCCGTTAATTGTCCTCCATCATAGGCACCGTTGTTTACCCATTTCTGATGTTCGGGTACGCCCCAATAGTCAAATATGGTGGTTCGGCCATCGTTGCCGCTAAAGCCGCTGGCCCCGGTTGCGGGTTCGCCTACTTCCTGCCCAAAGTAAATCATTACCGGGCCGGTATTCAGCGTAGCAGTTACGATCATTCCCGGAACGGCCAGCCAGGCATCACCGGCAAAATCAGGCGAGGCTATGCGCTGCTCATCGTGGTTTTCCATGAAGCGCAGCATGCGCTCGTCAAAGTCTTTACAATGGTGGTTCCAAACGGCGTTTATTTGCCAGGTACTGGCACCCCATTCGTTACGGGTGAGGCGTTTGAGGGCATCGTACAGTCCCACTTTATCGTACAGGTAATCAAACTGCCCGTTAAACAGGTAATTACCGTACTGATGGGTTTGGTAGGCTTCGCCAATGAATATAAGCGATGGGTAACGTTGTTTCATTTGGGGTATGATCCATGCCCAAAACTCTGAGGGAACGTATTCCACCATATCGCACCGGAAACCATCAATGCCTTTATCGGCCCAAAAGCTTAAAATGTGGAGCATTTTAGTCCATACAGGCGGTATGGGGTCAAAGTGCATATGGTACCCACCACTAAAATCTACCCCGTAATTGAGTTTGATGGTTTCAAACCAGTTGTTGATGGATGGGCTGGCCGTAAAAACATCATCACCGGTTCCTTTGGCAGGGTTTTCATCAAACTTACCATCCTTCATGGGGCTGCGAAACCCCTTACCGCCCGGCTCGTAACCCTGCGGCACGGTAAAGGGCACACCTGGGATGTAATAAAAATCATTTTGTGGACTGAATGCCTGCGTAACATCATCATCGGCACCAAAATCGCGTATGCCTTCGGGCTTTACATCGGAGTTGTAGGTACGGGCAACGTGGTTGGGCACAAAGTCGATAAGCACCTTTAAGCCTTGCTCATGGGTGCGCGATTATAAGCGCCTCAAACTCCTGCATACGGTTGGGTACATCTACCGCCAGGTCGGGGTCAACATCGTAATAATCCTTTATTGCATAGGGAGAACCGGCACGGCCTTTCACCACGTCGGGGTCGTCGGGCTTAATGCCGTGGGCCGCGTAATCGGTCATGGTGGCGTGCTCAATAATACCGGTGTACCAAACGTGGGTAAAACCCATGGCTTTTATTTCGGTAAGGGCTTGGGGCGTTATATCGTTAAACTTTCCGCAGCCATTTTCTTCTATCGAACCATAAAACTTATTGGTCGTGTTGGTATTACCGAATAAACGGGGTAGCAGCTGGTATATAGTGAGTTTATGCGAGGTAGATGCCATAGTAACAAAAGTAATGGATTGGATGGTTTGTTTGAATACTTCGCTAAGCAAAACGACATCAATTTTTAATATAATTTCTGCTGATACTTTCGTTAGTACCCTGTTAGGCTAATGTCTTTTGATCCCCTACTCGGGAACTACCGTGTAGCCACAGGTTTTATGCCCCAGCGGGGCTACCTGTTTATAGCAATTGGTTTAGCAATCGAACATGCTCCGTTAGGAGCTACCCTTTATTTATACATGCTTACGAAGGGTAGTCCCGCTGGGACAAATAAATTGCTTACTTTTCTATAAATAGGTAGCACCTACGGTGCATCTTTCACAGTTCGGAAAGTGTGCCGTTTGGGAGGGGTTGATGGTGAGGCATAGCGGATACGCCTTAACCGTCCCGAGGAGGGAATAAAATGCTTTATAAACATTTCCTATATTGTCTTATGCCTGTAGTACAATCCCATTCATCGGTAACCACCAACAAATTTGGCGCAGCATGGTTATTTAGCTACATTAGTATATCTGTTCAACCTTACATGAAAATCTTCCGGGCTTTGTTTTCTGTTGCGCTGTTGGGCGTGCTTATATGGGCGTTGCAAACCAAGTTTGGACCTGTGCCGCCTGTGGGTGGATTTATTAATCCGGCTACGGGGTTTTGGCAAAATGCCGAAAGTAAAAACTTAAAAAATGATGAAACTTTACAGTTAGACGGTTTGCAGGATGAGGTGATCATCCGTTATGATGAAAACCGGGTACCCCACATTTTTGCCAAAAACGAGCACGACCTATATTTTGCCCAAGGATACGTTACCGCAACCGACCGACTTTGGCAAATGGATATTCAAACCCGTAGCGCCGGAGGCCGTTTGGCCGAAGTGGTTGGCCCCGATGCTTTGGAAACCGACCGTTACCACCGCCGCACCGGCATGGTTTACGGTGCCGAAAACTCCTTGCGCGGCATGATGAAAGACCCGCGCACCAAACTGGCCGTGGAAGCTTACACCGCCGGTATTAACCAGTATGTGCGTAACCTCACCATACGCAACTACCCTATTGAATTTAAATTGTTGGGATACAAACCAGAAGAATGGACACCGTTGAACACCGCCCTGCTCCTCAAGCTCATGAGCGAAACCCTGGCCGGTGGATCTGACGATCTGGAGATGACCAACACGCTCAATAAGTTTGGTGCAGCTGTTACAAAGGATTTGTTCCCCGACCATAATTACCAGGAAGACCCGATTATTCCCACAGGTACCAAATGGAATTTTACGCCAGTACCAGTACCTAAAACATCCGAAAGTTTCAAGGCACAAATGATGAGCGGCAACAAGCCCAAAGCCAGGGTTGAAGGCATTGGCAGTAACAACTGGGCAGTGTCGGGTAGTAAAAGTGCATCGGGCTATCCGCTGCTGGCTAACGATCCGCATTTGAATCTTACTTTTCCATCCATCTGGTACCAAATTCAGCTTACGGCACCGGGCGTTAATGTGTGCGGGGTGTCACTACCGGGTTCGCCTTATGTAATCATTGGTTATAATAATAAAACCAGTTGGGGCTTTACCAATGTAGATGCCGATGTGCTGGACTGGTATCAGCTTAAGTTTAAAGACAATACTAAAAACGAATACTGGTACAACAACCGCTGGAACAAAACCACCCGCCGCACAGAGGTGATTAAGGTACGTGGCAAACCCGATGTTACCGAGCAGGTAATTTATACCCACTTTGGCCCGGTAGTTTATGAAGATAGTACGCAAAAATCGCGCAAGGTGCCCGTTAATGTTCCTGCTGGTACGGCACTAAGGTGGATCGCCCATGATGAGTCGAATGATTTGCTTGCTTTTCACCTGCTTAACCGGGGCAGTAATTACGATGATTACCGCAAGGCACTCACCTACTACTCGGCACCGGCGCAAAACTTTATTTTTGCCAGCACCGGTAAAGATATTGCCATTACGCCCAACGGCCGCTATCCGCTGAAATTTAAGGAGCAGGGCAAATTTATTTTAGACGGTACCGATGCTGCTAATGATTGGCAGGGGTGGATTCCGGCAGCGCACAACCCAACGGTGAAAAACCCGCCGCGCGGCTTTGTGAGTTCGGCCAACCAATCTTCAACGGATGCTACTTACCCTTATTACCTAAACTGGCAATTTGGCAACTATAACCGTGGCAAACGAATAAACAACCGCTTAGCCGCCATGAGCAATATTACGGCAGATAGCTTACGCCTGCTGCAAACCGACAATTACAGCATCACCGCGCATGATATTTTACCAACACTGCTAAATTACCTCGACCCAACCAAGTTAGACGCCACCCAACGCGCAGCTTTAACTGAGTTGAAGCAGTGGAACCTGTGTTACGATGCCACCTCTATTGGGGCAAGCATTTTTAACAGCTGGTGGGTAAACGTTTACTCCATGATTTGGAAAGACGATTTTGACTCCCCTAACGCTGATTTACGCTGGCCCAGCCGCGACCGTACCATTCAACTACTGCTTACCCAGCCCAAAGCCAAATGGTTCGACGATGTAAAAACCCCATCGGTTGAAACCTGTGCCGATATTGTGAGCGAAGCTTTTAATGTGGCGGTTAACGATTTAGCTAAAAAACACAGCAAGCCCGGCAAAGGCTGGCAATGGGGCACCATAAGGCCATCTAAAATTGACCATATGGCTAATTTACCGGGTTTCGGGTCTCAAGAGTTTTCTACCGGTGGCAATAGTGGCATAGTGAACGCCATGAGCGGCGGTGCCGGACCATCTTGGCGTATGGTTGTAGAGATGGGGCCGCAGGTTAAAGGTTATGGCGTTTACCCGGGTGGGCAATCGGGCAACCCCGGCAGTTTTTATTACACCAACATGCTGCAAACCTGGAAAGAAGGCAAGCTCAACGAACTGCTGTTCTTAAAATCGGCTGGTGAAAAATCAGAACGTATTAAAACGACATTGACATTAAAAAAAGATAGACACTAATTATTACGAACGGGACGAATTTAATAAACACGAATTGGCGCGAATTTCACAAATTAGGGTTGAGAAAACTTATTCGAGACAATTAGCCTCATTCGTGTATTAGTAACTAATCCGAAATTGAACATCCGAAACGGCGAAGCCCTCTTGAAGACCTTTGAGAGAATAATTAAGTACTGAAAAATTCGAAATCAAAAATTATGCTTTTCATCCTCATATTCATTATCAGTTTAGCTACCAGTTATGTGTTGCCCTGGTGGGCGGTAGCAGCTATTGCGTTTGCCATGTCGGTGTACGCAGGTACAAGGCCACGTCAGGCATTTTGGTCGGGCTTTGGGGCTATATTTTTGGTGTGGATAATTATTGCCTTGTTTAAAAGCATACCTAATAACCATATGCTTGCCAAGCGTGTAGCTGAATTGTTTGGACTGCCCAACTGGCTGTTACTATTGTTTGTTACCGCCTTAATTGGCGGACTGGTAGGCGGGCTTGCCGCGCTGGCGGGGTTGTATGTGAAGCGGGTATTCGAAAAACCGTCTGAATCAGAATTTACTGAATTGAAGAATTAGCAGAATGATTAGCTTATATAAAAACGTCATTGCGAGGTACGAAGCAATCTCTGCGTAGGATATTCACTACTGCATGTTTCAGAGATTGCTTCGTACCTCGCAATGACGCATTTAAAAGTTTGCCGTTGTCTGTGTACTTACAAGCAACTGTTTACAAACCTTTTAAAGCAGTTTTAAACTCCACAACAGCGGTTGAAGCGGTTTTGCTGGTTTCAAAAATTTGCTGCGAGGTTGTGCCCGATCCGTAAAAGTTGGCGTTCGAAGTTTTATCGATAGCCAGGTTTGAACCATTGATACTGATACCGGCAAACAATCCACGGCTGCGTGAGTACGAGTAAACTTCGGCCTCAAGTTTATGATCGGTACTGGCAGTTGAACTACGGCCAACCGGTCCTGCTGCGGCCGAAATATCGCCACCAATGGTGAAATCGCCATTTTTAACCTTGGTTAGCACGCCTTTGTGTTTAAACACCAGTACCAGGTCAACCGATTGTACACCGATCTGGAAACCAATACTGCCGCCTGTGAGCGTAACAAATACCGGATTACTCCAGGTGCCATCGGCCAGTTTAACGGTGGCTATCCCTTTGCCACGTTTGCCGCCAATACCAAAGCCGGCATTAATTAATTTAGGTATTACCACTATACCTTCGCTTTGCTTTAGCAATTCTTCGGGTATAGTTTCGTCCATATTGGCAAAGGTGGTGAGCACTTTGGTGGAGTTTTGAACACGCTCGGTTTCCTTACCGGCATCAGTAGCCGAAGCCAGTACCAGCATTGCACTCAGCAGCGCAGGTACCATTAAAAATTTAAAAAGTTTCATATCGGTAGTTTCTTTAAAATATTTGTCGACAAGTATAAATACAGTCACTTCACTAACATCGCAGTACGTTTAAAGTTTACAATCAGGCAACGATGATTGTAAAGCCACTGTAATCAAATTGCCAATATATAACGCTTGCTCATGCAGCCTTGTTATCTTTGCGCCATGCAAAAGCCGCAACAGCAGCAAATATTTTCTATCAGCAATAACCAGCAATTTACCCAGGCAGCCTTGCAGGTATTCAGGCATCAGGCTCAAAATAACGCGGTTTACCGGCAATTTATTAATGGATTGCAGATTAATATTGATGCGGTTACTCAACTTGCCGATATTCCGTTTTTACCCATCGAGTTTTTTAAACAGCATACGGTAGTAAGCAGTAATGCCGAACCTGAGGTAACGTTTACCAGTTCGGGCACTACGGGTATGATTACCAGCAGCCATTACATAACCGATGTAAGTTGGTACATACAAAGCTTCAGAGCAGCGTTTAAGCTGTTTTATGGAGATATTAAACAATACTGTGTTCTGGCCTTGCTGCCGGCCTATTTACAGCGTGGCGGCTCCTCATTAGTTTACATGGCCGATGATCTGATCAAGCAATCAGGCCACCCCAACAGTGGCTTTTACCTTTACAACTATGAGGAACTGCATCAGCAACTTACCAAGCTAAAAAAAGCGGGTACACCTACTCTGCTCATAGGTGTTACATTTGCCCTGTTAGATTTTGTGGAACTCTTTACTATGGATTTCCCTGAACTGATTGTGATGGAAACCGGCGGCATGAAAGGCCGTCGTAAAGAAATGATACGCGAGGAATTGCACAGCATATTATGTAACGGATTTGGGGTTAATGCCATTCACTCCGAATACGGCATGACCGAACTCCTCTCGCAAGCCTACTCCAACGGCCAGGGCATTTTTAACTGTCCGCCCTGGATGCGCATCCAAACCCGCGACACCAACGATCCTCTCAGTCCATTAGCCACCAGCCAAACCGGCGGCATAAACGTAATTGATTTAGCTAACATCAACTCCTGTTCGTTTATTGCCACGCAGGATTTGGGCAAGGTGTATAAAAATGGCTCATTTGAGATTTTGGGCAGATTTGATGCTTCGGATATCAGAGGGTGTAATTTATTGGTGGGGTAACCTCTCCCAACCCTCTCCAAAGGAGAGGGCTTTTATTTGCATGATAATAAATTACTGGTTCACTCAAAAAAATTTAGTGTGGTAAAATTTTTTAAGCCCTCTCCTTCGGGAAGGGTTTGGGTGGGGTAATTTTACTACATTTGGCTAAAACATTCATCTTTTTATGATTGAAAAATTTTTAAACGACCAGCAAGACCCTAAAGCAGTTGAGAAAGTATACTCACGTTTGGTAGAGTTATTACCTCCCGGCGAAGAAACCTTATATATTGCCACGCAGAAGAAACCACTGGTTAACCTCCTGCCCGATACCATTGTGATCACCAACCGCAGGGTGTTATTTTTTACGCCGGCCAACCTTGGCCTATCCTTAAAATTCATCGACTTTATATGGAAAGACATTGCCGACGTAAACATGAAAGAAGAAATTATTGGCGCTGTGTTTACCATAAAAACTACACAAGGTGCCGAAATGGGTGTTGATTACCTGCCCAAATCACAAGGCCGTAAATTATACCAATATTCGCAGGAGTGCCGCGAAAATGAGCGCAAGCGTGAGGAGTTGCAAAAAATTCAGCATACCCCGCCACCGCCACGCCCGGTTGAAAAACCTGCGGAAGAACCGGCCAAACCTGTGTTTGAAGCACCCGCCCCTGCGCCGCAGCCTGTTACTCCGCCGCCTGCACCGGCTCCGTCCCCTGTGGTTGAAGCCAAGCCAGATGAGTTGACCGAAAAACTCAAAAAGCTGAAAATGCTGTTTGATAACGGGTTGATCTCGCAAGAGGAATACAATCAAAAGAAAATGGAATTATTGAGCGACTTGTAGTAGCTTAAAACTTATGATAAACCATCGCGTCATTGCGAGGTACGAAGCAATCCCTGCGTAGGCATAACGGCCATACATAGCTCAGAGATTGCTTCGTTCCTCGCAATGACGTTTTTTTATCATCCCCACCAAAACAAGAAACTCCTGTTTGCTCGCCAAACAGGAGTTATGAAGCAATATTAAACTATTAACTGATGATAACGCTGTTGCTTCAAACAGCGAAATGCTTTTATATCTTTTTAAAAGTTGAACGACACCTTCATAGTGGCCATACGGCCCGGCAGGGTGTATACGCTATTTACATAGTTGTTTGCAGTAAGTAGGGGCGAACTATAGGTTTTCGTGTCAAATATATTGAGAATGTTTAATTCTATATCACTTTTAAACTTGTTGATTTTAAACCGGGCCGAAAAATCGGCAAAAGAATAATTCAGATCAGGCCCCACGCCTTGCCCGGTATAATACTGATCACCAGATAGTTTAAGGAAAACATTATTGGCTGGATTATAATTTAAAGCGCCCTGGTGCTGTAATTGTGTAACAGCATTGGTACCTGCACCCGGTACAGATGTACGACTGTTTGTGCGGGTAGCATTCAGCTTGTAGCTTACGTTGATCTTTTCGCTTATCTTGGTTTCCACACTACCGTTAATACCGTTGGCAATGGTATTATAAGGTAACAGCAAACCGTTTAAAAACTGGTTGAGCTTATTGTTTTGCCACGAATAACCTCCCGCAAAAGTACTGTGCAGCGCAAAAACATACTTACTCACATTGGCCGATAACGTTACCATATTCATATCATTAGCATAGGGTAATACAATTTGCCGCTGAAAAGTATTGGTAATTTGGCTCGAGGTTATGTTATTTAAATCTATATGGTTATACATGGCGCTAACTCCCCAAAAAAACATTTTGGTAGCCTTACGATAGTTATAACCCAGCATTGCCGTTTGTGTTTTACGTTCGCTTAAATCGGCGGTGTTGGCTTGCAGGGTACGGTAATTCAGCAGTATGTCGCCACGGTATGCCTGGGTAATATCGCCAATATCATTACGGTAACTGTAACCCGCAGTAACGTACTGCTCGGCAGAGGTATTGTATTTTAATGAAAATTGCGGGTCGAAATACAAACGGCTTACCTTTTTATCCACCGCGTATTTAGCTTCAGAAAAGCTGATGTTTTGCAAGCTCACCGGCAAACGCATGGTAAGCCTCAGCTTATCTCCGGGCATTTCAAAGGCAGCTTCGCCATAAACTTTCGATTTAAACCAGTCTAAGTTATTGGTTGATGTACTGCTTGCCAAAACGCTTGCGCCGCTGTTTTGTACTACTGACAATACCGACTCGAGGTTTTGCGACTGCAAACTGAAACCTGCTTTGTACGCCTGCGTAATTTTACCATCCGGATGCCTGAACGACATATAATTATTGGTAAACCAGGTAGGGATGTTAGCCGTTTGCTCCAGTTGCGCATAAGGTTGGCCGCTGTTAAAAATATCCTGATTAACACCCGGCTCCAATGTACGCCGTTCGGGGTTCGATAGGCGGTTGATGTACGAATAGCCCTCGTACACATTCCCCGATTTACTGGTTTTCATGAGGTTAAACTCGTTCGAAAAATCCAACCGGCGATTGCTCATGGACTGGTTTGAACTTATACCCGTAGCGTTTAAACCCGAGTATGAACCGGTGTTCTCATAATCGGTAACCAAGTTATTGTTGAGATAATAGTTGGTTTTATTGATGTTGAGCGTTGCCTGGGCATGCAGCAAATCGGGCCGGCGGCGATTATCCTGCATCTCGGTATAACGAATAGTTTGGTCGGGCAAATACGTTTCGCGCACCTTGGTGTAGCTTTGCAGTTGCCTGTCATGCAGGTATGATACATTGGCTTTCAGTTGCACATCCTTTTTAACATTCACCAAATTGTTCATGTTCACCAAACCCGATTGGTTAAACAAATAACGGTTGGTAGGCAAATTGGGGTTACCCGCCGCACCCAGGCTTAATAAGTTATTGGGTTTATTATTATCCAAACGACTCAGGTAAGCACTCAGGTTGTGCGATATTAAATCATTTTGCACATCAATACCGGTATTGTTGCCTTTAATGTAATTAATGGCCTTGTATTTATCCTTAAACATCATGGCGTTAACGTTTCCGTCGTATTTTCCGGGCAAACCACCGCCTACATTGCCCTGCCCTACCATCTGCATTTTGGCATCATCTTTAAAGGTGAGGTTCATGGCCACATCGTCGCTTACCACTTTATCCTTTAAAGCTTTGATGGGTTGATGATTTTCCATGATCTGCACCTTATCAACCACCCCGTTAGGAATAGTTTTGGTAGCGATGTTGTACTTATCGTCAAGCAAATTATCGCCGCCTAAGTACAGACTCGATATGGCCTTACCGTTATATTTTATTTTCCCATTATCGTCCATCTCCACCCCGGGCAGGCGCTTAATTACATCGCCTATCACCCTATCTTGCGGGGCCGAAAATTCGGCAGCACTGTAATTGAGCGTATCACCCCGTGTGCTTAATCGTGGCCGCTTATCTTTCACCGTAACGGCATCAAGCGCGTTATTGGTTGATGATAGTTTGAAGTTATACAGAACAGCAAAATCAGTTACGGGCTTGCTTTGTTTTTTATAACCTACGGAGCTTATTTCAACCTTTAACCCAGTTTTATCGGCATCAGCCGGAATAGCCAGGCTGTATACACCTTTATTATCACTGGTGGAAAAGGCTATAATTAGGTTACCACCTTTCATGAGTTTAGCATTGGCGTAAGGCACCACCTTACCCAGGCTATCTGTAACTGTACCCTTAATAGTTTGGGCAATGCCCTTTTGAGAACATAACAAGGCACAAATACAGGCTACGGCAATTTCTATTGCCCTTCTCATTTTTTAGCGCCTTTTTCGGGTAGTTCAATAGGATTATTTATCACAGCAGCCGTACCGGCCGGTGCACGTTGAACGCTTACGCTCGATATTACCGGAGAACCGGCTGCACCTCCACTATTCATCGAAAAGCTGCGACCGCCACCCATTGCTGCTATTTGCGATTGCATGAAAGCCTGCGGGTCTTTACGCATAATTTCCTTTAATTCGCTAAGTTCCTTAGGTGTGGTTTTAATGGCGTTTTTAGGTAAAGCTATTACGTTGGGATTTTGGTTGCCATCACCGCCCATTGCACCAACAATAATGGTACGGCCAGTAGCACTCAACTGGTCGGCCTCATTTGTAGCTTTGGCAGTTGGGTCAACCTTTTCCAAACCATCAAAATTAAATAAGACCTCTTTTTTAGCATCATAGGCTTCTACAATGAGCCCTGGCAAGCCGTTCAGTTTCCACGGACCAACGCGGTAAGGTAGATCAGCACAAAACCAGGCGGTATAATCACGTCCTTTAAAATGAGTGGTAGCTTTTTGGCAAGCCAGGCCTTTAATGGTACTCGTGTCGGCAGTAATTTTCCAGGCCGGGGCGGGCATAGCCTCTTCAATAACATAGTTGTTTACCACACGCTCATTAATATAAAATTTGTTATCGTTAGGATACTGATAGTATTCAATGTTGGGTCCCATTGGTCCACCGGGGCTGGTAAGCTTAAAGTTGGTAGATCCGGAATTTACCTGCTCCATTACCGACCTGCGCATTTGCTCCTCGCGCAGTTTGCGGTCGTAGCTTTTATAAGCACTTGCATTACGCCCTACCAGCAACACCATGTTTTCATTCAGGGGCTTGTCTCGCGCGGTAGTGTCGCGCACATGCGTAAATTTGTAATGAACGATGACCTGGGCAGTATCGGCCTTTTGCGCCTGGGCTGCAACAGCCAGGTTAGCAAGTAAAATTGTGGTGAAAAGTTTAAGTTTCATATAGTTTAAGTTTGTTAAAAGTGATTAATGTTAGATTATGGTACAGTTGCATAACCTTAACACCACAAATATAACTAAGAAGTTAGTTAAAAACTAAGAATTTAGTTGTTTTAACAAAAATTAACAATTGGTGAGTGGTGAAGGGTGAAATCAGTTGCTGCGCAACTGATTTCAGTTTTTCAAGAGCGCGGGGCATTCAGCGCACCCGGCCGGGAGCTGCCTGTGGGGTGGCAGGGATTGCGATGAATAGGCGTTTTGCTACTTTGGGGCTATGCCAAAGTAGTAGCCCGCGCGGCAATGAGCGCTACCGAAGCGATAAGCTCCCCCTCTCAAGAGAAAAAAAACCTTTCCTACAACAACCTTTCATCAAAATTAAACACCTTTTGCTCCACAATTTTTACCAAATGAGCTTTAGGATGCATGGGGTTAAGCAGGTAATTAAACTCCTCCTTAACAATAGCCGATGGTACTTTTAATAGCAAATGTTTGTTCAACTTTAAAAAAGCATCCCCCATTGATTTGAGTAAGGACGGTTCAGGATAATCCTGCCAGTTTTCAGGTAGGGCATCTATGTCGAGCACCTGTACATCATTAGGCACATCAAGGGTAATCTGGCAAAAATCATCGGGGATAATGGTTGGGGGTAAATGTACCAGCACTTCGAGCACTGCCAATGAGCGCGACGATGCCGTATAAACCATAGGGCGGCCAATATTGTTCCAGCGGCCGCCGTAGAGGCGGGCACCTGTGCCGCTTAAATCATTAATATAAGTGCATTTTGATATACGGTACAGCAGCATCTCTCAGGCAAAAATACCATGCTCAATACGGCCCAACTCGCGTAAAACCAAATCAAAACCTATAGAGGTATCCAATAGCGAAACCGGTGACTCACCTTTAAATATGTGGCTCGGGGTTTTCATCCAGCGTTTAAATTTATCCATAGAGCCAAATACCTCCTCACCTCGGGTATAGAGGCGGGCAAGTTCAACGGCCTTTTCGGCATACTCGGTCTTAACTACGGTATCATCATCGTAACGTTGCAAAGTGCGCTCGTTAATATGCATAATACCGGCAAGCTCTTGCAGGGTTAAAGAGATTTTTTGCGCCAAAGTGGTTAATACCTTTTTGGGCAAGCCCTGGCGGGCCAAACGCACAACATCAAAATCAGAAGATGCTTTACCGGGATTTACGCCGGTAAGCAAATTATAAAATGAGGTTACACTATCAGTGGTGATGTAAGCAGCCATTGGTTCATGAACCTCATTTTGATCAATATGTTTTTTACTATACGACATTTATCCAAATGTAAAACACATTTGTCGTATTTGCAAATTATTCGGCAATAATTAAAAAATAATTTCTTCTTCCCTTTTGTACTACTAAAAACTTCCCATTAATAAGATTATCTGTATTATAGATTTCTTCTGGAGCTGGTACTTTTACTTTATTAATAGCAGTCCCCCCTCCTTGAATCATTTTTTTAGCTTCTCCTTTCGATGGAAAAACATTAGCATGAACTGCAAGTAAATCCAAAACTCCGATACCTGCTTCAAGGTCAGCACGCTTTATTTTAAAGTTCGGAACACCTTCAAAAATCCCTACAATTTCTGTGTCCCTTAATTCATTCAAAAATTCAACACTTGTGTTTCCGAACAAAAACTCTGACGATTGTATAGCCTTGTTATAAGCCGCCTCACCATGCACGCGGATGGTAATATCCTTAGCCAAAGCTTTTTGCAAAGCACGCTGATGTGGTGCTAAATCATGCTCAGCCTCTAAGGCCTCAATGGTTTCACGATTTAACAGCGTAAATATGCGGATGAACTTTTTCACGTCGGCATCGCTGGCATTTAACCAAAACTGGTAAAACTGGTAGGGCGATGTGCGGGCGGTATCTAACCATACAGCACCGCTTTCGGTTTTGCCAAACTTGGTACCGTCGGCTTTTTTAATTAACTGGGTGGTTAAGGCAAAAGCTTCACCGGCATCTTTACGACGAATTAACTCCGTACCGGTTACAATGTTACCCCATTGGTCGCTACCGCCCATTTGCAGGGCACAGTTATGATGTTTCCAGAGGTAATAAAAATCGTAACCCTGCACCAACTGGTAAGTAAATTCGGTAAACGACATGCCCGTATCGCCATTTAAACGGTTTTTAACCGAGTCTTTGGCCATCATGTAATTTACGGTAATGTGTTTACCCACATCGCGAATAAAGTTCAGGAACGAAAAATCTTTAAACCAATCGTAGTTATTTACCATTTGGGCGCTGTTAGGGCCGCAATCAAAATCCAAAAATTGCTCCAGCTGTTTTTGAATACTTTGCAGGTTATGCTGCAATACATCTTCAGAAAGCAAGTTACGCTCGGCCGATTTACCCGACGGATCGCCCACCATGCCGGTAGCACCGCCAACCAACGCGTAGGGCTTATGCCCCGCACGCTGAAAGTGGATGAGGGTCATGATTTGCGTTAAGTGACCTACGTGCAGCGAATCGGCCGTGGGATCGAACCCGATATAGCCCGATGCCGTACCTTTATTCAGTAAATCCTCGGTTCCGGGCATAATATCGTGCAGCATGCCGCGCCAGCGTAATTCTTCAACAAAACTCATTACAGTACAATTATTTTAAGTGGGCAAATATAGCAAACTACCCATAACGAAGCGATTAAGAATAAGCATACCTGCTAAACACATGTATTCGATCAAAACACATCTATATTTACAGCGTTCACCTAAAGCAATAATTGCTATTATATAAAACCATGTATTACGCTGCCATCAACAACCAATTTATGCCCGCGGCCGATGCCAAACTCCAGGTAAGCGATTTAGCCATACACCGCGGTTACGCCATATTTGATTTCTTTAAAACTATAGGCGGTGCACCTGTTTTTATTGAAGACCATCTTGATCGGTTTTACGGCTCGGCCCAAGCCATGCGCTTAAACGTTAATTACAACTGCGACGAGCTGAAGGCCAGCGTACGTAAGCTGATGGACAAGAATAACCTCCCCGATTCGGGCATACGCCTCACGCTTACTGGCGGCTTTTCGGAAGATGGTTACACGCTTGCTAAAAGCAACCTCATCATTACCCAGCAGGAAATCAAAGTAAAACCTTTGAACAACGATGGCATTAAGCTCATCACCTACCCTCACCTGCGCCAGTTTGCCGGGGCCAAAACCATCGACTATCAAATGGCCATATGGCTGCAACCGCAAATGCGCGAACAAGGTGCCGACGATATACTCTACCACCATAACAACATCGTGCGCGAATGCCCACGTTCTAACTTCTTTATTGTAACGCACAATAACGAGGTTTTAACTACCGGAACCGATGTATTAAATGGCATTATACGCAAACAGGTACTTGGCCTTACGGTCGATGGTTTTACTGTGGCCGAACGCAATGTTACGCTTGACGATATACGGAATTGTGCAGAAGCATTTATTACCAGCACTACCAAAAATATTTTGCCGGTAACGCAAATTGATGGTCGTACCATTGGTGATGGTAAGGCTGGCCAAATTACCACCCTCCTTTCTGAAAAAATTGAAGACCTGATTACTGCTCACACCGGCTGGTAAAAGTATTTTACACACCTTAAATCAAACCATATTAGCATACCAGGGTTATTACTGCACAAAACACTTTACCATGAACAGTTTTTTCAAAGCATTAATAGCCGGATGGGGCGCTAAAAAGTTAGGCGGAGGATGCCTTTCAACTATTGTTATTTTTATTGTTATTTACACCCTGCTGGGCAAGTGCGATAATCGCGCTGATGCTGCCATCAAACATCAAAAACCCGCTCACGTAGTTACGCAATACCAGCACCGCAGATAAATTCTACATTTAATTGAGGCGATAAAAATTTCGGCGTTTGCAAAATATCCTGTATTTTGCAATACGCCTCTACTATGAATTTTTTGTCGCACTTTTATTTTGACCGCCATACCACCAACTGCTACCACGTGTTGGGTACAGTGCTGCCTGATTTGTTAAAGAACGCCGACAAGACCATCATCCTGCATCCCGAAAAGCATTTTTATCCTGATGGCCCAACCCATCATATTTACAACGGCTGGATGAAACACCTGGCGGTTGACAGGCACTTTCATAACTCCGGCTTTTTTACAACACATTCGCACCAGTTAAAACTCCACCTCCGACCGGCCATCACGGGATCGCCCGTTAAACCGTTTTTTTTAGGCCATATAGCCCTCGAGCTTATACTCGACAACCTCCTCCTCACCACCCAACAAATTACCGCCGACGACTTTTACAACCACCTCGACCATTGTGACGATGAGGTAATTGAGGATTTTCTCAACATTAGCGGTATGAAAAACCCGGAAGTATTTACCCGTTTCTTACACAAGTTTAAAAACGACCGCTACCTGCATACCTACGCCCAAACCGAAAAGGTGGCCTACGCCCTCAAACGCATTTGTATGCGTGTATGGAACAACCCGTTCACCCCCGAACAGGAAGCCGCCATGAATGAAGTAATTATTAGCTACCGCGAAACGCTTATGCCCGGATTTTTATTGGTGTTTGAGGAAATAGGCTTACTGGTTAATTAGTTATTAGGTGTATTGAGTTACTAAGTTGTTATCAGCTGTAAGTTAGAACTGAGTAGTCATTAATATTATATAACCTCCTAATAACTTAACTATACTAACTCCTCACCTCACTCAATAACAAAATAACTTAACTACTAAATGTAAGTTTTTAAAAACCTGTGCGACTTACTGTGTAAATTAACTTTTGAATGGAAAAGGCCTTTGTTGATATGCTTAACCGGCATAGGGGTATAATTTATAAAGTATGCAACCTGTATTGTAACGAACCTGATGATAAGCAGGATTTGTTTCAGGAGATAACCCTGCAATTATGGAAGGCTTTCCCGGCATTCAGGCAGCAGGCTCAGCAATCAACCTGGATGTACCGCGTTGCCTTAAACACGGCCATATCAAACTTCAGAAAAGAAAACAGGCGGCCGAGGTTAAACCCACTTTCTGAGCTGGATTTTAGCATACCCGACGATTATCCCCCCAACCAAAAAAACGAACAATTGAACGAACTGATGCAGGCCATAGCTAAGCTCAACGCTGTAGAAAAAGCCATCATCATGCTCTACCTCGAAGAGAAAAGTTACGATGAAATAGCTGATATAACCGGCATTACCAAAAACAATGTAGGCGTAAAGCTCAACCGCATAAAACTAAAATTAGAAACCCTTTTAAAACCATAACACCATGAATATCGACGATTTAAAAGCCACCTGGCAACAATATGATCAAAAACTGCAAGCCTCACAAACACTCAGCCAGCGCATTATAGAAAGTATAATTGCCGAAAAATCGCAATCACGGTTGTCACGCGTACAAAACCACTTTACTGTAGGTTGCTTTATTTTACTATTATGGCTGATGATAAGCATAGCTATACTCACCGGCAACCCGTTCGATTACCAAAATAGCTATGAGTACGTCCCTGTTGTTTTACTTGCGCTTTCACTTGTAGCAATGCTCGTTTTGTTAGGAAAAGCTATTATTGAGTTAAAAGAAATAGATCTTTCGCAAACTAACCTGGCTAAAGCCTTAAAACAGGTAATAAACGTATACAGCAAGCCCCGCAAATTTTTAAAGTATGCCTTTATTATGATGTTTTCGGCAGGCTTGCTGTTCCCGCTATCATTTTTACCGCGCAAATTAAACCACAGTACCATGGCCGAAGCGCTGACCAACACGGCCGGGCCCATGGCTATATCAATTATACTATTTTATATAACACATAAATTTGGGGCTCTGGAGGATGTAGCGGGCAAACGCTTTAAACAATACCTGCACGAGCTGGAGGAAATGAACGCGGTGTCAAAAGAGCTGTACTGATACACAGATATTCTGGATAAGCAGATGCGCAAATGAAAGTACGCCACTTTTTGTTTTTAAATATTAGGCTTACTTGCATATCTCCTATTAAATATGCCATTGGCAATTCCTCGCACCCGCACAGTTGCATATTTAAAATCACATTTCGTTCAAAATCAGCATATTTTATTTTTTTATAAAAGAAAAATATATCTACCTTTGCAGTCCCAATTGAGTTGGGAAAAGGAGACAAATTATTTAATGGCAAAAAAACAAGAAGCAGAAAAAGAATTAAAGTCTAAACAGGCTGAACTGGAGACAGTTGGTACTGTTACAGAAAAAGAAAACATTGAGTCAGAAGCTGATTCAATTTCAATTGATGAAATCAAATCTAAAATCGCAGTTGCACCTCAGGCAGATTTTGACTGGGACGCTGACGAAAAAAAGTTTGGTAACTACAGCGACGAAGATCGTCAGAAATTAGAGCAAATGTACGATGGTACTTTCAACTCTATTAACCAGGGAGAAATTATCTCGGGTATTGTAGTAAACATCAATAACAAAGACGTGGTATTAAACATCGGTTTTAAATCTGATGGTATGGTATCATTGTCAGAGTTCCGTGATATGCCTGATCTGAAGATCGGCGATGAAGTTGACGTATTTGTTGAGTCGCAGGAAGATGCTAACGGTCAGTTAGTGTTATCGCGCAAACGTGCTAAAACTCAAAAATCATGGGAGCGCATTAATGATGCATTAACTAACGATGAGATCATCACTGGCTTTGTGAAGAGCCGTACTAAAGGTGGTTTAATTGTTGATATAATGGGCGTAGAAGCCTTCTTACCTGGTTCACAAATTGATATCAAGCCTATCCGCGATTACGATATCTATGTGGGCAAAACCATGGAGTTCAAAGTTGTTAAGATCAACCACGAGTTTAAAAACGTAGTGGTATCGCACAAAGTGCTGATTGAAGACGATTTGGAAAACCAAAAAATTGAAATTGTTGCACGCCTTGAAAAAGGTCAGGTATTGGAAGGTACCGTTAAAAACATTACCGATTTCGGTGTATTCATCGACCTTGGTGGCGTAGACGGCTTACTGCACATTACCGATATATCTTGGGGCCGCATAGAGCATCCGAAAGAAGTATTGGCTTTAGACCAGAAAATCAACGTTGTTGTTCTTGACTTTGATGACGAGAAAAAACGTATCGCTCTGGGCTTAAAACAATTAACTCCACATCCTTGGCAAAACCTTGACGAAGCTATCCAGGTAGGTTCGCATGTAAAAGGTAAAATTGTTACCGTGGCTGATTACGGCGCATTCCTTGAAATCACTCCAGGTGTTGAAGGTTTGATCCACGTATCAGAAATGTCATGGTCACAAAACCTGCGCAATCCTCAGGAATTCCTGAAAGTTGGTGACGAAGTTGAAGCTCAAGTTTTAACTTTAGACCGCGAAGAGCGCAAAATGAGCTTAGGTATTAAACAATTAACGCCTGATCCATGGCAAAATGCAGGTGACCGCTACGCAGTAGGTACCCAGCACGTTGCCACCGTTAAAAACATGACCAACTTTGGTGTGTTTGTTGAACTGGAAGACGGAATTGATGGTTTGATCCACATCTCTGATTTATCATGGTCTAAAAAAGTTAATCACCCTAACGAGTTTACTAAAGTAGGCGAGAAATTAGACGTGGTTGTTTTAGAGCTTGACATCGAGAACCGTAAATTAAGCTTAGGCCACAAACAACTGGAAGAAAACCCTTGGGATACTTTCGAAACTATCTTCACCGTTGATTCAGTTCATGAAGGTACCGTATTGAAAGTAACTGATAAAGGTGCTGTTGTAGCTCTTCCTTATGGTGTTGAAGGCTTTGCTCCTACCAAACACTTAGTAAAAGAAGACGGTAAATCTTTAAAAGCTGAAGAAACTGCCGAATTCAAAATCATCGAGTTTGGTAAAGACAACAAACGTATCGTTATCTCTCACTCACGTATTTGGGAAGATATTCGTTCTGAAGCCAGAGTAACTGACTTTGAAAACCGTAAAAAAGAAGCGAAAGCTGCTAACAGCGCGGTTAAAAAAGTTAAAGAATCTGTTGAGAAATCAACCCTTGGCGATCTGAGCGTATTAGCTCAATTAAAAGAGCAGATGGAAGGTGCTGAAAACAAAGCACGCAAATCTAACGAGGATTCAAACTAATCATTAAATAATTCTCTTTTAAAAGCCTGTGCCTCAAAGCACAGGCTTTTTTTTGGTACCTTTTTTGCTAATGTATGTATCATATAAACCAATATTACCGTATAAATACTAAGTAATTAACTGAGCAAATTGTGTAGTTTCGCATCGCCTTACACAATATATTATTTTATACAACATCTTATGCCTGCAGGGAATAAAATCTACAACCCCTTAACCCGCAAAACATTTTTTATAGTAAAAAGTGCTAAAGAAACTGATGGAGAATATGTCCGTTTTAAATGCATTGCCGACCCCGAAAGCAATCGCAAAAGCGGTTTTGTACATAAACACCCATCACAAACCGAAATTATCACTGTCAAATCGGGCAGTATGATAGCGTTGGTTAATGGGAAAAAAGTACGTTATGATGCCGGCGAAATGCTGGTAATAAAACCCGGCGATGCCCACCAATGGTGGAATGCCAGTAATACTCAGGAGCTTAATGTTGTTACCGAAATAAGGCCGGCATTAAAAACAGAGCAGCTTTACAGGGTAACCTGCAGCTTTGCACAGGCAAGGCATAATCATGCCGAAAATGCACCAAATTTACTACACCTTGCCGTAATGTTAGACCATTACTCAGATATGTATGTAGTAGCCGGAAAATGGACATTGCTTAAAAAAGCAACTTTTAAATTATTGGCAGCCATTGGCCGCTTTAAAGGCTATACCCCTGAGTGGACCTATAAGCATCTTATTGCCGAAACTGCCAGATAACTTTTTCTAAATATAAATTTGTAGCATAACGCATGCACCAATATCACGTAGCTATTACTATCGACGATAATTACATACAGCATGCGTGTGTTATGTTACAATCTTTAAACGAACATGCTATTTCGCCAATTGAAGTTTATTGCATTTCGGATAATTTAAGCGATGGCAGTAAGAATATTTTAAAAAATCATTTTAAAAAAAGCAAGTTAACCATCTCCTTTGTAGGGTTCAATCCTGGCTCGCTGCCGCAACTCCCTATTAAGCATACCGACCATGTTTCGGCAGCTACTTTTTTCAGAATATGGTTACCACAGTTGCTACCACACGTAAAACAGGTACTATTTTTAGATACAGATATTTTAATTAACAATGATCTAAGTTCGGTGTTTAACCTCAATATCGACAATTATCCAATAGCTGCAGTTCCTGATCTGGGCGCAAGCATTGAGAAAAAAACGCAGCTTGGTATTCATGCTCATAAGCTGTATTTCAATGCCGGGGTTATGTTAGTAAATCTTGATTATTTTAGAAAACACCATTTAACCCGCCAGCTGGCGCACTTTATTTCCACAAAACCTGAGCTTTGCGAGTTTTGGGACCAGGATGCCTTAAATGCGATAATAAGTGGAAATTTCCTGGAGTTACATCCCAGGTTTAATCTTCAAAGCACAACCTATGATTATAAGGGAACTAAAGGTGTTGATGAAGCTATTGCAAATCCTGCTATTGTGCATTTTACAGGTGGCGGCAGTTGCAAGCCGTGGTTTTATCAAAACCAACATCCACTAAAATATTTATACTATCAAAACCTAAAAAAAACACCTTTCAGGTTTTTTTATCCTGCCGATTTACCCCGTAGCTGGCATTTCTTGCGAAAACTAAAGCATTTAATTAAATACAGCCTTTAAACGGTTAATAAATCTTAAAATCAGCTAAAGAGAGAATTTCGTCTTCCCTATTTTTCATCATAAACAACGGCACATCGCCATAATAGGATGCCCATAAGCTAAAAGTACTTGGCGGCCCTATAATGTAATCACATGCGGCCAGTGTGTAAAGGTCGGTTACAAAATGGCGCTGCTCAAAATTTATCGGTAAATTTCCAAAACTGGCCATATCGAGCTTCTCATTTGAGCATATTATAAACCGGTATTGTTTGCTCATGGCATCCATAAGCGTTGCAAGCTCAAGCATTCGCTTGTAATAAACCAAATCGTCGTAATAAAAGCTTCCACCCGAAAAATCTTTGTAATCGCCGCGGCGTATGTGTACACCTATAACACATTCTGCACCGGCATTGGCAATAACTTCACAGGCCTCATTTTTATATATGGTAACAGGCGCAAACAGCTTCTTTATGGCTTCCTTATGCTTACGCAGGTTATTTTCATCTCTATACAGCCACCCATGTGCTATTACTATTTTTGAATGCACCAGTTGCTGAAATCCGGGATCATCCAGGTGAAATATTTCATTACGTTCGTCATAATCCTTTATATCATGGTATACCAAACCAAAAGGCAGCTTATGGTTAATTTTGTTAAGATATTTAACTATCAGATTATTATATATACCGCCTTTTAATATGTTCACGCTAATGGGCAACCCATTAAAATTATCTACAGAGGTTGCTGCAAAAAATGGTTCGTACTCATCAAAACAAGGGTAAACGAGCTTGTATTTATACTCAATGGCATTGGCAATAAAACTGCTGAAATGAAACAGGCGGTTACACAGCTGCCCCTCTTTACTCGATACAATTATCATTACAGGTAATTAGCCAACAAAATTACAAAACTATTGCGTGTGTAACGTGCAGCTATGTGTATTTACGTATTAGCTATACAAAACTTTTTATACCTTTGCCCAAATCTACTCAAACGATGCAGAATTTGACGTTGCTTGATGGTCCTAAATTCCAGATAACCATTCAGCGCCTTTGCCGGCAACTGATCGAAAATCATAACGACTTTTCAAACGCTATACTTATTGGTATTCAGCCGCGTGGCATTTATTTAGCGCGCCGTGTTGCCGAAGAACTTCGCCTGATATTGAATAAGCCAATTTTACAGGGCGATTTGGATATTACCTTTTACCGCGATGACTTCCGCCGCCGTGAGGGACCGCTGGTACCCAATCAAACCAAGATTGATTTTATCATCGAAGGCAAAAACGTGATCATGATGGACGATGTGCTGTGGACAGGCCGCACCATACGCGCCGCTATGGACGCTATGCTGGCCTTTGGTCGCCCGGCTAAGGTTGAACTGCTTACGCTGGTAGACCGCCGCTATTCGCGCCATATACCCGTTACAGCCGACTATACCGGCATCGAAGTAGATTCCATTGCATCGCAAAAAGTGGTGGTAAGCTGGAAAGAAACCGATGGCGAAGACAAGATAGTTTTACTGTCGGAATTGTCTGAACCGGAATTTACTGAATTTAAGAATTAACAGAATTACAGAGATAGATATCAGATAATAAATCCGAAATCGAATATCCGAAATCCGAAATCAAAAAATGGGCTTAAGCACACGACATTTATTAGGCATAAAAGATTTAAACCGCAACGATATTGAGCTGATATTTAGCACAGCAGATACATTTAAAGATGTAATTAACCGCCCGATAAAAAAGGTTCCCTCGTTGCGCGATGTTACTATTGCCAACGTTTTTTTCGAAAACTCAACCCGCACACGTTTATCGTTCGAACTGGCCGAACGCCGCCTCTCGGCCGATACGCTTAACTTTGCAGCTTCTTCATCATCGGTAAGCAAGGGCGAGACCCTGATCGATACCGTTAACAACATACTGGCCATGAAGGTGGATATGGTGGTAATGCGTCATCCTTACGCCGGTGCCGGTATCTTCCTGTCAAAACATGTAAAAGCCCAAATAGTAAACGCTGGAGACGGCGCACATGAGCATCCTACCCAGGCTTTACTGGATGCCTTTTCCATCCGCGAAAAGCTGGGCGATGTAGCCGGTAAAAAAGTGGTTATCGTGGGCGATATTCTGCACTCGCGTGTGGCCTTGTCGAACATACTTTGCCTTAAACAATTAGGCGCCGAGGTAATGGTTTGCGGACCTACTACGTTAATACCAAAATACATTGGCTCGTTAGGCGTGAAGGTTGAGCATGACCTTAAAAAGGCCCTTAACTGGTGCGATGTAGCCAACATGCTGCGTATACAGTTAGAACGCCAGGACATCAAATACTTTCCATCCCTGCGTGAGTACACCATGCTCTACGGCCTCAACAAGCAGATATTAGACAACCTCGACAAGGAGATCCTTGTAATGCACCCCGGCCCTATTAACCGTGGCGTAGAAATTACCAGCGATGTAGCCGACAGCAAACAGTCGATCATATTAGACCAGGTAGAGAATGGCGTGGCCGTGCGTATGGCGGTGCTTTATTTACTGGCCGGACAGAGTTAATTAAATGGTAATTAATAAAGAAGGAGAAGCTGTTTGATTTGTTTGTAAAGCATTTCTTAGAAGTGCTTGTACTTACAGCTATATTGGTATATGCTTTTTATGAAATAACGGGGATTGACCCAAATCCCGTATTAATTTTATTGATAACCTTTCCGTTCTTTTTAACCTATTATTTCTCTGCGCAATCAAACAAGTCTATAGTTCCAAGAAAAGGATTAACAACCGAAGATCTTCAAAATATTAACTTTATAAAGGCTTGGCAAGAAACGCAGGGCATGGGTTTTTGGCGTTACCTTTTAGTAGATGGAGCAATCATATTCGGCGCACTTATGAGCCTTTACACATCTGCCTTTTCCGGATATATTTTCAATAACGATTTGTCATCACCCTCAAAAATGTTTGAGCTTATTGGCGAAAGTTATTTAACAGGTGCAATAATTGCCACCTGTTGTCATTACATTTTATGGAAGTATAATGAAAGAAGGTTTGACAGACTGACTAATCCTATCCTATAGTTCTCTCTTTGCTATTAGGGATTAGTTTATCTACCTTCGATGTAAAATACTCGTACTATGATCTCGTTTCGCCTGCTTAATGATTATGTTTTGAAAATTGAACCCGAAAAGGAAAAACCCAGCAGGCTCAAACTCATTGTTAAGCTCATGGGCAAAGAACTCGTTTGCCGTAAGGAAGGCTTAAACCCATTGTTAGATTTTATTTACGGCCCCGATGGCAGCTTATTTAAAGGCCGCTTACAGCTCAGTAAAAAGAAAACTGCCATTAATATTTACATGAAGGGTGATATTATTGGTACTATTGAAGCCAGGAATTTATTGGAAGAGTTGGAGAAGTTATAATTTACTGTTATTATATAAAATGCCCATCCTGTCATTTCAAACGATAGTGAGAAATCTTATCGAAGCGCCTTAACCCATTACGTCATTGCGAGACAGCGGCGGGAATGCGGGCTGCCGTCGAAGCAATCCCAGAGTATAAAAGCACAGGTTTAAGTAATTGCAGAAACGGCGGTTTGTGCTTTGACTTTATGCAGTGCCCTGTTAGGAAAGGAATGTACTTGCCGCAAGCCAGTGGATGTTACTTTCTTTTTTCCTCAAAAAGTATTAAATGAGCGCTTGCTCCTGTTTCCGTTGATAATAACTTTGGAAAGCATCCCGCAGAAAGGCCGTTCCTTTTATTGATTTCGAGGTCATGGAAAAAGTTTGGCCCTGTCCGCGTCATGGAGTTTCCAATTGAACGTATAGAGTTCGTATAGTAGAGTTTGCTTCAACCGGCAGACAGGCGGGATGCTTTATTAAAAAGTATTCTTATGAACAAAACTGATCAAAAAGCCACAAAAAAGCAAAGTAAAAACCGGGTCGACTTTCAATTGGTCAATCCCAACGCCGCCGGCATCGACATCGGTGACACAGTTCATGCGGTCGCAGTTCCACAAGACAGGGATGAGATAAGCGTAAAAGAGTTTGGTACATTCACAGTTGACTTATTAGCTATAGCTGGTTGGTTAAAGGCGTGCCGGATAGAAACAGTGGCCATGGAAAGCACGGGTGTCTACTGGAAAAACCTTTGCGGAGTACTTATTGCTGAAGGATTTGAAGTTTACCTGGTCAATGCCCGCCATACTAAGAATATCTCCGGTAAAAAGACCGATGAAAGCGATGCGCAGTGGATACAGAAACTGCATAGTTGTGGTTTGCTCGGAAGTTCGTTCCTTCCTGATGACCAAACAGAATGCCTGCGCACGTTGGTCAGATATCGCAGAAAACTGACACAGGATAGCAGTACCTGTGTATTGAGAATGCAAAAAGCTTTGGAACTAATGAATCTGAAGATCCACACATTGATAAATGACCTGATGGGCAAAACAGGTAAGGCTATAGTAGAAGCGATCATTGACGGAGAGCGGATCGCTGAAAACTTTCTTCCTTTCGTCGACCCTCGCATTAAGGCAGACAGGGCACATATCAGTAAGTCTCTTGAGGGGAACTGGCGCAAGGAGCAATTGTTCCTGCTGGAACAGAACTATCATAACTATCAGTTCCTTCAAACGCAGGTCGGCAAATGTGACCAAGAGATAGAATGGGCATTACGCTCGGTCCATGCAAAGCAAAACGAAGGTATTACAATACCTGAAAAAGAAGTCAAACTCACACCGAAAGGCAAAATATCTAAGCAAAAGAAAGATAAGAACCAACCGTTGTTCGATACCCGGGCGTACCTCAAAGGCATCCATCAGGTCGACGTGATGGAACTCTATGGGCTTCATGAGATCAGCGCGCTGGAAATATTTCTGAAACCGGTACTGATCTAAGCAAATGGTCAACGCCTGAACGGTTCGTTTCTTGGCTCAACCTTTGTCCCAATAGCAAAATATCCGGTGGTAAACTCTTGTCCAGCAAGCTGCAAAAAAAGAAACCTAACGCTGCTGCAAAAGCATTTCGCATGGCTGCACAGGGCGTACAAAATAGCCAGAACTGGATGGGGCACTTCTTTAGACGGATGAAAGCAAAAGGCGGACACAAATACGCAGTAGTTGCGACAGCCCGGAAGATCGCTATCATTTATTATAAAATGGTCAGTGAACGGCGGTCATTCGACCCATTGGTCTACGAAGATCATCTTAACAGGAATCAACAGGCTAAGATAGCATCATTACAAAAGGCGTTGGATAGACTTAAACAGCAGGTCGCTTGATTTAAGTTATATAGTAGAAAGTAACCAAAGAAAAACTCCCGGCTGCACCCTGTTCTACCACGTTAGTACTTTTACATAGATTTGTAGCCACCGAACAGGCTGATGCCGGTATTATTAGGTTATGTTAAGGCAGTGCTTTTGCTATGTGTGAAATAACAACGCAGCCCCCGCACAGGCAAGCGTCTACGCTTGACTGAATCTTAAAGTAAGCGTCTACGCTTACGTAACTCTAAGGTATCGCAAGCGTTGACGCTTGCACTTATTTTCATTGAAGCGTGGACGCTTCAATAGGCGGCACATAAAAATTGAATAAAATATCTTAAAAATAAAAAAAGGCGACCCGTTGGCCGCCTTAAATATTAATCAGTCGTTTCTTCTTTCTTCGCCGCAGGTTTATCGCTCACCGTGCCGCCGTCTCTGATCTCGTCAGTGGCTGAGAGGATAATCTTATCCCCTATCTTGAGGTCTTTGCTGTAAACTTGCACGCCATCCTTACTTTGTAAGCCCTTTTGCACGTCTACCCACTCGGCTTTATGATCGCCAACTATACGTATCACAAACAACTTTTCGGTTGATTGTACCAGCGCCGTTTTAGGTACTACGAACGAGCTGTCTTTAGATTTGAGTGGCAGGTTAACCTCTGCATACATACCTGGCAGTAATACCTTCTTAGGATTCTCTACATCCATCTCTAAACGCTCCGACCGTAAGCGGGCATCCAGTGCACCGGCGGCACGCTTCACCTTGGCGGTAAACTGTTGCTCGGGCAGGGCACGTACGGTAAAAGTAACTTCTTCTTTACCGGTTAGCGCACCCGTGCTTAGCTCGGGTACCGATATAATTAAACGCAGCTTCTTTTGCTGCTGTACTACAAACAAAGGCAAATCCGAACCCTTACCACCCGGACCAACATAAGCGCCCATACTGGCGTTACGCTCGCTCACCACGCCATCAAACGGGGCGCGTATTTGCAGATACTGCAGGTTGGTGCTTACCTCTTGCAGGCCGGCTTTAGCGGCTTCAACATTGGCAAAATCTGAAGATTGTCTTGCGTTAGCTAAATCAATATCATTCTGGGCAATGGTACCGGGGGTTTTGGCGGTGTTAACCAAACGACCGTAATTAGCTTTGCTGGCTAAATATACCGCCTCTTGCTGCTTAACACGGGCTTTGGCCGATGCCAGCTGCGAGTTGATTTCCGGTGCTTCCAGCACAAGCATTAATTGTCCTTTATGCACTTCCGAACCCACATCAACCAAATACTTTTGAACGTAGCTGTTAATTTTAGCATACAGGCTTACCTGCTGATAAGGAGCCAGCTCGCCGGGAACTTGCAGGGTTGATGCCATTTTGCTTTTCCCCAAAACAACAGTTTCAACCGGGGGTACGCCAGCTTCGGCCTGCTCTTCGGCATTTTTCTGTTCGGCGCTTTCCTTTTTTTCGGAATGGCAGGCGCTTAAACTCAATACACCGGCTATGCTTAATAGCGACACGGCCGTGGTGATATGGCTTCTCAGATTTTTCATCTTTATATTATACAGTAGCAATTTATCAAATATCTTATTAACTATTATCGTCGCTCTTTTCGGCGTGATGCAGTGGGACAAAAAACTTGCTTTCGGCATCCTCAGGGTCTAACGATACCGATTGGGTGGTGGTACCATTTTGTACCCAGGCAAATACCAGCGGTAATATAATGAGCGATGCAAAGGTAGAGAATAACAATCCTCCTATTACCGACCGACCTAACGGTGAAGTTTGGTCGCCACCCTCGCCCAAGCCCAATGCCATAGGAACCATACCCACGATCATGGCTAAACTGGTCATTAATATGGGGCGTAAACGCAGAGCCACCGCTTCGCGGGCTGATTGCAGGGCATTGCCGTTCAGCATCCGCAGTTCTTCGGCATTGGTAATTAAGAGTACCGAGTTGGATATGGCCACCCCCACCGACATGATCATACCCATGTACGATTGCAGGTTAAGCGTAGCACCCGTGCCCCAAACCAGCAGCAACGAACCCAGTATTACCGCCGGAACGGTAGACAATATAACGAACGACACCTTGAACGACTGGAAATTAGCCGTCAGCATGAGGAAGATCACCACAATGGCAACCATTAAACCAGTTTGTAAGCTACCCAGGGTATCATCTAAAGTTTGACCTAAACCACGGGGCTCAATGGTTAAACCGCGGGGCATTTCGCCCAGGTTTTTAATTACTTTTTTTACATCGCCCAGTGCGGTACCCAAATCCTTTTCGTTAAGGTTGGCTGTAACCGATAGTGTTGGGATGGCACCAATGTTATCATTTTCGCCATAAGTGGTGTCCATTTTAATGCTGGCTACATCGGCCAGTACCGGGCGGCGCTGGTTGGCCGTTACTGGAATTTCCTTAATATCGTTTATGCTTGCCATTTGATACTCGGGCACCTGCACCTGCACGTTATAGCTCAAGCCTACTTTTTCATCCAGCCAAACGTTCTTTTCGGTAAAGCGCGATGATGAGGTTGATGCCGTTAACGAGCGGGAGATTTCGCCTATACCCAACCCTAACTGGGCGGCACGGGCGCGATCGATATTAATATTGATAGACGGGTACTTGAATGATTGCGCAATTTGCACATCGCGCAGGTATTTTATCTTTTTCAACTCGCTTAGCACCTTGTAAGCGTAAACCACGTTCTGCTTCTTGTTTTTGCTGGTAATGGCCACCTCAATAGGCGTTGGCGATCCCTGGCTTAATATTTTGTCGGTTAAGTCGATAGGCTCAAAAGATATTTTGATGTTGGGGATGCTCTTTTTAAGCTCGTGGCGCAATTTTTCTTTCAGTTCATCCAGCGTACCCTCATACTCTTCGGTAAGGGCGGCCTGTATTACCGACTCCTGCGGACCGGCCATAAACAAGTAAATAGGACTGGTGGAGAACTGCGAGGGGTGCGTACCCACAAAGGCCGATGTTACCGCAATATTTTCTTTGCCAACCACTTTGGTGAGTATTCTCAACGCCTCAACCGTGGCAGCTTCGGTACGCTCCAAACGGGTACCATCGGGCAAACGCAAACGCATCTGGAAAGTGCCCGATTCTACCTTAGGCAGCACATCGCGGCCAATAATAGTAAACATCAGGCCGGCCAAACCAACAGCCATTATCACGTATATACTTACTATCCACTTGCTTTTGGGCAGCATGCTGTCCATCCAGCGCATAAACCAGTGGCGGAATTTATCAAACTTGGTTTCGTCCTTACCATGATCTTCAATTGCATGGCGGGCGGCGGCTTCTTTCAATTCATGCTGATGATCGTCATCGTGACTAAAGCCTGGTTTTTCATGGTCGTTTTTCATGAGCCAGTTGGCCATTATCGGCACAAAGGTTTGCGCTAAAAAGTACGACGTAATCATGGAGAAACCGATAGCCAGCGCCAGCGGCAGGAACAATGCTCCCGGAATACCCGTCATGGTAAAGGCCGGTGCAAACACCGCTAAAATACAGAACAGGATCAATAATTTAGGGAAGGCAATTTCCTGACAGGCATCCCATATGGCCAGCGCCTTGGGCTTACCCATGGCAAAATGCTGGTGAATATTCTCGATGGTCACCGTCGATTCATCCACCAAAATACCGATAGCCAGCGAAAGTCCGCTCAGCGTCATGATGTTGATGGTTTGCCCGAACAGTTTAAGGAACAATATCCCCGACACGATAGAAGCCGGAATAGTGAGAATAACGATTAATGCCCCTCTCCTGTCGCCCAAAAATAATAATACCATTAAGCCGGTGAGGATAGCGCCAATGGCACCTTCTTCGGCCAAACTTTTAACGGCGTTAATTACATAAGTAGATTGATCGAATACATAAGACAACTGCACATCCTCGGGCAGTAAGGCCTGAAAACGCGGGATAGCTTTCTTTAAGTTCTGCACCACTTCCCAGGTTGAGGCATCGGCCGATTTGGTAATGGGCAGGTAAACCGAACGTTTGCCGTTAACCAGGGCGTAACTGCTGGTAATATCGGCACCGTCTTCAACCGTGGCTACATCCTTTAAAAATACGGTTTGGATATTGTTACGGTACAGTGGAATATCGCCAAAATCCTGAACCCTTTTCATCGAAGTATTGGCCGGGGTTAAGTAGTTTAAATCGCCTATGCGCACGTTACCGGCGGGCGAGTTCAAGTTGTTTTCGCGGATGGAGGTAACAATTTGATCGGGCGTAAGGTTGTGCGAACGCAGCAGCGAGGGATCGACCTTGATAACCACCGTTCGCGTGTTACCACCAAAAGGTGCCGGCGAAACCAGGCCCGGTACCGAGGTAAATGATGAACGTACGTATACGTTGGCTAAATCGAGCAATTCGTTATTGGTACGCTTGGGACTGGTTAATACCAGCTGACCAACCGGCAGCGTAGAAGCATCGAAACGCAGAATAAAAGGCGGCTGCGACCCCGGCGGAAAAATGGCCTGCGCCCGGTTGGTATAGGCCGAAACTTCTGCCGCGGCCTGTGCCATGTTGGTGCCCTCGTAAAACGACAGCTTAATTAAGGTTAAACCCTGAATGTTACGGGTTTCGATACTTTTTACGCCCGATACGTACAGCAACAGGTTAACGTACTGTTTACCAAAGTACGATTCCATTTGCGTTGGCGTGTAACCGCCGTAAGGGTGCGATACGTAAATGACAGGCAGATTCAAGTCGGGGAAAATATCGATCTTGATGCTGCGGATGGCGTTTAACCCGAAGAAGAACAGCCCGGCAACTAATACCAGGATGGTGATGGGTTTACGAAGTGCAAATCTTATGAGTCCCATTTATGTAGATGATGGCAGATGTTAGCTTAAAAATTATTGATGAACACGTCGAAATCGCCCGTTGAGGCAGCCTTGAACAGCAGCGCCTGCCAAAACGTTGTTGTACGCAATGTAATTATTGGTTTCGGCACGGTACAACACGTATAGCGCCTGCTGAAAATCGGTAATGGTGGCCAGTCCGTTTTTATACAGTGTTGTTTTCTGAATGTATGCCTCGTTAGCCGAGCGTATTTGTCCGGGCGCTTCTTTAGCATTGGTTAGCGCGTTACCAATACGGGTATCGGCCAGTACCTGCTGGTTGCGCAATTGCTGGTCAACCATGTCGTACTCGTCCTGGTACTGTTTGGAAATAAACTTTTGCGACTGCACCTGGTACCTGGTACGGAACAAACTGCTGAAGTTCCACGAGGTGGCAATGCCTACCAAATAGTTATAACGGGTTGGATTAATGGCATCAATATAACTGCCTGTGTGCGATACCGGCGTATTAATGGCCGGAGCCAGCGTAAATCCTGACCCCCTGCCCTGAAACGTACCCACGAACGAAAACGTAGGAAGTGCTAAGGTTTTTTGATATTTAACCTGCTCGTCGCTCACGTTAATGCGGTCTTTATAAAACTGCAGCATGGGGTGGTTTTCCTGCGTTAACTGCGAAGGCTTGTTGGGCATAGCCGGATTTTTAACGAGGAAGGTACTATCGAGCACAAAATCTTTTGGCGGGGTGGCATAACCTAAGTATTGCGACAACTGGTTAACCTGCTCCTGCTCGTTTTGGCGGGCGTTGGTGAGTTGTATTTTAGCGTTCGATACTTCGGTGCTGGCCAGTGACGAATCAACTCCCGGGTTTAAGCCGTTGGTTACGCGGGCTACAATTACCTTGCGTATTTCCTGAGTACGGTTCAAGTTATCCTGCTGTACTTTTACCAAACGCTGGGCAGCCAGTACATTTAAATAAGCCGCAGCTATGCGTATTTTGTGCTGAAATTCCTGCTGGCTTAAATCGGCCTCGTCGCGGTTCACAATTTGCTTTTGTACTTTAATGCGCTCCATAGCACGGCCAAAGGCAAAAAAGTCCCAGTTTACGTTGGTGAGGTATAAGGCACCAAAGGCCGCGTTCCAGCTTTGGTTGGGCAGTGCCGGGCCAGATGAGGAAACGGCTAAACCACGGTAACCTATCAACGGTCCATTTTGCCCGTTAATGGTACCATAAGCATTTTGTGCCGAAAAGTTAACATCGGGCAGGTACTCGGCCTTGCTTTGCGATACCGAAGCGCGCGAAGAATTAAGCTGATCTTTTTTGGCTTTTATGGCCGGATAATTATCCACGCCAAGCTGTACAGCTTCTTTCATGCTTAAGGCTACAGTTTCCTGCGCGGCGGCGGTAAAAGCTGTACACATGCCTGCTGCGCACAAGCCTATGTAAATTGATATTCTGCTAAACATCAGGAAGGAAAATTACAATAGATATAGGCAAATGTAGCATCTATTGAAAAATATAAAAACAAATGCTTGTTTTAACATCTATTGTAAAGTCATTGTTGCCGGGGGCTTACATTTGGATGACAATTGAAATTTATTGAGTTTTAATTGCAATATGCCAATTTACTGAACGTTAAATTAAGTTATCCGCCACATCCTTTCCACTCGCCAATGCCGCTTCAACCGTTCCCATTGATGCCCCCTGGTACATAAATTCGCCGGCAAAGTAAAGCGTATTATCTACAGGCTGATGCAGTACTTTCAGGGCTTCGGTAGTGTGAACGGTGTCGTAGGCATATGAACCGTAAATGTAAGGTTCGGCGGTCCAGTTGGCTACATGCCAGGCTACCAGTTTCTCTTTGAGCGCATCGGCACTGCGGTTAAATATATGAGTTAACGATTCAACAGCTTCGTGCATAATTTGCTGGTTGGTATAACCTACAAATTTAACGGCCGGTGGTCCGCCTAACCAGCCGGTTAGCAATGGCGAGCGTTCGGGCAACTGTGTCCACCACGTAGGTACCGTTTCTTCCGAAAACAGGAACATAATATCATCTAAACTTTGACCCGCCCGGGCAGTGGCTTCGGCATCTTCCCAAAACGGTTCATCAAACTGCAACAGCACTTTGATAATGGCACCAAAGCCCAGTTTTTGCAAGGCTTCATGATAGGCCGGGATTTCGGGGGATATGGTAATATGTCCCTTAGCTTTTTTGTGCGCCTGCCATACGCCTAACGGGATTGCAAAAATTACTTTTGTAGCTTCGTAAGTATCACCATCGGCAGTTGATATGGTCGCTTTGCCAGTCTGCCATTCTACGTTGCTTACCGGTGCATTTAGGTAAATAAAACCACTGTTTTGTTTAATCTCCTCGCACAGGTAATTAATGAGTGAGCAGTAACCGCTATCCAAACGGTATTGGGCACTGTCGTCTTCGTTTTCCCACTCGTTACGCATGGCAAAGGCACTCAGCTTTGCAGGGTCGGCGGTATCATAACCGGCCGCATACTGCCTTACCGATTCTTTTAATCCGTTGTACCGTTCATCAACAAAATATTTTGCTAAAAACTCATCGAGCGTAACATCATGTTTCAGTTGGTGCAGTTTTTCTATCAGCTCGTCCCAGCCTTCAACCATGGCGGCATCCTGCTTAAAAGTACCGTTGCGGTAATGCCACATTTGGCCTTTTGCGGGGTGATAAGTAATTCCGGCTTTACCTAATAAATTTAAGGAGATGGGCAAATTGCCGTGTACAAACTCGGCCCCTAACTCGGCATGATTAAAAAATGAAGCGTTATGAATAGTGTGTATACGCCCGCCGGTGCGGTTGCAGGCCTCCAGCACGGTTACTTTTTTACCGGCCTTACTCAAGGTATAAGCCGCCATTAAACCCGCCGCACCTGCCCCAATGATGAGTACGTCTGTGTTTTCCATAAGTAATGTAGATAATGCAAGGTAGGTAAAAAGTTGTCTTGAACCGGAATTTACAGAATTAAAGAATTGACAAAATCCTGTGCGGCCATTTAAATCGCCCCTCCTAAATCCTCCCCGGGAGGGAGGACTTTAAAAAGGTACTTACACCCTCTCCCCTGGGGAGGGTTGGGGTGGGGCGACCTCTATTTTCAAACCATCATATGCCAGCTCAATACCTTCAGGCAATTCTTTTGACACATCCTCATATTTGCCCAGGCGGTGGCTGATGTGGGTAAAGTACGTTTTCTCGGCGCCTATTTGTTGGGCAAAGGCAATGGCTTCATCAAAGGTAAAATGCGAGATGTGCGGTTGCTTTTGCAGGGCGTTGATCACCAGTATTTTGGTTCCCTTAATTTTTTCAACCTCTTCGGGGGCTATGGTTTTGGCATCGGTAATGTAGGTAAAATCTCCGATGCGAAAACCTAGCACAGGTAAGCGGTAGTGCATCACCTCTATAGGCGTGAACTGAAGCGCGCCTACGTTAAACGGTTCGTTGTTGTTGATGGTGTGCAAATTAAGCTGCGGTATTCCCGGATATTTAAAGGCAGCAAATATGTAGGCAAATTCCTGTTTAAGCGATTGCTGTACACGCTCGGTAGCATATACATCCATAGGTTCCTGCTGCACAAAATTAAAGGCGCGTATATCGTCTAATCCGGCTGTATGGTCTTTATGCTCGTGGGTAAACACCACGGCATCAAGGTGCTTTACGCCTGCGCGCAACATTTGGTACCTAAAATCAGGGCCACTGTCTATCACAATTACCTTGCCTTCGGCTTCTACCAAAACAGAGCTGCGCAGGTGCTTATCGCGCGTATCGGTGGAGGTACATACCTCGCACTCACAGGCAATTACGGGTACGCCCTGTGATGTTCCGGTTCCTAAAAAAGTAATGGTCACAGCTCGAGTTCGGTTTGTTTAATTTGATTTAATAGCCCCAGCTGCTTATCGTCGAGCAATTTAACATCAACATCCAACTGACGGATGAGTTCGGTTACGGCCTGTATCTTGCTTTCGAGATTGGAGAATTTATTAACCACAATCATGCGGCTGCTTTGCAACAGGCAGGCATTGGTTTTAAAATTACCTTTTTCATACCGCACCTTATAACCTGCCGTTTTAAGCAGGGTTTCAAGTTTTTCGAGGGTATGGGCCGTATTGGTAAGCATTTATTCAAAAGTAACAAAAGTATTAGTTTTTGGTAAGGGTTTATGGGTTTTATAAGCCGATAAGCTAACATTGGTCAATACTCAGGGTAAGTTACTATACTTGCTGTATGAAGCAAAAAACCTTGCACGACTTAACCAGCGAAGAAATTGGACAGCTGTTTCCGGTTGAAATTAGCACGTACAGTAACCATTGGCCCCAATTATACGAGCAGGAAAAAGAGCTGATGATTAAAAATATCGATCCGGATCTGTTCTCAAATATCGAACACTTCGGCAGCACCTCGGTGCCTGGTCTATCGGCTAAAAACACCATTGATATTTTAATGGAAGTGGAATTTGAAGATGCAAAAAACGACAGGCTTATACAACAAATGCAGGCATTAGGCTATGAATTTAACTGGCAAAATGAAGGCCCTAATACTCACATGGTTTTTGCAAAAGGTTATATGGTAAACCAACCCAAAAGCCAAACCTATCATGTACATGCCGGTCCTAAAAATCACCCTTTGTGGGACCGGGCAATTTTTAGAGACTACCTCATTAAACATCCTGAAACGGCAAAAGCCTATGCCGACCTGAAATTGAAACTGGCCGGTGAGTACCGGCACCAGCGGGTAGCTTACCGCATTGCCAAAACCGATTTTGTTACAGCCATTACCCAAAAAGCTAAACAGGAGCTTTTATAAATAGGTGCATCAATTAAAATGTATATTTAGGCCATACCCCCACTTCATCGCATGAAAAAACATCAGCCATTTTTATTTAGCCTAATTGTAGTGCTTTGCCTGTTTAATGGCATTGCCAAAGCCCAGCAAAAGGGTTTATTATGGCAAATAACCGGCAAGGGAATTACCCAGCCCACATACTTGTTCGGCACCATACACCTGTTTGATACCACGCTTTATAAACTGCCCGAAGCGGTGATGAGCAAACTGCGCCAAACCAAACAGGCTTATTTTGAGCTGGATTTCGGCAAAATTAACGCTGCCGAAATGATGTCTTACGTGTTCGTGAAAGATTCCACTCAGCAATTGAATAAACTTTTAGATACGGCAGCCCTTACAAAGCTTAATCAAATTGCTAAAACTACACCTGCCATGCAAGCTATGGGTAACATGCTGTATAAACTTAAACCTATTTTTTTAACTACGTTTTTACTTAATAATGGTAAAGCAGTAACTATTGATGCCGAAATGTATAAACGCGCCAAAGAGCTTAAAGACAGTGTTGGCGGCCTTGAAACCGTAGCCGAGCAAATGCAGGCCATCGACGTGTTAACCATACCTCAACAGGCGCAAATGATGCAGGAGTTCTTAAAAACATATACCTCAGCCGATGATATGATTAAAAAACTCACCAATATTTATGTAAAGCAGGATATAGACCACATGCTGGATAAAATGAATAACGATATGCCTATGGATGCCAGCTTTAACGAAGCCCTGCTGATAAAACGCAATGTAATAATGGCCAAACCGCATGGAAAAACTAATAGGTAAAAAAAGCACTATGGTAGCCGTTGGCGCAGGCCATTTGGGAGGCGCTAAGGGATTGATAGCCTTGCTTAAAGCTAAAGGTTATCAACTTAAAAATATACCGTTCAGCTTTGTAAAGGCTAAATAATTGAATTATATATTTAAACCGGGTTCTTTTACCAACACCCTCATTTAACAGGTACTATTCTTTCTCAACAAACCAACTGGCAATAAATGCTGTAAAAGTACCAAATAGCCCTACACCCGCCGTCATTAGCACTGCTGCAATAATTCTGCCTTCGGTTGTTACCGGGTATCTATCACCATACCCAACTGTAGTAATTGTAACATACGACCACCAGATGGCGTCTTCGGCTGATTTGATATTACTTGCTGGATCTTTTTCAACTTGTAATATGGCTATAGAGGAAAATATAATTAATAATACGGCCAGTATTGCCACCGATGTAAATGCACCTTTGGCTTTATTACGAAACACATGCTTAACAAACATTTGCGTAGACCGAAAAGCACGTATTAGTCGTAGTAAACGGATGAGCCTGAGCACTCTTCCGGCTCTGAGGTAACTTATAGCGGGAATACTCGAAATCAGATCTATCCAGCCCCACTTCATAAACCGGAGCTTATCTTGCGCCCGGTAAAACCTCACACAAAATTCAAAAAAGAAAAATACACAGATGGTATTATCGATATAGGTTAATAAAACGGATGTCTCTTTTGGAAGCTTGAAAATTGTATCGGTTAATATGGCTAATAAAACATAAATGGATAATACAAATACTATCAGGTTAAGTGGGCCAAGCTGGTTATTCCCGTTTTTTTCAATCGACATTCGTTTAGGTTTGTGTGTTAAATTTAGGTATTTTAACACAACTCCTATGAGCTTTTTGCATTTAGGCTATCTTACATCCCCCGGCATGTAACACATATCCTGTATTGCCTGCGAACAATACACTGTTCGTAATCGGACAATATCACTTGTAAGCCTGTATTAAAATCCTAAAAATCAACAAAATACAAGTTTGGCATAATGTTAACAGTAAGTAATGCGTACCGGTAACATTAAACTAAGCTTATGTACAAAAACTACCTTAAAACTGCTATACGCAGTTTGCTTAAAAATAAGGCGTTTACTTTTATTAATGTAATTGGCCTGGCCATTGGTATTAGTGCGGCTATGGTTATTTACCTGGTGGTAACGTACGATTTTAGCTTTGATAAGTTTGAACCCAATGGCAAGCAGGTTTACCGCGTGGTATCGCAAATCACCTTCCAGGGTGAGGTAAGTAACAATTCGGGTACGCCCATACCGCTACATAAAACCATTAGTACGGTAAGCGGCCTTAAGCAAGCAGTAGCTTTTAGAATATACAGTGAAGATGTACGCGTAAAAATACCATTGACTAACACAGCCCCGGCTACCTTTAAAAGCCAGGATAAAATTATTGCATGCGACAAGAGTTATTTTAACCTCATACCGCACCAATGGCTGACAGGCTCGGCCGCGGTTGCTTTTAACGAGCCTAACAGGGTGGTACTTACGCAAAGCAGGGCAAAACTCTATTTCCCCGATTTACAGCCTGCACAAATACTTAATAAAACCATTGTTTATGATGATTCACTAACCACATCCGTATCGGGCATTGTGGCCGATACGGAAGCCAATACCGATTTTAACTTTCATGATTTTATAAGCCTCGAAACCTTTAAACACAATAACCGCCAACCCAGCGGCGGCGATATTGATGGGGGGTACGAAAAAGACAGTTGGGGCAGCACATCATCATATGATCAGTTGTTTATTGAGTTGCTGCCGCAAACCACTGTTGAACAAACTCAAAATCAGCTTAACGCCCTTTACAAACGCAGCAACAAAAACCCCGAACCCGGCGAAATACACCGGTTTGTTTTACAACCACTTAGCAACCTGCACTTTAATGCCGACTATGATAACTTTAACCAGCGCATTGCCAGCAAATCGGTTTTATATAGCTTGTTAGGAGTAGCCGCATTTTTACTGCTGCTCGGATGCATTAACTTCATTAATTTAACTACCGCGCAGTCAGCGCAACGGGCACGCGAAATTGGGGTTCGTAAAACTATTGGAGGAACGCGGCAACAGTTAATTGGCCAGTTTTTAACCGAAACATTTTTACTTACGTTAGTAGCGGCAGTGGTATCGGCGGGGTTATCTTATTTTCTGTTGCAGCTATTTTCGGGCTTTATACCCAAGGGTGTGGTATTTACACAAATATTTAGTCCGGGCATGTTGTTATTTATGCTGTTGTTAATTACGGTGGTATCTATTACATCGGGCTTGTATCCGGCGTTCGTAATGTCGGGGTACAGGCCTGTGCAAGTGCTAAAAGGGGCAGGTAAAATTGCAGAAGTGAGAGGTAGCTCATTCAGTATGCGAAAATCATTAACCGTTAGCCAGTTTGTGATAGCGCAATTTTTTATCATGGCTACTATTTTGGTGAGCAACCAAATCAGTTACCTGTTTAATAAAGATCTGGGCTTTAAAAAGGATGCCATATTGTATATACGCACACCTTATAACAGTGTAAAAACCAACCTTAAACAGGTATATCTTGATAAAGTGCGAGCTATACCCGGGGTAGATATGGTGAGTATGGCCAGCGATGCCCCATCATCATCTAACACACACTCTACTACCTTTGCTTACAACGATGGCAAAACCAAGCGCGAAACAAATGTAGAATTGAAATATGCCGATACCAGCTACTTAAAAGTATACAATTTAAAACTACTTGCGGGTCGCAACTTACAAGCGCATGATACCACCGGCGCTTATATAATCAACCAAACGTACAGTAAATTTTTAGGCTTTACCAACCCGCAGCAAGCTATTGGCAAAATGGTTAATGTAAATAACCAGCAGGTAGCCATCATTGGTGTGGTGGCCGATTTTTATCAAAAGTCGTTACATTATGCTATTAAACCGGCGGCCATAGCCTACAATAAAAACAGTCGTCACGCACGCAATTTACACATTGCTTTACAGCCGCACATTGCCGGTGCAGGTAACTGGAAAGCAGCCATAAGCAAAATGGAAACGGCCTGGCATGAGGTTTATCCTGATGATGATTTTGAGTACCGTTTTGTTAACGATAGCATAGCGCGTTTTTACAGATCGGAACAAGACACCGGTAAGCTTTTAAAATGGGCAACAGGTCTTTCGGTATTAATAAGCTGCCTGGGATTGTTGGGGCTTGCCATATATACCAGCAACCAGCGCACCAAAGAAATTGGCATACGCAAGGTTATGGGTGCCACAGTAACCCAAATTGTATTATTGCTAAGCGCCGATTTTGTGAAACTCATTTTAATTGCATTTGCCATTGCAGTACCAATTGCCTGGTATTTTATGAATAACTGGCTGCAGGATTTTGCTTACCATACCTCAATTAATATAGGCTTGTTTGCAGGCACGGTGCTGGCTACTATCACGGTAGCATTGTTAACCATGAGTATGCAAACTATTAAAGCCGCTATTGTAAACCCTGTTAAAAGTCTCCGCAGCGAATAAACCTCACATCGTTATGTATAAAAACTACTTTAAAACCGCCCTGCGTAACCTGTTGAAGCATAAAATATTCAGCCTCATTAATATTATTGGTTTGGCAATTGGTATAAGTGCTGCTTTGGTTATTTACCTTATTGTAAGCTATGATTTTGGTTTTAATAAACTCCAAAATGATGATGAACACATTTATCGTGTGGTTTCAAACTTTTCGTATCAGGGCCAGCCGTCTTACAATTCGGGAGTACCGGTACCATTAGGCCTGGCGGTAAAAACAGAGGTAACGGGGCTTGATGTGGTAGCTCCGTTTTATGGCTATGGCTATGAGGGTAAAATAACCGTGGATAGCGCTAAAGGCACGCCTAAAGTTATTAAAAAACAAGAACATATTATAGTAACAGATGGCTCATACTTCGACTTGCTTAACTACAAATGGCTGGCGGGTTCGCGTGCCCAGGCCTTTGCAAGCCCCAACCAGGTGGTACTCACTGCCAAACAGGCCAGCTTGTATTTTCCGCACCTGGGTTATGCCAACATTATGGGCAGGCAGGTTATTTACGAAGACACCTTGCGCACCACCGTTGCAGGCATTGTGGAAGATCTGAAAGTAAAATCAGATTTTGCATTTCATGATTTTATAAGCCTTAAAACAGCCGATACGCACAAGGGAATGCTACAGGACTATACCAATCCTAACTGGGGAAGTACATCTTCATCAAACCAGTTACTCATTAAAGTACGCCCTGATGCATCATTAGATGCTGTTAAAAAGCAACTAAATGCTTTGTATATTAAATACCGCGATAAGAAAGATCAAACTCCTGGCTATACGCATGAGTTTGGTTTGCAACCTTTAAATGATATCCACTTCAACAGCCGTTATGATGCATTTGATGGTCGGCAGGCCAACAAAACCGTGTTATATAGCTTGCTGGGGGTTGCTGCGTTTTTGTTGATACTGGGCTGCATAAACTTTATAAATCTTACCACGGCACAATCAGTACAGCGCGCTAAAGAAATTGGCGTGCGCAAAACAATCGGGGGTACCCGTAAACAGCTTATCGGGCAGTTTTTAACCGAAACATTTGTACTTACAGTAATAGCTACCCTGCTATCTGCCTTAATAGCTTATTATCTGTTGCAGTTGTTTGGTAATTTCATTCCAAAAGATATTACTTACAGTATGCTGTTTACCCGTGAGGTATATATATTTATTACGGTGCTTATCTTGGTAATCACACTGGCATCAGGTTTATATCCGGCTATGGTGTTATCATCATTTATACCGGTGCAGGTACTTAAGGGGTATGATGTAAACGGTAAAAACCGTGGCTCAACCTTGCGTAAAACGCTTACCGTTACCCAGTTTATTATAGCGCAGTTCTTTATTATGGCAACACTAATGGTAGGCAGCCAAATACATTATGCTTTAAGTAAAGACCTCGGTTTTTCAAAAGATGCCATTTTGTACATCAACACCCCGTTTAAGTATTCGGGAACGCATAAAAAAGAGTTATTGGCCCAAAAAATAGCGGCCATTACACACGTTAAGCAAACGGCAATAGGTGGCCCTGCACCATCGGCCAGCGGGTCGTGGAGCACTCACTTAAAATACGTGGATGGCAAAAAAGAAATTGAAACCGAGGTATTCATCAAAAACGGCGACGAGCACTATATGAATGTGTATAAACTGCGCCTGTTGGCCGGCCGCACACTTGAAGCCCGCGACAGTGCTACCAAAGCGTTTGTTATTAATGAAACCTATGCCCATGTTTTAGGCTTTAAAAATCCCAAGGATGCAGTTGGTAAAATGTTAGACAATGAATCGAAAGTGCCCATTATAGGGGTAGTGAAAGACTTTTACCAAACATCGTTGCATACCCCTATTAAACCGGTAGCCATTATTACCAACAGAAGATCCAATTACTATAACGTACACGTGGCCTTACAGCCCAAAAGTGGCAAATCATGGTCGGAGGCTATTGCACAGATGCAAAGCGCCTGGAAAGAAATTTTTCCGGAAGAAGAATTTAGCTACACTTTTGTTGATGAAAGCGTAGCCAAGTTTTACAAAGCCGAGCAAGATACCTCCAAGCTGCTTAACTGGGCAACCGGTTTGTCCATATTGATTAGTTGCATGGGCCTGTTAGGTTTAGCCATACACAGTACCAACCAGCGTGTTAAAGAAATTGGCGTGCGTAAAGTACTCGGCGCCTCAGTAAGCCAGATAGTTACCCTGCTGAGTGCCGATTTTGTAAAGTTGATCATTATTGCCTTTGCCATAGCACTACCCATTGCCTGGTATGCCATGCACCAATGGCTGCAACGCTTTGCTTACCACACGCAAATAAGCTGGTGGATATTTGCCGGAGCCATCACCTCAACATTGTTTATAGCCCTGCTGAGCATGAGTATGCAAACCGTTAAAGCTGCGCTGGCTAACCCGGTGAAGAGTTTGAGGAGCGAGTAGTTTTGGTTGTGAGTTATGTGTTGTCGGTTGTCAGAATTGAAATAGTGCCAGTTGCAGCGCCGACGCTACGACTAATGGGCAGACCTTCACACAACCGACAACATATAACTCACAACTAAATCAAAGCCCTCCATTCAATAAATCCTGATAAACTTGTATAAACTGCCCTACATGCAAACCATCCATTAAAGCATGATGCACGTGGATAGATACGGCCATAATTTTTTGCCCGTCAATATCGGTTATGCGGCCAAAGCTTACTTTGGGTACGCTATCATTACGGCTGAATGATCGTGCATGTGAGAGCGAGGTAAAGTTGATCCATGGCAGGGCCGAAAAATGCAACACATCATTTCCATTTCTTGGCGCAAAAAGTTCGGTTGTGCTTTGTACACGGGCTATCTCCACTTCGGCACCTTCTAAAAACCGTTGAAACGACGGGTGATAATCAATATGCGAAAAGCCAAAAGTGTTATCGTGACGATTGATAGTAGCCGAAGCATGCACCTCATCATACACAACCACTTCATCATCCTCAATACGGTAACGAAAAGGCTCAACCATATTGGCCGCACCCAAAGCCTGGTACAGGTAATATATAAACAACGATATACCGGCCGATTTAGCGTGCTCATAAGCCAGCGTTAAATCAACATTTACGGTAACGCCAAAAAAAGGCTCTTCAAACTGTTTAAAAAATTCGAAGTGCTGTTTGCGCGGCCATCTATTAAGGTCTAATTTTTTTTTCATGAGTTAAGGTATTGTAGTATTTCGCCAACATGAGTGGCGCTTTTAAAATTGTGGTGTTCCACCTGGCTTTCTACCATTTCGTGCACCCAGGTAATATGAAAAGGCACATGTATGGCATGGCCGCCAATATGAAGCATCGGTATAACGTCAGATTTTAAGGAATTGCCTATCATGAGTAGTTCTTCAGGCTTAATATCGAGGTGCTTAACCAGTTTAAGATAGCTGGCATCATCTTTTTCAGACATAACCTCGATATGATGAAAATATTGGCTCAGGCCCGATTTTTTTAGCTTGCGCTCCTGGTCGAGCAAATCGCCTTTGGTGGCTACTACCAGGCGGTACTTGCCTTGCAGGGCTTTCAACACATCTTCCACACCTTCAATTAACTCAATGGGCTGGTTAAGCATTTCCTTGCCCAGGGTCAGTATACGATCAATAGCGTGCACATTAATTTGCCCGGCGGTAACAGCAAGGGCGGTTTCAACCATAGATAGTACAAAACCTTTGATGCCATAGCCATACAGGCCCAGGTTGGCAATCTCGGTTTTAAGCAACTCACGTTCGATGCTGTGCATGGGCATAAACTCACTAAAAAGGCTGCAAAACTTCTCTTCGGTTTGCCTGAAATAGGGCTCGTTTACCCAAAGCGTGTCATCGGCATCAAACGCAATAACTTTAACATTCATGGTATGGGGCTTAGCGTGCAAATATCATTAAAACATACTTATTACAAAATAAGCTACTTGCTGATACAGATTAATTTATAAGAAAACTTGCATCTTACCCCTTTAAGGAATATCTTAGCATTGAAGCAGCAACTTGTGTTGTTGTTTTCATAAGTAAATTATTAGATTAGGAAAACCGGGTGCGAGACCCGGTTTTTCTGCTTTATATAAGCCTGTAAAGCTTTAATAGCAAATGCGCTGTAATTTATTTGCTTTAACATGACACAAAGCCACCTGTTAAACCGTTGATATATGCAAATAAAATGCGTACATTTGCGCCCTGAAATTCTATATAGTAGAAAAATATGAAGTTATCTCAATTTAAGTTCAATCTCCCCGAATCACTGATTGCCCATGACCCGTCTGACGTTCGCGACGAATCTCGCCTGATGGTGCTGCACCGCGACTCGGGTAAAATTGAGCACAAGATATTCAAGGACGTTTTGGATTATTTTGATGATCAGGATGTCATGATCCTGAACAACACCAAGGTATTTCCGGCCCGTATGTACGGTAACAAGGAAAAAACCGGTGCCACCATTGAAGTATTTTTACTGCGCGAATTAAATAAAGAACTGCGCCTTTGGGACGTTTTGGTTGATCCTGCCCGTAAAATACGCGTAGGTAACAAATTGTACTTTGGCGATGATGACCTGTTGGTTGCCGAGGTGGTAGACAATACTACATCACGCGGCCGTACCATCCGCTTTTTGTTTGACGGTACCGACGAGGAATTTCGCCGTAACGTGGAAATTTTGGGCGAAACCCCGCTTCCTAAATATATCAAGCGTAAAGCAACAGCCGATGATAAAGAGCGTTATCAAACCATCTTTGCTAAAAACGAAGGCGCTGTTGCCGCTCCTACTGCAGGTTTACACTTTAGCCGCGAGCTAATGAAACGCCTTGAACTAAAAGGTGTTGAGTTTGCCGAGGTTACCCTGCACGTTGGTTTAGGCACTTTCCGTACTGTAGAGGTTGAAGATTTAACCAAACACAAAATGGATTCGGAGCAATTTATCATTGAGCAAAAGCAAGCTGATATTGTAAACCGTGCCATTGAGCGTAAAAAACGTGTTTGTGCAGTAGGTACCACTTCAATGCGTACTATTGAGTCGGCAGTTTCGGCCAACAAAACGCTGAAATCGGCTAACGACTGGACCAGCAAATTCATCTTCCCGCCGTACGAGTTTAGCATTGCCAACGCTATGATCACCAACTTCCACACACCAGAATCGACCCTGTTGATGATGATCTGTGCATTTGGCGGTTACGAAAACGTAATGAACGCCTACGAAGTTGCTGTTAAAGAAAAATACCGTTTTTACAGCTACGGCGATGCGATGCTGATTATTTAATTAGTTGTGAGTGGTGAGTAGTTTGATTATGAAATGATAGATTACCACATAGAGCCATATTAAATATAAAAACGCTGTGCTTTTAGCCCAGCGTTTTTTGTTTGATGCAACCACTCAACAACTCACCATTCACTATTGTCCACTCACTTCATTTTACAGATATTTGAGTCCAATGTTGCATTCACCACTCACCACTCACCACTCACAGCTCACTACTTATGCCATTATTGTGGCTGGAGGTTCGGGCACGCGCATGCAATCGGCAGTGCCTAAGCAGTTTTTACTGGTGAATGAGTTACCGGTGTTAATGCACACTTTACAAGCTTTCAGTAGAAGCCAGTATGCGCCAAAACTGATCGTGGTACTGCCCGACAGCCACCATGTGTATTGGGCACAGTTGTGTATTCAACATCACTTTACCTTACCGCACGACTTAGTGAGCGGAGGCCCCACACGTTTCCATTCGGTAAAAAACGGGTTAAAATTAGTGCCCGATGATACCTTAGTAGCCGTACACGATGCGGTAAGGCCACTCATCAATCCTGCCATTATTGATGCGGCCTACAAACAAGCCAATGTACAGGGTGCGGTGGTTGTAGCCGTAAAAAGCCGCGATTCGGTACGGCAGGTTAAAGGCCCGTTTACCCAAAGCCTGCTGCGCGATGAAATTTACCTGGTACAAACCCCGCAAACCTTTAAAACAGCCCTGTTAAAAGGAGCATATGAATATGCCTACCAGGAAAGCTTTACCGATGACGCGAGCGTAGCCGAACACGCCGGCCATGCCATACATATTGTTGAGGGTAGTTACCAAAATTTAAAAATTACCTTCCCCGAGGATATTGTAATTGCAGAGTTGCTGCTGAAATAGGTTAGCCCGATCAAAACAAACCTCCCTGTGCTATTTTAAAGGAATTAAGACTGGGTTACGCAATACCCAACAAATATTTAATCAGTTATTAAATGTAATCTGCTTATCTTCGGCACAACTATTATGTTTGAGCCAGGTTTTTTAAATAAGTACAAATATATAATACTGCTTTGCATTATTAGCATGGCGGCTATATCCTCGTGTGGTGTAGGGCAGAAGAACGCAGATCATGATGCTTACTTTAAAAAGGCGATCACCTATGCCAGGCACATGCCTACGGATAGGGTAGCACAGCAGGCGGTTCCGTATGTCGACTCGGTTTATCGCAATTTTAAAGGCAGGATAAGCACCGCTGATTTAGCTCAGCTATATGATTTTAAAAGCAACCATTACCTGTACATAGTGGGTAATTATACCCGCGCCATGCTATATGCCGATAGTATGTTATATATACTTCAACCTTACAGTGGCGAAAAAAATTACAACCTTGCATATGCTACGGCTTGTTTAAACAAGGGTAACGTACTGTACAGCCAAAAGTATTACTCATCGGCCTATGGCTGGTATTACCGGGGCAAAAGCAGTTTGCAAATGCAGGAGGATAGCTGCTCGTACAACCAATACATGTCTAAGGTTAGCGCCAGCCTTGGGCAGGTATGTTACGACCAGGGTAAGTATAAACAATCTGTACGTTTTTGGCTCGAGGCGCTCAATAAAATGAGTTGCGAAAAAGAGTACGATGCTTTTTATTTAACGCAAGGCTGGTATGATAACATAGGTTTGGCCTATCGTAACCTGCACCGGCCCGATGAAGCTATACGCTATTTTGAAAAAGCCATTACCTTGTTAAAGGCCGGAGAGCTAAAGTATACCGACAAAAAAAGCTTTATACAAATGGCGCTTGGGTTGGTATATGGTAATGAGGCCGATGCTTATCAACAGAAAGCCATGTATCGTGAGGCTGAACGGGGATACCAGCAAAGCATCAACATCAACTCACAAAAGCATTATATTGCAGGTGATGCCCGGCTAAGCCGTTTAAAACTGGCTGCCATGTATATTAAATTACTGCGCTTTAAAGATGCCCGCGCCCAGTTAGATACCGTTAAACCCATACTCGATAAAACTTACCGCCACGAAATGATGCTTTGGCTGCATACCAACGCCGAGTATTACAAAAATGCTCCGGATGGCAATGCATCAACTGCTTATAATTACCTCAACAGCTATGTTGCTCTAAATGATTCGTTACAGGCCGATCAGCGCATACTGATAGGGGCCGATGTTAAAGGCGAATTTACCCGGCTGCAACAAGAGCATGCCCTCAAAACCGAATCAAAAAACACACGGCTTAACAATTTGCTCATGTACAGCACCATGTTGGTTTTGGTGCTTATTGTAGCTCTCACTGGCTCTTATCTTACGCGCAAGGGCATAGCACAAGCATTGGTTAAGCCTAAGAAGAAGGATGGCGAGTACCAGGAAAAAGAGGTATACCTCAATTGGTTTGATGATATATAACTGATTACGGCATATTTGTTTATTACACCATTTATACTGCGAGCCAAATTTTACTTATATTTACCTCAGCAACACACTGAATATGAAAGGATTGAAATTACTGGTAGCCGCCCTGTTTATCAGCGCTGCTTCATACGCCCAGCAAGACGAAATTAAGCCCGCAGCGCCGGGTGTAACTTATGGTAAAACCATTACCAAAGACAAAGCTATTACCCTGGCATCGCTAAATAAAAAGCTGGTGAAAGACACCGTTTACAACGGTAAAATAAGCGGCGAGGTTACCGAGGTGTGCAAAAAGAAAGGCTGCTTTATGAAGCTGAAACAAGATAACGGCAAAGATATTATGGTACGCTTTACCGATTACGCTTACTTTATGCCGCAAAACATTGTAGGTAAAAAAGTAGTAATTGAAGGCCAGGCCAAAGTAAGCGAAACCCCGGTTGAGCGCCTGCGTCATTACGCTAAAGATGCCGGTAAAAGCGCCGAAGAGATTGCTAAAATAAACAAACCTAAAAAAGACCTTACCATTATGGCCGACGGCGTTTTGGTAATGGAATAGTTGGGAATAGAATCAAGAGTACAGAATCAGGACTACAGAAAGTGCCGGGGCAATGAGCTCAGGCACTTTTTTGTTGTTATAGCTTTTTTAATGCTGCCATTTTGAACGAAAAGAGAAATCTTATATGCTTTGCAGGCTCAGCGCGTGTATAAGATTCCTCGTTTTCCCGGAATGACAGGATGGTTTTAGTTAAAAAAAACTACCTCCGAGATCATAAAACCTTTCGCTTCTTCATCGAGAATATGGTTTGCATCAGCACCGACAGCATTACAAACAACAGCCCGATGTAAAAAGAAAAATTAAGCTCTTTGCCTTCTTTAAAAATTAAAAAAGCCATCGCTATGGAGTAAACCGGCTCAAGGTTAAAACTCAGGTTTACTGTAAATGCGGGTATGCGCTTCAATGTTTCGGCAAACATAATGTATAGCAAAACGGTACAAAACGACGCCAGCAGCAACAGGTAAATAATATCATGCACACTTGGCACAAGTGTTTGCACAGGGAAAAAATGCAGGTACAATGGCATCAAAATACCAAGCCCTATAGCCCCGCCAATCATTTGGTAATAATTAATGAGCATGCTTTCATAATGCCTTACTAAGCGCTCGTTATAAACGGTGTAAAGCGCTGCAAAGGCCGATGAGATTACCCCAAGGGCAATACCAACCTGGTACGACGAATCAAAATGAAATATGAGCGAAATACCGATTAGCGTAAGCATACTCAACAATAACTCGGTTATGTTAAACTTACGCCGGTTAATAAGCGGACTAAATATGGCTGTAAAAAAACTGGTTAAGCAATAACAAACCACCCCTATTGATACGTTGGCATATTTTATACTGCCGTAAAAAAACATCCAGTGTATGGTAATAAGCAGGCCTATTTTAGCAATATCAAATTTTTGTTTGGGTACAATGGCTGTATTAACCTTAAACAGCTTTAAAACCCCGAAAAGTATAACGATAGAAATGAGTATGCGGTACCAAACCAGCAGCCCCTCATTAAGCGAAATGAGTTTGCCAAATACCCCTGTAAACCCGGCCAGCACTACCGCCAGGTGTAGTACCAAATATGCTTTTTTCATGGAATTGATTGTCTTGAATGTTCTGTAAGCAGAACGATTAATTGAACTTAATAATTAATGCAAAACCAGCCCTTAGACAGATGTATAGCTCTTAATATTATTAAGCCTTTGGAGGCGAAAGACAAACCATTTCGTTCATAGTGAGGCAAAACTACAGATTTATATTAAATGCGCAATATGAATTGGGGTTATGTGACATATCTTACCCTGTCATTTCGAACGATAGAGAGAAATCTTTTCGAGGCGATTAACTCAGAGCTTAGAAAAGATTTCTCGTTCCTCGAAATGACATCGCGGGAAAATGATACTCCCAAAAATTGAAAATCCGAAATCGAACATCCGACATCCGAAATCAAAATCCTATTCATTCACCCCGTACAAATACGGCTGCATTTGGGCGCAGGAGCAGTTTGCGGTGTCGGTAAGGCTAAATTTTTTGAGATAGTACTGGTAAAACTTCATGCGGTCTTTCATGCTGTAGCTTGCCTCGCCTTTGTTGCATTCTACCTCGCCGTTAATAATATTGATGGTCATGCCAAAGCCGGGAGCGCGGCCTTTGGCGGTATCGCTGGCTTTGGGCTGCCACACGCCGATCATTACATCATGGGCCGATGGCTTGTGCGTTTGAGGGGTCATCCAAAAGTAGATGGCCGTTTTAAAAGCCAGCACAGGGTCGGTCTCGATCAGGTCGGGGTTTTTAAGGAGGATGTTATGATCGCCCAGTATACAGTCGCCGGCGTAGCCGTAGTTGCCGTTATAGCTGAGTTGTACCGGTCCGCGGCCGTAGTATTTTTTGCCGGCTACCGGTGGGTATTCATCGTTTTCGGCAATGTAGGGCGAGCTGGTATTTTTTTCGCGTATATACATCAGGCCGTCGGTAAAGGTATCATCAGCCCCGCCACGGGTTTCGTGAGCTATGTTGGCAAAAAAGGCAGCCAGTTCTTTTTTATTGGTAATGGCATCTTTCTCGGTGCAAAATTTGCCATAATCAACTATGTAGCTGCTGTCGGGGTGCATTTTTTTAGCCCAGTCCTCGTTCCAGTCTGCATCCTGGCGTACAACGGTGCTTTTACCGGTGGCCTTATCAGTGCGGGTTATCTGGTAAACTGATGTAGCTCGGCGTACAACCTTTATTTTAATTTGTGCCAGCTCATTAATGGCTTTAATAAACGCCTGGTAAGTATAAAACTTGTTGCGCTGCGGAAATAAGTCGTTAAATTGCTTTTCGGTAATGAGGCCGGCAGTAGTAGCCACAGGCTTGGCGGCTTGTTTAGGTTTATCGTTTTGCTGTGCCGAACTATTGGCATTACTGCAGCTAAAACCCAACAGCACGAGGGCGGTTGCGGCTATGGCCATTGTTTTGGTATATGCATAAGTTTTACGGCTTGGCTGTACAGGCATCATAAAGGCAAATTTTTAATATCGGATATATAACGGTAAACATCAAAAATTATTCACATTGCATCAAATCAATATTAAAATTATTTAATTGCAGGTGCACATGAAAATATATACTAAAACGGGCGATAAAGGTTTTACCGGATTGATTGGCGGTACCCGTGTACCCAAGCATCACATTCGTATTGAGAGTTATGGCACGGTAGACGAACTGAACGCTTACCTGGGCCTCATTGCCGACCAGGATATTGCCCCTGCTCATAAACAAACAATCAGGCAAATACAGGATAAGCTGTTTACCGTAGGTGCATCATTAGCGGCCGACCCTGATAAACCGCACAAACCCCTCCCCGATTTAACCGACGAGGATATTACCCTGCTCGAAAACCAGATGGACAGCATGGATGCAGAATTGCCCCAGCTCAAACATTTTATATTGCCCGGTGGTAGTAATGCTGTATCTTTTTGTCATATAGCGCGTTGCGTGTGCCGCCGTGCCGAACGTATGGTAGTGCATTTGGCCACCGAAAGCGAAGTTGACGAAAAAGTTACCATTTATTTGAACCGTTTAAGCGATTACCTTTTTATACTTGCGCGAAAAATTGGTGCCGAGCAAGGAATAACTGAAAACAAATGGTTGCCAAAAATGTAATAGTTTGAAAAATAATTTGTTAAACCGAAGCGAAATCTTATATTTTTGCGAGAATTGAACATTAACCCAAATCATAAATAGTTAGACATATGTACTGGACACTTGAACTGGCTTCACATCTGGAAGATGCACCATGGCCTGCCACCAAAGACGAGTTAATTGATTATGCTATCCGTTCGGGAGCGCCTGTTGAAGTGATAGAAAACCTGCAAGCCCTTGAAGATGATGGCGAGCCTTACGAAAACATTGAAGAAATTTGGCCCGATTATCCTACTAAAGATGATTTCTTCTTTAACGAAGATGAGTATTAATAACAAAAACCTGCTTAACGCAGGTTTTTTCATTTTATTACAACAATTCGTAATTGTGTTGGTTAAATGATGTAACAAATACATTATCTAACTATAAAACACATACCAAAATGAGAGGCTTATTGTACATCATTGCCGTTATCCTGGTGATAGGATGGTTATTAGGAGCGTTTGTTTATAACGTTGGTGGCTTGATCCACATTTTAATTGTAATTGCTATTATTGCTTTCCTGTTAGGCATCATTCGCAGGGCATAGCTTAAATAGCTTTACAAATAGTTACTATAGCCGTTCCGGTTTTTTTCCGGAGCGGCTTTTTTGTGAGGTATTGTTTAGCGCACACATGAACGTTAAGGCAAGCCGCCATGACAATTTAGGCAGATGAGCCTGAACAACAGCATTATAAATTTTAAGAAGCTATTTTTTCTTGTGTCCCGGCTTCCATCCAATCCTTCCCTTCGGTAAAACGGGCTATCATCATGGCCGCAACATTATCGCCCGTGGCGTTAAGCAGCGTGGCCATAGGGTCAACCAGGGTACCTATGATCATGGCCGGAGGCAAGGCTTCGGGCGGGAAACCGTAGGCCGCAATAAACAAGAGCTCGCCCACATAACCGCCGTTAGGTATGCCGCCTTCAACCAGGCTTACCAAAACCGTCATGCCCAGGGCCAATATAATTACATCGGCACTGTTAAAGCTTTTGCCAAACAGGGCAAATACCACGGCCATTTTAATGATGGATGATATGCTCGAACCATCCTTATGCAGCGTAGCTCCTAATGGGATAGTTACGTTGGCTATTACTGTTGGGATGCCAATTTTTTTGGCTGCATCCATATTAGCCGGAATAGTAGCAATACTGCTGCATGTACCCACCGCCGTAGCCGAAGGAATAATATTATTAGGCCAAAACTTTTTAAACCCTTTTACCCCTCCTGCTATCAAGGCATAGGCACTAAAACCAAATACGTAATAAAATGCCCCAACCCCATAGTATAAGCCTAATGAGCGTGCATAAGCGCCAAACAACTGCGGCCCGAAAACACCCACCTGGTAAGCAAAGTAAGCCCCCAACCCCAACGGACCAAGCTTCATGATAATAATAAATACTTGTTTGAACACCTCGTTTCCACCCAGTAAAAACCGGGTAAAGGCGGCGCCCTTTTTGCCGCTGCGCAAAGCCGCAAAGCCAATAATTACCGAAAATATGATCATGGCCAGCATGCTTCTGCGCGATAGCAGCTGGTAAAACTCGCCCGTGGTAAATAGTTGGGTAATTTGTTCAGACACGGGCTGCTTACTCATTTCTTCGGTTAAGGGCGCGCTGGTAAGCTGCTCATGAATGGGGAACAACCATACCGCCACCATAGTTAAACAGGCCGATACCAGCACCGTGCCTAAAAACACGGCACACATCACCCCCATTACCTTACCCAGCTTTTTACCCGCTTCCAACCCTGCTATGGCCGATGATATGGCAAAAAAAACCAAGGGTATTACCGCCGTAAAAAGCAGGTTCAAAAATATATCGCCGATGGGTTTAAGCACCTCTACTTTTTTGCCCAGCACAAGGCCCGCAATGCTCCCGCATATAATGCCCGTTAACAGCCAGATGATGCCTTTATAGTTTTTGTAGAAATTGTTCATGAGGAAGGTTAAATGTAGTAAAAGGGATTGAGAAATGGTTTCAGGCTTAAAGGTGAAAGTAGAGAAGGTTTTAAAACCCTTTGGTTAGAAAAATGGAAGCCGCCGCTACCCAACTCATATTTCTGTAAAATCAGCTATCTGTATATCCCACACCGGGCATTTTCAAAGCAAATTCATCCAATAAAATGTACATATCAATAGCTTCAATATTAATGACTTTTTATGCTTTAAAACAGAAAGACACCACCGTTTAAATAAACACAAAAAATTAAAAATCAATTACTTAAACGCAACACTCCATTTTGTTTTAAGAATTAATTAAACCCTACGGCACACAAATTGTCTATCAAATCATAACAACGATGCGAAAGCATTAATAATAACAAATGAATACACTTATGAAACGGATAACCTTTTTTGCAGCAATTATTGTAGCTATTGTAGCATTTAACACTAACAAAGCCAATGCACAGGTAAGTGCACATATAGGTATTAACATTGGCCGCCCGGCTTATTATGCCCCGGCCCCACGTGTAGTTGTGGTTGATCAGCCTGTGGTATACCATCGTCCGGCTTATTATGCACCTGTTCGTCGTGTGTATTATGAGCGTCCGGTTGTGGTTCGTAATTACTATCGCCCGGCTCCACGCCGTGTGGTGGTTATTGACCGCGGTCCGGGCAGAGGTCACGGTTGGGGTCATGGACATGGAAGAGGTCATGGCCACGGTCGCTGGTAATTAACACAGTAAATTATCGTTCTTTATAAATAAAAATTCAACCCTTCGGTTTAGGCCGAGGGGTTTTTATTTTTTACAGGATTAATTATGCCATATTGCTGCTATATTTACCTGTGTTCAACCTATTTACATCATATGCTGGTACGCACATCACTTCCCTTAAAAAATGTAGCGCTTATTACAGGCTTAGCGTTATTACTCTTATTTGGCGGGCCGTATTTATTGCATCACTTAGCAGCACCGCGTTACAATGCGGTGGCTAATGGCTTACTGGCCGATGTGTTGGTTACCTTTCCGGCAGCGTATTACTTTTTAATCATCAGGCCGTTAAAACTTCGCAAACGAAATATATTATTTGTAGTAAGCTGCTGCCTGTGTGTTGCCTATTTAATTATGCCGCCAACGCAGCAGGCCTATATTTTACAATTGCGCAAACTATCAGTTGCAGCCGAGTTAGGGTTTATAATTTATGCTATAAGTAAAGTGCGCAGCATAAGCAAACAATACCGTCACCTGCAACATCACCTGCCCGATGTGGCTAATCAACTGCAACACAGCATGACCAAAGCTTTGGGAAACACCATGCCTGTACGGCTGCTGGCGTCTGAATTAACCGTAATGCGTTTTAGCCTGCTATACTGGCTAAAAACAGCCGCTGCGCCATATAATGCCATAAGTTTTTCTACCCATAAGCAGTCGGGCTATGCTTCTTTATTTGGTGTTATACTATTTGTGGCTATTATAGAGCTGGCAGGGTTTCACCTGTTGCTTTTAAATTATAGCGTTACCAGTGCAATTGTAGTTACAGCATTGAGTATATATGGTTTAATGTTTCTTATAGCCGATTTTGCGGCAATTATAAAAAGCCCTGTTTTAGTACACCATAACAATTTGTTGTTGCGTGTGGGTATACGCTGGCATTTATTTACCACTTGTGACAACATTGCATCGGCCACTAAAATAACCGATAGTTTTACACCTCCCAAAGGCTGCTTTAAAGGCGCAGTTACTAAAGGCAGCATAAATATGCATATAGTATTTAAGCAACCCGTAAATATTAACCGGCTATATGGCAGCACATTACAGGTTAGGGAATTGGTAATTAGCATTGACCAGGCCGACGAGTTTTTGGCTGCATTAAGCCTTACTCCAATTGTGCATTAAACACAATTTGCTACCTTAGCTTGTATTAATGTTTTAAAAGCTATCAATGAAAAAATATTTTTTAGCAAGTGCCCTTGCTCTTACCGTACTATGGAGTGCCTGCGATCAATCAAAAAAAGCTGAAACCACCGGCGAAGAAACTAAAACCGAAGCTGACGCCAATGTTGCCAGCAACGATACCGCCAAAGTTTACCATGCCTACTTAGCCGTTAAAGATGCCCTGGTAGAAACCGATGGCAAAGCTGCACAAAAAGCCGCCAATGAACTTACCACAGCTTTAGCCCCTATTAAAGGCTGCGACGAAGCCGAAGGCCTCTCGAAAAAAATTGCCGGTACCGATGATGTAAAATTACAGCGCATCAATTTCTTACAACTTAGCCAGGATGTTATTCCTTTGGTAAAGGGGCTTAAAACCAAAAATGCACCTATATATGTAGCCTACTGCCCTATGGCTAACGAGGGTAACGGCGGCTACTGGCTATCAGCTCAAAAAGAAATTAAGAACCCCTACTACGGCAACCAGATGATGGACTGTGGCGAGGTGAAAGAGGAAATTAAATAAACTTTTGAGCAAATAGCACAAGCCATCTGGCTAAACATTTAATACTTCTAATGAGTATTTAATGTGAGTATTGATTTAAGGTAAATTTTACGTGATAAAACACATCCGCAAATATGATTAATGGCATATTTAATTACATTTGCCACGGATACAACTAATTATTCCTATGTCGGAGACAGCACAACTAAAAATTGGAGATAAAACCTACGAATTGCCTGTAATTGAGGGCACCGAGAACGAAAAAGCTCTTGATATTTCGAAACTTCGCGACCTAACCGGTTATATAACTTTAGATATTGGTTACAAAAATACCGGTGCAACTAAAAGTGCCATCACTTTTTTAGATGGTGAGCAAGGTATATTGAAATATCGTGGTTACCCAATTGAACAGCTGGCCGAAAAATCGAGCTTTATTGAAGTTGCTTACCTGCTTATTTATGGTCAATTGCCTACAACCGAGCAGTTAAACAGTTTCCAGAGCGAAATTAACCGCCACACACTGGTGCATGAGGATATGAAGAAGTTTTTCGACGGCTTCCCTTCAAAATCGCACCCAATGGGTCAGTTGTCATCCTTAATTGGTGCTTTGGCTGCTTTTAACCCCGAAAGTTTAGAGCCCGGCCTCAGCCCTGAAATTGTTGATTTAGAGATACACAAGCTCATCGCTAAAATGAGCACCATCGTATCGTGGATATACAAAAAATCGTTAGGTCACCCGGTTAACTACCCTAAAAACAAGTTCGACTATGTGACTAACTTTATGTACATGACTTTTAGCCACCCTACCGAAGAGTACGAAGTTAACCCGGTTGTGATAAGCGCTATGAACAAGCTGCTTATTTTACATGCCGATCATGAGCAAAACTGCTCAACTTCAACCGTACGTATCGTAGGTTCATCTGATGCTAACCTTTATGCATCAATTTCTGCCGGTATTTCGGCCCTTTGGGGTCCGCTGCATGGCGGTGCCAACCAGGCCGTTATTGAGATGCTGGAGAAAATTAAGGCAGATGGTGGCGATACCGATAAATGGATCAACAAAGCAAAAGATAAAAACGATCCTTTCCGTTTGATGGGCTTTGGTCACCGCGTGTACAAAAACTTCGACCCACGTGCCAAGATCATTAAAAAAGCATGCGACGATATTTTAGAGAACTTGGGTGTAAACGACGAGGTTTTGGATATTGCCAAACGCCTGGAAGAAGTTGCCCTTAAAGACCCATACTTTGTTGAGCGTAAATTGTATCCTAACGTTGATTTTTACTCGGGTATCATCTACCGTGCATTAGGCTTCCCTACCGATATGTTTACCGTATTGTTTGCTTTAGGCCGCCTGCCGGGATGGATTGCCCAGTGGAAAGAAATGAAAGAAAATAAAGAGCCTATCGGTCGCCCACGCCAGATTTATACCGGCGCAACAGATCGTAATTATACCGATATTCAAGGCCGCTAAGGCTTAAATAACATAGAAAGGGTTGGTAGAAATATCAGCCCTTTTTTGTTTTTAAAATAACATATTCTCGTGTGTCATTACGAGCGAGAGCGTGGCAATCTCCTATATGCATAGTTGAAACGCGATGAGATAGCGACATTTGCCGGTAAAAATGATGGGGAGCACTACTATTGACTTTTAGTATGTGTTAATTTTAACAATTAACATCCACATGACCATCACTCAAACACCACATTTGTTATTTTAGCCATGTTTACTTTACACTATGAAACTGCTTTTACCTTGTATACTGTTATCGGCTATGACCCTCACGGCATCGGCCCAAAAATGGAACGTGGAGAACATGCCCGGCCCGAGTAAAAAGATAACCATTACCACCGATGAAGGTACCTGGATGAACGTAGATGTGAGTCCGGATGGTAAAACCATAGCGTTTGACCTGCTGGGCGATATTTACAGCATGCCTGTTGCCGGAGGAAAAGCTACCCTTTTAAGCGGCGGAAAAGCATGGGAAGTACAACCCCGTTTTAGTCCCGACGGTAAAAGCATTGCCTTTACCAGCGACCGCGATGGCGGCGATAACATATGGGTAATGGCTGCCGATGGTGCCAGCAAACACCCCGTTACCAAAGAAAACTTCAGGCTGCTGAATAACCCATACTGGACACCCGACGGACAATACTTTGTAGCCCGCAAGCATTTTACCAACACCCGCTCATTGGGGGCAGGCGAATTGTGGCTATACCATAAAAACGGCGGCGAAGGCGTACAGCTAACCCAACGTAAAAACGATCAGCAGGATGCCGGTGAACCCGTGGTATCTCCCAAGGGCACGTTTGTTTACTGGAGCGAGGATGTAACAGCCGGCCCAAACTTTCAATATAACAAAGACCCCAACCAGGGTATTTATGCCATAAAGCGCTTAAACCGAAACACGGGTCAAATAGAAACCGTTACAGGTGGCAGCGGTGGCGCTTGCAGGCCGCAGCTATCGCCCGATGGTAAGCTGATGGCTTTTGTAAAACGTAACCGCCTCAAAACGGTATTATACATTCATAACCTGCACACCGGCGAAGAATACCCGGTTTACGATAATTTAAACCACGACCAGCAGGAAACCTGGGCCATATTTGGCACCTACCCTAACTTTAACTGGACACCCGATAATCAGCACCTCATTTTTTACGCAAAAGGTAAAATATGGAACCTGGATATTACTACCCTAAATGCCGTTAACGTGCCTTTTGAAGTTACCTCACAACAAACCATAACCGATGCACTGCATTTTCCGCAAAAGGTATTTCAGGATGAGTTTACAGTGAAGATGATTCGCCAGCTTACCACCTCGCCCGATGGTAAACGCGTGGCCTTCAACGCGGCCGGGTACATTTATATTAAAGAACTGCCCTCGGGCAAACCCGAGCGCATTACCAATACACCCGAGTTTGAGTACGAGCCCAGTTTTAGCGCCGATGGCAAGCAACTGGTTTACACTACCTGGAATGATGACCTGAAAGGAGCCATAAACATTATCGAACTATCAACCCGTCACATTACACGCTTAACGCCCGACCGGGGCTTTTACTATTCGCCGGTTTTTAGCAACAAAGGTGATAAAGTGGTTTACCGCAAAGGCGAGGGTAACGAAACGCTGGGTTACGCATTTGGCAAAAATCCGGGCATTTATGTAGTACCGGCAACGGGTGGAACGCCGGTAATGCTGCTCAATAACGGCATAAGGCCGCAGTTTGGTTATGATGATACCAAGCTGTATTATCAAAGCAGCGAGGGTGATAAGAAAGCCTATAAAATGATCGATCTGGCTAATCCGGGTGTGGCACCTAAAACGTTGTACACCTCAACTTACGCTACCCAGTTTTTACCCAGCCCCGATGGCAAGTGGATGGCCTTTACCGAGTTATTTAACTGTTACATTACCCCCATGACCCTTACGGGCAATGCGCAGGAACTATCGGCCAACAACAAAGCCCTGCCGCTTACCCGCCTCACCCGCGATGCCGGCACCTACCTGCACTGGAGCAAAGACAGCCAGAAGCTGATGTGGACACTGGGACCCAAATATTACACCCGCGACATACACTCCGCTTTTCCGTTTATTGAAGGCAACAACGATAAGGGTGCTAATACCGATACCGCCGGGATTGATATTGGCTTAAAACTACGAAGCTATGTCCCTGCCGGGAAAATTGCTTTTACCAACGCACGCATTATTACCATGAAGGGCGATGAGGTGATTGAAAAGGGCACCATTGTGGTAGACCAAAACGTGATTATGGCCGTGGGTAAAGATGTGCAACCACCTGCTGATGCCAAAGTTTACAACATGGCCGGCAAAACCATTATGCCGGGTATTGTTGATGTGCACGGGCATTTGGGCGTTAGCCCTGATGGTATTTCGCCGCAGCAAGACTGGCATTACTTTGCCAACCTGGCTTATGGGGTAACCACCTCGCATGATCCATCAAGCAATACCGAAATGGTATTTAGCCAAAACGAAATGCTGAAAGCCGGACGCATGGTTGGTCCGCGGGTGTATTCTACCGGTACCATTTTATACGGTGCCGATGGCGACTTTAAGGCCGTAATTAACAATTTAGACGAAGCGCTTTCGCACCTGCGCAGGTTGAAAGCCGTTGGCGCGTTTTCGGTAAAAAGCTATAATCAACCCCGCCGCGAGCAGCGCCAGCAAATACTGGAAGCCGCCCGCCAACTGCAAATGGAAGTGGTGCCCGAGGGTGGTTCAACGTTTTTTACCAACATGAGCATGATTGCCGACGGCCATACCGGCATTGAGCACAACATACCGGTTTGGCCGGTTTATAAAGATGTAAAAAGCTTTTGGAACGCCAGCAAAACCGCTTACACCCCTACCCTTATTGTAAGCTACGGCACCCAATTTGGCGAAAACTACTGGTACGACCGAAGCGAGGTTTGGAAAAACGAGCACCTGCTAAGCTTTACCCCACCAGCCATTATTGATGCCCGTTCGCGCCGCCGCACCACGGCCGAGTATGGCGATTACGGACACATTGCCGTAGCAAGAGCTGTTAAACAAATTGCCGATGGCGGCACCCGCGTAAACCTGGGCGCACATGGTCAACTGCAAGGCCTGGGTGCCCACTGGGAATTGTGGATGCTGGCTCAAGGCGGCTTCTCACCTTTGCAAGCCCTGCGTTGTGCCACTATTAACGGCGCGGCCTACCTGGGCATGGATAAAGAAATAGGATCATTAGAAGCTGGTAAACTGGCCGATTTGGTTATCCTCAATCAAAACCCGTTAGACGATATTCGCAACAGCGACAACATTAAATACGTAATGGTAAACGGCCGCCTGTTCGACTCCGACTCGATGAACGAAATTGGTAACACCGAAAAGCCCCGCCTGCGCTTTTGGTGGCAACTGGGCACCGGCAACCTCATGAATATGCCGGTTGGCAACACCGAGACGTATTTGTTTGGGAGTAGTGATGGGGAGCAGTAAGGGATTGTTAGTAAATATGAACCTATGATGTTAAACGCTTTACACTCGCCGCCGTTGTCTGTGTCCTCACAGACAACTCTTCAGGCAACAAACAGCTATTTACAAATCGTTATTAACTAACCGACTAAAATCAGGAAGTTGTCTGTGAGGACACAGACAACGGCGGATGTTGTAAGTTTGGGGCAAATTTGAATAGCTGCCGTGAGTACCAAATAAGAGCGCGCGCAGGCTTGAAAACAATTTAGTGGTGTCTATTGATAAACTTTAACAAGGCGAAAGAGGAAAAAAATCTTGCCGCCGTTGTCTGTGTCCTCACAGACAACTATCTTAAAGCCATATAACTTAACCAAGTGCAATTAGATACTATTTACTTTTACACAGCATCCATTTTAAACTGGATTCCTCTATTGCAGGAGGATAAGTTTAAATTTATAGTTTTGGACAGTCTTATTCACTTAGTTGAAAAGCGAAAACTTGAGGTCTATGGATTCGTGATTATGCCTAATCACATTCATATTATCTGGAAGAATATTGCCTTGAATGGAAAAGAAATGCCTTATGCAAGTTTTATGAAATTCACAAGCCATCAGTTTCAAAAAGAATTAAGAACTGGGGAAAGTTCACTTTTAGAGCGATTTGCAGTTGAAAGAAATAACAGGGACTATCAATTTTGGCAAAGGAATTCTTTACCTATAGAACTATATAGCCGTGGGATTTTTGAACAGAAATTAGATTACATTCATTTAAATCCTTTACAAGCACATTGGAATTTAGTAACCGACCCTACTGATTACTTATACTCTTCAGCCTCATTTTATGAAAAGGAAGATAGACATTATAGCTGGCTGACTGATTACAGAGATGTGATTTAAGAGTTGTCTGTGAGGACACAGACAACGGCGGCGAGTGATGGGGAGCAACAACGGAATAATCGCCGGTGAGGACACAGACGATGGCCGAAGAGGACGTTAAATAATTAGATTATCATTATGAAGATCAATGACAAAGAAATATCTAATGTATCTGCTTTAAGTGTAATAGCCACTACTTGATCTGACAGTTAGGTGGTTTTATAAGTTGTCAGATGTGATTTGTGAATATAGCTTTTTCTCGTCTAACGGCATCGACTCAGATTCTTCTGAGCACTTTTTGTGGGGGCTTTGAAGAATCTGGTCTTCGGCGAGTCTCTCCAATAACTTTTCCTGCGCCAATGGAATGCTGTCGATCAGCGTTTGCATAGGTGTTTTGCCAAAGCAGTATTTTCCACTATGTGTCCGCTCATTATTGTAACCAGTCATCCACCTATCCAGATCTGCCTGCAATTCAGCAATGCTACGATAGATCTTTTTTCGGAAAGCAATAGCATAGAACTCATCCTGGATGGTGCGGTGAAACCGCTCGCACATCCCATTGGTTTGTGGACTTTTAGCTTTTGTTTTAGTATGGTCTATATCTTCAATGGCCAGGTATAACTGGAACTCATGCTGCTCTCTTGAGCCGCAATATTCTGTCCCTCTGTCGGTAAGTATCCGTAATAAACGCAGGTCATGTTGCTCGTAAAACGGCACCACTTTATCATTGAGCATCTCTGCTGCTACCAGTGCATTCTTTCTGTCATATAGTTTAGTAAAGGCCACTTTAGCATAAGTATCAATAAATGTTTGCTGGTAAATATGGCCAACACCTTTGATGTTGCCGACATAGTAAGTGTCCTGTGCACCCAGATAGCCGGGATGGTGTGTTTCTATTTCACCATGTGCTTTCTTTTCTTCTTTAGCCTTTTCTAAAGCAACTACCTGTGCTTCGGTTAACACCAATCCTTCCTGTGCCGATTTGGCTTCTAATGCCTTTAAACGAAGCTTAAAGGTTTGCAGATCGTGGCGCAACCAGATACTTCTTACTCCCCCGGGAGATATTAATATGCCTTGCTTTTTAAGCTCATTGGACACCCTTAACTGGCCTAAAGCCGGTTGATCTATGGCCATTGCAACAACAGCTTGCTCTACATGCTCTTCTACACGGTTCTTTAAGATCGGCTTCCGTCTGCTGATTTCCTGAAGGGCAAGTTCGCCGCCCTGGTCATAAAGTTCCTTGAACCTGTAGAAGCTATCACGTGAGTAGCCCATCACTTTACAGGCCTGTGATACGTTTCCTAAATGCTGGGCAAGCTCCAGTATGCCCATCTTGTTTTTGATGATCTTTGCTTGGGTTGTCATAATACTAATCTCTGTTACGTGTTTTAAATTATTGTAACTGTCAGATTAAATTGTGACTATCTCACATTATGATTTCTGTCTATCGTTCGGAATGACAACTTAGTGATGTGGGCATTTAAATCTTAATACCCTACCCCACCACCTTTACATACCGCCTGTTAACAACCACCCTTAGCGCATTATACTCAACCAAATATTGAGAGCCATGATGTGGAGCAACAAATACCATGTAAGGCTGCCCCGCAACGTAGCCAGGGAAACCTTTGCCTAAGTAACGTAGGCTTTGGCCGGGTAATACCGGCTTTTCTTTATCAAAAATTTTCATGTGAAATTGATTTTTTACAGGTCATTGCCCGTCCGGGTGTATCATTGTCCGGACAGGAGAAATCCTCAATCAGGCTTTAAGCCTATTCGGGTTAAAGGCAACCAGGTATTGCTGATCGCTGCTGGCTACGAGGTTCATTTCGGAGCGTTTACCATCAGTTATTATTTTTTGGGCCAGTATCAATTGCGATTTAACTGTTATAAATAACTCGGCCAATATTTCGGGCAGCACCTTGGCTGATATGGTTAGCTGGTATCTTTTTTCGAGTTGAATTTTTTCTTCCCGGGTTGCACGGCTCACCTCCCAGCCATCATTGGCTTTAAAACCGTTTTCGCGTGCCGAGTTATTTAAGTCGTACATGTATATTTTGGCCTGCATGGCTACCGGTTGGTCTTTGATGATCATTATTTCTTCTTTTTAATTATGGCAGGTTCTGACACGCTTGACTTGCCCGACTGGTAATCTGAGGGTGCCTTTTTACCCTCTGTACTTGGCGCCTTTTTGTCGCTCTTTACTGTGTTTTTTCCTTTGCTCATGGTATGATGTTATTTAATGTTCATTAGTTTTTCTACCCGTCTGATGTTGGCATCTAAAAGATTGATGTTTAAATCCTCGTAATGGCTCATGCGATAAGCTTTAAGTTTAGCTATGCTTTGCTCTACATCGGCAATCATCTTATTGATGTAGGTAAGCGCGCCCGATTTTGCCTTTTCCATTGCCTGTGCTTTAGTAAGGTAGCCGTAAAACATGGCCTCATCGGGCGGTAGGGAATATTTAAAATAAGGAATGCTGATGAGTACATCCACAGGTTCGCCCACGGGTAACCCGCGTTTAAATTGCACGGCTGGTAAGCGCACAAAATTATTGGCCGAAACCTCGGTAACAGTGGTAGCGTATTTAAAAACGCGGTAATATTTAATAAAGCTTTTTCGGAGCATAACCTGTTTGCGTGATTTGTAAAGCATAAAGCTTAAATATCACCGGATCAAAGAGGCAGCAACGTCTAAGTAGAAGGGTAATAATTGTGGTGGTTTATAAAGATAATACTATTTAACTCACTTACAGCATGTTTGCCAATATATATTTATGTACGAAAATTTCCACACAGCACTTTACCACGCTCAACCTGGTTAAATTTCATACCACACCTTGTTATTCGGAAGTAAATAAATACCCAATTTCCACACGGCACTTTACCACGCTCAACCTGGTTAAATTTCATACCATACCTTGTTATTCAGAAGTAAATAAATACCCATAAAAGCAATGAACTATAATTCAAAAAAATTGATGACAAATTATTATTGATTGCCTGCTACTGCAATCCTGCCACTAAAAATCTACAGTAGCCCTACCTGTCATTTTTACCGGCAAAATATGGCCTTCGCTGTCAAACTTCATCTCATCGATACAAACCACACGTTCGTGAGCCGATTTTTTGTTGAGCGGACGGCGGTGATATACAATGTAATACTTATCATCCTTTGCCGAGTGTATTACCGAGTGATGGCCGGCGCCGGTGGCAATGGAGGGGTCTTGTTCCAGTATGGTATTCAACCGCTTAAAGGGACCAAAAGGTGAATCGGCAATGGCGTATGCCACCTTGTAGTCGGGACCGGTCCAGCCGCCTTCCGACCACATGAAGTAGTATTTGCCGTTACGGATAAACATGTACGGGCCCTCAACATACTTATCAGGCGTAATTTCTTTGTATAAAGTGCCACCGGGCAGTGGTTCAATGCCGGTAAAATCTTTCTTAAGCTTTACTATGTTGCAATGCCCCCAGCCACCGTAGTACATATAGTAACTGCCGTCTTTATCCTTAAACACAAACTGATCGATAGGTTGCGCGCCGTTTATAATGTCCTGAATTAATGGCTTTCCCAGCAGGTCTTTGTAAGGGCCTTGAGGTTTATTGGCTACAGCTACCCCTATGCCGCCTACTTCACCCTGATGCACATCATTAGCTCCGAAAAAGACATAGTACTTTTTATCTTTTTGCAGCACGGCAGGTGCCCACATAGCACGTTTAGCCCATTTTACGGCACTGGTATCAATAATACGCGGATGCTTAGTCCAGGTTTTCAGGTCTTCTGAAGAAAAGGCATCCATAAAAACCTGCTCATTATACTTGGCCGAATAGGTTGGAAATATCCAGTAGGTATTGCCATACTTAATGCCTTCCGGATCGGCGTAATAGCCTGGTAAAACGGGGTTTTGCTGAGCGTACAGGTTGCCGGTAATCAGCACACCGATTGTTATAGTGAGGGCATTTTTAAACATTGGAAGCATGCATGTAAATTGCTTTTATTTCCCAATATAATCAATTTTAACAAACCGGAATTTTAAAAAGCACCAATTCATCGCTGCTAAAGTTAACAGCAGAATGCACTATTCAGGAAGATGATTTTACTTTATAAAGGGTAATACAAACCCCAAACGGATATGAGGTTCAGAAAAGGCAAAATAGTCCATTTCCGAATGTTATCCGATTTAAAAAGCCATGAGATTCAAGGCTTATACTAAAAGGTAGAAACGCAGCTACCCTGGCAGGCAGCAAAACAGTATAAATAAAAACGCCGGGTGAGCTAAGCTCATCCGGCGTTTTTTATATCTGATTAGTTCCAACGACCACCGCCGCGGTTGTTATCTTTTTGATAACCACCACCGCCGCCGCCACGGTTGCCACCACCGTAGCCGCCGCCGCCACGGTTGCCACCGCCGCCAAAACCACCACGGCTACCACCGCCGGTGCTTGGTTTACGTTCTTCAGCCTGGCTTACAGCAATGCTGCGTCCGGCAATTTCAGAACCGTTAAGTCCCGAAATAGCTTTCTGAGCTGCTTCGTCATCAGGCATTTCAACAAAACCAAAACCTTTGCTTCTGCCGGTTTCTCTGTCAATAATTAATTTTACTGAGTTTACCTCTCCGTATGCTTCAAAGAGTTCTTTTAAATCTGCTTCCTCTAAGCGATAAGGAAGGCTTCCTACAAAAATATTCATCAATTTTAAATTATCATATTATTAAGCATGCTTACTTAACACCGCAATTAACATAAAAATTTCTGCATTTATCAATATTTGTTGTTATTAAAAAATTATTTTTTGCAGAATTATGAATTTCATGAATAAACGATGGTAAAAACACCATTTCGAAATATTTTAACAATATTTTTTTAACAAAAAGTTAACGAGCCTGATTGCGCGAAAGCACGATCATGGTATGGCTCAGCATGGCGGTTCCTCCCTCCCAGCTTTGGTGCCCCGGAATTACAAAAGCAGCATCGCCGTAACGGGTAAAAAGTTTTTTGGTAGCCTGCGCCCACTGAGCAAAATCAGCCCCCGGTACCTCGGGATTGGCCTTGGCTTCAAAACTGCGTATCAAGCAACCGCCAAAAAGTACCTTATCATTAGGGAACCAAACCACCAGGTTATCCATACTATGGCCTGCGCCCGGGTAGTAGGTTTGCAAGGTTACATTACCGAGGCTTAGTGTGGTATCACCTTTAAAAGTGTATTGAGCCTGCTTTTCATCGCCACCTTCGCATAAACTGTGAGTTAAAAGGCTGCTATAGGTTTTAACACCTTTCTTACGCAGCCAGTCCAGACCGGCAGTACGATCGGCATGGTGATGGGTTACTATGCACATGGCAATTTTTTGATGGTGCTTTTTCTCAATGGAATCAGCAAGCTGGCGCGTTTGCTCTTCATCCCACGGCGTATCAACCAATATAACACCCTCAGATGTTAACACATACAAGCCATTGGCCGGGAAAAAACTTTTATCATCGGTTTTGCCTTGCGATGTGTATACATAATAATTACCATTAAGGTTTGCTGTGGAAATTGCCGGTTTGGCAACCTGGGCGTGTACAGCGTTGATCCCTAAACCAATTAGCAACAAAAATAATTTAACACGTAAGTTACCTGATGATATAAACATAAGCCAGTTAATAGTTTCTCAAATCTCAAAACTAACATATTTGGCTACAATTGCAATACCTTCAAGCTTTTAACTTTTAAAAATAGTATGAGAAATGCTTTATTGGTTATTAAAAATAAACATAGTACTTGCGGGTAAGTGTAAAATATAACCTTTTTTATGCTTTTCATTTAATCGGATTGATTATAAATTTCGCATTAATTACCTGTAATAAGATTTCTCAGTAAAATAAGGCTATATTTGTGTTTGATATAAAAAATTTAATTATTAATAAAAAACGTGAAGATTGTAGTGATAGAAGATAATCCGGACATCTCTGAGATCATGGATTATATTTTAAAAGATGAAGGCTATGAAGTTATTTCGTCCGAAGATGGAACAATCACCGCCCAATTTCATGAAATCAAACCCGATTTAGTGTTGATGGATGAACTTTTGCCCGGCAAACGTGGCAGCGAATTGTGCAGTGAAATTAAATCTAACCCTAACACCAGCCACATCCCTGTGGTTTTGGTATCAACCATACCCAACATTGAGCAATTGGCTCAAAAAAGCGGGGCAAATGGATTTTTGGAAAAACCTTTCAATATCAGTAGCTTAAGCGAAATGATTCGTGGGTATGCAGCTAAAAAAGATCAGCGGTAATTATTATAGGCTTTTTAATTAAAGCTGCAACAAAACAAGCATAAATGGGTTAAGTGTATGAATTAAACAAACATACATTTACGCCCATCTTATGAAAACTCTTAGAGCCGCAACTTACCTCTTCGCATGCGTTATAGGATTAAACCTGTTTTCGGCCTGCAAAAGCTCTCCGCAACAAACCGACACTAACGACACTACCAACAGCAAGCAAAAAACAAAACGCGGTAAAATTACCAAACGCACACAGGATGGTTGCTATATTAAAGTGAGCGGACAGCAAATGAAAGATACGCTTTATGTGCAACTACATGTACAAAATGGTACCGTTAGCGGACAAATGATGGAAAGCATTTTTGAGAAAGACAGCCGCAAAGGCACTTTAGCCGGAACCATACAGCCTGATAAATCCATAAAAGCCGTATGGAAATTTATGCAGGAAGGCATGACCGATAGCCTGAACGTAGCCTTTAAGTTAGACCATACCGGCCTTAACCAACAACCCTTTAAAGTTGATGCCTCAACCGGTCGCCAGGTGTTAGATACGGCTGCCCCCTACTCTATTAAACTTGAACCGGCCGATTGCAATAAATAAATATTGCATAAACCGTTATTAATAAAAAAGCACAATCATGTTTAATGATTGTGCTTTTTATGTATATCCTTAACCAAACACAGTCTTTTAATATCAGCCTTTTTAATAGGGAAAGGCGCGTATTTGAGACGGTCGCCTACCTTTTCATGAGTATTGTCTGAATAGGCAATAATTTCATCTTCACTCTCGGCGGCCAGTAGGCGCTTGTACATGCGGTAATCGCCCCATTCAATGTAATACACCTCGCCCGGCAAAATCTTATTATCATGTATAATTTTGAGCGCTACCCAGCAACCATTTTCTAAATACGGATACATGGAATGCCCCCAAACCGGCAATGCAAAATCGCAATCTTCAATTCCCGGAAAGTACATATGGCCTACAGGCTGGCTATCATTAATATCATTGTAAACCTCCACGCCCGATGCAGTTGCCACCACATCGTACATGGGTATACCCATATAAGGCTTATTTACAGGCTGGGTAGTTACCACAGGGGGCACTGACGCAGTTTTTACACTTATAAATTCCTGATACTTTTCTTTAAAGATGCGCAGCTTTTCTGTATCAATATTCTGCCGGCTCTTTATAATCTCTGTAATAGAACTCGCCGAATTAAAACCCAGCGCCTCGGCCAGTTCGGCATTGCCATTAAATGCGCGCCCCTTAAGCTGATTATATAAAATAATGAATTCCAGCGTTTCTGGACGTATAGTTTTTATTTTTACCGATTTATTGTCCATGAGCAGGCAGATGTATGTGGATAACTTTTTCTTGATTAATACAGATTATTCTTTATATTTGTTCTGTACAAAACAAAGAAATACAAAAAAAATGAATTATGCAAATCATCAGCTAATTCATTTTAAAACCACAGATCCGAAAACACACAATAATATCATTATGCACCTCGCCTACTCTGCCTTACCAGCTTCGGCTCACAATCAGTCACAAAAAGCAAGCAAAAGCCTGTCGCGCAAATGCCGTATACGTTACCGCGCATATAAGGCAGCCTGTAAAAAATATGAGCAGGAAATAGCGGCCATACAACAATACATGCCGGGCTGGCAACCTGCCTTCAACCTGTAAAAAACTAATTTTTCAGCACAATATAATACCTACACCATGATACCCATGACCCAAAAAACCCGTAATGAGCTATGGTGGCTCATTATATCGGTAGATTACAATTACAGCCGCATTAGCATTGCCGACCATGAACTGAACGGACAAACCTTAACCTTGTGGCTGGAAGACAAACAGGATTTTAAAAATACACTTGATGAATGCCTGCAACTGCACATCCCGGTTAAGCATTTTACGCGCTTAATTAAGGCCGAAAACATGAACAGCTACGAAGGGCAGCGCACGCATGCTAAAAAAAAATATGTGTACAGCACACGCATAGCCATTAGCGAGCCCATGCACTGGTACAACTACGATGCAACCCCGGCCGAACAGCAACATGCCCGTGAAACACTGCTAAAAACCATTTTAACACAATTGGTAGAGAACGAGATTTTTGCCTACAATTACGAATTTCAATAATTAATATATGCCAAAAAGCATATACATCATAAAGTGTGTTTATAATTCGATGCGTTTTTCGAAAGCCAGGAAACGCATACCGGGGCGCTTAACCAGTGCAATTTCGCCTCCCAGGTTGTAGCCTATTTTTAAGAAAAGGTTTTGCATGGGCCGGTTTATAATGTTTGTATCTAAGCGTATAAGCGGAATTTGCTTTTCATTAGCAACAACTTCGCACTGGTTTAACAGTGCATTGGCAATGCCCTTACCCTGCATATGCGGACTAACAGCCAGCCTATGCGCAACTATTGCAGGTTCGGTAACATCCCAGCCGGGTACCTGACCATATTCAGGCTCCTGCCCAGTGCAAATGGCAATAACACCTGCAACCGCACCGTCAATATCGGCCACCCAAAGCTGGCTATTTTCCACGTCGGCTGTAAAAACCTCGGGGTTAGGGTAAGTATTATCCCACTGCAAATTACCGGTGGCCTGCATAATGGGCAGCACCTCGTTAATTAATTGCATAATGAGTTGTATATCTTGTAGGGTAGCTAAGCGTATGGTCATTTTATTTAGTCGATGGCTTGCGGACGATAGTCAATAGACCATAGTCCATGGATGTAGTTGTACAGTTTATTTTTATAGCTCAGGAAAGCGACGGTCTATCGTCCATAGACTATGGACTAATTCCCCTTCTTCTCTTCCGTTTCCTTTACGCCTACTTCTACCAATTCTTCAACCTGCTCTTCGGCTTTCTCGCTGGTAGCGTAGTTAAGTTTGCGGAAACGCCAAATGGCAAAGGCGGGTTCCTGGTAACGGTTAATGAGGTTAAAAAATTTAGGGAAGTTATGCACCTCCTCTAAAAGCACACCGGTTACAATGCCATTGTTATCCAGTATTTCGCGTATGGTGTACTCCTTGTCTTTAGTTATCCATATCTCAAAATCCCGGCGGATCTCTTCCGCCTTATCGGCATCAATTTTATCGTTTATGCAAATTACTTTATCACCCGGTCTCATATAAGTGCAAATATGAAAATTACTTGGCAGTATTTGGTAAAGCTTTTGTAAGATGAATTGTTTATTACGCTATTTGCAAAGTTAACTGCAATAGTAAAATTACTATTTGACCGCACAATAAATCAATTTCAAGCCATTGCAATGTAATCGGCTCAAATTTGAATTATGTATGAGCCAATTAATACATCTAATCGGCTCATACCTCATCTACAAAAATCAACTGCCTTAAAACAACATACACTAAAACAAATTGCTAAAAATATTTGCATTTTACATAAATTTTTCTTACTTTTACATTCTCCAATATGCCAACCGGCAAACCTATCATAATGAGAAATAACAAATACATCCTATTCCCAAAAGCACATGATTTGCGCATGCGTGTGGCTAATTTTTTTAATTACATAAAAGGCGAATATCATACCGAACTACTACCGTTTAAGCCGGCAGCTAAAAGCCCGCCCGAAATGCGGGAGCAAAAAGTTTGGGACAGGGAGCCGCAGCCACCTACCCTAAGCGGATTAGCTCATCACCTGGGTTTTGAAAGCTTACAGGCTTTTATAACTTACGAACAAAACGGCCATTATGCCCATATCCTCAGGCGTGCCCGTTTACAAATTGAAGCCGAGTACGAAAAACAACTCAGCACCCAGCCCGCTACCGGAGCCATCTTCGCACTCAAAAGCCTGGGGTGGATGGAAAAGCAAGCCGAAAAAGACCATGCCTTTGCTTCGGCAGCGTCTTCCATTAAAATAGAAATTGTTACCACCGGCCCTACACCCGCTACTGCCGAACAGGAAGTTATTTTACTATGAGTGAGTTTTGAATGAGTGAAGGAGTGAATGCCTGTCATTTCAATCACCAACTACTCACCATTCACTCATTCACACCCTCACTCATTCACTCATTAAAAAATGAAAACCTCCGTCCTATTTAAACTCAATTATGAAAGCCTGGCCCATGTGGTGGTCAACCAGGGTGGCACCAGTTCGGGCAAAACGTATGCTATTGAGCAGGTTTTGTTTGCATTGGCTTGCGAACAGGCCAAGCAGGTAATTACCGTTGTAGGGCAGGACATTCCGAATTTAAAGGCAGGTGCCATGCGCGATGCGCAAAATATTGTAGGAGAATCGACCGGGTTGCAGGCCGCTATTAAATCGTTTAATAAGAGCGATCGTATTTATGAGTTTCACAACGGCTCCATCATCGAGTTTAAAAGCTATGATAATGCCCAGGATGCGAAGAGCGGCAAGCGCGATTACCTGTTTATAAACGAGGCCAACGGCATTAGCTGGGATATTTATACCGAACTGGCCCTGCGCACCCGCAAACGGGTTTATTTAGATTATAACCCTAACGCAGCCTTTTGGGTGCACGACCAGTTGCTGGGGCAAACGGGCGTACAGCTTTTAATATCAGACCATCGGCACAATCCTTTTTTGGATGAGCATACCCGCCAAAAAATTGAAAGCCTGCGTGAAAGTGATCCTGAGCGCTGGAAGGTTTATGCACGCGGCCTCACCGGCAAAATAACCGGACTGGTGCTTACCAACTGGCTGCTGTGCGACAGCATCCCCACCGATGCCAAAAAGTTAGCCTGCGGGCTCGATTTTGGTTTCAGTAACGATGAAACCGGGTTGATTGAAGTGTACCAGCAAAACGGCGAGCTATGGGTAAACGAGTTACTATACCAAACTGGCCTCACCAATAACGATATCAGTAAGTGCATGAACGAATTAAGCATCAGCAAAAACACCGATATTATTGCCGATAGCGCCGAACCAAAATCTATTGAAGACCTGCGCAGATTAGGCTGGCGCATTACCGGCGCTAAAAAAGGGCCGGATAGCATTAAAAACTCCATTGATATATTGCGCCGCTATCGCATCAACGTTACCCGCAACAGCATAAACCTTCGGCGCGAATTAGGCCGTTACCAATGGAAGATGGATACCACCGGTCGCCCATTAAACGTGCCTACTGATAGCTGGAACCACCTGATAGATCCGCTGCGTTATGTGGCGCTTAACAAATTGCAAATACATAACTCAAGCACAACCCGAACGCGCATGCCATATAAACCGGCAGAAACATTTGTGGGCGATGCGGCGGGGATGATTTAAGGTTAAAATAATGTTTTAAACCTTTTGCTCCATCGCACCGCCCATTCCGCACATCTCTGGGGACTACACTGTGTATCTACAAGTTGTATGCCCCAGCGGGGCTACCTATTTATAGCAGTTTTGTAAGATTTCAATAATGCTCCATTAGGAGCTACCCCACCGATGCATGTATGTTACGAAGGGTAGTCCCGCCGGGACATAAAAAAATTGCTTGCTTTTTCTATAAGTAGGTAGCACCTACGGCGCATCCTTTATTATTAAAAGATGTGGTTGTACGGTAGTCCCCAAGAAGGAAATTTAAAAACAACGCTCCCAATCCCCCCGCTCTCCGCTCCAATAAAACACCATGATTCAACAAACAATCAAAACCCTTACGGGAAATTTATTAATAAGTATACCCGATAATCTGCACGAAATCAGCCTAAAACAACTGATGGCTATGCAAGCTGCCGAAAAGCTGAGCGATCTGGATGCCATGAGCATCCTATCGGGCATACCTTTAACTGAGTTGCAGCAGATAAAAGATTACAATGATCTACAGCTCTTTAACGAACAAATTTTACAACTGGCAGCGCAAATTAAGGATCTGTACAACAGCAGCGCCATACCGAATGAAGTTACATTTGCCATTAACGGTAAAGCAACCAAGGTAAAGGTTGTCAAAAACCTTTCGGTTGAACCGGCCGGTGCTTTCATGGCCGCGCGTGATGTGATTGCCGAGGAAATAAGCAAGCATATTGCCCTACATGGCGAGGAAGATTGGCAGCAAACCTTTAACCCCTCGTTACAGGCCTGCAGCCAGGTATTGGCTTATTATTTTTACAGCCGTGCAACCGGGCAACCTTATGATGAGGAATTGGCGGCCGCATTTGCCTCGCAGGTTGAAGAGTTGCCCGTAACCCAGGTTTTGCCCATAGCCAAGTATTTTTTTTTGAACTATCCGCACTTATCGAAGCCGAAAACCGGCTTTTGGCATCGCCTGTGTCGGCTTTGGAGCAGCGGGCGGGCATCAAAGATTTTGAGCACTTCAGGTACATCAACACCGTTAACGCATTGGCCGGGGGAGATATAACCAAATGGCAGCTCATCCTCAATATGCCCTACAACAAAGTGCTCACTAAACTCCTCCTCAACAAAACCGAAGCCGCCTTTCAAAAAAGGTATTCGGAGATATTGAGTAGTTCATAGTTGTTGGTTCATAGTTCATGGCCATTAACTTCAATCGAGCCGAAAAATCATTCACTCATTCACAACTCACTCATTCACTCCTTAAAAATGCCCCTTCGTAATCATATCTTCAACATCACCAAAACGCTTAGCTGCAGTCCCGGCTTTGTGTATGGCACCGCTAACGAACTTAACCAGCTGGCCGACGATAAATCATTCCCCTGCGTGTTTATGTACCCGTTGCAAAGTATCGATATGCACCCGGCGGTAAACGGGTCGGTTAGCAACACGTTTACCGTTTACCTCGAATTTTTGCACAAAACCGACTTTGGCCAGTACACCACCGATAACGAAACCTATGTAGCCCAGGCTCTACAATTAGCCAACGAGTTTTTAGTTAAGGCATCAAAGTATGTGGATGGGCAAACCCGTTACTTTAAAATTATCACCACCAATAAGGCCAAATGCCTGCCCGTTTACAATAAGTACGATGTAAATACCACCGGCGTGGGTTTAACGCTCACGCTGCAATCGCAAAGCTTTACCAATTTTAATAGTTAACGCCAGCCTGCTCTGCTTATCAGCTTACTTAAAATCAAATTTCTCCCATGCCTAAATACGCCTATTATTACTTAGATAATGAGCGGCTGGTTTATTCCTATAATAACCAGGACCTGCCGCAAACTTATTACGACCAGCCGCGAGGCAATCAAGACCAGCCACTACAAGCCATTGACCAGATCGACCGCCCCGTAGGGCGTACCGGCTACCAGCGTTATGCCGATGTTTTTATTGGCGTGCGTAACGAATACGGTCAGCCCGTTGATGCCAACTATGCCACCATATATTACCGCGAGAGCTTTAACGGCAACTTAACCTCGTTGCAGCCCATTTCATTTCCGGGCAAGAGTGTGCAAATAGGCTATCAAACCTTAATTGAGGATTCGGATGTAAACAACCCATATTTTTACAATATTCAGTTTGTAGGCAATGTGGAAGATAATGATGGCACTTACATTCCGCCAAAAATTTGCGACGCCGCCATTAGCACGGTAATTATTGATAAAAACGAAAGCGGTAATGGTGTTCATGATGCGCAAATAACCATTAAAGCAACATCGGGCGCGGGTGATATTGAGTACAGTATTGATAACGTAAACTGGCAAAGCAGTCCCCAATTTAGCAACCTTGCCGGCGGTGCTTACACAGCTTACATTAAAGATGCCAGCGACTGTACCGCACAGCTAAACTTTGCTGTGCTTACGGTAACCAACCTGCTCACCGCCGATCCATCGGTTAATTTAGGCAACGGTAACATCAGCAGGTGGAACGCTGCCTTCAACCCCATTGTATTTACCTACCAGCGGCGCGATTTTGCCGTGATCAGCATCCAACCCGGCAATACCTCAGCCCAAACGGTTTTCAAAATAAACGATGTGCTTTACGCCGGGAGCGTATTGGTGGCCGAAAAAGATTGGGTTTACATCAATGCCGGTCCTTACAACGATCTATTCCAGGTAACAGCGGTCGACATTTACAACAATACGCTCACCATTAACACACCTTATCAAAGCTACACCGGCAATGGTTTTATTAATATTAACAAGCTCAGGCCGTATTACCAGGTGTCAACTAAAATTACGTATATCGATAAGTTCAAAAACAAAGAATCGACCATTACCTGCGTACATCGCCCCAATAATACGGGTGAGGTTAAGGCCGATATTTCGAGCTTTTTGCAAAGCCTGCTGCGGGCTAAAGACGAAAGCGATTTTAGCCAGCCCAACTACCGCGATGTTAACCTGAGCGCCCATTACTTTGTTGAATATGCCCAAAGCTGGCAAAACCCGGCCACAGGCAATAGCACAGCCCAGGAGTACATCAAAATTGAAGCGCCATATTATATAACTTTTACGGCAAGACAACTGGGCGATGAGCATGGCGGCAATATGGCGGCTTACGTACCGTTTAAAACCGTTGATGCGCCCAGCAAGCGCGCCCGCTGGATAACCGATTTTGCCGAACCAGCTTACTCCTACGGTTACCCTTTTGATATTGGTTTTATTTACGGCGATGATTTGGCCGGACTAAACATTTATGCCGAAACTACTCCACTCGATATAAACCGCACCCCGCTGGGGCCGCCCGCTACCACTTACCTGCTTAATGAAAACGGATCGTTCTTGTTACAGCAAGACAACAGCAAACTGGTTATTTTCAGGCCAAGCATAACCAACGAACCTATAACCACGGGTTTAGCACAAGCTGTTGGGCTTAACCGCCTCAAGCTTAACCCCTCACTGGCCAACGAAGCTAACTACTTTAACATCGTACTTAAGTATAAAGATGCGGGCAATAACGAGCACACCGTCACTCAAACGCAAACCATTCGTATTGATGATGCCGTGGACGAGCAATCGGTGTACCTGCGCTGGATTGGCCTTACCGGCTCGTGGAATTATTACCGATTTGTAATGAACCAGGAAGTATCGTTGGATGTACAGAACGCCGTAATTATTAAAAATCACATCCTCGATTGGGCCAAGCAGGATGCCATGGAAGACGTGATCAGCAAAAGCGCCGGGCTAAAAATGAAGGTGATGGCCGAAGATCTTTCGGTAGCCGATATTAAGGGCCTGCAATCCATCAAATATTCGCCCAAGGTGCAAATGCTGGTGAACAAAAACCCGGCTAAATGGCAAACCGTGGTGCTCAACACCGCCACCTTTGCCGAGTACGAAACCCGTAATGGCCAGGCCCCCTTCAGCGTAACGTTTAACCTGCCGGGGTTGAATATACAAAGCCAGTAATGTGCAGATGTGCAGATAAGGCAAATTTTGTACAGGCCTGCTTTGTTTTAATTAGTTCATTTTTTCTATCCGCAAATTTGCACATCTGCACATTTGCATATCATCCTCCCATGCTTCACCTCTTCCTCAACGATGTCCTTGTCGATCTGTCCGACGATAGTCCTATTGCTTTAACCTTTCAAATTAATAACCTGGCCGAGGTTAAAAACCAGCAGGGCAATACCAGTAACCAGTTTAAATTGCCGCTTACCCAGCATAACCGGCAGGTATTGGGGTTCCCTGATGATGTGGCCTTTACCACCGATGCCCCTTACAAGCAATACGCCGCCAAACTGGTACAGGATGGTATGGAAATTATACCATACGGTCTGGCCGAGCTCAACAGTGTGGAAAATAATACAGCCGCCATAACCGTGCTCTCGGGCAATGTTGATTTTTTTGATGCCATTGACGGTAAAATATATGAAACCGGCGACCCTAAAAGCATCTGGTACAACACCGGTTGGAACCAATACCTGCACAACTGGACGCTGGCTAATGTGGTAGCCTCGCAACGCCGCACCAATGGCTGGATATGGCCAGTGGTTGACTACGGTAAAATACCGAAAGACTTTACCGGCACACCCAAGATTGATGTGCGGTATTTGCGCCCCGGCTTCTTCCTTAAATCATTCATAGAATTGATGGTGAACAAAACCGGCTACACCATTAACCCCGACAGTTTTTTACTAAAGCAACCTTTGTATGATAAACTAATAGTACAGTTTGCTAATGATAATTTTGAACACGGTACAGGATATGATTCCAGTAAGAGCAGCAACCTCTCTTTAGAAGCTGTAAGCTCGAGAGACCAGTCATACGTTTACGGGCAAAATGGCGCTAACGAAGATTTCTTTTTTAGCAATGTTGTTAAAGGACAAAACGTGTTTTCAAGTGGTAAAGCGTATGTTGCCACTACCGATATTGAAGTTGATATTTCGTTGCAGTACAGACTGCGTTACCAGTCTACCAACACTAAAGGGGCGGTCACTATATCCATTAAAAAATATGGCAAAAACGGCGGCACGCCCGAGGTGCTGGTGAATAAGTTTTATAACGCCGATGGTGCAACAGTACAAAATCTTGGATTTGTAAAATATTATACCAGAGATTTGGGTAATGAAATCCAGAACATCAGCACCAAACTTACCACTGGCGAAAGCCTAAGAGTTTGGTGGGATATTGAACAGGATGTAAAAAAAGTTACCGGGTTTACCCTGTACAATGGTGCCAAATTTTTAGTTACCGAAAAGCCCGGTAAAATGCTATATGGCCACGAAGTACAGTGCGAACGTATATTTCCTGATATTGGACAAAAAGATTTACTAAAAGATACCCTGCAGCGCTTCGGCATCATTTGCCAAACCGATGCTGGTCGCCGCATGATTACCCTGGCTTCGTTTCGAGATATTGTGAACAACATTCCGCAAGCCAAAGACTGGACCGCAAAATGCCTCGATCAGGGCAAAAGCATTACCTTTCAGTTGGGCAACTATGCACAAAACAATTACCTCAAAAACAAGGAAGACGACAACATCCCACCCGGCACCGCCGATTCGGTAATTGAGGTAAAGGATAAAACCCTACCCGCAACCGGCACCCTGTTTGAGAGCCAGTTTGCACCTACCCTTAACCGCCCCTACATTGGCGGCAACATTGCTCAGATAAACAAAGTTGATATTAGTAACGATGCCGATGCGGTTGACTTTAGCATTAGCACACAACCACGGCTGCTTATCCACAACATCACCAATTTACAAAACGGGCAACAAGTTGAATTTACAGACGGCACCGGTGCCAACCATAATGAAAACACCGCCATATGCACCCCCTACTTTGACAAGCCCGGCGGCGAGCACAGCCTTCACTTTGAAAAATTGCGCCAGTTGTACTACCCCGAATTGGAAAAAATACTGCGCGAGACCAAAAAGGTAGTACGCTATTTTTTGCTCACCCCGCGCGATATTTTAGAACTGGATTTACTCATTCCCATCTACATACAACAGGATGGCGCTTATTACTACATCAATAAAATTGACATTTGGCGCAAAGGGCAAAGCACCAAAGTGGAGTTGATTAAATTGGGGTAAAATATTTATGCACACTCTTGCTTTTCATAACTGCCAATATTATATTTACCAAAAATATTAGCAAACATTCTAACATGAATAACACTCAAAATCCTAAATCCTTTTTCAGCAAATACAAAATAGCTTTAATAGTTTCTGTAATTATATTGGCATTAGCGGCAACCGCGTGGGTAAAAAAAGACATCATTTATCTTCATTATGCCGTTGCAAAAAACAACGAATTTAAGCCAGGTGATACTCTTTATGCAAGTGAATATCTTTTTAACCGCAATAAAACAATAAACGACATTATTATTTATCAATCTGTTAGTCCAAAAAGCTTTTTCCCTTTTTCAAATAAATCTTACATGGCCGATGTAGGTTTAAAAATCCCCGGCGAGAAACTACTGCAACGAAAAACAGGCAAAGTTGGAACTTATGTAGGCTATAAAGTTGGTAATTTAAAAATAGGTGATGATCATTATATACCTTTCGTTTATTATATTATAAAGCTTGATAATAGCGTGCTGTATAAGGAGCATGTAATATCCCTCCCTGAGGCTTATAATATTCAAAATGGTTATATAAAAGACGACAATTACCTTTATGTAGATTCATTTAATATAACTGATAAAGACTCTAAAAAATTCACAAAGAATTAGGAAAGATTACAAATTTTAATAATCCTTAACAAAAGGAAACACAATGATGCAAGACCCTGCAATAAAACCTAAATCAGTAAAAGTCAAATATATTTTGCTTTCGGTATTAGCATTTTTAATAGTTGCTGCAATAATTGGTATCCAGTATGAAGACTACTTTGGCGCACAAATAAAAAATCTCAAAAACAACCACTTTAGTAAAGGCGATAAAGTTCACCTTAGTTATGGTGGTATGGATGGTGCAAGATATATGAATATTCCACTTTATCAGTTGGTTACATCTTCTGAAGGTGAAAAATATATTGTGTTTGCCAATAAAGTAATTATATATGATTCTTTATTAAGATGTAAAGACCATTGCTTAGGAATTTATCAGCACCGGAAAATGGAAAAATTCTATCCTACTAAAAAATGCATCAATTTTTATTCTGTGCACGTAGATAAGAAGTTAATAATCGATTCTAAATCGAAGTACAAAATCCCTGTCGGCTTAGAAAAAACAAATGATGAATACGTCATAGTTTGGAATTACACATCAAATAAGGTTGAGAAACGCATTTTAAGCAACTAAGGTAGCAATTCCTTAACTTTAAGGTGCCAATCAACATATAAACAATAATCCATGCCTTGTCAAAAAAAACTCCGACATCGAAATAACTTCCGATGCATTAAATCAATTACCCAAGTATAAAGCAGAATTTGATGGTTTGCGTGATGCATTAATAACGTGAATAAGAGATAAAAATCGGTGATAATCTCTTTTACAAAGCTTGCAAATAAAGCTTTTGAGTATTATATTTACCAAAAATATTAGCAAACAATAACAACCCAAACCAACTCATCATCCCCTAAAAGTCATAAGCCATTAATAATTGTGATAGTTATTATAGCAATTGCCGCAGTTGCTTACTTAAAATGGGATTGGCTACACGCCCAATATACACATACAACACAAGTAAAATTCAATAAAGGCGATAAGGTTTATGTGGCAAAAAATCGGTTCGAAAATGAAGGCATGAGTAGCCTGGGTATATTTCGCCTAATTAAACCTACCAACAATAAAGGCGAATCCATTTTGCTTATTCAAAACATTGTTGAGCTAAGCAAACTTAAGGATCATCGTTCTTCCTATCTGGGCAATTATGTTGCTCAAGGCTATTATAAATTTAAAGTTGGTGATACACAATCAAAAGACAGCTTTTTAAGACTAAAAATTTCTCCCGAGCTATTAACCGATGTAGATGATAAAGCTATGCCTGCGGGTTACAATTTTGCCGATAGTGACTATTACGTGTTTGAGGAAAGCGTTGGATATAGCGAGGTATTAAAATAAGCCCCCTATTTAGCGCAAGCTTTTGTTTAGTGGATAATGGCGTTGGATGACTTGTGCTTGCTCCGGGTAAATTGTTGTAAAATTTCCCACGGTTTATAATATATACCCCAGCTCATAGCATTCTTCAAATTTCATTTGAAATTGATAATTGCCTTTAATATATTTACCAAAATAATTAGTAAATATCCTGAAATGCAAAACAATCCTATCCTTTCTTCACAAACAAAAGGCATTTTAAAATACCGCGCCTGGCTCATTGCTTTAGTATTACTTATAATAATAGGTGGATTAGTGTGGTATAATAACACTATTTTACACCTTTATTATGTAAATGCCAGGGTAAATCATTTTAAACCTGGCGATAAGGTATATGCTAATGAATGGCGTGTGAATGAAAGAAATGAATACGGAGCTGTTAATATAAAACTATTTGAGTTAGTTTGCCCTTTAAAAGAAACCAGCAAAGATAAACCGTTTCTTATTGATTTAGGCTGGCAGGTAAGTGGAGACAGCTTATTCAAATATAAATCGGCATCATTTGGTACTTATATTGACTATACGGTGCTTAACGAAAGGTTTAATGATAAATATTACCCAATGATATATTATAGCGTTAAACTTAACAGAAAATCCTTATTTAAAGAGTACCCTTATTATAACCCAATCCCTCCCGGTTATGTTAAAGTTGACGGCCCTTTTTATATAATGTCGATTGATGCTACCGACCATGAAGTTAAAAACTTCAAAATAAGAAAAGGGAAATAGCTATTTTAATTGCGGAAAGCATAAGTAGACGTGATAGTAATTTCTCCACTTTAAGTATTATTTACAGAGTGAGGTATACACAAACATTAATTTTTCACCTAAATACAAAGCCGGATTGACAGTTTGCAAGAGACATTACATAACCTTTTGACGAGATAATAAACAGTTAGAATCTCGTTAAGTAAACTTGCAAATAAAAGTATTGCAGCATTATATTTACCAAAAATATTAGCAAATATAAATATTCAACAACCCGAAAACCTTAATTACAAAAATAGCTTATAGTTTTAGCTGTAGTTATTATCCTTGCAGTCTTAGGTTACACCAACAAAAGGTATTTACAGCTTCAATATACCAACATAAAGCAAAATCCCTTTAGTGCTAATGATAATATGTATGCAGGTAAATATGCCTTGGGATTATATCCGAAATCAGGTGTGTTGTTATTAAGATTGGCAAAGAGTAACAGAGGTGATGGTTCTGTTATGATGGTTTCAAGTGGAATACAGCTTACAACTAAATCCATGATCAAACCAAAGCAAGTACTACTTGGTAAATATTTGGACATGAAATTCATAAAGTTGAATTCCCGGATGGGATTGACTTAGAAAACTTTTATTATATCGAAGTTAATCCAAACCTCGTGAAAAAAGTTGACACTGCTGAAAGCAGGGTTAAACACGATTATACTTACCTTAACGATAAGTATTACGTACAATCATTTTGGGTTACTAACAAACAGTAACATGATTTAAAAGACTTCCACTAACAAGGTCTTTTTAAATTAGATACTATGCCAAACGGCACTAAATACATAAATATGGCAAAATCATTAAAAAAAGAAGCTGAGGAAACTGAAGAAGCGATTGAGGCGTTAAGGAATGCCATCAATGGAGTAAATGGAGAAATACCCAAATTTTCCGATGGGTTAAAGGCGGGCTTAACAGCCGTTGCCGAAAAACTGCCAGATGTTGTAGATTCGATGATAAAGCTAAATGCGCAAAACAAAGAGTTGGCAGCCGCTGGTGGTAAACCCAAAAGCGTACTTTCACAATTAGCCGGTTCCATGTTTTCATGGAATACAATCATTAGTGTGGGCGTAACATTACTTATCACATATGGAGGACAGATATTAGAATGGATCAGCTCATTAAACAAAGGCAAAGATGCTATGGCACAAGCAAAGGCCAGGCTTGATGCACTTAACAACGCAATGGGTAGCACCGAGTATAAGACCGCCATAAAAGATGTAATGCAGCTCAAAATTGCACTCGACGGTAGTAAAAAATCAACAGCTGATAAAACCGCTGTTATAAATCTTTATAACGATACTCTGGGCAAAGCAATGGGAAAGCTCGAAACTTTAGAGCAAGTAGAAAACCGAATAAAAACTGGCAGCGCCGATTACATAAGATGGACTTTAAATAAGGCAGCAGCAAATCAGGTTTTAGAAAAAGGTGTAGACGACGTGGTTAACAAGCAAAAGGAGCTAAACAACAGTGCATTTGAATTAAAAAAAGCTAAGACTAAGACAACTAATCTACAAAACAAGTATAACGAAGTTACTGATGTGCATTATAAGGGCTATGTACCTTCTGGTTTGAGTTCTGCTATAGCTGATGCCCAAGGAGAAGAACAGAAAGCAAGAGACTTACTAAAAGCGAACGAAAAATCATTAAATGGCACAATAAATAATCTAATAAAGTTCTCAGGCACATTTCAAAAAACGGCAGACGAAATAGCTAAAAAGAGTGGTATTGTGATGAGCGCGAATACTTTCCAAAAAGATTCGATTGAGTGGCTGCGCAATCAAATTACCGAATTAGAAAAAAGCTCAAAAAGTGGCATTATTGGTTCAGAACCTTTTAACAGGCTTCAAAAGTTAAAAAGACAACTGGCACAATTAGAAAACTATGGGCAAAAACATGACAGGCCCAAACTAAATAAAGATAAACCCACCGGCCCCACCGAAGAAGAAATACGCAAAGAATCGGCCGACCGTATGGCCTTGCTTACCCTCGATGGCTTTACCCGCGAGATAGAAGAAACCAACCAGCACTTTGCCAAACTCAAAAAGGAGCATCAAAACAATAATGCCACCGTTGAGCAACTCGAGCGAGAACACCAGGCAAAGCTTTCCTCTATAACCCACAAATTTCAGGAAGAAGGACTGGCTAAACTGGCGGCTTACAGTAAAGAGCTTAACCAAACCAGTAATGATGCCCATTTTGATGCCATACAACAGCTAACGGCCGAATACAGGGTAAAGGCCGATGATATACGCAAAGTACAAGCCGATAACGAAAAAATTGTTAGTGAGGCTGAAGAAGAGTCGCTTAAACTAACCATAGCCAAAACCGATATTACCGACAAAGCCAAACTGGCTGCCATTGATGCCAAAATTGAAGGACTTGAAAAGAAGCGTATAGAGGCTCAACAAGTAGTTGACCAGGCCAAAACCATAGCTGCACAATTAGCTGGCAAACGTGACAAAGACAGCGATAAATTAAACAAAGATTTTGCCGCCCAACGCAACCGCGAAACACTGGAAGATAATTTGGCAGGTGCCGAAGCAAGTGGCGACTGGAAACAGCAACATGATATTAAGCAGCAATTGCTCAATACCGAAACCCAGCAGGCCATTGATGCCGCCAACGGCAAAGAAGGAGCCATAGCCAAAATAAAAAAAGACGCCAAAGACAAGCAGGACCAGCTTGATAAGGCACGCATGGATGCCGAAGTAGCTAACCAAAAGAAGTATGTGCAGGGCCTCGATAAAATGGCCGGTGCCGTAGGTGCCATATTTGGCAAAAACACCATTGCTGCCCGTTTAGCGTTCAAAGCTCACCAGGCAGCCGCAGCGGCGCAGGTTATTATTGATACCCGACAAGCTATTATGGGCATATGGAAAGCCAACGCAGGCTTCCCACTCATTGGCACCGCCAAGGCCATTGCCGAAACGGCTATTGTGGCAGCCACCGGTGCATCAAACCTGGCCACCATCATGAAACAAAAGCCGGGCTTTGCGCAAGGTGGACAGTACACGTCGGATGGTCGCGGTGCATTGTTACCAGGCTATAGCCGTACCGATAACACCAATGCCTACTTACGCTCGGGTGAGGCCGTGGTGGTGAGCGAGGCCATGCGTAACCCTTGGGCACGCAACCTGGTTAGCGCTATCAACGTGGCATACGGTGGCCGGGATTTTTCGATACCCAACACGGCCAGCGGTTATGCCATAGGCGGTGTATTTACCGATGGCGGCAACGCCAGCCGCTACTACAGCCAACCCATGAACGATCAAAAAGATTTAGCCAATACCCTGGCCTACCAAATGCTCAACAACTTCCCTCCTATCTACGTCGACGTTAAAGACGTAAACAACCAGCAAAATATCCTCGCCCAAACGGTGAACAGGGTAAATCTTTAAGATTTAGAATCAAGAGTACAGAGTCAAGAATCAAGATTGAACTCCTGTAAAAAGAAGCCAATATTAACACCCCCAAAACAAGGCTTCGCTGTAAACCATGGTCTATGGTCTATCGTCTATGGACTTCCTATAAACTACAAAAAATGCATATCACCATCGCAAACCAATTATTTAACAGCGGCGCTTTAAGCGAGATGTTTAAGGCGGGCTTCATCAGCTCAAAAATATTTACCTATCGGGAAATTTACCTTTGGGTTGAAGCGCAGATGCAAACGCAAGGCATCAGCAAAAACAAAGCTGTATTTGAAGCGCAAGGGCATTTTAAAAAGGATGAGCGTACTATTTGGCGTGCCATAAACAGTTTTTCGGGTACTGACACGATGGTGTCACCACTTTAACACGATAATTTTTGCATCTTTGAATTATGCCAACCGGCACTTGTTTCATTTCGAATTTCGAATGTTCAATTTCGAATTTATTATCTGAATCAGGATTTTTCAGAATTTGAGAATTATCAAAATTACCGTCCCAACAAATAGAGCTACTGACACGATTGTGTCACCACTTCAGCCAAAAAAGTTCCTGATATTTGAAATATCAACCGCTAATTAATCAGCATCCGGCTGCTCTCTAACTGCGCCTCATCTGCACATTTGCATATCCGCAAAATCTGCACTTCCCCTTAGTAACTCAATAACCTAATAACCACTCCCTATTCACCACTCACCAACATGTACAAAATCTATTTATACGATACCGAGCAAGACGGTATTGGCTCGGGCAGCCTGTCATCTGCTTATTTGCAGCAACAATTGGTACAGGCTGCCGGTCAGGATGTGGAACTGCACATCAGCTCGGCAGGCGGATCGGCCTTTGATGCCATTGCCATTTACGATCTGCTAAAAAAATACCAGGGCCGCGTAATTACTTATATCGATGCCCTGGCCGCTTCGGCAGCTTCCATAGTGGCCATGGCCGGTAAAGAAGTGGTAATGAGCAAATATGCCCTGCTCATGATACACAAACCCATGGCCGGCAGCGGTGGTAATGCCGATGAGCTTTTGAAAGATGTACAAATGCTCAACACCGTACAACAGCGCCTGGCCCAAATTTATACCGATAAAACCGGGCTTGATGATGTGACCATCAACAGCCTCATTAACGCCGTAACCTGGATGACCGCCGACCAGGCACTGGCCCTGGGTTTTATTGACCGCATTGAAGATTACCAAACCGCCATTACCAACAGCGCCATCCTGCAAAAATGCACCAATTCCGCACCGGCAGTTTATCAGCGTTGCATCAACAAAATATTAGTAAACCATAATAATTCACCCAAAAAGCAAATGAACATGCACAACAACGACCTTATCGAGAAAACCACGTCGGTTTTGGATAAGATGATGAACTTTTTTAAGAAAGTGATGAACAAACAAACCATGACCGACAAAGGCGCCCTCCACCACACCGGCGAGCTTGACCGCGATACTGAAGTATTCCAGGACGAAGACCTGAGCACCCCCGCTGTTGATGATGTGTACACCACTGCCGAAGGCAAACAACTGTGCATTGAAAAAGGCAAGGTAAAAAAAGTTGAACCGGCTACCGAAGTAGAAAACGAAGATGAGGAAGAAGATATGCCCGCCGCTAAAGGCAAGCTCAAACCCCACGATGTGCAAAACCAGATAGCTGCTTTAAAAGCTAAACTGCATGCACAAAACGCTTTACTGGTTGAAGCCCGTACATCCTTACAAAATGCACAGGTCCGCTTAAAACAAACCCATACCGATATTAAAAACGAAATCAAATCAACCTTTACCCCCGAAGGCTCCAAACGCAGCAGCAAAGCCAAAGCCGAAAGTCAACCGTTTTTTGCCCCGCAGTCTGAAATTGCAAAAAATGCAGTAAGGCAAGCGGTTAGTGATACCAAATAATTCTCTACACTATTGAGAGGAACGGCATTACTTACCCATCTTTCCTCAACTTCGTTATCGAATAACCTTATTTCCGATAAAAAACTCCCTCTTCAGGGAGCCAGGTCTTCACTCTAATTTATGCTTCATTTCCGAAGCACCTTTTATCCCTAACAAAAGCAAAACTCATTCATTAAAACTTCTCCTTTAGGGGCGGGGAGTTAAAACTTATGGCACAATTTACTTTTACACCAAGCTCTTACGGCGGCGAAGCGCTGGCCGGGTTCATGGCCAGCACATTGCTCGAGGCCGATTCAGTTAAACGCGGATTATTAACCGTTATTAACGATGTAAAATTTAGAACAACAATACTCGACGTTGACGACGAAATCAAATTGCAGGAACCATCTGGTATATTTAAAGATCAGGGCACGGAGGCATTTCAAAAGGAAACTTACCTCGAACCGGTTGCATACGAGTTTATGAAACAAGAACAATGGGATAACCTGGTTAAAACATGGCAATCACAACGACTGGCTCCCGGCGCATTTGGCGACTATGAAGGCGTTGTTGACCTATCAGACTTTATGGTTCAGCGTTACCTCACAAAAATTCAAATAGCCAACGAACGTTTATACTGGCTTGGTAAAGATTCGACACCCGAAGCCGATTTTTCGAGTGAATTTAAAGGTTTATTGCCACTGATCAGCAAGGGCCCCAATGCCACAAGCAACAAAGTTGATATTTCATTATCAACCAGTACAAACACTTTTCTTTCGGCAACCTCAATAAGCACTAACGGCACAGTAACGTTTGCAACAGGTAGCAATATTGATAAGCTATCAGATGGTGATGTAGTTACTATAACTACTGCAAACGATTTGTTCATCGATACTTCGTTCACCACAAAAGCTGCTCTTGCCGGGGTTAAAGCAAAAGGGCAGTCTTATTTTATCAAAAAAACCGGTGCCGACCAAATTAAACTGATTCGTAATTACAACAACATTAACACCCGCAAAGCTGCTCAATTTAGCGGCACATCAGGCGCGGTTACTTTAAGCTTTATTAACGCAAGCAATGTGTTGAGCATTTTAAATAATGTTTACTCACAACTTGACCCTGCCGACCGTAGCCAGGATGATTTTAACCTGCAAATTCCGTTGCACGTTGGTTATGCTTATGCACAAGCTCAAGCTAATAATGCCACTAACGTTTTGAATGCGTTTACCGATAAAAAGAAAATGGATTATTTGGGAATGCCTCTGCAACTCATGAACCATTGGCAAGCTAATACCATATTGGGCGCACGTTCATCAAACCTGTTTTTGGGAGTTGACCTCTTAGGCGACCAAAGCGAGCTGTCTACTGTTTACATGAAACCATACACCAATGATAACGTGGTGCGCATGAAAGCCCGTATGAAAGCAGCCGTTAACTTTAAATTTCCCGACGAATTATTTTATCTCTCTCCCGGGATTTAAAATATTTAAATGAGCAGATATGCCGATGCACGGTTTGCTCAACCATCTACCATCATCTAAGCCTTATCTCCCATCAAGGCATCCGGGCATTTGCATATCTGCACATTATCACGCTCACTTACACATTCATTTTAAAATATGCCAACAATCTTTAGCAAAATTACCGAAGGCTTTAGCCTCGCCGCCGCATCGCCCGTTACTTCGGGTATCGAAGATGTGATCTACATCTTTAACGAGGATGACATGACCATCCAATACAGCACCACTAATCCCTTAACCATCGAAAAACTCATCCCTGTTAATGGTGGCAAGCTGTACAAATTTGAAGGCACCAATAACAGTTTTAATGCCATGTCAAAACTGGCCAAAACCCAGGTTGGTCCGCGTTATACCGAAGAAATTGATTTTAACATTGCCGGTCTGTCGGTTGAAATTAAAGCCCAGTTACGTGCCATGGGTTACGGCAGGGTAAAAGCCGTGGTTATTAATAACTACAAAGACAGCAATTCGGCCGTAGAACTGTTTGGCGCCGTAAACGGCCTCATCCTTACCGAAGCCGAACGCAATGCTGCCGATGAAGGTATGGAAGGCGGTTACAAACTTAAATTAACCAACCCAGATAAATTGCGCGAACCCTATCCGCCACGTGCTGTATTTATTGCACCACAATCGGGCACGGCCAGCTACACCAGCACCTTAACCGCCCTAAACGAGTTAACCGAAGACGCTGAATAAACAGTTGCAGGTTGCGTGTTGCAGGCTGCACAGCTAACCTATTCCTCATCACCTATATGCCTGCACTTAACCTGCAACACCAACCTACAACTTAATTTAAATGAAATCCTATTTACCTCAAATAGAACGCCGCATAAAGGTGCGGCCCAACCAAACCTTCGGCATACTTAATTACGACACCGATAATGCCTATCCGCAACGTATGCTCGAACTGGTGGCCGCCTCCCCAACGGCTAAAGATTGCTGGAACAAGCGCGCCAAATTTATAGGCGGCAATGGTTTTGAAGATAAAGAACTGGGTAAGCAAATCATCAACAACAAAGGGCTCACCCTAACTAAACTACTCAAGGCGGTAGCTACCGATAAGGCCCTGTTTAACGGTTTTGGCATCCACATAAATTACAATGCCAACTGCCAGGTGGCATCGGCCCATTACGTAAAGTTTGAAGACATACGCATGGGCGATACCGATAATGCAGAAACTGCCGGTAAATATGCCATATACAATGATTGGAGCCGCAAAAGCTGGAAACACATTATGCGGTCGAAGATTGTATTCATCGACCCCTACAACCCCGACCCTGCCGTAATTGATGAACAGGTTTTAATTGCCGGTGGCTGGGAAAACTACAAAGGCCAGCTTTACTACTTTAACCCCGAGGTTGACGATTACCCATTGATTGAAGCTGATAGTGTTTGGGAAGATTTTGAAACGGAAGCCGGTATTAAAACTTTTAATAACCGCGAGGTAACCACCGGCTTTTTACCGTCGACGATGCTCTTCATGCAATCGCGCCGCGAGGAGGCCGATAACAGTGCGCCCAATACAGGTTCAACAGGTAGTATCAACACACCTTCTCAGTTTGAAAAAGACCTGGGCAGCTTTCAGGGAACCAAAAGTGCTCAAAAAATCATTGTGATAGAGTATGAGGATGAAGCATCAAAACCTGAGTTTAAGCCCTATGCCATTCAAAATAACGACAAGCTTTTTGAAACCACCGAACGGTCGGTTGAGGCACGGATCATCAAAGGTTTTTCGGTACCCAAAGAGTTGATCAACGCCGAAAAAGCATCGGGCTTAAGCAACGGTGGCGAAAAAAAGGAAGCTATACGTGAATTTAATGATAACACCGCTCCCGATAGGAATGAACTGAGCGAGGTATTTGCAGAGCTATTCGGTAACTTCTATCAGCAAATCAACCCATCGGGCAACTGGAACATACTACCAGTACCCGGCAACGTAGCCGATGACAGCGCCGGAATGAAATCGGGCAGCAGCATAAACCAGGTGCTAATGTCTACCCTTCCAACCGAAAACAAAGTTGCCATACTCATTTACGCCTATGGCTTTAAACAAGCCGAAGCAAGGGCCATGGTCGGTGAATAAAATTGCTGCCCGGTTCATTTATCAACTCCATTAATCTTAATTCATCATGACTTCCTTACTGATCACTGCTGAAACCTTTCAGCAATTTGAGGACATTTCCATCAACATAAAACCCGAGCGCTTACAGGTATTTATTAAAAAAGCACAAGAGCTCGACCTGAAGCCATTCTTAGGCTATCCGTTGTATTTCCAATTGTTAAAATACTTTGATTCCGATGGCCAGATAAAGACCGACGCGCCACAGGTATACAAAAAGCTGTTTAACGGTGGCGATTATACCGACGATCATGGTAATACAATTGCTTATGAGGGCATTGCTCCAACATTGGTTTACTTCACCTTTGCCCGCTTTATTGAAGGCAATGGCGTGCATTATACGGCAACCGGTCCGGTAGTTAAGCAGTACGACAATGCCCAGGCCGTAAGCACCCAAGACCAGGTTAAACTGGTACAACAGCAACGCAGCGTAGCTAATGCCCACGCTAATGAGGTGGAGAAATTCTTGTTAGATAACCATGCTGATTACCCGTTGTGGCGCTATAATGAAAAGAATAAAAGTTCGCGCCAGGCGGGCCCGCGTATAAGGGGGATTGACCGTACCAGTTTTAATTCACCCACTGGTGTTCCCGAAATTGACAACTATTCAGTATATGATAACCTGTTTTAATTATGCCCGATAAAAAAATAAGCGAACTCGAAATAACCCAGTCCATTACCGGCGATGATGTGAGCGTTTTAGTGCGTAACGGAACCGATTATCAATACGCGTTTTCGAAGCTAATCACCTACCTTTCCAACAACATTTCGACCGGCAATAGTGTAACTTTTATTAGCGCCTTACCACAAGATACTACAGGTAAAAACAACGATGTAGCTATTAATGCAACTAACGGTTCATTTTACCAGAAAAGGAACGGCGGCTGGGCATTGGCATACAGCATCCCGGTAAATGAAACATCGACAGGTGGTGCCATACTTTACGGTATTATTACACCAACTGCGGCCACTGGTCAAATTAATGATACTTACATCCACACGGTAACGGGTGAATTTTATCAAAAACAAAGCAGCAGCTGGCAAAAAGTATTTACCATGCAAAGCGGTCCACCCGGTGGGCCTGGTCCAAAAGGAGACCAAGGCATACCCGGATTTAATGGCAAAAGCGTGCTTAACGGCACCATAAACCCATCAAACACCAACACAGGCACCGACGGCGATTTTTATATCAATACGACCACGTGGCAAATCTTCGGCCCTAAAACAGCCGGTAATTGGGGTGCAGGTAAAGAAATGACACAGGAAATTGATTACCTGGGCAACCTGTCAATCTTAAAAACTGAAACTAAAACCGATTTGGTATCGGCTATAAATGAGGTATTAGAAATTGCGGAAGATGTTGATTTAAGCGTCCCTTCGTGGACGGTTTATGGTTCTGTTCCTTTCGGAAAGTATAGTAACGGTGAGCAGGTTCCGGCTGCTGAAAGTGCTTATTACCAGTATAAAGAGGCTTACACAAACGTTGCCCATCCTAACTACATTGCCCCATTAACCAGCCTTACAGTTACCGCAAAGCTGGCAGGAACATCAACCAATCAACCTACCAGTACAATTGAGGTTGGGCAGGTGCTTGATTTTACAGCATCGACAACATTTACAAAAAACGATGCGGGTAATGCAACAGCTTTAAGTATTACCAAAAAAGTGGGTAACGGAGCTACAAATGAAATTGGGACTACAGAACAAACTGCAGACAATGGATATACTATCATCAATTCATCTATTGTATATCAGGCTACTTATAACTACCTGCAAGGCCCCATTAAAAATAATGAATTGAACCAGCCCGACCCTGTTGGACGCATACCTGCAGGTATAAAAAGTGCATCTTCTACCATTACACCTCGTTACAAAATATTTTATGGTGCTATTCCAAGCGGGTTAGAACTCACCAGTGATTTACTAAGAGGTATATCGGGCGGAGGAAGCATTAGCTTCATCTGGGAAAACGGTAATATGCCTATTTCGCTTAATACCGGCACAACTCATCGTAAATTTTTCGTAGCCACACGTATCGGTAATAGCAAAACATTAACTACAGCTAAAGATGTACAAACCAACGGCGATGTAAAATCAATATACCAGTCAGGTAAAATAACCATGAGCATTAAAAATGGTGGCACCGGCGATGTTACCTACGATGTATATGTATACGAACAGGCGGTTGCCTACGGCGAAGCCCATACCCACGAATTAACCTTATCATAAAATGGCAAATCAACCGGCGGGCTTCCAGTTCGCAAAACCATACGATCCAACCAATCCGGTAGCTTCTGATATGCGGTATGGCAAATATGACGGAACGACTACTATTCCATTTACCAATATTGCCGAGGCTTTAGACTTAATAAAACCAGCGCTAAGATACCAAGGCTTACAATGTATAATTGCCAATGGCACAAGCATCAGTTTATTCTGGTTTAGAGGCGGAACAGCCAATAATGATTTAGTATTACTACAAACCGATGTAAACATATCAGGCAAAGAAGATAATGCTAACAAAACTAACAGTATACGAGATTTAGCAAATGCGGATAATACACGATATCCAAGTGAGTTAGCCGTGCGAACGTTGACCGATGCAGCAACAAGCCCACCTCAAATAAAAGCAGCATACGAGAGTAACAGTAATACCAATGCATTTACCAATGCACAAAAGGCCAAACTCGACAGTGTTTTGAAAGCCTTTACACTAAGCTTTACCCAACCAGTAAGGGAATATAAAGATTATTTTGAAAATACAGTTACGATTAACTCTATCATCGGAGATGGGACTTCGGTACTGAGGTACAGTACCAATGGTGGTTCAACTTATTCTGTTATAAATCTGCCTTACAATGGTTCTCTTTCAATTCCAGTCGGCTGGATTAGATGGCGAATTGACTATGCAAGTCAAACTACGACAACCGCATCCGTTTACATAAAATTACAATAAACATGGCTAATAATTTCAGGGTACCCGCCACAACAAATGGCATCAACTACTATATAAGTAAAGCAGGTAACGACGCAAATGACGGCTTAACTCCAGATACACCCAAACTTACCTATTCAGGTGTAAGAGCTGCAATAGTTGCTTTACAAAGCCCAACTGTTGTTAAAATCATCATTGGCACAGGCACCTATGAGGAAGGTGTATCAGGAACCCCCAATATAGCCATGGGTTCAACCATGGTCGGTGATGGTAATGTCGTTTTTAAAGGTACAGGTGCTAGTACATTTAGTTTTAATGCAACGCAGGGGATAACATTAAATAATTTAACATTAAAAGACTATGGAACAATTAGTTTAAATGGAGGTCTGTCTGATTGTGTATTTTATAATATATCAAATCAATTGATATTAGCTTTATCATCGATTGCGACCCGATGCAAATTTATATCAATTATAAATCAAACCGCTATATTTCAATATAACTACTGTCTATTTATCGATGTTAATTTATCAGGTAATAACTCATTTTTTACAAACTCTTACTTCAACTCTAACTCTCGTATCACACTCCAGTCTTTGAATCAGGTTACGGCGGCTAACATTGATTATAACAACATCATGGGTATGGTAAGAGTTCTGTCAACAGGGACTTATAAATCACTTTCTACGTTTAAAGCAGATAATCCAGGATACTTTTTAAACTCTTTCAGTGCTCCCCCTCTTTTTAACAATGCTGCAAAATTGGATTTTACTCTTTTGCCCGAAAGTCTTCATTTAGGTGCAGCACAAAATGGGGTGGATAATATTGGTGGAACATTGTTAGCTACAGCATTGGCCACAGATACCTCATCCGAATGGAAACCCGATAACGATGCTATTATAAGTAATTCAAACAATACCCCTGACCTTGTTTTTTCCGGCACAGATTTGGTTTTGGCTCCTGGTAAAGTATGGGGACAGATAACTTCAGCCCCTATACTGGCGGCTGCTAATCCGGTTCAGATACAAAGTATAAATTATAATGGCTTTTTGCTCTTTAACAAAAGTACGTCAGGAGGCTCCACCTCCAATAACAATGTTCCCGATTCTGCTGTATATGCTGGTAATAACTCAACCGGCGCGGGTAACCCAGACAGGCTTAGTTACGAAATGCGCTGGACAGATGCCGACGCCAAACCTAATGCAACTACCAATACCGACTGGATAAGTACACCATTAGTATCTGCAGGTACATTTATAAGCTTTGAATGGAATGTACAGCCACTTTTTGATAGTGCCGGGATTGGTAACGGCAGCTCATTATTCAATAAAAATGCCAGCCCAAGTCCTGTTAACGCAAAATGGGTTCAAATAAGAGTTACTTTAACCAATCAATATGTTTAGCAGCATTAGTATTTGTATAAAACCTGCCGAAAAAATAGAACAAGCCATAGGATTTAAAGGATTATCAATAGCTTCAAACCGGCAACAGTTTATTGAACAAGGCATAGGTTTTAAAGGGCTAAGTTTAGCTTACACCACAGATCAAAGGGGAGTGGCACAAAAAATAGTTCACTTTAGGTGGTATAAGGGTTAAAAAAATATTTTCAACCTTTCTTATTAAATACTGCCCTTACTTGTTCAACATCTTCTCATTAAAATTTCATGAACACAATTACTGATTTTGTACTACACGTACAAGGCATGGCTGTATCAGCATGTTTAAATACAAAGCTATTTCCATCCTTAATGCTTGCGCAAGCCATACTGGAAAGTAATTCAGGTAAGTCAAAACTATCATCCATGCACTACAACTATTTCGGCATAAAGGCTGGTTCCGGTTGGAAAGGCAAGAAGGTTTTATATGATACCACAGAATATGTAAACGGAAAACCTGTAAAAGCTCCTCAATATTTCCGTTCATATAACTCTATTGAAGATGGTTTTACCGACCGCGTCCGATTTTTACAGGTAAACAAACGTTACACTACCCACGGTGTATTTACAGCCAAAACGTCCGAAGAGCAAGCCTGGGCATTTTTGAAAGCAGGCTACGCAACCGACCCTTCCTATCCCAATAAACTTATCGCCATAATTAATAAATACAATCTCAAAAAATATGACTCATGAGAGAAGTAATAACTTACGTATACAATTACCTCAATTACAAGCCGGAGCTTGGCATTTTATCAGCTTTAAGTAGTTATTTAATTGCGGTAAAGGTACCCATGCAAACAGATGAATTACTCAAACTCATCGGTACGGTATCAACATGTGCAGGTTGCCTGGTAGCCTGCCTATCCGCACTATCCATGCTGGTTAAAACTATTTTGTACCTCACTAAAACTTACCAATCATTTAAAAACAATAGAAATTTATGAGCTTAAAAAATTGGCTAAAGAAAATATGGAAAGCTATCCAGTCTTTATTTAACAGTATCCCTGCCGATCTAAAATCAGCAATCAACATTGGGGTTACAATTACCGAAAATATTAAAAAGTTTATTGATTCGCCGGTCGCAGATATTTTAACGGTAATTATACCCGGCGATATTGATGACAAGATAAAAGCTATTTTACGCGCCAAAGTCCCTCAAATTTTATTACAGTTAAAATTGGCTAATGAATGTGCCGATAGCAGTAACCCCGAACAAATTACAGCATGTGCTATCAAAAATTTACAAGCATTAACCGGAAACCTTAAAAGTGCCTATCTGCATAACTTATCAGTACTTATAGCGCAATTTGCAGCCGACGGTAAACTTACATGGGAAGATGGCGCTTATATCATGGAGTGGTATTATCAGCATCACTTTAAAACCAATCGCCAATCTTAAACATCGGCTACTTCTTCGGCAATAAAGTTTATATCGGTGGTTTGGTCAAATACCACATACGCACGTTGCCATGGATCGGTACCCAATAAACGCCATTTATGACCGCTGCCTGTGGTGTCCTGGGCAATCAGCACTTCTCCCGGCTTCAAAATAAAAAACTCTCCTTTAAATGTAGTAAACTCCAATGTTCCCCTCAGGTTGATAACAAACTGCATAGTAGGTGCCGGATGCCAATCATAAACCGAACCTTCAGGCGATTCCTGGAAACGGATAGACTCGGCACGGGTTATTACGGCTTCTGATACATTCCCGGTTTTAAAGTATGAGTGCCCGTCGGCACCGGTGTAGAGTTGATATGCTTTGATCATGCTACAATTATAAAGCAATTCATGCATATACTCAATTAAATCCAGTTATTGTACTGATTTTCAATATTATGCAATGACAAATGCGTCAAACAAAAACCCAATAGCGTATGTTGTATATTCATTATGAATAAAGCTGATCAATCTTTTAATGAAGAGTTTAAGCCGGTGGCTCCGCCTGATGCATTTTATGCTGATGCCGATTGGCAAGACAAAGTTTTATATGCATTAGCTCAACTGGGCGAAGGCACCGCTCCCGATGTAGCAGCCAAACTAACAGAATACGCTCCTAAAGAAGCGCCTCAAAATTTACACCGGCAGGCCGAACAGGTTTTAACTAAATTATACGACAAAGGTTTAATAGCCGGAGCCGAACAGGATGGAGAAATTACTTACTCGTTAAGTAAAATCACCACGCCTAATACTGGAAAAACCGACCCGGATTTATTATAAAACAAAATAAGCAGCTAATTTTCATTAGCTGCTTATTTTGTTTGTGCCCAGAACGAGATTCGAACTCGTACAACCTTACGGATGCCACCCCCTCAAGATGGTGCGTCTACCAGTTTCGCCACCTGGGCTTATGTACAGTACAAATTAAAATAGCACCCCAAAGTGCTATCTATTATTTTCAAGTGGTGTGCCCAGGGAGAGACTCGAACTCTCAAGAGACAATTCTCAACGGCTTCTGAGACCGCAACGTTTACCAATTTCGCCACCTGGGCTGATTTCTTTGTTGAACATTAGCCTTCACTAACACCCCAAATCAGTACGAGGCTGCAAATATAGTAGTTTAAGCTTAACGCTATTAATAAAATTAAAAAAACTTAGCATTGGTTTGATATAGTGCTGTTTACTTATAATTTCGGTTTACAATTATGAATTTATGAAGAAAAATATCACTTTAATGCTGCTATTATTTTGCAGCTTAATAAGCACCGCTACCTTTGCTCAAAATGCCAATGCCGTGTTGGGCAAATGGATTAATCCAAGCGGCGAAGGGCAAATACAGATTTACAAGAAAGAGAATTTATTTTTTGGCAAACTGGCTTGGCTCAAATCGCCGAATGATGAAAGTACCGGCCAGCCTAAGGTAGACAGTAAAAACCCTAATGCATCGCTGCGATCAACCCCATTATTGGGTTTAGAAATTTTAAAAGGTTTTAAGCACGATGGAGAAAACGTTTATGAAGACGGCACTATTTACGATCCTAAAAACGGTAAAACTTACAGTTGCAAAATGACATTGGACGGCAATAAACTCAAAATAAGAGGCTACATTGGCATATCGCTACTCGGCCGCTCGGAAGTATGGACGCGGGTTAAATAAACAAAATGAGATACGTATATATTCTGCTGCTTCTTGCAATTAATGCCGGCATTAGTAAAGCCCAAACTGTAAAACTTATTGAACAGGGTAAACCTTGCAGCATAAGAGGCCTTTCGGTTGTAAATGACCACGTTGCGTGGATAAGTGGCAGCAAGGGGCATATAGCCCAAAGCACCGATGGAGGGTTAACCTGGAAGTGGCAACAATTGAAAGGATACGAACAAAGCGATTTCAGAGACATCGAAGCTTTTTCGGACAAGGAAGCCATCATCATGAGTTCGGGAACACCGGCGTTGATTTTAAAAACGGTTGATGGCGGTTTAAGTTGGAAAGAAGTTTATAAAAATGAGGATAAGTCTTACTTTTTAGATGCCATGGATTTTGCGGGCAAGCAACACGGTTTTGTAATGGGCGACCCTATTGATGGTAAATTTTTATTGCTCGAAACCAAAGACGGTGGCCTAAACTGGAATAAACATGCCGTTCAACCTGCGGCTGTTGATGGCGAAGCCGCCTTTGCCGCCAGTGGTACCTGCTTAACTGTAAATGCCAAAACCATGCAGCTAACCTTGGTTACCGGGGGGAGTGTTGCCCGCAAAATAACCGTTAACGGCAAAAAAGCCGATGCATTAAACCTTCCTCTTGCACAGGGAAAACCTGCTGCCGGTATATTTTCGGTAGCAAATGGTAATAGTAGCGAAGTTTTTGTGGGCGGCAATTATGAAAAAAACAACCGTGCCGATTCTGTTGCCTGCTACCTGCCTATGGGTAAAAAAACCTCAAAACCGGAATTAGCGAATCAGCAACCCGCAGGTTTTCAGTCGTGTGTGATATATTTACAGGGCGCTACATTTATCTCTACCGGTACGTCCGGAAGTAATATTACCACCGATGGTGGCATTAACTGGAAGCCTTTTGACACCATTAGCTACAATGCATGCCAAAAAGCCAAACAAGGCAAACTGGTTATATTTGCCGGCGACAGGGGTAAAATTGGCATACTGCAACTTTAAATTTCTGATTATTAAAGTGTTAATTTTATATTGAAATTTATTTGAAAAACTTTTGCAGGCAATGGCAATAAACCCTATATTTGCACCACTTTAATCGGAAACGATACGAGTTGATTCCGTAGCTCAGCTGGTAGAGCATTACACTTTTAATGTAGTGGTCCTGGGTTCGAATCCCAGCGGGATCACAAAAAGCCTCCTGATAATTATCAGGAGGCTTTTTTCTCCAAAACAGGGAACTCAACGTAAGATTAAAGATGGCTTAACCCACCAGTTTAAGTCAAAATAAAAAATGATTCCGTAGCTCAGCTGGTAGAGCATTACACTTTTAATGTAGTGGTCCTGGGTTCGAATCCCAGCGGGATCACAAAAAGCTTCACAGAAATGTGGAGCTTTTTTGTTTGGTAGCCTTTAAAGTGCTTAATAATCTAATTCGTCGATCGTTTTGGAATCAAGGTTCAGGTCCCTTGCAAAATCACTAATAATAAAATCAAACCGCTGTTTTGTATCCACACCTATTTTCTAAAATAATCTATACCCCACAACCGCATCTTTATTATACCTCCCACGGTACTCCAACGGCGACATGCCGGTAATTTTCCTGAATACTTCCCGGAAAGCTTTGGTATCGGCGTAGCCAACTTCATACATTACTTCGTTTATAGCTTTGGCGCTGTTTTCAAAGGCTTTTTTGGCGGCTTCAATTTTTACGCGCTGAGCATACTCAATGGGTGTACTACCGGTAGCGCGTATAAACCGCCTGTCGAAATTGCGGCGACCGATGGCAAAACCGGCTGCCAGCTGTTCTATAGATATTTTTTCGTGTAACCTGCTCTCAATATAATTCTGAGCCTTTTTTATCAGTTCATCGCTGTGCGATTTAAAACCTTTAAAAACTATAAAAGACGATTGGCTACTCCTATCAATATCTATCTGGAACACCTTGGCACAATAGATGGCAGTTTCACGGTCATAATACTTTTCAACCAGGTATAGTATCAGGTTCAGGAATGAATAAGCTCCACCGTTGGTGTATATGCCGGCCTCATCGGTAATTATCCTGTCGGTTTTTAGTTTTACGTTTGGGTACAATTGCCCTAACTCCTGCGCGGCCAACCAATGCGTTGAGCAGCTCCGCCCATCCAACAAACCAGCAGCAGCCGACAAATACGCCCCTGTGCAAATACTCGCAATTTCGGCTCCGTAGTTGTATTGCTCGGCAAGCCACTCTATCATTTCTGTGTTGTTGGCAATGGTTTGATGATAGTTATGATTAAGCGATGGTACAATAATTAGGTTGGTTTTCCTGATTTGCGCTATATGTTTATGCGGCCTGGCCGTAAACAACCCTCCGTGAAAATCAACTGTATTTGATACGCCGGCCAGTTCAACCTTAAAAACTTCTTTGCGGTAAGCATTGGCCCTCCTAAATATTTTATAGGCACCTACAATACTGCTGAGATTATTCTCGCCATTGGGAACCAGGATAGTTAAATGTTTCATAAACAATTGGCTTTAGGCAAATATAATATTTACAACATGTCTAAATCAACCCGTCAAGTTGTCTAAATAACACCCCATAAATTATATATTCAGTAGGTAATATTGCATGGATCAAACACAATTACAACCATAATACTATGAGCAACAACAGTTTTACAACCAGCTTTACATTAACACAAACACCAATGGTGGTTTTTGATGCCGTTAACAGGGTAAACGAGTGGTGGTCGGAAAAGGTGACCGAACCAACCGATAAACTAAACGATGAATTAATTTATCAGCATAAGGATATGCACTACTCACGACATAAAATAACGGAGCTTATTGGAGGCAAAAAAGTGGTTTGGTTAACTACCGACAGCAACCTTAGCTTTATACATAACAAAAAAGAATGGACCGGCACAACCATCTGTTTTGATGTAAGCGAAAAAGATGGCAAAACACACTTGCGCTTTACCCACCTTGGCCTTACCCCCAAATGCTGAATGCTACAAAGATTGCACAGGTGCAGGCGGCTGGCCTTTTTACCTGCAAAGCCTCATTAGCCTTATAACCACCGGCAAGGGCCAACCCGATAAACGTGAAGAGACAGCATTAAGCCTATCATAACCAGATAAATCATGAAAAAGTACTATTTACTCGTTATTGCATTGCTAAGCCTCAATGCATACCAAAGTCATGCACAGCAACAATCACCGATAACAACAACGCAACATATGCTTACGCCACAAGAGAAAGATTACGCCAGCAAATTACTGCAGCAAACACAAACAGATGCCGTTAAAGCGCTTGCGGATTTAAACGAGGCGCAACTTAAATTTAAACCTACTGCCGATAAATGGAGTATAGAAGAATGCATGAAACACATTGCAGCAGCCGAAAAAAACCTCTGGACCATGATTGAGGCTTCGTTAGCCAAACCGGCAAACCCCGAAGCAAGAGCAGGCATCAAATTTACCGATGAAGAACTGGTTAAAGTTGTAGAAGACCGCTCACATAAAGCTAAAACTTTTGAAGCCCTGCAACCGGCCAATTCACCTTACAAAACAGCAGCCGAAGCACTGGCCTCATTTACTAAAAACCGCGAAAAGCTAATAGCCTTTATTAAAAATACGCCTGTTGATTTGCGCAACCATGTATCGGTTTTGCCCATTGGCACCTATGATGCTTACCAATTCATACTACTTATTGCAGCACACAGCAACCGCCATACGCAACAAATTGAAGAAGTAATTGCGAATGCAAATTTCCCTAAGAAGTAACGGTTCCTGTCAACAATAAAGCCGCCTGTTAATTACTTAAAGGCGGCTTTGCTGTAGTATAAAAATTCTATTATGGATTGGTTGACAATATCGAACCATTAGCTACCAGCGCACGGCGGTTCATTTTAAGCATATCGCGCACCCATTCGGCAAAGTCTTCGGGTTGAAGCACCTTGTCGGGGTTGCCATCGGTTAGGCCGCCTTGTATGCTCATATCGCTGGCTATGGTGCTTGGTGTGAGTGTGATCACCCTGATGTTGTGCTTACGCCACTCGGCCATCATGGATTGCGACAACGATATCACCGCAGCTTTTGATGCGGCATAGGCCGACATGTTGGCACCACCTTTTAAACCTGCGGTTGATGCCACGTTCACAATATCGCCCTCGCCTTTTAAGTGTGGGTATACCGCCATAGCCGCATAATACACGCCAAATAAGTTAACGCGTATCACCTGCTCCCAATCTGCCGCGCTCATCGCTTCCAATGTACCAAACTGGCCTATGCCGGCATTATTGATCAGTATATCAACCCCGCCCAGTTGGTTTACCAGTTTATCGATACCGGCTTTTACCTCGGCCTCGTTTTCAATATTAAAAACGGCGTAAGCGGCGGCTACACCAAACTTTTTTATTTCTTCAACCGTAGTTTTCAGATTTTCTTCGTTGCGGCCGGTTATGGCTATGTTCACGCCTTCCTGTGCTAATATTAGCGCTACAGCCTTACCCAAACCGCGGCCACCTCCTGTTATAATTGCTGTTTTTCCTTGTAATGAGATCATGTTATTGTAGATGTTTGCTTAAAGCACTAATTTGAGATTTTTGTTTTGATGATGAATACCTTTAGGTTTTTTATACTCCTACACTAAAGTGTAGCCCATTCTACCATTCATATCTACACATTTGCAAACCAGGTATAGTATACATAATGAGCTTGCTGATAAAAATATTTATAAATTATATTACGAGGCATTAATGCCCGAGAAATATAATTTATGCCCATTCAATCTTAAACCTTATCAACACACACTAAGAGACATCGCTTTTGCTATGTCTCTTTTTTATGCCTTAAGCGGCAGGCTAAAATAAAATACTGTCCCCTCACCTTCCTTACTTTGCAGCCATATACAGCCATGGTTAGCCTGTATAAACTCCTTCGACAGCATAAGACCTATGCCAGTACCTTTTTCGCCGCCAGTGCCGTAGGCGATGTCCATATTGGTTTTAAGGAAGCGCTGTTGCTGCTCCTCGCTAATACCTTTACCATAATCCTGCACCGCGAAAACCATTTCGTTGGCTTGTTCATCAACCTCGGCATTTATATTCACTTTACCACCTTCGTAACTAAATTTAATTGCGTTTGACATCAGGTTGCGTATTACAAAGTCAAAGTGGTTTACATCGGCATAAGCCTGCAACTGGGGTATAGTTTTATCGGTTATCTCCACTCCTTTTTCGGCGGCCTGGTGGCGCAGGGCTTCTATATTTTTGCTGATGCAATTTTTAGGATTAAATAGCGATGGCTCAATACCCACCCCTTTCAACTGTGATTCGCCCCATTTAAGCAGTGCATTTAAAATATCGAGCGTGGCATCTCCCTGCTTCTGCATTTCGGCCAGCATAACCTTTTGTTCTTCCTCATTTAAATCACCCTCGCGCATGAGGCCAATTAATTGAGTAATGCCGCCAATGGGGTTACGTAAATCATGCCCTATGATAGAGAACAATTTGTCTTTAACCGCATTAGAGGCTTCGAGGCTTTTATTTAAGCGCTTGGTTTTATGGCTATAACCTACCACAACTACCAAAACCAGCAATATGCCAATGGCGGCTAATATACCCAGGTTACGCTGGTATGTCTTTTCGCGGTTGGCAAGCTCCAGGGTTTCTACCTGTAACCTTGACTGGGCCAGTTCGTAACTGCTCTGTAATACGCTAACTTTATGGGCACGGTTGGCATCCATCAAACTATCCAGCAAACGGTGGTGCTCCTGCAAAGCACTCATGGCATCGGCATAGCGCGATTGCTGCCTGTAAATATCGGCCAGGCTATGGTAAATTTCGGCGGCCAAATGTTTGTGACCGATAGAATGCGCAATGCCCAGTGCATTTTTTAAGTGCATAATGCTCCCCTCAGCATCTTCAACTTTGAGCGAACTGGCAATACCCATCAACGAGCGCGCCTCCTCTTCGGGCAAGCCCGACGCACGCGCCTGTTGTAACCCTTGCTGATGGTACACTAATGCCTGTTGTTTATTGCCCATCGAATCGAGCACACGGCCGGTATGGTTAAGCATGGTAGCATGCCCCTTGAGGTGACCGCTAACTTTGCTTTTATTAATACCTTTAACATAATATTGCATGGCCTGCTTATGATTGTTAAGGCTGCTATGCAAACGGCCAATACTGCTCAACATGTTAACATACGCATCGGTAACTTCGGTACTACCGTGGAGTTTTTCGGCACTTTCAAGATAGTGGAGCGCCAGCCTGGGGTTACCGGCCAGTTCGGCTACCTGCCCCATGGCAATAAGCGCCTTAACCATGCCTGCGGTATCTTTACGTTGCTGAAACTCCTTAAATAAGGTATTTAACAAGTGGTGGGACTGCTTAACGTGCCCTTCTTCGCTCTGTAAAACGGCCAGGTTAATGGTTCCTTCATCAGCGGCAGTTTGTAAATTTAGGTGCTTGTAAATGCTAATTGCTCCCTGCTGGTATTTAATGGCTAAACCATAATTACCATATTGTTCATTAATTCGGGCAAAGCGGTTCATTAGGAGTGCCTCACCCTTAACATCGTGCAGTTTGCGGGCGAGCTTTAGTCCGGCACCGGCATAGTACACTGCTGAATCGGGGTGTTGGGACTGATATAAGGCACTTTTTAACTCGTACGAGCGTATACGTGCACTATCAACCTGCTTTACGGTAATTTGCGCTTCTCCGGCATCAATTTGGGTACAGGCAATAAAAGCAAATACGGTAATAAAACTAAAAAGTGCAATCTTCATATGGCAGGTTTGACGCCTTTTACGAATATTTACAAAATAAGTTATTAATTATGCATAAGAAGATCAACTACCGCTTAAATTAAAAAGGGAGTCCTATACCAAAATTAAGCTGCATAAAGCGGTAATCTTCGTTATTGGTTACTTTATAGGTTTTCTTAAAATCGCCTTGTCTAAACAAATTACTAAAGTGCTTGATGAGCACATACTGATCGGCTCCATCAAACTGAGGATCTTTAAATTTAAAAGCGGCATCGAGCCTGAATACAAAGAAGGTAAGGTCAAATCGTAATCCGGCACCTACACCTACTGCAGTAGAGTTGAATAAATTGTTAAATTTAAACTGCCCGCCGGGGTTTTCGACAGTTTCGTGCAAACGCCAAACGTTACCAAAATCAATAAAAGTAGCTCCTTTAAGTTTCGATCCAAAAAAGTCATTAGCTATTTTGTAACGGTATTCCAGGTTGCCTATAATTTTTATCTCGCCAAACTGATCAAGGTATTTGAGCCTGTCGCGTATATTATTATCGGTGTAGCTGGCCCGGTTAAATTTGCCCGGCCCTAAAGTACGCGGCAGCCAGGCCCTTATATCATTAGCCCCGCCTGCATAAAAGTTTTTCTCAAATATCAACTGTTCGCTGTTGCCAAAAGGTAAGCCAATGCCCGGGTTTATCCTGAAAATAAACTGGCGCTCGTTACCTCCCAAATTACGATAAAAGCGTAAATCAATGTCGGCCTTGGCATATTGGGCAAAAGTATAGCCAAACAACTTACGCTGGCCCAGTGTATCGCGGCTGGTATTGAGTGCCTTGCTTATAAGCGACAAGGTATTGCCCCCCAAATCAATTGAGCCACGGAAGTAAACAAAATCAGACAGCGTATTAAGTTTGTTAAAATTTAACTGGTAAGTGTACTGTGTACTGGCTGTAAATACGGTACGCCCAATTAAATACACATAGGAGTACCGGTTTTGACTTAATAAGGTATCGCGGGCAATGGGATCAATGGTACCATTAGAAAACTCGATGCTGATTGGCGTTAACGAGTGCTGTTTACGACTGGTTTCCATCCAATCATAAGTAAGCGAGTTAATGAAGCTGCGGCGCTTAACCAGGCCGTTTTGATAAAACAACTGAAAACTTGAAGCAAACGTAGTATGCGGTACACCGTATTTACCCAATGTAGGCAGGTTAAACGGCGATATAATGCGCGGATAGATCAGGTTGGCGCCCACCTTAAAATCCTGGTTTTGTATGGCACTCGAATTAATATTTTGATTACCCCCGAACAGTACGCTGTAATTAAACTTTAACTGTAAAATTTCGGCCCGCTTAAATACGTTGCGGTTACTAAAGGTATTACCAATGTTAAACCCATAGCCCGACCCTGACCAAAAATCAAAGAAAGCAGGCCCCGAGTGCAGGTACTCGGCCTCAACCCTATCGCTCATGCGTTTGAGCGGAATAATATCGATACGACTGTTTAATGCTTTGTTAGTGCTATCGGGTACCTTGGTATAAACCGGGTTGGGCACATTCCTAAACACATTCAATTCCGAAAGCCTCGAGGTGGTAAGTGTTTGCTGGTCTATATTATAAATATCTCCCTTGTGCTGAAACACGTACCGGGTTACGGCATCGGGCTTAAAGCGTTTGGAGTAATCAACAAAGGTAAACTGCGAATCTACCCGAAGCGTATCGGCATTGCCTGTGGTACGCCCGCCACTGGTTGATATGGTAATGAGCGTATTATTTATTTTGTAAACGGGATGAGCCTTTTTTCCAATCGGATTATCGATCATCACTTTAATATCAACCACACCACTGTTAAAAGTGGAGTCGTAATTAAAATTCATGTATTGGCGGTAAAAATCAAAATAGCCATTTTGCTTCATTACCTGGTAAAAAGCATCACGGTCATACGCCAAACTATCGGTGTCAAAACGCCCGCCGGGCTGCACGTGCGAAAACCTGCGGCGGTTTATGCGGTACAATACCTGCACATTAGGGTCGGCTATACTATCCTGAATGTTCCGTATCCTAAAAAGCGGCCCTTGTTTAGCTGTAAACGTAATAAACGCCTTCTTTTTTTGTGTATCAATTTTAGTGCTTACTGCGGCTTTAAGGTAGCCCTTGTTACGCAAAAACTTCTCAATTTGCAGACGCGAAAACTCAATAAGGGTGCTATCTAAAATTGAAGGTGGCTCGCCAATATCTTTATTGCCCTTTTTGTTGAAGGTATAATATAATTGAAGGTTAAACCAGCTGTTGGGCTGCTGCAGGCGGTCAACGTAGAGTAACGACATGTCTGAGAACTCCTTGTCCACACTGTCGACCTTAATTTTGCGTATGAGGTATTGCTTATCTTTTAATCCGCGGGTTAAACTGCAACCGCCCACCATAAAAACTAAAAGAATACTTAATATTGCAAGGCCGTATAGCTTAGTTTCCGGGTAGAATGGTTTCAAAATCGCAGATCAGTTTAATAAAATCGTTACAACAAAAAAAGTTTCGTAAAGAACAACGGCTTTTTGTGGCCGAAGGTTTTAAATCAGTTGCCGAATTTATTACTTCGGGCTACCGCATACACACCTTGTACCACACGCCAGCTGTAAGTGCAAAAATGCACAAACTACTAAACAAAACCAATTCTGAGGAGATTTCGGCGGCCGATTTACAAAAAATGAGCAGCCTTACCACCCCGCAAGAGGTTTTGGCCGTAATACACCTGCCCCAGTGGCCCCAATTAACACGCCATGACCTGCTCAACCGCTTTACCCTGGTGCTTGATGGCGTGCAAGACCCCGGCAACCTGGGCACCATTATACGCACGGCCGACTGGTTTGGCATCAAAAATATCATTTGCTCAGAAGATACTGTAGATGCTTATAACCCCAAAGTAGTACAGGCTACCATGGGTTCGCTGGCACGGGTAAACCTGCATTATACCAATTTGGCCAAACTTCTTCCCCAGCTAAACCTCCCTCTTTTTGGGGCGATGCTTGATGGCGAAAATATTTACAATACCAATTTTGGCACAGAAGGCTTGATAGCTATGGGCAACGAGGGTAATGGCTTACGCACTGAAATACAAGAGCTAATCACAAAATCGGTAACTATTCCGCGCGCTGGCAAAGCCGAATCGTTAAACGTGGCCATTGCTACGGCGTTATTCTGTTCGGAAATAAGCAGGGCAAGTTTAAAATAACTGACGCAGTTGCAATTATAGCCATTGTGGAAAACTTACAGGCTACCCACTATAAAAAGTTTGAAATAAACATTGCCGGTAAACAATAAATGATTATTTTTGCGCTCCATTAAAAATGGTCGGGTGGCCGAGTGGCTAGGCAGAGGTCTGCAAAACCTCGTACAGCGGTTCGAATCCGCTCTCGACCTCTAAAGGGTTAACCGTAAAAGATAAAGCACCATGGGCGTAACACGTTTAAAAAGAAAAGACAGAAGAAATAAAACTGTATCTCGTTTAGAAGTACAATTTTTAAAATTGGCTACCAACCTTGAACCAGGAAGCCGTTCAAAAGAATCAGCTAAAAGCCAGATTGCTAAAAACAATGCTGTTTTAGCTCAGCTTGCTAAGTAATTAGCGGTTCTTAAATTAAAAATCCAGAAAATCCTGTTGGTTAACTCCGGCGGGATTTTTTTGTTTACTACCAGCCACATCATTGCGAGGAACGAAGTAATATCTGCGTATTCATTTCCCCGTTGTCATTTCGAACGATAGAGAGAAATCTTATCGAAGCGATTAGTTTGTTTGTGCTTTTACTCCTTGCAGTGCCCTGTTATGACAGGTAAAGTGGTTGCACCCACGCCTGTGGATGTACTTTTTCTTTTGTACAAAAGAAAAAGTACCAAAAAGAAAACTTGCGGCTACGTTTATTTGCTACGTTAGTGCTGTGTTTTAACCCGGGCTTGTGCTACCCGCAAAACACTGATGCCGCGAAAGAAAGGGATTGTTAGGTCAGTGCTTTTGTCTGAATTAGAATTTCCAGAATTGAGATGCTATACAGCCAGGCAAAAGCACTGTCTCAACAAAATCTAATCATACCGGCATCAGCCTGTTCGGCAACTACAGGCCAAAATAAAAGCACCAAACGTTGTAAACAGGCTGATGCCGGTATGATAGGTTACGTCAGGTCTGTGCTCCGAGAAGAAAAAAAACTTTCAAGGCAAAAAAAGAGCGCGGGGCATTCAGCGCACCCGGCCGGGAGCTGCCTGCGGGGTGGAAGGGATTGCGATGAATAGTCCGCCTGAGGCGGATACTTTGGGGCTATGCCAAAGTAGTAGCCCCCGCGGCAATGAGCGGTACCGAAGCGACAAGCTAACGAAGGCACAAGTAGCCGAGCCCTTACCCCGCCCTACATACTTGCGCCAGAAGATGAGAAATGACTATATGATAAAAGCTACTTCCCTAACAACCGCTTATTGATTCTCCCTATCAACCCCGGCCCCTCATAAATAAACCCGGTATACAACTGCACCAGTGATGCACCTGCTTCCAGTTTTTCAACGGCATCTTCTTCGGAATGAATACCGCCTACCCCAATAATAGGAAACGAGCCCCCAGATTTTTGCGACAGATAACGTATAACTTCGGTTGAACGCTGGGTTAAGGGCTTACCGCTTAATCCGCCTGTTTCGGCAACTATTTTAGGGTTGGATGCCAGTCCTTCGCGGCTGATGGTGGTGTTGGTGGCTATTACGCCTGCAATTTTAGTTTCCTGTACAATTTCTACAATGTCGTTCAGTTGGTCGTCGGTTAAATCGGGCGCTATTTTGAGGAGGATTGGTCTGCTGATGCCATTTTTATTATTACGTTGCTGCAGGGTATTGAGGATGTGCATGAGCGGCTCCTTTTCTTGCAGGGCACGCAGGCCGGGCGTATTGGGCGAGCTTACGTTCACCACAAAGTAATCAACCACATCAAACAAACGGTCGAAACATTTGATATAATCAAGCACCGCATCCTCGTTAGGCGTAACCTTGTTTTTGCCTATGTTACCGCCTATAATTACCGGATTTTTAGCAGCTTCGGCAGTTTTACGGTATGTAGCAATTCGCGAGGCCAATACATCAACCCCGAGGTTGTTAAAGCCCATACGGTTAATCAATGCACCATCGGGCGGCAGCCTGAACATGCGGGGCTTATCATTACCCGGCTGTGGTAAAGGAGTTACGGTACCCACTTCAATAAAACCAAAACCCAAATTGGCCATTTCTGCAATGGTATCGCCGTTTTTATCAAAACCGGCGGCCAGGCCAACAGGGTTTTTAAAAGTGAGGCCAAAAACAGTACGTTCCAGCTTTTTATCATTTACTGCCCATACCGCCCGACTGAGTGCTGCACCACCCGGAAAGCGGTTTACCCGCTTTAAATTGCGGGTTACAAAGTAATGTACGTTTTCGGGGTCGAACTTAAATAGTAAGGGTTTGAGCAGTTGATACATGGCACAAATTTAGACGTTTACTCGGAGTTTGCAGATATGATTTAAACATTCTACTTTAGGCTGCTCATAGCAAACCAATGAGTAACCAATTTAACCGCCGCAAATTTATTACCGGCTCTACGCTGGCCGCTGTAGCCAGCATATCTATTCCTGATATTGTATCGGCAGCTGTAAAAACAGATAGCAAAGCCGCCAAGAAGGTATCCTTAAATGCAAACGATATTATCCTATTTCAGGGCGATAGTATAACCGATGCCGGACGCAACCGCACCACCACCAGTCCTAACACAGCCGGCATGTTTGGCAACGGCTACGCTAATTTGGCCGCCGCCGATCTACTGCTGAACAATCCGGGTAAAAACCTGCAGATATGGGACCGCGGCATTAGCGGAAACAAAGTATACCAACTGGCCGAACGTTGGGACGCCGACTGCCTGCAAATTAAACCCAACGTGCTGAGCATTATGATAGGCGTAAACGATTTTTGGCACACGCTTACCAACGGCTACACCGGCACTATCGAAACCTACCATACCGATTATAAAAAACTGTTAGATAGCACCAAACAAGCCCTGCCCGATGTAAAACTCATTATAGGTGAGCCATTTGCGGTTTTAGGCGTAAAAGCTGTAACCGATAAATGGTATCCTAAATTTAACGAGTACCGTGCCGTTGCCAAAGAAATTGCAAATGAATACGACGCGATGTTCATCCCCTACCAATCGGTATTTGATGAAGCGCTAAAATCGGCTCCGGGTAGCTATTGGACCGCCGATGGCGTACACCCAACCGTAGCCGGTGCCGCGTTGATGGCTAAGGCTTGGTTGAAGACAGTAAAGTAAGATATAGAATCAAGAGACAAGAGTCAGCAACCAAGAGCTGGCTCTTGGTTGCTGACTCTCTGAGCATTTTTACATTGCTATAACTACACTCTGTATCCTTGATTCTGCATTCCTTATTCTGCATTTGCTTTTAATAAAGCAACTATTCCCTCGTCTTCAATTATTTTTAAACCCACTCTTTCGGTACAAACACCATTCTCTAATTTGTAGCTATAAGTAAATTCCTGGCTTGCAGTAGAAGTTCGCATGCATTTAAAAAATACATTTTCAATACTATCAATGCTCGCGGCGGCTTCAATAATGTGGGTAGATATGATGAATACGCAATTTTTAATTGGAGCAAGTGCTTTAATTATTTGTACAGATGCTTCGAGAGCATCCTTAACATTGGTTCCTCTAAAAAGCTCGTCAAAAATTACCACCACTTTTTTCAATTCTCCAATTTTAACGGCAATTTCCTTCACCCGCCGCACTTCGGCATAATAGTGGCTATAACCGGCGTTAATGTTATCTGAAAGGTTAATGGTGGTAAACAAGCCACTGAATAGAGTAGTTGTCATACCCAATGCCGGTACCGGGAAACCCACATGTGCCAATAGAACAGCAATACCTATTGATTTTAGTAAAGTTGACTTTCCGGCCATATTTGCGCCCGTTACAAAACACAAATTTGCATTAACGCTAAAGCTAATATCACTACCTACGGCATTGGCTACAAGCGGATGAAAAACACCGCTAAACTCAAGCCGCAAATCCGTTTCTTCGACTATTACCGGATAACAAAAATTAAGTTGTGCTGCCTTACCGGCTACCGCGTTAAATGCATCCAGTTCATAAACAATATCAATTAGCTGCCTTACCTCATTTTTTAAACTCCCCCTAAAAAGGTGATTGCAACGCTCAATTTTCAGTGCAGATAAGCGCTCTTTGCCGTTTAGCTTTCCAATCAATTCAAAACCGGGTTTATCAAATACAGCATTATAATTTTCATAATACCGTGCAATGAGCATTGAACCCGATTCTATAAAAACCTGCAGGTATTGGTAAACGGCGTTTAGTAGCTTTACCAATAAAGTGGTTCCACGTGCAGTAATGTAATAGCTGCCCGAATTTGACCATCGGTATTTTACAGCAGTTGCCAAAGCTTTAACCAATGAGAACTTTTTGGGTGCATAACCACTGGCTAAATAGTATTCAATAAAATCAACGTCCTGCTTGTTCAGCTTTAATTTTTCACTGCTTCGCTGCAAAGTTTCAATGGCCGTTAGCCGTTCCCTGATTATTTGCGGGTCATTAAGCGGCCTCTTTATCATCCGAGCCAGTAGCGCACCGCCGCCAAACGTAACGGGAGTAAACAATCCGGTTATTGATTTTTGCCCCGAAACATCAAAAACAGATAAATCGGTAAGGGTTTGCTTATCGGTTTGAAAATTTACGTTGCTCATGTGCTTGTGATAACTGGCTGTTTAAATGATGTATAAACGTGCAATATGCCACAGTATTATACCCGTTAAATTTAGCGAAGTAGTTAGTAATATATTTCGGCATAGGGGTTTAGCCTGATAATTGCATAACCTTTTCGCCTTTACCCTTTCGCCTTAAAAAGGTATCTTTGCCTTAATAATGATTGCGATAAATAACCTTACGTTCGAGATTGGTGCCCGTGCCCTGTATGATGAAGCCAACTGGCATATTAAACCCGGAGAAAAAATTGGCCTGATTGGGGCCAATGGTACCGGCAAAACCACTTTGCTTAAAATTATTGTGGGCGACTATAAGCCTACTTCGGGCTCTATATCAATGGCTAAAGATTTAACCATTGGCTATCTCAACCAAGACTTGTTATCGTACTCATCCGACAAATCGATTTTGCATGTAGCCATGGAGGCTTTTGAACGCCAAAACCAGCTGCATACGGAAATTGAGACCCTGCTAAAAAAACTGGAAACCGATTACAGCGAAGATCTGTTGAACAAGCTAAGCGACAAGCAAGTGGAGTTTGAAGCCTTAGACGGTTATAATATAGAATACAAGGCCCACGAAATTTTAGCCGGTTTAGGTTTTGCCGAAGCCGACCAGGACCGCAAGCTGGCCACCTTTTCGGGTGGATGGCGTATGCGGGTAATGCTGGCCAAAATACTTTTACAAGCCCCCGATATTTTGCTGCTGGATGAGCCTACCAACCACCTGGACTTACCCTCAATTGTGTGGCTGGAAGATTACCTCCGCAGCTTTGAAGGCGCTATCGTTATCGTATCGCACGATAGATGGTTCCTCGATAAAGTAATTAACCGCACGGTTGAAAGCCGCAAAGGTAAGCTAACCGTTTACGCGGGCAATTACACCTTTTACCTGGAAGAAAAGGGCATGCGCGAAGAAATTCAGCGTGGCGAGTTTAAAAACCAGCAAGCCAAAATTAAGCAGGAAGAAAAACTGATCGAGCGTTTCCGGGCCAAGGCATCTAAAGCTAAAATGGCACAATCGCGCATTAAAATGCTCGATAAAATGGAGCGGGTAGATGATGTGGATGATGATAACCCATCGGTTAACTTTAACTTTAAGTTCAGCAAGCCTTCGGGCCGCCATGTGGTGGTATTGGAGAATGTAAGCAAGAGCTACCCTAACCTTAATATTTTAGAAAATACTGGTGCGGTAATTGAAAAGGGCGACAAAATTGCCCTCATTGGTGCCAACGGTAAAGGTAAATCAACCTTGTTGCGCATTATTGCCGGTGCCGATAAAGAATATACCGGTACCAGCACAACCGGTCATAATGTTTCGCAAACGTTTTTTGCCCAGCACCAACTGGAATCATTACACCTGGATAATGAGATACTGGCCGAGCTGCAATCATTCGCCCCCAAACATACCGATACGGAGTTGCGCTCCATATTAGGTTCGTTTTTGTTTACGGGCGATGATGTGTTCAAGAAGATCAAAGTGCTTTCGGGTGGTGAAAAATCGCGTGTGGCGTTGGCCAAGGCGCTTACCGCTGATGCCAACTTTTTGGTACTGGATGAGCCTACCAACCACTTGGACATGCAGTCGGTTAATATTTTGATACAGGCCATACAGCAGTACGAGGGTACGGTAATTGCCGTATCACACGACCGTTATTTCCTTGATAATATTGCTAACAAAATATGGTTTATTGAAAACCATCAAATTAAAGAATACCCGGGCACCTACCAGGAATACGAGGAATGGAACTCCAAACGTAAGTTAGAGCCTAAAGCTGCCGCCCCTGCCCCAAAACCTGTAAAGGAGGAAAAGAAAGAGCCGGTTAAACAGCAGCCATCCGAAGATAAAAACAAGCAGCTTAAAAAACTGAACCAGGATTTGGGCAAAATGGAACAACAAATTGCCGATCTTGAAAAAGAAGTTAAGCAACTGGAAAATAAACTGGCCGACGAGGAAGTTTTTAATAACGCCGCCAAACTAAAAGAAACCAACGCTTCTTACCAGCAAAAACAAACCGCTTTACAGCAACTACAGCAGCATTGGGAAACTTTGGCCGAGCAGATCATGGAGCTGGAGGCATAATAAAACACTATATGTCATTGCGAGGAGCGATAGCGACGTGGCAATCCCGTCGCGTTTATAATCAACGAGGGGATTGCCACGCTATCGCTCGCAATGACAAAGTTCTTTTTTGCGTGGTGCTATTGTCGCTTTTCACCTTCCCATCCTTCGCGCAGCAAAAAATACAATATACCGATCATACTTATCGCGCCAGCATAAAAAGCGTGGAGTGCTACAACACAGTCAAACAGGGTTCATTCCCGGTAATTGCGCTACGTAGCAACGAACAACTCCTACTTGCTTTTGATGATTTAGAAGGCCGCAGCCGCAACTATTACTACACCCTTGAGCATTGCGATGCCCAGTGGAATACCTCACGTCTATCGCCTGCCGAGTACCTGCAGGGATTTATGGAAGACCGCATTATGGATTACAGCTACTCGAGCGGTACCATGCAAAAGTATATCCACTATGAGGTAAAGCTTCCTAATCAAAACATCGCCCCAAAACTGGCGGGTAATTACCTGTTAAAGGTTTATGAAGACAGCGACCAAAGTCATTTGATTATTACCCGCCGCATTTATGTGACCGGCACTGCGGTGAGTTTAGCGGCCGAACTCGTGCCATCAAATAATGTACAGGCACGGGCAAACAATCAAAAGCTTAATTTTCAGGTTAATTACGGCGGATTGAACGTGCAAAACCCTTACAACGACATCAAGGTACTGGTAATGCAAAACGGTCGCCCCGAAACAGCGCAACTCAACACCCGCCCTACCTTTGTGCGCAACGGTCAGCTTATTTATAACGACTTTAACAGCAATGATTTTGCCGGTGGTAACGAGTTCAGGCACTTTGATATGCGTACACTCAAGCTAAATTCCGAACGTATTACACGCATATTTAAAGACTCGGCTAATACCGTTTTGCTATTGAACGATGAAAGCCGTAACCGCAACGCCTACCTGCTGGAATATGACAACGATGGCAACTTTTTCATCATCAATCAGGATGGCCGCGATGCCCGCACCGATGGTGATTATGCCAATGTGTACTTTAGTTTATTGCCACCGAAAGGCTTGTTTAATGGCAACGTATATATAACCGGCAAGTTTAACAACTACGAAATAAACGACTTTAATAAGCTTGAGTATGACGTACTGCGTAATCGTTTTAACGGTGTAGTTAAACTTAAACAGGGTGTATACGACTATTTATACGTCGTGCAAAACCCAGCAACCAACAAACCTGATAGCACTCCAATTGAAGGCAGCTATTTTGAAACCGAGAACGAATACCAAATGCTGGTTTACTACCGCCCGCCCGGCTCAAGGTGGGAAGAGTTGGTGGGATATAAGCTGGTGAGTTCGAAATAGAGTCAAGAGTACAGAATCAGGAATCAAGACTTGAAAACATATCAGCCGTGCTGAATAACTAATTTAAAAATCTGTATTCTTGATTCTGTACTCTATATTCTCGCAGCTCAAACACTATCTTTGCCAAACTATGCAAGCCAAAAACCCAAAGGACTCTTTAGTGATAATGAATGAACTGGTATTACCCAATGATACCAATATGATGCACAACCTGATGGGTGGGCGCTTGCTGTACTGGATGGATATTGCTGCGGCCCTGAGCGCGCAAAAGCATAGTAACAGGTTGGTGGTAACAGCTTCGGTTGATAACGTATCTTTTCAAAAAGGTATTAGTTTGGGCGATGCCGTAACCATTGAGGCACGTGTAACAAGGGCGTTCAACAAATCGATGGAGGTACGTTTGGATGTTTGGGCGCAAAATATACCATCAGGTACCAAAGCAAAAAGTAATGAAGCTTATTACACCTTTGTAGCTTTAGATGATGCAGGAAAACCCGTTGCCGTGCCCGAAATTATCCCCGAAACCGAGGACGACATAGTAATGTACAATGGTGCATTACGCCGCAGGCAGTTGCGCCTCATATTAAGCGGTCGTATGGAACCCAGTGATGCAACCGAACTTAAAGCCCTGTTTATGGCAGCCAAGCACGAGGGGTAAATTTTAGATAGGCAGCCGTTAAACCTCGGCCTCACGCTCTTGTCTTATCACACATGAAACCTTTACAATTCCTTATCGCAGCATTAGTTCTGCTTATGTTTTCGGTATCTGCTGTTAAAGCGCAAACGCCGGTACAATTTATTGCCCGCTATAACCTTGGCGTGGGCATTCAATACAATAACCTTTATTATGGCGATGAGATAATTCCTTACAGCCCCGGTGGAGGCATGGGTTTAGAAGCCGGTATAAGACTGATGCCTACCACGCATCTTGAGCCATATGCCACTATTGGCTTTCAACAAAACCTGGCTATCAAAATGACCGACCGTGATGATTACTGGGACAATGAAAGTTATTTTACCTTTAGTCGGGTAACCTTCAATGCAGGTTTGAATTATAAATTTCCTATCATTCCAAATTCTTCAAGCCTTGTACGTGTAGGTGGAGGTTTAAACTTCAGCATACCCGGCTGGGCTGGCTTTAAAGAAAATAATGAAAAGCTGCCCTCCATCAAATACCAAATGGCCCGGGGCTTCAACATCGAAGCATCGTACATGGCTTATGCCGACCGTAAAGTTACCGTAGAACCCGGCATACGCTACCGCCACATTGAATTTAAACCGTCGGGCAACCAATATGTACAACGTGATATGAACCCGGCACAAGCCTCGGGGTTTGACCTATCAATTATTATCGGGTTAAATTTGTAAACCAATTTACTTATCCAGGCGTTGTTTTAAGCATGAACAACCGCATAAAACTTCTTAAAGGCGACATTACCAAGATACCTGTTGATGCCATTGTAAACGCTGCAAACAGCAGTCTGCTGGGCGGCGGCGGTGTTGATGGTGCCATACACCGTGCAGGCGGAAAGCAAATATTAGACGAATGCATAGCCATACGTAACAAACAAGGCGGTTGTGCTACCGGCGAAGCCGTGATAACCACCGGCGGCAAACTCCCGGCAAAATATGTGATACATACGGTTGGACCGGTTTATAACGGCGGTCGCAAAAACACGGCTGTATTACTGGCCAACTGCTACACCAACAGCCTTAAACTGGCTTCGGCCAATGGCATTAAAAGCATAGCTTTCCCTAACATTAGCACAGGTATTTATGGCTACCCCAAGCCTGAAGCTGCAGAGGTTGCTGTAGGGGCTGTTCAAAAATACCTGGCAGAGCACAACGATATTGATGAAGTAACTTTTGTATGCTTTGATGAGGAGAATTATGGGTTGTATGAGAGACTGTTGAAATAAAACCAATAACCCAAGTGTCAATTGCGAGGAGCGGCAGGGGAAATGCGTTGGGGCGACGTGGCAATCCCGAGGTGTTGTGCAGTAACCCAGGTATGTGCTTCTGACTTCCAGATTGCTTCGACTCCCCTGCTCCAGCCCATGCTGTCTCGCAATGACGGCATCATGTTTATTTTAATAATGACCCCTTATCAACCCCTTAATCTCCTCATCGTATAGTTTCCTTAGCTGCTGATGAACATCTGCTGAAAGAGTTTTTAGCGTCGAAGCTTCCACATTATTATTTACCTGGCTAATTTTTGAAGCGCCGGGAATAACCGTAGTTACCTCTGGATGATCCAATATCCAGCGGATAGCCCATTGTGCCATGCGGTCGTCGGGGAGCATGGTTTTCATTTCTTCGGCCAGTTTTACGCCCTGTTTAAAGTCGATACCCGAGAAGGTTTCGCCTGCGTTAAAGGCATCACCATTGGCATTAAAATTACGGTGATCCTTAGGCTCAAACTGTGTATCGGCGTTAAATTTACCGCTCAATAATCCGCTGGCTAAAGGTACACGTACTATCAGGGCTACGCCTTTTTCTTTTGCCTTGGCAAATACCTCATCAGCCACATGCTGCCTAAACAGGTTAAAAATAATTTGCAGCGATGCCAGGCCTTCCTGCTCTAAACATATCAATGCTTCTTCCGAAGTTTCAACACTGGCACCAAAATATTGTATCAGTCCCTCCTGCTGCAGTTTACGCAGGTTATCAAATACTTTTCCCGAGCGCATTTCTTCGGTAGGGATGCAATGCAATTGCTGCAAAAACAGCTGCGATAAGCCCAAGTGCTGCAATGATTCCTCGGTGTGGCGCTTCATCGCATCATAGGTAAAGTTTTGCGGCCAGCCGTTGCCCTCATCACCCCTACGGCCCAGTTTAGTGGCTACGTAAATATCTTTATCAACTGATCTTAAAAATTCACCTATCACGGTTTCGCTTACACCCATACCGTACACATCGGCCGTGTCAATAAAATTGCCCCCGGCATCGGTATAAGCTTTTAATATGTTAAGCGCCTCGCTATTATCAACAACACCCCAATCGGCGCTGCCCAGTTGCCAGGTGCCTAAGCCAACCTCGGCTATTTGTACGTCTTTAAATTCTCTGTAATTCATGTTAATGTAGATGTATATTTGGTTAATAGTAGTTATGGCTTGCTTATCCAATGAATTAGCCCGTCGTGGTTAATGGCCCAGCCTTGTTGCTCTCCCTTATTAGTAATTCTTGCTAAAAACAGCCTGCCGGTTGCCTCAAGCCATAAATTGTTCGGTTGCCCTTTAACCTTAACTTCAGGAGCCATATCAAGCTGTTTTAAATCAACTGCATAATGATGATAGCGCGAATGATAGGCCTTTTGTTTATAATAAATGAGCCATAAATATTGTTTTTGCAATTCGGTATAGGAGATGCTGTTGCTTGCCGGTAATTGGGCAGTTGCAACTTGCTTAGTAAACTGTAAATATCCCCAGCGTTCGGGGTAATGCATGTTTACCACACCTTGCGCCGACCATACCCAGTTGTGCTCAGGCAGGCGTTTACCTGTTTTATCGGTAGCCCTAACATATTTGCCATCCACAACCTGATGGTCCCACTCCACCCGCGAAAAATTGATACGCCAGGTGGTGTTCTCGGCTGGGGCTTGCGGCAGTTTGTTCAGGTTTAAGGCTTTAAACGGAATGGCTATTTCTACTGTCCACCCTTCGTCGGTATCAGCCGGGTTGTTCAAAGTCCCCTGCACTTTAACTGCCGAGCGGAAGCCTTCGGCGTTCCAATTGATCATGGCATTGCCCAGGTTGCGGTATGGCTTGTTCAAAAATAAATCGAACAGGGTATTGAGCGCATTAACCTCAAATTCGTAATACTGGTGGGTGTTGTTTTGTGGGTCTATGAATACTTCGAAGTCGTTGTCATTAAAAATAATATCGTCGTGTTTTTTGAGCGTAGCCCAAACGTGCGGTTCCTTTAACTCGGCGGCAATATACAGGCAGCTATCATTCCACAGCATTTTAACGCGGGTTTGGTACTTAGGCGTGGGTTTTATAGTGCCTTCTATATCCTGAAAGTTGCTGGTCCAGGCCGCTTGTTGCCATGCATCGTCGTTCAGGTCGCCGTCAAGCTTTACGGGCTTTTGCGTATAGCCAACCACATAAGTTAAGGGTGTGGTAAACAGTTGCGGATACTCCCTAAATGCCGATTGTGCAAGCACTTTACCTGTACCCGCCATTAACATTAATACGGCTACCAGCAAACCGAAACGCAATTTAAAAAACGGCATTTTCGGCATCATCATATTAACTACCTAATTCAATAATGCGGTCAAACTCGGCCGCTTTTAATCCCATAACCGACAGGCGGCCCTGGCGCACCAGCGATATATCTTTCAGCCTTTCATCAGCCTTAATGGTTTCGAGCGTAACCGGCTTTTTAAGTGTTTCCACGGGCGACAGGTCAACCACCACCCAGTTCGTATCATCGGTGGTAGGGTCCTGATAAGCTTCTTTAACTACTTTAGCAATACCAACCACCTCTTTACCCTCATTACTATGGTAAAACAGCACCAAATCGCCCTCTTTCATCTCCCGTAAATTATTACGAGCCTGGTAGTTACGTACGCCATCCCAAAAGGTGCGTTTATCCTGGTTGAATTTTTCCCAGGAGTATTTAAAGGGTTCGGATTTGACGAGCCAGTAGTTCATAGTAAGTGTTGTTTTAAAGTATCAGAAACGCTGTAAAGTTGCCAAAATGCAGCGACAATTTAAAATTTGGCCATGTTCTATTTCTCTTGGATGAAGTAATCCATCCCCATTCATTGTTCGCACAACCAAAAAGAGTACACGTAGTAATACCTGAATTTTAATTCGGGTAATTCCACTCGTTTATTAATAAGCAGTTTGTAAGACATTTGAATGTGTTATCCGCTCTCTATCCTGGGTTTTAAGATAGCGTACCTACATCAAACCTAACTGACCGATCTACCATGAAAAACAGCTTACTGCTTATTGTTTTGCTTGCCACCACCTGCGTGGCAAATGCACAGGTTATAACCCGTAACGAACGGATGGTATGGAATGGCTTTGTTGATTATTTAGCCAGTAAAAATTACAAAGGTTCGCCCGAGCTTGACAGGCCTCCGCGCGAAAAATCGGTACAACTTTGGAAAGATTACTGTAAACTCAATAAGCTCAATTTGGATTACCATGAATTTGTGAGCCATGTGCAACGTAACATTATTGCGTACCGTAACTATGCATGGTCGAAAATTAAAAGCGGAAAAGCTACATTTACAGGTACTGAGGCCGATTTTATGCCCGGCTTAAGCACTATTGACGGATGGGCCGGTTCGCGCACTACAACTTATAAGTTCCCGCCCGATAGTATTACTGTGGGGCTGCCCGGCGATAAAATCATAGGTCGAAGTAATGCTATTTATGCCGAACTGCATAAGGATACTGTGCTGTTAAATAAACAACCACTCATTGCCAAGCCACGTTAGGCGAAGGCGTTACTGCTATCAAATTAAACTTTTGCCACTGCTTCTTCATTGCCAAGGGGCACAGCTAATGTTTCAGTAACTTTTTTCTTGCTATTCATAAACGGTTTTTCAAACAAACGGAAAAATCCATAAGCGATGATCACAATAACGCTGGTACCGGCCAGCATGAGCACCAGGCCCGATGCAGACCGTTTAAGGTGTAAGTAGCGGATAACGTATACCGATAGCAATTGAAGCAATGGCGCATGTATAAGGTAAATACTGTATGAAAATGTGCCGATAAACACCAACGGTTTCCATTCCAAAAACCGGTAAAGCACGCGTGCTAAGCCGCCTTTAAAATTTTTAAGCGAACAGGATGTTAATATACAAAAGCTGAGAGCGCCAAATAATACATCGGCAATTTCGGTTTCAGCAACTTCGTTAAGATGAATGTAGCGGGCAAAGGCTTTAAAAACAACAAATACTACTGTACAAGCCACAATGAGCAAGCCCCAGCGCACTTGTTTAAGCTTTTGATAGCGCTCATCTGTTCCAAATGAAATATCGGCTGCCAGCATGCCAAGGGTAAATAATATGATGTAAGGATTTACGCCCGGCGTAGTTAAATTAACATCATGATAGAACTGTTTTAAACCGGCCATAACGCCTAACAGCACCACCGATACCAATACAGCCAAACCTAATGTGGGCAAAGCTCCCCACCTACGGCGCACCAACAATAACAAAGGAAAAAACAGGTAAATACGGCATTCTACCGGTATTGACCATAAAGAATAGTTAATTTTATAAGTGTGCGATTTTAATATATCATTCACAAAAAACACGTGAGTAAATATATTGGGCACGGTCATGGGTAATGAATTGCTCCAAAAGGTTTTAGTTTGGCCGCCTATAAAAAACAAAACCAATACCACGCTTATGCCCAAAGCAATGTAGTAAGGTGGAAGGATACGCTTAATACGACGTTTGTAAAACTCAACCGGGCTGCCTAACTCATAATTACGCTTAATAACCGGCAGCATTAACGAAAACCCCGAAATAACAATAAATAAACTAACCGTATAATGCCCGAAAAAAAACAATTTATAGAACGATTTTTCGGCAGCGTTTTGCGACGCAGGATTAACATTATAATGCAGCATGGCATGGTGCATTAACACGTATAAAGCGGCTATTGCCCTTAAAGCATCTAAAAAAGGCAGGTGTAGTTTAGGGGCCGGTATTTTTGTCATAAGGTGCGGATAACACTTTTGATGCTAAAAATACCAAATTAACTGTTAATTACAATGTTAACTGTTAACTCTTCTTGGCCAAAGCCACCAACGCAATCCCTCCAACCAGTAGCACCCCACCGGCATAAGGCGGCCAGTTTACCGTCTTCTCTCTATCGGCCGATACCTGTATGGGGCCGGCATCTATAATTTTTTCCTTTTTGGTGTACGTGAAGCCTGTCCATATCAGCATAATAGCACCTAATACAATAAATACAAGTCCGAGAGCCTTCATAGTAATTGGTTTTAGTTACCAAATACGTAAAGGGTAAAATTTGTTTGCAAAGTGCCTTACTGCGAAATGATATTGTAACACGAGCACCTTTTGCATGTAGCACTGTTTATAAGTTTGGCCATTATTTTTAAAAAAAGATACTAAAACATGGTTTATGGATAATGGTTCATGGTAGAAAACATTGGTTAAAGATATTAGTAGAACCGCAATGTGCAGCTACGATGAACTATGAACCACCATCTATGAACTCTCTGTAACTCTCCGCAAACCATATTTAGGCAAATTGGTTATTAGTGAATTAACTGTAAAACTACTTATGGCCGAATTAAATGTTCAACCCAAACGACGCACGCCTTGGTGGCTGTGGCTCATATTACTGATAATAACGCTGTGTTTCCTGTTCTTTTTTATGCGCGGCTGCGGTAACGAAGCAGGATTGAACGAGCCTGTGGTGGCCGATAGTACTGCAGTTAAGTAGAGAAGTGGTCAATGGTCGATAGCCCATTGACCATAGTAAGCCCTGAAACCATTATTAAAAAACCCTCCCCATGGTCTATGGACTATCGACTATGGTCAAAAAAACAACTACAATGGACTTAAACGAATTTGAAAACAGCCGCCTGCAAGAACTGAGCGGCAGTGATTTTGAGATAGCTGAGGGACAGCCTGATATTAAGGGATGGGACGTAAAAAACGAGCGTGGCGAAGTTATTGGCGATGTACACGAACTGCTTTTTAACCCCAAAAGCCAGCAGGTACGATATATGGTGGTTGATACCGATGCCAACGATTTAAGGCTTGAAGCCCGCAAAATACTCATCCCTATTGGTGTGGTAGAGTTGCATGAAGATGATGATTACGTAGTAGTACCTCAAATTGAAGTTAGCCACATTTTTGGCCTGCCAACCTACGAAAAGGAAACTTTTGATGCCGAACACGAGCAGCGCATCCGCACGGTGTTTTCGAGCATGGGGGCGGCTGGTGTGGCTATGGGTGCTGTTGGCGCACAACCTACCGAAGATTTTTACGAGCACGAGCAGTTTAATCAAAACCGTATCTACAATCGCCGTAAGCCCGAAAGCGATCCGCACAAGCTTTTACCTGAAGAAGGTACACGGGAGGATAATACTGAAGACAACCGGGATATATTTTAGGTGGGCGTTGTGTATAACGCTGTGTCATAAACTAACATAGTAGTGGTTGTCTAATGACATAAAAAAGGCGCTTATCAACTGAGATAAGCGCCTTTTTGTTAATCGCTCTCCTTATATCATTGCCAGGAGCAGTGGGGAAATATGCGTGAGGGCGACGTGGTAATCTCCACTTGCATGGTTATAACGCGAGGGGATTGCCACGTCGCTATCGCTCCTCGCAATGACATATTGGGATATCAATCTTTACTACTTCAAATTAAACGGCATATAAAACCCGAAAGTAATATTACGGCCGGGGTTATATACGCCCAAATTCAGGTTGTCCTGGCTTATGCGGCCGGGTTTAAGGCGGCTTAGGGCATCATAGTAACGCTTGTTGGTTAAGTTTGCGCCCGATACATAAACTTTAAAACGTTGTGCACCCAGTTTAATAGTAGTACCTATACCTGCATTAAGCAAGGTGTATGAGTCTGTAGGAGTTTCAAACGTTGCATCAATGCGGTTTTGTTTAAAGTAATTATCTACACCGGCATAAAAGTAAAACTCATGCAAGCCTTTAACTTTTGGCTCAAAACGCAGGGTGTTACGCAATGTTCCGGCCGGGATAAAGGATAGCGGCCTGTCGAACGTATTATTTTGCGCATGCGTGTAAGCAAACGTGTTTTGGAAGTGGATGAACGATACCGGGTGCAGGGTTAAGCTGGCTTCGGCACCATAGAGGTTGGCATTTACCTGGCCGTAACGGTAAACCGGGTAGGTACCCAAATCCTCCGTAGGTACCACAATAGTTTCGTTATTGGTGTTTGAGGCGTATATGTAATTGTGTATATAGTTTTCAAACACGCCAACACTACCGGTTAGTATACCGTTACCAAACTCCAAAGTAGCATCGGCCTGGTAACTACGCTCAGGTTTCAAATTACCGTTACCAACCTCGTATCTAAAGGTACCCTCATGTACACCGTTAGAACCTAATTCGGCAGGGTTTGGTGCACGAAACGCCGAACCGGCATTGGCTTTAAAGTTTACATACTCGTTAAACACGTGGGTATAACCTAAAGCTCCGCTCACGCTGCTAAAGTTATTTTTAAAGCCCGGGAATCGCTCTGCGCCTTCTTCAAATAATTGCTTGCCTTTGTTTTGAATATAATCGTACCGTACACCCGCGCTCACCGTGTTGGCGCCATACGTTTTCTTTACAAAACCAAATATGCCGGCTGCATAAGCATTATACTCAGGTATCAGCTTTTCTTCGGCTTTGTTAACGCTATGGCCAATGCTTCCACTCAAACCAATTACTGGCTCCCAGCCGTTACGGGCAGGTAATGAGTATTTGGTATCTAACGAGTATGTGTTCAGGTCAAAGAATAAAGATGGATCGGCACTGTCTTCCAGCTCGCGGCGTTGGTTTTTTTGGTAACCCAAATCAACCTTTAAGGAGCCCTCACCTATTACAAAGTTGTTATTTAAGGCCACTTTATAATGGCGTATGTCCTGACGAGGGTAATCTAACGTGCGCGAATGTTCGGTAGTGTATAAATCATTAACCGTTTCGGGGTCGAAAAAGCCGATGTTGTTTTTATAGTACGAAAAATTCAGGTGAGAATAACCCCAGCTTTTGTTTAAACCTACCATACCGCTCAGGTTGGTATTATTAAAGCCGCTGTTAGGAAAATATCCGGCTGGTGTTTTAAACGAGTAAGCATTTTGATACGAACCGCGGCCTCTCCACACAAAACCGTTCTCGTTACCGGTTAACATTAAAGATGAACCGGTTAAGCCATTATTGGTTGAATAGTTTGACAAAACTTCGCCCCTTATTTTACCCGGAGCAGGTGCCAATGGTTCAACCAGGTTAATTACACCTCCAATCGCATCTGAGCCGTACTGTAACGATGCCGCGCCGCGCAGTACTTCTACCTTGTCGGCCTGGTACTGATCTAACTCAATGCCGTGCTCATCGCCCCATTGCTGGCCTTGTTGTTTAACCCCATCGCTCAGGGTAACCACGCGGTTATAACCCAAACCGCGTATAACCGGCTTTGATATACCCGGACCGGTGGTTATCTGGCTTACGCCCGGTACTTGCTTAGCCAAAGCGTCGATAAGGTTAGTGTATGAGCCTTGCAGGTCTTCTTTACTAACCACCGCAGCCGAAGTGCTGTTATTTTTACTGTTGGATGCCACCACGGTACCGGTAACCACCACTTCACGTGCTTCGATAATGCTTGGCGTAAGGGTGAAGGTTAATGATGCCGGGTTAGATAGATCGACCGTTTTAATGCTGGTTTGGTAGCCTACGTAACTTACTTCAACCACGTAACGGCCACGTGCAGGCAGGGTACCAAACGTAAACTCACCGCTGGCATTGGTAGTAGTGCTTATTTTTAACTGGGGAATGGTGATAGTTGCACCAATAATAGGTTCGTTGGTTTTAACATCGGTAACTTTACCGGTAAAGGCCGCTACGGCCGCATATATATAAACAGGCAATATAAACAGCAACAAGCTGCCTAAAAACTTCATTTTCATGATAATAGGATACTAAGTAATAATTTTTTGAAATACAGAAATACAGCAGCCAGGCGTTGCCCCACTACTTCACATACAATAAAAATTATACAGCAGGTGGTCCCCTATTACCCGAAAGCAGCAGTTCGATGCTTTGATAAATTGTTGCAAAAGCAACGGGCTCATAAGAACTGCTTAAAGCAAAGAAATGGAAATGGTGATGCTGGAGAAATAACTGCACATTACCATGCTGTACGCAGATGGGACAGTTATCATCAGCAATTTTTGATTTGTCTTTTTGGGCGTAATGCTTTACCGATTGAGTTTCGGTTTTATGTGTATGCGCAAACAATATCACCTGCCCCGTAACAAAAGTTAGCAGGAGCAAAAACGAGGTCAATATTTTTGCGGTACGTTTAGTCAAAGCAGTAGGCTGCAAATATATTTTTAAAAAGGCTTACATTATCATTTTATTTGAAATCTATCTGTTTTATTACATAGTTACCTACAAACCAACATACTGGTTGAGTATTTATTAAAAGGTTTAACCTGCTAATTAAAACCTAATGTGCGGGCTATTGTATATATGCTAATGCCAGCTTCAAAAACACCCATATACACCGCACTTGGTGCAAATTTACTCATAGCCATTACCAAATTGGTTGCCGCAGTATTTACAGGGAGTTCGGCCATGGTGTCAGAAGGTATACACTCGCTGGTTGATACGAGTAACGAGGTTTTATTACTCCTTGGCATCAGTAAAAGCCAAAAACCGGCCGATGAAAACCGGCCGTTTGGCTATGGTAAGGAGCTTTACTTTTGGTCGTTCATGGTATCGCTGTTGTTTTTTGCATTGGGCGGCGGCTTTTCTATATATGAAGGTGTGGAACACATTATGAATCCGCAGGAAGTTAGAAATCCGATCTGGAATTACATTGTGCTGGGCATTGCTTTTATTTTCGATGGCATATCTTTCATCACCGCCATGCGGGAGTTTAAACGCCAGCGCGGCAACATGCCCTTTTGGGAAGCCGTACACATAAGCAAAGACCCATCTACCTTTGTGGTGCTGTTTGAAGATGCCGCCGATGTGATAGGTATACTCATTGCCTTTACCGGCATTTTGTTAGGGCAAATATTAGGTAATCCTTATATAGATGGCATTGCGTCGGTAATGATCGGTTTGCTCTTAACCGCCGTAGCCATTCTGCTCGTTCGTGAAAGCCGGAGTTTGCTGATGGGCGAAAGTGCATCGGCAGAGGAGCTCCAAAAAATTATCGCTTTAGCCGAAAGTTTTGAAAATGTAAAGCAGGTGGAATCTCATCAATCCATGTATCTGGCACCCGAGGAGGTAATTTTAGTATTGAAGGTTCGGTTTAAACAAGGGATTGATGTTGGAGAGGTTGGTTTGAGTATAGCTACTTTGAAGAAGGATATTCAGGAGTTGTATCCTCATTTTAAGCAGATTTATGTGGATGTTGGTTAACTTATCGCTTATCTACCGCTTATTGCCGCGGAGGCTACTACTTTTGTCTTGAAACAAAAGTAGCAAAAATTCAAGCCATGGCAATCCCTGCCACCCCACAGGCCATACTCCCGGCCGGGCGCCATGGCATGCCAACGCTCCTTTTCACTGCATTGCGGTATGCTAACATATAATGCACTACCCTGACATATATTTCTTTTCGCGGCATCAGGAATGTTGCGGCAACCACAGGCTCGAGTGAAAGTACAACCCTATGTAGCAACATAACGTAGCCGCAGCCTTTTCTTTTTGGTACTTTTTCTTTTAGCAAAAGAAAAAGTACATCAACAGGCGTGGGTTAACTCACTTTACCTGTCCTAACAGGGCACTGCAATAAGTCATTGCACAACCCAACTTTCGCAGAGATTGCTTCGTACCTCGCAATGACGTGGCTTACTATGGAACTAAATTATCCCAGCCTTCTCTAACTCAACTACCATTTGCTCCTGCAACTTCAAAGCCTCTTCACGGGCAGCGTCGGCAAAATCGGTACCGTTGGATGCGTATATAATGGAGCGTGATGAATTTACCAACAAGCCGCACTCTTTCGTCATACCATAACGGCACACATCTTCCAGGCTACCACCCTGTGCACCAACGCCAGGAACTAATAAAAAGTTGTTGGGTGCATGTTTGCGTATGTTTTCAAACTCCTGGCCTTTGGTGGCGCCTACTACAAACATAATGCGGTCGGTACCACCCAAAGTGTTTACCTTATTAATAACGGCTTCATGCAGCAAGCCCTCGTTAGTTTGCAGGTACTGAAAATCATGACTACCAACGGATGAGGTTAATGCCAGTACAATGATCCACTTGCCCTCGTATGCTAAGTATGGGGTAATGCTATCGTGCCCCATGTAAGGGGTAATGGTAATGGCATCAAAGCCCATACCGCTGGCTTTTTCATCAAAAAAGGCACGGGCGTAGCGGTCGCTGGTGTTGCCTATGTCGCCGCGCTTGGCATCTATAATGCTCAGGCATTCTTTGGGCAAGTATTCGTAAGTTTTAATAAGGCTTTGCAAGCCTTTAACGCCGTAGGTTTCATAAAAAGCAGCGTTGGGTTTGTAGGCCACACATAAATCGGCAGTGGCATCAATAATGCGTTTGTTAAACTCAAAAATCGGGTCTTCATACTCATGTAAAAAGGCCGGTATTTTTTCAAGGTCGGTATCTAAACCTACACACAAAAAAGATTTTTTTTGTTTAATTTGACTGATGAGCTGCTGGCGTGAAAGCATAATATTAAGAAAATGAATATTTTTTGCCCGGCAAAAAAACTAAAAATAGCCCGAAGTGTTAGCGTTGTGTAACTATTTTTTAAAATAATTGTGCATTTTAAAATTATTGGTTACTATTGCAGCGTTTCCAACACTAAATTTTTCTTGCACTAAAGAAAAGTTGTAAAAATTCCCACGTTGCTTACAATACATTAACTATTTTAATCAAGGTGCATTACAGCAGCAAGACTAATTTTCGTATAAAATAAATAATCAAATTTATCCCTTTTTGAATTTTTAATTCACCCCCATGCCCGAGAAAACCGAATTGAATGACAAATTAGTGTCAGAATTGCGTCAAATGGCTAAAGATTTGGGTATTGCCGAAGCCGACGAGTTGCGCAAAGCCCAACTGGTAACCCGTATTAAAGAACAAGAACAGCTTATTGAAACCGCAAGGACTCAACAATCAGTACTAAATAATAATTACGATAATGCACCTGCCGCCCAGGCATCACCTGCTGATGAAGAAGCCGCAGCCGACGATAAACCCCGCAAACGTACCCGTACTTTAAAAGCCAAAACTCCTGCAGGCGCAGAAGCCGAAGCTACTCCAGCTGTAGATTTATTTGCAGCGCCAGAGCCTATTGTACAGGCAGAAACTGCCGTTGCAGGCACGCCAAACGATGTGGAGGCCGTTACCGCCCCTACCGAAGGCACCCATACCCCTTTCGCAACGCAATTTGTTGAGCAAGGTGTGCGTCCGCGTACTCAAAAATTTGAGCAGCGCGATCGCCGTCAACCTGGTAACCCGCGCGAGGGTCAAAACCAGCAACCACGCGAAAACAACCAACAGCGTGATAACAATAATCAACAACGCGAGAACGGTCAGCAACAGCGTGAAAATAACCGCGATAACAATCGCGACAGTAAAAAAGAAGAGATCAACCTCGACTTTGACAACGTTATTGTTAACGAAGGCGTACTGGAAATTATGCCCGATGGCTACGGTTTCCTCCGCTCATCTGATTATAACTATTTGACCTCTCCTGATGATATTTACGTATCACAATCGCAGATTAAACTTTTTGGCTTAAAAACCGGTGATACCGTTCGCGGTAGCATCCGTCCGCCAAAAGAAGGAGAAAAATACTTTCCATTGGTGCGTGTAGAGGCTATTAATGGCCGTGTACCTGCCGAAGTGCGTGACCGTGTACCTTTTGATCACTTAACGCCGTTGTTCCCGTCAGAACGTTTGAATTTGTTTACCGATGGTGGTAACTATTCAACCCGAATTATGGACCTGTTTTCGCCAATTGGTAAAGGTCAGCGTGGTTTAATTGTGGCGCAGCCTAAAACCGGTAAAACTATGTTACTAAAGGATGTGGCCAATGCCATTGCCAAAAACCACCCTGAAGTATACCTCATTATATTACTCATAGACGAACGCCCTGAGGAGGTTACCGATATGGCTCGCAGCGTACGCGCCGAGGTGGTATCATCAACCTTTGATGAACCGGCCGAGCGTCACGTAAAAATTGCCAACATTGTGCTCGAAAAAGCAAAACGTATGGTAGAATGTGGTCATGATGTGGTTATCCTGCTCGACTCGATCACCCGTTTGGCCCGTGCTTACAATACCGTAGCACCTGCATCTGGTAAAATATTATCGGGCGGTGTTGATGCCAACGCCTTGCACAAACCTAAGCGTTTCTTTGGTGCGGCCCGTAACATTGAAGACGGCGGCTCGTTAACCATTATAGCAACAGCCCTTACCGAAACCGGCTCTAAAATGGATGAGGTTATTTTTGAAGAGTTTAAAGGTACCGGTAACATGGAGTTACAGCTGGATCGTAAGTTATCTAACAAACGTATCTTCCCGGCTATTGATATTACAGCATCAAGTACCCGTCGCGATGACCTGTTGTTAGACCGCGAAACGCTTCAACGCATCTGGATATTACGTAATCACCTGGCTGATATGAACTCAATCGAATCGATGGAGTTTTTACAGGCACAAATACGCGGCACCAAAACCAACGAAGAGTTTTTGGTATCGATGAATTCGTAACCCGGCCTGGGTGGTTGGTGACAACACCAACCACAGGCTATCTATAATATTCCACGCGTCATTGCGAGGTACGAAGCAGGCATAACCGCCTTGCAACCGCAGAGATTGCTTCGTACCTCGCAATGACGTTTTTTATTATAGACTAAAAATAAGGTATTACGTGTATTTTTCGCAGTTTGCGTTAGCGATAAAAGCGAAACCCTCACAGTGTAGCATAGCGGAACGATGGGTTGTAATGGATAGCTCGGTCCGCCTGAGGCGGAAACGCCCAATTGTTAATTAGTGAATGAGTGAGTGGGTGAATGAGTGACTTAACTAACAACTACTTTGTCATTTCGAACGTAGAGAGAAATCTTTTCGAATAGGTAAGCCTGTCCGCTTAAAAAAGATATCTCCTTGGGTCGAATACTACCTATCCTGTGAGGTACTGAAACAAGTTCAGCATGACTGCTTGTGTACCATAACCTCACAATATTACATTAGTATCACACGGCTCAATCAATCGTTTTTGTTTAACTCTTCGTCAAACAACCAGATTAAAATACCGTTAGGATTTATAGCCAATAACACAATGTTCATACATGGTTAACAATATTTGGCTATCTTCAACGCCGAAATGAGGAATCGCGTTCAGAAACATGTACCCAACGCCATTACCTGTGCCAACCTGTTTAGTGGATGCGTGGGGATAGTTTTCGTTGCCTTTCAGGACAACCTGGTATTTGCTGCATACTGTATTTTTTTAGCTGCCATATTTGATTTTTTTGATGGACTGGCCTCCCGTGTACTTAAAGCCTTTTCGCTAATTGGTAAAGACCTCGACTCGCTGGCCGATGTGGTTAGCTTTGGTGTGCTTCCCTCCTTTATTATGTACCGCCTGTTTTTACAGGCCCCGCAAATAGAAGGCGTAAGTACCTATTTAAATTATATCGCCTTTTTAATACCTGTATTTTCGGCATTGAGGCTGGCTAAGTTTAATAATGACGAACGCCAAACCGATAGCTTTATTGGCTTGCCTACCCCGGCTAACGCCATTCTGATCGGGTCGTTTCCGTTGATACTGAAAGACCAGTACACATTTTTTACCCAGTTTATACTTAATCCCTTTTTCCTGGCATTTTTTGTACTCATTATGTGTACCATGCTGGTGATCGAATTGCCGCTAATGTCGCTTAAATTTAAGAACCGCGATGTTCAGCGAAATATTTACCGCTATTTATTGCTGCTGTTTTCGGCAATTCTGATATTGTTTTTTAAATTTGCCGCAATTCCGGCGATCATAGTAATGTATATCGCCTTATCCATCATTCAAATTAGATTTGCCAAACAGTATGAAATTCCAGGCCGAAATTGACGTAATGCCAAAAAAAGAAATTCTTGACCCTCAAGGTAAAGCCGTAACCGGCAGCATGAAAAACCTTGGACTGGCCGAAATTCAAAATGTACGCATTGGCAAACACATCTCCTTAGAAATTGAAGCCGAAAGCGAAGCCGCCGCATCCGAAAAAGTTGAGCAAGCTTGTAAAAGCCTGTTAGCCAACTTAATTATGGAAAGCTATAGCTTTACGGTAACTGCGGTTTAGCAGCCCCCCCCCCGAACCCTCTCCAAATGTGAGGGAGTTAGAAAATATAATATTACTTCTCATCGCGTCATTGCGAGGAACGAAGCAATCTCTGCTTATGCAAGGTGGTTATACCCGGTTCAGAGATTGCTTCGTTCCTCGCAATGACGTTTTTTGTGTACTTTCTCGAGATCGGGGGTACAAAAAAAGAGACACAACGTATTGTGTCTCTACCTAAATATCATCAAAGCACAAATAACTTACGCGCTTTTCTCTGCTCTGATCTTTTCTAAATCTAACAAATTAGCTTCGATAAGCTCCTTAGCGGTTTCATACTTTTCTTTTAAAGCACTTGCATCAGGGGCACCGTTTTTAGCCATGTGCTCAATATCCTGCATCATGCCCTGCGTGGTGTGCATTCCAAAAAAGCCAAGGTTAGGTTTTAACTTATGCGCTGCTGCACCGGCCGTGTTCCAGTTTTGGGCAGCAATGGCCTCACCTATTTCACTAATGAGCATTGGCGTTTGCTGTAAAAACATATCAATCGATTCTACAATAAACTCGTCGCTGCCATCGGCAATTTCGTATAAAAATGATAAGTCAAGGTCTGTTTGGTTCTCGGCCATAGGGGTTTAATAATTGTTATTTCAAAAATAGATTTTTTTTACTTCTAATTTATCCTGTAAATTATTTTTAAGTACTTCAATATCAACTTTAAACACAGGATGTTTAAAGTTGGGTGCAATTTCGGCTAAAGGTTCTAAAGTAAAACGGCGCTTGTGTAATTCCGGGTGCGGTATTTTAAGATCAGGAGAATCAATGATCTCATCATCGTAAAATAAAATATCAATATCTATCACCCGCGCCCCCCACTTTTCTTCACGTACCCTACCCAGTAACAACTCAATATCAAGCAATTTGTTCAATAAAGCCGGGGCAGCCAATGTGGTGTGTATTAACAATACCTGGTTTAAATAATCGGGGGCGTCATTTTTACCCCAGCTTTGGGTTTCATATAAGCCCGATTTCTTGATAACAGGACCTGCCTCGGCTTCAATGTGATTTATGGCTTGTTGTAAAAACAATTGCCGGTTGCCCAGGTTACTACCCAACAGTAAATAAACGCCTATCATGTTGTAACAAATATTATATGGAGTACTCTAAACATTATATTGTACCAATTATTAAGTTTGCATAGTTAAATCATTTATAATAGTTAATGAAACAATTTTTCAAGTTCGTACTGGCTACTATTGTGGGCATGATTGCGGTGGGTGTTATTATGTTGTTTGTAGTTATAGGTATTATAGCCACGGCCACAAGCGATAAAAAGGTTACGGTCGAAGATAATTCGATACTTACCATATCGTTAAAAACCAACATACCCGAGCGCACACCTAATAATCCGCTTGCCGGACTTGATTTTTTAGGCTTTGAAGAAGAAAAGCAATTGGGCCTTAATGATATTTTGGCCAGCATTAAAAAAGCCAAAACCGACGATCATATTAAAGGTATATACCTTACCGATAGTTACCTGATGGCCGGCCAGGCCACTGCCGAAGAAATCCGGAATGCACTTATCGACTTTAAGAAATCAAAGAAGTTTATCATCGCCTATTCTGAAGTTTATACCCAGGGCTTTTACTACCTGGCATCCGTAGCCGATAAGGTTTATATTAACCCTAAAGGAATTTTTGAATTTGCAGGCATGAGTTCACAAATTACCTTCTTTAAAGGTGCGCTTGATAAACTGGGCATCGAAGCACAGATCATAAAGGTAGGAACCTACAAAAGCGCGGTTGAACCTTTCTTTTTAAATAAAATGAGCGATGCCAACCGCCAGCAGGTTACTTCGTACTTAGGCTCGTTATATAACCAGTTTTTAACCGGTGTTAGCACCAGCCGTAAAATTAGTAAAGACAGCCTGTACGTTATGGCTAACGAGTTGCGCGTACACTACCCTGCCGATGCCCTAAAATATAAACTGGTTGACGGTTTAAAATACAAGGATGAGGTACTCGACGAGTTAAAAAAACGCACCGATATTAGCCTGAGCAAAGATTTAAAAGGTGTTGACCTTGCCGCTTACGCCAAAGACAGCGGTGCCGACGAAACCGGCGACAAGGATAAAGACTCGGGTAACCAGATTGCCATGATATATGCCTCGGGCGAAATTAACGGTGGCCAGGGCGATGATAACACCATCGGTTCAGAGCGCATATCAGCAGCATTGCGTAAGGCACGTTTAAATGATAAGGTTAAAGCCGTAGTTTTACGTGTAAACTCTCCGGGTGGTAGTTCGCTGGCATCTGATGTGATATGGCGCGAGGTTAGCCTCACCAAAAAGGTTAAACCGGTTATCGTATCAATGGGCGATTATGCTGCTTCGGGTGGTTACTACATCTCGTGCGCGGCCGATTCAATTTTTGCCGAACCTAATACTGTTACCGGCTCTATTGGCATATTTGCCATATTGCCCAACATGCAAAACTTTTTAAACAATAAACTGGGCATTACCTTCGATGGCGTTAAAACCGGCAAATTTGCCGATTTAGGTGATGTTAGTCGCCCGCTCACCCCCGAGGAGCACGCCATTTTGCAGGATGAAATTAACCACGGGTATGATGATTTTACCAAAGCCGTGGCAACTGGTCGTAAAAAGAGCCAGGAATACATTAACAGCATAGGCCAGGGCCGTGTATGGACCGGTGAGCAAGCCCTCAAAATTGGGTTGGTTGACCGTTTAGGCAACATTAATGATGCCATTGCCAGTGCCGCCAAAAAAGCCAAACTTAAAGACTATAAATTAGTAGCCTACCCCGAGCAAAAAGGATTTTTTAAAGGTCTTACTAACGATGTAGAAACCCGTGTAAAAACCCATATGCTAAAATCAGAACTGGGCGATAGCTACCAATACTACTCGCAAATGAAAACTTTGCAAGGTATGATACGCGTACCGCAAGCACGTTTGCCGTTTGTTACGGAGAAGTGGTAGTAGCGAAGCGCTGCTTCGAAGTTCATGGTTCATAGATGATAGTTCATAGCCAAGCTTCTTACCATAAACCATCATCTATTAACTATGGCCTACGGCCAACAACAAAATACCAACAAAAGCTGTTCTTTGAGAATGGCTTTTGTATTTTTACAGCCTTACTGTTTCTATGGAAAATAAACCTATTGCCGGCCGGCTTAAATTATTGGCTAAATTTATGGAACTGCATGAGCAAAACGAGTTTAAAATACGCTCGGTTGCCAATGCTTCGTTCACTATTGATAAACTGCCCTACCAGCTGGCCGATAAAAGCTTCGAAGAAATTACCCAGATAAAAGGCGTAGGCAAAAGCATTGCGGCCTATATAAAGGAGCTGCAGGAAACAGGTACCCTTAAAGATTTAGAAGACCTGCTGGCTGCCACCCCCGATGGTGTTGCCGAAATGCTGAACATTAAAGGCATCGGCCCCAAAAAGGTTGCCATAATATGGAAACAGTTAGGCATCGAAAACACAGGTGAGCTCTATTACGCCTGTAATGAAAACCGTTTGGTGGAGGCCAAAGGCTTTGGTATAAAAACGCAAGACGAGATCATCAAATCGCTCGAGTTCAGGATGGCCAGTAATGGTAAATTCCTGTATGCACAGGCGCAGCACGAGGCTAAAGAACTAATGGCGTTATTAAAATCCATGTTCCCGGGTGCGCTGATTGAGTATGCAGGCGATTATCGCAGGTGTTGCGAAATAGTATCAGAACTGGTGGTGGTATTGGGAACACGCGATGCGGAACTGGCACTAAACAGCCTGAGCACTTCTACCTTGTTAAACAATATTGCTGTAACCGATTGCCGGGTAAGCGGAGAAACAGCTAACGGACTGTTGGTAAGCATTATAGTTAGCGATAAACGCTTTTTTTACCGCGATCTGTTTACCTACACCGGTAACGACGGCCATGTAGAAGCCGTATTATCGCGCATTGTTGATGCGATAGATCAGCCCGAAAGCGAAGAATTCATCTACAAAAAAGCAAGCCTGCCCTGGATGGCACCCGAACTGCGCGAAGGCACCGCCTTTATTAATAAAGCAGCGGTTGACTTTTTGCCCGACCTGATTGATTTTGCCGACCTGAAAGGTACCCTGCACAATCACAGTACCTGGAGCGACGGCATAAACACCCTCGAAGAAATGGCACTGTACTGCCGCGATGAGATGAAACTGGAGTACCTGGGCATTTGCGATCACAGCAAGAGCGCCGTGTATGCCAAAGGCCTAAGCATCGAACGCGTGTTACAGCAACACCAGGAAATTGAAAAGCTCAACAGCAAACTCGACAACTTCCATATATTTAAAGGTATTGAGTCGGATATTTTAGGGGATGGCTCATTAGACTATCCTGATAATATACTCGAAAAGTTTGACTTTGTGGTGGCCTCGGTTCACTCCAACCTTAAAATGGATAAAGAGAAAGCCACTACCCGTATTATCAAAGCCATCGAAAACCCTTACACTACCATATTAGGCCATCCTACCGGCAGGTTATTATTGAGCCGCAACGGATATGAACTGGATTATGAAAAGGTAATTGATGCCTGTGCCGCCAACAATGTAATCATCGAAATTAACGCCAACCCACGACGCCTGGATTTAGACTGGCGCTGGTGCCAGTACGCCATATCAAAAGGTGTAATGCTTTCTATTAATCCCGATGCGCACCGTATTGAAGGTTTTAATGATATGCACTATGGTATTTTGGCGGCCCGTAAAGGCGGTGTTAGCAAAGAAAACTGTTTGAATACATTATCATTTGAGCAGATAAAGGAAAAATTTGAAACTCGCAAAGCGGCTATTACCACAGTTTAATATGCGGCCTAACCTCGAAAGTACACTACTTAATAAAATTACAGGTTTATCCGCCTTACAAACCAAAGTAACTGAATGGAAACAGCAAGGTCAAAAGGTGGTGTTTACCAACGGCGTGTTTGATTTGGTGCACATAGGGCATATCACTTATTTAAGCAAGGCTGCCGAACTGGGCGACAAACTCATCATTGGCCTGAACGCCGATTCATCGGTTAAGCGGTTGAAAGGTGAAAGCCGACCCGTTAACGGGCAGGATAGCAGATCTGCATTGCTGGCCGCTTTCTTTTTTGTAGATGCCGTGGTGCTGTTTGATGAAGATACCCCGCAAAACCTCATCAGTACCCTACTGCCCGATGTATTGGTAAAAGGTGCCGATTATGAAATTGAGAACATTGTAGGTGCTAAAGAAGTGCTGGCCAACGGCGGCGAAGTAAAAACTATTACCTTTGTAGAGGGCTACTCCTCCACATCCATCATTCAAAAAATCAGGAACCAGCAGTCCTGATAACGTATTTGTAAGACAAATGAAAGTACTGGTGATCCGCTTTAGCTCCATGGGCGATATTATTTACACTACCCCGGTAGTGCGCTGCCTTAAAGAGCAATTGCCCGGTGCCGAAGTACATTTTTTAACCAAGCCTGCCTTCAGGTACATTTACGATAATAACCCTTACGTTGATAAGCTACTTTTGCTGCAGCCAAAACTCAGCGATACCATACGGGAGATTAAAGCCGAAAAGTACGATATACTGGTAGACCTGCACACTAACCTGCGCACATCTATCATTAAATTACGCACTGGAATAAAATCATACACATATGATAAGCAACGCCTGCGTAAATGGCTCAGCTTAAAATTCAACCTCAAACTGGTGCCGCCTGTACATCTGGTCGACCGGTATTTGAAAGCCGTTGCCCCGCTGGGTATTGTTAACGATGGCAAACCCATTAATTATTATATTAAAAAGCAGTACTTGTTAGATGATTTGCTGCCCGCAAGCCATCGGCATAACTATATAGTGTTTGTAATTGGCGCTACGCACAATACCAAGCGTATGCCCAATGCCAAGGTGGCCGATATTTGCCGGCAAATTGATCAACCCGTATTGTTATTAGGCGGAAACGATGTAAAAGCTAATGGTGACGAGATTGCAGCGGCGGCCGGAAGCCATGTACTCAATATTTGCGGAGTAACTTCTTTGGATGAATCTGTCTTCATCTTATCAAAAGCCAAACGCTTAATAGGTTTTGATACCGGCCTAACCCACATTGCCGAAGCTTTTAATATTCCCATAGCATCGGTTTGGGGAGCCACCGTGCCCGAATTGCTGGGTGTACAACCGTACCAGGTTAATGATGCGTTGGTAGTAGGCGTTGATTTGCCCTGCCGCCCCTGCTCCAAATTTGGCCAGGAAAAATGTCCGTTGGGGCATTTTAAGTGTATGCATAATATTGATGATGCCATTTTGGTAAATTTTGCTAATGCCTGAAAGCTGTAAGTTTCATATTTAAATAGAAACTAACCTTGTAGTTATTTTTCATATATTCGGGGCTTTACTGGCATTATCACAATTCATGAAAAAAACCCTACTTACTGCGTTAGCTGCGCTTTCTTTTTGTACCGCATTTGCACAATTCCCGGCCCCACCTGTACAAACCACTTTTGGCATAAAAGCTGGTGTAAACCGCACAACCATGAGCTTAACGGCTGATGCATCGGGCCTTATTATCAACCCAGGTTATTCAACCAACTTTTCGGCAGGCGTATTTGCTGATGTTGCTGTTACCGAACGTTTCTCCATTCAGCCGGGTGTTTACTATTCGGGCAAAGGCTTTAGCTACAAACATTACGAACAACAAATTGATGGCACTTCCACATACACTTACGATGCCAACTTAAAATCAAATATTGCATATATACAGGTTCCGGTTAATTTTTTGTTTAACAGTACCTTTAATGCAGGAAGATTATTTATTGGCGGCGGCCCGTTTGCAGCAGTAGCCATAAAGGCATCGGCAAGCGGTTATATTAAAGAAAGATATGAAGACGGTCCTTTTGTTATAGACCTTGATGGCGATGTTGACCCCAATGTTGAAATTGGCACCCAAGATGGCGTTAAGCGCCTTGATTACGGTGTAACCGGTTTGGCGGGTTTCAGGCTTAATAATGGCTTTTTAGTAAGCGCTAATTATGATTACGGTATTGCCAATATTAACGGCGATAAAAACTCGCAGGGCAAAGCCAAAACACGCACCATTACCCTATCCCTGGGTTTTAGCTTTTAATAACACACCTTACATTCATAAACACACCTCAACATGAAAAAACTATTACTAACCATGGTTGCCGCGGCGGCCGCATCACTGGCATTTGCACAAACCAAAACAACTTTTGGAATTAAAGCTGGTGTAAACTTTGCCTCATTACAAGCTTCAAGCAGTGGCTCATCTGTAACTGCTACATCGGGTAGTGTTACCATGTTTACTGCAGGAGCTTATGCTGATGCTCCTCTGGGAAACAATGGCCTTTCATTACAACCAGGCTTATACTACACCGGTAAAGGTGGCAACTCTAATGATGGTCAAAGCACCGGTAAATTAAAATTCAGCTATCTGCAAATACCTGTTAATCTGGTGTATTCGGTACCGTTAAGCGCGGGTAAATTTTATTTTGGCGGTGGCCCTTATGCAGCCTATGCCTTATCGGCCAAAGCCGAAGATAAAGTTAACGGCCAAAACGTAAGCGTTGATTTAACCCTCGGAAGTGATAACAACAGCGATATTAAACGTACCGATTTTGGTATCACTGTATTAATTGGATTTCAATTCACAAACAAACTAAGTTTAGGTGTAAACTCCGATTTTGGTTTAACAAGCGTACTGCCCGGCAGTAACAACGGGTATAGCCTTAAAAATCGTGTTTACTGCATTACAGCCGGTTACAGCTTCTAAAAAATAAAACAACAGTTATTTAGGAAGAGGAGCATTGTCTCCTCTTTTTTTATATATAAAACAGCCAATAAATAATTGTTAACAAATTGCACCGTTTTTGTACATTTATACTTAATGAAAAAGTTACTCCTCGTAAGGCATGCCAAGGCAGAAGAATTTGCTGCCGGTGGTGATTTTCATCGCCCGTTATCAGTAAAAGGAGAAAACGACGTAAAGCAACTTGCGCAAAAGCTACAAGCCGAAAAGCTGGTGCCCGAGCAGATAATTTGCAGCTCGGCCTTGCGCACACAAACCACTGCCGATATTTTATCAATCAGCCTTAATATACCCCAACCCAGGGCAACAGTAGCCATTTACGAGGCCAGCGAGCGTACGCTGCTGCGCGAGATCAACCATTTTTCGAACGCGTATGATTTTGTAGCCATGGTAGGCCACAATCCTGGCATAGCCTACCTGTTACTTAACTTAACCGGCAAAGTGCGCGATGTACCCACCTGCGCCGCCATAGTATTAGTATTTGAGGATGCGGACAGCTGGCAGGAGATAACCCATGAATCGGGCGTGATTACGTGGTATAGTGTACCGCAATAATCTTCGTCATTGCGAGGAACGAAGCAACCTATGCGGAGAATAATCGTACAAATTATTAGCCCAAATCTTAGTGAATGGAAACCTACTCACCCGTCATTGCGAGGAACGAAGCAATCTCTGCGTAAGATATTCTTTCAGATAGATAAATTTACATCATAACATCTAAAACTATGGAACGAGGCGGCTGCGTGTACATCATGACTAATAAGCGACACTCGGTATTTTATACAGGTGTTACTTCAGATATTGTTAGTCGGATATGGCAACATAAAAACAACGTACATCCCAATAGTTTTACAGCTAAGTATCACTGCCATAAATTGGTTTATTATTTTGCTTATGCACATATCGAGGAAGCTATTGCTGCCGAAAAGCTAATTAAAGGCGGTAATCGTCAAAGTAAGATTGACTTAATTGTTGCTTTAAACCCTGATTGGAAAGACCTATACGAAGAACTAATAGCGGAATAGTATTTGCAAATGCAGAGATTGCTTCGTTCCTCGCAATGACAAGGTGGGGATGCGGAGCTACCAGCAGCAAAGCTCGTCATTGGCAGACCATCTTACGCAGAGATTGCTTCTTACCTCGCAATGACTTGGCGAGCTAAAATCACCCAATCACATACATTTTCCCCGGCTTAGCCGTAATATAGCCTTGCATTTCCATGTTTAGTAAATTCATGGCTAAGGTGCTTACGGGCATGTTAAGCTGAATGCTTAGTTCATCAATAGCCACGGGGGTTTTACTCTCGTAAAGTAGTTGCCATATATTGCGTTCCTGCTCGGTTAAATCAATAGGTAATGCAAACTGTTTGGGCTTTGCCTGGGTACTAGTTTGCGTGTCCCAGCCCATCAGGTAAGCCAAATCGGCCGCGCAGGTGAGCAAGCCGGCCTTGTTATTCCGAATTAAAAAGTTACAACCTTCCGAGTACACATCAGTTGTACGCCCCGGAAATGCAAATACATCGCGATTATACGAATTGGCAATTTCGGCCGTAATTAATGCCCCACCCTTAATACCGGCCTCTACCACCACGGTAACATCTGCCATACCGGCCACAATGCGGTTACGCTGCGGGAAGTTCTCTCTGTCGGGCTTGGTGCCTGAGGGGTACTCACTCAGAAGGGCACCGTTTAATATCATTTTATCGGCAATTGCCCGGTTTTGACTGGGGTACAACCTATCTAAACTGTGCCCCAATACGCCTACGGTTGGCAGGTTAAGCCGGAGGCTTTCTTTATGGGCGGCTACATCAATGCCTAATGCAAGGCCACTTACTACTAACACGCCGTATTGCTGTAAATCCTCAAGCAGTTCTTTGCACAGCTGCCTGCCGTAGTCGGTAGCGTTGCGGGTGCCTACTATACTTATTATGCGCTGGTTGTTTAAATCGGCGTTGCCTTTACTATATAGCAGAATGGGGGCATCGTTACAATTCTTCAGTTTTTTAGGATACCGTTCGTCGGTATAAAATATAACGTCGATGCCATTCTTTTCTATAAAGGCTACTTCGCGGTCGGCCTGCTCCAAAGCCGCATTGAGATTAAGGCTCTCAATAGTTTTATCGCCAATGCCGGGTACGCGTTTAAAACGCCCTACCGGGCCATTAAAAAACTTCGTCGGCACTGCCAAAATAGGCCAGTAAAGATTTTGATAACGTGGGGCCGATGCCCTTAATAAGTGATAAAGCAATTTGGTGTTTAAGTGTCATGATGCGGCCGCAATTTAACAACACCTCATAATTTACCCGTAGGGTAAGAAAATTTTTTTTGAAAAATGGCCTTTTAAGCGCAAAAAAAGCCTTTTGACAAACAAAACTATAAAAACAGTTTGCAAACTATAAAAATAGTAGTACTTTCGGCTATTCGAACTATAAAAACAGTTCGCAAACTATTCGCATAGTTTACTTAAACTATCGAAATAGTTTACCTTTTTAGCCCAAAAAAACGATGAAAGAATTAACCAAAGCAGAGGAACAGGTAATGCAGATTTTATGGAAGCTGAAAGAGGGTATTGTAAAGCAGATACTCGACCAGATGCCCGACGACCCGAAGCCTGCCTACAATACCGTGAGCACCGTAGTGCGTGTGCTCGAAACCAAAGGATTTGTGGACCACAAAGCGTACGGAAACTCGCACGTGTACTTCCCTACCGTGAGTGAGGAAGACTACAAGAAATTCGCTTTCGATAAGGTGATCAAAAGCTATTTCAACAATTCGTACAAAAGCCTCGTGTCATACCTGGTGAAAGAACAGAAGCTAAACCTGAGCGAATTGGCCGAACTTATTTTACTGGCCGAACGCAGCCGCAAAAAAAGCAGCGATGATTAACCTGCTGCAATACCTGCTCGAGGTAAACGTTTACCTCGCCCTTGCCTACGGTGGCTATTGGCTGCTATTGCGCAGGCAAACTTTTCACAGTGCCAACCGGGCTTACCTGCTGGCCTCTGCCCTGCTGTGTTTTGCCATTCCGCTGGTACAAATAAGCTTTGCAAGGCCCGCGCCTGTCCCGGTTACGCAGGTATTAACTCAGGCAGTTTTTACTGAAGTGATGCAAATGGCTACACCAGCTCCGCAACCACAAGCCATATTTGAGCCCTTTAGAGCTATTACAGCGCTTTACATAGCCGGAGCCATACTTGGCTTCGTTTTGCTATGCGCAAAGCTTTACAGGCTCTTAAAATTGATTTTTACGAGTCAACGAGAACAACGCGATGGCTACACGCTGGTATTCGTGCCTGGAACGCTCTCTCCCTTTTCGTTCATGCGCTTCTTATTTGCTGCCGATGAGGAACAACTGCAGCCAGTTATTTTAAAGCACGAGCTGGTGCACATTACCCAAAAACACAGTTACGACGTGCTGTTTACCGAACTGCTAAAAATCATCTGCTGGTTTAACCCTGCTGTGTACCTGTTGCAAAACAGCCTCAAGGCACTGCACGAATTTGAGGCCGACCGCCTTACGGCGGAAAAAACCGAGCAGGACGGCTACGTGGATTTTTTAATAGCCCAGGCCTGCCAAAACAACGGCCTTAGCTTCGCCAATCATTTTTCAGAGAAACAACTTTTAAAATCACGAATAATGAAGCTTTATCAAAAACGCTCGGGTAGTTTAGCCAGGCTAAATTACCTCATGGCCCTGCCCCTTTGTGCAGGTATGTTGTGCGCCTCATCGGCCGCATTTAGTAAAGACTATGGGTTTAAGTTTGAATGGGGAAAAACACCTAAAAACAACCTCACATCAACCAGCATAACTACTTATGAAACAGTAAATAACTTTCAATCAGGTAAAATAATTTTTCCACCTCCAACCATACGTACAGCAGATGGAAAAGTAATTAGCAAACCTACTGCCGGCTTCGAAGCTGTTATAACTCCGGAAAGCACTTCCACCAAAAAAGATTCGGTAAAAAAAATGCGTTTAAAAGTTACAAGCGGCAACACATCAACCATAACCGACCAGTTGAAACTAAACGGCGCTGGTGGCAAACAACTGATTTATACAGCGCAAACTTTAACAAAAAAAGACAGGAAAGACCTGAAGCAAAAATTTGGAATTAATGTAGAAACAACGAATGCATCAAACAGTGCAACCAGCATTTTAGTACTTCCACCGCCCCCACCAATAGACCCTCGTAACCCTAACAAAGTCAGAAGGCCTTTACTTCCTCCGCCACCGCCACCTGTTGAAAAACCTGCATCGCAAAAAAGGAAAGACGATATTCCGCCGCCCCCACCGCCGGTTGATAATACTGAAAATTCAACAAAAACAAAAAAAGCAAGTGCCTTTAATATGAACCAAAAACATTACATAGGAACAGTGTTTATGGGCATAACCCCAGAGCCGGGGAAATTTATTACAAGCTTTGAACCCGATATGTATGTGCGCCCCCAACTGGTTTATATTCAGATTGATAAACTTAAACCGGAAAATATAAAAAATCACGAACCAGTAAAACACGGAGACCATTCATGGTTCTTGATCAAAGGAAAGTTATATGATGCATTGGCTCTCGAAAAACTGTCGGCCAGAATTAGCACTAAAGAAAAGTTAGGCACCTTACTTCATGCAAAAAGTACCTTTTATCATAAGCCTAATGATGCGGCCACCATTAAAAGATTCGGCGAAAGCGTTGGCAAAAACGGCGTTACCGAATTTGTAAACGTAGTTTGGTCAAGAATATAGATCACCCCTTCACATATATCACCTGCTTAGTCTCGAAGAACTCTTCCTCAAAGTAGTTCTTCAGGAAGTATTGCTGAACGGCTAAACCCGACTCGGCAATTTCCTGTTTAAGGTCTCCCCCTTTCAAATACAAAATGCCGTTAGGCAACGTATTCTTCGATTTGTTGTTGAATTTGCCTTTTACCCATGGATAAAAATCCTTCAACTGCGTTACCGCTCTACTTACCACAAAATCAAACTTTCCGGGAATTTGCTCGGCCCTGCTGTGCGTAGCTTCCAGGTTTTTAAGGCCAATGGCCGATGCCACTTCGCTCACTACCTTGATCTTCTTCCCTATCGAATCGACCAGATGAAAGCTGGTTTCGGGAAACATAATTGCCAGCGGGATACCGGGAAAACCGCCACCTGTGCCTACATCAAGCACTTTTTCGCCAGGCAAAAAGCCCATTACCTTGGCAATACCTAATGAGTGCAGCACATGGCGCTCGTACAGCAAATCCATATCCTTTCGCGATATCACGTTGATCTGCTGGTTCCAATGATTATAAAGTTCGGCCAGTTGGTTAAACTGGCTTTGTTGTTCGGCAGTAATTTCGGGGAAATATTTGGGGATCAGTCCGGCGTCCATTTATCGGTCAATACGGTTAATAATGTTGCCCAGCAGGTACTTGGCCCTAAACAATTGTGCCTTTACAGTACCCAGCGGCAGGTCGAGTTGCTGTGCAATTTCCTCGTACGAGAGTTCGTCGAAATACCTCAACGTTAATAAGTTACGATAACGCGGCGGTAAGCTTTCAATGAGTAATTTTATCTCGTTCGATTGCTGCTTTTTGATAGAGAACTCTTCGGGGTTCAGCGTGTCCGACTTAATTTGCAACGGACGGTCGTCCTCCTCATCCATCATATTATTGATAGAAACGGTGTTGAGCTTCTTTTTGCGCAAAAAATCAATACAGTTGTTGGTAGCCACCCTGAACAGCCAGGTACTAAATGCGTAATCAGGCTGGTACTTATCCAGTTTTTCAAACGCTTTGGCAAAAGTTTCAACCGTTATATCCATGGCATCCTCGCGGTTGTTCACCATCTTGAGCGACATAAAATATATCGAATCCTTGTAGCGTTGCATCAAATCGGCAAAAGCTTTCTGGCTTCCCGCCCTTGCTTTCAGCACCAGTTGATAGTCGTTTTTGGCGTTATCGGTAAAATTAGCGTTTACTTCCATTGTATGGTTTTTACAAATGTTCCTATTAAACCAAACACATTCAAGTACACATAATACAGCAAATCAAAGAATGGCAAAAACCATATCAAATCCTTCCCGGTCAGCTTTTTAGCCGACTTTATGTAAACAATAATTTGAGTTATTAATCGTGCGATGTATAACCCGGCTATAATTGGTAGTTGTACTTTAAAAACTATGCACAATACTAATGCCACATAAAAAAAGAAACCGCTTAAAGCTTCAAAGCTCAGCATACGGCGGTGCTTGTTTTTATACAAGCCCCCTACTCCCATGTGGCGTTTCTTTTGGCGAAAGTATCCGCCTAAAGTACGTTTAGCATCGGTATAAACAAAAGCATCTTTATGAATTTCAACCGCAGTATTATCAGTCGTGGCGTTTTGGTTTACAAACAGATCATCATCGCCGGCCAAAATATGCAGGTGCGAGGCAAAACCTTTTACGCTAAAAAACAACGATTTGGTGTAAGCCAAATTACGGCCAATACCCATGTAAGCATTACGCCCTAATGCCGCCGAAATGTATGTAATAGCAGTTTTTAAGGTTTCGAAACGTGTAAAAGCATTAATAAAGCCACGGCGTTTGCGGTATGGAGAGTATCCCAATACAATTTGCACACCGGGTGTAAAATTGGCAGCTATACGCGCGATCCATTGTGGCGAAGCCGGTTCGCAATCGGCATCGGTAAACAAAAGATGTTCGTGACTGGCGGCTTTTATACCCATGGTTAAGGCAAACTTTTTCCCGGTTTTAAAGCGGGGGTGTTCAGTAACAGTAACCAATTTAAGGTGCGGATAGTTTTTGGCAAAATCTTCTAACACCCACCGGCTGTTATCAACCGAACAATCATTCACTACAACCACTTCAAAATGAGGATAATCCTGTTCTAAAATAGCGGGTAAATATTGGGTTAAATTTTCGGCCTCATTACGGGCGGCTATAATTACCGAGATGGGAAGATTACCCGCCACAACGTCTTCATCAGGCACATGGTAAGCAGCCAAACGGCGCGGCACTACCAGCAAAAAGCCCATTTGCCAAACAAAGCAAAGCACTAAAAAACACAGTAAGGCCAGGGGTATATATTGTTCCAAATTCGGGGCTATTATTACAAATGGCAAATTTGTTAATTTTAACCGAATTGTTTGGGAATTAGTTGAATTTAGATAGTTTATTAAAAGCCCCATCCAAACCCTCCCCGGGAGGGAGGGCTCTAAAAGTATTTTTGTTTTAAAGTTTCACCTACCGTGGGAGATTTAGAGGGTGCTACCAAGGCAGTTTGAATATCGATGCATATTTTTGCGCTCGTTTGCAACGAGTGCTTAATATGAGTTGGCGATTGAATCGCCTAACCACTATTTTTGCAGGCCGGAATTAACCCCATCTGCTTGACTTATATGCACATTGGTACAGTATGCTTCCGTATAACCGATTCTCAGAGCCTCTAATTTTCTCTATTCTTCATCTGGAATTTTAAAACCTTACATAGTAATCAGAATTTGTAAAACGAATCTATCAACTATACATAATAACCTAATAACTACAACATGGGCGTGCCCCGCCTGAGGCGGGTCGGGCTATTCGTTGCAAGTCCTCGTTTCGCTACGCTGCACTGTGGGCTTTCCACTGCTATCCCTCACGCAAACTGCAATTTAACTTCACAAGGAGATGCTAATTTTCATTAAAGTCTCCCCTCCCGGGGGAGATTTAGAGGGGGCAATGAGAGGGTTTGGGTGGGGCTAATTATTTAGTAACTTTGCCCTTTACAAAAAATGAAATTTAATTTAACCGCTCAAGATAAACTTTCAAAGGCCCGTGCCGGAGAAATTACAACCGACCATGGCGTTATACAAACGCCTATTTTTATGCCTGTTGGCACCGCCGGTACGGTAAAAGCCGTTCACCAGCGTGAGCTAAAGAATGATATTGAGGCCCAGATCATTTTAGGGAATACGTATCACCTTTACCTGCGTCCAGGGCTCGAAACGTTGGAAAAAGCCGGTGGCCTGCATAAATTTAACGGCTGGGACGGCCCTATTTTAACCGATAGCGGTGGTTACCAGGTATATTCGTTAAGCCAGGCGCGCAAAATAAAAGAAGAAGGTGTTACGTTTCGCTCACATATTGATGGCTCGAAGCATTTGTTTACGCCCGAAGCGGCCATGGATATCCAGCGTGTAATTGGTGCCGATATTATTATGGCTTTTGACGAGTGCACGCCCTACCCTTGCGATTATGGCTACGCCCGCCGTTCTATTGAAATGACGCACCGCTGGCTTAAACGCTGCTGCGACCGTTTCGACAGCACCGAACCTAAATACGATTACAGTCAAACCCTCTTCCCTATAGTGCAGGGATCGGTATATAAAGATCTGCGCGAGCGTTCGGCCGAGGTGATCGCGTCGTTCGGCCGTGAGGGTAATGCCATTGGTGGTCTTTCGGTTGGCGAACCTGCCGAAGAAATGTACGCCATGACCGAAATCGTGTGCAATATTTTACCGTACGATAAGCCACGTTACCTGATGGGTGTGGGCACACCAGTTAATATTTTGGAAAACATTGCCCTGGGCATTGATATGTTTGATTGCGTTATGCCTACCCGCAACGCCCGCCACGGCCTGCTGTTCACCAAAAACGGCATCCTCAACATGCGCAACGAGAAATGGAAGAATGATTTTAGCGTTATTGATGAAGATAGTGACCTATGGGTAGACCGTGAACATTCTAAAGCCTATTTACGCCACCTGATTACCTCGGGCGAAATGCTGGGCGCACAAATTGCCAGTTTGCATAACCTGCATTTTTATCTTTGGTTAGTGAACGAAGCCCGCCAGCATATAATAAATGGCGATTTTTACAGTTGGAAGAATGCCATGGTTAAACAATTAGCCCAGCGCCTGTAATGTTCAAATTTTTGGATAACTACATTAAAATCATCGATTGGTACATAATTAAAAAGTACCTGGGCACGTTCGTGTTCACGCTGTCGCTGTTTTTGATCATTATCGTAGTTTTCGACGTATCGGAGCATCTCGACGATTTTTTAAAGAGCAAGGCTCCGTTAAGTGCCATTGTATTCCAGTATTATGGTGGTTACCTGCCCTACTACGCCAATACGCTGCTTCCGCTCATCAACTTTTTGGCTGTGATATTCTTTACAGCCAAAATGGCTAATCAAACCGAAATTGTACCCATACTAAGCGGTAAAGTAAGTTTCAATCGTTTCCTACGCCCATATTTTATTGCCTCGGGTATCATCTTCGTGGTTTTCTTTTTAGGGAACGTTTATTTTATACCGCTTACCAACCAGTTGAGCGTTAAATTCGACGATACATACACCAACAGTACCGACCCTACCAAAAAGGAGCAGCACATGCAGTTGGATGAGCATACCTACGTTTACCTTGAAACATATGATAACGTGGTTAAAACGGGTTACAATTTTAGCCTCGAAAAATTTGATGGTGACGTTATGCGGCAAAAATTAACGTCGGACCGTATTACCTACGATTCGCTTAAACACAGTTGGACGTTTTTCAACCCCAAAATACGCTACGTAAACGGCTTGAAAGAAAAATGGGTGGAGCTGCCGCAAAAAGACACCATTATTGATATGCAGCCTTCAGATTTTGAAGCTAATAACGACATCAATACCAATATTTACCGCGCCATATCAACCCCCGACCTTACCAAGCAAATAAGCAAAGAAACCATACGTGGCACAGGCCGCCTGGTTGAACTCAAACTGGAGAAATACCGGCGCTTTATTTACCCGTTTTCTGCATTCGTGCTTACATTGATAGGTGTATCTATATCATCGCGCAAGGTACGCGGCGGTATTGGCTTGCCGCTGGGCATAGGTATCCTGCTCTGCTTTCTTTATATTGTGGTAGATAGGTTTGCCAACGTATTCTCGCTCAAAGCCGGTTTGCCGCCTATGATTGCGGTTTGTATACCCAATGTACTTTTTGGCTTAACCGGCCTTTACCTGTTGCGTAAAGCACCTAAATAGAGTGGTGAGAAGTGAATAGATAATCGTTAATAATCAATAGCGAATTAACTTTCATTCACTACTCAACCTTACATATTCAGCACTTATCAATCTCCAATCATTACTGACCACTCATAATTCACTGCTCACTAAATGTCAAAATCACCCGAACTAAATAAAAACCTGCTCATACTGCACTTCACAGTTTTTATATGGGGATTTACCGGCATTTTGGGAAAGCTCATCACCATTACAGCTGTTAATTTGGTTTGGTACAGGGTGCTTATCGCATCGGTTACGTTATTTTTATACTTTAAATTTAACAGGCAGAGCCTTAAAATCAGCAAAAAAACTTTTATTAACCTGCTACTTACCGGCATACTGGTAGGCGGGCATTGGATATTGTTTTTTCAGGCTATTAAGGTTTCAACGGTGTCGGTTACGCTGGTGTGCTTATCGTCGGTAACGTTGTTTACAGCTATTTTTGAGCCGCTAATTAAACGCAAACCGGTCTCCAAACTCGAAATTTTCTCCGGGTTGTTGATCATTGCTGGTATAGTGCTCATCTTCAAGTTCGAATCGCAGTATACGCTCGGCATCATATTAGGCCTTATATGTGCTGCTGCAGCCAGCTTGTTTTCTATTATTAACTCTAATTTAGTTAAACATACCCACCCTACCATAATTGGCTTTTACGAACTTGTAGGAGCATTTTTGTGGCTAACGGTATATATGCTGATAAGCGGCGGTATAGTCAATTTGCAAATACCGCATAATACAGATATAGGCTACCTTTTACTATTAGGCACCATATGCACCTCACTGGCTTACGTGGCCGGGGTGTCGGTAATGCGCGAAATGTCGGCTTTTAAAGTGGCCCTTATTACCAACCTCGAACCTGTGTACGGCATCATAATGGCCTTTATATTCTTTGGCGATCTGCATACCGTGAGTCTTGGTTTCTGGATCGGTGCAGTCATAATTTTGTCTACCATCTTCTTATTTCCGGTAGCGCAAAAGCAGGCTAACAAATAAAAACAGCGCAAAGTTCAGCGCATATAACAGCTCCTTTTTCATACACTAAGCATATCATTCCTTTATAAGTTGCCATCACAACTGGTAATCCTCGTTTGCCGCGGTAATGGGTTTTAGGAGATATATAAGCTCCACACTAAGCAAAGTGAGCGTATATATTTTTTGGCACTAATTAACTGCATACCGTTAAATTTCTCAAAGCCTGACCAATCATGTGCAGTAGTTACTAAAAGCTACGTACGGTGACTGACCTTCTCGACTTGCTGAATTCTATTGCCGTGAAGGCAATAGTTTAAACAAATCATTACGCGTATTTCATTCTCCCCTCTATCAATTCCAGCGCTAACTTTTCGACTAATCATCAATTTCTGTGAAATAGGGCAGACGCATTTTAAGCCTTTCTAAGCCCTTTAATTTTTGAGCGGTATACTAAGACGTTCTTCGAAATAAAATCCAACTGGGGCAGAATTCATTTTTTAGATAGTGTACTATTCAAATATTCTTTAAAGTCATCACATAGGCTATTTTTGCAAATACAAATCACTTTAATATTTAAAAATTAACGTTATATAAACTACATTATACAATGATTATCAGGTATATAAAAAATTATTATAAAATTTAACTTTACATACTTCAAATTATACAGCAGCAAAATTGCTAACATTATTAGCAAAAAGCATTTTATCTCAATATAAAATCACATATAGCATTATAAATCAACTATATATATTATTTATTATAAAGTAAATTTTCCATCATGTATTTTTGAAGCTATAATGACCTTAGTGTTTTGAAAGCTGTTTGAACAGAACTCAAATTTTGAGTGCAGGTGTGCCCCTATCTTCCTTTTTGTATACAGAATCAAAAAATGGCATCTTAAAACTGACAGAAATGGCGTACAGAACTTCACAGATTTCCACCTTATTCCACTAAAACTATACGCGGAATTTCATGATCGTGCTCCGGGTTGTGGCAAAAAATTTGCATCTTGAAATATCAAGTTTTAACAAAAACCGATATGAGTTTTAAGACCATCATTGCCCTCCTACTCCTCATTTTTATAACAGCCGTGTTGCTGCAAAATACCGACGAAGCTGAGTTCACAATTTTGTTTATACCTATGACCGTACCTAAGGTTGCTATGCTTACCTCGGTTTCGGTGAGTGCCTTTTTACTGGGGGTGCTGGTTGCCCGTCCGCGACGCAAGGCGCGCCGCGATGAGGATGATGACCTGGATAATGATGATTACATAAACGATGGCGACGGAAGACGAACCGATACACTAAGTGATGAAGACCGGGAATATATAAGCTGAGATAAAAACTCAATTATCCCATTGCGAGAAGCGATAACGACGTGGCAATCTCCTTACGTTTTAATAGCCAATAATTCAATCGCTTTTCAACATTGCATGTGGGATTGCCACGCTATCGCTTGCAACGACACGATGTGTAAAAAACCAAAAAAGTCATTACCCCGGGGCAATGACTTTTCTATATTATAAGAAATCTTAAATGTCTTATGCGTTCACCGTGCAGATCTCGCGAATTTTGGCGAGGGCAAAATCTACCTCTTCGCGGGTGTTGTATTTTGAAAATGAGAAACGCACTGCAGGGCGGTCGGGGTTAGCACCTATACCGTTCAACACGTGCGAGCCAATGTTAGTGCCCGAGCTGCAAGCACTGCCGCCTGAAGCCGAGATACCGGCAATGTCGAGGCTGAACAACAACATGTCGGCCATTTCCATTTCGGGAAAGGATACGTTGAGCACGGTGTACAAACTCTTATCAGCATCCGTATCGCCGTTAAAGTGTACGCCCGGAATTTGGGCCAATTGTTCCATCATATAGCTTTTAAGACCTTGTATATGCTCCTGGTGAGCATCCATGTCGGTATAAGCCATTTCTAAGGCTTTAGCGAGACCTACGATGCCGTATATATTCTCAGTTCCCCCTCGCATATTTCGTTCCTGAGAACCGCCGTAAATCATCGGTTTTATTTTCACTTTATGGTTTACGTACAAAAATCCGGTGCCTTTTGGTCCGTGAAGCTTGTGCGCGGCACACACTACAAAGTGGGCTTTAAGCTTGCTCAAGTCGTGCGGGTAGTGACCCATGGTTTGCACGGTATCGCAATGGTACAGGGCGTTGTATTGCTCGCACAGGTCACCTACGCGCTCCATATCGGTTAGGGTACCCAGTTCGTTGTTCGCATGCATAAGTGATACAAAACTGCGCTCATTATCTTTAAGTAGTTGCTCGAGGTGCTCATAATTTACGGCTCCTTTTTCGTCAACTTCTACAAAGCTCAGCTTAATGGTCCCCGCTCTTTCGAGTGCCTCCAGCGTGTGTACAACCGCATGGTGCTCAATGTGGCTGGTAATGGCATGGGTTAAACCATGATCTAAAATACCACAGCGAATGGCCGTGTTATCGGCCTCAGTACCGCCCGAAGTGAAAAATATTTCGGCAGGTGAGGTTTTAAGCAACGTGGCTACGGTTTTGCGCGCTTTTTCAATAAGCGAGCGTGCCTCGCGGCCATGCGCGTGTATCGACGATGGGTTGCCGTACTGGCTCTCCATCACCCTAACCATTTCCTTCATCACCTCCGGGTCCAACGGTGTGGTGGCGGCGTTATCGAGATAGACTTTCATTTTTTCAATGAGTGAATTAGTGAATGAGCGAATTAGTGATTATTATGGCTTTTGGCGGCTATTGTTTTTCGTGCCGATGACACTACTTTTAATATTTCCTTTGCCTCAACCATTAAATCGCTCACTTTATTTTGTTCTATAACTTGTGATTCAACTAAAATCTCTTACCAAAACAGAGATTCATCGGCTTCCTCAACTACAATGCAAATTTTTGAATAAAATTCGGCCTGCGAACGTCCGCGACATGCGGCCCGGTAATTTGCTCCGACTGAAGAAGCCGAACGAAGCAATTGCTTTCCTATCACTTGGGCTTCAACACTACGTGGCAACAGCCTGTATAAATTTATAATATCAATAACAAACCTTTTAGTTCGGTTCCTGAACTGTTCAGCAAACTCGCTTTTACCGTAATCTTCCATCCTGTTTAAGATTTAAAAATCACTCATTCGCTCATTCACTAAATCACTCATTGGCTATTATATATTTAAAATCCCTTTTATATCAGTTATGATCTGCTGTGCCAGTGCACCGGCAGCCGCCTCGTTCTCCGCTTCCGAATAGATGCGGATGATAGGCTCGGTGTTTGATTTGCGCAGGTGTACCCATTGCTTGTCAAACTCTATCTTTAATCCGTCAATAGTACTGTGCGGCTGCTGCATGTACTTCTCTTCTACCTTAATTAATAAGGCGTCGATATCCATACCGGCAGTAAGCTCAATTTTGTTTTTGGAGATGAAGTAGCTGGGGTATGATGCTCTTAAAGCCGATACCGACTTGCCGTATTTAGCCAGGTGCGTTAAAAACAGGGCTATGCCAGCCAGCGCATCGCGGCCGTAATGGGTTTCGGGGTAGATTACCCCTCCGTTACCTTCGCCGCCTATTACGGCGTTCACTTCCTTCATTTTAGTTACCACGTTCACCTCACCTACTGCAGCCGCATGGTACTCACCACCGGCTCGCTCGGTAACATCGCGCAGGGCACGGGTTGACGACAGGTTTGATACCGTGTTACCTTTGGTATGCTGCAGCACGTAATCGGCCACGGCAACCAGCGTATATTCTTCACCAAACATCTTACCGTCTTCGCATACAAAGCAAAGGCGGTCCACATCGGGGTCAACGGCTATGCCTAAATCAGCACCGGTTTCCAAAACCTCTTTCGATAGGTCGATCAGGTTCTCGGGCAGCGGCTCGGGGTTGTGCGGAAAGTGACCGGTTGGGTCGCAATATAGCTTATGTACGGTTTTAACGCCCAATGCTTCTAACAGCGCAGGTACGTAAATACCACCTGTTGAATTTACGGCATCAACCACTACATTAAAGTTAGCAGCAGCAATAGCATCTTTATCTACCAGTTTAAGGGCCAGTATTTCGTCGATGTGTTTTTGCAGGTAAGTATCATTAACGGTTACCATACCCAAATCATCAACATCGGCATAAGTAAAATCACTGCTTTCGGCAATTTCTAAAACGTGCTTACCCTCGGCATCATTAATAAACTCGCCGGTTGAGTTCAACAGTTTAAGCGCGTTCCATTGTTTAGGGTTGTGGCTGGCGGTTAAAATAATACCACCTGCTGCACCTTCGGCAGGTACGGCAACTTCTACGGTTGGCGTGGTAGACAGGCCCAGGTCAATAACATCGATACCTAAACCTTGCAGGGTGCCAATTACCAGGTTATTCACCATAGCGCCCGATAAACGTGCATCACGCCCTACCACAATTTTGCGGCTACCGGTTTTGGCAACCGCCCAGGCACCAAATGCCGAAGTAAATTTCACAATATCCAGCGGGGTTAACCCATCGCCGGCAGCACCGCCAATGGTTCCGCGTATGCCCGATATAGATTTTATAAGCGTCAAATGAGTAGTATTAAGCTACAAAAATAAAAATTATTGTGGATGCTAATGTAAAAAGCGTGTCGTATTTAAATCCCATTCTGCATCCTCCGAGGGTGAGAGAATTTTGAGAACGGGAAATGGCTATATTTGCTGGGGCAATTAAAAGCCGTCGTCATTGCGAGGAATGACGTTGGGCCGTGGCTCGTGGTTGAGATTATCACCAACCACACTGAAGTTTGCGTTAGGGATAGTAGCGTAAAGCCCGGAGTGCAGCATAGCGAAACGAGGACTTGCAGCGGATAGCCCGGTCCGCCTCAGGCGGAAACGCCCAATTATAGTGGATTTGTGAGTGGTTGATTGGGTTATGAGTTAAACGCCCACTGTCATTTCGAACGACAGAGAGAAATCTTTTCCAATTGGCAAGCTTTTCGCCTCGAAAGGATTTCTCTTGGGGTCGAAATGACAGGGCGGGATTGATACAATGTTAACCGAACGTTAGGCTAACGGATAAGCCAATCGCTTCGAAAAGATTTCTCGTACCTCGAAATGGCAAATTCGGGCAAACACATGAAATATATAGACAAAGAAATACATTAAATACATGCCCGATTTTTTACTGCAGTTAGACCGGCAACTTTTTCATTTTATTAATAATACGCTGACTAACCCGGTGTTTGATGTGGTGATGCCTTGGCTGCGTAATCCTAAATTCTGGATTCCGGTTTATGTATTTATTATTGGGTTTAGCATCTGGAAATACAAAAAGGCTGGTGCCTGGCTGGTTTTGCTACTGCTGATTACCGTAGGCGTGGCCGATTTTGGCAGTGCCACACTGATAAAAAAGCAGGTAAAACGCGACAGGCCCTGCCGTGATGTCGTATTACAAAAAACAATAATTAGCCGTGTACCCTGTGGTACGGGCTACAGTTTTCCTTCAACTCATGCAAGCGACCACTTTGCTATGTCGGTGTTTTTAGGACTGGTTTATGGCCGTAAATGGCGCTATATATGGTTTTTGGTGCTTTTATGGGCCACATTAGTGTGCTTGGCGCAGGTATATGTTGGCGTACATTTCCCGGTTGACGTTACAGTAGGAGCTATTTTTGGAGCGGTTATAGGCCTGGTTTTTGCAAAGGTTTTCAAGAAAATTCAACCTCAATTTTAATGTACTGGTATTTACTCCTGCTTTTTTTGTCGGCTTTTTTGGGTGGTGCGGCTGTGTTTCTGTTTAAGGGCGGCAACCACAAGCAGTTAAAACTGGTATTGTCGTTCAGCGGCGCCTATCTGTTTGCTATTACCGTACTGCACCTCATTCCTGATGCCTACCACGGCAACGACCACATGGTTGGGGTATTTATTTTAGGCGGGTTTATTTTCCAGATCGTATTAGAGCAGTTTTCGGACGGCATTGAGCATGGCCACATGCACCTGCATCAGCATGAAAAGGCGGTTTTTCCGTTAGGCATTATGGTGAGCCTGTGCCTACACGGGTTTTTAGAAGGCATGCCCCTGGCCGCCGGCTATAAAGAAGAACTTGTTTTTGGCATTGCACTGCACCATATTCCGGCAGCATTTGCACTGGGTACGGTATTGCTGGCTAACCATCAAAGCCGTGGCAAAACGCTGTTTTTTATTGCCCTGTTTGCCGTAATGGCCCCCTTGGGTTATTTTGTGAGCGATGCCATAAGCAGTGGTGGAATTGGCAACCTGCAACGCTACTTTAATCGTATTATGGGTGTGGTTATCGGTATCTTCCTCCATATATCAACTACCATACTGTTCGAGGCAGGTCCTGATCATAAGTTTAACCGCCGCAAACTGATCGCCGTGTTGCTGGGTGTTGGTATTGCGCTGGCGAGCTTTGTGGCGGAATTATGATTATGTCTTGAACCGGAATTTTAAGAATTTTGGGAATGGGCAGAATATATCTATGGTGTCACTTCAAAGCACAAGAATTGCTGAAAATTCTCTAAGCTTATCGCTCGTATAAGATTTGTCCTAATGTAATGACGATAGTCTTTTTGTTCTGCCCATTCCACAAATTCTTAAAATTCCAGTTCAAACTATTGCTCCTGATACTCCTTTTGCAACTCCAGTAAGCAGTTGGCACATAAGCAACCGTCATACAATTCGCTTACGTACTGTACCTCGTTTATGGTAAGCTGCACCTTGCTGCACTGGCATTTGGTGTACGAATTGGCCTTACACTCAAAGGTGGTGCGGCAGCGTTCGCATTGTATTACCTCGTGTTTATGAAATACTGGTTTGTGCATATAAGGCTACAAATATAAAAAGCCCCGAAGCTAATAGCTTCAGGGCTTGGTCACAATTATTGATTTTTAACTTAAAACTTGCTGAATTATGCGGAGCAGGTTACGCAACCTTCTTCCATTGAGCATGACGGACCTGCAGGTACATCGTTCTCTACAGTGGCTACTTCCGAAGGGATAACCGGGTCCATGTTTTTACCGCCCTGGTTCTCCACAGTAAATTTAACTGCTTGCGATGCTGCTTGTGTACGCAGGTAGTACATACCTGTTTTTAAACCTTTTTTCCATGCGTAGAAGTGCATTGAAGTTAGTTTTGACGCGTTTGGTGCGTTGATGAACAGGTTTAATGATTGCGATTGGCAAATGTAAGCGCCACGATCGGCCGCCATATCGATAATGTTACGCATCTTAATTTCCCATACGGTTTTGTACAGGTCTTTAATGTTTTGCGGAATTTCGGCAATATCCTGTACCGAACCGTTAGCGGTAATAATCTGGTCTTTCATGCGGCTGTTCCACAGGCCTAAATCAACCAAATCTCGCAGCAGGTGCTTGTTCACAATCACAAACTCACCACTTAATACACGGCGGGTGTAAATGTTTGAGGTATATGGTTCAAAACACTCGTTGTTACCTAAAATTTGAGAGGTTGATGCAGTTGGCATTGGTGCAACCAACAGTGAGTTACGTACACCGTTTTTAACCACGTCTTTGCGTAAGCTTTCCCAATCCCAACGGGTGCTGGCTGGTTGTACGTTCCACAAATCAAACTGGAATTTACCTTTTGACAGCGGCGAACCCTGGAAGGTTTCGTAAGCGCCATCTTTAATAGCCAGGTCTTTTGAAGCAGTCATTGATGCAAAGTAGATAGTTTCGAATATCTCTTTGTTCAATTGTTTAGCCTCTTCGCTTTCGAAGGGCATGCGCAGGCAAATAAAGGTATCGGCCAGGCCTTGTACACCTAAACCAATCGGGCGGTGACGCAGGTTTGAATATTCGGCTTCTTTAACCGGGTAGTAGTTGCCATCAATGATCTTATTCAGGTTCAGGGTAGCCTGGTAAGTTACTTCATAAAGTTTATCGTGGTCAAATGCACCGTTGATAACAAAACGTGGCAATGCTAACGAAGCCAGGTTACAAACGGCAACCTCATCGGCCGAAGTGTACTCCATAATTTCGGTACACAGGTTCGAACTTTTGATGGTACCTAAGTTTTGCTGGTTTGATTTGCTGTTGGCAGCATCTTTATATAACAAGTAAGGCGTGCCGGTTTCAACTTGTGAATCAAGGATGGCGTACCAAAGTTCTTGTGCTTTTACCTTTTTACGGGCACGGCCTTCACTTTCGTATTTAGTATATAATGCTTCAAACTCATCGCCAAAGCAATCGGCTAATCCTGGTGCCTCATGCGGACAGAATAAGCTCCAGTCCTCATTGGCTTCCACACGTTTCATGAACAAATCGCAAATCCACAGGGCGTAGAACAAATCGCGGGCACGCATTTCTTCTTTACCGTGGTTTTTACGCAGGTCTAAAAATTCGTATACATCAGCATGCCAAGGCTCTAAGTAAATAGCAAAGGCACCTTTACGCTTGCCACCACCCTGGTCTACGTAACGGGCGGTATCATTAAACACACGCAGCATAGGAATAATACCGTTGCTGGTACCGTTAGTGCCGCTAATGTATGAACCTGTTGCACGCACATTATGGATGCTTAGGCCAATACCACCGGCACTTTGCGAAATTTGCGCGGTTTGTTTCAGTGTATCATATATACCTTCAATGCTGTCATCCTTCATGGTTAACAAAAAGCACGACGACATTTGAGGTTTTGGAGTACCGGCGTTGAATAATGTAGGCGTAGCATGCGTAAACCAACGCTCGCTCATCAGGTTATATGTTTTGATGGCGCTTTCTACATCCTCCTTGTGGATACCTACCGATACACGCATAAACAAATGCTGCGGGCGCTCGGCAATACGACCATCAAGCTTTAACAGGTACGATTTTTCTAAGGTTTTAAAACCGAAGTAATCGAAACCAAAGTCGCGGTCATAAATAATGCTGCTATCTAATATATCGGCGTTTGCTTCAATTACAGCCCAAACATCATCGGCAATCAGAGACGCATTTTTGCCGGTTTTGGGGTCTTTGTAAGTATATAGCTTACGCATCGTTTCACTAAACGATTTTACGGTGTTTTTATGCAGGTTTGATACCGCAATACGCGATGCCAGTAACGCGTAATCAGGGTGTTTGGTGGTTAACGAGGCAGCAGTTTCGGCAGCCAGGTTATCCAGCTCTGAAGTGGTAACGCCGTCATATAAGCCTTCAATTACTTTCTTGGCTACGTCTACCGCATCAACCAAATGCGGGTTTAGGCCGTAACACAGTTTCTCTACACGTGCGGTAATTTTGTCGAACTTTACCGACTCAGTTCTGCCGTCTCTTTTTATTACAAACATCTTGGTAAGCTGTTAAGTGTTAATATGTTTTATTTATAGGTATATCTTTTTCAGTAGTAAGTAGTAAGTAGTAAGTAGTAAGTACTTAGTATTTTATTTTGCCGCCAAGCTAAATATCTTACTACTTTATACTAAGTACTTACTACTATCATTTAAAAATCCTCGTCCAGTGAGAACGCCTGGCTTGCAGGTTGTGCGTTTAATACACCGCTCTTTTGGTAATCACCAACACGTTTTTCAAAGAAGTTAGTTTTGCCTTGCAACGATATCATTTCCATAAAATCGAAAGGGTTAGTAGCGTTGTAATATTTATCGTAGCCAAGCTCCTGTAACCAGCGGTCGGCTACAAACTCAATATATTGGCTCATTAAATCGGCATTCATGCCAATTAACCTTACCGGCAGCGCATCATTTATAAATTCTTTCTCAATTTCTACGGCGTCTGTAATAATGCCGGTTGCTTCTTCTTTGCTCAGCTTGTTCTCCAGCATGCTGTACAGCAAGCAGGCAAATTCGCAGTGCATACCTTCGTCACGCGAAATCAACTCGTTACTAAAGGTTAAGCCCGGCATTAAGCCACGTTTTTTAAGCCAGAAAATAGAGCAAAAGCTACCCGAAAAAAAGATACCTTCAACAGCAGCAAAAGCCACCAGGCGCTGTGCAAAGGTTCCGTTATTTATCCATTTAAGTGCCCATTCGGCTTTTTTGCCTACACATGGCACGGTATCAATGGCGTGGAACAAACGATCTTTCTCGGTAGGATCTTTAACGTAGGTATCAATTAAGAGCGCATAAGTTTCAGAATGGATGTTTTCCATCATGATCTGGAAACCGTAAAAGCAACGGGCCTCTGGCACCTGTACCTCACTCATGAAATTTACCGCCAGGTTTTCGTTCACAATACCATCGCTGGCAGCAAAAAATGCCAGCACGTGTGAGATGAAATGCCTTTCGCCATCATTAAGATTTTCCCAATGTTTCTGGTCGTCCGACAGGTCAATCTCTTCGGCAGTCCAAAAGCTGGCTTCGTGCTTTTTGTACATTTCCCAAATTGCCGGGTAATTGATCGGCAGAATCACAAACCTGTCCTTGTTTTCTCTTAATAATAACTCGTTTTCCTGGCTCATATTGCGTAATTCATTTAGTATCGTATCTACCCCAAAAACTCGAAGCCGCACTAACCGCCAACCATTTTGATTGGAATTTGCATTTCTTCAAGTATATTGTTTTGGTTTTGGTTTAATCAACCGCACCTTTCGTGGCCAGCCGTAGGGGTTATTTTGGCTACCGTTCTGCCTCTCGGCAGGGCTGCAAAAACTTGCATAACAAATGTAGGTATCAGGGTTGAAAGTAGTAGCTAAGAGTTATAAACACGGGCTAAAAGTTATCCACAAATAATATGAATAAATTATTAACGCAGAAATAAGTAAAAACACAAGTACCTGTTTATCAATTATTTAAAATATAATGGAATTGTCATTCCAAAATAAGTACGCTAAATTATTTAGCCAGCATAGTACAAAACACACCAACTAAAACGCTAACCACCTGAAAACAAAAAGCCTGTGGAAAACAGGCTTAAATGTTGATAAATATTTGAAACTTTTTAGCGATTTACTATTCAGCTTTTTGAGCAAATAAAATATGGTTATTGCACCTCCTCAATGGGTACAAATTTCATCGAAACAGAGTTTACACAATGGCGGGTATTTTTAGGGGTGAAGCGTTCGCCGGTAAAAACGTGACCCAGATGTGCGCCGCAATTGGCACAAAGTATCTCTGTTCTGCGGCCATCGGCATCGGTTTCATGGCGCACGGCACCGGCAATTTCATCATCAAAACTTGGCCAGCCACAAAACGATTCGAATTTGCTTTCGCTGGTATACAGCGGTGTATCGCAACGGCGGCACACGTACAGTCCCTCTGCTTTATTGTTAAGCAGTTCGCCGGTAAAAGGCCGTTCGGTACCTTTATATAATATAATGCGTTCTTCTTCGGGTGTTAATTCGTTGTATTTCATATAAGCAATGAGTGAATTTTGAATGAGCGAATGAGTGATCACAGCATCTCATCCAACTCATATAAATATACTCAATTTAATGGGGAATAGTTTGTTATGTATACATGTTTACATGCTTTTGACGGAGGTGCTGAAAGTTCCAGGTGAGGAAAATATACAACGGCGGGAGAGTTTAAAGTTGTTTTTCTTGGAACATAAACTTGCGCTCGCCTGTGGCGAGTGCTTACAATGGGTTGGCGATTGCATCGCCCTCTTGCGTTATAAACGCAAACCCATTATAAGCACTCATTATAAATGAGCGCAATTCAATATCCTTGCCCTCCTATCTCACAACACACAACCGACAACTAACAACAAAACACCCTTCGCTCCCCGCTCCAAATCCCCCGCTCCGCTTAAACCCCTCTCCGCTTCTTCTCCTTAATAATCAAATTTAGTTCGCGGCTCATTTGCCCGGCAATAGCCGTATTTTCATTAGCACGACGGAACAGGTATGGCATTACGGCTTTCACCGGTCCGTACGGTACATATTTTACTACGTTGTAACCTGCATTAGCCAGGTTAAAGCTCAAATTATCGCTCATGCCCAGCAGTTGTGAAAAGTATACGTGCGGGTGGTTATGCGGTATATGCAGTTGGTTCAGCAGATCGGCCAGGAGGCGGCAGCTTGCTTCGTTGTGAGTACCGGCCACCGTAGCAATACGGTCAACATGCTGCACGCAAAAGCGTAACGATTCATCGTAATCACGGTCGGCCGAGGCCTTATCAGGTTGAATGGGAGACTCATAGCCCATTTCGGCGGCGCGCTTGCGCTCTTTTTCCATATAAGCGCCACGCACAATTTTTACGCCGAGGAAGAATTCCTCGGTACGGGCCACGTCAAAATCAACTTTTAATGAAGCCAGTTTATCATGACGATATAACTGGTACGTGTTAAATATAATAGCCTTATCCTTATTATAACGGCGCATCATGCTCAGGGCAAGGCGGTCAATAGTGAGCTGAATCCAGCTTTCTTCGGCATCTATCATCACCGGGATGCCTGCCTGGTAAGCCTTATAGCAAATGGCCTGCACACGGGCCTGTACCTTTTGCCATTCCTGCTCTTCGGTTTCAGTAAGGGTTTCGCCAGTATCTAATTTCTCTAACAGGCCCAAACGGCCCACACCGGTAATTTTAAATACAGTAATAGGAATAGCAGGGTCGCCGGTGGCACGTTCAATGGTGCGGATAATTTCGTCGCGAGTGTCGTCAAACACTTTTTCGTCTTCTTCACCCTCTACCGAATAATCTAAAATAGTGCCCACGCCACCTGTGTACAGGTTTTTAATGGTGGCATCACACTCGGCAATGGTTTCGCCGCCGCAAAATTGTTTAAATATGGTGGCCTTAATAATACCTTTAATGGGCAAGCCTATGTTCATGGCAAAATTGGTCATGCCCGGACCTATCTTTACTAAAAAATTATTGTTGATGGCTTTAAACAACCAGTATGCACGGTTTAAATCGGCGTTGGAAGCATGTTTAAAGGCAATTTCGGTATTTTCAAATGAGAGCCTCCCCTTTGCGGGAGCAGACGGATTTTGTTCAACAGACATGGGTGCAAAATTAGAAAATCAAACTGATAACTCGTTTTTTGATACAATAGTTTATTTTTGCGGCCACCATGATTGAATTTAAACTCGAGGGCGACTTTATTCCGCTGATACAATTGTTAAAAGCAACCGGATTAGTACACACCGGCGGCGAAGCGCAAATTGTAGTAACCGAAGGCGAAGTAAAGTACAACGGCCAGGTTGATTACCGCAAACGCCTTAAAGTAAAAAGGGGCGATGAGGTCGAATTCAGGTCGCAAAAAATTGTGGTGGTTTAGTTTATGGATACGATCAATAGTATTAGTTACCCCGTTATTTTTAAAGATACCCTTACCCAACTGGTAAATTTTATTGAACAAGGTAACTACTCCCGCTTTTTTATATTAACCGATGAGCATACCGGTGAACACTGCCTCCCCCTGCTGCAAGAGCGTTTAGAGCACCTTAATAACAGTTACGATGTGATTGAGGTAAACGCCGGGGAAGAAAGCAAGAATATTGACTTTTGCGCAGGTATATGGAAAATGCTGATAGATTTTGGTGCCGACCGCCACAGCCTCATGATTAATCTGGGCGGCGGTGTAATTGGCGATATGGGCGGCTTTGCGGCCAGCACCTACAAACGCGGAATTGACTTTGTACAAGTACCCACTACCCTATTATCGCAGGTAGATGCCTCGGTAGGCGGTAAAACCGGTATAGACTTTGATAACCTCAAAAACATCATCGGCACCTTTACCCAGCCCAAAGCCGTTTTTATTGAGCCAGCATTTTTACAAACCCTGCCTCAGCGCCAAATACTATCGGGCTATGCCGAAATGCTGAAACATGGCCTTATACAAGATGCCGCATACTGGAGCGAGTTAAAAGGAGCAGATATAAATGCAGCCCCGGCCCCTGAACTGGTTTATCAGTCGGTAGCTATTAAGAACAAGGTAGTGGTTGATGATCCGTTTGAGAAAGGTTTCCGCAAGTGTTTAAACTTTGGGCACACGGTGGGCCATGCCGTTGAAACTTACTCATTACTAAACGATGGCAGCAAGCATCTCACCCACGGCGAAGCCATTGCCATAGGCATGATTTGCGAAGCCTGGCTATCACACAAAAACGCAGGTTTAACTACCGACGAGCTTAACGAGATCACCACGGTACTCAACAACCTGTATCCCCGCTACGAGCTCGATGAAACATGCCATTCGGTATTGCACAGCTTAATGAAAACCGACAAAAAGAACCAAAATGGTAACATCAACTGCACTTTACTTAACAAAATAGGCGAGTGCAGTATTGACCATATCTGCACCGAAGAAGAACTCTGCGATAGCCTGCGTTACTACGCGGGACTGTAAATATTATTTCCCCTCTGAGAGGGGCTGGGGTGTACGATTTACAACATGCATCACAAAAAAATGTCGAATCTCCTCCGCCTTAGGCGGAGGAGATTCTATACACCCTGCTAAATTAGGCGTATAAGATTCCTCCTTAGGTCGGAATGACATTTTTTTTAACCCCTTCCCCCACCGTGTCATTGCGAGGAGCGGAAAGGGGAAGAGCAATGGGGCGACGTGGCAATCTCCGTAGCATTGTTAGAATTGCATGCGGAGATTGTCACGCTACCGCTCGCAATCGCACAATTTTAATAACTAAAATAGAGCGTGCTCCGCCTCAGGCGGACCGGGCTATCCGTTCCGTTACAAGTCCTCGTTTCGCTACGCTGCACTGTGGGCTTTCCACTGCTATCCTCACGCAAACTGCACCATCTTGCTAAAATGAAATTTAAAAGTGCTAAACTACCGCGGTGTATTACTATAATTCAAAACCGCCTTTCTCACCCGCCATGTTGTCAACCTAAATTCAAACAAAAGCAATAGCCAGTAAAAGGCATAAATCCCACTTAAAGGCAACATGCCTCCAGTTTCTCCCCTACCCCGAAATAAATAATACAACACCCAACAACAACGGGAGGGTAAACATAAAAAACACCATCATAGATACGATAGCAAATCTTATTTGATAATAACATTCGGCACCATCGGCAGGGAGTTTAATAATAAGCTTGGGCAATAGTTTTTCGGGTGATGCCTTAATGCGGGTAAAGGTTAAATCAGTCTTTCCCTGGTAACCTATAAAATACTTATCGGTGCCAATATCACTTACAGCTGATGCAAAATCTAATGGCGAGGTTCTTTTTAACGCGACCTTCCGCATGGCAGCTTCTAATTGTTGAGGTGTGCAATTTGGCAGGTATATCTTTTTAAAATAGAGCATGGATAAGATTTAACATACTAAACTAATATTAATTTACCTTCCTCAAAATTCTCACACTATCTTTTCTCTCTCTAACTCCTCAGTACCGGTGTCTGGGCCTGCATCGTTTACATCTTGGCTATACCAATAAGGCCCCAAAAGTTTAAATACACGCCACCTGCTTTTGTTAATCAAACTAAAATTCAACTGCCGTTTTACAGTCTTTACAAACTGTTTTAGCATTTGTGCTTTTTCATCATCTTTTACCTCACCAAATGCCGTATCGTTTATTCTAATCTGCTTTCCGTTTTTAAACAGAATGGAAATTGATATGTATGCAAGCGTTCGTTCATCATAATTATGGCTATAAATGCCCTTTACATCGCGTTTTAAATATTCTTTAAAATCTCTTCCATTTGTGGCTATGTACATCCGCTTCCGGTCGAAATAAATAATTATTTGTTTTGATGATGCACGCATAACTCCTGTCATCAAAACAAATAAAAGCAGCACGGTTAAGCTCATGCCAGCCATACCCAAGTACGGATAAACGTAAATACCGTAACCTCCTATTATTGGAAACCCTATTACTACCATTAAAAGTGTTAACCTAAGCGGCGAATAGGTAATCACCTTGTTGAAAGTGAATTCGGGGGTACAATATTTTTCCATATGCACATCAATTCGGTTGCTGTATCATAACAATTTCTGTTATACATTGATTGCATCGAGTAAAACATAGTACCATAAAGCTAACAAGCCTCTTCCTACTCCTCCAATCTACTCTCCCTCGCATGCGCTTCATACTTCACCTCCAAACTTGGCTTTACACCGCTTAGCAAATAAATAGCTGTACCGTACGCATATTCGCGCGATAGTTTGTTTTCGATACCGGCCATGCGTTTGTAGCTGTCAACATCGGGTGCAAGGTCGCTTACATCATCGTCGTCGCTTATGTATATGATGTAATCGGCATTGAGCTTTGCGGGTGCCCATAGGGCAAAGCTGCTGTTGAGGCAAACCACTTCGGGCAGGTTGTAGCGTTTGCGGTAAACGTGCAGGGCACCGGCTTCGCCGTAACTGTCGGCAAATATTACGGTGCGCTTTTGCTGTTCGGGGGTTAGCGAATAATATATTTTAGCGGTTTTGGCGGCCATTTCATCCCAGGCAAACATGTCGGCATAGTCTTGCGTGGTGCGGTGTTTTTTGTGATCTTCCCAAGTAATGGCAAAATCCATAAAAGGCAAATGTTGGTGATAGTACTCAAAAAAACTGAGTGTTTGGTTAATGGTGAATATGGGCAGCACCACGGGTAACAAAAGCAGATTAGGCGCTATTACCGCAAAGGCCGTTACACTCCGGCCTATGTAATTTTTAATCATATATGCAATGCTAAAACCTCCGGCAGCAAAAAGCATAGGATAACCGGCCAGCAGGTAATAAGCCTTGCCCTTCATCAACAATAAAAAGGCATATACCAGCAGGTAGGCAAATCCCACAAAGCGATAGGTTTTAAGGCTATGGTGAAACAGTAAAAATCCCAAACCAACGAGCCACACCACTGCCGATACGCCGTGCAGCATAAACTGCTGCATTACAAAATCCATAGGATTTATGTAATCGAGCTGTTGCGTTTTAAGTTCGCCCATGTGTTTAGCAATGGGCCAGTGATGGATGTATTGCCATAATACGTTAGGCAAAAACACGAGCGTGGTGATAGCAACGGCTATCAATACTTCCTTACGAAACAATACCCGGCGTTGCGGACTAATCAACACACCTAAAATTAGCGCCCCGGCATAAAAGCCCATGGTATACTTATTGAGCAGCCCGAAACCCATAGCGGCACCCAGCCCATACATGTATTGAGGCTTATTTGTGTTTACATACTTAACGGTCAAATAAGCCGCCATGAGCCAAAAAAACTGATCGAACACTACGGGTTGGAACAGGTATCCACTGGCCACCATTCCCGGCGAAAATATCATACACAGACAGGCTACGGCAATGGCAAAACGCCGTCCGCCAAACTCAACAGTTAGCAAGCCGGTAAACCACACCATCAATGCGGATGCAATGGCCGGGAACACCCGCGCTGCAAAAACAGCATCGCCAAAAACAGCGGTGCTTATTTTAGCCAGCAGGGCAATGAGGGGCGGTACTTCCATGTAGCCCCAGTCGAGGTGGTTGCCCAGGGTGAGGTGCAGCAACTCGTCGCGGTGAAAGCCGTAATGACCGGCGGCCAGCATATTGAGCAGCAATTTAAGAGCGACAAAGAGCAGGATGAAGGGTGCGTAATTTTTTTCCGGTGAAGATGATGAAGCTTGCATGACAGGGTTTTGCTAAAAATAGCATTAAATTGAATACTTTGCACATCCACATGAAACTGCATATTAAAAACATGGTTTGTCGCCGCTGCATTATGGCTGTTGAGGCCGAGTTGCAGCAAAGCGGCTTTCATGCCCAACATATTGAACTGGGTGAGGTAACCCTTACCGAGGAACTCGACGCAGCGCAGCTCCAAACACTTAATAACCGCCTCAAACACTTAGGTTTTGAGCTGATAGACGACCGTAAAAGCCGCCTGGTAGAGAGAATGAAGAACCTCATCATCGACCTCGTTCATCACTCCGAAAATAGTTTGAGCATTAATCTATCGGCACATTTGGCCAGTAAGTTGAATTACGAGTACAATTACCTGAGCAACTTATTCTCCGATACCGAAGGCACCACAATTGAGAAATACTACATTAGTCAGAAGATCGAAAAGGTAAAAGAACTGCTCATTTACGACGAACTTACCTTAAGCCAGATTGCCGACCGAATGGGCTACAGCAGCGTAGCTTACCTGTCGAGCCAGTTTAAAAAGGAAACGGGCTTAACGCCCAGCCATTTCAAAAACATTAAAGACAATAAGCGCCGCAATATCGAAGAACTGTAAATTTTGAAAACCTATCCCTGAATTGTATAAACGTAGGGTTATTGTATATCGTACATTTGTATGATGAAACATACCTATCAAGTAACCGGCATGACGTGTGCCGGTTGTCAATATAAAGTGCAACACCTGCTAAGCCAGGTACCCCACGTAACCGAAGCTGTGGTAGACCTTGACAAAGGCCAGGTTACCGTTGCCATGGATGCACACGTAAACACGCCCGTTTTACAGGATGCCCTTAAAGAATATCCGAAATACCAGCTTACCGATGCCCCGGCCGCTCACCAAAGCCCCATTAGCGGCACCATGAGCCTGGAGCCAGAAGACAAGCGCACCTGGTTTGAAACCTACAAGCCCATTGTGCTCATCTTTTTTTACATCACCACGGTATCTGTTATAGCTGGTTCAACCCTATTAGGGTTTGATGAATTGATATTCATGCGTGTGTTTATGGCGGGATTCTTCCTGGTGTTTTCATTTTTTAAAATGCTTAATCTCGATGGCTTTACCGATAGTTATGCCATGTACGATGTGATAGCCCGTAAGTTTAAGGGATGGGGTTACATTTACGCCCTGCTCGAACTGGCTTTGGGTTTAGCTTATGCCACCAATTTTAACCCGGCAATTACCAACCTGGTTACCCTTGTGGTAATGAGCGTAAGCATAATAGGCGTACTGCAAACCGTACTGAACAAAAAAGTTATCAAATGTGCCTGTTTAGGCGCAGTGTTTAACCTGCCCATGAGTACGGTTACCATTATTGAGGACGGATTAATGATTATAATGAGCGGGTTAATGCTGTGGTTAATGTAACACCCGGCAATACCCAAAACATATCATTTAGTTTTAAGCTTTTGAATACTTTGTTTTCTTTTTAATTAATGTTTTTGGCACGATTTTGAATGCTATACAGGTAACATTAACTTTAAAAAACATCACTATGAGATCATTATTGTACATCATTGCCGTTATCCTGATCATAGGTTGGGCAATCAGCGTATTTGCTTATTCAGTAAGCGGTTTAATTCATATTTTAATTGTACTGGCGGTTATTTCGCTGATATTGGGTATGTTCAGAGGCCCATCGTCTTCGGCAATATAATTTGCCAAAAGCAATAAATTTTAAAAAGCGGCTCTCTTTATACAGGGGGCCGCTTTTTTGTATAAAAAAATGTACAATACCTATTAACCTTCGGTAAGCTCAATGCGGCAACGCTCATTGCTAATGAGGCGCAGGGCTTCTTCTATTTCCGAATCATTTTTTATGCGGGCTTGTTCCTGGTTGTAATATTTGGCCAGTTCTTTACGGTGATAGGCTTCGTAAAAGCGTTTAATTTCGGTACGGGTTTGTAATATCAGTCCCGGAACCTTGGCGGGCATATGGTCCTCTCCCATGGCTACCATGGTAAAATAGCTCGAGTTGGTATGCTTAATTTCTTTGGTCTTGATGTTTTCGGTTTGTACACGGATGCCGATCACTATGGATGAATTACCCACATAGTTTACCGAGGCCAGCAGCGAAACCAGTTCGCCCACCTCAACCGGCGCCAGGAAGTTAACCGTATCAACAGAAACCGTTACGCAGTAATTACCAGCGTGTTTGGCGGCGCAGGCGTAAGCAACCTTATCCATTAGCCCTAAAATTATGCCCCCGTGCACTTTGCCTCCAAAGTTGGAATATGAGGGTATCATGAGTTCGGTTAGCGTGGTTTGTGAGTAGGGTACGGTTTTGTAGTCTTCCATGTTATAAATATAGGTAGTGAATGAGCGAATCAGTGAATTTGCGAGTGAATTCTAATTCCCTTTTAACATTCACTCATTCACAACTCACTCATTCACTCATTGCTTCAATCTTGTATGCCTTTTACATTTACTTTAATAATGCTGGGGTGCGCCATGCCCAGGGTTTTGCCGGGTGTGGTGCTTAGGTAAGCAGTAAGATAACCATCAACCACGCCTTTCATTATTTTAATACGATGCTCTACCTCGTCGTAAATACCTATGGTTGGTTTATCAAAATGCAGTTTACCGTTTTGGTCTACAAACAATTGCATAGAATGATAGAAATCGGCGTAGGCCTTGTGTATGGTAATATCAAACTCGGGCAGCAGGTAATTATCGGCCAGTGTGGCATCCTTCAGGGCATCATCTTTCTTCAATATTTTTTGCGATACCGTTACCTGTGGAACCCTGCTGGTGAACGTGACCGGCTCGGTAGCGGCAAAGGCATGCTTCTTCATATCGGCTATTGATTCGCGCACGCGCTTTTGTATAAACAGGGTATCGCGGCGGGGCGGCTTTTGCAGTTCTTGTACGGTGGTATGCAACTTATTTTTGATGTAGTTATTGCTGTACAGGGTCATATAAATTTGCCCGGTGGTATCCATAATATGCTTGTTGCGCACGTATAGCACCTGAAACTTCATACTATCGGGGTGCAACTGTTTTATTTTGAGCCAGGAGTGCGCCACGTTCACTACCGAATCGTGGTCGAAAATGATACCGTCGTTTATAAAACGTTGCAGCACCAGGCTAAATATGCGCACCGAATCTTTACCGGGCAAGAAGGTAACGCGCCACTCGGGCTGCAGGTGGTAGCCTTGCTGATGAAAGCCTAAGCCGTTCTCGTACTCGCGACGGATCTCGGTATAGGCAATACCCTCAATGGGTTTAAAAGAAATGCGCTCGTGCTTACTCTCGGGCGAGGTGCCCTGCACGGCCAGATCTTTTGGTGGCGTTTTTTGTGTACACGAAAAACAGAACAGGCCGGTAGCCAACATTAACATCAAACGGACCGAAACGGTAAAATGCCGGTAGAAAATCATACCCGCCAAAATAAGCCGAAAATGGCAATTACGCAACAAGAGCCGGGGTTTTGTCTTTTCTCAATTCCCCTCTTGAGAGGGGGCGGGTAAGACTGGGCGTAAGCAGGGGTGTGTAATTCGCAAACTTTGCGTGTACACAATGACACACCCCTCCACCCCTCTCAAGAGGGGAATCGCACGTTTCCCCTGTTAAAATCAGCGGCAATTATTAGGTTTTAGCAGGGTCTCTCGTAGAGGACCCTGCACTGCGTTGGGCTATGGGTTTTATGAGTAACTTGTACTGCAGGGTCCTCGATGAGAGACCCCGCTCGGACAAATTTAACGTTCTATTAAACTCCTCTCTTGAGAAGGGGCGGGCAAGGCAGCGCGTAGGCAGGGGTGTGTAATTCGCAAACTTTGCGTGTACACAATGACACACCCCTCCACCCCTCTCAAGAGGGGAATCGCACGTTTCCCCTGCTCTTTGCAATAAAAATAAGCGGCAATTATTATATATTTATGCCTTACAAACATTATTCAACAAAACCTCACATGAGTTTATTTTCAAAATTACTGGGCAACGCGGGTGTTGCCGACTCTGCCGAACTGAACAAAGATTACGGCTTTTTAATGGCTGAGGGCGAAGCTATTGAAATTGGCTTTAAGCTATTTAGAGACGTATTTATTTTTACTAACAAACGCCTTATTTTGGTTGACAAACAAGGCATTACGGGCAGTAAGGTAGAGTACATGTCGGTAGCTTATAAGAGCATATCGCGCTTTAGCATTACAACGGCCGGTCACCTCGATTTGGATGCCGAACTGAACATTTGGGTATCGGGCGAAGCCACGGCCAGCATTAGCAAGAAGTTTAACAAGCAGGTTAATATTTACGATCTGCAGAAAATATTGGCGCAGCACGTATTGTAAGGATAAATATACGGTTGGTGTTAGGCCAACCGTATACTTTGATCTCCCCTCTATGCCGTTCCGCATTTTTTTGCTGAAAACCGCGAAATTGCCCGATTTTACCATGGTGTTTCAAAAAGTGTTTCATAAAACATATTGAACGGGTTGAACGCTGACCCGTCCTGAAAAAAGTTTACACTTTGTGTGGTTAATACTGTTATTGATTTACACTTTAAAGGTACGTACTAAAATAAGTTTACACAACATCCGCATACTGTTGCTTTACCGGGTAGTAATTCTGCCACCTTCGTTTGATCGGCCCTGTCAGCCTGTGGGCTTGTTCAGGTGTCATCATATCCAGGCTACTGTGCGGGCGCAGGGTATTATAGATAATAACAGCCTGCCTGATGCTTTGCCTGGCACTGCTGATATCTGCGTATCTTTCCTGCAATAGTTCCATCTTGAGGATCCCGTTAACCCGTTCTGCAATGGCATTGTCGCGCGGGTTACCACTTTGCGTCATGCTGATAGAGATCCCATTTTGCTTTAATAACTCCGTATATGCCCCGCTGCAGTATTGTATGCCCCGGTCCGAATGATGCACCAGGGGATGGTTTCCTTCCCGTTGCTTCAGTGCCATCTTTAAAGCCTGCAGGCAATTGTCCGTAGAAAGGTCATGGCTCATTGAAAAGCCAATGACCTTTCGGCTGTAAGCATCTGTTACCAGGCTCAGATAGGCAAAGCCTTCCCCCATGCGGATATAGGTAATATCGCTCACCCAAAGCTGGCCCGGACGGTCTATAACCATCTCTTTTACCAGGTCCGGGTACTTCCTGAAGCGGTGGTAGGAAAACGTGGTGCGTGCATGACGGCGCTTCTGCCGCACCAGCAGCCCGCTTTCCCGTAACAACACAAAGAATGCATCACGGCCTATAGCCGGCTGCAGCAGTGAAAACAGCTTCCTCGTCCCTATACGGGGTTGCTCCCTGCGGTAAGCCAGTACCTGCTGGACGAGCTCTTCCTGGCCGAAGCTCCGACGTTCCGTTGCTTTTAAATACTGATAATAAGCTTGTGTGCTGTAACCAAGCAGTCCGCACAGTTCACGCAAGCCACGTGAATGTGCCGTTATACTTACTCCGACCGCCTGATGCCAGACTTTTTTCTGATGTTAGTGCCCAGCTCCTGATCTGCTATATCGATGATATTGTTCAACAGTTCGTTCCTTAAACGCTCCTTGCGCAGCAGCTCTCTGAGCTGTGCTACATCATCAGGCATGGACGTGTCCTGCTCTTCCTGGGTTTTTTTAATGGGGTGCTCTTTTTTCACAATTCGATGGATAGTAGCCGCAGAGGTACTATACTTTTTGGCTAAGCTACGAAAACTTAGCCCGTGCGTGATCCGGTCATGAAGGATCTTCGCTATCTGGCTCTTGTTCATGGTTACACTTTCTGTTTTTATTGTGTAAACCTTAGCCAGGACAAGTCACGCATGAAACGCAGTTGAACACCTTGAACAGTTAGTGAAGTTTGTGCCGGTTAAAAGTCTAAGGCTGTGCAGATTTGTGCTTGAAAATTACTAATAGCGGGGTTAGTGATGAGCCAACCAAAAAAATGAATTAAATTTTGAATACTTTTGTAAATGCAAGTTTTGCTAAATCTTCTGTTCGCTGATTTATTTGTTCCTGTTCCCATATCAAAGAAGATTTCAATGTATCATCGACAAAAACACTTGATTTTATTAAAGTTTTAATTTTCTCAGCAAAGTCTCTATTTGCCAAATCGTTATTGGTTTTTTGATCGATGAAAATTAAATTTCCTATAGTGCCAACATATTCATCATAATTAGCAGGTTTATGTGAAATACTTTGAGCTGCTATGTGCTCTAATGTCATTTGTTCATAGTTGATTACAACTCCACTACTATTAAAATGACGATCTATTTTTCCTAAAGTATATTGAAGAATGCGTTTTTGTCTTGTATAGTTGTTAGTGAATTTTAATGTTCTAAAGCTTGCTAAAAACTCATCATAAGTAGGCAGTTTTTCTCTCATTCGTCCTTTCAATTCACGAATAGCATTTAACTTTTCACTATCATCTTTTGCATTATATAGTTCCCTCGCAAAAGTAGAATACATTGAAGCTATACCTCCAGAAGAGCGTTGCGAAGTAATAGCAGTAAAAATATAGTGAAAATGTTCTATTGCCTCTAAACCTTCCTTAGCATATTTAAACTTTAATCGTCCTGAAGCAAACTCCCTCATAATTGATAAAACCATAGGTGTTTGTTGGGTCACCTTAAAACTTGACAAAAAGTCAAGTGATGATTTTAGTGGTAATTCATTTCGATTCCATTTACGTAATTGAGTATCAAAAACTGATTTATAAATCTCAGAGTCCATTAACAAGTCGTCTAAGAAAGACTTTGCTTGTCCTGGTTTAATTGTGTTCTTTAATTTTTTAAATAAAGTTTTGGTAGTCGTAAAATCATATTTCGACAGCCAAACATGGAGCAAAAAAGTGTCAATGTCGAGATCAATAGTAGTACTATCAATATTATCTCTGATTTGCCCCCATTTATCTTTTGGTAAATCAACTTTTGAATTTTTCGCTTTAATGTTCTTTGTGAGATAATTTTTAACCAAATCAGCTACACTTAGATCTTTACCTCTTGTATTAAGCGTCTCGAATATTATATAAGCATCATCTTCATTATCAAGTTCAATATAAATTACCTTGAGTTTTAAATTTTGTCACGAATTTCATTTAGTTTTAATTTCGTAGCTTCAGTTTTTTGGCTCTTATCAAGTTGTTTATCATTCTTGATTAATTGAATTGTTTCCTTGATGAAATTTGTTATTTGAGCGAAAGCATTTTTAAGATTTATCTCTTCATAACCAAAATTGACCAATGTTTCAGGTTCATCAAATTTTTGAATGTGTTCTTGGAAGTAAGGGTATGATGTTTCAGTTTGTAGAACAAACTGGTTTTCATCTTCAAGGTTAGTTTTCTCTATTAAAACATGAACTCCATTTGCTAAATTTTGGAACCCTTCTTTAACGTAAAAATCTCTCAATGCGCATAAAATCATCGTAATAGTAGTTAATCGTTGTTGGCCGTCAACTACCCCAAATAACTCTCCCCCGCTTTTGGTATAAACCACTATTGAGCCGATAAAGTAGTCGGCTTCACTGTCAATAACTGAGTCACTCCAAAATTCAAGTACTTGATCTTTTTCCCATGAATAGGGACGTTGAAATCTTGGAATATGATAATATCCTGTCTCGAAAACTTTACGTATCTCTTTATCTATACAAGTAATTTTCATGTGATAAATTTAGCACCCCTAATATGATAAATATTTTAGACTATGATATATGTTAATTAAGTATAATATATTAAGACTGGCATTTGCTCATTATAACAACAAAAAAGGCCGTTCCAAAAAGAAAAGGCCTGCATATTATTCCAAAATCAAAACCCCTACGGCAAACACTTAACCTTCAGCTTCACGCTATAATCAGGGTTCAACGGTTCGTTGGTTTGGATAAGCCTTTGCGCACCGGTATTGGCGGGGCATGCTATGGCGTTGGGGGCATCGTAAACCAGGTCGGGTTTGGTATCAACTAACTGTTGCGGTACAAATATTTGTGTTTTGGTTACCGAGTACCCACTGGGTATATATCGCACGTAATACCCATCGGGGTGCAAGCTCCACGTGCCCGACGGAAACTCGGTATTGACCGATGGCGCTATGCCTGCCAATACGGCGTAACGTTCCATCTCCTCGTAACTGGCATTGCCTGATGCTGCCAGGCGGCGTATATTGTTTTCGGCCTCAAACACGGCCTGTACAGGTTCGGGTAATTGCGCTTTGGCCTTGTCCATTACGCTGGCGGGTAGTATGCCCAATGCACCGCCTTCCAGCTTCAGCAAATCGGCCGATGATAGTAAGGTGGTGGCCGTTAATTTAATGGTGGTATTATAATCGGCAAAGCGGGTGCGGGCAATAATAGCCCACAAAAGCTGCTGTATATCGCGCTGGCTCACATTGGGGTGCTTTTCGCCGCTTTTAAGTATGGCTACCACTACATCGTGCTTGGGGCCAAGCACGGGGGCCAGCATATAACCATCGCCATTGCTTGGGCCGCGGGTTCCGGCGTGCAGGCAGTAGCTTTTGTTGGTCATTTCATAATAACCGGCGCATAGCTTATAACCGCCGTTAGCACCTTTGGGCAACAGGTATAAAGGCTGCGCAACCTGGCCTTCCTGAAAAGTGGGCGGTTTCATGCCTTTGGTATCTACATCCTTAAAATTGGTGGTTATGGCTGCGGGCTGTTTCAGTATTTTGTTGAGCCCGGTGCTTCCAGCCAGTTCGGCACCCTTGTCAATAATTTTGCCGAAGCCGCCAAACTGCGCCTGCACCGGGTTAATGCACATAAACGTGGCTGATAGAGCCAGTAATAATAGTTTTTTCATATGTAAGGTAAGTGTTTGTGAGCCTAAATTATGAAAAGTTTATTAACTGGTTGTTAATATGATTGCTTTTGTGGTGAAGATGGGTGGGCAGGCATAATTAGTGTTGAATTCTGGCTAAGAATAGTTTGCGAGCGCTCATTCGCCGCTGAGGCTTTGTTCTTTGTCATAGCCACAAAGAACCAAAAGGCCTATTCATCGCAATCCCTTCCTCCCCATAGGCAGCACCCGGCCGGGTGCGCTGAATGCCCCGCGCTCGTTTAACAGTGCAAAGGCTTTTCTCTTACGTCGCCTCTCAGCTTCGGGGCGAAAGCAGGGCAGCACATGATGGCCTGTGCGTAGGCAAGGGCCTCTTAGATTTTGATGAAGCGCAGCCCTAAGCGGGAGCAAAGCGGGGCAAAAGCTAAGCAGCCTGTGGTGTTGCCCGGCTTTGCAGCGGTGGCTCTGTGCGACAACGAAGCATAGCGGAGGTGACTTGAATTTTTGCTTATTTTGTTTCAAGACAAAAGAAGTAGCCCCCGCGGCAATGAGCGGTAGAAAAGCGGTAGGTAAACAAACTGCTAACCAATAACTTAAACCGCACACCAATCGTCCGTAAACGAACATCCTTCACTAACCAATTCTTACACAAAAACCTAAAAATCAAACAATTAAATAATTGGCTTATATTGTGCATAGGTTAAGACATTATCTTTAACCGTACACCTATGCTTAAAAGTTACATCCTCATATCATGGCGATACCTGATGCGTAATAAGGTATCATCGCTGATCAGCGTATCGGGTTTGGCCATTGGGTTTGCCTGTGTAATGTGGATTGGTTTGTACATTAAAACCGAACTGGCTTATGATAGCTTTGTAAATGATGCCTCGCGCGTTTACCGCGTAAACCTGAAAGGCAAAATGGGCGACAGTGAGTTTTATGCCGGTTACACCCCTCCCCCGGCCGGCAAGGCGCTTATGGATAACTTCCCCGAGGTAGAAAGCTACACCCGCATCTATAACCCGGGCAACCTGCTTATACGCAATGTTGACGAAAACAAGTCGTTTGTAGAGCGACGGATATTTGCAGTAGATTCTAACTTTTTGCAGATGCTTACCTACCCCTTACTGGAGGGCAACCCGGCAACCTGTTTGCTCGACCCGCACTCGGTGGTATTAACCGAGGCATCGGCCAAGAAATACTTTGGTAACACTAACCCCTTAGGCAAACTGCTGCAGGCCGACCGCACCAAAGACCCGCTCAAAGTTACCGGTGTAATTAAGGATGTGGCGCAAACCTCCTCATTAAAGTTTGATATGCTGGTACCTGTAAGCAATTACAGCGAGGTAAAATACTTTAACTGGAGCTGGGTATGGCTCAATATGGCTACTTACATCAAGCTCAAACCATCGGCGGCAGCCAACCCTAATGTGGCCAAAAACCTCGAAAGCAAGTTTCCGGCCATGCTGCGCGTACTGGCCGCCCCGGCTTTTAAGCGCATAGGTAAAAATTATGATGAGTTCCTGAAAAAAGGCGGTTACTGGGATCTGCACTTACAGGCTCTGCCTGATGTGCATTTGGGTTCGGCAGGTATAACATCGGTGGTCACTACTCAAAACGATATTAAAAACCTGTACATATTAGGCGCTATTGGCTTGTTCATTATCATACTTGCCTGTGTAAACTTTATTAACCTGAGTACCGCACAGGCGGCCAAACGCGCCAAAGAAATTGGCGTGCGCAAGGTAATGGGTTCGGAGAAAAGTCAGTTGGTGCAGCAGTTCCTCACCGAGGCGTTGTTTATGAGCCTGTTTGCGGTAATAGTTGCGGTGCTAATGATTTGGGCGTTGCTGCCTTACTTTAACCAGTTATCGGGCAAGGATATAACTTCGGCCATGTTATTGAATGGCCAATTCTGGCTGTTTACAGCTGCATTAATTGCCGTGGTTACTTTGTTGGCGGGCAGTTACCCGGCGTTTTACCTATCATCGTTTAAACCGGTAAGCATACTTAAAGGGTTCAGTATATTTAAAAGCAGCAAGGGCAACAGCGGGGTGCGTAACGGGTTGGTGGTGTTTCAGTTTACCGTATCAACAGCGTTAATTATATGCACCTTGGTGGTATATATGCAGTTGCGCTATATTCAAAACCGCGATTTAGGTTTTGATAAAGAAAACGTAGTAGTATTTGCCAATGCCGAAAAACTGGGCAACAGCGAGGAGCAATTCAGACAGGAATTGGAAGCCTTGCCCCAAATTGCAAGTGTGGGCAAATCAACCAGCATGTTCACCCGCGAATCGTTCGGCGATTTTTATGTGCCCATTGCCACATCGCCCAACGAGCATATTGCCAAGGATATTACCCTTGGCTCGTACATGGTTGATGATGATTTTGTGAAAACACTCGACATCAAGATCACCAAAGGCCGTACATTCGATAAAAACTTCAACGATTCGCTATCGGTAATTTTAAACGAGGCCGCCGTAAAGCAAATAGGCTGGAAAGACCCCATTGGCCGGTACATTCGTTACCCCGGCGGTAAAATGGAGCTGTATAAAGTGGTAGGCGTGGTTAAAGATTTTAACTTTGATTCGTTGCACGATGCTATTGAGCCGTTTGCGTTTTTTAGTTATTCATCAAAGAGTTACGATGCTTTCAGTTCGGTTATCATAGCCCGTTTAAAGCCCGGTAACCCAACTAATACACTCAATCAAATTGGCAACAAGTGGAAAAACTACAATGCCATACAACCGTTTGAGTACAGCTTTTTAAATGCCGACCTGAACGCCCTCTACGTGGCCGACCATCAAATGGGCAGCCTGTTATTCATTTTCACATCGCTATCCATCTTTGTGGCTTGTTTAGGCTTATTAGGCCTGGTAATTTACACTGCCGAACGCCGCACCAAAGAGATAGGTATACGTAAAGTACTGGGTGCATCGGTAGCGCAAATTACCCTGCTGCTCTCTAAAGATTTTGTAAAACTGGTTATCATGGCTATTGTAATAGCATCGCCCCTGGCCTGGTACGCCATGAACAAGTGGCTGCAAAACTTTAACTATCACATTACCATAAGCTGGTGGTTATTTGCCGCTGCGGGACTACTTGCCGTTTTTATAGCCTTTGTTACGCTCAGCTTTCAATCGGTTAAGGCGGCACTTGCTAACCCTGTTAAAAATTTAAAAACCGAGTAGCTGTAATTTTCCAAGCCTATATAACGTTATGGTAGCGTAAAACTACCGCAGATAATTTACACCAAAATCCTGTAAGCGGTAGTTTACAGGATTTTGTATTTTTACCGCCGTGCAAAACGTTTTTAAAAAGCTACCGCTGTTTGTTATACCTGCTTTAATGCTTATGGGGCTGCTGGTTAATTCCTGCAAAAAGGAAACCGATGGTTCCTACATCAACAGTTTAATTACGTCGGGCGTGTGGCGGCTGGCATCGGTACGTACCGAGCTTTTGCATGGCGATACCACCAAACTGCGCGATACCCTGAACACCGATTGCTCGCGATTACAAGTGTTTACTTTTAACAATGGCGGTACCTGTACCTATGATAACTTTCATTGCATACAGCAGTCATCGCAAGGTACCTGGCAGTTAACCACCGCCATGAATGTGAATACCACCACGGTTAGTACCAACCTGGCCGATTCGGTTTTTTTAAGCTCGAACATGGTTTGTAAGGATACCTCAAAGGCCGGTAGCTCAAAACCCTTTGCGCGTGTACGGGTAACCAACCTGGGGCAAAACTCGCTGGTGCTCGAAAACGTTAAAACCGATACTGTTTACCGTACCCCGGTGGTGGTTTTAAGGCGATTGATTACCCGCTACGGGTTTATTCATTAATGGGATGTCAACTTGCGTTATTCTTGAAAATACTATATTTACCGCTATAAATAACAGTTACCGTGTCTAAAACCAAAATAGCCATTCTTGCATCAGGTTCAGGGTCAAACGCTCAAAAAATAATGGAGCATTTTAAGCACCACCCCGATGGCGAAGTAGTTTTGGTATTAACCAACAACCCGCAAGCTTACGTGCTGCAACGTGCCGATAACTTTGAGATACCCACCCACGTATTCACCCGCGAAGAGTTTTTTAAAACCGATGAGGTGGTAAAAATCCTCAAAAACATGCAAGTTGATTTGCTCGTGCTGGCCGGATTCCTTTGGCTTATTCCACAATCGTTATTAAAAGCATTTCCCAATCAAATTATCAATATTCACCCCTCACTCCTGCCTAAATACGGCGGTAAAGGCATGTACGGCGATCATGTTCACAAAGCCGTTTTGGCCGATGGTGAAACCGAATCGGGCATAACCATTCACTTTGTTAACGAACACTTTGACGAGGGCGAAACCATTCATCAGGCTAAATTTAAAATAGAACCTGAGGATACTTTGGATAGCATTAAACTCAAAGGCCAGCAACTGGAGCACCAGCATTTCCCTAAAGTGATTGAAGGATTGTTGAAGAAGGTAAAGGGAAGCGTTATTGAATAACACGGTGAGCTTATCGCTTATCTACCGCTTCTGAGCAGCGGAGGCTCTTTGTTCTTTCCTTGATGAAAGAACCAATACGTCTAAGGCGGACAACCTCCGCAATGCTTCGTTTCTCGCACAAGGCCCACGCTGCAAAGCCGGATAGCACCACAGGCTGGTTATCTTTTGCGCCACTTCCTTCCCGCTTTCCCTGCGCTTCAGCAAAATCTAAAAGGCCCCTCCTACCGCACAGTCCATGAGTGCTGCCCCGCTTTCGTCCCGAAGTTGGGAGATGACGAATAGCGGACAAGTACCTCTGCAAAGTAACAATATTCTGTTTAAAAGAAGTTCTCTTGAGTTAGATTCGCCTTCGCGAATAACTTCGCAACAGCAAAAACCCACTCAATGCTGCCAGTACCGATGCCAGCAGCACGGCAAACTTGGCCTCGGTTTGCAATAGCTTATTACTAAATGATAGCAAGCTGATGAAAATGGACATGGTAAAACCTATACCGGCTAACAATCCCATGCCGGCAATATGCGGCCATTTCACCTGTTGTGGCAGTTTACCTAACCGGGTTTTTACAGCCACGTAAGCCATGCCTATAATTCCAATAGGTTTGCCTAAAATAAGCCCGGCCACTATACCTAACCCCAGCGGACTAACTAAACCGTGCAGCATTTCGGCCTTGAAGGTAATATTGGTATTAGCCAGGGCAAATAAGGGCAAAATGATATAGTTGACCGGGTTGTGTAGCTTGTGTTCAAAATGAGCTGCCACCTCATCGCCTTTTTTATTACGCACGGGTACAGCCAGTGCCGTTAACACCCCGGCAACCGTAGCATGTATACCCGAGTGATGCACAAAATACCACATGACCACGCCTGGAATGACGTAAGCCCATATGCTCTTCACCTCAAAAAAGTTAAACACCAGTAGCAACCCAAAAACTGCCAATACATAAAGCAGGTAGGTAAATTCGATGCTTTGTGTGTAAAAAACAGCTACCACTACAATGGCTCCCAAATCATCGGCTATGGCCAGCGCGGTTAAAAAAACCTTGAGCGCAGGCGGAACTATTTTGCGGATGGCATTCAATATAGCCACGGCAAAAGCAATATCGGTAGCCATGGGTATACCCCAACCATTGGCCGTGGGTGTACCGTAGTTAAGCAAAAAGTATATTGCGGCCGGAACCAGCATTCCCCCCACGGCGCAAAACACCGGCAGCGATGCCTTTTGAAACTCAGATAGCTGCCCCTCAACAATTTCGCGCTTAATTTCAAGCCCCGCCATGAAGAAGAATATGGCCATCAGTCCATCGTTTACCCAGCTAATGAGCGGATATATTAATTCCAACTGGCCAATGTAAAAACCCGTATGGCTATTTAACACGGCTTGAAAGGTTGAGGCTAACGGAGAATTGGCAATAACCAACGATGCAATAACGCTTGTTAGCAGCAAAATACCCCCCGGCAGCCGGATGATTTATAAAATCGAAAGTTTGTCTTAATAAACGTTTAGCCATTGCAGCTAATATACCATTTGAGGCTTAAATAGATTTAAAATTTCACATTGTAACATATCACCAGCTTTCATCGTCAAGGTAAAACCTTAACTATCACATGTACATGAAAAAATTTATCTACTTATTAATGATACCGGTTTTACTGCTAAGTTTAAGCTGCAAGAAAAGCAACATCCATCCTCCAAAAACTTCTGAAGAAGAACTGCCGCAGCCCGGTAACAGCAATTTTCCTGAATGGGTAACGTATGATCACGCCAGTTCTCCCCTGCCCAATGATCAGGTGAATGCCATAGCCATTGGCAAAAACAATGTTAAATGGATGGGAACGGCCGAGGGATTAGCCCGACTGGAAGGCACTCAATGGACGATATACAACACCGGCAATTCGCCCCTGCCCTCAAATCATATACAAGCGTTAACAGTTGAAGATAATGGTACGGTTTGGGTGGGTACGCCCGATGGCCTTGCCCGCTTTAATGGCACTAACTGGAATGTATATACCACCGCCAACAGCCTGCTCACCAACAATGGTATTAAGTGCATGGCTTACGATGCCGGGCGCAACACCGTTTGGGCAGGCACCGAAGAAGGCATCATTAAAATAACCAACGGCAACTGGCAATACATCGATCATTTTGAAACCATCCTTTCCATGGCGGTTGACCACAATGGCGCCCTGTGGATGGGAGAATTTAAAGGTTTTTCATTTGTAGGTGTCATTAAAAAATATCAAAACGGGCAATGGACAAGCTACCGGCTCGATCAGTTGGGCTATGCTTCGGCTTTTGCGTACAGTATTGCGGTAGATAAGAATGACAGGATTGTTGCTGCGCTTGCCGGAACCGTTGTAAAGGCAGTAATCCGCTTTGATGGAAACCATTGGGAAGAAGTTACCCGCCCCGAGCAGGCTCGTGGTTTCAGGGCCATGGTTATACAAAACGACAAGATTTGGGTAGGCGGTGCCACCTTTACCCTTTATGGCGACAGGAAATCACCGGTTATTGCTATTCCGGGGACTAATTCGCCGGTTTTGAGCATGGCTTTAGATGCCAATGGGCGCAAGTGGCTGGGCACTTATGATGGCGGTGTGGCGGTTTATCGTTAAGGCTCATTTTTAGCATAAAACAACTTACAATTCACTATTCACTAATAAACTAAATCACTACCTTTGCGGCTTCAAAAAACATTGTTGCATGAGCCAGTCTGTCCAAATCAAAAACGCGTTAATTTCGGTTTATTATAAGGATCATTTAGAGCCTGTTATTCACGAATTAAAACGCCTGGGGGTAAACATTTATTCAACCGGTGGTACCGAAACTTTTATCCGTAACCTGGGTGCCGATGTTATTCCGGTTGAAGACTTAACCTCATACCCTTCAATTTTGGGCGGACGTGTAAAAACTCTGCATCCTAAAGTATTTGGCGGCATTTTAGCCCGTCGTAATTTTGACAGCGATGAGCAGCAGTTAGCCGAGTACCAAATTCCGGAAATAGATTTGGTTATTGTTGACCTGTATCCGTTCGAAGAAACGGTTAACTCAGGTGCCGGTCACGAAGATATTATTGAGAAGATAGACATTGGCGGTATATCGCTTATTCGTGCTGCGGCTAAAAACTATAAAGACGTTGTGATCGTAGCCTCTAAAGATGATTACCAGGAATTAGAAAGCCTGTTAAAAACGCAGGAAGGCACTACCACTTATGACCAGCGTCGTCGTTTTGCCTTAAAAGCATTCAACATTTCATCAAATTACGACAGCCACATTTTTGGTTACTTTAATAACCAGGAAGAAGAAGCACTGCCGGTTTTCAAACAAAGCATTCAAACCAGCCAGGTTTTACGCTACGGCGAAAACCCGCACCAGCAAGGCACTTTTTATGGCAACCTTGATGCCATGTTTAATAAACTGCATGGCAAAGAACTATCATACAACAACCTGGTTGACGTTGATGCCGCCGTTGCCTTGATAGACGAATTTAACGACCCTACAGTTGCCATATTAAAACATACCAACGCCTGTGGCATTGCTACCCGTACGCATATTAAAGATGCCTGGGTGGATGCACTGGCCTGCGACCCGGTTTCGGCCTTTGGTGGTGTGATCATTGCTAACGATGAAATTGATGCAGCAACGGCTACCGAGGTGAGCAAAATATTCTTCGAGGTATTAATAGCCCCGGCTTACACAAACGAGGCTATTGATATACTAAAAGCTAAAAAGAACCGTATAATACTGGTTCGCCAGCCGGTTGAATTGCCAACCAAACAGTTTAAAACCCTGTTGAATGGTGTAATTGAGCAAGATAAGGATTTGGTGATAGAAGGGCCTGATAAAATGACCGCTGTAACTACTAAGCAAGCAACCGAGCAGGAATTAAAAGACCTGTACTTTGCTAACAAAGTGGTTAAGCACACCAAATCAAATACCATTGTGTTGGCTAAAAACAATCGTTTAATTGCCAGCGGCGTGGGCCAAACCTCACGTGTTGATGCCTTACGCCAGGCAATTGAAAAAGCAGCCAGTTTTGGTTTTGATGTTAAAGGTTCGGTTATGGCTTCTGATGCGTTCTTCCCTTTCCCTGATTGTGTGGAGATAGCGGCCGATGCAGGCATTAGCGCGGTGTTGCAACCGGGTGGCTCAATTAAGGACCAGGACTCGATTAACAAGGCCAACGAAAAAGGTATTGCCATGGTAACTACGGGTGTTAGGCACTTTAAGCACTAATACCCCACCCAAACCCTCCCCGAGGGGGAGGGCGTTAGTACCTATCGCAATCAAAAAAAAAAGTCTCCCCTTTTGGGGGAGATTTAGAGGGGGTTTACAACATATTTTTATAATCTTTGCAGATTATTTGACATACGAAATCAATGGGTTTATTTAATTTTTTCACACAGGAAGTTGCTATTGATTTAGGAACTGCAAATACCCTCATTATACATAACGATAAGGTGGTGGTTGACGAGCCATCCATTGTTGCATTTGACCGCAAAACCAATAAGGTTATTGCCATTGGCCGTCAGGCTATGCAAATGGAAGGTAAAACCCACGAAAATATACGTACCGTGCGTCCGCTTAAGGATGGTGTAATTGCCGATTTTGATGCGGCAGAGCACATGATACGCGGTATGATCAAGATGATTAACAAAGGCAAGGGCTGGTTTTTCCCGTCGTTGCGTATGGTTATCTGTATCCCATCGGGTATTACTGAGGTTGAAAAACGTGCGGTACACCAATCGGCAGAGATTGCCGGTGCTAAAGAGGTTTACCTCATTCACGAACCAATGGCTGCTGCCGTAGGTATCGGTATCGATGTGGAGGAGCCAATGGGTAACATGATTATTGATATTGGTGGTGGTACTACCGAAATTGCGGTTATTGCCCTTTCGGGTATCGTGTGCGACCAGTCTATCCGCGTAGCGGGCGACAACTTCGACTCTGATATTGTGCAATACATCCGCCGTCAGCACAACATCATGATCGGCGATCGTACTGCCGAAAAGATCAAGATCGAAGTAGGTTCGGCATTGCCTGAGCTGGCAGATCCACCGGCAGATTTTGCTGTACAGGGCCGCGACCTGATGACCGGTGTGCCTAAGCAAATTACCGTATCATACACCGAGATTGCGCATTGTTTAGACAAGTCGATCTCTAAAATTGAAGAAGCTATCTTAAAAGCACTGGAGATCACACCTCCCGAGCTTTCGGCCGATATTTACCAAACCGGTATTTACTTAACCGGCGGTGGTGCGTTACTACGCGGTTTAGATAAACGTGTAGCTGCCAAAACCAAACTCCCCGTACACGTAGCCGAAGACCCACTCCGTGCCGTAGTACGCGGAACAGGTACCGCCCTTAAAAATATTGGTAACTATAAGTTTTTAATGCAATAATTTAAGCAGTGAGTGAAGGACTGAATTAGTGAATTAGTGAATGATAAATTCCATATTCGCAAATCAATTCAATCCTTCACTCATTCACTCATTCACTCATTAGCCCCGCCCCATGCGTAACCTCTTGATCTTTATAAGCAAGTACAACGCATTTTTTCTGTTTCTAATTTTCGAGATCGGGGCGTTGGTTATTTATGTTAAGTATAACTCATTTCAGCGGGCTACTTACATCAATACGGCTAATGATGTTACGGGTACCATGTATGCACGTGCTAACGAGCTAAATAGCTACCTGGCGCTAAAAGATGTTAACGACAGCCTTGCGCGCGAAAACGCCCGCTTACGTGGCACACTCAAATCGGCCTATTATGCCGATACGCTGGCCAAAACCACTGTTACCGATAGTGTTTACAAACAGCAATATACTTACACCGAGGCGCGTGTAATCAACAATTCCATCAATAAGCGTAATAACTACATTACTATACAAAAAGGCAGTAAAGACGGTATTGCCAAAGGCATGGGCGTAATTTGTAGTTCGGGTGTGGTGGGGAAGGTGGTATATACTTCTGAGCACCTTTCGCTGGTGCAATCACTGCTGCATAAGGATACTAAAATTAGTGCTATGCTGGCCGACACCAAAGATATTGGCAGCTTTAAATGGGGCGACGATATGAACCCCAAAAAGGCATTATTTATTGACGTGCCTAACCACGTTAAACCACGCATAGGCCAATGGGTAGTAACCTCAACCTATTCGGAGTTGTTCCCGGCAGGAATACCGCTGGGTCGGGTGAGTAACCTGCATGCCAAAGGCGGCGGTTTCTTTTTAAACATGGAAGTTAATTTGGCAGTTGATTTTAGCAAGCTGCAATATGTATATGTAATTAACAATAAACTGGCTGCCGAACGCCAGGAACTGGAAGCACAGGAGAAAAAAGATGAGTAGGATTTTAATATATAATCTCGTCCGCTTTGTGGTGCTGGTGCTGGTACAGGTTTTCCTGTTGAAAAATGTGGCGCTTTATAACCTGTCGGCACCGTACCTGTACATCCTGTTCATTATGCTGCTGCCGTTCGAAACGCCGAACATTTTATTATTCTTCCTTTCGTTTTTACTCGGCCTCACCATCGATGCTTTTTACGACACGCCGGGACTTCATGCGGCGGCATGTGTGCTTATGGCCTTTGTGCGGGTGCTGTTTATCAGCATTACCGTACAAAAAGAAGGGTTTGATAACGAACCCGAACCCACCCTGGGCAACATGGGCTTCAGGTGGTTTTTCACCTACTCTTTGATCCTCATCCTGTTTCACCATTTTTTCCTGTTCAACCTCGAAGTTTTCAGTTTATCCGAAATAGAATATACTTTACTTCGTTTCTTATCAAGTACAGTATTTACCTTATTTTTGGTACTAATTTCAAGCTTCTTATTTTACAGAAGGAAAGAACGATAAATGAACAGCTTTTTTGAGCGCCGCTACGTAATTACCGCCATTTTTATAACCCTTGCATTAACGCTGCTTGGGCGCCTCTTTTTTATACAAATAATGGACGACAGGTACCTCCTATCGGCCAAAGAGAATGTTTTGCGCCGAACCATAAGCTACCCGGCCCGTGGTGCCATATTTGACCGTAACGGAAAAATACTGGTACAAAACGTGCCTGTGTATGATATTATGGTTACCCCGCGCGAGGTAAAACCTTTTGATACCCTTGAATTTTGCAAACTGTTAAGCATTGACAAGGAAGGCTTTGCAAAACGTTTTGAAAAAGCCCGAAAATTTTCACCTTTCCGACAATCGGTATTTGAGAAGCAAATACCTGTACAACTATACGCCAGCCTGCAGGAACGCATGTCTGATTTTCCGGGCTTTGAGGCTGTGCCGCGTACCGTTCGCACTTATCCCGATTCAACTGCGGCCCATTTTCTGGGCTACATAGGTGAGGTTAACGATAAGATGATCGAAAAATCGGGTAACTATTACCGCCGGGGCGATTATGTGGGCATTTCGGGGGTTGAACGTGCTTTTGAGGATGTTTTACGTGGCCAGCGCGGTGTTACTTACAACATGGTCGATTCGCGCAACGTGTCTAAAGGCTCATTCTCTAACGGCGAATTTGATACCGTTGCTGTAACCGGCGACAGGCTCGTTTCATCGCTCGACCTCCGCATACAAAAACTGGGCGAAAAGCTAATGACCAATAAAGTTGGAAGTATTGTGGCCATTGAACCATCGACCGGTGAAATACTGGCATTTGTGAGCAGCCCTACTTACGATCCAAACTTAATGACCGGTCGCGAACGGGGTAACAACCTGTCGAAAATGTATAAAGACCCGTATAACCCTATGTTTATACGGCCTATTCAAGCGCGTTATCCGCCCGGCTCATCATTTAAGCCACTTGATGCACTTATTGCCTTGCAAGAAGGTATTATAACACCGCAAACCACATTCTTTTGTCCGCACTATTACCAGGCAGGTAATCATCAGGTTAAATGTGAACACTTTGACGGGGTTACCGATTTGCGCAAGGCCATATCACAATCGTGCAACACCTACTTTTGTTACGTGTTTGACAAGTTGATGAATGCCCGTGGCTCTAAAAACATCAGGGGCAGCCTAACTACCTGGAAAGAACAGGTTAATAAATTCGGTTTTGGCGTAAAAATGGATGTTGAGCTGCCGTTCGAATCGCGAGGTAACGTGCCTACGCCTTTGCGCTACGATAACGTGTTTGGCAAAAACCGCTGGCGCTCGAGCTCTATTATCTCACTGGCTATTGGCCAGGGCGAGTTGCTTGCCACGCCATTGCAAATGGCTAATATTGAAGCAGTAATGGCTAACCGTGGTTTTTATTACAAACCCCACCTTATTAAGTCAATAGGCGATAAAAACATTATTAAAGACGAGTACACCAAACGCAACTACGTAGGTATTGACGAAAAATACTTTGAACCGGTAATTGATGGCATGCAGGATGTTGTTGACCGCGGTACTGCTGCTGCAGCACGCATACCGGGCATTGTAATGTGCGGTAAAACGGGTACGGTGCAAAATCCGCACGGCAAAAACCACTCGGTATTTGTGGCTTTTGCCCCGCGCGATAATCCTAAAATTGCCATTGCTGTAATTGTAGAGAACGCAGGCTACGGATCATCATGGGCGGCACCAATAGGCAGTTACATGATAGAAAAATACCTGCGCGATACCATTACCAAGCCAAAGGCACAGGTACAGTACATCATCGATGCTAATTTGCTGCCACCGCCACCGGGCTGGAAACCGCCGGTAAAAAAATTGACAAAGAAAGACAGTATCAAACTTGATAGCATACGCAAAAGCAAAACCGATACTACCCGGAAGCAGCAAGAGCTAAAATCGGCCGCTGAACGTAAGAAAAAAGACACCTTAACTAAAGTACTGGCTTACCAGCCCAAGCGAAAAGAAGATGAATAACCAGCGCAGCTTTTTCTTTAATGTAGACTGGCTTACGATATTAATTTACCTGTCGTTATGTACCATTGGCTGGTTCAATATACATGCGGCGGTGTTTGATGAAACGCATCCTCACATTATCGACCTGGAAACAGAATATGGCAAGCAGTTCATCTTCATTATATCGGCTGTGGTACTGGGAGCGGTAATTTTACTGCTGGATTCACGCTTTTTTAACGGACTTGCACCTGTTTTTTACGTGGTAACCGTACTACTGCTCATAGCCGTACTGGCAGTGGGGCGTAACGTAGGTGGTAACCAGGCCTGGATTCCGTTAGGATCGTTCAGGCTGCAACCCTCGGAGTTTGCCAAGTTTAGCACCTGTTTACTGCTGGCGCGATACCTGAGCGGCGTAAACATTCGTATTACCGAGCCTAAATCATTTTTTACAGCGGCGGCCATCATTGTACTGCCCATGTTTTTAATTATGATGCAGCCCGATACCGGCTCAACCCTGGTGTTCTGCTCATTCATTTTCATCTTGTACCGCGAGGGCTTATCCCCCATCTTCCTCATTGCTGCCGGATTGGCTATTACATTATTCATTTTGGCCCTGGTGGTTAACGAGTGGTATATCATTGGCGCGCTGGCGGCTGTGGCTGGTGCTATACTCTTTTTCATCAGGCGTACACCTCAAACAGTGATTACCATTTTGGCTGTTTTGGCCATTTGCATAGGTTTTATTTTTGTGGTTAAACCCGCCTATGCCCATTTCCCATCCCACCAAAAAGCCCGTATTGATGAGTTGTTGGGTATCACATCAGATAAAAAGGGTATTGGCTATAACGTTAACCAATCAAAAATAGCCATAGGCTCGGGCAAATTATGGGGCAAGGGCTACCTGCAAGGTACCCAAACCAAATACTCGTTCGTACCGGCTCAAAGTACCGACTTTATTTTTTGCACCATCGGCGAGGAATGGGGCTTTGCAGGTTCGGTAGTGGTAATTGGCCTGTACCTCTTCCTGCTCATGCGAATCATCATGATGGCCGAGCGACAGCGGTCGCCCTTCTCACGCGTATACGGCTACGGAGTGGCCTCCATTATCTTTTTCCACGTGGTGATAAATATTGGCATGACGATAGGCCTTGTGCCCGTTATAGGTATCCCGCTGCCTTTCATCAGCTATGGTGGGTCGTCGTTATGGAGCTTTACTATCCTGTTATTTATCCTCATTAAACTGGATTCGAACAGGTTGGGGCATATTGCGTAAGATTTTTAGAAGTAAGTGACAAGAGCCGGGAAGCAAGAGTTTGTCTGAACCGGAATTAGTCAGAATTTATAGAATTTTTCAGAATTGAATTTGTAAGGAACAAGTTTTACTTGCGCCCAATAGAATATAGCATATCATTTCTTTATTTAGCGGGCGTTTAAAAATCAGATACACCTTCATGATTTTCAGCATTAACAGGGTAACGGGAATAACCCCGGCTTATGCTTTAGACCTTTGGCATCGCTTAGACGGCTCTCCTCCTTCTCATTGCTGTATTGCAATAATGCAAATGGTTGGCATCATAAAACAACAAAGCCTCTCCAATTGGAAAGGCTTTGCTTATATCGTCTTCTAATCAGTATTAATCAGCCTTACGCCCAAACACAGAGAAGCTCACGTAGCGTTTAGGATGTGCTTTCAAGTCGATAAACAGATTGTTAAGGTTTTCTGATGCAGCGTTAAGATTGTTGTACATCTTATCGTCGTTCATCAATAAACCTAATGAACCTTTACCATTGTTAATTTTAGCAACGGTTTGCTGCAGATCGGACATGGTTTTATTAGCGTTATCAAGCGTTTCTTTAATGTTTGAATTTGCCAAATCGTTACTCAGGCGCTCAAAGTTAGCCGTGGTAGCATTTAAACGTACCGTGCTGGCACGCAAGCTGGCGGTTAAGGCCTCGGCATTGGTCATAATGCCATTAATGTGGCCAGTTTGACCGGCAACCAAACGGTCAATTTTTTTGGTAGTACCTTCTAATGTTTGCAGCGAATTGGCAATGCTCAAAAAGCTGCGGTCGATATTACGCTGAAATTCGGGGTTTAATATTTTATTGATAGCAGCTAAGCTTGAGTCAACTTTATCCATCAGCACTTCGGCTTTGCGCTGTACAGGTTGCAGGCTTTGCGCAAGACTACCTTGAATATCGGCGCGGAGCGTGTCCTGGTTTTCGGCAACCTCGCGGCTGTTACCCAATTCAAACACAATAGCTTTACTGCCTAATAAGTCGGTACTTTCTAAACGTGCTATACTATTTACAGGAATAGGGTATTTGGGATCAATTTTAAACTCAACTACCGTAAAGCCGCTCTCAGTTTGTAGCGTCATGTTTGATACGTGCCCAATTTGAAAACCATTAACTAATACCGGTTTTGATAGGGTTAATCCTTCAACGTTGCGGTATATAGCATAAAATTTATTCGACGATGAAAAAACATCGTTGCCTTTAAGGTAGCTAAAACCTAAAATTAATATAGCAATGCCTACGGCTGTTAATGCGCCTATTTTGGTTTCGTTAGATATTTTCAAGGTAGTTGAATTTAGTTCCTGTTATATGCTATTATCTTTGTTCTAATTCGCTTTTATATTTTTTAACCGCTCTGATTATCGAGTTAACAATCTCGTTTTGCCCTTCTTCAGAGTTTAAATAATCTTCCTCTTCAGGGTTATTAATAAAGCCCGTTTCAACCAGTAACGATGGCATGGCCGTGTTAGCCAATACCTGTACCCCCTGCTCTATTACACCCAAACTGTTACGGTTGTCGGTATCGGTAAACTCGGTATTAATGAGTTTTGCCAGGTGTATGCTTTGTTTACGATACGTATCGCGTTTGGCATTCAAAATAATGGCCTGAACCGGGTCTATCTCAACAGCCTTGGTTTTCGACATTTTTTCCTCTTCCTCGGCATATTCGTTCTCGCGTATGGCAGCAACCTGCTCGTTTGAACGCCCTATACGGTTAACCAATATTAATACTCCCTTACCTGAACGGTTTTGTACTGAAACTGTTTTGCCGTTTACTACTTTTCTAACATTAGGCAACGAGTTGCAGTGCAGAGATATGTAAATATTAGCCTTGTTTTCGTTAGCCATTACCGCCCTCGATCCGTTGGCCACAAACACGTCGGTAGTACGGGTCATGAGGATGTTAACATCTTTTAATTCTTTTTGCATAGCCTTCTGCAATTTCAAGGCTAATGCCAACGTTACATTTTTTTCTAACGAATATTCACCTGAGGCACCGGCAGCTTTGCCGCCGTGGCCTGCATCAATTACGATGGTTTTAATCCTGAATCCACCGCCGGGCGGTATTGTGTCTTGCTTACCAGGATGTTTTGAAGTGAACGAAAAATTTATAAAACAAATTACTAATGCTAAGAAACCGTAAATGTATATGTTGAAAGCCTTATTTTTCATTATTTTTGGACGCCGTTAACTATATCTGCAAAAATACTATTCATATTCAATTTTGAAATTTATCAGGTTCTTTTTTCTGTTTGCAAGTGTTTGGGTAGTAAGTGCAATAGCGGTTGCCAGGCATCATACCTACTTAAAACCAACATTAGCGGCCGATACCTTAATTAAACTCGACTCTGTTAAAGACAAGCGTTTGTTAAGGATAAAGCAACGCGGCAATAAGCGTAATGCCACTGCCGATACCACCAAAAAGAAACTTCCTACCGATACGACTAAAAAAAACAAAGGAGGTTTACAGTCGGTTGTAAAATCAGTTGCCGACGACTCCACCTATACCGATGCTGACAAAAAAATAACCTATTTGTTTGGTAATGCCCGTGTAACATACGAAGATTTTTCGTTGGATGCCGATTATATTCGCATTGATCAGAAAAACCACCTCATTTTTGCCAGCGGACGGCGAGATTTACGTTCTGGGCGTTACAATAACCGCCCCATTGCCAAAAATGGTAATGAGAATCCGCTAACGGCCGACTCTATTATTTATAACTACCAAACCAAGCGTGCCTACTCATACAATACTTCTACCGAGAGCGATGGCAACTTTATAACCGGTGGCGAGGCTAAAAAACTGAACGAAACAGAGGTAGCCTACCATAATATATTGTTCAGCACCTGTTCATTGCCTTACCCGCACACGCACTTTGGTATAGTTATTACCAAGGGTATTGGCGAAAAGAACCGCATCATATCAGGCCCGGCTTACCTGGAAATTGCAGGTGTGCCCCTACCCATAGCCGTACCGTTCGGCTTTTTCCCCAAGCCTAACAGCCGCTCATCGGGCGTGTTACTGCCATCATTCGGCGAGGATAATCGCCTGGGTTTCTTTTTACGTAATTTTGGTTACTACTGGCCGGTTAACGATTATCTGGATTTAACCACCATGGCCAGCTATTACTCCAAAGGCTCTATTGAGATTGGTACAACGGCGCGTTACCTCAAACGTTATAAATACACCGGTAGCCTGGCGCTCAATTTTGGATCGCACAACTACGGTGTATCGGGCGACCCATTTGTTAAAGATTATAATATTCAATGGAGCCACTCGCAGGATGCTAATGCTAATCCGGGTACTACGTTCAGCGCTTCGGTTAACGCGGCTACATCAAGTTATTTTTCAAATAATACGGCCACTACCAATTATAATATACAGCAGTTAACGCAAACTAACTTACGCTCGTCAATTGCCTACTCGCATACTTTTGCCGGTACGCCGTTCAGTTTAACCGCCAACCTTGGCCACAGCCAGGATTTGGCTAAAAAAACCGTAACACTGGAGCTACCCACCTTTAACTTAAACATGACCTCCATAAGTCCTTTCGATTCCAAAGACCGGGTGGGCGAGCAAAAATGGTATCAGCGTTTAACGGTAAGCTATACTTTACAGGGTACCAACAAAATTAATGCGGTGCCCGAATCGCAATTATTTACCAAAGAAACACTTACCAAAAGGCTTCAAAGCGGTTTACAACACCAAATCCCAATTGGCTTAAACCTCAACGTGCTTAAATATTTCCAGTTTAATACCAGTGCCAACTATACCGAACGCTGGTACTTCCAAACCATACGCAAGCGTTACCCACGCGGTGCCATTGGCAATAACGAAACCCCGATCGTTGATACCGTTCAAGGCTTTAGCCGTGCCGGTGATTACTCTTTAAATGGTGGTTTCTCTACCAAAGTTTACAACACGTTGCAGTTTAAAGGCAAAGGTGCTTTAAGAGCCATACGCCACGTTATGACGCCATCGCTCAGCTTTAACTACCGTCCTGATTTTGGCGACCCATCATACGGCTATTACCGCCGTGCGGTGAGCGATGCCGTTGTGCCTTACCCTTCAACCTCGCAACTGTATTCTATTTATGAAAGTTCGGTATATGGCGGGCCAAGCTCGGGTAAATTTGCCGGTATCAGCTTTTCATTAGATAATACCATCGAAGCCAAAATGCGCGCCCGTAGTACTGATACCTCTGGTGCCGACCGTAAAGTTTCGTTACTGCAAGGTTTAAGCTTAAACACTTCGTACAACTTCGCCGTCGATTCGTTCAGGTTATCGCCCATATCCTTAAACGCGCACACCGCTTTGTTTAACCAAAAGGTTAGCGTAAGCTTAAACGGTACATTAGACCCATATGTAACCCAACTGCGCGACTCGGTAAGCAATGGCGCGCTTGTAAGATATACCCGTCGTATTGACCGTTATACCTTTTCACAAGGTCGTTTCCCAACGCTTACCAATATGTCGGCCTCGGTTAGCTTTAGTTTAAATTCGCAAAGCAATAAGCCTAAACCGCCAACCGGGCAGGCACTGGCCAACATGACCCCTATGCAGGCGCAGCAACTGGCCCTCATTGATAACGACCCCAGCCGTTATGTTGACTTTAACGTGCCTTACAACGTAAGCCTTAATTTTAACTTTAACTATAGTAATACTTACGTAACCAAAACCACATCAAGCACGGTGAGCGCCAGCGGCGATGTCAACGTATCGCCTAAGTGGAAAATACAGTATACCACCAACTACGATTTTAAGGCTCAAAAAATAGGTATCACCCAGTTCTCTATCTATCGCGATCTGCATTGCTGGGATCTGTCTTTCCGCTGGACACCCTTTGGCTTATACAAATCGTTCAGTGTTGATTTACGTGTTAAAGCCTCAATTTTGCAGGACCTAAAACTTTCTAAACGGAAAGACTATTACAACAACTAACATGCTTGCAGAAATTATTACCATTGGCGATGAAATACTCATAGGCCAGATCATTGATACCAACTCGGCCTGGATGGCGCAGGAACTGAACGCTGTGGGCATCAGGATTAAACAAATTTCATCGGTAAGCGACGACAGGGAGCACATCCTTAAAGCACTCGACGAAGCTCAACAACGAGCCGATATTATATTGATTACCGGCGGCCTTGGCCCCACTAAAGACGATATTACCAAGAAAACCCTGGCCGGGTATTTTGGGGTAGATATGCGGTTGGATGAGGAAGCATTAGCTAATGTAACCCGCATTTTTGCCAAGTACAACCGCCCGCTATTGGAGGTTAACCGCCAGCAAGCTATGGTACCTGCCAATTGTGAGGTATTAAATAACCATAACGGCACTGCACCGGGCATGTGGTTTAACCATAATGGTAAAGTTTTAGTGTCGATGCCGGGCGTGCCGCACGAGATGATGTACATGATGGAGCAGCAGGTAATTCCTAAACTAAAGGAAACTTTTACCCTGCCGGTTATCATTCACAAAACATTGCTTACCGTTGGCGAGGGCGAATCATTTTTAGCTGAACGTATTGCCGATATTGAAGATAGCTTGCCACCGTACATTAAACTGGCCTATTTGCCCAAATTAGGGCAGGTGCGCCTGCGTTTAAGCAGCTATGGCGACGATAGATACCTATTACAGGCCGAGCTTGACGGCTTTGCCACACAACTCACCCAACGCTTAGGAAACATTGTTGCAGCCGATGAAGACATTGCGCTCGAAAAAGCAATTATGAATCGTTTAGAAGAACGTGGTGAAACCATCTCCATAGCCGAAAGCTGTACCGGTGGCTATTTATCACATTTGTTTACACAGCATGCCGGTTCATCGGCCACGTTTTTAGGTGGAGCTGTATCTTATTCCAATCAGCTTAAAGAAAGTATATTGGGTGTTAATCCTGCTACGATTGAGCAATTTGGTGCCGTGAGTGAGCAAACTGCAACAGAAATGGTACAGGGAGCTTTAAAGCAGTTTAAATCAACCTACGCTATCTCCATAACCGGCATAGCAGGCCCAACCGGCGGCACTGATGCTAAGCCTGTTGGCACCGTATGGATAGGTGTGGCCGGTAACGGAGAGATGGTTGTACGCAAGTTTCAGTTTGGCAACAAACGCCGCCAAAACATCGAGCGTTCGGCCATTACGGCCTTAGGGATGCTGAATACTTTGCTTGCTGCTAAGTAAAACTAAAGATAAATAAGTAATTTAGGCCCCAATCAATTGTAAGAGTTAAGATATGGCTAAATACCAGCTGCTGCTGCCAAAAATGGGCGAAAGTGTTGCCGAAGCAACAGTAATCAACTGGCTTAAAAATCCCGGAGATAAGATTGAAGCGGACGATATTGTTGTAGAAATTGCTACCGATAAGGTTGACTCCGAAGTCCCTTCGCCGGTTAGCGGTACATTGTTAGAGGTGCTTTATCAAAAAGATGAAGTGGCCCAGGTAGGCAGCCCTATTGCTATAATTGAAATTGAAGGAGAGGCCGAAGAATCAACTCAACAACAGGAAACTCCTGTCCAACAACCTACCGAAACTCCGCAAGCAGAACAGGTTGAAGAACCCGTACGCGACCCGGAACCTGTACCTGAAGTTGAAATTGCTGAAAATATTCCGGGATTAGAGCAGCTGCCTAAGTTTGATGCACCGGTTGCGCCAACCGTACAATCGGGTGGTCTCCGCTTTTATTCACCCCTGGTGCGCAACATTGCCACTCAAGAGGGTATTACCCAGCAAGAGTTGGACAGTATACCCGGCACTGGTGCCGATGGCCGTGTAACCAAAGACGACCTGATGGCTTTCCTGCAAACCCGTGGTACGGCTCCGGCACAAAGCGCAGCCCAGGAGTTTACAAAAACGGCTACATTTACTGTACCGCTGCCAATTCCACCTGCGTCGGCAACTCCGCAATATCGCACTCAAGCGGGCGACGAGATTATCGAAATGGACCGTATGCGCCGTTTAATTTCGGACCATATGGTATCGAGTATACATACCTCTGCACACGTAACCTCATTTGTGGAGGCCGATGTAACCAATCTGGTATACTGGCGCGAAAAGAACAAAGCTAAATTTGAAGCTCGCGAAGGTGAGAAGATCACCTTTACCCCTATATTCATAGAGGCTGTAGCCCGTGCTATTGTTGATATGCCGATGATTAACGTATCGGTTAACGGCACGCAAATCATCAAAAAGAAAGATATTAACATAGGTATGGCCACAGCCCTGCCAAGTGGAAATTTGATCGTTCCGGTAATACGTCGTGCCGATGGTTTAAACCTTACTGGCTTAGTTAAAACCGTTAATGATCTGGCCGGCCGCGCCCGTAACAACAAACTCCGCCCCGATGATACTGCCGATGGTACCTTTACCGTAACCAATATTGGTATGTTTGGCAATATTATGGGTACGCCTATTATTAACCAGCCACAGGTAGCCATATTAGCCATAGGCACCATTAAAAAGAAACCTGCCGTATTAGAAACCCCAACCGGCGATGTAATTGCTATACGCCACATGATGTACCTATCGCTATCATACGACCACCGCGTGGTTGATGGCTCATTAGGCGGCTCCTTCATAAAGCGCGTTGCTGATTACCTGGAGAACTGGGATCTGAACAGGGAAGTGTAAGTTAATGAGTGAGTTGGTGAAGGAGTGTACACTTATTGATTCGAAAAGATTTCTCCTAAAGTCGAAATGACATTCGTGAGAAGTTTAATTAAAATATTCCATCACCCGCCTGTCATTGCGAGGAATGAGAAATCTTTTCGAAGCGACAATGCCATTTGCATAGCAATTGGACAGTTAGTATGTTGACTAACCTATGTGGAATTACAATTTCTTCGTTTACATAACTACTAATCCCACCTTAACTGCATTTTACGTTGGCGTTACAAATGACCATGAGCGACGCTTAGCCGAGCATTTTGCCAATAAGGGTAATCCAGATACACACGCCGGCAAATACTATTGTTGTAATTTGATATTCTATGAACGCCATACTAATATTGAACACGCTATTAGTCGCGAAAAAGAAATCAAAAAGTGGCGTAGAGAAAAAAAGATTGAATTGATCAAAAGCATCAATCCTGAAATAAAGTTTTTAAATGATGAGATTAAGAGTTGAACGGTAACTTTCGGTTCATTAACCCATCGCTTCGAAAAGATTTCTCGTTCCTCGAAATGACATGGCGGATTTGGTTGAATCAATGCCTTTCAAAAAGGCAAATATGGAAAATTCCCGAGCTTGTCGCTTCTAAAAGATTTCTCGTTCCTCGAAATGACAAGTTGGGAAATGAATACAAATTCTTGATTCCTGATTCTACACTCTTGACTCTCTCCCTTAAGCCATATCTTCACCCACCTGAAAGGTAGTGCCTTCAATAGCCAGTTCGGTAGCTGGGAATACACTTCGTGCTTCATCCAGCAATTCAACTAAGCTTTTGTAACGTGCTGAAAAATGGCCGATGAGCAGCGCTTTAGCGCCGGTTTGTGCGGCTACCTGCCCAGCCTGCCAGGCAGTGGTATGAAAGGTTTTATTGGCACGGTCGAGCATGTTGTGCAAAAATGTGGCCTCATGATATAGCAGGTCGGCATTTTTTATTTGCTCAAAATAACGTTCGTTGTAAATGGTATCAGAGCAATAAGCGTAACATTTGGGCTGTTCCGAATCGGTGGTCAGTTCCTCATTTTTGTACCGCTTACCATCAGGCGCAGTATAATCTTCGCCACGCTTTAAGGTTGGGTAATGCTCAACCGCAATGTTCAGTTCCTCTACCCTGCTTTTAATAATTTTACGTAACCGTTTTTTTTGCTTAAACAAAAAGCCGGTAGTGGCAATACGATGATCGAGCGGGATGCTTTCTACAATAATGTCCTGATTTTCTAAAATAACCTGCGGGGCCGATGCATCGGTAGGTACAAATTCAATTTCGTAATTAAGCACCGTTTCGGAGTATTTAAACTGAACATGAATAATTTCGAGCAGGGGCGCCGGGCCATACAGCTTTAAAGGCTTTACACGCCCGTTTAAGTGCATGGACGATACTAAACCAATAAGACCCAAGTAATGATCGCCGTGTAAGTGGCTGATAAAGATATGATCGATGCGGCTGGATTTAACATCAAAGCGCAGCATTTGCTGCTGTGTGCCCTCACCGCAGTCTATAAGGTACAGGCGCTCGTTTATGTTGAGCACCTGTGCCGTAGGATTTCTGTTAAATATGGGGGTTGCAGAACTGCTTCCAAGTATGGTTACCTCAAACTTCATATACGGTAAACATACTTATGGGTTATTTTGCTTCTTTTTTCAATTCTTTTTCTATCTCTTCCATAAATACATGGTCGATAGCTTCTTCTGGAGTTGGAACGATGGTTAAAACGTTATCCAATTGTGAAATACTGATCAAACGGGCAACCGCATCATTAAGGCAGGTTAAAATAAAGCTGCCTTCGGCATTTTTGCACAAACGGTGACCAACCAACAGGCTGCTCAAGCCCGATGAATCGGCAAATTTAACCTGGCAAAGATCCAGTATTATATTACGCTGACCCTCGGTGTTAATAAGGATCAGTTCAGATTTAAGTTGAGGAGTGATCAATGAATTCAGCTTTGATTCGTTTAGCTTAATCAACACATACTTCTCATGCTTATCAACAGTGAATTTCATGTTAAAATAATTATAGGGATAAAGATATAACTTATTTACGTATTAATACAATTACAAAGTTTTGAGCGAAAGGTTTACCGCGTCTTCCACGCGTTTTAAAACCTCGCCGTTTGCAGGCTTAACAAAGGTTTTACCGGTTATTTGCTCGTACAGTTCAATGTACCTATCTGATATCGACTTTACAATTTCGGGCGTCATAACAGGTACAGTTTGCCCGTCTTTACCCTGAAAGCCGTTTTCAATTAACCACTTCCTTACAAACTCTTTACTCAGCTGTTTTTGCGGTTCGCCGCTTGCCTGGCGTTCGGCATAACCTTCGCTGTAAAAATACCGCGATGAGTCAGGCGTATGAATTTCATCGATCAGGAAAATTTTGCCATCGGCCTTGCCAAACTCATACTTGGTATCTACCAAAATAAGGCCGCGTTCGGCAGCAATTTGCGTACCGCGGGCATACAAGGCACGGGTGTATTGCTCTAACCGCAAGTAATCTTCTTCGCTTACAATACCTTTAGCTAAAATGTCCTCGCGCGATATATCCTCATCATGCCCTACCGATGCTTTGGTGGTTGGGGTAATGATTGGCTCGGGCAGTTTATCGTTCTCTTTTAAACCTTCGGGCAGGGCTACACCGCAAAGCGTACGTTTACCAGCGGTGTATTCACGCGCAGCATGACCTGCCAAATAACCCCGTATAACCATTTCTACCTTAAAGGGCTCGCACATACGGCCAATAGTTACGCTTGGATCGGGCACGGTTACCACCCAGTTAGGTACAATATCGGCAGTGGCCTCTAAAAAAGTAGCGGCTATCTGGTTAAGCACCTGTCCTTTAAAAGGAATAGGCTCGGGCAGTACCACATCAAAGGCCGAAATACGGTCAGACACCACCATCACCAGGTATTTATCTTCAATGGTATATACATCGCGTACCTTACCCTTGTAAAAGGCCGTTTGGCCCGGAAAATTATAATGCGTTTGTTTTATAGCTTCCATTGAATAGAATCAAGAATATAGAATCAGGAATACAGAGTGCGAAGTTAATAGTCTTTGAAATAGAATCAAGAGTACAGAGTCAAGAATACAGAATGAAAAGTAACACTGTTTGTCTTGACTCTGTAATCTATATTCTTGACTCTCTCTATTACTGTATATCACCGTAAGCTTCCAAAATTTTGCGTACCAGTTTGTGGCGCACCACGTCTTCGCCGCTCAGGTAAATAATTTCGATGCCTTTAATATCGGGTAAAATGCGCAGGGCGGTGTGCAGGCCCGATTGCTGCTTTTTGGGCAAGTCAATTTGGGTAACGTCGCCGGTTACAATAAATTTTGCCGATGGCCCCATACGGGTTAAAAACATTTTGAGCTGCATATCGGTAGCGTTTTGCGCCTCATCCAATATTACAAAGCAGTTATCGAGGGTACGGCCGCGCATAAAGGCAAGCGGCGCAATTTCGATGGTTCGGTTCTCTAAATAGGTTTTCAGCTTTTCGGGCGGTATCATATCGTCCAACGCATCATAAAGCGGGCGCAGGTACGGGTCAATCTTTTCTTTTAAGTCGCCGGGTAAAAAGCCGAGGTTTTCGCCAGCCTCAACCGCCGGGCGGGTAAGGATGATGCGTTTGATCTCCTTATTTTTTAACGCCCTAACCGCCAATGCTACCGCCGTATAGGTTTTACCCGTACCAGCCGGACCAATAGCCAGCACAATATCGTTTTTTACAATACTATCTACCATTCGGCGCTGGTTGGCCGTGCGGGCCTTTACCATAATACCGTTATGGCCAAATACGATTACCTCGCCGGTGCTTCCGGGCTTTTCGGCTTGTGCTTCGGCTGGTTTGGGTTGTAGGTTTTTAGCGCCCAGTATGCGTTCAAGGTCGGTAATGGCCAGGTTGTCGTGTTTTTCAACGTGCTGCAACAGGTAGCTGAATTTCTCGTTAAACAAGGATAGCTCCTGCTCATCGCCCAAAACCTTTACTTCGCTGCCACGCGCAACTATTTTAAGCTTAGGGTATTGCTTCTTAATAATCTCAAAGTGATCATTATTTGGCCCCCACAACACCGCGGGGTTTATGTGGTCGATTGATATTTTTAGTTCGTTCAACAGAAAATGATTTTGTAGTTGTTGATTCGTTATGGTTAAATTTTTTGAATATTTGCACCTTGTAACGCTTTTACAAGATTAGCAATAAATCTTTTTAAATACGAATGGCAATAATAACTTTAACTACTGACCTCGGCGATAAAGACATTTATCAGGCCGCGCTTAAAGGCAGTATTTTAAAGATTTTACCGGCCGTTAATATTGTTGATATTACCCACTCGGTTGCCGCCTTTAATATACAACAGGCCGGCTTCATTTTAAAGAATAGTTTCCATTATTTTCCGGAAGAAACGGTACACCTCATAGGTATTGACACGGTATATAATGACGATACCAAGTTTTTAGCCGTTAAATACAAAAATCATTATTTTGTTGGGGCCGATAACGGCATCTTCTCGCTCATTTTTGATGATGAGCCCGATGAGATCATGGAAATCAACATTTTGCAGGACCTCAAATTCCTGCACTTCCCGCTGGCCGATATTTTTGTGAAAGCTGCCTGCCACTTGGCCGAAGGCAAGCCCATTGAAGAAATTGGCGTACCGGTAATGGGCATTGAGCGCAAAACCACCCTGCAACCAGCTATTGAGCGCAACCAGATACGCGGCATGGTGATCTACATCGATTCGTTCCAGAACGTAATTACCAATGTTACCAAAGACTTTTTTAACCGCATACAGGAAGGCCGCCGCTTTGTGCTGTACTTTAAGCGCAACGAAACCATTACCCACCTTAGCTGGCACTATAATGAAGTACCCGAGGGCGAAAAGCTGTGCCTGTTTGGCATAAGCGATCACCTCGAAATTGCTATAAACAAGGGCAACGCAGCCGGTTTGCTGGGCCTAAACCTGGGCGACAGCGTAATTATAGATTTTCAGTAACTTGGCCCCTGATGAAAAGATTAGTACTGGCCTTACTGGTTTGCCTGAACGGCTACGCCCTTATGGCGCAAAGCAGCCCCGACTCGGCTACTTATGAAATTCAGCGTAAAAGAATAAACGGCATGCTGGCCCAACGCAGTCAAAAGTTTGGCGAATATGAAGAAAGCCTTAGCAAACACACCGGCATTTTTGGCCTGCAAACCAAAAAAGACATCCGCCGCAGTAACGAGATACTGATGGCCATTACCGAGACGGACAACCAGATTTTTAAGCAAATTAAGGTTTTGCTGGATTACCGCATGTTTGAACAAAAACAGGTAGAAACGCAAAAAAACCAGGTGCAGGATGCCAATTTAACCTATATGCGCACCATAAACCGCCTGCGCGAGCAAAACGCTAAGTTGATAAAAGAAGCAGAGGAGCGAGAAAAAGCAGTAGACAAAGACAGCAATAAGTACAAAATTGCCATTGCCGTTCTCATTATAACGTCAATTTTACTTGCGCTTATCCGTAAACGTACAGTTAAAGCTTAATTTTACAAGTTGAAATAATTTATCAGAGGATAAACATATATGGCAAGAGCACGACTGAATAGTGGGAACGCATCTGAAAAAGAATTACCTAAAGCAAAATTAAACAAGCAAACCCTCAAAAGTGTAAGTAAACTTTTGGGTTATATTAAGCCATACCGTGGCAAGTTCATTGCCGGTTTATTCTTTCTTTTTTTATCGAGCCTGGTAGCCTTGGTATTTCCGGCTATACTGGGAGCACTGATTGATGCCGCACAAGGCAATTACAAATACAAGTTTTTACCACACGATTTAAACTCCATAGCCATTGGTGGCTTTGTGTTGTTATTTGCACAGGCTTGTGTATCGTTTTTCAGGGTGGTTTGGTTTGTGCAGGTAGCCGAGCGTTCATTAGCCGATATACGCCGCGATACCTACTTTAAACTGGTTACCCTGCCCATGAACTTTTTTGCCAACCGCCGCGTTGGTGAACTCAATAGCCGCATATCGGCCGATCTTTCGCAGATACAAGATACATTGACTACCACCTTTGCCGAAATTATCCGCCAGCTGGTATTATTAACTGGTGGTGTGGTATTGCTGGTTGTGGTATCTATTAAACTTACATTGGCCGTTTTAGCTATTTTACCATTCCTGGTGGCATTTGCCGTGGTGTTTGGCAAATTCATCCGCAACCTGTCTCGCCAGGCGCAGGATAAGCTGGCCGAATCGAACACCATTGTGGAAGAAACCCTGCAAGGCATAGCCAACGTAAAGGCTTTTGTTAACGAAGCTTTTGAGGCCGCCCGTTACGATAAAAACCTGCGCGATGTGGTTGGCATTGCTGTTAAAGGTGCCAAGTTTCGCGGCATATTCGCATCGTTCATCGTGTTTTGCATGTTTGGTACGTTTGTGGGTGTTATATGGTATGGCTCCGTATTGGTACGCAATGGCGAGATGCACACGGGCGATTTAACCACCTTCATCATGTATTCCATTTTTGTGGGCGCGGCCATGGGTAGTTTCCCCGATTTGTATGCCAACGTGCAAAAGGCCGTAGGTGCCAGCGAACGTGTATTAGAAATACTGGCCGAAGAAGGTGAGCCCATCTCCATCCACGAAAGCGACAACGCCATTAAACAACCTATACAAGGTAACCTTACCTTCCAAAACATCAACTTCCACTACCCTTCGCGCCCCGAAATTGAGGTATTGAAGGATGTGAGCCTGGAAGCTAACGCCGGGCAAAAAGTGGCTATTGTAGGGCCAAGCGGTTCGGGAAAATCAACCATGGCATCGCTTATTTTGCAATTCTATCACCCGCAAAACGGCACCATGTTGTTTGACGGCAAACCTGCCGGCGAGTATGCCCTTACCGATATACGTAACCAGGTGGCCATCGTTCCGCAAGATGTATTGCTGTTTGGCGGTACCATACGCGAAAACATTGCTTATGGTAAACGCAACGCCACCGAGGCCGAAGTTATACAGGCGGCTAAACGCGCCAACGCACACCTGTTTGTTGAAGATTTCCCTGAAGGGTATGATACCATAGTTGGCGAACGTGGCGTTAAACTATCGGGCGGCCAAAGGCAACGCATTGCCATTGCAAGAGCCTTGCTTAAAAACCCCTCGATACTTATTTTAGACGAAGCCACTTCGGCACTCGATTCGGAATCAGAGCGTTTAGTGCAGGAGGCTTTAGAGGAACTGATGAAAGGCCGTACATCGATCATTATTGCCCATCGCCTCTCTACCATACGGGAGGCCGATAAGATTGTGGTACTTGAAAAAGGCCACATTATTGAAACCGGCACCCACGAAGAACTAATAGCTCGCGAAGAAGGCTTGTACAAGTATTTGAGCCAGTTGCAGTTTGACACAAGTGCTTAAGCACTTGTAAGTTCATGGTTCATAGTTGATTGTTCATTGTAATAAAGATGGGTATTTGATTTCCCTTTTCTGCTATGAACTATCATCCATGAGCCATGAACCATCAATGAACTAAAAAAATGAAATTAACCATACACGGGGCAGCCCGGCAGGTTACCGGCAGCATGCATTTGCTGGAGGTTAACCAATATAAGATATTAGTTGATTGCGGCCTTGATTACGAAAAAGACCGCAGCGTTCAGTCTAACGAAAATTTCCCCTTTAATCCGGGCGATATTGATGTGGTCATACTTACCCACGCGCATATAGACCACTCGGGCAACCTGCCCACTTTGGTACGTATGGGTTTTGACGGGCAAATATTATGCACCCCTCCTACTGCCGAACTGAGTGAATTGTTGCTGATGGATTCGGTTAATGTGTTTTTGCACAAACAGCAAAAGGCCGGCAAGCACCGCAGGGGCCGTTATCATGGTCCGCGCCCGCAGCCGCTTTATTTGCAAAAGCACGTAATGGATACGGTAGAGCGTTTTGTTACTGTTGGTTTTAACAAGCCCTTCCGTTTAACCGGCGATGTGGAGCTTACCTTTATACCCGTTGGGCACCTTTTGGGTGCCGCCGCAGCGGTATTTAAGGTGAATGATAACGGTGAGGAAAAAACCATTGCATTTACGGGCGATATAGGCCGTAAAAACTACCCGGTACTTGATGACCCGCAGCCACTGCCTCCAGTTGATTATTTAGTAAGCGAATCGACCTATGGCGGCCGCACGCACTCAAAAGATACGACTATTGAACAGGTTTTGATAGATACTATTGAAAAAGCCTGTATCAAAGAATCGGGCAGGTTAATTATACCCGCCTTTAGCATTGGCCGTACACAGGCTTTGGTGTACTCGCTCAACAAAATATTCAGCAGCGGTAAATTGCCGCCTGTAAAGGTATTTGTTGATAGTCCGCTGGCATCGGCCTCAACCAACGTATTCCGCAGGCACCACGCGCTTTTAAATGCCGAAGCGCAGGACTTTTACCGTACCAAGGGCGATGAGTTTGAGTTTGATAATTTGCAGTATGTAGAAAACCTGAGAGAAAGCCAGCAAATATCCAATTACTTTGAGCCTTGCATCATCATCTCATCGGCAGGCATGCTGGAGGGTGGACGCATACAGGATCATCTGTACAAAAACATACAAAACTACTACTGTACCATTTTATTTATTGGCTATTGTGCAAAAGGCACGTTAGGCTATCGCCTGCTGCGCGGAGATCCGGTAGTACACATTAAAGACCGCGACCTCGCCGTTTACGCCACCATTAAAAAAACCGACCTGTTTAGCGCTCATGGTGATCATGATGATTTAGTGGGTACGGTAAAACAGCAGGCCCCACATAAGCTCAAAAAAGTTTTTTTAGTGCATGGCGAGGAGGAAAGCATGCTGGCTATGGCAAGGGTGTTACAGGAAGATGGCTACGAGGTAAGCATCCCCGAAAAAGATTTGCCTTACCATTTGTAACTTGCTTTATTTTAAGCATATTTGATACTGCAAGTACAACTCACCCTATTAAATGAAGTGCCTTAAACCTTTAAAGCAGCTTACATGGCTGTTTACGCTTATAGCCCTAATAACTACATCACTGCTATCATCATGTGCTAAAGATGCCGACCCATCCTTAATTCAAGTTGCATCGGGCCCTCCCGGAACTGCTTTTAACACAGGTGGAAGCAATGGTGGTACAACAGCAGGCGCAGGCACTATAACTTTTACGCTCAACGGTCAATCTTATACCCTTAAAAATAACCCGCCAAACTACTTTGTAATGGCAACATATTTTCCGGCAGGTGGCTCCATACCTTCACCAACAGCAACTTTAGCGGCGCTAAGCCCCAGCATGACTGGTGTAACTTTTACTTTAGGTGCTTTTAACGCTAAAGCAGGGGTTTGTGACGCCGAAGTTGCAACCATATCAATGGCCGACGGAACATCATATGGCATTGGAAGTACCGGTGGAAAAATTGACTTTAAAACATTTAATGTATCGGGTAATAAACTTAGCTGCAAGGGTACTTTTGACATCGCACTTTTAAACGCAAGCGATCTTACCAAACCTATACAGGTAACCGGAACTTTTGATTTATAATCAAAAGTTATTTCTCATAAAAAAAAGGCCTTGTTAATATCAACAAGGCCTTTTCTCTTTATACATTTTACGCTTATGAAGCCAGCGTTTTAAAATGATTGATGATCAAAGTAGCCAATTCAACACCAATGCGCTCCTGGGCTTCGTTGGTTGAAGCGCCAATGTGCGGGGTTAAAGATATTTTGGGGTGCACCAATAAATCGGTACGTGGAGTTGGCTCGTTGTCAAATACATCAAGGCCTGCAAATGCCAAGCCACCGGTGTTCAGCGCTTCTAACAAGGCATCCTCATCAACCGTACCACCGCGTGAGCAATTTACCAGGCCGGCACCTTTTTTCATGAGGGCAAACTCACGGGCACCAATTACCGGCTCCTCGCTAAAAGGTACGTGCAACGAAATGAAATCACTTTGAGCAATAACCTCGTCCTTTTCGGCATACTTAACCGGAATGGTAACGGTAACACCGCCGCCTAAAGTAATTTCAAGTTCGGTTACTGATGGGTAAACGTCAAAAGCCAATACTTCCATACCTAAGCCGTAAGCTATTTTAGCCGTTTCGCGACCTATGCGGCCAAAGCCTAATATACCAATGGTTTTACCACGCAGCTCAATGCCTTTGGCATAAGCTTTCTTTAAATCATTAAATTTAGATGCGCCTTCAACCGGCATTTTGCGGTTAGCATCCTGCAAAAAGCGTACACCGGTAAACAAGTGGGCAAACACCAATTCGCCAACTGAGGCTGATGATGCTGCTGGTGTATTATGCACGGCTACACCACGCTCCAAAGCGTATTCAACGTCTATGTTATCAACGCCTACACCACCACGGCCAATTAGCTTTAAGTTAGGGCAGGCATCAATTAAAGCTTTGCGCACTTTGGTAGCACTACGTACGGTAATGGCATCGTAGTTCTGTAATTTTTCAGGAAGTTCATCCTGAGGTATGTGATTAGTATCTACAAAAAAACCGGCTTCTTCAAGCAATTGCTTGCCTACCGGGTCTATACCATCGTTAGCGAGTAATTTTATCATTTTTGGTGTATAGTTTGGTTAGGGAGCGGGGGATTTGGAGCGGGGAGCGAGGAATTATTTTACCCTCGCTCTCCGCTCCTCTCTCTCTTCGCTCTTACTTGTGTTTTTCAGCAAATTCCTGCATGGCATCAATCAGCACGTGGATGCTGGTTGTTGGCAGGGCATTGTAAATGGATGCACGGAAACCACCCACGCTGCGGTGGCCTTTAATGCCCACTATGCCTTTATCTTCGGCAAGTTTCAGGAAAGGTTTCTCCAGTTCAGGGTTTTCCATCACAAAGCAAACGTTCATTTTTGAGCGGTCTTCAACAGCGGCAACGGCTTTAAACAGCGGGTTGCGGTCAATTTCCTTGTATAGTTGTGCCGCTTTGGCATCGTTCTCTTTTTGCATGGCAGCAATACCACCCTTGGCCTTTAACCAGCGCAGGGTAAGCATTGATACGTAGATGGCAAATACCGGCGGGGTGTTGTACATGGAACCGCCCTCAATTTGAGTTTGGTAGTTGAACATAGCCGGAATTTTGCGGTCAACCTTACCTAAAATTTCATCCTTAACAATAACCAGCGTGGTACCTGCAGGGCCCATATTTTTTTGCGCACCGGCATAGATCAGGCTAAAATCGGCCACGTTGAACGTACGGCTGAAAATATCTGATGACATATCGGCTACTAACGGCACAGGTGATGGTTTAAACTCCTGGGTTTGGGTACCGTAAATGGTATTATTTGAGGTGATGTGAAAATAAGCCGCATCAGCCGGTATGGTGTAATCTTTAGGAATGTAAGTAAAGTTGCTGTCTTTTGAAGATGCCACCACCTCTACATTGCCAAAGTACTTAGCTTCTTTTAAAGCTTTGTTAGCCCATACACCGGTTTCGAGATATGCTGCTTTGCCACCTTCGGGCAACAGGTTATAAGGCACCATGGCAAATTGCTGGCTGGCACCACCTTGTAAAAACAAAACCGAGTAACCTTCGGGCACTTCCAACAGTTCTTTGGTTAGCTTTACAGCTTCGTCTAAAACAGCCTCAAACTCCGACGAGCGGTGCGAAATTTCAAGAATTGATAAACCAATTCCATTAAAATCAACCACGGCCTGTGATGCCTGTTTTAAAACCTCGTGAGGAAGGATGCCTGGTCCGGCACCGAAATTATGTTTCATAACTTTAATTTAGTTTACCAAAGGCTGTTTCGGAACACCTTTGAGTTGCGCCCGAAGTTAAAAAATTAGCCTATTAAGTTGGTAGTTTATTTATAAATTGTGAATAAAGCGTTAGCAATGTGGAAAAACGTTACCGAAATTTTGATTTTGGCAATAAAATCAATTATAGTTCAACCAGCTCCTTTATTGTGGCCAATTGGTTGGCCGACGAGAAAACAAAGTTACCGGCAACCAGCACATTAGCACCTGCCGCCAGCAATTGCGGTGCGTTTTGCAGGTTCACTCCTCCGTCTATTTCTATCAGCAGGTCGGGATTCTTATCGGCACTCATCGACTTTAGCTGTTCTATTTTTTTATAGGTGTTACTGATAAATTTTTGTCCACCAAAACCGGGGTTAACCGACATAATGAGCACCATATCTACATCCTCGATGATGTCTTCTAACGCGGCAACCGGCGTATGCGGGTTTAAGGCTACGCCTGCTTTGCAACCTAACTCCTTAATAGCTTGTACAGTGCGGTGCAGATGGGTACAGGCTTCAAGGTGTACCGTAATACCAGCCGCTCCGGCATCGGCAAAAGCTTTAAGGTAGCGGTCGGGGTCAACGATCATGAGATGCACATCCAGTGGTTTTTGGGCGTGCTTTTTAACTGCTTCCACTACCGGGAAACCGAAAGAAATATTAGGAACAAACAGGCCGTCCATAATATCAACGTGTATCCACTGCGCCTCGCTATGGTTAATCATTTCAATATCGCGCTGTAAATTGGCAAAATCAGCCGCTAAAATTGATGGGGCAATCAAATGATTCATGCCGCCAAATATAGGGATAACGGTATTAGTATGGGTGGGAAATTGTGGAATAGGTTTGTGCTTTGACTTAGTGCAGTGCCCTGTTAGGACAAGTAAAGTAATTACACTCCCGCCTGTGGATGTACTTTCTTTTTTATACAAAAAAGAAAGTACCAAAGAAAAAACTTGCGGCTACGTTTATTTGCTACTCTTTGCTGGGCTTTAACTTTAACCTGTGCTACAGCAAAACACTGATGCCGCGAAAAGAGGTTACGTTAGGTCAGTGCTTTTTATAATTAATAAATTAGCATGCAAAAAAGACATGCAATCACCAGCCCATTTTTAGCATTCGTCACAAATGACCGCAATGTTATATTTTGCAGTTTGCGTTAGGGATAGTAGCGGAAAGCCCGGAACGTAGCATAGCGAAGTGAGGACTTGCAGCAGATAGCCCGGTTCGCCTAAGGCGGAAAAGCCCATATTTTAATGACAGAATAAGTAGGGGGTTGAATTATTGAATATAGGATTTTTACATATACTCCCCTTAATCCACTTGTCGTTCCGGCCTAAGGAGGAATCCTATGCGAGCGGTAACCTTACTAAGCGTATAAGATTGCTCTCTACCGTTCGAAATGATAAGATTATTTAATGAGGCAAAAAAGGCAATAGAAAACCTTAGTCGCAGTTTTGCAACAGGTCGTAGTATTTACGCATAAGCTCGGTATCATAGTTTACCAGTGATTGGTAAGCCTCAGATACAAGCTCATTCAAGATCGAAGCGCCCAGTTGACCTGCGCCATTGGGGATTTCTTCGTAATACTTTATCAGATCTTTAACCCTGATGATTTCATATAGCAACACCTGTATCAAATCAGTCTGTGCGGCCGATTTGGTGCCATGAATACTGTTGCTCAAAAAATCTAAAGGATCATCACTTGTGGTAGATGTCATTATTTCTTTAATACGATCGGACTTTAGATGGTTCGGCAATTTAGCTAATACACAACTTATCCAACAGTTTAAAGTAGCAGGGGTATACAAATAAACAAAAAACTAAACAAAAAAACCACACCTTCCAAGCAAAAATGTTGGAAGATGTGGTTTAAGTATGATATGAACCGAAATAATTATGCTTTAGGAGCGTCGTTTCTTTCAGGTTTTGGCATTAAGGCTTTACGCGATAATTTTAGTTTACCTTGTTTGTCGATGTCTAATAATTTAACACGAACAATTTCGCCAACCTCGAACACGCCGTCCATGGTTTCTAAACGTTTGTGATCAATTTCTGAGATATGCAACAAGCCGTCTTTGCCAGGCATAATTTCAACAAAGGCACCAAATGGCATAATTGAACGTACTTTACCTTCGTAAGTTTCGCCAACCTCGGCTTTAGCTGCAATAGCACGAATGCGGCTTACAGCAGCATCAATGGCCGATTTATTGTCGGCAAATACCTGTACTATACCAACGTTGTTAACCTCTTCGATGTTGATGTTAGCACCGGTTTCGCGTTGCATTTCCTGGATGATCTTGCCACCGGGACCTATAACTGCACCAATAAATTCTTTATCGATTTTAAGGGTAACAATACGTGGAGCAAACTCTTTGTAATCTTCGCGAGGGGCGGCAATGGTTTTAGCCATTTCGCCAAGGATGTGTAAACGACCTTCTTTAGCCTGATCTAACGCGTTCGAAAGAACTTCGTATGATAAGCCATTGATCTTTAAGTCCATTTGACAGGCAACGATACCGTTTTTAGTACCGGTTACCTTAAAGTCCATATCACCCAGGTGATCTTCATCACCCAAAATATCAGAAAGGATAGCGTATTTAGTACCCATTTCGTTGGTGATCAAGCCCATGGCTATACCAGATACAGGCTCGGTAATTTTAATACCGGCATCCATCAAAGCCAATGTACCGGCACAAACCGTAGCCATTGACGATGAACCGTTAGATTCTAAAATATCAGAAACGATACGGATAGTGTATGGGTTTTCATCTTCGGCAGGTAATACGCGTTTTAACGAGCGCATAGCCAGGTTACCATGACCAATTTCGCGGCGACCGGCACCACGGTTAGGACGAACCTCACCGGTTGAGAAACCAGGGAAATTGTAGTGTAAAAGGAATTTTTGGTAACCGTTGATGAACGCACCGTCGATCATTTGCTCATCATCCTTAGCACCTAAGGTAACGGTGGTTAATGATTGGGTTTCGCCACGGGTAAATACCGCGCTACCATGTGCAGATGGTAAGTAACCAACCTCGCTCCATATAGGACGAATTTCGGTGGTTTTACGACCGTCTAAACGTTTGCCTTCGTCTAATACAAGGTTACGGATAGCGTCATACTCCACATCGTGGTAATATTTTTTAGCTAACGATTTAGTAATATCGTCAATTTCGCCTAAAGTAGCAATGTAAGTATCGCGTACTTCTTTAAACTTAGCCGAGCGCTCATCTTTTGCCGAAGCAGAAGAAGCAACTGCGTAAACCTGGTCATAAGTAGCAGCGTAGATGGCTTTTTTCAAATCCTCGTTGCTGTGCTCATGGCTGTAAGTACGTTTTTCGGTTTTACCAACTTCAATAGTTAACTCGCGTTGAGCTAAACACTGTAATTTAATGGCAGTGTGGGCAAATTTGATAGCCTCAACTAATTCAGCTTCCTGAATTTCGTGTGCTTCGCCTTCAACCATGTTAATATCATGCTCCGAACCGGCAACAATGAATTCTAAAGTTGCATTAGCTAACTGACTTAAAGTTGGGTTGATTACCAACTGACCGTCAATTTTAGCAACACGTACTTCAGAAATTGGACCGTTGAACGGAATATCAGAAACAGATAAAGCTGCTGATGCGGCTAAACCAGCCAGTGCATCGGGCATAATGTCTTTATCGGCCGATATTAATGAGATCATCACCTGGGTATCAGCATGATAGTCCTCAGGGAATAATGGACGTAAAGCGCGGTCAACCAAACGAGAGATCAAAACCTCATAATCTGATAAACGTGCCTCACGGCGTAAAAAACCGCCCGGAATACGGCCTGTAGCCGCGTACTTCTCCTGGTAATCTACTGATAGGGGTAAAAAATCAATACCTTCTTTAGCTTCTTTCGAAGAAACTACCGTAGCCAGTAACATGGTGTCGCCCATTTTTACTACTACCGAGCCATCGGCTTGTTTGGCCAGTTTTCCGGTTTCGATCTCAATGGTGCGGCCGTCACCTAAATCAATAACCTTTTTAATTGCATTGTAACTCATCTTGTTGTGTATGATGCGCTTTTCATCTTTAGAGCGCACCGCTTTTTTATTTTGTTCAAAATTAAAAAAGCTATCCGAAATTGGATAGCTTTTTTTAAAGACTGTAAGTACTATTTGATAATATCACGAAGCTCGAGAGCTTTGATGATAGCACGGTATCTTTGAATGTCTTTTTTGTACAGGTAAGCCAATAAAGCACGACGTTTACCTACCAGTTTTTGTAACGACAACTGAGTAGCGAAGTCTTTTTTGTTCTTTTTTAAGTGACCGGTTAAGTGTGCGATACGCTTAGTAAATAAAGCAACCTGACCTTCGGCCGAACCTGTGTTGGTAGCAGCGCCACCGTGTGTTGCGAAAATATCTGATTTCCACTCTGAACTTAAATACATTACTTGAATAATATTAAAGTGTAATTACTTTTGTTAATTGGGTGCAAATGTACAGCTAATTATTTAATTTAAAAAGAGTTATTTGGTTAAAGGGTGAAAGCTTAAAGGCGAAGGGTTAAAGGTAATTTTTCTTGAACCGGAATTGGCCGGAATTTATAGAATTTGCAGAATTTGATGTAAAACTTAACCAAACCAGTCATGCTGAACTTGTTTCAGCCCCCAACCTGCTAAGTAAATACGCAAACTGCAAAAAAGTCGTCATTGCGAGGAACGAAGCAATCCCTGCGGAAGCACAGCAGTTATGCAAAGTTCAGATATTGCTTCGTTCCTCGCAATAACGTATGAGTGAGAACTCTTCACCCTAACATTTCCTCTCACAACAAATACTGCCCCGCCTGCCCATAGCCCTGCAACTGCCTGATACCTGTGCTCGATATATGTTCAAACTCGCGATCGCAAAAAATAGAGATTATCTTGAGCGGTTGGATAGTGAGGTCTTGCAGGTAACGGTACTGGTTAAGTTCATATTGCAGGTCGGTACTGTTACGCAGTCCCCGTATTACGGTTACCGGGTAGCCTAAATTATTAACAAAATCGGTTAAGAGGCTGCTATAGCTTTCTATTTGGCGGTATTGCAGTGCGGTGGGCAAATCATTGGTGCTTGGTGCTTTTTCTGCATTTATGCCGCGGGCTATAATTACCTTATCAAATATCTGCTCGGCCTTTTGCAGTATATTATAATGCCCTTTATGAAACGGGTTAAAACTGCCCGGATAAACGGCAATATGCGGCTGGCGATGCTGCACATAGGTAATGAGCGCATTCAGATCCGGGTTATTTACTTGCTTGCTGAGGCTTTGCAGCACTTCTATCCGTTTAGCTTTGTATATCGTGAAATCAACAAACTGGAACTCTTTGAAAATTTGCTGTTCGTATTCCATGAGCTGCGCTAAAGGGCGGTTGAGTATATCCAAATCAATCTCACAAAATATGGACGAAAGCTCCGTAGTTGATTGATGGCTTTTGGTATCTAAAATAATTGTGCATACTTCCTGCTTTAATTCATCGCTACCGGCAAAAGTCTCCTTAAAATATGCTGCCGAATCATCTTCATTGGTCGACGATTGGGGGTTGTAAATTACATCGTGGTAAATGGTGGCCAGCAGCAGTGCTTCGTTATCGGCCAGTTGCCGCTCCTTTAGCTGGCTATATATATCTTCAATGTGGGTTAAGGTGTGGTAAAAGCGATGGGGCTCGTTGTAGCGTTCGAACACTTCATCGGGTACTCCTAAAGATTTTAGTTTGGCTTTCAGTTCATTTAATAACATCATGCGCTATTATATATGCGTCAAATGTATCATTTTAATAAACTTAAACAATGCTGCGCAAATAGCCTTTAGTAAACACAAGATATACATTTAATGGAAAACCCCACCTACAGCACCTTCGAAACCGAACACCGTGTTCGTCCCGATGATATAGACCTTTTTCAGCATGTGCATAGCAGCCGGTATATTGATTATGTGCTGGCCGCCCGCTACGAGCAAATGGAAAAGTTTTACGGCATGGCCATGGAAAAATTCCTCGAGCGCGGCTTTGGCTGGGTGGTAAGCAGCGTACAAATTAACTATAAACGCCCCCTCAACCTAGGCGACTACTTCCTCGTGCGCACAGGCATCGACAGCATTAACGAGCGCATTTGTCGCGTAGCCTTTACCATTACCAACAAAGCCACCGGCAAACTATGCTGCGACGGCTGGTTCGATTACGTGATGATAGATATTAAAACCGGCAGAGGAGCGAAGATACCGGAGGATGTGATTGCGCATTATAGTGTGTAATTGGAGCGGGAGGATTTGGAGCGGAGAGCGAGGAATAAAGCTATTAAGTCAAACAAAAGCACTGGCCTAACATAACCTCTCTTCCGCGGCATCAGTGTTTTGCGGGTAGCACAAACCTGGGGTAAAGCACAGCGCTGAGTAGCAAATAAACGTAGCCGCAAGTTTTTTCTTTGGTACTTTCTACTATATAACTTAAATCAAGCGACCTGCTGTTTAAGTCTATCCAACGCCTTTTGTAATGATGCTATCTTAGCCTGTTGATTCCTGTTAAGATGATCTTCGTAGACCAATGGGTCGAATGACCGCCGTTCACTGACCATTTTATAATAGATGATAGCGATCTTCCGGGCTGTCGCAACTACTGCGTATTTGTGTCCGCCTTTTGCTTTCATCCGTCTAAAGAAGTGCCCCATCCAGTTCTGGCTATTTTGTACGCCCTGTGCAGCCATGCGAAATGCTTTTGCAGCAGCGTTAGGTTTCTTTTTTTGCAGCTTGCTGGACAAGAGTTTACCACCGGATATTTTGCTATTGGGACAAAGGTTGAGCCAAGAAACGAACCGTTCAGGCGTTGACCATTTGCTTAGATCAGTACCGGTTTCAGAAAGTATTTCCAGCGCGCTGATCTCATGAAGCCCATAGAGTTCCATCACGTCGACCTGATGGATGCCTTTGAGGTACGCCCGGGTATCGAACAACGGTTGGTTCTTATCTTTCTTTTGCTTAGATATTTTGCCTTTCGGTGTGAGTTTGACTTCTTTTTCAGGTATTGTAATACCTTCGTTTTGCTTTGCATGGACCGAGCGTAATGCCCATTCTATCTCTTGGTCACATTTGCCGACCTGCGTTTGAAGGAACTGATAGTTATGATAGTTCTGTTCCAGCAGGAACAATTGCTCCTTGCGCCAGTTCCCCTCAAGAGACTTACTGATATGTGCCCTGTCTGCCTTAATGCGAGGGTCGACGAAAGGAAGAAAGTTTTCAGCGATCCGCTCTCCGTCAATGATCGCTTCTACTATAGCCTTACCTGTTTTGCCCATCAGGTCATTTATCAATGTGTGGATCTTCAGATTCATTAGTTCCAAAGCTTTTTGCATTCTCAATACACAGGTACTGCTATCCTGTGTCAGTTTTCTGCGATATCTGACCAACGTGCGCAGGCATTCTGTTTGGTCATCAGGAAGGAACGAACTTCCGAGCAAACCACAACTATGCAGTTTCTGTATCCACTGCGCATCGCTTTCATCGGTCTTTTTACCGGAGATATTCTTAGTATGGCGGGCATTGACCAGGTAAACTTCAAATCCTTCAGCAATAAGTACTCCGCAAAGGTTTTTCCAGTAGACACCCGTGCTTTCCATGGCCACTGTTTCTATCCGGCACGCCTTTAACCAACCAGCTATAGCTAATAAGTCAACCGTGAATGTACCAAACTCTCTTACGCTTATCTCATCCCTGTCTTGTGGAACTGCGACCGCATGAACTGTGTCACCGATGTCGATGCCGGCGGCTTTGGGATTGACCAATTGAAAGTCGACCCGGTTTTTACTTTGCTTTTTTGTGGCTTTTTGATCAGTTTTGTTCATAAGAATACTTTTTAATAAAGCATCCCGCCTGTCTGCCGGTTGAAGCAAACTCTACTATACGAACTCTATACGTTCAATTGGAAACTCCATGACGCGGACAGGGCCAAACTTTTTCCATGACCTCGAAATCAATAAAAGGAACGGCCTTTCTGCGGGATGCTTTCCAAAGTTATTATCAACGGAAACAGGAGCAAGCGCTCATTTAATACTTTTGTATAAAAGAAAAAGTACATCCACAGGCTGCGGTGCAAATACTTTACCTGTCCTAACAGGGCACTAAATGAAGTATAAGCAGAAACAAATATCGAAAGCTATTTATGGGAATACCTTAGCAACATAAAATCAAACCGCTTCGAAAAGATTTCTCCTTAGGTCGAAATGACAACGGAGTTAGTTTATTTCTTCATATCCACTACCGGCATATCCCTATAATAAAACCTGTAGAATATCAAATAAGACACCACCACATTAAACAACACCAATCCTATCATCAGCTTAAACATCATTACCCAAAACAATACGATAAATAAGCCCATTATCCATTGCAGGTAGCGGTCCATGTTGAGGCCGATGTAGTAGATTAGCGTGTGCAGAAGTATAACCATACTCAGCATCATTAAAAATAACTGCACAGCCAGAAGCGGGTTAAACCGCCCAAACAGCCAAAACCCTTCGGGCAGGAGCAAGATGCAATAGGTTAACACAGCGTAACCATAGCGCTGCAATAATGGGTATGAAAAATTGCGGGCAAAGCTTAAATAAGTATGCTCAAAACGCTGCCCTTCAAAAACAATTACGCCATGGGTCACAGCTATGGCCAGCACCGCCATTCCGGCTACGCGGGCATCGTGCTGCACATCGGCAAAAAGCTGAAACACGGCAGTAATAATTATCCACGATAAGCCTTTGGTTATTAAATACGGAATTTTAAGCCGGTTGGCAATGTGGTATAAGTAGAGGCTGTAATAGGGTTTCTTCCAGCTACTGCTCAGGTTTAATAACCACGACTGCTTACTACCATCAATTAAACGGTTAACTACAAAAGTGTATAACCATGCGCTAAGTCCGGTTAACAGCAACAGGTACAGCACAATTACCGCAGGCTGCCAGTAAAAACCGTAATAAAAGCCAACCCCAACCGCCGTTAAGCCGTAAGCAATTACCGGCAATAGTATAGCTGCCTGCACCAAAAACCAGCTTTTTAATTGCTGCCTTTTAGTATAAGAGGTACTGCTGTAAAACAAAAAATGCTGCGGCGGAGCACCAATTTGTGCAACCACATAATGCCAGCATTTTAACGTATATAGTAACCACACAGCAAGCACCACCAGCAACATGAGCGGACTGGTAATAAAAGCCACCATCAGGGTTTTATGGTAACTCAGCAATTGCCCCGGATCTACCGCGCCTATCATTACTAAGAAAAAGAACAAGAACATACCCGCATGCGCCTGGTAAAACCCGCACACAAAAATGCGGTTGAGGATATGGGTTAGCGGCGAGTTCATTCGCCAACGAAAGTTTTGAGGGTTTGCTCGTGGATGTGCAAAATACTGGCAGGCATAACATCAAAGTCAAGCGTTTGGTGTGATGACAGCAGGAAACTTGTGCCATGCTCGCGGCGTTGGTTACTAATCCATTGGTATAACACTTCCAGCGCGGCGGTATCAATGGTGATCAAAGGTTCATCCAGCATAATCAACTTTGGCTTACCCAAAAACGCCAACAGTAACGACAACTTTTTAAGCATTCCGCTCGAGTAGGTTCCCACGGGCTTATCTACATAAGCGTTCATGCCCATACTGTCCAGGTAGCTTTGCTCCTGCCCTGCCGGTGCATCTTTAGCGGCGGCAAACAGGTTGATTAGTTCGCGCCCGGTTAAAAACTCGGGGAATAACGGTTCGGCTTCGGCAAAGTTTACGAGTTTGCGGTAGTCGACAGGTTGTTTTTTGATGCTGATGCCATCGAGTAATATATCGCCCTCAAAGGCCAGTATCCCGGCTATCGATTTCAGCAGCGTGCTCTTACCCGATCCGTTTACGCCTTTTATCCAGTAAATCCCTTCGGCAATAGTAAAATCGGCAATGGTGAGTGCCGGGTAATTGCCGTATGATTTTTTGAAGTTGGTGAAGCGGAGCATGGGGTTTTTGTATTTTAAATTAAACCGTCATTGCGAGGTACGAAGCAATCTCTGAACTATGCATAACGGATTGTTCTCCGCAGAGATTGCTTCGCACCTCGCAATGACGCGTGGGGGAGAAAGACGAACTACAAACCCTTCGTCGAACCCTCAACGATCATCCCATAAAAATCCATCACGCTCATACCCGCTGCACGCACCTGTTGTGGAATTAAACTATTGGCCGATTGACCGGGCGTGGTGTTAACTTCGATGAAGTAAAACTCGTTGGTTTCTTCCTGCAAAATAAAGTCGATGCGTACCATGCCGCGGCAGTTGAGGCGCAGGTAAACTTCGGTGAGTATGGCGGCTATTATTCTCTGCTTTTCGGTGCTGATGTCGGCCGGGGTAATTTCTTCGGTTACACCCGGGGTATATTTGGCTTCGTAATCAAAAAACTCTTTGGAGCTTTTAATTTCGGTAGCAGGAAGCACGGTAAGCTTGCCATTTAAGCGGGCTATTCCCTGGCTAAATTCACGGCCTTTAATAAATTCCTCTACCAGTATCTGGCTGTCTTCATGAAATGCTTTTTCGAGCGCGGCTGGCAACTCGGCAACGGTATGTACCTTGCTCATGCCCACGCTGCTGCCTCCATTATTGGGCTTAACAAACAGTGGGAAACGCAAAGCCGATGCAATATTACCCACATCGTGCATATCACCCTTAAATAGTTTTACCGATTTAGCCGTGTGTAAATACTTAACATCATGCACCAACGCCTTGGTGTAGGCCTTATTCATGGTAATGGCCGATGTGGTGGCATCGCAGGTATTATACGGCAAGCCCATCATATCCAGGTAGCCTTGTATCTTACCATCTTCGCCGGGAGTGCCGTGTACGGTAATAAACACCGTGTCGAACGTTATTTTGCTACCGTTAACCATTATGCTGAAATCGTTTTTATCAACATCAACCAACTCATCGCCGTTTTGGTAAAACCATCGGTCGCGGTTAATCAGCAGGGTGTACACGTTATATTTTTCGGCATCCAAATTTGCTGCAATGTTTTTGGCGCTATTAATAGATACCTCATATTCACCGGTATACCCACCGGCCAAAAGGGCTACGTTTTTCTTGCTCATGGTGGTCAAATATATAAAAACCCCTCCCAACCCTCCCCAAGGGGAGGGCTTTTTAAAAGATTTTTTAAAGTCTCCCCTTTCGGGGGAGATTTAGAGGGGGTTTTACTACTTTTGCATATGCCGTATAAAGAACGTGATATCAACAAAATGTACTACACCATGGGCGAAGTAACGGCCATGTTTGACGTTAACCACTCGCTCATCAGGTATTACGAAAAGGAATTTGATATACTGCAACCCAAAAAGAACAAAAAGGGCAACCGTTATTTTACCGGCGAGGATATTGATAACCTGAAGATCATCTTCCACCTCATACGTGATAAGGGTTATACCCTGCAAGGCGCTAAAGACCACCTCAAAAACAACGGCAACGAAACCAAGAGCCAGCAAAGCATTTTAAACTCCCTTGAAAATTTAAAGAAGTTTTTATTGGAAGTACGCGACCAGTTGTAAGCGAAGCCAATGAGGGATTTGGTGAAGGAAAGAAAGAGCAAATTCGCTCAAAAATCCGTGTGAAGAAAATGTCGCGCCGTTGTCTGTGTCCTCACATACAACATTAACCAATCAGCGGTTTTGTTGTATATTAGCTTCAACAAACCTGTCAACTAACCATGCTCCGTGCCCACAAAGGCGAAATCCCTTTCTTTTACTGGCTGATGCCTTTTACAGCGGGTATTGTTTGCGGCATTTACTACGGAGTAGATCAACTGCTTACTTTTATAACCGCAACCGGGATTGTTTCGGTAACTGGATTCACTATTCTTAACCTCCTTTATAATCGTTATAATATTCACCGGTATGCCTGGATGGGAGGCTTAATACTCAATGTTTTTTTGCTGTGCGCTGGCTGGTTGCTGAGTTATTGGCATAACGACCGTAATCAGGATAACTACTTTGCCAAGCACAAAGCCGGCTATTTAGTAGTACAGGTAAGCAGCGAACCTAAACAAAAAGGCATTTACACCCGCTTTACCGCCGAGGTTAGACAAGTAATCGCAAACCAAAAACATCAGGCAACTTTCGGTAAAATACTGGTTACGCTTACAGCCGACAGCAATGCCCACCTGGTAAACTATGGCGACGTGCTGGTGATACCGGGCAGCTGCAAACCCATCGATCCGCCATTTAACCCGGCCGAGTTTAACTATAAGCAATACCTCGCCCATCAAAATATTTATTATCAAAGCTTTTTAAACCGGCAGCAATGCAGGTTAGTTAATTATGATGCGGGTAACTCAATCTTAGCTTTTTCGTTGCAGTTGAGGCAGCGTCTGGTTAATTCTATCAAACAATATCTTCACACCCCCGAAGCGGCCGCTATAGCCTCTACTCTATTACTTGGATACAAGGCCGATTTAAGCCCCGAAGTACTGCAGGCTTATTCCCAAACAGGTACTATTCACATCCTCTCGGTTTCAGGGGCGCATGTGGCGGTAATATTTTTGATCATTTCTTTTTTGCTGAAACCGTTCAGGCATCACCGATATGGCAAAATGCTGAACGCGTTATTGTTGCTTTGCATACTTTGGGGCTACACCATTCTTACCGGACTATCGCCCGCTGCTGTGAGGGCTGCGGTTATGCTGAGCATGGTTATTATTAGCAATGCCGGTACACGGCCCGTCCACCCCTTAAATGTAATGGCAGTCTCGGCAATGGCTATGTTACTCTACAACCCTTTCCTCATTACCGATGTAGGCTTTCAACTCTCCTACCTGGCCGTATTTGGATTGATTGCTGTTCAACCCATCATTGCCGAACTGTGGGAGCCCAAGCACAAATGGACAAACAAGCTATGGCAGCTATGCTCGTTTTCGTTAGCGGCGCAATTGGTCACTTTTCCGCTAAGTGTTTATTACTTCCACCAGTTCCCGGTTTATTTTTTGATAAGTAATCTGCTCATCATTCTGCCCGCCGAAGCTATTGTGATCGTAGGCATCACCTTTTTAACCAGCACGTTTATACCAGCGCTTGCTCCATTTACCAAGGTTGCCGCATATATTTTAGAATGGCTCATTATAGGGCTAAATAAAGTATTGAGCTACATTGAACACTGGCCTTATGCCAGTCTGGGCCGCATTTGGTTTAACAGTTGGGAGCACCTTCTGCTGTATGCTATCATCTTCAGCCTTATTTACTTTGTAATTTACAAAAAAGGCAAACAGTTAATAACTACCCTGGCTTGCATACTTATTTTATGCACAAGCTTGAGTTGGAAAGCCATTCGCAAGCAATCCACCGGTCACATTATTTTCTTCAATGTAAAAAAGAACACGGCTATCCTGTTTAGACATAACGATAAAGCCGTGTTACTCACCGACCTGCTCCCTAACGAAAAAAATTACCAGTATAGCGTACAGCCTTGTTTAGATAGCCTGGGTATAGAAAGTTTACAATTGTGCAAGCTGCAGCATAATCTTAAAAACACCTTCTTTAGTAAACACCTCAACTATATTCAGTTCGAAAATAAAACCGTAATACTCTTTAATCCTTCGATACAAAACACAGTCTTACCACACAAAATTGGAGTAGATTACTTATTTTACACCCGTAATCCACATAGCAACCTCACCTTTATTCGCAATAATTATAACTTTAAGCATTTTATAGTCGATGCCGGTGTTTCGGCAAAGCGTACGCAGCTGCTCAAGCACGAGGCCGACAGCCTGCACATAAATATAATTGGATTAAGGCGTAACAAATCGTACATTGTTGCATCTAACCATTAATTAATATATAACTAAATTTATTAACTGCACATTATTTACAACGATGAATAAACTATTTTCAGCAGCTATGGGTTTGGCCCTGAGCGCAACCGCACTAACAGCAAGTGCACAAAAAGCTTACACCGAAGGTACCGCAACTTATGATGCTACCGTAAACGGACAAACTGTTGAGGCCAAAGTTCTTTTCAAAGGCGATTCGGCTGCTACTACCCGTGTACAAGGTCCGGCTACTATTAAAATAATTACTTTTAAAGACGAAGCCCTTACCGTACTGGTTGATGTACCGGTTGCCAACATGAAAAAAGCCGCCATAGGTACCCCTGGTGAAGTGGAAGAAGCTATGGCGCAAATGCCTAATTTTACCTTTACTCCGGGCACCGAAACCAAAGTTATTAACGGCTTTAACTGCACCAAAGTAACCGCTAAAGATGCTAAAGATGGTAAAACTTACGATGTTTGGGTAAGCAAAGACATTTCGGCACCGTCAAGCGCATACAGCCAGGTTTATGCCAAAGCAGGTGGTTTCCCGGTACAATTTACCATGAACCAAATGGGTATGAACATTACCAACACGCTAAAAGCAATCTCGGGAGATAAAGTACCTGCCGGTACTTTCAGCGTTCCTGCGGGTTATGATAAAATGACCTTAACCGAACTTAAAGCCATGAGTGGCGGTAAATAACATTGATTTTTCTCAAAAGAGAAGGCCTTTGCGATGAGTAAAGGCCTTTTTTTATGGATATTGTTTATTTATCGCTTATCTACCGCTTCTGGGCCGCGGAGGCTCTTTGTTCTTTTTCTTGATAAAAAGAACCAATCCGCCTGAGGCGGACACCTCCACTATGCTTCGTTTATCACACATGCTCATTGCTCCAAAGCGGGGCAGCATCACGGGCTGCTTAGCTTTTACCCTACTTCGTTCCCGCTGAGGACTGCACTTCAGCAAAATCTAAAAGGCCCTATTTAGCCGCACAGTCCATCATGCGCTGCCCCGCTTTCGCCCCGAAGCTGGAAGGTGACGAATTGCAAAAATCGTCCAAAAGCAAAACAGCCTAAGTTGCGATGCAACTTAGGCTGTTTTGTACTGTTAAAAAAAGCGCAGGCATTCAGCGCACCCGGCCGGGAGCTGCCCGTGCGCGGGAAGGGATTGCTGTGGATAGTCCGCCTGAGGCGGATACTTTTGTGGCTATGACAAAGTAACAGCCCCGCGGTAATTGAGCGGTCGACGAGCGATAAGTTCACCAACGTTACTGAACACCTTACATATGCAGAGATTGCTTCGTACCTCGCATTGACGATTTTTTTATTTCCCCTCTTGATTCTTGGTTGTTGTCTCTTAGCTATTGCTTCTAAAACTAAACCCCTAACTCCTCCCCCAATTCCTTCACCCAAGTATCAAACAAGCGGCTTTCAATGGCAACAGCCTTATCGGCATGTACCTGCCAATCGGGCGAAAATTGTTGCAGTTGGTTAATCATTTCTTCGAGGTGACCTTCTTCTTCGAGGATGATAGATTTTACGTTCACTTTGCTGCCGGCTTCGGTAAGCACGTCCTGGTAAACGGGGTAAAGTTCATCGGCACGTACCTCAATGGCGTAGGTTACCAGCAGGTAGGCTGCAAAACGGAGTTCTTTCCCGCTGAAGCCGAGCTTTTCTTTAAGGTAGCGGCAGGCATCAATATCCAGTTGGTTTAAATAACGCTTGCTGTGTGTAGCAGCCAGTAAATATTCTGGTGCGTAGGTTGGCAGGCTTACCCCTTCTAACTTTTCAATTTGCTTTTTGAGATAAAAAGCGTGGCGATGCTCCTCGGCAGCGTGTTTTAGTATGATATAGGTAACGGTAGCCGGGTCTTCGCTGGCCGAAATTTTGCGCGCGCCTGTGTTCTCCATCAACGATAGCGTATTTAAAAAACGGGCGTGCAGGGCATCGTTATTAACTATCTTAGTGAATATATTTTTTAGATCCATAGGTGTGATTAAATTGTATCGAGCGCCTGTTTTATAGCGGTGTAAATATAATTGAGTTGGGCATCGGTTATGCAATACGGCGGTAAAATATACAGCACATTCCCTAACGGGCGCAGTATGATACCTTTTGACAAGAAATGCTGATACAAAGTATCGCGCAGGCTGCTAAAATACGAGGTATCATTACCCGTTTCCCACTCCATAGCCACAATGGTACCGGTTTGCCGAATGGTGCGAACCTTTGGATGATGTTTAATCTCCTCGGCAAATGCGGCATGCGAGCTTTCAATGCGTGCTATGTTCTCTTTAGTTTCAGGAGCCACAAACAAATCCATACTGGCCAGCGCAGCGGCACACGCCACCGGGTTGGCCGTAAATGAGTGCCCGTGAAAAAGCGTTTTAAGCCTGTCGGTAGAGAGGAATGCATCGTAAATATGCTGCGTACAGGTAGTAATGCCTAAGGCCATGGTACCGCCGGTAAGCCCTTTAGAAAAGCACATAATATCGGGTTGCTCACTAATATGCTCACACGCAAAAGCCTTGCCTGTACGCCCAAAACCAGTAAACACTTCATCATCAATAGTAAACACCCCTTTGGCCTTGCAATGCGCCACTAATTCATTTAAATACTCGGCCTCATACATCATCATACCTGCCGAGCCCTGAACAAGCGGCTCAAAGACGAAGCAGGCAAGTTCGGAGCGGAGAGCGGAGATTTTGGTGCGGAGCTCATCGATATTATTTGCCGTAGGCAAATCAATAAACTCTACGTCAAAAAGCAGCTTTTCAAAAGCATTGGTAAACGCGCTGCGGCCGCTTACGGCCATGGCACCAAAAGTATCACCGTGGTAGGCATTTTTGAATGCCATTATTTTGGTGCGCTGCTGGCCTTTGTTGTACCAGTATTGCAGGCACATTTTTATGGCTACTTCTACAGCAGTTGAGCCGTTATCGGAGTAAAAAACTTTTTGCTGATTGTTGGGCAGTATAGCCAGCAATCTTTCGGCCAGTTCAACGGCAGGCTCGTGGGTAAAGCCGGCAAATATTACGTGCTCCAGTTTGTGTAATTGCTCGGCCACTTTGGCGGCAATATAAGGGTGTGCGTGGCCGTGTATGTTAACCCACCATGATGATACGGCATCGATGTACTCGCGGCCGTCTTCAGCATATAAAACTGCGCCCTCACCCCTCACAATGCCAATGGGTGGCGCTGCGGTTTGCATTTGGGTATAAGGGTGCCATATAACTTGTAGATCACGTTCTGTTAAGGTCATTTTTGTTCGTTCAATAATTTAACCACGTACTGGTCAATAGGAAAGGTCACGTCCTCGGGTTTCAGCTCATTCAGCTTTTTCCAGCGGAAGCATTGCAGAGCGGGTCCATCGCCATCAAAATCAAAGGCGGTGGTTTTAAGGGTAAAGTTCAGTTCGTTTACCGGCTTTACGAGGTAATACACGGCAATGATCTGCGAATCGTTAAAAGCCGATTTTACATAAAAATCGGTCGTGTAAAAGTGGCTGAGCACTTCTACCTCGGTATTACATTCCTCTATAAACTCACGTTTGAGTGCCTGGGTCATGCCCTCGCCAAACTCGACCCCTCCTCCGGGAAATTTGGTAAAGCGATAGCCCTCCACCTGTTCGTCGGTTAGTAAAACCTCGCGCTCATTGTTTATGAGCAAGCCATATACACGTACGTTAAACTGCATTACTCAAAGTGTTTTTTGTTTCGGAGGATGTTCTCCATTGTCCATTCAATGTCAACCCGCTTGGCCTCGCTCCTGATGGGGCAATTGGGCATGCTGCAATAGTGGCAACACTCGGGCAAACATGGATCGGCATGGATGAACAATTCGGTTGCTACGCCTGCCTTTTCATTAATCAATTTATCAACCAATGATATTTCGGCATGTACACGGTTCAAATCAAAGTAATTGGGCAGGGTCATGTGGCAATCCAAATGTAGTTCGTGCCCGTATTTTTGCGCCCTGAGGTTGTGTACGTCAATCCATTCCGGCTTACGTTCTTCGTTGAGTACTTTAATGATGTGCTCAACTACGTCAAAGTCGGTTTCGTCCATTAAACCTGCTACCGATTTACGCACCAACTTGTAACCGCTGTAGCAAATGTACAGGCCTACTGCTATGGATAGTGCCCCATCCAGCCAGTTAAGACCAGTAAAATGAATGAGCAATAAGCCCACCACCAAACCACCACTGGTTACCATATCGGTAAGTAAATGCCTTCCGTCGGCATCCAAAGTAAGTGATCGCAAGGCTTTTGCCCTGTAAATCATATAATAACCCAACGCGCCATTAACAGCACCTGTTAAACCAATAATAATGGCACCGGTAAGCAAATCATGAATAGGTTGCGGATGAAACAACCCATAACCAGCCTTAACTAAAATACCTGCACCGGCTACAGATATAAGCGCACCTTCAACAAAAACCGAGAAAAATTCAATTTTGCCATGACCGTAAGGATGGTTCTCATCGCGCGGTTGCGAGGCTATATAAATACTGAAAAACGCGAACGAACTGGCCACCACATTTACAATACTTTCGGCAGCATCTGTTAATACAAATGTGGATGCCGTTAAAAAATAGGCGCTGAATTTGGCCAGCATTAGTACCACACTTACCACTAATGCTACGATGATAATATTCCGCGTCTCTTTCAAATCAGTAAAATATGGGCAAATTTAATAATAAGGAGTTCAATTGCGGGTAAACTAATTTTCTATATTTGCCCAATTTGAATTTCAACTATGAGTGCACTAAGCGACAGAATTAACAATTTGTCTGAATCACAGACTATTAAAATGGCTAAAATGGGCCGCGAATTGGCTGCAAAAGGTGTTGATGTAATCAGCCTTAGCTTTGGCGAACCCGACTTTCACACTCCCGAACACATTAAGGAGGCTGCAAAGAAGGCTATGGATGATAACTTTACCTACTACACCCCGGTGGCTGGTTATCCTGAACTGCGAAAAGCCATAGTGAAAAAGCTTAAAGACGAAAACAACCTCGATTACGAATTTACCGACATCGTGGTATCAACCGGCGCAAAACAGGCCATAGCCAATGCTGTGCTTTGTTTGGTTAACCCCGGCGAAGAGGTGATCATCCCTACACCATACTGGGTATCATACTCGGAAGTGGTTAAACTGGCCGAAGGCAAAAGCGTGTTCATCGACACCACTGTTGAGCAAAACTTTAAAATTACGCCTGAGCAATTAGAAGCAGCAATTACGCCTAATTCTAAATTGTTCATGTTTTCATCACCATCAAACCCAACCGGCAGCTTGTACAGCAAAGCTGAGCTAGAAGGTTTGGCTAAGGTTTTTGAGAAACATCCGCATGTTTACATCCTGTCTGACGAGATATACGAGCACATTAACTATGTTGACAAACACGAGTCGATTGCCCAGTTTGGTGCCATTAAAGACCGCGTGATCATCATCAACGGTTTCTCTAAGGGTTACGCCATGACCGGCTGGCGCATTGGCTACACGGCATCAACCAAAGAACTGGCTAACGCGTTCGACAAAATGCAGGGCCAGGTTACTTCGGGTACTTGTTCTATCACTCAACGTGCCGGCACTGCCGCTTATGAAGGTGGCTTGGAGTCGGTGCTACAAATGCGTGAGGAATTTAAAAAACGCCGCGACTTGGTTTACGGACTGTTAAAAGAAATCAACGGACTGAAAGTAAACCTGCCAGAGGGTGCGTTCTACTTCTTCCCCGATGTTACAGCGTTCTTTGGCAAATCATACAACGGCCGCACCATTAACGATTGCGACGAGCTATCGATCTACCTGTTAGAAGAAGCACACGTAGCTACCGTGGGCGGCCTATCATTCGGTGATCCTAAATCTATCCGTTTATCGTACGCCGCGGCCGAGGATAAGCTGATAGAGGCTTGCAAACGCATTAAACGCGCTTTAGAGCAATTGCAATAACATTTGCAATACAGATACATGGAAGCCGGGTTGTTTTACAGCCCGGCTTTTCTATTTTATCACACTAATTAGGGCGAATTGGTTCGTATTACACGAATTTTTCCTGAACCATACTTATACCGTTCCCCCACCTGTCGTATAAAGCTTTATTTACAATGTTTACATTTTAATTTACATTCCACAACCACCATGTACATGACTATCAGGGTAGATTCGCTGAATCAAATTTTGATAAAATAAATTATGAAGTACTTACACATATATACTTTGTTGCTGATGGTTACCTTCCAAACCTCTTATGCACAAAGCCAAACTAATACAGCTATAAACACCATCCCATCAGGAACTAAAGACACCGTGAGTGCTTACGATCCTAACAGGATGGTTAGAAATGTAAAGCAAGGCAGTAATGGCAACATTTTAATTGCGTCATCATTATCAGGTGTGTTTAAATATGATGGAAAATCCTTTACTAATTTGACCAATAAAATTGGTGTGCTCAGATACTGGGATGTATTGGAGGACCGACGTGGTAATATCTGGATTTCTACTACCGATTCGGGCGTTTATAAATATGATGGCAGCTCCTTTCAACATTTTACCACCAGGGATGGGCTCGCAAATAATGCCGTTATATTTATTTATGAAGACAGGGTCGGTAATATTTGGTTTGGTACCGGCGGCGGAGCAAGCCATTATGATGGTAAATCCTTCCTGAATTTCACAACTAAAGAAGGGCTTCCGGATAACCGCATTCATACTATTCTCGAAGATAAAACCGGGCGGTTATGGTTTGGCACCAATAGCGAAGCTTGCTATTATGACGGTAAAACATTTACAGTTTTCAAAAACAATGACGGTAAAACCTTTAACAACGTTTGGTCTATCATTGAAGACAGAAGAGGCAACATTTGGTTCGGCGCTTCCATCATTGATGAAAAAAAGGGTTCTACCTTGTATGTTTCCTCTGGCTTATGGCGCTATGATGGCAGCAGTTTTACCAAGGTGATAGCTAAAGTTGCTTCGGCCATAATGGAAGATAAAGAAGGTAATATATGGACTACCGGCCCGGTAAGCCCTAATGGAGTTGGCGCATGGCAGCTTTCCCGATATGATCAAAAGTCATTGTACCATAAAAAACCTGCTATAACCACCATACTGTCGGTAAACAAAATGCTTTGCGGCATTTTAGAAGCCAATGGCAGTATCTGGGTTGGATCTATAAACGGAGTATACCGGTATGATGGTAAAACTGTTACCGATTTTAAAGATACAAAGGCTAAAAACTAACAGCTTGGTATTTTTATCAGATCTTGTTTGTCCGTACTGAATTATTTGAACATGCCACATGCTATACTCGTCGTCTACCTATCCCCTGTGGAATGCCGAAACAAGTTCGGCATGACGGGTGGATAAATCCGATATAATTCAACCTCAATTCGTGTAAAATAAAAAGCCCCGAACCAAACGGCTCAGGGCTTTCAAATATTTTAAAATTAGAACGCTTAGAAGTTGAAGTTATAAGCTATGCGGATCGCAATAAAGCTTACATAATCGTTCTGGTGGTTAACGTTCTCGTAACGGAAAGAGAAATCCAATTTATTAGTCTCATAACCTACCGATGGAGCAATAAGCTTGCTGAAGTGCGATTTGGTATCTTTATCGATGTATGGATCGGCATAAGCAACGCCAACCTCGCCACCTAAATAAAACTCAGGTAAGAAGTATGCTTTAGCACCTAAACGTAAAGGAATTAATTTTAAATCGGGGGTTAAATTAGCATTTGAGCCAAATGCACGGCTGTTATCAGCAGTCATAACATAGTAACCGGTACCAATGGTTACACCTAAATTTTGGGTAACGTCATATTGGTATTTAATTGAGGCTCCGAAGCCGGGGTTGTAAGTTTTATTGCCGGGGTTTATGTTATACAAACCGTCGATACCAACGTTTACGTGGTTTACAAACTGACTGTAACGCTCGTTGTTTCCAAGTAATTGGGCTTTAACTGTTGTTACGCTAAAAACGGTCGCTATTAATAATAGTATACGTAAAGTATTTTTCATGGCCGTAGATGTGATAGTTTTTAATTGAGACGAATATACTCTTTTTAATTAACATTTACATAAAATATTTATTTTTATTAAAAAAAATATCGCGTTTGTAACTATAAATTAGAATATTAACAAAAAAAGCTTGGATAAATGTTAAAGGGGTTCGATATTGTTTTTGGAGATTTTATTTAATTTATAATTAATTATAACAAATAAGGGCCTGTGTTTAAAACACAGGCCCTTACAACTTTAAGTTTTAAGAATATTACAATTTAAATCCATAAGCCAGGCGAGCTGCAACCATACCATAGTTATTGCTCTGACCCGAGAAGTTCTCATAACGCACGCCTAAATCAACGTTGCTCCATGAATAACCCACACCTGGAGATAAAATCAGTTTAGTGTCTTTATCACCATTTAAGTAACGGCTTTTGGTTTCAAATCCGGCACCAACTTCACCAGAAAAATAGAAACCACCTGTAGTGTATGCTTTAATACCAGCTTTAACAGGTATCACGCCCAAGCTTTCGGTTTTAAAGTTTGTATTGCCTATTTCTTTACCAAAAAAGTTATAAAAACCTGAGGTAAGTGTAAGCGCTACATTTTGCGCAGCACCGTATTGTAAACGTGCAGTACCACCTAACGCAAAATTAGAACCATCATGTGCATTTCCAGTTGGTACGCCAGCTTCAACACCTATACCTAAACGCCAGTCGTTAGCTGCGGTGCGTGATTGGGCTTTAACAACATTTGATGCAAATAAAGTTGCAACGGCAAAAGAAGCTGCTGCTACTATTTTAGTTAACTTTTTCATAATCGTTTTTCTTAGATCTTGTGATTTTAAGTCACGTACAAAATTGTACACACACCGATTATCAAATACTTTGCCATTAACACTATGTTAACATGCCATTTCAGGTTAGATCATGCTCAATTCAAGAACCAAAGCAAAAAGTTATTAACATTGTAAAAATGCTATCAAATTGATGTTCAGCCATTTTTTTAGCCAAATTTCACATATTCCATCTATCATCATCTGAATGTTAAAAGCAGTACAAACTCATAGGCGGTGCCAAAACCCTGACAGCATATACTTAACTGTCCTGTTTTTATATCATGTATATTGTCAGTTTAAGCATACAGTTGATAGGTTTACTTATAAAACTGAAGCTATTTCATGATAGAGATAATGTTTAGTGACAGTTAGAATTACTGAATTGAAGGTTTCCGGAATTATATAAATGTTAGCAATTTCTGGATAAGGCTCAAGTAGCCACTGCTCTCCCCGCTGCTACATACTTGGGCCAAAAAACTTCCGGTAACAAAAAAAGAGGCTTCGTTACCGAAGCCTCTTCCCTATCTTGAATTTTTATCTAATTATTAATGATGCTCACCGCCATTATCTGCACGGTTTTGCTCCAGCTCTGCCAGCTTCTTATCGCCATAGGCAAACTTGGTGATGATATAGTACAATACCGGCACCACGAATACCGCCAGTGAAGTTGCGGCCAACATACCACCAAACACCGTCCAGCCAATGGTTTTACGAGCCTCGGCACCTGCACCGGCAGCCATCATTAACGGAACCACACCCAATATAAAGGCCAGCGAGGTCATGATGATTGGGCGTAAACGCAGCCTAACCGCTTCCAGTACCGATTTTTCGAGCCCGTGCCCGGCATCTACCCGCTCCTTGGCAAACTCCACGATCAGGATGGCATTTTTGGCCGACAGACCGATGAGCGTGATCAAACCAATTTGCGCATACACGTTATTGGTAAGCTTAGGCAAAAACGTTAAGGCCACAATAGCACCGAACGCTCCCAAAGGCACAGCCAGCATTACAGAGAAAGGCACCGACCAACTCTCATACAATGCCGCAAGGAACAGGAACACAAAACCTATAGACAAGGCAAAGATGTACACCGTTTTTGATCCCGAAAGCAACTCCTCACGGCTCAGACCCGAAAACTCGTAGCCATAACCTTCAGGAAGATATTGAGCTGCGGTTTCTTGCAGGGCTTTAATGGCATCACCACTACTGTAACCAGGCGCAGGGCTACCGTTTATCTCGGCCGAGCGGAACAGGTTGTAGTGCGATATGAGCGGTGCATTTTCGATCACCTTGTAAGAGGTTACCGTGCTCAGCGGCACCATGGTACCGGTTGAGTTACGCACAAAAAACTGCCCCAGGTTTTGAATGCTGGTACGGTACGAGGTATCGGCCTGGGCCACCACGCGGAAGTTACGGCCGTAAATGGTAAAGTCGTTAATATAAGTACTACCCAGGTAGGTTTGCAGGGCACTGTTAATATCAGATATTTGCACACCCAGGCGTTTGGCCTTCTCACGGTCGACCGTTAACTGATAGGCCGGTGTACGGGCTGTAAAGAACGAGAATGAACGCGCAATTTCTTTACGCTGACCCAGCGCAGCAATAAAGCCTTGCAGAGTTTTCTCAAAGTTTTTAATATCACCCCCGGCTTGTTTTTCCTCTAATATAAACGAGAAACCTGCAGTATTACCCAAGCCCGGAATGGCCGGCGGTTGAATTACAACCACGTTGGCTTCCTTATACCTGGCTAAACGTTTTTGCAGGTTAGCTACAATGCCGGTAGCATCCTCACCATCGCCTTTACGCTCATCCCAGGGTTTAAGCTGTACGAAGATGGTGGCGCTGTTTGACTTACTGGCAAAGTTTACCGCGTTTAAACCTCCCAATGCAGCATAATGGCCTATGCCCGGAATGCTATCAATGGTGGCCATCATGTTTTTAAGCACTGTAACCGTACGCTCGGTTGATGAGCCCTCTGGTAAATCATAAGTAACATAAATACGGCCTTCATCTTCAATTGGTAAGAAGCCAGAAGGCTTACCTTTAAACAAAAGCACCGTGCCTACGATGATACAGATGAGTATAATAACTACAAAGCGCGAGGCCTTGATGCTCTTGTGTACGCCGTTGCCATACTTTTCGGTTACACGGCCAAACCATACGTTAAACTTGTGGAAGAACCTGTCTAACCAGCCTTTAGAGTTTTCATCGATCTTGTGCGGCCTGAGCATAATTGTACACAAGGCCGGGGTTAATGATAAGGCTACGAAAGCCGAGATTAACACCGATATTGCAATAGTGATGGCGAACTGTTGGTACAGCCTGCCCACAATACCCGGCACAAAACCCACCGGCACAAATACCGCCGCCAGGATAAGCGCAATGGCTATTACCGGGGCCGATATATCTTTCATGGCGTGCTTGGTTGCCTCTTGCGGCGTCATGCCCTCCTCATCCATATAATGCTGCACGGCCTCTACCACTACAATGGCATCATCTACCACAATACCTATAGCCAATACAAAACCAAATAAGGTTAGGGTATTAATAGTAAAGCCTAATGGGATAAAGAAGATGAACGTACCTATAATAGATACCGGGATAGCCAGCACAGGTATTAAGGTTGCCCTCCAGCTTTGCAGGAACAGGAATACCACCAATACAACCAAAGCCAAAGCCTCAACCAGTGTATGGATCACCTCCTCTACCGATACCTTAACCACGGTAACCGATTCGAACGGCACCACGTAATCCACATCGGCCGGGAAGGTTTTCTTCAGTTGTTCCATGGTTGCAGTTACACCCTCGGCAGTTTCGAGCGAGTTGCTGTTTGGCGCCTGGTAAACCAGCAGGTATGAGGCACGCTTGCCATCCACAAAGGAGTTACCGCTGTAATTAAATTTACCTAACTGTACACGGGCTACATCTTTTAAATGCACCAACGCTCCGGTATTAGGTTGTGTACGTACAATAATATTCTCAAACTCCTCGGGCTTAACCAAGCGGCCTTTGGTAAGTACGGTATACTCAAAGGTTTGTCCTTTAAGCTGTGGCGGCGCACCTACGGTACCGGCGGCTACCTGCACGTTTTGCTCTTGCAGGGCAGCGGTTACCTCGGCGGCGGTCATACCGTATGAGGCCAGCTTATCGGGCTTGAGCCAAATACGCATACTAAAGTCATCGGCACGGGTAAACACGTCGCCCACGCCTTTGGTACGCAATAATGCATCGCGCACAAACACGTTGGTATAATTGTCAATATAAGTTACATCGTGTGTGCCTTTAGGCGAGTACATGGCCACCAGCATTAAAATGCTGGGGTTACGTTTACGCACCGTTAAACCCAAACGCTGCACCTCTTGCGGTAAAGTTGGCTGGGCAATACTCACACGGTTTTGCACGTCGAGGGCGGCAATATTAATATCGGTACCTACCTCAAAGTTTACCGTCATGCTCATTTGCCCGTTGCTGGTACTGTTACTTTGCAGGTAGGTCATACCCGGCGTACCGTTTACCTGCACCTCAACGGGGGTTGCCACCGTTTGCTCAACTGTAAGCGCATCGGCACCGGTATAGGTACCGGTTACCTGCACCGTGGGCGGCGTAATATCAGGGTATTGCCCTATAGCCAGGCTGGTTATTGATAATATACCAACCACCACGATCACTATCGAAATAACGATAGCGGTAACCGGCCTTTTTATAAATACATCTGCAATCATTATTTCCTTATTTTAATTCCTTGCTTAAAAGCACGAATATTTGAGGCTGATTAAATTTCAGCTATGTCATCTCGAGGAAACGAGAGATCTTTTCACACTGACAAGCTAACGGCCTTGAAAAGATTTCTCTCTATCGTTCGAAATGACAGCTTATATATTAAGTTTATTACTTCTTTTTTTCCTCTGCCTTACCACCACCTTGTGCACCCGCTGCACCCTGCGCCGCCGGCATACCAATGGTAATTTTGCCACCATCGCGCAAACGTTGAAAACCTTCGGTAATTACCTTGTCACCGGCTTTAAGGCCATCCATTACTACGGTATTGTCGCCAATACGTGGACCGAGGATTACTTTTTGCTGTTTGGCAACGGTATCGGCTTGTAAAAACACAAAGTACTCGCCCATTTGCTCGGTTACGGCCTTAAATGGTATTTGTACACGCTCCCCCGATTGATCGTTCAACACGTTCAGCACAGCACTCATACCGTCGCGCAGGCTATCCTGCGGATTTGGAAACTGCACACGCACTTTAACCGAACCGGTAAGACTGTTCACCCCGCGGTCGATAGCGTAGATATGGCCTTTTTGATTATACATGCTGCCATTGCTCAATTTTAGCTTGAAAGTAGAATCGGTAGTATGTTTTTGCAGATCGTAAAAACGGTCAACTGCCTGTTCATTTATCACAATGTCAACCCCAATCGGCTTTTCGCTCGATATGGTGTTTAACAAAGTTGTGCCAGGCGTTACCTGTGCACCTAAACGTACCTGCGATATACCTATACGACCGGTAAACGGCGCGGTAATACGTGAGTACGATAAGTTAGTTAATGCCGTAGTAACACCTGCTTTGGCCGATGCTACCTGCGCCTGTGCTGTTGCCAAAGTAGCTACCGATTGGTCGTAAGTTTGACGCGCTACCGCATCCTGCTTTAACAGGAACGAGTAACGGTCGGCATCTTTTTGCGAGCGCACCAAATTAGCTTGCGCACTTGATAAATTTGCTTTTGCCTGTTGATAAGCGGCTTCGTAATTGCGGCGGTCAATTTCATAAAGCAGTTTTCCTTTAGGCACCACCTCACCTTCTTTAAAAAATATGCCGGTAATAAAACCAGCCACCTGAGCGCGCAGTTCAACACTATTTAATGCAGTTACTGTGCCCTGGTACTGGTCGTAATAAACCGAGTTCATGGTTTTAGCTTCAGTAACATTTACCGGGGTGGCCGGCGGAGCGGCAGCAGCGGTATTCTGGTTTTTATTTTTACAACCCGTCCATAACAATAAGGCTAACGGAATGGCTGATAAGGTATATATTGTTTTCATAAATTCTGTTTCTTAAATCAATGTTTACTGTACGGGTAATGTGCCTAAGGCGCGTTGCAGATCAACCTTGCTTTGTAGTAACTGGAACAAGGCATTATAATAATTAAGTGATGCCGTGCGCAAGTCGGTTTGTGCTACAATCAGGTCGAGGTAAGTTTTGATGCCTTCGCGATATTGCAAGCTTACCACGTTGTATACATCTTTGGCCAGCTCTACGTTTTCACCCAGTGCCTTGTAGTTGGTAAAATTGCTTTTGTAGTTGGCAATTGCCTGGGTGTATTCGGTATTAATAGCATTTCGGGTATTCTCCAGGTCAAGATCAGTACGTTTAACCTGCAAACGGGCCTTGCTTAGGTTTTGCAGGCGTTTGGTACCCTGAAAAATAGGTATGGATATATTTAGGCCTACCAATGAAGTTGGAAACGCATCTTTATATAAGTTTGAAACGCTGCTATTAAAATACTGAAGGTTATAGGAGCCTACCGCCGATACCGAAGGCAGGAAACCATATTTATAATAGCTCACGTTTACATTATTGAGATTTTTTTGCGTTTCGAGCATAGTGTATTCAATACGGTTATTTACATTCAATACCTGGTTGGTGTCAATTGCCAATTCGCGTACCAGTTGTAATGAGTCGTATTGTGCGGTTAATGGTCTTTGCGGCGTATAGCCCATCAGCTGTTTTAAATAAGCAGTGCGGCTGTTCACAGCTTCCTGCAACTGCTTGCGGCTGGCTAAGGAGTTATTTAAACCTATGGTGGCCTGCTTGGCATCAATTTTATCAACCACACCCGCCTGGTAACGCGAGTTGGCATCTTTAAGGTTACGCTGCAAGCGGGCAATATCCTGGTTAATAATATCCAGCTGGCGCTGTGATAGCAGTAAATCGTAAAAGGCCTTGCTTACATTGGTTACCACATCAATTTTAGCGCTCACCGTATTCTGTTTATAATATTGGCGCGAGTACCTGGAGGCTTTGGATGCCTGCATTACCTCGTTATTATACAAAGCCTGGGTAGCCGAAACACCTAAGTTAGAAACATTGGTTGCAATAGCCAGTTGTTGTGCTGGTACGGCTCCGCTGGTACCAGACCCGGTGCCCGTGCCGGTACCTGTTTGTGCACCAAAGGCATTGAACCGCTGAAAATAGTGTTGATAGGCTCCTGTTGAGGCAACCTGGGGCAGCCAGGCCGAAAGGCTTATACGAATATCCTTTTCGTTGATTTCCTCATCAATATTGGCTTGCCTAACCCCCGGCTGATTGCGCAGGGCAAAATCAATACATTGCTGTAAGGTTAAGTTGGTAATAGTAGTATCAGTTGCAGTTTGGGCTAAAATAACCGACGGAACTGATAATAATAACAGTAATAAATAAACCCGATAATAATTTTTCATAGAGTAACGGCACCGTGCATTTGCAGAACGCAATACACGGGCATAAGTTTTTTAATTAGAGACTAATTAGAGTAGAACAATATTGCACAATTTAATAATTACAATTTTTGGCTCAATAAAAATATTACACAAATTATGCAATCGAATGACAAAACCGTTAAAAAGTGAAGTTTGTAAAACAATTTTTGAATTCTGTGACATAGATTTCCAAAATTTTTGATTACTTTGCCTGATAGAATATTATGGGTTAATGCACACTATTAACAATGTGTTAACTTTTGATATTTAAAAAATTTACATATCAAGTATAAGTTTTAAGCTTTTTGATTGGTATTTTTACAAAAAATTTAAGCAGGGTTAATAAATGCGCAAGAGACTACATGAGAAGATAGCTCAGTTTACTGACGTAAAGGATGTGAGGGATAAAGGTGTTTACCCTTTTTTCAGACCTATATCATCTGGCCAGGATACTGAGGTAATAATTGATGGGCAACGGGTGCTGATGTTTGGTTCAAACTCATATTTGGGCTTAACAAACCATCCAAAAATAAAAGAAGCTTCAAAAAAAGCCGTAGATAAATACGGTACCGGCTGTGCAGGATCGAGGTTCTTAAATGGTACACTTGATATTCACATCGAGCTGGAAAACCGTTTGGCTGCTTACGTAGGCAAAGAAGCTGCTGTACTTTTTAGCACAGGCTTTCAGGTTAACCTTGGTGTATTATCATGCATTACCGGTCGTAACGACTATTTAATACTTGATGAGTATGACCATGCCTCTATAATTGATGGTAGCCGCCTGTCGTTTTCACGCGTAATTAAATACGCCCATAACGATATGCAGGACTTACAGCGCAAACTGGCCCTGCTGCCCGAAGAAGCTGTTAAGGTTATTGCCGTTGATGGTATCTTTAGCATGGAAGGTGACATTGTTAAGTTACCCGAAGTTGCTGTTTTAGCCGAACAATATGGTGCCAATATATTTGTTGATGATGCACACAGCTTAGGTGTAATTGGACACAAAGGTGCCGGTACTGCATCGCACTTTAACATGAACGATGATGTTGACCTTATTATGGGTACCTTCAGTAAATCGTTTGCCTCTTTAGGTGGTTTTATTGCTGCCGACCATGAAACTGTTGATTATTTAAAGCACCGTGCACGTTCATTAATGTTTAGCGCAAGTATGCCTCCTGCTTCGGTAGCCAGCGTTATTGCCGCTCTTGACATTATTGAAACCGAGCCTGAGCGTATTGACAAGTTATGGGATAATACCAATTATGCCATGAAGCTTTTATTGGATGAAGGTTTTGACCTTGGCCCAACTGAAAGCCCTATTCTGCCTATATACATCCGCGATAACGATAAAACCTTTATGGTTACCAAATTATTGCAGGATAACGGCGTGTTTGTGAACCCGGTTGTATCTCCGGCCGTTCCATCTGATTCTTCCCTGCTGCGTTTCTCATTAATGGCAACTCACACGTTTGCCCAAATTGATGAGGCCGTAGATAAAATATCAAGGGCATTTAAAGAAGTTGGCGTAACCACCGTTAAAGAAAAAATATGACAAACATTGTCGCAGTAAGCTCCAAAAAGGAGCTTGCTGCTTTTATAGACTTTCCGCACGACCTGTACGAGAGTGATCCGAACTACGTTCCGGAATTATTCATCGCCCAGCGCGACCTGCTAACCACCCACCCCTTTCATGAGCATAACGAACTGCAATGCTTTTTAGCTTACGATGGCAAGAAAGTAGTGGGACGTATAGCTGCTATCCTTAACAACAGCCACAATGAATTTAATAAAGCCAACGATGGCTTTTTTGGTTTCTTTGACTGTATTAATGATGCCGAAGTAGCTAAAACGCTGTTTAATACCGCTGAGGAATGGTTACGCAATAAGAAAGTTAGCACCATCATAGGTCCGGTAAACTTTTCAACAAACGAAACCTGCGGGTTGCTTGTGCAAGGATTTGATTCGCCACCATTGGTGATGATGACCTACAACGCCTCTTACTACGCCGAACTGGTTGAAAAAGCCGGTTTGCAAAAAAAGGTCGATCTGTTGGCCTTTAGCTTTGGCAAAGAAGGTTATGATGATAAATCGTTCATGCTGTTAGACAGGTTGCAGGAGCGCCTTAAACGCAACGATATTGTTATCCGCAAGGTTAACATGAAAAACTTTAAAGAGGAATCATTAGCTATTCGTGATGTATACAATGCCGCCTGGGATAAAAACCTTGGCTTTGTACCCATGAACGATAAGGAATGGGATTACCTGGCTAAAGACCTTAAAATGCTGTTAGACCCAGATTTTCTGATACTGGCCGAGCAAAAAGGCAAGATCATTGGATTTGGCTTAGCATTGCCCGATTTAAACCAGATATTACGCAAAGTTAAACGCGGCCGCTTACTGCCTACCGGCATATTCAAAATACTGTTAGGTAAAAAGAAAATAAGAGGTATACGCATCATCACCCTTGGTGTGGTTGATGGTTACCGTAAAATGGGGATCGAAGCTTGTTTGTACGGTACCATTATTAAAGAGTACCGCCGTAAAGGATTGGATTATGCCGAAGCATCATGGACACTTGAAAGCAACGACCTGATCAACAACGCCATTTTAGCCATTAAAGGCGATCCATACAAAAAATACCGCCTCTACGAAAAAGCCATATGAAGGAACGTGTACTGATTACCGGTGCAAGTGGCTTTGTAGGTTATCATTTAGTTGAAGCGGCTTTAAAAGCCAACCTGCAGGTATTTGCAGCGGTACGTAAAAGCAGTAAAGTAGATCATTTAAAAGAGTTTGATATACAATATGCTTATACTAATTTTACCAACCCTGAGGCTTTAGCCAAAGAGATCGAAGACAATAAATACGATTACATTATACACGCTGCAGGCGTAACTAAGGCTAATTCAACTGCGGAGTATGATGCTATTAACACTGGTTATACCATTAACCTGGCTAAGGCAGCGGTGGCAAGTGGGCGCATAAAAAAGTTTGTATTTGTAAGCAGTTTAGCTGCTGTTGGTCCGCTATCGAGCACCGAAGGTTGCCTTGATGAAGATAGCGTGCAAACGCCGGTTACGGCATACGGCCATAGCAAAAAACGCGCTGAAGAGGCTTTAAAAGAAATTACTGCCCTCGACTACGTTATTTTAAGGCCTACTGCCGTATACGGTCCGCGCGATAAGGATATACTCATTATACTGAAGCAGTTTGCAGGTGGCTTTGAACCCTATATAGGCAAAATGGACCAGCACCTGAGCTTTATTTACGTGAAGGATTTAGCGCAGGCCTGTGTGTTGGGACTAACTCATGGCAAACAAAGCGCCTATTTACTGTCAGACGGGAAACGTTATAACCGTTACGAATTAGCAAATATTACAAAACGCTTACTTAGTGTAAAAACTTTTAAAATACATTTGCCCGTTCCTGTTATACGCGTGGTAGCAGGCATTGCCGAAGGGGTGAGCAAGATCACCAAAAAAGCATCGGCTTTAAATGTGGAAAAGCTTAACGAGCTAACAGCTGTTAGCTGGATTTGCAGCATTAACAAAGCTCAACAAGAACTGGAGTTTAAGCCAAAATATGATTTAGAAAGTGGACTGGCCGAAACACTGAGCTGGTATAAAGAAAATAACTGGTTGTAAATTTTATCCCTTAGCCAACGCTAAGGGATAAAATTTTACCTATTTACGAAAACGGTTTCGTAAATAAATATGGGTTATTATTTTGATTTATAAAATATATACATTAATAAAAACGACCTCGGTCAGCGTTATTACAATAAATACAATAGAAAAAGAAGATGGAAAACAACGTTAAACCTGCCAATGGAAAGCTTGGTATACTAATCCCCGGTTTGGGCGCGGTTGCTACTACGCTTATTGCCGGTGTTGAAGCAGTAAACAAAGGCTTATCAAAACCAATTGGCGCACTTACTCAAATGGGTAACATCCGTTTAGGTAAAAGAACCGAAAACCGCTACCCAAAGATCAATGAATTTGTTCCGCTTGCTAACCTTAAAGATATTGTTTGGGGTGGCTGGGACGTATATTCAGACAACGTGTACGAAGCTGCCGTTAATGCCGAGGTTTTAGAAAGAAGCTTACTGGATTCGGTTAAAGCCGAACTGGAATCGGTGAAACCGATGAAAGCCGCTTTCGACAAAAACTACGCTAAAAACTTAGACGGCACCCACGTTAAAACCGGTACCCGTTTAGATATGGCTAACGAGCTTATCGAGGATATTAAAAACTTCCAGGAGCAAAACGGCTTAGACCGTATTGTGGTATTATGGTGTGGCTCTACCGAGGTTTACTTCGAAGAATCGGAAGTACACCAAAGCATTGTTGCATTTGAGCAAGGTTTAGCAAATGATGATAAACTGATTGCCCCAAGTATGCTTTACGCTTATGCAGCTTTAAAATTAGGTATTCCGTTTGTAAACGGTGCCCCTAACTTAACGGTTGATATTCCTGCATTGGTTGAGTTAGCCAAATACACCGAAACCCCGATTGCCGGTAAAGATTTTAAAACAGGTCAAACCTTGATGAAAACCATTGTTGCGCCCGGTTTAGCTGCCCGTGCTTTAGGTGTTAATGGCTGGTTCTCTACCAATATTTTGGGTAACCGCGATGGTTATGTATTAGACGATCCGGATAACTTTAAAACAAAAGAAGTATCGAAACTGAGCGTGCTGGAAGAAATTTTTAAACCAGAAGCCAACCCTGATCTTTACGGCGATATGTACCACAAAGTACGTATCAACTACTATCCTCCTCACGGCGATGCTAAAGAGAGCTGGGATAACATCGATATTTTTGGCTGGTTAGGCTACAAAATGCAAATTAAAATTAACTTCCTGTGCCGCGACTCAATTTTGGCTGCACCGGTTGCTTTAGACTTAGCTTTATTTAGCGATTTAGCTAAACGTGCCGGCATGAGCGGTGTACAAGAGTGGCTGTCATTTTACTTAAAATCGCCACAAACTGCACCAGGCTTAGCTCCTGAGCACGACATTTTCAAACAATTAACCAAACTGCAAAACACCCTGCGCCATATGATGGGCGAAGACCTGATCACACATTTAGGTCTGGAGTACTATCAGGACGTGGTTGATGCAATGTAATAGTTGGTTTTAACGCGGGTTATAAGGGCTGCCTCAAAAGGGCGGCCTTTATTGTTTGCAGAAACCAATTCGTCTTAAAATAAAAAATGTCATTCCGACGAAAGGAGGAATCTTATACGCTTAAACTTTAGGCGTATAGAATCACTCACTATCGTTAGATATGACAGCTTGGGTGCATCACTTATTACTCACCCTACCCTCCTATGGAGGGAAATTTACCATATTAAAACTTCAGGTGTTTAACCGTCAACCCGTTATTGATCAATTGCTTTAGCGATTCGATACCAACTTTCAAGTGGGTTTCCACGTACTGCTCGGTTACCTTGGAGTCACTTTCGGCCGTTTTTACGCCTTCCGGAATCATGGGCTGATCAGACACCAATAGCAATGCACCGGTAGGTATTTTGTTGGCAAAGCCAGTGGTAAATATGGTTGCCGTTTCCATATCAATGGCCATAGCGCGTAAGCTTTTCAAGTACTTTTTAAATTCCTTATCATGCTCCCAAACGCGGCGGTTAGTGGTGTAACAGGTTCCGGTCCAGTAATCGCGTGAGAAATCACGTATGGTGGTTGATATAGCCTTTTGAAGCGCAAACGAAGGCAATGCAGGCACTTCGGCAGGCATGTAATCATTTGATGTACCCTCGCCTCTAATGGCCGCTATGGGTAAAATAAGGTCACCTACCTGGTTCTTCTTTTTCAGGCCACCGCATTTACCTAAAAATATAACCGCCTTAGGTTTAATGGCTGTAAGCAAATCCATTACTGTGGCTGCTACCGAACTGCCCATACCAAAGTTAATGATGGTCATGCCGTTGGCAGTAACGCTTTGCATGGGCTTATCTAACCCCATTACTGGTGCATTATTATTCCATTCCGAAAACAGTTGCAGGTATTTTGAAAAATTGGTGAGGATGATGTAGCTTCCAAACTCGCTGAGCGGGCGGCCGGTGTACCTTGGCAACCAGTTATTTACTATTGAATCTTTGGTTTTTAAACCGCTTTTTACCGGCGATTGCACCTCTTTTACCTCTTTTGCATTTTCAACAATTTTTGCGTCTTTTTTAATTTCTATTTCTTCATTCATTTTCTTTTTCTCCTTTCTATATTAAACGTTGATTTTACGGTTGTACAGCAAAGCCCCGGAGCGTGCCGGCGATTTTTAAATCAACATATTAATTTTGATATTAACGTTAAGATTGCTTTAATGTTCCGTTCGCGACCGGAGGCATCAGCGAGCAATTGGTATACGGGTTTTCACCGAAATCTGCGGATACAACAAACCCCGGCGTTTCACCAGGGTTGTGTGTTTTGTATATAAGATTTTACAAATATACGCATTTCTGCGTAATATGCAAAATGCTTCAAATAAAAGTGCGTAGGCATGTGCGATTCCCCTCTTGAGAGGGGTGCAGGGGTGTGTCTTTTAGATAATTGAAAAGCAAAGTTCAAATGACACACCCCTGCCATTGCTCTGCCTCGCCCGCCCCCTCTCGAGAGGGGAAACGAAACTTAGGCCACTTTCAGTTTCTTCAAATCTGATTTGTCGAATTTCTCGTGTGCATAATTTAAAGTAACATTAAGGCGTTTTACATCCTTTTTAGATGGAAACTCAAACATGGCATCGATCATGATAGCTTCGCAAATAGAACGTAAACCACGTGCACCTAATTTAAACTCCATGGCCTTATCCACAATAAAGTCGAGCACTTCGGTATCGAACTCCAGTTTTACACCCTCATATTCAAACAGTTTTTTGTACTGTTTAAGCAATGAGTTTTTAGGCTGGGTAAGGATGTTGTGCAGCGCCTCGCGATCGAGCGGGTTTAAATAAGTGAGCACCGGCAAACGCCCAATTAACTCGGGTATTAAACCAAATGATTTTAAATCCTGTGGGGTAATGTATTTGTAAAGGTTTTTGGTATCAACCTCATTATCATCACGATTTAACTTATAACCTACGGTTTGGGTGCGTAACCGGCTGGCAATTTTACGGTCAATTCCATCAAATGCGCCACCACAAATAAACAGGATATTGCTGGTGTTCACCGTAATCATTTTCTGATCGGGGTGTTTACGGCCACCTTGCGGCGGTACGTTAACCATGGTACCTTCTAAAATTTTCAATAAAGCCTGCTGAACACCCTCGCCCGATACATCGCGCGTAATAGATGCATTATCACTCTTACGGGCAATTTTATCAACCTCGTCAATATATACTATACCGCGCTCGGCAGCAGCTACATCATAATCGGCAGCCTGCAGCAGGCGGGTTAGTATACTTTCAACATCTTCGCCCACATAACCGGCCTCGGTTAATACCGTGGCATCAGATATACAGAACGGAACGTTCAATATTTTAGCAATGGTTTTAGCCAGCAAGGTTTTACCCGTACCTGTTTCACCCACCATCATAATGTTCGATTTTTCAATCTCCACCTCATCCTTATCAACACGTTGGTTAAGGCGCTTGTAGTGGTTGTAAACAGCTACGGCAAGTACTTTCTTGGCATCGTCCTGTCCTATTACATACTGATCGAGGTGAGCTTTAATTTCAAATGGTTTAAGGATAGTTGGAGCAGATGAATTTGATTTCACCTTACGTACTTTTAACTCCTCGGCCAAAATTTCGTTAGCCTGATTTACGCATTTATCACAGATGTGAGCGTCGAGCCCGGCTATCAGCATGAGGGAATCCTGCTTGCCTGCTCCACAAAACGAACACCTGATTTCCTTGCTGTTTTTGTTCATCTGATAATAATTTGCTAACCAAATATAAAAAAGTAAACCGACTTAATTTGTATTAACCAAAATTAAGCCGGTTTAGTGTTATTTTTTTTGAAATTATTTCTCGCTGCTACGGCCGAGTATCTCATCAACCATACCAAATTCTTTGGCTTCGCTGGCAATCATCCAATGGTCACGGTCTGATGCTTCCCATACTTTTTCGTATGAAGTACCACTGTGTTTAGAAATGATCTCGTACAACTCTTTTTTCAGTTTCTGGATTTCGCGGGCAGTGATCTCAATGTCTGATGCCTGGCCTTGTGCACCACCTAACGGCTGGTGGATCATAACACGTGAGTGCGGCAGGGCAGCACGTTTGCCATCGGCACCGGCACAAAGCAATACTGCAGCCATTGATGCAGCCATACCTGTACAAATGGTAGCCACATCGTTGGTTACAAACTGCATGGTATCATAAATACCCAAACCTGCATAAACCGAACCACCGGGAGAGTTGATGTAGATCTGGATGTCGCGCTTGGCATCGGCCGATTGCAGGAACAGTAATTGCGCCTGGATAATGTTGGCTATGTTTTCATAAATGGCATCACCTAAAAAGATGATACGATCCATCATCAAACGTGAAAACACGTCCATTTGAGCCACATTCAGCTGACGCTCCTCAATGATGTAAGGCGTCATATCAACCGGGTGGGCAATAGCCTGAGGCATCATTTTATGCTCAACGCTCGAAATAAATTTATCAACGAAGATGCTGTTAATGCGGTGATGTTTAACCGCGTATTTGCGGAATTCGTTTTTATCGATATTCATGTGTAATGATATTTTTTGTTTAATATTTCTGTGCATCCGGCGCAGGCGGTTTGTTATGTTATATAGTTATTAGTGCACTATACATTAGTGTGGCAAAATATAAAATTATCACCTTAAAACAATAAAAAGGTTGAGGTTGGTGACGACAGCAACCTTTGGCTTATCATAGGTTTTCGTTCATAGCCTCCCGAACGTCATTGCGAGAAACGAAGCAATCTCTGCATAGGACAATCCGATATGCATATTCAGGGATTGCTTCGTTCCTCGCAATGACGGCTTGTTTAGTTATTTTGAAGATAACACAGGCTGAACAAATCTCAATGTGCTAAGTTTCCTTTAAAACAAAAAAGCAACCCCGGTGATGAGGTTGCTTTTTTATACTATAAAATAATTCAGTAATTACGCTTGCGGTAATTTGCTGAATTCTTCAAAAGTAATAGGTTTTTCATCTAAAGTAATCACGCTTTTCAGGTGTTCAAATACTTTAAGAGATTTTGCTTCCTCAAATATACGGTTGGCGTTTTCTTTATCCTGTAAAAACTGTACAGCGTACTGGTTAAGTTGCTCATCGCTGATAGGCTGCGGGCTGTACATACGGAATTGCTGATCGATACGGCCTTTTGCAATATCAAGCACATCGTTGTACTCAATTTTAATATCGTTATCGGCTACGATCTTGTTGCCTATTAAAGTCCATTTCAGGTTTTTAGCAAAATCAGCATAGCCACCTTCTAACTCTTCGTCGCTAAGTTTTTCGTTGGTAGCTTTCAACCAGCGTTTTAAAAACTCGTCGGGCAGTTCAAAGTTTACTTTACCTAATACGTACTCGTACATTTCGCGCTGTAAATGCTGATTGGCATCTTGTACCATCATGCCTTCCAGTTCTTCGGTAATTTTGGTGCGGAACTCCTCTTCGGTAGTTACTTCACCTTCGCCAAATATTTTGTCAAAGAACGCCTGATCCAGATCTGACTCCTCTAAACGGTTTACATTTTTAACCGTTAACTGGAATTTCGATTTCAGATCAGCAGCTTCGGTTTCTTCAATTTTTAACAGGGCAGCTACACGCGCAACTTCGTTGTTAAAAGCTTTCTGAATGTCGAATTCTACAACATCGCCTTTTTTCAAACCAATTAATGATGCTTTGATAGCCTCATCCTGAATTTGATCTAAACGTACCGATGCAGTATTGGTAATTCCACCTTCAAAAACAGAACCATCTGGAGAAAGTTGCACTAATTCGGCATAAAGCACGTCACCATCTGCCGATACGTCAGGGTTTGTCATTTTACCATAGCTGCGACGCAGGTTTGAAATGCGTGAAGCTAACGTTTCGTCATCTACAGTAATTTTGTAGCTGCTCAGTTTATCTTTTGATGAAAAATCAAGTGCAAACTCAGGAGCTAAACCTACTTCGTAGTTGAATTCAAAGTTATCGGTAAAATCCCAGTTGTAGTTTTTCTCTTCATCAACCTGTGGCAATGGCTGACCTAAAACATCTAATTTCTCTTCGTTTAAGTAGTTGTTTAATGTATCTGATAACAGGTTGTTAATCTCATCAACCAGGATGCTTTTACCATACATACGTTTAATGTGCGATGGTGGTACCATACCTTTACGGAAGCCCGGGATCTGCGCTTTTTTAGCCTGATCTTTAATTGCTTTATCTACACGTGCCTGATAATCCTCAGCGTTGATGTTGATTTTGATAACCGCGTTGAGGTTATCTTTTTTTTCCTGTGATATATTCATAATTTATACCTGAATGATAGTAGTTTACTAAATCGCCTTAAATGGGCCGTACAACCCAAAGCGGTTTTGGAGCGCAAAGGTACGTAATTAATTTTTTATTTCAGCTACTTAATCATCAGTAGTTTAAGCGCTACTGCGCAACTTCAGTTGGTTCATAAAGCAGCAGGGCGGCACACAAATCAGCCATCAGGAAGCGCTCACCCGGAGTAAGGTTATCTTGTAGATATACCAGACCCTTATCAAATATGGATACTGCGGCCACCGCATCGCCGGCGACATTGCTAACTTCAAAGCCTACCAAACCCACCGGCACCTTTACCGGGCCATTTTTACCCATCACATGGCGTATGGGACGTATGGTATAGTATTGACTTTCATCCAATGCAAAATACCCGGCGTAGTTTTTAGGGTTCATTTCAATAGCATCCATATCCAGCACCAACTCCCAGGGCTTATCGTTATCGGGTTCATAAACCTGCACGTAATAGGCGTTTTCCATTTTTGAGGGCATACCCAGTGCTTTGTTTATCCAGTTAAAATTGAAGTCGACACCGCCGCCTACCAGGTAACTTGATGAATTAAGCTGGTTAAAAGTCAGCACCAGTGCTTCCTCTCCTTTGCCATTGCTCAGGCTAAATTTGCGCGATGATTTGCTTTTTTCATACAACATACCCAGCGTTTTGTTATTACGCTCGGTAAGCCGCCCGTTCATATCGGTGGTAACAGATAATGATTGCCGCCACGAGGTTTTAACCTGCGTGGTGTAAAATTCGCCAAAGCGGAGCGGCTTTTTTTGGAAAACGGTTTGGGTACGGCCTTCAACCAAATAACCTGTATTGTTATCCCAGGCAGGGTTGGTGAGTGCCATGCGGGTGGTGGTGCAACTTACTAATAAGCATAAGGCTGCTCCCATAAGCAGCAGGAGTAATTTATTCATGGTGATAAGGATAGTTTAAAAATGTTATGCTATTTGCAAAACGCATACATTGACCTATAAACTAAAACAAGGTTTAAGTGTTACAATAAAAAACGATAAAGTAATGAGGAGAAGCAAACTGCTATGGCTGTGTATGGCCGTTGCGTTAACCATAAATTTTAGCAGCGGATGCAAATCGCGCAAGGCCGGCACGCAGGTAAAGATCGACAAGAACAGTCCGGTACCGGCAAACCCTGCCAACGCCGATTCGAGCGGAACATCGCCCAGTGCGAAGCTTACACCGGCACCCGTGCCCAATGCCAGGCCAAACCCAGTGCCTAATCCGCCACCGCCTGATCCGGAGAAATAATATTGCCCCAACCCTCTCTGCCTAAGGCGAAAGGGAATCTTTCCTAATTTATTCAAACCCCTTTCCACCTAAAGAGAAAAGGGGTTTGAAGGGTAGGATTACTCTACTTTTTTAACCGATGCTGCTCCGGCTTTATCTGTTTTCACTTCGGTAGGGTTACCTTTGTATTTAATATCTGAAGCACCCTGGCTGTTTACAATAAGTGATTTAAGCACATTTATCTGGCAATCAGACGCGCCCGAAGTATTGATGGTGTAATTTCCTACCACAAAATCAAATGCTTTTACATTGGCAGTTCCGGCAATTTCCATGCTGTGCGAGGCGGCGTTACCTTTCAATATAATATCGGTGGCTCCTTTGGCCTGGGTTACCAAATCGGCCGCGTTTAAATCCATATCAATTTTGCTCGCCCCCGAAAACTGAAGTTTAAGGTTTTGAGTGGCAATGCGTCCTTCTGTAGTTAGTTCAACAGCGCCCGAACTTACAATTTCATCAATGGCACCTACATTAAGCGTTATGCTAACCGGAGCCTCGTTACATAAGTTTTTGCGGGTAAGTATACGTAGTTTTCCGCCCCCCACTTCGGTACGAATGTATTTCATCAGGTTATCGTCGGCAGTAACTGCCAAAGTTTTGGAGGTATCCTGCTTCAAAATTATTTTAAAACCGCCCGAAATATCAATTTTAGTAAAATCGCCGGTTTTGCGTGTTTCGGTAGCCTGGTTGCCCGAGCCTTTGATACAACCAATATGGCATGATGATAATACGGACAAACCGGTAGCAGCTACGGCAATAAATAAAAGTGATATGCGATTTTTCATAATAAGTATTTTAAACGTGTGACCACGGCTTCGGTTTGGAAGTTACATTAAAAATAGAAAACACTAATGATTTTTTAAGAATTACTATAAACGTTGCGTTGTTAGGGAGAGTAACCTGGTAGGTAAATTAAGTAATAATAGAAAATGCGCTGAACCTAAACACAAATCACAAATAATACTTATCGCCATTGGTTTTTATACGACCGGCATCCAGTAATTGGCGTATTATGGTTAACCTGTCGGGTTGTTTACCGTGTTTAAGGCCGGTAACCAGTTGCTCGAGCGATAATGGCGACGAGGTGAGCAACTGTACAATTTCGTTAGTAAGCTGATTTTGCAGTTCTCCGGCGTTCTCGTGTCGCTTTTCGCGCAGGCATACATCGCAAACGCCGCATTTGGCGGCATCGGGCTCGTTAAAATAGCTTAATAATTGCTGGCTGCGGCACTTATCGGTTTCGCAATAGGCCAGCATAGCTTCCATCTTTTTTAGGTATACGGCCTTGCGCGTTTCCAGGTATTGGCGGTCTATCCACAAGTTGGCTGCGGTGTGGCGCGGCTTTAGCCAGGTAACCTGTGGCTTATCAGTTTGAGGCAAATAACTCAGTACGCCATAATCGTTCAACTGCTGCATGGCATCGGTTACCTGCTGCACGCTGAGGTTGGTACGACGGGCTACATCAAACTCGCGGATGCGGGTATAATTATCAAACGCACCACCGTAAGAGCGCAGCAGGGTTTTGATAAATGGGTCCCACGCTGCATTTTGTATCTGGAAGTTGTAAAGCTCTTCGTGCGGTATCTCAAACTCGAAGCGCGAGGGCAAAAAAACACTTTCGTTAAAACTCAGGTATTCGCCCTGTTCTAAAAACTTGAGGGCGTTTAAGGTTCTAAGGGCATCGAGTTTAAAGCGGCCGCAAAAATCGGCCACGTCAAGGTCAAAACTCAACCCCTCTCCTGCCCCATAGGCCAGTTGGTAAAAGTTGGCCAAATAATGATAAACCTGCTTTATTTCATCAACCGATGGAAAGTTAACCTCAAATTTATGATACTGCTTTTGCTTGTCGTTATTATTATACAGCAATACGGCATAAGCCTTTTGCTCATCCCTACCAGCACGACCGGCCTCCTGGTAGTACGCCTCCAAACTTTCGGGCAAATCGCGGTGCAGCACAAAGCGCACGTCGGGCTTGTCAATCCCCATCCCGAAGGCATTAGTAGCTACAATAATGCGGATGTGGTTACTTTTCCATTGCTCCTGTTTGGCGGTGCGCAAATCGGAAGGTAAACCGGCATGATAATAATCGGCCGGGATGCCGTGGTCGTTAAAAAACTTAGCCAGTTCGGTAGTTTCTTTACGGCTACGCACGTATACAATGCCGCTGCCCTTTACACTGCGGGCTACATCCAACATGCGGCGCAGTTTGTTTTCTTCGTTTACTACGCGATAGCTGATGTTCTTGCGTTCGAAACTTTGCTGAAAAACGTTGCGCTCTTTAAACAGAAGTTTGTCCTGAATATCATCGCGCACATCGGCTGTGGCAGTGGCCGTAAGCGCCAATACCGGAACATTAGGGTGTAACTGCCGAAGATCGGCTATATGCAAATAAGGCGGGCGAAAATCATATCCCCACTGTGATATACAATGCGCCTCATCAATGGCAATGAGGTTTACCTTCATGTACTTGATGCGCTCGCGCACTAAATCGCTCATAAGCCGTTCGGGCGAGAGGTACAGAAATTTTACCGGGCCATAAATGCAATTATCCAGCGCAATATCAACCTCACGCTTGCCCATGCCCGATACGATGGACATAGCCTCGATACCTTTAGCCTGCAGGCTATCCACCTGGTCTTTCATGAGGGCTACAAGCGGCGAAATAACCAAGCAAATACCCTCCATAGCCATGGCAGGTACCTGGTAACAAACCGACTTGCCTCCACCCGTAGGCAGCAGCGCCAGCGTATCGCGCCCCTGCATTACCGAATCGATAATGGGCTGCTGCAAGGGCCGGAACGTATCATGTTTCCAGTAATGCTGAAGTATTTGCTGTATGGTCATGTATATAAACAGCAACAATAATAAAGGATTTGTGTTACAAGGTGTAGTTGTATTATTGATAATTATATATAATATTGACCACTTGCAGTTACTTACACAAATTAGTCAAGATGAAAAAACACTTGCTTATCCTTCTACTGTTAACAATTACAGCAGTTAATTCATTTGCCCAACAAGCCGCCCAAATAAAGGCAGCGGCTCAACTTATGGGTAAGGCCACCATGAATGGTGATTATAATACAGTGGTAAAATACTCACATCCCAAACTGGTTGCTATGGCCGGGGGCAGCGAAAAAATGCTTGGCTTTATAAAACAAAGTCTCGAACAGGTAAAATCTCAGGGTGTTAAAATTGAAAGCGTAACCATGGGAGAACCAACTAAAGTTATTACTACAGGCAGTGGTTTATACAGTACACTTTTACAAACTGTTGTTATAAGTATGAATGGTAAAAAAGTATCAAATAGCTCAACCGTATTGGCTAATAGTACCGACAAGGGCAAAACCTGGACTTTTGTTGACGCAGGAGGCATGACGGACGAGCAGTTGAAACAACTATTTCCTGAAGTAGCTGGCAAGGTACAGATCACCAAGCGTACCCCAACCGTACCGGTTAAGTAGTTAAACAAATTACTTCTGCTTCTTCCACCCGGCAATCATTTTGATGGCCTGCTGCTGCCAGTTTTTCTTTTTGGCATTCCAGTCGGTGTAGCAGTTGTAATTTTTAAAATCGAGTTTGGCCCCGGCCTTTTGCGGACGATATACGCCTATATACTCGTTTACTTCATCTTCGTAATTATAAGTAAACTTGTATACAAAATAGTTTTGCCCTTTGTAAGTTACGTTGCCTAATAAAGTGGTAGTTTCAGGGTATTCATCATCTTCTGAATTTGCACCTGCGTAGTTGTACATACACACGCGGCCAAACTCGGCAGGGGTGGTATATTTTACCGGCACCTTACTGAGCTGACCAACCTTGTTGTACGCATTCATAATTTCGTGCCGGGTGTACAGCGTTCGCAGCAACGAATCATTAATGAGCTTTGGCATAGGTAAATTATTGGCAATACGTGCTAAAGCTACGCTCAGCATTTCAGGTTCGGCATGTCCCCTTTTCAATAGTATTGAGGTCAATTGATCTACCAGTTGTTTATCAGGTGCGGGTGCATCCATCAAACCCATATAAGCCACTACGCCCGTATTGTAGGCCGTTACGGTGGTATCGGTTGCATATTTGTCAAAATCCTGCCCGGCATATTGGGTAAGGGTGGCAAAATTGCTTTTCACCAATTGTTTATAAGCCGGCTTATCGTCTTCGTGCATGAGGGTTTTGGCCAGCCGTACAATATGGTGGCGGTACTGCGGATGCGGCAAAAGTGGCAATAGTTTACTAAAGTTTGCAGCCGTATACTCTAATGAATCATTCAGCGGCCTGAATAACTCGTAATTATTTATACTGGCTACAAAGGTTTTGCCGGTTAGGTTTTTCAAATACAGGTCATACCCTTCCTTTTTATCTAAATAAGGTATGGCAGCCAATGCACGCATTTTGATAATATCGGCAGTACCCGGAGTATTATATAGCGCTTCTAACTCGGTTAGCGTTTGCGCATCGTGCGTGTCCTCTAAATTTCCTAAAAGGCGATAACGCACCCCTCTCTCCAAAGTATCATCAGGATAAATCTTTTTTAATGCCGCATACACCTGGGGCAGTTCGGTTTTATCAAACTTGTAGTAACTTAAAGCACCACGCGCCAAACGCACGACCGAGGTATCGGTTGATCGTACGTCAGTCAATATTTTTTCACCCTTGAGCGCCGCATAATCAAATGCAGGCGTTTTGCTCAATGAAGTGTAAGAACTAAAAAAACGGTCGCTTACCGGTGTAAAATAGTCGGTACTGTTCATGCGTCCAGTCATAAACACCATACTGGCGTTATCAAATAATATACGGTGGCGCCTTTTATCAAGTGTAGTTTTATTTTGTGTAATAAATTCGCGTCCCTTAAGTGTACCAAACATTACGGTATCAACCTTTAACAGCGTATCTGTGTAGTTAACCATATTATGAATAAGGGTATGGTAAAGCGAATCAACGTGCGGGGTTTTATAATACGGACTTATTTTGGCGTACTCAAGCAAATACACATTACCCGACGACGGGTCGGTTGCGTGCGTGGTTGTGCTATTAAATATAAATGAGGTCGATTCCGCAGTATCGATAATAGTACGCGGGATGGTAAACATATCGACACTAAAGGCACCGTCAGCAGGTTTGTAAATATACTCGGGCGATGGCTCATAAGGGGTAAACCTCAACGAACCAAAAAACTCATCGGGAGAAGCCGGCTTGTTATCAGAGCTTTGCCTTAACAACATATATTGCCTGTTTCCGCGTATGTAAACCTCAACGTCGGCGTGGTAAGCATCTTTAATTAACATTTTTACCGCACGCCCTTCAACACCATCCCTTACCACCTTAGTTGGTTTATTGAGCAGCTTGCCATTATTTTTCAAGGTCGAAAAAACGCTTTCATAAGCTGTGGTCAGATCTTTCATGTACATACCGGTTGGCAGATCGTTATAACGCACAATGTAGTTTTTTCCATTTTTAACATCGCTGGCCATGTACATATTCAGCACGTAAGACGGTCCGGTGGTATCGGCCGGGTTGGGCACTTCGCGGCGCATGTCTTGCGGCTCGCCCGGCAATAAAACACTAAACGCACCTTTGCTATGGTTAAAAGGTATCCATGTTGATTGCGGCACAGGAGCCGCTGCCGTCTTAAACGTTTTAAGCGAATTAAAAAACTTATTGGCATACGGTTGATCATATAGATCGGGCCGGTTGCCTACGTACATGAGGTACAATTTATTGTTACCCAATACAAATTGCATGCGCACCGTTTGCAGGCTATCGGTTTGTAAAAACTGAATACCCGGTAAGCCATTAACCGTTACGCTTTTCTCGTTAGCATATTTATTTTTAACGTTTTGCTTATATCGGGCAAACGCTTGTTTAAGTGCATCAAGGTTGTTTGCGGCCTTTTGCTTTTCGCCTATGTTAAATGCCGATGCACCGTAAACCATTCCGGTAGACAAATCGGGGTAAACGACAGCTTTTATACCGGCGCCCTTATCATCTAACATGGCCAGCCCGGGTATATCTATCGAGAAACCATCTTCTTTATTGTTAAAAGTTGCCCAGTTGTAGACCAGTGGGTCGGGTTTAAACTGGGAGCTGATACCGGAAAAAGCAGACTGTACAGGTGTTACCGTATAGCCCTGAGCCTGTAACAGCGCTATCAAACCATCTTTACCCGGTAAATGCGCTACGCCTACGGACGTAAATAACGATGATTGCGGCATCACGCCCAGCATGCTATTGAGCATGTTTTTATTACGGGTAACCCATGCGGCATCCAAAGCGCTGCTTTCTTCCAGGTACTTACTTATATTATCTAAATTACCTTTAACATACAGTTCTGCCAGCTTTTCTTCAAAGGCATCTCCGGTAGTTAAAGGTTTATCATCAACATAAGCCTCTATGGCAGTTATAATTTTATCTTCGTTACTCAACCATGCTATCTGGTCGTCAAATTTCTCGAGACCGTAAATGTTTTTATGCAGGGTACGTGCAATGCCGTACAGATAATCATCGGCAAAAGTGTTTTTTTCATCGGGTTTACCTTTGCCGGTCTTTAATAGATCCTGAATGGCGTATGCATCGGCAATGGCAATGGGGTATCCTTTTTTATCTTCAAAACGCTGGGCTAAGGTACTATACTGGCTGGCCGAAAGTGCCTTGCGGAGTTTGCTGTCTTCTTCGGCCGCACTGGCCCGATAGGCCGCAGCCACGGTAGAATCAGGGTGTAACTCCCGGGCAAATGCATCGCATTTTTGCAAGGCAAGCACAACCGAATCACTGTACCCGAACGCGTGTTTATTTTTAGTATGTATAGTGCCTAATAAATAGGAAGGCTTTTTAAGATTTTTACCGCTGATGCGCCACAACAGATTGTAGTTAGAGCCTGATTGCGAAAATGCCTGAAAAGAAAACAATAGGGTTAGTAAAAATACAAACAGATGCTTGTTGAAGGATAGCTTTGCACCCCGGCCGGTTAATTGTGATAACAGAAACATATAGTCCAGATTATTTAGGATGCTGAAAAATAGCACTTATTTATAATACGCCGTAATATTTTTGCTGATTTAAATATGATTGCAGCAGCGTAAGCGGCATTTTGCAACAAAATCAAAATAATTCTTGCATAGTTCAACTATTAGCACTTACATTTGCACCAACGGTTTAAACACCATTGATCAAAAATACTCTTCACTGAGGTTTTGATTTATAAAGAAGCGGCGAGAGATCAGGCTCCATGACCCGCTGGCAACCCTCCGATGAACGGAGAAGGTGCCAATTCCTGTCCCGGTTTGGATATTACGGCCGGGGGATATAAGTTAATAGCCATGAAACAAGTTAACTACTTTACTACTGCCAACTTATTTGCTGCCCCAACGGGTGCACTTGTGATTTACAACGCTGCCAATGCTTGTATTTGCATGTGTTGCTGCTGTTAAAGGCACCGCACGTTAGGCATTTTTTGCATTTACTGCAAAATGTAACGTGTATTTACGCAACGGCCCTTGCTATATCCCGTGCGTAAGCCTACCTCCGCCTGTAGCACCAAGCAACTAAGTTTTCAAAAGCATTAAATCGTATTAACATGTCAGCATCTAATTTAAAATTCGAAACCCTACAACTACACGCAGGCCAGCAAGCCGATCCAACAACCGGATCGCGCGCGGTGCCATTGTATCAAACTACTTCATACGTATTTAACAGTGCCGAGCACGGCGCCAACCTTTTTGCATTAAAAGAGTTTGGCAACATTTACACTCGTTTAATGAACCCAACTACCGATGTTTTTGAAAAACGCATTACCGCTTTAGAAGGCGGTGTAGCAGCTTTGGCAACAGCATCGGGCCAGGCGGCGCAGTTTTTGGCGCTTAACAACATTTTGCAGGTAGGCGATAACTTTGTAACCTCGCCATTTTTATACGGCGGTACCTATAACCAGTTTAAGGTTGCCTTTAAACGCATTGGCATCGAGGCCCGTTTTGCCAAAAACGACCATGCCGATAGCATAGAGCAACTCATCGACGATAAAACCAAAGCCATATACCTTGAAACCATTGGCAACCCCGGTTTTAACATCCCCGATTTTGAACAGATAGCGGCATTAGCCCGTAAGTATGATTTGCCTTTAATTGTTGATAACACTTTTGGCGCAGGCGGTTATTTATTCCGTCCGCTGGAACATGGGGCGCATGTGGTGGTAGAGAGCGCTACCAAATGGATAGGCGGCCATGGCACCAGTATTGGCGGTGTAATAGTTGATGGGGGAAATTACAACTGGGGCAATGGCAAGTATCCGCAATTTACCCAACCATCCGAAGGCTACCACGGATTAGTTTTTTCGGACGTGTTTGGCGTGAACGGGCCGTTTGGCAACATCCAGTATATTATACGTGCACGGGTTGAAGGTTTGCGCGATTTTGGTGCATCGCAGTCGCCGTTCAACTCATTCCTGTTAATTCAGGGTTTGGAAACCTTATCGTTGCGTGTGCAACGCCATGTGGATAATACATTAGAACTGGCAACCTGGTTAGAGCAGCACCCGCAGGTAGAAAAAGTAAACTACCCGGGCTTACCATCATCTCCTCACCATACGCTGGCTAAAAAGTATTTAAAAAATGGCTTCGGCGCGGTGCTGTCGTTCGAGCTAAAAGGTGACAAGCAAAATGCATCGGCCTTTATCGATTCATTGGAATTAGTGAGCCACTTAGCTAACGTAGGCGATGCCAAAACACTTATTATACAGCCAGCAGCTACTACTCACCAACAGCTTTCGGCAGCCGAGCAGGCATCGGCAGGTGTAACGCCTACCCTACTGCGCGTGGCCGTGGGTATTGAACATATTGATGATATTAAAGCCGATTTTGAACAGGCTTTTGAAAAAGTTAAACAACAGGAAGCCGCATTGGCCGAACTGAACTGATATAGTTTTTAATTGATTAATAGTAAAGTTTTCCCTACAAAAGAGACAATGTTATTAAGTTAAGGAAAAGATGCCTGTGAGGACACAGGCATCGGCTGGCACGCCGTGGTCTGTGTACCCACAGACCACCTTCTTATACTCTTAACTTAATGAAATTGCATAGCGAGGGGGCTTTCAGAATTTAAAATGAGTACACAATACTACCGGTATAACGGCACAGTTGAATTAGAATCGGGCGCACAGCTCGAAGGTTTGGATATTGGTTATCACACTTACGGTAAGCTAAATGCTGCTAAAGATAATGTGGTGTGGGTTTGCCATGCGCTTACTGCTAATTCGGACGTGTTAGACTGGTGGAAGGGTATTGTGGGCGAGGGTTACTTTTTTAATCCCGACGAGCATTTTATTGTTTGTGCCAATGTATTGAGTTCAAACTATGGCTCTACCAATCCACTAAGCACCAATCCGGCTACAGGGCAGCCTTATTATCTTAACTTTCCGCAGGTTACCATACGCGATATGGTACAAGCCCACTTGCTGCTGGCCAATCATTTGGGTATTGATAAAATAGACGTGTTGATAGGCGGCTCACTGGGCGGACAGCAAGCCCTGGAATGGAGCATTATTGAGCCTGAACGTATTAAACAACTCATTTTAATAGCCACCAATGCCAAACACTCGCCATGGGGCATTGCCTTTAACGAGTCGCAACGCCTGGCTTTACAGGCCGATGCTACATTTAACAATGGCACACCCGAGGGCGGCAGCGCAGGTTTGAAGGCGGCACGCAGCATGGCCCTACTCTCTTATCGTGGTTATAAAGCCTACAATATTCGCCAGCATGAGGATGATGATAACATTACCGATGGTTACCGCGCATCGAGCTACCAAAGTTACCAGGGCGATAAACTGGTGAACCGTTTTAATGCCTACAGCTACTGGTACTTAACCAAGGCCATGGATTCGCACCATGCCGGCCGCAACCGTGGCGGGTTGGAGAAGGCGCTGAGCACCATTAAGGCACAAACGCTGGTTATTGGCATTAAATCTGATATTTTATTTCCTATTGAGGAGCAGCAATACCTGTTCCGGCATATTCCTAAAGCAGCATATTCTGAGTTCGACTCGTATTATGCCCACGATGGCTTTTTAATTGAAACTGAAACCCTGACTAAAATTATTTCCTCGTTTATTAAAACCGACGTTAGAGGAAAGATTATTGAATTACAAAAAATAGCTTAATGAGTAAAAAACTTACTATTGGTTTGTTTGGCTTTGGTGTAGTTGGACAAGGATTGCACGACATCATCAGAACCAAGAACCTGAATATCGAGATCAAGAAAATAGCCATCAAAAACCCTGAAAAGAAGCGTACCCTCGATGCCTCCCTTTTTACAACAGACCGTAACGAAATACTGAACGACCCGGAAATTAACACCGTAGTCGAACTCATCAACGATACCGAAGCCGCATTTGAAATTGTGTCGCGAGCGTTATCAACCGGTAAAAATGTGGTATCGGCCAGTAAAAAAATGATAGCCTTGCATTTACAGGAGTTATTAGATTTGCAGCGTGAGCATGGTACCTCATTATTATACGAGGCTGCTGTTTGCGGTAGTATCCCTATCATTCGTAACCTCGAAGAGTATTATGATAACGAGCTGTTACACTCTATCAGCGGTATTTTCAATGGTTCGTCAAACTACATTCTTTCTAAAGGATTTTTAGAAGGACTGGATTATGATGCCGCCCTTAAACAAGCACAGGATTTAGGATTTGCCGAAACCGACCCAACTATGGATGTTGGCGGTTACGACGCTAAGTTTAAACTGATTATTGCCGCAGCCCACGCCTACGGTGTGGTAATTGATCCTGAAAAAGTAATTAACATAGGCATACAAACCCTGTCGGCCTATGATTTACAGTACGCCCGCGAAAAATGCTTGAAAATTAAATTGGTTCCGGTAGCCATTGAGCTTGATGATCAGCATGTGGCCCTGTTTGTACTGCCTAAGTTTGTTAAAGAGAGCGAGTTTTTATACAACGTAGAATACGAGTACAACGGCGTTACCGTACAAGCCGCCTTTGCCGATCAGCAATTCTTTTTTGGTAAGGGAGCGGGTGGTCACCCAACGGGTTCAGCCGTACTGTCAGACATTGCCGCGTTGCGTTACGACTACGCTTACGAGTATAAAAAAGCCAAATTACAGAACGGACTTAAGTTCACTAACAATATTGAACTTAACATTTACCTGCGTTACGAAGACGAATTTTTGGTGCAGGATTTAGGTTTCATCCATATTTATGAACGCTATTACTCGGGCGATTTTAAATATGTGATAGGAAAAATCAATTTGCAAAATCTGATCACCCACCAGCAACGTATATCGGACAACAAGGCTTTCGTGGCCTTTGCCGATCAGCTAACAGGGGTCAGTTTAGCCTCGGCTCATTAACCAGTAGTTAGGGATTTTAGTAGATTTTTGCTAACTGTTGAAATTGCATAAAAGGCTTTCCGAAAGGGAGGTCTTTTATGTTTTAGGAGCCCCGCCCCGGCCCTCCCCGGGAGGGAGGGAGTTAAAAGAGTTTTGTATATTTAACTTTATGAAACCCATTTTTTCCAGAAACGATGATGTTGATAAGATTGCTTTTTTGAATTGGCGAATCGAAGAAGATAACATACTCAACATGTTAAATATTGCAGATGGATTTTTGACTGCTGCTGTTCAGTTAGCAGAGTATTCACTAATAGATAATACTCATAAACAAGCAGATATTACAATTTTTGCAATTTTGACCAATGCCAATCACGGAATAGAACTCTATTTAAAAGCTATTACTTGGACTTTAAACAAAATAATAGGCTCAGAATCTCGAATTGAAGGCTCTCATGATATCGAGCAAATTTACAAAACTGTAAGAGCCAAAATCAAAAAATATGGAGGCCAATTAAGCTTAAAAGAATTCAATAATCAGACAGCGGGACTCGTAAGCTATATTGATGAGCTATATGCAAAAATCAAAACTGGAAATAATGATAATATGGATTTCTCACGTTATCCAATCAACACGAAATATGCTCCGCACATTTACGTGAGTCAAGTTGGTAACGTTGAGGTAGATTTAGAAAACTTTGTGTCCAGATTTAAAGAAATATATGAAGCACTTGAGAATATTTCGAGTTTCTTATATCACCAAGAATTAAAACAGGATTGGTAACTTTTTCAAGTTTAATATTTTTTACATAGTCTCCAAACTATCCGGATGCTTGGGCTGCCAAATTAAGTAATAATAAAGTAAGCATACTACACCCAACAAAAACGGTATCAAAGCCAGATGCTTATACGTAACACTGCTAAAAACCAGCAGTTCATCAATATGCAAAAACTCGCTGATCATCCAGTATGAGTTGGCGCTTATCCAAAAGGTAATGGCCAGGTTGTGGCACAGTTCTGACATCAGTTGCCGGGTGTTGTAGGCAATTACAATAGCTATCAGCAGTGTAGGGAAGATCATGACTATGCCTAGCGGTTTCCATATCAGGCACCAGCCTATATCTTTTAACAACCAAAACACAATGTGCAGGTTCTCCATCTTACGGTACTTGAGCGGAATGCTGTATTGAGCCATGTGCCTAAAATAATAAGAAATTGGAAATTTTGATATGGCTGATTCTTATGTAAAATTAAGAACAGAGGTCAGTGCGATTCCCCTCTTGAGAGGGGTGTGTCTTTTCGGGTAGAAAAGTTGGCGAATGACACACCCCTGCCAGCCCACAATCAGCCCGCCCCCTCTCAAGAGGGGAAATAAGCTCACCAAGCCTTAGAATACCCTTAACTTCACCACCAGAAACTAAACATATTCCTATATTTGTAACAAAATAATGACGGCCCAACCCTTAATGTCGAAAGTTTTAAAGCTATTTACCAACCGCATTTTTGTTGCCGTAATTTGGTTTGGCTTAAGCTTTGTTGCCATACTAAAGCAGGTGCTTCATCAGCACATTAATAACTATTACATTTATAAGCACACGTTTATTAACCTGGTTCACCGGGTAAATTTGTATATACCTCAGCCTAAATACTTTTTAGATACCAACCACTACGGGCCATTGTTTGCGCTGGTGATAGCGCCGTTTACGCTCTTTCCGGATGGTGTGGGTGCTGTGCTATGGGTGATGGTAAACGCCTGGGTGCTTTATGAAGTTATTGTACGCTTGCCGCTTACGGCGCAGCAACGTACAGCCGTGCTCCTCATTTGTGCGCACGAACTCATGACCTCATCGTTTAACGTGCAGTTTAACCCAATGATGGCGGCTTTTATTGGGCTGAGCTATATCCTTATTAAAAACAAGCGCGATTTTTGGGCGGCACTGGTTATTGTAGCCGGTACTTACATTAAGCTGTATGGCATAGTCGGGCTCGCCTTTTTCTTCTTTTCAGAGCATAAACTTAAATTCATCCTATCGCTCGTGTTTTGGGGTATTGTGCTGTTTATCTTACCTATGCCATTTTCGTCTCCATCTTTCGTAATGCAAAGCTACCTGGACTGGTACGAAAGCCTGGTTGAAAAAAACGTACAAAACGCCACCTCAACCATGCAGGATATTTGCGTTATGGGGATGATACGCCGCATATTTAATTATCCACAATTGTCAAATTTACTGGTGATGGCACCTGCGCTGGTATTGTTTGGATTGGCTTACCTCCGGTTCAAAAGTTTCAAAAAAACGTCATTCCAGTTACTTATACTGGCATCTACCTTAATATTTACGGTAATTTTCAGTACCGGGTCCGAATCGCCTACTTATATTATTGCGTTTGTGGGCGTGGCAATCTGGTACATGAATTTAGAGCGACCGGTTAGCAAGTTTGAAATTGGCTTGCTCATATTTGCATTGGTGATTACGAGCCTATCGCCGTCAGACCTGTTTCCAAAATACATCAACAAAACCTATATAAAACCATATGCATTAAAGGCCCTGCCCTGCTTTGTAATATGGCTACGAATTGTTTACGAAAGTTTAACCCGGGATTTTAGCCGGAAACCTGTTTACGTGGGTCAATAATGAGAAGAAAGATTTCTGTGGTGATACCGTCCTTTAACGAGGAAGGCAATATTGAAGTGTTAGCTACCAAACTGGTAGAAGTGCTTAAAAAAGTAAACTACGATTACGAGGTTATTTTTGTTGACGACGGCAGTTCGGACGGTACGCTGAACAGCCTGAAAGCCTTGCACGGCTTAGACGATAACTTGTATTACCTCGAACTATCGCGCAATTTTGGCCACCAAAATGCGCTTAAAGCCGGCTACGATTATGCCGATGGAGATGCTGTAATAAGCATGGACAGCGATATGCAGCATCCGCCTGATATGATACCGCAGTTTTTGGAGAAGTGGGAAGAAGGCTACGATGTAGTGTACACCTGCCGCGAATACCAGGACGAGGCCACTTTCTTTAAAACCAAATCGTCGGACTTGTTTTACTCGGTCATCAACTCATTATCAGATACCAAACTGGAGCGCGGCACAGCCGATTTCAGGCTTATTGACCGCAAAGTGGCCAATGTATTAACCAGTTTAAACGAAGACGGGCTGTTTATTCGCGGCCTTATTAAATGGCTGGGCTTTAAGCAGTACGGTATACATTACCAGTGTGAGGCACGTTTTTCGGGCAAGAGCAAGTACAATTTAAAAAAGATGCTGCGCTTTGCCGTACAGGGTATTACAGCATTCAGCGTTAAACCGCTTAATATGGCTATAGGCATTGGTGGCTTTTTTGCGGCCTGCAGCTTACTGTACATTCCTTATATTTTAATAAGCTATTTAGATGGCGAGGCCGTTTTGGGCTGGTCATCTATTCTGGCTACCATAGTCTTCTTCGGAGGAGTTCAGTTGATGGTAATGGGTATAATTGGCCTTTACCTGGGCAAGCTGTTCATGCAATCAAAACAACGCCCTAATTACATTATACGTTCTACTAATTTACAACGCATTACCAATGATATTACTAAGCTTCGACATTGAGGAGTTTGACATGCCCTTTGAGTATGGCAAAAGCATTCCGTTTGATGAACAGCTTGCCATATCAACACAGGGCACGTTAAGCATCCTCAAAATTTTGGAGGATGCCGGCGTAAAGGCTACGTTTTATACCACGGCCAATTATGCCATGCATAAGCCCGAAGTAGTGACGCAAATTATTAACGAGGGGCATGAGCTGGCCTCGCACGGCTTTTATCACTCCGATTTTAAGCCCGAGCACCTGCTGCAATCCAAAAACAAGCTCGAAGAAATTGGTGGTGTGCCTGTTAAAGGCTACCGCATGGCCCGCATGATGCCGGTTGACGAGCGCGAGATAGAAAAGGCCGGTTACCAATACAATTCATCCATTAACCCAACGTGGTTGCCTGGGCGTTATAATAACTTTAGTAAGCCGCGTACCTGGTTCTATCATCAAAATGTGCTGCAACTGCCATCATCGGTATCACCATTGATCAGGTTTCCGTTATTTTGGTTGAGTTTTCATAACCTGCCCATGAGTTTGCTTAAAATGCTGAGTGCGGCTACCCACCGTAAAGATGGTTACCTTAACCTATACTTTCATCCCTGGGAATTTACCGATCTGGATCAGCCCGAGCGCTTTAATTTTCCGGGTTACGTGGTACGCAACAGCGGCAATGCATTTATTAAAAGATTGACCGCTTTTATTGCGTGGGCAAAGGCAAAAGGTTACGAGTTTGCCAAAACGGAAGACTTTGTAAATACCCTGCCTAAAGTATACTAAACATCTGCTGTATATATTTTATTTGAGCAGGCATTAATGGTTAACATTCAACTAAAATGGTGGTGTACCTTATAACAGTTATCACCTTAAAGCTGTTGCCACACAGGAGAAAAGACCGCATGCATCAAAAATTAATCAAATGATTAGTTTTTTACTTTTCTACCACAATACTCCCGTTTAATTGCGTATTTTTGCGTAAAAATAAGCAAACTAAGTAATTATATAATTACGTAACATATTACAATAAGCAGCGTCTTAGGTTAAGTTTTTTAACGGCTCGGGTAAATTAAAAACTGGTTATCAACCCGGCAATAAAATGGTTAAACAGTTAGTTATTTACTCGGAAGTTTGCACACGCCGCACCTTGAAATTAAAATGTGTTATAAAAGTTATTTAAAATACTTATTAGTTGCTTTATTTACCATAACGGGTAGCCTTATGGCGCTTGCTCAAAGCACCGTAATAAACGGTACCGTAACCGATGCCACCACCCGGCAGCCATTATCATACGTTACGGTAACCTTTCAAGGCAGCACTACCGGTGTAAATACCGACGATAAAGGCCGTTACACTTTAACTACTCCAAACCAATCGTACACCATATTACAGGTTTCGTTTGTGGGCTATAAAACCTCGGTTTTTACCATTACACCCGGCAAACAGCAAACCATCAATGTAAAACTACAATCAGATAACCAGCAACTGGATGCCGTTTTAATAAAACGCGGCAAAAAGAAACGCTATACCAATAACGATAACCCTGCGGTAGAACTCATACGCAAGGTTATTGCCAACAAAGAGAAAAACCGCCCCGAAGCTTATAATTACGTAGAGTACAAAGGTTATGAACGGCTTAACTTCTCGTTCATTAACGTAGCCGAAAACTTTAGCGACAAGAAATTCTTTCGCAAGTATAAGTTCTTGTTAGATAACCGTGATACGACCACCGTACCTGGCAAAAACCTGTTACCGGTTTATATTAACGAAAAGGTTTACCAGTACTATTACAGCAAAAATCCCGAACGCAAAAAAACTAAAGTACTTGGAGAAAAAGGCGTAAACTTTGGCAGTTTTTTAGACAGTGAGGGCATTGGCGTTTACTTTAAGCACTTGTACCAAAACGTTGATATATATGCCAACAGCACGGTACTGGTTACTAACGAGTTTTTGAGCCCTATCTCGGATGCTGCTCCATCGAGCTACAAGTTTTTTATTAGCGATACCACCGTGGTTGACGGTATTAAAGTAGTTGAGCTAAGCTTTACTCCCCGCAACACCAACGACCAGTTGTTTGAAGGCAGTATATACATTACGCTTGACGGCAACTATGCCGTGCAAAAGGCCGACCTAACCATCAACCGTAACATTAACCTTAATTGGGTTAAGGCCATGAGTGTAAGCCTTAACTTTGCCCGTAATACCGATGGCCGTTACTACCTGAGCCGCAGCAATACCATGGCCGATTTTGGCATGTCGAAAAACAAAAAAGGAGGTTTATTTGGGCAGCGGCTGGCCACATTTAACAACTACGTCACTAATGTGCCCCGTCCCGATACCACTTATATGGGTACGCAAGAAATTACATCAGACGAGGTAAAGCACCGCAGTGATGAATTTTGGGCGCAGCAAAGGCAAGACACGCTTACAGGTCCGCAATCAAAGGTATATGCCAATATTGATAGCTTGGGTCGAATGAAATCTTTCCGCCGTACGGTTGATATTGCATCATTATTTTTATTTGGTTATAAGCAATTTGGACCGTTTGATTTAGGTCCGGCCAATGCCTTTTACAGCTTTAATCCGGTAGAGGGTTTCAGGTTGCGCGTGGGTGGCCGCACCAATGTAGAGTTCAGTAAAAGAGTACTGCTCGAAGGTTATACCGCTTACGGCTTTAAGGATGAACGCTGGAAATACTTTTTAGCCGGAACCTTCTCGCTTAATAACAGTTCCATCTTCCGTTTTCCGCAGCACTATGTTAAGGTAAGTTTTCAGCGCGATACCCGCATACCGGGACAAGAGTTACTATTCCTGCGTGAAGACAACTTCCTGTTATCATTTAAACGTGGTAATAACGACAAGTACCTCTATAACGATAATTACCGCATCGATTACCTCAAGGAGTTTAACAACCACTTCTCTATTGGTGTGGGCTTACGCAAACTCACCCAGGAGGCAGCAGGTTCATTATACTTTGATAACACGATCAATGGCCAATCGAACCGGGTGCATGATTTAACCACATCCGAAGCCACACTTACCCTGCGCTATGCCCCGCACGAAGAGTTTTACCAGGGCAAGGTTTACCGCAAGGCATTCATCAACAAATACCCGGTAATTACTTTGAATTACAGCAAGGGCTTTAAAGATGTTTTGCAGGGGCAATACAACTATAACGATGTGTCGCTTAATATTTACAAACACTTTTTCCTGAAAAAACTGGGTGAGGCCGATGTTTGGGTTGAGGGTGGAAACACCTTTGGGCAGGTACCCTACCCGCTGTTAACCATACACCGCGCCAATCAAACTTTTGCTTACGATCCGATCTCTTACAACCTGATGAACTTTTTAGAGTTTGTGAGCGACCACTACGCCAGCATCAACATTGATCAGCATTTTAAGGGATTAATATTTAACCGCGTACCCCTGTTAAAAAAACTTAAATGGCGCGAGGTTGCCTCGTTTAAATCATTATGGGGAGGCGTGCGTACCGAGAATAACCCGGCATTGAATCCGCAGTTGTTTGAGTTCCCGAAAGAGGGTAATGGCGATCCTATTACCTATGCATTGGGCAGCAAACCATATGTAGAAGGCAGCGTGGGTATTGAGAATATTTTTAAGGTTTTAAGGGTGGACCTGGTTAAGCGTTTCAACTACCTCGACCATGCCAACATTGCTACCTGGGGTATCAGGACGCGCATACAATTTATTTTTTAATTAATTTAGCACCGGTTTTTCCGGTATATACAATGGCACAACAAACATCACTGCGTAACAACCTTCAGCTGGGCATCTACCGCGTAATCGACCCTTTTGTAAAGGTGTTAATTAAAGTAGGGCTTACGCCAAATGCGGTAACACTCATAGGTTTTATTTTAAATATTGGTGTTGCAGCCGTATTTATTTGGGGTGCCGAAGAAGGTACACGCGATAACTTGAACGAAGTGGGATGGGCCGGCGCACTTATTTTGTTTGCCGGTTTGTTTGATATGTTAGACGGGCAGGTAGCCCGCCTGGGTAACATGAAATCGGTATTCGGTGCCTTGTTCGATTCGGTTTTAGACCGTTACAGTGAGCTGATCATGTTTCTGGGTATTTGCTATTACCTGGTGGCCAATCACTACTTCCTGAGCTCTATATTTGCTTTTATTGCCCTCATTGGTTCTATGATGGTAAGTTATGTACGCGCCCGTGCCGAAGGTTTGGGTGTTGAAATAAAAGGTGGTTTAATGCAGCGCCCTGAGCGTGTGGTAACCATTGGTTTGTTTGCCCTTATTTGCGGCATAGCATCAACCTATATGGGTGGCGATTATAAATTATATGTTCCGGGTATCAAATATCACGTGTTCGAAACCATGTCGATATTTACCTTTCCTATTACCGTTTTAGCCGTTTTAACCAATTTAACAGCTTTCAGGCGTTTAATGGATGCCAAAAAAGCGTTAGACGAAGCTGAGAACCAAGCTTAAACATCCTTACAATGAAAAATATCCTATTTACTATAGGTGGCTTATTAATACTAATAGCTACCGCAAATACTGCATCGGCACATACAATACCGGCCGATACTACTAAAAACATTCATACCTTACCCGGAAACCCTTACCCGGCCCTCCCGGCAAACGTAGAGCGATTATTTTATGTGCAACGTACGCCCAACGCTAATACTATTGTTTACGAGTTGAACATTGATAAAGACGGTAAGATAGACGAGGACGAACCCGTACATCCTTACTGGATAAGGTATCATGATAAAGGCGAAAAGGCTGATCTGAATTTTATTCAGCGCAAATTTGCCTACGGAGTTAACTCAAAAGCATTGGGCAACGGAAAGTTTGACATCAGATTTGTGTCATACAAAAAATTTCCGCTCACCCTGATGAAGGCTGCTGACGGAAAATATCATATCTTCGCAACTATTGCACAACGCCAGCTCATAGTCAACCGAATTTTCCTTAGAATAGAGGGAGGCTCTTTTTGGGTTCCTAATGTGCGATTTGTAGAATTTAAAGGATCAGACCCGGTAACCGGTAAAGAAGTTACCGAGCGTTTTAAACCTTGATAAGTGATGAAAAAGAATTACGTTTCCAACTCGAGTGAATCTGTACGAATGTTTAAAAGCGACTTTATGGAGGCGCTTTCAAAAGTACATTGGACAGTGCCTTTATATGTGTTTATACCCATTATAGGCTTTTTATGTTATTGGGCATTTACCCATACCACTGTTACCATTGCCGGCTTTTTTGGCCTCATGGTAGCCGGTTTAGCATTCTGGACTTTTGCCGAATACATTTTGCACCGCTTTGTTTTTCACTTTGTGCCTAAGGCCGAGTGGGCATTACGTATACACTTTATATTTCATGGTGTGCATCATGATTACCCAAGCGATGCCAAGCGTTTGGTAATGCCGCCATCGGCCAGTATACCTATGGCTACTATCTTATTCCTGTTGTTTAACTGGATCTTACCAGAGGGATATATCTACTCGTTTTTCCCGGGCTTTTTAATAGGTTACTTAATTTACGATATATCGCACTACGCTATACATCACTTTAACTTTAAAGGCGGGATGTGGAAAGCCATTAAACAGCACCACATGTTGCACCATTACCAGGACCCCAGCAAAGGTTACGGCGTAAGCTCACCAATTTGGGATAAGGTGTTTGGTTCTGATTTTATGAAGAAGGCAAAATGAGTTTTGCCATATCCAAAGGCGCGCCAATTACCCTCAAAAACTTCCTGATTGTAACGCTGGCGGCTGTTGCCTATTTACTGGCATCTTACCTGCTGGTTGGCTATAAAGGCGATCAGATCGTACTTATTTGCCTGTTTTACAGTTTGTTTTATGCCTCGGGCATTACCCGCAAATTTGTGCTGGGCTTTTCGATCTTCATTGTGTATTGGATAATATTCGATTACATGAAGGCTTTTCCGAATTACAATTACAGCCGGGTACACTTAGCCGAGCTGTATAATTTTGAAAAGCATGTGTTTGGTATAAACCAGGCCGGCCATATAGTTAGTCCAAACGAGTACTGGCGCATACATAGCTCCACTTTTTTGGATATTTTATCCGGCATATTTTACTTATGCTGGATACCCGTACCATTGGGTTTTGCTGCTTACCTCTTTTTTACCCGCAAGCGCGAGTTCCTGTATTTTTCGTTAACGTTTGTGGTGGTAAATTTGCTGGGCTTTGTAGTATATTACACCTACCCTGCTGCACCACCATGGTACATACAGCATCACGGCTTTCACTTTTTTAAGGCAACGCCGGGCAACACTGCCGGCCTGAGCAGGTTTGATGCTTACTTTCATATCAACCTGTTTAAAAACATTTACTCAAAAGGCTCAAACGTATTTGCGGCTATGCCATCATTACACTCCAGCTACCCGCTTATAGTGGTATATTACGGCCTTAAAAACCGCTTGGGCTGGGCCAATATTTTCTTCATTACCGTAACAGTGGGTATTTGGTTTGCCGCTGTATACACCAGCCACCACTATTTGTTAGATGTGCTGGCAGGTATTACCACTGCAGCTATTGGTATTGCACTATTTAACTTTATTGCTGCCAAATCAAAGGTGATAAATAACTGGCTTAACCAGTACGAAGCTATAATTCAGTAATTTAGCATTCTATTTATCCACATTTATACCGCATATTGTTAATATCTCATAAACAGGCATGTGTTTTGTATTTATATTACAAAAGCATTTAATGCCCTGTTTATGAAAAAATTAGTTTTACTATCAGCATATTTATTACTGTTTACGTTAGCATCAAAAGCCGATACCCTTGATAGCCTTAAACAACAACTACAACTTACTACTGATGATGTAGCCAAGGCGGGCATATATACCCAAATTGCTAACTGCTACCTGCTTAAAAACAGTGCAAACAACTACATAAAGCGCATATCGCAGGAAAACGCTATAAACTACACCATGCTGGCCATGAAAACGTATTACAAGTACAGCGATACAACTGGTATGGTTTATAGCTATACTAACTTATCAAAAGCTTACCGCGCACAAAAAAAATATACACAAGCCAAATGGTTCATACTACAAGCTAATACTTTGTCGCGCAGGCAAAAATCGGCCCCGGCCATAGTGAGTAGCCTGGTAGATTTAGCAGCTATTAAAATAGACATTAAAGACTACAAACTGGCGCAAAGAGACCTGAAAGAAGCACACCGCATTGCTTTAAAAAACAAACTGGCTTCGCAGGATTCGGCTGTGAAAAATACTTTTAGCCGTTTATACACCTTTATACAGGTAGCACCGGCCGAAAACGTTTTTCAGGGCCTGGATGAAAGCATTAAAAAAGAAGATTTAATTATTGCCGAGCAGCAGAAAAAACTGGCCGCCCTGGCTGCGCTCAAAGCTGCCAAAAAGCAGCAGCCGTCAAAAAAGAAATTGCTTACGGTAGCTAATGCCGTACAAAAAAAGAAATCGGTTGAGCATTTAAGATTAACAGCTCCAACCCTACTGTGGGAAACGCCATCAAGCAAAACCAATACCGATAGTTTGAAGACGGTTACATTGTAGAAGGAAACCACTTCCGCTCGTTTATCAAGCGGAAGTTTCGATAATTAAAATTATATATCCACCACATCTTTTAGGCCCTCACTTCTGTTGAAGGCTTGGTTGCGGTGCCCTTCTTTAATTCTAAAACCGTAATCTCCGGCCAAATCCCTAATCTTCCTGAAAAGGCTAAGAAACCAAAACCACGGTTTACGTATAAATTTCGGCCGTTTTCAATCATTAACCCTGCCCAATTAAGATAGCGGTATTTAACCGGGCTCCACCTGAATTTATCGGTCTCCACCCCAAACTGCGCGCCATGCGTGTGGCCCGAAAGCGTTAAATGCACATGTGATGGATGGTAACGTACAATTTTTTCCCAATGAGTTGGATCGTGTGATAGCAAAACTTTAAAAGCTTTAGCCTGTACACCGTCCAGCGCTTTATCAAGGTTGCCCGCTTTTATAAACGAGCTCCCCCAGTTTTGTACGCCTATAAGTGTGATAGACTGGCCATCTTTATTGAGTTCAATACTTTCGTCAAGCATGAGTTTAAAACCCATTTCCTTATGATGATCAAATAAGGCCGACATGTTAGCTGTTTTAGCCGCATCGCTCGGCCATTTTATATAATCGCCATAATCATGATTGCCCAACACCGAAAACTTACCATAAGGTGCTTTTAATTGTTTAAAACGATGGATGTAAGGTTCAATTTCGGTGGCCACATTGTTAACCAGATCGCCGGTAAACACAAACAAGTCCGATTTCTGAGCATTAGCCAGATCAATCCCGCGCTGCATGGCCTCGGCATTATCAAAACTTCCGGAATGAATATCAGATAGCTGGGTAATGGTAAAGCCGTCAAAAGCCTCGGGCAAATCTTCAAAATACAAGGTATGGCGATGCACCTTGTAATCATATTTGCCTTTAACCATAGCGTATATAAACGACGTTAAGGGCACCGAAGCCAGTAACAATCCTGCTTCGCTTACAAAGCGCCTACGGGTAGGTAAAGCTTTTTTGGGCTTATGGTTATTTTTAAAGCGGTTGATGAGCCCGGCTATCATCCTGTAAATATCACTAACAAACAACACCAACGAAAACACAACTTTGGTTACCAGCAGCGTTATAAAAACACTAAGCAACCACTGGTGTATAATTGTCATACCCGGAGGTTTGGTAGCACTGTTAAGCCCCCAAAGCAGGGCCAGCATTACCCCAATATTTACTATGAAATGTGCAGCCGCAACCACTCGTTTTACCGGTGGTTTTACTCCTGCTAAAAGAACTTTTATACCGGTGTATACATATATATCAAGTATAATACTGGCTGCTGCTAACATTAAAAAATACTGTAGAACCTGGTGGCGCATTGTTAAAATTTTAAGGGCTTAATATACGTAACAAGGTTAAATTAAAGCTTTATGTTTTGCTTATGTAAGTTTATAAATATAAAACCGGGCAGCAGGCATAAAAGGTTATTTTTGCGGCAGTTATGAATATCGATTTAAAAAGCAAATACGACAGCATCATCTTTGACCTTGACGGCACCCTTTGGGATTCGACCGCAAACGTGGCCACTGCCTGGCAAAAGGCCAAAGAAGAGGTTGATTATGTTAAAGACGATATAACCCAACAAACGGTACGCTCCATAACCGGTATGGCTTACGACGCCATTTTTGAAAAGCTTTTCCCTTATCTTGAGCCCCAGGTGCGTGAGGAATTTAAAGCACGCTGCGCCAAATACGAATTGGAGGTGCTTAACCAAAAAGGCGGCGAGTTGTATCCCCGGCTTAAAGAAACCCTGGATTACCTGAAAACCAATTATAAACTGTTTGTGGTAAGCAATTGCCAATGCGGATATATTGAAACCTTTTTAAGATTAAATGATATGGAAGATACATTTGCGGGCCACCAGTGCTTTGGCACCAAAGGGCAACCCAAGTTTCAGAACATATTAGATGTAGTGCATGATTATAACCTGAAAGCCCCTGTTTACGTAGGCGATACCCAGGGCGATTATGACAGCGCTACCAAAGCCGGTGTACCAATTATTTTTGCCAACTACGGCTTTGGCCAAACCAATGATGAGCCGGTGGCTGTCATCAATCAATTTGCTGAGTTGAAAAAGATTTTATAAATTATTGGTGACATGATTTTGCCAGTGTTCAATGTGTTGCAAGCACTTAAAACACTTTATGAAACACCGGGATAAAACCGGGCAATCTCGCGGTTTTCAGAAGAAAAAACAAAGTGGTGATGCTATGCTTTAGCACAATATTGAGCATTTTTGTACTTGTAAGATGAATTATTTAGATCAGGATACTATAGTGGCGCTGGCCACCCCGAACGGAACCGGCGCTATTGGTGTAATCCGCCTTTCGGGACCGGATGCCATTGCTATTGCTAACAGCGTATTTAAGGGTAAAAACCTTACTATGCAGGCTACACACACCATCCACTTTGGTACCATTAACGATGGCGAATTGGTACTTGATGAAGTACTGGCCTCCATTTTCATCGGCCCGCGCTCGTACACTAAAGAAAACGTGGTAGAAATCTCGTGCCACGGTTCTAACTACATCATACAGAGCATCATAAAATTATTGATTAAACAAGGCGCACGCTCGGCCAAACCCGGCGAATTTACCATGCGCGCCTTCCTCAACGGCCAGTTCGACCTATCACAAGCTGAAGCCGTAGCCGACCTGATAGCCTCCGACTCCAAAGCCTCTCAACAGGTAGCCCTGCAACAATTACGCGGTGGATACAGCACCGAATTACAGGTTTTGCGCGAGCAGTTAGTCCATTTTGCCTCGATGATAGAATTGGAACTTGACTTTTCGGAAGAGGATGTAGAATTTGCTAATCGTGCCCAGTTAAAACAGCTTATACATGATTTAACACGCGTTATTGGCAAACTTATACAATCATTTGAATTAGGAAATGCTGTTAAACAGGGCATTAATACAGTAATAGCAGGCAGGCCAAACGCGGGAAAATCAACCCTTTTAAACGCGCTGCTCAACGAAGAACGCGCTATTGTAAGCCACATTGCCGGCACCACCCGCGATACCATTGAAGAAACGCTGAACATCAACGGCATCAACTTTCGCCTGATTGATACGGCCGGCATCCGCGAAGCCACAGATGCCATTGAGCAAATTGGCGTGCAAAAAACCATGGAGAAAATTAGTCAGTCGGCCTTGCTGCTGTATGTTTTTGATGTAGAAAACCTATTGCCTGAGGAGTTAAAGCAGGATATTGAAAGTTTGTACAAACCCGGTATGCCGACCCTCATTGTAGCCAACAAAATTGATTTGGCTAATACCGCCATAAATAAATACCTGTTGATATTACCCGAAGAGGCTAAGCTGGTTGCCATATCGGCCAAAGAAAAGCTGCATATTGACGAGTTGAAGCAACTCATTTACGATACCACTATACAAGGCCGCCTAAACGGCAATGAAACCCTGGTAACCAACATACGCCACCTCGAAGCTCTACAAAAAACCGAGCAGGCGCTCATCAAAACCCTGCAAGGCATTGACATGCAGGTAACATCCGACTTTTTAGCCATGGATATTAAACAAGCCCTACACTACCTTGGCGAAATAACCGGCGCAGTTACAACAGACGACCTACTGGATAATATATTTTCGAAGTTTTGCATTGGCAAGTAATTGACTATCATACACTTGCGTTTACTTTCATATTCTCATTTAAACAAGGTTTTTACTGCTTATTGTTTCAGATACTTTCCTAAGATTTCTTACGATTTTCAGAATTAGCATTTTCAGTTACAAAATCGTAGGAAATTCTTTGATGCCCATTTATAGCTTCATTTTCCTATCTTTTTCCTTATTTTCTTATAGTTTTAGTACAGATTACTCTTGATAAAGGTATGAACCCTGAGAGTAGTTTATTATTTTAAGGTAGGATTAACTTTGCCAAAACAAATACAAAAACGCATATGGGAGTCGCCATTAGACACAATAAACTCAGAAACAATCGCCTTGGGCTATCGTTGGATGTTTTTTATCGCAGGCTTGATTATCAGTGGCTACAAACTTACCGGGACCTTTTTTACAAAGTGTATGAAGACCGGCCCGATCAGTCCTGAAGGCAGCAAAGGAGAGTCCTTGTTAAAAAATTTAAAGGTCGTAAATGTCTTTCTCCTTGGTTCAGGTCTTTTGGTGATATCGTCTAACCATACCGGGATTTCCTTTAAGTTTCTTTTCTCCCAGATCATGTCGTCAGGATATTGTTCATCACCTATCAGCCGGTTAGCCCAGAGATTGGTGACCTGCAAAGAAAGTTTATTGGCTCCTGTCTTTAATTTACCTGTCAGGTCCATGGCAAATGGTGGCTTCCACAGCAATCCCATATCCTTGCCGTTAACCATAACTGATACGGTATTGAACACTTTACCCAGGTCAAGATAGGCTTTTATTTTTCCCGTCGCCTGTTCCTTGGTAATTTGTATAGTGGTCTCATACAATATGGTGCCCGAGTAATATTTCAGTTCCTCCATTTCTGTCCAAGAACCCAGTTTATCGGACATCATCGTTTTTTCTCTACCATCTTCCTTAAAAGTCAATTGCCATGCCCCGTTAACAGATAACGGCAGTGGCACCTGATCAATGGAAATGACCTTCTGTGTTCCATTGCTGAGATCCAGGGAATAGACTCCTCCGGCGGAGGCAGCCAATGTTGTTCTTCCACCCTTTTCTTTCGTGAATTTAACCAGGTACGGCTTCAGAGATCCGTCCTGACGGATACTATTTAAAGTTAGTAATGAGTCCAGTCTTTTTCTCCGGAATACCAGAAATACAGAACCGCTTGGATCAAGCTCGATCCTGGTGATCGTCCTTTTATCTTTAAACTGAAAGCAGGGGGCTTCTTCCGAAGTGCCGGAATCTGCCGCCCATAGCTCAGGAATGCGCTCCTCGCCTCTGGTGCTGATCGAAGCTTGAATTGTCCTGTCCTCCTGATTGGATATGAAATAAATATCTATTCCATTATCAAGCTGGCGATGCACCCACAACAAAGGCATTTGCCCATTACTCTCACTTACCAGATCCGGGGTCAGGTTTAGCTTATTAACAACTTCAGGAACAGGTTGCAGAGCGAAGACCTGGCCCTTTCCATATACGTTGTGGCTCTCAGATTCAGCCATACCCCAGAGCTGATCCGCTATGTCTTTCACTAACCTGTCGTTCACTTCCCTATCCGTCAGGCCGGGAGCACGTTCAGGTTTTCGGCCCACTATTCTTGCCCCTGCTTTCACTAAACTTTTTATCTTTAAGGCAATATCGGGTCGCATCTGAGCGGAATCAGGCAGGATCAACAACTGGTATCTCAACCCGCCTGGCAAAGCCAGTTCTCCGTTAACAACTTCCAATCTGGTGAGTAAGGCATCCGTTCCGATCGTCTCATCATAAAATCCGGGTATGGGCTTTGGCGTTACACGGTCATATACCAGGTACAACAGGTCGGTCACCGGCTTGCCCTGCCGCAGCATAAACTGGCAACGGGTAAGGTAGCTGATCCATTCTTTGCCGCCCTTATTCCACCAGAGCTGAGTTCTGCCGAAATGCGTTCCCCACTGCCCCATGGTCATCCCGGGATACACATTTTTCCAGGGTTGATGGGCTGAGGTATGAAAAAACAACATATTGACCCCACCTGCAAATGCACGGTCGCCAACGGATTTAAGCGCATAAGGATCGACCTTCCATGCTGAATTGGGTTGTCCTGTAAAGGCTTCCGCTGCGACTATGTTTTTCCCCCAGGTGTGTGCACCTGATGCTGTGGGCTTGACAGAATCCCAGCCCCACGTGGTAGGCTTTTGCCAGAACTCACACATCAGCACATCGCCATATTTGGCGGCGTTATTGCTTTCAAACGGCTGATCGTGGCCTGTGGCGTAAGGCTCCAAAATAAATTCCATACCCTGCTCTTTGATGAGCTGCTGCATGCTGCCATAATAGTTCTCCGCAAAAAGTTGCTTGATGGTCTCTTTCCAATCCCATTGAAAACGCGAAGTGGTGTCCTTATCGGTAACAAGACGACCGCTCACCTGTACAAGGAAAGGAAGTATATCATATCCACGTCTTTTCTTAAATTCTGCCGGCATTTTTGATGTCCAGTTTTGGGTGCCCATCTCATAACTATCCACTTCATATCGATTGAATACAGAGCCATTGAATTTACCGGCCAGTTTATTTAACTGATCCGGGAAGGTCTTCCAGTATGCCCGCAATGCCTGTGCATCCAATTTATCAACTTCCAAACCCTGCCCCGAAACAGGTGCGGTAAGATTGAATTTTTCAATGACCGTGTGACCGATACGTATTACTACCCAGTCACCTGAGGGCACCTGCCAGTTAAGATCACCATTTGAACTGAGATGGCCGGAAAGGTTGATCATTTCATTGACATTGACCGGCCCTTCCTTTTTTACACCCCAACAAACAATATCTCTGTAAAACCCTTTTTTGGCAGTTGGTTGCGGGATAGGCCCTGCATATGAACGGTCTCCACCAACAAGCGTCTCCGTGAAAACCACCTGTTGCATAGCTTGTTCCGCAACGATTGTCTTATACCCGGTCGAAGACCATCCGGGAGAGTTGTGTGTACCTAATTTCAAACCCAAACGCCCAGACTCCTTTAGGGCATGAGAAAAGAGTTCTTTCCAGTTCTCACTCATGATCTGATTTGCCGGATCGTCGATTTTAGCTTCACTTCCCCCTACCAAAAACATTTGAGCTCCGCCCAAACCTGCTTCTTTGAAAGATTCCAGATCTGCCGTTATGCCTTCCCTACTGATCACCCCGTTCATCCAGTGCCACAATGTGTAAGGCCGGGCTTCCATGGGCGGGTTAATAAACAACCTGTCAAGATCGTTATTACCGGCATTTGCAGGCATATCAATCAGCCTGACCCAAGATCGTCCTTGCGTGGATGCCAGGGCCGTTAAAGCGGAGATCTGTACACCGGATAATAAGAAGGCTCTTCTTTTCATAAATATTTGGCGGCTATATTACACAGCCTTTTTAAGTCTCTTTGCAAAATGATTTTTAGAAGGGCTTATTGAATTGCCTTACTGCGGCTAAAAAAGACAAACAGGCCTGCCGGGGAGGCAGGTCCTGTCGTCCGGGCGTAGCCCTAAACCAATTGTGTAGATTTAAATAAAAAATAATTGTCTGTTTAAAACTTCGTTTATACTACTTATCACTCAATTAAGTATTATTAATAGCCGGGCGTAGGTGTAAGTTTACCCTTGCTTACATCTATGGCGTACTGCGGTACCGGAAAAAGTTCGGGCCCGGGAATTTTGCCTACCGACTGCAATGCTGATGCATATTTACCCATCCTGATCAGGTCTATCTTACGCACCCCTTCAAAATAAAGGTCCCAGCCCCGCTCTTTCAAAATGGCTTCATCAAATGCGGTAAGTGAACCGGTTGCAGTGGCTGCCAACGGCCCCAGGCCACCATGTTTAAAACGAACATCATTTACATAACCAATGGCCTCTGATGTAGGTCCGTTGGAATTATGGTTAATGGCCTCGGCCAGCATCAACAATACATCTGCATATCTCAAAAGCGGGATGTCATTACCCTGCACATCTGCTCCCGGGGTAGATTCATCCGGGTATTTCCTCAAAACAGGCCCGCGCATATTAGCCCGGTTACGTTCGGCACCGCCATTTTTAGGAATGTATGACGGGATCATTAGCGAACGCCTTTTATCATTTACGTCAAAAGAATCATAGAACTGCCAGGTTGGACAATAAATACCATTAGGACTGTACCAGCCGCCATTCAGTTTAAAACTTTTAAAATCATTAGGAAGACAATAAAGTGCCATCGCATTGAAGTTGCCTCCTCCGTCTCCGTTTGTTGGTGCTGCGGGATCAACCGTGATTGCGTAAATGGTCTCACTGTTCTTTTCCGTTACTTCCCTAAACAAACCGGCATAATCAGTTACCAGGCTATATCCTAAAGGCAGAATCTCGCGTCCTACCGGCTCCGCTTTGGCGTAATTTTTTTCATTAAGATACAATCGCATCAGGCTACCAAGTGCCAGCCCTTTATTAAACCGCCCGTACTGTGCAGGAGCCACCGGCAGATTATCGGCTGCATACCTTAGGTCTTCTTCGATCACTTTAACGAATGCTTCGCGGGTCGGCCTCGTCAGGTCGGTTTCAGCTTCTGTATTGATCTTGGCAGGATCGGTTATAAACGGTACCGGCCCATACATGTGCAACAAATAATACATGGCCCAGCCGCGTCCCATTCTGGCCTCGGCGATGAAAAGCTTCCTTTTGGCATCTGAAATATTTGCTTTTTGCAGATCAGCGATCACCTGTGTCATTCGTGTGATGTACCTCACCTTTTCAAAATGGCTGGCTTTGCCCTGTGTACGCATGAAAGAAAAATCTGCTTTGCTAAATCCTTCCCAGGCGCCGCCCTGCTCCGTGAAGATATTAAATTCGTCAGTCGGAAGGTCGAACATCACAAATTGCCCATATTCAGGGCTGAAGAACATATTTTGATAGGCTACATCATTATAACCCCACTTAGAACCGAAAGGCTTATACGCCTGAAGAGTATAAAGTTCAAAATCAGATTCTGTCTTTGGAAAATTTGTTGGTATCAGCACACCATTAAGAACAGGATCAAAGTTCTTGTTACAAGCCCCGAGTATCATCGTAGCTGTGATACTTACAGCATATACTATCTTTTTCATATTGTTTAAGATTAAAAATTGGCTCTAAGGCCTAATGAGATCGTGCGTGCCATTGGATAAGGAGCTGGTCCGCCATTGGCATTAGCGGCTTGAATCTCCGGATCGATAGACTTGAATCCGGTAATTATGAATGCATTTTGTACATCAGCAAATACACGGATGCTTTTAGCAAACTTTTGAATGGCAGGACCACCGAAGGTATACCCGGCAGTAATGTTACGGCAACGGATAAAGTCGCGCTTGGCCAAACGGGTATCAATACCTGCATTTAAACCGGTAACCGTAGTTTCGTTATAGGCAGCTCCGGGTAATGTGCCGGCGGTGTTACTGGTACTCCAGGCTTGTTTGATCCGGTCCGTTCCGCTTTGATTTCCCGCTAACAGCGCTAAAGGATCACCCCACTTAGTAGTATAATCGTAACCCCATGCGCCGTACTGGCCGTACATAAATACAGCAAGGTCTATATTCTTATACCTGAAGTTGTTACCGAACCCGATAATACCTTTTGGCACACCTGCCCTTTTAACAATGTCTCCATCGTCGAGTGTTCCATTCCCATTCTGGTCAACAAATATTGGCGAACCAGGCTTTTTGGCACCATTCGGCTGGGATGTTGGCAGTGTTTGGCCCTGTTGCAAAATCCCATTAGTTTCATAAACATAGATGGTACCGATTGGATCTTCCAGACTACCTCCTCTTGGAAGCGGGTCGAATGAAAAGCGCTCTACCCAGCGGATCTTAAAATTGGTGAAATTGATATTACTGTTCCAGCTAAAGTTCTGTGTCTGAATGTTAGTGCTATTCAGCGATATGTCAATACCTTCTCTGCGCTGATGCCCACCATTGACCGGTGCGGTCGATATGGTCGACAATTGCGCTGTTGCTGCGTTTTGCACTAACCTGGTGAGCTCTTCGCGATACCAATCTACCGAGCCGTTAATACGGTCTTTTAGGATGCCGAAATCAAAACCAAGATCTAATGTCTTAGTGATCGGCCAGCGTAGATTAGGATTGTCAAAAGCGGTCTGGCGGTATGGGATATAAACTACCGAACCGTTGTTGAAAGTGATTGCTGTTGCATCGGGGCCGTAAATACCATAAGCAGCCGTTCCAGGGCTTGTACCGGTTGTACCATAACTTGCCCTGATCTTAGCCAGGCTGACCACATCCATGCCTTTGAAGAATGGTTCACTGGAGATCTTCCAGGCACCTGAGATCGAAGGGAAGTTCTGGTATTTATTATCCGGATAGAATTTATCTGTTCCATCACGACGTAAGCTTAAGGATAACAGGTAACGGTCCAAGAAGTCAAAATTGGTTCGGATAAAGAAAGAGCGTAACTGATCCCTTCCGATATATGAAGAGATCACTCTCGGACCTGTTGCCGTTGCCAAATTTTCGGTATTAATGGCGTCAAGCACATTGGAGGTCTCGATCCCGAAACCCGAATTATCATTTAAATAACGGCCCACGCCCATTACTGCATCAATGTTCAGGATATTCTTGATATTCTTTTTAAAAGAGAAGGAGGCCTCCATGGTTTGGTTCAGGCGTCTTGACTCGCCAAGGCTGGCTCTTGATTTATACAATTGTCCAAAGAATACATCCGAAGGAATATAGAAATCCCTTACCGAGTTCTCGCTATTGTTACCATAGAGCACTTTAGCGGTCAGCATCTTGGGAATGATGGTAAAATCCAGGGAAAAATTGGAAAGCATCCCCTCGAATTTGGTCTTATCATTGATCGTCAGTAGTGAAAGCGGATTGCCCGTATTCCTGAAAATACTATAAGCGCCGGTAGCGTCATATACTGGCACGCTGGTGGGATAGGCCAGTGCAGCCTGAAGTGCATTAAAGCCCTGGGTACCTGAACCGCCGGTTTGCCAGCCAGCCTGAGGGTTACCGTAACTATTACGGTTGGCACTTATATTGGTGTTTAACTTTACCCAAGATGCCAATTCGAAACTGAGGTTCATCCGGCCAGAATAGCGCGTCAAATCAGATCCTTTTACTGTACCCTGCTGGTTAAAATATTGTCCGGAGAAAAAATAGGTCAATTTTTCCGTACCTCCGTTGATGCTTACGTTATGATTGTCGACGCTGCCGTTCCGCAAAACCTGACCTAACCAGTCGGTACCCTTCCCTGCAGCCGCAATCTGTGCTGCAGAATAAGTTTGAGTGTATCCGCTTAAATTTGCAGTTACTGTACCGAATGGCGCCATATTCCGGTCCGACAAATATTTGTCGCGATTAAGCTGATTGAAATAACTCATGTAGTCGGTCGGATTCAGCGGTTTCAGGTACGGCAGGTTCTTCACCAGTGAACGGTTACCATCGTAACTGATATTCATACGGCCTGCCTTGCCTTTCTTTGTAGTGATCAGGATAACACCATTGGCCGCAGAAACGCCGTAAATAGCAGCGCTCGCATCTTTAAGCACCTCAATAGATTCGATATCATTAGGATTTAATCCGGCCAGTGCCCCACGGTTTACCCCCTGTAATTCAATAGAAGAACCATTGCTGGGCTCCAGGCCACCAGAAGGGAATAAAACCCCATCAACTACATAAAGCGGCGTTCCTTTACCACGAACTGAGATATTGATATTACCTCCCGGCTGTGAACTTTGCTGGGTAACTTGCAAACCTGCAGCCCTGCCGAAAAGCATTTCGGGTACAGAACTGTTCGCCGCGGTAGGGATCTTTTTAGGATCGATCTTGGTTACCGCCGTGGTAAGATTTTGCTTGGTTGTTGTACCATAACCAATGACCACCACCTCGTTAAGCGATCCTTGTTTGGTAGTCATGACAATGTTCATGGTACTTTCCTTGACAGTTTGCTCAACTTGTTCCATACCAACCTGGCTAAATACGAGCACAGCCCCCTGAGGCACACTGATCGAATATTTGCCATTGACATCGGTGGTCGTACCAAGGGCACCGTTCTTTAATTTAACGGAGGTACCGGGAAGAGAACTTCCATCGTCTTTTGAACTGACCGTTCCGGAAACCGTCACCATTCCCTGACCAAGGGCTGTGGAAGGGACCATCCAAAAAAGAGACATGATAAGTGCAAGCATGCCGCACCGTCTCCAGCATTGAAGCGTAAAAATTTGCATAATTTAATTTAACTGGTTAAAATTGGTTTACTCAATGAAGAGGACGTTCGCAGGAATTCTTAAAGCGCGATTTTGTATCCGGCTGCAAGAATGAGATACTGTGTAACATCGAATTCACAAGCAAATAACGAAGTGAATGAGGACTGTGCGTTATCGCAAATTCGCATAATTGTTGTCCAAATCGCTATTTTCAGGCATTATAGGCCCTTTTAGTAAAGCTGAACATGTTCGGAAACGTGCCGGTGAATTTATTTTAAGGAATCGGGATCAGGCGCGACCCTTGATCTCATTTAGGAATTGAGATGGTGTTTTGCCATATTCCTTTTTAAAAATTTTTGCAAAATGGGAAGCGGTTTGGATGCCAACCCTGTAGATAACCTCGTTGATGGATATATCTTCATGAACCATGATCTGTACCGCTTTCTTTAACCGGTAGCTCCGCACAAACTCCACAATGGACTGCCCCGACAATTTTTTGATCTTTTGGTATAGTTTAGACTGACTCATGCCCATCTCCTGCGAAAGATGCACCATATCAAGATCGCTATTTGTAATTTGCTGGTCGAGTATATTGGAAAAATGATCCAGAAACTCTTTGTCCTTGGTGGTTTGCACCAAATCCTTGGTTCCTAAAAAATAATCTTTGATATAATGCTCTCTGCTTTTCTTTTGCTGATCCAGTATATTTTTGACTGTGGCCAGCAGCAAGGCCATGCTCAGCGGTTTGGTAAGGTATACATCCGCACCGGATTGTGTACCTTGAATTTTCGACTCGATCGCATCTTTTGCAGTAAGCATCACAAAGGGGATATGACTGGTATCCAGATCATTCTTAACCTGATAACAAAATTCTATGCCATCCATTTCCGGCATCATTACGTCGCTCAAAATAATATCGGGATAGTTTTCTTTAGCCAGGGTCAGTCCTTCCTTTCCATTATTGGCTTCCATGATGTGGTAATGCTTTTCCAAAACGTCCTTAAGAAATGTACGTAGTTCCAGGTTATCGTCCACGAGTAATATGCGGTCATGCTCTTCTTTACCCGATGCAGGAACTTCGTTGGCGTAATCATCAATCTCAAAGTCGGTTGTATCTGCCGTGCTCTCCAGCCTAACCAAACTTTCATAACCGGCATCTGCCATCGATCCGGCCTCATGGTCTTCCTTTCGGTAAGGTAAACCTATAATTAGTTCAGTCCCTTTATGGCGTTCACTATAAACATATATATCACCCCGATGCAATTCGGTCAAGCTTTTCACAAACGCTAAACCGATCCCCGATCCAAGGTGCGCATTACTGATGCGGTAATAGCGTTCAAATAAATGAACTATAGATTCAGGAGAAATACCGATACCTGAATCCTTTACCCTGATGTACAGATACTTTTCGGCTCGCACAGGATGCAGGAACTGCAATTGGTTTTGAAAAGCAGCGGTATGTTCCTTCATACTGGTCCATACGTTAAAATTAACCACGCCACCCGCTTCGGTATACTTAAAAGCATTGTTCAGCAGGTTGTAGATGATCTTCTCCACAAAATCTCCATCTACCCAAACCGTGTCGATATCGTTTTGAACTGATACCTCAAAATTGATCTCTTTCTGTGCAGCTATATTCTCAAATTCAGCGGCTATGTTGCCAAATAATTCACTGGCATGGTAAGGTCTGATGCTCAATCTTAATACCCCCGACTGCAGTTTCCTAAAATCCATTAGTTCATTTACCAGCCTCATCAGTCGTTGAGCATTACGATCTATAACCTGGTATAGCTTCTTTTGACGCACAGGAGAATTTTCGTTTTTCAACGCCTCGAGGGGGCCGACGATCAGGCTTAATGGCGTTCTGAACTCATGAGAGATGTTGGTAAAAAATTGCAGTTGGAGTTGAAGCACCTCTTCTTTTTGTTTCTCTATCAGGGTCTTATGATCCAGCTTCTTTTTAAAGTCGTAAGCCAGGTATAAAATGGTTAAAACAGTTGCTATGGTTAGTAATGCAAACCACCAGGTTTTGTAAAAAGGAGGACTTATTATAACGGTTAACGTAGCAACCTTCGGGTTCCACAGCCCATCATTGTTGGCGGCTTTAACCTTAAATATGTATTTACCAGGATCAAGATTGGTGTATGAAGCATGGTGTAAATGCCCTATATCATTCCATTTTCGGTCAAAATTTTCTAATTTATAGGCATACCTGTTATTTGCAGGGTTTACAAAATTCAGCAATGCGAACTCTATACCAAATGAGGTCTGTTCGGGCGAAAGTACGATCTCACCGGTGTACGAAATATCCTTTGACAGCACAGAGTTTGGCGCAGGTTTTATTTTTTGATTGAATATCTCCAACGAGGTAAAATAAATTGGAGCCATGAAATTGTTTAATTTGATCGAATCAGGCTTAAATGCATTGAATCCGTTAGTGCCACCAAAAAACATGGTGCCGTCCCTCGCCTTCAAACAAGAATTAAATTCGAATTCCATCCCCTGCAATCCATCGTTGGTATTATAGTTTTTAAGTGTTTTTTTGAGAATGTTAAACTGATAGATCCCGTTGGTGGTGGAAATCCACAACTCGCCGGGCGTACTTTCAAGGATGCCTTTAATGAATTCATTTTTGAGTTCACCGGCATCTTTGTAGAGTATAAATCGGTCCTCGTCAGGATGATAAAGATAGAGTCCGTTCTTACCTGCCCAAATCCTTCCGTAATGGTCAATAAAAACTGCGGTCAGGTCGGAATTAAGTCCCTTATTAAAATAATGCTTTACCCCGCCGGTCTCCGGATCGTAACGGTTTAGGCCCGCATCATCAGTAACTATCCAAAGTTTACCCTGCCGGTCTTCTTTAACCGATAATAACTTCACCCCGCTTATCTGTTTATCAGGCGTTTTACCTTGCCCTGCCAGTACAAATTCTTTCTTTTGGGGGTCGAATAGGTTGAGTCCTCCGTTATAGGTACATACCCAAAGCCTTTTTTTACTGTCTTCCAGGATATCTTCTACCAGGTTTGAGGCGATCGAGGCTTTGTTCCGGGAATCATGAACAAATCGTTCAAACGTTCCGTTAGTGGGGTCGAACAGGTTCAGCCCTCCATCAAATGTACCAGCCCATAACCTGCCGGCATGGTCGCTCAAAACACTCATCACCTGATCAGACCCCAGCGTGTTTGACTTACCAGGTATGTTACGATACGCCTTGAATGCACCGGTTTCCCTGTTAAAATAGTTTAATCCCCCTCCATCAGTTCCGATCCAGATATTCCCATGTTCATCCTCAGAAAAGCTTTTAACATCGTTATAACTGATGCTTAACCGGTTGGGGTTATGCTGATAACGGTCAAACTTAGGCCGGCTGGTGGTGGCAACGTCAACACCTCCCCTTGGTGTTCCGAGCCATATATTTTGCTGTTTATCTAAAAATATAGCAGATACACTCCGCTGCGAAATTGAATTTGGTAATGCAGGATCATTAATATATTTAACAAAACTTTTGTTTTCTTCATTAAACACATTGAACCCGCCGTTTACCGTACCCACATATAACTGATCTTTTGCCCCAATCGCCATACTAATGATACGGTTGCTGCCTAAACTGCCAGAATTTTGCGGGGAGTATTGAAAATGCTCCAGCTTACCATCAGCCAGGTTGGCCCTGAACAAACCATTCTCCTCCGTTCCTATCCACAGTTGGCCTGAGCGGGTTACAGCCAGTGTCCGTATCCTGTAAGGAATTTTTTTGCTAAGCTGATAGGGAGGATCAATGAACTTACGGCTCTTTATGTCAAATATCCTGACGCCGTTTTGCGTACCCACCCACATGCTTGTGACGTTGCGGTGTGCAATACAATAAACATTGCTGTTGTTTTGCGGTGCAGACTGGGTATTGCGGAAATAATAATCTTCAAACCGTCTTTCTTTAACATTTACTTTGGATATGGAGCCCCACCCGGTGGCCACCCAAAGTGCCTGATCGGCATCTTCATAAATATCATTGATGCGGTCACCCTTACTTTCCACATAAGCTGACCGGTGAATGTGGGATGAAAATGTATTAGTTTCGGGTTCGAATAAATTTAAGCCGTTGGATGTTCCTAACCATAATCGTCCGGAGCGGTCTTTAAATATCTTGCGGATAAAATTACTACTGAGACTGTGCTGATTGCCGCGTACATGCCTAAACACCGCCATTTTTGCACCGTCAAACCGGTTCAGCCCGTCGGTAGTGCCAAACCAAATAAATCCCCGGCTATCTTGTGCTATACTTTCAACCGAACTGTTAGACAGTCCTTCATTTCGGTCTATACGGCTAAAAGATAAAGTGTTATTATGCTGTGCGTATACTGAAAATAGTGATCCAGCCACAACAAGGCTAAGTTGAAGCAGAATTTGAAAACAGGAAAAAACAACACCACGCATTTTCACGCTCCCAAGTTTATAATTTTACTTTAATAAACAAGTTATTTTGTGTCTTCATTTATGAATTTAAACACGGCCGGTAGCCAAAAATCAATAAGGTTAACGGGCATGCTATCAACGGGTAAATTTTTCTGACCTAAGTTGAACCGTGGCACTTTTAATGCCTTTGCTGGTTACCTTGATATTTATATTTCCTGCTTCTTCTAACGATTTGACAAGGAATACCAATTTCCCGCTGAATAATTTCATTTCGGGTTTTTGAAATGGCTCAAGTGAAGTTGCATCTCCATTGCAGACCGCCTGAAAAGCCCCCTTCCCCTCAACCTGAAAATTAAGCGTATTTGACGCGGTCGGACAGACATTCCCCTTTCGGTCGACCAGGTAAGCGGTGATATAACTGATATCCTGACCATCTGCATGGATCACTTTTCTATCCGGTTCCAGTCTGATCTGATAAGGTTTCTCCGCAGTAACCATGCTTTTCTCGGCAACTTTATGACCCAAACTATCCATCGCCACAAATTTCACGGTTCCGGGTTCGTATTTAACATCCATCCACATCAGGCGGTACCGCTCTAACGGCGAAGACTTACTCTTTTTCCTGATACCCATGCTTTTGCCATTGATAAAAAGCTCACCACGGTCATAACTGGTGTAAACAAATACCGGGGTTACCTGGCCTTCCCGTCCCTTCCAGTTCCAATGAGGAAGCATATGAATCGTGGCGCTTTCGGTATTCCAACGGCTTCGGTAAAGGTAATACCGGTCCTTAGGTATGCCGGCCAGGTCACACAATCCAAAATAAGAACTTCTTGATGGCCAGCGTTCATCATACGGTGTCGGCTCGCCTAAGTAATCAAAACCGGTCCAAACAAATTCACCTATTACCCAAGGCTTATCATCTTGTAACACAAAGTCATCATCGGGAAGATTTGACCAACTGCAATATTCCAGGTCATAAGATGAGCATTGCATATCGTCATACTTTTTATCTTTAGCCTTCTCTACCGGGAATTTATATACGCCCCTGGAGCTAACGGTAGAGGCGGTTTCAGAACCCAGAATAAAGCCCTGGGGAAAGGCTTTGTAGGCCTCTTCGTAAAGGTGAACGCGATAGTTTAATCCGGGCACATCCAGCAATGCGCCGAAGCCGGACTGCATGGTAGCTTTTACCTGGTCCATACCCACGGTAACGGGCCGGGTTGGGTCTTCCCGGTGGAAAATATCCTGCAGCCATTTCGCCCGCTTCACTCCTTCTGCCCCAAACTGATCCGGAACTTCGTTGCCCGCACTCCACATCACAATGGAAGGGTGGTTTCTGAAAGCCTTTACAAGGTTGACAACATCTTTCTCCGCATCACTGTCAAAAAAAAGATGATAGCCATTGGCTACTTTTGGCTTTGCCCATTCATCAAAACTTTCGGCCAAAAACATGAACCCCAATTCGTCGCACAATTCTACCTGTTCAGGAGATGGCATATTGTGTGAGCTCCTGATGGAGTTACATCCCAAATCTTTTAAGATCATTAACTGACGACGAAGAGCCGCTGTATTTACCGCGGTACCGAGCGGACCAAGATCATGGTGAAGACAAACACCCTTGAATTTGCGGGAAACACCATTAAGCTGAAAACCGGCAGCCGCACTGTAATGAATATCGCGTATGCCGAATTGGGTTCTTACTTCATCGGTTAAGCGACCGGCGAGGTACAGCTTAGATACCGCTGTATATAAATAAGGATTTTCGGGGCTCCACAAATTGGGATTGGTGATCGGAAAAGCCTGTTCGAACTCATTGCCGTAAGATTTGGTCGTGGTATCGATGGCCACTTTTTTACCGGTTCGATCCAATATCTCCGTAATCAATCGCATACCTGATCCGGCGAAGCGGGTCTTAATATTTACCTTTCCCAGTTTTAAATTGGCTACAGGAGTGGTTACCGTTACCCCCCATTGCTCAATGCTGCTCGGTTCTTTAACAACTAAGTGTACGTTCCGGAAAAGACCGGCACCAGGATACCAGCGTGACGATCTCGGCCGGTTGGATATATGTACAGCTAATGTATTCTCCTGCCCAGGTATAATCCTATCAGAAATATCTATAAAAAAACAATTGTAGCCATAATTCCATTTGCCCACCAGTTCACCATTCAAATATACCTGCGGCTCGCTCATGGCACCATCAAATTGCAGCAGGACAGTTTTTTTCGCATTAGCGTTGGGTATACGGAATCGTTTCCGGTACCAACCTTCGCCTATGTAAGGTAACGCACCAGTCCTGCCTGTCTTTTCCCGGGCTACTTTCTCACCGTTTTGTGTAATAGCAACCGTTTGCTTGTCGATCTCTTTATCAAATGGCCCATTGATTGCCCAGTCATGCGGAACGGTCACGTTTTGCCAACCAGCATCATCCAAATCTTTCTCATACCCCTTTTCGTTTTTCCCCTGAAAGAACTTCCAGCCTTTTTTTAAGATTATCTCCGTTCGGGATTGAGCCCGGGCGTTACTACTGAGAATACTGATGGTGAGCATCAGTATGATAAAAACAGACCTCCCCAGCCGCGTTTGCTGCCAATTGCAATAAAGTTTATCGTCCATAATTATTTAAGGTTCCTCGTTAATTCTCTCATTTGAGAGTTGTGCAGGTATCGGGATATGGGAATCCCGGTTTAAATTGGCTCTGTGATCTTTATTTTAATTTAAGATCATCAAGCGGTAAATAACTGCAATTTTACCCGGATTGATTTGTCCATTTTCATTTGTAATTAGCGCGTTTTCACATTTTCTTATGGCAATTAGCTGTGTAACAGGTTATCGAATAAGATCCAGAGCATATCAGTTACTCATAACTTTTGAGATGTTACGGTGTTGGTGGATAGGAAACTGATGCTTGAAAGCAGAATATTTATCGGTTAGCATCAAACTAATACATTTTCCTATTTGAAGAACTTACGCAGGTGATCTACCCACACCTGGTAACCTTTTTCGGTAAGATGAACACCGTCTTTGGTGTATTCCTTTTTCATAAGGTCGGCACTATCGGCAAAAAGTTGATGAGTTTCAATAATTGTATAAACCTTGGGCTTGTGGAGCTGGCGCAAGATCTTGTTGGTTTCACTGATATTATTTCTCAAAAAAACGTGGCTGGTAGGAAAAACAGTTTGAACAAAGATTCTCGTTTCCGGGCTTTGCTGTTTGATGCGCTCAGCAATGCTATTAATATTAATCGCGGTTCTTTGCGGATCTAACTTAGGGTTATACAGGTCGTTAATGCCTATTTCGATGAAGACCGCTGTTGGTTTTACATAAAATATTTCCCCTAAGCGTGCTATAACGCCATCAGTCACATCTCCGGCAATACCCCTGTTTCTGATGGCTTTATTTCCTAAGCGCTTATCCCAATCGCCCCCCTGCCGCGTTATACTATTACCAAGAAATACAATATCGTGTAGCTTCAAGGGATCTGCTTTGAAAACTTTGATCATTTTGGGGTAGTTAGCGCGGGTCCATTCATTCTACGTAGAGACTATGGAATCTGCCGGAGGATACATGGCAGCCGGGATGGCCAGGTACGTGTTCTCTTTTACAACTCCGATCCGGCGATGAGAAGTACAGGAGGTCATCTCAAAGTAGGATAATACGATACAGATCGAACTAATGATTTTTTTGGTTGTCATGATAGAAGATTGAACCGATCTATGGAGAAGGTCCGTAAATAGGATCAGGTAAATTAATGGTTCGAATAAATTTAGCTATTTAACACCACTACTCATCATACACCAACCTCCGCAAACTCAGATATGTGAAATCGGACAATAAAAATCCGAGAACGTACAATCCAGGCATCCAATTTTTCGATTCTTTTGTTTAGGTTATTCCTGTTCTCAATTAGGGAATAACAACTAACCAATAGACCAATAACGATAACCTCATGACGAACCTAAAAAAGATACTGGGGCTACTGCTCCTGTCTCCAGCCTTTGTAATTGCCCAGGTCAAAATTCCGGCCGGCTGGTCAGATGGATATGCTTACACTAACGGGATGCGCATGCACTATTACCATGCAATACCCCAAAAAAATAAACCTGTTATAGTGATGGTTCACGGCGTATCGGATAACGGACTATGCTGGGCCACACTCACTTTAAAGCTACAGGACAAGTACGATATTTATATGATCGATAGCCGTGGACATGGTCTATCTGACCCTTTTACCGCTGCCGATAATGGCGAGACACTGATCAAAGATGTTGTAGATTTTGTTAAGGTCATGAAGTTTGAAAGACCTATACTGATGGGTCATTCTATGGGAGCAGCTACCGTAATGCGCGTAGGTGCAGAATACCCGGAAGTTGGCCGGGCGGTCATTATGCTGGACCCTTCGCTCAGAAGGCGCACTGTTACACCGGCTGCCGCAGCATTAAATCGAAATCCGCAAGCACAAGCCCAACCCCAGGCCCAGCCTACCCCACAGCCCGGAACATTAAATAACCGTCTTTCGGTAAGCATGTTCGGAAGTCCGGAAGCTCTTATTGCCCAAAACAATTACAGCTTTGAAGACCTCGTAGCAACCGGTCAGCGTCAAAGCCCCCTGTGGAGTAAAACGGATGTTGAATACTGGGCGTTATCGAAAAAACAATACCACGGCCCTTATACACCTGAAGGCTCGCAGGCGATGACCGGCTCCATGAACGTGGGAAACTCGCTTTCAAAGATCCAGGTGCCTGCTATCATTTTAAAGGCCGATGCCTCACCCGAAGTACGCAAAAGCAACGAAGAAGCTGCCTCCGTTATGCTTAAAGGTAAACTTGTGCATATTGACGGAGCGGCCCACAACCTCCATCACGACAAATTGGAGCGCAGTGTTGAGGTTATAAATGATTTCCTTTCAACCCTTTAGCAAATATTTAGCTTACGGATGATATTGGCCATCCGGCAATTACCTATATTCAAGACAAATGAACACCTCCGTGAATTTTAAGCTGAAATATTTGAGGCATGGAATTTTTTTCATATTAAACGTGGCCCTGACCATCCTTGAGGTAGTGCCCGGAAATGCTCAGCCATTAAATATTAAGAATGATGTTTTCTGGAACACCAGAGGTGGTCAGCCAATTTACAGTCAGGGTGGCGGCATATTCAGGTTCAAAGCCCCTGCTACAGCAACGGAGAAGTTCTACTGGTACGGCGTTCATTATAAGGGCGCAGAAATCTATAGGGAATCTCCTAACAAAACCGTGCCAGGTAGCGGGTTTGAATCAGTTACGTGTTATACATCTACCGATATGGTTAATTGGACCTTTGAATCTGATGCATTGACCAAAACTGATGCCACCCAATACGGAAGGGGCGGCTGGATAGGCCGGCTGGGTGTGGCCTATGTAAAGAAGTTAAATAAGTACGCCATGCTGGTACAGCATGGCTCTGAGGTGCTTATCGCCGTATCGGAACACCCTGCAGGTCCTTTTAAGTGGCACCAGAAGATAAGCATGCTGGACCGCATAGGAACTTCCAACACGGGCGATCAAACTGTATTTACAGACGAAGATACCGGCAGGTCTTACCTGGTCTATTCCTATGGAAAAGGCCGTAATAAGATCTACATCTCCGAGATAGGAGTAAAAAATGGCAAGGTAGATTTACTCGACTGCATCAAAATATTTGAAGGGGCTGGCCGTGAAGGGAACTGCATGTTCAAGTACAAGGGTAAATATTATATGGCAGCTTCTAATCTTTACGGTTGGGACGCTTCACTGGCCTACTACCTCGTTGCAGACCATATCAATGGCCCTTATAAGCCGAAGAATGACATGCTGGTTATGGATGGAAGTAATAAAGACTACGCTCACGTTACCCAGACGGGTTTCTTTGTAACTCTTAAAGGCACTAAACAGGAAACCGTTATTTATTGTGGCGACAGGTGGTCTGATTTTGCAGGGAACGGTCTGGGATACAATCAATGGGTACCGTTATCGTTCAATGGCGACAGACCTTTTTTTAATTCTCTTGGCTCGTGGGATCTTAATGCCAAAACCGGTGAATGGAATGTTGCCAGCGATAATAATTTTGTATTGAATGGTAGCTTCGAGGCCGACCGTAAGAAAATGCCCAGCCCGGTCAAGCCGGTTCAAACCTTCCTGATGGGATGGGAGACTGTTGTTGTAAAAGGCAATAAGGTCTCCCTTGATTCAACTACCTCTCCAACGCTTAATCACACCAATTCTGAGGAGGAAAGGAAAATAGTGATCGGGGAAAGAAGCCTCCATATTAGCGACAGTGTGCCTTTCGAAAGAAAAGTATACCAGACGATCAGCTCCACACCTTATGTAAAACTAAAGAATGGCTTATACACACTCAAAGCTTTCTTGCGGTGCAGCAAAGGGTTCACTAAACTGGAAGTGTATGCTGAAAGTTCTGGCAAACGTGTTGCTTATCCTGTAAAAGATGAGATTTCGGAGTGGAAAATGATCGAATTGAAAAATATCCCGGTAAAGAACGGAAAAGTTGAAATAGGGTTCGCAGCAAATGGCGATGCCGGTGCTTCCTGCCAGATCGATGATGTTTCCCTCGTCCTGCAATAATCTGTATGAAGTTTGATCAAACCCGCACAGCTTTTTAAGGCAGATTCTAACTCCGTGGTTGCGGTAGATAGATCAATAGGAAAAATACATCTTCCAGGTATCGGGGTTTATTCATGACCTGATCATTTGGGTTAGCCAGGGAAACGATAATGAAGATCAAAGGTGTTGAAAGAGGCTGTCTCATAAGTAAAACTGAGGCTCTGAGATTTGGATATACGAAAACTATCTCAGCCACCTACCCGAATAAATCAAACAAGAAAGAGGCTGTTCTCGACTTATGAGACAGCCTCTTTTGATTTCATCCATCCTTACTTTCCCGTTCGGGAAAGATCACCTTCCTGAGCAGCACTCCATTACGAACAGCCGCTGGTGCTTACATTAGCAGAACTGCCCGATCTTGTAACCGCCACGCCGTCGTTTGTACATCCGACCAGTACCTTGCAATTGACCACCTCCTGTAGAAAAGTTTGCTTATGACACCACAATCTGACATTAACGCCGGGTATAACGATCGGCTCGGTCAAATTGCTGCCAACTAAAATATCAACTATGGTGTTAGCGCGCATACAATTTTTGATCGCGGTAGAAAGACTGCTTAAAACTACGCCCGACTTCTAAAAATAATTCCGATGTTTATGTAAAAAAACAAGAAATGGCACATATTAAATTAAATAATGATAATTTGCCGGGCATTATAGGACTATTAGACTACAATCCTGAAACCGCGAGGCCTTTGCTTGATCTTGCTGAAGTATTGTTACGCGGCCCATCTACCCTGACCAGTGCTGAGCGCGAAATTATCGCATCCTCTGTTTCACATTGGAATGGATGTCATTTTTGCCATACATCGCACGGTGCCGCCGCCGTAGCCCATCTCAAGGCAGATTTAAATTTGATTGATGATATCAAAGCAGGACTCCAAGCCACTAAAGTATCTGATAAGTTGAGAGCATTATTACACATCGCGCATAAAACAGCATCGGGAGGTAAGAATGTACTTGAAGAGGATATTTTGGCTGCACGTGAAACCGGAGCAACAGACCTCGAAATACACGATACTATTTTGATTGCCGCTGCTTTTTGCATGTTCAACAGGTACGTTGATGGCATGGCCACATGGGCGCCTCAATCAAATGAGGACTATCGTTCTATGGGCGAAAGATTAGCCCACGTCGGATATAAAGCGTAGTGCGGTTTATGTGCTGCTTTTTGACGGGCAGGCGAACCCTCTTCATTCAAGATGGATTACTTAATATTGCCAAATTTTCTAAACCCTGTCAACAGCATAACAAACAATGACGACTTTTTTGTTACTATCCTGTTGCCAAACTCCGCATATCTCCCAATAATTAACGATAAAACTTTCCACATAGGCAAGTAGCCCTCTTTTCGCATAACTATTCATTAAATACCCTACAATTGTCGCAATTGGCCAGCACCTGATTGCAAAGCTTGTTATACCTTTATGATATTGATCATAACATCCAATTAACACCATGAAACCTACAAGCACAAATACCATTACCGTTGAAACTACCGTTAATGCACCTATTGAAAAAGTATGGGATTACTGGACTAATCCGGAGCATATAACTAAATGGACTTTCGCATCAGACGACTGGCATGCTCCCTATGCCGATAACGACCTGCGCACGGGCGGCAAATTTAAAACTACCATGGCAGCTAAAGACGGTAGTTTTAGTTTTGATTTTGGCGGCGTTTACAGCGAAGTAACTGAGCACCGCGTAATTGCCTATGGCATGGAAGATGGCCGCAAAGTGATTATATTATTTGAGGCCGATGGAGATACTACCAAGGTAACCGAAACATTTGACCCGGAAACCACCAACCCTGTTGAAATGCAGCGCGGTGGCTGGCAAGCTATTTTAAATAACTTTAAAAAATATACTGAAGCTAATTAAATTTCAATTCCTCAAATTCAGTTAAGCGCCCGTTTAAACCGGTGCTTAACTGAATTATATTGATAACGCAATGCGGCGTAATTGCCTTGTATATTAAGCATATACCACACCTAAGCGCCGATTATTCATATTCCCTGTAGCTTTACCGAACTTTAATTTGAGTTTCATTAGTTATCTTCATCCTCCACTCAACAACACACTTTATCTGGTGAAAAATAATTCTACTCCTGACATCATCGTGACTGATGTTAATTGCTTGTAAAAAAGATAACAACTCTATCCAAACCGAAATCAAAGAGGTTGACAAAGTCCCTTTATCTTTCGCGGTTACAACATTTAATCAAACACAAGCCCCATTTTCCGTTAAGTCGCCTTCGCAAAAAAATACTTTAGCATCTGCTCCGGTTTCTGAGGTAAATTTCACCAAGCTAATGTTTGTTGTATTTGATAGCGATGGCAACCAGGTAAGCCGTTTAGAACAATTTAAAACCGATGTTAATAAACTTTACCGCATTAAAAATGGTAAACGTGTACTAATGAATAGTTCGAATGCTTTTGGAACTTTAACAGATACACTTAAAGCCGGAAAATACACTGTATTGGCAACAGGTGGCGGAGGGCTATCTTCACTAAATTCTTCTATTGGCAGTACTGATCAACTTACGCCTAAAACGCTGACTGATGCAAAGTTTTCCCCTCTCCTATACAATTACACTGATGATGTTTTTTATTATAAAGGAGAGCTTAATGTTGTTGCTGGAGCACCTATACAATCTATTACCATGGATAGGATAGTTGGCAAAGTAGAGATTGCCTTTGAATATATTATACCAGCTAATGTACGCTCAATAACAGTAGAGATAATGGGAGAAAAGCAAAACTTCAGAGTTAATACCAATGTCCCGGAAGATGACTATAAACGCTCTAATGTTTTTCAGCTCGACGAATCCGGATTACCAAAAAGCAATTATAAAATTTCCATGTTGGTATTAAATACTGTTTCACCATTTAATGTAACTGTAACAAGTTTTGGAGGGGTAGCAACTTCAAAAACAATTCAAAATGTTACTGTAACCAAAAACACCCGCACAATTTTATCTGGTAAACTTTTTAGCGACCCAGCTTCAAGTGCTACAGTAACTGTTAATAATGTTTGGGGTGCAGATAATCCAACCATAAAATGTTAATTAGCCGATTGAAATAAAAAACGCCAAACTGTTTAGTTTGGCGTTTTTTATTTCAAATTTATCCAAGTATTTTTTGATCTCTTTAGTGTGATTCTTGTAATGTTAAGCAATTAACACACTAAACTCATCATCTAACGATGCAGGCTCCTTAATCTCTCCTACTTTATGCGGAAGACTATAATATTGTCCTGATAGGGTTAAGCCTTCGCCTGTTCTTTCTAACGTTATTTTGAGAAAGCCATGCCTGTCGTCGCAATACTTCTCTAATTTAACATCTTTAAACAAAACGCTTTCGGCCGTAAAGCGCTCATCATCAACGGAAGCAACGGCATGCAGTTCATCAAACCCGCCCGAACCGGCCACTATAAAGGGTATTACCTTACCATCGGCATAACGTTTGCTAAAGCGCTGGTAATTATGCACGTGCCCGCTAAAAACAATATCAGGCCGTACGCCGGTTTCTTCAAAAGCTGCTTGTAAAAACCCAATCATGGCTAAACTTGCACCATGGTTTACATCGGCAGAGTATGGGGCGTGGTGAATACAAATAATCAAAGCCTTGTCGGGGCGTTGGGCACCGGCAATTTTTAACTCTTCAATAAACCAGGCGCGCTGTTCATCGGTAATAACGCCAAATTTAGGCACGTTACTGTGCAAGCCAATAATGTTGGCCAGCGGTGTTTGTAACGTCCAGTATATATTAGGTTGAATATTGCTTTGCCAGTTAACATCGCCGCTAAACGGTACCGTTTGTTTGCCTGCAGCGCAAAATACAGCCTTAAAAGCATCAAGGGTTTGGTATTGCGGCTCGCTTTCGGGGTTTACATCGGTATCGTGATTGCCGGCAATGGCAAATACTGGGGCAGGATAATGGCGATACGGGTTAAAAAACTGTGTATAGTACCGGTCGGCTTCTCCATGATGGTAAACCACATCGCCCAAATGAAAAAGGAACTGCGGTATATCGGCCGGAGTTTGAGCATCTTCGAACTGCGAAACCATTTCCTCAACCACCTCCCGCTGAAAATTGGGATTACGCACACTGCCTGTATCGCCTACCATATGAAAAACCAGCTTTTGGATTGATGCAGGCTGCACCACATTGGCTAAATTTAAATGGTATGGATAATTGCCCGTAGGAGCAGGTAGCGGCCGGAATTTATAGCTATCGTTGGGTTGATTTAACTTTATAACCGGGGTAGAATGCTTAGAATTAGTTTTTTCGGTCATCAGCAAAGGTACCCAATTAATATTAAATTTAGGTTAAGTTTAAGCACGCGCTGTAACCATCATAACAATTAGCTAAATTTTGAAACACTTTTAATAATGATAAAACCGATACCGGCAATCTATAGAAAGACCGTGTTCCTATGATTGCCCATTAGATCCGCTTTCATGATTTGATGGTTTGAAACACAGGAAGGTTTAGAGAACCAACTGAACGATACGGACCGTTCAATAATTTTGGAAAAGATCTATCGGGTAACAAAATTATTGACCATATATTTACCACCCCGGGTTTTAAAGTAACGCGATGGGGCATTTTAACGGATAGCAACCATGGTAAGTTTTTTTCAGACCATTTCCCGGTGATAGTAAAATTAGAATTTCAGTAATGCACTTTGGTTTATTTACTTATGGTTCGCGGGGCGATGTTCAGCCTTATATGGCACTTGCCCTCGGGCTAATGCACCATGGGCACCAGGTAACCCTTGCAGCTCCCCAAAACTTTAAAAATTTAATTGAAGGCTATGGCATAAGTTTTCACCCTTTGCACGGCAATGCCGAAGAACTCATTTACTCGCCCGAATGTTTACAGGTAATTAATTCGGGTAATGATGTGGCTTTTTTAAAGCACCTGTTTTCTATGCTTAGCAACATGAAGGAGCCCTTGTTAGAGAGCATGCTTAGTTGCGGCCACAAGGTTGATGCCTTTATTGTAAATAATTTAGGCTCGGATATTTACGGTGCCGTTGCCGAAAAACTGGGCAAAAAAATGATGATTGTTCAGCTTAACCCACCCAATATTACAACCCGCGAATTTGCCATGCCTGGTTTGGATTGGTTTAACATGAGCTGGTACAACCAATTAACTTACAGCATTGCCAACGCTGTATTATGGAAACTCGCTAAAAAAACAACTTACACTTTCAGAAACCTGTTGCAGCTTCCGCCTTTAAAGCAATCTGTATTTAAGCAATACATTGAAGACAAAATTCCGGTGATACATGCCTTTAGCACCGAGCTGATTAAACGCCCGGCCGATTGGCAGGAGCAGCACGTGGTTACTGGTTTTTTAACCCTGCCCCAACAGATCATACAAAATAACTACACTGCCCAGGCCGAACTTGTTAGCTGGCTTACCCGTGGAGATAAACCCATTTACATAGGCTTTGGCAGCATACCGGTACCCGATCCTGAAAAGCTTCGTGGTATTATTGAGCAACTTTTAACGGCCACCAACCATCGCATTATATTTTGCACAGGCTGGTCGCATGTACCTAATTTGCCGCAGCATACAAACTTGATGGTAATATCACAAGTTAACCATCAATGGTTATTGCCACAGTGTAAAACCGCAGTTATACACGGAGGGGTTGGCACGCTGGCCGCTGTTTTAAAGGCAGGCATACCGGTTATTATAGTCTCCATATTTGTAGACCAACCCCTGTGGGGCAAAATAATAGCTAAAAAGAAAAACGGACTACATATTCCATGGCGCAAACTAACTGCGGTAAAACTCCTTAACGCCATTAATAAAACAGCCGATGCCCAAATGCAAAACGAGGCAAAGCAAGCAGCAAAAAACATTAACCAGCAAGACGGGGTTAAAAATGCGGTTTATGCTATTGAGCAATATTTGGTTAAACCATAAACTATATTAGTTAACCTTACGTATTTTTAATCTGCCGCTTTTAATAAGTTCCTTTTCACGCTCTGTAAATGGTTCGCGGCCGCCAAAATCCTGTACCCAGTAGCGGTTAACTTCGGCTATGCCAACTTCGGTAAAATCGCGGTTCATGAGATTCATACAATGGCGCGGACTTTTAAACCAGCCGTTGCTTACCTCGGATATGCTTTCTTGCCCCTGTGCTATGTTTTCGCCAATGGCAAAACTTTTATAGCCATCATAAGTATATCCGGCAGCCATAATACGGTTTTGTATACTACGCCCATCTTTACTGGTGTGGTTAAAATAGCTTCGCTTACTCATGTCCTGCGCATGTGCTTTGGCGGCACGCTCAAGTTGATTATTCCAAACCAACGGAGGCACTGGCGGCATGTAAGTTGTACCGCATTTACACCCCTGTTGCCGCACCTCATTTATGCGCTTTAAAAACTCAGTACTAAAGGCGTTATTATCCTCAACATCAGCAACCCACAAAGTACTCGAAAGCAGGGTAAAAGCTACACCCACAATTAAAAAATATTTAATCACAAGTTTAAACATATGTGTTGTACGACTTATTTTTAACAAATTAGTTTAACCCAAACACAAGTTAATTTAATTATAATTCCGCTCATCTTGCATGCAACATTACAATATTATTGTGTAAATATATTTTAAAAAATATATTAATTAATTGTAACCTTCGCAATACATTTGCCGTCTAAAGGGATATATAAACATCTATTTATCACATAGTTTCAACCTCAAAATGTTCGCAGTTAACAATATTATCATCGCATTTTTCGGAGTAGGATTAGCCTGTATTATTTTAATTACTTACATCATGAGCCGCCAGCACAACAAGGTAAACGGTATTATGAAACAAAATAAAAACGTAGCACCGCTACTCCTGCAAAAATCAACCCAGCACAAGTTTAATACTATCAGGTCTAAAATGCCTCATTCTTCACATCCCGAGCATGAGCACATTAAAACCAAGCTTGATGATTTGGTATGCCAATTTAAAAACGAAGATATTTGTATTAAAAAATACAACCATGGTTTAGACCAGCTGATGAAACAGTTAAACACCGAAAAGAAGTAATTTAAGTTATACTTACTTTTTAACATGCTTTTTCTGCAATAAAAATTTATTATTGCAGAAAAAGCATTTTTTATGTCGGACGACGCCATTATTAAGCGACTGAAGGTTATTGTAAAAGAACATGGCGGCCAGTTAGGCCTGGCTAAGGCCATTGAGGTTGACCAGGGCTTTATTAGTAAAGTTATTAACCGTAAACAGGAAATTAGCTATTACCTCATCCGCAAGCTATGCTTTCAGCTTAAATACTCGCCCGAGTGGCTTATTTTGGGCAGCGGCGAAAAGAAAATAATCAAAACAGAATCGCCCAAACTCATTACCGAAATACAAATGCTGCGTACCGAGGTAGACATACTTCATGCCCGTATGCGTACTTATGAAATTCAATTGAATGAACTGCGCACACAGAAAGCCCCCCATGAACAACAAGCAGGATAACCCTCCCCTGTCATAAATTATTCGTTAATTTGCCGCCTCTATGGTAACTTCATTCGAGGCTTCGCTCCAAACAATTTCGGTGCATCATGTAGGCAACCCGCTGCAGGATGAACGCTATGCACTGTCAGACGCTCCTATCTCTTTAAAAGACGAGATCATTCCGCGTTTACTGATGCAGTATTTTTTAACCCCGTTTGAAAAAACCAACGAGGTTTACCATTTAATGCACCCGGGCGGCGACCTGGAGCTGAACGAAATATTTCACTACTGCACCACTATTTTTGATGATGAAAGCAAGTTTCACGAAGTATCTGAAAAAATAGCCAAGCATTTGTACAGCGTATCGGGGCATGCCAAAATTAAGGCGGGCGAAGTATACATTGGTCATTTTAGCGGCGTACAGTTAGAAGGCGAACAAGTTGATGTGGTAGGTATATTTAAATCAGAAAATAAGGAAACCTTTTTGAAAGTTTACCCGCAAGAAGGTGGTTTTGGTTTGGATTATGAAGAGAACGCCATTAACATTAACAAGCTGGATAAAGGCTGCCTGATATTTAACACCCACAAAATTGATGGCTACAAAGTGGTGGTTATTGATAAAACCAACGGCAGCAACGAAGCCGTGTATTGGAAGGATGAGTTTTTAAAACTTAAAGTGCGTAACGATAACTTTAATCAAACCAACAATACGCTCAGCATCTACAAAAACTTTGTTACCCAAAAGCTCGACGATGAGTTTGAAATGAGCAAAGCCGATAAGATTGACCTGCTCAACCGCTCTATGAAGTACTTTAAAGAAAAAGACACTTTTGAAATGGACGAATTTACGGGCGAGGTACTGGGCAATAACGAGGCAATCGAATCATTCAAAACCTATAAAAACCAGTACGAGCAGGAATACGATACCAAGATACCCGACACGTTCGAAATATCAGACAATGCGGTTAAAAAGCAGGCCCGCGTGTACAAAAGCGTACTAAAGCTCGACCGCAACTTCCACATTTACATTCATGGCGATAAAGACCTGATTGAAAAAGGTTTTGATGATGCCAAAGCTATGAATTATTACAAGGTTTATTTTAAGGAGGAAGAATAAACTTTAATCCCACCCTGTCATTTCGAGTGATAACGAGAAATCTTTTCGAAGCGACCAGCTAATCAGTTCGAAAAGTTCTCTCACTATCGTTCGAGATGACAAATTAATTTTGAGATTGATCTATCTATGCTAAATCTCACCTAAAATTCCTTACTTAGCTTTATCATACATTAACCAATTATGAAAAAACTTGTCCCGGTACTTTGTCTTGTAATAATGTCCTTTCTTGCCAATGCCCAAACTAAGCCCATGAAATGGTTTAATCAACCCAAACAATGGAGCGGTAACGCCCAAAAGCTAACCTTTACGGTTGACCCCGGTACCGATTACTGGCGCATAACCCATTATGGTTTCATCCGCGATTCGGGGCCGTTTTATTTCCAGGAAATGGAGGGTGATTTTGAAGCCACCGTTAAAGTGACCGGCAGCTACCAAGAGTTGTTTCACCAAGCCGGATTAATGGTACGTATCGACAATAAGAACTGGATTAAAACCGGTATTGAGTATGTTGATGGCGTACAAAATGTAAGTGCCGTGGTTACGCGCGAAGTTTCGGACTGGTCGGTTGTGCCGCGTACCGATAGCCCAAAATCAATATGGCTTAAACTATTGCGCAAAGGCGATTACGTGCAAATAGAATACTCTTTCGACAGCAAAACCTTTAAAATGCTGCGTTTAGCTTATTTCCCGCCTAAAGTAAAAGCACAGATAGGTGTTGTTGCAGCCGCACCGGGTAAAAAGAGTTTTCCGGTGGTGTTTGAGAATTTTATAGTAAAGGCTGTTAAGTAAGCAGCACGAAGATAGCTAAGGGTTGATGTAGAATAATAATTACTCTACCCTCAATGTATCTACAATAGCTTTTGCCCCGTTAGGGCCAATAAATTTAAGAAAGTAAGTACCACTTTTTACGGGGGTAAATTTAAACTCTTTAGAGTGTTCTACTTCTTTACCTGTGCAATCTTCTAACGGGTTGGTGGTGGTAAACAATTGCACACGCGTGGTATCACGTAGTGTATCTACCTTAAAAGTGCTGAATTTTTCGCAGTTGCCACTATGTGGCCATGATACGGTAAAAGTAAGCTCCTGATTTATGGTAGCAGCAGTTGGACCGTTAACGCCTGCTATGGAGGCCTGTCTAAGCTCTTTAAAATTATCGGTATTAACCACTTCCTTTAGCTCCGACTTCTGGCAAGAAGCAGCTGCAAGCATTAGGATTAAGGATGATACAGATAAAATTTTCTTCATAGTTCAAAACGGTTGACTCTTGAACAGTTAGTTGTAAAGTACACTAAACGGAATCAATCAGGTTTAATTGTTCACAAAGCTATTTCTTATTTATTAAATTATCAATAAGGAAAAGTTAAACCTGCTGTTTGTATCATTAAAGTTGCCGTGGCCTGACATTCCGGATAAGAATATCATTAAAAAAAGAAGCCGGTGCTTATGCAACACCGGCTCTTCGCTTTTATATAATTAATTGTTGAACGCTTATTTCATCAGTTCCACAAAATCATCAAACAGGTAGCGGCTATCATGCGGGCCTGGTGATGATTCGGGGTGGTACTGTACCGAGAAAGCTTTTTTATCTTTTACACGTATACCTTCAATCGATTGGTCGTTAAGATTAACGTGTGTAATTTCTACTTTGTCTGATGCACGCACAGCATCAGGCACTACGCCAAAACCGTGGTTTTGCGAGGTTACTTCGCAATGGTCTTTAATAATGTTTTTAACCGGGTGGTTTAAGCCGCGGTGACCGTTAAACATTTTCTTGGTAGGTATATCGTTAGCCAAAGCCAGTAACTGGTGGCCTAAGCAAATACCAAACATGGGTTTATCGGCAGCCAATATTTCTTTAACGGTAGCAACAGCGTAAGGCATGGCCGATGGATCGCCGGGGCCATTTGAGATGAAGTAACCATTTGGTTTAAAATCGGCTTCCATTTCGGCAAATGATGTTTTGGCCGGGTAAACCTTGGCATAAACATCACGCTCGCTAAAGTTGCGCAGAATATTCTTTTTTACACCTAAATCCAGCACTGCTACACGGTAAGTAGCATCTTCTTTACCAAAAGTATAAGTTTCGGTAGTTGATACCTGCGATGATAGCTCCAAGCCGTCCATTGAAGGCACACCGGCTAATCGGGCTTTCAGTTCCTCAATGTCCAGTATTTCCGAAGATATAATGGCGTTCATGGCACCTTTATCGCGTATGTGGCGTACCAACTGGCGGGTATCAATGTCTGATATACAGGTAATGTTTTGTTCCTGGAAATAATCCTGAATAGACTCGTCGGCTTGTTTGCGGCTGTAGGCAATGTTGTAGTTTTTACAAACCAAACCGGCAATTTGTATCCTGCCCGATTCTACTTCCTCGTTACTGATACCATAGTTGCCAATGTGCGCATTGGTGGTTACCATGATCTGGCCAAAATACGATGGATCGGTAAAAATTTCCTGATAGCCCGTCATACCGGTGTTAAAGCAAATTTCGCCTGTGGTGGTGCCTATTTTACCGGCAGCTTTGCCATGAAAAACGGTACCGTCAGCCAGTAACAAGATAGCCGGAAGCTTGGTGTAGTTGGTCATTTTACAAAAAAATTAAAAGAATGGAAAATAAGCCGGTTGGCCTGATGAGCAGCTCCGTGAAAGCAGTAAGTATGCAGCATAAATGGCGCTTCTGTATTCACGCCGCAAAGGTAAGTAATTTTAATGTTTACACTAAGTAAATTTTAAATAATTAATTGAAGCGGAGTTTCTAACTTTGCCTTTGCGAAGAGAGTATAGAATACAGAGTCAGGAATCAAGACATTTGATTATATAATAGTTTGGATCTTACCTGTTCTGTCTGTACTCTTGACTCTATATTCTTGATTCTATTATCGATGTCAGTAAATAAAGAAATTAAGCGCGTTACCACCCACAGCATTCAGGCCATGAAAGCCAATGGCGAAAAAATTGCCATGCTTACGGCGTATGATTATACCATGGCCAAAATTGTTGATGACGCCGGTATGGACGTGATCCTCGTTGGCGATTCGGCCTCTAACGTAATGGCAGGGCACGAAACCACGCTGCCTATTACCTTAGATCAGATGATCTATCATGCATCATCGGTTGTACGGGCAGCATCGCGCTCATTGGTGGTGGTCGATCTGCCTTTTGGCTCGTACCAGGGCAACTCTAAGGAAGCTTTGAGCTCGGCCATCCGCATTATGAAAGAATCGGGTGCGCATGCCGTAAAGCTGGAAGGTGGTATTGAAATTGCCGAATCGGTTAGTCGTATTTTAACGGCAGGTATACCGGTTATGGGCCATTTGGGCTTAACTCCACAATCAATTTATAAATTTGGCACCTACACCGTTCGCGCCAAAGAAGAAGCCGAAGCACAAAAATTGCGCGATGATGCCTTAAAGCTGCAGGAACTCGGCTGCTTTGCTGTAGTGCTGGAAAAAATACCGGCCCAACTGGCTAAAGAAGTTACCGAAAGCCTGCAAATACCAACCATTGGCATAGGTGCCGGCCAGTATTGCGACGGACAAGTACTCGTAATACATGATATGCTGGGCATGAACAAAGGCTTCCGTCCGCGTTTTTTACGCCAGTATGCATCATTGTATGATGTAATGAATGATGCCGTGAAAGGATACGTGGGTGACGTTAAGGCTAAAGATTTCCCGAGCGAGAAAGAGCAGTATTAGATAGAGAGAATCAAGAGTAAAGAATCAGGAATCAAGACTTTTTTGCCCTAATGATAAATATCCGTCATTGCGAGGAACGAAGCAATCTCTGAGCTATGCATGAACGCCTTGCCTCCGCAGAGATTGCTTCGTTCCTCGCAATGACGTGTTTTCCTTTAACGTTTCAGCAGGGTCTCCCGAAGAGTAGCCCGCGCTGTGAAAAAACTTAACGTTTCAGCAGGGTCTCTCGAAGAGGACCCTGCGCTGTAAAAAACTTTCTGTTTGATAAATCGTATTGTAACTAAACCCCCGCCTCAATCTAACTAAAACTATGGCTAAAATTGACACCAGTACCCCACAACCTAATATTTTAGATGCGGATGTTTTGTATGAAGACAACCACATCATTGCCATTAACAAGCGGGCGGGTGATATTGTACAGGTTGATGATACAGGCGATGAGCCCCTTGACGAAAAAGTAAAACGGTACATAGCCGCTAAATACAGCAAACCTAATGGTGCCTTTTTAGGCGTGGTGCACCGCCTGGACAGGCCGGTGAGTGGCGTAATTCTATTTGCCAAAACCAGTAAGGCTTTGGAGCGGTTAAACGAGATGTTTAAAACGCGCAATATGCGCAAAACCTACTATGCCGTGGTACGTAACCGCCCTAACCCGCCATATGGCGATTTGGTGCACTGGCTGGTAAAAAATCCGCAAAAAAATGTGACCAAGGCGCACGACCATGAGGTTAAAGGCAGCCTACGCTCCGAGTTGCATTACCGCCTGGCCGGCGAGTTAAATGGCTATTACCTCATACAGGTTAACCCCATAACGGGCCGTCCGCATCAGATACGGGTGCAGCTATCTACCTTAAATTGCCCCATTGTGGGCGATAACAAGTATGGCTACCCTCGCGGAAGTTTAAAAAAGAGCATTTGCCTGCATGCGCGTCGCCTGCAATTTATTCATCCTGTTAAAAAAGAACCTATTGATATTATAGCCCCACTGCCTAAAGATGGCTTTTGGGAAAAGTTTGACCACCTGGTGCAGGATATGGATGCTGAAGTGGTAATGAAAAAATAAAGGAAAGAATCAAGAATACAGAGTCAGGAATCAAGACTTTGGAACTAAGCAAAGGGGCATTCGCTAATCGAATGCCCCTTTGCTTTATATCTCTTGATTCTTGACTCTGTATTCTTGATTCTCTTTTTAAAGCTCCTTAACTTTCTCCCAAATCTCCTCATCCACAGGGATTCCCTCTTCTTGATTTTTATGGCGGGTACGTAATGTACTTTCCCCGGGATAGCGGATGCCGTTATCAGGATTTTCCAGTCCACTGGTTTTGGTGTATTCGATAATTTGCTCAATGAGCTGAGCGGCTTGCTCGTTGCCCGATGGCTTAATGCAGATGAACACCTGCGATACGCCGTATTCGGCTTTGCCCTTGGAAATTTCGGCCGTGGAGCGGCCCTGGCTAAGTACGGTTACCAGCAGATCGAGCATAAGCGATAGTCCCGAACCTTTCCAAAAACCAATGGGCAGCAAACGCCAGGTTTCCATAATATCTCCGGCCTTGGTGGTTAGCTTGCCTTCTTTATCGTAACCACCGGGAAATGGCAACTCCTCGCCTGCTGCATTGTATTGTTGCAGCTTGCCAAACGAGTATTGTGAAACAGCCATATCCAGCACCACATGACCACCCTCGCGTGGCACGGCAATTACCAGCGGGTTATTTCCTAAACGCGGATCGACCCCGCCCCAGGGTGGTACATTGGCAATGGTATTGGTAAAGCATATGCCTATGCAACCGGCATCGGCAGCCTGCCAGCCGTAAGTTCCGCCGCGCATCCAGTGGTTGGTATCACGAATGGCCACACAACCAATACCATGTTCATTAGCCAATTCAATTGCCCTATCCATACATTGCCCGGCATTCAGCATGCCCGGTGCGTAGTTACCGTTCCAGCGTTCAATAGCACCCATAGCATCTTCGGGTTGCGGTTCGGCATCGGGTTTTACATAGCCTTCCTTTACATACTTCACAAAAACCGGGAAACGGTTCAACCCGTGGGTGTAAATGCCATCGCGACTGTTTTGGGTAAATATGTGGGCTATTTTATCAGCTTTTTCATCAGTAAAATTGAGTGTAAGCAGTACGCGTTTAAATTCGGCCTGCATGGTATCATAGGATATTTTCATTGTTGGATGTTGAGATACTTAGTTGTGCAAATGTATAGATTGGGAAGCCATCAATTAGAGCACACAGTCCAGCCCCCAATCCATCATATCTAAAAAAACCATTACCTCATCGCCTTGTTTCAACTTAAATAATATCTGTAATGAACGATATAACATTTGCACAAGCCTTTGTTACTGAATTAGAAGCCGAAACGCACTCAACACGTAAATGTCTCGAGCGTGTACCGGTTGAACTCTTTGACTGGAAACCGCATCCCAAATCAATGGAGCTGGGTTACCTGGCGCTGCTAATAGCCGAAATTCCGCTGTGGATTACGCATATGATCAAATACGATTACATTGATTACGCCACGTTTGAGCATTTAAAGCCCTCGGGCACAGAAGAACTGGTGGCGCACTTTGAGGAAAACGTAAAAGGCGCACGCAAAGCGTTGGTAGGTGTAGAAAACGGTGAACTTGAATTTAAATTCGACCTTAAGGCTAACGGACAGGTCATGTTCACTACTACCAAGCGAAAGAGTATTGAGTCGACAATTAACCACATGATCCATCACCGAGGGCAACTCACCGTATACCTGCGGTTGAATGATATACCCGTACCCTGTATATACGGCCCATCGGCCGATGACCGTAATTTTTAAAAAATACCATGAAGATATTACTCACCGGTGCCACGGGTTATATTGGTAGGAGGTTATTGCCCGTGCTTATAGAAAATGGCTACGAGGTAGTTTGTATGGTTAGAGACAAAAACCGTTTTGACCTAAAGCCCTACAAATCTGGTAAAATATCTGCCGTTGAGGGAGATTTAACCAGAAAAGACACGCTCGATAATATCCCAAAAGATATTGATGCTGCCTATTACCTGGTACATTCTATGAGCATGAGCGGCGGGGATTTTAGTAATACCGAAAAAGAATCGGCGCAAAATTTTGTAGGATACATAAACACCACCCAGGCTAAGCAAATAATATATCTGGGCGGTATAACCAACGAAGAACAGCTGTCCAAACACCTGTCTTCGCGCAAGGCGGTCGAAGATGAGTTGCGCAAAAGCAGGGTTCCGGTTACGGCTTTAAGAGCGGGGATTATTGTGGGTTCGGGCAGTGCATCGTTCGAAATTATACGCGATTTGGTGGAGAAATTGCCGGTAATGGTTGCCCCCAAATGGCTCAACACTAAATGCCAGCCTATATCTATCCGTAACGTGGTCGAAATGCTGGCCGGCGTACTGCACCAGGAGTTTACTTACGGCAAACATTTTGATATTTACGGCCCCGACACACTCACTTACAAGCAAATGCTGCTGCAATTTGCCGAGGTGCGCAAGCTAAAGCGGCGCATATTTACCGTACCCATCATGACACCGCGCTTGTCATCCTACTGGTTATATTTTGTTACCTCTACCTCCTACTCGCTGGCCAAAAACCTGGTAGAAAGTATGAAGGTTGACGTAATTGGCAAAAAGAACGAACTGCCCGAAAGGCTGCACGTTGGCCTTATTCCGTACAAGGAAGCTATTAAAATTGCCTTTGATAAGATTGAGCAAAATATGGTAATCTCTACCTGGTACGATACCGTGTCTACCAATGTTTTTGAAAAAGGGCTATCCAAGCATATTGAGGTTCCGCAGTTTGGCATATTTACCGATAAACAATCACAAAAAGCTAAAGACCCGATTAAGGCATTAGAACGCATTTTTGCCATTGGTGGTAAAAACGGTTGGTACTACGCCAACTGGCTATGGGGTTTCAGGGGGTTTTTCGACAAGCTTTTTGGCGGTGTTGGCTTGCGCCGGGGCCGAAGAAACCCGGCCGACCTTTCGCCCGGCGATACTTTAGATTTTTGGCGGGTAATTTATTCTAACAAAGAAGAAAAACGTTTGCTGCTGTATGCCGAAATGAAGCTGCCCGGCGAGGCCTGGTTGGAGTTTAAGATAGATAATGACAATTGCGTCAAGCAAACCGCAACGTTTCGTCCATTGGGTTTGTGGGGCAGGTTGTATTGGGTGTCGATGCTGCCGTTTCACTATTTTATTTTTAAGGGCATGCTAAATAAAATTGCCGGATAAATTTGCTTACAGATAAGTATCTTTAAGCAACCAAAATTCTGTTCATTTTATGCTCGACATTGTAATAGAAGCCCGCAAAGCAGCCATAAGCGAGGCCATTGAGGTTAAACGCATACTGCCATTCAGGCTGCGCCGTATGGTTGGTCCGTTTGTTTTTATGGATCATGCAGGGCCTATTGCCAACATACCGGCACAACCGTCAGACATGGACGTGCTGCCGCATCCGCATATTGGCCTGTCAACCGTGAGCTACTTATTTGGCGGACAAGTAACCCACCGCGATAGTTTGGGCGTTGAGCAGATCATCCGCCCCGGTGAGGTTAACTGGATGACGGCCGGTAAAGGCATAGCTCACTCTGAAAGGTTTGAAGACCCATCGGCCTTAAACGGCGGCCTTGAAATGATACAAACCTGGGTTGCCCTCCCCGAAAAGGACGAAGAAACCAACCCTGCTTTCAATAATTATACGGTTAACCAGCTACCCGTATTTACCGACAAAGGCGTATGGATGCGCCTTATAGCCGGTAATGCTTACGGCTTAAGTAACCATGTAAAAACCAACTCCCCGCTGTTTTACCTGCACGTAGTGTTACAGCCCCACACTCCTTTTGCCCTACCCCAGGAACATACTGAACGCGCACTGTACATTGTTAAAGGCCGCATCGAAATATCGGGCCATACCTACTCCAGTGGTCATATGCTGGTATTTACCAAAGAAATGGACCCACTTATTGTGGCCAAAGAGCACACCTCCTTGATGATTTTGGGTGGCGAGCCTTTGGGGGAGCGCTACATATGGTGGAACTTTGTATCGTCTCGTAAGGAGCGCATTGAGCAGGCTAAAGAGGATTGGAAACAGGGCCGCATCATACTACCGCCTAATGATAATCATGAATTTATTCCGCTGCCTCAGGATTACGGGCGCCCGGCCGGACCGCCAAGGCCCGAGCCATTGTCGTGAAGAAGATATTATGTTTAAGTCCTGATTATTAATCTACCCTTGTTTAAGCGTTCAGATTAACAGAATTAATTTTTTTCAGGGTAAGTATATACAGCAAAGCAGTAACTATAATTGCCCCGGCTACCATACATAATAACCCGGCATCATATTGTTTGGGCCAGGCTTGCTCAAAAACGGGTTTGTAAACAGATGTACCTGCACCATCTAACCCGGTAATCACGTGCAAAAATATATTTGCCGTAGCATGAGAAGCTATGGAAGTCCACATGGAGCGTGTGAGTATAAACGAGAGGCCGAATATAAAAGAGCACATGGTAGTACTTATCACAATACTATACCCGCCATTTCCCCCTTGCAAATGGAATAACCCAAATGGTAAAGCTATAATTAACAGGCTTAAGCGCCAACCTAACAGTTGACTAAAAACAACTAACAAAAATCCCCTGAAGATTAGTTCCTCCAAAAAAGCTCCGGGTAAATAGGAAAAGGCCTCGCTTAAAACCCTCGGTCCACTTAGTAACCTGTATTCAAAATGATAAGGCACTAAAAGCTGAAGTATACATGCTGTTGATAAAACAGTCATCACACCAATTAATATTCCCGCTAAAACATTTATTGCAGTGCTTTTCGACAAACACAAACCTAAAGCTGAAAAAGGAATATTATTTCGTTTTAACAAAGTGTAGCTTACGTATAACAAAGCAAAATCACATATAAAATTGATAGTTATGCGGGTGAGGAAAAAAATGAGGTGATGAGAAGGAAATACCATTTGCCCGATAATATTTATTTCCCACGCTATAAACGCTGCAAAAACAAATACAAACAGTGAACTGCGATTTACTTTAAAAGATGAAGATTTTTGGAAGTATTTTGAAACGGCTGCCTGCGACATATAGTTTAAGACACAATATATGTATATACATTTACAAACCCCTATAAAACAGCAAAGCCCCCTGATGGGCAGGGGACTTTTACTAACCAATTATAAACCTAAATTATGAGAAGAGCTGTAGGAGAAGGAGTCGAACCTTCACGGAGTAGTTATCTTATTGCTAAGGTTTCCCAAACTCTCCGCCACCGCGACAAGGAGGTGTGTCTGCCAAATTTCACCATCCTACAGGATATTTATTTTCTCTTTGTTGATACAAATATAAAGCAAGTCTCAATATCTTGCAAATATTTTATCAAAGTTTTTTATTTTTTATTATTTTGACATTAAAACTTAACTTTTAGTAACAATATCATTATTTAGCATTTAATTTTAAGCCCCGAAAATTCAAATTTATTAATCAAACAGTTTTTGATCTTTTACATAATATGTTTTGCGCGATGAAAGCTCTTCCTGCAATATGGTTTCGCCCCTGGGAGTAGTCTTTTGTTTAGGGCGATGAACGTTAAAAAAGTCGCGCACCTCACCATTAATAATATCGGGCTCAACTTTAAATATCTGTTTTTCGGCATCCTCCAGTACTTTCCTTATTGATTTGGATAATACTTTAATTTCATCATCAGGAATTTTTGAAGCAATGGAAAATGGCGACAAGCCTGCATCGTAAAATATCTCATCAGCATAAGCATTACCTATCCCGCGAACCACTTTTTGATCCATTAGAATGGCTTTTACCGGCTTTTTGCTTTTGACAAACTTCTGTTTCCAGAACTTTTCGTCTACCTCCTTATCCAAAGCATCGGGCGCATCGGCCTTTTTGGGGTTGAGCGTTGGGGTGGCCGCCTTTTGAAAATCGGTTAGTGCCAAGCTTTTATCACCATCAAAATAAAGTTCGAGTATGGTAAACTTGTGCGTGTTCTCACTATCAAACCAGCGCAGAGCTCCGTGTAGCATCAAATGCAGCCCCAGTGTTTGATTATTGCTGAATTTAAGTTGCAATGTTTTTCCTTCGCGCACAACCTTATTAAGCACCTGCCCTTGCAGGGCCAGTACAAGTTCATCGGCACTCACATTCAGTTTTTTCGACTGAACAACATTAAGTTTAAGCAGCTTGCGACCTTTTAAAACCTTGGTAAGGTTATGGCTGAAAGCTTGCAGATCTGGTAATTCGGGCATGCTTAAAAGTAGTAACTATTCCTTGTTACGTATACGGTTAAACGACTTTTTAAGCATGTACCTGATTTTTAGCCTTAACTCGGTTGGACAGTTTTCTTCAAACACCAATTTTGGCATTAAGCTACGCGTTGAACTTACCACCGGATGCGGAGGGTGTTGTACCTTAAAGTAATTGGCGTAGTTGTGTCTTTCCTGCTTGCTCGCATCTTTTACAAGCTCTGCAAAGTGCGATAGCCTTTCATAAAATGCATTCATATATTATATATTAGTTTATTTACCTGAAAATCAGCAATATTGAAGCCACATCAGCATTTTAGGGTAAATTACTTTCCACACTTTATGAACAGATTTACAGTAAGTTATCCACATTTAACCTTGCTGTTAAAAATGCATGATATACACACTAAAAAACAGAATTTAAGACCCCTAAAGGCAATTTTATTAACTTGTAGTATTATAAAATTTAGTTAGCAGGTAAACTTTATCCACAATTTAACAATCTCCTCCTCTGCAAAATGCATTATTAAGTTATTGTAAACCAGCTTATAAAATCGGCGTATTTTTAAAAAAGCTTTGTTTGCGCTTCAAAAAATCAGTATAATTAACTTATATAATTTAATCCATAAATTTTAACGCAATGGATGCCTCAACCTTAAACTATCCGGCCATAGTTGTTGCCGCGCTTTCGGGCTTTTTACTGGGTGCAGTATGGTACTCCCCTCTTTTATTTGCCAATGCCTGGCTAAAAGGTGCCGGCCTTACTAACGATGAGGTTGCTAAAGGCAACAAGGCCAAAATTTTCGGATCAACGTTCATCCTGTTTTTAATTATGGCTTTTGTATTGGCATTATTTGTTAATCATGGCAATGCTGCATGGGGTGCGGGTATTGGTTTCCATGCCGGGCTACTTACATTCAGTGCCATAGCCATTCACAGCCTGTTTGAATTAAAGGGCTGGAAACTGATTTTAATTAATGGCTGCTACAGCTTTATATCTCTTATAATTATGGGTGCTATTTTAGGTGCGTGGCAATAGCTTAGGTTGCAGACCCTTTATTTTCCCAGTGATCTTTAATTACGATGCCAGCTGCATCATACTTTAGTGTACGTGCAAAACGCTCGCCCTTAATATTTCCTTTTTCATCTTTTGTACCCATAAATAATAGTACAGGCCTGCCGGCCTGGTCTGTTTTAAAGGCCAGATCATAGCGCTTAAAAGGCATTTCCACCATGGTTTCAGGTGCATATATTTTATTCAAGATCTTCAGCAATTCCTTTCTTAACTCCATTAATAGTGCTTTTAAGTAAGTTTTTTTCACACATTTTAGCCCATGTACAAAACAATTACCAGCACTGTTAGTTTAGCATAAAACTTAAACAATAAACTGTTATGGCAAAAGGAAAAGATACAAAAGCAGATGCGGGAGCAATCACTGCTTATTCGGTTAAGACGAAAACTAAAAACGTACCAATGGTCGATCCGGTTATCGACGTAAAATCGGGTCGCTATATAGCAACTGGTAAAGATGCCGACGGCAACAAAATGGCTGCCATTATGAGCAAAGCTACCGCCGAAGAACACATCAAAAACGGTAACGCCAAAAAAGGTACCGGCTGGAGCTAAAAAATATGCAGATGCGAGGATGTGCAGATGTGCAAATGATAAAAATTATCTTATATACATCTGCACATTTACGCACCTGTACCTTGTTAATTCATGTGCACATTTGCACATCTACTAATCTGCACATCAAATTACCGCTTGCCTGAACGGCTTCACATCAATCTTATCCCAAACCTTTCCGGTTACATAGGGATCGTTATTCATCCATTTTTGCATTTGTTCATCGGTTTCAAACTGCACGATCATTACCGAGCCTATCATTTGTTCGGCATCATTTAAAATGGCTCCGCCTACAACATAATTATTATTGGACTTTAAAATTTTTACGCCTTCGAGGTGTGCAGGGCGCATATTTATGCGGCGTTGCAGGGCCTCTGCATCGGTAAAATCATGGGCTGTAATCACATATTGCTTCATAAACGAAATTATTTTTCGTGTGTAAAAAGTACACACAATCGATTTTATTGGCTATTTGGCTGTAAACCTAATAACTAAGCATTAAAAACCACCAAAATAAAGCGGCAAATGTGCTTAGCTTTTTTAATTTTGCCTCACCATGACTTTAGACCAACTCAAACAACAATTCGAATCGGCGTTTAACCAGCAGGCATTAGAGAGCTATTTTTGCCCCGGCCGTGTTAACCTTATTGGCGAACATATAGATTATAACGGTGGCCTGGTAATGCCTTGCGCCATTAACTTTGGCACCTGGATGTTGCTGGCCCCAAACGAAGACAATGTATTCCGTTTCAGGAGTGTAAACTTTGAGGAGACCTACGATATTGGCGTACAAACCTCTTACGAAAAAACCGGCCGCGATTGGTATAACTACCCGCTGGGTGTGCTGCACCATTTTGTAATTGATGGTAAGCAGGTAAAGGGACTTGATGTACTGTACTTTGGCAACGTGCCCATTGGTTCGGGCCTGTCATCATCGGCTTCAATTGAAATTGCTACGGCCTTTGCGTTTAACCAGTATTTTAAAACCGGTTACAGCAAGCTGGAACTGGTGAAAATGGCAAAATCGGTTGAAAACAACTTTATTGGTTTGAGCAGCGGTATAATGGACCAGTTTGCAGTAGCCTTTGGTGAGGCTGATAAAGCCCTGATGCTAAATTGCGATACTTTAGAGTACCAGGCCGTTGATGCGCACTTAGGCAACAATGTACTGGCCGTTATAAACACCAACAAACCACGTAAACTGGCCGAAAGCAAATACAACGAGCGTGTTGAAGAGTGCCAGCAAGCCCTGAAAGCCCTGCAGCAGGAACTCAAGATTAGCTACCTGTGCGATATTGATGCTGATACTTTTGCCAAGTACAAGCACTTAATTACCGATGCCACTGTACTTAAACGCGCCCGCCACGTAATTGAAGAGAACGACCGCGTTAAACTGGCTGCCAAGGCATTAGCCAGCCATGATTTAGCCGAGTTTGGTCGCCTGATGTATGCATCGCACCACTCTTTGCAACACGATTATGAGGTAAGTGGCGTTGAACTGGATACTGCCGTTGAATATAGCAAAACCGACAATAATGTAATTGGCGCGCGTATGACCGGTGCCGGTTTTGGCGGTTGTGCCATTGCCATTGTAAATGCAGAGGCCTTTGAAGAATACCGCAAAAACCTGATCGAATATTACACCGCCAAAATAGGTTATGCACCTTCTGTTTACGCTACCAACATTAGCAATGGGGTGCATGAGCTTGTTGGTGAGTAGTGAGTGGTTGAATGGTGAGTAGTTGAGTTCCCTTACATACCGTAGAGACACAATACTTGTGTCTCCATCCAAATAAAATAAAAAGAGACACGAATAGCCTTGTGTCTCTTTTTATTTTATAGCAATTTTGCCACATGCGCAAACTAAAGTTAGATGAACTGAACCGGGTATCGGTAGAAGAGTTTAAGGAGCAGGAGAAATTGCCCGTAGTAATTGTGCTGGATAGTGTGCGCAGTATGCATAATGTTGGGTCGATTTTCCGTACAGGGGATGGGTTTGCGGTTGAGCATGTTTGCTTGTGCGGTATAACAGCGCAGCCACCGCACCGCGAGATCGAGAAAACAGCCTTGGGTGCCACGCAGTCGGTTGACTGGAGTTACCATGCTGATGCGGTGGAAGCCGTTGATGAATTGCGTAATTTAGGCTATATCATAGTAGCGGTTGAACAGGCCGAAAACAGCGTTATGCTGAATGAGTTTAAGCCTCAGGCCCATCAAAAGTATGCCCTCATTTTTGGCAATGAGGTAAATGGCGTTAGTGATGAGGTAATGGCTAAAATTGATACCTGTTTGGAGATCCCTCAATTTGGCACCAAGCACTCGTTCAATATTGTGGTATCGGCCGGTATTGTGTTGTGGGATTTTTTTGCCAAGATGAAATTATCGAGCTAACTTAGGCTAATGAACGCCATAGCCAAAAAACTTTTGATGAAACCGGGTCAGCACTGGCTGCTGTTCAACGCGCCCAATGCTTACCTTTCGGTTCTCGACCCGCTGCCGAATGGACTAAAAACAAGTCACGAGGCAAAAGGCGACTTCTCTGGCATCCAATTATTTGTGCTCAACAGTGCCGAACTGGCAACATCGCTCAAGCATATTCAGCCGGTATTAAAGCCTGATACCGTTTTATGGATCATCTATCCAAAGAAAAGCTCGGGCATTGCAACCGACCTGGAAATGATGAGTAGTTGGGAAGAACCAACTAAATATGGCTTGAACGCTGTAGCCGCTGCCGCCATTGATGCTACGTGGACTGCGTTGCGTTTTCGTCCGCAGGAGCGAACCAAACTATCCGACACCCGCAATGCCGAATTGGAAAATAACCAATACTCCGCCTGGGTTGATGTGGTAAACAAAACCGTTACCCTCCCTCCTGATGCCGAAGCTGCCTTACAACAGCACCCGCTGGCACTCACCAATTACGATAAACTATCGTACAGCAACCGTAAGGAATACGTGCTGTGGATAGTAACAGCCAAACAGGAAAAAACCCGTACCGAACGGCTGGCCAAAATGGTTGACAAACTCCTGAACGGCAAGAAAAACCCATCAGATAAATAATTATATTGGCAACCATCTAAAACTTGCTGAATTATGATTATTCCATTTGTAGAATTAACCGATAAAAACGACCGCCCTGTACTCATCAACGTTAGCAACATTACTTCGGTAGTGGTTTACAACACCCCACACGAAGAAGTGCACGTTTACGTTATCGGCGATAAAGAATCGTACGTAACTGTTAAGGAAAGCTACACTGAAGTTAAAAGTAAAATTTCGACCGTTGGTGGAAGTATTTATTAGTGGGGATTAGTAATTAGGTTATTAAGTTGTTGTTATAACTTTGTCCCGCCCTGACATTCCGACTCAAGGAGGAATCTTATACGCGTGATGAGCTTATAAGGAGCATAAGATTTCTCTCTATCGTTCGAAATGACAAGGAGTTTTATTCTGCCGCTATCCCTCCTTTCCAACCCTTCACCACTCATATTCAACCACTCACCAAAAAACTTAACCTACATTAAGTGCGCGACAGTACCCACGGGGTATCTTTGTTTATCAAATCACAACAACAATGTCAAACACTGTATTACATAAAGCAAATGAACGTGGCCATGCTAATCATGGCTGGTTAAATAGTCATCACACTTTTAGCTTTGGCGGTTATTATAACCCTAATGCTATGAATTTTGGCGCATTGCGCGTTTTAAATGATGATGTGGTAAGCGGCGGCATGGGCTTTGGTCGTCACCCGCACGATAATATGGAGATCATCTCTATTCCGCTGGAAGGCGATCTGGAGCACAAGGACAGTATGGGCAATACCGCCATTATTCGTGAGGGGGATATACAGGCTATGAGTGCCGGTACCGGTATATACCATAGTGAGCAAAACGCCCACGAAAACCAGGCGGTTAAGTTTTTGCAAATATGGATCTATCCTAATCAAAAAAACGTAGAACCAAGGTATGACCAATTGACGCTGAATTTGGAAGACCGCCATAACCGCTTGCAACAAGTATTATCACCTAATAAAGATGATGCAGGTATATGGATCTATCAAAATGCATGGTTTCACATGGGTAAATTTGATAAAGGCGTAAGTACCGATTATGCTATTAAAGGCGGCAAAAACAATGGTGTATACGCTTTTGTATTAAAGGGAGACGTAAGTATTAACTGCCAGCAGTTAAATACCCGCGATGGCTTTGGCATTTGGGGTGTTGACAGTATAAGCATAACAGCCGATACCGATGCCGAATTTTTACTGATGGAAGTACCCATGATATTTTAAAACACCATGAGCGATAAGGTTAAAATACTGGCCATAGGCCGCAATGAAGACATACTGCAAACCGTAGTACGCCTCATTAATAATAATGCTGAGTGGGAGGGTGCTGGTGCCGTAACCGACAAAGATGCCGTACAGGCTTTTGACCATGAAGTATTTGACCTCATCATGCTATGCAGCGGCATCGAACCCGAATCGGAAGAAAACCTGCGGGCCTACTTTACTGCCCATCGCCCCCATACCAAAATTATACAGCACTACGGCGGAGGTAGCGGCTTGCTAAGTGCGGAGATTTATCAAGCACTGGCTGGAGAATCAAGAATATAGAGTCAAGAATACAGAGAGGAAAAAATTGTTAATTTCTATCTGTATTCTTGACTCTGTACTCTTTACTCTATTCCTTTCTCCATCACCATCAACGTAACCGGTTCAGCAGATACGCTTTTGTCGGTTACTAAAGGATACGTTTCACCGGTGGCGGTGTAGCCGCGGCGTTGGTACCAGGCAATGAGTTCGGTACGGGTAGTAATAACCGATATTTTAATAGCTTCGCAACCTAAAATATGGGCGTATTCATCGGCTGCTTCCAATAGTTTACGACCAATACCTGCGGCTTGAGCCAATGGATCAACGGTAAGCATGCCTAAGTACAGGCGGTTGTTGGTAACCTGCTCAAGGTATACTAAGCCAATCATCCGGCCTTCATCATCAACATATTTAAGCAGGGTAATTTCGGGGCGGTTAAAGTAACCTGCCATTTCAGCTTCGTCAATGCGTATGCCTTGCAGCAGGTGGCTTTCGCTGGTCCAGCCTTGTTTAGAGTAATCGCCACGATAGGCACTGTTTACCAGGGCAACGGCCTCGGGCACATCGCTTATAGTAGCTTTTGTAATATTGAGGTATATCATAAAATTTGAGGCCTGCAAAACTAAGTACTTTTATACCGCCTGTAAGCCTCACTTATAAAATTTATGCACGACTTATTGCCCGCCTGATGATTTCATCGCGTATTTGAGCACATTTTTCATACTGCTCTGAGCGCACATGTTCATCAAGCATCATTTCTAACTCGTATAACGAGCGGCTAACAAACTCGAGGTTATTGGTGGTAAGTCCTTTTAAGGGTTGAAAAAATCCATCGGCACTGTAAAAGCCCAATGAAGTGTTTGGGTTCTGTTTCATCTCTTCAGTTAAATTATTAAGGTGAACTTAAGTTAGACAAAAAGATGTATTACCTCCAAATATCAACGTCAATTAATTACAATTCCCTGAGCATTACTTATGGACATGCCTATTGCTTTTGCAAAAACTGGTCTATTTTATCCTTGTTAGATTGAAACACGAACAACTCGCGTACTTGGAAAAAATTACCGGGATCAACCACGTAATCGTAAGCAAACAAAGCCGCCTTCAATTTTTCATCATCAAAAGAAAATGCTTTAAGCGCATCTTTAAGTTGGCTGACTGTTAGGGCATTATTCCGGATAGCAGCGGTAAAAACGTTCTTTTTATCGCTATCAAAGCCCTGACTTTTTACACTTTTTAACAATGCCGAAAACGCCTGCTCGTCCATAGGTTGCGGCATCCGCCTGCGCGGGAACGACGGCGCTTGATTTGAGCGCACACTTGAGTTATCCCAATCATCGAGCCTGTACTGCCCGTTATTGTAAAGCGGAATTTGCGCCTGCAATTTTAAGCCTAAACGTTTTGAAAAAGTAAATATGCTGCGCCTGGCTGGTGCAATTGCAACGGTACTGTTTATAAGCTGCTTGTTACCACTGCTGACACTTATAGCCGCATTACCTGGCCTCACTTCAAAAAACCGGAACCTGCTGCGTGATGAGGTTAAAGCCTGATCGTCGATGGATACGGTATACCGGCCTTCGTCACTAAACTCGATAAATACCTCGGCATCTATATTGCCCTGGGCTTTTACAAAATGGGTTAAGAGAACGAATGATGCTAAGAGAAATAATTTTTTCATAAGTGCTAAGGTTGTGTTTAGGTATGAATGCAAAACAGCCGGTAAGTTTAACCAGCTATTTTAAATTGTTATAAAGCTCTCAAATCCTCGCGTATGGGGTTAAAAATATCGAGCAGTTTACATTTGGTAATGGCCCGGCCCCCATGAGGTACATTGGGCGGAATTACGGCGAAGGTATTGGTATCTAAAATTTGCGGCACGCCGTTCACGGTCAGCTCAAACTGTCCTTCGAGCACAAAAGCGCACTGGTGGTGTGGATGCGTATGTATAGCCGATTCGGCTCCGGCTTCAACCTCTAAAAAGTTTAGGGTATTTACCTCGGTGTGTATTAATTGAGCCATATATCCGGGCGACATTTGTTTGGGTTCGATGTCGCTAAATTTTTTAAAGATTGATGTATCCATGCTGGTGTTTGTTTTTTAAACTGTAAATATAAACATTGCGTTAAAACCGGGCTTGCCTAAAAAGCATCATCACCAAAACGTATTATTGCAAAAACTGTTAATATTACTAAACATCTACAATTATGGCAACGTTTTCAGATATTATAAACACACCACAGCCCGTACTCGTTGATTTTTCGGCCGAGTGGTGCGGGCCTTGTAAGGCAATGGCTCCTATTTTAAAACAGGTTAAAGATGAGTTGGGCGATAACGTAAAAATTGTAAAGATAGACGTGGATAAAAATCCATCGGTAGCCAGTGCGTACAATGTGCAGGGCGTACCTACCCTAATCTTATTTAAAAACGGAGAAAATAAATGGCGTCAAAGCGGCGTAGTACAGGCCGGGCAGTTAAAGCAAATAATTGAGCAGTTTGTGTAAATAGTGCGGAGGTGTTATGATGATACCCGGTTAAAAATCATGCTGCGGCCAATAAATTTAAAGTGCCAATATCCGGTAACTTTTAATTTTCCAGCTGAAACGAGCGAGGCTGCTGCATTCCATTTTTTGCCGGTTTGCGCGTCGTAAATACGGCCGTTTTCCCAACTGTTGGTTTTGGGTTTGTACTCGAGGTCTTCCATTACACTCATGCCTATCAGCTTGCGGTTACGCAGCTTTTTGTCGGGATTATTATAATCAATACGTGTTTCCATAGGCTTGGATGGATCATCCGAATCATCAAACCAAACCAGTCGGGCTACGTAATCATCGCCCTCATGGCTAACTTCTACAATACAATTCTTTTTTTTTCAGATTGCCATTTGCCGCAGATCATATCACATGGCTCCACAGCATTTTTATGTGCATTCAGTGTAACCGAAAGCAGGCAAAAGAATAGAGTAACCGATGCAAACTTTTTAACCATAGCAATAACTTATCACAATATAAGTAATTAACGGCATGGAGTTTACATTTGTTTGACATTACGTACAACTAAAATCTATATGCGCATGATATAGCCATCATCAGCCGATACACCTTTGTCCTTACGAGCCTCTATTACATCCTGTATTTGCTTTGGTAATTTGGATAGCAGATCATAACCTGTGGCTTTCTCAATATCGCGTACCGTGCAAATATATTTTGTCCAATTTGGGTCTATGCCATTATTGTTGGGCGTAATTACGGCAATTAAACGTGTAGCTGCATTAACTCTTGCCAAATCATTGTTACCGTTGGGCAATACTACAATCACCTTCCATATGTAGGCAGGTACAGTTAACCGTCCTTTATCAATAGTTTTATGAAAACCGCTGGTACCATAACCGCCAATGCCATAACTTCCCATAACAACATACACTTCATTGCCCTGGTTAACCAGCATACGCTCATAGCCTTCGAGGTTACCCCAGGTGTGCTGATTATTGGCCGGAGCCTGCGGTATCATATTGGTCATTAAAAAAGTTTCAGAGTTGGCCTTGGTTGAGCTTGCCCTATCGGCCGATGGGCAATTGTGACCGCGCTCAAATCCACTTCCCTGGTAACTGAAGCTTTGCACGCGGTACCAATCTTTGGGCAGGCTTTCATCCGACCTGAAATCATTACTACGGCGTGTACGACCAAGCCACTCTTTGCCCACATACCAGCTTACCCAGTTAGGCGTACCCCGGCTGTGGTTGTAGCTGAGGGTGTAGTAAGGCTTCTCCATTAAATAATTATCGGCATTGTCTGTGCTTGTAGTGGCATTGCTTGGGTTGCCTAAAAGGAGGTTGGTATTATCGCCTGCAACGGCACTATCGGTTATAGCAGTTGTATCTGTTTGGGTAGAGGTGCCGGGTGGAGCGCTGGGGTTAAAGCTGTACACCGTAAAATCGTCAATATTAATGCGGTTATTGCCGCCTGAAGTTTTACTTATTTCAAAACGAACCGGTCCTTTATGATTGACAATGAAAGTCACCGTTTGTAACTCCTCCTTATTGGCTACCATACCCGCCCCTACCTGCGTGTAAGTTTTACCGCCATCAACAGACATTTTAAGCTGCCAGCCTGATGTTTTATTACCGGCATAAGCAGCTTGTTTAATGGTTACTTTAGAAGCCCCATCCAAATCAAACTCCATGCGCAATAAGCCTTTACCTTTAATACGTACCGATTGGCTTCCCTCCTTCGCATCTTTGTTTGAACCGGCAATCAATGCGTCCTCAAAATACCACAAACCACTTTTGAGTTTAACTTGTGCCGCTGCATATGAGGGCTTGGTAACGCTTTCAAAATCTTCTGCTATTTCGACAGTTTTAACCTTTTGCTCGCCGGGATATTGGGGTGATTGCTGTTGATTATTATTTGGACTGTTACAAGCTACTAATAAAGTAAGTGCAGCAATAAAACAGGCTTTAACGAGGTTCTGCATAAAAAGAAAAAGTAATTCGGACACAATGATAAGAAATCATTTATGCCGATTGTTTGCCGTGCTCTCTAAATTTGATTCATCACAAAGCCGCCTTCTTGATCCGCTGCGCTACCCGCACTGCAACATCAGATCCTTTTGCAAAAAAGGCCGATAGTGGTTCCTTGCTTAAATAGGGTTCAAACTCCTTGCCGTACAGCGCGGCAATATCAGCATCGAAAACAGGGTTGCTTACTAACCCCACCTCCCACGGAATATGCTCTACGGCGTACTCCAATGTAGTGGTTGGACTGATGAGGTTATATCCCCAGTAATGTTCAAATATAAACTCTTCGGGGCTGCCGGGTTCAATAGGTACAAAGGGATTGTTTACCATGGCGCCCAATTTATTCCAGCGGCCATTCAATTTCCATTCGTAATTATATTCAGTTCGTCCATCGGCCGTTGGTATAACCGAATGCCGCATGGGCATGGCTTTGTAATGTTCGTTATACAGGTTATTAGCTACGATGGGAATAATGCGTTTAGGCACAATTTCGCTAATGAATACCGCACCGCGCTTCCATTCGGTACCATTAAAGTATCGAACATAAAAACGCAGGTTAACCTCTTCAAAGTTTACATGTCCCGGCCATTTTACGCCCATAACACTGGTATTCATAAACATAAACCCAACCATACTCACCAATGCCTTGCCCTCCCATAAGTCCAGCTCGGTATAGGCGGGCAGGTAAGGTTTCAGCACATTCGGGTCAACCTCGTAATTAAGCATGAGCAGGTTGCGCCATTCGGCACTTAGGAATTTGATTGACATAAAGTAGCCCCTCCCAACCCTCCCCGGGAGGGAGGGCTTAAAAAAGCACTTCTTCCAAAGGAGGGAGTATTAAAAACATAAAAAATAAAAAAGTCCTACCCAATAGGAAGGACTTTTACAATAATAAATATAAAGCCCCCTCCCTCACGGGGAGGGTTAGGGTGTGGCAATTACTTGCCTTTATAATATTTCATTGCTTCGGGGATGCGGTTTTGTATCTCGCGTATACGGGACGCATCCGAAGGGTGGGTGCTTAAAAACTCAGGTGGAGCATTACCACCTGCTTTGGCCGACATGCGTTGCCAGAAACCAACAGCTGCGTTAGGATTGTAGCCTGCCATAGCCATAAAAGTTAAGCCCAGGCGGTCGGCCTCAGTTTCTTGCGAACGGCTGTAATGTAATAGCGCCAGTTGGCTACCTGTACCATACAGGGCATTCACAATTTTTAAACCGGCTGAATTTGATGTGTTTGATGCCACACCTACGGCAGCACCTAAACCCTGTGCCACATATTCCTGCGAAATACGCTCGGCCGAATGCTTGGCAATGGCATGGCCAATTTCGTGACCCATAACGGTTGCCAAACCGGCATCGTCCTGGGTAATAGGCAATATGCCGCTATACACAGCTACTTTACCGCCGGGCATACACCAAGCATTAATTTCGTTGCTTTGAATGAGGTTGAATTCCCAGTTGAATTTGTACTGATCGCCGTAACCATTTTGGCTGAGGTACTGTTGTATGGCAGCCGCTAATTGATTACCTACACGTTTTACGCGTTGTGCATCGGCACTACCGGTAATTACCTTGGTTTTAGGATCAGACAGTAACTGCTGATAACTGGCCGCGGCCGACTGGTTGATCTCGGAATCGTTTACGGCTAAAAATTGTTTACGCCCGGTTAGCGGGACAGTAGAACACGAGAAGAACACAATGGCCGCAATAATGGCCAAAATAGGTTTTGAAATTTTCATAGGTGTTGTTGTTTTAAGCTACTTTACTTTTAAAAAGGTTTACCTTCGACTCCTTGCCTTTCAACAACCGCTCAATATTTTTTTGATGGGTTACCAGTATCAGTATACATATACACATACTGTATATAACGACCGATTTTATATACACCGGAAATATGACCGTTACTCCTGCCAAATAGGTAAAACCTCCTATAATTGAACTGAGCGACACATATTTGGTTACCAGCAACACCACAATAAAAACCAACACACAAAGCAAGGCGGCGTGCAGGTTTATAGCCAAAACCATTCCAAACAATGTGGCCACACCTTTTCCACCCCTAAAACCTGCAAACACCGGGAACAAATGCCCCATTACGGCAGCAATGCCTAAGGCCAACTGGTAGTTAATAAATGCTATGGAATCATGATGTCCTATGGCCGTTACACCTAACAGGTAAGCAAGGTTGGTGGCCGTCCACCCTTTTAAAATATCAATAAGCATAACCGGTATACCGGCCTGCTTGCCCAACACCCTGAAGGTATTGGTGGCACCGGCGTTGCCGCTACCGTACTCTCTTACATCTATTCCGTAAAAAGCCTGGCCTATCCATACCGCGGTTGGTATAGAGCCAAACATATAGGCCAGTATGAGCACTAAAACGGAGTAAACTGTTACCATTTTGCCACAATAATACTAAATCGACTCAATATTTACTGCTTTACAGCCTTTAAACTCAAGTCCAAACTCTTAACTGAATGGGTTAAAGCGCCTACCGATATATAGTCGACCCCGCAAGCAGCATAATCGCGTATGTTATCTTCGGTAATACCACCCGATGCCTCGGTAGCGTAACGCCCCGATACAATATTTACAGCTTCCCTCAAATCGGGTATGCTGAAATTATCGAGCATGATACGATCAATGCCACCTACTTCAAGTACTTGCTCCAGTTCGTCGAGGTTACGCACCTCAATTTCAATGGGGAGTTTTTTGTTTTCAGCTTTCAGGTATTCATGTGTATTATACAAGGCTTCGCGTATGCCGCCCGAATAGTCTACATGATTATCCTTGATCAAGATCATATCATACAAACCAAAACGATGATTCACGCCCCCGCCTATTTGCACAGCCCATTTTTCGAGGTAACGGAAGCCCGGAGTAGTTTTGCGGGTGTCTAATACTTTGGTATCGGTACCTTTAAGCAAATCGGTTATGTGGCGGGTTTTGGTGGCAATAGCGCTCATGCGTTGCATGCAGTTAAGCACCAAACGTTCGGCACGTAAAATACAATGTACACTGCCCTCCACCTCCAGCACTACGTCTTTGGGTTTAATTTCGGCACCATCGTTTATAAACACGGTTACCTTTAAATCTGGGTTTACAATATAAAATATCTCCTGGGCCAGTTCAACGCCGGCCAATACGCCGGTATCTTTCACCAATAAACGGGCTTTACCCTGCGTGCCATCTGGTATGGTGGCTATCGAAGTGTGGTCGCCGTCGCCAACATCCTCGGCCAACGCGCGATTTATAAAATCATCAACAAGTTGTTTGTCCAAAACAATAGGTATTTATGGGTTCAAAAGTAAAACAAATACCGGGGATTTAGTTTTTTGATTTTGATTGTTACGTTGGGGGGTCTGAACCGGAATTTCAAGAATTTGTAGAATTAACAGAATTTCTGTCATATCCCTAACACGGTTGTGAGTATGATGGACTGCTTGATCAGGTTTTACTTACCATCCACTATGTAACCCCCAACAAAAATTCCAGCTAACCACCTTGTAGTTTATTTCATTCACCCATTTAAAATGGCTATCAAAAGTTAATAAGCAAAACATAAATACCCAAAAAGACATCACCAGGCATCCTATTATAATTCCAAGCCAATGCGTTTTAAGTTTTAATCCTGATCTTTCAATGAGGTTGAATAGGATTAGCGCCACTGTAAATTTAAGTAGCAAGTCGCAGAACATAGCTGTAATATAAATCTCATAACACCCGGTACAACCTAAATTACCAGAGATGAATCCAAAGGGAAATCCCCATAACCTGTCGTAGCCTCCATCGGTTTCAGTAACAACCCATCTAACAGTTACCTGCATAAACAGCGTTAAGGTTAGCGGCAATATGTATTGCAGTAAGGCTGGCCAGGTAATGCGCTTCATGGTGAGTTGTAAACTATCTACAATTTGCAAACAATTATAGTATTCAGCAAATTCTACAACTGTTTGTTAAAGCAAAGATTTCTGTCAATTCAATAAATTCTTCAAATTGCGGTTCAAGACAACATTTAAGTTATTGTAAACTTTACACCAATGAACCACTGAACTGATGAACTAATGAACACAAAACCTATATTTGCAACGTGGAAAACAAAAAAGTAGCCTTACTAATTCTTGATGGCTGGGGTTACGGCCGTCACGATCAATCGAACGCCATTTATATGGCCAATACGCCGTTTTTTGATGAGATGCTGCAAAAGTATCCTAACGCCAAACTCGTTACTTCGGGTATGGATGTGGGTTTGCCCGATGGGCAGATGGGCAACTCGGAAGTGGGTCACATGAACCTGGGCGCAGGCCGCGTGGTTTACCAGGAGCTGGGCCGCATACACAAAGCTTGCGAAGACCAGGAGTTTTCAGTTAACAGCGTAGTAGTTAATGCTTTTGAGTATGCCAAACAAAACAATAAAGATGTACACTTTATAGGCTTACTGTCTGATGGAGGCGTACACGCACATACCCGCCACGTAAAAGGCCTTTGCGATGCAGCAACTAAATTTGGCTTGCAAAAAGTATATGTACACGCCTTTTTAGATGGCCGTGATACCGACCCTAATTCGGGCATTGGGTATATAACTGATTTCGAACTGTCGATAGCCGAGCAACCGGTTAAACTGGCATCAGCCATTGGTCGTTATTATGCTATGGACCGCGATAACCGTTGGGAACGCGTTAAACTGGCTTACGACCTGATGGTAAATGCTACTGGCACGCCTGCCACTAACCTGGTAGACGCTATTAAAGAATCGTACAGAGATGGTGTTACCGATGAGTTTGTGAAACCCATCGTGATGGTTGACGGCGAAGGTAAACCTGTTGCCCAGATAAAAGACGGCGACGTGGTGATCTGCTTTAACTTCCGTACCGATCGTGGCCGCGAAATTACACAGGCTTTGAGCCAAAAGGATTTCCCGGAGCAAAACATGCATGCACTCAACCTGCACTATGTTACCATGACCACTTACGACGAAACGTTTAAAAACGTGAACGTAATTTTCACCAAGGATGATTTAACCCAAACCCTGGGTGAGGTATTGCAGGATGCCGGTAAAAACCAGATCCGTATTGCCGAAACCGAGAAATATCCACACGTTACTTTCTTCTTTTCGGGAGGTCGTGAGCGCGAGTTTGAAAATGAGAAGCGCATTATGATCCCATCGCCTAAGGTGGCTACTTATGATTTGCAACCCGAAATGAGCGCCGAGGGTATACGCGATGCTATTTTACCTGAACTGCAAAGTGGCTGGGCCGATTTTATATGCCTTAACTTTGCTAATACCGATATGGTTGGCCACACCGGCGTTTTTGAAGCCGTAGTTAAAGCCGCCGAAACCGTTGACAGCTGCGTAAAAACACTGGTTGAAACCGGCACCCGAAACGGCTATTCGTTCATCATCATTGCCGACCACGGTAACGCCGATTACATGATAAACGACGACGGCTCGCCAAATACTGCTCACACCACTAACCTGGTGCCTTGTATTTTAATAGATAACGACTATAAACAAATAGCCGACGGTAAACTGGGCGATATTGCCCCAACCGTTTTAAAGATGCTGGGTGTTGCTATACCCGAGGCCATGACCGGCAATGTATTGGTGTAAACAATTGATTAGAAATTATAAACTGCTTTGCAGTGCTTTATTATGCATATCTGCGCTGGCCTCGTGCCGACCGGATGTGCATGAAAGCGCAGGCGATAAGCGATTCTTCGACCTTAAAGGTTTTATTAATGCCGATTCGGCACGCTTAAACCGCGCACATATTACGGTTACTAAAACTGTTGCGCACAACAACGACGTTGCCCAAACCAAACCGGTTACCATAACCAACTGGGGACAAGAGCTAAGCGCCTTCTCCGCATCCGACATTAACAAACCCGCCTGGCGCGATGGCTATTCCGTTAAACAGGAAGCCGATTCGGTAGTGTACACCGCGTTGATGCCCGACCTGGTAACCCGCCGTATGGTAATACAACAAAACGACAAAGCGGTCAAAAAAATCCACATCGAAAACTTTACTAAAAACCTGCTTTACCAAACTACCGAACACTTGGTTTACTACCCCGATTCGGTTTATCTGATCGATAAATTACAGGAGGTGAAGTTGTTGGGTAGTAATAGGTATGTGGTTAAAGGGGTGATGAAGTAGGTAATAATAATAAATGTGTCATTGCGAGCGATAGCGTGGCAATCTCTAACAGATTCGTTAACAAATCGCCTTTCTACCGCTTCTGAGCCGCGGAGGCTCTTTGTTCTTTCCTTGATGAAAGAACCAAAATCAAGTCACCTCCCTATGCTTCGTTTGCCGCACAAGGCCATCCCTGCAAAGCCGGGCAGCACCACGGGCTGCTTAGCTTTTGCCCAACTTCGTTCCCGCTTACCCCGCGCTTCAGCAAAATCCAAAAAGCCCTTTTCTACCGCACAAGCCACCATGTGCTGCCCCGCTTTCGCCCCGAAGCTGGGAGGCGACGGAAAAAAGGGAACTGTGAGGCCAAAGGTGAAAGGTTAAGGGCGAAGGGCTAACGGTAAAAAGCTAAACACAAATGCCTGAACTTGCTTTGCAACTTCAGGCATCTGTACTGTTTAAAAGAGCGGTGGCCCGCCACAACACCCGGCCGGGAGCTGGCCTGTGGGGTGGAAGGGATTGTTGTGGATAGGCCTTTTTGTTTCTTTTGTGGCTATGACAAAAGAAATAGCCTGCGCGGCAATGAGCGCTACCGAAGCGACAAGTTAGAAGGCTTTTCCTTTAATAGCGGCTGGCCTCGTCACCAACCGCTAACCTTTAAAACGCCTAACTATCCTTCATTCTCTTTCTGCAACTTCTTCAGCATTTCGCTACCTATTAAAGCATCAATCATACCGCCATTACCACCGTCTTTGCCGTTCACCAATATTTCAGGAACAAGTTTAACACCGTTGCTGGCTAATGCCTCGGCTACGCGCACTATGGCGTACTGCTCGGTACCCATGGCTTCGGTTTTTTGCTTGGTTACCTCGGCTTCGGCCAAACCTATTGCTTTAATTTTGCCGGCATCGGCAGCACCGTTCAATTCGGTGGCGCTGGCATCGGCTTTGGCTATGATGGTTTTAGCTTCAGCATCGGCGCGGGCGTTAATGGTGCGGTTCTCGGCATCGGCCTTGGCATTTATCACGCGCGATTCGGCATCACCTTTGGCGCCTGCAACCTTGGCGGCGGCCATCTGGGTGTTGATTTCCACCTGGCGGGTTGATTTTACCACCTCGGGCTGCATGTCGGCACCGGCTTTGGCGCTTTCAAACTCCTTACGTTCCAATTGGGCGCTGCGCTGCACCTCGTAGGTATGGCGTTCCTCTTCGGCCAGTTTACGGTCGGTCATGGTTTTCATGAGGGCTTCGGGCGGCTTTATGTCGCCTATAAGGGTGTCCACACCCACCACGTTGTAATCAGCCAGCACCTGGCTAATGTGGCCCTTGGCATCGTCCTGACGTTGCGAACGGTTGGTTAAAAAGCCTATCACATCACTCTTTTGCGCCGCGTTGCGGAAATAGTTGGCAATGGTAGGCTCCAGTACCTGCGATATGAGGTTTTTCATTTTACCAAAACGGGCTATCACCTTTGGGGCTTCGTTGCGCGGTATATGGATGATCTGCGATACATCCAGGTTAAACGTAAAGCCATCGAAAGAGCGCACGTTAATGGTGCTTAGGTTCTTATCCAGTTCATGCGCCTCACTGCGGCTGTTAGCCCAGTTGAGTACGGTATTGGTAGTTGGCACTACTTCCACACTGTGGGTATAAATATTTACCGGGTGCTTACCAGGGTCGAGTGGATCTTCCCACACACCTTTTTGGCCCTTGTGCACTATGTTGCCATGTTTAAAGTTATCGCCGCTGGTGTCTTTACCTTCGGGGCCAACAAAGGAGTTTACCACGCCCACGTAGCCAATGGGAATATGCATCATCTCCACCTGTTCTAAAATAGCAAACCAGGGGTTGAGGTAGTAAGTACCGGCCAGTATTACATCTTCCTGCAAGCCTTTTTTGCCGCCGGCATGTATAAAGGCCATGGGGTCCTGAAAGTTGCGGTGACCATTAACCGAACCGCCTGCTATTTCGCCTTTTTCCAAAGGCTCTCCGTCTAAAGTGGTAATAATGCCCACCTTGTTTTCGTGTACCTGGGTAATAGGCACTTTTTCTATCTCAAACAAAAAGGTGTTAATACGGTAACTGCCCGGCGTTAAAAATGCAGCCTGCGGACCTTTTTGTCCACCGGTATCTAAAAACGTTTGCGCATCCTGAAACTTGTCGCACTCCACCGGGCGGCCAAGCACACGGCCGGTATCAAGCGGTGCGCCGTCTTTGGCCTTTACCAGTCCCAGCTTATCCTGCTCAATAATGGTAAAGGGCTCCATGGTAATGCTGTACTGCCACGGCCATAAGCGCCAGTACAAACCGGGGGCAAGTGGCTTGGCTTGCATACCAGCTTCGCCGCGGGTGGCAATAATGCGGCCATCGGGCAGGCGCTGATCAGCACCAAAGAGGGCAAATTTTTTAACCACCAACCCAATCCGGTTATCGGGTACTATGATCATCCCAAAAAATACCTGAAGTACAAATTTGTACATAACAAGGGCTGCAATAACGGGCAGCACCCACCACATAGAAAGGAATAAATTTTCCATTTTCGTAATAAATAAATTTTTGATTGTTTTTGAAGGGGCCCTTAAGGTGCGGGCTCGGGGACGAAGCTTACAGGCATCATGAAAAACCTCGGCGTGTAAGCATATATAAGATTGAGATTTACACCCAATGTTACACAAATTTGACTTTGTTAAAAGATTTGAAAAAAATACAATAACATACGATGTAAGTATCTTTTTTATATTAATTTTATAAATTAATTACCCCCTAATTAGTGTGAGTTTAAATATTGAACAAACCCGGAACCTGAGTAACAATGAGGTTTTAATAACAAGGGCGCTGTATTACCGTTACAGTAGCTGGTTATTGGGATATTTAATTGAATTGGTGAAGGACAAGGATATTGCCGAGCAATATTTGGTTGATATTTTTAAAGAAGTACCCAAACACCTGGAAGATTTTGACGGGCCAGATACCCTGAGATGGAAAAATTTACGAAAACTGGCCCAAAGCAAACTACGTGGAGTGCGTGTGCGCAATACTAACAAAGATATAATGTCGAGCGAACGCATAAAGTTTGACGGCTTTGTGAGCAATTTAACTATTGAGCAACAAATTGTGTTTTGCGGTGTTTATTATTATCAAAAATCAACTTCAACCCTTGCGCAGGAATTGAATATAGCCGATACCGACGTGAAAAGACTATTAAAAGAAGCTTTTACAATGATTAAAAATGGATAAGAGGGTACACGATTTTATTGAAAGCGGCATCCTCGAAGCGTTTATTACCGGTGCCACCTCTGATGCTGAGGAGCGTAAAGTACTGGAAATGAAACAGCAGTTTCCGGCTGTAAAAGAAGCTTTAAGTGAGATTGAAAGTGATTTGGAGCAGTTGGCACAACGTATGGCCGTACCGCCGCCACCACAAATATGGGATCGGATTGAAAGTGAAATAAACGGTTTGACCGTTACCGCGCGGCATTTGCCCGATACACCCGGCCAGGATGAAAATTATAGTGGAAATGGCAGAGCAAAAAAAGGCTCTGACTATATTGAGGTTGAAGGTGCATCCAGCCACATGCGCATACACAAAATATGGCGTTGGATATTTGGCGCTGTATTTTTGTTAGGGAAAATATTTTTGGGTTTTGCCATATACTATTACCTCGAAAACCGCCAGATAAAACAGAGCATAGAAGAACTGCGGTTAGAGATACGACAATTGAAGGGAAGATAGTTAGTTCATGGTTCATAGATGATGGTTCATGGTAGCTGCCAAATTCCGGCTATGAACTATGAACCATCAACTATGAACTTAAAACATTAATCCCCATCAAGCAAATTACCCAATCCTCCTAAAATACTGCCCTCCTCTTTACGTGCACCAACGCCATAACTGAGTATACGGCTGGCCAAACGGCTAACCGGCAGGGTTTGTATCCACACTTTACCCGGGCCACGCAGGGTTGCAAAAAATATACCCTCACCACCAAATATTTTGTTGCGTATACCGCCAATAAATTCAATATCAAAATTTACGCCGCTGGTGTAGCCTACCAAACAACCGGTATCAATTTTAATGAGTTCGCCGGGTTGCAAAGTGCGTTCAAACACGTGGCCGCCTGCATGCATAAAGGCCATACCATCGCCTTGCAAACGTTCCATAATAAAACCCTCGCCGCCAAACAAGCCGGTGCCCAGTTTACGCTGAAACTCGATATTGATAGCTACTCCCTTGGCCGCGCATAAAAAGGCATCCTTTTGGCAAATAACCGATCCGCCTAATTGCGATAAATTTAAAGGGATAATTTTACCCGGATAAGGAGATGCAAAGCTCACGCGTTTTTTACCATGCCCGATGTTGGTAAACGCGGTCATGAACAAACTTTCGCCAACCAGTAAGCGTTTACCGGCACTAAACAGTTTGCCCATTAAGCCGCCACCTTGCTGCTGGCTGCCATCGCCAAAAATGGTTTGCATTTGTATGCCTTCGTCCATCATCATAAACGCGCCCGATTCGGCAATGGCGGTTTCGCTCGGGTCGAGCTCAACTTCTACGTATTGCATTTCTTCGCCAAAAATGCGGTAGTCAATTTCGTGGTTTTGCATGGTGTTTTAGTGTTTGTTAGTTAGATGCTTTGTTGATGATGAAATTACAAATAATTTGAAAAAAGGATTGAAGTTTCAAAATTCCCCTCTTGAGAGGGGGCGGGTTGGATTGCGCGAGGCAGGGGTGTGTCAGTACGCTTGCATGAAAAAACCTATCCTATAACATGACACACCCCTCCACCCCTCTCAAGAGGGGAATCGCACCATCCCCCCTAAAAGCCAGCACCTCCACTCTTTAAACCTTTGCTTAAAAAATTAGCAAAATTACCGTTACCTTTATGCTGTAATTAAAAGGTATGGCCACAGAAGTAAAATGTCCTAATTGCAGTCACAGCTTTCCAATTGAGGAGGTAATGACCGAGGAGTATAAAAAGCAGCTTCGTAACAAAATGCAGCAGTATACCCAGCAAAAGGAAGATGAGTATAAGAAAAAGGATGAGGAGTACGCCATTAAGCAGCGCCAGCAGCAACAGCAGTTTGAGCAACGTTTGGTAGAAGAAAAGCGCGAATTGCAACAGGATATGGAGCAAACGCTTCGCCGTACCATTCAGGCCGATATGGAAAACCAAATGCACATGCTCGAAAACTCCCTGAAGGAGCAGGACGAAAAGCTGCGTGCATCGCGCCAAAAAGAGCTGGAATTTTTACAAAAAGAGCAAGGCTTAAAACAGCGCGAAGAAGAACTGGAACTGGTGACCGAGCGTAAATTACAGGAACAGCGAGAAGCCCTGGCCGAGCAGATACGCAAGCAGGAAGCCGAAAAATTCTCCCTGCGCGATAACGAATACCAGTTTAAGGTAAAAGAATTGGAAAAGCAACTGGACGACCAAAAAAAGCTGGCCGAAGAAATGAAGCGCAAAGCCGAGCAAGGCTCGATGCAGTTGCAGGGCGAAGTGCAGGAGCTGATGCTGGAAGAACAGCTACGCAGTTACTTTCCGTTTGATATGGTGAGCGAGGTGGGCAAAGGTATACGCGGGGCCGATTGTATACAAACCGTGCGCAACCAGTTTGGGCAGGAATGCGGCAAAATCATCTATGAAAGCAAACGCACCAAAGAGTTTGGCGGCGACTGGATAGAGAAGCTAAAAAAAGATATGCGCGCCATGGGTGCCGATATTGCCGTTATTGTTACCCAATGCTACCCTAAGGATATGGAATGCTTTGGCGAGAAAGACGGCGTTTGGATATGTTCGTTCAGCGAGGTAAAGGCGGTATCGTACGTGTTACGCCAGGGCGTAATGAAAACTTCGGCCATTATAAAGGCACAGGAGGGTAAAGGCGATAAAATGCACCTGCTGTACGATTACCTCACCAGCAGCGAATTTAACGAGCAATGGAAAGCCCTGCGCGAGGGTTTTGGCAGTATGCGCCTGTCTATTCAGCGTGAGCGCGAAGCCATGGAAAAACTATGGAAGGTGCGCGAAAAGCAACTGGAAAAAGTATTATTAAGCGCGGTACACATACAGGGCTCCATTGAGGGTATTGCCGGTAGCGAGAACATACAATTGAGCCTTACCGATGACGATGATACATTGATGTTGGGATAAGCATAAGGTTTTTGTTAGGCAAACAATAGGGCGGTTTGGTTGTCGGTTAAATGATTACCAAACCGCTTTTAAAGTATTCCCCTCTTGAGAGGGGGTGGGCAAGGTTGAGTATTGGCAGGGGTGTGTCATTTAAACTTTTCAGGTTAAAAATGACACACCCCTCCACCCTCTCAAGAGGGGAAGCGCACAACCCACAGCACCATTCTTTTAAAAGCGGTTGTTTGAAAACTGCTTTTGAATGCAAAAAACTTTTATAATTATACCACTCTTACTGCTGGCGGGGTTTACGGCCCGAGCTCAGTTTAACGACACTACAAACTACCATGTTGTTTTTAACGGCACCGGAACCGCCAACCGGGCGCCCGAGGGCAATACTTATTTGCTCAATAACGGACTAAGGTTTGAAATGAAAAAGGAGAGCATCGCCCTTAACGCTACCAACACCTGGGTGTATGGCAAATCAAACGGCGCGCTAACCAATAATGATTATTCTTCATCGGTAGACTTTAACTTGTACAAAGCCATACCTCATGCTTATTATTGGGGGCTGGCTAATTATAATACCAGCTACTCGCTTAAAATAAACAACCAATTGCTGGCCGGTGGTGGTATTGCTTACAGTATTTTAGATAAACCCAACGCTTACCTTAATTTAAGCGATGGTATACTTTATGACCTTAGTGATATTAATACCAGCGATACCACGCGCGAGTTATATTACACCTACCGAAACTCATTAAGGCTGCAAATGCATTTTGTATTTAATAATTTAATTACCATTGATAGCGGCAACTTTTGGCAACCATCATTAACCCGCAAAAATGATCACATCATACGCACAAATTTTGCCTTAGGTTTTAAGATCACCAACTGGCTGGCGCTAAACAGTTCGTTAACCTACAACAGAATTACCCGTACCAAGGCCGAGAATACGCTGCTTACCTACGGCCTTAAGCTCGAAAAGTTTTTTTAGGTATTACTTCAGTTCGGCCAGCAGGTTATCAATGTCTAAACGGCGGGTAAACATGGTTAAGTTACCGGCTTCATCTTGCGGCCATAGCTCTTTGGGGCGGTCCCAGTAAAGTTCTACACCGTTAAGATCGGGGTCGTTCAGGTAAATAGCTTCTGATACGCCATGGTCTGACGCGCCGGTAATATGCTGGTACTTAACATCAATTAAACGTTGCATTATAGCAGCAAGGTCTTTGCGCTCGGGATATAAAATTGCGGTATGATACAGGCCGGGATAGCGATCAGGTGCAGGTTCGGAGCCTAAGCTGTGCCAGGTGTTCAACCCAATATGATGATGATAGCCCCCTGCCGAAATAAAAGCGGCCTGCTCGCCATATTTCATTACCAGTTCAAAACCTAACAGGCCGCAGTAAAAAGCAATGGAGCGTTGCAGATCACTTACTTTTAAATGCACATGACCAATACGGGTTTGTGCAGGAATTGTGTAGCTCATGTAATTATATGTTTAAACATCAAATTTAAGATATACAACTGTTACCTTTGTACCATGATTGTCAAATCTGCTGAATTTATTTGCAGTAACACGCAAATATCAAAACTACCCCCTCCCGAAAAACCGGAGTACGCTTTCATTGGTCGCTCCAATGTAGGTAAATCTTCGTTGATTAATATGCTGACCAATAAAAAAGGGTTGGCCAAAACGTCGCAAACGCCTGGTAAAACCCAGCTCATAAATCATTTTTACATTAATGAGCATTGGTACCTGGTTGATTTACCCGGCTACGGCTATGCCCGTATATCAAAAACCAAAAAAGAGGATTGGAACAAATTTATCCGCACCTACCTTGATAAACGGGAGAGTTTGCAATGCGTGCTGGTACTGATTGATAGCCGCCTGGAACCGCAAAAAATAGACGTGGAGTTTTGCAATTGGCTTGGCGAAAAGGGCTTGTCGTTTGTGGTGGTATTTACCAAGGCCGATAAACAGTCTGGACTAAAAACCGACCAGAATGTTGCACTTTTCCGTAAAGCGTTACTGGAAACTTTTGAAGAAGCACCTCCGTTTTTCATCACATCATCTGAAAATAAATTAGGTAAAGATGAAGTGCTGGGCTTTATTGATGAGATAAATAAAACGTTTGTTAAGCCTGATTATAAGAGGTTTGATTAGTGAGTTTTAATTTTTTCAGTATGCCTGAAGTTTTCCCCTCTTGAGAGGGGCAGGGGTGTGTCCTTCAAAGCGAGCAGCTAACAAACTAAGAGTGCGTCTTCTCGAAGTGATTAATTAATTTAGCATATAAAATGCCACGCAAAATAATCCCCTACAAAGCACACCTAAAGGAACTTGCAAGGCAGTTAAGAAACAATAGTACTCCCGCAGAAATAAAACTTTGGCAAGAGTTGCGGAACAAACAGTTTCACAACTATGATTTCCAACGACAAAAGCCCTTGCTGAATTATATTGTCGATTTTTACTGCGCTGAGTTAGATTTGGTGATTGAAATAGACGGACGTTATCATGAGGGCATTAGCGAAGCAGATGCTCAACGTGATGCAGAGTTAGGTATTTACAATTTGACTGTAATTAGATTTAGTGAGTTTGAAGTAATAAATGACATGTTCAATGTTTTGAAAACGCTGGAAGCATATTTAGAAGAGTTTAAAAGCAGGGTTTGATTTGTATATGTAATGACACACCCCTAACCCCTCTCAAGAGGGGAAACATGTTGGGAGATTTGCATGTGTACATGACACACCCCTACCCCTCTCAAGAGGGGAAAAAGATTGATTGATAAAAATGAAAAAATACTTTTCCTTAGTTACGTTTTCGCATACCATATTTGCTATGCCGTTTGCCTTTATTGGCTTTTTTTTGGCGGTATCTACAACTGAGCATACTTTTAACTGGGTAAAACTACTGTTGATGCTATTGTGTATGGTATTTGCCCGTAACTCGGCCATGGCCTTTAACCGCTACCTCGACCGCGATATTGATGCGATGAATCCCCGCACCAAAGTGCGTGATATTCCTGCGGGGCGAATCACTCCTTCAAGCGCGTTGATATTCACGCTGGTTAATTGCAGTTTGTTCATCATCACTACTTTATTTATTAACAAACTGTGCTTTTACCTGTCGCCGGTGGCATTGCTGGTGGTGCTGGGTTACAGCGCAACTAAACGGTTTACGGCGCTTTGCCATTTGGTGTTGGGCTTAGGGTTATCATTGGCACCCATTGGTGCCTACCTGGTAGTAACCGGAGAGTTTGCTATGCTGCCGGTATTCTTTTCGTTAGCGGTGGTGTGCTGGGTAAGCGGGTTTGATATTATTTACGCCCTGCAAGATGAAGACTTTGACCGCAGCAATAACCTGCACTCAATACCGAGTGCCTTAGGTACGGTAAGGGCCTTAAACTTGTCTACTTTTTTGCATGTACTCTCGGCCATATTTATCATTTTGCCGGCTGTTTTTTACGAGTTTAGCTTTGCCTATTATATTGGCATTGCGGTCTATTGCAGCATGCTGGTATATCAGCACCGTTTGGTTAAACCAAATGATTTAAGCCGCGTAAACTTCGCCTTCATGACTACTAACGGCATTGCCAGTGTAGTATTTGCTGTATTCTTTTTAATTGACAGGTTGTGGATACACAGATAGCCAATCAAAAGTTCAGGGCCGGTATGGCGCGCTTTGTTGATTTTACCGACGAAGAATGGCAGATATGCTCTCAACATGTTGGTTATCTCACTCTCAAAAAGAAAGAATATTTTACCGTTGCCGAAAAGATCGAAGACCGTTTGGGATTTATTATAAATGGCTCTGTAAGGTTTTTTTACATTAAGGATGGCACTGAGTTTACAGGCTATTTTTGTTTCGACCATGAATTTATAAGTTCTTATAAAAGTTTTTTGAAGCACGAACCTGGCATTAATTACATTCAAGCTCTGGAAGATACCGATCTGATTGTAGTTACCCGCAAGCAGTGGGAAACACTTTTGGCTAACCCGCAACTGGCTTACAAAATGGAACGCTTTGGCCGCCTGCTGGCCGAGCATTACCTTTGCTGCTATGAAGACCGTATTGCCTCCTTTGTTACCCAAACGCCAGAGGAGCGTTATTTAAAGCTCCTCAGTACTGGTAAGGATATTATACAGCGCATTCCTCAACATTATATTGCACATTTTTTGGGTGTAACCCATGTGTCGTTATCGCGCATACGCAAGCGTATATTGGTTGGCGAAAAATCTCTTTGAACCGGAATTATAAGAATTTTATTGAACTGCAGAATTTATCACTCCTGGATTAATGAGTAATTCAATTCTAAAAAAACACCAATCTACACCACTCTCTCACCACTCACAATTGCCCACTCACCATTCAACTACTCACCACTCAACCAAATTCTTATCTTTTGTTAACGTTTTGAGCATCAGCGCAGGTCTACCTTTGGCTTATCAAATACTCAAAACTATGCATATTATATTAGGAGCAGGCGGCCCGGTGGCTAACGCGCTTACCAAACAATTCATACAAGCTAATTTGCCGGTAAAGCTGGTGAGCCGCAGTGAGGTGAATTTTAATAACCCTAACGTTACCTGGCAAAAGGCCGACCTTACCCGGCAAGCCGAAGTTATAGAAGCAACCAAAGGCGCAACCGTAATTTACATGTGTGCCGGTTTGGTGTACGATAAAGACGTTTGGAAACAGCAGTGGCCCATAATTATGCAAAACATCATTAATGCTGCAAACAATGCCAATGCCCGACTCATATTTTTTGATAATGTATACATGTACGGGTTGGTTAACGGCCCTATGCTTGAAACCACGCCTTATAACCCCATTAGCGTAAAAGGAGAAGTGAGGGCTAAGGTAGCCGAACAATTGATGAGCGAGGTCAGTACCGGTAATCTGCAGGCTTCTATTGCCCGTGCTGCCGATTTTTATGGTGCCGAAAGCATGAACAGCTTTTTTGACATGATGGTGCTTGACAAATATGCCAAAAAGGAAAAAGCCATGTGGATGGGCAACGCTCAAACCTTACACAGTTTTACCTATGTGCCCGATGCTGGCGAAGCCATGTATTTGTTAGGCCAGCACCCCGAACATGATAATCAAATATGGCATTTGCCTACCGCTGCACCACTACAAGGCAAACAGTTTATTGAGCTGGCGGCCCGGGTGTTTAATACCAAACCCGGTTACACGGCGGTGAATAAGTTCATGCTGCAACTCCTGGGCCTTTTCAAAAAAACCATACAGGGCACGGTTGAAATGTATTACCAGTATGACCATGACTATATTTTTAATTCGGATAAGTTTGAGCGGGCGTTTAATGTGAAGCCTACAAGCTACGAGGATGGCATAAAACATCTGTCGCAAACTTTGTTTAAGCAATAATGAGTTAGGAATTGCAGTGGAAAGCCCGGAGTGCAGCGTAGCGAAACGAGGACTTGCAACGGAAAGCCCGACCCAAAGGGGAACTCCCAAATATAGTTCGAAGATCGTTTAACTGAATAAAAGTTTAGTGAGCGGACTTGAATTTGTTCAACATACGGCTTTATGTAAATTCTTACCTCAACACTTGCTTTATCATCGGCACATATGCACATTTGCACATACGCATATTTGAAAATGATAAACGCTAAAGAAAGAACATACATTCCCGCACAATTAGAAATAAAATGGGAAAACCTCGAACCGCTTTACAAAGAATTAAGCTCACGCAACATTAATTCGGTTGAAGAATTGGAACAATGGTTGCGCGACCGCAGCGAGCTGGAAGCTGCCCTGGAAGAGGATTTTGCATGGCGCTACATACGCATGACCTGCAACACGGCCGACGAAGACCTTCTGCAAAAATTCCAGTATTTTGCCACGGAGATTGAACCTAAAATTGCGCCTTACAATAATGAGTTGAACAAAAAACTGGTTGATAGTGAATTCATAGATCAGCTTGACCACGACAAATATTTTGTATACTTGCGCAGCATTAAAAAATCATTGGAGTTGTTCCGTGAGGAAAATATTCCGGTGCAAACCGAGATACAGCTTGAGCAGCAGAAATACCAATCAATAACCGGTGCCATGTCGGTTGAAATTGGGGGTAAGGAATTTACCTTGGAGCAAGCCGCCGCCATTTTAAAAGATACCGACCGCGCCAAACGCCAGGAAGCCTGGGAAAAGATAACTACCCGCAGGTTACAGGATAAAAAGCCATTAAATGAGCTTTTTGATTTATTGATGGTGCTTCGTCACAAGGTTTCTTTAAACGCAGGTTTCGAAAATTTTAGAGATTACATGTTTCAGGCACTGGGCAGATTTGATTACACCCCGCAGGATTGCTACGATTTTCATGCCGCTATTGAAACCGAGATGGTGCCCATTTTGCGCGAGCAAGCCCACAAGCGTAAAGAAGCTTTAGATTTGGATGCACTGAAACCGTGGGATATGGATGTAGATATTACCGGTAAACCAGCTTTAAAACCATTTGCCAATGGCGAGGATCTGGTGAACAAATCAATTCAATGCTTTAATAATATCGACCCATATTTGGGCGAACGTTTGGAGATCATGAAAGCCAATGGCTTGTTTGATGTAGAAAGCCGCAAAGGCAAGGCTCCGGGTGGTTACAATTACCCACTGGCCGAAACCGGTGCACCGTTTATCTTCATGAACTCGGCGAATACCTTCCGCGATCTAACCACCATGGTGCACGAGGGCGGCCATGCTGTGCATACTTTCCTTACCGCCGGATTGGAATTGAACGATTTTAAGCATTGCCCAAGCGAGGTAGCCGAATTGGCTTCTATGTCGATGGAGCTGATCTCGATGGATAACTGGGATGTGTACTTCAGCAACGAAGAAGAACTGAAACGCGCCAAACGCGACCAGCTTATCGACGTACTGAAAACCCTGCCTTGGGTAGCCGTGGTAGACCAGTTTCAGCACTGGCTATACACAAATCCCGATCATACCGATGCCCAGCGCACCGAAGCCTGGACACAAATTTATGAACGCTTTGGCGCAGGTTTTATTGATTGGAGCGAACACCCCGAGGCAGAAGAAAACCTTTGGCAAAAGCAGTTGCACATATTTGAGGTGCCGTTTTATTACATTGAGTATGGCATGGCCCAGTTAGGCGCTATTGCGGTATGGAAAAACTATAAAGAAAACCCGGAGAAAGGCTTGCAGCAATACCTTGATGCACTGAAATTAGGCTACACCAAAACCATTAAAGAGATTTACGAAACGGCAGGTGTGAAATTTGATTTCAGTGCCGGGTATGTAAAAGATCTGGCTGAATTTGTGAAAAGCGAACTGGAGAAAATCTAATTTTAGATTAAAGAGTACAGAGTCAGGAATCAAGACGCTGTACTCTTTAATAATATATTCACCACCTGTCATTCCGACCTAAGGAGGAATCCTATACGTGCGATAAGTTTACACACGTATAAGATTTCTCTATATCGTTCGAAATGACAACGAGTAAAAAGCTCCCCTATTTACTCCACCCCTACTTTAATGCTCTCTAAAATACCATCCCACAAAGCAATACGTGCTTGCAGGGCTGACTTAACGGCCTGGGTGGCTTCGGTCCATTTAGTTTCATCTTCACCGCAAAGTTCGGCCGTCATTTGGTAGGCCAGTTGTGAGTGATGGTCTCCATCTACTTCAATGTGGCGCTCAAGGTAGTAAAGCAGTAAATCAACTTTACCGGGGAACTGGCTGCTAATTTCTTTTACCATGCTGATAAACATATCCGGTATCAGATCCTCGCGGCCAAAAGTAAACACGGCTGCCTGTATATGGGGCTCATTAGTATCAATTACCTCGAAAGTATGCTGTACAAAGCTGCGGGCAGCCTGAGGTATATCGGCAATAATTAAGGCTTCATCAATGTTTTTACCATTTTGCAGCTCATTAAACAACGCTTTTATAGCATGCGCCTCTCCCCCGGCCTGCTGCATGGCCCGCAGGTAAAGCTCGAAATGGCTGGTGCGGTTGCCTTGCTCATCCACATCGCTTTCTTCGCCGGTTACAATTTCATTGATCAAGTAACGGGTATTGGCATTGCCTACGGGCATCCAAGGCACGTTGGTGCAGGTTAGCTTTTGCTGCAAGGCTTTCAGCAACGACATAAAATCCCACACGGCAAAAGCATGGTGCTCCATAAAGGCATTCAAATCATCAAGGGTTTGTATGTGCTGATACAGTTGATGACCGATAAGTTGTGCCCTTAAAGGCTCTATTTGTTGCTTTAACTGTGCTATCCGCGGATTTAAAAATGCCATAATGTATCTGTAAAAATTGGCCAAAGTTAAATTACCCCAACGAATAAAATTAGGGTAACAAATTTTTTGACCTGAATTTGATGGGATGTTTTTTAAAAGTCCTCCCTCCCGAGAGAATTTAGGTTGAGATTGGAGCTATTAGCGATGCCCTGTAACCGTAGCCATTTTTTCTTTGCAAACATCTAACAGCGAGGCAATATCACCGCGGCTGCCGTTGTTAGCCAATACGTGTTCAAAATCGGCTATGGCGGCTTTGAGGCCATTTACCACCTGGTTTTTATCATACCCGGCCGTCTGCATTTTGTACACAGCGTAATCCCGATAGGCCAAGCCCCGGCTTTGGAAATACACATCGTCGGATTTGATGATGATGGCCTTCCCCAAATCAGATATAGCGCCTAAATACATTTTTTCGCGCTCGGGGATAGGCAGCTGTACATCTTTAGCTAAATTGCTTTTAGCCTTTGAGCGGAAATAGTATGCGTCTTTATTAGTTTTATCAATGGCAATTACCTTAGAGTAGGCAGTAATCGATTTTTTATAATTTTCGCTGTGGAAGTAGGAGTAGCCCAGCATCCACAAGGCATTAGTGCTGTTCGAGTCAACAATACAGGCCTTTTCCAGCTGCTTAATAGCGGTTTTAAAGTCTTTATCCATCAATGCCTGGTATCCTAATTTAAGATAGGCGTTTTGGGCCGACGTTTCCATAGAAACAATCATGAAAGACAATATGACGGACAGTCTCATCATTTAATTACGCTGCTAAATCAATTTAACAATATAATAACTTGTAAGCAAGCTATTTATTGCGTGCTTTTTTCTTATGTGTAAAACTTTTTTCTAACAGGCAGAATGCTTATATTAAAACAGGCATGACGTTTTTTCACGACTACCGTTGGCAAGTATAGTAATTCAACTACAATTATCAATACAAATTGTTGTTTATGCACGTATCTACTATAAATTGGCATACTCAACTTTATTGGCATATGTATTGCCACATTAGCTCGTTAAGGCTCAAAAGCGTACTTTTGCAATGCCTCTACCAGCCTGTTCATATTCAGGCTGACAACTTGACGTTTTTTACTACCATTATATAGAAAGGGTATTTGATGAGTTTCGATCCGTTTGATTTTAAAAATGCATTACCAATTATAAACGAAGATTCAGAGTTCTTCCCGCTGATGTCATCAGAGGATGAAGAAGAGATGAATAATGAGCAAGTACCTGAAGTTTTATCTATTCTTCCTTTACGCAATACTGTTTTGTTTCCGGGTGTGGTTATACCTATTACTGTTGGGCGCGATAAATCTATCAAACTTATACGTGATGCCAATAAAGGCGACCGCCTGATTGGTGTGGTTGCCCAGCGCGATGTAAATATTGAAGACCCTGAGTTTGACCAGCTGCACAGCGTAGGTACCACCGCCATAATTGTTAAAATGCTGCAAATGCCTGATGGAAATACCACGGTTATTTTACAGGGTAAAAGGCGTTTCATTTTAAAAGATGAAGTACAAAGCGATCCTTATTTAAAGGCTAACATTGAACCTTTTAAGGATACCGTTATTAAAGAGGACAAAGAGTTTAAGGCCATGGTATCTTCGGTTAAAGACATGGCCATGAGCATCATACAACTATCGCCCAATATACCGAGCGAGGCAGGTATAGCCATTCGCAATATCGAGAGCACCTCGTTCCTCATCAACTTTGTGGCCTCTAACATGAATGCTGATATTGAGGCCAAACAACGCCTGCTCGAAACCCCGAGCCTGCGCGACCGTGCCAATATTGTGTTAGAGCATTTGACCACCGATTTGCAGATGCTGGAACTTAAAAACCAGATACAAACCAAGGTACGTACTGATTTAGATAAGCAACAACGCGATTACTTTTTAAACCAGCAACTTAAAACCATACAGGAAGAACTGGGTGGTAATACGCCCGATTTAGAACTGGAAAACCTGCGTGCACGTTCGCTTAAAAAGAAATGGGGCAAAGAGGTTAGCACCCATTTTAACAAAGAGCTGGAAAAACTGCAACGCATTAATCCTGCCGCGGCCGATTATTCTGTACAGATAAATTACCTGGAGCTACTGTTAGGTTTACCGTGGAACGAGTTTACCAAAGACAACTTTGACCTTAAACGCGCCCAAAAGGTGCTGGATAAAGACCACTTTGGTTTAGATAAGGTTAAGCGCCGTATTATAGAATATTTGGCCGTGTTAAAGCTGAAACATAACATGAAGGCCCCTATCCTTTGTTTAGTTGGCCCTCCGGGTGTGGGTAAAACATCGCTGGGTAAATCAATAGCCAAAGCTTTGGGCCGTAAATATATGCGCATGGCTTTAGGTGGTGTGCGCGATGAGGCCGAAATACGCGGTCATCGTAAAACGTACATTGGCGCCATGCCGGGCCGCATTATCCAGTCGGTTAAAAAAGCCGGTGCAGCCAACCCCGTGTTTATACTGGATGAGATCGATAAGGTAGGTAACGATCACCGTGGCGACCCATCATCGGCTTTACTGGAGGTGTTAGACCCTGAACAAAACAGCAGCTTTTACGACCATTATGTGGAGCTGGATTTTGACCTGAGTAACGTAATGTTCATAGCCACCGCCAACTCGTTAAGCAGCATACAACCGGCCTTGTTAGACCGTATGGAGATCATCGAGGTAAACGGTTACACCATCGAAGAAAAAATTGAGATAGCCAAACAACACCTGCTACCTAAACAGCGCGAAGCCCACGGCGTAAAAACCAAAGACGTTACCATAAAAAATGATGTAATGGAAAAGGTGATCGAGGATTACACCCGCGAATCGGGCGTGCGTGGTTTAGAAAAACAGGTAGGCTCTATTGTACGTGGTGTTGCCAAAAGCATTGCCATGGAAGAAGAATTTAGTGCTGTGATCAGCAAAAAAGATGTAGAACGCTTTTTAGGCGCTCCAATATTTGATAAAGATTTGTACGAAGATAACAACGTTGCCGGCGTGGTAACCGGCCTGGCCTGGACACAGGTAGGCGGCGACATTTTATTTATCGAGGCCAGTTTAAGTCCGGGTAAAGGGCGTTTAACCTTAACCGGTAGTTTGGGCGATGTAATGAAAGAATCGGCCACTATTGCGCTGGCTTACCTGCGTGCTCATGCTGCTTACTTTAACATCGATCAAAAGCTGTTTGAACAGTGGGATATACACGTGCATGTACCTGCCGGAGCTACCCCTAAAGATGGCCCATCGGCTGGTATAACCATGTTAACTGCCCTCACCTCGGCCTTTACACAGCGTAAGGTAAAACCTAATCTGGCCATGACGGGCGAAATTACCCTGCGCGGCCGTGTACTGCCTGTGGGTGGTATTAAGGAGAAAATACTGGCCGCCAAACGCGCCAATATAAAAGACATCATACTTTGCCAGAGCAACCAGAAAGACATACTGGAGATTAAAGAAGACTATATTAAAGACCTGCGTTTCCATTACGTAAAAGAAATGCGGGATGTAATAAACCTCGCCCTGCTGAACGAACTGGTAGCCGAGCCGCTTGATTTAACCGTTAAAGCCGACGAAAAGCCGGCCCTGCAATTTTAATTAGGTATTGGGTATTAGGTTTCATTGAGTATATTTAGTGCATAAATAATACTCAATGAAAACCTTATCCAAAATTTCTCTGGCAACTCTGCTAACGCTGTGCTTTTTTTGCAACCGTACACATGCTCAAATTGAAGAAGGCCCAAGGGCACAAAACGTTTATGCCGAACTGTTAGGCCCTGGTTTGCTATTCTCTTTAAATTACGACACCCGCTTTGGCAAGGCCCGCAATGGCTGGGGTGGTCGCGCGGGTGCCGGGTATGTATCGGCCGATGATAATTCAATATTAACATTACCGGTTCAGGTGAATTACTTATTAGGTAAAAAAGGCAAATACTTTGAAGTTGGTTTGGGCGCAACATTTATAAGTACCAATGGCAGCAATAAAGAAGACGATTTTTTTGTTTTTGACGATGTAAATACCACCATTGGCACTATGACCTTTGGCTACCGTTACCAACCCGTTGATGGCGGCTTTAACTTCAGAGCCAGCTTGAACCCTGTGTTTAACAAAAACAACTTTATCCCCTACTATTTCGGGTTGAGTTTTGGTTATACTTTTTAATAAATAATATTAAACAACAAAAGCCGGGTAGTTTATCCGGCTTTTGTTATTTTTAGAGCCTTAATTGGCCCCAATGAACTTTAAACAATTTGCTTTCAGTGTTTTACTGGGTATTGCAGCACTCCAATCGCTGGCACAGGTACGTACCCAGGAGTTTGGTTTTCAGTCTGATAATGATTCTTTTCTCGCTCAAGGCTCAGACCGGTATTACACCAACGGATTATTTGTTTTTTACCGCCGGGGTATGGATATTAAACGTATAGATAAGCTGGTAAATAAAGTATTAACCATTGAGGTAGGGCAAAAGATATTTAATCCTCAATCGGGCAGTATCACTGTTAATGGTCAACCCAACCCGGCTTATATCGATCGTCCTTTTGCCGGGTATTTGTATGCAGGCGGATCACTCAACCTGCTTTACCGTAACGAGAGCAATTTTAAGATAGGCGTACAAGTGGGCGTAATTGGGCCCTCGGCAAAGGGTGAGCAAGCCCAGCAGGTGATACACGATACCTTTGGCTTTTATGAGCTAAGCGGCTGGGAATACCAGATACGCAATACTCCGGTTATCAACTTATCGCTCGATTATAACCGCCTGCTGGCGCGCAATGAGTGGATTGATTTAACAGCATCGGGCATGTTAAATGCGGGCACTGCCTTTAATAACATTGCCGTTGGCCCTATGGTACGACTGGGTAACTTTAACCAGCTGTTTAACTCATACAGTACCCAAAGCACAGCCACCCGCAACGCCATTGCCCCGCTGCACAAAAAGGAATTATTTTTTTACTATAAACCTATGTTTAACTACATAGCATATGATGCAACGGTACAAGGTGCCCTGGTCAACAAAAAAGACGACCCGACCGGCATGGAAGTTACCGGCAAACCCGAACCCATTATGATCAGTCACCAGATAGGTGTAGGCTTTTCGGGCAAGCGCGTTAATCTGGGTTTTGAAGTGGCCGTGCATAGCAAAGACGTTAAAACGCAGCGTTACAACACCCACCAGTGGGGATCAATTAATGTGGCGTATAGGTTTGGAAAGTAAACCCGCTCATTTCGTTACGCGGCAAAAGTGGAAAGTGTGTGGAGTGTCGAAAAATCTTCTAAACCCGATTACTTGAAGTCTTCGGAATTATAATAAGGACAATTTGGTTTACATCACGAACCATGAAATCACAACATGTAAAATAAGGCCGTATCAAAAACACAATTAGCACAAGATGAAATCTATATTAATTAATTTAAAGTGAAGGTAATTTTGTTAAGCAAAATGAACATAACCATTTACCATCCGAATATTATTTTATATTTTTATACCACAAATTGTTGCTTATCACAAACATGTACAACATTACAAAAAAACTTCTCTTTACAGCAGTACTTGCTGGTATAATCTCATTTAACTTTTCGTGCAAAAAGGGCGACCAGGCTAACGAAAAAACAACGCTCAGCCAAAAAGAATTTGCTTTACAATTAGGCAAAAGCTTATACCAAAACTTTAAACAAGGCAGTGCTAAAACCGTAACTGCAACTAAAGGTAACCTATCATATGCCGAACGTACTGTCCCCCCGGCTTGCGGCGCCACTACCGACTCGATAATTAACAGCTATATATCGGCAAATGGACTTACCCAAACTGTTAAGGGCTTTTTAAAACTTACCTATTTATGCGGCGGCAACAACGTGTTTAACGGCTATGCTTTAAAAGATAGCATACACACCGTTAAAGAAACCGCAGCAGCCCGCGAAGAAATGACCGTTAAAGAAGATTATGTGGCCATGGGTAGCTTTGGCGTGGTAACTATTAACGGTAAGCAAACTTCGCACGTTCAATACAACAGTAAAACCGGAGATCAAAAGGTGATAGATCAGTATAACGACTTTACTCTGAAAGACCTTTATTATACACCTACGGGCATTCAATCGGCACAAATACCTTACAAAGCTAATGGTACCTACAACGGTACCGAATTTAACTTTGAAGGTTATATTCAGTTTTACTTCGATATAAAATTTGCAGTTTCAGTTAACGGACAAGTGTACTGGCTATACCCTGCCGACTGGAGCATTACCGAAAAAATTTAATTTCAGTATTTATTGATTTTATAGAAAGGCTTACTCTTAAAGTAAGCCTTTTTGTTTACTCATGGCCTATACCGCCCTTACGTAACTGCTTCTTCACTGATTGCATACGCTTTGCTTCTAATCTTTTAGCCTTGGCTTGTTTGCTTACCTTCAAGGCCTTGCGCGGCTTTTGTACATAAAGCGATCTTTCTAATATAACCAGCATCTTATCTAAGGCCCGTTCTTTGTTCATGAGCTGGCTGCGTTCTTCCTCGCTAAATACCTGCAGCAGGCCGTCTTTATTAAGGCGGTTTTGCAGTTTGCCAAGCATGAGTTCTTTTTGTTCGGGGGTAAATAACAGGGAGGCTTGTATATCAAACAGCAATTCAACTTTGGTTGACACCTTGTTTACGTTTTGGCCGCCTTTGCCCCCGCTACGTGATGCTTTGTAAGTTATTTCTTTTTGTAATTCGGATTTAGGAATATTCATTGTTCAAAACTAAGTTTAATTATTTATAGCACAAACATTCCCCTCTTGAGAGGGGGCGGGAAAGGCAGTGTGATGGCAGGGGTGTGTCTCTACGCTTGCAAGCCCTGTCCAACGTAATGACACACCCCTGCCCCTCTCAAGAGGGGAAAACTCCCTCTCGCAAATGACCAAGTTCATCCCCTGACCTTACATTTTCACGGCAACTTCCACAGCATTTTCGTACATTTACCGCTGTAATGAGCAAGAACATTGTGGTGGCTATCGACGGTTATTCGTCGTGCGGAAAAAGTACATTGGCCAAGGCATTAGCCAAAAAACTTCACTTTATTTATGTAGATAGCGGCGCTATGTACCGTGCCGTAACCCTGTATTTTTTACGCAATAACGTGGATATTAATGATGCGGAGCAAGTTACCGAAGCCTTGAAGAACATACACCTCAATTTTCACTCGCGCGATTATCAAACCCACATTACCCTAAATGATGAGGAAGTATCGGACGAAATACGCTTGATGCCGGTATCTGCAATGGTAAGTCCTGTTTCGGCCATACGCGAGGTGCGTAAGGAGATGGTAGCCCAGCAGCAGCGCATGGGTAAATCAAAAAACATTGTAATGGATGGGCGCGATATTGGCACCACGGTGTTCCCCAATGCCCAGGTAAAACTGTTTATGACCGCCGACCCTAAAGTACGTGCCGAGCGCCGTTACAAAGAACTACAGGCCACCAACCCTGATATTACCCTGGAAGAGATATTTGAGAACATTGCTCACCGCGATTACTCGGATACAACCCGGAAGGAAAGTCCGCTGGTGCGTGCTGAGGATGCCATCATATTGGATAATACCAATATTACGCCCGATCAACAACTGGCCTTTGCATTAGCTAAAGTAGAACCTTTTCTTAAGAAGTAACCACATCGCCATCAGGCTCAAACCTGACTGCCTCCACACCAAAACGGTTTAAAAAATCCACGCCTTCATCACTGGGGAGGCCTTTGTATTGGGCATACGAGTGCTCGTAATACACCTTGGTTATACCTGCCGAATATATTAATCGTGCGCATGGCAAGCATGGCGATAATGTGGTGTACATTGTCGCCCCTTCTAATTTAGCACCGTTTTTTACGGCGTAAAGTATCGTATTTTCTTCGGCATGCAGGGCCAGGGAGCAGCTTCCACGGGCATCACGCGGACAGCCGGTTTCGGGCCACTCCTCGTCACAGTTATGAGTGCCGGCAGGTGGGCCGTTATAGCCCACCGATATAATGCGGGTATCTTTAGTTAACACCGCACCTACCTGCGCCTTTACACAATGCGAACGCTTGGCCAGGTCACCAGCCAGGTTCATAAATATCTGGTCGAAAGAAAGTTTACTCATTATTAATTAATGGCCGCCTGCTGCCTCAACATGGTCAAGGTCGATGCCTTGTTTCCTCAATTCGCCGCTTACTTTCCAGGCAAAAAATGCCAGGTAAGCAAAACCTAATACAGGCACTATATATGATAAATGTATGCCGCTGGTATCGGCAAGAATGCCTTGTACCGGTGGAATAATTGACCCGCCTAAGATCATCATAATTAAGAACGCCGAGCCCTGGCTGGTATATTTACCCAAGCCAGTTACCGATAATGCAAATATTGAAGGCCACATAATTGAGCAGCATAAGCCGCCGCTTATAAAGGCAAAGGTAGCCACAATTCCGGTGGTAAATAAGCCTATGAGCATAAAAGCTACCCCCAGTAAACCAAATACGGTAAGGGTACGCGCCGGTTTTTGGTTACCAATAAAAAATGCAGCAATCATAACACCTACACATATAGCATATGGATACAGATGACTGATATTGGCTCCGGTTAAATGGTTAACCAACAATATAATTCCGAAAGCCACAAACGGCATAAGTATGGTTAAAACACGGTTGGTTACTGTAGTAAGTTTGAATGCGCCAACCGCACCAGCCCAACGGCCAATCATTAAACTACCCCAGTAAAGAGATATGAACGGCGAAATTGCCGATTCGTTATAGCCGCCAAACTCAGGCAACATTAGTAAAGCGCCCATGTTACTTTGTATGGTAACCTCGGTACCTACATACGTAAAAATGGCCAGCATACCATATATCAATTGCGGATACTGCATTGCTCCCCAACCCTGGCTATTTTTACGCGCCGATAACAAAGACCTGATCAAAGCCGAAAGAATGATGATCAACGATGCATATACAAAATAAGCTTGCGATAGCCCGGTTGCATTACTTAAAGGCCCTGCGGCTAAAATCAAACAAAAGGCAACAAAAATTACAAGTAAAGGAGTGTTAGCCTTACTGCTTTGCTCCATCTCTTCATCGCTGGTCACTTTAGGTAAGTCTGATTTCCAAAAGAATAACGCAACGGCAATAAACAAACCGGCCAAAATGTAATAAAGGTTATTAACTGCCGATATTTCAACCGTTGCATTCTCTGCGCCTTTGGTGGTACCAAACAACATTACCCCTACTATAATGGGGCCCATTAAGCCCCCAAAGTTATTTACCGCACCTGCAAAGTTGAGGCGGTGAGCACCTGTTTCGGGTTCGCCTAAGGCTATTACAAATGGATTTGCGGCTGTTTGCTGTAACGAAAAACCTACCGCAATTACAAAAAACGCAGCCAGTATAAAGCCAAACGCCCCTGAGCCAATGGCCGGAACCATACCCAGGGCACCAATTGCAGATATAATAAGGCCTAAAATGATACCATTTTTATAGCCTAATTTGTTCAGAATATCAACCTTGCTTGCCTGCGATGCGAAGTATAAAATTAGTGAACCAATAAAATATCCACCATAAAAAGTAAAATCAATAAGCTGCGACTCAAATTGTGTTAAATGAAAGTGAGTTTTACAAAACGGAATAAAAATACCATTTGATGCGGCCAGAAAGCCCCAAAAAAAGAAAACAGTTATTAGCGTGTAAAGGGCTGATCCATAGCTTTTGCTGGTTTTATATTCCATATCAGGGGAGAGTTAGTTGGTATTAAGTTGCTAACATAATACAATTTTTTGAAAATTTAAGCCACAACATTTACAACTCGGCAACAACATTATTACCTTTTTTTGTTTAATAGATTAGTTGCATATTCGCCGGGGCTAAAATTAATCCTGTATAATGATTGAAGCTATTGTTTCGGGAATAGGTATTGGACTGGTACTCACTTTTTTAACAGGTCCGGTATTTTTTTCCCTTATAAAAACCAGCATCGAAAAAGGCTTTCACGCCGGTGCCGCACTGGCTTTGGGCGTAGTTAGCAGCGATGTTGTATTTGTGGGAGCCATTATTTTCGGCTCACAATTTTTTGAAGTACCTGCATCCGCAAAAATATGGCTCGGGGTTATTGGCAGCATCATCCTCATCATTATTGGCACACACTATCTCACCAAAAAGCCCGAGGTTGATTATAATACCCACGAACCGGCCAAGATCAACCGGGCAGGTTACTTTTTAAAGGGTTTTTTGATGTGTATATTCAACCCTACCCTGCTATTTCATTGGATAACCGTTATTGGCACGGCCAGCACAATGTTTCACGAAGGTGTACATAACAGGCAGCTAAAAATTGCGGTCATGTTCATCACCATCCTTATTATCCAATTTGGCATGGATACCCTTAAAGCATTTTATGCCAACAAACTGCGTGATAGGATTTCAACCGCATTTGTACATCGCCTTAATTATGTAGCTGGTGCAGCACTCATCATTGCAGCCTTTGTAATATTTGATAAGCTGGTTACCCACTACCTGTTTGGCACCATTGCCGAGTAAAAATACTCAGGCACGACTATAAGCCTTTGGCTTCATCCCTACATGTTCCTCAAAAATCCTTGTAAAATGGCTCAAATTGGTAAAGCCAAGCCTGTAACCGGTTTCTGATACCGATAGCTGCTCTTGCCTAAGCAAACGGGCTGCTTCTTTCATCCTGAAGTGCTGATAATAACTGAATACACTGTACCCAAAAATTTGCTTAAACAAACGCTTGAGTTTGGTTGGGCTCATGCCTGCCTCAGCCGAAAGTATTGCGATTAAAGGCGGCTCACTTAATTTCATAATCATCGCATCTCTTATTTTATAAATAGCCTGAATGTCGCGGTTATTTAAAGGATAAAACTGCTTCTCGCTCCGCTTATCCAGCTCAATTAATAAACGACATATCAACTCCTCGGCCTTAATTCTTAAAAAGAAGAGCCGGAAGCTATTCTGAACCTTTTCGGTCACTATCTCGTCTACAATATTTTGTATAGCCGGATGCAGCAATTGCTCAAAAAGTAAGGGTGGAGCATCGCCCAATAACTTTTGTAAAACAGGTGATGGTGTTGTGTATTTAAACAGCCCGGCCAGGTAAGCTGTATCTACCTCAATATTTATAGTTTCGGTGTTGGAATGAATGGTAAAAGCATCTTCGGTATTTAACCTGCTGGTGGCTATGAGTACCGATGGAGTTTGTGATGCACGTGTCCTGTTTAAACCGGCAGCATTTTTAGGAAAAATCTTTTGAAACTTGAAGAACAGGATCTTACCCGGCCGCTTTTCGGTGTTCTCTATCAGCAAATCATGGTTAAGTTCGTAATCGCTGATGAGCATACGCAGGTGATCATTAAATACAAATCCGGCACAATAACCACTGCCAAACTCCTGCGGAATATCCAGCCTGTGTCCGCTCACTGTTGTATTTAATAAACCGGCAAACCTGATAAGCACGTTGGGTACACCGTTTTGTTCAACTTCCATTTGGTCTTTTATGACTAATATTTAGTCAAAATTGGGTATTTTATCTCTAAAAACATGAACATTTTTGCTTTCAGCAATTAAGCATCATATGTTATTACAAAATAAACAGGTGGCCATTATAGGTGCAGGTCCGGTAGGCCTTACCATGGCAAAACTATTACAGCAGCAAGGCGTAGCCGTAAACGTTTACGAGCGCGATAAAAACCCGCAAGCTCGTGTGTGGGGCGGCACTTTGGATCTGCATAAAAACTCGGGGCAGTTGGCTATGGCCAAAGCCGGGCTGTTGCAAAAGTACTACGACCTGGCTTTGCCTATGGGCATTAAAATAGCCGATGAACATGCCCGTATATTATTTACCAAACCAATTACTGCCCAAAACGCACATGATAATCCGGAGATAAACCGTAGCGAACTGCGCAAAATGCTGCTGAATAGTTTAGTTGCCGCTACCGTAGTTTGGGATAGCAAATTTACCGGCATGGAAGAGCACGACGGTAAATGGCTCATCCATTTTGAAGATAAGCCTGATGCCATGGCCGATGTAGTGATAGGTGCCAATGGCGGCATGTCGAAAGTGCGGGATTATGTAACCGTTGCAGAGATAAAAGCAACGGGATCATTCATTATACAAGGCGATGTACCACAACCCGAACAATGCTTACCTGAATTTTACAAGCTATGTAATGATCATCGCCTGATGGCCGCACATGATGGTAATATGCTGGTAGTGAATCCGCGTAATGGTAATTTATTGAGTTATGGAATTATCATGAAAACGCCTGAGGAATGGGCTGATGGAGGTGCGCCTGACTTTAACGACAATGACAACATAGTTAAGTACCTCACACAACGTTTTGCCGGTTGGAATGAGCGTTATCATGAATTATTTGATGCTACAGCATTTTTTGCAGGGATTACCACAAAAGTGGCTCCGCTTGATACCCACTGGAAAACCGATCGCCCGTTGCCGATTACGCTGATCGGTGATGCCGCTCACCTGATGCCGCCTTTTGCCGGTATGGGTGTAAATACAGGGTTGCTGGATGCGTTGAGGCTATCAGAAAATCTCACTGATACTAAGTATCAATCAATAGAAGATGCAATAGGCGCATACGAGCAACAGATGTTTAGTTATGCTTTTGCAGCACAAGCAGAAAGCCACAAAAATGAAATGGAGATGCGTGACCCCAAATTTAGCTTCCGACAATTGCTGGGCATTTAAACCATCCTCTGAATACGAGCAGACCTAAAGCTGTTTTCTATTTAAAATAATGGTAGAACATACGCCGGAAAGTCGAACCCAACAAAAAGCCCCGGCAAAACCGGGGCTAAATATTGGAAGTGAATCAATCTCTATTCACCAAATTACATATAAGCACGTTGGTTTTTACCTTCCATCCAGTTGGCAAAGGCACGGTTTACTACTTTGTTGCCGCCCGGAGTTGGGTAGTCGCCCGAGAAATACCAGTCGCCCAAATGATCAGGGCAAGCTTTGTGCAGGTTATCTAACGTTTGGTATATAACGTGTACTTCGGCATTGATCTCTTTAGGGGTTATGATCTTAGCTATACGGTCTGAGATCTGCTGATCGGTAAACGGAGAGTAGATGGCTTTTACATAGTTCTCTACATCTTCCTTAGGTAATTCGGCCGATGCTTTTGCTTTTTGGTAAGCATCCAATAAAATATCTTCCTGTCCGGTTTCTTTTAACAAACTAACGGCTGCCTCAAAGGCTACAAACTCACCCATGCGCGACATATCAATGCCGTAACAATCAGGGTAACGTATTTGCGGGGCCGATGATACCACCACGATCTTTTTAGGACCTAAGCGGTCTAAAATTTTAAGGATACTTTGCTTTAAGGTTGTGCCACGTACAATAGAATCATCAAGCACCACCAAAGTATCGGCACCTTTGTTTATTAAACCATAAGTGGTATCGTAAACGTGGGCAACCATCTCGCTGCGGTCGGCATCCTGGGTAATAAAAGTGCGCAGTTTAACGTCTTTAATGGCTATTTTTTCAACGCGCGGGGCAAGGCTCAACACTTCGCTCAACTCCTCGTCGGTAATCTTATCGTCACGGTTAAGCAGGCGGTCGCGCTGGTATTGTTTAACGTATTTGTTTACGCCTTCAACCATGCCGTAAAAAGCAATCTCGGCAGTATTAGGAATGTATGAAAATACGGTATTTTTGATGTCGTTACCAACCGCATCCAATATTTGCGGGCATAATAAACGGCCTAATTGCTTGCGCTCACGGTAAATAGAGGCATCGCTGCCGCGAGAGAAATAGATACGCTCGAACGAGCACGATTTTTTTTCTTTAGGCTCGCTAAACTGCTCCTCACTTACGCTACCATCTTTTTTGATGATAAGGGCGTGGCCAGGCAGCACCTCTTTAATTTTATCTAACGGAATATTGAACGCAGTTTGAATAGCAGGACGCTCAGAGGTAGCCACCACGATCTCATCATCAATGTAGTAAAACGCCGGACGAATACCCGATGGGTCGCGCATAATGAAGGCATCACCATGACCTAAAATACCGGCAATGGTATAACCACCATCCCAGTTCTTGGCCGATTTACGGAGTATTTTAGCAACATCCATATTATCACCTATCATTTTACTGATCTGGATATTATCGTCGTTGCCCTCGCGTTTAAACTGATCAAACAGGCCCTGCACTTCGCTATCGAGGAAGTGGCCTATTTTTTCCAGCACCGTAACGGTATCTGCCTTTTCTTTAGGATGCTGACCCAACTCGTACAATTGCTGTAATAACTCATCAACATTGGTCATGTTAAAGTTACCGGCAATTACCAGGTTACGGGTCATCCAGTTGTTTTGACGTAAGAATGGGTGACAGTTTTCGATACTGTTTTTACCGTGAGTTCCGTAACGAAGGTGACCTAACAGCACCTCACCGGTAAAGCTGATGTTTTCTTTCAGCCACTCGGCATCCTTCATTTTTTCGGGATACTCTTTTTCTACATCGGCAAATTTCTTTTGGATGTACTCAAAAATATCGGCTACGGCATTACTTGCCATAGAACGGTGACGACTAATGTATCGCTTTCCAGGTTCTATATCTAACTTAATGGTTGCAACACCCGCACCATCCTGGCCACGGTTATGTTGTTTTTCCATTAGCAGGTATAGCTTGTTTAAGCCATAAAGTGCCGTACCATATTTTTGCTGATAGTATGAGAGGGGTTTGCGCAGGCGAATAAAAGCTACGCCGCATTCATGCTTAATCTGATCGCTCATGATTTGAAATGAAGCCACGAAGGTAAGACTTTTTCCGGGTTGTTAATCCCCGAAATGTCATTAAAAAGCATTAAAACGGTCAGCTTATTATTACAAAGTTAACACTCCCATAATCAGAACATAACATTTACACAACGTTTACATCAAATCGGTTAATGCCTGTGGGAATATACCCAGCAGCACTACGGCTATGGCAATAATTACGATCATAATAAGCAAATTTTTGGATGTTGCCGGGTAATTTCCCGTATCGGCATCTGCTTTTTTGAGGAAAAGATAAAGCGGGATTTTGATATAATAGAACAGTGAAACTACGGTGGTAGCCGCGCCGGTTATTAGCAAAGCCAATAAAATTACATTACGCCCGTTTTGATAAACCTCATAAACCGCCGAAAATACAAGTAGCTTACCACTAAAGCCAGCCGAAACCGGAATACCCGTTAATGATATGAGCAATATCACAAAACACACCGATGCAATGGGATATTTAGAACCTAAGCCTTTCAAATCATCGAGCGTGTGGGCATTCATGGTGTTGGCAAAGTAGCTTACCAGTACCAATATGCCTAAATTAGCCAGTGCGTACACAGCCATATAGAAATTTAACGCCTCAATACCCTGAGCCGTAAAGGTTACTATGGCCATGAAGGCAAAACCTGTATGCCCAATGCTCGAATAAGCCAGCATACGTTTAATGTTTTGCTGCCACACAGCGGCAAAGTTTCCGGCTACCATGGTGATGATGCCTGTTATGGAAAGTATAAGCCTGAAATCTACCTGTGTCCATGCCGGGTTGGCAAAAAACGGGGTTATTAGGGTAACCAGTAAACCAAAACCAGCAATTTTAGGTAAGGTTGACAGGTAGGCGGTAACCGGCGTACTGGCACCCTGGTAAACATCGGGCACCCAAAAGTGCAGGGGTACAAATGATAGCTTGAAACCAATGCCCGCCAATATAAAAAATATGGTCAGTGATACACTCATACCATCGGCCTGTTGCAGGCGAATAACCATGTTGGCATCAAACAAATTAATAGTACCAGCAAAGCCATAAAATAACGACATGCCATACAGCATTACCGCCGACGAGGCCAAACCAAACAATACATATTTTAAACCGGCTTCGGCACTCAATGCATTGCCTGAGCGGTAGGCTACCAACAAATACGATGCTAAGGATACCATTTCAACCGAAACAAAAATAGTAAGCATAGTGGCCGACATCACCATTAAATGCAGCCCTAATACTGATGCCACTATGATGGTATAAGCATCGCCCAAACCTTTCTTGTGAACTTTTAACTCATCGTCCCAGGCAAAATACAGCAACAAAAGAAATGCTACCGAGTCTATAATGAGCTTGAGGACGATATTGCTGTGATGCAGGATAAGGTTGCTGTTAAACAGCAGCCGTGCTTCATCATTGATTAGTAAATCCTGGCCCAAATCGGCAGCCATAACAAGCAGCATGCCGGCACAGGCCAGCATGCGGCTTACTCCGCCGTACGTTTTGCGGTACACCAGATCGGCAGTTAATACCAATAAAAACAGGATAGCCAGGCACATCTCGGGGTTAAACAGAGGCAGGCTGCTGAGTATATCATTTAACTGGTTGTTTATATGGGGCAAAAACTGCTGCATTTATATTACTGAACTATTACAGATTGATTTTTAGGATACCTAACCTGGTATTTAAGCTTTAATTTTTTCTCGTCCTGCGGTTTTAACGCAAACACCCAGGCGGTTTTGCCGGTGAGCATGTCAACCTTGGCACCCGATGTTTCCTGGGTTTCTACCTCTATTGCCGTGTTTTGCGATACAGGCAGTTGGTCTTCCACCAATAAATTAACCGGTTGCGATTTGCGGTTTTTAACACTGATCAACCAGTCGCGGGTTTCTTTACGGTTGCTGCCAAGCAGGCCTTGCTTCTCTTTCAAATCTTTTTGCAAGGTACGTGTTACAATAATATTTTTATCGGTTCCTAATGATAAGTTAAGCGTATCAACCGTTGAACGTGTATCAATCAGCGATTTACCAATAAACGTTCCCTCAAAAAACAGGTTGGCCTCGCCTGATAAAAAGTTATACTGGTTCCAGTTGGTGAGCTTGGCGGTAAGGAACACATCGGTACTCAACTTAGGCGCGGTGTAGTATTCGTACTCGGCTGGTATTTCCAATTGGTTTATCTCTACCAAATATTGCTTGCCATCACTTGGTATGGTGTAAGGGTTTGCAATATTAAACTCAACATTGGTTTGATTTTCGTTTTGTTGAACGATCACAGGATTAGTTGCTATAGATGACATGCCCCTGATACGTATTTGGTTAGATGCTCCTGCTCGTCCGCTTACGGCTAATCCAGGCGCACTTCCGGCTAAGTACCCATTAACAACTACCATCTCATTTAATTGGTTTGCTGATGGTGCCATTGCCACATTTACAATCGCTACAGACGCTTGTCGTTCTACCGATTCGAAGCCAATGTAACTAAACTCTAAAAATTGGCTACCCTGTGGAATTTGAATACTATAATTACCGTTTGCATCGGTTACTGCACCTATCGAGGTTCCTTTTACTTTAACGCTTACTCCCACTAAAGGCTTACCATCATCTGACCCGCTAACTCTGCCACTCACACGCGTAATACTGGCCGCCTGCCCGGCATAAACCATTCCCAAATTCAAATAATACGGGTTAAGTTCGGGCTTGCTGCCGCTTACCGATGGGTTGCCGGTTGATAGCGTTAGTTTAATATTGTTCCACTCCTCGCCACACTGCTGGTTTACGTTGGCTTTATAAGCAATGGTTATAGGGCTGTTTACATCCTTAGCCCTAATATCATAGGTAGGGAACCAACCTGCGTTCCTTGTAACATAAGTAAGCGTGAAGGTTGATTGTAGTGCAGCTTTTGCCGATACCGTTACCAATATATTGCTGGTAGCTTTGATATTGCCTTTGCTGGCTTCGGCTATTTGCTTATTGTACTTTTGTATCTCCGCCTCCAATTGGGCTATTGATGCATTTACGCCTTGTGCTTTTTTACGGATTTCGGTTAAACGCGCAGTTTGAAAATCGAGCGCCTGTTTAAGTTTCACAACATCCAGGCTGGTATTTTGGCCGCTCACTACCTGGTTTTTGATGAGCATATTTTCCTCTTCCTTATAAATGGCGAGGGTGTTATTTTGAGTCTCAATTTTTTGGCGGATAAGTACTTGCTGGGCCAGTAGCTCCTCCACCCTTTTGAGTTGGGTTTGCTGGTTTAAAAAATCAAGCTCGTGCTTTACCGATAGGATGGTAAAATCTCCGGCCGAACGCACCTGAATACTCTGCACATCAATATCGGGCGATATACCTTCGAAGGTTAAGGTTGATGTACCGGCGGCTAAGTTTACACTTGCCGTGCGGGTTACCTGGGCACCGTTTAAAAACACGGTTACCTTTTGCACCTTGGTGGGCACCTTTTGGTTGGCCTTAACCGTAAAGGTTAATAATAACAGGCAAATAGTAGTTAGGAATTGTTTAGACATGGTTTTGTTGCTTAAATACATACATTCTGTTAGTTGTGCCGATGCCTTTTGGGCAAGCAGACAACCATAGGATGCAGCGGCGTGCATTATTCCATAAAAGAATTTGAATGCAGGCAACATTTTTATTTAAGCTGTAAAAACTGTACTAAAGCAATAACCGAATCATTGATTTTACTGAACACCAGCGAAGGCATTACACCCAGTGCCAGCGCCAAAACAGCCAGCGGGAACAAGGCCAATTTTTCGCGGATCTTTAAACCGGTCAGGGCAGTTTTCCATGCATCGCCGCCTTTAAGTAATTCCTTGCCAAAGAACATGCGTTGCAGTGTCCACAAAAAGTAGGCGGCACTTAACAATATACCTATTGAGCCGCAAACGGCCATCCAATGAGGAATAAGCGTTGATTTAAACGAACCGGCCAGCGTAAACGCCTCGGCAATAAAGGCCGAAAAGCCCGGTAAGCCTAAGGATGCAAAAAAGGCGATCATTACATACGTAGTGTATTGCGGGTTAACCGTTGCCAGTCCGCGGAAGTTGTAAATATCGCGGTCGTGCACGCGGTCGTAAACCACGCCTACCAAAAAGAACAGCATCGACGATAAAAAGCCGTGACTAATCATCTGCATCATGGCTCCGCTTACACCCTCGGCCGTTTGCGAGGCCAAACCAAGCAGTACAAAGCCCATGTGCGATACGGATGAGTAGGCGATCAATCTTTTTAAATCGCGCTGAGCCAAAGCATTCAGTGCACCGTAAAGTATCGACACCACACCTAACAAACCTATCCAGAACGCCCCCTGCGTAGCCACCTCGGGGAAGATACCCATACAGATACGAATAATGCCGTAGCCACCAATTTTAAGTAACACACCGGCCAGTATGATAGATACCGGGGTGGGTGCTTCCACGTGGGCATCGGGCAGCCAGGTATGTAGGGGCACTACAGGTACCTTAATAGCGAAAGCAATAAATATCACTATAAAACCTAATGTCCTTGCTGGTATGCCCAGCAAAGTAGCGTTACTTGCCAATGCGAAAATGGAACCCGGCTGATAGTTAGCCGGATTCATCATGTGGATGATATTGAAGGTATGATTACCCGTTTGAGGGTCGGTTACGGACAGGTACAAGCCCACCATAATGAGCAACATAAATACCGAACCAAACAACGTATACAGGAAGAATTTGATAGCCGCATATTCGCGCCGTACACCGCCCCACATGCCTATCAGGAAGTATAGCGGTAACAGCATCAACTCGTAAAACACGTAAAACAGGAAGAAATCAAGCGCACAAAAAACACCGGCCACCGCCATATCCAGCATCAGGAACAGCACGAAGAAGCCTTTGAGGTTCTGCTTAATTTCCCAGGAGGCCAGCACGGCAATTACCATCACCACGGCACTCATCACGAGCAGCATTATCGATATACCATCTACCCCGACAAAGTAATCGATTTGCATGCGGCCTGCGCTGCCTAAGTCAATGCCTATCCATTCGGTTTTCTGCACGTACTGAAACTGGCTTTCGTTAGCGATTCCTGCATGAGCCGCTCCTGTTTGAAACTTGGTATACATGTACACACTCAACGCCAGCTGAATAATAGTTGCCAGCAGGGTTATGTACTTAAAACTTTGCTTCAGCGAAGCCGGCAAAGCCAATATAAGCAAACCAAAAAGTGCCGGGATGAATATGAATAGGGTAAGAATGTTCATCAGGTTCAGATCAATAATTTAATTATAAAAACTGCCAGTAATACCGCCAGCATGCTAAACAGGTAATACTGCACACGCCCGCTTTGAAAACCACGGAAAAAGTTGCCGATAGCCTTTACTAAGGCGGCTACAAAATGCAGGAAACCGTCCACAATGTATTTGTCGGTCCAAGCACTTAGGGATGATAGTATGGCGGTTAATTGTTGTAGCTTATCTATGAGTCCGTCGATAATATTGCGGTCAATCCAAAACAGGAAATTGCTAAATAGCAGTACGGCCTTAACCAAAACATTCCGGTAAAACGCATCAATATACCATTGATTATAGCTCAGCCTAAACCAGAAGTTATGCTGCGGAAACACCAGTTTACGCTGCTGAATATACACAGCAAATGCCCAGTAAACCACCATCACACTCAGTATGTTTATACCTATTGGGATAATGGTGTGATAAATATTTTCGCGCGCCATTTGCTGTGAAGGCGAAAACCCTTCGAACAACCAAGAATGCTCGTACAGCAACGGGTGCAGCGAGAACAGCGGAAACAGGCTGCACAGCGATAAAAACACCAAAGGAATCCTGAAACTCCAGCTGCCATCATTAATATGCAGATGGATGCCAGGCAATATTTCCTTAATTTTAAACTCGCCGAAGAATACTTTGAATATGAGTCTTGCTACATAAAATGCCGTAATGCAACTGGTCAGCAAAATACTTATAGGGATGATTTGATGCAGCGCACTCCGGTTTTCGGCCCATTCAAAAGCCTGGATGAGTATGCCGTCTTTAGACAAATAGCCCGATGTAAGCGGTGCACCCACCAAGGCCAGACAGCCAATGAGCGTAGCTATAAAGGTAAGCGGCATCTTTTTACGCAGTCCACCCATGTACAGGATATTTTGCGGGTCGATGTCGAGTTTGTGCTCGTCTTTAACATGCTGCACTTCGTGGATGATCACACCGGCGCACAGGAACAGCAAACATTTAAAAAACGCATGCGTAGCCAAATGGAACAGCGACGAAGCATAAGCATTAATGCCCATAGCCATGATCATATACCCCAACTGCGATATGGTGGAGTAAGCGAGTATGCGTTTTAAATCGTTTTGAGTGAGGGCTATGGTTGCGGCTAAGAATGCGGTAAAGCAACCTACTATGGCCAACACATCTAACTCAACATTATTAAACATAGGGTATACCCTACCCAGCAAAAATACACCTGCCGCCACCATGGTAGCCGCGTGAATAAGTGCCGATACCGATGTTGGCCCCTCCATGGCATCAGGCAGCCAGGTATGCAGTGGAAACTGGGCCGATTTAGCGGCCACTGCAAGCAACATGCCTACAAAGGCTACATACTGCCACACCTCGGGTAACTGACCGGTTGGAGCCAGCCACAGGCCGTTTTGCAGGGTAGATTTAAACACCAGCCCGTTCTCGCCAAAAAGCTGAACCAGATCGAAAGTATGGTATTGCGTAAACAGGATGATGATAGCACTTAGCAGACCAATATCCCCTATCCTGTTCATAATGAAAGCCTTTTTGTTGGCCTGCACGGCGCTGTCTTTAGTAAACCAAAAGCCAATTAACAGGTATGATGAAAAACCCACCAGTTCCCAAAAGGCATAGAGCATAATCATGCTATCTACCATCACCAGTGCCAGCATACTGAAACAGAAGAAACTGAGGTAGGTGAAATAGCGGTTCTGTTCCTCGGGCTTAATATAAGCTGTGGAATACACATGCACCGGCAAGGCGATCACCGTAACCAGCAACAGCATAAACACCGACAGGTTATTTAACAACATACCCACATACACCGGCGTACTGCCAATGGTAAACCATAAATACTGTTCGTGTATTTGCACAGCATTCCACACCCTGCCAAACACGGTTGCGGCCAGCACCAGGCTAATTAGTATAGCAACGGCCGAAATCCACCCCGATACCTTACCCGTTTTTGCCGGGAGTAGCAGGTTGATGAAAGATGCAAGCAAAGGCAATCCCACCGCAGCAAGCGCATAGGTTATAGTTTGGGCATCGATATGTGAAAGCGCGTTATTCAATTTTGAGGAGCTGTTGTAATCAATAAAGCACCTTTTTGGTCTTTATTGGGTTTACTAAATTCTACTTTTTGTATCGATTTCTCGGGCAATTTAATAACCTCACGCGGTATACTCATAGTAGTATCAACTAATACACTACCATTAATTGCGTATGTAATGTTACTTACATTAGTATTGCTCTTAAGATAGCGGCTGTATTTTTTGGAAAAAGTGCTTAGCTTCCTTTGAGTATTTTTTATAACGACCGTCTTAGTATTTATGAGTATTACGCCATTAGCTCCCCTGCTTCCATATATTGCAGTAGCCGAGGCATCCTTTAAAACCTCTATCGATTCAATATCATTAGGGTTAATTTTTGCTAATATGTCAGACTGTACATCCATAGCAACGCCATCAACCACTACTAAAGGCTGATTGCCGGTATTGACCTGTGCCTTTACCAATACTACAAAGCAGGAAAATAACAAAAACAGGAGCAATGCTTTTTTCATGGTTAGTCTTTTAATTGGTTTATTTTACCCGGATCAATGGTACGGTACCGACGGTAAACGTTGAGCACAATGGCCAGTGCCACGGCGGTTGCAGCGGCGGCCAATACAATGGCAAACAAGGCAAAGCTTTGCCCGGCGTTGTTAAGCTTATCATACTTGCCAAAAGCTACCAGGTTCAGTATAGCGGCGTTGAGCATTAACTCTACACCAATGAGTATTTGAATAGCATTTTGTTTAGACAGAATAACGTACAAACCAATGCAAAACAGCCCGGCGCTTACTACCAGGTAATGGGTTAGGGTAATCATGGTGCTGCCTCCTCTTTCCGCGACAAATGGGCTGCTCCTGCCAATGCCATCAGCAATAAAATAGAAACTGCTTCGAACGGCAGCAGGTAATTGGTCATGAGATTAACGCCCAGATTATTGATGGTAACATCGGTTGGGGTAATTACATTGTGCTGCACAACAGCCTGCTGTATCCATCCTAAAGCATCAACATTAGCTTTTAAAAACACATTTACCAGCACTATAAAAAACAAGCCCGCCAGCAATAAGGCAGGCAATTTATTTATTGAAATTAAACGGTTGGGCTGCTGTTGTAAGCCTGCCAATGATTCGCGCCCCGAAAGCATGAAGGCGAAAAGTATTAGCACCAATATCCCCCCTACGTAAACTACCACCTGTGTTATGGCCACAAAATCGGCAAGTGAAAGAACGTATAGCCCGGCCAGGGCAAACAGCGTAATAAAGAACATAAACACCGAGCGCACCAGGTTTTTACTGGCTGCCACATACAACGCCGAACCTAAGGCAATGGTAGCCATGAGGTAAAACATTATGATTACAAGGTTCATACGCCACCCTCCTTTGCTTTCATGGCGGCTTGCTTGGCGGCCAGTTTGGCGGCTTGCTGCTGCTCGTACTCCTGTTTTTTTTCGGCCACCAATTCCGGACTCATGTCTGAAAATGTATAAGTTAAATCGCCCAGCTTGTACACACTGCGGTCGTACTGATTGGTCATGGTAATGCACTCGGTTGGGCATACCACGGTACACAGGCCGCAATACAGGCACTTTGCCATGTCAATATCAAACTTCTCGGCGTAAAGCATTTTCTTAGAGCCGTCGGATGTTTGTCCGTAAGCCGAGGTTGCTTTGATGGATTCGATGCTAATACAATCAACCGGACAAATTTTGGCGCACAGGTCGCACACAATACAATCGTCAATCACCACATCCAACTGGTAGCGGCCTACCTCAGGTACAGGTAATTGTTGTTTGGGGTATTGTATGGTATTGGTTTTATTTTCTAATTCGGTAAAATAGTTTGGAGCCTTTACCGTGTTCATAGTACGCTTACCCTTACCCGCCACAAAATGGCGCAGGGTTAGCATAAGGCCTTGCCAGGCAGTGGTAAATGCGTTATATGTATTTTTTAGTAACACTTTATCTTATTCAGAATTTACAGATTCTAAAATTTACAGAATTAACTCTCTTCATTTTTCAAAATTCGAAATTGAACATTCGAAATCCGAAATACAATTATTCACTCCCTCATTCAACCATTCACCCATTGGCTTACATTACCCACAACCGCCATATGCCCGATATAAGCATACACAAAAATGCCAAAGGGGTTAATACTTTCCACGAAAGGTTCATTAGTTGATCAACCCGCAAACGAGGTAAAGTCCAGCGTATCCATATCTGCACAAAAACCAGCAGCAGTGATTTAATGAACGTCCAGGCTATACCCCATACAATGCCTGTTGTCCAATCGGCCAGTTTAACAGGACCAATATTAGGTAGCGGTGTATTCCAGGCACCTAAAAACAGGATAACGGCAATCATCGATACCACGAACATCATCGAGTATTCGGCCAGGAAAACAAAGGCAAATTTCATACCTGTAAACTCGGTATGGAAGCCTTCAACCAGCTCCGATTCGGCCTCCGGTATGTCAAACGGTGCACGGTTACTTTCGGCCAGTGATGATATAAAGTATATAACAAAAGCAATGATGAGGTGTGGCGCTTTAAATATGTTCCAGCTTAATATTCCACCTATATGGGTTACATCCCAAAAACCCAAAAACTTAACCTTTTCGGGAGATAATACACCCTGCTGTGCCGAAATAACTTGCATATCGAGGGTTTGGGTTACCATTACAACGGCAATAATGGCAAAGCCAGCCGGTATTTCGTAGGAAATAATTTGTGCGGCCGAACGCATGGCCCCGAGTATGGAGTACTTATTATTGGAACCCCAACCCGCCATTAATATGCCTAACAGTTCAATAGAAACAATGGCAAAAACATAGTATAAACCAAGATTTGCTTTCGACGGCACCAAATTTGGCCCCCAGGGCAAACAGGCAAAGCCCATATACACCGATACAAAGATGATGATGGGTGCCAGTACAAACAACACCTTATCGGCCGCTGCCGGAATAATAGACTCTTTTTGAAGAAGTTTTAGGGCATCGGCCAGGGTTTGCATCAAGCCAAACTTACCAGTTTCGGTTGGGCCTAACCTATCCTGAATAAAAGCAGATACTTTACGCTCGGCATACACACCAAACAGCGCAAACAGGGCAGCAAACGCAAAAAGCCCCACGGCCACTATAATATTAAGGAGAAATGAATTCAAAGCAAATTTATTTGCAATCAGGATGCAAACTTAGCTATTTCTGCGCAGATGATAAGGCTCTATTTGGAATTATTCTATGGTTGAGGTAGATTATTGGGGAAAGGTGAAGGGCGAAAGGTTAAACTATTACCCTTTACCTTTCGTCTTTCCCCATTTAAGTTTTCAAGCACCACCTTTCACCCTTAGCCTTTATTCTTTCACCTCAACGAAGTGTACTCCGACTTCACCTCTGATGCGAAAAACATGGAGGCGTGTTTGTCGAAATCCTGGGTATCATCACTGGTGGTGTAAAAGTGCCGGGTACCGGTGCGGGTTATGTTCTGCTCAATTTCGGTGTGGCGGGTAAGATACCCGGACAGGCTTTCGGCCACAATATCGCCCTGAGTTACTACTTTAATGCCTGTGGGCAAATGTTGCTGAATTTTATCCTGCAATAAAGGGTAATGTGTACAGGCCAGCAATAGGGTATCAATATCGGGCGCTTGCGCCAGTATTTGGGCCAGGTACATTTGTACGTAATAATCGGCACCGGGTTTGTTATATTCTCCGTTCTCAATCAAAGGTACCCAAAGCGGGCAGGCCTGCTGGTGAACTTTTACATCGGGGAAAAACTTATTGATCTCGATCAAATACGATTCGGATTGAACTGTTCCGGTGGTGCCCAGCACCCCTATTTGTTTGGTTTGGCTGTAATTGCCAATCACTTCGGCAGTTGGCCGTATTACTCCAAGTACGCGTTTATCGGCATAATTGGCAATCATATCTTTTTGCTGAATAGTGCGCAGCGCTTTAGCCGATGCTGTGTTGCAGGCCAGTATTACCAGCGGGCAGCCCTGCTTAAACAACCATTGTACGCATTCCCAGGTGTACTGATGTATGGTATTGAAGGACCGGTTGCCATATGGTGCGCGGCTGTTATCGCCCAGGTATACATAATCGTAAGCGGGTAACTTTTCAACTATGGATCGGAACACGGTTAGCCCGCCAATCCCCGAATCAAATACACCTATAGGCATGGTAGATTGCATAGTACAAAAATAAAAAAAGCGAGGGGTATGCCCTCGCCTTATACTTTAAGTTTACAGTGATATTATTTTAAACCCAATTTCAATTTAACGGCCGGCATCAGGTCGTCTCCCGGAGGCGATACGATTAAACCGGTTGATTGAGTATCTAATACATAAGTATAACCTTTTTCTTTAGCTACTGCAGTAATAGCAGCTTTAGCTTTATCGCTAACAGGTTTAAACAACTCAGAGCTTTTAGCTTGTACTTGTTGCTGAGCATTGTTGTTAAAATCCTGAATACGTTTTTGCAAGTCCTGCAATTCGTTTTCGGCAGCAGTACGTGCAGCATCGGTCATAGTTTTGCTGTTTTTTTCATAAGCAGCACCTTTACTTTGCAGTTCAGTTTGCATGCTTTGCGACTGATCGATAAAGGTTTTTTGGTAAGCCTGAATTTGTGCTTGTATTGGTTTTAAATCGGGCATTGCTTCAATAACGCCGTTAAAATCAATATAACCAATTTTAGTTTGTGCTTTAGCAAAACCCGCCGTTGCTAACATAAAAACCGCAACTAAAGCAACTTTAAATAACTTTTTCATTTCTTCTTTGTGTTCTGTGTTTAATCGTGTGCTATTTTAATCAATTTTTTTTTACCTCGCAAATGCGCCGGGTTTTAAACCTAAACGAGTGATAACCGCATCGCTTTTATTGTAACGTGGATTAGCATAAAGCATCATTACCTCGCTATTTTTATCAAATATCATATCCAGGTTTTCGTTTTCGGCCACTGCTTGTATAGCTTTAGACACTCTATCCTGAATTGGTTTAACCAATGAGCTGCTACGTTGCGATAATTCTCCATCAGGTCCAAATTTTGAACGCTGAAAATCTTTAGCGGCTTTCTCCTTGTCAACAATTTCGGCTTCGCGACGCTTTTTCATATCAGGGGTCATTAATACCTGGTCGGCCTGGTAGGCTTTGTACAGCCGGTCAATTTCCTGGAAACGGCCGTCAACCTCTTTCTGAAACTGATCTGATATGGCTGCCAGTTGCTTTTGGCTCGATGCATATTCAGGAATATGTTTCAGTATGTAATCAGAGTCTACATAGGCGAAACGTTGCGCCCATGCTCCTGATACCGCTGCTATTGCAATTATTAAGGTTAATAATAACTTTTTCATTTATCTGTCTCTATTAATTAAATCCACCGTTTAAGCTTTGTGCGATAGAGAAGTGGAACTGGCCTTTGTTGGCATCACGTATGCCCGGTATCTTGTCGAAACCATAACCGTAATCCAAACCAAGTAAACCAAAGATAGGAAGAAATATCCTCGCACCCACACCTACCGAACGACGGATATTAAACGGATTATAATCGCGGAAATTGTTCCAGGTATTACCACCTTCGGCAAATGTTAACAAAAATATGGTGGCCGATTGACTCGCAATAACAGGGTAACGCATTTCCATCGTAAATTTGTTATAAATAGGGCTACCGGGGTTTGTATCGGCCGAGTAGTTACTACCCACCGGTACCAATGAAAAATTTTGGTAACCACGTAAGCCAATGATCTCGCTACCTTGCAAAAACTGGTAAGTTGCCATACCATCACCACCCAGCTTAAAGCGCTCAAACGGCGATTGACCAACTAACTTATTGTACGAACCCAGGAAACCAAAACGGGTTTGGGTCATTAAAACCAGCTTACCACTAATCCTGGTAAACCATTGCGCATCAAATTTCCATTTGTGGTACTCTACAAAACGGTAGCGCTCCTCTGGCGTAGCAATACGGTAGTTGGTATTGTTAAACAACGAGTACGGAGGCGTTACCTGCACAGTAAACTTAATGTTTGAACCACTGGTTGGATAAATAGGCGCATCAATGGAGTTACGGCTAAGCTCCTGGGTTAACTTGATGTTGTACGAAGTACCGTTAGAGAACAGGTAACCGGTAAAGTTATCAAGCGTGTAGTGGTCAAAGTTTAACGAGTAGTTTAACTGGAAGTAGTTATCGGGCCAGTTTAAGCGCTTACCTAAGGTTACGCCCAAACCGTTAATACGTAAAAAGTTGTAGCGGTAATCGGTTTTGGCATAAAACTGCCCGGTTGAACTTAACTGCGTATAGGCCGACAAACTGAAGTAAATAGGTTTTTTACCACCCAACCATGGCTCAGAGAAGGTAAACGAGAAATTTTGATAGTTACGACCGTTGGCCTGGCCACGTAAGCTTAGCTTTTGTCCATCGCCTTTAGGCAGCGGTTTGTAAGCCTTACCGTTAAACAGGTTACGCAACGAGAAGTTGTTAAACGTTAAACCTAAGGTACCTACTAACTGGCCGCCACCAAAACCACCCGAAAGCTCAATTTGATCCGATGGCTTTTCAACCACGTTGTATAAAATATCCACCGTACCATCCTGCGGATTAATGTTGGTTGGCTTAGGCTCAATTTTAGTTTCGTCGAAGTTACCTAACTGGGTTATTTGGCGGGTACTGCGTACAATAAGTGCTTTTGAAAACTTTTGACCTGGTTTAGTAGCCAACTCGCGTAAAATAACACGGTCGTTCGTTACATCATTACCGTGTACCATTACACGGTTAATGGTATACTGGGCACCTTCGTAAATACGAATGGTAAGGTCAATGGTATCGTTGTAAATACGGGTTTGTACTGCTTCGGAGTTAAAGGTCAGGTATCCGTCGTCGAGATAAAGCGAGTTAATATCGTTACCATCAGGGGTACCACCGTTAAGGCGTTTGCTTAACTCTTCTTCGCTAAATACGTCGCCTTTTTTAATGCGCAGTATTTTGTCAAGGCCGTTTGATGGATAACGTGCGTTACCTACCCAGTTAATATTACCAAAATAGTATTTATGGCCTTCGTATACTTTAATTTTAACGTTAACCGTGTTATCGTCATGCTTCCAAACCGAATCGCTTACAATAGCAGCATCACGATAGCCTTTGGCCTGCATTTTTTCAACTAAAGCTTGTTTATCTTCTTCGTATTGGTCTTGTTTAAATTTCTTAGAACCAAAAACATTATAAAACTTACGCTGACGGGTTTTAGGTAAAAACTTTTTCAGCTTGGCTTTACTAAAGGCTTCGTTACCTTCAATAATTACCTCGTTAATTTTCACCTTCTGCTTTTTATCAATTGCCACGTTAAGTATAACACTATTAGAGTCGGCAGGGTCGCGCAGTTGTTTAATATCAACCGTTGTATTCAGATAACCCTTTTCATTAAAGTGTTTTTTGATGATGGCAGTTGTGGTGCTCAACAGGTTTTCGTTTACAATTTTACCTGTTTTATCGCTGAGTTTCTTTTGTACGTCTTCAATTTCGCCTTTGCGTATACCGGTCATACGCATGCGTGACAAACGCGGGCGCTCGGTTACACTCAATTCCAGATAAACAGTATCAAGATTTATTTTAGTGATGTAAAGCTGCACATCATCAAACAAACCCTGCGACCACATGTTCTTTAACACGCTGGCCGATGCTTCGCCCGGCAGGTTAATACGGTCGCCTTTGTTAATTTTGGCAATTTGTAATAATACGTCTTTATCAAGCGCTTTAGCACCCGATATCTTAATATCGCCTATGATATAATCCTTAGGGTTAAGATAGCTCAAACTATCGGCAGGTATGGCCGAACGGTTTAAACGGTTATTACCGCCACCAGTAATCTGCGCCAGAGCTACCGTACTAATCAGGGAAAAGAGAATTGCAAAAAAAAGTTTATTCATCCGAATATTTTGTGCCGCTAAAGTAATTTAAACGTTTGTTAAAATTTGTTAAAAGAAAAAATTAGTTAACCTGTTCGCTGGTCATTCCAAAGCGGCGTTCGCGTTTCTGATAATCTAAAATAGCCTCGTACAGGTCCTCGCGCCTAAAATCGGGCCAAAGTTTATGGGTAAAGTACAATTCGGCATAAGCTATTTGCCATAACAGGTAATTACTTATGCGGAACTCCCCGCTCGTTCTGATCAACAATTCAGGATCGGGCAGGTTATGAGTGTACAGGTTTTGGGCAAATACCTCTTCGGTTACATCCTCGGGGTTTAATTCGCCTTGCTGCACTTTTAAGGCAATGTTTTTAGCAGCCTGTGCCAATTCGCGGCGCGAGCTGTAACTCAGGGCCAGTGTAAGCACCAAACCGGTATTACCCGATGTTTTTTCGATAGCCCCCAGCAATTCGCGGTGACATTTGCCGGGCAGCATATTTAAATCGCCAATGGCATTTAACCTTACGTTATTTTGCATCAGCTTTTTAATTTCCTTATTAATGGTGCTTACCAACAGTTCCATTATGGCAGTAACTTCAATGCTGGGGCGGTTCCAGTTCTCGGCAGAGAAGGTATAGAGGGTTAAATACTTAACGCCCAATTCGCCGGCGCCTTCAACCACATCACGTACCGATAAAACCCCATTATGGTGGCCAAATATGCGCAACTTGCCTTTGCCTTTAGCCCAACGGCCATTGCCATCCATAATAATGGCTACATGCTCCGGAAGCCGCGATAAATCAATTTGCTCTTTATACCCCATAATATTATTGCTTACCACCTGCGGTTACGGTTAATGCAATGCGTTGCTTCGGGGCGTTTACCCTTGTTTTGCACTTGCTGTACTATGTAATCTGCCAGGCTCTTTGGCAGGTGCATACCATGCCAAATCTCAAAAATTTCAGGGTACAAAGGTAAAATTATAGTTTGATTTTTTTATAATGAATATGGCAAAAAGAAAATGTATTTAGATTGACTTGCAGCCCCTTAAACATAAAAAAAACAGCCTTGCGACTGGCAGGGCTGTTTATGCTATATAATATTTGCAGAATATATTTAGTAGATCGACTGCTTTTTGAGCATATCCACATCCTGATTGGTTACATCAGCAATGGCATATTGCCTGTTTTGGGTAATATTCAACTCATCCAAAGCATTAACCAAGTCGCCGTATTTAGAGTGATCGCTGGGTTTTACAATGACCAGCATGCTTTTGCCGGTTTGCGTTTTAATAGCATCCTGGTTGGCTACCAGCAGTTTGCGCAAACCTTCTTTACTATAATCCACCACTTGTGGAGTGGCACTTTCGGGCATTCCCCTATACAGCAATACCTTATTATCGGCACCAAGACATAAGGTTACTGTACGGCTTTGTGCTACGGGAGCACCTTCATCACCTACCGGCATGGCTAAATCCATAGCCTTGCTTTTTGATAATGTGGTGGTTAGCATAAAAAACGTGACCAGTAAAAAAGCCAGATCAACCATGGCGGTCAAATCAACACGTAGGCTCATTTTTTTGCGCAGCGGTTTTTTGCCATCATTTTTTTCGGGGGATGAATTCAGTTCGGCCATAAGAGTGAAAATTTAAGGTTAAAGAATTGGTTTATAGTACTTACAACGTAGTATACCCGCCATTTGTTGCAAATAAACCTACTGGTTTGATAGATTTTTTAAACTGTCGTTCCAACTTTTCGTACCAGGCTAATAATATTAACCCCAGGTAGATTCCTCACCCCGTTCATCTCTGATTTTCTCTTCTGAAAACCGCGAAATTACCCCATTTTTCCATGGTGTTAAATTTAGTGTTTCATGAAAACGTGTTGAACACTGACACGATCGTGCGGGTACCCTCCATTGCAACCTCCCCCTCAAAACAAAAAATCCCGGCCAACCTGACCGGGATTTTATATCATAAAAGTCAAAAGTATGTACTCCTGACTCTGTATTCTGTACTCTTAAAAGCTTACGCTAATTTAGCCAGCTCTTCTGCCATAGCAGCACCAATTTCGGCAGGTGATTCTACTACACGGATACCGCACTCAGCCATAATTTTCATTTTGGCAGCAGCAGTATCATCAGCACCACCAACAATAGCACCAGCGTGACCCATACGGCGGCCCGGAGGCGCAGTTTGACCAGCGATGAAACCTACTACAGGTTTAGTACCATGTTCTTTTATCCAGCGGGCAGCATCAGCTTCCATACCACCACCAATTTCACCAATCATGATGATACCGTGTGTGTCGGGGTCGTTCATCAGTAATTCAACCGCTTCTTTAGTTGGGGTACCAATAATTGGGTCGCCACCAATACCAATAGCGGTAGTAATACCTAAACCGGCCTTAACCACCTGGTCAACGGCCTCGTAAGTTAAAGTTCCTGATTTTGATACCACACCAACGTTACCCTTTTTGAAGATAAAGCCAGGCATAATACCAATTTTAGCCTCGTCGGCAGTAATAATACCAGGGCAGTTAGGGCCAATTAAACGAGCATCCTTATCAGTAAGGTACTCTTTTACCTGTATCATATCTTTGGTTGGTATACCTTCGGTAATACAAACAATTACTTTAATACCACCCTCGGCAGCTTCCATAATGGCATCAGCTGCAAATGCAGGAGGTACGAAAATGATAGATACATCAGCACCTGTTTTTTCAACGGCGTCTTTAACGGTGTTAAATACCGGACGCTCTAAGTGCTGCTGACCACCTTTACCTGGGGTTACACCACCTACTACCTGCGTTCCGTACTCAATCATTTGCGAAGCATGATAAGTACCTTCATTGCCGGTAAAACCCTGAACAATTACTTTGGAATCTTTATTTACGAGAACACTCATGGTTTTAGTTTTTGTACGGCAAAGCTATAAAAAAAGAAATAAGAGCCAAGAAACGAGTGTTAAGAAATGATTTTTTTGACGTGAGATGAAAAATAAGATTCAAGAGTACAGAATCAAGAGTACAGATGTGATGATTTTGTTAGGAAAGAATTAGAGTTTCGTTCGCTTAAAGTTATGTTAAACTTGTTTTGCCCCCCTCATACACAGGTAAACTTTGCAGTCAGTCTCCACCCTGTCATTTCGAGGTACGAGAAATCTTTTCGAAGCGATTAGCTTGTACATTCGAAAAGATTTCTCTCTGTAGTTCCATTATACAGATGTGAGTTATAGCAACTATGCAAAACATTGTATTCTATCATTCAAACTTCATTCATTCCATCATTAAACCTTGGGCGTTGCCTCCGGCCCGGGCTATCCGCTGCAAGTCCTCGTTGCGCTACGCTGCACTACGGGCTTTCCGCTACTATCCCTAACGCAAACTTCACCATTACTTCATTGCGAGGTACGAAGCCATCTTTGAACTAAGCATGAATGCTTTGCATCCGCAAGGAATACTTCGCATCTCGCAATAACGCACTTATTTCTTAAAGTCCGCCCTCCCGGGGAGGGTTGGGTGTGGCAACCGCCGCCTCGTACTGGTTACGGTCGAAGGCTTTTTCGGTAATGGCAATGACCATGGTGGCCACGCCGTTGCCTATTACGTTGGTAATGGCGCGCGCTTCCGACATAAAGCGGTCTACCCCCAGTAATAAAGCAACACCCTCAACCGGAATGATCTTGATAGCAGCCAGCGTAGAAGTTAATACGATAAAACCGCTTCCGGTTACTCCGGCTGCACCTTTGGAGGTGAGCATCAATATACCAATAATGGTGAGCTCCTGGCTGAGCGAAAGATTAATGTTAAATACCTGCGCCAAAAATATGGTAGCCATAGATAAATATATGGTAGTGCCATCGAGGTTAAAAGAGTAACCGGTTGGAATTACCAAACCAACTACTGATTTATCACAACCCAGGTTTTCGAGCTTAGCCATCATGCCCGGCAAGGCCGATTCGGATGAGGAGGTACCAAAAACGATCAGCAATTCCTGGCGGATGAATTTTAAATACTTCCACAAGCTAACCTTGCACAGGTAGCATATTAAATTAAGCACCACAAAAATAAACAGCGCCATAGTAACATATACCGATCCCATGAGCATGGCCAAGGGCTTAAGCGTTTTAATGCCCTGGGTACTTACCGTGTAGGCAATACCGCCAAAGGCACCTACGGGGGCCAGTTTCATTACCATTAAAAGGATATTGAAAAAAACTTTTGATAGCTTTTCGAAGCTATGAATAATAGATTCGCCCGTATTGCCCATACGGCTTAAACCAAAACCAAAAAGTACAGCAATTACCAACACCTGCAAAATATCGCCTTTGGCAAAAGCTTCAATAAAATTACCGGGTATAATGTGACTGAAGAAATCGCCCAGGTTCATTTCGGCAGCCTGTTGCTGGTATTGGCTAACTTTACTCACATCGGCATTTTGCTGCATATGCAAGCCCGAACCGGGTTTAATCAAATTGGCTACCGTAACACCTATTATTAAGGCAAACGTGGTAACAATTTCAAAATACAGTAAAGCCTTGCCCCCTACCCGGCCTACCTTTTTCATATCATTCATGCCGGCAATGCCCAGCACTATGGTAAAAAATATGATAGGCGCAATAAGCATGCTTATTAAACTGATAAACATTTTGCTTATGCGCTGCGCCACCGGCCCAAACACCGGAAAATACAAACCTACCGCAACACCCAGGGCAATTGCAATTAGTACTTGTACAGAAAGGTTACTCAGTATACGTTTCATGCGAGCTTAAACAACAAGTATAGTATAAATTTATGTTGCTTAAATAAAATTGAGTAAAAGTGTAATAAACACACCGTTTATAATGTAGTTAGGATTAGATATGTACCGGCTGGTGTTGCATTTGGGGCAAAAATAGCGCTTGGTAGGTTTCCAAAATAATACCAGTTTCATGAACCAGCCACGTTTTAACCTATACTTAAAACGGTGCCGGCAAACCGGGCATATAGGATAAACTCTTTTTACAGAAGCTCCTTGCGAAGGCTTCTTCTCACTGTTCCGGCTCATTAACAACAGGTAATATTGGTTGGCGTAGCAAACAGCAGATAGGGCGCTGTGCACCAAATGGTTTTCTGCTACGGCAAAAATGCCAATAAATTTAACAAATGCAATTATTTTATTACATTTACACGTACTTAAGCCACAAAATATTATGCTAAAAAGTTTACGCTACCTACTCATCATTTTACTTTCCGTTTCGGCTTTTTCATGCAAAAAGGGCGAACGGTCTACCGCAGGTTTAAAAGAGCAATTGGTTAATAAATGGTATTATGATTCCATTTTCCAGAAAGACTATGACAAAGACGGCAAATTAACTAAAACAACACAACTGGCAGTTAGGGTTAATGTGGACAATATTAACTTTAAAGCAGATGACAGTTTCACTTCAGTTGTGAGAACCCTAATGCCCGATGTAACACCTGATACTTATGAAAATGTTACTACCAACGGTACATTTAAAGTTACTTCGTTAACCAGGTTCACTATGACCAATGCCGGCACTACAACTCCTTTAAATTGTAATATAAAAAGCCTGACCCCGCGGGAGCTTATTTTTAACAAAGATGTTGCAGTACGTGTTACCGGCAAGCCATACACTGTTATAGAACATACCCTTCATCGCTAACGGCTTTTAATCTTTTTTCGTAGTTTCGCGCTTATACTTGCGAAACTGCGAAATAAATGGATTATCAGTTTAAAGACATTGAAAAAAAATGGCAGCAATTTTGGGCTGCCAACCAAACCTTTAAGGCCAGCAACGAATCGGCCAAACCCAAATACTATGTGCTCGATATGTTCCCCTACCCATCGGGGGCGGGTTTGCACGTAGGGCATCCGCTGGGTTACATCGCTTCAGATATTTTTTCGAGATATAAACGCCTGCGTGGCTTTAACGTGTTGCATCCTATGGGGTACGATTCGTTTGGCTTACCGGCCGAGCAATACGCCATACAAACCGGTCAGCACCCTGCTATTACCACCGAAGACAATATTGCCACTTACCGCCGCCAGTTAGATCAGCTTGGCTTTTCGTTTGACTGGAGCCGCGAGGTACGCACCAGCTCGCCCGATTATTACAAATGGACGCAGTGGATTTTTATGCAGTTATTTAACTCATGGTATAACAAAGCCGATGAGAAAGCCGAAAGCATTGAAAAACTGACTGAGCATTTTGCAACCCAAGGTTCGGCCGGTATAACTGCCGTTGCCGATGATGAGATACTAACTTTCACAGCTGCCGAGTGGAACGCCATGGGTGAAGAAGCCCAGCAAACCGAGCTGTTAAAATACCGCTTAACCTACCTGCGCAAAAGCACCGTTAACTGGTGTGCCGCCCTGGGTACCGTACTGGCTAACGACGAGGTAAAAGACGGCGTAAGCGAGCGCGGCGGATACCCGGTTGAGCAAAAGAAAATGATGCAGTGGAGCATGCGCATTACCGCCTATGCCGAACGCCTGCTACAAGGCCTCGATAATATTGATTGGCCCGATCCGCTTAAAGAAATGCAACGCAACTGGATAGGCAAAAGCGTGGGTGCGAGTGTGCGTTTTGAAATAGAGCGAGGTGCGAAGAGCGAAGAGCAAGGAGAAAACGCTCCCGGTTCCCCGCTCCCCGCTCCTTATATAGAGGTTTTCACCACCCGCGTTGATACCATTTTCGGTGTAACATTTGTGGTGTTGGCTCCCGAGCATGAACTGGTAGCATCTTTAACCACCCCCGAACAAAAAGCTACGGTTGAAGCCTACATTGCGCAAACTAAAAAGAAATCGGAGTTGGACCGCATGGCCGATACCAAAACCGTATCGGGCGCTTTTACCGGCAGCTATGTGCTTAACCCGTTAAACGGTGAGCGCATTCAGTTGTGGATTGCCGATTACGTATTGGCAGGCTATGGTACCGGTGCCGTAATGGCCGTACCATCTGGCGATCAGCGCGATTACCTGTTTGCCAAGCATTTCAACCTGCCTATCATCCCTATTTTAGATACGCAAAACACCGAGAAGGAAGCTGATGCCACCAAGGAAGGCAAATACATTAATTCGGACTTTATAAACGGTTTAGAATACAAAGAGGCTACAGCCGCGGTGGTTGCCAAACTGGAAGAAATTGGCGCAGGCAAAGCCAAGATAAACTTCCGTATGCGCGATGCCATTTTTGGCCGCCAGCGTTACTGGGGCGAGCCAGTACCTGTTTACTTTAAAAACGGCTTGCCATACTTAATAAACGAGAGCGAGTTACCACTTATACTGCCCGAAATTGATAAATACCTGCCAACCGAATGCGGCGAGCCACCATTGGCCCGTGCCGAAGGCTGGAAATACCAGAATGAATACGAATATGAACTAAGCACTATGCCGGGCTGGGCTGGCAGCAGCTGGTATTGGTACCGTTATATGGATGCCCAAAACTCAACCGATTTTGCCTCGAAAGAAGCGGTAGAATACTGGAAAGGCGTTGACTTGTACATCGGCGGTTCGGAGCATGCCACCGGGCACTTGCTGTACAGCCGTTTCTGGAACAAGTTCCTGAAAGATATTGGCTTGACTATTGAAGAAGAGCCGTTTAAAAAGCTCATTAACCAGGGCATGATCCAAGGCCGTTCGAGCTTTACATACCGTTTAAACCCGTTGTTATTGGGTATCGACGACAGCTTTGTTAAGCCGGAGGTATACGTATCAAAAGGCATTTATGAACTGTATAAAGAAGGCGATTTTGACACCATTGAGCAGATAGCTTTATTTTACAAAGATTTATTGCCCGAAGGTGCCGAAGTTGGCGAAATGGACTTTAGCAAACTGCATGTAGACGTAAACATTGTAAGCAACGATGCGCTGGATATTGCCGCGTTCCGCAAATGGAGACCGGACAATGATAAGGCTATCTTTGTTTTAGAGGATGGTTCGGTTATTTATCCTGCTGATGATGCTCAAAGCGAGAGCAAATACATATGTGATGTTGAAGTTGAAAAAATGTCGAAATCAAAGTTCAACGTGGTTAATCCCGATGATTTGATTGAGCGTTACGGATCGGACACGTTGCGTATGTATGAAATGTTCTTAGGTCCGCTGGAGCAAAGCAAGCCGTGGAATACCAATGGTATTGAGGGCGTGTTCAAGTTCCTGCGTAAGTTCTGGCGTTTGTTCCATAACGACCAGTGGGAGTTCACCGTATCTGATGATGCGCCAACCAAGGCCGAGTTAAAATCGCTGCACAAGATCATCCGCAAGGTGGAAGAAGATATTGAGCGTTTCTCATTCAATACCTCGGTATCGAGCTTTATGATCGCTGTAAACGAGCTTACCGATTTAAAATGCAACAAGCGCGCTGTTTTGCAAGAGTTGGTAATTTTATTATCCTCATATGCACCGCACATTTGCGAAGAACTTTGGGTGTTATTGGGTAACGAGGCCGGCAGCATTTCGTACGCCGCCTACCCTACCTTTAACCCTGCTTATTTGGTTGAAGACGAGTTTGCTTACCCAATTTCGGTTAACGGAAAAACCCGCCTCAACATTAATATGGCACTTACCCTGGAGCCTAAAGAAGTTGAAGCACTGGTACTGGCCAACCCCGATGTACAAAAATACCTCGACGGCAAAGCACCTAAAAAGGTAATTGTGGTTAAAGGCCGTATTGTAAATATTGTGCTGTAAATAACACAGGCTAACCACGCCTATCTGTCATTTCGAGGTACGAGAAATCTTTTCGAAGCGGTTAGCTTATCCATTCGAAAAGATTTCTCTCTATCGTTCGAAATGACATTTTGTTATCTCTATGCTGAAAATTCTATTATTCTGGTTCACATAAGCTTTTGAACGAAGTTTGCGTTAGGGATAGAAACGGAAAGCCCGGAACGTAGCATAGCGAAGTGAGGACTTGTAGTGGATAGCCTGGCCCGCCTGAGGCGGAAACGCCCTAATTGTGTTGATTAGTGGATTGTGTTGAATAGTTAAATCACATTATAACCCCTTGTTATTTCGAACGATAGAGAGAAATCTTAGCAAAGAGGTTTAATTAGGCATATATGATTTCTCGTTAGCACTCGAAATGACAGGATGGTATCTTAAAAATCAATTTTGTTAATTCTATAAATTCAGGCCAATTCCGGTTCCAGACAATTTGAAAGTAATTTTTTCACCATTCGCCCCATAAAAACTGCCATTCGCCGAAAAGACAGAGGCGTTGCCGAAACGTTATCACATCTTTGTGCTATGCAAACACTTGCCCGGCCATTCAACCTGCTTTTGCAAGCCTTTTGCAACATTGGCGATACAAATTCGGCATTCTATATTATTTTCAAAAAATAGCAAGTTTGGTTGTAACAAATCAATTCTTATCAACTCTTAATACCAAAATCATTATAAATGAAACGTTTTTTTACACTCATTGCATTACTAACCTCTTTTGTGTGTGCTAACGCACAGATACCTGGTGGCAGCGCGGGTATTACCGGCCGCATATCAGGTACTGTGATCGACTCCATCAGCAAAAAACCTTTAGATTACGCTACCATTAGTCTTTACCGCAGCGGCGGCAAGGCGGTTTTAAATGGTACCCTTACCGATGATAAAGGAAATTTTAAACTGGATAACATTGCCCCAGGCAAATACAAAGTAGCCATAACCTTTATTGGTTACCCAACCAAATTTGTTGACCCGGTTGAAACCACTTTAGGCAAACCCGATAACAATATGGGTAGCATCATCGTATCTCCGGGTAATAAAACCCTGGGTGCGGTTACCGTGGTTGGTCAAACCCCGGTTATTGAAAACAAAATAGACAAGATAGTTTACAATGCCGAAAAAGACATTACCTCGGCCGGCGGCAACGCTACCGATGTGTTGCGTAAAGTGCCATTGGTATCGGTTGACTTAGATGGCAAACCATCATTACGCGGCGACCAAAACGTACGTGTACTCATCAACGGTAAACCATCAGGTGCATTATCAACCAGCTTGGCCGATGTGCTGCGCACCATTCCTGCCGATCAGATCAAAAGCATCGAGGTGATCACTTCGCCATCGGCTAAATATGATGCCGAGGGCTCGGGTGGTATTATCAACATCATCACCAAAACCAAAGATGTATCGGGCTTAAGCGGTTCGGTTAGCGGTGGTATTGGTACCCGTCAAAACAACGGTAACGCGAACCTTAACTACAAGCAAAACCGTTTTAGCTTAACCGGTAACTTAGGTGGTAACTTTGCATGGCCACAAACTTCAAAAGTTGACCTGAACCAGGTTTTCAGTGACCGTACGGTTACCCAGACTTCGGAAGCTGAAACTAAACGCGGTGGTTTAATTGGTTCGGTTAACGCATCATACGACTTAAATAACTACAACTCTTTTAGCAGCAATATACGCCTTAACGGTGGTAACTTTAAAACCGATGGTATATCGAACAACGTAAACACCATTTTACAAGACCCTGCTTACAATAGTGCTAATATTAACAAAGCCGAATTCAGTGGTTTTGACTGGAATGCCGATTATACCCGCAAGTTTAAAAAAGAGGGTGAAGAATTAACCATTGCCGGTCAGTGGAGCCATAGCAAGATCACTTCCGATTTTCAATCGAGGTTTTTCAACTTTAACAACACTACCGATTTGCCAAGGTTCCCTAACCAGTTAGGTAGCAACAATGGTAAAAATGATGAGTATACTGCTCAGGTTGATTATGTGTTACCGGTAAGCAAAAAAATCAAACTTGAGGCCGGTGGTAAAACCATTTTCCGTCGCATCAACAGCGATTACAATGTAGCTAACCAGGCAGGTATGGTAGGTGGCGATATGGCTAACAATAACCCTTGGGTACCAAACAATACCTTGTCAAACCAGTACGACTATAGCCAGGATGTATATGCAGGTTACACTGTACTAACCTTTACCTTGCCTAAAAACTTTGCTTTACAAGCAGGTGCCCGCGTTGAAAATACCGACATTACCGGTACGCCACGTAACACTTCACAAACAGGTTTACAATCTTTCCCGCAAAACTATACCAACTTTGTGCCCAGCTTTGTATTATCAAAAACTGTAAAGGGAACTCAAACTTACAAACTGAGCTACAACAAACGCATTCAGCGCCCAAGCTTGCAGTACCTTAACCCGTTCATTAACAAGGCTAACCCCGATGTTCAGAGCGCAGGTACACCTGATTTGAACCCTGAAATTTCACAAACTGTAGAATTAGGTTACAATACATTCATCGGTTCATCGGTAATTAACGTTGCTGCCTATTATAAACACACCAGCGACCTAATTGAGGGTATAGCCAGTACCGTATTTGATACTGAGTTAAACCGTAACGTTTTACGTACCACTTTCCAAAATATTGGTAAAAATGATTCGTACGGTGCCAGTTTCTTTGGTTCAATAACTCCATGGAAACCGTTAACCATTCGTGGTAGCATCAATACTTTCACTTACAAACCAACGGTACTTCCTAATCAGCAAAACAACCAAAGCGCAACCGGAACATATTTTAACTACAATGCTTTCCTGAGTGCTTCGGCTACCATCACCAAAACCTGGACCGCAGAGTTCTTTGGTATATTTAACTCGCCACGCCGTACTATACAAGGTGAAAACCCGGCGTTTAACTTATTTGGTTTTGGTGTAAAGAAAGAATTGATAGCCAAGAAATTCACTTTAGGTTTGAACGCATTATCTCCGTTTTCAACTTACCTGAAACTTGATTCGAAAATTAACTCTCCATCGTTACAACAAGTACAAAGAATACGTTATCCGTTACAATCGTTCGGTATATCGTTCACTTACAACTTTGGTAAGTTAACCTACGGCCAGCAGAAGAAAAAAGGCGTTAAAAACGACGACTTACTTCAAGGCGGCGACCAAGGCGGCATGGGCGGCGGTGCTCAAGGCGGCGGCGGTGGTCCGAGATAATGCTTTGAAAGAGTCAAGAATACAGAGTCAGGAATCAAGACCCCCTGATTCCAAAAAAAGCTCATCCGATCGGGTGAGCTTTTTTTGTTTCTTGATCTGTACTCTTGATTCTAAATTCTTGACTCTATCTTCCCCTTAACTAAATATCCCTATCCTTTCCAGCAACAGCGAAGCATTAAACGTTTTGCATTCTCCCGGTTTAAGCTTATAGTCAAACAGCATTTCGCCATCTTGTACCTGTATATCAAAATAGTAATTGCGTACATAATGCGGATAATCTGTTTCGAGCTGGGCCAGTTGCAAATCGTGGGTGGCAACCAGGCCTACGCCTTGCTGGCTGATGAGCTTTTCTATTACCGCTTTTGAGCCGAGGTATTTATCAACCGAGTTGGTGCCGCGCAGCATTTCATCTATCAGGAACAGGATATTGGGTTGCAGCTTAACCGCTTCAAGCAGCATTTGCAGGCGATCGAGCTCGGCCTTAAAGGTGGAGGTACTCTCGTTAAGCGAATCTTTGATACGCATATAACTGAACAGTTGCACAACCGATACCTGCATGGCATCGGCACAAACCGGGGCACCGGCCAGCGCTAAAACCGTATTAATGCCCAGCGTGCGCAAAAAGGTACTCTTACCCGCCATGTTCGAACCGGTAATGATGTCGATCTTACGGGTGTTGTTCAGCTCGTAATTATTAGCAACACGTATACTTTCTTTTATGAGCGGGTGCGATAGGTTTTTTGCTGTTAATGTATAGCCAGCTCCTTCGGCTATTTGAGGTACACACCATTGCGGATAATTTATACTGAGCGATGTAAGGCTTATTAATGCCTCAAAATCGGCTAACACATCAAAGGCTCCCTCAATACTCTCATGATTGGCGCGTTTCCATTTTTCAATGGCTATTACGTAGCGTACATTCCACACCAATACTACATTGAGTAAGAAACCTATCAGTATGTTATTGCGGTTATTTAAGCTATTAATTAATCCGGATAGCTGCCGCGTAATAACGGCAATACTTGTACCGCCGGTTCTTTTTATGCCATCGGCCAAACTGCTGTTATACGCTGCACTCCATTGCTCCTTCTCCACGGTATCAAACACATCCGAATAGTTGTTGAGGGTATTACCTATCTTACCGGCAATAAGGTCGGTTTGCTCGGTGTGTTTATTGTTGATACCAGTTATAAAGAAATTGAGCAAGCCTACACCAATGGCAATGTATTTTACCTCGGGATAGTAAATTGCACCAATTATTGCGGCTATCATAACCCAGGGTACAACCAAAACATATTTACTAAGCCACGCCTCACCAGGCATGTTTACAGGCTTATGCAGGTACCTGAACAATTGCTGTAACTCATCATCTTTCTGTTTTTGAGCAAACAACAGTTGAGCTTGTACCTTCAGCTTCCACTCATTTTTTGCAGCAATTTCCCGAACAGCTTGCTGCCTGCTTAAAATAGTGCTTTTATTGGCCGGAGCCTGTAACCAGCCCGCCAGTTTTTGACGACCCGCCGGTGTGGCCGCACGGTTAATTAATTGATAAAGCGAGGCCGCGCCAAAAATATCAAGATCGCTGGTGTAGTAATGTTTATCGTTATTAAACTCGTTGCCATTATGGTAAATGTTGGCGTAATGGCTTATGCTATCCAACTCGTTATGGTTAATGGCCTTAAAGTTTTCAAAGTACTCGCGTTGCTTTTCAAACCTGGCCTGCCTAATTACCAGCCAATTAAATGTAATGCCAACAACAACCGCACCTATGGCAAACAAGGTAAAATTATCGAGCTTTACCGCCCAATAAATAAGCACTAACAGCAATGCAAACACAATTAACCGCATTACCGAAAACAGGTTTACCCTGTTTTTAAAGTACTGGATTTTGCTGATGGAATGCTCAATATTATGCTGATAGATTGATTGTATTTGCTGGTTCATGTGGTGATATAGATTTTGGCAAATTAAACCATTTTTTGGTAGCTGCCGGTTTTTAGCTGTTTATTTGTAACATGAAAATTGTGCTGCTCACCGTTGGCAAAACCGAAGATACTTACATTAAAGATGGGATCGATAAGTTTGTTAAACGCCTTAAACATTATACCCGGCTCGAAATTATTGACCTCCCCGAACTCAAAAACACCAAAGCACTAACCCAGGAGCAGCAAAAAAGCAAGGAAGCCGAACTCATTCTCAAAAAAGTTACCGCTACCGACCATGTGGTTTTATTGGACGAAAAGGGCATGGAGTTTAAGTCCGTGCAGTTTGCCGATTATCTCGACAAAAAAGCTATTGGTTCTACTCAATCATTGGTTTTCATTATAGGTGGGCCTTATGGGTTTGATGCCACGATATATCAGCGGGCCAACGCCCAGCTAGCCCTATCGCGCATGACGTTTTCGCACCAAATGGTAAGGCTGTTTTTTGTAGAACAACTGTACCGGGCGTTCAGTATTATTAAGGGAGAACCATATCATCATCAGTAACCCCCCAGCCCCCTGAAGGGGGAGCATTGAGAAACAAGAAACAAGAGCCAGGAAGCAAGAAGAAAGAGTTAGCATTGGGACATTTATTTAAAAACCTTCCGCCTAAGGCGGAGAGGGTTGGGAGGGGCTGCAATTTTAATTACCATGTAAATTTTTGCAACACAGCGATACTACAGTTGGATTGAACGCAAGGATGAAATACATTTGGCTTTACATCAATCTGCTACCTCATGCATGCTTTCATCGCCGAGCTTTTCACGTTAAAGTTCTTCATCCTTTTTTCGTTTATTATTGCTACCGTAATTGTGCATTACCGTGGCCGGGTGAGGTACAAATTCTTCCGCCAGTTTGCCGATCATTCTACCTTTATGGCACCTATCAACGTGCCCATGTATGCCCTCTCGGATGTGGAGAATAAACCCTACATCAGCACAGCACACTTTCCGCAATTGGCACTATTGAAAGAAAACTGGCAAATTATACGCGATGAAGCCATTTTACTGGAACGGGAGGAACTCATCAAGGGTTCGGACACTTATAACGATGCGGGATTCAACTCCTTCTTTCGCCGTGGCTGGAAACGCTTTTATTTAAAATGGTATGGCGATTTTCATCCATCGGCCAAAAAATATTGCCCTCAAACAGTTGAGTTACTTAAAAACACCCCCAACATTAAAGCCGCCATGTTTGCAGTACTCCCGGCGGGCAGTCAATTAATGCAGCACCGCGACCCTTATGCAGGTTCGTTACGTTACCATTTGGGCTTAATTACCCCAAACTCCGAGCAGTGCCATATTGTGGTAGATGGTCAAAGCTATGCCTGGAAAGACGGCGACGATGTGATATTTGACGAAACCTACATCCACCACGCCGAAAACAAGACCGATATGGACCGCCTCATCTTGTTTTGCGATGTGGAGCGCCCGGTTAAGACCATTATTGGCCGTGCCTGGAACAACTTTTTTGGCTGGTTTGTAATGGCCTCGGCAGCATCACCTAATATGGGCGAGGATAAAACGGGCAACATTAATAAGGCTTTCAGGTATGTATACTCAATAAGGCTGGTGGGTAAAAAACTGAAAGCTTATAATGAGCGTTTATATTATGTAGTTAAGTACGCGCTGTTTGCTGCCATTTTATACGGCTTGTTTTTCAGGCATTTGTTGTAAAAGCGGCACTTTAAATAAGTAAGTTTGCTTTATGGGTCACGACCATTCACATCACCACCACGATCATGCCCCAAAGCTCGATCATCTGAATACCGCATTTATTGTGGGCATTGTCCTCAATTCGGCTTTCGTGGTAATTGAGGCCGGGGTTGGTTTTGCCAAAGGCTCGCTATCGCTCCTTACCGATGCAGGGCATAACCTGAGCGATGTTGCCAGCTTAGCACTTGCGCTGCTTGCCTTTAAGCTTTCTAAAATGAAGGCCAACAGTACCTATACTTATGGTTACAAGCGGTCTACCATTGTGGTATCATTGCTTAATGCGGTTATACTGGTGGCCGCTGTGGGCATTATAGCTTATGAAGCCATACTGAGGATAGGTCACCCGCAGCCTATACCGGGCATTACCATTGCTTGGGTTGCCTTTGCGGGAATTGGCGTAAACGGCGTTACCGCATGGCTGTTTATGAAGGATAAAGAGAAAGACCTGAACGTAAAGGGCGCGTACATGCACATGGCGGTTGATGCCCTGGTATCGTTAGGCGTAGTAATATCGGGCCTGGTTATCTACTTTACCGGTTGGTACTGGATCGATAGCGCCGTGAGCCTCATCATTGTATTAGTGATCATTATTGGTACCTGGAGTTTACTGGTGGATAGCCTTCGACTGGAAATTGATGGTGTACCCAAGCAAATGGATCTACAAAACATCAAAGCAGAGCTTTTAAAAGCCAAAGGCGTGAATGATGTACACCATATGCACGTGTGGGCACTAAGTACTACCGAAAATGCCCTCACTGCTCACATTGTTATTGAGCCCGAAGAAGCTAATAATTTTAATCAAATTAAACTCGATTTGCGCCACCGGTTAGAACATCTGGATATTCATCATAGTACTTTTGAACCGGAGTTTGGTGGAGAAAAGTGTGAGGTTAAAGAGTGTACCCCCCAGCCCCCTGAAGGGGGAGCTTTGGAAAAACATAGTCATACCCATTAACGAAAAACGGCCTGAGAATGCCTCAAGCCGTTTTTCGTTAAAATCTTCTGCTCCCCCTTCAGGGGATTGGGGGTTATTCAGTTTCAGCAGCAGTTTCTGCCTCTACTACAGGGCTATTAAAGATTTCCATATCTTTCAAAATAGCATACCAGCTTAAAATCTTTTTCATGTCCGAAGCATATACTTTCTCTTCATCATGATCGGGTGCTACCTCGCGGAAAAACTCGCGCATTGCTTTGCCATCGGCTTTAACATCAGGTACTGATGCTGCGGCTTTCATGCGTACAAATACGTCGGTTAACTTAATATCTTCGTCGGTACCAAAAATGGTGATCTCATCTAAAGCCGCCATTTTAGCGGTCGACAGGTTTACTACCAGTTTGGTCTTTTTTTCGTCGAGACTTTCTAAAATAAAGCCTGTTTTATTTTGGGCCAGGGCTTTCCATAATCCTGGCTTACCGGCTACTGATACAACTGTTTGTAAATTCATATGCTTTTGTTGTCGGTTGTCAGTTGTGTGTTGTGAGTAATGTACATTTATTAGAAGAGGCACACAACTCACAACACATAACCCACAACAATAATTATTCTTCTATTACTTCGATGCTGGTAATTTTATCACCCTGACGGATAGCATCAACTACCTCAACATTTTCAACCACTTTACCAAACACAGTATGGTGTCTGTCTAAATGAGCAGTATTATCGCGGCTGTGGCAGATGAAAAACTGTGAGCTGCCGGTATTACGGCCAGCGTGAGCCATTGAAAGTACGCCACGATCATGGTATTGGTTACCGCCGGTTAACTCGCAATCAATACGGGTACCTGAGCCACCTGCACCTGTACCGGTTGGGTCGCCACCCTGAATGACGAAGTTAGGGATAACGCGGTGAAAAGTTACACCATTGTAAAAGCCTGTTTTAGCCAGGTTTAAAAAGTTAGCTACTGTATTAGGGGCGTCCTGATCGTAAAATTCGATCGTCATGTCGCCCTTGTCGGTTTTCATTATTGCTTTGCTCATAATATGTTGTTTTAAAACAAGGTGGCAAAGTTAAACATTTTGTGCGTTACCATAAACTATAATAGCTTATGTAATTATTCGTTACATTTGGGTAGCCCCATTATACGAAATTGCGAGGAATGAAGCAATCTCTGCGGATGCAATGTCTGTAAGCATAGTTCAGAGATTGCTTCGTTCCTCGCAATGACGGACTTTATATAAACATGAAGAGATACCTTTTAGCTTTCGCCTTTCTCCTTTTAACCTTAGCCACTAAAGCGGCCTCCTTATTGCTGCCTATGGATGAGGTGCAAAAAGACCACCTGAAATCGTACGGCATAGCTTTTTGGGTATTAAAAAACGGCGAGGAGGTTGAATGGCTGCTTAATTACCGGGGCGGCAGTTTTATGACCAAGTACAGCAAACAAACCGAAGACGAGTGCAAAATACGCGGTGTAAGCTACGAGGTACTGGCCGATGCCAAGGTAACATCGATACTAACCGAGGTAAGCGATCCATCAGTTAATATGGATATTGTAAAGCTGCAAAAGGCACCTAAAATGGCGGTGTATTCGCCAAAAAACAAGCTTCCTTGGGACGATGCCGTAACCCTGGTGCTTAAATATGCCGAGATCCCCTATGATGTAGTGTACGACGAGGAAGTTATAAAAGGCGACCTGAGCAAATACGACTGGCTGCACATGCACCACGAAGACTTTACAGGCCAGTACAGCAAGTTTTTCGGCGCTTTTAGGTACCAGCCCTGGTATATTGACGATGTAAAAAAACAGGAAGCCACAGCACACCAATTGGGCTTTAAAAAAGTATCTCAAATGAAACTTGCCGTGGTACAGCATATTCATGATTTCTGTAACGGAGGTGGCTTTTTATTTGCCATGTGCTCGGGCACCGATACCTTTGACATAGCCATGGCAGCCTCCAATACCGATATTTGCGAAAGCATGTTTGATGGCGATGCTGCCGATTATAAAGCACAAAGCAAGCTGGATTTTAGCCAAACATTTGCCTTTCAAAACTTTCAGCTGGATATGAACCCCATGTCGCACCAGTTTAGCGATATTGATATGACCAACTACCGCCAGGTTGACCGCACCCGCGACTTTTTTACCCTTTTTGATTTTTCGGCCAAGTGGGATGTGGTACCCAGCATGCTCACCCAAAACCATGATAAGGTAATTAAAGGTTTCATGGGCTTAACCACGGCCTACAACAAAGCCCGTATTAAACCCGATGTAACTATTATGGGCGAAATGAAAACCGGCAACGAAGCCCGCTACATACATGGCGAATTTGGCAAAGGCCAATGGACATTTTACAGCGGCCACGACCCCGAAGACTACCAGCACGCCGTAGGCGACCCTCCTACCGATTTAAAACTTCATCCTAACTCTCCGGGGTACAGGCTGATCCTGAATAATGTTTTATTCCCTGCGGCGAAGAAGAAGAAGCAGAAGACCTAACCCCCCGGCCCCCTAAAGGGGGAGTTTTACTTTGGTTGTTGGAGTTTTTTGCCTTTGGATTTAGTTGTTATTAAATATACCGTTCCGGTTTGGTTTACATAAAGGCCTGGCATATCTCCTGTAAATAAAGCATCAAGTTTTTTAATATTTAATATATCAATTTTAACTCCTGTAGTATCAGAAATAAATCCCCCGTCAATTATATATGAAATCCTGGATGACTTTTTTTCAATGCTATCCACCTTCAGGTTATTTAAGGCAACGAATTTTGGTTTCTTTTTAAAAGTCATTATCAAATTTGCTCCTCTATGACTTCTTGATAATTCTGAACTTGGGTCTTTCAACACAAACACTTCTTTAACATTTTTAGGGTTGATGAAAAGTTTATCCATTTCTACTACCATCGAATCAGCTTCGGGAATGAGTACTTTGGAGGATGAAGATTGGCCGTATACAGCGCAGCTAACTAATAGTAGCAAGATGATTCCAATCCTGTGTTTCATATTTTAAGCAGGTTGCAGAGCGATCATCTAAGTTAGGCAATTCTGTCGATTCAAAAAATTCTTTAAATTCCGGTTCAGACGCGTTCATCCACACATAAAAAGCATTCGTCGGCACACTGGTGTGTTTAATTGCATACCGCTATATGTTTGATGTAAACTTTTATAAACCATAAAAATTACATCATGAAAAAACTGACAAAATCTTATCTGCTATCTGCCGTGGCCGCACTGGTGGTATTGACATCATCGTGCACAAAGGAAGCAGCCCAGTCAACTGAAGACGCAGAAATTGCTGCTTCAAAAACAACGGCATCATCAACCAGCATCCTGGTTGCAGCCTCTACTTCTACTACAACAACCGCTACCGCAGCTGCAAAAGATTCATTGGCGCTGATGAACGCGTGCCCTCCGGGTGGTAAAAAAGACACGGTTGCTTTCAGCGCTTTATCTGCCTCTATTACTACTTACTTAACCACCAACTATGCCGGCTCTACTTTTCAAAAAGCATTTAAAATTGCAAACCGCAGCGGTGTGTTAGAAGGTTATGTGGTGGCCATCAACTTCAACTCAAAACCGGTAGGTTTAAAGTTTGATGCCAGCGGAAACTTTGTACAGGTGCTTGAACAACGCGAACGCCCCGACATAGCCGGCGGACCGGGTTGGCACAAAGGTGGCCGTTTTGAGAACCGCGGCGGCCTCCGTGGCGATACTTTAGCCCTGAGCGCCTTGCCCGCTGCCATTAAAACCTATTTTGCTACCAATTACGCTACCGATACCCTGTTGCATGCCGTGGTGACCCGTAACGATACATCGTACATTATTATCAGTGCTAACAAAGGTTTGTTTGCTACTGCATTTGCCTCAAAACTGGTATTTGTTAAACGTGTGCAGCTAAACCCGCGTCCGGCTAAACATACGCCTGTTGATCCGGCCACTTTACCGGCTGCCATTACTACTTACCTAACCACTACCTATCCAGGTTTTGTGTTAGATAAAGCTTTTGCCCAAAAACAAAATAATGTGGTAAATAAATATGTGGTATTAATTGATGCCAGTGGTACCCGCTATGCTGTGGAGTTTGACAGCACAGGCAAATTTGTAAAAAGCACAGCAGTGAGGTAGTGAATGGTTAGTGTGAATGATTAAGTCATCATAATATTTTATTCAAAGCCCTTAGCAGTCAATTGTTAAGGGCTTTGTTTTTTATAACTTTATACCATTACTTACAACCATGAACCAAATCCTCAACAAACATAACTGGCCACGCAGGCAATCACCCACTACATCAATTGATGATATAGAAAGCCTGGTGGGCTTTAAATTACCCGATGACTACAAAAGCTTTTTACTACATCATTCTGGCTACGAAGGCTTTATTGGACAGGAATTTTTGCGTTTATGGGATGCTGATGAAATTGTAATTAATAACAACGAATATGGTATAACCCAGCAATTAAGCCACACGTTAGGCATCGGCAGTAATGGGGCAAGTGAGTTTATTGCACTGGTAAAATATGATGATGGCTTTGATGTAGTTTTATCACCCTTAATCGACCTTGATGAGGAGTACCACATAACCATAGGCTCATCATTCACCAACTTTTTAGAGCGGTTGGATGCCGGTGAAAACTGGTTTGATCAGCGATAGCCTTAATTATAAAACGTCCAGCTTACGCCAAACTTCAGCAGTTTATCGGGCATGGGGTAACGGTTTACAGTGTAGTAGCCATTACTTTGCAGTCCCTGGTTAGCATAATCATACATCAGGAACAGGTTGGTACGGAACAATGTACCTTTAATATAAGGGGTTATAACCGGGTAGGTTAAAAAGTTAATATCGGTACTGTTGTAAAACTGCCCTATACCAATGGCATAGTTAGGCGCAGTGTAGGATGTATTGTAACGTGCATTTACTCCAATGGCAGCATTTAGCACGCCAAAAAATGTGCGGGTAAAATAAATATTGGCGTAGTTGTAAAACTCGGGAGTGCGTATGGTTGACTGGTAATCAGACCGCTGGTACACAAAATAGTCTTCAAAATGCCAACGGCCTATATCAAAGCGTTTGCCCAAAGCTACTTTTAACAGGTTAAGCGTTGAGCCAAGCTGCGTGGGCACTGCATCAATACCGTTAGCTGTTTGCGATTGGAAGTATTGATAACCGCTCACCAAAAAGTATTCGGCCTTTAAATCGAGCTTGAGTTTTTCGTTAACATAGTTAAACGACAGGTTGTTTATTTGCTGTTTGCCAATGCCGGTATTACGGAAAACATAGTGGTTCGAGATCCAGTTCTTGTAAATCAAAGGAGCCTCGTTATTTTGCACATAAGCGCCGAAAACAATCCTACCGGCCTTTTCGCCGCCCGAAAGGGTAAGTTTGGCATCATACAAATAATCGCCAAAGTTATAACCCTGTACTACCTGCTGAAAATCTCCTTCGAGACCAACTTTATCACTAAAGCGGTAGCTAAAACGGGCATTCAGCTTAATATTTTGATTGGTTGAACCCTGCACCTTACGTACCTGGTTACGCAGGTTGGTACCCTGCTGCAACGAATCGACAATGTACTGGTTGAAATGAAACAAATCGTGCGTTAAACCCACATCCAGCTTAACTTCATTTTTCACAAAGCTTACCGATTTGCCGCGCAGGTAAAAACTGTACGAAAAATCGTTACGGATATTGGTTACGGCTAACGAATCCTGCGATACGGTTGAGTTAAAAAAGTAATCGGGGAATACCTTGAAATTATCAGGCTCGTTTTGTACGAACCTGTATTTTTGAACATTATAGTATAAAGTATGGGCTATACGCTGTGTTGGCAATATCTTGGCAACCTCTTTAGAGGCATTTTGCAAGGTATCAATACGGCCCACATAGTAAAACTGCTTTAAGTAGAAGCCGTTGTTACGGTAGTTGGTATACGAACTGCTTAAACGCGTTTCCAATTGTTGCTTGTCAAATATGGGCTGGTCGGTTACGTTAAAAACATCGCGTGTAACCGCGCCGCTTTCGGGGGCTTTAACGTTATTAAAAAACAAGTTGCCCAACAGGTTATAGCGTTTACTTTTTGATTCGTACCAGGTTGCAATAGCTGCGTTTAGATCGCTCACGTTTTGGCGGCGGTAAAAGCCCCGCGAACCCGTTGAGTTAAAGTTGAAGGTAAAGTTCCAGTTTGGTTTTACGTTTTGGGTATGTACAAGCCTGAATATTTGCTCGGCATTAGGATTGCCGAAAGCACCGCTATAAAACGAAAGATTAGTGTAAGCCACCCTTGCCCGGTAATACAAAATATCTTTAGGACCGATCATGTAGGGATCTAAAGCATGCATACCTACATCAAACCCCACAGTTTTCGCTGGTTCAAAAAGCAGCGTACGCATAGGCAGACCAGTGCTGCCCAAATGTATATAAGGTGTACGCGGCTGATAAAGCGGACTATAATTTTCAAAATTTGTTAAGCCTGTATCCAGCGGAAAAATCTGGGTACTGTCGTTTAACAGCCGCTCGTTGGTTACTTTAATAAATTTTGAGGTATAAATGATGGTATCGCCCTGGTTTTCCTGGCGCTTGCGCACACTATCAATCGACTGGGTACGCGAGCCACGGCCCATTCGAGCCGTATCGGGCGCCGTGGGCCTGGCAGGAACCTGTGCAAACGCAGTTTGCCCCATTGCCGTTACAAACAGGGTTATAAATATATATTTAAGCCGGTTAAGCATTAAGTGTGTAGGTGCTATGTTATGTTTAGAGGTTGTACCGTATTATTAGCTTACTGTTATTCCGAACAATAGTGAGGAATCTTATACGAGCGTTTAGTTTTAGTATAGGATTTCTCTTTATCACTCGAAATGACAACTATTCCCCCCTTACAATCCCGCAATCAGTTCCTTTAAAATTTGCGTTAGTTTGGGTTCGGCACGTTGCGCTATTTCAATAATCTCTTCTATTGATACCGGTTTCAACTCCTCAGGGAAACCTTCGTCTGTTAGTACAGATATAGCAAAAACCGGCAAGCCCATGTGGTTAGCCACAATAACCTCTGGCACTGTACTCATTCCTACTGAATCGCCCCCGATAATCCGCAGGTAACGATATTCGGCACGTGTTTCCAAATTAGGGCCTGTAACCGATACATAAACTCCCTTATGGCAGGTAATATTGTTGGCAGCCGCAATTTGTAATGCCTTTTGGATTAACTTGCGGTCATAAGGCTCGCTCATATCGGGGAAGCGCGGACCAAGCTCATCGTCATTAGTACCAATTAGCGGATTGATGGGCTGCAGGTTAATATGGTCGTCAATCACCATCAGGTCGCCTTTTTTAAAGTCGGGGTTTAACGATCCGCTGGCGTTTGATACAAACAGTGTTTTAATACCCAGCATTTTCATTACCCTAACCGGGAAGGTAATTTGCTGCATATTATAGCCTTCGTAGTAATGCAAACGGCCTTGCATGGCCACTACCTTTTTACCGGCCAGCGTGCCAAAAATTAACCGGCCCGAGTGAAACTCCAGTGTTGAAATAGGAAAACCAGGAATGTTGGCATAAGGCATCTGTTTTTCAATTTCAATATCCTTAACCAAACCGCCTAAGCCGGTACCTAAAATAATTCCGGCTTCGGGTACAAAATCGCCAATGCGGCCTTTAATATAATCAGTGGTGCGTTGTATACTGTCTAACATAGTTATGTATGGTTTTATTAAACTGGTTTTTGCCTTCCTCGTTTAAAAATTTAATGCCAATAGGCAATACCCAAATGGGCAGTTTTTGTACAAGTGGCTGCAAAGCCGGTTCGTGTAAGCGCTGGGCGTCTTTTTCGGTAGTAATAATTACCTTTTTGGCGGCCGTACAGCTGTTAAAATCGTTTGCAAGTTTACCAATATTTTTCAACGTAAATTGATGATGATCGGCATAATTGTGATGTATAACGTTTAAACTGTGCTCATTGATATATGTAAGCAAAGGTTGTGTATTGGCAATACCCGTAAGCAGGAAAACAGTGGTATCGGCATCGGGCATTAAACCAACCGGGCTACCGCTCATATCCTGTAAGGGCAAATAATCAATAGCCGTAAAGTAAACCTGTTCATAGTTTAAAGGTTTTAAAATTTGCAGGGCCTGCTGCTGTTGTTGGGCCGATAGGTTTGACGGGCATTTACTCACCACAAATACATCGGCACGGTAACGGCCTATAAATGGCTCGCGCAGGTTACCCGCGGGTAATAGCAATTTGGAATCGGCAAGGCGGTTAAAATCAAATAACAATATACTCAAACCGGGTGTTACGGCACGGTGCTGAAAGGCATCATCTAAGATGATAAGATCATGGTCAGCAGCTAATTGCTCAATACCATCGGCCCGTTTTTCGCACACGGCCACAGTAACATCCGGAAATTTTTGTTTGAACTGGGCTGGCTCATCACCTATTTGGGTGGCAGTAGAAGCAGATGTGGCAGTTAAATATCCTTTGGTTTGACGACCGTACCCCCTGCTTAGGGTGGCCAGTTTAAGATCGCTTTTTAGCAGGCGCACAAGGTACTCGGCCATGGGGCTTTTACCGGCACCGCCCACCTCTAAATTACCAATAACGATTACGGGTAAATTAAAGGAACGGCTTTTAAATAACCCTGAATCATAAAACCAATTGCGCATGAGCACCACCAAGCCATACAATAACGATAACGGGAAAAGCAGCCAGCGCAAATACTTCATATTAAAACGCTAAAGATACAAAAAGCGAATGATGCGTAGACTTACTTAACAAGCCTTACCGTACTGTAAATTTAAATGGATATTAGCGCAATAGTTACTAAGGAGCAAACCTATTAAAAAACGAATTTCTCTTCGGCCTTGGCGGCATTACGGCGGCCTTCGTCGCAAACTTCAAAGTAAAAAAAGTCGCTTACGTGGCGGGCAACTTTTTGGCCGTTAGCTTCCTGATCATTATACATGATCTTTTGGATACCATACTTAGCCGATTGTGTTCCTTTTTGAAAGTAGGAGATTTGAACGGTATGTTCGTAACTACCTGTAGGATTAAATACAACAGGGAACGTTCCGGGCGATTGTTTGTAACCAGCCTGCAACTTGGTTACGCCTAATTCGGTTTTGAGTTTTTGCAATACTTCGTCTGCATCAGCATCGGCCTCACCATAAGCAATCACCGAGTAAGGCTTATCAAAAGCATTCATGGTGATTTTAATCTTAGCCTTGATTTCTTTGCCGCCGGTTTTAATAACAATATCGCTGGTATCTTTATACAGGTTATAAACACGGTCAATATCCAACTCCGGTTCGGCAGACTTTTTTTGTGCCCACGCCAGGTTGCAAAGCAAAACACTCAGGATAATTACGAAGGATATTTTTTTCATAAATGCTGTTTGATGCCCGTACATAACACACAATAATACAGGAATTATACAACATAACTTAAATTTGCACTCACATATTGCAATAAACGCACAGTTTTATTGCAATTTTATTCCTTCAATGAGTATTAGTTAATAATAATTATAAGCAGCGTTAAAAGTCAAACTTTTCGGGCTTCATGTTGCGCTTGCGGGCGTTGTCGCCTACTTCAAAATAAAAAAAGTCGCTCGAATATTTTGGAGTACCGTTTTCGGCCACTAACTGATTACGGACTTCCATTTTTTTAATGCCGTACCTGGCGTACTGGGTGCCTTTTTGATAGGTAACCACATCAATGTTATTTTCGTAAATGCCGTTCTGGTCAAAGTTAACTACGTTTTTGAGTGTCGATTTTTTGTAACCGGCTTTAACCTTGGCATCGCAAAGCTGATCGATCAGTTCTTCCATATCGCCATCGGCCACGGCTTCGCCATAAATAATTATTCGGTAGGGCTTGTTATGATTATTGTAATTAATAAGCACACGGGCATTAACTTCTTTATCGCCCACAAAAATGGTGGTTTCGGTATTGCCTTTATATTTTTGGTATAAACGGTCGAGGTCTGATGATGCTGCGGTTTGTGCATATATGTTGGTAGAAACCAGCATTATTGCCGTAAAAAGTAGCATAAGCAACGCTTTTGTTTTACCCTGTAAGATATTGTAGGTATTCATCATAGTACAATAATAGCAGATTATGCCTGATAATCGGCACTTTTTAACGGCTTTTTAAGGTTAACTGCATAAGTTATTATCAGCTGTAAGACGCTTTTATTCATCTACCGTTTAATTAAACAATCTTATCACAAAATAGTTACATCAAAAAGCCGACAGTACAGCATAGTTGCAAAGCTTCAGCCCATTACATTAGTGGCCAATTATAATCCTTCAAACAAACCAATTATGCGATTAAACCTTTACGCTGCATGTTCAGCAGGTTTGCTGATGCTTTTTAGTGCCCAAAGTGTATTTTCACAACGCTTAATGGAAAAGCTTGGCCGGGGCGTGGTTGCCATTAACCAGGGCGGTGGCAAGGTGTATGTAGGCTGGCGCATGCTGGGCACCGATCCTGATAACCTTGCCTTTAACCTGTACCGTAGTGCCGGTAACAAAGCCGCTGTAAAATTGAACAGCTCGCCTATTACAGCCACTACCAATTATATCGACGAAAAGATAGACTCTACCGCCAGCGTGAGCTATTTTGTAAAAACCGTATTGAACGGCAAAGAGACCGAAACCAGCAAGCCATTTACCATAGCGGCCAGCAGTGGCGCAAAGCCCTACCTGTCTATACCGCTGCAAACTATGGCGGGTTACAAACCCAATGATGCCTCAGTGGGCGATCTGGACGGCGACGGCGAATACGAAATTATACTGCACCAAACCGGCCGCGGGCATGATAACTCACATAAAGGTATCACCGATAATCCAATCCTCGAGGCTTACAAGTTAGACGGCACTATGCTTTGGCGCATTGATTTGGGCCGAAACATTCGTGAGGGTGCACACTATACCCAGTTTATGGTGTACGATTTGGATGGCGACGGCAAAGCCGAAGTGGCCTGTAAAACTGCCGACGGCACCATTGATGGCAAAGGCAATGTAATTGGCGACTCGACCAAAACCTGGCGCAACAGCGATGGCCACATTTTGCGTGGCCCGGAGTTTTTAACCGTTTTCAACGGACAAACCGGGGCGGTCATTAACACTGTAAAATACGTTCCCTCGTTACACCCCGATACCGAACAACCCACCACCGAGCAAATAAAAGCCATTTGGGGCGATGGTTACGGCAATCGGGGCATGCGCTTTTTAGCAGCCGTAGCTTATTTAGATGGCAAGCACCCCAGCCTCATTATGTGCCGGGGCTACTATACCCGCACCGTTATTGCAGCCTGGGATCTGGACAATGGCAAACTGAAACAACGCTGGGTATTTGACAGCGATGCCAACGCCGAAAACCGTCCGTTTAGAGGCCAGGGCAACCATAACCTTACTATTGCCGATGTTGACAATGATGGTAAAGACGAGATCGTATATGGAGCCATGGTGATTGATGATAACGGCAAAGGTTTATACAGCACGGGTACCGGCCACGCCGATGCCCTGCACGTATCAGACCTTGACCCAAACCGACCAGGGTTAGAGGTTTTCGATATTCAGGAACGCTTTGGAGATGCCGGGGCAAACTTCAGAGATGCGCGTACCGGCCAAATGATATGGAAAATACCATCTGTTAAAGCCGGCGAAGATGGCGAGGGGCCAGGTCGTGGTTTATCCTTGGATGTTGATCCGCGTTACCCGGGGTTTGAATCTTGGGTGGCCGGGGCTGGTATTAGCGGTATGTTCGATGTCAAAGGCAACAAAATTTCGGAGCGCAACCCATCCGTTAATTTCGGTATTTTTTGGGATGATGATATGCTCAGCGAACTGTTGGACGGTACCCGCATCAGCAAATGGGATTATCAAAACTCCAGAGCCAATATTATGTTCAATGCTGCAGATTACAATTGCGTAAGCAACAACGGCACCAAGCAAAACCCCGTACTCAGCGGCGACATACTGGGCGACTGGCGCGAAGAAGCCATTTACGCCACCCGTGACGGCAAGGAACTACGCATATTTACTACCACCATTCCCGCCAAAAACCGCTTTTACACCTTTATGCACGACCCACAATACCGCCTCAGCATAGCCTGGCAAAACGTGGCCTATAACCAGCCGCCTCATACCAGCTTTTTTATTGGGCAGGATATGAAAACACCGCCGAAGCCGAATATTGTAGTTTTAGAGGGGAAGAAGTAACTTCTTCTTTTTTCAACCTCGTCATTGCGAGGCAGAGATGGGCATTGCGGAGCCGCCGAAGCAACCCGGAAGTTTAGTGCAGTAACTCAAGTTGGTGCAGTGTACCTCCAGATTGCTTCGGAACCCAATGCTCATTTCCACCAGTTCCTCGCAATGACGAAGGTGATTATTTGTCGAAACCAAACAAAACGCCGCATCCACTTATTATTCCATTCATGATCAAATACCAAAACCTCAGCGGCATATCAGGCGTGGAATCATATGATGTGGGCGACGATTATATCAAGATACTCTTTCAGGGTGGAGAAACTTATTTGTACTCGTACGATCATCCGGGCAAAGAGCATGTGGAGCGTATGAAAGAACTGGCTGCTCAGGGCCAGGGTTTAAGTACCTACATTGCACAACATGTAAAGGATGAGTATGATGCCAAATTATAATTGGCAGCGTTATAATCCTAATACTCTAAAAACTGGCTTAGCGTTGCTTTTAGCTTCACCAACAAGTAAAACCTGCGTAATAATATACTGGCAAGGGCATAGTTATTCTTGCTTATGCATATTAACCCGTATCTTTGTTTACAAATAGATTTAACCTATGTTAAAAGGATTTTTTGATGTGCCGGTGCCGCAAAACGAGCCGGTATTAAACTACGGTCCGCGTAGCATTGAGCGCGCCGCGTTGAAAGCCGCACTGGCCGAAGGCCGTGCGCAGGTAACTGATATACCTATGTACATTGGTGGCCAGGAAGTTCGTACCAACAAAACCATTGAGGTGCGCCCGCCACATGATCATAAACATTTATTGGCCAATGCGCACGAAGGTGATGCAAGCCATGTAAAAGCCGCTATTGATGCAGCCCTGGCCGCTAAGGCCAACTGGGAAAACCTGCCCTGGGAACAACGTGCTGCCATATTTTTAAAAGCTGCCGATCTGTTGGCCGGTCCTTACCGTGCTCAGATCAATGCAGCTACTATGCTGGGCCAGTCAAAAAACGCCTACCAGGCCGAAATTGATGCCGCTTGCGAGTTTATCGACTTTTTGCGCTTCAACGTGCTATACATGACCGAGATATACGCGCAACAGCCTCTATCATCAAAAGGTATGTGGAACCGTTTGGAGCACCGCCCTTTGGAGGGTTTTGTGTTTGCTATTACTCCGTTCAACTTTACTGCTATTGCAGGTAACCTTTGCGCTGCTCCTGCCCTTATGGGTAATGTAGTAGTTTGGAAACCCGCCCCTACTCAACTATATGCTGCTAACGTGATTATGCAGGTATTTAACGAGGCGGGTGTACCTCCGGGTGTTATCAACCTGATAAATGTTGACGGCCCTGTTGCGGGCGATATCATATTCAGTCACCGCGATTTTGCCGGCTTACACTTTACCGGTTCAACCCATGTATTCCAGAATTTATGGAAGATTATTGGTAACAACATCAGCAATTACCGCAGCTACCCACGCATTGTGGGCGAAACCGGTGGTAAAGACTTTGTATTAGCTCACCCAAGTGCCAACGCCGAAGTAGTGGCTACAGCTTTAGTACGCGGTGCGTTTGAATACCAGGGGCAAAAATGTTCGGCTGCATCACGTGCTTACATTGCTAAATCATTATGGCCTGCAGTAAAAGAAAAGATGGTAGCCGATTTGGCCACCATAAAAATGGGCCCTACCGAAGATTTTGAGAACTTTGTGAACGCGGTTATTACCGAAGCATCGTTTGACAAACTGGCCAAATACATTGACGAAGCTAAAGCTAACCCTGATGCGGAAATTGTAGCCGGTGGTACTTACGATAAATCGGTTGGTTACTTTGTGCAGCCTACCGTTATTGAGGTTAAAGACCCTTACTATGTAACCATGTGCGAAGAATTGTTCGGTCCGGTATTAAGCGTTTACGTTTACGAAGACGAGCAGTTTGAGGAAGTGATGAGCATTATCGACAATACATCGCCATATGCTTTAACCGGCTCTATTATAGCGCAAGACCGTTATGCCATTACACAAGCCACAACACGCTTACGTAATGCAGCAGGTAACTTCTATATTAATGATAAGCCAACAGGCGCCGTGGTTGGCCAACAGCCGTTTGGTGGCGCAAGAGGTTCAGGCACTAACGATAAGGCAGGCTCTATGCAAAACCTTCTGCGTTGGACGTCACCACGTACCATCAAAGAAACCTTTGACCCACCTACCGATTACCGCTATCCGTTTTTGCAGAAAGAGGTTTAAGAGAGAATCAAGAGTACAGAATCAAGAATACAGATTTTGGCTCCTTATAAACAATAAAAATGCCATCCCGAACTTAAGTTTGGGATGGCATTTTTGGTTAAAAGATTTCTGTCTTGATTCTATACTCTTGATTCCTGACTCTATTCTTCTTCCTCATCTTCCTGCTTCTCTGCAATACCAGCATCTACATTTAGCTCATAAGACGGGGTTGAAGCATCATAAGCATGTTGCCAGGCTTCGGCCTCTCCTGCTTCTTTGTTTTCGGTGTCGTAGATATTTCCTAACTGAGTATCCTGCGGGTCGCGCGCGGCTGCTTTTTCGTTTTCTTCTTCGTTTATCGGGGTGTTGTTTTCTGTTGCCATGATATATGTTTTGTTTTATATAACAACAATTACGCATGGCTTTGTTTGCAAACAATTATTTGGTCTCAATTCTCGAATGCCGCTGCGGGTCGGGCATGATGATGCTTACCCATAACGACAGGGCAATACAAACGGTTAAATACACGTAGAAGTAATTGGGATGATCGATGTTTTTAAACCATAAGCCAATGTACTCGGCAGTGCCGCCAAACAGCGCTACGGTAAACGCATAAGGCAAACTCACCCCAAGCGAGCGCACGTTTACCGGGAACAGTTCGGCTTTAATAATAGCCGATATGGATGTGTTTAAACTCAGGATGCACAAAGCAATAATTATGAGCAGGGTAGCTACCCAAATATTGTGCGTATTGCTCAGCAGCAACATGATGGGCATGGTAGTTATTAAAGCCAATACGCCGTAAATAATCATAATACGTTTACGGCCAACATAGTCGCCCAGTAAACCGGCCAGGGGCTGTACCAGCATAAAAACAATGAGCGAGGTGGTAGTTATCAATGTTGCATCGGGCTTGCTAAACCCCGCCGAATTAACCAGGAACTTTTGCACGTAGGTAGAAAATGTATAATACGAAACCGTTAAACCAATGGTAAAGCCGCAAATGATGAGCACCTCGCGTTTATACTTGGCCAGCTCGTTTAAACTGCCGCGCTTTTCGGTAACAATTGCTTCCTGCTGGTAAGATTCTGTTTCGGGCAGGCTGCGGCGCAGGTAAATGGCCGATAGTGCCAGCAAAGCACCAAAGCCAAAAGGTATACGCCAACCCCACGCGACCAGTTTAGCAGGGCCAAGCAGCCATCGCTCTAACAACATTAAAGCTGCCAGCGCCACCAACTGGCCAAGCGTAGTGGTTACATACTGAAAGCTGGAATATAGACCCTGCTTATTGCGTGGGGCAATTTCGCTTAAATAGGTGGCCGCCGTGCCGTATTCGCCTCCAACACTCAGGCCCTGCAGCATTCGGGCCAGCACTAAAATAATAGGAGCGGCAATACCAATGGTTCTATAGCCTGGCACTATGGTAATAAGTAATGAACCTGCGCTCATTAGTAATACCGATAGTGTGAGTGCTGCTTTACGTCCCTTACGGTCGGCATAAGCCCCCATGAGCCAGCCGCCTACCGGGCGCATTAAAAAGCCTATGGCAAATATGCCTGCCGTGTTCAGCAATTGCGCGGTTTCGCTCTCCTCCGGAAAAAATGCCCCTGCAAAATACAAGGAGAAAACCGAATAGGCATACCAATCGTACCATTCAATAAGGTTGCCTACCGAACCTCCAAAAATTGATTTGAAATGCTGTGCTTTGGTATAATGTGAGGTAGATGCAGCCATAGTTGTATCAACGAAAATAACTTTTTATTTTTATATCATACAGTTGCATAATATGCATACATTTCTTCATGCCTGTTTCACAAGTATTGTAACCAGGGTTTAAACAATTACCCAAATTAAGCTGTTGATAAACTAAATGTTATGGAAGATAAAAAGATAATATATGGCAGTGCTGAAACCGAAATATGGACTCAAATTGAAGCCGATTTCAAGGCTGATGAAGACATGTTTCATTACGATGTGATCATTCACCAGGCAGATAGAAACATTAGTCTTTATATAGATATTGATTTGGGTGGCGGCTTTGAAGGAGGTTCTGAAATCACCCGGTTATCGGCTCCTTTAAATATTGCACCAACTTTCAAATTTGCCATTCATGATAAAGATTTTTTAGATTCGATAGGAAAGTTTTTTGGCCTTGAGGATGTTTATACGGGGTATCCTGAGTTTGATGAGCATGTGATCATCAAAACCAACCACGAAGGTAAAGTGCGCGAGTTGTTTGCCGATGCTACCTTACAGGAGGTTTTTACCCGGCTGGAAGACTTTGATTTTGGTATTCATACCCATACGGTTGAAGACACAGGTGAAGAACAACCATTTCTCGAACTTAATATTAATGTGGGTATTACCGATGCCACCGCATTAAAACCCATTTATGATGCCTTTGTAAAGGTTATTACCGAATTAGAAAAATAACTGGCAATGCTAAGCAGCCCACCTGTTTTTTATAAAAACTGCAGGATTGCCTCTGTATATTCCATTAGCTTCAATACTGCCGGTTACAATGCTACCGGCAGTAATAACACTATCGGTACCTATGGTTACACCAGGGCCAACAAAGCAGGAGGCCCCTACCCATGCACCATCCATTAGTGTAATAGGCCCGTTACGGTAAGGCATAGAGGGTTGCTTAAAATCATGGTTACCTCCACATAAAAATGCCCGTTGCGATATGCATGCATTATTGCCTATCACTGTTTTTTCGAAATTGAGAATAAATACTTCTTCACCAATCCATACATCATTGCCAATCTCCAGCTTCCATGGAAAATGAATATTTACACGTGGTTTAATATTCACCCCACTTCCAATCTTTGCTCCAAAGAGCTTTAACAATGTCGTTTTTATACTGCTTGGAAATGGAAAAGCGCTGAGAAAAAACACCATTTTGATGAGGTACCAGCTAATTTCTTTAAGCTTACCTGCCCCCCTGTTAAAACCTGCGGTGTTGAAATCGCCCAATCGTACACGTGATTGCATATTTGCTGATTGTTCGTTTATATCTGTCATTTTTGCTTTTTAAAGTAAAAGCCCACTAACACGCTACTAAAGTATGTTAATGGGCTGATGTTTTTTGATGATGTTAATTAACGGCCAAAAATGCGTTTCCACAACGGTTTTTGACGCGGTTCATCATCATAATATGGCGAATGATAATTATAATCGGCATAATAGTAGCTATTGTAATTACCCTCGGCACCCTCTGATGAGAAGAAGCTGGCATGAAAAGCATTAGGCTCAAAAGCATTCATGATGATACATGATTTATTCATCCTGTACTCTTTATCAATACGGGCAGGTAATTTAACCGCACTAATTTTTGATACCCCTGAACGCACTACGAATATATTAATATCAGACAGCTGAATTAACGGAATAGCATCAGATATTAAACCAATAGGCGCCGTATCAACAATAACATAGTCATACTCTTTTTTCAAAATAGCCAATAATTCCTTCATTTTGTCGCGGTGCAAAAGTTCGGATGGATTTGGTGGTATTTTGCCTGAGGATATGAATGACAGGTTTTCAACCGGCGTTTTGTTGATAATATCAGTAAGTTCTGATTGATTGGACAAATACTCACTCAAGCCTTTATGATCAGATGTAAGGTCGAATGTTTTGTGCAGGCGGGATCTTCTCAAATCCGCAGCAATCAGAATCACTTTTTTATCCATCAAACACAAACTGTTCGACAAGTTTACAGACACGAACGATTTACCCTCCCCTGCCACTTCGGAAGTAATACAAATAACTTTTGAAGATTGATCGCTTTGCATAAAGCTCAAATTGGTACGCACCGATCGAATAGCCTCTGCAAATGCCGATTTGGAGTTTAACAGGGTTAAACTTTGCTTGTCATCATCATTTAAAACCTCGTTATGTTTTTTAATCATACCTAAAATAGGTACAGTTGAATTAATTTGAACCTCAGCATGGTCATGTATATAAGGGCTTAACGAGCGAACGAGAAATATTAATCCAAGTCCAAGCATAAGGCCAAAAACAACTGCATTTTGATAAATACTGGCCGAAATAGGGCTTATGGCTCCAAAGTTAGGCTTGGCACTTTCAACTAAACTTGAATTAGCAACTGTAGCTGCACGACTGATTTCAGATTCAAGCTTTTTCTCGTTAAGGAATGTATAAACCTTTTCCTTGATATCAAAATTACTTTGCAGGTTAAACAGGTTTTGCTCATCGGTAGGATAACCTTTTAATTGCTGCTTGATTTCAGCTATTTCGTTATCTAAAAATGCTATTGTTTTGTTATTACGTTCTTTGAGCAACCGTGTGTTGTTTATTGCGGCTAATTTAATTTGTTCAATCTGCTCGTCAATAATCTGAATAATTGATGAGTGCTCATCAAACTGCTCAATTTTTATATTCCGGTCTTTGATTAAGGCATTAAGGTTAGCTATTAAGCTCGATAGAAGAGACTCGGTTTGCCCTCCTACACCTAAGTTGAGTGTAATGGCATGACGGTTTTGCTTTAACTCTGATTCAAGCTGGTTAATAAACAAACGCTCAATCTCCAATTCGTTTCTGCGCGACTCATTAGTGTTAATCCTGGTTAACATGGTCTGTGCTTTAGAGCTCAGGTTAACAATGTCGTTGTTTCGCTTATAATCTTCAAGCGCTGTTTGCGATTTATTTCTTTGTTCAGAAAACAGCTCTAACTGGCTATCAATAAAATCAATAGTTTGAGTAGCGGCCTGTCTTTTACGATCGGCATCATTCTTAATGTATTCAGATACTATTGAATTTACTATATCGGCAATTAAAACAGGATTAGATCCGGTGAGCTTTAAAGTTATGATTGAAGATTTGGTGGCACTGATAATATTGAGATTACGCCTAATCTCGGGCACCATATTCACAATTGAATTGAAATGTATTTTATAGTCGAGATTACCCATGTGTATACCCTCACGCACTATAAATTTCAAATTGCCGAATGAAAGTACTTGGCCAAATTTGCAAATACGCTTTACTTCTTTGCCTCCTTTTTTGTATTTCAGATGAAAAGTTGATGCATCTTTGCGTAAAATCTCAAAGTCAAGTATTCCCCTTATCAAACTATCGGCTGATACAATTTCAACAGGAAACGGCTTTTTAGGGTATACATTAATGTCTTTTACTCTCCCTTTTACATAATAAGCAACAGGGTAGTCAAGTTTCTCAACAGCGCTCTCCAATAACGATTGCGATTTCAGGATAAACATTTCTGTTTCGTTGTTCCCGCCCGATTGATCGCCAAGGTTAACAAGTTCCGTAAATGTTGTTTTTGTTTCAGCCATCCTAATAATGGCTCCCGTACTGAAAACTTCGGGTGTAAACTTTAAATATACGTAAGCACCGGTAACTGTAAGGGCTATACAAGCGGCAATCCAATACCAACGGCTGAGAAAAACCTTAAGAATTTTACCGATATTAATTTTACCACCGGCAGGTTCATTCTCAAATTCAATATTCTTATCTTCCATAAAAGATGTATGTTCAGTGTTATAAGCTTATCGTGATGTTATCCTGTCAATTAACAAGCCGGTATTTATAAGGAGTGTTACCGCACTTATGTAAGGCAAGATTTGCTGAAGCTGGTCGATACCAAGCGAAAAGCGATTAGGTTGAATATAAATAATATCATTATTTTGAAGCAACAACTTATCGCTTGCTAAAGCATTAATATTACGCAGGTTAACATATATAACCTGCGGATTTTTAGGATTACCTCTTATGATCTGAACTGTTTTTTTGTTGGCCCGCACATTTAATCCACCGGCCTCACCAAGCAATTCTATAAGTGTAGTACGCTCTTTAACCAATAAAAAATTTCCTTGCCTGTTTGCTTCTCCCAAAAGTGTAACCTTAGCATTGGTTACGGTAATATTAATAATGGGATCGCGCAACATCAAAGGCGGCTTCTGGTAAATCTCTGTCAGCTTTTTTTCGGCTTGCAACATGGTAAGGCCAACCAAATTAACACGGCCTATAACTGGTAAGGCCACAGTACTATCAGCATCAACCCTGTAAGGTAAAATGGTTGAAGTAAACGACATACCAGATGATAATCCGGAAATAAGGTTAGGGTTTTGCAGGTTGCGGATACTCAATATATCGCTTATAGTAATTATATGCGTTTTTTGGTCGGGGTCGCTTCCCGGCTGTAATACATAAACATCTTTAATGCTATCAACATTAACAGGTTTGGCAGTATGAAACATCGTATTTCTGGTCTTGTAGGAACATGATGAAAATGTCATCATAACAGCCAAAAAGAAAACCAAGGGTAAAGCCTTGTATAAATTACTGTTTTTCAAAGTATTATAGTTTAATAGATGCTTTTTAATTATTTGTGTAAGATATTCAAAAAAAACGTGTTGCAGAACACTCTATGCTCATATTCTCCTATTTCAGTTTTTCTTCTTCTATAAGCCTTATGGCCAATAATATTTCCACCATTGTGCGCTGCAAAGTATAATGCCAGCCTGCCCAACCATTAAATATTAAACCTTTTACAAACAACGAATAAAAGAATACAAAGAATGGCGCAATCACCTTATTTCGCCTAATTTTTGCGCTAAACGATAGTTTTTCGCCATTGTTATGCAGCAACTTATCACATTCTTTTACTGAATACCCATCCTGGTTAGCCAACCAACGCGAGAGGGATTTACGGTCGTCATGCAGTATTTTGGCTTTGTAATTCCCCGTTAAACCTTCAATTTTAAGACGGTGCGCGTGTCCGTCGTCAAAGTATGAACCGGCATTGAGCTTAAACAATACGGCACGTGGTGTAGTGTTATTACTTACCAATTGACGGCCAAAAACCAAAAATTCAAAACGGGTGAAATAACCTACGTTATTGCCCGGAGAAGATAATATCTGCTGTGTTTCGGTTATAAAATCATCAGTTAATACATAATCGGCATCCAAGCTTAACACCCACTCACTTGTGAGTAAATCCAAGCCGTAATTGCATTGCTGTGCAAAACTATCGAAAGCACGATAAACTACTTCCACATTGGGGTAAGCCTTAATAATATTAAGCGTTGCATCGGTGCTTCCGCTATCTAATACTACCACACGTTCAATCCAGGTAAGTTTATCAAGCACCCGTTTTATATTGGGTTCTTCGTTTTTGGTAAGTATTAAGGCTTGTAAAACGTTTTGTCCTGCTTTCATAGGGTTCAATTATATCTTTTGATTTTCAGGCCAGTTTGCCCGAATTGGCCTTGTTATATAAATCAACATATTGCTTAGCCAGGTTAGCACCATCATACTCGTGTTTAATAATGCCCGGCAATTCGTTATTAATACGTTGCAATTTATCTGTCGCTTTGGCTATTGCATTCAACTGCGCGGTTATTTCGCTTATTTGCATGTCGGTTACCCAGCCGTAATCATTTTTTTGGATGTATTGATACAGACCAACATTGTTGCTGATCATTACCGGTGTACCTACTGATAAAGACTCGATAACCACGATGGCAAAGTTTTCGCTGTGAGAGGTTAGTGCAAACAAGTCGGCACCAGCCAGGTACTCAAACTTATCTTCGCCGTTTTTCCAGCCTACCCATTCCAGCTTATCGGCATTGCCCAAATCGGCAGCCATCTTTTTTATGGAGCTGATATACTCTTCTTCGCCCGAACCGGCAATTTTCAGTTTGTAATCAAAATCAACACCGGCCAAAGCTTTTACCAACACGTCAAGCCCCTTTTTAGGATCAACACGCGAAAGAAATGCAATCGTAAAAATATCGTTATGCTTACGTGTGTATTTTTTTTCTGAAAGCTTAACCAGGTTAGGGATGATGCCCCCTTTCCAACCGGGTATAATAGCCTGAGATTCGTCCCACTCTAATTGGGTAGAAACGTGAAGCCAGCTATTCTCCAGCATTTTTTTCCCGATTAGCTTATGTATCCAACGCTTTTTGCCCGAGTTATTGGTTTCGAGTATATAATTGCTAAACATACCATGCGGCGACAGCACAGGCTTAACGCCGTTACGTTTACACACCCATGCTGCACCAATAACCAACAGGTTCCACCATGAGTGTATGTGTACGGCATCAAACTGCTTCACGGTTTTACCCAAATGCTTCCATAAATCAGGCGAGGCATGGGTATGGTCGCCGGTTACGCGTTTAAAGTAAGTAACCTTTACGCCATCAACCAGTACTTCGGCACCGGGTGTTACATCCAGCTCAGTTTTACCGTTTGCAGTAGTGGTGTATACGCTAACTTCATTGCCCATTTGTACCAACTGCTCGGCCAGCAAGGCCACTACCACTATGGGGCCGCCATATATGTAAGCCGGTTTGTACGAAGGAACAATAAACAATATTTTCATAACTAATTTTTGCTTTTAGTAAACAAAGCCCTCGGTGCGGGTAAAGTATTTTGCCGTTGCCGGAATTTGTTTTATTGGCTTGGCCGGCACTCCGGCATACAACATCCACGTTTCGGTATAAGCACGGTTTAATAACGACTTAGCCCCTAATACCGAATACGCCGGCAAGGTTGCGCCGCCCAAAACCACTACGTTGGTGCCTACAAAACAATATTCACCAATGGTAATTGATGCGCTATCCTGCCTGTTTTCAAACACATCTATTGAGTGCGTAAGCAACTGCGAGTTATAACCGGCAATGGTAGAAAACCGGCCTATATGTATAGCACTGGTACAATCAATATGATGATTTTTGGTTATAGCCGCTTCTTCGCCTAAAATTAACTCGGTTTTGCGGTTGGTTTGATGCTTAAAATGCTTTGACTCAGTATGTGTGCTAAAACCGGTTATCCAATTACTACGACCTATGCTTGCATTTTTACCCAGTTCAATATAATCCAAATGTACGGCAGCTGTAAAATGGTCAATGCGCGCACCCGGGCCCATAACCAGTTTATGCGGAAAAACCCACGTTAAACCCAGTTTGGCCGTTGGATGGATTTCGTACCCAAACCATTTTTGCAGGGCACGCCTTTTTAACGACCACGGCAGAATTAATGTAAGGATTTTACGAAACATGCTTTGTAATTTTAAGATACCTGTGCTTCATGAAGCGCTATATATTGTTTCATAATCTTTTCCATTTGGAACCTTTTGCAATTCTCAAAGCCTTTTGCAATAAGTTCAGAGCGAAAATGCTCATCCTGTAAACGGAGCAAAGCTTCGGCAAACTCCTGGGGCTTGTAGGGGTCGGCATGAATGGCCGCTCCGCCGCTTACCTCGGGCATAGGTTCAAAGTTGCTGGCTATTACCGGTGCACCACAGGCCTGTGCCTCAATTAAAGGCCAGCCAAACCCTTCGTTAAACGAAGGAAACACGAAGGCTTCGCAAGCATTGTAAAGTGCACGCAATACCTCATGAGGTGGTTTAATGATGTAAACTACCCTGTCTTGCAAGCCGTACTGCTTGGCTGTATCTAACAATTCACTATCCGGTTCATCACCAGCATAGCAAATGTATCCATCCCATTTGTCACTAAGCTCATTTACCATTTTTAGCAGCATGGGCCGGTTTTTACGCGGTAACCCTGAGCCTATATGCAGAATAAACTTTTGCCCGTTTTTGATACCTGTATTTTGCAACAAACGATCTTTTTCGGCCTCGCTTAGGGGGCCAAATTCGGCATTAAACGGATTAAGTATTACCTCCCATTTTTTATCTTTTACTTCAGGTGCAAGCTCTTTTAACTGATTTAAGGTAAACTGCGATACCGTAGCCAAGCGTTTAGCCTTTTTTAAATTTCCTAAAATCCACCTTTGCAAAATTTTACCGAATGATGATGCCTGCTGATTTGAATCGGTAAATCCTAACCCGGCGCGTATGGCAATTACATCATGGCAGGTGATTAGCGATTGGTTGGACGGTAGGTGAGCCAGGTAAGGCGAATTGGAATGATCACCTATGTGAAAATGTACGCCCGGCTTATTTAAGCCGCCTACTAATACCCGCCAACGCAAAATCAACGGAAACAAAATCCATTTATCAATATATCCTAACCATTTACCCAAACCGGCATTGGTTGATTTAAAACCTGAGCCAAAGAGTACCGTGGGATACCATAATTCGGTTTCGATGCCAAACGTTGGGTACTCGCGGTGAAGCATTTCGGCAAAACGCTTCATGCTTTCCTGCCCATCGGGGATGTAGTTAGATATCAGGATTACTTTCATCGCGATGACACAACTCTTCGTTTAACAGGCCTTAATAAAGCCAAAATTAGTCCGCCTGTAAAAACCCCAAAGCCAAGCGAGGTTGGCTGCGCCCACTGGCCTTGTGCAACATTTATTAATATGAAGCTCAATAACATCCAGGGCAAATAATCTTTTTTACCTATTGCTGCAAAAGATTTTAATGTCATATCAAAAGTTACTGCAACACGGCAAAAAATGGTAATTACTCCCAAAAGAAAGCCCATCTCGCCAATTACCCTTCCCCATTCAACTTCGGCATTGAACAGAAACTTGGTGGCACCTGTTTGGAGTTTAGCACCGGCATTGGTACCTAAACCCAAACCGTATCCAAAAAACGGCACGTTGGCATTTTCAGTTAAACCACCTAATAAGCCACCAATAAAGCGTCCTAAAAATACACCTTCGGCACCACCTTCGGCATTATTAGCCACAGTTAGGCGCTCGGTAAATGCTGCTGTACCAGTTTGAAAAAAACTTGCTTTGCCCAAAACAGTAAATAATATTAGTATAGATGCACCGGCCATCATAAACTTACCTGATATTTTAGGATTGCGCAAAGCTATAACCGCGGCAAACACACCGCTTACAATTACCTGAAAAAAGAATGTACGACTAATTGATAAAGGAATAGCTGCAACCACACAACCGGTTATGCCAAATAACAACCATTTTTTGATATAGGGACGCTCATCCAACCAAAAAAACATGACATAAGCAGTTACCCAGCCGTAAAACGACACCAACCCGTTAATGAATGAAAACGTTCCGGGAGGCCGGAAAAATCCCATGGCTCCTGCAAATCCACCTCCGGCTTCGTCTCCGCCTATGCCCCGGTTTACCCATGCATTTTGCGGGCTATAAAATTGCAAGCCCATTAATACGGTCATAGGTATAGCCAGCCACATCACAATCTCTCCCACGCGCAGTACATCCTCGCGGGTAAAAACTGCGCCTATTAAAAATATAATAGGAAAATGCAGCAGCATAATACGTGCGCCAAAAAATGCTACATATACGTTACGATGCCCAACCAGCATGGTCATCAAAAACGATAATATGGTTACAATCCATGCCACTATTACCAAACCGTTTACTTTAAACAAGCCGGCATTTTGTGCTTTGATGATAAGAATTATAGCTACCGGATCGCGCACGATGAGGAGTGGCGTAGCCAAAAAAGGCAATACCCATTTACGTAAAGCACCTTCAAAAACCAAAAGCCAAAAGTATATCCAAATCCAGCGCTTTATATCAGCAATCTGTTTTTCTTTACTACTTAAACGCAGCTTTTTGTCTTTTTTAAAGCTCTTTAAAAAGTCTAATATGTCTTTTACTATTATCAAGGTAATCTTGCTCTTTTATTAAATAATAGCAGGCATTATGTTATTTGCGTATTTCTCCCAGGTGTATGCTGCGGCGTGTTGTTGTGCGCGTATGCCCATATCTTTTATCTTGTCCCTGTTTTCAAGAAACCACGTAATCTTTCCGGCAATTGCTTCGGGCGATCTGATGGGCACGAGAAAACCTGTTTCGCCCTCAATTACCAAATCGTCGCCACCGGTGTTAGGCGTTATAATAAGTGGCAGTCCCTGGCTCATGGCTTCCTGCATAACCAATGCCCTGCCTTCAACAATTGAAGGTAAGCAGAAAACATCACATGTGCGCATTAATTCGAGTACTTGCGCGTGAGGGCGTCCTTTTTCGTAAGTAAAACCCGGAAACTGATTTTTATAGAAATCTGCATCGGTTAATAGTGAGCCCATTACCACCAACTCCACGTTTGGGGTATTGAGCATTTTTACCGCCTCAAACAAATCACCAAGCCCTTTACGCTGCCCCATTGATCCTGCAAATAATACCCGCAGCGGCTTATTAGGGTCATGTTGTTTAGCAGCGGCATTATAGGAAGGGGTTACCGGCGAACCAAAAGGAGAAACTATGATCTCTTTATTTTGAGCCCAATCGGGCAGTGAATCTTTTACAAAATTACCTGGTACTATAACCGCATCGGCCAGTTGCAATTCGGCAACCTTACGTTCCAGTTTTGCTGACGAATCCTGAATGCCGCCACCCAGTGTAACAGCCCATTGTGGCAAACGCAAAGCCTCTTCGTTCATCAACCTTCTACCTGTTTCCCAATAGGCTATGGGTAAATCATATGCGCATTTAAGGTTCATGGCTTTTGCTTTTTCAAACGTGGCCAGTGCACCATCTTCGTAGGCATAAACGCTGCTTAAACCTGCTTTTGAAAACTTTGAAAGCTGGCCGGCAACGTGCTTATCTAAACTTTGATAAATATTATCCATACTAAACACACCCTTTTCGTGTGCAGTAAGGCTTTTGAGTTTAAGTTTGTTACTTATTACATGCCCTAACTCAATCCAGGGGTACATGTGCGTATAAGGCTGGAGAATAGGGTCAAATTCGCGGCGTTTAATTTCGGCCAATGGCCCTATCCCGCCAAGCTTTTGCAGCGTTGAACCCGGGAAAGAGGCCACTGAAGTATAAAAAGCTTCCAACTTACCTGCTTTTGCCAAACTTGTTGCAATAGCCCTTAAAAAGGTGTTTCCGGTTGGATGCAATACAATAACTTTACCCATGCTGTTAACGCTTACTAATTACCTGATTAATAGTATTTATATATTTACCCAGAATATACTCCAGTTTATGTTGCTTTAAATGCTGAATACCATTAGAGATGAGTGTGTGTTTTAACTGCTCATCGAGATTTAATTTAAGCATACAATCCGTAAGGGCATCAACATTACCTTTTTCAAACAATAGTCCTCCCTGGCCTACAGCTTCAGATAAACCGCCACTTTGCGAGGCTATGGGTATACAACCGCAAGCCATGCCCTCAAGCGCAACCAAACCAAAAGGTTCTTCCCATACCGATGGAATGAGTATAACCTCATGTTCGTTCAGCAGGTTTACCAGTTCTTCACCCTTTTTGGTGCCGGCAAATATTATCCTGTCAGCAATACCCAATTGCTGCGCTTGCTGTTGTAAATTTTCTTTTTCGGGGCCTTCACCAATTATAGTTAAGGTAGCATTACTATCGGCTGCTTTTTTCAAAAAACCATCAAATGCCTTAACGGCCAAAGTAACACCTTTATCAGACACTAAACGCCCCAGGAAAACAAATTTCTTGTTGCGTGTAACTGCCGGGTTCAGCTTAAATAGATCATCGTTATACGGATTATGAATAACCGAAGCCTCGGGGTAACTTTCTTTAGCCAATGCACTGCTACAGGCAAGCACTTTTTTTGCACGTTTTAACCAAAACTGCTTTATTTTATCCTGCAAGCCTTTTTGTCCGTCAACCCGGGCTATCCAGGTATGGAGCGTTACAATAAGAGGTTTGCGCGTAATAATATTAGGCCACGATAAATTTAGCGTTGGGTTATTCTCAAACACCAGATCGGCCCAAAAGTGCAATTGGAGCAATTGTTTTTTTGAAGGATTGCGTATAATTTGATATGGACGTTGCTCATTTCCTGTTGCGGTAGTTGTGGTTGCCACTTTTAAATCAAACCCGTGCTGGTGCAAACCATTGCACAATATGTCAGACATAGTTTCAATGCCGCCAACTTCAGGGTAAAACTTATATGACAGGAAAAGTATCTTCAAAGCAGGTAAATGTATGTGTAACAGTTAACCATTACTAAACGTGCAATTAAAATCAAATTAATGATTTTCAAAATTAAAACACGTTTTATTAACGGTTTCGCCAACAAATGCTAAAGATAATACAAATATTTTAATGTATTATTTTATTATGACATTTGTTTATTGGTTAGTTTGTAAATATACTTTTTTGCCGCAGTTAAATATTATTACCGGTCTTTTAGCTTTTTAGCGGGCACTCCTCCCCAAACTTCGTTAGGGGGAATGGTTTTAGTTAATACAGATCCTGCCGCCACAACAGCCCCATGGCCCACAGTTATACCTTTTAACACCACCACGTTGCAACCAAGCCATACATTTTGCCCAATAGTTATGGCTTCTTCGGCACCATTTTGCAGGCGCATCAATTCGCCCGGTTCAGTACCGTGGTTATGGTCAATAAAACGACAACCCGATGCGATCAGCGAATCATTACCAATGGTTATGCCCTTTGTAATGTTAAACTCGCAGCCTGTGCCTATAAAAACCCGGTCGGCAATGTTAATGATGGGGCCGGGTTTCCATATGCCATCGTACTTAAAATATATATCGTGTTCCAGCAGGCAATTATCACCCACCGAAACCTGGTGCGGCCAGGTAACTTTCAGCCTGGGCAGGGTTGTGCCTTTGCCCACCTTCATTCCTTGCAAGGTATATCTTAACCTGCGTAGGCCACCTGATATTTTGTTAAGGTAACGCACCCGCAATACAAAGAAACCCTGCTGTAAAAAATAACTCATATGCTTACTTGCTGTTGGCCACTACAAATTCAACAATTTGGTTTGATACGTTTTCCCATGTTAAGTTGCGGGTATATTCTTTGGCATTAGCTCCTACGCCGGCTACTACTTCGGGGTTGTTGTAGCAATGTTTAATTTGATCGGCAAGCTCCTCGTGGCTTCCATTGGTAAACAAGAAACCATTTACACCATTGGTGATCAAATCTTTTTGCCCATCGGCGTTAGACGTAATTGCACACTTACCGGCGGCCATAGCCTGCAATAAACTCAGTGGCTGGCCTTCGGCATAACTTGGCAGTACCAATACTGATGCTTTGGCCAGGTAATTAACTTCTTCCTGCTGTTTAAAGCGGGGCACAACGGTTACAAACGGGTGTAATTCATGGGGCCAACTGCTTAAAACAGTTTGTTCATCGCGGCTACCGCCAATAAGCAGGTAGTTGATTTTCAGTCCTTGTTTATACAAAAGTGCGGCAGCATCAATTAGCACACGTACACCTTTACGCATTACCCAGGTGGCATTAAACAGCACAGTAAATGTTCCATTATTGCTTCCCTCAACCGGGGGAAGGGCATTTACGCCGTTTTTAAAAACCAGTATATCTTTATCCTCGCGGTTATATCTTTTTTTAACAAAGACCTTATCATCAGTATTGATCAATAGCAGCTTATTGGCATAGCGCAAGCCCTTGTCACAACCGCTTAAACGCCATATAGGGTACAATAATCGTGTGCGCCATTTAATTGGCTCCTCTTTTATACCCGGAACTGTACCGTTCAAAGTGGCTTCCCAGTTACGACGCTCAACGCCATGACTCTCCACAAAACACGGAATGCCTTTTTTAACAAATGCTCCGGCAGCAGGCTCGTGCACTATAAAGCACAGCGGCTTTATGTTTAATTTTTTAAAATACTGATAGGCTTTACGCGGAAACAAAGCGCCATGTTTTACCGGACCAACCTCGGTAGGACCAATATGAATGAACTGGTATCCGGCACGTTCAAAAGCATCTTTCCAGTAATACTCCACCCTACCCATGCCGGTTTCGGGCGAAATATCTATCTGCGAAACATGTACAATTATTTTAGATTCCATGGGAGATTAAGTTCTGTAAGCAATTACTTTAGCCGGAATACCTACCACTATGGCATACTCAGGTACATCTTTGGTTACCACGGCATTGGCACCTACTACCACCCCATTGGCAATGGTTACACCCGGCAAAACCACACAACCTGCGCCCAACCAGCAATCGCTGCCTATGGTTATGCCAATCTTTTCGGTATCTATATCCTGCTCGTGTATGAGCTTGTTTTTATCCTTATAGGCATGGTTGGTTGAAATAAGCTTTACCCCTTGAGCCAGCATGGTATTATCGCCAATGGTTATTTGAGCGCGGCTTGCACGCAGGGTTGAGTAATCGCCGATTGAAACGCGTTTGCCAAAATTGATCTGCCCTCCATCCTCTGCCACCAGCGATACGTAGTTATGCAAATCAATCCGCTGGTTAAAGTTAATGGAACTGCGGCTATCAGCCGTTTTGAGAATAGTATATTTACCTATGTACGTCCAGGCATCTATATTGCGGCAGTTTACACCGCGCAGCCGTAACTTTAACAAGGTACTTTTTATGATCGATTTTAAAGACATTCCTGTTAGCAATGATATGAGTTATAAACTATACCTTTTTCCATTTGCGGCTATTATTAACGGTAAGGGCAATTTCCACAAAATAATTGTATAGCGCTTTTACCGAAGCCCAACCCTTAGGGGCATCTTTAATGGTATTTAGCCTGGCGCGTGATATGGTTACCAGCAAATCTTTCAGGGTTTTGCGTTCGCCAAATTTGGCATGGTAATACATCCAGCTTTCATGATACCGGGCAAACTTTTCTGGTGACGCGATAGGGCGCGGTGGATGATATACCCGCGCATTACTTACAAAAGGAACCTGGTTGCCGGCAAGGCGTATACGTTTGTTTAAATCGTTATCTTCAAGGTTGGGGAATTTATAATTTTCATCAAAGCCACCCAGCTCATCAAACAGTGCTTTTTGTATCGAAAAATTGCACGACCATAAATGCCCGCCCGTTGTGTTAACAGGTGCTGTAAACATGGGCTTAATTACATCATCAGAGTATATTGCCCCCTCCATTACCCTTACTTGCAAATTGCTTTCGATGGTTTTGGCGTAGTTTAAAACCAAATCATTATCAGGCTCGCAATCATCATCTAAGAAAATGAGCCATTGGTTTTGGGCATTTTTAGCACCGTTGTTACGGTTAGCTGCCGGGCCTTGCTTGGGGCCGGCCACCCATTTTATCCACGGATATTTTTCATCAATAAGAGCTTTGGCAATATTGCCGGTGCTGTCATCAGTTACAATAATTTCATAAGTGTAATTTCCCTGCTGCACCTGTGGTAATAGCTTATCTAAACAAATAGCCAGCAAATGGTTACGGTTACATGTGGGAATTACAATTGAAAAGGTCATATATCTGTTACTGTAATTTAATTTATCAGGCGCTTTTTTTGTTCAAAAAAGGCTTTTCTATAAAACGATAACTCAGGGCTGATACCAGTAAAGATAAACCCAAGGTTAGTATAAGCTGCAATACAACAATATATTTTGCCGAATTACCGGTTAAAAGTTGTTGTAATACCTCCACTATATAAGTACGTATAGGCAAGTGCCACAGGTAAATGCTATACGACAGCATGGATACATACACCGCTGCTTTAGCCGATAGTATTTTATTAAATATAGTGGTTTTACCCAGCATTACCATCAGTATAAGTGCACTCCAGCATATATTGTTTAACGGCGTTACAATACGCACCAATGGCGGATAAACCTTATGATACTGTACATACATTAAGCCAAAAATAAGCACCAGCAGCAGGGTTGCAATGGCTGTTATAGTTGCCGGTTTAAATAAAAGAGCTTTATACCGTTCATAAAGTATAGCAATGATCATCCCCCAGCCCAGACAATCTACATTGGCCGAAAGTGAGGAATATAACCGCTCCGAAATTTCTTTATTGTAAGGCAGGCTAAGTTGTGTATAACGATACCAGTAGCTATACAAAATAACGAGTACCGGTACCAGGAATATAGTTACTTTATGCTTTTGTAAAGAAAACAGCACGCCCATGAGCACAGGCAATAAAATATAAAACCTTACCTCAACAAACAACGACCATATAACCACATTTACATGCAGGTCGTCTTTTATAAACAGAACGTACTGAATGATCTTCCAAAAACTAAAATCGATGCTTTTATAGCTGAATGCTGCTAAAACAATAGACGAGATTAAATAAAGCGGCACTATGCGCAATAACCTCTTTTTAAAAAAGGTAAGGGTATATTGTTTTTTATTAACCGTTTGGGGGTAATATAGCAGGTTTTGCCTCGAGAGTAACAAACTGCTCAGGATAAAAAATATCTGCACGCCTAAATAACCCGTGCCTATCACTTCATTAAAGCCGGGTATTGCTTTGGTGTAAAACCCGGCATGAAATAGTACAACCAAGGTTACTGCTAAAGCCCTGAAGCCGTCTAACTCTTTAAGCATTAAGTATCAATATTATGATTATAGTTCGAGCTTTTTAATAAAACGGGCAGGGTTGCCTACCCAAATTTCGTTTGCAGGTACGCTTTTGGTTACCACGCTACCCGAGCCAATTACGGCATTATCGCCAATTTCAACGCCGGGTAAAATACAAGCGTTCATGCCTATCCAAACGTTATTACCAATTTTTACCGGTTTGGAGTATTTATGATCGTTAGGTTCATCGGCAATACGGTTTAATGAATTTTGCACATGGTTGTATGATGAAATTCCGCAATTGCTCGAAATGGTACAGTTTTTTCCTATGCTTACCCCAAACCTTGCGTAAATTGTGGTATAAGCCGATATGTATGTGTTATCGCCAATACTAAACCCGCCCGAACCCAGTATTACGCAGGTCGAATCTATCTGAACGTTTTTGCCGCAGTTAGCAAAAAACACTTTTAAGAATTCAGACCGTTTGGTTTTGTACCAGTTTTCTATCTTAAATAATAATTTAAAAATCATGTTAACCAGGGTTTAGATTATACTTTAAGCTTTGGGTGAATTTTGCGCAAATTGATATTCACCTTATTGCGGCAGGCATTAAAAAAGTTGGCCGAAAAAAACATATTTACCTTGCTTGGAAACTTTTTAAAAGTACCTAAGCTATTGATATAATAAGTAGGCTTGAGCGTTGGATTGATGTGAAAATAATAGGTAGCCTTAAAATAAATAAAGTGCACAAGGAGATATTCTTTTCCCCTGTACAACACCTGGCCTTTATTTACAGTTACCGCTTCTTCGCCGCTGGGCTCAAGTATTACATCTTCAAAATAACAGTTCAAGCCCTGTTGCTGCTCGGTAAATATTACTTCAGTGAGGCTGTGTATGTTGGTTTTTATATCGAAGATGCTTTTGCCATCCTTTAGATCCTGGAAAAAGTTGCCACCGCATTCGTCAAAGCCGGTGTACTCCACTTCCTGGAAGCATTTTTGCCAGTCGCGGCTTTTCATAAACAGGGTATTGCACCGCTCTGTATTTCTGAACAGGAAAAATGAACCCGACACATACTCTTTTATACCACTAAAAAAGTCAATATTATTCAGTGTATCGGCATTTACAAATTTGGCAAAGTTGCCCACGATCAAATCTGTATCTATCGATCCCCAGTAGTCATACTCTTTTAGGTATTCTTCGAATATATAGCCGTAGGTAGGTTTAAGGTCGCAAAACTTGTAAGGCTTATCAAACGCTACTTTTATACCCAGTTTGGAGTTAAACAGTTGCTGAATTTCGGCATAAGGCTTCAAGTTAACTTTTACGTTAGCGGGTAAAGCCATGGTAGGCATGCTTTCGGCAAACATAATAATGTCCAGCGGGGCATCCTTTATCGAGTCGAAAAACAAAGAAAAATACGCCGGAAACCTTCCGTAATAAGGTATTACAAAAGCAATTTTGGGTGTGTTGTTTTTTGTAGCTTCCATTACTTGCCTTTTATTGTTCGCAATACCTTTTTAAGCATTTGATGAGGCTTTGACAACTGATAGTAACGCAATTCGGCATTACGTTCAAACTGGCTTAACAGGTATGGGTAATGCTTTTTTACGGCATCCAGGTTTTCATGCCCCGAAGCAATACTGCTCGAAACGCCTGTTTTATCAAAATAGCTGATGATCAGTGGTATCTTCTCAAACTCAGCCTTATGGTCAACCAGTGCCTGTAACAGGAAAAACCAGTCGGACGCTACTTTATATTCTTCGCGATAACCGCCAATGGCATTAAGCAAACTTGTTTTTATAAAAGTGGCCTGGTGCGGCAGGTTGGTATAGGTTAACTTAAACAGGTCGATGTCGGCTTCGTGAGTAGGTATTTTTACGGTGCCGTCTTCATAAATAAAATACACATCGCCATAAATAATTTCTTTGCCGTTGAGGTATTTTACGGCTTCCTCCAAAACGGCAGGTGTTGCCAAGTAATCGCCCGAATTCATGAACAGGCAGTACTCGCCTTTGGCTACGGCAATACCTTTATTCATGGCATTCCAAATGCCACGGTCTTTTTCGCTAACCCAATAATTTACGCCCTGCTCATTAGCTTTAATTACATCAACACCTCCATCGGTTGAGCCACCGTCTATAACGATGTACTCAAAATCGGTATACGTTTGCGTGATGACCGATTGCATGGTTTTTTGCAAACCGGCGGCGTTGTTGTAGTTAATGGTAATTACAGAGAGCTTCATTAAATATACTTATGCTTTTAACAATGATTTATATAATGTGATGTACTCGTTTATTTTATCGTTGATGTTAAACCGGGTGAGCGTATCTTCTACAATTGCTTTACGGTCAAATTGGGTATCCAATGCTTTGTTTATAGCATCGGCCAATGCTGAGGCTGTAAAATCGGCAGCCAGGTAACCGTTCAGCCCATCAATAATAATATCCTTACTGCCACCATTAGGGAACGATACCACCGGCGTACCGCAAGCGGTTGACTCAATGGTTACCTGCCCAAAGGCCTCTTCAATAGAAGGCATGATGAAGTAATCGGCAGCCGAGTATAGAATGCTCAATACCTTTTCGCTATTTACATGGCCCACGTGGTATACATTATCGGCCTTAGGCACTTCGCCGCTGCCAAAAACGCAAATGCACAAATCATTGCGGTTAATGAGTTTCAGGGCATCCAAAAGCAAACCGTAACCCTTACGTTCATCGGCCGGAATATCGGCACCAAACAACAGAATTATTTTATCATGTGGCAGGTTAAACTCGTTACGTGCAAAAGCAGCATCGTGTGGTTTAAAGTTATTACTATCAATGCCGTTATGTATAACCTGCTTTTTAAAACGCCCGATAACACGGCTTGCATCAGCTTTCTCTTTCACCCAGTTTGATATGGGCACCATGGTTAAGTTAGCCTTTTTAAGCGCTTTTATCTTTGTTTTTTCGTTAGTTTTCAGTTCAGCAGCAAGTTCGTTAAACGGGAAACCGGTTTCGTAATGATAGCCTCCGCCGCAGGTATATAAATCGGGCATACGCCATATTACGGGCTTGGTGCTTTTGGCAAAAAATGATGGTTCATCTATCATTCCACGCACCCAATTTAACTGAATTATATCGGCCTCTTTATATAGCGGGCTTTTGGTAATATCATGATAAGATGTTGGATTGGAGTACAGCATGCCTGGCTTCAACTTCTGCTGTATCCTGTCTATCTTACCATTATCACGTATAAACCTGATTTTGCCCAGCACGCGGTCCCACAAGCGACCTATAAGCCCTGTTGGCGCATCCGAATAAGTATAAGTTTCTTCAACGTTTTTGGTACGCTTTAAAAACAACACTTTAGAGTCGACACCGTGTTTGAGCAAACCTTTGTGTATGCGCAGACATGCGGTAGCCGCACCGCCAAAATCAACTGTATTTACGTGTAATACCTTCACTTCTTGTTACTCTTTTTTATTTGATGTTTAAGCCTGTGATGATATCTTACCATAGCCAAAAAATGCTGCAAATGAATAAGCCATAACCGCTGAACTTTGGTAGTTCCGGGCGTGTTATGCCATATATCATTTACATATATCCAATTTGGCTTAAAGTGGCGTAAGTAGTTCAAAAAGGTTGTGAGCTTTGGCCCCGGCTGATAAGGTAAAAAGCTGGCTTGCCCCTTTCCTACCCTTTTCTCCTTTTTGTAAAGTTCTTTAATTGAATCGCGGGCCGGGTGGTTTACTGCAACATCGGCCGAATAGGCTATTTTCAATCCGGCGGCCTCTGCTTTTTGTCCCCACAGGTAATCGCCGCCCGATTCTACAGTTTCATCAAACGGGCCAATAGTATTAAACACCACCCGCTTTACAAATAAGTTGCCCGTTACCGCAAAACCCGATTTGGCATAGCTCTCCTGTGGAAAGGCATATTTCATATCAAACAATTCGGTAAAGGTTGGGCCTTTGCCTTTAAAAAATATGTGCAGCGGTCCACCTATTCTTGTAATATCAGCATGGGTAGTAAAATACGCTACCGCGTTTTTAATCCAGTCTTTATCAGGTACACAGTCCGAATCGGTAAAGCCTAAAATATCGCCTTTAGCTATTTTCAGTGCAGCGTTACGGGCGGCATATGAGCCGTGGTTGGTTTCGGTAATGATGGTGCAGTTGCCAGGTGTAAAAAACCCTGCAGGTACGGTATCATGAGCATAATTGTTTACCACAATTATTTCGAAGGCATTTTGGCTAAAGCTTTGGTCAGCTAAAGCCTTTAAGCAAAGCTCCAGGCGGTGCCAGTCTTTATAAGTAGGAATGATGATTGATACCTGTACCATACTTATCAGCCTTTTATAGTTCTTTTAATTTTATTCAGCGAATCCTTAACCTGCACCTTTAACGGAATGCGCATACCTAACGACTTCATTTTTTGGCTTACATAAGCCGGAATAATGAAGCGGTTACGCATCAGTTCATCATATATATAAGTTTGCACCGCATCAGCCCGTTCGGGGCTTTGCAAATTTGCTTGTTTCAAAAAATCTTTGATTCGCAAACGCAATTGCACCCTCGAATCAATAATCTGCGCAAACCTGCTTTTATCATCACTTGCCGAAATACCACTCTCCAATTTATGTATCAGTGTTAGCGGGCGTTGGTCAAAGGCTACTTTAACACCGGGGTTTTGCATCATCCTAAACATCAGGTCATATTCCTGCGATGATTTTAGGGATTCATCCCACCCGTTTATGGATAGCAAGGCAGCCTTGCCAAATAAATTTGCGCTGGTAATCCCGATCTGAGATTTTATCAGCGCAACCCATGCATCATTTATATAAAGTTTACGCGGTGTGCGCACTTCGGTCTCACCGTTTCGTGCTACAAAAATAGCTTCACCTGCTATTAATTGCGCCCCTTGCTGCTGCATTAAATTCAGCTGCCCTTCAATTTTGCCGGGCAACAATTCGTCATCAGCATCAAGGTATTGTATAACCTCGCCCTGTGCATGTACCAAACCTTTATTGCGTGCAGCCGGAGCTCCCTTTTTTGTTTCCTGGTAAACCTTTATAAGCCCGGGATACTTTTGGGCATAGGTGTTCAACATCTCAAGAGTATTATCGGCCGAGTTGTTATCAACCAATATGAGTTCCCAGTGCTTATGTGTTTGAGCAAATACACTGTTAATAGCCCTGTGTATAAAGTTTTGCGAATTATAGCAAGGAATAATCACAGATACCAGTTCTGCACTATTGCTATCAGCACTTGTATGTAGGCTATTCTCGCTCATTATTTAAGCCCGCACTTGTTAGTTTAACAATTTAAATACCCGCTTCGCAAAAAAGTTGGCACTCAACGCTTTTTGTTTATACAGCTTATATAAAAGGTAGGCGTATGAGCCTTTCTTTTTTAAATGGAATACCAGCAAGTCTTCCTGCGGCGTACCAATTACCATATCAAGGTTTTCGAGGCAAATTTTAATGGCGATGGATGATACATCAACATAAAATATACTTTCCTTAATAGCCAGCTCCTGCCCTATGTGCATGTATATACGCTGCTCAACCCGTTTTTTAGGGTTCTTGGTAACACCGTTATCAAAGTGTATACGCTGGTATAATAACTCGTTCACAAAACCGGCTTCGCCAAGTTTTAACAACTCGCGTTTAAGGTTTGTAAACTGGCCGTATTTAAAAATAGCATTATAGCCACCGGTTTGAAAATACTGCGACCGGCGGTACATTACCTCGCCCTGCGTAAAGTGGGCTTTGGCATTAGCATCAGCTATAGGATTATGTATTACTTTGCCCTCTTTAGAAACATCTTCGAGCAAACAACCAACAATAGCCACGTTAGGGTTATCAAGCATGTGCTGTACCTGCTTGGCTATCCGCTCTTTAAACGACACATCGCCTGCACCATGAATGGCAATGAGCTCGCCCCTTGACTCGGCTATGGCTGCAATTATTCCCTTGGTAAAGCCCATGTTCTTTTCGTGCCTTAGTACCCTCAAACGCGGATCATTAAAGGCAGCAATAAGCTCAGAGGTGCCGTCTGTTGAGCAATCATCAAATATGATATATTCAAAGTTAGGATAACTTTGATCAAGCACACTTTGAATAGATTGCTGTAAGTTTTCTTTACGGTTATAATACCCCGTAATAATACTCACCAAAGGATAACTGCTCATATGTAGTATTATATAATACGTTGTTCTACTTCGAGATCGACTTCAAACTTTTCTTTTACCCTACCCTGCACATTACTGATGAGTTCCATAATATCGGAACCGGTAGCATTAGCATGGTTAATAATAAAACCGCTATGTTTTTCAGATACTTTGGCACCGCCAATGGTGTAACCTTTTAAGCCCAGCTCATCAATCATAGGACCAACAAACCTGCCCGGAGGGCGCTTGAATACACTGCCGGCATTAGGATATTCGCGCGGTTGCTTTGCCCAGCGCGCCTCTTTGGTTTTATCCATTTTGGCTTTAATTTCATCAGAATCACCTTTTTTTAACTGCAGCAACGCACGGCATACAATCATTTCAGGATTCTTTTGAAAGAAGCTGTTACGATATTCAAAGTTTATTTCTTCAACAGTAATGGTATTAAAGGTATCGTTATTGGGGTCGTAATAATAAACATCAATCAGCAGGGCTTTAATGTCTTCGCCACCCGCACCGGCATTCATTACCACGGCACCTCCTAAGGAGCTTGGTATATCGTAGTAAATTTCTAACCCGGTAAGACCATTAGCTAATGCAAACTCGCTGAGGTCTTTCATATCAACCCCCGCCTGGCAGCTAATCTGGTCTTCGCCCTTGAGGGTAATGTTATTGTACGTACCGGAAAATATTACAAAATCGGCATCATAATAATCTTTAGAAAGGATAACGTTGTAACCGCCACCCAGTACGATCTTTTTTTGATCGGGATCTGAAAACAGGCTACGGATATCCTCATCATACTCCGGGAAGTATGCGTTGCGGCACACTGCACTCAAGCGATATGAGTTATACTCTTTAAGATTAAAATTGGTATAAGCCTTCATAGGTTTTAGTAGATTAAATGTGCTGTTAAATAGCCTTATTCTACTGTAATGTTAACGCCAAGATCTTTCAATTTTTGCTCCATGTTGTTGTAACCGCGCAGGGCCATTTCAACATTATGAATAGTGGTTTGACCTTCAGCCAGTAAACCGGCAATAACAACGGCCATACTTCCGCGTAAGTCGGTCGACTCAGCTACTGCGCCACTGATAGATTTTCCACCTTCTACGGTAATAGCGCCCGGCTTCCAGGTTAAGGCATTATCGTAAAACTTGTTTAACTCGGCACAATATTTTAAACGTTCCGGGTAACGGTAATCGTAAATACGGCTGGTACCATTGGCGTGTAAGCCCAACATGGTGTAAAACGGCTGCATATCTGATATAATACCAGGGTGGGTACCACAAGCCAATTCAAAAGGTTGAATTTGTCCGTTGGTTAAACACTCCGGAGATACAATTACATTGTTATTATTACGATACAAATCGATACCCATGTGCTTTAAATGTATCAGCGGAATTTCCATGGTATCAAAAGGCACATCCTCTACCGTAATACGGCCACCTGATATAATGCCGTAAACGATCCAGGTAATAGCCTCAATACGATCGGGCATCACCTGGAAGATCGATCCACGCAGGTATTTAGCACCAACAACTTTGATGAAGCTGTTACCAACCACATCAATTTTAGCACCCAGTGAACGCAAAAATTGTATCAAGCTATCAACCTCGGGGCTGATGTAAGCATTTTTTATAATAGTTTCGCCATCAACAATTGAGGCTGAAATTAAAGCGTTTTCGGTACCACCAATAGTTGATATAGGGAAGTTGATTTCGCCCGGTTGAAAACCGTTAGGTGCGCTCACTTCAATATAATCAGGTTTTTCGGTAACGGTGGCACCTAATTGTTGCCAAACCATCATGTGCAGATCATAGCCGCGGTCGCCAATTTTACAGCCACCCGGGTAAGGTATACGAGCAACACCCGAACGTTTGATTTGACCCGCAACCAACAAATACGTGGTACGGATAGGGTAATTATAATCAGTTAAATCGGCAAGCTCATAACCTGTTGGGTCAACTGTTACGGTTTGCTCCAGCTCGTTAATGGTAACTTTTCCGCCGCATTTATCAATAAAATCCATTTTGTAGCGGGCATCCACCAGTTCGGTTGGAAAGTTGTTGAGCGTTACCGTTTCATCAGCAATTAAAGCAGCACTTAGTAAACGTGTACTGGCATTTTTGGCACCGCTAACACGCACTTGACCCGATGGTGTTTGGCCGCCCTGTATGTATGCCTTTAAATTGGATTTCATTTTATATTCGTTTTAATTATTGGATTGGTTGGTTATACGTGTTGTAATGATACCATTTTCTGGAATCGTTCTGAAATATTGAGTAATTGTTCATAATTACCCGATGCTGATATCTGTCCTTTATCCATCAGGTAAATTACATCGGCATTTTTAATGGTTGATAGGCGGTGAGCAATTACGATCATGGTATACTCGCCCTGCAACTCATCAATACTATCTTGTATAAAGCGTTCGGTTTGCGAATCGAGCGCCGATGTAGCCTCATCAAGTATTAAAATATCTACTCTTTTAAATAACTCACGCGCTATAGAAATACGTTGTTTTTGACCTCCCGACACTAAAATACCGTTATCGCCCATCACCGTATCTTCTTTATTTTCCAAGTTTTCAATAAACTCTACTAACGATACTTTCCTGATAACCTCACGGAATCTTTCTTCATTTTCGGCAGTACGTTCGGCCCAGAAGGTTACGTTGTTGTACACACTATCTGAAAAAATAACCGGGTCTTGAGAAATGTACCCGATATGCGTTCTAAAGCTATCTAAGTTGTAGTCGTAAATATTTTTACCATCAACCAGCAAATTGCCATCAGTAGTGCGCAGTAGCGTGGTAATTACGTTAGCCAGCGTTGACTTACCCGACCCACTCTCGCCAATAAAGGCAACGGTATGGTTTTTAGGAATTACCATATTGATGTTAGTAAGAGCCGGCTTGCTATTGTAAGCAAAATTTAAATTCCGAAGCTCGATAGAACTGGTGAATTCGCCAAACTTAAGTTCGGGCTGAATTTCGCGTTCTTTATGCATCAACACCTTTAAATCAGAAATAGATTGCAAACCACCTAAGTTTTGCATAAAGCCCTGCCATGACATTTGTACCAGCACCAGGCCGTTAAGTGCACGATAGAATAACAATAAACTTAGTAATATTGAACCCAGCGTACTGCCCATAAAGTTTACCTGTATGATAATTACGGCAGCCACAATGAAGATGATAACAGGTTCGCGGGTACTACCGGTTACTGATTGCCAACGCCCTATTTTACGATTTAACTTTACAACCTCATCAATTACGGTTTTGAGTTTGCTTGAAAATTCATAAAAATGATTCGTGGCTTTCAGGTATTTAAAAGCATGTATGGCCTGAATTATAAAACCACTGAAGAGGTTGCCTCTTCTCGAAATTTCGATTGAAGTGGCCTTAACACTTTCAGTTATTTGCTTGTATAAGAAATTTGATAACGCGCCGCCTGCAATAATAAAGAAGGCAAACTGCCAGTTGGCTATAAACGCTAAAATTATATATGATATTAATACGATGATCGATTTAAGGGTACCCAAAAACTGAATCATGGCCTGTATATTTTTGCCAACCTCGGCAGTAACCGCGTTTTGTATGCGGCCGGCGTCGAGTCTTAAAAAGCCCTGGTAGCTCAGGTTGTCAAGGTCTTCGATCTGCTTCATGCGCAGGGCTATCATATAGCGCTGACGCAAATCAATTTGCTCCATAGACAGCCAATAGTTTAAAAGGCCTTTTATAACAAAAACCAAAACCATAAAACCTAATACGGTTACCAGGTTTAACGGCAATCCTACTAAACCAAAGGCCTTTACCACAAATGCCAAACCACCCATAGCATCGGCATTACCAGCACCGCCACTTTCGTTTACAAACTGCAGCAGTGGTATAAACAATGCCAAACCCAAACCATCCAGCAAGCCCAGGAATACCGAAAGTACAATATTGAAGATTAACTGGTTCCCCAGCGTATCGTAGAAATATCTGAAGTATCCTAATGGAGAATGTTTTAAGTCTAAAGCCATACAGTTGTTATAATCTTCGTATCGTAATAATAATCCGGGTTAGAGTTTTACAGCAGTTTCATTGGTATCGCAATGCCAAATAAGCAAATGCGGGTTGTTTTTGGTAAAGCTCTCCGCCTCTTCGGCCGATACGATAAGCACACGTACCTTACGACCAATTAAGCGCTCTACTTTTTCAAGCAAGCTATAAACATACATTTTATCAAGCTCATTGCCTACCAGCAACAAGTCTATAATTTTATTATCAATGCCCCGCGCAAAATCGCCTATAACGTAGGCCGAGTGCAAATCGCCAATGCGGCATAAAACTTTCTCAATAATTTCATCGATGCCTACAAACTTAATAAGCAGGTTATAAATATCTTTATAAACCGAATGCTGTTTATTAGCCTGGTATATTTTTTTATTACCATCAACCTTGGCAACCAGCAGACCGGCATCCTCAAACCTGTTAAGCTCTACCCTAATTGCATTACTCGATTCTCCAAACTCACTTTCCAGTCCGCGCAAATAAGATTTGTTATCGCCGTTGAGGAAAAACTTCATCAGCAATTTCAATCTTGTTTTCGAGGTAATTAAAGCATCTAACATTTATTCACCAATCTTTGAGTAACAAAACTACTCAATGATTGCATTCAAAACAAATATATTTTTAACGAAACTTCTCAAAAATTATAAAAACATCAATAAAAGCACGATTAAGATGCAAATTAATCATAAATTAATTTCACCTTAACATTTACACCAACATATCTTATTTAAAATCACAATCAAAAAACTCAATCACAATCTTAACTAACAGTATAATTAGGGGGTCTGTACCTTAACAATATTATCAAATTGCTGCGCTAAAAGAACGGTTGACATTTTTGCACCGGCAACCTTCATATGGCCAACATCGTAAGCATTTTTAACTTGCCATAAACCAGTATGTGTTAATGGATTGGCAATTTCTATAACCGTGTTTTGTGGCAACGCCGCTTTAAGTGCTAAAACTTCGGTGTAGCTACCCAACCTCGGCTGAATTACAAAAGTTAGTTTTATTCCAAGCTGGGACGATTTCTCTAAAAGCTGTTTTAATTTTTGAAGGTGTGCTAACGGTGGCGTTTGTGGCTTATCAGCAGTTTTAAACTCGTTTTCTACCGCTATCCTTCTTGTATTTAACGAATTACTATCAACTTCAAACTTCTCCCTGATATCAGTCAATTCTTTACGACGGTCATCGCTGTTAGTGTATTTAACCTCGTCTTCAAGTGATATGTAGCCGTCTTTTTTAAAGCCGATATTTAATTGCCTGTCGGGGTCGGGCTTGGTAAGGTCAATATAGTTAAAGCCAATCTGGCGCAATAAGTAAGCAAATGCATAGTTACCACACATCTGCAACCTGGATTTAGAGTTATGAATAGTGCTTTTGAAATAGCTCCATATAAACTTCATGTTACTACTGCTCATCCAGTAATACCCTTTACGGGTGGTCATGTTTTTATTGGTTACGCCATCTAAGGGATGAATTTCGATAAAGGCGTAACTAATATTTTTATTCCCGGAAGCTTTGTAGTCATTTAAAAACCGTTCGTATTGGGTATAGGTTTCGAGCGATTTATTAGCCGGAGTGCCTAAATTATATGATCGGGTATTCACATTACCAGCCCTGCTTACCGAATCAAAGGCTGAAGGGATTATATGGCGCAAGGTACGGCTGCTGCCAAAAAACAGCGTGTTGTACTGTTTTATGTTTTGCTGCAAGTACTGGTAACGGCTATCAAAGCGCTCATCACCTGCTATTGGCAGTGTATTATTTAACACTATGTTTACAATAACTGTTACCGTAAAAAACAATAACAAACGGGTTAAAAACTTCTTCATTTGTTAAAACTGAAAATATATAAACACCTGTTCGTTATTTGCATATACATACACTAATGCCGCCATGGTATAATAAAGCCCCCATCTGGCTATAGCAGGAACTTTACCTGCCTTTAGCTTTTCTATGGCATATTTATTTTCACGCCCCAGCCATTCCATTATTAAAAATACTACTACCAGTACAGGTAAAACGCCCAACGGTACATTGGTTGATGCAAAAATGCTTTGAGAGAAAATTCCTTTTATGTAACGGAATGCGTGGCTCAGGCTTTCAGCCCTGAAAAATATCCAGGCAAATACGGTAAGCGCAAAAGTGATTACCATTTGCAATAATTCTCTCAGGTTTGGAAATAATTTACCCTGTGCAACTGTTTCGAGATTTTTACGGTTGGTTTTAAATATTACTGATGGCATGATGAATAAGGCGTTCAAACCACCCCAAACCACAAAGGTCCAGTTGGCGCCATGCCAAAAACCACTCACCAAAAATATTATAAAGGTATTGCGCACGGTTTTCAGCATTCCGCCACGACTGCCACCTAACGGGAAATACAAATAATCTTTAAACCACGATGATAGCGAAATGTGCCATCTGCGCCAAAATTCGGCAATATCACGCGAAAAGTAAGGGTAAGCGAAGTTGCGCAACAATTCAAAACCAAATAACCGGGCCGTACCTAAGGCGATATCTGAGTACCCCGAAAAATCGCCATATATCTGGAAGGTAAACATCAATGCTCCCAATATCAGGGCACTGGCTGTATGATGGTCAGAATTATTGAAAACGATATTGGCTATTTGTGCACAGTTATCGGCAATAACTACCTTTTTAAACAATCCCCACAATATTTGCCTCAAGCCGTCTACCGCACGGCTATAATCAAAGTGCCGGGGTTTTTCAACTTGTGGCAACAGGTGTGTAGCACGCTCGATAGGGCCAGCAACCAGCAGCGGAAAAAAGCTTACAAATAATGAATATTGTACAAAATTGGTAGAAGGTTCAATTTTGCGGTTATAAATATCAAACACGTATGATAAACCATGGAATGTATAAAAGGATATACCAACCGGCAATAGTATACTGAGGGTAGATACATTCATTTTATAATGAAAGCCGGTCATCATCATATCGGCAAAGGAGTGCGCAAAGAAATTGTAGTACTTAAAAAAGCTAAGGAAACCAAGGTTTATACCCACACTCAAAACCAGCCATATTTTACGCCAATGCTGCGATTGTGAATTATGGATTTTTAATCCCGAATAGTAATCCAAAAAAGTTGAGAATGCCAGGAGGAAGAGGAAGCGCCAGTCCCAGCAACTATAAAAATAATAACTACTTAAGAGCAGCAGAAAGTTTTGCAGCCTAAGCGATTTATTAAATACAAACCAATATAGTATAAATACTATTGGTAAAAACACTGCAAAACTTAGAGAGTTAAATAGCATATTGAGAATGATGCTTTATTATAGTTTTAAAGATATTTTCCCGCTTGCATTTTTTTGCAGATGCATTTGATCAATCACCTTTTTATCAAAGATATTTACCCCATTTTGATTGAGGTGGTTATCGTCGAAAAACAAGCTATCAGGAAATGACAAGGATGTATTAAAATTATGGTAAGCCCCATAACCCGAAAAAAGTTTATCCATCTCAGCGTTGTTACTTATCGAACTATATAATTTTTTACTAATAGGCGACTGAATTAACACGTAAGGAATTTTTCTTTTTTTCAAATTCTCAATTATGCGTTCAAATGCTTCTTTTTGTTTTTGGTTTATAACATATGCCCCTTTAGTTATTGGCCGCTTTGAACGGTATTGTTTGTAACTCTCCACATACCCACCTGCAATGTAAGTATCGGCTGCATGATGCACAGGTTGTTTAAAACCTGCGTTTAGCGAAAGCTTTTGCCTCACAAACGAATATAAAAGCGTATTGTAAGTTTTTATGTTATTAACTCTTGCAGCAAGCTCGAATTCTTTTGCATCAACATCATCATTAGCTATTAAATCTAATGCCGACTCTACGCCATCCAAACCAAACACTTTAGGATAAACATCAAATACAACTAATTTAGGATTAAGCCGATCCAGATACTTTTCCATAATAACCTCGGTTATTAAAGGCGATTGGGCAGATGAACCTAAATTAAATGAACTGAAACCTGCTTGCTTGAAAATTCGGGTATCATAACTACGGTAGGCATGAGACGAGCCCAAAAACACAATGTCCACATCTTTTGACTGCTTAGCTTCTTGCAAACGACTGTATAAAAAACCACTACCTCCTAACTTGTAATTCAGGTTCTTTTTGAGCATAGTGGGTGCAAACTTGCCAAACCCTACTATTATAATTACATATAATACAAGGCCGTATAAGGCAAACACTAATAAACTTGTTAAAAAACGCTTCATTTACTTAAAGAAAGTATAGATTTTTACGAACACAATTTACTGCTTAATACTATTGGCAACAGCTGCTGCACTGGTTTTACCCAGCTTTAATTGCTTAATAACTGCTGTATTATAAATATTTACTCCCCACTGGTTAAGGTGGCTATTATCGGCAAACATCGAATCGGGAATAGTAATTAATTTATTAAAGTTATAATATTTACCAACGCCCGAAAGCAGCGAATCGACCGAAGAATTATTAGTAATGGCGGTATAACGCTTTACCGGCAGTGGTGCCTGTAATAGCACAAAGGGTATATTGTGCGCTTTAAACATAGCGGCAATACGTTTCAACGCGGCAATTTGCTTGTCATCAAACTTATAGGCACTGGCCTTTGCATACATACGATCTTCGGGAGAGGACACCTCGTAAGATTGCACAAATCCGCCTGATATGTAAGTATCACTGTCCTTTTTGAGAGATTCGGTAAAGTTTTTATTTAGCCCGGCACGCTCCCTGAAGTAGGAGTAAAACATGGTATTATAAACCTCTATACTATTGGTACGCAAAGCCATATTAAATGTACTGCCATCAACATGGCCGTTTGATACCACATCCAATGCCGACTCGATACCGTTCGATCCTAAAAAAACAGGATAAACATCGTAGATGATAAATTTAGGGTGAATATGGTTAAGGTATTGTTTAAGCAAAGCCTCTGTTTGCAACATAGTTTGGGCAGATGAACCCAGGTTAAACATTTTTATACCATGAGCTGCAAAAATACGAGGGTCATACCCCCGATAGGCGTGTGATGAACCAATAACCAGCACATCTACATTTTTCACACTATCAGCCTGCCTTACACGGGTATACATATTTCCATTGCCACCCAATACATATTTGAGGTTCTTTTTATACCTATCAGGAAAAAAGGAACCTACAAATGCCGTAGCAATAAAATATACCAAAATGGCATAAACCGAAAAATAGAGTAACCTTGTTAAAAAGCTCTTCATGCTTAAAACTGAAAATAAATAAACTCAGTTACCTCAGTTTGCATATACATACCAATAATGAAGAACATAATAGCATAAAAGCTCCATCTTATCATACGTGGCCATTTTATGCCAAATTTTTCGATGGCATACCTATTTTCACGACCCAGCCACTCCATAAAAAAGAATGGTATTAATAATGCTATGTACAAAATTGCCGGCCTTAATTCGCCGTAATGAAACGGGTTTTGAAATAAAGTTTTAGATAGAATGCCTTTAATATACTTAAACGCATGCGTTAAGCTTTCGGCCCGGAAGAATATCCATGCAAAAACGGTAAGCGTAAACGTGATGATCATTTGCAAAAGCTCCCTGATGGTTGGGAATACTTTACCCTGAGCTACCGTTTCGAGATTTTTACGATTGGTTTTAAATAAAACCGAAGGCATAATGAACAAAGCGTTTAAACCACCCCAAACCACAAAGGTCCAGTTTGCGCCGTGCCAAAAACCGCTCACCAAAAATATAACAAAGGTATTGCGAACGGTTTTAAGCATTCCGCCTCGGCTGCCGCCAAGCGGAAAATACAAATAATCTTTAAACCATGATGATAGCGAGATGTGCCACCTGCGCCAAAACTCGGCAATATCACGCGAAAAATATGGATAGGCGAAGTTGCGCAGCAGTTCGAAGCCAAACAGCCGTGCTGTTCCTAATGCCATGTCAGAGTAGCCCGAAAAATCGCCATATATCTGGAAGGCAAACATAATGGCACCCAGTGCCAATGCCGAACCTGAGTAATGGTCGGAGTTGTTAAATATAGTATTAGCAATTTGGGCGCAGTTATCGGCAATAACAATTTTCTTGAACAAGCCCCATAGTATCTGGCGCAAACCATCAACCGCACGGCTGTAATCAAAATGGCGCGGCTTTTCAACCTGCGGTAGTAAGTGAGTAGCACGCTCGATAGGACCGGCAACCAACAGCGGGAAAAAACTTACAAATAATGAGTATTGCACAAAATTGGTTGAAGGTTCAATTTTGCGGTTATATATATCAAATACATAGGATAGCCCGTGGAAAGTATAAAATGATATACCGATGGGCAGTAAAACATTGAGTGTGGCTATATTCATTTTGTAATGAAAACCAGCCATCATCATATCGGCAAAGGAGTGCGCAAAAAAGTTGTAGTATTTAAAGAACCCCAAAAATCCAAGATTGATACCCACACTAATTATTAACCAGGTTTTACGCCATTTCTGTGATTGAGAATGATGGATTTTAAGGCCAGAATAATAATCTAAAAAGGTTGAAAATGCCAGCAGGAACAGGAAGCGCCAGTCCCAGCAACTATAAAAATAATAACTGGCAAATAACAAAAGCAGGTTTTGCACTTTTAACGACCGGTTGAATACAAACCAGTATAAAGCAAATACAATAGGCAGGAATATTGCAAAACTCAGGGAGTTGAATAACATATTTAATTATGGAAAATAATTTTAAATAACAGGCAGTACGCACAGTAATTTACCAAAGCAACTATAATAACTATGCTTTATTCAATATTAGTAAATCACTTCACCCTCACGATTATATTAGTTTTGCACTAATTTGCCATAAAATTAATAAAATTTGCAAAATTCAGCATAATAATTTCAAATTTCTCATATACGATTTTCTGCATATAACTGTCACCATTTCGTTACAGGAAAAAATATTATATTTTAAAATAAAACTTGCATATCTTTATCGCTTCTGCAATCATACCCTCTTACCTTGAAAACTCTTCTTTTATTAATTGATACGCAATACCCGCGATGGGGTAAGCTTGAAATATATTTTAAATTAAAATTTGATTAGAAATACGCTGTTATCAAATTTTATTGTAAAACATACATTACAATAAATACTTAGATATACTAAAAAAACAACATTATTTATACAGATTATGAGCAATTATTAATTAAAGCATTAATAATATCTTAACTATTAATTACACCGTGTTTTCACCCCTAAAAAAACAGTTATAAGGGCAAAAACATGCATATTATTTGTATATATTTGTAAATAATATCACATTAAATAAACATTGTATTATTTGTACGGTCAATTTGTTATCAATATTGCATCTCGTTCTAAATGATTTTTGTTCCGGATCATAGAATTGAAATTAATTTCGTATTAATTAAAATTTAACGGTCACAAGGATACACATTGCCGGGAGGTAATATGGTGTTTTTATCTAAACCTTAATCACAATACATATGGTATACACCATTACTCGTATTAAATTTCGCCCCTTAAATTTAATTACAGGAATTGCTGTGCTGCTGTTGCTTACGGTAAATGTTTATGCAAAAAAGAATACACTTTTTTATGCTAAACCGGGCACAAATAAAGCTACACACATAGGTGCATTTTTAGGTACGCCAATTATTACATTTAATGCCTCATTATCTTCAAGGCAATATGGAAGTGGTGATTTTACCCCGGCAACTTCAAACTCCAATGCAGCCTTAACCTTCAGCAGCAATAATCCGGCAGTAGCAACCATAGTAAACAATAAAGTTCATGTAACCGGGATTGGTACGGCAACTATAACGGCCAGTCAACCTGCAAACTCCCAATATGAAGCGGCTACATCATCGGCAACACTTACCGTAATCAAGGCATCGCCGGTTATTAGTTTTGTTAGCAGCTTTAGCCCGCGTACCTACAGTACAACAGCCTTTACCCCGGCTACGGCTAATTTAAAAGCTACGGTAACTTTTACAAGCGACAACCCGGCAGTAGCCACTATTGTTAACAACCAGGTAAAAATGATAGGGGCTGGTACAGCTAATATAACAGCTACCATTGCCGATGATGATAATTATAACGGCACTACGCTTACCATGGCCTTAACTGTTAATAAGGCCGAACCCGCAATTACGTTTATCAATAATTTTAGCCCGCGCCAATACAGCACAACCGATTTTACGGCAGCAAACGCAACTCTTGGTGCAACAATAACCTACTCGAGCGATAATACCGCCGTTACCACGGTAGTAAGCGGCAAAATTAATATGGTAGGTGCCGGCACAGCCAATATTACAGCAACCATTGCCGGCGACAACCGTTATGAAGAAACTACCCTTACCCGGCAACTGTTAGTTGAAAAAGCTACGCCTGCTATTAACTTTGTAAGTAATTTTAGCCCAAGAATATACAATGCCACCGATTTTACGGCAGCCACCGCCACCCTGGGTGCGGCTGTAACTTTTACCAGCGATAACCCGGCCGTGGCAACCATAGTGAATAACCGGGTTAATATGGTTGGAGCAGGTACTACAAATATTACCGCAATTATTGCCGAAGATGAGCGATACACCGGCACAACGCTTACTATGCCCTTTACTGTTTTAAAGGCCGAACCGGTAGTAACTCTTGTTAGCAACATTAGCCCAAGAACATACAACACCGGCGATTTTGTCCCGGCCACGGTTACTTTAGGAGCCCCTTTGGTGCTTAGTACCGATAACCCTGCAGTAGCAACTATTGTAAGCGGAAAACTCAATATGGTTGCCCCCGGTACCACCAATGTTACAGCTGCTGTTATGGAAAGCGACAAATATGTGGGCACATCGGTTACCGCGCCATTAACGGTATTAAAAGCATCTCCTACAATTACGTTTGTAAGCAATTTTAGTCCACGTGCATATAATGCAACAGCATTTACCCCAGCTACTGCAAACTTTGGCGCCAACATTACCTTTAGCAGCGATAACCCGGCCGTAGCCACCATTGTAAATAACCAGGTAAAAATGGTTAACCCGGGCACGGCCAATATTACTGCAACCATTGCCGATAGCGAGCAATATGAAGGCAAAATAGTTACAATGCCACTTGTGGTTGAAAAGGTATCGGCCAGTATTAATTTTATAAGCGGACTAAATGCAAGACCATACAGCACAATTGATTTTGCACCGGCAACGGCAACATTGGGAGCATCAATTACATTTACAAGTGATAACCCCTCGGTTGCTAACATTGTTAATAATCAGGTACACCTGGTTGGCATTGGTACCGCCAACATTACAGCAACTATACCCGATAATGCCCGCTATGTAGGCAAAACTGCAACCGTTGCCATGACGGTAGTGCAATCAACCCCGGTAATTACCTTTGCTACCTTAAATCCAAGAAATTTCAACACCTCCGATTTTATACCGGCTACTGTTTCCCTTGGCGCACCGGTTACCTTTACCAGCGATAACCCGGCGGTAGCAACCATTGTTAACGGACGGGTAAATATGCTTACTGTTGGTACTGCTAACATAACGGCAACCGTTCCGGGCAGTGATAAATTTGCAGCGGTAACTGCTACCACTGTGTTAAATGTGGTAAAATCAACCCCGGTAATTACATTTATATCCACCTTTTCTCCGCGCAGGTATAACAGTGGAAACTTTACACCGGCATCGGCAAATTATGGTGCGGGTATAGTGTATACATCAGATAACCCGGCAGTAGCGCAGATTGAAAACAACCAGGTAAAACTGGTGAGCATAGGTACAGCCAATATAACCGCAAGCGTAACAGATAATGATGTGTACAATGCTGTATCGCTAACGCGTGAGTTAACCATAACACAAGCTACACAAACCATTACTTTTGCGGCAATACCTAATAAAACATTTAATTCTCCGCCATTTACTTTATCGGCCACAACTACCTCGGGCTTTCCGGTTACATTTACCAGTTCGGACGAGAACATAGTAATGATAAGCGGAAATACGGCTATTATTACAGGAATTGGCACGGTATCCATTACGGCATCACAGGCGGGCAATACAAATTACGGTGCAGCTGCCAATGTTGTACGTACTTTAACCATCAGTAAGGTTGCACAAACTATTAATTTTGCTGCGTTAACCAATAAAAATTATGGCGATGCTCCATTTGTTTTAACAGGCAACGCAACGTCGGGTTTGCCTATAACTTTTGTAAGTTCTAATCCGCAGGTGGCCACCATATCGGGCAATACCGTGACCATAGTAGGCGCAGGCGTTGTGGATATCACCGCTACCCAGGAAGGCTCGGCATCTTACGATGCTGCAACACCTGTAATCCGCACATTTACGGTAAACAAAATCGATCAAACTATTGCGTTTGCTGCGTTAAGCGATCAAACTTATGGTATTGCGCCTTACACACTAACAGCTATAGCCAGTTCGGGACTACCGGTTATCTTCACCAGCTCAGACACCACCATTGCCAAAATTAACGGCAACACGATAACAATTTTATCGGGGGGATCGGTTGACATTACAGCCTCACAGCCAGGTGATAATAATTATAATGCGGCAACAAGTATTACGCAAACTTTAAATATTGCCAAAGCCAACCAAACTATAAGTTTTGCAGCCCTGCCCATTAAGCAATATGCCGATCCTGATTTTGCGCTAACCGGCACCTCCACTTCGGCCTTACCGCTTACCTATACCAGTTCTAACCCTGCAGTAGCAACCATTAGTGGCAACATAGTAACTATAGTTGGCGTAGGCAATACAACCGTTACGGCCACACAGCCGGGCAGTAACAGTTATCATCCTGCCGCAAGCATATCGCGTCAGTTAACCGTAAACAAAGCCAATCAAATCATAACCTTTTCTACGCTACCTGCCAAAGCTTATGCCGATCCTGATTTTACTTTGACTGCATCGGCTTCATCGGGCTTACCAATTACCTACACCAGTTCAAATCCGTTGGTAGCTACAGTAACCGGCAGCACTGTTACCGTTATAGGTATAGGTACCACAGTAATTACGGCATCGCAACCCGGCAACGAAAATTATAATGCGGCAACCGATGCTGTTCAGACTTTAAATGTAGGCAAAGCCAATCAAACCATAACCTTTGCAGCCCTACCCGGTAAAATTTATAACGATGCACCTTTTAATTTAACTGCATCTGCAACATCGGGATTGCCTATTACTTTCAGTAGCTCCAATCCCTTGGTAGCTACCATTGTTGATAATACTGTAACCATAATTGGCCCGGGTGAAGCTATCATAACAGCATCACAAAGCGGAAACGCAAATTACAATGCAGCTGTTAGCGTACCTCAAACTTTAAACATTAGCCAGGCCGGTCAAACTATCACTTTTGCTCCACTGCCAACCAAAACATACGAAAATTTACCATTTGAGGTTGATGCCAGCAGTACTTCGGGCTTGCCTGTAACGCTTACCAGCGCCAACCCTGCAGTAGCCACCATTACCAATAACACCATAACTATTGTGGGCGCAGGTACCGTTGAAATTACGGCATCGCAACCAGGCAACACTAACTATTTAGCAGCCGCATCTATCACCAGGACATTAACCGTTAATAAAGCCAATCAAACTATTGCATTTGCTGCCTTGCCCACCAAAAGCATGGGCGATGCAGCCTTTGATTTAACGGCCACAGCAACTTCGGGCCTACCGATAAGTTATAACAGTTCTAACCCCTTGGTGGCAAGTATTAGCGGCAGTGCCGTAACCATTAACGGAGCTGGTGCAACAATAATAACTGCAACACAACCAGGCAATGCCAATTACAATGCAGCCGAAGCAGTTTTGCAAATTCTAAGCGTTGGCAAAGCCGATCAAACAATTGATTTTGCGACCCTGCCCGATAAAATGATGGGAGATGTTCCTTTTGATCTTTCGGCAACAGCCACTTCGGGGCTTACAGTAACCTACACCAGTTCTAACCCGGCCATTGCCTCAGTTAGTGGTAATAAGGTAACCATTAATGGCGCAGGGGTTGTAATTATCACGGCTTCTCAAAGCGGAAATGCTAATTTTAATGCTGCGCAAAATTCGTATCAACTACTTAATGTAAACAAAGGCAATCAAACTATCACCTTTGCGAGTATTCCTGATAAACAAGTAGGCGACCCAACCTTTAATGCCGATGCCACAGCCTCATCGGGCTTAAGTGTACAATACAGCAGTTCAAATAATACGGTTGCAACAGTATCGGCCACTGGTGTAGTTACCATTACCGGACAAGGAACTGTTACTATTACCGCATCACAACCGGGTAACAACAATTGGTTTGCAGCAACACCAGTAGCCCAAACCTTTACGATTGCCCCTGCCAAACTCAATCAAACCATCACTTTTGCAGCAATTGCTGATAAGGTAGTTGGCGACCCGGACTTTAATGCAGGTGCCAGCGCAGCTTCGGGCTTGCCGGTTTCTTATGTAAGTTCGAACGACCTGGTGGCAACAATTTCTTCAACAGGACTCATTCACATTGTGGGCGAAGGGACCGTCACTATTACTGCTTCACAAAGTGGAAACGCCACATATAATGCAGCTCCTAATGTAGTGCGTACATTTACAGTGAACCCTGCCCCGCCGGTTAAACTCAATCAAACCATCACTTTTGCAGCAATTGCTGATAAGGTAGTTGGCGACCCGGACTTTAATGCAGGTGCCAGCGCAGCTTCGGGCTTGCCGGTTTCTTATGTAAGTTCGAACGAGCTGGTGGCAACAATTTCTTCAACAGGACTCATTCACATTGTGGGCGAAGGGACCGTCACTATTACTGCTTCACAAAGTGGAAACGCCACATATAATGCAGCTCCTAATGTAGTGCGTACATTTACAGTGAACCCTGCCCCGCCGGTTAAACTCAATCAAACCATCACTTTTGCAGCAATTACCGATAAGGTAGTTGGCGACCCGGATTTCAACGCAGGTGCCAGCGCATCTTCGGGCTTGCCGGTTTCCTATGTAAGTTCGAATGACCTTGTGGCAACAATTTCTTCAACAGGACTCATTCACATTGTGGGCGAAGGGACCGTCACTATTACTGCTTCACAAAGTGGAAACGCCACATATAATGCAGCTCCTAATGTAGCGCGTACATTTACAGTGAACCCTGCCCCGCCGGTTAAACTCAATCAAACCATCACTTTTGCAGCAATTGCTGATAAGGTAGTTGGCGAACCGGATTTTAACGCAGGTGCCAGCGCATCTTCGGGCTTGCCGGTTTCCTATGTAAGTTCGAATGACCTTGTGGCAACGGTTTCTTCTGCCGGACTAATTCACATTGTGGGTGAAGGAACCGTAACTATCACTGCTTCGCAAAGTGGAAATGCTACATACAATGCAGCTCCTAATGTAGCGCGTACATTTACAGTGAACCCCGCCCCGCCGGTTAAACTCAATCAAACCATCACTTTTGCAGCAATTGCTGATAAGGTTGTCGGCAATCCGGACTTTAATGCGGGTGCCAGTGCATCCTCGGGCTTGCCGGTTTCTTATGTAAGTTCGAATGACCTTGTGGCAACGGTTTCTGCTGCCGGACTAATACACATTGTAGGTGAAGGAAGTGTAACTATCACTGCTTCGCAAAGCGGAAACAGTACATATAATGCAGCTACGCCAATAACCCGGAGTTTTATTGTTGAAACCACAACATTGCCAAACAAAAACGATCAGCTGATTATATTTGCGTCGATAAGCAATAAAACTTTAGGCGATTCGCCATTTACCGCACCTGCAACTGCCACATCGGGGCTTCCGGTAATTTTAACCAGCAATAACACAGCAGTAGCAACCATTAACGGTAACTTTATTACTATTGTTGGAATTGGGGATGTAACCATTACAGCGTCTCAACCAGGCAATGCAACTTACAACCCGGCGCCTGAGGTTCTGCAATCGTTTACCGTTGTTCCTGCTACTCCAACCAAATTTAACCAAACCATTACGTTTGCAACTATTCCAAATAAAACTGTTGACGATCCTGATTTTACAATTTCTGCTTCGACTAACTCAAGCTTACCTATAGTATTTACGAGCAGCAATACTGCTGTGGCGACTGTGAATGGCAATACGGTGCACATCGTTGGCCAGGGAAATGTCACTATTACCGCTTCTCAGGCTGGTGATGCCACATATTACCCTGCAACAGCTACACAATCATTCGTGGTTAGCCCGGCTTCGGTTCCAACCAAGCTTAATCAAACTATTACATTTGCTTCGATAGGGAGCAAAACAGTTGGTGATGCGCCATTCGCTTTATCAGCAACTGCATCGTCAACCCTGCCGGTTACTTTCAGTTCATCTGATCCAAGCATTGCTTCGGTAAGCGGTAGTACCGTTACCATTATTAAAGCAGGTAACGTAACCATCACTGCCTCACAAATCGGCGACGCGATTTACAACGCTGCAACTGCTACACAATCATTCGTGATTAGCCCGGCTTCGGTGCCAACCAAGCTTGATCAGACCATCACTTTTGCAGCTATTACCAACAAAACAGTTGGTGATGTGCCGTTTATGTTGAGTGCAACTGCTTCGTCAAGTTTGCCTGTTACCTTTAGCTCATCTGACCCAAGCGTGGCTTCGGTAAGCGGCAATACCGTTACCATTATCAAAGCAGGCAATGTAACCATTACGGCTTCGCAATCAGGTGATGCGACTTATAATGCGGCAACCGCTACGCAATCGTTCGTGATTAGCCCAGCATCGGTACCTACTAAGCTTGAACAAACTATTACGCTTGCCGCCATTCCGAACAAAACAGTTGGCGATGCACCGTTCGCTTTATCAGCAACCGCATCGTCAACCCTGCCGGTTACTTTCAGTTCATCTGATCCAAGCGTGGCTTCGGTAAGCGGTAGTACCGTTACGATTATCAAAGCAGGTAACGTAACCATCACTGCCTCACAAATCGGCGACGCGATTTACAACGCTGCAACCGCTACACAATCTTTCGTGGTTAACCCGACCTCAGTGCCTACCAAGCTTAATCAAACTATTACATTTGCTTCGATAGGTAATAAAACAGTTGGAGATGCGCCGTTCGCCTTATCAGCAATCGCATCGTCAAGCCTGCCGGTTATTTTTAGTTCTTCTGATCCAAGCATTGCTTCGGTAAGTGGCAATACCGTTACAATCATCAAGGCAGGTAACGTAACCATTACTGCCTCGCAAGCTGGCGACGCGACTTACAACCCTGCTACTGCTACACAATCATTCGTGATTAGTCCTGCGTCAGTTCCAACGAAGCTTGATCAGACCATCACTTTTGCAGCTATTACCAACAAAACAGTTGGTGATGTGCCGTTTATGTTGAGTGCAACTGCTTCGTCAAGTTTGCCTGTTACCTTTAGCTCATCTGACCCAAGCGTGGCTTCGGTAAGCGGCAATACCGTTACCATTATCAAAGCAGGCAATGTAACCATTACGGCTTCGCAATCAGGTGATGCGACTTATAATGCGGCAACCGCTACGCAATCGTTCGTGATTAGCCCAGCATCGGTACCTACTAAGCTTGAACAAACTATTACGCTTGCCGCCATTCCGAACAAAACAGTTGGCGATGCACCGTTCGCTTTATCAGCAACCGCATCGTCAAGCCTGCCGGTTACTTTTAGTTCTTCTGATCCAAGTGTGGCTTCGGTGAATGGCAATACTGTAACGATCATCAAAGCAGGCAATGTAACCATCACCGCTTCGCAAGGCGGTGATGCGACTTATAACGCTGCTACCGCTACGCAATCATTTGTGATTAGCCCGGCTTCGGTGCCTGGTAAGCTTGATCAAACCATTACGTTTGCTGCCATCGGTAATAAAACAGTTGGTGAAGTGCCGTTCGCTTTATCAGCAACCGCAACATCAAGTTTGCCGGTTACTTTCAGTTCATCTGACCCAAGCGTGGCCTCGATCAGTGGCAATACTGTTACGATTATTAAAGCGGGTAATGTTACCATTACAGCCTCGCAATCAGGTGATGCGACTTACAACCCTGCAACTGCCACGCAATCTTTTGTAGTAAGTCCAGCTTCAGTTCCAACGAAGATTGATCAAACCATCACGTTTGCCACCATTGGTAATAAAACAGTTGGAGACGCACCGTTTGTTTTATCAGCAACTGCTTCGTCAACCCTGCCGGTTACGTTCAGTTCATCTGATCCAAGTGTTGCTTCGATAAGCGGCAATACCGTTACAATCATCAAGGCAGGTAACGTAACTATCACGGCTTCGCAATCGGGTGATGCGACTTACAACCCGGCTACCGCTACGCAATCATTTGTGGTTAGCCCGGCTTCAGTTCCTACCAAGCTTAATCAAACCATCACATTTGCTGCCATAGGGAAAAAAACAGTTGGTGATGTGCCGTTTATGTTGAGTGCAACTGCTTCGTCAAGTTTGCCTGTTACCTTTAGCTCATCTGACCCAAGCGTGGCTTCGGTAAGCGGCAATACCGTTACCATTATCAAAGCAGGCAATGTAACCATTACGGCTTCGCAATCAGGTGATGCGACTTATAATGCGGCAACCGCTACGCAATCGTTCGTGATTAGCCCAGCATCGGTACCTACTAAGCTTGAACAAACTATTACGCTTGCCGCCATTCCGAACAAAACAGTTGGCGATGCACCGTTCGCTTTATCAGCAACCGCATCGTCAACCCTGCCGGTTACTTTCAGTTCATCTGATCCAAGCGTGGCTTCGGTAAGCGGTAGTACCGTTACGATTATCAAAGCAGGTAACGTAACCATCACTGCCTCACAAATCGGCGACGCGATTTACAACGCTGCAACCGCTACACAATCTTTCGTGGTTAACCCGACCTCAGTGCCTACCAAGCTTAATCAAACTATTACATTTGCTTCGATAGGTAATAAAACAGTTGGAGATGCGCCGTTCGCCTTATCAGCAATCGCATCGTCAAGCCTGCCGGTTATTTTTAGTTCTTCTGATCCAAGCATTGCTTCGGTGAATGGCAATACTGTAACGATCATCAAAGCAGGCAATGTAACCATCACTGCCTCGCAATCAGGTGACGCGACCTACAACCCGGCAACCGCTACGCAATCTTTCGTGATTAGCCCGGCTTCAGTGCCTGGTAAATTGGATCAAACCATCACGTTTGCTGCCATAGGTAATAAAACAGTTGGTGATGCACCGTTTGTTTTATCAGCAACTGCTTCGTCAACCCTGCCGGTTACGTTCGGTTCATCTGATCCAAGCGTGGCTTCAGTAAATGGCAATACCGTAACCATTATCAATGCAGGTAACGTAACTATCACCGCTTCGCAAGGCGGTGATGCAACTTATAATCCTGCAACAGCTACACAATCATTCGTGGTTAGCCCGGCTTCGGTTCCAACCAAGCTTAATCAAACTATTACATTTGCTTCGATAGCTAATAAAACAGTTGGTGATGCTCCATTTGCTTTAATTGCAACGACATCGTCAAGTTTGCCGGTTACGTTCAGTTCATCTGACCCAAGTGTGGCTTCGATAAGCGGCAATACCGTTACGATCATCAAAGCAGGTAACGTAACTATTACTGCTTCTCAAATCGGAGATGCAACTTACAACGCGGCTACCGCTACACAATCATTCGTGGTTAGCCCGGCTTCAGTTCCTACCAAGCTTGATCAAACTATTACATTTGCTTCGATAGGTAATAAAACAGTTGGAGATACGCCGTTCGCCTTATCAGCAATCGCATCGTCAAGCCTGCCGGTTACTTTCAGTTCATCTGACCCAAGCGTGGCCTCGATCAGTGGCAATACTGTTACGATTATTAAAGCGGGTAATGTTACCATTACAGCCTCGCAATCAGGTGATGCGACTTACAACCCTGCAACTGCCACGCAATCTTTTGTAGTAAGTCCAGCTTCAGTTCCAACGAAGATTGATCAAACCATCACGTTTGCCACCATTGGTAATAAAACAGTTGGAGACGCACCGTTTGTTTTATCAGCAACTGCTTCGTCAACCCTGCCGGTTACGTTCAGTTCATCTGATCCAAGTGTTGCTTCGATAAGCGGCAATACCGTTACAATCATCAAGGCAGGTAACGTAACTATCACGGCTTCGCAATCGGGTGATGCGACTTACAACCCGGCTACCGCTACGCAATCATTTGTGGTTAGCCCGGCTTCAGTTCCTACCAAGCTTAATCAAACCATCACATTTGCTGCCATAGGGAAAAAAACAGTTGGTGATGTGCCGTTTATGTTGAGTGCAACTGCTTCGTCAACCCTGCCGGTTACGTTCAGTTCATCTGATCCAAGCATTGCTTCGGTGAATGGCAATACTGTAACGATCATCAAAGCAGGCAATGTAACCATCACTGCCTCGCAATCAGGTGACGCGACCTACAACCCGGCAACCGCTACGCAATCTTTCGTGATTAGCCCGGCTTCAGTGCCTGGTAAATTGGATCAAACCATCACGTTTGCTGCCATAGGTAATAAAATTGTTGGCGATGCGCCATTCACCTTATCAGCAACCGCCTCATCAACCCTGCCGGTTACCTTCAGTTCATCTGATCCAAGCATTGCTTCGGTAAGCGGCAATACCGTTACAATTATTAAAGCAGGTAACGTAACTATCACTGCTTCACAATCCGGCGACGCTAATTACAATGCGGCCACCGCTACCCAATCATTCGTAGTGAGCCCAGCTTCGGTGCCAAATAAATTAAACCAGACCATTACCTTTGCCGCCATCGGTAATAAAACAGTTGGTGATGCACCGTTCGCCTTATCAGCAATCGCATCTTCAAGTCTGGCTATTACCTTTAGTTCGTCTGATCCAAGCATTGCTTCGGTGAATGGCAATACTGTAACGATCATCAAAGCAGGCAATGTAACCATCACTGCCTCGCAATCAGGTGACGCGACCTACAACCCGGCAACCGCTACGCAATCTTTCGTGATTAGCCCGGCTTCAGTGCCTGGTAAATTGGATCAAACCATCACGTTTGCTGCCATAGGTAATAAAACAGTTGGTGATGCACCGTTTGTTTTATCAGCAACTGCTTCGTCAACCCTGCCGGTTACGTTCGGTTCATCTGATCCAAGCGTGGCTTCAGTAAATGGCAATACCGTAACCATTATCAATGCAGGTAACGTAACTATCACCGCTTCGCAAGGCGGTGATGCAACTTATAATCCTGCAACAGCTACACAATCATTCGTGGTTAGCCCGGCTTCGGTTCCAACCAAGCTTAATCAAACTATTACATTTGCTTCGATAGCTAATAAAACAGTTGGTGATGCTCCATTTGCTTTAATTGCAACGACATCGTCAAGTTTGCCGGTTACGTTCAGTTCATCTGACCCAAGTGTGGCTTCGATAAGCGGCAATACCGTTACGATCATCAAAGCAGGTAACGTAACTATTACTGCTTCTCAAATCGGAGATGCAACTTACAACGCGGCTACCGCTACACAATCATTCGTGGTTAGCCCGGCTTCAGTTCCTACCAAGCTTGATCAAACTATTACATTTGCTTCGATAGGTAATAAAACAGTTGGAGATACGCCGTTCGCCTTATCAGCAATCGCATCGTCAAGCCTGCCGGTTATTTTTAGTTCTTCTGATCCAAGCATTGCTTCGGTAAGTGGCAATACCGTTACAATCATCAAGGCAGGTAACGTAACCATTACTGCCTCGCAAGCTGGCGACGCGACTTACAACCCTGCAACTGCTACACAATCATTCGTGATTAGTCCTGCGTCAGTTCCAACGAAGCTTGATCAGACCATCACTTTTGCAGCTATTACCAACAAAACAGTTGGTGATGTGCCGTTTATGTTGAGTGCAACTGCTTCGTCAAGTTTGCCTGTTACCTTTAGCTCATCTGACCCAAGCGTGGCCTCGGTAAGCGGCAATACCGTTACCATTATCAAAGCAGGTAACGTAACTATCACCGCTTCGCAAGGCGGTGATGCGACCTACAACCCGGCTACCGCTACGCAATCGTTCGTGATTAGCCCGGCTTCTGTACCTGGTAAATTGGATCAAACCATCACGTTTGCTGCCATAGGTAGTAAAACAGCTGGTGATGCACCGTTCGCTTTATCAGCAACCGCATCATCAACCCTGCCGGTTACATTCAGCTCCTCTGACCCAAGTGTGGCTTCGATAAGCGGCAATACCGTTACGATCATCAAAGCAGGTAACGTAACTATCACCGCTTCGCAAGGCGGTGATGCAACTTACAACCCTGCTACTGCTACAGAATCATTCGTGGTTAGCCCGGCTTCGGTGCCTGGTAAATTGAATCAAACCATTACGTTTGCTGCCATAGGTAGTAAAACAGTTGGTGATGCACCGTTCGCTTTATCAGCAACCGCATCATCAACCCTGCCGGTTACGTTCAGTTCATCTGATCCAAGTGTTGCTTCGGTGAATGGTAATACCGTAACCATTATCAAAGCAGGTAATGTAACCATCACCGCTTCGCAACTCGGCGACGCAACTTACAATCCCGCTACCGCTACACAATCATCCGTGATTAGCCCTGTCTCAATTCCAACCAAGCTTGACCAGATCATCACCTTTGCAGCTATTACCAATAAAACACTGGGGGATGTACCGTTCGCTTTAATAGCCACCGCAACATCAAGTTTACCGGTTACCTTCAGTTCATCTGATCCAAGCGTTGCTTCGGTGAGTGGTAATACCATAACCATTATCAAAGCAGGTAACATAACTATTACTGCCTCGCAAATTGGAGATGCGACTTACAACGCTGCCACGGCTACACAATCATTTGTTATAAGTCCTGCTTCGGTGCCAACGAAGCAGAACCAGACCATCACCTTGGTGGCGATCCCGAACAAAACTGTTGGCGACCCTGACTTTACAGTTTCGGCTTCTACTAATTCTGGATTGCCTGTTACATTCTCAAGTTCGAATGTGAGCGTGGCTACTGTAAGCGGCAATACCGTACATATTGTTGGGCCAGGTAATGTAACCATTACCGCTTCACAAGCCGGCGATGCTAATTATAACCCAGCAACTGCTACACAATCATTCGTGGTAATCCCTATTTCAGTTCCAACCAAACTTGACCAGACCATCTCTTTTGCGGCTATCCCGAACAAGGTTGTGGGCGATGCGCCGTTCGCTTTAACTGCCACCGCATCGTCAAGTCTGCCGATTGTCTTTAGCTCATCTGATCCAAGAATTGCTTCGGTAAGCGGCAATATCGTTACAATTATCAAGGCGGGCAATGTAACTATCACTGCTTCACAATCCGGTAATGCTAATTACAACGCGGCAACTGCTACGCAATCTTTAGTGGTGAACACTCAAACATCTGGCACTAAAACTAACCAGTCGATTACGTTTGCGGCGATTAGCGATAAGCTCACGACTGATGCACCTTTCAATGCTGGTGCTACAGCATCATCAGGGCTCGATATTATTTACAGCAGTTCAAGTAATAATGTGGCCACGGTTTCGGCTACCGGTTTAATTACTATTACTGGTGCCGGTAATGTAACCATCACTGCTTCGCAACCGGGTAACGCAATATTTAACCCGGCAACTGCCATAGACCGCTCGTTTACCGTTAGTGTGCCTAAACTCAATCAAACCATCGCATTTAGTACGCTTACGGAAAAAACTTATGGTAACACCTCATTCCAGCTTGCGGCAACGGCAAGTTCAGGATTGGCCGTTACATACACCAGTTCCAACACCGATGTGGCCACTATCAGCGGAAACACAGTAACTGTTAAGGCCGCAGGTAATGTTATCATTACCGCTACCCAAGCCGGCAACGCCACTTACAATGCAGCGCCGGTAGCTACCCAAAACCTGGTGATAAACAAAGCAACGCTGTTGGTGCAGGCTACTGATGCAAGCCGCATTTATGGTACAGCCAATCCAACATTTGTAATGAGTTACAGTGGCTTTGTTAATGGCGATACACCAACCAGCTTAACAGTTGTACCTGCTGTAAGTACGATTGCTACAACTACCAGTTTACCGGGCACTTACGCATTGGTTCCGTCGGGCGGGGTATCAAACAATTATGCCTTTACTTATACCAATGGCACGTTTACCATTACTCCCGCTTCGGCCATTATTACCTTTGGTAACTTACCTGCCAAAACTTATGGCGATGCCGATTTTAACCCGGGGGCAACAAGTACCGTTAACGAGCCGGTTCAGTATACTTCCAGCAATACTGCGGTAGCTACTATAGTAAACGGAAACATCCATATCACAGGTGCGGGTACGGCTATCATTACGGCTTTATATCCATCAACCAGTGGCTATAGCTTAACACAGCCGCAAACACAATTGCTGGTGGTAAACAAAGCGCAACAAAACATTACGTTTGCAGCCATACCTCGTATTGTTAAGGGTGAAACTTACTCGCTGCAAAATGTAACGGCAAGCTCGGGTTTACCGGTTAGCTTTACCATTGCCGACCAAAATATTGTTACCCTGCAAGGCACAACTTTAACAGCCCGCCAATTAGGTGCTACTACCATTACCGCAAACCAAGCGGGCAATAATAATTACCTGCCGGCAATAGCTGTTACACAAGCTGTAGAAGTGATAAACATTTTAGGTAAACCTGAAATAGAAATTCACAAAGCGGTATCACCTAATGGTGATGGCATAAACGACTTCCTGTTTATTGAGGGTATAACCAAGTTCCCGGTGCATATGGTAACTGTTTATAACCGTAACGGGGTTAAGGTTTGGGAAACTACCCACTACGACAATACGTCGACACGCTTTGAGGGCCGCTCCAATGTTAACGGGCAATTACAGGCGGGAGGCACTTACTTTTACGTGGTTCAGTTTATGTCCAACGGAAAAGGCCAACGCATTGAAGGAGCCTTTGTATTAAAATATCAATAATTAGAATTAGCCGGAATACTTATCATGATATTATTAAATAAAAAACAAACAGGTAAATTCATAGCCATCCTACTGCTGGTTATAGGTAGTATGCAGGCAAAGGCGCAGCAGTTTTTTAGCTACAGCCAGTACATGAATAACCTTACGCCGCTTAACTCGGCTTATTCACTGCTCGATAAAAATGCGTCGCTTAGCGCATTACTACGCCGCCAGTGGGTTGGGGTTGAAGGCTCGCCGTCTACCTTTATATTTAACGGCAACCTGCCTATCGAATCCATTAACGGCGCAGCCGGTTTAATGGTGCTTAACGACCAGTTTTTTGTGGAGCACCTTACCGAGATCAACGGCTTTTTTGCTAAAGGCATTCAACTGGGTCAAAAGCAGTTCCTGGGCGTATCGCTGAATTTAGGCATTCGCAGATATGTAGCCAACTACTCGTCATTAGATCCTAACGACCCGGTTTTTCGTAACGATGTGCGCGAGAACAAGCCCAACGTGGGTTTTGGTGTGATGATCTATTCGCCCGATCAGTATTATTTCGGCGTATCGGTACCTGAATTGAGCATCCGCGACTTAGGTAATGCCTCTGTACAAACGGCCGACTTTTTCCGCAACCATTACAATTTTGCAGGAGCTTACCTTTTTGGTAAAGAAGATGACGACGTGCGTGCCAAACCCGCATTCTTAGCTACCTACACCAAGGGCGTTCCGTTTGTGGCCGATATGTCCATGTCGGTTTACGTAAAAAACACCGTTGGTTTAGGCTTGAATTATCGTACCAATAATGAGATGGCGGGCATTATTTCTATCAATTCTGATTTACTGAAACTGGGTTACAGTTACCAGTTTGGTTCATCATCAAACAATGTGGGCGGCAGGTTAGGTAACGCCACGCATGAAATTACATTGACCTATCGCTTTGGAAGTGATTTGTTAAGGCGAAGCGTATTGTAAATCATGAGGCAAGCTTATAAAGGGCGGCAAAATTTGCCGCCCTTTTTTGTTTTCGCTAAAAATCAATCTTAACACTACATTTGAGGCGTTAATTGCTTTTTAAAATGAAACCAACCATACTAATTATTGATGATGAAAAGAAACTGAGCAGCTTACTATCGCGCATCATCGAATTGGAGGGTTTCAGGGTATTACAGGCGGCAACTGGTAAAGAGGGTATCAAACTTCTTGCCCAGGAAGACGTTTTGGTGGTATTGAGCGATGTTAAACTACCCGATGTTAACGGCGTTGAACTGGTGAAAACCATTAAAGAAAAAAAGCCTTACATAGAAGTGATTAACCTAACAGCCTACGGCACCATTGCCGATGGGGTAAAGGCCATCCAAAACGGGGCATTCAACTACATTACTAAAGGCGACGATAATGAAAAGATAATACCCTTGCTTTACCAGGCGGTAGAAAAAGCCGAGATACAACTGCGCGCTTTTGAGCAAAGCCAAAAAGTGCATGGTAAACAAACCCTGGCCGGCATTATAGGCAATTCCAAACCTATAACCGAAGCCATTACCCTTGCCCGCAAAGTTGCGGCCACCGATACCACCGTTTTACTACTGGGCGAAACCGGTACCGGTAAGGAGGTTTTTGCATCGGCCATACATTATGAAAGTCAGCGCAGGCAGATGCCTTTTGTGGCTATCAACTGCAGCAGCTTTACCGCCGAATTGCTGGAAAGCGAACTCTTTGGCTACAAAGCAGGGGCATTTACCGGGGCACTGAAAGACAAAAAAGGTCTTTTGGAAGAAGCCCGGCACGGCACTGTATTTTTAGATGAAATTGGCGAAGTAAACCTCGAATTGCAAGCCAAGCTGTTACGCTTCCTCGAAAACAAAACCTTTATAAAGGTGGGCGACACGCAAACCACCAAAGTAAACGTACGCATACTGGCCGCCACCAATCGCGATTTACAAGCAGAAGCCGAGGCCGGTCGTTTCCGGTTAGATTTGTTTTACCGCTTATCGGTATTCACCATCAGCCTACCCTCTTTGGATGAACGGCGCGGTGATATTGAATTGCTGGCTAAACATTACCTCAAAGAATTTGCAGGCGGTTTGGGCAAAGCGCCGTTTAAGCTGAGTGAAGAATTTTCGCAAGCGCTTAACCGCCACCACTGGAAAGGCAATATCCGTGAACTCAAAAACCTGATGGAGCGCGTGGTTATCCTGGCCGATGGCGATACCCTTACCCCTGACCTGCTCCCTCCCGGTTTTAACCAGGAAACGGTATCACCCGATTCGCTTGATTTGGAAACCGTAGAACGCCGCCACATACAAAAAGTACTGACCCACACCAACGGCAACAAAACTGAAACCGCCCGTTTATTGGGTATTGGATTAACTACGTTGTATAGGAAGTTAGATGAGTATAGGATTACTTAGTGAGTTTTCGACTTGGGGCTACGTTAGTTTATGCGTTTTTAACTCTGGCTTGTGCTAATAACTTTCTGCAGTCTGCTCTTGGCCGCAGAGGCCCATTACTTTTTGTCTTGATACAAAAAGTAACAAAAAACTAAGCGTAGCGACCTCATGAACACCAAAAGAAACAAACAATGGTGAATAAATCAAGCCATCGCAATCCCTACCACTGCACAGGCCATAATCCCGGCCGGGTGCGCTGGCAGGCCGACGCTTCTTTTAACAGTAGCTGTAAGAGTTGCTACGCAACGGCAACTGCAGGCCAAGCCTGCGTTGCTCCTCCAACCCAAAGCACTGTCCTAACGTAACCTTTCTTTCGCGGCATCAGGAATGTTGCGGCAACCACAGACCCGAGTAAAAGCACAAACCTAAGTAGCAACAGGACGTAGCCGCAGCCTTTTCTTTTTGGTACTTTTTCTTTTAGCAAAAGAAAAAGTACATCCACAGGCGTGGGTAAAACCACTTTACCTGTGCTAACAGGGCACTGCAATAAGTTAAAGCACAACACAAAAACTTATAGCTCGAACAAGATTTCTCTCTATCGTTCGAAATGACAGTGAGGGTTATTATTCTCCAATGATGCTTCGACACCCCATCCTCTACCCTCTCTGTCTCGCAATGACGATTATCTTGATTCTTGACTCTATCCCCCCTCCCTTTCCAAAATGAAAAACCAACCCTACCAAAATGAAAGGGTTTCCTATCCACCCAAAAACACAAAACCCCCAAATAAAATCACAATATCTTAATAATCACCAACTTAACAGCTAAACAAAATCACTGGCACCAACCTTGGCTATAGGGAATAAAACAAAGTAATATGCTTGCTATACTTCTTCTTACGGTTTTGCTGGTTTTATGCTGGCTCATCTTTAAATCAATCGACTGGTTCGAAAAAATCTGAACACTATGTTAGCCTTATTTATCATTTCCCTGGCAGTTTTTGCATACATGGTGTATGTACTGCTTAAACCCGAAAAATTTTAACCTTCTCAAACAATGAATACTGAACTTTTAGGCATCATTGCATCCTTTGTTATTACCGTGGCTATTGCCATTCCGCTGGGTAAGTACCTGGCCAAAATGTTTGCCGGCGAACGGGTATGGACGGATTTTATGAAGCCGTTTGAACGCTTCCTTTTTAAACTGTCGGGTATTAACCCTAACGAACCCATGAACTGGAAACAGTTTTTAAAGGCTTTAATGACCATTAACATATTGTGGCTGGTTTACGGTTTTGCCGTTTTAATGTGGCAGGATAAGCTTCCGCTTAACCCCGATGCCAACCCAGGCATGACCGCCGACCTGGCCTTTAACACCATAATCAGCTTTGTGGTAAACTGCGATTTGCAGCACTACTCGGGCGAAAGCGGCGTAAGCTACCTTACCCAACATTTTATTATTATGTTTTTGATGTTTACCAGCGCAGCTACCGGTATTGCGGCGGCGGTTGGTTTGTTTAAGGCATTTCGCGATAAAACCACCACTAACATTGGTAACTTTTGGGAGTTTTTTGTAAAAGCTATTACCCGTTTATTGTTACCATTATCAGTTGTAGTAGCCTTAATATTAACCTTTAACGGTACCCCATCGAGCTATGCCGGTAAAGACCAATTTATATCGATGCAGGGTGATACGGTAAATGTATCGCGCGGACCGGCGGCACAAATGATTGCCATCAAGCACCTCGGCACCAACGGTGGCGGCTGGTTTGGCGCTAACTCGGCCCACCCGCTCGAAAACCCCAGCTATCTTACCAACATGACCGAGATAATCTCTCAAATGATTATCCCAATGGCAATGATTGTTGCTTTCGGTTATTTCATCCGCAGGAGGAAATTGGGATGGGTAATATTCAGCATCATGACCATTGGTATGTTCATGCTCATGATACCCACCATAAGCAGCGAACTGGGCGGCAACCCTGCCATTGCCAAAATGGGCATACAGCAAACCACCGGGGCAATGGAAGGCAAAGAAGTACGTATTGGCCCAATGGCTACCGGCTACTGGAGTACGCTAACCACCATTGTATCAACCGGATCGGTTAATGGCATGCACGACAGCACCATGCCGCTCACAGGCGCATGGCAATTGCTGGGCATGATGATTAACGGCTTTTTTGGCGGATGCGGTGTGGGTATACTAAACTACTTCATTTACCTCATTATTGCCGTATTTATATCGGGACTGATGGTTGGTCGTACACCGGAGTTTTTGGGCCACAAGGTTGAAGCGCGCGAGGTAAAGATAGCTGCTATCATAACGTTGTTAAGTCCGCTGTTGATTATGGCTGGCACAGCCTTATCTGCCTATGTGTTTACATCTCACGGCAATGCCGATTGGGCTGTTAAACCCGCCAACTGGTTAAACAACCCCGGTTTCCATGGCTTTAGCGAAATGCTGTACGAAAACACTTCCGCCAATGCCAACAACGGTTCGGGTTTCGAAGGACTGGGCGATAACAATATTTTCTGGAACGTGGTTACAGGTGTAATACTCATCCTTGGTCGTTTCCTGCCAATTTTTGGTCCGTTAGCAATTGCAGGCTTACTGGCACAAAAGAAATACGTGCCCGAAAGCGCCGGCACCCTGCGTACCGATACGTTCACTTTTGGTTTCATGACCCTGGCCGTTATCCTGGTACTCAATGCCCTGTCTTATTTCCCTGCACTGGCGCTTGGCCCTATTGCAGAGTACTTTTCCATGATTAAATAATTGATTCATATATAGTGATGAAAAATCAATCTAATAAATTATTCGAACCGGCTTTGGTGCAGTCTGCACTAAAAGAGTCGTTCATCAAGCTAAACCCTAAGGTAATGCTCCGCAACCCGGTAATGTTTACCGTGGAGGTTGGCACTGCCGTAATGCTTTATGTTACCGTTTACAGCTTTATGTACAGCGGCCAGGGCACCTGGGGTTACAACTTTATCATTTTCCTTATCCTGTTGCTTACCCTGTTATTTGCCAACTTTGCCGAGGCCATTGCAGAAGCACGCGGTAAGGCACAGGCCGATAGCTTACGCAAAACCCGCGAAGAAACACCCGCCAATGTGCTACTCGATGATGGCACCGTTGTATCCCGCTCGTCGAACGAGTTGCGCAAAGGCGACGTGTTTGTTTGCGAGTCGGGTGACACCATACCAACCGATGGTGAAATTATTGAAGGTTTGGCCACTATCGACGAATCGGCCATCACAGGCGAATCGGCCCCGGTAATACGCGAGGCTGGCGGTGATAAGTCGTCGGTAACGGGCGGTACCAAAGTACTGTCTGACCGTATTAAAGTTATGGTGACCACTGAGCCGGGCGAAAGTTTTTTGGACAAGATGATAGCCCTGGTTGAAGGAGCATCGCGCCAAAAAACCCCTAACGAAATTGCCCTTACCATTTTGCTGGCCAGCTTTACCATCGTATTCATCATCGTATGCGTAACGCTAAAACCCTTTGCCGATTATGCCAACACGCCCATCACCATTGCCGCACTCATTTCGCTGTTTGTATGTTTAATACCTACTACCATCGGCGGCTTACTATCGGCCATTGGTATAGCCGGAATGGACAGGGCATTACGCGCCAACGTAATTACCAAAAGCGGTAAAGCCGTAGAAACAGCAGGCGATATTGATGTGCTTTTATTAGATAAAACCGGCACCATAACTATTGGTAACCGTAAAGCCACCCAGTTTTGGCCTGCGCCGGGCATATCGCCCGAAGAGTTGGTAAAAGCCTGTGTACTTGCTTCTCTGGCCGACGAAACCCCTGAAGGCAAATCGATTATCGAACTGGCACAACACGGCAACAACCGGGTTCCGTTAAATGCGCCACAGGGTTCTACTTTTATAAAATTTACTGCCGAAACCCGTTCGAGCGGTATTGATACGCCCGATGGATTGCGTATACGTAAAGGGGCTTATGACTCGATGCGTAAACTGGCTTTAAACGCAGGCCATACCATGCAGGCTGCGGTTAAGGAGCGTGTGGAAGCCATTTCATCAAACGGTGGCACCCCATTGGTGGTAACCCAAAACGAAGAAATTTTGGGCACTGTGGAGTTACAGGATATTATTAAACCCGGCATTGCCGAACGCTTTGAGCGTCTGCGCAAAATGGGCGTAAAAACCGTAATGGTAACCGGCGATAACCCGCTTACCGCCAAATACATTGCCGAAAAAGCCGGTGTGGATGATTTTATTGCCGAGGCCAAGCCCGAGGATAAAATGAACTACATTAAGCAGGAACAAGCCGCCGGTAAACTGGTAGCCATGATGGGCGACGGTACCAACGATGCCCCCGCCCTTGCCCAGGCCGATGTTGGTGTGGCCATGAACAGCGGCACCCAAGCCGCCAAAGAAGCCGGTAACATGGTTGACTTAGACAACGACCCTACCAAACTTATTGAAATTGTAGAGATAGGCAAGCAGTTACTAATTACCCGCGGTACGCTAACCACCTTTAGTATTGCTAATGATGTGGCCAAGTATTTTGCCATTGTTCCTGCGCTGTTTATAGCTTCGATACCTGCTTTGCAAAGCCTGAATATTATGGGCCTGCACAGTCCTGAAAGTGCTATACTATCGGCCGTAATATTTAACGCCATTATTATTCCGTTGTTGATTCCGCTGGCATTAAAAGGGGTTGAATACAAACCCATAGGCGCCAGCGCGCTGTTACGTCGCAACTTGCTTATTTATGGCTTGGGCGGTGTAATTGCACCGTTCATCGGCATTAAGCTGATTGACTTGGTGGTGGGGATGATGGTGTAACCCCTCCCCGGCCCTCTCCGCCTAAGGCGGAAGGGAGTTTATAAATTATATTTAATAACATTAAAATTTAAGCTCTTCAAAGCCCTCTCCCCGGGGAGGGTTGGGAGGGGTTAACAAACAAAATCATGAAACCCTATATAATCCAGTCTTTAAGACTAACCGCAGTACTTACCGTACTATTGTGTATCATATATCCTGTACTTATTTCCTTTGCCGGCAAACTATCAAAGGGCCACGGCGATGGAGAGACCGTAACCATAAATGGCAAGGTAGTAGGCTATTCTCTACTTGGTCAAAAGTTCGACAAGCCTCAATACTTCTGGAGCCGTCCATCAGCCGTGGGTTATAATGCCGCCGGTTCGGCAGGCTCTAACAAAGGCCCAACCAATGCCGATTATTTGAAAGAGGTAAGCAACCGTGTAGATACGCTGTTGAAATACAACCCCGGCATCAAAAAAACCGATATCCCGGCCGATCTGGTAACCGCATCGGGCAGTGGTTTAGACCCTGATATTTCGCCCGAAGCAGCACGTCTGCAGGTTAAACGCGTAGCCGTTAACCGTGGTTTAAATGAGCAGCAGGTAGAATTACTTGTTGAAAAACAGATTAAAAAACCATTACTGGGTTTGTTTGGTCCGTCTACTGTAAATGTGTTGCAATTGAACATTGCATTGGATGAATTGAAAAAATAATCTTCTATTTTTAACCTGAAAAATCTATTACAAAAAGGATGAAGCCGTTACTGTTTACCACCGTTGCCTAAAGTAACGTTCGGTACTGCTTCATCCTTTAGTAAAAGATATGACCACTACATACCCTACAATAATTTTAAACATGAAAACACTCTTACTCACCTCTTGCCTGCTTGCAGGTGGCCTGTTTGCCCACGCACAAGACACTACCAAAACCACCGACCCCGGACTTACATTTTTCGGTTCGGTTGATACGTATTACAAAATGGATTTCGCCGGTAAAAAAAATACGAATATAGCCACCAGCTTTGCCAACGAGGCTAACTCGGTATCTATTGGTATGGTTGACCTGGGCGTTAAAAAGAAATACAACAAAGCCCTATTTGTAGGCGAACTGTCGTTCGGTCCTCGCGGCCAGGCACAATCAATTCCTAATGCCGATGGGGTAAATGACGAGCAAACCAACAGTTTCCATATTCAAAACCTGTACGTAGGATATGATTTAACTGATAAACTGAATGTTACGGCAGGTTATATGAGCACCTTTGTAGGTTATGAGGTGATATCGCCGGTTGGCAACTTCAACTACTCTACTTCTTACTTATTTACCAACGGTCCTTTTCAAAATGCGGGTTTAAAGTTTACTTATACATTTAATGATAAAGTAAGCCTTATGGCCGGTGTTTTTAACGATTACTGGAATATTTACAAATCAAACCGGGATGTATCAACCTTTGGTGGTCAGTTAATGATTAGTCCGGTTAAAGGCTGGACGGCTTACCTGAACGTTTTGAGCGGAAAGTTTTCGGGCACCGAGCTTGATCTAACCACCGCATATCAAATTACCGACAAGTTTAAACTGGGCTTAAACGCAGCCGATTTTTCACTGCCCGATAGCGATGGTGGCTTTAGCGGGGCAGCCTTATACCCACAGTATGCTATATCAGGTGCCATAACCCTGGGTTTACGTGCCGAGTATTTCAAAAATAAATCAAAAACAGATAACTCGATATTCTACTCGCGCCTTGGTGCTGGTAATGATGTAAAGGCATTTACCTTAACAGCTAATGTTAAGGCAGGCGGCTTAACGTTTATACCCGAGGTACGTTTAGACAATGCCAAAAACAACACGTTTGTTAAAAGCAATGGCGACGTAACCAAACGCGCAGGGCAATTTGCTTTGGCAGCAGTTTACGCATTTTAGGTTTGTATGCAGAGATAATCCGGGTGTTCAAAGTGTTCAACATGTTTAATTGAACACCATGTTAAACACCCGGATTAAATCACGACTTATTGCGGAATATCGCGGTTTTTAACCGTAAAAAAAAGAATAGTACGATGCCGGAAAATGAACATAAAGACAATTCGGTCAGAGATTTCATCGAACTGGTGAAAAAATCGCGTCGGGGCAAGCTCAAGATCTATATTGGCATGAGCGCCGGCGTAGGCAAAAGCTATCGTATGCTGCAAGAGGCCCATGCCCTGCTGCGCAACGGCATCGACATTCAAATAGGGTATATAGAAACCCATAACCGTACCGAAACCCATGCCCTGCTCAATGGATTGCCCTTTATACAGCGCCGCAAAGCTTTTTATAAAGGTAAAGAACTGGAGGAGATGGATCTGCAAGGTATCCTTAACCGGCATCCCGAGGTAGTAATTGTTGACGAGTTAGCTCACTCCAACATTGAGGGCAGCAAAAACAACAAACGCTGGCAGGATGTGCTGGATATAATGGAAGCAGGCATCAGCGTAATTACAGCGGTGAACATACAGCACCTCGAAAGCCTGAACGAAGAGGTTGAGGAAATTACAGGCGTAACCATTACCGAACGCATACCCGACAAAGTATTGCAACTGGCCGATGAGATCGTAAATATTGACCTTACCGCCGATGAGTTGATCGACCGCCTGCGCGACGGTAAAATATACGAGCAAAGCAAAGTTGAGCGTGCCCTGCAAAACTTTTTCAGGAGTGATAAAATATTGCAGCTAAGAGAAATAGCTTTGAAGGAAGTAGCCCATCACCTCGAGCGTAAAATTGATGTAGAAATACCTAAACAAATTAAGCTCAGGCCCGAAAAATTCCTGGCCTGTATATCGTCAAACGCCGAAACGGCTAAAATTGTGATACGTAAAACTGCACGGCTGGCCTCCTATTACCGCTCGCCCTGGATCGTATTGTACGTGCAAAGCAGCAGCGAGAGCCTGGACCGTATAAAGCTGGACAAGCAGCGGCACCTGATCAACAATTTTAAACTTGCCACCGAACTTGGGGCGGAAGTAATTAAGCTTAAAAGCGACCACATTACTCAAACCATTATGAAAATGACAGAAGAACGTGATATTACGACCATTTGCATAGGTAAGCCACATTTGAGTTTATTCCAGGTTATTTTGAGGACTACTGTTTTTAACGAGCTGCTAAAAATGATAGCTGCTACCGAAACCGATTTAGTGATACTGTCATGAAAATAAAAACCAAACTCCGCCTGGGCTTCGGCTTCCTGTTTATAATTGTGATGTTTTTTGGCATCATATCTTTGTACTACATTCAGCAAATATCAAACAGCGCTAAGGTTATACTGAAAGATAACTATGAAACCCTGAGTTACACCCGCGAAATGCGCACCCTGCTTGATGAAAATGCATTGCCCCTATTGCCGGCCGTTACGGCAGAATTTAACAGGCAACTTATTAATGAAGAGCATAACATTACCGAAAAAGGCGAGCATGAAGCGGTTAAAGCATTGCGTAAGGCTTTTGAAAGATTGAAAGCATCACCATCTGCCAATCCCCAATCTGAACGTGAAACGCGTGCACACCTGCGCCACATTGAGTTATTAAATATGCAGGCCATTGTACGTAAAAACGATGCTGCCCGCAAATCAGTTAATGATGCCGGGCTTATACTGGGTTTTGCAGGCACGTTTACCTTTTTGCTCTTATTTAGTTTCAGCGTAAACTTTCCGGGTTTTATTGCCAATCCGCTAAGGGCATTGCTGGAAGGTATACGCGAGATTGGACAAAAAAACTACAGCAAGCGGCTTCATTTTGAGGAAAATGATGAATTTGCCGAGGTAGCTAAAGCCTTTAACGACATGGCATCGCGCCTTAATGAATGGGAGAACAGCAACCTGGCCACCGTACTATCTGAAAAACGCCGCATTGAGACCATTATTGAGCAAATGCAGGATGCCATTGTAGGTATAAACGAGAAGGAAGAAATTCTGTTTATGAATGATGCTGCACGCAAGGTTCTTAACATAAATGAACCCGGCATTATTGGCCAAAACAGCCGCAATATGATTCAGAATAACGACCTGTTTAAATCGATACTGAGTAATGAAACCGCACTAAAAACGCTCAAAATTGTGCTCGATGGCAAAGAATCACATTTTCAGCTGCAAAGCCGCGATATTGTGGTACCCAACCTGGATAAACAGGGCGACGCTGTTAAAATAGCCACCAAAGAGGCCGGCAAGGTTTATGTGCTGCGTAACATAACCGAATTTAAGGAGCGCGACGAGGCTAAAACCAATTTTATTGCCACCATATCGCATGAACTCAAAACGCCTATATCATCCATAAAAATGAGCCTTAAACTGTTGAATGATAACAGGGTGGGTAGCATGAATACCGAACAGCAGCAGTTGGTAAGCCATATTGAAGAAGACAGTGCCCGCCTGCTCAAAATAACCAGCGAACTCTTAGAACTGTCGCAAGTAGAAACCGGGAACATCCAACTCAATTATATGCCGGTTAGTCCCGTGCAAATTGTTGATTATGCTATCAGTTCAGTTAAATTTCAGGCAGAGCAAAAAGGCGTACAATTAGATATTGTTAAAGATGATAAATTGCCACAAGTGCAGGCTGATGTAGAAAAGACCGCTTGGGTACTGGTTAATTTCCTCTCTAATGCTTTAAGGTACAGTTCGGAGAAATCCAAGATCGTTATTCAGCTTACGGCCAATCACAGGCTGGTAGAGTTTTCGGTACGCGACTTTGGCAAAGGCATTGATGAGCAATACCAGAAACGCCTGTTCGACCGGTATTTCCAGGTACCAACCGATGGGCAAAACAAAGCAGGCTCCGGTTTAGGATTGGCCATCTCTAAAGACTTTATTGAAGCACAACAAGGCAAAATATGGGTAAAAAGCGCTATTGGCGAGGGTAGCACCTTTGGTTTCAGCCTGCCGACATTGAGCGTTTAATAAAAGCTTACAGTAAATAACAAAGCCCTTCAGGAAAATCTGAAGGGCTTTGTTATTATTACTACAACTGGGTTAAACCAAGGCCTGTACTTAAATTATCTATGTGAAAGTTAAATTAACGCCATACATCAATAATTTTGATTACAATTATAAAATAAGCAGGGAACCGATAAATTCAATACTCATCTTTGGTCCTTTTACACAATAACGTTTACGAGTTATCGTTTACAAAATTTAACAACCACTCCATTTAACCTTACTCATGAAGCAACTTATCCTATTATTATGCCTCTGTTTTACTTTTACATCAACCTTTTGCCAAATTGCAAACCCCGGAGTTGAAGTAGTTGCCGATACCATATCTAACAAGCCGCACTTTGGGGATGGAAATATGGGAAATGGATCGGCATGGTTTGATGATTTTGCCATTGAGGAATTGCCCAAGGTAGATACCAGTGCCAGTAATCAATTAATAAAGTTCGGGAAAGAAGTTACAGATATAGTTAAGCGCCATTCACTATATGCCGACTCAGTTAACTGGAATGAAGTTGATAAAAACATTGCAGAGCTTGCCACAAGCGGCATGACCATGGATGATAGCCCCGCAATTATGGATCTAATCATATCCAAGCTTCGAGCCGCCGGCGATAAACATTCACTTTATCAGGCAAAAACAACTGCACAAAATTATGCAGTTCGTAACAGTGTTACGGAGCAACCAATAGCCAGGCTAATTAATAATAATTGCGGTTACATAGCTGTTCCTGCATTTGCATCAACCAGTGATACTGCCGGCGTTAACTTTGCTACCAAAATACAGCAACTCATACAAGACCTGGATACTAAACAAACTATTAAAGGCTGGATAGTAGACCTTAGGCAAAATGGCGGTGGAAACATGTATCCCATGATTGCAGGTTTAGGCCCGCTTACCGGGGAGGGCAAATTAGGTTACTTTGTTAGCCCTAAAGCAAAGAATGTAAAAGGTACCGCCTGGACATACAAACATGGAAGTTCGGGCATAAATGGGAATAAGGGTGTGGTTGTTAAAAAGCCGTATACATTACGTAACATCAATAATAAAATTGCAGTATTGATTGGTTCGGGAACAGGGAGTAGCGGCGAAATGACTGTACTTGGTTTTGTAGGTAAACCTAATGCAAAGTTATTTGGAACCCCCACCTCAGGCTACATTACTGCCAATCAGGGATTCAAATTATCAACCGGTGCATATATGTACCTCGCCACAAGATACGTAGCCGATAGAAACCAAAAGATATATAAGGTTAATATACAACCCGATGTAACAATTGCCTCTGGCAAAGATGGCGGAGCAGATTTAGCTTTAGAAGCAGCATTACAGTGGCTCAATGAATAGTGCTTTATTGCTATAGTTTAAATCATTATAACATTCGGGTAAACTATGAATTTAAAGATTCACCTGATGGGGAAAGGGCACATAAAAAAGCCTCTCAGATTTCTCTGAGAGGCTTTTAAACTTGTGGTGCCAACTGGGATCGAACCAGTGACACAAGGATTTTCAGTCCTTTGCTCTACCATCTGAGCTATGGCACCATCGTTTTGGGAATGCAAATATAGCTTCTTTTTTTATTTGTGGAAACTCATTTTTAAAATAATTCACATCAACGCCACAACCAACGGCTATCTACCTGAAAGCAAGAGAAATAATTTTCAAAAATATTTTTCGATCATTGCTGCTTCAGGTAATTCAACGCAGTTAAAAGACTATCCAGGCGTTCGGCGCTCATGTTTTTAACCGAGATTTTTAACGTGGTGGCCATCGAATCGATGTTGCCCTTGCGGTCATTATGAGTTTGTACAATGATATCATCGGCCTGGGTTTTAAAGCAGAGCAGGCCGCGAGTGGTGTTTCCGTAGTAATCAATTGTATTAAACCTTTTGAGATGGAAAGAGAAATACTCCTGTTTACCATTAGGATAAGTTTTACGCAGCCGTACAAAGTAATCGGGGGTTATGTTCAATTCCCAATTTTTTAGCTTCACTTCATCTGTGTTAAAAGCCTGGTATAAGCACTGGCTGCTCCATAACAATGCCTGCTGCCTGTTCCAGTTAAAAACTGTGAAACCCGACGCCGTTATCAAAGTAATTAAAACACCTGCAATGCAAGCCATTCTGGCCTGTAAAAATCTTAACCTCAACATGACAACAAAAACCTTAACTCTAAAATACAAATTTGATAACTTTGTTTATGCAATTTTCTAAAAATTCGAGAGTATGGATCTATCAGTCGGATAAGGAATTAACCGATAGCCAAACTCAGCAAGTACAAGAGCAGCTAAACCAGTTCACCCAAAGCTGGACGGCGCATAATAATGAACTTAAAGCAGGCGCTGCTGTGAAATATAACCGCTTCCTTATTTTAGTGGTTGACGAGAGCCAGGCCGGTGCCAGTGGCTGCTCGATAGATAAATCGGTAAGGGTGATGAAGGAATTGGAACAACAATACAATATTAACCTTTTCGACAGGTTTAACCTGGCCTATCGTGACGGCGATAATATTTTATCCGTACCACGTAACGAGTTTGAAGAGTTGATTAAAACAGGCAAAATAAACGCAGGCACCATTGTATACAATAACCTGGTGCAAACACTTGATGAACTGCAAACCAAGTGGGAAGTACCTTTACAAAACAGTTGGCACGTACAATTATTTGGCAACTTATTAACTACCGTATAAAACAACAAAGCCGCTAATTAGCGGCTTTGTTGTTTTATTTTTCCTTTAGTTTCACTTCAATATCGGGCTTGATGCTTTTAAGCAAGGCTATAAAGCCGGCTTTGTCTTTGGGCGAGATCATTACCGAATCGTATTTATTGTAATTAATTTCGAGCCTGTCTAATGATGCAGCTGGCGAACTAAAAGCATTATTTGTTTCCTTAATACTTTTAATCGAACCAATTTCAATATTCCGATTAACAAAGAATCCGCAACGCACATTAACCATACCGTTATCAACCACGTAGTATGTTGTTAATAGCATATGTGCTGAAAATAATGCAACCAATCCAACAATAATAAGTCCGGGCCATGCACCATCCAAAATCATAGGTATTGATGTACCAATTAAAATAATACCTAAAGGTATTACCAACTCCAACCCTATTTTTGATTTAAACATGGTAGCCATTACCCTACACTAATATTAGGCAATATAGCTTTCCAATATTTTGAAGCCGTCTTCGGTTGTTAGCTCTACCTTATCTACCGTGTTGGGTAGCAGCAAGCACTCTCCCATTTTCACCGGGTAGCTTTCGCCGTTATATTTAAGCTCGTAGCTACCTTCTAAACACACATAAATAACAAATGAGTCGAGCGATGAATAATCTTTGCTCACCGCCTCGGTATAGTCCATTACGTTAGTAGTAAAGTATGGGCAACTTACCAGGTGTACGTCTTCGTTTTTTACCGGGGTGTAGTCTGTACGATAGTTAGGATACTTTTTGTAGTCGATAGCTGCTAACGCTTCCTCTGTATGCAGTTCGCGCTTGTTGCCTTTATCGTCTACACGGTCAAAATCGTAAATGCGATAGGTAATGTCTGAAGTTTGCTGAATTTCGGCAATCAGCAAGCCTTTGCCAATAGTGTGAACACGGCCGGCTGGTAAAAAGAAAACATCACCGGCTTTAACATCTTCGCGGTTCAATATATCAGTGAGGTGGCCGCTGTTTAGCTTTTCTACATAAACCTCCTGGCTTACCTCTTCGCTAAACCCGGCAATTAAACTCGAACCCGGATCGGCCTCAATAACGTACCACATTTCGGTTTTGCCAAATGAATTGTGACGTTTACGGGCCAGTTCATCATTAGGGTGCACCTGTATCGAAAGATCTTCGTTGGCATCGATAAACTTTACCAATAATGGAAACTCGTTGCCAAAACGTTCGTAAACGGCTTTGCCAACCAATGCCTCTTTATGCTCTTCTAATAATGCCGCTAAAGACTGGCCTTGCAATGCACCATTGTCAACCACCGAAACATCCGATTTTACGCCCGATATTTCCCAGGTTTCGCCGCAGTTAGGCAGGTTGCCAAAATCTTTATGTAAATAGGTTTTGATCTTTTGACCGCCCCATATTTTGTCTTTGTAAATGGTTTTAAATTTTAGAGGATAGAGTGTTGACATTAGTTGGTTGATTTTGAAATGCTAAAATAATATATAGAAATAGAAAAAGGCATAAATGGTTTTTAAACACACATTAAATAAGTAGTTATTTAAAATAGCAGATAATTATCCGATTACCAGTTACGTCAATATAACCTTTGTCTTTAAACCCAGTAAAAAGAACATTAAAACCACCTTTAGTATTTTTAAACATAGTTTCATAAGTCCAAATGTTTGTGTTCCCAATTTTGGTTATACGAATAAATTTTCCGCTTTCAATTTTGGATATGAAGGTCCCCTCTCTACCTGATATGATATAATATGCTTGTTCTTGATAAACAAATGCGGCAATTGCTTCTATGCCTATAGTGTCAACCGATACTTTTGTCCCTTTTGATGATTTAGATTCATCGTCGCCTACATATCGAATTTGTTTTTTTCCAACTCTTTTTCGTGGTGGCGGAAGCTTAAACACATCCAACAATTCAGGATTTTCTATTTCAACAACCGATGAAAAGCCACTCATGTGAGCAAGACTGCTTACCACTAAATACTTAGCTTTATTTTTGAGTATTGCAATTGCACATGTAGCACTGCATGCCCTTTCAACTTTAGTAAGCTTATTTTTGAAATACACCGACCCACCCCATTCACCGCTGCATGTTCTTCTAACCACGTATTTATCATCCTCATACAAAACTGGTTTTTCCTGGAGCGAATTTGCTATCCTTTTTTGTTCAATTGTATCAGTAAGAGTTATTTCTTCAATATTAAACAACTTTTGCGTTTGGCCAAATGATAAAAATGTGCAGCACATTGCAATAAGAATAGAGGTATAGTATTTCATATAATTACAGGTTTGTTTAAAGAAGAATTCCTACCGAATATAAACAAAAAATGCCCCGCTTTTCAGCAGGGCATTTTTAATATCAAAAGCTCAAAGGGTAATTACTTAACCAGTTTAGCTTTCAGGTTTTCGTTAATGGCTTCCAAAAACTCTTCGGTGTATAAGTAATCAACACCGTGCTCTACTTTAGCTTTAACGGTAATAGCCAAATCTTTGGTCATTTTGCCGCTTTCAACAGTTTCAATACAAACCTGCTCTAAAGTGTGGCAAAAATCGATCAGCTCCTGGTTACCGTCCAGTTTACCACGGAACTCTAAACCACGGGTCCAGGCAAAGATAGAAGCGATAGGGTTAGTTGAAGTTGGGTTACCTTTTTGGTGCTCACGGTAGTGACGGGTTACCGTACCGTGCGCTGCTTCGGCTTCCATTACGGTGCCATCAGGAGTAACCAAAGTAGAGGTCATTAAACCTAATGAACCAAAACCTTGTGCAACGGTGTCAGACTGTACGTCGCCATCATAGTTTTTACAAGCCCATACAAAGTTACCGATCCATTTTAAGGCCGATGCAACCATGTCGTCAATTAAACGGTGCTCGTATACGATACCAGCTTCGGCAAATTTAGCTTTGTAATCTGCCTGGTAAATCTCTTCAAAGATGTCTTTAAAACGGCCATCGTATTTTTTAAGGATGGTGTTTTTGGTTGACAGGTATAAAGGCCAGCCTTTCATTAAAGCCTGGTTAAAGCAAGCGTGTGCAAAACCAATGATCGATTCATCGGTGTTGTACATTGACAAAGCCACACCATCACCTTTAAAGTTAAATACTTCGTATGATTGTACTTCGCCGCCATCTTCAGGGGTGAAGGTTACAGTTAATTTACCTTTGCCTTTAGTAACAAAATCGGTAGCACGGTACTGATCGCCAAATGCGTGACGGCCAATGCAAATTGGGGCAGTCCAGTTTGGAACCAAACGAGGTACATTGCTCATTACAATAGGCTCACGGAATACAGTACCGTCCAGAATGTTACGGATAGTACCATTTGGCGATTTCCACATTTGTTTCAAACCAAATTCTTTAACGCGCTCCTCATCAGGAGTAATGGTAGCACATTTAATACCTACACCGTACTCTTTAATAGCGTTGGCAGCATCAATAGTAACCTGGTCGTTAGTTTCGTCGCGGTACTCGATACCTAAATCGTAGTACTTCAAATCTACTTCCAGGTACGGAAGAATCAGTTTATCCTTAATAAATTGCCAGATGATGCGGGTCATCTCGTCGCCATCCAGTTCAACTACCGGATTTTCTACTTTAATTTTTGACATATGGAGTTATGTTGTAGTTGTATTTTTTTTAAAAACGCCCAAATATATGCATTTTGAGTATTGGCCTATTATTTTATACCTTAAACTTTTTGTTTGATGCCGAATATCAAAAATTAGTGACATTTTAAATAAAATGTTAATTTTAAGGCGGATATAGATATGACGAAAAAGATTTACGTTTTTTTGGTGTTTGCATTGGCCATTTTAAGTTCATCGTGCAAGCAAGACCCACCAATATTACCTGCAAACCTGCAAAACGCACAATTAATTGGCAAATGGCAACTTGAAGAAATGTTACCAGTGACCGAAATTGATGGTATTGCCCAACCCAACACTATACCTTACACCGGTACAACTAATGATTATTTTATTTTTGATACCGGCAACCGTGCCATACTATCATCAACAATTTACCAAAAAGCTTTCCAGGGATATTACTCCAGCAACAGCGCTGCATCTACGCTATCTTTTAAAAGCGGGGAATTTTTAGTGCGATATAATGTAGAAGGCATTTCCATAAATCAGTTACAGCTGTCAGAACTCGTTTCATCTACAACAGATGCAACCACTGGAAGTGTTACTACCATAACCAATATTTACACCTATAGCCGCCTACCATAGTTTTGAAAAAGATAATACTTACTTTATGTATATGCTTTGCAACACTGTTGGCTAAAGCACAATTAGGTTACATGTACGGCCAGTATGATATTGGCTTTGCCGCTGCGTTAAACTATGCTTATACCGATGCCGAAACCGTAAGAGGCACCGCCGCAGCGCATTTGGTATTTGCTTATAACCATACCCCTTTCCTTAATTATATTGCCGAAGTACAGTTTGGCCGCTTGGCCGGGGGCGATTCAGTTAACACACTGTCTGGCCGTCAGTTTAAAAATAACTATACGGCCGTAAGCTTCAGGGCACAGGTACAGGCAGGCGAACTATTGCGTTACGATAACAGCACTATTTTTAATGCCCTACGTAATATATATGTAAGCGGTGGCGTGGGTGTTATTTACAACAATATGGCCGAAATTCATCGTTCATCATTGTACATACCTGATTATACCTCCTATGGCCGCAACACCAGCAGCGAGTTTTTTGTACCACTAAAGGCCGGTTACGAGTTCAAGATATTTAATAGTTACGATGAGCCTTTTATTAAGGTTGATTTAGGTTACCAGTTTAACTACATGCTGGGCGACCAGTTAGATGGTATTAAAGCAGGTACTCGTAAAGATGTTTATAGCCAGTTTGTGGTGGGCATGCGCTTTACAATTGGTGGTTTCACCTCCTACCGTAAACCAATTCGTAAATAATCTTCCTTTTTTTCACCGATAAATTTGGCCGGGTTTAAAAACTTTGTGGTGATTGCAGATGTTAATCCTACACAACAAATTAAACCTGTATGAAAAATCAAGATACCTTCTATCCTGAGTTTAATGATGAAAACCAGGACAGAGATAAAAAGCTAAAAGACGAATTGGGCGAAGAAACTGCCGCTCAAGACCTGAAATATGATCCGGAAACCAACAGCTACGAAATTGAGGTAGAAAGCGACGACCCGGATTACGACCCACCGGCATTATTTGAAACATCTGCTCCTAACGGTGCCGATGCAAACTCTGACTACGACGAATCTAACCCATACGATACTTTAGGCGAGTACGACAAAAATCGTTCGCTCGAAACAGATGTGGAAGGTTTAGGCATGCACATTGACGACGGCAAAATTGTTGAACTCGATCCCACTGACGAAGCATTAGCTCACACTCCCGAAGACGACCGCGATGACCTTGACGAAGAAGGCTATCCTAAAAACGACGCAGATATTGCCGAAGGTTACGATAAAACCGACAGCGATATTGCCGGCGAGGATGAGGACGAAGACTTTTTGAAATAGATTTGGTTAGAGACAAGAAGCAAGAGCCAAGAACCAAGATTAAAAATCAACGTTTTGGTACTGTGAGCCTTTGACCTAAGGCCTCTTTGTTTATAAAGAATGTCATTCCGAGGTACGAGAAATCTTTTCGAAGGAGTAAGTTGCGAACCTAAATAGTTTACACCTGTTTATTCGAAAAGATCTCTCACTATCGTTCGAGATGACATTTTTTTATGTGTATTAATCAAAATCCAACCCAAAAGTCTTTTTAAGCTCCATTAAGTTGGGATTTTTGGCAGCCATGTGTTGAAATTTTTCAATCGAGGTATAAGGCTTTCTTACCACAACCTGCTCATCTACGCGGGCATTTACTTCAATATCAAAATTGCGTAGCGTTGTACGCAAATGATTCATTAAGCCCGGCTTTTCTTCCCTAAAAACAACTTCCTGTGTACGATTGCTTATGATCAGATCAAATACATAAGGTTGCAGCATCACCGGTGCACTGGTAGTTAATATAGCCACAAGTGTGGATTTATTCTCTGCTTTTACCTTAGCCACATAATCGTTCCAGCATTTTAAAAAGCTGTCGTTGGTAAAGCTTTCCTTATCTGTACCATAAACATATGGATCTTCCTCATCCTCAATTACGGCTGTGCTTGCTACGCCTCCTTTTAATGATGGGGTTAATGAAGGCGTAGTCAACAACGACCCGGTTAATGGCCTTACTGGTGGAGCTGGTTTAGCTATCTCGGGCTGCGGCGATGCCGACGGCAACGCCTCGGTTTGATGATGCACCTGCGACTGTGGCGACAACGATGGCGTTGAAGTTATTGCAGGTGTTGCATTCAAAGATGGTGTAGCCTGGTATGCTGGCTTAGGTTCCTCAACCTGCGCCGCTACTGGTGCTTGAGGTGCCAAAACCGCCGGCGTAGGCGTGCTAACAGCTGGTTTTGGTGGCTGCGGAGCAGCTGTTACGTTTGGTTCAGAGTTTTTTTTTAAGTCCTGACCGTTAACGGCTGGCATGCTGGCGGAAGTAAATGCGGCTTGTAAGTGGCATATTTTGAGCAGTGCCAGCTCTACTTGTAGCCGCTGATTTTTACTCAGTTTGTAGCTCAAATCGCACTGGTTGGCAATATTCATAGCCGATAGCAGGAACGATGTACTGGCCTGCTGCGATTGCTGTAAATACTTTTGACGGATGCCCTCGCTCACCTCTAAAAGCTTTAACGTTGCCGCATCTTTAGCTACCAGCAAGTTACGGAGGTGCCCACTCAAACCGGTAATAAAATGCGACCCATCAAAACCGTTCGATAATATTTCATCAAACAGTAGCAGCGTTTTGGTAGTGTCTTCGCTTAGCAGGCTATCAGTTACGTTAAAATAATAGTCGTAATCAAGAATATTCAGGTTTTCGATAACCGAACGATAGGTAACCGTTCCGCCCGAAAAACTTACGATCTGGTCAAACATCGATAAGGCATCGCGCAAACCACCATCGGCTTTTTGGGCTATGATGTGCAGGCCATCGTTTTCAAAACCAATGCTTTCTTTTTGCGCAATGGAGGCCAGGTGATTGGCCATATCTTCTACCCGGATGCGGTTAAAATCAAAAATCTGACAGCGCGAAAGTATGGTAGGAAGAATTTTATGCTTCTCGGTAGTGGCTAATATAAATATGGCGTAATTAGGCGGCTCTTCCAGCGTTTTCAGGAAAGCGTTGAATGCGGCCTGCGATAGCATGTGCACCTCATCGATGATGTACACTTTGTAGCGGCCAGCTTGTGGCGGTATGCGTACCTGCTCAATTAGGCTGCGTATATCATCAACCGAATTGTTCGATGCCGCATCCAGTTCGTGTACATTAAATGAGTTTCCATTTTGAAAAGCACGGCATGAATCGCACTCACCGCAAGCCTCGCCATTGGGCTGCAGGTTGGTGCAGTTTATGGTTTTAGCTAATATACGTGCACACGTTGTTTTACCCACCCCACGCGGTCCGCAGAATAAAAATGCCTGCGCCAGCTGATTATTCCTGATAGCATTTTTTAAAGTATTGGTCACATGTTGCTGACCTACAACGCTTTCAAAAGTAACCGGGCGGTATTTACGGGCCGAAACTATAAAATTATCCACAGCCACTAAGTTAGGCAAATTTGCCGAAAGGGGAAATAGTGAGCGGTGAGTTGTGAGTGCTAAATGGTGAAAAGATGAGATTGAAGAGAAGAAAGATTTTGTAAATCATGAACTTACTTCCCGACTACAAACATGGGAAATTTGCCATTAAGGCACATTTTACCCAAATTGCATTACTTATGAAACCAGCCATCAGTGAAAACAACAAATCGAAAAAGAACCAGTCAAAGTTTCAACTGAAGTATGAAAAACTGTTGAGCCAAATAGAGTGCCAACAAGAGTATAATGCTAATTTGGAAAATGGCCTGCAAAAAGCACACGTTAAAATAACTGCTGAATTAGAACCATTAATGCAGCAAAACACCGTTTTAAAGCGAAAACTTTTATTAGCAATTGATGGCACAGCCGATAGATTAGGTGTTGGTAAACAAAACAAAGAGTGGCTGGATATTTACATGACCGAATCATCTGAGGCCTTGCTCAGGATTTTTGGATACCAGGATAAACAAGTGGCTGCTATTTTGGAGAAATACGGCAACATCAGCGTAGATGATATTGTGAATGATTACGAATCACAGTCGATGTCGAAAAAATTTAACGAGTTATATGGTTTCGATATCAATATTAAAGAAATGCTTGAAAAAGGTGAAGAGAATTACTTTGCCGAGAACCGCCATCATTTTAATAAAACAAAGCAAGCCGAATTAGATGAAAATCCAGATGAAGATGAGGCTCAGGAAACCAGATCAAAGTCTAAAACTGCCATTAAAAAAGCTGAAGAAGATAAGGTATTGACACGCGATGCCCGAAGTGTTTACATGCGGCTCATTAAAAAATTCCACCCCGATTTGGAAAGAGATGAAGATAAACGAAATGAATTCACCGAGATTGTAAAGCAGGTAACCAAATCCTACCAGGAAAACGACTTTTTTGCATTACTAAAATTACAAATTCAATACCTGGACGATAACGAAACCAAGGCTACCAAAATTGCCGATGATATGCTGAAACGCTATAACAAGATTTTGCAAAAGCAACTGAACGAACTCAAGCAATGGATAGCAATGCAGCATTACATGAGCGGTGATATGATCGAGGATTTTATTGACAAGAACGGCAGCTTTAGTCCGCAAAAATTTGCCACTCAACGCAATTATTTAAAGAAAGGAAATGATGCCATTAAAATGGAAATCGAAGCATCAATAAAAAGACCAAAAACATGGTTTAAAGACTATCTGCGCTTTATAAAGGACGTAAAACAGGAACAGATGATGCAGGATATGGTAGCTGATATGTATGACTCTTGATGATTTGACGACAAACTACCTATGCATATTTTTGCATGATTATTGTACCTTTACTATTGATACATTAAAAACGACATGCAGTTTTCAGACCTTGATCTATCAAAAAGCTACACTTATGCCGATTATTTAAAGTGGCAATTTAACGAGCGTTTGGAGTTAATTAAGGGTAAGATATTTAAGATGAGCCCGGCACCGGGCACTGTACACCAGCGCATTTCAGGCATTGTAAGCAGCGAACTTTATAACTATTTAAAAGGCAAGCCATGCCAGGTATTTGCTGCCCCTTTTGATGTACGCCTATCAAGAACTATTAATGATTCTCAAATAACAACTGTCCTCCAGCCCGATGTAAGTATTATTTGCGATCCATCAAAAATAGATGCCCGTGGTGCAATAGGTGCTCCCGATATTGTGGTGGAAATATTATCTCCCGGCAACAACAAAAAAGAGCTTCAAAACAAATACGAAGTTTATGAAGAGGCTGGTGTGCAGGAGTACTGGATTATTCACCCTAATGAGCGAACTTTTTTAAAATACATGTTGGTGAATGGCAGCTACCAGGCATCAAGGCTACTTACCGGCGGCGATATGGTTACAACCGATATACTACCCGGTTTCAGTCTCGACCTTGAAGAGCTGTTTAAGGATATAGAGGTTTAAAACGGCATATTATACCAGGCTAAGAGCCTATTCAGTGACTTTTTTAATATGATAGTAGCTAATTGCACTATGAGCATTCACGCTATCAGCTAATTATATTAAAAACCCTTGCACGTTTCGCGAAATCTTTCTACATTTGCGTCCCCGTTTTACACGAGGAATTAATTAACAAAACGTATAAAATGCAACAGTACGAAACCGTAATCATTCTAACCCCGTTGTTATCAGACGAGGCTGCTAAAGAGGCAATTGCCAAATTTAGCAAGATCCTTACCGATAACGGAGCCGAAATTGTTCAAGAGGACAATTGGGGTTTGAGAAAATTAGCGTACCCTATTCAGAAAAAATCTACAGGGTACTACCACCTCACCGAATTCCGCGCTCCGGGTGAATTAATCAATAAACTGGAGATCGAATTTAGACGTGATGAGCGTGTTATGCGTTTCCTGACCATTGCTTTAGACAAAAATGCCGTTGCCTACAACGACAAAAAACGTAGCGGTGCTTTTAACAAAAAACCTAAAACAGAGGAGGCAGCAGCTTAATTATGGCAAACGATCAAATTCAATACGTTACCGCTCCTAAAGTGGACGATAACCGCAAAAAATACTGCCGTTTTAAAAAGAATGGTATTAAGTATATTGATTACAAAGACGCTAACTTTTTATTAAAGTTCATTAACGATCAAGGTAAAGTATTACCGCGTCGTTTAACCGGTACTTCATTAAAATTTCAGCGTAAAGTGGCCCAGGCTGTTAAACGTGCCCGTCACATTGGTTTATTACCTTACGTAACTGACTCGTTAAAATAAAGGAGGATTAACAAAATGGACATTATTTTAAAACAAGACGTTAAAAACCTCGGCGAGAAAGACGATGTGGTTAAAGTAAAAGCCGGTTACGGCCGTAACTTTTTAATCCCTAAAGGTTTTGGTATCCTGGCTACCGTATCGGCACGCAAAGTTTTAGCTGAAAACTTGAAACAAGCTCAGTTTAAACAAGACAAGATCCGTAAGGATGCAGATCAGGTTGCTGCCCGTTTAGAAGGTGTTAAATTAACCATCGGTGCTAAAGCTGGCGAAAGCGGCAAAATCTTCGGTGCTGTTAACACTATTCAGGTTGCTGATGCTTTGAAAAACCAAGGATTTGAAGTTGACCGTCGTCGCATCACTTTCAACGAAGACCCTAAATTTGTTGGTGAATACACCGCAACCTTAAACCTTCACAAAGAGGTTAAAGTACAGGTTCCGTTTGAAGTTGTAGCTGAGTAAGACCTCACCCCTTCCCTCTCCAAAGGAGAGGGAAGGGGTGAAATATAAACAAAGCCCTTTCCTGTTGGAGAGGGCTTTGTTATTTTAGAGGCATTTTTAAATCACATTTATTTAAAAGCCCTCTCCTTTGGAGAGGGTTGGGAGAGGTATGGTACTCAAAGGCATAAAAAAACTCATTTGGCGTTTTGTACGCATATTCGTACTTGCATTTATAGGCATTACCATACTTTGGGTACTGTTTTACAAGTTTGTGAACCCACCTGTTACCTGGCTCATGATTAGCCGGGGCTTTGAGCGTAAGGCCGCTGGCAAGCCGTGGAAAATTGACAAAACATGGAAAGATTTTGACGAGATTTCCATCAACATGAAAAAGGCTGCCCTTGCCGGCGAAGACCAGGCCTTTTTAGAACATAACGGTTTCGACTTTAAAGCCATTGAGCGCGCCATTAAAAAAAATGCCCATAGCAAAAAGGTAATTGGCGGCAGCACCATATCGCAGCAAACAGCCAAAAACGTTTTCTTGTGGCAAGGCCGCTCGTGGTTGCGTAAGGGGTCTGAGGCTTATTTTACGATGCTTATTGAACTTTTTTGGAGCAAGCAGCGCATTATGGAGGTATATCTCAATGTAATTGAAATGGGCGATGGCATTTACGGTGCCGAAGCAGCCGCACAAGCCTACTTTCATAAACCAGCCGCCAACCTTACCCGTCGCGAAGCTGCCGCTATTGCATCAATTTTCCCCAGCCCGTTAAAGCGTTCAGCCACTAATCCTACCCGGTTTTTAAGGCACAGAAGGTATTTGATTATGCAGAATATGAAAAGGTTGGGGCCTTTGGATTTTTAGAAACGCCACATACATCAACTTATAGACACAACACTTGTGTCTGTTTTTATTTTACATCCACACTCCCACCATTCACCGCCAAAAACCTACCATTCGCCGAAAAGTGCTTCGTAAAATTACAGCGCCATAGTACTTTTACATCATGGCAAAACAACCTATTATCACTGTTAACGATCTGGTAAAACAGTATGCCGATTTTACCGCAGTAAAAGGTATTAGCTTTGAGGTATACGAGGGCGAAATTTTTGGCTTGCTTGGCCCTAACGGAGCAGGCAAAACCACTACCCTCGAAATTATCGAAACCCTCCGCACCAAAACCTCGGGCGAGGTTACGGTTGATGGTTTCTCGATAGATACACAGGCCAACCAGATTAAACAGCGTATAGGTGTACAGTTACAGGCTGCCGGTTATTACCCGGGCCTAAATCTTATCGAGCTGCTCAATTTGTTTTCGGGTCTGTACGGTGTACGTATTAACCCCATGGACATGCTCGCCAAGGTGGCGCTAACTGATAAAGCCAAAGCTCAATATAAAACCTTGTCGGGCGGACAAAAACAGCGTTTTTCGATCGCCACAACCTTAATCAACAATCCTCGCATCGTCTTTTTAGACGAGCCCACAACCGGACTGGACCCACAGGCACGCCGCAACCTTTGGGAACTGATACGCGAGATAAGAAATGCGGGAAGCACCGTGGTTATTACCACTCATTATATGGACGAAGCCGAAGAACTATGCGACCGCGTTGCCTTTGTAGATGGCGGTCGCATAGTGGGCATTAACAGTCCCGACAGTTTTATTGACGAACTGGTATCCGCCGGGTTTGAGCGCAAAAAACAGGTTAAGCAAGCCAACCTTGAGGATGTGTTTATTAACCTTACGGGGAAGGAATGGCGGGAATAGAACCCCTCCCAACCCTCCCCCAAAGGGGAGGGCTTTAAGAACCTATCAATCATATATAATTTACTCAATCACAATTTAAAAGCCCCCTCTCCCTTGGAGAGGGCTGGGGAGAGGTATCATGACCACTTACAACAACACCCGCGCAACTCTTGCCATAACTAAAGCCAGTTTACGTTCCATATTCCGCAGCCCGTCGGCTGTGGTGTTCAGCTTGCTGTTTCCGTTAATATTCATCGTTATATTTGCCAATATTGGCGGTGGCGCTGTATCAGTTGATGTGGGTTTGGCTAAAAATTCAGATACACTGAATCCGGTTTACCAGATACTGAAAAACTACAAAGTAATAAACCTGTCAAAAAAGCTGAGTCAGGCCGATTTAGATAAAAACCTGTCGAAAGGTAGCTTAGATGCCGTAATCAACATACAAAAGCACCAGGGCTTACCGGCCTACACCATTGATGTAACGTACACCGCGGCATCGCAGGAAAAAGGCAACATGTTGAGATCTATGCTTAAAAGTCTGTTATACCAGTTTAACACCCAGGCTATGCCCAACAACCAACCCAAAGTTGCCAGCATGACCGAAACCACCATTAAAGGCCGCGAGTATAAGTACATCGACTTTATACTGCCTGGTCAGTTAGGTTTCTCATTGCTCAACATTGGTGTATTTGGCACATCTTTCGTATTCCTGAGCTTGCGCCAAACTTTGGTAATCAAGCGTTTTTTTGCCACACCTGTAAAGCGTTACAGTATCATTACGGGCGAAATGCTGGCCCGGGTAAGCTTTGCCTTGTTAGGCTCCATCATTATTATCAGCATAGGTCATTACGCTTTTGGTTTTACGCTGATACATGGCGCAGTAACGGTTTTAAACATGCTGCTGCTATCATTTGTAGGCTTGATAATTTTCATGGGCTTTGGTTTCATCATATCGGGCATTGCTAAAAACGAAACGAGTATACCGCCGCTATCAAATATTATCACGCTGCCACAGTTCCTGCTTTCGGGTACGTTTTTCTCTACCAATGCTTTTCCGTCGTGGTTGCAACCTATCAGCAATGCATTGCCCCTCACCCACCTTAACAACGCCATGCGTAAGGTTGCTTTTGAAGGAGCCGGTTTGGGAGATGTAACCCATCAATTGTTAATACTTTTAGTTTGGGGCATTGGCATTTATGCAGTAGCCATAAAAACCTTTATATGGGAATAATATTTGTTAACATTAATTTTATATATAGTATATATTTGCGCCTTTGTTAACCATTTCTTAACAAAGGCGTTTTTTATGTCTCGTAGGTTACTCGTTATAGTTTTACTTATTACTTTATTTAAAACTGCTCATGCACAATACAATGGCTTAGGCGGATGGAATGTACTTACCGTTAATTTGCCCGGCAGCATGGAGCATAGATGGGGCGGATACATGGAAGCTCAAAACCGTAATTACGGCGTTACCAACACCTTTTACTATTATGAAGTTAAAGGCGGTGTAAGCTATAATCTCGATAAAAATAATGCAGCTCTACTGGGCATTGGCCGCTATGTAACTTACGATTTTGAAGATATAGATGATGGCCCGCAATTAGAGGAGTTTAGGTTTTGGCAGCAATTTACTTCAAACCAATATTTAGGCAGGGTACGTTTTGAGCACAGGTACCGTATTGAACAGCGTTGGTTTAATACAGGTTATCGTAACCGTTTCAGGTACCGCTTTAGCACTATCACTCCTATTAATAAACCTAAAGTTGAGCCAGGAGCCTTATACGGTATTGTTTATGCTGAACTCTTTTTCAACAATAAGCAACCCCATTTTGAGCGGAGCCGTTTTGCCGGACTTTTAGGCTACCAGATAACCAAACCCTTTGGCATTACGGCCGGTATTTTGCACCAGTTTAACAGCTCCACCAGTAGCAACCGCAAGTATTACCTTCACCTTAACGCCATTTATAACATCCAGCGTAAATCATCAAAATAACACGCACTTCTCTGCGCTAATTTAAATAGAAATCATGCTGCGTTTTGTTTAAATTAAGTTATTGTAAACAAAACACTAAGTATTCACATTTACTTTTTGAATGTCATATTTTTGCGCTTATCTTAGCGCGCAATTAATTGTATAACCATACATTACCAAAACTTGATAGCAAATGAGCTTAATAATTGATGTACATGCCCGCCAGATTCTGGATTCGCGCGGTAACCCTACAGTTGAAGTAGAAGTATTAACCGAAAACGGTGCTTTAGGCCGTGCGGCTGTTCCGTCTGGAGCTTCAACAGGTGCCCACGAAGCCGTTGAACTACGCGATAACGATAAAAGCAAATACATGGGTAAAGGCGTTTTACAAGCCGTTGCCAACGTAAACGATATTATTGCCAAAGAATTAGTTGGTGTTGATGTTTTTGAGCAAAACACCATCGATCAGTTAATGATCGACCTTGATGGCACTCACAACAAAGGCAAATTAGGTGCTAACGCTATTTTAGGTGTATCATTAGCTGTGGCTAAAGCTGCTGCACAAGAGAGCCGTCAGCCCCTGTACCGTTACATTGGCGGTGTAAACGCTAACACCCTGCCAATCCCGATGATGAACATCGTTAACGGTGGTTCGCACTCTGATGCTCCTATTGCTTTCCAGGAATTTATGATCATGCCTACCGGCGCACCTTCATTCTCTGAAGCTTTGCGTTGGGGTGCTGAGGTATTTCATACCTTGAAAAAAATCCTTCATGACCGTGGCCTGTCAACTGCTGTGGGCGACGAAGGTGGTTTTGCACCAACCTTTGGCGGTACCGAAGATGGCGTTGAAACCATTTTACAAGCCATTGAAAAAGCAGGTTACAAACCAGGTATTGAAATTAGCTTAGCATTTGATTGTGCTGCATCTGAATTTTATGTAAACGGCAAATACGATTACACTAAGTTTGAAGGCGAAAAAGGCGCTATCCGCACCAGCGAAGAGCAAGCCCAATACTTAGCCGACTTAGCTGCCAAATACCCTATCATTTCAATTGAAGACGGCATGGCCGAAGACGATTGGGATGGCTGGAAAATTTTAACCGACAAAATTGGCGATAAAGTACAATTAGTAGGCGATGATTTATTTGTAACCAACGTAACCCGCTTACAACAAGGTATTGATCAGCATATTGGTAACTCTATCCTGGTTAAGGTAAACCAAATTGGTTCGTTAACCGAAACCATCAACGCGGTATCATTAGCACAAACCAGTGGTTACACATCGGTAATGAGCCACCGCTCGGGCGAAACTGAAGATGCTACCATTGCTGATTTAGCCGTTGCTTTAAACTGTGGTCAAATTAAAACCGGTTCAGCTTCACGTTCAGACCGGATAGCAAAATACAACCAACTCCTGCGTATTGAAGAAGAATTAGGCGCCAACGCTAAATTCATCGGTAAAAACTTTAAATACGCTAAGAAGTAGTTATTAGTTATTGAGTTGAATGGTTGATTAAGTCAATCGTTCATATACAACAAAAGCCACTCAAATGAGTGGCTTTTGTTGTATATGAGATTTATGTCTGATAGCTCGTGCTAAAATCAGGCTCAGGCTATGTGCTTCTCAACAATAGCAAACAAATCTGTCAAATCAAACGGCTTCTTTAAATAACCATCGGCCATGCCGGCTTCGCTAACTTCCTTAATATTACTCACTGCCGAAACTATTACCACCGGAATATGGCTGGTAGCCGGATGGCTTTTCAGCTCTTTGCTTAATTGCTGACCGTTGGCATCACTTTTCCAATCGGTAAGCCAGTTGTCCAGCAAAATCAAATCGGGCTTCATTTCCGTTACTGTCTTTAATATTTTAGCATCTTCTGAGGCAATAACCTCATAGTCATGCTCTCTCAAAGCATATATAATAGTGTCTCTTATATCTTTATCATCTTCTATAAGCAGTACTTTCTTAGCCATGGTATGTAAACGGATATGGTATCAAATAAATTCGGCAAGTATTAAAGGCAAAAAACCACAAATACACGCTCACGCATTAATAATAGGCACAAACGTTTTTTTGTTTGAGCCGATGAAAATATTTTGAAAATTTTTTAAACTGATAGTTTATACCAGTCTTTCCAGCACTTTGATTTGCGGTTGAGCCGCCAGTAAAACCGGGGCAACACGTCCAAAATGTTTATAATGAGGCGCCTCGCGATGCTTTGCCAAAGCTTGCTCACTCTGCCATTCTTCAATAATAATATAGTGGCAGGTTTCGTGCTGGTATTGATATAATTCGTACTTAATGCAACCTTCATCAAGCAATGAAGTTTCTACAAGCTTTTTAAGCTCCATTTCAAACGCCTCTTCTGCATCGGCATTACAATGCAAAAGGGCAACAACTTTGGTACCCATAATTGGCAGTATTATACCTGTATAACCACCGGGTGTATTAAAATGTTCGGGGGTTACCCGAATGAATTTCAGGGTAGTTGATAACACGACCGGCACCGTGGTTCGTAGCTTTCTTTTTCTCCTAATAATACACGGCTATCGCTTGATACCAGGCGGTACGAGTACAGGGCGGGGTTGCCACATTGTACGCAAACAGCATGCACCTTGGTAACCGATTCGGCCATGGCCATAATAGCTGGCATAGGGCCAAAGGGTTTGCCTTTGTAATCCATATCCAAGCCGGCTACTATTACGCGCACTCCCCTGTTGGCTAACGCATTGCACACATTAGGTAGTTCATCATCAAAAAACTGGGCCTCATCAATACCTACTACCTGAACATTGCTGCCCAGCAGTAATATGGCCGATGAACTTTCGACCGGTGAGCAAGGAATACTGGTTTGGTTGTGCGATACCACTTCATCTTCGGCATAACGGGTATCGGTGTTGGGCTTAAATATTTCCACGTTCAAACGGGCAATCTGGGCGCGGCGTAAACGGCGTATCAGCTCTTCGGTTTTACCCGAAAACATTGATCCGCATACCACTTCAACACTACCGCCATGCTCATTCTTCCTTCTAAAAACATCTTCGCTAAACAACATTCCAAAACTTTTACAGCGGGCTAATATCAGAATTATATCTTACTTTTGAATGGCTACATTTTCAACACCGTCTTACATGAAACAACAGGAAATATTAAAAAAGATAGGCAATATCCTCAAAGAACTGAACGAGCAATACGAATATTTACAGTCTGTAGAGACCAATATAAACGACCTCGAACTGGAACTTTTTGCGGCCAATGCCAAATTCCTGACCGACCATAACGAGATACTGCGTAAGATAAACGCCCAGCAACAAAACATTATACCTGCCCTGCCCGAACATCACGAGCCGGATGACGTTTATGTTGATGATGCCACCCAACAAACTGGTATAGAAGAAACAATACTACCGCCATTAGCCGAAAGTGCTTTAACTTACCAAACCGATATAACGGCCGAAACCGAACAACAAGAAACTGAAAGCGAAGAATACCAGGAACAACAGCAATTTAGCTATGAAGAACCTGTAGCCGAAGTTGAACAACCACAATTATTTAGTTACGAAGAACCGGCCACACACACGCCAGAACAAGAGTATACCCCGGAAGTTGAGCATCCAAAATACGAAGAACCTGCACAACCGGATTATACCCCATATACAGAGCCAGAGCAACTTGTTAACGAAGAACCTGTTCAACCGGTATTTACCCAATACAGCGAGCCCGAACCGGAGCAGCACCACGAGCATAACATTAACATTGAACCTGCTCATGAGCACGATAGCTTCGACTTTACTCGCCATGAGCCACAGGTAAGCGAAGAACAACATACTTTTGAATTGCAAAGTAGCTATACCGAAGAAGAAGCCCCTGCTCCACCGCATGTTGACCTTACCCCTGCCGAACCCGAAGAACAAGTTACCGCAACACGGGATGAACACCCCCAACATGAGCCGGAAACTTATGAATCGATTTTGGCAAAATATGGCCAACCTTTAAATACAACACCGCCCGAGCACGTTGCAGCCGAACCGGAATCAACTGAAACCTTTGCAGAACGCGAAGTGATTACCCCGGCAGAAGAGGAAAAGCCGGTATTTACCCACGAAACGTACCAGCCACCGGTAGAAGAGCCTAAAACCATCCAAACTTATACGCCGCCCGTTGAACCCGAAGCACCAAAACTGGAGCCCGAGCAACCGCTGTCATTACATGAGCGCCTGGCAGCGCAGTTACGCGGCGAATCGGCACCTGTTGCTCAACCACAACACCATCAGCAGCAGTCACCGGTTACCGATATTAAAGCGGCCATTAACATGAACGATAGATTACTGTTTGTTAAAGACTTATTTAATGGTTACGGCATGGCCTACAACGAAGCTATTGAGCTACTCAACCGCTACCGCAGCTTTGACGAGGCCGATAAGTTTTTAAAAATGAACTACGTGCTCAAAAACCATTGGGAAGAAAAACCCGCCACGGTTGATAAGTTTTATGCTGTGCTACGCAGAAGATTTCCAAATTAATAATTAAACCTTTTATAAATACATCTGTCTAATAAGCATTTACAACTCTGAGTATATTTTTAATTTAATCCTATTATCACGTATGAAAAACTTCAGTTTTGGCAAATTATGCTTGTTAGGTATTGTCGTAATCAATTTATCAAATGTGCGTACAGCAAATGCACAAATGAAATTTATGAATACAGGAATTATATTACCTACGTTTAATCCTCAGCCTGTTAACAATTATATTTACAATGATGTTGATGGCAATCCGTTTTTATTTGATGATTGGCAAGCGGCAGATTTAGAAACCAGTGACGGTACAAAATATGAAAATGTTAAAATAAAGTATGATATTTTAACTGATAAGGTTTTGGCCGAAAAAGCGTCGGATTATAGCTTAATTTATTTTAAAAGCCTGAATAGTTTAAACTTCATTAGCTCAGATGGAAAACGGTTTAAAAGCGGGTATCCTTCTGTAAAAAATTATGATTTAAATACTTTATATCAGGTTTTAGTTGAAGGTAAAACAACTTTACTAAAAAAGCTATCCAAAGAATTGGTTGTTAGCAAGCCGTATTCATCGGCAGTAGTTGAAAAAAAGATAGTTGATAATAACACCTACTATTTATATATAGATAACAAAATGGTTCTCTTGAAAAAATCAGATGATAATATATTGAGCCTGTTATCTAATAACACTATTGCTATGAAAACCTATTTTAAAACCCATAAGCCCAATTTAAAGCAAGATGCCGACTTGCAAAAAGTTATCACTTACTATAACAGTTTATAACAAATTTATATTTCCCCTATAAAAAGCCCTGCTCATCATAAGTGATGGCAGGGCTTTGATTTTATTTATTTAAATACCCGTCCAAACTTGTACTAATAATATACTCCCATCCGGATGCAAAGTTGCTGGCAGCAAAATCTTTATTGCCGGGGTCAAAGGTATCTAACCCTATATGGGTCAACTTTAATCGGGTTTGCTTCCCTTCGGCAAATAGCTCAAAAACCACCTCCGATTCGCCCGGATACCCCTCATAGCTCCAGGTATAACTCAGCCGCTCATTTTCTATAGCACAGGTTACTCGGCACAGGTGCTTGTATTGTATGCCATCTTCGTGGCCTCCAAAAAAGCTGAAGGTATATCCCACTTCGGGTGTAAATCCGGGCAGGTCAAAATACCATTTCTTCATTTCATAGGCATTGGTTATGGCATACCATACCTTACTTGCCGGGGCGTTAAAAACCCGCTCAATTACATAGGGTGCATTCATTGGTTATTGGTTTTATGTTGTTGATTTAGTAAGATTTCGAGGTTGTTCAGTTTCTCGTTCCAGAATTTATCAAAGAAGGCAAACCAGTTGGTTACCTCGGTAAACCCTTGTTGGTTAAGCGAGCAGTAACGCTCCCGCCCCGAATCGGTAATTTTTACCAGGCCCGATTCGTGCAGTACTTTAATATGTTTAGATACGGCTGGTCGGCTCATTTCAAACTTACCTGCCAGCGCGTTTACCGGCAAAGCCTGCGTAGCCAGCATAATGAGTATGGCGCGCCGTGTTGGGTCTGCTATGGCCTGAAATACGTCCAATTTATTTTTGCTCATTTGCGTAGCCCTCCAATAAACGGTAAAACCTTTTGCCCAATATTTTTTGCCAGCCTTTTTCCATCATAAAGCTCGCGAGGTAATTTTTCATTCCCTTAAAGCCCCGGTGTTCGAGTTTAAGCAACGTGCCCTCATCATGTGGTGTGAGCGTCCATATCAATACCGTTTCCATATTAATAACGCCCGGCTTAGGCCCGGCTTTCCAGTCAAACACCAGTTTTTGCTGGGGGATTATTTCCAGCACTTCGCTGTATACAATGCCATCCCACCCTACTGCGGGCATGGGTTTGTTAATAAAGTTGAACCGGTGACCAACCTCGGCCTTAAAATCGTTTTTCATAAACCACTGGCTCAGCAATTCGGGTACGGTAAGATATTGCCAAACCAATCCGGGCGGATGTGGGTAATACCAACTGATGATAATGTCGCGCTCCATAAATAAGTAACCTTTTGGTTACGCAATAATAAGTCACTTATGGGTTACATGAAAATTTACTTTCAGTTATATTTACATCCTACCGCAGTTTGCGTTAGCGATAGTAAGTAGCGGAAAGCCCGGAACGTAGCGATAGCGAAGTGAGGACTTATAGCGGATAGCGCGGGCCGGAGGCAACGCCCAAGTGTTAGTTATTAAGTTATTGATTGGTTAAGTAGTTGCGCTCAATCCTTTCAACTTGTAACATACCCTATCCACATGGTGAGCTATCGAAACAAGTAGCATAAAAATTCCAGCAATTCCTCCTTAAAAGGTTCGGTACAAAAAGCCTGTGATAAAGTCTACCTGTTTTCAAATTAAAAAAAACGATTCTACAAAACTAAATTCTGTTAATATTCAATTTATGAAATTTTATTTGCATCGCCATCAATACATTTCAATGTCATTTACAAAAAATTTAAATAAAATCCCTACTACTTCTATATACTTTATATATATTTGAAATAATAATGAAAGCCTCTAACACCAACATTGTTTATTTTATGTGTATTTGCTGCTGTAATACAGCAACATGAAAAGGCTTTTATAGAACCGTTTTTAAGTGATTAATCTATACAAAGCCTCTTCGGGTAACAACTGAAAGAGGCTTTTTTGAATACTGTTAAACATGCAAAGTTTCAGGACTGAACTGGAGAACCCGGTAGTAGAGAAAGATATTATTGACCTTGAGCGCAAGATCAAGGCTTTTCGCGAGGGTAAAATACACGACGAAAAGTTTAGAAGCCTGCGCCTGGCGCGCGGGGTATACGGGCAGCGTCAACCTGGTGTGCAAATGGTACGTATTAAATTGCCGTTTGGCAAGGTTACTTTTAAGCAACTGCTGCGCATTGCCGATATTGCCGACGAGTACGGCAGCGGCAACCTGCACTTAACCACCCGTCAGGACATACAAATACACTACGTTAGTCTCGACCGTACCCCCGAGCTTTGGGCAAAACTGGAGCAAGACGATATTACCCTGCGCGAAGCCTGCGGTAACACCGTGCGCAACGTAACGGCTTCGCCCGCTTCGGGTATAGACCCGCAGGAACCGTTTGATGTGTCGCCCTACGCTCATGCTGTATTTGAATACTTTTTACGCAACCCTATCTGTCAGGAAATGGGTCGTAAGTTTAAAATATCATTTTCATCAAGCGAGGCCGATACAGGTTTTAGCTATATACACGATCTGGGCTTTATTCCTAAATTACAGGGTGAAGAACGCGGCTTTAAAGTAATGATGGGCGGCGGCTTAGGCGCTCAACCTTCATTGGCACATATTGTAAAAGAGTTTTTGCCTGAGGATGAACTGATACCCTACACCGAAGCAGTTATACGCGTGTTTGACCGTTATGGTGAGCGCAACAACCGTAACAAGGCGCGTTTAAAATTTTTAGTTGCCAAAATTGGCATTGATGAGGTGCTGCGTTTAGCCGAACTGGAAAAAACTGCCAACAAGGTAAAAACCTTCAAAATTAACCGCGATGCCGTACCTCAACCCGAGGCGCCCGAAGCTGTTAGCAATATTGACGTAACCATTGATAATCCGTTAAAATACGAGCAATGGTTAGCCACTAACGTTTTTGAACAAAAGCAAACCGGGTTTTATGGTGTGTATGTTAAAGTGCCTGTAGGCGATATTCATACCCCCGAAGCCCGTAAATTTGTTGCCGGCATTCGTGGTTTGGTAGCCGATGAAATTCGGGTTACCCAAAACCAAGGCTTATTATTAAAATATGCCCGCAATGAATCATTACCAGCCCTGTTCAATGCCTTAAATGCTTTGCAACTGGCCGAACCGGGTTTTGACAGCGTGGCCGATGTTACCACCTGCCCGGGTACCGATACCTGTAACTTGGGTATCTCCAATAGCATGACACTTTCAAAAGTATTGGAAGACGTTATTTACAACGAATACGAAGACCTGATTTATAATCGCGACATCAAAATAAAGATAAGCGGATGCATGAACTCCTGCGGTCAGCATGGGTTAGCACATATTGGTTTCCACGGTAGCTCTTTAAAGGCTGATAAACGCGTACTGCCATCGGTACAGGTACTATTAGGCGGCGGAACCGTTGGCGATGGTATTGGTCGCGCAGCCGATAAAGTAATTAAAGTGCCGGCTAAACGCGCTACCGATGTTTTACGTTCGGTTTTGAATGATTACAAAGCCAACGCCGTTAGCGAGGAAACTTTTCATAACTACTACGACAGCAAGGGTAAAGACTACTTTTACCAGTTACTGAAACCACTGGCCGATTTAACCACCCTTACCGAAGAGGAGTTTGTGGACTGGGGGCACGAAGAAACCTTTGCCACTGCCATTGGCGTGGGCGAATGTGCCGGCGTAATGGTAGATTTGGTAGCAACCCTTTTGTTTGAAGCCGAGGAAAAGCTGGGCTGGGGCAAAGATGCCTACGCCGAAAGCCGTTGGGCCGATGCTATTTATCATAGCTACAACACTTTTTTAAGCTCGGCTAAAGCCCTGCTTTTAGATAAAGCCGTTAATTGCAGCACCCAGGCAACTGTTATAAAAGAATTTGATGCACACTTTGTTGATACCGGCCTGGTAAAACTACCTGTATCATTTAATGATTTGGTGTTGCAAATTAACCAGAATGAACCCTCAGAAGCATTTGCTTCAGCTTACCAAAAAAGTGCCGAAGAATTTTTAACCGAGATGAAAGCGAACAGAGAGGCGCTCAAAGTATCATGATTATTACTACCACCGAAAATAAACAAGCTGTAAAAGAACCTAAGATCACTTTAGTTGGTGCTGGCCCGGGTGATGCCGAACTGATTACCATTAAAGGTATGAAAGCCTTGCAAACTGCCGATGTGGTTTTGTACGATGCTTTGGCAAACGAAGAACTGTTGAGCTTTGCTCCTGAAACTGCACATAAGGTATATGTAGGTAAGCGTTCGGGCGATCATTCATACTCACAGGATGCGGTTAATAAACTGATGATAGATTATGCCATTAACTACGGCCACGTGGTACGCTTGAAAGGCGGCGATCCGTTTGTGTTTGGCCGTGGTTATGAGGAGTTGGATTTTGCCGCTTCTTATAGTATTCCAACCGTGGTTATTCCGGGCATATCAAGTTCAATTGGCGTACCCGGCTTGCAGCAAATACCGGTAACCCACCGCGGTTTGAGCGAAAGTTTTTGGGTAGTAACGGCAACTACTGCTAACCAGGAAATATCAAAAGACCTGTACGATGCTGCTCATAGCAAGGCCACCGTAATAGTTTTAATGGGCTTACACAAACTGGCCGAAATTGCCGAGATATTTAAAGCAGAAGGCAAGCAACGCTTACCGGTAGCTTTAATTCAAAGTGGTTCCACCGCTAATGAAAAAGTGGTGATAGGCATTGTAGATACCATTGTTGAACTGGCAGAAGAAAATAAAGTTAAGGCTCCGGCTATGATGGTATTTGGCGATGTGGTTTCCCTGCATCCAAAGTTTCAACCTATTCGCGAATTTTATGAGCTCGTTGGCCAGGAATAACGATATAGCCCCTTTGGCAGCTACAGAAACCGGGCGGGGCAACCAGCTTTTTCCCGTTTTTTTGAAGCTGAACCATTTGCACACCGTGCTTATTGGCGCAGGTAATGTAGGTTTAGAAAAGCTGACGGCCTTGCTCAATAATAGTCCGTTGGCTAAGGTAACCATTGTGGCCGAAACGGTATTGCCCGAACTTATTGATTTTGCATCGAAATATCCGCAGGTAACCATCAACCAAAAAAGTTTTGAGGCCGATGATTTGAATGAGGCGCAAGTAGTGGTTGCTGCCACAGCTGATAATGTGTTGAACGAGCAAATTCGCAAGGCCGCGCATGAACGCAAACTACTCATTAACGTGGCCGATAAGCCCGAATTTTGCGATTTCTACTTAGGTTCCATCGTTAAAAAAGGCGATTTAAAAGTGGCTATATCAACTAACGGCAAATCGCCTACGGTAGCTAAACGCCTTAAAGAGGTTTTGAACGAAGCCCTGCCTGCCGAACTTGATACTACGCTACAGCAAATGAGCGCTTTACGTAACACGCTCAGTGGCGATTTTACCAGCAAGGTAATTGCGCTTAACAAAGCTACTGCCTCATTGGTTGAATCTAAGCCAGTTAAAAAGAAAAACTTTAAATGGCTCATATGGCTTACCATCGTGGTATCATTAGGTATTGCCGTAACTGCACTTTGGTTTAACGAGCCCGGGTTTCAAGCTTATGTAGCGGGCATTGACCATGTGTTTTATTATTTCCTGGCAGCAGGTTTTGTGTTTGCTATGGTTGATGGAGCCATCGGTATGTCGTATGGGGTAACCTCTACAGCATTCTCATTATCTATGGGCATAAGTCCGGCATCGGCAAGTATGGCGGTGCATTTATCGGAAATTATGAGCAACGGCATTGCCGGCTGGATGCACTACCGCATGGGCAACGTAAACTGGAAGTTGTTTAAGCTACTCATCATTCCGGGCATATTAGGCGCTTTAACGGGTGCCTATCTGGTGTCGTCGTTAGAGCATTACAGCATGTATACCAAGCCTCTGGTGTCGGTATACACGTTAATACTTGGTTCGGTAATTTTATCCAAAGCATTCAAGGCCGGTAAACGTAAAGCCGGCGATAAGAAGATTAAACGCATATCACTACTGGGCTTAGGCGGTGGTTTTATTGATGCCGTTGGCGGTGGCGGCTGGGGCTCTATCGTGCTTTCATCGTTAATTGCAGGTGGCCGTCACCCACGTTTTTCATTAGGAACCGTTAAATTAACTCGTTTTTTTATAGCGATGATAGGGTCACTAACGTTCCTTATCATGCTTAATAGTGCGCCATGGAGTGCTATTTCCGGGTTAATAATTGGCAGCGCGCTGGCGGCACCTATCGCGGCTCGTATATCAAACCGTATATCGGTTAAGGTAATTATGGTGGCCGTAGGCATTATTGTTATATTGGTAAGTCTTAGAAGTATCTATGGCTTCGCTTCAAAAGTTTTGTAGATGAACAGCATCGTTCAACATATAAAAGAACATACATTGGGTTTGTCGCCGGTTGAGGCGCTGGCCTGGCTGGCTGATGCCTTTCCGGGTAAGGTGGTATTTTCAACCAGTTTTGGTTGGGAAGATCAGGTGATCAGTCACATGATATTTGCCAACAACCTGCCCATTAAAGTTTTCACGCTCGAAACCGGCAGGCTGTTCCCCGAAACTTATTACGTGTGGAACCGTACTATGGAAATGTACGAAAAACCTATCCATGCTTACTATCCGCAGCATGAGGCGCTCGAACAAATGGTAAATGCAAAAGGCCCCAGCAGCTTTTACGAATCGGTAGAGAACCGCAAGGAATGCTGTGGCATACGCAAAATTGAGCCATTAAAACGCGCTTTGGCCGGCAGCCAGTGCTGGATAACCGGCATACGCGCCGAACAATCGGCTAACCGCCTTGACATGGACAATGTGGAATGGGATGAAGGGAACCAACTGGCTAAGTTCCACCCTATTTTTGACTGGACGCTGGACGAAGTAAAATCCTACATTAAGAATAATAACATACCCCCTACAATACCCTGCACGACCGTGGTTTCCCGAGCATTGGCTGTGCCCCCTGCACGCGCGCCGTACAACCGGGCGAAGATTTCAGGGCCGGCCGCTGGTGGTGGGAAGACCAATCGAAAAAAGAATGTGGTTTGCATGCAGTGAGTAAATAATTTTGTGAGTAACATGAGTAAACATAACCTGGATTACCTGGACGAACTGGAAGCAGAAGCCATACATATTTTGCGCGAGGTTGCCGGTCAGTTCGAAAAACCTGCCCTGCTATTTTCGGGTGGTAAGGATTCTATAACACTTGTGCGTTTGGCCGAAAAGGCTTTCCGTCCGGGTAAATTTCCGTTCCCGCTGGTACATATTGATACCGGCCATAATTTCCCCGAAACCATTCAGTACCGCGATGAAATGGTAGCACGTTTGGGCGAAAAATTAATTGTTGGCCATGTGCAGGATTCTATTGACCAGGGCAAGGCCATTGAGCAAAAAGGTAAAAATGCCAGCCGTAATGCCCTGCAAACCGTTACTTTGTTAGATACCATTGCCCATCACCAGTTTGATGCCTGTATAGGCGGTGCCCGCAGGGATGAGGAAAAGGCCCGCGCCAAAGAACGCATATTTTCGGTGCGTGATGAGTTTGGCCAATGGGACCCAAAACGCCAGCGCCCCGAGCTTTGGAACATCTACAACGGTAAAATTCACAAAGGCGAAAACGTACGCGTATTCCCCATAAGTAACTGGACCGAACTTGACGTGTGGAACTACATCCGCCGTGAAAACATTGCCCTGCCGACGATCTACTTCGCGCACGAGCGCGATTGTATTACCCGCAACGGCCAATTAATGGCAGCCGCCGAGTTCCTGAATATGGACGAGGAAGATGTAATTACCCGGCGCAACGTGCGTTTTCGTACCGTGGGCGATATGACCTGTACTGCTGCAGTAGAATCGGATGCTTACCTGATCGACGATATTATTGATGAAATAAGCGCCTCCAAAATAAGTGAACGCGGTGCCCGCATGGACGACAAGGTATCGGAAGCGGCTATGGAAGACCGTAAGAAGGGTGGGTATTTTTAAGTCATAAATAAACGCGTCATTGCGAGGCAGTGGGGCCGAAGGGGCGCCGCCGAAGCAATCTCGAAGTGTACTGCACTAACTCAAGTGGCTGCACAAAACTCCGGGATTGCTTCAGCTCCACGCACACAGGCCACTTCCGCCTCGCAATGACGATTAAGATTAAATAATGGAGATATTAAAGTTTATAACCGCAGGTAGTGTTGATGATGGTAAAAGCACCCTCATTGGTCGCCTGTTATATGATACTGATGCTATTTTGGCCGACCAGCTGGAGGCTCTGCATCGTTCTAACCGTAAAAATGACGACGGCACCATTGATCTTGCCATCTTAACCGACGGCCTCAAAGCCGAGCGCGAGCAGGGCATTACTATTGATGTAGCCTACAAATACTTTCAAACCGAAAAACGTAAGTTCATCATAGCCGATGCTCCGGGGCATATTCAGTATACCCGTAACATGGTTACTGGTGCATCTAACTCAAACCTGGCTATTATCCTCATTGATGCCCGTAAAGGTGTTGTGGAGCAAACCAACAGACATTCGTTCCTGGTATCGTTATTGGCACTTCCGCAGGTAGTGGTTTGTGTGAATAAGATGGATATGGTTGACTATGACGAGGCTACTTTTAACCAGATTGTTGGTCAGTATAAAGTGCTGGCATCTAAACTCAACCTGCAAAATGTAACCTATATTCCGGTAAGTGCTTTGAAAGGTGATAACATTGTAAATCAATCGGCTAATATGACCTGGTACAATGGCAAAAACTTGTTGGAGCACCTCGAAACGGCCGAAATTCCGGTAGATGACAGCGCGGCTCACGCCCGTTTCCCGGTGCAGTGGGTGGTGAGGCCACAAACCGAAGAACTGCACGATTACCGTGGTTACGCCGGTCGTATATCGAGCGGAAACTTTAAGGTGAATGATAAGGTTACAGTGTTGCCATCAGGCTTCAGCTCAACCATCACTAAAATAGAATTACTTGACAAGGAATTTGACGAAGCCGTTGCAGGACAATCGGTTACTATACATTTACAAGACGAAATTGATATTAGTCGTGGCGATGTGCTGGTAAATAGTTCGGCTAAACCCGAGGTATCTCAATTAATTGAAGCCGACCTGTGCTGGATGGATACCCGTGCGTTAGACACCTCGCTTACCTACCTTATTCAGCATAATAGCAAGGTTACCCGCTGCCGTATACAGGAGGTGTTGTATAAGTTCAATATCAACACGTTAGATAAGGTTTACGAGGAAGAATTTAAACTGAACGATATAGGCCGTATCATCATCAAAACGGCCGATGCGCTGGCTTTTGACGTTTACCAAAACAACAAAGCCAACGGCGGGGCTATTATTATTGATAGCCGCACCAATGTTACCGTAGGCGCACTCATGCTGCGCGCAGCGGTTGAATAAGCCAATCCATAGTTCTTTATAAAATGTTTAACAGTAGTAGTAAAAGCAGGCCGGGTTGGCCTGCTTTTTTGCTTTATCGCTCCGATTTTTACTTCTGAAAACCGCGAAATCCCACGAAAAGTCCCGGTGTTTCCGGATGTTCAATTTTAGTGTTTCATGAACGTATTGAACGCATGCAACGCAATTGAACACCTTGAACACCCGCACAATGCTGTCAGTACTAAAATAGCTTTACACTATACATTATTCAAAAGTCTTTATCTGCGGGTCGGTAAAATGGTTATTATACCATTCGTCAAATAACTCATGTACTTCCAATTCCGGGTGCTTGCTTCCATACTCGGCAAAGGAGGTTGCTATAAATTTAACCTCGGCGGTAAACAGTTGGCTCAGCGTATCAATGCTTTGCTCATTGACGCTGTCTTTTAACTGGCCGGTTATTTTTTCTTTTATTCTGTCTTGTAAAGTCATGATCGATGTTTTATCAACATGATCAACAAACGAGAAGCCAAAAGGGATCAGTCAGGCTAAATTAAATTTACCAAAAAAGATTAGACTACCACGTTACACTATAACTCCAAATATCAGAGACAGACACGGGTACATCATAAGGGAGTTCACCACTTAATCTCTCCATAATTTGTTGGTCAAAGTCGATGATCAAATCTTCACCTCCAAAATCATCAACAAAAATATCAATCACATAATTAAATTCGGTTAAAAGCTTTTTCAACTCATTTTTATGAGAAGCTGAGAGAAACATTAACGGATGCTTTCTCCAGATATATCCAAGACTAACATCATTGTATTCAATATATGCCCAGTTTTCCCCCTCATCCCAATAGGTTATTTTAAAGTTAAACAGCTCAGCCACTTCGGCAAACTCATAAATATCATTTAGCCCCCACAGCACTTCTGTAGCAATTGCATTTCTAATATCTTGAGTTATATTTCTTATCACTTTGATTTAAAAATTAAGTCTTCTGCTTCTTTTTCTTAGCCGCCGGGAACAGCACATTATTCAAGATCAACCTATACCCCGGTGAGTTTGGGTGCAGGGCCAGGTCGGTTGGTGGTTCGGTGGTGGAGTGCTGATAGTCTTCGGGGTCGTGGCCGCCGTAAAAGGTCCATTGGCCTTTGCCGTATTCGCCGTGTATGTAGCGGGCTTCATTAGCGGTTTTGAGTTCGCCCAGTATGGTTACACCGGGTTTAAGTTTAGTTTTATCGAAAGCAGTTGCCAGTCCTTTAAAGCCTTTAATAACACGGTCGTGGTTTTGGGTGAGCATGCTGGGCACAAAATCCCACTTGGCCGAAAAATCGAACAGCGTAAAAAAGTCTGATGATTGCGGAATGCCACGCGTGTCCGACACATCAATGTCGCTGAACCGCCGCGAGCGCCCCATCGTATTTACCATGAAATTCTGGAAGGCAAATGTCTGCCTGAAATCGAGTTTGGACTGTGCATCAGGGTCTACTCCATCGCCATCGTATTGGGCGGGGCAAATATCGGTGCTGGCGGCTGCCAGGGCTATGTCAAAACTATCGGCCCCGGAGCACATGGCAAACAAAAAGCCCCCGCCAGAGCAATAATCGCGTATGTGCTGTGCCACGGCCAGTTTCATTTTCGATACTTTTTTAAATCCCATTTTACGGGCCAGCGCTTCCTGCTTCAACTTGTTCTGCGCGTTCCATTCCTGGTTACGAAAACCACCGAGCATTTTGCTGTACTGGCCGGTAAAATCTTCGTGGTGCAGGTGCAGCCAGTCGTATTTATCCAGGTCGCCCTTGAGTACAGCTTCATCGTAAATATAACTAAATGGAATTTCGGCATAGTTGAGTACCAGCACCACGGCATCCTCTAAACCGCCCTTATCCTGCGGCGAGTAAACGGCAATGCGGGGCGCTTTTTGCAATTTCATCACCTCCATGTTAACTGATGGATCGGCAATTTCGGCGAGTAGCACATTGGCTTTGACATCGGGCAGCACCTCGTAGCTTACGCCGCGTATTTTGCATTCGGCCTCGGTATCCCTATCATACTTCAGCATAAAGCTGCCACCCCTGTAGTTCAGCAGCCAATCTACCTCGCCATCATGTTTAAGCACCCAAAAAGCAATGCCGTATGATTTAAGATGATCTTTTTGCGTAATATCCATAGGGATAAGCAACGAGGCCGCTTTGCCCAACACAGGATGCAGCAAACAGGCGAGCGCTAAAACGTATGGTAAGTATAGTTTCATGTTGTTTTAGCCGGAATTTGCTTTTAATTTAAAGCAATTTAGGGATAAATAAGGATCGTTGCAATTGGCTGATTGTAAAGATTTTGTAATCATACAAGTCTCTCGGTTACCGCTCATTGCCGCGGAGGCTACTACTTTTGTCTTGAAACAAAAGGTAGCAAAAATTCAAGTCACCTCCCTATGCTTCGTTTGCCGCACATGCCCAACCTGCAAAGCCGGGCAGCACCACGGGCTGCTTAACTTTTGCCCCACTTCGTTCCCGCTTGTCCCACGCTTCTGCAAAATCTAAGAGGCCCTTGCCTACGCACTGGCCACCTTGTGCTGCCCGGCTTTCACCCCGAAGCTGGGAGACGATAAAAGAGAAAAAAGGCTATTTCACACTATTACAAGATTATGCCTTCTTTATAAAATAAAAATTCATCACCGAGCTTATTTCAAAACCCAGGCTTTTATAAACATTGATGGCCCGCTCGTTATCATCACGCACGTGCAAAAAAGGAATGTTTCCGGCGGCATTCATGCGGTTAACCTGACTCAGCAGCAATTGACGGGCGTATCCCCGTCCCAAATAATCGGGGTGAGTGCATACGGCGCTTATTTCGGTGTACTGGCCGGGGTTCATGCGCTGGCCGGCCATGGCTACTACTTTATTGCCGTCAAATACACCCTCATAATAACCAAACTCAATGGTACGGCTATCAAACGGACCGGGAGCCGTTAGTTTGGTAAGTTCCAGCATTTGCGGAATATGCTCATGGGTTAAAGGCAAAGTGGCCGCACTACCATTATTTGCAGCAGCAACCGGGTTGTTATGTACCATTTGGTAGCCGCTTATAAATCTTAGCAGTTTCCAGCTTGACGGAATGTGTATCTCCTCAGGAGTAAATACCACGCGCGGACTATCATCTGCTATTTGTTCATGCAAACTATTCAGCAGATTGCCATCATGCCTTGCCAAACCTACTATGGGCGATACTTCTGGGTCGAAATATCTGACCTCGCCGGTACCTTTAGCTAAATGACTGTTGCCGGTGGTTAAGGCATTAAAGGCCGGGTTGTGTAAAGCAGTATTCATTAGGGCAAACGTATAAAATTACAGCGAGGGTTAAAATCCGTTTTTTGCGGAATAGGTAAATAATGAGTTTCACCCAACACGTCTTTGCGAGACAGCAGGGGAAAAGAAGGGCGCCGTCGAAGCAATCTCTGAACTGAGCATGACGAAATTTGCCACCGCAGAGATTGCTTCGACTCCCTACGCCCCCTCCCTCCTGTCTCGCAATGACGTGATAAGACAAACCACAAAAAAAGCCGGTGCAAAAATACACCGGCTCCTTAGTAATTAGTTCTTGTATATAATTATGCCCCGGCAGTTTCGCTGTCGTATTTAATTTTATTAACATGCTTGTCAATTTCCCAAAGACCGGTACCTTCTTCGCCAATAACTTCGAATAGTTCCAGCGCACGGCGGGCTTTGTATTCTTCTTCGCGTTGCTCTTTCATAAACCAGTTCAAAAATTCGAAAGTAACAAAGTCCTGCTCTTTCATGCAGGTAGCTGCAATATTTTTGAATGATTGGGTGATGGCAATCTCGGCTTCCAAAGCGTCTTCAAATACTTCGCGCAGGCTGGTATAATCTTGTTTAAGACCGCTTACATCAGGTGATACCGCACGGCCACCCATATCTAAAACATATTTAAATAATTTCAACTGGTGCATACGCTCTTCTTCCGACTGTTTAAAAAAGTAGTCAGATGAATAATCGAAACCATTTTGATTACACCATGAAGCCATGGCCAGGTACATTGCTGATGAATGAGCTTCTTTCTTTATTTGCTGGTTTAAAAGGGTTTCAATATCAGCAGATACCAAACTCTTTATACGCATTATATCTTTCATGTTATATTACAGTTAGGGATTGTTGTATCCAATGGAATACACACAAAAATAGTGCTATAACAACAGGTTGTACAATATAAAGACAATATGAAATAAGTCTAAATTAGTGATTGACAGAGTATAGAGTCAGGAATCAAGAGTACAGACAGAAAGGTAACACGATATACAAAATCTGGATTCTTGACTCTGTATTCTTTACTCCCTCTTTAAACTACCATCCTATGCAGCCTGTCGTGCAGTATCTGGTTCAGTTCAAACATGGCAAAAGCACCTTCCAGTAACTCTTTAAGGGCGATGATTTGCAGTATGCTGAGGAAATAGCAATGGTTGCAGGCGCAAATAAATACCATTTCTATCTCGGGCGATTTACCGTTGTCTAATATCAATTGCTCAATATCAACGCGGTAAATAGATTTTTTGAGGAGTAATAGCGTGCGGTAGTCAAACTTAACCAGTTTACCGGCAAAATCAATATACCAGCAACCTTCACGGTCGCTTTGGTACACCGTACCGGCTTTAGAGCCGAATACTTCGGTAAATTTTTCAGTAGTTTTAGTCTTAACCCCGGTCATCATATTACAGAGGCAAATTTAACATTATTTAGAAGCAGTCCAAATACTATTAGAGATTTTTTTGCAGAAATTGTTAAAGACAATCACCAACCGTCATTGCGAGGTACGAAGCAATCTCTGCAGTTGCAAAGCGTCCAGGCACAGTTCAGAGATTGCTTCGGCGGCGCACGCTCGTCCCACTTCTGCCTCGCAATGACGGGGTTGGAGAAACAAAAAAGGGAACCACCTCACCGGTAATTCCCTTTTATAATATATAATAGATCCACCTTTAGGAGGAGACGAGACTTACTCGTTCAAAAACACGAACTGGTTATCAAACATGTCCAGCTTTATTTTGCTGTCCTTATCCACCTTACCAGCCAGTATTTGCTTGCTTAGCTCGTTGAGGATCTTTTTTTGGATAACCCTCTTGAGCGGACGTGCGCCATAAGTTGGATCGTAACCCAGTTGAGCCAGCCAGTCGAGTGCTTCGTCGGTTGCTTCTATCTGGATACCCATTTCGGCGAGCGTGTGCTGCAAACCTTTAAATTGTAGTTTCACAATTTCGGCAAGCTCGTTACGGCCCAGCGGGGTAAACATGATAATCTCGTCGATACGGTTTAAAAACTCGGGACGAATGGTTTTTTGCAAAATATCGAACAGTTGATTTTTGGTTTTAGCCACTACCTCTTCTTTATCGCTATCTTCAAAATTTACAAAGTTCTCCTGTATAATGTGCGAACCAATGTTAGAGGTCATGATAATGATGGTGTTTTTAAAGTTCACCACGCGACCTTTGTTATCGGTTAAGCGCCCATCATCCAGCACCTGCAACAGTATGTTAAACACATCGGGGTGAGCTTTTTCAATCTCATCCAGCAAAATAACGCTGTATGGTTTGCGGCGCACGGCTTCGGTTAATTGTCCGCCTTCATCGTAACCTACGTAGCCCGGAGGCGCACCAATAAGCCTGCTAACGGCATGGCGTTCCTGGTACTCCGACATATCAATACGTACCATAGAGTGTTCATCATTAAACAGGAACTCAGCCAGAGCCTTAGCCAACTCGGTTTTACCTACGCCGGTTGTCCCTAAAAAGATGAACGAACCAATGGGCTTACGTTTATCCTGCAAACCGGCACGACTACGACGAATGGCATCGCTTATGGCCTCTATGGCTTCTTCCTGACCAGCCACACGTTTGTGCAACTCATCCTCCAAGGTCAGCAACTTTTCGCGCTCACTCTGAATCATTTTTGATACCGGGATGCCTGTCCAGCGCGATACCACACCGGCAATATCATCGGCAGTAACTTCTTCCTTCAACATACGGTGATCTTCCTGATCTTCGCGCAGGGCTTCTTTAAGCTTTTCCACCTCGGCCTCGGTATCGCGGATGCGACCATAGCGTAACTCGGCTACCTTGCCATAATCACCTGCTCGTTCGGCCTGGTCGGCTTCCAGTTTGTAGGCTTCAATGGCTTCAATTTTGGAGTTAATACCGTCTACCAAATCCTTTTCGCCCTGCCACTTGGCCCGTAACGAATCGCGCTCCGAGGAAAGGTTGGCTATCTCTTCGCTCAGGTCTTTTATCTTGCGGTCATCGCCCTCGCGTTTGATGGCCTCGCGCTCAATTTCGAGCTGCATAATGCGGCGCTCCAGTTCGTCCACAGCTTCGGGTACCGAGTTCATTTCGAGGCGCAATTTTGAGGCTGCCTCATCCATTAAGTCGATAGCCTTATCGGGCAAAAAGCGGTCGGCAATGTAACGTTGCGACATTTCAACCGCGGCAATAATGGCTTCGTCTTTAATCCGCACCTTGTGGTGGGTTTCGTAGCGTTCTTTTAAGCCACGTAAAATCGATATGGCATCGGCAGCATCTGGCTCGTCAACCAGCACACGCTGAAAACGCCGCTCGAGGGCCTTATCTTTTTCAATATATTTTTGATACTCGTTAAGCGTGGTAGCACCAATGGCACGTAATTCTCCACGGGCTAAGGCTGGTTTCAGGATGTTTGCGGCATCCATGGCACCTTCGCCCCCACCGGCACCCACCAGGGTGTGGATCTCATCGATGAAGAGAATAATGTCGCCATCGCTTTTAATCACCTCGTTTATTACGGCTTTCAGGCGTTCTTCAAACTCGCCTTTGTATTTGGCCCCTGCTACCAGCGCACCCATATCCAGCGAGTACACGGTTTTGTTTTTCAGGTTATCGGGCGCATCGCCTTTTATAATACGGAAGGCAATACCCTCAGCAATAGCGGTTTTACCCACGCCCGGTTCGCCAACCAGTATTGGGTTGTTTTTAGTACGACGGCTCAATATCTGTATCACCCGGCGTATCTCTTCATCGCGACCAATTACCGGGTCTAACTTGCCCGATTCGGCATATTCGTTGAGATTACGGGCGTATTTATTAAGCGCGTTGTAAGTAGCTTCGGCGTTTTGATCGGTCACCTTGCTGTCACCACGTAAACTTACAATGGCCAGTTTAAGGTCCTTTTCGTTAACGCCATAATCTTTAAGGGCGCTACTCACCTTATCATTTACCGATAATATGCCCAATAAAATATGCTCAACCGATACAAATTCGTCTTTAAATTCTTTTAAGTAACTCTGCGCCTTTTGCAGAGCGGTATTGGTGTTAGATGACAGGTATACATTGCTGCCGCTTACCTTCGGGAACGCTTCGATTTGCTTATCGAGTGTATCGTTTAAGCGGCTTATGTTAACGTTCAGCTTTTTTAATAAATAGCTTATTACGTTTTCATCAACCAGTAACAAACCTTTCAGCAGGTGGGCATTTTCTATAGCCTGTTGCTGATTACCGGTTGCTATTTCGGAAGCCTTTTGTACAGCCTCCTGTGCTTTGATGGTAAAGTTGTTAAAATTCATGGTAGTAAGTTATAGTCAAACAGTTTGCCAATGCAATTCTCCTGAAAAAACGTCATACAAGTAATGATTTCGGGCGACATTTTGTCTAATTTACATCTGCAATTACAAAATATAACTGGTTTAGGCATCACGCTGCTTTTGCTTATACCACAAAAGCAGATAACGACAAACTCCAAATTTTCTACCGAGTTAATTTTTACCCCAAACAAGTTAAAATGTGTGAAATTAGACTATCCTATTTAATCAATATTGTTTAAAACCATTAGTTTTGAAACACCTGATGGAGACCTACTACTTTAAAAGCATTCCTAAGCTATACCGCATAGGGTATCAAAAGTATTATACACTACAAAACTTAAATACTATACAAGTAGCTTGTATAATATTTTTTATTTTAAGTGTGGCAATACGCTTTTTTGTAACCGTATTACCGCCCAGCCTTACCCGCATTCATAATTTTCCTGAGTTTAGCATAGCTAACTGGGCAACCATATTTATAACGCCTGTATTTTACTTTGTTGGTCATCTGCTTATTAAACGGCTTCGATCCCGTGGAAACGGCCTGCAGCTATCCCTTGCACATACCCTGTTATTTAGCTCGTATTTGCTGGCATGTGGCATAGTATTCACCTTCATAGCCACGTCTGATCCCAGCAACAGTATTATTATATACCTGATTGCACTTATTGCAGTAGCCGGTGTTTACACGTTTGAATATCAGGAAAGTGTGCTGTTAACCCTGGTTAATATATTCCTGTTCAGCATTCTATTGCTTTACACCCATGCCGATCCAACCGAGATCTTATATAATGAACTTTTGCTCATCGTACTCTCGGGCATTTTCTTTTTCGTATCGAGGCATATTTACTCTTACCGGGCCAGCCAACACCTGCAATACCGCATTATTAAAGAAAAAAACATTGAAATAGAAAAAGCCAGCGGGTTTAAAAATGATGTTTTAGGCATGGTAGCGCATGATTTGCGTAACCCCATTGGTGCCATTGAATCAATAGCCCAACTAATTGAAATGGATGAGTTGGATGAAGATATGCAGGAAAACATGAGCATGATCAAAACATCGTGCCGTAAGGCTCTGGCAATTATTAATGATTTGCTGGAAGTTGCCCGCAACGATAACAGCAACCAAATGAGCGAGTCGTTGGTAAACATGAACGACTTTTTGCGCAGCGCAATACCAGTTTGGGAACGCGTGAGCAGCTTTACCAATAAACTTATTTTAACAGCCCCGGCTCAGCCTGTACATGCCCTTATTGACCAGGAAAAGTTTAACCGTGTATTGGATAACCTCATTAGCAATGCAGCCAAGTTTTCTAATGATGGCGATGAGATTGACATTATACTGAGCGAGCAGGAAACCTATGTTCAAATTGAGGTGACCGACCATGGCGTAGGTATTCCTACCGAATTAATTCCAAACATATTCGACCGTTTTTCCAAATCGGGCCGACGGGGCTTAAAGGGTGAAAAATCGACCGGATTAGGCCTCAGTATATCTAAACAAATCGTAGAGAAACACCACGGCCGTATTGATGTGCGCAGCGCCGAAGGTACAGGCACTACTTTTACCATACGCCTGCCTCGCATTAAATAGTCCGCTACTCCTTTAAAGAATATTTTTAGCGTTTTTGATTACACTATTTGTAACAATCAGCACACAAAACCCCATCCTACGCAATATTACGAGCATAAAACAGGTTTAAATACTGTACGCTGTTCATTTTGTAATACACTAAGTGTTTAATTCAACTTATCTATTTTACAACAAAACATCACGTTTATTACACTTTATCATGCTGTAACTTAAAGGCTTTAAAAAATTCCTAAAAGTTAAATTGTGGTTACAAAATTGTATCACAAAAATGTACAATTGCGTACATCTTTATATTATTTACCTAAATAAATGAGTTATGAAAAAGGCGTTACCTTTTATTTCAGCAATTTTTTCGCTGATGTGCCTGTTGGTAGTCATCATTTTTAAAATGAAAGAGCCGCACTACTAAACCCGTTTTTTTCAAAAAGCCTAACCTTGCATCAGCATCTGTGTAAACCTTGTTTGTAAAAACATCTTTTATACAGATGCTTTTTTTATGTCCTAATATTCTGGCGGCGGCTCGGTGTAAAACTTTGGGCTGAAATTTACCAGGTACAATTCAGTAGTTGCCCGGGTACAGGCGGTATAAAACCACCTCAAAAAATCCGTGTTCAGCATTTCATCCGTTAAATACCCCTGGTCTACAAAAACAGCCTCCCACTGCCCGCCCTGAGCCTTATGACAAGTTACGGCGTAAGCAAACTTAATTTGCAGGGCATTGTAGTAAGGATTTTTTTTCAGCTCATTCAGTTTATCGCGCCGCATGGGTATGTGGTCGTAATCTTTCATCACCTCCAAAAAAAATCGTTTTTGGTCGATAGATTGTAAGGCAGGCGAATCAGAGTATAGGGTGTCTAACAGCACCTTACAGTCAAACACCGGGTCTTCGGCGTAATCAATAAACTCCATCTGTACATCGGCAAACCTAAAGCCATACAATTCTTCAACCCGGCGCACCTTTTTTATGCGGGCAATATCGCCGTTGGCAATAAAGCCGGTGCTGTCTTCTTCACGTTCCTGCAGCCAAAAGTAGTTGTTACGCACCACCATCACCTGGTCGCCGCCGGTTAACTCCTCTTCTCTAAAAAGTATGCGATTACGTATTTGCTGGTTGTACAGGTTGGCGTTTTTGTTCGACCGGCATATGACCAAAGTACTATCGTGCCCGTATTTGCTGTAAGCATAATTCAGGCCCTCCTCCAGTCGTTCGCCCGTCATACGGTAAACGTCTTTATAACCTTTGGTAACTATTTGCGGAAATACCTCCTGTTCGCTGCGAATGAGTTCGCGCACGGCAGTAACGTTGTGCAAAATACCCGAGTTTTTTTGCTGGCGCAGCACATCTGTCAATTCATAATCAAACACCTGTAAGGCAAACTCCTCGCGCAGCAGTTTAGCATCCAGCGCAGGGCTAAACGCCGAACCTACGGGTGGCAGCTGTGCGGTATCTCCAACAAGCATGAGTTTACAGTTTTTCATATTGTAAACGTAACTTACCAGATCATGCAGCAGGGTGTCGTAGTTGTTACCGCTTAGTTCGTCGGATATCATGGAGGCCTCATCCACAATAAACAGCGTATCCTCGGCCATGTTGGTAGCCAGCATAAATGATTCGTCAACATTCATGGCCGATTTTTTACGGTAAATGCGCTTATGAATAGTAAATGCCTTACGCCCCGAGTAGCCTGTAATTACCTTGGCCGCCCTGCCCGTTGGTGCCAGCAAAACCGATTTTAAGCCGTACGAGCGCAATGCCTTAACCAAAGCACCCAGCACTGTAGTTTTACCCGTACCTGCATAACCACGCATCAAAAAACACTCGTGCCCATTGTTGCTCAACAAAAACTGGTGCAGGCGTACAAACAACTCCTGCTGTTGTGCAGATGGCTGGTGCGGAAACGATTTACTGATTTGCTCTTGTGCGGGCATAGTGCAAAAATGGCCTTAATGCTTAACAAAACAATGAAAAATTAGTTACTTTTGCCCGGTAACCATGAATGATTCGTTATACCATTACATTGACCCGAGTTTTAGCCATACGCAAGTTGGCAACTATACTTTGTTACTGCAATTAGGTATGGTTAATTTTTCGCTGGCTATTATGCATGGCAAACAGCTGATGGTATGGCGGCATGATGCCCACCTGCATGAACTTACACGCCATGGCGAAGTACAGGAGGTGCTTAACTTTGAGTACCAGAATGTAATTACGGCTATATCCTCGTCGCATTTTACCCTGTTGCCTGCAGAAATTATTGAACAGGATGGCATAGCCGGTGTAGCCCGTTTTTTAGATGTACAAGCAAGCGACACCGTTTTTGCACAACCGCTTGATACCGATAATGAGGTAGTTTTTAAAGCTGCCCCCATACAAACCCGAGGCATACAGCGCTATGATATGCAGCGTGTATTATTTGGCGCGGCCGGGTGGCTGCAGGCTATTGCCGGCAATCATCCATCGGGTTATCATTTATATATTAATGTTTACGGAGAGCAGTTTGATATGGCCTATTTTAGGCAAGGCAAGCTAAACCTGTTTAATACCTTTGAGTTTACACACGAAGACGAGCTGGCTTACTACGCTGTATTTGTTTGCCAGCAGTTAAAGCTCGATATGAGTACTGTAACCGTAATATTGAGTGGCAACATAGCCCCGGGCGATAACCGTTACCACGATATTTTAGCCGGTATATTTAAAACAGTGGAATTAAACAACATTGTGGTTGCCCAAATACCCGACGAACTGCCCAAACACCAGTTATTGTCACTTACTGCACTTACCCTATGCGCATCATTGGCGGACGCTTAAAAGGCCTGCGCCTTAATCCACCCAAAAACCTGCCCGTTAGGCCAACTACCGATCTGGCTAAGGAAGCTCTGTTTAACATTCTGCAAAACCAGATCGATTTAGACGGCATAAAAGTGCTCGACCTGTTTAGTGGCACGGGTAACCTGGCCCTGGAATTTGCATCGCGCTATGCCGAAAGTGTGATGGCCATTGACCGCAGTATACATTGCGTAAATTACCTTAAAGATGCAGCACGCCAGCACGGCCTTACGCAAATAAAAACTTTTAAGGCCGATGTGTTTAAGTACCTCGAAATTGAGACCGACCAATACGACCTCATTTTTGCCGACCCGCCATACGACCTGAGCCGCATACCCGAAATACCTAAAATAGTATTCGACAAAAACCTGCTCTTACCCGGCGGTTTACTTATTGTTGAACATCAATCGATGCAAAACCTGGGCAATCATCCAAATTTCACAGAGCAGCGCAGGTATGGGCATTCCTCGTTTTCGTTTTTTACGATGGAGAGCGGGGATGAGGGAGCAGAGAGCGGAGAGTAAAAGGAAACACCAACCTTGGACTCTAAAAACACGTCATTGCGAGACAGCGTAGAGCTTGTGCGGAGCCGTCGAAGCAATCCCGGAGTTTGTAGCACAACCGTAATTTCCCTCACTACCATTTGTCAAAAACCCAATGAACAATATTATTAAGTTTGACAATATAGCTTATCTATCTACCGGCACCGCCCGGCAACAGCAGGCATATAATGTTTTGGTGGAGCATCGTATTATGGAACTCCTCCTGCCCTACTCTTCCCTATTGGTTGGCACCATACCCATTAACATTGATATTGAAGGCAGCGATTTGGATGTTTTATGCGCGTATCAAAACAAAAAAGAGTTTGTAAATCATTTACGAGCGCACTTTTCAACCTACCCCAACTTCAACCTTTACGAAACCACAATAACCGGTAACGAAACCATAATAGCCAACTTTATGGCCTATGATTTTGAAGTAGAAATATTTGGCCAACAAACACCCGTTAAGCAGCAATACGGCTACCTACACATGCTTATTGAGCACGAGCTGTTACAGCGTAAAGGCGAAGCTTTCCGCCAGGAAATTATCAGCCTTAAAAAACAAGGTTTAAAAACCGAACCTGCCTTTGCCCGAGCACTCAAATTAACCGGAAACCCCTACGAGGAACTGCTGCGGATAGATGTTAAACAATTTTAATTTGATGCCGTGTTAGCAACCCACGCAGGCTATCGGCCGCGAAGGTGGCTTTTTTAAGCGTATTGATCTCGGGGTCGATATCGAAGTTTTTAGCGGTGGAAAAATCAACAGCGGTTAAATCGGTGCGGTTAAACAGTGCCCGGTCTAAATCACAATCGGCAAACTTTGAACCGCTCAGGTTGGCCTGTATAAAACTTACCTCTTTTACCGATGATCTATTGAATTTAGTTTTCGGCATCTTTTTCCCGGCGAATGATGCATAATCCAGCACGCAGTTATCAAATTCTACGCTGAATAAAAAGTCGCTGCACTCGTGAAAGTTTACGCCTAAAATTTTGCAGTCTTTAAATACCACATTACTCAGGGTGGCATTAGCCAGTTTCAGCATCGATAGGTTGCAGCCTTCAAATACACAATCAATAAACTTATTATTGCCAAAATTACTTTCGCTCAGGTCGCACTGTTTAAAAGCACATTCCTGAAACTCGCGTCCATTGATGATCTGGCCGGTGTAGGTTATCTTTTCGAAAATTTTGTTATCGTGGTTAAGCTGCTGCATGGTAGGTAAATGCCTTTTGTGAGGCAAAAAAACTATTTTAAATTGAGAAAATACCCATGAACTATTATGAAATTATAGCGTTTTAAACCTATGCGCAGGAAATACATTATCGTAATTGCCCTGGTTATAATTGTAGTCACGGCCTTTGTTTATGTACTTACTTACTTTTCATCAAATGCTGCTGCCATAGCCGGTGCCAATCAGCACAATACCTATTATCAGCGTAAAACCATCCCGGTACTTTTAAAAGATGAGATAATTGCCGCGCTAAAATTCTATCCCGAACTAAATAACACACCGATAGATTTTGTATTCGACCCACACACCAGTAAATCAACCATGCTATCGCAGCCCGTTGTGGGCAGCTTTTTCAGCGGACAAAACAAGCGCAGGTACATAGTCAAAATAAATCCTTTGTTTGTAATGGTACATAAAACTATGCCCATACAGGATGCTCCTAAAGATGTACTCATAGGCTGGATAGGGCACGAACTGGGCCATGTTATTGATTACCATAACCGCAGCAACTGGCAAATGATAGGCTTCGGCATTAAATACATCACGTCAGACAATTACCTGATGCAGGCCGAACGCAACGCCGACCGTTATGCGGTTGAACATGGCATGGGCAACTACATCATTAAAACCAAAAACTACATCCTGCACAATCACGATTTACCGCCCGAATATATTGAGCGCATCAAACGCCTGTACCTGTCGCCACAGCAGATACTGGATTTGATTAAAGAATTGAAGAAGCCGATTACGGATTAAAATAGCAAGCATGATTAGGGCTTGTGCGATTCCCAGCTTGAGAGGGTTGTGTCCTTTTGTATAGAAAGTTCAAATGACACACCCCTGCCCGCACTCTTCCTCACGCGCCCCCTCTCAAGAGAGGAATTGAGAAAAAAGCGCAATTACGGCCGATTTTTCTTCACAAACTCTTCAAATTCCAAAAATTGAGCCTCTTTCATTACACGCGGAATTTTCACCTGGCCGCCACGTTTTTTATTTTGCTCGGCCCATTGATGAAAGGTCTCTACCGGAATGGTTACCACCTCTACATCTTTGAGGGCACGGGTACGGGCTACGGCGTAGTTCTTGTTATTATCGCGCAGGTTTTGGTCGAGGTCTTTTGCCAGTTGAACATCATCTAACTGAGTATCACTGCTAATATACCAGCGGTCTATCAGTTCGTCTCCACGATGAATGGTTGCCACGATGAACTCTTCCATATTGGTACTATACTGATGGCACATAGCCTGTATAGCCTTGTTCATTTGCAATACCGAAAGCTGCGAACCGGCCACATTTAAAAACTGCTTGGTGCGGCCGGTAATCTTAATTTCGTAACGGCTTACATCGGTAAAGGTAACGGTATCGCCAATGGTGTAACGCCAGGCACCGGCTACGGTCGAAATCAGCAGAACATACTCTTTACCTTCCTCAACATCGGCAAGGGTAAGTACCTCGGCACCGTCAATTACACCACCATCGCTGGTAATGTTCTTTTCTTCAAAAGGTACAAATTCAAAAAAGATACCGTTGTCAACCACCAACGCCATCGAAGTAATATCAGGCCGTTTTTGCATGGCCAAAAAACCTTCGGAGGCCAGGTAAGTATCAATATAAATCAGCGGGTGGGCCAGCAGCTTTTCGAGGCTTTTACGATAAGGTTCAAAATCAACTCCGCCCGAGGTATACACCGCCAGGTTTGGCCATATCTCATGAATATTTTTAAGCTTATGCGTTTTAATTACCTCTTTCAGCATCAGCTCGATCCATGCCGGTATGCCCGACAGGCTGCCAATATCCCATTCGGGAGCTTGTCGGGCAATCTCCTTTATCTTGGCATCAAAGTCGCTTATTTGCGCAATGTCTTTACCGGGCTTATAATAACCCCTAAACCAAAACGGAATGTTACTGGCACTTATGCCGCTAATTTCGCCTGCCTTATGGCCGTTAATGTCTTTTAAATCGGTACTGCTGCCCAGCATGAGTATTTGCTTTTCGAAAAACTCGGGTGGCAAATTAAAATTACTTAAGGCTGCCACCTGTTGCATACCGGCGCGCTTAATAGCATCGAGCATATCATCGGTTACCGGTATGGTTTTGCTGTGGCTGGTGGTACCGCTGCTGAGGGCCAGGTAATGGGTTTCGCCAGGCCAGGTAATATCGTTTTCGCCTTTTACAATACGGTGCCACCACTCTTTTTCTAAACGGTCGTAATCAAACACCGGAACCGTTTGTGCAAAGGCACTGTACAAATCCTGGCTATCTAAAACGCCTTCAAAATTATAGTGCATGCCAAAGGCGGTGTCTTTAGCATCGTTAAGCAGATCATAAAGCACCTCCTGCTGCGCCTTAACCGGATCAGGTTGCTTTACTACTTTGCCCGTAAAATCAATTGCAGCCTTAATAAGTTCGCCTATAATAGCCATATTGGTGTGTTGTGTGTTTGTTAACACAATAACAGGCTGTTTGCCAAAAAGATTTAACTGATATTTTAATTATAACACGCCATTTGCACAAATCCCAAATCAAAAAATTACCTTTGCTATACCCCAATACGTAACTATGAAAATCGCCCTTTTCCCCGGCTCGTTCGATCCTGTTACCAAAGCACATGTTGATATTGTAAAACGCTCGCTTAGTTTGTTTGATAAGCTGTACATAGGCATTGGCGTAAACAGCTCTAAACAAAGCTTTTTAAGTATTGAGCAACGCCAGCAAATGCTGAGGGCAGTATTTGAAATGGAACCTAAAATTCACATCATAGCTTACGAAGGCTTAACGGTAGATTTTTGTAAGAGTATTGATGCCAACTACATGATACGCGGTATACGTACCGTGTCTGACTTTGAATATGAGAAGGCCATTGCACAAATGAATCATGCACTGGCCCCCGATATTGAGAGTATTTTTATTGTAAGCAAACCCGGCTACTCATCCATCAGCTCAACCATAGTGCGCGAGGTGTTAAAGCACAATGGCGATGTAAGCCAGTTTATTCCGAAAGAGGCGCTGGAATATCTGAAAGTAAATCACGTTTAAGCAGCACATCCATAATTGATGGAAAGGTGTTATCTACCACTAGCCCAATGTCTTTTTTGGTCATCCAGCGTACTTCGGTTATGCCTTCTTCAACCTGTGGTTTAAGTTTGGCTTTTCCAAAGTATTTCATTTTGTACCAGTAAGTTTTTTTGAGCACCACTTCGCCTTTGCTTGTGTAAACGTGGTAGGTGTTCACAATCTTTTTGCCGCATTCGTCAATAGCAATACCGCACTCCTCTTCTACTTCGCGCACGGCACCATCTTTAGGCTTTTCACCTTTTTCCAGTTTTCCTTTAGGGATGTCCCATTTACCGTTACGGAAAATGAAAAGATAATGTCCCTTGTCATTCTTCACCAAACCACCGGCTGCCTCTATTAAAGTAACGCTTTTCATCACCTTTTTGAGGAAAGATTTGGCATCATTTACCAGTATATAATAGTACAACCTGGCGTTGTCGGTAATAATTTTATGGTACAAAGTTTTCAAATCAAACGATTGTTGGTCAAGCTGTTCGTATTGCTCGGGATGCATTGGTACCGATTGCGTAATTAAAACCACCTTTTGGTTGATATAAATTCTGTATTTTTGTGCCATGTTTAATAAAAATGAGATTGAACAGCAAGTGGCTGAATTTCTGTTGCAAATTAAAGCAATTAAATTACAACCCGACAATCCTTTTACATGGGCTTCGGGATGGAAATCGCCAATTTACTGTGATAATCGCGTAACGTTATCTCATCCATCTATCCGTACCTACATTCGTCAAAAACTCACCCAGGCCATTCAGGAAGAATTTGGCTCGGTACAATGTATTGCAGGTGTAGCCACAGCGGGCATACCACAAGGTGCGTTGGTAGCGCAAGAATTAGGCTTACCTTTTATCTACGTACGCTCTAAACCTAAAGAACACGGTACGGGCTCCATGATCGAAGGCGAAATTATGCCCGGCAATCGTGTAGTAGTAATTGAAGACCTGATATCTACCGGAAAAAGCAGCTTACAGGCCGTTGATGCTTTGCGTGCTGCCGGTTATGAAGTTGCAGGTTTGGCAGCCATATTTACTTATGGGTTTGATGTGGCCGATGATAATTTCAAAAAAGCCAAATGTCGTTATATAACCCTGTCAAACTACCCGGCTATGTTAGAGTTTGCCGAAGAAAAGCAATACATTAACAAGCAAAGTGTAGAACTGTTAAAAAAATGGCGCGAAAACCCTGCCGAGTGGGGTAAGTAGTAAGTACTATATAAAATAAAAAAACAGGCCGCTACCAAAATAGTCGGCCTGTTGTGTTTTTATAAATGAAGCCTTTGCAGTAAAACTGCGGCTGGTTAAAAGTTTAATAAACTCTTTTGCTTTGCGAGTTGTAAGCTGCAACTATTACATTTACTACTACTAATCCTGCTATTATTGCTAACATAATAATGGTGTGTTTTTGTAATATTAAACGCAAAAGAACGTCCATAAGTTGTGTTTTTGACACCCTAAGAGGCATTTTTCAATTTTTGGCAGTTATGTTTATTATTATCTATAAAAGTTTTCAATAAAACAATTCTTAAGTTAAGAATATCAAATTATTAGTATTACTTAAAATGCACATTTAGTGTCACGGTAACACATATGTTGTTGATTTTAATGCCCAAAACGCGAAAACTGTGGCATTTTTACCGTATTTTTGCCCAAATTCTTTTTCAAAGAACTGCATGATTAACGTTTCAAATTTATCATTGCGCTTTGGTAAGCGCATCTTATTCGAGGATGTAAACTTAAAGTTTACACAAGGCAACTGTTATGGCATTATTGGCGCAAACGGTGCTGGTAAATCTACTTTCCTCAAAATTCTTTCGGGCGATATTGATCCTACTACCGGTTCGGTGAGTTTTACTCCCGGCGAGCGTATGGCGGTTTTAAAACAAAACCACTACGAGTTTGACGAGTTTCCGGTTATCGAAACCGTGTTGATGGGCTACAAAGAGCTTTACAACACCATGAAAGAAAAAGATGCCATTTATCTTAAAGAGGATTTTACCGATGCCGACGGTGAGCGTGCCGGCGAACTGGAAAACCTGTTTGCCGAAATGGACGGCTGGAATGCCGAAAGCAACGCTGCCACCATATTGAGTAACTTAGGTATTAAAGAAGATACGCACTATAAATTACTTAAAGAGCTTGACGGTACGCAAAAGGTACGTGTGTTATTAGCACAGGCGCTATTTGGAAAACCCGATATTTTGTTGCTGGATGAGCCTACCAACGACTTGGACATTAATACCATTAGCTGGCTTGAAGATTTTTTGGCCGGTTACGAGGCTATTGTACTGGTGGTATCGCACGACAGGCACTTTTTAGACACTGTGTGTACGCACGTGGTAGATATTGACTTTAGCAAGATGACCATTTATACAGGTAACTACACGTTCTGGTATCAATCGAGCCAGCTGGCTTTAAAACAACGGTCAGATCAGAATAAGAAACTGGAAGAGAAGGTTAAAGAGTTACAGGAATTCATCAGCCGCTTTAGCGCCAACGCTTCTAAATCAAAACAGGCCACCAGCCGTAAAAAGGCTTTGGATAAAATTAACCTCGATGAAATTAAACCATCGAACCGTAAGTATCCGGCTATTATGTTTAACCAGCAAAGCCGCGAGGCGGGCGACCAGATCTTACAGATTGAAAACCTGAGCAAAACGCTTAACGGCGAGGTGATGTTTAAAAACATTAACCTCATGGTAGGTAAAGGCGATAAAATTGCCATCCTTTCCAAAAACAGCTTGGCCACAACGGCATTTTACGATATTTTAACCGGTAGAGATACCGATTTTACCGGCAGCTTTAAATGGGGTATTACCATTAACCCGGCCGATATGCCGATTGATAATGCCGAGTATTTTAAAGGCAAAGATTTAAACCTGGTTGACTGGTTGCGCGAATATGCTCCCGGCGACAAGGATGAACAATTTATCCGTAGCTTTTTAGGCCGTATGTTATTCTCGGGCGAAGAAGTTTTGAAGAAAAGCACCGTACTTTCGGGTGGTGAAAAAATGCGTTGCATGTTTAGCCGCATGATGCTGCAACAACCTAACGTGCTGATTTTTGATGAGCCAACCAACCACCTTGACCTGGAATCGATTACCGCCCTCAACAACGGCATGAAAGATTTTAAAGGCACTATCCTATTCACATCGCGAGATCATGAGCTTACCGAAACCGTAGCCACCCGCGTAATTGAATTAACACCAAAAGGCATCATTGATAAAATGATGAGCTACGATGACTACATTACCAGCGATGTTGTACAACAACAGCGTGATGAAATGTATGCATAGTTGTTTGATAAGCTTAATATAAAAAAAGCTGCTTCGGAAGAGGCAGCTTTTTTTGTTTATTCGATAAAAAGGGCTTAGCTTCAAAATTAAATGAATTTAGACCACTATGAGCCGTTTTCTCCTTTACAAGGAGTTCCTATTAATATATATTTATACTCAATAAAGCATGAAGCAAATGTATTGACGATTGTTATGGCTACATATCCAAATGATGGGAATAGGTATATCCAAGTGAGCTTTAGAGGATGTTTTACATATCGTTATACGCTGGAGTCGGGAAGGATGAAATTCCTTTCAGAAGAAACCTGGACTAATCCTTTCAATGTTTCGTCCAATTCAAAATATTTGAACTGGTTTAAAGAAGAAGGTTATGGAATATTTGACGATTATGATTTAAAGCACTATTTGTTAGTATGTGATGATTTGATCGATGTAATTTCAGCTACAGAACCAAAGGTTGAGTGGATACCCGAACCAACTGCTTAGCGCTATGGTACTCAATATTATTGTACTGCTATTTTCTATTAAAAAATGGTTTTAATTTATTTCTGACGTGTCACAATCTAATATCCAATCGTGAGGATTTTTTACTTGCTCTGATACCGGACGTTTATATAACTTAAAACCAAAACTATGTTGTAGATAAAATATTATCGAATCATCCGAATCAAATTCGATTCTAAAATATTTGTCGTGAGTAACTATACGATATTCTGTATTAGAATCAATTTCAAATTCTTGACAAGATAGCTCAACCCAAACTCTTTTTTCTTGTTAGTACGGTTGGCAAATTCAATATCTACTAACAATTCAGGATGTTCATAGAAATAATCAATTCTATTTTTGAAGATAGGTTTTTTGTACAAAAAGTTAAACAGTCTCACCTTGAAAACTTATTAAACTAACAGACTAAATTATCTGTATTTCAAAGCTACAATTTTCTTAATATTTTCAGTTTTCCAGTTCAAGCATCAAATTGATAAAGCCTAAATTTCTCCCCAAAAAAAACAGATTTAATACCCTAATTTTACCGCAATACATTTTGCTAAAAACATGCAAGAACCAAGCGCACTAAACCAGGTAGCCGAATTTCATAAAACGTTTAAACACCCGGTGGTTAGCAGCCCGGCTATTCCTTCGAAAGAACGCTGTAACTTACGCGTGTCGCTATTAGCCGAGGAGGTTAAAGAACTGCAGGAAGCTATTGAAAATAATGATCTAACAGAGGTGGCCGATGCCCTGTGCGATATACAATATGTGTTGGCTGGCGCTATTTTGGAATTTGGTTTGGGCGAAAAATTTAAAACTTTGTTTGATGAGGTACACCGCTCTAACATGAGCAAGGCTTGCCAAACTATAGAAGAGGCAAATGCCACCATAGCACACTATAAACAAAAAGATGGCTGCGAAGCTTATTATAAAAATGAGGACGATCTATTTTTGGTTTACCGTAAACACGATAACAAAACCTTAAAATCTATCAACTATTCGCCGGCCAACTTAAAGAGCATTTTATAATGGCAAACAAAATACCAAGTAACAGTACCGAGAAAACCAATTTACACCCGCGTAATTTACACCGTGGGCGATATGATTTTAAAGCGTTAATAAAAGCCCTGCCCGCTTTGCGCGAATTCGTTACCGAAAATGAACAGGGCGAGCCAACAGTTAATTTTACCAACCCTGAGGCCGTTAAAACCATTAACCAGGCATTGCTAAAACAAAGTTATGGCATTGCTTCATGGGATATTCCTGAAGGATTTTTATGCCCGCCTATCCCCGGCCGTGCCGATTACATTCATTATATAGCCGATGTATTAGCCGAAGATAACAACGGCAAGGTGCCAACCGGCAATAGCATCAAAGTACTGGATGTTGGTGTGGGCGCCAACTGCATTTATCCGCTTATTGGGCACAAAGCTTATGGATGGAGCTTTGTTGGCAGCGAGGCTGATTACATTGCTGTGGCATCGGCCCAAAAGATCGTTAAAGACAATGGTCTTGCGGGAGCAATTGATATACGTAAGCAAACTTCATATGCGCACATTTTTGAAGGCATTATAAAATCCGGTGAAAAATTCGACATTACGATGTGCAACCCCCCGTTCCATTCATCGTCAAAAGAGGTACTGCAAAAATCACAACGTAAATGGGAAAAACTTGGACAAGATACCAACCCCGGTTTAAATTTTGGCGGCCGCAACAACGAGCTTTGGTGTGAGGGTGGCGAACCACGTTTCCTAAACAAAATAATGAGCGAGAGTAAACAGTTTGCCAAATCATGCAAGTGGTTTTCATCATTAATTTCACAAAAAACAACGCTACCAGGTTGCTACAAATCGCTCGACTATTTAGGTGCTACAGATGTAAAGACCATCACCATGTCGCAAGGGCAAAAAACCAGCCGCATATTGGTGTGGAGGTTTTAGATAGTTTATTATGAGCTAATTATTGGTCACCATCTTATTTCCATTTAACATAAAACGCCTTGGAGTATAATTTAGATATGTTTTTTATGAGCAGCAAATTTACTATGGGCTATAATTCATTTCTTGCACAATATTTGCGCTAAATTAGCGTACTTTACATTGTTATGGTAAAACTATTCGTGAGCGGTTTCCCACTCGAAATTACTGAAATTGAACTGGCGAAGCTTATTGCCCCTCATGGCGACATAAGTACCATTAAAATTGTACGTGATAAGCAAACCCGTAAATGCAAGGGCTATGCTTTTATTGAAATGCTTACCGAGGATGGTGCTGCACAAGCCGCAGCAGCCCTGGATGGTACCACAATGGTCGACAGAGAGCTAACTGTCAAACTATCAGAAGAACGCCCGGTAAAACCGCCACCAAAGCGCAATTTCAATGCCCCACGCAATACTTCATACCCCAACCGGAGCTATAACAATAATAACAACAACCAATCGTCAGAAACCGAACGACCTAAAAGGCCGAGAAAGAGTTTTTAATATACAAATGCATAATTGGTAGGGAATTAATCTTAAACTACCTCTTGTTACATTATACAAAACGGGCGACCTGTAATATACAGGTCGCCCGTTTTATTATAAGGCAGATGCAGGGTTAAGTTTTATTCTTGAACGGCCATGCCATAAGCCACCCATTCCTCAGCCGATGGGCCATATAAGCCCGGAACCGGCAAGCCCACCATCCGCATAATAACGGTCATTTGGCTGCGATGATGCGCCTCGTGGGCAATTAATACACTCAACACCGTTCCTTTTGCCCAGCTCTCGCCGTACATGGGTACCTCATCGGTTAAGCCCGAGTCAACCCAGCGCTTGGTTACGGCCTCGGCCAGCAGGGCATTATATTTTTGGTGAGTGGCTGCAATTTGGGCAAAGGTGGCCGGTACCGGCTGATGCTCCAGCAGGTTGCTGTCAAACAAACCGGCTTTGGTACCCATCTCGGTTATGGTTTCGGTAATGTGCCAGGCCAGGCGCTCTAACGAGCGTATATTAGGATTAATTTTAATGCCCTTTACCTCCTCGGTTATATTGGCAAAAATTTTAGCGGTATTTGCCGCCTCTTGCTGCCAATCGGCCAGGAAATCGTTAATGCTACGGTACATGATTGTGATTTGAGTATGTATGGCAAAGATGAACAAAACCTTTTAATTTTTACTAAAATTTTTAGATTTTAAATTCCATAAAACGGACCTCATACTAAAATTAAGCCGAAATTATTTAACCCTTATGTTAACATATGTGCATAAAAACCGGTTACTTTGCAATTAAATATGGCGCTGTATATAACATCACTAAACTCGGGCAGTAACGGCAATTGCTACTATGTGGGCAATGAGCACGAAGCCGTGCTGGTTGATGTAGGCATATCCTGCCGCGAGGTAGAACGCCGTATGCTGAGGTTAAACCTCAGTATGCAAAAGGTTAAAGCCATATTTATATCGCACGAGCATTCTGATCATATTCGTGGTCTTACCGTTCTGTCTAAAAAATACCAGCTTCCGGTTTACATTACTACCGCTACCATGCAGTACGGGCGTTTATTTTTAGAGGAGAATTTAATTCAAACTTTTAAAGCGTATGAGCCGGTACAAGTGGGCGGGTTAAGCATAAGCGCCTTTCCTAAATTTCATGATGCGGCACATCCGCATAGTTTTGTGGTAAGTTATAATGATGTTAATGTAGGCGTATTTACCGATATTGGCGCACCTTGTGAGCATCTTATCAAGCACTTCAAGCAGTGCCACGCTGCATTTTTAGAAGCTAATTACGATGAGCAAATGCTGGCGCAGGGCAACTATCCGTACCATCTTAAAAAACGCATTACCGGGGGCCGTGGGCACTTGTCAAATAAACAGGCGCGTCGAGCTGTTTACCACCCACCGACCTGCGTTTATGAGTTTGGTGCTACTCTCCCACTTATCAAAAGACAATAATTGCCCTACCCTTGCCCATCAAATGTTTTTACCCCACGCAGGCCAAACACAGGTTGTTATAGCATCGCGCTATGAAGAAACGCCTGTATATACCATAAAAGGCCATACCCAACCGGCAATAACAGTTAGGCCGTACATATACGAAAGTGTGGTTGCGCAGTACTCACTTTTTTAGTTATTAGAAATTCGCCATTAATCAATTATAAATTTATTTCTTTTTATTATTACCACTTAAGGCTATGGTTGCGTTCGCAACATTAATGTATTTTTGTTACTATCATTATTATGAACCACGCCCCAACCGATGTTGCTGTTTTCAGCGCAATTATTGAAGAATCGCCTACGCCTATTGCATTGTACGAGGGGCGCGAAATGCGCATAAGGCTGGCTAACAAGGCCATGATTTGTGATGCATGGGGCAAAGATGGCTCGGTTATAGGCAAGACCCTTAAAGAGGCATTACCCGAATTGGAAGGCCAACCGTTTTTTCAACTGCTCGAAGATGTTTTTACCACCGGCAAACCTTATGAAGCCGAGGAAGATCTTGTGCAGATGATCATTGACGGCCAACTACAGGACAACTATTACTCATTTACCTACAAGCCCTTGTTTAATGCTGAGGGTAAAGTGTGGGCTATACTTAATACTGCTACCAACGTTACGGGGCAGGTAACAGCCCGCAAGCACGCCCACGAAATAAAGGAGCAGCTCAATTTTTCTTTAGCAGCAGCAGGAATAGGTACATGGTACCTCAACCTCGATACCAATAAGGTTAGTTGGGATGAGCGCACCAAAGAGTTATATGGCTTTCCAAAGGATGATGTAGTGGTTTATGAGGAAGCACTAAAATATATACATCCCAACGACCGCCTGCTGGTTGATGCAGCGGTTACAAGAGCCTTAAACCACGAAAGCGGTGGTAATTACGATATTAAATTCAGGACAATTGGTGCCGTAGATAAAAAGCTGCGCTGGCTACATTGTAAGGGTAAGGCTTATTTTAATACCAATGGCCAACCTTACCGTTTTTCGGGAATTACGTTAGACATAAGCGAGCAGGTTTTTGCCGATGAGAAAATAAAATCGGCCGAACAGTTAGCCCAACTCGCACTCGAAAATATTGATGCCGGCAGTTACCTGGTGCATTTGGCTACTAATGCCATAAGCTATACCCCTTTATTTGCCAAAATACTTACGGGCAACGAAGCCGTGGATTTAAACCGCGAGGCATTCATCAAATATGTACACCCCGAAGATTTAAAAGTACGTAAGGCGGCATACGAAAAAGCTTTACGCACAGGCAAGTTATCATACGAAGCACGGGTTGTATGGGACGATGGCTCGGTACATTGGATAAAAGTAACCGGGCGATACACTTACGACAATACTAAAAAACCGACCCACTTTTCGGGCATAGTTGAAGATATTACAGCCGATGCTGAGGCCAAACTGGAGCAGCAACGGCTCTTATGGCTTATTGACAACAGCACCGATTTAATTGCATTGAGTAATTGGGACGGCAAACTAACTTACCTGAATAAAGCCGGGCAAAAAATGATGGGCTTTGATAGCCTGCAGGAAGCCCAGCGCCCTACTGTTGAATACGTTATGCCCGATCAGGTAAAACGGGTGGCCGAAGAAATTAATCCATCGCTTTTAAAGCATGGCCGTTGGGAAGGAGAGGTTATTTACCGTAATCACAAAACCGGCGAAGCTATACCGGGTTATGCCACCTCCCTCCTGGTACGCGATGTGGCAAGCGGAGAGCCTTTAGGTCGCGCTTCGGTGGTGCGCGATTTGCGCCCCGAAATAGCCGCCCGTAAAGCACTTATTGAAAGCGAGCAGCTTTTCAGGGCTATTACCACAGCATCACCCACTGCGTTGTGGATGACTGATAACAGTGGAGAAATTACGTATGTAAACCAGGTTTGGGTAAACTGGACCGGCAGGCCGCTTGATGAGCATTTAGGCAGCGGCTGGCTCAATAGTGTTTTACCTGATGACGTACAGGTAGCAGCCGATAAGTTTATAAATGATTTTAAAGCCCAGGTTGTGCATGAAAGCTTTTTCAGGATTACGCACCTCAATGGCAAAATACGCTGGGTGGTATGCACCGGTAACCCCCAGTATAATGCAGAGGGCATATTTAAAGGTTACGTTGGGGCATGTGTTGATATTACCGACCAAAAGCAACTGCAACAGCAAAAAGACGAATTTATAGGCATTGCCAGTCATGAATTAAAAACCCCGGTTACCAGCTTAAAAGCATACACCCAGGTTTTGCAGACCATTTTCATGCGCGAAGGCGATGAAAAATCGGCCATGCTGGGTAAAATGAACAACCAGATTGACCGGCTTACCAGTTTGATAGGCGATTTATTGGATGTTACCAAAATACAATCGGGCCGTTTGCAGTTTAACGATGATTATTTTGATTTTAACCAACTGATTACCGAATTGGTTGAAGACCTTCAGCGAACAACGAGCAAACACCAGATTGCCCTTGAGCTGAACACTACCGGCACCGCCTATGCCGATAAAGACCGCATTGTACAAGTTATTACCAACCTCATTAGTAACGCCATTAAATATTCGCCCCAGGCCGATAAAATTATTGTGCGTACTTCACTAAAAAATAACGAAATAAACGTTTGCGTTCAGGATTTTGGTATTGGTATAAAGGAAGATAAACAGCACAAGGTTTTTGAGCAGTTTTACCGGGTAAGCGGTGACAAGCAGCACACTTTTCCGGGGTTAGGCCTGGGGTTGTATATATCATCAGAAATTATTAAACGCGAGGGAGGCCGCATATGGGTAACATCGGTTGAGGGCCAGGGGTCAACCTTCTGTTTTGCATTACCTGTTAATCACCCCTAACCCTCTCATTAAAAATTAATAAATCACCCTTCATCTAAATTAACAATTTTTTAAGTTTGTGGTTACTCAAGTGTAACATGCGCAAGCGAATATTAATTGCAGACGACGATCCGGGAATCGTGGATGCTGTTGAAATAATGCTCGATTTTTATGGATACCAGGTTAGTTCAACCTATGATGGTAATGATGTATTAAAACTCAGTGAATATCCGGATGTGCTGCTGCTTGATATATGGATGTCGGGCTGTGATGGAAGGGATATTTGCAAGGAATTAAAAGCTAACGCAAGCACTCGCCATATACCGGTGCTCATGGTATCGGCCAGCAAGGATATTGCGCAATCGGCCATACAATCAGGAGCCGATGATTTTTTGGCGAAGCCATTTGAGATGGAAGAATTACTTTTAAAAATAGAGAAACTCACTCATTAAGTGTACTAACCGCATCAAAACTTTGTTTATTATTTTCCTTAAATATTAACTATTAGTTAAAAATAAACAAATTCATATATCTTATTTATACACAAAATTGACAATATACAACATAAATATTAACAAATATTTTTAGTAATTTTGTATTAATTAAAATCACGATTGCATATTACATGCATTTCCCTTCGTATTTTAGTTTAAACTATTGGTATGCTCAAACGGATTTTGGTGCTTGATGATAATATGGACATACTTGAAGTAGTTCATGAGGTGCTTACTTACGAGCAGTTCGAAGTGAAATCAACTTCTGACAGTACTGGCATAGTTGGCGTAGCCGAAGAATACAACCCCGATCTTATCATCCTCGATTTTAAGCTGATGGATGGCAATGGCGGAGATATATGCCGTACCATTAAATCGCACAAGCAGTTACACAAAACCCCGGTTATTATCTTTTCGGCCTATACCACCAACACTATCGACTTTTTTAGCTTTGGATGCGATGCAGTTATCGCAAAACCCTTTGACCTTACCGACCTTATTGGCACGGTTAACCAATGTTTGAAGATGAATTGATTAGTTGATTAGTTGATTAGTTGATTAGTTGATTAGTTGATTAGTTGGCAATCTGCTTGCACACCTATTGTTTCATTTGATATAACTTCCTTTGAAACAACTCAACCAATCAACTACTTAACCAATCACAAATCTTTAAAACCTATATCCCAAATTTACATAAACGAACTTTCCTTCTTTTGAACCTGCCATTGTTGCTTGTATGAGCAGTAACTCGGCCGGAACCAAAAAGAAGCCACCACCGTAACCATCATGCCACTTGGCCGATTTTTCCCCGGGTGTCCAAACCCGGCCAATATCGTTGAAGCCTATTAAGCCCAATGTGCCTGGAAACAGGTAGGAGTTGAAATTAAACAGCTTTATACGCGCTTCAATATTGTTATACACCATGCTTTTACCGGTAAACCTCCATGTACGAAAGCCGCGCAAATTATCTGATCCGCCTAATTTCAATTGCTGAAAAAATTCGGCATGCCCCAATGTTGTTCCACCGCCAAAGCGAGTAGCCAGTACAAAGGTTGAATCATGGGTTAAATCGTTGTAAAAACTCACTTCTGACAGTAACTGGGCATAGCGGCTATGATCCTGATTGAGTTGCTGTAAGCCGCGCAAAGTAGTATTCATGTATACCCCTTTAGTAGGCAGCATTTGGCTGTTACGGGTATCCATTTCGGCACCGGTAATTAAACCCGCATAGGTTTTGTTGCTAAACACACTTTCATTAGGGTTTTGCCGGCTAAATTGCTGTAAATACTTATCATCATTATCACCCACCCCGGCATGATAATATTGGCTGGTTACACCGGCACTTAGTTTTACCTTGCCATAGGTATGCGCCAAACGGGCATCGCCGTACAAATAATCGTACCTGTTACGAAAGTAATTGATAAACTCACTATCCTTTTCAAAAAGTGTGTTATTACCTATTCCAAAAAAGTTACTAATGTTATGCGGGCCACGCGAGGTAACATGTATCATGAGGTCGTTTTTACCGATCAGTTGCTTAAAATCGGCATTGTAACGTATTACAAATGATTTACGGCCAAAGGCATAATTAACCAATAATTCCTGCCGCCAATCGTAAGGCAGCTTACGGAAGCCGTGCTTGGTAAATGCATAACCGGCACTCAATATTACACCATAATCATTATTGTACCGGGCATAAATAATAGGTTCGGGGCGGTCGTATTCAAAGTTTTTACGCTCGTAGTAAGTCACTCCGGTATCGGTTGATGTACGTATTTTGGCCTGTTTTCTATCAGGCAGTATATTTTGCTCATCCTTACGGTCGTAAATATATAAGCGTCCACGGTTATCAACTTCCTTATTTACCGTAAAGGTATCCACACTGCCTTTTTCACCGATCATCCTCACCTTAATAGGCGATTTTCCTTCTCCTTTTACTTCAAACTTATCACCACCGCCAAAGCCATAAATACGTACCTCTTTAGTTTCATCGGGCTTAAAGGTGCGTTTGTACACCTCACGACCTAAGGAGTTATCTTTTTTAATATTACGAATGGTAAGCTTTACCCGCCCACTGTCTTTCAAATCAACCTCAATATGCTCGTTCTTCTCGCTGGCCGGAACATCAACCTGTCCCGATAAAAACTTGTAGTACTCCAGTCCCATTTTTATGAGGTTATCCCGGCGTGCAATTAAAGTTTTAGTAATTTTTTGACCCGACAGTTTATAAACCTCATCGGGCATACGGTGCATGGCTTGGTTAACTATCTCATCGGTAAGGTGTGTTTGCACATACTCAATTTGCTCTTTCCAATCTTTTTCGTTGAGTTCGCGCAAAAAGTAGCGGTCAAAAAAGCGGCCGTTAAAGTTCCAGGCACCTATGTCGCGTATTTCGGCATTATAAGGCTGAAACTTTGCTTTAAGAAATTGGTGAGCCACTATCCAGGGCAATATGCCCGATGTTTTGTAATACACCTGGTCGCGGTCGCGCGGTATAGGAGTGTAAAAGGTTTTGTCGCCGTCTTTTTGTTTATCCCAGCGCCATTGATCGTCGTGGCGGTCCCAATCGCCCAATACCTGGTCAAACAGGCGTGCACGCAATACCAGTTTTTTATCAAACTCTACATCATTGTCTTCGCGAAGTTTCTTTTGTACCTTTTTAGTATTGTCGGTTTTTTCCGATTCTAACGGCTCACGCTCTTCGAACAGGAATACGCTATTCTTATAATCTTTGCTGTATTTTCCTAAAACAGGATCATCGCCCACGTAAACAATTTCGGGGTTTGAGTGCGGAATTTTCAAGGCATCGGCCATTACAGGAACTGTTAACGCCGCAAAGGGATTTGCCGTGCTGGTTTGATCTTGAATGATAGCCTTGGTTAAACCCGAACGCAGGGTTGGCGGCAATACCCGCTCAGGATATTTTTGCACCGAGCGTAATACCCACTCCTGCCCTGTTTTATCAACCAACCTTAACGATTTGGTTTGCATACCGCCGCCTTTTTGCTCAATGGTAAGACCGCCTTTTTCTTTGCTTAGGTCAATTATGCGCAGTTTAACAGGCTTTCCCCACTCTTTTGCGATAATTTTCGCCCAGTAAAATACGATGTACGCCACTTACGTCGTTGTAATCGGGTGCAACGGCAACGGTAATGCTATCGGGCTTATTTTTAATTTGAGCCGAAGCAGTAATTACAGGTAAGGTAATACCTGTGGCAAGTAAACAGGATAAGTAATATTTTTTCAAAGGCATTTATGGGCTAACCGGTTGTTGGTTGTAATTTAAAACAAGTTAATCAATAACATCGAAAATGTTTATTTGTGATGCTGAGATTTATTCAACTACAAAATAAATATTAAAAAGTTGTTAAAGCACGTTTACTATTATTTAAACAGTGCATAGTTTAATGATTATTTAAGATTAACCGGTTATTTTAAATCCTATAAATTATATTTACCGGTTATTAAAACCCGCCTTTAAAGCAATACAACCCTACATTACAAGTAATCATTAATGCAAAATAAAAAACGGACCCTTTTTTATCTGGTCGACGGTGCGCATGCCGAAATAATGCCCGAACTAATAAACCAGGGACTACTCCCCAACATAAAACGGATAATTGACGAAGGTACTTACCGCAAAGCTACCACTTGTTTCCCATCAACCACCGGACCCGCTTACCTGCCTTTTTTAACCGGACATTTCCCCGGCACAATGGGTATTACGGGCATACGCTGGTTTGATAAAAAAGAATTTAAGCGTACCCGCTGGAACAAAATGGCCATGCGCTCGTACTGCGGACCCGAAGCGGCCTGGTTTAATACCGATATGCCGGCCGATAAGCCTACATTGTTTGAGCTCATGGGCGAATCGTACAACCTGTACAACATGATTACCCGCAGCGTGCCCGATGAGTATGATTTAGGTAAAAAGGGTAAAGGCTTATTGTATACCCGTGCCCACTTTTGGAAACGCCATCACCCGGTTGATTTGCAAGGGCACCAACGCATTATGGAGATGCTGAACTCGGGCAAAGATTTCGATTTTTTGTTTGCCGTGTTCCCGAGTGTGGACTGGGATTCGCACTATCACCACGTGCGCGACCCGCGCACCATTGAGGCTTATAAGATTGTTGACAACAGTTTGGGCGAAGTACGTGCCCTCCTCGAGCAGAAAGGCTGGTGGGATGACACCTTGTTTGTAATGACATCAGATCATGGCCTAACCCCAACCGATAAACACCTCGACCTGGGCGATTGGATGACCAACAACGGCCTTAAATCGGTTTACTATCCTACTATCTGGAAAAGCAATCCAAAATCGGCCGTTATGATCTCGGGTAACTCGTTTGGCAGCATACACCTGCTTAACCACGAGGGCGACCATCCGCTGCGTGAAAATGAAATTATGACTGCCATGGGCAAAAGCCGTTTAGATAGCCTGATTGCCGAGCAAGCGGTTGACTTTGGCATTTACCGTGGCAATGCAGAACAAACTTACGTAGTACATAGCGCCGAAGGTAAAGCCACCGTACAGGTAAGTGGTGATCAATTCATCTATCGCCCTGAAAGCGCCGACCCGCTTAAACAGGGCCGTGATATTGAGGTAACCGGCCACCGTGCAGCCTTAGAAGCTACGTTTGAAACTGATTACCCCGACTCGTTATTCCAGATACACCAGTTATTCCGAAGCCGCCGTGCCGGCGATATTGTAATTAGCGCCCGTGTAGGGCATGACCTGCGCGATTTTTGGGAATATCCAGAGCATTTAGGTTCGCATGGTTCACTGCACAAATCGCACATTAACGTACCGCTTATTTATAACCAAAAAAACTGGAATACGCACCCGGCACGTACCGCAGACCTGTTCAACTCTATTTTGAAATGGAAAGGCATCACGCCTAAAGCATCCGAAGGCGAATCGCTTTACTAATATTCAATACAAACTCACCAAACAACCATAACCATACCACAACATGTCAAACCATAATCCAGGTAGCCCCGTCAATGCTTCTTCTCAACAAGAAAAGCAAATAGAAGTTGAAGGCAAGGAGGAAGTAAAATCGGTATTTGATAAGAATATCATTATTAAGGGCAGCCTTTGGTTTGCACTAATTACAGTTTTAACCATAGCCGGAATCTTTTTTTATAACAACACCGGGCAAACGGTTGAAGCGCTTAAGCACATCTCCTATAAATACATTGCCATTTGTTTGGGGATGCTTTTTGTGGATTTGATGCTGGGCAGTTGGCGCAACCATATTTACATACGTAAGCTAAACCCCGAAGTGTCACACTGGGTTAGTTTCAGGGCCAATGTGGCCAATATGTTTATGGGGGCGGTTACCCCGGCACACGGTGGTGCTGGTCCGGCTCAAATTTATGTGTATACCAGCGCGGGCGTTACCTTTATTGATGCCTTTGCCGTGAGCCTAATTAATATGGGGGCTACGCTCATATTTATGCCGTTAGCGGGCTTTGTAGCCATTATGCTAATGGATACCAGCTACGTAAGCGGCATAGTACCTGCCATGCTTAAATATGGTTTCAGCTTCTTTTTGCTATTCCTGTTGGCATTTTTACTGGCGTTTTGGAAACCGGTTTGGGTAGGTATTATCATCCAAAAAATCGCTAACGGATTATCTGCCGTATTCCCCAAGCGTAAAGAAAAACTGGCAGCCTGGGCTGAAAAATCATATGTAAATATTTCTAAGTACCAGCAAACCTGCAGTGTTATCATTAAGCAGCATCCTTTTTTGTTTCCGCTTAGCTTAATTATAACCACCCTGCTATACATGAATAAGTATTGCATGCAGTATGTGATATTGTTAGGATTGGGTGTAAATGCCAGCCTGGTACAAGTAATATCAATACAAATACTCATACAATTTATGATATACTTTGCACCAAGCCCCGGTGGCAGCGGCTTTGCCGAGGTGAGCATATCTGTACTATTTGGCAAGATCGTGCCTGCTGCCCTGCTTTCTATATTTACATTATTACAGCGTTCATTCCTGCTATTTTTCCCCGCAATTATAGGGGCATATTCAGTAATTAATCTTTTAAGGAAACAAACTCAGCGCCAACACCGTAAACAAGCCACAGAAACGGTTTAAAAAGTTTGTAAACAATCATGCAATTTATTTATCTGTCAGCCGTTTGTAGAATTCAAGATATCAGATAAATACTTGCAAATCATTTATTTTTTATTAATTTTATAAATCGGCACGCTATTTTAAACCTCGTTTTAGGATAGTTGCAACAATATAACCCTAATTAACCAGCCTTTCATTATCAGAGTATTAGTTATAGAGAAAAAAGTTATACTTAATAACCCTTACTTATAGATGAAATTTAAACTAATTGTGTTGATGCTGGTAATCCAGGCATCGTTTGCGAAAGCTCAAAACTGGGACATCAATTTACTAAACAAATTCAACCCCAACGGCGGTAACGAAAATGCCGGATGGAAATTTGTTTCCAATCACGCTGTTTACATGTCGGCCGCTACGCCGCTTACATTGATGGCCATCAGCATGGTTAATCATGATCAAAAACTTAAGCAAACGGCAATAAACACAGGTATTTCATTATTAGGTAACACCGCTATTACCATGATGATGAAGAGTACCATTCAGCGTCAGCGTCCGTTTGTTACTTATGGCGATAAAATTGTTTTGCAAGGCAACACCTCCCCTACCGATTACTCTTTCCCTTCAGGTCACACCTCTACCGCATTTTCGGTAGCTACATCGGTAAGTTTGGCTTATCCTAAATGGTATGTAATTGCGCCAAGTTTTGCCTTTGCAGGTGCCACTGCTTACTCACGCATGTACCGTGGGGCACACTACCCCAGCGATGTTTTAGCAGGAGTATTGGTTGGTACCGGTTCGGCTTTTTTAACTCATAAATTGCAACGTATGATGTTTAACAAACGTTCTGATCGCCGTACCCGCGCTTTAGCATTAGCGCAGGAGCAGGAAAGTGTTTATGGTATGAATTAAGTATTTTTTAAGGAATATAAAAAAAGCAACCTCGGTTAGGGGTTGCTTTTTTGTTTACAGCTGGTAAAATGATGGTGATCTACTCTCCAAAATCAATACTAACCCTTAACGCTCTTAAACCTACTACGCCTTGCAGTTCTTCTAACTTTAAATCTTCTACCTCGGGTAACAGCATTTTCTGCTTCTGTATTTGTTTAATGTAGCCAAGTTGCTCCTGGGCTTCTTCGTCGGTAAAATAAACTATAGCAATTTTGCCGGGCTGGGTTAACCGCTCTGAACCATCCAGGAGCATTACCTTGTCTATACGCTTTTTAATAACCTCATAGCGGATATTATAGGCCCCCTCCACATCAAACCGGCGCTCATCGTTCCTAAAGCAAATATCAATAGCCATGCTATGGATGAAGATAAGCTGGGTGGTTTGCAGGTCGGCAGGTAAATGGTCTAACAGTTTATGAGTTTGGCGGGCAATATCAACCATGGAGGTTAGCTGCCAAAGGCGCAATTTCTTTAAACAATCGGCACTAAATGCTTTTTTAGGGAATATGGATTGTCCTACATAAATATCGTACTCTACGCCATCAGTCCTGAACTTTTCAAAGTAGTTGGGATATATTTTTTGCAGCTCATGCTGGGCGCGCTCAAAGTAACTATTGATGCAGTGATTTATACTCTGCATGGCGTTTTCGAGACGGTTGCGCTGTGTAAATGCCGGACCATCATTATCCTGCGAAATCATTTCGAGATAAGTGTCCATAACTTCTCCGCTCTCCGGATTCAGCCCTTTAAACTCTTCTAACACCTTCCCGGCCTCGTCTTCCAAAAACTCATTAATTAAAACCTCTTCGCTGGTATTGATGGGGTTTTGCAGCTTATGCAACCAGCTATTAGTTTTATCAATTAACGGCTGCCAACGCTCGTTGGGATATTGCTCATCAAGCGTTAAAAATATCTTCAACAGTAACTTGGTAACCCGGCGCATATCCTGCTGCAAGGCCAGGTTGCGTTCAATAGTTGAATTACGAATATCGATAGCACCGTATAACGGATATACATCTTTAAACGTAATATCATTATGATAGCCTTTTTTACGACGCTTTTGCGGATTTTTGATTTGCTCCCAGGCTACCTCATTAAACTTCCATTGCACAGCCGACTGGATAGAAGTGTAGCGCTCTTTAATAACGTCATTTATGCAATCGGTAAACCTGTCGATAGTGTTTTGCAGTAATTGGGCAATTAGCGGCAAAGCAAACTCCAGTCGCGACAGCAGGTTTTCATAAAATACCAGCTCTTTTTCTGAGTACACTTCCATTATACCGGCAATGTGCTTGTTATGGAAAACCGGGATTACTGCGTACGATTTGATACCCGACTCGCGCAGCACCTTCAAAATAAAATATTTTTCCTGATGAGCTTCGGTTATTGAGCTAAAAAACCTGGCTTTGGGCTCTTTTTCGTAGCGGGTTACCAAAGCAATATATGCCTCCTCGGCTACGCCATACCGTTTTGCCGACTGCATTAAAACACTTTCGGAGCAGGATGATTCATCAAACAAAGGCTCACCATTCAACTTTAAAAATGGTAGCAAGCCAAAGCGTACCTCTTTATTTTCGGTAAGTATTTTGAGCGAATTAATTACCTGCTTGTAAAGTTCCTTTTGGTCGGTTTCAGCATTACTGATCGCGTCCCTGATGTCTTCAATGGCACGCCGTGATGTTACATCTTCCAGCGTAATTACCGAGAAGCCTTCGAACTTAAACAAGCTCAATGGCAGTATTTCGGCTAAAACATCAATACCGCCGTCCTCGTTCTGCAAGTAGTTCTCAATAGTTTCAAAATCCAGATCGGGCAATTGTCCCTTTACCTCAATATCTATAAAATTGGTATTGATATGTATGTGGTAATACCTTAATAAACCCGTAGCCGGATTGGTGTATGTGTAATAAACATTACTACTTAAAACCGTGGCAAAATGGTAAAGCCTTTTTAAAATGAGTCGGTAAACATACTCTAACTGCTGACGCTTAAATTCTTTATCATCAGTTATAATTGATGATGCAGCCTCTTTAATATCACGACTGGTAATGAGGTTAAAAAAGGCATCTGTACAAAACAATATCTCGTTAGGAACGGGCGTACTCAGTGCCCAAAAGCAATCATCTTCACTTTGCAAAACGGGCGACAGGGCACTGTATATTAGCTCAAGTGCATACGGATCGTGCGAGGTTTCATTGGCCGTTTGGCCGGTATTGGCATCACTTTTAAAATGTTCGAGCGCAAAGCTGTAAAACTTACCCTTGATTGCATCAGCCGTTTGCAGATGCCTTTCGAGGTGGTTTACAAAGGGGTTAAACGACAATACACTATCAACCGGGTAATTGCCCGCCAAATGCTTATTTATATGAAATGCCTCAGTATGCATATGTGCTTTTTGCTAATTAGAAAACACGGCCGGTAAGTTGTTACCAGCTGTAATTACTAATTACGTAAAACTGACTTATTTGGCTCCCGAATAGTTAAATTTTAATACCGAGCCACGGCTAAACTCATCGCCTTCGTTTGATATGTACATGTTGCCCTTGCTGTCAAAGGCCAATCCTTCGGGTTGTAAAAACGTTTTGTGCTCTAACGAATAGGCTGCTTTAACTTTAAACGAAGCATCGGCCACTACCAACAAATTATTTACAGCCGATACAATGTACCACTCCTTCGTAACCGGGTTATGGGCCATTGCCGACGGGCGAAATTTGATCTTATTATCCTTAATTAAATCGGTAATTTGCTTTACTTCAATTTTGAAATTCCCGGCAGCTTGTACAGTACTGTTGGGCAAAATATTAAAAATATAGCCCGTACTGCTTTTGGTAGTTTTCTCGGTTTCGCAGTTTTTGCATAGCACATAAAGCTTTTTGGCAGCTTCATCAGCATACATGCTTTCGTATTCGCCTGCGGGTAGTATGTTGGCTAATTCCTGCACGTGGGTAAGCTCCTGGTCTTTAATTTCGCCTAAAGGAAATGTATAAATTTTACCGTTGCTTTTAAGTACAAAAACAGTGTTGTTGCAAATGGCTAAATCTTCATAATCACCGTGTTTGCCAAACTTGGTATGTTCTACACGGGTATCGCCCAGGTTACCAAAAAACAGTTTGCCTTCTTCATCCTGTATGGCGTAAAACACATCGGGCTTACCCTGGTGAAACGTAATACCCGAAATTTCGAGCAAATCATCGGGCATTTTATATTTGGTTGGCTTGGTTAAATCGTATCCTTTAGGGCTGGTAATTTTTTTTTGCTGGCTTTGTGCACATGAAAAACTCATAACACTCAACAAAGCCGACAGGTATATGATAGCGTATTTCTTCATCTCAATTTTAAACGGTTTATAGTAGTTTTCAGGACTTTTGCTGCAACAACTCGTATATCTGCTGCTGCGACCGTACAACCGGTTCACTTTGCATAACAGGTATATTGTTCAATTGTGTGTCGATATGCACGGCCTGGGTATTATCTTTCAGCTGAAAGTTGATGATTTGCAACACTTCCTGCTTAATTGCTTCATCCAATATAGGAAAACAAACCTCAATCCGGTGATAAATATTGCGGTTCATCCAATCGGCCGACCCCATGTAAACCCGGGTATCGCCATTGTTACCAAATATAAAAATACGGCCATGCTCCAGGTAACGGTCAACAATTCGGGTAACGGTAATGTTTTCGCTTTGGCTTGGTATACCCGGCACTAAGCGGCAAATACTGCGTACAATTAACTGTATTTTAACACCTGCGTTTGAAGCCTCGTACAGTTTGCTAATCAGCACCTCTTCCTCAAGGTTATTCATTTTTATGGTGATGGATGCCGGGAGCCCTTGTTTGTGATTGTTGATCTCGGTATCGATCATATCCAAAAACCTATTTTGCAGGTTAAACTGTGCTACCAATATATTTTGGAAAGGCATCGCATCTGTATCAGTTGGTTTTTGTTTTTTAGACAGGAAAATAAACACCAGTTCCATTTCGCGCAGCAAATTATGGTTGCCGGTAAGCATAATATGGTCGGTATAAAAACGGGCAGTGTTCTCATTAAAGTTACCGGTTGCCAGCAAGCCCCGGTATTGCAGCCTATTGCCCGAGCGCAATTTCACCAGCGCAATTTTAGCATGCACTTTGAGCGCGGTAACGCTATAAATAATTTTAGCGCCTGCCGCCTTGAGTTTTTTGGCCCATTTAATATTATTGGCCTCATCAAAACGGGCTTTAAGCTCCACCAGTACGTTTACTTTTTTACCGTTTTTAGCTGCGCTGATAAGGGCGTGCACAATTTTAGAATCGCTGGCCACCCGGTATAATGATACGTATATCTCCTCAACATCAGGTCGAATAGCCGCCTCGTTAAAGAACCGGAGAATGGTATCGTAGCTTTGGTAAGGCGTATGCAGCAAATGGTCTTTAGTGCCAATAGCATCCAATACTGATACAGTTTCGGGCAATTCATTAAACCGCAGGACAGGCCAGCGCTTAACCTTCAAGGTCGCATCATCAACCGGCAAGGCCGATAAGTCTTTAAGATTATGGTAACGACCGCCTGATACCAAACTGCTTTCTTTTAACCCCAATAAACGGCTAACCTCATGCAAACTGCGCAATGGCAAACCCGGCTCGTGCAAAAAACGGGTAGCTAAACCATAGTCGCGCTTTTTGAGTTGCTTTTCAAGTTGTTCGGCTAAATCACCGGTGTATTCGTCTTCAAGGTCATACTCGGCATCGCGCGTTACTTTAAAGCTGTAACAGCCTAAAACGGGCTGGGTAAATACTTTATCGAGATTGTAACGTATAATATCATCTAAAAAAACAATGTATTGCTGCTCGCCCGATGTTACTTTAAAAAACCGCGGAAGTTCGTCGGACGGGATGTTCAATACTGCCAGTTTTTCCTTCTCTTCCTGAAATTGCACTAAAAAATACAGCTGGTTATTTTCAGGAAAAAAGGTGCTGGCCTCGGTTAGCACCACCGGCTGCAAAAAGGCCATTACCTGGCTCAAAAAATAATCGGCAGCCTGCTGCACCACCTCTTCCGGGAAATGCTGGTTGTAAACCACCGCTACACCTTTGGCACTTAGCTGGGGGAGTATGTCCTGCGTTAATATCTGGCCGTATTGCTCCTGCTGCTTTTGTATCATTTGCCGGGCGCTAAGCACATCCCCGTTTTCAACTTCTACCTCATCAACACCCTTTTTACTTTTGTTGAGTTTATGCAGGGCAGCCAATACCGGCATACGCACCCGGTAAAACTCATCAAGATTGGATGAAAAGATAGACAGGAAGTTAATGCGCTCGAGCAAGGGCAAACTTTCACGGTCGGCCTCCTGCAGCACGCGCTCATTAAACGAAAGCCAGCTGAGGTCGCGGTTAAAGAACTGGTACATAAAGATTAGTGTTTACCGCTACCGGCTATGGATGACGCCAAAATGAATGCCAGTACCGACGCTATTAACCCGAACATAAATATGTTATATGATATACGCAGCAAGCGGTATTTGCGGCCTAATACCACACCTTGCGAGTATACATCAATAATTAAACTGCCGTATAAATATTCACGATCAGCCATCACATTGCGCATACCGGCAATGTATTCCTGCAAATTCATGCGGTAAAAGTTACCAAAGAAAAGCAGGTTCACCTTTTTATCGTCAACATCCTGGGGGGTAAAACGACCTTCGGGTATAGACGGGCGGGTTGCCAAAATGGCAAATATCATGGTGGTTAAACTTACCATGAGTATAATAAACGTAGGGATGATGAGGTAACTGTAATCTTCTAAACGGCGCAGCAATAAACTAATAATGGCCGAAAGGATGATAGAGTTAACCGTGATCATGATGTGAGCCTTATTATCGGCCATATCGCTCAAACGCTGGTGGTTGCTCGAGCTTACCCTGAACATTGTTTCAATACCTTTTTCGGGGCGGTCTTTTTTCTTTACATCTTTTTCGGTGTAAACATCATGAGCTTCGCCGGCGTTGGGTTTACTTTCAATGGTTACGGTAACCGAGGCTTTTTCCTTTTTATCTTCCTTATCTTCTTTGCTTTTTTCCTCCCAGTTATCAGCCTTATTTTTTAATTCCTGCAGGTTTTTAGCTTTTTGATCGTCAAGCAGCATCTTAGCATAATCGGTATGGTAGTGATGCATTTGCATAAACTTAATAGTTTTTTGCCGCCATTCCTGCTTGCTAAAATCCCAGTTAAATGCAGCTTTGCACTCTTTGCGCATCTGCTTGTTATTCTCATTAAAATCGGCCGTACCTAAATGAAAAACGTCGGCATCGCACACAATACTTTGCAGCAAACCAACCGGTTGTTGCGGCATTTTGGTAGCCATTATACAGCCTTTTATTTCTTCAATTACGGCATCATCAAGATAATGTGCTTTCAAAAAATCTTCGGCCAGGCGGGCGCTGTGCTCTTCATGGTTGTTTTTGTCTTCCATGTAGCCTACATCATGAAACCATGCTGCAGCCGTAACGGTAAAAAATTCCTGATCGTTTAGCTGGTAGTGGTTAGCTATTTGTATAGCTGCCGCAACCACATTTTCGGTATGTTTACGGTTATGGTATAGCAGAGCTTCGTTATTGCGAAGTTTAAAATACGATAATACCTGCTGTTTAATTTGATCCAGCAGTTGCTGATAGTTCATAGGCGGTTGTAACGTTATCATAGTGTTCGGACTGCATATAATATTAATTATGGCAGTTTAGTTTTACAGCTGCAAGCTATATACCAAACAAACGCTTGTTAAAGGTAATAATTACCAGTTCATTTATGCAACACCACAGCTAAGTTAACGTTTAGTAAAGCAGGTTACTCTTTTTATGCTAATTTGCAGCTTTAGGCGCATTTTATAATTATTGACAACCCAATATTATCACCGCGATGAATAAACAACCGTTACTTATTTACATAATAACTACAATATTTGTTACTGCATTAGGCATTTCTGCTCATGCTCAGTTATCTCAGCCTACTATACTTCGCCAAATTGATACAGATATCATGGTAAACTTTGCCGAAAACCGTACACCTGCCCGTACAGATTTTTACTATTTTATGTCGAAAACCAATTTGTATGGTAATGCGCTGGTACCTGCGAGCTTACTTATTGGCGGCACTATTAGCGGTAATAAAGAAATGCGACAAAACGCAGCTTACATAGCCAGTAGTTCGGTACTGTCATATGGCGCGGTATTGCTTATCAAAAAATTGCTTAAACGCCCCCGTCCCTTTCGCGGCAATTACCGCATTATGCCAGTTTATATAGCAGGCGATTATTCATTCCCTTCGGGACATTCATCGTCCGCTTTTAGTACAGCTACTTCACTTTCTATGGCTTATCCTAAATGGTATGTGATAGCGCCATCTGCTTTATGGGCAGGCTCGGTAGCTTACTCGCGCATGTATTTGGGTTTACATTACCCCAGCGATGTGGCCGTGGGTAGTTTAATGGGTGCTGGTACAGCGGTTTATTTAAATACGATAAGGAATAGGGTACAGTAGATGTTTGAACTCAAATTTTGAGAATCATTAAATTTTTCCTATACCCTGTCATGCTGAACTTGTTTCAGCACCTCACATGCAAAGCTGATAAGCTATACTAAAACCTTCACCTATCTTGTGAGGGATGCCGAAATAAATTCGGCACGACTGGAACTGTAATTACAGTATTTGTATAGAACTATTCTGTCAATTCCATAAATCCTTAAAATTACGGTTCAAAACGGCTTAAAAATAAAAAGTCCCCCGTGCACTCGCTGCCGGGGGACTTAGCCTCAATTTACAAATTTTTGTTATAAAACTGCTGATTTTACAGTTTTGATGATGCGGGCAGCTACTTTGTACGGATCGGCAGCCGAGTTAGGGCGACGATCTTCCAGGTAACCGCTCCAGCCTTTTTGTACTGTGAATAACGGGATACGGATTGATGCACCACGGTCAGATACACCGTAGCTGTAATCGTTAATAGAAGCAGTTTCGTGCTTACCGGTTAAACGCTGATCGTTATCAGCACCATAAACTTCAATGTGCTCTTTTACTACCGGACGGAAAGCTTCCAAGATCTTTTTGTAAGTTTCTTCGCTTGCAGCGGTACGTAATGTAGTGTTTGAGAAGTTAGCGTGCATACCTGAACCGTTCCAGTCTAAAGTACCTAACGGTTTGCAATGCCAGTTGATAGAAACACCGTAAGTTTCACCAATTCTTTCTAATAAGTAACGGGCTACCCAAATTTGGTCACCTGCGTCTTTTGCACCTTTAGAGAAGATCTGGAATTCCCATTGACCGGCAGCAACTTCAGCATTGATACCTTCAACGTTTAAGCCAGCCTCTAAACATACGTCTAAGTGCTCCTCAACAATATCACGACCGAATGCATTGTTAGCACCTACCGAGCAGTAGTAAGGACCTTGAGGACCTGGGTAACCACCAGCAGGGAAACCTAATGGTTTGTTGGTTTCAGGGTCCCACAGGAAGTATTCTTGCTCAAAACCAAACCAAAAATCGTTATCATCATCTTCAATTAAAGCACGGCCGTTTGATTCGTGTGGTTTACCGTCTGAAGATAATACTTCGCACATTACTAAGTAACCTTCTTTTCTTTGCGGATCAGGGCAAATAAATACAGGTTTCAGAATACAATCAGATGAACCGCCTGGTGCCTGCTCAGTTGATGAACCGTCAAAGCTCCAAAGTGGACAATCTTCCAGTTTTCCTGAAAAATCTTTTTCAATTTTGGTTTTGCTACGTAAACTTTGGGTTGGTTTGTAACCATCCAACCAAATGTACTCTAATTTTGATGCCATTTTTGTAGGTTGTTAAACAATTAAGGAAAACTTTTATAGTTTTTTGTTCTTATTTTTTGAATTAGATGCTAATATAAACTTTCCGCATCAAATCTTTAAATTTTTTGTCAAAATTCAAACTTTATTTTAAAATTTTTCTAAAATAATTATCATAATGTCAAAATTATATATGGTTTTTAGAAATTTAATACATTTATATTTCCTGACACATGCTTTGACTTAACTTTTTCTTCTATCACGAAATATTACCTATATCAGCTTTTTGAGCCTCTTTTTCAATATTTTGAATGATCTAAACCTGAGATTTTCGGATACATTCTACGTGATACGTCACCATAACTCAACACACGCACATCGATTTTCATTAATTAGCTACTGTTTTGGTAATCAACAAAAAAGCCTCCTACCAAAATGGCAGGAGGCTTTATACTTATTATAAAGTCAGTATTATTTTACTTCTTCAAAGTCAACATCAGTTACCGTGTCTCCACCGTTTTGTGCATTAGCTCCGGCATCACCTGCAGGTTGTTCTGCTCCTGGCTGGCCTTCGGCCGATGCCTTGTACATATCTTCAGAAGCGGCGCTCCACGCAGTATTTAATTCTGTTTGTGCAGTTTCAATACTTGCCAGATCTTTAGAGGCATAAGCAGTTTTCAACTTCTCTAAAGCCGACTCGATAGGTGCTTTTTTATCAGCAGGTATTTTATCGCCGTACTCTTTCAGTTGTTTCTCGGTTGAGAAGATTAGCGCATCAGCACCGTTCAGTTTCTCGATCTCTTCTTTTGCTTTTTTATCGGCATCGGCGTTAGCTTCTGCTTCTTCTTTCATTTTCTTGATCTCGGCATCAGTTAAGCCCGATGAAGCCTCGATACGGATCTTTTGCTCTTTACCGGTAGCTTTATCTTTAGCCGATACGTGCAGGATACCGTTGGCATCAATATCAAAGGTAACTTCTACCTGAGGTACACCGCGTGGCGCTGGTGGAATGCTATCTAAGTGGAAACGGCCCAGTGTACGGTTTTGAGCAGCCATAGGGCGCTCACCTTGCAAAATGTGGATCTCTACCGATGGCTGGTTATCAGACGCGGTTGAGAATACTTCCGACTTTTTGCTTGGGATGGTAGTGTTTGATTCGATTAAGCGAGTCATTACACCACCCATAGTTTCGATACCTAATGAAAGTGGGGTTACGTCTAACAGTAACACGTCTTTCACCGAACCATCTAACACACCACCTTGAATAGCAGCACCAATAGCTACCACCTCATCAGGGTTTACACCTTTTGAAGGTGCTTTACCAAAGAATTTCTCTACAGCTTCCTGAATGGCAGGTATACGGGTTGAACCGCCTACTAAAATAACCTCATCGATATCTGATGTGCTGTAACCTGCATTTTTTAAGGCAGTTTTACAAGGCTCAATAGTACGTTTAATTAAGCTATCGGCCAGTTGCTCAAATTTAGCACGGGTTAATTGCTTAACCAGGTGTTTAGGCATACCATCAACAGCGGTAATGTATGGCAAGTTAATTTCGGTTGTGGCCGAGCTTGATAACTCAATTTTAGCTTTCTCAGCAGCTTCTTTTAAGCGTTGCAATGCCATTGGGTCACGACGTAAATCGAAACCTTCGTCGTTTTTAAACTCGTCGGCTAACCAGTCAATAATTACCTGGTCAAAGTCGTCACCACCTAAATGGGTATCACCATCGGTAGCTTTTACTTCAAATACGCCATCGCCCAACTCCAGTACCGATACGTCATGCGTACCACCACCACAGTCAAATACGGCAATTTTCATATCCTTGTGTGCTTTGTCCAAGCCGTAAGCCAAGGCAGCAGCGGTAGGTTCGTTTATAATACGACGTACTTTTAAGCCTGCAATTTCGCCGGCCTCTTTAGTGGCCTGACGCTGCGCATCGTTAAAGTAAGCCGGTACGGTAATAACCGCTTCAGTTACTTCGCTTCCTAAGAAATCTTCGGCAGTTTTCTTCATTTTTTGAAGAATCATGGCCGAAATTTCTTGTGGAGTATATTTACGGTCGTCTATTTCAACACGCGGAGTGTTGTTATCACCTTTTACAACTGAGTATGGTACACGCTCAGCTTCTTTAGTAACCTCGTTAAACTGGTTACCCATAAAGCGTTTTACCGAGTATACAGTTTTGGTTGGGTTGGTGATTGATTGACGCTTGGCAGGGTCACCTACTTTGCGTTCGCCGTTATCAACAAAAGCCACTACTGATGGTGTAGTGCGCTTGCCCTCGCTGTTGGCAATAACTACCGGCTCGTTACCTTCCATTACTGCAACGCAGGAGTTTGTTGTTCCTAAGTCGATTCCAATGATTTTAGACATATGATTGATATTTCCTGATGTTTAATATTTATTATCATCCATTATTATCAATGCTTGTGCCAATATGCTGTGGCAGTTTAAATAACGCTCAGGTGTCATAAAATTATACATTTAGTCAGCCGCTAATTACATTTTAGTGACATGTTGACATTTAAGCATATTTAATATATACCTTCGTACTATAAATAATGCCTCTGCAACAACCAGCATTTATAAGGCAATATTGCCTGAAATTAAATAATCATCTCTCTAACTACCATCCTAATTAAAAAGGACGGTCTGTATATTATTGATTATTCAGTATTTTTCACCTATCAAATGTTTACCATACAATCACAACGCTTAATACTTATACCCCTTACCAATGATCAACTTAAACTATCGGCACAAAACCGTTATGAGTTTGAGCAAAGCATAGGGTTAAACCCGTCGGCCATGCTTATTAACGATGAGTTTAAGGCAGAGATGAACGAAGCTATGCAAAACTTCTGGCTGCCAAATACGCAATCATACCCCGACCTATACCTGTGGTACACCAACTGGCAAGTGGTATTAAAAGCCAGCAACACCATTATTGGCGGCATAGCTTTTGGTGGTTATCCTGATGATTATGGGCAAACCTCCATAGGTTACATGATCGACCAAAACCTATGGGGTAACGACTATGCCACTGAGGCTCTAAAAGCAGCGCTCAACTGGGGTTTTACATTCAGCATACTTAAAGCAGTAAACGCCGATACGCCGGTAAGTAACACAGCATCACAACGGGTATTATTAAAAGCTGGCTTTAAACAAACGCATACTGATGACGGCTTGCTTTATTATAAGGCTACCAAATAAACCCATTCAAAATTTCTGCAAAAACTGCCGGGATTTGTTTTGACGCACATTTCAAATAATCATAAATTCACATATTTATTTAGCCTCTGCTTATGTTCGAACCACTGCTCAACCACATTCAAAAATTTGTGCCCTTAACGGCTGATGAACAGGAATTGGTTGTGAGCTACTTGAAGTATGAAGAATTAGGCAAAAAGCAATTTATGTTTAGCGAAGGCGACACCTGCAATGCCCAATATTTTGTAATGGAAGGTTGTGTGCGTATGTACTTTATTAAAGATAACGGCGTGGAGCAAATTGTTCAATTTGGTATTGATAACTGGTGGATTGCCGATTACATGAGCTTTACCATGCACACGCCGTCAAAATTCTTTTTACAAACCGTGCAACGGAGCAAAATGGTTGTATTAAAGCAAGACAAGCAGGAAGAGCTGTTAGACCGCCTGCCTAAGCTGGAGCGCTATTTCAGGCGGGTATATCAAAAGGCTTATGCTGCAGCACAAACGCGTGTGCTTTTCCATGCCGATCTATCGGGCGAAGAAAAGTACCACCATTTTGCCAGCCGTTTCCCTGATTTTGTGCAGCGCATACCTCAATACATGCTGGCTTCATACCTGGGTTTTTCACCGGAGTTTTTAAGCAGGGTAAGAGCAAAAGATCACTAATTCATTTCTTGATCATGGTCAAGATTTCGGCCGGAGGGGATATGCACTTTTGTATTGTCAACAACGACAATACAAATAATACATAACCTTTAAAAAAATAGAAATCATGAAACCAAGATTTGCACAAAACCAAATTGATCCGGAAGCTTACAAAGCCATGTTGGGTTTAGAAACCTATGTTCAAAAAAGTGGCTTAGATAAAAAACTGCATGAACTTATTAAAATACGCACTTCTCAAATAAACGGATGTTCATACTGCCTTGACATGCATACCCGCGATGCACGTAAATATGGCGAAACAGAACAACGTATTTATGTATTACCAGCCTGGCGCGAAACAAATTTCTTTACTGCAGAAGAACAAGCCGTTTTAGCCTTGACCGAAGAAATCACCAATATACAAGGCCATGTAAGCGATGCTACTTACGATAATGCAGTTGCCGTTTTAGGAGAAAAAACAGTTCAAAAAGTACTCATTGCCGCGTTAACCATTAATGGTTGGAACCGTTTGGCAATTACCAATCACTTTATGCCTGAATTGGAGAAGTAATTTTTGATGTAGTGTTTTATGTAAAAGCGATTTGCTCTGATAGGGTGAGTAGCTTTTGTATTATATATTTCTCTAAAACAAAAGCGGCCTGTTCAAATGAACAGGCCGCTTTGCGTATAAATGATAATTTAAAATTATTCGCCTTTTTCTGCATTCTCTTCGTTTGCAGCAGGAGCCTCTGGTGTAGCTTCTTCAGCAGCTGGAGTTTCTTCAACAACAACGGCTTCTTCGGCAACAACAGGAGCAGCTTCAGTAGCTTTTGCTTTTGCACCAGCGCCACGACGACGGGTTGCTTTTTTAGCAGGAGCAGCTTCTTTTGCACCATATACAGTGTTGTAATCAACAAGCTCGATGATGGCCATCTCAGCGTTATCGCCTAAACGGTTTTCTAACTTGATGATACGGGTATAACCACCCGGACGAGTAGCAACTTTCTCAGCAATTTCGCGGAACAGGATAGTTACCGCATCTTTATTTTGCAGGTAGCTAAACACAGTACGACGTGAGTGAGTAGTATCGCTTTTTGATTTCGTTATTAAAGGCTCTACGTATATACGTAATGCTTTTGCTTTTGCCAATGTGGTAGTAATACGTTTGTGTAATACTAATGATGTAGCCATGTTGCTCATCATTGCCACGCGGTGGCTTTTGGTACGACCTAAGTGGTTAACTTTTTTACCGTGTCTCATTATTGTTTTTTGTGTTATGGCACGTGCATACCGTTGGGCGGCGGTTTTTCGTCAAGCCCTCGGAATTATGCCGGGTGAAATATTAGATTCAAGAGCAAAGAACCAAGAGACAAGACTTTTTTCCTTGGCTCTTGATTCTTGGCTCTTGCTTCTCTTTTTAAGAATTATTCTTCGTCTAATTTGTATTTAGACAGGTTCATACCAAAAGATAAGCCTTTTGATTTAACTAAGTCCTGAATCTCTGTTAATGATTTCTTACCAAAGTTTCTGAATTTTAACATATCAGCTACGTCGTAAGATACCAGATCGGCCAGGCTGCGGATGTCGGCTGCTTTTAAGCAGTTCAACGCGCGAACCGACAGGTCAAGGTCAACCAGCTCTGTTTTTAGGATCTTGCGCATGTGCAGAATTTCCTCGTCAACTTCTTTAGTTTCTTCTTTAGCCTGAGCCTCTAACATCATATTCTCATCCGAGAACAACATAAAGTGCTGAATAAGGATCTTAGCCGCTTCTTTAAGTGCATCTTCAGGGTGAATGGAACCGTCGGTAGCTATATCCAGTACTAATTTTTCATAGTCGGTTTTTTGCTCCACACGATAGTTCTCGATGGTATATTTTACGTTTTTGATCGGGGTATAGATCGAATCGATAGCAATAACACCGATGGCAGCATCAGGGTTTTTGTTTTCTTCGCTCGCAATATAACCGCGGCCTTTGTTTACAGTTAATTCAACCTCTAAAGTTACTGATGAATCCATGTTGCAAATCAGCAAATCAGGGTTTAATACAGTAAAGTTGTTTGAGAATTGAGTAATATCACCGGCTTTGAAACTGTCTTGACCGTTGATGATAACAAAGATTTTTTCAACATCACCAGAGTCACCGCTTTTTTTCAACCTAACCTGTTTAAGGTTCAGAATGATCTCGGTAACGTCTTCAACAACACCTTTGATGGTTGAAAACTCATGCGTTACACCCGAGAAACGTACCGAGGTAATAGCATAACCTTCCAGTGATGAAAGTAAGATACGACGTAAAGCATTACCAATGGTTACACCGAAGCCTGGTTCTAACGGACGGAATTCAAACGTACCTTCAAAGTCGGTAGACTTCTGCATGATAACCTTATCAGGTTTTTGAAATGCTAAAATTGCCATTTATATGCTTTGTTTTTGTTTGTTTACTAATGGATGATTTGTAACCACGAAAATGACTGACATACTATGCCAATCATTTCGCAGTTCAATATCATTAATTATTTTGAATAAAGCTCGACGATTAAGTTTTCTTTGATATTCTCAGGAATCTCATCGCGGCTTGGGTAGTTTAACAGTTTACCGCTTAATGCAGCAGCATCCCACTCAAACCAGCTATATTTATTGATCTTGCGGCCAGCTACCGAGTTGGTAATAGCCTCCAAAGATTTTGATTTTTCGCGTACGGCAATCACATCACCCGGACGTAAAGTGTATGAAGCAATGTTCACAACTTCGCCGTTAACAGTAATGTGTTTGTGGCCTACCAACTGGCGTGCACCAGAACGGGTTGGCGCTATGCCTAAACGGTATACGGCGTTATCTAAACGAGCCTCTAATAATTGAAGTAAGTTAGTACCGGTGATACCTTCACGGGCAGAAGCACGGTGAAACAAGTTTTCGAAGTAACGCTCTAATACACCGTAAGTGTATTTAACTTTTTGCTTCTCCATTAACTGTACAGCGTACTCAGATTGTTTACCTCTGCGTTTTGACACGCCGTGCATGCCAGGAGGGTAATTTTTACGCTCTAATACTTTATCAGGACCGAAGATCGGCTCTCTGAACTTACGCGCAATTTTGGACTTGGGTCCGGTATATCTTGCCATTGTTGTTGTTGTGCTTTTAAAGTATCATGCAGCCTGTAGCTGCAGAATCTTAGCTTTAAAAAATATATGAATTAAACTCTTCTTCTTTTTGATGGACGACAGCCGTTGTGTGGCAGTGGAGTGATGTCCTTAATAGTAGTAACCTCGATACCAGAAACCTGTAGGGTACGGATAGCCGACTCACGACCAGCACCAGGGCCTTTAACAAAAACCTCAACTTTACGTAAGCCTAAGTCATAAGCAACTTTACCGCAATCGGCAGCAGCTTGTGAAGCAGCGTAAGGAGTGTTCTTTTTAGAACCTTTGAAACCCATTTTACCGGCAGAAGACCAAGAAATAGCTTGACCGCTGCTGTTGGTTAAGGTAATAATGATGTTGTTGAAAGTAGCGTTAACGTGTGCCTGACCTACCGGCTCAACAATAACGATACGTTTTTTGGTTACTTTTTTAGCTTTAGCCATTTTTCTTTTAATTATTAAACCGATGAATTACTGGGTTAACTCGTAACCGGACTCTTCGGCCATTTGATAATTGTATATTCCTAATGGCCTGTTGCCAGGCCATTAATCGTTACTTATTACTTAGTTGCTTTCTTTTTGTTAGCAACTGTTTTGCGTTTACCTTTACGGGTACGTGAGTTGTTTTTAGTACGCTGGCCACGCAGAGGTAAACCTTTACGGTGACGTGTACCACGGTAACAACCAATATCCATTAAGCGTTTAATGTTCAATTGAACTTCTGAACGTAAAGCACCTTCAACTTTAACTTCGTCGTTAATAATACCACGAATTGCAGCTAACTGATCATCAGTCCACTCTTGTACTTTAACATCATAGCTGATTCCAGCTTTATCTAAGATGCTTTGGGCAGTTGAACGACCTACACCATAAATGTAAGTTAAGCCGATCTCGCCTCTTTTGTTTCTCGGTAAATCAATACCTGATATCCTTGCCATATTTGTTTGTTTTTAATGAATGACCGAACGGCGGGCCACCGTTGTACGAATCATTCCAATGTTTTTAATTACCCTTGACGTTGTTTGTACTTAGGGTTCTTTTTGTTGATAACAAAAAGCTTTCCTTTACGACGGATGATTTTGCAATCAGCGCTACGCTTTTTGATGGATGCTCTAACTTTCATGTTAATTATTTATATCTGTAGGTTATTCTGCCTTTTGTTAAATCGTATGGGCTCATCTCCAGTTTTACTCTGTCGCCAGGTAAAATTTTGATGTAGTGCATGCGCATTTTTCCCGATATGTGCGCAATAATCTCATGACCGTTTTCCAGTTCTACTCTAAACATTGCATTTGATAATGCTTCCCTAATAGTCCCGTCTTGTTCAATCGACGATTGTTTGGCCATATTTTACTGATTATTACTTTATTATACCGATGTAAATCGGGATGCAAAAATAAAAATAATTTTTGAATTATTAATTATTTTTTGCTAAAACTTCTTCGATGTATTCAAATGACGAAAGAATCTCGGCTTTACCCTTTCTAACCGCTACGGTATGCTCAAAATGAGCTGATGGTTTACCGTCAACGGTAGATACTGTCCAGCCGTCTTTCCAGAACTTAACGCCTGCCTTGCCGGCGTTAATCATAGGCTCAATGGCTATTACCATTCCTTCTTCCAGTTTAGCACCAGACCCACGTTTGCCATAGTTAGGAACCTCAGGCTTTTCGTGAAGCTTAACGCCCACACCATGGCCAACGAGCTCTTTTACCACACCAAAACCATGTTTCTCGGCGTGCTCCTGTACAGCGTAACCAATATCGCCGGTGCGCATACCCACTACCGCTTTTTCAATACCCTTGCTCAGGCACTCTTGCGTAACTCGAAGCAAAGTTTTAGCTTCATCACTTATCTCGCCAATGGCAAAGGTATAAGCCGAATCGCCGTAAAAGCCGTTGAGGATAACACCGCAATCAACCGAAATAATGTCGCCTACTTTTAACTCCTGCTGACCCGGAAAACCGTGAACAACCTGATCATTGGGCGAAATACAAAGTGAATTGGGGAAACCGTGGAAATTAAGAAAAGCTGGCACGCCTCCGTTGTCACGGATGTAGGCTTCGGCCAGCTTATCTAATTCGATGGTTTTAACACCGGGTTTTATGATTTTGGCAATTTCGCCCAGGGTTTTTGCAACCAGCTGGGCGCTATGCCGTATGAGCTCTATTTCTTCAGCAGTCTTAAATATAATCTTCGACATGCTAAAACTTAAATAGCGGGAGGTACAGTACCAGCAGCTGTTGGTACAGCAGTACGTCCTTTAACACGTCCGGTTTTCATTAAACCATCATAATGACGCATTAACAAATGACTTTCAATTTGCTGTAAGGTATCTAAAACAACACCTACTAAGATGATCAATGAGGTACCACCAAAGAAACGGGCAAACTGACTGTTAATGTGTAATATGTTGGCCAAAGCCGGAATGATAGCAATAATTGCCAGGAATATTGAACCCGGAAGGGTAATGCGTGAAATTACGGCATCAATATAATCAGAGGTAGCATTACCTGGTGCAACACCCGGAATGAAACCACCGTTCTTCTTCATATCATCCGACATTTGCTTAGGATTAACCGTAATAGCAGTGTAGAAGTAAGTGAACAAAATGATCAGTATCGCAAATACCAGGTTGTGTAACCAAGAGGTATAGTTTGATAAGGCCATCAGTACGCTGTTCGACTGAATATCAGGGAAGAAAGAAGAAATTGTAGCCGGAATAAACATTAATGCCTGGGCAAAAATGATAGGCATTACACCTGCCGCGTTAACCTTTAAAGGAATATACTGGCGTACGCCACCGTACTGCTTGTTACCTACAATACGTTTTGCGTATTGTACGGCAATTTTGCGTGTACCTTGTACAACCAAAATGGTAAACATTACTACACCAACCAGCGCCAGTATTTCAACAATAAATAGCAATGGGCCACCTGTTGCATTAGCGCCGCTTACACGTGAGCTAAACTCATCGATAATAGCAGCTGGCAACTGGGCAATAATACCCACCATAATAATTAACGAAATACCATTGCCAATACCTTTATCGGTAATTTTTTCACCTAACCACATCACAAATAAGGTACCTGCGGTTAATACGAAAATTGAGCTTAGGGTAAACCAACCCGAACCTAATACAGGGCTGATGGCATTTGGCGTAATTTGCGAACGAACATAACCTACTGCCTGTGCCATTGTAATAGCAATGGTAAGATAGCGGGTCCATTGGTTGATCTTGCTGCGGCCGCTCTCCCCTTCTTTTTGCAATTTAGCAAAATAAGGAACAGCAATACCCAGTAACTGCACCACAATTGAGGCAGAAATGTAAGGCATTACGCCTAAAGCAAAAATAGAAGCGCGTGAGAATGAGCCGCCGGCAAACATATTAAGTAAGCCCAGCAAACCTTCTTTAGCTGCCTGGTTGTTCAAAACATTGGCATCTACACCTGGTAAAGCAACGTATGAACCTACACGGTATATTAAAAGAAATAAGAGTGTGTTTAAAATACGCACTCTTAAGTCCTCAATTTTCCAGATATTGGATAATGTGGTGAAAAAATTCTTCATTGAGAATTATAATTTAACAATTGAACCGCCGGCTGCTTCAATAGCTTTTTGTGCAGTAGCAGAAAATGCATGTGCCTGAACATCTAATTTAGCAGTCAGTGTACCACGACCTAAGATTTTAACTAAGTCGTTTTTAGATGCTAAACCATGTTCTTTCATGGTATCAAAGTTAATAGTTGATATTGAATATGTATCAGCTAATTGTTGTAAAGCATCTAAATTGATGCTGTTGTACTCAACACGGTTAGGGTTTTTAAAACCAACCTTAGGTACACGGCGTTGTAATGGCATTTGGCCACCTTCAAAACCAACTTTTGTTGAAGTACCTGAACGTGAACCGGCACCTTTATGGCCACGGGTTGACGTACCGCCACGGCCCGAACCGGTACCACGGCCTATTCTTTTTCTATTTTTAGTAGAACCTTCTGCAGGCTTAAGATTACTTAAATTCATAACATTAAATGTTTTCTACTGCTACCAAATGATTAACTTTTCTAATCATGCCAATGATAGCAGGATTAGCTTCAACTTCAACGCTATGGTTAATTTTCTTTAAACCTAAAGCCTCAACAGTTTTTTTCTGGCGCTCACTTCTATCGATCACGCTTTTAATCTGAGTTATTTTGATTTTTGCCATGATGATTATCCGTTAAATACTTTACCTAAACTAACACCTCGTTGTTGTGCTACGGTATAAGCATCGCGCAGTTGCGCCAGGGCCGATACAGTGGCTTTAACCACGTTGTGAGGATTTGATGAACCTTTTGATTTTGCAAGTACGTTATGTACACCAGCGCTCTCTAATACAGCACGCATCGCACCACCAGCAATTACACCGGTACCGTTTGCAGCAGGTTTCAAGAAAACGAAACCACCTGAAAACTTACCAATTTGCTCGTGAGGGATAGTGTTGTTGATGATAGGCACTTTTACCAGGTTCTTTTTTGCATCATCAATACCTTTGGCAATTGCCTCAGTAACCTCTTTTGCTTTACCTAAACCGTAACCTACTACACCGTTCTCATCACCTACAACCACAATGGCCGAGAAGCTGAACGTACGGCCACCTTTGGTTACTTTGGCAACGCGTTGTATGCTAACCAAACGATCTTTTAATTCGATCTCGCTGGTTTTTACTCTCTTAATATTTATTGTTGACATTACTCGTTACGGTTAAAAGTTTAATCCACCTTCACGTGCACCTTCGGCCAGTTGTTTAATACGGCCATGATACAAGTATCCATTTCTATCAAACACTACTGATTCTACACCAGCAGCTTTTGCTTTCTCAGCAATCAGTTTACCTACGGCAACTGATTGTTCGCCTTTAGTACCTGTAGCCGAAAAATCTTTTGATAAAGATGATGCTGATGCTATAGTTTTGCCGGCTACATCGTCAATAATCTGTGCGTAGATGCCTTTATTGCTTCTGAACACTGACAAGCGCGGACGTTCTGCAGAACCTGAAATACGTTTTCTGATTCCTTTTTTAATTCTGTCTCTTCTTGATAATTTACCTGTCATGACGATTATTTTTTAGATGCTGATTTACCTGCTTTTCTTCTTAACACTTCGCCTACGAATTTAACACCTTTACCTTTGTAAGGCTCCGGAGCACGTAACGAACGGATTTTGGCAGCAACCTGACCAATTAACTGTTTGTCGATTGACTCCAAGATAATAGTTGGGTTTTTACCTTTTTCAGCAGTAGTGGATACATTGATTTCTTTAGGTAACTCAAATACATAGTGGTGAGAGAAACCTAACACTAAGTCTAAGGTATTACCGGTATTGGTTGCACGGTAACCTACACCAACCAACTCTTGTTCTACTTTGTAACCAGTGGTTACACCTATAACCATGTTGTTGATTAATGCACGATACAAGCCGTGTAATGCTTTGTGACGTTTTTGATCAGTTGGACGTACTACTGTTAATACGCCGTCTTCTTGTGATACAGTAATATCACTTTCTAACGCCTGCTCGAGCTGACCTTTAGGGCCTTTTACAGTTACTACGTTAGCATCACTAACAGTAACAGTTACGCCCGAAGGGATAGTAATGGGGGCTTTTCCTACTCTTGACATTTCTTTAATTCCTTATGTACGATTAATATACGAAGCATAAAACTTCGCCACCGATGTTTTGCACGCGGGCTTCTTTATCAGTCATTACTCCTTTTGAAGTTGACAGGATAGCGATGCCCAAACCATTTAATACTCTTGGCATAGTGTCCATGCCTGCATATTTCCTCAAACCTGGTTTGCTCACACGGGTAAGCGTACGGATAGCCGAAACTTTGGTTACAGGGTGATACTTTAACGCTACTTTGATAATGCCTTGTGGGCCGTTATCTTCAAATTTGAAGTTAGCGATGTAACCTTTGTCGAAAAGCACCTTAGTGATTTCCTTTTTCAGATTTGATGCAGGAATTTCAACAACCCTATGGTTGGCTTTAATAGCATTCCTTACTCGTGTAAGATAATCTGCGATTGGATCTGTATTCATCTTATAAAATTATGACGGCGGTTTCCTTCGTTTTCACAACGACGACCTTCCATCGGTTAAAAATTCAATTTATTGAGGCCGAATAGTTTAGTGGTAAGTATCACTACTTTCCAGTCCCACTACTCACCTGCAAACGTGTATATGTTGCAAATTGCCGGCCGCAAAGGTAAGAATTTAATTCTCAACCTGCAACCGGCAATTGTTATACCTATTTTGCTATTACCAGCTTGCTTTTTTAACGCCGGGGATTTTACCAGCTAAGGCCATTTCACGGAAAGTTACACGTGAAATACCAAACTGACGCATATAACCACGTGGGCGGCCGGTAAGCTTGCAACGATTGTGCAATTTAACCGGTGATGATGCTTTAGGTAATTTATCTAATGCTTCGTAATCACCAGCGGCTTTAAGGGCTGCGCGTTTCTCAGCATATCTTGCTACTAATTTAGCACGTTTTACTTCGCGTGCTTTTACACCTTCTTTAGCCATTGTTTACTGGAGTTTGATTTTTAAATGGTAAACCAAATTGTTTAAGCAATTCTAATGCTTCAACATCGTTAGTTGCCGAAGTTACAAAGGTAATATCCATACCCTGAATTTTATTAATCTTATCGATGTTAATTTCAGGGAAGATGATTTGCTCGGTAATACCTAAAGTATAGTTTCCTTTACCGTCAAAACCTTTATCGTTAATACCTTTAAAGTCACGGATACGTGGCAGGGCAACAGCAATCAAACGATCTAAAAACTCGTACATGTTATTATCGCGTAAAGTTACACGTACACCTACCGGCATACCTTTACGTAATTTAAAGTTCGAGATATCTTTTTTAGATTTTGATGCTACTGGTTTTTGACCGGTAATGGTTGCTAACTCAGCAATAGTAGTATCGATAAGTTTCTTATCAGTAGTAGCTGCACCAACACCTTGGTTGATGGCAATTTTCTCCAATTTAGGAACCTGCATTACTGTTTTGTACTGAAACTTTTCTTTCAGTGCAGTGCGGATCTCCTCTTTATATTTGGATTTTAATCTTGGAACGTAAGACATTATTTAATTTCCTCCCCTGATTTTTTTGCTACTCTTACTAATTTACCTGCATCAGTTTTTTTACGGCCAACGCGGGTTGCTTCACCTGTTTTAGGATCAACTAAGGCAACGTTTGAAATATGAATAGCGGCTTCTTTTTTTACAATACCACCGTTAGGGTTAGCTGCATTTGGTTTGGTGTGTTTTGAAATCATGTTTACACCTTCAACCACTACGCGGTTTTTGTCAACAATAACTTCAGTTACTTTACCTTGCTGACCTTTTGAGTCGCCGGCAATAACTTTCACCAGGTCACCTTTACGGATCTTTAATTTAATTTTCTTTTCCATGGTTATAATACCTCCGGTGCTAATGAAACGATTTTCATGAATTGTTTTTCACGTAACTCTCTTGCCACCGGACCGAAGATACGTGTACCTCTTGGTTCATCCTGGTTGTTTAACAAAACAGCTGCGTTATCGTCGAAACGGATGTAAGAACCATCTTTGCGGCGAACCTCTTTTTTAGTTCTTACTACTACGGCTTTAGATACAGTACCTTTTTTAACGTTACCCGATGGGATAGCGCTTTTTACAGTTACTACAATTTTATCGCCAACAGAGGCATAGCGCTTTGCTGTGCCACCTAATACGCGGATAACCAGTACTTCTTTAGCACCGCTGTTATCAGCTACGGTTAATCTTGATTCCTGTTGTACCATCTTATTTAGCCCTCTCTAAAATTTCAACTAATCTCCAGTTTTTATTTTTGCTCAGCGGGCGGGTTTCCATAATCAATACGGTATCGCCAATACCACAGGTATTAGTTTCATCATGAGCCATGAACTTGGCAGTTTTGTTTACGAACTTACCATAGATCGGGTGTTTCACTTTCCGCTCTACAGCAACCACGATAGATTTATCCATCTTGTTGCTTACTACCAGACCGGTACGTGTTTTTCTTAAATTTCTTTCCATTTTGTTTCGACGCTTTAATTATTGCTGTTCAGAAGCTGACGCCGCTTTACGCTTGGTTAATTCAGTATTTAAACGGGCAACTTCCTTACGTACATTTTTAATGCGGTTAGGATTCTCAATAGCCGAAACTGCATGAGCAAATTTCAGTTTGGTAAGATTAGTTTTCTCCTCGCCTATTTTAGCAACCAACTCCTCGGTTGACAGCGCTGATATTTCTGAGCTTTTCATTTTTTGAAAAATTTTGATGAGTGAGAGGTAAGTTGGATGCTTACGTCACGCTTCTGTTATTAATTAATTATCAGGTACAGGTTGCGGTTTATATTAGGCCGCAACCTGTACAACTGACTATGCTTCTACGTAATCCCTACGTACAATAAATTTGGTTTGTACCGGCAGTTTTTGTGCAGCCAGGCGAAGTGCTTCTTTAGCAACTTCCAATGGCACACCTTCTGCTTCGAAGATGATCCTACCAGGGCGAACTACCGCTACCCAGTACTCAGGAGCACCTTTACCTTTACCCATACGTACCTCTGCAGGCTTTTTAGTTACAGGCTTATCAGGGAAAATCCTGATCCACACCTGGCCTTCACGTTTCATGAAACGTGTTACAGCGATACGTGCGGCCTCGATTTGACGGCTGGTGATCCATGCCGCCTCGAGTGATTTAACTCCGAAAGATCCGAATGAAAGCTCAGTACCGCGGGTAGCGGCACCTTTCATTCTGCCTTTTTGCATCTTTCTGAACTTCGTTCTTTTTGGCTGTAGCATTTTATTTGCTTTTTATATCTAAACGATGTTATCTCAACTTGATTAATTATCTGCTTCCGCCCGGACGGTTACCACCACCCTGACGATTTTGGCCACCTGGACGGTTACCACCTTGGCCACCACGGTTACCACCACCTTGGCCTGGGCCACGTTGGTTGTTACCACCTCTGCGGTCACCACCACCTTGACGGCGATCGTTTCCACCACGCTCGTTACCAAAGCCTGCTGCACCTTCTGGGCGTCCGCCACGGCCGCTTGCGCTGCTGGTTGAACCTATGTTTGGAGAAAGATCACGTTTACCGTAAACTTCACCTTTACATATCCAAACTTTAACACCTATTTTGCCATAAGTGGTTAAAGCTTCGGCCAGTGCATAATCAATATCGGCACGGAAAGTATGCAGAGGAATTCTACCCTCTTTATACTGCTCGGTACGGGCCATCTCAGCACCGCCTAAACGGCCTGAAGTCATTACCTTGATACCTTCGGCACCCATACGCATAGTTGATGCGATAGTGGTTTTCATGGCACGACGGAAAGAGATACGGGCTTCTAATTGCTTAGCTATGCCTTCGGCTACTAACTGGGCATCAAGCTCAGGACGTTTAATTTCAAAAATGTTGATCTGAACGTCTTTTTTAGTAAGCTTTTTAAGCTCTTCTTTAATTTTATCAACTTCCTGACCGCCTTTACCGATAACGATACCCGGACGGGCAGTGTGAATTGTTACAGTGATGCGTTTTAAGGTACGCTCAATAACTACTTTAGATACGCCGCCTTTAGCGATACGTACTGATAAGTATTTGCGGATCTTTTCGTCCTCAACTAATTTATCAGAGTAGTTGTTGCCACCAAACCAGTTAGAATCCCAACCACGGATGATTCCTAAACGGTTACCTATTGGATGTGCTTTTTGTCCCATTTCTAATTAGTTGATTTCGGTTTTACTATCCACAATTAAAGTTACGTGGTTTGAGCGTTTACGGATACGGTATCCGCGGCCCTGAGGAGCCGGACGCAGTCTTTTTAACTGACGGCCACCACCAACTGAAACTTCTTTTACATATAAGTTACTATCATCGATGCTTTTACCTTCGTTTTTAGCTTCCCAGTTTTTGATAGCTGAAAGCAATAATTTTTCAACGCGGATAGCAGCTTCTTTATTAGTGAACTTTAAAATGCTAAGTGCTTTAACTACGTTTACGCCACGGATAAGATCTACCACCAAACGCATCTTACGAGGCGAAGTAGGGCAGTTATTCAACTTGGCAACTGAAGCACCACCCTGCTGGGCTTTTTGCTCAGTTTTAAGCTGTGCGATGCGCACAGATTTTTTTACTTTTTGTGTTGCTTCCATTGTTTATTTTTTCTTTTCTGCGTGACCACGGAATGTACGGGTTGGGGCAAACTCTCCCAGTTTGTGACCAACCATGTTTTCTGTTACATACACAGGGATAAACTTGTTACCATTGTGTACTGCAAATGTATGACCAACGAAATCTGGAGAGATCATGGAACGACGTGACCATGTTTTTACAACAGATTTCTTACTTGAGTCATTCAAAACCTGAACTTTTTTGTCCAGATTATGATCAATATAAGGACCTTTTTTAATCGAACGTGCCATTATTTCTTCCTTCTTTCTATGATATAACGATCAGATGTTTTTTTCTTGTCGCGGGTTTTGTAGCCTTTAGCTAATAAACCTTTGCGTGAACGTGGGTGACCACCTGATGAACGGCCTTCACCACCACCCATAGGGTGATCGACAGGGTTCATAGCTACACCACGAACGCGTGGACGACGACCTAACCAACGCTTGCGACCAGCTTTACCTAACACTTCGTTTGCTTTCTCAGAGTTAGATACTGTACCTACAGTTGCAAGACAGGTTGACAGGATCATACGGGTTTCGCCTGAAGGCAATTTGATGATAGCATATTTGCCATCACGTGCCGACAATTGAGCGTATGTACCAGCCGAACGGGCAATAACGCCGCCCTGACCTGGGTTAAGTTCGATGTTATGAATGATAGAACCTAAAGGAATGTTCTTTAATGGTAACGTGTTACCCACCTCTGGAGGTGAACCAGCACCTGAAAGAACGGTTTGACCTACGGTTAAACCTTCTGGAGCTATCATGTATCTTTTCTCGCCATCAGCGTAATGCAATAAGGCAATACGAGCCGAACGGTTCGGGTCATACTCAATAGTTGCTACGGTTGCAGGGATATCGAATTTATTACGTTTAAAGTCAATTAAACGGTATGATTGTTTGTGACCACCACCTAAATAACGCATGGTCATTTTACCGGTGTTGTTACGACCACCTGATTTTTTGTGCGATACCACCAATGACTTTTCAGGAACGTTGGTTGTAACGTCAGAGTAATCAGCACCTACCCTGAAACGGGTACCCGGGGTTACCGGTTTAAATCTTTTAACTGCCATTTCTCTTAATTATAATGTGCTGTAAAAATCTATTGTTTCACCATCCTTTAAAGTGATGATCGCTTTTTTGTAAGCAGCTGGTCTACCGGTTACGGTACCTGCTTTAGTTGAGCGACTCTTCAGTTTACCGGCATATTTCATGGTATTTACTGCAGTTACAGTTACACCAAACATTGCTTCTACTGCTGCTTTGATCTGAATTTTATTCGCTCTGTGATCAACTTTAAAAGCATAACGATTAAGTTTCTCTGTCAACAGAGAAATTTTCTCAGTAAGTAAAGGTTTTTTTAATATCTCCATAATTACTTAGCGAACGCTTCCTCCAGAGTTTTAACAGAACCAGTAGTAAGTAACAGTTTGCCAGCGTTTAACACATCATAAGTGCTTAACTGATCGGCAGTTACAACCTTAGCTTTTTTCAGGTTTCTGCTTGATAAATAAATATTTTGATTAGCAGCCGGTAACACCAATAAAGTTTTTTCGTTGGTGAAGTTTAAATCAGCAACTAACTGTACATAGTTTTTGGTTTTAATGCTATCGAAGTTAAAGTCTTCTAAAACTACGATGCTGTTATCCTGAGCTTTGTAAGTAAGAGCCGATTTACGGGCTAATTGCTTTAATTTTTTGTTCAGCTTGAAGCTGTAATCGCGCGGTTGCGGACCAAATACACGGCCACCACCGTTAAACAAAGGCGATTTGATGCTACCCGCACGGGCGCCACCAGTACCTTTTTGTTTGTGCAATTTGCGGGTCGAACCTGCAATTTCGTTACGTTGTTTTGCTTTGTGAGTACCTTGACGCTGGTTAGCTAAATACTGTTTTACATCCAGATAAATAGCGTGGTCATTAGGCTCAATTGCGAAAACCGCATCAGACAGTTGCACCTTGGCTCCTGTTTCTTTACCTGATACATTTAATACGTTGATTTCCATCTTACTTATCCACAATTACGAATGAACCTTTAGCTCCTGGGATGGAACCTTTAACAACCAGCAAGTTTTGCTCAGCAAATACTTTAACAACCTCAAGGTTTTGCACCTTAACACGTGCATTACCGGTTTGGCCAGCCATACGCATACCTTTAAATACGCGTGAAGGCCACGATGAAGCACCCAGTGAACCTGGTGCGCGTAAACGGTTGTGCTGACCGTGGGTTTGCATACCCACACCGCCAAAACCATGACGCTTTACAACACCCTGAAATCCTTTACCTTTTGAGGTACCAACCACATCCACAAAATCTCCCGCAGCAAAAATCTCAACGGTAACAGTGTCACCTAATGATTTTTCGTCTTCGAAAGTTTTGAATTCAACCAGCTTACGCTTTGGCGTAGTGCCGGCTTTCTGGAAATGACCTTTTAAAGGAGCAGAAGTGTTTTTTTCCTTCTTTTCATCGTACGCAAGCTGTACAGCTGCGTAACCGTCTGCGTCAACAGACTTTACGTGGGTAACCACGCATGGCCCAGCCTCGATTACCGTACAAGGAATGTTTTTCCCTGCCTCATCAAAAATGCTGGTCATTCCTACCTTTTTTCCAATAATTCCTGACATTTTAATAATTTGTTTGTTATGCCCATCGAAGCAGTAGGGCTTCGCTCAAGGCGGTTTTCCCGGTTTAAGGGAGGGCAAAGATAGAAATTTTTAATTAGCTGTCAAATAGTTACTTAATTATTTTCTAAGTTTTTAGAGGTTGATAATCAGCGAGAAGCAATATTGATTAGCTATGAGAAGACATACTACTTAAAAACGTTAACCGGAACAACCGGATGCGCTAAGATTATTTGCCCAAGCCGGCAATTTTTGAGATGATGTCTTTATCGGAAATGGAGTCGTTTTCCGATTTATCGTAAATAGAAATTAGAAAAATTTCCTCATCAATAATCTGCACATAAGTAATTACTCGTGCACCACCTGATTTACCTTTTCCTTTGAAACTGATTGCCAAACGAATCTTGTAACAGCTATTACCTATTGATTTTCCAATATGTGGATTAAATGAGAGTTCCTCAAGAAGCTCCCTAAAATCTTGCTTTACAGAAGGATATTTTTTAGCAAGTCTTTTAAGTTCACGCACAAAAGGAGGCGTAATTATTATATTAAAGCTCATCAAGCAGTTGATTGATATCTTGTGCTTTTACTTTACCTGCCTTATAGTCCTTTATAAAAACAACAGCCTCTTCAATATCATCAAGTACTTGCTGCTTCTTTACCTCAATCCCATCAGTTACAACCTTCCCTCCCAACTGACTTATCAATTCAATGATAGTCTTGGTGCTTTTATCAGGTATTTCAATGGTTAATGTGGTCATGATAACAAATTTAACTAATTCCTATGAAGTAATCTAATCAATCAAAATTTTGATTAATTAGATTATTTCTTCATCAACTTCCTGATCATATCAGCGCTGTGCTGCTGTCCTTCTTCTAAACGATGGCTAAAGAACGACTGCACCTGATTAAAGTGTTTCTTGTATCCTTCCATATCGCCGTAGTTGATAATTGACGACCATTCGCGCACGGCAGAGTGAAACTCCAAATCATCTCCACGGATGGATTTGTCGTAAAGAGCAGTTTGAATAGACTCTTCGAGCAACTCATCGTTTTTGAACAGGTATTCGGCAATACCTAAACGCAGGCGATAAGGCGGCGTTTGAGCAATCAAATTATCATATGGGTTTACGCCCAGGTGGTACCAGGCATCAACCATACTTAATATACTGAGGTGGGAGTTGGCTTTGCGTTCTTCTACACTGCCATGAAAGGTAAACTCATCCATCACAGCATCGTTGAGCATAATAGGTTCACGGCTTTCATGAAACACAAAATCGCGGGCTTTGTAAAGGCGGCTGCGCAGGGTTTGCTCATCTTCCATAATCATGAGTTTAAATAGTTCCGACTCAGACTGAGCATAACGTTTTACCTGTTGCCTGGCATACGGGTTTAAAATAGCCAAACCGGCATACACGTGCGCTTTATAGCTAAATATACGTAAGGTGATGAGAATTTTCACATTATCTATACCGCCTAAGTAAGAAGCATTTTCCCAGGGGAAGAAACCTGCCGAAGCCCATGCCGTGCCCATGCTTTCGAAACCTACGTGGGTTACGGCTTGTGTATCGGCCGATATTTTATCATGTTCGTGGTAATCGGCCAGTTCAACAATATCAGAACCTATGGCTGTGAACAGGTCGAGCATGCGCTGGTAAGCGGCATCATCGGCCCGGTAACGGATGAGAATGAGCTTTTGCCCGGTAGGTTCAAAGCCACCGCCGTGCATGGCATGAAAGGTAACCACCTGCGAATCGGCCGGCAGATATTTATCAAATATGGCTATCTCGGGGTGCTTAACCGATGTTTGCCCAGCCACAGTAGCACCGTATTTTATAGAACCGCTGGTTTGTGCCACCACTCTCTCCATGCTATCGGCTTCAACAGAGTAGATAAGCAAATCGCTCAGTCGGGCTACCTGGTTGCCGTCGTCCATTAATTTAATATTCAATGGTTCGAGTTCAGCTTCGAGCCTTTCGCGGTTTTGGGGTAAATCGCATCCAAAAACGGTGTAACCAGCCTTGGCAAAAGCCTTGGCATACACCTTACCCATATCTCCCAAACCAATAATTCCGATATTCATGGGGCTAATATAAATATGGTTTGTTAATTTGCGTTGGGTTATCCTATATTCGTTATAAAGGCCACCCCTTTATTTTATTATAAACAACAACTGATTAGCAAGCATATAAACGAATTATACCCGTTTATATCATACAAATTTAATTAGCTTATGAAAAACCGGCATATCGCATGCGCACTGGCGCTGGCATTATCTGTTACTAATATTGCTGTATCCTCGGCTCAAGATTCTGCCAAAAAAAGCAAGCCAACCATTACTAAACCTGTATATAAACCCAAACCGGCCGGGGCATATGTAGCTAAACCGGCGGCAAATAATCCGTATGCTGCACAACAACCCGTAGCAGCGGCAGCGGTAAATACCGATAAAAGCCTGAATGGCCAGTACCAGTACCTTAGCTCGAAAGTTTACAATTACCAAAAGCCGCCACTAACTGCTTTTTATAAAAACGTTACCGATACCCTGCGTGCCGAACGTAAAAAGGTAAAAGAACTGCAAGCTAAAATAGCCGAGCAGGGAAAAACAGTTCAGAACCTGCAATCAGATGTAAGCACAAAAGAGCAAAGCCTGAGCGAATCGAACTCCAAGGTTGATGCCATCAGTTTATTGGGTATGTCGGTTTCCAAATCGGCTTATAATAGTATTATGTGGGGATTGGTTATTGTGTTTGGTGCTGTAGCCGCCATAGTGATATTCCAATCGGGTAGTGCACGCCGCGAGGCTAAATACCGCATTAAACTTTACGAGGAGCTTGATGAGGAATACAAAGCCTACAAGGCTAAAGCCAATGAAAAAGAGAAAAAACTTGCCCGCGAACTGCAAACCGAGCGCAACAAACTGGATGAACTTATGGGCAGGGCTTAATATTAATTGGTTAAGACTTACAACTTGTTAATGTAACATCCGTTAATTGGTCACGTCTTACTGATCGAAGCTTGCAGGATAGCTGAGACCCTTACTGCCTTAATTAGGTAGTGAGCTAAAACAATGTACACTGTTTAATACTTGCAATTGATGATGGAATATTTGTTAGAGCTTAAAAATTGGCTTTTTACTTTAGGAGAAGACCATGGGGTTAATCCGCTGTTTTTAGCTTGCCTGTATTTAACCAGCAAAGTTTTCTTTTTTACTTTCCTGGGTTTAGTGCTTAAAAATTTAAGGGCAAAGAAACCTGTTACGTTCCTGCTGTTATTTGCTTGCGCGAGTTTTAGCGTACCTTATATATACATTATCATATTCGGGTACAATATTTCCATCTGGATTTACTTATTTATAGCAGTTGTATACAGCTATGGAGCATACTCCATCTGGAAAAAGGTTACTACCAAACCCGTAGTTGCGGAAGCACCTGTAAAATAACACTTACACATAAACCATATTAACTAACAAAGCCACTCCATGGAGTGGCTTTGTTAGTTTGAATTATTCTGTTCGTAAACTTTTAACAGGATTAGTTATTGCAGCCTTAATAGCCTGAAAACTTACCGTAAGCAAGGTGATAAACATGGCACCTAACCCTGATAGTCCAAATATCCACCATGAAATACTTGTACGGTATTCATAAGCCTGCAGCCAACCGCTCAGGAAGTACCAGGCCAGTGGGATAGCAATAAAACAGGCTATTAGCACCAATACCACAAAATCTTTTGACAATAAACTCCATAAGTTATATACCGATGCACCCAGTACTTTGCGTACGCCAATTTCTTTGGTGCGTTGCTCGGCCACAAAAGATGCTAAACCAAACAGGCCTAATGATGATATGGCAATGGCGAGAATGGCAAACAGTGTGGCGAGGTTGCCTATGCGTTGCTCGTTCTCAAACTTGCTGGCGTACAGGTCGTCAACAAATTTGTATTCAAATGCCCCTTTCGGGTCATGCCTCTTCATCACGGCTTCTAACTTAGTTATAGCATCATGTACCGGTACACCTGGTTTAATACGTACCAAAATTTCACCTGCCCAATCATAACGCAATACATACACTGTAGGCTGGGTTGGAATATAAGGCGATTCCATGATCATATCTTTTACAACACCGGTTATGGTAAGCGGCTTACTATTAAAGACGATGGTCTGCCCTACCGGATTTTTGAAACCTACTATTTTGGCGGCAGCTTCGTTAATGATAATACCCGATGTATCGGCCGAATAACTGCGCGAATAATCACGCCCTTGCATTATTTGCCAGCCAATGGTTTTACCATAATCATGCGTAACGGATATGGTACCAAATGTGGGGGTAGTGTTGGGGTTTCTGCCTTGCCAGTCAAACCCGATCTGGTTACTGCTTATTGCAGTAACACGGCTCGACGACTCGGCCATATCTGCTACCACGCCGGTTCTCAGGAAGTCTTGACGAATAGCATTATAATGCCCATCTAAATCAGGACTGCGCATGGGGATATTAACCAGGCCCTCCCGCTGGTACCCTACCGGCCTGTTTTGAGCATGTTTTATTTGGCGAAACACAATGATGGTTCCGATGATCAATGTTACCGATACTGTAAACTGTATCACCACCAATATTTTACGCGGCAGTGCGGCAAAGCGCCCGGCTTTAAACGTGCCTTTAAGAACTTTGACCGTATTAAAACCCGACAGGTAGAAGGCAGGGTAACTACCGGCAATTAATCCGGTGATGACCGTAAATACAATGGTAAGCAACCAAAACACCGGGTTGAACCAAGGAAACGCGATTTGCTTACTTGATATTTGATTAAATATAGGCAAAAACAATACAACCAGCACTGCAGCTAAAAAACAGGCCAAGCCGGCCATTACCAATGATTCGCTCAAAAACTGCCCTATCAACTGCCTCCTAACCGAGCCCATGGCCTTGCGCACACCAACCTCGCGCGAGCGTTTTTCAGACCGTGCGGTGCTGAGGTTCATGAAGTTGATACAAGCCAGCAGCAGTACAAATACACCAATAATACCAAACAGCCAAACAAAGCGGATCTTGCCTCCTGCTATCTTACCTTCTTTAAAATCATTGTATAAATGCCATTTGCTCATAGGAAATAACTGCACTTCATCGTTACCCTCTACAAAATGCGGTTTGGCTATATTCTTAATTTTAGTGTTGATGGCATCCCAATTAGCACCATCATTAACCTGCGCAAAAAGCTGGAAGCTATGATTGCTCCACTCCTTCATAGAGTTGCGCACCCAGGGCTGTGTATCAACATAGGCTTGCCACGTGGCAAGTATTTTAGTTTCTCCAAATGTAGAGTTAGGAGGCACATCTTCATAAACGCCGGCCACATTAACCGGGGTTTGGTTATTAATGGTTATGGTTTGCCCAACCGGGTTACCATTGCCAAAAAGTGAATGCGCTAATGATTGCGCAATAAAGGCCGATTTTGGATCTTTCAAACCATCCAACCGGCCCGACAACATTTTGAGCGATAGCATTTCAGACATTTGAGGTTCGGCAAATAACCCGCTGCTTGCAACGGTTTTCTCACCAACCCTGAGCATGAGCTCCAACGGCCAGGTTGCCTGCGCCATACGCTTAAAATCAGCCGGGAACTTGGTTCGCAGTTCGGGTGCAAGCGGTAGTGCAGTTGCCGGGTGGGTATAAACATGTCCGTCAAAGTTTTGCGTAATCATTACCTGCGCAACGGTATTATAGTTTTGGTGATAGGTGTTGTACGACACCTCATCCCACAACCACAAACCAATAAGCATAGACACCGACATACCTAAGGCCAACCCAAAAATGTTAATGAAGGAATATACCCTGTTTTTAAGCAGGTTACGCCAGGCTATTTTAATGTAGTTTTTAAGCATACTTACAAAACTTTGTTCTTCAATAATTGCATAACCAACACAGTGCCGAACAATTTATATAACTGTTAATCAATATCTTAATTAAATTTTTAACTATATAAACTGTACGGTAACGATACAAGGTTCGTGCGGTTGCGGGCGTATTTGAATGCCTTTATAAGTATGTAGTCACGTTATCGTCATTCCTATGATGCGAAGATTTAAAACTCCATACCCGCCGTTTTTAATAGAGCAGACCGGCGAGATAATTCTGGTGTTACTGAGTACCAGCTCCGGTTTCTACGGTTGCTTTAGCCTGTGCCTTGTTAGCATTGAGATGTACTTGCCGTAAGCCAGTGGATGTCACTTTTCTTCTATACAAAAGAAAAATAACCAAAAGAAAACTTGCGGCTACGTTTATTTGCTACGTTAGTGCTGTGCTTTAATTTAGGCTTGTGCTACCCGCAAAACACTGATGCCTCGGGGGAAAAAGGGAGTTGGGGCAGTGCGTTTTTATTAATAATTACAATATTTAATGCCCCCTCATACTCCATGCATAATTATAGAATGGCAAGAAAAAAATACTAATTTTAAATGACGGCTCTGTTTATTAAATAGATAATGACTTACCAGTTTGTTACTTTATGAAAACTCTTACGTACGCCCTATTGATATTTATATTATTCTCTTGCAATGGAAAGACTCCAAAACATGAAGAAGTTATTCTTAAAAGTTATACAGTTACATTTTTCAAGGATAAATATAGCCAGCAAACTAATAGTTTTTTTCAAGACGACAGCATATTTATAATCAAATCAAAAAATGATACTACTGCATACTTAAATGCCCTAACTAATTTTTATAATGAAAAAATTGAACAACGGGCTTTATTCAATTATGGTCAACCAAAAGGATTCTTAATAGTAGATAAAGATAAGATTGATATATCTCTGAAACTTTCTCAACGAATGGTGGATGGATTGCAAACACAAGTCAGAAACATTCCAAAAGTGAAAAAGATGATTCAAGAATACAATAACGACAGTTTAGGTGTAAGCAATTGATAGCATAATTTCAATTTTCTAACCTTACATTAGCCACAAACCGCAGCTTGCATTAGGGATAATAGCGGAAAGCCCACAGTGCAGCGGAGCGAAACGAGGACTTGCAGCGGATAGCCCGACCCGGAGGGAAACGCCCAAAATGTTTGAACCGGAATTTTAAGAATTTAAACTATTTACAGAATTACCTATCAGTACTTACTTCTGTAAATTCTAAAAAATCAAGACCAGTTCCGGTTCAAGAAAAGTTCAGAGAGTGCTTCGACAGCCCACACTCTCCCCCACAGCCATAGTAATAATATGGTGGGTTATGTCGCTCTTAAAAGATTTCTCTCTATCGTTCGAAATGACAGGGTGTTTAGATTAGCTCCCACCCCATCAATTCTGCAAATTCCAAAAATTCTTAAAATTCCGGTTCAAGAATAGTTTATTACCCGGCCGCCAAGCCATCCTTTTTCCCTTTCAACACCAGCATTACCAATACCGATAATACTACCATCGACAAGTAGCTCAACGCCAAATTATGCCAATCATTAGCGGGCAGGGCGGCTACTACGCCGTAGCTTAAAAACGAGATGATTACGTAGTTGATACCACCGGTCAACCCGCTGGCTATGCCTGCGTTTTTGGGGAAACGGCTTAAACAAAAGGTAAAGAAGTTGTTGAACGTAAACCCGGCTGCCACATGTATGAGGAATGCGAACAGGATGAGCGTGTATAGGTTCGACATATGCGGCATTACCAGCAGCATGGCAATTACAAAAAACACCTGCACAATAATATTGACCACCATACGGCCAAAAAACGGACGGTTGATGGTTGCCTTGCCAATCAGGCCGCCTACCATCCAGGCAAAGCCCAGCACCAGCGAGCTATAGCCCGATACAATGGGCGACAGGTGCAGGGCATGTTCAATAATAAACGGCCCGGTCATGTTGTACACCATTACCATACCGTAGGCCAAAGCCAGCATCACAATACCCAGGGTAAAACTGGCGGTGGTTATCATGGAGGCATAAATGCCGGTAATTTTTTTAATGGCAAACTCCGAAAAGTGCTGTAATGATTCGCCACTGTACAATACTTCTAACACGAAGAGAATGGCGCCAAATAGGGCCAAAAAGTAAAAGTTCGATTTCCAGCCGAAGGCTACCTCAAAGTAACCGCCCACAAAGGGTGCTACAATTGGCCCGGTAGACCATATAATGGAGAACATGCTGAGGTAGTGTTTCAGCTTATCGCCCGTAAACATATCAATAAAGTAGGCGCGTTTGGCCACAATAATACCGGCCACGGTGAGGCCATGCACTACGCGCATTACATAAATCAAAAAAATGCTTTGCGTATTGGCAATAACTAAACTGGCCAGCACAAACAGTACCAAGGCAATCAAACTAATTTTATAGCGGCCAAAACTATCCAGCAAACTGCCAATGAACAGCTGCCCCACGCCGTAGCTTATTAAAAACAAGGTTAAGGTAAACTGTACCTGAATACTGCTGGCATGCAGCGATGTAGACATGGAGGGCAATGATGGTATGTAAATATCGGTAGCAAAACCCGATAATGGTAATAGTGCAAAAGCTAATATAGTGGCAACCCGGGTGTGTTGTTGTTTGATGGGTTTGGGGGTTAATATGGTAGATAACATGATTAACGTAAATTATAATAAACAGATAGCCGGTTTAACATCAGCTTAAAAAAACGTGAATGATAAATACGACAACGATAACATGAAGCAGCTTTTAACAAAGCGGCTACAACAGAAAAGTAAAACAGATTACGTTAACAATGCTAAATATACACTGTACCGTGCAGCAGTAGCATGCAGGGCTTTTTGCAATAATGAGTCATTGCGGGTTGTTTTTATTTATATATACCGATCAATTATTATTGATCATGATCTCTTTAGCCATAACCATGGGTACGCTAATGTACTTTTTCTCCATGTAGGCTATCACCTTTTCCAGCACCTGGCGCGATTGCTCGTCCATGGCTTGCACCTCATCGGCAAAAACCGTGTTCAATGCCTTGTGCTTTATTTGCTTAATGGTTTCTGGCACCTGGCGCATGGCTACCTCAATGCGGCGTTGCTTAAGCAAAGGCAAAAACTCGTCGATGTTTTGGTTGATAATGCGTTCGGCATGCACCAACTCCTGGTAACGCTCCTGCAGGTTCTTTTTGGCAATTTCGTTCAAAGTGCTTACGCCTATAAAATTAACCTGAAACTGCTCTAAAACTTCGGGGGCGGTATCGGTAGGTACAGCCAGATCCACTATGGTTTTGCGCTCGGTTTCGCCGTTAAGCAGGGTTTTATAAATTTCGGGAGTGATGATAGGCTGCGTGGCCGATGTGCAGGTGATGATCACATCAAACCCTTTGTTGTAGGTTTTAAGGGCATCTAAATCATAAGCCTCGCCGTTTAAATCGGCCGCCATGCTTTGGGCATTGGCCAGCGTGCGGTTAAACACGGCAAAGTTGCTGTACTTATGCTTTTGCAGATATTTAGAAATGTTGCGGTTGGTTTCGCCGGCACCTATAATAAGTACACGCGAGTTTGAACACTGCTTTAATTCCTTTAATTTACGATAAGCCAATGATACTACCGAAATGGGGTTGCGCGATATATTGGTGTGGGTATAAACTTCCTTGGCGGTTTTAACTACGCAACTCATTACCATGCGCAGGTAATCGCCGGTGAGGCCATTCTCGCGGCAGCTTTCATAAGCTTTGCGCAGTTGGGCTAAAATTTCTTTTTCGCCAACTACCAAACTTTCCAATGAGCAAGAAGTTCTTAATAAGTGGGTTAATGCCTCCTGGTCTTCGTAAATAGAAGCGGCATCAATAAAGGTATTCATGTAATAAGGGCATAAGCCTACGCTTAACGATTGCAAAAACTGCTGGGCAAAATCCTTATCAACCGGTTGCGAGGTAGCCATTACAAACTCAACCCGGTTACAGGTTGAAAGGTAAAACATTTCGGGAATGTTAAACTGCTCTTTTGCTTGTTGTAATTTTGCGGTAAGGTCTTCCTGACAAAGCACCAGCTTTCCGAGTTCCTTCAGTTCAATTTGCTTATGCGTAAAAGCTATTACCTTTAAATACTTCAAAGCCTATGTATTATTACAAAAAATCTAACTCACAAAAGTACTACGTTATACTATGTACCAATGTCAACACTTTGTCAAACACTGCAATTTAGAATGAGTATAAACAGCGGTTTGGTGAGTGGTTGAATAGTGAGTGGTTGATTGGTCTTCTCATCAAATTTAGCCTATATTTACCTTACCTAATTAACTAACACTCACTATTGAATATTCACAACTCACCAAAATGCTTAAAAAGATCAGCCTGGTAATCCTTATCATAGCCTATGTGGCGGCCGGTATAAACCATTTTATTCATCCAGATGGATATATCGACATCATTCCTTACTACCTTCCCTACCCCAACATATTAAATTACGTTGCCGGAGCCTGTGAGGTTGCCTTTGGGCTGATGCTTATTTTTCCGCAAAGCCGTAACCTGGGGCTAACTTTGCTTATTATTATGCTGGCGGCTTTTTTACCGGTACATATTGCTATGGTTCAGGCAGCGCCCACACGTGTTAACGGCTACCTTATAACCCCGTTAATTGCCTGGCTGCGTTTGTTTTTACAGCCGCTGCTAATGATGTGGCTGGCCTGGCATCACGAAACAAAAAAGTAGGCCCTGCACTTATATAGTTACATGATCACTACCGAAACATTTACCCTGCCCGGTGCCAAAGGCCGCATTATGCTTACAGATTTAACTTATGATGATGTTAAACCCAACGCACCGCTCATTATTTTTGTACATGGCTTTAAGGGCTTTAAAGACTGGGGCACACACCACTTAGTGGCCCGTTACTTTGCCCAAAATGGTTTCAGGTTCCTCAAATTCAATTTTTCGCACAACGGCACCACACCCGAACAGCCTGTGGATTTTGCCGACCTGATAGCTTTTAGCGAAAATACATTTAGCATTGAGCTCGAAGACCTGCAATATGTGATAGACTGGGTGAGCAGCGGATCGGTTATACCGGCGGCCCAGTCGGTTATATTAATTGGCCACAGCATGGGTGGCGGCATCAGCATTATTAAAGCTGCCGAAGACAAGCGGGTAAGCCACTTAATAACCATGGCATCGGTAGCCACCTTCCGCAACCTGTGGCCTGCCCAGATAGAAAAGCAATGGAAACTGAGCGGGGTAATGCACTTTCCTAACCACCGCACCGGACAGCAAATGCCGGTAAAAGCTACTTTGCTGGATGATTTGGACCGTAACCCAGGAAGGCTAAACATATTAGCCCGTGCAGCCGACGTTGCCCAGCCCTGGCTGCTGATACATGGCACAGCCGATAGCGTGGTACCCGCCAGCCATGCGCATGACCTGAAATCCATGCAACCCAATGCCCAACTGGTAATATTACCTAACGCCGACCATGTTTTTGGTGCCGGTCACCCATATTTGCAACCGGAACTCCCAGCCGATTTGCACCTCTTGTGCAACAAGGCAGTGGAGTTTTTAGCTGAGAATTGAAATTGTAAAATATAACCTTGTCATTTCGACGTTAGGAGAAATCTTATACGATTAGAAAACTAATCAATTTTATAGGATTACTCGGAATTACGAGTGGTAAAAAGTACTGACAGAGTTATGCCAGTACTCAAGGTGTTCAACAACAGGCGTTACATGTATTCAATATGTTTCATGAAACACTTGATGAAATACCGGGATAAAATCGGGCAATTTCGCGGTTTTCAGAAGAAAAAATTAAAGAATAACATTTAAGAACCAAAAGTTTATATGCAACTTAAAGGCTCCCGCAAAGAGGGTAAAAAATTCATCAACCCGATACCTACCGATGAGGCCGGCTTTGACAAAATGCCAGCTATTTTGTGGGAATACATCAACAACAAGGCCGAAAGCATCCCAAAAAAAACTTTAGGACCTTTTAACACAGATGCCGCCATATATCAAACCCCACCCGCAAGCGGCCTGCGCATCACCTGGATGGGGCACTCGAGCCTGCTGATAGAAATTGACGGCAAACGAATCCTCACCGACCCGGTCTGGAGTAGCCGCGCCTCATTTGTGCAATGGGCAGGTCCAAAACGCTTTTTTAAAGCCCCCTTACCGCTGGATCAGCTTCCTAAACTGGATGCCATCATTATCTCACACGACCATTACGACCATTTTGATGAGGCTACCATACGCGTTTTGGCTACTAAAAATATACCATTTTACACATCGCTTGGCGTTGGCTCATACCTAAAAAAATGGGGTGTAGCCCACCACCTTATTACCGAAATGGATTGGGGCGATACCGCGCAGGTAGGCACCGATTGTACATTTACCACGGCTCCAACCCGACACTTTTCGGGCCGGGGTATAACCAACCGTAATGAAACGCTGTGGAGTGCCTTTGTGATCAAAGGGCATACCCACAATATATTTTTCGGAGCCGATTCGGGCTGGTTTAACGGCTTTGCCGATATTGGCGAGGCCTATGGCCCCTTCGACCTAACCATGCTCGAAATTGGTGCTTACGGCAAAAACTGGCCCGATATACACATGGGGCCGCTAAGTGCCGTAAATGCTCACCTTGCACTCAAAGGCAAACAAATGATGCCCATACACTGGGGTACCTTTAACCTTGCCCTGCACGCTTGGCATGAGCCTATTGATATACTCCTCGAACTGGCCGCCAAAGAAAACCTCAGCCTCTTCGTGCCCGAACCCGGCAAACCAACCGAAGTAACCGGCGAGAGTTATACCTCGGGTTGGTGGGGAAAGTACAAATCGTAATTTTGCATCATAAAAAAGCCGATGATTATGTTCAATCATCGGCTTTTTCACTCTTGGCTCTTGGTTCTCAGCTCTTGCTTCTATCCCTTACAATACATCCTTAATGTGCTTGTAATTAGCTTTTATGGTATCCCAAACCTCACCTGCCTGGCCGTTCAATATATATTTTGACATGGTTAAGGCCATACCTTTTACCTGGGCAAATTCCAGTTTGGGTGGCATAGCCAAGGCGTTGGGGTCGGTCATTACGTTGAGCAATACCGGGCCATTGTGGGCGAAGGCATCACGCAGGGCAGTTTCTACTTGTTCAGGGTCGGTTACCGTTACGCCTTTTATACCCATAGCTTGTGCAAGTAGGGCAAAATCGGGGTTGTGCATATCAGTTTGCCAGTCGGGCAAGCCGGCTACCTCCATTTCCAGCTTTACCATACCTAACGAGCGGTTATTGAATACTACAATTTTAATGGGCAATTGGTATTGCGATATGGTTGCTAAATCGCCTAATAGCATCGATAACCCGCCATCGCCAGCTAAGGCCACCACCTGCCTGTCGGGGCAAGCCAGGGCCGCACCAATAGCCTGCGGCATAGCATTAGCCATCGACCCATGGTTAAACGAACCCAGCATGCTGCGTTTACCCGTACCCTTAATATAGCGTGCTCCCCAAACACAGCACATGCCGGTATCTACCGTAAAAATAGCATCCTGGTTAGCCAGTTTATCAATGGTAGCTGCCACATATTCGGGGTGTATAGTATTGGCTGTACCTTTGTCTTCTACATAGGTTTGCAGGTTATTTTTAACCTTGTTGTATAAATCAAGTTGATCCTGCAAAAAGCTATCATCAGTTTTTTGAGGCAGCAGTGGCAATAATGCTTGCAGCGTATCATTTATCTTTCCGCACAAACCCAGATCAACTTTGGCGCGGCGGCCAATACGCTCGGGCTTCACATCTACCTGCACAATTTTGCAATCGGTAGGCATAAATTGCTCATACGGAAAATCGGTACCTAACAATATCAGCAAATCAGAATCGTACATACTATGATAGGCCGATGGCAGGCCCAGCAAGCCGGTCATACCTATCTCATTAGGATTATCATGCTGCACAAACATCTTTCCGCGGAAAGAATAGCCTACCGGGGCATTTATACGTTTGGAGAGCTCAACTACTTCATCATGCGCATCGGCACAACCTATACCGCAAAAAATGGTGATCTTTTCACTCTCATTAATTAGCGCCGCTAACTTTTGCAAGTCCTGATCGGCAGGGCGTATAACCGGTTCGGCATAGTAATTAGTGGTAGATGAAAGCACTTCTTCGGCATCCATAGAAGTAACATCGCCCGGCAAACCAACTACCGACACCCCTTTTTTACTGATGGCGTACTGAATACCCGCCTGCAACATACGGGGCAATTGTTTAGGTGTAACGGCTATCTGGTTGTAATGGCTGCAATCGTCAAATAGTTTTATGGTGTTGGTTTCCTGAAAATATTCGGTACCAAACTGGTGTGATGCACAGGTGGAGGCAATGGCAATTACTGGCGCACCAGCCCGGTGGGCATCGTACAAACCGTTAATTAAATGCACATGGCCCGGACCGCTGCTGCCTGCACAACAGGCAATACCATTCAATTCAGCTTCGGCGGCAGCTGCATAGGCACCGGCCTCTTCATGGCGCATGTGTACCCATTGTATTTTACCGTCGCTGCGGCGCACAGCATCATTAATCTCATTAAGGCTATCACCGGTTACTGCATATATTCTTTTTACACCTGCGTTGGCAAGCATATCAACTACCTGTTCTGCTACATTTTTAGCCATGGGTTATATTGTTTTATTGGATAACCCTGTAATCACCCCATGGGTTTTAAATTTTACAGATTGTGTAAAAAGGATGACAGGATAAGCATCATCGAGAAATAATTGCTTAAATGACATTGTTTTTAATAATAAAGTATTTTAGTAGCTTAGAACCAATAAACTTGTAATATGAAATTAAAACCTTATTCAAATCAGTTGTTTACAATAGCTGTAATATTAGTTTTATGCCTGTTAACAAACAGCAGCATAGCTCAGTCTGTGCGGATTGATGAGCCAATTCCGGATCAAAAACTAACTAAACAAGAACTTGAAACAACCATTTTTACTTCAGTTGAAAAACTACCTGAGTTTCCGGGCGGCTACATTAAGTTTCAAGAATATATCAAAGCAAATTTAAAATACCCTGTAGCAGCAGCCGATGTTGGTGGTGCCCGTGTCAACATTACATTTGTTGTAAACCGTGACGGTAGCCTTACCGATATGAAAGCAATAGGACGAATACCTCATCCTGCTATGGAACAAGAAGCCCTGCGTGTAATGAAGGCTTCCCCAAAATGGAAACCAGGCGAATCCTATGGAAAAAAAGTACGGGTGCAGTACACAGTGCCAATTGTTTTTACAACTAAGGAATAATGCTACCCTGCAGATTTCATTTACAAACGTCTTTAATATTTAACTGCCTTGGCTGAAAATCAGATTACGAACGTCAAACTCAGCTTCACCTGTTCCGAAAACTGGGATGCCATGGCGCCAACTCCAAATGGCCGTCATTGCAATAAGTGCAATAAAACCATTCATGATTTTACCAATAGTAAGGTGGAGGAGTTTAGGGCGGTAATGGCCGAAAACGATTATAGCATTTGTGGTCACTTTACACAAAACCAAATTTCAAGTATGAAAGCCCCTTTTTGGAAAAAATGGGTATCAGTAGGTTTAGTGCTGATAGGTTTTAACTTCTTCTTTAAAAAAGCAGAAGCTCAAACCATCAAAATCAAAGATCACAATAAAGCAAAACCTGAGGATATTCCAATTAATGGAATGGTTTTAGAACCTCAGACTATGCCTTCATTTCCCGGAGGATTTGATAGGTTTCATCAATTTATCTTAAAAACATTAAATACCGACCGCATAGCAGGCATAAAGGGGCGAGAAATCATTTCATTTATGGTAGAAAAAAATGGAGAACTTTCAAGCTTTAAAGTATTGCGAAGCATAGGTTCAAAAGCTGACAAAGAAATAATCAGAGTACTTAAACTATCGCCTAAATGGACACCGGCAAAATTAAATGGCAAAAGCGTAAGAGCCGCTTATACAATTCCGATAGTGATCAACTAAAATGCATATTTTCCATCCGCAACCGCTTTTGCAAATCTTGTTTGTAATTACGGCCAATGGGCAATTCGTGCCCGCTTATCTCAATAGCTCCCGAATAGAACGAACCTATTTTATTAATGGATACGATGAACGAACGGTGTATACGCACAAAGCGGCGTTCGGGGAGCATCTCTTCTAAAAAGCTTATTTTTTGTTTAGTGATGTATACCTCGGTAGCGGTTACCACTTTTACATAATCGCGCAGGCTTTCAATCCACAAAATGTCGTTTATGTTGAGCTTGATGGTTTTACGGTCAACCTTGAGGTATAAAAAAGCATCTGTATTGGCCGGGAGATTTTCGTGCACTAATTGTACGCCCGATTTGCTATCGTTCAATTGGTACACCTTATCCATTGCCCGTAAGAACCGTTCGAACGGGATAGGTTTCAATAGGTAATCTACCGCGTTAAGTTCAAAACCATCCAACGCATACTCGCTGTAGGCAGTGGTAAAAATAACCTTGGGCGGTTTTTTAATACTTCGCAGCAAATCGGTACCGTTAATGCCGGGCATTTTAATATCCAGAAACATCAGGTCTACCTGCTTTTGCTGCAACATGCGGAAAGCCTGCATGGCATCATTGCATTTACCCATAACCTCAATGTCACTAAAATTGGTCAAATAGTTATCAATTACCTCAATGGCATGCGGTTCATCATCAACTATCAGCGTACGTATTTTCATGGGGTGCTAATTGTGGCTGTGGTTTGGTTTGTGGGTTAAGTTCAAGTTCTAATACAATTAGATAGGCATCATCATCGTCAAAAATTTTGAGCTGATGGGCCGATGGATAAAGCAATTCAAGTCGTTTTTTAACGTTTTGCAGACCAATATGCCCATGGTGCTTTTGCGCATCAGCCGGTGAGCTATCCGGTTTACTATTAGACACCTTAAATTTTAAAAGGTTACCACTTACTGATAAATTTATGTTGATCCATACATCGCCCTGCTTTTCGCTGGTGCCATGTTTAAAGGCATTTTCAACAAAAGGCAGCATAATAAGCGGGGCGATGAACTTATTTTCCAAATCACCTTCAATAGTGAAATTCAAGTCCAGGCGGTCTTCATAACGCAGTTTTTCGAGGCTGATGTATTGCTGTAACACCAATACCTCCTGCTTAACCGATGCGTTTTCTGTATTACACTCGTACAGCATGTACCTTAAAATATCTGATAAACCCAGCACTACCTGCGATGATTTTGGTGAGTTGGATAGCGTTAGCGCATACAAGTTATTAAGCGTATTGAACAAAAAGTGAGGGTGTACCTGTGCTTTTAAAGCATTCAACTCGGCTTGCAAGGCAGCTTGCTTACGTTCGGCCCAAAGTTTTACCATTTTGAGTACGAGTGCGAACCATACCACCATATTCATAGCTTTCCAGGCATTAACAAAGGTTAACAGGTTAAACAATTGTTTATGCAGGGGCCATTTTTGCTCTTCAATAAAACCCCAATCGGAGGGATGTTCGTGTTGCAAAATGTATGGGTTTGCAATATAAATACCAACCAGCCGGCTTATTAGGGTCGATACTATCATGAGCAGTATAAGGTATATCTCAAACTTTATATACCTCCCGTTAAACAGATATCGGGGTACCAACCAGTATGCCAGCGTGTAGTAGTAAAACATATGAACCGGTATATAAAACAGGTTGTTGCGAATTGAAGTGGCGTATGTAAGCTGAATAGCGTAAAGACCGGTATACATAAAGTACACTATAACCCAAAATGCCACGTGCAGTGTAACCCTTTTAAGAGGCCAGGTGCCAATTTTAAGATCAAGCCAGGTTTTCATAAAGCTAATTTACAAGCAATTACAGTTAGGTGACCAATTTTGCTACCAACTACACGGTACAGTCGACAAACGGCATTATTTGTTACGTTAAGCTGCACTTTTTTTACACCAACGGCATTGATACGTTCCCAATTGCCATTGATCTGCGCAAATAGTTATTGTATATACTTTGCTTTTGAGACTTTGAGTGGCCGCTTACCTTCGGTACATAATCAAACACAATTTAAAAATCACAACATGAAAAAGATAGTTTTAACCTTGACCCTTATCACCGCAATTTTTACTTATGCCAATGCACAAACTGCCACCTCAAAAGCCTGCTGGGTAATTGAGAGCAACAAAGGATCGAAAATGCAGTTAGTTAAATTTTACGATGACAGCCTGCGCCTGGTATATGAGGAAGCGATTAATATGAAACTAAATCCGGCCAAAGATCATATTAAAAAGGCTCTTAATATTATACTGGCTGCCCTAATTACTAAAAGAGCAGACACTAATCACAAAGACATACTTGCAGTAGCATTTCAATATAACTAAGTAAGATTTTTTGTTTTAATGAAACGTGAAGGAGATTAGCGCGAGGCAAGTCTCCTTCTATTTTTATGCTAAAGCTACCGGCTCAACCCAGTTACCATCTTCGCGGATGATACCAATCAGCTCGTCGAGCGCGTTTATAGTATTTACGTTCTTCTTTACCACTTCCTTACCGCGGTATAGCGTAATTTTACCCGGACCAGCGCCTACATATCCATAATCAGCATCGGCCATTTCGCCGGGACCATTTACAATGCAGCCCATAATGCCAATTTTCAATCCTTTGAGGTGACTTGTACGACTGCGTATCATTTGCGTGGTTTCCTGTAAATCGAACAGCGTACGACCACAGCTTGGGCAGCTGATGTATTCTGTTTTTGATATGCGCGAACGTGTGGCCTGTAAAATACCGAACGCTGTTGAAGTGATCACTGCAGCAGGCATAGCAGGTGCATCGATCCAAACACCATCGCCAAAACCATCAACCAGTAAAGCACCCATATCGGTAGCGGCGTAAAGCTGCAGAAGAGTTACGGGGTCGGTAGAGCGGGGAGCGGGGATTAAAACTTCGGAATTTTTAGCATCCACTATAGATAAAGCGCTTGGCGTTTCACTTTGCAATTGCGCTCCTTGCTCCTCGCTCTCCGCTCCAAAGCCATAACTGCGTTTTATAATTACCGGGGTATTCATCCCGGCTTCGGTAAGGTTGAAGAAGAACGAGCGTTGTTCGGCCATTCCGTGCAGGGCATCAGTCTCTAACACAAACACCAATGCTTCATCCTGTGCTAATTGTTTAAACTGCTCGGCGTTAAAATCGGCCGGTTTTATATGCACTAAATTTAATGCTGATGAATGATCGGTACCGGCTAAATATTCACCCAAAGTAAATACCGGGTGACAGTTCTTTTTATTGGCAAGCGTTAACCAGGTGTTGTAATTATACAACTGCTTTAGGTTACCCGGAAAGGTAAAAGATGGCAGGTTATCGGCCAGGTAAACAAAATCAACCGACTGATCGGCCATGTTATATTTATCCAAGCCGGGCGAATACAGGTACCCTGCATCATTCAGTACCGATGGATCTTTTAAGTTACGGTTGCTCAAATCAACTACCACACGAGGCACCATGTGTCCGCCAATGAAAGCGTTGGCTTCGAAAGTGGAGCGTTTTTGGTATTCGTAGGGGTTGTGAAACCTCTCCCCGACCCTCTCCAAAGGAGAGGGGGAAAAAACCTGCGATGGGTCAGTTGTGAGTTCTCCTGTCTTGATTCTTGGCTCTTGATTCTTGACTCTATTTGAGTATCTCTGCACCAGCGCAATAGCTACCGGGGCTTCGGCTTCGGGTTCTTCGGTTAGAGAAACGCGGACGGTATCGCCCAGGCCATCTTCCAACAAAGTACCAATACCCACGGCCGATTTAATGCGACCGTCTTCGCCGTCGCCGGCTTCGGTTACGCCTAAGTGAAGCGGGTAGTTCATGCCTTCGGCTACCATGGTTTCCACCAGCAGGCGATAGGCTTGCACCATTACCTGCGGATTACTGCTCTTCATGCTGATGCAGAGGTTATAGTAATTAAGCGCCTCGCACATGCGGATGAACTCCATGGCCGATTCTACCATACCTTGTGGGGTATCGCCATAACGGCTCATAATACGGTCGCTTAACGAACCATGATTAGTACCAATGCGCATGGCAGTGCCGTACTCCTTACAAATGTTCACCAGCGGGGTAAACTTTGAAAAGATACGGTCCAACTCGCCCTGGTATTGCAGGTCGGTGTAATCTATTTCGTCAAATTTCTTTTTATCGGCATAGTTGCCGGGGTTAACGCGCACCTTTTCTACAATACGGGCGGCTACTTCGGCAGCGTTGGGCGTAAAGTGAATATCGGCCACCAGGGGAACGTTGTAACCGCGGGCGCGTAATTGCTTTTTAATTTCGGCTAAATTGTTGGCTTCTTTAATGCTGGGGGCTGTTATGCGCACATACTCGCAACCGGCATCAACCATACGGATGGTTTGCTCTACGGTACCAAGGGTGTCCATGGTATCGGTAGTGGTCATGCTTTGTATGCGAATAGGATTATTGCCGCCCATGGGCACATCGCCAATGGTAACCTCGCGAGTTACAAAACGCGAGTATTGGGTTAATGAGTTACAATATTGTCCGGGCAGCACTTTAACAGCTTCAGCATTCATCATATGCGCAAAAAATAGCTTTATATAAACACACAAAGTTAAGCATAATAGACTTTACCTTGTTTCAAGCGAATGTTAATTTATTGAGGTGGATTGATGGTTTTCATTTTATTAAGGATCAATTCAACCCGTTCGGCAACGGTAGTATCGCCCCTTATCTCCAATACCGGGCAGGTAACCCTGCTCAACCAAGCTTCGTGTACATGCAAGGAGCGACCGGTTGGGGCATTGGTGTCATAAGCCTCTGCCCATTCGAGGAATTTTTGATAGGCGCTTATGCGTTCAGGATCAGTATAAATTATGTCGCCGTAGCGTTCTAACTCCCGGTTTTTTAACCTTTGTATTCGTATTTCGGGTGGAACGTACAAAAACACCACTAAGTCAAAGGCAGCTAACCATTCATTGCCCCAGCTTACCAGCGAGCCGCCAATTATATGATTAGGGTGTAAAGCAACAGCATCGCGAAGCATTGTTATTCGCGCATCGCGGTCGCGCTTTATAGTGAAAGGTATTTCGGATGGCTCCCAAAAGTAAAAGTCGGTATCAAAATACGGTAAACCGGTTTGGGCAGATAAGGCGTTACCCAAGGTGGTTGAACCTGCGCATGATGCGCCCACAATATGTATTTTCACAAGGCGCTACTAAAGTTATAACACGTCTCTTTTTACCACGTAAGTTTTAGCCACTAAATCGTGCACGCCCTGGCGGTATTGGGTAAAAAATACAGCAATGGTTCCGAGGCCGTATAACACAACAGATAATAGCTTAATGGGGCTACGAATAATTACTTTGGCTATGCTAATTTTTTTGCCCTCGGCATCAACAATGATTAAACGGCATATGGCCTGGCCTGGCGTGCTGCTTAAAGGCAAGGCACAAAAAATTACATTATACACAATCATCGCAACCATGTATACCTCCTGTAGCCAAAACATCATGTCTTTGTTCTTCAAATCGAATGCTTCCATTTTAAATGGAAGGTAGGCCGAGAACAAGCCCATGCCCATACCTACTATGAAAGATACAGCCACATGATCAATAAAATAAGCCAGAAACCTGATGCCAAAACCGGCCAGGTTAGTTTCGGTAGGAAAGTAGTAGCCCTCAAAGCGGAAGTATTCGGCAAAATCATCTAAATCGCCGGCCTTAGCCCAATCAGAGGTTCCGGTACGTACCAGGTCTTCGGGTTCTAAACGACCATCGGTTAACTCTTCGAAGGTAAAGGGGCCTCTTTCGCCCTTTTCATCTTTAACATAAAACTCATCCATAGTGTAGGAGTGCCTTGTGGGCAGTCAAAGTTACAGTTCCTTTACGAACTCATGGCATAAACCACAATATTTACACCAAACTTGGTATTATCTTCGGCTAAAAATCGCTTGTTCCTGAAGTCGTAATCCCACTCGCAGCCGTAATCTTTATTACTATATAATACGGCAATACGCCCGTTAATGGTAATGGCTTTCAGGTAATCGTGCACCAGGTCGTCGCCCCAGCCGTTAAGTTCAAAAGAAGTATTTGGTGGCCCTTTTTCAAAGGTGAAGAATGAGCGGTAAAGCTCGTGGGTATTAGGAATTTTCTTTAAAGCCTGCGGCCCAAACAAGGACGACATTTGCGCCTCGAACGATTTGGCAAACAGCCCGTCGATGTCGTGGTTACAATCATCTACAAACACAAAGCCGCCGTTTTGCACATATTTTTTAAAGTTGGCGCGCTCCTGGGCATCAAATTGCACCAGTTTGTGGCCGCTCATATAACTAAAAGGCGAGTTAAACACATCAGGACTGCTCAGCGCCACCACCTTTTCTTTTGTTTCGATAGGAATGGTGGTATATTCCATCAACGAGTTCAAAATATTGGCTGGCATACGCTGATCGGTATCCCAATCGCCCGAATGGTAGCTTAAACGGGTTTAAAAGTAAACTTAGAGCTTAATGACATTTGTGTTAAAACTCTAAAAGTAGTACAAAATTTTATGCGTCTACCGTTTTTATTTGCTGTGTTTGTAATTTTTTGAATACTTAATTTAATTAGTTGCAAAATAATTCTGCTTTTAACACCAAATCCCAATATCTTGTGATGCTCAATACAAGTAACCAAATCTTATTTGGCCTTATTGTGTACAAATTATCTTTAAACGAATATCAATACTGCTTACTTAAATAACATTAGGCTTTGGAACTAACAGAAACCCACGTTAAAGCGCTGCTGGCGAAACTTCCGCAGTTAAAAACTGAAATACAAAAGGTAATTGTTGGGCAGGAGCATATTTTGGATGAATTGCTGGTGGCATTTTTAGCAGGCGGCCATTGCCTGTTAGAGGGTGTACCAGGTTTGGCCAAAACCCTGCTGGTTAAAACCATGTCGCAGGCGTTGCACCTGTCGTTTCGCCGTATACAGTTTACGCCCGATTTAATGCCTACCGATATTGTAGGCACCGAAATTTTGGAGGAAGACCACGTTACCGGCAAGCGCTTTTTTAAGTTTAACAAAGGCCCCCTGTTTGCCAACATTATACTGGCCGATGAGATAAACCGTACGCCGCCCAAAACGCAATCGGCCTTGTTAGAGGCTATGCAGGAGTTTGAAGTTACTTACGGTGGGCAAACCTATCCGTTAGATAAGCCTTTTTTCATCTTAGCCACGCAAAACCCCATTGAGCAGGCCGGAACTTACCCCCTGCCCGAAGCCCAGTTAGACCGCTTTTTACTCCTCGTACAAATAGGCTATCCTACTGAACAGGAAGAATTTGCAATATTGAACCGCACCACCGGCACCGGCAAGGCCACCATTAACCCGGTAATCAGCGCCGAAGAAATACAACAGGCCCAGGCCCTGGTACGCCAGGTAAGCATAAGCGAGGATTTGGTAATGTACGTGAGCAAGCTCATCCGCGCCACCCGTCCCGACACTACCACCTTAGATTACGTAAAAGAGTGGGTACGCTGGGGCGCTGGTCCGCGTGCCGGGCAAGCTTTAATACTAACTGCCAAAGCCCGCGCCTTACTAAAAGGCCGCTACGCAGTAATATTAGAAGATATACATGCCATGGCAACACCGGTACTACGTCACCGCGTATTAATGAACTTTAAAGCCGAAGCCGAAGGTATAAACTCCGACAAGGCAACGGCTGAGTTGATAAAATTGTTAGAAAGACCGAAAGTTTAGTTGTGGGTTGTCTGTTGTGAGTTGCGGGTTTTAGCTCGCAATAAAATATAGACAACACACAACCCGCAACAGACAACTGATTACCATGCTCGACCCCAAAGTGCTCACCACCATTAAAACCTTGCCCTTACTGGCAAAAACGGTTATTGATGGTTTTATGAACGGCTTTAACAAAAGCACCGTTAAGGGGCCGGGACTGGAGTTTAGTCAGTACCGGAGCTACCAGCCTGGCGACGATTTACGCTGGCTCGACTGGCGCATGTTTGCCCGCAGTGACAGGTACTACATCCGCGAATCGGAAATAGAAACAAGCATATCCGTAAGGTTTTTGATAGATGCCAGCGCATCCATGAATCACCACGACGGTACGCTGAGCAAAATTGATTACGCGCGTTATTTGGCGGCATCGTTAGCATACTTAGCCAATTTACAGGGCGATGCCGTGGGCTTATATGTTTTTAAAGAAGGCGGCTTATTTTCGCTGGCTTCGAAACCCGATCCGCAGCATTTGCAGCGGTTGTATCACCAGTTAGAGAACATCAAACCGTCGGGTACATTTACGCAGCCTGTACATTATAAAGAGTTGTTTGCCGGTGCAGGTCGAAAAGAACTACTTGTTTTTATAACCGACATGTACCAGCCCGAAGGGGAAATTTTTAAACTACTGGATTCGCTGGCGGCATTAAGGCATGAGATCATTGTTTTTCAACTGATGGGGCAAAACGAGCTGGACTTCGATTTTAAAGGCTATACCTCGTTAGAAGATCTGGAGACGGGCGAGGTAATACAGGTTGGTCCGCAAGCCAAGCAGCAATACAAAGAGGCGCTTCATTCGCATTTAGAAAACATCAGGATGCAGTTATTAGGCAAACACATTGTACACCGCATGCTCAGCACCTCGCAACCGTTGGATGAAGCCTTGCGGGCGTTTTTAGTACAAAGAAATAAAGGCTAACCTCACCCCGGCCCTCTCCTGAAGGAGAGGGAGATTGACAGACATAATGAATACAAATAGATATACAACAATAAAAATTCAAAAGTCCTCCCTCCCGGGGAGGATTTAGGTGGGGCTACTTTATGCAATTCCTAACCCCTATATGGCTTTTTGGCGCTGCCGCGATAATCATCCCGGTACTGATACACCTGTGGAATATCCGCTCGGGTAAGGTGCTGAAGGTGGGCAGCGTATCGCTCATTGATGCCGCATCGCGCAAAAGCAGCCGGAGTTTTAAACTGCTGGATATTCCTTTGTTCATACTTCGTTGCTTGCTGCTGATTGTATTGGCTTTGCTGCTGGCTATGCCGGTTTTGCAAAAGAAGATGCAAGCTGCCAAAGTAAAAGGCTGGGTGCTCATCCCTAAAGAAACCTTTACCGAAACCTATCAGAAGTTTAAACCTACAGTTGATTCGCTTACCAAAGCGGGTTACGAGTTTCATTATTTCAATAGCGGCTTTGCCAAATCCGACTTAAAGAAAGTCTTATTGAAACCTAAAGATTCTCTCAAAACAATATCACCTGCCACCTTCCCCAATTACTGGAACTTAGCGCGGGAGTTAGACACCAAAACAGCTTCTACCCTTCCCGTATATTTGTTCACGCCAAACCAAATGCAGTACTTCACCGGCGAAAAACCGCAGGTAGCGCTCAACCTCAAATGGCAAACCTACACCCCGGCCGATTCGGTAAGTACCTGGATTCAGGATGCATGGTTTACTGCTAACGGCGAGATTAGGGTGGTGCAGGGAACGAGCAAACCATTGGGCACGGCTTATGCCTATAGCAATTTTAAGAACGATGATAAAGCAAATTCGGCTTACACCATTAACACAACCGACGGCAAAGCGCAAATCAGCTTAACAGGAAACAAGCAAGAGCCTGTTACCGTTAGTACCGATGCTCAAAACATCCTTATTTATGCTGATAATAACAGTTTAGATGCTAACTATCTCGAAGCGGCATTACAGGCGGTAATTCAGTTTAGCCAAAGACCAATCAGTATAAAAACGGTTGCTAATCCGGCGCAAATACAGGCCAATACTGAGTGGTTATTTTGGCTGTCGGATAAACCCGTTAATAAAGCATTAGCCAAAAACATATTGGTTTACGAAAAAGGAAAGGCCACCAGCGTAAACAGCTGGATGAGCAACGCCGGTGAGTTTACTCCTTCTTTGGCTGATGACGAAAAAGTGGGACTCTTTAAAGCAATAACCGCTACCGATATAAAAGCCGAACCCGTTTGGCAGGATGGTTTTGGCAAGCCCGTTTTAGCTTTGGAGCAGCAAAACCAAACCAATATCTACCATTTCTACAGCCGCTTTAACCCGGCGTGGAACAATTTGGTTTGGAGCAGCAATTTCCCGGCGTGGATGCTTAAACTGATGGTAAAGCCGGAGGTGGATAATTCGGTATATGATAAGCGAGTACTAAGTGCTAAGCAGTATATGCCTGTAATAGGTTCCGAACAACACACTGTAGCCGCTGAAAAGTCTATCGAAAACAAAAGCCTCAGCCGTTATTTCTGGCTGACGCTCATCATCATTTTTGCAGCCGAACGCTGGCTGGCACATCGCAAACCTAAAACAGAAATTGCATAATGGAGCAGGCAGCATCACATAAAGTAAACCAATTGAGGCAACGTTACATTGGCTACCAGTTACTGGCCAGTGTACTACTGGCGGCAAGCTGCGGTTTGTTGGCAGGCAGCATTTTGTACCGATTGTTACCTAATCAAGCAATTGTGTTAGGCATCTTAGTATTTGCCATTGCATTGGGTTTACTCCTCACTTTACGCCGCCCGTGGAGCACTAAGGTTACAACCATTTGCCGTTACTTAAACATCTCCTACCCCGAACTGGAAGAAAGCAGCGAACTCATTCTTAAACCTGCCGCTGAACTTAATTTATTAGAGCGCTTGCAACTCAACAAGGTAGAACAAACCCTAACCCAATTACACGGCGAACCAGCAGTATTTACACAACGATTAAAGAAAACCGCTTGGTTATTTGTGGGCGCATTGGTGTTGAGTTTAGCAATCTTTAAAATAGGTCAATATTGGAAATCTTCGAGTAACGGCAATCTATTCGGTTCCAATAATTCCGCATCGCAAAAAGCCACACCGCCCGAAAAGATATTACCCCAAATAGACGGCATTTCATTAAAAATTACTCCACCTACTTATACCGGCAAGGGTGCCCGTACACAGGATAAATTCACTATCGATGCCGAGGAAGGTGCCTTGGTTGGATGGAACATAAGCACTAATATTGAAGTTAAGAACGTATTCCTATTATTTAACGAGCGTGAGAAATTAGTATTAAGTAGTTCGAATAAAACCGATTGGAAAACACAAAGAGCCATTACCAAAGCCGGTTTTTACCAGGTAAGCATTGATGGCAAACTATCTGACCTTTACCAAATCCAAATGATTAAAGATGCCATCCCGGTTATTCGCATTAAAACGCCTAAACAGTATACTCATATTGATGCCGGCGAGACACAGCGTGTGACTATTAACACCACCGTTACCGATGATTACGGCATCAGCAACGCACAAATATTTGCCACAGTAGCCAAGGGCAGCGGCGAATCGGTTAAGTTTAAGGATACCACTTTTGCATTCAGTGCCGCATTTGGTGCACATAACCGCCAGTACGATTTACAGCGCACCATCGATTTGCCCAAACTGGGTATGGAGCCGGGCGACGAGTTGTACTTCTATATTCAGGCGCAAGACACGCACCAGCAAAAAAGCCGTACCGATGTACTCATCGTTTCCATTCAGGATACAGCGCAACTGTTGAGCATGGATGGCATTGTGGCCGCGGCTAACATCAAACCCGAGTATTTCCGCAGCCAGCGCCAAATTATTCTCGATACCGAAAAACTACTTAAAGAAAAAGACACCATTAGCGCAACCGCCTTTAAAAACCGTTGTAATGAGTTGGGTACCGATCAAAAGCTGCTCCGCCTACGTTACGGCAAGTTTTTAGGAGAAGAAGACGAAAGCGGAACCGAGGGCGATGGCAACCAGGAAATAGGCAAGGCCGAAAACTTTGGCAATGCCAAAATGGTCATGGACGCCTTTACCGATAAGCATGACAACGCCGAAGATGCGACATTTTTAGAACCTGCCGCCAAAGCGCAGCTCAAAGCTACACTTAACGAGATGTGGAAAGCCGAGTTACGTCTCCGCTTATACAAGCCGCAGGAAGCGCTGCCTTATGAGTATAAAGCTTTAAGGTTATTGAAAGACCTTCAGCAAAAATCACGCTCATTCGTGGCTAAAACCAGCTACAACCCACCACCCATTAAGCCGGAGAAGCGCTTAACCGGCGACTTGAGCAAGATTACCGAGCCTGTCAGCCAGCAAAACATCAAACCAACTGCCGATAAATTTGAGACGTTGAAAAAGGCAGCAACCATACTGGAGCAATCTAAACATCAGGTTTTAACTGCTGCCGATAAACGCATTTTGCAGCTGGCCGGTCAGCAGTTGGCGGTACAGGCATCGGCACAGCCGGGTATTTATTTAAAGGCGGTTAGCGCCATGCGACGCATACTGGCCTCTGAAAATAAAGTATCGGGTACCGACCGCTCTATTGTTGAAAAGGCCATTCAGAAAAGTCTGCCCGGCAGCAAAACTATGCCATCGGCAGTAAGCACAACGGCCGATATGGGTTTGGGGCAACGTTATTTTAAAAACTTAAACCGGTAAATATTAGCAATGAACTGGACTTTAGCGGTTATCATCATTTGCACTCTGCTGGCACTGCTCTTCACCTGGCAGGAAATTCGCCGTGCCGATAAGCGCCGTTTGGTTTGGCGATTGTTAGCCATCTGGATTTCGCTTGGAGCTTTGGCCTGCATTATACTTCCCGTTAGTTACAGCAGCAAAACCAACATTGCCGATAACAGCGATGCCATATTACTAACCGATGGCTTTAATAAAGATAGCCTACCTCCTGCCACCCCGGTTTATACCACGGATAAAGCTATCCAAAGCAGCTATTCCAAAGCTAAACTCATTAGCAGTTTAGACGAACTGACCAATCATCAACCCGCATTTAAACAGGTGAAAATTGTAGGCTACGGTTTAAGCGAGGATGAATTAAAGCAATTGAACGGCTTGCACATTGCCTATACCGCACCATCGGCTCCGGCAGGAATACAGGCTGTAAACTGGGTTGGCAAAATCAAAACCGGCGAACCGCTACAAGTTCAGGGTAGGTATAACAATGATATCGAAAAACCAGTTAGCTTGATTTTAAAAGGTTTAAATACCACTTTAGATTCGGCAATTATTCCCGCAGGAACGAGCGCTTTCCAACTAAGTACTGTACCCAAACCAACTGGCAGGGTTGTTTACCAGTTATTGGCACTGTCGGGTAATGATACCCTAAGTAACGAAAGCATCCCCGTACAAATTGAACCTGCCAAACCGGTGAAAGTGTTAATGCTGAATGCCGCGCCTAACTTCGAAACCCGCTTTTTGAAAAACTGGCTGGGCGAAAATGGTTATGCCGTGGCCTCACGCGCGCTCATTAGCCAAAATAAAAGCAGCGAGGAATTTGTGAACATCGACAAGATGAACCTGCAGCATTTATCGGCCGGGGTGCTGGACAAGTTTGATTTGGTAATTGGCGATCTGTCTGCCTTTAAATCACTTCCACCTGCCGATGCCGGGGCATTTCGCAACCAGGTAACGCAAAAAGGATTGGGTGTGATTGTCCGGGCAGATAGTTCGGACAAAGCCGCGTCGTGGCTACAGCGCGATTTCCCGGTTACTACGATGGCCATTAAAGATCAGCTTTCGGTACCGCTAACGCTGCAAAATCAAAAAGCAAAAACTGCCAAACTCAATATCGATCCGTCGTACATCAGCTATCGTAACAATACCCAGGTACTGGCATCCGACGCACAAAATCATGAGTTAGCAGGTATTACTTTAGCCGGTGCGGGCAAGCTTGCTTTTACCACGCTTAATCATACAAACACCTGGCTGTTGTCTGGTAATAAAACTGATTATACGGCGCTATGGACTTTGCTAATTGGTCAATCGGCACGTAAATCAGCATCGGTTCAAAGCTGGAAAGCTGATGCAATTCCGACCGTAAATGAACCAGTAAAACTACTGTTTCAAGGTTCGGCAATACCGGGTTCATCTTTAATAAATGATGAAGTAAATAACTCTGCTCAGAATGCAGCCATACCTTATCAATGGCAAAATACTTACTGGCCGCAAAAAGCAGGCTGGCAACAAGCCAAAGCAGGTAATAACACAACCGAATGGTGGTATAATTACAGCAAAAGTGAGTGGAACAGCCTAAAAAAAATGCAAAAAATTAAAATCAATAAAGATTTTGCAGCTAATCAAACTCAAAAGCAAACTGTAACAAAACAAATACAAGAAACTCAGGATATCGAGGTGCCAAAAATCTGGTTTTATATGATTTTATTGGTAGCTTGTACATTTTTATGGATAGAACGCAAGTTTGCAATTCAGCTCTAAAAAACTATTAAACTCAAACTATAACTAACTGCAAAACAGGAGGATCAAATCTTGAAACGTAGAAATTTTATTTACCTCTCGGGCGTAGGTGCCGGCGCGATGATGCTGCCCAACCTGCCTGCCTTTGGTACGCCTATCGATCCGGCTGAGGCCCTGAATCAGGTAGACGCACGCATTAAAAAAGAGCTTGCCGATGTAGCCCTTAACACGGCTAAATCAAAAGGTGCATCGTACGCCGATATACGTATTGGCCGCTATCTTAACCAGGCTGTAATTACCCGTGAAACCCGTGTGCTCAACGTAGCCAATGCCGAATCGTACGGTGTAGGTATACGCGTACTGGTTAACGGCTGCTGGGGCTTTGCGGCTACCAACAATGTAACCAAAGATGGTATTGCCAAAACTGCCGAACGCGCTGTAGCCGTAGCTAAAGCCAACGCTAAAATTGGCGGCAAGCCCGTACAACTGGCCCCTCAAAAAGGCTTTGGCGAGGTAAGCTGGAAAACACCTATCGAAAAAAATGCTTTCGAGGTGCCTATTAAAGAAAAGGTAGACCTGCTGATGTCGGTAAACGGCGCAGCCTTAGCCGGTGGTGCAAACTTTGTAAACTCAACAATTTTAGCCATTAATGAGCAAAAATTCTTTGCCTCTACCGATGGTTCATACATTGATCAGGATATTCATCGCCTGTACCCTAACTTCAGCGTAACTAAAATCGATTCATCTAAAGGTGCTTTTGAAACCCGTGCTGCGCTAAGCTCACCGGTAGGCATGGGTTATGAGTACTTAATTCCATCAGAAGCTGAAAAAGTACAAGGTATTGTAACCCGTTACAAAAACCGGTATGATATGCTGGAAGACGTAAAAAACGCCACCAAAAATGCCACCGAAAAGGTATCATCAAAATCTGTTGAACCGGGTAAGTACGATTTGGTATTAGACCCCTCACACCTATGGCTTACCATTCACGAATCGGTTGCTCACCCTACCGAGTTAGACCGTGTATTGGGTTATGAGGCTAACTATGCAGGAACCAGCTTCTTATCAGTTGATAAACTAAAATCGGGCAACTTCAAATTCGGCAGCAAAAACATGAACATTGTGGCCGATAGAGACCAAAAAGGCTCGTTAGGTGCCGTAGGTTATGACGATGAAGGTGTTCAACCTAAAAAATTCGACATTGTTAAGGATGGTATATTAACCAATTTCCAAACCATACGCGATCAGGCACATGTTATTGGTCTTAAAGAATCGCAAGGCTGCTGCTACGCCCAAACCTGGAGCGATGTACAGTTTCAGCGTATGCCTAACGTATCGCTTGCACCAGGCAAGGCAAAACTGAGCGTTGACGATATGATCAAAAGCGTTGAAAAAGGTATTTATATTGTGGGTAACGGCTCGTTCTCGATTGATCAGCAACGTTATAACTTCCAGTTTGGTGGTCAACTGTTTTATGAAATTAAGAACGGCAAAATTGTGGGTATGCTGAATGATGTGGCTTACCAGGCAACTAACCAGGAGTTTTGGAACTCATGTGCGGCCGTTTGTGATGAAAGCGATTACCGTTTAGGCGGTGCTTTCAATGATGGTAAAGGTCAGCCGGGCCAGTCTAACGCCGTATCACACGGATCATCGACCACCAAGTTTACCGGAGTGAATGTAATTAATGTTAAACGCAAAATTGGATAATTAAGGATATGCCAATACTTAACAAAGAAGAAGCACAGGCTTTATTAAAGAAAGTGCTTAGCTATTCAAAAGCCGATGCCTGCGAAGTGAGCCTTGGCGGTAGCGAAGGCGGTAATATACGTTATGCACTAAACGCAGTTTCAACTGCGGGCGATATAGGTACCTTAGGTTTAGCCGTAAGTTCAACCTATGGCAAAAAAACAGGCACAGCCACCATCAACGAGTTTGATGATGCATCGTTAGAAAAAGTGGTTCGCCGTTCGGAAGAGTTGGCCCAACTGGCTCCGCCAAACCCGGAGTATATGCCACCATTGGGTCCGCAAACGTTTAAAGATGCGGTAACTTATAATGAAAAAACAGCCGCCATGACGCCCGAAAGCCGTGCAGAACTGGTAGCAAAAAGTTTAGAAGTAACCAAGGCTGCCAATTTATCGGCCGCTGGTTTCCTCGAAAACTCTACTGATTTTCGCGCAGTGATGAACTCTGCCGGTTTGTTTGCCTACAATAAATCAAGCGATGTTACCTTTTCGGTAACTACCCGTAATGCCGAAGGTACCGGCTCGGGATATGCCGCACGTGGCTTTACCGACGTAAGTAAGCTTGATACTTATGGTGCTACTAAAATTGCAGCCCAAAAAGCAACCGGTTCTGTTGGTGCACGCGCTATTGAGCCCGGTAAATACACCGTTATATTAGAGCCTACCGCAGCTACCTACATGATGGAAAACATGTTTAGGTTTGATGCCCGCAGTGCCGATGAAGGTCGTAGCTTTTTAAGCAAAAAAGGCGGCGGCACGCGTTTAGGCGAAAAACTGCTGGACGAAAAAGTAACCATCTACTCTGATCCGTTTCATCCTGAATTACCTTCAGGTACCTGGAGCGGCGACGGCATGCCTTTAGAAAAAACGTATTGGTTTGATAAAGGAGTAGTTAAAAACCTGAGCTACTCGCGCTACTGGGCCGAAAAGAAAGGCGTAAAACCACAGCCCGGCCCAAGCAACATTATTATGGAAGGCGGCAACATGAGCCTCGAAGAAATGATCAAGAGCACCGAGCGAGGCATCCTGGTATCGCGCCTATGGTATATCCGTATGGTCGATCCGCAGGTACTGGCCCTTACCGGCTTAACCCGCGACGGTACGTTTTACATCGAGAACGGCAAAATCAAATTCCCGATCAAGAACATGCGCTTTAACGAGAGCCCCATCATTATGCTAAATAACGTGGAAGCCCTGGGTAAGCCCGAACGCGCTATCAGCGTAGAAAGCTACCGCAGCTACATGATACCACCGATGAAGATCAGGGACTTTACGTTTTCGTCGTTATCGGATGCTGTATAAGCTTACATTTCAATAAAACATAAAAGGAGAATCGTTAACGATTCTCCTTTTATGTTTTAGCACCCCACGTCGTCATTGCGGGGGAACGAAGCAATCCCTACGGAGGACAGTGTACTTTAGCAAAGTTTGCGAGCCTGTCGCTTTCCGTTCATTCGCCGCGGGGGCTGTTACTTTGTCATAGCTACAAAGTATCCGCCTTAGGCAGACTATCCACAACCATCCTTGCCACCCCCGCAGGCCAGCTCACGGCCGGGCGTTGTGGAAGCCCTGCGCTCTTTTTAACAGTGCAAGGCGCAGCAGATGCATGCATCTGCTGCGCCTTGCTTTTTCACTCTACCTTCGAGCTTCCTTTTCTCTTCGTCATCTCCCAGCTTCGGGGCGAAAGCCGGGCAGCACATAATGGCCTGTGCGGTTGGGCAGGGCCTCTTAGGTTTTGCTGAAGCGCGGGGCAATGTGGGAACGAAGTAGGGCAAAAGCTGAGCAGCCCGTGGTGCTGCCCGGATTTGCAGGGCGGGGCATGTGCGACAAACGAAGCATAGGGAGTTGACTTGATTTTGGTTCTTTTATCAAGAAAAGAACAAAGAGCCCCCGCGGCTCAGAAGCGGTAGATAAGCGATAAGCACACCAACATTTCTCAGGGATATGCATGCGCAGAGACTGCTTCGTTCATCGCAGTGACGTGGTGTAAAAAACAAAAGGTCGATTGTTAAACAACCGACCTTTGTATGTAAACAGTATTTAAACCGCGTCAGACAACGAACTAAACGTAAAATCCCTGATCTTCATAGGTGGTATCAACGCATTCGAGCCGCTTTCGCCGCTTACCGTGCGTTCTGATTTGCCCAGTTCTTCGAGATTGTTGAGCATAATTACCGGGCTTTCGTTAAAACGGAAGTTTTTAACCGGGAACTTGATCTGGCCATTCTCAATGTAAAACGTACCGTCGCGAGTGAGGCCTGTGTATAGCAGCGTTTGCGGGTCAACCGCGCGTATGTACCATAGGCGGGTTACCAATATACCTTTTTCGGTTCCTTTGATTAATTCCGCTAAGGTTTTGGTGCCGCCTTCCATAATAATGCCATCAGCACCGGGCAGTGGTTTTACGCCTTTCTTTTCGGCCCAATAGCGTGAGTAACTCAAGTTTTTCACTACACCTTTTTCTATCCAGCTAACCTTCTTTTGCGGCTGGCCGTCGCCGTTCCATACGCTGGTGGGTAACTCGGGGTTTGCCGGGTCTGAATAAATGTTTACGCGCTCATCTACCAGTTTTTCGCCCAGGCGGGTTTTACCACCGGGTTTGCTCAAAAAGCTGCGGCCTTCATCGGCGCTACGAGCATCCAGGCTGCCGTAAAGCTGTTCGAGCAGCACAATGCCGGCTGCAGGTTCTAAAATTACGGTGTATTTGCCCGGCTCCAACGCTTTGGCAGTTGCCGAACCGGAGGCTTTTTGCGCGGCAATTTTAGAAAATGCCAGCGTGTCCATCTTGCTTACATCGTTGTAGGCTTTAGTAGCATAGCCTGAGCCTTTGCCATCTTCGGTACGCAGGGTTACCGAAAAATTCACATCGGTTGTAGTATTGTAGGCAAATAAACCTTTTGAATTCATCATGGCAGCATACCCTGTGCTATTTTCGAGGAAACCGGCTGCGGTCAGCTTATTGTCTTTAGCTACCTGTAAGCTTTGCTGCACCATATCGGCACGTTGCTTTGGCGTAAGGTTAGCTGTAGCCGCCACATAAGTTGGCGAAGGCGCATCATAGGTTTGCGGACCTAAAAACGGCATAAACTCCGGGTTCTCTGGAGCCAGCTGGGCCAATTCTTCTGAGCGGCGTACTACTTTTTCTAACGAGGCATCGTCAAACTCATTAATAGTTGCCGTACCTACCTTTTTGCCAAAGGCTGATGATACTACCAAACTGTTGCGGCTTATAGCACCGCTGGTTGATACCGAGTTGCGCGCATAACGTATGTTAGATGAATCGCCTCCGTTGAGGTTAATTTCGCATTGTTCAGCTTTTGAGTAGCTGAGCGCTTTTTTGAGTAAGGCGCGTGCTTGTTCTTCTGTTAAAATCGACATGATATGTTTAGATTTTTCTTGCTGTGTTAATTACATTTACTCCGTTAAACTTGGCAGTGGCCGATCCGTGACTTACGGCGCTCACCTGCTGCGGCTGGCCTTTACCATCAAAGAAAGATCCGCCTAAACGGTAATCGCTCTTATCGGCAACGGCAGTACATGAGTTCCAAAACTCCTGGGTATTTGATTGATAGGCCACATCGTTTAACATGCCTACAATTTGCCCGTTTTTAACCTCATAGTACAACTGACCGCTAAACTGGAAATTATAACGTTGCTGATCGATAGAGAATGAACTATCGCCGATGATGTAAATGCCTTTTTCGGTGTTTTTAATGATTTCTTGAACACTCAACGGTGTTTTGCCCGGCTGTAAGCTGATGTTTGGCATACGCTGGAACTGAACGCTCGACCAGCTATCGGCATAGCAGCAGCCCTGCGATTCTTCAAGCCCGATAATATGTCCCTGATCGCGGATGGACTGGTAATTAACCAGTACGCCGTCTTTAATAATATCCCATTGCTTAGTGGCTACACCTTCATCATCGTACCCAACGGCACCTAATGAACCTTTTTGCAGCTTATCGGCCACAATGTTCACTTTATCGCTGCCGAATTTAAAATTCTTCGACTCCCATTTATCCAAAGTCAAGAAACTGGTACCGGCAAAGTTGGCCTCGTAACCCAATACACGGTCAAGCTCTGATGGGTGACCTACCGACTCGTGGATGGTTAACCAAAGGTGCGATGGATCGAGAATTAGATCATACTTGCCAGCTTCTACCGATTTTGCCTTTAGCTTTTGTTCGGCTTGTACAGCAGCCAGTTTGGCATCCTCCAGCATATCGTAACGGTCGCGGTACAATGTGGTGGGCGCAGTTTTAATTTTATCGCTTTCGCGAGGCATTAAATATTCATAACCCATACCACGAGGCGAACTCAATGATTGACGGGTTTGAAATTTACCTGTCTTAGCATCAATTTTAGTTACGCCAAAAACCGGCCATATCCTATGTACATCCTGATCAATGTACGAACCATCGCTCGATGCGAAATACTTTTGCTCGTTCACCAAAAACATAATGGAGTTTACGTAATTGGCACCGCCTTTCATGGCTGCATCATTTACCGATAGCAGCAGGTCTACCTTCTCCTTTATAGGCACCTCGAATGCATTACGTTCTATGGGTGCTTTCCAGCTTACCTCGCCGTAGCCTTTTTGGGGCAACAAGTGTACCGGTTCGCTTTGCAGGCGGGCATTCTCTTTGGCAATGGCAACAGCTTGTACGGTGGCCTTGGCAATGCTATCGTTATCCAGCTTATCAGTAGCGGCAAAGCCCCAGCAGCCGTTGGCAATAACGCGTATACCCATACCGTAAGATTCGGTATTTACTACGTTTTGCACCTTATTTTCGCGTGTTACCACATACTGGTTAAGGTACCGGCCAATGCGCACATCGGTATAAGTGGCACCTTTACTGCGGGCTGCATTAAGCACCACATCGGCCATGCGTTTTTTAGTAGCCACATCAACACCACCCTGCAACATGGCTTCGGGCGATATTGGCGAACCCAGCACGGGTACCTGGCTAAGCATTGCCCCACCGAAACCCATTCCGGTGAGGTAGAGAAATTGTTTTCTGTTCAAATGTTGTAAGGTTAGGCCCCCGGGTTTTCTTAAATAGAGAACACAAGTGGCGGGTTATTTATATTTAGTTGGTTTGATTTTCTTTTGGCCTTATCGTCATTGCGAGGAACGAAGCAATCTCTGCGGATGCAAGTTCGTCAAACATAGTTCAGAGATTGCTTCGTACCTCGCAATGACGATTTTTACATTTAACCTATCCTAAACGTCGGCTCGTATTTATCACATTTACTTTATCAAATTTGGTTGTCGAGCATCCATGCGATACGGCACTTGCCTGCGATGGCTGGCCTTTACCGTCGAAGAAGGAACCGCCCATGCGGAAATCGCTTTCGTCACATATGGCCGAGCAGGAGTTCCAAAATTCCTGGGTATTGGCCTGGTAGGCTGCGCCTTTTACCATGCCTACCACTTTTCCTTCCTTAATTTCGTAGCATAACTGGCTACTAAATTGGAAGTTGTAACGTTGCTGATCGATTGAGTAAGAATTACGGCCGAACATGTACAAACCTTTCTCGGTATTTTTAATCATATCGGCAACATTTAAAGCAGATTTACCGGGTTGTAAACTAACATTTGGCATGCGCTGAAACTGCACATCGCTCCATGTTTGCGCGTAGCAACAGCCTTGCGATTCTTTTAAGCCAAGTATATGCGCCTGATCGCGGGTGGCCTGGTAATTAACCAGTACACCATCTTTAATAATATCCCACTGGCCTGTTTTTACGCCCTCATCATCGTATCCTACGGCGCCTAACGAGCCGGGACGAACTTTATCACCCACAAAGTTTACTATCGGGCTACCGAAATTGAACTTCTTCGATTCCCATTTATCAAGCGTCAAAAAGCTGGTGCCGGCAAAATTTGCTTCGTAACCCAGCACACGGTCAAGCTCGGTAGGATGACCAACCGATTCGTGTATGGTGAGGAAGAGGTTTGTTGGATCGAGTATTAAATCGTACTTACCGGGTTCAATAGGTTTGGCATTCAATTTTTCGGCCAACTGGGCGGTGCCTATGCGCACATCCTCCAGCATATCATACCGTTTTTTATAGATAGGAAATATGCCCTGGATTTTCTCTTTTTCATCGGGAATTAAATACTCAAAGCCCATTCCTACCGGCGAGCTCAGGGCATTACGGGTTTCGTAAGTACCTGTTTTAGCATCAGTTTTGGTGATGGTAAATGTTGGCCACATGCGATGAATATCCTGATCGATGTACGAGCCTTCGGTTGATGCAAAATACTTTTGCTCATTGATCATGAACAGGTTATTGCTAATGAAGCTTGCACCCAGTTTCAGGGCTTCGGCATTGGCGGCCAGCAACAGGTCTACCTTATCTTTAACCGGCACCTCAAAAGCATTTTTTTCGATAGGGGTTTTCCAGCTAACATCGCCGTAGCCTTTTTGAGGAGCCAGTTGCACCGGCTCGCTTTGCAGGCGCGAGTTTTCTTTAGCAATGCTTACGGCCAGTTGTGCAGCGCGGGCAATGCTGTCATTATCCAATTTATCGGTTGCGGCAAAGCCCCAACAGCCATTGGCCAAAACACGTATGCCCATGCCATACGACTCAGAACTGGCTATATTTTGCACACGCGATTCGCGCGTACTGATAGATTGATTAAGGTAACGGCCAATACGTGCATCAGCATAAGTAGCGCCTTTACTTTTGGCCGCATTAAGGGCTACATCGGCCATGCGTTTCTTCAGGGCTACATCCACAGGCTGCAAAACGGTATCATGCGGCACCGGCGAACCAAAAGCCGACAGGTTTGGCAACATTGCTGCGCCCATTCCCATCCCGGTTAGGTATAAAAAGTCCTTACGTTTCAAAGTAGTAGTAATTGATTGCGTAATATACTAATAAGGTAAATTAATTATTACTATAAATTCCAAAAGAAATAGCTTTTTATAAAGATTACTATACAAAATATCTTTAAACACACTGAATTTTTCCTACTCAAAACACAAAGGGCGATTTCTCTTTAAAAGAAACCGCCCTTTCATCAATCAGTTGAAAAAAAATCGCTTAATATCGTTTTACTTTAAAGTCTGATACGCCTCCTCTGAATTTTAAATAGATTTTGTTGGTTGCTTTATCAAAATCAGGGGTAACATAATGATTACCGCTCACTTTAGTGAAATCATCAAAGCTTTTGGAGGTTAAACCGCCGCGCATGTCAATATCACAACCGGCATTTTTTGGTACCCATATTTCTACTTCAGATGCACCTGCGTTTACACTTAGTGTAGATACCGGCACCGTTGCACCCATCCTTATTTTTGAAGATGTTGCTCCACCGTTAATTTCAACGCTACGAATTTTGAACTTTGTAAAATCAAAATCGACTTCGGCAGCGCCGCCTTTAAGTTCAATATCCCAAACCGGAATAGGGCTTAAACTCAAACGAGCTTCGTTCATGTGGTCGCTATCCCAATGAAATTTGTTATTGTGCCCTTTCATGTTGAAGTTGAGCGTGGTAAGCGAATCGTCTTTTGACATGGTGAACGAATAATCGCCAAAGCTTTGGTAGGTTAATGCCTTAAAAAGACTGTCGGAAGCACTTTCCAGTTTATAAGAAGTGGCACCACCGGCAATATTCAAATGCACATATTTCTCATCATTGTACTTTTGCTGATAAACTACGCTATCGCCTTTCCTTTCTTTTATATCGCCATCACTAAACTCAATACCATCGTCATCATCTTTAAAATTAAAATGCCAAAACGGTCTTGAATGATTGTAATGTTTGGTGTTGGCAAACAACAAGAAGCCTACCCCTATTAACAACACAGCTACTTTTACTACTGTTGCCCATACTGCTTTAGTATTTGATAACAGCAGGTTTACCCCACCAATTACCAGAAATATGGGCCACAACCTAAACAAGTTCCACCAGTTAAAATCAATAACATTAAAACTGTTGAGTAAAAATACGGCGCCGATAATAACCAGTACCAGCCCCGAAAATAATCTGTCGTTTCTCATGGTGTTATTCAATTGGAGGTTTAGGATCAAGTTGTTTTTCTTTTTTGCCCGAAGTGAATATAAGTATCAGGCCAATAGCTACCAGCGGAACAGGCCACAGGTGACTAAAATCCCAGTTGGGTATTACGTCAAACTCATCAAGCGTTAGTATGAGGCCAAAAAAGATGAGTAATAAACCGGCTATTAAACCCACATTACTATTTTTACGTTTGGGCTCAGGCTCAAAGGCAAAAGGCTGAGCCGAATCGGCCTGGGGCGGTACAGTATAATCAACACCCGGGTTAAAATAGCCAATAGGCTTTTTAGGTAATACGATCATCAAAATGATATAGATTAACACGCCGCCGCCTTTTAAAACCAGGAACAGCAGGAATATGGCACGAACTATGGATACATCGATGTCGAAATAATCGGCCAGGCCTTTACATACACCGCCAATCATTTTATTTTGCTCGTCGCGGTATAATTTTTTGTTATAATTATGATAGTTGTTCATTTTGTTAAGCTTTAATGGTTCAGTTAAATCTGTCCCGAAACCGGCTTTATCACAATTTCATCAGTGTTAGCGCCAACACTCATGTTGTAAGCAGTTATGATGGCTGCGGCTACATCTTCTGGCATCACAAACCGGGAAGGGTGCACTTCCGTTCCGGCCCAGGAGCCTGTTAATGTTGAGCCTGGCAGCACAGCGGTAACTTTTACGTTGTAAGCCTGCATTTCGAGCTTCATTACAGTATTAAGACTATACAGCGCAGCTTTTGTTACACTATAAGTACCAGCATTTATTGCCGGACTTTTTGAAGCTGCCGAACATATGTTAAAAATGTGTCCGCTACGCTCCTGCTGCATGTTTTTACCCAAAAAACGGTAAAGTTCATAGGCAGGCATCAGGTTGGTATTCATCATGGTTTCAAAAGCACCATCAGCATCATCCAACACTAACGATGGTATAAATGCGCCTACATTGTTTACAACTATTTTTATAAAGCCCAGTTTGTCTTGCGCAGCCTGCGCAAATGCAAGCACTTCGACTTTCTTACTACAATCGGCCGGGTGGGCAATTACTTGTATATTGGGGTTTGTATCGAGGAGTTCATTTTTAAGGTTTTCCAAATCTTTCACATTGCGCGAACAAATTGCCATACTTATTCCTTGTTTAGCAAATGCAAGCGCAATTGCGCGGCCTATGCCTTGAGTGGCACCGGTTATGAGGGCGTTTTCCATGTTTAAAAGTAAGTCAAATTAGCTTATTGCTGTAAAGCGTAAGCATAAAAATGTATTTTTAACGCACATATATACCAACATTCATGTTTTCAACTTTAGGCAGGTACATACTGCTCATACGCTTAAGCTTAAAAAAGCCCGAGAAATTTTCAGTTTACTGGGGCGAAATTATGCGCGAGATGGTGTCCATAGGCATAGGTTCAATGGGTATTATCGGTATTATTTCGGTGTTCATAGGCGCGGTAGCTACCATACAGGTAGCGTTCCAGCTGGCCAGTCCGCTGGTACCACGCAGCATTGCCGGCAGCATTGCGCGCGATTCGACCATATTAGAGTTTAGCCCAACCATATCGGCACTGGTACTGGCTGGCCGGGTGGGCTCAAGCATTGCTTCACAAATTGGCACTATGCGGGTAACCGAGCAAATTGACGCCCTTGAAATTATGGGAGTAAATGCGCCGGGGTATTTAATTGCGCCCAAAATATTTGCCGGCATAACCATGATTCCGTTACTGGTAATTTACTCCATGGTATTAGGCATTTTGGGTGGATATTTAGCATGTGCCTTTACCGGCGATATTCCAACCACCGATTATGTAATGGGCTTACGCGATGGTTTTAATCCTATTATTATACAGGTTGCGTTGGTAAAAGCATTTTTCTACGGCTTTATTATTACCTCTGTTTGCGCTTACCAGGGTTTTTATACCAGCGGCGGCGCTTTAGAAGTTGGCCAATCGGCTACTACCGGCGTGGTATACAGCTGTATTTTTATTCTTTTTGCTGATTTAATTATTACGAGCGCAATGCTATGATCGAGATACAAGATATTTTTAAAACGTTTGGCGACAATGAAGTACTGAAAGGTATAAGCGCCAAATTTGAAGCAGGAAAAAACAATCTCATCATCGGCGGGTCGGGATCGGGTAAAACTACCTTACTTAAATGTATTGTAGGCTTGCACGAACCTACTAAAGGCAAAGTGATTTTTAGCGGCGAAGATTTTACCGAGATGGATTTTGAGCAACGCGTGCCTATTCGTAAAGAAATTGGTATGCTGTTCCAAAACTCAGCTTTATTTGATTCGATGACAGTGGAGGAAAACATCATGTTTCCGCTCAACCTTTTTTCTGAAATGAGCAAATCGGAAAAGTTAGACCGTGCAAATTTTTGTTTGGGCCGGGTTAACCTAAAAGACAAAAACAAGCTTTACCCGGCCGAACTATCGGGCGGTATGAAGAAGCGTGTGGGCATTGCCCGCGCCATTGCCATGGAACCCAAGTACCTTTTTGTGGATGAGCCCAACTCGGGCCTCGACCCAAAAACCTCCATTGTAATTGACGAATTGATTAATGAGCTTACCCAGGAATATAAAATAACCACCGTTATTGTAACCCACGATATGAACTCGGTAATGGGTATTGGCGATCATATTATCTTTTTACACCAAGGTAAAAAAGCATGGGAAGGTACTAATAAAGACATTGCCCATACCGATAACCAGGAGCTGAACGACTTTGTATTTGCCAGCAAGTTTACACAGGCGGCGAGAGAGAAGTTGTAGATTAATACGAATAAATTATAAGAGATGGGACAATTTCTTATAATTTACCATCCCAAACTGATTTACGCTTTTTAGATTTCAATTTCGAAAACACTTCAACGCCTTCAGCTGAAACTATATCTTTTGGTGAAAAAATATCAGTTTCGTAACAATCATCAAAGCTATCTATTCGCCATCTAACTAACCTACCATATGGATTTAGATAATGATTAACATAGCTGTCTTTTTGAAGTTCTAATTTTTCATAAGCGTCATCTGCCGAAGTAGCTTTGATTAAGACAAATCTCTCTTCAATGTCTTGTTTCTTACTTTTCAACTTCTCTATTTCTATCAAAACGGTCATCTTAACACAATAGAACTTTGTACCTGGCTCACTTTTTACAGGCCGCTTTTTTGCATGCGTTACATTGTGCACAGTAACACCACTATACAAATTATCGCCTTCAATTTTCTTTAATGAATTTAGGGCCAAAGTTGCTTTAATCCCTCTTGGCCTCTTCGGTGTACCTATTACTTCGTAATCAGTTAAAACATTAAACATTAGGAGCGCATTCAATTTATTAATCTGGTCCTTATTTAGTTGTTTTATTCTTTTTATAGGTTTCAGTCCAAGAAAGGAGTCTATTTCAGGGTATTTTAAATGAATGGTTACCGTAACCAAACGTTTGTCATCATTATATTTTGAATCAAGCTTCCAATCTGTAAGATCAATTTCCATTATTTTTTTGTTAATACCTTTTTTATACTCAATTGGCATACAATAGGCAATATATGAAAAGTGAGGTGCATCATAGTTCACTTTTTGTAACTTTGTAAAGTCTAACCATTCAAAACAGACAACAAGATAATCCGAATAGAATGATCCAACTCCTTACTCCAACGCACTGGAAAGATTACGAACTGATTGATTGCGGCGATTTTGAAAAGCTGGAACGTTTTGGAAATGTTGTATTGATACGCCCCGAGCCGCAAGCCGTTTGGGGTAAAACCCTCACCGATGCCGAATGGCAAAAACGCCATGATATTCGCTTTAAAGGCCGTTCGGCCACTGCCGGCGAATGGATAAAAAAGAACCCTAAAACGCCCGACCGCTGGCATATTGAATACAAAAACAATGATGCTGCCATCAAATTGCGCATGGCCATGACCTCGTTTAAACACGTTGGCGTATTCCCCGAGCAGGCTGTAAACTGGGATTATATTGCACAGAACGTAAAGCGCTTTAAAACTAATAAGCCAAAAGTATTAAACCTGTTTGCCTATACCGGTGGCGCATCGCTCATTGCACAATCGGCCGGGGCCGATACTACGCACGTTGATTCGATTAAGCAGGTGGTTACCTGGGCTAACGAAAACCAGGAAATATCGAACCTTAAAGATATACGCTGGGTGGTTGAAGACGCACTGAAGTTTGTTAAACGCGAAATTAAACGTGGCAAAAAATACAACGGCATTATACTCGATCCTCCTGCCTATGGCCACGGCCCCAACGGCGAAAAATGGAAGCTGGAAGACCATATTACCGAGATGATGAACGATGTAATGCAACTCTTAGATCCGCAGGAACATTTCCTCATACTCAATACCTACTCGCTTGGTTTTTCGTCGGTTATTGTGGAGAATTTAATTCGCAGCGCAAACCCTAAAGTAGAAAATTTAGAAATAGGTGAACTATACCTGCAAGCCACCGCAGGTCCTAAATTACCGCTGGGCGTATTTGGAAAGTTTTATAAAATTTAATTGAATTTTAAGGGGAAGTAACAAAGGCAATATTTATATTTACAACGTACTGATAGGTAAATAATTTTATTGGTACTAAAATATTACATACTGCAAGTTATTAAGCCTGCAAGGCTACCTTTATGATGAAATTTAAAAACCTGCTCTTTTCTTCGTCTGTTTTATTATCGTCGTTTGTATTGTTGACCAGTTGCACAGGTAATGGTAAACCGGCTGGTAAAACCGATTCGACAAAAAAAACTGTCTCCACAACTAAAACTGCTGAAGACACGCTAAGAATAAATACTACCCCTATTGATACGGCTAAATATGACAGCTTGCTGGTACGTTTAGCCAATGGCGATACAACCGGCCGCTGGCCTGTAAAAAAACAGCCTTACCCGGTTGGCGGAGCCGTATTGCCATACAAACGTGTGGTAGCTTTTTACGGCAACTTATTCAGCAAAAAAATGGGCATTTTGGGCGAATTACCGCCAAAAGAAATGCTGGCCAAACTAAAAACCGAGGTTAAAGCCTGGGAAAAAGCCGATCCGAAAACACCGGTACAACCTGCCCTGCATTATATTGCCGTAGTAGCACAAGGCGCAGCCGGTGCCGATGGTAAATACCGTTACCGCATGCCGTTTAAACAAATCGATACGGTATTATCTATTGCCAAAAAAGGTAATGCTTTGGTATTTTTAGATGTGCAGGTTGCCTTGAGCACCATACAAAGCGAGTTACCGCTGTTAGAGAAATACCTGCAAATGCCTAACGTGCATTTTGGTATGGACCCAGAGTTTTCGATGAAAGACGGTAGCAAGCCGGGCAAAAAAATTGGCACATATGATGCTGCAGATATTAACTATGCCAGCCAGTATTTGGCCGGTTTAGTTAAAAAATACAACCTGCCTCCAAAAATGCTTGTTGTACACCGCTTTACCCGTAAAATGGTAACCAACTACAAAAACATTAAACTGCGCCCCGAAGTGCAGGTAATTATTGATATGGACGGATGGGGCGAACCCGACCTTAAACTGGGTACTTACCGCAACCATATTTTCCCTGAGCCTGTTCAGTTCACCGGTTTCAAACTCTTCTACAAAAACGATTTAAAAAAGGCGCCTCACCACATGCTTACGCCCGAAGAAGTGTTGAAATACAAACCGCAACCTATTTATATACAATACCAGTAGTTCTTTAGTAACAACATTGCTGGATGTGGCAAAGCCCGGTCAGGTAAACTGATCGGGCTTTTGTTTTTTACAAAATCACCATTATATTTCTATCAACTTACTTTTGATAGCATATAACACCAAACCCACCCGACTTTTAATTTGCAGCTTATCAAAAAGCTGGTCGCGGTAACCGTCAACCGTGCGGGCGCTTACACACATCTTATCGGCAATTTCTTTATAGGTCATTTCGGTACTCGCCAGCTTCAAAAACTCAATTTCGCGGCTGTTTAATTTAACCTTTTCTTGGGAGTGGTTAAAGTTATGTACCAGATGCTTGGTTACAAACGGAGGAAAGTATACTTCATTGTTGGCTACCTTACTAAGTGCCTGGGCAAATTCTTCAGGTTCGGCATCTTTAAGCATATACCCCTTTACCCCCAATTTAAGCATAGCCAATACCTTATCGGCATCTTCAAACATGGATAGCACAATGATCTTAACATCAGGATACTCGTTTTTAAGCCAGTTTGCGGTATCCACACCGTTCATTTGCGGCATATTAACATCAAGCAGTATAATATGTGGTTTGGTTTTAGGGGTGAGCTTTCGGCTTAGCTCAAGGCCGTTGCCAGCCTCGTACATTATTGCGTAACCGGGTATACTGTTAATAAGGGCAGCAATACCACTTCTGAATAACTTATGATCGTCAACTAATACTATTTGGATGGTCTCCGTTGGCATGTGATTGCAGGGTATGGTCAAGTAAAACTATGATGGTGCAGCCTTTACCGGGTGCGCTTTGTATGGATGCGGTGGCTCCAATTAATGATGCCCTGTTTTCGATATTTTTTAACCCGGCCCCACTCCCTTCCAGCATACGTTCTTCAACCGAAAACCCTCTACCGTCATCAATGAGGGTTAATTTAAATATTTGAGTTGTAAACTGCAAATCAATATCAAAATGGCTTGCTTCGGCATATTTTAAAGCATTGTTTAATGACTCCTGAAAAATACGGAATAATACCAGTTCCGACTGTTCGCCTAAACTGTAAGGCTCTCCATCAATATTAACATTAATATTTAATAAACCGCTTTTGTTTATTTGTTCGGCTGCTATCTCTATAGACTTAGCTAAACCCAAATGCATAATATGATGAAAGCTGAGACTTTTAGAAAGGTCGCGTAAATCATTAATTGCCTGGGCAACCAACTCACGACTTTCGGTCATTTTCTGCTGCATTACTTCAACACCACCCGTTAAGCCCGAACCCAAATTGAGTTTAACAAATGATAGTACTTGCCCAATATTATCATGTATTTCGCGGCTTATGGTAGTAAGTGTTTGCTCCTGTATTTCGAGCTGGGCTTTAAGTAGTTCTTGTTTGAATTTTGATTGCAAAAACTCTTGTTCCTGCTTATGTTTATTTTGACGGTCTTTATACAAGATTATAAAATAAATGATGAAGGCTACTAAACAACAAAAAAACAATAACGCCGATACAATAAGCAGTTCTATCTCTCTATCATCAATTGGATTCATATACAGGCTGTTTTAATCTGCTAACATCTGTATAAAAAGCTATCCCAATTAGCACATAACTTAAAAGGTTAATCAGATACCCGATGGTATCTATCAACTCTGGTTTATGACCATTTCTTACAAAATAATTTTGCAAACCAAGCTGTAAAAACAAAGTTGACGACAAGGTTAATATGGCTGTATTAAACCAAAATGCGGCTTGCTTATAAATGGGTATGTCAGATGGTTTGTGCAAAAATGCTTCGAAAAGTAATAATGAGTATATTAAGTACAGGCCGTTTGCTAAAAATAATATATGTGAAGGGAATTCCACATGAAAAGGAGAAAACCTGATCTTTTGTACCAGTAAAGAGTTAGCGAGCAGTAATACAACAAATGGAATAACTGAATACCTTATAAAACGTTGTATGTTTTTTACCGTAAACAGCCTGCTGTAAATTGTAGCCATAAGCGGGTACTCTACAAGCAGCATAATATGATACATGATCATATTATTATGGTACTTAACTGCGAGTATACGGCACATAACCTCACTAAAAAGCGTGTAACTAATAAGTGCGATCAGAGGCTTAAACGGGCTGGTTAATTTTTTATAATTAACCAGCCCGTAAGTTGAAATTATCGCTAATAAAAACAAATATATTAATATCCTTAAACTCATTATTGTGTTTTAGGCGTTTTCTTAGGTCCAGAGGTTAATGGTTGCACTCTTGGCCCCCCGTCTCCATCTCCGTCACCTGTACCACAATTTGTAGGGCATGGATCTACATATTCCCACATAGCTCCATTTGTAAAGATAAGATTAGGTTTATTGGCATCTAAATCTCCTGCAAGTATCCTCTTTGCACTTGATGCAACAACTGTCAATTTATTACTCTTGATACCCATATCATCGGGATGCTTGGCAATATAAAGGCTAATACCTGCAAAATCTTTACCAAACTCGTCGCTCATTTTTTTTATGGCATCGCTGCTAATAAAAAAGCCTCTTAATAAAGCTCCCCTCGTTCTAACTTGTTGCAAAGGGTCAGTTACACTTTCATTTTGACGCAAATATTCTTGAATTAATGACTTAGCAAATTCTGGCGGTACTATTCTAATCGTTGGCGGATCAACAAAATTTAGTCTTTCAGCAAGCAGCTTTTCTCTATAACTATTGATAACCTGTTTCTTAAAGGCTTCTTTAGCATCCTTGTCCAAAAAATCCAACGAACCACATTTTTGTGCTGCGATGTAATAACCGGCAATGCCACCTGCAATAAGTGTAACGAGGGCGATGATGAGGGTTTTCATGTGTTTATTAGGGTTTAAAGTTTATGCTAAAATAAAGTTTGTGTTGTTGAACACCTACCGTGTTTTGACGGTAATTATACAGTTGAAAAATTGCTCCTAAACCGTATACTCCACATAGCAATTTTAAACTTATAACATGAAATTGACCTCTGTAAGTTAAGCGTTTAAACAACTTAAATCAAGAGTTTTGTTTAGTAAATAGTAGTAGTTTTTTATTCACAAAAAAAGCCCTCCGCGATGGAGGGCTTTTTTGATTTTTCAAGGTAATGAAGACAGCGTTTATTTCTTCATCAGCTTAATAATATCGTTACCAAATACAAACACCATGAGTGTAATAAGAATAACAAAACCCACAACCTGGGCACGTTCCAAAAACTTATCGCTTAATGGCTTGCCTTTAATCATTTCGATAATTAAAAACAGGGCATGACCACCGTCCAAAGCCGGAATAGGTAACAGGTTCATTAACGCCAACGCCATTGACAGTAAACCTACAAGGCTCCAAAAGCGCAACCAATCAACATGGCTACCAAACAACTTGGCAATACCAATAGGGCTCGATAAGGCTTTATTAGCCTTAACCTGGCCGGTAAATACCTTGCCTAAGCCTTTGGCATTATCGCTGAATGTTCCCCAGGCACGTGAGGCACCAACAGGTAAAGAACCGAAGAAGCCAAAGTTAAGTGTCTTCTCTTCTGGTAAATCGCGCTTAACCTGTATGCCGTAACGGCCATCGGCAAAGCCTAATGTGCCTTCTTTATTAATTAATGCAGTTACCGGTATAAGAGCGTTATCGCGCTTTAATGTGAGCCCTACGGTTTTGTTTTTAAACAATTTAAGCTGCGATGTAAGTTCATCAAAAAACCTGATAGGCTTGCCATTAACGGCTAAAATGCTATCGCCATTTTTTATACCTGCCTTTTGTGCATTACTACCCTTAATTACCGTATCAATTTTAAATGTACTGCGGGGCATGCGGCTAATAAATTCCTCGGTACCCAAATCCGATACATCATTTAATATGCTGCCTGGTACTTTTACATCAAGCTTTTGAGTTCCACGTTCTATATTCAATGTGCTGTTGCCCATCAAAACTTTAGAACTGATGACATCCTCAAAACGCACTAATTTTTGCCCGTTAACTGATATTATTTTATCACCGGGTTTAAGGCCAATGCTACGGCCAATACTACCCGGTACAATACCGTATTTTACCTGATCGTTAGGGGTATAGCTTTCGCCGTATTTAATAGTTAAAACCCAAAAAATCAGTACACCAAGGATAATGTTAACAATAATGCCTCCCAGCATCACAATTAAACGTTGCCAGGCCGGTTTTGAACGAAACTCCCAGGGCTGCGGCGGACCTGCCATCTGGTCGGTATCCATCGATTCATCGATCATGCCGGCAATTTTAACGTAGCCACCCAGCGGCAACCAGCCAATGCCGTACTCAACACCTTTATAATTAAACTTAACCAGGCTCACGTTCCAGGCATCAAAAAACAAGTAAAACTTCTCTACCTTAATGCCAAAGGCACGTGCGGCAATAAAATGACCAAATTCGTGCAGTATTACCAGTATAGATAGGCCCAGTATTAGCTGGCCTACCATTATCACTATATCCATTCTGTGTTTTTACGTTCTAAATAGTCAAAGCCTTTAACGGCATTTGCTCAATTAAATTTTGCGCTAAGATGCGTGTTTCTTTATCAGTATTCAAATAATGATCCAAAGTAGGATGTGCAATGGTTGGTATTTTTTGCATGCATTGTTCAATAACCTGGCTCATACCTAAAAAGCTCACATTATCGGCCAAAAAACCGGCCACGGCAACTTCGTTTGCGGCATTTATAATGCAAGGCATATTACCGCCGACCCGCAAAGCATCAAAGGCATAAGCTAAATTACGGAATGTATCCATATCCGGTTTTTCGAAGGTAAGGGTTGGGTAGGCAGTAAAATCGAAACGTTTATAATCGTTCTTTATCCTTTCAGGATAACCCAAGGCATATTGAATAGGCAGCTTCATATCGGGTAACCCCATCTGTGCTTTAACTGAGCCATCCTGAAACTGCACCAGTGAATGCACAATAGATTGCGGATGAACAATAACCTCTATCTGCTCTAATTCCAAGTCGAATAGCCATTTTGCCTCTATCACCTCCAAACCTTTGTTCATTAACGAAGCCGAATCAATAGTGATTTTGGCACCCATTACCCAGTTAGGATGTTTAAGGGCCTGATGACGGGTAACCGTTGACAGGAACTTCCTGTCTTTACTCCTGAAGGGCCCCCCCGAAGCCGTCAAAATAATTTTCTCAATAGGGTTTTTCTCCTCACCGGCCAAACACTGAAATATGGCCGAATGCTCCGAATCGACCGGTAACAATTTAACGCCATGTTCTTTGGCTAAAGCAGTAATGAGTTCACCGGCCACTACTAAAGTTTCCTTGTTGGCCAGGGCAATATCCTTACCGGCTTTTACGGCATTAATGGTTGGCTCCAAACCCGAAAAACCTACCATAGCGGTAAGTACAATATCAAGTTCGGGCAGGGTTACTATTTGCTTAACTTCCTGGTAGCCACCCAATACTTTGATTTGGGTATGTGCCAGGGCTTCTTTAACCTGGGGGTAAAGGCTATCATCACAAATAACAGCATAAGCCGGATTAAATTTGAGTGATTGCTCAATTAATAATGCAGCATTGCGGTTAGCGGTAATTACGTGTGCTTTAAACCTGTCGGGGTTTTCGGCTATAACCTCCAGCGTTTGGGTACCAATGCTGCCGGTTGAGCCAAGTATGGCGATATTTTTAATACCTTGATGAGATGTAATGTGCATTTATAAAACTCTTGTTCCGCTTTAAAAACTATGGCTGAGCCTGCTTTGTGATGCTTGAACAGTTATTTAAAACTTTTAAAATTACGGCTAAATAATATAGCCTGCAAGTGCATTGGCAATCTTGCGGTCATTTGATAATCTGGGTACTTTGTTTTGTCCGCCCAGTTTACCCTGCGAACGCATAAAGTTTATAAAACTATCGGCCTGCAAACTTCTGACTACCAAAGGGCGCAAAATGTTACCCTCAATCAGGTCGAAATAGTAAATATTTTTTTTCTGCAAAGCGGCATCCACCTTTTGGGCAAAGCTTTCCATATCGGCAGGGGCCTTGCCAAACTCCACAAACCACTCGTGGTAAGGCAAACCCTCGGTTGGTGTAACCTGTGGGGCAACCGTAAACTCAACCACATCAAGACCTTCTTGCTTAGCTACGCTCATGAGGGCGTGCTCAACCTCTTCGCCAATTACGTGTTCGCCAAAGGCCGATATATAATGTTTAATGCGCCCGGTAACCACAATTTTATACGGGTTGAGCGAAGTGAATTTTACGGTATCGCCAATACTATATCCCCACAAACCGGCGCTGGTATTCATAATCAACGCGTAGTTTTTACCTAATTCCACATTGGCCAGGCTTAAGCGGGTAGGGTTGGCATTAAAGTATTCTTCGGATGGAACAAATTCGTAAAATATACCCGAGTCAACAAGTAACAACAGACCCTTATCCTTTTGCGAATCCTGGAAGGCAATAAAGCCTTCGGATGCCGGGTAGGTTTCAATGGTATCAATGCCGAAACCGATGCTTTCTTCGATACGAGCACGATAGGGTTCATAATTCACACCACCGTACACATACAATTTAAAGTTGGGAAAAATGTCTTTGATCTTTTTGCCACCCGCTTTAGCCGATAGCCTGTCGAAATACATTTGGCACCAGGGCGGTATGCCCGATATGAGGCGCATGTCCTGATTATAAGTCTCCTCAACAATGGCATCAACCTTTTGCTCCCAGTCTTCAATGCAGTTTACCTCGTAGCTGGGCAGCCGGTTCTTTTGGAGATAGGCCGGAACATGATGCGCCACTATGCCCGATAGCCGCCCCACGTCGATACCATGTTTTTTACTCATGATGGGGCTGCCTTGCAGAAATATCATTTTGCCATTAATAAAACCGGCCTTACCAGTTTCGTGTATGTAGCTGAGCAGGGCATTACGGGCTGCCTTTATGTGCTCTGGCATGCTCTCTTTAGAGATAGGAATATATTTTACACCCGATGTAGTACCTGATGTTTTAGCCAGGTAAGCAGGTTTGCCCGGCCACATTACATCGGTTTCGCCATTAACCACGCGGTCAATGTAGGGGCGAAGATCCTCGTAATCGCGTATGGGTACGTTGAGTTTAAAGTCTTCGTAAGTGTGTATGTTTTCAAAGTGATGGTCTTTGCCGAAGGCTGTATTTTGTGCCTGGGCAAGCAATTGTTGCATAGTTTGCTGCTGCAAGGCTGTACCATTATGCCTGATGCGGTTTAAATCGCGGTTTACCCAGGCGGCAAACCACTTGCTCAATACGGATTTTAAGCCCATCTTTACTTATAAAGTTTCCGACACATCATCATCCACATCTTTTTGGCTGTAAACCAGTTTGCGGTACGATACCATTATCATTACCTGTACTATAGGGAACGATATAGCAAACCAGCCAATACCTGCAATACTAACAATGTAGCCATTGCTATCGGTATCAAACAATACCGTTATAGCCATGGTAATAATCATGAGCAGTATGGCTATAAAACCAACCACAATAAGTATAAGTGCCAAAAGTTTGAAAAAATTATTGCGGGTTATTCTGAAACTTTCCAGTAATGCTTCAACCGGCCCCGAATCTTCGTCGACAATAAAGCACAGGCAAAATATGGAGCGAATAAGCAAGTAAGCAAGGCTCAATTTTTCAACAATATCCATCACCACCCGCACGGTTTCATCTTTTATAACAAAAAGATTTAAAAATATGATGGTGCCAATAAGTATGATGTAGAACGTACCAATAGATACGAATGAGAGCGCCATGCGAAATGATGGTATAATATCTCGAAACTCAAATTCGTAATACTGCCTGTCCATTAGGGTTAAAAATTAGCCGGTAAAAGCTCAATGCAAGGTACGATTGCACCAACATGGCCAGCAGTACATTGGCAACCTGCCCGTAAGGATTATCAGAATAAAATATGAACCCGAAAAGAAACTGAATTACCTGGTAGCAAATCAGCATTATTAACGAGTATACTATGAGCGAAACATAGTTTTTCTTAATAACATCCCATGCGCCCTTAATGGTTTCAGAAATGGTAAAAGGGTGATACATAGAGTGTTTACGGTTGTTTTAAAATAATACGCTTCCAAAAATCCTGCATAAAGCCCAGTCCGTAAGCTATGAGTTGAATAAATGCGGCGCCAATGCTCAAAAATGCAACTTTTAACGATTGATTTTTAAACAGTGAGTGAAAAAATATCAACAAAATTATTATTATTAACACAGAGTTACCCAATAGCGCAATTGGCAAGCCAAACACATTGGCTATGAGGGTAAACAATACGCCCAAAGTAAACACGGCCGGAAAAAAATGCACCAGCTTTAACTCCTTTGGAAAGAACTTTGAAATGTTGATACGCGCCCTGCCAAAAAAGTGCAGCTGTTTGTAAAACTGCATGTAACTGGTGCGGCGTTTATGATAAACCTTGGCTTCGGGTATCAATCCAATTTTAAAGCCTGCGGTATGTATACGGATGCTGTACTCAATATCTTCGCCCAAACGGGTGATGATAAAGCCGCCAACAGTTTCCCAAACCTCACGCGACACACCCATGTTAAAACTACGCGGATGGAACTGCCCGATACCTTTTTTATTACCACGAATACCACCTGTGGTAAAAGGCGAGGTCATGCTGTAACTGATGGCCTTTTGCATGGCCGTAAACGACGGGTGAGCATCATCGGGGCCACCATAAGCGTCCAGGTAGTCTGTACTCAAACGATGGTATACTGTTTCGAGATAATTGGGCGGTATTAAACAATCCGAATCGAAAATGATAAAGTAGCTGCCTTTGGCCCGCTCAAAACCAAAGTTGCGGCTAAAGCCCTGGCCCTCGTTGGCTTTATAATAGTAATGTACATCTAAACGGTTAGCAAAGCTTGCCACAATGTCTTTAGCATCATTCGTGCTACCATCCTCAATAACCAGCACCTCATACTGCAAATACGTTTGCTTAGTTAGGCTCTCCAGCAGTTCTTTTATTTCCTGCGGACGATTGTATAGAGGTATGATGATGGAAAAAAACATTCTTTAGATTTCGGAATTCGGATGTTCGATTTCGGATTTATATAAGGTAGTTTATTGTAAAAGCTGTCATTTCGAGTGATAACGAGAAATCTTGTTCAAATGACAGGCTGTACAACGAACAAGATCTCTCACTATCGTTCGAGATGACAAATAAGGCATTGTTACACTTTATCTTCTATCTGATAGTTATTCCTGTCTGATGAACTACGAGCAACCAGTTCAGCAACAAAACCAGTTAGGAACAATTGAAAACCCACCACAATAGCAACTAACGCCAAGTAAAACAAAGGCTGGTCTGTGGCATTACGATATTTTTCGTTATTAGATATATGGATTAATTTTTCAGCTAAAATCCATATAGCCATAATCATCCCTATGAAGAAGCTCAGCACCCCCATCGAGCCAAAAAAGTGCATAGGGCGCTTGCCAAATTTGCCTACAAAGAATATCGAAAGCAGATCGAGAAAGCCGTTAATGAAGCGGCTCATGCCAAATTTGGTAGTACCGTATTTACGGGCGCGGTGTTCAACCACCTGTTCGCCAATTTTGGTAAAGCCGGCCCATTTGGCTAAAACGGGTATGTAACGGTGCATTTCGCCATAAACCTCAATGTTTTTAACCACGGCTTTGCGGTAAGCTTTCAGGCCGCAGTTAAAATCGTGCAAATTGTCGATACCCGACATTTTGCGGGTAGCGGCGTTGAACAATTTGGTGGGTATGGTTTTGGTAAGCGGATCATAACGCTTAGCTTTCCAACCAGAAATAAGGTCGTACTTTTCTTCGGCTATGCGGCGGTATAAAGCGGGTATCTCATCGGGGCTATCCTGCAAATCGGCATCCATGGTAATAATTACATTGCCCTGGGCTGCCTCAAAACCCACGTTTAACGCTGCCGATTTACCGTAATTGCGCCTGAATTTTACGCCTTTAATGGCGGTATTACCCTCATGCAGCCTGCATATCTCTTCCCACGAACCATCGCGGCTGCCATCGTCAACCAATAATATCTCGTAGGTAAAACGGTTTTCGTCCATTACCCGGGCTATCCATGCGGTTAATTCGGGTAACGATTCTACTTCGTTATATAAAGGTACAACAACTGAAATATCCATGCTTGAGCTTTACAGCCTCTAATAAAAGACTTTATTTGAAGCAGGCAAAAATAGGAAAAAAAAGTAGAGCCAAGAGCCAAGAATCAAGCGCCAAGACTTTTCCCGAAAAAAGTATAGACACAATACTTTGTGTCTATAACCTATGTGTAAAAAAAGAGGCGCAAAGTACTGCGACTCTACAAGTTTCTTAGTTCATTTTCTTCAGCAGCTCTGCGTAAAGCCGGTCGACATCGGCTTTCCTAAATAGTTCAGGGCCGGGGTTCATGGTGGCGGCACTGCCGCAGGCAATGCCCATGCGCACTATCTGTCGCATGTCAAACCCTCTTTCGGCGGCGTAAACCATGCCGGCAACCATGCTGTCGCCAGCACCTACGGTGCTACGTTTTTCTACATTGGGTGCTTCAATATGTTCAGAGTAGCCGCGCCTTGCCACATAAGCACCCTGTGCACCTAATGATACCACAACAGTTTCACATTTGCCTTTTTCAACGATTTTACGGGCAGCTTCCTCAACCGTTTCTTTATCCTTAACCTCAATACCGCTAAGTTTGCTTAGCTCGGCCTGGTTAGGTTTTAACAGGTATACCCCTTCTTCAACAGCATTTTTTAAGGCCTCGCCCGATGTATCTACAATTAATTTGGCATCATACTGTCGGGCAATACGCGCAATTTTAGCCAAAAAAATCATCGCTCGAACCGGGAGGCATGCTGCCGCTCACCACCATGAATTTGGGTTTGGGCGACAGGTTTTTAATTACCCTTAATATCTCCAGTTCCTCTTTGGGCAAAAGTTCAACGGCGGGCATACCAAAGCGGTACTCCTCGTGCACCTCCCGGTTAACTACAATAAAGTTTTCGCGGGTTAGCCTTTCGGTAAGTACGGGTAGCTGGTTAATATGCTCAGCTTTCAATAAATCTTGTAAATGCTGACCGGTTAACCCGCCCGACGGAAATATAGCTACCGAATTAACATTCAGTCGCTTTAACCCGCGCGATACGTTGATGCCCCCACCTCCAGGCTCAAAACGGGGTTCGTCACAATGTAGTTTTTGGTCGGCCACAATGCGGTCAACCATTGTGCTTTTGTCCACAACAGGGCTAAGGGTTAGGGTGATGATATGCTTCATGCCTTCAGAGGTATTATTAATGACCTATCAACGCATAGATCCTGAAAAAGATTGCCATGCCGTAAATGATGAGCATTACCGAGTTTACAATGAGCAGCAGATTTAAATCGCCCTGATTATATTTTTTGATGGCTGCTGTAATGAATAATCCCAGGAAACTCAATATAAGCACTACCGGAAAAATAAGCTGCCACTGCAGTTTAATAAAGCCTAAGTTATGCATTTTTTCGCGGTACTGAATGAGCAGGTAGCCTACAAACAGCAACAAGATGAGCACTAAACGTGTTATAAATTTAGCTATATATTTAAGCGTTTTCATGTAATTAATGATCCTCTAAAATATCGAGGCATTTGTTTTTCAAAGTTTTTAAACGGGTATTGAGCGTGGCAAAACCAGCATCGTTATTAATGTTATGGTATAGCTTTTTAATCAGAGTAAGGTTCTCATCATATGGGTCGCAAGCCTGTACTTTTTCAAGATGAGGTATAATTTTGTTTACCAATGCAGTGTATACAGCCTTATCTTTTGTTTCCAGCGCCTCGGCCTGGCGCAGGTAAATATGCCCCAGCGCCAAATGTACTACATAATAATCAGGACGGGCTACGGCAACCTTTTCATATAGTGGTAACGCCCTTTCAAACTGGCTGTTATCCTCATAAAGCTTAGCCAGGCTGTTATAAAAACTTACACGGGCTTTTTCTGGCAGTTTATCAGCCTTAGGCAATAGCACCTCTCCTAACCGGAAAGCTTCTAATGACTCATCCTGAAAACGCGCCAAGTTAAAATCAGTGTAAACATTAAATAAGCTATCGGCATTTTGCGCACTGGCGGTTACGCCCACGCTGCAAAAAAACAGGAGCATTAATATCGGTTTAAATAAATGATGCCAGGGTATTTGCATACTTAAATTGTTGTAAAAATCATCTATTAAACGAGCCAATTTCAAATCTCATATCCAATGCCCCAAATCTAAACCTAAAAAACTATCTTTGCCCATGCCTGAAAAAATTCTAATTCTCGATTTCGGCTCACAGTTTACCCAGCTTATAGCACGCCGCGTACGGGAGCTCAATATCTATTGCGAGATACATCCATTCAATAATTTTCCTGAAGTTGACAACACCGTAAAAGGTATAATCCTGTCTGGTAGTCCGTATTCGGTGCGTCAGCCCGATGCACCGCAGTTTGATTTTGCGCCTCACCACGGCAAAATGCCAATTTTAGGCGTTTGCTACGGTGCACAATATTTAGCCCAGCACAATGGTGGCGAGGTTTCGGCCTCTAACACCCGCGAGTATGGCCGTGCTAACCTGCAGTATATTAACCAGGATAGCAAACTGTTTAAAGATATTCCTGCAAACTCACAGGTTTGGATGTCGCACGGTGATACCATTAACGCCGTTGCCGATAACTTTGAAATTATAGCCAGCACCGATAGTGTAAAAGTTGCTGCATACCATATTAAAGATACCGACACGTACGCCATACAGTTCCACCCCGAGGTTACCCACAGTTTAGATGGCAAGCAATTGCTCAAAAACTTTTTGGTTGACATTTGCGGCTGTCATCAGGAATGGACTTCAGAATCATTCATCGAAACCACCATTGCCGGTTTAAAAGAAAAACTGGGCGATGATAAAGTGGTTTTAGGCCTTTCGGGCGGTGTAGATTCATCAGTTGCGGCGGTGTTGCTGCACCAGGCCATTGGCAAAAACCTGTATTGTATTTTTGTTGATAACGGCTTATTACGTAAAGATGAGTTTGAATCGGTATTGGATTCGTACAAGCACATGGGCTTAAACGTAACCGGTGTTGATGCCAAGCAACGTTTTTACGATGCGCTTGAAGGTTTATCAGATCCCGAAAAGAAACGTAAAGCTATTGGCCGTGTGTTCATAGAGGTGTTTGATGATGAGGCACACAAGGTACAGGATGTAAAATGGTTAGGTCAGGGTACTATTTACCCCGATGTTATTGAGTCGGTATCGGTTAACGGTCCATCGGCTACCATTAAATCGCACCATAACGTGGGCGGTTTACCCGATTTTATGAAGCTTAAAGTGGTTGAACCGCTAAATACTTTGTTTAAAGACGAAGTACGCCGCGTGGGCAAATCTTTAGGCATCGACCCTAATATTTTAGGCCGTCATCCGTTCCCCGGTCCGGGCTTGGCAATCAGGATATTAGGCGAGGTTACGCCTGAGAAAGTTGCCATTTTACAACAGGCCGATGCAATTTACATCAACAATTTACGCGAAGGCGGTGTTTATGATAAAGTTTGGCAGGCAGGCGCTATTTACCTGCCGGTACAATCGGTAGGTGTAATGGGCGATGAACGTACTTACGAAAACGTGGTATGTTTACGTGCAGTGGAATCATTAGACGGTATGACCGCCGATTGGTGCCACTTACCTTACCCGCTGCTGGCCAAAATCTCTAACGAGATCATCAACAACGTAAAAGGAATTAACAGGGTTGTATATGACATCAGCTCAAAACCACCCGCTACCATTGAGTGGGAATAAAATAAAACTTTGGCTGCTGGCGCTTATTTTGGTAAGCGCCTGCTCGCCCAAGGTACAACCTGTTGGCAAAACACGTCCGTCGCAACCGGCAATCAACACAACGGCCGATAAGGATAAAAACAGCAACAATGCAAATACTAAACCTGCTGTTAAGCCACAGTTAGGTAAAATATCAACCGTTGCGCTATTACTGCCTTTTAGCCTCGATAACTTAAATTCGGCCAAAGGCTATAACGCCGCCGAACTTAAAAGTGCTAACATCGCAGTTGATTATTACCAGGGTTTTCGCCTGGCACTCGACTCACTAACCGGGCAAGGCTTTAACTACAAACTACAGGTTTTTGATACCAAGGATGATGCAGCGGCCACACATGGGCTGTCGGTTAATCCGGCTGTAAACAGTAGTGATTTAATTGTTGGGCCGGTTTTTCCTAACGGTATAAAAACTTTTATAGGTAAGCCTCAAAAACTCAAAAAGCCACTATTATCGCCGCTTGCACCGGCCGCACCCGAGGAGTTTGCCGATCCTAAACTAATTACCATCAACCCGCCCCTGGAGTATCACGCTATTGCGGCAGCCAGGTTTGTGCGAAACCATATTAAGCCGTTAAAAATATTCATCCTGTCATCGGGTTTTAGTGACGATAAAAAGTTTGCCACTCCATTTAAAATGGCCATCGATACGTTGAGTAAACGCAGGATACAGGTTATTTATACTACCATATCAAAAGGGAACCTTACACCGCTCAGGCAGCATCTTAATAATAAGGTAGAAAACGTATTCATTGTACCCTCGGTTAACCAGCAGTTTTTAACTACCACCCTACGCTCTTTAGATACGCTTTCGCGAAAATTTCCGGTAACTACGATTGGGCACCCTAACTGGGATAAGCTAACCTTTTTAAAGGCCGATATGCTGCAGCGCATCAAAGCACATATTACATCGGCCGAGCGGTTAAATTACCGCGCTGCCGCAACAGTGCATTTTATCAGATCTTACCGCAAAGTATATAACAGTGAGCCATCAGCATATGCTTATAAAGGCTTTGATGAGGGAATGTATTTTGGTGAAGTGCTGGCTTTGGATGGTAACGAGCTTGAACATTTAGACCAGCACCATTATAAGGCATTGCATAATGAATTTTGGTTTGTTAAAAAGCCGGGATTAGGATGGATAAACACTCATGTTAGCGTTTTAAAATACACTAACTTTGAGCTAAAGCAGGTAGAATGAAAGCCTTAAATCAGCTTAAAACATTTCAGCGCATACTGGCCGAATTTCCGGGCGATGTGCAATTAAGCAAGTTTTTGCCTGTGTTTTTCAGGCAAAACAAGCAAATGGGTTCTACCGATAGGCGCGTGGCCAGCAGGTTGATCTATAACTATTTCCGTATAGGTAATGCGCTACCCAACCTGCCGCCCGAAGACCGGCTGATGGTTGCCGAGTTTTTATGCAACACGCAAACCAACTCTTTTTTACAACACTTTAAGCCCGAGTGGGCAGCCTGCATAACCTTTACCCTTAACGAAAAACTGGAACTGGTTAAAACCGCTCACCCTGAATTTAACCTGCACGATGTTTACCCGTTATACGCCAAGCTTTCGGCAGGTATTGATACGCCCGAATTTTTACGTTCGTTCTTTATTCAGCCCGATTTGTTTATACGCGTGCGTAAGGGTTTTGAACAGCAGGTGAAAAGCATACTTGCCAAAGCCGAAGTTGCTTTTAAGGATGAAGGCAACAACTGCCTATCGTTACCCAACGGTACCAAGCTCGAAACCTTGTTCCCTAACCAGCATTGGTTTGAGGTACAGGATTATTCATCACAACAAACAGCTAACTACTTTAAACCTCAACGCTGGGAAAACTGGTGGGATGCCTGCGCAGCATCGGGCGGAAAATCGTTGCTTTTGCACGAACAACAGGCAGATATAAAGTTGGTAGTATCGGACATTCGTGAGTCTATATTGGCTAATCTCGATGAGCGCTTCCGGCAGGCAGGATTAATGAAATATCAGAAAAAGATACTCGACCTTACGCAAAACCCCGACTTCATTATGCATAATTATGCCTTTGATGGTATAATTCTCGATGCTCCCTGCACCGGCTCGGGCACCTGGGGCCGCACTCCCGAACTCATCACCCAGTTTGGCGAGCACCGCATCGAATTTTTCCAGCGTTTGCAGCAAAGCATTGTTCGTAACGTGGTTAAATACCTCAAGCCGGGCAAGCCCATCATTTACATCACCTGCTCGGCCTTTAAAGCCGAAAATGAGGATGCTGTTGATTTTATGGTTAAAGAGTTAGGTCTTCAGCTTGAAGAGATGAAAGTGCTGAAAGGCTATGGCCATAAGGCTGATACCATGTTTGTAGCGAGATTGTTTTTGGAAGAGACTACAGAAACAAGAGTGCAGAGTACAGACCCTGAATAAATTTTCTCTACGCTTGTCATTTCGAGTGATAACGAGAAATCTTTTCGAACTGAAAGGTTAATCGCTTTGAAAAGATTTCTCCTAAAGTCGAAATGACATGATTTTATTAGCTTCTTTTATCTTGATTCCTGATTCTGTACTCTTGACTCTAACACCTACTTCAATTCATCCAGCACCTTAAATAGCTTTTGCCGCATAGTGGTGGTAGAACCATTATAATTATTAATCATGACCGAAAAGCACAACTTGCGTCCGTTGTGGGTTTGGTAACCGGCATAGGCTACTACATCGGCAATGGTTCCGCTTTTCATGTGCATATTGTTATACAAGGGTAAACTTTCATAAAACGGACTAAACCAAGGTTGATTAACCGCGGTTAGGAGTATACGGGCTAAGGAGCGGGATGTTATACGGTCGCCGGGCGAAAGGCCGCTGCCATCGTAAAGGTTGAGCGAGCGGCTGTCAATTCCATTTTCCTTCCAGAAGCTTTTTAGCACCTCAACGCCTGTTTTGGTTGATACCTCTTTGCCCGATTTAAGCGCAATGGTTTTAAGCAGTTGTTCGGCGTAAAGATTAATACTTTCTCGGTTTAACCAGTAAATAATCTGGTTAAAATCGGGCGAAGTTATGGTTGTAAGTTCTTTTGCAATTGGGGGGATAACTTCTGTTTTTGAATTAAATGTTATAGTCGACTCCGGTTCTTTGCTAACCGTAATACCTAAATGCCGAAGGGTATCAGTTAAGCGCCAAGCGGCATCGTAAGCCGGGTCGGGCAGGGCAACGCTGATGCTTTTTTTAGCCTTATCAATAGCATAAGCCCCGCGTATGTACATCTGTTTATTACCAACAGGCAGGTAGGCATATGATTTGTCACCCGTGCCTGAGCCGGAGGTTGATACTTCGCTTTTGAAATTAAAATAAGGCATGGCGGGTGAGGTACGCAATATTTTTACCGGGCCCCCCACTGCGCCGGTTTCATATTTAATGTCGAAAGTGTTTTCGCGCCAGCATAAGCCCGATGCACCTGCACCATAATAGTTACCGGTATCCTGCCATATCCAGCCATCAGGAATAGACTGGGTGTCAAAAACCGAATCATCACCTATAATTCGGCCGTTTATTTTTTTAATTCCTGCCTGTTGCAAGGCGGTTACCAGCTTGGTTAATATTGAGTTTTCTTTGGTATCATTCCATCGCCAACTGCCTAAAGTGGGGTCGCCGCCGCCTTTTATAATAACATCGCCGTTAAGCACACCGTTGGCATCAATTGTACCTGTGTAGCCAAACCGGGTTTGAAACTTAAAATCGGCCCCTAACAGGTTATAGGCCGTTATAGAAGTAACCGTTTTTAAGGTAGAAGCCGGTGCCAAACCCATATCAGGGTGGTAGGTAAAAACCGGTGCACCGGTTTCGGCATCGAGCACGGTTAACGATATTGATGCGTAGCTGCATTGACTATCCAGTTGCAAACGGTTAACGGCAGCTTGCAGTTTTTGCGGCAGGCCGGCATTTATACTTACCTTTTTTTGTGCCTGTACGGTTGTGCTTAAAGTTAAAAAACTAATTATCAGAAAGTACGGTATCCTCATGCTTTACGTTACGTTGTGAAATAAAATATATAGGGATGCCGATGAGTACAATAATGAGGCCAGGCCAGGTATACTGGGGTTTATAAATAATAAGCAGCGTACAAAAGGCTAAACCCATCAGTACATAAATAGCTGGCAAAACAGGATAACCAAAGGCTTTATAAGGGCGTGGCGCGTCGGGGCGTTTTATGCGCAAAATGTAAATGCCTACAATGGTAAGCACGTAAAATATAACCACTACAAAGGAAATCATATCCAGCAAATCCCCATACTTTCCGCTCAAGCATAACAGAGATGCAACTAAACATTGTATCCATAAACCAAATTCTGGAACGGAATTTTTATTAAGGGTACCAGTTTTTTTAAAAAAAACGCCGTCTTTAGCCATTGTATAATAAACCCTTGCACCGGCCAGTATTAAACCATTGTTACAGCCAAAAGTTGATACCATAATCATAAGTGCGATAATAACAGTACCTATATTTCCAAATATAACGGTTGAAGCAGCAACAGCCACGCGGTCTTTTTCGGCAGTGGCAATTTCGTGTAATGGCAAAACAGCGGTATACATCACATTAGCCAGTACATAAATTACGGTAACAATCATCGTCCCTAAGAACAAGCTTAACCCAATATTACGCTGCGGGTTTTTCATCTCGCCCGCAATAAAGGTTACACTATTCCAGGCATCACTGCTAAAAATAGAGCCTACCATTGATGCCGCTACAGCACCTAACCCAGCAGCTAAAGTTAAAGAAGTAAAGCTACCGTCTTTATTAATGTTATGCATATCCCAGGCATTGGTCCAGTTGGCGGCCCACACATCACCTTTAAGCATAATAAAACCAAAAGCAATTAAGCCAAACAAACTCAACAGCTTAGTTAAGGTAAAAGTGGTTGTAATAATCTTGCCCCCTTTTACACCGCGGGTATTTATATAAGTAAGGATAATAATGATGACAATTGATACCAGTTGGGCTGCACTAAACTTGAAGTCATAATTGCCTATCGGCGCAGTAAACAATATGGTATCCTCACTAACCAAATGTGCCCACTTAGCAGTAAAGCTCATAGATGATAAAAAAGAGGCCGTAAACTTGGAAAAAGCCACCCCAACTGCTGCTATAGTTCCGGTTTGTATTACCGCAAAAAAGCTCCAGCCATACAAAAAGGCAATTAGTTTATTATATGCCTCTTTAAGGTAAACGTATTGTCCACCTGCTTTAGGGAACATAGCGCTCAACTCGCCATAACTTACGGCAGCAGTAAGGGTCATAAAACCGGTGATAAGCCACACGGCAATTAACCAGCCTGCTGAGCCAACATTACGGATAATATCGGCGCTTACAATAAAGATACCCGAGCCTATCATCGAACCGGCTACCAGCATGGTACCGTCGAGCAGGCCTAATTCGCTTTTTAAGTTAGGTTGTGATGAGGATTGTTCCATCAATAGTTGAGTTTAAACCTCTAATCTATTTAAAATACTTCAAATTGCGATGATGGCACGTTAAAATGGATAACATATAAGTAGAAATGTCATATAATTATTGGGATTGTTACCTATAATATGGAGTAAAGGCCAGCTTGAGTATCCCAAAATACAAATAATGAAAAAGCCGCCTTTCTGAATTAACAGAAAGACGGCTTTTTTTATAAATAAACAATTAATTATTGTTGACCTGTAGTTGGAGTAGCTGGTTTTTCAGGAGCTTTATCGATCAAATCCATAAACTGATCAAGCTTAGGAGTAATGATAATTTGTGTACGACGGTTTTTAACTTTACCGGCTTCGCTATTGTTATCGGCAACCGGGTTATACTCACCACGACCTGCAGCCGTTAAACGCTTAGGATCAACATTAAACCTGGTTTGCAGGGCCTGTACTACTGATGATGCACGCAGCGCACTTAAATCCCAGTTGTTACGGATGTTGGTTTGTTTAATTGGCACGTTATCAGTATTACCTTCGATCAGCACTTCGTAATCTTTATAATCGGTAATGATTTTAGATATTTTGGTAAGTGTTGCGTTGGCTTTATCAGATATTTCGTAGCTGCCCGATTTGTACAGCATATTGTCTGAAAGCGAGATGTAAACCACGCCTTTCAGTACCTGTACATCAACATCCTTTGATTCTTCGCGGCTTAACGAGCGGGTAAGGTTATTGGTTAACACCATGTTAAGCGAGTCGCTTTTATTTTTGCTGTTAACCAGTTGCTGAATGTACTTGTTTGATGAATTGATCTCATCAACCAGTTTAGAGATGTTAACGTTACCCTGGCCAGATGAGGTTAAACACTTATCTAAAGCAGCCTGTAACGATGCCAGATTTTGACGGCCTGATGCAATTTGCTCCTCAAGACTTTTTACACGCACGTTAGCGTTAGATAGTTCTTGCTGGCTGTTAAGAAATCTTACGTTCAAATCGCGGTGCTTATTTTGTAACGTATCATAGTTTGATTGCAGTTGGGTGTATTGCTTTTTGCTCACACAACCTGCCGATGTAAATAGTATAGCGGCTAAGGCTATCGGTAAAAATGGAAGTTTCATGATAGGAATCTTTTTTAAAAATTGAATTAGGTGAATGTCGGTCACAAGATACTGCTATAAAATGATTTATATCAACTTTAGCTATAATTGTTAATGCAACATCACCAACTTTACACTAACGTTACCTAACAAACACCGTACCGCTTTGGTTTTAGCTGCTTATTTGTTAGCCACAACCTCAATAGTAGGGTTTACTTTTAGCAGGGCTGCAATAAAACCATCCTTATCTTTGGGCGATAAGTATATATCATCGTATTTATTGTAATGTACCACACATCCTTTTGATGCCAACGCAGGCTTTAAACCCACATATTGAGTTTTGCCAACTTCTATTTTGCGGATTGTATTAATATCTATCTTCCCATTAATTGGGCCCGACCGGTAATAAAGCAGGTTATCTTCCACATCGTAATAAGTTGCAAACCACATCCATAAAAGCAACGTGCAAACCGTAGCAAAAACAAGGAGTAACAACTTTGGCCCGCCTTTATCAATTACAATATAAACTTGCAAAAACATCAGGGCTACAGCCGCCCCAATAACAATACTCACAAATGTGCTTTTGGCCGAGTAAAATCTCATAGCTGCTTACTTAAAACTAAACGAGGCATTGGCCGAGGGGTTATCTAACTTAGTGCTCTTGCGTTCGCCGTTTACGGTTACATGTATCATGTTGATCTGCTCGGGGTGTTCGGTATACAATAGATCATCGTGCACCTCTATTTTTTGCGCTTTGCCAACGCCCTTAACTTCAAGGTAGCTCCATGCACCATCTTCCTGAATTTCGAAGCCCAAATAAGTGGGGTTTAGCACTTTGCCATCTACCTTAATAATTAAATGCTGGTGCACATAACTGCTAATAAAACGGTTCAGCTGTTCTTTGTTTGCAGGCTTTACAATATCTAATTTGGTATTGTTTTGTTTTTCGAGCACATGCTCCAGATCGTCATAAAACATGCGGCAACTTATCTCTACCGATTGTGTTTTGGCGTTATGGTTAATTTCGGTAACGCTTACATAAAACGGATGAAATATGCTAACAAAGGCAGTAAACAGGTATGGTAACATTGCTGATTCAATCATCGGTGTTCACACAAATTAAGCTATTATTATCGATATTTTTTATTTTTAGCCGATGCATGATTTCTCCCTGTACTTTGAACTGGGCTGGCAGCACATTTGCGACTGGCAGGGTTACGACCATATTTTATTTGTTGCCGTACTTTGCGGCTCTTATCTGCTAACCGACTGGCGTAAGGTGCTCATCCTCGTTACAGCATTTACCGTTGGTCATTCCATCACACTTGCTTTAAGCGCACTCAACGTCATCAGCGTAAATACTTCGTTGATCGAGTTCCTCATCCCGGTTACCATCATAATTACAGCATTCATCAATATAGTAAAAAAGAAACGCTCGCCGGGTACGCTTCGTATTACTTATGTACTGGCTTTGTTTTTTGGGTTGATACATGGGTTGGGGTTTTCGAACTATTTAAAAAGCCTGCTGGGTAAAAGCAGCAATATTACGGCACAACTGCTGGCGTTTAACCTTGGGCTTGAGTTTGGGCAGGTTTTAATTGTGCTTTGCATCCTTATCGTATCATTCATTTTACTTAATATCCTTAAAATTCAGCGCCGTGAGTGGACATTATTCCTCTCATCTGCTATATTTGGAATAGCGTTTATTATGTGCATCGAGCGTTTTGCTCTAATTCATTTTCGATGAAAAAATTTTACTCACTCCTGGCAGGGTCGCTCCTGCTTACTTCTGCTTTGCAGGCCCAGCAAATTGAATACAATCCGGGCAGCAACCACGGCAACAAATTTGAACAATTGGGAAGCACCTTACTGGCCGACCCCAACATGTACCGTTCGGCATCGGGCGCACCCGGACCAAAATACTGGCAGCAAAAAGCCGATTACGATATTGTAGCCAAACTCGACGATGATAAACAGCGTTTAGATGGTACCGAAACCATTACCTACTACAACAACTCGCCCGATGCGCTAACTTACCTGTGGCTGCAGTTAGATGAAAATCAGCATAAAAAAGACGGAGATAACGCCAAAATTGAGGAAAGCAAGATGCAGGACAAAATGAGCCTGCGCCAGTTGCAGGGCATTATGGGGCATAACCTTGATTTGGGCAACCATATTGTAAGCGCTAAAGATGCTGCCGGCAATAACCTTAAATACACCATTAACGAAACCATGATGCGTATTGAGCTGCCCAAAACACTGGCACCGGGCGCTAAATTTGTTTTTAAGATAGCATGGTGGTATAATATATCCGACCGCTCAACCATTGGTGGCCGTGGTGGGTATGAATACTTTCCCGAGGATAAAAACTACTTGTATACCATGGCACAATGGTACCCGCGTATGGCCGTTTACAGCGATTTTCAGGGCTGGCAAAACAAACAGTTTAATGGCCGCGGAGAGTTTGCACTTACCTTTGGCGATTTTAAGGTAGCCATTAATGTACCGGCCGATCACGTGGTTGATGCCACGGGTCAATGTTCTAACTACAGCCAGGTGCTTACATCGGCACAATATCAACGCTGGCAAAAAGCTCAAAACTCTCACAAAGAACCGGTAGAGGTAGTTACCCTTGCCGAAGCAAAAAAAGCATTGCAAGGCCACGCTACCACCCGCAAAACCTGGAACTGGCATGCCGAAAACGTGCGCGATTTTGCCTGGGTATCATCGCGCCGTGTGGTGTGGGATGCCATGGCCACGCAAATTGATGGCGGCCGTAAGGTGATGGCCATGTCGGTTTACGGGCCGGAGGCTTATCCAATTTATCGCCGTTACAGCACCAAGGTGGTTGCACATACGGTTAAAACTTACAGCAAATACACCATTCCGTACCCTTACCCTTGTGCTACCTCGGTTGAGGCCAGCAACGGTATGGAGTACCCAATGATATGCTTTAACTACGGTCGTGCCGAAAAGGATGGCACTTATAGCGAGGCCACTAAAAACGGCATGATCGGCGTGGTTATTCACGAGGTGGGTCACAACTTTTTTCCGATGATCGTTAACTCTGATGAGCGCCAGTGGACCTGGATGGACGAAGGACTGAACACCTTTTGCCAGTACCTTACCGAGCAGGAATGGGACCCTACCTTCCCAAGTAACCGTGGCCCGGCTTATAAGATCGTGGATTACATGAAGCTGCCTAAAAACGAGCTGGAGCCCATCATGACCAACTCGGAGAACATACAGCGCTTTGGCCCTAATGCCTACGCGAAACCGGCTACCGCACTTAATATACTGCGCGAAACGGTAATGGGGCGCGAACTATTTGACTATGCATTTAAAACCTATGCACAACGCTGGGCCTTTAAGCACCCTACTCCTACCGACTTTTTCCGCACCATGGAAGATGCATCGGCGGTGGATTTAGATTGGTACTGGAGAGGCTGGTTTTACGGCACCGACCCGGTTGACATATCTGTAGACAGTGTGAAATACTATCGCCTGAACACTAAAAATGCACAGGTTGAAGGCAGTTATGACCGTGCACAGTTTGAGCGTAACCTAACCAACATCAGTACCACCCGCAACAAGGAAGCAGGCATGCGTTCAGCCGTGGAAGCTGATACTGCCCTGCAAGATTATTACAGCAAGTGGGATCGTTTTGCCGCTACACCCGCTACCGATAAAAGCTACAAGGCCATGTACGATGCCCTGAGCCCTGAAGAAAAGAAACTGTATGATAGCAAAAACTACTTTTACGAAGTAAGCTTTAGCAACAAAGGCGGCCTACCCATGCCTTTATTTATAGAGTGGACCTACACCGACGGCAGCAAACAACTCGAAAAAATACCGGCCTACATTTGGCGCCACAACGAGTTTAACGTAACCAAGGTATTTGCCAAAACCAAAGAGGTAAAAGCCATTAAACTTGATCCCTACCGTGAAACTGCCGACATAAACGAAGGCAACAACAGCTGGCCGCGCGAATACACGCCAACCCGCTTTGAACTGTTTAAACAGCAAAACACCATACGCGGAGCCAGCACAGGCGGCAACCCTATGCAGGAAGCGAGAAAGACTAATCCATAATAAAAAAGCCGGTTGAGAGACCGGCTTTTTTAATTTTTACTTATGGCATTTAAAAACATAATGCTTACCCGGCTCGACTGATTTTCCATTTAATATTATTGACACTTTTTCCAATTTTAACATATCCTCATCTTGATTGAAGGTGATGTAATAAATAACATTTCCCCCATTCCAAGTGATGTTAAAAACTATAACAGGTGTTTTATCACCATTAGCTCTGTACACAGAGCTTTGTAGCGGATAGCGTTGATTTACATTTAAAGTCCCTACAATTCGGCTTTGCTGCCATGTGTTAATGTTTTGAAAATTTTGCTCATAAAAAGAATTTGGCTTACTGTCTACAGAATAACTTCCTCCTGGTGCACGTGCAATTCTAATAAACTGCATCATTTCATATCCTGAAAAATCGGTAATGGCATAGGAAATATGATTTAGAGGATATTTACCTTTATTTAACAAATCGAATTCAGCAACAAAGGCTTTACCCTTACCAGTAACCTCAATAGAATGAGTCCAGAAATCCAGTATTGGAAAATTTCCTCCTCCAGTTACATGGTTATTTAGTTCTTTTTGTAATTCAGCATTCTGCTGAGAAAGTGTATATAACTGCTTAGTAATTTCAACAATATCATCAGATTTTTTACTAATTGCCTTTTGTAAATCGGCATTATCTTTATAAGCATCAGCTAATTCTTGAGTTTTCTTTAACGTTTCTTCGTTTAACTGCCTCAACTCATCTTGAGTAATTTTGTTCTTTTTAGAAGCTTCATCCTTTTCACTCCATTGAAAGTAAGCAGCAGTCATAGTTATCAGACCCGCAAACACGCCAAGCAGCATAGTTCCTTTGCCTTTAAGCACCATTAATATTACAATTAGGGATAACACTTTATAATACTTTTTTACAAAAGTAAATATCATTTGTCAATAATCGATTTAGCAAGATTGCCTTGATATAAAGCCCCTTAGCTAACGCACGCGTGTCGTGTGTACCTAACAAGTATTTCAAACTCCATTAAAGCGAATAAATGCAAGGTTCTCCCTTGTGGTGGTAAGTACATGTTCTTCACAAGTGCGACGCTTGCGAGGGCAAAGGACATATCAAACAACAAAAGCCACTCAAATGAGTGGCTTTTGTTATAAATATTGAGTTTCTCTCTGCTTATTTAAAAACAGAATACACGTTAGTAATTTTCCAGCCTTCGCCGGTGTTGGCAATGGTTACGTAGTTGGTGCGGGTAAAGGAGCCAAAGTTCATGTCAACTTTTACGATGCTCATATCGTCGTTGCTTTCTACTTCGGTAACTGAAGTTTTGCAGTCCTGGCGCACATCTTTGTTTTCTTTGGCAAATTTAAGCATGTCGGCTTTGTTAAAACTCAACACTTCTTTACCACGCAAGATATTGAATTTGGCGTTCTCTTCAATTACCCCGGCAAAGTCGGCGTTGATGCCCAGGGTGGTGCTGTTTACATAGGCTTCAACCGCATAGTTTTTGGTTAATTTGGCAGCAGGAATTGGTTCGTCTGCTTTTGCAATGTTAGCTACTACTAATAAGGCCAGGCCTAATACAAGTGATTTTAAGGTTTTCATATCGTTAAGATTTGTAGTGTTAAATAATGTGTTTTTCATTTGCTTTTGTATCTATAAGACAAAGCCTTAACTGCAAACGTTACACATTTGTGTCCGTTATTTTCACATTTAACAACTCTTTAACATTAGGGGAGTAATAGCAGCAAGTTTGTTAACAAATTGCATCATTTAATCAAAATACTGATGCTTCATGAGGTGTAATTTTAAGTGATCGCGTTTTATGGTGATTAACGTTTGTAACATTATGGCTAATACATTAAAAAGAAAAGGATGCCGTCTACCTTTTTGAATACAATAAGGTTTTAAAATGCAAGTACCGCCATCTCTACAAACGCTTATAAAACACAAAAGCCGCCCCCTATTAGGAGCGGCTTTGATTAACTAAAACTATCTTTTTGTATCCTACTTATGATTTGAATACCGAGTATACGTTGGTAATTTTCCAACCTTCGCCGGTATTGGCTACAGTAACATAGTTGGTACGAGTAAAAGTACCAAAGTTCATTTCAACTTTTACGATGCTCATGTCGTCGTTATTCTCAACTTCGGTTACTGAAGTTTTGCAATCCTGGCGAACGTTCTCATTCTCGTTAGCAAATTTCAGCATTTCGGCTTTGTTAAAGCTCAACACTTCTTTACCACGCAAAACATTGAATTTGGCGCTGTTGTCAACTACATCGGCTAAGTCGGCATTTTGACCTAAAGTGATGCTGCTTACATAAGCGGTGATAGCGTTTGCTTTGGTTTTTGCAGTAGCAGGGATAATTTCGTCGGCTTTAACAATGTTTGCAGTTACTAATAAAGCTAATCCTAATACTATTGATTTTAAAGTTTTCATATTGTTTGTAAACTGAGGTTATGACTTATTGTTTTTTGTTTTATATCCATAAGACACAACATTAACTCAAAACGTTACAACAAATTTTATTTTGTTTTTACTTTTATCATTTCTTCAATATTTAATCTACTAAAAATGCTTTTTTTTAACCAAATAAGCACATTTATTAAAATTATTAAATTCAATACCTACTTTCAAAATCTACAGATCAGTAGTTATCATAACAACAAAAAAAACTAACTTATTAGTTATACTGCGATTTTATAACTGACTATTCTACTTAAAAACCCGGATAGTTTTAACATATCGTCCTTGATAATAGCTATTCAGCGGGGTTTCGGTTACGCCATTGGCTTTACCCGATGTTGAATGAATAAATATAGGCTCGCTTCCTGTTTGTACCAGTATGCCCATATGCCCTACCACACGCCTGGTGCTATCGGTACCTGTAAAAAGCATCAGGTCACCAGGTTTGGCCTCACTTAAAGTAACGCTGGTATTTACATTGGTAAAATCAACCGATGAGCGCGGTACCACGATATTAAAATGATTGAATACATAAGTAATAAAGCCGGAGCAGTCGAATCCTTCGTCGGGTTTTAACGATCCATATTTGTAAGGTATACCTTTTAATGTTCGGGCGTAAGCAATTAATTGTTCGGGGGCAGTATTACCTGTATTAATATCGGCGTCGGGTTGCCCGGCTTTTACAATGATGGGTTTTACTGCAGGTTCGTTATCTTTTGGAATATAGGTATCGGCAGGTTTACTGGTTTGCATGCATGAGGATAGTAACACTGCTGCTACGAGTACCTTAATATATATAGGAACTGCTATCATGTCTGCAACAACAAGTATAAAAGGAATATGTTAAAAAAATTTAAGTTGCAGCTTGCGTAAAGGATAGTAGCGTAAAGCCCGGAACGCAGCGATAGCGAAGTAGGACTTGCAGCGGATAGCCTGGGCCGAAGGCAACGCCCAAATTCAATGAGTGAATGAGTGATGGATTGAATGAGTAAATATGATTATCTGATTTCTCCCCTGTAATTCAAATTAAGGAGAAAACTATACATCTATCAAGCGTATAAGATTTCTCTCTGTCGTTAGAAATAACATTTTAACCTATCTATAGATTTGCACACCGCTTAATTTGAGTTAATATTTATAACTCAAACGTTATTTACACTAAGTACCCGTCACTAATCTGCAAAATATAAAAAAATGCAAAACCAAAAGCAAATTAAACCGTGTAGTTTACATCATATATTCTTAGTTTTGTACCGTTTTACAGATTGGTATTCAGATGGATCGTCTAAATTATGTTAATAGCGGAAACGCTGACTATATAAACTCACTATACGAGGCTTACAAACAAGACACCGAGTCGGTTGATTACGGCTGGCAAAAGTTTTTTGAAGGTTTCGATTTTGGTCAAGGTTCGGCACCTCAATCTGCCGCAGGCACAGCCTCTTCGGCCACCCCTGAGCACGTTTTAAAAGAAATTAACGTGCTGAATATGATAAACGGATACCGTACACGCGGTCACCTGTTTACAAAAACCAACCCCGTACGAGAGCGCCGCAAGTACTATCCGGGCAAAGAGCTTGAAACCTTTGGTTTGAGCGAAGCCGATATGGATACTGTATTTAATGCCGGTGTAGAAATTGGCTTAGGCCCTGCCAAACTGCGCGACATTCGTCAACTTTTAGAAGATACTTACTGCCAGGCCATTGGTGCCGAGTATAAATACATGCGTAATCCTATTAAAACCAAATGGTTTGAAAACAGGATGGAAAGCAAACGCAACCAGCCGTCGTTCTCTAAGGAGGAAAAAACGCGCATGTTGCAGAAGCTTAACCAGGCTGTAGGATTCGAAAACTTTTTGGGTACAAAATTCCTGGGGCAAAAGCGCTTCTCGTTAGAGGGTGCCGAGGCACTTATCCCTGCGCTTGATTCGGTTATTGAAAAAGGTTCATTATTAGGCATCGAGGAGTTTACCATTGGTATGGCTCACCGCGGCCGTTTGAACGTGTTGGCCAACATTATGGGCAAACCGTACAAAGAGATATTTGCCGAGTTTGAAGGTAAGAACTACGATTTAGAGTCGACCATTGGTGGCGACGTAAAATATCATTTGGGTTTCTCAACCGATATCGAAGCTTCGACCGGTAAAAAAGTACACTTAAGTTTGTGCCCTAATCCATCGCACCTGGAAACAGTTGGCCCGGTGGTTGAAGGCATTACCCGTGCTAAAATTGACAGTAAATACGGCGACGACCATGATAAAATTGCACCTATATTAATCCACGGCGATGCTTCGGTAGCCGGCCAGGGTATTATATACGAGGTGTTGCAAATGGAAAAGCTGGACGGTTACAAAACCGGCGGTACCATTCACCTGGTTATTAACAACCAAATTGGTTTTACCACCAACTTTAAAGATGCCCGTTCGAGCACTTACTGTACCGATATTGCCAAAACGGTTTTATCGCCGGTATTCCACGTAAACGGTGATGATGTGGAAGCCTTAGCTTATGTTATTAACATGGCTATGGAGTACCGCCAGGAGTTTAACGAGGATGTGTTTATCGACATTTTATGTTACCGCAGGTACGGTCATAATGAGTCGGATGAGCCTAAATTTACCCAGCCTACTTTATACAAGGCAATTGAGGCACATCCTAACCCGCGCGAAATTTACTACCAGAAACTACTGGCCGAAGGCAGCATTACTGCCGAGGCTGCTAAAGAAATAGAGAAAAGCTTTAAAGACCTGTTGCAAAAACAACTGGACGAAACCAAGGCCGAAGCCCGTATTGAAACAGGTAACGCCATGTTTGCCGGTTCGTGGCAGGGTTTACATTTACCTACCAAAGCGGAGATATATGCAGAAGCCGATACAGCTATAAGCGAAGAAGAATTACTGGAGATTGGTAAAAAGTTAACCGATTTGCCGTCAGACAAAGTATTCTTCAAAAAGATAGAAAAACTGTTTGAAGACCGTCGTAAGATGGTTAACGAAACCAAAACCTTTGATTGGGCTATGGGTGAGCTGATGGCTTACGGTAGCTTGTTAAAAGAAGGTCACCCGGTACGTTTGAGTGGTGAGGACGTAAAACGCGGAACATTTTCGCACCGCCACGCGGTTATTACCCTGCCTGATACGGATGAGGAGTATACTCCGCTAACTACCATTGGCGGTGATGCTAAATTTTACATTTACAACTCCCTGCTTTCTGAATATGGTGTTTTAGGTTTTGATTACGGTTACGCCCTGGCTAACCCTAACGCCTTAACCATTTGGGAAGCACAGTTTGGCGACTTTGTTAACGGTGCGCAAATCATCATCGACCAGTACATCGTAAGTGCCGAAACTAAATGGCAGCGTGGTAACGGTTTGGTAATGTTATTACCTCACGGTTACGAAGGACAAGGCCCTGAACATTCATCGGCACGTATTGAGCGTTTTATGGAGGCCTGTGCCGATAATAACATTCAGGTGGCTAACTGTACTACACCTGCTAACTTCTTCCATATTTTACGCCGCCAACTGCACCGCGATTTCCGTAAGCCATTGGTAATTTTCTCACCAAAAAGCTTACTGCGCCACCCGGCTTGTGTATCTAAAATTGATGAGTTTACCAAAGGCGGTTTCCACGAACTTATTGACGATGCTTACACAGCCGATGCTAAAAAGGTAAAACGCGTATTGTTCTGCAGTGGTAAAATTTACTACGAATTGCTGGACAAACAACAGGCCGATAAACGTGCCGATGTTGCCATTGTGCGCGTAGAACAATTATACCCAACTCCTGTATTGGAAATGGAAGCCGTTAAAGCTAAATACAGCAACGCTACCGATTTTATTTGGGTGCAAGAAGAGCCGGAGAACATGGGCGCATGGCCTTACATGCTGCGCAAGTTCCGCAAGAGCCCATTGCAGTTAGAGGTAATTTCGCGTAAAGAAGGTGGTAGCCCGGCAACCGGTTACTCAAAACAACATGCTTCGCAGCAGTTGTATATCATCTCCAAAGCTTTTGAAGCCCCGGTTAGCCAGGATCAAAAAGAGAAAGTAAAAAAATCGACCAAGAAAATGGCCGAAACTAATGCAGATTAAATTTTAGTTGTCAGTTGTCAGTTGTCAGTTGTGAGTGAGGAAGCTTAAGGTTTCTATTACAGACAACTCACAACAGACAACCGACAACTCCAAAACTACAACATAAATAACAACATGAGTTTAGAGATCAAAGTTCCGCCGGTTGGCGAATCTATTACCGAAGTTACCCTGTCGCGTTGGATTAAAAAAGACGGCGATGCGGTTGAAATGGATGAAGTAATTGCCGAATTAGAATCGGACAAAGCAACTTTTGAGCTTACTGCCGAAAGTGCCGGAACTTTAAAAACTGTTGCTGCCGAAGGCGACACCCTGCCAATTGGCGCTGTGGTTGCCAGCATTGAAGCCGGTGGCGCTCCTGCTGCCGCTGCTCCTGCACCGGTTGACAAAAGCACCGCACAGGCTGCCGACGAAAGCGCACCTGGTCAGCGTGCAGAAAGACCTGAAGCTACTCCTGCCGCTGAAGCACCTGTTGCCGAAGCCAAAACATTAGAAATTAAAGTTCCTGCGGTTGGCGAGTCAATTACCGAAGTAACCCTGTCGCGCTGGATTAAGAAAGATGGCGACCAGGTTGAAATGGACGAAGCCATTGCCGAACTGGAATCAGATAAAGCAACGTTTGAGTTAACTGCCGAAAGTGCAGGTACCCTTAAAACCATTGCCGCCGAAGGTGATACTTTAGCCATTGGCGCGGTAGTATGCTCAATTACAGGTGGCGGTGCTGCCGGAGCGAAGAGCGAAGCACCAAGCGCACCAGCTGCTCAAAACGCTCCTCAATCCCCGATCTCCGCTCCTTCATCAAACGGTTACGCTGCCGGTACCCCATCACCTGCTGCGGGTAAAATATTAGCCGAAAAAGGCTTGAGCCCCGAGGCTGTAAGCGGAAGCGGCGTTGGCGGTCGTATTACTAAAGAAGATGCGGTTAACGCACAACAAAAACCAGCTGCTCCGGCTTCTGCTCCGGCTAAAGCATCAGCCCCTGCCGCTGCTCCTGCAACTGCCACTGGTGCAAGAGAAGAGCGTCGTGAGAAAATGACTAACCTGCGTAAAACCGTTGCCAAGCGTTTGGTAGCTGTTAAAAACGAAACCGCTATGCTAACCACCTTTAACGAGGTTGATATGCAGCCGGTTATGGAGTTACGCTCTAAATACAAAGACAAGTTTAAAGAGAAACACGGTGTAGGCTTAGGCTTTATGTCGTTCTTTACCAAAGCGGTTTGCGTAGCACTTTCTGAGTGGCCTGCAGTTGGTGCCCGTATTGAGGGTGAAGAAATTGTTTACAGCAACTTTGCTGATATTTCTATCGCTGTATCGGCTCCTAAAGGTTTGGTGGTTCCTATCATCCGTAATGCCGATGCGATGAGCCTTGCCGAAATTGAGAAAGCCGTAGTAAACCTTGCCGGTAAAGCCCGCGAAAACAAGTTGACCATTGAAGACATGACCGGCGGTACCTTTACCATTACCAATGGCGGTATCTTTGGTTCGATGATGAGCACGCCTATTATTAATGCGCCACAATCGGCTATTTTAGGTATGCACAATATCATCGAGCGCCCGGTTGCTGTAAACGGACAAGTGGTTATACGCCCCATGATGTACCTTGCCCTGTCATACGATCACCGTATTGTTGACGGCCGCGAATCGGTAAGCTTTCTGGTACGTGTTAAACAATTACTGGAAGACCCTGCACGTTTGCTGTTAGGTGTTTAAGTTTGATTGAGTTATTGAGATAAGGAAGCCCGGTTTTACCGGGCTTTTTTTGTGGGTTATTTTGTTAGCTTAGTGTCTAAATCTTACTACATGATAGAATCTTTATACCTTGACGAGGAGAATTTTAACAGCTACTGTTTGTATGATGGCAGTAGAGTTTTAAGCAAATTTTCAAAAGTAAATATTTTTATAGGGTCTAATAATTCTGGAAAAAGTAGATTTACAAGAGCTTTTTTTTCGAAGAACAATGAACTAAAATTTACTTTAAATAAATTTGACCTTCAAATATTAAATAAACTTTTAGAAGACCTGAAATCAGAGATTACCGATTTTTATGATGAGTACATTATTGGCGACTATGGTGGCATCCTAAATATACTAACAACAATCGAAAAAATTGACTTCATAACGGAATATTTCAATATAAATGATATTGTATTAAAGGGTATTTATGACGTAAAAAACATCAAGTACTCATCTTATAATACGAAAAAGTACATAACACAAGGAGATATCGAAAGCAAAGTACAATCAATTGCCGTTAAGTATATAAACGAAATTCAAGATAAATTTTCTCATTTAGCCAAGGTTCGTCTTGATAATATTTACTTTCCAACTTTAAGAGGCCTTAGAAAGATTTATGGTACTGATGACGATCTTTATTTAAAGACTACCAAAAAAGATTATTTTAAGTTAGAGGATGACGCATTAGACAATAAAATTTATACAGGTGTTTCTTTGTATGAAGATCTAAAAAAGCTTCTATTAGGTACTAAACAAGAACGAGATAGAGTTAGAGAATTTGAAGATTTTCTTAGTAAGAATTTTTTTGAAGGTAAAGATATCAATGTAGTTCCACGAATAAATAAGGAGGTTGTCTATGTAAGGATAGGTGATAGAGATCATTCTATCTATGATTTAGGTGACGGCATTCAATCAATAATTATTCTTACTTATCCCCTATTCTTCTATCAAGGCAAAAAACGGTATATTTTTATTGAAGAACCAGAACATTATCTGCATCCAGGATTTCAAAGAATATTCCTTGAAACAATCTTACATGAACGTTTTTCAAACTTTCAATACTTTATTACAACACACTCAAATCATTTTTTAGATATAACATTAGATGTGGATAAGGTTTCAGTATATACTTTCAAGGAGAATGAAAAAATCGAAGGAGAACCACGATTTACTATAGAAAACGTCGAAAATGAAGATTCCAATATTTTAGACATAATAGGTGTTAGAAATTCTTCAGTATTTCTTTCAAATTGTACGATTTGGGTTGAAGGAATAACAGATCGTATATATTTACGTAAATATCTTGATATACTTCAAAGTGAGGAGGATAAGCAGTTTAAGGAGGATATTCATTACTCTTTTGTTGAGTATGGAGGTGGAAATATCACCCACTGGTCGTTTCTAAAAGACAAAGATGGCAATCACCCCAATATTGAAGTAAAAAGATTATGTGGCAAACTTTTTTTAATTAGCGACAAAGATGGTGCTGGATTTAAGAAAAATGGTTCACCAGGTAGTAAAATGGAAAGGCATAAAGAGTTGAAAGATACTTTGAGAGATAGATATTATTGTTTAGAAGCCCGAGAAATGGAGAATATTATCTCTTCCCCTATTCTGAAAAAAGTGATAGAAGATTACGAGGGAGATAACACGGCGAAATTAAAGTTCAATAAAAATTTCTCTACAAAAGATCACTTTAAGGACAGTTATTTAGGCACATATATCGAAAAAAACATTCCAGATTTAAGTAGAAAATATGCCGCTGAATCAGGTACGGTAAATGATAAGGTTAACTTTGCTAAGAGAGCAGTTAGTTTCATGCAATCAGAGAATGATTTAAGTGAAGAGGCTATTACTCTCGGTAAAAAATTATTAGACTTTATTAAAGACAATAATTCTTAAAGTCTTTCGCAAAAAAGCATCAATGATGAATTACAAAATATCATTCTCGGAAATGAACAAGCTGGCTCAGGAAGCGCAATTGGGCAAACCCAAGCTTTCCTTAGAGGATATGCGGAAGCAAGCAACGGCATCTAAAGAACAGCAGCACTTCAATAACTAAGAAAAAATAGCCGTCCGCTACCGCAAGGGTTATTGGCTTTACTAAACTATTTAAATCAAATAGTGATAATAGCGAACATTATATACTTGTTACCGTACAAGTTAGCATACATGTGAGGTGGATATGATGGATGTTTTAAAAAGGAATAATGTTAGGGTAATTGGCAAAGGCGACCAAACCATTGTTTTTGCCCATGGCTTTGGGTGCGACCAAAATGTTTGGCGACATTTTGTTACTGCTTATCAGGAACACTATCAATTAGTGCTGTTTGATTTTGTGGGTGCGGGGCAATCCGATCTAACCGCTTACAACTCGGAACGCTACCAATTGATGGATGGTTACGTGGCCGATTTGTTAGAAGTACTCGAAGCTTTAGCGCTTAAACAAGTGATATTTATTGGCCATTCGGTAAGTTGTATGATTGGCGCACGTGCCGCCCTTGCCAAGCCTGACTATTTTAGCAACCTCATTTTTGTATCGCCATCGCCCTGCTATTTTAATGATGGCGATTATATTGGCGGTATGGAAAAAGAAGACCTGGAAGCCTTGTTTAACATGATGGATAGCAATTACCTGGGCTGGTCGGGCGCTATGGCACCGCTTATTATGGGTAATGCCGACCGGCCTGAACTGGGCGGAGAGCTAACCGCTAATTTTTGCGCTACCAACCCTGATATTGCACGCGAGTTTGCCCGTGTTACCTTTTATACCGATTGCCGCACCGATTTGCACGCACTTAGCGTACCAAGCCTAACCTTACAATGTAGCGAAGATATTTTGGCACCCCTATCGGTAGGTTATTACATTAAAAAGCATACACCCGGTAATACGTTAGTTTTGTTAGATGCAACCGGCCATTGCCCGCATTTAAGCGCACCCGATAAAACAATTGAGGCAATAGATGGTTACTTGACTGCCAACAAGGCAGCAATACTTGAAATACCTCTATCCCCTGATATCATCATCTGACATAGATTTCGAATCTATATATAACAATGCCCCTGTTGGCCTGTTTACTTTCCATGCCGATGGGTCCATTGTGCATGTAAATCAAACCTTATTAAAGTGGCTAAACGCTGATGCTCATGAAGTGATGTATCAAAACGTTTCTTCGTTTTTAGACAGAGGCGGCAAAATATATTACCAGTTATTTGTTCAGCCGTTACTACAGTTGGAGAATGATGTAAAAGAGATCAGTTTTCAAATCCTGACCGATAAATGCAGTTTTCCGTGCCTGTTTAGCGCCAAGGCATTCCGTAAAAATGAGGATGGGGAGTTGTTGTTTGCCGCCACGGTATACCAGGTATCCCACCGTAAAATGTACGAAGAAGAACTTTTAAGAAAAAAAGCAGAAGCCGATGCCGAAAAAGCAGCTAAGGCAGCTGCCCTGCAAGAAGTAGCTTTCGATCAATCGCATTTGGTAAGAGCACCCTTAGCTAATATTTTAGGGCTCACAGCCCTGCTCGAAGAAATGGATATTAGCGACGATATAAAAAGCATGGTTACCATGCTGCGTGCCAGTGCTAATAAACTGGATAGCGAGGTGATTAAGATCAGCAATAAACTTAGTACGTAGTAATAGTTATTCAGTTATTGAAATAAGGAAGCCCGGTTTTGCCGGGCTTTTTTTGTGTGGGGATTTCATGCAAGTGCGGTTAACTGTTTCGGCAGACCGATACTATGTTCTGCGGCAATTTTAACAAACTCATCTTTCTTCTTAGCGTTAGAAGAAAGAGATTATTGAGCGATTCTGCTAAATGAAAAGAATAAAACTCCCCGTGCTCCCGCAAGCGGCCCGCTTGTGGTCTTGTGAACTTAATCGCGGAACTTATTAAACACTAATACTACCACACAAACCATAATAACTACCACAAACAGCATTGTAAGGCAGGCTATCTTTGTATAAATCAAATAAATACTTTATGAATAAGAAATATCCGCTGCCGCCTTTTACCTACCAAACAGCTATTGAAAAGGTACAATTAGCCGAAGATGCCTGGAATAGCCAGGACCCTGAAAAGATTGCACAAGCCTACACAATAGACACCGAATGGCGCAACCGCTCGCAATTTGTAAATGGCCGCGAGGAGGTTGTTGCGTTTTTAACCGGTAAGTGGAAACGTGAGCTTAACTACAAATTACGTAAAGAGCTTTGGGCTTTTACCGATAACCGTATTGCCGTGCGTTTTGAATACGAATACCAGGACCTAAGCGGCCAATGGTACCGTGCTTATGGCAACGAGAACTGGGAGTTTAACGAAGACGGCCTAATGGCAAAACGTTACGCCAGTATAAATGATGTTGTTATTACCGAAACTGAGCGGAGGCTTTAAATAGGTTAAACGTTTGCTGGAGCGAATAGAGATAAACCAAAAAAGCCCGGCAAACCGGGCTTTCAATATTAAAACTCATCCTCACGGAATCAACTTCAATTCTCTCAACAAAGCAAAAAGTTCAAAGAACGATTCGCGGGTGTCTTGATAATGAGTAAAGCCCAGCTTTCGGCTTTTCGACATATCGGTCATGACCTCTAAAGGGCGGCCAAGATCAAGGTCGGTGTGCCAGGCCGATGACAGGCGCGACAGGTTGGTTTCTTTTAAGCCGTGCTTTTGGGCAATGCTGGTCCATACTTCGGTATCGTCTGCCATCTCGGTTTCGAGCGGGTGTATGGTGCCGTCAAAACCTGCGACTTCAATGCCAAACCAGTCGGCTATTTGCTGCCACAGCCAGTTCCAACGAAAAACATCACCGTTGGCTACATTGAAAGCCTGGTTACGGGCGGCATCGGTGGTTGATGCCCATATCATATGTTCGGCCAGTAAGCGTGCATCGGTGACATCCGATAGTCCGTTCCACTGCGCAGCCGAACCGGGGAAACGGAATGGCCGGCCGGTTTCTTTACAAATACTGGCGTAAGTGGCCAGGGTGGTGCCCATATTCATGAGGTTTCCCACGGCGTAGCCAATCACCGTATGCGGGCGGTGTATGCTCCAGGTAAAACCATCGCGGGCTGCGGCGGCGTAGATCACGTCTTCCTGAGCGTAATAAAAGTTATCTAAAGGTAAGCGCTGATGCTCTTCGCGCACGGGTGTTAAGGGCAATGTTCCGGCCTTTGCATAAGCATCAAACGGACCAAGGTAATGCTTTAACCCGGTTACCAAGGCCACGTGTTGTATACTGCCCTTTACCGAAAGGGCATCAAGCACATTTTTTACCAAAAGACTGTTCACTCTAATGTTTTCAGCTTCGGTATCGTTACGCATCCAGGCGGTAAAGTATATATGGGTGGGGTTAATATCTGCTATTGCCGTGGCAAGGCTATCCTTATCCAAAAGGTTAGCCGCAACGGGTATAACGCCAGTGAGGCTACTATCGGGGTTACGCGACAATCCATAGGTAGTAATATTTTTGCTTATGAGTTTTTTAGCAAGATTGCTGCCGGTAATGCCGCTGGCACCCACAACTAATGCTTTAATGGTATCTGACATTTGTTAAAATTTATAACGTCAAATTTAGAGGTAGCAAACCCAATCACACTTGACCCTGCTTAAGAAATACACTTGATCTGTATCAAGTGTAAACAGATTTATTTTTTGGTAGCAAGGCTCTTCCTGATACGGCTCAGCGTTTCGGGAGCAATGCCAAGATAGGAGGCAATGAGGTTTTGAGGAATGCGTTCGATCATATCGGGGTTTGATTGGCTTAATCTCAGGTATTTTTCTTCGGCGGTATCGGTTACCGAACTCATTAAACGACGTTCTTTGGTTACAATGCTGTTTTGATAAAGTATCCTGAAGTAGCGGTCCATTACAGGGATGGCCAGCGTTATGGCTTCATAATTTTCGCGCGATAAAAGCAGTACTTCCGAATCTTCAATGGCATCAATATTAAACATGGCTGGCACACCGGTTAAAAAACTGTTAAAATCAGAAATCCACCAACCCTCCCAGCCAAATACGCTCATGTGCTCGTCGCCGTTATCATCAACATTATAGGTGCGGAGCAGGCCTTTTGATACAAAGGTGATGTTCTTGCAAACGTCGCCTTCCTGTAGTAAGTACTGGCGCTTTCTTAATCTTTTGGGAACAAAATAATTGGACATTAAGGCCTTGTCCTGCTCGCTGAGCGTAACCTTTTCACTAATATGCTTTAGCAGAACATCGATCATTGGAATTGAAAAATTTGAACAAAGATAAGCTTGTGCTTAACATTGCTGTGATATACCTCCCTAAAATAGTCGGGTGATTAGCAGCACTGCGTTACCTTATCTACTTTTAATCGTGCATTAAACCACATTGTCATAAAAATGCCGTAAACATGCCGTACATTTATTATCGCCCAACGGGGTAGCTTTACAAAAAAATGTACAGCCATGAAAAACCAAGACTTATCAAACCAAATTAAAAACCTACGAATAGCCAAGGGCTACTCGCAAGATTACCTCGCCACGCAAACCCAACTCAGTTTGCGCACTATTCAACGCATTGAGAGCGGCGAAACCGAACCCCGGGGAGACACCCTGCAAAGACTGGCAAGCAGTTTAGGTGTGGAAGTAAGTGAACTGACAGCAACATTTCAACCCCAGTTGCCTGTAGATAGTAGCTATTTGACAATGATACATTTATCGGCGTTAAGCTTTATTGTGTTCCCATTACTTGGTGTTTTAGTTCCTTATTTTATGTGGGTAACTAAAGGAAAGCAAATAGCAGAGGTAAATAGCACCGTAAAAAGAGTGTTAAACTTTCAAATCACCTGGTGTATAATCTTCATAGTATACAATGCAATAATGATTGGAGGAGCAATATTTCACTTCGTCAACCCTTTACTATTCCTCCCTGATTTGGTTGTATTTTTCTTCATTCCGGCCATGTACGCCTACAATATTCTGTTCATCTGCGTAAATGCAGTAAGAGAGCATTACAAAAAATCGTTGTTTTACCAACCTGCATTACCCTTGTTGAGGTAAGGCCTATGTACATTATCAATTGTTTTTTAATGTGAGGATAAAGTGGCGTTCGCTTGTTTCGGCTTAACTATGTAATAAATAATTAAACCGGCTATAAACGCAGCCAGGCAAACCATTATAGCCTTTGGATTGGCCATAAATATGCTGATAATAACAAACCAGTAAACCACAATAAATACAATGGGTACCAGCGGGTACCATTTGATGGTGTAAATGCCGGTGCCATCAAGCTCACGGGTACGCTTACGTAATATAAAAATAGCAATGGCGGCCGTGCTCAAACCTATACATTCAAAAAATATAGCATAGTTAAGCACTTCGCCAAATGAGCTTACCAATAGTAGAATACCCAGCACCGTAGCTACAAAAAAACTCATACCAAATACCTGCGTTTGAGTGCGCTGGTTAACATTTTTAAAAACGGCGGGCAAAATGCCATCCTCGGCCATTGCATAGTACATTCTTGGTACCGACATGATGTTTACATTTACATAAGCCAGTACCGATACGAACATGAGCACCGATGTAACTTTCGAGCCCACATCCCCAAACACTACCGAAGCCATTTTGGCCGCCAAACCGGTGTTTTGCTGAAGTCCGCCCATGCCCAAAACCGAGTAATAGGCAAAGTTAACCGCCATATAAACCGCAATAACCACGGCAATACCTATAAAAATACCCTTGGGCATATTGCTTTTGGCATCAACCACATCTCCCCCAAAGTTGATGGTTTGCTGATAGCCGGTGTAGGTAAAAAACACAGCCACCAATGCCAACCCAAATGAGGCTATAGCATTGCCTTGCGGTAACGCAACGGTTGTAATATTAGCTTTGCCATCGCTCATAAAAATGGCCATACACAATAATATGATCATGCCCACCTTAAAAATAGTGAGCAAGTTTTGCGTACGGGCACTGGTTTTAATACCCAGCAGGTTAATAAAATACACTACCAAAACCATAATGGTGGTGGTAATTTTAGTGCCGGTAGCATTTTGTAAGGCCTGAGGTAACAGCAGCGGGTTCAGGTATTCGGCACCTATAAGGGCAACTGCCGCAACCGATGCCGTGGTGGCAATAATGGCTACCCAGTTGATCATGAAGGCAAAAGCAGGATGATAGCAGTATGAAAACAGCTTGTAAAAACCGCCTGTGGTGGGGTAACGTGCACCAATTTCGGCAAAGGTGAGTGCGCCACACAAGGTAACAATACCGCCCACTATCCAGGCTGCAAAAAATAGTTCGGGGGTACCTGTACGCAAAGCCACTTCGCCCGGGGTTTTAAATATACCGGTACCAATAATGAGGCTTATCACGATCATGGTAATGTCGAAGCGGCTTAAAAGCGGTTTTATACTCATTATTTTACGTTACAGTTTTATTTTTCAATTAATATTTTACATTTGCTATATCAGTATAACTGTATTTTTACAGGCACAAACTAAGCGATGCACTGATTAAGGTAATGAAAACCATTGGTAAGCAAATTAGCAAAATAATACTACTTGCTGCGGGCATTTTATGCTTTGGCGTGCTTACTGTTGAAGCTCAACATAAAAAATCTAAAATTACAAAACCAGCAGCACGACCAACCACGAGCACAACCCTCTCCAGCTTTATTAAAAACGCAGCCGAAGCCGGGATCGAGTTTCGCCAGCCCTTACCTTTTAAAGAAGTGGCTGCCGCCAATAATGAAAATTTTTCGTTTGACTACGGGATGAACATTCCCGGGCAAGATTTTGAAATATGGTTACAGGTACACTCTCTTAAACAAAACTGGGCAAGTTATGAGCAAATGAAAAACGTGAGCGGCAAAACACTGGCCAATCCGGATAGTGCTTATGTTGAAGCTGCACGGGCACATGCCGCTGCGTTGAGCGATGATACTAAATTTTTTACGCGTAGCCTGTCAACCGATTTCTTAGAACAATACAACGCCGATGCCGGAAAAACATATCTGCTTAACCTGGCCGATTTACCCGAAACCAAGCACTACAAATACGCTTTTATTATTGCCCTGCAAAAAGACCATACCGGCTATTTACTGGCCGTTTGTTTAACCAACGTAAAAGGGCCTGATTTTTTCAAGAACATCAATAAAGCGCGCGATTGTATGCGCTTTAAATAGATACCCGGCTTTGGCAATTGCCAATATTTTTAGTATGTTTGAAGAGAACGAAATCGTCATTGCGAGGTACGAAGCAATCCCTGCGTATGCACTTGAACGCCATTTGTTTAATCCAAAGTTCAGAGATTGCTTCGTACCTCGCAATGACGTGTAATATATTCACATGGCAGAAGAAATCAATTATAGTGAAGACAGTATACGCTCGCTCGACTGGAAGGAACATATTCGCCTAAGGCCGGGCATGTATATTGGTAAACTGGGCGATGGCTCGGCTTACGATGATGGTATATACGTGTTGCTTAAAGAGATTGTGGACAACTCTATAGATGAGTTTGTGATGGGCGCGGGCCGAAGTATTGATGTGAGCATGAACGACCACAAAGTGTCGGTTCGTGATTATGGCCGCGGTATTCCGCTGGGTAAAGTGATCGATTGTGTATCGAAAATTAATACCGGTGGTAAGTACGACAGTAAGGCTTTTCAAAAATCGGTTGGTTTGAACGGTGTGGGTACCAAGGCGGTTAATGCGCTTTCAACCTCATTTACCGTACAATCATACCGTGATGGCCGCACTAAAATTGCCGAATTTGCCAAAGGCGAACTCGTACGCGACGAAGCCGAAAAAGAAACTACCCAGCGCAACGGCACTGCTATTAATTTTTACCCAGACGACAGCATTTTCCGCAACTACCGCTTTATACCGGAGTTTGTGCAAAATATGATATGGAACTACGTGTTCCTGAACGCGGGCCTTACTATCAACTTTAACGGGCAGAAATTCTTTTCGGAAAATGGCCTTAAAGACCTGCTCGACCGTAAAACAGATGCGGAGAACATCCGCTACCCTATCATCCACCTAAAAGGCGAAGATATAGAGATAGCCATGACACACGGCCAGCAATACGGCGAGGAGTATTACTCGTTTGTAAATGGCCAGCATACCACGCAGGGTGGTACCCACCAGGCGGCTTTTCGCGAAACGGTGGTAAAAACAATCCGCGATCACTTTAAAAAAGATTATGATGCGGCCGACATACGTGCTTCTATAGTGGCAGCCATAGCCATTAAAGTGCAGGAGCCGGTATTCGAATCGCAAACCAAAACCAAGCTGGGTTCGCAAAACATTGGCCCAGACGGTCCAACCGTTCGTACTTTTATTAACGACTTTTTAAGCACGCAGCTGGATAATTACCTGCATAAAAACCCGGCCACTGCCGATGCCTTGCAAAAGCGCATCCTGCAGTCGGAACGTGAGCGTAAAGATATTGCTGGTATTAAAAAGCTGGCTAACGAGCGTGCCAAAAAAGCATCATTACACAACCGTAAACTGCGCGATTGTAAGGTGCATTATGATGATACCCATGAGCGTAAACAAGACACTACCCTATTCATCACCGAGGGCGACTCGGCCAGCGGTTCGATCACCAAATCGCGTGATGTTGCTACCCAAGCCGTGTTCAGCTTAAAAGGTAAACCTCTAAACTGTTTTGGTCTTACCAAAAAGGTAGTGTATGAAAATGAGGAGTTTAATCTGCTGCAACACGCCCTGAATATTGAAGACGGTATTGACGGCCTGCGCTACAATAACATTGTGATAGCCACCGATGCCGATGTTGACGGTATGCACATCCGTTTACTCATCATGACCTTCTTTTTGCAGTTCTTCCCCGATGTGGTGAAGGCCGGGCACGTTTCTATTTTGCAAACGCCGCTATTCAGGGTTCGTAATAAAAAGGAAACCATTTATTGTTACAGTGACGAAGAGCGCCGCAATGCCATAGCCAAACTGGGCAACAAACCCGAGATTACCCGATTTAAAGGTTTGGGCGAAATTTCGCCCGATGAGTTTGGCTTGTTTATTGGCAAAGACATGCGCCTCGACCCTGTTATTTTGAAGGATGCCAACATAAAAGGCCTGCTCGAATATTTTATGGGTAAAAACACGCCAACCCGCCAGCAGCACATTGTGGCAAACCTGCGTGTTGAAAAGGACGATGTAACGGTTAATCCAACCATTGCCGAAGAACCGGAAGCATTGGTAGCATAAAACAAAAGGGTTAGCAGTGCAGTGCTAACCCTTTTGTTTTATATAGCCCCACGCAAACCCTTCTCCGCCTTAGGCGGAAGGGCTTTTAAAGTCTCTCCTTATAAGAGTAGCTTATTCTCAAATGGAATGATTTCTCATACTCATGTGGGCTTTCTCATTCAAAGGGGTTAGTTCTTGCCTAAATACAACAAACTATTGATAATAAACTTATTCTGCTCTTCATTATCAAAGGTGTACGACAAGGTTTTGTTGGTATTATCGTACTTGTGCTCGTAGTCCATATCGTTATGTCCCATATTTACGTAGATCATTTTGTACTTTTTGTTACTCCACGCTACCGGGTAATAGCCGCTGTGCCATATTTCGCTGGCCTTGGGGCCGGTGCCTAACGGAAAGCTGGTAGAATCAATAGCCAGGAGGATATTGATATCAGGGTTCTTGCGTAAGTCATTTTGCCAGCGGTACCATTCGTTGGGCGAAGCCTTAAAGGTTTTAGGCAGGCCTTTAACCGCCGGATGTTTGGGTAATTCAACTCGCAAAATGGCAGATGTTGGTCGCCAGGTATTACTGCCATACCCACCCGAACCCAAAAATTCTTCATGATACCAATCCCAGTTTTGCGGTACGGCCGATTTATTAAGCGCAAAGGCCGCAAAGTGAAAACCCATCCATGCGCCGCCGTTTTTCATATATTGCTCAAAAGCCAGCCGTTGTTGTGGATCTTCGGGGCGGGTATCTAAAAATAACACTACTTGATATTTAGCTAAAAACTGCGCGTTCAGGTTACTCCAGTTACTGGTGGAATCATACACAAAATTGTATTTTTTAGCCATTTGTGGTAACCAGCGGTTGGCTTCATGCACGTAACTGATGTGTGCTAAATCGGCCTTGGCGGTGTAAAAGGCAATCACATTAAATAAAGGCTTTTTTTGAGCATTGGTAGCCAATGCGCTTAGTAACATAACACAGCATAACGCCGTCCGCATGGCAGATGAAAGGTAATTAATCATAATAGGTATAGTTTGGTTGACTGCAAATGTAGCAAATGCCTGTTCAGAAAACACAATTGAACTAATTACTGCTCACCTAATTTTTAACAGGCTATACTCAAGGCCTATGAATTTACATTCATATTAATTTCGCATCATTACAATGGCATGCTTTTCGTGTAACTTTAATCATGAACACACAGAATGCTACATTTGGCAGCGGCTGCTTTTGGTGCACCGAGGCCATTTTCCAAACTATAAAAGGGGTTAAATCAGTAACATCTGGCTACACAGGCGGCCAAACCATCAATCCAAGTTACGAGCAAATTTGCAACGGCGATACAGGCCATGCCGAGGTTGTACAAGTAGAGTATGATGCCAATGAGGTAAGTTTTGACGAACTGTTGCTGATATTCTTTAAAACTCATGATGCCACTACGCTAAACCGCCAAGGTAATGATGTGGGTACGCAATATCGCTCGGCCATTTTTTATCATACCGATGAACAAAAACAACAAGCTGAAGCCATGATAAAAAAACTTACCGAAGAGCAGGTATTTGATAACCCGATTGTAACTGAGGTTACACCCATCAGCGAATTTTATAAAGCTGAACAGTATCATCAAAATTATTTTAATGATAATCAAATGAAACCTTACTGCGCTTTTGTAATACAGCCCAAGCTCAACAAGTTTGCCAAACAGTTTACCGAAAACATTAAACCTGAGCTGTTGTAATATTCAACGCAAAGCATAAATTTTAAAGCATTACTTCGTTATAATTTGAATATAGATTATAACATAGTAATGCTTTCGTTTTATCTATCCACCGGCAACCACGTAGCCATATCTACATGCCCACGGTTACCCCAGGCATAATAAGGTATTAAACGCACATTAACTTTTGAGTTGTTGGTACCTATCTCGCGGTATAAAGTATTTTTCCAGCTTGCCTCACCCAGTAAATCGGCTTTGCCGGTTAAACTCATAATTGGGCTGTTTTCTATCTTGATCAACTCCGGCTTTAAATCATTTTTTACCGGTATGGCAACGTTAAATACTTTTTGTCCCTTTGGCAAATCAGCCGATTCGAGGCAATACACCACCGGGCCACGTTTTACCGCTACCTGGTTGCGGGTTTCTTCTACCAACGGATTCGATTCTAATAACTGTACCGGCATAGGCAGGTTCAACTCAATTTTATCACCAGCTTTCCATTGGCGGTTAACCTCTGCATATTCACCGCTGGTTAGGGCAGTTTCAACAGCTTTACCGTTTACCAAAAGTGTGGCATTTTTACACCAGCCCGGTATACGTAAAAACATCGAATAAGTGCTTTTAGGAGCCTGTTGTAAAGTAATGCTCACTTTACCATCCCAAGGGTATTCGGTCACCTCATTAAGTTTTAAGGCCGACCCATCTTTTAGTTTTGTATTCAGCGCATTGCCGCCGTAAAGGTTAAAATACAAGCCTTTGTCTGACACGCTGTAGGCATAATCGCTCACCTCGGCAATGGTACGCACCACATTCGGCGGGCAGCAGTTTGAAAGCTTAATGTAAGGCACCCTATCTTTAGACCAGCGCTGGTTAAACGGCAAATCATCCGAATAACTCATGGGATTGGTATACAAAAAGTTTTTACCGTTAAGGCTGATGCCCGAAAGAACGCTGTTGTATAGTGCCAATTCCATAACATCGGCATATTGCGCTTTACCTGTAGTTTGCAGCATACGCCAGTTCCAAAGCACGTTGCCAATGTTGGCGCAGGTTTCGTTATGCGAGGTAAAGTTTGGCAACTGGTAATCGCGGCCGTAAGCCTGGTGTACTTTCTGTACATCGGTTGGCTGGTACGAGGTACCATCTGGCGACACACCATCATACAGCGCACCACAACCACCGGTAACGTACATTTTGCGGGTAACCACGTCATTCCACATCAAATCCAAAACATCTTTTAACGATTGATCGCCGGTTTCGGCATAAACATCGGCAGCACCGGCAAACAGGTAGTTGGCACGCACAGCATGACCCATTACTTTGGTTTGCTGGCGAAAAGGTATACGGTCCTGATTATCATCGGTACCGTCTTTCATCAAACCGCGAATATCAATGAGGTTTTTCGAAAGCTCCAAATATTTAGGGTCGCGCGTGGTACGGTACATCTCCACCACACCCATATAGTGCGACGGGCAAATAGCATTCCTCGCCAACTCGGGCGACGCTTTTTGGTAGAAGTTATACAAATAATCGGTAGCCTTAATTGCTACATTTAATAACGTTTTTTTGCCGGTAGCGCGGTAATGCACGCAACCAGCCGTCATTAAGTGACCTAAGTTATAGGTCTCAAAGTTCAACCTATCGGCGAATGCCTTGGCGTTTTTGGGGTCGTTGTGCTGGGCAATAATGGTTGGTGTATGTATGTAGCCATCGGCGCGCTGGGCTTTTGCAATAACGGCAATGGTTTTGTCCATTAAGGCATCGAGCTTAGGGTCTTTAGTAACGGTGTACATACTGGCCACGGCTTCAAACAGTTTGTAAAAGTCGCCATCATGAAACGGCGGCCCTGAGTGCGAACCAGTGTCTAAACCTGCGGCAATTTCAAAGTTTTTAAAGGCATGGCTCACATTGGGGTCGGTATATACCTTCCACAGGTTCGGGATCATGGTATCGCGGCACACCTGAAAACGATCGGCCCAAAAGCCCTTAGTCCAGGCAACGTTACCCATATCCAAACTCCCCAGCTTGGCATACTTACTTTGGGAGGTGTTAACCAGCGCCTTGCTTTGCGCCATAGCCTGCGTACCAGCCAGGGCCAACAGCGCAACTACACATTTTATTTTAGTCAAATTCTTCATCATAGTTCCAGTTGTGTCATTGCGAGCGATAGCGTGGCAATCCCCACTTTGCATGTCGCCTACATTTCTGGCGGTGATTGCTTCGTTCCTCGCAATGACAATTTTACTTATTCTATTCTCTAATCAGGACGTTGCCTCCGGCCCGGGCTATTCGCTGCAAGTCCTCGTTCCGCTATGCTGCATTCCGGGCTTTCCGCTACTATACCTAACGCAAACTCCGCTTTTCGTCGGGAGACACAAGGTATTGTGTCTCTACGATTCTGCGCCATTTAAAAAAATCTGTCATGCTGAACTTGTTTCAGCACCTCACATGCAAAGTAAACATGCATGTTAATACTTATCCATGGGATACCGAAACAAGTTCGGCATGACGGGTTGATTGGTATTATCTGCCAACCTTTTCCAAAATCACCGGCCCCATCAAACCTGCCGGCAACAATGGTTTGCCATCTAAACGGTATGGCGCGTTGGTCCACGTAATCTGTTTTTCCTTAGGCAACCGATGATCGCCCATAAGGCGGTTGGCCCAAGTATTGGTTACTTCTATTTTAATTTGGTTGCTGCCCGGTTTAAGGGCTTTTGTAATATTTACGCGATAAGGTGCTGTCCAGGCTACACCGCAAGGCAAACCATTAACAGTTACCTCGGCAAGGTTATCTACCTTACCTAAATTAAGCCATACACTTTCACCTGTTTTGGCAGCAGCCTTCCAATTGAAATTTTGCTTGTAAACGGCAGTTCCTGAATAATAACGGATGGTTGAATCGGCTGATAGGCTCCAGTCTTGCAAAGTGTTCCACTTTACAGGCGCTTTGGGTCCGCCCAATTGGGGATCAAAGCTAACTCTCCAGGCCGTTGATAAGGTTTGAACGTTTTGCGGTGTGGGTTTAGTCTTTACCGCACCGGCTAAAGATTTGGTTGGTGTGCGCAACACCACAAATACCGATCCGCCAACTTCCAATTCCACAGGAATTAATATTCTGCTATTATCTATCCTCCAGCCCGGTGCTTCGCTGATTTCGCCGGTAAGGGCGTCAAATAATTCGGGCGTTTGGTTTGTTAAACGTAACGATACTTCCAGCTTACGTTTGGCGCTCAACTGGTTTGATATAAAATACAACTCGAAGCCATTGCCAGAACGGTGGCTCCACGAAATACTATCAGCACGTTTGCCATTTTCGTTCGCCATAAAATCTCGTTCCAAACCAATGCTGTTCAAATCTGGCTGTACGTAAGGCCCAACAAGCAGTTTGCCTTTGCCACTTTGCTTTAACGCCGGACCAGCCTCCGGGTGATAAATTATCGTAGCACCATCGGCAATAAGTTGATTGAGTTTACTAACCACCGCTGCCGACCGCACCGCGCCATTTGGCAACATTTGCGTACTGCCCGGCACAACCAGCACCTTATAACTTGCTCCGCCGGGTAATTCAACACGGCCATTAACCACTTTAGCCAAACGCATGAGCACATCCAGGTTAAATGAATCATACTTATAACCACGCAGCGGGTCTATTAAATCTTCGGAACCAAGCATGTTAGCACTGCTGTTTACCCCAATGGGGATGGTGCGCATAGGCAAGCCTTTATTAGCCAAACGTTCCTTTTCGCGGGCAACACGTTCATTACCAAACAGACCGGGCAGTGTAGGTATCAACCTATTGGGCAATAACGACCGGCGCGGAGTTTCTTCGCCGGTAAACACGGCAATATCGGTAACCGGGTGTCCTTGCTGAAGTAATGCCTGGCAACGGCTTACGTACTCAATCCATGCCCGACCGGGCTTATACCAGGTTTGATCGCGCTGCATAAACAAGCCAATACCATCGAGGGTCATTCCGGGTTTACGGTCGGTCCAGGGGTTGTGCATGTTTACGTGATAATCAATTTTATTGACACCCAGTGCCAGGTTACGGTCGCCCAAGGCTTTCAGCATACCCGGATGCTCGTTCCACATGGTACGCAACTCGGTATATGATTCTGACTGGATGATGTTTTTACCATAAATATGCCCGCCCGAGATGGCGTCTAACATATCATTAGGTTTATCGTGTGTAGGACTATTCAGCCAAAATTCGCCCATGGTAACATCGGCTTTGCTGTAATGCAGCAGGCCATCGCTCACCATAGTTGGAGCAACGCTTTCGGCAGTAAACGTGCAGCCTTTTTGGTGCGCCAAGTCAGCCAAAGTAACGTAGAATTTATCAACAATAAGCTCGGCAATGGTTTGGCGCACATCGGCGAGTACCTGTTCCGATTCTGCCGCGCTTTCCACCGGAATACCCGCCATAACAGGCAAATAAGGCATTAAATCGTACCCGCGGCGCTGCTTAAACTCCTGCGCAAATGAGGCCGACCAGTTTTGGCTGCCGCACTCCCAGCTATCCATATGGAATACCTTTAATACACGGCTTGCCAGCTCGGGTCCAATCTGTTTCCAAGCTTCGCCGTACCAGTTATCAAACTGCATTTTAACGGCAACCGGGTTAAACTTATCGCACTCCAAACCTGCACCTTTGCCCCCCGTAGCATTGGTATGCCCGGTTGAGGTATGGCCAATACGTAATATAGTCCAGTTGCCGGCAGGCGCTTTCCAGTTGAGGCGGCCGCTGGCATCCAGCTTATCGGTAAGGTTAATAATTTTATTTTTATTGATGCACAGTTCAGCCGGTAATTGTTCGGCCGTTGTGTTTTTACTTACGCGCCAAACCTCGCCGGTTTTACCTTCGAACTGACTAATGCTTGGGTCGGACGATAGCTCAATACCTGTAATTTTTAACGACTGCTTCCACTTGGCAAAGTCCAGATCCTCCGCGCCCGGCTCCGAACCTTCGCGATTATAGTAAAACCTGAAATACTTGGCTGTGGTTGGCGTAATGGTATGCGTAACGTCTATACCGGCATCCTGCCAGCCGTGGCGCGGTGGCAACAACTGCCCTACCTTACGGAACACCTTACCGTCATCACTTACCTCAACACGCAAACGCTGCGCCTGGTAATTGGGTGATGCCGTATGAACCACCAGCGAACGGCACAGAAACGGCTGTGCAAATTCCATCTGTATCCAGCACGAATCGGTAGTAGCAAAAGTCTTTTTATTTCCCGGTTCGGCTAAATACTGTACATCGGTATTGGGTAAGTTGGTTGTTATTTTAGGCTTTAGGGCAGCACTGCTAACACCCGCTCCTTGCGGCGATGGGTAGGCCAGCACGGCAATATCTCTATAAAAGCCTTTGTAGCTTTCGGGGCATTGCAATGTATCGTTATACTGCTTTCCGCCGCTAACCATGGTTTTGCTAAACACCACCTTTTGCATCGATAGCTCGGGCGTAATCCACGGACCACCAGCCAGCGCGAAACCATCGCTCACGTGCATGCCCATCTTCAGCCCCAGGCGGTCGGCTTCCTGCATCGAAAACTTCACCATATCCCACCACAAGGGCGACAATTGCTCAACCGGCGGCGTCATATACGGCGGGTTTGCCACGCCCTTAATGGTCATTAAATAAGCGCCCCCCAAACCGGCATTCTTCATGGCTTCCAAATCGGCGGTTATACCCGTCTTGCTCACCGAAGCCTGCATCCAATACCATATAGCCCAGGATTTTGCCGCGTAAGGTGGATTCTTAAACAGTTTTTCAAGATCGGGCTGTTGGGAGTTTTTTGCGCCGGTTTGCGCAAAATTTTTATCGATAGAAGAACTCAGGCATATAATACCAAGCGTTAAATATTTTATCAGGTTCTTCTTCATTCTCTATTAAATTATTAACCTCGTTGCCATTTTTCTTTTTTGGGGCGTTACCCTCCGGGTCGGGCTATCCGTTACAAGTCCTTGTTCCGCTATGCTTCACTCCGGGCTTTTCACTGCTATCCCTAACGCGGCCACCCTCTTCCTCCGTCATTGCGAGGTACGAAGCAATCTCTGCGGATGCAAGGCGTTCAGGCACAGTTCAGAGATTGCTTCGTACCTCGCAATAACGGGTTTACTATTTAGTCTCTCTACTTCCCACTCTTCACCTTACTCACCACACCACTCACATTAGCAGCGGTAGCCTTGCAAGGCAACAAACTAAAACCATAGCTATACGGCTTAGCCGCTATCTGGTAAATATCCAGCGGTGCCGCCACGTCCGACCAGCTGTCGTTGCCGCCTACGCCCATCTGTATTAAATCGATATTGAGGGTAATGTAACCGGCATCTTTCAACTTGTTGGTGTGTTTGGCACCTACAATGTTAGCTTCGGTATAAGGCCAGGCGCTCATGCTCAGCAGGCTATCAGCTACAACCAAAAGACCGTCCTGTTTTTTATCATTCAGGAACATCCAGCGCACATCGGTGCGGTTTCCATTTTCCTGTGGTACGGCGTAATTCTCCATAAAATCGGTGATAGACTGGCTGTAAATTCCCGCCTCGAAACCGCTGCGACGGTCAATATAGTTTTCCAACGGGCCGCGACCATAATAGCTGATATTATCGTAACTGCGTTTAATGCCTCCTTGCATACCCACTTTGGGCAGGTTAGGCAAGCCGCTTACTTTTGGCGCAAACTTATAATCAACCTTAACCACACCTGTTGTATTAACGGTATAAGTTACAGTAACAGCGGCGCTATCACCTACAATACTATAGTTGCTGGTTATGGCAACCGAACCGTTGGACAGTTTACTGGCAGCAACGTTTTTAAGTTTAGGAACTGATGTATACCACGGCTTCAATTTTTTATTAGATTTCCAGCCACGCAGGTCGTTATCGGTTACCGGGCGAGTAAAATGCGGTAGTAAAGGGGCTGATATTTGCTCCTGGTTATTAAACACGTACGAGCTTAGCGCACCATTTTGCTTGTTGATACTTACTTTAAAGCCTTTACCGATTAGTGTGTAAGCATCAGCGCCATCATTCAATGCAACCGCACCATTGGCTGATACTGCTTTGATTGGTACTAAACCTGTCAGCGCAAACTGGTCTGAAGCTATTTCGTAACCTTTAGCGGCCCAAAGTTCATCTTTACCTAAGTTGAAATGTATATCGGCCAAATATTCGTGCCCTGCTTTTAGCGAGGGCAAGTATGGCTTAATGTTAATAACGGTATCTTTTCCAGCCGCAAGGTTAATAGATGGTATCGGTTTGCTCACCACAACTTTACCGTCCTCACGTACCTGTAACAAAATACCAAAACCGGCTAAAGATTGTACGGCACTGCGGTTGGTGATTTTCACTAAACCTTTGGCAGCATCAACCAACTCGCTTACCACTGGTTGAAAAACATGCTTGCTTTCAAACATGGCAGCCTTAGGGCGACCATCGGACGCTACCGTTCCTTTAATGGTAAAGTTATCGAAATACTTTTCGCCGTAATCGCCGCCGTAGGCAAAAAACTCTGTTCCTGATGAATCGCGTTTCAGCAAGCCTTGGTCTTTATATTCCCAAATGGCACCGCCAATTACGCGCGGTAATGAGCGCCATTGGTCCCAAAGGTCTTTCAGGTTACCGTTCGAGTTACCCATGGCATGCGAGTATTCTACAAAGAAAATGGGGCGCTTATCGCCGTTCTTTTGGTTTGCCAGCAATGGCGCGGTATATAATGCCGGGTACATGCGGCTCACAATATCTACATAAGGCTCATCAATAGGGTTTTGCAGGCGGTGCGAGTGGTCGTTTGGTTTGAGGTAACGCGCATCGGTTACGTCAATGTAGCCTTCGGCCTGTGGTGTTCCCTGTGCAGGTTCGTAATGTACCGGGCGGGTAATGTCAAAATCGTGTATCCACGCTGCCATAGCAGCATGGTTTGGTCCGCGACCGGCCTCGTTGCCTAAACTCCATATCACAATGCTTGGGTGATTTTTATCGCGCATAACCATACGGGTGGCACGGTCAAGGTAAGCGCTGGTCCATTGAGGGTCGTTGCTTAGTTTCGAGCCTAAACCGTGAGTTTCGAGGTTAGCCTCGTCTATCACTAAAATGCCGTATTGGTCGCACAAGTCGTACAGGTACGGGTCCATAGGGTAATGACTGGTACGGATGCAATTGAAGTTGAAACGCTTAATGGTGCGCACATCCTCTAAAATATCTTCGCGCGAAAGGGCTTTACCTTTAACTGCATGGTGGTCGGGACGGTTGATACCGTACAGGTAAGTCACCTTACCGTTAATGAGCAGCTTGCTGTTATCCTTCGCAAACTCTACACTGCGGAAACCTAATTTGCAGCTTTTAACTTCCAATACTTTGCCGGTACTATCTTCTAACGACAGCGTAAGCGTGTAAAGGTTAGGTTGTTCATCGCTCCATTTGGCCGGGTTGCTTACTTTTGCTTCCATCAAACCAAACTTCACGTTATCTAAACGCGGGTATATCTCGTTTATAATATCGTTTACACTACGTTGCAATGGTTTTTCAAAAACTGCTTCGCTATTCTTATCAAACAACTGCGCTTTAAGTTGATAACCGTTTATAGCTTTACCGGTCAAGTTCTCCATACGCGGACGAATGCTAAGCACAGCATCTTTATACTGCTTATCCAGTTTGGTTTGATAAAAGAAATCGGCAATACGTAGTTTAGGTTCGGCCAGTAGTATTACCTCGCGGTGAATGCCGCTCAAACGCCACTGATCCTGATCTTCCAAAAAAGAGCCATCGCTCCAGCGGATGTTTTGTACGGAAACGATATTTTCACCAGCCTGTAAATACGGAGTAATATTAAACTCCGATGATAGGAAACTATCCTCGCCATAACCTAAAAACTTGCCATTCAGCCAAACCTTAAAGCCCGAACTTACGCCGCCAAAATGCAGGGTAACGTTCATGTCTTTCCAGTTGGCAGGCAGGGTAAACGTGCGCTGGTAGCTGCCCACACCATTAACATCATGCGGTACATACGGCGGGTTAACCGGGCGGAACGGGTATACCGCGCTTTTGTAAATAGGCTTGCCATAACCCAGCATTTCCACACTTGAAGGCACAGCTATTTTCTTCCAACCGCTAACACGGCTTTTATAAAAATCTTTAGGTGCATCGGCAGGTTTTTCGGCAAACGAGAAATCCCATTGACCGTTCAAAGAAATCATACGACCCGATTTTTCGCGATCGCCCTGCACGGCCTCGTTCACTGTGGCAAATGAGTATGCTGTGGCACGTGAGGCATCGCGGTTGATACCGCTCACCAGAGGATCTTCCCAGGGTTCGGTACTAAAAACGGCAGGCGCGTTGGGCACAGCAGCAGGGGTTTTATCAACCAGCTGCGCAAAAACGCTTACAGGCAGCGATAAGGCAGTTATTATGTAGATGATCTGTTTCTTCATCAATTAATGTCCATTAAAATAAAGGTATAGGCCAATCATCACCACGGTTAACAGCACCCAGGCCATTTTTACTTTTGATGATGTTTGCGGTGTATTTTTTTCTTCGTCTACGTCGGCTATGTAAACTTTAGGGTTAGGGTCTAACAGAGATACAATAATTGCAACCACCATTAAAAACGCAAACACATAGAACGACAGCAGCAGGTAATGTGGCCAGAAATGGTAAATATCTTTAGGGAAAACCCACAGGTAGAGCACCCCAACCAAAAGACTGAAAGCCGACCCGGCCGAAAGCACGGTGTTCACGGCCGAACGGGTAGTACGTTTCCAAAATACTGTAAGCAGGAACACTACCGATAAAGGCGGCGCAATAAAGCCTAATATAGACTGGAACACATCGAAAAACTTTAATCCTTTAATGCTATCCAACGCAATGGCTACCCCTACCGACAAGATACAACCCACGATGATTGACATACGGCCAATGCTGATGAGCTGCTTGTTGGTAGCGTTTTTATTGATGCGCTCGGCGTAAATATCCATGGTAAACACAGTACTCAGCGAGTTAAGCGACGAGCCGATGGTACCCACCAAAACAGCTATCAGCACTACGATTACCAAACCGTTCAACCCCGCAGGAAACAGGTTGGTTACCATGGTCATATAGGCCAGGTTTTCGTCTTTAAGATCGGGGAATATTACACGGCAAAGTATACCGGTAAATATGAATAACGGCAGCGACAGAATTTTTAACCAGCCGATGAAGTTAACCCCCAGTTGCCCCTGCTCAAGGTTGCGGGCACCCAGTACCGATTGCACCATAGATTGATCGGTACAAAAGAAAGCCACCGCCGCCACGGGGTAACCTAATAAAATGGCATGCCATGGATAAGAAGGATCGGAGGTTGGATGTAACAGGTTCCAAAAGCCTGATGGTGTTTTGCTAATTACATTGGATAAGCCGCCTGCGCGCTGAAGGCCCAACACCGTCAATAAAATAGACACGGCGATGAGCAACAGCATTTGGAAAACGTTCACCTTGGCAATAGCGGTTAAGCCACCCATGTAAGTAAACAAACCGGCAAAGGCCACCAGTACGATAACCGATTCCCACATGGGGATGCCTAAGATTTGCCTTACCAATGTTCCGCCGGCATACAAACCGAGTGATAACCATGATATTTGTATCTTGATCAAAGCATACCAGGCCAAAATAGTCCGGGTTGAATCGCCGTAGCGGTTACCCATAAACTCGGGCATGGTGTTTACTTTGGCAGCCAGGTAACGTGGTGCAAACACCAGCGCCAGTAGCATTAAAAACACAAAGGCGTACCAATCGAAGTTTACCGCCACAATACCCGTGCTGAAACCCACACCCGCAAAAGCCACCAGCATTGATGGGCCAACGTTGGTGCCCCACATGTTAAAGCCAATGCTCGACCATCCCAGCGATTTATCGCCAAGGAACAAAGTCCCTTCTTCGTCGCCACGGTTGCGATTTTTGAAACTGGCCTGTATACCCAAAAACAACAGCACCCCTAAATAGGCAGCAACAATGGCATAATCGAGTATGGTTAAATGTTGTACAATGTTTCCCATGCCGTAAGGTTAGGTTTTAAGTATATCGGGTGAAATATTAAACTCGGCCAGTATATCGTTTATTTTTACCGGCATACCGGTTTTCAGGGTGCGGTCCATGGCTTGTAAAAGCGCTACGGTACCAACACCTTCTTTTACGTCGGGGTAGGCAGTTTTTCCGTTTTCAAGGCAATCGGCTACATACTCTAAGTAATTTTGGTACTCGCCTGCATGATGGCTTTGTCCTTCAAAACGGAAGTAATATTTCAAGGTCGAATCGCCCCAAACGATGATCTTCTCTTCGCCGGTTTTATCGGTTATGGCATAGCGCAGTTCATGATAATCGGCTTGCGATGCGCCTTCAGTTCCGCGGAGGATGGTGCTCATGCCACTATCGCGCTGGGCAGGTTGGGTAGGGCCGGTATAGCAACCGCTCACGCGGGCTACGCGGCCATCAGTAGCCTTGAAGATAAAGTGCATAGTGTCCTCATTCTTGAGCCCGGCTTTTTGGCCGTTGCTGCTGATCATTCCGTAGCCCATTACCTCTTCTACATTAGGCAAATACCAGCGTATAAAATCGGCCGGGTGACTCAAGCCACCGTACAGCCATTTAAATGCCTGCTCCAAAGCCCAGGGCTTTTCTAAAAACCAACGATGATCAGCATGGTACTGTGCTTCAATAGTAATAAGATCGCCAATTAAGCCTGCTTCAAAATCTTTACGCTGACGTTTGGCCGGCTCAAAAAAGCGTGAGCTTTGACCGATGAACACCTTTTTGCCGGTTGATTCTGAAAGCTTTATAAGTTCCATAGCATCGCTCAAATCATCAATAAACGGCTTGGTGCAAATTACATGCTTACCTGCCGATAGTGCCTGTTTTACGTGGGTAGCATGCAGGTGGTCGGGCGTGTATATGGCAATGAGGTCAATCTCGGGCTTACTCAGCATTTCACCATACTCGGTAGTATAGCTATGAAAGTTAAACTCCTCGGCACGTTTTTTACACATATCGAGGTTGCGGTCGCATACCATGGTAAGCTCACATTTTGAACTGTGCAGCGCGGCCGACATGGTGCTGCGGCCTTCGCCCAAACCTAAAATTCCTATTTTCAGCATAATATTATGTTCGTGTTTCTTTATAAAACTTCAAATTCTGTACTTAAAACCTCATTTTCCCACGGGTTGAAAAAACACCCACACCTCGCCCGGCTTGGTGCCTTTTACACCTTCCTGGTACTGGCTCATAATCTTATTCCACTCATCAACCCTCGGGTTATTTTCGGTTGTTTTGGGGTTCAACTTATCCAGATTCTCACCTTTAGGTATGCTGATGATGAGCATGAGCTGGCGTTCGTTTTTCAATATTACCAACTGCTGGAAACTGGCATTGCAGAAACCCTTGCTCACCTCGGGCCATTTGGTAAACTGCGTGGCATGGTAATTTAAATACTCCTGTTGCTTCTTAGCATCGGCAACCAGATTTGTGCTCAGTACTATGTTATCCCACTCGGCTACGGTTTTACCATCGGGGCAATGTTTTTTGCGGTTAAAGGTGTAAAACCTGTCGGTATACAGTTTCACCTCGGCTTTAGGGAACATCTCTTTCAGCTTTTTAACCTGAGCTTCAGCGTTGGAGATATAGCTAAATATTACCACTCTATTAGTCCATTGATACACCGATGATTTAGGTATACCGTTACGGATGCACAGATCTTTTACCTGTTCAATATCCACCGCCTTATCATCATTGTTTACAATCTCAATTACCTGCGGATTATCAGCATAAGCATCATAACCCACATAATTTATAGCCGAAGTTGCAGTTGTCGAAACGCCTTTAAACAACTGCTTATAAGCATCCTGCAAGCCTGCATTTTGCTTAATGCTGCCGCTTACCTGCGGACCATTGTTTTCCCACTTATTATCAGGCCCGTTGGCATTTTGAAGGAACTTATCGGCCGGGGTCCAGTTATCTTTTACGGTGAAACCTGATGAACCTTCGTCACAATACAAATAAAACCAGTGATGCACATCGTGTGCGTAAGGCACCTTATAAACGCTATCCACATAGTTTTCGGCAATTACTGAACCGGGCTGAGCCGAAAGCGTGTAAATGCCCGATACATCGTATAGGTGCTTGCCGTAACGACTGATCTTGTTGGCGGTAATTTTGTTGCCGCTCATGGCATTAGGCAATTTTGTCCAACCCCAGCCCATGCTGATGCCGCTGTACGATACCTCGCTGATGTCGTTATGCTCGATGCTGATGTTTTTTACATAGCCGGCGCCAATGCCTACGCAGCCCCAATCCTCGTTGGTCGCATCGGTAATGAGGTTATTGCTGATGCGCTCGTTGGTGCATATCTCGCGCTTATCTTCGGGGTTATAAGACAGGTGTACTTCAAATGCCTCGTCCGAAAACGTGCCTACCTGTATTCCCGTGCCACCTATATCTTTAAAAAGGTTGCCTTTAATTTCATTATCGTGCGTGCCACGCTGGTAATCTACCCCGGTAGAAGCCATATGCTCGAAACGGCAACCCTCAAACCCGGTATGATGTGCGTAAGCCACCTCAACGGCAGCGGTAGGGCGACCAACCCATGCCTGGTTTTCCAAGCCTTTCTTTTCAGGAGTGCCTGCTACTTTCAGCTTGTAAGCATCGGTCATGTACATACCCGCCTGGTGCGGCACATGCCCTTGTTGCGATGGGCGCAACCACGTGGTATGTTCAAAGCCGATGCCTTTTATGTATACATAGCTAACGGGGCGGTCAGCCGTGCCGGTCATTTTCAGCAGCGTTTGCTGTGCCGGGGCAACTACTTTGGCGTTGGTCATAGCTTCGTTATTACGCGGCCAGTAGTATATCTTGTTGGTTTTGGCATCGGCATACCATTCGCCGGGCTGGTTTAAAAACTCAATGGCATTGGTGAGGTAAAAGGCCGAATTACCATTCATCTTCTTCTCCTTATCAATAACCGCCTGTGGCCAGGGGTGCTCAAATTGTATGCGGCTTTCGGGTTGCTGAAAAGTTACCTTGGCCTTATCGCCCTCAACAGTCAAGGTTTTAATGCGCAAATTGGCAATTGCCCACATTTGGTGAATTACCATTTCCATTTGACCGATGGCACCCGTTTTAGTCTTAGGTGCAGGTATCCACATTTCCTGTTTAACCTTGTCGAGCGACAGAATGCGGTTCATCAAATTATCATTATCTACCTCACGGGCACGAACCGCCTTTTTGCCGTTCACCCATAACTGTCTGAACAATAAACTTTGTCCCTCAAAAGCAGGAATATCGGAAACCCATATTTTACCTTGTGCAGCGGCAGGCAAACCGGAGACTTTAGCAGCAGCTTTACGCCAGCCTTTAATATCAACACCTCCGCTTAAAACCGGCTGCTCATTGGCTGCCGCCTCTATGCAGGTAGGCGATGCTGCCGTTCCCGAATCTTCGGGGCGGATGAAAACCGGCTCGTTCAACCTGTACTCGCCGCCTGCCAGTATAATATGAATACCGTTTTTAACACTCTCGTCATTCAACCGGCGTAACTCCCTTGCTTGTCTCAGAGCAGCATTCAAAGAAGCTTTAGGACTGGCCTTAGTACCGGGATTAGCGTCGCTTCCGTTAGGAGCCACATAAATATCAGCCGCACGCACGCCTGCCGATAATGTTATTATCAATAACAAAAGGAGTGATTTACGTAGTGCTTTATTCATGTGTGTTGTGTTCTGTATATTCTATTTCACCCCCCTGTCATTTCGAGGAACGAGAAATCTTTTCGAAGCGATTAGCTTGTCAGTTCGAAAAGATTTCTCACGCTGGTCGAAATGACAAGTTGGGTTATTCCTTCTTATATTCTCTTACCCCTGAAAAATCGACTTTACATATTCCGTATTAGCCGTAAAGTTCCATTTTACATTGCGCGGGTCTTTGGCATCGCGCGAGCGTTCAATTACCAGCCAGCCTTCCCACTTCATTTTATCGAGGGTTTTCTTAACCTTTTTTAAATCAACCTTAGGGTCGTTTTGCAGCCAGAAACCGTCGGTATTGGTGCAGTGAATCTGGCAAATGCGTTTCTTACCTAAAATTTGCAACTCCTCGCATACATCGCGGCCATTGGTCCACGCGTTCGAAAAATTGAAGTAACTCTTTATCGCTTTCGAACCTACCTCATCCAGCAGCTTAGCTTCATCGGTAGCGTTTAATGATGATTCGATGCCGATCACCACCCCTGCTTCTTCAGCTTTTAGGGCTATCATTTTCAGGCGTTCAACCACTACCGGGCGTAACTCCGGGTTCTTAGTCAAATCAGCATTTACACCGAACGGCAGGAATGCCACTTTCACATTCATGGCCTTCATGGTGTCAATACAATCCTGCACCATGCGGTCAACCCCATTCCGTGTAGCAAATGACTGTGCAAAAAAGCCGGTCATGGCCAGCGAACATATGCCGAGGTTTAATTCCTTAGCCTTATCCAAAAACTGCTGCCTGGTTTCGGCATTGTTTAACTGACTATCGAAAGTTGGCCTGTTACCCAATCCGCCCATATCCACCTCCACACCATCGGCACCAATATCTTTAGCAAGCTGAAATGCGCCCAGTTTCTGACGCTTTAGTATCATTAAATCAACCACGGCAACTTTATAACGGCCGCCTTTTGCCGCGCCCGCTAATACTGTTGCGCAGCCGCTTTGCGACAGGGCAACCGAGGCAGCGAGCAGCGATGTTTGGGTTATAAAGCCCCGACGTGTGGTTTTCATAATTTATTACTCATTTATTTCAGATCGTCATTAACGATCTGATTATAACACTTAATAACTATTCACTCAATAAACCCAATAACTAAAATCAGGGCGTTTCCCGCCTGAGGCGGGCCGGGCTATCCGCTGCAAGTCCTCGTTTCGCTATCGCTGCACTCCGGGCTTTCCGCTGCCATCCCTAACGCAAACTGCATCTTAACCGCTCGTCATTGCGAGGAACGAAGCAATCTCTGAACTATTCATAAACACCTTGCGTCCGCAGAGATTGCTTCGTTCCTCGCAATGACGTGGTTATATTTTATTTCCCTTTCGCCGCCGCAAACGCCTTCTCCAACTCCGCAAGCCCATGCACCGCATTAGCCGGCAGTTTCTCGCCCTTATCACCAAAAACATACATAGCCGGGTATTTTTCTATCGTTACTTTGCTTTCGTCAACCTTACCATCAGCACCTTTAACGGCGGCTATGTTTAACCCGAAATGCTTCGCCACAAAATCATACATGGCCAGGCGTTTCGATTTACCGTAGTCATGCCCCTCTTTAGGGAAATGCACATTGGCTACCATTTCGGGTTTGCCGTAATAGCCGTATATTTTTTGCAGATATGGCAAATCGGTATCGGGCACATTGGCCGACCAATCGCCACCATCCGATATTACCAATTGCGGACGAGGTGCCGCCATGGCAGCAAACTCATCGTTATTAGTACCGCCACCACACAAGTGCACCGGCATACCGCTTTCGCAAGGGCATCCACCCGAAAAATAGCTCGAGAGCATAACCACCGGAACGCTCAATTTAATGCGATCATCCAAGGCCGTAATCAACATGGTTTGGCTACCACCACCCGACGCACCGGTAATAGCCACGCGGGTTGGGTCGGCTTCTTTTAAGGATAGCAGGTAATCGAGTATACGTAAACTATTAAGTGCCTGTATAGTCATTGCTAAACTGCGGCGATGGTCTTTACCATCAAACTGCAGCAATGATTCGCCCCAGGCAAAAAGATCGTAACTGATAGCCATAGCGCCCATTTTGGCCAGCATAGCATAGCGATACTGCCCATCGGCGCGGTAACGGCCATCACCAAAATGCCCGTCGGGGCATAGCACTACGGGTATCTTACGTTTAAATTTTAATGGCTTGTATAATGACCCACATACGTAAACGCCGGGCAAAGTTTCAATGGCAATGTTCTCAATAGTATAACCATCCATTACCCGTTTGTTGGTAATAATAGGTTTCGATTTGGGCTTAGCCGGCATGGGCGATAACTGCAAAGCTTCGAACATACACGGACGTAAATCGGCCTTACGCCTTTCCCAACTGGCCTTATCGGTATAAAAAGACTCGAGGTAAGCCAGCTTTTCTTTGCCCTCCTCGGGCGTTAAGCGCGAGTATTCATAATACTTTAGCTTAAAGTTGCCGGGCTTTTCCTCGTTCACCTTCATATCCAGCGGAGCCAGCACGGCAGCCAACGTTTTGGCAGCGGTTGGTTTGTAACGCCAGTCGGCATAAGGCACCCAACGGTCTTTCACCATATCTTCCGAATACTTTACCGATACCTTGAATTTGGCTTCAATTTCGGATAGAACCTGTTTAAGGGGTTTCTTGTATTCGTTGTCGGAAGTGTTTTGAGCAAAAGCGTTGCAGGCGCCTAAAAGGAGCAGGATGAATAGCCTTATTTTTTTATGTATCCTCATTTTTAACACCTTACGTCATTGCGAGGAACGAAGCAAACTCTGCGAATACAATGCGTTTATGCACAGTTCAGAGATTGCTTCGTTCCTCGCAATGACGGGTTTTATTATTTTTAGTTTATTACAAATCCTTACTCTCTGCCTTAATTTCCGGCAGTTTATAACCTTTGACTTCCGGCCATTCGCCATTTTTAATTTCTACCAGTTTCAACTTCTTAGGGTCGGCAACAGCGTGCTTAATGCGCTCCCGACGCCAGGTGTAGATAAAGTGTATCATACCATCTTTGGTTTGAATAACCGATGGGTATGAGTACTGGCTGATAGGCGAATCTTCCAAAATCAAAGCTGCATACCAAGTTTTACCATCTTTTGATAACGATACATTTAATGGAGTGCGCGGACCTTTGGCCAGTTTACCCGGAGGCAATACGTGGTTATAAACCAACAGCTGACGGCCATCCTTTAACGTTATGGCGTCGGTACCCGAATTGTTGTTAGGCAGGTTGGTTTTAGATAGCGGCGTCCAGGTCATTCCTTTATCGTTCGACCATGCAGTTAGTAAAGCACGGTTACGACTACGGGCTAATAACTGCAAGCGGCCGTCCTTGTGTATCAAAATGCTGGGCTGGATGCCTTCCAGCGTATCAGGTCCTTTGGCTACTTCTATTTGTTTCCAGGTTTTGCCCCAGTCGGCAGTTACTTCAAAATGTATACGCCAGCCACCTTTGCCTTCCACACTGGTTGGACAAAACAAGTTTTTGCCTACTAAAACCGGCTTATTCTTGATTGGGCCTAAATAACCTTCGGGAAGTGCTTCCTGAGCGCCCCAGGTAACGCCGTTATCTTTAGAGCGTTTTAAATAGCCTTTCCAGGTAGATGGGCTTGGACCTATCTTATAAAATAACAGCAAATCGCCCCCCGGAATTTGGTACAATACCGGGTTCCAGGTTGGATAACGCAGAGTATCATTCTGTATGCCATTGGCTACGTTGATGCCTTCGGTCCATTTACCATTCACATAACGACTTACCCAAATACACACATCGGGGTTACGCTCCTTGGTACCCCCAAACCACGATGCCACCAAACCTTTAGGTGTTTCGGCCATGGTAGATGAATGGCACTCTTTGTAAGGAGCCTTTTCATAAATAAATTCGTCAACAGTTATACCGCTGCGCCATGGATTACTTATGCTTTGTGCATTTGAGCCAGCGGCAACCAGCAAAGTGGCGGCAACTAAACTATTCTTTATTATGCTTTTTATCTTCATGGTATAATGTTATTGAACAGGTTTGGCCTCGGCAGCTTTGGCCGCGGCCTTTTTAGCTTTTACAGCATCGGTATAAGCCTTAAACATATCGTGCCAGTTACGGCCATGAGTGTTTAAGTATTGCTCGTTCCTGGTTTTGTATATCTCGAAAATGGCCGAAATTTGGGTCATGTTCTTATAATCGACCGCCTGTTCACGGGCCTTTTTCAGGTTATCTACAATTACCTTTTCTTCTGCAGCAGTTAAATCAGGCACGATAGATTTGTAGCCGTTCAATGTAAAAGCGACCTTACCAATGGTGTATTTATCTAAAATAGCCTCCACCTGTGCCTCATCTAAATTTTGACGAAGGCCAGCCATCAGGTTTTCGTGTACCGATTTTGGCATGGCCGATATGGCAATAACCTGCCTGTCGAGCGCGCTAAGCGGGTTACCCGTAGCCGGGTTTATACCTGCCGGAACCGTAGATGCCGGGTGCTCATTATTCCAGTCGCGAATGGTTTTCAGGTGTGTTGCAATGATACCTTTAACCGCTGTTTCTTTGTTTGGATTATTGAGATTAAGCGATGTTACCCATTCAGCGGCTTTCTTCTCAGTTTCCTCGTCAGATTTTGCACGAGCCTCGGCACTTATTGGCTTTACATCAGGTACAGTCCCCGTATTTTGGGCATAAGCACTCAGCGCAAGCAATCCTGCAGCTAAAAATGCTATCGATGTTTTAAAATTCTTCTTCATATCGGTGTGCTTATATTGGTTTTTCTCTTCTTATAAATCCGATTTAAAGCTGTAGTTACCCGAGCCTGCCTCGTAAACCGCGTAGCCCTTGTCCATTTTTACAAACTTTAAGCCCTCGGCTTCGACAGCTTTTTTGCCACCCTCGGTCACCCCATCGGCCGATTTTGCAGGGATAGAGATCAGAGCCACAGCATTAGCCGGGATGCTGATATTCCAATCAAAATTGCTTCCTTTTTTCCACTCGCTTTTTACCAGTCCGTAAGGGGTTTTATATGATGATTTTACAAAGTTCAGTCCATCGGGCAGGGTTGGTTTCATAATAACCTGCTTAAAGCCCGGCTGGTTGATCCCTGCTTTAATGGCGGCGAGATTTTGGTAATACCAAACTATCAGATCGCCCAAAAGCATCACGTGGTTACCCGAGTTCATGCTTGGGTTAGCGGTGTCGCCGTTCCAAAGTTCCCAAATGGTGGTGGCTCCACGCTCGGCCATGTAGCCCCAGCTTGGGTAATCTTTATTGGTGGCAATGCGGTAAGCCAAATCAGGGCGACCGTATTCAGTCAGTCCACGCATTAACCATTGCGTACCTATCACACCGGTTGCAATGTGGTTATTATCGGTAGTGGTAACGCGTTTAACAATGTTATCGAAAACGGCTTTACGGTTAGCAACCGGGGTAATGTCAAAGTACAACGGCAACAGGTTAGCGGTTACCGTACCATTATCATACTGTTGGGTTTGCGCATTGTAGAATTTAGCATTAAAGGCATCGGCAATTTTGCCTTGTAAATCTGAAAACTCTTTGGCATCGTCCTGCTTACCTAACATTTGCGCAAAACGCTTCATTTGGAAAAGCATACGATAATAGTAAGCAGAAGCAATCAACTGTCCGTTAGTAGTACGACTGCTGTCTTTAGCATGAACCAGTTCCGGCGATTCAGGCGGCACGCACCAATCGCCATATTTATCTTTGGTTACGATATAATCTTTCATGTACTTACCCTTCATGTAGATAAGCCATTTTTTCATGGATGGATAATGCTTTTGTATCGGGGCAATATCGCTGTACTGTTTGTACAACATATCGGCAATGAGCACATAGGTACCCGGCCAGGTCATGTTATCACTGTAATAATTCCAATAGGCAGGTGCCACATCGGGTATGGCACCTTCAGCAGTTTGCGATTCCTCAATATCATCCAGCCATTTGGTGTACAACTTTTGATTATCAAAAATAAAGCTCTCACCTAACGATCCCGTTGCCCTGTCACCCAACCAAGGCATACGCTCATTACGCTGCGGACAATCAACCGGCATGCCTTTGTAGTTGCCGGCCACGCCCCACCAGGTGTTGCGGTAAACGTTGTTAATTACATCGTTTGATGTGGTGAACTCACCAATTGTAGCCAAGGCATCATACACCATCTCGCCTGTAAAATCACTCTCTTTAGGCTTGCCGGGGTAGCCGGTGATTTCAACATAACGGAAGCCGTGATATACAAAAACAGGGTGCCAAGTTTCTTCGGCAGCGCCTTTAAGGGTGTACACATCCGTAACTTTGGCATCGCGCAGGTTGGCTATGTACAGGTTACCGTCTTTCTCTAAAGTTTCGGAGAAGCGCATGGTTACTTTGTCGCCACGTTTGCCTTTTACTTTGATTTTAATCCAGCCGGTCATGTTCTGGCCCATGTCCATAATCCAGGTGCCGGGTTTAAGCTGGCTCAGTTTTTTAGGCTGAATGGTTTGCATCACCTTGATAGGTTCGCTCATTTGGGCGACTAACTTACCGCCCGGATCTTCAACCAACTGGGGTTTAAACCATTTGGCAGCATTGTAGCCTGCCTTGCTCCAACCCGTTAGTTCTTTGGTAGCATCATATTCTTCACCGTCGTACTCGTTATTGCTGCGGATGGGGCCATCGGCGGTCATTTTCCAGGTTTGGTCGCTTACCACCAGTTGATGATGGCCATCGGCATATTCAATATCCAGTTGCAGCAACAGTTTAGGAAAACCGAACTCCTTTATCTTTTTAGGCTTATACTTAGGGCGCATAGTAAAATAGCGTCCGTTGCCTAACACCGCACCAATTGCGTTTTTGCCGGGCTGCACATTGGCAGTAACATCATAAGTACTGTATTGTACCGACTTGGTGTAATCCGTAGGCATTTGTGCCAATACCTCGTTACCCACCTTTTTGCCGTTCATATACAGTTCAAAATGGCCCGGACCCGAGATGTAGGCCGTAGCCCTTTTTACTTTTGCTGCCGATGAAAATTCTTTACGGTAATAACGGGCCGATAAACGCGAGAATTTAGATACGCTATCCCAGGCAAAACCTTTTTCGTAACCTATCCATTTGCCTTTCCAATCAGCAGGGGCTAATAAGCCTATGCTCCATTTGGCAGGGGTGCTCCATTGGCTATCGCCGTTGTTGGTGTACACTTTCACTTTCCAGTAACAGGCAGTACCGCTTTTAAGGGCTTTGCCTTTGTAAGCAATCATGATAGACTCGTTAGAAGCCACCTTACCCGAAGTCCACAAATCGCCATCACCTGCCGCCAACTTAGCCGCCGATGAGGCCACTAAAACCTCATAAGCCGTTTGCTTTACATTGCGTGCAGCACTTGTTAACTGCCAGCTTAAACGCGGCTGTACCGCATCAATTCCCTGCGGGTTTACCAGCATTTCGCAACGCAAATTTTGCAGCTGAATATCGGCTGCAAGTATATTGCTACTAATGAGCCAAACACTCATCAAACCCAGCAAGACCGCTTTAATATGTTTAAATAAATTCATTATTACCTTCCCGAAAAATCAAAATAAAGGTTCATCTCTTTGGCACGCATCGGCTCCTTTTCGTAATCGTAAAAAATGTGCTTCATACCCATTGGCCCGGTATCTTCGGCGCCTAACGTTTTGTTGCCTATGGCACCTATGCCCTGCATAAACGATATATCGCCCGAGGGGAATTTCACCACATAATTATGCCATTGGTCGTCATGAGGTGTAGGTGTAAACAGGCGGAAGAAGGTATCTTCATCATCTGTAAATACGGTAACCGGCTGCCCGGTGGTAATGAATTTACACCAGTACATATTGGCATGGTAGCCCTTAAACTCCGGGTAATTCCAGGTTTGGCCGGTTTCGGTATCGTTGTAATCCTTTTTCCAAACGCCCAGTTTAGTACCTTTCATGCGGTTTTTCCACACGCGGTACGGGCCGCTGCCCATGTACTCCACCCCTTTCATTTCCTTTTCGGGGAATGAAAAGTTTACACCCACAAAATTGGTAAAGTAATCGCCGGGGAAGTAGCGCACCTGCATTTTTACCCAACCGGTTGGGTAAATGGTCCACTGCAGGTTATTATAAGCCGCCTTGCGGTCAAATGTTGATTCGATAATCACGTTCTTACCGTCCAGCTTTTGCGTAAAGTTTTTAAAATTGTTCGCACCTTCCTGCAAAACCGGACCATTGTTGAACGGAATTACGCCTTTAGCATTCTCCACCTTTTTAAGCATGCCGTTAGTTTTGCTAAACCACAGTTTAATACCGTTGGCGCTCACCTGATAAAGTGAATCAACCGTCGACACATCGATGGTTTGTTTACCGTCTTTAACCACAATTTTGCGCGCAACCTTTTCGGGTTTGCTTATGGGCCAGCTCCAGGTAAACAGTTCGCGTTTGTGGTTATCGGTTACGGTGATGTATAAAAAGTCGTAGCTTTTATAGTCGGATGGCATATTCACTTTGAGGTCGCCTTTTTCCCAGGGTTTAATATCGGGCGATGCAATAGCAATGTTCAGCTCGGCAGGTTTGGCCTTGCCGTAGGTATCGCTCACCCTAACCAGTTTACCGGTAAAGGTGCATTGGTTAAGATTGGTCACGTTGTAACGGTTCTCCAAATGAAACACGCCATCAAAACCCGAAGCAATTTCGCGGCGCTCAAAAAACACCGGCGACCATACTTCTTTCACCGTAAAAAAACTACCCTCCTTTTCATGGTAAGGGCCAACTATTCCGTCGGGACCGTGGTCTTTATCTGTATCAATCTTGCCGTTCTGGTCGGTACGTAGCACGCCCTGATCGGCAAAATCCCACAAGAAACCTCCGGCTGATAGCGGGCTAGTCAGCATCATTTTCCAGTAATCGTCAATACCGGCACCGTGGCCGCCATCGTACATGCCGTGCAAAAATTCGGTTGGCATAACTATGCTGTGGCCGTTATCGTACGTGCCTATACCGTAGTTATAATCGCGGTAGTGTTGAGTATCAAAGCCGCCAAAATCTTCCCAAGCATGCAATACGGCACGCTTTTGCATATCCAGCTTACGGAACAACGGGTCGAGTTCGCGGTTATGTCCACCCTCGTTGCCGTTAACCCAAAGTACAATCGACGGATGATTTTCATCATGCTCCATCATTTCCTTCAGGAGTTTGGTACCTGTTGGCGTATCATAATGCCCGTGCCATCCGGCCAGTTCATCGAGCACAAAAAGGCCTAATGAATCGCACACGTCCAAAAAGTGATCATCGGGCGGGTAGTGCGACATGCGCACCGCGTTCATGTTTATATCTTTAATGAGGTTAGCATCGTCAATACTGCGAGCCTTGCTTAATGCCCTGCCAGTAGTAGGCCAAAACGAGTGGCGATTAACGCCTTTGAATTTTATTTTGCTGCCATTAACATATACACCATCGCGCTGCTTAACCTCCACCGTGCGGAAGCCGAAGCGTTTGGTAACGGTATGCAAGATTTTGCCATTTTGAGTAATGGTGATTACGGCATTGTACAAATCAGGTGTTTCGGGCGACCATAGTTTTGGGTTAGCTATGTTGGCTTGCAGGTGAACAACCGAATCGGTAGTAACTGTGGCATTTGCAGAGTTGCCTACTTTTTGACCGTTCAACGTAGTTATTTGTACCGATGCAGTGCTATTAGTCGGTACATTTTTCAAATAAACATCAGCCTTAAAATCGCCATTGGCTTGCGCGTCCAGTGCTACGCGACTAATATGCTGCACCGGCAAAGCCTGCAAATACACCGGGCGGAATATACCGCCGAATATCCAGAAATCCCCCTTACGCTCGGCCTCGTTTACCGATTGATTAGCTGAATGCTTGGCAACAGTTGCTTCTAACAAGTTGGTACCATCGAATTTTATCAGCGAGGTAACATCGTATTTGAAAGCATAATACGAACCCTGGTGCATTGGCCCGGCGAAGTTTGCCATTTATCTTCACTTCAGTATCGGTCATGGCACCCTCAAAAACTATCTGAACGGTTTTGCCCTTGAACGATGCCGGAACTTTGAATTTGTATTTGTACTGCCCTACTTCTTTCCCTCGTGCGGTGTCTTTAGCCCAGCCATAGTTGTACTTGCCAAAGCCTTGCAATTCCCAGTTTGAGGGCACGGGAATAGTAGTCCATTTGCCCGAGTTGCGGCCTGCAGAGCAGTAGAATTGCCAGTTAACCGTTTTATCACTCCCTGTTCCCGAGAGGTACATTTTTTGCGTTTGCTGGGCAAAAGAAGTCAACCCCGCTAAAGTTAACAGGCAAATTAAGGTGATATGACGAACAGCAGAACTCATTAAAACAATATCAATTAGCGGGTTTATAGTTTAGCGGATTATCGGTGCGGAAAGGCATTGCCGGTAAGCCGTCTTTATTGTAAAAATTAGGTTGAGCGGCCTCGTCCCATGCAAAACGCACGGCTACGGGCTTTTTCACTTCGGGCGATGATAGTACCAATACATCATCTTTAATCATCACATTGGCAGGTACAAATTTTTTATCGGCACCGGCAATCACAAAATGGGTTAAAGGTTTGCCATCACTGCTGATGAGCCCTTTACCTACATGATCGAATTTAAGTACTACCTGGTCGCGGTCTATATCCATTTTTGCGTATACAGGGCCCGAATATTCGGCTTTAGAACCATAGCTTTTTGCCAAAGCAACCAACGCTAAACGGCGACCAATTTCCCACTTAAACGGCGGGTGAATATTTTTTACATTGTCGTTTAAATCAGTAGTTACAATCATGCCCGTGCGGGGTATTTGTAATACCTGTACCTGCGCTTCCCTAAATTCGGGCAGGGTTTCGGTGGTGAATTTTTTATCCTGTGAATTTGTATAGGGTGCCAGTTGCACATAGTAGAACGGCAGTTTATCATTATTCCAAAGCTTGCGCCAGCTGTTAATGAGCACCTGCATTTTGTAGATGTAGCTCATGGTTTCGCCCACGTTACTTTCTCCCTGGTACCATAAAAAGCCTTTAATGGCATATGGAGCCAGCGTCTCTATCATAGGATGATAAAACTTACCCGGATCACCATCTACCTTAATGGTTTTAAAATAAGGTTCCGAATTGAATGCTGTTTCGTTAATCCACGGCTCAATACGGCTACCGCTTACGGCCGATGAAATTACGCCGATAGGAACTTTCAGTTCAGCATAAAGCTTTTTGCCGAAGAAATAACCTGCTGCCGAAAACGCTCGTAAGGCCGAATCCTGTGCTATGCTCCAGCCGCTATGGGTTGAATCGGGTTTGGGCTGGCGTTTCCTGTCCACCAAAAAAATACGTATGGCAGGGTTGTGCGCGCGCTCCAACTCATCAATAGGCGACTTATCGCTACTGGTATCGGGACGGGCAACCTTGCTGTTCTTGCGCATTTCGTACTGCATATTGCTTTGGCCCGAGCATAACCAAACTTCACCAACTAAAACATCGGTCAATACAATTTTATTTGTACCCGAAATGGTCAGGTCGCGGCCTTTGGCTGATGCTTCCATCGGTTTCAGATACACCTTCCATCTACCACCGGTATCGGGCGTAACGGTTTTGGTTTGACCTGCAAAACGTACGGTCACCTTTTCCCCTTTGGCAGCAGTACCCCAAATGGGTACGGGCTGGTTGCGTTGCAATACCATACCATTACCCAAAATTTTAGGCAATATCACGGTAGCATTGCTACTTAATGCACTCAAGCAACCGGCCAATGCTAAACCAAAAGCTATGTAATATCTCCTGAGCATTAGTTACCTTTTGTAGATAATGATTTAATATAAAATGTGGCTTTCTTAGACTTTTCGCCCGCTTTTGGCAAATCGTAGCTTTGATCGGTTGGGGTATCGGCATCCGGAAAACGACGCACATCGCCCGTACGGAAAACAATTTTATTAACGCTGGTTAACGGTGCAAACATTAATGATAACGACAACTCTTTGCCGTTCACATTCATGGTGTAAAAGCGGTTATTTACATTCATTTTGAGTTTAATGTGATACTCTTTACCTGCTTCGTACTTCATGAAGTTTTTATAGCGATAGCCGGCCTTTCCCTTAAAAACACCAGCAGAATCGAACGCTAAACGAATACCGGCCTGACCTTTGGCATCCTGGAACTCTATATCTAACTGGCCATTGCTGTTTTGAGCCGGAATAACGGTAAACTCGGCTTCCAACACCTTCGATTCGGGTACAATTCGTTCTGCTTTTGCATAATCAAAAGGGTCCCAATCTTGCAGGGTGAGGCTTTTAGTACCATCAGGGGCTTTATCAATACTTACAGGAGCCCATAAGCCGCTGTTATAGTTCCATTTGTCAAGTTCTTTACCGGCTGGTAATTGGGCAAAATTATCGTTAGCATGACCGGAAGCTATTTCGGTTAAAGGTACCGGTACTGATGATACCCAGATGTCTTCCTTGTTCATGCTGTAAGTAACCCACATTTTACCATCCGGAGGCACACCGTTGCCTTCAATAATACCACGCACATATTGAGGACCGTACGATTTGTAGTTACCGCCGTAACGCATGGTTGATATTTCGCCGTTGATGAGCAGCAGGTTGGTATAATCTAAACCATCCTTACTCACTGAGGCGGCCAGCGGCCAACGGAACTCCGAGGGATTGTATACTGTGGCATACTTGCCGTCGCTTGTTTTTTGTCCCCAAATTTTAGCAGCAGCATTAACAAAACGTGGCGCGCGCGTGGCATTAGGCCAGGTTTTGCCGCCGTCTTTACTAATAGCGGTTAAGGCGTTCTTCCATAAGCCAACCACGCGACCATCAGGCAGGTGGTAGTAGTTGAACGCCTTATATTCTTTATGCAACGGAATAATCGGGTCTTTACGGTCGGTTTCCTCAACCCATTGCATCATCATCAAAGAATTAGCCATTAACTCATCACAAGCTTGTACAAACGCCTTGTTCTTACTTTTTTTGTAGAAAGGGTATGAGGTGTTGCTCTCGTTCCATTTGGGATTGTAATGTATAAAATAGATAGGTCCGTATTTACCATCAGGCAATACCTCGCGTACTACACGGCCAATACCCTGCCCATCATTCGGGTCATCTTTTTGGTTTAAACAAATTCCGTAAAAGCCTAATACCAGCAGATGGTTTGATTTTGATGTGTAAAAACCCATACGCTGGTGCATTACAGCCATTAAGTCTTTAGCTACACCTTCATGGCCTTCTTTACGGGTACCATCGGGCACTTTGTATTGAGGGAACACCACCACAGGTTTAGTCCAGGTGTTGCCGTCTTTTGAGGTGACTACCAATGTTTGTCCTGGCGGAATGCTCTCCCCTACCTTATCGCTCAGGTATTCTACATAAAATGTATTTTTCCAGTAAGCCAGCATGGGCGCGTGGTTGTAAGTGAAGCCAAAGCCATCAGCCTCCTCAGGATGCTCGCGGTTGGCACGAAAAACCTGTTGGCTATGCACGCCCACAACCGGAGCCAGTTGCCCGTTATGGTAATCAACATTAGCTACGGTTGTACCACTGTAATGCACAGTGTCCTGCGCTTGTACAGCCAATGCCGAAAGCAGTGCGGTTGCCGTAAAAATATATTTGGTATTCAATAACTTCATAAAAACTTAAAAGGGCGTGCATTACTGCACACCTGTTTCTTTCTTTAAATTATTTAACGTTTTTGTGGTCACCTTAAATATGGTACCGTGCTTATGCCCTTCGGGGACGGTAACCTTGTCTGATACATCGGTAAAGGTTTTAAAGTCGGTGGTTTGCATAGCCCCGTATCTTTTTAAGCGGTACGAGTCATAATAAATGAGCCAGTTATCGCCCACCTTAGTAGCGTTCGGCCCTTCCGAAAATAACTCCGTAAACCGGTTACTGTAATTACTGTAAGGCCCAAGCGGGTCGTTGGCAGTAGCTACTAATATGTTGCGGTTAGGGCGGGTATTGTCTTTCATCACCAGCACATAATCTTCATGACCGCGTTTCAATATCTGTGCATCAATTACGCTAAAGCCGGGGTCGAGGAATAATTTGGCCGGGGCGAATGTTTTAAAATCGGTTGTGGTGGTGTAATACAGGCGATGATTGTTGTTGGCATCCTCCTGCCCATTAGGAAAACGACCTGGTACACATGATGCCCATACGATGATGTATTGCTTTTTCTCATCGTCAAAGAAAATCTCAGGCGCCCACACATTTACGGTAGTTGGCTCGGTAGCCATAATGTTGATGTGCTGCTGAAGTGACCAATGGATAAGGTCTTTTGATGATGCGTAACCGAAACCTTGGTCGCCTTTCCAACCGGTGGTCCACACCAAATGGAAGGTGCCATCGGGGCCCTGAACAATGGATGGGTCGCGCATGATTTTGGCATCGCCAGCTTCGGGCTTCAGGAGTACATGTTTAAAGTCGTTCCAGTGATAGCCATCGGTACTGTATAGCATGCGCAAGCCTTCGTCGGCCGGTTCGTGGAATGAGGTGAAGAGGTATACGTTTTTTTTGGAAGCGCATGAGGTGATTAACAGGATAAATACAATTGTCATTGCGAGGAGTGATAACGACGAAGCAATCCCAGCACGCTTAGTTGCACGAGGGGATGCACCTCCGCCTAAGGCGGATCGCAATGACAAATAATTATTTTTTCTTGAATTGAGCATCCTCTCCGTCCCTCTTTTAAATAGCATCCAAAACCAACACCCAATCATTACCATTCTTAGGTTCTCCCGGCGGGTTAAAAGCTAATGTTTTAGCTTTAGCCTGGGTAATCCCAGCTGTGGTAACACCCGTACGCGGGTTAAACCACGATGATTTGATTTTAGTACCCGGCAAGCTGGTTGTATTTACCGAAAAGTTTTTACCATTATAAGTATAAATAAAGGCGTAGCTTTTACCGCGGGTAGCCAGCAGGTAGTTGTAGCGGGTACCTTGTTTGCCGGCAATAAGTGATTGGTCGGGCACACGGTCGAAATATGAACGTGATAGCATCAGCTTTTTGATATACACCATTTGCTTAGCACCAGGATCGTTGATAGACTGGTACCAGTATTGTTTTGAACCGTATGCACTGTTCTTATCGGTTGGTTTGTGCATTTGCATTACATCGTTATTACCGTAGGTGTAACCGCAACCGCCCGCAAAAACCGACCAGTAACCGTAGCGACGCACATCGGCAGCCGTCCAGCGTGGAAGCTTTACGTTATGCAGTCCCCATGGAATTTTCTCATATGATGGCTCGGCATCAAGGGTAGGCTTGATGGGAGTTTTGTTGTAATCAACGTTTACGTATTTCCAGTTATCCTCGCCGTATTTAAGGTCTTTTTTAGAGGTGTCCTGTGCGTAAGTACGGTGACCAGATTGGAAAGTATTAAAGTCTAACCATTGCTCGTTATGAAACCAGGTTGATGATTGGGTACGGCCACGTGGGTGGTAGGTAATCAGTTTATCGGGGTTACTCTCGCGCAAAGTTGCACCAATAGTGTTCCAAACTTTGGTCGAATCGCTACCTGCAATATCTCCTCCGTTCATCCAAATGATGTTGCTGCGGTCTCTATAGCGTTTGGCTAAAAAGTCGGCATATACTTTGGCCTTATCAGCCGGAACATCATGATTTTTTGATTTTACTACCGAGCCCCAAACGGGCACCAGTGCCATGTAAATGCCTTTTTTGGCGGCGAGGTCAACTATATAGTCAACATGGTCCCAGTAATCGTACTCTGTGGCGTTGGCCGGGTTGCTACCCTCGGTTACTTTGGGTTTGGCAATATTTGATGCTACCAAAGCCGAATCGCCATAAGCATTCACCTCTTTTATGTCATGAATAACCATTACCTGTATTACGTTGTAGCCTTGTTGCTTGCGCGTTTCAAGGTACTTTTCGGCTTCGGAACGGTTAAGTTTGGCAAACAGTAACCAACCGGTATCGCCCAGCCAAAAAAATGGCTTTTCGTTACCGGTCAAAAAGTAACGGTGATTGGCCGATATTTTAAGTTGAGGCAACACAGCCGGGCCTTCGGTTACAAAGGCCAAACCTATTACTGCTAAAAGTAATATGCAGATGACTTTTTTAGACATAGTATTTTAAATTCGTTTTAACCACAGCACAACCGGGCCATTGGCAGGGCTTTGTAAAGCAGTAAGCTTTGCTCCCTTTTGTTTACTTGTTGATATGGTTTTGCCTGTTTTGGTATCTATCCAGTTTACTTCATAATTGGCATTTGCATCTACAGCAGGTGTAGCAACGGTAGCAGTGTTGCTGTAAATAATGAAACCTTTAGTAACATTACCTAATGCCCATTGATCTTTAGGATCGCCATTTAAAGTCACAATTTTCATGGTCGAAGCATCGGCCAGTAACCGGGGATCAACCGCTGCCGGAAGATTAGGCAACGAACCACCAGCCATGAATGCCGCCCAGCCAAAACGGTCAAATCCGTCGCCCGAGTAAATCACTGCTTTGTCGGGGTACTTTTGGCCATACTCGCTAACCGCGCGGTAAACCTGTTCGAAAGATGTAGCCTTAGGCTTAAACTGACGGGCTTGCTGACGCGGAGCCAGGTTTTGACCTCCGGCAGGAGCATACGCTTTGCCATCGGCCTGGTAGTGCCAGTAGCGGATATCTATAACATCCATTGCAGGGGCAAGTGCAGGGTTGGCTAATATAGCATCCTGTACATCTTTGGTGGTGCTGATGCCGGTAATTGCATTTTTACCTTTCTCTTTTTCCCACTGCTGTATAGTTTCTACCCAAAACTGGGCAAAATGCAACGGGCCGGTAAACTCGGCACTAATGAATTGGATCACTCCATTGTTATCGGCAAATGCATCTAAATTTTGGCGGATGAACGCTTGATGCAGTTTACGGCGAACCGGATGCGTTTCATCATAAAACTGCTCGGCCATAAACACGCGCTTATCGCCCGCGTAAGGCACCGGCTCGGGGAAACCTGTGTTATTGATATTGTTTACCGGTCGCCACGGGAAATCGGCATAATGCGCACCGGCTTCTATAATATTGTGCTGAAAATAGCTATGGTTAATTAATACCAGTCCTTTTTGATCGGCCAGGGTAGCAAACTGTTTTAAGCGGCTCCAATACCACTTGTTGTACGTGGTTATATCATACTTACTTAAACCGTCCCAAGCACTCTCTTTACCACTGCGGGCGAAAGGCACCTCGTAAAACGGAGGCCAAACATCACCATCAATACGGCGGATGCGCTCATGATCGTCGCGGCGGCGCTCATACCAAAGGGCGTAGTTTTGTTCGAAGCCTACGATATGCTTACGTTCCATTCCATCTGCCAGCTCATTTAAGTCGTCGGTTAAACCAGTACCCGTGCGGCCCGGAACCCAACGCGTGATTGCCGGTTTGGCATTCTTTTTCAAATAAACCGGGTCAACCGAACCATTCCACCATGGCGAATCCATGCGGGCACCGCTCAAAACGGTATTACCTCTAACCAACCAACCATTGCTTACTGCCATTTTGGGGGCTAAGGCAGGGGTAACAGGTTGTTTGAAGCCAAGTTGATCAATAGTTTTAGCGCCTGACGCATTTACAGCAATAGGGTTTCGTTGCGATGATTGCTCCACCCAATCGCCAATGGTTACGGCAGGCTTAACCGAGTTAGCGGTTAAAGCCATAGCCACCTCAACGGTTGGGCTGCTTGATGCTTCGCCCTCAAAAGGCAAAATATCTGATTGTTGTTTAGGCAAATCTTTACCTAAACGTTCTTTTAACTGTGCGTAGTAAAAACTGCGTGGGTTTATGGTGTTATTTGACTCTTCCCAGTAACCATCGCCCTGAAATTGAGCCCATGTACCGTAAGCCCAGTTTTGAGCGCCAGGTGGCTGATAACAATCTACACGGCCAGCACTGCAATTCCAAAACATACTATTGGCTGATGTCCACCCTGCGCCTTGTCCGTCTTGTCCGCGGTTTGCATAACTCAAGGCTTGGCCATCAATGTTAATTACATCAAACAGCACACCCGACGACCAACTATCTATAGCTCCGCTAAAGCTATGCGGCTGCCAGGCCTGGCATTGTACAAATGCGTTAGGACCAGGAGCACAATAGCCCACGGCAAAGTCATGATAACCCTGCTCGGCATATAAACGCTGGAACAACGTTTGCCCACCCATAGTATAAAAAGTATAACGGCGCTGTCCTCCTATTTCGGAAACGGGGGCAGTTGATTTACAATCCTGAACGGTGATGCGGTTACCTGTTTCTAATACAAAAACGGCCGAACCTGCAAAATGCTCAAATGCTACCTGGCGTACCCAGGCATCCTGAACATTCTCCATCGTGATGGCCATCCAGCGGTGTGCTTCGTCTTTAGAATTTTGAGCGTCGTAAGTTGATTTCAGTTTAAGGTTTTCGATACCAATATTGCTGATACGACCAGCCCACTGATAGCTACTTACTAAACCGCCGCCGTAAGCAGTATCCAAAGCTGTGGTAAGCGGTGCATCAATATTGATCTTATTACCAGATACAGCAGTTATGGTCCTGTCCCAGATCACATCACGCTCACCGGGTTTCCAGCCCAATGCGGTGATGCCGCCGCCAAAGTGGTCGGTTTTTAATAGTTCTATCCAGTTTTTGGTACTCGGGCGACGAATGAAGACATGGTCACCTACTTTATATTTCCCTGTTACATTGAATGAAGTGGCGTTAACCGGCACATAGGCATCGGCTATTTTAACAGTGTCGCTAATCTTACGGTCGTCTTTACCTGCAATTCTTATGAACGTTTCACGGTCGGTACCGGCGGCTATCAACGTGGTGCCATCGTTACCCATTCCGCTGCCACGTAAAACCACGCCCGATGATTTGAATTTCAGGCTTCCGTTTACTTCGTAAGTTCCTTTTTGTAGAAGCACAGCACCTTTAAGGCCACTTTTGTTAGCGGTTAAACCTGCTACATAATCAATTGCAGCTTGTATGCGCACAGTGGCATCGCCAGGTTTAACAGGCACCACTACTTTTACCTGTGCATCGGGTATGGGTTGTTCGGAAGCCTTGTAACCTGCGTACGAATAATCGGGAATGCGATCTCCTTTACCGTTAACCGCATAAACAAGTTTGCCGCTCTTTTCAGCGGCAACCGGAGGCTGGGGTTTAACTTTATTTGCTTTTTGGGCCCATGCGGGCGCGTGCATAAGCACGCACCCAAACATGCAACCAACCAAAACCTTAATGCCTTTATTTAAATTGGAATTACTTATCATTCCATTAAAGTTACTTAACTGGTGCTACACTTTTCTCACCTTTTTGAGCCAGTGTATTCAAATAAACTTCGATGTTGCTGTAACCTCCGCCATTTTTAGCCATAGCAGCCGAATCATCAGCATTTTTAGGATTTAAGCCGTGGGCAATTTCCCATGCATCAGGCAAGCCATCGTTATCACTGTCTTTGTAAGGAGTGCCTTTATAATCAGGGTAACCACCTACCTGGCTTGGATCGGTTATGATGCCGATCTTATACGAATCGATAGGTAAGCGACGGTGCTTAAACTGAGTTTCAGGTAATTTAACACCTTCTTTATATTCTATTTTACCTGTTGTAACCTGTTTAACAATTCGGGTATCAACCGCATCACGTACCGGCAAGGTTGCACCAGCATTGGCTAATACAAACGCACGGCCGGTTTTGGCATCCATTATTTTGGTAGCCGGCATTGGGAATGGCTTGTTCCACTTCATGTAGTCGGTATATTTACCGGTACCTTCCATTTCCTCACCTTTTTCGCCTTCTACCTGCACACCACCATCCCAGTTGTTGGCAGTTACTTTGGCATTGCCTTCCATAATGTTGCCATTAACGTAGCACATACCATATACTTTGTATTTTAGCTTACTACGGCCCGACTCCGGTTTTAAAATACGGTGACCCACAGGCTCATTTTTAGGCGTAGCCGGTCCGGGCTGGAAGTAGTTATTGATGATGTTGAATTTAGCAGTATAATCGCCGCCATCCATTGAGCGGTGTACCCAGTTAAATACCACGTTGTTTACAAAATTGTAAATACCGTTCCAGCCCACTGATGGGTTACGGCCGGTATTATCGGCCCAAAGGTTACGTACCAGCATGCTGTTTTCGCCACCGGTGGTGCTGCCAAATGCATGGTTCCAGGTATCTAATGATTCTGAATAAATACAGTTTGATATGGTTACGTTAACGGTACCTTTTTTCTCGTCCTTGCTGCCATCTTCAGGGTCGAACATGTGGCGATAGATCGACATGTTTTCATCTAAACCCCAGCTGGTTGAACAATGATCAATAATAATGTTACCCACCGGATTCCCCCCCAAGGCATCGTCACGACGGCCAACATTGGTTTCACCACGGCGGAAACGCAGGTAACGTAAAACCACGTCGTGCGTATTAATCCAAACCGATTCGCCCGCCACACAGATACCCATGCCCGGTGCAGATTGCCCCTGGATAGTGATGTATGGTGCACGAATAATTAAAGGTGTTTTGATGCGGATGATGCCCGATACGTTAAACACGATAATACGTGCCCCGCCCTGCTCACAAGCCCAGCGTAAAGTACCCGGACCACTATCGGCTAAACTGGTTACTACGTATACTTTGCCACCACGGCCACCAAATGAGTAAGCGCCACCACCTTCGGCACCCGGAAATGCTTTAATATCAGCCTGAGGTAAATCAGTTGGGCGTGATGCCCATGGAATGAAAGGTTTACCATGACGCATATCATAATCAACCTGCTTGTAAGCAATTTGCCAGGCAGAGTCTGACTTGCGTTGATTTTCTTTCATCATGGCTTCGCTTGCCGCTTTTACATCGGCAGGAATATCGGGGTACTGTGCCCATGCACTTTTGGTAGCAAAAGTTGCCGAACATAGTAAAGCCAGCAAAAACTTATTCTTCATTTTCAGTTTATTTGTATTGGTTATTACCGGTGGTTATGCTTATCGAACCACAGTTTATACCCCATGTGCAAAAGCTTTAAACAAACAAATTGCAGGAAACGTTGGTAATATTTGGTTTCTGATTACTTTATTCAAATATGCAATGAAGTACGGCGGATTTTATATAAAATATTAACAAACTATTATGAGATGTTAGCATTGCCCCTTTTACAGCCACTTTAGGAAGCTATATAGCAAACATGTTACAGTACCTGCAAAACAGCCGCATTTTATACTAAATGAGACCATTTAAGTGCAACTTGGTTTAGTTAAGATTATATAAACTTAGTAAACAAAAAGGGAGGCAAAAATGCCTCCCTCATATTAATTTTATTATAATTTACTATTTCAGCGGATCAAAGCTTCCGCCCCAACCTACTGTTTGTTCTAACTTAACGTTGTTTTGAATAGCTCCAACAGGCAAACCATAGAAATAGGTAGCAGCCGATTGATAGGCTATTGCAGAGTTATCTAAAAACTTAGTAGTTACCTTAAAGCTGGTAGTATATAAGTTATCAAAATTGGTATTAGCCGAAGCATCGCGCGAGCTTGCTATATAATCGGTGTAAGAATTGTTATTGTTTAACACAAAAACAACTGCCATTCTTCTCTTGCCATTAAGTACAGTTTCAATTAGTTTTCTGCGTTGAAGATCCCAGAAACGCTTACCTTCAAAAGCAAATTCAATTTGCCTTTCTTTCATGATAGCATCGATCATTTGCTGTTTGTTCATACCAGCGGTAAGTCCATAAAGGTTATCGGTACCAGGCTCAATACCGGCACGCTGTCTGATTGCTACGATACCTGCATAAGCTTCTTCGGCAGTTCCTAATTTATTTAATTCAGCAGCACATTCACCTAAGTTGAGTAATACTTCTGCATAACGAATCTCAATCCAATCAGTACCCGCAAACTGCAAATTGGTTTGGCTTAACGATGGATCGATTGCTTTACGCAAATACAAGCCACTGGCACTTGCATTGGTTTCTGTTGTTGTTAAGTTATTAGGGCTATTTTTGTTGTTTGAATAAAAATAAGTCCAAACACGGTAATTTGAGTTACCTACTAATGGCCAAAGGGCACCGTTATAAGCAATAGTTTGATCAAAACGAGGATCACGGTTTTTGTAGAAAGTTTGGGCTGTATATTGATACTTAGATGTAAGGGTATCTTTACCATCTTTCATTGGGAAAGCACGGGCCATGTCCCAGGTAGGTTGATTTGAACCACTACCAGTACCTATATAACGGGGAACCGTGTTGTTAGTATAAGTATTGTTGTTTTTACCGTTATCAGTCTGATTAGTGTTGTAACCGGTTACCAAAACAGACTCGATATTTTTTTCATTAGTCCACATGGTATAATCAAACTTGTTATATAAACCAAATCCGTTTGCTTTAAGTAATGTTACAGCTTTTAGATTAGCATCATAAGCTGCTTGCCAGCGTGTCACATCATTAGTGGGGTTAAATAATGGACTGGCGTAAGTTAACAATACACGTCCTAAAAATGCGGCTGCAGCTCCTGAGGTAATACGACCATAATCACTGGTATTAGGCCATTTACCCGGTAAGTATTTTACACACGAATCCAAATCACTTTTGATTAAGGCAAAAGTTGCAGCTGCATTACTACGCGGAAGTAACGCAGCTTGTTTTGCTTCATCGCCAACGGCTTCAAGAGGTGTAGTTACCAAAGGCACGCCACCGTAAACTTTAGCCAGCTCAAAATAGCGGTATGCACGCCAGAAGTATGCCTGCGCGTTAAACCTGCGTTTAACCTCCAAAGGCATTGTTCCACCATTTACATCACGGATGAACATATTAATACTACGTATTTTACCATAGTTGTTATTAGCGGCATTGGCTGTTGCTATATCAGTTACCGAAGCAATAGTAACAGACCCTCTTGTAAATACGTTATCGCCATATTGTTCATCTGTTAACGAACTTAAAGTTCCGCTGATTGAACCGCCTGAATTGCCAAACCAGCCGGGCTGATTTTGACTATACAGATAATCAACACTTAGTTTGGTTGTAACAGAATCATTATAAACCTGATCTACCTGAAACGTTCCAAGATCCTGTTTTTCTAAAACCTTTTTACAGCTTGTTGCTATAAGCGCAGTTGCGCCAAGGATTAATATATTAATGTTTAATTTTTTCATAACTCAAAAGTTTATAAACCAAGGTTTAAACCAAATGATACAGTTCTCAAAGTAGGATAGGTATATAATCCGGTTTGCAGATCACGGTAGCCGTCGGGGAAAGGATTGATAAACTGGATAGGGTTGGTTGCAGTTGCATAAATTCTTACACTATTAAATCCAACTTTACGAGACCAGTTAGATGGCATAGCGAAGTTAAGTGTTGCGTTGGTAACATTGAATGACGATGCACGAACTAACCAAAAATCGCTGGTAACATCATACGTGGCTAAGTAACCTGGTGCCGGGAACTTGGCACTGGTGTTAGTTGGCGTCCAGTGATCAGCCCAGTAAACCGGACGGTTATCATAAATTGAAGCACCGCTACTTGATTGGTTAAATGGCTTTTTACCATCAATGTTTGTCCAGCCACCCCATGATGCGCCCATGATTACGTTAAGCGTTACCGGACCATAACCTGCACCAAAGTTTAAACCTAAGCTGTAGTGGTTAGATTGTTTTTTAGTTAAGTATTTCTGGTCGGAAAAACCCTCTGTAATTACACCGTCACCATTCAAGTCTTCATAGTTGATCATACCAGGCATAATACGTTGGCCTAATATTTTCACGTTGGCAGCACCACCTGCTGCTGCTGCGCGAGAGGCAATAATAGCGTTGGCTTCTTCCTGTGTACGAATGATACCTAATGATTTATAACCTAAAACACCAGGATCACTTGATTTACCGGTTAAGTCCTGAATAGTTCCGATGTTACCAGATGAAACATCAATTTTGATATTCTTGTTATCATTCCAGGCAAAGAACGGACTAAAGCTGTAAGAAAACTTGCCTTTAGAATCTCTCCAGCCTACCTGTATCTCATAACCGAACATGTTAACTTTTGAATAATTTTCGGTAGGTACGCTGGCACCTATTGTAGCAGGAACAGAAGATGATAAGCTGGTTAATAAATCATAACCATAGTTGTAAAAATATTCAGCAGTTACATTTAAACGATTTTTTAAGAACTGCATATCTACACCATAGTTGGTTTTAAATACATGATCCCATACCACTCCTGCGTTTGGAATAGAAAGGTTTGATCTGATAGCTATGGTTCGTGCATCATTACCATTGAATACTGCACCACCGCTGCTACCAGTACCCAGGTTATAGTTTGCAATAAATTGGTATGGCCTTGTATTATCGGTACCTGTTAAACCTACCGATGTACGGAATTTTAACATATCCATCCATTTAACATTGCTTTTAAAGAAGGGCTCTTCAGAAACAACCCAGCCTAATGAAGCTGCCGGGAAACTACCCCAATTATTACCAGGTGCAAAACGTGAGCTACCATCGGCCCTATATACTAATTGCACTAAGTATTTATCAGCATATGAGTAATTCAATCGTGAAATTACCGATTGAAAACCGAACTGGCTTATTTGGCTTGACTGAGTTGATGTTTGGGCACCTGTAGTAAAGGTTTGATATGGTAATGCACCGGCTATCACCCCCTCTGACATTGCTGCAACGCCTTCAGAGTTTGACTCACGTTGTTCGTAAAGTAATAATGCAGATATGCTATGTTTACCAAAGGTACGGCTGTAGTTTAAGCCGGCATCTAACTGATAGTTATCAGCAAAAACCGGGTTTAAACGTACCCTGTCACCATTCGAAATGTTGTAAGTGTTTAATAAAGCTCCGCCTGGTATATGTTTGTTTGTACCGGTACCTGCGTATTTATAGTACTGGAAAGTTGTACCAAACTGCTTACCTAAAGTATTATTAATATTTTTATTTAAGGTAGCAGTGGCGGTTAAACCTTTAACACCCGGAATTTCGTAAGTAATTTTACCTAAAAGGTTTGTAACAAAGCTTTTGCTATCGGTAAAGTTATCAGTATTACGAATATGGAAGTAGTTGATATTATCAATACCACCTGTGTTGGAAGCCCCTAAAACTACCGGGTTACCATTAATAAAATACTCTTGCCATGGCTGGATATTCTGCAACGTAGCAACGTCGTTGTCCAAACTCTCCGAAGTACTGTTCAATTTATAAAAGTAACTTTTTGAGTAACCTACATCTGTACTTATAGATACTGATGTGGTTAATCCTTTGGCTGGCTTAGCTTCAATATTAGCCCTTAAGCCATACTTATTAGAGTTAATACCTTCAAAGTTCGACCCTTGTTTTACATAGTCGCCACCAAGAAAATAAGTAATTTTATCAGTACCACCACTAATACTTAGTGCTTCGCGCAGTACTACAGCATTTTTAAATGCTTCTTTTAAATAGTTATGACTATTGTTGGCGTAATAAGCTAACTCATCAGGTGTGTACCAGTCGGCAAAACGAGTATTATCAGTAGTACTTGTTCCGTTACCAAAATAAGTTCCGTTAGTAACCGTAAAACCTGGTCTAACTAAAAAACCATCAGCATTGTAGTAATTTGTTTGGAAAGATGGATCTGTAAGGTAAGAGTTGCTACCAGATATTGTGGTAATTGCAGCACGACCTTGATTGTAATCGTTGTTAAATGTTGCCAACTGCAATGAGTTCATCATTTTAGGCAACATGGTAGCGTTTGAAATACCCACCGAGCTACTGAAGTTTACTTTAGGAGCACCTTGCTTACCTCTTTTAGTACGCACTAAAATTACACCATTAGCACCCGAAATACCGTAAATAGCAGCCTCAGCATCTTTCATGATACTAATACTTTCGATAAGTACAGGATCAAGCAAATCAAAATCAGCCTGTGTTCTAATAACGTCATCAATTACAAACAACGGATTAGTACCTTGGCCACCGTCTTTGGCAAATGCAACAGGATTACGAATAGTAATGGTAGCTGATTGGCCCGGACGTTGTGTACCTCCCGAAACGCTTAAGCCCGGAGCAGTACCTCTTAACAAAGCACTGGCATTAAGCGCGGGTACATCTTCAACCTTTCTAATATCAACGTTTGATACCGCACCTGTTAAGGTAGCTTTGCGCTGGGTACCGTAACCAACCACAACAACATCTTCGAGGTTTTCGGTTGATGGCATCAATTTAACATCAAAGTTATTTTCACCAACACGCAGCGTACGCTCCTGATAAGCATAGCCTACATATTTAACGGTAAGCACTACGTTTTGAAGGTTGGTAACTTTAATGGAGTATTTACCATTAACATCTGTTTGAGCTGCGGTAGAACCTCCTTTTACCTGAATGGTTACGCCTACAAGCGGCTCATTTTTATCGCTTACAACTGTACCGGTAATGGTACGAGTTTGTGCATATGCCATGGTAACAGCACAAAAGCATAACGATAAGAAAAGTAGAATTTTCTTCATCTTTTTAATTTAGTATAGTTCACAAATTGGGTTTTATTAAAAATTGGGGATGTGTGGAGTGTTATAGTATTTTTTTATTCATGTAATTAGCTTTTATTGTGATAACTTAATTATATAGTATATACAATGAGCATAGGGCTTAAGGCCCCATGCTCAAATGCCTTTTAGTTGTTGCTTTGCTGCTTGTTTTTTTCTTCTTTCACACGGGCAAGCCACGCAGCTTCTTCCTTCTTCATGTCGATGCCGGCTGCAGACAGGTAATTATTTACACGTCCTTTGTATTTACCAAACCAGGCATGCTTTTTTTCAGATGATTCGGCATCCATAGAATGCTCACGCGCTTCGGTAAGCCAGGCCAGTATTTGCGTTCTTTGCTCGGTGGTAAGGTTTGGTAACATGGCGTTGTAAGCTGTCATGGTTACATTAAGCACATTGTAAGTCATGCCGTCTTTAACCGCGTTTACCTGTTCGGCTGTTAAACCGGCTTTGGTTAAACGGCTCAGATATTGCGGATGCAGTTTGTCAATTTTAGCAGTGGTTTCTTCCTCAAGCTTTTTTAACTGCGTAGCTGCGGCTTCTTTATTATCACCGGTTTCGGCTTTAATTGCAGCCTTACGGTTATCACGGAATACGTAGATATCATTCAGGTCCTGGTACTGCTTGGCAACAACCTTGGTTACCTCCAGCGCTTTAGCCGAATCGGTTAAATTAAGTCCCTTTACAATTTTGGCCGAACGTTCAAAAACCACTTTACGGTAAGCAATCTCTTTTTCGGCAGCACTCGTTCCGTCTTGTGCCATAACAGCAGTAAAGCTCATTAGCATTATTACTGATAGTACGGCATAAATCACTCTTCTCATTATCGTTACTAATTAGTTATTTGAAAATTTAACGTCGCCACAAAAGTGTACTTGCAAACCCATCGCGCTCAATGCAGCTGCCTTTATACGGCAGGCCTGGTGTGCTTTGCTTTCATTAGTGGCGTAAACTACCTGTATATGGTTGGCCTTGTGACGTGCCATTAACTCATCTCGCGATACGCCTTTTAACGTAGCGTTCATAATAGGCCATTGTGGTGTAGTCAGGTTCCAGCGGCGATGGGTTTCAGCATCAGGCAACAAAACAGATTCGCCTACGCCTAAATCGCAATGCAGCTCATTGTTCATCACATAAACACGGCTCCAAACCAAATACCCCGGCTTGCTGATGCCTTTTAAGCTACCACCACCCAAACGGAAGTACATAGCCGGCTGCCTATCACTCGAGGCACCTTTATAACCATCAATAAAATGGGCCGGAGGAGCTGCTCCTGAGATTAAAAACACCCATACAAAATCATCGATACCATCACCTTTAAAGTGTTCGCCCCAACGTATATCATGTAAGGTGGTTTCGCCAGGCATACCCAGTTCTTTCCATAAATGGTAAGTTACCAGGGCATCTAAACCGGCACACTCATCTACCTCGTTAAAATGAGGTAATGCGTCACCAGCGTAAAGCTCACGTCCGTCGGTTGATTTAACCGGAGGCCGATCCTGATTATTTAACAGACCTTCTACCAAATCGCTGGCAGCGGTAAGGTCTTTTAAGCCTTGCTGGTATTGTATACCTATCGTATCGCAGCCAAACTCGTCGGCCAGGCGCAGGGCGGCAACATACATTTTGCATTGCTCCAGTGTTTGCACTTCGGTAAGTTCAGTTTCGGGATTGGTACCCCAGCTAAATTGCATACCTTTTTGCAGCAACCAGTTCAATACCTCACGGGCTTCTTCATCCTTAACCTGCAACATGGCAGCATAAAGGGTAGACTGGCTCAAACGTTCTTTAAATAAACCGGTAGCGTGTAACAAGTCATCCGGAATAATGGCGTTGAACATGCCCATACAGCCTTCATCAAACACGCCCATAATGGCTTTATTGCTTTTAAGCTTTTGCCCAAAGTTACGGCCGGCGGTTCCGTCTTCTTTAGGAAGATCAACCTCGTTGTAACTTTTTACGTGGTTTTGGCTATGCTCTATATTTCCGGTTTGCAACCACTCCTGTAGTTTTTGGGTAAAAAAGGCATCGGTAAAATCTTCGCTCCAAAGGGTGCTGTAATTAACACCGGCTTTGGTTAATGATCCATTAAGATTAAGCATACCAACCAAACCTGGCCAGGTGCCATCCCAATTGGCCAAAGTTAAAATGGGCCCTTTATGAGTGGTTAAACCGGCTAAAACGTGATGGGTATATTGCCAAACACTTTCGGCAATTATAATGGGTTGGTTTGTATCAATATTGCGGAAAACCTCGATACCCATTTTCTGAGAATCGATAAAACCATGTTGCTTGGTTTCGTTGTAAGCATGAGCACGTTTAGCTGTCCAGCCCTGCTTTTCGATGGCAGCGGTTAACAAGCGCTCCATCTCAGCCTGAGCTGCCCAGCAATTTTGGTTGGCCGACAGGCGAAGATCACCGCTGGCTACTAATAAAACTTGTTGTGTAGTGCTTGTATTTAACATATTATCGATAAAACACCAATTTGTAAATATATCATCATACTTACGGTTACTCACCTTGCTTATAAACAGTTACCTCAGCCGCGCACCTTAGTGTACCAACTACACAAAAAACTGATTATTAGCTATTTGAATAGGTTTAAAGTATTGGTTTATGAATTATATTAGCTTTTACGAACTGGTTAGATTACAAATATCCAATATCGTAAAAACAGTTTTTTAACACTTCTTATCAATTTATTGTATGATATTGACATTGAATTCCAGCAAAATAAGACCGTTTAAAGCAATGTTACAGCCAGTTACATTTTATAGAATATTGTTAATATTCGTTTTTATAATAAGCTCATAAATAATTGAATTGTATATAAAGAAATAGTTAATCATTTAGCACAATTGGTACAAATTTGATAAATCGAAAATTCTTACAGACTCAAAAACGACTTAATAAAATGATCAAACCTGAAACTCTTGATCAAATGCTACTTTTCAATTCCAAATGCTGTTGCAAGCCCATGTAATCATCGTATAATGTATCAACCTGCTGCTTAATCTGGGGAGTAAAAACACCAACATCGCGACGGGTAAAATCGGTAATATTAACACCCCGCTTTTGAAGATAATATTTTGCAACCTTTGGATACACGTTGTGCATTACATCCATATTGCTGATAAAAAATTGTTGTACACGATCAACCTCAGCCGCTAACGCCTCATTGTTGTAATTATCGCATAACCATACAATCAGTTCAGGGAAATAATTACCCTGTATACACGATAAACCAGCCGAGCCTGCTTTTAATGAATCGACGGCATGCGCCATGTAGGCATCGTACAAACCAAAGTTAGGGTTGCTCTCCGTGGCTTTCAGTTTTGCCTTAATCTGCTCAATATCTAAACAGGTATCCTTATGGTAAGTTACCCGGCCGGTTGCCACAAATTGCTCTAACTGTTTTGGTGATATCAATCTTTTATAAGGCACGGGGCACTCGTAAAACCCCAACGATACATTGCCGGTTAACTGCATCAGTTCCTCTACCCTGCCGTTAAACCCTTCGTCGCTTTCGTTTTCATCGGCCAACAAACCTGTTACGCCTATCACGGCCTGTACACCAGTATCGGCTACGCGGTTTACAAATCCGGCTTGTTTGGCTATTGGGCCGCCAAAGGTGCCGGTTGCTACTACAGGTACACTACCGTTTGTTACTTTTAGCACATGCTCAATAAGTTGTATACGTTCTGCTTCATCCAGTTCAAACATCTCGCTCGAGAGGCAATTGGCAAACAAGCCTGCCGCACCGGCTTCGAGATAAAATTCGGTTAAGCCGGTTAGGGCATTAAAATCTATCTTACCTGTTTCAGTAAATGGGGTAACCATTACCGGGATAAAACCTTTTTTGGCTGATGTTGAATTATTGGTAGTCATTATAGTATAAGGGAACAAATAGATAAATGAATTAATGATTTGCAGCCGCTGTTTGAGCAGCCTTATTTTGTTTGATGCGGGTGAGTATAATACCTGTTAAAAAGATAACCAGCGTACCAATAACAATTACCATGTTTTGGTGCAACACGTTGCGCAGCATGCCATAACTGGCCGGCAAAAGCGGCGAAAGCGTCATCCACAAAATAACGATGATACCGATAATGATGGCAACAATAGCCTCATGGTTACGGGTTTGCTTACTGATGATACCCAGCAAAAACAGGCCCAGCATACCCCCGGCAAATATGCCCGATAGTTGCCACCATACATCGAGTACGCTTTTTACGCCTATCATGGCTATACCTGCGGCTACACCAGCAACACCTGCCACAACAGTAGCTGTATGCAGCAAGTTCATGTTTTGTTTCTGGCTAATATTTGATTTGAAGTAGCGCTTGTAAATATCTTCGGCAAACACCGTGGCCGAGGCATTCATACCTGAACTAATGGTGCTCATGGCGGCCGATAAGATGGCTGAAACTATTAACCCTACCAAGCCCGCTGGTATTTTGGTAACCATAAAGTTGGGCATCACCTTATCGCCATAATCTTCGGGTTTTAATAATGAAGCCATTTGGGCGATATCGACAGCCGATGCTCCGGGCAAACGCTCTGTTGCCACCTGATGACGAATAGCTTCGGTAAGCTCTGGATTAACCTGGTAGTAAGCATACAAAGCCGAACCAATAACACAAAACAATAACGAGGCCGGAACATACAGCCAAACGCATAACCAAATTGATTTTGCGGCTTGTTTGGATGATGTTGCCGTATGATAACGCTGCACATAATTTTGGTCCATACCAAAATTATTGAGGTTGATAAAAAAGCCGTACAACAGCACCACCCAAAAGGTGGAGGTAGTAAAATCGGGCGCGAGGCTGCCCAAACTAAACTTGCTATCAGCGTTACCTATTTCAACCATTTTACTTACGCCGCCCGGCATATTGGTAATAATAATATAGAGGATGAGCAACGCACCAAAGGTTTTAATAATCCCTTGTACCACCTCGGTCCATATCACGGCTTTCGATGCCCCCAAGAACGGTATAGATGATGATACAGATGCCCATGGTGATGATGATCATCTTCATACTAAAACCGGTAAGCGCCTGCAAACTCAATGCTATACCGAAAAATATTGAACCCATACGCGCCAATTGTGTAAGCAAAAAGCAAATTACAGCATAAGTACGTGCCCAGGCACCAAAACGGTGCTCAAGATGGGTGTAAGCCGAAACCTCGCCCGTATTACGGTAAAAAGGCACAAAGTATTTAACTGCAAACCAGGCCGCCAGCGGCATAGAAAGGCTGAACACAAAAGCGTTCCAGTTGGTGCCGAAGGTTTTGCCCGGCACGCCCAAAAAAGTATTGCTGCTTAAAAAAGTAGCATATATTGATATACCCAAGGCCCAACCAGGTATGGTGCCCGATGCTTTGGTAAACTGTTCGGCACTTTTGTTTTTGCGCGAAAAGTAAAAGCCAACCAGCAACATGGCCAACAGGTATATAGCAATAACACCAAGATCGAGAGCCGGTAAGCTTTTCATCTATATAAAAACTGATAATTGGGTTTAATTGGTCGGCATGGCTGAGAACGCCATTGCCTTGCAAGCAAAACTATCGGATAGATAATACGTTACCCTATATCATCTTCGCCACCTATTGTAACATATTATCTTAACCAGTTATAGCCTCCCCAAAAGGGAGGGCTTTAAAAAATTGCAGGGCTAAATTCTTAAAAAAGTCACATGCTAAAAAGAGCCCTTCCGCCTAAGGCGGAGAGGGTTGGGTGGGGTTAATTACTTCACTTTTATAGTCACCGTAGCGGGCATTAAACCTTCAGCACGAGCGGTAAAGGTTACTAAACCCGGGCTTTTGCTTGCTTGTACAATAGCTAAACAAAGCCCATGAAAAGCCTTACGTTGTGGTTCCTTAAATGATTCCATACTTGCCTGCGCGCCATTATCCACCCCAGCTAAAGTGCCTTTGCCTTTAATGGTAAAGTTCACTAGATTGTCAGCATCGGGCAACACATTACCGGCGGCATCTAAAATGCGCACTGTTATAAAAGATAGGTCTTTACCGTCAGATTTAATAAGCTTACGGTCGGCAATCAGTTCAATTTTGGCAGGTTTACCTGCGGTACGCTTTTCTTCGGTTAACACCACTTTACCGTCTTTACGTGATACCGCTTTGAGCACACCCGGTTCAAAAGGTACTTTCCAAACTACGTGCAGGTCTTCACCCTGTTTGCTACGGGTGCCTAAGGAGCGGCCGTTCAGAAACAGCTCTACTTCGTCGGCATTATTGTAATACGCCCATACATCTACCGTTTTGCCGGTTTCCCAGTTCCAATGGGGTAAAAGGTGAAGCACCGGCTTATCGGTCCACTCGCTTTGGTACATATAGTACACATCTTTAGGGAAACCCGCTAAATCAATAATACCATAATACGAACTACGGGCAGGCCATGGGTAAGGTACCGGTTCGCCAATAAAGTCAAAACCCGACCATACAAATTCGCCCGATAGGTAGTCATATTTTTTTATCAGCTTCCAGGTTTCCTCATGGGTAGATCCCCAATAGGCAGCCACATTATCGTACGCAGGCACGGCAAATTGGTCGTTACCCTGCGTAAAGTTGGCTTTAGAACTGGTAGGCCAGTGGCGGGTGCTATCGGTAGGGGTATCATAATATCCGCGGGTAGCATAGCCCGAAATGGTTTCGGCCGCTACAAATTTTTCGCCGGGATAATTCTTAGGGAAATCGGCATAAGTTTCGGGGTGATAGTTGAAGCCCAAAATATCCAGCGCACCCGATTTATACAGGAAATTTTTCTTGCCATCGGCCTCGCTCAATGCCGTAGTTACGGGACGGGTATTATCTAAGTCCTTTACAATTTTAACCAGTTCGCGGGTGATGGTAATTCCTGTGCTGTCAAACTGTTCGCGTATCTCATTACCAATACTCCACATCATAACCGATGGGTGGTTACGGTCGCGCTTGATCTGGTCTTCCAAATCGCGCCTTGTGCCATGCGGGGAAATACTGGTAATAATCCTGCTTGTTCTTCTTTTTGGCCCACATATCAAAGGCTTCATCCATCACAATAAAGCCCATACGGTCGCACAAACCAAGATACTCCGGCGCAGGTGGATTGTGTGAGGTGCGGATAGCATTACAACCCATGGCTTTCAAAATCTCCAGCTGGCGCTCCATAGCACGCACGTTTACAGCCGCGCCTAACGCACCTAAATCATGGTGCATACAAACACCCTTTATTTTCATGCGCTCACCATTGAGCGAAAAGCCCTTATCTGCATCAAAATTAAAGCTGCGGATGCCTATTGGCGTAACGTACTTATCTATAACCTGCTTACCCGAAAGCACCTGAAAAACCACTTTGTACAAATAAGGGTTATCAACCGACCATAATTTAGGCTGACCTACTATGATATTTTGATTGATGGTAGCCAGACTGTCGTTACCATCTAAAGCAGTGGTAATAGAGTTAACCAGCTGCCCCGATTGCGTAAGTACCGAAGCCTTTAAATGTAATCCTTTTTGCTTAACCACTACCTGCGTTTGCATGTGCACAATAGCATTAGCCGCATTAACCTGTGCAGTTACAAACGTTCCCCACTGCGGTATGTATGATTTTGAGGTAGTGGTTAACCACACATTGCGGTAAATACCCGACCCGCTATACCAGCGCGAATTAGGCTGTGCCGAATTATCTACCTTAACGGCTATAACATTTTTTTGCGCACCATAATTTAAATAAGGCGTTAAATCATACTGAAACGAGATATACCCGTTAGGCCGCTTACCCAGCGAATGCCCGTTTATCCAAACTTCACTGTTGCAATACACACCGTCAAAATCAATAAAAACATTCTTGCCCTGCGCAGTTTGCGGTACGGTGAACGTTTTGCGGTACCAGCCTATGCCGGCTGGCAAACCACCTCCGGCCTGCCCGGTCGGGTTCTTTTCGTCAAACTTTCCCTCAATGCTCCAGTCATGCGGAACAGTAAGTTGCCGCCATTCGCTATCATTATAATCAGCATATTTAGCGTTATTTTCGTCACCTAAATAAAACCGCCAGTTGCTGTTGAAGCTTTCTACCTTACGTCCGGTTTGGGCATACGCCACAGCCAGGCTAAACATTAATACTGCTAATACACTTAAAAACTTTAACCGCATGGAGTAATATTTTTTTATTTACACGTCATTGCGAGGAACGAAGCAATCGCTGCGTAGGCGTCACTATGCTAAGTTCAGAGATTGCTTCGTTCCTCGCAATGACGGTTTTGTTTCTAATTAACTCTATAACCAATATGGGCGTTGCCTCCGGCCCGGGCTATCCGCTGCAAGTCCTCACTTCGCTATGCTGCGTTCCGGGCTTTACGCTACTATCCCTAACGCAAACTGCACCTCTCGCAGTATTTCACCACCTGTCATTCCGACGTTAGGAGGAATCCTATGCGTTATATTAATCGCTTGCTATCGTTCGAGATGACAGGTTTCTATATCTGTAGAAACCCTTAATTCTTCTTCGCTTTCGGCGGCGGGGGAGCAATAAAGTTCAATTTACTCTTGCCCATATCTTTTGAGGTAGCTACCGCAATACCACGCTGATCGGCCTTATTTACTGCGCAATAGTAGTGGTAAATCACACCTTTCCATTTTATTACGCATGATTTATGCGCAAACATATCGTCATACAGCTCGCTTGATTTGATTAGGTCGTCACCTTTCCATTCGGTCCAGTTTTCCAGGTCGTATGAGCAGGCAAAACGGTTGAACGCGCCTCCCTTGTCTTTCCAAAATGCCCCGAAATAGAACATTACCCAAACATCGCCAATTTTTTGCAGGTATGGGTCGCCGGTTATGCCAATGTTATGGTCTAATAGCGGGTTGTTCTTGTAACGCGTCCAGGTTTTTAAATCGTCCGAAAAAGCCATGCCTATACGCTCGGCACCACGCTTTTTGTTCACGCTGTCGCCGTTGGCATTGTAATACATAATGAAAGGATGCCCCAACGATTTCTTTTTATCCCAAAGCACCGTTTCCTTATACATGGTGTGGTTATCCCACCACTGCACATTGCTGTCGGTAGACATGAGCACTGGTTTTGGCAAACGGCTCCACTCGTGTACCACGGCGGGGTCCTTTTCGGTGTAAGCCATATTGATTGATAACAGACCTTTTTCATAACCGGTGCTGTTTCCACCAAAGTACGACATCCAGTACTTATTATCATACTTTTGAAGTTCGTAGCTGCCACCCCATTTAGGATCTTGTAGGCCTACGTAGCCCGCTTTTTGGTTGCTGTCCCAATCGGTAGTATCGGTAAAAGAGAGGATGCGGCCGGTGGTTTTCCAGTTCAATAAGTCGGTACTGTGAGCCAACCAGGTTTCGTAACCACGGCCGTCGAAAATAATGTAGCTCATGTACCACTGCCCATTTTTACGGAACACGGTTGGGCAATCCATTTTCTTGCTGTTCTCCACTGGAACCAGCGCCAGTCCATATTTGTGCGGCGTTTTTATCTTTTCGTAAATGTCGTTCATTACGCTTTCGGGCACTTCCTTTTTTGCCTTTTGCGCCAAAAGTGTAGCAGCTGCAAAAAATAACAAACTCAGCACTAAACCTATTTTTTTATATTTCATCTCGTACTTTTTATCTCTGAAAATCATGAAAAAATCGAAAATAATCTCTTTTTCTTCTTAATTACTCCTCTGTTCAATCAGGTATTTAATTAAATGTATTGAACAGTGTTTATACACTCGCCTACATAGTTGTCTGTGAGGACACAGACAACGGCGGGGCAATCTCTTCCCTATCTCCCTCCCTACCGGGGATGGTCGGGGTGGGGCACTTACCTCGCCTCAAACCTATAAACTCCCGAACCCACTTTTACTATAGCCTTACCCTTCTCATACGCTGAAGCCTGCACAACGTTACCGTTCATGCTCAGCTTTGCAGTTTTGGCAACCGGTAGGTAAACCGTTGCCCGGCTGTTGGCGGGTATCTCTACATCCAGCACAAAAGTGCCGTTCTTTTTCTCCCATTTAGTGCTGATGGTACCGTAAGGCGACTGCGTTTTGGCTTGCGCCGATGTTACATCACCCACTGGTTCGGGCCTTATGTCGATAGCCCTGAAACCAACACCATTGACATTATCAGGCTGTTTAATGCCACCCAGACCGCTGTAAAACCATTCCATAATGTGGCCCAGCATCAGGTGATTGTTTGACACACCAGGCAGCGCCTGCCATGATTCGGTTAACGCAGTAGCACCCTTGGCCAACTGATAGCCATAACCCGGTACATCTGAGCGGTTGTTCATGTCAAATATCACGTCCGAACGGCCGGCATCATCAAGTACCCGGAGCAGGTAACGGTAACCAATATCGCCCGCGGTGAGTGTATTATTGTGATCTTTTATCTCCTGTACAATATTGGCAATTACGGCTTCCTTGTCTTTAGCGTCCACCAAACTAAAGTATACCGCCATGGCATTGGCCGTTTGGCTGCCGGTGCCGTATTGCTTGGTTTGCGGGTTAAAGAATTTTTGGTTGAAGGCTTTGCGCACCTCAACAGCCAGTTTTTCATATTTAACGGCATCGGCAGGTTTGCCCAGCATGCGGGCTATCTGGCTAATGATGTTCAGGTCGTAATAATAAATAGCCGTTGCTGTGATGCCCTGTGGGGTGTTTTGCGATAATCCTGGCGATTTTGGACCGATGTCGAACCAATCGCCCAAACCCTGGCTCAGTATATTTTCTTTGGCCATACCTGCCAGGTAAGTGAGATAACGCTGCATCATACTGTAGCTATCGGCCAGTACTTTTTTATCGCCGTACCATTGGTAAACGTACCAGGGCATGATAATGGAATTACTCCCCCACTCGGGCGAATCGCGGAAAATGCCGCCAAAATTGGTAAACTCCGGTGCAATTTCGGGCACCAGGCCTTCGGCTGTTTGAGATACCTGCATATCGTTAATACACTTGCGGCTCAAATTAGAAATATCATAAATATAGCGTATTGAACCACCCACCAAGTGCGCTTCCTCCAGCCATCCCAGCTTTTCGCGGTGCGGGCAATCGGTAAACACGCTGGCCATATTGCTCTTTATCGCCCAGTCTATCAGCGCAAAAGTTTTATTAAACAACTCGTTGGAGCAAGAAAACTCACCCACAATTGGCGCAGCATTACGCGTGTGCAAACTCTTCAACCCGCTTATCACAGGCAGTTTGTGCAGATTTGTCTCCCCCGGTGCAACGGCATTTTCTACCTGAATATACCTGAAACCATAGTAGGTAAAACGCGGCTGCCAAACTTCTTCGCCATCGCCTTTCAACACGTAATCATAATAATGCGGGTTACCCGAACCTTTTTGGTTTATCGTTCCCTCGGCAGCCAGCAACTCGGCAGGATAAACGCGCACGGTATCGCCTTTTTTGCCTTTTACCTTCAATTCAAAAATACCCGAGAGGTTCTGCCCAAAATCATACAAATACCGGCTGCGCATTACCTGCTGCTTAATGGTACTGTCTTTAGGTTTGCTATACTGACCGGTAACGCCCTCGCCCAAATTCTTGATGCTTTTGGCGGTGAATTGCTCAAACACTTTCAGCGGCTCGGCAACCTGTGCATCTAAATTGGGGATGCCATCAACAACGATAGCCTTTTTCCAGGCCGCATCGTTAAAGCCGGGTTTGTTCCATCCCTTCTGCTCCAGGTTAGCGTTGTAATCTTCGCCGCCGTAAATGCTGGTATAGGTAATTGGACCTGGTGCGGTTTTCCAGCTTGGGTCGCTTATTACGCTTTCGGTAGTACCGTCGGTATATTCGGTTACCAGGCGGCATATCATTTTAGGATAGCCGTATGCCCCAGTCATTTTGCGGTAACGCACATCGCGCGGAATAAAAAAGAAACCGTTGCCCAGCATTACCCCTATGGCATTTTCGCCTTGCTTGAGTTGTTTGGTTACATCAAGCGCCACGTACAGGGCTTGCTTATCATAGCCCGTCCATCCCGGGTCGAGGAAATGGTCGCCGGTTTTGGTACCGTTTACGCTCAGCTCAAAATGGCCTAAGCCGCTTATGTATAGGGTAGCCTTTTTAACGGGCTTTTTAATCGAAACTGTTTTGCGCAGCAAGGGCAGCACATCATTGGCTAAGCCTAACTTTTTGGGGCCGCGTAAGTGAATAAGCGGGGTAATGTGCGATGAGTCGGGGAGTTTATCATAGGCTATCCACTGCGCGCCTTTCCAGTCGGCTTTGGTTAACAGGCCCATTTGCCATTCGGCAGGTTTGCTCCATCCTGAGGTGTGTTGCTGGTTATCCCAAACCATCACCTTCCAATAATAAGTTTTGGCCGCCTGCAGGGGCTTGCCCTGGTATAGTACCTGTATAGATGCCGACGAACTTACCTTTTTCGAATCCCAAATGTTGCCTGTGTTTTTGGCCAATGCTTCGGCATTATCGGCCACCAGTACCCGGTACGAGGTTTGGAGAATATTATGCCCGCTGCTTTGCAACTGCCAGCTCAATTTTGGCGATGCAGCCTCCACACCCTGCGGTGCGGCTTTGTACTCGCATTGCAGGTTGTTTACCTTTAGCGCCTGCGCAAATACCTGCAAAGGCAACAGTAAAAATGCGATATATAATTTTTTGTTTACCATGGTTAATTATTGCATTTCAACGCCCGAAAGATTAAGGTCTTTAGCATCAACACCCGTTATTACTACCCGGTAATTACCCGCATTTATGCTGGTACCCGTGCTGGTAGCATGCGTGCCCGATTTTCCTTTTTTAACAATGCCAAAGGTAATGTCCTCTTCTTTCATTACGGTGCCATCCTCGGCCAGCAGCTTCATTTTGCCAGTGAGGGGCTTATCGGTAAAGTTGTAGTATTTAATGCGGAGGGCATACACATCGCCCACACCCGGGGTAATGGCAAAAGTTGCAACTCCGCCCGCTTGCTGCGTAAAGCGGACAACCTTACGGCCGCTCAGCGTATCTTTAACGGCGCCGTTGCCTTGTGCTAAAGCATCATCGGCACGGTAGGTGATGGTTTTGCGGAGATCGGTTGCGGGTGCAAGTGTAACGTTAGGTAACACCGCAACCATGTACATTTGCGTACCAACATTGGCTCCCAAAGTAACGGTTTCACCCTTTTTATAAGCTTTGCGGTAAAGATTAAGCGTTGCGCCATTGGCCGCATCCGTTTGTATTTTTAAGCCGCTTACTTCATAACCTTTCAACCATTCGGGGCGATTGCCTGCAACGGCGTTCATGCCTACATACACGGTTCCATCCTCATTCATGTTAAAATTAGCCGAACCTGACGTAGCCGATGTTTGCAGCCATTCGGCCCCAAATAAAGTAGGCGGTAACTCGTGAACAATAACATTTGCATTGCCGGCATAAAGCTTATCGCCCACATCCAGCCATGATTTGGCCGACCAGTTAGCCGGAGCTTTCAGGCTGGCAATAATTCCTTCATTTGAAACCTGCGGTACATTCACTTGCTGATTAGGCGTACTGATGGCAATTGCCGAAATAATGGCCTCACCCGCAGCAGCATTCGGAAAACTGATAATCAGCCTACCGCCGGTAACCTGTGCGGTAACTGTTTTTTTGAGGGCTTGATTAACACCTGCTTCTTTCCAGATGTCAAGGTTACTGATGACCGTTTTGCCGTTCAGCGCCACATCAAACAAACGCCAGCCAGTACAATCCATACCACCGCCTATACCGTACCATGGTTCGTTAAAATAAAGTTCTACCTGGTATTTACCATCGGGCAGTGGGAACTCGTATTTGAGCTTATCCATCCCGTAACGGAAGGTTTGGAACAATGCGCCATCAGCAGTGCCTTTGATGGCATCGAACGTGCGTTGCTGACTGGCGAAGAAATCCGGCATTCCCTCAAAATCATCCGTCCACGAGGTTGAACCCCATGTTTTTGGGTTTGATTGATGCTTGTCGGCCAACCAGATATTGCCGTTGCTGTCCTTGTATTCTGCTCCGCCACAGTTTACGCGGTAGAGATATTTTTTACCCGATGCAGGTTTGGTGATACTGGTTGTCTGTTGTGAGTTATCTGTTGTCAGCTTTTTTAAATTCCGTGCTTTAGGCAGATGATTAAGCACAATGTAATCCTCGGCCACAACTTTACCGTTCACATAGCCAACGGCATAAAGCATATTGTACTGAATATTGGCGCCATCCCACTGAAAATGCGTACCTGTTTTTCCGCGTTTGCGTTTGCCAAGAGATACCGTTTTTACATCGTTGAACAGCTCCACCTCATCGCAGTTAGAGTACACGCTGATGCTGTCTTTTTTGCCGGGTTTGAGCCAGCGGTTAGGCCACGTGTGCGACACGATGTACACCATCGGCTCCTTATCTTTTGGCGCATAGTTGGAGCGGAACATATAAAATGCGTCCAACGGTTGCCCCCAAGGGGTAAACAGCCCTTTGTAGTTGATGGGACCAACTCTATCCAGTTCGCGCAAGCCCTCGCCGCCTTGTATACGGCCGGGGTTTTCGTGCGAGTAAAATATCCAGTGATAATGTCCTGCCACCTCGTTTTTAACCGAATCGGCCAGGCGCACTTTAGTTTCCATCATCTGTGCCATGCGGTCTTCGCTTAACGGACCAGTAGCTATAAATGGCCCTTCGGTATGCAGTTCGAGGCTGCGCCATGCGCCGTATTCGCCTACCAAAACCTGTCGTTTCAGGTCTTCGCCATAAGTGAGCGGGTTGCCACCATAGGTGCCGGTCCAGTTTTGCGGCACGTCCCAATCGGTACCCTTACCACCGTTGCAGGTAGTTACCTTGCGTTGCGATGATGCGGTATGATCGAGCGAGCGGATGAGTTCGGTACACTCACGGGCAAAGGCCTCGGGCAGTTTGCTCTCGTTCTCCAAACCCCACAGCATAGCCGACGGGCTATTCCTGCGCTCCTTTATCCAATCGACAATCAAGGCCTTATAATTCTCCTTAAACTCGGGCATATCATACCAAATATGAGCCGAAAACTGCGGCCACCAAATGGTACCCTGTTTATCCCAATATTTTTGATACTCGAGGTTGTGCGGCTGGTGCGCATCGCGGAAACCATTGAAACCCGAGGCATTCAATTGCATTACGCGCGCTTTAATTTCTTCGTTGCTGAAGGCATGACTCTTGCCCATCAAATGCTCGTACTCACCCACACCATTGATGAACACCGGTTTGCCGTTGATGTAAAAGCGGTTATCGCCATTAACGCCCATACCCCATTTTATCCAACGGATGCCATACGGGGTTTGCACTTCATCAATCACCTTTCCGTTTTTGATGATCTGCGTGTACAGGGTGTACAGGTACGGATCTTTATCCGACCATAAGTGTACGTTTTTTATATCCTTAAAATCCTGTTTAAGGGTTTGTTCTTTTGCAGATGATAGGTTGACCGTCGATTGCGCCAAGGCAACCTGTTTGCCCGAGGCATCGGTTAAGCGATTAATAATTTGTACCGATGCGGCCTTGATGCCATAATTTTTCAGCTCCGTTTCGAGATGCAGGGTCGCCGATTTTTCGGTAACCGTAGTATCGTTCCATACATATACCCCAAAAGGCTGGATGCGCACCGGGTTGGTAGCGATCAAATGCACCGGGCGAAAAATGCCCATTGGCTGCGAACCTTCCGAAAAGCCAACCTCATCCGAACAGCCACCACAAACCCAGGGTAGGTTTTGAATATTGGCTGGATGATCGGCTTTAACAGCGAGTAAGTTTGGCTGATTCAGTTTAATAGTATTAGTTACATCGAGCGTAAAAGTTGTGCGCCCCCCTGCATGATAGCCTACTTTTTTACCATTAAGGTAAACCGTAGCGTATGAACTTACCCCTTCAAACCATAAAAAATAACGCTGACCGGCCTTCAATTGCTTTGCCGTAAATGTTTTGCGGTACCACGAATAGCCGTGGCGGTTGCCGTGTTTTAAACGGCGATAGCCTTCGTAACCATCCCAGTTGTGGGGTACGGTTACGGATTTCCAGTTGGTTGTTTTATAGGCCGATTGCTCGAAGCCGGTGTAGGCATCTGCTTTTGTATCATGTGCTACGGTTTGCCAGCCGTTGTTGAGGAGAATATCCTGACGGGGATTGGTTTGGGCGGAGGCAATAATGCTTACTTGGATTAGCGCGACGAAGGACACACCCCTGACAACCGCCAGCAAGTAACGTTGGGGTTGTGCTATCCCCTCTCGAGAGGGGAAACTTAGGGTTGTGTTTTTAGCAGCTACTACATATTTGAGCACCCGAACTATCATCTGTACAAAACGCACCGGCAGTAGTTTCCCCTTTGGAGAGGGGACTTGCAGGGCATTAGTTTTTGCACTGAATTGAGTTAAGGGGTGTGTCATGAACGCCATATTATATCTTTTTCAAATCGCCATTCAACTTGTACGATTTGCCTTTTTCAGTATCGAATTTAACTTGTTTATCCTGATAGTTTACCACACAAGGCTTACCCGCTTCGGAAGTAATTTCTACCTGTTGCAGTGCACCGTTTTGCCATTTGATGTTGAGCACGAAACCGCCACGGGCTTTGATGCCTTTAACCTCGCCGTTGGGCAGGGCTTTGGGCAAGGCCGGCAATATATCCAGTGTACCGAACTGGCTTTGCAGTATCATTTCGCCAATACCGGCAGCGCCGCCAAAGTTACCATCAATTTGAAACGGCGGGTGCGCATCAAACAGGTTGTGGTACACGCCGCCCTTTTCGTGATTAGGCACGGCATCGGCAGGTGAAAGCAGTTTGGTGAGCATGAGGTAGGAATGGTCGCCGTCGCGCATGCGTGCCCAAATGTTTATTTTCCAGGCAATACTCCAGCCGGTGCCATCGTCGCCACGGTAGTACATTGATTTTTTGGCAGCGTTCAGCAAGTCGGGCGTAGCAGCGGTAATTTCGGTACCCGGATGCACACCCCACATGTGCGACACGTGGCGGTGGGTATCTGTCGTATCATCTTTATCCTGCATCCACTCTTGTAACTGGCCGTACTTACCTATTTGGTTCGGCGCTATCTGGCTGTATTTTTCCTGCAAGGTTTTACTGAACTCCGCATCAACACCCAATATTTTTGCTGCCGCGATGGTGTTTTTAAACAACTCGCGGATGATCTGATGATCCATGGTTGGCCCTGCCACCAAACCACCATGCTCTGGTGAGTTTGATGGCGTGCTGATGAGATAACCAGTAACGGGATCTTTAACCAAATTGGCTACAAAAAACTCGGCAGCACCTTTCATGGTGGGGTAAGCGCGTGTTTGTAAAAAGGCCTTGTCCTGTATAAACTGGTAATGTTCCCACAGGCTCTCGCTTATCCAAGCGGCACCGGTTACCCATATTCCGTGATTAGATGCATTTACCGGGGCCGCGCCGCGCCACAGATCGGTGTTGTGGTGCAGTACCCAACCGGGGGCATTGTAGTGTGCTTTGGCAGTTGCGGCACCGGTTTGGCGCAGATCATCAACCATACTAAACAGTGGTTGTGTTAAGCCCGAAAGGTTCAGCATTTCGGCACCCCAGTAGTTCATTTGCAGGTTAATGTTGGTGGTAAACTTGCTCCCCCATGGCGGAGTCAACAAATCGTTCCACAAGCCCTGCAAATTAGCAGGCACCTTACTGCCGGGTCTCGAACTAGAGATAAGCAGGTAGCGGCTATACTGTACGAACAGGCTTACCAACCCAGGGTCAGTGTTACTGTTGTATTTTAAAATGCGCTCATCGGTTGGCAGGGCATCATTACTCCCAGTACCAAAGGTAACCGTAAACGTGTTGAACAATTTTTTGTAATCGGCCACGTGGGCTGCCTTAACCGCTGCATAAGTTTTGGTACGAACAGCGGCTATTTGCTTAGCGCAAATTGTTTCAGGGTTGCCCGATACATCTTTATAAGTTTTGAAATTGGTAGCGGCGGTTAAATATAAGGTAGCTTCGTTAGCGCCGCTGATGCTAATACCCTCATTGGTAACGGTCAGCTTACCACCTTTAGCATCGGCGTACAAATAACTTACGCCACGCAAAGCCCCGTTACGCACCTTGAAAGATAGACTTAATGTATGTGCATCAACCTTACGTATGCTTACCGACTGATGCAAGGTTTGCAGCAATGCTTTAAATGATATTTTACCGGGTTTATCGGCAGTGAGGTGCACGGCCATTACCTGGTCGGGGTTGCTGGCAATGTATTCGCGGGTATAGTTTACGCCGCCTGCGGTGTAGGTAACATGGGCGGTAGCGTTGCTAATGTCGAGGTCGCGCTTGTAGTTGGTGATGGTGCCGGTTTTGGCCATTTGCAAAAATAGGTCGGCAAAGGGCTGGTAATCGGCATTATAGCGCGGGAGTTGTGGCGGTTGGTTATCCTGAATCCAGTATTTCCATGGGCCATTGAGTTTGATGACTTTAACAAGTTCGCCGGTTTTAGGATCAATTGCAATGTCATCTGTCACTTTGCTTCCTTTTACTTCACTATGATCATACCCCACAGGGTATATAGCCAGTTCGCGGGCGTTACTCGTTAAACCGCCTTTATCCCAGTAATTAATTACCTGTATGGCTATCTGGTTTTTACCTGCGTGCAAAAGCTTTGCCGGGATGGTATACCGGCGATAATCAGCACCGTCAACAGAGCCTACCTGTTCGCCGTTCACTAAGGTAAAATCCATATCGCGCATGCGGCCAAGGCTTAGTATTAGATCCTTACCAACCCAATCGGCAGGCAGTTCAAACGTTTTTCGGAACCAAACTGCGCCGTCTAAGCCTTCAAAGCCGGGGATTACTTCCCAGCCTTTTTCTGTAGGTAAGTTAATGTTTTTCCATTTGCTATCGTTGTAAGCAATAGCTCCCGGTGCTTTAACTGCGCTTATTGTTTTAAACCAAACTGCTTTCTGTTTATCGTAATCCTCCTCGTTCATTTTACGGCCCATAAAGTGGGCCTCGCCCATGGCTTCGGCTTCCTTTTGTTTGCCATCGAACAGGAGCTGACGCATTTGAGGCAGGTATTGGTATGCGCCCTCGCGTTGGTAGTCGCGGGGTTTGCCGGTCCACAGGGTTTGTTCGTTGTATTGTAAGCGTTCGGTGTCGGCTGTGCCGTATATCATGCCTCCTATGCGGCCGTTACCTATGGGTAAGGCATCGGTCCATTTTTTGGAGGGTTGGGTGTACCAGAGTTTGAGGGTTTGGGCTGAAAGAGGGTTATGGCAAAGCAGTGTTGCTATGGTTAGTAGGATAAGTCTTCTCTTCATTTTTGATTTCTGCTTTTACTTGGTTCTGTGCTCCATTAGGACTGGTAAAGTGGTTCTACTTTCAATCACCTTGTTTCACGTGTCTTCACCTTTATCCTTTCACCTAAAACTTAGGCTTCTGCTTTTACTTTCTTCAGTTCTCCGTTAGGCTTGGTAAAGTGATTTTACACCAGCCTGTGGATGTTACTTTCTTTTTTCCTCAAAAAGAAAGTAACCAAAGAAAAACTCCCGGCTGCACCCTGTTCTACAACGTTTCTGCTTTTATTTAAGCCTGTGGTTGCCGAACAGGCTGATGCCGGTTTTATTTCGGTGTCGTTGAGTCAGTGCTTTTGTATGGTTTGATAGCTCTCCCCTCGCTCTTCGCACCTCGCTCCGCTCCTTTTTCCCTTCCCTTTCACCATCCTCAACTATTCACTATTCTCCACTCACCACTCACCAAACTAATTAAACAACCACCTCAAATCTTTAATATTTCCGGTTGTGCTCAGGCCTGCGTCGTATACTGGTACGGGCTGACTATCGGGTACAAAACCTAATATCAAGGCTATGCCTTTGCTTAGGGTTAGGGTGTTATTGCCCGGTTTAAAGCTGAAGGTGTGTATGTTTACTGATGGTTGTGTTGGTATGAGTAAGCCGTTCGATAGCTTTACGTCGGCCTGACCGTAATCATTGGCACTCGCATCGGTTTCCAATTGTGATGGCACGTGGTAAGGCCAGGTATCGGGATTGATGAAACCTGTTTTATTGAAATAGCCAACCAGTACTTTTACCGGTTGTGTGTTGGTAAAGCTGATTTTAGTGCCCGATTTACGTTGCTTGTCCCTGTCTAACTGAACAGCTTTCAGGCCTTTCAATTCTTTGGCAAAATCGGTAATGGCTACTGTGGTGTCGGCAAATGGCTTGGCTCCCTCGCCAATAATATAGCTACCTTCGGCGCCGGCGGTAACAGCTACCTGCGCATTAGTCAGTGTGGTCAGCGCGGTCTTTTTAGACTTGGCAGATGGTGATTTCAACGAATCGATATTCTTTTTAAAATTAGCCAGCTCTTTTTCGTAAACAGGTAACAATTCAACCCAGGTTTTCATTTTACCATCGTTGCCGCTTACCGGAATTTTGCGCTGTTTGGTTTGCATGCTGTTGGCATACAGGTAGGTGTCTTTAGTAAGTTTCACCAGTTCACGGTAATAGTTCAGGCTGGCTTCCATATCAGGAACGGCTTTTTCCAGATCGGCTACATCATCGGTATACTTATAACGCATAATAGTAATAGCCGCTTTTATTTTAGCCGAATAGCTATTGGCCATGGCCTCATGGATATACATATCATTTTTAAGGCGATCGAACTCTGCCTTATTTTTCTTTACACCCGGTGATGCTTTTTCAATGGCTTCTACCGATTTTTTACCAAAAGCCACGATATTGTTAGCCACGTCCAACGGGGTTTCGCCAATGTGCTTCTCGTGTTTCCATTCTTTCTCGGCATACTCGCTCAATATCTCACCTTCGGGAGCCTCGGAGTTATATAACAGGCTGAACAAACCGAATTTTTCCGGATTGGTAAATTGTGCCATCAGCATACCCAAAGTCATGGTTTGGCGGTTGCCATCGGTTATACCTACCCGACGTAGTATTTGCGGCGATATTTCTCCTGCTTCTTCATAAGCTTTCAGTATTTGTTCGCCTTGTTGCTGCGTACAACCGTACATACCGGCCAGTAATTTGCCCCAGTATTTGATTTCCTGCGCACGGTCGCGGTTACATTGCCAGGCATAACGAGCCCACTCCTTGTACCAAATCCAATCGCGGTCAATTTGCAGCAGGCGCGGGTCGGCTTTATCGGCGGTGTAAGGCCAATCCCAGTATGATGCCTGCGGGTATAGGTGTAAACCGTTAGCCTCGTAAACATTGTGCATGGCTTGCACGCTCTTTTGTATGAAATCGGCCGATCCATAGCGAAATGGCTCCAAATTAGCCAAAATGTGTACGTTTTCAATTTGTACCGAACCTAAACGACTTAGGGTGCGGTGCAACTCAGCCCATGGGCCACGGGGGGTATAAGTAGTTAAAGCTTCGCCGTTGAATTTAGCTTCGGTGTACAGGTTTTTGTAGATAGGCAATGCGGCCTTCATTACCGCAGGAGCATCGGTATCGTGAGCACGCAGTACAATGGGCGGCTCCTCTGTTTTACCAATAGCTTTTAATCCATCTTTTACACCTGGTATAATAGTTTTGGTAAACCAGTCGATGTCATCCTGGCCAACACCTTCCATGGCCTCACCCAAGGCAACCATTAAACCTACGTGGGGGTACTTTTTAACAAACTCGGCAATTGACTTGCGGGTATAATCGGCTATGATGGGGATGATGGGGCGATTGCGGTCTTGTGTTGCCATCTTATTTTTTTCGGCAAATGGTTTTGACACGATGATGTTATAAAACATCTGTATAACCCAAATACCGCGTTTATCGGCCTCGTCGGTTATAAACTTGTATATCTCTTCGTTCTTTTTAAACGTGGCATCGTCAACCTCAACGGCGTACGGATACTCTTTAACACGCACCAGTGATGCAAACGGGTGACCATTCCACAGATAAAGGGCGTTCATGCGGTTCTCGGCTAACGAATCGAGGTAGCGCAGCCACAGCGCCTTATCATAAAACCACGGGAAGTTTTCGGGGGTGTAAGGATATTCGTAAGTGCCACGACCTTCTAACAATACCGGTTTTTGCACACCTATACAGGCTCCGCGCATAACCATTTCGGGCTGGTCGGTAAAGTTTATTGTGGTTGGGAGTTTGCCTTGGGTGAGAATGCGGTCGGCCAGTTCGAGACAGCCGTACATAGCTCCCGAATAATCGGTACCCGATATAACCATGCTGTTTTTACCTGTGCCAATGGCGTAACCTTCTTTACCGGGTTTGCCGTTGGTTTTAATGCCGTATTTGGTGATGCTGCTTTTTACCACGGCATCTTGCGCGCGGCCAATTACAATGCTGGCACCCGAAGCCGGTACCTGCTTAACTATTTCAGTCTGATATCCGCTTTTTTGAAGCGCTTTTACCAACTGACCGGCACCGTAACCTATACGTACATGTGCACCCGCAGGTGTAACAATGGCAACGGTTTTGGTTGCTGACTTTTGGGCTTGCGCGTTAGCAAAACATGTAAAAGCGATGATTACGCTCAGAAAAAAGCGGTTGTATAATTTGGCCATATCAAGTTATCAAAAACGATTTACCTGTTTATGGCCGACGGTGTTTTGAGTCGTCCTGAAACTGATTTTTAACCCAGCTTAACAAACAGGTGAAAAGTTTATTATTGGTTTTAAAAGTTTACTGTACTGTAGCTTTGAAAGTCAGCTTAACAAATTCCCCTCTTGAGAGGGGTGCGGCTGCCGGGTGAAGTGGCAGGGGTGTGTTAGTTACCACGCATGGCTAATGACACACCCCTAACCCTCTCGAGAGGGGAATCACTGCGGCAAAAACAGTTTTAACCTGTTTTGCTAAACTTAACAATCTGTACTACTACGATACAAAATTGCTCACTCTATCAGGTTCAAATCTAAAAGTACCCTATCAGTTATTCATATAGCATTTTTTCATGCTATTGTATTATTTTATCTCTTGTAAGTGCAGGTAACGGCAATTTTACCATAATATGCTTCAACTCTTTGCTCTTGGCTACTTCTTTACCATCACTATATACATACAATCCTTGGCCCTGCTTATACCTGGTGCCGGTTTTATCCCAACGGATGGTAATGGTACGGCCACGGTAGTTCACCTTATCCAGGCAGAACCAATCCCACTGGCCTTCAGGAATTAGCGGGTATACTTCCAGCTTATCATCTTCGCGGGGTTTTAAACCAACCAAATCGCTGATAATTAAATCGGCAAAACCTGAGTGGTTGTAATAGCTGCTGCGCGGGTTATCGCCTTTTAGCCAATAGCCATTCTTTTCATCCTGATACTCGCCTAAATACGGCAAGCCTCGCTTTTGGTGCGATGCCGCGTATTTATGCAGTTCATCATAGAAAATTTTGGCGCTCATGCCATCTTTGTTCTTGTAATTGGTGAGCAAATTTGCCAATCCTTTAAGCGTTTGGGTTGTGGCAAACGGCCACACTGCTCCATCCCACTCACAGCCATGACCGGTACCATGCGTACGGAAACCGGGGTGACGGCGCTCGGCGGTAGTTATTCCCCATGGAGCATTGAAGCCTTTTTCGTCAACCAACTGCTCCCATTGTTCGGCGTATTTGGCCTTATCGTCGGGCAGGTTAAAGTACCATGGAATATAGCCCAGCTCTTCGCGGGCATCAGCCAGTTGATTTTTGGCAACTTGTTTTACTTTGAAAAACGATGCCTGGTTATCCCACAAGGTGTCCTGCACCAGTTTCTTGAGCTCTTTGGCTTTGGCAGCGTAAATTTTTTTCAATGTATCGTTACCTACCAATGCCGCCATTTTTGATAAGGCGATGGCATTACCATACATGTAGCTGTTAATGGTTGGACGAATGTTTTTATCCTTACGTCCACCGCTAATAGATTCCTCCATGGCGTCCTTTACATCAAACTGCCAAAACATATTGTTGGGCAGCTTTTTGTCCTTTTCCCAGGCGCGGTAATCGGCATCTAACACAGGCAAAAGCTTTTGCACCATGGGCTTGTTGCCGTTAACTAAATAGTAGTTGTAAACCGCGTTTTGTAACCAGCTGCTAAAATTGCGCAAATGTGGCTTTGGTGTTTTAGGGTCGACGTACAGCCAAAAATTAATATAATCGTTGATGTACTTCGCATCGCGCAGCCAGCGCCCCTCGTAAATGTGATGTCCTAAGGCACTGCTCACCGTGTTGTATTTACCGGCATGATTAACCGGGGTTATAAATTCGGTAAATACAAAACCATCGGGTGTTTGCTTTAGATGCTTGCGCATAGCCCACCAGCGGTAATAGTATATTTTTTCAAGGGTTGAATCGGGGCACTCGAACAGTGGAATATTTTGCGATAGCCAGTCAATTGCCTGATCGTTGGTCACGTAGTTCTTTACCGTTTCGGTATCTATTTTATTGAAATAGGTAACGTAGGTTTTGAGCTTATCGTTGCTGAGGCCGGGTTTGGTTTGGCTGTAAGCAATGCTTGCTGTTAGGAGTAGTAATATGGTGAATGTCTTCTTCATTTATAATTGGTTCATATGCCCGCTATGCAATCGCTTAAATATCGCGTGGTTAACTTATCGCTTTTTTACCGCTCATTGCCGCGGGGGCTATTTTTCTTTTGTCATAGCCACAAAAGAAACAAAAAGGCCTATCCAGCGCAATCCCTTCCACCACACAGGCCATACTCCCGGCCGGGTGCGCTGGAAGCCCCGCGCACTTTTTGCATAGCTCAGAGATCGCTTCGTTCCTCGTAATTACGAGTATTATTTTATCTCCCTCTCCGCCTAAGGCGGAAGGGCCGGGGTGGGGTTACACCGTTATCATCGCCTTTATCACTCCTGTTTCCGGTTTTAGCCAGCTTTCAAAGTTGTCTTTTACCTCGTCAAACTGTACACGGTGGGTGATGTAAGTTTTCGGGTCAACCAGGCCTTGTTTCATACTGGCTACTACGTGCTCAAAATCCTGACGGGTGGCGTTGCGGCTGCTCATCAGGGTCGATTCGCGTTTGTGAAACTCGGGATGATTAAAGCTGAACGCCTCTTTTTGCAAGCCTATCAACACATAACGACCACCATGTGCGAGGTAATCAATACCGCCGTTAATGGCTTTCAGGTTACCCGTTGCATCAACTACAACCGATGCCATATCGCCACCGGTAATCTCGCGTAACTGTTCGACGGCGTTGCCATCCAAAGGATTAATGGTATATTCGATTCCCAGGTTTTCTTTACAAAACTGCAGGCGTTCGTTGCTTACGTCCATAGCTATAACTTTGCCTCCTGCTATGCGGGCAAACTCAATAGTTCCTAATCCTATTGGGCCTGCGCCTATTACCAGCACAAAATCGCCCGGGTTAATACCAGCACGGCGTATGCCATGAGCGCCAATTGCCAATGGTTCAACTAAGGCCAGTTCGTCGTACGTTAAGCCCTCGCCATGTACTAACGAGTATGATGGCACTTGCAGGTACTCCACCATACCGCCATCGGCATGCACGCCGCATACCTGTATGCTGGCGCAGCAGTTAGGTTTACCTGTACGGCAGGCCACGCAATGTCCACAGTTAAAATACGGTATAAAAGTTACTGCTTCGCCCACCTCAAACCCAGGAGCGCCATCAACCTCTACCAACTCGCCCGAAAGCTCGTGGCCTAAAATGCGGGGATAGCTAAAAAACGGCTGTGTGCCACGAAACGCGTGCAAGTCGGTTCCGCATACGCCAATACGTTTTATTTTGATGATGGCGTGATCTTTTTTTAGTTCGGGTTTATTGGCCTGGCCATAGTCAAACTGGCCGGGCGTAGTACAGGTTAATATTTTCATTTATAGTTTTAAACTTCGAGATTATAAAATTTGATGGCGTTGCCACCCCAAAACTTGGCTTTGTCGGTATCGCTAAAATCGGCCATGTAATGCCTTACCATTTTAACCACACGGTTATAACCACCGGCTACCATGCAAACGGGCCAGTCAGATCCAAACATTAAACGGTCGATACCAAAGGCATCAAACACCACGTCCATGTAGGGTTTAAAGTCTTCTTCTTCCCAATCGTACCAGTTGGCTTCCGTCACCATACCCGATACTTTGCAGTAAACATTAGGATATTTAGCAACCTCGCTTATATCTTTTTCCCATTCTTTCACCTCCTTGTTTTTAATATCAGGTTTGGCTATATGGTCTATTACAAAACGCTGCTTAGGAAACTCGGCTACCAGTTGGGCAGTATATTTAAGCTGATCGGTAAAAATGAGTATATCATATGTAAAGCCATATTTGTTGAGCAAGCTGATGCCATGCTTAAACTCAGGCTTAAGCATTAAGTCGCGTTGTGGTTCGCCTTGCAATACGTGGCGGAAACCAACCATTTTTTCGTTTTTGCCGTAGTGTTTCAATTGCTCCTCAATATCATTGGCCTGGAGATCAACCCAACCCACAACACCTTTGATAAATGGCGTAGAGGCGGCAAGTTCCAGTAAAAATTGATTTTCCTTTTCAGACTGGCTGGCCTGAACGGCCACGCAGCCCTGGATTTGGTTGTGCATCAAAATATGCATCAAATCCTGCGGTAAAAAGTCGCGGCGGATAACGTCCATTTCCTCGGTAATCCAACTGTCTCTTACCGGATCAAACTTCCAAAAATGCTGGTGAGCATCAATTTTATACATAGGTAGTGTTGTGTATGGTTTATAATCCTGTTGTTAAACGGTTAACAATTGCCCAATACAGGCCGGACGTATAAATGGCATTTCCAAAGAGATTAAAAAATTAAGACAGATACTTATCAGTAATTGCCTGTTTTTTATACGATGTTGCCATTAACAGAAAACTTACAGCCGGTAGAAAGCAGCAACTGCCTGTATAAATGTAATACATATTTAACTCAAGTGCATTAAAATATGATTAAAAAGTATAAAACCCCGTGCATAAGCAACGGGGTTTTATGTAGGATATTAACCTGAAAACTTTATAAGCTCATAAGCTGAAATTCTTACAGCGATACCCCGCGTTTCCACGGAATAAAGTCGTCTTGTCCGTGGCGTACGGCGGCAACCTCTACCTCGCCGCTGGCTACCTGTATTACATAATCTAAAATACGGGCACCGGCCTGCTCAATGGTTTCATCACCTTCAATGATGGTACCTGTGTTAAGGTCAATAATGTCGCTCATTTTGTTGTACAGGTTGGTGTTGGTAGCAATTTTTACTACCGGAACGATAGGGTTACCGGTTGGCGTACCTAAACCTGTGGTAAATAACACTACGTTAGCGCCTGAGCCAACTTCGGCAGTGGTGCTTTCTACATCGTTACCCGGGGTACATAATAAATTTAAACCTGGGTTAACCACTTTTTCGGGATAGTCTAACACATCTACCACCGGTGAGGTACCGCCTTTTTTGGCCGCACCTGCCGATTTAATGGCATCGGTAATTAAACCGTCTTTAATGTTACCCGGCGATGGGTTCATATCAAAGCCCGATCCGGCCTCTTCGGCACGTTGTGCGTAAGTGCGCACCAGGTTTACAAAGCGATCAGCATCTTCCTGCTGAATGCAACGGTCGATAAGGTTTTGCTCCACACCACAAAGTTCAGGAAACTCGGCCAGGATAACCGAACCGCCCATAGCTACCAGTAAATCTGATGTGTAACCTATTGCCGGGTTAGCCGAAATACCAGAAAAACCATCCGAACCACCGCACTCTAAGCCAATGGTAATTTTGCTTAGTGGGGCTGGCTGACGGGTGTACTCGTTAGCCTGAATTAAACCGGCCAGGGTTTTACGCAAAGCCTGCTCCATCATGTCTGACTCCTTACCAATGGTTTGCTGATCGAGGACATATAATGGTTTTTTGAAGCCAGGAGAACGTTTTTGAATTTCGTTTTCCAGGATGCTTACCTGTGCGTTCTGGCAGCCTAAGCTTAACACAGTTGCACCCGCACAGTTAGGGTGTGTAATATAGCCGGCCAATAAACCACAAAGGGCTTCAGCATCCTGGCGGGTACCACCGCAACCACCCGAGTGGTTCAGGAATTTGATACCGTCAACATTAGGAAACACCTTGCTCTCTTGCGAAGCAGCATCACCGGCATTGATCTCGGTATAAAGAATTTCATCAACACCACTACCCGCTTTAATTTTGCCGATGAGCTGCTGTGCCTTGGTTTCGTAAGTTTTTTTACGACCGTAGCCCAAAGGTTTAATCAGCGATTCCTGCAACACTTCGATGTTACGGTTTTCGCAAAACACCATAGGTATTACCAACCAGTAGTTTGCGGTACCTACGCTGCCATCGGGGCGGTGGTAACCGTTAAAGGTACGACCTTCAAATTGGCTTACATCAGGCTTATTCCAATCGGTATGTTTGCTTGCTGCCGACATGCTATTGGCCGCGTGTTTAATATTTTTAGTAGTAATAACACCGCCCGAAGGAATATCGAACTGGGCTTTACCAACCAGTACACCGTACATATAAATACTGTCGCCAGCCTTAATATCATTAATGGCTACCTTGTGTTTGGCCGCAATTGGGTCAACAGTAGTTACGGTAACACCATCGTAATTGATCACCTCACCTACGGGCAGGTCAACCAAGGCTACCAGCACGTTATCGTTAGGGTGAATCTTTAAAATATTTTGTTTCATTTGTTGTTAAACAGTTACTTCTTTAGCTAAAACTTCTTTTGTACCATAAGCCTCAATTTGTTGGAGTTGATCTAAAACCGCTTCCTTAAATCCGCGAAGCTGCGTTAAATCAGTTCCCCAAAGTTCCTTATTGCTCAGGATAGTATAAGTTACATCATGCAGCTCATTTTTTTGCCATACCTGGTTAAAAATTTCGGCATTGGTATCGGTAATTACATAGTCCTGACCATTGTTTGTACCTATATACTTGCCGTCCTCATCCTTAACAGATTTCATGAACCTGATGAAGGCCGCGAAGCCCAGTGCAATATGGCACGGAACAGTGGTATGGTGTTTAAAATGATTAATGATCAAAGGTACAACCCTTAACTGCATTTTAGATGAAAACTGTGCCGAAATACTGATCCACATATGCTCGATATTAGGATTACGGAAACGGTCTAACACCTTGCCCGAAAAGTCAACGGCGGTATCGTGGTCAACATCATATGGAATGGCCGGAGCAATTTCCTTCAACATCAACTGGTTGATGAAATGCGTAAAGCCGGCATCGTCCATGGCAATTTTAACGGTACGGAAACCCGACAGGAATGCCACCGCACAGCTTAACGTGTGGGTACCGTTCAGTAAGCGTAGTTTAAGTTCGCGGTAAATATCAATGTTGGGTACAATAACCACACCTTTATCAACCTTATGGAACGATAATACGTCTTTAACATAATCGTCGCCCTCAATAGCCCAAAGTGAGTATACCTCTGATATAATGCGCAGACCATCTTTATAACCGCAACCGGCTTCAAGTTCTTCGGCCAGTTTGGCATCGGGTTTACCCGGTACAATACGGTCTACCAAAGTGTTGCAAAAACGGTTATGTTCTTCAAGCCAATCCATAAAGGCAGGCTCTAATTTATTCAGGTGGGCAAGTTCTAATACAATTGCCTCCAGTTTTTTGCCGTTGTCAACAATCAGTTCGGCAGGTACAATTACCAAACCGCTATCGGCACGGCCGTTAAAAGCACGGAAACGTTTGTAAAGTATGGCTAACAGTTTGCCGGGGAATGATACCGGCGGATTTTTAAATATATCGTCCTGCACCAGTTGAATGCCTACCTCGGTAGTGTTTGAGGTAACAATTTTAAGGTCGGTGTTTTGCGCTATTTTAAGTATTTCCTCCCAATCTTCACCGGCTGATAGTACCCGGCTTATAGACGAACAAACAATTTGCTCATTAACCTCGGCACCGTCTTCAATACCCTTAATAGAGAGCGTGTACAAACCGTCCTGACGATCAAAATCATTAGCCGAGCCGGTATCGGTAGATTTAACTACCACAATACGGCCGTTAAATATGCCCTCGCGGTTTGCCTTATCCACATAAAAATCGGGCAGGCCGCGCAGTAACACGCCGGTGCCAAACTGTAGTACTTTTTCGGGCAGGCTAAATACATCCTCAGGCGGAAGTATTAAACCCGGTACATTTATCTTCTTTAAGTTATATCTTGATAGTAACATTTGCTTTATATATGTGCCTTACTTTTTAACTGCTTTAGTTGGAATTTGATCAACCAACCAGCCTGCTAAATCATTGGCAGCTTTAAAATTTTCTAAATCGGGTGTTAACTTACGGCCATCAAGGTATTCGTTGTAAAACCATGGATCGCCAACTGCTATTACGGTACCTTTACCATACTTGGCCATAGCCACAACCACTTCACCTGCATGGTTTAAAACCGGTTTAGCGGGAGCCGATAAATTAAAGGTACTGATTTCTTTAATGTAAATTTTCTTAGCCGTTTTAAACACCGGGTTTCCGGCCGGGATGGGTACCGCTGCCTGCTGAAACTGCTGACCAACCACATGATTGATGCTGTTTTCTTTAAACGGCATACCAAACCGGCTCATCAGCGTATTAAAGTGCTTAAACTCGGCATTGCCGGTATCGTTATGCAGCACTAACAATACACCACCTTGTTTAACCCAATCTTGTATTGCAGTTACATGGGCAGGCTCAACGTATTTGGCATTAGGGTTTTCTTTAGGGATGTCAGGATCAACTATTAAATAGATAGAAGCCGGCTTTAAGTTAGCCGCAGTTGGAGCCTGGTACAGTGTGCCTGTTTCTAAACCGTAGTTGTTAAATATGTGGCCTAATAATGAGAAGCCATTATTATCACGGCCTTCCCATTTGTAGTGGTAAGGTACTACGGCGCCGGTTACGTCTTTTTTGCGTTCGTCGTTAAAGTAGCTGTCTAACAAAACGGTTTTGTTGTTGGCTTTGTGCAAATTGGCAATGCGCTCAATTTCTACACTGGCTTGTATAAACGCGCCAACACCTTTGGCATCATTGGTAACTACTTTTTCTTTCAAATAATACTCATAGCTGCCATCGCGGTATGGATTACCACCCAAACCGGCCACGCTTACGGTACCCGTTAAGTTTACCTGACCGTTAGCATCAGTTTCGATAAATTTTTTGAGGATGCCTTTGTAACCGGTTTCGGCTACGCCACGGAAATAGTTGGGTAATACATGCAGGCGCACACCTTTAGCCAAGGCATAAACAAACATGCTCGATGCCGAAGACTCCAGGTAATTGCCTTTGCCGGTTGGCTTATCTAACACCTGGTACCACAAGCCCGATTGCTTGTCCTGATACTTAGCAACAGCGGTAGCATAGCGGCCTAAGATCACTAACAATTCGGCACGTTTGGGGTGATTAACGGGCATTTGTGCCAACACGTCAACCAGGGCCATACCGTACCAGCCCATGGCACGGCCCCAAAAATTGGGAGATTTACCGGTTTTAGGGTCAGACCAGCGCTCTTTGTGACTTTGATCCCAGGCGTGGTATAATAAGCCGGTTTTAGAATCGCGCGACATGCGCTCCATCAATATGAATTGTTTGGCTATATCGTTAAAGGCCGTGTCTTCATGAAAAGCATTGGCATACTCGGCGTAAAAAGGTTCGCCCATGTACAAGCCATCCAGCCACATTTGGTTAGGATAGCGCTTTTTGTGCCAAAAACCACCTTCGGGTACGCGCGGTTGTTGGCTTAGTTGCTCGCGCAGGGTTTTAACTGCTTTGAGGTATTTATCGCCGCCAATTACCTGGTATAGCATCAGCACGCTACGGCCGGGTAAAACGTTGTCTATATTATAATCTTCCTGTTTGTAGCCTTTAATGGTGCCATCATCGTTCAAATGCTTATCTACCCTGGCTTTAATGTATTTAAAGTATTTAGGATCGCCGGTTTGCAACCATACATCTTCCAGGCCTTTCCAAACTACTGCATCCTCGTAAGTCCAGTGTACCCTGCCGGTATCGGGCCAAACTTTCATGGCAGTTTCGGCCATACGCTGCGACATGGGCTGGGTTTGGGCCTGCACCAATTGTGAACCAGTAAACAGGATCAGGCATGCAAAAAAGATCTTTCTCATAAATATTTTTCTCTTCTGATAATTAGTTAATGATAGACTTGCTGCCCATCAAATGGTTTGGTTAGTACCCTGCATTATCTTCAGGATACAATTTTAGTAATATTGAAAGGATAAACAGGTGCTTATCCCCGTAAAAATCAATGCAAACGTTTCCGTAACCTTGCTTTTACTATAATCCAATTTAATTCTACACTAATTACTACGAATGTGACGAATTACAAGAATTGTTTAACGGTTCATATTTTTCCCCTCTTGAGAGGGGGCGGGTAAGGCAGCGCGTTGGCCGGGGTGTGTCATTCGGACTGTTCTAAAAGGACACACCCCTCCCCCCTCTCAAGAGGGGAACCGCTCAGGGCCACTACCCTTTAGTATCAAAATCAATTTCCCCCGGGCTGCCAGTTGTCTTTACCACCCAGTATATTCTTTAGGGTGTATCGCTTCGCTTCCTTATCGCTAAGCTGTTTCGACCAAGCTACGCGCTCTGTTGTTTTGGCTCCTACACCGTAACATTTATACTCCGCGTAATACGTTGTCTTCTCTTTATCGGGGAACATGGCATCACCTTTCCATGGGTTCCAACCGGCCGGGGCAATGTGCGCACCTATTTCGGTATGGATAAATACGGTTTTAGCATAAGGCCTCCATGGGCGGCCGAGTACGGCTTTTTTCACTGTGCTATCGGCTATCAGTTTGCAATCCATCAGCACATAACCAAACTCCTGGTTGGGGGTGGTGGCTGCCGCTGTTATAAATGAATCGGTCAAATTTTTAATGGTGCAACGCAGAAACAACACAGTGGCCTCGCCAAAAATAAAATCGGTAGTACCTTCGATGTAGCAATCCTGGTAAAGCTGGCGGCTGCTGCCTGTGGCGGTGTACAAAGTATCCTGGTTGCCCAATAAGCGGCATTTGCTTATCACGCAACGGTCGGCCTCAACATGTAAAGCTACTGCTTGCCCTACCCTGCCTGCCGTATTTTCGATAGTGAGGTTGCTGGCCTCAAAACCATCGCCCTGTACCAAAACGGTGTACGAAGTGTAAGTTGTCATTTTATCCTTACCGTAAGAATCTTTACCGCCCGGTACAGCCTTGCCCGAATAATCGTTATTAGTGATGATAGTACTTTCGGCACTTTCGCCCACCAATGATATATTGGTTTTCCAGCTTGGAACCACCAGTTTTTCGTGGTAGATACCTTTTTTAATATGGATGACAACCCGCATTTGGCCTAAATCGCGCACCGAGTTTACGGCTTCCTGAATAGTTTTATAATTACCGCTGCCATCAGGGGCAACGGTAAGTTCGTTTGGCAGTATGGGTTGCTGAGCAAATGCGTTGCCAACCGTCAACAATGCAAGTACTAATAACTTCAATACTTTCATAGCGGTGTTATTTGGTGACAAATGCTTTTTGCTCGGCACCGTTTTTAAACGCCACCTTCTCTTTAGCCTTACTTAAATCAGACCCTGTAACCTGTACACCGGTAGTTTTTTTGCCATTAATGCCAAACAATTGTTCGGTACCAGTACCGTAACGCAGGTTGCTGAATTTTACATTGCTTGAGTTAATGATGTTTACTAACGGCGTAGTGGTTTTGGCTTCTACGTAAAAGTTTTTAAGGGTGATATCTTTACCCTCAATTATATCGATGCCTTTATTGGCTTTAATGGTAACGTTTTCGAGATTGATGTTTTTGATGGCCATTTCGGGTAATCCGCGAATCATGAGGGCACGGTCGGCACCGTTACATGATACATTGCTCACCCAAAAATCTTTAAACACAGGGGTAGCCTCGGTTACCGGTGGGATGTTGGTATCGTTAGCCATTTCCTCATCCGTTGGCGATTTACCAGTGTAGTACATATCAAACAAAATGGCGCTGGTTACAATATCGCGCATGGCTATGTTTTTAATGTGGATATTTTCGACCACACCACCACGGCCACGGGTTGTTTTAAAACGCAGGCCAATATCAGTACCAATAAAAGTACAATCGCTCACGAACAGGTTACGCGCCCCGCCCGACATTTCGCTGCCAATAACAAAGCCACCATGTGCACGGTATACAATGCTGTTTTTTACCACCATGTTTTCGGTTGGCATACCACGTTTGCGTCCCTCTTCATCACGGCCCGATTTGATACAGATACCATCATCGCCACAATCAAACGTGCTATTATCGATCATCACGTTTTTACATGATTCTACGTCTATACCGTCGCCATTTGCCGCATTCCACGGGTTTCGCACACGTACGCCATCAACCGTTAAATCCTGGCACATTAGGGTATGCAAACACCATGCAGCTGAGTTTTGGAACGTAGCACCCTGCAACAAAACTTTTTTGCAGTTGGCAAGCACCAGCATGTTAGGGCGGTAATAATCCTTAAACTCCTTAGCCGATTCGGCCGTTGTGCCCGGCTCAATATAACCGGCTTTTGGCGTTTTGGCCGCCTTGTAATAAGCTGCCGAAGGGTACCATGTTTTACCGTTTTCGCTTATTACACCGCCCGATGCTACTTTGCGTTTCCATTCCTCCTCGGTTAAGCGGTCCTTGCCAATTAAGCGCCATATTTCGCCGTTACCGTCAATAATACCTTCGCCGGTTATGGCTATATTGGTAAGGTTGGTGCCTGATATTGGCGACTCGTTACGGTACGCTGCATGGCCCTCCCAGTTACCTTCTATTATTTTGTACTGGCTTTTATCGGCTGTAAATTGTAGCAAGGCAGCCCTGCTTACATGCAGGTTTACGTTACTTTTTAACTTAACCGGGCCGGTTAGCCATAAGCCTTGTGGTATTAAAACCACGCCACCACCTTTACTGCTGCAGGCATCAATTGCCTTGTTTATGCTTTGCGTATTGAGGGTAATACCATCGGGCTTAGCGCCGTATTTAACAATATTGAATGTATCTTTTTTAAATACCGGTTTTGCAATTTTAGGCAGGTTACTCCAACTGTAAGGTTTAGCTGCGGTTTGTGCCGAAGCAAAATGAGCGCTGCCCGTAAGTAGCAAGGCAACAATACTGTACTTTTTAATATTTACCATTTAGGTGTGGTTTATGTGGTTTTCAAATTAAGGCAATTACCAACGAAACGGGTTGACTAATGTTGCCCAACTTGTTATTATAAGTTATCACGATTTAGGTTTAACAATATGCTCTGCCAAACCAAGCTTTAATTCGATTATGTTTTTAAGCACAATTTCGGCCACGCGGCGGGCGCCTAATTCGCTAAAATGGGTATCATCTTCTTTACCTTTGGGGTAGTTAGGGTTTTGGCCGGGCTCGAGGTAATTAAGGAGCATTTTTGATTTTTCATCGCCCAATTGCTGAAACATCTGCTGGCTTTGGATATCCAAATCGATGAGTACTACTTTGGTATCTTTTGCCACATTGCGCACTATTTGTGCATAAACTTCGTGCGTTTGTAAAATGTGACCGGTACTGTCAAACTTGCGGCGGGCTACAGGAGTAATTAAAACCGGGGTAACTTTTTTGCCTTTGGCAGCAGCTACAAACATTTCGAGGTTCTTTTTAAATTCGGATTCGGTAGTTGCACTTTTCTTGGTGGGCACTTCGTCGTTATGCCCAAACTGGATGATGAGGTAATCGCCTGCTTTCATGCCCTCGTTAACCGATGCCCAACCGCCGTTTATAAACGTTTTTGTACTCTTGCCGTTTTTAGCCCGGTTCTCAATTACTATGGTACTATCAAAATAATTGGCAAAGGGCATACCCCAACCGGTTTCGGGGTAGTAACGTTTTTCTTTGATCGACATGGTAGAATCGCCGATCATGTAAACGGTTGTTTTTTGCGGAGGGGAAATCCAGGCACATAAAGCCAGAAACAGTACACTAAGTAATGTTAGGTTTGTTCTCATAAATTGACTGGGCTACTGTAATAAGCGGTTTATAATGTATTTTACAGGATTTGTAGCCGCACTAAAGTTAAACATAACAACTTATAAAACAACACAAAGGGCTTGCCCGGTATACGAACAAGCCCTTTGTAGCAGAATTTTTATATGAATGTGCTTAGAAACCTAAGCCTAAAGCAAAACCACGTACCGTTTGCGGAATAGTTACTCCGGCAGTTGCAGCCCCCGTAGTTAAGTTTACACTATATAAACGGGTAACGTTACCTACGGTAAATACACCGTAAGCTACATTGTTGGCAGCACTAATATCAAAGCCGTTGGCCTCGGTTATTGTGATGCCTAATGAACCAATATCGGTCATTACGCCAGTATTAGGATTAGGGTCTTGTTTATAAAGTCTTCCTGTTTGCGAGTTAATGGTATATAGTACAGTTGTTGTTGCTCCGGCAAAATTATTGGTGTATGCTGCCGCATTTACAAATTGGGTAGCTGCCGGTAATGGAGTATCTACGCCTGCAATAGTACCATCATTGGGATTAACACGCAGGTTTTGGCCGGTGTTGCTTACTACACGTATTAAATCGGCAACCGGGTTAAAATCAAATCCGAATGAAGTACCCGATAAAGCTGTACTGAACGTATTTGTACCAACTTGTGTTGCGGCGCCGGTCCCTGTATTGATGGCATACAAACGGCTTGTGCTGCCTAAACCATACAACTGGCCATTTAACGGACGAAAATCAATACCCACTATTTGCTCATTAGCTTGTAAACCGGTAATGGGTTTGGTTAGAGGTGTAGCTGTACTGCCCGGATTGAAAAACACTAACTCGTTATTTGCACCTACTGCATAGGCTACCGGGTTGGTAAATATAGCTAAACCAAGCACGTTTGCATTTAGGGTATATGCCTTGTATGCACGCCCGTTAGCTAAATCAATTCCGTAAAGGCTTTGTACACCAGCAACAGTCATAGTAGCCAATGCCGATTTGCTATCAGGTGCAATATCAAAATCGCTTACGGCGGTAGCATTTACGCCTAAATCGCCTATGGCTACCAGCGTACCGTTGTTTGGCAGATCTTGTTTGTATAGCTTTTTGGTAATAGGGTCAATATCTAATAATGTTGTTGTGGTTGCACCTGCATAGTTTTCGGTATACGCTACTGATGAAATTTTAGCTCCGGTAGCACCATTAATCGCAGCATCGGTGCCTACTACAGCTCCAGTTGTTGGGCTAATGCGCAAATTTTGACCGTTGTTACTTACCAAACGCAACAGATCTACCGTTGGGTTAAAATCAATACCCACATTGGTTCCGTCAATTGCTGGTGTAAAAGGAGTAGTGCTGATAGCACGAGCTGCACCAGTAGCCGGATTAATTATATAAACGCGGCTGCCGCTGCTCACACCATATAACTCACCTGTTGCCGGGCGATAATCAATAGCCAATATATTTTCGCCGTTTTGCAAACCCGAGATATTGAGTATTTGTGTTAAAGCCGAGCTTGTTTGCGCATTAAAAGAGGTGATGCGATTACTCTGCAAAAGTGCGGTTACGTTTACATTGGGTGCAATAATCTCATTACCCTCGTTGTTATTGTTATTATCATCGTTTTTTGAGCACGAACTCAATAATAAAGGTAAAGCTATTGCGCAAGCGGCAACGGCCTTTAGCATAAAGGTAGTTGTGTATCTTTTCATAATTATAAGGAAATACGTAATAAAGTAAAGTACTATAACAGTACTTAAAAAATAAACTGCAAAAAATAGGTTAGCAGTTTGGCGGAGGTGTTGGCACAGTTAAAACGTGCGACGTTGAAAACGCTGTACTATGATGATATATAGGGGATTGGAGATTTTCATGAAACAGGGGTGCAAAATCCAGCATTGCCATTTCGAAATAACCGGTTAGTTGCTTATCGGCAAATTTACCTTCTTCGGTATCATTGCTATCTTCCTGCTCACTATTGTTGTTCACATAACTCCACAAGCTCTTTTTTATGCCGATAGGGTTAAACGTATATATTTTCCCGGCAAAAGCAATCAAAAGAATAAAAGCTATAGTCAGGTACATCCCCCTAAAAGGAAAACAGCCTGCTAACTATATTTTTATTGCTACTCATTTAATGCAACCTACGGGGTTTGCATGAGTAAAGTTTTCAAAGAGAATAAAGTTTTAATTTGGCTGTTAACTACTTACAACCTTTAGATTTATTTCAATACGATATAAGGCTTTATCTTCTTCAGTACGGCTTCATCTAAAATGGCTACGTTGCTCAACTCATCAAAAGTTTCGTAATCGCCGTGCTGCTTGCGGTATTGTATAACGGCATTCATTTGCTTGTAGCTCAAGTATGGAAAGTTCTTCAAATCGTCGTATTCGGCTGCATTGATATTGATCTTTTTAAGTTTCCGAACATTAACTGTAAACTGCGCCTGTATATCACGATACTGCATATCATCTATGCCAAAAACTTCTTTTAGCTGCTGCTTGCTGTGATACCCGCCCAACCTTTTACGGTACTGCACTATGCGGCGGGCAAATGCAGGGCCTATGCCTTTTAAGCGGGTCAATTTAGCCGAATCAGCCGTATTTAATTCGACTATTGTTAAGGGTTTTATATCGCCGTAATTACTTGCTGGTAAATCTATGTATGGTTCCAGCCGTTTATAATCATCAGCAGTAAGTGTATACATTTTCTTAACATCAGCTTTGGTATAAAAACGGCCGCCTTTGGCTTCGTAGTTTTTAATGCCTTTTATTTGTCGTTCGGTTAAGCCCAGCTTTTGCCATTGTGCTGCCGGGAGATTATTAGGCTTGAATTTGAATAACACCAATGGTACTTTACTCCGGTTGCCTTCTTCTTCAGGTATATCGCCGGTAACGCCAGCTTTCTTCAATTGGGCAACGGCTATTTCTAAACGCTTAAAATTAACCGGTTGCTCTTTATAAAACCTATTGTATACGTATGGCGCAATTAAAACTGCAACAATGAGTAATAGCAGAATAATGAGTCCGTTCCATTCGGTTTTAGTTACCGACAGGTAATTTTTAATACGCGTTTTCACTTAATGGCTTAGAAATGGTTAAATTAGTAATTTTATAATATTCCCTACGTATTTACCTATATGAAGATTATAACCACAGATGAATTTGCCAAGGCCACCAAGCTTGATAAGTTGCGGATGCCCGGCCTGTCAGCTTTGCTGATGGAGTTAATGAAAATTAACCAGGTAAACGATTTGTTTGCCGCTGCCCAGCCCAAACAAGGCCCTGAGTTTGTGGACGCTATTTTAGAAGGCTGCGGTGTAACTATTGATTTTGACGAAAGTGAGCTGAAAAATCTTCCTGCCGATGGTGCATTTATAGCCATTGCCAACCACCCTTATGGCGGTATTGAGGGCATGATCTTACTAAAAATATTATGCATGGCCCGGCCCGATTCAAAACTGATGGCCAATTTTTTGCTCAAAAAAATACCCAACCTGGCCGATTATTTTGTTGCCGTTAACCCGTTTGAGAACATTGAGCATTCATCAAGTATAAGCGGTATAAAATCTACCATGGAATTGCTGCGAAACGGTACCCCTATCGGTATTTTTCCGGCGGGCGAGGTTTCCACCTATAAAATTGACACCAAGCAGGTAACCGACCGCATGTGGCACCCGGTGGTGGGTAAGCTCATTGCCAAGGCTAAAGTACCGGTAGTTCCCATTTATTTTCATGGCAACAACGGCTTATTATTTAATTTGCTGAGCCTGATACATCCTACCCTGCGTACGGCTAAGCTACCATCTGAGCTATTTAACAAGCAGGGGCACACCATCAAGCTACGAATTGGCAAGCCTATAAAGGTTGAAGAAATTCCTAATTACAACAACGTTACGCAATTACTCAACTTTTTAAGGGCCAAAACCTATGCTTTGGGCACGGGCTTAGAAGACGAGAAACGTTTATTTAACCCGCGTAACCTTTTTAAAATAAAAAAGGAGCCTAAAGAAATTGTGCCCCCTACTGAAGCCGAACTCATGGATCGGGAATTGGTTCCGCTGCGCGAAAATTACAAGGTTTGGACCGAGAAAAACTACGAGGTATTTATTACTCCTACCGCGCTAATCCCTAACATTATACGCGAGATTGGCCGGCTGCGCGAAATCACCTTCCGCGAGGTTGGTGAGGGCACCAATAATAGCACCGATTTAGACGAGTATGATATTTACTATCATCACCTGTTTATTTGGGATACCGATGCAAAAAGCGTTGTAGGCGCTTACCGTATAGGTATGGGCGATGAAATATTTGACAGCTTTGGCAAAAAAGGTTTTTACACCGCCAACCTGTTTAAAATAAGGTCGCAGTTTAGCGATGTGCTGCAAAGCAGCTTAGAGTTGGGCCGCTCCTGGATTCGTAAAGAATATCAGCAAAAGGCTCTCCCGCTTTTTTTGCTTTGGAAAGGCATTTTAAAGTTTGTTATTGATAACCCGCGCTACCGCTATTTAATTGGTCCGGTAAGTATTAGCAACACCTTTTCCAAATTCTCTAAATCGCTTATAGTAGATTACATTACCCGCCACCATTTTGACCATGAAATGGCGCAATATGTAAAGCCACGCAAACAGTTTAAGGTTGATTTTTCGAGCATAGATACCGACCTGCTGATGGCCGGCGAGGAAAACTTTAAGAAACTGGATAACCTGATATCTGAAATTGAAACGCACAACATTAAGGTACCTGTATTGCTGCGCCAGTACATATCACTCAATGCCAAAATTATTTGCTTTAACATCGACCCTAAATTTGCCGACTGCTTAGACGGTTTCCTGGTGCTCGATTTGCAGAAAGTGCCTAAAGATGTATTGGAGAAAATAGGAAGGAATTTGTAAAAGATATCTTCCCGTTTTTATTATAAAACTAAAAAGCTCCCGCTAATATTAGCGGGAGCTTTTTGGTTTGTTATTGATTTCTTTAAATCAGTGGCTTATTTGAATAAAGTCCAACCGGTAGCCCAGTTAGTAGTACCAATTGCACCTCTGTAAGTTACGTTAGTATCAAAACCGTTAGCTGTAGTAAAGTTACCTGCAAATGAAGTACCTGCAGTAAGCAATACCGAGCCTGAAGTTGGAACCAGATTAGCGTTAGCTACGTTGAACGGATCTGTTAAACCAGCACCGGCAGCAGTACCAAGTTTGTTTAAGCTTGTTGCTAAGCTTTCCATTTTAGCAAGATCAAAACCTGTAACGGTTGTAACGTCGCTACCAATGTTAAATGGAGAAGCAGCTACAGAGAAAATTGAATTGTTTTTGAATACGCTTGTTCCAGCATTGTAAGCAGCAGCACTTTCGTTTGACTCGATTGAGAACGAAGCTAATTGGCTACCTAAGAATACAGAGTTCACAATTTCAAACTCAGCACCTCTTCTGAAACGTGCACCGTAACCGTAGTTAGCTCTAACATCACTTGCAACACCGTTGTTACCAATGGCAGTTAAATTTGATATACGGGCGTGAGTTTTAGGAGTAAGGTTATAATCTTTACCGCTACCTACGTTATCCCACTCAAGGTTGTTTGAAACGTCGCCACCGGTTTTTAGTATCGGTGAAAGCCGGATCTTTAAAAGAGATTAAGTATTGCAGGTTACCATGGTATCCGTCATCAAAGTCAAAATCGTCATCAGCACATGCATAAGCAATAAGGTATTTAGCGTTAAATGAACCACCAAAGAATTCAAAGCCGTCATCTAAGCCGCGTAAAACCTCAATGTGGTCAACAGTAGTACCGCTACCTACGCCGTACATTGATAAACCATTAACCTCGTCATTAGGGTTAGCAGTTTTACCAGCGTACTCAATGCGGATATATTGTAAAGCACCTGAGTTATCAGCATCATTAGTACCACCAAACTTGTTGTAAGTAGCATCAGTAACACCTTCCATTTGAGCGTGGTTACCGTTACCTGTAGCGCTACCAGCTACAATTACACCGCCCAAATCGCCCGGAGCAGGAGTAGTTTCGCCTGAAGTAAATACAATTGGCTCAGCAGCAGTACCACGGGCCTGAATCTTAGCGCCTCTGGTAATTACCAATACACCTGCATTGGCTCTTTTGCTTATAATTTTTGTACCTGGTTGAATAGTTAAGGTTGTATTAGCACCGGTTACATAAACGAAACCTTCTAAAGTCCATACTTTATCTTTTGTTAAAGTAACGCTTGAAGTAATAGCACCGGTTAAGGTTGTGCTACCTGGAACAACAGTTCCTGTATCTACGTTATCATCATCGCTGCTGCATGATGAAAATAAACTTGTGGCCAATAAGCCGATAACTAACAAATAGTTGAATCTTTTCATTTTCTATTTTTTTTACAATTTTCGACGTTTATTATTAACTGAGGCTTGAATGTATGTTAAGAATTTGTTATGAATTAAAAGTTGTAAACAAATTGTAAACTAACGTTACGGCCAGGTTTTGTGGCCTGAAAGTTTTTATCAACCGATGCGTTGTACACTCTTTTGTTATCATAATTGGTGTACAGGCGTATAGGCTGTGCAAAAATGTCTGAGATGTTAAGCTTAATTTCGGCTTTGTTTTTTATGATGCGTTTACCCACCTGAAAGTCTAACAAGTCTCTTGGGTTTTCATAAATATCACGGCCCGAATTTTCACCTACGTAAGCAATACGCTCCCCTATGCGGTTGTATAACAGGTTTAACACTAAACCATTGGTGTTACCCACATATTGCAAGCCACCATTTAACAGGTATGGCGATTGACCTTGCAATGGTCTGTTTGGATTGCTATTAGCTACCGTTACACGAGATTTAATGTATGATGCATTTACATAAAACGTTAAGTTTTTAAGATAGGCTTGAGTACCCAAAATATCTAAACGTCTTCTGAATTCCAGTTCGGCACCAAAGTCATAAGCGCTTTTAGCATTATTAAAGCTGAATGTGCGGTTACCATCGTTTGTTTTTTCGATAGCATTGTTAAAGTGCTTGTAAAAAGCAGATACCGACATAATTTGACCCGCCGACGGGAAGAACTCATAACGGATATCGGCATTGGTAATCAACGTCCTTTTTAAGTTAGGGTTACCTATTACGTTAAAGTCTGTTACGAAATCATAGTACGAAAACAATGCAAGCTCTCTTAGCTCAGGACGGGCTACAGTTTGCGAACCTGCTACACGTAAGTTTGATTTAGCGTTTAAAGCATAAATAAGGTTTACCGAAGGCAATACGTCTGTGTTAAGATACCTTTGCTTTTTAGTTCCCGGTTGTTGTATGGTTTGCTCATAACGTTCTACCCTTGCGCCAGCAATTAAACGTAAATCGTCAGACAGTTTGTTCTCTGTCATTAAATAGCCGGCGTTTAAGTACACCTTACCATCATAGTTAATATTGTAACCGTTTATCGGGAAAATGCCAATATTGTATTGCGCTAAATTGGTGCTGCTAAAAATATTGTCAACAGTAATGCCGTTATTTAAGTAAATATTGCGGCCGTTAGCGCCACCTGCTATAGCATAACCCAAAGTCTCGATACTATAAGTACGGTCTCTTAACTGCGTTAAATAGCCAAACTTAAGTTTATTATTTGTTTGCTTAAACAGCGTGTAAGGGATGCTCACATTCACTTTACCACCGTAAATATTCTCACCTAAATCAGAGTATAAGCGGCCAGCGTTTTGTATTGCAGCCTGGTTAAAGTTTGACAAGCTTACATACCAATCAGGGCTTGCCGATGGTCTTTGAAATTGCTCTAAAATTCTTTGGTCAGGTTGCTTACGATAAGAATAGCCGTAAGATAAGTTGTAATCGATGTTGATTTTGCTGGTTGGTAAAAAGTGCTGACCCTCAAATACCGAGCTAAACAGACCGTTGCGGGTAACATCAGTTTGCGCACTTCTTACGTTAGTAATATCTCCACCTTCAACATAGGCTCCGCTACGCTCAGTATAGTTATTGGTAAATACGTTGTTATATAAATTTTTGAGAGAGTACTTGCTGTTTTTGTGCGAGTATGAAAGGTTTAATAAAGCACCTAAGGTATTGGTGAAGTTATATAAACCGTCATTTAAATTGTACAGAGGCTGGCCATCGGCAACGGTGTAAGCGTCGCGTTGCCTGTCAAATCTTTCGATATTGTTACTGTAGTTTACCGAAGCTATGTACCCTATTTTAGAATCATTTTTCAAATTCAAGGTATTGCCCACAACAAACTGCAGGTTTTGGCCCGGATAGCCGCTAAACTGCTTTCTTAAGCCGTATGTGTTCTTGAATTGCTGAGTTATAGCAACTTGCTGCGATGAAGAATAAGAAAGATATTCTGATTTGTTTAACTTTTTCCAGGTAGATGGCAACGCTCTCGAACCGTTATCAAAACCACCTAAATAATCAAGTGAACCTGTGGTACCTTGCTTAAAATCTTTAAAGGTAGTTTTTGTGTTACCATATACACCCAGTTGTAAGCTTACTACTTTGGTTTCAGGAAAATCCTTAGTAGTTATTTGTACCGCGCCACCGGCAAAATCGCCCGGAAGGTCGGGGGTAGCGGTTTTGCTGATTACAATGTTATCAACTAAACTTGATGGTATAACGTCAAATGAGAACGCTTTTCTATCAGGCTCCGAGCTTGGTAGCACGGCATTGTTAAGCATGGTAGTATTGTAACGATCGCCCAAGCCACGTACTACCACAAATTTACCGTCCTGGATACTGGTACCGCTTACGCGTTTAAGTACTTCGCCGGTGTTGCGGTCTGGTGAACGGCGGATAGCTTCGGCCGAGATACCGTCAGACACGCGGGTACTATTTTTTTGCTGCGAGTATAAAGCATTAGCCGATTCCTGGCGAAAACTGGCTTTAACTGTTACTGCTGCTAATTGTTGCGTAGCGGCCTCGGTTAAAACAATGTTTAATACCGTTGGCTGACCCGCCTTAATTTCAATATCAGAAATTTGTTTGTTTTGATATCCTACATAGCGCACTAAAATACTGCGTGCACCGGTCGGAACATCACTAATGGTATACTCGCCGTTTACATTGGTTGCAGAACCCTTTGTTGTGCCCTCAACTAATATAGATGCGCCGATAAGGGCTTCACCGGTTTTTTGGTCGGTAATTTTACCGGTTAACTTACCGCCACCCTGGGCATTTGCCGAACTAAATGATGCTGTTAGCAGTAAGCAGATAGTTAATTTTAATAAGGTAATAGCTAATTTTTTCACTTGCATATTATTATGCAGCAAAAGTATTAGCGCAACATTAGCTTAATGTTATTATGAAATTAACTGTGTGGGTTATAATTGTTAAGTTAATATTAACAACTACTATAACTACCTCAAATACTGTATTTTTTGATTAGAAGTTAATATTTATAGATTAAGTTAATATAACATGTCTATAAACTTAAACAAGACTTTTTGTGGCTTACTAATATTTTAAACCTAATTTTTTAAGCAATAATACAAGCACCCACACAGGTGCTTTAAACAGAAAATTAAAACCTTTACTAATCTTAGATGCGCTGATGGCAAATAGTTGCACGGCTAAGGTAAATGCAAATACACTAAAACCAATAACCCATAACGCGGGGCCGCCAGCTTTTTGCCAACCTTCTAATTGTATAATACCGTAGCTAAAGCCAAATAACCAAAACAACATAAGGTATGATACCATGGGCGATAACCGCAGCAGGTAATAAATTAAACCTGCTATTAAAAACGAAGCCCAATTTAAATAGCCATTGTACTTACCCAAAAAAGCCAGATGCGGAAACGGGAGTGCCCAAACAAGGGTTACTAAACCAAAAAGCATCAGTAAAACAAATAGCGCAGCTACTCCTGCATTTTTATTGTAAGCTGTACCAACTTCTTCAAAATAGCGGTCTACCGGGCGTTGTTCAATTTTAGATGGCATGATGAGGGGTTATATTTATTAAAAAAGCGACAGAAGACTACTCCCCTGTCGCTTGGTAATATTTTATTAATATTAATTACTTGGCGTATGATACCGAGCGGGTTTCGCGTATTACGGTAACTTTAATCTGACCAGGGTAAGTCATTTCGGTTTGTATACGGTTTGATATATCGGCAGCCAGTATTTCTGATTGTGCATCGGTTACCTTTTCGCTCTCAACAACCACGCGCAACTCGCGACCGGCCTGTATAGCAAAGGTTTTCTCAACACCAGGGTATGATAAAGCCAGCTCTTCCAGTTCTTTCAAACGTTTAATATAGCTTTCAACCACCTCACGGCGTGCACCCGGACGTGCACCCGAAATAGCATCACAAGCCTGGATAATAGGCGAGATCATTGAAGTCATTTCCACTTCATCGTGGTGAGCGCCAATGGCGTTACATACTTCCGGATGTTCCTTATATTTTTCGGCCAGTTGCATACCTAAAATTGCGTGTGGCAATTCAGGGTTATCATCAGGCACTTTACCAATATCGTGCAGTAAACCTGCACGTTTAGCAAGTTTAACGTTCAAGCCCAACTCAGCAGCCATGGTAGCGCAAAAATTAGCCACCTCGCGTGAGTGCTGCAACAAGTTTTGCCCGTAAGATGAACGGTAACGCATACGGCCTACCATACGAATCAATTCAGGGTGCAATCCGTGTATGCCTAAGTCAATAACGGTACGCTCGCCTATTTCTACAATTTCTTCTTCAATTTGCTTACGGGTTTTGGCAACCACCTCCTCAATACGTGCCGGGTGAATACGACCATCAGTTACCAAACGGTGCATAGCCAAACGGGCAATCTCGCGGCGTACCGGGTCAAATCCCGAAAGAATGATAGCCTCAGGCGTATCGTCTACAATAATCTCAATACCTGTAGCAGCTTCCAGCGCACGTATATTACGACCTTCTCTACCGATAATACGGCCTTTAATCTCATCATTCTCGATGTTGAAGATAGAAACTGTATTCTCGATGGCACTCTCCGTAGCAGTACGCTGAATGGTTTGAATAACCACTTTTTTAGCCTCTTTGGTAGCGGTAAGCTTGGCCTCGTCCACAATGTCCTTGATCTGCATCATGGCTTTGGTACGGGCTTCCTCGCGCAGGGTATCAACCAGCTGGTTCTTGGCTTCTTCGGCAGTTAAACCGGCAATTGTTTCCAGTTGCTCAACGTGCTGTTGTTTCAAATGATCAACCTCTTCCTGCTTTTTATGCAGAATTTCGGTTTGTTTCTCCAGGTTCTTGCGGGTTCCGTCCAACTCGTTCTCTTTACGGTTGGCGTTTTCCAGTTTTTGGTTTAACGATTGCTCTTTTTGTTTAATAGAGTTTTCGCGCTGGTTGATGTTGTTGTTTTTAGTATTTACTTCCTGCTCGTGCTCAGCTTTCAGTTGCAAAAACTTCTCCTTAGCCTCAAGTAACTTATTTTTCTTCAGTATCTCGGCATTGTTCTCAGCATCTTTAAGTATCTTTTTTACTTTATTCTGAGCTGATATTTCCTGCTCTTTAAATAGCTTGCGGAGCAGAAACCGGCCTATGAATGTGCCTATGATTGCACCTACCAGTAAGCCTATAATGGTATATAAAAAATCCATTTTGGTGTTTGTGTGATGTATATTATATGTTAAAAAAAAACGCAACTAAATTTTAAGTGCCATCCCACAATACTAATTGCAAAACGGGCCGTAAACAGGTTAAAACTACAACCTGCCGGTAACCATTCAGCAACAAGCCTGTGCCTGCCAGTGAAACTTAAAATTTAACCGCGTTAAATTCTACAATGCTCTAATATGTAAGAACGTTATTGCTTGTTAAAAAATTCCGTCAACATATGGTCTAACTGGTAAGCTTTTTCGGCCACGGTAGTATCTTCAACCGTTACCTTGCGCTCTGCCTTTAATGATGCTGTTGCATAATGTAACACACTCATCGAAAGCAGATCTTGCTTATCTTTTACCGCATAATTTTCCTGATAGTCTTTTATACGGTCGTTTACCAACTTAGCTGCGCGGCGTATTAATTCCTCTTCCTCGGTATCTACCTTTAAAGGGTAAACACGGTCAGCAATATTTATTTTTATCGAGATTTCTCCCATTTTGAGCTTGTTCACTTTACAGTGTTACTTTTTAAGCAACACGATACACTTATCAATTTCCCGCACAAATTCGTTAATTTTTTGCTTGATGTCAAGGCTTTTTTCATTTGTTTCTGAAAATGATTTGGCCAGCTTCAATACACGAAGCTTTTCTTCAAGCTCTTTGGTCTTTTCTTTACTCACGTCCAAAGCTGTATTCAACGACTGATTTTCCAGTTTCAGCAAGTCATTTTCTTCCTGTAAGGCACCGCAAAGGGCTATCAGGCGCTCTGTTTTTTCTACTACTATGCTTAGCTGGTCAGTTACTGATGGCATTATGTCTTATTTCGAATTCCGAATGTTCAATTTCGAATTATATCCCCAAAGTGGGAAATAAAATTTTTAATTATCTAATTAAAGCAATATCATATTTTAAAATCAAATTCGAAATTGATTATTCGAAATTCGAAATCCTAAAGATATTACTTTCTTATCTCAGCTCCGGCTTCTTTACCAAAGTTGTATATAAGCTTTTGCATTATGGCATCAATGGCTTTATCGGTAAGGGTTTTTTCCTCGTCCTGCAACACAAAGCTCAGCGCGTATGATTTTTTACCTGCCGGAAGCTTATCACCCTGGTACACGTCAAATACACTAACCTCGGCAAGCAGCTTACGCTCAGTTTTTTGAGCAATTTGCTTTAACTGGCCAAAAGTTACAGCGGTATCAACCAGCATCGAAAGATCGCGGCGAACGGCAGGAAACTTGGATATATCTTTGTTTATAATTTTATTCCTGCGAACGATGTTTAACAAAGTATCAAAGTTAAAATCGGCGTAAAACACTTCTTTATCAACACCTGCCTTTTTTAGTGCACCCGGCAATACCGAACCAAACTTAACCAGCGTTTTACCACCTCGGAAGTTGTATTGTAAACCATAAGCAAACTCATGGTCGGTTATTTCGTCGGTGGTATAGTCGGTAATGCTTAAACGGCTCAGCAAACCATCAACAATAGCTTTAAGGTTATAGAACGATACTGGCGATGCCTTTTGATTCCATTGCTCCTGCTGGTTGCCCCCGGTTATAAAAACCGACATGCGCTGCGTTTCGGTGTACTTACCATCCTCAAAGAAGTAAGTTTTACCAAACTCATACAACTTTAAATCGGCCTGACGACGGTTTTGATTATAAGCAATAGCCTCCAAACCCGAATACAACAGCGTTTGGCGCATAATATCCAGATCATTGCTCAACGGGTTAAGCAACTTAACCGCGTTATCCAAACTTTCGGTGTATGATGAGCTGGTTAACGAGTTAGCCAGCATCTCGTTGAACCCATTGGCCGACAATAAGTCAGACAAGGCATTTTGTACCGTGTCTTTCTCAGGACGATTGCTGTTATTTAACGAGGCACGTATTTGAGTAGGTATTTCAATATTGTTATAACCGTAAATGCGCAGAATTTCTTCTATCACGTCCACATCGCGGGTTACATCCACACGGTAGGGCGGCACCTGTAATGATAAGCTTTCGGCGGTTTCGTTTACGATGGAAATGTCCAACGCTTGTATAATCGACTTGATGGTATCGTTACCAATGGCCTTGCCTATTAACCTGTCAATATTACGGTATGTAACCTCCACGTTAAACGGCTCAACGGGTGCAGGATAGATATCCGACACTTCCGATGAGATAACACCACCCGCAACCTCCTGAATTAACAGGGCGGCACGTTTAAGGGCAAATACGGTAATGTTAGGATCAACACCACGCTCAAAACGGAAGGAGGCATCGGTTTTTAAGCCAAAACGTTTTGATGTTTTACGCACCGATATCGGGTTAAAGTAAGCACTCTCCAGGAAAACCGCTGTAGTACCCTCTGTTACGCCCGATTTTGCACCACCGAAAACACCCGCTATACACATAGGCTCCTCGATGTTGCCTATCATCAAATCATCGGCCGAAAGCTTGCGTTCAACCTCATCTAACGTGGTGAATGAGGTACCTTCTGCATAAGTTTTCACTAACACTTTGCCACCTGTAATAGCATCGGCATCAAAAGCATGCAAAGGCTGCCCTAACTCGTGCAGCACATAGTTGGTAACATCCACAATGTTATTAATAGAACGCACACCAATTACAGCCAAACGCTCTTTTAACCATTGCGGCGACTCCTGCACCTTTACATCCGATATAGTTACGCTGGCGTAGCGCGGACAAGCAGCCTCAGCCTCAACAGTTACCGGAATGGTACGCTCTTGGTTATCAACCTTAAAGGCCGAAACATCGGGTTTGGTAATACCAATTTTCAGGAAAGCGGCAATATCACGCGCAGTACCCAGATGAGAGGCGGCATCGGCACGGTTAGGTGTAAGGCCTATCTCGAAAAGGTAATCGTCGTTAAGTTTGAAGTACTCTTTAGCAAGGGAACCCACCGGGGCATCGGCATCTAAGACCATAATACCGTCGTGGTTATGGCCTAAGCCAATTTCATCATCGGCACAGATCATACCCTGCGATAGCTCACCGCGAATTTTGGATTCTTTTATTTTAAATGGCTCACCTGTAGTTGGATGCACAGTTGAACCCACAACGGCCACTACCACTTTTTGACCGGCGGCCACATTGGGTGCACCACATACAATTTGCAGGTCTTCGTTACCGCCAACATCAACTTTGGTTACGCGGAGGCGGTCGGCGTTGGGGTGTTGTTGGGCATCTTTTACGTAGCCAATTACCAGTCCCTCAAGGCCTCCGGGTATGGCCTGCACTTTTTCCAGGCTCTCTACCTCCAGCCCTATGCCGGTTAGTATTTGCGATATATCTTCGGGCGACTTATCAGTTTGAATAAACTCTTTAAGCCAGTTATACGAAATCTTCATTATACTCTATAATCCGCCAAATATAAGATTTTTTGAGTTGGGATGCCGATTTTTTGGCTGTGGGAATACATCTTTTTAGCTCCCTGCTCTATTCTGATTTTTTCTTCTGAAAACCGCGAAATTCCACGAAAGATCCTCATTTTTACGTGGTGTTCAATTTAGTGTTTCATGAAACATGTTGAGCACTTGCAACGCATTGAACGCTGACCCGTCCTGAAAAAAGTTTACACTTTGTGTGGTTAATACTGTTATTGATTTACACTTTAAAGGTACGTACTAAAATAAGTTTACACAACATCCGCATACTGTTGCTTTACCGGGTAGTAATTCTGCCACCTTCGTTTGATCGGCCCTGTCAGCCTGTGGGCTTGTTCAGGTGTCATCATATCCAGGCTACTGTGCGGGCGCAGGGTATTATAGATAATAACAGCCTGCCTGATGCTTTGCCTGGCACTGCTGATATCTGCGTATCTTTCCTGCAATAGTTCCATCTTGAGGATCCCGTTAACCCGTTCTGCAATGGCATTGTCGCGCGGGTTACCACTTTGCGTCATGCTGATAGAGATCCCATTTTGCTTTAATAACTCCGTATATGCCCCGCTGCAGTATTGTATGCCCCGGTCCGAATGATGCACCAGGGGATGGTTTCCTTCCCGTTGCTTCAGTGCCATCTTTAAAGCCTGCAGGCAATTGTCCGTAGAAAGGTCATGGCTCATTGAAAAGCCAATGACCTTTCGGCTGTAAGCATCTGTTACCAGGCTCAGATAGGCAAAGCCTTCCCCCATGCGGATATAGGTAATATCGCTCACCCAAAGCTGGCCCGGACGGTCTATAACCATCTCTTTTACCAGGTCCGGGTACTTCCTGAAGCGGTGGTAGGAAAACGTGGTGCGTGCATGACGGCGCTTCTGCCGCACCAGCAGCCCGCTTTCCCGTAACAACACAAAGAATGCATCACGGCCTATAGCCGGCTGCAGCAGTGAAAACAGCTTCCTCGTCCCTATACGGGGTTGCTCCCTGCGGTAAGCCAGTACCTGCTGGACGAGCTCTTCCTGGCCGAAGCTCCGACGTTCCGTTGCTTTTAAATACTGATAATAAGCTTGTGTGCTGTAACCAAGCAGTCCGCACAGTTCACGCAAGCCACGTGAATGTGCCGTTATACTTACTCCGACCGCCTGATGCCAGACTTTTTTCTGATGTTAGTGCCCAGCTCCTGATCTGCTATATCGATGATATTGTTCAACAGTTCGTTCCTTAAACGCTCCTTGCGCAGCAGCTCTCTGAGCTGTGCTACATCATCAGGCATGGACGTGTCCTGCTCTTCCTGGGTTTTTTTAATGGGGTGCTCTTTTTTCACAATTCGATGGATAGTAGCCGCAGAGGTACTATACTTTTTGGCTAAGCTACGAAAACTTAGCCCGTGCGTGATCCGGTCATGAAGGATCTTCGCTATCTGGCTCTTGTTCATGGTTACACTTTCTGTTTTTATTGTGTAAACCTTAGCCAGGACAAGTCACTCGATAAGCCATTGATGATAGAATAACATATTGCATATATTAAAGGACTTACATCCAACAATATTAACAGGCCTTTTGCCACTTTCATATTTACGTTCAGTTAATAGGCCATTTAGTAATTCAATCAATCGGGTCGTGGTTATAAGTAGCAGTGTTTATATCATACAGCACTATGGTTTTAGGATCGGCCCGTAGCTGTACAGACAGGGCAGCGAAAGTTTCTTTTAAAATATCGGTAGGCACGGTACGGTTTTGTAAAATACAATCGGTGTTATGATTTTCGAAAGTCGTGCAAAAGATCATAGGATGCTGATGAATAGACATCTTCTTATTAAACTGGTATCCATTTATCAATTTGAAATAATTATTAATCTCTGGCCAAAATTCATTAAGAATTTCGTAACAAACTATTTTATTACTTTTTGTTTAAGCAGGGTTTCTCAAGGAGGACCCTGCGCCGCGTTTAGACACAACAGTCTATCCAACATCGCAGGTTCCTCTCCGAGAGACCCTGCGCGGACATAAAACCGCAAGGGAAGCTATGCCGGGAAAGCTAATCTAAACCGACTCTCAATTCTGTTATATGCCAACTGTCATTTTTTTTATTTAATGTAAAGTCATTCCGCTTTCTAAAATTAAAGTTATAAACTGTCATGCTGCATGAGTCTTTTCGAATTGTGAAATACCTGATTCCAAAACGTGCTCTTCGGTCAGTTACTCCTTTTGGCATCTGAGGGCTTTGGGCAGCCTTAGTATCTGCAATGTATTTAACAGTAACATCCTTTATCTTCCCCGGCCAGGATTGATTATAGACTTTAGATTTTACTAAATAACGTGAGTTCGGGATAAGGAATAATAGAAAGAGGAGGAAGTTATATATTTCTAAGTATTTGAATATCAATAAGTAAGCATAATTTGTTATATTTAAGTGTCGAATTTAAAGAACAACATCATATGCTTACTCCTGATAAAATTATAGAAATTTTCGTCAAAGTGGATGATTTCTGCAAAGAATTTGAAACTGAGATAGCTGATCATCAGCTTAATGCAGGTAATTACAGGGTACGGAACCGGAAAGCGTCGCTGGAAGACAGTGAGATCATCACCATTCTGATCGCCTTTCACAGCGGTCATTTCACCAATCTGAAACACTTTTACCTCGGCTATATATGCGCTTATTACAAGGGGCATTTCCCCGGCCTGGTGTAATACAACCGTTTTGTGGAATTACAGCAAAGGGTGGCTGTACCCATGATGCTCTTCCTTAAAGCACGGTGCCTGGGAGAATCCCGTGGTATCAACTTTATCGACTCCACGCATATTCATGTCTGCCATAACAGGCGCATACATAACCATAAAGTTTTTACAGGGGTAGCAGAAAGAGGCCAGTGTTCGCTGGGCTGGTTCTATGGCTTCAAATTACACCTGATCATTAACGATCAGGGTGAAATACTGTCTTTTTACCTTACAAAGGGCAATGTGGATGATAGGAACGTCAAACTGATGACCTCCATGACCGAACAAATATTTGGTAAGCTATTCGGCGATAAAGGTTATGTCTCTAAAGCATTGGCTGAATTACTTTGGGGGAACGGAATTCAAATGATCACCAAACCACGCAAGAACATGAAGGACTTTAATATCTCACAAGCTGACAGGATCATGCTTAGAAAAAGGGTCCTCATCGAGTGCGTTAACGATGAACTAAAAAACATTTGTAAACTTCAGCACACCCGGCACCGATCCGTAAACAAATTTTTAATGAATACCATGGGTGTACTTTGCGCCTATCATTTCTTCCCTAAAAAGCCTTCTCTAAATATCGTCTTTGAAACTAACGACAAACAATTAATTTTAGCCGCTTAAACCGAACTCACGTTAAATAAATAGTATCAGCTTTAAGATACTGTTTTATATCTAATTCCAACTCATGGTGCGTGAATACTGCTTGCATTATCTCAGCGGAATCTTTACCTGTATTATTACTCACCAGCTTGCTATTGCAGCTTGTTAGTAATATCATTAAAATGCAGAAAAATGATAATCTAAATTTCATAATATAATATTAAAAATTATATAGGTAAAACTTAATCCATTGAATTGCATTATTAGCTCCCATGTCATTACCATAAGGGTTTATATTCATTTCGAAAAAAGTTCCTGCTTCGCCAGAATTATGCGTTTCGGGATCGTAATATAGATACGAAAGTCGGTTTACATCTCTACCATAATGAACAAACTCATGAAATGTTGTAATAGCTAAAAGCAAGCCTGTTGCTTGATAAACTTTAGGAAGGTTAGCAGCATCTAATCCAAGTACGTAACTTTCACGAATCTGAGGAGTTCTTGTTACAGGATAATAATGCCCCAAAACTGGTAAGCCATAGCCATCTACTAAATTATGTACAACTACAACCTTGGGTCCCTTCCCCGGTTGCATCATTTGTTTTACTTGAGCTTCTGAAAACCCAGTATAGTAGGCAATTGCTTTAAGCACATTAGGGTATTTTTTTAAAAAGCCAGGCAAATCTGTTACTATATCTTTGAATTTTGGATATTTCCATAATCCAGTTGTATCAAGCAGTGCGGGCATAAAGGCATACCCGGTATCCACCCGCTGCAATAAATATTATATTATTGCAATGGCTTATACATGCTAATCATTATTGGTTTCATGATATAAGACATTTTAGTTAAAGTTCTGCCCTTAAATAACACGTAGTTATCATTTAAATATCCTATCGGTTCAAATGAATTGGTACAGTAATCAGATGCATACACATAAAAGATAGGAATTATAATATAACAGCCTTTTAGCTTATTGGCCTCAATAATTTGTTTTAGAATTATCGTATCGAGGTTGATTTTTATAGCATTAAATGCACTTTTAAAACTCTCGCTGGCACTGTCCGATATTAGCATTTCACCAAGTTTACCACTTGAGGAAACAGTTATTTGCAGATTAGTAAAGGTGGAGGTACATTTCTCGGTTAAATCTTTAGGGTATCGAAAGTTTCTGATAAATGATTTTTGAAATTCGAAACTCTGCACTTGCGCAAAAGTTGAATTGAGGTTTACAGTTGCTATTATGATTAACAACAAACTTAATGTAAGTCGTTTTTTATTTACATCGCTGACCTTTTGTTCCTGTAGCATCTTTGTATTTCTTATTTATATCCAATATATCGTTCGCTTCTTGAGGATTATTATTTACTAAATCTTTCCACGCCTGAGTTTCGCTCAAGCCACCCCAAGAAAGTGCTTTAGCATCCTTATCTGTCATTCCAGGAAACATACTTTGTAAATCATGTTGTAATGTATAAGCTAAATTTGTTCCCATTTGTGTGTGCTGATTGAATTCCCCCAGTTTACCTTGATAAGTCATATAAGCATGGGTAGCCTCATGTATTATTGTAGCAGCTATATATTCAACTGAACTTGTGTTTAATAATGAATTAATTGTTATTGTACTGTTGAACACACCTTGAGTACCTGGGTCTCCTTGTGGATCATTTTTTCCGTCTAACGTAGGAACTAAAGCCGCCTCTTCAAAAAACAGATTAAAATCCAAACTTTCTCCGAAAATTGAATTTACTATTTCTGAAGTATAACTATCCAAATTCTTCGCAATGGATTGATCGACCATTTTTTTCAAACAAGAATCTTTTATATTATTCATAATTCTACTTTTAACAGTAGAGCACTCTACTGTTGTCGGCGGCGGATACCCACCATCATCAATAATACTAATCGGGCTTTGCTCATTATCTAAAGTTTTATAAGCGTTGGTTTGCGTGTTACCACCGGGTATTGTTGCACATGGGTTTGATATAGTTCCACCACCACCTTCTCCACCTGTGTAAGGCATGCCCGGTATCCACCCATCATCATCTGCACTTACATAAGCAACAGCTTTGCAGGTAGAATAACTATATTCATGTTCACTTTCTGTACCATCCGGGTATCTGAGCCAGGTATAAAAATCTATGCATTCCCATCTTACACCTGTGTTTTTCTTGCCTTGTATTGTTTTTGTATTGTCTTCTATGGCATTGCTATTTACAGGCTGTTGTTTACTAAGCAGTTGCCGTCTTTATACGTCCAGTTGTTACTGTATTTGCCTTCGGGTGTATAATATACAAGTACACCGCTAAATTTAGGGTCGCGCTTGTTGTAATGGTTGTTTTGCAGCTTTGTGTAATCGCCTTTCAAATAATCGGCATCGGCTATAAGGGTCATAATAAAAGCCCTGTACCCACCTGCGTTTTTAAGTAAAACAAAAATGGTTTTGCTGTTTTCGGGTTTATACTCAACAGCGGCATCGCCCTTGCCAATTAAACCTACTCCAAACTTGCCGGGTTGCTCTACCGGAATTTCTATCACCTCATCACCATGGCGCTGGTAGGTTAATGCGTTTTGCCAATCGGGATTAATTAATACACTAAAATCAAAAGTTTTATTGGCTGTAACAGTTGCATTGTGCTTGGCGGGCTTTAAAGCGGTATAGGCTTTATCGTACCATAATTTAGCTTCGGCAACTTCGGGTTTTAGTTCGCCCTCGTTGGTATCACCGGCCTTTTTACAGCCAATCATTAAAATTACGGCAATAAGCAGGAGGTGCCTTAAACCGGGCTTAGGTTGTTTGAGAAACATTGAAATAAGATTATCCTCAATTATAAATAATTTCCACTCAGGCACAAAATTTCTTTACAAACAAATTTAAACATAAAAAAACCGCGACAACATCCAAGCTATCGCGGTATTCAAGTTTATAAATGGTTATCTTAATTTCCTCCGGCGGCAGGGGTTGTGCCTAAAGTGGCCAGTTCTTTGCCAGGTTTGGCTGCTCCGGCGGCCAGGTTTGGTGCACTTGTTTTTAGTTTTTGGCCGGGGGCTGGTTTGCTGCCTTTGGCATTGTTCCATATGCGCAGGTCTTCTACATCAACGCCGTATTTATCGGCAATGCTGCTGTAAGTTTCGCCTTTTTTAACGGTATGTAAATTGCCTGCTTTTGCTGCTGCATCTGGTATTTCAACCGGTTGGGCAGCATACACTACGTGTTTTATTGGCGTAACCGGCTCGCCGTTTAAGGCAGCGTACAGTTGAGGGTATTGTTCTTTACCTATTTGCGGTATTACTATGCGGCGTGGCGCTTTGGTGGTACCATTTATCACCCGTTTGGTATAGGCAGGGTTTAGCAACGATAGTTCGTTGGCATCAATATTTAATGCTTTGGCCACGTTATTTAACGAAATGAATTTGTTCACCAGCACGGTATCGGTATTGAGTGTAATACTGCAAGCCTGTGGTATAATACCGTGCTCGTTGTAATACTTCATAATGTACGTAGTGGCAATAAAGGCCGGTACATAGCCACGGGTTTCGGCAGGCAGGTATTGGCGTATCGACCAAAAATCAGTTGCATCGGCCTGTTGCATGGCGCGCTCCACACTATTTTTACCGCAGTTGTACGAGGCAATGGCCAGCAGCCAGTCGCCAAACTCCTGGTAGGCATCGCGCAGGTAAGCGGCAGCTGCATAGCTGGCTTGTATAGGGTCGCGGCGCTCATCAACATAATTATCCATGTTGAGGCCGTAAATTTTAGCGGTCGAAAACATAAACTGCCACGGACCGGTTGCCCCTACCCTCGAAACCGCATTAGGGTTAAGGGCCGATTCAACTATCGACAGGTATTTAATTTCTTCGGGGATACCGGCATCCTTAAAAGCCTTTTCGTAAATAGGAAAGTAGTATTTAGATAGACCCATGATACGGCCCATATCCTCACGACGACCGGGCGCCGTGTACGTATTGATGTAGGCTTGCACAAACTCATTGTAATCAAGCTGCACATCGCGCTCAATGGCACTAAGGCGGGTGCCTAAAGTGGAGTTATCGTATGATTTTTTCTTAAGTTCAGTAATAATGGGGGCTACTGCGGGCTTATAACCTAAATAGTTTGGTCTGAAATTCTCCTCATACATGGAGGTATCAGAGTAAACCGGCTGGGCCAGCGTAGTAACAGATTGAAATGCAGCAATACAAAAGATAATCGTAAACAGTCTCTTCATTCTCAAGCTTATATGATTGCGTGCTGTTCGCACTTTACTAAAGTATTAACTTTTACGCAATCCCACAAAATAAGTTGCAAAATTTAACAAATCGGCCTCGGCAAAGGCCTTGGTAACCAGTTGTAAACCTAACGGCAAACCCGCGCTATTATTTTGAATAGGCAATGATATTGCCGGTACTCCTGCTAAAGAAGCCTGCACGGTAAATATATCTTCAAGATAAGTTACAATGGGGTCAATATCCTCACGACCGATCTTAAATGCCGGCTCGGGAGCAGTTGGTGTGAGTATAAAATCGTATTCGGCCAAAATAGCATCGGTACGTTCTTTGATCAGTCTGCGTACTTTTTGGGCTTTAGCGTAGTAAGCATCATAATAACCGGCACTCAGCACAAAAGTACCCAGCATAATGCGGCGCTTAACCTCGGTGCCAAAACCTTCGGAGCGTGAGCGTTTGTAGGTGGTTGTCAAATCAACCGCGTTGGGGCTGCGGTAGCCATAATGCACACCATCGTACCGGGCCAGGTTTGATGATGCTTCGGCCATGGTGAGTATATAATAAGTGGGCACCACGTAATCGAGGTACTCGAACGATACCGGCTCAACCGTGTGCCCATCGGCTTTCAGGCTACCTATGGCGGCAAGCAGGGTTTGTTTCACTTCGGCATCAAGGCCTTCGCTATCTAAAACCTCCTGTAAATAAGCAATTTTTCTTTTACCGGTGGATGGAGCAAGCTCGGCACCATAAGCCTCAACAGGTTTACGTGATGCCGTACTGTCGTAATCATCGGCACCAGCAATAATCTCTAATAGTAATGCAGCATCTTCGACCGACTGGGTAATTGGCCCCGGCTGATCAAATGAAGAAGCGTAGGCAATAATACCATGGCGTGATACTCTGCCATAAGTAGGTTTTAAACCCACTACACCACAAAACGAGGCTGGCTGACGGATGGAACCGCCTGTATCGGTACCAATGGCTGCATGGCACATACCTGCCTGCACCGCCACTGCCGAACCGCCCGATGAGCCACCCGGAACGCGGGTTTCATCGGCCTGGTTTTTTACCGGGCCAAAGTATGAGTTTTCGTTAGCGCCGCCCATGGCAAACTCGTCGCAATTGCAACGGCCAATAATAATGGCATCTTCGGCCAACAGGCGTTCAACCACAGTTGATGAAAAAATGGAGGTAAAGCCATCCAGTATTTTGGAGGAAGCGGTTACTACGTGGCCTTTGTAGCAAATATTGTCTTTAATGGCAATTACCATACCTGCCAGGCGGCCGGCTGGCTGGCCTTTTTGCAGGCTCTCGTCAAGTGCAGCTGCCTGCGTTAAAGATTCCTGCTCAAATACCTCGTTAAAGGCATTAAGGCGTTGATATTCTTTGATTTTGGCCAGGTAATTATTTACCAGTTCTTTAACAGTAATTGTTCCGCTTTTAAGGTCGTCCTGAATTTCTATTAAAGTGGTATACATTTTTAACATAGGCCGCTAAAATAAAAAAACTTATTAGTTGATAATAAAATTTACCAACTAATAAGTTTCAAATAGTATAAAAAACCGAATTAAATTTCCCTTATTGAGAAACTTTACTTTTCTCTTCGGTAGTTGTATCCTTGTTTGATGCGTCTTTAAATTCTTTAACGCCCTGACCTAAACCTCTCATTAGTTCAGGAATTTTACGTCCGCCGAACAGAATTAAGATGGCAATGATGATCAGAATAATTTCTGGTGCTCCTAAACCCATGATTTGATAATTTAATTTTTAATATTCTTTTTTAACACTGGTATCAGCCTGGGCAGTTTCGCTTTCGGCAATTGAGGTGTGTGTTTCGGTTTCTGTTTCAGTAACGGTATTATCTTTAATACGATATTCAGGCTCAGTTGGTTTTTCGTCGAAGCTATTTATTTGATTGTGTATCTCACGCTTCACCCCTTCTGAGGCATCTTTAAAATCACGTATACCTTTACCCAGTCCGCGGGCAAGTTCGGGCAGTTTGTTACCGCCAAACAGCAATAACGCCACGAATATTATCAGTATAAATTCGGGTCCGCCTATGTTAAAAAACTCTAAAAGAACCGGACTGTGCATAACCATTTAATTAAAGATACAAATATATACAATTATAACTTCACAATATGTAAAGTTATTGTGAGGCCAGCCATGTTTTTGGATTGATGATGGCTCCGGCCTTATTTAATTCGAAGTGAATAACGGTCTCACCTGTGAACGGATCGGTGGCCACGCTGCCTATAGCCTGGCGGGTATTCACTTTTTGCCCATCGCTCACACTTACCGATTTTAAGTTGGCATAAGCTGTAATAAACGAACCGTGACGTATAAGTACCATGTAAGTACCGCTAATATCGTTAATACTAATTACCGTACCCTCAAATACAGCGCGTGCTGTTGCCCCGCTTGATGTACGAATATCAATACCATGATTATCATTACGTATACCATCGCTTACATAGGGGCCAAAATCCTGTGTAATTTGCCCCGTGGCTACTGGCCATGGCAGCAAACCCTTGTTGCCCATAAAGTCGTTGTTGAGCTTGGCAGCTTCAGGTGTGGCAGTCAAGGCTTCGGTTACGGTACTGCGGGTAATTGGTTTTGGTTTAGCAGCCTCGGCAATTTCGGCAGCCGATTTATTTTCGGCACGGGCTTTATTAGCAGCTAATGCAGCCTGGCGGGCAGCTTCGGCCCTTGCTTCAGCTTCGGCCTTGCGGCGGGCAGCAGCAACCTCACGGGCAATAGTTGCCTGTATTTGGCGGTCAATTTGGCGGCGTTGCGCCATTAATGTACGTTGCTGCTTTTTAAGCGTACCTTCCTGTTTCGATAGATCTTGTACTACGGCAGCCTGGTTGTTTTGTTCTTTACCTAAAGTTTCCTTTTCTTTCTTCTGTTCTTGCAACAGGTTGCTTTTTTCGTTTTTGGTACGGTCGAGCTGGTTAATTTTTACGTTCAGGTCTTTTTGAGTACCTTGTATTGATGCCGCCTGGCGCTCGCGGTAAGTACCAAACTGCTGTAAATATTTTAAACGTTTGTAAGCCTGGTTAAAATCGGTAGATGCAAAAACAAACATCAGTTTGTTGTAAGCGCTTTTGTTATGGTAAGCAAACACCACCATGGCCGCATACTCTTTTTTTAGCTGTTCCAACTGCCCTTGCAAGGTATGTACCGTATTGGTGTTCTCGTTAATTTGCCCGTTAAGCAGGCGGATCTCGGAGTTTACGGTATTAATTTTTTCTTCGCGAAGGGAAATTTGTGCTTTTAGGATGTTAAGCTGTTTAATGGTAGCCTTTTTATTTTTTAAGGTTTCCTGGTACTCGCGGTTAAGGTCTTCCAGTTCGTTGTTCAGCCTCTCGCGTTTACGCTTTAAATCGGCACTGCTTTGAGCGTACGATTCAAACGCAAATAAGGCACAAACCAGAATTAGTACAAGCTTTAAAAATTTCATCCGCTCCAAAAATATTGATTTTAATTGGCAGGTGAAAATCCGGATGGGATACTGAACGGAAAATCTAACGGGCGGTTAAATTCGGTGCGGTTGTACTCCAGTTCGGCCTGTATATTTTTGTTGGCTACCGCCGATGTGATACTGATGTGCGATGGAATGATACGGTTATCGGCCTCGATAAACTGACTGTTGCCCACCTTTAACGATTGCCTTGCAGCAGCATTAGCTAAGCTGGTTTGCGTTACTTTTTGGTCGGGACCGATGAGCAAATTATACACCAGGCCTTGCAAATTACCGGTTATAGTTGTATTGCCGTTGGTACCGTTTTGCAACTGGCCGTTCTCGTTCAATAACTCGTTAATAGCGTTGCCTACCAGCAGTGATTCTACCGTTTGATAATTTACCTGGCGGCTGGCATAGTTGTAAATATAGCTAAACGGCTTTTTCATGTACACCGATTGGAACTTGTTTACTACCTGTATACTATCCGGAGTAATGAGGGCACGGGCTACCTCTAAACCTAACAGGGCGGTAATAGATACCCATATTTTTTTATCTTTTTGGATGCGGATATTCAGCGTAACATCGTTGCTTTTGCCATCAATGGTGAGTTTGGTTTTTGCCCGCCCCGAAAACGTGGTAAAAGCAGTTTGCTTAGCTTTAATGGCATCAATTTTGGCCACCACCGGGTTGGCGGCTTTGGTAATAACCGTTGTGGCCGATGAATCGGCCGTGCGGGTTACCAGTTGTTTTTTTGCTTTGCAGCTATATAGGGCAGCAACGCTTAGCACGATGAGCGCCTTATTCAATATATTTTTTCTCATTTATCTTACGGTCTAAAAGCGGTGATGTGGCACCTGCTTGCTTGGCTTTTTTCCAGTTGGTAACGGCAGCTTCGACATCGCCCAGGTAAAACAGTATATCGCCATAGTGTTCAACCTGTACGGCGCTGTTTTTATTATGCTCCATGGCTTTTTCTATCCATTGCTTAGCCTCGGCATACTTTTTTTGCTTAAACAAAATCCAGGCGTAAGTATCTTCAAACGATGCCGTGTTAGGCTGCAGATCAATACTACGTTTGGACATTTGCGCGGCTTTTTCCAACTGCTCTCCACGTATAGACAGATAATAGGCGTAGTTGTTTAATGTGTACGCACTATTTGGATTATAGGCAAGCGACTTATCATACGCCGCATCCGATTTACCGTTATCACGTAACTCATGATAGCAATCGCCCAACGCTGCATAAGCTTGTGATGCCAGGTCTTTATCATCGGGCTCAATAGCTACTACATTTTTAAGATAACTGATCGCCTGCTGGGCATTCTTCTTTTGCAGGTAAGCCACACCCACCAAATAGTTCATCCAGGCCTGGTTTGGAAATAGCGACAGTGCGTTTTCCCCGTCTTTAATGGCTTCGTCTATCCTGTTTTCGCTTAAATCCAAACGCACCAGCTGCTCGTGCACAATGTACACATCAGGGTTAAGCTGTACCGATTTTTTAAACACTTCGCGGGCTTCTTTCAGTTTATTATTCTGCGCCAGCATATCGCCGTAAATAGCTTGTATTTTAGCTTCGTTAGGGTGAATTCCTGCAGCTATCCTGCTTAGTTCCAAAGCACTGGCCTTGGCATTAGCATCAGGAAACTTAGGCACATACCCCATTATAATGCGCACCTTTTGCTCCACATCTAATGATGGAGAGTTAAACGCCAGTTCGAGTTGTTTATAGCTGGCTTCGGTATCTTTTTTAGCGCGGTAGGTTTCGGCGAGGGCTAAGTGCAACAGGCCATCATCCGGCTTCACCTTTTCGGCACGTTGTAATACCTGCAGGGCTTTATCGGGCAGGTTGTTGGAATTATAAATTTCGCCCAGCAGTAAATAATAGCGTATCTGGTCGGGGTTAGTCTCGATCAGGCGCTCCATTTCGGCAGCGGCCTGGTCAACTTTGTTTTGGCGTAAGTATATTTTTTGGCGGTTAGCTACCAAATCATCGGTTAAGCCGGTCATTTGCTCCAGTTTATTGTAAACGCCCAAGGCTTCATCGTACTTTTTTTCGATATAGAAGGCGCTGGCTTTATCAAAATAATACTCGGGCTTGTTTGGGCTAATACGCAATAACTCATCAAACACATGCTGCAAGCGTGGCAGGTTATTGGTTTTTTCGTACGTATCGGCCAGGGCTACCCAATACCACTCGTTATCGGGTTTTAGGGCAACTGCATTTTCGAGCAGCGTTTGTGCTTCGGTTTGGCCGTTTTGCAGTTTATTGAGCATGGCCAGCTGATACATGGCGGCATCGTTACTGCTATCCATCTGTAGCACGCGTGCAAACAGTTCGGCAGCGCCTTTTTGGTCTTCGATGGTTTTTTTGCGCAAACCTTCAAAAAACATTTGCTGTACCATTACGCTATCGGCCGAGGTTATGGGCTTGCGGCCTTGCTGCACAGAACCGTTTTTGCCGTTACCCTGCGCAACAGCCAAAGCCGGAATCAACAACAAACCTAATGCCCAGTAACCTACTTTCATGCTTTTGTTAATTATGCTTTGCCTGTATGCCCATAACCTCCTGCACCGCGTGCAGTATCAGTTAAAACCTCTACCTGCTCCCATTCCACCTTTTCATGCTTGGCTACAACCATTTGTGCAATGCGGTCGCCGGTATTGATCTCAAAATCGGTGTCCGAAAAATTAATAAGCAGCACCTTTATTTCGCCACGGTAATCGGCATCAATGGTACCCGGCGAATTTACTATGCCTATACCATGCTTAAACGCCAAACCACTACGCGGGCGTATCTGTGCCTCAAAACTTTCCGGAAGCTCAATATGTAACCCGGTTGGTATCAGTTTGCGTTCCATTGGCTTTAATACTACGGTTTCGGCAACATCGGCGCGGAGGTCCATACCGGCGGCATGCAAGGTTTCGTAAGCCGGCAAGGCGTTTTGAGAATTATTGATAATGCGGATGATCATTTTCTTTTAAGTATAGCGAGTACCTGTTTACGTTCGGCCATAAAAGCAGTGCCTGCAAATAATACGAGCAGGCCATTGCCTATGAACAAATTACGCTTAAACACGCTGAATGATAAAAATACAATTATGATTGAACTTATAAGATAAGCCAGGTTTTTTTTAACGTTATACGGTATAGGATAGTTTTTTTGCCCCCATACATACGAGAGTATCATCATACTGGCATAAGCCGCTAATGATGCCCAGGCCGATGCCATGTAGCTGTACTTTGGAATAAATACCACGTTGAGTACAACGGTTATGATAGCCCCCACGCCTGAGATGTATAAACCGTAACGGGTTTGATCAGACAGTTTGTACCATACGGAGAGGTTCATGTAAATACCCAGGCTTACGTAGCCCAATAATAACAGCGGCACCGCCTTTAACCCCGACCAGTATAGCTCCTGCTGCACGGCATCGCGGCCTTTAATAAAGTATTTGAGTATATCGATATTAGCAACCAGCGCCACAAATATGAGCGATACTGCTATTACGAAATAATCCATAATAAAGGCATACGTAGTGCCCGCATTTTTATCTTTAGCCTTGCTAAAAAAGAAGGGCTCGGCACCCAGCCTGAAAGCCTGAACAAAAATATTGAGGAACACCGCAATTTTGGCGCAGGCACCATAAATACCGGTTTGACTTGCACTTATACTCTCGGGCAAAAACTTGCCTAATAAAAGTTTATCGAGGTTTTCGTTAATTACAAATGATAGGTTAGCAATGAGCACCGGCCAGCTGTACAGCAACATTTCGCTAAACATGGCTTTATCAAAATTGGGGCGCAGACGCATAATTTCGGGTAGCAAAAGTAACAGCGTAAGTGCGCTGGCAATAAGGTTAGATAAAAACACGTAACCTATCCATCCGGGCCTGAACCAGGTTTTGAGCCACTCGGCACTTATATCATGCTTAATTAAAAAAGGCAGACCATAAATAAAAAGCAGGTTGAGCAGTATGAACACCAATATATTGGTGCACTTTATGATACCATAACGTCCCGGCCTGCCGTTGGCCCGTATTTGCGCAAACGGAATTACACACCAGGCATCCAGTAATAATACCGCAATAAAGTAGCCAACGTATTGCTTATAATCATCAAGCGGCGATTGCTCATCAATGCGAACGTATGCGGCAATATCGCCAATAAAGGGCAATACACTCAGCAAAAACAAAAAGCTGATAGCCAGTATAGCACCAAAAGTATTGTTGTAAACCTGCTGTTTTTCATCGGGCCGCTTATTGAGGTATCTGAAAAACGTGGTTTCCATACCAAAGGCCAGTATAGGGTTTATCATTGATACCCAGCTAAACATGGTAGTGAAAACACCATACACTTTTGCCGGGTACGCTTTTACGTAAACAGGGGTTAAAAAGAAATTGAGTATACGCGGCGCAATAGTAGTTAACCCGTACACCGCCGTTTGGCCTGCAAATTTTTTAGCTGTCGACAAAATTCTTATTCTTTGTTAAGAGGTCATGGTTCATTGTTGATCGTTCATGGCCTTCTTGTAAAGTTACATTTACTGTTATGGAGATTGGCTTGATTTAATTATTTGTTTAAGGTTACTGAAACGCTCATTAAAACCAATAACTAACCAACCCAATAACTATTACCTCAATTTGGGCGTTTCCCTCCGGGTCGGGCTATCCGCTGCAAGTCCTCGTTTCGCTACGCTGCACTCCGGGCTTTCCGCTTCTATCCCTAACGCAAACTTCGGCATGATTACCTGTCCTCCGCAGAGATTGCTTCGTACCTCGCAATGACGATTTTTATAACTCTTGGTTCCTGGCTCTTGTTTCTTGCCTCTCTTCCCCCCTATCTCTTCACTACTTCAAAGTTACGATAGTTTTTGGATTCGGCTTCGTGGGTAATAACTTCGGATACCCGGGCGGCATCGGGGCCTTTTTGGCACCATTCTAAAAACATCTCCATAAGCATGGGTTCGGCTTCCGCTTCGATGTATACGTCTCCGTTCGCTTCATTACGCACAAGTCCGCGCACGCCCAACTGGTCGGCCACGGCTTTAGTGGTAGCACGGTACGACACGCCCTGCACCTTACCCTGTACGGTTATATTTAAATGTTTGATCATATAGCCACAAAATTTCAATTACAATAATACGGCTTATGAGGCAATAACAAGGGGATTATAGCAAACGTTTTACTTGTGTATCGGGGATGATTTTTAAACCATCTAAATTGGTGATCAAGTTTAGTCCGGGAGTTTTACCGGGCTCGAGGGTGCCAATTTCATCATCAATACCTAAAAATCTGGCGCCGTTTATAGTAGCCCATTCCAGCATTTTGCCAATAGGTATTGACGGGAATTTTTGGTGAATGGTAGCCATTTCGCTCAGTATCGACAGCTTATCATTTGAAGCTAAACTATCGGTACCCAGTGTAATGTTAAAGCCTTCATCCAAAAACAGTTCAATTTTAGGCAGTCGGCCTTCAATGTGCAGGTTAGCATTAGGACAAAAACACCAGTTAATGTTACGGTCGAAACGCTTTACAAAGTATATATCTTTTAAATTGGTACAGGTGTTATGTACCAGCAAAACTTTTTGCTTATTACTGAGCAACGGAATTACAGATTGTATAGAATTACGTGCCTGTGGTTTAAAGTAACTAATATCAATACCAAAGCCATCGTACAGCTCCAAAAACTTGCCGTTTTTGTAGCGATAGAATTTATTTTCGTCTTCGCACTCTTGGTTGTGTATGCTCAGCAGGTTGTTGCCATGTGTATCGCTATAATTTTTGATGAGCTTAAACAGTTCCTTTGATACGGAGTAAGGCGCATGAGGCACAACCGATGCCGACAATGGTTTAAACTGTTTTTGCAATTCAATAGCTGCCTGAAATGCATTATCGGCATTTGCAGGCAAAAAGCTGAATGCCTCTACAAAAGTATGATAGTAAATTTTACTGGCTTTTTTTATAGCTATACTATGTGCGCTGTTTGATATATCGCCAACGGCAACTATACCGTTATCATACATCTGCTTATCTGCCTCGGCGGCGGCAGCTTGTATAATATCATCGTCAACCGTGCGCAAACTTTGCACAGCTTTTATAAATTCTACCAACCCCGACCCTTTGGGGGTTTTGCCCTGAAGATGCGAAAGCTCAACATGACAGTGAGTATTCACAAAACCCGGACAAATAATACCACTCAACTGCTCAACTTCAACACCCGGCTGGGCATAGGTGCTAATTGATACAATTTTACCGTAATCATCAACGGTAATAACTCCATTCTTAATAGGATCGGCACTAACAGGAAAAACGTAATCGGCTCTAAAACTTTTCATTTAATGAAATTTATCATTCAATCTACCACACCTATCCTAAACAAACGTATCAACAGCATATATAACACTATTCAGCAATCTATTACATTTAACTTTTAGTTATTGTTTTATATTTTTACAATTCTAAAACGCAGCAATAAAACACAGCCGGGCAAATTTAATTATCTTTGCCATGTGAGCGCAAATAATAGCAAGATCGATATCCGCAGCCTAAGCCTGGAGGCTCTGCAACAACACTTTACCGCCATGGGCGAAAAAGCATTTAGAGCCAAACAGGTGTATGAATGGCTTTGGAAAAAATCATGTTTTTCATTTGAAGACATGAGCAATCTTTCAAAAGACCTGCGCCAAAAGATGGCCGATCTTTTTACTATTAACCACGTCGTTATTAATAACTCACAGTATAGTGCGGATAAAACTATAAAAAATTCCTTTAAGTTGCACGATACTCACTTAATTGAGGGCGTTTTAATACCCACAACCGAGCGAATGACCGCCTGTGTATCATCACAAGTGGGTTGCAGCCTTACCTGTAAATTTTGCGCTACGGGATATATGGATCGAAAACGCAATCTTAACCCCGATGAAATTTACGACCAGGTAGTACTGCTTAGCCAGCAAGCACAGCAAAACTACGGAATTCCGCTCACTAACATCGTATATATGGGTATGGGTGAGCCTTTGCTCAATTATGCCAACGTTTTAAAGTCGATTGAGCGTATTACTGCCGAAGACGGACTCAATATGGCCGCTAAGCGTATTACGGTTTCAACCGCTGGTATTGCCAAAATGATTAAAAAGCTGGGTGATGACCAGGTGCGTTTTAACCTGGCCCTGTCACTGCATGCGGCTAATGATACCAAGCGCAACGAAATTATGCCTATTAATGAGCAAAACTCGTTGGTTGCCCTGGCCGATGCCTTAAAGTATTTTTATAGTAAAACTAAAAACGTTGTTACTTACGAGTACATTGTTTTCCATAATTTTAACGACGAGTTGCAGGACGCAGCCGAGCTGGCCAAGTTTTGCAGGCACATACCCTGCAAGGTTAATATTATTGAATACAACCCCATATCGTTTGCCGATTTTACCAACGCCGGCGAAGACAAGATAGAAGCGTTTGCCAATTACCTGCGCAAACAAGGCGTAAACACCAACGTACGCCGTAGCCGTGGTAAAGATATTGATGCCGCCTGCGGGCAATTGGCGGTGAAGGATAAAGCAACGGCTGAAGCCTAAAATTAGAACCAAGAACAAGAGCCAGAAAGCAGGATAACTGATTGCAATCTATGGTTTAATTCCTATCTTGGCTCTTGCTTCTCAGCTCTTGGCTCTATTCCCATGCGCAATACCTACCTTCATGATTTTATCAACTTGCTTTTCCCGAGGCTTTGCCATGCATGCAAGGCTAATTTGCTGGGTACCGAAGACTTGATTTGTACCGATTGCCTGTATAATTTACCGTTCACGAATTTTCATTTACAACCCGATAATATTGTAGCCCGGCAATTTTGGGGTAAAATAAAACTGGAGCATGCTTATGCCCTTTTGTATTTTGAAAAAGGAGGTAAGGTACAGCATTTGATGCACCAGTTTAAATACCGGGGTATGCAAAAAATCGGGGATAAACTGGGCAACATAGCCGGTAGCCAACTCTTGCAAAACACACTGTTACCTACTATTGATTACATTATACCCGTACCCTTACATGTAAGCCGTATGCGCGAACGTGGCTACAATCAAAGCACCAATTTTGCCCGGGGCTTGGCAGGTAAACTACAAGCCGCAGTTTTAGAAGACAATCTTACACGAGCGGTTAAAACTTCAACGCAAACCCGTAAATCGCGCTTTGCAAGGTTTGAGAATATGCAGCAGGTGTTTGTTTTGCAGAGCCCTGAGGTATTGGAAGGCAAGCATGTTTTATTGGTAGATGATATTGTAACTACTGGTTCAACTTTGGAAGCCTGCGCACAGGAATTGTTAAAAGTGCCAGGATTGAGGTTAAGTATAGCTGCGATCGCATATGCAGTGTAGTTTTAATTTATAAATTCCTTAACTTTCGAATCTTTCCCTGAGGGCTACCTTTTCTGCTCAAAAACATTTCTGCGCCGTAGGTGCTACCTATTATAGAATATTCTTGGTGAAATTGAACCTGCTCCGTTAGGAGCTACCCTAATTTGTGCATGTTTATAAATGGTAGTCCCGCTGGGACATAAAGAACTTGGCTTTTTCTTTCTATAAATAGGTAGCACCTACGGCGCATATTGCATGTATTAAAGGATGTGTATATATCATTGATCGTATTCTGCGAAGAATTAACACATCTACTTCACAAATTGCATATTCATTACCTATCTGCCCCAAAGGTGAATTAAACATATATGACCATCAATTTTTCAACATGAGAAAATATTTATCAAAACCTCCAACAATCACGTAACATCCTGAAAATTATTTGCGTATAAATACCCGGAGCGTTTGATCATAATTAATGGCAGGAGTTTGTTTTAAAAGGCAGCTCCTGTTTTTTTGTGTTTTTTTTTCCAAAAGTAAAGCCACAAAAAAAGCCGGATCATGCCCGGCTTCATCTATCGTTGTAATTTTCTATTGCTGCTGATATTTGCTCAGCTTCTCGTACAAGTTTTTAGGATCGAATGGTTTTAAAATAAAATCATTCATTCCCGATTCTTCGATCTGGTTTAGCTGGCTGTTAAGCATGGATGCAGTAAGTGCTATGATAGGTAACTTTTTAAAGTAGTCGTCTTCTTTAGAGCGCAATATCTGAGTGGCTTCCAGGCCTCCCATTTCGGGCATATGAATGTCCATTAACACTACGTCGTAATTGCGGTTGGCTGTAATTTTTTGAATGGCTTCTAATCCGTTCTCCGCAAAATCGGCCTGAACGTTCCATTTTTTCAATACCTTATTTACCAGTAAACGGTTTATCTGGTTATCATCTACAACAAGTACGTTTACCTTTAAACCTATTTCGGCACTTTCGTTACTCATATGGTTATTATTATCTGCTTTTTTAAATGTTATGGTAAACCAAAACGTTGAGCCTTCGCCCAATATACTCTCCACGTTAATGCGCGAATCGTGTAGTTCTATCAATCGTTTGGTTATGGCCAAACCTAAACCAGTACCACCATATTTGCGGGTGGTATCGGCTGCGGCCTGCTTAAACGATTCGAATATAGTGCCTGTTTTATCGGCTGCTATACCAATGCCCGTATCAGTTACTGCAAACCTTATACGCACCTCCTGCGCAGTTTGTTCTACAACTTTTAAATCAATAGTTACACCGCCGGTTTCGGTAAACTTAACTGCATTGCTGGCTAAATTAAGCAATATTTGTACTAAACGAGTACGATCCCCCAAAACGCAGGCCGGAATTTCATTCTCAACGTTACCTTTAAAGTAAATTTGCTTGCCGCTTACATTGTGGCGCATCGAGCTTACTACGCTTTGCACCAGCTCGCGCAAATCTACCCTGGCTTTCTCCAGTTCAATGTTGCCGGTTTCTATCTTGGTAAAGTCCAGTACATCATTAATCAGGGTCATCAGGTTTTCGGCCGAAAACTTTAATACATCCAGATTCTCTTTTTGTGATTCGGTAGGATTTTCCTCGGCCAACAGGTGCGACATACCAATTACCGCGTTTAGAGGTGTACGTATCTCGTGGCTCATTACCGATATAAACATATCCTTTGCCCGGCTCAGCTGTAAGGCTTCCTCTTTGGCGGCAATCAGCTCCAGTTCGGCTTTCTTTTTGGCCGTTATATCAATAATTACCTCAATGTATTTTTTAGCCTTGCCGGTTTCATCTAATATCACCGAGTTGATAACCGATATCCACAAAGGCTCGCCATCGGCACGGTAAATCAGCAAATCAACCTCAAATGATTGCTTGTTTTTAGATAATTCTCGCGCTTTTTCGATAATCGAAACATCGGTAAGTTCACCTTTAAGTACATCGCCTAAATGGCGGCCTTGTACATTGGCCAAGCCATAACCGGTAATATTTTCAAAAGCTTTATTTACCCATTCCACATTTCCATACCCATCATTAATAACCACACCGCTCACAGTATTGCTGGCCACTAATGATAACATGGTTAACTGTTCTTCGGCCTTTTTGCGTTCATTAATATCAACGCATACGGTTATCTGACGTTCCAGTTCGCCAGCCTTGTTAAAGAAAGGACTATTAGCCAGGTAAGCCCAGTAAGGCGTACCGTCTTTTTTGTAGATCAGTATCTCTATTTCGTATGGCTTATTTTCATCATAAGCCACCTTGGCCTCTTTTAAAACGTTGAGATCGGTTTTTTCGCCAATCAGTATATCGCCAAAAACCTTTCCTTGCAACTCAGCTAACTTGTACCCTAAAATATTTTCGAGAGCCTCGTTCATCCAGATTATACGACTTTCGCGGTCGCGGATCACTACGCCACTTGGAGATTTTTCTGATGCGAATGACAGGATCTCAATATCCCGCTCGGCAATTTTCCGCTCTGTTATATCCAATAAAACCTTAATATACTTTTCGGCTTTACCTGCAGCGTTAAGTACCGGTGAGTTTAAAACCGACAACCACATCGGGTGGCCATCTTTGTGTTGTACACTAATCTCTATCTCGAAAGCCTTGCGGGTGTTTAACAGTTCGTCAATACGGTCGGTGGTGTGTTGCTGAACGTAATCACCTTTAAAAACCTCGCGCATTTGCTTACCTGCAATATCATTTAAATTATACCCGGTAAGCGTTGTAAAGGCATCATTTATCCATATAACCTTGTTATGGGCGTTGGTAATGGCCACGCCATTGCTCACCTTACTGGCTACCAGTGATAGCTGCTCCAATTGTTCCTGAACCTTTTTTTGCTCGGTAACATCGCGGCCGCTGGCATACCACCTGCCCATGTTGTTTACGGCCGACCAGCTGATGCACCGCTCTTCGCCCTTAATATTGTACACGCAGGTTTCCATTTCAAATGCCTGCTTGGTGCGTAAACCGGTTTCAATTAAATGGGAAAAATCATCACGTGTTTGCCCTACCACAAACTCCCACAACGAACGGCCAACCAATTGTGCGGGCTTATAACCTAAAATGGTTTCAACTGCATCATTAATCAGCTCAATTTTTGAGGTTTCGTCGGCTATGTAATGTATTTCGGATGAACTGTTGAAGAGGATAGAAAAGTCTTCGTGAAGTTTTAAACTCCTTTCGAGTTCCTTTTTTTGTTTACGCAGCGTTAAGTGCGATATTACTTCAGATGCCAGCGTCTTCAACGCATCGCGTTGTTCATCGCTCAGATGCTTAGGTTGTTGGTCAAAAACACAAAGCGTTCCTAAACAATAGCCATCAGCATCAATAAGGGGTTGGCTGGCATAAAAGCGTACACCAAAGCCACCCGTTACATTTTCATCGTTGGCAAAAATTTCGCTGAAGCGTGCATCAGGAATTTCCATTAACACATTGTCGAGCAGGGTGTACTGGCAAAAACTTTTGCTACGCTCTATTTCGGTATTGGGCATCCCAACCGATGATTTGTACCACTGGCGCTTATCATCAATAAAAGAAATAACAGCGAACGGGGTTTGGCAAATGTAAGAGGCTAAACGCGAAATGGCGTCATACTCTGCCTCCGGAAACGTGTCCAGAATATCATAAGTATGCAGCGCTCTCAGGCGTTCGTCCTCATTATCAGGAATTACCATACCCCGTTCTAATGTCATTTATTTTTTGTGCTCATTATTCATACAACGGAAACTTCTCCGTTAACGCATGAACACTTTTACGTACTTTCTTCAAAGAATGTTCGTCTTCCGGATTTTTTATTACCTCGTCAACCAACTCGGCAATTTTTTCCATTTCCTTTTCTTTCATGCCCCTTGTGGTTACCGCAGCTGTACCAATACGTATACCCGAGGTAACAAACGGCGATTTATCGTCAAAAGGAACCATGTTTTTATTTACGGTAATATCGGCAGCAACAAGCGCATTTTCAGCAGCCTTGCCTGATATTCCTTTATTACGTAAATCTATTAAAATCAAATGATTATCAGTACCGCCCGAAACAATTTCGTAACCACGGTCAACAAATGCCTTGGCAATAGCCGCACCGTTTAGTTTAACCTGTAAAACATACTTCATGTAGCTATCGCTCAGCGCCTCGTGAAAGGCAACTGCTTTAGCCGCAATAATATGCTCTAACGGTCCACCTTGCGTACCCGGAAATACGGCACTATCTAACAAAGCCGACATTTTTTTCACTTCGCCTTTTGGTGTAGTTAAACCCCATGGGTTTTCAAAATCTTTACCCATCATAATAAGGCCGCCACGCGGACCGCGCAGGGTTTTGTGGGTGGTAGTGGTTACAATGTGGCAATGCGGCAGCGGATCGGTTAGCAAACCGCGGGCAATTAAACCGGCCGGGTGCGAAATATCTGCCAGTACCAAAGCACCAACCTCATCAGCCACCTGGCGTATGAATGCATAATCCCAATCGCGCGAGTAGGCCGATGCACCGCAAATGATCAGCTTTGGTTTTTCGGCCAAGGCAGTGGCACGCAGTTGTTCGTAATCAATTAACCCAGTTTCTTTAACTACACCATAAAAATGAGGCTGATATAACTTGCCCGAGAAATTTACCGGCGAACCGTGGGTTAAGTGACCACCGTGCGACAAGTCGAAACCCAGAATTTTATCGCCCGGATTTAACACGGCCAGCATTACCGCAGCGTTAGCCTGAGCGCCAGAGTGCGGCTGAACGTTCACCCACTCGGCGTTAAACAGTTGTTTTGCACGCTCAATGGCAATGGTTTCAATTTCGTCAACAATCTGGCAGCCGCCGTAGTAGCGCTTACCGGGTAAGCCTTCGGCATATTTGTTGGTGGCTACCGAACCGGCAGCTTCCATTACCTGCTTGCTTACAAAGTTTTCGGATGCGATAAGCTCCAGGCCTTCTTCCTGGCGTTTCTGCTCATCCTCAAGTAGTTCAAATATCAGTTTGTCTTTTTTCATGATCTTTACGAGGTGTCTAAGTTAATCAAAATGAATGGGCTGTTTTAGGCGAAATCCAAAAATTATTGTAATTCAGCCCAACCTGTATGTCTATTAATTCCTGCTGAAGCATCTCCAGCATGGCTAAAAAATTATAAATAAAATGCACCCGGTTTTCGGAGTTTTTCACTAAGGCCTTAAAATCGAGCCGTTGGTTAATGCGCAGCAAATCGGTTATGGCCTTTTTTTGCTGCTCAATGGTGTACGGGTATTGTACCACGGTATGGGTAACCTCCTCGGCACGGTTTAAATAACGGCGGTTAACACGGGCGTAAACCTGCATTAAACGGTATAGCGTAAGGTCGGATAGTTCTTCGCCGGGCAAAGCTTCGGCTTCTATTCCTTTCAATTCTTCGGCAATGTTGCCGCGTCGTTCCTGTTTAAAGCGTTCTTCTTCCAGCGGGCGCAACTGTTCGCACAGATCTTTAAACTTTTTGTACTCAATGAGTTTGCGTATCAGGTCTTCCTTGCTGTCGGCTTCGCTTTCACCAGTTTCGGCCTCGTAGCGGGGTAAGAGCATTTTGGCCTTAATGCGCATAAGCGTGGCCGCCACAAAAATAAATTCACTCGCCAGTTCCATGTTAAGGCTGTTCATTTGGTGAATGTATTGCAAAAAATCGTCGGTAATTTTCGAAATGGCTATTTCGTGAATGTCCAGTTCATCACGTTCGATGAAGAAAAGCAGCAGATCAAAAGGGCCTTCAAACTGCGGTAACCGTATTGCAAAACTGTCATCGGCCATGATGCCGCCAAATATAGTGTTTTTGAGTGAGTTGTGAGTAATCGACCAAATGAGTAGTTTATTACAAAGCTTTTGTGTTCAAAACAATTACAGCATTAAACCATTTATTAAATAACAGTCTAACTATCTCATACACACCCAACATTTATACCTAACTTTAAGTTAAATAATCCATTATAAACTGTTTAGTTATGGATAATTCGAAACAGGTAAAACACTTATATGCCCGTGCTGCTTTTGGTATTGATTACCATCAGTTACAAGAGCAACGCAACTGGAGTGCTAAAAAAGTACTGAAACGGTTGTTTAAAGATTCGGAGCCGATACAAACGCTTACTGCCGTAACCGAAAACATCGACCTTAACCCATTGCCTAAAGAGGCAGGTGAGGAAGCACGCAAAGCGCAGCAGGAAAAGCGCAATCAGCAGGAAAAGGCACTCAATAACGCCTGGATGAACCAGTTGAGTACCACTAATGCTCAGCTGCGCGAAAAGCTTACTTTATTTTGGCATAACCACTTTGCCTGTAATATTGGCAATTATTACTACCAGCAACAGCTGAATAATATTATGCGCACCCATGCACTGGGCAACTTTAAAACTTTACTCACCGGGGTGTCGCAATCGCCGGCTATGCTTAATTTTTTAAATAACCAGCAAAACAGCAAAGCACATCCTAACGAAAACTTTGCCCGTGAGCTAATGGAGCTATTTACGCTGGGAAGAGGGCATTACACTGAGCAGGACATTAAAGAATCGGCCCGGGCTTTTACCGGCTGGGCGTACAACGGCAAAAATGGTGAGTTCAACTTCAGACCGGGCAATCATGATGATAAGCCCAAAACTTTTATGGGCAAAACCGGCAATTTTTGCGGCGAAGATATTATTGACATGATACTGGCCAACAAACAAACGGCCAAATACATGAGCACTAAACTATATAGATACCTGGTTAACGAAACACCCGATGAGACTCACGTTAACCAAATGACCGATGTGTTTTACAATGCTAATTACGAGTTAAAACCGCTGCTTGAATTTGTGTTTACATCCGATTGGTTTTACGAGGATAAAAATATTGGCAACCTTATTAAATCGCCGGTAGAGTTGTTGGTTGACTTAAATCGCCGCTTTCATATTAAATACGAAAACCCCGATGTGTTGATACAGTTTCAGCGCACGCTGGGGCAGGTATTGTTCCGGCCTCCTAATGTGGCCGGATGGCCGGGCGGTAAAAACTGGATCGACAGCTCATCGCTCATGTACCGCATGAAAATACCGTCGACTATTCTTAATGCCGGGGTTATTGATTTTGCGGGAAAGGCTACACCCGAGGATGAGGCATACCTGGCATCTCAGCGCAAACAGCAGTTTAACGTTATTAAACGCGTACAGGCCAATGCCGACTGGAACACCTTTTTACAGGGTATCCCTATTAAGGTTCCGCGTGAAGAGGTGGCAACTTACTTGTTAGAACCGCCCATAAATGCACGCATAACAGCAGAAATAACAAAGGCCACCGATATTAAAAACATGGTGATACAGCTGGTAAGCACACCGGAGTATCAGTTGTGTTAGGATTAGTTAAATAGTTGATTTGTTGATTGAGTGAGTAGTTTAAAACCAATCAACTATTCAACCAATCAACTACTCACCAAAGTGAAACGCTATGAAAAGAAGAGATTTTTTAAGAAACAGCACCCTGGCATCGGGGGCGTTTTTAATACCTGCTTTTTTAAAACCATTTGAGGCTTTGGCTAAAGATGCGTTAACCGGGCATAAAAACCTGGTTATTATACAACTATCGGGCGGTAACGATGGATTGAACACCATTGTGCCTTTTGGCAGCGATGTGTATTATCAAAAGCGCAAAACTATAGCCATTCCCAACACCGAAATTATTAAGCTGAATGACATGCAGGGGCTCAACCCTAACCTGGCCGCCTTGCAGGAAATTTACGACCAGGGATGGATGAGCATCATTAACTCGGTAGGCTACCCTAACCCCGACAGGTCGCACTTCCGCTCCATGGATATATGGCAAACTGCCAGCGATGCCAACGAGTTTTTGAGCACAGGTTGGATTGGCCGTTACCTGGATTCGAATTGCCAAAGCTGTCAAAACCCATACACAGCCATTGAGGTTGATGATACATTATCATTAGCCATGAAAGGGCAAAAAATGAAGGGTATTGCTGTACAAGACCCTAACAAGCTTTTTCAAACCACACGCGAGCCGTTTTTTAAAGATTTGGTGAATGGCCCAACCGACGATCACCTGCACGAAGACAATTTAGGCTACCTGTATAAAACCATGATAGAGACCTACTCATCGGCCGATTATATACAGAAGACCTCGAAGACATATAATGTGGTTGCACCTTACCCGTCTACCGGCTTAGGCAATCAATTAAAAAGCGTATCCAAGTTTATTAATTCGGGATTGGATACGCGCATTTACTATGTATCGTTAGGAGGATTTGATACGCACGTTGGTCAGCAAAACCAGCAAGGCCGCCAGTTAAAAATTTATGCCGATGCCGTAGCCGCCTTTGTTAAAGATTTGAAGCAAACCAGCAAGCTGGACGATACGATGATCATGACCTTCTCGGAGTTTGGCCGCCGCGTGGAGCAAAACGCCAGCAACGGTACCGACCACGGTACGGCAAATAACGTTTTCCTATTTGGTGGCAAACTGGCAAAAGCCGGCATTTATAACGATGCCCCCGATTTGCAAAACCTCGAAAACGGCGATTTAAAATACAAGGTAGACTTTAGAGATGTTTACGCCACCCTGCTCAACAAATGGCTGGAGGTTGATAACGGCAGTATTTTGAATAAGAATTTTGCGGGGTTGGATTTGGTGTAGGGAGATGCTTTTGCCCTTTTTGTCATTGCGAGCGTAGCGTGGCAATCCGCTCATGCAAGGTTGACGGCATTACGGAGATTGCCACGTCGCTATCGCTCCTCGCAATGACACATGGTATTGATTGAGTATTAAAATTACGCCGGTACCCCTACCCCAATCTCCATTAAAATTTCCACAGCCTCATCAATACTGCGCACACCCTCAACGCTAATACGTAAGGTATTCTTTACCTCTTTCATATTTACACGGCGGGGGTTGTTTTTAACAAATTGCAGCACCTGCATAAACGCCATCGACTCAAAGTAGGCCGATTGCTGGTTGGTAATGAAGTAACCACGCAGCACGTTCTTTTTGAGCGATATTTTTTCGAAGCCGATGGCCTTGCCCAGCCATTGCAGGCGTATGGTGTTAAACAGGTCGGCTACCTGCGGCGGTACAGGGCCAAAGCGGTCGGCCAGTTTTTGTTCAAAAGCCATGAGCTGGGTTTCGTTCTCCAGCTTGGATATTTCACTGTAAAGGTTATACCGCTCGGTTAAACTGGTTACATACTCATTCGGGATGAGGATTTCCATATCGGTATCTATCTGTGTAAACGTGATAAACGGCCGTGGTTTTTCGTCTTTAAATACCTCTTTAAACTCGTCGTCTTTCAGTTCCTGTATGGCTTCGTCTAAAATTTTATGGTACATCTCAAAGCCAATTTCGGCAATAAAACCGCTTTGTTCTGCGCCCAGCAGGTTACCGCTGCCGCGTATGTCCAAATCGCGCATGGCTACGTTAAAGCCACTACCTAAATCACTGAACTCCTCAATGGCGCTCAAACGCTTGCGGGCTTCGGGCGTAAGGGTTGATAACGGCGGACTCAGCAGGTAACAAAATGCCTTTTTGTTGCTCCGGCCTACGCGACCGCGCATCTGGTGCAAATCGCTCAAACCAAACATGTGGGCATGGTTAATAATGATGGTGTTAGCATTGGGAATATCCAAACCAGCCTCAATAATGGTGGTGGCTATCAATACATCATACTCGTGGTTCACAAACTTGAGCATCACGTCTTCCAGGTCGTCGCCCTCTAACTGGCCATGGGCTACGCCAATGCGGGCTTTGGGTACCAACTTGCGTATCATACCGCCCAGTTGAATAAGATCGGCCACGCGGTTGTGGATGAAGAATACTTGCCCGCTGCGTTCCATTTCGTACTCAACGGCTTCTTTAATCAGCTTATCATTAAACACATGCAACTCGGTAACTACCGGCTGGCGGTTAGGTGGAGGAGTTGATATAATGGACAGATCGCGCGCGCCCATTAACGAAAAGTGCAGCGTACGCGGTATAGGTGTTGCCGTCAAAGTCATGGTGTCAACATCGGCACGCATGGCTTTCAATTTTTCTTTGGTGGCTACGCCAAACTTTTGCTCCTCATCAATGATCATGAGGCCAAGATCTTTAAACTTCACGTCCTTGCTCACCAAACGATGGGTGCCTATAATGATGTCAACCTTGCCCTCTTGTAACTTAGTCAGGGTATCTTTGATTTGCTTGCTCGATTTAAACCGGTTTACATAATCAATATTGCAGGGGAAGCCTTTCAGCCTGTCTGAAAATGTTTTGTAGTGCTGGGCTGCTAAAATAGTAGTAGGTACTAATATGGCTACCTGCTTACTATCGGCTACGGCTTTAAACGCAGCACGCACCGCAATTTCGGTTTTGCCAAAGCCTACGTCGCCGCAAATAAGGCGGTCCATAGGGTGGGGCGCTTCCATGTCGCGTTTAAAGTCGTTGGTGGCCTTTTCCTGGTCGGGGGTATCTTCGTAAATAAAGCTGGCCTCCAGCTCGGTTTGCAAATAGCTATCGGGTGCAAAGGCATTTCCCTCCTTAGTTTTACGTATGGCGTAAAGCTTTATCAGGTCGCGCGCTATGTCTTTAACTTTTTTTTTTGTGGTTTTTTTGAGCCTCTCCCAGGTATCGGTACCCAGTTTGTTCATCTTAGGCACAGCCCCCTCTTTGCCGCTGAATTTAGAAATGCGGTTAAGCGAGTTAATGTTCACATACAGCAAATCGTTATCGGCATAAATCAGGCGAATCATTTCCTGCATTTTGCCGTTCACGTCCACTTTTTCCAGTCCTGCGTATTTACCTACGCCATGATCTATATGGGTTATATAATCGCCGGGCTTAAGCTCGCGTAACTCTTTAAGCGTAATGGCCTGTGTGCGCTGGTAACCTTTGCGCAGTTTATATTTATAGTAACGGTCAAAAATTTGATGATCGGTATAACAGGCCAGTTTTTGCTCACGGTCAATAAAACCTTCGCGTATGGATACGTGTACCGGGGTAAACTTCACCGTCTTATCCAAATCCTCAAAAATGGCATACAGGCGCTCTACCTGCTTGGTCGAGTCGGTGAAGATCAGGTTCTCAATACGCTCGGCATCATTGTTTTTGATGTTATGGATGAGCAACTGAAAATCTTTATTGAACGATGGCTGCGGACGTATATCAAAATTGATACTGTGTGTGGCCTCGTAAAAAAACTGTTTACCAAACTCAATTACGGCAAAGTCGTGCAGTTGGTCGGCAATCAGTTTCTCGTCGGTAAAGGCAAACTTGGGGTCTATCCAATCCGGGTTTTGGTTCTTTTCTTCGGCCGAAAGGGCTTTCCATAATTGGGTAGCTTTTTTGTGACCGTCTTTAATAATATCCAGCGTAAACTGCACATCTCTTATCCAAACCTGGGTATCGCGCTCAATGTATTCCAGTATCGAAATATTGTTTTCGGTTAAAAACTTCGACTGTACGTTAGGCACAATGGTAATGGATTTTACCTTCTCGGCCGAAAGCTGGCTCTCAATTTCGAAAGTGCGGATAGATTCGATGAAATCGCCAAAGAATTCTACGCGATAAGGTAGATCATGCGAAAATGAGAAAATATCTACAATACCACCGCGTATAGAGAACTGCCCCGGCTCGTACACAAAATCAACCCGTTCAAAATCGTATTCAATTAAAAACTCGTTGATAAACTCAATACTCAGTTTGTTTTCAACCGCAATTTCGAGCGTATTTTTTTCGAGCGATGAGCGATCGATCACCTTTTCGGCAACGGCCTCGGGGTAAGTAACTATGATTTGTCCGTACTCAGTACTATGGTTCAACTCGTTCAAAACCTCGGCACGGGCCAGCACGTTGCTGCTATCGGGCTGGGTAAACTCAAATGGTTTGCGGTATGATGATGGAAATAGCAGCACTTCCTTGCCGGTCAGGTTTTCCAGATCGGCCTGAAAATAGCTGGCCTCCTCGCGATCGGGAAGTACAAATAACTGGTGTTTGTGCTGTAAAAAATACAATGCAACGGCTACGGTGGCATCACTCGATCCCACTAGTCCGCGTAACTGAATGCGTGGATTTTTAGAACTATTGATGGCCTGAGCCAATTCTTTTATCCTATCATCAGCCTTATACCTGTCTAAAATATCTCTAATATTCAAAGCAATGCAAATGTAATCAAAAAAGATGCCGCTGTGGTAGGTTTGGGTGTCAGGGGAATGTTTAAAGTGTTTTTAATAGTTGTAGGCTTACCGCTTTTCTGCTGGCACAAGTATATAACGATGGCGTAGTGTAATGATACTTGAGCCTCATTTGCGTTTTGCTAATTGTCGCGCATGCTACCTCGCAAAGACAGTTTATCTTAAACTTCGAAATTGAACATTTGAAATCAGCTCAAATATTTCTCCTTCATTTGCTTAACAAATCTTACCCCTCTCTGCAACAAAGTACCTTTCCTGTTTTTTAAGAAGTGTTTTATAGCCGCATAAGCCTTTTTGTCTTCCTGCAACACCGATGGGAACCACGTAACCGGCTGACGGCTAACTTGCACCTGGTAAATATCCTCGTTATTGGAATGCACTCCTGTGCCATCGTGACCAATATTTTGAATGAGCGAATGCGCCGGGTTAAGCGTTAAGCCACCTTTTAAAAATATAGAAGCGTACCAGCGTATAGCCCAGGAGTTGTTTTTACCGGCCTTAAACTGCTGTATTTGCTTCCAGAAATTCATGGTGCCTTCGATAGAAAACTGGTTTATTTTCTCTTTGTCGAACTGTTGTATAAGCTTGTCAACATCGGGTTCAAAGTTTTTCCAGGCACGGGCCCAGGTGGCCCAACCCCAACTGGTGGCCGCACGGTAAAAAAAGGATTGTGTTAAGCCCTGGGCTTTGAGGTTATACATGTATGCGCCAATGTGCATTACCTCTTCATTAGCGGCATAGCGGTCTAACGCTTCGTTAAAATATTGCAGGGTATAAGGCGATGATAGCAGGTCGTCTTCAAAAACGATAACCTTGCCATAATCGTTAACCAAATGTGTCACACCGCTAATGATGGAATTGGCAAGCCCTACATTAGTTTCGCGCTCAATAACATTTACCGATTTAAAGCCCGTAACCGTTTGGGCATAGCGACGTATCTCATCTACTTTATCTTCATCGGCCTTTGTTTTGGCGCCATCCGAGTAAATAAACAGGCGCGAATCATCGGCCAACTGGTTTTTTTGCAGGTAGCTGATGGTGCGGCGCGTATGCTCGGGCCGGTTATAAACAAACAGGGCTATGGGTGCCAGGTTTTGCATGGCTTATCGGGGCTTAAAAAATATCGGCTTGTTTATTGGTTTTGCTGCAAAGCACGGTGTAGGCATTGGCCAACTCTTCCTGCTTGTTTTTACCTAAAAAGGTACCAACAGCACTTTTAACCATAAACTCGGTAGTTATCTTTAAATCGGTAATAAAGCTCTTAGGCTTTTTTTGATTAATGTAGGTATTAAACTTGGTTACCTCAGGTTCAATCATGGAGGTAAGGTCTGTTTCTACCTTAAAACCTTCTGTAAGCAGCAGGTAACGTAATGATGTTGGCGTATAAACATTAATGTGTCCGTAAGCCAGGAAATGCTTAATGCGCCCGTCTACATTCTTCTTGTAATCGCGCGGAACCTCGATAACACACATTTTAGCCACACGTTTCAGTTCGCGGAGCAGCATGCGTTCATGCTCTACATGCTCCAGCACGTGCGACAATATGATCAGGTCGAAGCTGTCGTCTTCAAAAGGTAAATGATAACCATCAAACACCTGTACCGATTTTAAATTACCAATATTACGCGATTGGATGTACTCTACCCCGCTATCCGAAATTTCGACAGCGTGATACTCGGGCGCAAAATTTTGTTCAGAAAGTATTTTGAGGATGCTGCCATCGCCCGCGCCAACTTCGAGCACTTTGGCAAACGTGCGGCCTTTGCATACGTCGATAATATGCTGGGCTTTGTACTTGGCACCCAGCATGCGCCAGGCTTCGTCGTGCGTTTTGTAAAATTCGTCGTAGGCAGTTTTTACATTGCCGCTCAGCTTGTCATCGGCCATGGGGTTATATTCCTAAACAGTTATCAGGTTTATAAAATACTGTGGTGGTTTTATAATAAAACAAGCCCGGAGATATACCGCTGAACGGGATTTGCTTAAAGCCTTTATCCAACAGGTAATTAATCCCATCGCGGTAACCGGGGCGTTCCGAATCATCAAGTACGATAACTCCGTTTGCCGAAAGCGCCTCAACAGCCTGAATGCAGCAGTTCACCCGGTCGCGGCCGTCAACAATAATAATATCAAACTCCTCGCCCAGTTTAACCGGCATGCGGCAGTAATCGCCGTCGCGCTGTAGTTCGCAAAAAATCATTTCGGCATTCTCGGGTTTGGTAGATGTTATTTTGTCGAACCATTCTTTATCATGTTCAACCGATACCACAATACCCGTGCGCTGTGCATAAAATATGGTTGAATTACCCGAGCCAAATTCAAACACCGCATGCTCAGGCTTTAAGCGGTCTTTAATAAAATCGATAAAAGAATAAGTTACCCATGGGATGGGATTGCCTTTTTCATCAACCGGCGACTGCGTATCAAATGCATTGAACCAGCCAATGGTATTTAAATACCCCTTGCTGTTGAATGATAACAACGATTTCAGCCTTTTAGGCTGCTTCAGAACATCTATTAGTAACGAAAAATTGCTCAACGATTAAATGCTTTTTGAAAAAGTGAAATTAAGAATAAAGATTTTAACATTTGCACTCCCTGACTACGAGTTTTTGGTATAAGCAGTATAAAAAACGTGGCTACCGCATAGGCTACCAGCGTTGCATAAGCAGCTCCAATTATTCCGTACGCCGGAATAAAGTAAATATTAAGAATAATGTTTACCAAAGCCCCTACCCCTGTACGCAACATAGACAGCTTAAAATAACCCTCGGCAATTAAATATTGACCGCTGGCGCTCCCTAAAAATACAAATATGCCAGCCCAAACGTGTACGGCCAATACCGGTGCTCCGGACCAAAACTCAGGATGGTTATGAAATGCTATTTTATAGATAAATGATGAGGCAAACGTCATAAATATGGCTACCGACAAGCTAATTATAACCATAAGGTCATACATATTTTGCAGCCGCTTGTAGTAGCGGTCAATATCTGTTTTACGCGCATAAACTATTGCCGGGAATACCGATGTTACCACGGCAACCGGTAAAAAGTAAAAACTTTCGCTCAAACTAACCACTGTAGAATATATACCCAATTCAGCTTCGCCCAGGTAGCTGGTTATCATAGCCTGATCTATTTTCATGTAGATAGATACCAGTATAGCCGAAAACGCCAAAGGCCACGATTTTTTGAACAAATAGGCAGCCACCGGAGCTTTGTACTTCCACTCGGTAATCGTGTTATGGGTTTTGCGGTAAACTATAATGTATCCAACGGCTATAATCAATGCATCAAACAATAAGGCATATACAAACCATAGGAGAGGCATATGCAACAGCACCAAGGTAAGTTTAATACCTGCCGAGGTAAGGTTACCCGCTACCTGAACATACATAATGTACTTGGCCTGCACCTTAGCCTGAAAATAGCTCTCTATAATATTAAATGCCTGTATAATGGCTGTAAACGCCACTATAAGCACAAACGTAAACGGCGTATTAAGGTGTTTAAAGTGTGTGATAACTTCGTAAGCTACATACACCAGCGGTAAGGTAACTACACCTGCCAACAAGCGCATCCAAAAGGCGGTACCTAACAAGGTCGATTTCCTTTCGGGATGATTGATGAGTTCGCGGGTAACAAAGCCATCTAAACCCAAGGCAGCTACTGCCATGGAAAAAACCACAATGGTCATGGGGTAATTGAGTATACCGTTTTGAGTTGGCCCCAAATAGCTCGACAATACAAACGTATTGACCACCATTTTAATAACCATGCTGCCAACACGCGCCATCATGAGCATCCCTGTATTTTTAAAATACTTTTGAAAAGCCTGCTGATCGAAACCGGGAATACTTGGAATACGCATATTTTATTGCAAATGTATAAAATGTGTAGTTGTACGCTCACTTAAAATGCATTAAGCTGAATGATGATGCTGAATTTTGGATATTTTATGCTTTTTTTGCCATTGAAGACATTCATTTGCATATGACAACCGACCATCCATATTTTAAACCGCTGCATTCGTACTCTCAAGATGGCGAAGACATGGTGCTGCGTTCCCTCTTAAAAGAGAGCACACCTAACTATGAAGACTACAAGGGCTTCTTTATCGATATTGGCGCGCACCACCCGTTCCGGTTTTCAAATACTATGCATTTTTATGAGCAAGGCTGGCGCGGTATCAACATCGAACCTACGCCTACCGCCATACAGCTGTTTAACCAATACCGCGAGCGCGATATTAATCTGAACGTTGGTATAGGCGATGCACATTCTAAACAAACGCTTTACTGTTTTAATGATTCGGCCTTTAACACTTTTGATGAGCCAACCGCCCGCCAGCGCGATAAAGATCAAAGCAGCTTTCACGTAGTTGAAACAGCCGAGGTTGAAATATATACGCTTGCCGAGGTTTTAAACCAGCACCTGCCCGCAGGTCAATCTGTTATTGATTTTATGAGCATTGATGTGGCCGGGCTTGATGTAAAGGTATTGCAATCGAACAACTGGAGTAAGTACCGCCCGAAGTTTGTATTGGTTGAAGATGTTGACGATAATTTTAGCCACCTTGATGCCTCTGAAGCGCACAGCTTTTTGGCCGACCAGGGTTACCGTATAGTAAACAAAACGCTCCGTACGCTACTGTTTAAACAAGTGTAAAACACTATAAAACAACAAACCCCGACTATTGCCGGGGTTTGTTGTTTTATATGCTGATCAATGCTTATTGATTTACAAACTTTTTAGCGTTGATTTTACGTTCGTTTTCACTCAGGTAAATTTTACGCATACGGATACTTTGTGGAGTTACCTCAATGTACTCGTCGGCCTGTATGTACTCCATCGATTCTTCCAATGAGAATTTGATAGCAGGTGCTATACGCACGTTGGTATCGCTACCTGATGCACGCATGTTAGTTAACTGCTTACCTTTAGTTAAGTTAATAACCAAATCGTTATCGCGGATGTGCTCACCCAAAATCTGACCTTCGTAAATATCGGTTCCCGGATCGATGTGGAAACGGCCACGATCTTGTAATTTATCAATAGCGAATGCAGTAGTTTTACCGGTATCCATTGATACCAATACACCGTTTGCACGACCAGGAATAACACCTTTCCAAGGCTCGTATGCTTTAAAGCGGTGAGCCATAATAGCCTCGCCACCGGTTGCAGTTAATACGTTGTTACGTAAACCAATAATACCACGTGCAGGAATATCAAACTCCAGGTGCTGTAAATCGCCTTTAGGCTCCATTACCAATAAATCACCTTTACGTTGAGTTACCAGTTCAATTACTTTACCGGCAACATCACCAGGTACGTCAACAGTTAAAACCTCAATAGGCTCACATTTAACGCCGTCAATTTCTTTAACAATTACCTGTGGCTGACCAACCTGCAACTCGTAACCTTCACGACGCATAGTTTCAATCAATACCGATAAGTGAAGAATACCACGACCGTATACTAAGTAAGAGTCAGGCGATTCTGTTTCAACAACCTTTAAGGCCAGGTTTTTCTCCATCTCTTTGTACAAACGATCGCGCAGGTGGCGTGATGTTACAAACTTGCCTTCTTTACCAAAAAACGGTGAAGTGTTAATGGTGAACAACATGTTCATGGTAGGCTCGTCGATGTGAATTACTTCCAGTTGTTCCGGTTTTTCAAAATCGGCAATGGTATCACCAATATCAAAACCATCAATACCTACAACAGCGCAAATATCACCCGATTTTACTTCCTGAACTTTAACTTTACCCAAACCTTCGAAAGTATAAAGCTCTTTAATACGTGATTTTTGGATAGTGCCATCGCGTTTTACTAAAGATACCGGCTGGTTTTCTTTAATGGTACCACGGGCAACACGGCCAACTGCAATACGACCAACGAAAGATGAGTAATCTAACGAAGTGATCTGCATTTGCAAAGTACCTTCGCTAATTGGCGCAGGAGGAATATTTTCTAAGATAGCGTCCATTAACGGGAAGATATCTTCGGTTTTAACTTTATAGTCGGTGCTCATCCAACCTTGCTTTGATGAACCGTAGATAACCGGGAAATTCAGTTGCTCTTCGGTAGCATCAAGGTTAAAGAACAATTCGAAAATTTGTTCGTAAACTTCTTCAGGACGACAGTTTTCTTTATCAACCTTGTTTACAACCACAATTGGTTTTAAGCCTAAAGCCAAAGCCTTTTGAGTTACAAAACGGGTTTGAGGCATGGCACCTTCAAAGGCGTCACACAATAACAAAACGCCATCGGCCATTTTTAATACACGCTCAACCTCACCACCAAAATCGGCGTGACCAGGGGTATCAATAATGTTAATTTTGATGCCTTTATACTGAACCGAAACGTTTTTAGAAACGATGGTAATACCACGTTCGCGCTCCAGGTCATTGTTGTCGAGTATAAGCTCGCCGGTTTCCTGATTGTCGCGGAAAATTGCGCAGCTGTGAAGGATTTTATCAACCAAAGTGGTTTTACCGTGGTCAACGTGTGCTATAATAGCAATATTACGAATTTGATTTTGCATGAAAATGCCTCTTAAATTTTGCGCAAAGATAGGCTTAATTTATGGCATTTAAAAGAGTTGTTAGCTTTTTACAATTTTGTGAATATAATTAATAAACAAGCAGTTACATATTATGAATTTAAAGGTTATAATGCACTTAATAAGTTAAACAACCATTATTTTAAGCCCCTGAACCAATCCTGCCATTTTTACGTTAACATTATATAACAATTCTTAATTTTGCACTATGAGTTTTCAAACCATAATTATCATACTGCTGTTTGCTGCCGCTATAATTTATGTGGGCCGCATGCTATACCGTAGCTTGTATGTTAAAAAAGGCTGCGGCTCAAACTGTAAGTGCGGGGTCGATTTCTCTGATATCGACACACCCAAGCCCCGCACTTAATTACTAATCTTCTTTTAATACGGTTTACACCTAAAACCGTTAGCTTTGCCTTTTTGTGCAACCTATTAAGTGCCAATGGCTCATAAACAGATTTTTCAGGCTGATAACCCTAAACGTTGGAATAATTTTAAATGGCTTAGCCGCTTTATTATAATCGTTCTTTTAAGTGGTGTGGTGGCTGCTGCTATTACGGTTACCTCTAAGCAGTACCCCAGCTTACCCAATCTTGTACCCACGCAAAAAAAACTAACCACCGCTGAGCTGAGCAAATTAAAAAAATCGGCTGAGTACCGCGATTTTAAGGTTGAAAAACAACGCATTGAAGAAACCCGTCGCGCACTCAAACGCCATCAGCTTAAATATCCTAATAACGCCAGCCGCTTAAACGTTGGCTTTTACCTGGCTTGGGAGCCTCAGGCTTATTTTTCGCTTGCCGAGAATATATCAAGGCTGGATATGATCGTGAGCGAAGGTTTTGCCATGACTCCCGGTAAAGACACCATAACTGTAAAGCTTGATACCGGCTTAACCAACCTGAACAAGCGTTACAAAAAACCGATTATTGTAAGGCTCACCAATTACATTAATAAAACTAATAATACCGGAGGTTTCGATTCAAAAGATGTAATGCGCATTGTTGGCAATAAGAAGCTGCGTACCGCTTTTATAAACAATATTGCCGATAAGCTTACGCAATATAAGCTTCGCGGTCTTGATCTGAATTTTGACGACATCAAGAACCGAAAATCGGCCGACTACCTGGCTTTCCAAAGAGAGTTATATGCCACCCTGCATGAGCAAGGCTTTTTAGTAACCCAAAGCTTTTGGCCTGAGGATGATGGGTACGACCTCCAGTTTTTGCAAAAGAATAACGACTACCTGTTTGCCATGGCCATAGACCAGCATAACGAGAGCAGTAATGCAGGCGATGTATCGCACCAGCATTGGGTAGAAGAGCAGCTTGATGCCGTTTGCCAGAAAATACCGAGCAATAAGATCATCCTTACGTTTGCGGCCGGTGGTTACGATTGGCCCGAAAACCAATACGGACGTTCCATTGGCTACCAGCAGGCAGTGAGTACCGCTGCCGAAAACAAAAGCCAGGTAATTTACGACCCCGAATCGGCTAATTTGATGTATACCTACAAGGGTACTGATACGCTGAACCACACGGTTTACTTTGCCGATGCTGCTACCAATTTCAATATCATTCGCATGGCCGATGATTGGGCTACGGGTGGCGTGGCCTTGTGGCGCTTAGGCTCAGAAGACCCGCGCTTGTGGTCGTTTTTTGCCAAAAATCTCTCAACCGATTCGTTGCGTAAAACCGGTATCGACCTAAAGAAATTTTCGACAGTGGGTTTAAATCAGCGTATTGATTACACGGGCGACGGCGAGGTACTCGATTTGATCACCACTCCAAAACCCGGGCAAATTGATGTAGATTTTGACCCTAAAACATTTACCATAACCAACCAAAAGTATGTTAAGCTGCCTACCAAATATGTTATAAGGCGTTACGGTTATGCACCGGGCAAAATAGTTTTAACGTTTGATGACGGTCCCGACCCAAATTATACTCCGCGCATACTCGATATTCTGAAAAAAGAAAATGTTCCGGCCTCGTTTTTTGTGGTAGGATCAATGGTTGAAAAAAACATGCCGCTGCTTAAGCGCATTTATGATGAGGGCTATGAAATTGGTAACCACACCTTCTTCCACCCCGATATTTCGCAAATAAGCGTGCAGCGGGTAAGTTTTGAGCTGAATGCCACCCGTAAGCTTATCGAATCAATTACCGGGCATAGTACGGTGCTTTTTCGTGCGCCTTTTAACGCCGATGCCGAGCCGCAAACCATAGCCGAAATTATACCGGTGGCCAAGAGCAAGGAAGAGAACTATATTAATATTGGCGAATTTATTGACCCGCACGACTGGGAGCCCGGCGTTACGGCCGATAGTATTGTGGCACGCACCATACAACAGGCAAATAATGGCTCCATGTTATTATTACACGATGCCGGCGGCGATACCCGCGAAGAAACCATCAAAGCACTTCCGCGCATTATTGAGTACTTTAAAACCCATACTTACGATGGCGTGCATAAGTACGAGTTTACTACCATTGCCGATGTTCTTCATAAAAAGAAGGACGATTTGATGCCACCTGTAAAAGATGATGCAGATACAGGTGTTACCGGTAGGCTTTACGACATGTTTAACGTTGGCCTGTTTTACACCAACTGGGTATTGCTATACCTGTTTTTATCGGCTATATTTTTGGCGGTTGGCCGTATTATATTGATAGGTATACTGGCCATGCGCCAGTTTGCAGTCAACAAAAAGAACCCCGACCATAATGTTGATGTAAGCGCACTTGCGCCGGTAAGTATAATTGTACCTGCATATAACGAAGAGGTAACTGCCATAAAAACCATCCAAAGCCTGCTCCTGCTCGAATATCCGGAGATGGAGATCTTATTTATTGATGATGGCTCTAAAGATAAAACGTTTGAGATAGTTAACACAGCCTATCAAAATCACCCGTCGGTTAGGGTGCTTACCAAGCCAAACGGTGGCAAAGCATCAGCCTTAAACTTTGGTATTCAACAGGCTAAATATGACTTTGTGGTTTGCATTGATGCCGATACCTTATTAAAAAATGACGCCATTATGCACATGATGGCTTACTTTACCGATGCCGAAATTGGTGCCGTAGCAGGTACCGTTAAAGTAGGTAACGAAACCAACATGATTACCCGTTGGCAATCCATCGAGTACATTACCGCGCAAAACATGGATCGCCGGGCATTTGATCTGCTCAACAGCATTACCGTAGTTCCGGGTGCTATTGGTGCGTTTAGGAAAGAGGCCGTGGCAAAAGCGGGTGGATTTACGACTGATACCCTGGCCGAAGATTGTGACTTAACCATGCGCATACTGAAACAAGGCTACATTATTCGCAACGCGGGCGAAGCCATTGCCTATACCGAAGCTCCAGAAACTATTGAGATGTTGTTGAAACAGCGCTTTAGGTGGAGTTTTGGGGTAATGCAGAGCTTTTGGAAGAACCGCGAAGTATTATTTAACAGCAAGTACAAATATTTTGGTATGGTGGGTATGCCTAATATCCTCATCTTCCAGATTATACTGCCGTTGTTTTCGCCCCTGGCCGATTTAATGATGATCGCCGGTTTCTTTAGTGATCACCCTGAAAAGATATTCTTCTTTTACCTCGCATTCATCGTTATTGATCTACTGGTAGCGGTTATTGCTTTCAAGATGGAAAAAGAAGACTATCGCAAGCTGATATATATTATTCCGCAACGTTTTGTGTGGAGGCAGTTGATGTATTATATCCTGTTTAAGTCGTTACGCAGAGCATTAAAAGGCCAGCACAGCGGTTGGGGTAATTTAAAACGTACGGGTAATGTTAAGGTGGAACAGCCAAAGACGGATTAAAATCATTTATAACAAGCGCTTAGCCTTGATTGGTTTGAAGTGAACATATGCAGTTTCACTAATTTTCTAACATTCATATCATTTCGACGTTAGGAGAAATCTTTTCGAGTTGAGAAGCTAATCGCTTTCATAAGATTTCTCACTATCGATCGAAATGACATAATGGGAAATATTAAACATCATTCTCCACCTCTCTTGATTCCTGATTCTATACTCTTGACTCTCCTCAATTTGTCATGCAATTCTATTAATTCAACACTTGTGAGAGTTTCAGCGTGTTCACTTCAAACTTTAACCAATATTTTTCCGTTACTTTATTTCTAAAGAAAGGATAGCACATGCGTGGCTTCGGCTTCTCAAAATATACACCCCACGAATTACCCAAAGGCGGGTTTGACGAACTTCTGAAACTCTTCCTGGAATTGCTTAACTATTCATCGGGCGATGCCGGTGAGGCTTTGCAGTGGATGAACGAGCTTGACAAGCAATATAACATCACCAATGACGAATATGGCATGGGCGATTTTATTGACGACCTTAAACAAAAAGGTTACCTGAGCGAAGACAACGAAAAAGGCGAGTTTAACATTACGGCCAAAACCGAGCAAAGCATCAGGCAATCGGCGTTGGAAGAGATTTTTGGCAAGCTCAAAAAATCGGGTAAGGGTAATCACCGTTCACCACAATCGGGCCAGGGCGATGAGAAAAACTCTGAGCGCCGTGAGTTTGAGTTTGGCGATAGTTTAGACCAGATAGACATGACCCAATCTATCCACAATGCCCAGGTAAACCACGGCATCGGCGATTTTATGATGACCGAGCGCGATCTCGAAGTAGAGGAAATGGACTACAAAACCCTCACTTCTACGGTGCTCATGATCGATATTTCGCACTCCATGATTTTGTACGGCGAAGACCGCATTACCCCGGCTAAAAAAGTAGCCATGGCACTATCGGAGCTTATTCGTACCAAGTACCCTAAAGATACACTTGACATTGTAGTGTTTGGCAACGATGCCTGGCCTATTACCATTAAAGATTTGCCTTATTTGCAGGTTGGCCCGTATCATACCAATACTTATGCAGGGCTTGAACTGGCTACCGATCTGCTTCGCCGCCGTAAAACGCACAACAAGCAAATTTTCATGATTACCGATGGTAAACCAACCTGTTTAAAAGAGGGTACCAAGTATTATAAAAACAGCATAGGTCTTGACCGCAAGGTGGTAAACAAAACCCTGAATATGGCCGCACAATGTAAACGTTTAAAAATACCCATTACCACGTTTATGATTGCCCGCGACCCCTACCTGCAACAGTTTGTACGCAAGTTTACCGAAACCAACGGCGGCCGTGCGTTCTACAGCTCGTTGAATGGTTTGGGCGAATACATATTTGAGGATTACATTAAGAACAGAAGGAAAACGGTGAGATAATGTGCAAATGCGTGGATATGCAGATGTGCAAATTTAAATAACATTACCTGTTTGCTTAGGCAAATAATACTACCATAAAACACTAAATGAACATTAAGAATATAACAACCCTTGGTCAGTTAAAGCAAACCGGTTACAAAAGCAGGTCGGTTAAAGAAGAATTAAGAGAGAACCTGATAAAACAACTGCAAAAAAAGCACGAAGGCGGCTTTGAGGGTATTATTGGCTTTGAGGATACTGTAATACCCGATTTGCAAACAGCAATACTATCACGCCATAACATATTGCTGCTGGGCTTACGAGGACAGGCAAAAACCCGTATTGCACGACTCATGGTTAACCTGCTGGACGAATACATGCCGTACATTACCGGCTCGGAACTGTTTGACGATCCGCTGGCACCTATATCATGGTATGGCCATAGCCAGGTTGAAAGCCTGGGCGATGAAACCCCCATATCGTGGGTACACCGCTCTGAGCGTTACACCGAAAAACTGGCTACACCCGATGTTACCGTGGCCGATTTAATTGGCGACGTTGACCCGATTAAAGCGGCAACCTTAAAACTAACTTATAGCGACGAACGCGTAATTCACTTCGGGTTGATCCCTCGTGCACACCGCGGCATATTTGTAATAAACGAGTTGCCCGATTTGCAGGCCCGTATACAGGTATCACTATTCAATATTTTGCAGGAAAAAGACATTCAAATCCGTGGCTTTAAGCTGCGTTTGCCTTTAGATCTGCAATTTGTGTTTACCGCCAACCCTGAGGATTATACCAACCGTGGTTCGATAGTTACGCCGTTGAAAGACCGTATTGAAAGCCAGATATTAACGCACTACCCACGCTCGGTTGAAATATCGCGTAAAATAACGCAGCAGGAAGCTTTACTAACCGATGAGCAGCGCAACGCAGTAGAAGCTGATGGTTTAGTAAAAGACCTGGTTGAGCAAATTGCTTTCGAGGCACGTAATTCGGAGTATATCGATAAAAAATCGGGGGTTTCGGCACGTTTAACTATATCGGCTTACGAAAACTTAATTAGCAATGCCGAACGCCGGATGATCATCAATGGCGAGAAAAACACCTTTGTACGCATATGCGACTTTTTAGGTGTAATTCCGGCTATTACCGGTAAAATTGAACTGGTTTACGAAGGTGAGCTGGAAGGCCCGGCCAAAGTGGCTAACATATTAATTGGCAAGGCCATCAAAACGCTATTGCTGCAATTCTTCCCCGACCCGGAAAAGGCCAAGAAAAGCAAAAAGGCTAACCCTTACAATGAGGTAATTGGCTGGTTTGCAAGTGGCAACAATTTATCTTTAAATGATGATTTACCTTTAGCTGAATATAAAAAAGCACTGAACTCGGTAACTGGTTTAAAGGATGTAATCAAACAGTTTCATCCACGTTTGAGCGAAAACCAGCAATTGCTGTTGATGGAGTTTGTACTGCATGGCCTGGCCGAGTTTTCGCAACTAAGCAAAGGTTTCCTTGACAACGGCTTTGCGTTTTCGGACATGTTCGACAGCCTGTTTAACTTGCAGCCCGATGATGAGGATGAGTTAGACGACGATAGGTATTAAGCCTCACACCTACCCTCTCCGCCTAAGGCGGAAGGAATATAACATAATAACCCCGCGTCATTGCGAGGTACGAAGCAATCTCTTAACTGTGCATAACGTCTTACATCCGCAGAGATTGCTTCGTACCTCGCAATGACGCTTTACTTTACATAGAAAGCTTAACAACACATGGAGGGACAAGCCCCTGTAATTTTCCTGATCTGTATTGGCCTTGTCCTGGTCGATTTTTATATTACCAATACCCTACGCAAAGGCCTCAAAAAATGGTGTTTTTTGCAAAGCAAGTTCTTTTTGCGTGTTTACTGGGCGGTTTCTATTTTTTTAATATCGGGCCTAATTGCAAGCATCTATATTAAATTTAGTGTTGGGTTTAAGGGTGCGGTACTCATGCTGTTCTTTTTGCTGTTAAGCTGTAAGGTATGCATGCTACCGCTATTTTTGATTGATGACCTACGTCGGCTTTTTTTGAAATTTACACGCGGAGATAAGCAACCTGAACCGGCACCCAAACCCGTAAGACAACCCGAAGTTGAGCCGGAAAGTGCTAAGCCAACTGACATTACCCGTTCGCAATTTTTATTGAAAGCCGGTTTACTCGCCGGCTCGCTGCCACTGGCCGGCTTAACTTACGGCATCATTAACGGTGTATACGATTACCGTGTTAGGCGCAGCACTATTTACCTGCCCAACCTGCCAAAAAAATTCGACGGCATTAAACTGGGGCAGATTTCCGACATACATTCGGGTAGCTTTTATAACAAAAAAGCTGTGTTAGGTGGTGTAGAAATGCTGATGGGCGAAAAGGCTGATTTCATTTTCTTTACCGGCGATTTGGTAAATACCTTGAGTAATGAAATGCGCGAATACCAGGATATTTTTGCCAAAGTAAAAGCACCGCTGGGTGTATACTCGGTATTGGGTAACCATGATTATGGCGATTACGCCTGGTGGCCCGATGCGGCATCCAAACAAAAAAACCTCAACGATTTAATGGTTACCCACAAAAACATGGGTTGGGACTTATTAATGAATGAGAACCGCCGTTTAAAGATAGATGGCGAAGAAATAGGCATTTTGGGCGTTGAAAACTGGGGGGCACTAAGCCGTTTTCCTAAGTATGGCAAACTGGACGAGGCCGTAAAGAACACCGACGACCTGCCGATTAAGCTGCTCCTCTCGCACGATCCATCGCACTGGCGCGCACAAATTATACCGCAATACCCGCAAATCGACATGACCTTTTCGGGGCATACCCACGGCATGCAGTTTGGTGTACGTACCGAACATTTTCAGTGGAGCCCTATCCAGTTCGTATACAAAGAATGGGGCGGCCTGTACCGCGAAGGACAGCAGCAAATTTATGTGAACGTAGGCTATGGCTTTTTAGGCTACCCCGGCCGGGTAGGTATTTTGCCGGAGATTAGCATATTTGAATTGCGCTCGGGGAAAGATCCTAAGTTGGGATAGTGGAGTGGCGCGGTGACAACACCAACCACAGGTTCAAGTTGTGTAATATAAGACATTAAGCATAATTAACTAACAGTCAGTGTCGTTGCGAGCGATAGCGTGGCAATCTCCCATTGCAATGTTGAAACGGCTGGGATTGCCACGTCGCCCCACCACACCTTTGCCCTGACGGCTCCTCGCAAAGACAATGTTATCATGAAATAAAATTCGAAATTGAACATTCGAATTTCGGAATACCATCAAACAGTGCTTATCATTGTATGATCAATGAAAAAACTCCTGCAAGCCGGTTTAGATGCGTTGCTATTTAGCAATGTGTTTATGGCGCTTTGTGCCGTAGCACAGGGGTTGGTTACTTTTCATATACTGGGGTCGCAGCCATCGGTGCCGGTGCTGGCCTTGTTGTTTGCCTCTACACTGGGCTTGTATAATTTCTGCATTCTCATCATTCGCCCCAAAAAGCCCGAAAGCTCTCCTTACTTACGTGTGCGCTGGTTTTTTAAGCATCATAGTTTAATGATAGGCATTACCATTGTTTGCCTGCTGGCTCTTATACCCTTGTTCTTTTTGCTGGCTAATCAGTCTAAAATACTGCTGCTTTGTTTGGCGGCATTATCATTTGGTTATGGCTTGCCGTTATTTAGTAACAAAGGGCGCAAAACAGGCCTGCGCAATGTGCCCGGATTAAAGGCATTACTTATTACCCTGGTTTGGGTTTTAAGCTGTGTATTGCTACCCATTTTTGAGGCAAAATATACCATGCATATTGCGGTATCAAACACCAACACCCTGATCATTTTAGCTAAGCGCTTTTTATTTATAGCGGCGCTTACCGTACCGTTTGATATACGCGACCTATTTCAGGACCAGATTGCTGGCCTTAAAACCATACCCGTAGCCTTTGGCGAAAAAACGGCCTACATTATTTGCCAGTTTTTACTGGCCGGGCATATTATACTGTTGCTCCTGTTGCGTAACTATCGCCTCACGAGCGATTTTTTTGCACTATCGCTGGTTGCCATACTTACAGGTTGGTTAATTTTTAAGTCGAATTGGAAACGCAACGAGTACTACTATTTCTTTTACCTCGATGGTGTGCTCATACTGCAATATGTAGCATTGCAGGTGTTTAAGCTTTTTTAACATGGCTGCCGGATACGATAATACCACCTGGTTTTACGAAAGCTTATCAAAAGTGGTGTTTGGGCAGGCGCAGGTAAAGGCGCAGGAGTATTTTCTTAACCAAATTAAACCGCAATCAAATCTCCTAATTATTGGCGGCGGTACCGGCCAAATACTCGAAAGTATCAACCGGTTACATCATTCGGGATTGAATATAGCGTATGTTGAAATTTCGCCCAAAATGATGGCATTATCGCGCAAACGCAATATTGGGCAAAACAAGGTTGAATTTATTACTGATGATATAGCCCGTATAACTTTTACGCACAAGTTTGATGTGGTTATTACCGCGTTCCTGTTCGATAATTTTTCGAATGATGCTTTGGCTTCCATATTCCCTCAAATAGATAAATGGGTAAAGCAAGGTGGTATATGGCTCAATACCGATTTCCAGTTAACAGGCCCTTTATGGCAAAAGCTAATGCTTAAAAGTATGTATTTATTTTTTAAGCTGATGAAGGCTGTTAAAGTAACCAAGCTGCCCAACACCCGAAAAGTGTTTGAACAATACGGCTATCATCAAACTAACGAGAAGCTATATTACGGCAGTTTTATTGCAGCGCGGGTGTACACAAGAAGTAGCAGAAATTTAAATTGCTGAATGATTATTACCATCATATAGCAGTTTGCATTAGGGATATAAGTGGAAAGCCCGGAGTGCAGCGATAGCGAAACGGGGACTTGTAACGGATAGCCTGATCCGCCTGAGGCGGAAACGCCCCAATTTTAATTAATTAGTTGAATGGTTGATTAGTTATCTAAGTTAAAGCAGTCCAGCTTGACTTAAAAAGAAATCTTAGACATTTAGTCAAGCTGCTTATCTAAGATTTCTCGTTATCACTCGAAATGACATCCTGAGTTAATACTTCCCTCTATGCTTCGTAAGCAAACTTATAGCCCACACCTCGTACCGTTTGCAGGTATTGCGGCGAATCGGGGTTGTTTTCTATCTTTTTACGCAGGCGAACAATGTGCATATCGAGCGTACGGGTATTTACATCGGCGTTATAGCCCCATACCTCCATCATCAGTTCTTCGCGGTTAATTACCTTGTTTTTGTTTTTGAGGAAGTATAGCAAAATGCGGTTCTCTAAAATGGTTAACTCAACCTTACGTCCACCCTTAATCAACAGGTGGGTGTTGGGGTGGTGCTCCATATCGGCAAAGCGGTGCACTTCCGATTTTTCGCTGTTTAACGAGAATTTGATCTTATTATCAATCATGGCCACCAGCACGTCCATGTTAAACGGCTTGGTTATATAATCGCTAACGCCAAAATTGTAAGCTTCTATCTTGTCTACGTCCTGCGCTTTGGCGGTCATCATGATCACCAGCTTATCAAAGCCTTTTTCGCGTATAGTGGTGCAAACTTCAGAGCCCTGCTTACCGGGCAGCATCCAATCCAGCAGTACAATATCAGGGCTGCCTTCTAAAATCATTTGCTCGGCATCAATGCCGTTGGCTGCTTCCAGTACTTTATAACCCTCGGTTTCGAGACGTTCGGCTACTAAAAAGCGTAAATTCTCATCATCCTCAACCAGTGCAATCTTAATTTCTGTGTTCATGCTTTAATTTTCATACGGCAGGGTTACAATAAATTCCGAGCCTTCGTTTACTTTACTTTTTACCTGCAAATCTCCGTTCATAAAGTTAGCCAGTTCTTTACAAAAAGCCAAACCCAGCCCTACGCTGCCGTTTTGGTTGTACTGGTTTTCGATGCGGTAAAACTTTTTAAATATATTATTTATCTCACTCTTTGGAATACCTATTCCTTTATCGGCAAATGAAAAAACAATATTCCGTTTTTCGTAGCCAATATGTATAAACAACTCTTTTTTACCGGGGTTTGAATACTTGTAGGCATTCTCTATTAAATTCTGGAAAATACTGCCTAAAAGCACGGGGTCGGTATAAAAATTCGATACCTCTTCCACTTTATATGCCAATTCAAAATCAGGGTACTTGATGCGGAAAGTATTGATATACTTTTGTACAAAATTTTCGATATTAATTTCTTCTTTATTGAGCTTGATGGAACGATTTTCGATTTGGGTGAACGAGAGCAGCTTGTTCATCAGTTCGTTAAGCTTATCGGCCTCTTCATCCAATATTTTACCGTAGTGCTTGCGCTGACGCTCGGTTAACTCACCATCTCCACGTAAGTTCGATCCGGCAATTTTTATAACGCTTACCGGGGTTTTAAACTCGTGAGTAAAGTTGTTAATAAAATCATACTGGAGCTTAAAAAGCTTGAGGTTAACGTTGAGGTTGCGGTATATGAGCCAGCCTATTAAAACCAGAAATATATAGATAAGAATTACCACGGCGGCTGTAGGCATAAAGTGCCGGTTAATTTCATCGTTTAAATGTTCGCGGTTTGAGCGGAAGTAGAGTTTATAATCGGCAAATGCACCTGGGAAAGCTACTTCGGTACGTATTTCGCTGTTATCGGTGGTTAAAGGGTCGTAAACCACCGGTTGTATAGATACGTGTTCATAAAGCTCGGGATGTGTATTTTTAAGCTTAATGGTATATACATCAAGCATAAAAGTCATCATGTTTTGCTTGTATACGGCCAAAACCCGCTTACCGTTTTGTAACTCCCGGTACTGGCGTATTTCTTCGCGGCGGGGAATATTTAAGTAGCTTATTTTGCTGGGCTTAACATCATAAAAGGTACGGTAAATTTCATCCTGATTGGGCACACGGGAGGTATCGGCATTTACCAAAAAGTAATTAAACTTGGCAGCCATGGTATTAAATTCATCTCCAGCTGTGGCAATTGATTGTCTTAGGCCCTGCACCTGCTTATTTACCTGCCGATACTCGTAAACCGCTTTTACCGATATACCCATAGCATTACCCGTGTTACTGCCAGGCTGGCTGCCTATGGCAATTTCATCATAGCGTATAACTTTTACAAAAGGGTAATCTTGAAACACCGAACGGGCATAATTGGCGGCCGAAGATGAATCGAGAAAGCCCTGGTATGAAGTAATTTCGGGAATGCGGTTTTGAAAAAAGTTATTGTACGGTTTAATGGTTTGTTCCAGTACGTCGAGTTTTTTGGAGGCAAACTCGTTTTCAACCAAGCGTGCAGTAAAATTGTAAGCAATAACCAGCGCCACAACCACCATAATAGATATGAGCACCAGGAAAGCACCTATGAGCGAAAAATTTTTCTGGTAAACGTTATTATGTGCCTTGGTAACCATGATAAGTTATTGCTTAACTTTCATGTGGTTATTCAGAAACTTTTCAATCTCAGAATACATATCCATACGGTTATGCTCGCTTTTAAAAAACTGGCGTTCGTTATCTTTTAAAACGTACTTAACTGTTACGTTATTTTTTTGCAGTGCCCGTACAAACTGGTTTAACTCGCTAATATTGGCACGTGGGTCTTTTGCTCCCTGAAACATCAGGACCGGTCCTTTAATTTTATCGGTGTGGAAAACCGGCGATATAGCCCTGAACATATTGGCATCGGTTTCGGGGTTGCCTACCATTTCGTATGTCATTTGCAGACGCGGTTTAAAAAACGGCGGCACATCTTTTAAGTAATTAAAAAAGTTGATAAGCCCATACTGCACCACGGCACAATTATAAACCTCGGGGTGAAATGACATGCCGTATAAAGCCGAAAATCCGCCAAAACGGGCACCCATGATGGCTATTTTTTTAGGGTCGGCAATTTCTTCTTTTATCAGCCATTGCACACCATCGTAAATATCGCTTTGTATTTTGCCCCCTATTTGCTTAAAACCGGCGCTCATAAATGCTTTGCCATACCCGGTAGAACCACGGTAGTTAATTTGAAACACCGCATACCCCCTGTTGGCTAAAAACTGTACCTCTGCACTATATCCCCAGTTGTTACGGTTCCAGGGGCCATCGTGCGGCAGTACCACCACCGGTAAGTCCTTTTGCTTGCTGCCCAATGGCAAAGTTAAATAACCGTTAATGAGCATGCCATCACTCGCTTTAAACGATACCGGTTTCATGGCGCATAACTCTTCGGGTTTTAAGCTGGTGTTGAGGTTACTCAGCTGGGTAAGTTTATCGGTAGCCTTTTCGTACAAATAAGAAGTGCCCGGGTTACGATCTGTATAGGTGGTAATTACAAATTTAGTTTCGGCAGTATCCCGATCTACAAACCTGATGGCGCCTTTATTTAGTTTCCTTTTCAGGTTTTTATAAATGCTATCCATCTCTGCGTTTAAACAATGCTTGTGCGGCCAGGCATCTTCCCATCCTACATATTCTAACCGGTGCTTGTTGCGCGAGTAGCTTACGTCTAAAATATCGGCTTTATCAGTAGCATAAATAAACTTTTCCTCACGACCTGTATTTGCATTAATTTCTACCAACGCAGTTTTATCGCGGTTTACGTTTGATAGGGCATAAAAAGTTTTGCCTGCAGCAGTAAAGGCAACAGGGTCAACCTTGTTTTTAAAGTTATTTTTAATGATGGGCTTAAAAGGAGCTTGCTCGTTAGCGCGGTACAGTATGGTTTCGTCAACACCATCTGATGCTTTGGCCAATAATATTTTGCCGTTGTTGTCAGGGTACCAATCGGTAATATTGCCGGGATTGTTAATATAAAGCGTTAATTCATTGTTTTTGGTGTTTAAGCGATAAACATCAAACGTAGCCGGATTACGCTTGTTCATGATGATGGTAACCTCTGCTGGATTCAAACGGTTACGGCTTAAAAGTTTAATGCGGGTTTTGCTTTGTGTTAGGAGTGTACGCGTTTGTAATGTATTTACATCTAAGGCATACATTTTAAACTCGTCCATCTCGTTTACATCCTGGCTAAATATGAGCTGGTTATTAAAAGTCCAGGTATAATCACGTACGGAGTTATCTGTAAATGATGTAGCCATACGCTCTTTGCCATCGGCCAGCGAAAGAATGAAAAGGTTTTGGCGTTCTTTATAAGGTTTTAGGTATGACAGGTATTTGCCATCGGGCGATATTTTAAAGAAGCTTTTATCGGGGGTTTTAAAAAAATCACGCACAGGTATTTGCCTGTGTTCTTCTTCATGGCACGAAAAAAATACGGGCAGAATTATGATCAGTAAAAAATATTTTAATCGGCTAAGCATCTTTATAGGTCCATTCTCTTTCAAATTAGGTCAAATTATATAAATTTACTAACCTACAGTATAATGTCACCACAATTTTACCCGTTAGTAATGTACCTAAACTATTAGTAAATATATAATTGGTTTGGGCTGCAATTTATTATTTTTGAGATACATGAAGCGCTTACTTGTCCTGATTTTTACTTTGTTTGCTGTAACAATTTGCTTGCATGCACAGGATAATAACGAATTGCTATTGGCGCGACAATACAACCAAAACGGCGAATTTCAAAAAGCGGCCGATATATACCAGCGCTTGTACCGGCAGGATAACGAAACCTATTTTTTTGTTTATACAGAAAGCCTCATTAACCTAAAAAAATACGACGAGGCCGAAAGTATTACCAAAAAAATTGTACGCAAGCACCCCGAAGAACCCCAATACGCTATATTATTAGGCAAAATATATAATGAGCAAGGTCACAGCGATAAAGCCAACGCCGTTTACGAAGGCCTATTAAAAAACCTCCCGGCCAACCAGGCTGCAATAAGTGGTTTAGCCACCCAGTTTTACCAGGCCGAAAACACCGACTTTGCCATTAAAATACTGCTTAAAGGGCGCGATATACTGCACAACCCGGAGATGTTTGGCACGGAACTCATTAGCCTTTATCGCTTAAAACGCGATAAAGCTGCCATTACCAACGAGTATTTGAACGTACTTTCGGTTAATCCTATTTACATCAACCAGGCTCAAAACGCCTTCGGGGCTTTATATGAGGGCGAGGCCGATTATGATATGCTGCGCACGGCCTTATTAAAACGGATACAAAAAGACCCGCAGCAGGTTGTTTTTACCAGCCTATTAACATGGCAGTATTTGCAGCAAAAGCAATACGACCAGGCATTGAACCAAGCCCTGGCTTTAAACCGCAGGCAAGCCAACAGTAATGGCAGCGATATTTTTGAACTGTGCCAAACGCTGGTAGCCAACGGTGCTTATGATACCGCCATACGCGGATATGAGTATTTAATTGGGAAAAATGCCAAAACCGACGACCTATATATTCCCACTAAAATTGAGTTGGTCAATGCCAAAAATCTCAAAATAACATCAGGCAAATATGTACAGGCCGATCTGCTGGGTTTAGAAAAAGATTATACCGATTTACTAAGCGAATTTGGTAAAAATGCGGGTACAGCCTTCGCTATGCAAAGGCTGGCTAATTTACAGGCATTCAAACTACACAAGCTAAACGAGGCTCAAAAGTTATTGGAAGAAGCCGTGAGCATTACAGCGCTCCGACCGCAAACCCTGGCCTCATGTAAACTTGATTTGGGCGATTTATACCTCATCAACAACCAACCCTGGGAAGCAACGTTGACCTACAGCCAGGTTGAAAAAGCCTTTGAAGGTACACCCATGGCGCAGGAAGCTAATTATCGTAATGCTAAACTCTCCTACTACACCGGCGATTTTAAATGGGCTAAAAATCAGCTTAAAGTACTCAAAGCAGCCACCTCGCAATTAATTGCTAACGATGCGCTTAACTTGTCGTTATTAATTGGCGATAACCTGGTGGCCGATACCGCTGGCAAAGCCCTTAAAATGTATGCACATGCCGATTTGCAAATTTTTAAGGAAGAACCCGCAAAGGCATTAATAACTTTAGACAGCATCGACAAGAAATATCCTAACAACGCTTTAGCCGATGATATTTTAATGGCTAAGGCGCGGATACTCATTCAACAAAAAAATTATGCGGCAGCAGTAGTTCCGCTTAAACAAATAGTGACCGAACACCAGTACGACCTTTGGGCCGATGATGCCGTGTACATGCTGGGCACCATTTACGAAGAACAACTCAACGATAAAGAAACCGCCAAGAGTTACTATCAGAAAATTATAACCGACTACCCCGGCAGCATATGGATTGGCGATGCCCGTAAACATTTCAGAATATTACGCGGTGATAAGCCCGATAGCTCCTCTTAATTTATATTTTTGCTGCCGATGATAATTTACAACGAAACCTTTGTGGTTGAAGCCAGCGCCGGTGCCGAGTGGCTGCAATGGATGCAGCAGCAACATATTCCGGCGGCTATGCAAACTGGTTGCTTTAGCGGCCATCAAATACTGGAAGTTTTGGATTCGCCTAACGAGGGCGTTACTTATTGTATTCAGTACCAAACGCCCGATTTGGCAAAATACCAGCAGTTTCACGAAAAGCACGTACACGAATTACATGTACGCCACCATCAACAATTTGAAAACCGTTACGTATTGTTTAACAGCCTGATGAAAACCATCGACTAATAACCTCATGAAAGTTACTACCACCGCCATTGAAGGCCTGCTTATTATCGAACCGCGCATATTCCCCGACGACCGCGGGTACTTTTACGAAAGCTACAACAAAAACAAATTTGCCGAAGCCGGCATAGTTGCCGATTTTGTTCAGGATAATCAGTCTTTTTCGCAAAAAGGCACCTTACGTGGCTTACACGGACAGGCCGAGCCGTTTGCCCAGGGAAAACTGGTACGCGTGCTGCAAGGCCGGGTACTGGATATAGCTCTTGATATTCGAAAAAACTCTCCAACCTATGGACAGCATGTTTCGGTAGAATTGAGCGGCGATAATCACAAGCAATTTTGGGTACCGCCGGGCTTTTTGCATGGCTTTGTAACCCTCGAAGACAATACCATCTTCACTTATAAAGTAACCAATTTTTACGATAAAGCATCAGAAATTGGCGTGATATGGAACGACCCTACTTTAGGCATTGGCTGGGGTACTAACGAAGCCGAAGTATTATTATCGCCCAAAGATGAGCTGCTGCCTAAATTTGCCGACTTTGTGAGCCCGTTTTAAGACCTCACCCAGCCTCTCCAAAGGAGAGGAGCAAAACAAAAAAAATATTTTAAAGTCCTCCCCTTTGGGGAGGATTTAGGAGGGGTTTCTCAAATCCTTAGGCATACGTCCGTTGAGCAGAAAGTATGCCCAATTTTTACTTCCATTAGCTTTAGCTACATTTGAGGCGCGGGTCCAGTTGTAGCTTACGTTCACCTGCTCAATATTTACAGTAACACCATCGGTACACACAATGGCATATTTTGCGTGCGGTGTCATCGATTCCATGGCAAAGCGGTGCTCGCCCACGCCCAAATAAGCCGGCAGCCCAACACTACCCGGATTAAGTATAATTTTACCATTGCTTAAATAAACTACCCTGTTTACGTGCGAGTGCCCGCACAGGATAATTTTTTGCTGTATATGAGCTGTTTTATCTACCAGATCTTCGTCGTTATAAACAAATACGCCATTGGGAGTCACTTTTTCGAGCAAATATTCATTATCACTTTCGGGAGTGCCATGGCAAACAAAAAAGGTATCATCAAAAACGGCAGTTGGCGGAAGGCTTTTAAGCCAGGTAATGCTGTCTTTAGAAAGCGCACTTTTTACCCGCTCCATATTCTCCTTTTCGGATGTTTTGTCGAGATTTTCCAGTATTTCACGGTCGGTATTGCCGCTGATACAAAACATGGGGGTATTGCGTATAATCTGAGCACATTCTTCGGGTTCGAGTGCACCAAAAACATGGTCGCCCAAATTAATGATGGTATTGATTTTTTTGGCTTTAATATCGGCTAAAACGGCCTGTAGGGCCAAACAGTTGCCATGCACGTCAGATATTATGGCGTAAGCTTTCATAGTGAATTTAGTATAGATTAAATTAAACGTGGCTCATTTGAGCTTGTTTGGCTTAATTATACGCAAACGAAAGCTAATTTGTTACCATAGTTAAATCAATAATATAATACTGCCCAAACAAAAAAATGCCACTCTGAATGTGAGAGGAATCTTATACAGCTGATTAGTTTAACCGTACAAGATTTCTCCTACTTCGAAATGGCGTTCAGTGCAGAATAAAATACTGCTTATTTATTATTGATCAAATTGTACAGTTCGTCAAGTTTAGGGGTAAGCACAATCTCTATACGGCGGTTTTTGGCGCGGGCTTCAGGCGTTTTAGCTGGGTCGAGGGGTTGAAACTCGCCTTTACCTGTTGCAGTAATCCGGGTAGGATCAATCTTTTCAACCTCGGTTAAGTAGCGGCTTACCGATGTGGCACGCAGTACGCTCAAGTCCCAGTTATCTTTTATTTGGCCAAGATTTACCACACGCTGGTTATCGGTATGGCCTTCAACCGAAAGGTTAATGTCGGCTTCTTTATTCAGTACGGCTGCCAGTTGCTTTAAGGCTTGCTTGCCCTTATCGTCAATTACTATACTTCCTGATGGGAAAAGTAATTTATCGGTTAGTGATACATAAACTTTTCCGTTACGCACATCAACCGAAAGCCCGCTCTGCTGAAAGCCCAATAAGGCTTTTTGCAATTTATTCTTTAAGGCATTGGTGGCTTCATCGCGCTTACGTAAAATATCTTCTACTTCGTGCAAGCGGGCTTCACGTTTTTGTAAATCGCCCGATAGCTGGGTTAGTTTGGTTGAGTTTGCACTGTAATTTTTATTCAGCATGGTATACTTAGCGTTCAGCTCGTTATACGTTAACTGCAAATCATTCAGTTCGCGGTGCAGGTGTGCGGTATCGGCCTGGAGTTTAGCACGCTCTTCTTCTAAAGTATTTGTACGGGCTTGCAATGAATCGCGCCCGGCAATCAATGCTTTGTAAGCCTTAGGCGACATTACTTTACAGGAATGCAGTGCCATTCCACAAATCAGGGCAAAAAAAAAGATTTTTATCTTCATAGATGTAAGTTGAATTGAAAGGATGAAATGCGGATTTAAAGTTTATGTACGCTTTCTCCTGAACAAATAAATTAATATAGCTATAATAGCTAAAACTGCTGCTATTTGCCACACAGAAATTTTGAAACTACCTGTGAAATCAGGAATTGTTAATAGCATCGTTGCTGAAGTTTAACCAATGGCATTATTCAAGAACACATTTAAAGGATGTATCTGCTCGCATAGCGTAGCTATCTTTTTAGGCGCATCAGCGCTGAGTATTTCCTTATCGGTGAGGTTGCGGTAGGCTATAAAGCTTTTGAGTTTTAAAAGCTCTATATGCTTGTTATCGGCCTCGTAGCCTTTGGGTAATGTTTTCAGTTTCTCTTGTTCGCGAAACTCTCCAAAGGCTTTTTTAAACTGTGGCTCATCAATGATAGCTGTAAGGTCGGCGGCATTATAATCAATTTCCTGCCTTATGGCTTTAATATGCTCACCCTGCGGCATCCAGTAACCACCGGCAATAAACGATTTATTACCCGGTTCAACTTGCAGGTAATAGCCAATCTCTACCGACTTATGTTTGGTTAGCCTGCCCACTGCAAAGTGTGTTTTATAAGGCGTTTTATCTTTACTAAAACGGATGTCGCGGTAAATGCGCATCAAACTCTTTTTAGGCTCCACATTACTGTCAACACCGGTATCGGCTTTACTTAACTCTTTTATAAGTTGAGTGGCAAAGCCCAGCATATCCTGGTGTGCCTCATCATAACGTTCCTTATTAGCCTGAAACCACTCGCGGCTGTTATTTTCCTTGAGGTTGGTTAGAAAGTTTAGGGTATCAGTTTGTAGCATCGGTATCTAAATGTGGCTGGTAATGTATTTTGGGCGATAACCAATAGAGTAATATCACCCTCGAATAACGATAATTGAACGGTGCCAGTATAAAACATCCGCCTAAAATAACGGCGAGGTATAACCAGGGCGATTCCATATTGCCGGTTATAGAGTAAGTTATAAAAGCCAGTATTACGGCTTCGGCAACGTTAAAGGCGTAGCTTACATACATTGCGGCGTAAAAATAGCCTGGTTCTAATTCAAAATGCAAGCCGCAGCGCGGACAGTTTTCCAGCATTTTGTTGCCGCCAAAGTGATAAACGCCTCCCTTGAACATTTTGCCTCTACGGCAGCGAGGGCATTTAGCCTGCAGCATTGCAGGGCCTTGTGGTGTTTGGGGCATAAGCAGATGTGTTTATATGAAAAATCCGGCGCGTAAGCCGGATTTAGTAATATTAATTTAAGTGTAGTTCTTGTTTTTGCATATTGAGGTCAACGTCTTTACGGCGATATTTTTTGTACCAAACATAACCGCCTACGGCAAGTGCAATGTAGGGTGCTGCCAGTAAGTACAAGATGCCGTTATTTAACCCGTTAGCTTCGGTATTACCGTTTTTAACACCAGCCTCGGCGGTTGCCGAACACATGGCACATTGCGCCTTTGCAGGTTGATTACCTATAAGCATCAGCCCGAGAACAAAACCAAGAACTAAGACCTTCACACTCTTCATATAGCAAAAATACCTAATTATAATTAAAAGTTGTAATATGGCTGTATTAACATGTACACAATTACACCGCTTACGGTAACATAAAACCAAACAGGAAAAGTCCAGCGTACCAGTTTGCGGTGTTTGGGAATATCCATTTGTAAGCCTCGGTAAAAGCTCATCAGTATTAACGGCAATACAATGGCCGCAAGTATAATATGCGGAATTAAAACTATGTAGTAAACGGTACGCATACCCCCTACATTAGCCAGTTCTTGTGCCGATACTACTCCATCGCCATCTAAATCTCCGTACAAGGTTTGCGGTGCCAGCCAATGGAACAGTATGTACGATACCAAAAACAATGACGACAACACGAACGCCAGTATATTGGTACGCTTATGCCATGTTACCTGCCCGTGACGTATAAAGTAAAGAGAAATAACCAGTAACACGCTGCAAGTACCATTGAGTATGGCGTTGAGCTTAGGGAAAAAATACAACCAATCGGCCGAAATAGCCGGAGCTGGTAATACTTTGCGGTTAAGTATAATAACCACCAACAACACAAATATGGAAATGCCGGCCACAAACCGGAATATGAATTTATCGCTTACGTTCATTATCAATCAGGGGCTTTTATTTTACGCAATTCTTCTGCAATCTGTACTTTGATCTCATCGTTCAGCTTCACAATATCTTGCAAATTGGTGCCATCGTAATAGCCTCGTATGCGTTTCTCCGCGTCTATGAGCACCAGTTTGTTATCAAATACAAATTCGTTGTTAACCTTCAGGGCATTTATAAGTAAGCCATTACGGGCAAGGTTGTACACAGCAGTGGTATCACCTTTCAAAAACATCCACTTATCGGCAGCATAGCCCCATGGCTTGGCATAGGCTTGCAGAGCGGCTTCGTTGTCCCGGTCGGGGTCAACGGTTATGCTCACAAATTTAACCATCCTGTTTTTGCGGAATGCTCCTGCAAGGCGATCGATATTCTTGTTTACCACACCACAAACTTCAGGGCAGTGGGTATAAAACATGTTCACCACAAATATCTTGTAGTCAAAATCTTTAGAGGTTACCGGTTTACCCAACTGGTTGGTTAATTGAAAGCCGGGCAGTTTGTGGTAAATGGTATCGGGTATATAATTACCATGGAACTTGTGGCCAGTTTTAGCTACTTGTTTTGGCCCGTAAATAGCCAGTGGTTTATACCTGTTTTTACCTTTTGCGGTTAGTAAATAATATAAAAATCCTGGTACTGCTAATATGAGCACCAGGATTAATACCTTTTTTACAGAAGAGGATACTTTGCTCATTAGCAGCTTACCTTATCCATTGCCAAACATCAACCCAGTGGTGGCTTTCATTGGTAAGCACCAGGATCAAACCAATGATGAACAGTGTTGGTACCAGTATAGAATAAATTAAACCTACTTTTTCGAACTTTAAGTGCATAAAGAACGCTACAATGTAGAAGGCTTTAGCAAGCGTTAAAAGGATATAAATAGGGTTTGCTACATTTAAAGTCATGTGTCCTTTAGGCACCATGTAAAGGGCTATAAAAAACTCAATAACGGTAATACCCAACAGGATGAAAAACACCTGCCATATTTTACCACGGGTCATACCACCATGTTCTGCATGGTCGTCGTGGTGTAATTCTGTATGCTTAATATCTGACATAATCTTTTTGTAAATGGTTGAATGGAAATCAAACTAAGTAGAAGAAGGTAAATACGAATACCCAAACCAAATCAACAAAGTGCCAGTAAAGGCCTACTTTTTCTACCATAAGGTAGCTGCCACGGCGCTCATAAGTACCTGCTAAAACGTTGATTAAAATGATAATATTAATAATTACACCTGTAAATACGTGAAAACCGTGGAAACCTGTAATGGTAAAGAAAAGATTTGCAAACTGTTGCGTGTATACAGCCGATGGTTCAACTCCGTGAGGGAAGAAATGCTTCAGCTCCTCAGCAGGAGGAATTTTACCCCAGCCAAATCCTTCGTGAAATAAGTGGCTCCACTCTAAAGCCTGGCAACCCAGGAACATGAAACCACCAATTACGGTAGCAACTAACCAACCGGCAACTTCTTTTTTAGCACCGCGGTGACCAGCCTCAACGCCCAGTACCATAGTAACCGAACTTAAAATGAGGATGAACGTCATGATACCCACAAATACAAGTGGAGCACCGTGCTCAATGGAGGTTAACGGAACCGATTGGAAAATATGGTCGGCAGCCGGCCATGCTGTTGAGCTGAAACGCAAAGCGCCATAAGCAATTAATAAAGATGAAAATGTAAAGGCATCCGATAAAAGGAAAAACCACATCATCATCTTGCCGTATTCTACCGAAAATGGCTCTCTTCCGCCAGCCCATGGCGTCGACTTAACTTCGTCTATAGGGGATGTAACCGCTGTTGTACTCATTTGTACTTCTTATTGTGTAGATTGATTAATTCTGGTTCAAAAGTAAAAAAACATAGAGATAAATCCATATAATATCGACAAAATGCCAAAATAATGAGGACATCTCCATCCGGAATAAATTTATTGCCTGAGGCTTTTTCCGGTAGGTGCCTACCAGGCTTATAATAAGTAACACTAATCCTGCCAAAATGTGTAGCAGGTGCATTACCGAAAATACATATACGAACGAAATTGCTGCATTAGCGTTAACAAACCAGGCATGCATTTTAAATGTAAGCACATTCCAGGCGTAAACCTGCATAGCAAAAAACGCAACACCCAATAGCAACGTTATCCAAATAAATAAACGCTGTTTGCTAACGTCACTTTGTTTAGCAGCTTTTGATGCAAAAAACATGGATACACTGCTCACCATAATTATAGCAGTGCTGTACATAAATGCATCGGGCATTTTAATGCTGAGGCCATGCCCTTTCCCACCAATATATACAATGAAACCGCTGGTTAACGCCGCAAAAAACATAAACGATGTGAACAAAAACAGCCACATGTTAAACCGCTTAGGCGTTAAATCTAATTTCCCTTTGTCTTGCTGAAACTGTGCCATCATCTTTTCTACTTCCCTATAAAATCAAACAAAAACATTAACTGTACTACCGGCAGGTATAAAAACGACCCGAACATCAATGTCTTGGCCGATTTAATATCCAGATTACGCATCAGCATGAAGGCCTGGTATAAGAACACCAAACTAAACACTAATGATACTCCTCCTACAAAATAACCGCCATGATGATAGAAGGTTGGTAACAAGCTTACCGGAACTAATACCAATGTAAATATAAAAGCAACCACAGCGCTCATTCTGTCGCGGCGGCCGGTTGGCAATAACCTGAAACCAGCCAACTTATAATCATCATCCAGCACCCAGGCAATAGCCCAAAAGTGCGGAAACTGCCAGATGAACTGTATGCCAAACAAAATCAGCGCAATATCATCAATTTTAGGATAAGCTGCTACGTAACCAATCAGCGGCGGCAGCGCTCCGGGTATTGCACCTACAAATACCGATATGGGCGACTTTTGCTTTAACGGAGTATAAGCAAAAGCATATAATATAATGGCAAATACCGATAAAAATCCGGTCAGCAAATTCAAACTACCTAACAGGTAAGTACCAAATATGCCCATTAATAAACTTAGCACCAGCGCTTGTCCATTGGTCATACGGCCGGCCGGTAAAGGCCTGTCGGCGGTACGGGTCATCAATCGGTCGAGGTCTTTTTCAATGATCTCGTTAAAACCGTTTGCAGCACCAGTGATCAGGAAACCGCCGATAATAAGCTTTGCCCAATTAAGCCAGTTAATAACGCCAAGCGGGTTATGTTCTGATGGAACCTGGCTCCCTATCAAAAATGATATGGAGGCCGAAAACACCACCAGGAACGTAAGCCTTAATTTAACAAGCTTTATTAAATCCCTCCAAATCATCTGCTCACCTCCGTGTATTTTACTGTACGCCTAAAGTTGAGTAACAAGTAAAACTGTGCTCCAAATACCAGGCTGGCCAATACTATGTGTGATGCCTGTGCCACAGGTGGTAATGCTGCGTATGATAACGCTATCCCCACCCCTATCTGTAACACTATCATCAAAAATATAAAACTCATTAACTGCTGCTGTAACGAATGCCTGTCAAAATTACGACGGGTTAAAGCGTACATCATAACGTTTATTACTAAAACCAGTAAAGCCAGATCGCGGTGGGTTATAAATATCTCACCTACCTTGCTTACCCATTGGTCTCGGTTGGCGCCCTGCATATGGTCGGCAACCTCATCAACTTTTTCGCGTACTTCGGTACCAAAGGTAATTTGCAGTACGCTTAATGCAATGGCTATAAATGCTATCACTTTCAATAGCACATCGCTTTTTAGTAAGGGCTTGCCCTGTACTTTGGCTAAATGATAAGCATAAATGGTAATGCCTAAAATAACCAGCGCCAACAGCATGTGTACGGTGACTATCCAATCAACTAAGTTGGTTGACACCACTATTGATCCTAACCAGGCCTGATACCCTACTAAAAGCAAGTTTATAACGCTTAAAACAGGTATCCACTTATTTTCGGACCAGTAACTGAATGAAAAGAACACAATGGCGAGTAATCCAACCCCTGATAGAGCTCCCACCAAACGGTTTATATACTCTGTCCAGGTACGGGCAGCATTAAACTCTTCGGGTACCAATATCGATTTATCTTCGCGTATACGGGTTGCCAGTTCGCTGTAACCAAATACATCTAAGGTTTTGGCAAAACGTTGGTTTTTGGCAGCGCGTTTGGCTACATATGTTTCTTTATAGTCGGCAGGTAACTCGCTTGCATCGGTAGGTGGAATGTAGCGGCCAAAACACTTAGGCCAATCTGGGCATCCCATACCCGAACCCGAACTACGTACTATACCTCCGGCTAATATCAATGCAAAAAGCAAAACAATTGTAATAAGGCTGGCTTGTTTAAATCTTGTTTTGTTAGTTGCTTTACTCATTTATACTGCTAAAAAATTAGGGTATCTGTGAGGGATACTTCCCGGTACAGATACCCTAAATCATGTTTTCAGGAAGGAATTATTTAACTTCTTCCTCGTTTGACTTTTGGGTGTTTACCCATTCGCCATTATCGTGCGACGCATGGTCTTCAAAATCGTGCGGCAAGTTCGAACTCAATGTTTGAGAGAACGGTGTTGTTTGAGGTATAAAGTCCTCGTCATGGCCAGGCTTGCTGTAATCATATGGCCAACGGTATACGGTTGGAATTTCGCCAGGCCAGTTACCGTGGATGTGCTCAACCGGTGTAGTCCACTCCAAGGTAGTAGAGTTCCATGGGTTTTGAGGCGCTTTTCTACCAAAGAATATTGAATAGAAGAAGTTAAACAGGAATGCTACTTGTGCCAATGCAGAGAATATAGCAGCCCAGGTAATAAAGGTGTTAACCGATACCCATTGTTTTAACGACTCAATTTCGGTGAATGAATAGTAACGACGTGGTACACCGTCCAAGCCCATAAAGTGCATTGGGAAGAATACCAGGTAAGCACCGATGAAAGTTAACCAAAAGTGCAGGTAACCTAATTTTTCGTCCATCATACGGCCGAACATTTTAGGGAACCAGTGGTATACACCGGCCAACATACCAAATATAGCTGCCGAACCCATTACTAAGTGGAAGTGAGCTACTACGAAGTAAGTATCGTGCAGGTTAATATCAAGCGCAGCGTTACCTAAGAAGATACCGGTAATACCACCAGAGATAAAGAATGATACCAAACCGATAGCGAACAACATAGCCGGAGTGAACTGTATATTACCACGCCAAAGCGTAGCTAAATAGTTGAATGTTTTTACAGCCGAAGGTACCGCAATAATCAAGGTAGTGATCATGAACACACCGCCCAGGAACGGGTTCATACCCGTAACAAACATGTGGTGACCCCATACAATGAACGACAATACTGTAATACCTATTAGTGAGTAAACCATGGCATGGTAACCAAAAATTGGTTTACGTGAGTTAGTAGCAATAACCTCAGATGATATACCCAGTGCAGGCATAATAACGATGTATACCTCAGGGTGACCCAGGAACCAGAATAAGTGCTGGAACAGTATCGGGCTACCACCTTCAAAAGGCATTACCTGACCTTGAATAACTATATCTGACAAGTAGAAACTTGTACCAAAGCTACGGTCGAATATTAATAATACCACACCTGCAACCAGTACAGGGAATGCTAATACACCCAAGATAGCAGTTAAGAAGAATGCCCAGATGGTTAAAGGCATTTTCCACAGATCCATACCTTTGGTACGCATATTTAAGATGGTACTTACGTAGTTAATACCACCCATTAATTGCGATGCAACAAATAAGGTCATACTTACTAACCATAACGTCATACCCATACCCGAACCCGGCATTGCTTTTGGCAAAGCAGATAGTGGTGGGTATATAGTCCAACCCGGACCGGCAGGGCCTTTTTCAACAAAGAAAGAAGCCATCATGATAACGCTGGCAATAAAGAATAACCAGTACGAAAGCATGTTCATGAATGGCGAAGCCATATCACGCGCACCTAATTGGTAAGGAATTAATAAGTTACTGAATGTACCGCTCAAACCTGCTGTTAACACAAAGAATACCATGATGGTACCATGTATGGTAACTAACGACAGGTAAAAGTTAGTATCTAAACGACCACCTGGTGCAAAACGACCCAGTAATACTTCCAGTAAAGGAAATGCTTTCTCGGGGTAAGCCAGTTGTATACGGAACAGGATAGAAAGTATCATGGCAATTACGGCCATGATTATACCAGTTATTAAAAACTGGCGTGCTATCATTTTGTGATCCTGGCTGAAGATGTACTTCGTCCAGAATGTTTCGTTATGATGATGTTCGTGATCGTGATCATGATGTGCAACGCCGTGATCGTGAACTGATAATGTTGACATAATCGCTATATATCTTGATTAATTAATTGACGCTAATCTGTTTTGTAATACTGTTTGCTTGTAAAGCGGGTTATCTGCCAGCTTAAGCTCCTTTTTTAACTGGTCGGTTAAATAAGGTTTTTGCTGTGCAAGCCAGTTTTGATACTCGGCTTGTGTAACCACCAATACTACTTTTTGCATGTTGTAATGGCTTCCTCCGCAAATTTTGTTGCAATACAGGTGATAATTAAAGTCTGGCTGATCCAACTTGTTGCGCATTTCGGCAGTAGTAGCAGTTGGCGTAAATTTAAAGTAGGTTGGTAAACCCGGTACAGCGTTAATTTGTACACGGAAGTTTGGCATGTAAACGCTATGGATCACATCCTGGGCAATAATGTTTAGACGAACCGATTTGTTAACCGGTATTACCAGTGTATCTGCCTGTAAATCATCAAAGCTGTTTTTATCATCATAACTAACACCAAGTTTATTGGTACCATTAATCAGCTTGTAATTCTTTTTACCCAATTTACCATCTTTACCAGGATAACGTAGTTCCCAGGCAAACTGGTGACCGGTAACATCAATATCTAATGAAGCAACTTCGCCTTTAGCGTCAACCGTGTTGGTGATCTTTCTCCAGGTTAGGAAGCCGAACACTACCAGAACAGTTAATACGATAGCCGGTGCAACAGTCCATATTTTCTCAATAGTGTTGTTATGCGGATAGTAGTAAGCCTTGCGTTTATCAGATCCCTTGTATTTGAACAAGAAGGTAAACAGCAAAATTTGGGTAAGTAAAAACACTACGAAAGTGATACCAAATGTTATCCAGAACATGCTATCAAGTGTTTTACCATGTACCGAAACGGCATCACCTATAATCATGCTACCCTGTACACTAAATGAATAGTAAACACCAACTATACCGGCAACAAGGAAAATAAGGAAACCAACTGCCATTACGTTATTCCAGTTTACGCCCTTTTTACCTTGCATTTGCAGGGTAAGGTCATACACCTTAAATATTTTACCGATAACAGCTACGGCAATACACACAATTAAAAACAATAGAGTGTAGTAACCTGCGGTTGTCCATACACCGGCTGTTTGTGCAGATGTATTACCGGTTTCGGTAGCAGTAGAGTTTGAACTGGCAGCTTGTGCCATTACCAGGTTGGTACCCAGCAAAAGCATCATCGCCGACAGCGATAAGAACTTTTTATAATTTATCAGATGCTTGAATGCCATTTGTATCAGTGGTTTGATATTCTAAAATGTATTACAAAGTTAGCAATTATTAAATGTGGTGGTGCAGGCTCTCGTCCAGTAAAGGGTGTTTCTTAGGCACTAATGATTCGAACTTGCTTAATGCATTAAGCATCAGGAAGCTAAATAAACCTGCAAAACCTATGAAAGTAAATAGTTCAGTGATACCAAACTCTCTATGGTTCTCCATTGTACCCGGCATAATCATCAGGTAGTAATCTAACCAGTGACCGATGATAATAATGATAGTTACAATTTTCATGCGTGTAAATGAACGTTTGTTGTCGTTCTTCATCAGCAGGAATAATGGTGCACAGAAGTTTAATACAATATTTAACCAGAACCACCATTTGTACTCAGGCTCCCAACGACGGTAGAAGTAAACACTCTCCTCGGGCATGTTAGCATACCAGGTAAGGAAGAATTGTGCAAACCAAACGTAAGTCCAGAAGATAGAGAAACCGAAGATCAGTTTACCTAAATCGTGCATGTGGTTTTCATTAACCCATGAAAAATATCCGTTCTCTTTAAGGATGGCAAGTGTTAAGGCAATTACAGCTAAACCGCTAACGTGTACCGCAGCTAAGTTATACCAACCAAACATTGTTGAAAACCAGTGTGCCTCTAAAGACATGATGGTACCAAATGAGTAGATTGGGAAAGTGAAGCCAAATATAACAAGGAATATAGCCGAGATTTTAAAGCTCTTGTTATAGTTAAGCATACCGCCTAAGCTATCTTCACTGTTAGAATAATCTACCAGTAATTTGCCAAACAATGAGTACAAACCAAGCATTACCACTAAACTTCCGTAAAAGAAAGGCTTGTTAAGGAATGCTGATTTACCTGCTATTACGGCATCATAAATAGGGCTGCCTTCAATAGCTAAACCCTTAGTGGCCCAGTGTGCATATAAGTAAGGAGCATCAACCTGATGGCCTTCATGCATTTCGGGGTGGGTTAAAAATAAACCTGCTCCTACTACAATTAATAAAACTAATACAGCTATACCTAATATGCGGGCAAAAGCCTGTGGTATGCGCAATAAGCCTACCGACCAGCCTGCTTGTGCCATATACTGGTAAGCCAGGAAAAATACACCTGCAACGCAAACGCCTACAAAATAGTAGCTCATAAGCAGCAGGTTTGAAAATGTACGAACCGCGTGATGCTCATGATGATCGATCGCAAAGCCGTACACAATGCCCAGCACACCAATTACAATAGCCACCAGGCTAAATGTTTTTGCTTTGCCGGCAAATTCAAAACGTTCGTCAAAACTATGTGGATGATGAGTGCCCATTCAGCTTTAATAATTATAAGGTTTGCAATTTGTGAACATACATGATTACTTTCCAGCGCTCTTCGGGAGCTAACTGTGAAGCGTATGAACCCATGGCATTTACGCCGTAAGTAATTGTGTGATAAATTTTACCATCGGTAAGGTCTTTCATGGCACCACCGCGTGATGATTGTCCTTTTGAGTATGATGGCGGAGCAGGATAGCCGTGGGCTACCACAGTACCGTCACCCTGGCCTTGTAAACCATGGCAAGGCGAACAGAAGTGTTCATATAATACCTTACCTTCAGCATAATTGGCTTGGGTAGCAGCTATCATATTTTTAACCTCTAAACTGGCCTGGTCGTAACCGGCTTTAGTATTAGGATAATCAAAACGGGTAAAGCCAATTGGCGTAGTGCCTGCAGGCGGAACCTGTGCTGTTTTACCGTCTTTAAAATTAGGGTTCTTTTGGTCAGGATCATAAGCAATATGCTCATACATGTTTGGAGCATACTCATAACCCGTGCTTCTTTTATCGTGACATGATGACGTTACCGCAATAGCAGCAATAGCGATCATGGTTGCGCCGAATATCTTGATCTTATTCATCATAGCTAACATACTTTCTCTTATTGTGCTTTACTTCAACAGCTCCGGCTTCTTCAAGCAGGCGGGTTATATCATCATGTGGTACATTACCTTTGGCATCAACTGCAATTACAAAGCGGTCGTCGGTAGCACGCAGGTCCATTACACGTGGAGCGCGGCCCGGGAACAGGTGTGTAGCTGCAAAGAAGGTGGCCACCATACCGAAAGCGGTGAAAAGGATAGTCCACTCAAAGGTAAACGGTACAAAGTTTGGAATAGAAAAATTTGGCTTACCACCAATATTCATCGGCCAATCGTGTACCAGGGTGTAGTATACAATACTGAATATAACAGTAGCACCTATACAGCCACAGCAAAATGCTGCGTAACCCAAACGTGATTCTTTAACGCCCAGTTTAGCCTCAATACCGTGAATAGGCATTGGGGTATAAACGTCATAAATCGGAATACTATTTTTTTGAAGTTTGGTGATCCCATCCATCATTTGGTCCGGATCCTCAAAACAACCTAATATAAATTTAGTGCTGCTCATGATTATGCTTTATGGTATTGAGTTAAATCAACACTGTCGTATTTTTCTAATGATGTTACGTAATCGTCAACATGAGTTGGGTCAAGATGACCTTCGTCAATCAGTTTCTTCTTAGCTTGCTCACTTGATGTTTTCAACAGTAATTTCACCTCGGCCATAGCTACTGATGGAAGTACACGTAAGAATAACAGGAACATCACAAAGAAGAAGCCTATCGAACCAACGAAGATGCCCACATCTGTCCAGGTTGGGTAAAACATAACCCAGCTTGATGGCAGGTAATCGCGGTGTAACGAGGTAACAATAATTACGAAACGCTCGAACCACATACCAATGTTTACAATGATCGACAGAACCCATGATAACGGAATGTTGATACGGATTTTTTTGAACCAGAATAGCTGAGGCGTAATTACGTTACAGGTCATCATGCTCCAGTATGCCCACCAATACGGACCGGTTGCACGGTTGATGAATGCATATTGCTCGTATTCAACACCAGAGTACCATGCGATGAAGAACTCAGTAATATAAGCCACACCCACAACCGAACCTGTTAACACGATGATCTTGTTCATCGATTCGATATGGAACATGGTGATGTAGTTCTCTAAACCTAATACTTTACGTGCAATTAGCAACAGGGTTTGTACCATGGCAAAACCTGAGAAGATCGCACCTGCAACGAAATACGGAGGGAAGATGGTAGTATGCCATCCTGGTTCAAGCGAGGTTGCAAAGTCAAATGATACGATGGTGTGTACCGAAAGTACCAGAGGAGTTGATATACCTGCAAGAATTAATGATACCGTTTCGAAACGCTGCCAGGTTTTTACCGAACCGGTCCAACCGAAAGACATGATTGAATAAATACGGCGGCGTAAGCCTGTTGCACGGTCGCGGATTGATGCAATATCAGGTAATAAACCGGTGTACCAGAATACTAACGATACTGAAAAGTAAGTTGAGATCGCGAACACGTCCATCATTAGCGCCGAGTTCCAGTTTACCCATAACGAACCGAATTGGTTAGGAAGAGGTAAAGTCCAGTAGGCTAACCATACACGGCCCATGTGACCGAAGATGTAGGTGGCCGCACAAATTACCGCGAAGATGGTCATCGCCTCGGCAGAGCGGTTGATGGAGTTACGCCAGTTTTGACGGAAGATTAGGAGTACTGCCGAAATAAGTGTTCCGGCGTGACCAATACCTACCCACCACACGAAACCGGTGATATCCCAAGCCCAGCCTACTGTTTTGTTCAAACCCCACTCGCCTATACCGTACCAAAAGGTCCAGCTGATAGAGAAGAGCCAAACACTCGCTCCCATTACCGAGAGTACAAAGCCTATCCACCAGGCCATGTTGGGTTTATTTTCTACAGGGGCTAAAACCTCGTTAGTAATTTGGGCATAGGTAATATTCTTGCCCGTAATTAACGGTTCCCTGATTATTGATTCACTGTGAGATGCCATAGTGTATTAATATCTCGTATTTTAAGTTTAAGCCTCTGTTGTCAGTCTGTTTCTTACTTTGGTTTGGTAACCGATGCCTGGTTGCACGTTCAATTCTTCCAATACATAGTAAGTACGGTCGCTTGCAAGCGCTTTCGATACTTCTGAGTTAGGATCTTTACGGTTACCGAAAATGATAGCGTTGGCCGAGCAGGTTTGCTGACAAGCCATTTTAATATCACCGTCTTCTAACGGACGTTTTTGCAACTTGGCATTTAATTTACCGGCCTGTATACGTTGAGCACACATCGAGCATTTTTCCATTACACCACGGAAACGGGTAGTAACATCAGGGTTTAACACCAGCTCGGTGTAATCATTTTGCAGGTAGTTCTCAAAGCGCGAATCGTTCCAGTAGTTAAACCAGTTGAAACGACGTACTTTGTACGGACAGTTGTTAGCGCAGTAACGGGTACCCACGCAACGGTTGTACGTCATCTGGTTTAAACCTTCGCTCGAGTGAGTAGTTGCTAATACCGGGCATACTGTTTCGCAAGGTGCGTGGTCACAGTGTTGGCAAAGCATTGGCTGGTAAGTAACCGATACGTGGTCTAAGTCTTCCAGTTTATTGATCTCTTTTTCCTCGGTAACGGTTTTGCCTTTCTCGTCGTAGCTATAGTAGCGGTCGATACGTATCCAGTGCATTTCGCGGCTGCGACGAACCTCGTCACGACCTACAACCGGGATATTGTTCTCAGCGTTACAAGCTACCACACAGGCACCACAACCGGTACAAGCGTTAAGGTCGATAGCCATAACCCAGTCATAACGCGGACGGTCATGAGCTTCCCACAAATCGTAGGTTTCTTTTTTCTCTTCTTGTTCTTTCTCTTCGGCCTTTTTCAGGTACTCCTGTAAAGTAGTTTCACGAATAATGTCGCGGCCTTCGTATGAACCGTGAGTTTGAGTTTGAGCAAAAACAAATTTGTCACCACCCAAAGCCTCAATTTCGGCAACTGCATTACCCTGGAAGGTACCGTTGCTTAGTGCCATGAACGGATAAGCATTTTTACCAACACCATCGCCTACTTTACCAGCTTTGGTACGGCCGTAACCTAAGGCTACTGATAAGGTGCCCTGTGCCTGGCCCGGTTGTATCAATACCGGTAATTCGATACTGTAACCATTGGCAGTAATTTTAATCAGATCGCCTTGCTCCAGTTTATGCTCTTCGGCAGTTTTTGGAGCAATGGCAGCAAAGTTATCCCAGGTAACTTTTGATACCGGCTCAGGCAATTCCTGTAACCATGGGTTGTTAGCGTGTTTACCATCGCCAACAGTAGTATTTTCGTAAACCTGTAATTCTAATTTACCTTCGCCTGCTGCTGCTAATTTAGCGCCGCTGCTAATAATGGTTTGAGCAACTGCATTTAAATCACGGTTAAAGGTAACCGGGGTAGCAGGTTTTGCTGCAACTTTAACAATACCGCTTTGCAGTACAGTTTCCCAACCGTTTTGGCCGGTTAAACCACCTTTGGCTAAAATGCTGGTATTCCAGGTATTGCGTACAAAGGTGTAGTAATCTTTAACAGCATTATCGCTCCATACCAGTAAGCTTTGCTCAGCCTTACGGGTATCATAAACCGGGTTAATAGTTGGCTGTACTAAGGTATAGTAACCTTCAACAGCGTTTTCATCACCCCATGATTCTAAGTAGTGGTGGTTTGGAGCTACAATGTTACAAGCCGCAGCAGTTTCATCAGCATAAGGTGCAAATGATACTTTTAAGCGAACTTTTTTCAAAGCATCTGCAAATGCAGCACCTTGGTAGAAGTTATAAACCGGGTTGGCATCAAGGAACATTACCGCGCCTACATCGCCGCGTTTCATTTCCTCAATTAAAGCTACCATGTCGGCATCGTTACCTTTATATTGGTATGATGGATTATCCAGATCGATAGTAGTACCGTAGCTGCCTAAGATAGAGTTGATAGCATTTACCAAAACCTGAACAGCAACATCATTACTACCTGATACGACCAGGGCACGACCTTTGGCAGCAACCAGTTCTTTAGCAGCAAGAATGATGGCGTTATCGGCAATGTTATTGCCTAATTTTTTAGAACCAGGTAAAGTAGTGCCGGTAATAGCGTTGTACAGGTTAACAATAGCTAAACCTTCTTGCGAAACCTTGATGGGTATACGCACGTCGGCATTACTACCGGTTAAGCTCATGCCGCTTTCAAACTGAATGTGGCGCGACATTTTACCGCTTTTTACGGCTGCCTCGTTACGTTTTGATACGTACTGACGGGTAAACTCAGAATGTGAGATCCATGAACCCAGGAAATCGGCACCGAAGCTTACAATAAGGTCGGCCTTATCAAAGTTGTAGTGAGGTAAAACGGCTTTACCAAAGCTGTTTTGGTTAGCCTGAATGATACCGGTATATGATACGGCATCATAAGTAATGTGTTTAGCAGTTGGATACTGGGCAGCAAAAGCAGCAATTACGCCTAAGGTAGACGGGCTGTTAATGGTTGAAGTAACCAAACGTATTTGTTTACCGCTTGCTTTGATCGAAACTAATTCGTTTTTAACAAAGCTATCTAAAGCGCTCCAGGCAGTGTCGCCACCGTCTTGCATAGGGCCTTTTAAGCGGTTGGTATCATATAAACTTAATACCGAAGCCTGCGTTTGTGCGCTAACACCACCCTGGCCAAATACATCGGCCGGGTTACCTTCTACTTTAATAGGACGACCTTCGCGGGTTTTAACCAATATGGCCTGACCTTCGTAGCTTGATACGTAGAAGTTAGCTACACCCGGAGTTACCTCTTCGGGCTTAATTAAGTAAGGGATAGATTTGTGAACAGGAGCTTTTTGACAAGCAGCCAACGACACGGCACCAATACCAAAACCAACTGTTTTAAGGAAGTTACGGCGAGGTGTTTTGCCCATAAGCCCGGTACCGCCCAGCACTTCCTCTAAAGGAATAGGCTCAGCAAATTCGTGCTTGCTTGTTTCAACAAACTCTGGTGTGTTGTTCAGCTCCTCTAAACCTTTCCAGTATTTCTTATTGCTTTCCATTTAAGCTATATAAACTGTAAATTGCTAAGTTTCTTAATTATTAATAGTGGCACTTGCCGCACTCTAAACCACCCATCATAGCGGCGGTTACTTTCTCACCTTTCTTCAGCTTCTCGTGCACATCCACCATCTTATCATAGTAGGCATTGCCTAAACCATTGATGTTGGTACGTTTGTGACACTGCACACACCATTTCATGGTTAGAGGAGAGTATTGGTAAACCTCTTTCATGGTTTGGATAGGACCGTGACAGTTTTGACACTCTAAACCGGCAACCTTAACGTGTTGCGAGTGGTTAAAGTAAGCTAAATCAGGCAGGTTGTGAATACGTACCCACTGAATAGGACGAGCCTTGGTGGTATCGTATTTCTGCGTAGCCGGGTCGTAACCTAAAGCAGTGTAAATTTTCTGTATTTCTTTCGACTCGGTTTTAACCACTTTGTGACAGTTCATACATACGTTAAGTGATGGTATAGATGCATTCTTGCTCTTATAAGCACCACCGTGACAGTACTGACAGTTAATTTTCATTACACCGGCGTGCAACTCGTGCGAATAAGCAATTGGCTGTACCGGCTGATAACCTTGCTGTACACCAGTATTCCACATGGTTACCCAGCTAAAGCTGCCAAAGGCAACCGTACCTGCTAATACCACAAAGAATACCAGTTTTTTATTTTTAATTAACCTTTTGAAAGTAGCAAAACGATCAACCTCAACACCTTCGGTAATTTCGGCAGGCACTACTAAATCTTTACGATTAACCAGTAAACGCTCTAAAGTACCAATGGCGCGGTTTAAAACCAATATTACGATGAACGCTACGATGATGATACCGATTAAGGCAAACACCATGGTGCTGCTTGGACCGCTATCGGCTGCAACTGAATCTCCGCCACCACCTTTCGGTTGCTCTTGCATCACTTTCCATTCTTCACGAACGTAAGTAATGATGTTGGCCACATCACCATCGCTCAACTCGGTGAACACGGTCATACCCGCCTGGTTGTACTCGTTGTAAATTTTTAGCGCTTTAGGATCTTTGGCAGCAATAAGGGCCTGGTTGTTCTGAATCCATTTGGTTAACCACTTGTCATCAGTCTCCGAAGTCATTAAAGCACCAAGAGCCGGACCGGTCACACGGATGTCCAGTTTGTGACATGCAGAACATTTTGCCTTAAACAAGGCTTCGCCCTTGGCTTTATCACCCTGAGCCTGGGCAGCAAAACTTAATGCAGTTAATCCTGCAATAAGTAAAACTGTCCTTGAAAACTGTTTAAAAAGTAATGAGATATTCCTCATAAAGCGTATTTATACTAAGATAAGTTTTGTGTTTATGATAAACGTTTTACTGAAAGGGCGTAACTATCCTTAAAATTTCAGTCCACAAAAGTAAAATTTTATAAACTATGGCTGACAAATTAGTGACAGTTGTTTCTAATTTATAATCAGTCTAAACAATTCGCAAAAATGCCTAATTTGCATTTAAATGGCACATTTTCTTTATTATTAATATAATTATCTTGCAACAAGACTGTTGCAATTTCAAAAAAGTATTTTATTGTTTTGAAGCAGAGGTAAATTCTACTGTTGATAGTCACTTTAAAATTTGATGTACATCATGAGTTAGAGTGGTGGCAAGTTGCTTTTAAATTATGGGAAAGGCAGGTTGTATGTATCTATCACCTACACGTTATGCTGAACTTGTTTCAGCACCTCATATGCTAAGCTCTCCGTTAATGCCTGTCAAGCTATATACTTGTCCTGTGGGATGCTGAAACAAGTTCAGCATGACTAAAAAATCGAAAACAAAACAGGGCCTCCCTTTCGGAAAGCCCTGCAAATAACTTTATGAAGTCCTCTCCTTTGGAGAGGATTTAGGAGAGGTTATTGATTCAACAACCAGGCAAATATCAACGGAGCCACAATAGTAGCATCACTCTCTACAATAAACTTAGGTGTATTTACATCAAGTTTACCCCAGGTAATTTTCTCGTTAGGTACTGCACCCGAGTACGAACCGTACGAAGTGGTCGAATCTGAAATCTGGCAGAAATAGCTCCAGAATGGAATATTTTCCATCTCCATATCCTGGTATAGCATAGGTACCACGCAAATTGGGAAATCACCGGCAATACCGCCACCAATCTGGAAGAAACCTACGCCCTTACCGCCCGAATTTTTCGGGTACCAGTCGGCCAGCCATGCCATGTATTCTATACCGCTTTTCATGGTAGTGGTTTTAATTTGGCCTTTAATTACATAGGAGGCAAATATGTTACCCATGGTCGAGTCTTCCCAACCTGGTACTACGATAGGCAGGTTCTTTTCGGCAGCGGCCAGCATCCACGAGTTTTTAGGGTCAATTTCGTAATACTGCTCCAACTCACCGCTCAACAATATTTTGTACATGTACTCATGCGGAAAGTAACGCTCACCGGCATCATCAGCATCTTTCCATATTTTGTGGATGTGCTTTTGTAAACGACGGAAAGCTTCTTCTTCGGGTATACAGGTATCGGTTACGCGGTTGTAGTGGTTCTCTAACAAATCCCACTCGTCCTGCGGACTCAAATCGCGGTAGTTAGGCACGCGTTTGTAGTGCGAGTGCGCCACCAGGTTCATAATATCCTCTTCGAGGTTAGCGCCTGTACAGCTAATAATATCAATTTTATCCTGACGGATCATTTCGGCCAGCGAAATACCCAGCTCGGCAGTACTCATGGCACCAGCCAGGGTTACCATCATTTTACCGCCTTCCAGCAGGTGTGTTTCATATCCTTTGGCCGCGTCCATTAGAGCCGCAGCGTTAAAATGCAGGTAGTTTTTTTCAATAAACTGCGATATGGGTCCTCTTGTAGTGCTCATGATCAATCGTTTTTTATAATAGCCGCAAAAGTAGCTATTTTGTTTATTAAAGAATTATTAAAGTTTTGTGTGGGAAGTGCCTGGATCAGAATTTTCAGAATTGGAGAATTAACAGAATATCGGCTGAACTTCCTAACACGTCCTTGCGAGACAGAGAGGGGCAAAAGCAGTGCCGTCGAAGCAACCTCTGAACATTTCTTGAACCAGAATTGGATGGAAGTTTTAGAACTGACAGAATGCTTTTTGATATAATCCTCCATCCTGTCATTTCGACCCAAGGAGAAAATCACAATACGTTTTTAACGCAAGTTTTAGCGCGGATGAGTGGTGAGATAGGTGACTTGTGCTACTGAACACTTGCAAACTAATAACTAATTAACCCAATAACTTAATAATTTAAATATGGGCGTTGCCTCCGGCCCGGGCTATTCGTTCCAACTCCTCACTCCGCTATGCTGCGTTCCGGGGTTTCCACTACTATCCCTAACGCAAACTGCAGTAACAATTCACGTCATTGCGAGGTACGAAGCAATCTCTGAACTGTGCATGTACGCTTTGCATCCGCAGAGATTGCTTCGTACCTCGCAATGACGCATATTCCCCTCCCTCCCGGGTAGGCCCGGTGTGTGTCTTCTACCTAAAACGCCTCCCCTAAACTCATATAAAACCCTTGCTGCCGCTTCTCCCCTGCCGCTTGCTGGCCTACGCCGTAATCAACACGCATGGTTAAGCCCTTTTCGGTATCAAAGAAATAACGTAAACCGCCGCCGTAGTTGGGCTTAAACTGTTTAAGGTTTAAATCATTCCTGAAAACAGCGCCAGTACCGGCAAAGGCAGCCAGGCCAAAACGGTCGCTCAGGCGGTAACGCAGTTCGGTTTGGCCGGCCAGCAAGTTTTTGTCGCGGTAGCGGCCGTTGTAATAGCCCCGCATTATTTCGTCGTTACCCATTTCGGGCAGCAGGTAAAATGGGGTTTGGCTGCCCAGTAAGCTTTGCTCCTGAATATCTATACCCAGCACCCAGCGCTTATGCAGTTTAAAAAACTGGGCATACTCGATGTTAAAAAGGCTTCCTTTGTAGTTATTATCGGCAAAAAGGCCGTGCATAACGTTTAGGTAAGCGTTTACCACCATACCCTTGGTAGTGTAGGTGTTATTGTTGCGGTTATCAAAGGTGATGTTTGGTCCGGCAAAAATACCGGCGCCGCCGTTGCGGTCGTAAGGCGTAAGTTGTGCTTCAAAAGATTTGCCTAAATTATCAATACGGTAAGTGTAGTTATAACCGCCCAGTACATAGCCCAGGTACCAGTTACCAAAACGCTTTTCGCCGTTAAAATTTATACGCAGCCGTTTTTCGCTGATGCGTTGCTCATCGGCCTTCACCGTATTATTACCTATACCGTAAAAATTGAAAGGGAAATTAACATAGCTCACCAACCCGTTATAGTGGTAACGGTTTTGAGCCGTCCAGTAGGATGTGCTTACACTAACGCGCTGCTGCCCTTCGGTGGTAAAAGTGCCATAGGCAAACACATTTGATACGCGGGTTATACTGCTGGTATCGGTATAAAACGAGTAAAGGGTTGATGCACCCAGCTCCAAACCGGTTTCGGGTGCCGAGCTAACTACAGGCAGCAAAAAGAAGCTGGCACTACGGCTGCTGTCTTTTTCGAACAGCATTTTGCGCACAAATTTTGGGGTAATATTTTTTATGAATTTAGGTTGGGCAAGCGCGGGCAACGCACTTAGGGTACACAGTAAAAAAAGTATAAAGTATTTTTTCATTTAAGCAGCGGCCACAGGTTGATTAAAGCGCAAAGGTAGGGTTATTGTTTGCAAAGTGCAGCTGGTTTGTAATCACTCCTCCCCCACCCCCCAAAAAGTACCGACAGGATTATGTCGGTGTTCAAGGTGTTCAACTGCGTTGCATGCGTTTAATACCTTTATGAAACACTAAAATTGAACACCATGAAAAAACCGTAACTTTTCGTGTAATTTCGTGGTTTTCAGAAGAAAAAATCGGAGAATAACAGGTGTTAAGAGCGAGGGGGCTGGAGCGGAGAGCGGGGCAACTTCAAACACCATTCAAACCGCTCCCCCATCCTCGCTCCCCAACTAAAACTTGATGAAAAAATCTTCTTTCACCTGCCCTGGCCGGCAATAAACCAGCCCCAGCCAAAACAGGTTAACTGATGCGGTTACTTTAACGTGTGAGGTCATGATACCCCAGGTGGTTTTGGTTAGCGGGTTATGGTGAATATTATCCACCACAAGCAATGTATCGGCCTGCATACGGGGTATTACCTTGTTGAAATAATCCATAGCCGATTGCGGATTGAGCTTGGCATCCAGGTAAATCACATCAGGCGCTGTACTGTCTTTCCAGTCCTCTGGCTTATTGATATTTTTCAGACTCAGGGCAGTTGCTGAACCGTCAATAACCAGCTGTTTTACAGCCTGATACTTGCCTAAAACCCATACATTTTGAGCCTTGGCATCTGCTATTAAACGGTGCAGAAGTTTGTCGGTACCATCTAATTTTTTGCCTGTGGAGAGCTTTTTTTCAATATCGGCGTATACTTTTTTTTCAGAAAAATCGTAAATTACCTCATCAACCAACCGGTACACAAAGGGCGAATGCAGCCCATGCCGGTTTATGGCTTTATGCTGATGCAAAAAATGGCTGAAAGCAAACTTAAGGCTGAACATGGTTGTAAAAATAGACAAAGCTTTACATTTTGAAAGAGGTGAACATGATTAACGAAGCTGAAATAAACTCTCTCATCCGTTTGCTGGATGATCCCGACCGCGAGATTTTTGAACATGTACATGATAAACTGATATCATATGGTCCCGAGGCAATTGGCTACCTGGAAAACGCCTGGGAGCAGGCTTTTGATCCCATACAACAAGACCGCATAGCCAACCTGGTGCACGAAATACAATTCAGCATCACTAAAAACGAACTGGAACTTTGGCATCAAAGCGGCGCATTCGACCTGTTACGCGGTGCACTCATCATCAATAAATACCAGTACCCCGACCTCGACGAGCAAAAGATCATCAACCAGATCGAGGAAATAAAACGCGATATATGGATGCAAATGATGTTTGAGGGCAGCCCTGCCGATCAGATAAAACTCATAAACCATGTGCTGTACAACCTGCATGGTTTTAGTGGTAATACCAGCAATCATCAAGACCCGCAAAACAGTTACCTGAGCCAGGTTTTGGAAAGCAAAAAAGGCAATCAGATATCGCTGGCTATTATTTATTCGGTAATTGCGCAAAAGCTGGATATTCCTGTATATGGGGTAAACCTGCCGCAGCATTTTATACTGGCTTACATGGATGAGGCTGCCAAATCGGAATTTGAGAGCGGGGTGCTATTTTACATCAATGCCTTTAATAAAGGCCACATATTTGGCAGGCGCGATGTAGATATGTTTTTAAAACAGCTTAACCTCAATACCGACAAGCAGTTTTATGAACCCTGCACCAATACCGATATTGTGCGCCGCATATTGCGCAACCTCATCAGTTCCTATGAACAATTAGGGTCGATGGAGAAAGTACAGGAGCTGAATGAGCTATTGGCGGTATTGCAATAAATAAAGCTTAGCCCAAATGAGCATTAAACTGCAACCCGTACTCGAAAACGAAACCATCGCTCTCATTCCGTTACACGAAGCAGACTTTGACGCGCTATATGCCGTGGCATCCGATCCGGAGGTATGGGCACAGCATCCTAACAAGGATCGCTGGAAGGAAGACGTTTTCCGGAACTTTTTTGATGGGGCTATACAAAGTGGTGGTGCGTTTAAGGTTATTGATAAAACAACAGGGGCAACCATTGGCAGCACGCGCTTTTATGATTACAATGCCGAAGATTCAAACCTGTTTATTGGTTACACCTTTTACGGCACAGCATCATGGGGCAAAGGTATAAACCCGGTGGTTAAAGCCCTGATGTTGGATTATGCTTTTCAGTTTGTGGAGAGCGTTTACTTTCATATTGGGGCAAATAATATCCGTTCGCAAATTGCCATTGGCCGGTTGGGCGCTAATAAAACCGGCGAGCAGGAGGTAACTTATTACGGCGAAGCACCAAAGTTGAATTTTGTGTATGGTATTGATAAAGCCGATTGGCAAAAGAAGTAAACCCAGATTAAATTCCTGAAAGAAATGTCTACCTTGGGCATGCCATGAATACGCCTAAATTTCTGACCATCATACTGCTTTTTATCTTTTGCGGCACTAAACTATATGCCCAGCAAAATGCGGTAGTAAATTATTGTATCCAGTTAGATAGTCTAAATAAAACAGTTACCAATAATACCATCGACCGTAAAACGGCAACTAAAAAGCTGACCCACCTCATTACCCAAATCGACAAAAATGCCGGTTTCAATAGTCCCGATGCCTGGACCTTTCCGCTGAAAGGCTACAAGGCCAATGCTATTGGCGGGGTTAAGGGCAATGGTTATTTTGACAAGGGCTATCATTTTTTAGATGGCAATAAACACACGGCGCACCCCGCCCATGATATTTTTATTACCGACCGCAACCAGGACACCTTTGATGATAAAACCCTGAAACCGGTAGAGGTGTTGGCCGTAACAGACGGGGTTGTAGTATCGTGCACACCGCAATGGGATGTAGGTAGTGCGTTAAGGGGCGGCAAATGCATATGGGTGTATCACCCCGGTTTAAACTTATTTAGCTATTACGCGCACAACCGACAGCTTTTTGTAAAAACCGGCGATGTGGTAAAACGCGGACAAAAAATTGCCGAGGTTGGTCGCACAGGATTGAATGCTTACAAAAAGCGTTCGCCTACACATTTGCACTTTTCGGCATTCAGGTTGGTGAACGGATTGCCGGTGCCATTTAATCCGTATCAAAATCTTATCAAAGCCTCTACCTTATGAAAAAATTAATTTTACTACTATCGGTAAGTCTGCTAATGGCTTTTACCAAACCCGATACTGTGCAACAACGTTTCGCTCCACCACAGGGGTATAAAACAGCAACAACGCCAGCCGGAAGCTTTGCCAGTTATTTGCAAAACCTTGCCCCTGTTGCCTGCCGGAACGCACACGCTTACTTATCAAGGCAATAAAGCCCGTACCGACGCCTATACCGCGGGAGTAATTAACATGAGCATTGGCAGCCAGGACTTACAGCAATGTGCCGATGCGGTTATGCGCCTTCGTGCAGAATACCTGTTTGCCCGTAAAGATTATGATGCCATCAGCTTTAACTTCACCAGCGGCTTTAAATGCGATTTTGTACATTATGCCAACGGCTATCGCTATCAGCAAAACGGCACTTGGAAAAAACAGTCTGCCAGAGATTATAGCTACAAAAACTTTTTACGTTACATGAACCTCGTGTTCTCATACGCCGGTACCCTATCGCTCGAAAAAGAACTGAAAAAGGTAACCAACGCCGCCGACCTGCAAATTGGCGATGTATTTATTAAAGGCGGATCGCCGGGGCATTGCTTTATAGTGGTAAACACTGCCACAGCTGCCAATGGTAAAAAGGTGCTCCTGTTAGCGCAAAGCTTTATGCCTGCGCAAAACATCCAGATCGTGCAAAATGGTTCGCCATGGTTTAGTTTGGGGCAGCCTGCTAATATACCTTATGGGGAATTGGTTGATTTTACTTATTTGAGGAGGTTTTGAGTTAAAACTAATTTAGGGAATTAATACGAATTGTTTAGTTTTAGCTGCAAATTATTTAGACTTTGGCACGTAGCGGTCATAAAAAGCACCTGTACTCTTTGCGTCAAGTCTACCTACAATAACTTGTACCGAACTTTTACTTATATGTAAATCAGGTCGCAAATGCACATGTTCTCTTGCTCCTGTTGGTAAACTTATTTCATCCTCCTGGTTAAAATCGGCAATTTTAACTAAAAGTTTTGCCAATGATCTCAGTCCTTCAGGGTCGCCATGAATTAATACTTCCTGCCACTTTTCTACTGTGCCTTCAAATTCTTCTTCGTTATTGGCAACGAAAATATCTACATGGCCTGTAATTTCAGATTGGTAATTTTTCATAAAATATGTAAATGGTTGTGACAACGCCAACCATAGGCTAAAATTACGCGAATTTGGACTTTGAACTTAAATATTTACTTGTAACTGCCATAATTTATAAAGGGTAGTTACAATGGTTACTGCGTTTATCAAAAGAATTGTCCATTGATTCAAATTTGCTTTGTTACGGTAAAACATAACGATGACCGTACCAACAAAAAGAACTACGGGAAAATAAAATCCCATCAATACAATGAAAGAATATTCATATCCTTTGAACCTTATTAAATGAAACCAGAACGAATAATGCAATAGCAAATTTACACCCGATATAATGGTTACAAAAAATGATGGCTTAAAGTAATTTCGCATGCTTGTTAGTGAATCGTTAGCTATAGGCTACTAAACAGCATTATTCTGCCGGTTTATCTCTGGTAACAATTTATGATAAGAAACTTCTTCAGTTAACTTCTTCAAGCTATTTAAACTTATCGAACCACTATTTGGAAACTGTGAATCGAGTTGAGCGGTAGCCACAACATAAAACTCCCAATGGTCAAGATTCAACGGGTTTACGGTTTGCTTATCGTTGTAATGCAGTAAGCAAAATACGTAGACATCGGCAGTGCGTTTTGCAACGGGTGATGGTTTATTGGTTTCATAATCCCAATAAAATGCCGGTTTAATACTGAATGATATTTTGGATAACACCTTTTGATACCAGGATTGTAAGTATGCAGCCGACTTTACCTCGATCTTTATTCCGTCGGGTGTTTCTAAATCATAAGCTGCCCATTCGTCTCTAACTTGTTTTATATCTATGCCTGTAGCAGTAGCTACAATAAATTCGGCAAATCGCCCCCGCGTGGCATTACTCAAAATATCAGATACGCTCCATTGCCAAAAATCCAGTAGAGAAAAACCGAGTCTATTTCCATCTGCAATCAATGGCTCCGAACCGGTTTTTAATTGCGCCTGAAGTTTATCGAGATTTTGCATTAACGATTACTTCGCCGCCGTTAACCACTCATTAGCATCCATCCAATGTTTGCAAAGCTCAAACCATTCGTCCTTAGTGGTTTTGTTAACCAGCCCAAAGCCGTGGCCGCCTGCCTGGTATACGTGCAGTTCGCCTTTTACACCGGCTTTAACCATGGCCTGGTAAAACATAATGCTGTTGGCAACGGGTACGGTTTTATCGTCCTGGGCGTGTACTAAAAACGTAGGCGGGGTTGCCGGGGTTACCTGTTTTTCGTTAGAATAGAGGTCTATTTGTTCGGGGGTTGGTGTTTTGCCTATCAGGTTTTCTTTAGAGCCACGGTGCATTTCGGGACCGAAGGTAACCACCGGGTACAGCAGTACGCCAAAGCTTGGGCGCAGGTTAATGTTGTCTTTATTATCGATTACCGCTTTGTTGAAATGTGTAATAGCTGTTGAAGCCAAATGCCCGCCTGCCGAGAAGCCGATGATGCCTACCCTTGCCGTATCTATCCCCCACTCTTTTGCACGCTGGCGTATTAACTGTACCGAGCGTTGTGCATCCTGCAGCGGCCCAATGGATTTATCTTCCATAATAACATCACTGGGCAAACGGTAGGTGAGCACAAATGCGGTAACACCAATATCGGCAAACTTTTTAGCTACAGCCCAACCTTCGTGGTCAATAGCCAAACGCGAGTATCCACCACCGGGGCACACAATTATGGCGGCACCATTGGCTTTGCCTTTTTCGGGGAAGAATGGGGTAAGTGTAGGGTCGGTTACCATGCCTACACGGTTGCCCTCATTTTTTTCTACGTAGGTAGCCGGGGCGGGTTTGGAGTTGGGTACGCCTTTAGGGTAAAGTTTAATGGGCGGATTAGTTTGTGCACTTGCAGTAGCCATAACAAAAGCAAAGCATAGAGGTAGTATGGTTTTTCTCATTTTAAAGAGTATTGGTCACCAAAGCTAACCCTATGCTTTGTAATAAGCAAGCTGTTGTTATTTCTTCTTACTTAACTTTTTGGCCCGCCAAACTCCATCAGGTATGCTTTGAGAAATTCGTTCAAATCGCCGTCGAGCACGGCTTGTGCGTTGGAGGTTTCGTGATCGGTACGGAGGTCTTTAACCAGTTTGTACGGGTGCAGTACGTAGTTACGTATTTGCGATCCCCATTCTATTTTCTTTTTATTACCCTCAATAGCGTTGCTGGTTTCCATACGCTTACGCATCTCAATTTCGTATAACTGCGATTTTAGCAAACGGATTGCATTATCTTTATTTTGCAACTGCGAGCGCGATTCCTGGTTCTTGATCACAATGCCCGATGGTTTGTGGTATAAACGCACGGCGGTTTCAACCTTGTTCACGTTTTGTCCACCGGCACCGCCCGAGCGGAAGGTTTCAAACTCAATATCGGCCGGGTTAACATCTATCTCAATGGTATCATCAACCAGCGGGTATACATACACCGATGCAAACGAGGTATGGCGCTTGGCATTGGCATCAAACGGCGATACACGCACCAAACGGTGCACCCCGTTTTCACCTTTTAAATAGCCATACGAAAAATCGCCTTCAAATTGTAGGGTTACAGTTTTTATACCGGCTACGTCACCTTCCTGCGAGTCTTGCTCGGTTACTTTGTAGCCGTTCTTTTCGCCCCACATAATGTACATACGCATCAGCATGGCTGCCCAGTCGCAACTTTCGGTACCACCGGCACCTGCGGTAATCTGCAATACGGCATTCAATTGGTCTTCTTCGGCCGATAGCATGTTTTGGAACTCCAGTTCTTCTACCGCCTTTAACGATGAATTAAACTGCTCCTGCATTTCAGGTTCGGTAGCGTCGCCAGCCTGGTAAAACTCATATAGTACACCGGTATCTTCTACACTGGCTAATACTTTCTGGTAGGCATCGGTCCATACTTTTTTAAGTTTGATGGATGCCAATACCTTTTCGGCCTCTTTGGGTGCGTTCCAAAAATCGGGGCCAATAGTTATTTCCTGCTCGCGGGCTAATTCTTCAAGCTTGTTATCAATGTCAAAGATGCCTCCTCAGGGAAGCTGTTCTATCCCTCAAGTCTTGTACTTGTTCTTTAGTCATAATGGCAAATATAGGTAATTGGTTTAGCTCAAAACACAAAAAAGGCCTGCCATGTTTGGCAAGCCTTTTTCTTATTATCTGCGAAGGTTGTCTTTAGGCAATCATCAGCTTGTTCACCAGTCCGTTTAAATCGGCCTGGTTTCCGTTTAGTTGTGATAGCATGGTGCCTAAAGCAAATTCTTCGGTTTGCTTGCTGTTGCTTTGCTGTACTAACTGTGTCATTACAGCGGGTATTAATGAAGCTGCTGCAGCTTGAGCAGCAGGCATATCAATACTGTAAAACTTATTTAACCTGTTTGCAAACTTGTTGGTTATACTGCTTACCAAACTTTGGTTGTACGAACCCGAAAACTGGAAGAACTTAATAATGTCATTAACACGTCCTGTCTCCATCAAATTCTTTAACACATCAATAATTGAGCTTGAGGCCTCGGTCAACACCGCCTCGCGCGAACCGGCAGGAATTACCGGGTTGTTCATAATTGCCATTCCGGCATTATTTTTTACCAATAAAAAAAGTTTTTCAAACATGGCCTTCATTTTTTAGCAGATTAATAAAATGGTTGTGTTTCGGCTGATATTTTAACAGTAAATCAAATATAATAAATAATTGTTTTTAAAATCAAAATATTTTGTGAAATATTTTGAAAATATGACAATTTGAAAGTGTATTTAAAACACTAAGATTTAGTGTAGATTTTACATTAAGTTTTAGTGTATTTAACACGCTAAGCCCCGGTTGAACGGATGAAAAATTTTACTTGCAAAGCGGTTTAAAAGCTTACATTTGGGCGTACTATAACATATCAATTATGCTGCCAAACATTGATTTTACCACCACCCAGGCTTACGAGTACTTAACCGACTACTTCCCCGAGCTGGAGCCTAAGCAACTTAAAGACCTGTTTGCAACTGACCCACAACGCTTTAGCAAGTTTTCGGTTTATTTTGAGGAAATGCTCTTCGATTATTCAAAAAACCGCATCGACGATAAGGTTATAGCTTTATTAATACAGTTGGCCAAAGAGTGTAGGTTAAATGAGGCAATTGCCGCCATGTTTAACGGCGAAGCTATTAACGTTACCGAAGGTCGCCCGGTGCTACATACCGCCTTGCGCAACCAAAGCAATACACCGGTATTAGCTGAAGGTAAAGATGTTATGCCCGATGTAAACGCCGTGCTGCAGCATATGAAAGAGTTTAGCGAAGCAGTAATTAGCGGCGAATGGAAAGGCTACACCGGCAAAGAAATTACTGATGTGGTAAACATAGGCATTGGCGGATCGGACCTTGGGCCGGTGATGGTTACCGAGGCTTTAAAGCCGTACAAAACCCGCCTGAACCTGCACTTCGTATCGAACGTTGACGGCACGCACATTACCGAAACGTTAAAACAGTTAAATCCCGAAACTACGCTTTTCCTCATAGCATCAAAAACCTTTACCACGCAGGAAACCATGGCCAACGCCAACAGTGCCCGCGAGTGGTTTTTAGCCGGCGGCGCTGCCGAGGCTAATATTGCCAAGCACTTTGCTGCCTTGAGCACCAATGCTGCCGCGGTTGAAAAATTTGGTATTGATACGCAAAACATGTTTGGTTTTTGGGATTGGGTTGGCGGTCGTTACTCGTTATGGAGTGCTATTGGCTTATCAATTGCCCTGAGCGTTGGCTTTGATAACTTTGAAGGGTTATTAGGTGGTGCCCATGCTATGGACAACCACTTTAAAGAAACTGAATTTGAACAAAACATACCGGTTATTGCCGCCCTGTTAGGCGTATGGTACAATAACTTTTTTGATGCCGAAAGCCAGGCCATTTTACCGTACGACCAGTATATGCACCGCTTTGCTGCCTATTTTCAACAAGGGGATATGGAGAGCAACGGCAAATACGTTGACCGCAACGGCCAACCTGTAGATTACCAAACCGGTCCTATTATTTGGGGCGAGCCGGGTACCAATGGACAGCATGCGTTTTACCAGTTAATACACCAGGGCACCAAGTTGATCCCTGCCGATTTTATTGCGCCTGCACAGTCGCAAAACCCGGTTGGCGAGCACCATACCCTGCTCCTATCAAACTTTTTTGCCCAAACCGAAGCCCTAATGAACGGCAAAACCTACGAAGAAGTAGTAGCCGAACTGAAAGCCGCCGGTAAAACCGAAGCAGAAATTGAAGCCCTGGCACCATTCAAGGTATTTGAAGGTAACCGCCCAACCAACTCTATATTGCTTAAAAAGATCACCCCGCGTGCGCTGGGTTCGTTAATTGCCATGTATGAGCACAAAATATTTGTACAGGGCATTATATGGAACATTTACAGCTTCGACCAATGGGGTGTAGAGCTGGGCAAACAACTGGCCGGCAAAATACTACCTGAGCTACGTACTGCCGACGAGGTGAGTACTCACGATGCATCGACTAATGGTTTGATCAATCAGTATAAAGAGTGGAGATAAGGGAATAGAATTAAGAGACAAGAGCCAGGAATCAAGACTTTTTATAAAAACTTGTCATTTCGAGTGATAACGATAAATCTTGTTAAAACATGCAGGCGGCGACTTTGCATAATTAACAGGATCTCTCACTATCGTTCGAGATGACATTTTTTGTTTATGTGCTACTCCGCCTCTATCAGCATCATTTTAAAAGTCATAACCGCAGACCGGACAATGGTGGTTTGCATATCGGCGTGGGTTATGTCAAAAAACAGTCTTGCCAGACCTGGTCGGATAGCTTTATCTTTTCTTCATTACCTGTAATTTTAATATTACGCTATACATTTTTACCCATTTGCTGTTAAACCATGTGCTGTTAAAACCCATCAAACAACAATACAACATCAACCTATGAAAATCTTAGTAAAACTTTTAATCTGCAGTTGTTTGATGGCAATCATTGCCTCTTGCTCGTCGTTGAGGAGTGTTAACACCTCGGTGCTTAAAATAGGCATGACCAAAGCAGAGGTTGAAGAAGCTTTAAAAAAGAAACCCTACGGCACCATATCTGCCAAAAGCTATCCCGAAACCAAAACAGTTATAGAAGTGTTGGAATACAACGAACATTTTAACGGCCAAAAATCAGATGGTTACTGGCTATACTTTGTGAACGGTAAGTTAGATAAGTGGGAACCCGCCAGTAAATATCATCAACCTGATATATAAGCGACGTGTATAAAACAGAAGTGCCGCTTTAAAGCGGCACTTCTGTTTTAAATGGATATTGCTGGAAAGTAATGAGCAATACTGATAAGCACAACTTAAACTCCCTGTTTCTTCACCACCTTGATTTGATACAATTTAGGCCAGTTTTTACCGGTTACAAACAGGCGTTTACCTGCTGCATCCCAGGCAATGCCGTTTAGTACGGCATCACTATTATTAATACCTACGGTGGCTTGTTTGGTTAGTTCGCTTAGGTCAATACGTTTTACTACGGCGCCGGTTTTAGGGTCTATAACCACAATATCATCCTTTTGCCAAACGTTGGCGTATATCATGCCGTCGATGTATTCCATCTCGTTCAGGTCGTCAATAGGCCCTTGGTCGTCGTATACATCAATGTTACGCAGCGTGCGGAAGCTGGTTTTATCCATCACGTATATCTGGTTCGAACCAGTGTTGCAGTACAGGTTCTTGCCGTCGTTACACATGCCCCAGCCTTCATCGCCCTGGGTAAAAGTAAAGTTGGATAATAGCTTAAGTGTAGCTTTATCGTACACATAACCTACCCGCTCACGGTAAGTAAGCTGGATAATTTTATTGTCAATTACAGTAATACCTTCGGCAAATGTGTTGCAATCAATATCAATGCTTTGAAGTACTTTGCCGTCTACATTGGTTTTACGAAGGCTCGATTTTAAACCTTCGCGGCAGTAACCGCCGTCACTCTCATATAAAACACCATCGTGGTACTCCAATCCTTCGGTAAACGAAGCCGTATCGTGTGCAAAGGTTTTCTCTAATTGGTAGGTATACAACTCAGGGGCTTTGGCTGCCAGCAGGTTAATATTGGTGCTTTGCTCCTCAACTTTCCCGGCGCTGTATATGCGGGCTGTTAATACTCTGGCACCTAAACCCAAACTATCGGTTGCAAGGCTATAGGAAGATGAGTCGGTTTTGGCAGCCAACCGTACCGAATCTACCAGGTAAACTATCGAATCGGCTTTAAAATCGGCCGGGAGAGTCAATTTAACAGCCACCTTATCGCCCTGTTTATAGCTGGTGCCCGCATCGGGACTAATGCTAATGTTTACGGGTTTATTTTTATCGCCGCAGCTGTAAAGTGCTAATATAAATGTGGCTATGCCAAGGATATATGTACGTTTCATGTGTTTAATAAGGCGATGGCCAAAAGGCATCTTCAATATGTTTTAGTGTATACGTATTTTGGGGTGTAAATAGTATGGATACAATATCAAAACGCACCTCGCCCTGGTGGTTCATAAGGTAAATGTATTCATCGGCCGCACCGGCCAGCAGCTTTTGCTTTCGTGTGTCTACAAAATCTTCGGGTTGGCCAAAGCCGGTACCTGTACGGGTTTTTACTTCGGTAAATATAATGATACGGTCTTTATAAGCAATTAAATCTACCTCGGCTTTGCCAAAAGTCCAGTTTTCGTCCAGTATTTCGTAACCGGCAGCTTCGAGGTGGGCTTTGGCTAAGGCTTCGCCGCGGCGGCCGAGTTCGTGGTGCTTAGCCATTAGACTGTTGAATCAACAAACCAATCCCAAGAATAATAAATAATGAAACTATAAACAACAAGAATGTGAAGCTTCCAAACATAATTCCCCATCCCAAATTTCTAATAGGTGTGCTAAACTTGGTGTTTTTATAAATTAAAACTCCTGTGATAGAAATTAATAAAAATGAGCCTATCATGGCATAAGGTTCATTTAAGGTTGAAAAGAACCATGTGGCACAAAATTGAAATATGAAAAATAATGCAAGATAAACGTACCTAATCATTGTTATTTAATAATAACCGACCCCAAAAAATCAGAAATATGCTTCTCTATCTTCTTCATTTGCAGGTACCGCCCCATTATGGCATCCTGATCAATCGGGTCTTGCGTGTTTTGCAACTCGGTGCGCAGTTGGTCGAGTATCTTGCCCACCTTCTGTTTTTTGAGGTGAAATATAGCACCCAGGATAGTACCCTTCATATTGGCCTCCTCGCCCGAAATAAATATCTTATGCATGTTGTACCAGTTCTCGCTCAACGTGTATTTGGTGGAGAGCATATCAACCGCCAAGTCAACCATTTCTTTTTCAGGGTGATGAATAAAGAATTTCTCTTCGGGCAGTACACCGTTCTCTAACTGCTGCTTATACAGCGCTACAAAGTTTTTGCAAGCCGGGTTCTCAAACTCCACGTCGGCCAGCTCGGCAATTATAAACGGACCTATATAGATATTGGTAATATTATCCCAATTAATGATCTGGTGCCCGTAAACTAATAACAGCCTGATAATCTCACGCTCCTGATTAAGGCTGGCTTCCACCGATTTTGACGGGGCAGCCTGCTCGTCATAATAACCAAGTTCATCAGGCGGCGGCATATCGCCATACGGGTTGCCTTCTAAAGCTTCCGCTTGCTGTTCAGGCCGCGACTGCTGCTTTTGTTGCTCCTTTTTGGCCCTGCCAAGCTTCATCTTGTTCAGTTCCGATAACAGGATGCGCTCATCAATCTGTAACTGCTGGCTACACTCACGTATAAATACCGACGCCTTAATAGAATCAGGTATCTTAGCAATACTCTCTACAATTTCGCGGATTACATTGGCTCTTTGTATAGGGTCGTTACCAGCTTCTTTGAGTAAGATGCTGGTTTTATAAAGAATAAAGTCTTTCTTGTTTTGCTCGATGTGTGTTTTAAAGGCACTGCTACCCACCTTCCGTATATACGAGTCGGGGTCATCACCATTAGGGAATGAAACTACTTTTACGTTGAGGCCTTCTTCCAGAATTAAATCCAAACCACGTAATGATGCCTTAATACCCGCGGCATCGCCATCATACAAAATGGTGATGTTTTTGGTAAAACGACCTATTAAACGTATTTGCTCAACCGTAAGTGAGGTGCCCGATGAGGCTACTACGTTTTCGATACCGGCTTGGTGTACCGATAGCACGTCAGCATAACCTTCTACCAGGTAACAGTTATCCTCATCGCGAATTGACTTTTTGGCAAAGTACAACCCGTATAAAACGTTCGATTTATGATAAATCTCCGATTCGGGCGAGTTAACGTATTTGGGTACGTTTTTATCGGTTTTGAGCGTACGGCCGCCAAAGGCAATTACCCTACCCGTAAAACCATGAATAGGGAACATTACACGGCCACGGTAACGGTCGTACAGGGTGCCATTATCGCGCTTTACCGAGAGGCCGCTCTCTATCAAAAAATCGGGCTGGTAGGCATTCTTAATGGCTTCGCTGGTGAAAGCCTCCCATTGATCGGGCGAGTAGCCCAATTCAAACTTTTTAATGGTTTCGTTGGTAAAACCGCGCTCCCTGAAATAGCTTAAGCCAATGCTTTTGCCCTCGGGCGTTTCCCACATGGCTTCCTGGAAAAACCTGGCGGCGTAATTACTTACCACCATCAGACTTTCGCGGCGGTTGTCGGCCTCTATATTTTCGGGCTTGTCCTGCAGCTCTTCAACCTCGATGCCGTACTTTTTGGCCAGCCACTTTAAAGCTTCGGGGTACGAAAACTTTTCAAGCTCCATGAGGAAGGTAACCGCTGAACCGCCTTTGCCTGTCGAGAAATCCTTAAAAATTCCTTTTGCCGGAGATACCGTGAACGAAGGTGTTTTTTCGTTAGCAAATGGAGAAAGGCCTACGTAGTTAGCACCACGCTTTTTTAACTGCACAAATTCGCCAATAACCTCGACGATGTCGACGGCTTCCATTATTCGATCAATGGTGACTTTAGTTATCATGTGCGCTAAAAAACAGGGCTGCAAAGGTAAGCATTTTATGCCCCCAACCATGAAGGTAAGTAATTTTAAACGGTTTAAAAACATGGAAATTTTAATCCAGCATAAACACCACATATCTCTTGTTTCTTACCTCTTGTTTCTTACATCTAAATTGTATTTTTACCGCTCAATTTTTAAGATATATGAGTGAGCGAATTAAGATTAAAGCACTGCTGCAAACCACGCCGGCAGAACAGGAAGTAAATGTTAAAGGATGGGTACGCACCTTTCGTAATAACCAGTTTATTGCTTTAAATGATGGCTCAACCAATAGCAACATACAAATAGTTGTTGATTTTCAGAATACCGACGAAGCCTTATTAAAGCGTATTACCACCGGTGCGGCACTTAGCGTTACCGGTATTTTAGTAGCCAGCTTAGGTAAAGGCCAGGCGGTTGATGTAAAAGCCACCAGCATTGAAATACTGGGCGACAGCGACCCGGAAAAATACCCGTTACAGCCTAAAAAACACAGCCTTGAGTTTTTGCGCGAAATTGCTCACCTGCGTTTCCGTACTAATACGTTCGGTGCTATTTTCAGGGTACGCAACAGTTTATCATTTGCGGTACACCAGTTTTTCCAGGAAAAAGGCTTTGTTTACCTGCATACCCCGGTAATTACAGCATCAGATGCTGAAGGTGCCGGCGAGGCTTTCAAAGTAACCAATCTTGATTTAAATAACCTTCCACGTACCGAAAGCGGCGAAATTGACTACAAACAAGATTTCTTTGGTCGTGCTACTAACCTGACCGTATCAGGGCAGTTAGAGGGTGAGCTGGGTGCAATGGCCCTGAGCGACATTTATACGTTCGGCCCTACTTTCCGTGCCGAAAACTCAAATACTACCCGCCACCTAGCCGAGTTTTGGATGATTGAGCCCGAAATGGCATTTTATGACCTGGCCGATAACATGGACCTGGCCGAAGGTTTATTGAAATACGTGATTAACTACGCCCTTGAGCACAACGCTGAGGATATTGAGTTTTTAACCCAACGCCTGTTAGAAGAAGAGAAGAGCAAACCACAACAGGAACGTTCAGAAATGACCTTACTGGAGAAACTCCAATTCTGCTTAAACAACGATTTTGAGCGTTTAACTTATACTCAGGCTATCGAGATACTGAAAGATTCGACACCTAACAAAAAGAAAAAATTCCAATACCTTATTGAGGGCTGGGGTGCCGACTTACAATCGGAACATGAGCGTTATTTGGTAGAGAAACACTTTAAAAAACCGGTTATTTTAACCGATTATCCTAAAGAGATCAAATCTTTCTACATGCGCCAAAACGATGACGGTAAAACCGTTGCCGCTATGGACATTCTCTTCCCCGGTATTGGCGAAATTGTAGGCGGATCGCAGCGTGAAGAACGTTTAGAAAGACTGGAACAACGTATGGATGAAATAGGTATTCCTAAAGATGAGCTTTGGTGGTACCTGGATACCCGCCGCTTTGGTGGTTGTCCGCATGCCGGTTTTGGTTTGGGTTTTGAGCGTTTGGTATTGTTCGTTACCGGTATGGGTAACATCCGCGATGTTATTCCGTTCCCACGTTTCCCTAAAAACGCAGAGTTTTAGTTGGTTGGTGATAACACCAACGATAGGCTAAATACTCTCCTACCGTCATTGCGAGGTACGAAGCAATGACGAGTACTATAAAGTAACACAAGAGCCGGTTGAGTAAATCAATCGGCTCTTGTGTTTTGAAGCATTTGTTGAACCATTGCATTAAAATGACACCTGCACTTCCAACATTTTCATTCCTGTAGCGTTAAATACATGTCACAACATTAATTAAACTTTATGTTGTACATCATCTATCAATTTTAAATATTCTACCATGAAAAGTTTAGAAAACAAAGCAGCCTTGGTAACAGGAGCGGGTTCGGGCATTGGCAGAGCGGTGGCTATTGGTTATGCAGCCGAAGGTGCAGCTGTTATGGTATCAGACATTAACGAGCAGGCCGGTTTAGAAACCGTTGCTTTAATTGAGAAAGAAGGCGGTAAAGCCTCATTTTTTAAAGCAGATACCTCTACCGCTGAAGATAATGAAGCATTAGTAAAAGCCACAGTTGAAACCTTTGGCAAACTGGATATTGCCTGCAACAATGCCGGTATTGGCGGCGATGCAGCCGAAACGGCCAACTATTCTCTCGAGAGCTGGAAGAAAGTACTCGACATCAATCTCGACGGTGTATTTTACGGCTGTAAATATCAGCTTGCGGCCATGGAGCAAAACGGCGGCGGTTCTATCGTTAATATGGCGTCAATTCATGGTTCGGTGGCGGCTCCATTTTCGAGCGCTTATACTACCTCAAAACATGCCGTGGTGGGCTTAACCAAAAATATTGGTGCCGAGTATGCAAAAAAGAATATCCGTTGTAATGCGGTTGGTCCGGCTTATATTGATACCCCTTTGTTAGAGAAAAATCTGAAGCCCGAACAGCTTGAGGCATTAAAGCAAAAACACCCTATTGGCCGCCTGGGTACAGCCGAGGAGGTTGCTAACCTGGTTGTGTTCTTAAGTTCGGATAAAGCCTCTTTTATGACCGGGGCATATTACCTGGTTGATGGGGGTTATACCGCCGTATAAGCTACAACTACTTCTATTATACAACGCACAAGGCCGGTTAAAATTAACCGGCCTTGTGCGTTACAGGTAAATTATCATGAGGCAAAGGCAAGTGATATTGTTTTTAACTACATTAGAGTGTTAAACATTCTATAAAGCCAACTCATGAAAAAATTATTACTCCTGCTCTCGGCTTTTGTACTAACGCAAAAACCAACTTTTGCCCAGCAACAAGAGCATTTATTGTGGATGCAGCAACCATCCCTATCGCCCGATGGCAAGTGGATAGCCTTTGAATATAAAGGCAACCTGTTTAAAGTACCGTCGGCTGGTGGTACCGCCATCCCCTTAACCATTAACAGTGCCTATAACGGTTACCCGGTTTGGAGCCACGATGGGCAGTCGATAGCCTTTGCATCCGACCGTTATGGTAACTTTGATGTATATATTATGGCTGCCAGCGGAGGATCTGCAACCCGCTTAACCTTTGCATCAGAGCGGGATATTCCGTACGAGTTTTCGACCGATAATCAAAAGGTGTATTTCGGTACCGACCGTAATGACCTGGCCTCATCGGTGCGTTTCCCAAGCAATGCCCTGTTTATGAAACTGTATACTGTACCGGCAAAAGGCGGCCGCAGCATTATGGTGAACGCCGCAGGTATGGACAACATGCACCTGAACAAGGCAGGCGATAAAATGATTTTTCAGGATCGTAAAGGCTATGAAGACCCCTGGCGCAAGCACCATACATCGGCCGTAACGCGCGATATATGGGTTTACGATACCTCAACCAAAGCCTACACCAAGGTATCGCCTTTTGTGGGTGAAGACCGCGAACCGGTTTGGGGCAGCGGCGATAATTTTTATTACCTGAGCGAACGCAATGGTAACCAAAACCTGTTTAAGGCAAGTTTGGCATCTGCTAATACTCCTTCACAGGTAACCAACTTTACTAAAGACCCGGTTCGCAACCTGTCGCGCGCCGAGGATGGCACCTTAGCCTTTACCCAATGCGGCGAATTGTACACTTTGAAAGATGGCGGTCAGCCCCAAAAAGTAAACATTAGCCTGAGTGCCGATTTTAACGGTAGCCAGGTGCAAAACATGCCGGTACGCGGCGATGCAACCGAAATTGCGGTATCGCCCAATGGTAAGGAAGTAGCCTTGATCTACCGAGGCGAAATATTTGTAACATCAGTTGATGGCAATATTACCAAGCGCATTACCAACACCCCTTACCAGGAACGCATGGTACAATTTAGTCCAGATGGCCGCACTTTGCTGTATTCGGTAGAAAACGCAGGCTCATGGGACATTTACAAAACCACTTTAGCCAGTGCTACCGAGCCTTACTTTTTTGCCTCAACCACACTTAAAACCGAGCCGGTTATCAATACCGATAAAGAAGAGTTTCAGCCCATATATTCTCCGGATGGCAAAAAAATAGCTTACCTGGAGGAACGTAACATTGTTAAAGTATTTGATATTGCCACCAAAAAGACAACAACCGTGCTTCCGGAGGGTGTTAATTTTTCTTATTCCGATGGTGACCAATATTTTTCATGGTCGCCCGACAGTAAGTATCTGCTCATTCAATCAGAAGAGGGAGCATTTGGCCGCAGCGAAATTGCGTTTGTTAAGGCCGATGGTACCGGCAAGCGCCTTAACCTTACCGAAAGCGGTTTTGACGACGGCCGCCCACGCTGGGGAATGAACGGCAAAATGATGTACTGGCAAAGCGACCGCCTGGGTATGAAGAACCTATCGCGCGGATCACAAACTGATGTGTATGCCATGTTTTTTGACCAGGCAGCCTGGGACAGGTTCCGCCTGAGCAAAGAGGACTTAGACATTCGCAAGCAAGAGGAAAAGCGTGATTCGACCAACAAAGTTGCCGATAAAACCACAAAATCCACCCCTAAAAATGCCAAAACTCCCGCCGGTATTGCGCCGTATGCTTACGAGCCAAACTTTAAAAACCTGGAAGACCGTACCGTGCGCTTAACCGTTGGCTCGGCCGATATGGCCGACGACGTAATGTCGAAAGATGGTGAGAAACTGTTTTACCTGGCCCGTTATGATAAGGGTTACGATTTATGGGTAACATCTACCCGCACCAAAGAAACCAAGGTGTTGGCCGCACTAAATTCAGGCGGTGGCTCGCTTGAACTTACGCCCGATGGCAAGACCCTGTTTGTACTGGCCGGTGGCAACGTGATGAAGGTTGGAGTTGACGATGGTAAAGTAACGCCTGTTAAAATTAACAGCAGCATGGATTTAGATGCCGCTGCCGAGCGAGCCTACATTTTTGATCACTCATGGAAACAGGTGACCAAAAAGTTCTTCGACCCTAAATTGCAGGGTGTTGACTGGACCTATTACCACAACACTTACGGCAAATTCCTGCCGCACATTAATAATAATTACGATTTCCAGGTATTGCTGAGCGAGTTTTTAGGCGAACTGAATGGCTCGCATACCGGTGGCCGTTATTCGCCGCAATTTCCTAATGGGGATGTTACAGCTGCTTTAGGCCTTTTATACGACCAAACCAAAGGCGGCGACGGACTTGTGGTAGCCGATATTATTACGGGTGGCCCGTTTGATGTGGCGCGCACCAAAATGAAAAAAGGTTATGTGATTGATAAAATTGACGGCGAAGCTATTACCGGTGATGCCGACTGGGCCAAGCTGCTTAACCGCAAGGTTGATAAGTACACGCTCATCAGTTTCCACGACCCTAAAACCAATGCCACTTACGAGGAAAACGTAAAACCGGTTCCACCGGGCTATGAGCGCAGTGTGCTGTTATACAACCGCTGGACCCGTATGATGGAGCATTTAGTTGATAGCCTTTCGAACGGAAAAGTGGGTTACGTGCACGTACAAGGCATGAACGACCCGAGCTACCGCGTAACGTTTGATAAAGTATTGGGTAAAAACTTTAGCAAAAAAGCATTAATTGTTGATACCCGCTTTAATGGCGGCGGCTGGCTGCATGATGAGTTGGTTACTTTTTTGGGCGGTAAAATGTACATGGAACTGCGTCCGCAAGGGCATCCAACCGAGGGCGGCGAATCATTAAGCAAATGGAATAAACCAAGCTGTGTGGTAATGAGCGAGGGCAACTATTCGGATGCATTCATCTTCCCATGGGCTTACAAAACCTTGAAACTGGGCAAGCTGATAGGTATGCCGGTAGCAGGAACAGGTACCGCCGTTTGGTGGGAACGTCAAATTGACGGCACGCTTGTATTCGGTATACCCATGGTATCAACCTGGGGCATAGGCGATACCCACCCTACCGAAAACGCACAGGTTGAACCAGATATTAGAGTGCTAAACGAATACACCAAATTCCTGAACGGGCAAGACCAGCCAAATGGAAACTGCGGTTAAGGAGATGTTGAGTACAATTAAGTAAACTTACCCCTCGTCATTGCGAGGTACGAAGCAATCTCTGCGGATGCAAAGCGAATATGCATAGTTCAGAGATTGCTTCGTACCTCGCAATGACGAGGGGTTTATAACGCAGAAAGCGGCTCCATGGAGCCGCTTTCTGCGTTTAATGTATTCCTTTTTTCTGGCGCAAGTATGTGGGGCTGGCCACTATGCGGTGGCTACTTGTGCCTTGTACTTATGCACAAGTAGCCATTACACATTCCGACGCTACATACTTGCGCCAGGAATAACTATACTACCTGTCATTTCGACCCAAGGAGAAATCTTGTTAATGCGGACAAGCTTTGCAATTGAACAAGATCTCTCACTATCGTTCGAGATGATAAGTCGTTATCATTTATAGCCTCCTCTGTATTCCTGATTCTGTACTCTTGACTCTCTCCCAACCCTCAATTCCCCAACTGCTTAACGGCCATATAAGCCATTAAGCCAGTACTTATAGCCAGTGCATTTTCATCCACATCAAACGTTGGTGTGTGTACGGCTGAGGTTATGCCGCGGCTTTCGTTGCGGGTACCGAGGCGGTAAAAACAGGCATCGGCAGCTTGCGAGAAATAGGCAAAGTCTTCGGCGGCCATCCATATATCCAGGTCGAGCACGTTTTCTTTACCTAAGTAATCTTCGGCGTAGCCACGTGCGGCGGCGGTCAATTTCTCTTCGTTAATGAGGAAGGGATAACCATTCCTGATCTCAAAATCACAGCTGCCACCCATGCTTTCGGCAATGCCTTCGGCCATCTTTTTCATTTTAATGTGGGCCTCTTTGCGCCACTGCTCGTCCATGGTACGGAAGGTGCCTTCAAGATAAACCTCATTAGGAATAATGTTGGTAGCACCATTGGCAATTACCTTACCAAACGATAGTACCGACGGGCTTTTAGGATCAGCAAAACGGCTAACCACTTGTTGCAGCGCGGTAAGTATGTGCGCGGTAATAATTACCGGGTCAATGTTTTGTTGCGGTTGTGCACCATGTCCACCTTTGCCGTGTACAGTTACATAGATCTCATCAGTACTGGCCATGTATTTACCTGCACGAAAGCCTACCTTACCGGCATCTATCAAAGGCATTACGTGCTGACCCAATACAGCCTGCGGCTTAGGGTTTTCCAGCACACCTTCCTGTATCATGAGATTGGCACCGCCGGGTAGCTTCTCTTCAGCAGGTTGAAATATTAGTTTAATGGTGCCGCCAAACTCGTCTTTAAGGCTGCTTAAAATGGTGGCAGTACCTAATAATGATGAGGTATGAACATCATGACCGCAAGCATGCATTACGCCCACATTTTGCGATTTGTAGGGCACATCGTTAGCCTCGGTAATAGGCAGGGCATCCATATCGGCACGTAAGGCAATTACATTATCAGATAGCTTATTGCCTTTCAGCAAGCCCACCACGCCGTTATTGGCTAAGCGGCTGTGCGGAATACCCAGTTCATCTAAACGCGCTTCTACGTAAGCAGAGGTTTGCACCTCGTTAAACGACAGCTCGGGGTTGGCATGCAGGTGACGGCGATAGCCAACTATGTTGTTAAATATATTTTTCGATAATTCCTGTATTTGTTCTTTGATCATTACAAATTGGGGTTAGCGTCCAGTTTGGGCGGATTAATTTTTTCGGATATGATAAATAAAGAGGAAAATGTCCCCTTCAATTCCTGCATAAGTTTACTGGCTTCGAGCCGGGTACGAAAATCGCCGGCTTTTACCTTGAAATTAGGCTCGGCGTAATTGATGTAAGTACGTAATTCGGGATGCATTTGCTGCATTCTGTTTTGCGCATCAAAAGCATTTTTTCGGTTTGGGCCAATAAAAAACTGTACCCGGTAGCCGTAACCCGATGCGTTGCTTACTGCGCGCCCCATACCTTTTGATAATTCGGCACGGTTTGCTATTAATGAGTCGATACGCGGGTCTTTAATTACCTCGAGCTTACCGCGTTCGGGTTGTTGGGCTTGGGCCAGGGCCGGTAAGTGGGATAACAGCAAAAAGCCAGCTATAGCCATCAAAACCCGCAACGAGCGAATAGTTTTTGTTATTAATTTGATGCTGCTATTATATACCATGTACCTGTTATAATGAAAAACGCCATTGCAAAATACGAATATCTCTCTGGTGGTTACTGTCCTATGCAGAGATTGCTTCGTACCTCGCAATGACGTACTATTTTATATTGCTGTTATTCAGCTCTAATTATGCGCCGTGACAGTTTTTAAACTTTTTACCACTGCCGCACGGACAAGCGTCATTTCTGCCTATTTTTTGCTCGGCACGTGCCGGTTGCTGTTTTTCCTGAACAAGTTCCTCATCAGGCACGCCGTTGGTTTCGTGCACTAATTCCGGCTTGCTCATGCGCATTTGGCGCATATCGGTACGTGGAAGAGGCTGAGCCTCGTGTACTTCTTCGGGAGCCTGTTGAATTGGAATACCGCCTCTGAACAGGAAGCTAACCAACTCTTTGTTCACGTTGGCCAGCATCTGGCGGAACAATTCGAAAGCTTCGAATTTGTAAACCAGCAACGGATCTTTTTGCTCGTAAACAGCATTTTGTACCGATTGCTTTAACTCGTCCATTTCGCGCAGGTGCTCTTTCCAGGCATCATCAATAAGATAAAGGTTCACGTTTTTCTCAAACGATTTAAACACCTCTAAACCATTATTGTCAATTGCCTTTTTCAACGGAACAGCCACCTGTATGCCATGAACACCATCAGTAAACGGAACCATTACATTCTCAATGTATTCGCCACGGGTGCGGTAAACATCTTGCAATACAGGGTTAGCCTGCTCGGCAATGCTTTCCATTTTACGGTGATAGAATGCGGTTACAGTTGCAAAAACTGCTTCTGTAATTTTATTGGCATTGCCACCGGCAAATTCTTCAGGTGTAACCTCAGGGTCAACCGAAAACAAGCGGATCATTTCCAGCTGGAAGCCTTCGTAATTGTTCGATTCTTTGTATTCGCTTACCACATCTTCAACCACATCATAAATGGTGTTGTTAATATCCACATCCAAACGTTCGCCAAACAAGGCATTTTTACGTTTGGTGTAAATAACGGTACGCTGCGAGTTCATTACGTCGTCATACTCCAACAGGCGTTTACGTATACCAAAGTTGTTTTCTTCTACTTTCTTTTGCGCACGCTCGATAGATTTAGAGATCATTGAGTGCTGAATAACCTCGCCCTCTTCGATACCCATACGCACCATGAGGTTAGAGATACGCTCCGATCCGAATAAACGCATCAGGTTATCCTCTAACGATACAAAGAACTGTGACGAACCCGGATCGCCCTGACGACCGGCACGACCGCGCAACTGGCGATCGACACGGCGCGACTCATGGCGCTCGGTACCCACAATGGCTAAACCTCCGGCTTCTTTAACGCCAGGGCCTAACTTAATATCCGTACCACGACCAGCCATATTGGTAGCAATGGTAACTGTACCTGCCTTACCAGCTTCGGCCACAATATCGGCCTCCTTTTGGTGCATTTTGGCGTTGAGTACGTTATGCTTGATGCCGCGCAGTTTAAGCATACGGCTCAGTAATTCCGAAATTTCTACCGAGGTTGTACCCACCAGTACCGGTCTTCCGGCTGTGGTTAGCGTAACAATTTCTTCGGCAACGGCATTGTATTTTTCGCGCATGGTGCGGTATACCAAATCCTGGCGATCATCGCGTTTGGCAATAACGTTGGTAGGTATCTCAACCACATCTAACTTATAAATTTCCCACAACTCACCAGCTTCGGTTACGGCAGTACCCGTCATACCGCAAAGTTTGTGGTACATACGGAAGTAGTTTTGCAGCGTAATGGTAGCAAAGGTTTGGGTAGCATCCTCCACCTTAACGTTCTCTTTAGCCTCAATTGCCTGGTGTAAACCATCAGAGTAACGGCGGCCATCTAAAATACGGCCGGTTTGCTCATCTACAATTTTAACCTTGCCTTCGTCAACAATGTATTCGGTATCTTTTTCGAATAAAGTGTAGGCTTTAAGCAATTGGTTTATAGAGTGAATACGCTCAGATTTGATAGAAAAATCGCGCATCAGCTCGTCTTTGTGCGCAACTTTATCTTCGGCGCTCAAATCCGATTTTTCAATTTTAGCTATCTCAGTACCTACATCAGGCATCACGAAGAATTTAGGATCTTCGCCCGATGCCGTGATCAATTCAATACCTTTTTCGGTCAGTTCAACCGAGTTGTTTTTCTCGTCGATAACAAAGAACAGTTCTGCATCCACCTTAGGCATTTCTTTGCCCTGATCTTGCATATAATAGTTCTCAGTTTTTTGCAATACGGTACGGTTACCACCTTCGCTCAAAAACTTAATTAAAGCCTTACTCTTAGGTAAACCACGGTGCGCTCTAATTAAGGCCATGCCGCCTTCATCGGTACCAGTTTTGCCGTCGTTTATTTGTTTTTTAGCCTCGTTTAAAGCTTTGTTTACGTAATCTTTTTGTGCATTAACCAAACGCTCAATGCGTGGTTTAAGCATATAAAACTCGTGCTCATCGCCGCGAGGAATAGGGCCTGAAATAATTAACGGGGTACGGGCATCATCCACCAACACCGAGTCAACCTCATCCACCATGGCAAAGTGCAATTTGCGTTGCACCAGCTCTTCGGGCGTACGGGTCATGTTATCGCGCAGGTAGTCAAAACCAAACTCGTTATTGGTACCAAAGGTAATATCGGCAAGGTAAGCGTTACGGCGGGCTTCAGAGTTAGGCTCATGCTTGTCGATACAATCAACCGATAAACCGTGGAACTCATACAGCGGACCCATCCATTCCGAGTCACGACGGGCAAGGTAATCGTTCACGGTTACAATGTGTACGCCTTGTCCGGCAAGCGCATTAAGGTAAGCAGGTAAGGTAGCCACCAAGGTTTTACCCTCACCGGTAGCCATCTCGGCAATTTTACCGCTGTGCAATACGCTACCACCTATCAACTGTACATCATAATGTACCATGTTCCATTTAACCTCGTTACCGGCGGCTATCCATCTGCTGGCGTGCAAGGCTTTATCACCCTGTATTACCACGTTGCCTTTGCGGGCAGCCAACTGGCGGTCAAATTCGGTTGCGGTAACCTCAATATGCGGGTTACCAGCCCAGCGGCGTGCAGTTTCTTTAACCACGGCAAATGCCTCGGGCAGTATATTCAACAAGATAACTTCAAGTTCCTTGTTGCGGTCTTTTTCTAACTTATCTATATTGGTGTATAACTCCACTTTGGCGTTTACATCCATATCAGGATTAGCATCAATATCAGCCTTAATAGCTTGTATCTGCTCATCAATTGAGGCTAAGCCTTCGGCTATCTTCTCTTTAAAGTATATGGTTTTACCCCGCAACTCATCGTTGCTCAGGTTCTCGAGCTTGGCAAATTCGCTTTTTATTTTCTCACAACCAGCGGTTGGATGCTTTTCACATCGCGCTCTGATTTACTTCCAAAAAGCTTACTAATAAATCCTAACATAATTTTGATATAATACGTCCCCTATCCCAACAATTAAGCCAACGCGCCCAATAGTGGCATTATGACAGGCGCGAAGTTACGCTTTATAAATTTTAGTTCATAGTTTGCAACAGGATAGTTAAACTAAGCACCTTCAATCATGATAGTACTATCGGAAATGATTGAGCAGGATAAATCGAACTTTGATGATATTTCCATGACACATCTTCCGAACAGGTGGCTTTTTGACAGCTAAACTTTAAAATCTCACCGCTCACAACCCGCAACTCACAACATAAAGCATATCTTTGCCCGCATGAATATCCTGATCATTGGTTCGGGCGGCCGCGAGAGCGCTTTTGCCTGGAAATTATCACAAAGTGCGCTGTGCGAGCAGCTTTACATAGCTCCGGGTAATGCCGGCACCGGCCAGTACGGCACTAACGTAAACCTAAAGGTTACCGACTTTGAAGGCATCAAAACCCTTGTGCTCGAAAAAGGCATTAACATGGTTTTGGTTGGCCCCGAAGAGCCGTTGGTAAAAGGTATTCATGATTTCTTTTTGGCTGATGAACAGTTGAAAAACGTACCCGTAATTGGTCCGCAACAAGAAGGCGCACAATTAGAGGGCAGTAAGGATTTTTCGAAACAGTTTATGCAGCGCCATAATATTCCAACCGCAGCATCGCGCACGTTTACACGCGATACATTGCAGGATGGTTTGGAATACCTGGCCACACAAGGCTTACCCATAGTTTTAAAGGCTGATGGTTTGGCTGCCGGTAAAGGTGTTTTAATTTGCACCAGCCTGCAGGAAGCACAGCAGGAACTTATTGAGATGCTGAACGAGGCCAAATTTGGCGATGCCAGCTCGAAAGTAGTTATTGAACAGTTTTTACAAGGCATTGAGCTTTCGGTTTTTGTATTAACCGATGGCAACAGCTATAAAATATTACCTTCGGCCAAAGACTATAAACGTATTGGCGAGGGCGACACCGGGTTGAACACCGGCGGCATGGGTTCGGTATCGCCAGTTCCGTTTGCTGATGAAGAGTTTTTAACCAAGGTTGAGCAACGCATTGTTATACCTACCGTTGAAGGCTTAAAAGCAGAAGGCATTCCTTACAAAGGCTTTATTTTTATTGGCCTGATGAACTGTGAGGGTGAGCCATACACAATTGAATACAACTGCCGCATGGGCGACCCGGAAACCGAAAGTGTGCTACCACGCATTGAGTCGGACATGGTTGACTTGTTGTTAGGCGTTGCCGAAGGAAACCTGATCGAAAAACAATTCACCATATCGCCCAAAGTGGCGGCTACCGTTATGTGTGTGGCAGGTGGCTACCCCGGCGAGTATCTTAAAAACAAAGTAATGAGCGGCCTGGAAAATGTTCGCGGCTCTATTGCCTTTCACGCAGGTACAGGCATGCAAGGCGATGACGTGATTACCACCGGCGGCCGCGTAATTGCCATAACCTCGTTACAGGATGATATGTTTACCGCCCTGCAACAAGCTACCTTAGACGCCAGCCGCATTTACTATGATGGCAAATACTTTAGGAAAGATATTGGGTTTGATTTGATATAGGTGACATCAATCTTTACCCTTCCCTGTCATTTCTAAACGGAGAGAGAAATCCTGTTCAAATTGCAAAACTTATACGCTCGAACAAGATTTCTCGTTATCACTCGAAATGACAGGAGTATGAAACGGGACATACATACAAAAGACATACAACGAGAAAAGGCCACTAATTGTGGCCTTTTCTCGTTGTATGTTAAATATTGATTACTCAGCTTTTACTTTCTCAGCCTTAGCTAATATAGAACCTAACTTAGCATCCAGCGCATCGCCGCGAAGGTTTTTGGCGATTACTTTGCCGTTAGGGTCTAACAAAAAGTTTTGAGGGATAGCACGTACGCCCCATGCTTTTGCAACCTCGTTGTCCCAGAATTTAAGATCAGATACGTGGGTCCAGGTCAGGCCGTCTTTTTTGATGGCGGCAAGCCATTTATCTTTAGCATCAGGGCGATCTAACGATACGCCTAAAACGGTAAAGTTACGGTCTTTGTATTTATTAAAGGTACGTACCACGTTAGGGTTTTCCTGGCGGCAAGGGCCACACCATGATGCCCAAAGATCAACCAATACATATTTACCACGTAATGATGATAGCTTAACCATATTGCCTGCTGTATCGGCCATGGCAAAATCAGGAGCAACGGCGCCAATGGCTACAACCTTCATTTTAGCTAACTGGTCGGCCATTCTTTTACCCGCTTCGCTGTCTTTTACAGCTGGAGCCAAAGATTCAAATAATGGTGCAATTTCGGCATAATCCATACCGTAAGCCAGGCTGCTGATGAGGTTTAAGCTAATTAATGATTTAGGGTATTGCTTAACAAACTTTTTGTTAATAACATCGCCCTGCTCATCGGCTTTTTTCTCAATTTCTTCCATCTCCTTTTTAAACTCAGCCGATTCGCGCTGAGCCGGAGTAGCAGCTTTCATTTTAGCGCTCATAGCAGCGTAAGCATCGCTAACCGGCTTGTTCATGATTTTATAAGCCTGATTTTCAACGTTGGTTGGCGTACCGCTTACGGTGGCCGTACCTAACGAGTCGGCAGTATTGTTAATATTAATGGTACCTGTTTCAAAATAAATCTGCTGGTAATCGCGGGTTTTGTTCATGGCATCGCCCTTTTTATTTAAAAGAACATAGCCTTGGCTTGGCGCAGCCACATCACCCTTAAACTCAAACTCACCATTTTTTACCACAGCCGAATCCATGATGGTTTTACCATCTTTACGGTATTGAATGTAGGCTTTGGCCGGTGCGTTAACGTTGCCTATTTTTCCTTTAACGGTAAAAGTACCGCTTTGCGCCATTGCTGCAACAGGTAGTAAAGCAAGTGCGGTTAATAATATTTTCTTCATGATTTAATTGTTTCTATAATAAATGAGTAAGGATTTATGTATTACAAATCTAATGTTCCTGCACTCAAATACAAGCTTTTAACCACTTTTTACAAACTTGTAATTAATACTACAATTTGGCATTTATACAAGGCAACTATGTAAATCCTGACACAAATCAGTTTTAATTCGCCTATTATTAGCCATTTAGGTCAAAAAACCTTAAATTGCCAGCCTTACATTTTTATTTCATCAGGCCATGACTACTGAAACGCTTGACATCAAGATAACAAAAACCACCCAATCGCGCCTGGCTCAAACCGATTTTAGCCAGTTGACCTTTGGACACACTTTTACCGACCATATGCTGGTGGCCGATTATGCCGACGGCGAGTGGAAAAACTTTGAAATTTTACCTTACGGCCCTATTGCCCTTAGCCCAGCTATTTCATCGCTACATTACGGGCAAGCCTTTTTTGAGGGTTTAAAAGCCTACCGCCATGCTGATGGTAACGTGTCGGTTTTCCGTCCGGATAAAAATGCGGCACGTTTTAACAAATCGGCCGAGCGCTTATGTGCAGCTCAAATACCCGAAGACCTATTTGTGCAAAGCATTGCCGCCCTGGTTGATGTGGAGCGTGACTGGGTACCTGCTGCAGATGGTTATTCGTTATACATCCGCCCGTTTATGTTTGCTACCGACCCATATTTGGGCGTGGTACCATCAAGCACTTATAAATTCATCGTATTAACCTGCCCTGTTGGCCCATATTTTACCAAGCCGCTGCGTGTTAAGTTTGAAACCACATATACCCGCGCTGCCGAAGGTGGTTTTGGTTTTGCCAAAGCTGCCGGTAACTACGCCGGCTCTATGCTGCCAAGCCGCAAAGCGGTTGAAGAAGGCTTTGACCAAATGATTTGGACCGACTCGAAAGAGCATCAATATGCCGAAGAATTAGGCGCAGCCAATGTAATGTTTATGATCGATGGTAAATTGATCACGCCATCAACCCGCGATACCATTTTGGATGGCGTAACCCGCGACACGGTAATTAACCTGGCTAAAGATTGGGGCATTACCGTTGAGGAGCGACGTGTGCCAATCAGCGAAATTGTTGAGGCTGCCCGTAGCGGAAAACTTACCGATGCCTTTGGTGCCGGTACCGCTGCTACCATTGCTCCTATCGGAGCTATTAACCATGAAGGTGAAGAGTTTAAATTGAGTGATCCATCAACGCGCGAATTTTCGACCAGACTGTTAAGCTCACTTAACGATATACGTTACGGACGTGCGGCTGATACGCATGGTTGGAACTATATGATCTAAGTCCCCCTGCCCCTCCTGAAGGGGGAGTAATAAATATTCAAATTCATCCAAAAAAAGAAAAACCGCTTTGCAAAAATGTAAAGCGGTTTTCTTTTTTATGCGATAAGATTACTCTTCGTTTTTATCGTCTTTAAGTGGCACTACCAGTACCGGTATTTCAGAGTTGCGTACAACCTCCTCGGCCACACTGCCCATCAGTAAACGGTCGAAACCACTGCGGTGATGGGTACCTACAATGATCATGCTTGCGTTAAACTGGGCGGCACAACCAATTATAGCATCGGCTGCGGCACCATGGTCGGTGTATTGGGTTACCTCTAACCCTTCGCCGTATTTTTGGGTTATGCGGTGAAGCAAACTATCGGCAGATTGATTTTGGGCCGAAACCATATCCAAAGCCGTAACATCGGCCGTACCCTCAAAAGTAAGTCCAAAAGTGGTATCGGTCATGGGTGATACCGGGGCAATAACCGGTTCAATTATATTTACGATAGCCACCGCCGCGTTCAGCTTACGCGCCAGGCTAAATCCGTAGGCAGCTGCATGATCGGCGTACTTGCTTTCATCTACACCAATCAAAATCCTGTTAGTTTCCATATATTTCAAGGCTTAATGGTTTTATTATTATAAACAGGCGAAACACGATATGTTTTTGAGAAGAGAGTAAAGAATACAGAATCAAGAGTACAGACAACTTTTTTTACTGTCAAATCCCACTCTTGATTCCTGACTCTATATTCTTGATTCTCTTAATAGAGTAATCTAAACTTTATCGTATGCTCAATGCTTTTTAACTCGCTTAATACCTGCTCATCGTAACCGGCATCAACGTCGGTAATTACGTAGCCAATTTGCGGGTTGGTTACCAAAAACTCGCCTACAATGTTAATGTTATGGCGGGCAAAAACTTCGTTTATTTTAGCCAGAATGCCGGGTATGTTTTTATGGATGTGTATGAGCCTGTGTGCATTATTGATGCGTGGCGGCTGCAAATCAGGGAAGTTGCAGCTGATGTGCGTTTTACCCTCGTTCATAAAGGCAATTACGCGTTTAGGAATAAAATCGGCGCTGCGTGGATTGTGCTTAGGGTCGTCAAAAATAATGATACCGTTTTCGCAAGCAGCATCAAGTACTTTGCGGTTGTTTATTTTACCAAAACAACCAATTACCTTTAAGCGTCCTGCATTTTGAAGTTGCTCGGGCGTAGGCTGATGGTTTTCATCGCAAAACAACACACCGGCTTGTTGCAGGTATTCGTCCAAAATTTCTTCCTGGTGACGAATATTATAGCCTTCTTTGCGCATTTGCGATAGCGCTTCTTCTTCCACATTACCTACCACTAAACATTTAATGCGGTTTTTAGGATACGATATAGCCCTTGGCAAGCGGTTGATGTACAAAAACTCATCAAGGCTTGGCGTTACGTGGTCGGCCTTTTCCACTACCGATTTTCGTTCGATGTTCTCGGTAAAAGCAAAGAAAGTTTTGATCAGGCCCGATTCCTTTAACTGGAAATCGGAATAGCCATCGCCGATGCCAAAAATATCGCCTGGCAGGTTAAGCTCTTTCAACAGCTTTACCTTACCGCCTTCTTGCGAAAGCGGGTTTTTACGGTCGTAACCAACAATGTTGCCTTCGGCATCAAACTCAAAATCGTTAGCGTAGATATTTTCCTTTTTAATGTGATACTCGCTTACTACGGGCGTAATAAATTCTTTAAATCCGCCCGACACGATCAATACCTCATCCTGGTGATTTTTGAAGAACTTGTTGTTACGCGAAAACGACGGTGATACCTTTTTGCGCAGATGCTTCACCAACAAATCGAGGTGATTGCGGTTAGCCTTAAGTAACTTAATGCGACCTTCTAAACTATCGGCAAACGAGAGCTTGCCTTCCATAGCTAAATTGGTAAGGTGTTCTATTTGCTGATATACTTCTTCGCGACCGGGATGATCTTTAAGGCTAATGCGCGCTAACTCGTCGAGCGCTTCAACCTGCGTAAAAGTGCTATCAAAATCTATAATATAATACTGGCCCATGGTTGCGGGCAAATATAGTTTTTTTGTTGAATGGTTGAGTTGCCGATTAGCGGTCAAGTTAATCATGCTTTTTTATCATATTAGCATCTTCACTCATTTACAATGAAAAACCGCACCTTATTATTACTTTTGTTGGCACTGGCTTTTTACTCGTGCAACCCATTAACGCAAAAAAACAAGAAGTTAATTTTAGGGGAGTGGACGTTTGTGGATTATTGGCACGAGGCTAAAAAAGTAAGTTATATAGACAAATACGTTAATTCCTACGAATATGAATTAGAACCATATCAAGGAGGGTTCATATTTTATGACGATGAAACTTGCGACAATAAAGTCGGCTATTGGGATTACGAGCGGAAAGCGATCAGAGATTCGTCAAGAGTAATTTATAAGGGGAACAAAAGCAGCTATAAACTTCATGATAGCACATTAAACTTTGTTGATATTTTCAATAAACGGAGTAATAAGTTTAAGATTTGTAAGCTTACAGCAGATACACTGATCTTATATCGCGACAGCATATCTTTTAGATACGTAAAAATGAGGCACCATGATGATGGCAAACCTTTGTTTGACGAAGTTATCTTATATTCATCGGGGTGCTATGGCTATTGCCCAATAAACTTCATCTCGTTAAAGCGCAATGGCGAATTTGTTTTTCATGGGTTGGAATATAATACTATTAACTACACATTTACCTCCAATATTGGTAAGGCAAAATTTGACAGTGTTGAAATGGCATTTAAAAAAAGTACCCCCTTACAACTAAACAACAGTTATGAAGACGGCCCTACCGACATGAGCACGACCTATATTGCATTTGTTAAAGATGGTAAAATAATTAAGCAAATTTCGGACTATGCATATTCCAGTCCAGTTGAGTTTCAAAATGCATATAGGTCTCTGCAATATCTATATCAGCAAGTAAAAATCAAAAGCAGAATTGAGCTACCAAGTGTTAGCCGGGAGCTTTATGGTGAAGCTTATTTAACAAATAACAAGTACCATCCTATTATTCTATCTTCCATAGAATGGTTTTATTTAGTCAATCAACTTCGCAAAAGCCCTTTTAGTAATAAAATATTAAAAACCAAGGCTAATAGTAAAGCCCCCAATGAAATACCAAAAAATTATGTAGTGACCGACGGCCGGATATTTACATTGCAATATGAAAAGGCGAAACCCATTAGCTATGATTTAGGCTATAATTTTTTTGAACGGAATGAGAAGTTTATCAAGCGCCATTAGTTTAAATAGTATAGTTACGCGTTACGTATAAACATAAAACCTACTTCACACCTCAAACTTAATCCACCCCTCCCCTTCATTACCAAAAATAAATTGTTTAGGTTGGATAATTTCGGCCAGCATTTCTATCGAATCCACTATACCGGCATTGTTGTAGTAGAAAAACTGTTCACCATCGGCTATATATAGCCGTTTGTTTTTGATAGCCTGCAAATCGGCAAAGCCGGGCTGTTGCAACAGGAGGCCAATTTCGCGCATGGTGCGCTCAACTGATAAACCACGAACTATCACAACAAGAATTTCGGGGTCGGCTTGTTGAATGTCTTGCCAGTCAATTGCCAATGATTGCTCTCCGGCAGCTACTAAAACAGGGGTACCTCCAGCTATAGTTACCATTTCGGGCAACAGGTTTCCGGCAATAGTTAACGGGTCGAGCCATTCAAGGCAAGCTACCGTTGGCTTTTTATCAATAAACTTAAGCTTGTGTTCAATAATATCCAGGCGTTCCTGTAGTTCTTCTAATGATTGCTGGGTAATATTAGAGAGTTGGTATATAATGTTGTTTGCGGGCATTCAATTCCAAATAAAAACAAAGTGCAAAGAAAGTTTATTTTAGTTTGTAACTCAAAATAAAATGATGGCTCTAATTTCAAAAAACGGATTAATTTTGGAGCAATGATTTTCCTGACGTTTTTCCTGGGACTGATAGCTAATTTTATCGGCTATATTCCACCGGGTAATATCAACCTAACACTTACGCAAATTACCATTAACCGCGGTATGCGTCAGGCATTGCGATTTGTTACCGCCTTTTCCTGCGTTGAGTTCTTTTTCACCATGTTTATTATGCAGGCCGCGCAATGGCTGGCCGAGCAGCCGCACGTAAGCACCATTATTGATTGGGTGATGATCGCCCTATTCACCACCATGGGAACCATTACCTGGCTTAACCGCAATAAACCACCCAAGCCTAAGTATTCAGATCGCGAGAGCATTCGCTATGGCATTATTATGGGTTTTATAAACCCCATGCAAATTCCGTTTTGGATGATAGCCGGCACTTACATGCTGGCCCATGAGTGGATATTGCCCGGCATGTTTGCCCTTTGTGTATTTAGCTTGGGTTCGGCCTGTGGTTCATTTTTATGCCTGTATGCTTACGCGCATTTTGCCAAATATATTCAAAGTAAGTTTGCACTGAGCACGCAGCTCATTAACAAAAGTATTGCGGCTTTATTTTTTGCTTTGGCGCTGTATCATGTGGGTAAGCAGGTGTATTTGGCTTTCTTTAAGGTTGCATAAATATATTTTAATTCGAAACTAATTTCGGGCACTTGCCAGCAAGGTATATTACCAATCCTTTTCTCCGTTATATTTGCCCTATGGTAATCGAACAATTATACGCCCTCTACAAGCAGCACCCTATTATCAGTACCGATACGCGCAAAATTGCCCCCGGCAGTTTATTTTTTGCTTTAAAGGGCGATAAGTTTGATGCCAATACCTTTGCCGCCCAAGCCGTAGAAGCCGGGGCTGCTTATGCTGTAATTGATGATGCAGCTTACCGCGTTTCGGAGCAGTTTATTTTGGTTGAGGATGTGCTGACCACCTTACAGGATTTAGCCCGATACCACCGCAAACAACTACAAATACCTGTTATCGGCTTAACTGGTTCTAACGGAAAAACCACCACTAAAGAGCTCATTTATGCCGTGCTATCGCAACAGTTTAACACGCTGGCTACGCAAGGTAACTTAAACAACCATATTGGTGTTCCGCTTACTGTTTTAAGTATAAATAACAGCCACCAGATGGCAGTGGTTGAAATGGGTGCCAATCATCAAAAAGAGATAGAGTTTTTATGCACCATAGCCCAACCTACCCACGGTTTAATAACTAATATTGGCAAAGCCCACCTCGAAGGCTTTGGCGGTATGGAAGGCGTTAAAAAAGGCAAAGGCGAATTGTACGATTACCTGAAAACCACCAACGGGGTTGCATTTATAAACAGCAGCAGTGCCGATTTAATGCTCATGCAGCAAGCCCGCGAATTGACCAACGTGGTGTATTACGGGCAATCGGCTATGTCGGCAGTGCATGGTAACCTAACCGGTAATGCGCCTTACTTGTCGTTACAATGGGCAACGGCTAATAACTTAACCGAGCAGCATATTGCCTCGCACCTTACCGGCGAGTATAACTTTGATAATATTTTAGCTGCTATTTGCATTGGTAATTACTTTGAGCTATCGGCTACGCAGATAAACGACGGCATTGAGGGCTATCAGCCTAAAAACAACCGATCGCAAATTGTTAAAACCAATACCAATACACTGATTTGCGATTATTATAATGCTAACCCCAGCAGCATGGCCGTGGCCATTGCCAACCTAAATAACTTACAGGCCGACCGTAAAGTAATGATACTGGGCGATATGTTTGAAATGGGCAAAGAGGCCGCTGCCGAACACCAATCGATAATTAAACTGGCTTTAGCCACACCAGCCGATGAACATATTTTTGTTGGCCATGAGTTTTACGCACAAAACCCCGGTAAAGGCACTTTTTACAAAACTGCCGAGGAGGCAATTGAAAGCATAAAAGCCAATCCTGTAACTCAAGCCACGGTGCTTATCAAAGGCTCGCGCGGCATGGCACTTGAACGTTTGGTAGCCCATTTATAATTCACCTTTTTAAATATACTCATGTGCCGGGATGTACAACCCCTCGCACATTACCCGGCTTTAAAACCCAAAACAATTGCTTGTGCGCACACCTAAGCGCCAAGCTGTGATAAAGTTTACATGAGTATAAATTCTTTTTAACAAGCAAGTACCTCGTGTGTACAATGCTTTGTTGATGTTATTACGTAATTGCATACACTTACGCTACAACTTATTAGAAAATCATAAGATTTAGCGCCATTTTTTCATCATACCTGCATAATTGACATAGCACCCATACTCATTATCAGCAGGATAGCTTTTCAAACCCGGAGGGAACGCTTTTTGATGTTGTTTAGCTATACATATTAGAAAAACATGAATAATTACCTCATCATACTAAATTATATAGGTGCCGGCGGATTAAATTCGGGCTGGTTGCTGATGATTGCAATTGCTATCATCAGCATGATCGTACAATGGCGTTTCAGAAGCAAGTTTAAAGAGTACGCTGAAATACCGCTAACATCAGGATTATCGGGTGCTGAAGTGGCCGAGCGTATGCTGCGCGATCATGGTATCAGCAACGTACAGGTAATGTCGGTTGAAGGACAACTTACCGACCATTACAATCCCGAAAATCGCACAGTAAATTTGAGCCCCGATGTTTACCACAGCCGTAGCGTTGCCGCTGCTGCCGTTGCTGCGCACGAATGCGGCCATGCCGTTCAACATGCGCAATCTTACAGCTGGTTAAGCTTCCGTTCGGCCATGGTGCCTATTGTGCAAACAGCTTCAACCATGGTGCAGTGGACGCTAATGATTGGTGTTATGCTGTTATTTTTTTCAAACAGCCCTACCGTACTATTCATTGGTGTAGTTGCTTTGGGTGTGGTAACCGCATTCAGCTTTGTTACACTACCGGTTGAGTTTGATGCCAGTCGTCGTGCTTTGGCCTGGTTAGATAACAATTACAACGTTATGCAAACCAAGCAGGAACATGCCGAAGCCAAAGATGCCCTATGGTGGGCCGCCATGACCTACGTAGTAGCGGCATTAAGTTCGTTAGCTACTTTATTGTACTACCTGCAATTGCTAAACAGCCGCAGAGACTAAATATTACTTTAAATGCCAAGGGCCGCCATTTTTTGGCGGCCTTTTTTGTTACTAATTATTTATCGTTGGAGTTATTTTTAAATTATCCAGATCGGCATCCTCCATACCGGTGCGTACAGCGTTGCTGTACAAAGACTTTATTATTTCATCATCAAAATCTTCAAAAGGCTTGCCCGGCGACCACGAGTACACCCCCTCATAAAAAAGACTTTTGGCCGGAGCATTAACCTTACCCATAAAACCCAACCCGTTCAAAATTTGCGACCGCACCTTTACCCAGGTCAGCTGATAGGTAAAGCCATCAACCGCAATGCGCTGTACTGTACGGCTTATACCGTTGGGATTGTAATTTGAATACCCTGTACTGCTTTTATTGGCCGTAAAGTATGCACGGGCATCATCGGCAATCACATCGTAGTACTTTTTTATATCGCCCAATACAATGCTGAAGTTGGCCAAACTATCGCTTGTTGCAGATTGTATAGTTAACCCCGAGACACCTGCTAAGCGCTTAAAAAACTGCCTGATATTGTATTGCAGCGCATTGTTACTGCTGGTATCATTCAGATCACCATATATTTTGTAGTAAACCGGCCTTTGCCATTTACGCACAAACTGCAGATCATTGGCCACATAGCCTTTGCCTAAAACAATGCTTTTAAAAAGCTTGAGGGATTTACTTTTATTTATAGATACGCTTTTAATGGTTTCCGCTACTTTTTCATTATCAAACACGGCGTTTATCTGGTCGTCGTTTGTATCTGCTTTGTTAATTATTTTGTTTTGGGGCTGATATTCGAACGGTAACAAATCACCAATACGCTGGTTACTCAACTTACCCGACCACCGTAGCCCTGCGCCATAAAATCCATCTTTATCAATGTACGAAAACTTGGTTAGCGGCATAAGAGTTGTATAGGTCAGCATGCCGCCGCTAACGTGCTGGGCTATAATAATTCGTTTTTTTAAATACAAGTATTGCTGTCGTGCCGAATCGCGTTTAACCGTGTGTAATTAGTGCGATATATTTTGAACCCGTTATTATTGAGTGTGCGACTCCACAATGCCCTGATAAACTGCATACGTGATTCCTCATAAACATGGGCACGATTACGGATCACCCTTTTTTGATCGGCAGGTAAAGCCACATCTTTAAAAACATAGTTACCTGTAAAAGATATATGCTCATTACTTCTTTTAAAATTATTGAGATAATAATTAATGTTATATCCAAATAACTTATTGTTAATAATGAGGGGCCTACTGCACTCAGCTGTGAGCGTTTGAGTTCCCCTGTTGTAATATAAGTCAACATCATCAATATTTTCAATGGTACAACTTTGGGCATAGGGTGATGTGCCTATAAACTCCCGGGTAAAAATGCGCACCTTTTCTTCCCGGCTCATTCCATCAGAAGTTACGATTACGCCCTCCAACTCAAATTGCTTTGGTTTGAGATAAATTTTTAAAGGCTGCTCAGGTGTATAATTACTTACTTCGGCCGATTGATAGCCAACACAGCTAATAACCAAAGGCACTTGTCCGCTTTTGGCCTGCAAATGAAACTCCCCGATGCTGTTGGTTGTTGTGCCAATAGTTGAGCCGCTGTAGTAAACGCTGGCATTGGCTATAACGCTGTCGGTGCCTTCGTGGTAAACCATTCCGCGGAGGGTTTGGGCAAACAGTAAGTATGGCAAAAGCAAACATGCAATTAAAAACAGCAAGCTTTTCATGTAGGTTAGGTTTATTAAATTGGTAATGTAAAGTTAAGTGTTGCAGAGGTAATTTTATTGGTTTTTTGAGCAGCTAAACACAATGTATCATTTTTAGTTATCATTGTATACCAACCAACCCGTTAATGAGCATTTATAGATTTATTTTAATTACCATTTTAAACTTGACTGCGATGCATTCCATTGCTCAAGACACCATTAATGCAACCAATAAAGCTACAGATACCACTCAAAATAAAGCCATTGGCGCACAGCTAAACCGGCTGCAACAATTACAGGTTGAGCATGTGGCCGATTCGCTCAGGAAAGAAGCATTGCAAATTCAGATCAGCATGCTTAAATCAACCGATAACCTGCGCAAATCGGAACTGCAAAAAGAACTGGCGCAGCTTAAAGGGCAAGATTCGTTACGGGCGGCCAGGCAAAAACAACAGGTCGATTCATTGAGGAAGGTCGTAAAGGGATTTCCGGCGGTGTTTTTTAATGACACACTGTTTAACGTTTATACAAGGCAAGGTAGTTTTTCGGCTCATGACAGGGCTAATGCTATATCGCAGCGCATTGAAAAGGTTAGTAACGATCATTTGTTTTCCCCCGATTCACTCAAAATTATTGAAGCCGAGCAAACAACCGATATTCAATATGGCAGTACTCTGATTATGAGTGTTGCCGCCATTGATGCGTTGTGGATGAATACTAAACCTAACCAGCTTGCTGCAACCTACAAAAGCATTATAGGTAAAGCCATACAAAATTACCAGCGTGAAACAAGCTGGCAAACCTTACTTAAAGAGGCAGGAATGGCTTTGGGCGTTATTGCTATTACCTTACTGCTTATTTATGCTATTAGTCGTCTTTTTAGCTGGAGCCAGCAAAAAATTATAGCACAAAAAGGCAAGCTTATTAAAGGCCTGCGCATTAAAAACTATGAGTTGTTAACGGCCGACCGCTCGGTAAGTGCATTGTTAGTTGCCGATACCCTTATCAAATGGTTCTTTATTTTACTGGTAGTTTACCTGGCCTTGCCCATACTCTTCGGCATATTCCCGTGGACGAAGGATTACTCGGTAAAACTGCTCAGCTACTTCATTAACCCTGTTAAAAAAATACTGGCAGCCATATGGGATTATATCCCTAACCTCATTACCATCATCGTGCTGGTGCTGGTGTTCAGGTACATCATCAGGTTTTTGCGTTTTTTAAAGGACGAGGTAGAACGGGGAGTACTGCGTATACCGGGCTTTTATACCGATTGGGCCAATCCAACTTTCCAGATCATCCGCATTTTGGTTTTGGCCTTTATGCTCATTGTTATATTTCCGTACATGCCGGGGTCCGAGTCGCCCATATTCAAGGGCGTATCGGTATTCGTGGGGGTGCTGTTTACCTTTGGTTCGGCAGGTGCCCTGGGTAATGTGGTAGCCGGGCTGGTGCTCACTTACATGCGTGCATTTAAAATAGGCGACCGCGTACAAATTGGTGATGCCACGGGCGATATCATCGAAAAATCACTTTTGGTCACCCGCATTCGTACTATTAAAAACGAGGTTATCTCCATCCCTAATTCTATGGTGATGAATAACCATACCGTAAACTACACTATTGAAACAGCCAATAAAGGACTGATCATATACAAAACCGTAACCATAGGCTATGATGTTCCGTGGCGCAAAGTACATGAAATTTTAATTGATGCGGCCAAAGCAACTCCTATGATCGAAGCTGAGCCCGGGCCATATGTACTGCAAACCAGTTTCGACGATTTTAGCGTGGCGTATCAAATTAACGCATACACTAAACAAGCCAGTAAACAAGCTGTAATTTATTCGGAGTTATATAAAAATTTGCAGGATAAGTTTAACGAGGCAGGTATCGAGTTATTATCTCCGAGTTACCATGCCGTGCGCGATGGCAATACCTCAACCATTCCACCCGAGCATTTGCCTAAAGATTACACGTCGCCGGGCTTTAATTTAAAAAAATAAAAAAAAACGCTGTTGCGGCTCATTAATTTAGTTCATTTTAAACGGTGCTACCAGGTAAAATTCCGGTATATGTGCATCAAATAAAGTATTGTCTAACAAGCGCAGCATTTGGTATTGGCCTTTCATGCTGCCCATATCGGTTTTAAGATTGCAGCCCGATATATACTCGTGCGATTGTCCGGGTTCGATGATGGGCTGTAAGCCTACCACACCTTCGCCCTCTACCTCGCGGTGGGTACCGTTAGAATCAAATATATCCCAATGACGGCGCATTAATTGCACCGTATACTCACTTAAATTTTCGATATGTATTTTATAGGCAAACATGTAATGCTCGCTTGCCGGGTTTGAATATTCAGGTTGATACTGCGTTTCAACCGAAACCTTAACCCCATCTGTAATAATAGTTGTTGCCATGTGTTTAAGGTTAAAGTACCTATTAATCAATAATCAAGCCAGTTCAGTTGTGTAACGTTCGGTAATTTCTTCTAAAATATCGTATAATTCGTCAATATTCTCGGTACTCACAAACCTGGTTCTGAATTCTTTAAAATTTTCCAGCCCTTTAAAATAGTTAGAATAGTGCCTGCGCATTTCAAAAACGCCGGTTTTAGGGCCTTTCCATTCAATTGACTTTTGCAAATGCGTTCTGCATACATCAACACGTTCTGCTATAGTTGGCTTTTCACGGTGTACGCCGGTTTCAAAAAAATGTTTCACTTCTCTAAAAATCCACGGGTATCCAATAGCTGCACGGCCGATCATCATACCATCAACGCCATATTCAAGCCTCCAGTTGGCTGCTTTTTCGGGCGAGTCGATGTCTCCATTCCCAAAAATGGGAATTTTAACACGCGGGTTCTTTTTAATATCGCGGATGAGCGACCAATCGGCCACGCCCTTATACATTTGTGCGCGGGTACGGCCATGTATGGTTAAAGCCTTAATGCCTACATCCTGTAAGCGTTCGGCTACTTCATAAACATTTTTGGTGTTATCGTCCCAGCCTAAGCGGGTTTTTACGGTTACCGGTAAATGGGTAGCTTCCACAACAGCTTTGGTCATGGCCACCATTTTATCAATATCCTGTAATAAACTGGCACCTGCACCACGGCAAGCCACGTTTTTAACCGGGCAGCCGTAGTTAATGTCCATTAGATCAGGATTGGCCAGGGTTGATATTTCGGTGGCCTCGCGCATGCTGTTAATGTCGCTGCCAAAAATCTGTATGCCTATCGGGCGTTCATAATCAAATATATCGAGCTTTTTACGGCTCTTGGCGGCATCACGTATCAAACCCTCCGATGAGATGAACTCTGTATACATCATATCGGCCCCGTTTTGCTTGCACACATAACGGAACGGCGGATCGCTTACATCCTCCATTGGTGCCAGCAGCAGCGGGAACTCTCCTAAATCAATATTTCCTATTTGTACAGACATGCCTATATTTAACAACTGCAAAAATACATAATTTGCAGAAAATCAATGAACACAGAAAAACCATATTATAACCACAACCGGGCTATGAGTCCGGCAATGCAGTTAGTAGCCTTTACCGGACTTACCATAGGCCTGCTAACACTTGGGACAGCTATTGTATTTGGTTATATATATTTACGTTACGGACCTGCTGCTGTATCACAATTAGCCTCGCTCAACTTAGCCTCGCCCGTGGTTTTAAATAACCTGTGGCTACTCCAGGTAGTTGGTACAACGCTACCTATACTTTTTATACCCATTGTTTTTGGCAAGCTTATTATGCATGAGCCGGAGGCCTATTTGCGCATAAATACCAAATTTTCGGCACTACTTATACTCATTGTGTTAGCTACTATGGCTGCATCAATGCCCTTTATGGAATCGCTGATTACATTCAATCGAAAAATGGTATTTCCCGATTCCTTAAAAAAACTCGAAAAATTTGTAAAGGAGTCTGAAGCAAGTGCTCAAAAAGTTACCGCCGTTCTGCTCAAAATGAATTCGTGGTGGGATATGATCAAAGCCTTGCTGCTGGTAGGCTTAGCCACCGCCATTGCCGAAGAACTGATGTTTAGAGGATGCCTGCAAACCATTTTAATTCGCTGGCAAAAAAACGCACATGTGGGCATTTGGCTTACAGCCATCTTATTCAGTGCCTTTCATATGGAGTTTTATGGCTTTTTACCCCGCATGGCCTTAGGTGTGCTGTTTGGCTACTTTACCGTTTGGAGCGGCAGCATATGGCCCGCTGTTTGGGCCCATTTTTTAAACAATGGTACGGCTGTGGTATTTGCTTATATATACGGGCTAAACGGTGATGTAAAACTTGATGCTAAGTTTGATTACATTTTACCGCTATTAAGTATACTTTTTACCGTAGCTTTGTTGCTGGGTTACCGCAAGGTGGCCTCTCGCAAAACAATTGCCGGCAGCATTTAATGGAAAAAAACTGGGTTAAAATTTATACTTCTTCAAACTACTATCAGGCCGAAATTATAAAGCAGGTGCTTTTAGAGCACGAAATTGGTGCCGTACTGCTCAATAAGCAGGCTTCATCGCACCAAAACTTTGGCAGTGTTGAGGTTTACATACACGAAGAAGATTTTAGCCAGGCCATTGAACTCATGGTAATGAACCAAATAACTTTATGAAAACACGTGCTATAACCGGCTTCTTTTTTGTGGTTGTAATGCTGGGCTCTTTTTTTGCCGGAGCAGCAGTTTATTCAATATTTTTTGGCCTGCTGGCCATTGTTTGTTTGCAGGAATTTTACGGTCTGCTTAAAAAAAGCGGTTCATCGCCTAATGTGGCCACCGGTTTAATTAACGGTGCTTATACCTATGCCGCTTTTGCTGCCCTTTTTCATTGGGATGTATATCCTGAAGCGCAAACCATTCACAAGCTGGTGTTTTTACTGGTACCCGCCATGCTGGCCGTTTTTGTGCAAGAGCTATACCGTAACACCGATAAACCTTTTCAAAACATTGCCTACACTTTTTTAGGTATTATTTTCACCATCGTACCATTCAGCTTTTTCCACGCGCTTGGTTTTGTAACCAATACCGGCTTTAGTGCGCACATACCTATGGGCTTTTTACTTATGCTTTGGGCCAATGATACCGGTGCATACTTAGTTGGCCGCCAGTTTGGCCGCGCTAAACTGTTTGAACGCCACTCGCCTAAAAAAACCTGGGAAGGTTTTATTGGAGGCATAATTATAAGTGCTATTGCCGGTTATGTGCTCAGCATCTATTTTAAAGAACTGGAGTGGAAACAATGGGTTTCTATGGCTATCATCATTAGCGTAATAGGTACCCTGGGCGATTTAGTGGAATCGATGTTTAAGCGCAGCATTAACGTTAAAGACAGCGGCGGCATACTGCCCGGTCACGGCGGTTTGTTAGATCGTTTTGACGGATTGCTGCTGGCTGCACCTATGGTATTTACTTACCTGTACTTCATTTTTAACTAAAAAGATCACCGCCATATACATAAGCTCCTCATATATCACAAATATTTGTTGGGCTAACCACGGTATTTACTATTTTTGCTACTTTATATAACAGCGTTAAATTATGACTTTTCATAAAGAAGGATACACTTCAATGGCCCTGTGCATTTTGTTCATTTTTGTACTTAATGCGCTGGCTCACTTTTACTACCCTGAGGTTGCGGTGCTCAAATGGTTTATTTACATCGTTTCGTTTTTACTGTTTGTTATCATCTTACAGTTTTTCCGCAGCCCTAAGTTTGCCATTACCACGCACGACCAGCATGTAATTTGCCCGGCCGATGGTAAAGTGGTTGTAATTGAAGAAGTAGATGAGCCTGAGTTTTTAAAAGACAAACGTATACAGGTGTCGGTATTTATGTCGCCGGTTAACGTGCACGTAAACCGTAACCCTATTGCAGGTGTGGTTAAGTATTTTAAATACCATCCGGGTAAATACCTGGTGGCCTGGCATCCCAAATCATCAACCGAAAACGAGCGCACCACCATTGCCATTGAGAATGAGGCCGGTGTTACGGTGCTGTTTCGCCAAATTGCAGGCGCTTTGGCCCGCCGTATTGTATGGTACGTAAAAGAAGGTGATAAAGTAGCGCAAGGCGACCAGTTTGGTTTCATCAAATTTGGTTCGCGCGTGGACATTTTTCTGCCGATAGGAACAAAAATTAATGTTAACCTTGGCGATAAAGTAAAAGGTGGCCGTACAGTGCTGGCTGAGTTACAGGCGTAAGGATTATCTATACTATACAAAAAAGGCGATTGTTCTTATGGAACAATCGCCTTTTCTGTACATCCCCACCGTCATTGCGAGGTACGAAGCAATCTCTGAGCTATGTATGAACGCCTTGCATTTGCAGAGATTGCTTCGTACCTCGCAATGACGGCATTATGGCAACGTGACAATCCCCTCGCGTTTCTACTTTGCATGAGTAGATTGCCACGCTATCGCTCGCAATGACATAATTAGAATAAATGCCTCAAATATTAAGGGCAAAAAAATAGCCGCTGAATAAATATCCAACGGCTATTTTAATTTAAAATTGATGAATAAGCTTATTTACCTTTTGCTGCTTCTTGCTCAGCCTGACGAAGAGCACGTGAAGTAGTGATAGATAAGATAGTGTCTTCGGGAGTGTTGGTGATGGTTAAGCCATCAACACTGATGTCGCGTACACGAACCGATTTACCTACTTCTAAACCTTCGATGCTAACTTCGATGGTATCTAAGTGGTCTTTAGGTAAAGCTTTAACGCGCAGTTTACGCAGCTTTTGAACTAATTTACCACCCATTTTAACACCTGGTGAAGTACCGGTTAAACGTACCGGAATTTCGATAGTTACTGGTTTAGTTTCGTCAAGTTCTAAAAAGTCGATGTGCAGGGTTTCGCCGGTTAACGGGTGAAATTGCATATCTTTAATAATAGCCTGAGTTTTAGCACCGGCAACCTCAAGATCGATGAAGCTAACCTCGTGAGTGTAAATAGCAGCGTTAATTTCAGCAGCAGATACCGAAAAGTGAGTTTGAGTAGCACCACCGTATAATACAGCAGGAACTAAACCCTGGTAACGCAGCTCCTTGGCATCGCGTTTCCCTACGTTCTCTCTTGGAGAACCGCTAATAGCAATTGATTTCATTTTTTTATTTGTTTTACTTGTTAAGCCTCACCCCAACCCATCTCCGGGGGAGAGGGGCTTTGATGAAAGTTCTTTATATACATCCTCACTAAAAAGTCCTCCCTCCCGGGGAGGATTTAGGTGGGGCGAATCTAATCTATCTTAAACAACTGGCTGATAGAACCATGCTCGTTTACGTTAGCAATGGCTTTACCAAATAAATCGGCAGTTGATAATACTTTTATTTTGCTGCTTTCGTGCTTTACCGGAATGGTATCAGTTACAATCAGCTCCGTTAAAGCCGAATTTTCGATGGTTTCGTATGCCTTGCCCGATAGCAGCGGGTGGGTACACACGGCGCGTACACTGTTGGCGCCACGTTCCATAATAAGGCCGGCGGCTTTAGCCAGAGTACCTGCGGTATCGCAAATATCATCGATCAATACAATGTCTTGCCCGGTTACATCACCAATTACGGTCATGCTCTCTATCTCGTTGGCGCGTTTACGGCGTTTATCACAAATTACCACCTCTGCGTTAAAAAACTTGGCAAAGGTGCGTGCGCGGTACGAGCCCCCCATATCGGGCGATGCAATGGTAAGGTTTGGCAGGTTTAAACTTTTGATATAAGGCACAAAAATGATCGAAGCATCTAAGTGATCTACCGGAATATCAAAAAAGCCTTGTATTTGGGCGGCATGCAAATCCATGGTCATTACCCTGTTTACGCCGGCTGCGGTTAGCAGGTTGGCTACCAGCTTTGCGCCAATGGCTACACGGGGCTTGTCTTTACGATCCTGGCGGGCTAATCCAAAATAAGGAATAACGGCCGTTACATAATGTGCCGATGCACGGCGGGCGGCATCAACCATCATAAGCAGTTCCATCAGGTTATCGGTTGGCGGGTTGGTTGATTGGATGAAAAACACATCGCAACCACGTACCGACTCGTTGATGTAAGGCTGAAACTCGCCATCGCTGAAGCGCGACAAAGTTAAGTCACCCAACTCACGGCCATATACCTTGGCAATTTTTGTTGCCAGATCTTTCGTGCCCGAACCTGCAAATAATTTAACCGGATTGAACTGTAAAGGCATGTTATTTTTTATTTCGGATTTCGGATGTTCGACTTCGGATTTATTCCTCCTTGAATTACCTAATCCCTTTTGCGTATCAATTCTGAAAATTCTTAAATCCTGAAAATTCAGATTTAAGACAAACAACACCGACTTAAAATGAAAAAAATCGAATTTCGGTATTCCAAAATTCGATTTTTTTCTGTTGTCCGACCTGGATTCGAACCAAGACAAACGGTACCAAAAACCGTCGTACTACCTTTATACTATCGGACAATCCTGATTCGGAATTGTTATCCTCTTCCGAAATCGAATGCAAATGTAAGGCGATTTTTTAAAGCTGCAAAATATTTTTTACTTTTTTTAATCTCTTCTTAACATCACAATATCCCACCCGTTAAAATTGTGTTAAAGCACAACTAATTAACCCAAGGTATGCATAGTTTTGTTAATTTCGTCGGTTTAATAGCAAAGCATTTTTTTTGTAATAATTGGATATGAATTATACCAAAACCAATAACCTGTTCGGTTGGCTTACTTTTCTTATTGCCGCCGTTACTTATACTTTAACGCTCGAGCCCTCAACCAGTTTTTGGGATTGCGGCGAGTTTATTGCCTGCATTTACCGTTTACAAGTAGCTCACCAACCAGGTGCACCGTTATTTACCATGATCGGTAAAGCGTTTTCGCTCCTCTCATTTGGTGATGCTACCAAAGTGGCTTTCTGGACTAACATGGCATCGGCCATTGCCAGCGCGGCTACTATTTTGTTCCTGTTTTGGAGTATTACCATGCTGGCCCGTAAAATAGTAGTTAAAAAAGGTGAAGAAATAACCAGCACACATACCATCCTCATTATAGGTGCGGGCTTGGTGGGCGCACTGGCTTATACTTTTTCTGATACGTTTTGGTTTTCGGCAGTAGAGTCTGAAGTTTATGCGCAATCGTCAATGTTTACAGCCATTGTGTTTTGGGCCATCCTCAAGTTTGATGCCCATGCCGATGAGCCTCACGCCGATCGCTGGATCATCTTCATTGCCTATATCATGGGCTTATCTATCGGTATACACTTATTAAACCTGCTGGTTATACCGGTTATTGCCTTAATTATATACTTCCGCCGTGCTAAGGAGGTTAAAACCTCGGGTACCATTTGGGCCTTTGTGGTGGGTATTGTAGTATTAGGCTTAGTACTTTGGGGTATTATACAGTTCACGGTAAAAGGTGCTGCCTATGCCGATCTGTTGTTTGTTAACACCCTCGGCTTTAGCTTTAACAGCGGCGCTATTGTATTTTACCTGCTGGTTATTATTACCCTGGTTGCCGGTATTTACTACTCGGTTACTACATCATTTGGCGCATTAATAGCTGCTGTAGTAGCCTTTGTACTGGCCTTAACCATAAGCGGCGGCATCATAGGCTTCCTTGCCGCAGGTGCTGTATTAGCTATACTGGAATACGTATTAAAAGTGCGCGAAAAACGCTATACCTTAAACATGGTACTTATTAGTACGGTGTTTATTATGCTGGGCTACAGCTCGTTTGTAATGATCGTGGTACGTGCTAAAGCTGGTACAAACCTTAACAACAGCGACCCGCAGGATGCCTTTGCCCTGAACAGCTACTTAAACCGCGACCAGTACGGCGAAACCCCATTAGTTTACGGCCAATATTTTGATGCCAAAGCTATTGACCAAACCGATGGTGCCACCATTTACCGTCGCGGCACTACCAAATACGAGGTGGCCGGCAAGAAAATGAAAACCACTTACGACCATAATACCTTGTTCCCGCGCATTTTTGATGCCGATGCACAGAAGGCCAATTTTTACCGTGAGTGGCTGCAAATGAGCCCCGAAGAAACGCCGAACATGAAGCAAAATCTCGGGTTCTTTTTTAGCTGGCAGGTTATGCAAATGTATAACCGTTACTTTTTGTGGAACTTTTGGGGACGTAGCAACGACATGGACGGCCAAAACGATAGTAACGGCACCGATGGCAACTGGTACAGCGGCTTAAACTTTAATAAGCCCCTGCCATACAGTGTTACCCAAAGCAAGGCTTATAACCGCTTATTTGCCTTACCGTTTTTAATTGGTGTGTTAGGTTTGATCTTCCACTTCCAACGCAATAAGCGCGATGCCGGTGTGGTAGCCGTATTGTTCTTTTTTACCGGCTTGGCCATTGTGCTTTACCTCAATCAAAACCCGCTGCAACCGCGCGAGCGTGATTATGCTTACGTAGGTTCATTTTATGTATTTGCTATTTGGATAGGCTTTGGCGTATTGTTTATTGCCGATATTTTGAGCAAATTCCTTAACCGGAAAACGGCGGGTATAATAGCTACGGCTATTTGCTTGTTGGGTGCCCCGGTGTTGATGGGGTTCCAGGAATGGGACGACCACGACCGCTCTACCAAAATGACGCCGCATGATATGGCCGCCAACTACCTTAATTCATGTGCACCAAACGCCATTTTGTTTACCTACGGCGATAACGATACTTACCCGCTGTGGTATGCACAGGAGGTTGAAAACATACGCCCTGATGTGCGTATTGTGAACCTGAGTTTGTTAGGTACCGATTGGTACATACGCCAGATGAAGCAAAAAATGAACGAATCGGCACCGTTGCCTATAACCATGCCTAACGAGAAATTTGCTGCCGGTGTACGCGATATTGTTTACTGGAGCGACCAGATGGACGTTAAAGACACCGTGGAACTTAAAGAGGTATTCGACTTCATTACCTCTAATAACCCCGATGCCATGGTACAGTACGAAAACGGTATGAAAATGAATTACCTGCCTACCAAGCAGTTTAAAATTACCATCAACCCCGACCAGGTTGTACAAACCGGTACGGTACCTGCAAGCCAAAAAGATCAGATAGTACCGGCCATGGAGTGGAAGTTTAACTCCAACTATGTGACTAAAGACAACCTGGCTCTTATTGATATTTTGGCTCACAACAACTGGAAACGCCCGGTTTATTTTGCCATTACCGTAGGTAACGATAACATGATGGGCATGGATAAATACATGCACGATGAAGGTTTTGTATACCACTTACAACCTTTAAAAACCGATACTGCCGCCAATGCACCCGAGCCTACCAATACTTTGGTGATGTACAACAACATGATGACCAAGTACAAATGGGGCAACATGAAAACGGCAAAGTACCTCGATCATGAGTCGGTTACCATGTTCTTCCCTATTATACAAAAGCAGTTTAACAACATGATTGCTAACCTGCAAAAAGAAGGACATAACGATTTGGCCATTAAAGCCCTTAACCGTTACGAAGAGGTAATGCCTGATAATATACAATACGGCGAAATTGCCCTGCGCAAGTTTTACCTGCTGCAAAATGCCTACCAGTTAAACCAAACCCAACTGGCTAACAAATGGACAGCACAGTTAGACGATTTTATTAAAAACTCGCTTGACTATAATTACGAGGTTATGCAAGGTGGCAGCGGCTCCATCAATCAGCGCGATTTGCAACTGGGCATGTACATGCTTAACGGCATGGTTGAAATGACCAAAACCTATAAACAAACCGAACTCAACAAAACCCTGAGCGCCCACTTTAAAGAGTACGAAAGCAAGTTTGGTAACGTACTGGGCGGCGGTCAATAAGGATTTAGATAATTTGTATTTTAGAAGCCGGTGTAGAGATGCACCGGCTTTTTTTGTTGATTCAGAACTGCAATTGGCCTGTGGTTGGTATTGTTTTTGCGACACACTGCTTTGATAGGTTGGTGATAACACCAATCTTAGGCTAAATTAAAATAGCCAATATCGATTGTACTCTTTATTGCATAAATATACCTTGCTATTTTAAATAATCGCTACCCGCAACATGCTGTCAGTACTGACATGAACTTGTCAGTGTTCAAGGTGTTCAACTGCGTTGCAGGCGTTATATGCGTTTAACATATTCGTTAAACACTAAATTGAACTCCGGAGAAAAACGAGGGCTTTTCGTGGGATTTCGCGGTTTTCAGATGAAAAAATCAAAGAGTAACAGGGGTATACAAAAAGCAAAAAGCCGCATATAGTATGCGGCTTTTGGTATGCTTAGGGCAATGTTTACGATACGGTGAGCTCGCCGCGGATGTCTTGCTCCAGCCAATGCTTAACCTCTTTAGGGTCTTCAAACTGGCTTAGCAAAAACATGGTTTTGGTAATGGCGGCTTCGAAGGTCATGTCGTAACCGTTAGCTACACCTATATCTTTGAGTTGCTTACTGGTTTCGTATCGGCCCAGTTCAACCGTTCCTACCTTACATTGCGATATATCCACAATTACTTTTCCGCTGTCGATAGCACCTTTAAGCAGGTCGGTAAACCATTGATCGGTAGTGGTATTACCCGCACCAAATGTCTCCATTACAATGCCGCGTACATCAGAGTTTACAATATTTTCTACCACCTTAGGACTTATGCCCGGGTATAGTTTAAGTACGGCTACATCGTTCACCAGCTCTTTATGTACAATTAAATCACCCTCGCCCGACGGACGAATATCATTGATACTAAACCGCAAATGCACGCCCGACTCGGCCAGTACCGGGTAATTGGGCGAACGGAAGGCTTCGAATTTTGATGAGTTATATTTGAATGAACGGTTACCGCGGAAGAGTTTATAATCAAAATAGATACATACTTCGGGCACACGCACTTTATCATTCTTTTTGGCTTTGGCCAGCTCAATGGCTGTCATTAGGTTCTCCTTGGCATCAGTACGTATGGCGCTGATTGGCAATTGCGAACCGGTAAAAATAACAGGCTTGGCCAAATTTTCGAGCATAAAGCTCAAGGCCGATGCAGAGTACGACATGGTGTCTGAACCGTGCAGAATTACAAAGCCGTCAACCTCGTGGTAATGCTTTTGTATAAGGCCGGCTAAACGGCTCCAGATGGCCGGGCTCATGTTCGATGAGTCAATAATATCCTCGAATGAATGTACTTTAATACGGCAGTTTAAACGTTCCAGTTCAGGAACGTTCTCCATAATTTGTTCAAAGTTTATGGGTACCAAAGTTTTTGTCTTTGGATCGCTCACCATACCTATTGTCCCACCGGTATAGATGATCAGTATCTGGCACATTTAATAATTGGTTATGCTATAAAAATAATAATCGTTAGTTAATAGTACGCTTATATGCCAAAAATTATTTTCGAATTTTCGGTAGTTATTTCGGCAACAGCTTCCAAACTCGTGTGATGCAGGTCGGCCACTTTTTGGGCAACATGTATCAAATAAGAGCTTTCGTTAGGCTTTCCACGTAACGGTACGGGAGTAAGATACGGAGAATCTGTTTCTAAAACTACATGTTTTAAGTCTATTTGTTCAACAACCTTGTCTAACCCGGCATTCTTGTAGGTTACTACGCCGCCTATTCCCAGTTTAAAATCAAGGTCGATAATTTCATTGGCCTGCTCCAACGTTCCCGAAAAACAATGGAAAATGCCACGTAAGTTCTCGTCGTATTGTTCCTTTAAAATTTCATACACTTCATCAAACGCATTACGGCAATGTATATTAATGGGTAGCTTTGCAGCCTTGGCCCAGCCTATCTGGCGCCTAAACGCCTCCTGCTGCTCGGCTATAAAAGTTTTATCCCAGTACAGGTCAATGCCTATTTCTCCAACGGCGTAAACCTGGTATTGTTGCAGGGCGGCGTGTATAGTTTCCAATTCCTGCTCCCAGTTGGCTTTTACATCACAAGGATGCAAGCCCATCATGGCAAAGCAGTTTTGCGGATAGGTTTTTACCATATCCATTACCTGTGCAATGCTGCTGCTATCCACATTGGGCAAAAACAAACGGCTCACGCCATTATCAAGGCAACGCTGTATTACTTCGCCTTTTTTTACCGGGTCGGTTTCGTAATATTGATGGGTGTGGGTATCGGTTAGTACCATGGCGCGAAAGTAAAAAGCCCGTGGCTATTAACCGCGGGCTTTTTGATATTTTTATTTAGAGGTGACTTTCTTTTTTGTGGTTACCTTTTTTACAGATCCTTTTTTAGCTGCCGGTTTTCTGGAGGCCGCTTTTTTAGTAACCGCCTTTTTATGAACGCCCGGTATTACCTTCACCAGTTCAATATCAAACACCAGCGGGCTGTAAGGCTTGATATCTTCACCTGCACCCCGCTCGCCATAAGCCAAAGCCGATGGGATGATGAATTTAGCTTTCGAACCTTCGTTAACTAATAGAAGGCCTTCGTCCCAGCCACGTATAACCTCGCTGTTGCCTACTACTACTTTAATGGGTTCATAAGTGCGGCCTGGCTGTTGTAAGCCACCTGCTTTAGCCACCTCTTCAATACTCGAATCAAACAGTTTGCCATCCATAGTACGTCCGGCGTAGTTGACCAGCAAAGTATCGCCGGCCAATGGCTTACGACCAGTTGACGGGGTAGTAATTACATACTTTAAGCCTGATGCCGTACTTAATGGCGCAAGCCTATTATCGGCAATATATTTAGCAATGGTTGATGTTTCGGCTCCGCGCATTTTCTCGGCTGCGGCAGCTTTTTCTGTGCGTTCTTTTTCCATAGCAGCCGTACGCTCGGCCATGGCTTGCTCAAGGGTTTGCACCTTTAAAATCTTAATGGTAAAGTTAAGGTAGCTGCCTTTAGGCAAAAACGGAGGGCGGCTTTCTTCGTGTCCAACAAAAACAGAATCGGTTGGTACGCGCACTAAAGCACTGTCGTTAACGCTCAGTATCGAAAACACTTCCATTAAATCGGCCACGCTGCGGCTGGGTTGTACCTGTACCTGGGCAGGCTTGCCCATTTGGTATGAGCTGCCCAAAACGGAGTCGCGGTCGTTTTTTTGGATGAAGTGAAAAGTGATCACTTCGCCCTCTTTAATTTTAGCACCGCCGCCGGCTTTTAAAATGCTGTATAACGCACCTTTGGCCGTTTTAGTAAAGTTAGCTTGTGCTGTTACCTGCCCTATTCCGGCTACGGCAAACAACAGGTATAAAAAAGCTTTTTTCATATAGTAATAGTCCTTATACATCAATTGCGAGGAACCAAACCATCAGCATGCTTTTAAGCGCATAAAGACTGTTTTGGTTCCTCGCAAATGACGAGAAATTTATTCGTAATTATTTTTGAGTTGGAGCCGGTGTTGGCGGCGGCAACTGCATTGTTGGAGGAGTTACTGCACCCGGTTTAGGTTTAACAATATCAACCAGTTCAACTTCAAATACAATTGGGGCAAACGGAGGAACCGGACCTAAACCCTGCTCGCCGTAAGCTAAGCTCGATGGAATAACCAAAGTAGCTTTTGCGCCTTTGTTTAATAGCTGCAAACCTTCGTCCCAACCTGGTATAACCGCACCTGCACCTACCGCAATACGTATAGGCTGGTAAGGGCGCATAGCATCATAAGTTTTCTCTTTTTGAGCAACTTCTTTAATGCTGGTATCAAATACTTTACCGGTAGTAAGTCTGCCTACGTAATTTACCACAGCAGTATCACCTTTGGCAATAGTAGCACCTGTACCTGGTTTGGTGATTTGGTACTGTAAGCCGGTTGAAGTTTTGGTGGCTTTGATGTTATTATCGGCAATGTACTTGCTTATTTTGCCAGGCTCAACACCTTTTAGTTTAGCCGATTCAGCTTTAAAATAATCGGTTACACGGCCCTGGAATACCTGGTCGGTAAGTTTACCTTTAGGGATAATTTTAACAACCTTAACCTGGTAAATAATGTATTTACCTTTTAAGTTAGCCGGACGCGGGTTAGGGCTTGCCTTAAACATCGAGTCGGTATTGATTTTAAACGTAGCACTGTCGCCTTCGCTCAGTTTGCTTATACCTGCATAAATATCACCTTTAAACTGCGGTTTAGGCATTAAGGTAGGCATAGGCTTACCGGTATCATACGAATTGAATAAAACCGAATCAGCATCGGTTTTAGCAATCAGGTTTACGCTTATAAAATCGCCCTCTTTAACAGGTGCGCCGTCTTTGTCTTCGTGAATGGTGTAAAGCAAGCCGCCTTCACCTTTTTTAAATCCGCTGTTGCAGCTGGCCAGGCCAATTGCTGCTGCGGTTAAAAGCATTAAACTTTTTCTCATTTTTTGTTTATTGAATTAACAGTGTTTTATATTCGGGTAATATTTGTTTGAATTTTTCTACAGTTTGCTGGAGCGATAAGGTCGACATGCCGCCCGCTGCGTTGCGGTGACCACCGCCATTGAAATACTTTTTACATATCTCATTGGCCGGAAACTCGCCGGTTGAGCGTAATGATAGTTTAACCATATCGGTACGTTCAACAATAAAGGCCGCTAAACGGATGCCGGTTATTGATAAGGCATAGTTAACAATACCCTCCGTATCGCCGGTGTGCGATTCGTATCGTTTTAACTCCTCATTAGTAACGCTGATGAGGGCGGTATTGTATTCGCGTAAAATTTCGAGCTTATTGCTCAGGCAGTAACCCAAAAAGCGTAAACGGTTTTCGGGAGCATTGCTGTAAACCAGTTCGTGAATACGCCAGTTTACCGCACCTGCATCAATAAGATCAGCCACTATGCGGTGCACGGCCGAGGTAGTATTAGGTAAACGGAACGATGCCGAATCGGTCATGATGCCGGTATAAAGGGCCGTGGCCACATCGGCATTGATCAGGTCGGGACGTTGCAGTTCTTCTACAATAAAGGTGTATACCAGTTGAGCGGTTGCACAGGCGTTGATGTTCCAGTAGCGGTAATCGTCAAAATCTTCGGGCTCGAGGTGATGGTCTATCATCACCTTAACCGCGCTGCTTTGGCGCACAAGTTCGCCCATTTGGTTAATGCGGCTCAGGTTATTAAAGTCGAGGCAAAAAATAATGCTGGCTTCGGCAATTAGTTGAGTAGCCGCTTCGGTTTGCTCGGTGTAAATAATTACCTCTTCGTTTCCGGGCATCCACCACAAAAACTCAGGATAATCGGTAGGAGCAACAACCTTAGCATGGTGGCCAAGTTGTATTAAATAATTATACAAACCAAGGGATGAACCCATAGCGTCACCATCGGGTTTATGATGCGTGGTGATTACTATTTTTTGAGGCTGGTTTAATAGCGTACTAAGCGCGGCTGTATCTAACATCAACTAAAAAAGAAGTGCAAATCTAAAACAATTATATCATAAACAAACCATGTAAATTATACAAAAAGCTTTAGGTTTCAGTAACAAAACTCTATTTTTGCAGCAATTTTTAAACAAACATGGAAAACAACAAAACTTTCACCATGATTAAGCCCGATGCAGTACGCAACGGCCACACTGGTGCTATATTAGATCACATTATTAAAGGTGGTTTCAAAATTACAGCTATGAAGTATACTTCGTTAACTCCTGAAAAAGCAGGCGAGTTTTACGCAGTACACAGCGAGCGTCCTTTTTACAAAGACCTGGTTGGCTTCATGTCATCAGGTCCTATCGTTGCTGCTATCTTAGAAAAAGATAATGCAGTAGCTGATTTCCGCACCCTGATTGGCGCTACCGATCCAAGCAAAGCCGAAGCCGGTACTATCCGTGCGCTGTTTGCCGAGTCGATAGAAGCAAATGCTGTTCACGGTTCAGATTCTGACGAGAACGCTGCCATCGAAGGAAGCTTTTACTTCTCAGCTTTCGAGAAATTTTAAGTTTATTTCGCTAAAGAATAATTAATATTCTTTGCAGAACAAGGGCTAAATTTATCTTTGGGGCAAATTAATTTTTACCCAAAGATAAATTTAGCCCTTTTTTATATTGTTGTGGCATAATTTTTTCGGGGTGAAAATTCATTTTATTATATTAGCCATATGAAGAAAGCATCAAGAGCCGCTATTTACTCAGTATTTTTAGTACTATTCGTTATTGGAAGCTGGTCACTGGTTAAAGCGCATCCTGAAGTGCAATTTACATTTTACATTCCGGCAGCTATCATACTTATATATGCCGTAATACGCGATGACCTGTTTACCAAACCGGGCCAAAACGCTCGCCACGCATCACGCTAAAGAAATATAATTTCTTCAACCAGCGTACTTCCGGCTTCGGTATTAATTTTATCGAGTATTTGCGAGCGCATCATCATCAGTTCGTTTTTAACAACCGATGAATCGATTCGAAGAAAAAGCCTTTTATTATTGATAAACAACTCACTGGTACGATTGGCAACAGGCTTGCCAACAATATCGGGCCAGGCCGCTATAACCGCCGTTTCATCAAAACGGCGTTTTATTTTATATACGTTGAGCATTTGCTCAATGGCTTCTTTAATAGTTTTATCGTTAGGCTTACGCATGTCTTTATTTTATTAGTGTAGAAAGTACTTAGTAAAAAGTAGTAAGTATTTAGTAGAAGGATATTCCAGAGAAGCTGTCTTACTACTTTGTACTTACTACTTTTTACTAAACTGATACTTCTCCCCCATTTACATTAAACACTTTCACTTCAACACTTATACGCTCAAAAATGGTGCTTACCCGGCTGGCACTGGCGTCGGTAATAAATACCTGGCCAAATTCGTGATTACTTACCAGTTGCATGAGTTTGGTAATGCGGTGCTCGTCAAGCTTATCAAATATATCATCGAGCAGCAACAATGGTTTAAATCCTTTTTGCTGTTGCAGGTACATATATTGCGCCAGTTTTAGAGCTATTAAAAAAGATTTTTGCTGCCCCTGCGAGCCAAATTTTTTAAGCGGCATACCATGTATGCTAAACAGCAAATCATCGCGATGAATACCGGCCGTGGTGCGTTCCAGCACACGATCCTTCTCTGTAGTTTTTTTCAACAAAGCCGCAAAATCATCATTTAGCAATTGCGAATCGTAAACCAGCTCCACCTTTTCTGCATCCTCGGTTAAAAAAAGATAATACTGATTAAACAGTACGGTATAGCTTTCTAAAAATTGCCTGCGCTTTTTAAATATTTTGGTGCCCGATGCTACCAGTTGCTCATCCAGCACCTCCAGCAGGCTGGGGTCTAAACGTCCGGTTTCGGCAATGCGCTTGAGCAGTGCGTTGCGGTTTGCCAATACCTTATTATATATAATGAGTTCGTCGAGGTAATGATTATCAGTTTGTGATATTACATTATCTACAAACTTACGCCGCTCCTCGCTGCCCTCCATAATAATACTGGCATCATATGGCGATACCATTACCAGCGGGAACAAGCCAATATGGTCGGCCAGGCGCTGGTAGTCTTTTTTATTGCGCTTAAATACTTTCTTTTGGTTTTTTTTTACCGAACAGGCTACTGTTTCGGGCACATCGTTACGGTCAAAGGTGCCGTTAATGATAAAAAAATCGGTACCCTGTTTTACCTGCTGGCTATCTATGGGGTTAAAATAGCTTTTACATAACGATAGGTAATGTATAGCATCCAGTATATTGGTTTTGCCTGCGCCGTTATTACCCACAAAAGCGTTTACACCCTCGCTGAAAGCTAATTCGGCCTCGGCATAGTTTTTAAAGTTGATGACGGATAGTTGCTGCAGGTACATAAAACAGGCTTCAAAGGTAGCACTAAAAGCCGATGGTTGGGGTGTTTTGGGCGGTTAAAATTTAAGGTAAATATTTAAGGCATTTGATATTGTGTAGAAATTTTGAATAACGTATTTTTGCAAACTTAATTTTAGCATACAAATGTCAAATACGGAAGTGAACGCCAATGTTGCGCCAGAGAAAAAATCTAATGTACCAACAGGTGGCTTCGTAATGGAAAATCAAAAAAGCCTGTTATTTATTGGTGCAGCTATTGTTGCATTAATAGCTATTTATATTGCTTACCAAAAACTTTACCTGGCCCCACGCGAGGTTGAAGCGGCTAACCAAATGTATGTAGCACAGGATTACTGGGCTAAAAAAGAGTGGGACAAAGCCTTAAAAGGCGATGCCAGCTACCCGGGCTTCGAAAAAATCATTAACGATTATAGCAATACCAAAGCTGCTAACCTTGCTTACTACTACGCAGGTGTAGCTTACTTAAATAAAGGTGAGTACAACAAAGCTATTGATAAACTAAACAGCTTTAGCAGCAGCGACAACATTGTAGCCGCCGAAGCAATGGGCAGTATTGGCGATGCTTATGTTGAATTAAAAGATTACGAAAAAGCAGAGAGCTTTTTTAAAAATGCGGTTGATAAAGCTAACAATAAGTTTTTATCACCTTTTTATCTTAAAAAATTAGGTTTGGTTTATGAGGCCCGCAAACAACAAAAAGAGGCTGCCGATACCTACAAAAAAATTAAAACTGATTACCCAACCAGCAACGAGGCACAAAGCATTGACGAGTACATTGCCCGCGCCGAAGCAAAACAATAATCTGAAGTTTTACGTACAACACTCTGCTGTTCATAAATTAAACTATTTGCATGGCTACACAGCTTAAAAATCTTTCTGATTTTTCAAACACCACTATCCCTAATGCGCGTCCGTTTCGTTTTGGCATTGTGGTGGCCGAGTGGAATGCAAAAATTACAGGCGCCCTTTACGGGGGTGCCTACCAAAGTTTGATTGATAACGGCACGTTAGAAGAAAACATTTTCACCTATTCTGTTCCCGGCAGCTTCGAATTAACATCGGGTGCCGATATTTTATTAAAAAACAAGCACTTAGACGCCGTTATTTGTTTAGGCTGCGTAATACAAGGCGAGACCCGACATTTCGACTTTATTTGCAACGCAGTAGCAAATGGTGTAAGTAATGTTAGTATAAAGTATTCAAAACCTGTTATATTTGGTGTGTTAACCACTGATAATGAGCAGCAAGCCGAGGACAGAGCCGGAGGCAAGCATGGAAACAAAGGCGTTGAAGCTGCTGTAACTGCTATTAAGATGGCTGACCTTAACAACCAGTTACAAGATTAATTACGCATTATAAGCAGTTTCAAAATGAAAAAAGTACTTTACATTGCCATACTGGCCGCCACCTTGCTGGGTACATTCTCATCGTGCTCAAACAAGCTATGCCCGGCTTACGGCAACTCCCGCCGCCGATAATGACATAAACAGGCGTTAATTTGACAAATTACTGAAAACCATTTTACGCGGATAGCGTATTTTTGTTGACAGTAATATTTGACAAACTTAACTATGACTTGGACAGCGTTAGATTCGGCAGAGCAGTTAAACACCATTAAACAGCAACCCGGCTACAGTATTATTTTTAAGCACAGCACCCGTTGCTCTATAAGCATGATGGCTAAACGCCGTTTTGAGCTGGACTGGGACCAACTTCCTGAAAACGTTCCTCTTTATTTTCTGGACCTGATCAAGTTCCGCGAAATATCCAGCCAAATAGCATCTGATTTTAAAGTACACCACGAATCGCCCCAGCTTTTGCTGATAAAAGATGGCGAATGCATTCTGGACCAGTCGCACGGCGGCATCTCGGTTGAAGAGACTTTGGAGATGGTGCAATAACTTTTATTCCGATTCAAGAATATAGAATCAAGATTACAGATTTCCTACCAGGCGTTAATTGTTGCATTATAATTGCAATGTCTTTACTCTTGATTCTGTACTCTGTATTCCAAATTTCCCTACATTTGTAACTATGATTGATTTGCCGGTAATTCCTGCCAACCAGGTACAACGCAAGCCCGATTGGCTGCGTGTAAAACTCCCAGTTGGTAAAGAGTATGCTCACGTTCGCAGTTTGGTTGATACGCATAAGCTGCATACCATTTGCGAGAGTGGTAATTGCCCTAACATGGGCGAGTGCTGGGGAGCCGGCACGGCAACTTTCATGATATTGGGTAACATTTGTACCCGGTCATGTTCTTTTTGCGCGGTAGCTACAGGCAGGCCTTTGGCTGTTGATATGGACGAGCCTAACCGCGTGGCTACCTCGGTAAAACTAATGCAGGTTAAACACTGTGTAATTACCTCGGTAGATCGTGATGATTTAAAAGACGGTGGTTCAATCATTTGGGCCGAAACTATCAATGCCATCCGCCGCGAAAGCCCCGAAACTACTTTAGAAACCCTCCTGCCTGATTTTAAAGGCAATTGGGAAAACCTGGCCCGTGTTATAGCCGTGCGCCCCGAAGTTGTATCACACAACCTCGAAACTGTGCGCCGTTTAACCCGTGAAGTTCGTATCCAGGCTAAATATGATCGTAGTTTGGAGTGTCTGCGCCAAATATCGGCCGCGGGCTTACGTACCAAATCGGGCATTATGCTGGGCTTGGGTGAGCGTGAAGAAGATGTGTTAGAAGCTATGCAGGATTTATACGATGCCGGCGTACACATACTAACTTTAGGCCAGTACCTGCAACCTACCCGTAACCACCACCCTGTTATTGATTGGGTTACACCAGAGCAATTTAACTACTATAAAGAGGTTGGCCTCAAAATGGGCTTCAAGTATGTAGAAAGTGGTCCGCTTGTGCGTTCATCTTATCATGCCGAAAAACATTTATTTGATTTATAATGTTGTGGTATAATATTTTATATTTACTGCACTTTGGCCAAAAAACATAAGATTACCCTAAGCGAGGAAGAACTTGTACTTGCCCTGCAACGCCACGAAAAGGTAGCGGCAGAGGCTTTATATGATATGTACTCTTCAGCGCTGTATGGAGTAATTATTCGTATTATTAATGATACGCCAACGGCCGAAGATGTTTTACAGGAAACTTTTGTTAAAATATGGCACTCTGCCGCCAGTTACAGCCCCGATAAAGGACGATTGTTTACCTGGATAGTCAATATTGCCCGCAATCTTGCTATTGATAAAATACGTTCGAAAGATTTTCGCAATCATTTTAAAAACCAGGAACTCGAAAATAACGTAGGTTACATCGATCAGAATAACAGCACGGTTTACAAACCCGAACTGTTAGGTGTTAAGGATTTGATTGATACGCTAAGACCCGAGCACAAATCAATACTTGATTTAATTTATTTTAAAGGTTACACGCATACCGAAGCTGCTGATGAGCTTGGCATGCCGTTAGGAACCATTAAAACACGTTTACGCATGGCAATACAGCAATTGCGTAAGCATTTCAATTAAAAGGTGGAAGAGATAAGGGCATATATAGAATCGGGAGTGTTGGAGCTTTATGCTCTGGGCGATATTAGCTCAGAAGAAAAGCTGCAAGTGGAAACTATGGCCTCACAGCACCCTGCTATACAGGCCGAACTTGACGAGATTGAAAGAGCCACTATTTTATATGCCGATGCTTATGCAGTTGAACCTGCTCCACAATTACGCGACCGCGTGCTGAACAGCCTCCTGACTAATTTTGCCGATGACCGCCGCCTTAAAACAGTGCAGCATGAAGATCGCGATGACGTTATAAGCAGACGCCTGGCAGCAGTTTCAGCAGCTAAACCAACGGCCAGCATATTTTATAAATATGGTTTTGCGGCCAGTGTATTATTGCTTTGTGTAAGCATTGCAGCTACTGCGGTACTATACACGCGCCTGCAAGATTCGCAACAAAAATTAATTACCTTAACGCTAAGCAATCAAAAGTTTGCCAACCAGGTAAACAATATGAGCGAAGAGATCAATGTATTCCGCGACCCATCTTACAAGCTTATACAATTAAAAGGCACCCAAAAAACACCGGCTTCGGCACTTACTGTTGCCTGGAGCGCCAGCAAAAGCAAAGTATTGGTTGATTTACAAACCGCTAAGCTACCCGCTGCCGATAAAGGTCACCAGTACCAGCTATGGGCTATTGCCGATGGAAAACCGGTTGATTTGGGCGTGTTTGATACTGCTGCAACCGATTCAGCAGATATGAAGACCATGAAATCAATTGGCACTGCACAGGCATTTGCCGTTACTATTGAACCCCGTGGAGGCAGTGTTAATCCTACTATGGATCAAATGGTGGTAATAGCCAGTTTGTAAAACTATATTTTGCCATATCTATTAATTGAAAATATTGTTCTGAAACAATTTTTTCTCTCCCTGAAAAGAAAATTAAATTTTTTTGAAATACTCTGTAACTATTTACATTTCGTAGCGTCTTATAAGTAACTTTTAAAAAGTATTTGTTGTTCTTTATAAGGTCAGTTAATAGTGAAGGGGTTGCATTCAAATACATGTGGCCCTTTTATTTTTTATAACATTTTTGCCATTGTAGCCGGCAGGTATGCCGCAACCTGCCCGGGCAACACCACATTAAGCCTGTTAGGAAGGGCTAACTCATCACCAGCTTTACCGTGTAAATACACACCAGCAATGGATGCTTGTTCGGGTGTGTAATTTTGAGCCAGCATAGCCGTAATAATTCCCGTTAATACATCACCCATCCCCCCTGTTGCCATAGCCGCATTACTTGTATAATTAAAATACAGCGTCCCCTGCGGAGTTGCTGTTATGGTATAGCTATTCTTCAATACGATATAAATCCCCAACTCTCCAGCTTTCAACTGTGCCGTTTGTAGCCTTTTCCACCAGTTTTTATGCTCACCAAACAAACGATCGAACTCTTTAAGGTGGGGTGTAATAATACTACCGGCAGGTAATTGTTCCAATAGTTTGGGGTTTGCAGCCAGCAGGTTCAACCCATCGGCATCAATTACAATAGGTTTGCCATAATCATTCAATACACGTTGAAGCAAGGCCAGGGCATCATCGCTTGTGCCCAAACCGGGGCCTATAGCAATGGTGGTGAATTTAGATAGTTCCAGGTCGGGCAGCGCATAATCATTCCTTACAATGGCCATTACCTCGGCCTGGTAACTGTTTAAGGCCGTCAATCCACTTTCAGGAACGCAAGCTGTGGTTAATCCCGCTCCGGCATAAACGCAGGCCGAGGAGCATAACAACGCCGCACCCATAGTTTTAGCCTGCCCTGCAATAATTAAAGCATGCCCATAAGTTCCTTTATGGCTAAACTTTGCGCGGGGTTTAAGTATCGCTCTAACATCCTTTTCCTCCACCATTTGGTAAGGCGACTGCAACGATCTAATAAAACCCTCATCCAAGCCAATGTTTACAGCCTCCCAACAATCTATATAAGGTGCCGATTCGGGTAGTAAAAAGTTAATCTTAGGCTGTTGGAAGGTGATCACCAAATCGGCTTTCAAAATCGTTGCAGTTTCTTCAAGTTCGCCATCGGTGTAAAAACCGGTGGGTAAATCAACGGCTACCACGTTTTTTTGCAAGCTGTTCAAATACTCTACCAAGCTCTTAAAATTACCCTCCAACGGTTTATTAAGGCCGCTGCCCAGCAAGGCATCAATTATAATATCGGCATCTTCGGCGGGTTGTGTATCGCCATCATCGAGTTCATGAATTGATATGGATAGCTCTTTTAATCTTGCAAAATTAGCATCAAAATCGGTAGTGGACTTATCGGAGTAGCGGGCTACTTTAACTTCAATATTGATGTAATCATGTTCAAAAAGTAACCGTGCTATAGCTAAACCGTCGCCGCCGTTATTGCCAGTGCCGCAATAAACTGATATGGTCTCCTGCTTATCCTGATAATGATTAACAAACCAGCTCACAAAGGCTTTTGAAGCACGTTCCATTAAATCAATTGAACTGATAGGCTCATGGGCTATGGTGTAAGCATCAGCTTCGCGAATTTGCGGGGCGGTGAGTAGAGGTAGCATAACAGATAAATATCGACAATTCAGTTTTGTTTTACCGAAGCCAAATTGGTAAAGCCGCCAATTTTATGGAGACGTTCTGCAATTTCATCATTACTGTAATCGCAATTATCCACATTTATTGAAAGCTTTCTTCCATCGGCCAATTTAATATTCACATACCTGGAATCACTCCGCCTCCGGCCCCACCCAAAATTTTTGGTATAAGCCTCTATACTAACAATAGCATTCCACTGAAAAGTTCCATAACGCCGAAGTGTCAACTTTTCCTCATCTGCAGTAATCAAGTATTTGTCTTGTTCGCGGTTAAGGAACCTCACATAGAAAGTGAAGAGGACAGCATAAATAATGAAGGTGATAAAAAAAGCCAATAACACATCCCAGTTTAAAACGCTGGAAACAATTGCGAGAGCAATAGGAAAAGTACAGGGAATAGCAATTATCAAATAGGTAGAATAATAATCTTTAACCTTTAATGTTTGCATAGCTTACAGTTCTGTAGATACATCTATACCGGGCAACTCCTTACAGGTTGCAGATAAAATCATGGCCTTTGCACTCTTATTCACCTTTGCCACGCGGGTTTCTACAAGTTTATCGTTCTTAACGCTCACTAAAAACATATCTTCTACCCATTTATTTTTTTTGTTAAGGCTGCGTTGCAACCAAACAACACTATTGCTATACCCGCTGCAATCACTGTAAAACATACGGCTTTCAAAAACGGCCTTACCTGTTTCATAATCATTTTCTTTACCCGGATAGGCGTACCTGAGTTGCTTGCCTTCGGGCAGCATTGGCCCATCGCTCTGCGACCATATATAAATAGAGAGGTTGGCTCCACACTCATTACATCCCCTACCCGATAATATGTAATAAGGAGCCTTATTACGGGTTTGCAAAACACCCATATACTTTAAATTGAACAAATTAGTTTTTAACTGCCTGTCGTTTTTTAATATGAGGTTCATGCCTTTCACACCTTTAACTGCCCATTGTGCAGTTGATGGTTGTGCATAGCCTTTAAGTAAGCTCAAAACCACCATAATGAAGAAAAAGACGAAGTTTTTCATGATAAGAAAAGTATAATTTTCAGGCTGTGGCTTTGATGAATTTTGCTTTGTAATACCATATACAAAACGCACTTACAGCTATAAATGGTAAACACAAGTACATGTTAGCAGTATTACCACTGCTCCAGGCACCAGCAATCATTTGTAGTATACATAATATAGCCGCTATTAAAGAAAGCCAATATTTAAAAAGTTTTTGTGATAGCCTGTAATATGCTAACCCTATAGCCGACAGCCATAGTAAAAACAACCCCGGCACAGCTAAACCTCCGCCTATAAATACTCCGAAGAGCATAAATGAAAAAGGCTCTGTACCCGAAATAATGCCAAGTATAAACGTTGCCACCACTAATGTTGTGAACCAAACTTTAAAACAATAAATAAAAGCATTCATTACCATAATGGTAAACTTGTTGAATAATTCTAATTGACCGGCAAATGATACTCAATACCCCATTGCTTAACATAGTCTTCTAACGGCTGCAAGCCAACTGCTGCCCGGCGCTTGTTTACATTGGGCTCATCCTCAATAGGATCAATGGTTGCTTTGCCATTTTTATCAATGGAGATCTTGACTGCCGTAAATTTGCTTTTTGCCCTGGCGTATGGCAACCCTGTCTTCAAGTAAGGCAAGATTTGCAGAATTTGCTTTGCCTTCTGTAGCAGCTTTCCGCATCATGGGCAGATATTTTTCCTGTGTTTTTATATCGGCATGTTGTATCACTAAGAATAGGGTAAGGTTGCCCTTATCGCCAACAACATCGGCACCAAGCCAGCCATGCTTGTCTAAAATGACTGTAACTTTAGAGAGATTTACCGAATCCTTTTCACGGATAGTAGACCAAAGGTCTTTCACTTCTTTAGAATTGCGCCCATACTTTTTACCAACCGAATCTAATTTTAAACGGTACGATTGGTCGTCGTCATAAATACCGGTAAGCTCTTTTATTAAAGGTTGATTCAGTTTCTTTTCTGCTTCCTGCTCATTCAGCTTTACCTGCTTAAGCAATTTAGGCCAACGCTTGTTAATATATAAAGAGGCCAAATCGGTATCTTTAGTAATATGCTGGTAATTTCGGTAACCATCTTTATAAGCCACATATTCTAAATTAGCCAAGGCGCTGTCGGGCACGTTTGCCAAAGCCCATGAGCAGGCAGCATTATAACGGTCTGTAACTTCTCCTCTCCATTTATTACTTTTAAAAGCAGCAGAATATGCCCGGGCTGAGGCCTCGTAATCTTTAGCCTGATATAAAGAATCGGCTTTGGTAATTAATGCTTTGTAAGTTGATGGTTGCGCTTTGGCAGAGCAAGCTAACAACAATAGAAAACAGATGCATGTATATTTCATATTCAGAAAAACTGTGATAAAGCAAATTAAACAAAAAGAGGCACAAATTATTGTGCCTCCATAGTATTATCTTAAATCTGTATTCTTGATTCTGTAATCTATCCTCTCTCTTACTTTATCCCCATCTCCTTAGCCAAAAACAACCCGGTAAAGCTCTCCTTTACTTTACACAAACCTTCGGGCGTACCTTTAAATAGAATTTGGCCACCGCCCGAGCCGCCTTCAGGACCAAGGTCGATCACATGGTCTACCACCTTAATTACGTCGAGGTTGTGCTCAATAACCAGCACGGTGTTGCCTTTGTCAACCAGTTGTTGCAGTACGCCTAAGAGTACGTTAATATCTTCAAAGTGCAAACCGGTAGTAGGTTCATCAAGAATATAGAAAGTGTTGCCGGTATCTTTTTTAGATAACTCGGTTGATAGCTTTACACGTTGTGCCTCGCCCCCCGAAAGGGTTAAGGATGATTGGCCTAAAGTGATATAGCCCAAGCCCACATCGTTCAATGTTTTTACCTTGCGGTAGATGGCCGGGATGTGCTCAAAAAATGCCGTAGCATCTTCAATACTCATATCCAGTACATCGCTAATGGATTTACCGCGGTAGCGTACTTCCAAGGTTTCGCGGTTATAGCGTTTGCCGCCGCATTCTTCGCAGGGTACCTGTACATCGGGCAAAAAGTTCATTTCAATAACTTTTAAACCTGCACCCTGGCAGGTTTCGCAACGGCCACCTTTTACGTTGAACGAAAAACGGCCGGGTTTATAACCGCGTATCTTCGATTCGGGCAGTTGTACGTACAATGCACGAATATCTGAGAACACACCCGTATAAGTAGCCGGATTTGAGCGTGGAGTACGGCCAATTGGCGTTTGATCTATCTCGATAACCTTATCAATATTTTCCAGTCCCTCAATTTTATCATAAGGTAGAGGTGTTTTTTTAGCCCTGAAAAAATGATGGTTAAGGATAGGATAAAGCGTTTCGGTAATTAAACTGGATTTACCACTGCCCGATACACCGGTTATACCAATTAGTTTACCTAATGGAAACTCTACCGTTACCTTTTTAAGGTTATGGCCGGTGGCTTTCTTCAACGTAACCGATTTACCGTTACCCTTGCGGCGTTCTTTAGGTATGGCAATTTCGCGCTCGCCGTTAATGTATGATGTGGTTAGCGTATGCATAGCCATCAGCTCGGCAGGCGTGCCTTCGGCTACCACGGTACCTCCATGTACACCGGCTGCCGGGCCCATGTCAATCACATAGTCGGCCTCCAGTATCATGTCTTTATCGTGCTCAACTACCAATACCGTATTTCCTAAATCGCGCAGGTTTTTGAGGGCGGTTATCAGGCGGTCGTTATCGCGCTGGTGCAGGCCAATGCTGGGCTCATCTAAAATGTACATTACATTCATTAGCTGCGAGCCAATTTGCGTGGCCAAACGTATACGCTGCGCCTCGCCACCCGATAGGGTACGTGCGGTACGGTCGAGCGTTAAATAGCTCAATCCCACATCCAGCAAAAAGCCAATGCGTGCACGTATCTCTTTCAGTATTTCGCGGGCAATTACGTTCTGGCGCTCATTAAGGCGGTCTTCAATACCCTCAAACCACTCTTGCAGGGTACGTATATCCATGGTGGCCAACTCAAAGATATTCTTCTCATCCACCTTAAAATGCAGCGATTCCTTTTTAAGCCTTGCACCTTCACAAACCGGGCAAACCTTTAGCGTACGGAAAGATTCAAGATCGTCAGGAGCATCTTCGCTCTTACGTTCCTGCTGCTCTTCGAGCATACGCATAATACCATCAAACGTAACCTGATAACTTTGCACGTTCCATTTATTGTATTCAACGGCAACAGTAATTATTTCGGGCGAACCATTGAGGATAATATCCAGCGTTTCGCGCGGAATTTTTTCGAGAGGTACCGATAACGAGAACTCATACTTTTTAGCCAGTGCCTTTAGTACCTGGAAAACCCAGGTTTCGCGGTACTCGCCAAGCGGGGCCAGGCCTCCGTTAATAATGCTTAGCTTAGGGTTAGGAATAACCGACGATTCATCGACCACGAAGATATACCCCAGGCCACCGCACTTTTCGCAAGCACCGTAAGGCGAGTTAAACGAGAAGGTGTTAGGCTGAGGCTCATCATAGGATATTCCCGAAACCGGGTCCATTAGGTACTTACTAAAGTACGATACGTTATTGTCCTTATCGGCAATGCGAATGATGCCCTTTGCTGTTTTTAAGGCCGATTGTACTGAAGTGTATAAACGTTTGCTATCCTTCTCGCTAATTACCAACCGGTCAACCACAATATCTATATCGTGAATTTTGTAGCGGTCTAACTGCATTTTGGGCTCCACATCAACAATGGCTCCATCAACATATACTTTGAGATAACCTTGCTTGCGTATTTGCTCAAAAAGTTCGCGGTAATGCCCTTTACGCCCCTTTACTACGGGAGCCAAAATATTTACGGGCTGGCCGTCAAATTTTTCGGCAATGGTACGCATGATCTGATCTTCGCTCATGCGCTCCATTTTTTGCCCGCTTACATAGGAGTAGGCTTCGCCGGCACGGGCAAAAAGCAAACGCATAAAATCGTATATCTCGGTAATGGTACCTACGGTTGAGCGCGGGTTTTTGCTGGTGGTTTTTTGCTCAATGGCAATAACCGGACTAAGGCCCGAAACCTTATCAACATCGGGCCGTTCCATGCCGCCCATAAACTGGCGCGAGTAGGCCGAAAATGTTTCCATATACCGGCGTTGCCCCTCAGCATAAATGGTATCGAAAGCTAATGAAGATTTTCCGCTGCCGCTTAAACCGGTAATTACAACCAGCTTATTGCGCGGAAAAGAAACATCAATATTTTTGAGGTTATGTACCCGGGCTCCGTACACTTCAACTTCACTTTGTTCGCCCAGGTCAATTGTTTTTTCAGCCATAAATGTTGTTAACAAACAAGTATTTAACTTGTAAACGGCCGCTAAGTTTTTTGGCCGCGTATAATTATCTCAAAACGAGCGGCAAATATACTAAAAAGGCCTGTATGCACAATGCATACAGGCCTCATTTGCTCCGTAAATACTAAATATTTTAGTTAAATGACAATGTGTCGGCGGGGAGTACATTGGCCATCATCGGGCCATAGTTTTCCTCTACCTCTTTGTCCATAACTTCTTTCATGGCTACCAGGTTGTATACATACATACCGGTTTCGCGGTTTAATTTCATAAAGAAATAATTACCCCCGTTTTTGCGGTTAATTGCTTTTTGCATACGTGGCGAACCAGCGTTGTAAGCAGCCGCAGCCAATGTCCAGCTTCCCATTTCATTATACAAGTCTTTAATATACTTGCATGCAGCAATGGTAGCCTTGCGGTTGTTCAGGCGTTCATCTTTACCGTGGCCAACTTTTAAGCCATACTGGCGGGCGGTACCGGGCATAAACTGCCATATACCAGCTGCGCCACGCGGTGAACGTGCCTGCTTTTTAAAACCCGATTCCAATAATGGAACATATTTAAAATCTTCGGGAATGCCGTAAAACTGCAAAATGGGAACGATCATCGGGAACCATTTAGCGGCCTGAGCTTGTAGCTCTTTGGCTTGTGAGGTGTATCGGCTATGCTTCCAGATGGAGTAGCTGATCTTACGTTTTACTTTCAAATTCTTTACCGGCACATTCTCGTCGGCAAAGTTTAATTTTGGATTCTCTTCAACCTTTTTGATTTCAAAAACGTTAAATCGAACAGGACTGCTTTTCAATTCCTCTTTGTGATCAACACTGAAAACGAAGAGTCTTGAAATGATAAACAGCACACATATTACGGAGCACGTAATGAGGTGATTTTTAATCATTCAATTTTATTTAGTTCAACAATACACAGGTAGATGTGTGGGGCAAAGGTACAAAACATATCACAATATCAACTACTTATGCCAACTTAGTGTTTTGAGCACTGTGGAAAAAATCTTAAAACAATGCCTTGACGGGTATTTAAAGCGCGATTTTGTATGTGGAAATTTTTTTCGCAATTGCTCAAATTTTCGTACCTTTGCTGCCCGCTTTTAAAGCTTTAACAACAAAATATGGTATTCAAAAAACCAGGGAACAGTCGCGACGACAAGTCCAACAATTCAGCCGGCAGGCGCACCGGCGGCAGTGGCCACGAACCACGCAACAGCTCTTCACCGCGTACCCGTAATGCTAATTCAGGTTTCAAAAAGTCAGACGATAGCGCACCTAAAAAAAGGTTTGCTGCCGATGGCGATAAAAAACCGTTTACAGCAGGGCGCAAATCTTCATCGGGCGGTTTTAACGCCGATGAAAAACCCAAAAGGAACTTTGGCTCAACAGCCGGTAAAAAACCGTTTGGCGACCGCAGCAACCCTGGTGAAGGCACAAGCTCCGACCGTCCGTTTAAACGGGCAGGTGAGAGCCGTGGCAGCAGCACCAATAAACCATTCAAAAAATCATTTGGTGGTGATTTTAAAGGCAGCGACAGAAGCAGCGGATTTAAACCCCGCGAAGGCGATCAACGCGAAGGCGGCGAGAAGAAATTTAGCCGCGCAGTAGGCAGTAGCCGTACCTGGGCCGATAAACCCGCACGCGACGAAAACAACAACAAACCCTTCCGCGAACGCCGTGAGCAAGGAGGCGAAAGATCATCAGACTTCCGTAAACCGGCAGGCGAAGATCGTAGTAAACCTTTCCGCGAGCGCAAAGAGCAATCGGGCGAAAGACCATCAAATTACCGCAAACCGGCTAATGATGATTTTAACGAAGATCGCCCCAAAACGACCTTACGAGGCCGTAATAAAAAAGCAGCCGAAAGCGACGACAGCCATTTAATACGCTTAAACCGTTATATATCGAATGCTGGCATTTGCTCGCGCCGTAAGGCCGATGAGCTGATCGCAGCAGGCGTGGTATCGGTTAACGGCGAGGTTATATCTGAGTTGGGCCACAAGGTTGACCCATCAAAAGATGTGATACGCTACAACGGCGAGACCCTGAAGCGCGAGAAAATGGTATACGTGCTGTTGAACAAACCAAAGGACTATATTACCACTACCGAAGATCCTCAGGAGCGACGTACGGTAATGCACCTGGTTGACAAAGCCAGCAAAGAACGTATTTACCCCGTTGGCCGTTTAGACCGTAATACTACCGGTTTAATACTCATGACCAATGATGGCGAACTGGCCGACAAGCTTTCGCATCCGCGTAACAGCATTACAAAAATTTACCAGGTTGAGCTAAATAAGGCTTTAAGCCAAGGCGACCTGAACAAAATTGAGTATGGCTTAGAACTGGAAGACGGCTTAATTAAGCCCGACATGGTTAGTTACGTACAAGGTGGCAGCAAACGCGAGATAGGCATACAAATACACAGCGGTAAAAACCGCATTGTGCGCCGTATATTTGAGCATTTGGGTTACGAGGTTGTAAAACTCGACCGTACTATTTACGCCAACCTTACCAAAAAAGACTTACCACGCGGTCGATGGAGATTTTTGGAAGAAAAAGAAGTTATTCAGTTAAAGCATTTGGTGAAAGTTTAGTAAAAAGAAGCAAGAGACAAGAGTCAGGAATCAAGATTTTTTAATAATATATAGCCATTCTGATAAACCAGGATGGCTTTTTTGTTGAATGGCAAATTTGCAAAACCCTTTTTGGAGCATGGCGTTAAGCCTTAACAACTAATGCTATATGGCTAACCCGGTTCTTAATTTGATAATTGGATCATATACAACCAACGGTACCGAAGGTATTTATGTGTATCGTTTTAATACAGAAAACGGTGAGCTCAGTTATTTAAACCGTACAGCGGTGGGTATTGATAATCCTACCTACTTATGTGTAGCGGCCAATAACCGTTTTATTTACTCGGTAAACGAGGTTGGGGTAAATAGCACCGGGGGCATCAGTGCATTTTCGTTCGATCCTGTCGATGGCACCATTCATCTGCTTAACACACAGCCTTCAGGGCCGGGGCCATGCTATATATCGGTTGATAAAGCGCAGAAGCATGTATTTGCCGCCAATTATGAGGGTGGCAGCGTATATGCTTTCCCCATCAATACCGATGGCTCACTGGGTAAGGCTAAGCAAATCATCCAATTAAAAGGCTCAGGACCTGATAGCGGCCGGCAGGAAAAATCGCACGTGCATATTGCCATGCTATCGCCCGATGAAAATCATTTACTATATACCGACTTAGGCGACGACACCCTGCATGTTTACCGTTACAACCCCAACCACAGTAATATTTTAACGCCACTTACCCCCTCTGCTACTGCACTGCCGCCGGGCGATGGCCCAAGACATGTAGCCTTTACCCCTAACCATAAATACCTGTACCTGGTAAGCGAGATGGGCGGCAATGTTTTTGCTTACGATTATAACAACGGGCAGCCGCAACATATACAAACCATTAGCATGCTTGCCGAAGGATTTGATGGCGAGATAAGCGGCGGAGATATCCATATATCGCCCAATGGACGGTTTGTTTACGCCAGTAACCGCGGTGATGCTAATGAGATCATTGTGTTTAAGATTAACCCTCTGGACGGTAAACTTACCTTGGTGCAACGGCAAAGCAGCGGCGGCAAAGAACCCCGTAATTTTGTAATTGACCCTGCGGGTAACTATTTATTAGTAGCTAATCAAAAAGAAAACAAGGTGGTGGTTTTTACTATAGATGCAGAAACAGGAGCGTTATTGCCAACTCCTATCGCAATAGAAATTGACAGCCCAAGCTGCTTAAAGTTCACACCAATTAATTAAAGGAGTGGGTTATTATTCATATGGCAGGCATCCAAATTTTATGTAGTTATACATTGTACTCATTCTTCCAGCGCACAATTTCGTTGTTATACAAAGCCTGGTTAGCCAAATGCACACAAATAGCCGTTTTGGCACCTGTGTATACGTTAGAGTCGGGCAGCTGGCCACTGCCGATCTTCTCATAAAAATCACTAAGGGCATACCAGGTGCCATCTTTGGTTGGTTCGGGTAAAATGGAGGTACCGCCATCTTTATTCCAGGTAATTTTGGTAGCGCCGGTAACACCGTCAACCAGGGTTTTCTCAGCCGCAGCTTTTTCGGGGTAAAACACGCCCTGGTCTGTTAATAATGATACTGTGCCTTTGGTGCCTTTAATTTTAAACAAATAACCATCGCGGCTATTACCGCAGGTAGCGCCAAAATTGCCTACCATATTTTGTTCGCCATAACGCAATACTACCTGCACATTATCAAAGGTTTCGCGGCCATCCTTAAAAACGTCAATTCCGCCTGTTGCCATAAACTCCGACGGATGGGTATCAAACGCCCAGTTTATAAAATCTATCTGGTGCGACAATAACTCGGCTACCAACCCGCCCGAGTACTCTTTATACATGCGCCAATTGATCTGCCGCTCGAGCGACGGATCGGGTACAGAACGGCGCCAGTTGGCGTTGCGGTCCCACCGGCAATCAACCTGGCTTATTTTGCCCAAGTAACCTTTGGCAATCATCTCCTTAACCTTGTAGTATAATGGCGAGTAGCGGTACTGATGCCCAACCTGTACCACCTGATTGGGGTGGGCCTTTGCCAGTTTAACCAGATCAAGGGCCTGCTGCACATTAAAGGTCATGGTTTTTTCGAGATAGAGATGCTTATCGGCTTTCAGCGCATCAAGAGCGATGGGGTAGTGCATGTTAAGCGGGGTAGCAATTACTACGGCATGCACCTGTTCATCGGCCAGTAGTTGCTTATGATTTTTATACTGGCTGTAATTGTTTCCTTTGGCAAGCTTTTGTGCTTCGGCCAGGCGCATATCCAGCACATCGCATATGGCCACCACCTTAAACTTTTGCGGAAACTGGTCTATAACCCGCATAATACCTTTACCCCTGTCTCCGCAGCCAATAATACCTATATTGATGATGCGATCGGCACTTTTGGCAAACGCTCCGGCCGTATTGCCCAGCATTAGTCCCCCTGCTATTATACCTGTATTTTTAACAAATATTCTCCGTTTCATCTTTTCAGTTCGTATGCTTTAAATCCGTTGGTAGCCGTATCAGCAACGGTGCCATCGCTTTTTTTGTAAACAATGTACGCTTGCATGTTATTTTGATTGGCCAAAAAAGTAAGCGTCTTCTTCAATCCCATGGCCATAAAGCCATTATCATAACCATCGGCTGTAATGGCATCTTTGGCATAAACCGTTACGCTAATCATCCCGGTTTGTGCCGGGTACCCGGTTTTGGGGTTGATGATATGCGAAATTTGCTTACCGCCCGATTGCAGATGCTTACGGTAATTGCCCGATGTAGTAACTGCACCATCAGTAAAGCTAATTACCTTTCGTATTGGCCCGGGGGCCATATCATTACCATCAATAGCCTCAATGCCAACGGTAAATTTTTCGCCATCGGGTTTGCGGCCTTTTATACGCAGCTCTCCGCCAATTTCGGCTATGTAGCACCAAACATGATGCTTTTCTAATAACCCCGCCAGTAAATCGGCCGAATAACCTTGTGCAATACCGTTTAGGTCTATTTGCACACCGGGGTATTTTTTATGTAGAAAACTACCCTTTAGCCAAATTTTACCGGTACCCACATTTTTTAAGATGCGCTGTATGGTTTTATCATCAGGGGCCAGCTCGGGCTTATTAGCGCCAAAGCCCCAGGCATCTACCAAAGGTTTTACGGTTACATCAACCGCTCCATTAGTAGCTTTGTTAATGGCTATAGCTTTTTGCACAAGTATCCTGAACGGTTCATCAACCTCAATGCCTTTGGCCGAGCGGTTAAACCTGCAAATAAGCGAAGTTGGCAAGTATAATGATACGGATTTATCCAACCGGCTCAACAAACTATCGGTTTGTTTTTTGGTAACCACACTATCCGCCGCGTAATATATTATGCTATAAGTGGTGCCCTGGGCATAACTGTTTATTTCGAACCTTTTGAGTGTATGGAAACCATAACTTGCCATAACAGCAAACACGGCTAAACTTAGCCAGGCAAAGCTTATTATGTTTGTTGTACTCACCACTTTATTCCTAAAAACGTATTACCCAACACGCAAAACTATTTAAGCTCTTTGATTTTTATATTGCGAAAACTTACCTCGTTGCCATGGTCTTGCAACAGAATGTGGCCTTTATCGGCTTCACCAAAATCTTTCCATACTTTGTATTTACTCATTTTAACCAACTCACGAAACTCGGGCGATTTACGCTCATACTCCAGCACTTTTACACCGTTTAACCAATGCTCAACATGGTTATTAGGATATACAATTACCTTACCGGTGTTCCACTCCCCTATGGGTTTAACAGCGCTTGCTTTGTTGGATGTTTTTAAATCATAAAGTGAAGCCAAGGTACGGTTACCATCACGTCCCATTTTGGCATCGGGGTGCTTTTCATCATCTAAAACCTGGTACTCTAAACCAATAGCCGATCCACCTGTTTTTTCGCCAAGTGTTACAAAGTATTTAACACCACTGTTAGCTCCCGGAGTAAGCTTAAAATCAAAGCTCAGTTCAAAAGCGCCGTACTCACCCGTGGTTACAATATCGCCCACGTTTTGCGATTCGGCACCGTTTGATCCTTGTATGGTTAAGGTTCCATCTTTAATGATCCAGCCGTTGGCTGCAGTAGGGAAAGTGTTGCCTTTAGCGCTGCGCCAGCCGTTGCTGGTTTTACCATCAAACAACAGTTTCCAGCCTTCTTTTTTCTCTTTAGATGTAAGGGTATTAAGTTGGGCACTGGCCGTAGTGCATACAGCCAATAAGCATATTGCAAAAGTGGTTACGCTATAAAGTTTCTTTAAGTTCATGATATGTGTAATGTTTGTTATTTCTTTAAACTGTTGATGTATTTAATGCTTTGTGGCACCTGCTCAACCGAGCCACTGCTTTCATCTTCAATGTAATAATGTTTAACGCCCGCTTTACGCGCGGCCTTTAAAACAGCCGGAATATCAATTTGCCCGGTGCCTAAAACTACATCGTTATTTTGATCGGTGCCGCCTGAATTATTACCGGCTACGCCTTTTTTCAAATCTTTTAAATGCAGGGCACGGTAGCGTGTTGGGTAGGTGCTCAGTAACTTGGCCGGGTCCTGACCGGGGAAGAATGCCCAAAGGATATCCAGCTCAAAGCTCACATATTTAGGGTCGGTATTTTTTACGATGTAATCGTACAGCGTACCGCCCTCGTAAGGCTCAAACTCAAAACCGTGGTTATGGTAAATAAACTCCAGATCATATTTGTCTTTTAATATCTTCCCCACCCGACTAAATTCGGCAATGGCCATTTTGGCGTTATCTAAAGTAAATGAGCCTTTAGCATGCGGAATATTTGCTACGCGAACAAACTGAGCACCCAAAGCTTTGGCTGCGGCCGCCACCTCGTCGGTTTTACCGGTGAGGGCTTCCCAGCTCACGCCGTACGATGAGCATTTCAAACCACGTTCATCAAGCATACGCTTCAAGTCTTCGGGCTTTTGGTTAAACAAGTTCGAAAACTCAATATCGGTAATGCCGTTGGCTTTAATCATATCCAGCGTACCAGGCACATCCTTGGCAAACTGATTACGATAGGTAAACGATACGATGCCCGGCGCTTCGGGGAAGAGCAGTTTTTTATCCTGCGCTATTGCACGGTTTGGCAACCAGCCGCTTAACATGAAGCCGGTTAGCAATGCCATTTTATATAAGAGGTTTTTCATTATAGATAAGTTAAGGATGCTATTTTTTACCAAAACTACCCGCCATGCTATTCAGCAGAGCAGTGCTTAATGTTTGCTTGCCGTTCTCGATCACGATCCTGTATTTAAACGTTGCCGATTCGCCGGGTTTAAGCGTCAGGTTTTTTTCAGACTTGCCGTTTGTAAATACCTTTTCGCCCAGCGGGTTTGCGGCAAACAAGCCGTATCCGCGTGCGTGCCAAAAGGTAGGATAATTAGGATTACCCGGATGATCGATAATGGCAACGCTTACCGAATCGGCACCCATTTTGCCGTACACCTTACACCATACGCCACGGGTGCTCCAGGCGGCATCCCCGGTTTTACCCTCGCTGGTGAGGTAGTTGCCGGTGGGCACTTTATCGGTTCCGCCTTTTACAACGGTAACAATGCCTTTGTTATCGGTAAACTTTTCGTCTTTAGTAGTTGGCATTTGCAGCTCATGTGCCAGGCGCAGGCCCAGCATACCATCTTTAACATCGGTAAAAACAGCTTTTTGTACAGCTTTAAGCGTGGTAACGCGGTCAATTATCCGTTGATTGTTATTGCCGCTAAATTCAAACCGGGTGGTTTCGTTCAGTATTACATCACCTACCTGGTTGGTCCAGTTAGCATCATAAGCCACAACACCTTTGGTGCCGCCTTTAGCTTCGGTAACTTTTTGCGTTTTGATCCAACCGTACTGGTTTTTGCGGGCGGCGGGTATAGCGTAAGAGTTATTCCAGAAATCAAGCCCGTTTACATTTTCAAAGTTAAACCACAGCCCAATATGATGTGGGTGGTCGGTTGGGTCGCCCGGTTTAGGATTAAGTGGAAACCCTCTTGTAATTTCGGTACCGGTGGCAGTAGTTATGGGGTACAAAAAAGGTTTCTCCAGCGTATCGGGGTACATAAATGTTGTAAAAGGCTTGCCCCCTATCAGCACTTCAACTTTCTTTTGTTGATCGTTTCGCTTAACAGTAACCGGCTCATTTTGAGCCTTAACACTTAATGATAATACCGACGTAATGGCTAAACAACCTAAAAACCTGGCTTTCATCATGGTTATTAATATTTAAATACTTTACCATTAACCATAACCTCCTGTGCCTTTTCATCAAACGTTGCTTTTGAGCCGGTGTGGGCCGCGGCGGTGGTCATGATGTTGGCAATACTGTGGCTGTAACCAGCTTCAACAGGTGCGTTAGGTTGTTTACGGCTGCGTACGCATTCCATCCAGTTGCGCACGTGGTTTGAGGTCAACTTATCGCCGCCGGTATTGGCCGATGCCACCACCTGTTCGCTGTTATCCAAACTTACTTCGGGCAACAGGTTTGCCTGCATGCCCATAGCCGCTGCCGCTCTTTGCGTTAAGCCGCCTTTGGGTGATATTTTGTTGGTGATGAGGTTCAACTCCCCGCCGTTTGAGTAATAGATCTCTGCCGGGTGCTCATCGCCATTGTGCATGCGCGAGCCGAATGTTACCTGGAACCCTTTGCTCATATCATCCAGCGGACCGTAATCAAACGCGGCCATAATGGTGTCCCAATTACGGCGACCATCTTTCCATTGGTAAATGCCGCCGTTGGCTACCACGCTGCGGGGATGTTTTAAGCCGCTGAACCAGTGTACGGTGTCGATCTGGTGGCTCATCCATTGGCCGGGTAAGCCAGATGAATACGGCCAAAACAGGCGATACTCCAAATAAATTCGCGGGTCGAATTTCTCGAACGGACGGTTCATTAAAAAGCGTTTCCAATCGGTATCTTCTTCTTTTAACAAAGGCAATAACTCGGGCCTGCGCCAGCGACCGGGCTGGTTTACGTTCCAGGTTAATTCAACCATGGTTATTGGTCCAAACTTGCCCGATTTAATAAACTCGTTAGCCGCATGATAATTGGTGCCGCTACGACGCTGCGAACCTATCTGCACTATTTTACCGGTTTCCTTTACGGCTTTAAGGGCGGCCTTATTGTCCTCCATGGTTTCGGCAAAGGGCTTTTCCACGTAGGCATCACAACCGGCTCTTACCGCCTCAATGGTATGCAGGGCGTGCTGAAAATCGGCAGTGCCTATAAATACGGCATCAACCATTTTACTGCTATACAACTCATCATTATTACGGAAAGCTTTTACATCATTCTGCATCTTTTCCTTCCACATGGCAGCGCCTTGTTCTCGTCGGGTCTTCCAGATGTCAGACACAGCCACTACTTCAAAGTTAAGTTCTTTGCAGTGGTTCATAAAACAAGGCATATGCGAGCTGCGGTGACGGTCAGAAAAACCCACAACGCCCACGCGCACACGATCGTTAGCGCCTATAATACGTTTGTAACTTTTGGCGCTCCAACCGGTTTTGCTTAGCAATACGCCGGCACCGGCAATGCCAGCTTTCCTGATAAATTGACGACGAGAGTTCTCCATCATTTGTATAAAGGTTAATGTATAATGTACAGTATAATTGGTTTTGCCCAATTTTAGGTAACGGGCTGGCACTCAAATATCGAAGTTATTCTGTAAAACAAGATATAAACCAAAAGTTAATAAGTAACATTTGCGATACCATTGCGCTGTAAGAAACAAAAATTAATTGGTTGAAAATAAACATTGAACATATGATGTTTATTTTGAGACAAATTGACAAAGGATTGAACATTTATACCACTTCCCGAAATCGTTTCCGTAAATAAATCCGGCCCCAACCGAAATTTGAATTTGATTATTCATCAGATTTGAACCTCAATATCAATCAAAAATGGAATCAGATTTTTTGGGTAAAGTAGCCGTTATTACCGGTGCGGGCGGCGTGTTGTGCAGCACCATGGCCAAGGCATTAGCAGCAAAAGGCGCTAAAATTGCCGTGCTCGATTTAAAAGCCGAGAACGCCGACGTAGTAGCCAACGAAATTAAACAACTGGGCGGCCAGGCCATTGGCGTTGCCTGCAATGTATTAGATAAAGCAAGCTTACATGCTGCCCGCGAAATGATTAATATAGAACTGGGCTTATGCAATATATTAATTAATGGTGCCGGTGGTAACCACCCAAAAGGTACTACCTCAAAACCTTTTTTTGAAATAGACGACCTGAATGCCGGCGAAGACCTCAAAACCTTTTTCGACCTCGACCCGGAGGGGATAAAATTTGTTTTCGAGCTTAACTTTATTGGCAGTTTGTTACCTACCCAGGTATTTGCCAAAGATATGATCGGGCGTGAGGGTTCAACCATCATCAATATATCATCGATGAACGCGTTTAAGCCTTTAACCAAAATACCGGCGTATAGTGGCGCAAAAGCCGCTATTTCGAATTTTACCCAGTGGCTTGCCGTACACTTTGCCAAAACCGGCATCAGGGTAAATGCACTGGCTCCGGGTTTCTTTTTAACCGAGCAAAACCGCACCCTGCTTACCAATACCGATGGCAGCCTTACCCCACGCGGCAATACCATATTGGAACATACCCCGATGGGCCGTTTTGGCGAACCCGATGATTTAACCGGCACCCTGCTTTGGCTTTGTGGCGAAGGTTCGAAATTTGTAACCGGCGTGGTAGTATCTATTGACGGCGGCTTCAGCGCGTTTAGCGGCGTTTAATTTTTATACCGATATTCGATTTAAATAAACCAAATACTTAAATATAACGACATGAGTTTAGAACAAACATGGCGGTGGTACGGGCCAAACGACCCGGTATCATTATCAGATATAAAACAAGCCGGGGCAACTGGCATAGTTTCGGCATTACACCATGTACCCAACGGTACGGTATGGGAGGTTGAAGAAATTAACAAACGCAAAGCCATTATTGAAGAAGCCGGTTTAACCTGGTCGGTAGTGGAGAGCGTACCGGTACACGAGGATATTAAGAAACGCACGGGCAATTACCAGCAATACATTGATAACTACAAGCAATCCATCAAAAACCTGGGTGCTTTCGGTATTGATATTGTGTGCTACAACTTTATGCCGGTTTTAGACTGGACCCGCACCAACCTCGATTATGAAATGCCCGACGGCTCGACAGCCCTGCGTTTTGAAGCAGCTGCTTTTGCGGCATTTGAGCTATACATTTTAAAACGCCCGGGTGCAGAGGAAAGCTACTCGGCCGAACAAAAAGAAAAAGCCGCCGCATACTTAAAAAACCTGAGCGAAGAAGACAAAACCATCCTCGTAAAAAACATTATAGCAGGTTTACCCGGCTCAGAAGAAGGTTATACGGTAGAGCAATTTTTAAAGGTTTTGGAAGGCTATAATGGCATTGGCCCAAATGAGTTAAAAGCCAACCTGTTTAGTTTTTTAAGAGAAGTTATCCCGGCAGCAGAGGAGGCTGGTGTACTCATGTGCATTCACCCCGATGATCCGCCGTACCCTATTTTAGGTTTACCACGCGTGGTGAGTACCGAGGCCGATATTAACGAACTTTACGCCGCCGTGCCATCGCATAACAACGGACTTACCTACTGCACCGGCTCGTTTGGCGTGCGCGAAGACAATGATTTAGCGGGCATGGTTCAACGCCTGGGTCACCGTATACACTTCATTCACCTGCGCAGTACCCGCCGCGACAGTGAGGGCAATTTTCACGAAGCCGACCATTTGGATGGCGATGTAGATATGTATGCCGTGATGAAAGCCCTGGTTGAAGAACAAAACCGCCGCAAACTCGATGGCCGCAAAGACCTGCGTATGCCTTTCCGCCCCGATCATGGCCACAAAATGCTCGACGATTTGAAAAAGAAAACCAATCCGGGTTACTCGGCCATCGGCCGCCTCAGGGGTTTGGCCGAGCTGCGTGGTTTGGAGCTGGGGATTATCAGGAGTTTACAATAAGACTTCGGGCAAAAATCTTTTTAAATGCCTTTTCCCCTCTTGAGAGGAGACGGGCGAGACTCAGCGTCGGCAGGGGTGTGTCATTTGAACTATGCATATCAAAATGACACACCCCTCCACCCCTCTCAAGAGGGGAATCGCACGAGGCCATTGCCACATCAAAAAATCACGCTCAACATTTCTTTCACAACTACCCTGCCGTCGATTCCCGCTCAACTAAAGTTGAGGTAAGCGTAATTATTTCATTCTCCATACAGCTAAACTTCTTTTTCAGCAAGCCGAATAATGCTTTAGCGGCTTCGCGGCCTATGTCAAAGGCGGGCTGGGTGATGGTGGTTAATGAGGGATTTAGCAGCGGCGCTGTACGCAGGTTCGAAAAACTGATCACCTTTAAATCATTGGGGATATTCAGGTCGAGTTTTGCAGCCACTTCATAACATTGCAGTGCGGCTTGCTCTACCGCGGCAAATATAGCTTGGGGCCTGTTGGGGCTGCTCAGCAACTGTTCTATTTGGGGGTAGTTACTTTGCTTGATGATAAAATCAGGTTTTATCTCCAAGCCTTTATTACGCATGGCATCCATATAACCGGTTAACCGGGCCTTACCTATGGAGTGCGTTTGCGATATGCCCAGGTAGGCAATTTGCGTGCAACCTTTATTTATTAAATGAAGGGTACCATCGTAGGCGCTCTGGTAGTCGTTGGTCGTAATTTTAGGTGTTTTGGCTTCTTCGCATATCCGGTCAAAAAACACCAGTGGGATGCTGCTATCTATTAAGGCATTAATGTGGCTAATATCATTCACCTCTCCCGACATTGAGATTAAAACACCGTCTACCCGGCCGTTTCTTAGCAGGTTGCAGTAAGCTGCCTCTTTAGCATTGTTTTCGTGGGTAATGTATATTAAAACATGAAAGCCATTTTCCTGCGCAATTTCTTCAATGCCATCAATAACGAGGGTAAAAAAGTTATTGGCAATTTCGGGGATGATTACCGCAATGGTTTTACTGCTGCGTTTGCGCAAGTTACTGGCATTGGGGTTGGGCTGATAGTTTAATTGCCGGGCAAGCTCGCGAACCCGTTTCTTGGTTTCGGCACCAATTTCATAACTATCATTTAACGCTCTCGATACGGTTGATACGGCAAGGTTTAACTGTTTGGCCAGTTGCTTAATGTTTACCTCTTTCATCTGCCACCCTCACCATTAAGCCATTTTTGCCAAAGCCTGCTGCACCAGTTCCAGTCCGCCCGGGGTGTAGCTTAAGCCCAATGCAAAACCGTGCCCATGCGCATCCATCTTGAGTAATGATTTGTAAAGGATGTTCACCATTTTATCCGGCTCCCGGGCATATTTCTTACGAAAATCTTCATACTGAAACTCCAGGAATACCAGGCACAGCGCGTTTTCCATGGTTTGCACATCGGCATCAACCTTAATGCGTTTTTTGAGGAGGATTTGGCTTACCCGCTCAATAACCTCAAGTGTATAACCCGCCTGTTGCATTAATCCGGCGGCAACCCCGGCATGGTGCAAGGCTAAATCCTTACGCCATTTTAAGTAAGGCTCGCGGCCTTCAGGGTAACTGTCGCGCGGTATTTCCCAGCGGCCAATGTGCTGGCAGCGCGAGGCAAGCAACAATTCTTCCGATGCTTCAGGGTTGAGTTTAAGCACCCAGTTGTACAATGCTATCGCAAAAAAGTATTCCTGCGGATAGCTTGTACCCTCCCACTCAAAAGTGCGTGGGTCTTGCTTATTATACTCATCAAAAAGCTCAAATGCTGTATCTGCCTTGCTCATGTATGCAAAGTAGCAGCTTTTAATTACAACACAAAATTGCCATTTACCACATCAGGCGCAGTAACTCAATGCAAATTGGAGCTTTTCGATTGAAAATTACCCTCAAAAACCAATAAATAACACCGCAAACCAACTACATTAGCTAATTTTAAAACAAAACATCCATATTTTACATTAAAACATTGTATAAATTATAACATTTCATCATTTTATATAGAATATATTTAATAAAATACATTAAAACGCTACTTTTATCGCTCGATTGACTGTTTAAACATTAAATCGAAGATTTTTTATACTATTTTCTAATAATGAAGAAAAACAAAGCCATATGTGACGCACAAACTTGTTTTATGTGCCAAAATTGCATTGAAGAATGGCGTCCGGCTATATGCGCTAACAAAACCAATTTTAAACTTAAAAAGGGCGAATTGGTATTTAAAGAAGGCGACGCGGTTACCGGGATTTACTTTGTGTACAGCGGCAACATCAAAGTTTACAAAAAATGGGATGCCGATAAAGAGCTCATTTTACGTTTTGCCAAAGGCGGCGCCATACTTGGGCACCGTGGTATAGGCGACGATTTGATATACCCTATATCGGCCTCGGCTTTAGAAGATTCGGTGGTGTGTTATGTAGATATGAAGTTTTTTGAGAGCACACTCAAGGTAAATACCGAACTCACCTTTCAACTGGTTAACTTTTTTGCCAACGAGTTACGCGTATCTGAACGCCGCATGCGCGATTTGGCGCATATGCCGGTAAAAGGCCGCGTGGCCGATGCCCTGCTTAAGCTGCAAAATCAATTTGGCATAACCGATACCGGCCTGATCAACATTAATCTTAGCAGGCAGGATTTAGCCTCATATGCCGGTGCAACCTACGAAACTGTTTTTAGGGTAATTAACGAACTGGTGAGTGAAAACACAATAAGCTTAACCGGAAAAAGCATTGCCGTAGTTAATCAGGAAGCCTTGACTGCGCTTATTGAATCGGCATAATATTTTTATGCCGATGCTTGGTTAACATCAAACTTTCTTAATAAATTCGGCAAACGGGTCTGATACTTATGATGACTGAGGCCGAACAAATCTTATGGAAAAAAATAGCCGGTTTTAAGCTGGACGATGAGCAAAGCAGCTTTACCTTTACTGCACGCCTTGCACGCGAGAACGGCTGGAGCGGCGCTTACACAATCCGTGTAGTTGAAGAGTACAAAAAGTTTATTTTCCTGTGCTGTCTGTCGCCATCGGGTGTTACCCCGTCTGACGCGGTTGACCAGGCCTGGCACCTGCATTTAACCTACACCAAATCGTACTGGGTTGATTTTTGCCGCGACACTTTGGGGCAAGAAATTCACCACAACCCAACCAAGGGCGGCAATGCCGAGGCCGAGAAGTTCGACGGCTATTACACACAATCCTTTAAACTCTACGAAGACAAATTTGGCACCCAGCCTCCGGCCGATATTTGGCTGGACAATGAGCAGCGTTTCTCGGATATTGATTTCCAAAGAGTAAATATCAGGCGGTTTAAATTAATAAAACCCTGGATGCTTACGGCACTCAAAATATCGGCTTATGTACTCTTTGCCGTAGTTTTAATCATTATTGTACTGATCATATATGAATTTAACGGGCAAAATTATTTCATGCCTGCCCTTGTTTTGTTTGCAGTAATTGGCCTTGCCACCATTGACCATAATCAAACCGGTCCGCATAAAAAACAACAGGATTCGGGGTGTGGTGAAGGAGGCTCCTGTAGCGGCGATTCTGATTCGGGACATAGCGGCCATGGCGATGGCCATGGGGGCCACGGTTGCAGTAGCGGATGCTCAGGCTGTTCAGGCTCGGGGTGCAGTGGTTGTGGTGGCGGCTGCGGTGGCGATTAAGTAAACCCAATCCCCATTCAAAATATGGTTGTTAAGCGGCCAAATAAATACCGAAAAACCAGGCCCACCAAATTAAAAGTAATTGCATAGGCATTCTGAACCACAAATAACTTAGCCCGTTGCCGGTGTAAGTGGCATTGCTATAATTAACCTGCTTAACAGATGCATAGATATTGGCCGGGAGCACCAGAATTAGGAATGCAATAAGAAGCCATGCCGTGTATATACGGTATGGCGGAAACATAAACGCTATGGCGAAGCCGACCTCTAACACACCGGTTAAATAAACAACTGCATGTTTAAACGGAACAAATGGCGGCAGCATCATGGCCATACCTTTGGCATAAATGAAATGTGCAATGGAGGTAAACAGTAACATCACACAGAGTGCAAGTGTGCCTGAAAAGATAATCCTGTAATTATCCGAAAAGATCTTATTGAGCAAGATGCTTGCCGCAAAGGTAGCCAGCAATATAAAAAATGGTTTCATGAGCTTTTACATACAAAGTTCGGTTAAGAACAAGCAGCATACAATGAACCTAAGTTAAGAAATACGCCTGCGGATACGGCTCAAAGCCTGCGGCGTAATACCAATATAGGAAGCAATGTACTTTAAGGGAATTTGCCTGAATAAACCCGGACGGGTTTTGAATAATTTAAGGTAACGCTCTTCGGCATTATCTTTTAACAGGGATATTTCACGTGCCGATTTAATTAAAAACAGCCCCTCGCCTGCGCGCCGGCCCACGTTATTACCTGTTTGAGTAAGGGCATAAACTGTTTGCAGATCATGGTAACTAATGCGCCACACCACCACCTTACTAAGTGCCTGCACGGCATAAGTACAGGGGCTTTGCATTAAAAACGAATCATACGCACTTGCAAACTCTCCATCAAAACTAAACCCAAAAGTTATTTCTTTAACCTCATCCGGAATAAAATACCGTATCATTCCCTCCTCAATAAACGAAAGGTATTTTTCAACTTCCCCGGCATGCAGTATCAAACTTCCCTTTGCATATTCATGCCTTTCAAGATAGGATTCAAAAACCGCCCAATCTTCATCGGGCATTTTTGAATTAAGCTCGAGTTGCTGCCTTATTTGTTGCATTTGCAAAAGTTACAAAAAAATGGCTAACCCCATATGAGCACAATTTAAACATCACACTTTTCCGTCCATAAAAATTCAAGCGTGTACATAAGCACCTCAACCAATTCTTCCTTGTGTAAGAACTATTAGCTCCTATATTTGTCAAGTAAGCTATTGGCTTATTAACACCTCTGCCTGTATGATTAAAACCGTTTTTATTACCAGTACCGAGCCATATAGCGGCAAATCCATCGTATCGCTCGGCCTTATTAATATGCTGCTGGGCAAGGCCCAAAAAATCGGCTACTTTAAACCCATTGTAAGCCGTTCATCAACCCAGCATAAAAGCGATCATATACAAACGGTGCTGAGCTATTTTGATTTGCCCATTACTTATGATGAAGCGCATGCACTCAGTTGGCAAGAAGCCATGCGCCAGGCGGAAACCGGCAGCCAGGGCGAAATGATTGATACCATCATACGCAAGTACAAACAACTGGAAGACAAATACGACTTTACCGTTATTGAAGGCACCGATTACCAGGGCGAAGGTTCGGCATTTGAATTTGAGGTAAATGCATCTATTGCCAAAAATTTGGGCGCACCGGTAATTGCAGTAATATCAGGCGAGAACAAAACCACGGCACAGATAGCCAATTCGGCCATTACCATGGTGCGCAACTTCGAGTCGCGCGAGATACAGGTACTGGCTGTTATTGCCAATAAAATAAGCGAAGAGCAAATTGATGATGTGCGCGAGTTGCTCACCGCTCAATTGCCCAACGAGGTTAGCGTAGCTATAATACCAGCCATGCGGGCCCTGCAAGCCCCAACCATGAAGGAGATATGCGAAAGCCTGAACGCTACGCTCCTTTTTGGTGAGGAACGCCTGAGCAACCAGGTTGATAACTTTGTTACCGGAGCTATGCAGGTACCTAACTTTTTGAATTACATTAAAGATAACCTGCTCATCATCACACCCGGCGACCGTGGCGATATTGTGATAGCTGCTCTGCAGGCCAATCTTTCAACCAGTTATCCGCAAATTGCGGGTATTGTGTTAACGGCCGATACCCTGCCCGAAGAACCTATCATCAGGCTCATCAAAGGTTTGCAAACCGTGGTACCTATCATCTCGGTTAAAACAGGCACTTTCCAAACCACAACCGAAATTGGTAACATCCGCTCAAAAATAACACCTGATAATACCAAGAAGATTCAACTGGCTATTGACGTATTCAATAAATACGTTGACGTTGCCAAGCTCGACCAGCAGATAGTTACTTTTCAACCCAGCGGAGGCATTACGCCACGCATGTTCCAATACCAAATTACCAACTGGGCCAAAAGCTCTAAAAAGCATATTGTATTGCCCGAGGGTAACGATGAGCGCATATTAAAAGCAGCCGCCCGTTTGATTAGTCAGGATATTGTGAAGCTGACCTTATTGGGTAACCCCGATGATATTTTGGCCAACATTAAACGCCTTGGCCTTAACCTGGATGCAAGCAAGATCAATATTGTTAACCCGGCTGCATCTGAGTATTATGAGGATTACGTGAACACGCTTTATGAGCTTCGTAAAAACAAGAACGTAAACATGGAAATGGCTACCGATATGATGACCGACGTATCATACTTCGGCACCATGATGGTGTACAAAGGCCATGCCGATGGTATGGTATCGGGTGCGGTGCATACCACGCAGCACACCATTCGTCCGGCGCTGCAATTTGTTAAAACCAAGCCGGGTATATCGGTGGTATCATCGGTATTTTTCATGTGTTTGCCCGATCGTGTTTCGGTATTTGGCGATTGTGCCGTTAATCCCAACCCTACTGCCGAGCAACTGGCCGAAATTGCCATTTCATCGGCCGAGAGCAGCCAGCGTTTTGGCATTGAGCCGCGCATTGCCATGCTGTCGTACTCATCGGGAACCTCGGGCGAGGGCGAAGATGTAGAAAAAGTGCGCCGCGCTACCGAAATTGTGAAAACCAAACGCACCGACCTTAAGGTTGAAGGCCCCATACAATACGATGCCGCCGTTGACCCTATTGTGGGCAAAAGCAAGCTCCCCGGATCAGAAGTTGCCGGCCAGGCCAGCGTACTCATCTTCCCCGACCTCAACACCGGCAACAACACCTACAAAGCCGTTCAGCGCGAAACCGGCGCATTGGCCATTGGACCTATGCTGCAAGGTTTAAACAAACCAGTGAACGATTTAAGTAGAGGCTGTACTGTGGATGATATTTTCAACACGGTGATTATTACCGCTATACAAGCTCAACAGGATTAAGTGGCAGTAGCAGTTAAAACATAACCAAACACCCCAACCGTCATTGCGAGGTACGAAGCAACCTCTGCGTAGGACAAGCAACCTGACAGGTTATAGTTCAGGGATTGCTTCGTTCCTCGCAATGACGTAAGAATGGATAACACAACATATAACCCAATGAACATTTTCGTAGTCAATTCGGGCAGCAGCTCTATCAAATATCAATTGTTTAAAATGCCAACCAATACGCCCGTATGCAGCGGATTGGTGGAGCGCATTGGCTTGAGCAACCCAACCATTACCCACAAGGTTTTTATTGATGGCGAGGAAAAGGTAATTAAACTTACGCCCGAAGAACTGCCCGACCACGAGGCCGGACTAAAAGAAGTAAACAAGTTACTTACCGAAGGCGAACTGGCCGTAATACAAAACCCGGCCGATATACAAATTGTGGGTCACCGCATTGTGCATGGCGGCGAGCGTTTTACCACCACCACCATTATTGATGCTAAGGTTAAAGAAGAACTGAAAGGGACTTTCCAGTTGGCGCCGCTGCATAATCCGGCAAGTTACTTAGGTATTGAGGTTGCCGAAAAGATATTTGTTAAAGCCACGCAAATTGGCGTGTTTGATACTGCTTTTCACCAAACTTTACCGCCAAAGGCATTCCGTTTTGCTATACCTAACTCCTACTATACCGATTTTAATATCCGCACATACGGCTTTCATGGCACCAGCCATAAATATGTAACTGAGCAGGCGGCTGAATATTTAGGTAAGGCCGAAAGCAAGTTCATCAGCATACACCTGGGCAACGGTTGCAGTATGGCTGCGGTAAGCAACGGCCAATCGGTTGATACCAGTATGGGGTTTGGTCCGCTGAGCGGGTTAATTATGGGTACCCGTTCGGGCGATATTGATGCCACTGTTGTGTTTTACCTGGTTAACCAGTTGGGTTATGATATTGAACAGGTGAGCAACCTGTTTAACAAACGCAGCGGCATGCTGGGCCTCACCGGTTACAGTGATATGCGCGACATTACTGCCGCCATTGAGCAAGGCGATGAACAAGCCAAATTAGCTTACGACCTGTATGCCTACCGCATCAAAAAATACATTGGCTCATACACCGCCGTTTTAAACGGACTGGATGCCATCATCTTCACCGCCGGTGTAGGAGAAAACGATGCCCTGATACGGGAACTCATTTGTACCGATTTACAATATTTAGGCATCGAACTTGATAAAGCTGTAAACAGCACCCGCGCAAAAGGCATACGCGAGATCAGTGCGGCAAATTCGAGGGTTAAAGTTTTAATTGTGCCTACCAATGAGGAGTTAGAGATCGCGCAGCAGTGTTATGAGATAGAGGAATAATTAAACCTTCCGAGCAATGCTACGACTGGTATGAAAAACCGAAATTACCAGAACCTGATACTTTTCCTTATCTATTTTATAAATAATGAGATAAGGAAAAGTATCTACTCTAGCTTCGCGATACTGATTTTTCTTGCGCTCGTAATGTTCGGGGTTTCGTAATATCGTATTAACTTTTTTTAATACGTGGAGTTCAAATCTATCTCCTAAGCCAGCTTGCCTGTCTTCATAACACTCCCAGGCATCCGCTAACTCCTGTAAAGCTTTCGGTAAAAAAATCGCAGAATAAACTCATTTTATTTGCGCTTTTCTCTGAGAGACTGAATATGCATTTTCACCTCATCCATCGAACTGCCCTGAGCGGGATTTACCTCCCAATTTTTGACATGCTCATCCAACTCAGCAACAAAGGCCTCGTCATTGTGCCAGTCAGTATACTCAACTATCTGTTCCTCTAACAGGTTATATATTGCTGCTAACTTTTTATCGTCGGTAACCTTTATATAATCATATAATTTCTCTCTGATGACTGTAGCTGTCATACCCCCAAATACTTATTATATAAAAGTAAGTAATTTAAAAACTGTTTGGAAAAATATTTATTGCCCCCCGCACAATCGTGTCAGTGTTCAAGGTGTTCAACTGCGCGACTTTAACATGTTTCATAAAACACTAAATTGAACACCACAAATTAACGGGGATTTACCGGGCAAAATCGCGGTTTTCAGAAAAAAAAAACGGAGGATAACAGGGTATTAAAAGCAAAAAGCCGCATGGTTGAGATGCGGCTTTAATATGTGATACAGTAATGTTTTATAATTCCTCGTTGCCGGTTGGTGCCGGTACTGGCTCTGGTTCGTCGTCAATAACTACACCCATCGAGCAGAATTTGTCAATACGCTCCGCTACCAGTTCATCAATGTTGCGATCTTTAAGGGTTTTCAGGTCTTTCACCAATTGCTTTTTAAGGGTTGATGCCATGGCAATCGGGTCTTGATGGGCGCCGCCAAGGGGTTCCTTAATAATGCCGTCAATAAGCTTGTTCTTAAACATCTCGCTTGATGTAAGTTTAAGTGCGTCGGCAGCACGCTCTTTATAATCCCAGGTACGCCACAGGATAGACGAGCATGACTCGGGCGAGATAACTGAGTACCAGGTATGTTCGAGCATATACACCTTATCGCCAATGCCAATACCAATAGCACCACCCGATGCACCCTCACCAATAATTACACAAATAACCGGCACTTTTAACACCGACATTTCCATAATGTTACGGGCAATAGCCTCTCCTTGTCCGCGTTCCTCGGCCTCTAAGCCAGGGAATGCTCCGGGAGTATCAATCAAAGAGATAACAGGTTTACCAAACTTTTCGGCCATTTTCATGAGCCTCAAAGCTTTACGGTAACCTTCGGGGTTGGCCATACCAAAGTTGCGGTATTGCCTGTCTTTAGTATTTTTACCCTTTTGGTGACCAATAATCATCACAGTTTGTCCGCCAATTGAACCCCAGCCGCCTATGATGGCTTTATCATCGCCCATGTTACGGTCGCCGTGCAGCTCAATAAAATCGTCACACATCAGCTCAATATACTGTAAGGTGTACGGACGATCGGGGTGGCGCGAAATTTGCACTTTTTGCCATCCGCTCAGGCGGGTATATATAGTTTTTTTGGCCTCTTCAAACTTGTCCTGCAACTCGTTCAACGTAGCCGACATATCAACCTTGGTCTTTTCCTCAACTTGTCTTATCTTTTCGATCTGCGTTTGCAGGTCAGAAAGCGGCTTCTCAAAATCAAACGTAATTTTCATAAATCCTTTTAACAGGGCGCTAAGTTAAACAATTGCACGTCAAAATTGCGAATTAAGGTTTTTTGAGCTTCCAAAACTGCTTAGTTTGCTGCGGATTGAGTGCATTATAGGTATTATAACAAGCCATCAACACCGATGTACGGTACTCACCCTCGTATAAACCATAGCGGTTGCCATAAAATGCAATGCTGCCTTCATCTACCTTTTGGGTGCTGAACAACTCATCGAGCTTCTTCTCGTTACGTATTACCGACTGGCCTATCTCGGTCTTTTTCAGTTGCAGATACTTGCTTATCTCGGTTATCTTTTTCACCTGTTCGGGCGTAAGCTTCAGTTCTTTTTTATACCGAAGCACGTCATCGGGCATAGGGTAACGGTTTAGCGTGGCCGGCAAAGCCATATTCTCTAAACCGGGACCTTTTTGGTAATCGGCATATTGTTTAAGTGTAAGCGTTTTAATAGCCGATGGCATGGTTAAGCTATCGGTTTGCGCTTTTGCCGTTACATAAACAGTTAATAAACCGCATATAGCAAGTAATTTTTTAAACATAGGCCTTTATAGTAGATGCTCCAAAAATGTAGATTTTAAATAAGATGCAACTAAGAAGTAATACAATTTATTACTCCTGATGTTTGTGCCCCCCCTCCTCTACTCAAACCATCTGTAACAGATGTATGACGCATTAATCCTTTGCTCGTAGATATGCTCCAATAATCATAAAATTAATAAGCACATTATGAAAAAGATAATTTTAAGCATAGCATTATTAGCATCGGTAGTAGTCTCATTAAGTAGCTGTATGGTTGAACAACGCCGCGGAAGGAATTATGATAGATACCACCGCCATTACGACAGGTATCATGGCCCTTATGATAACAACGGTTACCGCCGTCATTAATAGCAAAGCAACCCGGGTTTTTGACTGATCCCGGGTTCTTTGTTTACAGAGCTAATGATAGTATAAACACATTAGCTAACTCATTATCAATATGTACAATGGTCATCTTTATTTGACTAATTGATATTCACTTTCCTATAATCGAAATTTGCGCAATGTGCAATTGGAGCCAAATCAGGGGCTGAAAAACATATTTAACGCTCTTGATTAACTCCTTATAAAGTTAAATGGAAACGAATACCAACCCTTTACTATGCGATCCTGAAACCGGGATATGCGAAATTCCGGCTCACGAAAATACCGGCCAATCCATCCTGATCGAAACCGGCACCAAGCCTTTGAAGCTATTGTACTTTACCGACCCTATATGTTCATCGTGCTGGGGAATTGAGCCGCAACTGAGAAAACTCAAACTAAGCTATGGCCATATTATCGATTTAGAATATCGAATGGGCGGGCTTCTGCCCGACTGGAGCTATAACAGTGGAGGCATAAGCAAACCATCAGACGTGGCCCATCACTGGGATGAGGTTAGCCATCATTACGATATGCCCATTGATGGTGATGTATGGCTTGAAGACCCGCTTGATTCATCTTACCCACCATCCATAGCATTTAAAGCCGCCCAGTTACAAAACGAAAAAAAGGCAATAAACATGCTGCGTATTATGCGCGAGATGGTGTTCCTTCAAAAAAAGAACATTGCCAAATGGGACATTATTGCACAGGCAGCTACCCAGGCCGGCTTAGACTTGAACAAACTACACGATGACTTTAACCACGCTGGCAAGCTTTCCTTTAATGAGGATTTAGATATGGCCCGAAGCATGGGTGTAAGAGGATTTCCAACCATGTTTTTCACCGATGCTTCAGGGAACTCTGAACGGGTATATGGTTCGAAACCTTATGAGGTTTACGAGAATGCTATTAAAAAACTTGTCCCGGAGGCGGTTAAGCAAGATTATGCTAAAGAATGGCAAAACTTGTTTAGCGTTTATCCTACCTTAACCACAAGAGAGTTTGCCGAATTAAGCGAGATAAGTACAACCTATACCACAGTTATTTTAGACGAGCTATTGCAGCAAGGTATTATTCAAAGCTATCTAACTAAAAACGGTCCTTTATGGAGTGTAAAGCGGTAATTTGATTTGGCAATAAGATTACATCTTAAACTTATCGCCCGGCTCAATAATACCATTCTCGGTTGCCACAGGCAAATCCCGACGCGACCATTCGCTCCACGAGCCTACGTACAATTTGGCACCCGGTAAACCGGCCTGCGCTAAGGCCAACAAGGTGTGGCAAGCCGTAACACCCGAACCACAATGAACAATCACCTGTTCGGGCTTAACATCGCCAAATGCTTTTTCATAGTTGGCCTTCAACTGTTCGGGCGACAGATAGCGGTTGTCCGCGCCCATATTGGTATTATAAGGCACGTTTATAGCACCCGGAATATGGCCAGCTATCAAATCCAAAGGTTCGGTTTGGCCTAAATAGCGTGGGGTTTCGCGCACGTCGATCACTATACGATTGCTGTCTTTGGCGGCGGCTTCAACTTCGCTAATGCTTGCCGTGCCGGTAAATCCTTGTGTTAGGGGATATATGGTAGCTTCAGGCAATGCTGATATTTCGGTGGTGATATTTAACCCGGCATCAATGGCTGCCTGTAAGCCGCCGTTAAGCACCTGCACTTTTTGATGCCCTATTGAACGCAGCATCCACCAAAAACGGGCTGCAGGATTGGCTGCTGCTTTATCATCGTATACCACCACATGGGTATCAGGAGTAATGCCCAACCCACCTATCAACACGGCAAACTCTTCTACTGTGGGTAATGGATGACGGCCACCTGCGGCTGCATCTTCGGGGTGCAAAGCCAGGTCTTCGAGGTCCACATATAGTGCGCCTTCAATATTGCCCTGCTCATAGCGTTCGCGGCTGTTGCCAAACCCACGGGCATCTATCAGGGTATATATATACGTGTCTAACTCTTTTAACTCTACGGCTTCAATTAATGGCTTCATAATGGGGTTGATGTCTAAATTCAAATATAGAAAAGCCGGGGTTAACTGATCAAAATATTCTCGCCAAACTTTGACGATACCGTGGTTGGCTCACCATTATTAATGCTAATGATGAGCGAATGGTCGAACGCGATTTGCTCGATAAGTTTAATTTGCGTACCGATGCTGATCTCCAGTTTATGCAGATATTTTAAAAACTCGCTGCTGGTATCGCGCACGGCAGCTACACGGTAAGTACCACCTATCTTACCATCGGCCAGTGAGGCCGAAAACGATTTGGCCATTTTGCCATTGGACTTGGGTATAGGGTCGCCATGCGGGTCATACTCGGGGAAGCCCAGGAATTTCTCCAACCTTTCGGCCAGGTCGTGGTATTTAATGTGTTCCAGTTCTTCGGCAATATCATGTATCTCGTCCCAACGGTATTCCAGTTTTTCGAGCAAAAAAACCTCCCACAGGCGGTGCTTGCGCACAATTTGAATGGCATCTTTAAGCCCCTGCGGCGTAAGCTTTACCCCTTTCTTTTTATCATACTCAATGAGTTGCTTATCGGTAAGCTTGCGTATCATATCCACCACCGATGCCGGGTTATTGCCCAATGCCTCGGCAATGGCGCTGGTTGATATTTTTTTATTATCAGGCATTTGCGACAGCCTGAAAATAGCTTTCAGGTAATTCTCCTCCGAAAAAGTATTCATTTATGCATTTGATTTAGCCAAATCAAACTTATGAAAATAATTTTTACAAATTATAAAATTAGGCAAACCTAATTTTATAATTTTGCTTTATCTATTTATGTAATTAGTAATGGCGAAATATATTTACCTATTCATCAGCATATCAATATTATTCAACCCTGTATTTGCTCAAAACGGCAGCATAAAAGGCCAGGTTATATCAGCTACCGATGGGCCTATAGGCTTTGCATCAGTCAATATTTTAAACAAAAGTGTGGGTACCCGAACGGGCAACAACGGGCAATACGAGTTACGCAACCTTGCTCCGGGAAATTATACTATTGTATTCTCTTCATTAGGGTATCAAAAACAACAAGTGCCTATTGAGGTGAAAGCCAATGGCGTAACTACTTTAAATGCAAGCCTCGTAAAAAGCGAGTCGCGGCTGAATGATGTGATAGTTACCGGCGTGAGCCGTGCCACCGAGGTACGTAAAAACCCCGTCCCCGTAGCCGTAATGGCTAAAAAGGATATGGACAGGCACGTGAATAATAATATCATTGATGCTATAATTAAAGGGGTGCCGGGTGTAAGTGCTGTTACCACGGGGCCCAATGTGTCTAAACCATTCATCCGTGGGTTAGGTTACAACCGGGTGCTTACTCTGTACGATGGCATACGCCAGGAAGGCCAGCAGTGGGGTGATGAGCATGGCATAGAGATAGACCAGTACGGCATTGCCCGTGCCGAGGTGGTAAAAGGCCCGGCCAGCTTATCTTATGGATCGGACGCGCTGGCGGGAGTTATTAACATGATACCCTATCTACCCAATTATGAAAACAATGCGCTTAAAGGCGATTACACGGTAGATTATCATACCAATAACGGCCTCATAGGCTCATCATTAGGATTAGCTTACAAGCATAACGACTGGCGTTTTACCGCCCGCGGAACAGGCAAACTGGCGCATAATTACAAAAACAGTGTTGATGGCCGGGTATACGGCACAGCGTATAACGAGCTCAACTTATCGGCCATGGCGCGGGTTGATAAAAAATGGGGCTATACACAGTTTGCAGGTACGCTGTTTAATAACAAGCAGGAAATACCCGACGGTAGTCGCGACTCACTTACCCGCCGTTTTACAAGGCAGATACTGGATGCTGGCGACGATATTAAAAACCGCCCCATCGTTCCTGAAAATGAATTGAAGACCTATAAACTTAATCCGCTTTATCAGCACATACAGCATTACCGCTTGTACAGTAGCAGCCAGTTTAATGTAGGCGAGGGCAATATAAACGTGTTGCTGGGCGGGCAGCAAAGTGTTCGCCGCGAATATAATCACCCTACGCAACCCAGCCAGGCGGGCTTGTATGTGGTTTTGAATACCCTGAATTACGATGTAAAATATAACCTGCCGCAAATGGCCGGTATAGAAACCTCCGTAAGCGTAAACGGCATGTATCAAACCAACCGCAGCAAGGATGCTACCGACTTCCCTATTCCTGATTATGACCTGTTTGATATTGGTGCATTTCTTTTTGCCAAAAAAAGCTTTGGCCCGGTGGATGTGAGCGGCGGATTAAGGCTGGATAACCGCCACATTAACTGGAATAATTTTTTTGTGGCCGATAACCCTCAAAACGGGTTCCAAAAACGGGTTACCGGCGCCGATACGGTGGGGACTTACCTGCAATTTCCATCGTTTAGCAAGCGGTACAATGGCTGGTCGGGCAGTTTGGGTTTAACGTACAATGTGAGCGAACGGCTCTTGCTTAAAGCAAATATTGCCCGCGGCTACCGTGCACCCAACATTACCGAAATTGGCTCGAACGGCCTCGACCCTGGTGCGCACATTGTTTATTTGGGTAACCGCACTTTTAAACCTGAGTTTAACATTCAGCAGGATATTGGTGTGATAGCCTATTTAAAAGACGTTGACCTGAGTGCCGAATTATTTAACAACCACATTTACAATTACATTTACCAGGCACGGCTAAACGATGCCAACGGTCAGCCGGTAGTTATTGTTCCGGGTAACAGCACATACCAGTACCAGCAATCTAAGGCAAGTTTATATGGTGCCGAGGTGACCGTGAACCTGCATCCCGAAAAACTGAAATGGTTTGTATGGAACAACAGCTTATCTTATGTAGAAGGCCTGAACAAAAACCCTGAACTATTAGCCCGTGTGGGCGACGCAGCTAAGTACCTGCCGTTTATCCCGCCGCTGCATGCACGGTCTGAATTACGCGTTAATTTTCAAAAAGAATCAAAAACCCTTGCGAAGCCTTACATTAAACTGGAGGCCGATGCTTACGCTACACAAAATCATTTTTATGCTTTGGATGATACTGAAACAGCAACACCCGGCTATACCTTATGGAATGCAGGCTGCGGATCAGGTTTTAAGAACAAAGCGGGTAAAACTATTCTGGATGTGTTTTTACAGGTAGATAATGTGTTCGATAAGGCCTATCAATCTAACCTGAACAGGTTGAAATACTTTGAATATTATCAGTCGTCACCCAATGGTCGATCGGGCATTTACAATATTGGCAGGAATGTGAGTTTGAAGGTGATTATACCATTATAAGAATCGATGATTTACTTGTTTAGTTACCCTTTTTTCTATAAAAACTGTCTAAATAAATAACCTGCACTGTTGAGACTTGCGTTGTTATCTACCTTTATTGTTGAACAATGCTATTAATCCTAAAACCGGGCCAATTGCTAACAGCATGAAAATGTAATGCATGTTTTGCTCTGTGCGCAGTGCGTTAATTATTTGTATGCTGAAGATTGTAATACTAAAACCAATACAATTTACAATGGTAAGTGATGTGCCCTTGGTTTCGGCAGGTGCGTTTTGAGCCACAAGGGTAGAGAACAGCGGAGAATCGGCAATTACGGCAATGCTCCATACCAACAGGAATGTTATGAATATGATTACTGAACTGATGAAGAATACTGGCGATACCAAACAGCACAGGCATGAGGTATATAGCGCCCATACGGCTACTTTTTTAGTACCAAATTTTTGAGATAATAATCCGCTGCCTGCACAGGCCAAACTGCCCATGGCAATAATTATGAATGATAGTAACGGGATGTTGAGAGCTATCGCAGAATGCTCCTGGTACGATGTTAACATCACCGGTACAAATACCCAAAAGGCGTACAACTCCCACATATGCCCAAAATATCCGAATGCCGATGCCCGGAAATCAGCATTTTTAAATCCGCTTAAAAATGCTGACAGTTTGAATTGCTGGCTGGGTTTACGGTACGGGCCATCGGGCACTAAAAGCAACATGGCCAGTCCGCCCAAGGTGGCCAGAATGGAGGTGGCATAGATTACATACCTCCACGAAAAAGCCGGAATACTTTTTAAAAAATGCGGAAAGGCTGTGCCCAGCACCAGTGCACCTACCAAAAAACCTAATGATTTACCCAGACCTTTATCAAAATAATCGGCGGCTATTTTCATTCCTACGGGGTAAATTCCGGCTAAAAAGAAACCGGTTATAAAGCGAACAGACAGAAGCAATGTTGTACTGAGTTGGATAAACGCTAAACTCAAGTTTACAGCCGCTGCTATTAAGGCGCAACAAAAAAATAGTTTCGATGGCGATATTCTATCGGCTAAACTTAAGATGGCAAACACCAGCGTGCCGGTTATAAAACCCAATTGAACAGCGCTGGCTATATGTGCAAGGTATTCGGGGGCAATATCAAACTGCCGTGCAACATCACCCATAATGGCATTACCTGCAAACCACAACGAGGTGCAAAAAAATTGCGAAACAACAATTACCGGCAGTACTTTTTTACTCATGAAACGGGACAAGGCATTTATGTTTAAAGAATTGGCAAGTTAAAAATAATCAATAGCAATACACATTAGCCTGTATGCCATAAGGTTACTATATTGCATCACAAAACCAATATAAACTTTATGATAAACTCCGGTTTAAAATTGCTGGCTGCTTTATGCACCCTAACCATGGTTTCTGCCTCATCGCAAAAACCTGCGGGCGACTGGAACGGTAAAAAATGCGCCGTGGTGTTAACTTATGATGATGCCATTGATATTGATCTGGATAACGTAATTCCTGCGCTTGACTCAGTTGGTTTTAAGGGCACTTTTTATCTTATAGGCTCATCGCCGGTTATCAGTAAACGTATGCCCGAGTGGCGCAAAGCCGCAGCCAACGGCCACGAACTGGGCAACCATGGCCTGTTTCACCCATGCGATGGCTCAATGCCCGGTCGGAGTTTTGTATCGCCCGATCATGATTTGAGCAAGTATACCGTTAAGCGAGCCGTTGACGAAGTACGCGCCCTCAACACCATGCTCAAAGCCATCGATGGTAAAACCCAGCGCACCTATGCCTATCCATGCGGCGATCTTAAAATTGGCGACGAATATTTTTACGACCAGCTTAAAAATGATTTTGCAGGTGCACGCGGCGTAACAGGTGGCTTACCAACGGCCACACAGGTTGATTTGAGTAACATTAATGCTTACTCCATAAGTGATAAACCAGCCGATTATATGATTGACCTGGTGAAAAAGGCACAGCAAACCAATACGCTGTTAGTATTTCTGTTTCATGGTATTGGCGGCGGGCACAGTATTAATGAGAGCCGCGAGGCGCACCGGCAATTATTACAATATTTAAAAGCAAACCAAAAAGATATATGGGTAGCGCCCATGGTTGATGTGGCTCAACATATTGCCACCATACAGCACGTAAAGAGCAAGCAATAAAAAGCTGTATTGGTTAAAATATGGCAAGTTTATTTGCCTGTAAAAACATTATTTAGCAACTCATTCTATACCAATGTGTAAACCCGTACCGGCTTATTTTTTAAGCTTGTTTTTATTGCTTACCGGCTTTTCAAATGCTTCGGCACAAAACGAGGCAACCATATCAACCATTGCAGCCAATGGCTGGGCTAACAATTCAGTAAACACCGTTATCTTCCGTAAAAATTCGTTGGTAACGTTTAAAAACATGCAGTACGCCGCTTATTATGATAGCGCACAGTATGTAGTATTGGCAAAACGCTCTTTAGGTAAAAATAACTGGCAGGTCGAGAAAACTCCTTACAAAGGCGACGCAACCGATGCGCATAAAAGTATAAGTATCATGGTTGATGAAAAAGGGTATTTGCATTTAGCCTGGGGGCAGCATAATAATCCGCTCAATTATGTAAAAGGCATAGCCCCTGGTTCGTTAAAAATGAGTACCAGGCAAAGTATGACCGGGACCAAAGAGAGCCGGATAAGCTACCCGGAGTTTTATAAACTGGCTAACGGCAACCTTTTGTTTTTTTACCGGGATGGCGGTTCGGGCAACGGTAGCTTGATCATAAACAGTTACCATGTAAAAACGCAGAAATGGGTGCGTTTGCAGGATAATTTAATTGATGGCGAAGGTAAGCGCAGCGCCTACTGGCAGGTTTGTACAGATGCTGCCGGGACCTTACATATTTCGTGGGTATGGCGCGAAACGCCCGATGTGGCCAGCAATCACGATATTGCTTACGCATGTTCAAAAGATGGCGGCAAAACCTGGGAAACATCTGCAGGAAAACCCTATACTTTACCCATAACCGCTGCAAGCGCCGAATATGCCTGCAAGATACCTGAAAAAAGTGAACTTATTAACCAAACTTCGATGTTTGCCGATGCACAGGGTAACCCGTACATAGCCACCTATTGGCGCAACACGGGCGAACAGGTTCCGCAATACCATTTGGTTTATAAAGATAACACAGGCTGGCATACCAGGAGTCTCAGCTTTCGTAAAATGCCGTTTAGTTTAAGCGGAACGGGCACCAAGCACATACCGGTTTCGCGCCCACAAATTATTGCCTGGAAGAGTGGGAAAAACATAGCCGCCGGAATTATCTTCAGAGACGAAGAGCTGGGAGACAAAGTTTCTATTGCCATTAACGATAACATTAAAACTGATAAATGGCGGGTTCAAAATTTAGGCAACCAACAGGTAGGCTCGTGGGAACCTACTTATGATACGGAGCTATGGAAAAACCGGGGTATACTCAGTCTTTTTGTGCAACACACCACCCAAATTGATGGCGAAGGTAAAGCCAGCAACCCTCCGCAGCCCGTACAGGTTTGGCAGTGGAAACCTGTAATTAAATAATTTGAAAAGCATTTGCGCGTTTGGTGCGCTACTACCGTTATAAAATGAAGAAGAGCATTTTAAAGTTTATACTATTTGCCGGGCTTTTAATTTGTGCCGATGCCTATGCGCAAAAAGCCGTTACCACCCGCCAGCAATGGTTAAATTATCTGGATAAAGTTGCCCGCCCGGTAATGATGAATTTGGCGGCCGATAAATTAAAGGCCAATATGCCGGTAGAACTATCTGAAAGGATTGACAACAAAGAAGGCCGCAGCAAGGTTGCCTACCTCGAAGCTTTTGGACGTACACTGAGTGGCATTGCGCCATGGCTGCAATTAGAGGGCGGAAATAGTGCCGAAATAAAACTACGCCAACAATACCGGGCATGGGCATTAAAGGGCATAGCCAATGCGGTTAACCCCGGTGCTAAAGATTATTTAGAATGGAATGGTGGCCAGCCCTTGGTTGATGCATCCTTTATGGCAATAGGTTTAATACGTTGCCCGTGGCTATGGGAGCATTTGGATGATAAGGCTAAAAAAGATGTGGTTGCCGCAATGCAAACCACCCGCAAAACAGTACCCGTTTACAGCAACTGGATATTGTTTACTGCGGCCATTGAGGCTTTTTTTGATAAGTATGATTTAGGTTATGACCCGGTACGTATTGAGTACAGCATACGCGAATTTACCCAGCACTGGTACGTGGGCGATGGATTGTTTTCGGACGGGATGGAGTTTCACCTCGACTATTACAACAGCATCGTTATTCAACCTTATTTGAGTGATATATTGGATGTAGTAGCCGAAAAGCAAAAGAAGTACAGCAACGAGCGAAGCATGGTAAAACAGATAGGCCAGCGTTATGCACAAATTTTAGAGCGGTTTATTAATACCGATGGTACGTATCCCATAACCGGACGCTCCATTGCTTACCGCAGCGGGGTGTTTCATCATTTGGCTAATGTAGCACTCAAAAAACAACTGCCCGAATCACTAACACCCGCACAGGTACGCGAAGCTTTAACCGCCATGATCAATAAAACTGTTGGAGCGCCCAATACTTTTAATGATAAGGGCTGGCTCAATATAGGCCTGTACGGCAAGCAACCCGGCTTGGCCGAGCAATACATCACCACCGGCAGCTTATATTTATGTACCGATGCCTTCCTGCCACTTGGGCTGCCCGAAACTGATGAGTTTTGGAGCGCAGCCCCCGAGCCGTGGACGGCCGTTAAAGTATGGAGCGGTAAAGATGTAGCTGCCGATCATGCGCTTGATTTGAAAAAGTAGCTTATTGACTGTGCCTGTTGTTTTTAGCTATGTAATGCCTTATATTAGGTAGCATTATGCCCAACAACCGACGACTCTTCATCAAACAGGCCGCCGCACTTACCGGAGCCTTTTCGGCCACCAGTTTATTTAACCAGGCCCATGCCGAAGAATGGCGACAGGCCAGCGAGAAAATTGCTCATTTGAGCGATGCCGATGCTGCACAGGATGAAGATTACTGGTCGGTTATACAGCGGTCGTTTACGGTTAGTGCTAATATTATCAACCTTAATAATGGAGGCGTATCGCCATCGCCGCTGGTGGTGCAACAGGCGGTTGAGCGGTATAACCAGCTGGCTAACGAGGGACCGTCTTATTTTATGTGGCGTATACTTGACCAGGGCCGCGAACCGCTGCGTGAAAAACTGGCCTTGCTGGCCGGAGCCCTTCCCGGCGAAATTGCCATTAACCGCAACGCCACCGAAGCCCTTAATACCATTATTTACGGCCTCGACCTTAAAAGCGGCGACGAGGTAATTGGCACCAAACAGGATTACCCAAACATGATACAAGCCTACCGCCAGCGTGCCGAGCGCGAAGGCATTGTATACAAGCAGCTGAGCTTTAATTTTCCTATTGAGAATGAGGAGCAAATTGTAAAAGCATACGAACAGGCCATCACCCCTAAAACCAAACTCATACACATAACCCACGTAGTAAACTGGCTGGGCCAAATTATGCCGGTACGCAAAATAGCCGATATGGCACACTCCCGCGGCATTGAAGTTATAGTGGATGGTGCGCACTCGTTCGGGTTGCTCGATTTTAAGATACCCGACTTAGGTTGCGATTATTTTGGCACCAGTTTGCACAAGTTCCTATCGGCACCTATTGGCAGCGGCATGATGTGGATCAAAAAAGAAAATATAGCTAAAATATGGCCGCTCATGTGCAACAGCGAACCGCACAGCGCCGATATACGCAAGTTTGAAACCATTGGTACCCGCAGTTTCCCTATTGAGCAGGGCATAAGCGAGGCCATCAACTTTCATAATGCCATAGGCAGCAAACGCAAGCAGGAACGTATACACTACCTCAAAAACTATTGGGCCGGCAAAGTGCAGCAAATACCCAAAGTAAAGCTGCATACCTCGCTCAATCCCAAATACTCGTGTGCTATTTGTGGTGTAAGTGTTGATGGCATGACCCCGCAACAGTTAGATGCCGCACTATTTGGCACCTACAAAATACACACCGTAGGCGTAAGCTGGGAAAACATCAATTGCGTACGCGTAACCCCGCATGTTTACACCAAGTTGGCCGATTTGGATAAACTGGTAATGGCTATTGAACAGATAGCTAAGAAAGCTTAATCATTTGCCGAAACTTGTATAACAACATAATAATGCGGTCAAAAAAAGTAACAGGATTTTGCTTTTGAAAATCCTTATATTCCTGAAGAATACTTTTCAAGTCATCCATGTGAATATTGAGATAGTTATCAATCAGAAAATAAGGATTGTTGAACTCTATCATTATTCCTTCAGTTCCACCCGTATAAATAAAATCAGGATCAAAGATTAGACCTTTTTGAATTATGCTTATTTCATTAATAAAGTACTCTATTTCAACACTATCCAAAAATGAAAGAAAATTGAGGCTCCCATAAGGATTGTTTTCTACTTCTGATATGCAAACGTAATATATGTCCCCGTCTATCCTGTCTCTTTCTTTATAGAACTCCAGCTTAAATTCTTCTCTCTTTGACATAGAATTTCTATTTCTTCACCCTCCCCATCGGGAATTTCTCCGACTTAAATTTGCCCTTGCTCATCCCCGAAATTTCGGCTACCAGCGAATCTGGTTTTATCTGCGTATAAGTAATCCTTTGCGGGAAATCATGCGCCGGATTTTCGAACACTAACCCTTTGCCCGCTTGGGTGAATTTTACAGGCTTACCATCGTTCTGATTTTTTACTGTTGGAATATAGTACAGCTTGCCTCCGCGCTGTTCCAAAACAATGCTTTCTGTAAAAGCAGTGTCTTTCCCTGCTAAAAAGTAGCTTTTACCGGTATACGTTGAGTCGTTAAGCTTTTGCCATTTCTCAACCAGTAAACCTTGCGGACTTTTGTTTTGCCAGGTACCTAACAGCCACGCGGCATGGTTAGCTAATGTGGGTTTAGCCGGTTTCATTTGGGCAATGACGGTTTGGGATACAAAAGCGAATATGGCTGCTGCCAAGAACAGGTTGCGGGTTGTGGCTTTCATGATTTGTGTTTAAGTATGGCTAATGTACAAAACTGAAAGTAATGATCACTAATAGTTACATTAGTACCTAATTATGAGAAATCTTTTGCTTTGTCTATTATCATTTGTTGTGTTTTTAATAGGTTGTGAGTCTAAGCATCCATACAAACCCGAGCCAGAACCTTACATCCCCAAAGATATTTTGCAGTGCATTGCGCAAATTGATGGCTTATGGGGAAAAGAGTTAAGAAAAGAAGCAAAACACATGAGTGAAAAGGATTTTATTGGTATTACGCATGCAAGCTACGGCATGTGGATAAGAAATAATTGGGGATTATGGAAAGGTTCGAGACTGAAGCTGTATTTTAGTGTTCGTGGTGCAGGCTTTGCCGAGAATATATCTGCTGTGATATTTGCCAGTTATTATAGGTATGTTACAGGTAAGAAAATCAATTTTGGAGAACTTTTGAAAACTTATCAAGGGTAAAACTTTATGAAATACAAACTAACCCTCACCTTATTACTCTTCTCAACCGCAACCTTCGCACAAGATTCCATTTTCGCCCGCCGCATGGTTGATACCCTTACCTCCAAATACTTTTGGGGGCGTGGTTATACCAACGATGGCATGGGTAAAGCCGGCAAATTTATTGCTGCCGAGTTTAAGAGTTATGGCTTAAAACCTATGAGCGGTAAGGATTTTATGCAGCCGTTCAGCTTTAATGTGAATACCTTTCCGGGTAAAATGGAGGTGAGCATAAACGGAATAGCTTTAAAGCCCGGTCGCGATTTTATTGTTGGTCCCGAAAGCCGGGGTATAAAGGCCAGCGGTAATTTGGTGCAAAAAGACAGCGTTACCTTTATTGATGCCGAGAATAAGATCATCCTTACGGTAAAGAATAAACTTACCTGGTCGGTATCGCAAGAAGCAGCCGATTACACCTCTATCGAAGTTGATAAAAAGGCGATTAAGCAATTACCAGCTACCATCAGCGTAAACATCGAGAACAAATTCATCAGCAATTTTAAAGCAAACAATATTTGCGGTGTGGTTAAAGGATCTGCCAAACCCGATTCGGTTATTATGATTACTGCTCACTACGATCATTTGGGCGGTATGGGTAGCGCAACCTATTTTCCGGGTGCTAATGATAATGCCAGCGGTGTTAGTTTGTTGCTAAGTCTGGCAAAGTATTACGCTGCGCATCCACAACCTTACACCATAGCCTTTATGTGTTTTGCCGGTGAAGAAGCCGGTATATTAGGTTCGAAGTATTTTACCGAAAACCCGCTCATTCCTCTCGGTAACATCAAGTTTTTGGTAAATACCGATTTAGCCGGCACCGGCGAGGAGGGCATAACCGTAGTTAACGCCACCGTTTACCCCAAGCAGTTTGAGCTTTTGAAGCAAATTAACGCACAAGGCAATTACCTGATTAAAGTATCTCCTCGGGGCAAAGCCGCCAACAGCGATCATTATTGGTTTACCGAAAAAGGTGTTCCGGCGTTCTTCTTTTACACCATGGGCGGCATCAAGGCTTATCACGATGTATTTGATGTGAGCAAAACCCTTCCACTAAATAAGTACAATAGCCTGTTTAAGTTGATGACCAATTTTATTACAGCGTTACAGCAATAGAAAAACCGCTACGTAAAAGTTTTACTATGTTTGCCCCATAAGCCAATGAAATACCTATATCTCTTTATCGCCATTTTATCTGAAGTTATTGCAACCAGCGCCCTCAAGGCGTCCGACCAGTTTAGCCGTTTTTGGCCTTCGGTTTTGGTGGTATTGGGTTACGCTTCGGCATTTTACTTTTTGAGTATTACGCTCAAAGTGCTTAACATGGGTATTGCTTACGCCATTTGGTCGGGTATTGGTATAGTCCTTATTTCGATAGCTGGTGTGGTTATTTACAAGCAAAAACTTGATTTGCCTGCAATTTTGGGTATGGCCTTAATTGTGGCCGGAGTGCTGGTTATTAATTTATTTTCTAAGTCGGCAGCGCATTAGTTAGAGTTTTCTTCGATTCCCTTCTTGAGAGAGAGCGCGGCAGGAAGGAGCGAAAGCAGGCGTGTACTGTACGCTCCCGAAACATGCTGCTACTATAAGCGAGGATGCTTACAGTAGGATAAATTCAAGCGCGGACGCCTTAATTGGCATCTATTTTTAGATTTTCAACAGCCCTGCCCTCAAGATGAAAATCGCATGTACCCGCTACTTTTTAAGCGCGTACCGTTAGTTACACCGCCTTATAATTCACCGTATAACTCTTTCCTTTCTGTATCGAAATTTCGTAATAACCGTTAGCCGTAGCTTTTACCGCAGCATCACTACACTCGGGTTTGGTTTTGCTTTTAATGCGCAGGGTACCTGTACCGGTATCGGCGGTTACTTTAATTTGGGTGGTGCTTACTTTCAGTTTGATGTCGCCTTTAGGGGTTGGAATGGTTCCCTCCATCCATTGCAGCCCGCCCAGTTTAGGCTCAATTAAGTATTGTGCATAAGCCGGTGCAGTTGGTTTTACGCCTAAATAATATTTACCCAACAGGTAAATAGGACTGGCACCCCAGGCGTGGCACAAACTTTTACCAAATGGACGACCGTACATGGCATAATGCTCGGCTCCTTTTTTATCAGGATTATATTCTTCCCAAAATGAGGTTGCGCCCAGGTTGAGCATGCCTCCCCAGTAGTCTTTCATCTGCTTTAATACATAATCTTGCTCGCCCATGGCACAAAGGGCTTCCAACTCGTAAAAGCGCATGTATGGGGTTACAATTTTCTGTACTTTATCGTTCATCAGTACATACTTTTTAACGTCCTGCTTTTGGGCTTCGGTAAAGTAGTTGAAGAAAATACCGAACATATTGGCATAGCGGGTTACGTTCGCCGTTTGCTTGCCGTTTATACGGCTGTGTACCAAGGCATGCTTTTGCGCATTCCAGTAATAGGTAAACAGTTTTGCTTTTAAATCTTTAGCTAACGCACCATATTTGGCCGACCCTTTGGTATCTTTCATAATGTTGGCACAAAGCGCCATGCTCTCTAAACTGCGGCATAGCAGCATTTGCTCAAAGCTTACTTCGCCTTGTTTGCTCAGGCCGTCGGCCCAGTCGATGAATACCCAATCGCCGGTTAGGCCTTGCATGAGGCCGTTTTTATTGCGGCGCGACAAGCAGTAGTCCATCATGCTTTGCATGCGCGAGTAGGTTTGTTCGATATAGGCCTTATCACCCGTATGCTGGTAATAATCGTAAATGCTGATGAACCAATAGAACGTATAGTCCATAATGGTATTGATGTGGCTGGTTACCGGGTCTTTACCGCGCAGGGCACTCATGGTGCGGGTTACCGATGGCGAATCAAAGTACAGATAATAATTCATCAGGTAGCTCTGCGCCGCATCGCCCGACCATACCCAGCGGTCGCGTTTAATACCGTCGATAAAAAACTCGCGGGTATTCAACTCCATGGTGTAGGCCGATACATCCCATATTTTATTGATCTGCTCGTCGGAACATTTGAAGCTGCCGCGCTGCTCAACAGGCAGGTACTCGTATAGCATCGATACATCGCCTATGCTCACATCGCCATCAAACACCACATTTACATAACGGAACGCGCGCGAACCTTCAAAAGTAATGTCAGAACTTTCGGGCTGGTTAACCTCAAACTTATCCACCAGCTCGCCGCCGGTAAGGCTCATGGCTTCTTCCTTGCTTTCGCCAAAGTATAGCGTAATATTGCCCTTGCCTTTAACGCCATGCAGCTTTACGAAGCCGAAGGTTTCTTTACCAAAATCAACAAATATGGAGTTGGCTTTTTTGTCTTTAGCAACCGCTTGTATAGGCTTAACCGGCAAACGGAACGCCGATGGCGAGGTATTGGCCTCGTTAAAGTTCCATGAACCTGCTTGTAAGTATTGCGTGGCCGATATATCCGATGTTTTGCCCGATGCATCTATCCATTCCTTATCTTCAAAAGTTACCTGCCATGTATTATCCGTTACCACGTGGGCGCTTTTCACGAACACCGCTGGTACGGCACCCTGGTTATAAACCTTTAGGCTAATACGATGCTTACCGGCAGGCAGCGTTATCTTTTTAGGATAACCTGCAACAGCCTTGCCATCTATCTTCAAATTATATTGACCTTCAACCGCTATCTCAGCTTCTTCTGCCGATGCAATGTTGTAATCTTTATGAAAATCAATCAACACATAATGGCTGTCGAGCTTCCAGAACGGCGGGAAGAACGAGCCGCGTTCGGTACGGCGGTTCTGCATTTTATTGCTTAACCAAATCTCGTAATCGCCGGGGTACCAAATCCAGGTGGCTTTGGTTTGGGCTTGTACTTCGCTGCCAAAAATAACTATCAAACCTATTACAGCAAAAGCCCAGCGGTTTAAACGCTTTATACTCAAAATATTGTATTTCATTTACGTAAGTCAACTAAAAGGCAGCTAAACACAATCATTATCCTTAAAAAAACATCGCCGGTTTAAATATTGTGTAGCTTTAAAACTCAGGTTATTGGGAGGATATAAACCTCATTCGAAATTACAGCAAATTACTATTCGTATTTGTAGCATGTTAGCACGCTTTTATACTTTATTGGCAGTAGGCAGGTAGCATGGTAAAAGGAAATATGAGCAAAAGGTGATACAAATACCCCGTTCTAAACAATAATGGCTGACAACAAAAAAGCGGCTGCTCAATTACTGAACAGCCGCTTTGCTAATTATTAAGCAAGAACTTCTTATTTAAAATCTTCGGCGGTTACGCCTTCATTAAACTTAACGTCACTTACTTTCATCTCTAAAACCTGTTGCTGGCCACCTGCGCTAATGGTTAAGGTTTGCGCAAACGGGAACATTATAGCACCTACTTTTTTGTAGCTACCTAAATCGGTAGTGGTTTGGGTGGTGGCTGTGCCTTTTGTCTCGGTTGATTCTTTACGTACCAACAATTTGCTGGTTACATCGTAGTATTCGGTACTGATTTTACCGGTTGGCGATGTAATGGCTACTTTGTAAGCATTAGCTCCGTTAATTTTTTCAACACCCTTTACTTCTGATTTAAAAGCGGGGTTGCTCAGGTAATCTAACTGCTCAAATAAGCCTGTAATGGCGTTTTTATCTTTAATTTCGGCAGCGGTCATTTCGGTTTTGTTACCCATTTGTGTTTGGTAACCAACAGTACCGTTAAAAGCGCTTTTTACAACCACGTTGCCATTCATCGACAAGGTCATCATTTCCCAGTTTGGAGCCATGTACTTTTGCTGAACGCTTAATGGCATGCCCTGCATTTGCATACTGCTGGTAATCGTGATAGTTTTGATCTTTTTAAGCTCGGCAGCACCGCCTGATGCCGTAATGTAATCACTAAATACGGTAGAAGCTTTTATACCTGCCAGTACAGGTGCAGCTGCACCTTCAACCACAGGGTCGGCGTTACGGTCGTACATTTTAACCGGGTAAGGCAATTTTTTAACGCCGTCCATAAACTGCGAGGCATTACCAACCACAATTACACGGGTGTTACCGGTATTGAAATACTTTTTAGCCACACGCTGAACATCGGCCGCTGTTACTGCATTAAGTTTTTGCAGGTAAGTGCGGTAATAATCTTTTGGCAAACCATTAATTAAAATATTGCGTGCATAAGATGCCGTGTTTGAGGCATCTTCCATACCTAATGCAAATGATCCGTTGTACATGGCTTTTGCATTTTTCAAATCCTCGGCAGTAACCGGCTCATTACGCATGCGGTTAATCTGGGTTACAAACTCGTTAATAGCGCTATCTGTTTTTGCGGTACGCACTGCAGCAGTTGCGCTAAACGAAGTTTGGAACCTGCCGCTACCTACTTGTGAATAAGCTCCATAAGTGAAGCCACGTTTCTCGCGTAACGATTTAAACAGGTATGCTTCAGAACCACCACCTAAAATTACGTTTGCCAGTTTTACAGCAAAGAAATCAGGGTCGCTCATTTTAAGGTTGATGAGGTTGGTAACCGTAATTTCTGATTGCACAGCGTTAGGCATATCAATTACATCAACCTCGGTTTTTACAGGGTTAGCGGCATTGGCTAATACCGGTAAAGTAAGCGGAGCACCTTTCCAGTTTAAAAATGCTTTGTCTACTAACTTTTTAGCATCAGCAGGTTTAATATCACCAATAATGGTTAAGTATGATCTTGACGGTGTGATGTATTTAGCGTAGGTAGCCTTAATATCGGCAAGGGTTAAGCCTTTAACCGTTTCTTCGGTAACAAACTCGCCCATTGGGCTTTTTTTACCATATAATAAGGCTTTTACTACCTGGCCCGAAACTGCTTTTACGTTACGCTCGTTGCTTTTAATACCGGTTAAGGTTTGCGAACGCAGTTTCTCAAATGACTCGTTTTTAAAAGCCGGTTTTTGAATAGCCTGGCTCATTAATGCAAATGCTTCAGGGAAATAACGGGTTAATGCATTCACATTACCGCCCGATGCCGAAAGGTTTACATCGGCACCTAATTTATCAACAGCTTCGTCAAACTGAGCTTTGGTTAAAACAGTGGTGCCTTCGTTTAACATCTGGCCCATCAGGCTATACACGCCCGCTTTTTTGCCTTCGAAAACCGGACCTGCATCCACGTAAAAACTGGCCGAAACCTGCGGTAATTTATGGTCTTCAACAACCAGTAAGGTAATACCGTTAGGCAGTTTATAAGTAACAGGGTCTTTAATTGATATAACCGGTGCAGGGCCTGGAGCAGGCAGGCGGTTACGGTCTACCTGCGCGTAAACGGTTTGGAGCAAACACGCTGCGGTAAGTGTAATAAATATTTTTTTCATGTATTGTAAAGTCTTTTTTGTGCGCCTGTTTTACCAGGCTTGATATATTTGGCTATAACTATGGCTTGCAATTATTTTTTAGCCGGTAAATAATATAACACCAGGCGCGATGATGGCTGCAGGTACTTAACCGCGGCGTTTTTAATATCCTCGCGGGTAATGCTGCGTATTTGCTCTAATTCCTGGTTGGTGTAACCTGTATTTTTATGATGGAAAGTATAGCCTGATGCCAGGTTTTCGGCCACGCCAAGGTTTTTTGAATTTGCGGCTATGTAGCTGTTCTCAAACTGGTTTTGTATTTTGCGATAATCTTCTTCGCTAATTAAATTGGTTTGCAGTTTTACCACTTCTTCGTCAATATCCTTAAGCAGGGTATTTAACGGCACGTTACCATTAGGCAGTGCATAGGTAATGTAAGCACCATAATCTTCTAAAGCGTAGTTGAACGAACCTACCTGTAAAGCTTCTTTTTTCTCGTCAACCATTTTTTTGTACAGCTTCGAGCTTCCGCCTTGTGATAATATGCTCGAGATCATTTCCATCACCTTTGAATCTTTATTATCCATACCCGGTACGCGGTAGGTAGTGGTAATCATAGGTAACTGAATGTTGGCATCATAAGCGGTATCGATCATTTGTTGTTTGATAGGCTCTTCCTCAACTTTAGTATACACAACCGGCGCACCTTTGGGTACTTCGGCAAAGTAATCGTTAACCAGTTTTTTAGCTTCTGTTAAATCAATATCGCCCGAAATAGACAACACGGCATTGTTAGGCACATAAAACTTTTTAAAGAACGCCTGGAATTCGCTCAGTTTAGCAGCATCCAAATCGGCCATGGAGCCAATTGGGGCCCAGTTATAAGGGTGCTTAGGGAATAAATTTTTAAAGATGGATGCTACCAGGTTACCATAAGGCTGGTTATCAACGCGCATGCGTTTCTCTTCTTTAACTACTTCATTTTGAGTTTTAACACCAATATCGTTAATTACCGGGTGCAGCATGCGCTCGCTTTCTAACCACAAACCCAACTTAAACTGGTTCGATGGGAATACTTCGTAATAAAAAGTACGGTCTTGCGAGGTATTGGCATTGTTTTGACCACCATTGGCCGATACTATTTTCATGAACTCGCCACGCTTAATGTTATCCGTTCCTTCAAATAACAGGTGCTCAAAAAAGTGCGCAAAACCTGTACGTCCTACCACTTCGTTTTTAGAACCTACGTGGTACATTACACTAACCGCAACCACCGGCGCGGTACGATCTTGGTGCAATACAACATGAAGGCCGTTGGGCATATCATATTCTGTAAATTCTACTTTTTGCGCTATGGATTGATGCCCTAAAAACAAGGCCACCGCTCCACACAAAATTTGTTTGGGTTTTAACATTTGATTAAATTAATTTTTGCTGAATATAACTGATTTATTAGATACCTGAAACCCTGATTTGTTACTTTGACAACACGGATATTTTAGGAACTGGCTAATACTCTGCTATATATTATTAGGGGTATTTGAAAATGCAACATTAATAGCTTTCCAAACTAAAAATCTTCGGTCACCTCAAAGCTTACTTTTTGCCTGGTGTGCGGATGCACAAATTCGAGGTAGGCGGCATGGAGATATAATCTTTTTGCCGGTGTGCCGTACAGATCGTCGCCTATGATGGGCGCGTTGAGCCCCATTTCGTGAGCGGCATGCATACGCAGTTGATGAGTGCGACCGGTAAGCGGCCAAAAGTGAATTTTGGTAGTACTTTCGGTTACCTGAATTACCATCCAGCGGGTAACACTTTTTTTGCCATTCTCTAAACAAACCAGCTGCCGTGGGCGGTTGTATAAATCAGGTCGTAAAGGCAGGTCAATTTCGCCCTCTGTTTGCGTGAGCGCTTTTGACAGCAGCGCCGTATAACGCTTACTTACCGTACGTTTTAAAAACTGCCTTTGTATATTTTTATGTGCTTCGGGAGTTTTGGCTACTACCAACAAACCCGATGTTCCCATATCTAAGCGGTGCACCATTAGCGGTTCGGTGCCGTTAAGTATGGCTTTAAGCCTGGTATAAACAGAATCGGCAATATTTACACCAGGTACAGAACGCAACTCGGCAGGTTTATTAACTACTACAAAAAACTCATCATCATAAATAATATCAAGCTTAGTACTTTCCCCGGGGTTTTGCAATAGCGGGTTTTCATCTACCTGCATACCTTGCAGCATGTGCCCCAATATAGGTTTGCATTTGCCGGTACAGGCCGGGTAAAATTGTTTATGCTGCCGTATGTCAGATTTTGGTGCGGCTCCCCACCAAAACTCGGCCATGGCTAATGGCTGGTAACCATTAATAAAAGCATATTGCAACAACTTAGGTGTAGCGCATTCGCCAGCTGCCGAGGGTGGTTTTTGGTAAACCGTAGCACTGAATATATCATGCAAACTTTTGCTTTTGCCGTTTTTATTTAAAAACACGTACTGGTCAAAAAGCTGTTGCTGTAAAGCCGCCGATCGTTCGCGACGCTCGTTTTTTAGCAACTCGATGCTATCCTCATAAGCAGTCATTGCAGTTTTAACTTCGGCCAAACGCAAATCCCATTGCTGGGTAAGTACGTTGAGTTGATGTTTATCACGCAAACTTTGCTTGATCATTAAGGCTTCAAACGCTGCATAATCAGCCTCGTTGAGTACAGCCATTTGCTCCTGCCGGAGTTTTTTGCGACTGGCTTTATTATCTTTTAGTTGCTTTTTAAACGAATTTACTTCCTGCTGCGATTGAATGATGAACAGTTTTAAATCTTGCTGTAAATGCCGGTAATGTTCATCAGCCAAAATCTCATCAACGCGGGCATTAATGTGGTTAATAACCTGCTGCCCTTGCAAAAAGAAGCTGCCTTCAACCAGCATATCAAATACCGGCGGTACAAACATGGGGTGCTCATTCGCCCCCGCCAATTTACCCGAAAATGCCGACAGGTACCCGACTTTACCCGCTGTATCCTGCACTACCAGCACGCCAAACATTTTTCCTATCTCGGCACCGTCCATATCGGCATCGAGGCCAAAATTATGGTCGAGGTTGGTTTGGGTTTCGAGGTAATGCTGTAACTCAGATGCGGCTATATGCGTTAAGGGATGTGGCTCATAGTAAAACGGATAGGTAAACCGCTCCGGAAGCGCTATATCCTTTATTTGCTCAGCAGTAAAATACGTAATCTTGTTTTGGCTGTTAATCCCCAAGTGCAATGCTATTTATTTCAACAGGCAAAAATAAGCTTATTGTTCGAGAGTATTACTGCATATACTCTACACTTGCTAACAGCTTAGTTTTTCACCTTATAAGTTAACCATAGCACATCATCCTCAATATGCTTTACATTATCCAGCTTGAGCAAGGTTGCGCCGCCTTTTTTAGCTTTCGGATCTATCTCAAAAAGTGTCGAGGTTTCGATAGTACCATCGGCAATGGGCAGTAGTAGTTGATATAATTCGTCAACCAAACCTTCGTTTAAAAAACTGCCGTTTATATGGGCACCGCCTTCCAACATTAGTTTCTCAATCCCAAAATGCTTGTAGAGCTTTTCGAGCGCAGTATTAAGATCAACTTCTTTTTTACCGGCAAAAATGTACGACACGCCAATATCCTGCAAATGCGCCAAATAGGCATCGGGTACGGCTTCGGTTAAAATAGTAATTACGTGGTCGCCCTGCATCAGCGGTTCATGCCAGCCTAATTTGCCTTGCCCGTCAATGGCTATGGCAAAAGTATCGGTATCACCATAATCGGCCACAAAATCGTTCTTATCCACTTCGTGATGGCCTTTTTTAAGAACGGGTTTGGCAAATTCGGTAAAATCTTTTTCCATAGTAGTGCGGCCTACAATCCAGGCACCTATACCAATTTCTTCGTGTATTTTTTCAAATGTGCCTGCCAGCTTTTTTACTTGCGCACTATCACCCCATTTTTCACTAAGTATTTTTCCGTCAACTGATGTCATCATCAGGCATATCACATACGGGCGTTTTGCTGCCATAGTAAACCGTTTTTTGAATTATAAACTGAAAACAAGCATAACGGCCATCTTGTTTGAATTGTATACTTTAGCCATTGCACACATTTTGATTAAAAAAGCCCGGTTATATCAAACTTAATCATTCATTACAAACCGCTGACCTAACTTTTAAAATGTTTCCGTCGCTCATACGTCTTACTTTGAAAAACTAACTCTATATGGCCAAAAGGCTCCCTTTAATTCTACTGCTGTTTATAGCAGCCGATGTATATTTTTACCAGGCAATTTTAACCTTGAGCAGCAACAGCATGTTGCATACCGCCTACTGGCTGTTAGATGTTTTATTGATAGCAGGCTTTATTTCGTTAATATTTGTAAGACGTACGGGAGGCAGCGCATACCGGTTGATAGCCGTGTTGATGGGTGCTATGCTACTCAATTTTATTCCCAAAGTATTTGCTTCGCCGGTTTTACTGGCCGAAGATGCAGTGCGCCTGTTTCGCGGCTTTCCACCAAGAAGTATTTATGTAAGCGAAGCAACTTTGGCATTGGCGGGGCTGCTTTTAATAGTTATTGCATTTGGGTTAACCCGCGGCCGCCACTTTTACCGGGTGCGCCGGGAAACTATTTATTTCCCCGATTTGCCCGAGGCTTTTGATGGTTTTACCATAACCCAGTTATCTGATGTGCATTCGGGGAGTTTTACCGATGCCAAAGGAGTGCAAAAAGGGCTGGATTTGGTGAATGCCCAAAACAGTGACTTATTATTATTTACAGGCGATTTGGTAAACAACATGGCCACCGAAATGGAACCGTGGATAGCAGGCTTTGCAGGGCTGAAAGCCGCTTATGGCAAGTATTCGGTTTTAGGCAACCATGATTATGGCGACTACATTAAATGGGAAAACAATACAGCACAACAAGCCAATCTTAACCGCTTAAAAGAAGTACATGCCGAAATGGGTTTCAGACTGTTACTTAATGAGGCTGTTACCATTAACAAGCAAGGTCAAAGCATTTCACTCATTGGGGTTGAAAACTGGGGTAAAGGCGGCTTTCACAAATACGGCGATCTTAAAAAAGCTTCTATCCATGTTCCTGATAATGCTTTTAAAATCCTGATGTCGCACGATCCATCACATTGGGATGCTGTGACTGTAGACCATCACCAACACATGCACCTTACCCTATCGGGCCATACACACGGTATGCAATTTGGCATTGAATTGTTTGGCTTTAAATGGAGCCCTATAAGATATGTATATAAGCAATGGGCGGGGCTGTACCAGCAAGAAGGCAAATATTTGTATGTAAACCGGGGGTTCGGGTTTTTAGGTTTGAAGGGCCGCATTGGCATATGGCCGGAGATTGCCGTATTAACACTTAAAAAAAGCAGATGATAGGCACCTGAAAATTGCCTGCATCAACCACAAAGAATTACTGCGGCAAAATTGAATTGCAAGTGAACCTAAGTTTAATATTTCATGTGTTTGAACTTGTGTAAAGTTCAAACACATGAAATATAATTTCTGGATTAAAAGGCCAATTAATTAATCCCCTATTCAATCCAAATAGCAGAAGTTAGTATCTTAGTCAATAACGTTGTGCTGCTCCACCGGCTGTAATTGATATATCAGGTTCATTAACGTCCATTTTTCACCGGCCTTAGCCCAGGGTAACGGCTGTTGATATTTTGACATCATAGTTTCCCATTTCTGGACTACAGCGTTGGCAGCATCTTGCCGGGCCTTATCATCAAAATTAAAGTCATGCTCTGTCTCCATAATCATAAACAAACGACTACCGGTACGGTAAATTTCCATTTGTATAATTCCGGAGGCACGTATACTGTCGTTTATTTCCGGCCAGCAATTTTCGGCCTTGTGCCATCTTTCATACTCTTCAATAAGTTTGGGATCATCTACCAAATCAAGGGCAAGGCAGTACCTTTTTGTATTATTTTTATTCATTGTGTAATTATTAGGCGGTAAAGGCTCCTCAATTAAGGGCAAACATGCCCGGCCGTAATCTAAGTACAAAAAACGCTTTAAATGCAAATATGATTAGTGGGGTATGCCAAGTGCAATGCCCGCTAAAATTACAATTATTAGCTTATTGCTCCGTATAACTTCAAAACAAAAGCTTCCTTTCCTTGCTGTACGGCAGGCATTTGTACTGCCAGGCCATTGCTGGTTTGTTCAAAGTTTAATTTCGTTTGATTGCCTAAAAGCTCAACAGCTTCTACTTTGTTTTTACCATTAAGGCTTTTGATGACAACCTTATTATCAGCAGGCCAACCCAACAAAGTAGCGTATAATACCCTTCCCTTTTGAGTAAAGCGTATATCCTGTGCTGTAAATGGTTTTCCTTTACCTTCATTAAAGCCTTGTGCGCTCAAAGGCGCTGCAGACTCCATAGCCGGGCCTTCGCCAAACACCGTCCATGGCCGGGTACCGTAAATGGCTTCGCTGTTTACCTTCATCCAGGCTGTTATGTTTTCAACTATTGCACGTTCTTTTTCATCAATAGTACCATCGCCTCGTACCGGGATATTAAGCATAAAATTACCGTTCTTACTTACCACATCGATCAGTGTATGGATAACCGTTTTTGCTGATTTATAGCGGTTACGATCATAAACCCTGCGGTCATAATGCCAGTCTCCAATGCAGGTATCGGTTTGCCATGGGAAAGGTTCTATCTGGTTGCTTTGGCCACGTTCAATATCCCAAACCATGCATTTGCGTTGCTGTTCGTCTAAAATCTTTCCAAATACTACGGCTCTCAAATGTCCGTGGTCTTTAATACTCTTATTGTATAAATGTGCCGCAATACGCAAACCGGCATCGCTAACAGGCCACAGCGGAAGCGCAGTATCATCAAAATAAATCAATTCAGGGTGATAGTTATCAATTAGCTCGATAGTGCGTTTGTAAAAGTTTTCGCAGTAGGCTTTTGTTGGCGGTGCTACGCCATTACCCCAGTTCCATTGGCGGTGTATCATGCCATTATCCAGGCTATTTTCACTCAAAGGATGGTTTTGTGCATATAGCTCTTGTGGGTCAAGGCCATCCCACCATTTGCCGGCACCACCTTTTTTGGTTACTTTACCATCATAAGGTATTCCTTTATACGGCCCGTTTTTATCGGCCCGTTGTGATGTTTCCATCCAGCTCCAGGCATGCGCAGCATGTACACTTACCCCAAATGGCAAGTTGTTGTTTTTAGCAGCCTTAGCCCATAAACCTACAATATCTTTTTTAGGACCTACTTTGGTAGAGTTCCAGGGCTGGTGCTTGCTTTTATACAGGTCAAGATTATCATGGTGATTAGCCAATGCCATAAAATATTGCGCACCGGCATTTTTGTATAACGATACCAGTTCCTCGGGGTTCCAGTTCTCGGCCTTCCATTCATGAATAATGTCTTTAAACCCAAACTTTGAAGGATGCCCGTATTTTTGCACATGGTATTTGTACTGATCGCTTCCCTCTTGGTACATGCCACGTGCATACCAATCGCCATATTCGGCCTGGCATTGCGGCCCCCAGTGCGCCCAAATACCAAACTTTGCATCCTTATACCATTCGGGCACCTGGTAATTAGCCAACGATGACCAGGTTGGCTCAAAACGCCCGGCATTACCTAATGGAGCTAAAGCCCCATTGAGGATACCCCGGCCCTGCAATTTGGATAAACCAAGAGAAGCGGCACCGGTAGTAAGGGTTTTCAGAACTGTTCTTCTTTGCATAAAGCTTAATTATACGTATTTAAATAGTAAAGGCATTTTTTTTCGGGGCGGCAGTTATGAGAGACTGCCGCCATCGAAAAAAACTTAAACCAATTTGGGGCAAACCAATTAATACCCCGGATTTTGCGTGAGTTTGGGATTCAGATCACGCTCTGATTGTGGTATTGGCCACAATTCGTTTCTACCTACAACAAAATTCCGTTTTTTGTAGATGTAATAGCCATCTGCATCAACCTGGAAGCCTGGTGTATTATTCAATTTCATACCAGTAAATTGCTGACTGTTTTCAGATGCTATTATTCCCCAGCGCAAGCAATCATAGTAACGTAAACCCTCAAACGGGAATTCTACTCGGCGTTCTCTCCTGATAATGGTACGCAGAGCCGTAGGATCTAAAGTGGTAACGGCAGGCATACGTACTGCTGCACGGCCACGTACTTTGTTAATGGTGGCATCAAGCAATGCCTGGTCAACCCCCGCGCCTGATTCCAGTCTCGATTCCAGGTAGCCCAGCAATACTTCGGAATAACGAATCAAAGGAAAGTTATTACCATCATTTGAAGTGGTGGCAACATTAGGATCATCTTCCAAAAACTTATAAATGGCATAACCGCTCCAAACTCCCGGATACTGATCTAAACGATCGACCAGTGTGGTGCCCGGCTTGGCAGAATAGGTACGTCCTCTAAATACCGTGCGATCAGATATCATGATATTGAAGTCCATTCGCGGGTCGCGGTTATTGTAAGGGTTGTTCCTGTCGTACAAAGGCGATTGTGTAATAGGTTTGCCATCGGTACATTCAAACTCCTTCACCAACTCGTTGAATGGTGAAAACTGGTGCCATCCGCCCCATGTTTCAGGGGTAAGATACTGCAGCAAAGCATGGCTGTAAGTATCCCTGATATACTGCATCGACAGCAAAATTTCGGCACTGTTTTCGCCGGCATTAAGGAACAATTCGCGGTAGCGCGCATCAATGCTATAGGCTCCCATATCCATAATGGATTTATAAGTGGTAGCCGCATCAGCCCATTTCTTTTGTGCCATTTGCAACCTGCCTAATATGGCCAGCGTGCTTGCAGCGGTCATGTGTCCTTGCTGTGCAGTGGGTACCGTGTTAGGTAGTGCAGCCGCGGCTGCTTTCAATTCGGCTTCGCAAAATGCCCATACCTCAGCTTTTGGAGTGCGCGTAACGCTGTTGGCCTCGTTGGTAGTTAACAACTTTTGCACTAATGGAACATCGCCAAAGTATAATGCCAGGTTAAAATAATCATAAGCACGAATTGCACGTACTTCGGCAATCATTACATTTTTGGCGTTGGCATCCATTGTTACCTGCACAACGTTGGTTAAAAAATTATTGCAACGTGCTATTTGTCCGTAGGTACTGCTGTAATACGTACCGGTAACACCGTTTGCCGTGTTTAACGCACCGTTAGTGATGTTATCTGGTAACGATTCTTTTTCAGAACCGTTACCGGCTGCCAAATCAAGATTGACCATGCCCAGCGACGACCAAAAATTATAATTGGTATAACCGGCACCTGTATCATACACACCGTTAAGCGCAAGCGTAGCATCGTTAGCTGTTTTCCAAAATGTAGCATCTGAAATGGCCGACAGTGGTTGTTTATCAAGCAGGTCTTTTTTACAGCCTGTTGTAGTTGATATAAGTACACTTAAAACAACTGTGGTTTTAAGTAACAAACTTTTTCTATTCAATATCTCTCTCATGGTTAAATCATTTTAAGCTATAATCAAATCAGTTAGAGTTTTACATTAAAGCCAAAGGTGTAAATTGCAGTAATTGGATAATAGTTGGGCTGGTCGCCTGAACCTTGCATATTCTCTGGGTCCCAACCGGTATAGAATTTATCCCATTTAAACAAGTTTTGTCCACCTGCAAATATTCTGAGTTTAGATAAGTGAAGCTTTTGGGTAAGTGAAGGTGAAAGCGTGTAACCGATCTGCAGGTTTTTTAACCTTAAGAAAGTTCCAGACCTGTTCCAGAACGAGTTGGTTTGTACGTTTGCGCTTCCCTGTCCTAAACTTGTAATACGCGGGTATTGAGCATTAGGATCGGGGTTGGCCGGTGTCCAGGCATTATCGGCCTGCCACTGCTGAATGTTCCCCCCGTTGTAGTAGGCAAATGCCATGTACGAGCCCATTTGCTCGGTGTAGCCTCCCAAGCCCGAAAACAAGGCCGAAAAATCAAAGCCTTTGTAGCCTGAGTTAATTTGCAAACCATATGAAGTAGTTGGGTTTTTATAGCCAATAATGGTACGGTCATAAGTGGCATCAACCTTACCATCAGGTACGCCGTTAGGGCCGCTGATGTCTTTAAAGCGGATAACTCCCGGCTGGCCCGGCGTTGGCTGTGCAGGGTAACTTGACACATCACTGGCATCCCTGAAAATACCATCAGCTACATAACCATAGATCGGGTTCATGGGCTGGCCAACAAAGAAGTTTGGAATTACACGTTGTATGTTGCCTGCAATTTCGGTTACTTTTTGTTTGTTGTAAGAGAAATTAGGACTCACGCTTAACAAGAAGTCGCCCTTTTTCATATTGAAGGTCAGGTTAGCTTCAAGACCGCGGTTACGTAACGACCCCGCATTAATTGTTGGCGCTCCAAGTCCGAGTGTATTTGATACCGGAACGTTGTAAAGTATGTCTTTGGCTGTACGATTGTAAACACCAATGGTACCGGTAAGTTTACCTTTCCAAAAACCAAAATCAAGGCCTAAATCGGTAGTGGTTGTAGTTTCCCACTTAATATCTGCGTTTGATGCATTGGTTACGGCCGCACCGGTTACTAATGCTCCGCCAAAAGTGTAACGTGGCGATGTATTAATTACAAACTGATAAGGATAGTTGCTGATGTTACCATTACCTAACGAACCGTGCGAAGCCCTGATCTTTAACAGGTCAATCCAGTTTAGCTTGTTCTTCACAAATGATTCTTCGGAAATTACCCAACCGGCTGATACACCAGGGAAGAAACCAAAGCGGTTACCCGGCGCAAAGCGCGACGAACCATTGTAGTTAGCATCTAACTCAAGCAGGTATTTGCCTTTATAATCGTAGTTTAAACGACCTATGTAAGATTGTAAAGCATATTCGTTTGCCGAACCTCCGTTTTGCTGATTAGCGGTTGAGCCAAGATCGAGCTGGTAAAGCAGGTTGTTTGGAAAACGATCGCGCGAAGCATTAAAACTATCATCACGATGCTCTTCCTGCTGGTATACTAACAGTAAATTAAAGTTATGATCTTTAAAAGAACGGGTATATTTTAAGATACTGTTCAAGGTTACTTCATAACCTTCTGTATAATTATTACTTAAGCTGTTAGGACCAACATATAAGTTTCTGTCTAACTGCAGATCGGCGGTGTAAGTCCTGCCAAAACCGTTATAGTAATGGTAACCGGCTGTACCGCTTAAACTCAACCCTTTCAATATATCCCAGGTGAGCATGGTGTTACCGTAAAAGTTTTTTGCTTTGTAATTGCTAAAACCTTGGCTATCTAACCATCCCTCGGGCGAATAATTATCCTGGTGACCGTAGGCACCGTCTGATTTCCTGCCGGCAATCGTATTAGGTTCGCGTACTGCGTAACCAATGATCTGCCCTATACCTCCGTAGCTTGCCTGCGGCTGATACTCATTTCGGGCAAAGCCAGTGATGCTGGTCTTCAAGGTTAATTTATCGGTCAAACGGCTGTCTATGTTGGCCAATATATCGTAACGCTTGTTACTCGTTTCGGCAGTAATACCGTTAAGGTCACGGTAACTGGTAGAAAACAAGTAAGTATGCCTACCCTCTCCGCCCGAAAAGCTCACGTTGTGGTACTGCTGAAAACCAGAACCTGAATTCAACAGGTCTTTTAAGTGATAAACGTTGGGGTAGTTATCAGGATCATTACCGGCTGCATACTTAGCCACCACATCGGCAGTAGCACCTGTGAGCTGCGCATAAGTTGCCGAGTTTACGAATTTTGGCAACTCGGTTACTTTTTCCCATCCAAAATAGTTATTGTAGGCTATTTGGGTAGCACCAGCTTTACCACGTTTGGTTTGAATTAAGATAACGCCGTTTGCACCGCGGTTACCATAAATAGCGGCCGATGCGGCATCTTTCAACACACTTATGCTGCCTATGTTATCAGGCGCTACATCGTCAATAGAGCCGGCTATACCGTCAATTAAAACCAGCGGCGACCGGCCGGCACCAAAAGACCCGATACCCCTGATAGTGATAGAAGCGCCATCAGCACCCGGGCGGCTGCTGCCCTGCACTACCTGCACACCCGGCGCAAGGCCCGATAATGCCTGTGATGTTTGTGTAATAGGGCGGTTTTCTAACTGTGCCGAATTAACTGTAGCAACAGAACCTGTAAGGTTTACTTTCTTTTGCGTACCAAAGCCCACTACAACAACCTCTTGCAGGTCTTTATTAGCTTCTTTTAATTGAACGTTAATAATGGTTTGGCCATTAACAGGCATTTCGCTGGCCGAAAAACCCATGAAGGTAAAAACAAGAACGCTATTGCTATCAGGCACATTAATGGCATAATTACCCTGATTATCGGTTGCGGCGCTAATATTAGTTCCTTTAACATTAACGGTTACTCCAGGTAAACCCTGTCCGTTTACATCGGTTACCTTACCGGTAACCTTAATTGCCATGGCAACAGGACCTTCAAAAACACGTGATAAATTTAAGGTAGATGGACGTGTAACGGTTTCAGGTGTATTGCTTGTAGAATTAGCATAAGTAGTTCCTGTAGCCACCACTAATACAAAAGCGTGGCTTAAACTTTGCCTGAAATATTTTTTACGCCAAATATTGAGGTTTAGTAAATTTAAGTTCATAAATTGGGTTGATTTATTTGTAAAAAAATAAACATAGAAGCCCTACTTCACCTTGCAGGTGATTAAATGCGCAGTAGGAAATTTTGAAAACGGGGAGTGGTGGAAACACTTCTCGTTTTTTTGGAAAAGCGTATCTCTATTTCTTCATATTATACATTTAGGTTAACAATAATTGGTTAATTAAACATAGGTGCGCATGTCTTCTCATAGCACCTTCTCATACTCATTTTCATGAGCTTGTCTTCACATCTAATACGTTATGCCAAATTATTTGTAAGCAGCACCAAAACTTTCAGTGGCGCAAAACATCATTTATAATTGGTTTTTTACAACAGTATTTAAATTTTCAAGTTCAACTGTTTGCATAATCAAAAATAAAGCAGTGCAGTAACCAATATTTAACAATAACAGACTTTTTTTTTCACATAACAGACTATTATTGTAATTCAACAGATATAACTGATAAATTGTATCATGATTAAGCGCGTATTACGCCACACCTTTTCATTGCTGAATACAGACCATGTTAAGCTGGGTGCTAAATGGAATTATAAAAACGTTATAAGCCCTTATCATCGTATTTATTACATTGATGAAGGGGACGGAGAGATATCAGACGTGGAAAACAAACACAGGCTTGAGCCCGGCTATCTGTACATTATTCCCAGTTTTACGTTATGTAATTTAACTTGCAAAAATTACCTCAGTCAATATTTTGTGCAGTTTTTTGAAGAATCATCAGACGGTGTGTCTTTGTTTGCCAATAACCGGTCGGTTTTTAAAGTAAAGGCACAGGAGATCGATATTATAAATTTTCAACGCCTTATAGTGATCAATCCGGGAAGGGGTATTAACCGGTCTGATAACCCTAAGGTGTATGAGAAAAATATCTATTATCGCGAATACCAGGAATTGAACAATCAGCAAAACATAGCCGATTTTTTAGAAACACAAGGCTTGTTATTGCAATTGGTATCGAGGTTTGCAACACCCAGCGTTTTTAAACAAAAGGAGGTTAAGTATATACCGGTTAAAATTCTCGAATCAATTAGTTTCATCAGTGTTAACCTGCACATACCATTATCTGTAACCTTTCTTGCCGAAAGAGCCAACCTGAACTCTGAATATTTTTCGCGCTTATTTCAGGAATATACCGGTACACGCCCCCTGGCTTATATTAACGAAAAACGGATAGAACGGGCACAATATTTAATGGTAACCAATACGGCCAGCTATTCAGAAATTGCCGAACAAACCGGCTTCGAAAGCCAATCTCATTTTTCCCGTACATTTAAAAGTATTACTGGTTTATCGCCAAGGGCTTACAAACAGCAAATTTACTCTACAAGTAGTTAGTTCCAACCTGTAAAAATCAATTATTTCTGGCGATCTAAGGTGTGATGGCCAAACGCCGGCCTATCATACGATCATTAGTTCATGCGTTAGTACCATTGTGTCTCCTGAACATCAGAACATCATTTATATAATTTCATAGAAGCTGAATTGGCCAAACTGCTTTACATGTGCCTCATATAGGTTTTAAAAGTTTAGTGGAGTCTGTTGCACAAACTTTAAAACCATAATTTAACCTACTAAATGTTAGCATATGTTTGTATGAAAATTTGAATTTGTTTGTGACATATTTAGAATCCAAGGTAAGGGCAATCATCAAATGCGGTATTGCCGGAACCTGGAAATCCTGGTGACGGAACGGTCAGGTATGCCCAACTATCCCCAACATTTGCCTTTGGCATAAGCTACCTTTCAATGGGCTAACCATCCACAGGTCAAGGTACGGACAGCTTTCATGTTAATTTAGTGATTTGCCTTTTTAACCCTCTTTTATGTCTTTTTGTCCCGCCATGGGACTTTTAATTCAGCAAATACAATTCTTTTGTGGCTTTAAATGCCATGAAAATGTCGAGTTATAACCCTCAAATTAATTTGTTTTCACAAGTTGTTTGCCGGACGCCCGTTTTTACGGTCGAGGATACAATGACAATCAGAACCGAGGAATTAAAGGCTTATATAGCTGATGCTTCAGAAGCTTTTTATAAGGTTATTAAGGATTTAGACGTCAGCGAGATTTATAATGCCGATGAAAAGGTCTTCTTTACCTTTTGGAAGTATTACAACCGCTCAACACACAGGGCGACTCCCTTCGGACGTTTCGCTGCCGTATCAGTATTGCCGATACAAGTTTCATGCACCGGGGTGTCAAATTTGGTACTTAATGAGCATATTATTCCTAAGTATTTTGTTGATTGGGACAATAAAGATGTGCTATACCAGAATAATGCTCAACTAATTGGCCTTTCGAAATTCTTAATTGCCAACTCGACATTGTACGCTATGGACACCGAATGGCGTTTTTACAGCCATCAGGATAATAATTACGAGCTTAGTAGCGTTAAGCGATTCGATGAACTCGATTTTATCATCAAGGCCAGCAAGAAGAGAATAGGCACGAAAGCATTAATTAAAATGATCAAGGATCATTTTAGTCTTTCGACAAGATCAATTACTGCACTATTAACCCAGCTCATAGATTCACAGTTACTGTGGTGTGATCGGATGCCTAATATCATAGGTGAAGATTATTTTTCCAGGGTTGAATATGTAAAGAAAAATGCAAAGTCTTATATCATCACCGAACGTCAACGACTGATGGGAAGTTATGAGAATCCGTTCCTAAAACATATACCAGACCTGATCCATTTCCTTAATGAAAACTTACCTTTCCCAGAAAACTCAAACCTCACCAATTTTAAAAGGATATTTAAGCAAAAATTTGACCGGCAGATAATGCCGATATCTGTTGTCTTCGACCCTGAACTTGGTATGGATTATTCGGGTCTAGCTTCTTCAACAACAGACAGCCAATTTGATTTATTTGATCAGATATTTAACTCAGGCCCGGAAGACCTAAAAGAGCCGTTATGGAGTTCGCCATTTCTAAAACATATATTCAGTAAGCTGTTGGGAGAAAAATCTATAAGCCTCGATGAATACAGCAGATCTCAGACAGTACACGCTCCTCAGCTCCCAAATACATTGAGCGTGCTTTACAGAGATAATTACAAGGCACCAGTTATTGAGAGTATAGGTGGCTGCACAGCTAACCAAATGCTTGGCCGCTTTACATTGGCAATGAAAGATATTGAACATATTGCCACTGAAATAGCGAAAATTGAACAAAAAGCGAACAAAGAAACGCTGTTCTTTGATGTTAGTTATCATGGCGAAAGACATGTTGATAACATTAACCGAAGGGGACAACTTTACGATCTTGAGCTTTCCCTTTCAGGCTGGTCCATGACAGACGATAATTTGGCATTAGATGATATTTATGTTGGAATCGATGAGGATGAAATCATTCTTTGGTCTCGTAGCTTAAAAAAAAGACTCGTGCCAAGAATACCTACTGCTTATAACTTTAATCGTGCGAATCTAAATTTGTACCGATTTTTTTCGGATCTGCAAAGCCAATCCATCCGAATCGATCTTACGTTACGGCCAACAACCTTATTTCCAGGATTAAGCCACTATAGTCGCATACATTATAAGGGGATTATACTTTCACCTGAAACATGGCTTTTACCTGAGTTCATCAAAATATTGACTACAAAAGGAAGTGAGGAGTTATTTCAAGCAAAACTTTTGGAATGGATTGCCCTGAATCAGATTGAGCACCGCATCAAAGTCGGGAATAACGATCAGACGCTAACCTTTGACCTGAATGATGTATACGATATATCCGCATTTACCATTTTTTGCAGACAGAACCGCCATACCTCAATATATCTGTCAGAAGCACTCGATGACTATCCTGGCAACATTACTGATGAAAAGGAAAGGCATTATCGATCAGAAATCCTGTTACCGATCTACCATCAGCAAGAGATTTACAGAAAGTACCCGTTCCCTTTGAAGGCAGATGGCCATTCCTGCAATTTAAATGAAAGGAAAATCTATCCCGGAAACGACTGGATCTACTTTGAGATATATGCACACCCGTTACAAATCGACATTTTGTTGTCACAGAAAATCAACGATTTCATTAGCATGTCTGCCAACATGATAAAGAGATGGTTTTTTATTCGGTACACGGAGAATGGGCATCATCTGAGGTTACGGCTTCAACTATCACAAGGGCGTGAAGCCTGGAGGATCATCAAAAATTTAAACGACATGCTAAAGCCAGAACTGGCTCTTGGAAAGGTGTCTGACATACAGATTAAAACCTATTTCAGAGAGCTGGAACGGTATAGTGCAGAGCGGATTACATTAGCCGAACACTATTTTTACCATGATAGCCTACATGTATTCAGGGTTCTGCGTAACCCTTTGAACTTAGACATCCTGTATGAAAATGCCTTGCACGTGATAAATAACCTATTGGACATCAGTTTTGCAGATCGTGGGGGTAAGATGAAGTTTGTTGAAACAATTGCGCATAAATTCAGCATTGAGTTCGGGCTGAAGACTTCCGGCTATAAGATAATCAACCAACAGTTCAACCGGTTTATGGAAGAGCGAAGGCTGCGGACTTCGGGTCAAAAGGTTTTAAAATTGCAAAGGTCTTATCTTTTATCATACCGCTTATATATAGATGCCTGTCCTGACCTCGATGCGATAAGCGCATTTACAGCTGATGCCATTCATCTGCACGTCAATCGTTTGTTTTCTAATGCGCAACGTAAGCATGAAACTATTCTTTATCAATATCTAATGAAGGATATGAAAAAGTTACGCCCTGGTCAAGGGCAGACAAAGCAATCTTAATGGACACTTGAAAATGAGAATTACCATCTGAGCCATAAGCAAAGCTCACATTGTCCGGATAGGCTGCAGTAAGCCGCTTGCCTATATTGCTAAGCCCGGTATTGGATTTTATGGATGTAATCACCTGATTGATCAGGTTAAATGTTTCGATATAAAAATTATCTTCATCAAAATAAATTCTAAGGAAAGCTTCTTCTTCGGGAACCAGTAGGTTTCCGTGTTTAAATATATTTTCGGTAAGTGTGAGAAGAATCAATGGAATTACAAAAAAGTCTTCCACACCCTCCGCAATTTCCAGCCGGATGTACATTTGCTGCCTGACCTGATGAAGGTATACCAGATTCTGGACCTGCTCTACTTCATCGCCTAATTTTATGACGCCACCGATCTTGTCTGCACTGATGGCAAACCTCATCATACCAGCCAAAGAGCTGATAGCATCCGCAACGTTGGGTGCAATTTCCAGGACATTGTGATACAGATAGTCCAGTGTGTTAAAGAAAAAGTGCGGGTTTATCTGCGCAATCAAAAATGCATTCTGTGCCCTAATGACTTCTTCTTCCGCTTTTTGCCGTTGAATTATTTCGTTTAAACGTTGGCGCTCCAACAGATCAGATTTCTTTTTCTCCTCTAAATATGTTTTCAGATAGAAAAAGCCCGTCGAAAATCCAAGAAAGTATAAGCCTCGGTAAAGCGTACGCATGGAATAGCGCAGGTTTAATTCAAATGCTTGACCGTCTTTAAGAATACTTGCGCTACTTAATGCCAGATCGATCAGATAGGACAGCACAATGAATACTGAAACCTCAAATGCCACAGTAAGGGGAAGCCTCCAATAATAATAGGTATCGTTCTTAAAAACCCAAGGTAGCGCATACAAAGCATGCACATAGAAAAGTATGATGATGGATGTATAATGGGCAGCATAAGTCATCGGGTGTCCAAAAACACCTGAGATCAAACCAATCACTATCGTTTCCCAAAAAATAAATATCCCCCAAATCAGGAGATGGAGACGATGTGATTTTATCCAGTTCGTTAAACGGTCTATCATTAATTTTCTTCTTTATATATAAGTATTACGCCGTTCCATCCCAGGTCTTTAACCATTATCGGCTTGAGCCTTACTTTTCCGAAAAATAATACATTATGAAACACAAATCTTTTAAAATTTCGAAAACCTCTTTGTTTACTTTTAAACGCCCGGGAAACGCATTCAATCCGACATTTGAAACAGACCCGACGACATCAATGATCACAACAACCGTAAGCGGTATCTTTCAGACCGGGCGTCAGAAGTAAATGCAAAGCCGGCTGGCCTGTCTAAAGCCGGCTTTTTAATAACCGTTCAGACAAAAATATAGCGAAATCCTTTCGGTATAGATCCCCCACAGTGATCTGCAAACCATTAGACATATGTAAGGTATTCCCATAGATATGCGCAATATGTAGCTTACCAATGATAAAACTACGTTGAAATTTTTCAAACACCGAATACCTTTTCAATGTATTTGACATTTCAGAAAGTGACATCCTTGTTGTTATGTTGCCACTAGTGGTGTGCATCATTACATAATTCTGTTTGCTTTCAATCGCAACGATATCTAAGACCTTGACTTTTATAAGTTTGAGGTTATCATTGATGTTCTTTACAAAGAAAAAATCCTCATTTTTCGGAAGCATAGGCAAATCTGATTCGTTAGGAAATAATTTGGTGATGGTCGCCGCAAACTTTGATAATGTATAAGGCTTAAGCAGAAACGCATCCGCTTCAGCTTCGAAAGCTTGGTATGCAAATTTCTTGTAACCAGTAGTAAAGACCAACTTGGCGGATCTGGATTTAATTTTGAGTGACAAGTCGATACCGGTAATATACGGCATTTTTATATCGAACAATAACAGGTCGACCTCGAGATTGCCGGACAAGTCGGCCAGCGCTTCAAGGGGGTCTAGATATGACCTGATCAACAAGAGGTTAGGTAACTGGTCAATATAGGCTGTTAGACTTGTAATTGCATAAGGTTCATCGTCAACAATGATACATTTATAAATTTTCATATCGGGAGGTAATTTAATGTCCCGATAAATAACTAAAAGTTAATGATTTGGATTTATGTATTGAAATCTGCCACAATTAGCATACAGCTAACAATTGGATTTATTAAAAGCTAATATTAGATGCGATGTGTGTAGAAAATAAACCTTTTCGCGTAATCAATGGTAATTTAAAATTTGAACGTTTATTTTTGAAATGAGATTCAGTAGGCCTTTATGCGCAGATGTAGGAAAGACATCCTAAAGTATTCCTTTGCAACTGTTTTGTACCTTAATATTTTCCTGTAACGATCGAATTATGTTAAAGTGTGTGATTATAGACGATGAGCAGTTCTCCATCGATGCAATATTGAAATACATTAACCTGCACTCACGGCTGGAGGTGATCAACATATTTTTGGATCCTTTGGACGCATTAAATAATGTCTCTTTGACAGAGCACATCGACATAATTTTCATGGATATCGATATGCCCAACTTGACAGGTATTGAATTAGCAAAAGCCTTACGCTCGAGAACCGCAAAATTGATTTTTACAACTTCGCATTCACAGTATGCATTTGATGCTTATGAAGTCGACGGTGACGCATTTTTATTGAAGCCGTACACTTTCGCTAAGTTTTCTACCACCATCAATCGTTTATTTCCCGTCGATGAAAGAACGACAAATGCAATTCTAAAAATCAGTGACCACTTTCTCGTAAAAAATAAGGAAGAAAATCTGCGGATCATTAATTTAGCGTTTGATGATGTCATTGCATTTGAAAGTTCGAACAACTATGTGAAGATTCATACCAGAGATGATCGTCAAATTACCGCATATCTAACGATAAAAGAAGTTTTGGACATTGTCAGTTCACGTAAAGAATTTTTGCAATTCCACAGAGCATTTATTATATCGACAAAACACATTAACTACATTGAAGGCAATTCCATTAGGCTAACGAATAAATTAGCTTTCAACATCGGCGAGCGTTATAAAAACACATTCAATGCCTTTTTGTCTGAACAACTGTTAAAAACAACCAGAAAGTAAATGTTTGATCATTGGTTCTGCCCATTCGGAGAACTCATGCACCTTAACTTTGTGTCGTTGCGGCGGGACAGTTCATAAGAAAACGCTACCCCATTATTGTTGCCTCATTTCTGCCTGAATCATATGCTTTATGATTGCTCAAAACCCTTTTTTCACTGATTTTAGCAGAAATCTGTCCTAATTCTGTTGGGACTCTTACATAGCAAAGATTATAACCCGAATAATAGCCGCTTAGACAAGGAAAATATGCTTTCTACCAAGAAAGTATGAAATTGAATTTTCAGGACGCAAAATTCTCATGCAAATTTTCGAATTTGAGTTAAAATTAGAAGAGAATATGGCTAAAAAGGAAGCTTTTGTAACATGAATCATCACAAGCTGTCTTTAAGATGATAGCAATACCGAAATTTCCTAATGCAGTTCGTTAAACCGGAATTAGCTTAGTAATATACCATAAGCTGCTATTGCTTTCTATTTATTACTAAAACACTGAATTACTCATGCATCCTTCAAAACATCTGATCATATTTCTTATGGCACTATTATTTAGCACTTTAACTTATGGACAACTTGTGATCAAAGGAACGGTTTTAAATAATAACGGTCAGCCGTTGCCATTTACATCGATAGCTGTATTAAAAGACAGCGTAAAAATATCAGGCGTATTTGCTGATCAAAATGGGAACTTTTCAGCAAACGTACCAAACAATTTTCCGCTTCAATTGAGTTTCAAGATCATTGGTTATCAGGTAAAACAGGCCGTGATCGACCGGCCAGTCGATTCGCTCATAAGAGTAGTCCTAATGCCAAATGTGAAAGTACTTTCAGAAGTTGTAATTTCCGGTCAAAAACCACTATTGGAGCGTAAGATAGACCGCTATGTATTTAATATAGAGAACAGTATAGCTGCCGCAAACGTCGATGCTTTTGATGCGGTATCACTAACCCCTGGAGTTCTGGCGGACAACAATTCGATCGGCCTGATCGGTAAAGGCAATGCCCGGGTGATGATCAACGACCGTCTGATTCAATTGTCAGGGAATGATTTAAAAGACTATTTACGATCATTCAATTCTAGTGACATAGCCAGCATCGAAGTCATCACGTCTCCGCCAGCAAAGTATGATGCGGCAGGCAGTGGTGGGTTAATCAATATCAAATTGAAAGGTATTCGAAAAGATAGTTTTTCAGGCAGTTTGAGCGGCCGATTCAACCACGGGTATTACCCTGGTGGCAATGGTACTGGAACTCTTAACCTGAATAAGCGTAAATGGACGGTGAGTAATTCGCTAAGTCTTTCTAACGGGTCGATCAAGCCGATAGAGTCGAATACATTCTTCCTTAACTCTTACCAGAGAGATGAGAACCAGACACGTAGAGAATTCAACAAATCCATTAGTGACAGACTTTCCGTAGATTATGACTTCTCAAAAACGACCAATGTAGGTATCGAGGTATTTGGGAGCATATCCCATCCTGATATCAACGGAAATGATCATTTAAACTTCCGTTCAACTGCTCAGGCATTAGATTCGGCGATCTCTTCTGTGATTTTAGCAAAACACAGAACCGGCTTTTTCTCAGGCAATATTCACTTTAATCAGGTGTTGGACAAAAAAGGAAGGAAATTAGCTTTTAACGCCGATTACTTTAACAATGATGCAAATTTCAGAAATTCAACTCATACGGTAAATCAGAATTACCTCACCAATACAGTCGCTACAAATGTATTACTGAACACCTCTGATCAAACAACACGTAGTTACACTGGTAAATTGGACATCGATTACCCTACTGCTTTTGCAACTTTATCGGGTGGCAGCAAATATTCTTTCAATAACGTAAACAGCTACACAAGTTTTCAAAGTGATCTTGGATCGGTGATGAATTACACAGACCGCTTTCAGTATGATGAGAACATTTTTGCATTATATGCAAACGCTAAGAAAAAGGTTTCAAAAAAGGTAGAGTTCCAGGCTGGGCTACGATTAGAAGATACGAGGACAAAAGTTGTATCGGAGAGCATTCCTTCTGCCATCAAAAACAATTATTTGAATCTATTTCCCTCCGTATATTTAAATTTTACGCCTAACGACAATCAGGGTGTGTCCATAAATTACAACAGGAGAATCAGCAGACCATATTTCAGATCGCTTAATCCATTTCGTTTCTATTCCAATGAGGTAACGTACTCAAGTGGCAATCCCTATCTACAACCATCGATTGCGCAAAATTTCGAGCTGAATTTAACCCAATCGAGAAATTTATATTGCTCCATTTACTACTCTAAAGCAGATGATAGTTCCAAGGAACTGACAACGGTGAATGAAGACGGTATACAAATTACGACGCCATTAAATTATTACACTTCAAATTCCTACGGAGCTGGAGTATACTACATATACAACCAGATAAAATGGTGGGAGTCTTCCAACGCGGTCAATGGCTTTAAGTATTCGGTTACCTCAGATATTCCACAGATAGCGCCGTCCGTGAGCCAGACCTCCTTCTATATGTCAAGTCAGAATACATTTCTGCTAAATCAGAAAAGCGGGTTGAGAGTTAGCGTAAATGCCAGGTACAGTACACCGTTTGTCGATGGCGTGTACAAGTACAGTTCAAATTTTAATTTAAACCTGGGTATACAAACATCTCTCTTTGCTAAAAAGGTTACCGGAAGGCTTATCGTAAACGATCTGTTCAGAACGCAAAATAATAATTATCAGGCCAACTATAGCTCTGGATTCTACAGGAGCAACAATTACTATGACCGAAGAAATGTCGCCCTATCACTTCAATATCGATTCGGCAACAAAAAGGTATCTGGTAAGGATATTAAAAACAGCAATGCTGCGGAGACGCAGAGATTATAAAAAATTGGTGAAGGTGCACATTCGCTCAATGGTTCAACAAACAGTCTAATAACCTAAAACTTTGATTGCTAACCACTAAATTTTTAAAAAGATGAAATTTTCAGAAGTAATCGCAAAAATGGAAAAAGTGTACGAAGAGCAACAAGGTAAACTGAGAGGTGGCTTTGCAGCAGCTTCATCTGTTGACGAGGAAAGCACCGGTACAAATGACTATTGCCAAAACGACGGCTGCTCGGGTGGTGATAATTACAAATGCACCAATACAAAATGTACCTCTGCAACCTAGTCCAGAGCAAGTTAATATATCACTGCGATCAATCGTCGCAGTGATATAATCTCTTTGTCTAACCTAACTCACGAACATAAACGCCAGAACCGGAAACGCCATGAGACCCAGCTACTTCAATACTTTTTTTGATTATGATTCGAAAAAAATCGGATATAACTCACTTAGCAATGAATTTATAATTCTTGAACCCATGCTCCATGAGTTGTATGATGCGGCAACAAAAGAGAAAAATTTGCCGGAGCTAAACGAAATACACCCGGAGTTCTATCAATTCCTGGTACAAAAGAAGTTTATAGTTGAGGATAACCTTGACGAAGTCGCCATTGTAAAACAGCTCCAGGCGAGGGTGGATTTTGATGAAAATAACTATGTGCTGGTCATTAATCCTACGATGAACTGTAATTTTAAATGTTGGTATTGTTATGAAAGCCATATCAAGGATTCAAAAATGAGTTCTGAGATTGTGACCAAGGTGATCAAGTTCTCAGATAGGATCATCGAACAAAAAAAGGTTAAATATTTTCATTTGGCATGGTTTGGCGGGGAACCCCTGCTCTATGCCGAAGAAGTGATCTTTCCAATATTGAAAGAGCTTCATCATAACTTCAAATCAAATGGTATTGAATTCAGTTCCAGCTTCACCACCAACGGATTACTGATCAATGAACACTTTATAGACTATTTTAAGGCTCATGATGCGAATGATTTTCAAATTACTCTTGATGGTGATGAGCAAACTCACGATACCGTAAGATTTGTGTCAAAGACCAGAGGTTCCTACCGCCAGATATTAAGTAACATCAAGCTGCTTGCCGGCCGGGATTGCACGGTCACCGTTAGAATCAACATTTCAGACCAAACAGTTGCAGGTCTGTTCAATATCGCAGATGATTTCAGCAGTTTCGGAGAGGAGTTAATGAAAAAGATCACTTTTTCTTTTCAAAAGGTCTGGCAGGAATTAAAACCCATTGATGCCGGCATAGATGCGAGCATTGCTTATTTCCGCAGATTAGGTTATAAGGTCAATTATATTGGCGGAAGAGCTGACACGGTAAGGAACTCATGCTATGCTGATAAAAAGAACCAGGCCACCATTAATTACAATGGCGACGTCTTCAAATGTACCGCTAGAGATTTTACCTCCGAAACCAAGGAAGGCGTTATTGATATAGATGGAAATCTCAGTTGGAATGAATTGGAACAAAAAAGAATGAATATTAAGTTTCAAAACAAACCATGCCTTAGGTGTAAACTGCTGCCCATTTGCAATGGTGGTTGCAGTCAAAACGCATTAGAAAATGAAGGACGGGATTACTGCGTATATGACTTTGATGAACAAAAGAAAAATGATGTTATCTATCATAAGTTTTTGGAAAATGTAGTATATGCCTAAGTTCTCCTTCATAGCGCAACACGACCAGATGGACTGTGGGCCTGCATGCCTTTCTATGATTGCGAGATCGTATGGAAAGGTATACAGCCTGCAATATCTAAGAGAAAACTCGTACATCACCAAAGACGGCGTGAGTGTTTTAGGTATCCGGGAGGCTGCAAGTAAAATAGGTTTTGACAGCGAATCGGTCAAGATAAGTCTCCAGGAGTTAAATACACCTGACCATTTTCCTTGCATTTTGCATTGGAATCAGAACCACTTTGTTGTGCTGTATGCCATAGAAAAACGTTTGTTCAGTAATGAAATTAACTACAAGATTGCTGATCCCGGATTTGGCTTAATTAAAGTCAATGAGGAAAGGCTGAAAAAATCATGGGTATCGGACGGGAATAAAGGTGTGGCTATCCTACTCGATCCAACCCAGGAATTTTATTCCTTAGCAGAGCCCCCAAAGCCCAAAACCAGGTTTAAGGAGCTATTTAAATATCTGTACCCTTACAAGAAACAAATGGTACAACTCTTCTCTGGGCTATTTGGAGGGAGTTTGATTACACTTACGTTCCCGTTTTTAGCCCAAACACTTGTTGACAAAGGTGTTGTCCAAAAGGATCTGGGTATCATATATACGATCCTGATCGCTCAAATCTGCTTGTATACCGGATCTGTGTTAATTGAGATTATCCGGAATTGGATCACACTTTATGTCGGTAGCAGGGTCAACATTTCTATAATATCCGATTTTCTTAAAAAGATCCTAAAGCTGCCTATTCGATTCTTCGACACGAAACTTATCGGGGATTTCAATCAGCGTATTCAAGATCAAGACCGGATTGAAAAGTTTCTGACATCACAAAGTTTAGCCACCCTGTTCTCCGTTGTTAATTTCTCCGTTTTTTTCTTTGTGCTGTTTTTTTACTCGCCCAAAATACTGGGATGCTACTTGATCTTAACGGCAATAGCAATAGGCTGGTCATTATCTTTTTTTCATTCAAGAAAAATCCTGGACTATCAAAAATTTCAGAGCCGATCTGATAATCAGGAATCCATTTACGAATTGATCAATGGAATACAGGAGATCAAACTTAATAGTGTAGAAAAATATAAGCGGGAAAAATGGGAAAACATCCAGGTTAAGCTTTTTGGTATAAACTTAAGGATCTTAAAACTTGACCAATTACAAATGACAGGTTTTGATTTTATCAACTCCATAAAGAACATTTTGGTAACGTTTATTGCAGCTAAAGAAGTGATCAATGCTAATTTGACTTTAGGGGCGATGTTAAGTATTAGCTATATCATAGGACAGATGAATAGCCCCGTCAATCAACTTATAGCATTTTTCCGTGCACTTCAGGATGCCCGCATCAGTATGGAAAGATTGAATGATATTCATCATCAGGCAGATGAAGAAATACCCGGACAACTATCGATGTCTTTTGACGACAACCAAGTTACCAATGGGCGGCAAAAAGGAATCAAAATAAAGAATCTTTCTTTCCAGTATGAAGGGCCAAAGTCTGCTTACACCCTTAAAAATATTAATCTGTTTATACCTGAAGGTCAAACCACGGCAATAGTAGGAGAATCCGGAAGCGGGAAAACGACGTTGATGAAATTACTTTTGAAGTTTTACGAACCAAGTCAGGGTACGATTCATGTCGATGATCATAATCTAAATGACATCTCTGCCAAAAGCTGGCGGAACAACTGCGGCGTCGTTATGCAGGAAGGTTACATTTTTTCCGATACCATAGAAAGAAACATTTACACTGGCGAGGAGGAATTTGACCAGGCCAAATTTAATCAATCCGTCGCCATTGCTAATATAAAGAGTTTCCTGGTGTCACTCCCATTAAGAGAAAACACTAAGATCGGAGCTGGAGGAGTTGGAATAAGCGGCGGACAAAAGCAGCGGCTTTTAATAGCAAGAGCTGTATATAAATCGCCTAAATACATGTTTTTTGATGAAGCAACCTCCTCTTTGGATGCTGACAACGAGCGGGTTATTCATGACAATTTGCAATCGTTTTTTGAAAACAGAACGGTCGTTGTCATTGCTCACCGGCTAAGCACCGTCAGAAATGCAGATCAGATCATTGTGCTTAAGGATGGCGAAATTGTGGAGAATGGTGACCATCAAGAGCTGATTTCGTTAAAGGGCCGTTATTTTGAATTAGTCAAGAACCAGTTAGAATTAAGTGTGTAATCATGGAGGAACCATTACAGAAATTATTGTCACAATACCGATTTATTTCAATCAGATTCGGCCTGCTGATTATTGTAATGACATTGGCAGCCATAATCTTACTTTTAAGTTTGCTTAAGACTAATGAATATTCGTTATTGGAAGGGTTATGGCGTTTTTATTTCCGTAAAAATTGACCATGATTTATCGATTGCATACTAAAGTGCAATTAAACAAAGCCGACTTACATGGAGGATTCAGCATAATGTTTTAGAATCCCCCCCCCTCACGATAATAATTTATGAAAATACCACTATAGTACAATCACTTAAAGACGTCAATGTGTTACCGCAATGTTGTTTCCAATATTCCGAAATGAGGTGATCAAAGGCTCCGTATTCTCCACTAAATAATCTTCGTCAAGACGATTCCGGTCAAAATACTAAAACGCTTGGGTGGGTTACAGTTGCGCTTGCCGTTATTTGGCCTTAAAAGATTTAAAACTGCCTCCTGCACATCATCTACTATCGACCAATCTTTTGCCAAATAAATATCGGTCGTCTTATGACCGTTATCCACGTGGTTCAATGCCAGTGCGATATCATCCTTCGACATCCGACAAATATTTCGTGCCAAAGATGCAAAGGAATGCCGTGCTGAATAAAAGGTTATCCCACTAATGCCTGTAAGTTTTTGCAGTTCTCGCATGCCGATACTAATAGCTTTATTGAGGTTCCCGATAGTAGCATACCGTCCCTGCAATATGCCGCCATAACCCTCTAATAATTTCGTTGCTTCTTCTGGTAATTTTATACTGATGAATGCACCGTCCTTTCTGCGCCCCTCAGTTTTTGAGCGACGATATTCTAAGCGCCCGTTTTTAATTTGGTAGTTGGCTTTGTAAAGATCAATTGCATTTATTCCACACAAGTAAAATGATAACATAAAGAGATCCCGTGCCATTTCACATCGTGAAGCGGGTCGCGGCCGGGAATTTTTGATAGTGATAACTTTTTCGGCATCAATATTCCTTTTTTTTGTTTCCGGTGCCCCAACTATTGAATAATCACTGAAAGGGTTGTCCTTAATTGGAGTAAGGCCGATCGACGGTCTGTTATGATGATCAATAGCTGCCGAAAACAGCCCGCTGAAGTCACGAAGGTAAACATGAACAGAGGCATCGCCAAGCGGCTTACCTTTCGCCTTATAAGGCCTGCCTAATCGATCCAATCTGGTCATAATTCGTGGCCCTCTCAAGAATGCTTCAAATCTTTCCAAGAAGTCAATAGTGATTTGTTCAATCGGCAGATCACTTTGCCTTTTGATAAAATCGATGATGTGATTTCGAACGGTTTTAAAATTTGCCGCACTTTTTCCCTGATCGTTCTCCATGAGTATCTTAATGTGTTGATCAGCAAAGTCAAGAAAATCTATCTTCTTATCTTTCTTCAATAAAAAATCTTTGATATCTGATGCAGTCATGCGACCGATCAGCTCATCATTATCACAGATAACTCGTCGGTAAGTATCCAGCGATTTGTTTACACACGTAAGAATGAATTGATCTTTAATGGAACGATCTTTCTTAAGCTGTTTTTCGGTAACGTAGAATTCAGTGTCGATAAACGAGCGGTCCCGCTTGTGACTGATGCAGATTTTTACATTGAAAGTCCCATCCGTTTTTTTGTGATGTTTAAGAATTTTTGCACTTACAGTGGCCATTTGAATTGAATTGGCACAAATAGGACTGTTACACAGTTGTTACACCTATTTGCGAAGTTTGACAAAAATTTCTGTCTAAGTGGAAATTTTTCGGATGATATAGCCTTAAGGTTTTAAAGGCTATTTGTAATCGCCGGGCTGGCATAAACAGCATTTAAAGCGAAAATACGCGTTTTTTTGAAAATAGAAAAGCCCAGCGGACATGCTGGGCTTAGTGCTCCCCACACTGGACATAATTCGAACCATTTACTGGAAACTATAAAGATTTTGACAGCGTTGGAAAGTGTGCTGTAATATGATTCTAGTCTTTTCAGGCTATCGAGAAAAAACTTATCTTTATTAACACAAGTGTAACCCCAATGGGTTTTGTAGCCTTCCTTGGGCTTGCCATAATTTGTACGACAAGGCCTATGCAATAATAAGCAACAAATATTTTCTTACCTGTTTTTTTATTATTTAATTGTAATTGGCAATGATTCAGCAGGTAAGCCATCGACTGTTGCTGTTATAGTTACTGTGCCTGGTTTATTTTTAGCGCCAATAATTGCCAAGGCCAAACCATTAAATGCTTTACGATGGCCTACGGGACGAAGCCGAGGTAACAGGACCGCTTTGTGATGCTGTAGTCTTGGAAAGGTCTCATTATTGCTTCAGCCAATGTTTCCTCAGCCAGTCGCGCACCGGCTCGTCATAGAGCTTCAAACATGCCCATGCTACGCCCAAGCCCATAATAAAAGTGGTGATACCGACGAAAACATGGGTGCTGAGAGGCGAATTCATGTGATTCTCGGCCCAGCTCATGTGCATGTACATAATGGGATAATGGGTAATGTAGAGGGGGAAGGACAGCTGTCCGACGACAGTGCAGATACGGGTGGCACGACGCCCCTGCAGGCGGCTGCCAGCGCCAATAGAGAGGATAAGGGGAAAGAGCAACAGGATGGCACAGAGCTCGTAGATACCCTCGTAAAGTGGGCTGATGTCGGTGAGCATAGGAGTAGCAACCATGGTAATGACAAGGAGCGATGCGGCCCAGAAGCCACCTTTGATAGAGATAAAGTGATTGATGCGCGAGAGCAGCAGCCCCATGGTGAATGGGAACATAAGGCGCACCATGGCACGATAGACGTGCTCAGGATCGAAGATGAAGCCGCCATTGATGGTGTATCGGTAACCTTCGTCCACCAGATTGCCCCACAGATTGAGTTGCAAGCACAGATCGGCCGATAGTAGGGCACAGAAGGCCACGATGATACCCAGCTGCACCTTATTTACGCGACGCAAGAATAAGGCATAGAGGACATTGGCTACATATTCGTAAATAAGGGTCCAAATAGGACCATTGATACTGGTGAGCTCGCCCCAACCACGGATGTCCATCGACTTGGGCAGCGGAATCATGCAGATGAGAAGCAATGCCTGGAGCATCAACATATACCAGGGGGCAGAATCAACTGCATTGAAGGTGGGACCACCCGAATAATAGAAGAAGCAGATGCCAATGAGCACACCCATGATGGCCATAGGCTGCAGACGGGTGAGGCGGCGCTTGAAGAAGTCCCAGGTGGTCATCTTGTCCCAGCGGTCATCGTAGGCATAACCGAGCACAAGGCCACTGAGCGCAAAAAAGAAATCCACCGACATGAAGCCGTGGGGCATCACCCAACGAGAGATCTCAGAGGGATAACACTCCATCATGTGAAACATCACAACACCCAGAGCCGCAACGCCTCTGAGCCCGTCCAGAATCTCGTAACGTGGTTTGGATTCCTGATAGGTATTGGTTTGCTGATACATTTTGTAGAAATAGTTAAGAAAGATGATCGTACTTTTTTTGGGTGGAAAAAAACGACATCTTTCTTAATTGGACAATAGTTATTTATAACCATTCAGAGCAGCCCCATGGCTCGAGCCACATGACAAGCCTCGATGGCATGATCCATGTTGAGTTTCTCCAGTATGTTCTGGCGATGACGATTCACAGTGTTGATGCTGATGGACAAGATGTCGGCAATCTCCTTCGAGAGCTTGCCCTGGTCGATGAGTCGGAGCACTTCGCACTCACGGGTAGAGAGCACATGAGCGTAATCCTGATTCGTCAGCACACGTTTCTCACCTGTGCGGGTATTAATTATTTTGGCCTGATGCTGCTCCTCTCGGGCCAAAGTATAGACACATGCCATGAGGCGTAAACTTCCGTTCGACGAGGCTTCCATCGGGAAAATACGGTGTTCGACGACACGATAGTTGCCCTCCTTGTCCCGCAGTCGGATATAGTCGCTGAGGTAGAAATCGCGACGACGGGCGATGGGTATTGGCTTGAGCAGATGGACAAAGGCGAGTTCGTCGGCATGACGCTGAACTAAATCGTCGGCATCAGCCCGATTGAAAATGAAGTCTTCGTAGAGCGAAGGAATTATATCCTGGCGCTCTTCGACGGTCAAACCGAGTTCGTCGGCCAGCCCACCGAAATAGCAGTAACTGCAATTGAGCTTGTTGTCACCCATCGAGACAATAGCATTCTCGGTGAACGCATACACGCGGGCCAGCGATCGGCACTCGGCTATCTGGCTGGCTTTGCCCTCATCCTCAGCGAAGGGCTGAGACATATACATATTGTTGATCTTTTTGAAATCATTGTCCATTATTCCTCCTTGGTCATGGGGATATTAGTATGAATCGTAATCTCTCATGCTGCAAAGATAAAGTATTCAAGTTTCGCAAGTAAATTTTAGACCGCCTTTGCTAATTATAGTCTATCAAAGTTGATATAATGTTTGAACGTCTCGCTTTTGTTAATCAATACATCAAGAACGTGTGTAACCCCTTCTAAAAACCGGACTGCTTAAAGGACGAAAAGTCTTAACTTTAAACAGTCAAACGATGAAGAACTCTATTATCTCCCATTCGGTAACCGTCTGCAGTCATCTTGTAGATCGTGTAGTCGGTTTGTTCAGTTTGTGCTGAACACATAAGAGCTGCGATATGATACTTTTTACTACCGGCGGCAACTGTTGCATTCCACCCGCTGGGAAGATGTACAATTTACAGGTATTAAAGATGAAGCACAGCAAAGCCGCTAAACCAATTTTCCGGATTGGTTAGTTTCACATCTTGGTTTTTGATTGGTTAGTTCGCTTTTACTTGTTTGTAGCGCTGATGCCGGAGATCTTCAACTGATTTATAGTTACCGGTTTATCGGCGTCAATAGATAACTGATTAAGTGGCGCGTTTGGAAAGAATATATTGGTTTGTACGGTAAGGCCGTTATCTGCAAATAATTCTAAAGAAGCGGCGTCGACATATACTTTTAGCGAAAGCTGCTTAGATGAACTTATCCGTGGCGCAAGGGTTTTCCTTGCGAAGCTTTTTTCAAAATCGACCTTTCCCGCTTTGCGCCTGTCGACATAAATGGTATTGGTCTTTTTATCAAAACCGGCAATCAGCTCATCGCCTTCCTTATTATGCAATTTAATAGAAAAACTTGTTTTATTGGAAGTGCTTAACTCAAGGAGATACCTGGAATTGAATCGCTTAATAGTTGCTGAAAGATCATAACTCCGTTTGCCTTGAAGATTTTTGAAGATCACAGGGGTTTGAACAATGGCATTAAGTTCTTTTACCGGTACGGAGATCAGTGAAAGTTGACGACCGGCCTGAACCAGTTTAAGTTGGCGCGGTAAGGTATTGGCACCACGCCAGCTTTGCGTTGGCACTTGGTTAGCATATTGCCAATTGTTCATCCAACCCATAAATATTCTGCGAACCCCTGTGCCGGCAAAGGTTACGCCGGCATAATTATCCGCACCGTAATCGATCCACCTCGTTTCGCTATTCTCTGGCTTAAAGGTTTTGCCGTCAAAATTTCCGATGAAATACTGTGTTGCCGAACCGCCATTAGGACCACCAGGGTTTATGCTCACTAACAGTACCCATTTTTTTACGCCATTATGAACCAGGCTGAAAAGGTCTGGGCATTCCCATACGCCTCCATGCGCGCCAACTTTATTACCAAACTCACTTAACCGCGTCCAGCTTTTTAAGTTTTTAGACCCGTAAAAAGTGACCGATTGTTTGGTAGCCAGGGTCATAACCCATTGTTTGGATTCTTCATTCCAGTTTACTTTCGGATCGCGGAAATCCCATATGCCGGGATTAGGCAGAACAGGGTTGCCTTCGTATTTTTTCCACGTTTTACCTTCGTCTTTACTATAGGCAATTCCCTGATATTGATGTAGGCCGGTTTTAGCGTCTTCGATTTTTTGATTATGATAAGTGTAAATAGCCACCAGTGTGTTTTTACCAAACCCGGCCGTATTGTTTACGTCCACAACTGCGCTGCCTGAAAATATCATTCCTAATGAATCGGGGTATAATGCAATGGGCTGTTCTTTCCAGTGGAGGAGATCGGTACTGATCGCATGTCCCCAGTGCATAGGTCCCCAGGTTGTACCACCCGGATTATACTGGAAGAACAGATGATATTTTCCATTTAAATATACCATGCCGTTTGGATCGTTCATCCAGTGGGCTTTTGGCGAGAAATGATACTGCGGGCGGTAGCTTTCTTTAGTAGGATCATTTTGGGCCATCACAAATCCTGTGGAAAGTACCATGCTCGCTATAGCGGCGAAACAAATGGTTTTTATTTTTTTAAATTGAAGCATATGCTTTAGTTTTAGTTGGTTAGTTACTCGAATTCCGAATTGTTTTGAGCGGCCAGGCCTTTAACAAGGGTACGCTGATCAATCCGCCATCAGAAAATAGTTCAATACCTGTTTGGCCAATGGACGGAAAATTAGTTGTACTAAGTACGAGGCTGCCGTCATTACAGAACACCTCAACCGAAGACTCATCTACAAAGATCCGCAGTTTAAGCGTTCCCTTTTCAAGTGTAAGCGGCGCATTATACTTTTTCGCAAACAGCCTTGTAAATGAGGTATCGCTCTTATAATCCGTTGCGCTCGATCGGTCGATGGTTAGCTGCGATAGCACCGGATCATAACGAAAGACCATTTTGCGCCCTTCGCCTACGAATAAATTCAAACCAAAAGGATGCTTATCAGTAGGTTTAAAAACGACCTCCAACTCATAACTGTTGCTTTCCGGCTGAAAAGTTATTGTTTTGGTTCCATTAATCGTCAGGCTATTGCTGCTATATCCCTTTCCCCGGAGTTTGCTCAACGCTGGTACAGGCTGTTGACTTACCTGATATCCATTTAAAATACGCTTAAGCGACATAATCCTTGGAACGGATTGGAAACCTCTACCCCATCGCGTAGGCACTTTATTAGCATAGTCCCAATTACCCATCCACCCTATTGCAAACACCGTATCGCCAAAAGACCGTTTACCATCATAGTTTCGCCATGTCCGGGTTGCGTAATAATCCGGTCCGTAATCGAGCCAGTTGGCATGTTCGAGCTGGTTATTCATGAGTGCATCAGAAAACACAATGTGGTCAACAGCTATATTTCCCATCTTTTCCGCAGGATGCCGGTCAAGTATTTCGAGCGAAACAGTTTTACCTTTCAAATCACATACATCCCAGCCATTCCATTTTAGCACGTTAGTGTTATCCCCGGTAGTGCTCCGCACAACCTTGCCGTTCCATAATAAGTTAATGCAGGTGCTGTCGGGATGCCTTCCGCCAGCCAGCAAAAAATTGATGGCATTACTACTCACCCTAAACGGAGTTGATGTTAACTTGCCCATCGTACCTTGCTTGCCTGAAGATGCAGCAAGTGCTTTGCCTAAAAAATCAGTGGATGCACTCGTATCTAAAAAAGCCCTTCCCTGTTGTTTCCATCGGCTCAGCCCATTTTCAAAATCTTCGAAAACGCTTCCATGTATGCCAACACCATTTGTCAGATAATTACGGCTTTCCTGGTCGACGGTAAAAGTTTTGCCATCAAAATTACCTACAAAATACTGCACACGGTTAGGCCCCCGGCCAATAAGCATCACCCACTTTTTTGTTTTGGTACCTGCAACCGGAAGTTCAAATAAGTCAGGGCATTCCCAAAATGAATTTTTAGCGCCCAAACCCTGGAAACTACTGCAATATTTCCAGACCTTCAAATCCCTGGACTCATAAATCTGGATCTCCTGCACATTTGGTATGCTGACAACCATTTTCCAAAGCCTATCCTGTTGATACCAAAAAACCTGCGGATCGCGGAAAAATATCTTTTTAATATCCAGTACCGGATTATTCTGGTAATAGTCAAAAGTATGACCTTCATTTGTACTTACCGAAAGTACTTGTGTCTCGGGCAGCGTATCTCCGGGGTAGTGACGGGTAAAAACTGCAATCATGCTTTGTTTCCCCAACCCACTTGTGTTTGCTGTGTCCACCACTACCGAGCCGCTGAAGTATGAGAAAGAGCGGTCACTTCGTTTCATCGGGTAAGGTTGTTCTTTCCAATAAACTAAATCTTTGGAAGTAGCATGTCCCCACCAAAACAAATGAAAGGTGTTATTGGTAAATACCAGGCCATCAGGATCACCAATCCATCCGCTTCGCGGCCGGAAATGGTATTGCGGATAATACTTTTGATCGGTTGCCGATCTCTTTAAAGTTTGCCCATAGGCATGCCTGGCTGTTAATATGCTAAACAGCAACAAGCATGCCCTTATAGCAAATTGAACTTTCATCTTAGTGTTTAATCACCTTTAAATTACTGGCGCTAATTTCCATTCCTTCGGCACTCAGGCTCCACATGTTGCCGTTCATACTATAGATCCGGTTAGTTAAAGCAATCTCATCATTTACATACAAAACAGCAATCGAGCCATCAGCAACTATGCTGAAGTCGTAATTTTTGCCTGCCTGGAAGTTAAAGGGTACGCGGGTAACTTCTACACCGTTATTATAAGCAGCAATACGTTTGGCCGCAGGCTCAAATTTGATGACATAGCTGCTGGTATTATCTGCCTTGGTATTAAATCCGAGCGAAGCTGTACCTGTTAGGTTACTAAAGGTTATTCCCCCCTGTATCCTGGACGTACCATCCATATTGGCAAATTTATACAAGGCCAATGCTGCACTACCGGTTAGGGTATATTGTGTACCGGTTTGCTTAACTGTTCCGGTTTGCCCTTTAACTTCAACAGCGGTTTCCTTTGTAAAATACGCTCTTACCGCAGCGGGACTTTTTACGCCTAATTTGTCATTACTCAGTTTCACCAACTCATGCGAAATGAGGTTACCTCCCCAGGTGCGGGTTCCGTTATCATTCTCCGGATTACGGCGATGCGCCCAGCCGAAGGTATAGTTAGTTGTTCCGTTTGAGGCCATGCGCCCGGCATAGAACTGGTGACCGTCGAACATATCGTTACCATCGGCCGGTTTAACCCAAGGGCCGGCAGTTGAGCTGGCTACACGGTAATGTGTACCGGGGGTATTGCTCCAGTCTTCACCAAAAAAGAGGTAATATTTATCGCCGATCTTAACAATATCAGCGCATTCCAGCATCAGATAGCTCCCTTCAACTGTTAGCGGTCCTCTTATCTGCCAGTTATCCATAGCAGGATCAGCTGATTTGTATACCAGGATAATTCCTTTACCGGCTTGCTGGGTACTTACCAGCATCCAATACTCTTTAAATTCGTCGTTATAAAACACATAGGGATCGCGGAAATCGGTGCTGCTGTAGCCATCTGAAGCCCTGAGCGCAAAACTTGTCTTCTTTGTCCAGGTCTTCATGTCTTTACTGGTGGCATACATTACAGCTTCGCGACTGTTACCGCCCGTCCAGGCCGGATTGTTGTTTTGCAACCAGCTGCTTGAACTGTTGTGCCCGGTATAGTAGAAGTAATACGTATCCCCCACCTTAACCATTGAACCGGTGCCAACCAACTGATCTTGAGTGGCGGCTGTTCCATAAGAAATGGCCTGTCCGTCATAACTAAAATTTAACAGGTCCTTACTACTAAACTTATGAATATCATGCTGTCCGGTACTGCTTTGTTTGGCCTTATCAGGTGCATCGTGCAAAAAAAACAGTTCAAACTGGTTATTCACATAATAGGGCATTACATCACCTACCCAACCTGTACGGTTGGTACTGCCTGCGCTGGTCGCTACCGTCGGTTTAGGGTATATGCTAAACTTTTCATCAGTATAGGGCAGTGTATTGGTAGTAGAGCTTTCTTTTTTACAGGCAAACAAGGTCAGTGCAATACTGCTTGCCAATATCAATTTTTTATAAACCATAATCATCAGGTTTTTTTGGTAAATACTATCCGGGCGGGGTAACCAGCCCGACAGTATGTTATTTTACTTTTAAATAATCAATTGCGTTTTTGGTGATCTTTTTAATGTTGGTTAGGTAACGGTTAATGGTACTGCCGCCATTCAAAGGCTCAGAATACCAGTCGTAAGCACCAAAAGCAACGATGATCACTTTACCACTGTTATTAACCGAAGGCCACTCGGCAATGCCGGCTCTGCCGTTGAGCTCGTTATCCCACGCTTCTGAGGCCAGATTTGTGCCACCGGTTTGGTCATGCCAAACGGCCGCAGTGCCATAACCGCCCCAATCATTAATATACCACCAGGCGGTGTGATTTAAACGGAAGGTGCCCTTTTCTAACAGGTATGCTTTGCCTGGCTCAAAAGTTTCTAAACCCTGAAATACGGGATGACTTTCCTTGCCCTTGAAAGATATCCCCCAGTCGCTACCTGTTTCTACAAACCCGTTTGGCGGGAAATCGCCGAATACGTTGTTGGGTCCGCGTCCTGCAGGCACGATGCCTAAAGTTTCTACATATCTTGTTGCATAGGTTGTCAACAATAAGCTTCCGCCGCCTGTACGATATGCTTTAAGGGCATTGACTACTGTGGCCGATGTTGCTGCTGCGGGCAAATCCTGAGCGGAATCAAAATGCCACCACATTACCTTATAGTTCGATAGTTTTTTCCCGGTCTCTATGCTTTGAAACGAAACATAATCGGCGGTGGGATAAGTGGCGAAGAACCAATCTGCTGCTGCCTTTTCATCAGGGTTAGTAATGGCCGACCGGGACGCTGAGGTACCCAGGAAAGCGTACTCGCTCACCGAGTTACTGATTACATTTACTGAATACGTAACCGTTGAATTTCCAACTGTTACTGTATAGTTGATTGGTTGCGTAAAGTTTTGCGCTACACCCGATGCCGGTGAAACGGTTGCGCCTGATTGTAAAGCGATATCCGGTGACAGCGATGACACGTTGGTACCATCCGGTAATATCAGCGTGATGTTTTTGTTTTCATGGTTTATAGTTGCATTTACACCATTGATTTTGAAAGCAGATATTGGTGGAATAATTTTAACTATAGCATTATAGTCTTTAAATACGTTGCCGTTAGTGATCCGATACTTTACCGTTCCCGTGAAATTCATGGCTTGATTTGATGCCGGGGTGGCTGTGGCATTAGCAGGCATTTGCAAAACGGGGGTTAACGTAGTTAAACTGGTGCCAAAAGGCACATTAACAATGATGTCCCCGGTGTTTTGATTGATCTCGCCCTTAACGCTATTAATGGCAAAAGAGGTTAACTGAACTTCAGAGTCGACGTTAAAACCTGAATCCTTATCCTTTTTACAGCCAGTTATAACCGCAATAGCCATAATGACTAAGCCAACCGACTTTGCTTTCTTACTTATATAATTTCTCATGTTATAATTGGTTAGTGGTTAGTATCCCGGGTTTTGAACGTAACGGTTCTCGCTCCAGAAGATTTGGTTTTGCGGAATAGGCAGGTATTCATCACGGCCCTTGGTGAACTTCGCATTCTGATAAATACTTCTGGATGGCTTTTCTATGTTAAAAAAGTCGTTCATAACCTTGTCTGCAATGCCCCATCTTACCAGGTCAAAAAAGCGCTCGCCCTCAAGTGCCATTTCCAGGCGGCGTTCAAACCGCAAGGCTTTACGTGCATTATCCAGGTTCCAGTCAATATTAACCCCGGGCGTATAGGGCTGCACATAATATTTTGAAGTAGGCTGGCCATTGGCTTTTACCAAACGCGCAGTGCTGTTAGACGCCCGTGTACGAATTTCGTTAATGATCGGCAAAGCTTCTATCGGACGCCCCAATTCAATCAGCGCCTCGGCTTTAAACAACATTACATCAGCCAGCCTGATCATGATTCGAGCTTTGGTGTTTCCGAAGAACGGTGCAACGTTGATAAAACAGTCACAGTCTGGTGAAACGTTTTCTTTCATAGAGTTATAAGTGCCGTATATAGGAACGTTACGACTCCAGGCCTCGGTTACAACCCGCATAGGGTCATATTTCCAGGGCGCTCCCGGGCGGGATATGGTATGATCCAAACGTGGATCAACCGTATTATTTACAAAATCAACATTTTGCTGGCTGTAAGTATCTAACAAAGGCACCCCATTAGTGCCGGTTTTATAGGCGTTAGTTAAATTTTGAGATGGCTTTTGAAAATCACAGCAGCCAATACCTTGAGGAACCGTAAGCATGTCGCCGTAATTAACACGGCCACGACCGGCTCCGTCGTTGGTGGAGAACTGTACAGACATGATAGCCTCCGAACCGTTTTCAAAACTTCCGGATACAAAGTTGTTTCCAAAATCCAGCTGAAGTTTATAGCCCGACGCCAAAACCGCGTTAGAGGCATCTACCACCTGCTGTAATCTTTGGGCATCAATACTGGTAACATTGTGTTTTTCATCCTGCTTATAAGCCTGAAATAAACGTGTTTTTGCCAGGTAAGCATAGGCTGCATATTTATTAGCGCGCCCTATCTGGCTTTGCGTTGCCGGAAGGGTATTTGCAGCAAACTCAAAATCGGCAGCTATCTTATCCAGTATCTGATCCCGGGTATATTTGTTATTAGGCTCCAGCTTATAATCATCAGAGGGCAGGTTTTCGTCGATGTAAGGAATGTTTTTGAACAAATTTTCTACCATCAGGTACCAGTAACCTCTTAAAAATCGCAATTCGGCCTTCCTTGTATTTAATTGTGGAAATTGCGCCTGTGTAAATTTACTTAATACACGCAATCCTTCGTTTGCCCGGCGTATACCTACGTATATGTTAAACCAAATCCCATCATAGTTCCACTGGTCGGGGCGTGAAGTTGTAAATATTTCCATGGCATGAAATACATCACCGTCACTAATGCCGCCCCCACCCTTGTAGGCATCATCGGCACGCACATTACCATATTGGTACATACTGAATGCCCTGTTGATTTCATCATTACCCAACTGCGAGTAGGCAGCAATTACAAAGCCCTCGGCTTGCTCAGGGGTTGCCACCTGATCTTCGTTCAGGGTGCCTTTGGGGTTTACTTCCAGGGCTTTATTGCATGAGGTGAACAGCAATGTCAACAAAGCCATTCTATATAAATATCTTTTCATTAATTCTTGGTTCTAATGGTTAAAATTTCAGGTTAAGGCCAGCAGTTACCACAAGTGGGTTAGGGTAACCAAAAGCAGGTGTTTCAGGATCTAAACCAGTAAACGACTTGGATTTGTACAGTATAGCAAGGTTATCACCACCGGCATACACCCTCAAGGCTTTTACTTTGATTTTAGAGAGCAGAGAGGCTCCGAATGTATAACCAATTTGCAGGTTACGCAATTTGAGGTAGGCGCCGTTCTCAATAAAATAGGTAGATGGCCTGGATTCAAAATTATCGTCAGTAAGCGATGCTGCAGGGATGGTAGAACCGGTATTAAGCGGCGACCATGCATTCAATAACCGAGCACCCTTGTTAGATGAAGATTCTGTAGCACTCCAAAAATCTGTAAATAATTTAGCTTCGTTACGCACATCTACAGAACCCAGTCCCTGCAAGAGAAATGATAAATCAAAGTTTTTGTAATTAATTGCGGCATTAAATCCATAAGTAAACTTTGGCAGCGGGTTTCCAATCCAGGTACGGTCATAATCGTTAATTACACCGTCGTTGTTCAAATCGCGATAGCGGATCCGTCCTAATCCTTTACCAGGCTGAGCAGCCGACGAGTTAACTTCCTGTTGTGTTTGATACAAACCATCTGCCACATAACCAAAGAAGGAGCCAAACGTACGTCCGAGAATATTTTGTCCTCTGCCATCGCCTCCGTATGCATTTACCACCTCACTTGGCAGCTTGGTTACTTTATTTCGTACAGCATCAAAGTTTCCGGAAACATCTATGCTCCAATCTCTTCCAATTTTGCTGCGGTGGCCGAGGCTCAACTCAAAACCGTTATTTTGCATAGATGCTCCGTTAACCCAGGTGTTGCCGCCTTCGCCCAACACCCCTATATAAGGTGGAAGCAATAGAATGTCGGAGGTTTTTTTAATGTAGTATTCTACCGTACCGTATAGTTTTTGATTTAAAATGGAAAAGTCCAATCCGAAGTTTGACATCGTAGTAGCTTCCCACTTGAGGTTAGGATTAGCGTTTTGTGACAGGTAATAACCCGATGGTAGCACACCGCTTTTTGCCCCATTAATATCATAGGCTGTAATATTATAGCTGGAGAGATAGATATTATAGATGGCATTATTGTTAATCTCCTGGTTACCGGTCTTACCCCAGTCAGCACGTAGTTTCAGCTCATCAAAAATTTTCGTTTGTTTTTTGAAGAAAGGTTCCTCGCTGATACGCCAACCGGCAGAAACCGCAGGAAATGTACCGAACTTATTATTTTGGCCAAATCTGGATGAGCCGTCGAAACGGATAGTTCCTGATAACAAATACCTGTCCAGGTAAGAATAATTAGCCTTTGCAAAGTAGGAGAATAAGGTATTTTTTGCGCCGTAACCGCCGTTATCTTTAATTCCGGTACCGGCATCAAGGTACATGTAATCAGGATCTTCGAGTACAAAACCCTCCCTCGATGCCATAAACGACGTTGTTTTATCGCTGTAAAACTCGGTTCCTGCTACTGCATTTAACCGGTGATTGTTTTGTACCAGGTCGTAATTTACGGTATTGGTCCAGGTAAGTTTAACGTTATGGGTTTGGGTGTTAATTACTTTATTAACGTTGTTTACCAGGTAACCGCTTTGGTATTTTTTCTGCCAGTTACGTGAAGTATAGTCACCGTAATCAATACCTACATTAGACCGTAACATCAGGCCCTTGGTAAGCTTGGCTTCTGCAAAGAAATTGCCGAAAACCCGCAGGTAATCGTAATTATTTTGCTGATTGTCATTTAATACCCTTACCGGGTTCTGGCGGTCGTTCATGCCATCAACTGGCCCTCCCCAGCCCATGCCATCTACGGTACGCACAGGAATAATGGGTAACGCCTGGATAGCGGAATTAATGATATCGGCACCCACTTCACGGGTTTTGGTCAGGCTGAGGTTTTGTCCAACGGTTAAGCCGCCGCCGAACATCTTATAATCCGAATTAAGCCTGGCCGAGATGCGGTTAAAATTAGTGGTCTTTACAATACCCTGATTATCGAAATAACCCAGTGATAACAGATAATTGCCATTTGGCGTTCCGTTAGATACCTGTGCATCGTAGTTTTGAGTTACACCAACGCGAGAGATTTCTTTAAACCAATCGGTATTTGCTGATTTAAGCGTATGAGCATTATCAAGATATTCGGCAACCATAACGTTGTTAAGCACCGGCTGATTGCTAACCGGGTCTACATTCCAGTTAAACTGGTAACGGAGCCCATTCGTATTCGGATCATAACCACTATTTACGTAGGCTTGCCAAAGTACCCTGCCATAACCTTGCGCATCCAGCATATCAATTCGCCTGTTGTATGTAGAAAGTGCGGTATAAGCATTTACGTTAGCCTGCATAACGCCGTTTTTACCATGCTTGGTAGTCACAATAATTACGCCGTTGGCAGCACGTGAACCGTATATACTGGCTGCTGCTGCGCTTTTTAAAACCTGAATAGATTCAATGTCGGCTGAATTGAGTTCATGCATACCGGCCTTGGTAGGTACACCATCAATAATATATAACGGATCATTATTATTTAAAGTTCCAATACCTCTTATCCTTACTGTAGTTGGTGAACTCGGAGCACCATTACCGGTAATTAACATACCTGCTACCTGGCCTTGCAGCGCCTTAATGGGGTTGGCTACAACCTGCTTTTTCATTTCACCAACGTTAGCTATCGCTACCGAACCGGTGAGATCTTTTTTACGTTCGGTTTGGTAGCCGGTAACCACTACTTCGTTAAGTGATTTTGCAGAAGCTTCTAAAATAACATCCACCTGCGTCCGGCCACTCAAGGTGATCTCCTGGCTGTTAAAACCAAGGTAACTGAAAACAAGTACAGCATTTGCGTCTGATGCTGTAAGGGAATACGTACCATTTACATCACTTGAGGTACCCGTGGTTTTACCCTTTAAGGTGATATTTACGCCAACCAGCGGTTCCCCTTTGGCGTCAGTAACTTTTCCGGTTACCTTGGTGGGGCTTTGGGCACTTGCTTGTAGGAAAAAACAAGGCAATAATAGGATTAGTAGAAAATTTTTCAATTTCATCTCATGTTTAAAGGTCAATAATTTGGTTATTTCGTGAGGTGGTTAGCCTTTTATTGGTTAGTAGTTTCTAAAGTCAATTCTCATGTAAAGCATGTAAATAAGTTTGATAAAATTCCCGGTCGGTTTTAATTTTACCGAGTTCAGCATCAAGATGCCAGCCCGTATTGCGGGTACTTTTTTTTCCAAATAAATCTTTCAAAATCAAATCTCGAATAGTCAGGACAAGCTCCGGATTGAGAAGTAATGAATGCGCCCATTGCTGCAGCATAGTCCAAGGTCACCTCTAATGGTTCGTTATTTAACTTCATTGCTAGAAAAGCAGCCAAAAAGGCATCACCCGAGCCAATAGTATCAGCCACCTCTATGGCGTAAGTGGGGTAGTCATACCGTATTTCACGAGAATAATAAGTAGCGCCTTTTCGACCCTTGGTTATAAGCACCTCTTGAATTTGGAACCAGCTAAACAGAAGTTCTACTGCCTGCATTTCATTCTTGATAATGGCAGGTGATAACCACCGAATAATCAACAACAGTTCAGACAGGTTTAATTTTACCATATCAGCTCTTTGTAAAAGGTTAATAATAACGTCATCTGAATAATGAGGAGCCCGTAGGTTTACATCGAATACGCGGTAGCGTGCAGATTCGATAAGAGAGTATAAAGTATCGCGGGTAACCGGTTCACGGGCGCTTAAGCTACCGAACACGATGGCATCGGCTTGCGATACAGCCTGCTTCATCTCTGTAGTATAGGTAATTTGATCCCAGGCTACAGGTTTAACAATATCATATGTTACTTCATGGTCTTCCGTAATTCTTGCCAACACCTCGCTCGTGTTATAATCTGAGCTCCGTTGTACTAACTCTGCTGATAACCCACCAGATTTCAGGAAGGATATCAAATCATCACCAGCCTGGTCATGCCCAACGCTGCTTAATAAATCAACTGCTATGCCTAACTTATTTAAATGATAGGCTACATTCATAGGTGCACCGCCTGGCTTGCGAACATCGGGTAAAACATCCCAAAGAATCTCTCCGAAACAAACAACGTTAGGTGTATAATCTCTTTTCATTTTTGTCAACTTTAGTGCATAATTAAATTGTCGCCAATTGATTCTAAGGAGCGGCCCTTGGTTTCCGGCATCATACGCCAAACAAAAAGCAACTGCAATACCATCATTGTAGCAAAGAAAAAGAAGGTTGTAGCGCCACCCAGCTTTTCGGCCAGGTATGGAAAGCTGAACGCTATTAATGCAGCCATAATCCAGTGTGTAGAACTTCCAAGCGTTTGTCCTTTGGCACGTACTTCGTTAGGAAATATCTCCGAAATAAACACCCATATAACCGCACCCTGAGAAAAGGCGAAGAAAGCGATGAAAACCATCACGTACATAGGTATGGCAAAACCACTGAACTGCCCTGAGTAAAATGTTATACCCACTAAAAAAAGCGATGCGATCAAGCCAATCGATCCGATCAGCATCAACAAACGCCGACCTACCTTATCAATAACGTTGATAGCCACCAGGGTGAATATAAAGTTTATTAAACCAATGCCTACGGTAGACAATAAGGATGAGTGAGCTCCCAAACCAGCCATTTCAAATATGCGCGGCGCGTAATAAATTATGGCATTGATACCCGATACCTGGTTAAAAAATGCGAACAAGACAGCCAATATTACAGGTGCTTTATATTGCCCGGAAAAAAGACTGGCGCTTTTGCTGTTAGGTGTAGTGAGGTTTGATTGCCGAATAGCGGCCAACTCCTGATCGCAGTTGAGTGGGTTGATAACCCGCAATATTTCGAGGGCGCGTGCAATGTTCCCTTTTTTTAAGATGAGCCAGCGCGGGCTTTCAGGAATAAAACGAATTAGGATAATAAATAGTAAAGATGGAAAGGCTTGTACACCAAGCATCCAACGCCATGAAGTTTCGCCGCCCTGCCCAATGAGGTAATTAGAGAGATAAGATATCAGGATGCCCAATACTACATTGAACTGAAACAAACCCACTAAACGACCACGACGGTCAGCTGGTGAAACTTCAGATATATAGATAGGTGCAGTTACTGAGGAAGTACCTACGCCAAGTCCGCCTAAAAAACGGAAAACTAAGAATACATACCAGTTATCTGCCAATGCCGTACCTATAGAAGACAGCAGGTAGGCCAAGGCCACAAAGTATAAAGTATTTTTACGTCCAAACCTGTCAGAGGGTTTAGAACCCAACAGTGAGCCAATAACTGTTCCTATTAACGCGATAGAAATAGTTAATCCGTGCTCAAAGACCGATAACCCCCAAAATTGCTGGATAGATTTTTCAGCCCCTGAAATAACAGCAGTATCAAAGCCAAATAAGAAGCCACCAAGAGCCACGACCATAGACCAGGCCAGAACGGAATGTTTCCTCATAAAAAAAGTATAATTGGTTTACATTTCGAATATCGCCAGGAATAATACGAGCGATATTAGATTTTGTATCAAATTTCTCTACAAATTCAAAATACGCATAGAACACTGACAATCAATGCTATAAAACCAAAATCATAACATTATTGATGGTCAAATCTTCAATCATGTTACATCATTCTTTGGTTATGTATCATTTATGGCTATTGGGCCAACGTTCCTATTAACAGGTAATTTGAATTTAGTAACGCTTTGTTTAAATTTGAAACACTGCCCTTCATTTCTCAATTATAAACCAGTTGCAGTAGGTATTTTTTAATTATGCTTTTACATACCATAAATTGGGTGAGTTACTACCGCATGCTGGTATTTCTTATCCTCCTATTCATGTCTTCCGGGTGCCACAATAGCAAAAGAAAAGCGGATTTTACTATTGGTTTCTCTCAATGCGTGGGCTCAGACTTATGGCGTAAGACCATGTTGCAGGAAATGAAGATGGAATTGTCTCTGCATCCTGCGGCCGATTTCATTTATAAGGACGCTGGCGGTAATAGCACTAAACAAATTAACCAGGTCAGGGATATGCTTAATCAGGGTATTGATTTATTAATTATTTCACCTAATGAAGCTCAACCTTTAACACCCATTGTTGAAGAGGCGTACAATAAAGGGATACCCGTTGTGGTTTTAGACCGAAAAACCACATCTAACCAATATACGGCGTATGTAGGGGCTGATAATTACCAGTTGGGAATGATGGCGGGTGAGTATATCAAATCCTTATCAAAAAAGCCGGTTAACGTTGTTGAAATTATGGGGCTTCCCGGGTCGTCTCCTGCCATTGAGCGCGAAAGGGGTTTTAAAGACGGAATAGCGGGAAGCCCTAATGTAAAAATTGAATACAAAGTGTATGGAGATTGGTTGAAAGCCAACGCCATTAAACAGTTATCGAATATTAAGGCACATTTAGCGGACGTTAACTATGTGTTTGCGCACAACGATGTTATGGCATCGGGCGCACGCATTTACTTTAACCAGCTAAACCTATCCAAAAATGTTAAAGTAATAGGTGTAGACGCCTTACCGGGCCAAGGCGGTGGTTTACAGATGGTGGCAGACGGTGTACTCAATGCAAGCCTGCTTTATCCTACCGGCGGTAAAGAAGCAATTGCCACAGCATTTCAGATACTTAACAAGCTACCTTTTAACAGAGAGAATATTATGCAGTCGCTGGTCATTGACTCTTCGAACGTGCAACTCATGAAAATGCAATGGATACGTATTAACAGCCAGCAACGCGATATTGATAAGCAGCAAAGTTTGCTACAAGAACAACGCATTATTTATAATGATCAGAAGATCATATTAAACATCATGGTAATTACCCTTGTGCTGGCTATTATTTTTGGAGGGCTGGCATTTTTTTCTCTGTTAGAAAACCGCAAAGCAAATAAAAACCTGGAAACCAAAAACGAGGAAATACTGGCTCAGCGTAACCAACTGGTTGAAATGTCGGTTAAGGCTGAAGTAGCCAATGAGGCTAAATTTAATTTCTTCACTAACATTTCGCACGAATTCCGTACTCCTCTTACGTTAATATTATCTCCTATTGATGAGATGCTTAAGGATGAGAAACTGGTTAAAACCAGCGGTAAAGCCCTTAAAATTATACATCAAAACGCTTTCAGGCTATTAAGTTTGGTAAATGAACTTCTGGATTACCGGAAACTGGAATATGATAAGCATCAGATACGGGTGTCAGAAAATGATATCGTTGCTTATGTAAGGGAGATAGCCGAATATTTCCGACATCAGGCACAGCGCCTCAACATAAATTTTATTGTAACATCCGAAAGTAAGCATTTTATAATATGGTTCGATCCCAGAATGCTGGATAAAGTATTTTTTAATTTAATTGCAAATGCGCTCAAATTCAGTAATGAAAAAGGGACGGTCAGGGTTTCTATAAAACAAGGTGATGACCAGGATATTTTGATAGAAATAGAAGACAACGGAATTGGTATGACCAGGGATGAAAGCGAACGTGTTTTTGACCAATTCTATCAAGCTGACCATGCACCAACATTAGGGTCGGGTATTGGATTGGCGCTAACTAAGGAAATTGTGGCACTTCATCATGGCCGGATTGAACTAAAAAGCGAAAAGTGGATTGGTACGGTATTTACCGTAGTGCTGCCAACCGGAAACAAACACTTTAACAGCGCCGAAATCAGTCGTCCGGAAGTATCGCTTCCAGATTTAAATGAACGCTCGAAACCTTATACTGTTGATTTAGAAAGAATATCTTCTAAAACAACTGCTGATGGGTTCAGTAAACCTAAAGAACACTCTGTATTGGTTGTAGAAGACAACCCTGACCTTTTAAATTACCTGGAGGAGAAGTTAAGCGAACAATATGAAATATATACAGCAGCTAACGGCATAGCAGCGCTTAATGAAGCTATTGAGCGAGTTCCGGATTTGATAATTTCGGACGTTGTTCTTCCTGAACTTTCGGGGAAAGGGCTCTGCGAAAAGCTCAAGTCTGATTTTAGAACTTCGCATATACCCTTGATATTACTTACTGCGCAAAACAGCGTTGAGCAGCAGATTTCGGGAATTAACACTATGGCTGACGCCTATATTACCAAACCTTTCAATCTGGATTATTTAACAGCGAGCATTCAAAGTTTGATAAAAAACCGCGTGAAATTAAAAGAGCATTTTACTGCAGAATCAGACCGTACGGAAAAGATGCCCCTGGCCAAGGCCTTGGACAGGAAGTTTGTAAATGATTTCATTGGTATTGTGGAGCAAAATCTATCTAATGAAAAGTTTGGCGTGGATGAAATTTGCACCTTGTTGGGTATTTCGCGGGTACAAGTTTATCGCAAAGTTAAAGCCTTATTAGGTTGTAGCATAGCCGACTACATACTCAACCGAAGACTCAAAAGAGCCAAATACTTATTAAGTAACGGAGATCTTACTATCGCAGAAATCACTTACGAAATCGGTTTTTCAAACCCTAACTATTTCTCTACAGTTTTCAAATCCAAGTATGGTTGTACCCCGTCCGAATTTAGGAAGCAACAATGTTAACTCTCATTCCACACAAGTAAAATGATAACATAAAAAGATCACGTGCCATTTCACACCGTGAAGCGGGTCGCGGCCGGGAATTTTTGATAGTGATAATTTTTTCGGCATCGATATTTCTTTTTTTTGTTTCCGGTGCCCCAACTATTGAATAATCACTGAAAGGGTTGTCCTTAATTGGAGTAAGGCCGATCGACGGTCTGTTATGATGATCAATAGCTGCCGAAAATAGCCCGCTGAAGTCACGAAGGCAAACATGAACAGAGGCATCGCCAAGCGGCTTACCTTTCGCCTTATAAGGCCTGCCTAATCGATCCAATCTGGTCATAATTCGTGGCCCTCTCAAGAATGCTTCAAATCTTTCCAAGAAGTCGATAGTGATTTGTTCAATCGGCATATCACTTTGCCTTTTGATAAAACCGATGATGTGATTTTTAACGGTTTTAAAATTTGCCGCACTTTTTCCTGATCATTGTCAATAAGAAGCTTAATGTGTTGATCAGAGTAATTAAGAAAATCAATCTTCTTATCTTTCTTCAATAAAAAATCCTTGATGTCCGATGCAGTCATTCTACCGATCAGCTCATCATTATCACAGATAGCTCGTCGATAAGTATCCAGTGATTTATTAACGCAGCTAAGAATGAATTGATCTCTGATGGAACGATCTTTCTTAAGCTGTTTTTCGGTAACATAGAATTCAGTGTCGATAAACGAGCGATCCCGCTTGTGGCTGATGCAGATTTTTACATTGAAAGTCCCATCCGTTTTTTTGTGATGTTTTAAAATTTTTGCACTTACAGTGGCCATTTGAATTGAATTGGCACAAATAGAACTGTTACACAGTTGTTACACCTATTTGCGAAGTTTGACAAAAATTTCTTTCTAAGTGGAAATTTTTCGAATGATATAACTCTAAGAAATTTGAGGTTATTTGTATTCGCCTGGGCGGCAAAAACGGCCTTTAAGCCAAATTTAAGCGTTTTTTTGAAAATAAAAAAGCCCAGTACAAGTACTGGGCTTAGTGCTCCCCACACTGGACATAATTCGAACCAATTACTGGAAAACTTAAAGGTTTTGACAACTTTACAATTCGTTATGTAATACGGTTCGAGTCCTGCTCGGGTACCTACCTCCCGAACCCAATTGGACTGATATCAAACCGCTTATGTAGGATTTAAGGCAAGTTACATAAATGTATTGGGTCGATCATGTTTTAAACTGTAGATAAACCCTATATCCAAGATGACCGTGGAATGCCTCGTCGAAGATTTGAAGATATAATGCTATAAGATGGTTATTTGATTTGCCGATGGTAGTGCGCTGATAACTTAGAGGGCGAACTGCCACGGAGAAATTTAATATAGTCTTGCTCGTAGTTGCTTGCCATAGTTAGCGTCGAAATAAGCATTGAAGTTTTTTTAAGGAAAGATGCTAAATTTCTTAGAAGTTAGTTATCGATAAATTTATATTTGTTGCTAAATGAGTAACGATTTAAGTAATATTTTAACCTGGCAAAAACACTTTGGGTTATTGCCCATTCAACTGCGGCCAAATAGTGTTGTGGATGATAGCTTCATTATGCTCAATGGAGGACATGGAGATTTTTGCCTAAATACCCGTTGCGAAGATAATAACTATGATTTTCATTCTTCCGCTTGGTCAAGTAACACTAAGAATTTCATTGCAATAAGTGATAAAAGCATTAAAATCTATAACTGGAAAAAAGAAAAGCCTGAAGAGCTTTCGAAAGGGAAAGTTGAAAATAATTTTTAGCAAGTTTTACAATTATTTACTATCAACCAGCTATAGATCTGAAAGCGATATTGTACCTTTTATAATAGATATTTTTAAACAATTCCGAAATTTTACACAGGAAAGAAACAAGCCTGTTTCCGCTTTGAATCTTTTGTTTTTGCTTCTGGCTAGCATAGATGAAGATATTAAAAAATTAGACTTTGAGAGGTGGGGTATTAGCGGTATCGATATACCTAGTAATTTCGAATTATATACCGATAGATTAAGAAGTGGTAGCATTAATTTTAAGCCCAAGTTAGACTTAATTTTAAGGCATTCTTCCGGAATACTTTTTCAAGAAGCACAGAAAGAAGTCTCTTATTTTGATCGTCAAATTGATTTATGGGGAGGATATTCGAATAAAATTGAAGCCAAAGCCAGTCTTTATTCTAGTATACATTACACACCACCCTATTTAGCAAGGACAATAGTCGAACGAGCTCTACAACTTCTTGATCTAAATAAACCATTACAAAAAATATTTGACCCGGCATGCGGATCAGGAGAATTTTTGATTGAGTCTTTAAAGCAATTGAGAGAGAAAAATTATCAAGGCGCAGTTGAGATAATTGGCTGGGATACTTCCCTTACTGCAGTAAATACTACCACATTTTTGTTAAGTTATGAAAAGCGAACAATTTGGGATAAAAAGCTGACATTTCAAGTCAAAGCTGTTGATGATTCTTTAACGGAACTTTGGGGTAACGATTATGACCTTATTTTGATGAACCCACCATTTGTCTCTTGGGAACAAATGGATAAAAAGTCACGTGATTCTGTGAAAGATACGTTGCCTTCAACATCGATAGGGAAACCAAATCAAGCGAGTGCTTTTTTTTATAAAACTATACTTTCATTAAATCAAGATGGTGTTATTGGTTGTGTAATGCCGTCTTCATTATTGACATTGCATTCATATAAAGTTTTACGCAACGAGATATTGGGTATTATTGATATTACTTTAATAGGCAAACTTGGAAATTTCGTTTTTGAAGATGCTTTAACTGACGTAAGTATGCTTGTTGGTAAGAAACCAAAATCCAATACTACACCCTTAGTTCTTTGGACTAAAAATGAAAAAGGGGTAATTCAAGATGCGCTACGAGACTTAAGAAAAATGCATTATTTGCAGGAGTTTAAAGTTGTAGAAAAAGATTATAGCATTTATACGCCTACAGCATTTCCCATAACCAAGGAAAATTGGAAGACCGTCTCATTTCAGGAAAGTGAATTATTAAAAAAATCGAACGATTCGTCCAAGAAATTAAACTTGTACGAGTAATGGATATTTTCAATGTAAAACAAGGTATAAGGCTAGGAAGTAGTTTGTTCAAGATAACCCATAATGAACTTAACAACCTGCCTCTAAATGAAAGAGCCTACTTTAGGCCAGCGATTGATAATGATAGCGTAAAAAACGGACAGTTGTCCGAAAGGAATTTTATCTGGTACCCTTATGATGTAAATGGCCTAGTAATAGCTACTGAAGAAGAGCTAATTGCTAAAGCACCTCAATATTATCAGAGTACCTTATTACCTAATAAGGCAGTGTTAAAAGAAAGGGCTAGGAAAGATTTGAATAACTGGTGGTGTCTGAGTGAGCATAGAGCTTGGTTGCGTTCGACAGAACCCCGATTAGTTTCAACCGAATTTGGAAGATCAGACTCTTTTGCTTTTGATAAATCTGGACATTTTGTTGTTGAAAGAGGTAATGGATGGATACCTAAAAAGGACTTCTCGTCAATTGATGATTATTACTTTTATTTAGCAATATTTTCGAGTCGATTTTTTGATAACTTATTATCAATTTATTCAAAACAACTTGCTGGTGGCAATTGGTTTGACCTTGGAAAAAAGTACACAGACGAAATACCAATCCCTAATATAAACGATATAGAAGTAAAATCTTCCAAAGGTTATCATAAATTAGTTCAAGTTGGTTTAGAGCTATCTATAGGAAATTTACATGTTAAATCTATAGCAGATGAGTTTACTGTTAAATACTTTTACCCAGAAGTGTAACCGGTTGTATGTTCGATCAGCAAAATGTTATAAAGGAAATTAATAAATCTTGTAGTATTTACTTTGATAACTCTACGTTCATTTTACAGCCAAGTAAAGCCAATAGGTTTAATATCGCTGGAAGTTATACTTCTAAAGCAGTAAACCGCAATAAGAACAGTAACGAAGAGATTAATGTAATAAAATGGTTTAAAGATTTTTGGCTATTTGTAGATGTAAGGTTTGAGGCATCAGGAATTGACATCCCGAATACTTTTATATCAATTTCGGTTTTCCAAGGCGAAGAAAAAGATGAGCGAAAGTTTCAATTATTCAGGGCAGAATGGGACAATTTTGAGGATAATATATTTCACCCGCAACCTCACTGGCATATTTACGCTGACCAAAACCTTGAGAATTCGTTTGAAGAAATGATTGAATTACTTGAAGGTCAAGATGGTTTTGCTGACTTCTTAAATGAGGAAAGATCAAAAGGAATAGATTTAAAAAATATGCACTTTGCAATGAACGGTCTATGGAGCACGAAAGGTAGTCACATACACAAGATTGATCGTGAGGAAATAATGTTAAATTGGTTTCAAGGTGTATTAAGTCACATTAGAATACAATTGGAGCACGTTGCATAATTTTTAAGTTGTGGTGGAAGCTTAATTGTGAAGTCGTTTATAATCAAAGTTATTTGACCATCATTGAGTCTGCCTTAATTTCTTTCCCATTCATGATATTGCCATTGACTTTAATTAGCTATAAAAAATTTAAATGTATCGTGAATTTTCATGGTTATTGCCAATGGGATACAAATCGCTATTAATACGTCGTCCACAATTAGTCTTGGAACTATTATATTTTTCTAAAACTGAACGGTTATAATTACTAACTCATTTTAGATGATTTAATTTTCCGAGGGGAGGGCAATGTTTTGTGAAAACTTTCAACGTATATAAAATTACGCAATCTTCTATATATTAATTTAAAATCCACCTAAAATACTAATATTGTTAGTGCATTATTCTAGCTTTGTATAAATTCTATTACTCCTATTAACAATTAATTAAAAAAATAATTTATCCAACTTAGGATAAGTTCAAGACCAAAGAATTAAAACCCCTGCAATTAATTGATTTCACTTTAAAGCTCACTTAGGTGATATGTCAAAAGTGACATTAATAATTTGTGAACTAAAAGGGATTAAAGCACTAAATTGAAAATATGGATCAGCTTAATATGTTCGGAGGCTCTAAAGGCGAAATGCCTTCTCCTAAAATACATGTTGGAATTAACAAAGTTGCAAATGGCGAATTTTGCTTCTTTCCTTCCTTTTTTAATAAATTGGAATCAGATGATTTTTTTCAAGTACTTCGAAAAAATATCAGCTGGAAACAGGAATCTATGAATATGTATGGAAAAAAGATACCTTTCCCAAGATTAACAGCTTGGTATGGAGATCAAGACAAACCATACTCATTTTCTGGCCTTACATTAAAGCCGCAAATATGGACGAACGAATTGCTTGAAATAAGAGCAAGAATTGAACCTGTAGCCAATGTTCGCTTTAATAGTGTTCTGCTAAATTTATATCGCAGTGGCAACGATTCAATTTCGTGGCATACCGATGCTGAAAAAGAACTTGGTATTAATCCAGTAATTGCTTCCGTAAATTTTGGCGAAACACGAACTTTTCAGTTGAGACATATTAAGACAAAAGAAAAGATCGAAATCCACTTAACACATGGAAGCCTCCTAATCATGAAAGGTGAAACCCAACATTTTTGGCAGCACCAGATACCTAAGACCTCAAAAGTAGTAAGAGAAAGAATTAATCTTACATTTAGGTTTTTAATCTAAATCTTTTATGCCTTTCTATTTTAAACTCCCTCTTTATACAGATATGACACCGTCACAAATGTCTGTTTTAGATGAAACAGAACCTGTAGCTATAACTGGCGGCCCAGGAACAGGAAAAAGCGTCGTTTCATTATGGAGACATATCCGAAATCATTCTATTGGTAAAAGAAAAAGCACAATGATCACTTATACTAAAACTTTAGAGATCTATCTTGCTAGTTGTGCAGCGGCAGAGAATGTTAATGCTGGTAATTCTGTTACAAGAATTTATCAATGGGGACCAGGAAAAGGTGATCACGAAATTATTATTGATGAAGCTCAGGATATTGAGGAACATCACCATCAAAGAATAAGAGCTGCAGCTCAGGTAGTTTCCTATGGCGCAGATGATCAGCAAATATTATATCCAGATAAAGCCTCTTCTCAACAACAATTAAAAACGGTATTTTCAGGTAATCAAGAATATGAATTAGATGAAAATTTCAGGAACTCATATGAGATAATGTGCTTTACCCAAGCGGCGCTACCACAAAGACGTATTTCGGCGGTCATGATGAGAGGCCTAAAAGCAAATCGTTCGACTAATATTAAGCCGAAATGCATGTTGGTAAATTCATCAAATCAACAAATTGAAACAATTTTAGATATTATTGAAGAATTTCATTCGCAGACGCACAATATTGGAATTCTCGTACCATTAGGTAGACACGTTGATGAACTATATGAGCTTCTTAAATTGAAGAATGTGAAGTGTACTAAGTATCGTAGTAGTACAGATGAGTTAACTCACATGGAAAATGTGCATGTAACAACCTATAAATCATCCAAAGGGATAGAATTTGATACCGTTATTTTACCTGATTTTCAAGATTGGCAATTTAATAAAGTTCGTTACAATATCACTCTTAAAGATAATGACTACTATGTCGCATTTACTCGTACAAAAAGAAATCTTTTCCTAATTAGTACAACGTCTAACTTAAATATTGATCAAAACACTTTCGATATCGAAAAAGTTTAAATGGAAAAATCATCTTATTTTATACCAACTAATTCAACAATACTTCCAGTCTATTTTGGCTCAGGAATTATTATGCCCTCTGGCCATTATAAAGGATTTTCAGATTCTTTTCAAAATATTTCTAATGGAGCAATTGTTATTTCAGAGGACAGATGGCTGCCGGGATCAAATTGCTCCTTGGAAGTTATTTTAACATCTCAGGAAATACAAAAGTTAATACCAGCAAAAGAATGCAATGGCCTTTATATTCTCGCTGCAGCACTACCTATATCTCGAATTAAACACATTTTTTTTTCTGAAAATGAACAGATGGACAATACTATATGGAATATTGACAGTGGAACTGCCTTTATACCACGCAATATAGTTTCTTCAGAAAAATCGCGGGAAATAACTTTACATAACAAAGTAATTAAAATTGACAACAATGAAGAATTCCTTGGCGATGATCTATTAAAGAAAGCAAGACAATTTGATATATTGTTAGGCGGCTTTGCATTTATGAAGGTCTCTGCTGATCAGGATGTTAATTACCCGCACAATTACTTTTCAACCTTGTCCTTTTTTAATACTTTAATTAAGGACCAAATTAAATACGCTGAAGAAACAAAAAAGCTAGAGTTTGATTATTCCTATGCGGGACTATTCACAGAAAATTCAGAATGGAAATTCTGGAAACCGTATATATTTAGAGAGATATACGACAAAGACCTTGAAGATATTGCGAAAATTCAAGGTGTTAAATTAGAAAAGAAATTAGGTCAGATCAAATTAGATAGCGTTAATACTGATTCGATATTATTTGATTTGATACTTTTAAACACTTACGGTGAGAATAAGAAGAAGGGTTTGGATGATTTGTTTTCTTTTTTTGAAAAGGCCAACCTTTCAAACAGAAAGCAAGAAGAGATATCGCTGTTATTCGGCGTTCATATCGGATATTCTAAATTGCGAAATTCTTACAACGTAAACGGAAGACCCATTGCTACTAAGTTTAAATTAGAGAGTCAGTTAGATTATATTACTATAGAAAGTCTATTCCAATACGTTTTTAATAATAATGGCGATAAGTCGCTAGTTATAAAAGATTTAAACTATCTAACACCTGTTTTACCGAAGCCTTTAACTGAAACAGATAATCCCAACCTCACAACGTATCGTATTTTAGACACTACAGTTATAACTAAAGAAAAAGAGGTGCGTTCAAATGAGGCATTAAATTCCTTCACAGAATTTTTTACCGTATTGGCAACTGATATTTGTTCCTGGGGCAACGCAAACCCCATCTTTAAGGCTGATTTGAAAGTTACAGAAAAATACCTCATAGGTAAATTTAGGCCTTTGCTGGATGATGTTTTTCATCATAGAATACATTTTGAAAAAATTGCCTCAAATCAAAAGAATCTTCAAGTTAGCTACAATGACAAATTAACAATTGAACCAAAATCTATAGTAGAAAGAACTGTGTCAATTAGCATTGATGATGAGTTTGAGCAACTTAATTTTTCCGAATTAAAGGAGCGTGCTAGAAAGAAAAAACTTAAGGTTCCTTCGAAGCTTCATGGATCAACAAATGATATGGAAGAATTGAAACGACTATTAAGAAATACCCTGTCAATTCTTTAAAATGTCTCTCCTAGACGATCTTTATAGTGCATCTACGGATCCCGCTTCTTTGGATGCATTTATTGACTTTAACTATCAAGAGCTGTATGATTACTTTACTTGGCGAACAGATGAGGAACTAAGTGGACATATAGTGCCTATAAAAAATTACATCACAAGAAAAAGAAACGTTTTATTAAAACTGCCCACCTCGGCCAATAATTTATCCTTTTTAGCCTTGTTATTGGAAGTTTCAGAACGTCTTAGCTTAGAGGGAGCTTTTTCATACTTATTTAATTTTCTTCATATAAATCAGTATGAGGTTGGTGCTAGAATAAAAGCTTCCCATCGCTTTTTATTAGACACAGATACAGCTGAGACATATGGTAGTCGTTTTGAGGAGATTTATAATTCGTTAGAATCCGCAATAAATTCAGAGCTGGATAATGCTGACAAAGTATTAACTACCATTGTAAACTATTATGTAAAAGCTATTGCTGATTTTGGTAAAAACTATATTCAACTCGCACAATCTATTAATAAGAAAATATCAATAAAAATACGTGAAGATGAAACCTCCTTTTTAAATCGTCCACTAATTTGGGATATGTTACAAACCGAATTAACAGATTTTGAAGCAGCTGAAATACATATAAGACAACTCCTAGACGATTTTTTACAACGAGGCACTGAGCTGACTGAAAGGATTGATGGCTATTTGATCGAAGAAGATACCTCTTATACCCGTGAATTAGAAAGTGTAAATTCAACATTTAGTCAAATCCGTGGAATATCTGTTCAGCATTATGCAGATGTACCAAGGGAGGTCTTTGATTCGTTGCATAGGGGTGTTCAGATAATTACGAATGAATCCCAGCTTTACGTTTACATGTATAGTTATGGACAGATGCATTATCGAAAACTTTATGATAGTTTCCGTAATTTATATAAAGAGACATTTGCTTTTAATCTTAATATTATTGATTGGGGATGCGGTCAGGGAATGGCTACTATGGTTTTGTTAGAATATCTTGCTGAAAAAGAAATTAATTTAAAAAATGCTAAGGTGCTTCTAATAGAACCTTCAGCCGTTGCTTTAAGAAGGGCATCCTTGCATGTCAAAAAGTTTCAATCCAGTCTTAATATTTCAACTATCAACAAAAACTTAGATGAATTGACTACTAAGGATTTTAAAGATCTAAGCACAACGCGGCATCTCCATTTATTTTCTAATATTCTCGATATAGATTTTTTTTCGTTGAATCGATTGGTTGTGCTAATTAAGAGTCGATTTAAAGGTAGCAATCATTTTGTAATTGTGAGTCCCTATGTAAATGACACTAAAAAGAATCGCTTAGACACATTTGTTGATAGCTTTTCTAGCAACACCGAATTTGAGGTAATAAGTAGTAAGGAAAATAAATCCGGCACATGGGAAAAGACTTGGACCAGGATCGAGAGAGTGTTCACAACAGAAATCCCATGATGTGATTAATTATATCCATTACCCAAGCAAGCCATGTTTTTGTTCCACAAAAACGGCTTGCCGGGACACCCGGACCCGCCATGCCTCACTTCGTTCCGCACGGGTTGAGAAAATATTTTTGTTGGGGTACAATAAAAATACATTGGAGAGGTTTATCAATTAATAAGTCTGTCATTCGGAAGACTTTCTCTTATGCGAAAGGTCACTTCGCAGCCTGCCCCGGCAGGTCTCATTTTGAGCTGCCGATCGTTCCGCAGCTTACTCCGGATTAAATTTCGTTGGGTCTATGGGACGACCATCTATATCCGATACAGATAGAAAATCAGCTTTCATTAGAGTTCGTATAACACTAAGACAGCGGGAAGCGTTGCTTGCGTTAGCCAAGAGATATGGCTGTAAGCCTGGTGATATTATACGAAAGAAAATTTTCGCCGGACACTTTCCATCTCCAAAAATGGAACGGGTCGACCTGGAAACTTACATGGAACTGAAAAAGATTGGTGTTAACATCAATCAGTTAGCCTGGCATGCCAATTCAGGCAAGTTTCCATTTGGCATCGGTGAGCAGCTTACCGAGTTGAAGAAGCAGGAAACCTTACTGCTAAACTTATTGCAGGGAAATGATTGGAGATTCTGATGAAAGTGACCATCCCATTCCGGGGCAAGCTGACCACCCATTCCGCGGCAAACTGACCAGGGTATTCCGGGCGAAAGTGACCACTGTAATAGTGTAGCTGGTGCTGAAGAGCGAACCATCCTAAGGAGGCAGACATATACACCTCCTAAGCATGGCCAACTTAACAATCAGCATGAGTAAGATAAGAAAGATCTTAAAGTTGTACAGCCAGCAGCGTCCTCTAATGAGCATAGCTGCCCAGGTTGACGCATCCCGAAACACCGTAAAGAAGTACGTATCCGCCTTTAAGGCCAGCGGCTGCACGTTTGAAGAAGTCAATTCCCTGAACGACAAAGAGCTGGAAGACTTTTTTGGCAAGACCAGAGAGCAGCCACCCAGCAGCCGTATGCAGTCCATGCTACGGTGCTTCCCCCACGTAGATAAAGAACTGAAGCGTACCGGCATGACCCGCTATATGCTGTGGGAGGCCTATATCAAAGAGTTTCCTGATGGCTACAGGTACAGCCAGTTCTGCTTTTACTACAACCAATGGAAGGCCAGGGTCAATCCAACCATGCACATGGATCACAAAGCCGGAGATAAGCTGTATGTGGATTTTGCTGGTGAAAAGATGAACCTTACCGATAAGGATACCGGTGAGATCATATCAGTAGAAGTCTTTGTAGCCATACTAGGTGCCAGCCAGCTTACTTATGCAGAGGCTGTTATGAGCCAGCAAAAGGAAGACTTTATTGCCGCCTGCGAGAATACCCTGCACTTTATCGGCGGCGTACCCGCCGCCATTGTGCCGGATAACCTCAAAGCTGCCGTAACCAAAAGCAGCCGCTATGAGCCTACCCTGAATGAGACTTTTGAGGACTTTGCCGAACATTACGGTACCACCATCTTACCTGCGCGGGCGTACCGCCCGCGTGATAAAGCGCTGGTGGAAGGTGCTGTTAAGATCCTTTATAGCAAGGTCTATGCACCTTTAAACAAACAAACCTATCATTCTCTTGCAGACCTCAATGCAGCGATATGGGAAGCCCTGGAGGTGCATAACACCCAGTTCCTCAAAGGACGTAACTATAGCCGCAGGCTTCAGTTCGAGGAAGTAGAAAGGCATACACTCACCCCGCTTCCGGTCATGCGCTACCAGTTCAAACAGCACTTCTATGCCAAAGTGATCAAGAACGGGCATGTTAACCTGGGCCCTGATAAACACTACTACAGCGTTCCTTACCGCTACATCGGTAAACGGGTAAAGCTTTTATACTCACGCACAACCGTAGAGATCTTTTCTAACTATGAGCGGATCGCGCTGCACAAACGCAATAAGAATCCTTACGGCTATACGACAGATAAAGAGCACTTGGCCACCACACACCGCTTTAAGGCGGACTGGTCACCTGATATGTTCCTGGACTGGGCGGCCTCGATCCATGAGGATGTCAGGCTGTATATCCTGAAGATACTGGACCGCAAGCAGCACCCGGAACAGGCCTACAAGTCCTGCCTGGGGGTATTGGGCTTTGCCAAGAAAGCGGGTAACGAGCGCCTGATCGTCGCCTGCCAGCGTGCTTTAAGCTATGGCATTTACAACTATAAAACCATACAAACTATCCTGGAGAACAACATGGACAGCTATGAAGAAAGCCTGTTCGCAGACGAGCTGCCTATGCCCAGCCACAATAATATTAGAGGGGATTACAAATAAGCATTAATAACAAACAACTATAACAACATGAATCAAGACACCTTAGACAAACTGCGGAAGATGAAGTTCTTCGGCATGTTCCATGCTTTCAAAAGCAGCGTGGAAACCGGTAAAACGAATGATTATACAGCAGATGAACTGCTGGGCCACCTGGTAGATGCCGAATGGGACGACCGCCAGAACAGGCGCATTGAGCGCACGATCCTATATGCCAAGTTCCGCTATAAAGCCGCTATAGAGGACGTTCACTACCATGCTGAACGAAGTATCGACCGCAACCAGATCATGCGCTTGGCCGAATGTACGTTCATTGACCGCTTTGAAAACATCCTGGTCACTGGCAGCACCGGTATCGGCAAAAGCTACGTGGCTTCAGCTATTGGCCATCAGGCCTGTATCCAGGGCTACCGGGTGTTCTATGCCAGCACGCCCAAGCTGTTTGCCAAACTCAAAATGGCTAAGGCTGATGGCTCGTATATCAAGGAGATCGCTAAACTGGAAAGGACACAACTGCTTATACTGGACGACTTTGGGATACAGCCTTTTGATGCCCAGAGCAGGGCCGCCCTGCTGGAGATCATCGAGGACCGGCACGGTAAGACCTCGCTGATCATTACCTCTCAGCTGCCGGTAAGCAAGTGGTTTGAAGTGATTGGTGAAAAGACAATTGCTGATGCTATCCTGGACCGGATCGTTCACGATGCACACCGGATAGAATTGAAAGGAGAATCGATGAGAAGAAAGCGTACACCAATAACGGCAAACAACCTTGAATAAAAATAACTTTTAAATACCTATTTTTGACAACGCTTCTTAAGCACCCGCTGCACATCTCATGTCAGCAAATTGCCTGGTCAGTTTGGCCTGGAACAAGGTGGTCAACATCTCCATAATATACAGCTAAGGAGCGTCACCGTGTCAATCAAAACTTTGTCCGCTTTATCAATCAACATATGAAAAAACTGGCGAATAATAATGGTATGGATATAAAGGGGACCATGGAGGCCAGACATTCCTTTACTACTCAGGTTACCAGAAAGCAAGGGATGGAATTTGCACAGGAGGCTTTAGGGCATACTACGCTTGCAACCACCCAAAATTACTGGGCTGGCTTTCAAAGTGAGACCAAAAAAGAGATGGCAGATATGCTCATGAATTTTGAGGAACCGAAAACAAAAGGGAAACGGCAAGAACGAATCAGGCAGCGTTAGTTAAGTGCCATTGCTGATTATACAAAATTATATTATGAGCTTAAATCAATCTCCGTTTCGACTCTTTGAAAATATAAAAGCTGTAATTACAGAAACTCAGCTCCATATAGTCCGTAACGTTAACCAAGCGATGGTACTCGCCTATTTCCAAATAGGCAGAATGATTGTCGAAGACGAACAACTTGGAAAACGACGTGCCGATTATGCAAAAGAGACAATTGCACGTTTAAGCAGCGAATTAAACAACGAGTTTGGCAAGGGATATTCCGTGTCCAACCTGGAATATATGCGTAGCTTTTATTTAACTTATCAGGATAGGTTTCCCCAATCACCGATTGGGAAAACCATGAAGGATACAAAACCCCAATCACTGATTGGGATTTTAGAAAATCCGTTTCATTTAAGCTGGACACACTATATACAGTTACTTAAAATCAAGGACGAAGACGAACGGCAATTTTATGAAATCGAAGCAGCTCAGGGCAATTGGTCAGTAAGAGAATTACAAAGACAATATAACTCTGCGTTATTTGAGCGCCTAGCTCTGAGCAAAGATAAAAAGGGTATAAAGGAACTGGCCGAGAAAGGTCAGGTCATTCAAAAGCCTTCGGATGCACTAAAAAGCCACTATGTTTTGGAATTTTTAGGGCTAAGAGAAGATGCCAAATATTCGGAAAGTGATCTTGAAACCGCAATCATAGACAAACTAGAGCATTTTATGCTCGAACTGGGTAAAGGGTTTTTATTTGAGGGAAGACAAAGACGATTCACATTCGAAGGAGATAGCTTCTTTGTTGATCTGGTATTTTACAATAGACTTCTTAAATGTTTTGTGCTGTTTGATCTAAAAATAGGAAAGCTTACCCATCAGGATATAGGACAGATGCAAATGTATGTCAACTATTACGATCGGAAAGTTAAGCTATCGGAAGAGAATCCCACGATTGGCATCATTCTCTGCAAAGAAGAAAATCGCACGGTGATAGAGTTTACATTGCCTGAGAATAACAAACAAATCTTCTCGAAAGAATATAAGGCTGTTTTACCAAGTAAAGATGCACTGAAAAAGCAGTTGGAGTAATAGAGAGGTGGAGACCACTTTGTGCAGGTATCGCTTGCACAAACAAAAAGTAATGCAGCTATTGTGCAAGTGGCGATTTGCGCAATCGCCTTGTTATTACCATATCACCTTGTTGCAAATTTCTTTATGTTTAATCTGTAGATGATGCAGGATAATGTCCGGATCGTTTTGCCAAACCTAAAAACTAAGCTGACTACAGTCAGGTAGTATGCATCTGCTAATTTTCTCCGTTGGTGTTGCCATTTGTTTATGCATTATAGGTCCTGAACAAAGTTTCCAACTGGAGTATCCGTGCTATTATTATAAAAATCAATAGTGTGAAAATTATAATAATCAAATGTATCAAGATTATATCATCGATAGCAGATGAATTATAAGCATGAACCGCAACGGTGTACGCCTTCATTTAGGGTTCTTAATTTATAATCTTCAGAAATAGAACAGAATAAGCATTTCTTAGCTGCCGATAAATTCCTGGAATATGGTTTTGATTACGAATCAAGGAGAGACCGGAAGCTGACCTCATTGGAGACCGTCCGGGACGATCTCTCTGCTTTGTACAATTATTTTCACGATAGAATCTTTTTGTAAATTTCCTATTTTTTTTTAATCGGACAAATCCGTAATGTAAGTTATCTATAGATCTATATCCCACCTTCAAAGACAGGTTTGCAACGCATTTTCCAGCAGTTTTAGAATCTTTCCTAAAGGCTGACTTCAGTTTTATAGCAAAAACAGAGGTGATTTTTGTGGCTCAGTAAAAACCTTTTGGCAAGACTTATTGTCGAAGCTCCGGTTAACGGAGATCTCCGAATGGACGGACAAGCAGCGAAAGCTATATGGTAACTATTATGATGAACTCTGGAAGATCAAATCGGTGATCAGTTATTACCAGCGGATCAAGGACCTTACTATCCGTCAGGCGCAACTGGTGGGCGAATATCAAAAGGCCTGGGGGCTTTTCAATTCCGACAAACATTTCAGCGCGGACGAGCTCGGTCACATGCAGGAAGTCTATTCGGGCATTTTGGAATCCAGTGTCGCGAACCTTGACCAGATCATGCTGGTGATCAATAGCTTCAAAACCCAGATGACGGACGAACAGCGGCTCGAACTGATCAACGCGGCAGGAAACCGGCTGGAGGAAAATTTCACCGATCTCAAACAATTCAATAACCAAAACCTGATGCTCACGCTCGAAAGAGGTAAGCAACAGGGTGATGTGAACCAAATCAAAGCGCTTTATGGCATCCGTTAGCACCGCATGGTACGAAGCCGGTCAGATCGGCAAGCATACCAAAAAACTGTTACTCTATGCCTTCGTTACGGCCATTGCCTCCGGGATGAGCACCGTGGTGCATGGCCAAACCTTTTCTGAATGGTTCTCGCAGAAAAAGACACAGAAAAAATACCTGCTGGAGCAGCTCGCTGCCCTTCGGGTATACAGCGACTATCTCCAAAAAGGCTATTCGGTGGCCCAAAACGGGTTAGGCACCGTGAGCAGTTACCTCAAAGATGAGTACGGGAGCCATTCCGTTTATTACGATCGACTCCTTCAGGCAGGACCGGCCGTCAGGGACGACCCGCAGATCCGGGAGATCATCCGTCGACAGGCGGATATCGAACAGCTGTTCGGGCCATTGGAACGACCGGAGGGGCTATCCCCAGCAGAGATACAATACCTTGGAAAGGTCAGAGGGGCGGTGTTACATGACTGTGAACTCCAACTCCAGGACCTGGACCGGGTCATTAGCAATGGCAAGCTCAAAGCCGGTGACCGGGAAAGAATTGAACAGCTTAACCAGGTGCATGCGGCGATGACGGAAAACTACCGGTTCAGTTCGGCTTTCGTAGTGCAGGTGGTGAGCCTCATAAAAGGGCGCAAGCAACAAGAAAAAGATGCAAAGGCCGGCAGGTCGATGCGCGGCATCCAATAAACCCGGAAAAATGAAAAACATGAAAAGCAAAGTCATTATCGTTACGCTCAGCATATTGGTCGGGATGGGCTCTGTGAAAGGCTACGCCCAGGGGACAGAAATGCAGCAGCTCCTGCTCAACATCGAGAAGCTCACCCAGCTTAAAAGTATCCTTTCTGATATGAAAACCGGCTACCAGGTGTACCAGCAGGGCTATGGGATGATTTCTAACCTTAGCAAGGGCAATTTCGACCTGCATGATATTTACCTGAGCGGGCTTTTAGCAGTGAGTCCGGCCGTCAGGAATTACCAAAGGATCCCGGAGATTATTTCCATGCAGACCAGCCTCATCAAAGAATACAAAAGTGCGACAGGTCGTTTCCGGCAGAGCGGAACTTTTTCAGCCGCGGAACTGGGTTACCTTTCTAATGTCTATCAAAAGCTGATCGGGGAAAGTTTACAGGGGATCGAGGAGCTGATACAGGTGACCTCTGCCGGTAAACTCCGCATGTCAGATGCGGAACGCCTGCAGGCCATCGACCGCATTTACAGTGGAACAACTGATAAGCTGAACTTTCTGCGGTCCTTTAACAGGCAGGGAATCATCCTGTCGCTCAGGCGTACCCGGGATCTCGAAAATACCCGTCAACTGAAACGCCTTTACGGTTTAACTAATTGAAAATGCTATGAAAAAGTATATCGTTACAAGCGGCATCCTGGTCATTATGGCCGCAATGATGCCATCACTGAGCTACGCGCAGGGGCTTGCCGGTGATATTCACGGGTTGCAGGGAACGCTGGACACCGTGTATGAGGACATGTTACCCATGTTCGGTCAGCTTATCGGCGTTGGACGTGCTATCGCGGGCTTTGGCGCGCTGTGGTATATCGCGGCGAGGGTCTGGCGTCAGATCGCCAATGCTGAAGCCATTGACTTTTATCCCCTGCTCCGGCCGTTCGCCCTTGGTATGGCCATTATGATGTTCCCGGTAGTGATCACCGTGATCAACGGCATCATGAAACCGACTGTTACCGCTACCGCAGGGATGGTCAAAGACTCCGATGCGGCCATAGCACGGCTGTTGAAAGCCAAGGAGGATGCCGTCAAGCAAACCAGCACCTGGCAGATGTATGAAGGTGACGACGGGCAGGGGGACCGGGACAAATGGTATAAATATACTCATCCGCAAGATGAAAATGGAGACAAAGAAGGCGTTTTCGAAGGTATCGGCAACGATATGAAATTCGCGATGGCCAAGGCCAGCTACCAGTTTCGCAACACGGTCAAAAAATGGATGTCCGAAGTTTTGCAGGTAACCTATGAAGCAGCTTCACTATGCATCAACACCATCCGTACCTTTTATCTCATCGTACTGGCGATCCTAGGGCCCATCGTTTTCGGGCTGGCGGTTTTCGACGGCTTCCAGCATACGCTTACCGTCTGGCTTGCCAAGTACCTCAACGTATTCCTCTGGCTCCCCGTCGCCAATATTTTTGGGGCGATCATCGGCAAAGTTCAGGAAAACATGCTCAGGATCGATATCGGCCAGGTGCAGCAATCCGGCGATACCTTCTTCAGCTCCACCGATACCGCATACCTTGTCTTCCTGATCATCGGCACCATCGGCTATTTTACCGTTCCCAGTGTCGCGGGGTACATCGTCAATGCAGGCGGCATGAACGGCCTTTTAAGCAAAGTAAACACCCTGGTCAGTTCTTCCAGCAACACGGTTGTAGCCGGCGGGACCGCTGTAAGCAGCCGGGCCATGAACGGCGCTAAAAACCTGTTCAATGCCCCCGCAAAATTTATGGAAGGTTATCACGGAAAAGCGTCAGGAAGCGGACAAACTGCCGATGACTATCAGAAGAAGAAACTTACCGGTAACTGATTTATTCACCTTTAATTTCTACGCATATGTTCACGCACCTCAAAAATATCGACACCGCCTTCCGGCATATTAAAGCATTCAGCCTCGTACTGATCGCAGCCTGTACCCTGATCTCTTGCTTTGCCCTGTATAAAAGCTATGAAAGTTCCAACAATGCAGGCAAGCATATTTATATCCTGGCCAATGGAAAGGCCATGGAAGCCGTTTCTGCGGAAAGAAAAGACAATGTTCCCGTCGAGGCCCGAGACCACATCAGCATGTTTCACCATTATTTTTTTACGCTTGACCCGGATGAAAAAGTCATCAGCGCGAATATGGGCAGAGCCCTGTATCTGGCAGATGAAAGTGCGCGGAATCAGTATAACAATCTTAAGGAAAAAAGCTATTACAACAACCTGATCTCCGGAAACATCAGCCAGCAGATCGAAATAGACAGTATTTCACTTGACCTGAACCAGCACCCGTACTATTTCAAATGTTATGCACGGGAACGGCTGATCCGATCCTCTTCTACCGTTAACCGGCTGCTGGTAACGCAGGGTTACCTGCGCGATGTCGCGAGGTCGGATAATAACCCGCATGGATTCCTGATCCAACGCTGGGAAACCCTGGTTAACAAAGACACCACACTTAACGCCAACACCAACAGTTATGCTGTTCAGTAAACATTCACCCAAAAGCCGGGAAGCCCGTGACCGACTGGCACATTGGATCGCCGGATTTCTCATCCGTTCGATGCGGCGCATCGCGCTGTGGCTGAACGATCGCTTTAATCAATTCCCCAGGAAGATACAGCTCCGCTGCTTTTGGGCGTTTGTAGCGCTCATCAGCCTGCTGATCGGTGTGACTTCCTTAAAGTTCCGCACGATGGCCCACGTTAAAATCACAGCCTATCGTCCGGCCGCTATCGGGCAGCCCTCGCCGGCGGTTCCCCACCTTATCCAAGAGCAAGTAACCGATTCATTAACTAAAAAACAATGAACATGAACATCATCATTGACAGCCCCTCAGCGGCAGCGCTACCTGAAGCGCAAAAAAAGAGACGGAAATTTTATTTGGCCCTGCCCATTCTGATCCTGCCGTTTATGACCATTGCCTTCTGGGCATTGGGCGGCGGTAAAAAGGAAGGCCAGCCGGACGAGGTGAGGAACGCACCTGCCGGGCTGAACACCACCTTACCCAACGCCAGTTTTAAGGAAGAGAAAAAGCAGGACAAACTGGCCCTTTACCAGCAGGCGGCCAGAGACTCCTCCTCGGGAAGTATCGTAAGCAGCAGTTTCCTTGCCGAAATGGGTGGCGAAAGATCGCCGCAATCTGTCACTAACGGGATCGCTGACCCGGCAGCACCGAACCAGGCGGATCTGCAATCGGCACAGATCGAGCAGAAGATCGCCCAGATCAACCGGCAGATCGCTACGCAGCCGGCCAGCGCGCCGGTACATGCAGTAGCCCGCGAAGAGGATGACCGGAGTATCCGTAAACTGCGTTCGATGATGAACGCTGCGGGCGAGGGTAAGGCAGCAGACCCGGAGATGCAGCAGATCAGTAAGGTGCTCTCCCAACTCCAGGCCATACAGAATCCCGGCACGGCCGTTTCCGGCAGCAGCAAAGCGGTAACGGAAAATGCCTTTCAGGCTATTTCGGCGACTATCGATGGCAAACAAAAAGTAGCGGACGGCGCTGCCGTAAGGATCAAATTAACGGATAGCGTTACCCTAAGGAAACAGGTTATGCCTAAAGGACAACTGTTGTTCGGTATTTGCCAGGTTACCAACCAGCGCCTGCTGGTACAGGTAAAGAACATCCGCCTGGGTGATAAGATCATCCCCGTTGACCTGACGGTTTACAGCATGGACGGTATGCCAGGCATACCCGCACCAGAAGCGGAACTGGCCGGCGCTGCGGGTGAAGGGGCCGAAAACGCCCTGGCCAATATGCAGATCCTGTCCATGGATCAATCAATTGGCGCACAGGCTGCAACATCCGGGATCAATGCGGCAAAAGGGTTATTCAACAAAAAGGTCAAAAAGATCAAGGTCCGGCTACAGGACGAAACGCCTTTGCTGTTGCGCGACAACCAGCAGAAGACCAGCTTATAGACAGAACCCGTTTCGCACTTAATACTCAATAGATCAATTAATCAATAATCGGAAAAGTTATGAATACGCAGAATGTAGAATTTTTGAAAAAGAGCTTACTGAACCTTGGATTTGGCGAAAAGCTGAATACCGATTTGGAAAAGCAAATTGAAGCTAAGTCACCGGAATTCAAATTGAACACTTCGCATGAGTTCAACCAGAAGAAAACGGATTATACCCTGCACTTCAAAGCGGGTGAAAACCAGGAGATGTATTTTTTCAATAAGTACGATGCCACTATCAAGAATGACAAAGGCGAAGACAACAAGCAGTCGTTCTATATTAATAAAGGAAATGGCGTAACGGCGAAAGAAGCTTTTAACCTGATAGAAGGCCGCGCTGTGCATAAGCAGCTTTTCAGCCAGGAAGGCGAGAAATATACCGCCTGGTTAAAACTGGATAATGAAAACCTGACAGAAGGCGGCAACAAGAAATTCCGATCCTATAATGAAAACTACGGTTATAAGCCGGAAGAAGTGCTGGCCGGTAAAGGGATCAAGGAAATGAAAACGGATGAAGGCCGTGAAAACCTGCTTCGCTCTTTGAAAAAAGGGAATGCCCAGCAGATCACCGTTGAAAAAGACGGCAAGGAACAGAAGTATTATGTCACGGCCAATCCCAGTTCAAGACCATTGACCTGTACGATCCGCAGATGAAAAAACTGAAACGCGAAGAACTGCTCGCACCTGCGGTCAAAACGGAAAAAACCCAGCAACAGGGCAAACAGCAAAAGGAAGCGCTGCCGGAAAAAAAGTCGGCCAAAAAAAGTAAGCTAAAAGTTTAAAAAGAAAAGAGCAGGATCCATCCTGCTCTTTTCTTTTACAGATATTATATAGAAATAGCAAATAATTCAATTTTGTCATTGACAGATTTGACGAACTTAATATCCTCAAGTGTACCTAGTGATAATCTTTGAGAAAACGCCTTGCTAACCCGTTTCTTGTCCTCAACCAACCGAATAAAAGGATTGATGGAAGATCTTTTAGGCTTCTTCTGATTTACAAATGATTTGAAAGGTTTCATGGACAAATAATTAAGGTATAGTTACATCGATATCCTGACCATCTTTCGTTACCGAAACTTCTTCACAAGTTGCCTTTAAACAGGCCAAAACATCACCGGATACATGGTGCCTTCCGGAAATAACAGCAATTCTTGGTTTCATAAGTTGAATCAATTCCTGGTTGATATTGTTTCTGCTTCCATGATGCGGAACTTTCAAAAAGTACAGTTGGTCAAGCACGTTTTTATAATCCGGGATCGCTTCAAAAGACTCTATTCCAGCATCTCCGCTAAATATGATCTTTTTGCCGTCTGCTACCAGCATTAATATGGCGCTGTTCATGTTCGTCGCGGTGATCGGGGATTTTTTCAGGTCAAGCTTTTTGCATGGATCATCTGAAATCTTTTGATCAGTTTCCGCGCCCTTTAAGACATTCATATGATTCTCGACCAGTTCCTGCGTACTGAAATGTTCGGGGAACAAGGTCTCATAAAATGAAGTGGTGGGGCTCAAGATAGACAGTTCCGGCCATTGGTCGATCTTAAAATTTTCAGCAAGCGGTTCCTTGCAAGAAAAACCTGCAGGCCGTAAATATTCCAGCAAAGCAATCTCTTGCTCAACAGTAGTGAGTACATTCTGATAATAAACTATGTTAGCTGAATTTTCCCCCGCCAGATTATCATCTTCCTCAGATGGCATGATTCCATTTTCCGGCTCATGGTTCACCAGCTCAGTTAAATCTTTAACATTGATCTTTTCACTTGTCGCATGGATCCAAACCGAAGGTTTTTGAGTTTCATAATCCTTTACCAGTTTTAATAATCCTCCGATATGATCATTATCGTAATGGGTGCATAATATAAAGTCGGGTGCGGGCAATTCCACACTTTCTAACACTTCTTTCAGATTTTTGCTAACCTTTTCATAATCGTAAGGATGACCTGCATCGATCATAAAAACAAGTTTTCTGTCCGTATCAATTACTTTAACAATAACTGCATCACCGTCACCGACGTTAAGCACCCTTATAAACACTTCCATATTATCGAATTACAATATTTATATTTGCAATATATTATGAGCCAACCTGTTTCCGTTAAAGATACGATTAAAGACTTTATTGACTCCGGCATTGAAATAGAGACTAAACCTATTAAAGAAGTCGGGCCTTTTGTAGAATATCTTTTAACCACACTTTACCAGATCAATGAGTCGACAAGCCGTAAAGTTGTTGAAAAGCAATTACAATCTTTCCTGGAAACTTTGCGGGATGATCTTTATGTCCTTATCGAAACCCCCTATGTGGACAAAATGTATCGTGATACCTATTATCACTATTATTCATCCAAGTTAAAAGGGTATCACAGGGACTGCATCAGGCTATCATTCTTCGGATGTCCCGTCGCCAGTGAAAATTTCAGGAAAGACCCGGATACTGACCTAACCGTAGTGCAGGAAAAATTACCTGGGTTTTCTTGTATTAAGACCGACCTTTCCTAAGATCATCGGTAGAAATGCCATATCTCCTAAAGCAAAAAAGGACAGCAATATCGTATGTTGCCTAAGTGGAATCAATGCAACCACCAATTCGATCAAGCAAACGGTTCAGTCTTTCCCCCATGCAAGTCAGGATAATCAGACCATGACCTGTGCAGAGACCACCATATGGTCGCTAATTGAATATTTCGGCAATAAATATCCCGAATATCAGCCCGTATTGTTGTCCCAAATCACAAAGTTACTTCAAAAGTATTCCTTTAAAAGACTCTTACCTTCTGAAGGATTGACTGCAGAACAAATCACATTCGCGCTCAGAGAATTTGGATTTGGGTCGATGATCTATTCACAGGAGAAACTTTCAAAGGCCAAAGTAAATATAGATGTGATCATCAGTACTTATATTGAATCCGGTATTCCTATTGTGGGTGTTCTCAAGAATAAGGAAATCGGACACGTTGTCAATATTGTCGGCCGTGAAAAAGAAAATCGTGAGGAAACTGTAATTTGTCAACCACATGAAATTCTGCCCAACGGACTTCCTGTGATTGATTTCAATAAGATCACCAGAAACTATGTCTTTATTGATGACAATTACCCACCTTTTCAAGTCACCAAATTAGACAAACCCTGTGAGATCTATTATAAATCGGAAAAATGGCATTCCTGTGAAATCAAAAATGTCATTGTCCCACTATACAAAAAAATCTATTTAGATGCTGCAAGAGCAACGAGAAATTTCTATAAAGCACTTGAAATTAAAGAGATAGGAATAGTGGGGACGGAGCCCAGAATTCTTAAAATCTTTTTAGCATCCAGTCGATCTTACAAATCCTACATCGCATTGAATGAGGACTTAAATCCGGTTGTCAAGGAACTGGTTTTGGCGCTTTCGATGCCAAAATTTATCTGGATTGCGGAATTAAGTAAAAAAGAATCTTATATTGCAGGAAAATGTGATGAATTCTATATTCAGGATGCGACAGAACCTGTAGAATTCATTGACATGGATGTGTCAACTGACACGTCTCTGATCTCTGCATTTTCTGATGGCACATTTTTTGTCCAAAATTTGGGGAATTTCAAAGGACTTAATATCTTTGATAAAAGTCCATTCGATTCATATAAAGAAAATTTAAAGTAAAAACATTAGTTTAATGGAAATCAAAAAGAGCAAATATGAACTAATGCTTGAGTCTATTCTTTCAAAAAGCAAGCCAGTGGTTTTCACTCCGGAGCAAAATGACAAGATCATTCAAGATCTGAATAAAGGAATGGATGACTTTCTTCATGAACAAAGAGTGATCGAGAAAGAATCAGAAATGGAACTCGCAGGAATTGTCCTGAACGCATAAAAATATCTCAAGCATACGAAAAGCCCGGTTATCCGGGCTTTTCTGTTTATATGTATCTTCGAAAATCACTTAATTTGCCATTTCTTTTTGGGGGCAATCAAAACTATTCTTTGGGCTTCAACATTATAATAATGTTGTGTATTAAAATCACCACATTAATATAATTAATAAGGGATATACTTTTTTCTTATAATTTACTAACTTAGATTGCAATAGAAAACCTATGCCAATCTCAAAGATAAGACAATGCCATTTTCGGACAAGCAATTAGAAGCTTTAGATAAAATCAAAGAAAAAAGCGAAGACGATTACGAAAAAAACCTTGTTTACATAGCTGCTGGTACTTTAGTCCTATCCATGACCTTTCTTGATAAAATAATTAAGGTTGATAATGCTAGCGGAGTTGTTTTTTTGATTTTAAGTTGGGGACTATTAGCGTTAACTCTATTAGGGAACTTAGTATCTCACCAATTATCAAGCGCCTTCCATAGTGAATGCCGGTTGTTGTATGCAGCGTGTAGCGTAGAATTACCTGAAAACGCTAGTCCAGATCAAGTAACTATACATAATGAGACAGAAGCAAAAGCTGATGCAAGATTGGATCAATGTAATAGAATAATGGTACAAATCAATTGGAGTACTACTATATCACTTTTTGTCGGAATTGCCTTCTTGGTAACGTTTTGCTCGATAAATGCTTGGGAGGCAAGCCATAAAAAACAGGAAACTTTAAATAATAAGAATGATATGTCGAAAGAGATCAAACCACAAACGCAAAACAATGACCTGTCTAAAGGCCGGACACTTTCCGTGCCATTAAAACCAGCTACTACACAAACAGGGAATAGTAACAACAACGGTAGTTCTAAACCAGCAAATAATCAATCAACTAACAAATAAATTATAATGAGCAACAAACAGAACCCTAAAATTGAACCTCAAAAAATTATATCATTAAACGAAGGCCGAACTTTATCAAAGCTTATTAAGGCTAAAGTTGTTACCACTCCAAAATTGAAATGAAATGACTAAAAAAGAAACAAAATTATTTATTGATAAGTCTCCTGCTACAGAACAAATCAAGCCTGGTGTAATAAAAAAAACAGAAAAGTTTGGGCGAACATTATCTAAACTAGTTAACGTTAAAAAAGATAAGTAGTCATAATTTTTGACGGTAAAACTTATATATCATGCTGACGTTGCCCTATATATGGAGGATATATTCGTATCTAAATTGATTGCAATTAATTAAAATGAAAAAGGTAATTTTCCGTCAATAAGTTGCATATTTTATCACTTAAGTAAATCACGCAATCCTAAAAAGTCCTCATTTTCCAAAATATCCACTTCATTGAGTGTGGCTAATTTAATCTTTTCGCGGAACACCTTTATTCGATGCAGCATTGGCATAATGACACTGTTTCCATGATTGACAAACCTATACAGATCATTCAGAGATGCAGGCAATTTGTAACCTTTGTGAACACCGGAGCTGCTGCTTACGACCAACACGCCTACGTCCCGGATTTGACCAATAACTTTAGTGCGAAATTGGTGCTCGCTGAGCGGCTCTACCCTTCCAACCTGTAAGTGTTGAATGATTTGTTTCGTGGTGATATATAGCTTTGTTCCATAAGTGTTGAAATAAAGAAGTATTAGCTTTACACAGTTGACCTGATCAGCATCATCCTGCGTCACAACCTTTTTATTCTCAATAAAATGCATGGCACTGTTAACACCAGCCTGTGCTACTGACTCGTGAAAATTATTGTTATTGAGTTCAGCATCCGCAAGATAATGTTGTGGTTCATACGGAAAGAAATTTAAGCTTGTGATTTTCGGCTGAAGAATATTTAAAAATTGCTCACCTTCAGGAACTTTTCTCAATTCATCGAAGCATCTGCCAAGTGTTCCTGCGATAAAATCTGCCAGTTGAATCATCACGCTAGTAGCACTTCCAGAGAACTGAAATTCGCTTCCTGAAAATAAATTGGGCTTATGATGCTTTTCTACATACACTTTAAACTGCCTCATAAAGTCGTTACTTCCATGCTCGTCTACCACTAAATCAAGTTCTGGGAAGGTCTTGAATAATTCTTTGTAAACAAGCCCGTTTAAAAATTTATAGAACGAAGGCTTGTATTTGAACCCTTCACCCACGAGCTTCTTTTTATTAACGACGACCGCATAGATGGAAAAGTCGGCATTCGATAGCTCATGCAAAATTTTCAGCCTTCGGGAATGATTGTCGCCAACCTTGCTTGATTTGATCTCGCCGGTCTGAAAATAGCGTTTTCTTATGTCTTCGATCAACAATTCTGTTTCTTCAAGCTTATCCTTTCTAAGAATCACACTTGCTACAATAAAATGCGTTCCCTGAGTCGAAAACTCAAAAGAATTGTTACCAGACTCGTCTGCAAACGCAATTATATTTTTCATGTCTTTGTACTATACAAGTTAGGCTCAATATGATAAGCTAATGAGGTCTATTCTCAAACCAAACTTACATCAAATAGCATAAGATCTAATGAACAAAATTTGAATTTAGCAGCGGATGTTAATTATATTAACTTATACATGTAACCAGATAAATGGACAGTCCATTTATATCAATAAAGGAAAGCTATAACGCACCCATCTACTAAGCAAAATAAGTCCCTCCTTAAATACAGGTAGTAGCTAATTTTTTGGCTTGTAATGTTATGTCGAATTGAAAGTAAAAAAAATTAAATAAATAGCTCAAACCCTGTAATATTAGCAGCAATTGCAGTCTACATGTTTTAACCGATAAAAATCCCGCTAATTTCGTAACAATGGACATCCTATTGTTGTAATCTCGTTTTGTCAAAAAACTTTCCATTAAACTTGGATATATCGTTAATTTCGACAAACACATCAAAGCTTATTATTTGAGGTTTAATATTCTCATTGGTTGGCAATTATAAATTTATTCTCTTTTCTTTTGAATGGAGACATGGCAAAATAGAATATATATAGATGAATATTTCGACAATTATTAAATCTATTCGAGACATCATGAGGAAAGATTCCGGTGTAGATGGTGATGCACAGAGAATCTCTCAAATGGTTTGGATGCTGTTTCTAAAAATATTTTCTGATAAAGAAGGAGAATGGAAAAATCGAATATCTAATTACAAATCACCTATCCCTCATCATCTCAAATGGGAAAATTGGGCTGTTAATAACACCAAGCTCACAGGAGAAGCTCTAATTGATTTTATCAATCAAGAGCTTTTTGCCACTTTAAAGCACCTTGATGAAAAAGAAAATGAGTATGCACATGTTGTAAAAGCTGTTTTTGAGGACACTTATAATTACATGAAAAATGGAACCTTATTTAGACAGGTAGTTATTGAAATTGATAAAATAAACTTTAGCAGCTCTAGAGAGATTCACGTTTTCAATGAGATATATGAGACGATTCTAAAAGAACTTCAAAGTGCTGGTTCTTCTGGAGAATACTACACTCCCAGAGCGGTAACCCAATTTATGGTTGAAATGACAGAGCCATCTAAAGGTCAAAAGATACTAGATCCAGCATGTGGTACTGGAGGCTTTTTAACTTGTAGTATTGATTATATTCAAGCTATGGATTCAACCGCCGATATAGAATTATTAGAAGACACTGTTCTAGGCATAGAAAAAAAACCGCTTCCGCATTTACTATGCACGACCAACTTAATGTTGCAAGGCTTCGCTTCGCCAAAAATACATCGTGATAACTTGTTGAGTAAACCTTATAGTACTTGGTTAGAGGACGACCAAGTTGATGTAATTTTTAGCAATCCGCCGTTTGGCGGCCTTGAGGAAGATGGTACAGAAGACAATTTCCCTATTAACTTTCGGACAAAAGAAACGTCGGATTTGTTTGTAGCTTTAATTATCAAACTATTGAAAAAGAATGGTAAAGCTGCTATAATTTTACCTGATGGCTTTTTGTTTGGCGAAGGCGTTAGAACAAGAATCAAGCAAGAGCTTTTAGATCAATGCAATTTGCACACTATCGTTCGTTTGCCAAATGGCGTGTTTAGTCCCTATACAAATATCAAAACTAACCTCTTATTCTTTGAAAAAGGCAAGCCGACCCAATACATTTGGTATTTCGAACATCCGCTACCCCCAAATCAGAAGTCATATAATAGATCCAGACCAATCACTCTGAAAGAGTTTGAAATTGAAAAAACCTGGTGGAACAAAAGACAAGAAAATGATTACTCTTGGAAAGTTTCTATTAACGATATAAAAAAACGCAACTACAACTTAGATATATCAAGCCCTTATTTTGGAGAACAGGAAGAAAAATTAAACAGTGATGAAATTGTTTTGCGCCTTGAGCGGTCAATGCAACGCAGCCAAGAATTATTGTCTTTCTTAAAAATAAAATTTTAATGGATAAATGGAAACTTTTTCGCCTTGGTGATATCCTTACCGAATCAAAAATTGAATCTGTGAGTCCGAATATTGCGAAAAGAATTAGAGTAAAATTAAATGTAGGCGGAGTTGAAAAACGGCCTGATATCATCGATAAGCAAGGCGCTACAAAATATTATATTAGAAGAGCGGGGCAGTTTATTTACGGAAAACAAAATCTTGAGAAAGGGGCCTTTGGCATTGTGCCAGACCTGCTAGATGGTTATGAATCAAGTTCTGACATTCCTGCATTTGACATAGACAAAGTTTGTTATCCAGAGTGGATATATTATTTTTTTAAGCAAGATCAGTTTTATTTGAAGCTTAAAACGTTTTCAAAGGGTGTTGGCTCAAAAAGAATTCATTTTAATCAATTAATAAATTTAATAATTCCTATACCACCAAAACCTAAGCAAAGGGAAATTATAGATTACATTCAAGACTTAGAGGCTAAATCTGCAAAAGCTATCAATGAATCCAATTATCAATCCGCTTTAATTGAGAAACTTTCAAAAAACATAGTGGATGATGCTATTGTAGGCAACTCTACGAAAAGCTGGCGTAATTCCAATTTAGAAGCTAGTAGTGCCACCGAATTGGTTAGAGAAAGTTTACATATTAGAGCTAAGCTATTAAAATCGAAGAAGATAAATCGAGAGTTGCTCCTACCGTCAATCACTAAAGATGACAATACTTATAAATTACCCAAAAATTGGACGTGGTGCCGATTAGAGGCAATAATGCACATTGCGGGTGGAGTAACCAAAGGAAAAATTTATAACGAGCCTCTTATAAATACCCCCTATTTAAGGGTCGCTAATGTACAACGGAATTTTCTTGATTTGACTAACGTTAAAGAAATAGCGGTCCCGAAATCTGACTTGAATAAATACCAATTAAAATTCGGTGACCTATTAATGGCTGAGGGTGGTGATGCTGATAAAGTAGGAAGGGCAGCTTTATGGAAATGTGAAATTCCAGAATGTATTCATCAAAATCATATTTTCAGGGCAAGAAAATTCATTAACAAAATTTCAGAAGAATATATTTTGATTTTTATAAATTCTTCGTTTAATAATGGCTTCTATGAAAGATCTGCAAAACAGACAACAAATTTAGCTTCAATTAACAAGACTGTTGTTAGAAGCACCCCAATTGCTTTACCACCATATGAAGAGCAGCTGAAAATAGTTAATATAGTAAATAATGCTATGGAAACGATCAATGCCTTAAAACATCAAATAGAACAAATTAAAATCGATTCTACCCTGTTATTACAATTACGACTAAGCGAGATATTTGGGGACTATGAAGGCAAACTAGACGTAAGGATAAATAAACTTAGTGATTTAGCCCCTTCAATAGCCAATAAAATTAAAGTAAATATACCAAAATTTAATATTGACAACCTAACTATGGAATTATTAGATATATTAAAAATTCACGGCAAAACGGCTGCAGGTGACTTATGGAAAATGTCGATTTATAAAGAAGATGTTGATGAGTTTTATGCAGCTTTAAAAAAGTGCATTGAAAGCGACAAAACCGTAAAAGAGGTTGATGGAGAAAAAGGATATCTCGAATTAGCATGAGAATAGATAAAGTCTACATAAAAGAATTTAAAAATCTCACTGATTTTAAAATTGATATTGACAAGAGAGAGAAACATACAGTCTTATTAGGACAAAATGCTGCTGGTAAATCAAATTTTCTCGAGGCCCTTGTTATTATATTTCGTGATCTCGATCTAAAAGAGGAGTCACCGTTTAACTATGAGATAGAATATCAGTGCAAGGATAACCTATTAAAAGTTGTGGGTGGGCCAGGAACGAAGGGTAAATTTCAATTCTATCATGGCGTACAAAAAAGCCTTGCAGAAATTGCGTATGATAAAAAGCCCATTTCGAAAAAAAAAATTGAGCAAAACCGAGACGAATACTTACCTAAATATGTATTTTCATATTATTCAGGTATCAGTAATAGACTTTTAGAGCACTTTGATAGACATCAAAATAAATTTTATAAGGATCTTCTTGACGGAATTGATGAACCTTTTCGGCCTCTCTTTTACGCCAGGCACATACATAGTTATTTTGTATTATTAGCTTTTTATGGTTTCAACGACAATAAAATTAATACGTTCTTAAAAGAATATTTAAATATCGTTGGGCTTGAATCCGTGTTATTTGTTATGAAAAAGCCGAATTGGAGAGGAAATAAAAAAGAAGGAGATTCTCGTTTTTGGTATGCTAAAGGGGTTGTCAAAGATTTCTTAACTGAACTTTGGGATGCTTCTATCGGGCCCATTTATCATAAAGAAAAGATCAGAGAAGACTTTAATAAACATCCTGAACAGGAAGAATTATACCTATATATTTCAAATCAAGAAAAACTTGAAAAAATCGCCAAAAAATACCGACGTAATACAGAGTTTTTCAAGAAATTGGAAAGCACTTACATGTCTGATTTAATACAAGAGGTGAGGGTGAAGGTTAAAAAGCAACATGTCGATGGTAATATCACTTTTAAAGAACTCTCTGAAGGAGAACAACAACTACTTACTGTTATCGGATTACTACGCTTTACAAAGGCAGAAGAATCACTTATCCTATTAGATGAGCCGGACACCCATTTAAATCCATTGTGGAAATGGAAATATATGAATTTACTCCATGACTACACCGATAAAGATGAGTCAAGTCAAATTATAATGACGACACATGATCCATTAGTAATTGGTGGACTATCCAAAGAAGAGATTAGAGTATTTTACAGCAAAAGTGAAATATCAGAAGATGGAAAAGAAAAGCAAACGATTAAAACAATGGAGCCTTATTTTGACCCTAAGGGTCTGGGTGTTGCCGGAATTTTAACTTCAGAATTTTTTAATTTACCAACTTCTATGGATGAAGAATCTTTCAAAGATCTTACCCGCAAAAGAGAACTCGAAGTACTAAATAGGGATAGCGAACTGTCTCCTGAAACTGAGGCCGAGCTTCAAGTGCTAACCAATAAATTATCTCGTATTGGATTTGATAAAACACAACGCGATCCGTTATATGATAAATTCATTCACGCTGTATATCAAAATCCAGACTTAAAAAGGCCATCTAATAACTTGGAAGAACGTAAGATCCAAAATGATAAAATGGCGGTGTTGATTAAACAGCTTATGGACGAAGAAAAGAAGCCATGAGATATATCAATATGGACGAAATTGTTCTGCCTGACGGTTGGTTAAATAAGGCTGCAAAACTTAACCAAATGCTTTTAAATGCTGCGGATGATAAAGAAAGACAAACGATTATTGAAAAAAATCAAATTTGGAAACAATTATTTGTTCCTTTAAGTGAATTATCAAAGGGTAAATGTTGGTACTCGGAAGCATTGGACGTTATGTCTGACAGAGATATTGATCACTTTAGACCGAAAGGAATTGCTAAAAATATCAAAGGGATAAAAAGAGCAGATGAAGACGGATACTGGTGGCTGGCATATGATTATGAAAATTACAGATTTAGCAGTCAATATTCTAACGAACCAAGAAGAGATAAATTTGACAGTGCAAAAGTCGCAGGTGGAAAGTGGGTTTACTTCCCATTATTTGAAGGAAGTTTTGTAGCTAAAAACAAACCAAGATGTAAAGATGAAGAAATTATGCTGTTAGACCCTTGCGACGCGGATGATCCGAATCTCCTTACATTTGATTCAAAGGGAAAAGCAATCGCTAACGCTCCAGCGATTTTAGACGTGCGGGATAAAATTAGGGTTGAAACTTCAATTAAACTTTATCATTTAGACCATACCCCGCTTGAAGAATTAAGAGAAAGGGTATGGGATTTCTGTCAACGCATGGTAGACGAAATTAGGACGATATCTAATGACCCAGAGGGAATATCCAATTTTGGTCGATATAGAGTTAAATTCCTAAAAGATGAAATTAGAAGGCTTACAAAAAGGGATGTACAATTATCAGCAGTTGCTATTGCCTGCTGTGAGGAAAACGGGTTGGCTTTTATTAGCGAAAGAAGATAAAATCGGCAAACATAAGCCCTCATATATACGCTGCATTTCGTTTATTGAGTATGCTCTAATTAACTAATATCTCAAATATTCACGCTCAAATGGAATCTCATCGAAAAGCTTAGCAATGTTAAACAATCTAAGGAAAGCAAAACTCGTAGCTTAAATTATTAAAGCGAAATTGAGCTCTCTATAATATCTTAAACAATTCGCGTTAAGGATTGCAGTGAAAAGCCCACAGCGCAGCGAGGACTTATAACGGAAAGCCTGGCCGAAGGAAACGCCAATTAAGAATCAAAAAATCGTCTTATATCTACGTCTAATCCTTTGGCAAGCTCGATTAAAGTTGTTATATAATAATTAGCAGAGCCGTTCTCAATCTTACTTATTTTGCCCCTATCAACATCACATCGAGCAGCTACATCTTCTTGACTTAGACCTTTTTCGATTCGTATATCAAAAATTGCCGTTCCTATCTGTTTTAAAAGTATTTCTTCCTGCTCTTTCATAAAAGTAGGAAATTCAGCTTTAATTTTTAGAAAAATTGTGGCAGTTCTACCACAATTATGAAATTATTATTATATTTACGATACTTAATAGTAAGTAAGCTACTTTTGTAGTGTTAAAAATATTAGTGCATTAACTTTTATCTCGTAACTGAAACCTAGGAAATTTCAAAAGACCACGAGATGATAAGTGAGATGCCCATGCCAAAGGCGTGGGCTCACTTATTCGTGGTCAAGGTTCTCCTAGGTACCTAGTTACGTTTAAGATGGGTTCCACGCCTTTGTTATTTTTGGCTGCCCATCTTTTATAACATAGGTATGGCCAAAGTCAAAACATTAAATTCCGTTCACCTCATTTCCCCGGAGCAAGCGCTGGAGCAGATCTTCGGCACGATAGCTTCTGCGGAAGTCAAAGCGGAATTGCAAAAATGGTACGCCTTTGGCCTTACCGGAGACGGCCGCGAACTCCATAAGCTCCCACCTGAGCAGCTTGGCCTATTCATTCACAAACTTCAGGATCTTTCCCTCGCGCTATACGCCCAACAACAAGAAGTTCAGAAAGGAGGCGACCATGAGCAATAACAAGCCAAACATGTGGCTGCTGGTCATCTGCCCGCCGGATTAAATAAGGGACCGCGGCAACCGTCATCAGTTAATAGTTAGTTTTCCGGTTGCCGTTCTCTTCTTGAACCCCATTCATTAACTTCTAATCAAACACTCATGAAAAAATTGATACAGACACGTATCCTGGCTATGCTTTGCCTTTTTTTTCGCCGAAAGTTTTGCGCTGACAACTATGCCGGGAGGCGCATCAAAGTATTACAGCGGGAGAAACGACAAGCGATGCAGGGAATGTCCCGGTTCTTTAAGCGTTACCCTCCGGAAACAGTAAGGTACTTTACGATGCTGATCTTCCAATGTTGGGCGGTTAACGACTGCAAATGGAAAGCTGATATAACGGATAATGATTTCGCTGAATTCCTGGATCAGCTGAATGATTTCATCGCCTCGGCTTACCGATCGCAAGCCCTGTCCATTACGCCGGGCACATAAGATCGATTGATACCATGACATGAATGCCGGCTGTTGCCAAGCAGTTCACCGCATTCATTTATTCAAAAAAATATGAAAAAAAACACTTTACTAAGTGTAATGGCTGTGCTTTGCCTGAACTTTCCGTGTATTGCTCAAAGTAAAGCCCCCATCACCCCCCTGAAAATAGGGGATCAATTCCCTGATATCACGATCAGCAACATGCTGAACTACAAAGCTGGCAATCTGTCTACCGCCAGCCTTAAAGGCAAGGTGATCATTCTTGACTTCTGGGCAACCTGGTGCTCTGCCTGCCTGATCAACTTCCCCAGGATCGAAGCGCTGGAGCAAAAGTTTGGTGACCGCGTATTCGCACTTGGTGTGGCCTACGAACCAGTGCCCAAGATCCGTCAGTTTTTCACTTCCGCCAACGGGAAACGATACCATATCAAGACAGCGGTAGCTGACACACTGCTGTCCAGATTATTCCCGCATACCGGCTTGCCGCATTACGTGATGATCGACGGTGCCGGCAAAGTTGTTGCGATCACCGGTGCAGAAGAGGTGAATGAAGCCAATATTCAGAAAGCCCTGTCCGGTCAAAACGTACAGGTACAGACCAAAAAGGACCTGGACGCCACCAGGCCGCTATTCCTGGATGAAGCGTACCCACCGGGAAACGAGATCGTCAAGTATTCCATTCTGAGCAAGGGGCACTACAGCGGCCTTGGCACCGGCAACCATCCCAGAACAAAGGGCGGTAAGAACATCGGGATCGCGGTGACGAACAGCAACCTGCTTTGGCTTTATGAAACGGCAGCGATCAAATTGTTTAATAAACAGCAGCAGCAGTTCAGCGAAAAGCGAATGATACTTGACGTTCAGGACCCGGCGAAGATCACCTTAAATCTTTCCAAGGCCCGTGACGGCAGTTACGATCAGGACAATCTCTACAATTACGACCTGATCCTTCCGCAGGAACAGGCGGACCGGTTATATGAAACCATGCTCAGCGAACTCAACGCCCTGACGGCCTATACCGGGGTGGTCGAAAAGCAGGAAGTGCCGTGTTATGTTCTTCAGCGTACCGACAGCACAGACCGGCTCCGGTCAAAAGGCGGCATATCTAAAAACACGCTGTTCCGGTCTGCCCCGTATCAGATCAGCAACCGCCCGTTGAAACAGCTGGTGATCCGATTAGGCGACCTGGAAAGTATCGACCGTCCCGTCGTGGACGAGACCGGATACACCGGTATGGTTGACCTGACACTGACCGGTTCGACCGATATCAGGGAGATCCGGAACGCACTGCGTCCTTATGGCCTCGACCTCCGTGAAGCCAAAAGATCGTTGCTGATGCTCATCGTCACTGACAAAAAAAGTTCAACTCATGACCTAAAACCTTAATTCCAGATGAAATCAAAGATAATATTATTTCTTTCCCTTTTTTTAAGCATTACGGCAAATGCCCAACAGGTAATCACCGGCCAGGTCCTGAGCGCGGACGATAAGCGGCCACTGGTGGGGGCCACGGTCCAGCTCAATCAAAGCAGTAACGTGGTGATCACGGACGCGAAAGGAAACTTTCACCTGCCTGCGTTGAAAAACGGCGACGTATTATATATTACATTCACCGGATACGAAAAAAGGGAGGTCAGGCTTGACTTCCCGGTCAGTATCCCACTGACCCTCAGTATGACACGCAGTAACCGCCAGCTCCAGGAGGTGACCATATCGACCGGCTACCAGAATGTGCCGCGGGAAAGGGCCACAGGTTCCTTCAGCAGCATCGACAGCAAAACGTTCAACCAGCAGGTATCGCCTAATATCCTTTCCCGCCTTCCGGCGATCGCGAACGGCCTGACCGTTGACCGCGGCACCAACGCAGCAGGACAGCTAACGATACGCGGTCTGAGTTCGATTCGAGGGCCGAAAGACCCGCTGATCGTGGTAGATAATTTCCCCTACGACGGCAATATCAATAACATCAATCCCAACGAAGTAGAGAATATTACCATCCTTAAGGATGCAGCGGCGGCTTCGATCTGGGGCGCCAGGGCCGGCAATGGCGTGATCGTGATCACCACTAAAAAAGGGCGGCAGAACCAACCGCTGACCATTGACTGGAATGCCAATGTGAGCATTGGTGATAAGCCGGACCTCGGCCAGCTTCGCCAGATGTCCAGCAGTGACTTTATCGATGCGGAAAGGTTCCTGTTCGGTCAGAACTATTACCGGACCCAGATCAACTCTTCAAGCCGGCCTGCACTGTCGCCCGTTGTAGAACTGCTGAACCAGCAGGCGACCGGAGCGATCAGCGCGGCAGAAGCTAACCGGCAGATCGACCAATTACGGTCTTTGGATATCCGCGATGATTTTGACCGTTACCTGTACAGGCGTGCGGTCAGCCAGCAATACGCACTCAGCCTGCGTGGTGGTACCGACAAGGTGACCTGGACGGCATTCGCAGGGTATGACCGCAACGTCACCAACCTGGATGCGGTCAGCGACCGCAAGAACCTGCGCTTCAGCACCACATTCCGGCCTGTTGCCAAGCTTCAATTGCTGGCCGGTATCTATTATACAGACGGATCGAACCGTTCCGGACGCCCGGGCTATGGCGATGTCACCTCCAGGGGACCGGCGTTCTATCCATATGCCCAATTTGCAGATGCGAGTGGAAACGCGCTGCCTATTGTTAAAGATTACCGGGCCTCTTACCTGGCAACAGCGGGCAATGGCCGGCTCCTCGACTGGCGTTACTATCCGCTGGAAGATTATAAGCACGATTCTACGAAAGGACGCTTGCAGGATGTACTCGTCAATGCCGGTTTAACATATGATCTTCCTTTTGGCTTAAAAGCAGATGTCAAATATCAGTATGAACGGCAGCAAAATCCGTCCGACCATCTTTATGACGCCGAAAGTTTCTACAGCCGGAACCTCGTCAATCTCTATACGTCGATAGCAGCGAACGGCACACTAACCAACAACGTGCCGAAAGGCGGGATCATTGATTACGCGCGAGACGACCTGGAGGCCCATAATTTCCGTGGCCAGCTAAATTTCGACCGGCAGCTGGGGGTGCATGAGATCAGTGCCATCGCTGGAACGGAGATCAGGAACAGCCATACGACCGGGCAGGCCTTCCGGTTGTTCGGTTATGACCCCGGGAATCTCAGTTTCGGTAACGTTGACCTGACGCGCCAATATCCCACCTTTGTGACCGGGGCAGCGTCCTTTATCCCTTCAGCCAATGGCCTTTCCGAAAGAAACACCCGTTTTGTATCGTACTATGCGAATGGCGCTTATACCTACGACCGTAAATACGCACTTTCACTGAGTGCCAGGCGGGACGCTTCCAACCTGTTTGGGTTGAATACCAACGACCAGTGGAACCCCTTCTGGTCCACCGGGCTTAGCTGGGAGGCCAGCAGGGAAAACTTTTTTAAAGTGAAAGCCGTCAATTATCTCCGGCTGCGGGCGACCTACGGTCAAAGCGGCAATATCAATCCATCGATGGTTGCCGTAACTACGATCGCTTATTTGGGCCTGCCATCACCCTATACGAACCTGCCTTATTCCCGTTTCGACAATTATGCCAACCCGGAGCTGCGTTGGGAAACCTCTAAAATGCTGAATATCGCTGCAGACTTCAGGGCATTCGGGGACGCGCTGACCGGAAGTATTGAGTACTATCATAAAAAGGGGCAAAATCTCTTCGGGCTGGCGCCTATTGATTACACGACAGGGGTCGGCGCATCGATCGTCCGCAATGTAGCAGGAATGAGCGGCCACGGACTGGATATACAATTGAACAGCCGCAATCTTAACAGCGAGGTACGGTGGAATACGACCCTGAACTACAGCCGGTACAAAGACAAGGTTACTGATTATTACCTGGCAGACCAGCAGGCCAACCGTTTTGTGAGCACGGATGCTACCTCAAATATTACCGGCCTGACGGGTTACCCGGTGTATTCCGTTTTTGGGTACCGCACGGCCGGACTTGACCCGGGCACAGGTGCTCCCCGGGGGTATGTTGGAGGCGAGATCAGCCAAAACTATGCAGCGCTTACGGGACCTGATGTCCGGCTGGAAGACCTGCGCTATTTCGGCTCCGCCATCCCGACATCCTTCGGTTCATTGATCAATACCTTAGCAATTGGCGACCTGGAACTGAACTTTAGTATCAGTTATAAGTTCGGCTACTATTTTCACCGCTCTTCCATCAACTACAGCCAGCTCGGATCAAGCTGGGCCGGGCATAGCGATTATGCACAAAGGTGGCAGCAGCCCGGTGATGAAGCCAGAACGAGCGTCCCTTCTTTCAGCTACCCCTTGTCCTCCTCAAGAAGTAACTTTTATGCAGGTTCCGAAACGCTGGTCGAAAAGGCTGACCATGTGCGCCTGCAGTATGTGACTTTATCTTACACGCTTGAGCAATCCAAACACCGTTTCCTACCCGTCCGACGCTTACAGATTTATGGTAGCGCCAATAACCTGGGTATACTTTGGCGCGCCAACAAACAGGGGCTGGACCCGGATTTCAGCTATGGTACCGCCTTCCGGGTCGCTGACCCGCGCATTTATTCAATTGGACTTCGCACAACCTTATAGTTAATGATGATGAAAAAGTTTTTGACAAGCATGCTGTTCGTCAGCATTATTTTAAACACCGGCTGTAAAAAATTCCTGGAAGAAAAATCCAACCAACGGCTTATGATCCCGGAGAACCTGTCACAGCTGCAAACGATCCTGGATAATTTCAACACAATGAATAATAATTACAGTTCAGCGGCTGAGGTCAGTACAGATGATTTTTTCCTGACTAACAATGATTACCAGGCACTCGAATATGACCAGGACCGCGGGACCTACAGCTGGGCCAGTAACAACCTTTTCCTGCCGGGCGACCAAGGTAACGGCTGGTCCTGGACCTATAGCTCGGTTTACGCATCAAATTCCGTAATGGAAAGATTGGCGCTCATAGCGCGTACACCTGCCAATGCCGCCACCTGGGACAACATTAAAGCACAGGCGCTGATCTTTAAAGCAGCCCGGTTGCTTGACGCAGCCGGCACCTGGACCAATGCCTACGATCCCGCGACCGCTGCTAACGATCTGGGACTGCCACTGCCGGTTTCGACCAATTTTAACGAAAAGCAAACCCGGGCTACCCTGGAGGATACCTACCAAGCTGTTATCCGGTACTTGCGGGAAGGCATAGCCACTGCGGCAAACCAGCCGCTCAGCACCTTTCGGCCTGGAAAAGCTGCAGGTTATGGGTTGCTGGCGCGAACCTATCTGAACAAGGGGGAGTTTGCCCAGGCACGAATATATGCCGACAGCTGCCTTCGGCTACAGAACCAGCTGATCGATTACAATGCACTCGACCCCAGTGCAGAGTATCCCATCAGCGCCACTAATCCGGAAACTATATTTTCCACGATATTCAGCGTAACTGCTTCACTACTCTTCAATACACCGAAGATCAGTCCGACGCTGCTGAATTCTTACGAAGCAAATGACCTGAGAAGGACTTTGTTCTTCCGTGACAATGGAGACGGTACATTTTCTTTTAAGGGGAATTACACCGGGGAATTCAGTCTGTTATGCGGGGTGGCTACCGATGAAATGTACCTGATCCGGGCAGAAGCGGCGATCCGGGCAAATGATATACAGGAAGGATTAAATGACCTCAACACCCTGTTAGCTGCACGTTACCGGCGGGGTACTTTTACCAGCCTGGCTAACCTGACCCAACAGGCCGCGCTGGCAAGGGTATTGCTGGAAAGAAGGAAAGAACTTTTATTCCGCGGTCTGCGATGGACAGATATCAAACGGCTGAACAAGCTCGGTGCTAACATCACGCTGACCCGCAATATCAACGGCCAGCAATATACCTTGCCCCCGAATAGTCCACGGTTTGCCTTGCCCTTACCGGAAGACGTGATCAGCTTGTCGGGGATGACCCAGAACCCGCAATAAAAAAAGGCAGGTACGATAACGTACCTGCCTTTTGCACTTAGTCGAAAAGCAGATCAGGGCTTACGGTTAGGTGACATCGCGAGAATTTGAGCCCGTGTAAAACCGTCCAGGTAAGCATCGAGATCTTCCTGGGTGCTTACATCTTCCACCGTGATCTCGCATGGCCTGGTACCGGCTGCCGAACAAGAGCCGGCGTTGGAAAGGTCCCAGTTATTACCGTCTTTTATGGCTGCTTCTGTCGAAGCCGTGCCATTATAGAACCAATTGACAGGCGCATGTTTACCCTGTACCACAGGTGCTGGTTTAAATGCGAATGCGGCTGTTGCAGCGACGATCATGGCGATAAGCGCGATATTGATTTTTAACTTTTTCATAAGAACGGAGCTTTGTTGCATCAAAAAGCTGCCTAAAAACTTTAATTTAAAACAGATCATTTATTTGCCTACTCTATTGACGGGTTTTCGGCATGTCCTGGCCGTTGTCAGCTACATAGTAAGTGACATCGGCAGTTCCTGGATTCAGACTGTGCCAATCATCCTCCTTTCCCTGTTAACAAGATATATACCGAGGATACTTAACAGCAAAAAAAAGAGATTGAAGAAAAGATGGGTTTGCCAGCCCATGCTTTTGAGTACGCCACCGCAGGAACAAGGTACTCGGCCAAAGTATCCTACTAGCACCAGCATGATATAGCCTGTAAACGATGTCATCAGTGCCAGGGATAGCCAAAATCCAATCAGGCGCCACTTATAGGTAATGAGCAACAGGGCAACGATCAGTTCCGTTGTGGGCAGCGTCCAGGTCAAAAAATCTGCGGCCCAACCCGGAACGGCCTGGACACGCATCTGAACTTTGAATTCCTGAAAAGCGAACCACTTACTCAGCGCAGTATAGACAAACAGGGCCACGAGCAGCGCTGCGGCAATACCGGTTATGGGCCGGCTCTCTTTGGTGAGCTTAATGGGTAATTGCATGGCAGCGATGTATTGGGTACATCGAAGTACGGCACATTATTGACCAAAAAACAGTTAGTAATGGGTAGTATCAAATTGCCACTAAATAACCATCCGTACTACGCAAATCCGGCTTGCCGATCAGCTACTTTAAGCAGAACCCCTTGTTTTTATAAAATTAAGTGCACAAAAAACCAACAACCATTTACCCCCGGTTGGGATCATTTTCAGGGATTGGTCTCCAATTCCGTAACGATGATCTGACTGATCTCCTTTTTGATGCGGAGATAATTGGCCATTAGCGTATCCTCAGTTACCTGCCTGACGGATGGTATGGCTTCATACTTTTCCTCTTCCGATCTTATTGCCTGGTGATCGTTGATGATCGCGTTATGGAAAACCTTCAGATCTATCTTGTTATCCGGGTCATCGGCAACCGTTCCCACAAACTCGCCTGATGATAATCCGGCGATCTTTGAAGCCGGTACGGCGAAATCAAGCTGTGTGGATTTGTTCACCGACGTATCCTGGCTGTTGATCGTGATACTTTGCCGTTCCTGAACGATCTTGCCGATGCGTTCACTCAGTTGTTTAGCGGTATCCCCGGTCACCTGCCCGGAGATAATGTTGCCGACTATATTCATGATTACTTCGGCCTGTTCCCTGCCATAATCTTTCTTCAACTGGCTATAGTCCTGCACCGCCAGCGTCGTGGCGACCTTGTTGGAACGGGCTGTCGCGATCAGGCTGTCAATACCGTTAAAGTAGATGGTCGGAAATTCATCAAAGATCAGGCTGCATTTCTGCTGGTTCTTCCGGTTGACCAGTTTATTGATCCGGTTAACATAAAGAGAGAGTACCGCACCGAAGATCTGCGACTTTTGTGGATTGTTGGCCAAACAAACGATCTTGGGCGACTGGGGATTGTTGATATCCAGTGAAAAATCGCTGCCTGACAACACATAGTATAACGTGGGCGACACGAGCCTGGCCATGCTGATCTTAGCACTGGCGATCTGCCCCTCCAGTTGATCTGTCGCTTCATTCTCCCAGGCGGAGATGAACGGATTAATGAGGACTTCGATCTCCGGTTCCTTTTTTAACAGCGCAAATAAGAACTTATAATCCACCTGGGCGAGTTCAATAGTATGGGGCAACGTACAGTATCTGCCCCCTTCGTATTTCTTCAGGAACCAGATGAGTGCCGTCACAAAATTGATGGGTGATTCCACGAAAAAGTCCCCGGTTTTCTTGATCCACTCCCGGTTCAGGCCCAGCATGATAGTTCGGGCGGAATCCATGGCATCAGTAATATCCGTCATGGTCTCGGGCTCAAGCGGGTTATTGCGGTGCATCACTTTTTCCAGGTTGATGATGTATTGCCGGGGTTCGACCGGGTATAAGTGTTTATACCGGCGTAAGGCATTATAGACGATCCTGGAGAGGTCATCATACTTGAAATCATAAACCAGCATGGTGAAGCCCTTTTTGATGTGCTGCGTGATGAGGTGCCGGATCACAAAATAAGATTTACCTGCACCTGGTGTTCCCAGTACCAACGTGCCGCGGAACGGGTTGATGATATTGATCCAGCTTTTCCGGGTCTTGCCTTTAAAGTTATACGCTGCCGGGAGATTGATGGAATACTCGTTTTCCAGCAAACGCTCTTCCTGCGGAAAAGATTCATTGTATTTGTTAAACACATCGCCGGTCATGTTGAGCTTCAGCATCCGGAAAAGCAATGATCCGCACCGGATAATCATCATGTAGCCGATCGCGGTTAGTGCCATGTACAGGGCATAGGTTCCAACTGAGCGCTGGAGCGACGTAAGCAACAAATTGCTCCCGGCATAAAGAAACAAACCGGTAAGCCCAAAGTTGATCATCTCGCTCATTGTGATCTTCTCGTCTTTTCTACCCTTGCTTCCCAAAAGTGAGACCAGGAGGAGGGCAATAGCAGATCCCTTGGCATACAGCAAAGAATCGAAAATTTTAAATTGTGCGACAGGCCACAAGATCCTGTTCAAGACAGGATGTGTTAAACCCCAAACCTGGAATGCCTGATAGCAGCACAGATAGAAGTGTATGATCAAAACAGCAATGCTCAAGAACCTGGTAAAATCGATGATCTTCCTCAAGGCCTGTTCGTTTTCTCCTGTTTGCATGACTTGGATTTTTAAAAGTGGATACGTTTTTTCTTCTTACGCTTGTTCTTCAAAAGCTCACCAGGAATTTGATCCTCATATATGGGTTCGAGCAGTTCGGCCAGCAGTGAACTTCCCGGCAATTGATGTACAACTGAAACTATTGGCTGTTCGCGCCGGCTGTCGGGCTTCGATATCATATCACCTTCAGGTTTCCGGTATTGCAGTGCATCGATGACCGGGCCTGCGCTATACAATTTCCCCAGATCACTGCCATTAAAAATTGCCCGTTGGTCATGATCCAGGTAGGTCAGTCCATAAAGCCTGCCCTCGGGGTTCATCCGTTTGATCAGATCAACCCCGGCCTTGCTTAAGTTTACCTCCAACTCTGCCAGACCAGTGCTTTTGCGAACCGCCTTGTCAATCTTCTCGCAGAGTATCTCCCGGCAGGGCTTTCTCAATGATTTGTTCAGTTGAAATTGCTTTTCTAAAAACGGCAAGGTCGGCTTGCCATAGAGCTGGCTCGCTTTTAAAGGCACGCCCATTTTATCTCCATCGGCATTTGTGATCCAGTACCGGAGACCGTTCTTTCCATACATGACCGAGGTTGTGTTTCCACGGTCGGCAACCACGTTAAAACGGGAAAGAATCGCATTAAATTCAATCAGGCTGGTAAACCTATACGTCCGGGCTATCTCGTGAACCAGATCGCTAACCGCTTTCCTGGAATCAGTTTTTCCGTAGACGATAGCCTTCGGCCGGATCCGTTCAACCGCAAGCTGCCTGGGGTCCTGCGCTTTAACCAGCTGATACCTGACTTCGATCTCCTTCCTCGTCGGTTCTGATCGCAGCTTCCCCAGATTGTGAAGGCTGATGCGGTTTCCTTCGAAGTCGATGTTCGTGGATAGGATATGGATATGCGGATGACCGGCATCCAGATGCTGATAGACGAGATACGGCTGATCTTTGAAGCCGATCCCTTCCATGTAGTCCCTGGCGATGTCGCATAATAAAGTTGGATTAAGTTTCTCGGACACGTCAAAGTTCAGGGAAACATGCAGCGTATTTGTTCTCACGCGCTGGTTCCTGCCAGCCAGATCCGCAAGCCTGGATAGCTTCTCTGTAAAGGACAATTGCGGTGCGTCCTTCTGAAAACCCGGGGCATCCAGGAGGATGGCCAGTCCCTGACCGACTTTATGTTCGTTGTAGTAAAGTGCCCCGCTCAGGCTCTTTCCGGTTTTAATCTTTGCAACCATAGCTCGGCATATTGGTTCATCCGTTCCTTGATCTGCGTGATCGCGGGCTCCAGTTTTGTCCGGGTAAGGGTGATCAGTCCCATCCATAAACGGGTATCCGCGTTACCATGTGCACTGTTTATACTGCGCATCGCCTGGTTCAAGTTGTTGCCAATACTGTTCAGTTCCCGCCTGAGCTGCGTAAGCTCTTCGAGCACATCATCCATAGAGCGGTCCCGGTTAAGGACGGTAACAGGTTTGCCTAAAAGCATCGCCCGTCCGAACTCGCTCAGGGATTGAAAGCTTGATTTCGCAAACCGGCTTTCCATCTCCATATACTCGCTGGGTTTAAGCCGTACCTTCAGCCAGCGCGATCTGTTTTCCTGTGTCTTTCCCATGTTAAATTCTTTCTTTATCAAACCGACTTTGGAGCGTTTGATGCCAATCCCCGACGACCCCGGAGGAGCGGGCAAGATCCGTTTGTGGTACAAACGTACATCTTGCTAACTGCAAAAAGACAGCAGTTCAATCCCTTTTCAATGGCATGACGTCCGTTGCGAGTTGATTTATTCATTTCCATTTTCCTTTAAAAATTGCTGTAAGGCCTGTATGGTGATGTCCTTTTGAGAAATATCATTTTGAGCTCCGTAGGCCTTGATTTTTCTTTTAAGACCTTTCGGTATCCAGTTGTTAAAACGTGCTTCTTCCTCCTCCGCAGGTACAGCTAAAACCCTTACCGGCTGCACCTGCTGAATCGGCGTTTGCGGCGTTTCGTTTTTGATCTTACTGGCCAGGTTGCCCAGCTTCTTTTTATAATCATCCATGGCGGTTAAGCTTTATGTGCATTTCAATAATGCTACAATTGGAGCAATGAACATTTGCATATTTCTCTCATTGAATATTTGAACAGATCTACATTTGTAGCTTGCTACAAATGCCCATTTAAACAAACCTACATTTGTTCACTTGCAGGTTTATTCAAATGAACATTTGTCCAAATGTTCCTAACTACATTTATACACTGATCAGATCCACTATCTCCTCCGCCAGAAAAGTCACTTCCTCTATTGCTTTTTGATCTGTGCTTTTCAGTATGCCCGAGGTCATGGATGACCTTGCCAGGCTTACCCGGTCAAAAACGCGCGTCTTCAATAAGGGAGTACCCAACGTTTGAATTAATTCAACAACCTCGGCCGTAATTCCAGACCTTGGCTTTAACATATTAAGCACAATGCCTGCCTTCAAATTAAGATTTTTTGCCTGGGCAAATTTGATCAGGGCCAGTGTTGATTTAATAGCCATCACATCAAAGAAGCCAGCCTTAGTTGGCACGAGCACATAATCAGAATAGCCAAACAGCTCGTTCAAGCGATTGGATAAATATGGAGGGGTATCTACGATGATCAGATCATAGTCTAATGTGGGTATCTCGCTTATCTTTTCTGGGGCCAGGATATCCAATTCAGTAAAATCTTCTTTCAGATGATAGATGCTTCCCTGCAGATCGGAATCGATCAGAGCGACCCTTAATTGGTCTTTGAAGCAGAGTGCCAGGTTCAATGCCAGTGTGCTTTTGCCGACGCCGCCTTTTTGGTGTGCCAATGTGATGATCTTTGCCATGATGCTATTTATTAATTAATGAATTGACGATTGTTAACTACGTTGGGTTCGCCTTGATGGGATCAATTTCACGGTATTGGCGATTTCGGCCAGCGTGCTTTTCCGTCCAGCCCTGATCCAGTCAAGCAGTTCCGTTTTATTGAAATAAAGTCTCTTCCCTTGCTTGCTTACCGGTATCTCCCGGCGGCACACCTTTCCGTAAATAGTAGAAATAGATAAATTCAAAAATGCAGATGCCTGCTTAATTGAAAATAAGTTATCGGCCTCCGTTTCTCTTGAATGATCGTCACTAAGGATGCCCTCGATTTTCGATACCTTTTCTAAAAGTTCGCTTACCGCTTTAGGTAGCTGATCAAATGTTAATATTTCCATAACAGCTTTTTTTGTTCGTTATGGAAGCAAAATTATTTAGCATGAGCGTTAAATCACTCCGAGATTGTCCGAGTCGGACAGCAAGAAAATCAAAACAACGGCAATAATGGAATAAATTTAAGCTGGCAATCTTAATGGATAGGAGTTCGTGCAGAAATAAATAAATTCAGAACCGCTACGCAAATAGGCTGCGCAGAATAGTTTGTATTTTGTTTTCAGGTTATTCAACGAACCTCAAAACGACTATATTCCGTTAAGAAAATTAAATTTCCAATAACATGACAGGTCTTCAAGAAATGATTTTAATAGGTGAAATTATTCTACAAGCTAAAATTGCACGGAGAGCTGCTGAACGACTGCGGGCAACTCATGACAATTTTGATCAAGTAGAAACCTGGTGCTCTATTCAATCTATTCTTGTAGCAACAGGAAATGTATCGAAGATTCTCTGGCCAAGACAGAAATATAAAATACGCGGAGAAAAATTAAGGGAACTGCTGAAAGTTGAAAAGGACAATCCGCTTTCCAGCCGTAAATTTCGTAATAACTTTTTTGAGCATTATGATGAGCGCGTTGAGGAATATTTTCAAGGTAATTCGCAAGGGGTATACATTGATTTGGCAATGAATCCATCTTTTAGAAGCGGTATCTTTGGTGATCGTCCTTTAAATACCCATAGAGGTTATAATTCATTTAATAACACACTGGTATTTCGTGATGAAACACTGGACTTAGACGAAATACTGACGGCACTTGATAATATCCACAGTAATTGCCGATCATACAATTTTTAAATTTCGCCTATTCAACGAAAGATATCTTCTAAAATTAAAATTCTTGGAAAACGATCAAATGAAATTACTGGGGCTTTTTAAAACAAATGAATGCTTAAAAACAATATAGCGTCACCTAAGCAATTTTGACTGCGGTATGGAAGTACTGAAAAAGTATGCGAAAACTATGCAAAAAAAACCAATCGCCGGAGGGGGGAATAATTGATTTTGAGGCTCCCCAACCGGCCCAATTTCGAACTAGTTAACCAGGCAAATGCGTATTTAAGCGAATTAAAGCAATTTTAGAAGGCAGAGGCTGACATATTTTTCGAACCTGGTGGCCCCTCAAGATATAACATATATCGTATCGTACAACTATAATTCGTTAAAGCTATTTTAAAACTCTGAGAATATTTTACTGTGCAACTTGATACAGTATCATCAGGTAAAATAGTTTCCAGGCTGTCAAGTCCTGGAAACTATTTAATGAATGCATCAATAGAAGAGGGCAATTAGAGCCGACGATTAGACTCCATCTTCTCCCAAATGTGGCGGTATAAGTTTATACATGACTGGTGTAACTATCCTGGAAAGGATAGTAGAACTGATCAATCCGCCGATCAATACAATAGCTAACGGCGCGATCAGGGGGTTCGGGTTTAACGCAATAGGAAGCAAACCGCAGATCGCCGTGATAGAAGTAAGCACCACCGGCAGAAAGCGGGTTTCGCCTGCCATATGGATCGCCTCGTCTATGCTATGCCCTTCAGCACGCAACTGGTTGGTGAAATCCACTAGCAAAAGTGAATTTTTAACCTGTATGCCCGAGAGTCCGATGAAACCGATAATGGATACCAATGACATGGGATTGCCGGTAAAGAGCAGGAATACCACGCCGCCCAAGATCCCGAGGGGTATGATCGAAAGCACGATAATGATCCCTTTAAAGGTTTTGAATTGCAGCAGCAGGACACCAATGAAAAGAAAGGTGCTTAATATGATCACCGACAGGAAATTACCGCCAAGCGTATCTCCTTCTGATTCGGCTTCGCCGGAGAGCTTGTAATAATAGCCCTGCGGCATCTTCAATTTATTTAACTGCGGAACAACATCTTTGAGGATATCATTTGCCAATACATGCTCTTTCGTAAGCGAGGTGACCTTGGCAAACCGTGATTTGTTGAAGTGATTGATCGCAGTGGGTGAGGTTTCAAATGTGATCGTCGCGATCTGGTCTACCTGCACCGGGGTGCCCTGCACATTGTTGACATAAAGTTTTTTAAGTGCGTCCAGATTGGAGAATTTATCTCTGGGCATTGTGATCACCACGTTGCGTGAATCGCCCCGGTCATCAATATAGTCACCTACGGTTAACCCGGCAACAGCCATACGGATGACTTTGTCGACGTCACTGGTCAGGACACCCAGGGTTCGGGCTTTTTCTTTATCGATCTTTATTTTAACATCTGATTTGTATGTATTGAGTTCGTTGTTGACGAAAAAAGTACCCGGATGTTTCTTCAGAATCTCTTCTACTTTAAAGGTCAGGGACCGCAAGGTATCCTGGTTCTCCCCAAATAACCTGACAACGATATTGGCTTCAATTGGTGGGCCCTGTTCAAAATCCTTGATCTCTATCCTGGCGTAGGGAAAGTCATTGAACTTTTTGATCAGTCTTTTGATCAGTTCGGTTTTTTCGCTTGGGCTTGTCCCATCGTCCAGCTGCACGAACACCTGTGCAAAGTCGGGCTTGACGTCCTGCTGATGCACATTGTAATAGATCTGCGGGTTACCTTTACCAACGTTAGCGGTATAATACACGATCTCTTTGTGTTTTTTTAATTCTCCTTCTACCAGTTTGGTTGCCCGGTCACTTTCCGGAATATCCGCCTGTAAGGGCATTTTAATATTGATCAGGAACATCGGTTTTTCCGAGGTTGGAAAAAGCTTGAACCCGGTCAAGGTGAACAGGAAAAAGGCAAGCCCGCTCAGGGCTAAGGATATCCCGATAGTAACCTTCGGCCACTTTAATGCAACAGGCATTACGCGGCTGTAAGATCTGGTCAGAAACCGTTGTAGGTGTTTTAAAAAGAAGTTACCCTCGCCATGTTCATGGGTCTTTAACATCCGGCTGCCCAGGAAAGGTACAAGCGTTAAAGCAACGATCATGGATGCCAGAACGCTGGTCATGACGGCCATAGGCAGGCTGCGGACAAATTCACCGGCCACATCGGGTAAAAAGGCCAGGGGCAGGAATGCGATCACCAGCGTCGCAGTACAGCCGACAACGGCTGCGCCGATCTGTTTCGTTCCCTTAAAAATGGCGTTCATTCGCGAATGGCCTTCCCTGAGCCAGCGCTCAATATTCTCTACCACCACAATGCTGTCATCTACCAGCAAGCCTAAGGCCACCACCAGGCCGACAATACTTAACTGGTTTAAAGAATAACCCAACAGGTTCATAGCAATGAGCCCCAGGGCTAAAGATAGCGGGATAGAGATCATTACGATCAAAGATGCCCTGAACCCTAATGGCAGCAACGTGATCACGACCAGAACAATGGCCAAACCAAAATCAAAACCCAAATGCCCCAGGCGCTCGGATACCATATTGGCCTGATCGAAGTTTTTGACCATGTGGATATTCTCCGGCAGGGTTTTCCCGAATGCTTCCAGTACCAGTAAATATTCTTTCTGAACGCTGGTAATATTTACATTGTCTTTCATGGCTGCCGTAACCAGCACGCAACGGTGACCATTTATCCGTGTGATGTGGTTTACCGTAGCGTCCTTATAACTTACCGTGGCTACATCCTTCAAATAAATGATCTTGCCGTTGGCATTGTAGATCACCGTATTGGCTACATCATCGGTGTTCTTGAATTTACCGCTGGTTTTCACATTAAAAACCTTGCTGTCCAGGTTAATGCTGCCGCCTGGAATATCCGCAGCCTCACTTTGCAAACTACCCATGACCACATTAAGCGGTATTTTTAACTGTGCCAGTTTATCCAGTTGTATGTCGATGCGGATCTCCTGCTCGGGCATGCCGAAGTATTTCACCTCTTTGAGGTTGGTGATCTTCTCTAACTGTGTTTTTAAGATATCTGCTTCGTCCCGCAGCATTTTACCAGAAGCCTGGTCAGACAACAGGGCAACCTGCAGGATCTTTACATCCGCCGAGGATACCTTTTCCGTTTTGATCAGGTAAATATCTTTGGGAAGTTCGCTGTTTTTTAAAGCATTGATCTCGGTGGATATTTCCTGGTACTTATTGTCGACATCCACGCCATATTTGAACTTAGGTTGGATAACGGCTACGCCATCTTCGACGGTCGTCAGGATCTTTTCTATATTTTCCAGACCATAGATCTTATTCTCGATGGGTTTCACGACCTGTTCTTCCATATCCTTGGGACTGGTACCCGGGTAAATAACCGTAATGATATACTGCGGAGGATGCGTGGTAGGATCTTCCGAACGGGGCATGGTAAACAGTGTCAGCAAGCCGACAACGGCCACCATAAGGAATATGATCAGCGTGAACTGATAATTCTTAACGGCAAAATTGGTGATCTTCATGACCTTATTGAATGATTTTTATGATGGATTGTTCGTTGAGGTAGGCACTGTTGGAAACGACGATCTGGTCTATGCCTTCCAGTTTATCTTTGAGATACACATTTTCATTGTCGAACTTCAAAATGCTGACCGGCACTCGTTTTACCCGGTTTGATCCTACTGTGGTAAATACAAATCCTTTGTCGCCATCGGCCTCTACCAGTGATGCGTAGGGAATAACCATCACGTTTTCATCCTGATGGGTAGCGATCTCGGCTTTGCCAAACATGCCCACCGCTGGTTTTACACCGTTCAGTTGCAGCTTTAATTCGATCTGGAAAGAACCCAGTTCACGGTCTGCTGCCTGGGACTTGCGGAATACAGTCGCATCAAAGGTTTTACCGGCATAGCCATCGAGCGTTACTTTGGCGGTTTGGCCCTGCTTAATGATGGCCCATTCCCGGTCGGTAACACCCACCTTAAGCGAATAGCTGTTGTGTTGCTCGGTAGAATTGATGAGCAGTACCGGCATGCCTTCGGCAATCACTTCTCCTTCGTTCGCTATCTTCTTGCTGACAAAGCCATCAGAAGCCGCATAAATTTTAGAGTAACGCTCATTGAAAGCGGTTGCTTCTCTTGCTTTCCTAGCTACATCCAAAGCTGTTTTAGTATTCTGTAGTTGTTCTAAAGTATAAACGCTGTCTTTGTATAAATTCAACGCGCGGTTATAGTCACGCGCTGCTTTTTCTACACTGAGGCTGGATTGTGCCAAACCTGCTGAAATTTCTGTGGAATTGAGTGTAGCCAGTAATTGCCCTTGTTTAAAGGACTGCCCCTCCTGAACCAGGATTCGGCTGATCACGCCACCTATCTTAAAGGCGTATTTGGCTTCATCCTCTGTACTCACGAGGCCGGTGGCGGTGATTTGATCGGGTACACCTAGCGTAGACACCGGGGCTGTTTTTACGGGGATGATATCCGGTTGTCCTATTGGATCTCCTTCCTGGTGTTTTTCTTTGCAGGCAGCCACTAAAATTAGCGCTGCTAGGATAATGCTGAATAGTTGTATTTTTTTCATGGTCTTGATTTTATTGAATAGTAAAACTGGCGTTCGCACGTTCGATCGCCGTATTGGCGATCCAGGTATCGTAAAGGGCAATATTTGTTTTAAGCTGTGCATCGATCCATTGGTTCTGGGCATCGAGCAGCTCGATATAGATCGCCATGCCTTGTTTGTATAGCTTCAGCATATCACCGTAATAGGTCTGGCAGGTTTTTAATTGTGATTCGGCCGCCTGGTATTGGGCAATGGCGCTTTGCATACCGGCCTGGCGTACCTTCAATTCCGTCAGCAGTTGCTGTTGTACATGATCTGTTTGCGAGGCCAGGGCATGCTGATCGGCGATCGCCTGCTTCACCCGGTAATTGTTCTTGCCGGAAGAAAAGAGGTTCCATTGGAGAGACACGCCGAACAGGTAATAGCGGCTGTTGTTATTGAACTTCCAGTCAAAAGCCTGTGAACCCAGGTCGATAAACGTCCCTAATTTGGGAACGATGTAAGACTTAGCTAGTCCCGTCAGGTTGCCGTTAATATCTTTGGCGATCCGGAGTTTAGAGAGTTCCTCCCTGCCGCTGACGCTGTTTCCCCCAAGTTGTTCATTTGCCGGCAATACCTTAATATTATCCGATAAGATACTGTCGGTAAGCGGGCGGTTGAGCAGGAAGTTAAAATAGTAGCGCGCCGATTCCGCAGTTTTCCTGGCACTGGTAAGCGAAGCATTTATCTTTGATACTTCGTTCTGGCTTCTGAGTACTACCGTGCGGTTGACCTTGCTATTTTCATATAGTTTGGTGTTGATCCTTTGTCCTTCTTCAACCAGCCGGAGTGAGGATTGATAGATATCGGTAGCATTAACAGCTTTCAAGTAAGTGTAATAGGCTGTTTTGATCTCTTTGACCAGTTCCCGCTTGTAAAGCAATACTTCAGCTTTCTGCAGGTCGATCTGCTGCTTTTTGATCCGCTTGTTATAGATCAGTTCCGCATTCAGGATGGGAAGTGTTGTGCGGAATTTGGCATCATAGAAATTATCCGGGTTAAGCAGGATCTTCTGGTTCTGCAATTGCGGAAAAGCGTTAGTACCTGTCAGCTGGTTCAGCGTGGCATAAACACCGTTAAACAGGTCGCCGGTAGGAAAATCTATCGTACGCCCCCCGTCAGCTTTGGTATACGTGGTTGAAAAAGTAACCTCCGGCAGGAACATGCTTTTAGCTTCTTTCAATGCATAGACATTCTTTTCCAACACAAAGTTTTGTTGCTTAATGCTCTCATTGGAGGCAAGGCCATCCCGGATATATTCATCCAGCTTCCCCTGGGCTTTTACTATTGGTGCGGCCAGTAAGGCCGACGATAAAAGCAAAAGCTGATAAAATGTTTGATTTCTAAATTTCATTTTAATCATTGTTTTAAATTTGAACAGTGTTCAATATTGTTTCAAAAAAATAGCTAACTTTTTTCGAGTAAGGCCACGAAAGACTCGTAGCCATTCTCCATCAGTTCTTCATCGGTCTTGCCAACAAAACTGGTATTGCGATTCTTACAGAAAAGTGCGCAAATGCCGTGTACCACGGAAATGATCAGGAAAGTAAAATATTCCGTATCCATATCCTTGAATTTGCCTTTCTGCTGGCATTCGATGATCATTCCCTGCATATAGCTGATCGCCTCCTCGGCTATCTGGAATCCTTCAGACGAAGGATCTTTAACCGGCTCTTCTACGATGAACATCAAGTTATAGTAATCCTTGTTCTCTTGTGCGAACTGGATAAAAACCCGGCCTGAGGCTTTCAATCTTTCAAAGGGATCACGGACCTTTTCCAGCACCTTTAACTGGTTAAGCAGCAGGAGAAAACCCTCTTTATGCAATTCGTGGAAGATCTCACTTTTATCTTTGAAATAGAAGTATATGGAGCCTGGGCTATAGTTGATCTCCTGAGCGATATTGCGCATGCTGGTCTGGTCATAGCCTTTCTCCAGGAATATCTTTCGCGCTCCGTTAAGGATGCGTTCGTGCATCTCTTGTTTCTCTTCTAACTTTCTTTCTGCTATGCTCATTCTAAATTAACAAGTTACAAATATATTATTGCCTGCCATTTTGGTTTGGGTGTAAAACAATGCAATGTTATTAAACAGTGTTCAAAAAAACAAGGGGTTTTTATTGTTTTAAATAACATGACAGAATAAAAACATTTTTTTAAAGGCTATGCTTTTGGGGATGGTTAGTATACGGCTTAAAAAGGATCTTTTGTCAACTAAGGAATTTCGTCTGCGGTATGCAATACTGAAAAGTATGCGAAAACTATGCGAAAAAAAAATCCCCACTCGCCAGAGTGGGGATAAATCATTGATTTTGAGGCTCCTGAGGCTGGGCTCGAACCAGCGACCCTCTGATTAACAGTCAGATGCTCTAACCGGCTGAGCTACTCAGGAATCTTTTCCGGTTTGGAGTGGTGCAAAAGTATAAACTTCGCGGATATTTCACAATATTTGCACAAAAAAAATTTAAATATTTTTCACATGAGTTTATTAGTGATTGGTACTGTGGCATTTGACGCTATCGAAACCCCCTTTGGTAAAACCGATAAAATTGTTGGCGGGGCTGCTACCTATGCCAGTTTGGCCGCATCATACTTTTATAACGATGTAAAAATTGTTGCCGTGGTAGGCGACGATTTTCCCGAAAGTGAGATTGCCGATTTTCAGCAACATCATATTAGTACCGAAGGCCTGCAGGTAAAGCAAGGCGAAAAATCGTTTTTTTGGAGCGGACGCTACCATAATGATATGAACAGCCGCGATACTTTGGCTACCGAACTAAACGTACTGGCTGATTTTGACCCCATCATCCCAGAGTCGTATCAGGACTGCGAATTTTTGATGCTGGGCAATCTTACCCCACAGGTGCAGCAAACGGTTATTAAACGCCTTAAAAACCGCCCTAAGCTCGTAGTAATGGATACCATGAACTTCTGGATGGACATTGCACTGGATGATTTGCTCGAAACTATCAAAATGGTTGACGTTTTAACCATTAATGATGCTGAAGCCCGCCAGTTAAGCGGCGAATACTCATTGGTAAAAGCTGCCCGTAAAATTTTAGGCATGGGCCCTAAATACCTCATCATTAAAAAAGGTGAGCACGGTGCTTTGCTGTTCCACGAAGATAAAGTGTTCTCGGCCCCTGCCCTGCCGTTGGCAGATGTATTTGACCCAACCGGTGCCGGTGATACTTTTGCCGGTGGTTTTATTGGTTATTTGGCTAAGGTTGGTACCATCAACTTCAACAATATGAAAAACGCCATCATTTTTGGCTCAGCATTAGCTTCTTTTTGTGTGGAGAAATTTGGTACCGAAAAAATAAAGAATCTTACCCAAGAAGAAGTTGCAGGTCGTGTGCAGGAATTTATAAACCTGGCGCAGTTTGAAATTGAGCTATAAACTTAGATCTATGATATAAAAACTTCCGTCATTGCGAGGTACGAAGCAATCTCTGCGTAAGATATTCATTCTTGCATAGTTCAGAGATTGCTTCGTACCTCGCAATGACGTTTTTATAAGAGTCAACCCAGCACCCCTACTACCTCAAAGCGCTTAAACACATCATCGGCGTGCGGGGCATCCAGCATTTCCTCTGTGAGATCCTGCCCGGCCCAGTGTTCATAGTGTTTACCATCGCGCCATAAGCGGCTTTTGCCTACATCATAAATGGTTCCGCGGTAAGCTACCCAAATCTGGGGCTTGTCTTGCCCATTACGCAGGGCCAGTTGCGAGCGGGTATATACAGGCAAACTCATGCTGCTAAGCTACGCTTGTTTTTAAAATACTCAAAAAAGGCAACGTTCATGAGTAGCAAGGTCAATGAGTAAAAGTGATCTTCAAAAGGAATAGTGCCAACCCGCCTGCCTATGTTTTCGGCATTATTATAAAGTACAATGGGTACCGAAGTAAGTATGCCGTTAACAATATAAAACGGCAGCAGCGATACAATGTAAGCCATATAAAAGCGTGGCAGCCAAACCGATTTTAATACATACTGAACGGCAAATATCATTACCAAAAGCAGCCCAAAGGTAACCGTAGTATATAACCTGTCGAAATACATAGCAAGCATCACCATACTCAACAAGATCATGAGGTTGGAAATCCATTTGCTTATGCCAGCCGGAAACTGCCACTTTATGTAATAGTTTAAACAGGCATAAATAAAAATGCAGGAGAAGGGCACAGTGAGAAAGAACAGCACTTCTTCTAACGGAAGCCCCCAAAAGCGGATGCCAACAATGTAGTTATCATTAAATGACCATACACCTTTGAGCGTAAACAGCACATCCCAAAACAAAAACACCAAACCGGTGATAGCCATGCCCGGCCAAATAAATTTCCAGCTTTTATGAAAAGCCACGCGTTTATCAAATGATAACAGCACGGGAAATATAACAGTCAAAAAGTTGATGAGCAGGTAAGCGTATTTCACTTTAAGGCGGCTAATTGTTTATGCAGGGTTTCGGTTTCGTGCGGGGTGCAACGTTTCGAGTCGATAAGAAACTTAATGATAGTACGTACCACGCTTTCATCGGCCGTGGTGTAATGCTTTCGATTCAGCTGTTTAATCATCTCCTCCCTATCGGCTACCAAATGCTTGGTATAGCCCAAAAAGCCCGGCACGTTATGCTCTATTGAAAAGCGCATAAAACGAATTTCAATATTATCAGGCTGCCCCGCTACCGCGGTTTTTAATGTCTTTTCGGCATCGTTTAAGTACTTCACTTTAAAATATGGGTTCCAGGCATGTTTGGCTTTAAGGGCTTGCACTACGCCAAGATAACAGGTAAGCAGGGGTGTTTTATTAGGCTCGTTGGTAAGGGCTTTGTAAAGCGAGTCGGTTAAACTGCGCTTTTCGAGTGCTACTAATAATTGCTTACGTATAACCTGCGGTTCAGGCACATCGGCCCTGCAAATACTGGTAGTGGTAAGTATAAAAAACAGGAAAGCAAAAAACGGGCAACTAAACTTCATTAAATCACATTTAACTTTTGATGCAAAACAGCTTTGAAGTATAACGCCGTTTTTTGCGCATCAGATATACGAATACGTTTTTGCAGTATAGTATTGGCCGGTGTACGGCTTATTTTTTTGAATAATTGGCGGTAGTAAATATAGGCCACATAAACACCCAGGCGTGTACCGCCGGGCAATTGTTTAATGCCTTTGAAAGCATCATCAAAATCCTTTTCAATATCGGCCTCAATATCTTTTTTGTCCTGCTCGCTAAAGCGCCTAAAGTCAACAAGAGGGAAGTAGGTACGGCCGCGCTCTTCAAAATCAGACTTTACATCGCGCAAAAAATTCACTTTTTGAAACGCTGCGCCCAAGCTGCGCGCCATTGGCACCAGTTGCTCATATTGCTCTTTGTTATTATCGCAAAATATGTGCAGGCACATCAGGCCAACCACCTCTGCCGAACCATAAATGTAGGTTTGATAGGTTGCACTATCATAAGCCGTTTTATCAAGGTCCATTTCCATGGAGCGCAGAAAAGCATCGATCAATTCATGGTCGATACCAAATTGATTAACCACCTGCTGAAATGCATGCAAAACCGGGTTCAAGCTTATTTTTTGCGCGATGGCTTCAAAGGTTTGCGCCCTGAAACTTGCAATAAGCGCGGCTTTATCGTAGTCATGAAATGTATCTACAATTTCGTCGGCGTAGCGTACAAAACCGTATATGGCATAAATGGGATAACGGAAACGCTTATCAAAAGCCATGATACCTTTGCTAAACGATGTACTGTACTTAGAAGTAATAATTTTGCTGCACTCAAAGCAGGTTTCGTCAAATAAATTCATCGGTTAGCAGGTAATCAACCAAATGTACATAATTGAAGCTACATTGTTTGACCGCCGCGCCAAACAATTTGCTTACTTTGCCCTTGTAAACACGGCATGAGCAAAAAAAAGGTTATTGTTATTGGTGCAGGATTTTCGGGTCTGGCAGCAGCCACGCTGCTGGCTAAAGAAGGCTGCGAAGTTACTATTTTAGAAAAGAACGACCAGCCCGGCGGCCGCGCCCGTATATGGCAGCACGAAGGGTTTACCTTTGATATGGGCCCAAGCTGGTATTGGATGCCCGATGTTTTTGAAGATTACTTTGCCCTGTTTGGTAAAAAACCATCTGATTATTACCACTTAACACGCCTCGACCCAGGTTATCGTGTTTACTATGCCCAAAACGACCATATTGACGTAGCCGCCGATATGGACAAGCTAAAAGCCTTATTTGAGCGCATTGAACCCGGCAGCAGCCAGGCGCTCGACGAGTTTTTGAAACAGGCCGAATACAAGTACAGGGTGGGTATGGGCGAATACGTTTTTAAACCATCGCACTCCATTACCGAGTACATGGATCTTAACTTGTTAAAGAAAAGCCTTGGTATACAGTTGCTCACCAGCATGAGCAAGCATGTGCGCAAATACTTTAAAAACCCCAAGCTTATTAAGTTGCTGGAGTTTCCGGTGTTGTTTTTGGGAGCCACGCCGCAAAATACCCCGGCCATGTACAGCATGATGAATTATGCCGACCTGGTATTGGGCACCTGGTACCCTCAAGGCGGCATGAACCAGATTGTTAAAGCCATGGTTAGCCTGGCCGAAAGCTATGGGGTTGAAATTAAACTCAATACCGAGGTAACAGCCATCGACATACAAAACGGCAAAGCCGGGCAGGTGCATACTAAAGCAGGATCATTTACTGCTGACCTGATCATTTCGGGGGCCGATTATGAGCATACCGACCAGCAACTCATCCCCAAAGAAAACCGTAATTATACGCCGCAGTACTGGAATAGCCGCACCATGTCGCCCTCAAGTTTACTTTATTATATAGGTTTAGATAAGCGGGTTGAGGGTATTGAGCATCATAACCTGTTCTTTGATGAAGATTTTGAGCTGCATGCCCGCGAAATATATACCGACCCTAAATGGCCAACCAAGCCATTATTCTACGTATCGTGCGCCTCAAAAACAGATGCTACCGTAGCGCCCGAGGGGCATGAGAACCTGTTTTTTTTGATGCCGCTGGCACCGGGATTGCACGATGATGAAGCCCTGCGCGAAAAATACTTTGACCTGATGCTCAATCGTTTTGAGGCCATCACCGGGCAAAGTATCCGCCAAAATATTGTGGTAAAACGCAGCTACGCCATGAACGATTTTAAGGCCGATTACCATTCCTTTAAAGGTAATGCCTACGGATTGGCCAACACGCTTAGTCAAACCGCATTTTTAAAACCGGCCATGCGGGCAAAGAAAATAAAAAACATGCTCTATACCGGGCAGCTTACTGTACCTGGTCCGGGTGTGCCGCCGGCGTTAATATCGGGGCGGGTTGTAGCGGCAGAGGCATTAAAACTACTTAACAAGCAAAAATAAAGTCCCCTGTGTTCCTTCAATTTTTTCTTCTGAAAACCGCGAAATTACCCGGAAAAGTTCCGAAATTACCCGGTGTTCAGTTTAGTGTTTCATGAAACGTATTGAGCACCTTGAACGCATACACCAGCAAGGGCAAACTGATTTTGCTACCTTTTGCCAGCAGGCGGCCGATGCCGGGGTTGAAAAATGGGTAATTGACACCCAAGCCATGCTGTGCACCTATTATGATTTGCAGGGCAATGCCCTGGTTGCCGAGCCTATTCCTCAAGCGGAATATTAAATTCAGTGAAGGGTTATTGACGGTTAGTTAAAATAAGTTAAAGCATTTGCTCTTCTTTAAATCCTTCATAGCTTTACAGAATCGACTTGTTGCCTTGTAATTAATCTATCCGTATGCCTTATACCACTAAAAAGCTTGTTAAACCAATTCTGTATATAATATTACTGCTATGTAGCAGCAGCGCTAAGGCACAGGTGTCCTTAATCAATTCCCTCATCTCCAAATTAGAAAGCTATCAAAACTTCAGTTATCGTTCTGTTAACAAGCGAAGAGATATGGGCATTGATACCACCGTGGCTCATAACCATGAACTCTTTCTTAAAAATGCTGATGATAAGCAAGTTGGATATTATTATAGCATCGAAACCGACCACCAAAACGAAAGCTTTCACAGAATTGATTTGTACAATGGAGAAGGCATACAAGTTTTATCAATTGCAGATACTACCTTTTTCTTAGAGAAATCATCATCGGCATACGATCAGTCACTTATTGGCAGCCTGAGATTTGTAAGAAACTTTCATGATAAACGCCATTTTCCTATCAAAATGGTTGAGGACACTATCATCAATAATATAACAGCCTCGCATATTGTAGTTAACGTATTAGATACGATTGAAGATAACGAACATATATACTCGCGCAGAGAATTTTATATTAACAAAAGAACCGGATTGCCGATTTTGGCAACTATTAAAGGAAGATATAATTATCGTAACATGGTAACAACCTATTATGATGAGAAAAGATATTTTGATTACAAGTTTAACCAAACCGGTGTAAATACTTCACGTTTTGCCGTACCCACCCGCTTTAACCCCAGAAAGGAAAACGCCGCGCAACCAACCTTACTAACCTCGGGCACAGCGGCACCAGACTGGACTTTGCATGATGTAAATGGTAATAAGGTTTCGTTAAGTGAGATGAAAGGCAAAGTTGTGGTGATGGATTTTTACTTTATTGGTTGTGCAGGGTGCATGCTATCTGTTAAACCATTGAATGCGATCTACGAAAAGTATAAAAATAAGGATGTCGTGATTATAAGCCTTAGTGAACGAGACAAACAGAAAGCGGTTTTAGCATTTGAAAAGCAATACACGATCAAGTATCCGGGCTGCATTGATGCCGCAAACGTGGTTAAAGCCTATCATGTTACTGCATTCCCGACATATTATTTTATTGACAAAGACGGCAAAGTGGCAAGCACGCTGGTGGGCTATGATGATGATTTTGAACAGAATGTTACCGCTCATATTGAGAAGTTGTTGAACAAGTAAGATAAGACTCTCTATCTCTTCAGGAAGCGGAATATTAAATTCTGTGAATGCCTACGACAAGTATTTTCTATAAAATATTGCAAGTTGTAACCTTTTGAAAAATTTAATAATCAAACAGGTAAATTTAACTTCACACAACATGGAAAAAGCATTAGTAGTAAGTGTTGCCACCGTAACCATAACCACCTGTTTATTTTTAACCTGGTACTTTTGGCACAGGGCCAACTCCAAAGAGCGTTTGTTTTTGCTGGAGAAAGGCCTCGACCCTAAAGAAACAGTTGACAAAATGCCCGGTGCCTCATTACTTAAAGTAGGTATCATCATCATTGGCCTCAGCATCGGCTTATTGTTTATTTACGTGCTCGACAAATTTGTAGCCGTTCATGCTCAGCTGGGTTTACCTATTTTGGGTATTTCGGGTGGTATTTCAATGATTATAGCTAATAAAGCCGGCAAGGTAAATGGCAAATAGCCCATCTACCGAAAGCTTTTATATTAAACAGCTTATTGCCGGCGAGGAAAGCGCTTACCGCTATTTTATCCGAACTTACGAAGACATGGCATTTACACTGGCCGTATCTATAGTAAAAGATGATTTTGTGGCCGAGGAGGTAGCACAGGATGCGTTTATTAAAGCATTCAACGGCATTGCATCGTTCAGCCAGCAATCGGCTTTTAAAACCTGGTTTTACCGCATAATAGTAAACGAGGCTTTTATGCGGCTAAAAAAAGAAAAAAAGCAACAGTTGGTATACTGTGAAGACTATGAGATGGATATTGCCGACACCGATAGTTTAAATAATTTGCAAGAAAGTGAACGATTTGAAATGATAAACTTTGCTTTTAAACTGATGCCCCCTAACGAGGCTATTGCCCTGCGCCTGTTTTATTTAGAAGAAAGCAGCATTAAGGATATTTGTATTATAACCGGCTATACCGAAGCCAATATTAAAGTATTATTGCACCGTGGCCGCAAACGCATGCAGTCCATCATTGAGCAACAAAAAAAGCAAAAGGCATGAACGAGTTTGAAGATAAAGATTTTGAATTAGGAAAAGCCATTAGCAAAAGCAGGCTCACTATGCCCAATGCCAGCTTTGAGCAACAGGTTATGGCCCGTATGCAGCATCAAATACAGCGCAAAAACAACTACAAATACATCAGGTATTCGCTGCTATGCTTTGCCATGTTTACCTTGGTTGGCCTGGCGGGTAATTATTTGCTCCCGGGCTATGTGGCTATGCTATCGGGCGTACCGGCAAAAGTGTTGAAGCTGATTTTTGAGGCGGGGTTTGTATTTTGCCTGCTAATTGGGGCCGATCATTTTATTAAATATTTTAAGGCTAAACCTTTGCAGGGGCGGTAAGCTTACCTTATTGGTGATTGCTGTCTCTCAATAAAAATGCTTTTATTTGCGTATGTACCTGGTAAAATCGCCCTGGCTGCTCAAAAAGCTCTATCCCAAATTCACCTGGAACGCAGCGCGCAACGAGCCGGTTATTTACCTTACGTTTGATGATGGCCCCATACCGGTAGTTACCCCGTTTGTACTTAAAACTCTTAAACAGTATAATGCCAAAGCCACCTTTTTTTGCATTGGCGATAACGTACATAAACACCCCGACATTTTTGAACAGGTAAAAGCCGATGGCCATGCTATTGGCAACCATACCTATAATCACCTCAAAGGCTGGAAAACCGACGATGATAACTACGTAGCCAATTATTTAAAGGCCGATGAGCAATTGGGCACGTCATTATTCCGCCCGCCTTATGGCCGTGTTAAACGCTCACAAGCGCAAAGGTTGTTTACTTTAAAACCCCACCTCAAAATTATAATGTGGGATGTATTAAGCGGAGATTTCGATATGTCGCTTAAACCCAAAGATTGCCTTAAAGGCGTACTTAAACATACCGAAAACGGCTCGATAGTGGTGTTTCATGATAGCTTAAAAGCCTTTAACCGGCTGGAGTATACGCTGCCCAGAGCTTTAGAAGCTTGGAGTAAACAAGGGTATACCTTTTGTGCCCTAACTTTGTAAAGAGAGGTTGTATTACAAATACTATTTCCCGGTAATTACTCTCCTGTGCTCCATACCCCACTCGGCAAGATTGTTGATAATGGTTTGCAACGTACGTCCGTATTCTGTAAGGTTATACTTTACCGTTACAGGCTGTGTATCTAACACGCTTCGCTTTATCAGTTTATTTGCCTCCAGTTCCTTTAGCTCCTTACTCAGCATTTTATTTGATATTCCATTCACATCGTTTAGAATGTCTGAAAATCGCCTTTCATTGTAAAAGCAAATAGACGAGATGATGGAAATCTTCCATTTTCCGTTCAGCACGTCCATGGCATCATGTACAGCCATCACCTCTTTTTTATGCCCTAAAATACAAGCGTTATCAACCATAAGTTACCTTGTTACCCAAATGTTACTGTTACTTTTGGTTACAAAGTTACCAAAATAAATTTATGTGTTATAAGTTTGCATTGTAAACAAAAAATATAACAATGAATTTCACAAATAAAAACGTAGTTATAACAGGCGGAACCACAGGAATTGGTTTGGCAACTGCTAAGGCATTTATTAATGCAGGTGCTAATGTTTGGATTACCGGCAGAAACAGCAAAAATTTACAGAACGCTGCTGCCGAGATCGACAGCACCAAATTGAGAACCGTGGTTTCAGATACAGCTAATCTGGCCGATATTTCGATACTGGAAAAAGCAATTGCCGATAGCGGCGAAAAATTGGATATTTTATTCCTTAATGCCGGAATAGGCATATTTACCCCTATTGAACAAGCAACAGAGGCTGAGTTTGATGCGCAATTTAACACCAATGTAAAAGGCCATTTCTTTACCCTGCAAAAGCTTATTCCGTATTTGGCAAACGGTGCGGCCGTAGTATTTACCTCATCAACAGTGGCTACGGCCTCCAATTTAGGAACCAGTATATATTCGGCAACAAAAGGCGCATTAAATAAAATTGCCCAAATTGCTGCAAACGAGTTGGCAGATAGAAAGATCCGCGTAAATATTATTAGCCCGGGGCCGGTTCAAACACCCGGTTTAGAATATGCTGTACCTCCCGAAGCAAAAGCATATTTAGCCTCGGCCACAGCGCTGCAAAGATTAGGCGATGCTGATGAAATTGCAAAAACGGTGTTGTTCCTGGCTTCAGATGCCGCAAGTTTTATTACCGGAACAGAAATAGTAGCTGATGGTGGCTATCTTAATTACGGATTGAAATAATTAGCAAATAACCTTATATTACCTGTACCTGAGCGATGTTTGCCGCTCAGGTACATGCTTTGACAACGAATGTACCCAAACTTTTACACCCCAATACAAGGCTTTTAAACTGTTAATTGCTTTAATCATTTAAGTTTGTAAACCATATTATACTTATATGAAAAAAGCATTAATAGCTGCATTACTATGTTGCGGAGCCTTTTATTTATTCTCCTTTAAGCAACCCACTTATATAATAAATCCATCGGATGATAAACTTGTGGCTTTCCCCGGAGCCGAAGGTTTTGGCAAATATGCAACGGGCGGCCGTGGCGGACAGGTAGCCGAAGTTACCAACCTAAATGATTCGGGCCCGGGTAGCTTTAGGGAGGCTTTAAAGGCTTACCCTACTGAACCGCTTACTGTTATATTTAAAGTTGCCGGAATTATTGAGTTACAATCGGCTATAAAAATCAACCGCTCCAACCTTACCATTGCAGGTCAAACCGCGCCCGTTGACGGCATTTGCCTTAAAGGCAATTCTTTCATCCTAAACGGTGGCGGCAAAAACGGAAACATTATTATCCGCTATCTGCGGTCGAGACCGGGAGGTAAAGCCGCATCAGGCATTTATGGTTTCGATATGGAAAACATGCGAAACATCATTATCGATCATTGCTCGTTTAGCTGGGCAAATGAAGAGTGCGCCGCCATGTACGATATTAAAAACGTAACCGTGCAATGGTGCATAGTAAGCGAGGGTTTATATAACGCAGGGCATTTAAAAGGCGTGCGCAGTTACGGCGGCGTTTGGGGCGGGCAGTATGTAACCTACCACCACAACTTAATTGCCAATCAATATAGCCGCGCCGTACGTTTTAATGGCTCACGCGCGCATGATACCATTGCGTTGATAGATTACCGCAACAATGTTATTTATAACTGGGGGCGCAGCGGCGCCTGCTATGGTGGCGAAATTAAAATTCCCGGCGGACGGTCGGAAATTAATATGGTGAACAACTATTACAAACCCGGTCCGGCAACCGAGGGGGTTAAAAAGCTGTTTTGCGAAGCCTACCACGAAGCCGGAACCGGGCAATGGTACTTAAACGGCAACATGATGGAAGGCGATGCCGCACTAAGCGCCAATAATAATGCAGGTTTAGACCTTAACCGGTTGCCCCAGGATAAACGCAGCAGCGTGCTAACGAGCACCGCATTCAAGGCAGAAAACATCAACACCCAAAAAGCTGCTGATGCCTATACCTCGGTACTGGAAAAAGCCGGGGCACTGCTCCCCAAACGCGACGCGGTGGACAGCCGTGTTGTTAACGAAGTAAAAAACAATAACCCCAAAGGCATGGGCAGTTTAAATAAAGCAGGCATTATTGATGATGCATTGGCCGTAGGTGGCTGGCCTGCTTATAACATGGCACCAGCTCCTGCCGATACCGACCACGACGGCATACCCGATGCCTGGGAAACAGCCAACGGCTTAGATAAAAACAACGCAGCCGACCGGAATAAACTGCACAAAAGTGGTTATACTATGCTGGAGGTTTATTTGAATAGTATTAAATAAGGCTTTATATGCACTATTACGCTTGTTTGTGATGAATGATTATATTGTGGATTATGCAATAAGTTGCGTTATAAACGCAAAGCCATGTTAAGCACTCGTTATAAACGAGCGCAAGTTTTAACTTCTACGTATTCTTTACTACAATACTCTCTATCACATCTGTAGCATCCTCGCAACGGTCGGTTGCGCGCTCTAAAGCGGCCAGTATTTCGGTGTATTTAATAAGTTCGATGCCGTTGGTTTCGTTATGGGCTAAAGATGAGAGTGCCTTATCGTACACCTGATCGGCGTAGTTTTCCAGTTGACGTATTTTTTTGCAGCAGGCGGCTATATCGGCTGCCAGGCTCAGGTTGCTCAGGTAGTTCACGCTTTTGTCGAGCTCCATGCTGGCTTCAATAATTAAGCCCGAAATTTCTTTAATGGCAGGTTCTACCGTGCTTAACTGATACAGGCTTAAACGGCGGGCGGCTACGTGCATGGTATCGCAAACCTGGTTAATGGCTGATGCCAGTGCATACATATCATTACGCTCAAACGGCGAAATTAACGAGCGCGACGACACGGTGTAAACCTGGTGCTTTAAATCATTACCAATGGTTTTAAGCCGGGCTATCTGGTTAAAATGCATCTTTTCCTCATGTGGCGAATCGCTGCTTACGGCCTTGTACAACAGCTCGGATATACGCACATTATTGGATGCCGACTGGTTGAACAGGTTAAAGAACACATTGCTTTTTGGTACAAAAAATTTGAACATAGCCACTTACAGGTTTAATTGTAAAACTATGCTCTTAGTGTTAAGCCCATATTGGGCAAACTTTATGGTTATATTACGTACTTAAACTACAAAAGGCGCATAAAGCGCCTTTTGTAGTATTTATATTATCAAGCTTAAAACTTATGTATATCGCCGCTACCTGCTTTAGAGGTTGATATTTGTTTAACCCCGCCGGTGTAGCGGATATCACCCGAACCAGCTACCGAGGCATCCAATTTCCCACTTACGTTTACCGAGGCATCGCCCGAGCCTACCACTCTCACTGAGGTTGACACGGTGGTTAATGAACTTCCCTTGTAATCGCCCGAGCCTGATACTTTAACAGCCGAAGTTTCGGCCCTACCACTAAGGCTGATATCACCCGAACCAACGATGGATACGTCGAGCTTTTTAACATCCAGTTTACCTTTAATATCACCCGAACCGCTCAAGCTTACCACCATATCCTGCGTACGGAAACCATCGGTAAAGAATACATCTCCTGAACCCGACAGACCAATTTTGTGCAGGTCTTTAGCCACAACACGTACAATTCGTTTTTTGTTACCTCCCCAGTTCCAGGTTAAGCCGGTAGTGCGTTTGGTATAAATTTTCAGAACCCCGTTATCAACTTCAGTCACAATTTTATCTATCTCATCGGCATCAGCTTCCACTTTAACCGATTCGATGCTGCCCTGTGTAAGATAAACATCGAATGAACCCGATACACTTACCGATGAAAAACCCGACAGTTTGCGGTCCTGCTCGTCGGTATGGTAGGCTTTAACCGTAATGGCTGGCTTAGCAAAGGTTTGGGTTGCTCCTGCAACCAATGCAGTGGCTAATAATATGGTGGCTATAGTTTTCATGATATTATGGTTTTGTTGTTCTTATTTATAAGATGCAGGTAAAGGGCAAATGGTTACAGTAAAAAATAAAAATCAGTATTATATTTATAAGCACCACCCAACCACCACAAAACATGCAAAAATTCATTACATACGATGGCTTGCCACTAAAATCGGGCGGTGCTCATTATATAAATAAATTTGCTGCTTCAGAATTATACAAGCGATTGATAGACTTTGCCAATCATTTCACCAATGCACCTCAGCCCCTGGGCGTTCAGTTGGAGTTTAATAGCTTTTTCCAGGGAGAAAAAATTTCGTTTAAGTTGCTGTGGGAAACAATTAAACGCTTTGGGCTACCGTCGTGGTCATTAAGTCAATATATTGGTTCCGGAACCTCCGTTTGGACCTGGAATATTGTTGCAAGGCAAGTTGATGAAGCACTGGCATTTCACGAAAAGTTCAACAAAATAACCTTTTCGGTAACATGGCGTTTCCATTTTATCAATCCGGTGAATAAAAGAGTATTGCCCGGGCAGGATACCATCCCCATAATAGATGTTCGGCTGCACAATTCGCAAATACGTTTCAGGTGCGGCTCCAAATACAGCGTTTCGGTTTGGTTTGTTCTCCCTTTTGAAGAACTGGACGCTTATGCTATTGAGTACATTAAAGCGATCAAATCTCAATTACCTTTTACCCCATCAAACAAGCACTGGAAATTGTGGACGGTAAATAAGGACAAGCTATCATCCCGAAAGCTTGATATAAGTATTTTAGAGGATGGCAAATAAAAGCCATTGCATTATGTACGAGGCAATGGCTTTTAATAGTCTTGGAAAACTAACTACTTTTCTAACAGCGCAGAATAAATAGAAACCAGCTTACCTGCTACAAAGTTAAGTTCTAAGCGGTAATATTGCTTATCATCTATATTGCCGTTTACATACCACAGGCGCGAGGCGGCCATTTGCGGATCGTAAGCTTTACTAAAATCTTTATCGAACATTGAAATACGCTCAAATTTATTGGCATATGCGCTAATTTTTTTAATGTTCACCAGTTTGGCGTACACATCATTTATATGGTCTTCAACAGCTATTGATGAATTACTGCCGGTTACAACAGGCCATCTTCCCATTTGCACGCCGTCATTTGTCCACATGCTCTTTACCTTATTGTCGGCAAAGTAAATTTGTATGCCGGTACCGGTGCCAATGGTTTGGTCTAAAAGAATGGTGGTGTACAGCGGTATCTTGTTTTCGAGAGGCTCGAGTGAGGTAAAAACATTACCAACCACACTCATGTAAGCTATTTTGCGTTCAACACTTATCTCCTGTGCTTTGGCATAAACCTGGGCACTGGTTTGCCCGATGGCAAAGCCCCATAGCTGGCCGCTTTTTATTGTGTCGCGCGACAGTACTTTCTCGGGCATCGGTTCGGGGCCGGTTATCTCATTATTATCCTTTTCTTTAATACAAGCGGCAAGAGACAGGCCGGTTAATAAAACAAGTAGAAGCTTCTTCATAACAGATTTAGATAGTTTTATTACTTATACGCAGGTTTTCAACGCATTGTAACAGCTGTACCTAAATAAAAAGCCCCTGCATCATGACCGATACAGGAGCTTTATTATATAAGTTGGGCTAATTAATATTTACCCATTTTGTAGTAAGCATCGTTCCAGGCAATCTCTTTCTGGAATTCGCGCAACTTGGTTTCTTTACCTATCAACAGGTACTCAATGCCCGCCATTTCGGCAAAGGCGTGTAAATGCTCGTCGGTTAAGTTTTGGCTGTAGCAGGTATGGTGAGCGCCACCGGCATATATCCAGGCCGCACATCCGTCTTTCATGTTCGGGTATGGTTTCCAAAGCACACGGGCTACCGGCAGTTTAGGTAAATCGTTGGTTGGCTCAACAGCCTCAACCTCGTTCACGATCATACGGAAACGGTTACCCATATCCACAATAGATGCGTTCAAAGCAGCACCACCGGCCACGTTAAATACCAAACGAACAGGATCGGCCTTACCACCAATACCTAAGGGATGCACCTCAACCTTTGGTTTACCTGTTGATATAGCCGGATCAACCTCCAGCATGTGCGAGCCTAAAACCATAGAGTTAGCACCGTCAAAATGGTAAGTGTAATCTTCCATAAAGGCGTTACCACCCGGCAGGCCGGCGCCCATTACTTTCATGGCGCGTACCAGGGCAGCGGTTTTCCAGTCACCTTCGCCGGCAAAACCGTAACCTTCGGCCATCAGGCGTTGTGCGCCAATGCCCGGTAATTGTACCATCCCGTGCAGGTCTTCAAACGTATCGCTGAAACCTTTAAAGCCGCCTTGTTTCAAGAAGGTACGTAAACCTACCTCAATTTTAGCAGCCTCAATTAACGACTGATGCTGAGCGCCGCCTTTTTGCAGTTCGGCAGCTACATCGTATAAGTCGTGGTATTCGGCAATTTGCTGGTCAATTAACGAGTAATCTAACGCGTTAATAACGCCTACCAGATCACCAATACCGTAAGTATTCACCGAGAAACCAAATTGTAATTCGGCTTCTACCTTATCACCATCGGTAACGGCAACGTAGCGCATGTTATCGCCAAAGCGGGCAAATTTAGCGCCTTGCCAATCATGCCAACCGGCAGCAGCACGTGCCCAAACGCTAATTTGGTTGGCTACTTCTTCCTCTTGCCAGTGACCAACAACCACCTTACGGCGTAAGCGCATACGGCTCATCATAAAACCAAACTCACGGTCGCCGTGGGCGCTTTGGTTAAGATTCATAAAGTCCATGTCAATGCTGCTCCAAGGAATTTGGGCATTGAACTGGGTATGCAGGTGAAGCACAGGCTTTTTAAGGATGCTCAATCCGCGAATCCACATTTTAGCGGGCGAGAAAGTGTGCATCCAGGTAATTAAGCCAATACAGTTAGGCGTTACGTTGGCTTCCTGAATGAGGCTGTATATCTCTTCAGATGATTTAACAGTTGGTTTAAAAACCACTTTCACCGGAACAGCAGCGTTGGCATCTAAACCACGTGCAATTTCCTGCGAGTGCTCGGCAACCTGTTTCAGCGTATCCTCGCCGTAAAGGTCCTGGCTGCCGGTTACAAACCAAACTTCAAGTTCTTTTAAATTAATCATTCTTTTTGTTGAATTGTTAAGTAGTTGATTAGTTGATTGAGTTAAGTAGTTTTTTAAAGGAGAACGGATGATATGCCATGGTAGTATCAACTACTCACCAATCAACCATTCAACCACTCACTTAGCTCTGTCCATAATATGAATCAGGTCCGTGTTTTCGCTCGTAGTGCTTACGTATTAAAGCATCTTTTAGGCGTGGGGCCTGTGGGTTAATTTGTTCGGTTAGCAGGGCCATTTTAGCAATTGCTTCTAACACCGCACTATTATGCACGGCTTTGGCAGCGGTTTTACCCCAGGTAAACGGTGCGTGATTGCCCACCAATACCATTTCAACCTCTTTATAATCCAAGCCTTTTTCCTCAAACACATCCATGATCTGGAAACCTGTTTTGTACTCGTAATCGCCGGCAATGTACTCGTCGATCATTGGCGGCGCGCACGGGATGTCTACCGTGTTATAATCGGCGTGGGTGGTGCCGAAGATCGGAATATCGCGCTGTGATTGTGCCCAGGCAGTACCGTAGGTAGAGTGCGTATGGCAAACACCACCAATTGCCGGTCCCCAGGTTTTATATAAAACGGCGTGGGTTTTGGTGTCTGACGACGGACGTAAATCACCTTCAATAGTATTGCCGTCAAAATCAACGATCACCATTTTCTCGGGCGAAAGATCTTCGTAAGGTACACCGCTTGGTTTAATGGCAAACACGCCTAAATCATGGTCGGCGGCGCTCACGTTACCAAAGGTAAAAATAACCAGACCAAGTTTGGGCAGTTCCATATTGGCGGCGTAGGCGGCCTGTTTTATATGATCGTATTTACTCATTTCGAATATGTTATTTGTCTTGAACCGGAATTTTAGGAATTTATAGAAAGAACAGAATTCTGAAAATTCTACTAATTCCTAAAATTCCGGTTCAGAAGTTATACAGTTGTTTCGGTAAACTTACCTAAGGTATTATATTGCGCGTAGCGCTTGTTATAAAACTCGGTATTGGCAGCTTCAGGGAAGTACTCCACATCAAAGCCACCACCCATAGCTTCCATGGCGTCTTCTACTTTAGGGTAGATGCCCGCAACAGTGGCAGCAAACATAGCCGCGCCTAAGGCACAGGTATGCTCAAACTGGTGAATACGGATTGGCATTTGCAGTACGTCAGCCATCATTTGCATAATGTAGGGTGATTTTTTAGCCACACCGCCAATACCAATAATACCTTCAACCGGCACCCCTTCGCTCCTGAAACGCTCCACTATACTGCGTGCACCAAAGCAGGTAGCCTCGGCCAGTGCACGGAAAACGCGCGGGGCATCGCTGCCTAAACCTAAACCGGTAATGGTACCTTTTAACAGTTGGTTGGCATCGGGCGTACGGCGGCCGTTAAACCAATCGGTAGCCAGTTCGGCTTTCTCGTCTAACGGTAAAGCTGCGGCGGCTTTGCTTAGTTCGGGGATGATCTTACCGATCATTTCTTCTTTTAAAGCTTCGGCGGTTTGCACGTCAACTACGGCCGAATCATTCAGCAGGTTTTGAATAGGCCAGGCCAACAGGTTTTTAAACCAGGCATACGTATCGCCAAAGGCCGATTGACCGGCTTCTAAACCTGCCATGCCTGGAATAACCGAGCCGTCAACCTGTCCGCAAATACCTTTAACCAGTTTGCCTTCCATATCGCGGTTTGGGGCAACCAAAATATCACAGGTTGAGGTTCCCATTACCTTGCTCAGGTGATAAGGCTCAATTTGGCCGCCAACGGCACCCATGTGGGCATCAAATGCACCAACACCTACCAATACATCGGTTGATAGGCCTAAACGTTCAGCCCACTCAGGAGATAAGTTTCCGGCAGGAACATCTGATGTATAAGTTTCTTTATATAAACGCTCAGTAAATCCTTTTAAAAGCGGGTCTAACGAGGAGAAGAACTCATCAGGAGGTAAACCACCAAACTCGGCAGCCCATAAACCTTTATGGCCTGATGAACAACGGCCACGCATAATTTGGTCGGCATCGGTACCGCCGGTTAATAAAAACGGAATCCAGTCGCAATGCTCAACCCAAGAGTATATATTGTTGCGCACTATCTCATCGGTACGAAGGATGTGCAGCAACTTTGCCCAAAACCACTCTGACGAGTAAATACCACCTACGTATTGCAGGTAGTTAATATCGAATTTAGTGGCGTGTTCGTTTATTTCGGCAGCTTCTTTAACCGAGGTATGGTCTTTCCAAAGCACAAACATGGCAGCCGGGTGGTGCTCAAATTCGGGTAATAATGCCAATGGCACACCGGCTTTGTTTACCGCTACCGGTGTAGAACCTGTGGTATCAACCGCAATGGCTTTTATTTGTGAGGCCACTTCGGCTCCGGCTTTGGCAATACATGCTTTAATAGTGCTTTCCAGGCCTTCAACATAATCTAAAGGATGCTGGCGGAATTGGTTGTTGGCGGCATCGCAGTACTGTTGTTTTTGCCAGCGCGGATAATAGAACACCGAGGTAGCCAGTTCTTTACCGTCGGCAGCGTTAACAATTACAGAGCGTACCGAGTCCGAGCCGTAATCAACGCCAATTACATATTGAGGTTTATCAGTCATGGTTATTTTTCAATTAAACGTTATTTTGACGTTTAATATTTCAGGATGTAAATGTAGGGGTTATCTTGTGCCTCTGCAAAAATTTTTTGCTACTAAAACTGCAGGTGATCAGGGGTAATAATAAGGCTGAAAATTTTAAACAGGTTCTCTTCATACTTGTCTTTATCAAGCGTGTAATAAAAGGCCCCTTTTTTCGAGCCCATCTTGTCTTTTTCGTTCAGTTTAATCAACAAACCGGTTGAAAGCAGCTTACGGCTAAAGTTACGCTTATCAAAATTCACCTCGTAAATAGCATCGTACATGCTTTGTATTTGCGGCAGGGTAAATTTTTCGGGCAGCAGTTCAAACACCACGGGGTGCAGGGCGGCTTTGTATTGCAGGCGTTTTTTAGCCATTTCCACCATCTCATTATGGTCGAAAATCAACTTAGGAATATTATTTACCGGGAACCACTCGGCATGATAATCGGCACTTAATTGCTGCTTGTATTTGGCAATATCAATAAGGGCAAAATAGGTGATGCTGATGGTGCGTTCGTTGGTATCGCGCTTTACCGAGCCAAAAGTATGCAGTTGTTCGAGGTATACCCCGCTTAGCCCAGTAAGGTTTTCAAGTATTCGGCCCGATGCTGCATCAACGCTTTCATCTTCATCAACATAACCGCCCATAAGGCTCCATTTGTTCCGCTCGGGGTCAAAACCACGCTGTATCAACAGTAGTTTCATGTCCGAACCATCAAACCCAAAAACAATACAATCAATAGCCACACTAATATGCGGCGCCTTTTTATTCCTCATTTAATACAATACAATGGGCTAATGTAACATTTTAGTTAATTAAATAAAAAGTCGCCTTGTCAAATGCGTGTTACAACCTATTTAGAGCCATTTGCTCTAAGAAACACATCCTGTTTTTAACAAACCTTAATATTTGTTAAATAACTTGGCATAGTTTTGTCGTATATACCTGTACTTAAAGTTAACTCTTAGTAATTGAGAGTTACTGTTTTTATGAAGATCGCGCATTTAATTCTTACTTATACTAACCCCCAGTTAACCGAGAGGCTGATCAAAGCAATCGCTCATCCGCAATTTGATTTCTATATCCACGTTGATAAAAAGTTTTCGATCGAGCCTTATTTATATCTGCGCAAATACCCTAATGTATATTTTATAAAAGACCGCGAAGATGTGCGCTGGGCAGGTTACAATACCATAAAAGCCACCTTTAAATGCATTAAAGAAATTGTGGCTACCGGCATTGAGTACGAATACATTAACTTCATGAGCGGGCAGGATTATCCGCTAAAATCTGCCGAGTATATGCTCAATTTTTTTGAGCATAATAAAGGTAAACAGTTTATTGAATACCAAAGCATTGAGCGCGTTTGGGTGGAAGCGCAGCCGCGGATTACCAAGTATCACTTTACCAATTTTACGTTCAAAGGTCGTCACCGCCTGGAATGGCTGATCAATAAACTCACACCCAAACGTAGTTTGCCGCTTGATTTAAAACCCTACGGCAAGGCTATGTTTTGGATGATGAACCCTGAACGGGCAATGTATGTTGTTAATTATGTAGAAAACAATCCTCAATTAGAGCGTTTTTTTCTACTAACCTGGGGAAGCGACGAATTTGTTTTCCAAACCGTTTTAATGAATTCGCCTTATAAAAATGAATTGGTAAACAACGATTACCGGTACATTGACTGGTCGGCCGGAGGTGCGCACCCTAAGGTGCTTAATTTAAGCGACCTGGAAGCCCTCAAAAAAACTGAGGATCTGTTTGCCCGCAAGGTAAATGCCGAAAAAAGCGGCAAACTTTTAGACGAACTTGATAATTTTATTTCACAGTCGGCACAGGCCGCAACAACATAATGGCTTACTTAATTGATATTCCCACCTTTAGCGATAGCCGGGGTAATTTAACGGTATTAGATGAAGCCATTCCATTTCAAATTAAACGCTTGTTTTACATTTACGGCGTAGATAATTCGGCACGTGGTGGACACCGTCACCACCAAACCGTGCAGGCGGCTATATGCATTCAGGGCAGCTGCACCATTATTAACGATGATGGGGATACTATTGAGCATATTGAACTGGACACACCTCGAAAATGCCTGATATTAGAAACTAAAGACTGGCACGTGATGACTAATTTTAGCGCTGATGCCATTTTATTGGTTTTGGCCAGCACGCCATTTGATGCTTCCGATTATATCTTTACCCCTTACGATCACAATCAACAACAACCGTCATGATAGCCTACGAAAACCTGCTGGAACTGAACAAACCTTTTACAGCGCGTTTTAAACAACAGTTTGATGAGTTCTTGGCATCGGGCTGGTACATATTGGGGAATTCGGTTAAAAAATTTGAGCAGGAATATGCTGCCTGGAATAATTCCACTTACTGCATTGGTGTTGCCAACGGACTGGACGCACTTACGCTGGCTTTAAAGGCCTATAACTTTGAACCCGGAAGCGAGGTTATTGTACCTTCCAATACCTATATCGCTACTATATTGGCTATCCTCAACAACAACCTAACACCGGTATTGGTTGAGCCTGACATACGTACTTACAACATCGACCCTAAACTAATTGAGCAAGCCATTACGCCGCGTACCCGCGCCATTATGGCGGTACACCTGTACGGCAAGTGCTGTGCTATGGAAGCCATACTGACAATTAAAAACAAGCACAATTTAGTTTTGGTTGAAGACTGCGCCCAGGCACACGGTGCAACTTTAAACGGGCAAAAAACCGGAACCTTTGGCGAGTTTGGCGCGTTCAGCTTTTACCCAACCAAAAACTTAGGGGCACTGGGCGATGCCGGGGCTGTCAACACCAACGATGAACGTTTGGCTGGCATCATCATGCAATTGCGTAACTATGGGTCGGACAAGAAATATTATAACGAACGCATAGGCACCAACTCACGGCTGGATGAACTGCAGGCTGCATTTTTGAGCGTAAAGCTGGAAGCTCTTGATGATATAAACAATCACAAACGCAAGTTGGCTAACTTGTATTTACAGCATTTGAAATCAGATTTTATTTTACCTGTTGTAGAAGACGGTTACGAAGATGTTTACCACATTTTTAACGTACGCCACGAGCGCCGCGATGATTTGAAAGCCTACCTCCTTGAAAAATGCATCGGCACCGAAATACATTATCCCGTACCACCGCACGAGCAAAAGGCCATGCAGGAGGTATTAAAGGGGCAGAATTTCCCAATAGCCAAAGAGATTCACCAAACCACATTGAGCCTACCCTGTTCTTACTGGCACACTGAAGAGCAGATTGAGCAGGTTGTTGAGGCGATGAATGGGTTTTGATGCAGCCCGATAATTTCACCATGCCTAAGTTTGCGTTAGGGATAGTAGCGGAAAGCCCGCAGTGTAGCATCGCGAAACGAGGACTTGCAGTGGATAGCCCGGGCCGGAGGCAACGCCCAAATTTTTGCTGATTAGTGCATGGTTAATTAAGTTAAGTAGTTTTAAAAACCTCTTGTTATTTCGATCTAAGGAGGAATTCTATACGCCAAACTTATCGCTTGTATAAGATTTCTCTCTATCGTTCGAAATGACAGGCGTAGAAAAATAATACAATCAATTTTAATCAAACTATAGTTTTTTACCTAAATGCACCCAAAATATAAACCACTTTAATATTTTTGACGTATAAAGGTATTTTGAGTACTTTTCCCACTATTTGGGTTTTGTGGCCTCAACCAGCAAACAGCACATTAATGAACAGAATATTTACCGTTGTTATAGTTTTACTGCTTACTGCTTTTGCCGCACCCCAAAGTCTCAGGGCACAAAACTCAATCGTGTCCGATATTTCGGAGCCTTATCTTCAAAAGCTTATAGCTACGGCAAAAGCCAATTACCCCCGTGTAAAATCATTGGATGAGCGCGTAGCGATCGCTCAAAACAATGTTAGCCGCCAGCGCTTGTCATATCTCGACGCATTAACCTTTTCGTACGTATACCAGCCCAACACCACGCTTAACCTTAACGCACTGCAACCGGGCAATGTTGATGGTTCGGCTACTGGGGTTAATAACCGTACCAGCATATTTAAAGGAACGCAATTTGGTTTGTTTTTTAACCTGGGCTCGTATCTGCAAAAACCGTTTGCGGTAAAGCAGGCCCGCCGCGAGCTCACCATTGCCAATAACGATGTGCAGGAATACCTGCTTACTTTAGCTACCCAAGTACGTAAGCGTTACTATACTTATGTACAACGCATAGCTTCGCTCAAGTTGCAAACCCAGGCCGCTATTGATGCCGAAGGGGTAATGAAGGATGTAAAATACCGCTTTGAAAAAGGTGAGGTTACTGTTGAAAGTTACAACCAGGCACGCATTAGCAATACCCAGCAAATACAGGCAAAAATTACAGCCGAAACCGATTTATTTACTGCCAAAGCCGATTTAGAGGAATTACTGGGCGAAAAATTAGAAAACATCAGATAATGGATTTAAGCAGTTTTGTAAAGGTTTTATTACGGCATAAATACACGCTGATCTTAATTCCGTTGGCCACGGTTATTATTACCTTTTTTTTAGTACGCAACCAGCCCGACAGCTATTTGTCTAACGCGCAAATTGCTACCGGTATAGTAGACCAAAGTCTTAAAACGCTCAGCGCCTCATCAGACATGTTGCAGGATGCACAAGTTAGCCAGGAGTTTGGTAACCTGATGGCCATTATGCGGTCAAAAAAGGTAATTGACCAGGTTTCGTATCAACTCATGATACATGACCTTACGAGTAATAAACCTTTCAGAAAGCCAAGCAAAACGCTTGAAAGCATGAATGCCAGTGCCCGTGCGCACGCGGTTGAGCGGTTTACTACCTTTTACAAAAACAGGCAAACCCTGTCGCTTTTTGACCCCGATCAACGTGGTCTGCACGACTTATTGGGTTCGATGAAGTACGACGACCAGTCGTTACTACAAAAACTGACCATTTACCGCGATGGTAACAGCGATTTTATATTTGTGCAGTTTGAGGCCGAAGACCCCAACCTGTCGGCCAAAGTGGTTAATGATTTGTGCCGCGAGTTTATAGCTTACTACTCATTACTGGTTAAGCAAAACCAAATTAAAGCGGTTAATTTTTATGCCGATTTGTTAAAGGCTAAAGAAGACACACTGAACAGACGTTTGGAACGCCTTAAAGATTATAAAATACGCAACAAGGTGTTAAGCCTGAGCGAACAGGCCAAATCACTGTACGCACAACTATCTGACTTTGAAACCCGCAGGCAACAGGCCTCAAAAGATGCCATAGCTTATAAAGCGGCTATTGATGATATTGATAAGCAATTCGACCCTTCTGATCGTCGTTATGTGGAAAGTTCTATGGTGCGCCTTAATCAGCGGCTTATTGCTACCCGTGCTCAACTCGAAAGCGCGAACAATGATTATATAGAAAGCAGCTTTAAGCCCGAGTACAAACAACGGGTAGATTCGCTTACCAATGTTATGAGCAGCCAGATCGGCCGGGCATCAGACAAGTACATTACCAATCCTATGGTTGCCAAGCAAAACCTCATTGAGCAAAAGCTAACCATGCAAATTCAGTACGATTTGGCTAAAAGCAGTTCACGCTCTATTGAAAGAGAGCTGGCGCGCTTAAACGTTAAACTTACCGAGCTGGTACCCCACGAAGCCGTTGTACAGGCCGACGAAAGCGCCATCCAGATTGCGCAGGACGAGTACATGGACATACTGAACAAGTACAATCAAAAGCAACTGGAATCAACGTTTTCGGTGCTGTTAAGGCAAATAGAATCGGCTATGCCGGGTGCTGCCCAACCCTCTAAAAAAATGCTGCTGGTTATTATCAGCGGTGTGGTAAGCTTTATATTTTGCTTGCTGGTATTGTTTGTATTGTTCTATTTGGATAATACCATCAAAACCCCGCGCGAACTGGCCAATGCCACCAAAATACCGGTACTGGGTTTCCTGTTTAAACTCAGCGGGGCATCGTTTGATCTGGGGCATATATGGAGCGGTAAAGACAATACCGAAGAGCATCGCAAGTTTAAAAACCTCATGCAGTCTATCCGTTTTGAGATAGATACCGAGATGAACGGCTCGAAAATATTACTGGTAAACAGTTTAGCACAAGATGAAGGCAAAACATTTTTGGCATTGAACCTGGCCTATGCTTACTCGCAGGTAAATAAAAAGGTATTGTTAATTGATGGCGATTTTACCCGCCCCGATGTTACCAAGGCGGTTAATCCGCAATACTACCTCGAAGATTTCCTGTTGCGTAATGCAACCGATTATGAACTGAACGCAAACGGTAAAATTACTACCATGGGTAACCGTGGCGGCGATATATCTTTATTGCAAATTGACTCGGAGAGCGACATCAGGAACAAGCTTAATGCTTTAAAAGCGGTGTTTGATATTATTATTATCGAGTCGCCGGCGTTAAACTCGCTTAATAAGGCCAAAGAGTGGATCGTGGCGTCAGACAAAGTGGTAACTGTGTTAAAAGCAGGCCAAACACTTAAAGAACACAAAAACCTTCATATTAATTACCTTAAAGGATTAAACGGCCAGTTTATTGGCTGGGTGTTAAACGAGGTAGCTAAAGGACAGGTGCCTGCCGACCAGCAGGGCTAAAATTCAACAACATGGCAGTAGTTAATGTGATATGGATCGTGTTTCAGGTGCTCATTGGGTATAACCTGGTTTTGCCCATACTGTTGTATATTTTTTACAGCCTTAAAAGTAAGCCACAAATACTCGCCTCCGCCCCTGCCGAAGTCGATTATGCCATTATTGTTACCGCCTACGAGTGGGTAACGGCCATCCCGGAGGTGGTAAATTCGTTACTACAGCTCAATTACAATAACTACCTTATTTACGTGGTAGCTGATAAATGCGACATTAGCAGCCTGCATTTTGATGACCCGCGTGTAATTATTCTTCGTCCCGAAGAAACGCTGGCAGGCAACGTACGTTCGCATTTTTACGCCATTAATCGTTTCAGGAGAGAACACGAACGCCTGACCATTATTGATAGCGATAACCTGGTTGAACCCGAGTACCTTAATGAGCTGAATAAACTCTTTAACCAGGGTTTTGAAGCCGTGCAAGGCATCCGCGAAGCCAAAAACCTGGATACCACCTATGCCCGTTTAGACGGTGCCCGCGATATTTATTACCATTTTTATGATGGTAAGATCCTGTTCCAGGTAGGCTCATCGGCCACGCTGGCCGGATCAGGCATGGCGTTTACCACCAAATTATACCGTAATTGCCTGGAAAACCGCGATGTAAGTGGCGCCGGTTTTGACAAGGTATTACAAGCCGCCATTTTAAGCCAGAACAAACGCATAGCATTTACCGATAAAGCCATTGTGTGGGACGAAAAAACCACCCACTCCGACCAATTGGTAAAACAACGCGCCCGCTGGATAAATACCTGGTTCAAATATTTTAAGTATGGCTTTACTATGCTGGGCTATTCGCTTAAAAACTTTAGTTTAAACCAGTTTGTATTTGGCTTAATATTGCTGCGCCCACCGCTGTTCATTTTTTTAATACTGTCGGTATTTTGTATGCTGGCCAATGTGTTTATCAGTTGGGTGGCAGTAGCCTTGTGGATGGCGGGATTTTTGCTGTTTGTGCTGGGTTTTTATATAGCACTGGCCAAATCGCATACCGATGCCCGTATTTACCAATCGCTCATCAACATACCCAAATTTTATATACTTCCAAATACTATCGTTGCTTAAGGCCCGTAAGGCCAACCAGCATTCGGTAGCTACCCGCGGTACCGCAGTTGAACCAGTTAAACCTTTGGGTAATGAAAATTAATCCATCGCCAAGGGCATTAAATGGCAACCAGCCCGATCCTGCCGTGCAGGATCGCATTAACAAGGTAACCCGTATTGTAGCCATTGTAGTAGCATTTGTAAGTACTTTTTTTTTGATGATCAAAATAATGTTCCTCTAAGCTCAAAACGTCATTGCGAGGTACGAAGCAATCCCTGCGGTGATGGTAATTTATTAAACATAGTTCAGAGATTGCTTCGTACCTCGCAATGACGTGAGAAAAAAGAGAGATAGATGACCGAGCTACAGGCAACCATACCAGGCAGTAAAACAGGCAGCATTAAACAGTGGCTGGTTAACCTGTTTCTCATCCAGAAGCTAAAAACGCCGGTGGGTATGGCATTGCTATTGGCTGCCGGAGGCGTAATTGCTGCGGGTACGGTTTATATGGGGCTTCCCTTTGGCATTTTGCTGATGCTGGCTATTGGGGTACTGCCGTTATTGCATGCTATAACCAGCTACCCCAAATTTGGTATTACCCTGCAGCTCATCATGGCCTACTTCCTGTTTATGCTGGGCAGGATAGGCGTACCCGGACCAATTGGTACGCTAATGGACGGCATACAGTTTTTGCTATTGCTGGGGCTGGCCGTACGGGTAAAAAACGATGATAATAACTGGGGTTATTTTAAAAGCCCTATTACCACTGTACTACTTATTTGGCTGGGCTATAATATACTGGAGTTTGGCAACCCCTTTGCCGAATCGCGCATGGCGTGGATGTACACCATACGTACCGTGGCCATTGTGCTCTTAGGTTACTTTGTACACCTGTACAGCATCCGTTCGGTACAATTTATACGTTATATTTTTAAGCTGTGGCTGGCTATGGCTCTTATTGCTGCCCTATATGCTTACAAACAGGAGTACATCGGCTTTTCAGATGCCGAGGAAGCATATTTACACTCTGACCCTGCCATTGCTTCATTGCTTTTCATAGCCGGGCACTGGCGTAAGTTCTCCACTTTTTCCGACCCGGTTTCGTTCTCCTACAATATGGTAATGCCCACCATTTTGTGCGTTTGCGTTATTGCCGGCAAGTTTAAACCCTGGAAAAAAATCGTATTACTGGTTTGCGCCTTTCTGTACATGTCGTCTATGTTGTTTTCGGGTACACGTGGTGCTAACGTACTTTTGCCTGCCGCTTTGCTGCTTTTTGCTATACTGAATTACAGCCAAAAGGTGTTAATTTTTACCTGCGTGGCAGCGGTATTCCTGCTGGTATTGATCAATATCCCTACGGGCAATCCCAACATTCAGCGTTTCCAAACAGCGTTTCGCCCTAATAACGACGACTCGTACAACCTGCGTAAGCAAAACCAAAAACGCATTCAACCCTACATCCTTACCCACCCCATGGGCGGCGGCTTAGGCGCCACAGGCGATTGGGGCAAAAAATTTGCACCGGGTTCTTTTTTGGCCAGTTTTCCGCCCGATAGCGGTTATATACGTGTGGCTGTTGAAGAAGGCTGGCTTGGTTTAGGTTTGTTTTGCCTCATGATGTTTACCATTATGAAAAAAGGCATTAACAACTACTACCAAATGAAAGATCCTGAGCTTAAAACCTATTGTTTGGCTATGACGTTGGTAGTATTTGCCTATAATATTGCTAACTTTCCGCAGGAGGCACTGGTACAATATCCCAGTAACGTATTCTTTTACCTCGAGGTGGCTTTAATTGAAGTGACTTTCAGGCTCGATCAGGCCAAACAGAAAGAGGCAGAGGCCTTACAAGTATTAAATCCGGCAAACATATAATTCCGTATAAAACTTTACCTATGAGCAGTGGCGCAATTATTAAAAACAGAGATATCATTATTGTGGGCCAGCAACCCTGGGATGTTGAAATTGGCAGTAACTGTAAAAACATTGCACTTGAGTTTAGCAAACACAACCGGGTGCTGTATATAAACTCACCGCTCGATCGTATTACCCTGCTCAAATACAAAAACAATCCTAACGTTAAAAAACGCCTCGAAATTATAAAAGGCAAGGTAAACGGCCTTATCCGCTTGCAGGAAAACCTGTGGAATTACTATCCGGATGGCATTATTGAGTCGGTTAACTGGATAAAGAACAATTCCATTTATACCTTTTTAAATAAGCTTAACAACAAGCGTTTTGCAGGTTCGATACAAAAGGCCATTAAGCAGTTAGGCTTTAAAGATTACATCTTGTTTAATGATAACGATATGTTCAGAAGCTTTTACCTGAAAGAGTTGCTGAAACCTGCCGTAAGCATTTACTACTCACGCGATTTTATGCTGGCCGTTGACTACTGGAAACTGCACGGCACCAAGATGGAACCTGAGCTGATTGCTAAAAGTGATTTATGTGTGGCTAACTCCACTTACCTGGCTAATTACTGCAAACAATATAATCAAAACTCGTTTTACGTAGGTCAGGGTTGCGATCTGGATTCCTTTACCGGGTACGACCAGAACAAGCCTGTTCCTAAAGACATTTTACACATCCCTAAACCTGTTATTGGTTATGTAGGCGCGCTGCAAAGCATCAGGCTGGATATGGAAATTTTACGCTATGTTGCCCGCCAACGCCCGCAATGGAACATTGTGTTGGTTGGTCCCGAAGATGGTGAATTTCAGAAAAGTGATTTGCATAAAATACCTAACGTGCATTTCCTCGGTGCTAAAAACCCCGATATGCTGCCGGCGTACATTAATGCGTTTGACGTTTGCTTAAATCCGCAAATTGTTAACCAGGTTACCATAGGCAATTATCCGCGTAAAATTGATGAGTATTTGGCTATGGGTAAACCCACTGTGGCCACCCGTACCGAAGCCATGAGCGCCTTTGAAAGCCATGTATATTTGGGCGATACCAAAGAAGATTACGTACGCCTGATAGACCAGGCCCTGGCCGAAGACAGCCCCGCCAAACAACAGGAGCGTGTTGCCTTTGCAAGCACACACACCTGGGAAAACAACGTAGCCGAAATTTATAAAGCCGTTAAAAAAGCACTTCCCACGTATGCTTAACGTTGCGGTAAATGGCCCGGGCAAACACCATCAACGGGTTATTGCTTTGGCGTATATCGCTACGGGTCATGGTGCTGGGCTCGTCGCTTGAGTTGATCTGGTCAAACACACCTTTGAAATCCTCGTAAAACATGGCTTTGCCTTTCTTTTTAATGAACGACAAGTTCATTAAAAACTCGGTGCGGTCGCCTTTTATACCTTCGGCGTAACGGCCAAACTTTTCAAAGAACGTGGTTCGGCGCAAGTGCGGATGATCGCTGTACACATGAAATTTTTTATAGCCGGGATACCATATCTTAAAGATCATTTCCGAAAACCCTTTGCGGAACGGCTTTAAGTAAGGATATTTAAAGTAAGCATAAAAGCGCACCAAATCTACATCGGCGCGTTCATCCATGATACCAAGCGCATCAGTTAAACGTTCGGCATATCCCGGAAACGGGTCGAAATCTTCCTGCACATATAAGGTGTAGGCTGTTTTAACCGCATCTTGCCCTTTATTAATATTGTTGCCTAACCCACCGTTTTTAGGCGTGGTAATAAGCCTGAAATTATATAGTGGCGCTATCTCCTTCAACCTCTCCTGGTGCTCGGGCTTGCTGCCATCATCGCTCACCACAATATCGCCAAACTTAATCTCCTGTTTTTGAAAAGCCTGCAACAGCCGCTCTAACGACTGGCTACGGTTATAATGCGTTACTAAAAGCGTTACGGTTGGGTATTGGGTTGGCATTTTATATTGTTATGCTTTGTTTTTGTTCTAATTCCCCTCTTGAGAGGGGGTGTGATGGCATGTGTAATGGCGGGGGTGTGTTAGTACATTTGCTATACTATAATTATTTGCGAAAGGACACACCCCTACCCCTCTCAAGAGGGGAAAAGCTACTTCTTATACAACACATCATACGTCCACCTTGTCAGCTTCACCTGCAGGTATACATAACGTAAAGCAAGCGCCAGCGGATTTCTACTTTCGCGCCAGCCGGCCCTGTTCATGGTGCTGGGCTCATCGGCCGAGTTCTTTTGATAGAACAGGTCGTTAAAATTCTCGAAGAACAAGCCGCGACCTTTATTTTGGATGAACGATTTGGCCATGCGATATTCGGTAATGTCACCCTTAACACCCTCGGCATAACGGCCAAATTTTTCGAAAAAAGAGGTGCGGCGCAGGTGCGGATGATCGCTGTAAACATAAAACTTAAGGTGGTTATTAAACCATAGCTGCGGTTTAAACAGCATCTCTACAAAACCCTTACCGTATGGCTTGGTGTACGGGTAGCTAAAGTAGGCGTAAAAACGGACAATATCTAAACCTTTATCGGCCTCCATATAATCTAAAGCATCTCTAAAGTGCTGTGCAAATTCGGGCTTCGGTTCAAAATCTTCCTGTACGTATAAAGTATATGGTGTGGTTACTCCATCCTGACCTTTATTGATGTTGTTTCCTAAGCCTTTATTAGTGGGTGTAGTTATTAATTTATAACCATACTCGGGCTGCATTTTATGTAATCTTGCAAGATGCTCGGGCTTGCTGCAATCGTCACTTACCACGATGCCGCCAAAGCTAATTTGCTGCTCGCGAAAGGTATTGAGCAAACGTTCGAGCGATTGGCTCCGGCTGTAATGTGTTATTAATAAGGTAACTTCTGGAAAGATTTTTACGTTTACATCCATAATTCAAGCTAATATGCTAATAATGTTCTGTTGTTACAGGCACTTTGTTTGCTTTGATTAGTGTATTGTACGTGATATGTGGTTAAAAGTTATTACCCTGATTAAAAACAAACACTTCCTGTCGCTGGCGGGTAATGTGATCATGTCGGGCCTGGCGCTCGTAACCATGGTGCTCATTTACCATGCGCTATCAGTAACTGATGCAGGTATTTGGGTATTTTTTCAGTCGATATTAATTTTAGTCGAAACCTTCCGCTCTGGCTTTTTAACCACCGCTTTCATCAAGTTTTACGCGGGTGCTACACCCGGCCGCAAGGTTGAGGTAGCCGGTTCGGCATGGTGGATTGCCTTACTCATTACCGGTATTTTATTACTCGCCAACATTCCTGCATATTTTGCCGCGCCTTACATCAGTGATTACAGCATTGTTTTATTTTGCAAATGGTTTGGCGTGAGCTACCTGCTATCGCTACCCTGGTTTATGGCCACCTGCATTTTACAGGGCGAACAACGCTTTGACCAGTTATTGTACGTTCGCCTGATTAATCAACTTACGTTTGTGGCAGGTGTGTTACTGCTCTATTTTACAAGCGGGGTAACCATATTGGGCGTATTATATGCTTACACCGCTTCTAACTTAATTACCAGCGTTTATACCTTGCTCATGCGCTGGACACGCATCCGCAACATCACTCATCGTAACCAAACCCTGACTGTTGAAATGGCCAACTTTGGTAAATTCAGTTTGGGTACTACACTTAGTTCAAACCTGTTTCGCACTTCAGATACTTTCGTGATCAACTTTTTGCTCAATAAACAAGCAGTGGCCATTTATAACTTGGGCCAAACCTTGATGCAACTGGTCGAAATACCTTTGCGGAGTTTTGCGGCTACGGCCATGCCCGAATTATCGGCTGCATACAACCAAAACAATCCCATTTCCGTAATAGGTATTATGAAAAAATACACCGGGACTATAAGCGTGGTATTGGTGCCCGCAATTATTGCCGGTTGCCTGCTGGCCGATTTACCCATTAACCTCATTGGCGGACACAAATACATGGGTACCGATGCTGCCAACGTGTTCCGTATTTTTTTAACGTTTGCCCTGCTTTACCCTGCCGATCGCTTTTTTGCCCTTACGCTGGATGTGATACATCAGCCAAAAGTTAACTTTTATAAAGTACTGATTATGCTGGTGGCTAATATCACTTTCGATTGGTTAGGTGTAAAACTTTTAGGCAGTATTTATGGTATAGCCATTGCTACCGTGGTACCTGTATTAATTGGTACGCTTATAGGCTACCGCGCATTAAATAAATATTGTCCGTTTAGCTTGTGGAGCGTGTATACTACCGGCTATACGCAGGTTAAAATTTGGCTAAATTCAATTCACAGCCGTAAGCGTTCAGTTCAAATTTTGTAAATTTAATTCCATACATTGTGTACGTAAGATATATCAACCACCCGTTTGAAAGTTCGATGAGAATTGCGCACCTCATACTGGCTCACAATAACCCTCAGCAGTTAGAAGTACTGGTAAGGCGCTTAATTTACGCCGATGATATGGTGTTTATTCACCTGGACAAAAAAACAGATGCTGCCCCCTTTGAGCATATTGGAAACTTGCCCAACGTATTTTTTATTAAAGAACGCGCTAAGGTGGGTTGGGGTGCTTACAGCATTGTTGAAGCTACACTAAACGGCTTTCGCGAAATTTTGGCTTCGCCCTTTAACATTGATGTGGTGAACCTTTTGAGTGGCTGCGATTATCCTTTGCAAAACCCGGCAACCGTACACAACTTTTTGCAAGCCAACCCGGGTAAAATATTTATGGAGTTTGAGTTGATGCGTACCAATTGGCAGGAGGCTTTAAGCCGGGTTGAGCGGTACCATTTAACCAACTATAATTTTAAAGGCCGTTACCTGCTGCAAAGCATCATGAACCGGTTATTGCCCAAACGCCGCATGCCCAACCGGATGACACCGGTTGGCCGCTCGCAATGGTTTACCGCCCCTGCCGAGTGTATTAAATACATGGTTGATTATATTGACCAGAATAAAGCCTTTAAACGCTTTATTGAGCACACCTGGGCCCCCGATGAGTTCGTATTTCAAACCATTTTATATAACTCGAAATACCGGGAGCAAATGGTGAACGATAATTTAAGATGTATTGACTGGTCGGAAAGAAACCCAAGTCCGAAAACTTATACCATTGCCGATAAGAGCGTTTTGTTATGCAGCGACAAGCTATTTGCCCGCAAGTTTGACCTAACTAATCATGCCGATGTTATACAAGCTATTGATGCCCGGTTAGACGATAATAATGAGGGTAATTCGGCAGTTATATCAGCCTAATTTAATTTGAGCGCAAAAAACATTTACTGGTTTATGATAGCGGTACGTAAATTCATCGGCCGACTTAGTGATAATGAGTAAGCCGAGGTGCTCAGCCAGTTGGTTCACATCCAACTCAAAAGTGAGGTTTTCTTTACAATAAAAGCTTACCAGGTTATCTTCCTTTTTAACGGCGTAAAGCAGGTGCATAGCATCTGAGCTTACCATAAGCTGGGCATTTTTCTTTTCTATCTCGGTTACTAAATCAAACGGTTTACCTTCATCGGTTTTGCTGATTAAAAGTGCCTTTTCTTGTAATGCTATTGCTAAGGTGCTTTCATGAGTACCCGAATGCTTTACAGCATTATTGAGTAACTCGGCAATGATGAATTTCGCCCTGAGTTTTACCGCTCGCGAAAGGCCGTGCGTGGTGAGCAGCTCGTCTAAATAATCGAGCATTTGCCGCGAACAAACAGTTATGTTAGCCGCCTGGTTATCAAAAGTAAACGACTGTGAGGCTGTCATTGGTTTTTATTGTACAGCTTGTTGAGCTTCCTGCTCGTTGCTATATATCTTAAAAACCTTATCAAGGCGAATGAGTTTTAATAAATCTTCAATATCTTTTTGCAAACCCAAAAGCACCACATCGCACTGCATGGCAATGGCATGCTTAAGCCCTGCTACCAGTGCCCCTAAAAAAGAGCTGTCAACATACGCTACCTCACTTAAATTGAGCCATACGTTGCGTTTTTTGAGGTTTAGCAAGGCTATCAGTTCTTCTTTAAAATGATCGGCGTGGCTTAGGTTGGCCTCCGTGAGGGTTAATTGTACCAACAGGTGGCCGGGTTCTTCTTTAAGTATGTTAAACATAGGTGGTAGGTTTATGTATTTGTATAATGCTGCTGTCGTCAACCATTGCTTCGGAGTCCTGTAAGCGATTTTTTAAGGCTGCAAATGTTTGCCCGCTGTTTAAAAGCTGCTCCAGCTCTTTAGCAAATAACGCATAATCGCTCTTTTTGCTTTCATTAGCAGCAAAATCTATTAATCCGTCGGTAAAAATAAAAAGCTGATCGCCTTCTGCTAAATCAATTTCCTGTTCAGTGTAGCTGCCATTAGCCATCAATCCTAATAAAAAGCCCGATGATGTAATTTGGCTCACCTGCCGGGTTAAGGGGCGATAATGTAACAAGGGCAAATCACCTGCACCGGTGTAAGTAAATTTGCCGCTCGGTTTGTGAATGCGGATGAGAGACACACTCGACAAAATATCGCGCAAGCCTTCATCATCACAAATAACCTCGTTTATTTTTTGCATTATACCCGCAGCCGAATGATCACTGCCCGATATGCCGAAGCGCACCGCCGCCCTGATGTAGCTGAGATAAGTAAAAGTGTAAAACCAGGCTTTCCACTTTTTGCCCATAATATCGCCCAGGATGATGTAAAGATATTGGGCCGCATCAATAAAATCTATAAAGTCGCCACCCGGAATGTCCTGGTAATCGCGATGCCAAAAGTCGATATTAAACCCTTCAATTAAGGGTAGTTTATCGGGCACGGCCTTAATGTTGAGGGCCGCTACGGTTTTCTTAATTTCGAGTTCGGAAAGTTCTCGTTGCTTGCTTACGGTGTGCAACAGGTTATTGATTTTGGCTATAATAACGTCAACGGGTGTATCTTTAGATACATAGTCTATTGCTTGTAAATCAAGACCCTTGTACATTACATCCTCGCCCTCAAACCCTGTCAAAAACATAAACGGTATATCGCGCAGGCGCTCATCGGCCAAAACCTGCTGTCTGAATTCAAGACCGTTCATCACCGGCATTTCATAGTCAGATATAATAACATCAGGAGCCATCCCCTTTAAAAGTTCGAGCGCCTGAATAGCATCATGGGCGGAATTGCAGGAAAATCCCTTCCGCGTGAAAGATTTGATCAGCAGTTTTAAAAACAGCGGATTATCATCAACCAATAAAATATGTTTTGACGAGCTTTCCATATTAATCGGTACTCAGTTTTTTGTAGATAGATTTTACCAGTAAATATACACCCGAAAGAATGATTAGTAATGAAATAACATCCATTAATGTAACCCCGTCATTGGGGTTAAAGTAAAAAATGGTGAACATTTCAAAATAAGGCGGTGCAGGCATAATAATCATGGCAAAGCCCAACATGATGAGAACCAGACCTATAATAGCCAACACTGTTTTAGCTATGCGCTCACCCCTGAGGTATTTTTTAGCCATTTTACTATCCACCTCATGGCTGGCCAGCATTACGCTAAACTCATCAAGCATGTTGGCGCGGTCATCAGTACCATTGTCGGTAATGTGTTTAAACGCATCAATGTTATTGCGGTAACTAATGGCGTTGGGCAGGGCATCATTTAAACGTTGCTTTACCTGCTTGGCCTTTTCGCTGTCAATATCGCTTTGGGCAAGCAGGGCCAATAACTCATCGAGCTTGGCATCAATAGCTACGTTGTTGCCGGCTGCCTGCTGCAACTGCTCAACCTCTTTTTTTATATTTTCGTGCTTACTCAATTTAAAGTAATAAATTCATCACAAACTTTTACGGCCCAACAATCGTAAACTACATTAATGAAATTGGTTTCCATCATTACGGTCAATTATAATCAAAGTTACATTACCGAACAATTACTGGCCTCGGTAGCTGCAACCAATACTTATCAAAACATTGAAATTATTGTGGTTGATAATGCCAGCAAAGATAATCCCGTACCTGCATGGACAACGCAATACCCCGATATTACCTTTATACGTTCGGATGTTAACCTGGGTTTTGCCGGTGGCAACAATTTAGGTGTAAAAGCAGCTAAAGGCGACTATTTGTTTTTTGTGAACAACGATACCGAGTTTACCGAAGGTCTGGTGGCCGGGTTGGTAAAAATAATGGACGAGAACCCCAAGGTGGGTATGGTATCGCCCAAAATAAGATACTTTGACCAGCCCACCCTATTGCAATATGCAGGCTACACGCCCATGAACTACTACTTTATGCGTAACAGCACTATTGGGCAGTTTGAGGAAGATAAAGGCCAGTATGATAACTATACCGGCCCTACCGGCTACATACACGGTGCCGCCATGATGGTGCGCCGCGAAGCCATTGAAAAAGGAGGCTTAATGGCCGAAAACTTTTTTTTATATTATGAAGAAATGGACTGGAACGACCATATTAGACGTGCCGGTTACCAAATTTGGGTAGAGCCTAAAACGCTTATTTATCACAAAGAATCAGTTTCGGTAGGGCGCGTTAGCGGCTTAAAGGAGTACTTTATGAACCGTAACCGAATTTTGTTCATCCGTCGTAATGCGCCATCGGCTTTAGCCATCATGATATTTTACGTTTACTTTATTGTGCTGGTTACCCCCCGCAACATTATTAATTATAACCACAAAGGCAGCGAGTATAAAGGGTTTACGGCTCTTTTACTAAAAGCTATATGGTGGAACTTTACAAACGCAAAAAACAGTACCAATTTGGGCTATAAGCTAAACTAAATTATGGAAATTGCACTTTGGCTCAGCTTGTTTATAGTTTTTTATGCCTTTTTTGGGTACGGCATTTTGCTGTTTATCATTATTAAAATAAAACGCGCTTTACGCGGAAAGCCGGTAGCCCCCGTAGTTGCCGATGCCGATTTGCCTACCTGTAGCTTAGTAATTGCAGCTTATAACGAGGAAGGGTTTATCATCGAAAAAATAAAAAACACCCTCGAACTGCAATACCCTGCCGATAAACTCGACCTGGTTTTTATTACCGATGGATCGAGCGACCGCACGCCCGAGCTGATAGCTACGTACCCGCAAATACGGCTAATGCACTCGCCCGAGCGCAGGGGTAAAATTGCGGCCATACATCGTGCTATGGATACCATTACCACCGATGTGGTGGTGTTCACCGATGCCAATACCTATTTAAACCCCGATGCCCTGCTAAAAATTTGCCGCCACTACGCCAACTCTAAAGTAGGTGCCATTGCCGGCGAAAAACGTATACACATTGATGCCACTGCCGATGCCACTGCTGGCGAAGGTTTCTACTGGAAATATGAATCAAAACTAAAGACCTGGGATGCAGAGCTGCATACCGTGGTTGGTGCAGCTGGTGAGTTGTTCAGTATACGTACTTCATTATACCGACCAGTATCGCCCAATGCTATTTTGGATGATTTCATGATTTCGTTATTGGTGGCCGAAGAGGGATACCGTGTGTTATACGAACCTGAAGCTTATGCTACGGAAACTTCATCGGCCGATGTAAAGGAAGAGCTAAAACGTAAGATACGTATTGCCGCGGGTGGTATACAGTCTATTGTTTGGTTAAAGAGTTTGCTTAACCCGTTCCGACAGCCGCTGTTATCGTTTCAATACATTAGCCACCGTGTTTTACGGTGGACGGTGGTGCCATTTTTAATGATATTATCATTGATATTGAACGCCGCCATTGTGGCCGCAGGCGGAGGTATTATATACCAATTATTACTTTTAGGTCAGGTAGCGTTTTACGGTGCCTCATTAGCCGGATGGTTGTTGGAGCGGCGCGAGATTAAAGTTAAAGCCTTGTTCATCCCCTATTACTTTTGTATGATGAATTATGCGGTGATCAGGGGTATATTCAGGTATATGGCGGGTACGCAAAGCGCAGCGTGGGAGAAAAGTAAGCGAAAGTAACCCCCCAGCCCAAACCCTCTCCGCCTGAGGCGGAAGGGCTTTTGATGCCGACTTGATTTCCCCTCTTGAGAGGGGTTAGGGGTGTGTCCTTTAGTCCGGTTGTTGAGTTTACATAGCGGCGAGAACACACCCCTGCCAATGCATAGGCCCCCCGCCCCTCTCAAGAGGGGGATTAAAGAAAAGATTAAACATTTAGCGTATGTCGCTTAAAGATAAAATAAAGGATAACCCCGGGCTTAAAAAGCTGGTGCACCGTATGCTCATACCCAAAGGTGAAGCAGCACCACGGCTTTGGGTAAAGTGGTTTTTGAATCCGTTTTTACATAAAAAAGGTAGTGGCTCTAAAATTCGTCGTCGTACGCGGATTGATGTGTTGCCGTTCAACAAGTTTGAAATGGGCAAAGGCTCAACCATTGAAGATTTTTGCACCATTAATAATGGCGTGGGCGATGTAATTATTGGTGATAATAGTTTGGTGGGTATGAGCAATGTAATTATTGGCCCGGTTAATATTGGCAACAATGTAATTATGGCGCAAAACATTGTGGTAAGCGCACTAAACCATGAGTACCGCGATGTTACCATGTCTATTCAGGCCCAGAAAATATTAACCAATCCTATTGTTATTGAGGATGATTGCTGGATAGCCGCCAATTCGGTAATTACCTCGGGCGTTACCATTGGTAAGCATAGTGTGGTTGCAGCCAATGCGGTGGTGACTAAAAATGTTCCGCCGTTTTCGGTTGTGGCGGGTAACCCGGCCAAAATAATCAAGCAGTATGATTTTGAGAAGCAGGATTGGGTGAGAGTTTGAGGGGAGAGAGTCAGGAATCAAGAGCCAAGATGAGGAGCGGAGATCTTAGGGGCGGGGAGCGAGGGTTTGAGTGCAAGTGTTTCACCTTAGGCAATTATGCTCCGTAGGAGCTACCTATTTATAGCAACCATTGTAAATGAATTTATGCCTCGTTAGAGGCTACCCTTGAAATTTGATGGGTAGCCTCTAACGAGGCAATGTCATTAAGTTAAGGATAGATAGTTTCTATTTATGCAAGATATGATATCAGTAAAGTGGTCTGTGAGGACACAGACCACGGCGGGTTAGCCGATGCCTGTGTCCTCACAGGCGTCTTCTTTCTTAACTTAATGAACATTGCCCTACGGGATATTTTCTTTGCTTACTCTTGTTCTTTGGGCTTTTTTATTGCTGCTGTGGTATCTCTTACCAATTTCCTTTTGGTACTGTCGGCTGGTGGAACCAATGGTTTGGCAGGTGCGGTTTTAGCTTTAATTACTGTATCAGCTACCGATTCGCTTCCCGCTGAATCGGGGCGCATGGGCCTGCCATTCAGGGCTGCCGAGTCGGGTTTAAGCGGCTTGCCTTGGGATGAATCGGCAGGGGCGGTTTTCTTGCCGATTGCAGGGGTTACCTTGCCTTTTCCGGGCGGTGCCTTTGTTGCAGGCTTCTTAGCAGGTGTGATCTTCTTTACTCTTACCGGCGACGTAATAGCTTCCTTATTTGCCGGGCGTTCTTTGGGTTTCCATAAAAAGCCTTTTAATATTTTATCATCATCCTTTGTTTTATCAACCGGGTAAATATCCTGACCAACCTTGGTGTACAGGGTAACGTTTTCGGCTTTGTTATCTTTAAAATTCACGCGTATGCGGCTACTTACCGAGCGCATCATTTCGGTTACTTTTTTGGTGCTGTCGCGGTTAAAGTAAATGGTTTCGGCATTACCATCTACAAACATGCGCTGCAGCTTATTGCTCACAAAGTAACCCCGTATTTTTTTACCGGCCACCTGGTTAAAATACGTAGAATCTGTACCCTCAATATTTACGGTAAGCGCCGAGGGCCATACATCCATATTATCCAGCTTTTTGTTCTTAAGCTGAAAGTATATCGTATCTCCCGAAATTTGCGAACCCTGCGTCCAAAGTATAGGGGCTACGAACATGCGCATGGTAGAGTCGGCATAACTGTAAAACATCGAATCGGCTTTGGCCTGCAGATCCGACTTGAAAATTTTTGAGTTATGATGAGCCGTTAAAATACGTATGCGCGCGGTATCTTTTAAATCGAACTTACGCTGCAGGTAAACCGAATCAAGCTTTACAACCTTTGGAGTAGTTGTTAGCTTTTTAGCGCTGATATCTTTAATCATTTTTGCCTTTTTAGGCAGCGAGTCGGCCAAAGCCTTTTTCAATTTAGCACTATCAACTACCGTTTTTTTAGGTTTGCCAAAGTACTCTGATTTAAAAAAGCTGGTATCCATTTTAATACCCGCCGGTGGCATGGCTATCAAATTTTTAGTGGTAGATAGCTTTAACGGTATTTTCTTGACGGTTTGCGACTTGTCTTTAAGTGATGTGTCTTTTATTCCGGCCTGTCGCATTTTTTCCTGCAATTCGCGCAGCACTTTGTAAGTTACAATACGGGTTTCGAGGGTATCGGCTCCCCAGTATATGGTATCGCGTTTAATTTTGGGTGCGGGCTTAACCGTTGTAGAATCAGTTACTGCGGTGGTCTCGTCGGTGGCTTTATTAGTAGCCGGCTTACCTTTTACAACAGGTGGCGTTTTTTTAGCTACGGCAGTTTTATCCTTCTTCGCAATTATGGGTGCAGCGTCAATAACGGTATCGGCTTTGGTGGTGTCTTTATCCTCCGTCACCATAATTACGTAAGGGTTTTGCGTTACCACGGCGCGGTCTTCGGCACGGTAATAAGTGCCCAGGTGCCCCTTAATGGTTACCTTTTGCTCATTATCATTAAAAGTAACATTCCTTACTGCACGGCCATATCCTTTAAGGCGGTCGTAAAACAGGCTATCTCCTTTTAATGATTTTGAGGTTTGGGTGTATTGATTGTTCTTGCTAAAAAAAGCCTGCTCGGTAATGGTGTGGTACTCGCCCTTTTCTGTATAAAGCGTGTCTTTATCTTTACCATAAATGTGCGTGGGACCGTAAAAGTATGATATACGAGTACCTGAGTTATAGCGCAGGGTATCCGTTTTTATAATTGCGTCAACAGTAGTTAAAACTACATTGTACCTGAAATAGGCATCGCGCGAACCCGAAAAATAGTACCCATTTTGGCTTACCAGGGTGTTATCTTTATTAACCAGCTTACCCCCACCGGTGTAAGTACCAATTTTGGTGGCCGTATTGTAGGTTAAATAATTGGTGGTAAGGGTGGCGTCGCGGTCAACCATACGCACATTGTCGGTAACAAGGGCTACGTGGGTATTGCCATTATAATACAGCTTATCGCCATACACGTTCAGCGTATCGCCCTGGTTTATATTTACGTTGCCAAATGCATCAAATGAGTTTCGCTTCTGATAAAAGTAGGCACTGTCTGAGCGCAGTGTTGTGCTTTCCTGCTGAAATACCCCTTTGTAAACTTTGAGCACATCCTCACCATTTATTTTAACACCCACCGAACTGGTTGAACTTAAAATTTTAACAATAGTTGTTTTAGGCTTACGCTGGGCCATTGCAGCCACCGCCACGATTAACAGGATGTATGTAAAGAGATATTTTCTCACGCTGTAAAATTAGCTGTTTGGATGCGCTTATTAAATTAATAATTTTGGCAATGCTGCCGGTGGAACGTTTTAAAGATTTTATACAACAAAACCAGCTCTTTAAAACTGGTGTTCCGGTGCTTGCTGCCGTAAGCGGCGGTATGGATTCGGTACTGATGGTGCATTTATTAAAAGCTGCCGGTTACCCGTTTGCCATTGCCCATTGCAATTTTCAGCTGCGAGGTTCCGATGCCAATGCTGATCAGCAGTTTTGCCGCCAACTGGCTCATGATACGGGCGTTGAATTTCATACCATCAATTTTGATACTTCGGCCTACGCCCGCGAGCAAAAGCTATCTATACAAATGGCCGCCCGCGAGCTCCGTTACCAGTGGTTTGAGCAATTGCAACAAGCGCATAATTACGCTGCCGTTGCGCTGGCACACCACCAAAACGATGCAATTGAAACTATATTGTTAAACCTTACACGCGGTACCGGAATTGCCGGCTTGCATGGCATTTTACCCAAAAACAACCAGTGGGTAAGGCCATTACTATTTTTAACGCGGGAAGAAATTCAGACGCTGATTAGCCAAAACCAATTAGCTTACCGTGAGGACAGCTCCAACGCATCTACCAAGTATGCCCGCAACAAACTCAGGCACGAGGTTATCCCAAAGCTTAAAGAGTTAAATCCTAACCTGGAGCAAACTTTTGAACGGAACCTCAGCCATTTCAGGGAACTGGAACAGCTGCTCGAACAACAGGTAGCATTAGTTAAACAGCAACTTTGGGTTGAATATGGTAACGAAGTGCATATATCTATTGAAGGCGTTAAGCAACTGCATCCTCAAAAACTACTTTTATCGGCGTTATTAAAAGATTATGGATTTAACGATACAACAATAGTCGACCTCATTGCATCACTCGACAAACATAGCGGACGGATATTTGAATCGGCTACGCATATGCTCATTCTGGATAGGGATAAGCTGATACTTGCCCCGCAATTGGGTAACGAGAATGCATCGGTATCTATTTATCAAGATGATGAACAGGCTGTTTACAATGGCCAAACTTTAAAGATTACTTACCTTAATGGTTTAACCGACATACCCGACAATAAATACATCACCGTTACCGATGCCGATACATTGGTTTACCCGCTTACCATCAGGAGTTGGCAGGAGGGCGATTATTTTATACCGCTGGGTATGCAAGGGCGTAAAAAGTTGAGCGACTTTTTTGTAAGCCGGAAAGTACCACTCCATCAAAAATCACGCATACCGGTTTTAGTGAATGGCAACGGCGATATGATATGGATAGCGGGCTACCGGCTGGACGACCGCTATAAATTAACTCCTCAAACTAAAAAAGTTGCTATCTTCGAATTATTATAATAGCCCATGACTGATACGAAACCGGTTTATATTGAAAAGCAATACCTTGGCCGCGAGTGGATTCCGGTTACCATACGGCTGGTGCTGGCCATGTTGTGTTTCGCCATTTTCTTTTTTACCGATGCTAACGAGCGCAATGCCGATTTGCTGCTTGTAGTAGGTTTTGGTATCGTTATCATCTCTATTATCCTGGGTTTTGTGGTGCACTTTACCATCCGCGTTCAAAATAAAAGTATATTACTTAGCGGGCTGTGGACCACCAAGCTGGTTAAAATAGACCTCAACAGCATTGTAAAAGCCGAAAAAGGCAGCTATAGCCGCTACCTGGTGAATAACCCGGTATATAACCTGCACAGCAAAGGCACCATACGCTTCTACACCGCAGGCAGCGAGGCCATTCACCTTACCGACCGCGACGGCCTTGTTTACATCATTGGCTCGTTACACAGCAACGATTTTTTGCGTGCCATACAGGCCGAAATGGCCAACTAAATAGCCCCTTGCGCCATGCCACAACCCCAAGCACTTATTATAGGCGCAGGTATTGCCGGTATTGCCACGGCTATTCGCCTGGCGGTAAAGGGTTACCATGTACAGGTTTTTGAAGCCAACAGCTACCCGGGCGGCAAGCTATCGGAATTTGAACAGCAAGGCTACCGCTTTGATGCCGGCCCCAGCCTGTTTACCATGCCGCAATATGTGGATGAACTTTTTAAACTGGCCGGTAAAAACCCTAAAGATTATTTTACCTACCAAAAGCTCGATGTAGTTTGTAATTACTTTTATCCCGATGGCAGCCGACTTAAAGCCTATGCCGACCCAGATAAATTTGCTGCGGAAATAAAACTACAAACAGGCGAAACTGCCGAAGCCATCAATCAATACAACCGCAACAGCGCACGTATTTACGATATTACCAATCACGTTTTCTTAGAGCAATCATTACACCGGCTGCAAACTTACCTCAGCAGTAAAACGCTAAAATCAATACTCAGGCTTTTCCAGATAGATGCCTTTCGCACTATGAACGCGGCCAATCAAAGCTTTTTTAAAGACAAGCGGCTGGTGCAGTTTTACGACCGGTATGCTACTTACAATGGCTCGAACCCATACCAGGCTCCGGCTACGCTGAATGTAATTCCGCATTTGGAGCAGCACTTTGGTGCCTACTTTCCAAAGGGTGGCATGTACAGCATTATCAGCAGCTTGGTTAAACTGGCCGAAGAATCAGGCGTGCAGTTTCATTATAATTTCCCTATTGATGAAATTGTACTTGCCGGAAAAAAAGCATCAGGTATTAAAGTTAATGATGATTTTATTGGTGCCGATGTAGTGGTCTCGAACATGGATGTTTGGTTTACCTACCGTAAGTTGCTTAACAAACACCCGCAGCTATTCCCCGAAAAAATACTGAATCAGGAACGCAGCAGTTCGGCACTGATATTTTACTGGGGAATTAAAAAGCAGTTCGACCAGTTGGATTTGCATAACATCTTTTTCAGTGCCGATTACGAGGCCGAGTTTAATGCCATTTGGAAACAAAAAAGCATTCACCAAGACCCTACCGTTTACCTTAACATCAGCTCAAAACACCAACAAACGGATGCTCCAGCAGGCCACGAAAACTGGTTTACGATGATTAATGTACCGGCCAATACCGGCCAAAATTGGGATGAGCTGATAAAAGAAGCCCGTCAAAACATCATCAAAAAACTATCGGCGCAATTGGGCGAAAATATTACCCCACTCATTGAATCCGAAAGCATTCTCGACCCGCGCAGTATCGAAAGCCGTACCTCATCATACCAAGGCTCCTTATACGGCACCAGCTCAAATAGCCAGTTTGCGGCGTTTTTGCGCCACGCCAACCGTTCATCCAAAATAAAAAACCTCTACTTCTGCGGAGGCAGTGTTCACCCTGGCGGCGGTATTCCGCTGGCGTTGCTATCGGGTAGGATCGTGAGTGAATGGGTGGATTGATTTCGAATTTCTACACTACATGTCATTGCGAGGTACGAAGCAATCTCCGTCGAAAAGCTGAACAACTTTGCATGAGGAGATTGCCACGCTATCGCTCGCAATGACACAATGATACAAGCTGTATAAAATTCGAAATTGAACATTCGAAATAATAAACAACTCCGAAATAATAATTAATATTGCCTGTTTATGGCGTTTTTACATCTACCCGGTTTAGGACAGGTTTATTATCATGAATATGGCGCAGGCGCAAAGCCTATGCTGGCTTTTCATGGCTATGGCATGACGGGCAGGCAATTTGAGGTACTTCAAAAATCCATCCTTACCCAGTACCGGGTTTATAGTTTCGACCACTTTTTTCATGGCCAAACTAAAATAGAAAACTGGACCGAGCAGCAAATACTGGCCGGTATGCCCAAAGCCATGATGCGCGCTTACCTCGAAGAATGGTTTAAAGCACATGGCCGCCAACGCATCAGCTTAATGGCTTACTCCATTGGTGCCAACCTGGCGCTGGTTTTGGTTGAAGAGTTTCCGGAGTTTATTGAAGAAGTGATACTCATGGCACCCGATGGATTATCGGTATATAAAGGCTTTAACTTTTTAATGCACCATGCTGCCGGTAAGCTGATGTTTAAAACTGTAACCAAAAGCAACTGGCTGGCTCCGGGTGTGTTAAAAGGCTTGCGCCGTATAAGATTTATTGACGAAAGCCTTTACAAGATTGCTTACAGCGAAATGGATACGCCGCAAAAACGGCAGGATGTGTATTACACCCTCAACCTCATCAAACAGTTACAGCCCGATGTGGTTAAGGTAACAAGCCAAATTAATGCACATAACATTAAATGCCACCTGATATTTGGTAAGCATGATATGCTGTTCCCTAAAAGCTCGGCAGCGGGTTTTATACAAAAGTTAACTAACCCGGTGGTACATGAGGTACCTTTAGGCCATTGGCTGGTTACTGCTCAGTTAGATGATTATATGGTAAATTACAATTTATGATACCTGCCCGGCGTGTAAACTTATTCAGCAACTGGTTTGCTGTGTACATGCGTTACCGTATGCGTAAGGCCTTTAACCGCGTGGTGGTTTTGCCGTTTGAGCCTAAGCCGGGGCATTCGGTACTTTTGCTTTGCAATCATTTTAGCTGGTGGGATGGCTTTTTTGGTAATTACCTGGCTTACTACCATCTCAACCGCAAGCTGTACATAATGATGCAGCACGACCATCTTGAAAAGCGGATGTTGTTCAACCTCTTCGGCGGATTTTCGATTGAGAAAGGTACCCGCGAAATGCTCAAATCATTACACTACGCGGCCGATTTATTAAACACGCCCGAAAACTTAGTAGTGGTTTTCCCACAGGGCGAACTGGTATCCAATCATGCCACCAGCATATCCATCGAAAAAGGTATCGAACGCCTTATTAAACACATTAAAGGCCCTTGCCAAATTGTGTACTCGTGCGTATTAATTGATTATTTCGAAAGCCTCAAACCATCGGCGTTTATTCACTTGTTTGATTGCGGTGTGGCTGGCGAAGTACCATTTAATGAGTTGGTAGAAAACATTAACGGCTTTCATAAACAGGCTTTGGCTAATCAGGTTAATGTGGAGCATTAACCCCCCAGCCCCCTGAAGGGGGAGCAAGTATAATAAAATATGTCATTTCGAAGAACGAGAAATCTTTTCAAAGCGATTAGCTTATCAACTCAAAAAGTTCTCTCACTATCGTTCAAGATGACAGCGCTGGACAGATAAACCACTATTTTCCTTATCTTGCCCCTACCATGATCTACCCCAAAAATAACAAACTCATCAGCGGTTTCTTTCACCGCTACATTGGGTATATTATTGGCAAAAACTTCAGGGCGTTTAATTTTAATACTATCGAAGTTGATGCCGGCAAATCGATTTTATTGCTGGCTAATCATTTCAGCTGGTGGGATGGTTTTTTGCTGTACTGGCTCAATAACCTGCTGTTCCAAAAAAAATTCCATGTCATGGTGCTCGAAGACACCGTAAAAAAGGTGTTCTTCCTAAAATACCTCGGTGCTTACTCGGTGCTTAAAAATTCACGGTCGATGATCGAATCGTTGAACTTTACGGCCGAGTTGTTAAACAATCCGCAAAATCTGGTGCTCGTATTTCCGCAGGCTAAATTGTATTCTAATTTTACCAACGATATTCATTTTGAAGGCGGACTGACAAAAATCATCAAGCAGGCGGCAGGCAAATTCCAGTATGTATTTGCCAACACTTTTATTGAAAATTTTGAGCACAAAAAACCAACGGTAAACGTTTATGTTCAAAATTACGTTGAGGATATAAATAATCTTGACGAATTGAAGCAGGCATTTCAACAACATTATCGATCGGCAAAAGCACAGCAAACACAAATTGTAATATAAGGTGACTATCATTCTATCCGTAATCTTCTTCTTCCTCGTATTGCGTTTTGTGGTAACCCTGTTCAACTTCATATCTGACCCTAAACTGCGGCGGGTAAACCGTATGCAGGAAGAAATGGTGTCTATCCTCATTCCTGCCCGTAACGAAGAAGCCAATATTTTAGCCTTACTGCAATCTATCCATAATCAGGATTATCCAAACTATGAGGTTATCGTGCTTGATGATGATTCGGACGATAATACGTTTGCCATTTGCCAGGCCTTTGCGGCACAACACCCGCGTTTTAAAGTAATTAAAGGCAATATTTTACCTCAGGGATGGCTGGGTAAAAATTATGCCTGCTACCAGTTAGCTAAACAAGCCCGCGGCAGTTTTTTATTGTTTTTAGATGCTGATGAACGTATTTATGATGATTTATTGAACAGTGCCGTTCATCGGGTAAAGGCAAAGCACCTTGCCTTGCTCAGCTTATTTACCAACCAGGAAATGCAAACCTTAGGCGAACGCACAGTAGTGCCGCTTATGCACTATTTATTGCTTAACCTGTTACCCATACGCTTAATTTATTTAACCAAGAACCCTGCTTTTGCAGCGGCAAGTGGTCAGTTCATGATGTTTCATGCCGAGTTGTACCGCCAAAACCAATGGCACGAACTGGTTAAAGACCGCGTGGTAGAAGACGTGGAAATAATGAAGCTGGTAAAAGCCGAAAAGTATTTGGGCGAAAGCCTGTTGGCAAACGGGTTGATCAGCTGCCGCATGTATACCAACTATATCGACGGGATAAAAGGTTTCAGTAAAAACTTTTTAGCTCCGTTTAACTACAGCATCATTGGGTTTATATGTTACCTGCTACTGGTAGTTGGTGGTCCGCTGGTGGTTATAGCAACGCTTAATTTGCCTTTAATTACCCTAATGTGCGGATTAATACTGCTGAGCCGCGTAATGATATCGCTATCATCTGGTCAAAACGCATTTTTTAACACCGTGCTGCATCCTTTGCAAATGACCAGTTTGCTGGCCATCGGCATTTTAGCCATTCAAAATCATTTAACAAAAAACACCACATGGAAAGGTCGCAGGGTATAGTTTTAAAAAACACCAGGATACCCATTATCATCATTATTCTTTTTCACGTGGTAGGGCTGGTGGGCTTTTTGGTGCCGCCCTTAACGCCTTACTTTTTAAAGTTGGTGCCGTTTCACCTGCTGCTTATGCTTGCGGTTGTATTAATTAACCATTACAGGCCCGATGAAAAGTTTTGGCTTTTTGCCCTGCTTATTTTTGCAGGAGGGTACACCGCCGAGTGGATAGGCGTGCATAAACACTGGATTTTTGGCGATTATACTTACGGCAAAACACTGGGCGTTAAAGTGGCCGACATTCCGCTGATGATTGGGGTTAACTGGCTGATGCTGGTTTATGCCACCGGTGTACTGATGCAAAGAAGCCGTTTAAAAAGCACCATAGCCCGCATTATAACAGGGGCAATAGTGCTGGTTGCGCTCGATTTACTGATAGAGCCGGTTGCTATTAAATTCGACTACTGGAGCTGGACCAATGGACATCCGCCGCTTAAAAACTATGTGGGCTGGTTTGGGGTTAGTGCCTTGTTTTTAAGCGTGTTCGAACTGTTCAAATTTAAACCGCAAACCATTGTGGCTCCGGTGCTGTTGATAGTGCAGTTTGTATTTTTTGGGGTATTGCAGTTAGCTTGACAGTTAAAAAAGATCGTCATTGCGAGGTACGAAGCAATCTCTGAACCATTCAATGTACGCTTTGTATCCGCAGAGATTGCTTCGTACCTCGCAATGACGCAAGTAGTATAATCATTAACTTTTTTTACCGTAATTTTGCATTTATGGGAGCATATCAGTTACAGGTTGAGATTGATCAGGATTCGGGCTTTTGTTTTGGCGTGGTGTATGCCATTGACATGGCCGAAGAGATTTTGGCCGAGGATGGCTATCTCTATTGCCTGGGCGATATTGTACATAACGATGAAGAAGTTGAGCGCTTAAAAGCCAAAGGCCTTCGCATTATTGATCACTCCCAACTGGCCGACTTATACAATGAAAAAGTACTCATCCGCGCCCACGGCGAAGCTCCCGAAACTTACCGGCTGGCATTAGAGCATAACATTACCCTGATCGATGCCTCGTGCCCGGTGGTACTGAAATTGCAGAACCGCATTAAAACGTCGCACGATGCTAATGAGAATATCGTAATTTTTGGCAAACACGGCCATGCCGAAGTTATAGGTCTGCAAGGGCAAACCAATGGTGAAGCGTTGGTATTTCAGGATATTACCGAGCTGGATACATTGGAGCTTCCGCAGCAAATTACCCTGTACAGCCAAACCACCAAAAGCACCGATAAATTTTACCAGATCAAAGATCACCTGGTAGGTAAAGGCTACGAAGTAAAGGCTAACGATACCATTTGCCGCCAGGTATCGAACCGCGACAAAGACTTGCCTGAATTTGCTAAAAGATATAACAAGATCGTATTCGTATCGGGCAAAAAATCATCTAACGGTAAAGTGTTGTTTGAGGTATGCCGCAAGCATAACCCCGATACCTACTTCGTATCTTCGGTAGATGAGCTAAGCCCCTCTATGTTTAACCCCGGCGATACCATAGGCATTAGCGGAGCCACCTCTACCCCTATGTGGTTGATGGAGCTTATTAAAGCCGAACTGGAAAGATATTAAGCCCCCTACCCCCTAAGGGGGAACATTATGTCAATACCTACGTTATTGTAAAATGGCAGATAATACTCCGCACATTAAAATTACTTCCCCTGTAGGAAGCTGGGGGGCTGGAGCTTGGGTAGCGCTGCTGGTTATTTCTCTCTGGGCACTTTCTACCATCCTGCTTATGCAGTGGCAGGTAAATTTTGCCAATCCTTTACTTTATGTTTTTATACTGGTGCAAATGCACTTGTATACCGGTTTGTTTATTACCGCACACGATGCTATGCATCGCACGGTATCGGCCAATAAAACTGTAAATAACGCAGCCGGGTATATTACCACGTTTCTATATGCCGCATTTTGGTATCCTACGTTATTAAAAAAACACCACAAGCACCACAGCCACGTACATACTGATGAAGACCCGGATTACCACAAAGGCAGTTTCTGGGCCTGGTACTCCAGGTTTATCCGTAACTATTTATCGATATGGCAGGTAGTATTTATGGCGGCGCTGTTCAACGTTTTAAAAATATGGATACCGCAACCTAACCTCATCCTGTTTTGGGTAGTGCCATCCTTATTGAGTACTTTACAGCTATTTTATTTTGGCACCTATCAGCCACATAAAGGCGAACACGATAATCAATACCATTCTACCACGCAAAAAAAGAACCATGTGTTCGCATTCTTGTCGTGCTACTTTTTTGGGTATCATTATGAGCACCATGCCTCGCCCGGTACGCCATGGTGGATGTTATGGAAAACAAAGTCGTGATTCACCCTGATGTTTGGCGTAATTACGCCCGCCTGCTATGGCTCTCATTTGCTTTATTTGTATCAAACTAAAATCCAATAAGCTATGTCATTTCAAGCATATCTCAACAATATCGAAGCTAAAACAGGCAAAGGTCCCGAAGATTTTAAAAAGCTGGCCGAAGAAAAAGGCTATACCGAGAACGGAAAGATCAAACCTGGCGTAAAAGCTACCGAAATTACCAACTGGCTTAAAGCCGATTTTGAATTGGGACATGGGCATGCCATGGCTATTTATGCTTTGCTCAAAGGCGATAAAACTTATCAATAGTGATCTTGGTCATTTATATGGCTCAGGCATCAGTATTGCTTTAGTTTGACAAAATAAATCAGATATTTGCAGTCCCTCAACGCGCCCCTTTAGGGAGCTGATAAGTATATGAAAAAAGGAGTTTTATTAGTAAATTTAGGTACGCCCGATAATCCGCAAACACCGGCTGTTCGCAAGTACCTGAATGAGTTTTTAATGGATGAACGGGTAATTGATATTAATGCCTTTAGCCGTTTTATGCTTATTAAAGGTATCATTGTTCCTTTCCGCGGACCAAAATCGGCAAAATCATACCAGGAAATATGGACCGAAGAAGGATCGCCGTTAATGATCTACACCGTTAAAACCACCGAGCTATTAAAACAACGCCTGGGCGACGAATACCATGTTGAAATGGCTATGCGTTACCAAAGCCCGTCAATCGAGTCGGCTTTGGCTAAGTTGCGTGCCGCGCAGGTAACCTCTATACAAGTTATTCCACTGTTTCCGCAATATGCTTCGGCTTCTACCGGATCGGTACATCAAAAAGTAATGGAAATTGTGAGCAAGTGGCAAACCATACCGTCCATGAGCTTCGTTAATTCCTTTTACGATGATGATCTGATCATCGAGGCCTATGCCCAAAACGGGGCCAAGCACAAGCCCGAAGAGTACGACCACATACTATTCAGTTTTCACGGCTTGCCGCAAAGGCAAATGATCAAGGCCGACGAAACCGGCAAACACTGCCTTAAAGTGGCTAACTGCTGCGATACCATTACTGGTGCAAACCGTTTTTGTTACAGCGCACAATGCCACGCTACTGCCCGTTTAATTGCCGAGCGGTTGAATATTCCCAAAGAAAAATACACCCTTACGTTTCAATCTCGCCTGGGCCGCGACCCATGGATGCAGCCTTATACCAGCGAGGTAATTGATCAACTGGCTAAAAAGGGCATAAAAAAACTACTGGTATTTTGCCCGGCGTTTGTAGCCGATTGTTTAGAAACCATTTTCGAGGTTTCGGTTGAATATAATGAGGAGTTTAAACATGCCGGCGGCGAACACGTACAACTGGTAGAAAGCCTGAACGATTCACCATTATGGATCGACGCTTTAGAGCGTATGGTGCGCGGTGCTTAGTTAGTGGTTATTGAGTTATTTGGTTATTGAGTGTCGGGCTTACGGGCCGAGCCAATTATATCCACGTCAACCAACTCAAGTGCTTTAACCATATTTTGAACGGTTGCCTTATACTTTTTAAAATGAGGCGTTTCAATATGTGATTTGTAGGCGGCAGTGTCGGCATATATTTCGAGTATGGTAATATGTGCCGGGTTCTTTTTATCAGCAACGGCATAATAGGTTAACACTCCCAATTCCTTACTTACGGCGGCGGCCATTTGCTCATTTAGTGCAGCATTGTATGCTTTAAGCTGTAATGGATCTACCTGAATTTTAGCCAGCCTCACCATTTGTTTATTTTTTTGTGCCATAACACTGTTTACTGAAATAAGACAATGGAAGAGAGCAGTTATAAATAACAATCCTTTGCAAGCTGTTACTTTTTTTAAATTTAATATCAATTTGTTCATGTATCAGTGTTGCCTGCCGCGGCATCAAGCATTTTGATTATTTAAACATTAACGTAATTGTACACGCTAACGGTATAGGACAATGTAACAATTCACAACTCAGCATACTGCATTCACCATAAAAATCAGTAATTTCAAGGCCGAAACTACTACTCATACAATGAAGAATCTTTATCTGTCGGCGGCGGCCTTATTGCTGTCGGCTACCGCTTTTGCTCAAACCGAAATTTCTTATACCCTATCATTCCCTAATGCCGTACATCACGAGGCCGAAATAAGCATGAGAGTGCCACAGGTTCCGGCCGGTGTTATGCGTTTTAGAATGAGCCGCTCATCGCCGGGCCGTTATGCTACACACGAGTTTGGAAAAAACGTTTATAACGTAAAAGCCGTAGGCGAAAACAACAAGCCACTAATTCTTAAACAGGTGGAGGGCGATGTTTGGGAAATTGCGCAGCACGGTAGTACGGTAATTATTAGCTATACCCTTTTTGGCAATCATGTTGATGGCACTTATGTGGGCATTGATGCCAGTACGGCACACCTTAATATGCCCGCCACCTTAATGTGGGTTAAAGGCATGGAACAGCGCCCGGCACGTTTTAAATTCAACAACCTTGACAAGTATGGCTGGAAAGTTGCCACACAACTTAAACCTGAAGCTGGTGGCACCTATTATGCCCGCGATTTGCAGTACATGATGGATAGCCCTATTTCACTGGCTCCGTACAAAATATATAGCTGGGATATAAGCAATCCCGATGGCAAAAAACAAGCCGTACACCTTACCTCGCACAGCGATGACGACCAGGCTACCATTGATGCCTTTGGGCAAATGGTAAAAAAGGCAACCATTGAGGCCCAGGCCGTTTTTGGAGAACTGCCTGCTTACGATTACGGAAACTACGTGTTTTTACACGATGTGGCATCTACCAACGCGGGCGACGGTATGGAACACCGTAACTCCACCAGCATTGTACAAAGCACGCCTAAAATTGCCGGTAACGAGGCCCGTTTATTAGGCACTTTTTCGCACGAATATTTTCATAGCTGGAACGTAGAGCGTATTCGGCCAAAAACTTTGGAGCCGTTTAACTTTGAGCACGCCAACATGAGTAACGAGCTTTGGTTTGCCGAAGGCTTTACACAATACTACGGCGGCTTAATTTTAGAACGCGCCGGTTTTGTTTCGCCTGCTGATTATAACCGCACTATGGCCGGTTTGATCAACACTGTTTTAAATTCACCGGCAGCCAATCATTACTCGCCAGCGCAAATGAGCCGTTATGCGGTATTTGCCGATGCCGGTGTATCGGTTGATCAAAACAACAATGCCAACGTATTTACCAGTTATTATACTTATGGCGGCGCTACTGCCCTGGCGCTTGATTTACGTTTACGCAGCCAGTTTAAATTAACCCTTGATGATTATATGCGTGCGGTATGGCTGGCCCATGGCAAAACCGAAAAGCCCTACACCATTGCCGATCTGCAAAACATTTTGGCCGCTTTTACTAAAGACGCCGCCTTTGCTGCCGACTTTTTTAAACGCTACATTAACGGTTTCGAAAAAAATGATTACGCTAAGTTATTGGATTATGCCGGTTTAATTTTGCGCAAAGCCCAACCGGGTAAAGCCTGGGCCGGCGCTCTTGGGGGCGCGGGTGGTCGTGGCCGTTCAGGCCAGTCGGTTGGTGTTGATAATACTGGGTTACTGATTGGCACAAGCCTGGCCATGAACACCCCCTTTTATAAAGCAGGATTAGACGCCGGCGATGTTTTATTAAGCGTGGACGGCAATGCCATACAGGCCAGCGGCCAAAGCCTGATAGAGGCACTAAATACCAAAAAGCCTGGCGATAAGATTACCATTGCTTATAAAAACCGCACCGGCAACCATGAAACCACGGTAACACTCGAAGAGAACCCGGCTTTGGAGGTGGTGACTTACGAAGCTGCGGGTAAAGAACCATCGGCCGCGCAAATCCAGTTTCGCAATGGATTATTAAATTCTAAAGTAAAATAATATGAAGAAATACAGTATAGCATTAGCCTTTATGGCCGTAAGCCTGGGCGGTTTTGCCCAGGATGTAAACAAGTTAATTAACGAAAAAGATGTAGAGCGTTTAATTAAAACCCTTAGCGCCGATGATATGCAGGGACGCGGCACTTTTACACCCGGCATTGACAAAGCCGCCACCTTTATTGAGGGTGAATTTAAACAAGCAGGTTTACAACCGTTAACCGGAGCCACCGGCTTCCGTCAAAACTTTAAAGTTTACCGCACTGTTCCGGTTGAAACCCTGGTAAAGCTTGATGGGCAGGCCGTACCGGCCGAAAATGTTACCATAGCTGCCGGAAAAGCATTTACCTGGAACACGAATGAAGATGTGCAGATCATTAAAATTAGTGCCGACCAAAACTTTCAAACCGAATACCGCAAATACATGCGCAGCGGGAAAAAGACCTTAATAATCGTTGATCCTAAGTTTAAAGCCTTTTATACACGCTTACATAATTACATTAACAGCGGCGTAATAACCACTGAACCACAACCAACCGATAATCCGCAGCAAGTGGTAATGGTACTGGGCAGTTATGAAGGTGTTAAAACTTTTGAAGTTAGCTTTAAAGATAAAACTGAAAACCCGCCCATATTTAACGTTGCGGGCATGATTCCGGGTAAAAGCAAAAAGGATGAGTACGTGGTATTCTCGGGTCATTATGACCATTTAGGCATTCAGCCCGCCATGCAGGGCGATAGCATTGCCAACGGTGCCGATGATGACGCATCGGGAACCACAGCCATGATTAGCCTGGCCAAGTATTATAAAAAACTAAATAACAATGAGCGCACTTTAATATTTGTAGCATTTACTGCCGAAGAAATTGGCGGCTACGGTGCCCGTTATTTTTCTAAACAATTACCGCCCGAAAAAGTGGTAGCCATGTTTAACATCGAGATGATAGGCAAGGAATCGAAATTTGGCAAAAACACCGCCTTTATTACGGGTTATGAGCGTTCGGATTTTGGTAAGATACTGCAAAGCAATTTACAGGGTACAGCCTTTACTTTTCACCCAGACCCATACCCTGAACAAAACCTGTTTTACCGCAGCGACAATGCTACCCTTGCCCGCTTAGGTGTACCGGCGCATACCATATCAACCGATCAGATTGATACCGATAAACTTTACCATAGCGTAAAAGATGAATATAGTTCGCTGGATGTAGCTAACATAACTGCAACCATACGCGCCATTGCACTAAGCTCGCGCAGTATTGTAGCCGGTAAAGACACGCCAGCCCGTATACCCAAACTGGAAGAACGCTAAGAAATAGTTAAAGCATTTGAAAACCACAGGTACTGCCTGTGGTTTTTTTATTTACGTTTGTGTTAAGCCGTTATAATACTAAATGTCCATCATTCTCGAAACCGAAAGACTGGTACTGCGCAAGTTCAATATAACTGATGCGCCTTTTATACTGGAGTTACTTAATACCTCTACCTGGAAACAATATATAGGCGACCGGGGCTTAACTTCTATTGCCGATGCGCAAACCTACCTGGTTAAGGTTCCGCTGATGAACTATGCCGTAAATGGGTTTGGCCTGTATATGGTTGAGCTGCGCGGTTCAGGAGAACCCATAGGTATGTGCGGTTTATTAAAACGTGAATATTTAGCACATTTAGATATTGGGTATGCCCTACTGCCCCAATATGAAGGCAATGGTTATGCCTACGAAGCTGCTGCAGCTACTGTCGAATATTCTTTTAACCAGCTTAACCAACAAACGCTTGCCGCTATTACCAACATTCAAAATCAGCGTTCAATCAAACTACTTAATAAACTTGGCTTCACTTATGATAAAAACATATGGGCAGATGGGCATGAACTGATGATGTTTATTAAAGACGCCGAAAGCTAAAGCGCAATACGCATCACATGGTCGTTCATCCAGTACGGTCCAATAGCAATATCTTCATCGTGTAACACGGTAAAGCCCATTTTTTCGTAAAAGCTTTTGGCATTGTTGTTCCGGTTTACGTTAAGGTCTAAAGCACTTTTACCGGCTTTACGGGCAGCTTCCATTACAGCTTCAACCAGTTTACGGCCATGGCCTTTTCCCTGGGTTGATGGGTGGCAGTAAAGCTTGTGCAGTTTATAAATATTCTCATCCTCAGTTCGTGGCGAGTATGAAGCAAATGCCACCGGAATTCCTTCTTCTTCCAGTATAAGGTATAATTGCTCGCCTTTGTCCATTTGGTCGGCAATTTTATCTGATACGTACATCGTATCCAGCATATAAGTGATTTGCTCGGTTGATAAAATTGACCGGTAAGTAGGCCACCAGGTTTGATGGGCAATTTTAACAATATGATCGGCATCGGCTAAAGTAGCAGGTCGGATATTAAGCATATAAGTTATTAAAAATTAATAAGTATTTGACTGTTAAACAACAAAGCCACCTTACGATAACGTGCGTAAGATGGCTTTATTTTTTGGCTTATTATGCTTTATGCATGGGGTTCATGCACCCCTTCACCAATTTCTTCAATGGTCTTTTTGTTAAAAGCTTCCAAATCGTCGGGCGTACGGCTGGTTACCAATCCATTGTCGGTAACAACCTGCTCATCTACCCATTCGGCACCGGCATTTTTTAAATCGGTTTGTAATGATGGGTACGAGGTTAACTTACGACCTTTAAGCATACCAGTTTCGATCAGCATTTGCGGGCCGTGGCATATAGCGGCCAGCGGCTTGCCTTCATCTAAAAATGCCGATACAAACGCGACTGCATCTTTATTCTGGCGTAGTTTGTCAGGGTTAAGCACGCCGCCTGGTAATACCAGCGCGTCATAATCATCGGGGCTTACATCGGTTAACAGTTTATCAACGTTTACTTCAATACCCCAATGGTCCTTATCCCATGCTTTAACGGTACCTGTTTTAGGCGATATAACGTGCACCGTAGCACCTGCCGCCTCTAACGCCTCTTTCGGGCTGGTTAGTTCCACTTGTTCAAACCCATCTTCGGTAAGGATAGCTACCTTACGGTTATTTAAATTTGCCATAATAGTATAATTCTTTATTAGTTGAATTCCATTTATACTACACGGTTAAATATTTAAAGTTTCAAGAAATTTCAATTAATAGTGTTCCAACGCATAATTCATAAAATTACTGGTAAGCCCGTAGTCTTCTGTTCCCTTCCGACGGATGAAATAAAAGTTGCGGATAATTTTTAATCCTTCGATCGGCACTTCCACCAAATCCCCTTCGGCCAGTTCGCGCTTAATGGATGGGCGCGGCATAAAGCCAAGGCATTGATCGGCCAGGAGGAAATTTTTGAGTGCCTCGGTGCCGCCCAAGCGTATTTTTACAGACAGATCGGCCGGTTTAATATGATGGTCGGCCAGTGATTTGAGCAGCGCGTTAAGCGTACCAGAGCCGCGCTCGCGCAGCGCCAGTGGTGTTTTAACCAATTGCTTTAAGCTAAGCGATTTACCCGCCAACGCACTTTTAGCCGAACATACGGGTATAACTTCATCGGTCATAAATGATTGGTACGATACATTGGTGAGTTTATTATCAACCTCAATAATGCCAATATCAACCTCGTGGTTGAGCAGGGCATTTAAAATATACTCGGAGTTACGGTTAACCAACTGCACACCCACATTGGCATATTTATGCTGAAATCCCGACAAAATTGGTGGTAAAATATACAGCGCTATAGTGGTGCTTGCCCCCAAACGCAAATGCCCCGCAGCGTACGATTGATTGCTTAGCAAGGCCATATCGTACTCGGCTTTGCGTTCAATTTCGGTAGCTTGCAGCAGGTATTCGTTTAGTTTGGTACCGGCCTCGGTGAGCATAATACTGTTGCCTTTGCGTTCAAAAAGCGGGAGTTTATACTGATCTTCCAACGCTTTTACGTGTTTGCTTATAGCAGGCTGTGTAATAAACAGCACCTGTGCCGCCTTTGAAAAACTCAGGTTGGCAGCAACTTCTAAAAAAACACGGTGCGCAAAGGAGATCATACCGCTCAAAAGTAACTTTTTTATGTGATGAGTGACAATAACATATCTTTAACTATCTCCAAAAATTCAAATATGTAAATTGCGCTGTCAAATCTGCCCGGCACACTCACATGCGCAACAATAAACTCTACCTCGCTATATTCATCATTATTACCATTGCATTCGCCATTATATCGTACGGGCGTGGCATGCGTGCCGATGTTAATGGCGACTATTACATTTACTGGGAAACCGGCAAGCACTACCTCAGCGGCGAAAAACTTTACACGCCGGGTTTAGTTGATGGTGGCTTTACCTACCCTCCTTTTGCAGCATTGTTTTTCAGCTTGTTCTCGTTCTTGCCATTTCATGTGTCGGCATTCCTATTTACTTTTTTGGTGAACTATGGCTTATGGATAGCCTCTTTCGTGCTCATTCGCAGAATAATGAGGGCTTATTACCCTCATGAAGATCTTAAATGGCCGCTTGTTATTTCGGTTGCCTTATCGGCAGGTTTTTACTGGCATAACTTTATATGGATGAACTCTAACCTGCCGGTACTTTGCCTTACCCTTTTAGGCGTGTTATACTACCAGCGGAAGCAATACGGCTGGAGCTATGTATTTTTTATGGCCGGAACTTTTTTTAAGATCACCCCGGTATTGTTCCTTATTTTTGTAGCCATTAAACGCGGACCTAAACACTGGCCTAAAATTGTACTTACCGCACTGCCATTCATCATTATACCCGCCATACTGCGCGGTTTACCCACCGGCATTAACGATTGGAAAGATTATTACGAAGCATTTGTAGCCCCATTTAGCAAAGGAAAAATTGACGAAAACATTATTAGCCTGGGCATACCAGCCTTACTTAATAAAATGAACACCGGTAATGCCGAAGTTGGGATCGCACCCATTTTTCATTTATCGGCATCGGCATTAAAACTTATCATAATTATCTTTCAGGCTACAAGCATGTTAGCCCTCTTAGCAAAGTTTGCTTATGACAGGTATATAAAAGGCTTTGAAAATTTTTCGGCTACCGATGTTTGCCTCATTTTTATGGTTACGCTCCTGCTGCCCGGCCGGGTTTGGGCACATCATCATGTGTGCACCGGGTTTATTTATACTTACCTCTGCTTCATCCTCATAAAGCAAAAACGAACCGCACTGCTTGTGGTTACCTGCTTACTGGGTATGCTCACCAACCTCATTACCAAAAATGCCATAGGGCAAACCCTAACCGATATTTTAAAGCACTATAGCTTTGTTACTTTGTTAATGGTATTTGTGACGTTTGCGATATTGATATTTAGGAAAAAAGAAGAGGTGTTAGTTAAAGAATAATTAGCTCTTAACCTTTTCAAAATATTGGCCGGTAAATTTATAAGTTATAAAGCGCTTGGTTACCCTCCCACTTTCATCTACCAATGGAATTTTGATTTCCTTTTTTACACTATCATATAAAATAGATGGCCTTACTTTCCAATCAACAATCGAAAAAAAATCATACGAGTATTCAATACTGTTATGTAAACCGCTTAAGGTTTTAATTAGCTTAGTATTGGCAAGCAATTGCCCATTCTGAAAGTTGAATACACGCAGGCCTTCACTAATATCTTTGGATGAATAGATACCTTTATAATTGACAAGGTAATAGCTTTTATCTCCCTTTTTTAATAAATAGATATTCTCGTAGTAATAACCGGCATCGCCGTCTCCATCCTTATCTTCAATTCCCGTCGAATTTACTTTATTACCAACCCTATATTGCACAACATTTTGAAAGTAATGCATTGTTCCGCCTGTCCATGTATCCCACGAATATATTCGCAGCAAACCATCGGGCGATGTGGCAGTGGTTAATTGCTTTATATTAAACTTCCATCCCAAACTTGCCGGGATGCTTTTTGTCACAGTTAAGAGATAATTACTTAAATTTTGATTGGCTTTATCCAGCGAATCATACTTAGTATCACTATTACTCTCCGCCCAATAGCTTATTCTGTCAACTTTCTTTTGAATGTCCTGCTCCAGTTTTATCCTCTCCGGTTGAGCAAACAAACCACCGGCCACAAGCATAAACTGGACTAAAAAAAAGCATTTTTTCATACACACAATATCAACAAAAAAGGGATAGCCCAAAAGACTATCCCTTCAATATATTCTCCTGTTCCCCCTCCAGGGGGTTAGGGGGCGAGTTACGCTTCTACAGCCTGACCAACCAAATGGTTAGCTACCAAATACTCGGCAATTTGTACGGCGTTGGTTGCAGCGCCTTTACGCAGGTTATCTGATACGATCCATGCATTCAGTGTGTTCTCCTGCGTTTCATCGCGGCGTAAACGACCTACAAATACATCATCTTTTTCATGAGCGTCTAAAGGCATTGGGTATTTCAGGTTGGCCACATCGTCAACCACTATAATGCCCGGAGATTCGCTCAGCAGGGTACGTAATTCGTCCAAATCAAAATCTTTCTCAAACTCAATATTAACCGACTCAGAGTGACCGCCCATAACCGGGATACGCACGGTTGTTGCCGTTACTCGGATGCTGTCGTCGCCCATGATCTTTTTGGTTTCTTTGATCATTTTCATCTCTTCCTTGGTGTAGCCATTCTCAGTAAACACGTCGATGTGCGGCAATACGTTCAGGTCAATTTGATAGGGGTAAGCCATTGGGCCTTCGATGCCTTTACGCTCGTTAAACAGCTGATCCACAGCCTTAACTCCAGTTCCGGTTACCGATTGGTAGGTTGACACCACTACACGTTTAATTTTATATTTATCGTGCAGTGGCTTTAAGGCCACTACCATTTGTATGGTTGAGCAGTTAGGGTTGGCAATAATTTTATCTTCGGCAGTTAATACATCGGCGTTAACCTCGGGCACAACCAGTTTTTTAGTTGGGTCCATGCGCCAGGCCGATGAATTATCGATAACGGTAATACCCGCTTCGGCAAATAAAGGAGCCTGCTCTAATGAAGTACTTCCGCCCGCCGAAAACAAGGCAATATCGGGCTTCTGCTTTATCGCATCCTCAACAGCTACCACCTTATATGGCTTACCCTTATAGATAACTTCTTTACCTACACTTTTTGCGGATGCCACTGGGATCAATTCTGTTACCGGAAAGTTGCGTTCTTCAAGAATCTGCAACATTTTAGTGCCTACCAAACCGGTAGCACCTACTACTGCGACTTTCATTTGTCTCGAATAAATTATGTAATTAATAAAATGTTAATTTTCAAATGTATGGTTTTTTAAACAATAAAAGCCTTAAACGCTTTATTTATAAGGTTTTTGAGATGATGTGCATTGATAAATTTCATCTTTAATACAAAATATTATTTGGCATCAATTTTTCTTTAATTACATTAACTGTAAAAACATCGGTACAATATTCAAAACAACATCACTTTTAAACCTGTATATCAAACACATTTACGTACATTTTTGTAAATTTGCGTACACCCAAATATTATATGGCAATGAGCGAGAAAGTATTGGTTATTGGCGCTAACGGACAAATTGGTAGCGAACTGGTTTTAGCCTTACGCAAAAAACATGGCGCAGATCATGTTATTGCCTCTGATATAAATGCGCCGGTTGATGCCATACGCAACGGTGGCCCTTTCGAAATTGCCAACGTGCTTGATAAGGACAATCTGCAACATATATTTGAACAGCACCGCCCAACACAGGTTTACCTGCTGGCGGCCATACTATCTGCCGTGGGCGAGCAAAAACCAAAACTGGCGTGGGATTTAAACATGAACGGCCTTATCCACGTGCTCGATCTGGCTGTTGAGTTTGGGGTGAAGCGAGTATTTTGGCCAAGCTCTATTGCAGTGTTTGGCCCGCACTCACCAAAACAAAATACGCCTCAATACTGCGTAATGGACCCGAACACTGTTTACGGTTTCAGTAAACTGGCCGGCGAACGCTGGTGCGAGTACTACCATGCCAAATACGGGCTTGATGTGCGCAGCATACGCTATCCGGGCCTCATCAGCTGGAAAACCAACCCGGGTGGTGGCACTACCGATTATGCTGTGCATATTTTCCATGAAGCCCTGCAAAGCGGCACCTATCAAAGCTTTTTATCAGCCAATACGGCCTTGCCTATGATGTATATGGATGATGCCATTCGCGCTACATTAAGCCTGATGGATGCGCCGGCCGAACGCCTTACCATACGCTCGAGCTACAATTTAGGCGGCATCAGCTTTACACCCGAGGCCCTTGCCGCACAAATAAAGCAACATATACCAGAATTCACACTCTCTTATACCGATAACGACCCGCGCCAGGCTATTGCCGATAGCTGGCCGCAATCTATCGACGACACCTCTGCTCAAACCGACTGGGACTGGAAACCTGAATATGATATTGAACGCCTTACCAGCGAAATGCTGAAAAATTTAAAGAATAGTTTAGTTTTGTAGTCTGATTTCCTAACTGTTATTTAGAGTGACAACGAGAAATCCTGTACAAGTTGTATATAACGTTGTATAAGATTACTCTCTCCGTTCGAAATGACAACCTGGAATAAATATATAACAAGCAACTATTCGCTATAAAAATGGGAAGAGCATTTGAGTTTCGTAAAGAAAGAAAATTTAAGCGTTGGGCCAAAATGGCCGTTCAGTTTACCCGTTTAGGTAAAGAGATTGTGATGGCTGTTAAAGATGGCGGTCCTAATCCTGAAAGCAACTCGCGCCTGCGTACCGCCATGCAAAACGCCAAAGCGGTAAACATGCCTAAAGACCGTGTTGAGGCTGCTATTAAACGCGCATCGAGCAAAGACGAAAAAGATTACGAAGAATTAGTATACGAAGGTTATGCCCCTCATGGCGTAGCCGTACTGGTTGAAACCGCAACCGATAACACCAACCGTACCGTGGCCAATGTACGCAGCTACTTTACCAAAGTTGGCGGCACGTTAGGCAAAACAGGTTCGCTGGATTTTATTTTCAGCCGTAAATCTGTTTTCCGTTTCGACCCGGGAGAACGCGATTTAGAAGAGTTGGAGTTTGAACTGATAGACGCAGGCCTTGAAGAACTTTTTGTTGAAACCGACGAAGAGGGCAAAGACGTTGCCGTTATACACGCTGCTTACGAAGACTTTGGCAAAATGCAGAAAACTTTAGAAGCGCTGGGCATCGAGCTAAAATCGGCCAAGCTGGAGCGTATTTCATTATCAACCACCGAAATTAGCGAAGAAGCCGCTGCAGATGTACTGAAGCTAATTGACAAATTGGAAGAGGACGACGACGTGCAGGCGGTTTACCATAATATGGCAGAGTAAGGTATAGAGTCAAGAATCAAGAGTATAGAATCGAGACTTTACTTAACTTCTCCCCAATAGCCCCAACTCGTCATTGCGAGGTACGAAGCAATCTCTGCGCAAGCATATCAGCTATGCCGGTAAAGTTCAGAGATTGCTTCGTACCTCGCAATGACGTATACAAAACCAAATCCGAAATCGAACATCCGAATTCCGAAATCACCCTATGTTATTCGAAGAGTTTTTTAAAAAGAAGAAAATAAATCTCACTACCCTCGAAAAAGGGCAGCCCGAGCTATTTTTGGAATTTAAAGAGCACTACGCACAGATGGGCGAAAAGAGTTTCGATCATACCAAAAAATACTGGTTTAACCGGTTGAGGCACGAGTATCCGCTACCTGCAGAGGCTAAGATTGATAAAGTACATATTGAAAATCAGCTTGCCGAACAAACCGTTGCCGAAGCTTTAACCGAACCTACTCCACAAACAGGGGCTCCTAAATTAGGTTTCAAGCCTAAGTTTAAAGCAGGCACTACAACCATACCAGCCCCAGCTGCCGAAAAAACTGCTGAACCGGTTAATGAGGCGCAAGCACCCGCAGCAAGTACAGATAACCCTGAAACGCCTGCCGCTGATACACCTGCAAAAATTGGTTTTAAACCGCGCTTCAAGGCCGGTACAACTCCGAAGCCTGCAACTGAAAACACAGCACCCGAAGAGCCTAAAACAGCGCCAAACGAAACGGCATCAGAAAACGCAAAACAACCTGCCCAATTAGGATTTAAGCCGCGTTTCAAAGCAGGGGTTACTTCTAATAAACCTGTTGAGGATAACGTTGCGCAGGAAGACTCTAAAACAGAGCCTTTTGAAACACCAGCAGAACCGACAGAGCAGCCAGCTAAATTGGGTTTCAAACCACGATTTAAAGCAGGGGTTACTACCAGTAAACCTGCCGAAGAAGCACCTGTTTCTTTAGAAACAAAAGCAGAGGCTAAACCAACAGAGGCAGCGGATAATATTACTGAAACACCATCGACCGAAACCAACGATACACCTGCTGCGCCAAAATTGGGTTTTAAACCAAGGTTTAAAGCTGGCGTAACTACTATCAAATCAACGGAAGAAGCTGCTCCTTTAGAACAGCCGGAAACTAAAGCTGTTGAAGAAAAAGCGGAAGAGAAACCTACAGAAGAAATTCCGGCTGCACAACCCGCTGTTTCGGAGGCACCCAAATTAGGTTTTAAACCGAGGTTTAAGGCTGGTGTAACCACTACTAAACCAGCTGAGGAAGTTGTTGCAAAATCTGAATTAAAAGCGGATGAGCCTGTTGCTGATGAACCAAAGGAAGAACCAAAGCCTGAAGCTCCGGCAGTCAAACAGCCTTATAAGCCACGGTTTACTCCAGGCATGATAAAGCCTAAACCACCTACCGAAAGCGAAAGCGAGTAGCTGTTAGTTTACGGTAATGGCAGCCTTAACTAAATAAGGCAATATTTCTTTTTGGAATGATACGAAGTTTTTGCGCACATCTGCATCGCTTACGGAGGTAAAGGCAAAGCTAAACACGATATTTTTACTGCACTTAATTAAAAACCTTATACGCTGCTGATAGCTGTCATGCTTGCGGATACCGGTAAGGCGCATAAATGAGCTAACCAACAGGTCTTCCAACTCGTTTGATAGGTTACGCAAAAACTCCTGTGAGTTGGCCGATTCGCGAATGAAATCCCACCCTATAAACTCGTTACACACCGTGTATGATAAGCGGCAGGTTTTCATAATGAGGTTGGTGAGGTGAGTTTCCTCATCCATTTCGGGGGTGTCGGTATGAATCAGCTCATCAACACTTACCTGTATGTAATCCATGAGCAGGGAGTGCAAAATGGCCTCCTTACTTTCAAAGTACTTATAAATGGTTGCCTTGGCTATTTTAGTCCTTTTGGCAATTTCATTAACGCTGGTTTTATGGTAGCCAAACTTGCGAAACAGCTCCTGCGCCGAGCGCTTTATGCTCTCTCTTATTTTATCGGCTTCCATGTATCAATTATACACAAATATGCTAACATTATTAACTGACACGCTATACGTGCGCAATGAGCGCGTTGCCGGTGCCTTAACCGGCGAACCATCGCTCAGTAAGAATTTTGAACCACTGCACGGGTCGGTAGCGGTAAGGCCGGTATCATCAATGGTTACGGCGCAACGCTTTTCGGGCTGGTAGCTGCTGCAACGGTCGAACGCTACATAATTAGTGGCCGATGCGCGGTAAATAACAATACCCGAAACACCGCCTGCAACAGTTACAGCACCGCCAACCGCATTTAAACGACTCAAACGCGGGTCGGTAAGCGGTGCCTGAAAGTTTACCGCAACACTGGGTATATAGCTCTGGTCTGCTTTTCCGCATGCGGCAAGTGTTATTAAAAACCCTATCAGGCAAACCAGTTTTTTCATTACCTTAAACAATATCCGTTTTAAACTGCCTTAAAAAGCGTACGTCGTTTTCTGAGAACAAGCGTAAATCACGTATCACATATTTAAGGTTGGTAATACGCTCAATACCCATACCAAAGGCAAAGCCGGTGTATTTCTTGCTGTCGATACCGCAATTTTCGAGCACGTTAGGATCAACCATACCGCAGCCTAAAATTTCGACCCAGCCGCTGTGTTTACACATATTACAGCCGGCTCCTTTACAAATGGTGCACGATATATCCATTTCGGCCGATGGCTCGGTGAAAGGGAAATACGACGGGCGGAAACGAACCTTAGTTCCCTCTCCATACAACTCCTGCACAAAGTGAAATAGCGTTTGCTTTAAATCGGCAAACGATACGTTCTCATCCACATACAAACCCTCTACCTGGTGAAAAAAGCAATGTGCACGTGCCGATATAGCCTCATTACGGTAAACACGCCCCGGCATAATAGCACGGAATGGTGGTTTGCCGCTTTCCATCATACGTACTTGTACCGATGAAGTGTGGGTACGCAAGGCAATGCTGTCTTGTCCCCCATCTTTAGTGATAAAGAAAGTATCCTGCATATCGCGGGCAGGGTGCTCCTCGGGGAAGTTTAGTGCCGAAAAGTTATGCCAGTCGTCCTCGATCTCCGGTCCCTCGGCCACTACGAAACCTAAACGTTTAAATATATCGATGATCTCGTTACGTACCAGCGACAACGGGTGACGTGAGCCAACTGCAAAGCCTTCGCCCGGCAGGGTTAAATCTTGTTGTGAGTTGTCAGTTGTCAGTTGTGAGTCAAACTGCTCTTTATAAGTCTGATGTTTACCCTCAATTAGTTGCTTAAACTGGTTAAGCACTTTTCCTAAAGTGCGTTTTTCTTCGGGCGTGGTGTTTTTAAACTGTTCAAAAAGGTCTTTAATTAAGCCCTTGGTACCTAAAAACTTAATACGAAAAGTTTCCAGTTCCTCGGCGTTAGCCGGCGAAAATACTTCAACCTCCGCGGTGTATTTATCTATTAGTTCCTGCATTTCAGGTGTTATAATGTTCTTAAAAATTGCTCGGCCGTTAAAACGGGGATGGTCGAGTGTTTATAGTCTTTTGTGTTTCGGGTGATAATGATGTCGGCTTTAGCATTTTCGGCAACGCTAATCTGTATTGCATCTTCAAAATCATTATTGTTACTGTTTATTGCAAAATCAATATCTTCTGCAGTAACAACCGATAGAATGGCAATAATTTCAGCAAGTAGCTTAATATGAAGCCTGGCGGTTGCTTTATCCTTTAACGATTTGTTTAAAAAGTAATGAACGTTTGCAATTACTAATGTAGATGTATAAAGTGTAAAACTGTATTTATCAGCAGCGTTTAACAGCGTTTGGCTAAATCTAAAAAAAGGCTCACGTTTGAGTAGCAGGTCTAAAATAATATCGCTATCAACAAACACTTTTTTAGAGGCCATACTTTTCTTTCAGGTACTCATACTTCATGTTATCGATCTGTTCATCAGTATAATCACCTTTGATAACACCTGTTAACGCTAATATATTAGCAGATAATTGATTCCCATTCAAATCTACCTCACTTCCTTTCCCCTTGCTTTCAATACGTTGCGATTGAGCAACATCAACTACATATGCTTTGAGCAGAGCATTCAAATCAGTATGCTTTTCTTCGGCGTAGCTTTTAATTATTTTCTGCTACGCTATCGTCCAAATCTAATGTAACCTGAATAGTTGTCATATCTACCTCCTCAACACAAATATAGCATAAATACGCCTATTTAATTACGTCCAACTCCTTACCCACCTTAGTAAAGGCCGCAATAGCCTTATCCAAATGGTGCTGCTCGTGCCCTGCCGATATTTGCACACGTATACGCGCTTTGCCTTGTGGTACTACCGGATAATAAAAACCAATTACGTAAATACCTTCTTCGAGCATGCGGGCAGCAAATTGCTGCGATAACTTGGCATCGTACAACATAACCGGCACAATGGGGTGCACACCCGGTTTAATGTCAAAACCAGCCTCCGTCATTTTCTCACGGAAGTATTGGGTGTTAGCCTCCAGCTTATCGCGCAGGGTTGTAGCCTCACTTAGCATGTTCAATACCGCGATGGATGCTCCGGCAATTGATGGTGCTAAAGTGTTAGAGAACAGGTACGGGCGCGAACGCTGGCGCAGCATATCAATAACCTCTTTACGGCCCGATGTGAAACCGCCCGATGCACCGCCAAGGGCTTTACCCAAAGTACCGGTAATAATATCAATACGGCCCATCACATTGTGGTGCTCATGCGTTCCACGACCGGTTTTACCCATAAAACCCGAGCAATGGCTCTCGTCTATCATTACCAGGGCATTATATTTATCGGCCAGGTCGCAAATTTTATCGAGCTGGGCAACGGTGCCATCCATGCTGAATGCACCATCAGTTACAATAATGCGATGACGAAGTTCCTGAGTAGCTTTCAGCTTTTCTTCCAGGTTGGCCATGTCATCGTGTTTATAACGATGGCGCTGGGCTTTGCATAAACGAATGCCGTCAATGATGGAGGCATGGTTCAGTTCATCGGATATAATGGCATCCTGATCATTAAACAAAGGCTCAAAAACACCACCGTTGGCATCAAAAGCTGCTGCGTAAAGGATAGTATCTTCGGTACCTAAAAACTCCGAAAGCTTAGCTTCCAGCTCTTTATGTACATCCTGCGTACCGCAAATAAAACGTACCGACGATAAGCCGTAGCCATGATCATCGATGGCCTTTTTAGCAGCCTCAATAACTTGCGGATGCGATGATAAGCCAAGGTAATTGTTGGCGCAAAAGTTTATTACTTCCTGTCCGCCCAATACTTTAATATCGGCGCCTTGAGGCGATGTAATAATGCGTTCTCTTTTATATAATCCGGCCGCTTCAATGTCGGCAAGTTCTTGCTGCAAAACCGGTTTCAGGGTATCGTACATCAGTTATATTTTTTTAAAATGCAAAGGTAAGCATTATTGCCCATTAGCCACAATAACGCACTTATTAGAAATTAATTAGCTATAAAACAAACATTTTCGTGATAAATGATATATACATAGAACATTCAACTTATGAAAGCACGTTTATTTATATTTTTTTTAGCCGCAGCGTTACAGGTTCATGCCCAAACCTACCGTTTAGCCGGCCGTATCAGCGATGAAAAAAAAGCGCCTGTTTCATTTGCTTCCGTATATATCCGTAATTCAACTTATGGCACCACTGCCAACGAAGATGGATTTTATGAATTTAAACTCAGTGCCGGAACATATAATGTAGTTTTTCGCTCGGTGGGCAATATTGAACGCACCGAGAAAATAACCATCAGCAACCAGGATCAGGAATTTAATGTAACCCTTGCTAATGAGCCATTTTCCTTACAGGAAGAACCCGGTAGCGGCGATGAAGGCAATCCCGGTAAAGACATCATCAAAAAAGTAATTAATAAACGTGAATATTACCTTAACCAGGTAGATGAATATTCGTGCGCCGTTTTTGTAAAAGGCGTACAGCGTTTAACCAGTGCACCGCAAAACCTCATGACGCGCGATGTACGCCGGGTATTGCAACTGGATGCTAACGGCAAAGGCATTTTGTATCAGTCCGAATCGTTGTCAAAGTACAACTTCCGTAACCCTAATTGGGTACGCGAGGAAATGATAGCCTCTAAAACGGCCGGACAGAATGCGGCTTTTAGTTACAATAAAGCATCGGATTTACAGGTAAATTTTTACCAGAACAATTTTGAGATTGAGGGTTTAAGCGCACGTGCATTTGTGTCGCCTTTTGCTTCTAACGCACTGCGCTTTTACAATTATAAACTGGTAGGCAGATCTATAAAAAGCGGCAGGCGAATTGCAAAAATACAGGTAATTCCCAAGCGCCGTAATGAGGCGGTTTACCTGGGCAATGTTTACGTAGTTGAGGGCGACTGGCGCATTTATGGTGTAGACCTTATCCTTACTAAAGAACAAGCCAACATAAACCTGGTCGATACGCTAAATATCAGTCAGCAATATATACCCATTACGGATAGTGTTTGGTTGCCTACATCTACCCATTTTGACTTCCATGGAAATGTGCTTGGCTTTAAGTTTCAAGGCTATTACCAAGCCATTTACAATAATTACAATATTAACCCTCAATTTCCTAAAGGCTTTTTTAATGGCGAGGTAATGCGTATCGACACCCAGGCCAGCGCTAAAAATGGCCGCTATTGGGCAAATAACCGGCCGGTACCTTTAACTGTTTTAGAGGAACGGGATTATAAAAAGAAGGACAGCCTTTTTGCCATACAACACACGCCAAAATATCTCGACTCGCTGAATAAAGACCAAAACGGGTTTGCTCCTTTAAGCTATCTCATATTTGGCTACCAAAACTATAATCGCGAAAAGCGGCAATCATGGTACCTCGATCCTTTCCTGCAAACGGTGTTTTACAATACAGTTGAGGGCTGGGGTGTTAATGCCAAAGTTAGTTACATTAAAGGTTTTGATAATGGGCAATCGTACAGTATAACCCCAGAGGTTAGATACGGCTTTGGTGCTAAAATGCTGAATGCCAACGTGGGCTTTACGTACAACTACAATCCGTCAAGCCAGTCAACCTTATCGGCCCGCTTTGGCAGCGATGTACTGGATTTAAATAATGCCGGCACACGCTCACTATTCTTTAACACTCTAAGCACTCTGTTTTACGAAAATAATTACATCAAACTTTACCGTACAAATTTTGGAGTAGTTGCCTGGCAGCATGAATTAACCAATGGCTTATTGCTAAATACGCAGGTTTCATATGCCGAGCGGCAGCAGTTGTACAACCAATCGTTCAACCACGTTTTTGATAATAAAGATAAAACGTACACCGCTAACAACCCGCTGGCTAACCCGCCAACTGTTGAGTCGATGTTGTTTCCAACTAACCAGGCTTTAACCGCTAAGGCCTCGTTAACTTATACCTTCAGGCAGCAGTACATTGTGCGCCCTGATGGCAAGTACATTGAACCCTCGTTATACCCCAAAATACGCATAAACTATCGTAAAGGTGTTAGCGGCGTGCTGGGTTCTGATGTAAATTATGATTTTGCATCAATCGATGTGTTTGACGACCGGATGAAAGTTGGATTGATCGGCTTTTCGGCCTTTAAAATTACAGCCGGAACTTTCTTAAATCGTAAAAGCCTGTACTTTATGGATTATAACCACTTCTTTGGTAATCAGGGAACCACGTTTAATCCAACCATCGGTAGCTTTCATTTTCTGCCGTTTTATGAGTTCAGCACAAACCGCTCATTTATAGAGGCACATTACGAGCATAACTTTGCCGGCAATTTTCTGAGCAAAATTCCATTCGTGCGCAAACTTAAACTGGAAGAACTGATTGGGGTAAATTACCTGGCACAAGGCAAAAACAGCACTCCCGTTAGTAATACAGGCCTTATGCAACCTGTAAAAGGCAGCTATACCGAAGCTTATATTGGTGTACAGCGTTTTATATTAAGGGTTGATTACGGTATGGCGTTCGACGGCAACCGTAAAGTTGTACAGGGAATACGGATATTTTACGGGATAAGGTAACCCCACCCCAGCCCTCCCCGAGGGCAGGGAGCTATTATAATCTCACTTTTTCAATAAAAGTCCTCTCCTTTGGGGAGGATTTAGGTGGGGTTTCTTATCTTTGCGCTTCATTAAACGCTGTTTGCAGCAGTATCAATGTTTTTATGGCGAAGTATAACACACTACTGTACTATTGTTATTCAACAATAGCTGATGCGGAGCAATTTGCTGCCGATCATTTAAAATTTTGTAAAAGCTTAGGTTTAACCGGTCGTATTATTGTGGCCGATGAAGGCTTGAACGGCACTGTGTCGGGTACGCCCGAAGCGTGTAAAGCCTACATGGAAGCCGTACATGCCGATGGCCGTTTTAACGCAACTGAGTTTAAAATAGATGAGGTTGATGAACCATCATTTGTAAAAATGCACGTGCGTTATAAATCTGAAATTGTGCATTCCGGCTTACGCGATCCTCAAATGATCGACCCTAAAAAACAAACCGGCAAGCACCTGGAGCCAACCGAGTTTTTGGCGATGAAAGATGATGAGGACGTGATTGTGCTTGACGTGCGTTCGAACTATGAACATTCGGTTGGTCGTTTTAAAAATGCCGTTACTTTAGATATCGAGAACTTCCGCGATTTTCCGTCGAAAATTAACGAGCTGGCTAAGTATAAAGACAAAAAGATATTAACCTACTGCACCGGCGGCATCAAATGCGAAAAAGCATCGGCATTATTACTGCACGAAGGTTTTGAGAATGTATACCAATTGCACGGCGGCATTATTAAATACGGCAAAGAAGCCGGCGGCGAAGATTTTGAAGGAAAATGTTACGTTTTTGATAACCGCTTAACGGTTGATGTAAACAGCGTGAACCCAACCGTGGTATCAACCTGTTACAACTGCGGCAAGGCCACCGATAAAATGATCAATTGTGCCAACCCCGAGTGCAACGAGCACTTTACCCAGTGCGACGAGTGCGGCACACAACTGGAAGGCAGCTGCTCACCCGAATGCCAAAGCCACCCGCGTAAACGCGTTTATGATGGCACAGGGTATTATGTTAAAGTACCGCAACCGGTAAATTTGACTAAGAAAAGTAAAGTTCAATTAGCTGAATAAATAGTAAAGGCCGCTCGTTTGAGCGGCCTCTTGTTTGTTAATTAGAGTTTCCAAATTTCTGGCGCAAGTATGTAGGGCAGGGTTTCGAGCGAAGGCTACTTGTGCCTATCCTGCGTTCAGGCACAAGTAGCCATTACACAGTCCCTAATACATACTTGCGCCAAAAATCAGACCACCAACGGATCAATCAATATCACATCCATCATTGAAGACAAACCATAATAATTTCGGGCACTACTATATAGGTAATCTTCAGGCTTCTCTACAAATCCGGCTTCTATTGGGTTATTATGAATATAATCAAGCTTTTGATGGAGTATTTGATGTGTGTTGAGTTCTATTGGATGATTATCCTGTTGCCACAATTGAAAGTTAGCATTATTACCGTTTCTTTTACCAGCGCGCTGCTTCATCCATAACATCCATTGCTTTCTACTTTCCTGCGGATGATGCATTATTGCTTCCTTCAATTGCTGTGAAGTGTGCCTTTTCATATCACGCACAATATCAGAAAGGTTGTCTTGGCCCGAACCAATAATCATATGGACGTGGCTGGTCATTATACACCATCCATAAATTTCTAATCCCTTATTCTTCTTACAGTAATTCCAGCTATTAATGAGAATTTGTTTGAAATCGTTCCGAATGAACAGATCAATCCAATAAACAACCGAGAAGCTTATAAAATAAAGCTTCTCATTATTACCAAATTTGTATTTATTGCTCATTTATGATTGTTTAAGGCACAAGTAGCCACCGCACTTTCCTGCCCTACATACTTGCGCCAGAAAATTTTTTTTAGCTTACTTATGCTTATTCCCCATAAAAAACACCAACTCTCCCCCATTCATAATGTCAGCATGTTTAATACTTAACCCATCCAACGGCTTACCATTCAACAATACCTTTTGCACATACACATTTTTATCACTCTGATTTTTTGCCGTAACAGTAAACGTTTTGCCACCGGGCAACTGCACTACCGCACTATGAATAGCCGGACTGCCCAAGGAATACTCATCACTTCCCGGAGCAACAGGGTAAAAGCCGAGGTTAGTAAAAATGAACCAGGCGCTCATTTGGCCAGTATCATCATTGCCACCTAAGCCATCTGGAGTAGGTTTGTACATTTTAGGCAAAATCATGCGTACGCGTTCCTGGGTTTTCCATGGCTGGTTGGTCCAGTTGTAGAGGTAGGCTACATGGTGCGATGGTTCGTTGCCGTGCACGTAGTTTCCAATAATACCGTCACGGGTTATGTCTTCGGTTTCTTCAAAAAACTTATCTGGCAGGTGCATGGTGAACAAGGAATCGAGGTATGGCACTACACGTTTGCTGCCGCCCATAATTTCTATCAGTCCTTTAGGGTCATGCGGGGCAAACAAGGTATAGTTCCAGGCATTGCCTTCAATAAAACCTTGGCCAATAGTGGTTAATGGGTCAAATTTTGGCCTGAAGCTGCCATCTGCCAATCGCGGGCGCATAAAGCCCGAAGCTTTATCATATACGTTACGGTAATTTTGGGCACGCTTGCTAAACTCTTCGTAAATATCCTGCTTGCCTAACTTTTTAGCCAACTGGGCAATACACCAATCATCATAAGCATACTCCAGCGTGCTCGATACCGATACCCCGTTGCGCTCATCAGGAATGTAACCTTTATCCATATAATAGCCAATACCTTCATAATCGCGTTTACGGGCGGTGGTAACACAGGCTTCAAGCGCCTTATTCACATCAATACCGGCGGCGTTGCCTTTTATAATGGCATCAGCCACTACCGATACGCTGTGGTAGCCCGACATGCACCAGTTCTCGTTACCCGAGTTTGACCACACCGGCAACATATGTTCAGGGCTTTGGTCAAAGTGCGCCAGCATCGATTTTACCATATCATTATTCCGCTGCGGATCAATAATATTAAACAGCGGGTGCAGCGCCCGGTAAGTATCCCACAACGAAAAGGTAGTGTAATTAGTAAACCCATTGGCCTTGTGCACATTCTGATCTAAACCCTTATACTGTCCGTCGGTATCCATATAAATGGTGGGGTTAATTAAGGTGTGGTAAACGGCGGTGTAAAAGTTCTCTTTAGTGGCTTTGCTTGGGGTTTGTATTACAATTTTTTGCAGTTCACTCTCCCATTGTTGCTGGGCAGCGGCTTTTACCTTGTCAAAATCCCAGCCCGGCACTTCGGCCTGCATGTTGTTTATGGCACCCTGCATGCTCACCGGCGATAGTGCCATTTTAATTTTCACCTTCTCGCCACCGGTAGTTTTAAAGTCGAAGTAAGCTTTTATACGCTGACCGGCAATCTCCGGAAAGTTTTTATTCTGATTAAATTTCCCCCAAAAACCACGGTAAACCTGTTTGGTCGACTCATTACGGAAACCATGCGACATAATAGGTTTTGAAAAACGCATGGCAAAGTACAGCACGCGGTTTTTAGCCCAGCCGTTTGTTTGGCGGTAGCCGGTTACCAATGTATCATTCACCACACGGATGTAGGTCCATACGTTTTTATCAGGGTAGTTGTATATTCCGGCAGTTAGGTCGAGCACAATGTGTGCATCATCGGCTTTAGGGAAGGTGTACTGATGAAAACCTACGCGGGTGCTGGCGGTCATTTCGGCGGTAATATTATAATCGTCGAGTTTGGCTTTGTAGTAACCAGCCTCGCTCACCTCGTTTTGATGCGAATATCGTGAGCGGTAACCGCTGCCTGGTTTATCGGCCGTGCCGGGGTTTAATTTTACAGCACCCACCGTTGGCATCACCAAAAAGTCGCCTAAATCAGAGTGCCCGGTGCCGCTAAAGTGAGTATGGCTAAAGCCGGTTATGGTTTTATCTTCGTACTGGTAACCTGCGCAGTACTCATACACACGCGGATTGTATTTGCCGTTAAGTTCGTAGCCAATGCTATCGGTTTCAGGACTTAACTGCACCATTCCAAACGGCACCGTTGCGCCCGGATAGGTATGCCCCATACGTTCGGTACCAATAATGGGCTTAACGTATGGCACCAGTTTTTCGGCAGGTTTCTTTTGGGCAAAGCCCGAAAAAGCGCTTAAAGAAAGAAGTATTAAAGGCAGATAACTTTTTTTCACTTTTTGCAGAATATTAAAGAGTTGATTTGAAACATATTTGCCATATTGGCATTACTTGCATATGCTTGTAACAACGGTACAGCATTTGTAATCTAACTACCAAAGTTCAACTTTAATCAAACATTAAGAAGAAAAACATGAAAAATTTACTCATTGTTGTTGTGTTAGCTGTTATTGTTTTAGGTTTTGGAACCTGTAGCTACAACGGCATCGTAAAATTAGATGAGGATACCAAAGGAAAATGGGGTGCCGTGCAAAGCCAGTACCAACGCCGTGCCGACCTTATTCCAAACCTGGTTGCTACCGTAAAAGGTGTAGCCAATTTTGAAAAAAGCACGTTAACCCAGGTTGCCGAAGCACGCGCTAAAGCCACATCGGTACAGGTAGATGCTTCTAAACTAACCCCTGAAACAGTACAACGCTACCAACAGGCACAAGGTGAGCTTAGCACAGCCTTAGGCCGTTTACTAAGCATTACCGAAAACTACCCCGACCTGAAAGCTAATGAGAACTTTACCTCGTTACAGGCCCAGTTAGAGGGTACCGAAAACCGGATCACCGTAGCCCGTATGGATTTTAACAGTTCGGTACAGGCATATAACAGTAAAATACGTTCGTTTCCTACCAACCTGTTAGCAGGTATTGGCGGCTTTAGCGCCAAAGGCTATTTTGAAGCCGAAGCTGGTGCCAAGGCAGCACCTAAGGTGGAATTTTAATATAATGAGTGAAGGGATGAATTAGTGAATGAGTGAGTATTTTTAGTTCCTTAATACATTCTCTAATTCATTCCCTCTATCGTTCAATCATTGATATACAACGATGAAATTTAACGAAGAAGCCCAGCAGCGTATACGGCATGCTATTGAACAGGCCGAAAAAAACACATCGGGTGAGATACGTATCTGCGTAGAGAAATCGTGCAAGGATGAAGACCCTCTAAACCGTGCTGCAAGTTATTTTTATAAGCTGGGAATGGAGAAAACAAGCTTGCGAAATGGTGTACTCATTTACCTGGCTACCGACGACCAAAAGTTTGCCATTATAGGCGACCAGGGCATCAACAATCTGGTACCTCCCAATTTTTGGGACAAAACCAAAGAGAGCATGTTGAGCTACTTTAAAGATGGCGACGTGCTCCAGGGTCTTATCATAGGTATTGAGTATGCAGGTAAGCAGTTGCAACGCTATTTCCCGGTAAACGCGGGCGACAAGAATGAACTGTCGGACGATATTGTATTTATTGACGGCGAATAATCAGATTTTTAGAAGATGCTTAAAAAACTACTGTTCCTGTTCAATGTATTGCTTATAAGCAGTATAGCCTTAGCGCAGGACTTCCCGCCACGATCTAACACGCTCGTAACCGACTATACCAATACCCTATCGGCCGAAGATAAGCAACGACTGGAGAGCAAATTGGTGGCTTATAATGATTCCACCTCTAACCAAATTGCGGTAGTGCTCATTAAATCGGTTGGCGATTACGATATTAACGAATATGGCACCAAACTGATACGTGCCTGGGGCATAGGGCAAAAAGATAAGAACAATGGTGTTTTAGTTTTAGCTGCCATAAACGACCGCAAGATCACCATACAGGTGGGTTACGGCCTTGAGGGTAGCCTTACCGATGCCTCCACGCAGGAGATCATCCAGCAAAACATTAAACCCAATTTTAAGGCGGGTAATTATGCCCAGGGGCTTGATGAAGCTACCGACGAAATTATAAAATACACCACAGGCGAATACAAGGCCGACAAGAACACTAAAAAATCGCGCAAGGGTAATGATGATGGCGGTAGCCCCATTGGCATTATCATTATTGTTGTAATAGTGCTTGTGTTGGTATTCCGCAATAGAGGTGGCGGCGGAGGCGGGCAGGTAATTGGTCGCCGTGGCAGCGCAAGCCCGTTTTGGTGGTTTTTAGCCGGCAACATGCTGGGCGGCAGCGGCCGTAGCAGCGGCAGCGACTGGGGAGACTTCTCGGGTGGCGGCAGCAGCGGAGGCGGCGGTTTTGGGGGTTTCGGCGGAGGCAGTTCGGGCGGCGGTGGCAGCAGCGGTAGCTGGTAAATAAACAACGTATGTACCGTAGAGATTACTTTTTGAACGAAACCCAACGGCTGGCGCAAATGATAGCCAAGCTGCTCGGTCTTAAAAACAAAGCCGAAGGCCACGAGGAATTGCAGCAGGTGTACAATAACGCCATGATTGATGAGTTTAACATTACCGACGAGGAGCTGCAAAAACTCAACTCAGATGAATTTAAACAATGGCTGGCAGCGCAGGATTTTAGTCCGGTTAAGTTAGATTCATTGGCTCAGCTGCTGCATTTACGCGCCGAACCATTTGAACGAAACCCACAAACCCTGTTGCTGCTGCAAAAGGTTATTGTGCTTTACGATAAGCTGGAGCTTGAACATCACCAGCAATCATTTGAAAATATAGGCAAACGCGCATCCATTCAACAATTTATACAACAATATGGTGCCTGAATTAAAGTGGACCGTACTATCATCCGAATACCTGCACCGCGGCCCCTGGGCTACCCTGCGCAGCGATAAGTGCCAGATGCCCGATGGCCGAATTGTACCAGCCTATTATGTGCTCGAGTATCCTGACTGGGCCAACGCCGTAGCCATGACCGAAGACAATAAAATACTCATGGTGCGCCAATACCGCCATGCAGCAGGTGTGGTATCGCTCGAAATACCGGGTGGGGTTATTGAGCCCGGCGAAGAACCCATCATAGGCATGAAACGCGAACTGCTGGAAGAAACGGGTTACGCGTTTAACGAGATGGAGCTGCTTTGTAAACTTCATGCCAACCCATCAACCGGTAATAACATTACGCATTGCTACCTGGCCCGGGGAGGTAAAAAAGTGCAAACTCAACAGTTAGATGAGCAGGAGCAGATCATAGTTGAAGAATACACTATTGATGAAGTAAAGCAACTCCTGGCCGAAAACAAGATAACACAGGCATTGCACGTAAGTACGTTGTTTTACGCGCTTGCTAAGTTGAAGGCCATACAATGGTAAAACTATTTTAACGTTTTATCAATTATTAGTATATTAGTTTATTGTCATGAAATACATTACAGATATACCCCGTACTGCTATGGAAGTATTCAATATGCTACCAGAGGGAACTTTATGCGAAGTAATTGACAATACACTTTATATGTCACCTTAACCTACAACTGATCATCAACGCTTATTAGGAAAGCTTTTTGCCAAGCTACAATTGCATACCGAAGAATATCAACTTGGAGAGACATTTATTGCGCCTTGTGATGTTTACCTGAATTATGAACAAAATGTAATTCACCCCGATCTGCTTTTCATTACAAAAGAACGCGAATATATCATCGAAAAAAAAGGCATTATAGGTGCCCCTGACCTGGTTGTCGAAATACTATCAACCAATAAAATACACGATCAGGAACGTAAGCTCGAACTTTATGAGCGAAACGCTGTACCTGAATACATCATCATCGACCCTGAAACTAAACAGGTTTGGCACTATCTTTTGCAGGATGGCAAGTATTTGCCTCAAACAGATACTGTTGATGGTAAACTAACCATCAGGCAACTCCATTTTGAGATAACATTTTAATTCCCTATTCTACGCAATTATCCTTCCGACGCGTGTCTACTATGTAGATGATCTTCCAGCCAGCAGCTGTTTTCATTAGTTGAAAAACGTCTACCCCACAATGGCTAAAGGTGGTACCTATATAGAACCTATAGGGCGCCCAAACGCTGGCCAGCGGGCCGTCAATCTTCACATCTGTTATGGTGATGCGTTCGTCGTAAACGGCTTTGTGCGGAGTGCCTACCTGTTTAATAAAGCCTGCTGCCTTTTCGGTTATTAGCGCTGTGGTTCCGTCTTTTTTATTGGCTACACTTTGCAAAACCACATCAGGTGCAAAAACCGATTTGAGTAGTACCGTGTCGCCGGTGCGCATGGCGGTAAACATATCGTTCACTACTTTTTTAACGGCTTCGTGCTCATTGTTTTGGGCATGCGCCATTGCGGCACATAGGCAAAGCAATAATATAATGGATATTCTTTTCATGGGCGATAAGTGTAAGTATTTACTAATATAGAAATTTCACCCTAAAAGAAAAGCCCCGCTCTAATGGCGGGGCCTGATTATAATTGGTTAGTAAAAGGACGAATTAAGAATTAAGCCATTTTCAGTTTCTTCTGAATGTCGGCTACATAACCTTTGAATTTCTTGTCGGTATCGATCAAATCTTCAACAGTTTGACAGGCATAGATCACCGTAGAGTGGTCACGACCACCAAAGAAGTTGCCTATTGATTTAAGCGAACTTTTGGTATGTGCTTTAGCCAGGTACATCGATATTTGGCGGGCCTGTACAATTTCGCGTTTGCGGGTTTGTGATTTCACCATGTCAACCGGTACCTCAAAATACTCGCAAACCAGGCTTTGTATATACTCGATAGAAATTTCTTTAACCGAATTTTTTACAAAGTTTTTCAACATCGCTTTAGCCAATGCCAAATCAATTTCCCTGCGCATTAAGGTTGATTGTGCCAGTAATGATACCATGGCACCTTCCAGCTCACGAATGTTGTTATCAATGTTATGGGCTACATACTCAATCACATCATCAGGCAGCTCAATACCGTCCTGGTAAGTTTTGTTTTTGAGTATAGCCATGCGCGTCTCCAGATCAGGCGTTTGCAAATCGGCCGATAAGCCCCATTTAAAACGTGACAATAGGCGTTCTTCCAAACCGGCCAGGTCTTTAGGCGCTTTATCAGATGTAATGATCAGCTGGCGGCCAGACTGGTGCAGGTGGTTGAATATATGGAAGAAGAAATCCTGTGTTTTTTCTTTACCGGCAAAGTTGTGCACATCATCCATAATGAGTACATCTATAGCCTGGTAAAAGTTCACAAAATCATTTATGTTATTATGCTTAAGGGCGTCAACAAACTGTTGGGTAAACTTTTCGCACGATACGTACAGCACCAGTTTATCGGGCAGGGTACGTTTTATTTCGTTACCAATGGCTTGCGCCAGGTGGGTTTTACCTAAACCTACGCCGCCATATATCATAAGCGGGTTAAATGAGGTGCCACCCGGTTTAGCTGCCACAGCATAACCTGCTGAACGCGCCAAACGGTTACAATCTCCCTCTACAAAGTTTTCGAAAGTGTAGTTTTGATTTAACTGCGGATCTACATGCAGCTTTTTTAAGCCTGGTATTACAAACGGGTTCTTAATATCTTTATTTAAAGAGATAGGAACCGGCATGCTTTGATTTTTAGCCTCGGCACCATTGCCGTTAGAAGGCATATTGGTGGTGTAAGGCTTATTAGAAGACGACTGTTCTACCACAATGTTATACTCCAGCCGGCCATCATCGCCCAACTGCTTTTTTATTGTTTTACGTAACAACCCCACGTAATGTTCCTCCAACCACTCGTAAAAAAATAAACTCGGTACCTGTATGGTCAAAATGCTGCCATCCAACCTCAAAGCCTTAATAGGCTCGAACCAAGTTTTGAAGCTTTGGGTCGGTATATTGTCCTTAATAATCTGCAAGCAGCTATTCCAAACATTAGTACAAGTTTTTTCCATATATCATTTAAAGATAAAATGCTGATTTCCAAAGCCCATTGCTGCTCGCAGATGAGAGCGATACGGAACATCGAATATTCGAAAAAAAAGCGGATTAAAAAATTAAATTTTAAATTTGCGAGAGCTTTTTTTTTGTGGTATACTATAGGGCTTAAAACAGTTATTATACAAGTTGCAACAGCTACTTAACCTGCTCATTTTTAAATTTTTAGATTGCATTTTTATTGTGTTTAAGTTTAAGATTTATTCTTTGACGAAAACCACACATCCCTCCCAAAATTACACCGCATTTGCAACAATTACTAAGCCATTTTTACCGCTTAACCGGGTCAAAAAATCTAAGCTATTGACTTTGGGAGATATAAAATTTTATGCATCTGCAACAATAAACTACCAGTTAAATAAATGGTGAGGTTGTAAAAAGCACAGTGTTGTAAAAACTACACTACCGCGCACAACACACCACGTTTGTATACAGTTATATTAAGTACTAAAACAGTTCCTCAAGATCTTTATGAATCATACTGGCGGCTACCTCGTAAGGATTATTTTCTACCTGGCTCAAATGGGTAAGCAAGGCACGGCTCAACTCTATTGCAGCACTATCGGGAGGTAACGAGCGATAGGTAGTGTTGAGCAAACCAATGGTATCATCTTTTAAACGGCGTACCACCGCCCAGGCGCGGCTACTTACATATACTTGTTGGGTTATGTTATGCTGATATTCGTTATTAACCTCCTGCACGGCCAGGTGGTGCAGCTCGGCGGAAGATAAGCCCGCACTACCTACACGCAAAAGCAAACTTGCCGGGTTAATGCGCTCAATTAGTAACGTAATACGCTCGTAAGCCTGTAAACGCAAAGGCAGGGTTTGGTTATCGGCCGATTTTTTGAGCTCGAGCACCTGCAGGCGTTCGTTTTTGTCGAGATAGGGTTTTATTAAATAAAAAGCCACCCAAACCACGCCCACGCCGGCAACCGTTAGCTTTAAAATATCAATTAAAATGTCATAAAGTACCATAATTTGTTAATGTTAGGCAGAAGTCATAAATATGTAAAGGCGAGCAAAAATCCGCATTTTAAGTTATATTTGTCTTAGCTAAATTTAAAAATATTATGAGCGTAGCTGTTGAAATTGCACCTGTAACTTTTACCGAAGGCGCGGCAAAGGAATTAAGAAAACTAAAAGACCAGCAAGAACTGAGTGACGATTTTGGTTTGCGAGTTGGCGTTGAAGGCGGCGGCTGTGCCGGCATGAACTATATATTAGGTTTTGACCAGCCTAAAGAAGGCGATAAAGAATACTACATTGACGGCATAAAAGTATACATGCATAAAGCACACGGCATGTACCTCGCCGGTATGCAGGTTGATTTTCAAGATGGACTAAACTCGCGTGGATTTGTATTTAACAATCCTAATGCACAAAGCACCTGCGGTTGCGGAACCTCATTTTCGGTATAACCCAAGTACATTATTGTACCCATATAATAAAACAGGCAACTCACACGGGTTGCCTGTTTTTATTTATGGTAAGCGTTAGACTTGTATTTAGCTTGCTTTTACTTCATCAATAGTTTTAGCTATCCAGTAATAGGTAGCGGGCGAGTAACCCGAGGTATGAAATTTCACCTTCCCGGTTTTATCAATCACCACATCAGTTGGAAACTGGTTCACATTATATTTTGAAGCAATGCTCTTTCCACGCTCCAGGTGGCGATACTTAAATGGCGTTAATTGCAAAAATTCGTTCAAAGCTTCCTTATCATCCATAGCAACACTTATAAATATAACATTGGGGTCACCTTTATAAGTTTCTACCAAATCGTTAAGGTCGGGTATTTGGCGGCGGCAATTATTATTGTTAATAAACCAAAAACTCATTACTACCGTTTTTCCGGCCAGTTGCTTCATGTCCACAGGCTGTCCGGTAATATCGGGCACATTAAATGGTTTAAACGCTTCACCTGTTTTAAAGAATGTACTTTCGGCCGGCTGAGGCAGTTTGCCCATGGCTTCCTTACGTTCCTCCTTATTTAACCTACCTATAATTAATGATGGCTTTTCGTTAGGCAAAGTGGCTACCTTTACCGCATAACGCCCCGATGCTACCATGCTGCTCCAGGCAGTATATTCATAGCGCTTGCCCGATGAATCGCGCACAAAAGAGCGCTCATCTAACTTAGGCATTTTGTATACCTTGGCTGGAGCAGTAACGGGTGCTTGGGCTTTTGTTTGATTAACACAAAAGCACCATAACAAAACAAAAAAGCAGTGGATAAACTTTTTCATATTGATAAGGATTAATGCTCTAAGATATAGATATTATTAATAAATACTGATTATCAACTTATTAAAATAATTTTTTTATCATTTTATTAACGAAATAGAAATATGAGGTCAATATTTACCATATTATTAACTCTCACAATATACACATCAGCAAAAGCGCAATTAAAGCCAGGTTTTGATATACAGGAATACCTGGAGATGTTACGTATATCGCGCCAGCAAACCGACTCATCTATAAAATTTGATGAAACGCCTAAGCCGCAGCATTATAAACGGGCATACCGCTCGGCTGTTGGTCCATTGGTAAACCGATGGGAACTATGGGCCGATGCCGAACATAAAACGGCAGTGATCAGTATCCGCGGTACAACCTCTGAAGGCATTAGCTGGCTCGAAAACTTTTATGCAGCCATGGTACCGGCCATTGGACAGTTGCAACTTAATGATAGCACCAAATTTGACTACCACCTGGCCGAAAACCCTAAAGCTGCAGTACACGTGGGCTGGTTATTGGGCATGGCCGATATATCGCCCACTGTAATACAGCAAGTTAACAAACTGTACAAAAGCCAGGGGTATAAAAACATCATCATTATGGGGCATAGCCAGGGAGCGGCCATAGCCTATTTATTGCGGTCGCATTGGGCCTGGTTACAAAAACAACTGGTTATTCCGGCTGATATTACTTTTAAAACCTATTGCAGCGCACCTCCCAAACCCGGCAACCTATATTATGCCTACGATTATAATTACCTGACCCGTGGCGGTTGGGGTATAGCCGTAACCAACGCGGCCGATTGGGTACCGCAAACGCCGTTCTCTATACAAACCCTTGATGATTTTGCTGATCCTAACCCATTCGGCAGTATTGATGCAGCGGTTAAAGGGCAATCGTTTTTTGTGAAGCTGTATATTAAACATGTATATAACAGGCTGCGGAAACCTCCACTGCGGGCGGTAAAAAACAACCGCAAATATTTAGGGCATATGGTGTATAAATTCATCAAAAAATCGCTACCACAGTTTGTTGAGCCTCAATATGCCGATGCCAACCTGTATACCAGTTGCGGGGTACCTGTTATTTTAATGCCCGATGATGTTTATCGTCAAAAATTCCCTGAGGACCCGAAGAATGTGTTTACCAACCATATGTTTTGGCCTTATTACTATTTAGCCGAAAAGGAATATAGGCAACCCAAAACGCCCTGATTTAAATTTTCAGTTAAAAGCACATATCATCGTTATTAAATAAAAAAGAATACATTTGTGAATACTTGCACGGGGTGCTAAGGCAAATAGCCAAGGCTGAGATAATACCCGAGAAACCTGATACGGATAATACCGGCGTAGGGATGCATGGGCTTATATATTATCTTTTGGCGGCTGTTAGTCCGTTTATTCAGTATAGATATTAAAGCCTTGTTTCTGTAGCCGCTATTGTACGGTGCCGGAAGCAAGGCTTTTTACATTTTATACTTTTTGAATAAATGGAATTAGAGAAAAACAACAGCTTCGGCCTCATGACCCAAAGCCTTACCAACTGGCAGGGGCGCAAAGAGTGGTTCTTTAACCGCGAGCACACTGATACTTACGAGCAATGGTACGAGGGCCGCTACAAAAGGGCCGAAGTATGGCAAAAAAAGGTAATGGGCCAGCTACTGGGAAAAGATGCGCGCGTTAAAGAACTCCTGGAATTTGGTTGCGGCACCACCCGTTTTACCCGCTGGTGGCACGAAATAGGCATTGATGCAACCGGTGGCGACTTGTCCCCCTTTATGCTGGGCCAAGCCGTGCACCTGTTTAAAGGCGATTTGGTAAATGCCGATTCGCACTTTATGCCTTTTAAAGATAACACCTTTGATGCCGTAGCCTTTATAACCACGTTTGAATACTACCGCGACCCGGTTCAGGTAATACGCGAGGCTGCCCGCGTGGGTAAACACGGCATAGCCTTTGGCATGATGAACCGCAACTCGCCCAAGGTATTGCGCAGGCGGGTGCAGCAAATGTTTGGGAAAAACCCTTTCTACGTTACCGCTACCTTTTATACTCCCCAAATGCTCATCAGCAAAATTGATGAAGCTTTGCAAGGTCGCAGCTACAGCCTGGAGTGGACTTGCACAGGCCTGCCCGAATGGTTTCCGGTACAGCAATGGAGCGTACCCGTGGGCGATTTTTTTGGCCTGTATGTTAAGTTTAACGATTAACTGCCATGGCACTATCCGGAAAAATATCGGGCGGTGGTTTTGAGCAGTTCATACTACCCAAACTCGGCTATCATCGCCCCGAAATTGCCAGCGGCCCAGCCTTCGGTGTAGATGTGTCGGTTATTAACCTGCCCGGCGGCTTAGGCCTTGCACTCACCAGCGACCCGCTTTCACTTATCCCATCGCTGGGTTTGCAGGAGTCGGCCTGGTTATCGGTTCATTTAATGGCCAATGATATGGCTACCACAGGCTTTGCACCTATGTATGCACAAATGGTACTTAACCTGCCGCCTACTTTAAGCGAAGATGATTTTGCTACTTACTGGAGTTACATTCACAAATATTGCGAGGCTATTGGCGTTGCCATCACCGGTGGGCATACGGGTGCTATTGAAGGGCAAAATTCTACTATTGCAGGCGGAGGTACTATGCTGCTCACTGCTCCGGTAAACGATATACTGTTAAGCAATAAAGCCGAAGCCGGTAATGTAATTATTGTTACCAAAGAGTGCGCCATGTCATCGGCAGCATTGCTGGCTATGTGTTTCCCGCAAACGGTTAAAAACAAGCTGGGTACCGAAGCTTATAATAAGGGCTGCGGGTTGTTTTATCAAACATCATCATTAATTGATGCCCTTACCGCTACCGGGCTGCAAACACGATACAACGAGGTTACGGCCATGCACGATGTGACCGAGGGCGGTGTATTGGGTGCCATTTATGAAATGGCCATAGCATCTGGCAATGGAGTTAGGGTTTACAACGAGCAACTTCCTTTAGGCAATGCACAGCAAAGCATTTGTAATTTATTTGGTATCGATAGCCGGTATTGCATTGGAGCGGGAGCTATGGTTATGGCAGTAAAAAAAGAACATGCTGATAATGTATTGCAGCGCTTAACAAGTGTCCATGTAAAAGCAACAATTGTAGGAGAGTTTACACCACATGAACAAGGGTACAAGCTCCTTGAAAACGGTACTGAAACTGACCTACCCTACTACCCTAAAGACCCATACTGGGATGCCTTTTTTAATGCTTACAAAAACGGATGGAAGTAATGGAAATAACTCATAAAATAACAGGCGGCATTTACCTCGTGCTTGACCCGGCCAGGCCGCTGCCATTGCTCCTTCAAAAACTGGAAGCCGCCCTCAAAGGCGAAATTAATGTGGTGCAGATATGGAATAACTGGAATGCCGACACGGATAAACTAACGTTGATAGAAGCTATTGGTTCACTTTGCCGTCAATATAATGTTCCGTTGTTTATTAACGAGGAATGGCAATTACTTACCGAAACACTTTATTTAGATGGCGTTCATTTTGATACCATACCCAAAGGCTACAACCTCATAAAAGAAACAGTTAAACGACCTTTTATGGCAGGTATAACTTGCTCGGGCGATTTAGATACGGTTGCCTGGGCCGATGAAAATCAATTAGATTACGTTTCTTTTTGTGCCATGTTTCCATCGCCATCGGCCGGGAGTTGTAGTATTGTGATGCCTGCAATTGTAAAAAAGGCTCATGAATCCACTTTGCTTCCAATCTTTGTTTCGGGTGGAATTACTCCCCAAAACATTATCGCCCTCAAAGAAAAAACACCCTTCGATGGCGTGGCCGTTATATCGGGCATACTGAGCGCCGATGATCCTCAACAACAAGTACAAACTTATAAAGATGCGTTGAGCATCAACCCATAACTATGAAACTCAAAACCATTGAAAAGCTATGCTGTCCGTTTGATAAGCACGACCTCACCTTACAAGTGTTGGCAAAAGATACCACTGAAAGTATTATAGAAGGCATTTTAAGCTGCACCCACTGCCAGCGTAAATACCCTATTGTTTATGGCGTACCCATTATGGCCCCTGATGAATACCGCCAGATACAACTGGAACAGCCGGTAATGGAGCGGTGGAAATTGGAGTATGGGATTAGTGATTTGAAGTTGTTGCCGTAGGTTACAACAACTCACCATTACGTCATTGCGAGGTACGTAGCAATCTCTGAACTATGCATATTAGCTTTGCATCCGCAGAGATTGCTTCGTACCTCGCAATGACGTGGGTTATTTATTACTTACCCAATCGCTCCTTTAAAAACTGGCCGGTAAAACTTTTTTTGTTTTTCAGCAAATCCTCAGGTAAGCCCTCAAAAACAAGAGTGCCTCCGTGGTTGCCGCCACCTGGGCCAATGTCTATTATCCAATCGGCGCATTTTATCACATCCATATTGTGCTCAATTACAATTATGGTGTTGCCCTGCTCTAACAGGGCGTTGAATGATTTGAGCAACTTTTTAATATCGGCAAAGTGCAGGCCGGTAGTCGGCTCATCAAATATGAACAGGGTTTTGCTGGCGTTGTTACCTTTAATTAAGAATGAAGCCAGCTTAATACGCTGTGCCTCACCACCCGAAAGGGTGTTTGATGATTGCCCTAATTGAACATATCCTAAGCCAACATCCTGCAATGGCTTGATCTTATTAAGCACCTTGGGTTCATTAACAAAAAACTCAATGGCTTCATCGATGGTCATTTCCAGCACTTCCGATACGTTTTTTTCCTGGTAGGTAATATCCAGTATGTGCTGTTTAAAGCGTTTACCATTACAAGCTTCGCAAGGCAGGAAAATATCGGCCATAAACTGCATCTCTATCTTCACCTCTCCTTCGCCCTGGCAAACATCGCAACGGCCGCCTTCTACGTTAAAAGAAAATGCCGATGGCTTTAGTCCGCCGGCTTTGGCGGCTGGTTGGGCAGCATACAGGTTACGTATCTCATCCCAGGCTTTTACATAAGTTACCGGGTTTGAGCGCGATGAACGGCCGATGGGGTTTTGGTCCACCATTTCAACGGCTTCTATCTTGCTGTAATCGCCCTCAATACTATCGTAAGCACCGGTTTGCTCGCCCGAATAATTGCCCAATACCTTTTGCAAGGCCGGGTGCAGAATACGCTTCACCAAACTGGTTTTACCCGAACCCGACACACCTGTAACTACCGAAAGTACGCCCAGCGGAAATTTCACATCGATGTTTTGCAGGTTATTTTCGCGGGCACCTTTTATCTCCACAAAATCGTTCCATTTACGGCGATACTCGGGTTGCTCGATCTCCTCGCGACCACTGAGGTATTTGCCGGTAAGACTGTTGTCGTCGGTCAATATCTGGTCGTACGTGCCCGAGAATATCAGTTGCCCTCCATGCGTTCCTGCCTCCGGGCCAATATCAATAATATGATCGGCGGCCTGCATAATTTCTTCCTCGTGCTCAACCACCAAAACGGTGTTGCCTACATCTCGTAATGATTTTAGCACGGTGATCAACCTTTGCGTATCGCGCGGGTGCAAACCAATACTTGGCTCATCCAGCACATAGACCGAACCTACCAAACTGCTGCCCAGCGAGGTTGCCAGGTTAATACGCTGCGATTCGCCGCCCGAAAGCGTGTTCGACAAACGGTTAAGCGTTAAATAACCCAAGCCCACATCATTTAAAAAGCTGATGCGGTTAGTTATTTCCATCAGCAAGCGTTTGGCAATTTTGGCATCGTGCTCGTCTAATTGCAGCGTACTGAAAAATTCCTTTGCCTTATCCAAAGGCATCAACACAATATCGGTAATAGAGTGGCCGGCAATTTTCACATAAGTAGCATCGGGGCGTAAGCGGCTGCCCTTACAATCGGGGCAGGTGGTTTTTCCGCGGTAGCGCGAAAGTATTACGCGGTACTGTATTTTATAGGTCTGCTCTTCTATTTCTTTAAAAAATGCATCCAGTCCCTGAAAATATTTGTTCCCGGTCCATAACACTTTCTTTTCCTTATCGCTCAATTGGCTGTATGGGCGATGAATAGGGAAGTTGAATTTATCGGCCTGGGTTATTAATCGCTGATTCCATTCGCCCATTTTTTCGCCACGCCAAGGGGCAATGGCATTGTCATAAATAGATTTGCTCTTGTCCGGAATTACCAAATCTTCATCAATACCAATTACCTTACCGTACCCCTCACATTTGCGGCAAGCCCCATAAGGATTATTAAAGCTGAAAAAGTTGGGCGTAGGCTCTTCAAACCTGATGCCATCCAACTCAAAGCGGTCGCAAAAAAAGTTTTCGGTTTCTTTATCTTCTTCAGGCTTTTGGTAGCGTACGTAGCAATCACCTTTACCCTCAAAAAACGCGGTTTGGGCCGAATCGGCAATGCGGCTCATGGTTTCCTCTTCCTGGTTCATGGTCACACGGTCAATCACTATGCGTAACTCATCCTTAGGCGTAAGCGGCTCATTGGTAATCGACTCGTCTTCCAGCAAAGCCTCAATGCGCGATACTTTGCCGTTGTACTCTACCCTTACAAAACCTTTTTGCATCAAAACGGCCAGCTCTTCTTTTAAGCTGCGGTTGTTATGCGGATGCAGCGGACACAGTATAGTTAGCTGCGTATCATCGGGCATAGTTTGAGCCAGGTTAACCACATCGGTAACGGTATCTTTTTTTACCTGTACGCCCGATACCGGCGATATTGTTTTGCCAATGCGCGAGAACAATAGCTTCAGGTAATCATATATCTCGGTACTGGTACCCACGGTTGAACGCGGGTTACTGGTAATTACCTTTTGCTCAATGGCTATGGCAGGGGCTATACCTTTAATATAATCCACATCGGGCTTATTCATACGGCCCAAAAACTGGCGGGCATATGATGAAAGACTTTCCACATAACGGCGCTGCCCCTCGGCATACAACGTATCAAACGCCAACGACGATTTGCCCGAGCCCGACATGCCCGTTATCACCACCAGTTGGTTTTTGGGTATGGCAATGTCCATGTTTTTTAAATTATGAACACGGGCACCTTTTATAATAATATGACGTTGTGGATCTTTTTCGGTTTCTAACATGTTGTTTGGTCAATAGTCAATGGCCCATAGTCGATAGTAAAACCCATCGTACTAATCTCTTAGCTATGGTCTATCGTCCATGGGCTATGGACTAATTTCAAAGTGCAAAAATCCTAAAATGTTTAGCATTATGCAAGCCTTTTTAATTAAATGACGATGTATCTATATTAATAATGCATTAAATTCTTCTTTGATAAAAACTCCGTGCTTTGCACAATAAATTACCCCGTTTGCTTAAACCTCAAACGAAAGATTTAGTCAAACATTTAATAACCGTTGTTACAATGTGCCAGCAGGTTGCGTATATACTATTAAGCAACCTAACCCACATTACGGGTAAATGTTCTTAATCGTAAAAAGCAGCATTTTAGTACTGCGGGGTTTGTCATTATAATGTGTTATAACACCTGTGTTTTAAAAATATTTGCATATTAACACAATATTCATTTTATTTGAGATACAAATTAAAAGCGAGGAACCCCTATAGATTAGAACTTTACTTAAAACGTGATTTATTTAAATTTATTGATTTTAAAGTAGAAGTTCTATGGATTTTAATTTGAAAAGTGATCAGGAGTTAATCCATCTATACATAGCGGGCGATGAAGGGGGGCTTGTTGAGCTTATCCGACGTTATAAGTCTAAAATTTACACTTCCATTTACTTATTGGTTAAAGACGAGTATCTGGCCGAGGATATTTTTCAGGATACCTTTATTAAGGTAATTAATACCCTCAAAGCCGGTAAATATAATGAAGAAGGTAAGTTTTTACCTTGGGTAAGCCGTATTGCACACAATTTGGTTATTGACCATTTCCGTCGCGAAAAGCGTGCTCCGTTGGTGAGTAGTGGCGACGACTTTGATATTTTTGAGGTATTAGGCCATTATGACGAAAGTACTGAAGACCGCATGGTACGCGAGCAAACCCATAAAGATTTAAAAGCGCTGATACATTTACTCCCTGCCGAGCAAAAAGAAGTGTTAATCATGCGCCACTTTGGCGACATGAGCTTTAAAGAAATTGCTGACGTTACCGAGGTGAGTATTAACACGGCTTTGGGCCGTATGCGCTATGCCCTTAACAACCTGCGCAAGATGATGCAGACCAAAGAATTGAGCTTGAAGAACTAATAGTGAAAAAAAATTAAAAATTTATATCATTCATTAAAATAATCATTAAGGATTAGGCGTTATTTGTTGACAAACACACACGAACACAACAAGTAAAGCTTATGGATGAAACTTCTACAAAATTTTTAAACGCGATCACTAACAGTAAGGATATGGTTGAGGGAATAGATGTGACCGAATATGCAGATGCCGACGAACTATTGTTCCATCATGCACTGCGCACAGAGTTAGATGCTTTACAGGTAAAACCTAAAAAGCAAACCATTGAGAATTTGCTCAACTACTCTAAAAGCTTGCGTTAACGCACTACAAAGCCCCGCTAAAACGGGGCTTTTTTTATATTTGTGCAATGCTCAAAAAAGAACGCTATCAGTTACTTGTCGAATATTTTTCGAAACACCAGCCCGATGCCGAAACGGAACTGCACTATTCCAACCCATACGAGTTGCTGGTGGCGGTTATTTTATCGGCACAATGTACTGATAAGCGTATAAACCAGGTTACGCCAGCCTTGTTTAAGCGCTTCCCTACTCCTGAAGATTTGGCGGCTGCTGATGCTGATGAGATTTTTACTTATATACGCAGCGTAAGCTATCCTAACAACAAATCTAAACACCTGGCCGGGATGGGAAAAATGCTGGTTGAACAATTTAACAGCCAGGTACCATCAGACTTAAATGAGCTGCAAAAGCTGCCCGGTGTGGGCCGCAAAACAGCCAATGTAATTGCCTCGGTAGTTTACAATGCCCCGGCCATGGCAGTTGATACCCACGTATTCAGGGTAAGTAACCGCATTGGTTTAACCACCAATGCACGCACACCCTTGGCGGTTGAAAAGCAATTGATAGAATTTTTGCCTAAAGAAACTATAGCCATGGCACACCACTGGCTCATATTACATGGCCGTTATATTTGCTTGGCACGCCGTCCTAAATGCGAGATTTGCCCGTTAACGCATTTTTGCAAGTATTACCAAAGCGGCAAAGCAGCGTTGGTGTTTAGCAAAACGGCTAAAGTGGCTAAAAAGAAAACTGCCAAAGCAAGCATTGCAAAAAAGGTTAAAGTTGCTAAAACCGATGTTGTAGGCGATGTAAAGGTTACGTTTGTTAATTGAGCATATTTACAAAAGCTGGGTTCGCCAAAATTTTATTCATGGCCAGCCTTGCCCCATGAGTGCTCAGGTGATTACGGTCAGACATGTATGGAACATCGTTAACCGGTTTTGGAGTTTGCCCGTAGTTGTATACGTCTATATAGCTATCTTTCAGATTACTTTTCAGGTACTTGTTTATTTCAACCGATTCGGGGGTGAGATACTTTTTGCTTATGCTTACATTATACTCATTTTCACGCGCCAATATGTAAGGATAAGTCATTTTGTAAGTTTCGTTTTGCCCTATAATTACAGCAGGTACGTTGCTTTTTTGCAAATGAGCTAAAGTGTTTTTTAAATCGTTTACCAAATCAGTACGGGTTTTATACCCGCTAACCCAGTTTCCGCATATAATTACACCGTCAATTTTGGTACTGTTGTTTTTTATAAAGTCATCATAAACATAAGCCATCAGCTCACGGCAACGCGCTTCGCCATTTGGCCGTTTTATGGCAAAACAACCGCTTGCCGTAGCTTGCATTAAATTGATGTTGCGCTTTTTAAACTCTTCCCTGAATACACCTGCAAACTGGGCAGCATGACTATCACCTATCAACAAAAAGTTTTTCTTTTGCGGAATAATAGCAAGGCATTCTCCTTTATCAAAATCATTTACGTTTCTTGATATCCAGCAGTGAGGCCCATCATGCTTGCTTTTACTCTCATTTTGCATGTCTTTATAATTAGCAATGTTAACCGTGCTGTTTTTAAAAACAATGTTGTTTGCAGGCAAGTAAGCAAAACAACCGGTAAAAATTAATAAAGTAAAAGCAGCTGTTAAAATTTGCGGGTTGCTGTTATAGTTACGCGTTTCAACCAAACGGTAAGATATATATCCGCATACAACAGCTATTAACGTATACACTATAACCGATACCGGGGTTAGATCAAAACCCAGGTATTGCCCTATAACAAATACCGGCCAGTGCCACAGGTACAATGAGTATGATATTTTACCGATGAATTGCACCGCTGAAAACCTGAGTACCTTAAAATCGCAGTTGGCTACGATGATTAAAAACGTGGCCAAAACAGGCACCATAGTTTTTGTACCGGGCCAAAACATTCCGCTTTTATAAGTGAGGTAACAAAATATTATGGCGGCATACCCGGCAAGGGCTAATAGCCAACGTGCCTTAAATGCCTTAACATAGTCTTGAGCTAAAAAAGCAATACCGCCAAACAACATTTCCCACGAGCGGGTTGGCAAAAGGTAAAAAGCCGAAGTTTGATCGCGGTGGCTCCACTTAACGGCCATTACATATAGTCCCAGGGTTACCAAAATAAATACCGGCAAATGAAGCTTTTTATTACGGACTACCTTGTATAAGACTAATAGCAATACAGGGTATAACAAATAAAACTGCCACTCGGCAGATAATGACCAGGTGTGTAGTAATATATTATCGTCTGAAGCGGTGGCAAAGTAATTGGTGGTTTTCCAGTATAAAATATTTGACACAAATAATAAACTGGCTGCTGCATTACGCTGAGCGGTGCGGTAGTCGCCCGGGAAATAAATAAAAAAACAGGCAACGGTAAGCAGCAGTATTAAAAAAAGTAAAGCAGGTAATATACGTTTGAGCCGCTTTCCGTAAAAATCGGCAAATGAAAATCCTCCCTTATCAAGCCCCTTTACAATTATACGGGTCATTAAATAGCCCGAAATAACGAAGAAAACATCTACGCCTGCAAAACCACCATCAAAATAACTTACCTTATAGTGGAAAAACAATACTCCAATAATGGCAATTGCCCTCAAAGCATTAATATCGTATCTGAAATCTTTAATGGTATTAACCGGGTTGGCCATATGTTATAAGTTAAGCATAAACGCTACTAATATATCCATAAATTAAATATTTAACCCCGGCAATCAATAATCATAATACTCTAATAATAAACCTAACCTATTTTTGCTAAAATGCTAATACCTGTTCCATATAAATATATACGACTCTTTATATTTTTAAGGTAACCATAACCCTATGCAAACTAAAATAAATACACACCTTTTCACGTTGTATTATTAGTCAAAAAGGTATAATCTTGTATCATTATCTTATCAGTGTGACTAATTATTAAAAATGGAAAACAATAATTTTAATTATCAATACAAGAATGTAGTACAGCTCGATGAAAATGCTTCATCGCGTAAATTCATTGCCAATGTGTTTATGTGGATGTTTGTGGCATTGGGTGTATCTGCTTTTGTTGCTTACTTATTTGCTACCAATCAGCAATACACAAACTTACTGCTCGACCCTGTTACCGGTGGCCGCACAGGCTTGGGCACCATTGTTATGTTTGCGCCTATTGTTTTTGTAATTGCCATGTCTTTTGGCATTAACAAGTTTTCGGCACCGGTGCTTACCCTGCTGTTTCTTTTGTTTGCTGTGCTTATGGGTGCCGGTTTAAGCTTTGTGCTAATGGTGTATACCCAATCGTCGGTGGTAGGCGTGTTTATTACGGCATCGGCAGTGTTTGGCATCATGGCTGTGGCTGGTTATACTACCAACCAGGACTTGACAAAATTTGGCTCACTCATGATAATGGGCCTAATGGGCATGGTTATCGCATCATTGGTGAACATGTTTATTCAAAGCCCGGGCATGAACAAGGCTTTAAGCTATATAGGTGTGGCCGTGTTTGTGGGCTTAACCGCTTATGATGTGCAAAAGCTAAAACGCATTGGCGCAGGTTTAGAATACGGCATGGCTGATGCTAAAAAGATGGCCATTATGGGTGCATTAACCCTATACCTCGATTTTATTAACCTGTTTTTATCATTATTAAGAATATTTGGTGGCCGCCGCGGCGATTAATATTAAACCCTTACTTCAATATAACAAAGCTGCCTTTAGGGGTGGCTTTTGTTGTTTATAGGCATCAATGATGAGTATCATTCTTGTACATGCCCCCAATCAAGAATAAGGTAAATGCTGCCCGATACATTTGAAACATAATTTGATTCAACTGTATTATGAAAAATCTACTCTTATCTTTTTTGCTACTTATGGGTTTTACCAGTTTTGCTCAGCAAAAACATGAATGGAATATACGGCTTAGAGGCATAGGCGTTATACCGTCCGAAAGTGCCGAAATAGGCGTTATAGGCGGCGATGCCAAAATCAGCAACACTTTTGTACCCGAATTAGACTTTACCTACTTTTTTGCCAAAAATTTCTCGGCCGAACTTATTTTGGCAACCACCCGGCATAAGGTAAGCACGAAGGCATCAAACCTGAGTGCTATAGGCGGAGCAGCACAAGCTGATGTTGATTTGGGTAAAGTATGGCTGCTGCCTCCAACCCTAACCTTGCAATACCATTTACCAACAGGCTCATTTGTAAAACCATATATTGGTGCAGGCGCAAACTACACTATATTTTACAATGCTGATAAAGGACCCGTTGTACAGGATATATCATACCAAAACAAATTTGCCTTTGCCGCACAGCTCGGCGTTGATTTTGACATCAGCAAAAGTATGTTCATCAACCTCGATGTTAAAAAGATCTTTCTTTCAACAGATGTTTCGGTTGATGCATCTAACTTAACGCCTGCTGGCAGCCCTGCCCTGGCTCCTGTTTTAAGAAATATTAATGCCGATGTAAAAATTAACCCCTGGGTTGTTGGCATAGGACTTGGATACCGGTTTTAAGCTACATCACTTATGTATTAAGCCGTTTCATAAAATTATGAAACGGCTTTTGTGCATAATACCTCTGCTGCTATTGCAATTCACACCGTTATTTTGCAAATTTGTACCGCTTATAGAGAAAGATGGAGGGACTGGACCCTGCGAAGTCTTAGCAACCTGTACTTACAAGGTGCTACAATCTACTTAAAATCGTACTGTAAGGTTTTAAGACGGATAAGCGAGAGTCAAATTCCAACACACCGACTTTTCGATATAAGCTGTTTTAGTTAGTACTTAGTAGTAAGTACAAAGTATTAAGACTATACAGCTTTATACTTTGTATATCAATGAATATTGCTTACTACTTTTTACTTACTACTTTCTTACTAAGCAATGGACATTAGAGAACAACTACAAAAACGCATATTGATAATTGACGGCGCCATGGGTACCATGATTCAGCGCTATCAATTGACGGAGGAGGATTTTCGCGGAGAGCGTTTTAAAGATCACCCGAGTGATTTAAAAGGCAATAACGACCTTTTAAATCTTACCCGTCCTGATGTGATTAAAGCCATACATGCCGAGTACCTGGATGCCGGGGCCGACATTATTGAAACAAATACCTTCAGTACCCAGCGCATATCACTGGCCGATTACCATATGGAAGAGCTGGGTTATGAACTTAGTTTTGAGGGTGCCCGTTTAGCCCGTGAGGTTGCTGATGTTTATACCCAAAATAACCCTGATAAGCCCCGCTATGTAGCCGGTGCCGTTGGCCCAACTAACCGTACGGCCTCGTTATCTCCCGATGTAAATGACCCGGGTTACCGCGCGGTAACATTTGATAATTTGGCCGAAGCTTATTATGAGCAGATACGCGGTTTGGTTGACGGTGGATCGCACCTGTTACTTATTGAAACCATATTTGATACGCTGAATGCCAAGGCGGCTTTGTTTGCCGCACAGCGTTATGCCGAAGAAAGCGGCAAAAACCTACCCATCATGATTTCGGGTACCATTACCGATGCTTCGGGCCGCACCCTTTCGGGGCAAACGGTGGAGGCTTTCTGGAATTCGGTGCGCCACGCTAACCTACTATCGGTTGGTTTAAACTGTGCTTTGGGTGCGCGCGAAATGCGCCCCTATTTAGAGGAACTCTCTGATAAAGCCAACGTATTTATATCAGCCTATCCTAACGCCGGTTTACCTAACGAATTTGGCGCATACGACGAAACCCCGCACGAAACGGCGCACCAGGTTGACGATTTTATGCAGGCCGGACTGGTAAACATAGTAGGCGGATGCTGCGGTACTACACCCGAGCACATTAAATGTATTGCCGATCGCGCAGCCAAATATCAGCCCCGCAAAAAAGCTGAGGTAGAAACCTATATGCGCCTTAGCGGCCTGGAAGCAGTTACCGTTACCCCGCTTACCAACTTTGTAAACGTGGGTGAGCGTACCAATATCACCGGTTCGCCCAAGTTTTCGAAACTGATACTGGCCGAAAACTATGAAGAAGCCCTTACCGTTGCCCGCCAGCAGGTAGAGGGCGGTGCCCAGGTTATTGATATTAACATGGATGAGGGCATGATTGATTCGGAAGCGGTGATGGTGAAATTCCTGAACCTGGTTGCCTCCGAGCCTGACATTGCCAAGTTGCCTATCATGGTCGATTCATCGAAATGGTCGGTTATAGAGGCTGGTTTGAAATGCTTGCAAGGAAAAGGTATTGTAAATTCTATATCGCTTAAAGAAGGTGAAGAAAAGTTTAAAGAATATGCCCGCAAAATATTAAGCTATGGAGCTGCTACGGTTGTAATGGCGTTTGACGAGCAAGGCCAGGCTGATAATTATGAACGCCGGGTTGAAATATGCAAACGCTCATATGATATTTTGGTTAACGAAATTGGCTTCCCTCCCGAAGATATTATTTTCGACCCCAACATCCTTACCGTAGCCACCGGTTTAGAGGAGCATAATAATTATGCGGTAGATTTTATTAAAGCCACCCGCTGGATAAAACAAAACCTGCCCCATGCCAAAGTGAGCGGCGGGGTAAGTAATATTTCGTTCTCTTTCCGTGGTAACAATGTGGTGCGCGAGGCTATGCACTCGGCATTTTTATACCACGCCATAAAGGCGGGTATGGATATGGGCATTGTAAACGCAGGTATGCTCGAGGTTTACGAGGAAATACCTAAAGAATTGCTCGAACTGGTAGAAGACGTGTTGTTAAACCGCCGCCCCGATGCCACCGAGCGTTTGGTAGAATATGCCGACACGGTTAAAAGAAAAGGCAAAGAAATAGTACGCGACGAAGCCTGGCGCAACGAGCCGGTGCAAAAGCGACTGTCGCATGCGCTGGTTAAAGGTATTGTGGAGTACATTGATGCCGACGTGGAAGAAGCGCGGGTGCAATATGCCCGTACGCTGGAAGTAATTGAAGGCCCGCTGATGGACGGCATGAACATAGTAGGCGACCTGTTTGGAGCCGGTAAAATGTTCTTGCCACAAGTGGTAAAATCGGCCAGGGTAATGAAAAAGGCTGTAGCTTATTTACTACCGTTCATCGAAGCCGAAAAGCTATTAAATGCTGATGCCAACCAGCGCAGCAATGCCGGTAAAATATTGATGGCCACCGTTAAAGGCGATGTACATGATATTGGTAAAAACATTGTTGGCGTAGTACTGGCCTGTAACAACTTCGAGATCATTGACCTTGGGGTGATGGTGCCGGCACAAAAAATTATTGAAGCAGCCAAGGAGCATAACGTAGACATTATTGGGCTTAGCGGTTTAATTACCCCATCGCTTGATGAAATGGTACATTTTGCCAAAGAAATGGAGCGCCAAGGCTTTACCATTCCGTTAATTGTGGGCGGGGCTACTACTTCACGTATTCACGCAGCAGTGAAAATTGCGCCTAATTATTCGGGCGCAGCCATCCATGTGCTGGATGCATCGCGCAGCGTAACCGTTTGCAGCACTTTAATGAGCAAAGAAAACCGCGATGAGTATATTCAAGGTATTAAAGCCGAATACGAAAAAGCCCGTGAAGCTCACCTGAATAAACGAAACGACAAACGCTTCCTGAGTTTAGAGGAAGCCCGCGCCAATAAGTTTCAACTAAATTTAGACGGAGCGGTGGCTTGCAAACCATCATTCACCGGCACAAAGGTTTTCGAAGCTTATCCGCTGAAAGAACTGGTGCCTTATATTGATTGGACACCGTTTTTTCATACCTGGGAGCTACGCGGCAGCTATCCTAAAATATTAACCGATAAAAACGTTGGGGTTGAAGCCACCAAGCTATTTGACGATGCGAAGGCTTTATTAAATAAAGTAATTGATGAAAACCTGCTTCAAGCCAACGGCGTTATAGGTTTTTGGCCGGCTAACAGCGTGGGAGACGACATTGAGTTGTATGCTGATGAAAGCCGCACGCAATTGCTAACCCGCATACATACGCTACGCCAACAAGCCGAAAAAGCCAAAGGTGAGCCCTACTATGCCCTGTCTGACTTTATTGCACCTAAAGAAACCGGCGTGCCCGATTACTTTGGCGGCTTTGCCGTAACCACCGGTATTGGTTGTGATGAACTGGTTGCCGAATACGAGGCCGACCACGATGATTACAACAGCATCATGATCAAAGCCATAGCCGACCGCCTTGCCGAAGCCTTTGCCGAAAAAATGCATGAACTGGTTCGTCGCGAATACTGGGGTTATGCTAAAGACGAGCAATTAAGCAACGAGGACTTAATTAAGGAACAATACCAGGGCATTCGCCCGGCACCGGGCTACCCCGCTTGCCCCGAGCATACCGAAAAGGTAACGCTGTTTGATTTGCTTAAAGCTGAAGATAAAGCCCACATGCACCTTACCGAAAGCATGGCCATGCTGCCAACGGCATCAGTAAGCGGGTTCTATTTTTCGCACCCGGATAGCCGTTATTTTGGTTTGGGCAAAATTGGCAAAGACCAGATTGAGGATTATGCACAGCGTAAAAGCATGTCGGTAGAAACGGTGGAAAGATGGTTAGGGCCGAATTTGAATTATTGATGTTAGTAAAAAGTAGTAAGTACTTAGTATAAAGACTAAAATGCATAATTTCAGAGAGCTCAAAGTATGGCAAGCCGGAATTCAAATATGTAAATCTATTTATCAGGTTGCTCATATCTTTCCGGCAACAGAAAGATATGGATTAACATCTCAAATTACCAGGTCGGCGGTTTCTATCCCATCTAATATTGCAGAGGGTTGCGGCCGTAAATCAGGTAAAGAGTTTCAGCATTTCCTCAGTATTGCTTTAGGTTCAGCATACGAATTAGAAACACAAATTATTATAGCCAATGAATTAAGCTATATTCCGGACGAACAATTAAAACAACTAACCATTCAAATTACCGAGATACAGAAAATGTTAAGTGGATTAAGAAATACTCTTTCTACTTAGTACTTACTACTTTTTACTAAACCAATGAAAATCACCGATCACATAGCCAACGCACAAGGCAAAACACTTTTTTCTTTCGAACTACTGCCTCCCATTAAGGGGCAAAGCATGGATGGTATTTACAAAGCCATAGACCCATTGATGGAGTTTAAACCGCCGTTTATTGATGTGACCTCATCACGCGAGGATCTGTTTTACAAGGAAAGCCCTGATGGTATTATTCAAAAGGCAACATACCGTAAGCGCCCGGGTACGGTGGCGGTATGTGCGGCAATTCAGCATAAATATAAGGTTGATACGGTTCCGCACTTAATTTGCGGGGGCTTTACCAAAGAGGAAACCGAGTATGCGCTCATCGACTTGCAGTTTTTAGGCATTGATAATGTATTGGTACTCCGTGGAGATGCCCGCAAAACCGATTCGGGTTTTATACCAACCCCCGGCGGTCACTGCTATGCTACTGAACTGTTGGAACAGGTAACCAACATGAACAACGGTATTTATTTGCACGAGTATCAGGATTCATCGTACAAAACCGATTTTTGTATAGGCGTGGCGGCTTATCCCGAAAAACATTTTGAAGCGCCCAACCTGAAAACCGATTTCAGGTACCTCAAACAAAAGGTTGATGGCGGTGCTAAATTCATCGTTACCCAAATGTTTTTTGATAACACTAAATACAAGGCCTTTGTGAACCTTTGTCGCGAAAATGGTATTAATGTGCCTATTATTCCGGGCTTAAAACCTATTACTACTGCTAAACAACTCATCAATCTGCCCAAAATATTTCATATTGATATGCCGGAGGATTTATGTGATGCCGTGCAAGCCTGTAAAAATGATAAAGAAGTTAAAGAAGTGGGCATTGAATGGATGATTAACCAATGTAAAGAGCTGATTGATTTTGGCGTACCTGTGCTTCACTTTTATACCATGGGTAACCCCGAGCCTACCAAGCGTATTGCACAGGCTATTTTTTAACATATTGTTTGATCATATAAACATTGGCGTTATCTTCGGTGCAGGATAACGCCTTTTCTTTATCATGAAAACTTTCAGACTTTTAGTTGCGCTGCTTTTAGCTCTACCTGCAGCTATTTATGCACAATCAAACTTTAAACCTGCCTACATTTTAAAGCTAAACGGCGATACATTAAAGGGCTACATCAATTACAGAGAGTGGAATATAACTCCAGAAAATATTGAGTTTAAACCTTCTTTGAGCAGTAAAAGTATTACCAAATTTCAGCCTTCTCAAATTTCAGGCTTCGGTATTAACAATATTGATAGATACATCAGCTACATGGGCCGTATAAGTGCCGATAATAATATATTTCCGGAGCTACCTTCACAGTTGGATACTACCACAAAGCTTGATACTGTTTTTTTGCATTTGAGCTACACAGGCAAGCCACTAAGTTTATTAAGCCAACGCGACAATCAAAAGTACAGGTATTTTGTACAGGAAAATAACGGCCCCATTACCGAACTGAAAATGCATCAATATTATAATGAGTCAAGCCAGTTATCAACCGCTAACCCTTATATTGATGTATTGTATCAACTATCCAATAAATACAACCCTACTGCAAAAAACATAAATCTAAATATCCAAAAAACAGATTTTGTACAATCTGATATAGTAAGAATTATCAAAATTATTAATAGCGACAGAAGCAAAAATACGCCGAGTATGATAGGTACAAAGTTTTTTGCCGGGGTGATTATGAGTCGCATTACAACCGAATTCAAGGGAAATTTTGACTTCAGTGGCATTCCTTCCACTTCCTACTTTCCGCGTATAACTGGCGGAATAGATCTTTTTACAAATAAGTATACTCAAAAACTCATTTGGCGTGGTGAATTAACTTTTTCCATGCTTAAAGCATCCTTCAAATTAAATAATAAACAATATCCACGTGAATATGCTATAAACCAGTTTTCGGCAAGCCTTACTCCGCAAGTTTTATACAGTTTTTATAATACCGATAATTTTAAATTTTACATGGGTGCCGGGATCGGGCTTAATTTATCTACATATCCAAAAAACACTTACACTGAATTTTCAGAACCTAAGGCATCGGTACAAGATGATTACCTTGCCCACCTTTTAACTTATTGGACAAATGTGAATATTAGGGCAGGCTTTATTTTATACAAAAAATTTGACATAAACCTTCTTTACTTACCGCCAATTACCTATTCAAATCAATTGTATTTCAGTGTAAGCAGTACCGTATATGGCCTTGGGGTAAATTACCGCTTTGGTAAATAGCACTTATAAAATATCCAGGCTTTTCAGCTCCTTTTCCAGTTGTGCTGCATTGATAAAATGAATACTATTAATCCCCATCTTCTCGGCGGCTATAATATTGCGTTTGTTATCATCAATAAACAAAGCTTCCTCAGGCTTAATGCTATAGCGGTCTAATAAAAGCTGATAAAATACAGGTTCGGGTTTGCGCATTTTTTCGAGGCCCGAAATTACCATGCCGTCAAACCAATCTAAAAACTCAAACTGGCTAAAGGCTATCTCCATCGTTTCGGCCGACCAGTTGCTGAGGGCATATATCTTATACTTGCCACTTTCTTTTAACTGCCTGAATATTTCGGGAGTGCCATCAATGGGGCCATTCAGCATTTCAACCCAGCGGCCGTAAAAGACCCTGATATTTTCTTCATGCTCGGGAAATTGCTTCACCCGCAGTTCGGTTCCTTCGGCCAGGGCACGGCCTCCGTCTTGTTCTTCGTTCCAATCGTTGGTACAAATATTTTCTAAAAACCAGTCGCGTTGCGCAGGTTCGGTAAATATTTTATTGTAAAGGTGATGTGGGTGCCAGTCAATTAAAACTGCGCCCAGGTCGAAGATGATCGTATTAATAGCCATAGGTAAAGCGTAAAAAGCCGCTCTGCCTTTGTTAAGCAGAGCGGCCAATATTAGTAATTATTAACTTGCCGTAAGCAGGTAATAGCAAATTTTATTGGTATGTGTATTTAATGTTGCTAACAGTTGGGTTAGCCTGGCCCGGTACGGTAACTTTCTTTTGGGCAGTAACTGGATATGCATTGTTATTGTAGGTATAGGTGTAAGTAGTGGTTTGATTTAAAGCACCATCTTCATCAAACTCGGTTTGTTTAACCGGGTTATGTTTTGATGCCAGGCTGAAAGCGATCTGGTAAACATCGCCAAGTGCCAGTAATGGGTTGTTTTTATCATCGTACTCAAACGTAGTAGAGCCGCTTATTACAAAGGTTTCGGTTGCCATGTTCCAGCCATAGTCGGTTTCCTTTTTAATATCGCCATTGGCATAGTACTCGTAAACGGTTTTGGCAAAGTTTACAGAATTTCCCTGCAGGTTGTGCGATACCACTACGTTATTAACGGTGCCATTTACATAGTTGATTTTGATTTGGCCAAACTTGGTGGTACCAGCATATAGCTCGGCTATATCCAATTTATTATTAGCATAGATGAATTTTGTGCTCCCCTCAGCCGTTGTTGCCGTGGTTGGATGATTGGCATCGTAAGCGATTTGGATGGTTTCTTCGCCATCGGTACCTTTTGAAGTTATTTTATCAACCTTTCCGGCAGCATTGTAGCCAAACGAGGTATATTCACTTGCCGATTCCTCTATTTTGACAAGTTTGGCTCCACCATTATCGGGTGTTTTTTCATTATCTTTTTTACAAGATGTGGTTAATAAAGCTGCCGAAGCTAAAGTAATTGTTAAGAAGCGATTGAAAATTGTAAATGGTTTCATAAAATTTAATTGTGATTTGATTGAAAATTTGTTTGTTAATAATTTGACCGTACAAAAATTGTAAGCAATACCTTTCCCGGGTTATGCTAAAGCATTACCTAAAATTGTTATACCGATCAGGTTGTTTGTTAGCTAAGAGCGGATCGTCTTAGCATCTCCCCGCAGGGAGGGTGTTTGGGCGCCGGGGTTGGCCGGCGCACTAACTGGTGATATAGGTTGTAGATTTAGTGACATTGTGAACTGTGATTTGGTTGAAATACTTTTAATAACAGAGCAAAGACGTAAGTACTAACATATTTGTTACAGGCAGTCAAATTATTTTTTCTCAGCCTTTATAAATGCTTTGCCTTGTCATTAAAAGCACCTTATAGAGTAGGGCAGCCAACTAAAGGTTTAATTATACATAGTTTTTTTCTTAAAAAATCTATAACTTCTTGATTTTCAAAATATATTAATATAGGAAAAGATAACCTAGAACCATATTACCTTTGCGCCAATCCCAAGAAGTAGAAAATTTAGTCGCTTATTGTAAAATAAAAAAAGCCGCTCAAATTGAGCGGCTTTTTTTATTTCTAAGAAATATACACTTGCATATTAGCGCATCTGAACATTTAAAATTTATTCTTCAACAACCTCGCTATTAGGGCTGCTGGCTACTTCTTCCTCCTTTTTAAAATACTTATTCTGAAAAATAAGTATCAGGATAACGCCTACCGAAATGGCCGAATCGGCCAGGTTAAATATAGGCTGGAAGAAAATGAACGGATCGCCGCCTACTTTAGGCACCCAGGTTGGGTAATGCCCTCTGATGAGCGGAAAATAGAACATATCTACTACGCGGCCCTGAAATATAGGGGCATAACCGTATATAATGCCGTAAAAAGTAGAATCGATAATATTACCCAACGCACCTGCAAAAATTAGGGCTACGCAAAGGATAAGACCGCGATTGTGTTTATGCTTTATTAAATAATACAAGCCGTAACCTATACCTCCAACAGCAACAATACGGAACAGGGTTAAAGCCAGTTTACCGGCAACACCACCCAACTCCCAGCCAAAGGCCATACCATTGTTCTCGGTGTAAAGCAACATGCCCCTATCGCCCAAAAAATGAATTTCCTGGCCCATGTACATGTTGCCGCGTACCCATATTTTAATGAGCTGATCGGCCAGTACCACCAAAAAAGCTAAAAGGAAAGGTTTTAAGTACGATGCCTTCATGTATAATTACTGCTTCAGTTTGGCTTCCATGCTCAGGGTAGTATGCGGCACGGCACGCAGGCGCTCCTTTTGTATCAACTTACCTGTTTCGCGGCAAATGCCATAAGTTTTGGTCTCGATGCGTACTAAAGCGGCCTCCAACTGCTCAATAAACTTCTTTTGACGAGCAGCTAATTGATTAATTTGCTCTTTTTCTAAAGTAGCAGATCCATCTTCTAAAGTTTTATAGGTGCCTGCAGTATCATCAGTACCGTTAGTGTTTGGGTTACTTAATGATGATGCAAGTGCGTTCAGCTCTTCGCGTGCAATACGTATTTTGTCTAAGATAAGGTCTTTAAACTCTTGTAACTCAGCGTCAGAATATCTGGTTTTTTCAGTTTGTGGTGTGCTCATTATATTTTACTTATAGAAATAATTACTTCGTTTTCGTCAATAGTTGTTTTCTCGCCATCATTCAGCAAACTGTCTACTGTTATATCCGCAGCCAAAATTTCGGCGCAAATATAGGTCTTGTTTTTATCTAAAGCTTCGGCAATTACTATAGGGCAATTCAGGCGTACGTTAATTTTATCGGTAACATCAAAATTGCTGTTCTTACGCAGGTTTTGTATACGGTTGATCAGTTCGCGCGATATACCTTCCTGTTTCAGGTCTTCGGTTAGGGTAACATCTAAGGCTACTGTTAGTTTGCCTAAATTAGCAACCTGCCACCCCGGAACGTCTTCGGCAGTTATTTCAACCTCTGTAGCAAGTATAATGTATTTATTATCTAATACGGCAATCTCACCATCATTTTCCAATTTGGCAATATCATCCTGGGTAAAGTTGGTAATGGCATCGGCCACGGCCTTCATATCTTTACCCACTTTTTGACCTAATGCCTTAAAGTTTGGCTTTATTTTACGCTTGATAAAACCGGCTGTATCGGTAATATACTCAATGGCCTTAATATTGGTTTCCGACAGGATCAGCTCCTTAACGGCTTCCACCTGGTGCTCAAAGTTTTTATCGAGTATGGGCAACAATATCTTGCTCAAAGGCTGGCGCACGTTGATGCCCACCTTTTTACGTAACGATAAGGTTAACGATGATATATCTTGCGCCAGTTGCATACGCTCTTCCAGTTCCTTGTCAACTATTTCAGATTGATAGACAGGGAAATTGGTCAAGTGTACCGACTCGAATTGCTCTTTACCGGTAGCGGTGTTTAAATCGTTATACAAACGCTCGGCAAAAAACGGCGCAATGGGCGACATGAGTTTGGCTATGGTAACTAAACAGGTATAAAGTGTTTGGTAAGCCGATGTTTTATCTTCCGAATTGTCTGACTTCCAGAAACGGCGGCGGCTCAGGCGTACGTACCAGTTGCTCAGGTGGGCATCCACATAATCCTGAATAGCGCGGGCTGCTTTGGTAGGCTCAAAATCGGCATAAAAACCATCAACCTCCTGGGTTAAGGTGTTTAATAACGATAAAATCCAACGGTCAATTTCGGGGCGTTGGCTCAGTTCTATTTCGGGTGCGCTGTAATCAAACATATCGATGTTGGCGTAAAGCGAAAAGAACGAGTAGGTGTTATATAAAGTACCGAAGAATTTACGACGAACCTCGTCTAACCCCTCGATATTGAATTTAAGGTTATCCCATGGCGATGCATTGCTGATCATGTACCAGCGGGCGGCATCGGCACCGTATTGTTCAATAGTTTCAAACGGATCGACAGCGTTGCCTAAACGTTTCGACATTTTGTTGCCGTTTTTATCGAGCACCAAACCGTTTGATACCACGTTTTTAAATGCAATACCGCGGTTGCCTACTTTTTCATTTACGGCTTTTACCTCGTCGCTGGCCTCGCTTAGCATAACGGCAATGGCGTGCAGGGTAAAAAACCAGCCACGGGTTTGGTCAACACCCTCAGCAATAAAATCGGCCGGGTAGGCATCGGCAAACTGCTCTTTGTTCTCGAACGGGAAATGCCATTGTGCATACGGCATAGCACCCGAATCAAACCAAACGTCGATCAGATCGGGCTCGCGCAGCATTTTTTTACCGTTGGCCGAAACCAATATCACATCATCCACATACGGGCGGTGCATATCGGCCAAACGGAAACCTGCGGGCATAAACCCTGCGGCAATAGAAGCGTCAATTTCTTTGTTCAGTTCTTCAACCGAACCTATACATTTTTCCTCGGTACCGTTCTCCTCGCGCCAGATGGGCAGCGGGGTACCCCAGTAGCGTGAACGCGATAAGTTCCAGTCAACCAGGTTTTCTAACCAGTTACCAAAACGACCGGTACCGGTAGCTTCGGGTTTCCAGTTGATGGTTTTGTTTAGTTCGATAAGCTTATCCTTAACGGCAGTGGTTTTAATAAACCAGCTATCGAGCGGGTAGTACAAAATTGGCTCATCGGTACGCCACGAGTGTGGGTAACTGTGCTCGTATCTTTGTACGTTGAATGCCTTGTTATCTTCTTTCAGCTTAATAGAGATGAGCACGTCGGTTGGTTTAAAACCGGGTTCTTCGCGCTCTTCCTTGCTATAATATTCTTCTTTTACGTAACGGCCGGCGTAATCAATCACCTCGTCAACAAAACGTCCTTGTTTATTTACCAAGGGCACTTCCTTGCCTGTTTCGTCTAACACCATCACCGATGGTACGTTGTTTTCTTTACAGGCCCTAAAGTCATCCGCACCAAAAACCGATGCGGTGTGTACGATACCCGTACCATCGCCCGTTGTCACAAAATCGGCCGGGATAACGCGGAATGCATTTTTCTCCAGCTCCTCATTGGTAACGTATGGCATTAACTGGTGATAGCGTAAGCCAATCAGCTCTGAACCTTTAAATTCGGCTTTAACTGTCCACGGAATAACTTTATCACCTTCTTTATAATCCTCGAACGAAGCATTTTCGCCTTCGGCTTTAAAGTATTTACCTACCAGTGCTTTGGCCAAAACCACGCTTACCGGTTTGTAGGTATATGGGTTAAAGGTGGATATTTTAACATAGTCAATATCCTCGCCAACGGCCAGGGCACAGTTTGATGGCAGTGTCCAGGGCGTAGTTGTCCAGGCCAGTATAACGGTATCTTCTTCGGCTTCGCTAAACAGGGTTGAGATGAGCGGGTGCTGCTGATCATTCTTTAAATGAAACTGCGCCGTAATGGTGGTATCCTTCACCATTTTGTAGGTACCCGGCTGGTTAAGCTCATGAGAACTTAGCCCCGTACCCGATTTTGGCGAGTACGGTTGTACCGTGTAACCTTTATACAACCAGCCTTTGTTGTAAAGCTGCTTTAAGATCCACCAAAGGGTTTCAATATAATCGTTTTCGTAGGTAATGTAGGGGTTATCCAAATCAACCCAGTAGCCCATTTTGAGGGTAAGGTCATTCCAAACATCGGTATAACGCATTACCTCCTTGCGGCAGGCCTGGTTATAATCATCTACCGAAATGCTTTTGCCAATATCATCCTTGGTTATGCCTAACGACTTTTCAACCGCCAGCTCGATAGGCAGGCCGTGGGTGTCCCAACCGCCTTTACGCTTAACCTGGTAGCCTTTTAAGGTTTTGTAGCGGCAAAATATATCTTTAATAGACCGTGCCATGGCATGGTGAATGCCGGGCATACCATTGGCCGATGGCGGCCCTTCGTAAAATGTATAGGGGTTTGAGGCAGGGCGACTACTGATGCTTTTTTCGAAAATGCCGTTCTCTTTCCAGAACTCGAGTACATCCTTGCCTATCTGTGATAAATTTAACTGTTTATATTCCTTGTACATCAGTGGTTTCCACAAAAATTAAGAGGTGCAAAAATACGGATTTTTAAAGTAATAATTTAGTTTTTAGCACAGTAAATAGAATTTACTTTGACCAATACCTGTATAACGCTCTTCGCTCCTGATCCCTCACTCCCCCTTATGCTACTCTCCGATTTTCTATTCTGAAAACCGCGAAATTACCCCATTTTTCCGCGGTGTTCAATTTAGTTGAACGGGTTGAACACTGACAAGATCCTGTCAGTACCTGAATTTTACTGATGAATATTATTTCGCCCCCGGCTGCTTTTTAGCCCCCTGATCAAACCAGTAAGTTACACCAACCTGAAAAGGGTGATACGAGCCGGAATAATTGCCCAAAGGATTGTTAACCTGGTATGGAGGCAGGGCCAGGTACCGGGCATCAATACTCAAGTTTTTAAAGTTAAGGCTAACCCCGCCGGTAAAACCCAGGCTTACCTTACCCGCCAATACCGACTTGCTAACCGCAGTATCAATACTTTTTGTGCGCCTAAGTGTATCACTAAAACTGCCCACCGACCCCAATGTATAACTTGCACTGCCTGAGCTACCGGCAAAGTTAATAACCGCCCCGGCTTTGATACTAATGAGATCACTCACTTTATAAGTAAGGTTAAACGGCACTTGTATGGCGCTTATCTTACGCTCTTCGGTAATGGTGAATGCAGCGGCCGAATCGGGCTGGAAAAAGCTGGGATGCTTATAGCTGCCACTAATTTTGCTGCCACTGGTTAGCCGTAAGCCCGCACCAATAAGCAGGCGATTGGTAAGGGCATAATCGGCCGCTATCCCAACATACCAACCGGCACCATTGTTCAGGTTAAGGCCTGCTTCCAAACCCCAGTTATACAAAGGCGTATTAAACTCTTTAGGTACTTTGTTTTTAGGCGGCTTTGCACTGGCTGGTTTGTTATTAGCCAGTTCATTCACACTGCTATTGACAGCCTTACCCGGCTTATCTTCGGCTACAAGCAGCGAATTGTTAAACTCCACTTTTCCTGAGGCATCTTTTGGAATATATAATACCGGGGAACTGGCAGTGGTGGGTAAACCACTAAAATTCAACGACGCACTAATATAATTGTTAAGCTCTTTGGGTATTTCAGCCTTATACCGGTTGGCAACAGCATTAATTTTTTGATCATGCTCCCAAACTGCTTTAATACCGCCATTACTTAACGTTCCGTTATTTTTGATGCGGGTTGAGTTATTCCTCCCCGAATGAATACTGCCGTTTGCCAACTTAGTCAAATAGGCTAACGGCACGCGGCTATTGCCTCTTTTATCGGCAGCTTTATAGTTCGATGGAAATGCGCCATTATCTATTCTTTTATGAGTTGCAGTTGAATGGTCAGGGCCATGAGGGCTATTGCCACCCGAAGTAATTGGCTTACCTTTTAATGATGCTTTTTCCGCTGTTCCGTTCTTGCCCAACAGCACATCGCCACCGGTAACTGTTTTACCCGGGGTAGATTTATTAATGCTTTCAGTAGTCCCGTTTTCAGGGATCGGTAAACTATTATTCTTTGCATTATCGGCATAAGCAACTACTGTATCAGCATGATTATTACCGGCCGTATCAGCGCCCATGCGCTCCGCAGCCACTGTATTATCGGTTATAAAACCTTTTTCACGATTTACAGAATCCGCCTTTAAATGATATTCTTTTTGTTTGCCGGGCTTTAAGGCTATTTTTTGCCTGGCAGGAGGTTTTACCACAAACCAGGTGGCGGCACCAACCATAGCGGCAGCGGGTAGCACATAAGCCGCCATGCTTACAATTTTTGCCACAATTGATTTAGCCGCCGCAGGGGAAGCTCCAGGCACCCCGCTTACAGGCAGGTGCGCATCCAGCATTTGCTGCATGTTTGCCCACGCGGCACCGGCATCGCCTTTAACAGGCAATTTATTCAGCTTGTTACGCCAAAGTTTATTATACCATGCTGAACTTTTCATTGGGCCTTACGGGGGTTTTCAGTAGGTGTAACTTTTGTTTGTTTGGGCTGAAGCAGCGTGCGCAATTGCTTTTTTGCCTCAGATAAATGCCAGCGCGATGTACTTTCGGTAATGTGCAACTGTTCGGCTATTTCGTGGTGCGCATACCCATCCAGCACCGAAAGGTTGAACACCAATTGTGTTGCAGCGGGTAGCGTCCTTATGGCTATGAGCAAGTCTTCTACATATAGTTTATCTAACACTTCCGGCGCTACAAAAGCCTCATCGCCCAGTTCATCTGTACTTGTAATCTCGTTAAAACGTGCCTCCTTGCGTCCAAGGTCAATACAGGTGTTAACCATAATAGCATGTATCCAGGCTCCGGGTTCGCCTTTTTGCTCATTAAAGCCGCCTATATTTTGAAATACTTTTAAAAACCCAGCATTTAAAGCCTCCTGCGCCAGCTCGTCGCTTTTTAAATAACGGTAGCACAACCGCAGCATATCGGTATAAAAAAGCTTGTATAAAGCCTCCTGGTCCGGGCGCTTATTGGCCTTGCAGCCCTTTATAACGGCGGGCAGTTTTTTAGTAAAGAGGCTCATTAAGATGATTAAAACAACAAGGCATATAGCAATAGCTACTATACCTTACGTAAGCCGAAGGCAAAACGCTGGGCAATTTGTAAAATTTATTTTTTAGCCGTTTTACCCAGCATTGCAAGCCTTGGTAACGTATATAAATGTACAGCTTATAAACCTAAGACCATGTTAAAAACAACAAACGGCATTAGCCTTACCGCTAATGCCGTTCAACAACCTATCATGAAAAACATATTGCGCAGCTTAATTCATGCCATTACCCATATATGGAAACCCACCCCTAACCAATTTAATAAACGGTATGCCGAAAAATTCACTAAACCCGACCATTGCCAGTGGCAGGGCGGCAGGCTGCTATCACAAAGAGAACTGGATGAATATAACAACAGGCAGAAGATTTAATAACAGCCCTTAATATTTCGTCACATTTTTAGCGGGCTTCGTCACATTTATTTTCGGGTGGATGCAATGCTGCTTATGATTGCAGCATGAAACTTAAACACCTCGAAATTGCCTTAGCCACATTACTGTTATTAACCCACTCCTACGGCCAGTTAAACACAGCCGATAGCTACATGCGCGGCCTTTACACAGCCGACTCATTCAGTGCCGACGTTTTTAGAAAGCATGGCTATATTTTTCAATTCTCCATCAATTACCTGTTGCCTAACCTGGTTGAGTATATAGGTTATTACTTGTCTTTTGTATGGGTAGCCTGTTTGTTGCCTAACAAATACCTCTCAGCGCAAAAATGGGGAAAAGCAATGGCAGCTATTGCGGCAGGTTTTATAGTAACCCTCCTACTATTTTGTCTTAATTATGCCCTTCATTTTCCTTATTATGATGATCTACATTATCGTGCTTTAATAAAAAAACTACCACAGGCCACCCTATGGTTTGCTGCACTACTATGTTATCAAATAGCCAAACAACTTATTCAATGGCTACTGGGTTACAAAACGCAACAGTACACCAAAGTCCGCATGCGTATTAGCCGCGAAACGGCTTACTTCCTGATGTTTTGGGGGGCTTTGATGGTAGGCTGTTTTATTTTGAGAGCTTATTGGGGAGTTAGTTTATTTTTAGGTTTGATTCTTCCGTGTGCTTTTTTGTGCTACATCACCATTTTATACTGGCTAATACCTGTTTATTGGGATCAGCGCTCCGAGCGGATGGGATTTTGGTTCATAATGCTATTGATAACACTCGGCATTAATTTGCCACTCAACGGCATTTTTGCACTAAAGGCAACCTACTCGCCGGTAATGCATGTTTTTGCATTCTGTGTTTTTTGGTTTGGCCAACTACTGCTCATCACTCCACTAAGTTTTTACATTCATCAATACCGCAAAAGTTTGGAGGCCGAACTATCGGGCTTACGTACCGACCTGGGCACCTCAACGGCCAATCTGCAATTTTTACGCTCGCAAATTAATCCTCACTTTTTGTTTAATGCACTCAATACCCTGTACGGACTGGCACTTACCGAGCAGGCCGAAAGAACGGGCGAAGGCATACAAAAACTGGGCGATATGATGCGTTTTATGCTGCATGAAAACACGCTCGAAAAAATTGCGCTATCACAGGAGATCGATTATTTGCGCAACTACATCGATTTGCAAAACATGCGCACGGCTGCATCATCACTCATCAAAATTGAGGTTGATTTGCCCGAGGTGGAAGGCAGCTATTCTATTGCGCCCATGCTGCTCATTCCATTTGTGGAGAATGCTTATAAACATGGCATCAGCCTGCGCGAAGAATCGGGGATAAGCATCAGCCTGCAAATTACTAATGACACCCTGCAATTTGATGTACATAACAGCGTACACGAGCGCCCGGCCGACGACCCCGAAAGTGCCCGCTCAGGCATTGGCCTCGAGAACGTGCGCCAGCGTTTGCAGCTGCTCTATCCGCAAAAACACGAATTAGTTATCCGTCAAAAACCAACTGAATTTTTCATCTATTTAACCCTTAACCTCAAATGAAAAAACTTATCACCATTTTATTTACCCTGTGTGCCAGCTTTGCTCTACTGCTTAAACCCGGCAAAACCATGGCACAGTTTAAACTAAGCGGCACAGTTGCACACCTGAAAAAAGCCGATACTATTGACCTGAACATTCCATATGTATACGGCTATTATAATGAAAACATAAGACACATACCATTAAACAAACAAGGCACTTTTACCACCAACATTGAGTTAAGTGCCACCAAGTTTGCTACGCTCACGTATCATGGAAGGTTATGGACCATTATGATGAAGCCCGGCAAACAACTGGAAGTAACTATTAACGCCACCGATACTACTGTTACAGCGTTCAAAGGTTCGGTGGCTGCCGAAAACAAAGTTTTGCATGAGGTTAATGCCGGGCAAAGACCTGCGTTTATTGCGGCCGGTGCACGAGGAAAGAACAGCTATGCCAAAGGTACGGTAGCCGAAATAACCGAAAAGGTAATTAAACCCCAACTGGCATTAGGCGAAACCCGGGTTGCACAGGTACAGGCATCGACACTTAACACCGCCGACAAACGCCTTATAGCGCAGGAAACACGTACCGAAACCCTCAACTGGCTCAACTTTCTTGTGCGCGGTATTATGAACATCAATAAAACCGATTTGATGGGATTATACAAACTGCTATACAGCAACATTAAGCCAGAGCCTGAGGTACTGCCCGCCGGGCCACAGTTTTACCAGTTTGCCGATGATTATATTGGGTACATGGAATCGCAGGCGGTAATCTTTATGCAGGGGCTTGATAAGGACAAAGCCAATACAACGCCTCTACCCTACTTTAATGTTTCTTTTGATGATGCCATTACTCTTTCAAAATCTAAAGGCAAATTGTATGTAAACTGGTTAGCTGTAAAAAACAACTATAGTAAACCTGTAGCCGAGGTCATGCTGGCACAATTTATTACCGCCAAATGCGCCGAGAGAGACCTGACCGAAGCACGCCCGTTAATGGATGAAATGATAAGCCTGTATCCGCAAAGTAAATACCGCGCTCAACTGTCCGCCCGTATTGCCAATATGGAAAGTGCCTTGGTTACTAATAAAAGCAATGAGGCTATTCACATTGTTGAAGGTTACAAGAAGATAAATTCGATATACGAAATAGTTAACCAATATAAAGGCAAGGTAGTATACCTTGATGTATGGGGTACCTGGTGTGGCCCCTGCCGCGATGAGCTACGCTTTGTGCCCGAATTAAAAAAGCAATTTGAGGGCAAAGATGTAGTGTTTGTTTATTTGGATATGGATGATGATATTAAAGAAGCACATTGGCGTGAGTTTATTAAAGTAAACAACATGACGGGCATACACCTGCGTAAAAGCAATGCCGATATTCAAAAGTTTTGGGATGAGCTGCAGCCTGATAAAAACAAGCAGGGATCTTACCCAACTTATTTTATATTTGATAAGAGCGGGAAACCCGTTATAAATAACATTAAGCGCCCAAGTGATAAAATGCTGTTGTACCAGCAAATAGCCCAATACCTGTAAATGATAAACGCCATAGCCATTGATGATGAACCCTTTGCACTGGAGGTAATACGCTCGCACGCGGCCAAGGTACCGTTTATGGAGCTGAAGGCCTGTTTTACCAATGCTTTTGAGGCCATTGCATACCTGGCACAAAACCCGGTCGACCTGCTTTTTTTAGATATAAAAATGCCCGATATATCGGGCATTGAACTCGTGGAGAGTTTACAGCAAAAGCCGTTGGTAATATTTACTACCGCTTATGCCGAGCATGCGGTGCAGAGCTATGAACTTAACGCGGTTGATTACCTGTTAAAACCTTTTTCATTAGCCCGTTTCCTGAAAGCCTGCCACAAAGCTAATGATGTGCTACAACTGCGACAAGGCAAAAAACAACCGGTGAACAACATTTTTGTAAAGTCGGGCTATGAATCGGTACGGGTGAATTTTGAGGATATCTTATTTTTAGAAGCAGCGGGCAATTATGTAACCTTTGTTTTGGCCGATGATAAACGCGTGATGAGCCGGCTAACAATTAGTGAAGCATTGGATATGTTACCCACAGAGCAGTTTGCCCGGGTACACCGCTCGTTTATTGTAAATAAGCATAAAATAGACCGGATGGAACGGCACCAGGTGCATATTGGGGGAAATGTGGTACCGGTAAGTGGAAATATAAGTACTGAGACTAAATTTTGATTAAAAATTAGTCTACTCCTCTTGGCCGGAGATGCCCATTACTTTTTGTCTTGAAACAAAAAGTAACATCCGCCTCAGGCGGACAAGTCACAATGATCCCTTCCACTACACAGGCAGCTCCCGGCCGGGCATTGTGACAAGCCACCGCTCATTCTCATATCTTTAATTAAAAGTGTTTAAGGGCTAAAGCACAAAAAGGCCGTTCCGGAAATTCCCGGAACGGCCTTTTAATATTTTATTGCAGCTGAAGCTAAGCTGTTAACCGAAAACGGTAATTAAACGCGTTTTGATTTGATACGAGCAGCTTTACCGGTAAGGGCGCGCAGGTAGAATAATTTAGCACGACGTACTTTACCGCGGCTGTTAACCTCGATCTTGTCGATATTTGGCGAATTTACAGGAAAAATACGCTCAACACCAATACCGTTTGATACTTTACGTACGGTAAAAGTTTCGGTGCTACCAGTGCTGTTACGTTGAATAACTACACCTTGGTATAGCTGCACACGCTCTTTGTTACCTTCTCTGATTTTATAGTGTACAGTTACAGTGTCGCCTGATTTGAATTCAGGAACTTGCTTTTTTTCTACTGACTGCTCTTCAACAAATTTAATTAAATCCATGATTTTAAGCTCTTAATGCAATTTTTAACCCGTAAAAATCGGATTGCAATAATAGGGATAATTTTTTGATTTTGAAAGTTGATTTTGAAAATATTTCATTTTGTTATGGAGCGAGGCTACAAGAGCGGGGAGCGGAGTATAAACTAAGAGAAATTAATGATACTCAACAACAAACGCTCTTCGCTCCAAAATCCTCGCTCTACTACTCTCCCAGCAAATCGGGCCTGCGCTGGCGGGTGCGTTCGAGCGATTGCTCAAAGCGCCATTTCTCAATTTCGGGCGTGTTACCGCTCAGCAAAATATCGGGCACACGGTGTCCTTTCCAGTCGGCCGGACGGGTGTAAACCGGGGCATCCAGCAATTCGCCCTGGAAAGAATCAGACAAAGCCGATGTTTCGTCAGACAGTACGCCCGGTATCAACCTTATTACCGAATCGACCAGCACGGCCGCAGGCAACTCACCACCCGATAGCACGTAATCGCCTATAGACAGCTCACGGGTTACATACAAATCGCGTACACGCTGATCGATCCCTTTATAATGCCCGCAAAGAATGATGATATTGCCCTTGATAGATAACTCATTGGCAATGCCCTGGTTGAGCGTTATACCATCGGGAGTCATAAATATTACCTCGTCGTACTCGCGCTCGCTTTTTAGTTTTTCGATGCATAGCGCAAAAGGCTCTATCATCATTACCATGCCGCTACCGCCACCATAAGGGTAATCGTCAACGTTTTTATGCTTGAGGGTGGAGTAATCGCGCAGGTTATGTACGTGTATTTCGGCTATACCCTTTTTTTGGGCACGCTGCAAAATTGAATGGGCAAACGGACTTTCGAGCAGGCCGGGCAATACGGTGAGGATATCAAAACGCATATTTTTTTCAGAATAAAGAGTACAGATTCAAGAATACAGACTACAAATAATACCTGTACAAACCAACCGTATTCGAGTATTAAAGACTGCAAAGGTAATTTTATATGCCGACACAGACAACGGCCATGTGCTTAATCTCCTTCTTCTAAACTAAAAATCTGTTCAACTGGCTTGCCAAACACACGGGCTATTTTGAGGGCAAGCACGGTTGATGGCACGTATTTATTGCTCTCAATAGTATTGATAGTTTGCCGCGATACCCCTATTTTCTCGGCCAAATCAGCCTGGGTTATATCTTTAATAGCGCGTTCTACACGCAGTGTATTTTTCATTTTTGAAGTGCGCTAAATTATAAAATACCGAGTTTTAAACTGTCTATTCTTGCTGTACTATCTTGTTTGCTTAACTTCCACATGCGGTATTTAAACACGATAAGAAAGATAAGCGGTATGGTAATTAAGTTAACCCATAATATCAGGAGAAATAATACGCTAAAAAGAAACAAATTACTTAGTAGCAACATAGCATAGTTGCCATATACTGCTATTTGCATGGCTTCGAGCCTGATATGATTTATATACTTGTCTTCCTGTTTTTCTTTTGAATACACCCAAATCAACATTATAAACGGCAGGATGCAGAATAACACTCCGGCAAAATTATTATACTTTCCAAAAAAGTCCATGATTCCAAATAGTAATGGAAAAGCAATTATTATTAATGGAATACTCAGCACCTTCCCTATCAAATTATAAGGTTTATGAGGTAAAAAGCGAAGTGGTTTAACCTGATACTCTGTTTTGCTTTTATGCAGCAAGTAATAAAACCTGCCAATAAATATCACCAGTGGCATAAAAAGGTTATAAATCATAAACTTCATATTACCGGTAAGCCAGTTAATAGTACTGTTAATTTCATTGGTTGCAGCTATACTGTTAAATAACATAAGCAGCAAAAGCACTCCATAAAATATATAGTTAACCAATATGGCCCAGTATAAGGCATTGAGCCTTAACAATGCCGTAAGTTCGTCCTCTTGCTTTAACCGGGCAAAGGCAACAAATAACAAGCCGATGATTACCATGGTTAGCGCCAATTCGTTAGTGAGATTCTCAAACGCGGGGATAAACATTGAGCTTTTTTCGCGCAATACCAGGCCAAAGCCGGCAATTTCGTAAGACTGAAAAACAACAAAGTAACCCAGTATAAAACCGGGAATAATAAGCAGCCAGCCCAAAGGCCGGAAATAACGGGGAAATAAAAATCTTGATTTCATAAAGTGTAAAGTTTAATAGTCTAAAGGTAAAGTAAACTTTACAAAAGTCAAGTATTTTTTACATTTTATTTTTTTAATAAAAAAAACATTGTAATACCATGCTTTTCAATATCATTTAGAGTAAAGTACCTTAATCATTAAGGTACACATCCAACAAACCCTCGGGCAAATCGAGGTATATTTCGCCGCCTTCAATGTCTATGCCTTTAATAAATTCCGTATTCAGTGGAAATAACACCTCGCGGTTTTGGTAATGCACTGTAGCAATTACCTGCTGCGGGTATTCAGTTACATCGGTAATTTCGCCCAGTTCGCCGTGGTTTTCATCGATAGCTATAAAGCCTTCGAGGTCCATCAGCGTAAAATCGTTAGGATCTTTTTCGGGCTTTAATTTATTGGGCAGGTAAATATCCTTTTTTACAAGCGGGGTAGCCTTATCAATGTGGTCAATCTCCTCCAAAAATAAATAGGCAGTATTGGGCATAGGATACTTTATGCTGCTTACAAAGTACGGAACCAATTTACCAGCTACGTCTAAAAAAATGGCAGTAAAGTCAATATCTTGCAGCCCGTCAAAATCAACGTATACCTGTAATTCACCTTTTAAGCCACGGGTTTTGGTTAAGGTGCCTATTCTGAAATGGTCTTCTGTTTTCATTTAATATTAAAGGTTTTGTGTCATTCTGAACGATAGAGAAGAATTTTATATAAGCGACTTATCAGGCTTATAAGATTCCTACTTGTGTCGAATGACAGCTTTTGAGAGAGTACTATTTACACTTTTCCCTAAAACAACAATAGCGAAACAACAGGGTTGTTTCGCTATTGCGTAAATTGATGAGTTTAAAAATTACTCAGCAGCAGTTTCTTCAGTTGATTCTGCAGCGGCACCTTCTTCAGTTGCCGGAGATTCTTCTTCTACCACTTCTTCAGCTACAGGAGCATTTTTAGCGGCAAGAGCAGCAGCTCTGTCTTCGTTCTTTTTAGCTTCGGCAATTAACGCGGCTTTACGGGCATCAGCTTTAGCAGTGCTTAAGTTATCTTTTTTGCCGGTAATTTTACCGTCTTTTTGATCTAACCATGCAGTAAATTTGGCATCAGCCTGCTCTTGAGTTAAAGCACCTTTTTTAACGCCACCTGCTAAGTGTTTTTTGTATAATATACCTTTGTAAGAAAGGATAGCACGACAAGTATCGGTTGGCTGTGCACCATTGCTTACCCATTCGAAAGTTTTATCGAAGTTAATATCGATAGTAGCGGGATTGGTATTAGGGTTGTATGAACCTATACGCTCAATAAAACGACCATCACGTGGAGCACGTGCGTCGGCCACTACGATGTAGTAAAAAGGTTTTCCTTTTTTACCGTGTCTTTGCAATCTGATTTTAGTTGCCATTTCTTTTCTCTTTGATTATGTATTCAACATTCCCCCGGAGCTATTTCTGCGGGGACGCAAAGATACAAATTAAATATGTAATGTACAAGCACGCAATTAAATGAGTTTTATAATGACATACAAAGTAAATTGCATGACACTATTTTGACATAAATATAATTTGATTATACTTGCTACAATTAACAAAAAACCTTTTTACAGTTTTATGAAAAAAGCATTCTTCTCTGCAGCAGTTGTTGCTGTAATGTCATTATCTTCTTGTTACGTAAACACTTTTAACGTTGGTAAAGGTGCACAATCAAACACCAGCGTATCAAAATGGAACCATTATGTGATATTTGGACTTGCACCTGTTGGCGTATCTGACCCTAAAGAAATGGCCGGTGGCGCTACCGATTACACAGTAACCATTAAACACAGCTTTGTGAACGGTTTAGTAAACGCTATTACTTTTGGTATTTACTCACCAACAACTACTGTTGTTACCAAGTAATTGTATTTGATCCGGGAAGAAGTTTTAACAGCTTCCCGGAATTATTTAAATGCCATGAAATATCTTGTTTTTACAGTAAGCTGCCTGATTGTTGCAGCAATGGTGTTAAAGCTAACTTCGCTACCTGTTGACCTTAGCCGTACTACTAATTTTGGTTATGGTTACCTTACCGGCATTGTTTTGCTGATCATTATTTTCTCATTAACCGCCTTTTTTTCGGGAAAGAAAATATATAAACGCCTAAGCGAAGTGGAGGTTTAACATTTAAAAGATCTTCCGCACCAATATCGAGATGCCTCCTATTGCAGTTATAGCTATTACGCCGGCTACCATGGCACCTAAATAACCAGCCCCATGCCTGTTGGCGTAATACCGATGCAGCGTTTTTTGATATGCTGCGTTGCGAAAAGTGGAATTGTAACCCGAATCGGTCAGCAAAATGGTATCACTCGCATATTGCTTACTTGGCTTAAACATATCCGACAAGCTATCCTCACGGGCTCGCATAAATTTTTTAAAGTCCTTTTGTTTGAGTTTAAAAGTCAAAGCATCCCGCTTAGCCACAGCTTTTGCTATCGAGTCGGGCAGTGACTGCGCCCCTGCTTCAGCAATGCACAACATTAAAATTACACCAATTGCTAACAGCCTCAACATAAGCCCAAAATACAACAATAAGCTCTAAAAAACAAAAATGGACCGTAAGCTAAGCCAACGGTCCATTTTTTATACTGATACAAATGTGTATGTTACAATGAAAGAATATCTACAATTCTTAACAAGTTGCTGTCAATTTCGGCATTGTGTTTAATGGCATTTTCAAACGGGGTATAAGAAATTTGTCCGTTAATAACACCTATCATTTCGTGGCTGTGTCCGGCCATAAGGGCTTCAACAGCGGCTACGCCTACGCGGCTGGCCAGCACACGGTCCATACAGCTTGGGTGACCACCACGTTGCATGTGCCCTAATACCGATACGCGGGTATCGTAGTTAGGATATTTCTCTTTAACCAAACGGCCTATCTCAAATGCACCACCGGCTTCGTCACCTTCGGCAACAATTAAAATTTTTGATGATTTATCTCTGCGGCCTTGCTCTAAACGATGATAAAGGGCCTCAAGGTTGGTTTTAGTTTCGGGGATAAGGATGGCTTCGGCACCCGATGCAATACCGGTGCGCAGGGCAATTAAGCCCGAATCGCGGCCCATCACCTCAACAATAAAAAGGCGATCGTGCGACTCGGCAGTATCACGAATTTTATCCACCGCTTCAACCACAGTATTTAAAGCGGTATCATAACCAATGGTAAAATCGGTTCCTTGTAAATCGTTATCAATAGTACCAGGCAAGCCTACAATAGGAATACCAAACTCATTACTGAAAACTTTGGCACCGGTAAAAGTACCGTCGCCGCCAATACCCACCAAGGCATCAACACCGTAGCGTTTTAGTTGTTTATAAGCTTTTTGGCGACCTTCGGGAGTGCGAAACTCCTCGCTGCGGGCGGTTTTTAAAATGGTACCACCACGCTGAACAATGTTGGCTACCGATTTACGATCCATTGGGAACAAGTCGCCGGTGATCATACCTTCATACCCGCGGCGTATGCCTGTAACTTCGAGGTTATAATATAAAGCCGTTCGTACAACGGCACGTATAGCCGAATTCATACCGGGCGAGTCACCACCCGAAGTATATACACCAATATTTTTAATTTCTGCCATTGTTTTTCTCATAGGCGGCTTTGCCGCTATCTAAAAATTCAATATAATTCTGAACGCTGTAGTTGGCACCTTGTGGTGGCACAAGTACATCGCCTTTAGTATTAACGATAACGTAATACGGCTGCGAATTTACATTAAAATTCTTAGCTTCATAATCGCTCCACTTATTTCCTATGGTTTTAATAGTCTTTCCGCTAAATTTTGAGACATATTGCTCATCTTTAGGCAATTCCAACTTTTCATCCACATACAGTTCGAGCAAAATATAATCTTCAGATAAGCGCTTATGTACCTGCGGGTCACTCCAAACCTCATTCTCCATTCTGCGGCAGTTGGCACAAAACCAACCCGTAAAATCAATTAAAATGGGCTTATTAAGTTCTTTTGAAACTTGTAAGGCCTGCTCCATATCATACCACTCGTTAAGCCCTGCATGTTTGCCGCGTTTAAATATTTCTTCGTATTTTTTTTCTTTAATTGAGACAGCTGGAGTTGATGATGCTACCGAACTACCTGATTCACCGTTACTTAGTATAAAATCCTGTGTGGCGGGCGGCGGTAAAAAACCCGCTAATTACTTTTAACGGTGCGCCCCATAGTCCGGGAATCATATATACGGTAAACGCCAATACCAAAATGGCAATAAAAGTACGCAGCACCGAAAGATGCGGTAAATCACTATCATGCGAAAACTTGATCTTGCCTATAAGGTATAGGAACAGCAAAACACCTAAAGCTATCCATAATGACAAGAACACCTCGCGATCGAACCAGTTCCAGTGGTAAGCCAAATCAACACCCGATAGGAACTTGAGCGCAAATGCCAGTTCCAGGAAACCTAAAACAACCTTTACACTGTTTAGCCATCCACCCGATTTTGGCAGCGATTTTAATAGCGAAGGGAATAAAGCAAATATAGTAAACGGAATTGCCAATGCCGACGAAAAGCCCAGCATACCCATAATTGGTGCCAAACGTTCGCCTTTTGAGGTGGCCTCAACCAACAGGTAGCCAATTATTGGCCCCGTACAGGAGAATGATACCACGGCCAGGGTAGCTGCCATAAAGAATATTCCGGCAACGCCACCTTTATCTGAATTGGCATCGAGCTTATTAGCCAGCGATGTAGGTAACTGTAATTCGAACGCACCCAAAAATGATATACCGAACACAATGAGCAGCACAAAGAAAAACAAATTAAATGCACCGCTGGTGGCCAACTCATTCAACGCATCCGACCCAAATATGAGTGTGATAACCAACCCTAATGCTACATAAATTACAATAATTGATATACCATATATAAGCGAGTGCATAATGCCTTTGCTACGCGAGCCAGCCTTTTTGGTAAAAAAGCTAACCGTTAAAGGCAATAACGGATATATACATGGCATAATTAGTGCAGCAAAACCGCCTAAAAATCCCTCAATAAATATTTGCCATATGGTTTTAGGCTTTTCGGTAGTTTTTACGGCAGCGGCTGTGGTTGCTTTTCCGGCTTTTGAAGTTTCGGCTTTTACTTGTGCAGCAACTGTGTCAACTTTGGCGGCTCCAGGCTTAGGAGCTTCCACATCGGTAAACTCTATGCCATCGGTCGATACCGTATCGGTAGTTTGCTGTACAGCGGCTTTTGCCTGGTAAGCAGGCATTAAAAAGGTTAGCCCTGCAATGAGGGCTAAAATAAATACAAATGCCAGGCGGCTATGTCGGTTGTTCATTACTACAGCAGCCTTATTTTACGTTTACGCTAAATTCAACTTCATCGGGTGGTAAGCACTTGCGGTCGTTGCAGGTCATGTACTCCACTTTCCCTTTCACAGTGGTTTCGCCTTTAGCTTTTAGCTTAACTTTTTGCTGAAATATAACCGAGTTTTCAAAGTAGCTTACGTTCATTTTGAAGTTATCTTCATACTTGGTAATGGCTTTAGGCTCGGCAGGTTTGCCAACTAAAGTATAGTCTTTGCCAGGTGTAAAGGTGAAGGTAGTGGCAATAGGGCCGCCTTCTTTAATATTTTGCGAGTACACATGCCATCCGGGTTCAATGGTGGCTTTTACAAACACAACAGCTTCGGTTGCACTTGTTTTTTTAGCGGCATAGCTCCATTTAACAGGTGCTTCAATTTGGGCAAAAGCTGCAACTGTAAAAAACAGGGCAACCATCATTAATAGTACCTTTTTCATCAGGGGTTTATTTGTTTAAAAATTCAATCTCTTTTAAATTATAGGCGGTTGTTTTACCGTTACATTCCAACAGCAAAAGACCGGCATTGCTTACGCCTTTAATAATGCCACCAAATATAGCATCTTGCGCTTTAAAGCGTCCGGGTTTGTTTAACCAATACAAGGTATTTAAATAAGCATCCTGTATCTGACTTTCGTTACCCGCCATTAGTTTAATATACCATTGGCCTATACGGTTACAAATGTCAAACATTAACGCCTTCAAATCATAATCTGTATGTAATATCTGCTTTACAGATATTGGGTTGGGTACCCAATCAGGAAAATTGTTTTGATTAATATTCAATCCTATGCCCACTACCGAGCTTTTAATAGTGCTTCCCTGTACCTGGTTTTCAATTAACATGCCTCCCAGCTTACGGTCGCCTATATAAATATCGTTAGGCCATTTTATTTTGAGTGAATTGCCAACTAAGGGCAATAAGGCGTCGTATACCCCTAAGCTAACTATGCGTATTAAGTTAAATTGTTGTGCAAGTGATAAAAAAGATGGCTTAAGTAACAGGCTGAAAGCTAAGCTCTCACCCTTGCTGCTGTACCACTTGTTTTGCTGCTGCCCGCGGCCTGCGGTTTGGCTTTCTGCCAATATGACCGTACCCTCGGGTACTGGCTCATTATTTGACAATATATTTTTAAGGAATGTGTTTGTAGAGTCAACTTCTTTTAAGATGACTAAATTTTGTGCAACAAATACTTCCGAAAAATTGTTATTTTGCAAAGTATATAAGTCTAAATAATAATTATTACATTCAAATCGTTCAAAATTAAAGGTTTTTAATGGTAAAAAACAAAGCGTTAAGTGAATCTGCCTACCTGTCTGAGTTAGCCATTCACGGCATTCAGGAAAAAAAGGGGAATGACATTGTGAGATTAGACCTGCGAAATATTAAAAGTTCAGTATCTGATTATTTTGTAATTTGCCATGCCGATTCGAGCACACAGGTAAAAGCCATTGCCAACAGTATAGAAGACGAAATTTTTAAAGCCACCCAACAGGAGCCCTGGCGTAAAGAGGGTCTTGAACATGCCGAGTGGATTTTGCTGGATTATATAGATGTAGTTGTACACATTTTTAAAACCGACAAAAGAGAGTTTTACGGCGTAGAAGATTTGTGGGGCGATGCCGAAATAAAGTATTATAAAAGCGCTTAACCATCTGCTTTTTTTAACGCTGCAATATGATTATGATGGTTATGTATGAGCTGTATTAAATAAAATGAAAGACACTAAATCAGACAATAAGCCCAAATTCAGAAGGGTTCCGAATAGAAAAATAACCCCAAAGCCGCCCCGCTTTAATTTTATGTGGCTGTATGCCATTGTAATTGTAGCATTACTGGTGGTTCCGTATATTTTGGGTGGCAGCCCCGGCAGCAAAATTGATTTTAACCCCGGTTTTGTAACCATGCTGCGCAACGGCGACGTTGAAAAGGTAGTAGCCTATAAAGATGGCGAACGTACCATTGCCGAAGTTTATATTAAAAAAGACAGCCTTAAAAAGCCTGATTATGCCAAGTTGAAAGACCAGCGCACACTCAGCATGAATACTACCAACCCGCAGTATTACTTCACCGATGCCTCTTTCGATAGCATGAAGCAATCGATACTGGCAGCCGAAAAAGACTTGCCTGAAAACGCAAAAGTGCCTATTCAATTTGAGCCTGCGCATGATAGCTGGCTGTCAAACTGGCTGGTACAAGGCATTATCATGTTGTTGCTGATGGCCGGTTTATGGATATTCATTATGCGCCGCATGAGTGGTGGTGCAGGTGGTGGCCCGGGCGGTCAAATCTTCAACATCGGTAAATCAAAAGCTACCTTGTTTGATAAAGAAGCCCAGATCAACGTTACGTTTAACGATGTAGCCGGTTTACAAGAGGCCAAAGAAGAGGTAATGGAAATTGTTGATTTCCTTAAAAACCCTAAAAAATACACCAACCTGGGTGGTAAAATACCTAAAGGTGCGTTATTGGTAGGTTCGCCGGGGACCGGTAAAACCTTAATGGCTAAAGCCGTTGCCGGCGAAGCACAAGTGCCTTTCTTCTCTCTTTCAGGTTCCGACTTTGTGGAAATGTTTGTGGGTGTAGGTGCATCACGTGTACGCGATCTGTTTAAACAAGCTAAAGACAAGGCCCCTTGTATCATCTTTATTGATGAGATCGACGCTATTGGCCGCGCCCGTGGTAAAAATAATATTGTAGGCGGTAACGATGAACGCGAAAACACGCTGAACCAGTTACTGGTAGAGATGGATGGTTTCGGTACCGATTCGGGTATCATTATCCTGGCTGCAACTAACCGCCCTGATGTACTGGACTCTGCCCTGCTTCGTCCGGGACGTTTTGACCGCCAGATATCAATTGATAAACCAGACTTGATTGGCCGCGAGCAAATATTTAAAGTACACTTAGGTCCGTTAAAACTGGCCGAAGGTGTGGATGCTAAAAAACTATCGGCGCAAACCCCGGGCTTTGCCGGTGCCGAAATTGCCAACGTTTGTAACGAAGCAGCCCTGATAGCCGCCCGCCGCGACAAAGTTGCGGTTGACATGCAGGATTTTCAAGATGCTATTGACCGTGTAATTGGTGGTTTAGAGAAAAAGAACAAGATTATATCTCCCGAAGAAAAACGCATAGTGGCTTACCACGAGGCTGGTCATGCTATTGCAGGCTGGTTTTTGGAGCATGCCGATCCGTTGGTTAAAGTATCTATTGTACCGCGTGGTGTTGCCGCTTTAGGTTACGCCCAGTACTTACCGAGGGAGCAGTTCTTACATACTACCGAGCAGTTAATGGACGAGATGGTGGTATCAATGGGTGGCCGTGTTGCCGAAGATATTGTTTTTGGACGTATATCGACCGGTGCCTTGAGCGATTTGGAACGCATTACCAAACTGGCCTACGCCATGGTTAAAATTTATGGGATGAACGCCAAAGTAGGTAACCTGTCGTTTTATGATCCGCAGGGCGAATACCAGTTTAACAAACCCTATTCAGATACTACAGCCGAACTGATAGATGCTGAGGTGCGCCAAATGGTTGACGACGTTTACCAACGTACCAAAAACCTGTTGAACGAAAAACGCGACGGCCTGGAGTTACTGGCTGCCAAACTGTTAGAAAAAGAAGTACTGTTTCAACAGGATTTGGTTGAACTATTGGGTGAGCGCCCGTTTGAAAACCGTACCACTTACGACAAGTTTGTAAATGGTGAGGCTGCATTAAACCCTGAAGTGGATAATAATGCCATCCCCGAAAGCGTTACCAACCCTGAAACTGCCCGTATAGACGGTACCCAGGAAAACAATTAATATAAATTGTGTTTATATTTAAAGCCGCTATGCAAATAGCGGCTTTTTATTTTTATAGATGAAGGACAACACTACCTCGAAAGAAAAAATGCTGAAAAAGGTGCGCAAGGCACTCCTTGAGCGCCGCGACAACCCATACCCTAACCTCGAAGACCAGCCTTTATATGCAGCACCCGCCGAGGATGATTTGCTGGAGGTAATGTTTGCCGAAGAGTTTGTAGCAGTAGCCGGTCAGTTTGTTTTTTGTGAGGACGAAATACAGTTCATTGAATCGTTATTAAACCTGGCCGAGGCACGCAACTGGCATAAAATATACTGTTGGGAGCCCGGCTTGCAGGAAATACTGGCACAATACGATTACCCATACTACGAAACCGACAAAGATTTTGAACAAGCCGAAGTTGGCTTTACCCTTTGCGAAGCCCTGGTAGCCCGCAATGGCAGTATATTACTCAGTAACGCGGGTATGGCCGGCAGGCGGTTAAGCATCTATCCGCCCGTACATATTGTGCTGGCCTACACCTCACAACTGGTACTCGATCTAAAAGACGGATTTAAGCTCATTCAGGATAAATACGGTCGTCACCTGCCCAGCATGATTACCACCGTAACAGGTCCAAGCCGTACCGCCGATATTGAGAAAACACTGGTATTAGGAGCGCATGGTCCTAAGGAGTTGTTTGTGTTTTTATTAGATGGGTAAGTTTTTGAGTAGCAGAGGTGAGTAGCAGGAATTAGTAGCAGTGGCAGTTAGCCTAAATTAATTATCACGTCATTGCGAGGAACGAAGCAATCTCTGAACTATGCACAGCCGCTTGTCCTACGCAGAGATTGCTTCGTTCCTCGCAATGACGGATTATAAAAAAGCCGTTGTCTGTGTCCTCACAGACAACTTAAACCCTACCCTTTCGAAACCACCCTGTACCCCGGGTCTTCCATAATATTTAGTTCAATCACATCTTCGGCATTTTTGAGTAGTAAGCGGCAATCATTACTCAGGTGAAGCAGGTGAAGGGTTTTACCGGCTTGCTTGTAACGTTCAGTCAACTTGTTTAAGGCCTCAATGGCCGACATGTCGGCAACACGGCTGTCTTTAAAATCAATGATCACCTCGGCGGGGTCGTTGGCAACATCAAATTTCTCGTTAAAAGCCGTTATCGAACCAAAAAACAGCGGACCATAAATTTCGTAATGCTTGGTTCCTTGTTCATCAATGTATTTGCGGGCGCGTATCCGTTTGGCACTTTCCCACGCAAATACCAGTGCCGAAATAATTACGCCAATTAAAACGGCCAAGGCCAGATTATGTAACCAAATAGTGATGAGCGCAACCAACATCCCCACAAAAATATCCTGCTTAGGCATTTTGTTGATGATGCGGAAACTGGCCCACTCAAACGTACCGATAGCAACCATGATCATTACCCCGGTTAAGGCCGCCATGGGCACTCGCTCAATAATTGGCGCACCAAACAGGATGATCAGCAATATGGTTAAAGCCGCAATAATGCCCGACAAGCGGGCCCTTGCCCCTGCCGACAGGTTAACCAGCGTTTGTGCGATCATAGGGCAACCGCCCATCCCAAAAAAGAAGCCGTTTAAAATATTGGCGGTTCCCTGCGCTACACATTCGCGGTTACTATTGCCCCGGGTGGCGGTCATTTCATCAACAAGGCTAAGGGTAAGTAAGCCTTCGGTTAAACCTACGCCAGCCATAATCAACGAGTATGGAAATATAAGTTTCAGCGTATCAAAATCAAAAGGCACAACCGGTATATGAAAAGGCGGAAAACCACCACTAACGGCAGCAATATCTTTAACCGTTTTAGTGTGAATACCAAAACCAAGCACAATTAAAAACACCACTATAATAGCTACTAATGATGGAGGCACCGCCTTGGTAATACGCGGAAATATGAACACAATGGCAATAGTTAAGGCCACTAATCCGCCCATAATAAGCAAGGGTGTACCGCTTAGCCATGTAGTTTGCCCGTTTACAACGGTTTTAAATTGTTCTAACTGAGCTGTGAAAATAATAACAGCTAATCCGTTTACAAAACCATACATAACGGGTTGAGGCACCAGTCTTATAAACTTTCCAAGCTTAAATAAGCCCACTAATATTTGAAAAACGCCGGCTAAAGCTACGGCTGCAAACACATACTCGATACCGTGCGATTTCATCAGCGCAATAAGTACTACCACCGTAGCACCGGCACCGCCCGAGATCAGCCCCGGTCTTCCGCCTAACACTGCTGTTACTAAACCCATTATAAAAGCCGCATATAAACCCACCAAAGGCGGAAACCCCGCCAATATGGCGAATGAAAGAGATTCGGGCATCATGGTCATGGCCACGGTTAAACCTGCCAAAACCTCATTTTTATAGTTTACCTTTTGCGAAAAGTTAAAAAGACGGAAAGCTGTATTCATGCTCGTACAAAATTACAACAGTGATACCCAACTAAGTCTCATAAATTAAGAAATAGCAATAAGTTGTAACATTTCATAAGTACAACGCATCTAAATATTAATAACGGGTGGATGAACCATAAAATATTAAAAAAAGCTGGCACTAAACTTGTTATATAACACACAGATAATTAAATAGAAACAACTTAAATTCGAAATAAAATGGGTTTATTGAAATGGGCAGTTGTTGGTGCAGCTGCAGCCTACGGCATCAAATACATCACCGAGAAACGTAAAGAAGACGGCAAATCTATCATTGACGATTGGAACGAAAAAGCTCCGGAATGGATAGAAAAAGCCAAGCAATATACTGATGAAGCTGTTTCTAAAGCAACCAGCAAAATCAGGGAAAATTACCAATAATAAAAAAAGCCTCTATTGAGGCTTTTTTTATTCCCTTCATCCACACAAACACCCCGTTTACCGATACATCACTTCTATTCATCACACCAATAATCACTTTTATGTCATACTTAAATACAACATGGTATGCAAAAAAGGATATTATTACTGGATAACGACGGCGACCTTCTGCGCCTGGCTGACGATATGATGTATTACGGATACTCAGATGTGCACATCACGTCCGACAGCCATTCGGTGTATTCGATCGCCAAAAACTACAAGCCCGATTTGATCATCCTCGATTTTTTACTGATCGAAGAGCGCGATGCCAGCATTTGCGAAACCTTTAAGCATGATGAGGAATTTAAAGATGTTCCGGTAATACTTATTTCGGCCTACCAGAATAAGAAAATAGACCTGGAAAGCTTTAGCCACGATGCCCTATTTATGAAACCTTTAGATACCGAAAAACTCGCTTCAGCTATTAACTACCTGGTGGCTTCGTAACCTAAAACGGTTCGTCGATACAAAGGCATAGTTAACCGATACTCCTACCACAGGCTTGTTGAAGAGCTCCATCTTTACATCAACAAACAAATACACCCAACTAAAACATAAAGATATGGAGAGGAAGAATTTTTTAAGAAGCCTGATCATCGGCGCGGCATCGGCCCCGGTATTTTTAGATGCCTGTAAAAAAGATAGTTCGGATAGCACTGCAAGCACCGAAACCGTAAGCAACACCGGCAGCAGTTCGGCATCAAACAGTTGTACCGTTGCCCCTACCGAAACCGAAGGCCCTTTCCCCACAAAAGCTCCGGCATCATACGTGCGCAGCGATATTACTGATGGTCGCAGCGGCTACAAAACAACGGTTAAAATAACCATAAACAGTACCAGTACGTGCGCGGCATTGGCTAATACCATGGTTGATATTTGGCATTGCGATGCCGAGGGTAACTATTCGGAATATGGCGGATCAGGCATGCAAAGCACCAACTACACCTCCGTACATTTTTTACGTGGCCGCCAAACCACCGATGCCAACGGCGTGGTAACGTTTACTACTATTTTTCCGGGCTGGTATTCGGGGCGGGCAACGCACATACATGTGCACGTGTATAATTCATCGGGAACCTCGTTAAAGGTAACGCAAATTGCTTTTCCCGAAGGTACAGGTTCGGCAGTGGCTATTGTAAATGGTTACGGCAAAGGCTTAACCGGCTACACTTACAACAAAAGCGATAATGTTTTTAGCGATGATAGCACAGGCATTGAAATTGCCACGGTTACGGGCAGTATAGCCGCCGGTTTTGAGCTAACCAAGCTCATTAATGTTTAAAAAGCAATGTGTTCTATTAATTAATCAGGAGCGTCGGGGAAGCTAACATCCCGGCGCTTTATTTTATTTATGGAAAAACGAATTATCACCCTCTGCTACCGTAAAATTATTGATGGCGCCTCAACCAAACCCTGGGACAAGGCGGTTTTTGAAGACAGCTACCTCGAATTTAAAATTCAGGCGCAGCTTATGGCGCAGGGGTCAACATACACTACTTATGGTGAGTTGCTGGCCAAAGTTCCCCATGCAGCCAAACTTTCGGGCATGGTTACGCCGGCTGTTATCAGCTATGTACAGCAGTTGAACGAAACCGTACCCGATATACTGAATAACCTGGGCCGCAGGTTTCTCCAGTTCAAAAACTTCCAGTTCGAGCTAATTAACTCCAGCATTACCGATAAAGCCAGGCACCAGGTAGCCGTTAACTTTTATACCGAGCCATTGGTATGGCATGATAGTATTCAGAATTTCATGCTCGTATCTGATGCCGCAGCCGTAGTTGAAGATGGAGAAGAAATACATACCAACCTGTTTGAGATACAGCCATATGTTAATATCCACTCACTCAAAATTATAAAATGATGAGCACCCTAACTCCCGGCACTATTTACCTGGCCGATAGGCGCGGCTTTGCTCAAGCCAACGGCTTGCAGCGATACAGTACCCTTAATTTTGGTAATTATTATGACGATGCGCGGCACCCGGTAGGCCGGTTAAAAGCTTTTAACGATGAGATGCTGGCCGGACTACAAAGTACCGCAACTAATGTTGATGAGGCGACTTATATAGTGATCATACCAGTTACCGGGGCATTAAATTATGGAGACACGTTGGGCAGCAAAACCGTGGTAGATGTTGGCGAAGTTTACGTAAGCTATTTAACAGCCCAAAGCAGCTATACCCTGAGCAACCCTTACGAGGTTGATTGGATAAATTACCTGCAAATTCATATACAGGCGGACACTCTTGAAGAAGATCGGATAAACATGCTGTTTGAACTTGATTTGGATGCAAAGCCAGATAATTTGGCAACGGTTATTCCTACAACAAATAACATATTGCCATTTGCATTGAGCATAGGCAGGTTTAGTGGCCGTAAAGAAGCCATTTACCGGCCTAAATCGGGGTCGCAACTGTTTGCCTTTGCCCTGGCCGGAGCATTTGAAATGCAGGGCCGCCTTTTGCACGAGCGCGATGGATTAGCTTTGTGGAATGCTGCAGAAGTTGATTTAGAAGCACTAAGCAATAACGCCCTGATACTGATTATCGAGCTACTGACAGCTGCTTAGGGTGTTTATCGATACATACCTCGGGTTTACCGATACATTAAAAAACATGATGCGCTATGGCCGCATCTTTACATCATAATCCAAGAGGGGGATTAGTAAGCTGTATCAAGTGCAGCACTTTTCCTCTGCTAATTGGTGTTGTATGATAAGGTGGAGGGTCTTGCGCGCGAAGCGCAAGGCCCTTATTTTAAAAGAGAGCAACTACGTTTAGTATAACATATATAAATCTAAAAAATTATGGGCGGATTAGGAACACCGGAGCTGATACTGATTGTGGCAGCCATACTATTGCTTTTTGGCGGCAAAAAACTACCCGAATTAATGCGTGGCTTAGGCCGCGGCGTAAAAGAGTTTAATGATGCCAAGGGTGAAGCCTGAGCACGTTAATGCATAAGTAAGCAGAGTGAGTGATTGAAGTCCGGCATGGTTGTAATAATTATCATGTCGGATTTTTTTTGGTTAAGAGAAGAACAATCACCGCAGCAATAAAATATTAGCTTTGTAGCTACCATAACCCATAAACTGATGAAACTGAAGAAGAATATTGCCACCAGCGAGAACGGGTTTATATTTAACCCCGCCACGGGCGATTCATTTTCGGGCAATGCCATTGCGGCCGATATACTGGCCCTGATGAAAGCCGGGCATTCATCAGATGAAGTTAAACAGCAGTTATTAAATAAATACGATGTAGAACCCGCTCAACTTAACCGCGACTGGGAAGACTGGATTTTACAACTCAAAGAAGCCAACCTGCTTGAAGCCTGAACCTGCGTATGACCGAAACCTCTACTCAACCCTTAGTTATTGGTGTTACCGGGCTCAATGCCATTGATAGTCCGGGCCCTGGCGTGGCCGTTATACGGGCCTTGCGCGAGGGGTTAGGCAATGTGCGCATTATTGGTTTAGCATACGAGTCGTTAGAACCGGGTGCTTACCTGCACGATTGGGTTGATAAAACCTATCATATCCCCTATCCATCGGCCGGGGTACAAGCACTGGTTGAACGTTTGGAGCACATTCAAACCATTGAACATATGGATGTGCTGATACCTAATTTTGATGCCGAGCTATATAACTTTATTAAGGTAAGCGCACAGTTGCGCTTAATGGGCATACATACATTTTTACCCTCTCACGAGCAGTTGGATGCCCGCGATAAGCTCAACCTATCGGCATTTGGTAAAAAGTACAACCTGCACGTGCCGCAATCAAAAAACATACACCATGCAAATGATCTAATTAAAGTTGCCGAAGAATTGAATTACCCCATGGTGGTTAAAGGCCGGTTTTACGAGGCACAGGTGGTGTACAATATTGATCAGGCTAAAAAAGCATTTTACCATTTAAGCGCGCGTTGGGGTACACCGGTTATAGTTCAGGAATTTGTTAAAGGAACCGAAATAAACGTAGCTGCCTTAGGCAACGGCCAGGGTAATACCCTGAGTATTGTGCCCATGCGCAAACTATATATAACCGATAAGGGCAAGGCCTGGGCAGGTATTACTATACAAGATGACAGCTTGCTACAAGTGGCCCGTGATTTTACACAGGCCACCCACTGGCGCGGCGGCTTTGAACTGGAAATAATGCGCGATAACAACGGCAAGCTTTTTATTATGGAAGTAAACCCTCGTTTCCCGGCATGGATATATTTAACGGCTGCGGCGGGGCAAAATCAGCCTGCAGCATTGGTAAAAATGGCTTTGGGACAACCGGTTGAACCCTTTACTGATTATAAAGTTGGCAAAATTTTCATCCGCTATGCCTGGGACCACGTGACGGATGTGAGCGAGTTTCAACAGCTATCGGCGTTTGGAGAGCTTTAGGAGGTTTCGGAATTTTAAATAAAACCGTCATTGCGAGGAACGAAGCAATCCCTGCGTAGGACAAGCAGCCTAACTGGTATAGTTCAGAGATTGCTTCATTCCTCGCAATGACGGAGGTCGAAAGTGGCCGAAGCTTGCGTTAGGGATAGTAGCGTAAAGCCCGGAGTGCAGCAGAGCGAAACGAGGACTTGCAGCGGATAGCCCGGGCCGCCTGAGGCGGAAACGCCCATGATTATCGAAAAGAGACAAAAACTATTGTGCCTCTACAAATGATAAAAGAAAACGTGATTTAACCTTTTTGCAATGCAAAAATTAAAATATGAAAGGCCGTTCATTCGCAAGATGAACATAGGGTCGATGAACAAATTTGGGACGAGCAGTAACGTACAGCCGGTTAAGCATATTGACGGTGTGCCGGTAGCAAGTTTGCTGGCCCAGTTTGGCTCGCCTGTGTTTGTGCTTTCGGAGCGGCAGATCAGGCGTAACTACCGTGCTGCGGCGCGGGCATTTAAAACCCGTTACCCACGGGTACAGTTTGCCTGGAGCTATAAAACCAACTACCTCAATGCCGTTTGCCAGGTTTTTCACCAGGAAGGGAGCTGGGCCGAGGTGGTGTCGGGCTTTGAGTACCGCAAGGCTTTAGGTAATGGCGTTGCCGGCAACCAGATCATATTTAACGGCCCCGAAAAGCGCCGCGAAGATTTGCTGCTGGCCATGGAGAATAATTCGTTAATCCACATCGATAACTTTGATGAATTGTTTAACCTCATTGAACTGTGCAACGAGGTGAATATACAACCCCGAGTGGCCATCCGCGTAAATATGGATACGGGCGTTTACCCGCAATGGGACCGCTTTGGCTTTAATTACGAGAACGGACAGGCCTGGAATGCCATGGGCAAAATTGTGGCTTCGGGCAAAATGCAGCTGGTGGGCTTGCATTGCCATATTGGTACGTTTATGCTGTCAACAGCGGCATATGTCGTAGCCGCTGGTAAAATGTGCGATTTGCTTATGCGTTGCCGCACCGAACTACAAAACCCTATACAGTATTTAGATATGGGCGGTGGTTTTCCGTCTACCAATACCTTAAAAGGTGCTTATTTGCCGGGGGTAGATACCGTACAATTGGTTGATGATTTTGCAGAGGCAATTACTACAACTATACTAAACTTCGGCTTTAAGCAGGATGAACTGCCTTTGCTGATATTGGAAACAGGTCGCGCTTTGATTGACGATGCCGGTTACCTGCTGGGCAGTGTAGTTGCTAATAAGCGCCTGAGCGATGGCCGCCGTGCAATGGTACTTAACTTCGGGGTAAATACGTTGTTTACCGCCTTTTGGTACGACCACCAGATTAGCCCCGCGCAGGATGGCAGCCAACATACCGAAGATGTGGTACTGTATGGCCCGCTGTGCATGAACATTGACATGGTTCGCGAAAGTGCCCACCTACCCTTGATGGAAGCAGGCGATAACGTGGTAGTACACAAAGTTGGCGCCTACAACATGACGCAGTGGATGCAGTTTATTACCACCCGCCCGGCCGTGGTCATGATTGATGAGCAGGGCCAGCCGCACCAAATACGTAAACCCGAAAATTTAGAATATATAGAAATGATGGAGCAGGTGCCGGTGCATTTGGAACCTGTTTTGAATCCTCCCCGGTAGGAAGCACTTTGAGAAATAAAGAACACGTCATTGCGAGACAGTAAGGGCATGAGCTGAAGCCGTCGAAGCAATCCGGGAGTTAGTAGCACAAACATAGGTTACTATACAGCACTCGGAGATTGCTTCGGCTCCAAACGCACAGTCCGCCCCCGCCTCGCAATGACGTGATAAAATAAAAAAATGTGTCATTGCGAGGTACGAAGCAATCTCCACCAGAATGGCTGAACAACCTTGCATGAGGAGATTGCCACGCTGTCGCTCGCAATGACATGAAATTATAAAGAAAGAAAATAAACGCCGTTGTTTGTGTCCTCACAAACAACAAACCGATAAACAATTGAAAAAACGCATACTACACTTCTTCCAGGCGCTGCTCAACAGCTATGCTATTTTGTTTTTTTCGCAAAATAGTGTGCTGGGTGCTTTGCTGGTAGTGGTGTCGTTTTTTAACCCGGCGGCGGGGTTAAGTGGTTTGGTGGCAGTATGCGCAAGTTTGTTACTGGTAAACGCGTTGGGGTTTGTTAAAGAAAATATTCAAGCGGGGCTCTATACGTTTAACTCGCTGCTGTTAGGGATTGGGTTAGGTACCTTCTATTATTACAATACAGCTTTTTGGCTTTGGCTGGGGGCAGCATGTGTAATAACGGTGGTGCTATCAGTTACGTTAACGGCCTGGTTAGGTAAATATGGCTTGCCTGCATTATCATTGCCTTTTGTACTGGCTTTCTGGCTGTTGCTTTCGGCCGTAACCGGTTATACCGAAATGGGGCTGTTACCTAAAGAAAGCTATATGCTCAACGAGCTATCGCCCGGTTATCATAGCAGCGCTAACATGCTTTTTGCCGGGTTTAATCAAATGCCTTTACCACCTACCGTAAGTCTTTTCTTCAGGGCATTAAGTGCGGTGCTGTTTCAGGATAATGTAATGGCGGGTATTGTGATGAGCATTGGCTTGTTTATTCACTCGCGCATTAGTTTTAGCTTACTGGTGCTGGGTTTTGCTGCGGCCTGCCTGCTCAACGGCCTTACTCATATATATCCTGATGGGGTTAGCCACTACCACTTAGGGGTTAACTTTATGATGGTTACGGTGGCTATCGGCGGGTTCTTCCTGATACCATCGTGGCGGTCGTACCTGTGGGCGGTGGTGGGTGTACCGGTGGCCTTTTTGGTGGTGGGCGCCTGTACCAAAATGTTGAGTATTTACAGTTTGCCGGTGCTATCATTACCGTTTTGCATTATCACCTTATCATTGTTGTACTTTTTTATACTACGGGCAAATCCCGGCAGATTACAGTTAACACCCGTGCAGCATTACTCGCCCGAAACCAATTTATACCAATACTATAACAACCGCGAACGCCAGCACGATGCACAGTACTTTAAGCTAAATCTGCCGTTTATGGGCAGCTGGACGGTTACCCAGGGGTATCACGGCGATATTACCCACAAAGGCGGCTGGGCGCATGCGCTGGATTTTGCCATACTGGACGAAGACGGCCAAAGCCACCTGCCCGATGCCACCCTTCCAGAACACTTTTATTGTTTTGGCAAACCCGTTTTAGCTTGCGCCGATGGCGTGGTGGACTCCTTGATTAACCACGTGCCCGACAATGAAATTGGACAGGTAAACACCGTACAAAACTGGGGTAATTGTATCGTCATCCGTCACCTTAGCGGCTTGTACACGCAGGTATCGCATTTAAAACAATATTCGGCAAAGGTTAACGTGGGCGATTTTGTTAAGCAGGGCGATTTACTGGCTCTGTGCGGAAACTCCGGCCGCTCGCCCCTACCGCATTTGCATTTCCAGGCACAGGCTGCACCTTACATTGGATCGCGTACTGTGCCATACCCTTTTGCTGCTTACATTGGCAAACAGGGTGCTGATGAAAAACTCTTTAATTTTAAAATACCCGAAGCCGGAACAGTGGTTAGCTCCCTCGAAATTAACCCAATGCTTAAAGCGGCTTTTAGTTTGCAACCGGGTTACACTGCCAGCATGGTTACCGCTAATGGAGAAACCCAAACCTGGGAAGTACATACCGATTCGCTTAACCATACCTACTTGTACAGTGTGCAGGATGATTCGATGGCTTACTTCGTTAATAACGATACCTCGTTTTACTTTACCAGTTTTTTTGGCAACCAATCATCGTTATTGTATAGCTTTTACCTGGCCGCCTATCGCGTGGTTTATAGCGTAGGCAATGTGGCCACCGTTACCGATAGCTACCCGCTGCAAATGGAAGGCTCCCATATAGGCATGTGGCTGCATGATTTGGTTGCGCCGTTTTACCGTTTTAACAGGCGTGGCTATCAAAGCTGCAGCCAGCATCAGCATAATAAAATCATCATTCACGCAACAGAATACCAGGAAACAGCCGGTAGTAAAAAGCAGGTTATGGAGGCTTGCATACAAATAGATAACAATGGGGTGGCCGGATTTACACTTACCCGCAATAAGCAAAAAACAGAAGCACAATGGTATACCGTAAGTACTTATTAGCGTTTTTGTGCTGCGCAGTGTGGCTATCAGCGCGTGCACAACAAATTAACTTTGTGGAGGCCGATAGCGTGTCACTGGCTCAATACCAGTCGGCCGCCTGGCAGGAACTGGTTAATTACGGGCAAAAAGTAATTGCCTCGGGCACCGATTTTCCGCAATTGCGTTTACGCGTGGCCTATGCCGAGTTCGAGCTCCAAAATTATAGCGCAGCTCTCCAACAATATCACGTGGTACTGGCCGATGATTCGCATAATTCTACGGCAAGGTATTACAGCTATTTGTGTAATATATACTTAAACCGTAATGCATCGGCCTATTATCATGTAAGCTATTTGGGTAAGGCAACGCTTGAGGAGGAAAAACTGACCCCGTACGGCCTCTTACAGGCCGGATTTGAAACCAGTATTAAAGTACCAATCATTAAACTACGGGGCAATGGCGTGTACTCGAGGGTTAACCTGGCCAACCGTTTAGGCTGGAGGTTTCAGTTAGATCAATCGGTAGCGTACTTTGGCCAAAGCATTAATTATCGCTTCCCTGCGTACCTGCCTTATCCCCTGCAGCAGGTACGCAGCAATTCGGTTCATCAGGCCGAGTATTTTGGCAAGCTGGGCTATACCATGAGTAACAAGCTGGCTGTTTGGGGAGCGTACCATTACCTTAACACCAAATACGAACGAACCACTTATCACAGCCATATTGCCTTACTGGGATTAAAGTACAGTCATCCTTATTTTGATTTACAGGCCGATGTTAGCTCGGGTACTATAACCAATAATAATGTGCGGCAGTACAATACGCAACTTAATTTATATCCGTTAGGGAATTTAACGTTGTACAGTATAACACGCGGTTCGGTATTGCATCAAATTAACAATACCAACGGCGTATTTAGCCAGTTATTTGGCTTTAAGCTTACACCAAAATTGTGGATGGAAACCAATGCTGTTTTGGGCAGCCAAAACAACTACCTTGAGGCCGATGGTTTATACCTATATAATGCGTTGGATATTATTAAATTTAGGGCCGGCGCAACAGGTTTTTGGCAGTTAACCAGGCACGCCTTATTGTACTTAAATTACACACACGAACGTAAAGACGATTATTACCACGCCACCAATTATAATCAACATTCAATAACCGGAGGATTTACATGGAAGTTTTGAAACGAATAGCTTTTGCAGCCGGAGGCCTCCTGCTTACTTTACAAGTGCAGGCACAATCGGCCGCGGCCATGCAAAAGGCTTATCAAAATAGCTACACCAACGAGAGTAAGAAGAATTACATTTTAGCCATTAATGATATTAAGCCGTTTTACAGCGATAGCGATTATGAATCAAATCTTCGATTGGGATGGCTGTACTTTCTGAGTAAAAACTACACCGCATCCGAAGCTTATTATGCCAAGGCGGTTAACCTCAAACCAAACGCCATCGAGGCGCGGTTTGGTTATGTAAAACCCCTTTCGCTGCTCGAAAAAAACGACAAGGTGCTGGCTCAATACAATGCCATTTTAAAAACCGATCCGCAAAATACACAGGCCAATTACTGGGCCGGCATTATTCATTATTACCGTAAGCAGTACGATGCCGCCGCCCAATATTTTATAAAGGTGGTAACCCTGTACCCGTTTGATTATGATGGCAACCACATGCTGGCCTGGAGTTATTTACTTGCCGGTAAAAAACAACAAGCGCGTCCGTATTTTGAGCAAGCACTGTTAATTAAGCCTGATGATGCGTCGAGTGTGGATGGTTTGAGTAAGAGTAAGTAAGTGCCGCAACCCTCCCCGGGAGGGAGGGCTAAAATAAGCCACGTCATTGCGAGACAGCAGTGGGTAAGAGCGGGGGCGTCGAAGCAATCTCTGCGTAGAACATGCAAACGGACTGTCCTCCGCAGAGATTGCTTCGTTCCTCGCAATGACGGTTATTTTTTACCCTTAGGCACCGGCTTTTGCATAGCCCTTACCTCTTTCATGAGCGTTATTTTGAGCAAAAAGAAAATAATGCCCACAAATGCACCACCCACAATAAATTCCCAGCGGCCATTGGTAACACCCCAGTAAATGGTATACAGGCTCACCAAAATGCCAATGGTATAAAGTACGTTTAATAAAAGCTTTAAAGCCATTTTAGTACACGCTTATGGTTGGATCAATTTCTTGTTGCCAGGCCAGTATACCGCCTTTTAAGTTGTACAGGTTTTCGTAACCTTGCTGCTCTAACTGCATAACGGCCATGGCGCTGCGCTTACCGCTACGGCACATAATAACTACCGGTTTATCGTGGCTAATTTTGTCGGCCTCAATAAGCACGCCGCTCAACGGAATATTTTCGCCCTCAAGGTTCGACATCTGGTATTCAAAATCTTCGCGCACGTCAATAAGCTGAAAATCTTCGCCGTTTTCCTTCATCCTTTGCAGGTCTTCTACAGTTACTTCTTTCATCGGTAATTAAATTTTGAGGTCAAAGGTATTGTTTTAATTTATAATAATTCAGTCGTAATAGTGTAACAATCAGCCCCGGGCGGCGTTTCAATTACAAATACTGCACAATTTTTGTACATTAGTTATAGATGAAAAAAGTAACCCGTTTTTTTTGGTTCTGTTCGGGAGCACATATTGATACCCTTAAAAAATACCCTATTGAGCATAACAGGTATTTCGGTATAGGGGCTACTATATTCTTTACGGCTTTATTTGCATCATTATCAGGCGGGTACGCCATGTATTTCGTGTTCAGCGGTAATCCGTTGGCTACGGTTTTTGCCATACTGTTCGGCGTATTGTGGGGGCTGGCCATTTTTAATATGGACAGGTACATTGTATCGAGCATCAATAAACAGGGCAGCACCAATCAGCAGGTTTTACAGGCCACACCGCGTATTTTACTGGCCATCATGATAGGCGTGGTAATCTCGCGCCCGCTCGAACTCAAAATTTTTGACAAGGAAATTCGTGGCAAACTTAAGGAAGCCTACATAAAAGGCCAGAACCGTAAAATTGATACGCTCCAAAAAACATACTCACAAAAGTATGCCATGGAGTTAACCAAAAACATCGATCTTAAAAAGGAAAAAGACTCATTGGAGCGCGACATTAACCGCTCACGGGTACAATTGAACGAAGAGGTATTTGGCGGTAAAACCAGCCAAACATCGGGCATACAAGGGTATGGCACTTACGCCAAACAAAAAGAATCCGTTTTGCTGGAAAAAGAAGCCCGCCTGAAAACCGTTACCGAAGATTTAGGCAAAATGGAACAATACTTAGGCCAGCGTAAAGATTACGAGGGACTGAGCAGCACCCGTTTGTTTACCAACACACAGTTAGATAGCCTGGCCAATATTGCCGGTTTTGCCGACCGTAACTGGGCCTTGGGGCAACTCTCCTTCAGGCAGGATGGAACGAAAGACTTGGATACCTACTTAGCGCAATCGTTCATCGGGTATTTGTTTATCCTGTTCGAGTGTTTGCCGGTATTTGTAAAGCTGATGTCGCCCCGGGGCCCGTATGATGTGGCCGTTGCCCGCCTGGCCGAAGCCAACATCCACTACGCCGAGCGCGACAAAGACCGTGAGATTATTGTAACCGACGAAGTTTTTGACCACCAGGTTGGTGCCGACATTAACAAGAAAAAGAAAATCATATCGGCACAATCAGACTATGACCTTGAGCGGCATAGTTATGACTAACGTTTGCTGATAAAATAAAATACCGAATCGGCCTGTTCTGAAAATGAACAGGCCGCTTTTTTTATAACACATCATCGGCCCTAAATACTTGAACAGCAAATGTATCAATGCTGCTACAAACTCCCCATTCAAGAGGACGGAAGCTATTTTCAGGACGGTACAGGATACCTTTCAACCCTACTTAAAATAAATTTGACCAACAGTATAATAACCAAGCATGCCCTAACGGCAATATAAACCACTGTGCTATAAACTTTAAGCTGCAATTTATGAGGTCAACCTCTTCAGAATTATTAGCGTTATCGCTAACCACTATACTTGCGGGCATAACTCTGTATGCCAATGCGCAGGCCACATCCTACAAATTTGATTTTGGTACAAGCAAAGTAAAATCGGGCTTTACGCAAGTAAAAACCGATAAAACATACATTGATGCCTACGGCTTTGACTTTGGCACCACTGCACAAACCGTGCCCGCAAAGGGCAAAAACAGCGGATACATTACGGCTGACAAGCCTTTTTACTTTTCGGTAAACGTGCCTGAGGGAAATTACAAGGTAACTTTAACCTTAGGCGGTACCGATGCCAGCTTAACCACCGTAAAAGCCGAATCGCGCCGCTTGATGCTCGAAAAGGTGGCCACCCAACCCGGCGAAACTAAAAAGGTAAGCTTTATAGTAAATGTGCGTAAACCCGAAATTGGCACCACCGACCGCGTAAAACTAAAACCCCGCGAAAACGGTAAACTGGATTGGGATGATAAACTAACCCTTGAATTTGATGAGCAACCCAGCATTGCCGCCATGGAAATAGAAAAGGTGGACAACCAGATCACCGTTTACCTGGCTGGTAATTCGACCGTAGTAGACCAGGACGACGAGCCTTGGGCCGCCTGGGGACAAATGATTCCGCGCTTTTTTAAACCGGGTGTGGCCATTGCCAATCATGCCGAATCGGGCTTAACGCTGGGTAGCTTTATGGGCAGCAAGCGTTTGGATAAGGTAATGAGCACTATTAAACCCGGCGACTACCTGTTCATTGAATTTGGACACAATGACCAAAAAGAAAAAGGGCCTAACGACGGCCCGTACAAATCATATACCGAGCGTTTTAAAACCTTCATCGGCCGTGCGCGCGCGAAAGGCGCTATCCCGGTTATTGTAACCTCTACCTCACGACGCTCTTTTGATGCTGACGGAAAAACCGTAAATACATTGGGAGATTACCCGGCCGCTGCCCGCAAAATAGCCGAAGAAGAGAAGGTTACCCTGATTGACCTGAATGCCATGACCGCCAAATTTTATGATGCCATGGGTGTAGAGCCGTCTAAAAAGGCATTTGTGCATTATCCCGCTAATACCTTCCCCGGTCAGGATAAGGCTTTAGAAGACAATACCCATTTTAACCCGTATGGGGCTTATGAACTGGCAAAATGTATTGTGGAAGGGATTAAAGCAAGCGACTTGAAATTGAAGAAATATTTGGTTGATATCCCCGCATTCGATCCATCGCACCCTGATGCTTTTGATAGTTTTAGCTGGCCTATGAGCCCCAAAAATTCGACGATTAAGCCCGACGGCAACTAATCAACCACCCTGTTATGAAGAAAATCGTAAACCTGCTATTGGCAATAAGCTGTTTTGGTTTGGCTGCCAATGCCCAGCAAGTACTCGAAACCGGCGGGCAAAAGCCTATGCCTGTAAGCGAGTGGATAGATAAGGATACCGGCCATAGGGTAGTACGTTTGGTTAACCGCGAGGGAGGCAACACAAGTTTCTACTTCAACAACAACCCATTTGTGCCCCAGCTAAAAGCCGAGGGCAATTTAATGGTATTTGCAGGAGGAACGCCTAAAGGCAAACAGTTGTTCAGCATCAACCTTAAAACTAAAGAAGTTAAGCAACTAACCAACCGTGCCAAGGTAGCCGGCGAAATGGTTTGCCCCAAAACCAGTGAGGCTTATTACCAATGCGGCGATAGCATTTTTGCAGTCAACGTAAATACTCTTAAAGAACGCTTTATTTATGCCTTCGACCCTGAGTTTAAAGGGCGGGTTGGCACCATAAATGCCGATGGTACCTACATGGCCTGCGTAAAAGCCGTAGGTGACCAGGAACGCGAAATTTACAAGCAATACCCTGCAAAAAAGGATTATTTCCAGCGTATCTATAATGCCCATATCGAACATGTATTATATGTGCTTAATACCAAAACCAAAGAGCTTAAAGAGGTTAACCGCGAAAATGAATGGACCAATCACCTGCTCTTCTCTCCTACCGATCCTAACGTATTATCTTATTGCCACGAAGGGCCATGGGAAAAGGTAGACCGTATTTGGAATTATAATATAGCAACCAATAAGTCGACCCTATTACACAAGCGCACCATGCCTATGGAAATTGCCGGTCATGAATTTTGGTCGCCACGGGGTAATACCGAGTGGTTCGATTTACAAAAGCCCAAAGGGCAAACCTTCTTTTTAGCCGGGTATGATATGAAAACCGGCATAGAGAAAATCTATGAAATGAACCGCAACGAATGGTCGATCCACTTTAACGTTACTGCTGATGAAAAGGTATTTTGCGGCGATGGCGGCGACCCGGGCCAGGTAGCCAAGGCTCCGGATGGCATGTGGATATACCTGTTCCGCCCTGATGGCGACAAATTCAAATCAGAAAAACTGGTGAATATGAAGCATCACGGTTACAAGTTTGAACCCAACGTGCATTTTTCGCCTGATGAAAAGTGGGTAATCTTCCGCGCCAATTTTGAAGGCCACGAAGAAATTTATGCCGTAGAGATAGCTAAAGCAAAAACCGAATAATAATAAATATGCCCGGTCAAGCGTCCACGCTTGACAGTTAAGTTTTTTGGAGCGTCCACGCTCCTGTATAATTTAAAAATGTAAGCGTGGACGCTTACTTGAGAATAAATTCAAGCGTGGACGCTTGAATTGGCACTGGGCTAAATCAAAAACCGAATAATACATTTTTCAATTCCCCTCTTGAGAGGGGCAGGGGTGTGTCCTCACGAACCATCCCATCAAAATATAATCAATGAAAAAACACCTCAAAATATTCACTCTTGCATTATTCATCATAACTGCGGCAAACGCCAAGGCCGATGAACCTGCCTGGGCGAAAACTGTAGGCGCTAAAAAGTTCCCCGCCAAAACCAGGGAATTTGTAGTGACCGATTTTGGTGCCGTGGCCGATGGCAAAACACTCAATACCAAGAGCATTCAGCTGGCTATTGATAAATGCGCGGGCGCGGGTGGAGGTATTGTGCATGTAAAGGCAGGCAAATATTTAACCGGTTCGCTGTTTATCAAAAGCAATGTGAACTTTATGCTTGATGAAGGTGCCGAACTAATGGGAAGTCAAAACATTACCGATTACCCAGATATTGATACTCGTGTGGCTGGCATCGAAATGAAATGGACGGCCGCTTTGCTCAATATATCAAGCCAAAGCAATGCTGCTATAACCGGCAAAGGTTTGGTAAATGCCCAGGGAAAACCTTTTTGGGATATGTACTGGAACCTGCGCAAAGAATACGAAGCCAAAGGCCTGCGCTGGATTGTGGATTACGATGCCAAACGCCCTCGTACTTTGCTGGTTACTAATTCAACCGATGTTACCATCAAGGGCATTACACTGCAACAAGCCGGTTTTTGGACGGTGCAGCTCCTGTACTCAAACCAGGTAACCGTTGATGGCATAACCATTCGCAATAACGTTGACGGGCATGGCCCGAGCACCGATGGTGTGGACGTGGATTCATCAACCCGCATACTGATTCAAAACTGTGATATTGATTGCAACGACGATAATTTTTGTCTTAAATCCGGCCGCGATTGGGATGGATTACGGGTAAATAAGCCAACAGAGTACGTAGTTATCCGCGATTGCCTGGCTCGTGCAGGAGCCGGTTTGTTAACACTTGGCAGTGAAACCTCGGGCGGTATACGCCACGTATTGGCTACCAACCTAAAAGGAAACGGCACCAGTAACGGATTAAATCTTAAATCGGCCACCACGCGGGGCGGCACATTGGAGGATATCCACTTTCAAAATATTACTATGAATGGCGTGGGTACAGCCTTTCAAATTACCCTCAACTGGAACCCGGCTTACAGCTACTCTAAACTGCCCGATGGCTATACCGAAAGCACGCTCCCTCCACACTGGAAAAAGCTGCTTGCCAAAGTTGAACCGGCATCAAAAGGCATTCCGCATTTTAAGGATGTATATATAAGTAACGTTAACGCAACCGGGGCTAAAAAGGCTATAAATGCTATTGGTTTGCCAGAATCGCAATTGCAAAACTTTCAATTTACCAACGTAAACATTCAAGCCAAAACAGCCGGCGATGTAAAGTTTAGCCAGGGATGGAAATGGACGAACAGTACCATTACCGCTACCGATGGTACCAAACTAACTATACCTGAGTAAATATAAGCCTAACCAAACCAACCTTTATGAAGAAGATTTACCTATTTATTTCCCTCTTGCTGGCAACAGCTTCATTGTATGCCCAGCAGTCGCGTATTATTACCCCGTTTGATGATAGCTGGCTATTTTACAAAGGTGATGCCACGGGTGCCGAGCAAACTGCATTTAATGATAAAGCCTGGCGCAAGCTAAGCGTTCCGCATGATTGGAGTATTGAAGGGCCTTATGACCAGGCCAACCCAACCAGCCGCGGCGGCGGTTATTTACCTGCCGGAATTGGCTGGTACCGCAAGCAATTTACGCTTGGTAAAACCTACGCGAGTAAAAATGTAACCGTTGAGTTCGACGGTGTAATGGCTAACAGCGATGTTTGGGTCAACGGTCATCATTTAGGCAAGCGCCCTTATGGCTACATCAGTTTTATATACGATTTAACGCCTTATATTTCATACGACAAACCCAATGTAATTGCCGTTAAGGCCGATAATAGCCTGCAAACCGCATCACGCTATTATACCGGTGCGGGCATTTACAGGCACGTAAGATTGGTGGCATACAATACGGTTCACTTTGCCCCGTGGAGTGTTTATGTAAAATCGCCAGTGGCAACTGTTGCCAAGGCAACCGTACAAATACAGGCTCAGGTTGTTAATTCAACCAAGGTCGCAGGCGAGTATAAGGTAACCACCACTGTTTTAGATGCTGCCGGTAAAACGGTTAGCACAGCAGGCAGCGCAAAAACTGTTGCCGCAGGGCAAACGGTTGATTTTAGCTTTGATGCACAGGTGGCAAACCCCAAGTTATGGAATTTAGACGAGCCTTACCTATACACCGCTGTAACCCGCATTGCTAAAGGCAGCGAAATAATTGATGAGGTTAAAACGCCTGTCGGCATTCGCGAAGCAAAGTTTGAGGCGGCCACAGGCTTTTGGCTCAATGGCCAAAACATCAAAATTAAGGGCGTTTGCTTACACCATGATGGTGGCGCTGTGGGCGCTGCAGTGCCATTGAGTGTTTGGGAACAACGTTTTAAATTGCTTAAACAGGCTGGTGTAAACGGCATCCGCACCGCGCATAACCCGGTTGCGCCTGAGTTTTTAGATTTATGCGACCGCATGGGTTTTGTGGTAATGGACGAAACCTTCGATACCTGGACCGCTTCAAAACCCGGTGCAGCAAAAGGTTATAACCTATACTTTACCGAGTGGTGGGAACGCGATACTCGCGACATGGTAATGCGCGACCGTAATCATCCATCCATAGTGCTCTACAGCGTTGGTAACGAAATTCATGACAGTTTGAAAGATTCGGTAGGCTTTAAAAAATATCGCGACCAGCAAAATTTGATTCACAAGCTCGACCCCGGTCGTCCCGTTACCATGGCATTATTCAGGCCAAACGTATCGGGCGTGTATGCCAACGGCTTTGCCGATATGATGGACGTGGTAGGTCAAAATTACCGTGAAAATGAGCTGATAGCTGCTCACGAGGCTCACCCCAACTGGAAAGTTATAGGCACCGAAAATACCCACGTACTAAGCATGTGGCTGGCTTTACGTGACAAGCCTTACATGGCCGGTCAGTTTTTATGGACAGGGATTGATTATTTAGGCGAGGCTGCCTGGCCCGAAACCACTAATAACCAGGGCCTGTTTACCCGTACCGGTGAGTGGAAACAGCAAGGCCTACAACGCCAAAGCTGGTGGAGCGAAAAACCTGTGGTGCACATGGTACGCAAATCAGACAATGATGGCGCGGGCAACTGGGTAGCCGACTGGACCCCGGTTGACTTTGGTACCTACGATAATGCTAAGGTTCAGGTATACAGCAATTGCGATGAAGTGGAATTGTTTTTGAACGGAAAATCGCAGGGCATAAAACCCAAACCGGCCGATGATTCTCCGCGCGATTGGGATTTAACCTTTGAAAAAGGAAGCCTTAAAGCCGTTGGCCGTAACAAAGGCAAAGAGGTAGCGGTTGAAGAATTTAAATCGGCCGGTGCTCCTGCAAAAATATTGTTAACTGCTACGCAGGATAAACTAACACACAATTTTGATGATGCTTCGATAGTAAAGGTTAGTATTGTTGATGCCGAAGGAAACGTATGTGCCAATGCCGATAATATGGTTAAATTCAGCATCAGCGGATCGGGTATATTACAGGCCGTTGATAACGGCGACATCATCAGCCATGAGCAATACCAGGGAACCGAACATAAAGCATTTCAGGGTAAGTGTATTGCCATAGTTAAAGCCGGGGCAGGTTCGGGTACAGCCACCTTAAAAGTGAGCGTAGCCGGTTTACCTGAGGCAAGTATCGCATTACAAATAACTAAATAATAGGCATCCAAAAGCCCTTCCGCCTAAGACGGAAGAGTTGGGAGAGGTTAAACTATATTACTTTTATCCAATCAAACCAACCATACTAATTAAAATGAAACTATTAAAGTTCACAGGGATAGGCCTGATAGCACTGGCGGCAACGCTGGCCTTTAAGCAGCCATCTAAACCGGTTATTTACCTCATCGGCGATTCTACCGTTCATAATAACGACAAAGAACAATGGGGCTGGGGTTCCATCATAGGCAATTATTTTGACGAGAGTAAAATAAGCGTAAATAACCAGGCTATGGCCGGTCGCAGTACCCGTACCTTTATTAAAGAAAACCGCTGGCACCGGGTTGATTCGATGCTGAAACCGGGCGATTATGTGCTGATGCAGTTTGGCCATAACGAAGGCAGCAAGCCCGACACCAATAAAGCAGGCTACCGTGGCGTATTGCGCGGCACCGGTGAAGAAACCGTAGAATTAACCTGGAAAGACGGCGTTAAAGAAACCGTGCATACTTACGGCTGGTACCTGCGCAAATTCATCCGCGAAACTAAAGCCAAAGGCGCTACTCCGATTGTATTGTCGATGATTCCGCGTAATCAATTTAAAAATGGTAAAGTGCTGCGTGCTGATAGCAGCTACGGCAAATGGGCTAAAGAAATTGCCGAACAGGAAAAAGTAGCCTTTGTAAACCTTAATGGCATATCGGCCGATAAATACGACAAATGGGGAGCCGATTCGGTTAAGAAATTCTTCCCCGGCGACCATACCCACACCAATAAAATGGGTGCTACCGTAAATGCCGAATCGGTAGTGGAGGGTATCAAAGCCAATAAATCAATAGCACTCAATAAATACCTTAAAAAATAAATTACGATGCTGAACAGATATATCAAAGTATTTTTTGTTGCCGTGCTGCTGCTTGCGGGTGCAAGTGCGCTTTTTTCATTTATACAGAAATCAAAAACTACGCTTTACCTGGTTGGTGATTCGACCGTGAAAAATGGTAAAGGCAAGGGCGATGGCGGCCTGTGGGGCTGGGGTAGTTACCTGGCTAATCATTTCGATACCACAAAAATTACCGTAGAGAATGATGCGCTTGGCGGAACCAGTAGCCGTACCTTTCAAACACAGGGTTGGTGGGACAAGGTTGCTGCTAAAATTAAACCGGGCGACTACGTAATTATGCAGTTCGGTCATAATGATTCGAGCCCGTTGGTGGATACTTCACGCGCACGTGGTACTATAAAAAGCAATAGCGATGAATCGCAGGAGCTATACAATCCGCTTACCAAAAAGAACGAGGTGATACACAGCTATGGCTGGTATTTGCGCAAAATGATTACCGAGGCCAAAGCCAAGGGCGCAACCGTGGCTGTTTGCTCGCTTATCCCTCGCAACAGCTGGAAAGACGGCAAAGTAACCCGCAGCACCAACGATTACGGCAAGTGGGCTGCCGAAGCTGCCAAACAAGCCGGCGCAACCTTCATAGACCTCAACACCTTAGTGGCCGATGATTATGATACCGAGGGCGAAGCAAAAGTAAAATCGACCTACTTTAATGATAAAGACCATACCCATACCATTGAAGCAGGTGCCATACTAAACGCCAAACTGGTAGCCCAAGGCATCAAACAAAGTAAAGATTTTGCCCTGAATAAGTACCTTGCAAAGTAATAACAACAGAATACACTTAACTTATAAATATGCTGAAGAGTAAACTAACCTTACCGGTAGTGATAGCGGGTTTAATGCTGGTTGCGCCTTTTAAAGGAGCCGAAGCGCAAAAGCTGCCATCTAAAGCCAAAATTGTGAGCGACATGGCCCTGGCCAATGAATACTTTATGAAGAAATGGCCCGACCCGGCTACGCCAACCAACGTTAAACGCATACGCACCAGTAACCTGTGGACCCGCGCCGTTTACTATGAGGGCCTAATGGCATTGCACAAAGTTGATAAACAGCAAAAATATTACAAATACGCCATGGACTGGAGCAACCACCACAAATGGGAAACCCGCGACGGTTTGGATACCCGTAATGCCGATAACCAATGCTGCAGCCAAACTTATATTGAATTGTACCAGATCGAGAAAAAGCCTGAGTACATAGAGCCTACCAAGAAAAACATTGACCTGATGCTTGCCAGCGATAAAGTTGACGATTGGCATTGGATTGATGCCCTACAAATGGCTATGCCCATATTTGCTAAGTTAGGTGCCATTTATAAAGACGATCGCTACTATGAGAAGATGTACGAAATTTACAACTACTCAAAAACCAAGCACGGCGGCAACGGCTTATACAACCCTGCCGAAAAACTTTGGTGGAGAGATAAAGACTTTGTGCCACCGTATAAAGAGCCTAACGGCGCTAATTGCTACTGGTCGCGCGGTAATGGTTGGGTAGTTGCCGCCATGGTGCGTGTGCTGGAGGTTATGCCTAAAAATGCCCCTCACCGCCAGGAATACGTAACCATGCTAAAAGACATGCTGGAAGCACTGGTACCACTTCAACGTGCCGATGGTTACTGGAACGTAAGCTTGATGGACCCAACCAATTACGGTGGCAAAGAGCTTACCGGTACCTCGCTGTTTATTTACGGCATGGCCTGGGGAGTTAAAAACGGCATTGTAAGCAAAAAGAAATACCTGCCGGTTATTACCAAAGCATGGAACGCCATGAGCAAAGAGTGTATTCACCCTGATGGTATGCTGGGCTTTGTGCAGGGCACTGGTAAAGAGCCAAAAGACGGGCAACCGGTTAACTACGACCACATTCCCGATTTTGAGGATTACGGTTTAGGCTGTTTCCTGTTAGCCGGAAGCGAGATATACGGTTTAACTAAATAATCGCATCCGTGATAATATAACGAAGGGCAGCGTGGTAACACTGCTGCCCTTTGTTATTAGTTAGCTTTGAGATTAACGTAAGTTGGCGCATTCCTGTCGCAGGATATAACGCCGTTTTCCTCTTTTAATTCGGCAACCTGTATGGAACTTCGCTGACGCTGATACTGGCTTGATGCCGGCGGCGTAGTACGGCCGGGATGCGTAAAGTAATAGATATATGCTCTGTTGTTGTTTACCACCACATCGGCATGGCCGCCTATAACACCATCATCGGGGCCGGTGCCGGGCGTTTGCAATATCTGGCCGGGTTGGCGGGTCCAGTTTTGCATATCGACTGAGCTGTAAACGGCCAGGCCTTTCCATACATCGGTTATCATCCAGTATTTGCCTTTCCATTTAAAAACTTTTGGGCCTTCGCCGCCCTGGTCGGCTATGGCTTTTTTGCCGTCGGTCCAATTATAAAGGTCTTTGCTATCGGCGTAGTAAACTGATTTTCGGTCTCTTTCGTTATTGTACCACATGCGCCAGCTGCCATCGGGCATGGGCATTACACAGGCATCAATTACCTTATCATTAGCCAGTTTCAGGGTCGATTCGTACTTCCAGCTGAGCAGGTTTTTGCTGGTGAGGTGCAGTATGTTACGCGGGTGGTTCCAATCGCTAAACACACCCGGAACATAGGTTAAGTACATATGGTACAAACCCTTGTGCTCAATAATTTCGGGTGCCCAATGAGTGTAGCCCGCTGTGGGGCGGTACTGAATATCGGCCGTATCGCGGTATTTCCACGTAGCGCCATCTTTTGATTCGGCTATGCCTATGCGGGTGCCGTGCACCCACTCCACGCCGCTAATAGTAGTGTCTTTTGCCCGGCGATTGGTGTAAAACATAAACCATTTCTTCTCTCCCTTATTCCATATCACTACCGGGTCGGCAGCGCCGTCGTAGACCGGGTCGCGGAAGGCGGGCTTGGGTGCTAATTTGCCTTGCTTGTTATTTTGCGCTACTAAATTGTCACAAAGCAGCATTGCCAAAAGCAGGATTGAAAGTATCTTGAATATCTTTGTCTGTTCCATTTTTTTGCAGTTAAAAACCACGAAATTGCCTGGTTTTGCCCGGTGTTTCATAAAGTGTTTCATGAAACATATTGACCCGTCCTGAATTAGGTTTACAGTTGGGGTTGTTAGTACTGGCGTGAATTTACACTTCTCACGAGCACCACAAACCTGTCATTTCGAGGTACGAGAAATCTTTTCAAGTCGATAAGCCTATCAATCAGAAAAGATTTCTCACTATCGTTCGAAATGACAGGGTGGGTATTTATTGTGGATATACCATTACTTCACCGCCTTCAACCTCTCCAACTCGGCAGTAGTAACCTTAAATATAGTACCATGACGAATCCCCGACGGCAGCTGAATCTGGTCGGATATATCGGTCCAGGTTTTAAGGTCGCTTGATGATACTGCGCCGTACTTGTGGTTGCGGTACTTGTCAAAGTACACAATCCATTCTTTGCCTTTTTGCAGGGCAGTTGGTCCTTCGGCCCAGTAGTCGCCGGTTATTTTGCCACCGTCTTGTTTGTAGGGGCCGGTCAGTTTATCGGCATAGGCTATCTTAATGTTTTTTTGAACCGGTTTCAGGGTTTCGTCCTTAAAAAACATGAGGTACTTTTTGCCGTAAGGCAGTATGGTAGCATCAATAATGTTAAAGCCCGGTTCGTACAGCAGTTTTACATCGCTGTAAGTTTTAAAATCTTTAGTAAGGGTGTAGTAAATGCGGTGATTGTAGCCGGCCTCGGCAGTACTATCGGGTGCCGGGAAACGGCCTTTAATGGTGGTTGCCCAATAAATCATGTACTGTTTGCTTTTGGCATCGTACGTAATTTCGGGCGCCCATGAGTTGCGCGCGCCTTCTTCTTTAGCCATTACGGGCACAAATTGCTGTTCGCTCCAGGTAATAAGGTCTTTTGAACTCGCGTAACCAATGCCTTTGTCGGCCCAGCTTACGGTCCAAACCATGTGAAACAAGCCATCGGCACCACGAATGATACATGGGTCGCGCATGAGGCGGTCTTTGGCTACGGCGGGTCTTAAAAATGAGCTGTCGTTTTTGAGGGCTTGCCATTTAAGGCCGTCGGTGCTGTACGCTAAATGCAGGCCATCGGCGCTGTTGCCTTTAAAATAACAAAACACATATGCGCCGTTATCGGTAGTTTGTGCCCGCGTTATGCCCGAAAGCAGCAGGATTAAGAAGAGGTATAAACTTCTCATGTAGGGTTGATTAATTGGTATGTTTCAAAGTTAATGAGATTGTGCAATCCTGAAATAGTTTAACCGTCCTATACTGTCGGTTTTTGGGTAGATAGTTTGTGTTATTTTGTTTTTATTTGTGTAGGAGTGCATTGTCAGGAAAGCTTTTAAAAGAAAGCGCAACGGACTTGTGCGGTTCCCCTTTGGAGAGGGGTGGAGGGGTGTGTATTTTCGAAGATACAAAGTTTGCAAATTACACACCCCTGCTAACGCTCAGTCTTGCCCGCCCCCTCTCAAGAGGGGAATTTTAAAAAGCACGATCTCTTATTGCATTTTCCTCAAACCAATTATTCAACACAACCAACCTAATATGAAAGCCACTAAAGCCTCGCTGCTGCTTTGCTGCGGACTAATAACCTGCAACCTTGCCTTTGGCCAAAAGGTAAACGACGTGGTAACGCCTTTACATGCCATGAAGGTAAACTATCCTACCCCGTACGATATTACCACCCCGGCCCAGGTAAAGCAAACACTCGACCGTGTGCTCGAATACCTCGACAAAACCACGCCGCCGCAGTTTGTTAAACGCGGCACCAACCAGCCTGTTGCTTTAAATGCTATTGATACCTCAACCACATTTAAACCCGGCGATTTCAGGCTAACCAGCTACGAATGGGGCGTAACCTACGCCGGTATGTTACTGGCCGGACAAGCCACCGGCGACAACCGCTATACCGAATACACCAAAACCCGCCTCAACTTTTTGGCAGATGCCGTTGCCGCATATAAAAAAACAGGCAAAGAGGTTGCCCGCCGTAACCCGCTGCACTCTATGATGGAACCCGGCGCGCTTGATGATTGCGGCGCTTTATGCGCAGCCTCGGTAAAAACTATTCGTGCCGGAGGTGCATCAGCCAGCTTGCGCCCACTGGCCGATGGCTTTATCAACTTTGTAACCACTAAACAACAACGCTTTGCCGATGGCACTTTAGCCCGCAACCGTCCGCTTAAAAACACGTTGTGGCTGGATGATATGTTTATGAGCGTGCCCGCCATAGCCCAGTTTGGTAAGCTAACCGGCGATAATAAGTATTATGATGATGCGGTAAAACAGGTACTGCAATTCAGCAAGCGCATGTTTAACAACGAAAAAAATGTTTACATGCATGGCTGGGTTGAGGAAATGGACGTGCATCCGCAATTTCATTGGGGACGCGCCAACGGCTGGGCTTTAATGGCCATGACCGAATTGTTAGATGTGCTGCCCGAAACCCACCCCGGCCGTAAAGCCGTATTGGAGCAATACCAAAAATTAGCCAAAGGCTTGGTAGCTTATCAAACCAGCCTGGGTTTTTGGCACCAGTTGGTAGACCGTAACGACAGCTACCTCGAAACATCGGCCACGGCTATTTATGCTTATTGCTTTGCCCGCGGCATTAACAACGGCTGGCTAAACGGCAAAGCCTTTGGCCCTGCCACCCTATTGGCCTGGAACGCCACCGCTACCAAAGTAAACGCACAAGGCCAGGTGGAGGGTGTTTGCGTGGGCACCGGCATGGCCTTCGACCCTGCTTTTTACTATTACCGCCCCGTTAATGTATTTGCCGCCCACGGCTACGGCCCGGTTTTATTGGCCGGTGCCGAAGTAATTAACTTGCTGAAGAAACACACGTTTGAAGTGAATGACAGTGCGGTAATGATGAAGAATTAATTATTATTAATCAACCTCTTGTCATTTCGACGTTAGGAGAAATCTTTTCGAAGTGCCCTACCCATCGCGTCGTTATAGAAAGCGTTGGCTGTCGAAGCAATCTTTGGGTTTCCAAACATGAGTTATTATTCTGTAAACCCTGATTCACGAAAATTGCAGTTTGCGTTAGCGATAGTAGCGGAAAGCCCGGAACGCAGCATAGCGAAGTGAGGAATTGTAGCGGATAGCGCAGTCAGCCTGAGGCGGAAACGCCCAAGTATTAGTCATTGAGTTGAATGATGACTTATTAATTTCTTAAAACGAAGAAGCATTCACCTCAAAGAGGAAACCCTATATGCGCGACAAGATTGCAAAGCGCCTAAGATTATCGTTTGAAATGACAAAAAAAGTATATAGAGGGAAAGCCTGATTAATTGCTACGGCTCTTATCGCCCGCCGAGATAGACTTGATTAAGCTACCCCAGGCCAGTGGGTTTAGCAGCGGGTTGGGCATTAACGAGTGCGAGTTAAGGATGCGGTTGTGCATATCAGACGCCACGGCCGATTGTATTTCGCTGGCATCGCGCGGTAGCTCGGTGTATGATACGCCGGTTAGCCCTTTGCTCAGGTTTTTGCGCGCCAGCTCCAGGTCGTCGTCGGCCAGCTTCATGGTTAAAAAATCTTTTTTAAACTCATCGGTAGTGGCCCATGGCAGCATATGAAAAGCCGGGAGCACAATAACCTCTGGTTTCATTAACACCTTAACCGTGTAGCTTTTGCTTTCGAGGTTAGCAGGTATAACCATATCAACCGGGGCATAACCTACGGCAGTAAAGCGCAGGGTATCGTTTTCGCGAGTTACAAATGAAAAATAGCCTTTATAGTTAGCCACCACTACCGAACCTTTATTAGTAAGATTGGTAATGGTTACGTACGGAATAATGATGCGGGTACTATCGGCATTATAAGTTATACCGGTAAACTGCACAAGTGGCTTATCGCCTTTTTGAGCAAAGGCGGCCGCTGCGGTAAGCAGGCATACTAATAAAGCTAAAAAGCACTTTTTCATGTATATATAAAAACCCAACAATTTATACGTCGCCGGGTTTATAATAGTTTTTTATGCAAAAATATAATTTCGGTTGTAATGCTTCTCAGCATTTAACACTTATTAACACTAACGCATATTTGCGGGCATTACCGCGTTAGGATCATCTATATCTGTAAGGTTTATAGCTTCAACACCGGTAATTTCGGGCACGGCTTTCATAATAGCCTGCTCAATGCCTGCCTTCAGTGTCATAATGCTCATGGGGCATGAACCACATGAACCCAACAACTTCAGCTTAACCACTTTTTCAGGAGTTATCTCTTCCACCGAAACATTGCCACCATCAGCTTCAAGATAAGGGCGGATGGTATCAAGTGCTGTTTCTACCTGTTCAACTAAACTCATGTTTATAATTTTATTCTGAATGTAAAGATATTAATTTTTAACGATTTATCACATCGGTATAGTGTGCCGCCTTAGCGTTATTAATGGATATTTGCTGGGCAACCCGCTCGGCAATATTCTTAAATGCAGTGCCCATAATGCCATCATCGGTTAGTACTACCGGTTTGCCGGCATCGCCGCTTTCGCTCACACTGCGCACTAAAGGCAATTCGCCTAAAAACGGCGCACCTATCATTTCGGCCAGTTTAGCGCCACCACCCTTGCCAAAAATATAGTATTTATTTTCGGGCAGTTCGGCAGGTGTAAAGTATGACATGTTCTCGATCACACCCAGTATAGGCACGTTTATAGATTCCATCATGAGCATACCCACACCTTTCTTGGCATCGGCCAGAGCCACGTTTTGCGGCGTGGTTACTATAACGGCACCGGTAATAGGGAAGCTTTGCGTAACCGTAATATGTATATCGCCGGTACCCGGAGGAAGATCTACCACGAGGTAATCCAGTTCGCCCCAGTCGGCATCGTTAAATAACTGCTTAACCGCGGTTGAAACCATTGGTCCGCGCCACGGCACGGGCTGGTTAGGGTCGGTAAAGAAACCGATTGATAACAGCTTGATGCCATATTTCTCTATGGGTTCGATGCGGGTCTTGCCGTTCTCCTGCGTGGCTTTAGGGCGTGCACCCTCTAACCCAAACATAATAGGCACCGATGGGCCGTAAATATCGGCATCAATTAAACCCACTTTTGCACCGGTAGCTGCCAAGCCTAAAGCCAGATTAGCCGCCACGGTTGATTTACCCACACCACCTTTGCCCGATGCCACCGCAATAATATTTTTAACGCCCGGTACCCCGGTATTTTTTAACGTAGTAACCCGCGAGGTCATGTTTACGGTAACCTCAACCTCGGGACTGATGAAATGCTTGATGGCATTGCGGCAGGCATTTTCAATCAGATCCTTTAAAGGGCAGGCTGGCGTAGTTAATACTACCGAAAACACGAGCTTGTTTCCATCTATGTTAATGTCCTGAATCATGTTCAGCGTAACCAGGTCTTTCTTCAGATCCGGCTCTTCAACATGGCTAAGGGCTTGTAATACTTGTTCTTTGGTAAGTTGCATATTTATAATATGGTACAAAAATACTAAAACAGGGGCGGTTTGCTTTTGTTAGAGAAATAATTGTGGTTCTAAAATCGTTTTATAGCCGATAAGATTTAGTTTTGGAAAAATTTACCTGATGCATCGCCCTGACTTTAGAAAATATCTTCGTATAGCCGGAATTGTAGCCGGTGCACTTTTCATCATACTTATAGTTGGCGGCTTTATAGCATATTCCAAGCGCGAAGCCTTGCTTGAAAAAGCCATTTACAAAGCTAAGGCTAAAGCTAAGCGCGATTATAATTTAGATGTAAAAATAGGCACTGCCCGTTTTACCGGCCTCAGCACCGTAGCCTTTACCAATATAACCGTAGTGCCCGAGCAGCGCGACAGCCTGGTACGCATTAATAATTTTGCCGTAAGCGTGAAGCTGATGCCGCTTATTGCCGGAAAAATCAAACTGGCCGATGTAAGCCTTAAAGACGGTTATTTGAACTTGACCGACAAAAAAGGGCAGCGCAATTTTGATTTCCTGTTCCACCGCAAAAAAGACTCGACCAATACCAAATCCTCATCGGGGCTTAACGAACTGGTGGATAACCTCATTAACCAGGTACTCTACAAAATACCCGAAAACCTCGACCTGCAAAACTTCAGAATGAGCTTTGAGGACGACAGCACGCATATTAAGTTGCTGGCTAAATCGGCCAAAATTGACGATGGCGATCTGATGTCGACCATTGACGTGAACGACCATGAATCTACCTGGCACTTTGCCGGCAAGCTGCACCCCGGCGATAAGGAGATCGACGTTAAGCTTTATGCCGACGGCAAAAAAGTAGAATTTCCGCTGCTGGAAAAAAAGTTCAACCTTAAATTTAATTTTGATACCCTTACCACCCGTTTAAACAAAGTGGAAGCGGGCGATGAACAAACCGAGGTTTATACTTACCTGGCCGTAAAAAACATGCTGGTAAACCATCCGGCACTGTCAGATACCGATGTGGTGGTACCTGATGGCTCTATAGATGCCAATATTTTTGTGGGCGACAGGTATATTTCGTTAGACAGCTCATCGGTGGTACACATTAAAAAACTTAACCTGCACCCTTACATTAAGTACCAGATACGCCCGGTTAAAGCCTACACGGTAAAAATGCACACCGATTGGCAGGATGCTCAGGACTTTTTCGACTCGTTCCCTAAAGGCTTGTTTGAATCGTTAGATGGTATACAGGTTGCCGGGCAGTTGAAATATAATGTACACCTGTATTTAAACACCTCTGACCCTGATAATACGCAATTTGAATCGGGACTGGCTAAAAAAGATTTCAGGATACTGAAGTTTGGCAAGGTTGACCTGGGTAGATTGAACCGTGAATTTGTATACACACCGTACGAAAAGGGTAAGCCCATGCCTCCACGCAATATTTCGCCGGCTAACCCTAATTACACGTCGTTAAACCAAGTATCGCCTAATCTACGCAATGCACTCATGACGGCCGAAGATCCGTCGTTTTACAGCAACAAAGGCTTTGTACAGGAATCGTTACGCAAATCAATAGCCGAAGATTTTAAAGAGAAACGCTTTAAACGCGGTGGAAGTACCATATCCATGCAATTGGTTAAAAATGCTTTTCTGAGCAGGCAAAAAACGCTTACGCGCAAATTTGAGGAGATACTCATCGTATGGCTTATTGTTAACGGCGATGTAATGACCAAAAACCGTATGCTGGAAGTATATCTCAACATTATTGAGTGGGGGCGCAATATTTACGGTATAGGCGAGGCATCGCGCTACTATTTTGGCAAACACCCGAGTGAACTTAATTTAGGCGAGAGTATTTACCTGGCCAGCATTGTGCCGAGCCCTAAAAAGGGCCTATACGCCTTTGAACCCGATGGAACCTTACGGTACAGGCTGCATGGTTATTTCAGGCTCATTGGTAACTTAATGGCCAAACGTGGCTGGACACAGCCCGACAGCAGTGCCTACGGATTTTATAATGTACGCTTACGCGAAGGCTTGCGCCAAAAAATTGCGCCAATTGATACCGCTGTTGTAGATAGCTTATTAAGGCAAGACCCCGATGATCCGGATGGTGATGGGATGATTATTCCGGGTGTGGTTGAAGAAGGGAAAGAAGAAGATAAAAAACCGGGTTTCTTTCAGCGCTTGTTTGGCGGCGGTAAAAAAGATAGCACCGACAAAAAGAAAGAAGCCATACAAGACTCGATAGACGCCGCCAAGAAACGCGAAAAAGACGCGAAGCGAGAGCAGAAACGATTAGAAAAAGAGCGTAAAAAGCAGCTAAGGGAGAGAGGCTTGATGTAATGATATACCGTAGAGACACCATACTTTGTGTCTCTTTTTGTTTAAAGTATAAAATAATATGTTATTGCGATCCGCCTTAGGCGGAGTGGCAATCTCCTCTTGTAAAGTCGTCAGCTTTTCTGCCGGAGATTGCTTCGTACCTCGCAATGACAAGGTATTTTTGTTTTTACAACAACTTCTCTGACGGGCAAGCCTCCGCACCTATCTTATACCCGTCTTTAGTAAACAAAAAACTCATGGGGTGTTCCGGGTCTTTGATAATTTCGAGGAGGATAAAGCCCCAGCGTTTCCAGAAGTTTTCGAGCACCTGGCCGTAAGTTTTATTTTGCCATTCGTCAAACACCGGGCGGCCGCTGGTGCCGCGCAGGGCGTTGGCTTCAATGTATATTTCATCGCCAACGGGCATAATATCATACTCGGGCAAACGGTTAAATAAAAAAGCCGAATAAAATACTTTCGCGTTAATTTCTTCAAACTGAATGGGGTGCAGCGTATCGTTGCCTAATTTTTCAAACAGTTCCTGGTGGTAGCGGCGGTTAGCGCCGTTATCCTGCAAACAAATGATCAATCCAAAATCCTGAATACGTAACGAGAACGTGAGGGTGTTAATTTCGTCGCGGTACGCAAACTCGTTTTCGGGGTTATCAACCTTAAACAAAAACAGGCTGTATGGCGTAAACTCGTCAAATATGATGGGCTGGTTAAGGCTTTGCAGCATTAAATGCAGGTGGCTAAACTTATGCTGTAAACCCTCCGAAACGTTGAACGCTTCGCCCTGCGCATGCTGCTGTTTAATACCGGCCTGCAGCTCATTAAATATTATACCATACAATAACTTACCCGCCCACTGAAACAGTTTAAGCGGTTCTAACTCCTTTACGACATCGTAGCCCTGGGTAAAGGCAGCCTCAATTTCAGTTTCGAGCGGCGCTATGTATTGCTCATTAACTGCTGCAGTGCATGGAACTTTCAAATCTTTATAACCCACATAGCTTTCGTCTAACAGCTTAATTACCTTGTCTTCTAAACCATAACGGCTCATAAGCCAGGCCGGGAAAACCTGAATCTTTTCCTCTTCGGATGTTAGGGTTTGCCCGGTTAAAAAACAGTTACGATTGCTGAAATTAAAGCGCTCGAACGGGTTATACAAAATTGCCGACATGCCGCAAAGATAAATACCTTGCCCAAACCCACCGTTTTATTATATGGATGAATTGTAAAATGATTAGTTTAGGCTTACATGAAACTCACTTACGCTCCTTTCGAACTGATCCTGAAACACCGCTTTACCATTGCTAAGTTTTCACGCACTTCTACGCCGCTTATGCTGGTACAAATTGAGCACGAAGGACAAAAGGGCTATGGCGAAGCATCGATGGTTCCGTATTTGGGCGAGAGTACACAAACAGCAACGGAGTTCCTGCAAAAAGTTGAGGTAAACAGGTTTAGCTTTCCGTTTAACTATGGGGAGATTATGGCTTACCTGGATAGCCTTGCCTCTGGTAATCCTGCTGTCAAAGCCGCTATTGATATTGCCCTGCACGATTTAGAAGGCAAACTAATGCATAAGCCCTGCTGGCAGCTCCTTGGCAGCCAACCAGGCCATATGCCCCTTACCAGTATTACCCTTGGTATTGATACCCCCGAAGTGGTAATACAAAAAGCCAAGGAAGCTGCCGGCATGAAAGTTATTAAAGTAAAGCTAAGCGGAGAGGCCGATAAAATGTTGATTGAAACTGTACGCTCAGTAACTAATGTGCCGCTGTATGTAGATGCCAACCAGGGCTGGACCGGCCTCGAAAAAAGTCTTGATATGGTATACTGGCTGCATGAACAGGGCGTGCAATTGATTGAGCAGCCATTTGCCAAAACCGATTCAGATAGCAATGCCTGGTTAACGCAACGCAGCCCCATCCCTATTATTGGCGATGAAGCGGTGCAGCGCCTGCCTGATGTGGAACGGGCCAAAGGCATATATCATGGCATTAATTTAAAGCTCATGAAATCGGCCGGAATGTATGAGGCTAAACTGATGATAGATAAAGCACGCGAGCTGGATTTAAAAGTGCTGATAGGCTGCATGAGCGAAACCAGTTGCGCAACCCTTGCCGCCGCCGCCCTTGCCCCGCAATGCAACTGGGCCGACCTTGACGGGCCTTTGCTCACCAGTAACAACCCGTACGCAACGCCATTAATACAAAACGGTAAATGGGTTTTAACCAATGAACCCGGCTTAGGCTTACAACCATCGGTTGCTTAATTAATTTTCGTAAATTGCCTATTACCAAATACACTGCCTTATGCACAATGGAATTACTATAAAAAGAGTGATAGCAGCCATACTCATAGTGCTGCTGATTGTAATAATTAAAAACTGGAAAGATGTAAAGCAGGGTTTTGTGGAAGGTGTTAAAGATGGGCAGGCACAGTCTGCGAAAAGTGAATGATCAATCGCTTAATTTTAAGTGTTAATTTGAGACAGAGTTAGGCTTTTTGTGCTTCAAATTCTATAACCCGTGTCATTGCGAGAAGCGGGTGAGGAGGTGTGTGATGGGGCGACGTGGCAATCTCCTCGCGTTTCAACTTTGCATGAAGATATTGCCACGCTATCGCTCGCAATGACAACACTTTATAAATTTTTCTACTTATATCTGCTATACAAAATTCAGAGATTGCGTCACACACATCTTATCCTCTCTGCCTCGCAGTAATAACGTATTTATTATCACAAAAAAAAGACACGATAATCGTGTCTTTGGGTATAATACTTTATATGTGAATTATCTGCCTTTTTTGGCAGCAGGGAATTTCATTTTATAATCAACCTTAACAACACCTTTTGATATATCATTGAGGCGTTTTTCTAACAGGCGTTTACGCAGCGGGCTCAACTTGTCGGTAAACAATTTGCCTTCAATATGATCGTACTCGTGTTGAATGATACGTGCAGCCATGCCTTTAAAGGTTTCTTCGTGCGGTTTCATGTCTTCATCATAGTAGCTCATGCGCACTTCTGGCTGGCGATATACATCTTCGCGCACATCAGGTATGCTCAGGCAGCCTTCATTAAAAGGCCACTCCTCTCCTGTTTCTTCCAGTATTTGCGGGTTAATAAATGCTTTTTTGAAATCTTTCAGTTCGGGCTCTTCATCATCAAACGGGGTGGCATCAATTACAAATAAACGTTTTGACAGGCCAACCTGCGGAGCGGCTAACCCAACACCACGGGCGTTATACATGGTTTCGTACATATCGGCAACCAATTGCTTTAATCCCGCAATTTCTTTGGGAGCAAAATCGGTGGCTTTTTTTCTTAAAACAGGGTCGCCGTAAGCTACAATGGGCAATTTCATAGCTACAAAATTACGCATTTTATAATTTGTACCGAAAACATGCATTTACAATATGATTAAACCATGGCATTAAGCCATATTATTATACTAAAAAATCGTGCCTGCAACTTCAATCAAACTCATATTTACAGAAAAGCTGCACATTGTTGAGTAGCTTTTCTGTATACACCTTAACAGGTGTAATTATCTTTGAACAAGGATAGAGTAGCTCTCATAAGTATTATCAGAGTAATCAACCAAAAATTCGTACTGGGTGCGGTAAAACAACGATTCGGTAAATACAGCGTTTAACCACACAGTGCCGCTGGTACCTTCGTTATAAAAATCATAGGTGTATCCTCCGGTTGGCAATTCGTGGTTCGAGTCGTTAAGAATGTTTACGGCAATGCGGGTAATGGTAACTCCCGGCGGCAAGGGATTGGTAAAGATATCAACCGATGCTCCCATATCAACCACCAAATCGCCGGCCGAATTAAGGTAGGACGAAAAATTAGGCTGTACACGATGATACCCGTTTGTTGTCCACTGGCTTGTGGTTGTTGTTTGCGCAAAACTTACTGCACACGCAAACAACACCATTAAAAATGATAGCACTAAAAACTTTTTCATAACTAATATAGGTTTATAATTGATCGCCTACTCTGTTTAAGATTTTCGGCTTCCTCTGCGTTGGTTAAACACAAAAATCAATTGCTTAAAATGAGATAGGGGTAAAATGAAAAAGAGAGATAAAAAAAACAGGCAGTTTCTATTTTGAGAAACTGCCTGTTTTAGTCTTATAAATTAAACGGCAAATAAGCTCCGTTTGTGCTCATGATCTTGGCACGGGCAGTTGATGCCGAAGCGTTGCCTTCGCTTACTAATTTATTGTACACTTTGTCGGCCAAAAAGCTCATATCATTACGGCGTAACGATATGCGCAACAGATCGCCCCAACGGTAGCCTTCAAAAGCAAGTTCGGCGGCATCTTCATCAACAATAGCGTTTTCCATACCAGTTACATCATTATTTTGGAACAAAGTAGCCGGCAGGTTAGGCATATTAGCGCGGGTACGGGTACCAATTTGACGGTACCATGGGCTACGATAGTAAGGTACCTGTCCTTCGCGGGCATCCATATCATATGGGGCTGGCGCCATTGTTTGCATAATGTTAGTAACATCTGAAGGTACGGTGCCTGTACCCGGAAACACGCCATTGTAAACTCCTTTTACGCCCACATTAGTTAAAGCATAAGCTACTTTAACCTGGTTATCACGGCAGGCGGCCTCGGCAAAGCGCAGGTTTAAGGCACTTCCACGGTATAGCAGCCAGCGGCCTTGCCTTTGCAACACGTTTGTGGGTATTAGCGTACTTTCATTTAAATAATAATATAACGGCTTTGCAATTACCGGCTGTCCATTTATAGTTCTGACCGAAATTTTTGCACGAGCATCGCCAACAAAACCATTGGCCTGTGTTTGTGTAGCCCAGGTATTTAAGGCAAGTTTTGATGAGGTTAGCAAATAGCGCCCGCCCTGATTCGAAAACAAATCGATAAACGGATTAACCGGTGCAAAATTACGGTCAAAAGGTATGGTCCATATCCACTCCGACCCTGTATCGGTACCTTGTACAGGATTACCAAATATTGCCCGCCAGCCACTTTTATTGGTATTATCGTCTAAAAATGAGCTTTCGTCGCCAGCACGGTTATAAGTAATAAGGAATACACCCCAGTTAGCCTTGTACTGCCAATAGCCGGCATCACCTGCACCTGCAATATTCCGATAACCAGTGTCAGAAACGTAACGGTATAGCGTTGCTGCAGCATTATAATTTCCTTTCCACAGGTATAAATCGGCCAGTAAGCATCGTTTGTTTACAAAAAACAGGTTGGTAGGGTACCCATCAACTGTGGTATTCAAAGAAGTACTGGTTGATCCTGTGATATTAGTGCTTGAATAGTCTTGCAAGCTACGGCTTACCATTGAAGCAATGAGTTTATCCAGCAGATCATTAAAGCTGATCTTAGGGAACTTGTTGGCATCCTTTAATGCATCAACTGTTTCCAGCGGATCGGTCACGTAAGGTACGCTGCCCCAGTGCATACCCAGTTGCAGGTATAAAAAGCAACGCATAGCATTTACATCGGCATAACGTTCATTGTAATCAGCCTGGGTTAATTTGGATGATGCCAGCATGATGTCGAAATTCTTCAAGGCATCATTACAGTTTAAAATGATCTTATAGAATGGCTTAGGGTCGGCCCAAGGGTTGTCAGGCGTTACGCTAAACGTGTTTAACTGCCTCAAATACTGATCGGCATTTGCGGTTGGGCTCATCAAATCGGCACGTAGCTCGTTAAGCACAATGTAACGGTCGGCAATGCCCTGCAACTGGCCGTATATACCAATTACGGCTGCATTGGCATCGTAAATGGTTTGATAATGATTGGCAATATCAACCTGATCTTCGGGCTTAACGTCCATGAGCTTTTGGCACGAGAAAGAGGACATTAATGCGCCCGCCAGTAAAACCTTATATAAAAATTTGTATGAATTTCTTTTCATAATATGATTAGTCAACTTAACTATATACCTATACGCACTCCTAATTGTACCGTTCTGAACTGAGGCTCAAGCGTAGTATCAATACCACGCAACAGCAGGTTTTCGCTCGCTGCAAACTCCGGATCGTAGCCTAAATACTTGGTAAAGGTTACCAGGTTGTTACCTGTAGCATAAATTTTTACATATTTAGGAAACTTCAATTTTTTAAGGTTTACGTCGTAATTTACGGTTAAAGTACGCAGGCGAAAATATGATCCGTCTTCGATCCAGCGGTCAGAGAAACTTGAGTTTCCGCTTGGGTCGCCAAAGGATGCACGCGGGGTTGAGGTAACCTGCCCATCGGCACGCCACCTGTTGTTAATGGCCAGCGACTGGTTGTTGTAGTTGCTTTGCGACTCAATTTGACGACGGGTATAGTTGTACAACTGGTTGCCCTTGCTAAAGGTAAACAAAGCACTTACAGTAAAGCGTTTGTAAACTATGCCGGTACTTATACCACCCACAAAATCGGGGTTAGGGTTGCCTATTACCTGCATATCCTGCGCGTCTATAATCTTATCACCATTTACATCAACAAAGCGCATATCGCCACCTTGAAGCGGAACTAAGCTACCCTGTGAGTTGCGGTATGATAAACCGGCTGTTGAGGCCTCGGTACTGGTGGTATATACACCATTTGTTTTGTAACCGTAAAATACACCTGCAGGGCGGCCAACCTCGGTTAGGATAGTTGCACCGGCGTACTGGGTTTTCATGGTAGCAGGCAAGCTGGTTATTTTATTGCGGTAAGCTGCTATATTAAAGCCTAAATCCCATTTAAAATTAGGCTGACTGATTACACGGCCATTAACCGACAACTCGAAACCGTTGGTACGCATACCGCTATTGTTGGTAACGGCATAAGCCAAACCACCTGCGGCAGCAACGGGCTCCTGGGTTATCATTTTGGTGGTAGTGTTTCTGAAGTAATCAGCAGTGATGCTCAAACGCTCCTGAAAGAAGGCCGCATCGATACCAATATCGAGCTTTTTACCAATTTCCCATTGCAGCATAGGGTTGCCAAAGTTAGCCCTTACCAAACCTTGCAGGCCTAATAAGTTTTGCGATACATAATACTGACGAGAAGCGTAGTTACCAATATTATCGTTACCGGTTAAACCGTAGCTGGCGCGAAGTTTAAGTAATTCGATAAAGTTGATGTTGGCCATGAATTTTTCAGACGACATAACCCATGCAGCCGACGCCGATGGTAATACAGCCATTTTAACACCGCCTAACGATACACCGTCGGCCTGTGAGCCAAAGCGCGAAGACGCATCGGCGGTTAAGTTAAAGCCAAATATGTATTTGTTATATAATTGGTAGTTGGCACTCAAATAATTGTTCATCCAGCGGTATTTACCAATATCGCCGCCTACCATACGGGTTGTAGCCAAACCGTTACTCACGGTAATCAGCTGATCGATAGCCGAGTTGTAGCTGCCGTTAACGTTATACTGCGAGGTAAAGTGTGTAAATCTTGTACCCAGGTAAACTCCCAAAGTATGTACGCGGTTAAAGGTGCGGTTGTACGATAGGTAAGTATCGTTATACAAGCTATACAAACGCTGGGTTTGACTACCCAGGCGACTATCAATAACAACAGTAGCAGTAGTATCATTAGCAACACCGGCGCGTGGCATAAACGTATTCTCGCGCACCTTATCGGTAGTTACGCCAATGAGGGTTTGGGCAGCAAAGCTGCGGCTAAACTGGTACCTGAAAACAAGGTTACCAAAAAAGCGATAGTTGCGGTTACGGCCTATTGAATTTGCTATAATAGCGGCAGGGTTACTGATGCCAAATATATCAGTATCGGCCAGGTTAGGCGATTCGATACCCTGCGCATTTACATCATTGGTACGGAGTAATGGCGATTTAATTAAGCCCAGGTACAATTGATTGGTATTTGGCGATAAACCCTGGTCGCGCAGGTTTTGCTCGTTGTACTGAAATGACAGGTTTGCCTTTACCGTAAAGTTTCGGCTGATATTTAAATCGGCGTTGAAACGAGTGTTAAACTTGCTCAAATCGGTCATTGGGGTAATGCCTTTATTACCTCCATAGCCTAATGATAATACGTAACGGGCAATATCATCACCACCCGATACACGCAGGTTATAGTTTTGGTTGAAGCCGTTTTTAAATGCGCGTTTTTGCCAGTCGGTATTGTTATGGTATACATAATAATTAGCCTGCGAAGGGTCATCGTTCATGTAAGGCAATGCCGAAATTTGTGACGAAGTAAGGTTGGTGGTACGCAGCAAGTCAGACAAGTAAGTACGATAATCACCGGCTTGCATGATAGGCAATTTATTGCCTGTTGGCATATAATTGTAAGCACTGTATGCCGAAAAATCAATTTTGGTAGCTAAATCGGGGTTATTGTTGGTGGTTATTAAAATTACACCATTGGCACCTTTTGTACCATACATACCTGCCGAAGCATCCTTTAAAATTGTATAGTTATCTACATCGTGTAAATCGAGGTTAGCAAACGGGTTGTGGATGTGTCCGCTTATTAATGAACGGCCGTAGCGATAAGTATCATATATCATACCATCAACTAACACCAGCGGAGCGTTACCTCCATATAAGGAGTTATAACCACGTAAAAATAAGTTAGCACCAATATTTGGCGTACCCGAACGGCGGATAACATCTAAGCCGGCCACTTTACCCTGTAAATAACTATCCGGGGTTTCCTGCGACACCGGATCCCAGGCACCCTGTGTATTTACCGATGATACTGCGTTTGAAACATACGCATGCGGAACAGCACCAAATGGCATTCGGGCAACATCATAAACCGAACTGTATGAACCCTCAAAAAGGAAAATATCAGGCAATGATGTACGACGGCCTTTAACCGGAACTTTCTTTTCCTGGTAGCCCTGGCCGCTTATGTTTAAAACCACATCGGCATTGGGCAAGCTAATGGTAAAACGTCCGTTCTCGTCACTAATGGCCGATGAATATAAAGGCACACCAATGTTGATGCCCGATATAGGGCGTTTAGTTGCGGCATCTTTAATAACACCGCTTATTTTTGGCCCTTTAGCCCGGCTTATAGAATCGGCCTTGTAACGTGCAATACTATCTGCAAGCCGTACTGATACGCTATCTGTTTCCTGCGCTTTGGCTTTTACGCCCCATAAAAGGCATATAAAGAGCAGTAAACTAAATGATTTAGTAAAATTTTGCATAGTTAAGGTTGAGAAGTTATTGTATAATAGGTACCAGTTTTACGTAATCGAATGTGATGTTATTTGTGTTGGCTGCTGTAGCATTTGCACCTATCACATACATATTAATTGATGTACGCTTAAGCACAGTTAAGTTACCATTGGTTAAATTAATGGTATTTGCTGCGGTTGCTGTTGTGGTAGGATTACCACCCGCAATATTGGTAGGCGGCGTGAGCAAACTGGTTGCACTTTTGTTTGCCGGCGTTGGTAAAGTAACTTCATCCCAATTAACTAAAGGTACACCGTTAAAGCTAACCGGCCCCATGCGCTGCGCCGGGAATTTCACCACATCGTTGGGTGCGATGGTACCGCCAGAGATCGTTGGTGCTGTTATCTGTCCAAAATTGAAGCTCTCAACAATATCGGTTGGGGTAGTAAAGCTTATATCATTTATAGCACGCACAACTATTTTATACTGGCAGGTGTATAGGTTTGGTAATTTATAGGCAGCAAAAAAGTTAGCCGGTAATGTTGCGGTGGTGCCTATCATGATATCATTTAACGTCAGGCCATTCTTATCGCGGCGGCTGCGGTAAAACATACTGCCGCGGGCATCGGTACGGGCAAAAAAACTAGGTTGCTCACCCTGTATAACAATTTCTGTTATCTTGTTTTTAATATCAAAAGGCAGGCTGTTTACCACATACACCATACCGTTGCTGGCACTGTAACTTTGCACAACAGCTGTTGCTGCTGCAGGCACGGGTACATTATTTACCGACACTAAATTATTTAATCCGGTTTGCGGAACCATTCCACGTACGGCGGCATCTTTCAATACATTAAAGCCAGCCAAAATATTCATGGTAGTATCCTCAGAGTTGGTCACGGTTGCAAAGTATTTGCTCACTTTGTTTCGTTCGGCATCGTAAGCAGCATCGGTTAATACAAAGTACGTATAGGTACTATCTTCGTTAGCCAGGCTGGCTACACGGTTAAAGTACTTGTTAATGCTCACTAAACCTGTACCGGGCACCAGTATGGGTTTACCTGTTTTAGGGTCGTAGCTTTGTACTGTAGCTTTTGAGGTATCAACATAATTGGTATCGTTACGTAATATATAAGCCTTGTGCTTATCGGCTACGCCATTTAAACTTCTGATGTATTCAGAGATGTTCATTTTAGGCGGAATTGCCTTATCAATGACATGTATCACACCATTACTTACATACTGGTTAGCAGTAGTAATCTGGGCATCTTCAACAGTAGTTGAAGTAAAAGTTACATTTTTACCGCCCAGGGTACGTACACGCATGGTTGGTTTAGGGGCAGTAGTTAAATAAACCTGGCTTGCAATATGGTTATTTACAAACTTTTTAAGTTTGGCCGTATCATTCACCGTGGCCGGGTCAATACCCTGCAGCGCCTGGTTGGTAGGCGCCCAAATGGTATAGGTTTTTGAACCTGCCAGTAATTTATCATACCCCAATTTGGTTAGGTAACCCGAGAAAGTGCTCAGGTTACCGTTCTCTTGTATTTGCTGTACAACGTTCTTATCCAATTGCTGGTCAACAGCCTCGGTACGCTCGTCCCACTGTTTTTTACAAGCGCTTAATGCTATGGTTATCAGCAGTAAGGCTATCATATATTTATTTTTGAAACTCTTCATTCTTTCAGATAATTCAGATTTATTAAGTATTAATACACCTTCATATTAAGGTATCAACCCGCCGCTACGGCCCAGCTTAGGTCTTAACTGATCCATGTCAACCGGCCTGAATTCAATGGCGTCGAGCACAAACTGTGTTGCACAACCTGTACATGCTGTAGCCGTTAGGGTTACGGTGTGACGTGCAGTGGTAGCTACGTTAACAATACCAACCAAACGGCCAACATGCGACGGGGCCTTAGTAAAGTTGGCTATAGGCCATTCTGAATAGCTTTTAAATCCTCTCGACTCAGCTTGTGCCTCTGTTTCACCATAAATAAGTGCATCAGCAGGATTTAAAATGTTAGGTAGGGTAACACCGTCAAAAGCAACAGGTATACTTTGACTACCGCCACCAACTTTATAATCGATCCATATTTTATAGCGCCCCTTCACAATTACAGGCGTGGTAAATGTTGCCTGTGATGTATTACTTGTTTTGGCTCCGGTTCTGAAACGTAATCCTATATTTACGTAATCGTTTCCAAAAAAATATTCCTCTGGTCCGGGGTTTGCAGCAGTAGTCGAATACGCCAACCTGTTATTATCACTCGATTCGCCCACCAATACAACTTCGCTAAGTGATGCGTAGTTGAATATTTTGCCTGATTGCCCTGGCACACGATAGAAACCAGAACGCCTGATTTCGGGTTGATTAGCCACATCGAAATAAACCGGTGTTGGGAAACGCACTTTTATTCTGTAAGTACCTAATGGGCGGTGCAATACGCCATTGCTGGCAGATATATCACTATTAGGGCGATCAAGCGCAATTCCGGGTTCTAATACACCATTAAAAGTATCGTTATTTAGCAGTACGGTTTGGCCATCCAGCTCGCTTGTAGTAACCTCAAGAGGGGCCAATGTGGCATGTGCAGTAGATGTTGCAATATCTGACAAGTAAGCTAATTCGGGCCACACACGGTATGCACAAAATAACCAAAGGCTGTCGGCATGGTTTTTAGGATCGCCTGTTTTTGAATAACGGGTTTTTAAGGCATTGTAGTTGGCTATACCGTTTGCGTTAAAGGCACTGTCGGTTTCGGCTATGAGCGTTAAAAATTTACGCGAAACGTTGGTATTGGCATTACTCGATACATTCAAGGTATCATAAAAACCGGTTTCCTTTAAGGCAGTAGTAAAAATGCTGTACTTAGGATTTGTTTCCAGCGTACGTGCCAAAGTAAGCTCGGCCGGGAAAAGCACGTTATCAATAATGTGAATTAAACCGTTACCGGTTTTAATATTACCGGTAACAAAGTTAGCTTGCTTGTTAATTACAATTGAAGTTACTCCGTTTACACTACGGGTGCCGGTGATTATATATTGGCCCGATTGTGTTGGGGTACGCAGTTTGCCATCTTTAAAATAATTGGTATTCAAAGTATCGGCCAGCATACTTACCGATACTATTTTTTTTGCCGTAGCTTCATCAATAGCATCAACACTGGCTTTATTGGTGGCTTTTAAATATGCATTTACACCGGCATTGTTTGATACAAACAAGGTGTATGCGCCATAAGCATCCAGGTAACTTGCATAACCTGCTTTATCAACTATTTGCTTAAACAGCGAGTAATCGGGGTTTTGTTTAATGTACGAATACATGTTTACCGTACTTGTGGTTGTGTAAGTAAGCGCTTCCCGTTTACAACTATTAAAACCAATCATTACGGTGAAGCCCAATACCATCAGTATTGCAGGCATCCGGTCAAATATTTTTCTCATATCAGTCTTCATTTTGTTGGTGCAAAAACTATTTGTAGAATGGGTTTTGAATCAGGTTAGGGTTTGTTTGTATTTCGTATTGGTTTATTGGCAGATAGTGGTTGTTCTTATCGCGCAATTTATTCAGCGCTGCCTGCTGGGCTTCCGGCGGAATTACCTTAATTACAGCATTTAGCAATACGTCTATACGTGCATAATTGTTACGCTTGGCGTGGCGAATTAAATCGTACCAACGTTTGCCTTCGTAAGCAAGCTCAAGAGCACGCTCCTGTAAAACGTAATCATTAAGCCCGCTTACATCTCCCGGTTGTGGATTAACCTGTGCCGACTTTGGCAGAGCCCTGGCGCGTGTACGTATCTGACTTACAATATCAAGTGTTTCCTGCCCGCGGTTGCTGTTGGCACAGGCCTCAGCTTTCATTAATAAAACATCTGCATAGCGGTAAAATATCCAGTGAGCAAACGAGTTGTCAACTGATCGTACTGAATTGGAAGATAAGCCTATGTATTTGTATATAAATTGATCGCTTTGGCGTACCGAGGCATCAATGCCCCTTACGTCTCTAACGTTGATAGGGTCAAAATCATCCTGCCCCCAAAAGTTGTCAATAATATCGCCCGGAGCCTTAAAACGGATCGGGAGCAAAAACATAGTATAGAACGGGTTTAAAAACTGGTTGTCAAACTGCAGTTCAAAAATGGCTTCCTGTGAGTTACCTGCCACGAACAACCGGTTAAACCAACCACTTTCGGTAGGTACCAGGGCAAACTTACCTGTGCTTATAATTTTATCGCACGCGGTAATACAATCAGCATAGCGCTCCATCCACAGGTAAACATCGGCCTGCAGGGCGTTTACACTATATTTGGTAACACGCCCTTTATCATATGCATTGTTACCATAACTTATTACGGCATAGCCTTCGGCTGTTTGCAAATCGGCAACTATGCGGTTCAATATCTCGGCCTGAGGGTTTTTAGGTAACTGGCCCAGATCCGAGTCAGATGAGGTTGAGTTTAATTTAAGCGGAACATCGCCAAAGGTACGTGCCAGGTAAAAATACATGATGGAGCGAATGGTCAACGCTTCGGCCAGATAAGCATTTAACTGGGTTTGCGTTAAGGTAGCATCGCGACTGATAACCTGCGGACCAAAATCGAGCACGGTATTACAAAGGTTAATTACCCTGTAAAATTCGCCCCAATCGGTTATACTATTAGTTGATAAAATATTATTATTTACTACGTTAATATCATCCTGTCGTGAGTTTAGTCCGGGTATTACCATGTCGGCACGTAATTCGCCCCAAATGAAAAAATTGGCTGTAGTATTGCCCATAGCATTGTATAATGCTATCACTGCCGATGATAATTGTTCTTTGGTTTGCCAGAACTTATCGCGCGTTATGCCATCCTGCGGACGCAACTCCAGGTACTTGTTGCATGAGGTTGCCGTTACCAACACCATCATTACAGTAAGTAATATTGCTTTATAAAAATTCTTGTTAAACATTATTATGCAGTTTAATATTTAAAATGATGCGGTTAAACCTAAAGTGAACATCTTTAAAGGTGGCGTAGCACTATCATCCTGCGCCAACTGGAATATGCCCGTACCTCTTAACGATACCTCGGGATCTTGCCCGGTATAGCGGGTAAAGGTCATCAGGTTTTCGGCGGTTACATAAGCGCTCAGGTTTTTGGCCTTAATCTTGTTTGCAAACTTCTTATCAAAGGTGTAACGCGCTGTTACCGAACGGAACCTCAGGAACGTGCCACTCTCAATATACCTTGATGAGCCTAACCAGTTATAACCTGTATTGTATAAAGCACGCGGCATATCGGTTACATCTCCGCTTGTGCGCCATCTTCTTAATATGGCAGTACTTTGGTTATTAAATGAAGCCATGTTGGTGGTGATCATTTTGGTATAGTTGATGATCTGGCTGCCGGTACGGAACGAGAAGAAACCTTGTATTTTAAGATTGCCTTTAAAAGTTATGCTCGGGCCAAAACCACCGGTAAACTTAGGGCTACCATTACCCAGGTAAACTACGTCCTGATAGTTGATGTTACCATCGTGGTTAATGTCTTCGTACATGGCATCGCCCTGTTGGAACAGGTAATCGGTTGCCGGGTAATTGAAGCGCATTTGCACCGGCTGGCCGCTTGGGCTAACAATTTTATTGCCATTGGCATCGCGGGCAATGGTGGCATCGGCATCTTTATAAACACCTGAAAATTTGTAGCCGTAAAAAGAGCCCAACGGGTTGTTAACCTGCAGCAATTGCAAATACTGCCCGTTTACCGAAACGTTACCTGAAGAAGTTTGATAGAACGGCGATATTGACCTTACAGCATTGATGTTTTGCGCAATGTTAAAGTTGAAATCAACTATCCAGTTCTTGGTTTTTACAGGTGTAGTAAATATGCTCAGTTCGTATCCTTGGTTATCCATGGTTCCCACATTAAGCGATACCGCGTCATAACCTGTCACGCTAGATATACCGAGGTTGGGCGAAAACAGATCGCGGGTACGGTTACGGTATATACCAAAGTCAATGTTTAAACGCTGTTTAAATAATATGATGTTAACACCGGCATCTAAACCTGTTAATTGCTCCCAGCGCAGGTTATCGAGCTGAATATTATTTGAGTATAAACCAGTTTGTCCTAAATAGCTATTTGGCGTACTTACAAAAGTGTTATAATAAATATAAGGGAACCTTGAAGGCGGCGGGTTACCACTGCGGCCAATACCGCCACGGAAACTAAACTCATCCAAAAAGCTTTCAAACTTTTTCATGAATTTTTCGCCCGAAAAACGGTATCGGAACGATGCCGAAGGGAAGAGGCCGTAACGGCGCTCAGGACCAACGTTTGAGCTACCCTCGCCGCGTAACGCAACGTTTACAATGTAGCGGTCTAAAAACTTGTATTGCGCGTTTAATAAAGCTGCAACCGAACGCTGCTGCACCAGGCCCGAGCCGATAGACAGATCGCTATTAGTGATACGGCCGGGTACCGATGGATCTTGCAAATAAGGTGAAGCTGTACCAGCAATTAACTGCGATTGAGTTACCGATTTATTATCATTGGTTTGAATTGAAAGTAAGCCGGTTAAAGCATGCTTTTCGTTTAAACGCGGGGTAAAAATAAGGTTGGTTTTTGAGGCAACCGAGTAAGTATCATAATCCGAGCTACCGGCGCGGTTTACCGAAGTTTCGGTAAACGGACGGCCTGTGGCAATTTGCGGCAAAAAGCGGTTTTGTTTACCATTGGCAATATCAAAAACGATGTCGCCATTGAGGTTAAGTACTTCAGGGATGATGTTATATGTTAAATTGAAGTGCGGTATAACCCTATCGGTAATTAAGGTGTTTTGCGCGGCAGTAGCCATAGCTAAAGGGTTGTAAATAGGTACCCTTGCAGTTGGGTTATATGCCCCTTGTATATTGGCCGACGGCGAAAAGAAGTTTGGCGTAAGCACACCTGCATCATTATACTCATATATACTCATGTTGGGCATGCGTATCATAGCTATGTTACGTACACCATCAGGTCCGGTGCCGTTGCTTGCGTTTGAGTAGTTATAATCGGTTACGTTGTGAGCGTACGAAATAAATGTAGTAAACCTTATTTTGCTCGATACAATGTAATCTAAGTTTAAGCGGGTATTTAAACGCTTAAAGCCTGTACCTACGGTAGTACCTGTTTGGCCGTTGTAACCTACCGATGCAAAATAACGGGCTTTATCGCCACCACCCGATATGGATAGGTTATTATCGGTTAAGTAGCCGTCTTGCGTAATGGCTTTTACCCAATTAGTATTTTGGCTGTAGTTATTGTAATAATATTTATCCAACGGATCATAAGCAAATTCCTTAATGGTACTGGTTGGTAGCGGCACACCGGCTACGTTCATATACATCTCAGGGATGAAGGTTGAATACTGGTCGCCGGTAAGCAGCGGGATGGCGCTTGGCTGTCTTGATAAGGTACCTTTAAAAGTATAGCTGATAGTTGGCGCACCTTTTTGGCCACGTTTGGTGTTAATAATTAACACACCGTTGGCTGCTTGTGCACCCCAAACTGCTGTAGCGGCTGCATCTTTCAAGATCGATATATCTTTAATATCTGATGGGGCAATGCTCAACAGATCGGCATACTGATTTTGGTCTGCTGTACTGAAGTTAAAATCATTAGGTACAGTGGTTTGAAAAGGCACACCATCAACCACGATCAATGGGTTGGTATTACCATTCAAGGTTGAGGTACCACGAATTTTGATTGACATACCAGCGCCCGGATCGCCCGCGAGTTCGATATTATGTCTACACCCGGTAAACGGCCTTGAATAGCCTGGTCAATACTGGTTGCGGCTAATTCTTCAACGTCTTTAGCATTCAGCGTAACGGTCGAAGTGGTTTGGTCGCGTTTATCGATCAATAAACCCGTACCGTTATTAACCGGCGGGCGGGCTGTTACCACCACATCGGTTAATGCGCGGGCGCTTGATTCAAGCGCAACGTTAAACTGGCGTTTTGGGCCGATCTCCAGTGTACGTGGCTTATAGCCAATGGTCGATATAACTAATTTGTGAGTAACATCGGTTATTTTAAGAACAAAGTTACCATCAATATCAGTAGCCTGGCCGCTAATGGTACGACCGTCCTTATCCTGCTCAACAACGGTGGCCCCTACAACGGGCAGCTTATCGCGCGAGTCGGTTACCCGGCCCTTTATTAATATTTTTTCGGCTGTTTGCGCATGTGCGTTAACAAGAGCTACGCATAAGGCAAAAACCGTATAAAAAACAGTAGTATAAATTCTTCTCATGAGTAAGGCCGGTTGTTAATAAATGTATTTTAAATAATTATTAATTTGGTGAAACAGGGTGCGTGTACCCAGGTAGTTACTGGTTGCCGGAAAGTTACTTGCGTTGTTAGGTGGCAAAACAGTAGCCTGCCTACCGTTTACATCTACAACCCGCAGGTTATTAGGCTGGTTAATAACGGTAATATTAACCACATCGCCATTGGCATTTTTAAGCAAAGTGGGCTGCGCCGTACCATTAGGTGATTTTTTACCATCAGGAGCAATAGTAATACCGCTTAAAAAATGATAGTAAATAAACCTGGCCACATTGTCCTTGTCCAGGGTTGCTGTTGGCGTAAAGTTTGGCACACCTGTGGCTGCGTTGCCGGGTAATACCCCATCTCTTACGGCTTGAACTATAGCCTCATTGGTTGGTATAAACACCGTATAGTTAGCGCCGAGGGTTAAACCGGTCAAATCTTGCGTGTTAGCATTGTAAATTTGTGAGTTAACCAGGTAACGGTAAAAATTATAATAAGGCGAAGTTGTAGTTGCCGCATTAACTGCAATTTGCTGCGGTAGTGTTTTTACCGGGTAGGTTATGATGCCGTTATTACCCAGATAATAAACCCTTCCGTTTGAGTAATCTTTTGAGCCAACTACATTTAAGGTAGTACCGGATTCAACTGTGCCGCCCGATGATATGGTATTGTTATTCCAGCGAATATACTCGCCGTTATTGGTTTCGATGATACCACTGCCCGAAAGGTCATTAAGTTCGTTGTTTTGGGTAGGCACTATTGATAATTGCAGTATGCGTATCAATTGGTCGCGCACGGCATTACCGCTAACTGTAGCACCGTTGGAGGTGTAGCTGAAGGTGGTTGTAGTTGCATCATAATTATAACCGGCTGCTTTTAAAGCAGCATCAGGCATCATAAACACGGTGTAACGTATACCCGGATTAGTTAAGGCAATACGCAAACCCTGGTTAAGCAGCAAGGTCATGATAGAGTAGTTGTTAGGATCGAGGTAAGCCCTGGCATATACCGTACTGAACACGTTGGTAGCCTGTACCTTAGTGGCTCCGTAAAACACGCCGTTGCTGCAAAACTGCTTCTGCACAATATCGGCAGTTGAACTGAAACGGGCAGGTTCGTTTAAAAAGTTATTGGTGGTTGCAAATTTTGAAGGCCATACTGTTGCCTGAAACATATGAGCATTCAGCAAATCGGCAATAATACCCGGAGGAAGGGTATTTACCAGCGCATCAATTTGCGCATTGGTAAGTTGCTGCGTTGGGGTGGATTTGAAGAATTCCAGCACCACATCATTCAAGTATTTATACAATACATCATTGGTTGGTGCAAACAGCGTATATCCTTCAGCCTGACCGTCATTATCCTGCACCTTCAAAAAGTTCTCATTGTTTGGCGAGTATGCCAGCAGGTTTGAATATAACTTTACATATACACTGTTTGATTTGCCGGTATTAACCCTGTAACGGTTATTCAAATCCGGGCTGGTTAAATAAGTAACCATAAACTGGTCGAGTATACGCTTGTAAAGGCTGTACTGGGCATTTTTGGTTATTTGATCTTCGAGGCTTGGCAGCGGCAGCAGCACACGGTCAATTTCATGTATAACCCCGTTTTCGGCTAAAATATTACGGTTGGTAACCTGGGCATCAACCACATTAAAGCCACTGTAAGTAGCGTTAGGAAAGAAATACTTATAGTCAGCTTCGGTTAGGCCGCGTGTAGCCATGTAAGTTGAATAAAAGTATGGAATGTACTTATTATTGTTATCGCCTAACAAATAAAGGATACCGTTACGATTGCTGCTCAAAAGCGTTGTCGAGGCTCCGTCAGGGCCATTGCCTGTATAATAACTATCATAATATGCGGTACGACGTTTATAAGCGTTGTTTGGAACCCATCCCACTGGCTGCGTGGTTGACTGAAAGTCGGCAATGTGGTCGGTTTGGTATGCGTTATATACTAAACAATAGGTAACAATTTTACGGGCAGTTTCCGCGTCAATTTTATCAAGGCTGGTACTGTTATCGGTAAAATACTTCTGAAAAGCAGCATCGTTAGGAGCAAAAAGTGTCCAATAACCGGCTGCGCTCAAGGTATTTTTATACCCCGACTTATCAATTACGGCAAGCAAAGATTTAAAGTTGCCTTTACTTTCGAGGGTTTGATAAATGGGTGGGCCTAAATTTTCGGGCCTGCCGTAATAGTTGTCTAAAGCCTCCTTACGACAGCTTGTAAACACTATGCTTACGCATAACAATAGCAATAAATTTTTCAATAATTTATACATCATACTTATATCTAAATATGTTAGATGGAAATGGGTGAGCTAAAACGCTAAAGGCCGATAGATAAACCTATCGGTTATTAATAATTGTCGGTTTGACTAATTAAATAATTGGGGACACGTACGGTCAAGAAATGGTCTTGTAAAAGTTTATTCATTCGTTGAGTTTTAATTGGTTTAATCAATAAAAATATTGTATACGATATTAGCGGGTCTGTATACTATTTTATCTGAACTAAAATTATCTACTTCAGGCGCACAAACCATCCTGCACTGTCCTTTATTTGTTAATTTTGTTAAATTCACGAATAATAAGCCAAATAAATTATCATATCAGTAATTATTTAACACAAACATTAACAATAGCCAAATTTTATATGGGTTATTTATAACAAATAAGGGCTAATATCCAATCAAAATCAACTATCCTGTATTAAAATTTACATATTAATGTTGCAACATCAATCCCTAAAAACACTTAAATACATCACATACGTTATAAAAATATCTTTGAACCGGCGTTATAATAAACATTAGAATACAATTAGATTGTGGCGATTTTTAACTTTTAAACCATACATCTGCTTCTTCAGCAGGCAGTAATTTTTCAAGCATTATTAAAGCATGTAGCAGCAGGATGGCATGATTGCTTAATATTTAAAAACTTGCATAAATTGCATGCAGTAAACCATTATACATTCCTGTAACTATAAACCTTCTTGCCCCGTGAAAAAAGCAGCTCTATGCATTGTATATGCATTTTTGATATGTATATATATATTACCGGTGTACGCACAAACCGCACCTGCACAAAAACAGGTTAAACTTTTTTTTGAAAAAGTATTCATTCATACCGACAGGCAGATTTACACTCCTGCCGATGATATATGGTTTAAGGCTTATTTATTAAATGCGCAAGACAATCATTTGGTAGCCACCAGCAAAAACTTGTACGTTGAAGTAATTGCGCCCGATAATAAAATTATTGGCCAGGAAATGATTGCGCTAAACAATGGCCTGGGCAATGGTGATTTCAAACTCCCCGACTCGCTGGCCGCTGGTAATTACAGCCTGCGTGCCTACACCAACTGGATGCGCAATTTTGGCAACAACTTTATATTTGAAAAAAAACTCACTGTTGTAAGCACCAAACCATCAGCCCCCGCTGTAACAAAAGCAGGTGAGTTTATCGTCCGATTTTTCCCCGAGGGAGGATCGCTGGTTACAGGGCTGGGCTCAATAGTAGCTGTAAAGGCCGAGGATAGCTCGGGACAGGGCTATGCGGTGCGCGGAGCTGTTTATACATCATCGGGCGATACTGTTGCCCATTACACTACCGACAGTTTTGGGATGGGAATATTTACACTTCTACCCTTACAGGGGCAAAGTTACCAGGCTAAAACCCTTATTAAAGGTAAACCCGTACAAAGCACATTACCCGCTGCATTAAACAGCGGACTTACCTTAAAAATTGTAAGACAAGATACATCCTTATACGCAGTAGTTACTTGTAATGAACAATCGGTAGCCGCATACGGGCAGCAAACTTTATCTATTAAAGCCCGCAGTTTTGGGCGGGTAACCTTTCAGCAAAGCTTTCAGCTTAAAGGAAATACTGCAGCCGTAGTTATACCTACCTGGCAAATGCCCGGCGGGCTGGCAGCCATAACTTTATATGATGGCGAGCAAAAACCCAACTGCGAACGCCTTATATATAATACCGGCACCGAAAAAGCTACACTTAAACTCAGCCTTAACAAACCGATTTACAATACCCGCGAAAAGGTAGGAATAAACATACAACTCAGCGATACCAAGGGGCAGCCTTTAAAAGGAGAACTTTCGGTTAGTGCGGTTGATGCATCCATTTCCCCGCTTGAAGAGAGCAATATATTGAGTTACTTGATGCTGCAATCAGAACTTAAGGGGGATATAAAAAATGCAGCCCGGTATTTTGATACTACCAATGTACAACATAACAAACAGTTGGATATACTACTACTAACCCAGGGATGGCGCGATTTTATATGGAAACGCCTTGCTGATACTACATTGCGCATAGCCTACATCCCCGAGCAGGGCATTAGTCTTTCGGGTACCGTGCTCGATAAAAAGAACGTACCCATCCCTAATGCCAACGTAACCCTTATTGCTGCCAACGCTATTAACGGCAGATTATTTGGGGCACAAACCGATGCTCAGGGTAAATACTTTTTTGACAATTTGCAATTACTCGGCAAGCAAAAAGTAAAACTAAACGCCAAAGACGCTAAAGGCAAACCACTGGGCAGCCTAACGCTCGACTCATTAGCGGCCAAACACCTGCCCGTTACTAATAATACTTTATATAACACACCTGCTATGGCGCAACTTCCGGCCCTAACCAAAGCCTCGCTTATAAAACAGGTAGCCCTTGCTCGGCAGCGTAGCCTGAGCGATACCATCATCCGCCTAAAAGATGTTGAAGTGCGCACGCCCAACAGGCAACAATTTGTAGACCGCATGGTTACCACTTTGGGGTATAAAGACGAAGTACTAACCGTTACGCCCGAAGACGAGAAATTAAACTCGTTACGCAACTACATCCTCGCAAAATCAAACCAGGCTCGCACTAATGATAGCAACAATCTTGTTTTCATAGCCGATGGTAAACTTGTGCGCCCCCGCATAGTAGTTGATAATAAGGATGCCGCGTTTAGCGATAATGATGCACCGGATGTGGTAGACCTGATGTCGAACCATTACCTGGAGTTACCAATTTCGGCAGTTAAAAAAGTAGTTATAAAAAAACTGGTTGGCGGCCCGCTCCTAATGGTTGAAAATGCCGAAGGCCTGGCAGCAACCACTGCCGCAGCCAGCCCAGCCGGCCGCGCTACTCAAAGCAGTAAAGATTTAGGTATTGTGTTTGCCATATACATCACCCTCAATCCCGAGGGGCTTAACAAACTGGCTGTAGGCGCAACCCAAGCCAACATTACCGGTTATTACGAGGCCCGTACCTTTTACAGCCCGGTTTACAATCCATCAAAAAACGATAACCGCACCGATGCCCGCCCTACTTTATACTGGCAGCCTAATGCAACGGTAAACAATTCGGGAAAAAGCAATATTAGCTTTTATAATAGTGATAGTAAATCAACAATACGTATTATTGTGCAAGGTATAGGCAGCAATGGCGTACCTGTTGCCGGCATAAAAACCTACAAAATTCAATAACACCGATCAATTTATAAAGTATCATTTTTTCACAACTTTATAATAATTATTATATTTTTATAACCAATTTAAGGCAAACAATGAAAATATTGCACCAATGCTTTATAATTGTATAATAATAAATTTCAATTAAACACTTAAACAACATATTCAATAACACAATACATTACCTATGATTATTGATTCAAGGGCCTATGCAAGGGCAGGCCTGCTTGGTAACCCAAGCGATGGCTATTTTGGCAAAACCATAAGCCTGAGCATTAAAAACTTTGGCGCTCACATTTTACTGTTCCAATCGCCCGAGTTGGTTATTGAACCGCAGGAAGCCGATGCCAATTCGTTCCGCAACATATATCACCTGCGCGATACTGCTGCTTTAATTGGCTATAACGGTGGTATACCCATTATTAAGGCGGCCATTAAAAAGTTTTGTGATTACTGCATTACTAACAACATCAGGCTGGCCAATAAAAACTTTACTATACGCTATAATTCAACCATACCGCGCCAGGTAGGTATGGCTGGCTCAAGTGCCATTATTATTGCTACCCTTAAGGCCTTAATGCAGTTTTACCAGGTTGAAATTCCTTTACATATACTGCCAAACGTTGCCTTAGAGGCCGAAACCCAGGAAATGGGCATTAACGCCGGTTTGCAAGACCGCGTTATACAATGTTATGAAGGTGTTGTACACATGGACTTTAACAAAGACCAAATGGCACAGCATGGCCACGGTGTTTATACCCCGCTGGACCCTAACAAAATGCCTAAACTGTATTTAGCTTATAAAACCCAGTTGGGCAAAGTATCGGGCAAGGTGCTGAACGAAATTCGCGCTAAATACGACAAAGGGGATGAACATACTATAGCCACCCTGCAAACCATAGCCAGCCTGGCCGATGAAGGCATTAAAGCCATAGAAGCGCAAGATTACAATTTGCTTGGCGAATTAATTAATGCCAACTTTGACAACCGTTGCAAAATCATGACCATTAGCGAAAGCAACATGGAACTTATCAATACAGCACGCAACTGTGGTGCATCAGCATCGTTCACCGGGTCGGGTGGTGCAATTATTGGTACATACCAAGACGATGAAATGCTGAAGAAACTGGTATACAGTCTTAAAAAATTAAACGCAAGAGTTATAAAACCTTACATTATATAAAATGGTAAAAAAAGCAGTAATACCAGCGGCAGGTTTAGGTACCCGATTTTTACCCGCTACCAAGGCATCTCCAAAAGAAATGCTTCCTATAATTGATACCCCAACCATCCAATACGTTGTTCAGGAAGCTGTAGACTCGGGTATCGAAGATATTTTGATTATTTCGGGCAAGGGCAAACGTTCTATCGAAGACCATTTTGACCGCCACCCTGAGTTAGAAGAGCGCCTGCTGGAAAAAGAAGACAAGATGTATGACGAGATCATGCACCTTTCAGACATGGCCAATATACACTTCATCCGCCAAAAAGAAATTAGCGGACTGGGCGATGCCATTTACTATGCCCGTCACCACACCGGTAATGAGCCATTTGCCGTTTTACTGGGCGATACCATTATCAACTCGGTAATACCCGTTACCCAGCAATTAATTGACATTTACGAGCAATACCAAAGTACTGTTATTGCGGTAGAAACTGTTCCGCACGATAAGGTATCACGTTATGGTATTGTAGGCGGCAGCATGCTGTCTGACACACTGATGAGCCTTGACCAATTGATCGAGAAACCATCAACCGAAAGTGCCCCATCAAACCTGGCCATTGCCGGCAGGTATGTATTAACGCCCGAAATTTACACCGCGCTTGAAAAAACTCCTCCGGGAAAAAACAACGAGGTACAATTAACCGATGCCATGGTAAACCTGCTGAAAAGTGAAAGCATGTATGCCCACACCATCGAAGGTAAACGTTACGACATTGGTAACAAACTCGATTTCCTGAAAACTAACGTGGAGTTTGCCCTGCGCCGTAAGGAGTTTGCCAAACCGTTTTACAACTTCCTGAAAGAGATCGTAGAATCACATAAAGACCAGTTTTAATATTACTGATTAATATAAGGAAGGCCGCTATAACAATAGCGGCCTTTTTTGCATTTATCCCCCGCTGTCATTTCGAACGATAGAGAGAAATCTTGTTCGGAGTAATTACCGAGTTTTCTGGCGAAGAAATGCGTGGTAAATGCCTATATTATCGGTTAGTTTATCGCTTTTATACCGCTCATTGCCGTGAGGGCTACTACTTTTGTCTTGATACAAAAGGTAGCAAAAAATCAAGTCACCTCCACAATGCTTCGTTTGTCGCACAGTCCCCACGCTGCAAAACAGGACAGCACCACGGGCTTTTTATCTTTTGCCCAACTTCGTTCCCTAAAAGCCACCCCTTCAGCAAAATCTAAAAGGCCCTTTCCTACCGCACAGGCCATCATGTGCTGCCCCGCTTTCGCCCCGAAGCTGGGAGACGACGGCAGAGAAATTGTCTGAACTGGAATTGGTCAGAATTAAAGAATTTACAGAATTGATTGAAGCTAAAAGGAGCGCAGGGCATTCAGCGCACCCGGCCGGGAGCTGCCCGTGCGTGGGGAGGGATTGCGATGAATAGGCCTTTTTGTTTCTTTTGTGGCTATGACAAAAGAAATAGCCCCCGCGGCAATGAGCGGTAGACGCCATGCCTAACCAACTTTGCACATCCTCCATCCTTATCTATCCTGCTCCTCCACAATTAATTTTGATTTAACCCTCAGTTTAGCCACCTTAGCGCAAACCAATTAAGCAGCGTAGTCATTACTTAAAAACGTAATAACTATACATGTTTCTATCTGTGATATTTAATAAATTGCTACCCAAATCGCTGGCGTTATGGCTCGCGCCTATCAGTTTATGCTGTTTGGCGCAGCAAACTAAAGCGCAAACTCCTGCAAAACCCTGGCATAACATAGAGCGTACCATACGTTACCAACCCAGCGGACAAGACTTTGTGATTAAAAACGGAACCCGCCGCTTTAACCGCGCCATTTACGGAACCAACACGGCGTTTAGGATAGAGGCCGGGGATTTACCTGAATTTGCCCTGTACCTGCCCGGCATGGGGGGCAATCTCAAACTTGGCCTCATTAAAGGCACCGAAAGCAAGTGGCTCATCAATGCCCAACACATTGAAGCAAGGTATCGTCCGGGTTCCATGCTATATACCATCACCGACCCTATGCTGGGCGCAGGCACCATCAACTTACAGGTGCTGGCCGGGGCCAATAGCGAAACCCTGATATTAAAAGCCGAGATGAAAAACGCAGGTGATGTGCAGCTTTTATGGGCATACGGCGGTGCTACGGGCAAAAAATTCTCGCGCGATGGCGACATAGGTGCCGACCCGGAATCGTCCTTTTATCTCAAACCCGAATATTGCGTTAACAACCGCTATCAGCTTAAAACAGGAACCTTTGTGCTTGATTTTACCGCAAAGGCAACCACTGAGGCTTCGCGGTATGAAAACGAACAAAGCCCGATCAAGGAGAACAAAGCCGAAGTTTCTAAAAACAGCATTACAGGCGTATACCCTGCATCGGTAGCTGTAAAGCAAGCGGATGCCGATAAACAAAGCGCACCTTTGGAATTGTATAACTCAACCTCCACCGGCAAGCCATTGGTATGCGGCTTAATTAAAGATACGGCCAAGCCTTTATACTGGATGATAGGCAGGGGAAGTTTAGATAAATCCTATTCCCAACTTGCTGCCGAAGCCAATAAGGCCGAAGCCGCACGTATAAAACTAACCTCGCGCGTACAGCTTAATACGCCCGATCCATACATTAATACTTTGGGCGGAGCGCTTGCCGTAGCTGCCGATGCCATATGGGAAGCGCCCTCATACATGCACGGTGCAGTGGCCTGGCGCATGCGTTTACCGGCCTGGCGCGGTGCTTACGTGGCCGATCCGCTGGGATGGCATGATAGGGCATGGCAGCATTTCAGTAGCTATGCCCTATCGCAAATTATTAACCCCGAAAGCGGCCCTGTGATTGCCGATACCGCCCTGCACCTGGCACGTCAGCAGGAAAAACTGGGTAATTCTATGTTCAGCAGCGGATATATTGCACGTAATCCGGGCGGAGATATTCGGCCGCACCATTATGACATGAACCTGGTTTTTGTTGATCAGATGCTCACCCACTTTTACTGGACGGGCGACATAGCGAGTGTTAAAAAACTCTGGCCTACCATTAAACGTCACCTCGTTTGGGAAAAACGTAATTACGACCACGATGGCGATGGCCTTTACGATGCCTACTGCTGCATTTGGGCCAGCGATGCCCTCCAATACAGCGGCGGTGGCGTAACGCATTCATCAGCCTATAATTACCGTGCTAACTTTGTTGCCGCCCAGCTGGCGCAAATAGCGGGCGACGATGCCACGCCCTACAAGCAAGAGGCAGAAAAAATAAAAACCGCTATTGCCAAAAACCTATGGATGCCGGGCAAAGGCACGTATGCCGAATTTAAAGATTTGCTGGGAAACAAACTGCTGCATACCTCGCCGGGGTTGTGGACTATTTACCATGCCATTGACGAGGGTATACCCGATGCCATGCAGGCCTACCAAAGCTTAAGATATGTGGATACCGAAATTCCGCACATCCCTGTTGTGGCTAAAGGCTTAACCGGAAATAACTACCTCCTGTCTACCACCAATTGGCTGCCTTACACGTGGTCGCTCAATAATGTGGCTATGGCCGAAAACATGCACACCACCTTGGCCTACTGGCAGGGCGGCCGTGCCGAAGAAGCCTATAAACTTTGGAAAAGCACTTTGCTCGAAAGTATGTATTTGGGCGCAAGTCCGGGTAATTTTCAGCAATTATCTTTCTACGATGCCATACGCGGCGAGTTGTATCGCGATTTTGGCGACCCCATTGGTATAACCGCCCGCACGCTGGTTGAAGGCCTGTTTGGCGTAAAACCCGACATGCTCAACAGCCGCCTTATCATTAAACCCGGCTTACCGGCCGGGTGGGCTTATGCATCGCTTAAGGTGCCCGATATGAGCTTTGATTTTAAGCGAACCGGTAATTCCGATAGTTATACCATCAGTTCATCATTACCAAAAACCGTCTCTTTAAATTTTGAACTGAACGCACGAGCAGCACAAGTTAAACAGGTTACAGTAAACGGTAAACCCGTTAAATGGACATGCCAAACATCGGCAGTGGGTAACCCGGTTATCCAAATTGCCGCCGGAACACAAAAGCAATACGTAATTAAATTGGTTTGGGGTACCGAAGCCATCATTGCAGCAACACCCGAAACCGAAGGGATAGCGGGACAGGCTTACAACCAATCTTTTGGCAAAGCCAGTGTTTTAAAGGTAAACGACCCGCAAGGTATTTTCGCCTCACACTCGTTTAAAGCCAATCAGCTTAATTATACGCTGAAGCCCATTACCGGCAATCACACCGCGTTTGTTCAGCTTAAACAAGGTGCCTTAATCTGGTGGCAACCGCTTAACGTGTTGGTTCACGCTTCGCCTGTTGAGCTTAAATTTGATGTAGAACAAGCTGCTGATCAAATTAAGTTTGCCGTAATAAACCACGCGGCTGAGGGCGCTGTTCAGGTTCAGGTTAATCCCGAACTAAAATCGACCTATACGCAAACCGTACAAGTTGACGCCAAAGGCACATCGGCCCCAATAACCGTATCTGCACAGCATTTAATGCCAGGCAGTAATCATATACGCCTGCAATACGGAGGTAAAGTGATTGATACAGCTATCATCAACTGGCGGGTGAACACCGGTCAGGCTATGCAGCCGGTTGACCTGTCGGCACGCTTTAACGACGAGGTTACGCATATTTACACCAATCAATACCTTTCGCCACGGCCGAAAAGTGTAACGCTGCAACTGCCTACGCAGGGTATTGGCAACTGGTGCTACCCGCTAACTACTGCACATATTGATGATAGTGGTTTACGCAAGGCAGCAGGCAATAAAAACCTGCTCGAATTACAACAACATATCAACTTTGCAACACCGGGCAGCGCGGGTAAAAACATTGCCTTTACCTCGCAATGGGATAATTACCCTCGTAGTATGAACGTGCCTTTAAACGGTTCGGCATCGCATGCTTATTTGCTCATGGCCGGTTCAACCAACCCTATGCAAACCCGTTTGGTAAACGGCACGGTGACTATTACTTATGAAGATGGCAGTAAACAGTTACTCGAATTAAGGAATCCCGAAAACTGGTGGCCTATTGAGCAGGATTACGATAACGATGGCTTTGCCTTTAACCCCGGCGCTGCCAAACCGTTACGTGTTTACCTTAAAACCGGCACCGCTACGTTAGATTTTAAAGATTTTACAACCATAAAAGGTTTCAGCAATAAGGGCATTGACGGTGGTGCAGCCACGGTGCTGGATATGTGGCTCGACCCATCGAAGAAGTTGAAGAGTTTAGAGTTAAAGACCATTACAAACGATGTGGTGATTGGGTTGATGGGGGTTAGTTTGGTGAGGTAGGTTGTTGTTTGTGAGGACACAGACAACGGCGTGATAGATAGTTTGGCGAGGTAATACCCTCTCGTAATTGCGAGGTACGAAGCAACCTCTGCGCAGGACGAGCAAGTGCAGAGATTGCTTCGACGCCCCTTTCACAATCCACCGCTGTCTCGCAATGACGTGAGGGGGAGGAGGTGCCTGTGGGATGCTGAAACAAGTTCAGCATGACAGTAAACAGAAAAACAAAACACACTGCCCTTTTTAAGAGCAGCACAAGAATAAAACCAATATGAAGAACCTTAAAATTATTTTATTTACGCTGGGTTGCGTGGCGGCTTCAACTGGCTATGCGCAGCGTATTAACCGCGAGCAGCTGGTTAAACGCCATAATGTGGTGGTGAAGGCTATCGATTCATTGTCGTCGCTATCCGTAGGCAATGGCAAATTTGCTTACACGGTTGATGCTACGGGCATGCAAACCTTTCCGCAAAAATACGAAAAAGGCGTGCCGCTGGGCACACAATCAGAATGGGGCTGGCACAGTTTTAAAGACACCATGAATTTAAAACCCGAGGAGTCGTTAAGGGATTACATGCTTAATGGCCGTAAGGTGAGCTACATGGTACAGCTAAAAACGCCTGAGCGTGGCAAGTTGGCATCGGATTGGTTCAGGCAAAATGTGCACCGTTTGCAGTTAGGTAACCTGGGTCTATTGCTTACCAAAAAGGATGGTAGTGAAGCCAAACCTTCGGATATTAAAAACATAACTCAAACCCTCAATTTATGGACGGGAGAAATTACCAGTTCGTTTACGTTTGATGGTGTGCCGGTTAAAGTAATCACGGTTTCGCACCAGCAGCAGGATCTGCTGGCGTTCAATATACAATCGGACCTGATGAAACAAGGCCGGTTAAAAGTGCGTTTGCGCTTCCCGTTCCCTACTAATGAATGGGCAGATGTAGCTACCAATTATAAAAATGCAAGTAAGCATACTTCATCGTTAGTTAAAAATGGTGCGCAAATGGCAGTTATTAAACACCAGTTAGATACCAATGCCTACTATGCTGAACTGGCCTGGACCGGTGCAGCTATCGTTACAAACACGGCAGCTCATGATTTTGTGTTATCAGCCAAAGGAGGCAGCAGTTTACAGTTCAGCTGTTTGTTTAGCAAAACCCAGCAAGCAACCTTGGCCGCCTTTACAGCGGTTGATGCCAACAGCATACAAAACTGGAAAGCGTTTTGGATGAGCGGTGGTGCGATTGATTTTAGCGGCAGTACCGATAAACGCGCCAAAGAACTGGAGCGTCGCGTTATCCTCTCGCAATACCTTACTAAAATACAATGTGCAGGCTCGCAACCTCCGCAAGAGACTGGTCTCACTTACAACAGCTGGTATGGCAAGCCCCACCTTGAAATGCACTGGTGGCACGGCATACACTTTGCCCTTTGGGGACGTGAGCAACTACTGGAAAAAGGCATGAAATGGTACGACCATGTTTATGATAATGCGGTAAAAATTGCCCAACGCCAGGGCTACGAAGGTGCCCGCTGGCAAAAAATGACCGACCCCGATGGTAACGAAAGTCCATCATCGGTAGGTGCGCTACTAATTTGGCAGCAGCCACACTTTATTTACTTTGCCGAGCTGGCTTACCGTGCTCACCCCAATGCCAAAACGCTTGCCGCTTATAAAAAGAACGTAATGGCCACGGCCGATTTCATGGCATCGTTCCCTTATTATGAAAAGGATAAAAACCGCTATATTTTAGGTAAAGGCGTTATACCGGCACAGGAACGGTACAATGCCGAAGATACATTTAACCCAACCTACGAGCTTCAATATTGGTACTGGGCACTCCAAACAGCCCAGCAATGGCGCAAACGCCTGGGTATGCAGCCTAATAAAAAGTATGCTGAGGTGATGCAAAAACTATCGGCCCTGCCACAGGCTGATGGCGTTTACCTGGCTACCGAAAGCGCTCCCGACTCGTACACCAATCTTAAGTACAAAACCGACCATCCATCGGTAATGGGTGCCTTAGGTATGGTACCTTACAACAAACGCCTCGACATGGGCGTAATGAATAAAACATTTGACCTGGTTTGGAACACCTGGGACTGGCAAGACACCTGGGGCTGGGATTTCCCGATGGTAGCTATGACAGCCGGCCGTTTGGGTAAACCCGATAAGGCGGTTGATGCCTTGTTTATGAACATCCATACTAACGTATACCTTATTAATGGACACAACTATCAGGACGATCGCCTGCGCCTGTACCTGCCCGGCAACGGTGGCTTGTTAGCCGCAGTAGCTATGATGTGTGCAGGTTGGGATGGTAGTAAGGGTATGAATCCGGGGTTTCCTAAGGATGGGAAGTGGAGGGTGAAATGGGAAGGTTTGAAGAGGATGCCGTAAGGTGTCTAACCTTCAGTGCCATTGCGAGCGATAGCGTGGCAATCTCCACATGCAAGGTTGTATACCTGCCTGGCTGAGATTGCCACGTCGCCCCAATGCTCTTTTCCTTTCCGCTCCTCGCAATGACACAAAAATAAATGTCACACAAAAAAACGCCGGCTATTACTAACCGGCGCTCCCTTATTAAAAGAAAAAAAACTATCTTATTGCTTGCTGAAGCTATACACCACATAGCCGGTGCTGTTGCCAATGGCAACCGGGGTTTTAAGCACCATTTTGCTGCCATCGTTGCTGCTTACCAGTAACTGGTAGCCTTGTTGCACGTTTTTGGCTTTGTCGCCCTCAAATATTTTTTTGAACTGGAACATTTGTCCGTTAGCGCCGGTATTGTTTACCGACCAGAAAATGGTTTGCGATACACCACTGCTCAGCGTGTACATGCCATTACCGCTGTTGGTCAGTTTCCAGGTACTGCCTACAAAGGCCGATGGTTTGGCCTCGTCGAACGCGCTCGATACGGCGTTTTCAACCAATCCTTCATAGCTTACCCGGCTTACGGTCCAGGTGCCGGTAAATTTACCACGACCAACGTTTTGAACGCCGGTGGCTGCATTTTGTGTAGAACAAGCCGCAAAGGTTAGCCCTATAACAACGGCAGTTAAAACGATTTGAAATATTCTTTTCATTGTAGTGTTTATTGAATGTATAATAATACACAAAACCGGCACGCTTGTTTGTACAGGTTTTGCGCTTTATTATTAACTCAGACCGTTATGTTGACGAACGGTTTAATTAAACACGTTTACTGTTTTCAATTACCTGCATGTAAAAGTTTTCGTATTCGGGTAAAATATTAGCCAAATCGAACTTACGGGCGTGGGTAAGGGCATTTTCTTTAAACTGTTGTAACCGGGCTTCGTCTTCTAAAATATAGATCGCGCGCTCGGCCATACCGTCCACATCACCTACATCGCGTAAAAAGCCGGTATAGCCTTCCACGTTAAGTTCGGGCAAACCACCGGCATTGGTACTAATAACCGGCACATGGCATGCCATGGCTTCTAATGCTGCCAAACCAAAGCTTTCAGATTGTGATGGCATCAGGAACAGATCAGATACCGACATAATTTCTTCTACGGCATCCTGCTTACCCAAAAAGCGTACGTTATGGCTTACGCCTAAATCGCGCGCCATTTGTTCGCACTCGGGGCGGTCTTGCCCATCGCCTACCATTAAAAGCTTGGAGGGTATTACCGCATTTACCTTGGCAAAAATGCTGATCACATCTGCAGTGCGCTTTACCCGCCTAAAGTTGGAGGTGTGTACCAGTATCTTTTCGCCCTCGGGGGCAATAGCTTTTTTGAAGTGTTCTTTAGGGGTATGGTTAAAGCGTTTCAGATCAATAAAGTTGGTAATTACCTTAATGTCTTTTTCAATGTCGAAGAACTTGTAGGTGTCTTGTTTCAAATGTTCAGACACCGAGGTTACGCCATCGCTTTGGTTAATAGAAAAAGTTACCACGGGTTTGTAAGTACGGTCATTTCCCACAAGGGTTATATCGGTACCGTGCAGCGTGGTAATAAATGGTATGTTGATGCCGTAGGTGGCCAGTATTTGCTTAGCCATATAAGCGGCCGATGCATGCGGAATAGCATAATGCACATGCAGCACGTCGAGTTTTTCAAAGCGCACCACATCAACCAAACGGCTGGCCAGGGCCAACTCATAAGGCGGGTACTCAAAAAGCGGGTACTTGCTTACGGCAACCTCATGGTAAAATAAGTTTTCGGAGAAAAAATCGAGCCGTACGGGCTGGTTATAAGTAACAAAGTGAACCTGATGACCGCGGTCGGCCAGGGCCTTACCCAGTTCGGTGGCCACTACACCGCTACCGCCAAAGGTAGGATAGCATACAATGCCTATTTTCATGAAAATGGTATGATTAAGAGTTGAGATGAACACACGATGGCTTCTCTCATACATAAAGCAGGAAATGCACAGCGTGGTTTCATGGCTGCAAGTTTAACAGCATTTAGCGGCAAATGTGTTATGTATATGTAAACTTTACAAAGCTAAGTTGTTTGTTATAAGGTTGTGACGATGTGGCATTGGTTTACTATATTTACTAAACACTAAACCACTTAATATATGGGCTTATTTAGCGCCGAAGAAGCAAAACCTTATCAAATAGATAATAAGCAACTGATTTGCACTTTTTGCGAAAACGAAACCTTTTATACCCGCCGAGAACAACTGCACTCACCCACCCGCACCTTTTTTAATTTAGAGTGGACAGATAGTACCGCCATGTGCTTTGTATGCAGCAGTTGCGGTTTTATGCATTGGTTTATGCGGTAGGTGGTTTCAGGAATACGTGACTATGATAATGGAGCAAACGCGGAATACTTGAGCCTCAATTTACCCACGTTATCATTGGTGCAAAGGCAGGTAGCTCCATGCTCTCCTTGTTAACAATGCCGATATTACAAGACTTATCATTAGGCCTATCAAAATACCATATAATATATATCCTGCCTTAGCCAAATTTACAAGCAACATTTCAGCACTGTTAGCCTTGGGCAATGCCGATAAAGGCGGATAAATGGTGATACCTTGCTCTTTGAAATTAAAGAAATAAGAGATTAACAGTGGCACACTTATAATCAGTAGCAACAGCAAAAAATTAAAGCAAAGCAATATGGTATTGGGTAAAAACCGTCGGTAACTATAAAAGCTTTCCTTCACATAATATATAACTATCCCCAGTAACATAAACGGAAAAACAATTAATCCAAAGCCCTTAACAATAAACGGAATAGTGTAAACAGTTACCTCAATATCTAAATTAAACAAGCCTGTAGCTGGTGTTAGCCATATGGCAAATCCCCAACAGAAAAGCAAAACAGCAACCACCCATAATAATTCGGCTAAAACATAACTCTTCTTAATCATACGGCCTGCGTAATCCACCACGTATTACCAAAGGCATCCAACACACCACAGCTACGGCCGTAATCCTGATTAGCGGGTGGCATAATGGTACTGGCTCCGTTATCCGTGGCTTTTTTGTAGGTGCCGTCACAATCGGCAACGTAAATAAACAATCCGGCGTTTTGTGCAGGAAATTGCTCTGTGGCATCAGTAAACATGATGGTGGCATCACCAATCTGCATTTCGGCGTGCATGTAAGTATGCTCATCGCGCATCACCTTCATTTTTTCGGTGGCACCAAAAACGGTTTGCATGAACGTAAAAAACGCAGCGGCATCTTTTACAATAAGGTACGGCATAATACGCTGGTAACCGGCAGGAATGTTCAGGTTTTCCATGATCGACAAATTGGTGATCAGCAAGTTAAGCAAGTAATTGGGCAAACGCAAATATCCATGTTAAATCTCGCGGTTTCCAGAAGAAATAACCGGGCCTATAGCTATTTAGTTAGCTTTATGCTTGCTTGGTATTAAAATAAGCACTAATAACTTACAATTGTAACGAAGATTTTAGCTATCAGAATAAAATTTGGTTTTATAAATCGATAGTTTTGAAAGAAACTCTCAACTAATTAACGCAAACATGAAAAAAACTCTACTCCTTTCACTTTTAACCGCTGGGATGGGCTTTTCTGCATTAGCGCAGGAAGTTATTGATGCCGAAGCGGTAAAAAAAATACGCGAAGAAGGCCTGAATCATTCGCAAGTAATGAAAACTGCCTTTTATTTAACTGATGTGGCGGGTCCGCGTTTGTCAGGATCTCCGGGTTTAAAAAAAGCTCAAAACTGGGCTGCCAACGAGTTAAAAAGCTACGGACTGGTAAATGCTAAATTAGAGCCGTGGGGTAAATTTGGTAAAGGCTGGCAGGTAAACAAAAACTATGCGGCTATTACCGTTCCTTACTATCACGCCATTATTGCCATTCCTAAAGCCTGGACCAGCAGTACCAAAGGTGCCATCAAAGGTGATGTTACCCTGCTAAAAGTTGATACCGTAACCGACCTGCAAAAATATAAAGGCCAGTTAGCTGGTAAAATTGTAATTATTGATAATAATGCCCCTGCATTAGTACGCAGCAAAAACCCCGACTTGTCGCGCTATACGGATGAAGAATTAGCAAAAATGGCTGCTGCTACGCCTCAACCTGCTGGCGGCGCCCGCGGCGGTCAGCGCGGTGGCGGTAACCCGCAAATGGCTACGTTTATGGCTGCCCGTGCAAAAGCTGCGGCTATGCGTGGTGCCATTAGTGCATTCTTTCAGCAAGAAAACGTAGCCTTAATATTGAGCCAGGGCCGTGGTACCGATGGTACAGTGTTTACCACTAACGGCGCATCATACGCTGATACTGCGAAAGCAGCCCTCCCTGAATTAGAGACCAGTGGCGAAGACTTTTTACGCATTGTGCGCCTGTTGCGTGCCGGTCAAAAAGTTAGCATGGAAGCCGATGTACAAACCCAGTTTTACAATGATGACCTGCAAGGTTATAACGTAGTGGCTGAAATTGCCGGCACCGATAAAAAACTGAAAGACCAGGTGGTAATGCTGGGTGGTCACTTTGACTCGTGGCATGCCGGTACCGGTGCCACCGATAACGCCGCAGGCAGCGCCGTAATGATGGAGGCAATGCGCATCCTGAAAACCATTGGCTTTAAACCAAAACGTACCATCCGAATTGCTTTGTGGAGTTCTGAAGAGCAGGGCCTGTTTGGCTCGCGTGGTTATGTGGCTGCCCACTTTGGCAAAAAAGATTCATTAAAAGCCGAGCAAGCCAAAGTATCGGCCTATTACAACTTAGATAACGGTACCGGTAAAATTCGCGGTGTTTACCAGCAAGGTAATGCGGGTGTTGGTCCTATTTTTCAAAGCTGGTTAGAACCTTTTAAAGATTTAGGTGCTACCACCGTTACCATTGGCAATACCGGCGGTACCGACCACCAATCTTTCGATGCAGTTAACATCCCAGGCTTCCAGTTTATTCAGGATGGTATGGACTACAATACCCGTACCCACCACAGTAACCAGGACACTTACGACCGTTTGGTTGAAGATGATTTAAAACAGGCAGCCACCATTGTTGCATCATTTGTATACCACACCTCGCAACGTGCCGAAATGCTTCCCCGTAAAGAAGCACCTAAAGCAGGTACCAACTAATTTTAATTTTATTATGACTTTCAAGCGGGCTATCTTAGTGATATTGCCCGCTTTTTATTTATGGCAAAACAAAACCTGCAGTTGTGCATTAATTAGCTGCACTAACAATTACTATTAGCTGTTTACGCCTTGCATATATTTAACATCATTTACTCGTCGCTGTTATTTGTTTTCACGCTGTTGCCTCTCGTGAGGCATGATTACTGGATATTCCGGGTATTTGATTATCCGCGATTACAAAAGCTGGTGCTGAACATAACAGGCATCGGTTTATGGATAATATTTTACCAAAGAGATAGTATTATTGATCTGGTATTCCTCGTTGCATTATCTGTTAACACCATTTTTCTTACCACGCTTATATGGCCGTTTACCCCCTTTGGTAAAAAGCAGGTATTGGCCGTTAGTAAAAGTAGGCCGGGGCAAAGTATTAGCCTTATGATAACCAATGTGTTAGAAGATAACGACAACTACGAAGGATGCCTTGCCGAAATAGCAAAAGCCGACCCTGATGTAGTAATCCTCCTGGAAACCAATAAAAACTGGGATGAGCAAACCCGCAAACTGGAAGAGAACTACACCTATCATGTGCGGGTGCCGTTAGAAAACACTTATGGACTTTTGCTTTATTCAAAATTAAAGCTTGAAGACACCTCGGTAAAGTATCTTGTGGAAAAGGACATTCCATCCATACATACCCGCGTTATATTGCCTTGCGGGCAGCCGGTGCAATTGTATGCCGTGCACCCCACCCCTCCCGTGCCCGGCGAAAACGTACGCTCAACCGAACGCGATAAAGAATTATTGCTGGTCGCCGATTTAGCCAAGGCATGCAACCTGCCCGTAATAGTAGCAGGCGACCTTAATGATGTGGCCTGGAGCCATACAACAGAACTGTTTTTAAAAATGAGCGGACTGCTTGACCCACGCAGGGGAAGAGGATTTTTTAATTCATTTAATGCGCATCATCCTTTTATGCGCTTTCCGTTAGATCATGCCTTCACATCAAGGCATTTCAAACTCAAACAAATAAAGCGCCTTAACAATTTCGGGTCCGACCATTTTCCTATTTACCTAAATATGCAATTTGAACCCGAGGCCGTAAAGGAGCAGGAGCCGTTAAGGCCCGACGCCGATGAGATTGAGGAAGCACAGGAAAAGAAAGCTAAGATTTAAGCCAATTAATAGCAAAATACCCATTTCCGGTGATTGATTAGCCGAGAGTTTAATGGCATATTGCGCTATTTAAATAGTTTTAAAATTCCGCTTATAAATCCTTATTAAAAGTATTTCTTAAGCCTTATCACTCAAAGCCCTTGCATTATGCAGGGGCTTTTTTTATTTTGAGCCTATCTATGAAAAAACTTATCATCCTAACCGGGGCCGGCATCAGTGCCGAGAGCGGCTTAAAAACTTTTCGCGACAGTGATGGATTGTGGGAAGGTTACGATATTGAAGAGGTAGCTACACCGCAAGGTTGGCGAAAAAATCCGGCGTTGGTACAGGAGTTTTACAACATGCGCCGAAAGTCGGTTTTGGAAGCCCAGCCTAATGCAGCCCATCATGCGCTGGTTGAGTTGGAAAACAAGTACGATGTAACCATTATTACCCAAAACATTGATGATTTACACGAGCGGGCGGGATCAGGCAAGGTGGAACACTTACATGGTGTAATTATACGGTCGCAATCAGATATTGATCCAACCTTAACCTACCCCATTGATGGCTGGGAACTTAAATTTGGTCAGTTGTGCGAATTGGGGTCACAGCTTCGCCCGCATGTGGTTTGGTTTGGCGAGGACGTGCCCATGATAGAAACTGCAGCAAAGCTATGTTCAGAGGCTGATATTTTTATGCTGATCGGTACTTCACTGGCAGTATACCCGGCAGCCGGGCTCATTAATTATGTACCCAATTACTCTCCCAAATACATCATAGACCCTAACATACCGAAAGTACGCGAGAGTGCTTTGGTGCATAAAATTGAAGCGAAGGCAACTATAGGTGTGCCGCAAGTGGTAGCAAAACTGCTGGCAGATTAAAAACACTATATCAGGTCAAAGGCGCGGGCATATTGGCTTAATTCGTAAAAAGAGTTGGTGCCCAACTTTCTTTTAATGTTTTTACGGTGTGTTTCAACTGTATTGAATGAGATGAATAGCTCGGCTGCTGTATCGCCCGAACTTTTACCTTCTGCCATATATTTCAGTATGTCGCGTTCGCGCTGACTTAATGATGCATACTTATTAATATTCTGCCGCAAAAAATTATTTTCCTGCAAGAGGCGCTCGGCCTTGGCCTTCATGTGGTGCATAGCCTCTACAGGGAAGGCCATAGTAATGGTGTAAAGTGGTGCGCCTGCAGCATCGCGCATCCATATTTTAACGCTGCTCATATGCCAGGTATAATCTGCTTGCCCCTTATATCGTACCTGCTGAAAGTAGGTGCAAAACTCATCATCATTATTATGCTCCAACATAGTTAATATCTTGGGCACATAATCTTTGGCATCTTCTCCGTTAAAAAACTTGTTGTAGTATTCGGCCGATGAAAGTTGGGTGGCTTCCTCTTGCGTAATACCCAGCAGGGCAAGTCCACGTTCAGACATCCACACCACCGAGCCATCGAGTTTATGAATAATTACTACCCCGGGAAGAGTGTTTGACAGCCGGGCAAGTTCGGCAATATGCTTGTTAAAGGTATCAGTAGACAAAGTAGAATATGACAAGTGGGGTTATTGTACCTCAAATATAAATAATCTACCCAAAGTATAGATTAAATATTTAGCGCAACAGCGTAGTCATAATTAGCTCGGTAGCACCTTTGCTTTTGTTAACATAATCGCTGCAAATATGGCCGGTAGCTTCGCGAAACTCATTATCAAACACCAGCTTATCGGTTAGCTTTTTTAGCTCTTCGGCATTGCTAATGCTGAAACCGCCTCGCAGGCTGATTAAATCTCGTGCTTCTTTAAATCGCTCGTAGTTGGGGCCAAATATTACCGGGATACCAAACGCCGCAGCTTCGAGCGTGTTGTGAATGCCAACGCCAAAACCACCGCCAATGTAAGCCATGTTGCCGTATTGATAAAGAGATGAAAGCATCCCGATATTATCGATGACCAAAACCTGGTAACCCGAAATATCAGTCATGCGCGGAAACTCCGAGAAACGCATAATTTTACTCTGTGGAATAGCATTAGTGAGCCGTAATATTTTATCCTCCCCTATCTCGTGTGGGGCAAATATAAATTTCCAGTCGGGGTGGCGCTCAATCAGCGGAATGATCAGGTCTTCATCAGGCGGCCAGGTGCTACCTGCTATAAAAACCTTTTGATCTTCAATAAAAGTTTCAATAAGTGGCAAAGCCTTTGGAGATTTGGCATTCGTAAACACCCGATCAAAACGGGTATCTCCGCTTATCAATACGTTGTTAACACCTATGGTTTTGAGCAGATCCTTTGAAGCCTCATCCTGCACAAAAAAGCGGGTAACCTTGCTCAAAATTTTGCGGTGAAGGCCACCATACCATTTAAAAAATATTTGATTAGGCCTAAATATGGCCGATATAACGTAAAGCGGTATTTGCCGTTTATGCAGCTCGTTAAAATAATGGTACCAATACTCGTACTTGGTAAAAACAACTATCGATGGCTTTATGGCTTCAATAAATTGCCGGGCATTCTTGGCGCTATCTAATGGCAAATAGTACACTGTATCGGCAAAAACGGTATTCTTACGTATCTCGTAGCCCGATGGCGAAAAGAATGTTATTACTATTTTATGATCGGGGTACTTAAGTTTGGCTTGCTCTAAAACCGGCCTGCCTTGCTCAAACTCACCTAACGAAGCAAAATGGAACCATATACTTTTAGGTAGCGGTGTAACCTTTTGGGTGCGGCGTCCGTTTACCCATGCTTTAGCTTTGGCACTAAAGTTAGATGCAATAATGGCAAGCAGATAATATAATTTAATGCTAATATTGTAGATAATAAGCATCCGTGTTATAAGTATTATATTCGTTGACTGTAAAAGTAACAATTTAACCAGCAACATAATTAATTACATGCTTAAAATGCTCTTTAGTTTTTTGGTAATGGTTCATGGTTTAATGGTAACTGCCCTAATAATCCTGAGTAAGAATTATTTGACATGGCTAAAGCCAAAACTATTTTAACTGGTAGGTGGAGTTAAACCACCAGGAGGTTTTAAAGATTACTTACGAGTGCTTTAAGCATTGCCTTAGTACATCATTGAACACAAGGAGTTCTCTCAATACAATAAATAATAATTATAATTGCGAAAAGTATTTCTATGAAAAAAATATTGGTAACCGGTGGATTGGGTTTTATAGGCTCGCATACGGTTGTTGAACTGGTGCAGGCTGGTTACGAACCTGTCATAATTGATGATCTGTCTAACTCGCACATCAGCATTTTAGATCAATTAACTACCATTCTGGGTTTTAAACCACAATTTCACCAGGTAGACCTTTGTGATGAAGCTGCAGTAAAAAACCTGGCAACTTCAATTGCCGATGTTAGTGGCATTATTCACTTTGCGGCCTTTAAGGCCGTGGGCGAATCGGTTGCTCATCCGTTGAAATACTACCGTAACAATTTTTACTCACTGCTTAACCTGTTAAACGGGTACTATGGCAAGCCCTTAAACTTTGTGTTCTCATCAAGCTGCACCGTTTATGGTCAGCCCGATCATTTGCCTGTAACCGAAGATGCACCTGTAAAAGCTGCGCAATCACCTTATGGTAACACCAAGCAAATTGCAGAAGAAATACTGCAAGACATGATCGCTTCGGGCGCTAACTATAAAGTGGTATCATTACGCTACTTTAACCCTGTTGGTGCGCATGAGTCGGCCTTAATTGGCGAGTTGCCAATTGGTGTACCACAAAACCTGGTACCGTTTATTACTCAAACCGCCATTGGCAAACGCGAAAAAGTAACCGTTTTTGGTGATGATTACAATACGCCTGATGGTAGCTGTATACGCGACTATATTCATGTGGTTGACTTGGCTAAAGCACACGTTGCCGCATTAAAATATATGGAAGATGAAGGCTTTAAAGGTTATGATGTATTTAACATCGGTACCGGCAAAGGCACTTCGGTACTGGAAATAGTAAATGCTTTTGAGCGCACCACCGGCGTTAAATTTGCATGGAGCATTGGTCCGCGCCGCGAGGGCGATGTGGAGCAGGTTTGGGGAGATGTAACCAAATCATCAGAAGTGCTGAAATGGAAAGCCGAGCTGAATGTTGATACCATGATGGCATCGGCGTGGGAGTGGGAAAAAGCAATTGCCAACAAACCATTATAAGGTTTATATGAAAAAAATTATCATTACCGGCGGTGCCGGCTTTATTGGGTCGCATGTGGTGCGCAGGTTTGTGAAGTTTCACCCTGAATACCAGATCATCAATCTTGATAAATTAACCTATGCCGGTAACCTGGCTAACCTTAAAGACATTGAGAATGAGCCTAACTATAAATTTGTAAAAGGTGATATTGTTGATGCCCAGTTTATAGATGAGCTTTTTGGTGCCGAAAAGCCTGATGCGGTTATCCATTTAGCTGCCGAATCGCACGTTGACCGCTCTATATCGAACCCGCTGGAATTTGTAATGACCAACGTGGTGGGCACGGTAAACCTGCTTAACGCAGCTCGCTACCACTGGAAAGGTCGTTACGATGAAACCCGTTTTTACCACGTATCAACCGATGAGGTTTACGGCACATTAGGCGAAACCGGAATGTTTACTGAAGAAACCGCTTATGATCCGCATTCGCCGTACTCGGCCTCAAAGGCAAGCTCCGACCACATGGTGCGTGCCTACCAGGATACTTATGGTATGGATGCCGTGATCTCGAATTGCTCTAACAACTATGGCTCGTATCATTTTCCCGAGAAGCTGATACCGCTTTCAATACATAACATCAAGCAAAACAAGCCTATACCAATTTACGGCAAAGGCGAAAACGTGCGCGACTGGTTATGGGTTGAAGATCATGCCCGCGCTATTGACGTGATTTTTCACAAAGCAAAATCAGGCGAAACATACAATATTGGCGGCCATAACGAATGGCAGAACATTGAACTGATCAAGCTTTTGTGCGAGATCATGGACCAGAAATTAGGTCGCGAAGCAGGCACATCAGCAAAACTGATCACCTACGTAACCGACCGCGCCGGCCACGATTTACGTTACGCCATTGATGCCACCAAACTTAAAAACGAGTTAGGCTGGACCCCAAGCATTACCTTTGAAGAAGGTTTGGAGAAAACCGTTGACTGGTACCTGGCTAACGAAGAATGGCTGAATGATGTAACATCAGGGCACTATCAGCAATATTACGATGAACAGTATACCGACCGGTAATCCCTCATCATATATAAAATTAAAAAAGGGGCTGTTTTTTTTTCTAAAAACAGCCCTTTTTTATTAGATGTAAAGTTTACTCATTACAAACTCGGGTCAAAATCCACGATCCATTCAATGCCATACTTATCTCTGAACATACCGGCATAGGTGCCCCATGGACTGTCGTCGATTGGCCCTTCCACATCTCCACCTGCCGATAGGCTGTTGAATATTTTATCAGCTTCTTCGCGGCTTTCGGTGCTTACATGTATTTTCGACCTGTTTTCATCTTCGCTTACACTGCCAAAAAAGGCAGGAACATCGTTGCCTATCAGCACATTGTTTTTACCAAGCGGTAAACCAATATGCATGATCTTATCGGCCTCCTCTTCCGGCACCTCAAAATCAGGACCTGCCAAGTCTTTAAAACGGGTGATCCTGGTAAATTCTCCACCAAAAACTGATTGGTAAAAATTAAATGCTTCTTCGGCATTACCATTGAAGTTGATCCAAGGATTTATTGCTCTCATGGTTTTGTTTAGTTTTATATTGTTTACTGCAAATTACAAACTTCAGGCATTCTTATATTCATCCGAACTATATTCAAACACAAACGTTACCCAAAACCATGAACACATTTGTTGTTGTTACTGCGCTGATTGTGTTGGCGCTTATTTTAGCCGCATATAGCTTATTTGGCAAAAAACCTAAGGATAATACGCCTGCCTTATCGTTAAATGAATCATTAAAAAAGTTGTTAAACGACCATGTAGACTACTACACCAACCTTGATGATGCTAACCAATTACGCTTTGAAAGCATGATAGCCGCATTTTTAGATCGTGTGCATATTGAAGGCGTAGGGCTTGAGATAACCGATCTTGACCGGGTGCTGGTGGCCTCCAGTGCCGTAATTCCTATTTTTGGCTACAAAGAGTGGCGTTATAACAACCTCACCAATGTAATACTCTATCCCGATACTTTTAACAACGATTTTCAGTTTGAAGGCGATGAAAACCGGAACATTATGGGCATGGTTGGCTCGGGGTATATGAACGGTCAGATGTTGCTATCGCGTTCGGCTTTGTTGCATGGGTTTAGCAAATCATCGGGCAAAAGCAACACCGGCATACACGAGTTTGTACACCTGCTTGATAAAAGCGACGGCGCAACCGATGGCGTGCCTGAAAACCTGATACCGCACGAATATGCCACACCCTGGCTAAAAATGATGCACCAGGAAATCAACCGCATTGAGCGGGGCAAATCGGACATTGATGCTTACGCGGCCACCAATGAGGCTGAGTTTTTGGCCGTGGTGTCTGAATACTTTTTTGAGAAACCTGACCAGTTGCAGGATAAACATCCCGAATTGTATGAGCAGTTAAGCCGCATATTTGCACAAGACCCGGCAGCTAATTAAATTTACATACATGGAAAATGCAGCTCTCCTATATCAGCAATACGAAATGATTCGCGGTTCGCGCGGTGTGGTACTTCAGTTTGCTGAAACCAATTTACCTGGTCAATTGCACACGCCCGTACCTGCCTTTGTTGATAAGAGCATTGCCTACTTGTGGGTTCATAACGCCAACGTATACCTGCACTGGATGGCCAATTTCACAATGAAACTGAACATGCCTTATGCCGATGAAAAAGACTATCCCGATTTACAAAGCATACGCAATTTTTATATTCAGGTTGATCAACTGGTAATCAGCTTTATTAACACTTACGAGAACAGGCTTACCGAAACCATCAATGGAATTACTGCCAGCGGCAAACAGGCACAGTCAACGCCATTACAAATTTTCACCCATGTTGCTACGCACGAGTTTCATCATAAAGGACAAATTTTGAGTATGTTCAGGCTGTTAGGCCACATACCGCCCGATACGGATGTGATCAGGTTTTAATCCTTTGCTGCAAATGCTTGTCCAACTTTACCAATAAAGAAACTGGTATATAATTATGAATTACTTGAGAAGAACATTGATTATATGGGTTATTACCCTCACAATGTGCGCCACCCTGTATGCACAAACCGATAAGCAGATAAACTTTATTGAAAATTCATGGCCCGAAGCCCTGAAACAGGCTGCTGCTCAAAATAAATACATTTTTGTAGATGCCTATGCCTCTTGGTGCGGCCCGTGCAAAATGCTGAAGGCAACCACCTTTAAAAACAAAAATGCCGCAACGTTTTATAATCAAAACTTTATAAACGTTGCATTAGATATGGAAAGAGGCAACCACCCGCAATTAGCACAGCAATGGGGCATGCGGGCTTATCCTACCCTCATTATATTTGACAGCAAAGGAAAAATTGTATTGAACACGGTTGGCTTTATAACGGCTAAAGATTTAATAAGCTTTGGAGAAGAAGCCTTGCGCCGACGGAAAGATATATAAAAAGAAAGTCGGACAACTCTCGCAGTAATCCGACTCTACATCTACCTATGAAAAACAGCCCTTTTGAGTAGGGCATTAATACATAGACAATTCTTGTACCAATGGTTTAATCCGGCCTCTACAAGCAAAAATCAGCACCTTTCATAGTTAATTATTTTTCTCTTGTAGAAAAATTTCCCACAAATGTGGAATTTGGGATAATTAATTCCACATTTATATTTTTAATCAAAGGTTATTCACCATGTCCATCAGTACGTGTTCCTACAGAACTGGTATCCCGGCGAGATGTGGCTGTATCCCGCGCATTCGATGGCCCTCCAAACTTATTTTTCGGGTCTTCATGGCACGAGTACAGCAATATGGCTAATAATGACATCAATAAATATTGGAGGCTTGGCTTCATGTTAGTTTCTTTAAAATTTTAACATTGTCGGTAAATCATTGTTCTGATTTTCTTGAAACTTAAAATTATTCCGCGGTTATATTTTCAACCTATTGCTAAATATTTAAACACATTAATAATAAACTATATATAAATTGTTGTGTTAGGATAATATGGAACAGTCCGTATTTCTTTTAGCAACCGATCCGAATGACGCTTGCCGTGACGTAATTCACTCGCGTGATACCGGCTTGAAGGTGAAAGTTTACTGTGTTACCAACGAAAACTTTACGCCCGACACAAGCGAAATTCAACTCTATGGCTATGCTGATAAAAAGCTATATGCTTTTGAAACCATCAATATTTCGCCTGATGATGCGCTCGACGTAATTAACGCAATACAATGGTACGCGGAATACATCGATTTCCCTGACATGGAAATTTTACCCGAAGACCCACGCATTGATCAGGATATTGCTATGTAAGTTTGTTAACTTACATTTATCAGGTGCAAAACCAATTCATATTCAACCAGCAAACCCTGCATAGCTTATGCGATGAATTAGCCTTAGCGGATGCCGATCTGGCTTGGGTTATCAAACATTATGGCTACCCGCGGTTTTGGTCGCGCAGTAATACATTTGAATCTTTAGTACATGTAATACTCGAACAGCAAGTATCGCTGGCATCGGCATTGGCAGCTTTAAATAAGCTGAAAGAGAATATACAAGAAGTGACTCCTGCACGTTTGCTTTTATTAACTGATGAAGAATTACGGGCCTGTTATTTTAGCCGCCAAAAAATGGCTTATGTGCGCTACCTGGCCGAAGCCTTGCTAAGTGGTCAACTCAAGCTTGAAGAGTTGGAGAATTTACCTGATGAAAAGGTGCGGCACCGCCTCACTTCCCTCAAAGGCATTGGCAACTGGACGGCCGATATTTACCTGCTCATGACCCTTCACCGTACCAACATTTTTCCTATTGGCGACCTGGCCGTTGTGAATGCCATGAAAAGATTGAAACGTTTGCCAACTGCTACCACCAAAGACGAATTGCTGCTGATAGCCGAACAATGGCAACCGTACAGGAGCATTGCGACTATGATATTGTGGCACTATTATTTAAGCCGGGGGAAATAGAAGCGAGAACCAGGAACTAGGAGCTACGATTATCCTGCAACATAATTAAAAATATGTCATTTCGAACGATAGAGAGAAATTTTTTCGAGGCGACTAACTTGTTCAGGTCGAAAAGATTTCTCGTTCCTCGAAATGACAAGGTAGAGAGAAAATCTACCCTATTGCAAAGAAAGTCTTGATTCTTGGCTCTTGGTTCTTGACTCTATCTTAAACTCCGCTAAACATTGAAAATCCGCCGTCAATAGTAACCACGGTGCCGGTTACAAAGGCCGAAGCATCACTTAATAACCAAATAAGGCCGCCTATCAATTCTTCGGGTTTGCCGAAACGTTTATAGGGTGTGTTGTTGAGTACAAGATTGCCGCGTTGGGTATAGGTACCGTCGGGGTTGGTGAGCAGGGCACGGTTTTGATCGGTAAGGAAAAAGCCGGGAGCAATGGCGTTCATGCGGAGGCAATCGCCGTAGCGGTTGGCTGCCTCGAGGGCAAACCACTTGGTATAAATATCAATAGAAGCTTTGGCCATGCTGTATCCCAATACCTTAGTAACCGCCTGTTGTGCCGCCATTGATGAGATGTTAACAATACTACCCTTACCGCCTTTAGCCATTACTTCGCCAAATACCTGTGTGGGTACAATGCTGCCCCAAAGGTTAAGGTCCATTACGCGGCGCATACCATCGAGGTTCATCTCAAACAAATTAGTTTCGGGCGTGAGCACCGCACCGGGTATGCTACCGCCTGCGCCGTTAACCAAACCATCAATGCGGCCATAGGTGTCAACTACCTTATTACGGGCTGCCACAAGGTCGGCTTCGTTCATCACATCGGCAACAAGGGCAATGGCTTGTCCGCCTTTGGCTATAATAGCATCGGCCCGTTCCTGGGCTACCTCTTGTTTACGTCCTAAAACACCCACAATGCCACCCGCTTCGGCAATGCCATTAATAAAGGCCTCACCCAAAACGCCGGTGCCACCGGTTACAATAATTACTTTGTCTTTTAACGAGAAGTTGCTCATGGTCTATATTCCACCCCCTTGAGGAAGGTGATATGCAAATATATCTTCAATTAAGTAATGTTGTATAAAAAAAGCTGTATGTGAAGACACAGATAAAGGCGGGGTTGTAATAAAAAAGCTGTATGTGAGGACACATACAGCGGCGTAGTTTTTTATCTTGAATCTTGATTCCTGACTCTAAATTTCTTGGCTCTTGTTTCTACTACTCTACCAGCCAAACTGCGTCTAAAAACCAGTTACGGATATCGTAAAAATGCTGCACCGGTTTAAAGCCCGAAAATGAGGCCATGTAGTTAGTTTGGGCAACGGTATATTTTTGCGATATCTCCATGTATATGTACTCATCTTTTGCAAACTGAATGGTTTGATCGCAAAGATTTACCTGCTGATCGGCCAGGCTAATCAAATAGCTTTTACAGGCACCGGTTTCAGGGTCGTACATAGGGTAATGCTCAAACTGCGACAAATCAAAATCAGCCTCCAATTCGCGATTTATGCGGGTGAGTAGGTTTAAATTAAAATCGCGGGTATAGCCATCGGCATCATTATAAGCAGCCAAAATAGTTTTAGGATGCTTTTTTAAATCCACACCCATTAAAACCCTGTCGCCTTTGGCTAAATGATTACGGAGCTCAGTACAAAACGCTTCGGCCTCGGCCACCGGCATATTGCCAATGTTGGAGCCCAAAAACAAAACCACTTTACGGCGTGGCGATAGTTCGGCGGCTTCTTTCAGCATGTGAAAATATTCGCCCGTTAATCCAATCACTTGCAGGCCGGGTACGGTTGCGGGCAAGGTTTCTTTCAAATAGTTAATCACATGTCCCGAAATATCGATAGGTACATACCTGAAATCGACTTCCTTATCCATCAAATGGCGCAGCAAATGGGTGGATTTCATGGCATCGCCCGCACCCAGCTCTATCAAATCAAACGGACTGCCATCGGCTATCAAGGCTTTACCTAATTCTTGAGTTTGCTGAGTGAATATTTCCAGCTCGCAATTGGTAGGATAGTACTCGGGGCTGCCCATAATTTTCTGAAAAAGTTCATCGCCTACGGTATCATAAAAATACTTGGCTTGTAAACATTTGGGTGTTGAGGTAAGTCCCTTGATCACATCATTGCAAAACTGTTGGTTAAAATCCTGCTCCTCAAGCGTGGTGTCGGTAAATACGTTGTTCTCAAAATTTTTCATAGGTAGATGGTATTGTATTATTGGGCCAAACGTATGCCGGTAAAATGCCAGCGCAGGTTAGGGTGAAAAAAATTTCGGTAGGTAGTGCGGCTATGCCCGGGCGGTGTAGCTTCAGATGCTCCGCGAAGCACTTTTTGGTTCACCATAAATTTGCCGTTGTATTCGCCAATAGCTCCCGGTGCTTTGCTGAAACCCGGATAAGGCAGGTAAGCACTTTCGGTCCATTCCCAGCTTTTACCCCAGTTAAATTGCGTGGCGGCAACCTCCCACTCATACTCGGTAGGCAGGCGCATACCTTTCCACGAGGCATAAGCATAAGCCTCGTAAAAACTTACATGCTGAACGCTATCGTGCAAATGCAAAGGCTCCAAACCACGCAGAGTGTAATTATGCCATTCGCCATCAATATTATGCCAGTACATAGGCGCTGTAATATTGTTGGTTTTAACCCAATCCCAGGCCTCGGCATGCCAATATCTAAAATCCTGATAGCCGCCGCTGTTAATAAATTCCAGGTACTCGGCATTGGTTACCAGCGCCGTACTTATGTGGTAAGCATTGAGATATACCTTGTGGCGGCTCAACTCATTGTCAAAACAAAAATCCTCTCCTGTGTGCCCTACCTCATAAACCCCTTCGTTTATGCTGATGAAACCTGGTTGTTCCTCAATTTTTGGTGATGAATATTGCGGATTATATGCCGGAAACAGCGGGTTATGCCCCAAAATATATTTAATGTCGTAATACAGGAGTTCTTGGTGCTGCTCCTCGTGGTTAAGACCAAGTACAAACAGTTCTTCTACTTCGGGTGATGGCCCTTCGCATAGGAATTTGTAAATGGCTTCGTCCACATATTCGCGGTAGCGATAAACATCCAACACGGTTGGACGGCTGAGGTTGCCCCTATCGGTACGGATAACGCGTGCGCCTACGGTTTCGTAATAGCTGTTGAATACGTAGTTGTAATCGGGGTTATAATCCTGGTAGCCCATAAAATAGGCCTTGAGTATAAAGGTCTCGAAAAACCACGTAGTATGCCCAATATGCCACTTAGGCGGGCTCACATCACCCACGGGTTGCACCACATAATCCTCGGTTTGCAGGTGACTACAAATATCTTCGGTGCGGCGGCGCACTGTTTTATAACGCTCAGCTAAAGTCATGTAAATTAGTTCCTATCCAAAAAGTGTTTAAGGTCCGAAATTGTTTTAATGCCCAAGTCATCTGCCTGTTGTTTTCGCATCATTAATGCATAGGCATTGTTGAAGCCGATGGGTTTTAACCACTTTATGTGGTAATTTTTATTAAACTGCTGCTGCACATAGTCGTAAGTTTTCTGCTTATCAACCGTTACTTCTTTAACTTTTTGTGCCGATGGCTGTAATAAAACCAGCAGGCCTGTACCCGTATATTCGGGGTAAAAATCAATTTGGTTATTGGTTAGGGCATCAAAACATATTTTGGTACCACCCAAACCGGTTTTGGCCAATGTGGTGTACTCCGTATTACCTTCAATAAGCATGCGGTACATTTCGGCCAAAATGTATTGTTCTCCAAAAACTTTAGAGCCTATGCGAATAACACCTGCTTTTCCGTTGCGACTAGGTTTAAACAACTTGTTAGCTACTAAAAAATCTTTAGCCACACGTTCGGGTGTTTGGTGCAATTGATCGGTGCGGTAATTCAAATCGGTCATTACCGAATCATTGATGTGGCCAGACAACAGATTGAGGGCATCTTCGAGGCCGGGATATTTTTTCAATGCATCTGACCTTACAATCGGCGCGGCGTAATATGGTGGGAATATCTTTTTATCATCATCGAGCACTACCAAATTAAATGCTTTTAAGCGGCCATCGGTAGAATACCCGCTAATTACGTCTATTTGCTTCTCAAAAGCAGCTTTATACATCACGGCATCATTAATAACCGTGGTATGAATTTTCAGTCCGTACTTTTGTTGAAGACCGAGGTTACCGTCTTGCCTACCCATAAACTCTGGCGTAAAACCAGCAGTGAGTTCGTTGCCCGATGCCGAAGTAATGAGGTAGAATAGCGCAAATGCCACTACAATAACCGGAACGGCATACAAACCATACTGCAATTTTTTAAAGCTGACACGCTGCACTACCGACAACAACACATCAAACAAAATGGCCAGCAAGGCTGCCGGTATGGCCCCCGCCAATATCATATTGCTATTATTAAGCGATATTCCACCGAAGATAAATTCGCCCAGGCCACCGGCCGCAATGTATGAAGCCAGCGTTGCTACCCCTACGTTGATAACCGTTGCGGTGCGTATGCCCGCCAATATTACCGGCATTGCCAAAGGCAGCTCAACCTTAAACAGTATTTGCCGGGCGCTCATGCCCATAGCCAGGGCAGCTTCCTTAACCGATGCCTCTACCCCGGTTATACCCGTGTATGTATTACGGATAATGGGCAACAGTGCATATAAAAATAAAGCCACAATAGCTGGCTTGGCACCAATACCCAACAGCGGTATCATAAAACCCAAAAGGGCAATGCTTGGTATAGTTTGCAGAACCCCGGCAATACCCAATACCGTACCCGAAAGTTGCCTTTTGCGAGCAATGAGGATGCCCAGCGGCAAACCAATAACCACGGCTATTAGCAACGATACCAGCGTTAACCCAATGTGCTCGAGCGTTTGGGTGAGCAGCTTATCGCTTTGCTGCTGCATAAACTGCCATAAGGTTTGTTGTTGATCGTTCATGCTGGCAGGGTAATTTGAAATTGGTGATAGGCGGCCATCAATTGTTCAAAATTTACCGATTTAACCTCATTGGTTTGCGGCAGTTTAAGGGTAACATATTTTACATCGCCTTTAAGCTGTTGCATGGCCTGCCATATACTCTCTTCAATATCAACCTCGGTACCGGCAACAGGCATTTCATTTGCCGATGGCAGGCTATACCAAACATTATGCAGGGTAATAGCCTTCAATTCAAGCTGGAGGCGTTGGGCATGGAGAAAATCATTAACAAAATTGTTAGCGGGTTTAAACAGCAGTTCGGCAGGTGTACCCATTTGCACTATCTTCCCCTTATCCATAATGGCAATGCGGTTACCCAGTTCAAAGGCTTCCTGCACATCGTGCGTTACCATTACTATGGTTTTGCGCTGCAACTCATCCAGCGCCTTAAATTCTTGCTGTATTTTGGCACGGGTAATATTATCGAGCGCACCGAAGGGCTCGTCCATTAAGAGTACCGGAGCATTGGTCATAAGTGCCCTGGCAAGCCCAACACGTTGTTGCTGGCCGCCGCTTAGCTGTGCGGGATACTTATCTAATAATTCAGTTGATAAATGCAGTTTTTCGAGCAGTTCGTAAGTACGACTGCGTATTTTCTCTTTATCCCAATTTAACAGGTTGGGCACCACGGCAATGTTTTGGGCCACGGTATAATGCGGAAAGAGTCCGTTGTTTTGCAACACGTAGCCTATGTTGCGGCGCAATAGTTCGGGTTGTTGTGTGGTAATGTCTTGCCCGTTGATAAATATTTGCCCGGCGGTTGGCTCAATAAGTCGGTTGAGCATTTTAAGCGTGGTGGTTTTACCGCAACCGCTTGTACCCAAAAGTATCAGGTTGTCGCCCTCAGCTACTTCGAACGAGATGTTATCGACAGCCATCGTTTGGCCATATTGTTTACTGAGGTTTTGAACCTTGATCATGTTTTAAAGGTAAACAGATTATTGCATCAAACACAACGTCATTGCGAGGTACGAAGCAATCTCTGTGGATGAAAAGCGGATATGCAAAGTTCAGAGATTGCTTCGTACCTCGCAATGACGCGGTTTTAATGATTGGAGGAACTATTCCAGCTTCATAAACAAATTATTCAGCGACTCGGAATACGTAGGGTGCGCAAATACGCAGTAGCGGATACGGTCGTACGTAATGCCGCCCTGCATGGCCATTTGCATAACCGACATAATTTCGCCGCCTTCTTCGGACAGGATAGCCACACCCAGGATCTCTTTGGTATCGGCATTTACTACGGCTTTCATGAGGCCGCGGGTTTCGCCAACTTCTACGGCCCGGGCTACGCCGGTCATTTTAAGTACGGCTACCTTATAATTGATGCCCTGCTTTTTGGCTTCGGTTTCGGTGATGCCCACGCGGCCCAGTTGCGGGTCGGTAAACATACAGTAAGGTAGCGGGCGGTCATCTGTGGTCAGGTTTTCGCCCATGAGCAGGTTGCGCCAAACTATGGTAAAATCGTTGTATGATATATGGGTAAAGGCCGGACCACCGGTTATATCGCCCAAAGCATAAATGCCGGGCACATTGGTTTGTAATTTATTATCTACCTTAACAAAACCCTTTTCATCGGTTTCAACTCCGGTTGCATCAATCTTCAATGCCTCGGTTTGAGGTTCACGACCTGCAGCAACAAGCACATGGGTAACTTCCATTACTTCGGTACGCCCATCAATATCAAGTGTTGCCAGTATACGGCCATGTGCGTTTTTCTCGAATTTAGTAGCACGCGTATTTGTAAAAATGGCTATACCCTCTTCTTCGAGAATATTATGCACTTCATGCGATACGTCTTCATCCTCGTGGCTCATAATGCGCGGGCCTCGTTCGAGCAAAGTGATCTGGCTACCAAAGCGCCTGAACATTTGCCCAAACTCTAAGCCGATGTAATTACCACCTATCACTAAAATATGCTGAGGTACGGTTTCTAACTCAAGGATAGATGTTGAAGTTAGATAGTCAATATCACTTAATCCTTCAATATCAGGAATTACGGTTTGCAACCCGGCGTTGATGAATATTTGCTCGGCCAGAATTTCTTCGGTACCGCCATCATTCAATTTTACGGTGAGGGTTTTATGACCGCTAAAGGATGCCTCGCCAAACAACACATCAATGTTAGGATCTTCTTCCAGGCTTTTTTGATTGCCGCTGCGCGAATGCATCACAATATCGTCTTTGCGCTTTTTAATCTGCGGCATATCAATGCTGTAGCCATCGATGTGTACACCCAGGTTATTACAACGCCCGGCCAAATATGCCGCACGTGCCGATGCCACCCAGGTTTTGGTTGGCGTGCAGCCATCGTTTACGCAGGTACCGCCTATCCAGCGTTTTTCAATAATGGCTGTTTTTTTACCGGCCTTGCCCATTTTGCGCGCTAACGGACTACCAGCCTGGCCCGCCCCTATTATAATTACGTCGTACTGTTTCATTCGGTAATTTTCACTCCCTTCCAAAAGGCTATGTAACCTTTTATTTGTGCAGCTGCTGGCTTAGGATTAGCATAATACCATGCAGCATCGAGGTTTTGTTTTCCGTCTACTTCTATGTTATAATAGGATGCCAGCCCTTTCCACGAGCAGGTTGTATGCGTTTCGCATTCTTTTAAAAAATCTGCTTTAACACTTTCTTTAGGAAAGTAATGATTGTTATCTACAACTATAGTTTGGTCGCTTTCGGCTATAACCTGGTTGTTCCATACAGCTTTCATAGGTTCATGTTATCGACGTTTTAGGTGCCTGTATAATGCTCCGGTTCAACAACACAGGTAAAATTAAAATATATCCCTTTTGTTTGGTAATACCACTTTAAAGAATGAGTATAAAAAAATCTAAATTTTTTGCCTAAATATTTTTTATTTTTTCAGATAAACATCTATCTTTGCAGTCCCAAAATAAGGGATTGTTCTTTAAAATTGAACCCGCAAACGATGGCTTACACCATCACTCTGCAAAACAATTTAACAATTGGTCTATTCGTCTAGGGGTTAGGACGCCAGATTTTCATTCTGGAAACAGGGGTTCGATTCCCCTATGGACTACTGTAGTGAGTTGTTAATGGTGAATAGCCAATATTCACTACTCTCGCTATAATCAATTGAATAACCGGTCTATTCGTCTAGGGGTTAGGACGCCAGATTTTCATTCTGGAAACAGGGGTTCGATTCCCCTATGGACTACTGAAATTTAAAAGCCGCTATATTTTTTGTAAAGCGGCTTTTTTGTTGTTATGCAATTCAGTCAATATCCCGGTTAGCCTGTGCAAGTAGTTGCCGGCACTCACCCTCAAGCCCAAAGCATTACACAGTAATTATACTCATATCATTAGGTGTACTATTATTAGCATTCGATATATATATATCCTAAATATTTAACTCTTATTCTAACAAAGGATAAAAAATACCATTCACGAAAAAGCCGCTTCACAATTTGCAAAGCGGCTTTTAATTCTATAAACATAGCTACTACCCCAACACCGATACCGTCAAATTAATAATATCTTCAAAAAAAACTTTATCACTAATTGACTTGGCCGAAACGCGCATACCTTTCAGCGTATTGAGTATAAACCTTGATAGCGCGCGGGCATCCCGGCTGTTTTTTATTTCGCCGTTATCCTGTCCTCGTTTAATTACCTGGTAAAATGCTTCTTCCATTTGCTGATCGTTTTTGCACACCATTTGGTTTACTTCCTCATCGCTCGACGCTACTTCAATTTCGGCATTCACCATAAAGCAGCCACGTTGCTGTGCGTCAGCCGTTAAATCGTTAGTGGCCAGTTGAAGTAGTTTTTTGATGGTTTCTTTGGTTGGGTTGCCTTCATTAATTATACCCTGAATTTTGGCAGCACCTTTGGTTTGATAGCTTTCCAGGGCTTTCAGGAATAGGGTGTGCTTATCGGTATAAGTATCGTACAAGCTTGAGCGGCTGATGCCCAGTCCGTCAACCAGATCTTGCATCGATGTAGCGTTATAGCCCTTATGCCAAAACAGTTGTATGGCTTTGCATAACACCTCGTTCTCGTCAAAATCTTTAGTTCGTGCCATAACGTAAAATAGCTTTGCCTGTAAAAAGCAAAGCTATTCAAATTTTAATTATTTATTAAATCTGGCAATTATCTAACACCGCCGCTTGCAAGCAATGTTTCGCCGGTTAACCAGCGCGAATCTTCGGAGGCCAGGAACACAGCTACATCGGCAATATCATCAGGCTGACCTAAACGACCAAGCGGTGTTGTACGCACCATTTCGTGCTGAAAATCGCTACCTATAAAGCCGGCAGTGTGAGTGCCTTCTGTTTCAACCATTCCGGGGTTTAATGAGTTCACGCGTATTTTTTTAGGAGCCAGTTCTTTAGCCAGCACACCGGTAATGGCATCAACAGCGCCTTTAGTTGCCGTGTAAATTGAACTTGCAGGAGGGGTAATAGCGGTTACAGCCGAACCGATGTTAATAACGCTTCCACCCTCAGGGGCAAAGTTTTTTACCGCGCCTTTGGTGGCTAACAATAAACCCAGTACGTTAGTGTTAAACTGGTTATGAAATTCCTCTGCAGTTACCTCTTCAATTGTGTTGAATTTGTAAACACCTGCATTATTTACCAAAATATTAACCGCACCGAAAGCCTTGGCAGTTTCGTCAAACAAACGGGTTATATCAGCTTCGTTTGATACGTTGGCTTGTATGGCTACGGCTTTACCTCCTGCGGCGGTAATTTCAGCTACCACCTGGTCGGCTCCGGCTTTGGCCGATGCATAATTAACCACTACGCTGGCGCCCTCTGCAGCTAAACCTTTAGCAATACCTGCACCTATACCTTTTGAAGCTCCTGTTACTACGGCTACTTTATTTTCTAACTTTTTCATGATTTTGAGTGATTGTTATTTCTATGTTTGGAACAATCGTTCCGCAAATATAAATTCAATTCGGAACGATTGTTCCGTAATTATTTTTTATTAGGTTAGGATGACAATAGCTCTTTTGAAAGGATATAGCTATATTTACTTTACCCAATTAAACCTCATGAAAAGCCTTTCGCCCCAACAACAGCAAGAATTACTCAGCACCTTGCAAACCCGTTTTGCTAAAAACATAAAACGGCATGAAAATGTGGAATGGAAAAAAGTTAGCGCAAAGCTTGAGGCTGATACCAGTAAGCTATGGGTATTAAATGAAATGGAAATTACCGGCGGCGAACCCGATGTAGTGGGGTATGATGAAAATACCGGCGAGTATATTTTTTTTGATTGCTCGGCCGAAAGCCCGGCCGGTCGCCGTAGTTTTTGTTATGACCATGAAGCTTTAGAAGCACGCAAAGAAGCCAAACCGCAAAACAGTGCCGTAAATATGGCCGCCGAAATGGGCATCGAAATTATAACTGAAGAACAATACCGCATGCTTCAAACGCTCGGCAAATTCGACCTTAAAACCTCCAGCTGGATAGCTACGCCAGCCCCTATTCGCAAACTTGGCGGTTCGTTGTTTTGTGACCGCAGGTATGATACCGTATTTGTATATCACAATGGTGCACAATCTTATTATGCAGCACGGGGCTTCCGCGGCTGCTTAAAAGTATAGGGTGGAAATAGCAGGCTGAGTTACTTACACAGCTATTTATTAAAAGCAACATCCATATCTTTAAGAGCCCACTCGGCCATGGCATCTATAACAGGCATAAGATCTTTACCGGCGTTGCTCAACCTGTAGGTAACGTAAGGTGGGATCACCTGCTTCGATTCCCTTATTACAATATTATCAACTTCTAATTGCTTTAAATGCTGAATCAGCATCTTTTCGGTAATAGCCGGAATAGCTCGTTTCAGTTCACTGTAGCGCCTGTCGCCGTGCGATAGGTGGTACAGAATAATAGGTTTCCAGTAGCCACCAATTTTCTCCATAGTATGCGTTACCGGGCATTTTTCCAGTGCGTACTTTTTGTTTTCCTGTATGGTCGAATTTTCTTTAATGGCAGTCATGGCAATACATACTTTAGGGTAAGTACTTGTAAAAAAGTAAGTACAAAAATATCTTTGTCTTACATCAATAACAAATAAAAAATGAAAATCGTAATCACAGGATCATTAGGAAATATAGGAAAGCCTTTAACCCAAAAGTTGGTTGCCGCCGGGCACCAGGTAACTGTAGTAAGCAGCAATGCCGACCGCAAAGCTGAAATTGAGAACCTTGGAGCCCAAGCCGCCATAGGATTGGTTAGCAATGCCGACTTTTTAGCCCAAACTTTTAACGGTGCTGATGCCGTGTTTGCCATGACTCCGCCCAACCTGGGTGGCAGCAACATAATAGCCAATACTGTTGCAGCTGGTAAGGCTTATGCGGCTGCATTTAAACAAGCAGGGATAAAGCGCATAGTAATGCTCAGTAGTATTGGCGGGCATTTACCGGCTGGTAACGGACCAATTGCCGGTATACATCAAATTGAGGAACTATACAAACAGCTTGACGGCATTGCCTTTACTTTTTTACGTGCCGGGTATTTTTATACCAACTATTATAACGACGTGCCGCTCATCAAATACAACAATATTATTGGGGCAAATTATCCTGATAACGTTCAGTTACTGCTGGTGCATCCGGTTGATATTGCCACCGCAGCAGCCGAAGAGTTACAACGCCCGGCAACTGGTAGCAACATACGCTATGTAGTTAGCGATGTAGTTACCCCTGCCCAGGTAGCTAAAGTATTTGGCGCAGCCATTGGTAAACCAGAGTTACCTTGGGTTGAGTTTACCGATGATCAATCGTTACAAGGCATGGTTGGGGCAGGTGTGCCCGAAGAAATTGCCGCGTTGTATACCGAAATGGGTACAGGTTTCCGTAACGGAAATATACCTGAGCATTTTGAACAAAGCGGTTCGCCGGTTACAGGCAGCATTAAGCTTGACGATTTTGCTAAGGAGTTTGCAGCGAAGTTTTGAATTTAAAGGTCTATTTGAAAGCCGCTTTGCGATATGCAGGGCGGCTTTTGCATTTCAGGTAATCGTTCTTCAACCGAACGGTTGACTGTACGAAAACGCACAGTTACATTTTAACACCAAATCACAAATATCTATAATTCAATACTTTAAATACATGGCTTATAATATGCTCCTGCTTACCCATTTAACCTTTACATTTAATTAAAGGCCGTGGTTATGGAAGAGCATATATGGTTTCTGGTGGAGAAATTTATTTCGGGTGAAGCCTCGGGTGCCGAGCAGCGTGAGTTGCAACAGTTGCTGGCCGTATATCCTGAACTATATGTATCGGTAAAAGAATTTTTATCAACCTATAAAGACCCTGAACCACAAATTACCCAGGCACAGGTAAACCACTTTTTAACTGAGGTAGATTACCTGATAGCTGACGCCACTCCTGTTAAAAATCATTTATACAAAACTAAAAAGATTCCATACAACACGGTTACTGCATGGCCTGCTCCTACGCGTACACAAAATCTAATTAATAAGCTGCAAAGCGAGCTGACTATGGCCGGCCATTTCTTTAAAATTGCCATCCGCAATTTGCAACGTAACCGGGCTATTTCGTTAATTAATATTGTGGGATTAGCCGTGGGCATTGCCAGCGCCATTGTTATACTCATATGGGTGCAAAACCAAGTGAGTTACGACCAGTTTCACCAAAATAAAGACCGCGTGGTGCGTCTTTACAACCGCGCCAAAGTTGATGGCGAAATGCAGGCCTGGCGGGTTACCCCTATTCCGCTGGGACCAACCTTGAAAGCCAATTATCCGCAGGTGGAAGACTTTGCCCGCTTAAACTGGATAGGCGCATTTGTACTCAAAAACGGAGATAAAAAACTGGAAACGGCAGGCTATGCTACTGATCCGGGTTTCTTTAAAATATTTAGTTTCCCTTTAATTGAGGGTAATGCCGGACAGGCGCTAAGCGGTGTGCATAATATCGTACTCACACAAAAACTCGCCAAAAAACTATTTGGCAATGCCAACGCCATGGGCAAAATTGTAAAAGTTGACAGCACGGCAAATTTTACCGTGACCGGCGTTTTACAAGATTTGCCCAACAATACCATGCTTAACTTTGAGTACCTGGTGCCCTGGAGCTACATGAAAGAAGTTGGCTGGGATAATAATGAATGGAAAAATCATTCGGTAGATACCTACGCACTACTTAAACCCGGCGTAACATTAGCGGCAGCCGATAAAGCATTTAAAAACATTTATAAACAGCACAACGGCGAGCAAAACGAAGAAGTATTTGTACACCCCATGGCCAAATGGTGGCTGTATTCAAATTCTGAAAACGGCCAACTGGTAGCTGGGCATATTGTTATTGTTCGTTTGTTTATGATTATTGCGGCTTTTATTATGATAATTGCCTGCATTAACTACATGAATTTGGGCACCGCCCGCAGTACCAGGCGAGCTAAGGAGGTCGGCATACGCAAGGTATCTGGCGCGGGTAAGGAATGGCTGATCAAGCAATTTCTGGGTGAATCGGTTTTGATCGCCTTTGTATCGGGTGCTATTGGCTTGGCGTTGGTTTGGTTGAGTTTGCCGTGGTTTAACAGCGTTATTGGCAAAGAGTTAGTTATTCCTTACACCAAATCCCATTTTTTGGTTAACCGGCATTGGTTTCATTTTATTTACCGGCATTATATCGGGTAGTTACCCCGCATTTTACCTGTCGGGTTTTAAACCTATCAATACTTTAAAGGGCACTTTTAAAGCGGCTAACACGCTTATTGCACCGCGTAAGTTTTTGGTGGTAGTTCAATTTACCTTTGCCATTGCTTTTATTATTTGTACGGTGGTCATATACCGGCAAATAAAGTTTGCACAAAACCGCGATACCGGCTACGACCTCAATAACCTGGCATATGTGTACATGAAGGGCGATATTGCCCGCAACTACCCCATCATCAAAAGCGAACTATTGCGCAGCGGTGTAGTTACCAATATCACCCGCACAAATTCGCCTGCTTTGGATATATGGACTAATAACGACTCGTACGAATGGCCTGGCAAAAACCCCAACACCCGCCAAAGCTTTGCCGAATATATAACCGACGGTATGTTTGCCAAAACGCTTGGCTTACCAATTGTTCAGGGCCGTGATATTGATGTGAACCGGTACCCGGCCGATACCGCTTCTGTATTACTAAATGAGCACGCGGCCAAAACCATGGGATTTACCAATGCCGTAGGCCAGCACATTAAAAGCTGGAAAGGCAATTTAATGGTGGTTGGAGTTGTTAAAAATTTTGTGGCCGGGTCGCCTTATGCACCACCTTTGCCGATGGTAATACAAGGGCATAATAAAAAAGAATTTGGCACCATATCGTTACGGCTTAATGGTGATAATTCTACTTCAAAGAATATTAGTGCTATCAGTTCAATATTTAAAAAGTACAATCCCGATTACCCATTTGATTATAAGTTTTACGACGACTCGTACAGTGTAATGTTTGAAGACGACAAAAACACCGGTAAAATTGCCGCCGTATTTGCCGGCTTAACCATTTTTATATCATGCATGGGCTTGTTTGCACTGGCAGCTTGTATGGCCGAAGGGCGGGTAAAAGAGATAGGTATACGCAAAGTTTTGGGGGCATCGGTAACGCGCATTGCCACGCTGCTCACTAAAGACTTTTTAATCCTAATTTGCATTTCGTTTGTAATAGCCGCACCTATTGCCTGGTGGTTGATGAGCGGATGGCTATCGCATTACCCATACCATACTAATTTGAGCTGGTGGATATTTGGCATAACAGGCTTATGCTCTATCATTATTGCATTTTCAACCGTGGCATACCAGGCTATTAAAGCAGCCATTGTTAATCCGGTGAGTAGTTTAAAAGCCGAATAAACCCAAATGCTGTAAAACAAAGAAAAGCGACCTTTTGAGTCGCTTTTCTTTGTTTTATCCTGATGCTTATTGTGCGTCGTATATAACAACCTTTTCAAAGTACACGCGAAATTCTTCTAAGAACGCTTTGTGCAGCGGGTGAACCTGGTACACATCGTGCCCGGCCATATCTTCAAACAGCAATACCAAGCTGAAGGTATAAGTAGTATCAACTACGGCGCGCTCAATAGGAGCTGGTGTGCCAATGTGTATGGTTTTAACGGTTTCTACACCGGCCAAAGTTTCGAGGCTTGCGCGGAAAGCTGTTTTTTGTTCGTCGGTGGTATCGGCTTTAAGCCAAAATATTACGTGATGTGCTAACATGGATGATATATTTTTTGCCAAATATATCTATACATTTACATTAAATGAGCACAAACCTTTATCGCATATTCATTATCACCATATTCATTTTTGCAGTTACCATTGGTGCTAAAGGCCAAACACAGCCCGGCCAGGAAAATACGCTTTTTACCGCCGGCCATGCCGCAGCTTTTATAGGCGGATTGTACGATGGTTATTACCCGTACAACAAGCTTAAACAGCATGGTAACTTTGGCTTGGGAGCACCTGATAAATTAGATGGAGAGTTGCTCATCCTCAACAACAAAATATACCAAACCCAGGCCAGCGGCAAAACTTTCGAAGTAAAGGATACCGAACTTACTTCCTTTGCCGTTGTCAATTTCTTCCATGCCGATAAAACTATACGGGTAACCTCCCGCATGAACAAAGAGAAACTGTTTGCCTATCTCGACAGCCTTCTGCCGCAGCAAAACAGTATTTATGCCATTCACATTAAAGGTTCGTTCGGTAATATAAAAACACGGGCCTTTCCACTGGTTAGCCAAAAACCTTACACAGCTTTGGCAACTATGTTGCCTTTGCAGCATTTTTTTAGTTTTGATAATATCCAGGGCGATTTGGTGGGCTACCGTATCCCGGCTTACATGGAAGGGCCAAACATCAGCGGTTATCACTTTCATTACCTATCGGCCAATAAACAGAATGGCGGCCACATTATCGACATATTAACAGGTGATATTACCATCGAAATAGATCTGCTTACATCTTTTACCGTTGATTTGCCTACATCAAAAGACTTTATCAACTTCGACTTTAAAAAAGACCGCAGCGATGAACTCAAACGCGTGGAAAACGGGAAGAATTAATTACGGCTTCTCCACCAAATTAATCCAGCTTTTAATTGCCCGTAGCAAAGCTTGCTGCTTGGCGTGTAAGTCGATTATATCAAATATCTTCACCATGCGGCGGCCATCGGCATAATCGCCTTGTAACAACCCCGCATCACTTGCAATAATGTTCCCTGTGGGGAAGATGAGCAGCACATGGTCTTTTTGCCTGAGGTTAAACACTACAATATCGCGCTTGTACTCTTTAGCATCAAACGCTTTCATTTCCGCGTTGTAAAAGTATGCAGGTGCGTTCCATTTAATTTGTTCGCCAATAACGGTATCAGTACCTAAAATGGCCTGCCTTATGGCTTCAACCAACATGGCTCGTGCCTGGGGCAGTTTTTCAATATATGCACTTACAGCTTCAGGATCATGGACGTCTTTTGATTTAGGCATATTTAGGATATATAGCTATGAAGATAACGATTGACATTCACATTATAATGAACAACGTATATTTGCGGTTTAGGTTAAAGTAAATTACATGTTAAACATTTGCTGCATAGGTCATATTACGTTAGATAAAGTTATTACTCCGCACAACACGGTACACATGGCTGGCGGTACATCGTACTATTTCTCAAAAGCGTTGCAGTTAATGGATGTAAATTACGGTTTGGTAACCTCGCTGGGCAATAGCGAAATGCCTGTGGTTGAAAAGCTACGGTCGCAGGGCACTCCAATTACAGCCTTTACCAGTGCACATTCGGTTTACTTCGAAAACAGTTACAGCGCTAACCAAGACCAACGTACACAACGTGTATTGCAAAAAGCCGATGCTTTTAGCATTGACCAATTGCAGGATGTAGAAGCCGAAATCTTCCATTTAGGTCCGCTACTGGCCGATGATATGTCGTTAGATGTGATCAAATACCTGGCTGGCAAAGGCCGCTTATCATTAGATGCACAAGGCTACTTACGCGAGGTGCGTAATTTAGCAGTACACGCAGTAGACTGGCCGCAAAAACAGGAAGCCCTGCAATACATCAGCATACTCAAAGTTAACGAGCACGAACTGGAAGCACTAACCGGTGAAACCGACATTAAAGCCGGCGCACTTATTTTGGCCAACTGGGGCGTAAAAGAAGTGGTAATTACGCTGGGCAGCATGGGTTCGGTAATATACACCGATGGCGTATTTTACAACGTACCCGCTTACATACCCGATAGCGTAACCGATGCCACCGGCTGCGGCGATACTTACATGGCAGGCTATTTATTTAAGCGCGTTAAAGGTGCTGACATACAAGAGGCCGGCGAATTTGCAGCAGCCATGGCCAGTATTAAAATTGCCAATTCAGGTGCATTTACAGGCACCGAGGCCGATGTAATGAACTTTTTGGCTGTAAAACAAGATTAATCTTTCTTCTTCCGATCCTTATTAAAGCCAATTTTAACTTTACCAGTTTCATCTTCTTTAGCGGCCAGGTGCAATACAATGCCCCGGTAGCGGCGCTTTTGTAACTCATCCTTATCGGTAATGTCCTCATCCTTTTTAGGGTTACGCAAAGGCACATCAAAGGCTATATTAGTACCGTGGTTAAGGCCATACACCCCCGAAATATCAGCATTCAACACACTCGAGCTAAACTGCATGGGGTTGATGATGATCTTATCGCCCTCTAAATCAAATTTGGCATCCAGCTTAGGTATTTCGATATTCTTTAGATCGCGGAACGGGAAGGCAAACTTACCAACTTTAATCAACGGATCGAAGTTTAGCAGGGCGCTGTTACGTAAACTAACTAAGGTTGTACCATGAATTGAACGGGGCACTAACGTTCCATTATCAGTTACGCCGCCGGTAATATTGGCTTTGGCAGATAAGTATCCTTTCAGGTTTTCGTAAGTAATGGCACTCAACCCAAAATTATCAAACGAGTAAAAAAACTGGCGTATATCTACATTGCTAACGGTAGTATTGAGGTTAAATCTGTTTAGATTGGCTCCTTGTAACAACTTACCATTTAAGCGCAACGTACCATTTGCATGCTTTAAACCAACATCTTTAATAATGATACCATCGGAAGTTGTCAACAAATTTGCCCTTACATCGGTAGCTAAAAACTTTTTATAGTATACCTTGGCTACATCCATGTGCATTTCGGCATTACCCTTATCCAACACGTTACCCAACTGATCGATAATGTTGCCGCTGTTACTACCTCCCCTGCGCACTGTTTTGGTTTGTACGTTCTTGCGGTTGCCCAAAAAGCCCATAAACTCTGCCAATCTTAACTCCGGACTTTTGATGTTCCAGGTGAGTAAGATCTTCTCGGGCTCATCGTAATAAAAGTTTAAAAAATTATTTACACGCCCGTTCATCATTACCACGCTGTGGCCGCTTTGTACCCTAATGTTGTTAAGTATTAAATTGCCCTTAATAAAGTTGAGCGATAGCGAAGTGTTTTTAAAAGCAAGGTTACGCGGCAGGTAAACTGCGTCGGCGTTTTTAAAGTTAATTACCCCGGCAATAAAGGGCTTATTAATGGTATAGTTTACCACATCGGCCTTGTAACGCAGGTTCATATCGGCACTGCCCTTGCTAAATTTGGCTATATCGGCCAGCAGGTAATTCATATTGGCCAGCGCAAAACTCGACCGGAAGTTACCGGTGGCAACAGGCTTTTCGAAGTTAACAATGCTACCGGTATCAATTATAAAAGGCAAATGATTGTACCGGCCCGAAAACTTATATAAATGTATAGCTGAGTTTGCATCATCGTAGCCTTTAGTTTTGTCTACATGGTTGGTAAAAACAGCATCAAACGTACAGCTGTCAATTTTACTACCGGGGATGGTCAACGTGTTATCCTTGATCTTGCCCTCCACATAAAGAAAAGGGTCGCCGCCACCTAAGCTGCCTGAAATGCTGGCTTTAAGATCGATGGGTTTTGACATATTGAACTTGTCGAGCGTTTTCCTGATGTTGTCGGCCAGTAACAGGGATGCGCTGCGCCACATAATTTTATTCACATTAAGGTGAATGGCAAATTCAGTTTCCTTTCTACCGGTATCGAACAATGCGTTTACCTGGAAAACATCGTACCCGATCTTCAATCCTTTTGAAGAAACGTAAATTTTATTGCTCTCCTCATTATACCCGGCCAGCATTTGTCCCGATATTTCTTTGTCTTTAATAAAGCTGCCTTTATCGGTATTAAAGGCCATGCTGCGCGCCATAACTTTTAAGTCAAGCGCTGCCCGCCAACCGCTATCGGGGTAAGCCATTTTACCGGCCAGTTTATTAATATCAAATGCAAAAAGCTTATTATTTGCTTGGTTATTCACCGCAAAACTTACATTGTTCAGCGTAAACCTGCCAAACTCTGCCGAACTGCCTCCGCCATCATCTTCGGTAGTTTTTTTAGGCTGATCTTTTTTCTTTTTAAAGACTGAAGTATTACTGTAGCCGGTACTATCCTTATACAGTTCGATAGCCGCATTGCTTATTTCGATATTGCTGATGCGGATAGTACCGCGTAACAAAGCAGCGGTATTTATCGACACATCAAAATCTTTAGCACTCAGCAGGGTATGCTTGTGCTCGGCCCAGCGCTTATCTTTTATGATCACATTTTTTAGCGATACCGATATACCCGGAAATCCTTTAAAAAAAGTAGTTTCCATATCCCCTATACTCAGATTACCATCCAGGTTTTTATTAAGCGTAGAGGTAATTAAGGAGAGTACTTTGGTTTTATTGGTATTGATGTAAATAAATAACCCTACTGAGAGTAGCATAAACAGCAATACTACACCGGCAACTATTTTTAATATGATTTTTAACCACTTAGGCATTTTGAGGATATTTCCTCATAAAAGCCTGAATGTTACCTTTTTGTTTTAAATAGAGCAATTGTGTTTAAATAGTTAGATACTTAAAAGCATCAGCTCCTGCACTTAACGTATTTGTTTTGCAGCAAGTGCTACAATAATGAGGGCAATAAGTATTAAACCCAGTATAATAGCCAGCGCAATTTTGATTGCGCTGTATGGCCTTTTGCCAACCACCTCGCCGGTGCAGGCATTAACCGTAAATTGGTAAACCTTTTTGCCGTATATATAGGCGCTCACCCAAACAGGAAGCATCACATATTTTATGGCCACGTTGTTATACTGACTATGATGGCTTGATATACGTTGCTCATCGCCGCCAATATCATCACGTATGGCATCTTCAATAGTATCAACCATAATCTGTTTGGCCATTTCCAAACCAGCATCGGGTTTTATCTGGTAGGTTTCGGCACTTAGGCCGCTCAAGTATCTTTCGTCATAAGCTTTAAGCGCTTTAAAATTCCAGGGATTAAGCTCGGTAAGAGTTTCGGCAGGTAACGATTGGCTGGCCGGTATGGTGACATTTTCAAAATCGCAAAAAACCTTTCCGCGGGTATCGTACCAGCGGGTATGCCTTACCTGCCGGGTGCGGGTCTCTTCCCTGCCGTTTACGGTTTCGGTGTATGTTTCGGTGGTATAGTGGTATTCGCCGCGCTCGCCGGTGTAGTGGGTGGTGGTATTACAATCATAGGTCCAGTAAGGCATGTAAATACCTTTTAGCGAGGTATTAGCCTTAGCCTCGCGCACAATATCACCGGGTGCAAACCACAAGCCTTCCAGCCAGTCTTTAAACTTTTGCCCGGCATCGGCTTCATTCAAAATAAACGGTAGAATATAGTGTGGTTTTAACGTACTCTCGCTTTTACCCAACTGTATTATCAATGGCGATGCACAAAAAGCACACTTACCGGCGGCCTCATTACCGTTAAAATTAGTTTCAGACCCGCAACTGTTGCACTTAACTACTTTAATATCGGGGTTTGCGGGCAGGCCGTTAACCGTTTTCAAAAAGGCGGCGTACTCTACCGATTCTATCTCGTTACGTTTGGTTGTAGCCGGGGTTATTTCATTGGCTTCGCCGCAATACTCGCACTTTAATTGGTGGGTACCGGGCACATAATGTAATACCGCGCCACAGCCTGCACACTTCAACGAATCGTTTACCGATATATCACTCATAAAATATCAGGATTTAAACCTGCGGAAGCGGTGGCGGCATGTTTTCAAATAAACCAGCAAGCTCGGGCGTATTACCGGCTGCCTGCCATTCGGCCATACCTTTTTTCCAAACCATACTTGTGGCATTAAGTGTTTGTGCCGATACCATTTTGGTAATAGTGTCTAAACTATGCGGACCATCAGATTTACCGTTCAAGGCAATAAAATACTCATCAGCTTGGGGTATTGGCGGAGGGCCGCCTGCCTGGTTAGTAGCAGTGGCATCAAAATGGTTTTGCTGGAATATATTGCCCGCCTGCCCCATCATGGCAGCACCTGCGGCAAGCCCCATTCCTGCTGATGCCAGGTTACCACCAATAGTATTCTCAGCCGATTTTTCGATAGCATTGGCAGCCTGGTACTGTGCATAAGCACCCAGGTTGCCAATAATACCCATTTGGCTGCGTTTATCTAAAGCGGTTTCCACTTCGGGCGGCAATGAGATATTCTCCACCATGAGCGTGGTTAGCTCGAGGCCAAGGTTATCATAATCGCCCTGAATTTTATTTTTGATGAGGCCCGATACTTCATCATAATTAGCAGCCAGATCGAGAATTGGAATTTTAGAAGCCGCAACCTCATCCATACCTCTTGATACGATGGTGTTGCGCAGCTGCTCGTTAATACCATCAACGGTATAATTGGTATTAGTAGCAGATACTTGCTGCAAAAATTTAAGCGCGTTATTTACCCTGAAACTAAATGTACCAAAGGCCCTTAAACGCACCGGGCCAAACTCAGCATCGCGCAGCATTACCGGGTTTTTGGTTCCCCATTTTTGGTTGGTAAACTGGCGGGTACTTATAAAAAACACATCGGCCTTAAACGGGCTTTTAAAACCGTAGGCCCAGCTTTGTAAAGCCGTTAATATGGGCATGTTTTGGGTCGATAACTCATATATGCCCGGCGTAAACACATCAGCCACCTTACCCTCGTTCATAAAAATAGCTACCTGCGATTCGCGTACGGTAAGCTTGGCACCCATTTTTATGGCATTGTTATGTCGTTCAAATTTCCATACCAGTGTGTCTTGAGTGGTATCAACCCACTCTATTATATCTATAAATTCGCTGAGCAAATTGCTTAAAAATCCCATGTTGTATTATTTAATTGCCGATAAGTACAGCACTAAAATGGGCATTAACTCTTGAAAAACAAATAACGAATATATTATTTATTGTTACTCTGCATAAGAGTAACCTGCACCGTCCTGATAATAGATACTGAGTGGCAATTTAGTAGTAGCTTAGCCATAACCATTTATTTTACCGCATAAGCCAACTCGTATAGCTTATTAAAACTTTATACCTAACCATGAAAAAAATATGTGTTAGACTGTTCATTTTATTGACAGGACTTAACCTAAGTACCTACGCGCAAATAGGCAAACGTTTCCCGAGCGAACGAAAAATAGTGAAAGACCCTGTAACCGGCACCATGCTTACATTTTTTAACCAGCACCCCTGCGGGCGATACCAAAATTTACCAAACTCACCCGCAATGGACATCAGACGGCCAGTGGCTGGTATTCCGCTCAAACCGGGCTAAGGGAGAGGCTTTGGCCGTAAATGAAAAAACCGGCGATATGGTGCAAATTACCGAAGGTGGTTACACCGGCATGCTCAACCTGGCCCGCAAAAGCATGAAGCTATACTTACTGCGCCGCGCAGGTAATCAGCCCGAAACTCCCGGTCAGCGCACTTCAACGGCTATGCAACTGGTTGAAATGGATCTAACTAAAATACTTGCCGATAGCAAAACCGGTAAAATGCAGCCCGTATCGGCATATCAACGCATTTGCGGCACCATACCTGCCGAGATGGGTGCAGGTGGCGACATGGCTTTAGATGCCGACGAGGATAAAGTATACTTTCATGTGGGCCGTGCCGAGGCAGCAAAGCATATGGAGCCAGGTGCTAAGGTTGAAAGTGCCTTTGGCCCACGCAATATGGGCGCAGGACCAAACGGCCTGGCCAGCATGAATGTTAAAACAGGCGATATTAAATACATCACATCGGTACCTTTCCAAATTGGGCATATACAGGTAAACCCCTGGGTACCTGGCGAAATTATTTTTTGCTGGGAAACCGGCGGAAAATCGCCCCAACGCACATGGACGGTTATGGCCGATGGCACAGGCTTGCGCCCGCTTTACCCCGAGGCGCCTTACGAATGGGTAACCCACGAAGCCGTTATTACGCCCAACGAGGTAGCCATTGCCATTATGGGTCACCGTAAAATACCCGGCACCGAAGGTGAGGCAAAGCCCGGAACGGCAGTGGGCGGTGCCAACCCCGGTCAGGAAACAGCCTGGGGGCAATCGGGCACACGCGAAAAGCCAACCGGGCTGGGCATAGTAAACATTCGCACACGCGAAATGACCATTGCCGGGCAAACACCAAGCGGCAGCGGTTTATGGCATGTGGGTGGGTCAAAAGATGGCCGCTGGGCCGTGGGCGATGATTTTTCGCGCAGTATATACCTTATTGACAGGCACACACGTGAAATGATCATGCTTTCAACCGGCCATAAAGAAACCGCGGCCGACCATCCGCACCCTACATTTAGTCCTGACGGTACACGGATAGAAATACAATCGGCCATGCTATCGGCCGATGGAAAATCGATGAATATTTGTATTATACCGGTGCCCGAGGCTTGGTTAAAACGGAATTAGAAGTAAGTACTTTGCTAATTTACCGGCTTACGCTTATTTATTTAAAAGACTAATTACCAATATTAACACATTAACCACTACACAAAAATAAACGATATTTTTTGTGCGATCATGCGTAACAATTGCTCTAAGCAGCTTTTTTTCTACAAGATTATTAGCCACAGGAGCATGTTTGACCAAGGTTTGCGTATTGAGGTTACCAGTCCATAATTGCAATAAACCCCAGTTAGTAAGTTTCCTGAATTTGATGATAGTTACATTGGCTTTGGCAAAAAAACCGAAAGCCATAAAACCTATAATTAACGCTATTAGTTGCAGCAATTGAAGCATGCTGCAAGGTAAATAAATTTATGCCTCACAGGCCTGCAACCATGCATAGCTGAACCATTTTTATATACTCGTTGCAAGACACAGTGCAGGATAAAGTTTCATTTTTAACAAAAGCTTTAGCCGCTTTTATAAGATTAGATAATTCCCATCAACAAAAAAGCCCGCTTATACAAAGCGGGCCTTCTCATTCTATATATTGAGTTTAAAAGTGCAAATTATTCTTCCTCGGCATAAACCGCTTTTTTAACACCATTATCATATGCTTTCAAGTTCTTTTTAAGCAGCTTGCGGGCAACGTGGATACGGGTTTTTACGGTACCGATAGGGATTGTTAAGTGATCAGCAATTTCGTGATATTTGTGACCTTCAAAGTACATGGTGAATGGCACATAATAATCTTCGGGTAATTTGTCTAAAGCACGACGAATATCATCCATTACAAATTTAGATTCACCCTGATTTTTGGTTGAGCTGAATACTAAGTTGGCTGATGAAATTTCTTCAGACTTGGTTACGAAGGTGCTCATTTTAACAAAACGACGGTAGTTGTTAATGAACGTGTTTTTCATGATGGTGTACAACCATCCTTTCAAATTGGTACCTTCTTTAAATTTATTGTAGTAGGTAATAGCCTTCAACATTGTATCCTGAACAAGGTCGTTAGCATCGTCTGCGTCATGAGTAAAGTGCAGTGCGTATGAACGTAGTGAACTGGCTTGACGCAATACCATGGTGTTAAACTCAATCTTTGTCATTCTGTTATCTGTTAAAGTTTTGTATACAGATAATGGCAAACATGATACCGTTTTGTATTATCTGTGAATTTAAAATGACAAATAGCCAGTATAAATTCGAAAAAAACTGAGGTTTTTATACCTAAATGCCCTTGATAAGCCTACTGTGCATCAATGCCTTAATATTTATAAAACAAATTGGTAACATTTGTTATTATAACTGTAATATTTACTGTAAGGTTTTGAGTACAATACCCTACGTTGTGTTCAGATTATTGGATTTTACTGTATAAAGTGTAAGCTTTATGGGATGATGTTCACTTCGCGATCGAGCATAACGCCAAATTTTGTATACACACTGTCTATGATTTGCGACGACAGGTTGTATATCTCTTGACCGGTAGCCCCGCCGTGATTCACCAGTACTAATGCCTGATTTTCCCAGGTACCGGTATTACCTACCACTTTTCCCTTCCAGCCGCATTGTTCTATAAGCCAGCCTGCTGCCAGTTTAACTTTATTATCGCCTGCGGGATAGTTTGCCACCTCGGGATATTGTGCTTTTATGGTTTGGAATAGATTGGTATCAATAACCGGATTTTTAAAAAAGCTTCCTGAATTACCTATGGTAGAAGGGTCGGGCAGTTTAGATACACGGATGGCCGATACCACTTGTGATACATCTTTTATAGTAGGCTCCCCAATGCCCCGGTTAGCCAACTCCTGCCCTATGGCTCCGTAGCTTATGTTAAGATTGGGGGTAAGCGACAGTTTAAACTTAACCGACGTAATAATGTATTGCCCCTTTAAGGCCGATTTAAACACACTTTCGCGGTAGCCAAACTGGCAATCTTCTTTACTAAAAACTTTTACTTGTCCGGTAGCAACTTCGAATGCGCGGCAGCTTTCAAACACATCTTTGAGTTCGACCCCATAAGCGCCTATGTTTTGGATGGGTGATGCACCCACCGAACCGGGAATGAGGCTGAGGTTCTCCATACCGGCAAAGTTGTGGTTTACGCAAAAGTTTACCAGGTCGTTCCATACTTCGCCGGCACCGGCTTCTATAATAACCTCATTGTGGTTTATGCGGTGTTCGATGCCGCGAATGTTGAGGCGGATCACCAGTCCGTCGAAATTATTTACCAGCAACATATTGCTGCCGCCGCCCAAAACGAGCCGCTCGGTGGTTAGCCATTGCGAATCGGCAAAGAGTTCGGTTAAATCCTGCTCATGGTTAATTTCTACAAAGTACCGGGCACTGGCCTCAATACCAAAGGTGTTGAAATTTTTAAGCGAAACGTTTTCTTCGATCTGCAGCATGAGCGTTGTTATATAGTGGGGCGAATTTCGGAATTTTATTAGAGATAGCTAATATGTATATTTGAATAAGGCCACAGTATAACGGGCCAATATCACAATGAAAGTATTTACTGATGACAAATATTTAATTACATCATTTAAAAGGTTTGTAGAAATTGTAGAAGAAAGACACTCTCCAACAACTATCAAACCCTATCAGTGGTATTTTAGAGGCCATAGTAATTTGGATTACAAATTAATGCCCAGTATCGGAAGGTTGCTTGGCACAGAAAGATTCCCTACTGTTAAACATGTAGAAGAGGCCGAGAAAAATGCATTTAGTCAATTTGAGATTCAAACTTACAGTGATTTAAGAGAACCGAACTTATTTATATTACTTGCAATAGCTCAACATCATGGTTTAAAAACACGCTTGCTTGACTGGACACTGTCCCCACTTGTTGCATTGTTTTTTGCTGTAGAAAATGAAAGTAAAACAGATGGTGCTTTTTTTGCCTTTAATGCGCAAAAAAAATTGACTACTATTTTAAGAAAAACAGAATCACCGTTTGACGATTTAGGTAGTTCTTATCAATATTTATCTATCCCATCATTAACACCAAGAATTAGTGCCCAAAGTGGCATTTTTCAATTATTTAGAGAACCTACAAAACCATTTGAGGATGCGAATTATTTAGAGAAATTTATTATCCCTGAAAGTGCAAAACGTGATATAAAAATTGATTTAAATAATTTTGGAGTTTCCTACTATACACTTTTTCCTGATTTAGATGGGTTAAGTAAAAAGCTCAATTATATTTTACTAAACGAAAAACCATATTAATACAATACTATCTCTTAAAATACTTCTTACTCGCTACCAGCAACCCAAATTCTTCCGATGGATTTTTCTCCGTTGACTTATGGTGAATTTTATGCGCTCGGCGGATGCTCAGCAAATAGCTATTGGTAGTTTTAAATGCCTTAAAGCGGTTGTGTATAAACCAATCATGAAAAATGAAGTAGATAAAACCATACAAGCTGATGCCTACGCCTATCCAAAAGCGGTAATCAAGCGTAAAATGCCCTGTCCACATCAGCCACATAGATAAACCTGCAAAACCGAGGCTAAATACATCATTCAACTCAAACCACCCGTGACGCGCTTGATGGTGCGTTTTATGAATAAACCACAACGGGCCATGAAAAAGGTATTTATGGATGAACCAGGAGAAAGCTTCCATAATGCCTACAGTAACCAAGGTGATGGGTATATTGATCAGTAAGTTCATAATTGATAGTCCATTGTTGATAACCGGAAGTTAATTCCTTAATAAAACTCAAGTTAAATATCTTTATTCATAACCTCATTAAAGAAGAAAGGTTGCAAGGATAATCCCTGCAACCTTTATATCAAATGTCGACCAAATTAACTACTCACGTAATCAACTGATCATCTTACTCACTAAATATGTATAGGCCTATTGTCGGTAGCTGCTAAACAGGCTTCGCGAATGGCTTCGGTAAATGTTGGGTGAGCGTGGCTCATACGGGTTACATCTTCCGCACTGGCACGGAATTCCATCGCAACCACACCTTCGGCAATCATATCGGCCGCACGCGGACCGATCATGTGCATGCCCAATATTTCATCTGTAGCGGCATCAGCCAATACTTTAACAAATCCATCCAAATCCATACTGGCACGGGCACGTCCGCTGGCTTTGAAAGGGAATGAACCTGTTTTGTATTTCACGCCTTTTTCTTTCAGTTGCTCTTCGGTATAACCTACGCTGGCAACCTCTGGCCAGGTGTAAACCACACCCGGGATAAGGTTATAGTTGATATGCGGCTTTTGACCGGCAATTATTTCAGCTACAAAAGTACCTTCATCCTCAGCTTTGTGCGCAAGCATAACACCTTTAACTACATCGCCAATAGCGTATATGCCTTTAACACTGGTTTCAAGATGTTCATCAACAGTAATTTTCTTACCGCGCTCTTCAACCGTAATACCAATATTCTCTAAACCTAAGCCATCGGTATAAGCAACACGACCTACGGCTACTAAACAATAGTCGCCTTTCAGTTCTTTTTGTTCGCCTTTAGGAGTATCAAAAGTAACGGTAACTTCTTCACCTTCTACTTTAGCACCGGTAACTTTATGGCCGAGGTAAAATTCCATACCCAATTTGGAAAGCACCTTCTGAAGTTCTTTACCCAAGCCTTTATCCATGGTAGGTATGATCGAATCCATGTATTCGATAACCGAAACCTTAGCACCCAAACGCGCATATACCGAACCCAGTTCCAAACCAATAACACCACCACCAATTAACACTAAGTGCTTAGGAACCTCCGGCAGATTTAAGGCTTCTGTTGAAGTTATAATACGCTTTTTGTCGATAGGTAAAAAAGGCAGGCTCGATGGTTTTGAACCGGTAGCAATGATCACATTTTTACCGGTAATAGTTTCTTCCGTACCATCGGCTTTTTTAATGATAATGGTATTTTTGTCTTTAAACGAACCTACACCTTGGTAAGAAGTAATTTTATTTTTTTTGAACAGGAAGGTAATGCCACCGGTAGTTTGTGCAACTACTTCATCTTTACGGGTAACCATCTGTTTAAAGTCAACGCTCAGGTTATCAAGGTTAATACCATGGGTTTTAAAAGTGTGAGCAGCATTATGGTAATGCTCACTCGAGTCGAGCAAAGCTTTTGACGGGATACAGCCTACATTTAAGCAGGTGCCGCCAAATGTGCTGTACTTTTCAATACAAGCAGTTTTTAAACCCAGTTGGGCACAACGTATAGCAGCCACATAGCCACCCGGCCCCGAACCTATAACGATAACATCATATTGCATAATAGTAATCTATTTGTTGGAGCCCAAAGGTAAAGCATCAAACCGTAATAATGTTAATTTTTTGGTAAAGATTAGTCCTGATAATAAGATTTACTATATTAGTTTAATGCATTTTTAAAAATGCATTAAACTAATATGGCCGAAAATATAGGCACTTTAATTATAGCTGCTATTTTAATATTCCTAATTTATTTAGGCTTGATTGCTTTACTCAAGGCCATACTCCCTCAATCTGACTTACGTGCATTTATACTCTCTCCAAGTGGTAAAGTATTAATGGCTTTCGTTTCCTGTATCATTTTTTGCATTGCATTTGTTTATGTTTTAATAAACTTTTCAGGCATACAATGTTAAATTTATAATAGAGCATCTTATCATAATAAGATCAAACCCATCACCGTAGCATGCAGGTTTATACACAAATGTATAGGTATAATTCTATGAGAGAAAGGGTATTAAACGCAAAAAACCCCGCTACGAGTGAACGTACGGGGTTGATTGATAAGGTTTGGCGCCGACCTACTCTCCCACATTTTACTGCAGTACCATCGGCTCTGGCGGGCTTAACTTCTCTGTTCGGAATGGGAAGAGGTGGACACCGCCGATATAGGCACCTGAATTTCTTTTTGTTGAAGGGAAGGGTGGAAAGGAGAAGGGTGAAAGGTTTTGATACCTTTATCCTTTTGCCTTTGACCTACCGGCCTTAACAATGACATATTATTGAAAGAAGCAACTGTTTTTTCCTGAAAAGAACTTTACAGTACTATTTTGTTTTTTGAGTTCGGTGATGTGACCGGAAAGATCACACCACCTTATCTGTTTGCGAAGAAAGCGTCGGGCAATTAGTATTACTCGGCTATGATGTCACCACCTTTACACCTGTAACCTATCAACGTAGTAGTCTACTACGACCCTCAAGGGAAGTCTCATCTTGTGGCTAGTTTCGCACTTAGATGCTTTCAGCGCTTATCTATTCCGAACGTAGCTACTCTGCAGTACAGCTGGCGCCATAACAGATTCACTAGAGGTTCGTCCAACCCGGTCCTCTCGTACTAAGGTCAGCCCCACTCAAACTTCCAACGCCCACAACAGATAGGGACCGAACTGTCTCGCGACGTTCTGAACCCAGCTCGCGTGCCACTTTAATCGGCGAACAGCCGAACCCTTGGGACCTTCTCCAGCCCCAGGATGTGACGAGCCGACATCGAGGTGCCAAACCTCCCCGTCGATATGAGCTCTTGGGGGAGATCAGCCTGTTATCCCCAGCGTACCTTTTATCCTTTGAGCGATGGCCCTTCCATGCAGAACCACCGGATCACTATATCCGTCTTTCGACCCTGCTCGGCTTGTCTGCCTCACAGTCAAGCAAGCTTATGCTATTGCACTCCACGTACGGTTACCAAGCGTACTGAGCTTACCTTTGAAAGCCTCCGTTACCTTTTTGGAGGCGACCACCCCAGTCAAACTACCCGCCAAACAATGTCCTCCATTGTATAGAGTTAGACACCAAATACAGAAAGGGTGGTATTTCAACGTTGACTAACATACTCCTAGCGAAGCATGATCACAGTCTCCCACCTATCCTACACATCCTGTAGCCGATATCAATGTTAAGTTGTAGTGAAGGTGCATGGGGTCTTTCCGTCCCGTTGCGGGTAACCGGCGTCTTCACCGATACCACAATTTCACCGAGCTCATGGCTGAGACAGCGCCCAGATCGTTACACCATTCGTGCAGGTCGGAACTTACCCGACAAGGAATTTCGCTACCTTAGGACCGTTATAGTTACGGCCGCCGTTTACCGGGGCTTCGATTCAATGCTTCGCCTTGCGACTAACATCCCCTCTTAACCTTCCGGCACCGGGCAGGTGTCAGGCCATATACGTCATCTTTCGATTTTGCATAGCCATGTGTTTTTGTTAAACAGTCGCCTGGGCCTTTTCACTGCGGCTCCCATTGCTGAGAGCGCCCCTTCTCCCGAAGTTACAGGGCCATTTTGCCGAGTTCCTTAGCCATGAATCACTCGAGCACCTTAGGATTCTCTCCTCGACTACCTGTGTCGGTTTACGGTACGGGTTTTTATAACCTGAAGCTTAGCAGGTTTTCTTGGAAGTCTGATTACCATCACTATCACGCCACCCGAAGGCTTTGTGTACTATCAGCGTTCAGCAAATCTGGCGTACTTAACTACCAAACCTATACCTACGGCCTTTAACGTCCTATTCCGTCAGGACGCGGATGTGTCACTACTCCGTCACTGCATCGCAGTTATAAAAAGTACTGGAATATTAACCAGTTGTCCATCGGAATCTCCACTCGGATTATCCTTAGGCCCCGACTAACCCTGATCCGATTAGCGTTGATCAGGAAACCTTAGTCTTTCGGTGGGCGGGTTTCTCTCCCGCCTTATCGTTACTTATGCCTACATTTGCTTTTCTATCCTCTCCACATGCACTTGTCGTGTCATGCTTCGCCGATGATAGAATGCTCCCCTACCAGTATATACAATGTATATAATCCATAGCTTCGGTATACTGTTTAATGCCCGTTTATTATCCATGCCCGGCCGCTCGACTAGTGAGCTGTTACGCACTCTTTAAATGAATGGCTGCTTCCAAGCCAACATCCTAGCTGTCTGTGCAGCCGGACCTCGTTAGTTCAACTTAACAGTAATTTAGGGACCTTAGCTGATGGTCTGGGTTCTTTCCCTCTCGGCCCTGGACCTTAGCACCCAGAGCCTCACTGCAGCGTATATTATAAAGCATTCGGAGTTTGTCTGGATTTGGTAGGATTTGACTCCCCCGCACCCAATCAGTAGCTCTACCTCTTTATAACTTTACCGCCACGCTGTTCCTAAAAACATTTCGGGGAGTACGAGCTATTTCCCAGTTTGATTAGCCTTTCACCCCTACCCACAAATCATCCGGAAACTTTTCAACGTTTATCGGTTCGGTCCTCCAGTACCTGTTACGGCACCTTCAACCTGTCCATGGGTAGATCACAAGGTTTCGCGTCTACCTCCTCTGACTGCACGCCCTATTCAGACTCGCTTTCGCTTCGGCTTCGTGTCTTAAACACTTAACCTTGCCAGAGAAGAGTAACTCGTAGGCTCATTATGCAAAAGGCACGCCGTCACAGATCAAGTCTGCTCCGACCGCTTGTAAGTACACGGTTTCAGGTTCTATTTCACTCCCCTGTTCGGGGTTCTTTTCACCTTTCCCTCACGGTACTGGTTCACTATCGGTCTCTCAGTAGTATTTAGCCTTACCGGATGGTGCCGGCAGATTCCTACAGGGCGTCTCCGACCCCGCAGTACTCAGGAACTCACTAGGTTATTATTCCTTACGCGTACGCAACTCTCATGCTCTATGGTAGGCCTTCCCATGCCTTTCCGCTTCAGTTTAATATACCACATCGTGGTCCTACAACCCCAGTTATGCCGTAACATAAATGGTTTGGGCTGTTTCCCTTTCGCTCGCCACTACTCAGGAAATCACTATTGTTTTCTCTTCCTCTGTTTACTTAGATGTTTCAGTTCAACAGGTTCGCGCATTTGCAGTTATCCTTCAGATAACTAGGTTTCCCCATTCGGAAATCTCCGGATTAATTCATATTTGCTAATCCCCGGAGCTTATCGCAGCTTATCACGTCCTTCATCGCCTCTGAGAGCCAAGGCATCCCCCGTGTACCCTTTCTTACTTTCTTCTACCTGTATCGCTTTTGCTCGATACGGTATGTTTTATTTAGTTCAAGTTATTTCAGAGTCAGGAGTCAAGAGTCAGGAATCAAGACAATTGCTTGTCTGTATTATTGAGTCTTTATTCTGTACTCTTCGTAACTGTCCTTCACTGTTGTTTTTTCAGTTTTTCAATTACTTCTTCCAATATGTCAAAGAACGTTTTGCTTTTAGTACTTAGTAGTGAGTACTTAGTATCAAGACCGGAGTCTTTTTACTTTATACTTGCTACTTACTACTCGTAAGCATCGTGGAGAATAACGGATTCGAACCGTTGACCCCCTGCGTGCAAGGCAGGTGCTCTAGCCAGCTGAGCTAATTCCCCTTTTAAAAAGCAATGAGTGATTTGGTGAATGTTATAATGACTGAATGTTTCACTCATTCGCTCATTCATTCCTTCTCTCATTTAACCCCTGTAGTAGTCCCGAGCAGATTTGAACTGCTGACCCCTACATTATCAGTGTAGTGCTCTAACCAAACTGAGCTACGAGACTATGGTTTGATGTTAGCCACTTTTCTGATATGGCTTCCTTTTTAAAGGGTTTCTCTTTTTTCTTCTTCTTTAATTTCTTAAGAAATACATGTACGTAGCAGGACTTTCTGTCTTTCCAATTGTTCCTTCAAGGCCACTTTCAGAATACTGCTCCAGAAAGGAGGTATTCCAGCCGCACCTTCCGGTACGGCTACCTTGTTACGACTTAGCCCCAGTTACCGGTTTTACCTTAGGACGCTCCTTGCGGTTACATACTTCAGGTACCCCCAGCTTCCATGGCTTGACGGGCGGTGTGTACAAGGCCCGGGAACGTATTCACCGCGTCATTGCTGATACGCGATTACTAGCGAATCCAACTTCACGGGGTCGAGTTGCAGACCCCGATCCGAACTGTGAATGGCTTTTAGAGATTGGCATCCTGTTGCCAGGTAGCAGCCCTCTGTACCATCCATTGTAGCACGTGTGTAGCCCCGGACGTAAGGGCCATGATGACTTGACGTCGTCCCCTCCTTCCTCTCTACTTGCGTAGGCAGTCTGTTTAGAGTCCCCACCTTGACGTGCTGGCAACTAAACATAGGGGTTGCGCTCGTTGCGGGACTTAACCCAACACCTCACGGCACGAGCTGACGACAGCCATGCAGCACCTAGTTTCGTGTCCCGAAGGACTGATTCGTCTCTGAATCATTCACTAACTTTCAAGCCCGGGTAAGGTTCCTCGCGTATCATCGAATTAAACCACATGCTCCTCCGCTTGTGCGGGCCCCCGTCAATTCCTTTGAGTTTCACCCTTGCGGGCGTACTCCCCAGGTGGAATACTTAACGCTTTCGCTTAGACGCTGACCGTATATCGCCAACATCGAGTATTCATCGTTTAGGGCGTGGACTACCAGGGTATCTAATCCTGTTTGATCCCCACGCTTTCGTGCCTCAGTGTCAATCACAATTTAGTGAGCTGCCTTCGCAATCGGTGTTCTGTGACATATCTATGCATTTCACCGCTACTTGTCACATTCCGCCCACTTCATCTGTATTCAAGCCCATCAGTATCAAAGGCACTGCGATAGTTAAGCTACCGTCTTTCACCCCTGACTTAATAGGCCACCTACGCACCCTTTAAACCCAATAAATCCGGATAACGCTTGGATCCTCCGTATTACCGCGGCTGCTGGCACGGAGTTAGCCGATCCTTATTCTTACCGTACATTCAGCTTCGGTCACGACCAAAGGTTTATTCCGGTACAAAAGCAGTTTACAACCCGTAGGGCCGTCTTCCTGCACGCGGCATGGCTGGTTCAGGCTTGCGCCGCCCATTGACCAATATTCCTTACTGCTGCCTCCCGTAGGAGTCTGGTCCGTGTCTCAGTACCAGTGTGGGGGGCCATCCTCTCAGATCCCCTAGACATCGTCGCCTTGGTGGGCCGTTACCCCGCCAACTAGCTAATGTCCCGCATGCCCATCTTTATCCTATAAATATTTGATGACACCTCAATGCTGAGTCGTCATGTTATGCGGTGTTAATCTCTCTTTCGAGAGGCTATCCCCCAGATAAAGGTAGGTTACATACGTGTTACGCACCCGTGCGCCACTCTCATGAGAAGCAAGCTCCTCAATCCCGTCCGACTTGCATGTATTAGGCCTGCCGCTAGCGTTCATCCTGAGCCAGGATCAAACTCTCCATTGTAAAATGTTTTGTTTGTATCCAGACCCTACTTTACTTAAAAATAGAAATCTGATTATTTGTATATCTTTATACAGTATTCAGTAGCTATATTTGAAGGTTTCTTTTTTTTTGACAGAGTAGACAATTACTTATCTCTCCCGCTACGTTACATGTTACTTCTTAAAAGAACTTTGTCGTCTCACCATCCCGGTTCGACTTTATATCTGGCACCATTGCGGTGTTTCGAAATCTTTGTTTGTTCGCCCTAAGGCTGTTTCAGTTTCGCTGCCCGTTGCAGACTGCGTTTTGCTTCCCGTTTTCGTTCCGCTTTCCCGCTCTTCTTTTCAGCCTCTCAGCTTCGTTCCGTTTGGGAGTGCAAAGGTAGATATTCTTTTTACTTTTCCAAAAAAAAGTTTTTCTTTTTTTTGGCGGCCTTTTCTTTCGAAAATAACCTTTTAAAATACCCCTGTGCCGCTTTTCAATTCTTTTCCCTTTCGTTGCGATTGGGAGTGCAAAGGTAAGAATCTTTATTTCTTTGTCAAGGATTATTTTAAAATAATTTTAAACCTTCTTAACATTCAATTGTTCTAACCTATTAATTCAATGCACAACCCTACTCGTTTGCGGGGCATCAAAGATAGAAACATTTAACCCTACTCCCAAATAAAATTTACAATTTTTCAATGCCTTTATTTAAAGGCTGTATATCAGTATAGTTAGCGGTTTTCACAAATACGGTTTAGCCTGTTTATTATATATACCTTTGCAAAAGCATGAATAATAACGCTCATTTTCCCGCAGGTTTTATCCAATCTTTACAACAGGCACCCGGTTTTAATGCCGATACTTTTACTGAAACACATCAGCAAAATCACGCTCCAACCTCGGTTAGGATAAATCCATCTAAAGAAATTACTTTAAATAATACCCAGCCGGTGCCTTGGTGCCGCAATGGTTATTACCTGCAAAGCCGCCCTTCGTTTACTTTCGACCCGCTTTTTCATGCCGGATGCTATTATGTGCAGGAGGCATCGTCGATGTTTATTGACCACATTATACAGTATATATATAATAAAGAGAATGGCCCGTACCGCGTTTTGGATCTATGTGCTGCTCCCGGAGGTAAAAGCACGCTAATTAGTTCGGCGCTTGGTGATGAAGATTTGCTGGTAGCCAACGAAATTATTAAAACCCGAGTACCTATATTAACGGATAACCTTAACCGCTGGGGCCGCAGCAATGTGGTGGTGAGCAATAACGATCCGAAGGCGTTTTCGCGCCTTAAAGGCTTTTTTGATATTATAGTGGTTGATGCGCCATGCTCTGGTTCGGGCATGTTCAGGAAAGACCCGGATGCGATGAACGAGTGGTCGGAAGAGAATGTCACGCTTTGCCAGCAACGGCAGGAACGTATTCTGGCCGATGTTTACCCGGCACTGGCCGAAGACGGCTACCTTATATATAGTACATGCTCTTACTCCTATGAAGAAGACGAGGCTGTGCTGGATTGGCTTTGCGAAGAATTTGACATGGAAAGCATACAAATACCTTTGCAAACTGAATGGGGTATTGTTGAAAGCCGATCGGCCGGGCATAAAGCGTGGGGCTATCGTTTTTACCCCGATAAGGTAAAGGGTGAAGGATTATTTGCAGCCTGCCTGCGCAAGCGCGAAAGTAGCGGCGAGGTACATGTTCATAAAAACAAAAACCAACCTAAACCTAATTATAAGGAGATAGACCTGCTTAAGCCACTTGTAAATGATGCAGCTGGCATGTACTTTTTTAAACTGAACGATGACTGGCTGGCTATCAATAAATCGTTACGCGAGGAGTTGGAAACTTTACAGCAGTACCTCTATATAAAGAAATCGGGCGTGCGGCTGGGCAAACTGGCCGGTAAAGAACTCATCCCCGATCATGAGTTTGCGCAAAGCCTGCTTATTAATAAAGAGTCTTTTTTGCAAACCGAACTTACCTACGACCAGGCCATTGCCTATTTGCGTAAAGACAATTTTGATTTAGATACCATCAACAAAGGCTGGAGCTTGATGAAATACCAGGGACAGGTTTTGGGCTGGGCCAAGTTGTTACCTAATAGGATGAATAATTATTACCCAAAGGAGATTAGGATTATAAGTCAGGCTCAGGCTACTCAGCCCTCTGAAGGGGGAGCAGAATAGAAGCAAGAGCCAAGAATCAAGAGCCAAGACAAAATGTAAATTGGACTCCTAAGGTTATAAGTACGCTTCGGGAGCGTGGACGCTATAAAAAACAATGGTTAAGCGAAGACGCTTGACTGGGCTATCTTTAATTTTTTCTCTTGGCTCTTGTTTCTTGGCTCTCTACCCACTTAGTAATCTCCCGTTGATAACATCACCAGCGTACAAGCCGCCAGTGTTTCAATTCCGCGTTCGCGTGCAAGGCTTCGCAGTTCGGGGTTTTCGGTACCGGGGTTGAATATGATACGCTTGGGGTTGGTGGCCAAAATATAATCGTACAACTGCGGTTGGTTTTGCGGACCAACATATAAGGTAATCGTATCTATATCGCTGTGTATGGCTTCGGGCTTTTCGATAGCCACGCCGGCTACCTCCCCTTTTTTTATACCCACATTTATAATAGGATGCCCGGTACGTACCAAACGGTTGGCGGCAAGGTAGGCGTAACGGCTGGCATCGGGGGTTGCTCCAAGTATGAGGGTTTTCTTTTGGTTAGTAAGCATGGTTAATACGGTTTAATAGTGCTATTTGGCCTGCATGATAAATTTGATGCTGAATGAACCCGTATATCAACTCCTTGTAAGTGGTTACCGGTCCGCCCAAGTTTCGCTCATCATTAATAGGCTGGTTCCATCTATCTTCATGAAACGCCTGTATGGCTTTGATCAAATTACTGTTAGCCTCATCTAAATCAATAACCATTTCGTTCCATTTTTGTTCCGATGCTTCGCCGGGTTCGGGCCAGTCGCCACGGGCAGGTTCGGCGGCAGGGTTGCCTTGGAGGCGATTGATAATTTCTTCGGTCCAGGCAATCATGTGTAAAACAATGTTGGCAATACTGTGCACCGAACCTTGGGGTTTATTGTAGGCAGCAATCCAGCTACCATCGGTTACTATCGTGCTAATAGGCGTGCCGTACCAGGGCTGGCCCACAAAGGCATCTTCTAAAGCATTTTGAAGTTTAAGTGCTGTTGTCATGATATTTAATCTGTTTGCAATTTTAGTTCCACGTTTTACCGTGCCTGTAACTAAAGAGCCAATATGCAATCTATTTTAATAAGAAAATGTGATTGCAAACATTTTTTCAAATTCATTAAAATGTTTTGGTCGATGAATCGTCTGCTTCAATAAAACATACAAAATTGGTTACTGCACTAATGTCCCAAGATAAGAACAGTTTTACCCTCCAAGCCATCAAAGATTATGGCAAGGGCTTGCTGTCGTTCATCAGGCGCAGGGTAAAAAGCGATGCCGATGCCGAAGACATACTGCAGGATGTTTGGTATCAGCTAAGTTCAGTAGTTAATGCGGCTCCTATTGAGCAAACCGGCGCCTGGCTTTACCGGGTTGCCCGCAACAAAATTACCGACAAATACCGCAAGCACACCGAGTGGCTGCTTAACGATCTATCACCCGACGATACCGAAAACGAGGACGACGCCCTTGATTTGGGTGCCATTATGTTAAGCAAAAACGCTACGCCCGAAACCGAATACTTGCGCAACATTTTTTGGGAGGAACTTTTTGCAGCGCTTGATGAGCTACCGCCCGAACAACGGCAGGTATTTATATGGCACGAGCTGGAAGACAAAAGCTTTGACGATATGGCTACCGAAACCGGGGTAAATTTACAAACCCTGGTATCGCGGAAGCGGTATGCGGTGCTGCACCTGCGCAAGCGGCTAAAGCAATTGTATGATGATATGAATAACTTTTAAAGATAAAAAAGACATGAAAAGAGCATTTTACGACCGACCTTACCGGTTTATATTCATCCCGTTTATTGCAGCGGCATTTTTGGGGCTCATAAGCCTGGCCGTTATGCAATTGTGGAACATCCTGCTGCCAGGCATCCTACACGTAAGCGCCATTACCTTTTGGCAGGCCATGGGCATATTTATATTAAGTAAGATTTTATTCGGCTTCGGTCGCCCTGGCAGGTTTGGCGGCGGCGGTGCTCCATGGATGCGCGGCCGCATGGCCGAACGTTTTAAAAACATGAGTCCTGAAGAACGTAGTCGTTTCAAAGATCACTTTGATAAACGTTGCCGAGGTGGCCGTGGCAAGTGGAGTGCTTATGATTGGCCTGAAGAACCCCACCCAAACCCTCCCCAAGAGGGAGGGCTTTAAGCTCCTTTTTGGAAGTCTTCTCTCCAGGGGGAGATTTAGAGGGGGCTTTAAAATCCTGAAATTACATTCAATCTAACAATAAGATGGGAGGCAGCCGCGAGGGTTGGCTCCCATTGCTTTTTAGGCTAATTGCTTAATGGCGGCCACGGCGCAGTTTATCCCATCAATAGCAGCCGAAATAATACCACCGGCGTAACCTGCACCTTCGCCGCAGGGGTAAAGGCCTGCTACCTGCGGGTGTTGCAGGGTTTCGCGGTCGCGGGGTATTTTTATGGGCGATGAAGTACGCGATTCTACACCTACCAGCAAGGCTTCGTTGGTATAATAACCCTTCATTTTACGACCAAATGCCGGTAATGCCTTTTGCAGGCGGTTGTGTATCCATAGTGGCAGCACCTCTTTTAAGTTGGCACTGGCCACACCGGGCAGGTACGAGTTTTTAGGAATATCTGTTGATATACGTCCTTCTACAAAATCAACCATACGCTGGCCAGGGGCAACGAGGTTACCGCCACCTACGGCAAAAGCCGTTTGTTCTACCTGTTGCTGAAAACGCAGGAGTTTAAACGGGTCATTATCATCGCCCGGTACATCCTCTAAATTAATTTGTACTACCGTGCCCGAATTAGCGAACGGGTTATTACGCTTACTTGGGCTCCAGCCATTCACCACAATTTCGTCGGGCTCGGTTGAGCAGGGGGCAATGATGCCGCCGGGGCACATGCAGAAGGAGAATACGCCGCGGTCGTCAACCTGTTCTACCAAGCTGTAATAGGATGGCGGCAGGTACGGGCCACGCACATCGCAATGGTATTGAGCTTTATCAATAATTTCCTGCGGATGCTCGATGCGTACACCCAGTGCAAAGGGCTTGGCTTCTATTAATACATTCTGGCGGTGCAGCATTTCAAACACATCGCGCGCCGAGTGGCCGGTTGCCAGGATCACGGCGTCAGCCTTTATATGGTCGCCGATGGCCGTTTGCACGCCGGTTATCTTTCCAAACTCAATATCAAGTGCGGTTACTTTTGTGTCGAACAAAAACTCACCGCCCGCATTCAGAATGGTTTCGCGCATGGCGGTAATGATTTGTGGCAGCTTGTTAGTACCTATATGGGGGCGCGCATCTATCAAAATATCTTCGTCGGCCCCATGGGCTACAAACATTTGTAGCACCTGGTTTACATCACCGCGCTTGGTAGAGCGGGTGTAGAGCTTACCATCGGAGTAGGTTCCTGCACCTCCTTCGCCAAAGCAATAGTTCGATTCGGGGTTTACCAGTCCTTCCTTATTAATATTGGCTAAATCTCTACGGCGTTGTTTTACGTCTTTGCCACGTTCTAAAATAATAGGCTTGCTGCCACTTAGTATACATTGCAGCGCGGCAAATATCCCGGCCGGACCGGCACCTATAATAATAACAGGCTTTTTGTCTTTTACATTAGGGTAGTTAATAGCAAAGCTGGCCGCAGGCGCAGGCTCATTTATAAATACCTGCACGTGCATGCGGTAAACCACCTTACGTCCACGGGCATCAATGGAGCGTTTGCGAATTTTTAAATCATTGATGCTTTTGGGCGACTGGTTGAGTTTAGCTGCCGCAATGCGTATCAGGGCTTCCATGTTTTCATGCTCCTCGGGCAGGCACACAATTTCGATCTCTTTCATCATAACGTTACTGCCGGGTTTTTATCCCGGATTGTGCAAAGATAAACATTGTACTCCAGTGCAAAAAGTGTTCGGCCGCACACTAAAACCGTTCGGTAACGAACAGATTAGTTAATAGATTAATTTTTATTATACTAAAAATCAACCACTTAATTATTTGGTGCCAAAGTTGGCATAGGTGTATCAAATAATACTTACAGCCATGATTACCGAACAAAGCTTAAACCGTATATGGGATGGATGCCTGAAACAAGAGCGCAAACAGCAGGAAATGCTTTATAAAGTATTAGCCCCGCGCATGTTAGCCGCTTGTGCACGTTACGCAAAAGATCGCGACGAGGCCGAAGACATTATGCAGGAAGGTTTTATTAAGGTATTTGGCAGTATGGATAAATTCCGTGGCGAGGGAAGTGTGGAGGGATGGATTCGCCGTATTATGGTGCACTGTGCTATATCGCGCTATCGCAAACTTAAACCGGTAATACTGGCTGATGAATTGCCCGAAGGTGTAACCGTACATATGACCTACAATGAAACCGGTTTAGAGGCAAAAGAGTTATTGCAGATGATTGAGCAGTTGCCTACCAACTACCGTAACGTGTTTAATCTGTACGCTATTGAAGGCTACTCACACCAGGAAATTGGTGAAACACTGGGCATTACCGAGTTAGTATCGCGCACCACCTTGCACCGTGCCCGTGGCGTACTTAAAGATAAACTGAGCCGCTTGAACATGAGAGAGGCTCATCGTTTGGCTTGTTAACTATTATTTAATTTAAACCTATCATAAAAACAGGCCGGCCGCATATACAGCTGGCCTGTTTTATTGTTTTATAATTTTTAATAATTGTAATATTTTTAAAAACAGCGTTGTATTGCTCCTTTTCTTTTAATAATGTTTTAACATACATATATCAAATTCATATTATTACAAAAGTTAAATATTTTTCTGATTTGCTATGATAAGTAAACATTTATTACGTACTTTGTATAAAATCAAATAATTATTTAACATTTTAATAATTACCTATATGAACACACTATCAAACAACTTCAATGCTCCAATTTTAGAGCCCAAAGGCAAAGCCGATAGTCTGTATGTTGTGGCTATGGTTCTTACTGTAATAGTACTTTTTGCTTTTGCCTATTACGATCAAATTGCTGTTAGCCTCTTCGGCAATTAATCCCCTTTGCTTTTGCTTCTCCCTTATTAATTTAAACTATTCAGCCCTACGGCTCTACTAATATCTATAGCTGCTTTACTACACCACTTACATATAAGCAGCATTATTCTGTTTTGCGGTAAATAAACTTTTGCACCTTTGCAAGGTTATTTACCTAACCATGAAAAAGAACTTATTGTTAATATTAACTTTTGTGGCTTTGGTATGCACCAATGCTAAAGCACAACAATTTGCTAAGTATAAAAAGGAAGTTTATCAGCATAAAGGCGATACCTTGCTTTATCGCATCCTGTTACCCCAAAACTTCGATCCCACTAAAAAATATCCGCTCCTTTTTGTATTACATGGCTCAGGCGAGCGCGGTAATGATAATGAAGCCCAGCTGCGCAACGGCGGTAAAGTATTTTTAAATGATGCTTTCCGCAAACAGCACCAGGCAATTGTTATATTTCCGCAATGCCCTAAGGAAAGCTATTGGGCCAATGCCATCACCAAGCGCGATCCTAAAACCAATACCCTTTTATCTGTTGAATTTACTACCAATAAAAAGCCAACCCAGGCCATGCATGCTTTAGAGGGCTTTGTAAAGCATTTTCTGAAAAATGATTATGTTGATAAAGACCGCGTGTATGTTGGCGGCTTATCAATGGGCGGTATGGGTACGTTTGAACTTTTATGGCGCAAACCCAAAGTATTTGCCGCAGCCTTTGCCATTTGTGGCGGCGCCCACCTCGAAACTGCTAAGAAATACGCCAAACGGGTACCCATGTGGATTTTTCATGGCGTTAAGGATGATGTTGTACTGCCTAAATATTCGGAGCAAATGGTACAAGCCATTAAACAATATGGCGGCAACCCTAAATTTACGCTGTACCCAAACGACAATCACAATAGTTGGGATAGTGCCTTTGCAGAACCAGAGTTATTTAATTGGTTATTTAACCATAAAAAGTAACGGCGCAAGAGGCAACTTGGATAAGGTTGGGCGTAACTTATCAAGCATTCCCAAAAAGCTGTAGGTAATACCCCATATTGGGCAAGTGTATTTTAATAAAGTTGATGTGCTGTAAATCATATATTTGCGGGTAACTGCTTTATATTAGCCGGGCTTACACCAACCTTTTCATTATACAATTATGCACAACATTTTTGACGCCAACCTTAAAACCATAGGACTGGTACATGTTAACGTCGATACGCTGAACGTCATTAATTCTGAAGCGTACAAAACGTATATAAAGGCCATGTATTTGCCCAGGGGCTGTAGGGTAAAGGTTGATTTTGATGTTTATGACACCAATGGCCCGGCAGTATTTTTTATAAGCCCCAACCAGGTGCTGAACATTGAGCACATGTGCGCCGATACCGGTTACTTTATTTACTACAACCGCGATTTTTACTGCATACAAATACATGATAAAGAGGTGGCATGCGATGGTTTATTGTATAACAACATAAATAACATGCCCATGACGGCTGTACCCGATGCCGACGCCATGTTTTTTGAAAGCTTATTTACTCATATTGAGCATGAGTTTAAGCTTAAAGATACCTCGCAGGAAGAAATGCTGCGCACCTATTTAAAGCAGCTTCTAATCAAGTCTACCCGTTTATGGAAGCAAAAACACCTGGAGGGTACACTCACGGCAGACAGTAATGATTCGGATTCTTTCAGGAAGTTTACACAACTGGTTGATGCCCATTACAAGGAAAAGCACACCGTTGCCGACTATGCCGACTTGTTGCTGATAGCACCCAAAACCCTAACTCATCGTTTTAAGCGCATGAACCTGCCGCAGCCAAACGAGATTATAAAAAACCGTATTATACTCGAAGCCAAAAGGCTGCTGGTACATACCGCTTTAACTGCTAAAGAAATAGCCTATAACCTGGGATATGACGATCCTGCTTATTTTAGCCGTATGTTTTTTATTAAAACCGGCGAATCACCTTCGGGGTTCAGGGCTAAATTTTTAACCCAAAGCAATGCCGGCAGCACAGATGGTGCCGAAATAGCGATGGCTTAACGCCATCAACTGGTATAAAATTCTGCAAAATTGTAAGCTTAGGGAAAAATCTGCAAGACACTCGGCCTTTTGTCCATTCCGTAGCTTAATGGTTCTGCCCACCTTTGTAATGTTAATCAACAACAAAATATTTAAACATTACATATTAAAAAAGCAGTACAATGAAAACACTTATCTCAACCATCAGTCTTTTATTCATCTTAACATTAAGCCAATCAGTTTTTGCCCAGTTAAAAAGACAACCAGCTTCGGCAGGTAGGGCAGAGTACATAGAGGTAGAAAAAAACGTTAAGCTACATGTAACCGATTTGGGTAACGGGCAGCCCATTGTACTTATACACGGCTGGCCGCTTAACGATGCCATGTACGAGTACCAGTATCAATATTTGGTTCACAAAGGTTTCCGGGTTATCGGTATATCGTTAAGAGGTTTCGGAAAATCAGACAGGCCTTATGGCAAATACGACTTCGATGTATTTTCGGATGATATTAAAGTAGTGCTGGAAAAATTGAAAATTGAAAATGCGGTTTTGGGTGGCTTTTCGATGGGTGGTGCGGTTGTAACACATTACATGGCCAAATACAACGGCGCACACGTTAGCAAACTTGCCTTATTTGCAGCAGCAGCTCCATCATGGAAACAACGCGAAGGATATCCTTACGGAGCATCTGACGAAGCCGCAGCCGGACTGATCCGCACTACTGAAACCAACAGGCAGCAATTAATTGAAGATTTTGGCAAAGGTTTTGGCGCTACCGAAACCAGCCTTTCAGCTCCGCAAGCCGCCTGGTTAGCCAGCATCAATTTGGATGCATCTCCTTACGCCACCACACATGCCATCATGGCCCTTCGCGATCTTGACCTTCGCCCTGCATTAGCAAAAATTAAAGTACCTGTAGCTATATTTCATGGCACAAAAGATAAACTATGTGATTTTGTATTTGCAGAGCAGTTGCATAAAGGCCTTAAAAATTCATACATCGTTAAGTTCGAAAAAAGCGGTCATGCGCTGTTCATCGAAGAGATGGAAAAATTTAACACCGAACTGGAAAAATTTGCCAGATCATAATTGCTTAAATATTCACATTGTAACTTTAGGACTTACCTAAGTAACACATTAACCCCCGGTTTGATACCTAAAATATCGAACCGGGGGTTAATGTATTAAAGATAATTTTAAATTATTTCACCTGCACTCTTGCACAATCCAAATCAAATCATTTACTTTGAAAATAAAAGTACTTTATTCAATGTCAGAAGAACAAAAACTGCACGACGACCTTGCATCTATCCGTAATATGATGGAACGCTCGTCGAGGTTTATATCGCTCAGCGGCTTATCGGGCATATTGGCTGGTGTGTATGCACTTATTGGTGCATGGCTGGCATATAGTATAATTTACTTACCCGGCGGTTTTTTCAAGTACCGGGAGTATATGGTTAACGGTTTGTTTGATAAAGAAAACATACCCGACCTGCTATTTACACCCGTAATGACTCAATTGATTTTTATAGCTTTGGCGGTTTTAACAGCATCGCTTACAACAGGTGTGGTACTTACCCGCCGCAAGGCTAAACGCAAAGGCCAGCAGCTTTGGGGCAAAACCAGCAAGGCGCTGCTGTTTCAAATGGCGGTTCCGTTGTTAACAGGTGGGGCTTTTATTATAGTAATGCTGCTTAGAGGGTACCTGGGTATAGTTGCCCCGGCCTGTTTGGCTTTTTACGGACTGGCTTTAGTAGGCGCCGGAGCGTTTACCTTTAATGACATAAGATACCTGGGCATTTGCGAAACTATATTAGGCATAATGGCCGCCGCGTTACCGGGTTTTGGTTTACTGTTTTGGGCATTAGGTTTTGGTGTACTGCACATTATTTACGGCACCGTAATGCACTTTAAATACGATAGGTGAAAGTAGATTTTAACAAATTAGATAAGGCTTTTGAGAACCGGGTAAGGTTGCAAATTATGAGCGTACTCATGGTAAATGAAAGCTATGACTTTACCTCGCTTAAAGAATTGCTTGACGTTACCGACGGCAACCTGGCCTCCAACTTAAAAGCCCTCGAAAAAGAGGAATATATTACCATACATAAAAGCTTTATAGGCCGTAAGCCCAATACAACTTACCAGGCATCGGCCACGGGCAAAAAGGCTTTTCAAATCCATTTAAACGCGCTCGAACAATTAATTAAGCTGCAAAAAAAATAAACACAGGTCACCAGGCTATATTTTTTTATCTATTTACTTTGAAAACGAAAGTTCTTTTTAAATAATTAATTATGCAAACACAACCATCATCAACCAACTGGCTCAAAGAGTCGGTTTTGTTAAAAATGCTTATTATAATGGTAATAGCCTTGCTGCTACTCATCCCATCGGCGTGGATACAGGGGCTAATACAAGAGCGCAGCGTTAGGCAGGAACAAATTACGCAGGAAGTATCAGACCAATGGTCGGGCAGCCAACTGGTGCAGGGGCCGGTGCTCATCATACCTTATAAAAAACAGGTACGCGAACGTGATACCAGCAACAAGGTTATTATTAAGGAGTACACCCAACGCATATACCTCCTACCTCAAAACCTCAACATTAAAGGCAATGTGGCTACCCGTAAATTACACCGCGGCATATTTGATGTGGGTGTTTATGATTCGAAACTCAACATAACCGGGAACTTTAACCGGGCCGATATAGCCAAACTACAGATAGACAGCAACCAGTTGATGCTGAACAAAGCCCGGGTTATATTTGCCATAAGCGATTTAAAGGGATTAAAATCGAACCCGGTAATTAACATACAAAACCTAAAGCTGGAAGTAGAACCGGCATTAAACGGCGATAACTTGTTAGATAACGGCTTGCAGGCCAGCATTGACCTGAGCACAGGAGCAGATGATATTCCATTTAACTTTGACCTTGATTTAAAGGGCAGCGAAAGCCTGAGTTTTGCGCACACCGGCAAAACCACCCAGGTGGAGGTAAGCGGCAATTGGCCCAGCCCTAAGTTTGACGGTCGCACCCTTCCAAACGAACGTACCATTGTAGACAGTACCTTTAATGCCAAATGGCGCATGCTGTACTACAATCGTCCCTTCCCGCAGCAGTGGGCGGGGAATGATACCCTGCTTAATAGTTTCAAAAACAACAAAAATGCCTTATTTGGCGTGCAATTGCATATACAGGTTGATGAGTACCAAAAAACCGAACGTACTTCTAAATACGCCATCCTAATTATCGTACTCACCTTTGTATCGTTGTTTTTAACCGAGGTTATTCAAAAGCGCCGCATCCATGTATTCAACTATGCGTTGATCGGGGCGGCCATGATCGTATTTTATACCCTATTGCTGTCTTTTTCAGAACAGGTGGGTTATAATATTGCCTACTTAATTGCGGCAGTGGCAACCATTGGCCTAATTGCCTGGTTCACGGCATCGCTGCTATCTAACCGTAAGGCTGCTGTGTTGTTCGCGGTAATTCTTACCATATTCTACGGGTTTATCTTCGTTATCATTCAGTTAGAAGACTTGTCGTTGCTGGTGGGGAGTATAGCCCTGTTTATCATTATCTCTACGCTCATGTACTTTTCGCGCAAAATAAGCTGGGACGCACAGCAGCCTGCCGAAATCGAAGAAACTTTCGCCTAACACCTTGTCATACAGGCCGGTAGCTGTGCAAACAGCATCGCGGCCAATTTACCCTTTACAAACACTGCACTATGCCAACGCATGATTTTGAAGAAGTAAACGTAAACCGCTGGTGGTGGCTTAAACGGCTGGAGTACAACAAGGGGCTGCTGGTAAGCGGCGCAATAGCGTTTGTAATCGGCGGATTTTCGAGCGTTATGTTATATCCAAATGTTGTGCATTTTTTGTTCATTCCCTTTGGTATTGCCTGCACCCTTTACTTTATAGCAGCCAATATTGCCTTTACCCTGGGCTGGGTGCTGGATATTGCCTTTAACAGCAACAACGAAGATAACTTCAGGCTGATGATTTACAAGTGCGGGTATTGGCTATCGGTATTGGTACCACCGCTGCTCACACTTAGCATTATATTATTCTTTGTAATTGCACATCCCAACCACTACCTATGCTAACAAACAACTTACACCGAACCGATATTTACCGCTGGTGGGAAGCCAAACGCTGGGAATACAATAAGGGATTATTGATAAGCGGAGCTTTTGGCAGTGTATTTGCCTGGCTGGCCATGGCACTTGAAGAAAGCGCTTATCTGGCAATTGATGCAAGCATCGTCATTATTATAACTTTCTTACTGTTCTATGGTCTTTACATGACTGCCGCCAACTTGCTGTACTATTTAGGTTTTGCTATTGACAGCACATTTAATATCAATAACGATGAGGACATAAGGCACATTTTGTTCACCTGCGGCTACTGGGTGTCGGTTTTAACTGTCCCGATAGCACTCTTTATTTACATAACTATACTGATGGGTACAGTGCCCGATCATAACTATCAATACCCGGTTTAAATGCAATTAATATCCACTCTCATGCTTAGCATTGATGTATTAAATGACCACATTAGGCTACTCCAGTTTAAAGCTTACATTAAGCAAATAAGAAATTTTAATTAATCACAATACCGATTTGGTTTTTGGTATATTTTTTACTTAATTTTGAATAAATCAAACTAAAAATATTATGAGACGCGAATTATCAGAATTTTCAGATCGGATTGATGAACAGTTTGAACTTGCTGCTCCCAATCACACTTTTGCGTTATGGGCTGTTATTTTAAGTTGGTTTAGCTAAGTAAAAATTCACACAAGCTGCCAATTGCAACTTAAAGTATATATGCCGTTGCAGGCACTTAGTGCAATAAATTACATCACAAACTGAGTAATATAAAAGCTGTTTGAGCTAAGTAGTTTGATTAAGTACTTTAGTAAAATCTAAAAACCGTTCCACTTGGGAGGACATGCTTTAGCTAAACAATTAACCTAACTAATCTGCCTGTAAATGCCCGTTAAATTCCTGCCCAACTCTTTATAGTCAAGGCCGTAGCCTACTACATATTCGTTTTCAATTTCAAAACCTACGTAGCGTAGCTCTTCAATCGAAGTTTCGAGCTTGGCGGGTTTGAGCAACAGTGAGCATACTTTTATTGATGCCGGGCTGTGTAGTTTTAATTTTTCGATAAGGTAAGCCAGCGTATTACCGGTATCAACAATATCTTCAACAATTACAATATGACGGCCGCTTATGTCAACACTGAGGTCAATGTCTTCGCGTATTTTGCGGGTGCTGCTGGTGCCGCCAAAGTAAGAGGCCAGTTTGGTAAAGGTAACCTCGCAGGGAATGGTAATTTGTTTAACTAAGTCGGATATAAACATAAAACTGCCACTCAATACGCCAATAAAAATGGGCGATTTTTCGGCATAGTCGGCGTTCAATTGTTCGCTCATTAAATTAATGCGCTTGGCAATGGCATCGGCTTCAATAAGCGGCTCAAAAGTGAGGTCGGCAATCTTCATGATTAATCTTTAATATGTTTTAAAAGGTAACAGCATAGTCACAATGTATTAAAGTAAACGAAGTCATACTTATGACGTTTGCCCTACAATAATACGCATTAGCGGCGTAAACACACTACCGGTTATGGATATAATTTAGCGTATCTTTGCCGGTCCATGACAGATTACCAGGTACATACGCTGGGCAATGGCATACGGCTGTTGTACAAGCACGCACCATCAAATATAACGCACACCTGCTTTATTGTTAACGCCGGTGCACGCGACGAAACCCCAGGCAAAGACGGCCTTGCCCATTTTATAGAGCACCTGCTGTTTAAGCAAACTAAAAAACGCAACACTAACCAAATTTTAAACCGTTTAGAACTGGTAGGTGCCGATTTAAATGCCTACACCACCAAAGAGTATACCTGCATACATGCCTCGCTGCTAAAAGAACATTTAGAGCGCACCATCGATTTATTTGAAGATATTGTTTTCCACTCTACTTTTCCCGAAGAAGAGTTGGTTAAAGAACGTAGTGTAATTTTAGATGAGATAGCCTCTTACCAGGATCAGCCCGAAGAAGCCATTCAAGACGATTTTGAAAGTTACTTATTTAAAGGCCATACGCTGGGCAACAATATTTTGGGTACCGAAGAATCGGTTAAGCAGTTGGGCCGAGATGATATAGCGCAGTTTATAGCCGCTAATTACAATACCCACCAAATGGTATTTGCTGTAATAGGCGATTACGATTTTAATAAGCTTATTAAACTTACCGAAAAGTATTTAGGTGGGGTACCCGCCAATACTTCGACCAAGCACCGCGAAAGGCCTTTGGCACAACCAGGACAATTAATTACCCTGCAAAAGCCTATTTCCCAGTTGCATGGCATTATTGGCAATTTGGCTTATGATTCATCGCACCATCATAAAAGCGGCTTGTTGCTGGTGAACAACCTGCTGGGCGGCATGGGAATGAGCAGCCGCTTAAACCTCGAAATACGGGAGAAATATGGCATAGCCTACACCATCGAATCGAACTATACGCCGTTTACCGATACGGGCATATTTTCCATTTACTTTGGTACCGATGAAGAGAAGGCAGGCAAAGCCATCAAACTCATTCATAAAGAACTGCGCAAGTTGCGTGAGCATAAATTGGGTACGCTACAACTGCACCAGGCCAAGCAAAAGTTTATTGGCCAAATAGCCCTGGCCGAAGAAAACCGACTGAGCCTCATAATATCGATGGCTAAAAGTTTGATCGATTTTAATGACGTGGATTCCCTGCAACAGGTTTTTGACAAGATCAACGCTGTTACCGCCGAGCAAGTGCTCGAAATTAGCAACCATGTATTTGACGAGAAAAACTTGATTACTTTGCTTTTTGAGCCAAAGGATTAAACAAGTTTAAGGCAACTATCAAATTAAAAAAGCCTGTGTTCTCTTTTGGAGCACAGGCTTTTATTATATAGATGTCTCTAAACAGAGATTACTTAGCTGCTTTTTTTACCTTTATGGCATTAAGCCCTTTTGGACCTTTTTCGGTTTCGAAAGTTACTTTATCGCCTTCCTTGATTTGTTGTATTATGCCATTAATGTGCACAAAAACGCTTTCCTGCGATTGCGCATCTCTAATGAAACCATAACCTTTACCTTCATTGAAAAAAGTTAGCGTTCCGGTTCTTTCAATTTCAACCGGGATATCTTCCTGCTTAGGCGTACCTATACGGATATCGTCTGTTGATATTTTTTTCTTTTTTGTAGGATCGGGAGGAGTTGAGGTAATGTTACCATTCTCATCTACATAAGCCATCATGTTTTCAAGGCTTTGTCCTTTAACAGCATTGGATTTGCGCTCTTCGGCTCTTTCCTTTTTTTCCTGCTGTTTTTTCAGTCTTTTCTTTTCGTTCTCTTTTTTACTAAATGTTTCTGATGATCTACCCATAGTTTGTTTTTAATGAACGGACTTAATTATTAAATCCATCAATGTGCTCTACGTCCTTTTGCGAAGAGATTGTTGTATATAAAATTTGAAGTACAAAAAAAGCATTCTCCAATTAGCGGAGAATGCTCAGTAATGATTTATATAGTGTATTAAGCTACTTTTACATTTACTGCGTTTGGTCCTTTACGGCCTTCTTCTACGTCGAAGGTTACCTCGCTGTTCTCACGAACGTTGTCGATCAAACCTGAAACATGAACAAAGATCTCTTTACCACCATCATTTGGTGTGATAAATCCGAAACCTTTTGTCTCATTAAAAAATTTTACTGTTCCTTGTTGCATTGTATTATTAATAAGTCTACAAGGTAGGCATAATTATCGACATATTTTACCTAAGGTAAAATTAATTGAATTGAATTTAAACATTGTGACATTTTGAACACTATAAATGGCTATTCAAACACCATTCAGGCAAAATATCCACCGTTAACCATATCAGTTAACAAGCCCGGGCCTTTGCTCTCCCAACCTAAAGCCCGGCGGGTTTCATCGCTTGATGCCGGGCAATGCATAGCGGCAAAATGACTGAACCAGCCAAAATAGGCGGCAACTGCATCGCCACTTTTGCTAAGCACCGGGATCGCCACACCTTTGCCAATGGTTTCGGCAATATGGAGATAAGGAACTCCCTCTTCGGCTACTGCATGTAACACTTTAAGCGATGGCTGTTTTTCAACAATCAGCCTGTAAAGCGCAGCCGCATCGGTACGGTGAACGGCAGGCCAAACATTATCGCCACTATTTATATACGCCGCCTCGCCTTTCTCTTTGGCTAAGTTGATAAGCATGGGCACAAATCCATGGTCGCCCGTACCGTGTACACTGGGTGGCAAGCGCACTACATATACATTAACGCCTTTTGCGGCTACGGCGGCGGCGGCTTCTTCAGATGCAGCCCTGGGCACAACGTCCGAACCAGCAGGTAGGGTATCGTCTTCGGTAATTAAACGGCCAAGGTTTAATAAACCTATGCCCGTTTAATTACCAAAGTTTTTTGCGTATTTACCAATGCATCGCCTAAGGTTTGTATAACTAACCTATCGGCCTCACAATTGGCTTTGTATTGCGAAAAATCATGGTTAAAAGCGGTATGTATTACAGCATCACAAGCCAGTACACCTTTGCGCAAATGGTCGGGGTTGTTTACATCACCCAGCAATACTTCGGCACCCGCGGCTCTAAGTTGTTCGGCACCTTTGTCAGAGCGTACAAGTCCTAAAACTTCATGCCCATGTTGTAATAACTCATTTACCACGGCCAAGCCTACAAAACCGGAGGCTCCTGTTACAAATACTTTCATAGTTATATGTTTTATAGCTACAAATTTGCAAGGCAAGAGCACTTTAAAACGAGGTCATTTGACCCTGTTTTGAAATTATCGCTGCAACTGTGCGTGGCGTATGCGGGTAAGGGTTTTAAGCGAGATGCCCAGGTAAGCGGCAATCATACGCAAGGGCAAACGGTTGAGCAGGTCAGGAAAGCTTAGCAAAAAGTCTTCATACTTTTCTTCGGCACTACCGCTTAAAGTAGTAAGTATACGCTGCCTATTAAAATGCGTACTGCTCGAAATAAGCTGTTCTGCCAGTTGCTTCAATCCCGGAACCTGTATGAGCAAGGCATCAAAATCGGGTTTATGCCAAAGCAAAACGCGGCTTGGCTCAATGGCCGTTATATTTACTTTGGATGGTTTCTGTTTATCGTAACTCTCAACATCTAAAGTCCAGGTTTCTTCGGGCGAGAAGAGAAGGATATGCTCATTACCATCGGCCGTAACACCAAACGTGCGCAGCAAACCCGATTGCACAAAAGTTTTATGCCTGCAAACATCGCCAGCCTGCAACATATCCTCATTGCGTTTTAGCGTACGGGCTATTGCCTTGCTGCTCACCTGTTTTATTTCATCAGGTTTAAGGCTGGTGCGCTGTTGTAAATAAGCTTCAAATTCGGGGTGCATTACCCAAATGTAGCTAAAAGGCGTTAATACCCAATAGTCGTTGCCTCAAATTTAATGCATACCTAAAGGCATAAAAGTAAACAACCAGGCTTTTGTAAAAACCTGGTTGCCTGGGTGGTGTGTTGTATGTAAGGAGTAGGTACTAATGTGTTGTAACTTAAATTTTCCGGGCTTTGTAAGTAAAGCCTCCTTTTTGCGCTGGCAGTATAGCTACGATAAATGTTTAGCTTATACGATTTACTTTTTCTCTCTTAATTTTATTTTGTTGTTAAGCGTGTTCATATAAATATATACAGGTAGTATAGTTACCGGCAAGGCTGTAGGCAGTATGGCAAATGGTATAAGGGTTTTAGTGCTCGATTTATTGATTAAAAAATACACCATCATCCCCAATATTAACAACCATAAAATGCTAAAACCAATAAGCACACCTTTTAGTAAATCTCTTCTTTTAATTAGATCCTGAATGCTTAACTCCAACAGGCTGTTGTTTTTCATGTAATGTGTTTGCTGTTTTGGCGATAGCATGATAACCCCCGCCTTGTTACTTACCCGGTAGTTTATTGTTTTGTACACAACAAGCCGGTTACCTTTTATAAAACATTCTTAAAAGGAATATTTTAAATTGCTATTTTCGTTCAAAGTTGTGCTACATAACTGAATAAAACAATATGTCAGAAATTAATGACTACTAAAGAAACTACCAGCGACGCCGAAATTTGCCCGGCACAGGCGCTCCTCAAAATGTTATCGGGCAAATGGAAAGCAGCGATATTCCGTTTGGCAACCGAAGGACCATTGCGTTTCAGTGGCTTGTTGCGTTCGGTTCAGGGCGCCAATAAGCAATCATTATCAGTTGCCCTGCGCGAACTGGAAGAAGACGGACTTTTAGAGAAAATAATTATTAAGCAAAAACCCTTGCACATTGAGTACAATTTAACCGAAAAAGGCAGGCAAATGGTTTCGGTATTTACGCAACTGGAGGGGATGTTGTAAGTAAACCCATCACCCCTTCGCCCACTCCTTAACCGAAGCAGCATAGCTATCCCCCACGGGCAACTCGGCTTTGGATAGTTTTATTTTACGGTTTTGGATTATTCTGATTTTATCCACTGCAACCACATAGCTGCGATGGATACGTTTAAAATGATTTTGCGGAAGTTTTTCGAGCACCTTTTTTAGTGCCATAAGGGTGAGGATGGGCTTATCTTCGTTGGTCAGGTGGATCTTAATGTAGTCTTCCATGCTCTCGATGTACTCAATATCGGGCACGTTAATTTTGAGCATGCGGTATTCTGAATATACATACAGGCTTTCCTGCACGGGCTGCTGCGCTACCGATGTTTTGTACTGATTAAACTCTAAGGCCTTTTCAACCGCCTTGGTAAAGCGGGTAATATCAATAGGTTTAAGCAGGTAATCCAGCGCCTCCAGTTCAAAACCTTCCAGGGCAAAGTTACGATAAGCCGTAGTGAAAATAACCATGGGCTTATTGGTTAACGAACGCACCAGGTCAATGCCGGTAATATCCGGCATATTAATATCTACAAACAGTAAATCAACCGGGTTATGCTTTAAATACTCGGCACCCGATACAGCATCCTCAAACGTGTGCAACAACTGTAACGATGGGAAACGCGCTATATACTGCTCCATCAGCTCGAGTGCCAGGGGCTCATCATCAATAGCTATACATTTTAACTTGCTCATTATAATCAGGGGTTAGGAAGATTAGCTTTGCAGGCTGAGTTTCACTTTAAAGCGGTTACCGGCATCATCAATTTTAAGCTCATACCTGCCTGGGTATAAGTGCTGCAAGCGCTGGCGGGTATTGGCAATACCTATGCCAGTACGCTCAATCACGGTCAATTTATTGTTGAATATCTTGTTCTCACAATAAAATTCAATTTTTGCGCCCTCAACATTTATGTCAATGGTAATCAGGCTAAATTCTTGCTTGCTAATGCCGTACTTAAAAGCATTCTCCACAAACGACATAAGTATGAGCGGTGCAATTTTTTGATTACTCATGTTGCCGCTTACGGTAAATTTCACCTCGGCTTTACGGCCTAAACGTAAGCTTTGCAAAGCAATATAATCGCTTATACAATTCACATCATTTTGCAGCAATACAAAATTTTCACTCACTTCATCGGTTACATAGCGCATAATGTTGCTCAGCTTCATTATACTTTCGGAAGTGTGCTCGCTGTTCATCACCGAAAGCGTGTATATATTATTGAGCGTATTAAACAAAAAATGCGGATTAATTTGCGCTTTAAGGAACGATAGTTCGGCATTGGCTTTACCGGCCTCTGCCACTATAACTTTTTGCTCGGTGGTTTGCCATTGCTGCACCATGCGTATGGAAAGGCTTAACGCCGTCATAATTACAAACAATACCAAACTCACAATATCAACACCGGGCGAGTGCCGCCACAGCGGATTGCCGTGTGGTTTTTGGGCAGGGTCTTGCATGCGTAGATCCTGATGAGGCAGGGGGCCAAAGGGCAATGGTGTACTATCTGCCGTGGCGGCAGGGTTTAACTTCGGCTGTACCTGTGTTAAGGTATCAATTGGTGGCGGGGGTAGGCCGCCCGGCATGCCAATCTGGCTTTGTACACGCGGATTATTAGCCAACAGCTTATCAAAGGGTTGCAAAAAATACACGCAGCTTAGTAAAAGCATTACGCCTATACCGTAATCAACATACTTTTTTTTGAGAAAAAAACGCGGAATTAAAAGCCACAGGTTAAAGTAAAACAGCACCATGTAGGTGAGGCAAAACAACCAGTAGTATGATGAAGAAAGCAAAGTCCATACGTTGCTATTTTTTTGCCCACCGCTCAAAAACAATAATGGGAATATTAAGAATAGCAACCATCCGGCTGCATGTATAGTAAACGTAGTGGCTTTAGAGCGAAGCATATACAAAGCAACATAATTATTGCCACATCTGCCGCACAGGTATCGGTGATTAGGGTATTTGTGTGGATGAATGTTTATTGTAGTTCATAGTGGAGGGTTCACAATTCATAGCCGGAATAATGCTTGATAAAACTCCGGCCATGAACCATAAACTCAATTACGCCGCCAGCGGAAGTCTTACAATAAACTTGGCTCCTTTGCCTTCGCCCTCACTTTCGGCAACCAGGGTGCCGCCATGATATTTGATAATTTTACGGGTGAAATACAAGCCCAAACCGTTGGAGCTTTCTCCATCAGTACCGGGGCGGCTCGATTTGCTGAATGGCTGAAACGACGGTGCCTTTGATTCGTTAAAACCAATGCCGTAGTCAATTACGCGTATCATTACATGGTCTTCCATAACAACGGCGCGTATCATAATTTCGCTGCTGCGGGTACTGAATTTTATAGCATTGGTAACCAGGTTGCTCAGCGCCATAGCAAATAGTTCTTCATTAACCTTTACCTGTAAATTTTCGGGTATATCGGCCAGCACTTGTATTTGCTTATTTTGCAGGCTGCCTGCATGGTCTTTGAGCACCTTGTTGAGCAATGGCTCGAGATTGATCAGCTGAAGAATATTCCCCTCTTTAAATTCGCTCGTAGCCAGGTTAAGCACCGATGTAATTAACTGCAATTGGTACTGGGTTGATTGCCTGATGAGGTTGATGTGCTCCTCCTTCGAATCATTATTAATATCATCTTTCATTAAATGGATAATAGTTAATACATTATGCAAAGGTGTTTTTAAATCGTGCGATAGCAGGTAAATAAAATCCCGCTTCTCTTTGATCAGGTTGTCCAACTCTTTCAGGGCGGTGCAGGTATTGCTCATGAGCAAGCCAGCCTCATCTTTAAAATCCGTAGGCAGTTCGGGCAGGGTTTTGTTGCTCAGGTAATTAACCAGGGCGTTCTTAGTTTCAATAATAGGTCGGGCCAGCGCATTCTGCATAAACAAGGTTATGCCGCAGGCTATTAATGTAAAACCCAATGTTGAAAAAATCACCATACCTGGCGTAAGCGAGGTAAAATCGGTTAAGGCAATAAAGGTTACAATACCTATTAGCGGGATGTGAACGCCTATAAAGGCGATAAATAGGTATTTAAATGAATAATTTCGGTCCAGGTACTTAAAACGGGACAACGAAGTATAAAGTCGCATGTCGTTCATACACAATAATTTAAATTTGTTAGGTATGAACTTATACGAAAGGCAAACAAAAAGGTTGTGAAATATTTTTAATGCTTGATTAAGAAATATTTCACAACCTTTTTAATTAATGACAATCTGCCATTAGGATAAATGACGGCTATTTAAGCGCAATATGCAGGATATTAACCGAATAAGGTTTAAGTGCTACCGCTACGTTTTTACCTTTTACATCAATCCGCTCATCTGTTGGGCTTACTTTGGTTGCGTCATCAAAAGAGTTGACTGCTTTGAGGTCGTTAGCTATTGAAGTAAGTATGGCTGTTGAGGCCAGCTTTTTAGCACTTTTTACCTGCACCGTTTGGGTTTGAGCTTTGTTTGATGCATTCACCATTTTGATGATCAGCTCGTTCTTATTTTGGTCGATTACAGCTGATGCGTACAAGCTATCCTTACCGGCTATTACTTTGTTACCTTTTTTAATATCCACCACGTTGGTGCCCTTGTTAAGCGAGTATTGCTTTTGTACAAAATAGGTAGGTGTGCCATAAATGCTGGTATTATCCACCCAAATCATATCGGGCGACCACTGCCAGCCATCTGTATGGGCAAATAGCGGTGCGTATGAAGCCATATTTACCACATCGGCATTACGCTCAACACCGGTTAAAAAGGCTGCTTCAGATAGTGCCGCGCGCCAGTTGTTAATGTTTGGTCCGTTAGGCTCATTTTTGTTGTGTGCGGCGTACTCACCGGCAAATACCTTCGAGCTGTTTTTGTCATAACTATCATAACGGGTGGCATTGCTAAAAAACCACTCGGGCGAACGGTAGTAATGCTCGTCAATAAAATCGGCTTTATTTTTACGGTGGGCATTGTTCAACTGGTCAAAACGTGCACCATCAGGGTCGGTGCCCGAGCTATTAATAAGTTTAATGTTGGGATATTTATCTTTCATGGCTTTGGTAAAAATAGCCAGGCGCTCTAAATACTGCGGCCCCCAGTTTTCGTTACCTATACCCATCATTTTTAGGTTGAATGGTTCTGGGTGGCCCATATCGGCGCGTTTTTTACCCCAGGTAGAGGTTACCGGTCCATTGGCAAATTCAACAAGGTCTAAGGCATCCTGTACATAAGGACCCAATTGGTCTAAAGGCACTAACTCGGCCGTGTTAAATTGGCAGGCCATACCGCAATTTAAAATAGGCAGGGCTTCGGCACCAATATCTTCACACATTTGGAAGTACTCGAAAAAGCCGAGGCCAAAAGTCTGAAAATAATCGGGTGCTGGTTTGTGCTTAAACTCGGTATTCCAGCGGTTCATAATTAGTTCACGTTCTTCAATGGGGCCGATGGTTTTTTTCCACTGGTAGCGGTTAGCCAAATCACGGCCTTCCACAATACAACCACCCGGGAAACGTACAAAACCGGGTTTCATATCGGCCAGCATTTGCACCATATCGGCACGTAAGCCACCGGGGCGCTTTTTCCAGGTATTAGCCGGGAAAAGTGAGATCATATCCAGATCAATGCTACCGCTGCCCTCAAACCATATTTGGAACTTTCCTTTTTTTATATCGGTATTGGCCATAAGGCTTGCCGACTGCTTGTTCCAACCAATGCCACTTTCGTTAGGCGTTAATATACCGCTTCCAACGCTCTTTCCGTTTTCATCCTGTAACTCCAGGTGCAGTTTTAAACCCTTTGATGCCTGGCGGTACATTACCGAAAAATCATATTTCAAGCCCTTCTTAATACCCATTCCTCTAAAACCTTCGTTGGTTATCGTGGCATCGGCAGGGGTTTCGGCATCTTTAACTTTCACCTGCAAGTAACGCGGGTTATTTTCGGCGGCTTCCTGGCGGTTGAGTACCAGTACGTCGCCTTCGGCAATTTTTTTTCCTTTAACCGCCCAACCCATTAGCGGGGTGGTAAACTCAAAAGAGCGGTTTTTAATGAGTTCGGCATACAAGCCGCCATCGGCACCGAGGTTAATGTCTTCAAAAAACACGCCCCACATGGTAGGCTGCACTTTGGCCGTTAATTTATCAGCATTTACAATAATTGGGTGGCTTTTTTGCGCATAAGCACTCAAAGTTAAAGCAGCAGCACAGGCAGTAGCAAGAAATTTCCTTCTCATAAATTGTCAAACTTACAATTAAAAAATGTACGTAAAATAATGGTGAACCGGTGGCTCATCATCTCCCTCAAAAAAACAGTTTGGTAAATTTGAAAACGGATTTACAATATGCGGTCAAGTTAAATAAAAATCCACACTTAGCAAGTGTGGATTTTAGCAGATGCTTTGGGTAGCTTACTTAAATTATAAGAGCAGATAATTGTGAGATTTTACTCTTGAGAGGGGTGAAGGTGTGTGATCATTGTGATGAATAGTCCAATTGACAAACCCCTGCGAACGCAGAGCCTTACCCGCGCCTCTTAAGAGGGGAATTGAAACCAAGAATCTTTTATCCTGGTTCCTGGCTCTCGGCTCTTGTTTCTAAAATCTAATATTTCACAATCTTAACCGACCCAATTAACCCTGATGGCATAGGTGTCCAGTTGCTGGCATCGAAGGGTTTGTAGTTAATGTTCACGAAGTTAATTTCGTGATACTTGCGCCATTCCATCTTGTTTTGATCCATATAACGAATGCGGTTGGCCATCAGGTTATCAACTTCAACCTTAATGGTGTTCTCGCCGGTTTTAAGGAAGCTGCCCACACGGGTTTTAAACGGAATACTCCACAAAATGCCCACCTCTTTGCCGTTTATCCAAACACGGGCGCTTTCGTCAACCTGGCCTAAATCGAGCACGTATTCGCCTGATTTTTTAGCCGGAACGGTGAATGTGCTGGTGTAAACACCTGTGCCCGAAAAATTGACTGCATCATTATCACCTAAATCTGTCCATGATTTGAGCTTATCCAACTTTTTAGCAGTTGGAATAACCGGGCCGCCCTGGATAAATTGCAGGTTCCATGGGTTTTTCAGTTCTATTTCGCCGGTGGCTTTTTCGAGGTACTTCCATTTAGGCAGGGCAGCTTTAGCTTGTAAACCGGCCAGTAATATCATAGCCTCGCCCGCTTGCAGCTGCACCCGTGCCATAGTTTTATTTTGTGCCGATGAAGAAGCCGCTAAACCATAAGCGCCGTTTTGCGGGTCCATGATGGTTACCGAAGCAAACTTGCCGTTTAGCGGAATGCGGGTATCAATAGCTTTGGCGGTATGGTTAACCAGGTAATAGTACTTGCTGCCGTTGACGTCACGGCGAATGAATTTCAAGCCGCTCTCCACCAGTTTTTCGGCAGGAATAGATGCGTAATTCAACGCATCATCCAAATCGCCCGATAATAAAACTTTACCAAAGCCCACAATAGCTTGCTTAACACCGCTACCGGCATCGGTAAACTTTAGTGCAGCCAAAATTTGTTTTTGCTTAACGCGACGAGCTTCTAAATCAGCCAAGCCCGGAACACCCTCCGGTAGCTTTTGGAAAATTACGGTTGCGCCCTGCTGTGCCAGTTTAAGAATGCTTTGCAGCGTTTCGTTAGGCATGAGGGTACACTCAGGCACCACCAGGGTTTTGTATAAGGCGCTTGCACTGGTTTTAACACCTGCTTTGCTACCTGCACTTTTTGATAAGGCTAAGTCCGAAGCAAAATCAATGCTGTAGCCGTTCTTTTGCAGCTCCAAGGCGTTTTTGTAAAACTTGGTTGGCATCAGCCAATCGTCAATATCATGAATGGCCAGCGTCATTTCCAATCCTTTTGGATGGCTCCAGGCATCGTAAACCGGCCAGTACATCAGCACCTCGTTATCGGCCTTACCAGCCTGTAATACCGATTGTACACGGGTGATGTAACCGTTTAAACCTGCAGCATGGCTCCACAAGCTATTATCGGGCACCATATTCATCGATGCGTAAAACAACCATCCTGGGAATTTAACATCCTTGGGCGAGTAAGTGGTGCCATGATAAAATACGTGGTTCACTCCTGCCAAAAACAGTTGCTCTACCTCGGGCTTACATTGCGAATACGAAGTTTTAAAATGCTCGGTTAACCAGGTAAAGGTTTCGCTTGACACCAAAGGCTTGCCGTTTACATGCGCTGCCGACGGGGCAAATTTGAGCATGATGGGGTTGGGGTCAACGTTGCGTATATCGGCACTATCGCGGCGTATACCGGGTATGGCAAACTTGCTCGAACCAAAGGTTTCTATCTCCGGAATATCCACTGTTCCGTATAAGTCCAGCAAATTGCCCGGCGAGCCGTGCGACTGATTTTTGGTAATACTTTTTAAGCCATGCGCCCAATTGGTCCAGTTTTGGGTAAAATTATGGAGCAGCATATTGCTCATGGTTTCGCGGTAATCGCTCTTTACACGGCCTACTGTTTCACTCTCTTCTTTGCTGTCCAGTTCTTTTATGTGCAGGCGCAGGTCATAGCCATGGTCTTTCTTAAACTCCTCAAACATGGTTGGCGACCAGCTGGCCCCGTAAACCTCGTAACTATCGTTAAAATAAGCCCTTACGCTTGGCTTGCCTGCTTTATAAGCATTGGCAAAGCGTGCCAGATAAACATCCGTAGCCGGTTTAGACAGGTGGTCTAACGTAAAACCCTCACCACCCGGAGCCGCACGTTTAACCTTTTGCAGCGTTTTACCGGCAAAGGCGGCATACACTTCAGTTTTTGAAGTTACCGGCTGCATGTTGAGGTTGCCCGCTGCATCTACCTTGCTCATGAGGTCGGTAGCGTTGCCTTTTTCATCGTAGGCTACTAACGCCTGTAAAACGGCTATACCTTGTTGTTTGGGGTCATTTACGCGAATGGCTTCTTTAACTATTTCGCCAGGGTTTAGCTTGTAGGTTTGTACAATGAGCTTGGTGGCGGCTTCGGCAGTTTTAATTTGCGGCCCGCCAAATGGCCAGCCGGTGCCGGTGTTCATATCCATACCCATGCCCAGCTTTGCGGCGGTGCTGCTGGTATACTTCAGCATCTCCATCCACTTAGGCGACAGGAAATCAACATACCTGTTCTCAAACCCAACGGCACCATAAATGGGTGTTACCTCCACGCCACCAAAGCCCGCCTGCTGATATTTTTTCAACAGCATGCCAATATTTTTTTGGTCAACCGCACTGCCCATCCACCACCAGCGGGTCCAGGGGCGGGTTTCGGCTTTAACTTTGGGCCACACCAGTGGTTGTTTGGTTTGCGCCATGCCTGCTGTTGCCGTTGCGCACAAGGCACTGATGTATAAAAATCGCTTGATGAACATAGCGTAAGAATATTTTAGTAATATACGGTTAATCGAAGTGGAAAACTTGCGTAAGCGGCATGCTTACGGGCGAATTATCGGGGTTGGTTTCCATAATATCGGCCATGTAAGCCCACCATTTCTGCACAATTTCGGTAGCGCCCAAATCTTGTGATGATTGCCCCGACAACAGTTGTACACCAAACAGCGTGTTAGTTTCCTCATCCAAAAAAATGGTATAATCGCTTATGCCGTTGGCTTTCAGCAAGGCCGAAAGTTCGGGCCATATCTCATCGTGGCGTTTTTTGTACTCATTTTTAAAGCCGGGTTTCAGCTTCATTTTAAAGGCTACTTTTTGCATTTCTTCTTTTTTATATTGATTGGCGCCAACACCAGCCAAAGACTGTAATTTTTATCCCCACCACGTCATTGCGAGACAGCGGGGGCTTGTGCGTTGCCGTCGAAGCAATCTCTGAACTCTTTTTACAAACTTTGCATCCGCAGAGGTTGCTTCGGTCCTCGCAATGACGGGCGTTTATTTTTCTCTTGCGCTCATTTATCTAAAACAACTCATCCTTAACCGGACGTGTAAAATTCTGCTTATCCTTACCGGCTTGCTCTAACTGGCCAAAGTAAAAATACAACGTACGTTTGGTTGTACCGTTAATATGGTTAAGCTCGCTCAGTGGGCCTAATTTTGGCGTGTTGCTATCAATATTTAGTGCCAGTTTGGTACCCAGCGCCGGTATGGCATCTAAAAAAGATAGGTTGCCTGATGGTAATGCAGGGAATGGTTTTACACCCGATAATCCATAAAAATCAAACAGGCGCACGTACAGTTCAGGCTCCCTGGCGGCTATCATAAATTTGCCTTGCACGGTGTTTAGTTCCATCCAGGTAACGTTGGCAAAGTAACCCTTAAACTCTGGAAATATCCATGGTGCGCTACCGGTTTGGGTATTGTTATAAACACTGGTCCATACATCATCAACCACACCTTGCAAGCGGTTTTTCCAAACCCGGTAAGGGCCCCGGCCAAGCCATTTGGCACCCAGCACATAATTTTCGGGATAATTAAAGGTTATGCCGGCGTACGTATAATCGCCTTTTAATTCGTATTCATAATCGAGGCTTACCCAACCACTGTTAAATATTTTCCAGCGGGCATACTTCAGGTCGCCGGTGTAGGTTAGTTCAACCAGTTCACCATCAGCTTCCTGCCGGTGCTTAATATCTTTAAATGTTGCCGAACCACTTACCAGCGCAGGGCCTCCGCTAAACAGGAACGGGTCGCCGCTATTGTTGGTCATGTTCACAATCTGCCCATTCTTTTTATTAAAGGTGATGCCCATAGAGCCGGCTTTCACCAACAACGTCGAATCGGTTTCGGTTACTTTTGCCTGATCTTTGCCGGTAAAGGCAATCACGTTGTTGAGCAAACGCTCGTTGTTATTTTTCCATACCCAGCGGTAAATTAAGTTTTTATGCTGATCGTAAGCTGCTAAGGTTAAGGCATCGTAGCTTTTCCAATCGGCCGGCAGGCCAATTTGTACATTGCCTGATGCCAGCGGTGCAACCGACGGAGCGGTAGCCATGCCTTTCTTCTTCACTGTATATCCGCCATCCTGCTCATTAGGCTTGCGGTAATCAATCAGTTCCCAGTTAAAGGTACACTGGTTTAAATTGGTAAAGTGGAATCGGTTTTCTACCGGTATAGCGCCAGAAAAATCGGCAGGCAAAGTTTTCAGCATAATATGTACCGGCGAAAAAATTTCGCGCATGGCATAAAAGCTACCCTCTTTTTCGCGGTGCGGGCCTAACACGCCATCCGGGGCATTAACGCCGTTCACGTCGATAATACCGTTCTGGTCGGTGCGCACAATACCCTCATCAACCAAAGCCCATATGAAACCGCCGCCCGAGCGTTTCGATTTCCAGTGCAGGTCCCAAAAATCGGCCAGGGCAGTAGCACCGCCGCCGTCATCCTGCGCGTGCAAAAACTCGGTAGGCATATAAATATTGCTGTCAGCCAGTATGCTTTTGGTGCTGTAATAATCTTCGTAATGGTTACAGTCTATTCCGTTAAACGCATTGCCGGGGCGGTGGTGCGGATGAATAACCGGGCGTTTCGAAAAATCGTATTGGTTAAAGTACTGGTCGAGCTCCTTATTGGTGCCCCCCTCATTACCGTTATCCCAAAAAATAATGGATGGATGATTTACATCACGCATAACCATTTCCTTAACCAGTTTTTTACCGGCAGGCGTACTGTAAGCTTTTTGCCATCCGGCCAGTTCATCCAGTACATATAAACCTAATGAATCACAAATTTCGAGGAATTTTTTATCGGGAGGATAATGAGACATACGCACGGCGTTCATGTTCATTTCCTTCATCAGCTTTACGTCCTGCAGCTGAATATCGTCGTTAAGCGTGCGTCCGGTTTCGGGCCACCAGCTATGGCGGTTAATGCCCTTCATTTTAATATTAACGCCATTGAGGTAAATGCCATCGCCCTTACGTATTTCAATGGTACGGAAACCAAATTTTTCGGAATGCTGATGAATAGTAGTACCGCCTGCTTTTAAGGCCACGTTCACCTTATAGAGATTAGGAGTTTCGGAGTTCCAGGTTAGCGGGTTGGCAATTTTGGCAGCAATGTTTACTACCGAATCAGTTGACTTCACATTGGCCGATACCGTTTTAAGCACCTTGCCTTTCAGATCGGTAATTTGGGTTACCACCTGTAAATTCTGCTTCAAATGCTCAGGATAAACCTGCATCTTAAAATCGCCATTGGCCTTGGCATCAATGGCAATACGGTTAATGTGCTGTTTAGGATAGGCCGCCAAATAAACCGGGCGGAATATGCCGCCAAAAACCCAGTAATCGGCCAAACGCTCGGCGTTGTTAACTGAGGCATCGGCACTCATTTTGCTTACCCGTGCTTCGAGCAGGTTATTAACGCCAAACTTCAGTTTGTTGGTAACGTTGTACTTAAACTCGTAAAACGCACCCTGATGTTTTTCGCCGGCTGTTTTGCCGTTAAGCTTAACCTCGGTATCGGTCATCGAACCTTCAAAAACGATGTACACATCCATGTTTTTCCAGGCCTGCGGCACCTGAAAACTGAGTTTATAAATACCCTGCTCATCGGCAAAACGGAAGTTTTTGCCATACGTTTTATAATCGCGGCCATAATTATAAGCACCAAAGCCTTGCTGCTCCCAGCATGAGGGCACGGCAATTTTGGTCCAGTATCCACTTTTACGGCCGCCGGTGCAATAAAAATCCCACAGTACGTTGGTGCGGTTGTCTTTACCCGACAGGTATTTTACCTGCCTGCCTTGTGCTAAAGCATCAAACGACTGCATACCGGCAAAAGCCATCAGCAAAACAAAGGCAGTTTTAAAACGTGAAAATAGTACAGGGTAATTGTTGAATGTCATAGATTATCTTGGTTTCGGATGAGGTAGCCCTAAGCAATAGCAGGTTTGTTATACTTTATTATCAAAAGCCGCTGCCAATGTAAACTGCTACCAAACTCGTGACGTAAGTTTGCCAGGCGAGCATTGCGGCAGGCTAAAAGCGGGCATATTCTAATTAATTTTTAAGATTTTTGAATTGGTTTTCGCCCACAATGTACCTACTCAAGCCCTTATATCTATCCTGAACTATCATGTAATTTATGTAACTATCCTGTATCATTTTAGCATACAGGCGTATGTAGGGTTACATGATACAGCAGGACGGTTAGTATTGTATGGGTTGCGTACGTTAGCTTATCCAAGTTATAATTAACTTGCAACACATACAAATGCCCGGCATACCGGGTGCAACCAATTTTTCTTTCTTTTTATGATGAAACACCTTTATCTGTCTGTTGTAAAAACCGCCATTTTAGTGGGCACCAGTTCGCTAACTTTTGCTCAAAGTGCCAATAATGTGTTCCGTACCAATGATACCACCTTTCAAGCCAAAGGCAACCCCATTATTACGCACAAATACACCGCCGACCCTGCGGCATTAGTTTATAAAGATAAGCTTTACCTATATACCGGCCATGACGTAGCACCTAAAGACAGGGCAACTTACGTAATGCACGACTGGGCCGTATTTTCAACCAGCGATATGGTGAACTGGACCGAACATGCGGTTCCGCTTAAAACCACCGATTTTGCCTGGGCCAAAGGCGATGCCTGGGCCGGACAGGTAATTGAACGCGGGGGCAAGTTTTACTGGTATGTGGCTATTACACACGGCACCATACACGGCAAAGCCATTGGCGTAGCCGTTGCCGATAACCCTTTAGGCCCGTTTAAGGATGCACGCGGATCGGCTATTATCACCAATGATATGACCACCGAGGCCAAAATAAGCTGGGACGATATTGACCCCACCGTTTTTATTGACGACGATGGGCAAGCCTATTTAATGTGGGGCAATACCACCTGCCACTACGCCAAACTTAAAGCAAACATGACCGAACTGGATGGCCCTATTATAAAAGTTGACCTGCCGAAGTTTACCGAGGCCCCGTGGCTGCACAAACGCAAAGGCTGGTACTACCTGTCGTACGCTACCGAGTTTCCTGAAAAAATTGCTTATGCCATGAGCAAGAGCATTAAGGGCCCGTGGCAGTGCAAAGGCATTATTAATGAAATTGCCGGCAATTCCAACACCAACCACCAAGCCATTATTACCTTTAAGGGTAAAGACTACTTTATTTATCATAACGGCGCACTTACGCCCGATCATGGCAGTTTCCATAGATCGGTATGTATAGATTACTTGTATTACAACCCGGATGGAACGATTAAGCGGGTGGTGATGACGAGTGAAGGCGTGAAGCCGGCGAAGTAAAACCGGTGTTAGTGAAGGGTAAAACCGATGTAGCAAATGAATTAACATTACAACATATGGCATGAATTGGGGTTATACGGTTAAACCATAAATTCTTATTACAGTCAAAATATGCAGAACTATTTGACTTTAATGATGCTTAAATACGTGAAACTGATTTGTGTTTTTGTGCTATTTATACTTAGTACAGGAGCTGTTAAAGCCCAGGGTTATCGCCAATTAACTGCTGATGATTTTACCGGGCAGGTGCCTGCCGGCAGCGGTTTTTATGTGGCGCATACCAGTTGTAATGTTACCATGCGTTACAATGTACAGAGTTACCGAAGCAATTACCGTCTTACATTTTATATCCCCCTGGTGTTTAACCCCGAACGTTCATGGATCAACCGTAAAATGATCAGGAATGACGAGATGATGGACGAAGTACTGCACCACGAGCAAGGGCATTATGTAATTGCCTTTCTTATGCAGCAGGAACTGATTCGCGAACTCAATGCCTTTCATTACACCGGAGATTATCAGCGGCAGGCCAACAATATATTTAACCGCATCGACGAAAAATACCGCCGCATGAATGCCGCTTATGACAGCGAAACCATGCACATGCAAGACCGTAAGCAACAGGCAAACTGGACGGCTTATTTAGACCGGCAGTTACAGGAATCGAACAGGTTGGTGATGAATAATTAATATTAATAAATGTAGTATTATTGAGCACTTCTATTACTTCCTATCTCACGTCTATATCTGCTCTTAACCAGCCTGGTATTTAAAATTTCCCCAATATTCTATACAAAAAAATGTCATCTCAAATAATGGTGAGAGACTTAGCCAAGCGACTAAGACTTCCCGTTATCATTTGAAATGACATTGATATTTTTATTCCTCCAGCTTCAGGGAGGGTTAGTATAATTTAACTCGTTTTCTTTTGCACGTAACCAAACACCTTTTGTAATATTGGTGTGGTACGCGATGATAGATTGGTACGAATATTCAATTCCTCCTGTGCTATACGATAAAATAAACCGTCTATAGCTTTTTGAGTAACATACTCATCTAAATTAGGGTTGAGCTTGTTAAACACCAGCGGAATTTTATTGTACTGAGTTACCAAAGATCCGTAGTATTTGGTAGCACCAACGCTCGACAAACTTTTATTGATAACGGGCTTAAACTGCTCGGTTAACTGAGAGGTGGTGGTGCGTTTAAAAAAGTTAGTGGCTGCATCTTTTTGGCCGCCCAACAAAATATTGGTTACATCTTGTACGGTAAGCTGTTTTATAGCCGATACAAATATGGGAGCCGCTTTACCCGCAGCATCTTCGGCAGCGCGGTTTAGCGACAGGATGGCATCATCACAAAGTTTATTAAAACCTAACTTGCGCAGGGTTGCTTCGGCCTTTTGTGCTTCGGGCGGCAGCAGCAATTTAATGGCGGCATTCCCAAAAAAGCCATTTACTGCCGATAGCTGGCTAACGCTTTTATTGGTGCCCTGCTCCAACGCTTGTTTAAGGCCGCTAATCATTTCGAGCGTGCTCGGAGTTGATGTTTGGCTCGGGCTGTAAATGGTGCCGCCGCTATTGGCAACGGCTGTATGCAATGTATCGCAACTGGTTGTGGTGGCTAATGTAAGCACCAATGCCGGTAATAGTAAAATTTTTTTCATAAGTATTTGTATATGACAAAGCTACTTATAAAAGGTTTACTATAAGTAATGCATTACTGCAAAAACAGCCGCGGCAACCAAGGCCGAAATTGGAATAGTAATTATCCATGCCCAAAGTAGGTTAATGGTAACACCCCAGCGCACGGCCGATACACGTTTGGTTAAGCCCACACCAATAATTGAACCGGTGATGGTATGCGTGGTAGAAACCGGAATACCCAAACGCTCGGTCATGAACAGGGTAATGGCACCTGCAGTTTCGGCACTAACGCCTTCGAGCGGGGTAACCTTGGTAATTTTACTGCCCATGGTTTTTACAATTTTCCAGCCGCCGCTCATGGTACCGGCCGCAATAGCCGAGTAACAAGCTAATGGAATCCACTCGGGCATTTGGGCCCCATTTTTTATAACGCCTGAAGTAAACAGGGCTACATAAATAATACCCATTACCTTTTGCGCATCATTACCACCGTGGGCAAAGCTTAATGCTGCTGATGAGATGAGCTGCACACTTTTAAACCACCGCTCGGCAACCGCAGGCCTGAAATTTTTAAATATGTGCAAAATGATGATGGTTATTACATATGCTATAACCAAACCTATTAACGGAGCTAAAAAGATATATGCTGCAATTCGCAAAATTGAACTGGTATCAACAGCGGTTAGAGGGTTAACACCCATAAAAATAGCATTAGTCATACCCGCACCCGCAAAACCACCTATTAGGGTATGCGAAGAGCTCGACGGTATACCAAACCACCAGGTAAGTAAGTTCCAGGCTATGGCGGCTATTAAACCGGCCAGTATTACATCCATAGTAATAAAGTGCTCATGCACTGTTTTGGCCACGGTATTGGCAACCTTATGTTCTTTTATTAAAAAGAACGCTAAAAAGTTAAAAGCCGCAGCCCAAAGCACCGCCTGAAAAGGCGTTAATACCTTGGTAGATACAATAGTAGCAATAGAGTTGGCTGCATCATGAAATCCGTTTATAAAATCGAATATGAGTGCAAGGCAAACTACAACAACAAGCAGGGAAGTAACCATGTAGGTGAGTGTTGAAACTATTAAGCGTTTTTAACCAGTATTGATTCCATTACGTTGGCTGCATCCTCACACATATCGGTAGCAGTTTCAAGCGCAGCTAAAATTTCTTTGTATTTAATTAAGCGCAGGGCATCTTTTTCGTACAAAAACAAGTCGGCTACGGCACGGTCAAACACATAATCGGCCTGGTTTTCAACACTGTTTATACGAATGCACGAGTCGGCAATATTGCGTACGTTTTTAAGGTCTTTAAGCTCTTTTACCGCTTTTTCGAGGTCAATACTGCCCTGTAAAATCAGTTCAGAAAGTTTGCAGATGGGCTCTGTATATTCTTCTATGTTATACAACAGCATACGGTTAGCCGCACCTTGTATATAATCGGCCACATCATCAATAGCTGTAGCCAGTGCATGAATGTCTTCGCGGTCGAAAGGGGTAATGAAGTTTTTACCTAACTCCAGATAAATCTGGTGGGTTAAATCGTCGCCTTTATTCTCCAGTTTATCAATCTGCTTAAAAGCTTCCTGGCGGTCGGTTGCACTTTTAGAGTTTACGGCTTCAACCAAAACATTGGCCATAGCAACTACGTTATTGGCTGCTTGCTCAAATAAAGGAAAAAATACCTTTTTATCTTTTGGTACAAAGTACTGGAATATGCTGTTTAATGACATCCGTTTCAATAGTTTGTGCAAAGTTACACTTGCAATGTTAAGTTAATGTTAACTCTTTAATGTAGGAATAACTTGTTTCAATGGCGATTGCATTACTTTTTGTAAAGTAAATCCAAATGTTGAACCAATACCCTCGGTGCTGCGTACATTAATAGTTTGCTGATGAGCTTCGATAATATGCTTTACAATAGCTAATCCCAATCCCGAACCACCTATTTCGCGTGAGCGGTGACTGTCGATCCTAAAGAAACGCTCGAACAGGCGCGGCAGGTGCTTTTCGTTAATCCCTATACCTTCGTCGGTTATTTCAACCAGCACCTGGTCATGCAGTTCAAATAAACTTACCGATGTACTGCCGCCCGGTTTGCCGTACTTAAACGAATTGTCGATGAGGTTGATCATCACCTGGCAAATTTTATCACGGTCGGCCGATACCAAAATTGCATCATCGTACTTTTGCTTAAATATTAATTTGATCTCGTGTTGCTTGGCTTTCAGTTCCAGTTGTTCAAAAACTTCCTTTATAAGATCGTTAATTTTAAACCTCGTATAATTGATAGGAATCTCACCCGATTCAAGTTTCGAAATTTCGTCGAGATCTTTAATGAGGTAGCTCAGGCGGTCAACATTTTTTTCGGCCTTTTTAAGGAATTGCATGGCCATTTCGGTATCGTAAAACTCATCTTCTACAATGGCTTCTATATATCCCTGAATGGCAAATAACGGGGTTTTAAACTCGTGCGATATATTGGACAAAAACTCCCTGCGGAATTTCTCCTGACTGCGCAACTGTTCAATTTCCGATTTTTTTTCGCGCGCCCATTCTTTTACCTCCTGCTCCACATCGCCAATGGGATCTGTACTGGTCGATTCGCCCAGGGCGTCGCGTAAATCGCGGCCCAATTTAAGGTTATGGATAAGCTTGTAAATAAGCTTTACCTTGGAGTATACATATTTTTCGATGAGGTAGTAAAAAACAACATAGCTGGTAACAAAGCCTATAGTGAGCGTTACCATTACATCATACCACTTATGCTGAAAATAAAAGTTAACAACCGATAGGGCAATAGCTACGGCAAGTGCATTAATAAAAACCAGTACGCTGAGTTTCATACTTCAAAGTTAGGTTTTAAAAAACTCAGTTCAATGCGTTTAATAATTTGTTAACACGGGTTAGTTTTGAGTAATATTAAAGCCACATAAACATCCTTTGGTACAGGCTCACTTGTTAATCTACAAGGGGTTTACCTGTATTGTATAGATGTACTATTTTGCTCAATGTTTTAAAACTAAAGCTGTCTGTTTCCTCATACTGTTTTAATACATCGGGCTGGTCGGCAAGCATCTCTGCAAATATTCCCTCCCGTTTTTTTCTTGAAGTAGACGCAAATAAACCCGAAGTTTTTAACTCTTTTAACTCATCGTTATTTTTGGACACATACCATGTAGTTGTTGAATTCGTTACTCCCATGTAACCATAAGTGGTTTGAACAGACAGATATAATGTTATTTTACCCTCCTGCACTAATTGCAAAAATTGAGGCTTTGACCACTTAGGCAAAATAGCGGCTTTATAAACTTCTTTCTTATTCTTCCGCGTATAATATTTCATCTCTTTAATAGAGATTTTCTTAAAATCGGTCATGGTTGAAGATTTGTACCGGGGGCCACCAAAAATTGTTTGTTTAGTATCACAATGTATGGTATCACCGGCGATGGTTATCACAATGTCTTGAAATTTGCCGGATGACAGGGTATCGGGAGATGTTGCAGCGGAGTCTTGTGCGTAAATGGCGCTGTAAAAAAACAACAATAGCGCGGTGATGATAGTGTAAGGTTTAATCATTGCATTAAATTAAGGAAAGAAATATAATACAAATTTTTTATAATAAAAAAATCCCCGGCTGACTGAACAACCGGGGATTTTATTTTAAAAGCTTTAATGATTATTTCAGTTTGAACTCGGTTTTACCCATGGTAAAGCCATCGGCATATAGAATTACGGTATACACACCTTTCACAAACTTTTCGGCCGGGTTAACCCAATCAATAGTGTACATGGTGCCATCATCTTTAAAATCGATGGCAGTTTTATAGGTGTATTGCAGTTCCTGTTCATCTGCGGTAAACACACCACTATCGGTAGTTACCATCAGGTTTCCAGCAGGATCAATAATACGCATGTAAATATCATGCACGCCTTTTTCGGCCACAGGGTTACTTACAATATTAAAGTTCACCTTAATTTTTTTGGCCGAACCTGCACGGGTTACATCAACCTCTTTACCATTACCTTTAATTTTGTAGGCAACAATATCGGCAGCGCCCATTTTTAAAGCCGATGCCACTTTAACTTTGGTATTCAGTTCCTGGTTTTGTTGCTCAAGCGTAGTTGCTTTTTGCGACACGTTAGCTACCTGGTTTTTCAATGTATCGCGCTCGGTGGCTAATGAGGCATTTTGTTGTCTCAGCTCCTCAATATCGGCGGTGTATTTGGTAACAAAATAGCGCAGCTGTTTAATATCTTCCTGGGCGTGTTTTAGCTCGGCAACGGTAAGCTGTCCTTTAGCCAAAGCGCGTTTAAGTACCTGTATTTTATTTTGCAATGAATCGGTCCGGGCCTGCATTTCTGATGATAGCTTGGCTTTGCTGGTATTTACCTGCTCGATCTGGGCTTCGAGGCTATCCAGTTCGGTTTGCAAGCGATGTTTTTCATCATCGGCCTGGTATATAATTTTAGCAACATCCTTCTTTTTTTGCAAGTACAGGTACACATCGGTACCCAGCAATGCAACTACCACGACAATGAGGAAATAAATTACATTAGAGTTTTTCTTAGAAGTTTGTTCTGGTTTGTTTTCCATTCTCATTCAATTAAGTTAAAACGTAATCGGCATACAAGTATAACGCTACATGCTTTCAAAACTGATAAAGCAACCCAAAACATTTTTTGTTTGATGAGATGCTTGTTATCTATCGGTTTGTAAACCAATGGTTAAACTTACACCCATTTATTAAATCAATTAGAAAATTCTGTTTAAACTATATTATTTACAATAAACAGAAACTTATTTGATTAAAAACAGGTTAGGCAGATGGCGCTAAAAATAGCTACTCTGAACCAAAAAGCAAAACTTACCGCTAAAATAACCTGCATACTAAACTACCTAATGGGGAGTTATGTATCTTTGCCCCCCGTGAAAATGAGTGTATTGACGACTACGACCCGAAGATTAGTGCTGATGATAGCCGCCTGGTTAACCTGCTTTCAACTACAGGCCCAAACTGATACTATTAGACAACTTTACCCTACGCCTAAACGCGAGTTTAGAGGGGTGTGGGTGGCTACCGTTACCAATATTGACTGGCCCAGTGCGCCGCGATTAACTGCCGATAAGCAAAAAACCGAACTGGTTAATATTTTTAATTACCATGAGCAAGCCGGTATTAATGCCGTTATGTTTCAGGTAAGGCCCGCTGCCGATGCTTTTTATGCCAAAAGCCGTGAACCATGGTCGAGATGGCTGAACGGAGCGCAAGGCGTTGCACCTTCGGAGTTTTACGATCCGTTGGAATTTGCCGTTAACGAGGCACACAAACGGGGTATGGAGTTACATGCGTGGTTTAACCCCTACCGGGCTACTATGGATAACAACCCTAACAGCGTAAGTACCCAGCATGTTACCCGCATGCATCCCGATTGGTTTATTACCTATGGTGGCCGAAAGCTGTTTAACCCCGGTTTGCCTGATGTGCGCGAGTATATTATACAGGTTATTTTAGATGTGGTGAAGAACTATGATGTAGACGGCATACATATGGACGATTATTTTTACCCATACCCTATTTCGGGCCAACGCATAAACGACCAGGAAGCCTGGAAGAAATACGGTGAAGCTGAATGGGAAGATATTAAAGACTGGCGCCGCAATAACGTAGATACGCTTATACAAGCCCTCTCAGACAGTATACACAAGTATAAGCCTCACATGAAATTTGGCTTAAGCCCTTTTGGAATTTGGAAGAATGCCAGCCAGGATGATGAAGGTTCGGCCACCAGCGGAGGTTCATCATACTATGAGCAATTTGCCGATAGCCGCCGCTGGGTTGAAGAGGGTTGGGTTGATTATATAAATCCACAGATATACTGGCAGTTTGGTAACCGTGCCGCCGCGTTTGAAAAATTAACCAACTGGTGGAGCAACAACAGTTTTAACCGGCACCTGTATATTGGCATGGCGGCTTACCGCATTGGCGAGGTGCGCAACAGTGCCTTTAAAAACCCCGACCAGATACCCGCGCAAATACGTTATTTACGCAATAACCCGCGCATACAGGGCAGTGTATATTTTAGCTCGGCATCGTTACGCCGAAATTACGGCGGACTGAACGATTCGCTTAAAAATCATTATTACAAAACACCTGCCCTGCCACCGGTGATGCTCTGGCTCGATTCTATTGCGCCCAATGCACCGCGGCAATTAACCGTTGGTGCTTTACAAAAAGGATTTCAGTTAAATTGGTTAACCCCGCTGCTGGCTAAAGATAAAGAGCTTGTGTATGGTTACGTAGTATATCGCTTTTTTGAAGGCGAACGTATAGATACTTCTGATCCTACGCACATTATTCATATACAATACGGTCCTTTAAACAGTTACGAAGATACTACCGCCGAACGTGGTAAACGTTATGTATATATGGTTACGGCTATTGATCGTCTTAAAAACGAAAGTGACCCGGTAGGTGTACCGGCGTACTCGCGCTAAAAGGTTAGCTGTTCATCACAGCGCCGCAGTTTATGTCGAGGGCTTGACCGGTTATACTGCGCTGGCTAAGCAGGTAGGCTGCCAGTGCTGCAATTTCATCAGGCTGGCTCATGCGCCTCAGTGGAACGCTTTGCATGGCTATATCGTAAAACTCATCTTTTGTAACGCCAATATTATCGGCAATGCCCTGTAAGCCTGTTTGCGACATTTCGGTATCTACCCAACCAGGGCAAATGGCATTTACCAGTATTTCTTCGGGAGCATATTGCACTGCCCATGAACGCATTAAACCTAATAACCCAGCTTTTGATGCACAATACGCCGAATAATTAGCCACACCCAAACGTGCCAAAATTGATGAGGTGATCACGATATGCTTAATGCCCTCAGCCCTACGCAGGTTGGGCAAAAAAGTATTTACAAAGTTATAAGTGCCGGTTAGATTGGTATCTATAATATCATCCCATCGGTCAGCCTCTCCCCAGTAATTTTCGCCGCCAATGCCTGCGTTGGCTAATAATCCGTTAAGGGCAATGTTTCCTAATTCGGTTGCAGCATTTTCAAGACTGTCAATATCCCGTACATCAGCCACCAGTATGCGGTGATTGGTGCCTTTTAAACTGCTCAGGGTTTGTATCAATGCATCAACGCTTCGTCCCAATAAAATACACTGATGCCCACCCAAAGCCAGATTTTGTGCTACAGCCCGGCCAATGCCGCTGCCTGGTCCGCTAATGATATAGGTATTTGCCATATAGCAAAAGTAAATGTTAAATTTATTATTAGTTTGGGTTATGGGGACAGTCCTCTTTTTCGAAATTATGTCCCCATAGGTAGAATATTACTGATTGAAAAACGAGAGTTATAAGCTGATATTGTTGGGTTTGATTTTATCTTGGTTAATGTGTTGATTCACTTTAATATAAATTTAATACGAATAATGTGTTATTTCGATTCGCCCCAGGCGGAGTGGTAATCTCTTCTTGCAAGGTCCGAACGCAAGGAGATCGCCAGTACGCCCCTACGCAAATTCCCGTCAGCTCCTCGCAAAATAACATAGTCTATATTTTACACGAAAATTGGCAAACAAAAAAAGGCCATCATTTTCATGAGGGCCTTTGATATTTTATTGATAAACTAATTACAGTTTACGTTTAACTTCAACGTTTTCGTAAGCTTCAACAATGTCGCCTACTTCAATGTTGTTAAAGTTTTGTATGTTCAAACCACACTCGTAACCGGTAGCAACTTCTTTCACATCATCTTTGTAGCGTTTCAGGGAAGCCAGTTCACCGGTGTATATTACCACACCTTCGCGAATGATGCGTATTTTGCTGTTACGGGTTATTTTACCATCTAACACCATACAACCTGCAATGGTACCCACCTTGCTAATTTTGAAGGTTTCGCGTATCTCAACGTTGGCCACGATCTTCTCTTCAAAGGTAGGCGCAAGCATACCCTCCATCGCGGTTTTAATTTCGTTGATGGCATCGTATATGATCGAGTACAGGCGGATGTCGATCTGCTCTTGCTCGGCAAGTTTACGCGCACTTCCTGAAGGGCGTACCTGGAAACCGATGATGATCGCATCTGATGCAGTTGCCAGCAACACGTCTGATTCGGAGATCTGACCTACACCTTTTGATATGATGTTTACCTGAATCTGATCAGTTGAAAGTTTCAGCAATGAATCTGATAACGCTTCGATAGAACCGTCCACGTCACCTTTAACAATGATGTTAAGTTCCTTAAAGTTACCAATTGCCAAACGACGACCGATCTCATCAAGCGTGATGTGTTTTTGTGTACGTAAACCCTGCTCGCGTTGTAATTGCAAACGTTTGTTAGCAATATCACGTGCTTCGGTTTCGCTTTCGAGGGCGTTAAAACGGTCGCCTGCAGTTGGAGCACCTTGCATACCCAGTACTTGTACCGGTGTGCTTGGGCCGGCCTCGCTTACACGCATGCCACGTTCATTGGTTAATGCCTTAACACGGCCGCTGTAGCTACCTGCTAATATTGGGTCGCCCACACGTAATGTACCTGCCTGTACTAATACAGTGGTAACAATACCGCGGCCTTTATCTAATGCTGCCTCAATTACGTTACCTACGGCACGTTTGTTAGGATTGGCTTTCAATTCCAACAACTCAGCCTCAAGTAATATTTTCTCAAGCAATAAGTTAACATTTAAACCCGATTTGGCCGATATTTCCTGGGTTTGGTATTTACCACCCCATTCTTCAACCAAAATGTTCATCATTGATAACTGCTCGCGAATTTTATCAGGGTTGGCACCCGGCCTGTCAATTTTGTTATAAGCAAATATGATCGGCACGTTTGCAGCCTGCGCGTGGTTTATAGCCTCGCGGGTTTGCGGCATCACGGCATCATCAGCCGCAATTACAATGATAACAATATCGGTTACCTGGGCACCACGTGCACGCATAGCGGTAAACGCTTCGTGACCCGGCGTATCCAGGAAGGTAATTTTCCCTTTATTTTCAAGCGTTACTTCGTAGGCGCCAATGTGCTGGGTAATACCGCCTGCCTCACCGCCAATAACGTTGGTTTTGCGTATAAAATCGAGCAATGAGGTTTTACCGTGGTCAACGTGACCCATGATGGTAACAATTGGTGCGCGCGGAACTAAATCTTCCGGTGCATCAGGCTCATCAAGGTTAGTTTCTTCCTCAGCCAGGGTAACAAACTCTATCTGGTAGCCAAACTCGTCGGCCACAATGCTCAGGGTTTCGGCATCCAAACGTTGGTTAATGGATACAAACATACCCAGGCTCATACAGGTTGAGATGATTTGCGTAACCGAAACATCCATTAAAGAGGCCAGCTCGTTTGCCGTAACAAACTCGGTAACTTTCAGCACTCTTGATTGTGCATCCTGTTCCATTGCCAGTTCTTCAGCATTTGCTGCTACATCATCACGTTTTTGACGACGGAATTTAGCACGCTGAGCAAATTTACCCGATTTACCTGCACCGCTTAAACGGGCAAGCGTAGCTTTGATCTGGTCTTGTATTTCTTTTTCTGTAGGTTCTTCTTTAGGACCGGTTGACGGTGCATTGCGGTTAAAACCACCACCCGGACGGTTGCCGCCACCCTGGTTAGGACCGCCACCCGGACGGTTACCAAAGCCCGGACGATTACCCTGGAAACCACCCGGACGATTACCGCCCTGTTGTTGGTTGCCACCTTGCTGGTTATTGCCTTGGCCACCTTGTTGGCCTTGCTGGCCACCAGGGTTTGGTCCGTTTTCTTTACGCTTGCGTTTGCGTTTATGATCGGCCGAATTTGCGTTTGATGACGATGCCACTGGCCCGCCACGACGGCTATTATCAACCGGTAAAGTTATTTTACCAACAACGTTTGGCCCGGTAAGGCGTTCGGCTTTGGCACGTATTACCTGGTTTTCAGGAGCCGGAGCGTTTTCTGGTTTCTCAGCAACCGGTTTGGCCGGTGAAGCAGATGCCGCTGGAGTAACCGGTGCTTGCGGAGCAGACGCGGCAGCAGGTTTTTCTGCTACTGGTGCAGGAGGCGCAACTTCTGGCTTCGGCTCGGGTTTAGCCGCAACAGGCTCGGGAGCAGGGGCTACCGGTGCCGGAGCTGCCGGTTTTTCGGCCACAGGGGCTACCGGAGCAATTGGCTCAGGCTTTGGCTCGGGTTTAGCAACAGGCTCGGGGGCAGGAGCTGGTTTAACAGGCTCTGCTTTGGCCACAGGCTCTTCCTTTACCTCAGGGCGAGGAGCCGGTTTGTTCAAGTTATCTAAATCAATTTTGCCTACTACTTTAACACCAGGCAATGAGCCTTCGGTTTTTTCGGCCTCTTTTGGTTTAGAGGGGGCAGCAAATGTTCCTGCGTTTTTAATCAGGATCTCATCCTTTTCAAATTCGTTTGAACGGGCTTCAGCCGTCTTTTCAGGCACAAAGCCAGGCTCATCACGGCGTATTTTACCGATGATAATTTGCTTGGCTTCTTCCTTAATGATCTTATCGGCTGCAAACTGCTTTACCAGTGTACTATACATATCGCTGTTAAGCGCCGTCATAGGGTTACGGTCAACTTTATATCCTTTTGAAGATAGAAAATCAACAATGGTACCTATACCGATGTTAAGCTCTTTTGCTGCCTTTATTAACTTTATACTTTTGTCTTCTGACATTTAATAATTCTTTCTCTGCTTATTATATGCAAATTTACTATTTTTTATTGGCATATAGGAAAGCTTATTCAAACTCCGCCTGCAGAATTGATAAAACTTCTTTAATCGTTTCTTCTTCCAGGTCGGTACGTTTAACTAACTCGCCTACACCTAATCCCAATATTGATTTTGCTGTATCTAAACCAACACGCTTAAACTCGTCAATGATCCAGCTTTCAATCTCGTCCGAAAACTCTTCGATATCCACATCTTCCTCTTCCTCATCAGCTTCGCGATACACATCAACCTCATAACCGGTTAACTTACCGGCCAGTTTAATATTGTGTCCGCCACGGCCAATAGCCAGCGACACTTGGTCGGGTTTTAAGTAAACGGCTGCGGTTTTACGCTCATCATCTAACTTAATTGTGGTTATTTTAGCCGGTGATAAAGCACGCTGGATATATAACTGAACATTGTTGGTAAAGTTTATTACGTCGATGTTTTCGTTTTTTAACTCACGAACGATACCGTGTATACGTGAACCTTTCATACCCACACATGCACCTACCGGATCAATACGGTCGTCGTATGATTCAACGGCAACTTTAGCACGCTCGCCCGGTTCGCGCACAATTTTCTTGATGGTAATTAAGCCATCAAAAATCTCAGGCACTTCCAGTTCAAACAAACGTTGTAAAAACTCAGGTGCAGTACGCGAAATGATGATCTTAGGGTTGCTGTTCATCATGTCAACCTTGTGCACTACTGCTTTTACGCTATCGCCTTTTTTGAAATAGTCGGCTGGTATTTGCTCGCTTTTAGGCAGCAATAACTCATTGCCTTCATCGTCAAGCACTAAGGTTTCTTTTTTCCAAACCTGGTAAACCTCACCACTGATCAACTCGCCTACACGGTCTTTGTATTTTTTGAATATCTCGTCTTTCTCCAGTTCTAAAATTTTAGATACCAAGGTTTGACGGGCAGCTAAAATTGCACGGCGACCAAAGCTTTCAAGGGTAATTTGTTCAATAAATTCCTCGCCAACTTCTAAATCCGGGTCGTGCTTGTGGGCTTCGGCCAGTTCAATTTCCAAATCATCATCTTCCGAAAAACCGTCTTCCATAACGGTACGGGTGCGCCAAATCTCTAAGTCACCATTGTCGGTGTTTACAATTACGTCGCAATTTTCGTCGGTGCCGTATTTTTTACGAATCATGCTGCGGAATACATCTTCCAGCACGCTCATCATTGTTGGGCGGTCAATGTTCTTAAAATCCTTAAACTCTTGAAAAGAGTCGATCAAATTAATATTGCTCATCTTATTTAAACGATATTAAAACTTTAGTTTCTGCTATATTTTCTGTCGGAATGGTGCTTTCAACCAGTTCCGCTTTTTTACCTTTTTGTTTGATGGTTTCCTCTATCTGCACGCCATCATTAGTATAACCCAACAACTTGCCTTCGCGTTTACCCCCATCGGTGGTTTTAATGGCTATTTGCCGCCCTATGTTTTTTAAATACTGTCGGGGCTGCTCCAGCGGTGTGTCAATTCCGGGCGATGAAACCTCGAGGTTATAGGCATCGGCAACAATGTTTTCTTCCTCTAAATGGAAACCTACATGGCGGCTCACATCTACACAATCGCGTATGCCCAAACCGTTATCGCCATCAATTAAAATAATGAGCTTGCCATTGCTGTGCATTTTTACGCTCACTAAAAATATCCCGGGCTTTTCGGCCAGTTTTTCTTCAACCAGTTCTGCCGCCCTCTTTTCAACGTTAGTCATTCGCAAAAATTTGATTGATAAATAAAAAGAGGGGACATAAGGCCCCCTCTTTCGATGTGCAAATATAAGTGTTTTATTTTGAAAGTCAATAGGTAGTGAGTGTATAATGGTGATTGGTGAATAGATAATGGTGAACTACAACTAAATTTTGAAATTAAGCTCTATACAGGCACAATTAGCTAATAGCCCGCCCAGTTCAGTTCCCATTCACTACTACACATTCACAATTCACTACTTTACCCTAAGTAAATAATCTCTTCCCAGCGTTTGGCTCCGGGTTTTGGGGTTTAAAAAATCTTTACTAAGGCGTGTAATGCCATAATCAGCATCTGAGTATACAAGGTCGAACTCCACATGATTATCTTTTAAATAATGCAAGTGCTCTTTTGATGAAAAAAGCCACACGGTATCGCCTTTGGCTCTTTTGGCCTTTATTTCATCAATTTCAATATATGGCGTAAGGTTTTGTGTATAAAAGTTAAAGCCCGAACTATGATCGATATAATTATATATCTGTTTTTTAGGAATGTGCTTGCGGTTAACCAACTGGGCCAGTCCTGTGCCGCCCTGGTAGCGTAATAACTCCTGGTAAACGTGGCCATTGAGCAGCACATTGGTGAGCGATGCCATTAAAACCGATAGTATCACCAAACGTATAAATACCTCGCGCTCTTTGGCAAAAACATATAGCATTACCCCCAATATGATTAAAGAGGTAATAATTACCATGCAGCGGTTTATAGGGAAGCACCAGAAATTAAGTACTACAAGCAAAATTGCTACAACAGCAATAACCAGGTATTGCACATTTAAGAAAGCCTTGAGTGCTTTAAACTGGTGCATATCCAGTTTTTGCACCAAAAAGCCGGCAGTAATAATGGCAAAATACGGGAATAGTACATTTAAATAATGCGGCAACTGGTAACCCGATGAGGAGATAATTAAGAAAATGAAAATAATGGACGCTGTTGTTAAAAGCTCATAATTTTTAAAAACCTGAAAACGTGTTTTTACAAAGAAAGCAACCCTGTCAAAAAACGCAATATAGGTTAACAAGCAAAACGGCAGAAAAGCCCACAACATGGTATGGAAAAAGAAGAAGTAATCTTTATGGCCCTTGCCCCAGCTCTTGCCTTCCAGGCGTTCAAAGTTTTGTTTCCAAAGAATGAATTTCACACCCGATACATTCTTCATGCCCCGCACCACCTTTTCGGGGTGAAGATCGTACTGTAAATAGTATGCATATACACAGGGTGCGGTAAACACGGCCCAAAATACCAGTACCACCAGCCAGCGCCAGTTAAACATCATGCCCCAGTTGCGCTGGTAAAGCAGGTAAAAAAACAACGCGGCGCAAGGCATCACAAAGCCGATCATACCCTTTGTGGTAAAGGCCATGGCTAATCCTAACCCGGCAAAAAGATAATTGTACCACCTTCCATCCACCGCCGATTGTACCAGTTGCCATGTGGCAAATGCAATGCCTGCAGCCAGCAAGGCATCCATCCGTACATCATTATTGGCCAAAAATTGGGCTTGCGCACTGGCATAAATTATAGCGGCCAACATACCCGCATTACGATTATACAGCCTCGAACCCAATTTAAAGGTAGAGAACAAACCTAAAATAGTAGCCAGCAAAGCCGGGACTTTATAAGCAATGGTATTTACACCAAATAAGTTAAATGATAGTGCCGCCAGCCAAAAGTGCAGGTGAGGCTTGTCGAGGTAGTCTTTACCCATATCATCAACCAAATCAACATAGTTATGATGCTGCACCATGTGCAGGGCTATGTTGGCGTGGTGCGATGCGTCTTCATTCATCAACGGTACAAAAAGCCCGAAAACGTAGGCAACCAATAATGAAAAGAACAGCCAAAACCAGGTTTGATTATTGATAGGGGTATGCGTCATTTAATAGATAATGTATTGATGCATGCCTTTCTGTATTAATACGGAAAAGCCGGAGCAAAATTACTTATTTTCTATGTATAGTAAGACACCGGCTGCTAAACTATAAAACATAAGGCTATATCTGATGTTAATTCGATATAACTAAAACGAAATTTATGAAACTCATTCGCAATGTTATTGGCTTGGTATTAATTACTGCATCATTTGCAGCATGCTCGGGCAACAGCCAGAACAAATCAATTGGCGGCAGTGCCGATACTTCAGAAAATGTGTCAGATGTGGGCGCAACCAGCGTTGGCGGCTTAGATTCAACCTCAGTAGATTCAACCCACCGCGACTCGAGTGAGGCCGAAGGCAATGCAAAACCAAGCGGAAGACCATAAAAAACATAGCTATGCAACTAACGCTGTTTTACACCGGTGGCTTGTTTCAAACTTATTTCAGGGCGTTGGAAACCTTATCGCCCCGCGAAGAAGATATGGCCGACGATGACGACGAGGCATTTGACGACGAAATGCAGGATGAAGAAGATTTTCACCAGCTTCGCACCAATGACCCCGACCGGGAGTTAGACCCCGAAGACGATGATCATTTGCCTGATGAAGACTTACAATAGTTTAATTGATCTGCCTATAAAAAAAAGCAATTCTGTTTAGGATTGCTTTTTGTTTTTGATAAAAATTTTAGCATTTTGCCGCTACTAAATCATCACCCTATGGCAGCTAAAAAAACTGTTGAACCCGTAACCGATAACCTGAAAAGATGCGCCTGGTGCGGTTCCGACCCGCTTTACACGAAATATCATGATGAGGAATGGGGCAAAACTGTGCATGATGATAAAGTGCTATTTGAATTCTTGGTGCTTGAATCGGCACAGGCTGGGCTGAGCTGGATAACCATCCTTCGTCGCCGCGAAAACTACCGCAAGGCATTTGCCAATTTCGATGTAAAAAAAGTAGCTGCCATGACTGCCGATGATGTGGAGCGCTTAATGCAGGATGAAGGCATTATTCGTAACCGCTTAAAAATAAAAACCACCATTAGTAATGCGCAGCTCTTTATTGCCGTGCAAAAAGAGTTTGGCTCGTTTGATAAATACCTGTACAGCTTTATGCCCCATGGCAAGCCCTTTAACAACCAATCAAGCACCTTCGCGGTTAGTACCCCGGTATCAGATGCCATTGCAAAAGACATGAAAAAGCGCGGCTTTAAATTCTTTGGCACCACTATTTGCTATGCTTATATGCAAGCTGTAGGTATGGTGAATGATCATGTGGTGGGGTGTAGCTTTAAATAAAAAACCCCGTTGTCTGAACCGGAATTTTAAGAATTTGTTGAATTTACAGAATTCTTGTCCGGTGATAATTCTTTGATTGCGTTATGGGCATTAATCTTATTTTTGTGGCAACCGGCACAAATACCAAGCGTTTATAAATTCTGTAATTTTTATAAATTCTTAAAATTCCGGTTCAAGACATATGAAGAAGTTATTCCTTTTAGACGGCATGGCCCTGATGTACCGGGCGCATTTTGCGTTGAGTAAAAACCCGCGTTTTACATCGGGCGGCTTAAATACATCGGCCGTAATGGGTTTTACCAATACGTTGCTCGATGTTATTAAAAAGGAAAAACCAACCCACATGGCCGTGGTGTTTGATACCGATGCCCCTACTGAACGCCATACCGATTTTGCCGATTATAAAGGTCACCGCGAAGCCATGCCCGAAGATCTTTCGGCCGCTATGCCTTATGTTATTAAATTGATCTTAGGCTTTAACATCCCGGTTATTACATCGGATGGTTATGAGGCCGATGATATTATAGGTACGCTGGCCAAAAAGGCTGAGCAGCGCGGTTTCCAAGTGTACTGCATGACCCCCGATAAGGATTTTGCCCAACTGGTATCGCCCAACATTTTCATTTACAAACCTGCCCGTATGGGTAATGATATGGAAATATTGGGTGTGGACGAGGTGAAGAAAAAATGGGAGATTGACGACGTATGCCAGGTGATAGATATATTAGGCTTATGGGGCGATGCCGTGGACAACATACCCGGCATACCCGGCATTGGCGAAAAAACGGCTAAACTGCTTATTAAGCAGTATGGCTCGATGGAGAAGATCATTGAAAACAGCCACGAACTGAAAGGTAAAATGCGTGAGAACGTGGAGAACTTTGCAGCACAAGGCCTCATGTCAAAAAAACTGGCTACCATTATATTAGATGTTCCGGTGGAGCTGGATGAACAAGGGCTTGAACTTTGCGCCCCAAGCCGCGAGTTGCTGGAGCCGCTTTTTGCCGAATTGGAGTTCAGGACCTTAGGCCGCCGTGTATTTGGCGACGATTTTAGCATTACCGAAATTAAGGCCGTTGGTAGTCAGCATGATTTGTTTAACCAGCCTGCACCGGGCACCGGTCGTACGCTTACGGTTGAATTGAAAGATATATCGGAACCCGAAATACAAATAGCGGCCAAAAACATCAACAACGTTGAGCATACCTACCATCTGGTCACTACTGCCGAGCAGCGTGCCGAACTGATTGCCAACCTGCTTAAAGAACCCGAAATTACCTTCGATACTGAAACCACCGGGCTTGATGCCAACAACTGTGAGCTGGTTGGTCTTTCGTTTGCCATTAAGCCGGGAGAGGCCTGGTATATTCCACTCCCGGCTAATTTTGAAGAAGCTAAGAATATAGCCCACGAGTTTAAACCTATATTGGAAAACGAGGCTATTAGCAAAGTAGGCCAAAACGTCAAGTACGATATATTGGTACTTAAATGGTATGATATTGAGGTAAAGGGGCAACTATTTGATACCCTGCTGGCGCATTACGTGCTCGACCCCGATACCCGACATAATATGGATATTTTAGCCGAGAATTATTTAGGCTATAAAACTGTATCAATTACCGAGCTTATTGGTGCCAAAGGCAAAAACCAGCTCACCATGCGTGATGTGGATGTGGAAAAGGTGAAAGAATACGCAGGTGAAGATGCCGACGTAACCCTGCAACTGAAACAGGTTTTTGAACCTAAACTTAAACAGGTAGAAGCCGAAGATCTGCTCAACAAAATAGAACACCCGTTGATTTATGTATTGGGCGATGTAGAGTTTGAGGGTGTTAAGGTAGACCAGCAAACGCTTAAAGAGTTTTCGAAAGAACTTGAAACCGATCTTGTGAGGCTTGAGCAAACTGTTTATGAAAAAGCCGGGGTAAGATTTAATATTTCATCACCCAAACAACTGGGCGAGGTGCTGTTCGAAAAACTGATGCTCGACCCTAAGGCCAAAAAAACCAAGACAGGCCAGTACCAAACCGGCGAGGATGTATTGTTAGCTTTGGCATCTAAGAGCGATATTGTGCGCGATATATTGGATTTTCGGCAGTTGCTTAAACTAAAATCGACCTATGTGGATGCGTTGCCACTGATGATTAACCCTAAAACGGGGCGCATACATACATCATACAACCAGGCGGTTGCGGCTACCGGGCGTTTAAGCTCGCAAAACCCCAACTTGCAAAATATCCCCATCCGTACCGAACGTGGTCGCGAGGTGCGCAAGGCATTCATTCCGCGCGATGAGAACCACGTACTGCTCTCAGCCGATTATTCGCAGATAGAGCTCCGTATTATTGCCGAAATAAGCAAAGACCCTAACATGTTAGATGCCTTTGCCAAAAACCTCGACATCCACACGGCTACTGCGGCCAATGTATATGGTATTGCTTTAGAGCAAGTAACCGGTGAGCAGCGCCGTAATGCCAAGGCGGTAAACTTTGGTATTATTTACGGGCAATCGGCGTTTGGATTATCGCAAAGTTTGGGTATACCGCGTAAAGAGGCGGGTGATATTATTGAGCAGTACTTTGTGCAGTTTGCCGGTATTAAAAACTACATGAGCGACACCATGAATTTTGCCCGCGAAAACGGCTACGTAAAAACGCTGATGGGTCGCCGCCGCTACCTGCGCGATATTAACTCGGCCAACGCCACCGTACGCGGTTTTGCCGAACGAAATGCCATCAACGCGCCTATACAAGGTTCGGCAGCCGATATGATCAAGATAGCCATGATCAATATCCACAAAGAATTTAAAGCCCAAAACCTGGCCACCCGCATGACCATGCAGGTGCATGATGAGTTGGTGTTCGATGTGCCTAAGCATGAGGTTGAGATTGTAAAACCCATTATAGCCCACCACATGAAAACCGCTATCAAAACCGAAGTTCCTATTATGGTGGAGATGGGGGTTGGTGTTAACTGGCTGGAGGCGCATTAATATTATTCTTAAAGGATTTATATGAACATTGTAATAGCTATCTTAACTTTAATAATTGTAGTACAGTTTTGTATTATAGAACTAAAAGTAAACAGTTACGACAAGCAACCCAAAATCTAATTCATAGTGGTTTTAATCCTGAAAATGGAAAGTTAATGGTAACATTAGAGAATGAAATTGCTGAATTGAAAAGTGTATTGCAAGCCGATGCAGAATTTATTGAAGCTGACAAAGTCTTAATAGAAGCAGATAAAGATCTTATAGAGTCTTTGAATGATTCAATTAAAGCGCAAGATGATTTAATCGCAGCACAAAAGAGTCAAATCTTGGCCTACAGCGAATATTCAGATGCAATTCTAAATTCACTAATTGCATTAGGATCTGATTACGTAAGAAACTACAATTTCTCCTCTCATACGTTATATAATGTTGAGATGGATAATCTAACCCAAAAACACTTAAAAGGTGAAATTAGTGATAAAGACAAATTTAATGGAGTAAATGAAATCATAATAAGATACACAACATTTTAGCTTTATAATTAATTTGCAGTATCTCTAATATTCTCGTCAAGATCTCAACTTTTTAAATATCCATGCCCGCCGTGCTGAATTTATTTCGGCATCCCACCAAACAAGTAAAAACCATACAGGTGAGGGTGCTGAAATAAATTCGGCATGACTGTAATTGAGCATGAATGATGCTGCATAATCCCCTTAATATTTTCATTACTCACATACTTTTTACACAATAATTAACACTTTGTAAAAACACATTTATTACTTGCAGGTTGTGAATTAGTAAGTAAACTTTTGCTTACATTGGAGCCAACATTACCTGTAAAATGAAAGTTTATCACCTTGCCGCAGAGTGTTACCCGGTAGCCAAAGTTGGCGGCCTGGCCGATGTGGTGGGCGCTTTGCCCAAATACCAAAACGAAGCCGGCATACAAGCTGCCGTTGTACTACCTTTTTATAATCGTAAGTTTGTACAGGAGAGCGGGTTTGATGTAATTTTTGAAGCATCAACCCTGTTAGGCAAAAAGCGTTACGAGTTTGAAATTTGGAAAGAGCGCACCAATAAACTTGGGTTTGAGCTTTACCTTGTTTACGTACCCGGCCTGCTCGACCGACAGGAGGTGTACATGTACCCCGATGAGCGCGAGCAATTCCTTATTTTTCAATTAGCGTTTTTAGATTGGATAAACTGGTCGCAGCAACGGCCCGATATTATTCATTGCCATGATCACCATGTGGGGTTAATTCCCTTCCTCATGAAGCATTCGGCTTTGTACAGCAAAAGGTATGCTAAAACCAAAACGGTATTTACCATACACAACGGGCAATACCACGGCGCTTTTGGGTATGATAAGTTTGATTACCTGCCCGAGGTGGATATGAGCTTTGCCGGTTTGTTAGACTGGCAGGGAGCTATTAATCCACTGGCATGCGCTATTAAATGCGTAGATAAGTTTACGGCAGTTTCGCCAAGTTACCTGCAGGAGCTTACCCGCAGTTCAAATGGGTTGGAATATCTTTTCTGGCTGGAATATGCCAAAGGGCAAGGCATCATTAACGGTATTGATACCGATGTGTGGAACCCTTATAAAGACCCGATGATTAAGGCTAAAATTGATGCCGATGAGCCCGTTAAAGGAAAATTGGCTAATAAAAAAGCCCTTTGTGAGCGCTTCGGTTTATCGGTAGACCAGCCATTGATAGCTTTCATAGGTCGTTTGGTGGGCGAAAAAGGTGCCGATCTGCTTCCCGAAGCCTTCTCGCGCAGCCTGCAAAAGCATGCCGGTAAAGTAAACATCATTATGCTGGGTGCCGGCGATAAAGAAACCGAAGCCGCCCTGACCAAACTGAACGATATATTCCCCGCTAATTATAAAACCTATATAGGTTATAACGAAGAACTGGCACATCAGATCTATGCCGGGTCCGACTTTTTGTTGATGCCGTCGCGCGTGGAACCTTGCGGCCTTAACCAGCTGTATTCGTTACGTTATGGCACATTGCCTATTGTACGCAGTACAGGCGGTTTAATTGATACCGTGATTGATTTTGGCGAAACCGATGGCTATGGCATTTGCTTTAACGAGGCTAATGTTGAAGATATATGTTATTCGATTGACCGTGCTGTTACACTTTACGAGAACATAGAGCATTTAGATTTGTTACGTAAACGTATGATGGCACTCGATTTTTCGTGGACCAAATCCGCCAGGGAGTACATTTTACTATATGAAAGCTTAACACCAATTATATGAATTCTAAAGTAATAAGCATTGTACTTGGCGGTGGCCAGGGAACACGGTTATACCCGCTTACAGCAACCCGTTCAAAACCCGCCGTGCCTGTTGCGGGTAAATATCGCTTGGTCGATATTCCGATCTCAAATTGTTTACACTCGGGGTTCGAGCGTAATTTTTGTGTTAACTCAATTTAACTCGGCATCGCTTAACAAACACATTAAAAACACCTACCACTTCAGTAGTTTCAGTGATTCGTTTGTGGATATACTGGCGGCCGAACAAACGCCATCGAACGTGGGCTGGTTTCAGGGTACAGCCGATGCCGTGCGCCAAAGCTTGCACCACCTTTCGGTGCATGAGTTTGATTATGTGCTTATACTCTCGGGCGATCAGCTTTACCAGCTCGATTTTAAAGACATGGTAGAATCGCACATTAAAAGCGAGGCTGAAATTTCTATAGCCACTATTCCGGTTCACGCCAATGATGTACCCGGTTTTGGCATACTCCGTACCAATGAAGAAAGTATCATTACCGATTTTATTGAGAAACCTAAAAGTGGTTTCGAAAGCTGGGCATCAGAAGTAAGCCCGGATATGGCTGCCCAAGGCCGTTTTTACCTGGCATCAATGGGTATATACATCTTTAACCGCAAGGCACTATATGACTTGCTGCAAGGCAATGAACATCCCGATTTTGGTAAAGAAATCATTCCTCAATCAATACAAACCCATAGGGTGGTGAGCTATCAGTATGAAGGTTATTGGGAAGATATTGGTACTATCCCGTCGTTTTTTGAAGCTAACCTGGGCTTAACTGATGATATTCCGGCCTTTAACCTGTTTGATAAGCGCCACATATTTACCCGTGCACGTATGTTGCCGCCATCAAAAATATCAGGCACTTTGTTAGAGCGCTCTATTGTAGCTGATGGATGTATTATTAATGCAAGCCGCATTACCCGCTCCATAGTAGGTATACGTACCCGGATTGGTGTTGATACCGAAATTGAGAATTGCTACATTATGGGTAGCGATAATTATCAAACCCTTGAGCAAATTAAGGAATCGCATGAAAACAATACACCGGTTATGGGTATAGGCGAAAGGTGCAAAATTAAAAATGCCATCATTGATAAAAACGCCTACATAGGCAACGATGTGTGCATTAATTGCGGCGAAAAGCTGGAAGACGGCGATTATGGGGCTTACACCGTGCAAGACGGTATCGTGGTGGTTAAAAAACGAGCCATCATTCCGCATGGAACAGTGATATAAACTTATATTGAATATAACGAAAAATGGCCCGAGATAATCTCAGGCCATTTTTGTTTCAGTGAAAGTTGAATGCTTAATCTACAAACGTTAATAACGCATGTTGGCTGGCGGTGTGTAAATCGCGCCATACCTGGTTAATTTCGGTATTGGGGGCGGCAGCTTGCAGGCCGCAGTACGGGTAAAGTTGGTCTACACTTTCGCGTGCGGCACGGGCCAGTAGGCGACTGGTATGGCTTACGCCATTTAGCAAATCAACAGGTATTTCCCGTTCTGCCAAAGCTGCGTACCATGATGCATCTACCGCATAGTAAAACTCATTACGTAAGTTTTGTATATCGTCTTTCACTGCCTGCAAATCTTCCATAAGCGTAACCTTGTTGGCCTCTGTCATCCGTGTCGATTCGCGTAGCTTTTGCTCGAATATCAGTTCACATAAATCAACAAAGTGCAGGGCCATGCCACTCATGTTGGCAGCCAGTGTAGCCTCGGCCAGTTGTAAAAAAGGGTAACGGTATAAAGGCGTATCCACAACCGTAGCTTCGGGTATAATCCGGAATGAACGATTAGCGGGTACATGTACATTCTCTAACGTAAAGGCATGGCTGCCGGTGCCCATCATGCCTACATATTTCCAGGCAGGTACTAAGTTTGCCTGGTTGGCATCTACCACAAATGATAGAATCAGCGGGCTGCCATCCGCATTTAATATTGGCTTGCCATCTTCCTGAATTACGCAATTGGTGGTAAAATGCGTGGCATGTTTAACACCGCTTGCATAGCGCCAATGGCCGTTAAGTATATAGCCATCATCAACTTTATCTGCCGTGCCGGTTGATGCTCCGCTGCCTGCAAGGCATACTTTTGGGTTATTAAATATTTGCTGTGAAGCATCTATATCAATAAAACCACCAAACCAACAAGCCCCGGCGCATAGGGTAACCACCCATCCTAAACTGCCATCGGCCCAGCTCAGGGCTTCTTCAAGGCGTATTTGTGCGGGGAGATCTAATTCTAAGCCGCCATAAGCTTTTGGCACCAGCATTTTAAACCATTGCTGCTCGTAAATTAGTTGGAGCTGACCGGCCTGCAACATACCGGCTTCTTCGGCGGCGAAAGCTTCGGCGCGTATTGCTTTTACCCACTCGGGTTTGAGCAGGTTTGACGGGTGTTGTTGGTTTTTCATACAGATGTAGCAGATGCAGGGTTTTGCTGCCTGCGGTAAATTTTTTGCCAATCGAAAAAGGCAAAAACGGCAACAATGAATAAAAAGGTAGTTAAAGCGGCAAACAACACCAGGTTTTTATGGAAAAGCAGCGGAACTGCAAACAGGTTTGATACGTTGAGCACTACCCAATTTTCAATACGGCGACGCGCCAGCAACCAGGTACCTGCCCACGCGGTTGATGATACCCAGGCATCCCACAACGGTACGGTTGATGAGGTGAATTGATGAAGTAGCGAATAAATTACACCCCAGCCGCCAAAAGCTATAAGCAGGGTAATAACCCACTCGTTACGGGTAGCCCAGGCTATCTGTACCGGCGGTTCACCTTCACGCCTTACCCACAAAAACCAGCCGTATATACTCATAATCACATAATACATGCTCAAGGCCGATTCGGCATACAGCCCAACCTCTAACAATAATGTAATGCTGATGGCCGAACTGCCAATACCCGCCGGGTAAAGCCACACACTGTTTTTGCGGGCCAGTAACACCTCGGTTACGCCCAACATTACAGCAAGCCACTCCAATGGCGTAGTGTGCCGCATTTGTTCGATGAATAGTTGTATCCAGTGGTGCATAAACCCTTTTTCTTAATTGTCATTGCGAGCGTAGCGTGGCAATCTGTTCATGCAAGTTGACGCCTTGATGAGATTGCCACTTCGCTATCGCTCCTCGCAAAGACACATTTATTTATTTTGTAGCTCCTTTTCCCTTTGACTCCCTCTCCTTTGGAGAGGGCCGGGGTGAGGTTAAAACTTCAAACTAACCGAGGCCAAAAAGTTACGCGTGGCCTGCGGGAAGAAATAATTGTAGTTATACACATACCCACCGCTTATGCCTGCATAAGTAGCCCCGTTCGATTCGTATTTAGTGCTGAAGATATTATTTACCAGCAGTGTTATACCAATGCTTTTTAAACCTTTAACGGCAAAATTGTAGCCCAGGCGCACATCATTCACAAAATAACCATTAAGGTAGCGGTTAGCTGCAAAGCTGTTGTTAGCCAGCGCAGGATCGATAGTGTAACCGGTTGGGTTTTGGTTTGATGTGTTATCAAAATACTGGCGGCTTACTACTTTGCTCAGCAAGGCAATTTCGGCACTTTTAAACGGACGGAAGCTTATTTCGCTGCCACCTATGAACGAAGGCGAGAATGGCAAATCAGTTTTGCCGTATTGCTGCTCAATAAACTTTTTAGTATCATCATCCTTTAAAACCTGTATGTAGTTTTTAACTTTATTAGTGCTCAGGGTTACGTTGGCAGCCCAGGTTAACTGCGATGTGAGGTTTAAACGGCCATCTAACTCAACACCTGCGCGGTAGCTATTATCAACGTTGGTGCGTATGTTAGCACCCACATCATTCAAGGCACCGGTTAGCACCAGTTGGTTTTTATATAGCATATAAAAGCCGTTGATGCCTACGCTGTAGTTTTTACCTGCTACACGGTAACCTGCTTCAAAATCTTTCAGGTTTTCAGATTTTGGACGGCTTTGCGGGGTTGAGTTGGTATAATCGTTACGGTTAGGTTCGTGGTTACCTACCGAGAAAGATGCGTACACATTGCTGCTATTGCTGATGTTGTAGGTAACACCGGCTTTAGGATTATAAAAATTCATTACGGCATCCTGCTGTACGTTGTTCAGATTACGGTCGAAACCCAGGAACGAATAATTAATGTGACGGTATTGCATATCGGCATACAGCAAAAACTTGCCTAAGTTCCACTCGCCACGGGTAAAAATATTGAAATCGGTTTTCTTGGCATCATCGCGGTAGTACTCATAATCGGGCGTAATACCTGCCGATTGCGAAGTGTAGATTATGTTACCAAAGTGCGCACCCTTGTATTCATTGTAAGCGCCGCCCAAAATAAGGTTGGTGCCTGCTTCGGGGCGATAATTGAGCGAGTAGGTTATGCCGTAAAAATCATTATCTAACCATAAACGGCGTACTAAATTGGTTGTATTAACCGGCCCTCCGTTTACAATGGCAGGTGTAAGGCCATAATCGGTTACCTTTTGATCTTTTTTATACTCTTCATAATAGCCGCCGCCTTTGGTGTAATGCAGTGCACCATTAAAAGTTAGTTTAGGACTAATTACCTGATCTACCAGTAATTGATAGTGGTTTTGCTGATAATTATCAACCTGGTCTTTATAGAACACGGCTTTGCTGTAATTATCATCACCCGATATTAATCCTAATTCGTTATAGCGGCGCACATCTTTTACCCCAACAGTAGCAGCATAAGCAGGGTCGCCAATAATATAATCAGGTATACCGTTCCAAGCCTGATAGGTGCGTTCTTTCCCGGCAAATACATTGGCGCGTAAAGTGGTAGATTTGCCATAGTAAGCGCCACTCAGGTAGTATGATAATAGGTTTGATGTAGCCCTGTCAATGTAACCATCAGATGCAATGCGCGACAGGCGGGCATCTAAACTAAAATGGTTGTTGAGTAAGCCCGTACCGGCCATTACGGTATTTTTAACCGTTCCGTATGAGCCGGCCGAAGTGTTGATTTCGGCGTAAGCGCTATCCTGACGGGTGGTAGTTTGAATATTTAAACTGGCACCAAATGCACTGGCACCATTGGTTGAAGTACCCACGCCACGCTGAATTTGAATGTTATTTACCGATGAAGCAAAATCAGGCAGGTTGATAAACGAAACTGCCCTGGCTTTCGGCATCATTTAGTGGAATGCCATTTACGGTAACATTAATACGCGTACCGTCCGATCCGCGAATGCGCAAGCCGGTATAACCCACACCTGCACCTGCATCAGAAGTGGTTACTACCGATGGGGTTTGGTTTAACAGGTAAGGCAAATCCTGCCCTAAGTTGTTTTTCTGAATATCGGCCTTTTTCAGGTTAGTAAATGCCGTTGGCGATTTGGCCGATGCACGGGTAGCACTTACGGTAACCTCGTCGGCAATAAAATCGGCCGGTACAAGTGATACATCAAGAGTGGTGTTACTGCTCAGGTTAAAAGCTTTGTTTGTTACCATATAGCCTACGTAACTTACTTTAAGCACATAACTACCGGCATTTACACCAGTAAACTCATAAGTGCCGTTGGCACCGCTAACAGTGCTGGGTTTGGTTTGCAGGCTTTGCAAAATAATGGTTGCCCCGGCTAAAGGTTGCCCGGTAAGTTCATTAGTAATTTTCCCCGATACGGAAAACTGGGCGGATGCCATGGTTGGCAACAGCAAGGCCACAAGTGCCCAAAAGAAATTTTTCAATGTGTGTTTTGAATAAAAATACGTTAAACCATCTGCCCGCTAAGGGTGTAAATTGCGTGCAGTACACTTAACATGTTTACCTCGTCCCTACGCCGGCATTACCCGGATCAGGTGCAGGAGATTGTTGTGTGTTGGGACTGTGAGTTACAGGCGAAACCAATAACTAACAACTTGTAACTAACAACAACTCCTTGGGTATGATCTCAGCCTGTCTTTGTGTTTTGATTGCTCAAAGCAAGGCACCCCTTAAGAAATTATGAGGCAAATATATAGTTTGTATTTAATATTCGAACACCAAGGTTACGTTTTTTGAAAATTTGGCAATTACATAGCTGATTTGCTGGTACTTATGCCGCTTCCGTTTACAAAAAAAGCATTAACGGTTACGGGCAACTTACCGCTCGGACTTAACTGTCCGGTTATAACTTTGGTTGCTGCGCGTTGCATCCAATCATCTTTTTGATAGCCCATTAACAAAGCTCCGGCCTTTTCAATACCCGGCATGCCTGCTAATGTGTACGGATTGGCAAAAAGGCTAACCACACTATGAGGGTAAGCGGCTAACTGCACAATAGCGTTCTTAACATCAGCATTAAAATCAAGCTTGCTTTGCGGACGAAGACGCGTATCATGCACCCCCACAATGATCTGGCTGTAGCCGCGTACATCGCTCAATAACTTGTTCACCTGTGCAGCCGAGGCCGTTTTTTCGAGTGTAAAAAGAGTGCTGTTAGTATACGTTTTTGCTAATTCCTGCTGGTAAGGAGTTGCAGCATTTACACCTATACTTATCAAAGCAGTTTTTAGCAGCGGGTTGTATTGCTGTAATACATTATCCTGCAGTAAGGTTATGGCGGCATCGCTCAGTTTTTGTACCAACTCTTTAGCTTCGCTGCGGTTAAGGTTTTGGGAAATGCTGTCTGCACGGGCTGGTTGATAGGCGGCCAACCCAGCAAAGTATTTAGCCGTTAGTACCCGCTTTACCTTGGCATCCAATTCGGCTTCAGGTATATCGCCGTGGCGAACTGCTACTTTTATTTTGCGGATAGCCCGGCAAGAGTTTTGTGACAGCTCGATAACATCATTACCGGCCATAAATGCACGCAAATCGGCCTCTCCATCAGGGAAATATTTTACTACGCCCTTCATCTCCATGGCATCCGAAAATATGAGTCCTTTGAAGCCGAGGCTATCGCGAAGCAAGCCTGTAACAATAGGTTTTGATAACGATGATGGCAGATTTTTGGTAGCATCCAATGCCGGAATGCTCATGTGAGCCACCATAATGCCGCTTATGCCTGCTTGTATTGCTTGTTTAAAAGGGTATTCCTCAAGGGTATCTAAGCGTTGTTTAGAAAAGTTTAGCAAAGGCAAATCATAGTGCGAATCAACATTGGTATCGCCATGGCCGGGGAAGTGTTTGGCCGAAGTGATCAAACCAGCCTCCTGCATGCCCTGCATGTAGGCAATCGAGCGCAGGGCAACTTTATACTTATCATCTCCAAATGAGCGGTAGTTAATTACCGGGTTGTTGGGGTTATTGTTTACATCAACCACCGGGGCAAAATTAATATGCATACCCAGGCGCTTAAAATCATAAGCTACCTCGCGGCCCATTTGCTTAATAAGGTTTTCATCCTGTATAGCCCCAAGGGTCATTTGGTACGGGTAGGAGATGGTCGAATCCAAACGCATGCCCAAACCCCACTCGCCATCCATGGCAATCAGCAATGGTATAGGCGATAGTTTTTGATAATTGTTAGTTAGCGCTGCCTGCCTTACCGGGCCTCCCTGAAAAAACACCAATCCGCCCGGTTGTTCCTTTTTGATCACCTTGGCTACCGAATCTTCATAGGCTTTGCCCTTGTTGGTATGCGCTCTTATGAAGAACAGTTGCGATACCTTGTGCTTGCGGTTCAGCTTTTTAAAAACCGAATCGACCCAGTGGTTGGATGCGTTTAATGAAGTTATATAATCGGGCTGCTGGGCAAAAGCGCTGCCTGTTGCCAGTAAACCTAATGTGGTAAAAACTATGCGGATTTTTGAAAGTGTCATGGCCTTTGTAAGGTCAAAAGTAAATAAACCTGAACATGATAAGCGTAAAATTTGCTTAATGTTTACGCCTGCTGCACAAAAATATTTTAGAGTGACAATAAACCTGTGCGTATTTATTGCATCTATAAAGCATTCAGTGTGAATTAAAACGACATAAACAATGAAAAAAATATTATTTGCAGCAGCCATGGTGCTGCTTATAGCCGGCACTGCCGATGCCCAGCGGAGGGGTTACCGCAAACAAAGGGCATCTGATGATTTTTACCAGCCCCGAGTAGGCTTAACCGGCGGATTAAACATTGCCAACACGGTAAGTTCGCGTAACTCCGATTTTAGTACGGATACCAAGCTGGGCGCCAATGTGGGTTTGTTTATTGATATTCCTATCATCTATCCGCTATCGTTCCAGCCCGAGGTTTTGTATTCGCAAAAAGGCTACCGTGCCAATACCGTTTATGGCGATTTTGCACAACGCGCAAATTTTATTGATGTGCCTTTGCTGGCCAAGCTGCGACTAACGCCGGGATTTAACGTGGTTATCGGTCCGCAAATTTCATTTTTGATGAACACGCGCAACACATACTATGATGGCTTTAATGTGACCTACCAAAGCCGTTACAGTTATAATGGCGATAAGACCTTTTTAGGCGGTGTGGCCGGTATAGCGTTTGATTTAAACCGCAATGTTGAGCTGCGCGGCCGTTACACTATCGATTTTAAAGAGAATAACCCTAACGGTAGCTCGGGCGTGCCCGATTACCGTAACCAGGTTTGGCAGGTAGGGTTAGGTTTTAAGTTTTAGCAGTTCCTTTTTTATTTATCAATTGGGTCGCCCGGTATGCTACGGGCGGCCCTTTTTATTTAAACAGCGTTTTAAGCCAGCGTTTAAACTTGCGGCGCGGGTGGTTGTCTTTTTTCATCCGATTATCAACATCAAACATTTGATTTAACACTTTTGCATCTGCATCATACTCGGGTAAAATATACTTCGGATGAATAATTTTCAAGGGCAATTGCTGATATGGGATTTTTGAATAAGCATTATCAGGGTTTAAAGTATGGGTGGCACCTGCCCCATGACCTATATTACTTATCAAATTATAGTTTGGCAATATACTCACCATGTTTTCAAAATAATTGATAATAGCAAATTGATAATCCCACGTATCTATTTCACCTGCTTTTAACTTGCTAAATATTTCTGTCCAATTTTGTAAAATATATTGGTTATCCAATACCTTTTCGAGTTGTCTTTCGGCCTCGGGCAATTCATAGCAGCTTAAATTGGTGTCGTATTTATTCCAAACACGGCGCCAGCTTGCCCAACCCCAGATGATAGTCATAGTTGAAAAATAATAGCTCCCGTTACCTAATAATTGATTGTTATGAAGATTGGTCCCACCTATAATACTTACACGAGTATCGTCTCTGTATTTAGCTAATAAATCATCACAAAACCTAAAAAAATCAGCCGAGGGCACACAATCATCCTCCAAAATTATGCCTTCTTCTTCCTGCTCAAAAAACCAGGTAATAGCAGATGAAACAGCATCTTTGCAGCCAAGGTTCTGCGTCCTGTAAAGAGTTTCAACTTTGCAGGGCCATGTTACCTGCTGTGTAATTTTGCGTACCTGCTCACATTTTTCGGTCTCTCCATCTTTATTTTGGCGCGGACCATCGGCGGCAATGTATAAAGCCTTGGGACGCACAGCCGCAATTGCATCAAATACAATTTTTGTAGTATCCGGACGATTAAATACTATAAACAGTACCGGCGAAAGGGTATTGTAATTTGATGCGCTCATTCGGCAAAGTTGCCCTTTTATTATGAGTAAACGAAATCAACACATGTACTAAAAATTGCCTGCTTTACACATGTTTACTGTTATCTTTACAGCTGCCAAATTTCAATTAACTATCATGAAGATTAAAAACTTGTTCAAAAAGAATAATGCACCTACAGACTTGAAACAGGTTAAAGTTGGCCAATATACACTTTGGGCTAATGCCCAGCATCCAATACAAAGCTATCTTGAAACGCACAAATACTACTCGAGAAACCTACCAAGGTTGGCTAAATATATTGAAGAAAAATATAGTAGTTATAGCATAATTGATGTTGGTTCTAATATTGGCGATAGTGTTGCTTTAATTAGAAGTGCGGATGTAAAACAACCTATTTTTTGTTTTGAAGGTGAGCATGAATATTACAAATTGCTACAAACTAACCTGCAACAATTTAATAATGTTACCGCTTATGAGGCATTTTTAGGTGAGAACAATGAGACAAAGAGTGGAGCTACTGAAGTAAGCGATGGAACCGCAAAATTAAACTTAAAAGCTGGTAGCGAAATTGAGGTAAAGAGCTTAACAGATTTGGCCATTGCTAACAATATAAACAACATAAAGCTTTTAAAGATTGATACAGATGGCTTTGATTTTAAAATTTTAAGAGGAGCAATAACACTTATTGAAAAAAATAAAACGATCCTGTTTTTTGAATACGACGCAGCTTACCTGGAAGAACAGGGTGAGAATGGCGTTACAATGTTTAAGATTTTAAACAAGTCAGGATACAATAAGCTTTTATTTTACGACAACTTCGGTAAGTTACTCATAAATCTTACTACCATAGATACCGATCAAATAACCTTGCTTTATAACTACATGCGTAAAAAAGAAGGAGCTTTTCCATACTATGATGTTATTGCATTTCATTGCGAAGACGATGATTTGGCAGATAAAGTAATTGCGGCCGAAGTGGATTTTTTCAAATAGTTACCGCTACACCAATGACATAATTACTGGCTTATGCCTCGGTTTGAAATGTTTGCATATCAATAAGCTTTTTATACAACCCGTTTTGCTGTAGTAGCTCATAATGTGTGCCTTGTTCGGCCACCTGCCCGTTTTCTATTACAATAATCATATCGGCGTTTTGAATGGTACTTAAGCGGTGGGCAATAATAACCGAGGTGCGGTCTTTCATAAGGTTGTTCAAAGCATCCTGCACCAGTTTTTCCGATTCGGTATCGAGCGCCGAGGTTGCCTCATCCAATAACATGAGCGGCGGGTTGTTTAAAACAGCACGGGCAATACAAATACGCTGTTTTTGCCCGCCCGATAGTTTTACACCCCGGTCGCCTACGGTGGTTTGATAGCCGTTTTCGGTGTTTATGATAAAGTCGTGCGCGTTGGCTATACGTGCTGCCGCTTCAACCTTTTGGGGAGTGGTTTGGGGTTTGCCAAAGGCTATGTTATTATAAATTGTATCATTAAATAATATCGATTCCTGGTTTACAATGCCCATCAAATCGCGGAGGGAGTGCATGGTTACATTTTTTATGTTTATCCCGTCAACCAATATCTCGCCGCTTTTTACTTCGGTAAAACGAGGTATCAAATCCATCATGGTTGATTTGCCCCCACCTGAAGGGCCAACCAATGCTACGGTTTTACCCGCAGGTATTTTAAGGCTTATATTATGAAGTACCTCTTTGTCGCCATATGCAAAGGTCACGTTCTTAAATTCCAGTCCTTCATTCATACCCTTCAACACAACAGCATCCTTGGCATCGTTAATGGCAGATTTTTCGTCTATCAGCTCTAAAACACGTTCTCCGGCAGCAATACCCGAATGTATGGTGGTAAACGAGTCGGAAATAGATTTAACCGGGCGCATCAATTGTGAAAACAGTATTACATAGCCTATAAATGCTGCTGCTGTAAGTGAAGATTGATGATTTAAAACAAGATAACCGCCGTACAATACAATACCCGATACCATAATTATACTCAGCGTTTCAGAAACCGGAGAGGCCAATTGCTGCCTGCGCGCCATTGCTTTTACTATGCTGGTGTATCGCTTGTTTTCTGCATGAAACTTATCTTTAATGTGTTCGGTTGCATTAAATGCTTTAACAATTTTAATACCGGTAAGAGCTTCGTCAAGGTAGCTGATCATGTTACTGTATACCTGTTGTGATAATACAGCTTGCGCTTTTAGTTTTTTAACAATACGCGATATTACAAAGCCGGCAACCGGAACCACCAGCAACGAAAAAATGGTTAGTTTAAATGACAGGGCAAATAAAGCGAATAGGTAAAAAATTATTTGCAATGGCTCTTTAAATATTACCTGTAATGTACCCGTTACCGAAAACTGTACCGTTTGCACATCTGACGTAACCTTGGCCATAATATTGCCTTTGCGCTCATTGTTAAAAAAACCCATGTGCAGGTTCATTACATTATTAAATACGGTACGGCGTATGTTTAGCAAGGTGTGATTACGCATGTTTTCCATGGTACGCTGCGAAAAATATTTAAATATGTTAGCCAGAATAACCGATGCTATAATTATGCTGCAAATAAATTGCAGGGCTCCCCATGTTCCGTAATGGCTTATCATGAGGTTAACATAATAATTAAACGTGCCGCCAAGATCAAACAATGAGGGAGCGCTTGTTAACTGCGGTTGAGGAGTAGCACACTTGTCTTTGTCAGAAAACAGGGTTTGCAGTAACGGAGCAATAAGCGTTAAGTTTAACGTACTGAAAAATACCGAAAAAAGAGTACAGATGATATAAGGAATTGCAAACTTTTCGATGGGTTTGGCAAAAGAAAGTAACCTGAAATAAGTCTTCATCTAAAACATATAAGCCTGCAAAATTAGGTATTTTTTAACTAACGCCCCCGGCTAATAAATTTTATAGCTTTGCAATGATTATTAAACACCTGCATGATTTCAGTTATTATATCATCGGTTAACAAAACCATGCTGGCTAATGTAAGCCAAAATATTGCCGATACTATTGGGGTGCCTTTTGAAATTATTGCCATTGATAACAGTAAAGGCAAAAGAGGAATTTGTGCCGTTTATAATGAGGGCGCCAGCCGGGCAAAATATAATATAGTATGTTTTGCACATGAAGACATTGCCATTAAAACACAAAACTGGGGAAAGACTATTATAGACCTCTTTAATCAAAACACTCAGATTGGTCTTGTTGGTGTTTTGGGTAGTTCATATAAACCCTTAAGCCCGTCGGGGTGGGTAGGTATGCAGGCAGAAGATACTTATTATATTAACATTATTCAGGGTTTTAAGTACAGCAATCGTGAAGCTTATCTCACTTGTCGTAACCCCAACAACGCAGCTTTTGAACCTGTTGCATGTGTAGATGGCGTATGGTTTTGTACTACCAGGCAGGTTTTGGAAAAGGTTAGCTTTGATGAAAATACGTTTAAGGGCTTTCACGCCTATGATCTTGATTTTTCGATGGCTGTAAGGCAATATTATGAAGTAGTTGTTACTTATGAAGTACTACTGCATCATTTTTCGGAGGGTAACTTTAATAAAGACTGGTTGATTAATGTGTTGAAGTTTCAGGAAAAATGGATCGATAAATTGCCTGTTGCAGTAAAAAAAATCTCTTACAGCCAACGCCTTTCAATTGAAAAATATACTTTCAGAGTATTTGTTGACAATTTAATTAAATCGGGAATACCAAAATCTGTGGCTTACAAAGTTTTATGGCAAAACAATGTTTTTTTGAAAAAATTTCCTTCGTTATTTTTAAAGCTGCACAATTTTATACCCAAAGCATATAAGGCTGCCCGAACAGAGGGGAGAATATAATTTGGTCAGTAAGGCACGCGGATGTTTACATAAACATTCCTGCCGTAATGCATTAGCTAACTCAATGTCACTATTTTGTTTACTCATTGTTAATGAGGGCTTAAAATCGTACCTTTGCGAAAACAAAAAAGGGCTTCCCGATCCATGAAATTAAATATTGATTATCAGGAGAAATTCCAGGCCAGGCACATTGCTCCCAATGAAACCGACACGGCCAAAATGTTGAAAACTGTTGGTGCCGAATCGTTAGATGAACTTATAGGCCAAACAGTTCCCGAAAGAATCCGTTTAAAAAATCCGCTAAATTTACCGGCAGCCAAAAGCGAATTTGATTACCTGAACACGCTGAAGCAAACCGCTTCTAAGAACAAGGTTTTCAAATCATACATTGGTCAGGGTTATTATGATGTGATCGTTCCGGGTGTAATTCAGCGTAATATTTTAGAGAATCCGGGATGGTACACGCAATATACGCCCTACCAGGCCGAAATTGCACAAGGCCGTTTGCAAGCTTTGTTAAATTTCCAGACCATGGTTTTAGACCTCACCGGTATGGAAATTGCCAATGCATCGCTCCTTGACGAGGGTACCGCTGCTGCCGAGGCTATGTTTATGCAGTATTCATTGCGTAAAAACACCAAGGCCAACACCTTTTTTGTATCTGAAGAAGTTTTTCCGCAAACCATCGATATTTTAAAAACCCGCTCGCAGCCTTACGGCATTGAGCTGGTAATAGGCGATCACCGTACAGTTGAGCTAACCGAAGATATGTTTGGCGCTATTGTGCAGTATCCTGCAAAAGACGGCCAGGTTTGTAATTATGCCGATTTTGCCGCTGCTGCCCACTCAAAAAACATTAAGTTAACCGTAGTGGCCGATTTAATGAGCCTCGTATTGTTAACACCTCCGGGCGAATGGGGTGCCGATATTGTGGTAGGTACCAGCCAGCGTTTTGGCGTACCCATGGGCTTTGGTGGCCCACATGCCGCATTTTTTGCTACTAAAGAAGAATACAAACGCTCAATGCCGGGCCGTATCATAGGTGTAACCATTGATAGTGCCGGTAACTATGCCCTGCGCATGGCGCTGCAAACCCGAGAACAGCACATCCGCAGAGATAAAGCAACATCTAACATTTGTACCGCACAGGCATTGCTGGCAATTATGGCCGGTATGTACGGCGTGTACCACGGGCCTAAAGGTTTAACGCTTATTGCCCAGCGTATACACGGCTTGGCTGTTTTATTAGTTAAAGCTTTGGGTGAATTAGGCTATGAGCAGTTAAACAGCAGTTATTTTGATACCGTTAAGTTTGAGTTAGGTGTTTTGGCTGGTCCAATTCACTCTGAAGCTTTGAACAACGAGATGAACTTTCATTATAATGGTTCAACCGTGAGCATTGCTTTGAATGAAACCACATCGCCGGAAGACATTAAAACCATCATTCGCTTTTTTGCCAAAGTAAAAGGCAAAACCTTGAACGATGTAAACTTCGACGAGCTGAAAGCCAGCCTCGAAACGGTTATTCCGGCCGAATTACAGCGTCAATCGGAGTTTTTAACGCACAAAATATTCAACTCGCACCATTCAGAACATGAGATGCTGCGTTACATCAAGTCATTAGAGGCAAAAGATCTTTCGCTTTGCCACTCCATGATCGCATTGGGGTCGTGTACCATGAAACTGAACGCCACTACCGAAATGATACCGGTAACCTGGCCAGAACTTGGTAAAATGCACCCGTTTGCCCCTGCCGATCAAACCGGCGGCTACATGCAAATATTTGATGAGCTGAATAAATGGTTAAGCGAAATTACCGGCTTTGCCGCCATGAGTTTACAGCCAAACGCAGGAGCACAAGGCGAATACGCAGGTTTAATGGTTATCCGAGCTTATCATTTAGATCGTGGTGATGATCACCGTAATATAGCTTTAATTCCATCATCGGCGCACGGCACTAACCCGGCTTCGGCTGCTATGGCAGGTATGAAGATCGTAGTTGTAAAATGCGACGAGAATGGCAACATTGACGTGGCCGACCTGAAAGCCAAAGCTGAGCAGTACAAAAACGAGCTGAGCTGTTTAATGGTGACTTACCCATCAACTCACGGTGTGTTCGAAGAGTCAATCATCGAGGTTTGCGAAATTATTCATGCTAACGGCGGCCAGGTTTATATGGACGGCGCCAACATGAACGCACAGGTAGGCTTAACCAGTCCTGCTAACATTGGTGCCGACGTTTGCCACCTTAACTTACATAAAACATTCTGTATTCCGCACGGCGGCGGCGGTCCTGGTATGGGTCCTATTGGTGTAGCCAAGCACCTGGTGCCTTACCTGCCCGGTCACGCGGTAGTTAATATCGATCAGGGTAAATCAATCCCGGCTGTTTCGGCAGCGCCATGGGGTTCGGCCTCTATCCTGATCATTTCGCACGCCTACATTGCTATGATGGGCGGCGAAGGCTTGACTAACGCTACCAAATATGCCATTTTAAATGCCAACTACATTAAAACTCGTTTAGAGCAGCACTACCCTGTATTATACACCGGGACACAGGGACGCTGCGCACACGAGATGATCTTAGATTGCCGCGCATTTAAAAACTTTGGTATTGAGGTAACCGATATTGCCAAACGCCTGATGGATTACGGTTTTCATGCGCCAACTGTATCGTTCCCGGTAGCGGGAACGGTTATGGTGGAGCCTACCGAATCGGAGCCTAAACACGAGCTTGACCGTTTTTGTGATGCCATGATCGCCATCCGTCATGAAATTGAGGAGGTTGAAAAGGGCACTTTAGACAAAACCGACAACCCGCTTAAAAATGCGCCACACACCGCAGCCGTAATTACCGGCAACGAGTGGAGCCACCCATATAGCCGCCAAAAAGCAGCCTTCCCGCTCCCTTACGTGGCCGATTACAAGTTCTGGCCATCAGTAGGTCGTGTAAACGATACCTACGGCGACCGTACCCTCATTTGCTCATGCCCTCCTTTAACCGAATATGAGTTTGAAGAAAGCGAAGTAACCACGACGGAATACGGTACATGATCAGAGTTTACTGAATTTTAGAATTTGCAGAACAGAAAAGAGGCTCCCGCGGAGCCTCTTTTCTGTTTGATAACCAACATGTAATTTATGACACAATTTGCGCTTTCTATTTACAGTACTTAGCTAAATAACTATCGGCCAAATCACTGCCTGTATTCTTAATAAAATTCCAGTCTTTACAGGCCCCCTCTTTATCGCCTTGCTTAAGCTTTTGGTTGGCCTGGTCTAAAACGTCTTGCAGTAATTCTTCATTAATGCCTAACTGTTGTTTAAGGGCTTCAATAGTAGCTTCTTTGGCCGGGTCGGCTTTGCCCTGGTTTTTATTAATGTAGTAGTTGGTTACGGCATTCTCTAACTCCTGCCGCTTTTGATAAGCTATAATGGCCTGTTTCATATTCATGGGCGGGTTAGCCGAATTTGAAGCCTTTTGGCAGCGCTCATAATCGGGCCTGAAACGTACAGGAAGCACTACGCGCACCGCACGGTTATAATCGGCCGGTATATTCCATTTGCCCGAGGTAAGCTTAATTACACGCAGGGCTTCGTCGTCCAAATCAATACCGGGCCCTTGTTGCACACGGGCATCGGTTACGCGGCCATCCTTTTGTATCATAAAACTCACATGAATGGTGGCCGCAATACAGTTCTGGCTCGAAAACTCAGGGTATATGATCTTACTTTGCAAAAAGGCGTCGAGCCCCGACGAGCCACCTTTAAAAGCAGGCTGTGCAAGCGCTGATGAATAGCCTGCGATCATGAAGAGAAATATGGAGAGGTATCTTAGCATTTTACAATCAGTTACTTATATAAAATGCTAACATATAAATCAGATTATAGTTGCATGGTTGAACTGCAAAATTATTTCGGGGTCGGGTATGTTTTGCTGGTAAACATCTTTTTCCGAAAAGCGGCATACGCCCGGATAGTCGCCCTGTAATCCCTGCATATTATACATCAGTTGAAAATGCAGGTGTGGTGGCCAGTTGCCGTTCACAGTTTCGGTACCAAATGAGGCAATTTGTCGGCCTTGTTCAACTACCATGCCCTCATATAAATCGTACAGACTTTCGGTATTTAAATGTCCGTAAAGTGAGTACAGGGTTAAACCATCTAAATTATGTTGCAGTATGATGGTTGGGCCGTAATCGCCAAAGGCGGCATTGTGTTGAAAGCTGTGTACAGTAGCGCTATATGGCGAGTATACCGGAGTGCCTGCCGGCCCCCATATATCAACGCCTAAGTGCAGGCGGCGGGGTTCTTCGGTAGCAGTGTTAAATATTGCACTGCGGGCATACAGAGTGCGGTGTTCCATATAACCGCCAATACCGTATATACAGTTATTGGCGGTTAGTCTATCATCAACCCAGGCCGAAAACTTATGCGTATCGGCTATAACATCGGGCGAGAGTTGGGTATTGTTTGCGGTAAAGTCGAACTGAAATAAGCGGTCGTACTCACGGTCAATATCAACCACATTGGCAGCTTTATGGCTGGCAACGTAGTTGATCAATTGCTGATGCTTATCCATGCCTGGTAAAACCAATTATTGTTCTTCGTCGGGTTGGCGGGGTTCTTTACTTATTTTATCAAACAGTTTATCCATGCGTTCTACATACTCGTTGGTATCATCTACAAAAAACTCCAGTTGGGGTATTACTCTTACCTGGTCTTTAATGCGGGCACCCAGTTTATAACGAATTTCTGAAGCGTGCGATTTTACCAATTGTAAAGCTTGCTGTGTATTGGTGTTATTAAAAAAGCTTAAAAACACGCGTGCAATAGCCAGATCGGGCGTTACACGTACTTTGGTAATAGTTACCAGCGTGTTAGGTAAATAGTTCATTCCTTCGCGCTGAAATATAGCTGCCAGATCTTGTTGTAACACACCGGCAAATTTTTGTTGACGTTTTGATTCCATATTTTAATATAAGGCGAAAGGATAAAGGTGAATGGTAAAAGGTATTTGTTAAGATAAAGGACAAAGGTAAAAGGCAGAAAATGCTATAATGTTTCGGGCAATCACCTTTTGCCCTTAGCCTTTCACCTTTCCTCCTCAGTTACATAAGTCCTGCGGTATTTCTTTGGTAATTTTAAGTACTTTTTTTACTACCAATGTGCTGTCGTATTCGGAGCCCATACCTTCGCTGCCCGATGGTACTTTGGTGCCTTGCACCTCAATGTAAACCGGTTCGTAGGGCTTTTCAAAATTCATTTGTGAGTATTTGAGTTCGAGTTGGGCCGAACTATCGGTTACCCAATACTCATGCGTATCATCGCAGTTTTTAAACGATTTTACTTCGGGACCAAAGCTGTATAAGCCTTTATAGGTTTGCAGCTTGCCGTCTTTTTTGCCCGAGCCACTGCATGAGCAGCAAAGCGCAACAAACATCAACATACCCAATTTTAAAAGCCCGTACCGCATACCGCAAATTTATAAATCCTGTTTAATTTCGTCTAATCCTTTTACACTTAACCTTGCACTAATGCCCGATGCTATAACGGCAATGCCGGTTACGGTTAAAAATACCAATATAAAATCTACAAATTTCATATCAACCGGGTAGGCATCAATTACCATTAAAGCCCCTCCCATTTTTACCAATCCAAACTGTTGTTGTAAAAGGCAGAATATAAAGCCAACAATAACCCCGCCTATACAACCGGTAATAGATATCATCATTCCCTCAAAAAAGAAAATGCCTTGTATTAAGGGCTTGCCCGCCCCTAAACTGGTTAAAATAGCTATGTCTTTCTTTTTGTCGATCACCAGCATGGTTAACGAGCCTATAATGTTAAATATGGCTATAATAAGCACAAACGTGAGTATTAAAAAAGTAAACCATCGCTCATAATTTAACGTTTTATACAGCTCAGTATTTTGCTGATAGCGGTTTTTTACCACAAACTTTTTACCCAGCTTATCTTGTATGGTCTGTTGCTGCCGCTCAATATTGGTACGCGGCTTAAAATTAAGTTCCAGCGACGATACCTCAACAGGCTCATCGAGCAAACTACGGGCAAATACCAGCGGTGTTACCACAATGCCATCAAAATCTTGCTGAATGGCAAAAATACCCGATACGCCGATAGGTAGCCGCACAAACTCATCTTCCGGATTTAACGAGTTAACCACCCGGCGACGCGGAGAGTAGATCTGTAATGATGATAGCTGGTCGTTAATATTAACCCCCAGGCTATTTTGCACCGTGGCGCCAATTACCGCATAAGGTATTTTGTTAGCAATTAAAGTAAACGAGCCTGTTTGAATGGTACTGTCTAACTGTTTGTTCTTCAAAAAATCTTCGCTTACACCCCTAACAGTACCTATGTACTGGCGGTCGCCATAGCGGATGAGCGCCTTCTCTTCGAGCGCTTGTGTGTACGAAAACAGGCTGGGGTTGTGGCTCAGCTGTTTAAAATAAGGCGTATTGGGGGCGAAGGTTTTACCCTCTGCAGGTTCTATCTTAAGCTCGGGCGTAAAGTTGTTGTATAGTGCCAAAATTACTTTCTCAAACCCATTAAATACCGACAGAATAATGATTAGCGCCGCACTGCCCACAAACACGCCCAGCATTGATACGCCTGAGATGATATTAATGGCATGCATCTTCTTACGCGAGAAGAGATACCTCTTGGCTATGTATATGGAGGTGTTCAAGGTTGTTGTGGGTTGTCTGTTGTCAGTTGTGTGGAAAATTATATTTTTTCTGAATAATATCTTATGAAGCCATTTAGTAGTTTTCTTACAACTTCTAAATTATTTAAAAGTTCTGTTAAGTTATCGCTGGTGATATAATTTAAATCAGAGCTTACATAGATTTGTGTTTCCAATTCATACAATGAACCTCTTGCAATGTAAAAGAATTGAATACTGTCTTTCTTGGAATTTCTCCCACAACCTTCAGCAATATTTGACGGAACTGAAACGGCACATCTTCTAATCTGATTAATTAAGCCAAATTGCTCTTCTTTAGGAAATTGCTTTGTTAAGGAATAGATATGTGTAACAAGTTTTCTTGATTCTATCCAAACGCTTAAATCAGTAAATCGTTTATAACTATTTTCCATATTCAATCATGCTGACAATTCACAACCGACAACTCACAACTAAAAGAACGGATTAGTAGCTTTCTCAAAACCAATAGTTGTTTCGGGGCCGTGGCCGGGATAAACAACGGTGTCGTCGGGCAGGGTGAACAGTTTTTCTTGTATGTTGGTAAGTAGCTGGTTATGGTTACCGCCGGGTAAATCGGTACGGCCTATGCTGCCACGAAACAGTACATCGCCGCCTACAACAATACCATCAGCCTTGCTGTAAAAGCACAGGTGTGCAGGTGAATGGCCGGGGGCAAAAATGAGGTCGAGTACGGTATTGCCAAAGCTGATGGTGCCGGTCTCGGGAAGGAAGGTATCTGGCAAGGGCGATAATTCATACCGCAGGCCTGTACGCTGTGCAGATACTGGCGCGGCTTCGAGCACGATCATTTCCCCCTCATGAAATTGGGGCTTTAACCCATATTGGTCGAACACAAATTTATTGCCCAGCACATGGTCGATATGGCAATGGGTATTGAGCAGCAAAATCGGTTTCAGATTGTTATCTCTGATAAAGTTCACCACCGCATTTTGCTCGCCCGAGGTGTACATGCCGGGGTCAATGATGGCGCATTCGCCGCTATCGTCAAATAATATATAGGTGTTTTCCTGGTACGGATTGTTTGGAAATACTTGTAAGGTAGCCATGCGGTAAAGGTACGTGATTTTTTGATTTCGGGTTTCGGATGTTCGATTTCGGATTTCGAGATGAATTAACGAACTATGCATCATTTTAATATACATCAGGCAACTTAAATAGGCCTGTATCCGTTGTATTGATAAAGGGTATATAAACCTTAATTATTGAATGTGCAATGGCAACATTATTTAAGTACTTACTGGTGTTATGCTGCTTTATTTTGGCGGCACCCGTAAGCCAGCGCGAAGACGTTAGTGAGCAGAAGGAAAAATGGATCATACTTAATGATACCGATTGTACAATAGAGGGAAAAACGAACGTAGGTGCGTTTGATTGCCAGATAAACGGCTATGCAGCCAAAGATACACTCACTTTTCAACCCCATAATATTTCCCACACAACTGTTGGGGTAAATGGTATTTTGCATTTTGATGTAGCGCAATTTAAAGTGCATCCCTCATTAATGGCCCATGATTTTAAAGCCACTTTAGATAGCAAAACCTATCCGCAGATCACCATAGAAATGGAGGAACTTGATAAGCTGCCAAACGAGGAAATGGAGAACGAATTAATAAAAAGTGTAGTGAGCATTCATTTGCGCGGTGCGGTAAAAAGGATGGTTGTTGATTGTCAGTTCAGGAAAAAAGCCGATCACGTTATGCAGGTTAGTTGCGCACCGATGCTTAATTTTTCTGATTTTGGCATCATCCCTCCCAAGCGTTTCGGCGGACTTATCAAAACGGATAATGCACTAAAGGTTGTGTTGCATTTTACTATGCAGCGCATCGTGTAGCCGGATAAAGTATATAGAAAAGAGTGGTTATTTACTTAAACCAATTTTTCATCTTCTTAAAAATATCCTCTTTCCGCGGCTTGGGTTTTCCATCGTGCGTAAGCTGGTTTTGATAGTGATTCAGGAGTTTCTGTGCATAAGCTTGTTCTTTTGAACCGCCCTGCTTCAACTCATCGATGTAAGGCAAAGTATTAGCCTGCAACATGCTATTTGCCGATACGGTATTATATTCGCTTGGTTTTGCTTCAGGTTGATTGATATTAATGGCTGGCTGACCATTCTCGGCAAAGTAATCGATCTGGTAAATTTCGGGGTTGAGCTTTTTGAGGCGTTTGGTGCCTTTGCGCTCGTTACGCCAAGGGTGCTCGCCTTTGTGCAGTTGGGCGACCAAAAACTCCCTGTCCCACAGCGTAACCTGGTGAGACATGAGGTAGCCCGATGCCTGGTTATTTAACAGTGCCAGGTTAAAACCTTCGATAAATGTACTGGTGTTATGGGTTTGATATATACCGGCGCTGGTAAGTTTCACCTGTTTTAATCCGCGCTGGTTAACCATTGCAAATAGCTGATTGAAAAAATTGGCACTTACAGGCTTATTCAGCCACATATCTTCCTGAAAGTAGATAACATACTTTTCGGTAATTACCTCTTTTAACAGGTAGCGCAACCTATCGGCCCATTCGCCTGTGCCCGATCGTATGTTGGTAAAGTTGGGTATCTCAATCTTAAGGTCTTCGGTAGCAAAGTATAACTGGCAGTTTGTATCAAAGTCCCAGTATTTATTAAAGAAATAACCGAACCCCTCGTACAAAAACTGGTAGCGATCACACGTGTGAACCAGCAGGGCTACGTTTGAGGGTTGAGTATACGCGTTTTTCATTTTATATTTGCCTGTACCAGTTAAAGGTGCAAACATAAGCTTTGGCGTTCAGTTACTAAAATATGTCATCTCACCACATCGTTCGCGAAAAACAGGAACCCGCCCTGCTGGTATTGGGCCTAAACAACTTTACCGACGATGAACTGGGACAACTGCTGGAATGGAGTCCTACCGTAATTGCCACCCTTCCCGTAACCGAGCAACTTGTGGCCTATGGTATAAAGGTTGATTACATGGTGGCCGATGATAATGAACTGGGCTTACAGTCAGACATAAGACTGATTGACCCGGCCGGACAAGGCATTACCGAAAAAGCCCTCGAGTTTTTAACCGTGAATGGCTACCCCGCCGTAAACGTTGTGACCGATGAACCCGAGCTGTCCCTCTACGAACAATATGCTCCGAAAATCAATCTGGTTATTTTTCATAACCGCCAAAAAATATACACCGTAACATCGGGTTACAGCAAATGGAAACCTGCGGGCGAAAGCATTGCCATTATGAGTAGTTGCCCCATTGAAGCTACAGGATTGGAGCCTGCCGGACCGCAAAGTTTTCAAACCGTTACTGATGGCTTTTTCAGCTTGAAGTTTGAAGCTCCCTTTGTGTTTATTGCTGAGGAGATTTAGAGAACGCGGAAGCACTTTAACAAAAAATGTCATTTCGAGTGCTACTTCACTTGCGCTCGTCTTCGACGAGTGCTTAGCATGGGTTGGCGTTTATAACGCCTGGCCATCTTAGGAACAAAACCCTCATTTTAACAGCCTCAAGTTTTAAATGCGTCGCAGACGCAAACCCATTTTAAGCACTCGTTAAAACGAGCGCAAGAAGGGTTTAAAGCCCAACCATCCCTGGGAGGGAGGGCTTTAAACAAAAAATGTCATTTCGAGTGCTAACGAGAAATCTTTTCGAAGGCATTAGCTTATCGCTTTGAAGAGATTTCACCTAACGTCGAAACGACATTTTGAGAAATATTATGGTGAGAATTACTTTATATCAACCACAGCTAACGGGTCCATATCGGTATAAACCTGGTTTTCGCCGGCCATGCCCCATATGAAAGCGTAGTTGCTGGTTCCACAACCAAAGTGTACGCTCCATGGTGGCGAGATTGCCGCATCATGGTTTTGTAGCACAATGCTTTTAGTGGCTTGTGGTTCGCCCATAAAATGGAACAAGCGCTGGTTTTCAGGTAAATCAAAGTAAAAATACACCTCGGTACGGCGAGTATGCGTATGCGGCGGAATCGAGTTCCATACACTACCGGTTTCAAGCACGGTTAAGCCCATTACCAACTGGCAGCTACGAATGCCTTCCAGGTGAATGTATTTGTAAATGGTACGCTTGTTTGACGTAGTAATGTCGCCCAGTTGAACCGGAGCGGCTTCTTCCTTAGTCATTAAGCGGTTAGGGTAGTTGGCATGTGCCGGGTTCGATAGCAGGTAATATACTGCAGAGTTTGCTGGGTCAACGCTTTTAAAGCTTACATCTTTAGTGCCTTTACCTAAGTAAACACAACTCATTTTTTCTACATTATAAGTAACGCCATCGGCCACTACAACACCGCTGCCACCAACGTTAATGATACCAATTTCTCTGCGCTCCAAAAAGTATTCGGCACGCAGCTCGGGGTGGTTATCTAAAGTAACTTCGGCATTTACGGGCTTTACACCGCCCACAATGGTACGGTCATAATGCGAGTAAACAGTGGTCAGCTTATCGGCCTGCATCAAATTCTCCACCAAAAACGCCTCGCGTAGTTCTTCGGTGGTCATGCGGCTTACTTCTTTCTTGCTATGTTCAAATCTTATTTCCATGTTGTTAGTTGTCTGTTTTGTGTTGTCAGTTGTGAGACTGAAAAATATCTGTTGCCATTTCGAGGAACGAGAAATCTTTTCGAAGCGGATTAGCTTTTCAATTCGAAAAGATTTCTCTCTATCGTTCGAAATGACAGGTCGGGTGAGTGGTTGAGTTGCGTTAAAGCAGTAAAGCTGCTAATCAAAAAAGTCCCGACTCTGTACTCTTGATTCTTGGTTCTAACCTCTTGCCTCTGCAGCCTATCTTCCCATCCAGCCGCCATCTACCGTAAGCAGGTGGCCGGTTACATAATCGCCGGCCTTTGAGGCTAAAAATACAGCCGGGCCTTTAAAATCTTGCGGTTCGCCCCAACGGCCTGCCGGTATACGGTCGAGTATGCTTTTGCTGCGGTCGGGGTCGTTGCGTAAAGCTTCGGTATTGTCGGTTGCAATGTAACCAGGTGCAATACCGTTAACAGTAATGCCCTTTGAGGTCCATTCGTTAGCCAAAGCTTTAACTAAGCTGGCTAAGGCGCCTTTGCTGGCTGCATAACCAGGTACATTAATACCACCCTGGAAGCTTAATAACGAACAAGTGAAGATGATACGACCGCTTCCCTGCTCAATCATGTGCTTACCAATTTCGCGCGCTAATATGAACGGAGCATCAAGGTTTAACGATAATACGCTATCCCAATACTCATCAGGATGTTCGGCGGCGGGTTTACGCATAATGGTACCGGCGTTGTTTACCAGTATATCAATGCGTGGGTTTTCGGCCAGTAATTTATTTACAAAATCGTACAGGCCTTCGCGGCTGCCTAAGTTAGCCTGGTAAGCTTTAAACTTACGGCCTAATGCGGTTACTTCTTTCTCCACATCGCTGCCCTCTAAAGCTATCGAGCCCGATACCACGATGATGTCGGCACCGGCTTCGGCCAAACCAATAGCCATGCCTTTACCAATACCTTTATTACCGCCGGTTATCAGCGCAGTTTTACCTGTAAGATCAAATAAGTTTAATAAATCGCTCATTATCTGTTATGTGTGATGATATGTGTAGTTGAAAATTATGCTACCGGGGGTTTAACCGCCTGGCGGGCCAATAAAACCCACTCGTCTTTTACCTTTTGAAACACCAGGATGATCCAAAGCTTAACACTACCGGGTGCTTTGCCTTTATCGGCCGTGGCACCAGTTAATGTATGACGCACAATAGCGGTGTTGCCTGATACGGTTACGGTTTGTTCAGTAAACTCGAGGCTGGTAAAATCGGTTTCTCCGGTGAGGAATGAACTTAAAAACTCCTGTTTATTCTGAATTTTACCGCCCGAATGACCAAAGGTTAATTTATCTGATGCCATGGCCGACAGTTTGGCACTATCCGGGTCGAGCATAAGTTTGCGCAGGGTTTCTACCGTGGCTTCCACCTGTTTTTTTGCATTAACTTTAGGTTGCTTTTGTGCTTTTAGTGTTGAGGTAGTGCCCATGAGCACCATGAAGGCAACTACGGCCAGCTTTAAATTTTTCATTAGGTTAATAATCTGTAATTATGTTTTCAGGATTGTTTATACAGTTATATAAAGTGATGTCTGCAAATGTAATGTGTTCTTTTATAGTATGCGTGTTTTATTTAATTGAAGCCAAGAAGTTGTGATACTGATCAACACAAGTATACGTTTACAAGACGATTATAGTATTAGATTACCTTTTAGCAGCATCGCTAAATGTTAAGTAATCTCGTCCGCCAAGTTCGTTTATGAAGTATGCATATGTACTGGGTAGGATTAATATTGCATTATAATTAGTATAATCGTTTTCGCGTAGTTCCATTTGGAAGTCAACATAACCTGGAGAAGATACCCTCCTGATCCTTCCTTTGACAGTAGTACGTACTGGTTGATATGCCCAGTTTGGCAATTTTATAAATACTGAATCTGTTAGAGATACAGCCTTAATAGTCCCCAACGTTTTATTGAATATTTCTTGAGTGTTTGTGCGATTACTGAAATCTAAAACTGCAACCCGTGCATCAGTTATATCAAAACTCAGGTGACTTTGTACTTGTATCGAGAAATGAATATCACGCACGTTCATTTTTTTGCTATCAATGGTTTTGTTCCCATTTTTCAGTGTTATGGTAAACATACCGGGTGTTTGATATTTGTGCACCGTTATGCCTGCTGTACTTAAAACAGTTCCATCACCAAAATCATAGGTATAGTTAATTTTTGAAGATGTATCTGAAGTCTTGGCCTCGAAATTTTGCAGTAAAAATATACTCGAAGTACCTGTCTCTAGTGTCACTTTGGGCTCATCTTGTTGTTCATCGCTTTTGCTACAGCCGATAATGGTAATGCTTAAACAAGCAAGAAGGTAATAACTATTAAAGAAATTAGAGACTGTTTTCATTGAAGATAAGTTTTAGAGAAATTAACGCAACTACTGTGTAAACATGATGCTGCATGGTATTTAATGTACAGAATATGGAACTAAACTAAAGAATTTTTTGCATAGCTAAGCAAATCAGCTACTTTTGCAGCAACAAGAAATTAAATATTGCTATGTCACACCATAAAGAAGATAAATCATACGATCAGTACTATTACATTGTAGCCCTTTTGGCCGGCTTATTTGTTGGTTTGATCGTTAATAGAGGCGCTATTTACATCCCCATTGGTGGTGTGTTGGGCTTATTAAGCGCTGCCGTATTTATCAAGTTTTTGGTAAGAGGCCGTCACGACGTGTAATGCACAAGCAAAGGCAAGAACTGCCTTCGTTTATAAAAAACTGGAACCAGTTTTACGGTATTGTTATCGTATGGCTGGTTTTTTTAGTTTTTGTATTTTGGCTCATCACCATTAATTTCTCATGAGCCTTATTGATTGGATCGTATTAGCCACAACCTTGCTGGCCATTATTGCTTACGGCATTTATAAAAGCCGGGGCAGTAAAGATCTTGATCAATACCTTGTTGGTGGCCGCTCGTTATCATGGTACCACATTGGCCTATCGGTAATGGCTACGCAGGCCAGTGCTATAACCTTTCTCTCGGCTCCCGGACTGGCCTACTCCGATGGTATGCGCTTTGTACAGTTTTACTTTGGCCTGCCGCTGGCCATGATCGTGCTGTGCGTAACCTTTGTACCCATATTTCACAAACTACGTGTTTACACGGCATACGAGTACCTCGAGCAACGGTTCGACCTTAAAACACGGGCTTTAACGGCGGGGCTGTTCTTAATTCAACGCGGGCTATCAACGGGTATAACCATTTACGCGCCGTCCATCATCCTGTCGGTTATCTTGCAAATTAATGTGGTATACACCACGCTCTTTATAGGCACACTGGTTATTGTATATACCGTTTGGGGCGGAACCAAGGCCGTATCATACACCCAACTGCTGCAAATGAGCATTATATTTGCCGGTATGTTTTTGGCCGGGGTACTGGTGGTAATGATGCTGCCCGATGATGTTAATTTTAAAAACTCGCTGCAAATAGCCGGCAAGCTTGGCCGCGTAAATGTGATCGACTGGCACTTCGACCCTAAAAACCAGTACAATGTTTGGAGTGGGGTAATAGGCGGTTTCTTTTTACAACTTTCGTACTTTGGTACCGATCAAAGCCAGGTTGGCCGTTACCTAACCGGTAGCTCAGTGGGGCAAAGCCGCATAGGTTTGTTGATGAATGGGCTCATCAAAATACCCATGCAGTTCCTTATTTTGTTAATTGGGGTGCTGGTATTTGCCTTTTACCAGTTTAACCAGCCGCCTATGTTTTTTAACCGGAACGAGGTAGAGCAGGTAAAGAAAAGCCCGTATGCTGCACAATATAATGCGTTAGAAAAACAATATGCCGAAGCATTTATACAACGCAAAGCCGCTGCCGAAGAACTGAACAACACGCTCAATAATTCGGGCAAAGATGCCGTTAAAGCAGCACAAGGCAAATTGCAGCGGGCACAAGCCCAAACCGATACCCTGCGCAACCGCGGCATAGTGCTCATGAAGCAAAACAATGCACTGGCCGATGTAAATGACACCAATTATGTGTTCCTTAATTTTGTAACGCATTACCTGCCGCGCGGCTTGATCGGGTTGCTCATAGCCATTGTTTTTCTGGCCTCCATGGGGTCTACCGCCAGTGCGCTTAACTCACTGGCCTCAACCACTGTGGTAGATATTTATAAACGGGTAATTCACAAAAATGCATCAGACGGGCAGTATGTAATGGCCTCGCGCCTGGCAACCGTTTTTTGGGGCATAGTATGTTTGGTGATGGCGCTATACGCCGGTCAACTGGGTAACCTGCTCGAAGCCGTGAATAAGTTAGGCTCCTATATATATGGGGTAATATTGGGCGTATTTGTGGTAGCCTTCTACTTAAAAAATATCAGGGGCAATGCCGTATTTATAGCCGCTTTGCTTGCCGAAGCCGTGGTTGTTTATTGCGGTTACACCGAAGCAGTGGCTTACCTATGGCTAAATGTGGTGGGCTGCTTGGGTGTGGTGATTTTCGCCTTGGTAGTTAATTCCATTTTCAAACAAAAAAGCCCGGCTTATTAAACCGGGCTTTCTATATATAGTGAGAGAATTTCCTCCCAATAACTTAGTAACCAAATAACTACTTAGCCTGAGCAATTACTCCTTCATTAAGGCGCACATACTCATCATTTTTAGCTTCTTTGGCTAAAGCAAGACCTTCTTTGGCACTGGCAATAGCGGCAGCTTTATCACCTTTTTTAAGTTGGATGCGCGCTTTCCAGTATTTGAGGTAGAAAGCTGGTTTTGAATTTTTGTCGGCTTCGGTAATCCACTCTAAAGCCTTGTTGATGTCTTTGTTGTTATCGTAGTAGTATTGGGCGGCAGCAAAGTAAGGTTTTTTCTCACCTTTCATGGCTTCGTCAATCCCAGCCATAACGCGGCTATCTACATCAGTTTTAATATTAAAGCTAACCGAAGTATTTTCCCAGGCTAAAACTAAATCGAGCGAAGAGGCTGTCACATTGGCAAATTGCATGGCAAAAGTTTCTGTCAATGCGGCGGTTTTGGCAGGTTTTACTTTAAAGCGTAACACATCATCGACTTGCTTGTAATCATAAGCACCCCACTGTTTTGCAGTTTTATTTAGAATGATGGTCCATTCATTAGCTCCCGGAATGGTAAATAAACCATACTCGCCAGCGGGTATTTTGTTACCTTCAATAGTAACCTCATCAGTAAAAGTAATTGCCGTTGCCGAGTTGGCACCAGTGCGCCAAACTGCTCCATAAGGTTCCATTGTGCCAAAAACTTTACGCCCTTTTACATTAGGGCGAGAGTAAGATAAGGTGATTTTGCCTAAGCCAAACTCTTGTGTAATTGTTTGTGCTGAGCTTGCCTGGGGCAGTTTTAAGCCCTGAGCCTGTGTGGTAAAGGCACTGCCGGCTACCAGCAGTGTAAAAACGAGCGTGTACAACTTTTTCATTGGATTGATCTTTATGGATGCTCCAAAGATATAAAAGTATACAGGAAAATTTGGGAAAGTGGCTTACCCCACAGAGGGTATTTTTGAGAGATGAGGTAGGTACAAATAAAAAGCCCCCCAGTCTTGCACCGGGGGACTTTCAACCTAAACCTTATCACAATTAAATTGGTAAGTTTACCAATTCGTGTACAATAATACAATTCTTGTACCAAACTCAAGAATTATGTAACAATATTTTTAAATTTCTTTTTGCCTCATTTTGAAGCGTTTTAAATGCTATAAATTCTTTATTCATGTTACAACATATAGGAGTGCCAAACCTGTGTACAAAATTGTGTACAAAAGTGTTGTTTTTAGTGAGCCTGTTGCTGCACTTTGCGCTTACGCAGGTAACTATCTAAAAAGTATAATAAGCCCACTGCATCAAAAAATAAAAATCCTTTAAATACAGGGCCGCTAAAATAGTTTTTAAACTCAGGTAAACGTATCTCCGGCACTTTAAAGCTATTTTCTACACCGGCAGACCAGTTGGTACTGGCCAGTGCCACAACCAAAATGGCCACAATACTCACTATAAAAAATGCGGCAATTCCTTTAATAATGCGATTATCTATACTGGCTTTAAGTGGCTTAGCAGCTTCCTCGGTACGTATGGCTTCCATTACGTTAAAAGTAAAAGCCATAGGCGGGGCATCAAGCTCTATATCCTGCAGTTCGAGGTTAAAGGCTTTAATCTCTTCGTACTTTTGCTGATATGTTTCATCGGTGGCAATCAGGTGTTCCATAACCTCGCGCTCTTGCGGAGTGCAGGTACCATCCAAATAATTCCACAATTGTTCCTCAATATTCCTCATAACAACTCGTTCACTTCGTGTTTTAATGAACGTTCCAGCTTTTCTTTCAAACGCTGGCGCGCCCTGAATAGTTTTACTTTAACATTGTTAGGCTCAATACCTAAAGTTACGGCAATTTCTTCTAATGTTTGTTCACCCTTATAAAATAGGGTAATTATGGTGGCATCATCGGGCAGCAGCTGCTCAATTGCCTGGTTCAGGTAAAATGCCCTCGATCTGTTTTCGGCCAGGTTATTTTCAAACCCGGCATTCTGGTTCTCTACTTGTATAAAATTCTTCTCATCATCAATTGATGAGGTATCTAACCTGCGTTTGCGCAAAAATGTCATGGCGGTAGTATAAACTATACTGTACAGCCAAGTGGTAAATTTGCTGTGGCCTTCAAAGTTTTGCAACGAACGATAGGCTTTTACAAAGCTGTCTTGCGCTACCTCTTCGGCATCTTCGCGGGTTTTGGTAAAACGCGTAGCCAGCGTAAACACAAACCGCTGGTGCCGCTTCACCAAATCGGCATAGGCCGATTGGTTGCCCCCCAGGGTTTGCTCAATTAATTCGATATCCGAAAGCTTGCTTTGCATTTACAACAGCTATGACCACCGGTTTTCAGAATAGGTTACAGGTGTTGGAATAAAAATAAATGATTTAAACGAATTACTATTAGATCAATCCAGCTTCAACTCTTTTATCTGTTTTTTTACAAGTACCATGAGTTTATATATGATGGTGTTATGGTTATGCTCATAATTAATATTGAGTTGCTGATGGTTTCGGTCTATCTATTTACTATATAATCCGTAATCATTAAACTCCTTTTCAAACGAGTTACCGCGCTGGTAATATTTGAATTTGATGTATCCGCAATGCGCGACAAACAATGTCACTTTATTTTTAAACATTCCCAAAAACAATGGTTCTTCATATTGAGCAGGCAAGATATTTTCGGCTTTTATGTTTTTTACATAGCTGGAAAAGGTAGTTATAAAATAAGGATTAATACGCACGGGGGCATGTTTTAGGCAATTATCAAATCGCTGTATATAGGCTTTGCCATTTTTGAGCCAAAACAGGTACATTTTGTCAACGGCGTAGCAGGAATCCTTTTTTATCTCATCGAGAGGTATAAACATACCGCCAAAATTTTCTCTAAAATGAACTATAGTGTCAATACCTGCTTTTTGAAGCTCATGAACCCGAGAAATCAGTTGATTTTCAACTTCTGTTTGAGCCATGACTTGGAAAAATAAGCATCCTGAAAATATAGTTATTAATAATGCTCTCATAGCCAGCAAGCGTTATATAAGCCTGGAAATAAAAATATTAAAAAATTTGTCTCTTCCCTGTAACCTCCTTAAAAAACGTGTGGTCATAGTACACAAATCGCCACTGCTGGCGAGGATTTTAACAACAATATTTACTTACTTTAATTTTTAATACAATGGAAGGCCCAGAAATTTTAATCCCTATTTTAGTTCCACTTGCCATGTTTGCTTTGGTTTTTGGAATTGTTTACCTGCAAAAACGCGAAAAAATGGCCATGATCGAGCGCGGTATGGACCCACGCCGTTATAAGCCACAATCGGCACCGTACCAAAACCTTAAATGGGGTTTGCTTTTAATTGGCGCAGGTTTAGGTTTATTTATAGCCTTTGTGTTAGACCGTACCCTTTTTTCAAGCAACCTTCATCATGAGGAAAACGAAGCTATATACTTTGCTTTAATTGCCATATTTGGCGGAGCTGGCTTGTTTTTATCATACGTGATTGAGAAAAAGGACGACGCACAAAGAACCATCACCTATTCTAAAGAAGAAGAGACCGTTTAACCCACTCCTCTTTTTTACCGCAACAAAGCATCTTCTATAACAGGAGGAGGCTTTTTGCCGTTTACAGGTAACGCTCTTTTATAATGCTGATATGATGCAATTCGTGCCCGGCAGTTATGTACAGCAACGCCCTTACCGATACCGGCCTTCCATTGGCAGTTCCCTGGTATAAGGATTGTTCATCGGTTACCGAATTATAGAGAAACAAATTAGCCTCGCGCAGGGCTTTAAACTCGGCGGCTAAGTTTTGCAGCGTAAAATTGCTTAAATCGGTTTGCTCAACATAAGCGTTCTCGTCAAAACCAGGCAATGGTGTTGCATCGCGCCGCAAAAAGCACAACAACCTAAAGGCAAATACCCGCTCGGCATCAATCATATGGCTGAGCAATTGCTTTATTGTCCACTTGCCTTCGGCATAGGCGTAGTCGGTCTTTTCGGGCGGCAGGCTGGTAAAAAACCCGAAAGTACTGTCTTTTAACTGCACGAGGGTTTGCAACACATTGCCCGCCTGGGCAGCCTTATTAATATAGCCTTCGTAAAACGAGGCGTATTCGCCGGGTTGAGGTTGGGTTATCATTCTTCTATGCTTCTGAGTACAATTCTAAACGTGGTGCCTTTACCCACTTCCGAGTCTTTCACAAAAATTTGTCCGTTGTGGTAATTCTCTACCATACGTTTGGTGAGCGAAAGGCCTAATCCCCAACCGCGTTTACGCGTGGTGTAGCCGGGGCGAAAAACGGTAACAAATTTTGATCGCGGAATGCCTTTGCCCGAATCGGTTACATCAATATAAACCTGGTTGCGGGCCTTGCTGGCTACAATATCAACCTTAATGCTGCCTTTGCCTTCAATGGCGTTAACTGCATTTTTAAGCAGGTTCTCAATTACCCAGTCAAACAGGGGCACATTAATTCCGGCTTTTAAATAACGATCGCCCCGCACCTCAAAAGTAATTTTATCTGTAACGCGCACCCTAAAGTAGTTCACAAAATCATTAACCACCTCGTAAACCGAGTGTGCATCCAATACCGGTTTCGAACCAATTTTAGAGAAACGGTCGGCCACCACTTCCAGGCGCTTTACGTCATTAGCCATTTCGGCAATCAGCGGATCTTCTTCGGCATTAAACTTATCTTTTAATAACTCTATCCACGCCAGTAGTGATGATATGGGCGTGCCCAGTTGGTGAGCAGTTTCTTTAGCCAAGCCTACCCAAACCTGGTTTTGCTCCGATTTGCGCTCTGAACTAAACGCCGAATATGCCACTCCTAAAAATATGGCAATAATGGTGAGCTGTATATAAGGAAAAACCCGCAACTGGCTCAACAGTAACGACTCCTTGTAATACACGAACCAAAAGGTTTCGCCAAGCCCGGGTATGTCCATTTTTATTTTAATGGGCTCATGCTGGGCTTTCATAATGGCCAGTTCGTTCTCAAAATACTTAATATCGTAAACCGGTGCCTTTTTATTATCGATGCCGGGCTCGGGAGGCAGCTCTATAAAAGTTTTGGTAGTATCCAATCCGCGACTGAATTTAAAATCGCCTTTTTCATCGGTAATAATGGCCGGTACCAACAAGCTGTCGCGCACTAAAAAAACAAAGTTCAGGTGGTCTTCATCAACGGTTTTGAAAACCTGTTTCATAGCCTGTGCCCAAACCTGTGCACTCTTACGCTCGCTTTTAGCAATGTTTTTTACCAGGTATTGCGTGTACAACAACGAACTGCCGGCAATAATTACCGCAAAAAACAATAACAAATATTTCCAGCGCTTTTTTCGTTGGTACGGATTATCCATTTGTTCAAATATAAGGAGTGAATGGTTGAATGAGTGAATTAGTGAATGTTTTTACTAAATGCGCCGAAAATCATAAATTACATAAGTCGAAAAATGGAAATAGTGTTTGCTTGCTTAATACTCAAACAATCATATTCTTACCTAAATAATATGTATTCTATCATTCACCGGTAATAACTACTCACTCATTCACTCATTCAACCATTCACTCCTTATATTTGCCCCCATGTCACAACAAAATGTAAGGGTGCGTTTTGCGCCAAGTCCTACCGGTGGTTTGCACCTGGGCGGCGTGCGTACCGTATTATTTAACTACCTGTTTGCCAAAAAGCACAACGGTATCTTTGTTTTACGAATTGAAGACACCGACCAAACACGCTACGTGGAAGGTGCCGAAGAATATATTTTTAACTGCCTTAAATGGTGCGGCTTAACGCCCGATGAAAGCGCCCTGCATGGCGGCCCCTTTGCGCCATACCGCCAAAGCGAGCGCAAACCGCTTTACCGCGAGTATGCCGAAAAAACTGGTGATGCACGGGCATGCCTATTATGCCTTTGATACCCCCGAAGAACTGGAACAGAAACGTAATGAAGTACCAAACTTTCAGTATGGTATAGCTCATCGTAACCAAATGCGTAACTCCTTATCGTTACCACAGCAAAAGGTTGATAAATTACTGCACGATGGCACCCCGCACGTTATCCGTATAAAAATGCCCGAAAACGAAACCATTACGTTTGAGGACATGATACGCGGTTACGTAAGTTTTGACTCAAACACGGTTGACGATAAAGTATTGCTCAAGGCTGATGGCATGCCTACTTACCATTTAGCTGTAGTGGTTGATGATTATTTGATGAAAATATCGCATGCTTTCCGTGGTGATGAATGGTTACCATCGGCCCCTGTACACCTGCTGTTGTGGGAGTATTTGGGCTGGAAAGACAGCATGCCACAATGGGCACATTTACCATTAATATTAAAACCCGATGGCCATGGCAAACTAAGTAAACGCGATGGTGCACGCCTGGGTTTCCCGGTGTATGCCATGAACTGGACCGATGCTAAAACCGGCGACCTTACCGAGGGTTTCCGCGAAATTGGTTTCCTGCCCGAGGCTTTCCTGAACCTGCTGGCCATGCTGGGCTGGAATGATGGTACCGACCAGGAAATTTTTTCGCTGGATGAACTGGTAGAAAAATTCTCGATGGAGCGCATCAGCAAAGCCGGCGCAAAATTCGACTTTGAAAAAGCCAAATGGTACAACGCCGAGTGGATTAAAAAGGTAAATGGTGAAAGGTTAAAGGATGAAGGGAAAGCCGTTTTGGCCGCTAAAGGAATTGAAGTAAGCGACGATGCTTATTTAACCAAAGCTCTCGAGCTCATCAAAGACCGGTTGGTATTACTAAACGATATTTACGAGCATGCCTGGTACTTCTTCAAGCAACCAGCAGAGTATGACTTACCATCGGTAAAACCCAAATGGAATGATGCTAAAACCGAGTTGTTCAATACCTTCATCGGTCACATCAAGCAAACCGATAACTGGAACGCTGCCGATTTAGAGGCCGATTTTAAAGCCCTGTTGACCGAAAAAGGTTTGAAGCCCGGTGATGCCATGCTGCCTTTCCGCATAATGCTGGTAGGTGGTAAGTTTGGTCCTCATGTGTTTGATATTGCTGCCCTTTTGGGTAAAGATGAGGTAATAGCAAGAATTGAAAAAGGATTGGCTGCGTTTACAGCGTAGTTTACTGAGTATAAAAAAAGCCGTGGCTGTAAACAGCCACGGCTTTTTTGTTAGCGCTTTTTGTTATTTTTTACTGTGCCCTCTTCACTTCGTCTGTTTGCAGGGAGTGCATGGCCATCATTTCTTTCATGGTCTTTTGCATATTATCGGCCGATCCATCTAAAAAGATCACATTGCCTTTCGAGTTTTCGCTGAAATGCTTTATGGCTTCTGTCCACATGGTAAAGAGGATCACCGAGGTATCCATATTGGCCTGGTGCATTTCTTTGGCGGCTACGCTCATACCTTTGGCCACTTCCTCGCGGAACAAAGCCACACCCTGACCACGTAACTGCGATGCCTGACGATCGGCCTCGGCGGCAATTTTAATAGCATTACCTTCGGCCTCGGCAGCTTTGGTTTTAGTGATGAGGAGTGCTTGTCCTTCGTTTTCGGCGGCGGCCTTCAGGTTGTTAGAGGCCACTACCTGGCTCATCGATTTCATGATGATATCATCGAAGGTAATATCGTTCAATTGAAGGTCTTGCAAGTGATAACCCCAGCCTTCCAGTATATTATCAATCTGCTCCTTAACGTGTTCCACTATTTCGCGGCGGAGGATAAGCACATCGCTCTGGCGCTTGGTGGCTACGTATGCCCGTATAGAACCTTCTACCGTGCGCACCAATGCCTGCATCAGGTTACGCTCGTCCACAAACTTAAAGGCTACGGCTTTAATGGCCTCCTCGCTCTGGTCAAAAACCGAGTAGAGTATCATGGCCTTAAAGTATACATTGGCCTGGTCTACCGTTACAGCCTGAAACTCCAATTCAACCGAGCGATTTTGTATAGATATGCGTGAGTATAATACCTCTATTAAAGGTATCTTAAAATTAAGGCCCGGTAGCAGTATGCGGCGGTACTTTCCAAATACGGTTACTACGCCCACTGTGCCTTGTTTAACGGTTACAAACGAAGTAATTAATACAATAAATAAAATAATTGCGAGAGCAATCCAAACGGCATTCATAATTCGGTGTTATATGTGATGAAATAAAGATAAACGAATTAATATACGTTACATCCATTTTAACCAAAATATTTACACATGAACTTAAAACGTACTTTCGGCGCTATACTTACCGTGTTGGGTATAGTAGGATTAATTTACACCGGTATTGGTGTAATACAGCATTCGGGCAATGCCACAACATTGGTAGTAGTGGGCATAATTTCGGTATTGTTCTTCTTTTCGGGTATTGGCCTGGTAAAGAATACCAAGGATACGGATTAAAGAAGAAGCCCTAAGTCCCCTCTAAATCTTCTCCGCCTGAGGCGGAAGACTTTAAAATAAAATCCAAGTTCTTAAAGCCCTTCCGCCTTAGGCGGATAGGGTTAGGCTTGGGGCAAAAAAAGCTCCCGTTTTTGGCGGGAGCTCTATTATATATATTAGTTATTCTGAGGGGCATCTGCTAACAGCCGTCCGCCTTTGTAATAGTAGCGCGTCCAGTATGGGTCGGCCAGGTAACTGATCATTACGCCTTTGCTGGTTGAGGCATGGGCAAATTTGCCGTTACCAATATAAACCCCAACATGGGTAATAGCGCGGCTGTGTATTTTAAAGAAAACCAGGTCGCCTTCTTTTAAATCAGTTTTGCTAACGGGGTTAACCGTGCTGAAAATATTACGGCTATTGTTACCAATGGCTGTGTTAAATACTTTGGTATAAAGCTGGTAAGCAAAACCCGAACAATCAATACCGCGTTTGGTATCGCCGCCTAAGCGGTAAGGGGTGCCAACCCAATCATAAACAAACTGAAATAACTTCACGTTAGAGGTGGCCGACATAGCTACACCCATAATTTGTGAGAAGTAATCTTTTGCTAAGCTTTTGTCCTCGTCGCTTTCTTCGGTTTGATTTGGAACACTTTTTGTTTGAGCTTGTGACGATAAAACACTCATCATTAGGGCAATAGCAAGAAACAATTTCTTCATCTAATCAACAATTATTAAGGGTACGAATTGTAATTTGTTTATTAAAATGGACACTGGTGTCTATTGTTAAATACAAAACTATGTAAAGTTTTGAAATATGCAAATCCTGAAAACAAATTATTTTTAAATTAATTTTTATACGATACTGATTAAATAAAGGTTGCTGCAACCTCATGCAGGATAAATTATTTTCAATATAAGCGTTGCAAAATCTGTTTTTTTCAAGGATATAATTAGATTTGCGCATCGTAAAACAGAAATTGATTGTTTATATAAATGAGTTCAATCGCTATAACTAAAGAAACCTACCTAATGTGGTACGAGTTGATGCTGATGATGCGTAAGTTCGAAGAGAAAACCGGACAACTATACGGCCAGCAAAAGATCAGAGGATTTTGTCACTTATACATTGGGCAAGAGGCTGTTTTAGCCGGAGCCGTATCAGCACTTCGTCATGAAGACAGCATGATCACTACTTACCGTGACCATGCCCATGCTTTAGCCAAAGGCACCTCGCCAAAAGCTATCATGGCCGAAATGTATGGTAAATCAACCGGTATCTCTAAAGGTAAAGGTGGTTCGATGCATATGTTCGACAAAGAAAACCACTTTTACGGTGGTCACGGTATTGTAGGCGGTCAAATTCCGCTGGGTGCCGGTATTGCCTTTGCCGAAAAATACAAAGGAACCGAGTTTTTAAACGTTTGCTACATGGGTGATGGTGCTGTGCGCCAGGGTGCCCTGGGTGAAACCTTTAACATGGCCGCCCTTTGGAAACTGCCTGTTATTTTTGTTTGCGAAAACAACGGTTACGCCATGGGTACATCAGTAGCCCGTACCACTGCCGATGTTGATATTTATAAATTAGGCTTACCATATGGCATCCCTTCACAGGCTGTTGATGGTATGGACCCGGTTGCTGTACATAACGCTATGGACGAAGCCGCCCAGCGTGCACGTGCCGGCGAAGGACCAACCTTCCTGGAAATGCGTACTTACCGCTACAAAGGCCACTCCATGAGTGATCCTCAAAAATACCGTACCAAAGAAGAAGTTGAAAGCTACAAAGCCAAAGACCCTATTGAAATTGTAAAACAAGAGATAGAGAAAAATGGTTATGCTGATGAAAAATGGTTTGAAGAAGTTGCGGCTAAAATAAAAGCCGAAATTGATGAGGCCGTTCAGTTTGCTGAAGAGTCGCCATGGCCGGAAGCATCTGAGCTTTATACCGATGTATACGTTCAGAGCGATTATCCATACATCCGCGACTAACCTATTATAAACAATATTAAAACCAAACTATTCATCAATACAATATGGCTGAAGTAGTTAAAATGCCCAAAATGAGCGATACCATGACCGAAGGGGTTATCGCTAAATGGCATAAAAAAGTTGGCGACAAGGTAAAATCGGGCGATACACTGGCCGAGGTTGAAACCGATAAAGCCACAATGGATTTTGAATCGTACCAGGAAGGTACCCTGCTATACATTGGTATAGAAGAAGGTGCTGCCGTACCTGTTGATGCTGTAATTGCCGTAATTGGTAACGAAGGCGAAGACTATAAAGCTTTATTAGAAGGTGGCGCTGCTCCTGCTAAAGAAGAAAAAACAGAAGACAAGAAAGCTGATGCCCCTAAAGAGGAAAAAGCTGCCGAGCCTGCTGTTGACCTTTCGAGCATTAAAGCCGCTGTTATACGTATGCCGCTCCTAAGCGATACCATGACCGAGGGCGTTATTAACAAATGGAACTTTAAAGTAGGTGATAAAGTTAAGGCCGATGATTCATTAGCCGATGTGGATACCGACAAAGCTACCATGGAAGTGGTAGGTTATGAAGAAGGCACCCTGCTTTACATTGGTGTTGAAGAAGGCCAGGCTGCTAAAGTAAACGATATTATTGCCATTGTAGGCGAAGAAGGCACCGATATTCAACCTTTATTAAAAGGTGGTTCGGCTGCGCCTGCTGCCGGTGGTGAGAAAAAAGAAGAAGCCAAAGCTGAAGAAGCTGCTCCTGCTGCAGAAGAAAAAGCTACCTCATCTGACGATAGCCGCGTAAAAGCCTCTCCTTTAGCCCGTAAAATTGCTAAAGACAAAGGCATCAACTTAAGCGAAGTTAAAGGTACTGCCGAAAACGGCCGTATTACTAAAAAGGATATTGAAGGCTTTACGCCATCAACCAAAGAGGTTGAGCAAAAAGCTGCTGCTGAAGCTGCTCCGGCACCTGCTAAGGATGCTGGCAAAGCTGCTCCAACCATTACTTTGGCTCCTTTTGTTGGCGAAGAGAAATTTACCGAGAAACCGGTTACTCAAATGCGTAAGGTTATTGCCAAGCGTTTATCTGAGAGCTTGTTTACTGCACCTCATTTCTTTGTAACCGTATCAATCGATATGGATCAGGCTATCGTAGCCCGTAACAAAATGAACGAGGTTGCACCGGTTAAAATATCATTTAACGATTTGGTGGTTAAAGCTTGTGCTGTTGCCTTGAAACAACACCCGGTAATTAACTCATCATGGTTAGGCGATAAAATTCGCTTTAATGAGCATGTTAACATTGGTATTGCCGTAGCTGTTGACGAAGGCTTGCTGGTACCGGTTGTACGTTTTGCCGATGGTAAATCATTAAGCCGCATTAGCGCCGAGGTTAAGGAGTTTGCTAAAAAAGCAAAAGACAAAAAACTTCAGCCATCTGATTGGGAAGGTTCAACCTTTACCATATCTAACTTAGGTATGTTTGGTGTTGACGATTTTACCGCCATCATTAACACGCCAGATTCATGTATCCTTGCTGTTGCAGGTATACAACAAGTACCGGTGGTTAAAAATGGTGCCGTGGTACCAGGTAACATAATGAAGGTAACCCTGAGCGCCGATCACCGTACGGTTGATGGTGCCAGTGCAGCCGCTTTCTTGAACACCGTAAAATCGTTGTTAGAAGAACCGGTAAGGTTATTGATATAATAAGATTAAGCTCTTATATTTGATAAGCCCTTTGGTGACAAGCCAAAGGGCTTTATTTTTTATAAACCAATAATACCTGAATAAAGAGTTATGAAGAAGACATGGCTCATTTGCCTTTTATTATGCTGTGGCGTACTGGCGCACGCGCAGTCAAAAAAAAACAAGCTTAAAAAACTGCTGGAACGTAATATTCCATGTAATATGGAAGGTCGTACCATTCCGCTTACCGATACTTCATTGTATGCGCAAAGCCGCAATGTATCGTACAGCTATTCGTATACATTCCCTAAAAACTACAAAGAAACCTGGCCTAAAGAAGAAGTGGTAAGCGAGGTACGCCAACACAACGACCCATACATTGATACCGTTACCTACACCAGTCAAGATCGCAAGGCCTCCTTCAAGATATATGCCGGTAACGTGGTGGTGCTACCATCGGGCCGGGTGCACAACATGAAACTGGCCGACGTGCAAGCCATTGATAAGTTTGCCGACCAGCATATTGCCAATATTAAACAGGGTAAAGACAAAGATCTGGGTAAGGTGCACATACAGCACATTTGTAAAGGTGTAAAAGGCTACCGTTACACCATTTGCGTAAAAGCCAGCCAGGGCGATGAGCAAATGCTCTACAAAATTATCATGGTTGAAATGCCCGTATCAGGCGATTTGATCTTCTCGCACTTCCTCTTCCGCTACCCAACCGCCGATAAAGAGAAGTACGAAGCACAGGGTATTAGTTTGGCGAGGGAGTTTAAGGCTGATGAGTAAAATTAACAGCCTACAGTAGTATTCATTCCTGCAATTTTTAATAAATGGCCTTTTTTCGCCAACGAAGACATATATAAACTTATCGTATAAATGGCAGACTCAGTTGAGGTATTTATAACGAGGTCAGGTATACCATCATTGTCAATATCGCTGGCTAGTATGATAGAGCAACCAAATTCCGATGTATTGGTAGCAAAAAGCAGTTCATTATATTCTATCCCTTTCACCGTGGCTTTTAAAGCTAACCTGTAATTGAAAAGCGAATAAGATTTGCTACCCGGATAATCTGGCTTTTTTTGTCCGGTGGCATAAATAGTATATTTAATGCCATTTTGGCTGTAGGTTGCACTATCGCCCGGGAGAAACTCATTTTTGTTGAGTTCAATTTTTTCAATAGGATGGTTTTTTAGTGATGGGAGGTTTGAAATCAATAAAACAGAGGAATCTTTATCAACTGTTGATATTTGCCAGCCAGTTTTAGCGTCTCGTTCATCCAATTCATCATCAGCTACCCGTGCTAGCTTAAGGCGGGTTTCTTTTAAACAATAAACTTTATTATTATGAAATATGCCCATCCATGTATGCAGGCCGTACTGAGGTTTTACTTCGTTATTATGAAAAGTCCCTGTGTAAAGTATTTGAGCGGCGTAAGTTGAATCATCAGGAAAGAACTGCAGTACGGTATCTACAACAGGAGTATTTAATACAACCTTAGCTTGAACAGGACGCCCACTTTTCATGCTGTCGCTGCCTGTAAACTTATAGCTTTGTTTATTACCGCACGCGGTAAATAAGGATAACGGGATAAGAAACAGGCGACGCATATAGTTTTAAGTTTAAGCCAATGTAAGCTTTTTGAATTGAGAAACATCACTCGTCCGGGCAGGCTCTCTCATAGAGTACCCTGCAGTGCACTTACTGAATGCTTTTATACCTTGCAAACCGACGCAAGGTCTTCTATAGGAGACTCTGCTTAAACGAAAAAGGTGCTACCTTTTACAGCAAATTCATGATTTTTCGTCCGAGCAGGGTCTCTCGTAGAGGACCCTGCAGTGCATTTACAAAATGCTTTTATACCTTAAAAACCGACAGCAGGGTCCTCTATGAGAAACCCTGCTTAACGGTAATTGATTTACTTCTTCCCGCTGATCCTGATCACACTGCACGAATAAGCCGGTACACTATACATAAACTTTGGGTTAACCTTTAGGGTTGATGTTACCGGTAAGATGTTTTTATCACTGATGCTTGCATTTTTGGCCTTCGGGTCGCCGCTGAGTATTGATAGGCTGGCGATTGAGGCCAGGCCTTTAAAGGCCGAAACATCGGCGTTGGCAGTAACCGTAGTGGCACCGGTGTTTACAATCTTTAAAATTACGTCGCCGGTTTGGCTGTCGCGCACGCAGGAGGCGGCAAGGGTAGAATCTTTAGTATTTAAACCGGCAAACTTCACAGTGTTGGCAAAATAGCTGTCGCCCTGGTTAACACTAAACAACTGTTGCACATAATAATTTACGGTTGGTATTACCTCAGTACCATTAAAGTAAATGAGATTAGGATTCCAAGAGGTGTGGCCTGCGCGGGCAATAAGTGGGGCATAACTGGCCATGTGTACCACGTCGCCGTTACGCTCAAGGGCAGTCATATAAGCAGCTTCGCAAAGGGCATTGTACAAGGTGTTGCCACGTGATGCATATTCGCCTAAATACACTTTAGAGTGAGAGCGGTTATAGCTATCATAACGGTTATTGTTTTTTAAAAACCACTCGGGGCTTTCGTAGTAATGCTCATCAACCACGGGTACGGCCAACTGGTCGGCAATTTTCCAACCAGCCTCATAATCGGGACCCGCAGGGCTTGGGCCTACGGTGCCAATAATGGTAACCTCGGGGTGTTTAGCTTTAACGGCTTTATATATCATGGTAAAGCGTTCGGTAAACTCGGGCGTAATTTTATCCTCATTACCAATGCCAATGTATTGCAAGTTAAACGGTTTAGGGTGACCAGCTGCGGCACGGATAGCTCCCCAGTGCGAGGTGGCCGGCCCGTTGGCATATTCAATTAAATCAATCACATCCTGAATGTAAGCCTGCATTTCATCCATAGATATACCCTTTTGTCCGGTACCGCCAATGCGCCAGGTACCGCCCGAGTTTTGGCAGCTTACCGCAGCGGCTACCACAGGCAATGGCTTAGCGCCAATATCTTCACAAAACTGAAAATATTCAAAATACCCTAAACCTACCGATTGGTGGTAATTCCAGATATTGCGTTGTTCTACCCGCTGTTCAATGGGGCCAACGGTATTTTTCCAATTGTAAATATTGGCAATACCATCTCCGTGCACCAAACAGCCACCCGGAAAACGCATGAACTTAGGTTTAAGGTTGGCTATGGCTTCGCCCAAATCGGCACGCAAACCGTTGGCATGACCTTTATAAGTATTTTGTGGGAAGAGCGAGATCATATCCAAAGCCAGTTTGCCTTTACCTTTTGCCAATACTACCAGGTGGGCTGTATCGGTACCGGCGGTGGGTTTAATATTTGCAGTGTACTTCTTCCACGTGCTTTTATCAGCGGTAAAAGTAGTTTCGCCAATAACTACACCTTTGGTGGTTTGCAACTGCACAACCATAGGTATAGCCTTGCCCTCGTTTTTTATAAATACCGAAAAGTTGTATTTCCCGGCAGACTTAATTACCATACCATCAAAACCCGTATTTTTTAGTCCGATGCCTTTCTGCCCTTCATCCTGTATATTGAGCAACACATAATGCGGATTATTAACATGCAGCGGCGCAGCCGACTCTACCGAAATGCTTCCGTAACCAAATCCATCGGTAACGTATTGCCAGGCGGTAAAAGGGTTCCAGGCTTTATTATCGGCCGGTGTATATTCAAATGAGCGGTTTTGCACCAGTTCGGCATACAAGCCGCCATCGGCTGCGTAGCTCAGGTCTTCAAAAAAAATCCCGAACAGGTCTTTACTAATAGGTTTGCCTTTTGCCACATTGGGCTGCGCAATAACTGTCATATTTACACTTATTGCTAAGGTCACAACTAATCCTAAAAACTTAAATTTCAACATAACAAGCGTATTGGGTTTTAAATTGGCCGGACTGATTGCCCGTGGTTAATGTGTAATTGCTACACTGGTTACACAAACATAAGTAATATAAACGGAGTAAAGCAATAGCATAATATTAATTAACCGGTACCCTTTTGGGTATAGCTCACAAGCAGGTTTTCAATTGTTCAACCCGTTCAACTGCGTTACAGGTGTTCTAAGTATTTTATGAAACACTAAATGGAACACCACGGAAAAACCGGGACTTTTCGGGTGATTTCGCGGTTTTCAGAAGAAAAAATCAAAACTATACGGAGGGTTTGGGGTCATTTTATCTTGAATCTTGATTCTTTACTCTTGAATCTAAAAACTTATTTTTGCGGTTCAATTTTTTAAAGTGGGAAAAGATAAGTTAAAGCGTTTTGCCGAGATAGATACATTTAGCAATGTAATACAGTTAGAGGCGGGTATACCCTATAAAGGTAAATGGGCTCCTGAATTTTTTAAGAACAGTAACCCCGTAGTACTCGAACTGGCCTGTGGTAAAGGCGAATACACGGTTAACCTGGCGCAACTATTCCCGCAAAAAAACTTTATAGGCATTGATTATAAGGGCAACCGGATATGGCGCGGTGCTAAAACTGCAATTGAAGAGGGCTTCACTAACGTAGGCTTTTTGCGTATACAGATCGAAAACCTGGTAGACTTTTTTGCCCCCGGAGAGGTTGACGAAATATGGATCACTTTCCCCGACCCGCAACCGCAATTGAGCCGCGAAAAAAAGCGTCTTACCTCGCCACGTTTCTTGGATAAATACAAGCAACTGCTTAAACCGGGCGGTTATATGAATCTCAAAACCGATAACGACGACCTGCACGCCTACACCGCCGAAAAGATTGAAGAACTTGGCCTTAAACTACACGTAAAAACCGAAGACTTGTACCACTCTTCGCATGCCGATGAGGTACTGAATATTAAAACCTACTACGAGAAAAAGTATCTTAAAGACAATAAAAACATCAATTATCTCAAATTTTCATTCGAGTAATTATGGCTGCCGACCCAAACTTTAACAATCACGTTTTTGAGGTTGCCCGCCAGGTTCCGGCAGGCAGGGTTACTTCATATGGTGCTATTGCTAAGTTTTTGGGTGTGCCTAACTGGTCGCGCAAGGTGGGGCATGCCATGGGTATGCTGAATGGGGTTGAGCCACCGGTGCCTTTCCAACGCATTGTAAACAGCCAAGGCCGTTTAACGGGTGGCACCGAGGGCATTGAGCACCGTATAGAACTACTTGCCAAAGAAGGCGTTACCGTAATAGGTGATAAGGTGCAAAACTTTAAAACCGTATACTGGGACCCATCCATAGAGCTGGATTACTAACATAAAAAAGGCTGTTTCTTACACGGAAACAGCCTTTTTTTGTATGTATCTAAATATCCCAACTATATCGTTTTTCCGTTAACTACAACGTTATTCAGTTTAAGGTACTTCTGTGTTTCAGGGGTGATTTTAAACTCAGTAACCTTAATGTCGATATTCTTAAGCTGAAGCGGTTCGATGGCTGAGGTGGGTGTACCCTTAATTTCGCCAAAGGCTGCGCAGGAGCCATTTACGTTTTCAATACGCACATTTTTGATTAATGATTTTGGAGGGGTTTGTCCTTTCAAATCAAAATACTGGGTCCATGGGGTTACTTTTAGCAGGGTTGAATTACCAGTCATGGTAATATCGGTCAGGCTAATATCTTCGTACTGCTGTGGGGTGTCAGGCCGTAATTTTAACCGTAATACGTTTACACCTCGGGCTTCGCAGCGCTCAATTTTTACATTACGAACTATGGTAGCCTCGCTGCCGCAGGTTACTACGCCACCACCGGCTTCAAAAACGCAATCGCTTATACGAATATTTTCTACCGGCGGGCTGTCCTTATCATCCATGGCAAAAGGGCCTTTGGTGCCTTTGAGTGCAATATCATCATCGCCTACGGCAAAAAAGCAGCGGCGTATGATAATGTCTTGCGAACTGTCTACATCTATCCCGTCTGAGCTGGGTGCGTGGTCGTCGGGCTTGGAGCGGTGCGCAGCTTCAAAGCGACAATCTTCTACCGTTACGCCTTTATCGCGATACAGGTGTAGATTCCAAAAACCCGAATCTTTAAAGTTGATACCCGAAATAAGTACATCCTTCGAATCACGGATAAAAGCCAGTCGCGGGCGCTCTACATCCAGATTTGTGGTGCCCGAAACCTTTTCGCGCTGGGCATAAAACTTCTTCCAAAAAGGACTACCGCTGCCATCGAGTGTTCCTTTACCGGTAATTTTCAGGTGGTCAACCTTATCGCCGTTAATAAGGGCGGCGCGCCACGGTTCAAAATGGCCTTCAATTCGGGTCATGAGCTTGGGGTAATCCTCAATATTGGTCGAACCTTTCAGCACTCCATCGGCCTGTATTTCGATATTAACACCCGGTTTAAGGAAAATGGCTCCGCTTAAAAAGGTTCCTTTAGGAATAACAACGGTGCCTCCCCCATTCTTTGCACAGTCGTCAATTACCGTTTGAATGGCTTTGGTATTCAGTGTAACACCATCGCCAACGGCACCCAGTTGGGCAATATTATACTTTTTATCGGCAACAAACTGGTTGGCTTGCGGAGTTAAGGCAGGCGTAATAACATGCGGTACCGACAGGAAAGGCAACGTTAATACTAACGTAGTAAATAGGTTGTTTTTAATGGTCAAGATTTTGGCGGTTTATAATTATTGCCCTAAACATAGCTATTTGATTTGTTAAGTACAATTGGTAGCCATGTAAAAACCTTGTGCAAATCAGCCTATTATCAACTGCAAAGTATGATCGTGATCATGTTTTGACATAATGTCCGTCATTCCTGTAACGGGGGTTTTAGCACAATTTTGAAGTGCAAACAACTGCATTTTAAATGGCTACCCATACGCTTACCCCAACCACCTGCTATCATTGTGGCGACGATTGCACAACGCAACAGTACACTTTCGACAACAAGGACTTTTGCTGTGCCGGATGCCGTGGTGTTTACCAGGTGCTATCGCAAAGCGGCCTGTGTAATTATTATACCTATAACGACCACCCCGGCGCCAACCGTGCACGCCTCGATAAACGCTTTGAATACCTTGATGAACCCGGCGTTGTAAGCGACCTGATTGACTATACCGATTCCACCATGACGGTGGTTACGCTATACATCCCCTACATTCATTGCAGTTCGTGCATTTGGCTGTTGGAACAGCTGCACCGCATTAATCCGGCTATCTATTACAGTCGCATAGATTTTTTAAAGCGACAGCTTAACCTCCGTTTTAAAAACGAAGAAATCAGCTTACGCGAGGTAGTGGAACTGTTGTTTGATATTGGCTACGAACCGCTCATCAGCTTACAGGATATTGTTAAAAAGCAAAGTACCGGCAAAAAAGACAACCTGGTAAAAAAGATCGCGGTTGCCGGTTTTTGCTTTGGCAATGTGATGCTGCTGAGCTTTCCTGAGTACTTCGGATTATCCGCTACTGAGGAAAACTTCAGACAGGTATTCGGCTGGTTAAATATCCTGTTTTCATTACCCATGGTGCTGTACAGCGGCACCGGCTACTTTACTTCGGCCTGGCACAACCTGCGCAATAAGGTGCTTAATATCGATTTTCCGCTGGCCTTGGGTATTGCTGTGCTGTTTTTGCGCACCGTTATAGAAATACTCACCCACAGTGGCCCCGGCTTTGCCGATACGCTGTGCGGACTTGTTTTCTTTTTACTTGTGGGTAAGTTTGTTCAGCAAAAAACGTATTACCACATTTCATTTGAGCGCGATTACCGCTCGTTTTTCCCGGTAGCTGTGCAGGTTATTGATGAGGAGGGAAAGGAAAAACCTGTACCCCTGTCTGATTTAAAAGTAGGCCAACGTATCCGCATCCGCCACAACGAGATTATTCCGGCTGATGCCATATTGTTGAAAGGCGAAGCATTGATCGACTTCAGTTTTGTAACCGGCGAATCATTACCCGTGAGCAAAACCTTGGGCGAAGTGGTTTATGCCGGCGGCCGTCAAACCAGCGAGGCACTGGAACTGGAGGTTATCAAACCCGTATCGCAAAGCTACCTTACCCAGCTTTGGAACAACGAGGCCTTTACCCGCAAGCAGGATAACCGCATGAAATCATTTAACGAGCGGGTGAGCAAACATTTTACTATAGTGCTGCTCATTATTGCCATTGGCTCATTCCTGTTTTGGCTGCCTACCGACTGGCACCGTGGCTTATCGGCCTTAACTGCCGTATTGATAGTGGCTTGCCCGTGTGCGCTGGCATTAAGTACGCCTTTCACCCTGTCGGCAGCGTTGAGCGTATTCGATAAAAACCTGTTCTACCTCAAAAACACGACCGTGGTAGAGCAACTGGCCCGCATTAATACCATAGTGCTCGATAAAACCGGCACCATAACCACCGGAGGCAACAAAGCGGTAAATATTCATGCCGAATTAACCACCTTAGAAAAGCAAGCGATATACAGTTTGTGCAACAACTCGAGCCACCCGCTTAGCCGGCAAATATGCCAGGCATTGGGGAGCTATCCGCTTCTATCATTACAAAATTATGTCGAGGTAGCCGGCAAGGGTCTGTCGGCCTTTGTAAACGGGCATCACATTAAAATTGGCAGTGCATCATATCTCTCCCAAAACTACATTCATTTTGGCCCCGGCACCGAGGTGCATATTATGATAGATGAGGTGTACACCGGCGCTTTCCAGTTTAAACAAAGCTTGAGGACGGGGTTGGAAAACATCTTCAGTCTCAAACCACAAATCAAATTCTACCTCCTGTCGGGCGATCAGGACCACGAGCGTGAGGCCATGGCCCGTTTTTTTGACCATGACGGCTACATGCACTTCGGCAAATCGCCCCAGCAAAAGCTGGATTTCATCAAATCACTCCAACTGGCCGACCGTAAGGTAATGATGATTGGCGATGGCCTGAATGACTCAGGCGCACTCAAACAAAGCGATTTAGGCGTAGCCATTACCGATGACGTAAACAACTTTTCGCCCGGCAGTGATGCCATATTGGATGGGCGGTCGCTAAATAAACTACCCGCGTTTTTCAGGTTTGCTAAAGATGCGGTGGGTATTATCCACATCTCGTTCTTCATATCATTAACCTATAATTTAATTGGGCTAAGCTATGCCGTTACAGGTGCTTTATCGCCGTTAATAGCTGCCATACTAATGCCCCTAAGCACAGCAACCATTATATCATTCACCAGCATTGCTACGCATGTGGCCGCCAAAAAACGTAACCTGTTATGAGCATTATTTACTTTTTAATAGGCTGCAGCATTTTGCTGGCCCTTGTTTTTTTAGGAGCCTTTTTTTGGGCGCAAAAGCACGGACAGCACGACGATCTGTATACCCCATCGGTACGCATACTGCTGGATGATGAACCCCAAGAGGAATTAAAAATGATGAAAGTCAGTTTTTGAGCTAACGGCCATCATGCCCCGGCTAAGGCCGTCCATCTAATTTTACAGTATCAAAACAGTTACCATCAATTCATCATTTATGCAACCCGAAAAATTTTACTACGATAACAAAATTGTGCGCAACTTCGGGATAGCCACCATTGTCTGGGGTATTATAGGCATGGTTGTGGGGCTTATTGTTGCCATTCAATTGTACAGCCCGGCGGCCAACCTGGGCAACCAGTACACCACTTTTGGCCGTGTACGCCCGCTGCATACCAACGCCGTAATTTTTGCCTTTGTGGGTAATGCCATTTTTATGGGCGTTTACTACTCTTTACAACGGTTGCTTAAAGCGCGTATGTTCAGCAACATCCTCAGCAACATCCACTTTTGGGGATGGCAGCTTATCATCGTTTCGGCTGTAATTACGTTGCCTTTAGGCTTAACCACCTCGCACGAGTATGCCGAGCTGGAATGGCCTATTGATATTGCCATTGCCCTGATATGGGTAGTGTTCGGTATTAACATGTTCGGCACCATTTTTAAACGGCGCGAACGGCATTTGTACGTAGCCATATGGTTTTACATTGCCACATTTGTTACGGTTGCGGTATTACACATTGTAAACTCTTTCGAGCTCCCTATTTCGGGTTTTAAAAGCTACTATTTGTTTGCCGGTGTGCAAGATGCTTTGGTGCAATGGTGGTATGGGCACAATGCGGTTGCTTTCTTTTTAACCACGCCTTATTTGGGTATGATGTATTACTTTCTACCTAAAATGGCTAACCGCCCGGTTTACTCTTATAAGCTGAGTATTCTGCACTTTTGGGCGCTGATATTCATTTACATATGGGCTGGTCCGCACCATTTATTGTACACCTCGTTACCGGGTTGGGCACAATCATTAGGCGTTGCCTTTAGTATCATGCTGATTGCGCCAAGCTGGGGCGGTATGATCAATGGTTTACTTACCCTGCGCGGTGCGTGGGATAAGGTGCGCGACGACGTTATTCTGAAGTTTATGGTGGTGGGCTTAACCGCCTACGGTATGGCCACGTTTGAAGGCCCTATGCTTTCCCTCAAACAAATAAACGCAATTGGCCACTTTACCGACTGGATTGTTGCCCACGTACACGTAGGCGCTTTAGGCTGGAACGGTTTTTTAACCTTTGCCATACTGTATTGGTTAATACCACGCATTTACAAAACCCAGTTATATTCTAAAAAAATGGCATCGTTCCATTTTTGGGTGGGCACTTTGGGCATACTGTTTTACGCCATACCTATGTACTGGGCAGGCTTTACACAAGGGTTGATGCTTAAAGAGTTTACCCCCGAGGGCATGCTCAAATACCCTAACTTTTTAGAAACCACCCTGCGCATCATCCCCATGCATGTTATGCGCTCCATTGGTGGTACTTTATACCTGGCGGGAGCCATTGCCATGGCTTACAATTTGGCCCGCACCATGATGCAAGGCCATTTGGTAAGCAACGAAGCCGCCGAGGCCATGCCGCTGGAAAAAGTTTATGTAAACCATGAGGGTGATATATGGCACCGGGTTATTGAACGCAAACCTATACGCTTGTTGGTGCTGTCATTAGTTGTGATACTCATAGGCACTTTTATTGAGCTTATGCCTACGCTCACCATATCGAGCAATATACCTACCATAGCCAGTGTAAAACCTTATACGCCGCTGGAGTTGCAGGGCCGCGATTTATACATCCGCGAGGGTTGCGTCAACTGTCACTCGCAAACGGTAAGGCCTTTCCGGAGCGAAACCGAGCGCTATGGCGAGTACAGCAAGGCTGGCGAATTTGTGTACGACCACCCGTTTTTATGGGGTTCGAAACGTACCGGTCCCGATTTGCACCGCGAAGGAGGCAAGTACGGCGATGCCTGGCACTACAACCACCTGATGGACCCAAGGCTGATGTCGCCGGGTAGTATTATGCCCGAGTACAGCTGGTTAATTAATCAATCGCTTGATACGACTACCACCGCGGCAAAAATTAATGCCATGCGCAAACTGGGTGTACCTTATGCCATAGGTTATGAAAACCGCGCAAATGCTGATTTGCAGAAACAGGCCGAAGGCATTGCCAATAATTTGGCTAAAGACCGCATCAAGGTAACTCCCGATAAAGAAATTGTAGCCATTATAGCTTACCTGCAACGCCTGGGCACCGATATAAAAGTTAACAAAACAGCTAATAATTAATACCATGTTTAAGCAGTTTACCCAAAACATAGCAGATAACCAGGTTTATCTGCTGGTATCATTAGGCATCTTCCTGGCCTTTTTTATAGTGGTGTTTATAATGCTTTTACGCAGCCGCAAAGAACATAACGACTACATGAGCGGCATGCCCTTAAACGACAGTTTTGTTAACACCGATACCTCTTTTCACTCATGAAATACGTAAAAAGTTTAATCATTATACTCATACTATCAGTTGCCCGGCCCGCCCTTGCAGCCGATGATACCCTCATACCACCCGATGTACGCGATTACTTAGGCTACGGCGTAATAATGGCTATGCTGATACTTTTTATAGCAGCTATGCTGGTATTAAACAAAACGTTTAAAGCCTTAACCAAGGTGCTGTTAACACCCGAGCAATATGCCGCCATGGAGGCCGAACGCCTGCAAGCCAAGGCTAAAAAGCCAAAAGGTGAGGTTGCGCTCAAGCTATTGTCGTTAAAGCCGATGTCTGAAGAAAAATCGATTTTAATTGAGCACGATTACGATGGTATACAGGAGCTTGACAACCCCACTCCTGCGTGGTTTATGTACCTGTTTTACGCCAGCATTGTTTTTGCCGTAGGCTACATACTCACCTACCATGTTTTGGGCGTAGGCCAGCTGCAAGATCAGGAGTATGTTACCGAAATGAAGATCGCAGCCAAAGAAAAAGAAGTTTTTTTAGCTAATGCAGCTAACCAGGTTGATGAGAAAAGCATCAAACTATCCAAAGACCCGGCTATGCTATCATCAGGCGTAGCCGTGTTTAAGCAAACCTGCGCACCCTGCCATGGCGAACATGCCCAGGGTATGGTAGGACCTAATTTAACCGACGATTACTGGCTGCACGGCGGCAAAATTGGCGATGTATTTAAAACCATTAAGTACGGCGTACCGGCCAAGGGCATGCCCAGCTGGGAAAAGCAGTTAACACCCAAGCAAATTGCCGATGTGGCCAACTACATCAAATCGGTACATGGTACCAACCCGGCTAATGCCAAAGAGCCGCAGGGTACTAAAGAAACTGAAGAAGACGCTAAGCCCGCAGTTCAAACGGCTATGGTGGTGGCACATTAAAAGGATAGTTCCCTTTCCCCTGCTAAACAACTATTAATTTTTGTGTTATGATGTTATCTGAAACGAATGAGCTGGATACCGTGGTTGATGGTAAACGCAAGTGGATGTATCCGCTTGTTCGCAAGGGTAAGTTGTATCAGTACCGCAGTTGGTTAAGCTATATATACCTTATCCTGTTTTTTGTAGTGCCATACCTGCGCATTGGCGGTCAGCCGGTGCTGTTGCTCAACTTTATTGAGCGCAGGTTTGTACTGCTGGGGCAGGTATTTTGGGCGCAGGATATTTTTATGTTTGTGCTGGCCATGCTGGCCTCGGTGGTTTGCATCGTGTTGTTTACCATTGCCTTCGGCCGTATTTTTTGCGGATGGATATGCCCTCAAACCATTTTTATGGAGATGGTTTTCCGGAAGATAGAAATATGGATAGAGGGTAATCCCAAACAACGCCGCCAGCTTGACCAAAGCCCTTGGACGAATGAAAAGATGGTTAAGAAAGGTGCGAAGCATTTTATCTTCATTATACTATCGTTCATTATTGCCAATACCTTTCTGGCTTACATTATAGGGAGCGAAAATCTGCTCAGTATAGTTACCCAACCTGTTAATCAGCATTTAAGCGGTTTCATCAGTATATGGATGTTTACCGCCATATTTTACTTTGTTTACAGCCAGGTGCGCGAAATTGTGTGTACCGTTATTTGTCCGTATGGCAGGTTGCAGGGTGTATTAACCGATAAACATACGCTGGCAGTTGCTTACAACTACATACGTGGCGAGCCCAGGGGCAAGCTAAACCGCCAGAGCGATGCGCCCAAAGGTGATTGCGTAGATTGCGGACTATGTGTAGCCGTATGCCCCACCGGCATTGACATACGCAAAGGCACCCAACTGGAATGTATTAACTGCACCGCCTGCATTGATGCCTGTAACCAGGTGATGGAGAAAATAAATAAGCCGCTTAACCTCATCGGGTTTTATTCCGAAGAAATGATCGAGCAAAAGGTTAAGCCAACATTTACCGGGCGTATGGCGGCTTACAGCAGTGTAATGATGGTATTATTGGGGGCACTTACCTACTTCATCTTTCAGCGCAGCGATGTTGATATTACCGTGATGCGTTCAGCCGGATTATTGTACCAGGAACAACCGGGCGGTTACATCAGCAATATTTACAATGCCGATGTGGTTAATAAAACCACATCAACCCAAACGGTTAAACTGGAAACCAATGACCCGGCAATTAAAATAAAATACATACAGCCGCTGGGCAAGCTGGGTAAAGAGCAATCGGTAAAAGCCACTTTCTTTATCCTCATTCCGGCCAGACGTATTCACAGCACCAAAACCGAGGTTAAACTAAAGGTGGTACAGGGCAGCAAGGTGCTGGGTACCGCCAGCACCACTTTTATCGGACCAATAAATTAAAAACATTATGAAACTCCACTGGGGCAATTATCTGGTATTAGGCATGGGGCTTTTTATGGCCTTTATTATAAGCATGGCCATATACATGTTTTCGCAAACTAAAGACGATTACGACAGGCAGTACTACGAAAAAGGCATCAACTACGATGCCGATTACAACCGCGAAAAACAGGTGATTACTGATAAAGCAGCACCGCAAATAAGCTTCGATGCACAAAGTATGAGGCTAAAGTTTCCGGCACCGATACAAGGCAAAATACGTTTTATACGTGCGGCCGATAAGCGTATGGATAAACTATTCAGTATACAAAGCCAAAAGGCTGCCGATACCGTATTTATTGGCCTGAGTGAATTAGCCAAAGGCCCTTACCGCTTGCGTATGGAATGGCAAAGCAACCAAAAACAATACCTGTACGAGCAGGAAGTAACCCTCAAATGAACCCCGATAAAATAGCTTTTTTTATTGGCCTGTTTGGTAGCATACATTGCATTGGCATGTGTGGTCCGCTGGCATTTGCCATACCCATTATGCCTGGCCGTGAGTGGCTGTTATTTTGGGATAAGCTTATTTATAATTCAGGACGCACGCTAAGTTACTGCCTGCTGGGTTTATTAACCGGCGTTATAGGCAAACAACTTTGGCTAAACGGTTTACAGCAGTGGGTAAGCATTTTTACCGGCATCATTATTATCATGGCGGCATCGGCGCGGCTGCTTAAGCTTTCTATTAAAAACAGCCCGGCAACAGGTGGCTTTGGTTGGTTTAAACGTTTACTTACCTATGCATTAAAACACCAATGGGGCCACCTGTTTATTGGGATGTTCAATGGCTTTTTGCCCTGCGGCTTTGTATACATTGCGCTGGCCGGCGCTGTTAATACCGGCGGCATAAGCAGCGCGGTACAGTATATGTTTTGGTTTGGCATGGGCACCGTACCGCTCATGCTGCTGGCCACTATTGGCAGTGGATTAATAGGCATGCCTTTACGGAGGTGCTTAAACAAATTTATCCCGTATGTGATGCTGGTTTTGGGTGTGTGGTTCTTATTCAGGGGGGCAAATCTCGATATACCCTACCTCAGTCCTCCAAAGATCGAAACTGCAAGTGTATGCAAATAAACTCCTGATCATTCATCTGCAAAAAACATTTACGATGATTACCAAATGGAGGTTAATAAAGGGCAATGTTTTGATTTTAGATGAAGAATAGAATGTGAAATGATACAACATGGTTTCTGTTTGTTAAGATTCGACAAACAGAAATTCAACTTTACGCATTGACAAACAGTGGCTTATATCATATTTAAGTGTGTCGATTGGCTTGATCCAGGTTCAGAGCATATGCTCTGAAATTATATAAAACAAAAAACCCCTCAGAAGTTAATCTGAAGGGTTTATGTAGTGGGAGCTACTGGGTTCGAACCAGTGACCCTCTGCTTGTAAGGCAGATGCTCTGAACCAGCTGAGCTAAGCTCCCTTGTTTTAAAGTGACTTTCTTTTAAGATTCGTCCCTTTGTTTTGGGACTGCAAACATAGGAACTTCATCTATTTATTCAAAATTATTTTTCAAAAAATTTAAAAGTGGCTGATTTTCTTGGAATTAAATTTTACGAAGCTCTTTCGCACACATAAAACATACTGCATTGTTGTAGTGTTATAAATTAAAACACACACACGATCATGATAGATAGCTTCAAAAACACAACTGATGGTAAATATGAGTTTACCATCAATTACTCCGAAAGAGAGTTAACCTGCCATGTGGTACGCGAAGGTGATACACTGCATGTGCGCCTGGATAATAATATCAATGCCGTAATTGAGCTACAACCCGATGGCACAGCCATTCAAACATCGGGCGATGAGTTGCCGGCATCAAGCGTAGAGTTTATAAAAAAGCAAGTGCTTGACCCGAATACAGACTCAGATAAAGGCTCCGGTTTCTAAAAATCTTTTTTTCATTCTGTAAGTTTTGTGAAAAAGCAGGGTTAAAAAGCCTTGCTTTTTTCGTACCTATTTGCCTATGATACAATTATCCAACACCTTACGTATATTATTACTCTTCATTCTTTCGGTTATTATCTTATACTTCTCAAGGTCGGTACTAATTCCGTTAACCTTTGGTGGAGTACTGGCTATGTTGTTGATGCCTGTGAGCCGCTGGCTGGAAAGTAAGGGTTTGCACCGTGGTGTATCGTCATTAGTAAGTTTACTGCTGTTTGCCTTGTTGTTTGTGGGCTTAGTGCTTTTACTGCGCTGGCAAATAGGCGACTTGATTAAAGATTTTTCCAAACTACAGGAACAGCTGATGAAGTTGTTTGATCAGGTGAAAGATTACGTACGCTCGCAGTTTGGTATTACCACACGCCAGCAGCAGCAAATTTTAAAGGAGCAACAGTCCGGTGGAATGGAAAAAGTGGCCGGCATGGCCATGGGGACAGTGTTATCAACATTAAGCATACTGGTTAGCTCGGTATTGGTACTGGTGTATGTATTCCTGTTTTTGTACTTCCGTAGTCATTTTAAAAACTTTGTGTTGAGGCTGGTAGATGTATCTAACCAGGTAACCGCGCAAAAAATCATGCACAAATCCAGCCGAGTGATTCAACAGTATTTATCGGGACTGGGCATGATGATAGTAATGCTGTGGGTTATGTATGGCATAGGGTTTAGCATTGTGGGTGTTCAAAATGCTATCTTTTTTGCCATTTTATGTGGCATACTCGAAATTATTCCCTTTGCAGGTAATATAACCGGAACATCCATTACCGTACTCATTGTGTTTGCCCAGGGTGGCAGTATTGATATGGTTATGGGGGTACTCATTACCTACGGAATAGTTCAGTTTACGCAATCGTACCTTTTGGAGCCTTTAGTGGTGGGCAACCAGGTAAACCTTAATCCGCTGTTTACCATTTTTATAATTGTGGTAGGCGAAGCTATATGGGGCATTGGCGGTATGGTATTGGCTATCCCGCTGCTCGGCATGTTTAAAGTACTGTGCGACCATATTGAGCCTCTAAAACCCTATGGCTATCTCATAGGCAATCAAAGCGTTAAAGAAGATAAGAGTATTTTTAAAAAGCTGTTTGGTAGTAAAGATGATGATGAATCTTAACTAAGTACTTCCTCCAAAATATCATGCGAGCGGATGTTTCCAAAACCATCTACATGCAAGGCATAATATTCGAGCAAACGGGTGAGCAGGTAGCGGCGCTCATCATTACTTAGTTTGATGTTGGGCAAATCTTCAAAGCTACGATTAAGTAACTGGCTGAAATGTCCCGTGTGTGGGGGCGACATGTAAAAGTTACTCTCGGGTTTTAACCGGGAAAATACGCCATTATGTAAGTCGAAATAATGTGCACCGTCCGAGTCGTTATTATGCGGATAGAAACCCAGGAAGCGGGTGAGGCCCAGCAAAAACAGCAGATGAAAATTGGCTATTCCCTCGTTCAAATTGTCCAGCAGTTCAACGCTGCCAAATATATAGCCAAACATTTGCTCATCAGGTGTTTGCTGTTTAATAGCCTTATATAATACTTCGTTTAAAAACAGGGCAATACTGCTTTTTACTACATCATACGGTATGCGATGAAGCAGGGGGGCATTTTTCAATTCCCTGATGCGCTGTATACTGCCGGTGCCTTTATGGTAAACTATCAAATCGAGCAAGTGCAAGGGCTGCAGCATATTGCGCGATATTTTGGCTTTTGGTTTTTTAACTCCATTAATGATGTACGATTGCATGCCGAATTTTTCGGTGAGCAATTGTACAATCACGCTTGCCTCGCCGTAATCGGTTGTTTTTAGCACTATGCCACGGGTTTTGTGCAGCATGTTAAAACAGGGATAAAATCTTAGGAACAAAAATCACAAAGCCGGTTACCACAGCAAATATGGCCAGTATGAGTACAGCCCCGGCGGCTATATCTTTTACCTGTCCGGCTTTAACATTGTACTCTGGCGATACAAGATCGGTTAGCAACTCAATAGCTGTATTCATCATCTCGCCCGATAGTACCAGCGCAATGCAAAGCCCAATCCACAGCCACTCGTTAAGTGATAGACCTAAAGTTACCCCTAACACTATTGTTACCAGCGTAACCCACAAATGCACTTTTATATTGAGTTGAGAAGCTACCGCGCTCCCTATCCCCTTAAACGCATAGCCAAAGCTGCGGAATACTTTTTTTGCGCCGGTGGCATGTGGTTTATTAAGCGGTGGCTGTTGCATACGGAAATGCTAAAATAAGCCTTAATTACATAAACACACCTAAGGCCTGCCATCTAAATTATTAAAGCCGTTTGGATGATGCCTGCAACAAGTTTAAATTGCGCAGCACATTACACTACTTATGAATTTACAACTTGATAATAAAGTTGCCTTGGTATTGGCCTCGAGCAAAGGCTTGGGCAAAGCCATTGCCACAACCCTATCAGCCGAAGGCGCTATCGTGGTGATAGCTTCGCGCAATGCTGAAGAGTTAAATGCCACCGCCAATGAAATACGTAACCAAACCGGTGGACAGGTAGTTGCCATTGCTACTGATGTTTCAAATGCTGATGATACCCGGCAATTAGTTAACCAGTTAGCCGCCGAGTTTGGCCATATTGATATACTCATTAATAACGCCGGCGGACCACCCTTTGCTGCCTTTGAGGAGTTTGATGATGAGCAATGGCAAAAAGCATTCGAATTGAACTTGTTGAGCTTTTCGCGACTGAGCCGCCTGGTGTTGCCGCATATGAAGAAGGCTGGTGGTGGACGTATCATAAATATCATTAGCGGGTCGGTAAAATCAGTACTCGCAGGTTCGGTATTGTCAACAGCTATGCGTATGGGCGTAGTAGGCATGGCCAAAATGATGGCTGACGAGCTTGGCCCTTATAATATCACCGTAAATAACGTAGCTCCCGGCCTTATACTAACCGATCGCATTAAATACACGCTACCCGCTGATACCGACCCCGAGCAAGCCATGAAAGAACGTGCCGCAAATATTCCTCTGCGCCGCATTGGCGAGCCACGCGAACTGGCTGCCTTGGTGGCTTTCCTGGTTTCAGAGCAAGGCTCTTACATATCGGGCACTACCATACCAGTTGACGGCGGTGCAAGCCGCAGTATTTATTAGGCAGATAGTTGCTGATTCTGATAATATTTACGCCAGTCAAAATAGCCCTTTGCGGCCAGTACAGCATATATGGCAAACATGAAAGCAGTTGGTTGGAGCCCTTTGCTTAAATAAATGGTTACGTATATAATATCGACAAACACCCATATGAGCCAGTTTTCAACCACTTTGCGGGCCATGTAAATTTGTGCTGTAAGGCTTACTACAGTGCAAAAACTATCGAGATAAGGAAAAGCAGGTGGATTGTAGTTTAATACTTTTGTTAAGCTCACCAGCGTAAATCCTAAAACAGGGCTTACAAACGCGGCAAGCAGTACCAGCATCACAACTTGCTTGCGGGTAATGCGCACTACAGGTACTTTAGCGGCATTGACCGGCCGCCTGCTCCAATAATACCACCCATAAATATTGATAACAAACAGATAAGCATTCTGAATCATATCGGCATATAAGGCAGTTTGGGCAAATATGTAAATGTATATGCCGGTGCTTACTATGGCAAACGGCCAATTCCATATATTATTAACAGCGGCAAGGTATACACATAGTAATCCTGTTACTACACCTGTTAGCTCAAGCCCACTTTGGTTATATAGCCAGTTAATAAATACTTCGAGCAGGTGCATGTTCAAATATAATAAAGGTAGCCTTAGTGGATTGATGATATGGTAGCAATGCAAAATGTAAATAGCCGATTATGGGTTTGTATTTTTTATGGTACACAATTTATAGCAGAGTGTATGTTTTAAAGGAATTGTATTAAAATTACGACAGATCGTATCACACTTAATATTCAACTTTAAATTCTTTTTAACTGTCGATTATGAATTTAAAGCAACCTTATAAAAAAATGTGTTTTTTGAAATATTTTAATTTTATAGGCAATAAGGTACTTCAAAATGTAATTCTCTTAATTATTTAGAATGATTAAAAATCAAAATTTGCTATAAATACCTAATATTCAGCCCGGGGCTTATATAAGATGCCTTTGCCGAATTATGCATTTCAATGTAGTTATTTTAAAAATAATTTCAAAAGATTTTAACGCGGTTGAATTTGTGGCTCCACTTTTGTAAATACTTTAACGACTCTGCATCTAAGTGAAAAACAAAATACAGTAACATCTACCTATGTTACAACATTTATGAAAGAGAATTCTCAGGCACCCAAGTTGAGATGATTTTGTTCTTTGTTTTGGGTTTAATCAATAGTTTAAATTAATTAGGGGAAAGGGAGCTTCGAAAGTAGCTCTCTTTTTTTATGCATAAATTTTTAACTATCAATGGATTGAAACAAAACACAGGCTAAGGTTATTATCTTACTTTCCACATAACCTTTTATTAAACATGAAAAATCAAACATTACTTTTAAGCGTATTGTGTATAAGCTTGGCCTTTACATCCTGTAAAAGCGGTGGCAACAAAAGCAATTCAGATTCAACCAGTGCCGATTCGTCAGTAAAAACTGTTGAAGAAACCAAGCACATGGACCATGCCGCTATGGACACGGCCATGTACGATTCTGCCCATGCAGATATTACTGCAACAAAGCCTGATACAACCGTAAGCGGTACAGCTCATTTTACCCGTAAAGATGCCGAAGTAGAGCTTCAACTTACCCTTACCATTCCTAAAAAAGCAAACTCAACTGTGGCTGTTCATTTTCATGAACATGGCGATTGCGGCGACATGGGTAAAGGTGCGCATGGTCACTGGAACCCAACCAAAGAAGATCATGGTAAATGGGGAGCAGCGCCATATCACTCAGGTGATATTGGCAATATCAAACTCGATAAAGATGGCAAAGCCACCTTTACTGTAAAAACCGACCGCTGGACTATTGGCGGTCCTGAAAAAACCAATATTCTTAACCGCTCACTCATCGTACACTCAGGTGTTGACGATTACAAAACCCAGCCTACCGGTAACTCGGGCAGCCGTATAGGTTGCGGAGTAATTAATAAAATGTAAGCATTGTATATAAGTAAGCCCCGCAACTGAAAAATTGCGGGGCTTACTTAAAAATATAATGAACTGATTGGTATTAGCGTGTGTAACGGTTAATAATATCCAGTATAACCTTGTTCTTTTGCAACTGCGGCAGGTAATCAAACAAAATATAATGCTTTTCCGGATCAGTTGTTAAGGCCAGTTCAAGGTTAGCCAGCGCCTCGTTATAATCTCCTTTGGCAAACAGGTATGCTACCATGCGGTAATACAATTCGGCAGCCTCGGGGTTGTTTTTGATGGCATTGGCAATTACTTCAATGGCGTCGATCAGGCGCTCCTGCTCATACATAATGCTTGAGTAATCCAACCAGGCATCAACATCCAGCGGATTTAGCTCCACTACCTTTTCATAAGCCAATTCAGCTTCGGGCAGGTGACCAAGTTTGTATTCGGCATCGGCAATGGCAAACCAATAATCGGCGTTAATAATATCCAGATCGAGCGCTTTTCGATAAAAGTGCAGGGCTTCAAAATACCGCTCTTCAAAATCAAGTGTTACGCCAATTCCAAACCAGGCATCGGCCAGCTTACTGTCCATACGCACGGCCTTTTTGTAAAAGGCACGGGCTTCGTCCATTTGCTCCAGCTTTTCGTAGCACTCACCAATAGCACAATAGGTATCGGCATTGGGCTGTTCGTACTCAAAAGTTTGGCGGTATACCTCAATCGCCTCAGCATATTTTTCGAGGTTTACCAGTGCATTACCCTTATTAAAGTAAGCCGATGCAAAGCTATCTTTAATGAGTATAGCATAATCATAGGCATCAATGGCTTTTTCAAACAAGCCTAACTTGGTGTATGCATTACCCAGGTTATACCAGGCTGCATAGCTGTAAGGCTCATTATCAATATATTGCTGGTAAAACTGGATACTTTCCTGCTGGTTATCAATTACATCATAACAAAATGCCAGCTCGTACAAGGCATCCTGGTTCTCCATATTTTGCTTGAGGCACTCTTTTAGGTAATGAATAGCCATTTCATAATCGCCCATGTTTTGATGAACGTAGGCCATATGCAGCAATATATCGTCGGTTTCTTCGGCCATGCCCAATGCCTTCTCGTAATTTTCGAGTGCTTCGGTATAGCGGTCCATGCTTTCGTAAAGGTTACCCCTGATGATATATATATCCGCATCCGATGCTTCAAGCAGGGCGGCTTTATCCAAAGCGGTAAATGCTTCGGCTACCTTGTTGGTTACTACCAGTAACTGGGCTTGTTTTATTAAAAATACGGCGGCAAACGGGTGCTGGCTTTTGGCATACTCCACCACCTGGAGTGCCTTTGCCGGGTCGTTTCTCTCGATGTAGTAATCAATGATGTTTTCAAATGCCTGGGCATCAAAAAAGTACTGGTCATGATTACGAATCATCTCTTCATAGCGCTCTACCGAAAACTTAGGGTCTTCGCTAAAGCCAAATTCATATTCATCTTCCATCTGCTCGGGTTTACATCTTGTTATGCAGTGAGCACCACAAATCGGTGTTGGGCAACATAACTGAGTTTAAGGTACAATTATAAGCGGTTGGTTAGTAATTAAGTTTTCAACAAACAGCTTATGTGGAAATCTTTGCCTGCTAATTCAATCATCATTAAACTGATTATCAGGGCTTAAATTCATGCTATTAAAAAGTGTTCGGTAACCGCCTTGCGGACTATGGACTACTGGTATGAATTGAAATATTATCGTACTAATATAAACGTTTTTTGTGCCAAAATTGTTGTTGTGCCGGTTGCCTGCTTGTAAGTATGGCAATTATTACACAAAATAATCGTTAACTAAACATCCAAATTTTAACTTGGCAGCTTTTTATTACTTACTGAATGAACATTTGTAAAAACCCGATATTAGCATTTGCCTTTTGTGGCAGCATGCTCCTCAGCGTAAACACTTACGCGCAAACTATGCCGGTTGCGGCCCCTGCTCCACCCAAAAACTGGCACGTAATGGATTTAGCCGCCGATGGTCAATTTGGCATTAGCTTAAACAAGGCCTACCAGGTACTGAAAGGCAAAAAAAGCAAAACCGTAGTAGTTGCCACTATTGACAGTGGCATTGACACCGCCCAGGCCGACCTTAAACCCATACTTTGGGTAAATACCCAAGAAAAAGCAGGTAACGGCAAAGACGACGACGGCAACGGATATATTGACGATGTACATGGCTGGAACTTTTTAGGCGGCCCCGGCGGCAAATGCGACTTTACCGAAACTACCGAAGAGGTGCGTGAATTTAACCGTTTGAAAGGCAAATACCTGCAGTTAACCGAAGCCACCGCTCCCGATAAAAAGGAATTTGCCTACTGGCAAACTGTTAAAGTTACTTACGATTCAACCATTGCACAATCATCACGTCAAAGCCTACAATATGGCCAAATGATGAACGTATTGATGGGTACCAGTGGCTACATTAAACGCGAATTAAAATTGCCCGCGAACGGCACTTTTAAAATGGCCGATTTAGATAAAATAAAAGGCACTAATGATACCCTTGTACAAAGCAAAGGTGTTTGGAGTTACATATTTGCCGAAGAACCCAACTCGAGCAATGCAGATGTACTGAAAGACCTGGGCGAAGCTCTCACCAAGTTTAATAACGACATAAACCCCGATTTGGAAGCTCGTGCCCGCATTGTACAAGACGACCCCAATGTTTGGGATAGCAAACCCTATGGCAGCAATTTAATTAAGTTTGATGATGCATCGCACGGTACCGGAGTAGCAGGCCTGATAGGAGCAGTGCGGGGAAATAAATATGGTATTGACGGCGTGGCTGACAATGTGCGCATTATGGCTATCAAAGCCGTTCCAAACGGTGATGAGTACGATAAAGATATTGCCAAAGCCATACGCTATGCAGTTGATAACGGTGCTAAAATTATTAATATGAGTTTTGGCAAAAAGCTGTCGCCGCACAAAAAATGGGTTGACGATGCTTTTAAATACGCAGCCGAAAAAGATGTGCTTTTAGTACAAGCGGCAGGTAACGATCACCAGGATGTTGATGCCAAGCCAACATATCCAAATGATACTTTTGAAGACGGTTCAGGAACTGATGCTGCCAACCTGATATGTGTAGGTGCATCATCAAACAAAAAAGACGAAACCCTGCCGGGCGATTTTAGCAACTATGGCAAAAATAACGTCGATGTGTTTGCCCCCGGTGTAAAAGTAACTTCGGTTGATAAGGATGCTGAATTTAATACGGCCGATGGTACCAGCTTTGCATCGCCCATTACGGCCGGTGTTGCAGCCCTGTTGTTAGAGTATTATCCTAACCTTAGTGCTCGCCAGTTAAAGCAGATCATTATGCAATCGGCAAAACCGTTAACCGGAGTTATGGTTAAAAAACCGGGCACCGATGAGCGTGTTGATTTTGCTACTTTAAGTAAAACAGGCGGTATAGTAAACGCTTACGAGGCTTTACAAATTGCAGCTAAAACTAAAGGAGAACGTAAAAAATAACAGTCTCTCCCAAAATCGTGCAAGGAGGGAAAGCTTAAAAAAACTTTTTTTTGTTTTTAAAACTTCCCCTCCTTGAGTAGATTTTAGAAAGGGCCTTTACAAACGCGCCATTGCAAGCATGCAATAGCGCGTTTGTATTTACTGCTTTAACAATTTAATATCAGGCGGCATTAAAGGCATAATCAAAATAACAATTTTGTAAAAATTGTGACACCAATTTATCTTTTGTAACGGCAGGTTGTTTTTAACGTGCCATTAGCTATATTTGCGACGGAAAATTTTCATTCTTAATAATATAATGAGAGAAATACAATTCAGAGAAGCACTTCGTGAAGCGATGAACGAAGAAATGCGTAAGGACGAAAACATATACCTGATGGGTGAAGAAGTTGCCGAATATAACGGTGCTTACAAAGTTAGCCAGGGCATGTTAGATGAGTTTGGTGCTAAACGTGTTATCGACACTCCTATCTCTGAGCTGGGTTTTGCCGGTATAGCCATTGGTTCGGCCATGAATGGCTTACGCCCTATAGTTGAGTTCATGACGTTCAACTTCTCACTGGTTGCTATTGACCAGATCATCAATGGCGCTGCCAAAATGATGAGTATGAGCGGTGGTCAGTTCTCTGTTCCTGCTGTATTTCGCGGTCCTACCGGTAACGCAGGTATGTTGAGCTCGCAGCACAGTCAGTGTTTTGAAAACTGGTATGCTAACTGCCCGGGCTTAAAAGTGGTTGTTCCATCAAACCCTTATGACGCTAAAGGCTTATTAAAATCAGCTATAATTGACCCTGATCCGGTTATATTCATGGAATCGGAGTTAATGTATGGCGATAAAGGCGAAGTACCTGAAGAAGAATATTACATTGAAATAGGTAAAGCCGATGTAACCAAACAAGGTACCGATGTTACTTTAGTAGGTTTTGGCAAGATCATGAAAGTGGTTAACGCTGCCGCTGCCGAGCTTGAAAAGGAAGGCATCAGCGCAGAGGTTATCGACTTACGTACGGTACGCCCTATTGATTATCCGGCTATTATCGAATCGGTTAAGAAAACCAACCGTTTAGTATTGGTTGAAGAGAGCTGGCCATTAGGTTCAATTGCTACCGAAATTGCATTTAAAGTGCAAAAAGATGCATTTGATTACCTTGATGCTCCTATCCTGCGCATTATGGGTGGCGATGTGCCTCTTCCTTATGCACCAACTTTAATTCAGGAATACCTGCCAAATGCAGAGCGCGTAATTAAAGCTGTTAAAGAAGTAATGTACGTTAACAAGTAATATTTACTTAAACATATTAAAAACGCCTGCTCAATCGAGCAGGCGTTTTTGTTTTAAATACTTTTATGCTGAAGGATTTTTGCTCTCAATTCAAGAAAGAATTAATTTACTGCAGCGTCTTCACCTGCTCCAAAGCAGTAATCAACGAATCGATTTTTATGGGCTTGGTGAGGTAGTTATTCATCCCGGCATTATAACATTCCTCACGGTCTTCAACCATAGCATTGGCGGTCATGGCTATAATATGGGGCTGATGTGCATGATGTTTTCGAATATAGCGAGTAGCTTCTAACCCATCCATTTCGGGCATTTGTATATCCATTAAAATTAAATCAAAATTGGGTTCGCCCATCATACTAACGGCTTCCTTGCCATTATTGGCCAGCTGAGGCTTATAGCCAAGTCGTTTCAATACCTTTAAAATAACCATCTGGTTTATCTGGTTATCTTCGGCTACCAAAATATTAAGTGGGTAAAGTAAGGCAAACTCCTCCCTTAATACCGCGTCGGGTTTAAGAGCTCCATGTAATTGTTCCTGTTTAAAAGCGGCTAATAACTCGCGCACAAGGTGACTTTGTTTGATTGGCCGTGTTAGCGTACCCGTAAATGGTAGTTGGTTGCTTTTATAAACATCATTTCCTGCTTTAACCAACAATATAATTGGAACCTGACCAAAGCGAGCACCGATCAATGCCGAAAGTTTAATCTGGTCGGCCTGCGGAAGGTTACAATCTACAATGCACAAATCGAGTTTATCTCTATTCGCCAGTAATTGCTCCGCTTCGGTAGCCCCTAACGCAGCTATAGTTTTAAACTTCCATTCTTTTAACCGTAATTCAATTGATTTAAGCAATTGAATATTATGGTTAATAAGCAATACCGATTTACCGGCAATAACGCTCATATCAAGAGCATCATCGGTTTGCCGGCCATTTTTGCACTGTATTGAAAATTGAAACGTTGACCCTACGCCGGGTTTACTGGTCACGCCAATATCGCCCCCCATCAAGTTTACCAATCGCTTACTAATGAGTAAGCCCAACCCCGAACCACCATATTTACGCGCCGTTGATGATTCGGCCTGGGAGAACTCGCCAAATAATTGAGGTAGTTTCTCGGGCGATATACCAATGCCGGTGTCGGTTACAGCAAACCCTATCTCAACACTGCCGTTGTTTTGATGTAAAAGACCAATATTTAGTGCAATTTCGCCTTGCTGGGTAAACTTGGCTGCATTGCCAATTAAGTTTATGAGCACCTGGCGCAAGCGATTACTATCGCCAATAACCTGTTTGGGAATATTGCTGTCAATATTATAGAATAATTCAACCGGCCCCTTCGCCAATTTGGTGGCAAATAAATCAAGCACTTCCTCTACGCAGTTACGCAAATTGAATTCATGAAAGTCCATTTCCATCTTTCCCGATTCAATTTTGGAAAAGTCGAGAATATCATTGATCACGCTCAACAATGCCTCGCCACTTTGAATGATGGATTGGGTAAACTCCCGTTGTTCGGTAGTAAGTTCTGTTTCTTTGAGAAGGGCAGCCATGCCCAATACGCCGTTCATTGGGGTGCGTATTTCGTGGCTCATAGTGGCTAAAAAAACACTTTTGGCCTGATTGGCTTTTTTTTGGCGCAAGGCATCCGACTGCTTGCGATATAACACGATCAGAAAACAAACAACAATGGTGAACGAGCACAGCATTGCTGTTATAACCAGTACATCAATATTGTCTTTTACGTCGCTCATTTAATATGGCAGCCAAAAAGAATAAGTACATAATAATCACCAGGCACGCATGTATTTCCCATATTATTTTCCTTACTTCTTTTGCAACGTGATGACTTAATACATTTGAAAAAATAAATTGAAAAAGCGAACTACAAAAATAAATAAGAAAACCTGAAGCAACTATCCTGCCTGAAACCGTGATCAGTTCAGGTTTTTTAAAATCACTTTGTACGGCGAGGTACAATATGCTGGCTACTATAACAATAAGCGCCCCCAGTGGCCTTGTATAAGTATTAAACTCGTATAAACTTTGAAAAAATGAAAAGTTAATAATACAAAGCAGTGGGAACGCCCATAATATAATGTTTATAATTTTATCAGCCTTTGCATTATCAAAAGCGGCTTTAAAATATAGCATCAGCAAAACCACTTCGCAAATAGTATACAGGTGTAAACCCGGCAAGTTATTAACGCCATAATTAGCTAATACAGTGCCTATAACATTTAATGTAAATGCCATGGCCAGGTACAAAAGCAATGTGCGAAGTGGCTTATTGAGTTGTTTATAGTAAAGTAATCCGGCTCCTAAAGGTAAAAGTGTGCTTCCAGGCACAATATAATCCATAAAAAAAAGCACAAATTCTTTCATAAAAAACAATCAAAGTTTAGTCGCCAAAAAGTACGCTTTTAGGGTCACAAAAGTCGGGACATGGCCTGGTATAATCATAAATGCCGGTATCGTCATCGTCTCCGGTACCAACTTCATTTCTAAGCAAAGGTAAAACATCTTCTCCGCATCGCGAATATGAACATTCTCTAACCATCACCATACAAAATGTTACTATATTCTTCTCTGTTTCTACCTTGGGATCGTATTTAAGAGTAAAGTAAGCACGTGCACCTGTAAATTCACTGTTTTCTTCCAGTGATTTATACATCGCTACAATGTCTGATTTTGAGATGTAAACCGCTTTTGGTATCGCATGCATTACAGCGGCTGCAGAAGGATTACTTATAAATTTGCGCCAGTTTTCTGTGCGTTTAACAGCATCATCAAGAGAAATACAATTAGTAGTAGGTGCGGTTAAATCAAATGGTTTTTTTTCAATTTTCATGATAATAATAGATTGATAGAATTTTTATGCGGTTGAATAAATGTAAAAGTGCTTATACGGCTAAGAATGGGGGAATAGTTATACTCATTTAATATATTTTTGAGTAGATCAATTTACCTGAAAAATTTACAAATGAAACATTGCCTGAAATTTATACTGTTTTTAATACTTATAATATTGGCTGTAAGCACATTTGCACAAACTGCGAAAGATCTGATTGAAGAAGGCTTACAACTTAGCAATGCAAAAAATTATGCAGCAGCTATTGAAAAGTATAAAGCAGCACTGGCAAATGATACCGCTAACACCACGGCTAAATATCAGTTGGCTTTTGCCTTAAATGCAACCGGTAAAGGCGTCGAAGCGTTGCCTTATTTTAAAGAAGTGTTAAAAGCAAACTCTTCAACTGCAGTTTTACAAAGTAGCTATACTATAATGGCCGGTATTTATGACCGCTTGGGCCAAGCACCTAATGCCATAAGCAATTATAAGTTGGCTATTGGATTAGACTCTGCTGATTATGCGCTGCATTACGGTTTGGGACTGGCATACTTTAGGAATAAACAATATTCGCAGGCTGAACAAAGCGCTATTAACGCCATAACACTGGCTCCATCCCAACCCGCCAATTTACGTTTGTATGGCCTGGTTACCTTTCATCAAAATGAACGCGCATCGGCATTGCTGAGCCTTTGCCGCTATTTATATCTCGCCCCCAACGGCAACCGTGCCGAGGAGGCGTACAGTAATGTACAAAGCATTTTGCAAGGCGGTAGGTTAAAATTAGAAGCCGGCGTAAAGCCCCCAAAGCCCGGCGCTGAAAGCCTGGAGCTTAACCAAGCCATTACCGATGCGGTTAAAGAGGTTGAAAAACGCCGTTATTTTGCACCTGCAGATAAGTTTACCGAACAACTGCAGGCCATTTTTGCCGCAATTGGCAGCCTTGCCCAAAAGCAAACCGGTAACCGGTTCTTCCGTACGCAATTGGCGGCACGGTTTTACAAGCTAAGCCAATCGGGACACATGCCAGCCTTTGCGCGGTACATCAGCCAAAGTCAGGATAAAAGTGCGGCCACGTGGATAGCATCGCACGGGCAAGTTGTTGAGGCTATGAAGAAGTGGACGGCCGAGAATTAAAGGTAAGTTAATCCCTCAATTTTTTGCCCTTCATAAAACACAGGCTGAAAATTATCATCAGCCAGTTCGCAGGAAGCCGATATGCCCATGAAATTTACTTCACCAAATATGCTGGCTATGGCAGCATCAGCGGCATCGCGTCCGGTAGCTATTTTTACCAGGCCATTTAGTGGCACCAGTTTAGTGGCATCAAATATGATCCACTCGCTGCCTATGTAGGCCTCAAAACAGGCATGAAAATCGGGCGGATTAAGTTGATAGGCATAGCCGGTAAAATACCGGGCAGGAATATCGAGCGCGCGGCAAAGAGCAATACCTAAATGGGCAAAATCGCGGCAAACGCCGGCCAGCTCGGCAACGGTATCATAGGCCGATGTTTGCGAGTTGGTAGAGCCGCTCAGGTATTCTACGTTGTCGTGTATCCAATTGGTTAGCGCTAAAAGACGTTCAAAAGCATTATCAATGTAGCCAAACTTGTTGTTTGCAAAACGAAATAACTTATCCGATTGGCAGTAACGACTGGGGAAAAGATAAGGCAGCACCGATGCATCCATTTCGGCAATGGGTACCTTGATCAGGTTTGCGGTAGGGGTTTGCTTGAACGAGGTATCGATAACTGCACTGTAAGCTATGTTTACGGTGCAGGGTTCGGGCACCTCAAGCCTTATAAAGCGGCTTTCGCCATGTTGAGGTGCAATTTCTTCAATTTTATAATAGGGATCAACCGTAAAAGTTTCCTCAAGCACAGCCTGGGCGGGAGTTCGCAGGGCATGTATGTTAAGAATAAAAGTAGTAGGTTTAAGTACCTCGTATCCTAATGTGCCTGCAACCCTGAATTTCATACTTTTTTACGTTTTTTTGTTGGCTTTCCAATTTTGTTCAACACCGTATCCATCCATTGGTTTGGAATATTCTTCAACGCTGTTTTTAATTCTTTATCCCACCGCGCCGATACGGCCGAAAGGTCTTCCTGCTCAAAATGGTGCTCTATCATATCAAAGCTGCCGTTTTTATACAGTGCTACATCAATCGGAAAATCAACATCAGCAGCGCTGATCCGGGTTGAGTCGAATGATAGAAAACCGGCTTTGAGTGCCAATTTCATACTGGTATCCTCGTTCAATATACGGTTTAAAATGGCTTTACCTTGTGCCGCATTGCCAATTATTACATAAGGCGCACCTTGCCCCAGTTCAACCCAGTTACCTTCGGGATAAAGCAGGAAGAGTTTGTGCTCTTCATCATCCTTCATTTGTCCACCTATGATGGTGTTAAGGTTAAATTTAAAGCCGGCCTTTTCCAATGTTTCGCGGTCTTCTTCGCCTACGCGTTTAACCTGCTCACCAAAGGCATTCACCACTTTATACATTTTGTTGTACTCTTCAATGTTGCCCTCCAGTAACTCATCAAAATAAACAATGGCTTTATCGCGCACCGAGCGCAGGCCGCTGGTCATGATAAATATGGAGCAATCGGGTTTTTGAAGCGTGGTTAGCTTTTTTTTGATGGTAACATCATTACCCGAAGTTATGCGTGTATCGGCAATGGCCACCAGGCCTTCTTTTACTTTAATGCCTAAGCAGTAAGTCATAGCAACTAATATTCAATCAGGGGATATATTCAGCGGCGCAAAGTAGCGTAAATTAATATGCTATTCAAGAAAAATTAATGCTGATGTTGGTACAAGGGGGATAAAAAAAAGAAGCACATGATAACCACTCGCTGCTTACCTGTGCTCCTATACCTGTTGTTAACATGCTATTTCTCCTAAAGGGATCTACTACTTCTATTTAGGAACACTATTAACTTACTGTCAAATTTATTTCAGATGAGGGAATTGCGCAATACCCGGTTACGGTGATTTTTGCATTTTACCGGTTATTTAAATTGCACATAAATAGCTATGTTTAAGCCGTGTTATCGCTTAGTCACCAGGTATTTTTAGAAGTAGCTACGCACCTTAGTTTCTCTAAGGCGGCCAAAGCGCTTTATATAAGCCAGCCGGCCATAAGCAGGCATATAAAAGTGTTGGAAGAGCAATATCACTTTGCCCTGTTTGAGCGTAACGGTAACCACATTAAACTTACGGCAACCGGGCAAAAAATATTTGCCTATTTACAGGAGGCCCGCGAGATTGAACGCAAGATTGATTACGAAGTAAGCATTTCACGCAACCAATTAGATGCCGAAGGCAGCCTTAAATTGGGTGCCAGCACTACAGTTGCGTTGTATATCATCCCTAAAATACTGTCGGAGTTTCACAAAGCCCTGCCCCAAATTAACATACAACTGGTTAACCGCAATACCGAAAACATAACCAACGCCCTGCACGACAAATTGATTGATGTGGCCATTGTTGAGGTAGAAAGTAAACTCAATACCCTGCAATACGAGTATTTTACCACCGATAAGGTAATTGCCGTTTGTGCCGCAACCAGTCCTATTGCTGCCCGGGGCATACTATCATTACCCGATTTGCTTACCATACCCCTTGCCCTGCGCGAAAATGGTTCGGGCACCTTATCGGCTTTAAGTAGCGAGCTTAAAAGGCATAGCATTAGCATAGCACAACTAAACACCCGTGTAAGGCTGGGTGGTACCGAGGCTTTAAAGAATTTTATACTCGAAGATTTATCACTCGGGTTTTTACCGCAGCGGGCTGTGCTAAAGGAGCTTGACCGTGGAGAGTTGGTAGAAGTACAAGTAGAAAACCTGCAAATCATCCGCGAGTTTTTCTTTATCACCCGTAAAGGCGATAACTTTAGTCTCAACAAAAATTTTATCCGTTTTGCCAAAAACGGGTTGAGCTAATGGTGTTATGAGTTATCCATATATTGTATAACCTTCCGGTAAACTCAGTAAATATATTTGCTGTTACCCTTTTTAATAAGGGGTTGCCGCTATGTTAGATTTACAAGTACATTCATTTATAAAAGGCTTGGTTTGTCCGGTATGCCATGAGCATTATCCGGCGCACGTTATTAATACCTTTTGCTATAAAAATGAGTGCAATACCTCGTTATATGCCGAGTACTATTTGCCGCAAAACCTTAACCCCGATGAGTTTTTAGCCGGGCGGCCAGCAAACATGTGGCGTTATCATGAATTTTTACCGGTCGAATCGCCCGACAATGTAGTTACCATGGGAGAGGGGTTTACACCTATACTGCCGCTAACTAACCTGGAATATATAACCGGCGACTGTGAGGTGTTATGGAAAGATGAGTCGGGCAACCCTACAGGGTCATTTAAAGCGCGTGGCATAGGTGCGGCGGTATCAAAGGCAAAGGAATTAGGTATAACCAATATGGTAACACCTACTGCCGGTAATGCCGGTGGTGCATTGGCTGCGTATTGTGCCAGGGCCGGTATTAAGGCGCATGTTTATATGCCCGTTAAAACGCCTCAGGTATTTAAAGATGAATGCCGTTTATACGGTGCCCGTTTAGTTGAGGTAGACGGCAATATAGCCGATTGCGGCAAACTGGCGCATCAGGAGGCTACGGCCAATGGCTGGTTCCAGGTATCTACCTTAAAAGAACCGTACAGGCTGGAGGGCAAAAAAACCATGGGTTATGAAATTGCCGAGCAACTGAAATGGCAGGTGCCCGATGTAATACTGTACCCAACCGGTGGCGGTACTGGTTTGCTGGGCATTTGGAAAGCTTTTGATGAAATGGAGGCAATGGGTTGGATAGGGAGCAAGCGGCCACGCATGGTAACCGTACAATCTGAAAGCTGCAATGGCATTACCCGCGCTTTTCATGAAGGGGCCGCAAGCGCCGAATTTATAGACGGCGGTTTTACCGTAGCTAACGGACTGCGTGTGCCCAAACCTTTTGCCGATAAACTGATACTGAAGGTACTGCGCCAAAGTAACGGCACGGCCATTACCGTAAGCGATGCCAATATGGAAGCTGCCTTAAAGGAGATTGCTGCCAACGAAGGTATGCTTATAGCGCCCGAGGGAGCTGCTTTATGGCACGCGTTTAAAAAGTTGAAAGCCGATGGCTGGATAGGCTCAGGGGAACAGGTGTTGCTGGTAAATACCGGTAGTGGTTATAAGTACCTGGAAAACCTGAAGATTGAGTAGGAATTAATTATTTTGAACCGAAAGTAACTACGCGGGTCTGCCTTCTTGTTAGAGAAGTTATTGTCGGAATATTTGTGCCTGTATTACCCGCAGCTTGCATGAATAATTTATGCTGCGGGTAATCAGGACTTTTTGTTGTTTGGTTTAGTTTGAACAAGTGCTTAAGCCTTTTTAACCAAGGCATAGGTTAACACCGGTTTGCCGCGTGTACCGCCATCAGGGCCAAAGCTTATAAATTTTAATTTGTACACGTTACCTGCCGAATCTTTTATAACATAAAACCTGTCGGTTCTTACACCTACGGTACCGCCGCTTGTTACGCGCCAGTTAGAGCTGATAGTGTTGCGGCCGCTTGAAAAGGTAGTATTGGCAATATTGGCTTCGGCGTAAGCATCGTAGCTAACAGTGCTGGTTAAAACCTCGGCAGTTTGTGTGCCGCCTAAGTAATTGGTGAATACCAGATCCGAAAAACCATAGGGGAAGGTAGCGGTGTAATAAATGCTGTAACCCCATACAAAATCCCAGTTGGCTTTGGCTGGCTCAACCTCAACCGCACCCTTGGCAAATGATATATACCTGAAGTTATAAGCGCTGTTTTTGGCGATGCTTAAAGTTTGAAACGTGGTTTCGCCCAATTTGGCGTATTGCAGGGTGTAACCACCGGTTGCGTTACGTAACACACGCACTTTTATTAAATCGGCCACGGGCAGTATAATACCCGAACCACCGGCACGGTTAATTACATAAACTTTGTTATCGGCATCAGTGGCAGATACGGCGCCAATAACGGTTTTGGTTAAATCTCCTTGCGGATCATCAATGGCGGCTAATGTACCCTGCCCTAAGCCAATTACCAGGCTTGCCGTGTTTACATCAGCAGCTGTAACACTGTTAATATCGGTTTTATTAACAACCACAGCCGATGCGCCGATGGTGTTATTTAGAATTACCCTGAAATCGGTACCGCTGTAAAAGCCCAGATCCCAATCGTTACGTAAAACACTGGTTTGTTTATTGGCGCTCAGGTCAACGTATACCGAGTTAACTGCTGCTGTACCGCCGTCTCCACCCTCCAACGTAAGCTGGGTACCGGTTGATACGATAGATGAAAAGCTCAATTGTAACTGAGCAACGCTTCCGGCTAATACCGATTGAGTGGCCGTTTCAATTTTGAAAGCAATTGATTCGGTGCCGTTCAAAAACAAGTTAGCTGCTTTGTTAACCTTAATGGTGGCTGTGTTGCTTCCTGCCGGTACACTAACCGTTATTTTACCATTAGATGCTGCCGGAACCGTGGTAAAATCGGTACCATAAGTTACGCCGGTGGCTACTAACGAAACTGTTACATCGGTAGCTGCACTTACGTTGCGGCTCAGGGTAAGTTTTACATCGGCCGAGGTTTGGTCTGACGTAAAGCCCTGCTTATCGGCCTGGAACACCACAACGTTGTCGGCCAACGGCGGATCGTTCTCTTTACATGCCGTAAAAAGAATGACCATTGCACACATGATAGATAATAGTTTTTTCATTTTTTATGAGTCTGTTTATTGATTTTGATTATTTAGAAAATTGATAGTTAAAGCCTAAAAAGAAAGATCGGCCGTAACCAACCGGCACTGCACCACCTGTACTGTGAGCACCGCCGCTATCTTGCGAGGTATTGTTTACGCGGGTTACGTTAAATACATTGCGTATACCCCCGTTAAGGGTGAGTGTGCGGTTGATGATTTTGTTGACGCTAAAATCGGCCGTGTTAAAGGCCGATACCGATGCCCGTTGAATAGTTGTGGTACCGGCGTTGTTTATGTACTCGTAAGACGGACGCTTGCCAGTGTATTTGTAAAACAGGGCTACACTGGTTTTCCATTGGGTAATGGTATAAGCAATGTTGCTGTTTACCTCCGGACTCCAGCTCAGCTGGGGTATGGTAGGGTCTTCGTTTTTAAGCTGATTGTAGCGGCCGGTATAGTAAAAACCCAATGTTGCCTGCAAATTTTTGTAAGTAAGGGTGTTTTCCATGGTGCCACCCACGGTTTTATAACGGTCGATGTTAAGATAGGTAGTGATAGAGCCGTTGCTGGCATCAAAAGCGGTACCTATAAAGTTGTGGAACTGGTTATAAAAGCCGCCAACAACTGAGCGCAGCTTAATGGTTTGCTGGTTTAGCAGTTGCCATGATAGTGTGCCGTTGTAACTGTTTGAGTACTCAGCTTTAAGATTAGGGTTGCCTATGATGGAGTGGCTGGCATCAAAAAAGTTAAAGTATAGCTCGCGCAGTGCAGGCGACCGGTACCCGTAAGCGTAAGCTACCCGCAAATCAAGCGTGGGCGATAATGCAACCTTGGCATTAAAGGATGGTATAACCGGAGGCGCATCATACACCGAATTGTGTATAACCCTAAAACCCGGACGCAGGCTGAATTTGCCTAAAGCAATTTCGGAAGAGGCAAAAAAAGAGTAATCATTAATAGTGGGCGTGCCTAAAATTCGGTCGCCGGTGCTGCCGGTAAGGTTAACCTCAAAGCCGGGCTGCAAATTAACATGTTCCGAAATTTTGTATTGTGCAATACCCCTGATGAAGGTATTATCAAATTTAGCAACAGCCTGCTCTGAAGCGGTTGCAGTTAAAAAGCGGGTTCCGGTGGCGTGGTTAAATTCGGTAGTTTGTGTACGTCGGCTATAATCGGTGTACGAGGCGGCGAAGTTAAAACTTAAAGCATCACTCAAGCGCGTGTTACCCTGCAACTCGTGCATGTAGCGGTGCGTAATAAACTTCTGATCTTTTGATACATTGGTGCTGGCGTTAATAGCGCCATCGCTTATAATGTCTTCATCGGTTGCATTTATGCGGTACCAAACCTTAAATTTTTGATTGGCATAACCCGCTGTAGCATTAGCCAGCCATTGATTTTTGGGTAGCCAGGGCTGTAGGCCATTGCCGGGTTTCCAACCGCCAAAATTATTACGGCTTACATCGGCACCCGCATTCCAGCCTTTGTTTTGCCATTTTAAGTTAAGGCTGGCGTTGTGGGTTCCGCTTTTGTTAAACGTGTCGTATTGTTTACCTGCACTTTCCTCCTGTACGCGCACGCCCACCAGTAAACTGTTATTGCCTGTGGCTGCCTTTTTGGTTATTAAGTTTATAACTCCACCCAAAGCATCAGTGCCATACATAACCGACATAGGCCCTTCCACAATCTCAATTTTCTCAATCATGTTAACATCTATCTGCCCAAGGCTTTCGCGGGTATCGCCACGGTCTAACAGGGGGGTGCCGTCAAGCAGTATCTTAACACGCTGGCCACTTACGCCCATCAGGTTAATATCGGTAGTGCCAAGGGTGAGGTCGTTGGCAAAGCGTACGCCAAGCTCGGTGTTAAGTACCTGTTGTATGTTGCTGGCGCCCCGCAGTCGTATACGCTCGTTATTAATTGTACGCACCTGGTATACCGAGTTTTTTACCGATTGCGGCTCAAACTGTCCGGTAACTATTACATCATTCAACTGAAAAGCAGTTTCTTTTAAAGTGATGTTGGGCAGGGTTAATGTTTTACCGGCGGTAACAGTAATACTTTGTTGCTGTTGTACATTGTTCATAAAACTAAAAGCCAACTGATGATTCCCCTCCGGTACCGATAAGTTATAGCTTCCATTGTACTGGGTTAACGCAGCTTGCCTGCCATCTACTAAAATGCAAATGGCGTCGGCAGGTTTACCGTCGCTTGTTAATACCTTGCCGGCTACGCGCCCCTTACTTTGGGCAAAAACTATAGCGGTACCTGTAATGAATAAAAAAAATAGGGTAAATACCAGTTTCATTTATTTAGACTGATTAAAAATAACGAGTGCAAATGTGTATCATTGTAACCGGAAAGCATCAACGCTAAACGGATTTTTATCAACGCCTAACGGATTTTATGAATATCACTATCACATCGGCCTCTCATGAGGCTTTAAATCTCCAGCTGAAATATCCAAGAGAGTTTTCGGGACTAAAGCAACTGGAGGAACGATATTCGCACAGTACTGCCACCTGGGGAAACCTGTATATAAACGAATTATGGTTTGACGGAGCCTGCGTTTTTCAAAGCACTATAGAAGCCAATAAACCCTGCCGCTTAAGCATGCAGTGCGACAACTCTTGCTGGTTAATGAACTTTTTGCTGGATGGAGAGGTAATCACGTCACATGGCAACAAGAGCAACATTATGCTAAAAGCCGGACAGTATAATTCTTTGTATTGCTCCGAACTTAATATTGAAGCAGGCATTAAACAAACCACGCGTATATTTTCGGTTTGCTTAACCCGCCGTTTTATAAAGCATTTATTTTGGAAAAGTCCTGTTTTTAATGATGGCGATTTGGCAAACGAGTCTAAAACCATTTTTGTGACAGAGAACCAACCCATTACACAACAACTCAAAGCCATTATATCCGAAATTAACAAGGCCGCACAACCTGCTTACATTCGCCGTATATACCTGGAGGGGAAGATATTGGAACTGCTATCATTACAATTAAAAAACAGCCTGTTAGAGCCGGTTGAGCAACCGAGGCCAGCTACTAATAATGATTTGCAAAAACTGCAAGCCGTAAAGCAATTGCTCGAACAAAACATTAAAACACCGCACTCGCTTAATGAGCTTGCCAAAAAGAGCGGGCTTAATGATTTTAAACTAAAAAAAGGTTTTAAAGAAACATACGGCCACACTGTATTTGGTTACCTGGCCGAATTGCGTATGCAAAAGGCACAGTCGCTGCTGCAATCGGGCTTAACCGTTAGCGAGGTTGCCGATACTGTAGGTTATAAAAACGCGCACCATTTTACGGTTGCCTTTAAAAAGCGTTTTAATTTACGGCCAAGCGAGGTAGGTAATAAAAATTAAAAGCTGCATCTGTTACCAAATGCAGCTTTTAGCTCCCTCCAAACCGACGAAAGCCGGGGTGAGGTAATTATTTCGATAAACTCTCAAATTCTTCTTCAGTCAACTCAATATCTGCCGCTTTTAAGTTTTCGTGCAAATGAGTTACCGACTTGGTGCCCGGAATAAGCAATATATTATCCGAACGTTTAAGCAACCAGGCCAAAGCTATTTGCGCGGTAGTTGCCTCGTACTTTTCGGCAATATGCTGTATTTTTTCGGCCAGCTTATCTGGTCCAGATGCCAACGGATACCATGGAATAAAGGCTAAACCTTGCTCGGCGGTATAATCCAGTACCTCTTCCCATTGGCGATTGCCCAGGTTATAGAGATTTTGTACCGATACAATAGGTAGCAACTTACGCACGCGCTCTATTTGCTCCACATTAACTTCTGATAGGCCTACGTATTTGATCTTGCCTGCTTCAACGGCCTCTATAACCGGCTTTAGCGTTTCCTCAACGGCAATGTTAGGGTCAATGCGGTGCAACTGCCACAAGTCAATGGTGTCTACTTTCAGGCGTTCTAAACTGCCTTCGATGTTGGAGCGAATATAACCGGCATCGCCGTTAGGTACCCAATTGTTGGGGCCGGGGCGGTTAAAGCCGCCTTTAGTGGCAATTACCAACCCTTGCTTATATGGGTGAAGGGCATCGGCAATTAAAGTTTCGTTGAATTTAGGACCATACGCCTCGGCGGTATCAATAAAGTTTACGCCGCTGGCAACAGCTTCCTGTAAAACTTTTATGGCATTTTCGCGGTCGGCAACCTCGCCAAATACACCGTTTCCGGTTAATTGCATGGCTCCATAGCCAAGGCGGTTAATTTCTAACTCGCCACCTAATTTATAAGTTAATGATGATTTTGCAGATGACATTTGTTGTGTTTTTCAATTTACAACACAAGGTAATTTTAAAAGTTCGGCATTAGTATGGGTATACCGTTTTTATGGTTTTAGGCTGACGAAAGCGTATCACCCATATCCCCCCAAAAAAAACGCCCGCCGTTATTAACGGAAGGCGCTGTATATTCAAGTTTGTAATTGGAATACTAAAATGGCAGATTATCTGCCTCAGTAGAGCGGTCGTAATCCGCATCGGCATCTTCACTTTTAACGGTTTGCTTGTTATCATCAAAATCGCTTTTGCGGCCCAAAACAGTAAAGTTCTCGGCTACAATTTCGGTAGTATATTTTTTTATACCTGTTTTATCTTCAAAAGATCGGGTACGCAGTTTGCCTTCAATATACACCAGCTTACCTTTTTGTAAATACTTGGCTGCAACGTCGGCTAATCCGCGCCACATTACTATATTGTGCCATTCGGTTTGTTCAACTTTGCGGCCATCTTTATTAAAAGTTTCTGACGTGGCCAATGGAAAACTTGCTACCGAAACATTACCCTCAAGGTATCTTATTTCAGGGTCTTTACCTAAGTGGCCTACCAAAATTACTTTATTTATTCCAGACATGTTTTAGTTAGAAAAAAGAGAATTGTTTTCAAATTTAAAAAAATTAGTTAGAAATATAAAAACGATTTTGGGTAAAGCCAGCTTTTCCAGGTTTTCAAGGTCGGTGTAAAACCAATCCGGCTCCATATATACAGGTTGATTTTTAACCTTTATAAACCTTATTGTGAGCCGCTGATGGGTAAGTATGTGTTTTTGAAGACCAAAAACCTCTTCCACTTGCGGGTTTGGACCAAAATAATGCAGGGTTAGGGGTTGAGTAACAATTTCGTGAGCAGGCAGCAAGGTATCGGTTTCAACCAATGGCAGGTCGTACAAACCCGTCCAAATATCGTTTCCGGTACGCTTGTTCATCAAAATTTCATTGCCGTTTAAAACTAAAAAATAGTTAAAAAAACGCTCTTTAACTTTTACTGTTTTAAGCTTAACCGGCAGTTGAGTAGTGGCATTGGTTTTAAAGGCCTGGCATCCCAAACTTACCGGGCAAATGCCGCAGGCCGGATTCTTGGGCTTGCATAAAGTAGCGCCAAATTCCATCATGGCCTGGTTGTGCAAGCCGGGTTCCTCTTTATTCAATACCGCATCGGCCAGTTGTTGAAAAAGCTTCTTTCCTTTAGTGCTATTTATTGGTTCATCAATTCCAAAATACCGGGCCAATACCCGGTATACATTCCCATCAACCACTGCCCGTGCCTCATTTACCGCAAATGATGATATAGCTGCTGCCGTGTATTCACCTACACCCTTTAACTTAATAAGTTCATCATAAGCCGATGGAAAAACACCCTTATGCTCATCGCGAACCAGTTGGGCTGTTTTTAACATATTACGGCCGCGCGAGTAATAGCCTAAACCTTGCCATAGCTTTAATATATCATCCTCGCTGGCATTGGCAAAGGCTGTTACGTTAGGGTAAGCGGCTAAAAAGCGGTTAAAGTAAGGCATACCCTGCTCAACCCGTGTTTGCTGCAATATGATCTCCGACAACCAAATTACATAAGGGTCGGTTGTGTGCCGCCAGGGCAAATCGCGTTTATTTTGGTGGTACCAAAGCACCAGTTCGTTGGCAAAATTCATGAGTTTCAAAATTAAACATTAGCATGTTGTAAACGCTAAAAGCAGTAGTACTTTATATAGATGTTATAACACATTGTAAAAAAAAGCACATTTATTTCAAACTTTGCAATTAAAGCCATACTTTTGCAACCCCAAAACAGTTAAGTATTTACATAAAATTATTAATAGAAAACAGGATATGACTAAGGCGGAAATTATAGCTGAAATATCAACCAAGACCGGGATTGAGAAAGTAGACGTTCAGGAGACTGTTGAGGCGTTTTTTAAAGTAGTTAAAACCTCTATGGTGAGTGGTGAAAACGTATATGTTAGAGGTTTCGGAAGTTTTGTTGTAAAAAAGAGAGCAAAGAAAACAGCGCGTAACATTTCTAAAAATACAGCAATTATTATACCTGAGCATTTTGTACCCAGCTTTAAGCCAGCCAAAACTTTTGTTGAGAAAGTAAAATCAGGTAACAAAACTAAAACTGCAAAAGCTTAATACATTATATGAAAGCAAAACAAATAGTTGCAATTGTTGCCGTAATAGCGATTATGGGCTATTTGTATGCGCAGCCCGTAAAAGGGCTGGTTAAGCCAAAAGAAGAGCGCGCCGCACCTGGCAAAGCCGGTGCACAGGATGAGCACGAAGGACACGACCATGAGCACGAAGGCGCACAGGTTGATGTAGCTACGGTATCAACACCTGCAAAAGCAACTATTGGCGGCGAAGCTTCTGAAAAAATAAACGCACTGGAGGCCGGACTTGCAAAAGCATCGGCCCCGGCGCAAAAACAAAAACTGCAACTTGAGCTTGCAAAAGCATGGGATGCTGCCAACCAGCAAGCTCCTGCTGCTTTTTATTACATGGCGCTTGCGCAGGCCAATAATAGCTTTGATAACTGGATAAACGCAGGTAACCGTTTTAACGATGCCTACAAGTTTACCCAGGATACAGCGGTACAACCGGCAATGGTTAAAAATGCTATCACGGCATTTAAAGCTGCAAGAGCAATTAAAGCCGCCGATTTAGAGGCACAAACAGGTTTAGGTATAGCTTATGTTAACCAAACCAGTTTGGGTATTACCGATGCCGAAGGCGGAAGCCCGATGCAAGGTATTACCTTATTGCTTGATGTGGTAGCCAAAGACCCGGATAATTGGAAAGCCAACCTTAACTTAGGTCAGTTTGCCATGAAATCGGGCCAGTTTCAAAAGGCGGTTGACCGCTTTAGCAAAATGGTGGCCATGCCCGAAAGTGCACAACGAAGCAAGGTTGAGCCATATTTTTACTTAGCCGAAAGCTATAAGCAATTAGGTAAGAAAAAAGAAGCCATTGAGGCTTACCAAAAATGTAAGGAATTAATGGGCGACCCTGCTATGGGCCATACTATTGACAACTATATTAACGAATTAAAAAATTAACCCTTTAAAAAATTATTATTATGCCAAGCGGTAAAAAACGTAAAAGACATAAAATGGCTACCCACAAACGTAAAAAACGTTTAAGAAAAAACAGACATAAAAAGAAATAAGCCGTTTACAACGGTTAGTTTGCCTGCAGCTGCTTATGGTAGTGGCAGGCAATTTTTTTATTGAAGTTTTTATCCTCATATTGTACGCGGCCTTATGGCCGCAATTTGAAGAAATGGAGTAGCAGTTGATAAAAGAATTAATTATCGATTCATCCCCTAACGGGGCAACTATTGCCCTGTTACAGGATAAACAACTCGTTGAACTTCATAAAGAGCAAATAACTAACAATTATACTGTTGGTGATATTTACCTGGGCCGCGTTAAAAAAATAATGCCCGGGCTTAATGCTGCTTTTATTGATGTGGGATACGAGAAGGATGCTTTTTTGCACTACCTGGATTTAGGTCCGCAGGTGCAAAGCCTGCTCAAATTAACTAAACAGGTACGTGGGGGTAGTTACCAAACCAAGTTATTAGATGATTTAAAGCTGGAAGGCGACATCAACAAATCGGGTAAAATATCTGAAGTGTTGGCCAAAAACCAGCTTATACCGGTACAAATTGCCAAAGAGCCCATTTCAACAAAAGGGCCAAGGCTAAGTTCCGATTTATCTATTGCCGGCCGCTACGTGGTGCTGGTGCCGTTCTCGGATGTGATCTCTATATCTAAAAAGATAAAGAGCAATACTGAGCGTACGCGCCTGCGCAAAATTGTAGAAGGTATAAAACCAGCAAACTTTGGTGTAATTATCCGTACCGTATCAGAGGGTAAGGGTGTAACCGAAATGCAAAAAGACCTGCTTGATTTAATATCAAAGTGGGAATCTTTCATGACGCGTTTACCCGCAACCGATCCTTCAAAAAAGATATTAGGCGAAATTGACCGCACATCAACTTTGTTGCGCGATATTTTGAACGCCGATTTTCAGCACATCTACGTAAACGAAAACTCAATTTTTGAGGAAATAAGATCGTACGTGCACGAAATATCACCTGATTTGGAGAGCATCGTTCGCCTGCACAAGCACCGCGACCCTATATTTGAGCATTACGGCATTGAAAAGCAAATTAAATCGGCCTTTGGTAAAACCGTAAACCTGGCCGGTGGAGCATACCTGGTAATAGAGCATACCGAAGCGCTGCACGTTATTGACGTAAACAGCGGTAACCGGACAGCCAACAAGGAGAATCAGGAAGACAACGCCCTGCAGGTAAACAAAGAGGCTGCGCGCGAAATTGCCCGCCAGCTGCGCCTGCGCGATATGGGCGGCATTGTGGTTGTTGATTTTATTGACATGCACAAGCCCACCAACCGCAAGGAGCTGTTTGATTACCTGCGCGATGAAATGGCGCACGACAGGGCCAAGCATACCATTTTGCCGCCGAGCAAATTTGGTTTAGTGCAAATTACACGTCAGCGTGTAAGGCCCGAAATGAATATCGTAACCAGCGAGGTTTGCCCGAGCTGTCACGGTACAGGCACCATAAGGCCAACCATTTTGCTAATGGATGATATTGAAAACAACTTCAATTACATCTTGGTTGAGCAAAACGAAAAAGGTATTACGCTTTGTGTACACCCGTACATTGAAGCTTATATTAAAAAGGGCTTAGTAAGCCGCCAAATGAAATGGTACTTTAAGTACGGACAATGGATCAAGGTAAAAGGTAACCCCTCGTACCAGATCACCGAGTTCCACTTTTTGAACGCCAAGGATGAGGAAATTAAATTATAATGTGCTGATGTGTGAATATGCAGATGTGCAAATTTCAAAGGCTCCGTTTTCGGGGCCTTTGTTGTTTTAACATTACAAATTCAGCTAAATATATTAGCATTTTAATTATCTTTACATCGCATTTGCACATCCAAAAATCATGGCTAAAACCAAATCAGCATATTTTTGCCAGAGCTGTGGCTACGAATCGCCCAAGTGGTTGGGTAAGTGCCCGGCCTGCCAGCAGTGGAATACTTTTGTAGAAGAGGTGATTGAAAAACCCAATGCCGCCATACCCGATTGGAAGGCGCCGGGCAGTGGCTCAACTTCCATGCAGCGGGCCAATAAGGCCGTGCCGGTATCGAGCATAACATTTTCTGAAGAGCACCGAATGTTAACGTCCGATAATGAACTTAACCGGGTTTTAGGCGGAGGTATTGTGCCGGGATCATTAGTACTCATTGGTGGTGAGCCGGGCATAGGTAAATCGACCCTGATGCTGCAACTGGCCTTGAGCATGCCTGCGGCCAAAATACTGTATGTATCGGGCGAGGAGAGCGACCGGCAAATTAAGATGCGTGCGGAGCGGATTACCCCCCTGCCCCCTGAAGGGGGAGTTAGCGGCTATGGCGGTACGGGCTGTTTTGTTTTGACCGAGACTTCGACCCAGAATATTTTCAAGCAAATAGAACAATTACAGCCCGATATGGTGATTGTGGACTCGATACAAACCCTGTATTCGGCACATATTGAGAGTACACCGGGCAGCGTATCGCAGGTACGTGAATGTACTGCCGAATTGCTGCGTTTTGCTAAAGAGAGTTCAACCCCTGTTTTCCTGATTGGTCATATTACCAAAGATGGAATGATAGCCGGACCTAAAATACTCGAGCATATGGTTGATACCGTTTTACAGTTTGAGGGCGACAGGCATCATGTGTACCGTATATTACGCGCGATAAAAAACCGTTTCGGTTCGGCATCGGAATTGGGTATTTATGAGATGAAGGGAGCTGGTTTGCGCGAGGTATCAAACCCATCGGAGATATTACTATCCCAGCGCGATGAAGCCTTGAGCGGCATTACCATTAGCGTTACCTTAGAAGGCCTCAGGCCTATGCTTATTGAAACACAAGCCCTCGTGAGCACATCGGCGTACGGAACACCCCAGCGTTCGGCTACGGGCTTCGATACGCGCCGCATGAATATGCTGCTTGCCGTGCTCGAGAAACGCTGCGGCTTCCGCTTGGGTACGCAGGATGTTTTTCTGAACATAACCGGCGGTATTAAAGTAGAAGATCCGGCAATTGACCTGGGTTTGGCAGCTGCCATTATTTCATCGCACGAAGACATGCCTATTCCTTCCAAAACGTGCTTTGCTGCCGAATTAGGCTTATCTGGTGAAGTAAGGGCCGTGAACCGTATAGAGCAACGCATTGCTGAAGCACAAAAACTGGGCTTTGAGCAGATATTTATATCGAAGTATAACCTGCCATCGGGTAAGGCGGATAAGAACCAGTTAGATTTATCGCACTATAAGATCGAAATTAAAGCGGTGAGCCGGATTGAAGAGGTGTTTGGGTTGTTGTTTGGGTAAGGGAAAATCCGTCATTGCGAGACAGCAGCAGGATGTGCGGATGCCGTCGAAGCAATCTCGGAGTTCAAATGCATTGAAATAAGTTAAGGCAGTGCCTATACTTCGGTTTGTGCTTTGTACCTCCAGATTGCTTCGCCCCCCAACGCTTTTGGCATCACTGTCTCGCAATGACGGGTTGTGAGAATTAGTTTCAACCTAAAAATTCAATCCATGCTGATCGATCAAATAAATCAGCGATGCAATTGATGCTGCACCTAACTCCAGTTCGCGTTTGTTAACATTTTCAAACACATCGTTAGGCGTGTGATGAATATCAAAGTAACGCTGCGAATCGGGGCGGAAACCGATGAGCTTAATATTAGGATGCGTTTCGCGCAGCGGACCAATATCGGTACCGCCACCGCCGGCCACTAAACGGTCGGCTTCGTAGGGCTCAAATAGTTTTTTCCATTCCTGGTTTATGCCTTTTAAAAATACCGGGGTGGCACGCTCAAAACTAAAGCCACGTGGAGTAAAACCACCTTCGTCGGTTTCAATGGCGGCAATGTGTTCTTCTTTATCGGCCTTAGCCTGTTCGGCATATTTTATACCGCCTTTGTGGCCGTTCTCTTCATTCATAAAAAACACCGCACGTATGTTGTTTTTAGGTTTGTAACCCAAAGCTTTAAAAACACGTAGCACCTCTACCGACTGCATTACACCGGTGCCATCATCATGCGCACCTTCGGCCAAATCCCACGAGTCGAGGTGACCGCCAACGGTAATATATTTGTTGTTATTCTCCGAGCCTTTTATTTCGCCAACTACATTGTACGACAGCACGTCGGGCAACATCTGGCAACTGGTTTTCAGGAAGAATTTAATAGGTGCTGCACTTTTTTGTTTCAACATTGCGCTCAGTTTATTAGCAGCAATGGTTGATATAGCAGCAGCCGGAATTTGCGGATTAGTGCCATAGTTGGTACCACCGGTGTGCGGATAATTATCCAAAGCAGCAGTAAGCGAACGCACAATTACTGCAACCGCACCATATTTGGCAGCCATACCCGGCCCTGCGTTACGCTGATCGCCCGCGGTGCCGTAAGCCCCTCCGGTTTCAATAAAGCGGTTATCGAACGGGCGGTTAAAGAAAATTATTTTACCCTTTATTTTGGCCTCACCTAAAGTTTCCAGCTCTTTTAAGCTTTGCAGTTCAATAACCTCAGCGGTAATACCGGCTTTGGGTGTACCAACCGACATACCCAAAGCAGCCAAAGCCACCGGCGTGCGGGTAGTACCGCTCACAATAATGCCCTGCTCCTTTTCGCCGCGTACCCAGTGCGGCACCATTACTTCTTGCAGATAAATCTTGTCAAAACCGTAACTTTCCATCAGTTTTTTACTCCATTCCACCGATTTTGCCGCACCGGCCGATCCGCTCAATCGCGAGCCGATCTTTTTACACAAATAGCGCAGGTTTTCGTAGCACTGGCCATTTACCAGAGTTTCATCGAAAATTTTGCGCAACATTAAAGAGTCGGTATTTTGGGCCTGGGCCGAAAAGGATAAACCTACGGCAGCCATAGCGCACAGAGCGGCGTTTTTGAGTTTCATTTGAGAGAGGAGAAATAGTTTAACGCCGTTAAGATAGTAAATCAGGAGATCTTATCCCAACTTAAGCCGCCATTTTTGGTTTGAAAAGCTGATTGTAGTATCTGGTTTTCGGGCAGGGCCAATTGCGGGTCTTTAGCAAAAATTTCTTCAACAACTTTACGAGCCTGCATCAGCAGTTCCTGGTCTTGCGCCAAATCGGCCAGTTTAAGGTCGAGCACCCCGCTTTGCTGGGTGCCTTCAATATTACCTGGGCCTCGCAGTTGCAGGTCAATTTCCGATATTTCGAAGCCGTTATTGGTGCGCACCATAGTTTCCAAACGTATTTTACCTTCGCGGCTCAGCTTGTTGCCACTCATGAGCACGCAGTATGATTTTTCGGCACCACGCCCCACCCGGCCGCGTAACTGGTGCAGTTGCGACAGGCCAAAGCGCTCTGCATTTTCAATCACCATAACCGATGCGTTGGGCACGTTTACCCCCACCTCAATTACTGTAGTAGCCACCATAATATGCGTTTCACCTTTTACAAAACGCTGCATCTCTTCGTCCTTTTCACTGGCTTTTAACTTGCCATGTACTATGCTCACCTGGTACTGTGGTTTCGGAAACTCGTGCGAAATGGTATCAAAGCCATCCATCAGGTTTTTAAGATCGAGCTTTTCGCTTTCCTGTATGAGCGGATATACTATATATACCTGCCGGCCTAAAGCAATTTCACGTTTGATCAGGCCAAACATGGGCAGGCGCTGGCTCTCATAATAATGCAGCGTTTCAATAGGTTTACGCCCGGCGGGAAGTTCGTCAATTACCGATACATCCAAATCGCCGTACAAAGTCATGGCCAAAGTACGTGGTATGGGCGTGGCTGTCATTACCAGCACATGCGGCGGTATAGTATTCTTTTTCCAGAGCCTGGCACGTTGTTCAACACCAAAGCGGTGCTGCTCGTCAATTACTACCAAACCCAGGTTTTGAAACTGTACGGCGTCTTCAATCAAGGCATGGGTGCCTATCAGTATCTTCAGTTCGCCGCTCAGCAGCTTTTCATGCAGTACCTTGCGCTCTTTCTTTTTGGTAGAACCGGTAAGCAGTGCTACTTCCACAAAGCCATCGCCTACCAAACTCTGAATGGATAGAAAATGCTGATTTGCCAGAATTTCGGTAGGGGCCATAATGCAGGCCTGAAAACCGTTATCAATAGCCAGCAACATAGTCATGAGTGCTACCACAGTTTTACCACTGCCTACATCGCCCTGTAAGAGGCGGTTCATTTGTACGCCCCGCTGGGTATCTATCCTTATCTCCTTCAACACCCGTTTTTGTGCACCGGTAAGCGGGAAGGGTATTTTATGTTCGTAGAATGTATTAAAATACTCGCCCACTTTGTCAAACACATTCCCCTTGAACTTTTGCGTACGAATGAGCTTGTTCTTTAACAGTTTAAGCTGAATGTGGAACAGTTCCTCAAACTTTAAGCGGTGCTGGGCTTCATAAAGCTGTTGCGCGTTTTCGGGGAAGTGGATATAGCGGTAAGCATCAGCGCGGTTTATGAGTTTGAACCGTTGGATGATATACAAAGGGAGCGTTTCACGAATATCGCGCAGGCACTGATCCAGCAAATTAGCCATCAGCTTTTGAAGGCCCTTGCTATCTAAAGAAAAGGATTTAAGTTTTTCGGTAGAATTGTAACCGGGTTGCAGCGTAAGGTTACCCATGCGCTTTTTTGCCTCAGTTGAGTAAGGCTCCATTTCGGGGTGCGACATTTGGGTTTTGCCATTAAACATACCCGGCTTACCAAAAATGATGTAGGCTTTGCCCACCGCAATGCTCTTGTCGGCCCATTTAATACCCTGAAACCAGGCAAGCTCCATAATGCCTGTATCATCCATGGCATGCACAATGAGGCGCTTGGTGTGCTTTTCGCCCAGCACTTCTTTATGGGTTACGCGGGCTATCACCTGCACGTGTGGCAGGTCGGGATTGATGTCGCGTATTTTATAAAACCGCGTACGGTCAATGTATTTGAACGGATAGTGCTTAAGCAGGTCTTCATAAACAAAAATGCCCAACTCCTTCTTTAAAACGTCGGCTCTTGCGGTGCCAACTCCTTTTAAATAGTCGATGGGCGTTTGAAATACCTGCGCGTTCAAAATAGCGTATGTATATTGGGTTTAAGCCTTGTAGGCAACAACCGAAATTTCAACATTTACATTTTTGGGCAGGGCGGCTACCTGTATGGTATCACGGGCCGGATAGTTGCCGGTAAAATACGTGCTGTAAATTTCGTTAACTACAGCAAAGTCTCCCAGGTCTTTTAAAAATATCTGAGCTTTAACAATGTTACTAAAATCAAGACCAGCCTCGGTTAATACAGCTTTAATGTTTTCTAACACCTTGCGGGTTTCTGTTGGTATATCGGTTAATACCAATTCGCCGGTTGCTGCATCTAAAGCAATTTGGCCCGACATAAAAAGAATGTTACCCGCCCATACCGCCTGGTTGTAAGGACCTATTGGCGCAGGTGCATTTGATGTGTTGACTATTTTATTCATTGTTATTTTTTAAGGATAAACCAATCTATAAGCTTCCATATAATACCTGCCAAAAACAACGCAATAGCAATGGTATTAATTACATGCATTACCTTGAGATTGAAATTTTTTGGCCTGTTAGGGTCTTTCTTACGGAAGAAGTACATAAAACAAATGTAACAAAAAAAGGCTCCGGGTTATCCGGAGCCTTTTCAAAGTATTTAAAAATTCTGGTTAGAATTATTTTTGTTTGAACTCAACGCGACGGTTCATTACACGTCCTTCTTCAGTTGAGTTGTCAGCAATTGGGTTAGTTTCACCTAAACCTTTTACTTTGATGCGTTTTGCTTCAACACCTGAGTTTACTAAGTAAGTTTTTACTGAGTTAGCACGGTCTTTAGATAAACGTAAGTTGTGAGCGGCAGTACCTTCAGATGAAGCATAACCGTTTAACTCGATAGTTTTGCTTGGGTTAGCACGTAAGTCGGCAGAACCAGCATCTAAAGCAGCATAAGAAGAAGTTCTTAATACTGAGCTATCAAAGTCAAACTGGATGTTTGAGTAAGGAGTTGCGGCAGCAGCAACAGTATCAGCTTCTGGGAATTTGATTGGGCAACCAGCACCATCAACTACTGTACCAGCAGGGGTGTTAGGGCATTTGTCAAATTGATCAGATACACCGTCACCATCAGAATCTTTTTTCAAATCGTTAACTGCGTTCTCAACGTTAGTAACACGACCTTTTAAAGCTTCAACTTCTTGACGTAAAGCTGCATCGTACAACTCGTCATACATCATAGCTACTGGGTTAACCCAATCCAGGTTTGGTTTTGAGCTTGAACCTAAAGTCCACTCTAAACCACCGTAACCGTAAGAGTATTTATCTTTAGTAGGATAAGCTCTTTTTAATGCATCCATGTTGTCGTCATCAGTAAAGTTAGCAGTGTAGCCTAAGTTTAAAGCCCATGCATCTGATAAACGGAATTTAACACCAGCACCAACAGGGATTACTAAACTTTTTACGTAGTGTTTAGAACCGTCAGCGTTTACGTAAGCACCTTGTGCTAAAGTTGTTGGTTGAGTACCGTTAGCATAAGTAAACTCGGGGTTATACCACACCATACCGGCACCAGCATTAACGAAGAAGTTAACAGAGTTTTTACGACGTAAGAAGTCAATAGTAGCAACGTTAACAACACCGCTTAAAGTACCTTGGTAAAAACGGGTTTGATAAGAAGTACGGTTGTCAGTAACACGTTGAGCTGCGCCAACATTATCACCACCAACTTTACCACCACGTGCGTCTAATTGTAAGCCGAACGAGTGAGCAAGTTGCCATCTTACTGAGGCACCGTAACCTAAGTTGATTTTTTTGTTAGCGTAATCACTTACACCACCAATAGCTAATGTCGGGGATACTGCACCTGCGTTTAAGCCAATGCTCCAGGTTTTGTACTGACCGCGACCACCAAATACTTTGGCAGTACCGGTTGACGCACTTTTAGTTGAATCGGTTTGCGCGCTGGCAGCACCAACGGCAAGTAACGATGCAAAAGAAAGCGCGACTGTTTTCTTTAATGTAGAATAGTTCATAGTTTTAAGATTAAACAATTTTTAATTGTGATTTACTTATAAAAATAGTCCTTATGTTTGACACCGTGTACCAAACACCGTTCCACTTTTATAATATTGTTGACAAATAAATGGAAAAAATTGTTTTATAAAAATTAAATGTGTGTAAATAATGAAATATCTACCTATAGACAACAATCTGTTTATTATTAATAGAAAAAATTTCGTTTCGCGATTAAAACATAATTCAATAGCTATATTTAATGCTAATGATGAATATACACGCAGCGGCGATCAGAATTATATCTTTAAACAAAATCCTGATTTTTTTTATCTGTCTGGCATAGATCAAGAGCAAAGTATACTGTTGCTTTTTCCGGACTGTCCTAATCCACTATACAGAGAAGTACTTTTTTTAAGACAAACCAGTGAACACATTGCCATATGGGAAGGTCACAAGTATACTAAAGAAGAAGCACGAAAAGTTTCGGGAATTGAAGCTGTTTACTGGCTGCAGGATTTTGATGCCATTTTGCACAGCATTATCAACTACGCCGATCATATTTACATTAACAGCAACGAAAACGACCGCTATCTACCGGGCGTACCAGGCCGCGACCTACGTTTTTTGGCCGATCTGCGCCTGAAATACCCTTTACACCATTACGAACGTTCGGCACCTATACTGCGCAACTTAAGGGTGGTTAAGTCGGCCATTGAAATTGAACTGACCCAAAAAGCATGCGATATTACCCGTGATGCTTTTATACGTGTATTAAAATTTGTGAAGCCCGGCGTGGCCGAATATGAAATAGAGGCTGAGATAACGCACGAATTTTTACGTCAGCGTGCTACCGGCCATGCTTATACACCTATTATAGCATCGGGTTTTAATGCTAATGTGTTGCATTATATAGACAATAACCAGGTTTGTAAAGATGGCGACGTGATTCTGTTTGATTGGGCTGCCGAGTATGCTAACTATAATGCCGATATGAGCCGCTCTATTCCGGTTAACGGCCGCTTTACGCCGCGCCAGCGCCAGGTATATGATGCAGTGCTGCGTGTTATGAAGCAAGCCACGCAAATGTTAGTAGCCGGGACTATATGGAATGAATACCACGAAGAAGTAGGCAAAATTATGACCGGCGAACTGATAGGTCTTGGTTTACTTGACCGCCATGATGTAGAAAAGCAAGATCCAAAAGCACCTATATATAAGAAGTATTTTATGCACGGCACCTCGCACCATTTGGGTTTAGATGTGCATGATTATGCCAGCCGCTACAAACCATTTGAGGTGGGCAACATTTTAACCTGCGAACCAGGCATTTACATACAGGCCGAAAACCTTGGTATACGTTTAGAGAACGACATCCTGATTACAGAAGGCGGTAACATTGATTTGATGGCCAGCATTCCGCTGGAGGCTGAACACATTGAGGAAATAATGAACAGCTAATTGAAAGAGCCTTATATGTACATGCCCGGTTGATCAACAATCGGGCATTTTTAGTTGATAATACCTTATATAATACAGGTAAGTTATCAAAGCCTCTGCAATTTGTATCTTTGCAAATTCATATGGCAAACAGCACAGATATAAAGCAGGGCAAGCAAAGACTAAGCATAGGGGTTTTAATATCAACCTATAACTGGCCCGAGGCTCTTGAACTGGTTTTAATGAGCCTGCTGCGCCAAACCCGAATGCCCGATGAGATCATGATAGCCGATGATGGCTCGCGCGAGGAAACACGACAATTGATAGACCGTTACCGTGCCGAGTTTAACATTCCCATTCATCATGCCTGGCAGGAAGATAAAGGCTTTCGTAAATGCCTGGCATTGAACAAAGCTGTAAAAATGGGGGCGGCCGATTATATTATTGAGATAGACGGCGATATTATAGTTACCCCCAAATTTGTGGCCGACCATGAACGTGCCGCCCGCAAAGGCTTTTTTATGCAGGGAAGCCGGGCCATGCTGCATGAAGAAAAGACTATTGAAATACTAAAAAGCAAACAGATCGACCTCAGTTCGGTGTCTCCTGGCGTATACAGCCGCTTTAATGCTATCCGTATTCCGCTGCTATCTATATTTTATAAGCCCAATCCACGCAGCCCATGGAATGTAAAGGGATGCAACCTGGCCTTTTGGCGCGAGGACTACATTAAAGTTAATGGTTACTATAACGATTTTGAAGGTTGGGGCTGGGAAGATTATGAATTTGCTGCCCGCCTCATCAATGCGGGTATCCTGAAAAAACGATTAAAAATGGCGGCCATCAGTTACCACATTTTTCATCGGATACACGACCGTGAAAATTTCCTGCCAAACGAACTCATTTACCGCAAAACCGTTGCAGAAAAGCTCACTTACTGCCCCAGCGGCTATAATGAGGTTTAGCTTAACCCAGTAACATTACAACAATAGCAGCAATGGCAAAAATGGCCAGCTTAACTATCTTATACCGGTTAAGCCTGAAACTACCCGGACTTGTGTTGCCATCATAGCTAAACCGCTCGCCAAAACCGGCCAAACGCCCACGCGAAATATTGCCGCGCAGTATACCCCATTCATATACCAATCGTAAACGCATTACATTAAAGGCAACGCCCGGTGCTATAATTTTATTTTTGCGCTTTACCCGCATAATATTGGTCACGTATTCGGCCAACAATGCAATCAGCACAAAGTACAATCCGTACTTAGCAACCGGCATCCAAAAAAAATGAATTGCAAATGCGGCCACAGCTACTATGAGTACCGACTCGGGCAAGTTCAGGAAATCGTACCAGCGGTAAGCCGGGTTGCGCTGGGCCAAATGGCTGTTGCCTAAACCATAACGGTAGAAGCGGGTGTAATCAGCTTCACCATTCTTCCACCACGGGTGTTCGGCTTTGGCGGCGGGCAGGCAGCGGTAATTGCTCAGGCTATTTTGCTCTCTTATTTTAAAAAAGAACTCCACCTCTTCGCCCCCGCCGGTTTTGGGGTAGGTTGATGAAAAACGTACATTTCCTAAGGCGCTCCGCCTGATCATGATATTGGCTGATGCACCCCATGGATAATATTCATTATGTAGCGCTGCACTAAAAATACCCATTGAGCCATTGGCATCAACGGCTTTGGCAAACGGGGTAGCAGGTGGAGGCATGGTTACCAGGCCAATAAAACCAACTTCGTTTGGGTGCTGCTCGGCAGCGTTGGCATAGGTGAGGAGCAGTTGTGGGTCAACTACAATATCATCATCTAAAAACAATATCCAGTCGCCATTACCTGCCTCTATGCCACGGTTACGCGTGGCCGATGCGCCAATATTATGGGAGTTAATCAACAAATTAATGGTATCGCCGTTTACCAGTTGAGCAATGGTAGCATCGGGTTTTAATTGAGGATTATCGGCTACAAGGTAAAAACGTACGGTAGCATCTGCAGGCCTTTGCAGGTTGAGTATGGGCAGTATATTTTCCGGGTTTAAACGGAACGAAGGAATTATAACATCAATACTGAAAGGCATGCCGTATGTTTGTGCAAAAATAGCTTAATTTATCAAGTTTATATCGTGTTAACATGAGGCAGGGAGGAAGCCGTAAAAATATAGCCAGGGCACAGCAACCACTGGTAAGCATCATTATAGCAACCTATAATGCTGCCCAACATTTGCCCGGATGCCTCGATTCGATAATTGAGCAAAGTTATCCGGCTATTGAGGTGGTGGTAATAGATGGTGAAAGCACCGACGGCACCATTGATATTTTACAACAGTACGACAGCCAGATTAGCCATTGGGTTAGTGAGGCCGATAAAGGCATTTATGATGCCCTTAATAAAGGCACCAAACTGGCCACTGGCAAATGGGTATACTTTTTAGGCGCCGATGACCGCCTGCTGCCGGGCTTTAGTACTATAGCCGCACAGCTCAAAAATGAAGACACCATATACTATGGCAATACCAAAGCCGATGGACCGCTTTTTACCGGCGAATTTTCGGCATACCGCATGGCCAAGTATTGTATTAATCATCAGTCGATATTGTACCCGGCCAAAGTGTTTACCAAATACTATTACGATACTCAATACCGCATTTATGCTGATTATGCCCTTAATTTGGCTTGCTGGGGCGACGATTCGATAAAAAAGCAATACCTTGATATAGATGTGGCCTGGTATGCCCTCACCGGGTTTTCGGCCTCGGCGCAGGATGAGCCCTTTAAACGTGATAAGCCCGAGATTATTAAAAAAAGCATGGGTTTAATGATGTACCTGCGCTTTTTGTACAAACGCCGCAAGGAGCAGAGTCGCCCTGGCAGTAATTTTTATTAATGTGTAATGAAAGTACTGATAGACCATCAAGCATTTTTCGCTGCAAAAATATGGCGGCATATCTCGCTACTTTGCCAACCTGCACAGCGGCCTGAACAATAGCGGCCATCAAAGCACCATCACCGCACTGTACTCCGAAAACGAATACGTTAAACATGAGCCTTTTCTTTTTAACAATAGCATTGGCCACAAGTTATTTCGGGGTGATCAAAAAAAGATCTACGCCTGGAGCCGCCGCTACTCGCGCTGGAATATAAATCGGGGAAATTTTGATGTATTTCATCCCACGTTTGATGATCCGTACTTTATAAAGCACTTAAAAAAACCATGCGTAGTTACCATACATGATATGGTGCACGAGCTTTACCCGCAATACATCGGCAACGCCTCACAGGTTATTCCCCGCAAAAAAGCAGTAATGGAAAAAGCCGATGCCATAATTGCCATATCGGAGTTTACCCGGCAGGATATTATTAAGGTATACCCGCACATGGCCGGTAAAATTCAGGTAGTACATCACGGTTACTGGGGTTTAAGCAATAAGGCAGAGTTTAACCCAACGCTGCCTGCCAGATACATTTTGTATGTTGGAGAGCGCTGGCACTATAAAAACTTCAGTATTTTTGTTGATGGGATAAGCACCATACTACAACAAGATAAATCATTAAACCTCATTTGTGCCGGTGGCGGGGCTTATAATACTAATGAGTTGCAGCATTTCGAAAAATTGAATATCGCCGCTCAATGCGGGCAAATGAACGTAACCGATGACGTATTGCAACAACTTTATGCACAGGCTATACTTTTTGCCTTTCCGTCATTGCATGAAGGTTTTGGCCTGCCACTGTTAGAAGCCTTTGCCAACCAATGCCCGATAATATGCAGCAACAGCAGCTGCCTGCCCGAAATTGCTGCCGATGCAGCCATTTATTTCAACCCCTACGAGCCTGAAGATATAAAAGGTGCTATTGAACTGATATTGAGCAACCTATCATTGCAACAGGAACTTAAACAAAAAGGTACCGAACGATTAAGCGATTTTACTATGGAAGCTTGTATACAAAATACCGTCAGGGTTTATGAGTCGGTGGTTTAGTAAAGTGCCCTGTTTTCATTAACATTGCGCATCAACTAAGCAATATCACGATGGGCTTATTTAGCTTCCTCAAAACTAAAAAAGAAAAAAAGACAGAAAGCAACGCAATATTCGCAATGCCAATGCTCATTAACAACGACGGTTATCACATCGCCGAGTTAATTAATGATATTGAAAGCACATGGAATGTCAAGGTAACCGATATTGATGGCGACGAAGAAGCACTCGCTTTTAAGGTAAACGGGCTTACGGTTGCATTGGGCTATATTCCCCATCCAATTCCGGCTGAAGATATTGAATGGGCTGCAAAATATGCATACAACTGGAATAAAGTATTAGAAGATGTAGCACAACACACGGGACATGTTATTGTAACCGTATTTCCTGATGGCGAGAATGCGCTTATCTCTTACACTCTTTTGAGCAAGGTATTATGTTCTTTGCTATCAACGTCGCAAATTGTGGGCGTATACCATGGTACTCAATCGTTGATAATTCCGCGAGAACGATATTTGAGCAGCATTGAAGAACTGCAGAAAGGTAAGCCACCGGTTCAGCTATGGATATATATAGGCTTACGCAAAAACTCAAGGAGCAATTCTGCTTACACGTATGGTTTGAACGAGTTTGGCAAAGATGAATTGGAGATCCTAAACTCAGGTCTATGTCTCGAAGAGTTGTATATCTTTCTTTTAAACATATCATCTTATTTAATCAGCCAGAATATTACATTGAAAGCAGGAGAAACCCTGGGCTACACGCCCGAACACAAAATAAAGATCAGCCGGTCAAAAGGGATTAACGTAGATGGGGAAACTTTAAAGCTACATTTATAGCTGCCCGGTACATTTAAAATATTTCTGCAACACCAGTAAGGCAATCAAATCTTCCTTGCGCTTATTCTGAAACTGTTTTACCCATGCATTAGCATTGGCAATAATAGTAAGTGCTTTCTGTTCATGATTAATGTAGTAGTGCAACTGCTCTTCCAAATCGCTGTAATCATCTTTAATGCAGATGTAATGATAATTAGGAATGAGCCGGCCTTCCATAAACCAGGTTTCGTATTTAGGCTTTGGCATTACGGCTATCGAGTTTGACGACATGATCCACTTGAGGTTGGTAGCCACATCCCAGCCTTCTAAACTTAAAATGAATTTATAATCAAGATGTGTACTGATGGGTACTTTAGGTTTTACCCATTCCGGCTTGCCATTGTTGGTATTTACCTGCCCTAAATTACACAGTGGATGGTTAAAGTACATTTCCATAAACCTAACCCGATGTTCCTGATTTACTGCCGAGCGGCCAATGAGCAGGTTTTTCTTTTGAGAGAATAGTTTTTTATCATTTACAAACAAGTAATGCCGTTTTTTATCGAGCTTGAGTAAAACGGCATTTCTGTTATCGCCTACAACGGGACGGCTTTTTTGGATAGTTGGCACTTTGGGCGAGTGTATTACATCGCCAAATAGAAAGTTGGCTTTTAGTTGAGGCGAAAAGAAACGCGCGTATTCAAAAGTATCGAAACGGTAAGCGCTGGGGCTTTTAAGTTGAAGCAGATCTTTTAGTGTTGTGGGTGAATCTCCTAACGTACTATCCTTGGTAAGTTGATTATAGTAATTAACCCGGTCGTAAATTTCAGCAGCATTGTATTGGGTTAACTGCTTTAGCTGTTTTGCAAGTGGGCCCGCAGGAAGTATCTGCCTCAAAAAATTGCCAACGTAGTACGGCAACTTGTTTTTTTGAAGTGTAATTTTAATATCAAACAGGTTCATTGGATGGCCAAATATACGAGTAGTTTGGTAAGCGGCCGGGTAAACCAAACCTACTTTGTATTACCTTTACGGCATATCCTGTAAATTAAATGAAAGTTGCCGGTTTTACCTTCATCCGCAATGCGGTAAAAATGATTATCCTGTTGTTGAGGCCATTACATCCATACTGCCCATCTGCGATGAATTTTTGGTTGCTTTGGGAGATAGCGATGATAATACCGAAGACCTTATCCGCGGCATTAATTCGCCCAAAATAAGGATCATCAATACCGTTTGGGATGAAGACATACGCGAGGGCGGTGCGGTATTTGCTGCCGAAACCGATAAGGCATTTGCGGCCATTTCGCCCGATGCCGACTGGGCTTTTTATATCCAGGGCGATGAGATCGTTCATGAAAAGTATTTGCCGCTCATTAAAAAAGAAATGGAAGAAAACCTGAACGATGCCGAAGTTGAGGGATTGCTTTTTAAATACCAACATTTTTATGGCTCGTATAGCCATTACGCCCATTCGCGCCGCTGGTACCGCCGTGAGATACGCATTTTACGCAACGATAAACGCATACATGCCTACCGTGATGCGCAAGGCTTCAGGCTTGATGACCGGAAAATCAATGTTAAATTGATCGATGCCTACATTTACCACTATGGATGGGTAAAACCACCCAAAGGCCTGGAAGGAAAGCTGCGCAACTTTAACCAGTTTTACCACGATGATACCTGGATAGCCGAAAACCTGCCCGAAACTTTTGAGTTTGATTTTAAAAATGCCGACCGCTTGCTTCCTTTTGAGGACAAGCACCCGGCAGTTATGCTACCCCGCATTAAAGCCCAAAACTGGAAGCTGGAAGTTGACCCCGAGAAATTGAAAAAGAACATGTCGTTCAGGCGTAAGGCCCTCCAAAAAATTGAGGATTGGACAGGTTGGCGGGTAAGTGAGTACAGGAATTACAAGATAGTAAAGTAAGGTTTGCGATACCCCATAGCCCTCCCAAGGGAAGATACATATAACTTGGTTTTAGCAGGGTCTCTCGTAGAGGACCCTGCGCCGGGGTTATCATTAACATGTATTTCAAGCATTGCAGGGTCCTCTACGAGAGACCCTGCACGGACTAACTTTGTAAGATGAGATCGCCACGCGAATATCACTACCCTAAAAGGACTACATATGTCAAGCATTACCGTTTTAGCAGGGTCTCTCGTAGAGGACCCTGCGCCGGGTTTAATATCATTACATGTATTTCAAGCATTGCAGGGTCCTCTACGAGAGACCCTGCACGGACTAAAAAGATGAGATCGCCACGCGAATATTATTACCCTGCTAGGAGTTACAGATTTTACTTAAACACAAAAGGCAACCTAACCAGGCTGCCTTTTGTGTTATTTTGATGCATCAGTACAACAACTGATCGTACGGGTACCGCTCAGTATGAATGGCAATTACCTTATCGTATAGCAACTTTCTGAATTCGTCTACATTTTCTTTCTTCAATGCCGAAATAAATATGGCCGGGCTGTTGTGGCTGGCCATCCAGCTATGCTTAAAGTCTTCGAGCGTAAGTGGCTGAGCCGGGTCTTCTTCATGAATAGGTGCCGGCACATAGGCATCTATCTTATTGAAAACCGTAATCACCGGTTTATCCAGCGCACCCAAATCTTTCAGCGTTTCGTTAACGGTGTTGATCTGGTCTTCAAAGCTTGGGTGCGATACGTCGACCACGTGAATCAATATGTCGGCCTCACGTACCTCATCCAGGGTCGATTTAAAGCACTCCACCAAATGGTGAGGCAACTTACGGATAAATCCAACCGTGTCTGAAAGCAGGAAAGGTAGGTTTTCGATCACTACCTTGCGCACCGTGGTATCTAAAGTGGCAAACAACTTGTTCTCGGCAAATACCTCCGATTTGGAGATCATGTTCATGATGGTTGATTTACCAACGTTGGTATAGCCCACCAAAGCCGTGCGCACTAACTGGACGCGATTTTTACGCTGCGTTTCGTTTTGACGGTCAATGAGGCGCAAACGCTCTTTTAATAAAGATATTTTATTGAGGATCAAACGACGGTCGGTCTCAATTTGCGACTCACCCGGACCGCGCATACCAATACCGCCCTTTTGGCGCTCTAAGTGGGTCCACAAGCGGGTTAGGCGGGGCAACAAGTATTGTAGTTGAGCTAACTCAACCTGTGTTTTAGCCTGCGCAGTTTGAGCACGCCCGGCAAAAATATCGAGGATGAGGTTACTGCGGTCAAGTATCTTTACCTTCAGTTCGTTCTCAATGTTACGCAGTTGTGATGGTGATAGTTCATCATCAAAAACTACAATATCAATCTCCTCCTCAACCACATAAGCCCTTATCTCTTCCAACTTACCCGAACCTACAAAGGTAGCCCTGTCCGGGCGTTGCATACGCTGGGTGAAAGTTTGCACAGTTTTTCCCCCGGCAGTTTCTACTAAAAACTCCAGTTCTTCTAAATATTCTTTGGTCTGTACGTCGGTTTGGCCGGGTGTAATTACACCCACCAGTACAGCAGTTTCCTGCTTCACAGCAGTATCATAAAATTTTTGCTTCATTAATTATATTCTATCAATATAAGTGCCAACTGCTTTACAGCAAAATTTAACCGGCGCTTATGTCAAAGTTACAGAACTTTAGTCAATGTTGACATGTATAGTCTATTACTAAAACAAAAGTTAGCATTTTTCAAAATTACTCCTTTCATTTGCTAAAATTTTTATCAGATGGAAGTTGTTGTTTTGGTAATAGGAATAGTTGTTTTGATAATTGGAACAGGCTTTTTTATAAAGAGCCGCACAAGTGCCCCTAAATTTAGCCAAGCAGAATTCATTCAACTTAAAACCGAAAATGAGCAGCTCAAAATAAAACTCAGCGTAGCAGAAGAACGCATTAACAGCGCCTTTGCCGAAAAGGAAAGCATAACCCTATTGCTAAAAGAAGACATACAAAAACTTAACCAGCATTTACAAACCGAACGCTTAGCCCTGGCACAGGCTAACCAGGCTTTAGAAAGCAGCCGCTCATACTACCAGGCCCAGCAGGAAAAACTCCGGGAGCAAAAAGCCGAAATTGAGCAAACCCGCACGCATTTTCAGCGCGAGTTTGAAAACGTGGCCGAAAAGCTGTTGAAAGAAAAATCGCGGGAGTTTACCGATGTGAACAAAGTTCAGTTAGATCATATCATCAACCCGTTAAAAGAAAACATTAAAGCTTTTGAAGACAAGGTTGAAAAGGTATACAACATGGAGGCGGCCGACCGCAATGCACTTAAAGGTGTGGTTTCGCAATTGATGGAACTTAATAAACAAATTAGCAGCGAAGCCCAGAATTTGACCAAAGCCCTTAAAGGCGATAATAAAAAACAAGGTAACTGGGGAGAGTTTATCCTCGAAAAAGTACTGGAACGCTCGGGTTTGATTAAAGACCGCGAGTACAGGCTGCAAGCTGCACATCAATCGCAGGACGGCACGCGCTACATGCCCGATGCCATTATTGATCTGCCCGATGATAAGCACCTTATTATCGATTCCAAAGTATCGCTTGTGGCCTATGATAAGTTGGTGAATGCCGAAACCGAAGAAGAACGCAAGCTTTTTGCCAAGGCTCATGTAGAATCGATACGGAACCATGTACACGGCTTATCGGCCAAAAACTATCATGATTTGCAAAAGGTAAACTCGCCCGATTTTGTGCTGTTGTTTGTGCCCATCGAATCGTCGTTTAGTTTTGCAGTGCAGCTGGATGCCGATCTGTTTAACGATGCCTGGGACAAGCGCGTAGTGATCGTTAGCCCATCGACGCTGCTGGCCACCCTGCGCACCATTGCCAGTATGTGGAAACAAGAACGCCAAAACCGCAACGTAATGGAAATTGCCCGCCTGAGCGGCGAGATGTACGACAAGTTTGTAGGCTTTTTAACCGATATGGACAGCATTGGCCGCAACATTAAACAAAGCCAGGATGCCTATGATAAAGCCCTGAACAAGCTAAGTGACGGCCGCGGCAACCTCACCATCACAGCCGAGAAAATCAAAAAGTTGGGAGCCAAAGCCAATAAGCAAATTGATGGTAAATTCACATCGTTGTTAGATGATGAGGTGGAGCCGTAGGTTATTTGATCAGGCTCATGCGTTTGGCTTTTTCAATGGCCTGGGTGCGCCGTTTAACCTCCAACTTTTCGAACAAACGGGCCGAGTGAGTTTTAATGGTATTAAGCGATACGAAGAGGCGTTCGGCAATTTCCTGGTTGCTTAGGCCTTCGGCCATGAGTTGTAAAACTTCCAGTTCGCGGCGGCTCATGTTGAGTTGGGTGAGGGCGGCCTCGTTAAAAGTGAAGTCGGTGTTGTTAACGTATACCGGTTTTTCAACCACTACAGTGTTTTGTTTGGGGCGTGCCAATTTTAAGGCCAGCCATATACCTAACCCGGTAAAAATAACGGCTATGATGCCCGCATAAATTTCGAATGAGTGCTGGATGATGATGAGTTTTAACTCGAGCCATTTCAATACAAACAGCATAATGGCCATGAGCAGGCCATAAAAAATATTTTGCTTATGTCTGTTATAAAAACCGGCAACCATCAATGGAGTTGTATTTAGCGTTATTCGAAATTAAAAAAGAAAAATGAAAAGGCTGATATTGCAGCCTTTATATTTGTTATGATGTCAGTGCCAGCTACCAATCACCGCAAAATTATCCATATTGATATGGATGCATTTTATGCGTCGGTAGAGCAGCGCGACGACCCCGAATTGCGCGGTAAGCCTATTGTGGTAGGTGGCCTGCCCGAAGGGCGGGGCGGTGTGGTGGCCACCGCCAGTTATGAGGCGCGTAAGTTTGGTGTGCGCTCCGCTATGCCATCAAAAAAAGCACAGCAGCTTTGTCCGCAGGCTATATTTGTGAGGCCACGGTTTGCGGTGTATAAAGATGTATCGAGGCATATTCGCGAAATATTTTCGCGTTACACCGACCTCATCGAGCCATTATCATTAGATGAAGCTTTTTTAGATGTTACCGAAGATAAACTCGGCATAGGATCGGCCATTGAGGTGGCTACGCAAATTAAGCAGGCTATTTTTGATGAGTTGCAGCTCACGGCTTCGGCAGGGGTATCGGTGAATAAATTTGTAGCCAAAATTGCATCTGATATTAATAAACCTAACGGCTTAAAGTTCATCGGTCCATCATCTATTGAGGCGTTTATGGAGCAATTACCTGTGGAGAAGTTTTTTGGTGTAGGCAAAGTAACCGCACAAAAAATGAAGAGCATGAGTTTGCATACAGGAGCCGACCTCAAACGATTGGAAGAAGACGAACTGGTAAAGCACTTTGGCAAATCGGGCAGGTTTTATTACCGCATTGTGCGTGGCATTGACGAGCGCCCGGTACAACCCCACCGCGAAACCAAATCAATGGGAGCCGAAGATACTTTTGCCCACGATCTTACTACCTTTGATGAAATGTCTGTCGAGTTAGACAAAATAGCCCAAACCGTAGCCACCCGCCTCGAACGTTATGCGCTTAAAGGTCGCACCATCACCCTCAAAGTAAAATACAGCAACTTTAAGCAAATTACCCGCAACCAATCATTCTCCGCTCCCGTTGGCGGTGTTGGTATACTTGCGCAAACAGCCAAACAACTTTTATCAGCAACTAATTTAGATGAAGTGCGTGTACGGTTGTTGGGCATATCAGTATCCAACTTCGGCGAATTATCTCCCAAAAACAACGGACCAACCGAACAGTTAAAGCTGTTTTAATTAGTTGAGTAACAAAAGCCCGTTGCGGCGCGTCTATCAGGCACTAAACTTTTCACAGGTGGTAATGTTATCACCCACAATGTTCAACATGAAAGTATCTGCTATATTAGTTACCCTTCTCATTACCTTTTCAATCAATAACAAAGTGTTCTCCCAAGCCCGTAATTCAATAGGCGTAGGTGCAGGCCTTAACCTGCCTATAAATAATGATTATAAAGTTGGCCGCGACAGGGTTATACAAGCAAATATTTTTGCACGAAATAAATTTGCGCTCATGCCTACATTAGGCATCGAAGATATTAAAGGCAAACTGCGGTCTGATTATAGTGTTGGCTTTTTGAACCTGGCTGCTAAATACTATGCCACCCAAAGGATTTTTGTATTTGCCGGACCATCATGCTACGTAGGCGGAAATGATGGCGGAGTGATTGGCTTAGGAGGTACCGCGGGAGCAGGATATGATTGGGCTTTTGATAAGTACAGCAGCCTGGAATTTTCGTTACGAACGGATCTACTGCCGTCTTATTTCAATATATCTCCTTTAGCCGGTTTGCGCGTTGCTTATAAATTTAATTTTAGTAAAAAGCAGGGTAAATACCGGGTGCCCGAGGAAGATGATATGTTAAATTAAGCCTTTACACATCCCATTCCACCGTACGTAAAGCAGCTACAACCCCGTTAATACAATTGTTCACATTCACCATACTCTTAACCGGGAAGGGTGTAACTGCAATGTGTTCCACCATATCAACTCCTGACAGGTTGATGGCCTCACGAGCAAATTTTTCAATTACTTTGAGGGAGATGATGATCAACCGCGGTTGCATTTCGGCTATGCGATGGGCCAACGATTCAACGCCTTGCTGGCGGGCTTTGCGCTGTTCGGCCGGAGGCATGTGTTTAATGGGCTCGTTGGTTAGGCTGTCAAAATAACATCCCATCTCCTTAAAAAACTCCAGAAACTCATCATCGGTTTTAAACTCGCCAAATACCTGCGAGTAAGCCGTTTTTACAGCCCGGTAAATGTTAGAATTTTTGAGGTAGAAGTAGCGTTCGTTCACCGGCATGCCATCGGCAATAAAAAGAACCTCTGTCTTATTTGGCTTATATTGTTGTTTAAGGACTAAAAATTGAGCTAATTCCATTGTGCAATAAACAAAAATACTCGTTTTTAGATTTCACAAAACCAACTATATTAAACAGCGTATCTCATAGATAAAAACTATACACTATCGATTATTAGAATACCATTAAAACCTAATTAGCGTTATATTTGTAAAAATTATAACAAAACATTCATTATGATAACAGTTGGCGAAAAATTCCCGTCGTTTAATAAAAAAGCAGTAGTTAGCATCGAAAAAGGTAAAGAGTTTGAAGACATCACTTCAGATTACCTGGTTAACGATGATAACGTTTGGACCGTAATGTTTTGGTGGCCAAAAGATTTCACTTTTGTTTGTCCTACCGAAATTGCTGAATTTAACAAAGCTTACGGTGAGTTCCGCGACCGTGATTCTCGCCTAATTGGTGCTTCTACCGATTCTGAGTTTGTTCACGCTGCCTGGAGAAGAGACCACGAAGATTTGCGTGACCTTAAATTCCCTATGCTGGCGGATACTTCAAAATCATTAGCAGAAGACCTGGGTATTTTAGAGCCTACCGAAAAAATTGCTTACCGCGCTACCTTCATAGTTGACCCTACCGGCGTTGTACGTTGGGTATGTGTTAACGACCTGAGCGTTGGCCGTAACGTTAAAGAAGTACTACGCGTGCTTGACGGTTTACAAACCGATGAGCTTTGCCCTTGCAACTGGGAAAAAGGCCAGGAAACTTTAACTGCATAAGTTTAAAATAAGATCGCGTCATTGCGAGGTACGAAGCAATCCCTGCGTTGCTTGGCATACGTCACTGTATAGTTCAGAGATTGCTTCGTACCTCGCAATGACGCTTTTTTTATGCCTATACTTTGGGCGTTACCCGCCTGAGGCGGGTCGGGCTATCCGCTGCAAGTCCTCTTTTTGCTATCGTTGCACTCCGGGCTTTAAGCTACTATCCCTAACGCAAACTGCATGATGGTTGGTGACAACACTAACCATAGGCTACGAACGCAAACTGCAATGCTCCCAACCCTGTCATGCTGAACTTGTTTCAGCACCCCACATGCAAGGCTGATTAGCAAGACTTTTACCTATCAGTGAGGTGCCGAAATAAATTCGGCATGACTGAAAATGATAACAATAAATACAAACAAATACCATGAGCGAAAGCACCGAAGTTATACAAGAATTACTGCAAAGCGTTGCAGTTGATAAAGACTACCGTACCGAGAGTTTGACCCTGCTGGAAAAAGGCGAATCGCGCTACCTGCGCGATTTAAAGTTAAATTTAACCAGCACCCTTACCTCTGAGCACCTGAGCACTAAAGAATGTGCCCTGATTGCCCTGAGCACCGCCATTAACAACAACAACAAGCCGCTTACCATTTACTTTACCAAGTATGCCGAAGAGCAGGGTGCTACCGCTGCCGAAACCGGCGAAGCGGCGGGTTGTGCATCGTTACTGGCATCAAATAATATTTTTTACCGTTTTCGTCACTTCACGCAAAAAGAAAAGTACACGCAAATACCGGCACGCATACGCATGCAGTTGATGATGAAGCCGGTGACCGGTAAAGAATTTTTTGAGCTGATGAGCTTAGCTATTTCGGCCGTTAACGGTTGCGAAATGTGTGTGAACGCGCACGAAGACTCACTGATTAAATTAGGTACCACCGAAGAGCGTATTTTTGATGCGGTACGCATCTCCTCTTTAGTTACCTCGGCAGGTAAGATCATTTTCTAACAAAAATGTTACAAGCTATAAAAGGGGAGGTTTACACAGTAAAACCTCCCCTTTTTCATTTAAACCTAATATGTTGTTTGTAATTAATTAAAAGTAAAGCTATATTTATAACCAAGATTAAACATCCTTTGAGCGACGCTATTGGCTTCAACACAATCAGCATAGCTTAAGGGGTAACAAACAACAATTAATTGTTTTTTAAAACCGTTCTGCATGACTCCAGAACGGTTTTTTTGTTTTAGTGCGCGTCGGTAGCCGCTTTCAAATTCTTTTTAAACGGCTGCAGGTACAGTAACGGTATCGAGAACAGCATTACCAGTCCGGTTAACCAATAAGCATCATCATAAGTTAATAACATAGCTTGCTTAGTAATGGTACCTTCCATAGCGGCATAAGCCATTTTGGTGGCATCCATCAAACTTTTTCCATGTGCCATAAAATTATGTATTGTACCCTGTAACCGCTCGTTAAACGCCGGATTATATTGGTTAATGTTAACCAGCAGGTTGTTCCGGTGTCCTTGCTGGCGTATATGTATAATAGTAGTTAAGGCGGCAATACCAAACGAACCGCCCAATTGGCGCATCATGTTATTTAAACCTGCGCCCTGCCCAATTTCGGCACCTTTAAGGTCGGATATAGCAAGCGTGGTTAACGGCACGAACAATAGCGCCATACCCACACCTCGAATTGCCAGCGGTAAGAAGAAATCATTCCGCCCTGTTGCCAAGGTTGAGTTGCTGAGCATGTGCGTGAACACAAAGAACAGGAACATACCCACCGTAGCCATAAATTGCGCCGGTACACCCTTGTTAAGCATTTTACCCACAAAAGGCATCATCACAATGGTAAACAAACCACCGGGGAATAACAGCTCACCCGTTTGTTGTGCCGAGAAGCCTAACAGTGCCTGACAAAATATAGGGAACACGAACACCGAGCCATACAAGCCAAAACCTAATATGAACGAGGTAAACATACCAATCGAAAAACTCCGGTGCCGCATGATGCTAAAGTTCACAATAGGGTGATCGGTGCTCAACTCGCGCCATATAAACAGTAGTATACCAATAATAGAGGTAGCTGTTAAAGCAGTAATGTAAGGCGTAGCAAACCAGTCTTCCGACTCTCCTTTTTCAAGGATGGTTTGTAAGCTGCCCACCGCAATAGCCAGCAAGGCAATGCCCCACCAGTCAATAGGCTTATCGCGCCCGGTTTTGGGTGTTTCGCGCACATACATAATGGTAAATATGGCTGCAAGTATACCTACCGGAATGTTTACGTAAAATATCCATGGCCATGAGTAATGATCGGTTATATAACCGCCAATGGTGGGGCCTACTGTAGGGCCTACTACCGCACCTAAACCAAACAGGGCTGTTGCGGTACCCACCTGCTCGCGCGGCCAGGTTTCTAACAAAATTGCCTGCGAGGTTGATATTAACCCCCCCCCGGCCATACCCTGTAATATACGGAACAGGATGAGCTCAGTTAAGCTGGTTGCATTACCACATAAAAATGAGGCAATGGTAAATATTACAATAGAGGCTAAAAAGTAATTCTTCCGCCCGAAAAAACTACCCAGCCAACCCGACATAGGCAGAATAATTACGTTGGCTACGGCGTAGCCCGTGGTAATCCAGGCCACGTCTTCTAACGTGGCACCCAGGTTACCTTGTATGGTTGGCAAGGATACGTTTACAATAGTGGTATCGATCAACTCCAGTAACGAAGCCGTAATTACCGTAATGGTAATGATCCACTTTTTAAATCCTACTTCGGCCATTTTATTTAGTCTTTAATAGAAACCGATACGTTTACGCTCATGCCAGCGCGCAGCTTGTCTAAAGTTTCTTTGTTAGCATTTATCTTAATTTTTACTGGTACGCGTTGAACCACTTTTACAAAGTTACCGGTAGCATTATCAGGAGGTAATAAAGAGAAGCGGGCACCAGTAGCAGGCGAAAAGTTGTAAACCGAACCTTCAATTTCCAGATCGGGGAAGGCATCAACCTCAATTTTTACTTTTTGGCCGTTGCGTAAGTGTTCTAACTGGGTTTCTTTAAAGTTGGCAGTAACGTATAAGCTATTATCGTTTACAACCGAAAACAGGGTTTGACCGGCCTGTACCAGCTGACCTAACTGTACACTCTTTTTAGAAGTAACGCCGCTTGCAGGGGCTTTAATGGTAGTATAAGTTAATTGCAGTTTGGCAAAGTCAACATCGGCCTGGCGGGCATTAACACCGGTATTGGTAACTTTTAATTGTTTACGGGTAGTGTTAACCTGTTCCTGCGCTGCTTTGTACTGGTCTTGCGCAGCTTTATAGTTGGCACGGGCTACAGCCAGATCAGATTTTGCCTGGTCAAATTGCTGCTGGGTAATGGAGCCGTCTTTTACCAGATTAGCATAGCGTGCATAATCTTTCTGCATTTTTTCCAGTTTGGCAGCAGCCGAAGTAACTTCGGCTTTAGCGCTGGCAGAGTTTGCTTGTGTAGTGAATATTTGAGACTGACCAACGCCAACGTTAGCGCCAGCACCTTGTTGTGCGGCCTGGGCCTGCTCTAATTTTACTTTGTAGTCACGGTCGTCAATTTTAACCAGTTCCTGGCCTTTGGTTACGTGCTGGTTATCTTCAAAAAATATGCTATCAACATAACCGCCAACGCGGGCCACTACCGGGCTAATGTCGGCATCTATTTGTGCATCATCGGTGTCTTCGTGTTTGGTTGAGTAGATGTATTCTTTTACACCGAATATTAAGCCACCAATTACCACGATAGCCAATATGATAGGAATAACCCGGTTAGGTTTCTTTTTCTCTTCCTGTTGTATTTCTTGTTCTTGTGCCATTTTATTTATTGCGTTGTAGGGTATTATTATTTAGTGAGTTTTCCGGTTGCTTTCAGTAAGTTGTAGTAGGCCAGTCCGGCATCGGCTTTAGCCAATTCCAAACTGATCTGTGCCTGGTAGAGTAGGGTCTCGGCATCGGCACGGTCTGTAGCTGATGCGGTGCTATTGGCATATTTAGAGGTTAATATGCGGTTGTTCTCATTAGCCTGGGCTATTGAGGTTTCGAGCAACTTGATCTTATCAATTGCTCTTACATAGTTTTGGTAGCTTTGGTTAACCTCGTTTTTAATATTATCGGTAATTATGCCTTTGTTAATAACCGTTTCTTCACGCTGAATGCGGGCCTCGTTCACCTTGTTCTTGTTGGTCCATAACGAGCCGAAGTTCCATGATAAAGCTAAACCTGCAGTAAGGGGCGTAATATATCTGCCACTGTTTGGCAGTGGGTTGGCCGAAGCATTTACATAATACAAACCGGCAGTGGCGGCCAATGTAGGCAGCTTTTCGGCCTGAATGTTTTTAATGTTCACGTCGGCATACTTGGTGCGCAGGTCTTGTTGTCTTAACTCCTCCCTAATAGCCAAGGCGCTGTCGCGGTAGCTGGCAAGCGGGGCCACATTGCGTTGCGCATCCGGAATCTGGTTGATCTTTAACTGTGTTTCTTCGGGCAATCCCAGTAAAATGTTCAGGTTGTAGTTGATTACCTTACGGTTGTTTTCCAGGTCGATGCCGTTTAGCTCAATGTTTGAACGTTGCAATTGAAAACGCAACACATCGTTTTTAGTAACCAAACCTTGCTCAAAAAAACGTTGCGCCTGGTGAATTTGCTGGTCAACCGCCTTTAGGCTTTGCTCAACCACGCTTTTACTTTGCACTACACGATAAAGATCATAGTAGGCGTTTACAATGTTGTATGCAATTTGCTCGCGGTCTTTCTCCACATCCAGCTTGGCTACATTTACCAGCAGGTCGGTTGATTCTTTGGCATAACGATAACGGCCGCCACCGTAAATAACCTCCTCAACCGATACGATACCTAAGTTGGCATTGGCGCTTTTAGGCAGGCTTAATGATTCTTCGCCCAGGTTTAGCGTATTGGCCGGAATTTGCGCCCGGCTATACATAAAGCTGGCCGAACCGGTTGGCAGGGCCTTGTCTTTAGCCTGGTTGTACTGCGATACGGCCTGGTCAATTTTAGTTTGCGACAGTTTTAATGTTTTGCTGTTTTCGAGTCCCAATTTAATGGCCTCTTCCAGCGTTAGGGTACGCTCCTGGGCATATGCTGTACTGCCAAACAGCATGCCTGTTAATGCAGCCATAACTCCCAAACGTACCAGTTTGGGCAGCCGCTTTAAGGCGTAAGTGATAGTGGTTGTATTATTTAGCGTTGTCATTTTCTATGAGTAAATAAGCTTTTAATAGTTTTTTTAGGTAGTCTTTAATGCGGGGCTTTAGCTTCTCATCAATATGGGCAGGGTCTTGCGTATCATAACCCATCATTTGCGAGCTTACATGCGGGGCATTAATCAACTGGCTTTTTATGCCAAAAACGGTAGCCACCACCATTTCGGTATCAATGTCCGACTTAAACTCCCCGTGCTCAATACCCTCGTGAAGGATCTTACGCAGCTCCAACACGTTTTGCATAATCATGTCGTTTATCCTGTCGGCCAGTTCGCCGGTACGCCTAATGATCATTTCCTGGTGTATTACCTTTTGAAAACAATTATTGCTGTTAAAAACCCGGTTAATGTATGCATCAACATACTCCGTTATTTTTTGCCAGGCGCTAATGTTTTCATTTTTGCCTATGTTTTGTATTAGGCTGCGAAAGGCAGATGTACGGCGCTCAAAAAGCGCAACTAATAACCCTTCTTTAGATCCGAAGTAATAATTTAGCATGGCCATATTTACACCGGCTTCGCCCGAAATTAAGCGGGTGGATGAGCCGTCGAAACCATGTTCTGCAAATACCCTTTCGGCTACATCCAGTATGTGATCTCTTTTGTCTATTTTTTCTTTCTCCATTACTTTTTCGATGATGCAAAATTAATCAATCGTTTGATTAATTTATTCGATTATTGTAATGCTTTTGTAAAATGCTTGTAAAGCCTGTAATTAGTTATGCTGAAGGAATTAGGATTTAAGAATGTTAATAGAAATTTTTCTAATTTGTTTTAATAAGTAATTAGAAGAACGCTTTTTACATGATTGAAATACCACATGGGCTTCATTATATATAATACTGGTATCAACACTATATTATGGTTGCAGCAGTGTTTCTCGCAGAAACACTGCGCCGGGTTTCAATTTTGCATTGTCATTAGCACTGCAGGGTCCTCTTTGAGAGACCCTGCTCGGACAAAAAACATTACACTCGTTGTAGCAGGGTCTCTCGCAGAGGGCCCTGCGCCGCGTTCAATATTACTTTGTCATAGCACTACAGGACCCTCTTTGAGAGACCCTGCTTGAACAAAAAACATTACACTCGTTGTAGCAGGGTCTCTCGTAGAGGACCCTGCGCCGCGTTCAATATTACTTTGTTATTAGCACTACAGAGGTATCTATGAGAGACACGGCTTGGACAAATTGAGAAGAATGGGTTTGTAAGATTTCCCTTTCAAGAGGGGTGGAGGGGTACGTCTTTTTTAGAAAAGTATAGTTGGCTAATTACATATTCCTGTCCGCTCAACTTAACCCGCCCCGTCTCAAGAGTGGAGAATAAAAATGCTAAACTTGCGCTCATTTTTTAACGAACAAGGATTGTAAAACAAGCGCATACATCAACGCAACATCACAATGTCAAAAGGCGCATAAAAATTAATATCTGTTTATCTAATATTTGTACTTTCAGCAGCGGTATCCTCAGCCATAAATTTTATGAAGATTTTTAAATCACTTTCAATTGCTCTACTCATAACAACCGGTGCATTAGCGCAAACGGCTCCACCGGCCAATTTATCTACCATAAGGCAGCAGTTTAAAAAGTTGAACGTATTGGGCAGCGTGCTTTACATAGCCGCCCACCCCGATGATGAGAATACCCGTTTGCTGGCCTACCTGGCGCAGGAAAAAGGCTACCGTACCGGCTACCTGGCGTTAACCCGTGGCGATGGTGGTCAGAATTTGATAGGTAACGAGCAGGCCGAACTGTTAGGTTTAATACGCACACAGGAGCTGTTAGCTGCCCGCCGTGCTGATGGTGCCGAGCAATTTTTTAGCCGCGCCAACGATTTTGGGTTTAGCAAAGGCCCTGATGAAACGCTGAAAATTTGGGACCGTGATAAGATCTTAGGCGATATGGTATGGGTGATACGCCAATTTAAACCCGATGTAATGATATGCCGTTTCCCTACTACCGGCGAGGGCGGGCATGGGCACCATACCTCATCGGCAATTATAACCCAAGAGGCTTTTACCGCCGCGGCCGATCCGAAGCGTTACCCCGAACAGTTGAAGTATGTACAGCCATGGCAGGCCAAACGCCTGCTGTGGAACACCTTTAATTTTGGAGGTAACAATACCATAAGCCCTGATCAATTTAAGGTAGATGTAGGCGTTTACAATCCTATACTGGGAAAAGGCTACGGCGAAATTGCAGCCGAAAGCCGTTCTAACCATAAATCGCAGGGTTTTGGTTCGGCAAGGCAACGCGGGCAATCATTCGAGTATTTTAAGACCATATTGGGCGAGGCTCCAAAAGAAGACCTGCTCGACGGTACCCTTACCACCTGGAAACGAGTAAAAGGCGGAGACGATATTGCCACCAATCTTTCTATCATCTCCAAAGCATTTGATGCCGATGCTCCCGAAAAATCAGTGCCCGAACTGGTAAAACTTCGTACCAAAATTGAAAAAGTAAGCGATGTATACTGGCGCACCCTCAAGCTTAAAGAACTGGATAACTTAATAGCCGCATGTGCCGGCCTATGGTTTGAAAGCTATGCCGCCGAAGCCAGTTATGCCCTGGGTGATAGCATTGCCATCCGCTCGCAGGTGCTAAACCGCTACAGTAATAAGGTCAAACTGCAAAGCATCAGCATACAAAAGCAAGCGCAAACTTTTGCAGGAACCGGGCAGGTTATACCCGCTAACGAGTTAAAAACTTATTCCATTAAAGCCCTTGCCGATAAGTTAACTCAGCCCTACTGGCTCAATGCGCCGCACGGCATAGGCGCTTATACCTTACCCAACGACGAGCTGGCAGGCAACCCCGAAAATCCCGATCTGTTAACTGTGAGCTATACTTTTGAGATAGAAGGCAAGCCCATTCATTACGACCGTAAATTAATATATAAATATGTTGATCCGGTGCGTGGTGAGCTGTACGAGCCAATTGAAATTGCCCCGCCGGTTACGGCAACCATTAGCAATAAGGTTTATGTGTACAGCACCAAACAGCCGCAAACTTTACAGGTAAAGCTTAAAAGTTTTATTAATGGTGGCGGAAGCATCAGCATTAAACCGGTGGTGGGTTGGCAGATCAGTCCGGCGAGCATAAGCTTTGCTGATAAGAAAAAGGGCGACGAGTGGACGGCTGACTTTACCATAACCCCTATTGCCAATGCACAAAACGGTACCGCCGAAGCAGTTGTTACGGTAAACGGCAAAAACTACAGTTTAGGCTTACAGCGTATTCAATACGAGCATATTCCTAATATATCGTTATTCCCGCCTGCACAGGCCAAGCTGGTAAACCTCGACCTGAAAATTGCCGGTAAAAAGATAGGTTACATAACCGGAGCTGGTGATTTTGTGGCCGATGCCCTGCGCCAGATAGGCTACGAGGTACACCTGCTCACCGAAAACGAGATCATGAACGGCGACTTATCTGTTTACGATGCCATTGTTACCGGTGTGCGAGCTTACAACGTTGACGAACGTTTGGCCTTTGAACAACCTAAGTTAATGGAGTATGTAAAAAATGGCGGTAATTTGGTGGTGCAATACAATAATCCGGCAGGCTTGGTAACACAGCAAATAGGCCCCTACGCTTTACTTCCGGGTAATGAGCGCGTTACCGATGAGTTTGCCAAAGTGACAATTACCAACCCGCAAAGCCCGCTGCTGAACTATCCCAACAAAATAACCCAAACCGATTTTGACGGTTGGGTACAAGAACGCGGCCTGTACTTTGTTAACGGCGTAGTGCAGGAGTATCAAACCATTTTTGAGATGAATGATGCAGGCGAATCACCTAAAAATGGTTCATTAATTTCGGCTAATTATGGCAAAGGCAGGTATGTATATACCTCGCTGGCGTTCTTCAGGCAGTTGCCTGCCGGGGTGCCGGGGGCTTACAGGTTGTTTGTGAATTTGTTGAGTAAACCAAAATAGAGGATCAAGAATATAGAATCAGGAGTCAAGTTTAAAGGTTCCTGATAGTAAAAGGAAGCCTGACTCTTATAAATGATATGAATAGATCTTAGCTCAACATACTTGTTTTTATTTAACCAGCAGGTTAGGGTAGTCAGATATGATTCCATCAACGCCCATGGCTTTAAGTGATGCTATTTCGTCGGCAGTGTTAACCGTCCAGGGCACAATTTTAATGCCTTTAGCGTGGCATTGCTGCACCATTTGGGGCGTAACCATTTTATAAGCCGGACTGTATATAAATGGTTTATATCCCAGCTCTGCCAAATGCTCGTCTAATATTCTTTTGTCATCAACCAAGAACGAGGTTTTTACTTGCGGATATTTTTTATTGAGCAACTGTATAGTTCGCTTATCAAACGACTGTATAATCACATAAGGTGTTATTTTTTTACGCTCGATGACCTCCATCAACAGCTTTACAAATTGCTCGGGCTCGGGGTTGTAAATATTATCTCCTTCGGGCTTGCTCTTGGTTTCGATGTTGTAAAAAACCTGCGGCTTGCCTTTGGCTTTGAGGTATTGCTGCACACTGTCAATTACGGCCTCGAGCAGTGGTATATATACCTTAATTTTCTTTTGTCCAGGGAACTTATTATAAGGCTTAATGCCCACATCAAACTTTGCAATATCGGCATAGTTCATTTTCAAAAGCGCGTATTGATGCGCTTCTTCTTTGCTCATCTCCTTGCCATCGGGTGTAAGGGTAAATAGCGGGTTAAAGGCATCATCGTGCGAAAGGATCACCTTTCCGTCGGCCGTAATATGGGTATCCATCTCCAATGTGGTTACACCTAAATCAATGGCGTGCAGCACAGCCGGAATGGTATTCTCGGGCATCAATCCCCTACCCCCGCGGTGGGCTTCGGTATCAAACATTGGGAATGCCGGGATTGCTTTTTGGGCGAAAGTATTTAGACTGATGAGTGAAATGATGGCTATTCCGGTAAGGTGCTTTTTCATATTTAGAACGGTTATTAAATGTCATTCCGACCCAAGGAGGAATCTTATACGCACGATTAGCTTACAAAGCGTATAAGATTTCCCGCTATCGCTCAAAATGACAAGGGGTATAATATGTAGGAAACTACGCTTCCATTTCGCGCTCGTACTTATCGCCAAAGCGGTCGGTGGCTACTACTTTTATCTTTTTGCCGCCTTTCATTTTGGCAACAAATAAGTGCTTGGTTTCGCGTGGCTCAGGAAAGGTGCGACCGGCAGGTAGTTTATCGCCTAAATACAAGCGGGTAGCTACAGGATCAAGCCCTGGCTCATTTTTCATAATGCCTTTGTATTGTCCGTCAATCCAGTACTCCACCTTCCATTGTGGGTCCCAGTTGTATACATTGGCTGAGGCTTTACCTTCCTCATCTATAAATATCGAAAGCTGATTGGTTTTATCAGTATCCATGCTTTTGTAGTACCATTTAAGGTTGTTGCCCTCAACGCTGTAAACGCCGTAGCCGCGCGGACAGCCGTCCTCGCAAACCGGACCGGTCCACCAGGCACCGCAAACGGTACCATGGTTGTGCTCATATATATTACCGTCGATGTTGTTTTCGTTATAATGCGTATGGCCCGACATGATATGCACGTTTTTGAACGGTCTCAGTAAACGGTAAAGGTCTTTATTATTTTTAACCTGGTTGTAAACCGGTATATGCAGGCAAATAATCAGCAGATCATCCTTCTTTACAAACTTCAGGTCTTTTTCGAGCCATGCCAGTTGCTCTTCGGTAATATAACCATCGTACTCGCGCTCGCGGCCAAGGTAGCGCACGTCATCTATCATTACATAATGCGCGCGGCCACGGTTAAACGAGTAATAAGTAGGGCCGTAATGGCTTTTAAAGGTACGGTCGGATGTTTCATCGCCGCCTTGGCGGTAGTCCATATCATGGTTGCCCAGGCCCTGAAAAAATGGCACACCTATTTGACCTATGGCCTTATCATAGTCGTTAAAAAACTCCAGGTTATCCCAGGCCAAATCGCCCACGCCAATACCGTGAACCAACTGCCCGGCCAGTGATTCTACCGTTTTACGCGTATCGGGTACTGATTGTGCCATCATTTGGGCAACGTCTTTTTTATTACGCACCTGCGGATCGGCCCATACGATAAAGGTATGCTTGCTGTCATCTTGCTTTAATGGCACAAGTTCAAAATTCAGTTCACTGCCCTCGCTTAAACGACGGTAATGACGGGTCAAAAACTTATCATGCGGAAACTCGTAGCCCGATGGTATACTGATGAAAACAAACTCGGCCTTAGCATCAGGGCTTAGCTGGTAGCTGCCATCGGCAGCGGTTGGTACGATGCTAAACCCATCTGATATAAGCACGTTAGCCAGGGGCTTCCCGTTAGCAGTTACTTTACCAGTAACGGCGGCACTGCGGTTAAAGCCAAAAGTATTTTTTAAACGAAGGGATAGCGCACCGGTAATTACCAGCGAGCGTTGTATAAATAGTCTGCGGTTCATTGTTAGTAGAATAAATCAGGCGGGTAATTGGCCCGCCTGATGAAGAAAAAATTAATTCACGATTTTGGTAAAGTTATCGGCCACTTCCAGCGTGGTAACCGGAGTTGTTTTGGTTAACGGAATGCTTATGAGCGTTCTCGGTGTGGTCCATCGGCCCGATACGGCATCATAAACGCCACCTAACTGTACAAAATTCTCATTAGCAGGGTATCCTAATTTTTGAGTATTGGTACCCGAGCCGTAAAAGTTTTGTGAAGCACCCGTAATTGGGTTTATAGTGCCATAGTAATCGTTATTGGTAACACGGTAACCAACCTCAGGCGGCCCGGCCGAATAGAAGTTGCCTGCTCCACCGTACATAATTACATCTAACGGAACGGTTGATGCATTAACCGTAGTACCCTGAAAAACGGCAATACCCGCAATGTTTCCGCTGTTTGCAAGCAGGTTACTGGTTGCAGTTCCAAAATCGGCACCATTAACGTTAGAGTATAAAGTACTGTTACCCCATACAGAGGCACCCATATCGGTTGATGCAGCTCCAAATATGTTTTTAAAACCACCTACGTAAAAATACTGGCCTTTTTTAACCGTACCCGAGGTAATATTAAACTTGTACGAACGTGCATCGCCAATTGCCCAGCCATTAACCGGTACCGGCCCCGAACCTGCATTATTACAGGTAACCAGCGAAAAATTGTTTACTGCAAAATCAATGTCGCGGGTGGCCTTAAGCTGAATGTACTCGTAGTTATTATCATTACTTGGTGGATTAGTTAAATAACCGGTAATAATTATAGGTGATGGCTTAACCAACGGCAACGGACGAATTTCATTAATGCGGCGTGGCCAAAGTTGTATTTTGCCATCGGCACCTACAACGGCAATGCCTATAAAATTGGCGCTTGCAGGCAATTCGGTGCCGGCAAAACTTGCGTTAGCCTCGGTATGCATGGTCATTTTACCAAAACCATCGTTAATCATCTTGTTACCTGCATAAGTATCACCCGCTACAGGCTCTGGCTCGGTAATGGCGTTGCTTATCGAAATCAGTGTACTTTCATACGTATCGGGTGCGGCCATAATTGCGGCCGCGTTTGCAGCACGTACTACCGAATAATTTACTTTACCCAATTTAGTTATGGCAGATTCGGACAAACCTGTAATGGATAAAGTGCCGTTTACACGGGTTAAGGTTGAGCCGGTAACTATTACCTGTACCGAATCACCAGCCGCATAATTAGCGGCCGCGGCACCTAAAACCAGGTTAATTCCGCGCAGTAATTTATTGCGGCCATAGTTTTGTACTACCACGTTGCCGGCAGCAAGGTTACGCGATGAAGGGTCTGATATTACCACACCCACAAACTGCTTTGCACCGCTCATGTTTTCTTCGTTAAGCGTTATATCGCTGCCTTTGTAAACGGCACGAAGGTCTAACACGGCTATGGTTGGGCCGGGTACACCACCCGGGTAATTGTCTTTTTTACAACCGCCAATTATTGCGGCTGCAATTATCATCATCAACAAATGTATCTTTTTCATTATGTTTTGATATTCGTAATTATTGATTTGACTAATTAAGGTTTTTGCCACCAAACCTGTGTGTTAATAGCATCAGTTCCTTGTGCGGCAACGGCAGCGCGGTAGTTGGTTGGGTTGGCCGATTGTACGTAAACCGGGTAAGTTAACCTTGCCGGCATTACACCGTTATTGCGCAAACCGTTACCCTTAGGCAACACCGGGTGACCGGTACGACGGTATTCAAACCATTGCTGAAAATCGGTATAAAACATGGAGTAATATTTTTGCACATGTATCATCTCCATTTTTTGGTCAAGCGTTGCATTATTGTTCCATACAATATCAGCTGCCGTTAAATAGGCATCGATATTAACAGTGTAGGTTGGCAACCAAAAATTTATACCTGCAGTGATGCCGCTTTTGTAGTAATTTTCGGCAGGCGTGCTTATCCAGCCTTTGGCTGCAGCCTCGGCCAAAATAAATTGCAGTTCCGGGTAGTTCATGATGTTGCCCATTAAAGGCTCGCTCATTAACGTGGTTGGGAAGTTGCTATCGGTAGCATAAAAATATGATTTACCGGTTATGCCCTGCCCAGGCGCATAACCACTTGGTACACCTGCAAAAGCACCCTGGAAAGGGGCTATCGACCAGCGGTTTTGAACAAATAAACGCGGATCGTTCCAGGTAATGAGGTTATTGATAAAGAACTCGGCAATTGGTGTTGCCCTAAAATCCTGAGCACGTACGTTGCCTACAGCATTACCCACAAATGGCGAGGTAAGGAAGTTGGTGCCTGTCCACTTTAATACGGCCGAATCATCATTACTGGCCATAAGCGGATAATCAGTTGCACGGGTTTCAATAATTTCCTTGATCTTGGCAATGCACTGCGCCGAAACCTCGGCCTTGCCCGATAAACGCATGAGCAAACGCAGATATAAGGTGTTACCAAATTTGCGCCATTTTGCAGCGTTACCACCAAACACAGGGTCGCCGTTGCCGCTGGTTACATTGCTGCCTTTAGCTAAACGGGTGTTGGCCTCTTCAAGCTTGTTAAAAATATCAAGATAAATGTCGCGCTGCCTGTCGAACTTAGGGGTGTAGTTTAAACTATCACGCGCCGAGCCAGCCTGTGAAAAAGGCACATCGCCGTAAGTATCGGTTAGCATTGATATTACCCATGATTGGCATATGAGTGATATACCCATATAGCTCTCATTATAGTTAGGCGCAACGCTGGCAACTTTGTAAATGTCTTTAAAGTTAACCAGTTGCGAGTACCAGCCATTCCAGGTATAATCGGCTGCGCTGTTACGTATATCATACCTGAAAATTCGGCCTTCTGAGTCACCCAGATCAACGGTTACCTGCATTAGCTCGTTATTAAGCGTACGGCTGCGCAGCATATTGTATGATACCGTATTTACCAGTGCCGGGCCTAATAGCTGCTGCGGCAGGGCATTGGTTATGCCGTTAGGGTCGGTATTGGTTTCAATAAAGTTTTTTTTACACCCTGACGATGCCACAATGACGATAGCCACCGCCATTGTAATAATAAAGTGTGTGTATTTTTTCATTGGGTATATGTTATAAGCCAATAGTTAAGTTAAAGCCAAAGGTGCGTGTGGAAGGGAACTGAGCCGTTTCAAAGCCCTGCACAATGTCGGTTCCGGCAAGGGTACCAAACTCAGGATCGAATATGGGCCACTTGGTCCAGATGAACAGGTTGCGACCATAAACACCAACCGATAAGCGCTGAACTCCTAATTTTGAAGCCACTTTTTGGGAGAAGGTGTAATCGAGGTTAGCCTCACGGAATTTGATAAAATCGGTTGAGAAGGTGTTGCCTTCGGCATTATCAATACCAAAGTGCGAGCGGTAGTAATTATCAATATCTGATGCCACTACGTTGTTAGGGCGATAGCTGCCATCAGCATTTTGAATAACGCCGTTACCAATGATACCGTTGTAACGACCGGGTAAAGTAGCAGTGTTCTTCCCCTGTTCAGACAGTTTGTAGTTTGACAGCGAGTAAGCAACGGCACCATACTGGGCATCAAACAATACGTTTAAACTTAGCTGTTTGTACTTAAAGGTATGGCCCATACTGGTACGCCATTTAGGTATGGTGTTACCTAAGTAAACTACATCGGGTGCAAGTTTGGCAAAGCCGGTAGCGGCATCGTAAACTATTTGCCCATCGGGTGCACGCAGGTAACCGCGGCCATATAAATCGCCCATGCTACCGCCAACGTTAGCCACAATCTGGCCGCCGCCTGTAGGGCCTGTGCGTAATACAACGGCACTGTCAACCTCTTTAATAACGTTTTTATTAGCCGAGAAGGTGGCAAACACCGTCCAACTGAATGATTTTGAAGTTTTTACAGGAGTGCCGTTCAAGGCAATCTCAATACCTTTATTGTTTACACGGCCCAGGTTAAATATGGCTGCCGAGTAACCTGATGATTGATCGAGGCGACGGCTCAAAATCTGGTTCTTGGTTTCGCCGGTATAAAGGGCAATGTCAAAACCTAAACGACTGTTCAGCATCTTGGTTTCAACACCAACCTCAAACGTAGTGGTACGTAAGGGCTTTAAGTTAGGATTGGCCAACACACCAGGGTTAACCAAACCCGGCGAGGTTAAGGATGGCGTGTAGTTGAACGTAGTTTGGTAAGGCGTGGTTGTACCACTACCTACCGAGGCTAATGATGCCCTTACTTTGGCATAGTTGAATATCTTTGGCATTTTAAATGCCTCTGATGGCAAAAAGCTCACACTTGCCGATGGGTAAAAGAAACCCAACATCATCGGTACGGGTGGCGGTGGCCAGTGTACTTACCCAGTCTTCGCGGCCGGTTAAATCCAGGAATAAATAATCTTTATAGCTGGTTGATAATAAGCCGTAAAAGCTATTTAGCGAGTATTTAGATTTATAAGGCAAGGTTACCAGTGTACCGGCAGCATTGGCCATAGAGTATAAACCCGGGTAAACCAACGAGTCGGCACGCACCTCATCGCGGTTGTAGGTGTTGCGTAGCATGCTGCCACCTGCGGTAGCGGTAAGGGTTATATCTTTAGTTACTTTTTTGTTGTAGCGTAATAGGAAATCGCCGCCAGCCTCTTGCGAGTAAATGTTTTGTGTGCGGAACGAGCCTTTAGGGTATTTGGTGCCCGCGTCATAAGGGCGCTCCTGTGCACGTTGCTCATAACCCATATCCATAGTGGCGCGCACCATCAAGCTCAGCTCTTTTGTAAAGTTATAAGTGGCCTGTACATTACCGGTAACCGAGTTACGGGTTGACCGGTTGATAAACTCGTACGATATAGCGTATGGGTTTTCGGGGAATGAACTGAACGGATAAAAGATTTCGCGGTCGGTTTTTCCATTCTTCCAGTAATTTTTCAACCAGTTTAAATCGGCATTGGGCTGCCAGAAAATGTACCAGTACATTAAAGACTGATTACCATAACCGGCACCCGGCAGGTTATCGCTGGTTTTGTTGTTGTAATTTACTTTCGATGCAATGGTTAATTTATCGCTAACCTTGGTATTAACGGACAGGGCTAAGCTGTTACGGCCATAACCAGTGTTAGGGGTAATCCAATCATTTTTAACATTTGTTGCCGAAAAGCGTGCCGAGGTTTTATCGTTACCACCATCAATGCTGATGGAGTTGGTAAAGGTTTTACCGGTTTCGAAAAACTCACGGGTTTGGTTTTTATAAGGTACCCAAGGTGTGCGCACGGTTGATTGCGCCTGGGTAACGGGATCTAACTGGTAGAACATTTGCCCATCAAACTTAGGCCCGTAAGCCGAACTGGTTGCGCTGGTGCTTGCACCATCAGGACCGGCAAGGTATGAGTAGTAGTTGCTGCCCGCAGTACCCTGGCCATATTCATATTGCAGATCGGGCCAGCGATTAACCGACTCTAAACCTAAATTTGAGCGCAAAGTAATACCCAGGCCTTTTTTCTTGATAGTACCCGATTTGGTAGTAATGATAATAGCACCGTTTGCACCACGCTGACCATACAAAGCCGAAGCACCAGGACCTTTTAATACGGTAACGGTTTCAATATCTTCGGGGTTGAGGTCGTTAAGGTTGCTACCATAATCGGCCGGCAGGTTATCGCTCGATGTTGCATAAACCGATTCGCCCGCATTAGATGTACGGCGGCCACTACCCTGGCTAATTACCACACCGTCAACCACAATCAGCGCTTCATTATCGCCGGTAAGGTTGTTTTCGCCACGTAAAATAATTTTGTTCGATCCGGTAGGCCCGCTATTTGAGCGTACGAGGTTGAGGCCCGCTACTTTACCCGAAAGTGCATCGGTCCAGTTGTTTGAAAGGGCCTCGGTTAATTGTTCGCCTTTCACGGTGGTTTGCGCATAACCTAATGATTTTTCTTCGCGCTTAATACCAAGTGCAGTAACAACCACCTCCTGCAACTCGCTCGAGCCACGCTTTAAGCGCACCACCAGGTTGTTTTGAGTCGAGTTGTAAGTATCGGTTTGCGAGGTATAGCCCACATAACCCACGGTTACGGCTGTACCTGCAGGTACATTTATACTAAACTGACCTGCAGCATTAGTTACTGCCAACGTGCGTTTTTGATCATTGCTGATAGTTACACCAATTAATGGCTGTGTATCATCATCGTCAATTACGCTACCACGTATAACAATATTGTCGCGGCTTTGGGCTACCAGCAAAATGTTATTGCCCGATGGCCTGAAGGTGAAGTTGGTGCCGCGTAATACTTGTGTAAGTGTTTCCTGCACGGTGCGCTCGGCACGGTTTAGGGTAACGGTACGTTTATCGTTAAAAGTGGAGTTGTTGTAGCTGATGGTAACACCTGCCAGCTTTTCGATCTGATCAAAGGCGGCTTTGAGCGTAATGCCGTTGCCCCCGAAAGTTATCTTTTTAGTGATGACCTGTGCCTGCACATTAGTGAAAGCAACCGCCATTTGTAAAAAAACCAGTATGGCCAATAACCATGATTTTTTCATATATTTACTTTAATTTATACTTATTTAGTCGTGAGTTTAAATTTTTTGGAGCCGGGAGTTGTTACCAGCAACGTCCTGGCTTTTTTATTTAATTGAGGTTAAGGAAAAGTCTATCTCATGATGCTTCCTCCTTTTTGATCGGTGTTGGTGAAGAAAAACTGGTTGCCCTTTTGGGTATAAGCCAAGCCCGAAAGCTCGCTCAGGGTTTCCATTACCTGTGGCAGCGGGGCATTGTTAAATTTAGTCGTGAGTTTAATGTGCCCCAGTTCGGCATCCGTAAAGTCAATTTGAACACCGTAGTGATGCTCAAGGGATGCTGCAATATCTTTTAACGAGGTGTTGTAAAAATTAAAGCCGTTGCTTATCCAGCTGCTAACTGCCGATGCATCAGTCTTGCCAAATGCATAAAGACCATTTAGTGTATTAATCTCTATCTGCTCGTTGGGCGTAAGGTATTTAACCAGTTTGTTTTGCCCGTTTACTTTGGCCATTACGCCAACCTTACCGCTCTGCACGGTTACTGTTACCTTTTTATCCCCGTTATAGGCTTTTACATTAAACGAGGTACCCAATACCACGGTCGATATTTCGCTGCTGGTTACTACAAAGGGTTTGGTTTTGTGCACTACATCAAAAAAGGCCTCACCGTTGAGGTATACGTCGCGCTTATCGCCCTTAAAGTATTTAACGTATTTTATTTTACTACCGCCGCTCAGGTATACTACCGAGCTATCAGGTAGTTGTATTTTAATATGCCTGCCGTTCACGTTGCTTACCTCGGCGTATTCGATAGGCATTATGGCATTGAGTATTTGCTTGTACCAGATCAAACCGGTAGTACACACCGTCAGAAGCAGGGCAGCCACAGCCAGCCACCTGTATTTTAAAACACGTAACGATCTTACCTTTTGCGGGCCATCAATATAGCTCTGTATGCTGTTCCAGCTTTTTTGCTGGTTAAGGTTTTGGTTAACGTATGCTCTTGATGCTTCCAGTATTTGTATGGTTTCAATAAACTGCGCCTGGTTTTCGGGGTTTTCTTCAATCCAGTCCTGCAATTGCGTTAACCCTTCATCGCTGATGGTTTTTTCGAAGTATTCAATAATTAAACGATAGCTGTGCTCTTCCATTAATCTGTTTCTACCTATAAAGACAGATTTACCGGCACCGCATACGTAGCGCGTTGCGTTATCAATACATTAAGAAATGATTAATTACTGGCAGCCGAATTATAAGAATCTTTAAGCAGGGAACGCAGCTTTTTTACCGATTGGTAAAGGGTTGTTTCAACCGTACGTACCGAAATATTTAAGGTTTGGGCTATTTCGTGCTTGTTCAGGTTGTCAACGTGGCTCATCAACACCACTTCGCGTTGCGATGGCGGCAGGGTATCAATCAAACTGATGATGCGGTTGTACGATTCGCGGCGGGTAATGATGTTGAGCGGTGTGTTGTGATCCTGCACCTCGTTCAGCTGATGAGCTACCTCGTCTATTGAATGGACAGGGGCTTTCGCTTTTTGGGTATGATTAAGTGATGCATTGCGCACCGAAACTGACAGGTAGCTTTTAACATTTTGCACATTGGCCTCATAGCGGCCGTCCCAAATTTTCATGAACAGGTTAGCTACAATTTCTTCGGCAATCTCAAAATCTTTGGTGTACACAGCGCTTAACTGGCATAGCGTTTTATAGTAACGGTTAAACAGGTTTTCTAGTGCCAAATGGTCATCGGCTTTCAAAAGCTCCATTAATTCCTCATCACTTAGTTGCGGGTACATGTAAATGCCTTGTTGTTGGTGTGTTTGCTGCAACAAAAGTCCCGATGCCTTATTAAGAAGATATTAAGCTCACATCATGCTTGTATTATCAATTTGGCATTTAAAGTGTCTCATCATTACAAAAAGCTTGTTTAAACATTTTTAAATATGTTTATTTCTTAATTTAATTGTCGGCACTCTATTAGGCTTGCTTAAACCTTAACTTTATGGGTGTTTTTTGTTAATTATGTCCTAACAAAAACTTTAAGTGAAATAATTAAAACATTTACTTTTTAACCGGGGTATAATTTCTGATTTTCGCAGTCGTTTAAAGCGAAGGCTCTCTCTGTGTATATAATGAACTTACTGAACAAAAGTATATTGGCCGGCATGCTGGTCATGAATGTATTGGCATCCTGCTCCAATTCTTCTTCTTCTAAAAATGGTGTTAAAAATGAAGGAAAACCCTTTGAGCCGCAAAAGCTGTTAAAATACGATCCCAAGGATGCCGATAAAGAAGTTGATGCTTTTATGCAGCACCTGCATAAAAAAAGTGCTTTCAACGGTAATGTGCTGGTAGCCAAAAAGGGAAAGATCATTTATGAAGGTGCCTTTGGCTGGGCCAATCACCTCACCCGCGATAGTTTAAAGCTCGATTCGAAGTTCGAACTGGCATCGGTATCAAAAACCATGACCGGCACGGCCATCATGATGCTTTGGGAACAAGGTAAAATTAAACTCGACCAGGATGTGCGCGACTTTTATCCCAACTTTCCGTACGAAGGTGTAACCATACGCCTGCTGCTCACCCACCGCTCGGGCATGATGAACTATGTTTACTTTGTTGACGGCCTGTACCGCAAAGAGCACCGCGACCAAAAGAAAGGCATTACCAACCAACAGGTAATGAACCTGATTGCCGAATATAAACCGGCTCCTTTTAATAAGCCCAACGTGCGCTTTTTATACAACAACTCCAACTACATGGTGCTGGGTGCCATTATCGAAAAGGTTACAGGCATGCCCTATGCACAATATATGCAGGAGAACATCTTTAAACCATCGGGCATGACGCATACGGCCGTTTACTCAAAAGCGGTTTATGATAAAATACCGGCCGATGTAGTTGGCCACGATCGTAATAGCTGGCGTTACTCGGTAGCACAAAACTTTTTAGATGGCCCCGTGGGCGATAAAGGCATTTACAGCACCATTGGCGATTTGTACCTGTTTGACCAGGCGCTGAAAGCCGGGCGTTTAATTAAACCGGCCACGCAGGACTCGGCGTATGCAGCTCATGTAACGCCGTTAATTCGTGGTCACTTTAGTTACGGCTACGGTTGGCGCATATTTGAAGACAAAAACCAGAAGGTGGTTTACCATACTGGCTGGTGGCACGGTTTTCGCCATATTTTCTTGCGCGACCTTAAAAACGATGTCACCATTATTTTGTTAGGAAACTTAGTGAATGGCAGTCTCTTACATTTAGACGATTTGTTTAAAGCCACAGGTATGCCAGTGGTACGCAAGGATGCCTATAAAGGTACTGGCGAAACAGCGGAAGATTAATATTTTGTGAGTGGTTGAGTAGTTGATTAAGTGAGTAGTTGTAAACTTAATTATAACTCAATCAAATATTTAACTCAATCAACCAATAACTCAAAAATCATGTTCGATAAACTATTTGAAGCCCAGCAAAAAGCTGGCGAAATGAAAAACCGCTTAGACAATGTTACCGTGAGCGGTAGTGTTGAAGGTGGTAAAATTACCGTAACGGCCAATGCCAATAAGGTATTGCAAAGCATCAATATTAACGAAGAGTTTTTGAAAGAAGCTGATAAAGAAGAGTTGGAAGAGCTCATGGTACTTGCTGTTAACAAAGCCTTGGAACAGGCCGAAAACGTAAGCCAAACCGAAATGGCCGCTATGACCAAAAATATGTTTGGCGATTTGGGTGGCATGTTTGGACAATAATTTTTCTGTAGAAATTCTGTATCTTTAAATATGGACGCAGCATTAAAATACAAAATTGTTGAGCGCATCATTAATACTGATGATGACGCGGTATTACAAGAAGTACAGGCTTTATTGGAGATGGAAAGTGATGACTTTTGGAATACTTTACCTAAAGAAGCAGAAACCCATTTTGATGAAGCCTGTGAACAGCTTGACCGGGGTGAAGGCATTCCACACGAGGAAGTAATGGAGGAAGCAAAGCGGCTTTTTGGAAAAAAATAATGAACTATCCCATTATATGGTCTCCTAAAGCTAAAATAACCTATTACAATATACTGCGTTATTTAAGTGAGGAGTGGACTGAGAAAGAAGTTATTGATTTTACACATCGGGTAAGCATTACAATCAAACATATATCTCATAACTATCAGCTTTATCCGTATTCCGTTCGCAAGAATGCTTATCGTGCGGTAATAACTAAACAAACCAGCTTATTATACAGGTTCAAAAATGGTTCGGTTCAGTTGGTTATGTTTTGGGACAATCGCCAAAACCCGGATAAACTAACAAAAGTTTGATAACGCTGTTACTACTCTATGTTTAAACAACTATCTATAACTTTGTTAAAACATTAAACAAGCTAACTATGAAACTTACCTATTACGGCCATTCAACCGTTGAAATACAAACCGGTGGCAAAACCCTGCTGTTCGATCCGTTTATAACGCCTAATGAGTTGGCTAAACATATTGATGTTAATGCGCTAAAGCCCGACTACATCCTTATATCGCACGGGCATGGCGACCACGTAGCAGACCTGTTGCCCATTCAAAAACAAAGCGGTGCCCAAGTAATTTGTATTGCCGAAATAGCCGGATGGCTGGGCAACAACGGTGTGCCTGATGCGCACGGCATGAACATTGGCGGTGCTTTCGACTTTGATTTTGGTAAAGTGAAAATGGTTTATGCCCTTCACTCCAGCTCAATGCCCGATGGCAGTTACGGCGGCGTACCTGCAGGTTTTGTAATTTATGCCGAAAACAAAAAGATATATTTTGCCGGTGATACCGCTCTTACCTATGACATGAAACTCCTGGCCGAAGACGAACTTGACTGGGCAATATTACCCATAGGCGATAACTATACCATGGGTATTAATGATGCCGTTAAGGCCTGCGATTTTATTGCCTGCAAGAATGTGGTAGGTGTGCATTATGACACCTTCCCGGTTATAAAAATTGATAAAAATGAGGCTAAAGAAAAGTTCTTGAAAGCCGGTCTGAACTTAAAACTCCCGGCAATTGGCGAGAGCATTGAATTGTAAGAGAACGAACAATTACTCATTAATAAAAGAAAAACGGCACCGTAACAGCGGTGCCGTTTTTCTTTTACTACCAGCCCAAAGCACAGTCCTAACACCTTATCTCTTCCGCGGCATCAGGAATGTTGCGGTAACCACAGACCTAAGTACAAGCACAGACCAAAGTAGCAACAGCACGTAGCCGCAGCCTTTTCTTTTGCGTTACTTTTCTTTCAGCAAACAAAAAGTAACATCCACAGGCAGGTGTAAAAACACTTTACCTATCCTAACAAGGCACTGCAGTAAGTCAAAGCAAATCCAAACATTGTAGAATTTGCTTCATACAATATAACTAATTTTATTTTTTAAAACGCTATCTTAAAGCCCAAAACCATCCGGGCATGAAAAAACTTTACATCCTTGCATTCTCACTATACGCTTCAACCTCTTTTGCACAAACTGCTTTAAAAGCCCAGGCTGCTAAAAAGGCCGATGCCCTGGAGGCTAAAGTAATAGCCTGGCGACGCGATTTTCACGCTAACCCCGAGTTGGGCAATCACGAAACCCGCACGGCGGGCATTATTGCGGCACATTTAAAAGCCTTGGGAATTGAGGTAAAAACCGGGGTAGCTAAAACCGGGGTGGTTGGAGTGCTTAAAGGCGGTAAGCCCGGTCCGGTAGTGGCTTTGCGTGCCGATATGGATGGCTTGCCTGTTACCGAGCGGGTAAATATTCCGTTTGCATCAAAAATAAAATCCACCTATAACAATGCCGAGGTTGGTGTGATGCACGCCTGCGGGCACGATACGCATGTATCTATTTTGATGGGCGTGGCCGAAGTATTATCAGGCATGAAAAACGTTTTACATGGAACCGTAAAATTCATTTTTCAACCGGCCGAAGAAGGTGCTCCGTTTGGCGAAGAAGGCGGTGCCGAGCTGATGATTAAAGAAGGCGTGCTGGAAAACCCTAAGGTAGATGCCATTTTTGGCTTACACATAAACGCCCAAACCGAGGTGGGTAAAATAACTTACCGCCCCGGTGGAACCATGGCTGCCGTGAACGATATGCAAATTGTGGTAAAAGGCAAGCAAGCCCACGGTGCTTATCCCTGGAGCAGCGTTGACCCTATTGTAGTTTCGGCACAAATTATAAACAGTTTGCAAACTATTGTAAGCCGCAACATTAACGTAACCGAAAATGCGGCCGTAGTAACTATTGGTTCTATAAACGGAGGTAACCGCTCCAACATTATCCCCGAGCAGGTAACTATGCTTGGCACCCTGCGTGCATTAAGTGCGGCCGATGAAAAAACACTCATCGAACGCGTAAAAACCATTGCCACCAAAACCGCCGAGGCGGCCGGTGCCACTGCCGAAGTTAAAATTCCGCTGAGTGTACGTTACCCCGTAACTTACAACGACCCGAAACTGACCGAAAAAATGCTGCCCACTCTGCAAGCTACTGCCGGGGCTGCCAACGTGCTGCTGCGCCCAGCCGTAACCGGTGCCGAAGATTTCAGTTTCTTCCAGGAAAAAATACCCGGCCTGTTCATCTTTTTAGGTGGCATGCCCAAAGGACAAGACCCGCTCAAAACAGCCGCACACCACACGCCCGATTTTTATATAGACGAAAGCGGGTTTACGCTGGGCGTTAAAGCTTTGTGTAATTTGACGTTGGATTATATGGCGGGGAAGTAATCCCCGAGACATAATTTGATAATTTTATTTATGAATTGTTACGGTTGTGGCGATGAACTAACAGAGGAAAATCGCTCTTTAGAACATGTGATTAATAATAGCATAGGAGGTAGATTAAAATCTTACAAACTAATTTGCGCTGGGTGTAATCAAAAGTTTGGTGAACATATAGATGGTGAATTAGCCGACCAAATTGGTGTTTTTGGAGACTTACTATCAATCAAGCGTGACAGAAAAAAAGGGGAGATAAAAATCCCATTAATTACTGCTAACGGGCAAATAAAGCTCGTCGGACAAGGTCTGCAAGCATTATGGAGGCTCCGAGTAAATGTGGAGGGTGGGGATAAAGAATATTTCCTTACCAATAAGCAATATCCTAAAGTTTTAAAAGACCTTAGAACGCAATTATCAAGGAAGCATAAAATTGAATATAAGAAGTATACAACGTTGCCTGACAAAGAAAAAGGCTATGTTCAAAATAAATTATCAACCAAACCTAAAGAGATTGGATTTGGAGGAATAACCTATATGCGTTCAATAGCTAAGATTGCTTTGAATTATTATCTACTTAGAGAACACGATAAATCTGAATGTAAAACAATAATTGATTTTGTCGTTAATGGAGGCAAAGATTGCCCTGTATTCTTTTATTATCCTACCAATCACACTTCTTATTCTTTAAATGAAGATGAGGTTTCACATGTTATACACCTTAAAGGCTCAAAACAGAAAAAAACATTGTATGCCTACTTGGAGCTTTTTAGCATGCAAAAGTTCATAGTTATATTTAACTTAGAATATGAAGGCGAAAGCATTGATGAAACATACTCATACAATGTTTTAACTAATAATCAGCAAGAGCGGAAGGTAAATATAAGTTTGACTAAACAACATTTTGAAAACATGTACCTAATACATGAGCAAACAAGAAATAATGTATCTATTTACTTAGATAGATTACTGAAAATTATTGAAAAAAGACAAGTTCTTTTTATTGAAGAAGATAGTATCTAATAAACCAAAAATTGCCCAACCTCCTCTTCATCTGCAGCAAAAACCAATGGCGCAGCCCCACGGCCGCGCATCTGTTTAAAAACCATCCGGTGTATGAAGCCCGCTCGGCAGGTACCAGCGATAAAGCCCGCATTAAGGTTAGTGCCAAACTGCTGGCCTGGGCCGATGTGATTTTTGTAATGGAGCGTAAGCACAAGCAACTCCTGAAGCAACGTTTTGAAGAGGTTATAAACGAAAAAGAGGTCGTTGTGCTGGATATTGAAGACAATTACCAGTACAACGACCCCGAATTAATTGCGTATTTAGCTAACGCACTAAAGCCCTATCTCGAAGAGGAGGAATAAAAATCAAATCGAAAACCCGACTTCCAAAATCAACTTAGTCTATCCACTCAAAGCGGGTGTAAGGCACTAATGCTTCGGGAATTTTTATACCGTTTTCGGTTTGATTGTTTTCTAATAACGTAGCTACAATACGCGGTAAGGCCAGTGCGCTACCGTTAAGCGTGTGTGCCAATTGGGTTTTACCCTCGGCATTACGGAAACGCAGTTTAAGGCGGTTACTCTGGTAAGTTTCAAAGTTTGATACTGATGATACCTCTAACCAGCGCTGTTGTGCTGCGCTCCAGGTTTCCATATCATAAGTTAAGGCCGAGGCAAAACCCATATCGCCACCGCATAAACGCAGCACGCGGTAAGGCAGGCCCAGCTTTTGCAGCAGGCCTTGTATGTGGCTGCTCATTTCCTCTATAATATCGTAAGAGTTATCAGGGTGAACCACCTGTACAATTTCTACCTTATCAAACTGGTGCAAACGGTTCAGTCCACGCACATGTGCTCCATATGAACCGGCCTCGCGGCGGAAACAAGGGGTGTAGCCTGTATTTTTAACAGGTAATTCATCAGCCTTTAAAATAACATCGCGGTACAAGTTGGTAATGGGAACTTCGGCGGTTGGTATCAAATACAAATTATCCTGACCAACAAAGTACATCTGGCCTTCTTTATCGGGCAGCTGGCCGGTACCAAAGCCTGATGCTTCGTTCACCATAAGCGGCAGCATAACTTCGCTGTAACCTGCTTTTTCGGCCTCATCTAAAAAGAAACTGATGAGTGCACGTTGCAGTTTGGCGCCTTTACCCTTATAAACAGGGAAACCCGCTCCGGTAATTTTAACACCCAGCTCAAAATCAATGATATTGTATTTGGCCGCCAGTTCCCAGTGTGGCAATGCGCTTTCGGGCAGGGCCGGTTTATCGCCATTTTCCAATACAATTTCGTTATCCTCGGCACTTACGCCTTTGGGTACGCTTGCGTGCGGCAGGTTGGGCAGTAATACAATTTTTTGCAATAACTCCTGCTCAATATTGGTGAGTTCTTCACCATATTTTTTAATATCCTCTTTCCAAGTCCCGGTTTGCGATTTTACCTTTTCGGCTTCTTCTTTTTGCCCGGTACGCATCAGCTCTCCAATACGTTTAGCGGCAGCATTGGCCTCGGCCGATGTACTGTCTAAACGGTTCTGAGTTTGCTTACGATTATCGTCGAGCGCCAGAATTTCGTCAACCAGCTCTGATTGTTTAAAGTTTTTAACAGCCAAACGAGCCAAAACCTGTTCCTTGTTATCGCGGATATAACTAACTTGCAGCATTATTTTTAATTTCTGAACAGCAAAGATATAATTGGTGAGTGGTTAATAGAGAATGGTGAGTGGTTTTATTTTGGCTTGCTCACGCTTTACCTAATCAACTATTCAACCAATAGCTACTCACTAAAACAGCATGACTGGTAAACTCTACTTAGTGCCCACGCCTATTGGCAACCTTGAGGATATGACCTATCGCGCTATACGCGTGCTAAAGGAGGCCGACCTGATACTGGCCGAAGATACCCGTACATCGGCCCCTATGCTCAAGCATTTCGGGATAGAAAAGCGGGTATTTGCACATCATCAGCACAACGAGCATCAATCGAGCAGTGAAATTGTGAAGTTTTTGCTGGAGGGAAAGAACATTGCTCTCATATCTGATGCCGGTACGCCTGCCATATCCGATCCTGGTTTTTTTATGGTACGCGAGGCTTTAAAGTTTAATATACCTGTTGAGTGTTTGCCTGGTGCCACCGCGTTTGTACCAGCCTTGGTAAACTCGGGTTTCCCTACCGATAAATTTTGTTTCGAAGGATTTCTTCCCTTGAAAAAAGGCCGCCAAACCCGCTATAAGTTTTTAGCCGACGAAGAGCGCACCATCATACTGTACGAATCGCCACACCGTTTGTTAAAAACTTTGGATGAGATGATTACCTATTGGGGCGAAGACCGAATGATTTCCGTATCGCGGGAGCTGACTAAGGTTTTTGAAGAAACCGTACGCGGTACAGTAGCCGAGGTAAAGGCCTATTATGAAACACATCCGGTTAAGGGGGAGTTTGTGATTTGCGTAGCGGGGAAGGAGTAAAAGCCCCACCCAAACCCTCCCCGGGAGAGAGGGCTTTAAATAAAATAATATCAAGTGATACTCTTCCGTCGCCTCCCAGCTTCGGGGCGAAAGCAGGCAACACCGATGGGCTGTGCGGCAGGAAGGGGCCTCTTAGATTTTGCCGAAGCGCAGGCCAAGCGGGAACGAAGTGTGGCAAAAGATAAAAAGTCCGTGGTGCTGCCTGGATTTGCAGCAGTGGCCACGTGCGACAAACGAAGCATAGGGAGGCGACTTGATTATTCACCTGTTGTTTGGTTTTATGGGTGTTCATGAGAACGCTCCGCTTAGTTTTGGTTCTTTCATAAAGGAAAGAACAAAGAGCCTCCGCGGCTCAGAAGCGGTAGACGAGTGACAAGTAACGTGACATGCCTACGCAGAGATTGCTTCGACGGCCAATGCTCTTGCCACACTGTCTCGCAATGACGTGTTGGTTAAGCCCTCCCCCAGGCGGATAGGATTGAGTAAGGCTATCACATAATTTATTCAACATGAATACAATCATTTAACACATTCCTCGTTTCTTTGTATCGCATGAGAAAAAACCTTTTACTCGCTGTATTCTCGGGGCTGTTGCTGTGGATTGCCTGGCCGCCTACTTCATATACTACATTCTTTTTATTTGTTGGCCTGGTGCCCATGCTTATGGCAATGGAAAACATCATTCAATCAAACTCAAGCAAAAAAGGGCGACTTGTTTTTGCCACCACCTTTATTGGCTTTTTTGTATGGAATACGCTTTGTATATACTGGGTTTATAATTCACTTAAAATTATTGGCCCGGTTGCCGCTATACCTGTTACGCTTATTCCGTACAGCTTGGGGCCATTGTTAATGGCGGGTGCCTGTTGGTTATATTACCGTATGCGTGTTGCTACTTCGCGCGGCTGGGCGTTGGCAGCGTTGGTTTGCTTTTGGATTGCTTACGAATACCTGCACCAAAGCTGGGAGTTGAACTTTCCGTGGATGACGTTGGGCAACGGGTTTGCTGTAAGCCATAAATGGATACAATGGTACGAGTATACCGGCGTTTATGGCGGCACCGTATGGATATGGGCTTGTAATATATTACTGTATTTGCTGTATTTAGGCCTGCGCGAAGCTCAAAGCAAGCAACAGCGCTTAAAGTTAATTTCGGCGTTTGTATTGGTATTGCTGCTGCCTTTAGGACTGTCGCTATCGCGGTATTATAATTACGAGGAAGAAATTAGCCCGTCGGGCATAGTGGTGGTGCAACCCAACATTGACCCGTATACTAAGTTTAATGTACCGCCTTACGAGGAGATAAGCACACTCACAAAGCTATCCGATTCGGCAGCGCTGCCGAATACAGAGTATTTCATCTGGCCTGAAACGGCTATTTCGGAAGATATTAATGAAGATGCATTTTCGGGAACGCCGCAATTTAATCAGGTTAAGCAGTTTTTAGTTAAACACAAAAACGGCAACCTGCTTACAGGTATATCTACTTACAAAATTTATAATGATGCGCATACACCAACTGCACAACAGTTGAGTGGAAGCAGCCAATTTTATGATCGTTTTAACGCCGCTGTAAATATTCAAAACGGCGAGAAGCTACAGTTTTACCATAAATCGAAATTAGTACCTGGGGCCGAATTAATGCCTTTTGGTTCGGCTTTAAGTTTTTTGAAACCTGTTTTTGAACACTTGGGCGGTTCGAGCGGTGGTTATGGTAGCCAAAACGAGCCTGATGTTTTTTACTCACAAAGCGGCGTAGGTGCCGACCCGGTTATTTGCTACGAAACCATTTGGGGTAACTGGGTGGCGCAATCGGTAAAAAAAGGGGCACAATTCATTGCCATTATTACCAACGATGGCTGGTGGGAAAACACCTCGGGTAAAGACCAGCATTTTGATTACGCCAAGCTTCGTGCTATTGAAAACCGCCGCTGGGTTGCCCGCTCGGCCAATACCGGCATCTCGGGTTTTATTAACCAACGGGGAGATGTAGTACAACAATCGGGCTGGTGGGTGCGTGCGGCCTTACGGCAAAATATTAATCTTAACTCGCGTTTAACCTTCTATACGCAACATGGCGATTATTTGCCTTATACTGCAATTATATTGGCTTGTGTGGGAGGTGTATGGATTTTGTTGAGCAGTTTTAGGAGGAGAAAGGCTTGATAGCCCCACCCAAACGCTCTCCGCCTAAGGCGGAAGGGGTTTAAAAAAGTAGTTTTTTTTAAGTCCCCCCTACCGGGGGAGATTTAGAGGGGGCTAATCTAATTCAACCTGCGCATCAACTGCTCTTCCACCTTTTTAAATACCTGTAAAGGCTTCAGCCCGCGCCAGTTAAACTCATCCAGTTCGCCGCCAAAGTTTATAAAGTAATCGATGTTATTTTGCTTAAACTCGCGTATTACGTGTTCGCGAAAATTCAGGCCCGCAATCCAGCCATCCTCTATATCCTGAAACCATTCTTCATAATAGCAATCGTCGGATGAGTGATAGTTCAGGATATTTTCACCTATGAGGATGAACTTATTAAGGCCATTATCTATCATTAGCTCCATTATTTCGCGCTTAAGAAGCATAATATCGTTGCCAATGGCATCGTTCCATTCACCAATAAATTCGATGATAACGTAGCCCCGGTCATAATCGGCATACAGCACTTTCATGTATAACGTGCTCGACCCAAACGAATCCCACTGCGGGTGCAGCAAAAAATTGTACACCTGCTTATCAAACTCAAACTCATTATACACCGTAGCATAAAAAGGCGAATACTCATCCTCTGCCGCAATGTAATCATCCCTCCACCTGTAATATGGTTCTATCTCGTGCATTCTTTTAAAATGTGCAGATATGCAAATTTGCGGATGTGCAAATGATTTGATTTGCACATCCGCACTTAGCTGCATATCTCATTAGTTAAATAATTCTTTCCTTCTTGTATTTCGCTTATATGCGAATCAATGCTCTCATCTGCATATTTGCACATCAGCAAATCTGCGCATTACAAGCTCTTAAACGCTACCACCGCTTTGCGCACGCTTCCGTGCTCCTTTAATAAGGATGCTGCAGTTGATTCGTCAACGTTAATCTCCTGCATGATCATACGGGTGCCGCGGTCAACCAGCTTATGATTTGATAACTGCATATCTACCATTTTATTACCTTTTACCCGGCCTAACTGTATCATTACTGTGGTGCTCAGCATGTTTAAAACCAGCTTTTGAGCCGTACCCGCTTTCATACGGGTTGAGCCGGTTACAAATTCAGGGCCTGTAACTACTTCAACAGGTAACTGTGCCTCTGCCGCAATCGGGCTACCTGCGTTGCAAACAATACATCCGGTAATTAAGCCGTTCTGATTAGCCATTTTTAAACCTCCAATAACATATGGCGTTCGGCCCGATGCTGCTATGCCCACCACTATGTCTTTATCGGTGATGTTGTATTCCAAAAGATCTTTCCAGGCTTGTTCTGCATCGTCTTCGGCAAACTCAACGGCTTTGCGTATGGCAGTGTCGCCACCGGCAATAATACCTACTACCCAATCAAAAGGCACACCAAAGGTTGGCGGGCACTCTGAGGCATCAACCACTCCCAAACGGCCGCTGGTGCCTGCACCTATGTAAAACAAGCGGCCACCGGCACGCATTTTTTCAGTTACTGCGGCAGCCAGTTTTTCTATCTGGGGCAACGCCTTTTCAACTGCCAGCGGAACCGATCTATCTTCGCGATTGATGTTTTGCAATAGTTCTGCTATGGGCAATTTTTCTAATTGATTGTAATGCGAATCTTGTTCGGTAGTGTTAATCATATTATTCTTACAAATCTGTAACAAAAATGGGTAAAATTCCGTCAACAATAACAAACCTACAACGTATATAAGTTGTACTTTTGTTAGCAAGGGGATGAAACAAACTGCGGGAATAATTTTCAGGTCGATGATACTGGTGTTGTGTGGTGTGGCCATTGGCCTGCTCATTAACCGTCGGTCGGCCGCTTTACCTCCCGAAGATTTAACCGCATACTCGCCCAACAGCAATAAGCTGGATAAGGTGATGCAAATTGTACGTAAAAAATACGTCGACTCTATTGATGTTGACAGCGTAGAAGGCGTTACCATCAACAACATGCTGCAAAAGCTCGACCCGCACTCGGTATATCTTCACCAAAAACAAGCACAATCATTAAGCGAAAAACTGGAAGGCGGTTTTGATGGCATAGGCATCGAATCGCAATTACTGCGTGATACTTTGTTTGTTACCCAGGTTTTACCAAATTCACCTGCGGCCAAAGCCGGTTTACCTAATGGCGCACGTGTTGTTACGCTAAATGGGAAGCCATTTTCGGGCACACATTTAACCAACGATAAAGTAAATGATGCTTTTAGCGGCCGGAGTAATACCGGGGTGGAAGTTGGCATTTTAAACCCCGATAAAACGATAAAAACTTACCGTGTAAAGCGCAGCCGCGTAAGCTTGAGCAGCCTTGATGCCGCTTATATTACCGCCCCGGGTACCGGTTATATTAAAATAAGCAAATTTGGCTCGGCTACCGATGTTGATTTTCAATCGGCATTAAAACGGCTCAAAGGCAAAGGCATGCAAAAGTTAGTGCTTGATTTACGCGGTAACGGCGGCGGATATTTGAACACGGCCACTACTTTAGCCGATGAATTTTTACCTAAAAACAAACTCATTGTATATACCCAGGGCCAGCACGAACCCCGTACTGATTATTTTGCAAGCGATTCGGGCGAATTTGAGCAGGGTAAACTTGCGGTGCTGATTGATGAACACTCGGCATCGGCCAGCGAAATTTTGGCGGGAGCATTACAGGATTTAGATCGTGCCATTATTGTAGGCCGTCGCTCGTTTGGTAAAGGACTGGTGCAGGAGCAATTTACATTTGAGGATGGCACAGCGCTTAACTTAACTGTAGCCCGTTACTTTACCCCATCGGGCAGGAGCATACAAAAGTCGTATAAAAATGGGGTAGACAGCTATCGTAATGATTTAGCCGATCGTTTGCAAAAAGGCGAGTTGTATTCGGCACAAAACGACCTCGAAGATACTACCGCTAATACCGGCGTAACCTACCATACTACCGCAGGCAAAAAAGTATATGGCGGAGGCGGAATTACACCCGATGTTTTTGTACCCGAAGATGCTGCCGAAAACAGCCGTTTTATATTAAGCCTGGTGCGCAACCAGATATTTTCGGGCTATGTGGTTGATAATATGCAGAACATTCTGAAAAACTACCGTACTCCTGACGATTTTATGCGCTTTTACAGTGTTAACGATATTGAGTTTAATCGTTTTATAAATTACGCTAACAACTCAGAATTTATTAAGGAAATTGACGTGAGAGATGTTACCGCTAATAAAGCTTACGTTAAAACCTTTATGAAAGCACAGGCGGCGCGCTTTAAATGGGGCAACGAATGGTTTTACCGCATAATGAACCAAAATGATGCAGGTGTTACTAAAGCCGTGGCCGCTTTAAATTAATTCACTAAAAGCAGTATTATTTTTCAAGCCCAAGCAGTTTGTCTAATTGCTTGCATTCCCGTTTTTTTAGGAGTTCTACCGTCATGGGCACATCCTGTTCAGGACGGTCTTTTTTGTCGGTTTTAACGGCGGCTATACGGTCAACCATATCAATGCCACTCACTACTTCGCCATAAACGGTGTAACCGTGGTCGAGCTGAGGCGTACCTCCTACCGATCTATACCAGGCACGCTGCCATTCTGGAACTACATATCCTTTTAAACGGGTTTGCTGCAATGAGTCAATTTTTGCATCGGTAACCCGTTTGCCCTCTACAATATAAAACTGGCACCCGCTCGATGCTTTAGCTGGGTTATTATCGCGGGCGGCAGCCAGTACGCCACGCTTATGAAAGAGGCTATCCTTAAACTCGGCCGGGATAGTATATTTCACATCGCCCTCGCCTAATGCCTGTCCGGGAGTAGCTTTCTTCGAGTCCGGGTCGCCTCCCTGAATCATAAAGTTTTGAATCACCCGGTGGAATAGCGTGCCATTATAAAAGCCCGCTTTGGTAAGCTTTATAAAATTGTCGCGGTGTTTAGGCGTTTCGTTATACAGGCGTATGATGACTGTACCATACGCTGTTTTTATACGCACATATTGGTTTTTAGGCGGCTTGGCCAGCGCCAAGGTTGCGGTAAGAATAAAGCATAGGGTAAACAGTTTCTTCATATGTATCAGCCTTCCAATTCGTCAAAATAAGTCACAATTAGCGATTTCATCACCATCTCCTGCTCCAGTAAAGTATAAGGCGGAATGGGTTTGATCAGTTTCCAATGCGGCCAACCGTCCTGATCGGCACCCTCCAGTTCATAAAAGCCCAACTGACTAAACAGCTTACAGTTGGCAATATGCATCAGTTCTTCCTTTTGGCGTTTACTAAACTTTTGGGGACCCTGGCCAAGTTCCTGTACGCCAATTAAAAACAGCATTACTTTTATATCGGGCAGGTCGGTATCAAAATCTTCGGCAATACGCTGCTGCAGCACATTCCATTTTTCATTTATTTCAGCAGGTTTCATAGTAGGGGTAAAGATAGTGATTAGAAGTTGATGGTTGATAGACCGTAGTTCATGATAGGATGCGCATTGTACCCGTTTAGAACCCAAGATCAGGATGTTCATATAAATTAGAATAAAGAGTAAAGAATCAGGAATCAAGACCACTTACCGCATTAAACAATGGCAAATCTGTAAAATACAAAAGGTCACCTACCAAAGTAGGTGACCTTTTGTATTTGTAGAAAAGCGCAATTAGTGCTTGCCGTGGCCTTTACCGTTTCCATGGCCGTGTCCATTGCCATTATCTTTCCAATGACCTTTAGCTTTGCCATTGCCGTTGTTTTTATAAACTACGGTGCGCCTGGCCGGTACATAATGCGTTTTGTACTTCACGTCTCTGCTGTTACGAATAATTACCTGATCGTGGCGGCCTTTGTATCCAGCGTAGCGGGTGCGGTAAACGGTAGCACGTTCCCATGGATTAGGCTCATTAATAACTACTTTATAGCCGTTATAAATGTTGTAATTGCTATACCTTGATGGTAAACGGTTTGCACGAACCCACCGATCACCTGAATAGTAAACATACTGATGCGTAGGCACAGAGTAATAAGCATCAATATCGGGCATATAATAATTGTCCACATAGTCATATCCTACAGGCCCCCATGCCGGTTGGCTACCTATGTTAATATTTAAACTTACCTGTGCTTCGGCTTTGTAATTAATTGCAAGCCCACTTACCAAAATGGCCATTGCAAAGAGTATCTTTTTCATAGTGTTTTGTTAATTTGGTAATATGACAATTGGTGTTAATAAAAAGTTTAAAATATAAAGTGTATTGGTTTGGTTACAATTGCCAAATACGCAAAATTGTTGTAAAACAAAAAGCCCCGGCATTTTTAAATGCGCAGGGCGTAATCAAAAGTTATAGTCTTTTATTTTGAGTTATCGTCGTCAACCTTAGCTGCTGCCAAAGTTGGCTGTGGCTTACCTATGGTGCGATAGCTGCCATCGCCTTTTAATATTGATGCCAGTAATGGTTTGTCCTGTAGAGTTTTTACGGCTTGAGCCAATTCCTTATCGTACTTAAAGTTGGCCTCATAGCGGCCTTTCTCGTAGTAATAACGGGCAGCTATTTCGTTTTCGAGCACTTGCTTAATTTCTGGTTTGTGAACCTGCAAATCATTCTTTTTGGTACTGGCCAGTTTATTTTTCAAGGCTTCTAACTCAGGCTGCAATTCGGCAAATTGCTTGTCTTTTGATGCCTCGGTTTTTAATGCCGACAATATTTTTTCGCTGGCAGTACTGTAGCTGTAGTTTTTTCCCGATAAATATTTAGTAAAATCGGCATATTCCGCATCGGTTAAAGTAAAGGCTTTAGGGGCTGCTATTTTAGGATGATTAGCCCGGTACTGGTTGGCGTAATCAAACATGTACAACTTGCCTATTAGTGTTTGCGTAACATCGGCAAAACGCTCTTGCTTAACCGGCATATCGGGGAATACACCGCTGCCATCATATACCGAACGGCCCGATTTGGTTTTAAACTCATGCAACGATGAATCGGCCATTTTTACCACGCTGCCATCGTCTTTACGGTGGGCATAATCTAATGCCTGCACACAACGACCCGATGGGATGAAATACTTGGCAATGGTAATTTTAACCAAACTGCTGTACGGCAAGCTAAAAGTTTGCTGAACTAATCCTTTACCATAGCTACGCTGCCCGATAATAACCGCGCGATCTAAATCTTGCAAAGCACCTGCTACAATCTCTGATGCTGATGCCGAACGTCCGTTAACCAGCACCACCAATGGCAGGTTGCCTTCAACAGGTTGGGTTACGGTGCGGTAGGTAAAGTTTTTCTCCTTGATTTTTCCCTTTTGCGATACTACTTCAACATCTTTTTGCACAAAGAGATTTACAATTTTTACAGCCTCCTGTAATATACCACCACCGTTTGAGCGCAGATCTAATATGATGCCGCTGGGATTATTCTTTTTAAGACTGGTGAGCGCATTGGTAACCTCATCGGCCGAATTTTCGAGAAACTTATCGAGCTTAATATAGCCCATATTACCATCAACCATACCGTAATACGAAACGTTAGGTTGTTTAATTTCTTCACGTATCAGGCTTTTTTCAAATGCAGGAGCATCGCCTCGTTTAAGCAAAATTTTAATCCCTGCACCTTTACTACCCTTTAATAGCTGACTTACCTGATCGCTGTTACGGGCGGTAAGTTCAATATCGTTAATTTTTACGATCTGGTCGCCGGGCCGAACATCAGCTTTTTGTGCCGGGAAACCCTCAAAAACTTCCGAAACGTAAACCTTACCATTGCGCGAAAAAATGCTGGTACCAATACCGCCGTATTGCGTACTTACGTAATGTAGCTTGTAATCCTCAATTTCCGATTCGGGCACAAACTCGGTGTAAGGATCTAACCCATTGAGCATAGCATCAACACCAGTTTTAACCATTTTGGCCGAGTTTATATCGTCAACATAGTTAAGGTTTACCTCTTTATATACCGAAGCAAATACGTCCAGGTTTTTCGAAATCTGGAACAAATCGTCACTAAAACTCCATACACCCGTAGCTAAAACGGCCGCACCAACCCAAACACCCGCTTTACGGTATAAATTCTTCACGCTCATTCTTCGGCAAAATCACTGTTTTTTAAGGCGATAATAACTAAAGATACAAAAACGCCCCGCGGTTTTAAACGTAGGGCGAAATAATTTTGTTACAGTCGGTTATTATCAATATTTACCAGCGCTTTTTTGAGGGTAAACACCACATAATCAGCATTACGGTTTACCCGTTCGGCAAGTGTGGTAATCAGTTTGTCTTCCTGCCCTTCGGTATATTGCAGGTCTTCTTCGCTCAGATGATTATATTTGCGCTTGAGTTTAATTTTAACCCGGGGCCAATCTTTGTTACTAATACTTACTTGTGCCATAATCACAAAAATATAAAAAAAGCTTATCCACAGCAGGTTCAACAAAAATTCTGTTGTGGGTGTTAAACCATTATCTGTTATAAACATCTTAACACATAACCTTAAATTTTAATAAACACTTATGAAAAAGTACATTTTGAGTATAGCCTTACTGGTTGCAACCATTGCAGGCGCAAAAGCGCAAGCCACGTTAGGCATTAAGGGCGGTGTAAATTTCTCTAAAATTAATACCGATAATTTAAAAGAGTCGACCACGGCAGGTTACCAGGTAGGTTTGTTTGCCCGTGTGGGTAACAGCTGGTATTTACAGCCCGAACTTTATTTAGGAAGCCGTGGCGGTAAGTTTGAAGGCAGCAGCAGTGGTAATACAGCATCGGCAAACGGTAAAGTAACTTTTACCACATTGAACGTGCCTTTATTACTTGGCCGTAAATTATTTAGCGCAGGCTCATTAAACGTACGTGCCATGGCCGGACCAATTTACTCGTACAACCTGAGCAAAGACAACAATGTTAAAACCGCTATTCAGGATTTTGGCGAATACAAAAACAGTACATTAGGCTACCAGGTAGGTGGCGGTATTGATATTGGTAACATTACCGCCGATTTACGCTACGAGGGCGGCTTAACTAAAATCAATGAAAAGTACGGTCAGCGTGCTAACTTGTGGGCGTTGAGCATTGGCTTTAAGATTTTGTAAGCGCATCGTAGTATTTATAAAAGCAGAAGGGCTATCCGAAACCGGATAGCCCTTCTGCTTTTTCACAATAATAAATCTTACTTAACAGCTGCGGTTGAAACGCCGCCGTTTAAGTACTTGTCGATTATTTTACGTGCTTCGGATTTGTTTTTGGCCGATGCCCAATTCTCTTTTACCGACTGATCGCCCAGGGTAAACAGCTTATCATAAAGCGATTTTCCTTCCAGCTTGTTAGCCAGTTTAATGGTACTATTGGTACGAAAAACATCATCCCAAACTACGCGTACATCGGCCCAGTATGCTTTTTGTTCGTTCCACCAGGTTTGTGCGTAGGCAAAAGCTTTAGCATCAATTTTGGTAAATTCTTCGTGGCCTTTTTCTTCCGATATCAGTTTATCGGTGCCCTCATTACGGGCAATTTTTTTGTTGTCCTGCTCAAACATCCAACCGGTTTGGGTTAGGTAAATGTTGTTGCCACGGCGTAAAACATTGTAATCGTTACGTTTAGTGTACTCGCGGCGTGGAAGTGGCGAATCACTTACGCTTTGCCATTGATGACGGCCGTCAACATGGGTCCAGGTGCCAATGCTTTCATAACGCGGACTATCGTCAACCTGGTAAACCTTTTGCACCCAGCGGCCTTTTACATTGTTGGGAGCGAGTTTAACTTTTTTCCAGGTATTGTCTTTATCGTAAGCCAGCATAGTGGGTTCTTCGTACACCCAATCTTCGCGCCAGTGCTTTATAACCATACTGTCGCTAATGGCCAGCAGGTGTTGTATCACAATTTTTTTAGGAGATTCTTCTGCAATTACTGCCCATTCGTTACCCCATGAGTGGTATCGGTCATGAAATTTGTAGGCTGTATCGGGCGAAAAAGTTTCGGCATAATCAAAGGTTACTTTGTAAAAACCTGCCAAAGCTTTAATGGCTGTCCGGTCCTGGTCTAACTTAGATTGTGCACTAGCCGTGCCAAGGCAGGCTATAGCTGATAGTGTAAGGATGAGTTTATTCATATTTATTATTTAGATTAAATCTAAATACAAATAAAGAGATAATTATCTTTACCTGCAACAATTGATGAAAAACAATTGAAAAGCGCTTGCTAAGAGTAAATTATAGGTTAGAGCTCCCCGCTATCGGTCGTATTTTACTTCTAAAAACCACGAAATTCCACGAAAAGTTACGGTTTTTTCGCGGTGTTCAATTTAGTGTTTCATGAAACGTATTGAGCGACTGGAACGCAGTTGAACACCTTGAACACTGACAAGATACTGTCACCATCGCATTTATTTAAAAATTACCGTTGTTGCCGACTTAATAATGCATTGCTTCAATACGTAAGCGGCGACATGCAACAAAGCCAAAATTATTACCTTTGCCGCATGGCTTCTGTTAAACCCTCGGTACCTAAGGGCATGCGCGATTTTTCGCCGGCCGAAATGGTAAAACGCAATTATATTTTCGACACCATTAAATCAGTTTTCCGCAAATACGGCTACCAACAAATTGAAACCCCGACCATGGAAAACTCAGCCACATTGATGGGCAAGTATGGCGATGAGGGAGATAGATTGATATTTAAGGTATTAAATAGTGGTGATTATTTGAGTGACCATCAGCTTTACTCACAAACTATGAGACTAATTGCTAATGGAGGTAATAAAGATTCATCTAATGCAGATTTAGCACTAAACCCGCTTTCTGATCCAATAAAAGAAGATAGAGCACAACACTTGCTTTCTATAAATCAAATCACTCCAAGAATCTCCGAAAAAGCCCTCCGTTACGACTTAACCGTACCTTTTGCCCGTTACGTGGTTCAGCACCAAAACGAAATAACTTTTCCGTTCAAGCGTTTCCAGGTGCAGCCGGTTTGGCGTGCCGACAGGCCGCAAAAAGGCCGCTACCGCGAGTTTTACCAATGTGATGCCGATGTGGTGGGTTCTGACTCGTTACTGAACGAGGCCGAATTTATATTGATATACGATGAAGCCCTGACCAAGCTTGGCCTTACCGATTTTACCATCAAAATAAACAACCGCAAAATACTGGCCGGTATTGCCGAAATTATTGGCAAGCCCGAACTGATTGTGGACATGACCGTAGCCATTGATAAGCTCGACAAAATTGGCCTCGATGGCGTGGTAAACGAACTATTGACCAAAGGTTTTACCCAGGAAGATATTGACCGTTTAGAACCGGTAATATTATTAGAAGGTGCCAATGCCGAAAAACTGGACAAGCTGAAAACCATTCTTGCATCATCTGATATTGGCTTAAAAGGTATTGCCGAACTGGAAGTGATTTTTACTTATCTGCAAAGCTTCAGCCTGCAAAAGGCAACTGTTGAACTGGATATTACCCTGGCGCGCGGACTGAACTATTACACCGGTGCCATCTTCGAAGTAAAAACCAACGAAACCTATATGGGCAGCATTGGCGGCGGCGGCCGTTATGACGACCTCACCGGCATGTTTGGCCTCAAAGGCTTAACCGGTGCCGGCATCTCCTTTGGTGCCGACCGTATTTACGACGTACTCGAAGAACTCAAACTCTTCCCCGAAGCCAGCAATCAAACCACTAAAGTATTAATTGTGCCCTTTGATTCAGCAGCCGAGGCTTATGCCTTGCCTCTGTTACAGCAATTACGTACTTCAGGAATAAATGCCGAACTATACCCGGCCGGGGCTAAAATCAAAAAACAACTCGATTACGCCAACAATAAAAACATCCCTTACGTAGTTGTGATTGGCAGCGATGAGGTACAAAGCGGCCAACTCACTTTTAAAAACATGCAAAGTGGCGAGCAGCAAAAAGTTGGGTTTGGAGAGATATTGGAAGCGGTTAAATAAGTAAATCGTATTCTCTGGCAACAGAAGAAAGAAGTTGTCTGTGAGGACACAGACAACGGCGTGTAAGTTTTAAAACTGTTTTCCTATTTTCTGGCGCAAGTATGTAGGGCTGGGGAGTGAAGTGGCTACTTGTGCCTTATATAGTTGCAAGGCACAAGTAGCCACCGTTTTTGTCAACGCTACATACTTGCGCCAGAAGACAGAAAAGTATTCACATCTTTTCAACTATACAAGATGCGCCGTAGGTGCTACCTGTTTGTAGAAAGACCAGGCATGCTTTTTATGTTCCGTTAGGAGCTCCCCTTATAAAACATACATGAATTAAGGGTAGCTCCTAACGGAGCATGTGCAATTTCTAACATTCATTTGCTATAAACAGGTAGCCCCTAACGGGGCAAAACAACAACAAAAAACCAGTACAAACTCTTGTAAACAATGAACGGCCTGCTGTAAAAGCAGGCCGTTCATTGTTTAATACCGGTGAAGCATATTTTAGTTATGCAGCTTTTTTGCTTTTAAATACTGCAGCAGCTCTTTGGGTCTGTCGGTTTGTAATACCATTGCGCCGTGGGCTATCAGCCAGTCCCAGCTGTCTTTAGTATTGCCTTGTTCTACGGCCAAATCATCTTCATGTCCGGCATTTAATGATGCCCATAACGAATTGAGCCAAACTTTTGCCCCTTTGCTGGTTATAAATTTATTGTCTTTTAAAACCGATGAGGTGTCTTGTTTAAAGTTAAGTTCAAAGGCATAAGGCTTCATGTTTTTCAGGTAATTAGTAATAATTTGTTTGGCATCAGGCTTATCAAGGTTAACTATTGGCATGTAAGTTATTTTGCTTATTAAAGCCGGGTATTTATCTTTCAGTTCAGCGTAAGTAACCTCGGCTTTAAAAATAGCCTGAGTTAAAGTGCCTGTTTCCTGCAATATGGCATAAGCTTCATTATAGTACGGCCAGCTTTTGTCGAGGTTTACCATTACGGGCTTGCCTTTAAGCTCGAGCATTACCTCTTTAAGGGTTGGGATATGGTTGTTGGTAACGCGGCCTAAACCGTTGCGCAAACCAAACTTGCGTATCTCGTCGAAGGTAAAGTCAGATGGTTTGCCCTTGCCGTTGGTGGTACGGTCGATGGTTTGGTCGTGCATAATAACAATTACCCCATCGCTGGTTTTAGCTAAATCAAGCTCAACTACGTCAACACCCATTGCTGTGGCATTTTTAAAGGCCAACAGGGAGTTTTCGGGGGCGTTGCGCCAATCGCCACGGTGGGCGGCAACCATTACTTTGTTTTGGGCCGATGCGCCGATGGCGGTCAATAATAAGAGCGCACTTAAAAATATCTTTGTTGTCATAATGATGTTTAAAATGATTTATTGCATATCAACAGATGATACCCATTGGTTTTGCGTACCGAAGCTTTTGTTAGGCTGGGCCGATGCGGTTATTATCAGCGTTCCGCCCTTCATAATTTCGTCGTGGGTTAGCCAGTTGCGGTTAAGGGGTTTGCCGTTCAATGTAGCCGATTGTATGTAGCGGTTTTTCGCGCCAAAGTTTTCAACTTTTATAGTGAAAGCCTTGCCTGCACCGTTAAGCTGCACCTCGTTAAACAGGGGCACACTTAAATAATAAACCGGCCAGCCACTACAAGCCGGGAACACGCCCGTAGCAGCAAACACATACCAGCCCGACATCGCACCGGCATCATCATCCATGGTGCGTTGGTAGGTATCGGGTTTGTTTTGGTAGATGACATCCACAAATGGGTCGATGCCACGGCTGTTATCATTAAAGTAGTATTGCACCACGGTGTCAACGGCGTACTTCTGCACCAGGTTTTGCGATTTCCAGGGCTGCGAAGTAAAATTGTACATGAGCGGGGCCTGTATATCGGGTTCGTTGGCGTGGGTGTAATAATCGTTGTCGAAGAAAGTATTCAACTCTTTCAGGTAGCCTTCTTCACCACCCATTAGTTCTATTAAACCCTTGCTATCAAACGGCACCAGCCAGCGGTATTGCCAAATGGTACCCTGGTACATAGCCCGTGCCGATACCTTGTCTACATCGGGCTTAGTCAGGTCTTTAAAATCTTTGTTCCAATACTCTTTGTATTGAAGTGCTTTTTGTTGGTATTTAACGCTCAGCTCGGTTTTACCGGTAATTTTGAGGATTTGCGATAATGCCCACACGTCATAACTCGACTCCAGCGCCTTGTCGGGATGGGTAAAATCGAGCCTGTCTACATCGGCAATCAGTGAATCGGTGATGCCTTTAAAATCAACATCGAACCCTTTACGGTAAGCGTCCAGCAACACCACAATGGCATGTTCGGTGCGTACGGTGTTAGAGGGCTCGTGCTGGGTGGCATAGTCTTTTTTGCCATACTTGTACATGTTGGCAATGGAGGTTACCATGTGCTTGTACTTATCGGGAAAAAGCATGGCCAGCAAAGGCAACTGTGTGCGGTAGTTATCCCATATGGCCCAGCCGTTGTAAATTTCACCTTTGGTTTTCTGCAAACTGCCATCAGTTGCCCGGTAGCTGCCATCTTTTTCGGATACCAGATAAGGCGATTGCATAGTGCGGTAAAGCAACGAGTAGAACAGCTTCTCGCGTCCGGCATCACCCTTAACTTTAATACGGCCAAACAGGTTGTTCCATGCGGCCTCGGTATTGGTTTTTGTGATGCTGAAGCCATTGTTATTAAGAGCTGCCTTAGCGTGCGCCAAGTCAACACTTGAGAATGCAACGTTAAGCTGTACGTTATTTACACTATTATTTAAACCGGCTGTTAACCGGTGTTTATTAATTTCGTTAAACTGCACCGGCGTATTGAATTTTAGCGCATAGTAAACGCGGTAAGTACCCACGTTACAGGTAGTTTTCGAGTCAACCCAACCGCTGATGCCGTTGGGTCCGGTTTCGTGCTCTTCGGCTACAAATTTGTTGGCCAGCGTGTGGCTCAAATCAATATAAAAACCTTTTTTACTGTTTTGCGGAAAGGTGTACTCTTCTGCCCCGTTGTTGCCGTTTACCGCTATATCTACCTTAATTTTATTGGTAAATGCCACCTGGTAAAAACCCGGACCGGCATTTTCGGTTTGCTTGGTTAACGTGCTTGTTTTGGCATCATCATCGCCCATAAAAGGTTTGATTAAGATGTTGCCGCCGCTACCCTGGCAGCCCACGCCCTCAAAGCGGTTATGGGTAAAGCCCAAAAACGTTTTGGCTTTGTGTTCATAACCCATGTGCAGTTTTGGATAGGTTTGCGGCCCAATGCTCATCATGCCAAACGGTGATGAAGCGGCGGGAGACATTTGGCCATGATCGCCTGAGGAGCCGAGGAACACGTTAACCTGTTGGGTGTTTTGAGCCGAGGCGCCTGCAGCAAACATAAGCAGCAGGATGGTAGTAAGTTTTCTCATTGTATACAGCAAAGAAAGAAAAAGGAGGAAAGATTCTTTCCTCCTGTAAGGCATATTATTTATAACCCTCGTTTTGGTACATTTTTACCGGGTCGAGTTTAACCTCATCAAACGGTATAGGGTAGTAACGGTCTTTTGTACTAAAGTTGGCCAGCTTGGCTATACCAAAATCGGCCTGCGCTTTACTCTTGAAGTAATTTACCAGCTCCTCGGTAGTAAAGGTGCGCAGTAAATCAAACCAACGGTGGTGCTCAAAAGCCAGTTCAACGCGTCGCTCGTGTAAAATAGCCAGCTTTAATGTTGGATATTTAGCACTGTAAGCCGGCGTAGCCGATGCAACCGCATATAAAGGCACACCTGCACGGGCACGTACCATATCCAAATACTGAATAGCACCTGCAGTATCGCCCAATAAGTTGCTTACCTCGGCCAGCATCAGTATAACATCAGCATAACGTATTAAAATCCAATCGTTGCCACCGTAACCCAGGGCCGAAGCTGCCGGGCTGGTATCTCTAAACTTGGTGATAAAGTAATCTCGTACTGCCGATGCATTGGCAAACTTTACCGAAAAGGCCATACGCGGGTCGTTGGTTTCGTAATCCTTTATTAAATCGGGGGTTACGTTACCGCCTACGCCTGTAACCACTTTTAATGAATTGATATTTTCGCCGGTGGCCTGGTTGTTGGCCGCAATTGATGAGCTATAAGTAGGGTCGCCCTGCTTGTTTACAATTTGCCATATAAGTTCGGGGCAGGTGGCTTTTTTGCTTACATCAAAAACATCGGTGTACGGAATTGTGCTTAGCGCACCAAATGTACGTACGTTGTATGCTGCTAACAGGTATGTTTTAGCATCATTTAAGTTGCTTTGGCGGTTAGCCTGATCTTGCGTGGTAGCCATGGTTAGGTAAACCTGGCCCAGTGTAGCGTTTATAGCTGCTTTTGATGTGCGGCCAATGCCTGCGCCGGTTTGTAGGTTGGGCAGGTTGCTGTTAAGGGCATCTTTTAAATCGGCCACTATCTGTGCGTAAACTGCGGCCTGCTTGGTGCGGAAGGTATTTTCGGCAACCTCTTCGGGGGTGATAAGCTGTTTGGTTACCAAAGGCACATCGCCCCAGGTGCGCACCAAATGAAAATAGGCAATGGCACGCAAAAACTTGGCTTCGGCAGTATATTGCTGTTTAATATTGGCATCGGCAAAGGTTACCTTATCAATATTTGATAGCACGGTATTGGCACGCGCAACCGTATTGTACAGCGATACCCAATGACTTTTAAGATAGGTATTGCTGGGCAGTATCGAAAAATCGCCAAACTGGAAGGGTTCGCCGGCGTTGCTCTGGTTATCGTTACGGCCGGTATCGTCTGAGCGCTCATCGGTCCAGAGGCCACTGTTTTCGCCAATATTATTACTGCTACGTAATGATTGATATATGCCATTCACTGCACTCAAAACATCATCAGGTGTACGAAAGCTCGTGGCCAGTTCGATAGCGTTAGGGTCTTTTTGTTCTAAGAACTCTTTTTTGCACGAGGCCGACAGCAGTATTAAGGCTGCGGCAAATGCGGTATTTATAAATTTCTTTTTCATTTTGAGTTGATGTTAGAATGCTACTCTTAAACCAAGATTATATGAGCGTACCAATGGGTAAACACCATAATCTACACCAGGAGCCAGGTTTGGTGGCTGTGTGCTGTTCGATGCGCCACTGGTATAGTTATAATCAACCTCGGGGTTATAACCTTTGTATTTGGTAATGGTGAACGCGTTAACCACGCTGGCAAAAATGCGGGCGCTTGATATACCCAATTTACCATTGGCAATTTTAGGCAGCGTATAACCCAATGTAATGTTGTTACAACGCAAAAACGAACCATCCTGCAGGTAGAAGTTTGACAAACGGGTGCTGTTACTTTGTGTACCACCACGCGATGCACGGTAAACTGTGCCATTACCCGGATTTGCCGGGTTACGATAGCGGTTAACCACATCGGCGTAGTTATTTCCCGAGCCTTCCATGTTATACAGGTAATAATCCTGACCGTCTAACACATCGTTACCTTTTGAGCCGTTGAACGAAGCGCTGAAATCAATTTTTTTTGTAAGAGGCATTAATGGCAAAACCATAAGTAAAATCAGGGTATGGGTTACCAATAACGGTTTTGTCGGCATCGTTAACAATGCCATTGCCGTCGGTATCTTCAAAGTACAAATCGCCTACGCGAAGCGGGTTTGATTGTGATGCCGAAGGGGCAACTTTGCCCAACTTATCGGGCGTTACTATGCCGGCAACCTTAAAGCCGTAAAACATACCCACCGGCTGACCTTGCTGGGTAATATTAGTTAAGTACGAACGCTCGGCACCGTTGATGATGATGGTATTGTTACCGCTTAGCTTGGTAACCATATTACGGTTAATAGATATATTACCGCTCAGGTTAAGGTTAAAATCTTTTACACTAACGGCACGGCCATCCAGCTGAAAATCGAAACCGCGGTTACGTATTTCGGAATTGCGCAGGTTGGTTAATATAGTTGTACTGCCCGATATTGCCGAAATTGGCTGGTTGTACAACAGATCAGTTGAGTAACTTTGGTAATAGTTGGCGATGATGGATAAGCGGCCTTTAAATAAACCTATATCGGCACCAAAGTTATATTGCGAAGTAGTTTCCCAGCTCAGCTTGCCATCGGCAATACCATTTGGATAAGTTGCCGTTGCCACAGTGCTGGAGTTACCAAAAACCACACCTGTTGGGCTGGCCAGGGTTTGAAAATAGCCATAGTTACCAATGTTGTAGTTACCACTTACACCCCAACTTGCGCGTAATTTAACGGTTGATTGCTCGCCCAGCAGATCATGATAAAATGGCTCCTGCGAAACATTCCAGCCGGCAGATACCGATGGGAAATAACCGTATTTGTTTTCGGGACCAAAACGCGATGAACCATCGGCACGGAACGAACCGGTTAAATAATATTTACCGGCATAGTTGTATGCTACGCGACCAAAGTATGACAACAGGGTAAAGTTTGATTTACCGGTAGGACCACCGTTTAGAGTAAAGAAAGCGGCATCGGCACCTTTACCTGTAATTTCGGTCACGTTATCATTCTGGAAACCTTTAGCGGTAACGCTTATGGCATCGCGCATGTTTTTTTGAATGGTATAACCACCTAACACATCAAAGTTGTGCTCGCCAAACTTTTTAACGTAGTTGAGGGTAAACTCGGCTAATTGGTCGGTTATGGTAGTGCTTTGTGCCGTAGCGGTAGCTGCTGCAATAGCCTGAGTTGAGCCCGGGGCGTTAGCACCGCTGCTTAAGCTGGTAGGCAGGTAGTAATCATATTTTTCGTTATAGGTATTGGTACCCAGGTTAGCTTTAAACGTAAGATCATCAAATATTTTGTAGCTGGCTGCACCATTAATATTGGTACGATAACCTTTGCGGCTAATTTTGGTACGGGTTGCCAGCGCAACAGGGTTTTCGATGCTCTGAAAACCAAAGGCGGCCGATTGTGCAGCCGCTGCGTTGGTAGCCAACGAGCCGTCGGCATTATAAGCAGGGAAGAATGGCATGTAAATTAGCGCGCCCAAAATAGGTCCGTGGTCAAAACGGCCTTCCTGTATCTCCCGGTTATAGTTTGAGGTGTATGATACGTTGGCATCAACATGCAGGCGTTTATTAATATCTGATGAAATATTAGACCTGAAATTGTAACGCTCCTGCCCCGAGGTTAAAATGATACCTTGCTGGTTTTGGTAACCACCGCTTACATAATAGCGTGTACCACTATTGCTGCCCGAAAACGAAAGGGTATGTTTTTGAAAAAAGGCATTACGGTAAAGTTCATCCTGCCAATCGGTATTAACCGTTTGCGGAATAAGCGATTGTGTAGCAAAGTTGTACAGGTATGTAGGTATTTGTACGCTGCCTGCATTGCCTACGTTGGTAACACGGGTTGCATTAGCATCAGAGTACATGGCATCATTCCATACTTTGCCAGCGTTTTCCCAAAGGTCGCGGTAAGCATTGTTGCGGCCATCAATTACCAACTGGGCAAAATCATCAGCGTTTAAAAGTTTTACTTTATGGGCCAGCTGATCGCTTCCTACTTGCAGGTTGTACTCAAACCTGCCTTTGCCCTCTTTGCCGCGCTTGGTGGTAATTAATACCACACCACCTGATGCACGCGAACCGTAAATGGCAGCCGATGCCGCATCCTTTAATATATCTACCGATTCAATATCCTCAGGATTGATGTAAACATCATTATTGGCCGGGTAGCCATCCACAACATAAAGCGGGTCAGAACTGGCATTGAAAGAGCCAATACCCCGTACGCGTATTTTAGTGCTTTGGTAAGGCGCACCCGAAGTTTGCGATACCTGCACACCAGCAACCTTACCTACCAGGGCCTGACCCAGTGTAGGGGCGGCCAAATTAAGTTCGCTTGATTTTACGCTCGATACGGCACCCGTAACATCGCTTTTGCGCATGGTTTGGTAACCAATGGCTACCACCTCGTTTAGTTTATTGTATTGTACTTTAAGTTTAACGTTAATAGGGCCATCGCCTACGGTAACTTCCTGGTTTAAGTAACCAATAAAGCTAAATACCAGCACGGTGCCTTTTTCAACATTCATGGTGTAATGCCCATTGGCATCAGTAGTAGTTCCCTGGGTTGAGCTTTTAATATGTACCGATGCACCTGCAATAGGCTGGTTGTCTTCATCGGTAACGGTACCGGTAACCGGGGGAAGAGTGGTTCCTGCTTTGGCAAATGTTGCAGCAGGAACAGTGAAGCACGATATGAACAGTAGCAATAAGCAAAAACTGTTCAAAGTGGATTTCAAAAGATTGGAAGTAATCTTTTTATTCATACTTTTAAAAAGTTGGTTGGTAAGGATTAATAATTTGAACTGACAACCAGGCACATTAACCGGACGATTGTTGGCGCACTCTCCGGTTTTTTTTGTGCTTGATGAGGCTGTATTTTGAAATACGTTGTTTGTAGTATTTACCTGTTACATAGGCACCATGATTTGCAGAGTTGAAGTAGTTTTAATAAAATTTAATTAAAAAGAACATTGGTTGATTGGCTAAATAAAAACCATATACGCCTTTATTTACCATAATGGCAACAAAACTACCCGCCCCATCTTAAATCAACAGCGCGTGCATATTAATTTTGTGTTAATAAATATTAGAAACAAATAAGCTTAATGTTAAGCCCCCTATTACCAGGCGGTAGCGGTGTAGCTCACATTATTTTTACGGGCCGACGAAACGGCGATGCCCTTGTTATTGTTATCAAGAAAAGTAAAACCTTCCAGCTCATCAGCTTTCTGGTTAACCTCAATTTGTTTAATAACCTGCATTTTACCGCTGTTAACCGATGCCTCGAAGTTTACATAGGTAAAGCGCCATTTGTGGCCTTCAATTTGGTTTTGGATGAGTATTAATACGCCCTTATCGGCCACCCAATGCAGGTTTTGTACCCAGGGCGTACAGGTAAACTTTTTGTAAAGCACACCCTGCTCTGATGTTTTGCTGCAATTGGCCAACTTTTCGGGGTCGTATAACCTAACCTCGTTGCCGTGGTTACCATAATCGGCGGTGGCTACGTACCATTTGCCTTTGTACTTTACATACTCGGGGCGGGTGCCTTGTATGCAGGCATCGTCATCAATGGTTTTAAGCAGGTTACCATCCAGCGTACCGGTTTTAAGCAGCCCGTTCCAGTTTACATGGTAAATTACGGCTTTCCACTGGGTCCCCTCGGGGTTTAACCTTACCGAGTTACCAATAAATACCTTATTGCCCCCATTAAAAGCAATACCGGTTGGGTGGCCAATAACGTCTTGCCCTTTCTCGGTTAACTTATATTCTTTGTTCATGTAAACCAAGCTGTCGTGCTGTAATTGGTATTCGCGTATCATACCCACCTCGCGGTCGCCGTATAAAAACACACGGCCTTTTTGGTACGATATACCCTGACATGCACCTAACGAATCAATGGTGGTTTCGCGGTTAACAGTCATACTCACCTCGCCGCCCACAAAAGCAGCGGTTAACAGCAATAATATAATAGCAGGTATAAACAGCTGGATTGTTTTCATTTTGTTTTAATTAAGGGGGATGTATGCAGGTCTACGGGTCCATAGGCTCGTCGGCATCAATTTGCAACGAGGTAATTACGGGGTAAAACTCCAGCGCTGTATCTGATAAGCGCTTGCCCAGTTTATAAGGCACATATTTTAACTCGTTGAGGCAGCGCTTTTCCATGTTCACAATAAAATCGTTTTGGTATTTATCGGTCACAATTAGTCCCGGTTTTTCAAACGGCATACCGTAACGAAAAACCAGCCTTGCATCGTTACGTATATTGGTGGTGGTATGGCGGGCATGTGGCTCTATGATCACGGCGTTTTCGGGCAGGTGCAATACTTCCACCATATACTTTTTCATCTCCGCAGCCTCATTAAACTTGGTTTTAAACGGATGCACCGCTCCACCTGATACCACTACAAATGGTGCCTTGCCTGCAAAATACTGCCTTGCAGCAGCCCTGCAACGTAACATACCCTCGCCGCTTAATGGCGTAATTAATTCTTCGGGACCGGCACCCGGCACCAGTATATGCGAGTACGGATAGCTTGCCCACTTGATCAGCTTTACCCTATCGACAGCAGTTTTATTGGCCGTAGTTGCCATTGGCTCGTAATCGGCTGCGTTACGGCGCTCGTTAATTTCGAGGTAGGTGAGTGCGGCATGTAACGATGGCTCATAAAACAGGGCATCGGCTTTTAAACCTTCTGAAACCTCGGTTGAACAATCATACATCAGGATATAATAAGCCCGCTTTTTTACGTCGAAGCTTATCGAATCTATTTGAGGATAGTTTGGCTTTTTACCTTCGGCGTACACGCTTATGGTGTAGTTTACATAGTTGGCATCCTGCTCCCAGGCTTTAACCAGCAAGTTGGCTGGTGATTGGGTTTGGTGCATGATATACATGCCTGATGGAATAAGATGGCTTTTCACCAACACATCCAGCGCGTTGCCCGGTTTGTATAAAGCTTTTAAACGCTGGCTTACCAAACTAATGTCGGCATCGCTCAATTTAAGTTGCGCGGGCAGGCATAAGGCATCTTTACATTCCTTTAGCGAAGCTTGAACGGCGTTAAGCCGGGCCTGCGAGAGCTTACTTAATTCGGCATCTGATTTTAGCAGCGATTGCGCCGCTTTATCATGCTGCAATAGCGTGAGCAGGTAATAGTTTTTAGCCTTTACCCAATCGCCCCCCGAAACCAGTTTATAAGCCGCGTTAGGCTTATTACTTTGGGCAAAGCTGCCCAAACTTAACATAAACAGCAGTACCAACAACCTAACCTTCATTTGTGCTTATTTATTTGCAACAAATAAGCACAACAGGTATTAAGTTAATGTTAGGCAGGGATTATGTATGAAGGCAATTTTACTCCGTTAAAACTATCGTGTGCTCGTTTGCATTCATTTCAGAGTTCAGCTAACTTATTTACGCACTGCCAGAGGCTTAAGATACTTACTAAAAAAGCGGTAAAGCTGGTTTAACGATTCGGGGGTTTGGGGAACAGAGTGCCCATTGCCATAGTTAACCATTGTTGAAACAGGGACGTGCAGCGAATCCAGTCTGGCTTTAAAATGAGCTATCTGATCCTGATAATAATAATCATCATCGGTATTATGAAAAAACATAACCGGCGAAGCAGATGATTGCACTAAGTAAGCCGAACCCATAGATCGCCATAATGCATAATTTTTATCCAACTCTCCCCAAGCCCATACGCAACGGGTTTCCAGGTTACCATCGCCATCATTTAAGATATTGTAAATCTGTGTATAATCAAAAACCCCGGGGCCAAGAGCCGCAGCCTGAACCTTAGCCGATGTGCCGGTATTAAATCCGGCTGTATCAATACCCTCTACGCTTCTATCGCCAACGGCCAAAGAGCCTGCCGTTGATCCGCGCGAAAAACCATAAATCCCTATTTTACCCGATAACCCCAACTCCTTGTCCATTTTACGCAATGTGCGCACAGCCGACCGTACTTTCCGTGCTGCATCTGGATTGGTTTGGTATGATTTATAAGTATCTTCCCGGCCATTAACCGGTTTACCTTTACCCCATTGGCAATACTTAGGATGATCGGCTATAGCCCAGGCCATGCCATTAGCAGGCGCGCCTTCTAAAAACGAATCATTAAAAGCAGCAAGGGAGTATTCCAGTTTTAGCCTTTGATTTTTATGCTCATCGGTTAAGGCTTTTTTCCCGCCATTATAAGTTGCATAGCTGTTACTGTACGAGAACGATAATATAACCGGCACTGGCTTAGCAGGGTTAGCGGGGTATACGATGTCCATTTTCAGGTAAACGCCCTCTTTATATTCGATAGGGCTGTTATACACCGTTGGGTCATCTTTAAAATATGGCACATTGCGTACTATGCGGTACCCCTCAAATAAAACGTACGACTGCTCGTGTGAACAATCCTTGTAGCCGCAAAAACTACCATTAGCAATGGCTTTGTTAATGGCCATAATATCTTGATTAATAACCGGCGAAACAGTACGCTTATCACCGGCATAGTTCAATTCAATAACCCGGTAACCCTGAGCCAGAAGCCATGCTACGTTTGCCTGATTTGAGTTTCGTCCTGCGTTTTTAAGGTTAAGATTTTCGAGGTAAACTACGGTTACATAGTTGCCAGCAAAGTCTTTAGCCGGAGTTGTGGCTTCGGTTGCGGTAAACTTAATATTACAACCGGTAACTGTACTTTCCCATGTACCGGAAGCTGCAGAGCAATTAATTATACTTATAACTAAAAGCAGAAGAGTAAAATATCGTATCATTAACGCTATACCGACCTGTAAACAAGTGTTCCGTATTCAAATTTTTTAAAAATACTTGTTATTGCTTATACCGGCAAAGTTAATTGCGGGTATATCGCTGAAGCACTCGATAATTGAAGCGATGTTTGACTTTTATTATGCTTGCTATACATTAAGTCAACTGTCTTGCGATTGTTGCCATAAAGAAGCTGATTCGAATTCCAGAAGCTCAACGCATGAAAAGTTGTGAACAAAGACAAAGCATTTGAACGAACGGCTCAAGTCTAATCGGCGAAAGATTCTAACTTTTATAGAATTTGCTGTCTAATGATCTAAGACCTGGCATTGAAAATGATAAATTTAAATATCTTATTTTACTTATTCTTGCATAACTTATCTTATCATAAATTCATGAACTCTTCACCCTCACTTCAACTATTTTAGCTTTAATTTTTGTATAAACAGAAATTGATGAGCATCCTTATGAATAAGCCCTATCATCCATTTTATAATGTTGATAAATAATGACGAGCCGGACCTGCTTGTCATAACACTTAACAATCAACGGTTGCGCAGCTGCCTGCTACAATCGCCATTTTATTTGGGTGTACCAGAGTGTGTTATGGGCTTGCCATCTTTGCCGGCTTTTTTTTAAAAACTCAACATCGTTGACTTGGGAGTTAAGTAATTGGTAAAAGATTTCGAAGAAACGATATTCGTTGTGAAAGTATCCGTTTTAACTTATAATGTACCTTATTCATGGCGCTTTGATTTCATTCTAAGACACTGAAATTCTCTATAGCCAGAATATAAGACGTTTGATAAATTAATAATAACAAAAAAGCGCCTAAATCATCGATTTAAGCGCTTCCAGTGGGTTTTTATACCCTTTTAGCGGAATGGACGGGACTCGAACCATTACCATATTTATTTAAATATCAATTATTTATAAACTCAGAAACCAACAGAGGCACCTTAAAAGTCACCGTATAATTTGAGTAACCATGAGTTGTTTTTAAAGAACTTTTTCTATCGTAAAGATAAGGATTAGGAGGAAAATTCGCACTAGTTACCGCTTTTTAATGCACGTTAATAAGATTTGTTAATATGATACCTTGCAAGCAACAAATGAAGTCATAGTAATTAACAACTTATCAATATCATAGAAAAGTTATCGCTTGCTTCATTCACCAGCCTATCTTCTATAATTTTCATGGCATCAGTATGCGTATTTGAAGAATTAAAAATATGCTCAATTTGAATTCCGCTAAGAATATCTGTGACTCCATCTGAACACATAAATAGAGAATCACTGTCACTAAAATTGGTTATTTTAAAATAATCTATTTTCGAACGTTCAACTTCGCCTTGTACAGATCTAGTGACCACATGCTTATACTTATTTAGTTGTTTAGTATCAGTAATGGAACTGTTATCAATTACCTCATTCATTAATGTGTGTGAATAAGATTCATTTTGAAGCTTATTGTTTTTTAAATGAAATATTTTGACATCGCCAACCCAAAAACACAATGCTTGATTTGATGCAAGAACGACGCCACCTACGGTTGCTCCTAGCTTCTGGCCTGATTTTTCTTTAAACTGCCTTATAACTAAATTCGCTTTATTCACTGCTTTCTGGATATTGTTTATATTAATATCGTTAGCAGTGGAGAGATACGTTGAAATATTTTCAGCAACCAAACGTGATGCAATTTCACCATCATGGTAACCGCCCATTCCATCGGCCACCAAAAACAGAAAGCCATCGAAATTCAAGTTTTTAGCTAAAATGAAATCTTGATTTACATCTCTCTTACCAGGATGTGTGTGCATAATCGACTTCATTACTTTCCTGTTGCCTGAATTGTCCCACCACCATGCTTAGTTACTCTTGGTCTTGTTGCGATTTTTACTGGTTTTACAGAAATCCCTTTGTCTGTTGCTTTCGTAGCCCATAAAAATCCTTCCCCTGGCGTTAATGTGCTCATATCACCTGGTAAAAGAGATGAAAGTTGAGTAATTGACTTTTGAATGTGCTTTAACCATTGAGGACTATTAAACTTATGTAATAAAACAATCGAGCTTAATTCAATTATTTCGTTCGGCAAGCTCGGTGGATCTTGGCTTGCAATCATTATACTTACCCCTTTATGTCGCATCTCACGAATGGCTGTAACGATATTACCAGTCAGATCTTTATTGTCCATGTATTTATGCGCTTCATCAAAAACAATAAATTTGTTAAAGTGCGCACCATTAGAATTTTTTACTGCCGAAAAGATATTTAACATGATAACGAATAAACCGAGAGCTTCGTCTTTCACAATAAACTCATCCCGTAAATCAACAATGATTAATCTGCCTGGTTTAAGTAATTCGCGAAGCATATATGTGTCATCAATATATTCACTTGCAAAACTTAATTTCTGCCTTGCTAATGCTTTTTGTGAATTTGAAAGTAATTCGGAGGATTCTACACTTTCTATAATACTTTCTAATGTGATATTTCTTCGATGCTCCTTCATAATAGCTTTAAGTTGCTTTATGTAAGCGGAATCGTTTCCAACTGCACCTAAGATGAACATCCAATCTTGGACGCTCAATTCTTTAGAATTGAATGCAATCGGCAGAACACTGATAGAAGGATACTCCAACTGTCTTTCTTCAATTTTGTCTTTTGGAGTAAGTATTATTACATCGTCGATATTATCTGGTTCAGCACCATATTTTTCTTTTAAATTTTTAAGCTCAGTCTCTTGGTTGTTTGGATAAATCATGGACGTAAATTCTGGTTCATAATCCATGCTTTCACTATAATGAAATATTACACCAGCAAGAGGCGCGGGTAATTGGTTTATATTATTGAATTGCTTTAAAACCATCTCTGAAATGGTGCCAATCGTGTAACTCTTACCTCCGCCCTGTACACCAAAAAGACTGATAGTATTAGTTTCGCTCAAGTCTATGGCGATTTTTTTTCCATGTTTGCTTTCACCCAGAACCCCAAATTGAGTACTATCTGAACTTTTACCGATAAGTATGTCGTAGTCAGGGGTAATGTGAGAATCGTTGCTAGGGTATTGATCAACGAGCGATTCGTCGTCACTCGCGATTTGATTATTTAATGGGGAAGTCACAATATATTCTTCATTCGGCTCAGCCGCAATTGTCACCTCAACATCTGTCTGAATTGTGGAAATTGCTCGTATTGGGTTAGGTTCGTACTGATGTGTTTCGGTTATTGCCTCAAGCTTTTTAGGTTCTTTCGATTGAAATTTCTGTATAAAAGGTTTCAGGGAGTTATTTGTACCAAGTGCAGAGCTCAACTCAATGTCAAATTCATTGTCTTCCAACCTTCTGGTATTCAAGTCGGAATCTGGATCAAGAATTTCCTCAATTAATTTACCCCCAAAAGTGAAGAAAGTTAAATCATGTTCCGGTGATTCTTTCTGATGTTTTTTTAAAGCAGAAAAATTAAAAATAAAACCGAGCTTGTTGAATTTTAACTTAAATCCGGCATCCAAAATTTGCAAAAACGCAAGGTAGCTTTCATATGCGTTCTCGCTCAAGTATTCATAACGATGTGCCCGCTCAATATAAAAACTCAAAAGCGACTTTAATTCTTTATTCTTTATTTCTCTATCTAACCTATCAAATGATAAATGAAACTCAGGATCAAAATGTATTCTTAACGCGGTTATTGTATTTTCAATTTGTTCTTTAATTTTCTCTTTGAGTTCGATATTTTCTGCCTCACCCAGTGACTTTCTGCACTTGATTTCTATTATCGAAATGCTTATATCCTTCTTCTCTGGATCAATAGAAACTAATAAGTTATCTGCCCTGCTTTTGCTATCTATTGGTAAGTTTTCGAAAAGATTTTGATGTAGATCAATCGGGATAAGAAATGACTCTTCTAAAAAGCCTTTTTTCTCTAGTATCCGCTTTGTGAATGCTGAGCCAATCACTTCAAATGCTTTATTCTTCGAAGAGTTAAGCTGTAATACCAAAGAACTACTAACCGCTCGTAAATCTTCCAGCAAGATTTTTATTTTCTTTTCATCCTCAGCTTTATGAATATCCAAATTGAATTCTTGAAAATGTGGTCCCAGGAGACCCAATACTTCAGAAGTTGGTCTGGTAGTGAGGTAGGAAGTAATTCCGGAAACTTCTTCTCCTGGAACATAATCAAGGAGAAATGGTATTTTTCCGTCTTTCGATGGCTGGTCGAATATCTGAGGGCCTAAATTTTTGTCAAAAGTTATCACCCAATCGGAATAGTCATGCAAATGAGTTAATAAAACTTTGTCCCTATCATTCAATCTTAATTGCGTGGAGGGAACAGAATCGGTTTGTTTTGACGCTAACGCGCCTGCAATAAAAGATTGGATATTTTCAAATAGTTTAATGCCTATTACGCCTGCGCCGGAATAATTAATGGACAGATTATTTGGACGGATGAATCTATTCCATTTTACTTCATTATTATCCTCATCAACGTTCACAGTTGATTCTGTTAACAGGCCGTTAAGATAAAAATTACGATCGTCTTTATGTGGTTTAATCAATTCTACTGTAATAGGGAATGGACTGATTAAAAAGCTTAAATGAGATGTAAATTTGAACGGGGTGGTTAAATAATCAGTTAGGCTATTAATGGAGAATCTTAATTTTGGAAAAAGCCTATTTTTTGATGGCTGGGAAAAAGCTTCTGCTTCTTCAGTAACATTAAATTCCGGATTAATTAAGGCTTTTAAAGCCTCGCCATGTTCAATGATTTTATCATCACCTTTAAAAATTCTTACTTCATATTTAACTCCTTTAAAGATCTCTTCCCGCTCTAATTCAACAAAGGCATCGGCAAATACAGATGAATCACCAGAATTTATAAGATTTATTATAAGCTTGTCGGTGTAAGGATGTTGTGACAGGTAATTTTTAAAGTGTCGAACAACCAGTTTCTGGCTGATGTCGGTTTCCACATAGTTGTCCTTCGTTATATTAAATAATTGACGTAAATAATGTTTCATTTGTCTCGAAACAGAAGTCATTCCATTCTTAGACTCATCAGACGACACATTTAAGTACAACCCCCAACCATAAGCAAGTTCACCAGAGTAATGATAATTCTTGAACGAATTTGGCTCAACTAAAACCAACGGATTATTTTCAGGCGATAGTAAGCCTTCAAACAAATAGTCCAGGTTTTTGGTCCAAGAATCTTTATAGCCTGAATATTCCTTTGTTTTTTGCTCCCATTCATTAAAGACTTCAATAAGTTGTAAAGTCCAGGCTAATCTTAATGGATGCAAAGGAGATAACAAAAGTGCTTCCGTGCGTTCACCGTTGGGAAGTTTAGTTTTTATTCTTGCAATATCAAGAATTTGTAGCTCAGTAAGAAAATGTTGGATTTTACTGCGTTCCTCTGCACTCAACTCATCATTTGCAACCTGCTCATTAAGGGAAGTAGTCCAATCTGTGAAAAGTTGAATGTAATTTTTTATCAGATCTTTATGTTTATATATATCTGCTGTTTCAAACACACCATTACCGGCATCATTTGAATTTTGGATGTAAGCAAAAATCTCTTGTCTAAGTTGAATAATCTCCGAGGGAACAATATCTGTCAAATTACTTTCGACAAATTGCAAGTTTTCATAACCAACCGCGGATGAATTACTTTTAAGAGTACCTTTCACATAGCCAAAACAATCACCATTATTGAGAAACGAATTTTCAATCTCCCGTAATTTTGAGGACAATGTAATTTGGTAGTTGTGCTTTTCAGAGTAATTAATATGAAAAATTGAATTGTGCTTTTTTAAATCGCTTATCCAAACATTAGAGTGTTCAGATGGGATAGGGTCTACAGCTTCAAGGTCTGATTTAAGTTTTTCAATTTTATATTTGAAATAGGCCTGTAAAACGTTATTCAGCTTGTCCTTACGTTGATCGTTGTCACGGTCTACAGTTTCGTCTATTACATAATCAAAGTCTTCTGTATCACACGAAAGCTTATACCGAAAATTACTTTTTATGGCTTTATCGTCAAGTACTTTGGCTTCTTCCCAGCCTTTTTGAATTTTAGTATCCTTAAAATCGTCATCCGCATTTAAAACATTCCCATGTTCGTCTTCCGCTAATACCTTAAAAAAGTACGAACCTTCTTCAATAACGTTAGAATTTAATTCAACCGTTGCTTCACGGTAAGGACGTGTAGAAATTGTATTCTTTAATTGTCGTAATACCGATATTTCTTCGCCCGCACCTCCGTCCACAGCCATCAAAATGACTTTAAAAAACTTAAGGTCGGCAATGTCTTTAGGATAGGGATTAGTACTAAATCTAACACGAACTTTAGAAGTCTTATTTTCTTCAATATGTAGAACTTTTTTTCCTTCTTCTACTTTGAAGTCGACAGATTTTATTTCCTCGGCAAATAGCTTAATGTGCGTAAAATCCAAATCTGGAATTTCCCATTGCGCGAAATTCAAATGGCTGTATTTTTCAAAAATGATCCTGCAAATATCTTCAGCATTCCGCGCTTCGTTTTCCGCCTTTATAAAATCTACTAGAGTCTTTTGTAGGGTATTGGGTTTTAATGGTAATTCTGAAATTCTATCGTATAGTGGTTTGCTAAATGTACTTAGTAGGTTTGTACTTGCTATATTGAAATTAAGCCGTGATCTTACTTTTTCCGGCTCTAGTATCAATTTAGTATCCGGAATTAAGTTTAACAGATAAATATGATTACCTATTGCCTCATCTGAAAAACCGTCGGATTCCAATGCTATTAAATACTTAATTATATTGACTGTATTTAAATCATATGAGTTTAGGTAATTTAAAATTTCATTTTTTAGGATATAGGCTCGTTTTTCTGGAACATTTGCTAGCAGCTGATTTTTTAGCTTAACTTCAATCCCGTCTAATGAAATTTCTTTGAATGTAGCGTTACCGTACGAATCTTCTGCTGCCGTCCTGCTGTTTGAAGGAATCAAAACCAATAATGGCGCTTCTTGCCTGTTTCTAAGTTCGATCAGCTTAGTAGCTGATATAAATTTATTATCATCTTTCTGTTCATCAGAAACTATGTAGGTTTCAATTCCAGGATATTGAACATATATAACATTCCATAAAAAATCTAACTCACCTATTCCAAGACCTGTAATTTTCATACAGTGACCAGGAATAGCCTGACTAAGATCATCCTGATGTAGTTGAAGAATAAGGTCAATTATTTTTTTGTAATAGGTATTAGGAGTCTTGTGCATTTCCATCTTACTGCGCATTTAATTCATAACGTGGCCTTATTCTTTGTAGAATGTAAGCGTCACTCAAATCGTTGTAAAAACCTATTTGGCGAAGCTTTTTCTTAAACGCTTCCACATTTTCCTTAAAGGCTAGGTGCGTTTGTAAGTCGGCATCTTCAAAGCGTTTTTCATTTAAACCATTTATCACTAAGCCATAACGATCCCGAATATTTTGAATAAGTTCTTCAATTGATAAGGTCCTGGTGTTAAACTGGTTTTCTTTGGATTCCAGAACAAGAATTTGAACTAAAGTTTCAAGCAACCGAGTTCCAAGTACAAATCGCTTTGGATGTTTTCGGCTTCTACCTTGGGCCATAAAACCTCGTTCATTATTTTTTTGAGAAAGATTATCAATCAGTTGATTATTGAATCGATATTGATATGTTCCCCTTGTTTTGAGTATCGTTTCAATATATCGGTCAAAATAAGTGTCCTCATACCGTACCATATCTTGGATGAGGATTTTGTCTTCTTCTTCCAAAGTACTATACAGATTGTCCCATTGTGTTTCAAAATAGATTTCAAAATCTGCTGGTTTCTCTTTTAATATTTTAAAAGCCTTGTTTAGGTTATCTGAATTATTCTTATCTAACTTTAATCGCCTTAAGGCAGCATTTACCTGAAACGTTGATTTTATATAATCATAGATTTTATTAGTTAAACTTTCGGCATCATCAGCAGCTATCTTTGCCACTTTACTTTCATAGTTGTCCGTTGCATCCAAAACAATATTCCAATCGTCGAGAATGTCAATTTTGCCGCTTTTAATCATTTTAGGAAGCAGATAAATTAACTTTTGAATATATAGTGAAAGGTGAAAGGAGGTGACAGTTTTAAGGTAATCAATCAAGACGTTTCTTGGAATTAATCTTTTGTATACCAATAACCTTCTTACGTCATCGCAAAACAATTCCGCTTGTTTTTGAAGAACAGGATATATTTGGTTAAGATTCGAGTTGCTTTCAAAAAAACCAGGTTTAACATTTTTTATGATATGCAATAAACCCAGGCTGTCTACATCCAAACCATTAGACACATTAATTTTATTAGTAGTTTGATCCCAGCCCTCCATTAGGAAGTTTTTTAAATCCTCTTTAACTGTAGGATTCATGCCTAACATTAAATATACCTGATCTGCAGTATTGTAATCTCTGGTATTAGCAGCATTTCGAACTCTGTAACATTCTAAATGGATAGGCCTAAGCGACGATATTTTTTCTTTATCGATATTGCCTCTAAAAACCATATTGACTAAATTACTTCTTATCCATAATTCAGTTGCTTCTGGGTTTTCTTTAAAACCAGTAACGGCACCATCTTCTTCAAGCTTTGCGAAAACCTTTTTTAAAGTGGGTATTTCAATAAAAGTATTTCCGCCGGAACGCGCTCTTTGTTTTGGACGTATTCCGTTATGTTTGAGTAGCATGAACAAATTGACAAGAGTATTATCAATATTAACAGCTTTCGCATCAACTGTAAAAAGCAACTCATTTCTGAACAGGCTTTCTTCTTTATTTAGTTTTATAGCCATATCTATACTTCCATTGATTGTAAATGTAAACGGCTCTGTTCGTCCTTCTTAATTTTGAAAAACTCAAGATTGTCTCTGGTAACCACAACTTCATTGTAATTGAGGTTTTCCAAAAGATTTTTAAATATGATCAGTTCAACAAATTTGCCTCTTAAATCATTGAGAGATGGGCTGAAGCCGTGCTGAATGAAGTATAGCATTTCATAAAGATCCAGACTTATCGTTAACCGAATGTGTTTTTGGTCTTTGTGCCTGAATGTTAAGCTATCCGGTTCATACTCTAGATATTTTACCAAATGCCCCGTTTTATTCACGAATAATTCAAAATCCTCTAAGCTAAACAGTCTAAAAGACTTACTGAAAGGATCATTAATTTCAGTTGATGATAAAATAAGATAGTCCTTGTCGATTGCAGGATTATCACACCCCTCATTCAAAGAGATTGCTCTGGAAATACTGGTTTTTGTCTGATTTTCACTATCACCTTCATCAAGTACTTTCACAAACTTAAAGACAGAATGATATGGCAAACGTAATAAGTAGGAAGGCATTTGTGATACCTGATCATTATTTGGCTGTGTATTATTGCTAATGCTCAATAATTCCGCCTTACCTTCAAAATATTGGTGCCGCACAAAATTCTTTTGAATGTTTTTAATTCTTGAAACTTCGGTGTTATCCTGTTCATAGGTAGGCTTAATTCGTTCAATTGAATTAAACACATCTATAAGGTTAATTTCCCTTTCTGCAAACTCCAAGTATGATTTGGTATGTTGTTTACCAAAAAATAGGTCTCGATCTAAATCTGGTATCGCTACTTCCCCAATATCAGTTTCTCGTAACAACTTTATCAAACGGTCCTGATTGCCATTATCTTCAACCATTGGATTTGTGATGTTAAAATAATAATGCTGCCAAAATTCTTCAGGTGATTTCTCAGTTTCTTTATATAACTTTTCGATATCGCCGCAATCATAATCACGGGTTAACGTGAAGGAAATAAAGGAACGCAAATCACGCATAGTAACGTGCAGTTCCCGTTTTAGGCTAGCAGTTCTTAGGAGCCATTCCATCCTAGTTATGACTTCTTCGCCTGTGGCTGAATCATTAAAGGTTTCTACATTGTATTTTATAAAACATTGGTTTGCTAAAGAACATCCATCACATTTTTTCCAGAGTTCTTTTTTAGTCAACGCCTTAATCTGCTGCCTAAACAAACTTGGCTCGTTTATGTCAGTTGCAGCAATTGACCTCAGATTGAGATTGATAATCATCAAACCTTCAGGAAGATCATGATGACCTTCATTATAAAAGTAGTTTTCGATATTATCGTGCAGCTTCCTGTGTTTGGCTGTAGTTTTTAAAAATTCAACTAGTCGTCCTTCATTTATAGCAATGATTCGACCCTCACTGGAGTTATTGTAATTAATTAAATTTTCAAAAGGCTGGAAAAAAGATTCCAATACATCATTATTTGCTCTTTCTTCTTCGTCTTGTGAACCATCATAATTACTCTCGAAATTCACACCGTTTATTTTAAAACGCGCTCCGTTTTTGTGTGAAAAGCGTTCAAGTTGTGCAATATTTAGATCGTCTTCAATTTTTCTAATAAAAGCCGTTTTCCCATCACCGGCATTTCCGGTTATGATCAGCAATTTAAATTGCCCATCCAACACCGCCGGGATGAGGTATTTATCTAATTTCGTTGGAGTATAAGTTAGTTGATCGAATATACTAGTATTGAAATTTGCTCTGGTACCGGAATTACCACGCTTTGATTGGCTAAATAACGAATTGATATACTTTACAAAATCTTCCTGTTCTGCCGTTTCGATTTGGGGATCAACCTGCTCTTTTTTGCTTTCCAATATTCCATCTTCCCCAATGGCAACAAGGGCGTTTAGCATGTCTATCGCGGAGGCAAACCTATTTTCCGATTTGGGGTTTATGGCCTTTAATATAAACTCTGCAAAATCGTTCGATAGACGTTCTTCAATTTGTTTTGGATGAATTGGTTCTTTACTCAAAATCGGCATCTTCCCAGGAGCCCAGGGATATTGTTTGCATAATAATTCGTAAAGTGTGATACCTAATGCAAAAGTATCGGCGGAGGTGTTCCATTTAATTTTTGTTCCATCAATAATTAGGTCTGGTGCCAAATATGGATTTGTACCTACAAAATCATTATTATCATCGGCAAAAGAAGCAACATTAAAATCGATCAGAACAAACCTCTTTTCGTTATCCCATACGATGTTCTGTGGTTTTACATCTCTGTGGAGTATTGGTTTGTCAAGCGATTGCATGGCCACCAATGCACTTAGAATCTCTTTGGCTACCTCATATACCCTTTTAATTGGTAGCCTAGCATCAGTACGGGTATAGATACTAAGATTTTCACCCTCTAAATACTCCATGATGGTATAAAATTGTCCATCACTTGACTTTCCGTTAGTTACGAACTTAACAATGTTCGGATGATTTAAGCTTTTTAAAGCCTTGAATTCATCGATAACTGATTGTGCATTTACGCTTTCATGAAATAGTTTAAGAGTAAAAGATTCCCCTTGCAATTGCTGGTGAACTTTAAATACTTTGGAATATCCTCCCTTACCCAACACTTTCTGAATCAGAAAAACACGTTCAAACGAATCTCCCTCTTTTAAATCATAAGAATCTACACTCGGAACACTTGGAGGGGTGATTTTACTTTCAGGCGCAGTCGATGTATTGCCCTTTAACGCTTTATTAAAGAAATCTTCTAATTCATCAATATTATCATAGCGCAGGCTTTCATCAATCAATATAGTTTTATTGCAAAGTTCATCTAACCATTTTGGAAGTGCGCTATTAACTTTCGATGGTAACCGGTCTTCAGGTAGTTTACCAGATAAATTGTTAAGTTCAAATGGGTTTTTAACCGGCTCAACACCTGTAAATAGCCAATATATCAACACACCGAGCGAATAAATGTCAGAGGCCCGTGATGCGTCGCCAACTGTAAGTTCTAAAGGATGATAAGCAGTAGCATTACTTTCACTGATAGTTGGCATTACCGTGTAACCTTGCCTTGATTCATCTGAAAAATATGATTTCCCAAAATTCCCTAAATAAGCGTATCCACCAGTCATAAAGATATTTTCAGGATTTATATCCCTGTGGAAGACGTTCTCTTTATGTGCTTCTTTTAACGCCGCCATCACATTGCGGATGATATTTATTTTTTCCTGAAATGTGAAAGTTTTTGAGCGCATTTCAGCTTTAAGAGAATTTTCATCTAAATAATCCGAAATTTCATAAAACAGATGATTTTCTTCATCAACCCGAAATTCAACATTCAAAATAAAAGGCTTAGCCTTTATTCTATTTAGTGCTTTATATTGGTTGTTAATCTGGTTTTCGCGCTCTTTTAACTCTTCAGCATTCAAACCACTGATCTGCAAAGCATACTCTTTAATCCTTTTTTTGATTGATGATACTATGCCTTTAGGTTTAACTAAATATTCAGCATAATTGCTTTCTTGGTGCAGGACTTCGATTATTTCATAACCCTCGACTTCACGTTTTTCAGTAGGTAGTTTCTGGCTTTGTTTACCAGTTAAAAAATGAACTAATTCATTTTGGATTGATGAAATATCCCCGGTTAATTGGCCAACTTGATGAGGGTCTTTCAGGTAATTAATTAGTTTCTCGTTAAGTTGAAAAGTTAACTTGCCCGCCTCTTGCCAAAGAGAGGGTTCATAAGTATTAGAGTAGGAAAGGGTAACCATATTTTGTACCCAAGTTTTACCCCAGGTTATGTTATGCTCTTTCAACTTAGATGCTAGAATCGCCGTTTTTTGTCGCCCCGTTTTTAAAGGGTTGTTTCGTTGTTTATCATTTACATACCAATAATTATCGTCCCCTTCAATTCGGCCTTTCCAATCTTTATTTTCAATATTATAAATTGCATGGGGCGATACAACAATGATATCATACTCCCAATATTGAGTGCGGTTATTACGAGGATTGGTAGATGCGATTTCAACATTTGGTATTAGATAGAAAGAATCTGGAAGATTAACTCCCAAAAAATCTAATAGACGCTTTTCGCCAGCATTTACAACCGAATCGAAGTAAGGAGGTTTAATTATATTTGCCATGATTCAATTTCTTTTTCTACGAGGTCGATGGCTTTTAGCTCTTTTTCAATTGCTGCCGAAATAAATTTTTTATATTCCATTACTAACTCATGTGCATTATCCATGATATGCTCATCTAATAATGGAATTGGTAGTAAACCTAAGTGATGGGGTTCTATTTGCGGAATAACTGATCCGTAAGTAAAACTTTGAATTGCTTTCAAACCTAAATGGGAGGACATAAAAGCATATAAATATCCATTTTTTATAGTATCTGAATCCACTCGTAATATATGTTGCGATGCTGTTTTCCCCGCTAGATATTTGTTTACCAATACTGAATGGCCAATTGTACCGCCACAAGTAACTAAAATCCAATTTTCCAAAATTTTCATTTCGTTCAGGTGTTTAGTTTGCGCAATTGATAGTTTTTTTTCACTCTTTGGTATATTTTTCACTATATCAGACCCACCAAGAAATTCAATGCCATTTTTTACGTAGTGTCTTTTAAAAATTCCTGGACGAAAAATGCGCTTTGAAATATCCTTCAAATATTTAAATTTCCCAGATTTAATATGCTCCCTAATGTCATATCCTATTGAAGTGAAATATTGAGCTTCAAATCTCTTTTGGTGTGATTTTGATATGGTTTTAAAGGAAACAGCACATGATACTCTTCTTTTTTTAAATTTAATAGCATTCACCACTAAACTTTGAGCATCTTTTAGATATCTATTTGCCTTAACCCTTGAATTTGCTGATTCGATAATTAAATCGTGTATTTCTTGAATTTTTGCAGTTGGCAGGATTGGAATTGGCAAATCTTGAATGTGGTGGGGTTCAATGTGTTTTACTACTCCGCCATAGCTGAATTGGGTCAATAAACCATAGCCGTATTTTGACGAAAGATATGCATACAAATAGCCCCTTAATAATTTCCTCTCATTAGGAATTATTCTTATTAGATCATGAGTGCCAATTCTTCCTTCAAAATCATTGTTTGTAAATACACAATTTCCTAAAGTGCCTGAACATGAAATAAGAATCCAATCTTTATGAATCAACAGATTATCGGATTGCGTTGTATATTTTTTTGAAATAAATTTTCCGCTGTCTATATCTGCTTTGACCATGTCTGAACCTGTTAAGTAAGGCCACCCATACTTATCCCCTTCAACATATGATCTTTTAAAAATATTCCCTGAAAATATCCTTTCGCTTTCGGCGGCTAATGTAGTAAGCTCGTAAGGGGAATTTCTAAGTAATAATTTTGTCAAAGGGCCATCGCTAAGATGATATGACGCATCTAATCTTAGGTCTGAATCATTAAACCAACTATTTTTGATTATGACAGTTTTCATTTTTATTTTTCTTTTAAAAAGTTAAAAAACTCCTCAACTATTTTAGGAAGATCGTCATCAAGTTGTTTTAATTTCTCTCTTCGCGTCTTAACTTCTTTCTGGCCATTCTTTTTATTTACTATATATTTAGTTTCGGTATCAAAAAGTAACTCCAATCCATCTTCATCGCGTAAATAAATTGGATTTCCTCTACGGTCTTTACCTAGCTTTTCTGCAATTGCCATGAACACATCGTATTCCTGTTCGGAATCCTGAGCCAGCTGTCGTTCAATTTCAGTTTTCTTTTGGAGAAATAATAAAGATGCTTGAACACCTACTTGAGGGAGGAAAGCTTCCACTGCAAGATCTATAGAACCCAATATTTTAAACTTTTCTAAAATCCATTCCCTAACTTTTTCTGTATTGGGGTTGCCCAAAATTCCGTCTGGTAATACTATTGCCATTTTACCACCTGGCTTTAGAAAGTTATAGCATGCTTCTATAAATAACACCTCTGGAGCGTCACTATATTGCCCAAGTTTATAATTAAGGGTACCGTCTTCTTTGTAAATAATACTGCGTTCAACCTTTACTTTAGCACCAAATGGTGGGTTTGTAAAAATTATGTCGAATTTCTCACGCGCGTCAATTCCATTAGTAGTTGCGATGTCTTTCATAGCCATTAAGCTGCGATTTACTGCGTTATTTATTTTTGCAATTTCATCGGGATGTTCCCAGTTTGGATACTCTAAGGAGTTAACATGGAAAATATTTGCGTGTCCGTCACCAGCCATTACCATATTCATACGCGCAGCTTTTTTTAAGTCTGGATCAAAATCAAAGCCGAATATGCTATTTTCAGCATATTGTCGTACCCGTTCGTTTACCTCAAATGAACTAAATTTTTCTGTTAGCAAAGGTCCCTCTAAATCGGGATATAACTCTTTGGCAATTTGTTTCCGCACATGATCTAATACCATTACTAAAAATCCACCAGAACCACAGGCAGGATCTAAAACGCGATCATGTTCACTCGGGTTTAACATTTCCACCATTGCCTTTACAATATTTCTTGGTGTGAAAAATTGACCGGCTTCTTGCTTCAAAGTGTTACTTACAATAGTTTCATAAGCCGTTCCTTTGACATCTATTGAGGCATCGAGAAATGAATATTTTGCTAAATCGCTAGCGATAAAGGCTAAGCCTTTGTCTCGTAGTTCTATTTCTTCACTACCAGAGAAAACTTCTGAAAATATCCTGTCATCTTTTAATTCTTTAAAAAGACTTTTAATGCGGTCAGCGACTTTTTTACACCCTTCAGCAGTATTTTTCTCTTTAACTCCTACCCAAAATTTTCTACGGTAGCTATCTTCAGAAGGAATAAATTTCCTTTTTTCATCGTAAAGTTTACAAAAGATCAGATAAAGCAATTGCCAAAAAGCATCTTTTTTTCGACCTTCATTACCATAAATATAATCATGCGAACGCTTAAATACTTTAATCAAAGAATCATTAGCAGGTTTTCTACTACTTGAACGGTCGGCTCTATCTAAGTCTTCTAAAGTTTCACCTTCACCAGGGAAATCTGATAAATCAGTGAATTCTGAGTCAAAACCTAATGCATCTTCTTCTTTCTGTAAAAAATGGTAGCTAGAACCGTTGGCCCATAAACCGAATTCACAACTTTCTACCGCTCCCATTGCGTTTTCTAAAGTGGCTGCTAATCCTTTTGTTTTATCTGTATCTTTCACTTTATCATCATGGATAATACAAATGCGGGAAATGAATTCTTGTTCATGAGGCTTACCTTGTTCAAATACAACAAGCTCGACCTTCTGCTTTTTTTGCTTACTTGTATCTGGATCTGTATATTCTATTTTAAAATCGCGCTCCATATCTGCTAAGTCGAAACCGTATTCTTCATTTAGCATGAGGGCGACAGATTGTAAATTTACTTCTTGAGCTTTGACTTTTTTTATCTCGCCGGTAATAACGCATACTAACTGATTGTCTTCTAACGATATATCTTCTTGATCAACTATTTCTTTGGCCATGTTATTTTTCTAATTTTGTTATTAAGGTGTTTAGGCAATTAATTACTTCTTCATACCGCAACATTCTATTAGTTTCGAGTATTTGATTAATTAGCTCGCTTTCTTCTGCTTTTTTGTATTGTTCTTTCAGTATCTGGGTTATAGCATCTTTTGTTTTACCGTTTATTTTTAGGATGTCATATAGATCATCACCTAAAAGCTTAGCGCCAGCAGTGATCGTTGAAAAGTCGTCTGTTTCATAAATCTCATCGTATTTTTCAAGGGCTTTTTCCTCATATATCCCGAGATAATTAATAAGAATAAAGCCGATATCGTCGGCGTCCTTGTTTCCTTTATTATGCCTGTCTCGCCAAGCGACAATTTTTAAAATAAAAATGCCTGCCAGAGATATGATATTGATTTCAAATTCCTCATCAATTTGAACTTGAATCAATTCGTCTCTAACTTCTGGAAAACCTAAGACACTCATTGCTATTTGTTCATCCGGCGGCCAGAAAATTTTATCATTTTCCTTCATAATATCCCCAAATGGAACTATATCAAGTTGGAAGTTTTCCTTATAAATAAATCTTTGTTTTTGCTTTTTATCTTTTTCAAAATGTTCGAGTGTAATTATCCCTTTTTCCACTTCTGCATATTGGACCCAATCATTTATTGCAATAGCAATATCTAAATCATGCGTTAGTCTTCCTGATTTCTCATTGTGAATTTCCATTACAATATCTCGCGCTGTAGCACCTATGACAAAGAATTGAATTTTCAAAGCATTAAAGTAGCTATCGAGTTCTTGTAAAATCGGCTTCAATAGTGGATGAGCCAGTTTATCACTGTTAATTTTATAGCTCATTCTCTAAAATTATTTTGGCCATTTCAATATTTCTCTCAAAACCACTGCTAATTAAATCGGCATAAACGACCAACGGGGGAGCAGTTACAGTTTCATTCTCGAACTTCCAGAACATTTCACAGACTTCTAAATTTCCGCTTGTATTCGGAGTTAGCTTAAAGGTTTTAGACAGTGAACTCAATTCATCATTACTGTAAAGAATAAATTGTTCAGGACGAAGATTTTTCGTGATAATTGCGGCAGCAGGTTCACCTCCCCACACAATGCTTTCCTTTTTGGCTGAATTTTTAAGGGCGTTAAAATCATTGTTCTGCAAAAACTTCATTCGCTTTCTTAGAATTCTCGGTTTCAATACTTCATTGTAGGCAATAACCCATCTTTCAATTAGCTCCGTTTTATTCTTGATAATCCTTTTTTGTTTGGTTCTTAAAACAAACTTGAGTTCTTCCAATTCATTAAAGATATTGCTCACTGACCCTATTGAAATATCTGTTTTTTCTGATAATTCGCGGTATGAGTATGTTAAGCTTTCAGGTTTAGAAATTAATAATAGTATCAATTTTAAACCGGCTTCTTGAAATGCTCTTGATTGATCCTTGTCATATTTATCTGCCTTTTGCCCCTCGATAAAAATAAAAAGTTCATTAATTTTAATGTATGCATTTCCTGATGCGTCCAGGTAATTCAAGTTATTATCCTTTAATAATTGTGCTGAACTTTTTGAAATGTATTTAGCCACTAAAAGAATTGAAGATTTTTCCTTATCACCTTGATTCACAAAGGGTGTTAGGACGATTCCAATATTAGAATCTCTTATAGCGGACTTTGCAATTACGTTTAATCTATTTTCATTAACAGTAATTGCGGCATCGTATTCCTTACGCTTACTGTCTAATTCAATGGTAGTATTAATAAGACTTTCCAGTTTAGTTACTGCCTCGTAAATGAAATCATTACTTCTACTCATGTTCATTAAAATTGGCTGTTCAGTGACAATGAACACTCAAATGTAATGAACGATTTTAAATAAACAAATTATTTGATATTATTAATACATACTAATCCTAAAGGAATGAGCCAGCGGGCTGACTATTAGTTAGATTGTTTTTTAACTTTGAATATGACCATCCGGAATCCTAACACGCAAATTGAGCAACAGGGTATTCGTTATGTTGAAGCTGTAGTGCAGGACAGTAATTCAATTATTCAAAAAATTGATAGAGATAACGACCAGGGTAATGATTGTTATATTGAATTTGTGACTGATGGGATAGCCACAAATTATGGTGTATTTGCACAAATCAAAAGCGGACAAAGCTATAAGGATAACAGAGGATATAAAATCCCTGCCAATAGAGATCATATAAACTATTGGTATGAAGGCCTAAATCTTAATATTGGGATTGTGTATGATCCTGAACTCAATAAAGCTTTTTGGGTGGATATAAAGGAATATATAAACTCGAATCCACACATCTTAAACCAAAAAACCCACGAAATAAGAATAAATGCAGAAAATGAATTTTGCGGCCAAACTTTTTTTGATTTTACTAGATATTGCTTTGCATTCAAAGAAAAGTTAACCGGTTACGAAAATTATGGAAGGAGTTTGGAATGGTTTGCTGGCTTAGATCAGCCTGAAAAATGTTACGAAGGTTTGAAATCCCTTTATGCCAATTATAGAAATAACGCTTCTACATGGTATTACATTATTACCAGTTTCGCCAATATATCAGAGAAAGGGATCAGAACTGCCATATTAGGATTATTAAGCAACTATGCTGAAAACCCCAACGTTTTTTGGCATTCAAGTAATATTAAACTATACCCTACTAATGAATTGCAAGAAATTATAAAGTCGTTGATGACTAAATATTTTCTTCAGACAGAAATCGAACTTACCTTACCATATATGGAGAAAGGTGTTAATAAAGGCAGCTTTAGTTACTTGGTTTACCAGGTAATGAATTTCAATAAGAACGTGGATGATGTTTTATGTAATATAGCCCTTAATTCAAATATAGACGATGACAAACGCAATTTTTGCTTTTGGTTGTACATGCACGTAGCTAAATATAAATCAACAACTGATGTACTCGATTCAGCCAGTATGTATTTTGAAAAATTTGCATTTGGGGAAGAAGACGAAGCTTTGATAGGACTAGTGGAGAGCATAAAAAATAATGAGCTGTTACCAATTGGATAAATGCCTTTACTTTAAATATAAATATTAGCACACACCAAGCCATTGCAACGCTTAAACAACCGGGCAGCAGCAAGCTGGAAAACTGTCAAGGTCGGTGCAAGCCAAAACAAACAAAACTGCACCGCTTGTATAACCTTGACTGTTTTCCTGCGATGGTATCTTTGTTGTGGCGGTGCAGTGGCTCACTTCTATATAATTGTCTTAGTAAACGGTTTGCAGGATAACGGAAAACGGTTTACCTATTTAAAAGAGGCATAGGTCAGAGTGAAACCTAGCGCGTTAGCGCTTAGTGTAACAAAGACCTTGGCCGCAACGATTAGTCGTAATGCACTATACACTTCACTTACATTGCGCTGTCCAGCATGTTGAGATGTGTCAGGTAAAGCCGCTCGGCTTCTTCCTGCAATCTTTGCACATGACCAAACAGCGTTTTCACCTGCGCTTCTTCCGGCTCAAACTCATCTTTGTACCTTGCTTCATTGTACGCCCGTTTAAGCAGGTCAAATTCCATAACACCGTTTTCCGTCTTCATTGGGAATACCTCTGTCAGATTATCGCTGTAGAGGGTGCTGATGACTAACAGCCGGGACAGGTTATGCACTTCGATACGGTATCCGGTAATAGCTCTGTTAATCGCTTTTAAAACGCATTCCGTTGATTGGTGCAACAGGAACAAGGCTAAGCGGTAGTTCTTCTGTTCCAGATAAAAGCTGGCTCCTGATAAGAAGTCGGTTGACATATTGTCCCAGCGTTCCCATATCTTAACAGCTTTCTCGATGAGCGCTACGTAGTTCATACTCGTAGGAACAGGTAAGATCAAATTACCGGACAGATAGACAAGCTTCTTGTGTAGAAGAATACTGCTAAAGAAGTAGTTTCCGCCATTCACAGCACTGATAATCATATTAGCATTATGTACAAATACGGTTACTGGTGCAATATTCCTGCATGATTCCTCGACCATGCTGTTCAGGCAAAAACTGTTTCTTTCTTCATGATTGGATGTGATGAGGAGAAAATATAGAACAGGTTTTTCCCGCTTTAAGGTGCCTAAGAAGAACACTGCTTCGCAGGTCGTTAGCTTCTTTTTAAATTTTGCTAAAAGCTGTGAAATTAGCTTGGATGTTTCAACAGTTATGGTCTCATCAAGCGCAGTAAAGCCGGGGAGATAACGTTTGGTCGGTGTTTCGGTTAAGTGTGTCATATGTGTTATTATTTAAATGGTTTGCGATTCGTTTGGTGATTGTTGTTCATCTTTAGGCGCAGGCACTTGCACCTCGGCACCTAGGTACACAGGGGATTTATGCCGCATGTGCAACATCCAGCATGCTTCATAGAGCAATTGCAGGTTCTCATAAACTTGGATGAGGTCTACGGCTTCAATGAACTCGTCACAGGCACTAACCGACAAGCCGTAATGCAGCCATTCATATAAGTGATCACGGTACTGGGGCATTGTATAGGTGTCACAGAATTTTTTGATAACCTTTATGGGGTTGCTTAGCTGTTTACTGTTCAATCTTACCGGATAGTTCCGCCATTGCTCTCTTTCCAATGTGATCTGCTTTTCAGAAACGTCTGAGTGAACCTTGTACCGCTCATGGAACTGCGGGCTGCTATTCAGGATGAATGCCGCTTCAATAAGCCGTACATTTAGCTCGTAGATATGAAGCAGTGTGGTCGGGCTACCGTTCCTGCCTTTGTAATAAGAATCGCCCAATACCTTCTTACGCCATTTCTTTAGAATTTTCAGATGGACGTTCAGCCAGGTATAGCCGAAGAACTCGGCTATGACCAGCATTGGGTCCATGATCTCTTTCCTGGTCAGGTGCAGCGGATAGTAATGCCAGGTTAGATGTTCGTCGTGTTTCATGCTCGCCTCCTTTTTTCTCAAAGGAAAAGCCGAACGGAATTGTACCGAACTAGAACTGTTTGTGGTTTACAATGTGATGCTTGTTTTGTACATTTACTTACAAACTATACCTTTGGAACATGGCAGAGACATTACATATCGGACGTAAGATTGCGAGAATACGGGAGATCAAAGGAATTAAACAAGAAGCTCTTGCAATGGAGCTTGGAGTTAGTCAGCAAACGATCTCTAACATTGAGAAAAGCGAAAAGCTTGAGGATGAAGTATTAGAGAAGATTGCGAAGTATTTAGGCGTAACCTCCGAAGCCATTAAGAATTTCAGTGATGAAGCCGTTGTGAATTATTTTAACACATTTAATGATAGCAGTGTAAATCATGGTGCGTTTGGTAATTATCATTGTACATTTAATCCAATCGATAAGATCGTTGAATTATATAACGAGAAAGTAGTGTTGCTTGAACGCTTGCTTCAGGCGGAAAAAGAGAAAAACGACCTTTTAAAAGGCAAGAACGAATAAAGCATCAAAACATGAGCAAGGCAGAGTTATTTGAGTTTCTTGATTACTGGAGCCAACAGGATCAAAGTGATGGTGACTCTAAACCTATTAATCCTTACCACCTCGGCGGCTATATGCTATCCCCCGGCTTTCATTTGAAATGGTATTTGGAAGAACCTGCGTTTCTGGCTTTGGCTAAAGAGCTGGATTACGAAACAGAAGCTAAGGAAAGCGGAAAATTCCTTTTTGAATACAGTGACCAGCATGTAGAGATCGAAATGACCAGAAAATAAAAAAAGCCCGTAAGGGCTCTTCTTTTAACCGGCTGGTTCCGGCTCGTGAACCACAGCCATGATGTAATCAGCCGCTTTCTGCGCCTGTCCTGCGGCTTTCAAGATTAAGGTCTTGTCATTCTTCAACGCTTTTAGCCAGCCTTTCAGGTAAGCCGCACTGTTCTGAATGGTTTGCTGCTGTATACCGGTAATGGCACATAGGAATGCAGCGGTCAGTTCTGCTGTAAGCTCTTCCCTGGAATAAGGCTCACTGCCATATTTGTTCGGCTGGGTGATCTCCTTACGGCTTAAACGGCTTTCATGCCCTGTACTATGCGCCAGTTCGTGAAACAGGGCACAATAGTATTCCTCGCTGCTGTCAAACTGGGCGATGTCCGGTACGGCCACCATATCCTTCAGCGGGTAATAGACCGGGTACTGGCCATTCAGGTTCAATTGCGGCCTATTCGGCATGTCTTCAATGATCTGCTCACAGGCGGCTATCTTCTCAGCATCAGACCTGAACAAGGCTTCGACCTTTGGAAAGTCTATACCCTCCGTCTGGTCGATGTTAAACACGGTATGTATCTTGGGCACCATCCTGGTTTGTTGTACTGCGTTGTCACCGTCAGTTGGTTGCTCTGCTGCTTCATCATTTTGTCCCTTAACCTTAATGCTGGCCCAGTAGGTGATCTTAGTGCCTTTCTCACCTTTCTTAATGGTGCCGCCTAAGTCCTGCGCCTGTTTGAAGGTAATGTAATAAGGCATGCTATAGCCTTTCAGCATCGTGTGGAAATTGAGCCAGAAAACATTCCAGCCCCGGTAGCTGATCCCGGTCGTTACGTTCATTGGGAAGCCGACCTGGTTCCAGCTGCATCGCCATACGATGTTGCCGCTTTCCATTTGCTCGATAACCGCGTCTGTTACTTCCTGATAGGTGTCCTTGAAATTTTTAGTAACTGCCATAACCTTAAAGTTTTAATGAGTAAAAAATTAATTATGGCTGCCACCCCGCCCGCAGGACGCAATTAGGGCAAGGTGGAGATCCTAAAAATGCGGAGGCTCCCGGAGGTACGGAGGGATACCCATTTTTTGGATACGACCTTGATTCCGAAAAAAAACAAATTAAAACCACCTGTTTGCGGACTGACGGGCGAACTTTGCAGCAAATGATTAATGCTTACGCTCTTCTAGCTATGTAGCTTGTTGTGTTAGTTGTAGGAATGAGCAGTTACCTATGAAAATAACTTATCCTGGCAGTCGTTAATAAAATGTCCAGCTAACCGGCAATTGGCATTGCCGGGTTTACAGGTTAGACCAAGTAGTCACTTGTCCCAACCTGTAAAGCTTTTTATAGAATGATTGAATATAATTACCTAACCTTATAATGTCATGTACAAACTTTTTGTAAGTGGTTTTCCCTTAGAGATCACCGAAATGGAACTGGCCAAACTGATCGGCCCGCATGGTAATATCGCTACCATGAAGATCGTCCGCGATAAGAAGACCAGGATCTGTAAGGGCTACGCCTTTATTGAAATGGAAAGCCTTACCGATGCTGAGAATACCGTTATCGCACTCGATGGTGTCATGATGGGCGAACGGGCGCTTACGTTCAAGATCAGTGAGGACAAACCGGCGGAAATTAAACCAAGATTTAGTAGACAGGTAAGCAATATCTCACGGGGATACGGCAAACCGGAGGAACGACCGGCATCGGAAAGAGATAAACGGCCGAGACGGCCAAGGGTGTAGTCTTTTGTTCAAATGCAGCTTTGTACAAATCTGCATTTATAGAATTACAGAAATGAATATTTGTAGAAAAGAACAAAGCTCGCTTTCTGCATTTGAACAAATGAACATTTGTTCCTTTGTTCACTGGAACAATACGAGTATTCACCTTAATGAGATAACCCGCGCTTCTTCTTTTTCTTCCAGCGGCGGTTCTGCGTTAGTTCCACAGGAGCCATACCACTACCAGGGTCGTTAACGCCGAGCAGATCGCTGATAAGATCGCTATGAGGTAAAGACGGATTACCCACCTGCTGCCTACCTTGTTCTGCGCTTTGCTGATATCCTTTGCGGCTGTTACGATCCTTTGGATCTGAAAGGCCAGGTTGGTTGCCGTCGTGTCCACTTCCCGCAATTTGAGCAAGCTGCGCTCCGCTTCTTTGTTCAAGCTGCTTTTGTAGTTCTCCTGTGCCTTCTGGTATAGAAGCTGCACCATTTTGAGAATGCCCTGCATTTGTTCGTTTTCCGTTTGCCTGTTTGGTTCGTTTGCCTGCGGTTCGTTTGCTGTCTTCTCCTGCGGCTGTTCGTTCTGCTCTAAGGGCGATTGTTCTAACATTCGCCTCGTGTATTGCTGTGCGATCTCTTTCTTGTTCATAACCTGTTCCTGTTTTAATGGCCTGCCATTTATAGGCATTGCCTAAGTGGGCACCTTTAAACTGTAATCCTTCATATCCGTACGATATGCCACTAACAAAGCCGGTACTGGCCTGATTGAACATCACGTTTACGCCTTTGGCTTCCAACCTGCCGATGAATGTCTGTATATTCAAATCATGCTTACTTTCAATAACCTCCCCAACCAATACCTGTAATTTGAGCTTGGCCGATGGTTCGTCCGTACGCTTCATCATTTCCAGCTCGCTCTTGGTCATCGCCCGTTCTTTGGCCTCCTTGCTGCTGATGACCTCTGTTAAGCCATATTGCTTCTCCATTTGTCGCAACGCCTGTTCGCTGCGCTTATAGTCGTTACTGTCGGATACCAAGCTGCCATCATAGCCGATACGGTTGACCAGGATATGCAGGTGCGGGTGGTCGGCATCATAATGCCGGAAGATGATGTGCTGGTTGTCACCAAATCCCATTGCAGTTAAGTAATCGCCTGCGATGGCTTTCATCTGCTCGTTCTTTAAGTCTTCATGGACCGGGAAGTTGAGCGAGGTATGGTAGAAGTATTTGGCCAGATTAGGGCGTTGCATTCTCACCAGGTTCACTTCCTTCAAAATGGCCTGTGCGTTATCGTCCCTGCTGAAGGTGGAGGCGAGCACTTCCGCTACGCCTTTCGCCACTTTAGCAAGGTTGTAGCTCAATGCGCCTTTGAATCCTTTCCCTTTGACCTGATCTGCTGTCATCCCACCAATCGTTTGAGTATGTCGTTCTTGATATTGAGTAAGGTCATTAGGATCGTGAGGTAGGCTGGTGAGAGTTTACCTGAGTGCAAAAGCTTTACCGCCTGGTTCAGGTTGTTGCCGATGTAATGCAACTCGCGGTAAAGCTTCGCCTCGATGGGCGATGCTTTGGTCACCGGGAACCTGCCGGTAAAGACTTTATGCCGTATCCAGTTAGCAGGCGTCAAGCTTGCGGCTTCGGCCTGCGCACTAACCCTTTTGCTTTCCTCCTCGGTGAGCCGGATGTTGACCTGTACGACCCTTCTTTCTTCTTCACTTAATGCTGGTCTTGCCATAATTTTGCGATTTTAAACGAAGTGCAAAGAGCACTATTTGGATGTAGCTCCTGTTAGGAGCAAGCCGTTTAAGCGTAGCGAAAACATGGCTTGCTCCATTTCGTTAAGACAGTCTTACCTCGCTAAACGAATACGTTTGGATAGTACTTCACCCCGCAGGACTTTTTGAATCGCATCCATCTCATAATATAGAATAGAATACCGCCGATTTTAGTAAAAGGAATCGTGCCGTTGTCACGAAGCGTTTGAAGGGTGTTACTGCTGATCTTAAGCAGGTTCTTGACCTGGTAGCTCTTGATCCACTTGCGCGGTTCGCCTTCGGCTGTACCTCCGCTCAATAGTGCTTTCATCTGGCTCATCAGCTTCTCGCCGAATGCTTCCAGGTCTTCCCGGGTGATGATCTCTGTTGCCATAGCTTTCAATTTTGTTAAACCATTGATATCGGTTAAGCCCAACTAAATAGATATGAGCTTAACCTGACGCATCATTATTTCAGATGCATTGCTTTGGTACAAAATTGAATGAACAGAATTGGAAAATACTCCGAGTTTATCCGACTCGGATTGATGTTAAATACTTATAAACAGTTCGGAAGTAAGAAAATTTAATTTTTAGATACTTAGTCGTTTATTCAATTTATCAAGCGCGGTAATCAACGTATTTGCCGGAAGCCCCTGCCGCAACACACATAATTCTACATTTAGCTCTTTGCATTTTTCAATGATGCCAGGCGGCGGTGTAAAACGAGAAACTAAGATGGATTTGGCAATAAACCCGCCGTAGGTATCTTTGACGATTTTCATTTTATTAATATCTTCCTGTTTAACAGCACCGGATTTACATTCGACAAAAATCATTTTACGGCCAACATTCAGCAGGATATCAATCTCATTCTTTGTAGCAGTTTTGTCGCCCTTAAAGGGAAGTTCACAATGCAATAGCAGCTCTTTGACCTTGACCCACTTTTTGATCTGTTCGGCTACGATCAGTTCCCACCAAGCCGCCCTGAATAATAATTCGCGGGCAGATGGGGCGGTGACATTCAAAACGTTTTTACCTAATAGCGTTAGCTGGACATTTTTTTCACTCCAGTTCATACTCAGACCTGCATTAATTTCAAGTGTGCCTTTCACCGGTACATCCTTAAAAGTTTTAAAGTTTCGGGAGACAGCAGGTAATATCTTTAGGTAGGCTTTTTCATTATAAATTGCAAAGTCGTTGATCTTTTCTGCCGCCCTGAAATCCTCGGTTGAGATATCTGTTATTTTTTTAAACCCAGAGAACTGGTGCCCTGTCAATTGAATGAATTCTGCTGTAGTTACGGTGCAACTTAATGGTTGTTCAGTCATCTCCGGCAGGTGCAGGACCGTTTCATTTTGATTGATATAGACACCTTTGAAACTATGCTCATTCATGACTGCCTGAGCTGCCAGCAACATGACCTTATTTCCGCCGGTCAGGTTAAACAGTACCTCATCGCCTGCGATCGTTTGTCTGATAATTTTTTCGCAGATCGATTTGATAGAGGAGATTTCATAAGGATTGCATGTATACTCGGCAACTTTGCCTGGGCCTATCAAGTGCCTGATCTGAGCTGATTTCCCCTGCGATTCCGCAGATACGATAAAATGAATATGGTCAGGAGCAAATTCCTTGATACCAAAATAAATCGGCAGGATTTGCCCACCGACCAGAGCGATCTGATGTTTAGCCATTAATTATAGAAGTTTCAGGTTGATCGGTTAGCGGGTCATAGATCACATTAAGATACTCTGTTCCTGGTTTTGGTTTTCGCAATTCTTTCAGGTAAACCTCAAAATCTACATAAACAATCTCACTGCCATAATCTTTGGCAAAGATAGCGGCTGCAGCAACCATGGACTTCTTACCACCAGTGATATCCACAGTGATATTACTGGTCGGGAAGTCGCTTAAAGATTCTTTAATACGTTTATAAATGGTCTTGAAACTGGTATCTTCAAGGATCACTAGCTGGTAACCGGGTTGTAAATATTTCTCTAATACCTGGACGATCTCTTGTTTTAAGGGTGTGGTAACGATAAGGTGCGTCGCCGGTTGAAGCAAGGATGCAGTTAGGATCACCGGCTCTGGGCTAAAGCCAAGCAATGAAACCAGCAAACCGCCAGTTTTGCGCCCCGTGTACTTTTTACAAAAAGCAGTGATCACTGCTTCAAAAAGTTCTTTATAATAAAACTTTTCCGCTTCGGCGTGACGTCCACTGCCGGACAGGTCCATCCAAGATTGAATATTGTCGGAAAATTGTTCAGCGTTCATAGGATACCAGGCTAATGGATTGATAACAATATAAATATTTTTCTCCCTTAAACTGTTCTTTAAAGGGAACTTCTTTGATTAGGTTCAGTGTACTTTCGTTCAATTCCTCCAGTGCGTAACAGGTATCGAAAATTTCAAATTGTAAAAATACCTTTTGAGCGGCAATTGTTTTGGAATAGAACACTGGATAACTTTGAAGGTAATGTATAAACTTAGGTATCAGGATCGCACCGGCCCGGTATTTGATCTCCAGGGTTTCCGGGATCGCTATTGGCTTGGCCTGTTTGCATTTATACCAATGCTTATAGAAATCATTTAATTCCTGCTTGGCTGGGTTAACCTTATATATGAAGGGCGCGGTCTGCTGCTGATAAAAGGTAAATTCCCGAAACTTAGCAAAGGAGCGGTGACCCGCTTTGAGTTTATAACCCACCTCAAAACCATTGATCAGTCCGTGTTTACCATCGATATTGGCTGTAAAGACTATTCCTTCTTCCAAATCGCTGTATAATCCTTTGGAGTGATTAAACATATCCGCATAGATAGTCACCCCGAGATCGGCCAGGATTTTACAGCCCTTGAGATGGTCAGACCGGTGATTCATAGCCCGGCAGAACAGGATGACCCGACCGCCTCGGACGATAAAATCCTTGATAGCGGCTGTGAAGCCGGGTAAATTTTCTAGGGCAACAACACTGTAACTTGAAACGCAGATCATTTGCTGCGCTTGAGCAATATGCGCGAGTATTTCCTTATAAATCGAGCTATGATATTGTTCATAGGAAAGCAGTACCTTGCCATTCAGGCTGGGGAAATCGTGTTTGATGATATCCGGCTCTTTTTGATCGATCAGCTGACTCTTATCCTTCAGGGTAATAAACTTCTTGAATTCTGTTCCATAAAGAAAAACTGCGTCAAAGATCTGTTCTAAATCAAATACTTCTTCCGGATCAGAAAGGATGATCCCGCTTTCATCATTAGGCGGATTATTTTTTTCATTATTGTTTAGGGACGGCTCGGTGAGGTTGGCCGACATTAATAAAGCTTCTTTTCCGTCCCTGATCATGAATTTGGCGTGGGCATTGTACGAAGCCCGGACATGCGCGCCAGCCTGCACCAATTCACTGATATATAATAAGTGCCGTGATTTTCGAAGGTCATTATCATCTTCTTCGTTCAGCAGGTCGCTTTGAATGCTCTGGTCATTAACGGCTGTTAAAACGAATACGGCGATTTGTCCTTTTTTCAAATGGTCGATTAAAACATCAAAAATCTGTTTGTTATCTACGATAAAGGAACAAATCTTGATATAATGCTTGGCTTCTTTCGCCTGATAGATCATTTCCTGTAAAAGACCACGATCCTGTTGGCAGGTTACTACAAAACCGTCTCCACCCGTGAACGAAGCCGTTTCTACCAGTTCGTTTTTGATAAAATAACCACCCTGGTAATTCCCGCTATTGTCTATTCGTTCCATTAGAGGTAAAATTTTTATAACGTAGTTCTGTTTTATTTTCCCGATGGTACATAAACAGGTCAATATCTAGGGTCTCGAGATAATCAAAGGCTCCGATCAGCACCAGATCCATTCGCAACTTTTTAACATCGCCGAGGTAATGATCTAACAGTTGTTGTATCGGAAGGGCGGTTTTAATCACCGCATACAGATCCGTTAACCTTTGCATATCTTCATCGCCAGCGATCACCTTATAAAAAATAAGCCAAACGCCCATGTAGGGCGGTTGCAGCAGGTAATCTCGCTGGCGCACCAAACCTTCCAGTATGGCTTTTTTCTTTAAACCCGGCAGAAGGAATAACGCCATGGTGACGGTCAGTTCGATGGAAGTTTCCGTGTAACTTATCAAGTCTTTTGATAGATCAGTGATGTCGTATTGTCGGCTGATTATTGCCGACAGGTGATTCAAATCGGGTTTGCAAAAGATAACGGATTCACCAGGTTCATTACTGCCCCAACTTGATCGGAATGAAAGTGTTTTTTCGCCTTCTTCTGCCTTTTGAATTTGTAGAATTTGGACAGTCAGGTTATTGATTTCGGCGGCGATTTTTATACCCCAAGGTGCCATAGCCTCTCTTTCCGCATAAAAGCCATTGCAGTTGACCAGTTCTTTAATGACCTGGCCGTCTGAACCTACACCCATGACAATTGCTGCGGGAAACGTGCACAGGTGAAAATCGTAATCAACAATATCTTTTAAGGCAAAAGGGATATTGTGATTTCCACGATCATCATGATCAAGGCTTAAAATACGTTCCTTCAGGCCTGCGGATGGCGGATTGTGGATTAGCGAAGGATTAAAGATCTTTTTGCCATTGGCGTCTTTTTTATCTTCGGTGATCATGAAATCTTTGCCGTCCTTATAGAAATATGCTTTCAGCGGCTGATGATCTTGACCGTCCAACAGGAAAGAACGTGTTCTGCGGATCGCCCTATCCATCAGTGGGGCCTCCATCCATTCAATGGCTTTTTCCGTATGAATCAGTAAGCGCTCGGAGCTGAAACGCAAGTAACCTCTTTCTTCCATGACCTTACCACGCAACCGGAATACCTGTTCGCTTATCCCCGTAATGCTGGCCAGTTCACTGATATCTCCGGAACCTGATCGTACGACCTCAGTGATCAGGTAGCGGTCAAATTGGTCGTAACTCTCATCTGCTGTTTCCAGCGTAGTGGCATGGATATGGATTAAGGGATATTCGATAGCCGCTATCGCCCGGACCTCCATTCCCTTGTCGAGGCACGCGGTATAAAAGAGGTCTCTATTTAAGTTAAAACCGTTCATAAACAAGTTGACAGGTGAGTGATCTTTTGGAAGGATCTATCTTAGTTAACTTTACGGGCAAGCTTGCACCGATTGTAATCCGGCGATTTTGCAGCGTTGTGTAGAACATGCCTTCGACCCCGGAAGTGAACTCCACGATGACTCTTTGATTAGTGGCACCGGGAAACACTTTTGTGATCGTTCCTTCCAGCTGATCACCGGTTTGATACATTTTGGCAAAAGCGTCGAACGGATGCGGCGTCCGAACGGGTGCTTTTGGCCGTCGGCTAATGGTGGTCAGAACTATTCCTTTGGAATTGATCCCGGAAATCCAAGCATTAAATTTTGCATCTAGGCCATATTTTTCACTGAGAGTTTCCTCCTTGAAAATTAATAACTGGTCGTTGAAGATCAATCCCTGGTTCGCACCGAATTTCACCAATACTCCGTAATTGTAAACCCGAACTACAGTAACCTGAACCTCATCGCCTATTTTGGGCGGCTTTTGCTTCAAATCATTCGAGCGGTAAAAACGACCATAACGGGCGCTATATTGTTTTAAACGCTTAAACAGGCTTACATAGTAACGGTCGAAATGACTTTTAGGGTCGCAAAGTGTTTCGGCGTTGCCGATCAAGATCAGCTTCTTTTTCGCCCTTGAAAAAGCGACATTCAGCCGCCGTGCATCATCCAGGAAACCAACGCGGCTCGCCGGTGAACTTCGAGTAAAAGAGAAAATGATGACATCATATTCCCGACCTTGGAAAGAATCCAGGGTAGCGACTTCGATTAAAGCGGCCTGCTCAGGTAGTTTCTTGCGGAGCATTTTACTGATTTCCCTGCATTGCAGGGAATAGGGACTGACGATAGCCATATGTTCAACCGCGACCTGATGGTTAAGCAATTCCGGTATAATAAAATCCGCGATATAGTTTGCTTCTAGGCCATTGAAATACGAACCTTCATAAGAAGTCTCATGGGGTTGTTTATCAGAAGAAGTATCGATAAACAGTAGCTGCTGATCGAAGGGGGCTGGTAGGGGGAGAATGTTCTCGGTGGTTGCCGGGCCATTGGCTAGTTTGGAATCGTAAAACGATTCAGAAACGAAATTTCCAATATCGGGATGCATACGGTGTTGAACGGCCAGCATACATTTATTTTCTTCGGGCAAAACACCATCCTTCTGAAGGTATTCGAAAAAACTGCCGCCGAGCGCTTTTTTGACGTCTTCTTCATTGATTTCGCCGTCACGAAAACGCTTGGAACTTTGTGTGAACTGTCCCATGCTAATGGAATCTATGAATGGCGGCAGCTGCTTATGGTCACCTACCAGGATTACTTTTTTTGCTTTGGATATCGCGGTCAGTGTTTCCGAGATATTCGCTTTACCTGCTTCATCAAGGATGACGGTATCGAACATAAGGTCACTGCCGCCTAATAAACGATTGGTGGCGATGCCGATACAGGTGCCAAAAACAACATCGAGGTTCTGGACGAATAGTCCGTTATAAAGATCAGGAGTGGCAGTAATCACCTTTTTCCAGTCTTGGAGTGTATCCAGCAAATTGGTTAATTCTTCGCTTGATTTTGATCGAAGCAGGTTTAAAAATGTCCGCAGCTGTCCTTTTTTCCAACCGGCAGAAGCATCATCATCGCCGGTCGACATCATATCTAGCTTATCTGTAGTTCCTGCCGCCAGGAACTGCATGACGAGTTCCAACTTCAGATCGACCACGCCGATAATATCTTTTTCAAAATCCTTTCGGGCCTGATCAAGCAGGTAAGGAGCCGCAAAGCCCGAGATCATTTCGGACTGGCCCAGACGTGCGATACGGATATCTTTTTCTTCAATAATCCGCTCTAAAACGTTATCCACGGCTACATGTGTCTGGCTGGTTACCAGTACTCGCTCCTTATTTTTGACCAGTTGCTTCACCACTTCGGTGATTACTGTAGTCTTGCCGGTTCCGGGCGGCCCCTGGATAAGCAGGATATTTTGGTTGCCTACGGCTTTTTTTACCGCCAGATGCTGTGGATTGCTAGGATCGTTCAAACGTTGATTAAAAAAATGTATATCCAGGTTTTCGGGAGCAGCGATGTTTGTCTGATCATAGAAAATCTTATAAAAAACATCCAGTGAAAGTTTATTGGCGAAAAACTGTTCCAGTACGTCGAGCTGAACCTGGTGCTGGCGGGTGCTAAATACCTTTTTAATGTAGCAACCTTCCTTTATGGTGGAGAAATCTATCGGCATGCAAGTGATGGTGATCTCCTTGCCTTTGATCATAGTGATGGTTCCCCTCGTAAAAAAATTGGGCGGTGCATTTAAGGATTTTACGGTAATTGTGACCTGCTCATCAATGCTGAACTGATGGTCGTCCGCTACCTTCCCGGTAAAGTCAATAAATTCGGTCTGTAGCTTTTCGCTCAGTTTGCAACAGGTCAGCTCCACTTCAGTATTGCTGGCCTGTCGGGTTTCGACGGAGATTTGGTTTTTTAAGAAGTCTTGGAATATACCGAAATCTTTACCTTCTGCTTTCAGCAGATCCAGCGTCGCGGTCAGGGAACGCTCAAAAAGTTGCCGTCCGTGAATCTTCTGCTGAATGCGTGAAATAAATTCCGGATTATAGGTCTGGAAAGGCGCATTGATGGAAGTATCAAAGAAGATCACGGGCCTTTTGATCAGGATCGTGTAGTTGTTTTTCAGATTTTTACTGCGGTCCCGTAACGCATCTTTGTGTTCAGAGGATTTGATCGAATTTATCCTGAACCGATTGTTATGTAAGATCTCACCGTAGATAGATAAGCGGTTATTGAAAAACGAAAAATTACGGGAGGTAAAACGGTCATCATTGGCTGCAACCCTGTCCTGAAAGAACTGACTGTACCAAAAGGGCTCCTTGCTTAATAAAATAAACAAATCGGCTTTATTAGAAGCTACATCTACTTCGGCGGCTGGAAACAGTACAGGGCCGACTTGGTTGATCAGATCATCGAGTGCATAACCTTCAAATGGAAATTCAATATAGATTGGTTCCGGCCCAGCATCTGCCCTAGAAAATAAATTAGGGTTATTAAGGAAACTGGCCTGTAACTGGAGCTGTTCGTCATAACTCATGAATTTCCAGTAAATGGAGGTACTGAAACGCTCGAAGCTGGTCAGGACATCCTCGGCATTGGTAAAATTACTTTCATCGAGGTTCGCTTCAAAATCATTCATCACGGTCTTGTCTCTGGCTTTAGTCTTCTCGAAAAAGCCCGACAACGCGCAATTGATCACTTCAAAATGGTCATCTTTTGATAAGGGTACAACCTTAATCTTATCCCTGAGTTCGCAATTCATTTCCGGCGAAAGCGGTAGTGTGCCATAAAGTCCCGAAGCAAGTTTAATGGTCAGCTTATTCTTAAATTCTTCGTAAACGATCGCATCGACGGGCTCATTTAACTCCAGCTGTTCCCAAATGATGGAAGCTGAAGGCCTTGTGTGCAGCATTTTGCGTCCCAGAATAACTTTTTTATGTTCGTCGTTAAACTCTTTGACATAGATTTGTAAAGGCCGGTCAGGCCGGATCGAACGGAAGTCTTCTTGGCAAAGGCCAAAATTCCAGTTTAACTCAGAAATGTGGAGTGAGCCGCTAATCTGGTCCGTGAATTTAAAAAAAAGAAAAGCGGGTAGCACCTTTTTGGTCACATTCAGTTCAAATATTGTACCTCTCGGATGTTTTTCTTTAAATAGCTCCCAATCCATTATGCGATAGCTTACGTTTGATTAAACTCCGAAATAAATGTTGAGCGACAATGAAGTCGAATAAGAGCTTATCGAATTTAATTGACGTAGTTGGTTCGGTTTAGATCCCATGAAGTGTGGCTTAGTATTGGAAATATTTTAAAATCCTAATATACAATACAGATCAAAAAATGAATGATATGATTAAACAAATATTTCTGACGGGTGGCAATAAGAAAACTCTGCAATGTACATCTGCAATTGCCCGATATCCTGATGGGTAATTTTATGGGTCTTCAATTCAACAATAACAAAGCATTGTAGCAACCGGTTAGAAAATATTATATCAATAAAAAATCGTTACCATCCAAATGGATACGCTTTTGCCTTGCAACAAAAGAGAAGCCATTTTCCAATTCCAGCATAAATTCCTGTAGATGGATGATCAGCGCATTTTCTAAATCTTTTTCATAGTATGCGGACTCCGGTTTAAGTCCAAGAATTCAAGCACCATCGGGTCTTTAATAATGTCTTTGGCACTAATTGGTGGCTTTTCATTTCTCGCAACTGACAAAACACTCTCTTTATCTGTACTAAGCAATAACCGTTCATAGAGTTGGCTACTAATCTGCCTGTCCATCTGCCTTGCTGTCCAATTGTTTTTAATCGTTTCTTCTCTGTAAAACGACACTTTATCATCGCTATTTAAACTCAATAAAGACTTATTGTGACCAACTCAATTGTGTCCGCAGTGCGGACACAATTGGGAAATTTTTATAAAATTGCCTGAACCAAGCCAAATTCCTATCTGAAAAAACTGTACTAAATTGTGGCTGTAACTTTTCTGATAGGAATTTCAGGAGCCGGGAGCCATATTCGGCACGTTCTCCACCACCTTGTTCCTCTTCAAAAATTCTTTCTCCAATCTGCCAATACATCAGCACCCTTTCTTGATCAACGGCATGGACGGCTTGATCCCTAGAATTATTTAATATCGATTAAATATCGGTTATAATTGATTCATTTAAGTTCATAACGATTCTCCTTCCACTATCCCTTTTTGTTCTTTAAGCCGGTTCTTTAATGCGGTCATATCACGGTTTACCTTCCTGTCTTTAGTTTTGGCATAGATCTGAGTTGTGGTGAGCTTAGTATGTCCTAGCATTTTGCTGACAGACTCAAGCGGTACATCATTATCCAGTGTCACCGTAGTTGCAAAAGTGTGTCTTGCAATGTGAGTCGTTAGGTTCTTGTTAATGCCAGCGAGGTCTGCAATCTCTTTCAAATAGGCATTCATTTTTTGGTTGCTCTTAACAGGCAATAATCTATTCTCTACAGTGCGACAAGGATGATCTTCATATTTATCTAAAATCTCAACTGCCTGAGGAATAAGAGGGACGTTGGCTTCAATCTCAGTTTTTGTGCGGGTCGTCTTAATCCATAGGACTTTGTCTTTACCACTTACAATGTTTTGAGTAGTGAGTTTTTCTACATCAATAAAAGCATACCCAGTGAAGCAGCAAAAAAGAAAAGTATCTCTTACCTCGTCAAGCCGCTTCACTTTGAATTCGTGCAAAGCCAGTAACTCAATTTCTTCCCATTCGAGAACATCGCGGTTAACTTTCCGGTAAGTACATTTAAAAGCATTAAACGGGTTATGAACCAACCACTTGTTATTTACGGCCAGGTTGATGATCTTTTTCAGGTTTTTAATATAGCGCATAGCGGTATTGTGCTCAATTACGCACTCCGTTTTCAAATACATTTCAAAGCCCGAGACAAAGGCGAAGTCTATCTGGTCGAGATACACATCATCTTTTTGGAATTTATGCTTTATAAAGCCTGACACGCGGCTTCTGACTGTATTGTACTTTGTAAGAGTGGCTTTTACAAAGTCTTTTCCCACCAGTTTTGCCAGGTCTGCATTATGCTGATCGAAAACTTCCAGCAACATTTTTCTTTCTGCCTCTTCGCCGGAATATTGCAACTTGATTTTTTCAGCAGTAATAAATTCGTCTTTGCGCTTTAAGAATTTAAAAGCCTTGTCGATTTCATCCAGTGTATAATTAATATCAGCATTGATCCTCCTGGCTTCCGGGCTTGTTCCTTTAAGAAATCCGGTTTGGCAATCCCATTTAGCGGGATGCACTCTTCTTTTAAGCGAAATTTCCGCACGTTTTCCTAAATAAGTGATCCTTGCATAGATCGGTACCAGTCCTGCAACATCTGTTTTTCGTTTGTCAGCCCAGATAAGAACTGAGAATCTTTGGGTTGTTTTCATAACACATTAATTTTTAAGTTACTTAATCGCATTAATTTTGCGTTCAAATGAGCTGTTTTAAGCTCAAAAAAATCAATACAAGCACTTTAAAATCAACTCATTACAAGCTAATTCGGTGACCTAAATTAGCTAATTCAAACAGGTCACCGAATAGGTCACCGAATGAATCATAAAAGGCGGTTTGATTTGAGAGGTTATGACATAAAAAAACCGCTTAAATCAATGATTTAAGCGGTTATAAACGGTTTTGATACCTTTTTAGCGGAATGGACGGGACTCGAACCCGCGACCCCATGCGTGACAGGCATGTATTCTAACCAGCTGAACTACCACTCCTCCCGTTTGGGACTGCAAATATAGAAATCATATTTACATTGTGCAAGAACTATTTTAAAATTTATGCAACCGTGCCTTCTTTTAATTTTTCGGCATTTTCGGCAAACTGTAACGATTCCATAATCTCCTGTAAATCACCGTTCATGACGTTAGGGAGGTTATAAATGGTCAGTCCAATGCGGTGTTCGGTAACACGGCCTTGCGGGTAATTGTAGGTGCGCACCTTGGCCGAACGGTCGCCGGTTGATACCATGGTCTTGCGTTTTTTCGAAGTTTCCTCCAAATGTTTCTGCAATTCCATTTCGTAAACGCGCGAGCGGAGTACCTGCAATGCCTTGTCGTAGTTCTTCAACTGCGATTTTTGATCCTGGCACTGAGCCACAATGCCGGTAGGTAAGTGGGTTAAACGTACGGCAGAGTAGGTGGTGTTTACCGATTGTCCACCCGGACCAGACGCACAGAACAGATCCTTACGGATATCGCTTACCTGCAAATCAATATCAAACTCATCAACCTCAGGTAAAACCACTACGGTAGCTGCCGAGGTATGTACACGGCCCTGTGTTTCGGTATCGGGTACACGTTGCACGCGGTGCACACCCGATTCAAATTTAAGGGTGCCATAAGCATCATCGGCCAGTACGTTCAATACAACCTCTTTATAGCCGCCCGATGTGCCCTCTGTAAAGTCTACCAGTTCAGTTTTCCAGCCGCGGCGCTCACAGTAGCGCATATACATGCGGTAAAGATCACCCGCAAAAAGAGCAGCTTCATCGCCACCGGTGCCGCCACGTATCTCAATAATAGCATGTTTGGCATCTTCCGGATCTTTCGGGATCAACATTAACCTGATCTCCTCTTCCTTCTCTTCACGTTTAACTATGAGTTCATCCAGCTCCATTTTAGCCATCTCCCGAAAATCAGCATCCTTTTCGGTAGCCAAAATTTCTTTATTAGCTTCAATGTTGCTCATAATGTTCTTGTATATCTTGTACTGATCTACAATAACCGTTAAATCCTTATATTCTTTGCTCAGCTGCGCAAAGCGCTTCATATCAGCCATGGCATCGGGGCTGCTTAGCTCGCCTTCCACCGTTTGCCAGCGGTCACGTATCAATTCTAATTTATCTAACATGATGTTTTATCTCATTTTTTGAAAAGCACTTGCAGTAGTTCTTTGGTCCCGATAGTCCCGCTTTACGCTGCAAGTTTTGCTCCTTTTGCTTTGGCCGGCCCACCCGCAAAAGCTTTACGCTGCAATCGGGTTTATTACACCAGGGCCTGTGCAAAAAAGTTCACAAAGGTATGCAAAATCAGCAAGAATAGTTATACCACAAGGCGTTATAGGGTAAGCCAAAAGTAAAATGAATAATTTAGTAATGTATTAAATGGTATTAGCCGTGGAATCAGCCTTAAACGTAAAATTGAAATAGCCTGAGCTAATGAGCCGCAAATCCTTCCAAGGTTGTGAAATTGCTTTTCAGGCTTTCGCAAAGCTCAAACAGGTTTTCGATAGCTACCTGCGCAGCTAATTGACCGCCCCATTTGCTAAGGCAATGCTCCCATATACTGGTAAAATTGGTTATGCTGGCTACTACCTGCACCACGTATTGCACCGATGCTTCTGAACTTTCAAACTCTATGGCATCCAGCACATGCAGCTGCTTCATCAGGTCGTACACTAAAAACGGCAAACGCTTATTGGCAATAACCCTTATGTTGGTTTCGGCGGCATTTACTTTAGCATCGTAAGAGCTTTCAATATCCACCTTTTGTGCTTCAATATAGGTGAGCACCATATTTTTCAATGCGCTTTGTATTTGTTGTAACTGAGCGTTCATACTGGTAACGGCAACGGGTAGAGCTATAACTACAAATAAAATGATATATTGTTGGCAGCCAAATGCTTTTGCGTAAATTGCATAGCAATGTCCTTATAAAACCAATTGTAAATAAGTTTGCTTAACATTAATTATGAATGCAAAACAAAGCGCCTCATTGCCCTCAGCTAACACCGCCGAAGAAGAAAGAGACAGGTACCTTAACACGTTGCCCCCGGCTCAGCGCGTAAGCACATGGAGCACTGGCACTCTTTGGAGTATTATTATTTTATTTGCTGTTCTCCTAATCATCCTGATTGTGGGAGCTATAATTATGTTTGCTTAGTAAAAAAGGGTTAATAGCCAACTTGTTCAAACATTATCATCATTAAAACTCAATCGCCTTTTTAAGAGTTATATCTACCTAAACATTGTTGTTATGATGAGGTCGATATGGAAAGGCTCGATAGGCTTTGGGCTGGTAAATATTCCGGTAAAGTTATTTTCTGCCGTGCAAAGCAGCTCACTCGATCTGGATATGCTCGATGGCCGCGATCATGCCAAAATTCGTTTTTTGCGGGTGAATGAAAATACGCATAAAGAAGTGCCCTACGATAAAATTGTGCGTGCCTATAAGCTTAATGACGATTATGTGGTAATTGAGCAGCGCGACTTTGAAGACGCCAGTCCCGAGAAAACCAAACTCATCGAAATAGAAAGCTTTGTAGAGGCCAAGGATATTAACCCCATGTACTACGAAACATCGTACTACGCCGAACCCGATGCCAAAAATAGCAAGGCGTACAACCTGCTTTTCCAGGCACTCAAAAAAACCGGTAAAGCAGGTTTTGGCCGCTTTGTGCTGCGCAATACCGAAAGCCTGTGCATTATTCACCCGGTAGAAAAAGCTTTGGTGGTGAGTAAAATTCGTTTTGCGCAGGAATTGCGTAGCACCAATGACCTCAAACTGCCTGATGCTACTGTAACCAAAAAAGAGCTCGACATGGGCCTGGCGCTCATTAAACAGTATACCGATGATTTTAATGTATCGAAGTTTAAGGATGAGTATACCGAAGAACTGTTGAAAATCATTAAGGCTAAAGCCAAAGGCAAACGACCGACTATTAAGAAACTTAAGGTGGCCAAAACCAGCAGCGACGATCTGTACGATCAGTTAATGCAGAGCCTCAACAAGAAAGGAGCCTAAGCCATGAGTTTAGAAAAGTACGAGGCCAAGCGCGATTTTAAAAAAACAGCCGAACCAAAGGGTGGCAAAAGCGATAACAAAGAGCTGCGTTTTGTAATACAGCGCCACCATGCCTCGCGCCTGCATTACGATTTTAGACTGGAACTGGATGGCGTGCTTAAAAGCTGGGCTGTGCCTAAGGGCCCCTCGCTCAACCCTGGCGATAAGCGTTTGGCCATGATGGTAGAAGATCACCCTTATGATTACCAGTATTTTGAAGGTATTATTCCCAACGGCGAATATGGGGGCGGCATTGTGATAACCTGGGATAAAGGCACCTATCAATCATTAGCCAACGACCGCAAGGATGATATCAAGGAATTGCGCAAAGGCTTAAAGGCAGGCAACCTCAAATTCAGGCTTAACGGCGATATTTTGAACGGCGAATTTGCGCTGGTAAAATTGCATAATGCCGAAAAAGAGGATGATAACGCATGGCTCCTCATCAAACACAAGGATGATTATGCCGTAACTAAAAAGTTCGATAGCGAGGCTTTTGTGCCTGATAATATTAAGGTGCTAAAGAATAATAAAGACGGCAAGGTAAAAAAACTACCCAAGCATAAATTATTGGATGTTGATTTGCCCAAGGCCAAACCAGTAGCCAAAAAGAAAGAAGCCAAGGCCACAGGTGCCGGAGAAAAAGAAGTTGGTCACCGCCGCTATAAACCCATGCTGGCCAAGCTGGAGCCCGAGATATTTGACGATAAAGACTGGTTGTACGAAATGAAGATCGACGGCTACCGGGCGTTGGGTTATACCGGTAAAGATGCCGCTTTAGTATCGCGCAATGGTATTGAGTTTAACAGCAAGTACGAAAAGGTTTTTGAAGACATTAAGGTACTGCCCAAGGGAGCGGTGTTAGACGGTGAAATTGTAGTGGAGGACAGTCGTGGTCGCAGTGTTTTCCAGGATCTGCAAAATTACGACAGCAGCAAAAACAAGCATTTGCTCAAATATTACGTGTTCGACCTGTTGCAATTGGATGGTCATGATTTGCGGGAGCTGCCGCTTATTAAACGCAAGGAACTGTTGAAAGCCTTTGTTGGCACCTTTCCTAAAGATACTTCCATTTTTTATATGGAACATACTGTTGGCAAAGGGAAGGATATGTTGTTGAAAGCCCAGAAACAGGGTTGGGAAGGGGTGATTGGCAAAGATATGGACAGTGCCTACGATTGCGGTCGCCGGTCAGACCGATGGTTGAAGTTCAAGATTCAAAAATCGCAGGAGGCCATTATTTGCGGCTTTACCGAACCTAAGGGGAGTAGGAAGCATTTGGGATCGCTGGTGCTGGGTATACAGCAGGGCGAGAATATTAAATACGTAGGCAACTGCGGTACTGGTTTTAACACCGAAAGCCTGAAAGACCTGTACGGCAAGCTCGAACCACTGATTACCGACGAGCGACCCTTTGAAGATAAGATAAATTACCATGGCAAAGTAACCTGGGTAAAACCCGAGTTGGTTTGCGAAGTGTTTTATGCCGAATGGACCGAAGAAGGCAGCATGCGGCACCCCGTTTTTAAAGGATTACGTATGGACAAAGAACCCGATAACGTGCTACAGGAAACACCCGATAAGCAACTGGCCGACGAAATCACCGTTGCCTATGGCCGCAAAAAGGTAAAGCTAACCAACCAAAACAAGCTCTACTGGAAAAAAGAAGGGATAAGCAAGGGCGAGCTTTTAAACTATTACCGCGAAATTGCGCAATATATATTGCCTTACCTGAAAGACAAAGCACTATCCATGCGTCGGCAGCCTAATGGTATCGACGACCCGGGCTTTTTCCAAAAAGATGTGGACGAAACCCATCTGCCCAAATGGGTAAAAACCGAAAAGTTGTACTCGGAAAGTAATGATAAAAACATCAACTACATTGTGGGCAATGATGAGGCGACACTTCTATATGTGGTGAACCTCGGCAGCATTGAGATAAACCCCTGGCTCAGCAGTTACAAAAAGCCCGATAACCCCGATTATGTGGTGATAGACGTTGACCCCCACGATGTGCCATTTACCGAGGCCGTACAGGTGGCCTTGAAAACCAAAGAAGTATTCGACCGCATGAAACTCAAAACTTTCATCAAAACATCGGGCTCAAAAGGCCTGCACATTTATTGTTACCTGGGCGCTAAATACGACTATGATTTTGTAAAGTTGTTTGCCGAATACGCCGCTCAACTGGTTCATGCCGAACTGCCCGACATTACCAGTATTGAACGCAGCCCGGCCAAGCGTCCCAACAAAACCTATATCGACTTTTTGCAAAACCGCCGTGGACAAACCATTGCCGCCCCGTATTCGGTACGGCCAAAGCCCGGCGCAACCGTATCAACCCCGCTGCATTGGTATGAGGTAAACGAAAAACTATCCCTAGCTGATTTTACTATTTATACCCTGCCAGAGCGCCTCAAAAAAATTGAAGACCCGTGGAAAGATATTCATAAAAATAAAGCCGATTTGAAAAAGGCGCTGGAATATTTAAAGGATAAAGTAGACATGGAATAATGGGGTTAATCATAAGATATCAAGCAGGGCTTTAGCGTATTGGCTTTGCCTGGTAAGACAAGGAGGAAGTTGTAATCAGCTTTTCGGATCAGAAATATTGACGCTACATTTGCTTTTACTATTTTAGTATATTATGCAAGACATTAGTAGTCATATTTGTCAGGCTTTCGGTATCAGCATACAAGACGCTAATGTTTTCCTTGCTGCTTTCAAGATGACCGAGCTTAAAAAAAACGAGGTCTTTATTTCCGAAGGAAAAATATGCAATAAGATAGGGCTGATTAAAAAAGGGCTGATGAAATGCGTATTTAAAAAAGACGGAAAGGATGTGATATTTGAGTTTGCCTACGAAAACAGTTTTGTATCGGACTACTATAGTTTTGTAACCCATACTCCATCTGTTAAGGATATTATCTGTCTGGAGAATACTGTTGTTTATATTATAGACAGACAGCAACTTGAAACATTAGGCAGAACGCATTCGTTCATAGAAGGTATGAGCCGCAAGACCAATGAATACCTGTTTCTGAAAATGCACGACCGCTTAAGATCAATGATGATGGATACCGCTGCTGAACGCTATATTAGACTCATTAAGGAGCGTCCAGATCTTGCTAACCGTATTCCCCAATACCTGCTGGCCTCTTACCTCAATGTTCAACCGGAAACAGTAAGCCGTATCCGCAGTAAAATCGCTTAAAAATCGCTTCTTGATCCAGGTCAACAAATGTTTCGTTAAACAAACATAGCTTTGGTTGTACACACATGTAAAAAACGGTGTGACCTTAATCAATATGAATGATATCGAAATGCTTTTAAAGCAGTCAGGCGATGCCTATAAATGGATTGATAAACTTATCAGTTCTGTTCCTTATGAGCAATGGGATGCAACCCCGGATGTTGTTGAATCAAACATTAGCTGGCAGGTGGGGCACCTGATAATAAGCTATTACTTTCACTCGGTCATGGTGATCAAGGGTCACCGGTCAAATATCCTCCAGAAATTGCCATTAAAAGAATATGACAAATTATTTATTGATGGTGCACCGATTGCTGTGGCAGGTAAAATAAGCCCTGCGGACCTTCACTCGCAGCTAAAGTTTATCAGCAGTGCATCATTAGAAATCATCAGCAGCTTGCGACCAGAAGAATTGGAGGAAATGCTTGCCGATACCACAACCCCTCACCCTGTCGCCAAAAACAAGTTTGAGGCATTGGATTGGAACATCAAACATACCATGTGGCATTGTGGGCAGATTGCTATATTAAAACGTATTACCAATAATCGGTTCGATTTTGAACTTAAAAGACAAAGGCAGTGATTTAATTTTTAATTTAGACTCCGATACCAGACCGGATTTTGCTGAAAGTTCCTGAAAAAACCTCATCTTCCCTCATTGGATAAACCGCCAGTGTCGTCCTTGCGCTTACACAACTGCGACCAACACGGCTAATACGAGCCGACGAAATGCCTATAACGCAAAAAGCTCAAATTTTTCGACTTAAGGCTTTAAAACCAAAGCTGATTTAAAAAAGGCGCTCGAGTATTTGAAGGATAAGGTAGATATGGAGTAAGCGTTTACAGAAGATAGTTTTATTAAATCAGAAATATTAAAATCTACCGTTCTAATAGATAAATAAAATTTTTCTTGCAAATACCATATTTAACTCTTTAATTTACAACCGTAAGCAAAGGCCTACAAAACAACAATGATTTTTAACAACACCATTATTACTACAATTATTACCACCGGCGGATAACGGAGGAAGGTAATTGTATGGTGTAACCAAAATAAAGAAAACCAACAAAAACGCCTTCCTCCAAACGGGGAAGGCGTTTTTGTTTATCACGCAACATGAAAGTTTTAAAATTCGGAGGAACATCGGTAGGTACGGCACAAAGTATTGGCGCTGTAATGGACATTGTTAAACAAGAACATCAAAACGGCGAAGGCCTGGTGGTGGTTTTATCGGCCATGAGCGGGGTAACCAACCTGTTGGTTGATATGGCCGAACGCGCCGCCACTGGGAACGATTTTTCGAAGCACCTGGCTGCTTTAGAAATTCGTCATTTTGAGGTGGTTAAACAACTGTTGGATATTCCGCAGCAAAACCCGGTTTACACCCGCCTTAAAATTTACTTTAACCAGCTGGAAGACCTGTTGCAGGGTGTAATGGTGCTCAAAGAGCTTACTCCAAAAACCCGCGACCTTATCCTCAGCTATGGCGAGCGTTGCTCAACCCTGCTCATTAGCCGCATGGCCTTACAGCATTTTAATGATGCCGTTTATGTAGATGCCAGCGAGGTGGTAAAAACCGACAACAGCTTTGGTCAAGCCCGTGTAAATACCGAGTTAACCGATCTGCTTATCCGTGGTTTGGCTACTGAAAACGAGGGCAAAGTATTGTTTGTAACCGGCTTTATTGCCAGTAATGAGGCCGGCCAGGTAACCACCCTTGGCCGTGGCGGGAGCGATTACACCGCCGCCATATTTGCATCGGCATTAAACGCCAGCGAAATCCAGATATGGACCGACGTAAACGGTATGATGACCGCCGATCCGCGTATGGTTAAAAAGGCTTTCTCATTGCCCGAACTTACTTATACCGAGGCTATGGAGCTTTCATACTTCGGCGCAAAGGTAATTTATCCGCCAACCATGACCCCGGCGTTTCTCAAACGCATCCCTATTGTCATAAAAAACACTTTCGATACTGCTTTTGAAGGCACCGTAATTAAGCATAACTGCCAGGATTCAAACCTGCCTATCAAAGGTATATCGTCTATCGATCATATCAGCATCATCAACCTTGAGGGTAGCGGCATGGTGGGCAAGGCTGGCTTTAGCGGTCGTTTGTTCTCATTGCTGGCCCGCGAGCAAATCAATGTAATGCTCATCACTCAATCATCTTCCGAGCATAGCATCACCTTCGCTGTTCAGCCTAAAGATGCCGAAAGGGCATGCCGCTTAATGGAGCAGGAATTTGAACTTGAGCTGGGTGCACAAAAACTGGAAGTTCCGGTTATAGAAGCCGATTTAGCCGTACTGGCCATAGTGGGCGAAAACATGCGCAAAACTCCGGGTATGTCGGGCAGGTTGTTCCATGCGTTAGGCCGTAACGGTGTAAACGTAAGGGCAATTGCGCAAGGTTCATCAGAGTATAATATTTCGGTTATCATTTCGGCTACCGATTTAGCTAAAGCGGTAAATGCCGTGCACGATGCCTTTTTTATCCAATTTAATAAAACGCTTAACGTGTTTTGCCTGGGTACCGGTAATATTGGCAAAACACTGTTTGAGCAATTACAAAAGCACCGCGAATTTTTACAGGAGCATAACAGCATACAGGTTAAAATTGCAGGCATAAGCAACACACGCAAAATGCGTTTTAGCGTTGATGGCCTGGACTTAACCGACTGGCACGCCGACCTTGACGCCTATGGCGAACAGGCCGACCTGACCGAGTTTGTGGCCCGCATGAAAGAAATGAACTTACCAAACTGTGTGTTTATTGACAATACTGCAAGTCCGCAACCAATAGCTTTTTACGAAGGCATATTCAAATCCACTATATCCATTGTTACCTGTAACAAGATCGGCAACTCGGGTTCATACAGCCAGTATGAAACATTCAGGGATACCGCCCGCAAGCATGGGGTTGATTTCTTCTACGAAACCAACGTGGGTGCAGGTCTGCCAATCATCCGTACCTTAAAAGATTTAATGGTAAGCGGCGACCGTGTGCAAAAGATAGAGGCCATATTATCGGGTACTATTTCGTTCATCTTTAACAACTTTAAAGGCAACGCTAACTTCCATGACGTAGTTAAAACCGCCCAGGAAAAAGGCTTTACCGAACCTGACCCGCGCGATGATTTGAGCGGCAAAGACTTTATGCGTAAGATATTGATCCTGGCGCGCGATGCCGGTCATAAAATGGAAGCCGAGGATGTAGACATAGAGAATATGCTGCCGCAAGCTTGTTTAGATGCCCGCACCGTAACCGAGTTTTACGCTGCACTAAAAGCTAATGCAGCCTACTTTAATAAACTGAAACAGGACGCTGAAGCGAGTGGCAAAGTATTGCGTTATATAGGTAAACTGGAAGATGGTAAAGCATCCATCACCCTGCAAATGGTTGATGAAACGCATCCGTTCTACAGCATGTCGGGCAGTGACAACATCATTGCCTTTACCACTGATCGTTACAAAGAGCGCCCGATGGTAGTAAAAGGCCCGGGTGCAGGAGCCGAAGTAACCGCTGCCGGTGTATTTGCCGATTTGATAAATGTAGGCGCTAATTAAGAATAAAGAGTACAGAATAAGGAATCAAGACGCTTTTTGTAGCGTAAAATAAATGGAACAAGAATTAGAAGAAGCGATGCCAGTAAAGAATTTGAACCAGCACCCAGTTATTGGCACCGAGGTAAAGGTTTTTGCCCCGGCTACCGTGGCTAACGTGGTATGCGGGTTTGACGTACTGGGCTTTGCGGTTAACGAGCCGGGCGATGAGGTAATTATGCGGGTTACCGATAAGCCGGGCATTACCATCAGCAAAATTACCGGCGATAACGGCCGCCTGCCGCTTGCTGCCGAAAAGAACACGGTAAGCGTAAGCGTACAGCATTATTTAGAAAGCATTGGCCGTACCGATATTGGTTTAGATATTGAACTGCACAAAAAAATGCCCATAGGCAGCGGATTAGGCAGCAGTAGCGCCAGTACGGTTGCAGGTTTATTTGCCATAAAAACCCTTTTGGGCGATGATACCGATGTAGCCAAGCTATTGCCCTTTGCCATGAAGGGTGAGGAAATGGCCTGTGGTCATGGTCACGCCGATAACGTGGCACCGGCCTTGCTGGGCGGCTTTGTACTTATCCGTAGCTATGAGCCGCTGGACGTGATACGTTTACCGCATCCTAAAGATTTGTATTGCGCCATCGTATTCCCCGATGTGGATGTGCCCACCCGCGAGGCACGCCAGATCATCCGCGATAAAATATATATGAAGGATGCCGTTACCCAGTGGGGCAATATTGCCGGGTTGGTGAGCGGACTGTACACCCAGGATATTGACCTGATTGGCCGCAGCATGAAAGATGTACTGGTTGAGCCGGTGCGCTCCATGCTCATCCCCGATTTTTATGTAATGCGCGAACTGGCCATGAAAGCCGGTGCCGTAAGCTTCGGTATCTCAGGTTCGGGTCCATCGGTATTTGCCTTTACCCGCGATGAGGAAACTGCTAAAACTATTACGCAAATACTGCAAAGCCATTTGGCCAGTATTAAAATTGCATCAAACGCCTACGTGTCTACTATTAATGATGCAGGGCCGAGAGTGATTTAGAGGCAGTGATTTAGTGGCAGTAGCACTGAGAAGCAAGAACCAGGAACTAAATAAACCAAGATTCAAAACTGTCATTTCGAACGATAGAGAGAAATCTTTCAGAGTGATGAGCTTTACCACTAAGATTACTCCCTATCCGTACAGCATGGCATAAACAACACAAAAAATAATTCCGCCGATGGCTGTGTCCTCACAGCTAACATAAGTAAATCATAATGAAACTTTACAGTACCAATAACCCTTCTTCGAAGGTATCTTTTCAGGAAGCCGTGTTTAACAGCATGCCGCAGGATAAAGGCCTGTATATGCCGGTTGAAATTCCGCGCCTGCCCGATAGCTTTTTTGAGCAATTGCCCAACTATACGCTGCCGCAGCTTGCCTTTGAGGTTGCCAAACATTTACTGGGCGATACCATTCCGCAAAGTGATTTAAAAGCCCTGATAGAAGATGCCGTTAACTTTGAAGCCCCGGCCGTTAAGCTGGAAGATGATGTTTATGTGCTTGAGCTTTTCCACGGACCATCATTGGCCTTTAAAGATTTTGGTGCACGTTTTATGAGTCGCGTAATGAGCTACTTTTTGCGCGAGGGCGAAAAACAATTAGACGTACTGGTAGCCACATCGGGCGATACCGGGGGTGCCGTGGCTTTGGGCTTTTTAGGTGTACCCAACACCCGTGTAACCATACTTTACCCTAAAGGTAAGGTAAGCGATATTCAGGAATTACAGTTAACCACCAACGGCCAAAACATACGTGCGCTTACTATTGATGGCACATTTGATGATTGCCAGGCACTGGTTAAACAAGCTTTTGTTGATGATGAACTTAACGCGGAGTTCCGTTTGACTTCGGCAAACTCTATTAATATTGCGCGGTTAATTCCGCAAACTTTCTATTATTTTAATGCCTATGCGCAACTACTGCGCGAAGGCAAAACCAACGTAGCTTTTTGTGTACCGAGCGGCAACTTTGGTAACATTGGTGCCGGTTTGCTGGCCTGGAAAATGGGCTTACCGGTAAAACAGTTTATTGCTGCTACTAATGCTAACGATACTGTTCCTGCATTTTTTAAAACCGGTATTTATGAGCCCAAGCCATCGGTAGCAACCCTATCAAACGCCATGGACGTAGGCAACCCAAGCAACTGGGTACGTATTGCCGATTTGTTTAAAGATGGCGCAGAGGCGCTTAAAACCCTCATGGTAAGCTTTAGCTATACCGATGCACAAACTACGGAAGCCATACAGCAGGTGTTTGACAAATACAACTATGTGGTTTGTCCGCACACTGCCATTGCCTGGAAAGCCTTAACCGAATGGCAGACGCAGCATAAAGGTGTTTCGGGCGTGTTTCTATCTACTGCACACCCATGCAAATTTCCGGATGTGTTCCCAGCCAATATTGCGGCGGCCATTGAAGTACCGGCGCAGGTTGAGGAACTGGAACAGCGCGAAAAGCAAGCCGTGAGTTTAGGCAAAGATTTTGAAGGGTTTAAGTCGTTTTTGTTGGAGAATAAATAGCATTCCGTTTCTAATCCATCATGTCATTTCGAACGATAGTGAGAGATCTTGTTAATTATGCAAAGCTGTATACCCTGACATGAATAACAGGATCTCTCACTATCGTTCGAGATGACAGATTAGTTTTTGAGATGTAATCTCCGTTAACATAATTCTGAAAATTCTGTAATTCAGTAAATTCTGATTCAGACAATTGCAGTTTGCGTTAGGGATAGTAGTGGAAAGCCCGGAGCGTAACATAGCGGAGTGAGGACTTGGAACGGATAGCCCGACCCGGAGGGAAACGCCCATAAATTCCTAAAAACTTTACATAAAAAATGCTGCAAAGCTGAGTGAAAACCCTCTTTGCAGCATCAATAATTTAATCTCCACGATCTTATTTCTGACGGAAAAATATTTGTATCGGTACACCTGAAAAATCAAAGTTTTCGCGCAGCTGATTTTCGATATAACGCTTGTATGGCTCTTTAATATACTGAGGCAGGTTACAAAAGAAGGCAAACATGGGCGATGTGCCGTTAATTTGCGTAACGTACTTAATTTTTACGTGCTTGCCTTTAAGTGCCGGTGGTGGATAATGCTCGATGATAGGCAGCATCACGTCGTTCAGTTTTGAGGTTGGGATCTTTTTAGCGCGGTTTTTGTAAACGTCTGCTGCAGTTTCGATAACCTTTAGCAGGCGTTGCTTCTCAAGCACCGAAGTGAACACGATAGGCACATCGGTAAATGGTGCTATCTTCTCGCGTATCTGCTCTTCAAAAACCTTGATCGTCTTATTGTTCTTTTCGATCAAATCCCACTTGTTTACTACCAGGATAATACCTTTTTTATTCTTTTCGGCCAGGTGGAAAATATTAATATCCTGCGATTCGAGACCTTCTTGTGCATCGATCATGAGGATGATCACGTCGGCTTCTTCGAGGGCCTTGATGGTACGCATTACCGAGTAAAACTCGATGTTCTCTTTTACCTTGGTTTTTTTGCGTAAACCGGCGGTATCAATCAGCATAAACTCGTGGCCGTAACGGTTGTAGTGTATGTGTATCGAATCGCGCGTGGTACCGGCAATAGGCGTAACAATATTACGTTCCTGGCCAATAAGAGCATTGATGATAGAGGATTTACCCACGTTAGGGCGGCCAACAATGGCATACTTAGGCAGGGTGTTTTCTTCGGCAGGTTCTTCGTCGAAGGTTTTGATCACCTCGTCGAGCAACTCACCTGTACCCGAACCTGTCATGGATGAAATATTGTAAATATCGCCTAAGCCTAATGAATAAAATTCAGTAGCGTCTGACTGCTGTGCGTTGTTATCTACCTTGTTTACCACCACAAATACCGGCTTTTTGCCTTTGCGGAGTATATCGGCAATTTCATCGTCAAGGTCGGTTATGCCGGTGGTTACATCAACCACAAATAAAATGCAGGTTGCCTCTTCAATGGCAATAACTACCTGCTCGCGTATGGCTACTTCAAAAACATCGTCAGAATTGGCTACGTAGCCCCCGGTATCAATTACGTTAAAGCTGCGACCAACCCACTCGGCAATGCCGTAATGGCGATCGCGCGTAACGCCGCTAAAATCGTCAACTATGGCCTTGCGGCTTTCGGTAAGCCTGTTATATAAAGTGGATTTGCCTACGTTAGGGCGGCCCACAATAGCTACTATGTTACTCATATTTATATTAGATTCAGGAATCAAGAGTATAGAATACAGATAAAAATCTGTTCATTCTCCCGATAGCCTTATGTCTGTATTCTTGATTCTATATTCTTTACTCTATTCCTTAGTCTTCGTACCCAAATTTCTTCAGGTAGTTTTTCTTGCTGCGCCAGTCGCCTATTACCTTAACAAACATTTGGAGGAATACCTTACGTTGGAAGAACTCTTCCATGCTGCGGCGGGCATAAGTGCCAACAATTTTAAGCATTTCACCGTTTTTGCCGATAATGATATTCTTTTGCGAGTCGCGCTCTACAATAATTTCGGCGCTGATGCGGTATATATCCTCCTCTAAAAACTCGGTAATAATAACCTCGGTACTGTAAGGTATCTCTTTTTTATACTGCTTAAATACCTGCTCGCGTATCATCTCTGAGGCAAAAAAGCGGTCGTTACGATCAGTTAAAAAGTCCTTTTCATAATAAGGCGGGTGCTCTGGCAAGTTTTCTATCACAAAGTCCATTACCCCGCGTACGTTATGATCCATTAGGGCCGATACTGCAAATATAGCCTTAGGATTTAGCTTTTGTTGCCAGTATTCTACTTTAGCCTTTACCGTTTCCTCGTCGCTTTTGTCGATCTTATTAATTAAAACAGCCAACGGAGCCAGCGAACCTTGCAGCTTTTCGAGTACTTCGTTTTCGTCGTGCGTTTCGTTAATGTCGGTAACCAGCAAAATCAGGTCGGCATCCACTATGGAGCCCGATACCTGGTGCATCATGCTTTCTTGCAGGGCATAATGCGGTTTAATTACACCGGGGGTATCCGAAAACACGATCTGATAATCGTCGGTATTCACCATACCCAGTATACGATGCCTTGTAGTTTGAGCCTTAGGAGTAATGATTGACATCTTTTCGCCCACAAACGCATTCATCAGGGTTGATTTCCCTGCGTTGGGTTTACCAATAATGCTCACAAAACCTGCCCGATGACTCATATGTAAAAAATTATTTAAAATAAATTTGGAGTACAAAGAAACGAATTATATCTTTGCAGTCCAATAAAAAAACAAACATAGTGCGGGATGGAGCAGTTGGTAGCTCGTCGGGCTCATAACCCGAAGGTCGTAGGTTCGAGTCCTGCTCCCGCTACCCAAGTTGGACAAAAGCCTTTTAGAGAAATCTGAGAGGCTTTTTTGTTTTAGAAATATATTCAATTTGGTGTGCTATTCGGTACACTGGTAGAATATGGCAGGTACACTAAAATCCTTTGTAACTATCTGGAGATTCTGATGAAAGTGACCATCCCATTCCGGGGCAAACTGAACACCCATTCCGCGGCAAACTGACCAGGGTATTCCGGGCGAAAGTGACCACTGTAATAGTGTAGCTGGTGCTGAAGAGCGAACCATCTTAAGGAGGCAGACATACACACCTCCTAAGCATGGCCAACTTAACAATCAGCATGAGTAAGATAAGAAAGATCTTAAAGTTGTACAGCCAGCAGCGTCCTCTAATGAGCATAGCTGCCCAGGTTGACGCATCCCGAAACACCGTAAAGAAGTACGTATCCGCCTTTAAGGCCAGCGGCTGCACGTTTGAAGAAGTCAATTCCCTGAACGACAAAGAGCTGGAAGACTTTTTTGGCAAGACCAGAGAGCAGCCACCCAGCAGCCGTATGCAGTCCATGCTACGGTGCTTCCCCCACGTAGATAAAGAACTGAAGCGTACCGGCATGACCCGCTATATGCTGTGGGAGGCCTATATCAAAGAGTTTCCTGATGGCTACAGGTACAGCCAGTTCTGCTTTTACTACAACCAATGGAAGGCCAGGGTCAATCCAACCATGCACATGGATCACAAAGCCGGAGATAAGCTGTATGTGGATTTTGCTGGTGAAAAGATGAACCTTACCGATAAGGATACCGGTGAGATCATATCAGTAGAAGTCTTTGTAGCCATACTAGGTGCCAGCCAGCTTACTTATGCAGAGGCTGTTATGAGCCAGCAAAAGGAAGACTTTATTGCCGCCTGCGAGAATACCCTGCACTTTATCGGCGGCGTACCCGCCGCCATTGTGCCGGATAACCTCAAAGCTGCCGTAACCAAAAGCAGCCGCTATGAGCCTACCCTGAATGAGACTTTTGAGGACTTTGCCGAACATTACGGTACCACCATCTTACCTGCGCGGGCGTACCGCCCGCGTGATAAAGCGCTGGTGGAAGGTGCTGTTAAGATCCTTTATAGCAAGGTCTATGCACCTTTAAACAAACAAACCTATCATTCTCTTGCAGACCTCAATGCAGCGATATGGGAAGCCCTGGAGGTGCATAACACCCAGTTCCTCAAAGGACGTAACTATAGCCGCAGGCTTCAGTTCGAGGAAGTAGAAAGGCATACACTCACCCCGCTTCCGGTCATGCGCTACCAGTTCAAACAGCACTTCTATGCCAAAGTGATCAAGAACGGGCATGTTAACCTGGGCCCTGATAAACACTACTACAGCGTTCCTTACCGCTACATCGGTAAACGGGTAAAGCTTTTATACTCACGCACAACCGTAGAGATCTTTTCTAACTATGAGCGGATCGCGCTGCACAAACGCAATAAGAATCCTTACGGCTATACGACAGATAAAGAGCACTTGGCCACCACACACCGCTTTAAGGCGGACTGGTCACCTGATATGTTCCTGGACTGGGCGGCCTCGATCCATGAGGATGTCAGGCTGTATATCCTGAAGATACTGGACCGCAAGCAGCACCCGGAACAGGCCTACAAGTCCTGCCTGGGGGTATTGGGCTTTGCCAAGAAAGCGGGTAACGAGCGCCTGATCGTCGCCTGCCAGCGTGCTTTAAGCTATGGCATTTACAACTATAAAACCATACAAACTATCCTGGAGAACAACATGGACAGCTATGAAGAAAGCCTGTTCGCAGACGAGCTGCCTATGCCCAGCCACAATAATATTAGAGGGGATTACAAATAAGCATTAATAACAAACAACTATAACAACATGAATCAAGACACCTTAGACAAACTGCGGAAGATGAAGTTCTTCGGCATGTTCCATGCTTTCAAAAGCAGCGTGGAAACCGGTAAAACGAATGATTATACAGCAGATGAACTGCTGGGCCACCTGGTAGATGCCGAATGGGACGACCGCCAGAACAGGCGCATTGAGCGCACGATCCTATATGCCAAGTTCCGCTATAAAGCCGCTATAGAGGACGTTCACTACCATGCTGAACGAAGTATCGACCGCAACCAGATCATGCGCTTGGCCGAATGTACGTTCATTGACCGCTTTGAAAACATCCTGGTCACTGGCAGCACCGGTATCGGCAAAAGCTACGTGGCTTCAGCTATTGGCCATCAGGCCTGTATCCAGGGCTACCGGGTGTTCTATGCCAGCACGCCCAAGCTGTTTGCCAAACTCAAAATGGCTAAGGCTGATGGCTCGTATATCAAGGAGATCGCTAAACTGGAAAGGACACAACTGCTTATACTGGACGACTTTGGGATACAGCCTTTTGATGCCCAGAGCAGGGCCGCCCTGCTGGAGATCATCGAGGACCGGCACGGTAAGACCTCGCTGATCATTACCTCTCAGCTGCCGGTAAGCAAGTGGTTTGAAGTGATTGGTGAAAAGACAATTGCTGATGCTATCCTGGACCGGATCGTTCACGATGCACACCGGATAGAATTGAAAGGAGAATCGATGAGAAGAAAGCGTACACCAATAACGGCAAACAACCTTGAATAAAAATAACTTTTAAATACCTATTTTTGACAACGCTTCTTAAGCACCCGCTGCACATCTCATGTCAGCAAATTGCCTGGTCAGTTTGGCCTGGAACAAGGTGGTCAACATCTCCATAATATACAGCATACTGTCTAATCTTCTCTGCCTTTTCCCATCTACCTGTATTTGTCAATAACTGTTTAAGGGACGTTCGCTCTTCCCTTTGCCGTCTTTCCCGCTCTACTCGTCGCAGCTGCTCCCGTTCCCGTTCTTCCTGCAAGTATTTAAGTTTTAAGGCATGTTCTTCCTCCTGACCGGCTACCAGTTCAAGCTTCGCCAGAATATTTGCCAGTTGCTCTTCAAGTAAACGCGTTTTGCCGTCAAACCATTCAGCCCTAAGCCGTCCCTCAAGCCTGAACGCGAGTTTTCCGTTAGGATGCCACTCGATGCTTTTGAAAGGGTTGTCGGTTACCGCAACCCTTGATGTCCTTTCCCTGAAAGTCACTTTTAACCGGATTCGTTTAATGACTACATAAGTTCCAGTATCATCATTTGTGATAGTGTGGCCTCTTGCATAGATACATTTGACAAAGGTGTCCATAAAGCGGAGTGCACGGTTGACCTTGGCGGGTGTCACCCTGATGTCCAATTCGCCCTTAGCTGTGACTTCCATCCCCGGGTGCAATCTGTCACGCAGCTTAGCCAGGCTTGCCTTAGCGGCGACAATCATGGGGTGCGGCCTTGTTAATCGTTCAGGAACCCTGAACGGAAGCTGCTGGGCAGATAAGCTCTTCGCGGCCTTGTTAAGCTTCGATGGTGTTTTTACGGCTTGCCCTGCATCTCGCAGTTCCAATCCAAGATAGTCTTTGCCCTTAAACTTTGCAGGTAGCTCGGGTGGCTTCATCTTTTGTCCGGCATAAATCTTCGACCAATAACCCGCGTTCGGAACCGGAATATTCATGCGCAAACATGCCTTTCGAAACCCAACGTCTGAGATCACATATTTCTCAGCGATTTTGGTTATTGGCTGTTGCCATACCAATTCATACATTTCGTGCCGGGTAAGCGTAATCATAAAATAGGTGCAGCATCCCTAAGTTCATCTGAATTAAACTCACCCAGGCTTCGCAGATACTTGAGCGTAACGACAACGGATGAGTGTCCCAACATCTTTTGCAAGAGGTACACGTCTTTACTTCGCCTGAAAACATTGATGGCAGCACTATGCCGGAAAGAGTACAGCGTTTGATTAGGGTAAATCAAACCATGACTTATCAACTCCTTTTTTGCCCGTGACCATTGTCGGCTAAAGTAGCTTTCATTATACGGGATAGATTTACCGCTGAAGATGTTATCATCACGCCTGAGCAGGGATAAGCTACATTCCATTTCAGCCCTTACGTAATCAGGCACGTATACCATCCTGACCCTGCCGCCTTTATTCTCCCGGCCTCCAAGGTGTACCTCCGTAAAGTCTGCCTTAAAGTGCTTACGGGTAAGTAATCTTACTTCTTCGTGCGGTCTGAGCAGGCAACCGTAGGTTAGCAAACAGCATCTATATAGGTTCTTATGAAACGCTTTGATGAAATCGAGCACCGGTTGTAACTGTTCCTTTTCATAAGCTTGATGAAGCTTAGCCTTTATTCTTTGCGGTTCCGTTTTCTTAACCGTCAGCAGGTTGACATCGATAATGCGGGATGCAGAGTTGAATAACACACCCAAATCGCGCCGCTTGTTCATGTAATGGGTAGCTGATGAACTGAACTGTTCCAAAAACTTTTCAATGATAGGTGTTGTCAGCGAGGTAAGTGGCTGGGCACGTCCTTCATCTCCCAGAAACTCCATAAACCTGTTATATAAGCGTGTCAGACTGTTCTTGTGTTTCTTGCTAAGGTCGGAATGTAGTTTTTTATTGAGGGCTTGTTTAAAAAGTATAGCGGTGCAATCAGCAGGTAGTTCAGAACTCATTTATGATGTAACTTATGAAAACGACAAAATATCGGCGCGAAGTTCATCCTCTCGTCACCAGTATCAAACCACTGGCGGTTGTACTTTACATTAATGCAGTTGTTTCGTACATTTACGCTTATTAATACTTTTGGCAATGGCAGACACTACCTTACACCTTGGAAGAAAAATCAGCAGGATCAGAGAACTACGCGGCATGAAACAGGAAACGTTAGCTGCTGAGTTAGGTATCAGCCAACAGGCTGTTTCTAAGATCGAACAAAGTGCAGAGGTGGAGGATTCAGCTTTGGAAAAAATTGCTGCTGTATTGGGTGTTTCATCCGAGGCTATAAAAAATTATAGCGATGAGGCTGTGATTTATAACATTCAAAACAATTATGAAGGTTCAAATAATCATGGAGCAAATGTTGGCCATCAATTCAACTTTAATCCCATTGATAAGTTGATCGAAGTTTATGAGGAAAATAAAAAGCTTTACGAACGCCTTTTAGCTGCCGAAAAGGAGAAAGTCGAATTATTAAAGTCTACTACAAAATAAACTTCATAGTTTATTTAAATGAGCGGCTTGTTCAATGACCAAATATTTATTGTAATCAATGCAAATGCAGCATAGCTCATCCCTCCATCAACTGCAAGTTCTTCTTGACCAAATTGGACTCATTGATTTTCAGTTTAAAAAGAATCGTCAAAAGAATCGTTTCAATATCTTTAACCTTCTTGAAAGAAAATTTGACGAAGTTAACCTCCACTCGAAACTCATTTATGAGTTAATTAATCCTAAGGCTGAACATTGCTTTGGATTAATTTTTCTTGAAAAGCTTTTGGGACAATTCGGGATTCTGGGATTTGAGTTAAATAATGTAAAGGTTCGTAAAGAGTATAAAAAGATAGATATTCTAATTAGTAATAATAAGCAAGCAATTGTAATTGAAAATAAACTTTGGGCACCTGATCAGCCTGAACAACTACAACGTTATTACGACATACTTTTTAATGAGGGCTATAGGGATATAAAGCTCTTCTATTTGTCTATCGACGGAAAAGAGCCTGATGATAACAGCACTGGAAATCTTATTTTGTTGGAATCGTATAAACAGGTCCTCTTTACCGTTTCTTACGAAACAGATATTGACCAATGGTTGGAGTATTGCGTGAAGGAAGCTTACAATCATCCTCCTTTACGGGAAACTCTACTTCAATACAGAAGCTTGGTACAAGAAATTTCCGGTAAAACTATGAACAAAGAAGAAATGGATGAAATAATTGATTTTCTTGCTGAGGGGGACAATGTTTTAAAAGCTAAAAAGATTGCAGAAAACTGGAAGAATGTTAAGTGGTTTACGGAATGGTATTTTTGGCGTGACCTTGAAACCATTATTAATGGAGAGTATGAAGTGCTGGATTATATGAAATATGACAGCAATAAATTGTCAAGTGTTGTTCATAACTCCCGAAACAGAAATCCATGGTATGGGATAATGTTTAGAATAGGTGAGTTCAGCGGTGCCGATGCCCATTTGCTCATCGAACGTAGCTTTAGTGATGTATACTATGGTTTGACGATGATTGTAAATGGTAAGAGGAATTTAAACGAAGACCCCAAGTTTTCTGAGCTTGCGAAAAGAGTGCTTGAGTTTAGTGATTGGGGAGTGGAAGAGTATTGGATCGCTGGCCATTATTGCGAGCCCAAAATAAATTTCGAGAGTTTTTCAAATGATTCAACCCTTAAGCTACTTAATGATGATTTTCGGGCAAAATATTTAAATGATCTTTGGCTGTTAATTAAGCAGTTTGTCATAATGGTTCAGCAGGTTTTAGGCGACTACAATACGCAACCAAACATTACACCGCATTCAAAAAGTTAGCAGCGCATAAAAATCGTCAACGGTATATGAACGGCCATACCTCGTACCTCGGCCTGTCCGCCCTTGACAATTCTTATACTAACTGCTCCCGGCTGTTTAAGTGCTGCAATGCGTTCGTGTGTGAATGAACCGAAATAAATGCCCTATTTCTACATTCTACCGCCGGTTCGTCCGCGCCTTGCGCTCCCTTCGGCGATTTCGCCCGTGGATAGCCTCGTCATCTATGTCGTCGGCGATGTTAATCTCAATACCATTAGAATAAGCAGAGCCGCTATACTCATGATCAGCGGTATAAGTATCAGAAAGATAAGCATCCTGATTTGTTCCCACTGGTCTCTGTGCTGCCTCGATGTCGCTACTTCCAATCTCGTAATTTGTTCTGAAAGTGCCCCCTGAATTGCCTTCGCTTGTTCGTTTTGTAGCCTCAGGCCCCGCATGATATTCAGCATCTCGCTCATCGTTTGAAGCAATAGGGACGATTCTTCCGTCACTTGGTCGCTGCCCACCGGCTCCCGGTTCCGCTCCTCCGGCGGTTTGTAGTTTTTGTGCTGCTCTCGTTCGCTCGCTTCCTTCGCTAACAGCCTTGCCATCTCTACCTTGTTCATAGTTCACTGCCTTTACGATTTCCGACCATTTGAAACGGTTACCCAATGCTTGTCCCTTAACCGCCAAACCATCATAAAAATAAGTGACCCCGCTTACTCGGCCGGTGCTGGCTTGGTTAAACAGAAAGCCGACTCCCATTTCTTCACCACGCTTTATAAATTCCTGCATGGTAAGTTTAGGCTCGTCAAGCAACCTGCTCAATATCTCCTGTAAGACCATCTTTTTCGACGGCTCACCTGTTCGCATCACCATCTCCAGTTCGTCTTTCTTTGCAGCCTTCGTATCGGCAAGCTTGCTGCTTGCAACTTGGGCTAATCCATATTTCTTTTCCAATGTTCTGAGTATCGACTCGCTTCTCTTATAGTTGTTGCTATCCGATACAACCTTTCCGTCAAAGGTGATTCGATTTACCAATAGGTGCATGTGCGGATGGTCTGCGTCATAGTGCCTGAAAATGAGGTATTGGTTGTTGGTAAAGCCCATGCCGTTCAAATAATCATGAGCTATTGCCAAAAGCTTATCATTGTCCAATCCCATTTCCTCTTCTTTAGAAAAATTGAGGCTGGTGTGGTATACATATTTATTCAGGTTCGGCTTTAAGGTTCTTATCCAATCAACTTCCTGTTTGATAAGATGCCTGTCGAGCGAGGCCAAGTTCATATCCAGTAGTTCAGCCCTAAGGCGCTCTTCGGGATGGTTAAGCTTTCGCATGTTATAGCTTAACGCCCCCATGAAACTCTTACCTATCTTTTGACTGGCTATCATGGTTCAATAAAATTTTAATTATCTCCTGCTGCTGCCTGGCTAAGTGTTCCAGAACCATTATCAGCCCCGGCGGTAAGAAACCTGAATTTGCACGTTTGGTGAGCTGGTTCAGATTAACGCCAATCTTTTTCAATTCACGATAGGTATCAATTTCTAACCGTGCTTTTCGAGGTTCCGGGAATCGACCGCTAAAGACCTTTTCCCTGACCAGTATGCTCGGCTGTTTTCCGCAGATACCGGCTAGTTTAATCAGCCGCTTGTTCTCGTCTTTTGTCAGCCTGATAGGGAAGACTACCGAACGTTTTTCCTCACTGTCTTTGAGTGGTCTTGCCATAGGCTTTTTGCCTGTTAAACGAAGTGCAACAGGCAGGCTCCGGGCACCGCCCGGCAAGCCGTTTCGGTATTACCGAAACATGGCTTGCTTCATGCGGCGGACTATATAGGAGGCACCTTAAAGCGGTGCTCGGTTCGCTGTCCTGAAATGCCGGTAGGAGATACGCGCAAAGCTTGATGCTTTGCGCGGGATTTGCCGCCTGTCTGTCCCGCCGGTCGGTACCGAATGCGAAGATGATCCGGTAGCGATTGACGGGTATTTATTTTCAACGGCGCCTATGTTTCTCTCGCGTTGCCTGTCTTTGTTCCTTCGTTGTTAAATCCCCTTTACTTACTTCTTCTTAATGTTGCCTTCCAGTACGGCCTGTATGTCCTCCTGTTTATAATAAATAATGCCGCCAATCTTAGTGTAGCGGAGTGTTCCGTTTACCCGAAGGTTTTGCAGGGTGCCGGGGGAGATGCGGAGCATGTTTTTAACCTGGTAGCTTTTCAGCCACTTGGTATTCTCCTGCGGCCCCTTGCCGCCCAACAATCCCCTGATGTCCACTAATAAAAGCTCGCGGAATTCATGCAGGTCCTCCTTGGTGATAATCTCTGTTGCCATAAAATTACATTTGCTGACGGCAAAACTTACCGTATAATCTTAAAAAACTTGACAACCATTAGGGTAGTACCCTAAAATAAATGTTGTTAAACCTCTAATGCATATCGGTAAATATCGCCTCCATAATAAGTGATTAAATTTTTAACTATTTGTTACAAATTCTTATCACAGCAAAGAAAAGATTAAAACTAATACGCCACCAGTGACAGGGGGGACGAATTTACGTCACCCCAAAAAAGAAAATCAAATTTTTGTTTCGTTTGAAAGCGAAATAATAAAATAATGCTCTGCTGATACAATTAAGTATAAATTGGTTTTAGAAGAAGCGAGCAAAATTTGAGTATTTTTAAAAAAAAGTAGCAATAAGTATCTGATTTTAAATATAGTATATAGCGCGATAGGGCCCCTTATACAAATTTCTGGGTGTCTGAAGTCTTTTACAATCAGAATATGCTTAAAGGTAATTTTGAAATTGAAATAATGATTAATAATGAATTGATTTATTTGAGTGCTTTTGATGGCGTCAATGTGAAACGAAATGGGAAAGGTCTGGTTTTTAATAATCCAACTATAGGGATATTAAAAAGGATTGATAGAAAACTAAAGTGATCCCGGTCATGTTTCAAACTTGTTGGTAATGAAAGAAAGTGCTGATATTCAATAGCAATCAAGATTTAAGTTCAATAATTTTATCAAATTTGGAGGTATTTAAGTACACATCGTTCTATTGTAGCGTAAAATATTACACCTAAAACCTGCCATCCCTACTGAAGCGATACTAATTAAAGTCAAAAACCCGCAAATCACAATGATTTGCGGGTTTTATGTTTTATTTCACCCCAATAAACTCCAATCAATATCAAAGAAGATGTGAGCAATGGCGTGAGTAAATTAAGTGTTTTACATTTACTCGCAAATATAGACTTAACTAATAGTATATTAATTTATTGAGTCATTTATTTGATTCTTTTTGATGGGTTTTATACCTGTTTTTGTGAGTAAAGTTCATCACCTGCAACAATGATTATCAAGTAAAAAATAAAATGAATTGATATGAGGAGAAGTAACAAATTTGGTATTCAGTTTGTAATCAGGCTGTCAAAGCTACAAGAAACCGACCCCGCCACCGTATTTGCGCGTATTTCTGTTAACGGCAGGCGTAAGAATGAGATCGTCAAAAACTATAATGCCTACCATTTCCCCTGCATCAGTAAACCGTTGGGTCTGTGCACTATGAGCATTACTTGGCATCAAACTACCTGAAGGATGATTTTGTGTAAGAATAATACTATGAGCATTCACTTTAAACGCAGCGACAAATATCAATTTGGAGTCAACCAATGCACCAACATTTGTACCGCTGCTTGCATGGTAAATAACAATAAGTTTGTTAGCCCGATTTAATAGCAGTACCTTAAAATCATCGACTAATCCATACGGTTTTCATCCCATTGACTACGCAAAATTGCATGAGCAGATTCAGCACTATTAACCAGCGGCATATCTTTCGCGGCTACCTCCCGTTTCTAAAGTAGTTCGATTTCCTTAGCGATGAATATGCTCCACATGATCTAAGAATCTCAAATTATAAAAGGTCATCCTTTTGCCGTCTCCCTCCAATTTAATAACTTAGTACCTAATGAAACCTGTCACTCATACATGGGCTTTAATGTTGCTGATAATTGTCGCCCTAACAAGCTGTAAAGAATTCATCGAACCCGATATCAGCGACAAGCAGGTTAAACTAAATGCCCCGGCAAACAATTTTCAAAGCAAAAGCTATACCGTCAATTTTTGGTGGGACGAAACCGAAGATGCCCGGAATTACCGGTTGCAAATTGTTTCACCAGGCTTTGAACAGCCCACCCAATTGGTTGCCGACACTTTAGTTAGTGGCAATAAGTTCAGCCTCAATTTAGTTCCCGGTGATTACGAATGGCGGGTTAGAGCAGAGAACAACGGCTATCAAACAGCGTACAGCCAGCCGCTAAAGTTTCAGGTAGTATTCTCGTCACTTAAACAGCAAACTACAACGTTGGTATCACCGGCTAATAATCAGCTATCCAATCAAGCTAATATCAGCTTTAATTGGAATAGCCTTTACGGTGCCACCAAATACCGTTTACAGGTAGACTCGGATAACTTTGCGGGTGCAACAGTGATGTATGAACAGGTTACCCCGGCATTACAAGCAGGTTTCACCGTTCCTAAAGACCGTAGTTTTCAATGGCGTGTACGTGCCGAAAACGACACCGCACAAGCACAATGGTCGGGCATCAATAGCATTACTATTGACCGCACTTCACCGCCTGTTGTAACATTGGCAAACCCTGCCAATAGTGCCATAGTCACTTCACCGGTCAGCCTGCAATGGAATGTGGCATCAACCGCAGTAAGGTACAAGCTAACGGTTTTAAAAAGTGACCAAACTACGCCGTATAATAACAGCTTTCCGATGCTGTTAACGGCTACAAGTTACTCCTTTACCTCAGGAGTAACGGGCGATAGGATATACTGGAGAGTAACTGCAATAGATGCTGCCGGTAATGAAAGTGCCGCAAGTGAATTGAGAAGTTTTGATATTCAGTAATATGGCGGCAGGTAAGAATAAAGCAACGGTTTATTTCCTGGGAGCGCTCCTGGTTATTATATGGGGGACCATATTTTACCGGGTTTACGACGCCTTGCAGGGAGACGACGATATGGTTATCCCGCAAACCAGCGCCCCTGTAAAAAAGGAAGTGATGAATGACAGGGCAATAGTAAAGGATACGGCTACATTGAAATTAAACTATCGCAACCCGTTTGCAACAGCAGAACATAAGGCATCGGCAACAGATACATCGGTTATTTCGGTAAGTAAACTTATAAAGCCGGTGCAAACAGCACAAGGTTTTAACCGGAGTGTAATAACCGGGCCGGCAGCAATTAACTGGAGTTTTATACAGTTTACCGGTTATATCCGCAACCCACGCACAAAAAAGCTGTTGGCATTGGTAACCATTAACGGCAAACCACAAATGCTGAGCGAAGGCGAGACAGCCGGGGCGGTAAAACTGTTAAAAAACTACAAGGATTCAATTAAAGTTTCCTATCAAAACCACACCAAATACATTCAGGTAAGTTCGGGCTCATGAAAAGATTATTGATTTTATTATTATGGATTCCGTTTGTAGCCACTGCTCAAAAACAAATGGATTACGACCCTGATAAAATCAGGATAACAGAACCTGACAAAACCATTATAGCCCACACTACTACTGATAAAGCTGATGCTAATTACCGCGACCGTTTATACTATTGGTACGGCAGTAATACAATACATCAAACCCAGGGTAGTTTTAGCGGTAAACTGTTAAATGGGCAATACCAGGAATTTTACCCCAATAAGAACCTGCACGAACAGGGGAAGTTCAAAAAAGGTTTGAAACACGGCGTGTGGCAAAGTTGGAATGAGCAAGGCGGACTGAAAGAACATACAACTTGGAAGGAAGGCCAGAAAGCAGGCTATTTTGAATTGTTCAATAATAACGGACAGCTGTTAAAAAGTGGAACCTATAAAAACAACGTCTTGAATGGTAAAATCAGCAATTATAAAGGGACCGATTCGGTTCAAACCGTAAAATATAAAGCCGGAAAACTAGTTATTGCTGACACATCAAAGACCTCGCTTTGGCAACGGGTAAAACATTTCAGGTTCAAAAAGAAAAAAAACGTTCAGGCAACCCGCTAAACTATATGTTACGTGCTTCAGCCTTGCATATGGTTATTGTAATCGCATTGGTAATTGCGGTTATTTGTTCATCGCTTATCACGGCGGCATATTTTTATCGCTTACAATATCAGAAAACCGTACGCTACCATCAACTGGAAGATAACCTGAGTTCGGCCATTAATATGATAACGGTTGGGGCAATAACGCCATCGCAAAAATTCAGCCTATTCAATACAGTGAACGATACCGTTTTAGTGGAACGACGCGAATGGGGCCTGTTTGATATCGGTATTGCAAGGGCGTTCATACAAAGTGACACCATTAGGAAAGCTTTTTCGATTGCTTCACTTCCAGATTCAGCCAAACAATCGGCGCTTTATATCATTGATGAAGACCGGAATATATCGGTAAGCGGTAAAACCGAAATCAGGGGAACAGCATATTTGCCAAAAGCCGGTATTAAACAAGCCTATGTGAATAGCCAGGCTTACCAGGGCGATAGCCGTTTGGTGATAGGAGAAAAAAAGGTAAGCGGACGGGAACTTCCCGAACTTAATACTCTATTCTTGAAAAGGATAGAAGCTGGGCTTAAGCCCACCAATAAAAATGACAGCATAGGAAGTATTAACGAAATGCTAACCCGGTCGTTTTTAAAGGAGACACTGCACGTGAACGCAGGTAAACAGGTTATAACCCTTTCAACTGCGCTGTGGGGCAATATTATAATTCATTCCGACACCTTGCTGGTCATAGATAGCACAGCGAAATTCGATAACATACTGATTTTTGCCAAGGCTATTAAGGTAAGTAGTGGCTTCAAAGGTAACTGCCAGTTATTTGCATCCGATTCCATCTCAGTAGGAGCGAATTGCCGGTTCAATTATCCATCGGTATTAGCGGTGGCAGGGTTTGATGCTACACCAAAAGGACAAAGGAAACTTGCCATCGGGCATCATACTCAAATCAACGGTGTTTTATTAGTATACGAAAAAGCCAAGACGGAACTGCTGCCCGTTATAATGATGGACAAGCAAAGTGAGGTGAAGGGGCAAATCTACTGTAACGGCCTGATCAATTACCAGGACGGAACGGAGATTAAAGGAAGTGTGTATACAAAACGGTTTTTATACCAAACCGGCTACACCCGGTACGAAAACTATCTGATTAATATCAGGATCAACAGGCCCGCGTTGTCAAAATATTATTTGAGTAGTTGTATTTTTCCGTCTGTACCGACCAATCAATTTGTATTACAATGGCTCAATTAAAATGGAAACATAAATTTGACGGGTCTACGGTAGTGGAGGTTATTGTGGCTATGGTAATTATTATGATTGTTTTGGGATTGGGGCTTACTATTTATTCGAATGTAATGCGGCAATCAATCCCTGCCAGGCAAATCAGGGCAAGAATGATTGTGAAAAAGGTGTTTATGTCAGCTCAACTACAGCCTGAAGTAACAAACGAGCAGTCCTTTGGTAGCTGGCATGCGCGATATGAAGCCAGTCCTTACAGGCACAATGAAAAGCTTTTAGAAGTTCAGGTAGTGGTAAGCGATGAAAACGGGAATCGTATAACAGAAAGCAGGCAACTGGTGATAAATAAGCAAAGCAAATGAAGGGAAAGTTAAATGCATTTACCATCATGGAGTTAACGGTCGCTATGCTTATTTCGGCTATTGTAGTGGCCGTTGCTTATACCGCGTTGGTACTCATGGGAAATGTGTACCGTAATTACCATACCCACCAAACTGAGCTTGCTGTAATTATGCGATTAGACCAGCTTCTGCGCCGGGATTTCACAAGGAGTGATGCTGCCTTTTTATATAACGACAGTATGCACTTTACTGTAGATAGCCAGCAAATAAGCTATGCTTTTGCTGCGGATAAAATTATTCGAAAAAGCCTGATAACCGATACTTTTAAATTGGAAGGAAATAAGCCTGTATATTTGTTGGAGGGCAATGTATTACAGGTAACAAAAGATACCGCAGTGATTGACGAAATGCATTTTGAAATCCGCTATCAAAAAAACGAACTGCCGTATCATTATAAGAAAGTATTCAGTTCTACCCAATTATTTCGTTAAGTTACCCGAGTATGCCAAGCATCGACATCAGCAATTACAAAACAAAGAAAAAGGCTTCCGCACAAAAGCCCGGGCAGGACGGGAACCGTGTGCTGGAGCTTTTGAATCGCGATATTAGCTTTGGCAGTAAGGAACTGAGTGATAAAAAGAAAGAATACCTGTACCTGGAATTAGGTTCATTGTTGCAGGCCGGTATAAATTTGAAAAGTAGTTTTGAACTCATATTGGCCGACCAGAAGAAGCCGAAAGATAAGATAATGTTTGAGAGCATACAAAAGGCCGTACTTAGCGGAACCACATTTTCAAATGCGTTGCGCCAAAGCGGGAAGTTTTCCTTATACGAAGTGTACAGTTTGCAAATTGGCGAGGAAACCGGAAAGCTAACCGAGGTTTTGCAGGATTTGGCAACGTTTTATAAAAACAAAATAAAACAGCGGCGTAAGATAGTCTCTTCGCTGACTTACCCAACCATTGTTATGGCTTCTTCATTGGGGGCTGTGCTTTTTATGCTGAAATTTATCGTACCGATGTTTGGCGAAGTTTTTCAACGCTTTGGTGGCGAATTACCCTGGATTACCCAAAAAATTATCGACATCTCTCAAAGCTTCGAGCACAACTTTTCAAAATTCTTAGTTGTAGTAATTGCCATCGGTATAGCGTTGTATACCCAGCGTAAAACAGAGCGTTACCGTAAGTTCTCCACCTTACTACTGCTACGTGTACCTGTAGCGGGTGAATTGGTGAAGAAAATATATCTCGCCCGCTTTTGCAATGCCATGCGCTTGTTAATCAGTTCCAAGCTGCCCTTATTACGCGCAATTATTTTGACCCGGGAAATGATAGGTTTTTACCCAGTAGAACATTCATTGAAATCTATTGAACGGGATATTATGAAGGGCAAAACCTTTTATCAGAGCCTGGAACAATTTGATATTTATCCCGCCAAAATGATTCAATTAGTGAAAGTAGGAGAGGAAACCAATCAACTGGATTACTTTTTCGGGCGTATATCTGAACAGTATATCGACGAAGTAGAGTATCGTACCGGTACATTAAGCAGCATGATGGAACCACTCATTATTATCTTTTTGGGACTTGTAGTAGGCGTTATCCTGGTGTCGATGTACCTGCCATTATTCCAGATGAGTAACAGCTTCCAATAAGGAAATCAGATTTTTCGTTCGAGGTATAAATAGAAACGAAGCGATTTTCGTGTGCCTGTGCTCGTAGGTTGGCTAATCAGGGAATATTGCGCACCCCGTACACGCCCGATGCCTGATGCCGCTTGTATACGGTTATAAAAACGCGTAAAGTTAAAAAAGTCCCCTTCAAACCCCAGCTTCTGCACCTCGTATATACCAGTACGATGATTGGGCTGGTTCTCAGTACCCGGCATTTCTATAACTCGAATATTTTCAGCGTCGGCCAACCTGGCTACCGTCGATAACACATGGTTGCGGTAAGTAGTACTGTCGGCAGTGTACAGGGCAGTGATGGCTTCAATATTTTTGAATTTACGTTCCATGTATGCCGGGTTGTAACTCATATTGTTGCTGTTAGCCCGCTTGCCGCTAAGCTCCCGGTTAAGTTTCCAGGCGGAATAGGTTTTTGAGAATGCAGCCCATACACTCAACACGGTAAGGATGCCTGTGACTGCTGCCAAGAGATGAGAACGTTTAATTGTCGGTGCATTATTCATATTAATAAGCAATTAGAATGTGAAACACACCGGTATTTTCTTGGTTGTTGTAAGTATAATGCTTCAATTGGGCGTCCTTTACCCATGACTGGCTTTTAATCCGTTCGAGCCATTCATTAACCAGTACAATTTTTTGAGTCGTTCCGGTAACACTTATTTTTCGCTGCAAAAATCTGATTTTTTGCTCATGCCCTTCGCGGGAGCGGTCAACTGGACTAACGGCAAGGTCTGTCCACTGAATATCTGGGGGTAAAAGCTGGGCTATCCTGTCTACCAGCACACTTTGGTTGATGTTGTCTTCCCAGCCGAGACTATCCAGCAAAGCCTCGCTTTTTTTAATCTGGCGCGACAGAGAATCAAGGTCTTTGGAGGAATGCTCGGTTTGCATGTTTTTTAAAGCGAGTTCCTCGTTTTGTGTGGTATAATTGGTAAAAAGGAAAGAGTTGATCAATAATAATACAAATAGCACTCCAAGTGTGAGTACACTGAACACTATAATTTTCCGGTCATTCAGGGCGGCTTTTAATCGTAATGATACTGACGGTATGTCCGCCTCAATCATATCCAGGTTGCCCGCCAACATTAATTGAAATGCCGCTGCGTATGGCAATAGCAACTGCTCATCCAGTTTTTCATTTTCAATTTTAATGGGAAAATCGGCAGTGTAGGCTTTGTCGTATTTATAGTTTAGCAAATTCCCCTGTGCATCACGTTCAACGCGGTGCCCGTCAAATTGCAGAGCGCTCTCATAAACATTGAGTTGGGAAAAGGTATGTTTTACTACAAAAGGTCCAAGTGAAAGGCTGAGTATCTCCAATCCGGCGGCATCGAACTCTTTCAGCCACCGCTCGGCATCGCTTTTACGAATGATGGATACAAAGTTTTGCTCGCCCTCGGTCACCTGTTGTACATAAAACTCCTCCCAATTGGCATTCGGGATAACCTTACTAAAGGAGGATGTTGTGATTTCTTCAGTGCCGTATAATATCTTAGTTAAAACACCTTTCCCCGATATATTGAGGGCAACGGGAATTTTTGCCGATAACCCTTCATTAAGCTGACCGACTGAAGTTTTATCTTTTATCTTCCGGGTGATTTCAAGTTCGCTTCCTTTAACTTTTATCGAGAGTGCATTGAACACGGTTTGCCCCTCATTGTCAGTAAAGACATTCATCCCGTGAATTTCGTTTATCCGGAAATATGACTTCAACATAGCGATAGCTTAACGAATAATAGTGGGTTTGATAAACACCACGGTAACTACTTTGCTTTTGGTTTTACTGCGGCTGCTAAAGAGCCATTTCAGTACCGGGATGCGTGAAAGTAAGGGTATACCCGAACCGTTCTCGCTGCTTTCATTGCGTTCTATGCCACCCAATACAATCATGTCATCGGTATGGACCCGCAAAATTGATTCAAATTTACTGTTGGATGTTGGCGGAGGGGCGTTATTGGGTGGATTGCCAATGAAGTCGGATATGTCAACCTTGATTTTTAAGGTCACCTGTTCATCGCCCGATACAATAGGGGTTACACCAATGGCAAGGTTTGCTTCAACCTCTTTATACTGATTGGTGAAAATACTGGTTGGATTGGATAGTGACGGAATTACGTTTTGGCTTTTAATTTCGTAGTAACGTTTCTGGCCAATACTAAATACCGCAGGATGCCCGTTTAGTGTAGACAGTTTTGGCACAGACCGAACTTCAACATTATCGCTAGTTTCGAGCGCAGAAAGTGTTGCATAAAAATTAGGGGTAACACGGCCAAGGTTGGTGGAGGTGATTTTGCCTATTTTATTAAGGAAATCGTTAATAGACCTGGAGCCGAACGTGTAATCAATGCCCGGCAATACCGTTCCCCCGGTTTTTACACTATCTGATATACCTGCTTTTAAGCCGGTAGAAGTGGTTCTTGTTTTACGTATATCGAGCAAAGTGACTTCTATTAGTACCATTGGTACCAATAAGTCAATTTGTTTAACAAGTGACTCAATTTCGGCAATCTGAGGTTTAGAACCCGATAACAATAAAGTATTTTGTTCCCTGAATTCTTTGATTTCTACACCGCGTTTCCATTCGGTAGGTATCATGGCCAGCACCGTGTCGATAGCCCGGTTTTGCAATTGAATCACTTTATTCACCCGCAAGCCTTCCAACTTTCGTTCGCCAACGAGGTAAATACCGTTATCCTGGTTAAAGGTATATTCCGTTCCTTTGAATAAAGCGCTCAGGAACGTTTCGTAGGTTAAATCAGTAATATGCATGCTGACTGTTCCTTTCAAATCAGAATACAGAAAATAGTTTTTCCCGGTTTCGAGCGAGGCCGATTTTACCATATCAAGTATCGACGCATTCGACGCATCAGCCGAAATCAACTTTTGCCCACCCGCAACTGTACGCACATTTAAGCCGGTATGCCCCACAGTGGTATTGGCAGGTTTAAACGTACGGCGGACCGCCGTATTACGGTCGCCGTTAATGTAAAGCTGCTCGCCTTCTTCTAATCCTTGAAAGAGGTAAAAATTATCGCTGGTCTTCTGTAACTTAAGTTCGTTGGTGAAAGCCAGTTTTTCCAGGGCGTCGTCGAACGGCGCATTATTGATAAAAGCGGTCACCCGTTTGCTTTGAAGTGCCATGGGTACCACCACATTTTTTCCGGAAACCTGAGTGATTTTCTTGGCTACTGACGTCAGGGAATCATTACTTAATTCCAGGCTCAACGTGTTGCTCAGCTGATTATATCGCGCGTTAATGGGTTTCAGCGAGGGGGCTTTTGAAGCAGCCGGGTCCTGATAGGCTGTAACCTGCAAAATGGAGCCAACCGGAGTAATATCCAGATTGTATTGTTTGGCTAAAAATACCAGTATGTTAAGAGCCGTTACATTGTTAAAGCTATTATTAACCTTGAAATTCAGTTTAGGGTCAACACTGATGCTCAACCCGTTGGATTTACTCAATGCATAAAGAAAGTCCTGAACGGATGCGCCACTGATGGAAAGCTGAACGGCATCGTTTAAGCCGGGAACACTTACCGATAGTTTTTCGAGCTTTTGCTGCAATAATTCAATCCTGTCCTGCTGCGCTCTTAAAAGGAGCGGACAAAAAATGATGGCAATAAATGTGATAAGTCGTTTAGCAAATAAAGCCATTGGCTTAGGTATCAATAATTAAATAAAAGGGGATAAATTTCATCAAGCGTAGTCATTCCGTCGCGGAACAGGTTAAATGCATTCTCGGCTAAAGTCTTGATGCCTCTTTCTCCCAGCAGGTTTTGAATATACGTATTTCCTTGTTTGATTTCAATACCTAATTCATGGTCAATAGGAATAACTTCATAAACCGCTTTACGGCCCTTATAACCGGTATAATAACAGGCCTCACAACCTTTAGCTACGTATTGCCGGTTCACTTCTTCGTAAGGTTTAAAGTGTTTAGGGTATTGTGATTTATCAAATTCTTCGGCCTTTTTGCAGTGCGGGCAAAGCAAACGTAATAGCCGCTGAGCAACCGTTGTATTTAAGGTATTGGCCACTAAAAAAGAAGGTATGCCCATATCAATCAAACGGGAAACTGTTCCCCAGGCCGAATTGGTGTGGATCGTTGATAACACCAGGTGGCCTGTTAACGCTGCCCGGATAGCCATATTGGCCGTTTCCGGGTCGCGTATCTCACCCACCATAATCACATCCGGGTCCTGGCGAAGAAAGGTTCGCAAGGCAGATGCAAAGCCTAATCCAATTGACTCTTTCAGTTGCACTTGGTTAATTCCTTCAAGGGTGTATTCAACAGGATCTTCGATGGTGAGAATATTCCTTATATTTTTATTCAGCTCTTTAAGCGTTGCATAAAGCGTTGTGGTTTTGCCAGAGCCGGTCGGGCCGCTGATAAGCAATATCCCATTTGGACGTTTCACACCCTGAATGTAATTGTCCAAATCGAATTTGGAGAATCCTAATGCGTTGAGGTCGATATCCGTTGCATCGTTATTTAATAAGCGAAGTACAGCCTTTTCGCCAAACAGGGTGGGTAATACCGAAACCCGAATGTCAAACTGGTGTTCATCATGCTCAAAAGTTATCCTGCCATCCTGGGGTAAACGCTTTTCGGCAATGTCCAGATTTGCCTGTATTTTGATGATATTGATAAACTCGGGATAATCTTCTTGTTTAAGCAAATAACGTTCAATCATCATCCCATCGATACGAAATCGCACCCGGCATTTAGATTCATATGATTCGATATGAATATCACTACTGTTTAAATTTCGTGCCTCAACAATTAGCATCTGCAGATAGTTAATGGCATCCGATTCTCCTTTTACCCGTGTAATGGTCAAATCGGTTTGTGCACGCAGGTAATAAGTGGAAAGTAGTCGGGCAATATGAGCAGGAGGGAGTGGATGCAATTGAACCTTAAGCCCTGTTAAAATCTCTAACTCATCCTGAAGCTCGCCTGGGTCAAGTTCGCTGTCATAATATAACTGAAATAAATCGTCCGACTTTTCCTTCGGAAGTATACGATAATGCCATGCCTGTTCTTTACCAAGGAGGTGTACCTGGTCGGTGGTCAGGGTTATTTCAGGTATCAGTTCCATAGCAAAAGCATATTAATCAGGTAATCGTCGGTTTGTACGGAAGGGATTAATCTAAACCAGCTTAACGAAATTGTTGAAGCGAGCAAGAAAGATTGCAAACCGGCTAATGGTATACGTTTATTATTCGATTCACTAAACTGTTGATAAATAAGCCAACCTAAAAGTATCAGAATAACACTGGAAATATAGAACAGCATAAAATTCAATAAGGAGAGATAACAACCCGCAACAACCCAGAAAAGGATATCGCCGGCTCCTAATAAACCGTCATTAATGTTGACAAACTTTCTATGTTTTATCGAGAAGTATGAAGTCAACAAAATTAGTATGGCCCAAATGAATCCACCATTCGTCGATATCCTGTTTATGAAGATGCTGACTGGCAGGTTTCCGAAGTAATGCAGAAAAAACGATGCTATTATCAACAACGGAAACCAAAACCAATGAACTGCACGGTAACGCATGTCTTCAAAAAAAAGAGCAGCAAGGAAAACGATGATTAGTATTTGAACGACAAGCACATTAATCAGGTGTTACTTCGTGAAGTGTTTTATCCTGGTTTATTTCCCACACATTGAATTTCTCATTTCCATTGAAATCAACGACGGCTGTTGCTTTTGCGGTAAAGGTTGTTGTGGTTGCGCTGGTAATTTCAATACGGTAATTGGCGCGGCCATCTTTGCCCTCGGTAGTCAGCTTTTCCTGTATGAAGCCTAACTCGGTCAGGTCGGTTGTATACCGCGAATTTTCGTAGAAGTAGTTTTTCTCTAACGTGTGGATGAAACCTAACTGGCCTTTTGCTTCAAGTGCTTTGGCCTTAGTGATCAGCGGGAGTAGATTTGGTAAGGCGATTAATATGATGATGCCGATGATAACCAGCACCACTAAAATTTCAGTGAGGGTGTAGGCATTGAGCTTATGTTTGATAAAGGTATTGTTAGGTTTCATGTATGAGTACACTAAAGTAATAATTAGTTTAGTGCTTTGCAATAATATATTTTAACCAATTTATCCGGTTGTACTTAAAGTGATGGGATAAGGTGTTTTTTGATGAATTATTAATAAATAAAAATTTTTTTTATTCAATAAACAAATGTAATATTGAATTCAACACAACCTTATTATGAACCAATTGCTCAATATCCCAAAACTCTGGTGCTCATCAAGTAGATTTAAACAGGCCTCCAACGTTCTTTACAAGCTCAATTCATTGATTATACAAATATCCTAAGTATTAGTATGCGATAGTTAAGGGTTTTAAATAAAGAAAAAATTTTTGAAAGGCTTAATTAATATTCGGCTATTTTACACCCGATGATTTATATTATTTCAATAAACCTATCACTCACTTTCCGTCATGCGCAAATTCTGTCGTTATTTATTTCTTATCTTTATCTCATTTTTATGTTTACCAATCAAGGCGATTTCCCAATCGAATGTTGAAATTTCTAAGATAATTCCCCCCTCTCCTACAGCCGCTTCCTTTGGTAATTTCGGGAATTATGCAAAAGGTACTTATAATGGAGTTCCAGGGATTGATATACCGCTATTGCAAACGATTGCTGCTGGGCAAAATATTTCCATTTCACTTAGTTATGATGCTTCAGGAACGAAAACAGGTCAGGATGCCAGTTGGGTTGGATTGGGGTGGTCTTTAAATGCAGGTGGTGGTGTTATCACAAGAACTGTTCGTGGGGCAGATGATCTTTATTCGTTTGGTTATCATAACGCATCCAATATGCCTACCGCGGCACAGTTGGAGCAATTTTTTAACACACAAGGTGCATCCGATCCGAATGGATTTATATCCACATATCTGATGTCTGTTAGAACAGGCCAAGCCGATGCTGAGCCTGATATTTTCAGTTTTTCGTTTGGGAGTAGCTCAGGCAGATTTGTTTTAGATAAATCGGTAAATGGTTCAAACATTTTGCAATTGGAGTCGTCAAATATTAAAATCGAATACTTGAATCCAGGTTGGAGAATTATTGATGGGGATGGGAACAAATATTATTTTAACGCACAGGAGCTTTCAACTGATTATTTTCAAACTAAGGATTACAGTATCGATTATGACGTGTTAGCCACAGACTTACTTGGAGAGGATATTAATCGGCATCCAATCGTCACTGCATGGTATCTGGATTCTGTGGTTACATCCAAGTCACAAAAGATTACTTACACTTACTATAATGATTTTACGATGAGTGTTTTAAATAAGTCTGAACAACAAATTTCCCACCTAAGTACTATAATGGGAGGTTCGTGTGCACCACCTTCTGCTTTTCTTCCGTATTACACTTTGTCACGGCAAATTATTGAGGCAAAATTGCCTCGGACTATACAGTTTGAGAATGGCATCATCGAATTTTATCCAGGTACCAGAACTGATATAAAGAATCCGCTCGGTAATTTCACAGGTGCGAGCCTATCCTACATAATGCATAAAAATTTAAAAGGAGAGATTCTAAAGCGCTTTGATTTCTTTTACAGTAATTTTAATGAAACGGACTGGGATCCATTAAATAAACGTCTAAAGCTTGATTCAGTGAAGGAAACGACAGATCCGTTACGGATTATTCCTGCACATAAATTTTCATACTTTAATCCAAATTCACTTGTTCCTAAGTATAGCAAGGCAATTGATCATTGGGGATACTATAACGGCAGAATAGAAAACACCACATTATTGCCAAAAGCATCTACAAATCTGCCTTATTTTAAATCATTTGCTGGAGGCAATCGAAGGCCGGATACGACTCTTGCTTTTTTACAAAATGGGGTGTTATCTTCCGTTGTTTATCCTACAGGCGGCAAAACGCAGTTTACTTATGAATTGAATGAATACACAAACTTGGCAGGTGATGACCTTTACGAGGGTAAAGACACAACAATATACACCGGAGTTAACCCTCCAAATTCCGGCTATATAAATCGAACGTTTACACTTAACCAAGTCACAGAGGTTAAATTTTATTTTGATTATTGGGATCCGAATAATCCTGATTACCGGGATGAATTTATACCAGATTATGCATTTTTGAAGTTGAATGGTGATACTTATTGGACCTTTCATAATGCTCAAAATTTCCCATACCCACCCTACGTTGATTACATACGTGAAACAATTTTACTCCTGGCTCCCGGAAACTATACATTAGTTGTAGGTGAGATACCAAATTCAAATTTTTATACTGCTGCGTCGGCAACTTTCGATCCTAAGATTCAGTTGGCACAGAGAAAGGGAGGAGGGCTTCGGATCAAGCGGATTCAGAATTTTGACGATAGGGGTAATCAAACCGTGAAGAGGTTTATGTATAACAATGGAGCATTATCGAGCGGAAAGTTGCTATTACCCGTGAGTTATACTTCTCCTTTATTTATAACCGGTACATATGATTGCGGTGAAAGTTTTGCGTCTCATTTGTTTTTAAGATATTCGAACACAGTAAATAGTTTTGGTTTTACAAAGCCGGGAACTATAGGTTATTCTAAAGTAACAGAATTACTTGATGAGAATGGCGAGAATGGAAGAGTTGAATATTTCTTTAAAAATGAAGCCAATGATTTTTTGCCGGTAGTTTCAGTTCCTGTTCAAATTCCTATCTCGAATGGCAAGTTAGATTCGATTAAGACATTTGATGCAACCAATAAATTGCTCAAAAAAACTACCTATGAATATAATTATGCTGGTTTTCCTGAACTGCCAGGAATAAAACTCGTTACAGTGCCTTTTTCAACGACTGGTTTCCATACCATGACTTATGGAAACTATTCTAATTGGATGACTCCTAAAAAAGAAATAGATATAGTTTATTCGGGCTCTGACTCAGTAACTGTTACGCGCAATTTTTATTATGAGAACCCTGTACATAAGAATTTGACGAAGTTAGAGAGTACGACATCGAATGGGGATAACCAGACGGTGACGTATAAGTACCCATATGATTTGCGTTCGGGCGGCAGTCCTAACGTTTACAATGCGATGTCAGACCGTAATATGCATAATCCGGTTATCGAGGAAAGTGTTTATCGCAACGGGGCGTTTTTGAATCAGAAGGTTACCGGCTTTGATTATTGGAAAAATGGAGGCTGGGGAGACAACACCGCAAAACTGATATTGCCTAAGAGCGTTGATACCCGTCAGGGAAGTGGCAGTGCAGAACCGCGTATTACCTATAAAGGATACGATGATAAAGCGAACCTGTTGAGCCAGTCACTGGCCGAAGGCCCGGGAATGAGTTATCAGTGGGGCTATAACCGGCAATATCCAATAGCAGAGGTGAAGAATGCCTTATCAAATGAAGTCTATCACCATAACTTCGAGGAAACAAGCGATTTCCCATCTGGGGTCGTGTATGACAACACGCATGTGCGGACGGGCCAGGTGTCAGGCCTGATCGTCAATAACAGCTCATCTGAGAATGTATACCATAGCAATACCTGGCTTCAGATCAACCAGAACGGACGTAACCGCAAGTACCGATACGCAGGTTGGGTTTACAGTACTGGGCCCTCCGTAGAGTTGTTTTTGTTTATGAAAAGACCAGGTGAAACTGGGTATCTGAGCTACGTGGATGCCGTGCTGACCACAGAGGTTAACAAATGGGTTTACCTGGTGAAGGAATTCGAGGTTCCGGCGGACGTAACGCAGCTGAATATGCGTATCGATAACAATGGCGGCGGTAGTGTATGGTTCGATGACTTGTCCATCTGTCCCGCAGATGCACAGTTAAGCACCTATACCTATAAACCATTGGTAGGCATCACTTCTATGATAGACCCAAGGGGGCAGGTAACAACGTATGAATACGATAGTTTTCAACGCCTGAAGACCGTGCGTGATGAGAACGGCAAGGTCGTGAAGGATATGGAATATCATTATAAGAACCAACAATAAACCTTATTACAGCGATATGAAAAAGCTATTTATTATAGTCCTGCCTTTATTATTAATGATAACGGTAAAGGAAGGTTACGGTCAGAAGTCACAGCAGCAGGACGCCCAACAGTTGCGGAAACAACAACTTAGACAAGACAGCTCAATGAGACGACAGCGTCAGTATTACCGTCAGTCCCTGCATGTGGATTCCGTGAAGGCCCAGCAGGTTTCCCAAGTTCAGGACGAGTATAAAGCGGGCCTGAATGCCGTGATGGCAGATGCCGGTCTTAATGAGGAACAAAAAAAGCAGAAGATTAAAACGCTGATGCAGGAGAAGAACCGAAAGCTGAAAAGCATGCTCACTCCTGAGCAACAGGCAAAGATCATCCCGAGCACAGAACGTACGCCGGAAAAACCCTAATACCACAACTACTTTATCACACACCTCAACCATTATGAACCTGAAGCCTTTTACCGCCGGGACGTATTTGCGTACGCTTGCAGTGCTGTTATTCACCCTGATACTGGGCGCAACAGCAAAAGCCCAAAGCGGTACGTCTATGTACGATGCATATCCGGCCGGCTCATTTACGGCCTGCGGCGGTTCCTACTCAGACTACCGGAATAACTTTTATTATAACGGCGTGTATTACTACAGTTCGACGGGTTATTCCAGCCCGGATGTATGGTACAGCCTGACGGCAGATGCGGGAACGGACCTGACAGTATCGCTTTGCGGAAGCAATTATGACACTTACCTACGTGTTCTTGATGAGTGGGGGAATGAAGTATATTCCAATGACGACTCCCAGTGCGGGCCATCATCATATCTGCAATATACGGTACCCTCAACAGGGGTGTACTATGTTGTAGTAGAGGGCTATAATGATTACACCGGGGATTATGCGTTGTCTATTACGTCCTCTGGGGGAGGTTTGCCTGAAGGTGCGAATATGTCGAATGCAATTGATGCGGGGTCATTCAGTATTACAGGGAGCTATAGTGATACACGGAGTAACGCACTTTCGTGCCTAGGTAATGATATGGGGCAGCCCAGCAACGATATTTACTATCGCTTTACCCTGAACAGTGCGGCTACGGTAACACTATCCCATTGCGGAAGCGGGTTTGATACCTACCTTCATTTATTGAACAGCAGCGGAACGGTCATCGCCTCAAATGATGATAACGGTCCATCGTGTGCCGGTAATGCAGCATCGCTTCAAATGGTGGCGCTTGCTGCGGGGACTTATTATGTAGTTAACGAGGGGTACGGAACCAATACCGGCAATATAGCCTTTCAATTGTCGGTCAGTATGCAGTTGGCGCCGAATATCAGTTACGCGCAGGCAGGGACACTGAGTTTACCGGTGGGACAACCTGCTTCCGGTATATCCCCAACGAACAACGGCGGCCCAACGTATGCTTACGGACAGACGGTAACGTTTGCGGGTAGCGGCAACATAGGAGCAACAGACGGCAACGGGACAGCCGCAAGTTTTTATCAGCCACTTGGCTTGGGCACTGATGCTTCAGGCAATATCTATGTGGCCGACACAGGCAATGACCGTATACGTAAAGTGACACCCTCAGGTATAGTAAGTACATTTGCCGGGGGCGTAACAGGTTACGCCGACGGGACAGGAACCAGCGCGCGCTTCAACCACCCCTCCAGTACCAGCACTGACGCTTCAGGGAATGTATACGTGGGTGACCAAAGCAATCACCGGATACGTATGATCAGTCCTTCTGGTGTGGTATCAACCCGGGCGGGTAACGGTACAGCCGGATATGCAGACTACGTATCGTTGTCTGCTTCATTTAATGTTCCTATCGGAATAGCAATGGACGCTTCGGGCAATCTGTATGTTGCCGACACCTGGAACCATCGTATCCGTAAGGTAGCAGCCAACAATATGGTCAGCACGGTAGCCGGCTCCGGTGGTACCGGTATGAATAACGGGGCGGCGTTATCTTCCACTTTTAACTATCCTACAGCTGTGGCAGTCGGCCCTTCTAATATTCTTTACGTGCTGGACCGTTATAACCATGCAATCCGCAGGATCGATGCTTCAGGGAATGTGACCACGCTTGCGGGTAACGGCAGTGCAGGCTTTGCCGATGGTTCCGGCGGTAGCGCCCAGTTTTACTACCCTACCGGTATGGTGATAGATGGTGCCGGAAACCTGTATGTTGCCGATGAGTATAACCACCGAATCCGCAAAGTGACTCCTCAAGGCGTGGTAACTACCATTGCGGGCAGTGGCAGTATCGGTAATATAGAAGGAACCGGTACTGCTGCCATGTTTAATTATCCTTATGGTATAGCATTAGATCCTAACGGTAATATATTGACGAGTGAACTGGGTAGCCATAAGATACGTAAGATTGTTACTGCACCATTCAGTATCAGCCCTGCCCTACCCCAAGGCTTGGCATTCAACCCGCAGACCGGGGTAATCAGCGGTACCCCTGCCGTATCTTCCCCGGCAACCCTATATACTATAACAGCCATTGGCTCGGGTGGTGTGGGCATAACTACCCTGACGATAGCGACGACTGGCTCAGGCAGTGGCAGCAACCCGCAGCTCTATAGCAATCAGAACTATATCCTGACACGCAGCCCACGGGTAGAAGTAACCGATGCGAGCACGCTGGGTAGCCGTCCGGCTTCAGAAGTCATCTCAGCAATCCAGTACTTTGACGGCCTCGGGCGTCCTATGCAGGTGGTTCAGTTCAATGCTAATCAGGATGGAACTAAAGATTTGGTGCAGCCCATCGCGTATGACCAGTTTGGGCGCGAAGCTACCAAATATCTGCCTTACACCGCTTCAGGAACCACAGGAATCTTCCGGAATAATGCCCTTGCAGAGCAGCAGGCGTTTTACCACCCTGGCGGTAGCGGGAACAGCGGCGACCAGTTGGGCGGCGGTCTGGTCAGGATACCAACACCATATGGGATAACGAAATTTGAACCCTCGCCACTGAACCGCCCTGTTGAGCAAGGTGCACCTGGCGATGCGTGGCAACCGGCAGGTTCTGGTATAGCCGGTTCGGGACATACGGTCCGTACCGCCTATATGAACAATACAACAGATGGCGAAAGGGCGGTGAGATTATACCGGTCTACACCAGTAAGCGCAGGGGACTATAGACGGAGCCTGAGCGGTAATGGCTATTATCCGGGTGGCAGCCTTTATCTGACAGTGTTGAAAGATGAGAACTATATAGAGGGGGCTGACGGTCTGGCGGGGCAAGTGCACGAGTATAAGGACAAAGAAGGCCACATCGTGCTCAAACGGACATTCAACCGGAGGCAGGATAATAGTATTGAAACGCTGTCGACGTATTACGTGTATGATGACTTCGGCAACCTGAGCTTCGTACTGCCGCCCGGAGCGCACCCGGACGATACCGCTGTTCCCGTGCAGGGCGCACTCGATGCCTTGTGTTACCAGTACCGTTATGACGGCAGGAACCGCTTGGTTGAGAAGAAGATTCCAGGCAAAGGTTGGGAGTTCATCGTTTATAACAGGCTTGGACAGGTGGTGATAACCCAGGATGCCAACCAGCGTTCCAAAAGCCCGCAGCAAATGAACTATACAAAGTATGATGGGCTTGGCAGGGTGATTATGACCGGAATATGGATTGACGATTTGCACGGTAATCAACCTGACATAGATATCCGGCAAGACTTACAAACTATTGCTAATTCCGTTGGGCAATGGGAGGAACGCGTCAGCAATAATTCTGATGGGCAAAACAGCGGTTATAGCAATAATGCGATTCCACAAGGTAGCTTTGGGCAATTACTTACCATAAACTACTACGATGATTATAGCTTTTCCAGCAACCCTTTCGGCGGCCCAACAGGTAATCAGAGTATACGGACTGTTGGTTTGTTGACGGGTTCCAAAACGAACATACTGGGTACGAACGATTATTTGTGGACTGTGAATTACTATGATGAAGAGGGGCGTTTGGTGCAGAGCAAGACCCAGAACCACCTGGGGGGGGCGGATATAGTCAAAAACAGCTGGAACTTTTCAGGCGAACTAACGGCGACGACCCGGGATCATACGGCCCCGGGACAGTCGGTAACGATAGCCAATGTATATAAGTATGACCATATGGGCAGGAAGACGGATAGCTGGCAGCGTATCAATGGTACGCAGGACAGCGTTCTGTTGAGCAGGCTGGAATATAGCGAGCTTGGCCTACTGCGGAACAAGCAGATAGGCAATAACCTGCAAAGTATAGCCTATAGTTACAATGAACGGGGCTGGCTGAAAGCGCAGAACTCCAATGCATTCAATATGCGGCTGAGCTATCAGGATCACGGGAATGCCGCCTACCGTCAGTGGAACGGCAATATCACCAGCCAGGTATGGGGCCCTGCCGCCAACCCTAACCTGCACTATTATGATTATACCTATGATAAGCTAAACAGGTTGTTGAGCGGGACATCGGACGAGGGCTTCAACGAGACATTGGGGTATGATGTGATGGGAAATATACAAACCCTGAGCCGTAACCCGATGGGGACGAATACATACGGATATAGTGGTAACCAACTGACCTCGATATCTGGTTTTGTGAACGGTACGTTTGTTTATGATATGAACGGTAACCAGACACAGGACAATACAAAGGGGATAAATATTACCTATAATCAGTTGAACCTGCCGCAGCTGATTAGTAAACCATCTACAGGCGAGACGATGACTAACCAGTGGCTGGCCACAGGGATCAAAACACGTAAGGTTGTGGGTGGCATAACAAGGGATTATATCGGGGGCATCGAGTACAATAATGGCAGTATCGAGTTCATCCAGACGGAAGAAGGCCGGGCATTGCCTAATGGAAGTGGAGGCTATACGTATGATTATATGCTTCGTGACCATCTGGGTAACACCAGGGTATTGCTCAAGCATGATGGCACGGTACTGGAGACAAGCGACTACTACCCGTTCGGTTTGCAGGTGCAACGGTCAGGTACTACAATACCTTCACCGGAGAACCGTTACAAGTATAATGGGAAAGAATTGCAAACAGAGATGGGGCTTGGACAGTATGACTATGGCGCAAGGTTCTATGATCCCGTCATTGGAAGGTGGACGAGTGTTGATCCGCTTGGGGAATTGGGAAGAAGATGGAGCCCATATAATTATGGAATGAATAACCCTATAAAGTACCTTGATCCGGATGGGATGTGGACTGAAACTGCCAATGGTTATAAGTCTGAGAATGCGGCAGAGGCACAAGCTTTCTTTAGAAATTTGCAGAATCAGCAAAACGACAATGATGATAAAAACAAAAAAGGAGAAAAGGGAAAAAACAAAGACGGTTCTAAACGAGAAAAGCCAGATTACACTCCACCTAAACCTGAGTATAAAAAGAAGGGCTTACCGGGGTTTCCGGGTTCAAAACCTCTACCGAGTCAAAAGGGCGCAAGGCCAAGTTGGGATTTGGGCGGAACCATTCCCTCTGCTGAAGCCGATAAAGATCCAGAAGATCAATGGAAGGTGCCAAAAGGCTGGTGGGGAGAATGGGATAGTGAGAATGCCGAAATAGAAGTGTATGATAAGCAAGGTAAACACCGTGGGGCTTGGGATCCGGAGAGTGGTGCGAACAAAAAAGAAGGTAAGAAAAACCGTAAGCCTACTTACGATAAATTTCACAACGAAGAACCGGACTCTCCTCCTATAAGAACAACAGATGCGCAACCAAATAGGGGATTACATCCAACTACAAAAAGAACTTTTGGAGTTGGCGTTGTTTTGACGGCAATATTAGTGTTTGCGTTACACCTTGTCGGTGGGGGTAGTTGAGAACTTTTTTAATATTATTATTATACACTGACCATCACAAATAGACCGAAAGTCAAATTAATGGATCAACACTTATAGGGTTTCTATTAGCGTTGTTAATCGCATTGTAGATTATGAAAAACGATTATTTTTATCAAGCGTACTTAGAAATTGTTTTAGTTTCAACAAATACTATTCTTGGGTTTATTAATATTTCACACATTTCTTACGAAAAATTTGAAATTATATTTAGCAATCAAATAAATAACGAGAGGTTTCTTTTCGATGATTCAATGAGTTATTTTATAGGGGAAGATTTATATAAGGAACATAAAGAATTTTTAGATGAAGCAATTCCTTTCAAGTTTAACTTTGATTTATTTTCATATAGCGTAAGTTTGACCGGTGATTCCATGGAAAACTATGTGAAAGATTACTATACGGAATTGCCACAACCATTTGAGAAATAGAGATAAAATGTGTATAGATACTGTGATCCCTTGTGCTGGCGCGAGCGTGCAGTTCGTGACCTAAACTGACAAGTAGATATTTTGTATAAGCCCAGCCTCACAAGCTGGGCTTTTCTATTTCTTGTAAGCTAACCTAGTTTTAGCGTGTTGAATGAGGCATGGGGCTTGCCCTGGAAGAGGAGTTTGGAACAACCGTCTTTAGAGACCAAACGCAACGAACCTTTGCCAAGTCCATTTCACAGGATTGGAGACGATAGCGTGTTTAAGACCTCGCCCACTGACTTCTTAAAAGTTCACCATCTACCATAACGCTTAACACAAATCAATAATCCTTAATCACAAACCCAAGATTACAACTATGAACAAGATCATCCTATGTGCTATTACCATAGCCACATTACTTACCTCATGCTCTAAAAGCAACGGTACCGTAACAGAAGAGCCTAACAAAGTTGAGCCAACAGTACTCCTAACCAAAATCACCAATGCTACACCGGGAGCTGACAACGGCAAGATCATAGCCGAGTTTACCTACAATGGTAAACAGCTCATTAAAGCAGCATTGAATAAGAAGTCAGACGGCACATTTGAAGAGTCGCATATCTTCAACTATAGCAGTACCGGCCAGCTTACAGGCACCACTATCAGTAGTGGTCAGTACGGCTACCGCAAAGCTGATGTAACTTACAGCGGCACTAACATCTCAACCATTAAATTCACCCGTTACGATAACACGGTAAGAGGGCATACACTTACCTATCAAAATAATCGTTTAGCTACATGGCGCATGGACATGGGCTTTGGTATTCAGGTTGGCTTAGAATATACCTATGATGCCAATGGACATAATACTAAACGCGTGGAAACGGAGTACTCAAGCCCGGCTAAGTCTTACACGTTTAACTACAACACATTTGATAGCAAAAACAACCTGCCATCTGCATTACCTTACTGGATATACTTCAGAACTTACCAGGTTAGCGGCATTGGAGAGGTGATAGGTAGCAATAACCCACTTACCGGCAATGAGGACGGACCAGCAGGTAACTACATCTATACCTATAACAGCAATGGCTATCCATCTAAGGTAACCACCATAGTAGGTACAAGGGAAGAAGCTTATACCTATGAGTATGTGGAAGTGAAGTACCGTTAATGAACAAAGAACCAGAGAGTCTACCTTCAAACAGGTAGGCTTTCTTATTTTCAACCCTTATCTTAGAAGCAGACCAAGATGCTATGCAATACAATCCCATTACCCAAGAGCTGTATACTGATACCGGCACTTTCTTAAAGAAGCTGCATTGTCCGTTGGCTAAACGATGGGAGCAGTTAGACCCTATGTCGACTGCACAGGCAAAGACTTGTAGCACTTGCGATAAAGCGGTTTATGACACCTCGCTTTTAGAGGATAGCGCATTGCAGGAGCTGCTGCAAAATGCATCTGATACCTGCTTAAAAGTGGACTTGAACCAACAAAACCTGACCATAACTTATGCAACCAACGAATAGAACTAACACACATACACAGCTTAGAATCATCAAAACAGCTCGGTCACAGAAAGCCATCAATGAGGCTGCCGAGCAGGGTTTCAGACCATTGGTAAAACCGGTTATACCATCGCCCGAGATCAGAAGTAAATACGCTGTATTGCAGGATAGAAAAACGGGTAAGATAGAGGTGGTTAGTGATTACCGCATGGCAGGTGCTTACGATAATATGAAGAATGTTATCGACTTTACGTTTTACTATCCTTACCGGTTCGAAAGCCCTTTTGCTGCTTACTTGGTTCCGCCCGACTTACAGGTAGGCGAATTGGTAGTGCTGGAAGACCTGATTGAGGATGTTATATCTGGTGAATGGAACCAGGGAGACATCTTTAGGCTTAAAAGCTGCCAGGCCATTTGGAATGGCAATGAGTTTATCTTGCAGCATGATCCCAATTTGCGTACAATGGTTGTTGGTTAACAACCGGATATTGTAACCGCAATATAAAGCTGTTGGTATAGGTTACTAGAGTAAGGTTCTTGCTATACAATGAACTTCAGTGCCAGTACGGGCAGAACCATTTCTATGGCAAACCCACCTTTTGCTGCTTAAGAGGGCAATGCCATAGAATGGAACTTTTGGGTAGCTCCACCTGACAAGCGCAGGAAGATAGGTATTCTTCACTGTAAGCTACACATACCGTCACGCCAAGCGTCATTCATTGCAGTAAGCTTAGCAGCACACTGCAACTCATTGCTTTTGCCTGGCTCTTTAAAAGTTAACATAGCCACTTCCCTGCACATGAACCATCCCACAGGCTCAGTCAACTTATAACCCATCACAGAAAGCAGCTTGTCATGCTGGTTGTGGTAGCAAAGGCGTTCATCATGGTGCTTCCCTCTGCCACTCATTTCATTCCGCTAACGCTACATACAATTCGCGCCAGTCAGCACCCTCGTTAGGCTCACCTGCTGTTCGCTCGGGCTGCACACCGTCACAGCTTTTGAGTGGCCTTTACGCTCACTTTTATAGTCAAAAGCAGCGCCAGTGTTTGTAAGCATTTCTACGCAGCCGCCTATCGGCTCCCTCTGCTTAGACCCTCGCTCAATTCGCAGGACGGCTCGCAATATCCTGTAGCTGAATACAGAAGGGAAGCATTATATTTGGTAGCAAAGAGTTCTTTGATAGAAGTTCTGTAGGAACAATAACCGCTACCTTTACAACGGTAAGGAAGTGCAGACGGACCTGGCCAATCAGTATGATTACGGCGCAAGGTTCTATGACCCCGTTATAGCACGATGGACCACTCCCGACCCACTAGCGGAGGTGAACCGCAGGTCGTCTCCTTTTGTTTATGGAAAAAATAATCCAATGCGATTTATTGATCCTGATGGTATGACTGATGAAGATTTGCTTGATAAATGGGAAAACGAAAGTCTTATAGCCAACGGATTTAATGTCGCAGCAGTTAAAGGCCCCGAGTGGGCTTCTAAAATGGCATTCAAGGTTCATCAAAAAGCTAATGAAAATGGAATCAACCGAAATGGAAAAGCAAAGGATAAATCCGAAGAGGAATTACGTGCAATAGAAATTGATGGGTTAAACAGTGGAACTGTTTGGGCAGATGAGAATCAGCATCAAACAGGAGAGTATTCTTTTATGCATGCAATGACTAATGACCCTGAGCAACGCCGTATGAATAAAGAATTAGCACTTGAGTTTGTAAGAAAATATTATGCACAAGCTCAGGAAAAACTAAAATCTGGTGATGCACATTTTGCGTATTTTTTACTGGGAGTAGCTTTGCATCCTTTGCAGGATGCTACGTCACCAGCACACGCAGGATGGCAAAAGTGGACTGGAAAGGAAAATTGGCTACAGTTAATACTTCACGCTGGTAAAGAACTTTTTTATCCAGGAACAGATAGTAATTTGCAAAAAATAACAAATAAAATATTAGACCTCTTCCAAAGTGGTAAGCCATTACCAAAATATGATTACTTTGAAAGTATAAAACCTGATTAATTGAATAAACAAGATCGATTATGAGAAATTCAATTTATTTCACAATAAAAGTTTTTGGTGCAACAATAATTATTAGCCCAATTGTTTTGATAATTTGGTCTTGGATATCCAGCCCATTACTAGCGGCGGCCGTTGACATCTTGGATTTAATCCGCTATGCAATACCGGTTGGAATTGTTGTATTTATTCCGTCTTTATTTATTATGGTTATAGCAACTTTTTTTTGGACACAAGGAAACGGAATCAAAGCTACTAAATTGCGGCTCGGAATATTAGCAAGTGCCTTAGTTCTTCTTCCAATAATAATATTTAGTTCCAATGCACTTTTAGATCCTAAATACTGGATTTCAATTTTGCCTTTATATTTTACCTATGCTTTCGTAATGATTACTTTGATAATTTTTATTCCTTTACCTAAGAGTAATAGATAAAATTGAAAGTTAAAAAAAAGTGACAGCGAAATTATGTGTTTATTTATGTTCGTTATTATTGTTTGAGTAATTTTAATACGATAAAACGAGGCTACTTGCCTTTAATCGCTGCAACCCCTCCGCGTGTGAATCAGAAAAAGGCGTTTGCCTCTCACGCCGGTTCGTCCGAGCCTTGTGTTGCATTTGGCGTTTCCCCCCAACTTCGCTTCGTCGTAAACGAATTGAATGGTGTTTCGATCTGTATTGGTGGTTCTTTAAATGTAGGTACTACCTCGATTAATTCTGTATTAACTACGCTGGATCATGATCTTTCAAAAAGATGAAAAAGAAAGTATTGATACACTTTCGCCTAGGTTAGGAGTAATCGTGTCTATACACAATTTACAACTTGGTCTTTTCGGTTGAATGGATTTCGAGTTTGGTTGTAGCGCTAAATAATGGAATTAATTACTTATCGTGGATTGGCTTCAATACTAGTGGACTTTGGAAGAAATGGTATTTAGTTGGTTATTGCCCACGGGCATATTTGTTGATACCTGTGGGCAGAGCCTTGACTCCGTTTTAATGACAAATCAAGTTTTGTTGTTTTTTAGTAAGGCAGCCATGTCGCGACTTATTTTCTTCTCCTGCACCCGAGCATAAATCTGTGTCGTGGTAATCTTGGTATGACCTAACATTTTGCTGACTGTTTCGATAGGAACATCGTTTCCCAAGGTAACAGTGGTGGCGAAGGTATGTCTTGCAATGTGCGTAGTAAGGTTCTTCCTGATACAACATAGGTCAGCAATCTCTTTTAAGTAGGCATTCATTTTCTGATTGCTCTTCAATGGAAGTAATTTATTTTTAATCTCACAAAGCACATGCCCCCTGTATTTTTCTATTATGGCTTTAGCCTCCGGCAGCAACGGAACGTTCGCAGTGATTGCTGTTTTCGTCCGATTGGCATTGATCCAATATTCGTCGCCATTCTTGATTACTATGTTTTCCTGAGTGAGCTTACTGGCATCTACGAAGGCATAGCCTGTGTAACAACTGAAAAGGAAACAATCTCTTACCTCTTCTAATCTCTTAATAGTAAACTTCTTTGAAGCAAGGACAGCCAGCTCTTCATCGGTGAGATGTGTGCGGGTGATTTTTCTTGTGGTACACTTAAATGCTAGGAAAGGGTTATGCGTTACCCACTTGTTGTGTACGGCAATGGTCAAAATCCTTTTAACCCGTTTGATATATCCCATTGCCGTATTGTGTTCAATTCCATCTTCGATTTTTAAGTACTTTTCAAAGGCTGTGATAAAAACGAAGTCAAGTTCATCAAGAAACATTTCCTCCCTGTGATACTTTGACTGGATGAATGCTTCTACTTTATCCCGAATGGTTTTGTATTTGGTCAACGTTGCTTTTACATAATCTTTTCCGACGAGTTTCTCGACATCTGCGTTGTGCCCATCAAATACCTCAAGAATGGTTTTGCGTCTTGTGCGGACAGAGGTATGCCCCAAGAATTTATTTTTAATATCCTCAGCGGTAAAACCACTGTCGCATTGCGACAGTGCAGTGTAAATATCATAGAGGGCATTACCAACATCGTTGATGTGCTTATTGATAACCCGCACTTCATTACTGCTTCCTTTCATAAAGCCGGAAGCCGCATCCCACTTGCGTGGGCTTAGCTTTTTTTTCAGTGAAATTTCAGCTCTCTTCCCTTCTACTGTAACCCTGGCGTACAAAGGCACCAATCCATTAACATCTGACTTTGCCTTGTTTGTCCAGAAAAGAACCGAAAAACTTTTAGAATTTTTCATAACCTCAAATTTTCAGCGTAACCGAATTAATAATTTTTGAACTGTTTTAATGTGTTTCAACTTATTCAAAATCAGTCAAATGAATCGGCATTCGGTTACCTAAAATAATGACTTTTGACAGGTAACCGAATAGGTAACCGGGCAAGTCATTTTTATTGGTATGAAACGGGCGCTAATGGCATAAAAAAAGCGCCTAAATCATTGATTTAAGCGCTTCCAGTGGGTTTTGACACCCTAATTGCGGAATGGACGGGACTCGAACCCGCGACCCCATGCGTGACAGGCATGTATTCTAACCAGCTGAACTACCACTCCTCCCGTTTGGGACTGCAAATATAGAAATCTCTCCTGCTCTTGCAAGAAGTGTTATAACGATTTATTAAAATTTACTTGATTTCTGTCTGCTTACACATCGATCCGGTCATTTTTATGCAGACTGAATTAATGTAAGGCGATATAGGAGAAATATCGAAAGAAGGATATTGCATTGAAATAGTCAAAACTAACAACCAATCAAAGCACTGATGCACTTAGTAGGCTTTGGCAAAATCATGAAAATCCTAACAAAACCTAAATTTAAAAGGCAATAAGATTATTGGCTTACGTGGGTTCGCCCTATCCACTTACCCTCTCATCATCGAACAGGTTAAGAAAACAACGGTAAGTAAATGTAATTTTAGCTTTCCATATATTGTAGGCTGCCAAATGGGGCAAGCTTATTTGCCTTTGGATAGCCGTCACTATCCTAAACAATACCAGTATCCTTTAGGATAGTAGTATCTTTTAATATCACACATGCTTATGTTTGCACCATATAATTGTTCAAACATGAAAATTCTGCATTTAATATCAAGCCCCCGCGGCGAAGCTTCATTCAGTATAAAACTGGGTAATGCCATAGTTGAAAAGTTACAGGCCTCTAACCCCGGCAGTACGGTTAAAACACATAATCTGGCCAACAAACCTTTTCCACATTTGGAGGAAGTACATTTAAATTCCTTTTTCACACCTGTTGAAAACCATTCCCCTGAGCAAAAAGCAGCCATCAAACACTCTGATGATGCCATCGCAGAATTACAGGAAGCTGATGTTATTGTAATTGGCGCACCATTATACAACTTCAATATTCACTCTACACTTAAAGCCTGGATAGATCACATTGCCCGTGCGGGTAAAACATTCAGTTATTCTGAAGCAGGTCCCGAAGGTTTGGTAAAGGGCAAAAAAGTTTATGTTGCCATTTCTTCGGGTGGGGTATATACCGAAGGGCCCGTATAAAGCTTACGATTTTATTGAACCATACCTGCGCGGTGTGTTGGGCTTTTTAGGGATGACCGACGTTACTGTTTACCGTGTAGAAGGTATAAGCATAGCCGGACTAAAAGAGACTGCATTAGAAAAAGGCATTAACAGTATTAACATTTAAGTAGCGGTTACATGATATTGAGGCCGGGCGATATTTAAGCGCCCGGCTTTGTTGTTTATAGCGTTTATTATTTATTGTTAACTTTAAGGAATGTAAGTGCAGTATAATCTTACCAAATAATTTAGGAGTATAACGATTGCGGCAAAATAATTTTGCAATATTTGCGACATTAAAACTTTTAGTTATAGTCTATAACCAATTGTAGCATTGATATGAATTACGCTTTAAATAACATACCCGAACGCACCCCAAAACCTCGCAGCAGCGGCATGACTATGGTTATGGACAAAGGCTTGAGCTTACGCCAGGTGGAGGATTTTTTAGAAGTTTCGGCTGAATATACTGACATTGTAAAGCTGGGTTGGGCAACGTCATACGTTACGCCTAACCTTAAAGAAAAGCTTAACCTTTACAAACAAGCCGGTATACCCGTTTACTTTGGCGGTACCTTATTTGAAGCGTTTATCATCCGTAACCAATACGATGATTATTGCCGCATGCTTGATACCTTTGGTTTACAATACGCCGAGGTTTCTGACGGCTCTATTACCATTGAGCATGATTTAAAATGCGAATACATCAGTAAGCTAAGCAAGCAGGTAACTGTAATATCAGAAGTTGGCTCTAAGGATGTGCAAAAGATCTTTGCCCCATACAAATGGATTCAACTCATGAAGGCCGAGCTGGAAGCCGGCTCGTGGAAAGTAATTGCCGAAGCAAGGGAAAGCGGAAACGTAGGCATTTACCGCGATTCGGGCGAGGTGCGCCAGGGACTTGTGGATGAAATTTTAACCCAGATACCTGCCGAAACCATTATTTGGGAAGCCCCGCAAAAAGCACAGCAAACCTGGTTTATTAAATTAATAGGCACCAATGTAAACCTGGGTAACATTGCACCTGCTGATATGATACCGCTCGAAACACTGAGACTTGGTTTGCGAAGCGATACTTTTGATCATTTCTTAAATCAATAATGGCTGTTGCCTGTTTGCAAATAAACAGGCATATTTAGCCACACAATCCATCGATTATAAGCCATGAAACAATACGGGTTAATAGGGTATCCGCTTACGCACTCTTTTTCGAAGAAATACTTTGCCGAAAAATTTGAGAACGAAAAAATAGAGGATCATACTTACGACCTGTATGAAATTGATAACCTGAGTAATTTTCCTGAATTACTGCGTGCAAACCCGGGGTTGTGCGGTCTTAACGTAACTATTCCGCATAAAATTGGCGTAATGTTTTACCTCGATTGGGTACACCCTGATGCTAAGGAGGTTGATGCCGTAAACTGCATCCGCATTACGGCCGAGAGCCCTATAGCCGCAGCATTTTCGGGCGAGGTGGGCATTAAAGATCATGAGTTCCGCCTGGAAGGTTTCAATACCGATGTGTACGGCTTTGAAATGTCGCTTAAACCGCTTTTAGGCTCACAGCATACGCACGCTTTGGTGCTGGGTACCGGTGGAGCATCGCGCGCGGTAAAGTATGTATTGAATAAGCTAAGCATTTATACCCGGTTCGTATCGCGCGAAACTGATGGCGACCGTATTGGCTATGCCGATGTTACGCCCGAGCTGCTTAGCAAATACAAGCTTATTATCAACACCACGCCGCTGGGGATGGCTCCTAATATTGATAAATGCCCAGATATACCGTACGAAGCTTTAACCAACGAGCATTTACTGTACGATTTGATTTATAATCCTGAGGAAACGCTGTTTTTGCAAAAAGGGCGCGAACAAGGCGCTGCAACAAAAAACGGGCACGAGATGTTAATACTTCAGGCCGAAAAATCATGGGAAATATGGAACTCCAGAGAAATAGCTCCGGACGCGGAGTAATTATCTTATTGTTGCTTGCTATAGCTGCCATAACCAGTTGCAGCAGCGAACCCGATTACTCGCCCAAGCCGCGTGGTTATTCCCGTATTTATTTTCCTGAGCGTAAGTATCACCAGTATAATTCGGGCTGTGCGTATGCTTTTACCTATCCCACTTATGCCGTTATCGAACCCGATAAATCTCCCGGTGCAAAAGGTTGCTGGATAAACCTGCAAATGCCGCAATTTAATGGCACACTGCATTTGAGTTATCAGCCGGTTACCTCTAAAAAGGTATTTAATGAGTTAATAGAGGATGCACACACTTTTGCATTTAAGCACACGGTAAAAGCCACATCAATTGACGAGGGCGTGATACGCTACCCCGAACGCAAAGTATACGGCATCTATTATTCTATAGATGGCAATGCGGCATCATCGGCACAATTCTTTTTAACCGATAGTACTAAACATTACCTGCGTGGAGCATTGTATTTTAACACTCCTCCCCGTTTAGATTCTATACAGCCTGTATTGGATTTTGTAAAGAAAGACATGGCCCTGCTCATTAAAAGCTTTAAATGGAAAAGCCCTCAAGGCTAATTAACCTGAGGGCTTAACACAATTTATCTTAGCAACTAACCCTGGTTTAAAATTTACTTTTTCAATACCTCTGGTATTACCTTGCCAATGCAGCCGCTTGGCATTTGTATATGCAGCAGTGCGGCTATAGTTGCCGAAATATCGGTCATGTGGGTGTCGCGGTTTAAACTGCCGTGCTGTACACCCCAACCCATAAATACCAGCGGGATATGAGTATCATAAGGCGAGCTAACACCGTGCGATGTACCGGTTTTACTACGGCCACCAAAATAACCCGGTTTTAATATCACTTGTATGGCACCGCTGCGCTCTTTATTGTAACCATTGATTATGCGTTCACGCAAATCAGGCTGTATACTGGCGTCTTGTGCTTTTTCCATATCAACCGCATACATTACTTCGGCTTGTTTGCGCAGAAAATCAATGCTTATTGCTTTAATTTTTTCCACATCGGATTTAGCCTTGGCAATGGCTACATTATTCAGGTTAACCTCATAGTTATCGATGCTTAAAATGGTACGCTTCAGGCCTGTTTCTTTCTCCAAAATAGTATTCAATTGGGTTGTAGCTGCATAAGCATCCCACAAGCCCCCCGGAATTTTATGGTCGATTAAAAACTGCGGATTGTGCGCAGCGCCATGATCGGCCGATAGGAAAACGGTGTAGTTGCCTTTACCCACTTTAGCATCCAGATAAGTAAAGAAAGCAGCCAGGTCGCGGTCTAAACGCAGGTAAGTATCTTCGGCCTCAATAGAATTAGGGCCAAACTGATGACCCACATAATCGGTTGATGACAAGCTTACGGCCAGAAAATCGGTTTGGTCGCCTTTGCCTAACTGCTCGGCGTCCAGCGCTGCTTTGGCAAAATCTAAAGTAAAGGTATTGCCCAGCGGGTTGCTGCGGATGGCGGCAAAATCAACACCCTTTATTGCCGGGAAGTTATGCGGAAATACCGGTGCAGTTTCGCCACGGTAAGCGCCTTCATAAGGGCTGTTATCGGCAGTGCTTTGTTTGTAGGTATTTATTGGATAAAGCGTTTCCCAGGTTTTGGTTAAATAAGCCGCAGGTAGTTTTCTATCATTAAATTGCTTTACCCAGGTAGGTAGATCGGTAGTGTAATAGGTACTGGTAATCCAGTTGCCGGTAACATCATCAAACCAATAGGCGCCGTTGGGGGTGTGGCCTGCGGGTAAGATACTACCACGATCTTTTAAAGCAATGCCAATAACTTTTGAACGGAAGTTGGTAGCCAGCCTCAGCTCATCGGTTATGGTGCTGGCCTGCAGGTTACGCGGCGACATAAGTCCGGCTGGCGAGGTTGAACCTACGCCTTTAACGGTAGTATCTTCGGCACAATACATGGGTTTGCCGGTAGCCTGTATAATAAAGCTGTTAGCCGCAATACCATGTATAGCCGGTACCGAACCTGTGTAAATACAGCTATGGCCCGGCCCAGTTTCGGTAGGCAGGTAATCAATATGCGTATTTTCGCAGGTAAAGCCCTCGTTAAGCATACGCTTAAACCCTCCGGCTACATAACGGTCATTATAACGGTAAAGGTAATCCCAACGCATTTGATCAACCACAATGCCCACCACCAATTTAGGGCGTGCCAGCGATGCTGAGGGCGCAGCGGGTTTAGCTTTTTGAGCTGATGTTATTAAGGGAGCCGATACCAATACGGCTAAAAACAGATGTTTGATCTTCATTTCGGGGGAGAAATTTAAAAAGCCAAATATCAGCATTGATAAGGAAAGGGCGTGTGATTTTTTTGTTATGAAATGGGTTATTAATTGCTAATAACAAACAATGGCTTAGTAAAATAATTTACAAATAGATTTGTGTATTTTTGAATAGCTATCAATAAAACCGGTTTTAATTATGGCAAATCAAAGAAAAATTGCAATGGTTGTGCAACAGGTAGCAATGGATAACGAGGACACTTTAGACGTTGCACATTGGCTAAGTAAAACACCGGCTGAGCGGCTTGAAGAAGTAAGCCGTTTAAGAAACAATTATTATAAAGACATTAACGGAAATTTCCCCGTTAAGATGGAAAAAGTTTTTCGTCAGAAAAAGATATGATTTTTGAACCAGATTTTGTTGATTTTATAGCGCTGTTAAATCAACATCAGGTTGCTTATTTAATTGTGGGCGCACATGCATTGGCTTATCATGGCAGACCCAGACATACCGGTGACCTCGACATTTGGATTAAGCCCAGCTTAGAAAATTCAGGTAAGATGGTTGCTGTGCTTCATGACTTTGGCTTTGGCTCTTTGGGCCTGAAAGAAGAAGATTTTTTAAAAGAAAACTACGTAACTCAATTGGGTTATCCTCCTTTACGTATTGATATCTTGAATGCTATTTCGGGTGTGGATTTTGACGAAGCTTATGCTAATAAAATAGATGGCGAAGTTGACGGACTTGCAATAAACTTCATTAATATATCTGACTTTATTAAAAATAAAGAAGCTACAGGTCGCAATAAAGACCTTGGAGACATCGAATCACTAAAAAGGAATAATTTCTAATAAAAACAATAAGGCCCCTTTGCGGAGCCTTATTGTTTAAATATTGGTAGTTGCCTTTAAATGCTGATGCGTTTTGCGGTGTGCTATGTCTCTCACCTTTTTGGCCTTTGGTTTTTTGTTGCGCTTGCCCAGCCATATAATAAGGCCGGTTACCGGTAAGCTGGCACAAATTAAGCTCACTATAAACGCAATTATTTTACCGGGCAAGCCTGCTATTTGCCCTACATGTATATCGTAGTTCATGTTATTAAGCTTCATGCCGGGGCTTTTTTTAGTATTGGGCAAAAAGTGAAGCAGTTTACCGGTATGCTTATCAAACTGGTAGCTGTCGCTAAAACTGTAGTGTAATGGTGTAGGATAGGCGGTTCCATGTATGATATCACTCTGCTTTTCGCCCCCGTAAAAAAATACCATTTGGGTATGCGGCGATTGTTTTTTAATAGTTTGGTAGGCCACATCAATGGCCGGGACGGAAATATTTGCAGGTATGCTAACCGTGTCTGATTTCATTTCTCGTTCCTCAAATTCGCGGTTAACCTTACTACCAATGTTGCCGGTAGCATAAATACCTTTCTCCATCCATTCAAAACTCATAGACATACCTGTGATAGCTAATATAATAGCTATGGCAGTTGAGTAAAAACCCAGCACGTTGTGCAAATCATAGTTAACCCTGCGCCAGCGGCCACCCCATTTAATAGTAAAACTTCGCTTGCGGTCGCTTTTACGTTTAGGCCACCAGAGTATAATACCTGTAATCATGATAGCCACAAAAATGAGTACCGATGTACCAACCACCAGCTTGCCTATTTTGGCCGGCAATAGCAGGTATAAGTGTATAAATTCAACAATGATGAAGAAATTCTTCTGCATAATATCATCGCCCAGCACCTTACCGTTGTAAGGGTTCACATAAACTACGTGAAAGCCCGCCTTATCGGTAACGCGTACCGTTGCGGCGCGGTTAGGACCTAAAATGGCCATGCCGCCGTATTTGCCATCCTTTAAGGTTTGCAGCGCGGCCTGTTGCAGTTGCGATGGTTTTAAGAACGGCGTATTTTGCGCCTGCACCGTACGGTAGCTATACATGGCATCCTGTATCTCATCCTGAAAACAGAATATACAACCGGTTATACTTACTATAAAAACCACAAGCCCGGATATAAATCCGAGCCAGCGGTGAACAAATAGCACAGCTTTTTTAAAAGCGCTCATATGTTACTTAATTTGAGGTTTGCTTGCTTAAAACTTAAAGGTTACGTTGGCTGCAAACGTACGTGGCATTTGCGGTTCAACAGTGGTCCAGCCTTTAAAGTATTTTTTGTTGGTCAGGTTATCCATTTTTAAACCTATACGATACTTTTTAGCACTATAAAACACAGTACCGTTTAACAAGGTGTATGATGGCAGGGTAAATTCACCTGTACGTAAATCGTTGGTGATAATGTTTTTGCTGGCGTAATTACCACCAAAACCTGCACCCAAACCGCTGTACTTGCCTGATGGCAGGGTATAGCTGATCCAGGCGTTAACCAAATCGGCAGGGCCTGCGCTTACCGGGCGACGACCCACCACATTAATATCAGCTTTAGTTAATTTGCTGTTGTTATGGCTGTAACCGGTAACAATGTTTAAACCGGCAACAGGATTGGCAATCAGATCTAACTCAAAACCTTTACTTTTTTGAGTACCATCTTGTATGGTAACATTATAGGTAACACCATCGCGCACAACAGGCTCGGTGCGGGTAATGTTGTCAACCGAAATATCATAGTAGCTGGCGGTAAAAGTTAAACGGTTTTTAAAGGCGTCAACCTTCACACCACCTTCAATTTGGTTGGCTTGCTGCGGTTTAAATGTACCCGAAACATCTGGAAGGGGCTGAGTTACCGGCGCAACGTTACGGAAGCCGTTCATGTAGTTACCAAATATTGATACCTGATCTTTAACCAGTTGGTAAACCAAACCAAACTTAGGGGATACGGCAGTTTGCTTGTAGTCGCCGGTAATTAAACCGGTTGATTGGGTGTAAGTACCACGGTTATCAAAACGGTCTACACGTAAACTTAACATAGCCATTAAGCGGTCGGTTACGTTAAGCATATCTGATGCATAAACGCTGTACACGTTATTAACCGTGTAATTTTTGGTATAAGCAGCGGTTGAGGCACCCAGGCGGTTCATAAACATTGGGCGGTTAAAGCCCACGTACTGGGGGGCGTTGATGGTAGCATTTTGCACATCATACAAAATGTATGGCGAGTTATTATTATCGGTTATCTGGTTCAGGTAATCTAAACCTACTACGAGGCGGTTGCGCAGTCCACCTATTTTAAAATCGCCGGTAAAGTTTTGCTGAATATCTATGGCTGTACTTGTTGAGTTTTGGTAACTGGCCAGGCGGCTTAAATCAATATCATTGGCTCCCAAAAACATTACGTATTGGTTTATACCATCGGTTTTACGGTTGCTGCGCGAGAAACTGGTTTGCGAAGTCCACTCGTCTGAAATGCGGTAGGTAGCCAAACCACGAACGTTTACCACAGGTGTTTTAACCGTAATATCATTACCGGTGAATGAGCGCTTGAAGTTCATGTTCAGCTCATCGGGCGTGCGGGCAATTAGCTGACGGCTACGGTTTAAGAAGACCATCAAAGGGTTGGTGCCTTCGTAATTGTAAATCTCGGCATCCAGGTTTAAAGTTAACTTATCAGTAGCGCGGTACTCCAATGAAGGAGCCAGGAAAAATGATTTACGGAAACCGGCATCCTGAAAGCTGCCCTGGTAATTGTAGGCGGCGTTTACACGACCCAACAGCTTTTTATCTTTTGATAAGGCACCGTAAACATCGGCGGTTAAACGGCTAAGGCTGTAGTTACCGGTGGTGTATGATACATCACCGCCAAATTCTTCTTTAGGGCGTTTGGTAGCAATGTTAATTAAACCACCAAAGTTGGTAAGAGCGCCACCAAACAGGGTTCCTGAAGGGCCTTTTATTACTTCAATTTTTTCAATGTTGGCCGGGTCAAGGTCGCCGTTGGTTAAACCGGCAATGCCGTTAATTAAAGTAGGCTGAATGGTAAAACCACGCAACGAGTAATAAGCTGCACCATCACCAGCACGACCTGTTGACGACCACAATTTATCTAAACCCGAGGTGTTTCTCAACGCATCGTTAAAGTTGGTATTTATTTGCTCAACCAGTAGCTCTTTCGAAATGGTAGTATAAACCTGCGGATTTTCGAGGTTATTTAACGGCATTTTTGAAACATAAGGGCTTTTACGGGTAGCCATTTTGTTAACCTTGTTACCGGTAACGTTTACGGCCTCTAACTCCGACATGCTGGTGTTAATGCTTAGTGGCTGGACGTTGGTTGTTTGGCCTGCGGTTACGGTAATTTGCACTTCAACACCTTGCACGCCTACTGATGATACCACTAATGTGTATGAACCAGCTGCTGCTTTAAAATTGTATTCGCCGTTTTCGGTAGTAATGGTACCAAACCTGGTGCCCTTTAGGCCAACGGTAATATTGTCGGCCGGTTTATTGTCTGATGTTAAAACCTTGCCTTTAATTGTTCCTCTTGTTTGTTGTGCCTGGGCAAGCACGGTTGTAAACATGAGGCAGATAGCAATAAAAAGGCTTTGGTAAAATTGTTTCATTTATTTGGACTTAGTATAAATTAGGCCACAAATCTATGACAATCTCATTAAAATTGAAACTTATTTTTAATTATTCTAAATAAGCATAATAAATTTTGTGTTAGTTAAAAAAAGGCAGGCTCTAATCAATTTCTAAATATCCATCACTTCCTTTTTCTTTTTACTCTTTAACTTTTTAGGAATAAACTGAAGTATTTCGTTCTTTAAAGCCTCAATCATGCGGCGTTTTAAAAAGTTGCGCTGTATTACAATACTTACCTCGCGGGCGGGTTCGGGGGCTTTAAAGTAGCGAATACGGTCGAGCTGTTTATCGCTTAAATCATCTAAAGCCAATTCGGGCAATATGGTGGCACCCGCGTTTTGGTCTACCATGCGTTTCAGCGTATCAACGCTACCGGTGTTATATTCAAAATGCTGAAAACCTTTGGTTGATTTACGGCGCTGGCAAATATTCAGCACCTGCTCGCGCATGCAATGGCCTTCATCCAGCACCCAGAGTTCTTCTACATCAATATCTTCGGGACTAATATTTTTCTTTTTATAAAGCTTACTGGTTTTAGAGGCGTACGCCACAAAGTTTTCATAAAACACCGGAATCTCCATCAAACTACTCTCATGCAACGGTGTAGACATAATACCGCAATCCATAGTACCCAGTTTAAGCTGCTGAATAATGTTTTCGGTGTTTTGCTCCCATACTACCAGCTTTACCTGCGGATATTGCTCCACAAAACGGGCTATTATCCGGGGTAAAAGGTAAGGTGCAATGGTAGGAATAATACCTACCTTTAACTCACCCGAAAGTTCCTTTTGCCTGTCCGTAACAATCTCTTTTATCTTATAGCTTTCGGCCAGCATAACGCGGGCCTGTGTAATAATCTCCATGCCCACTTCGGTTGGTACAATAGGCTGGCGCGTGCGGTCAAATATTTTTACGCCTAATACATCCTCCAGTTTTTGCACCTGCATGCTTAACGTGGGTTGGGTAACAAAGCACTTTTCGGCGGCTAATACGAAACTTTTGTAGGTATCTACGGCAACAATATATTCAAGCTGGGTAATGGTCATAGTTAAAATCTATGTTCAAATATAGATAGTATTGATTAATCCTATATAAATAAATCATAATATTTAACGGCAATGTTAAGGATAGTGCAGGATGCCATTCTATCCCATAACGCATAGTTTTGCCCCGCCAATTAACACGGTTAAGCCATTAGCCTAATTGTTAAACCAACAATAACACACTTTGATGAAGAAATACTTTTTACTCCTTGTTTGCTTTACTCATGTTGTAGTGGTGTCGTTTGCGGCTAAAGCACCCAAACAAGTTATTGTAGCTCCGGGCACACTCTCTGCCGCATCTGCTACGCTGGTTTGGGACAAGCCTGATCAAGCCGTCCGCTATCACATCATCCTTAACGGAAAAGAAGTAGGTGCAGTAAGTAAGAGCAATTACATGCTTACGGGTTTAACACCTTCAACCGCTTATAACTGTGTTGTTAAAACAGAAGGAGCCGATGGCAAACTATCGGGCAACAGTAAGCCGGTTAAGTTTACTACCACACCGCAAGGCAAGGTGCTCAACATAACCGAATTTGGAGCCAGGGGTGATGGCTCAACCATCAACACAAAAGCTATACAAAAATCCATTGATGCGTGCCCGGAGTACGGTACAGTGCTCATACCCGAAGGCAACTTTGTAAGCGGGGCACTGTTTTTAAAAAGCCGCATGACCTTACAAATTGAGAAAGGCGGCACGCTGAAAGGCAGCCCTAATACCGAAGATTATGAACCGTTCATCAACAACCGTTTTGAGGGTTGGGAAATGAAAACTTATGCCAGCCTGATTAACGCCGGCACCATGGATAGTAACGGTGGTTACACTACCCAACAAATTTCTATTAAAGGCGAGGGTACCATTAGCGGCGGGGGCGGCGCGCTGGGTAAGGCTATGATAGATAAGCATGGCATGCGCAGCCGTGGCCGTTTAATTATGCTGATGAACTGCCAGAACGTAGAGTTGCAAGGCTTGCAAATTAAAGATGCGCCCTGCTGGACAATCCATTACATTTACAGCAAAGGTATAAGCTGCCACGATTTAGATATAGTAAGCACAGCCCACAACGGCGACGGTTTAGACCCCGACTCGTCTGACGATAGCTACATTTTCAATTGTTCATTTTCAACCGGCGATGATTGCATTGCCATTAAATCGGGCAAAAACCCGGAGGGTTACACTATTGGCAGGCCTACCCGTAATGTGCAGATCACCAATTGCAATTTTACCAAAGGACATGGCATCTCTATAGGCAGCGAAATGTCGGGCGGGGTGAGCGATGTGTTAGTGCAGGATTGCACTGCCGGAGCACTCTTGAATGGTATGCAAATTAAAGGCACCAAAGAGCGTGGCGGCTATGTTAAAAACGTAACTGTTACCGATTGCCAGCTGCTCAAAATTACTATCTTCTCGGCCCTTAATTATAATAATGATGGCGCCGCCGCACCCCTGCCGCCTACGTTTGAAAACTTTATATTCAAAAACATCGATCTAAAAGCAGCTACCATAAAAGAACCGGTTATCAACATCAACGGTTTTAAAGACCCGGCACATAAGCTTAAAAATGTAAGGTTTGATAACATTATTATGCCCAATGGTAGCAAGGTGATAGTAAATGATGCACAGAACGTAAGGTTTGCTAATGTGAAAATGATTAACGGCAGCAAGCCCGACTACTCGCTTAATAACAGCACACAAACTACGTATTAATTCATAAAAATGAGCATCTTGCACCTATAAAGCTCTCTTTGAGCAAAAGTGTAAATCAACCAAGTACTACTATTTATGATGAAGAAACTTTTAACCGTATTTGTTGCGCTATTAGCTTTTTATTTGCAGGTATTTGCCCAGCAAAGTTTTAAACAATGGGCTCAAACCCCACCCATGGGCTGGAACAGTTGGGACTGTTACGGTTCATCGGTAACCGAGGCCGAGGTAAAGGCCAATACCGATTATATGGCCGCTAACCTTAAAAAATCGGGGTGGGAATACATTGTGGTTGATATCCGTTGGTTTGTGGAGAACGATAAAGCCGGTGGTTACAACCAAACCGACCCTCGTTATGTAATGGATGCTTACGGTCGCTACTTGCCGGCCACCAACCGTTTTCCATCGGCAGCAAATGGCGTTGGCTTTAAAGCCCTTGCCGATTATATACACAGCAAAGGACTAAAATTTGGCATCCATATTATGCGCGGTGTGCCTAAAGAAGCCGTAGCTAAAAAACTGCCCATCAAAGGCACCCAAATTACTGCCGACCAAATTTATACTACCGAAATGCAATGCACCTGGCTGCGCGATAATTATACCATTGTGGCCGATAAACCCGGAGCACAGGAATACTACAACTCCATTATGGAGCTTTATGCCTCATGGGGTGTTGATTTTATTAAGATAGATGACTTGTCGCGCCCCTATCACCAAGGCGAAATTGAGCTGATACGTAAAGCTATTGACAAAACCGGAAGGCCCATTGTGCTGAGCACCTCACCAGGCGAAACCCCGGTGGAGAAAGCTGACCACGTATCAACCCATGCCAATATGTGGCGTATGGTTGACGATGTATGGGACCAATGGAAAGACGTAGTGCACCTGCTCAAAGTGGCGCAAGGCTGGTATCCGTATATTAAACCCGGCACCTGGCCCGATTGTGATATGATACCTCTTGGCCGCATCTCTATACGCGGCGAACGCGGCGGCGACCGTCAAACCCGTTTAACCAAAGACCAGCAGTATGGCTTAATGACACTCTTCACCATCTTCCGTTCACCGTTGATGTTTGGTGGCGATATGCCCAGTTTAGACCCTTTCACCCTATCGTTACTTACCAATAAAGCGGTGCTTAAAATGCACAAAGAGAGTACGGATGTTAAGCAGGTGTTTCAACAGGATGGCAAAGTGGCTATCACTTCGTTTAATCCTAAAACCGGCGAACATTACCTGGCATTGTTTAACACGATCAACACGCCGGGCCTAATTGAGGTGTCGGTAAACTTACCCGAAATAGGCATCAACAAAAAAGTAAAAATCACTGATATGTGGAGCGGAAAATCTGTAGGCACGGCCGATAAAAAGCTAACAGCCCAGGTTGCGGCTACATCCGCAGTTTTATACAGTTTAAAATAATTAAGTATAACCGGGTAACCGGCATTAATCCAATTAAGCAAACCAAAGTTTAACTCATTATATGATGAAGAAACTGTTTTTACTTGCCTGTATGGCCACCGCCGCATTTACATCGAGTGCGCAAGATTTTGTGATAACCAGGTACGGTGTTAAAGGCGGCGACAGCACCAAATTAAACACCAAAGCTATACAGGCTGTTATTGATAGAGCAGCAAAAAAAGGTGGAACTGTAGTTATTCCTAAAGGCACCTTTTTGAGCGGTGCATTATTCTTTAAACCCAAAACCAAGCTTCGGTTAGAGCAAGGCGCGGTGTTAAAAGGATCGGACAATATTGCCAACTACCCCCTTATCCCCTCGCGTATGGAAGGCCGGTCGCAAAACTATTATGCGGCGTTGGTTAATGCTTACAAGGTGCCGGGCTTTAGCATCACCGGTCCGGGTACTATTAATGGTAACGGCGCTAAATTCTGGAGCTACTTTTGGTTTTACCGCGATTCGATGAAACGTGTGGGCAAAGAGGCCACCAACCTGGAGGTTCATCGCCCGCGCCTGGTATTTATATGGGGCAGCAATAACGTGACCATTAAAAACGTAAAGCTGCATAATTCAGGCTTTTGGACCACCCACCTTTATCAAAGCAATAATGTGCTTATAGAGGGCTGCGACATTCGCTCGCCCTACAAACCCGTTCCTGCGCCAAGTACCGATGGCATAGATATTGACGTTTGTAAAAACGTGACCGTGCGCAACTGCTACATCTCGGTAAACGATGATGGCGTTTGTATTAAAGGCGGCAAAGGCCCTACTGCCCATACCCTGCCCGAAAACGGCATTGTGGAAAACGTGCTGGTAGAAGGCTGTACCTTCGGCGAATCGCACGCGGCCTTAACATTTGGCAGCGAGAGTATACATGCCCGTAACGTGGTAATGCGTAACTGCAAAATAAACAGCAGCACCCCGCTGTTCCGTTTTAAAATGCGCCCCGATACTTACCAGCACTTTGAGCACATCACTGTTGAAAACATTACCGGCAAAGCAGGTGTGATATTTGAAATTGCCCCATGGAAACAGTTTTTTGACCTGGGCGGCAGCACCGAAAAACCTTTCGGCATGGTAAACGATATTACCATCCGTAACATTAAAATTGAGTGCGACCAGGTGGCGCAAATACAAGGTAATCCTAATGATAAGGTATCGGGTATTACGTTTACCAATATTGATGCAACCGCTAAAAAACCGGGCATCAAAAATGTGTATGAGGATGTTAAGCTCCAAAATGTGGTGATTAACGGTCAAACTTACACTTTAAAATAAATTTGTAATTTGCGGGCTCACCAACCCGTAAATTAATTAATGAAACGTTTATTGCTTATTGCGCTGCTAACCCAGGCAGTACTAACTGTTAACACCCAAACTTCAACAGCTCAGGAACGTAAAGAATACCTTTTAAGCAAAGGCTGGGCCTTTACCCGCGGCGAACAAACGGATGCCGCTAACCCGGCCTTTGATGATAAAAAATGGGAAACCGTTACTATTCCGCATGACTGGGCTATAACCGGGCCGTTTGATGGCAATAACGACGTTCAGAAAGTTAAAATAGAACAAAATGGCGAGAAAAATGCCACGGTAAAATCGGGACGTACAGGTGGTTTGCCGTTTATTGGTATTGGCTGGTACCGGCTCAAATTCAGCGCTCCGCAGTTTGCGGCAGGCAAAAAAGCCTCGCTTATTTTTGATGGCGCCATGAGCAATGCCAAAGTATACATTAATGGTAAAGAAGTGGGCATGTGGCCTTATGGTTACAACTCTTTCCACTTTGATGTGACCAACTTTCTAAAACCCGGTGCCGATAATATTCTGGCCGTTCGCCTCGAAAACAAACCCGAATCATCGCGCTGGTACCCTGGTGCAGGTTTGTACCGCAACGTGCATTTGGTAGTTACTAATGATGCACACATCCCCGTGTGGGGAACTTATGTAACCACACCGGTTATTGAAAAAGATTTTGCCCGCGTACAGGTGCAAACCCAAATATCGGCCAGCTCATTCAAACCGCTTAAACTGGTCACTTCCATAACCGATCCGCAGGGTAAAACCGTTGCCGAAGGCTCATCGGCTTTGGCCGCTACCGACCTGAATACATTTTCACAAAGCATCGCGGTTAAAAACCCGCAACTATGGTCGCCCGAAACACCCGTGCTTTATACAGCCACCTCAAAGGTGTATGATGGCAGCAAACTGGTTGATGAGTACACCACCAAATTTGGCATACGCACCATTAAATTCGAAGCTGGAAATGGCTTTTTCCTCAACGGAAAGGCGCGCAAATTTAAAGGCGTATGTAATCACCATGATTTAGGTCCGTTAGGTGCGGCTATTAACAAAGCTGCTTTACGCCGCCAGTTAACCATTTTAAAAGACATGGGTTGTGATGCCATTCGTACCTCGCATAATATGCCGGCGCCCGAGTTGGTTGAACTTTGCGACGAGATGGGCTTTATGATGATGGTAGAATCATTTGACGAATGGAAAACCCCTAAGGTAAAAAACGGCTATAGCCAGTATTTTGACCAATGGGCCGAAAAAGATATTGTTAATATGGTGCACCGCGACCGAAACCACCCGAGCGTAATTATGTGGAGCATTGGTAACGAGGTGCCTGATCAAGGCGCTAAGAACGGCCAAAAGATAGCTAAGTTTTTGCAGGACATTTGCCACCGCGAAGACCCAAGCCGCCCGGTAACTGTTGGCATGGATAGAATTGATGCCGCCCTTACCAACAACTTTGCAGCTGTGATGGATATTGCCGGTTTTAACTATAAACCAGCGCGTTACGAAGAAGCTAATCTAAAACTCCCTCAAGGATTTATACTGGGTACGGAAACAGCTTCAACCGTTAGTTCGAGAGGCGTTTACAAGTTTCCGGTTGAGTTTTTTAAAGAAAAGATGTATGACGATAACCAAAGTTCATCATATGATTTTGAGGCCTGTCCATGGTCGCAAGTACCCGATGATGAATTTGTAAAGCAAGACGATATAAAATTTGTGATAGGCGAATTTGTATGGACCGGTTTTGATTACCTGGGCGAACCTACGCCTTACGATACCAAATGGCCGTCGCACAGCTCGTATTTTGGCATTATTGATTTGGCCGGTTTGCCTAAAGACCGCTTTTACCTGTACCGCGCCAAGTGGAACACCGAAAAACCAACCCTGCACGTTTTACCACACTGGACTTTCCCTGGCCGCGAAGGACAAATCACACCGGTATTTTGCTACACCAGCTATCCATCGGCTGAGTTATTTGTAAACGGCAAAAGCATGGGCAAGCAGGAAAAGAGCAAAACCAACAACCAAACCCGCTACCGCTTAATGTGGAAGGATGTGGTTTATCAGCCCGGAAACATTAAAGTGGTTGCTTATGATGCCAATGGCAAGGTAGCCGCCGAGCAAACTATTAAAACCGCCGGCAAACCTCACCATATAGAGTTAATAGCCGACCGTTCTACACTTGATGCCGATGGTAAAGACCTTTCTTACATCACCGCCAAAGTGTGCGATGCCAATGGCAATTTATGTCCCGATGCCACCAATTTGCTCAGCTTTAAAGTAACCGGTGCAGGTACTTACAAAGTGGTTGCCAATGGCGATGCCACTAATGTACAGCCATTCCATCAGCCACAAATGAACGCATTTAGCGGCATGCTGGTAGCCACAGTACAATCGGCCGAAAAGCCAGGTAAAATTGAGTTTACCGCCTCTGCTAAAGGGTTAAAGAGCGGTGTAATTGCCTTAAACAGTAAGTAATATTATTGATCATCTATTATCCGATACTTTAAAGATATATGAATTTTTGTAAAGCCATTAGCACCGCCCTGTTGCTTATTGCAACAGGAGCGACGTTTGCCCAAAATCAAATACTAACGGTTACCAGTCCTGATAAGCGCATTGCCTTAACCATTTCGGCGGCCGATAAAAAACTGAGCTATACCGTAAAGGCTGATAATTTTCCTATCATTAACAAATCGCCGCTTGGACTGGTGGCTGATGGTACGGATTTGGGAAACAATACGCGCATAACCGGCCAGCCTCAACGCAGCAGTGTTAACGAAAGTTATGCCGTAATAGGCAATCATACTAAAGCAATTAACCGTGCTAATGAGGCCTACATACCTTATACAGCTGCGGGTAAGCCCATGGCACTTTTTGTACGGGTATATAATGATGGTGTGGCTGTAAGGTACACCATTGCGCCCGGCATAAAACACATTGATGCCGAACGCACGACATGGACTTTGCCCAACAATGTGAAGAAGATTGCCTGGGCAGACTTTCATCAAAGCTATGAAGGCTTAAATTACGTAACGCCGCTTGCCGAAGTGCCCGAAGGAAAGGTGGTAATGCCGCCGCTAACCTTTCAATCGGGTAAGTACTACGTATCACTAACTGAGGCTGATTGCGAAAGCTTTGCCGATATGGCGCTTACCCGCAGCGGCAATGCGTTCACTGTGGCCTATCCTTTTGCCGCAAAAGGCTGGAACGTAATTCAACCATCAAAAAGCATTTACTTAAACGGCACTTATAAAGGCAAGCTGGTATCTCCATGGCGCACTACTTTAATTGCCCGGTCGTTAACCGAGTTGGTCAATTCCGATTTAATTACCAACCTGTGTCCGCCACCAGCTAAAGGAAGTGATTTTTCGTGGGTTAAGCCTGGCCGCAGCTTGTGGCAATGGTGGAGCGTAGGTGCACCTAAGTTTGAAGACCAAAAGAACTGGTACGATGCTGCAGCCAAATTAACCTGGGAGTACTACCTTGTTGATGATGGCTGGCGCAACTGGAAACAAGAAGGTAAAGACCAGTGGCAGTTACTGAAAGAAGTGATCGATTACGGTAATACGGTGGGTGTAAAATCCTTGGTTTGGGTAGATTCAAAAGAGTTTAGAAAAGCACCTGAACGCCGCGCTTACCTGCAAAAGGTAAAAGAGGCAGGTGCCGTTGGTATTAAAATAGATTTTATACCTGATGCGGATGCCGATATTATGCAATGGTATGCCGAAACACAGCAAGATTGTGCCCAGCTTAAACTGTTGCTTAACTTTCATGGCAGCGTAAAAACAACGGGCCTTAACCGTACCTACCCTAATGATATTACCCGTGAAGCCATACGTGGCAACGAGTACCACATGACCAAGTACAAACGTGTAATGCCACCACAGCATGACATTACCGTACCCTTTACCCGTTACCTGAGCGGCCCGGCCGATTTCACTTCGGTAATACTCGACCCTAAAGAGCTGGCAACTGCCAAATTTACCTGGCCGCACGAGTTTGCACAGGCTATTGTTTACACTTCGCCCATTATACATTTTGCCGATAAGTACCAGCTGTATCTTGAAAATCCAATGGTCGATCTGTTTAAACAGGTGCCCACCACCTGGGATGAAACCAGGGTATTATCATGCAGCAGCATGGGCGATGTAGTAGCTTTTGCCCGTCGCAAAGGCACCTCATGGTGGATAGGTGTAATGAACGGTGCCGATGAACGTGAGGTAAAAATACCACTCAACTTTTTATCAGCCCCAACCAAAGCCACTCTTGTTTATGATGGTGAAACTAACACCAGTGTTGATAAACGCGAACAAACCGTAAGCCCTAAAGATGTGCTAACCATTAAATTGCGCTCAAGCGGTGGGTTTGTGGCTAAATTGTAATGATGTTATGCTTGTAACAAATTAAACTCCGGTTTATGCGGCACCTCTTATCAATCGTATTTATAGTTCTGTTTTCTTTGGGCAAAGCACTTGCCCAGGAAGACAGGGGGTATAAGATATACCAGTTTCCGGCCAATATGATGCCCAAAATTGATGGTAAAACTGATGACTGGGACAGTTTTCCGAAAAAATACATTGTGGGTACCGACCAGCTTTGGGATGACTCAAAACATTACCCTGCTGTAGACCCTAAAAATCTGGACGTTAAAGTGCGTGTAGCCTGGGTTAAGGGTTTAAACCGCCTGTATTTTTTGTACGAAGCCTATGATAACTACTGGGATTTTAGTCGGCCCGATTTACATAACGATACTTTTGAAATTGTGGTAGACGGTGACCTGTCGGGCGGCCCGCTTATTACCGACCAGCACCCCAACCAAAGACTTAACCCCTGGGACATATACTTTTCGTATCACGGGGTACATGCGCAAAACTATCACATTTTTACCCCTGCCGTGGGTAAAGATTGGGCGCTGGCCTGGGGCAGCCAACCGTGGATAAAAGAACTTCCTTACTCCAATATTGCTTACTCTTACGATTTTAAACCTGGTCAGCCCGGTAAACTTATAGCCGAATTTTGGATTACCCCGTTTGATTATGCCGGTGCCGAAGGCCCGCAACGTGCGGTAGAATCGGTACTGCGCGACAATAAAAAGATAGGCCTCACCTGGGCAGTTATTGATTACGACGACGTAAATGACGAAACCAAGAAAGGCTTTTGGAACTTATCAAAAAACCACAAAATGTACGGCAACACCAGCCTCGGCACTGTATTTACGCTGATGCCTTTAGATGCTAAATACAAAAAAGCTATTGATGCCAAATGGAGCTTTATAGTAACCGATATGAACAAACGCCAGGTTACTTTTAAAGACGAAAGCGACGGCAAAATAACCTCGTGGAAATGGGATTTTGGCGATGGCACCACCTCAACCGAGCAAAGCCCTGTCCATCAGTATAAAGACGCAGGGAAGTATATTGTGGTGCTTTACATTGACGGACCGGCGGGCAAAGCGCGTATGTCGAAGGTTTGGGATGTTGCGGTGAAGTAGTGAATTTAACAAAACGCGTCATTGCGAGGAACGAAGCAATCTCTGCGTAGAACAAGCGAACATGCATAGTTCAGAGATTGCTTCGTTCCTCGCAATGACGTATTTGTGATTATGAGTACTATCTACGCCCTCAACTCCGCTACAAATTCGGCCATGGCTAAACCAGGGTTTGGCTGGCGCATAAAGTTTTCGCCAATTAAGAAGCGCGTTGAACCCGGCCTGCTTAAGTTGTTTAATAACATGCGTATTGCTGATAGCACTTTCAGATATTTTCATTACCCCATCTGGTATATGCTCTGCCAGTTCGAACGAAGTTTCTACCGATACAGTAAAATCGGCCAGGTTACGGTTGTTTACTCCAATGGCATCAAGGTTATCGCACAGGCTGCGTTGTAGTTCTTCGAGGTTGTGTACCTCTAACAACACGCTCAGGCCTATACTTTTGGCAAGGGCGGAAAATTGCTTTACCTGTTCGGGTGTAAGTATGGCAGCAATGAGCAGAATAATGTCGGCACCTAAGGTTTTGGCTTCTACAATCTGGTACTCATCGATCATAAAATCCTTACGCAGCAGAGGCACATCATTAAACTTACGTGCCTCGAGCAAATCCTTTTTGGTACCCATAAAAAAGTGACGGTCGGTTAATACCGATATGGCCGAAGCCCCAGCCGCCGCATACGCCGTAGTTACATCCTTAACCGAAACCTCATCATTAATAATACCTTTTGATGGCGATTTACGTTTAAACTCGGCAATTATACCCGTACGTTCAGGGTCGAGCAGGAACTTTTTAAACGATAGCGGTTCGCGTAAAAACATTTCGCGTTCCTCTAAATGGTTATAAGGAGTAATGATTTTAGCGGCTGCTACTTCCTTTATTTTTTTCTCTACAATTTTATCTAAAATGGTCATAAGCCCCCAAACTCCCTAAAGGGGGAGTTTTTTGATTAATTTGTTTACAAATTTAACGTTTTGCTACACCTCTTCAACACCCCCTTCAGGGGGTTGGGGGGTTAAGCTGCCGGTTGGTTCAACCAGTTACCCATCATTTCCTTACCATATTCGGTTAACACCGATTCGGGGTGGAATTGTACACCGCGTACATCCAGCGTTTTGTGGCGCAGGGCCATTATGGAATTGTCTTTTTCGTCAACTGCAGTTATGGTTAATACCTCTGGCAAATCATCTTTTGATACCACCCACGAGTGGTAACGCCCTACACTGATGTATTCGGGCAATCCTTTAAACAGCTGCTCGTTTGCATCGGTTACTTTAACCGGGGTTGATATGCCGTGCATAGGTCGGCTCAGGTTATACAAACTACCGCCAAATACCTCGGCAATGGCCTGCTGCCCCAAACATACGCCAAATATACTCTTGGTTGGTGCGTAAGTGCGTATTACATCCAGCAACAAACCCGCTTCAGATGGTATGCCCGGACCCGGCGAAAGGATGATTTTGTCAAACTGATCTACATCTTCCAGTTTAAACTGATCATTTCTCCACACCTCGCATTGTAAGCCCAGCTCGTTTACCAGGTGTACAAGGTTGTAGGTGAATGAATCGTAGTTATCTATAATAAGAACTTTACCCCCCTGCCCCCTGAAGGGGGAGTTAGAGTTCTCCGTGTTGTTTATATCGTTGTTCATTTATACGTCTAAATTTTTAATTATTCCTCTCGGGTCCTCAATCTTCGCTCCACACTCCCCATTACAGTTCTGCGGCCATTTCAATAGCCTTGCGCAAGGCGGCTACTTTATTATTTACCTCGTTCAGTTCGCTTTCGGCAATCGAATCGGCTACTATACCGGCACCGGCCTGGTAATGTAAAACATTATTTTTGCTTAATAACGAGCGTATCATGATGGCGTGGTTAAAATCGCCGTTAAAGCCTAAATAACCAATGGCACCGCTATAAAAACTACGTTTAATGTTCTCGTTTTGATCGATAATTTCCATAGCCCTGAATTTTGGTGCACCGCTCAGCGTACCCGCCGGAAAGGTATCGGCCACAATTTTAAACGAAGAAACATCGGGGTGTAGTTTACCGCTCACGTGCGATACCAGGTGTATTAAATGCGAATAATACTGTACCTGCTTAAAGGCTTTTACCTCTACCTGCTCACAATGGCGGCTTAAATCGTTACGGGCTAAATCAACCAACATCACGTGCTCGGCCGATTCTTTCGGGTCGTTCTCTAATGCGCGTGCTGCTTCGGCGTCCTTTTCGTCGTTACCGCTGCGTTTAAAGGTTCCGGCAATGGGGTAAATACTGGCTAAGCGATTCTTAATGGTAATTTGTGCCTCCGGCGATGAGCCGAATATGCGGAAATCACCATAATCGAAATAAAACAGGTAAGGCGAAGGATTAATGGAGCGCAGTGCGCGGTAAACGTTAAACTCATCACCCTGAAACTCCTGCGAAAATGCACGAGATGGCACGATCTGGAAAACATCACCACGGAAAATATGCTGTTTCATCTTCTCCACAATGGTCATAAAACCTTCGTTGCTCAGATTTGATTGCTCCTCGCCTTTGCTTTGGAAATAGTATTCAGGAAAATCTTTATTTTTTAGCAAGTACTGCATTTTTTCGATGCCTTTGTCATCAGCATCTTCTCCGTATTGATTTTGGAATATATACAGTTCGTTCTTAAAATGGTCAACCGCAATAATGTATTTATAAATGTGGTATTGCATTTCGGGAATCTGCCGCGCATCGTTTTCCACCTTTTTCAGTTTGATGGTTTCGTAATGCTCAACAGCCTCGTGGGTAAAGTAGCCAAACAACCCATTCGAAATTACTTTAAGAGGCAGTTCATCTGTTTCAAAGCGTTTAAGAAAAGCATCTATTTCGCTAACCAGGTTAAAACTTCCTTCGGTAAGCACATCCCGGCTACCATCCGGAAACTCCTGTGTTAATACTCCTTGGCTTAGCACCATACCAGCAATGGGTTGGCAGCAAATAAAGCTAAGGCTGTTATCGCGGCTGTGATAGTCGGAACTTTCGAGCAGCAGCGAGTTTGGAAAAATATCGCGCAAGCGTAAGTAAATGCTCACCGGGGTTGTGGTGTCGGCGAGTAGCTTTTTATAAGTAGTATTTAGTTTAAATTTTTGCATCTGTTTAAAAATATTATAAAATGAAAAAACCCGGTCGTGGTTAGCGCCGGGTCTCAAATCAGGTTTATAATTGCTTAATATCTTTAGCTCATCAATAAACTACCGGGCTGCCTTATTGCTAAGGTGCCACCAAGTACGGTTATTTAATTTTGCTTTCATATACAGTGGCAAATATATAAAGAATTATGATGTTGCAAATTATTTATAAAATAAATTTCATTATGCACACAATAATTTCCCTAAAAAGCCGATGAGCCAAATTATATATGTGCTGTTAACTTTTTAAATCCACAACACTAAGCTATTAAAATTGTAAAAACGACAATTATCTATACTATTTTATGAGATTTGCAAATTATTTGCATAAAGGTTTTATTTTTTAAAACGCCCACATAGCGTTACTTATTAATTGCGCAAAGAAATTAGAAATCTATTAGCGCAATAGTAAAAATACTTTTCGCAGGATGGTGCAGGATACCCCTGTACAGGCAATTATCTAATATTGACCCGAACCAATTAATCAACGCTGATTCCCCTGCAGCGTATAAATTCCATCCGTATGTTTAAATATTTATTTAATTTGAAGGGCAATAGATTGCTGATGCTGATGCTTTTAACACTAAGTATCAATGTGGCCCTTGCCCAGGAGACCACTGTTACCGGTACAGTTACCGACGAGACAGGCGAAACCGTGCCCGGCACCGCTGTAAGCATTAAAAACAAACCCGGCGGAACATCAACCAATGTTAATGGCAAGTTTAGCATTAAAGCCAGCAAAGGCGATGTGCTTGTTTTTAAATCATTAGGTTACACCGATCAGGAAGTTGCCGTTGGCGACAGCCCTGTTATTAACGTAAAATTTGCCAAAAGCAACCAGCAACTTACCGATGTGGTAGTTATTGGCTATGGCACCCAAAAGCGCAGTAATGTGAGCGGCGCCGTAGCCAGCATGAAGGCCGATAAACTGGAAGAGCGCCCCATTGCACGTGTTGACCAGGCTCTGGTGGGTCAATTAGCCGGTGTAACGGTTAAGCAAACTACTGGTGTACCGGGCAAAGCGTTTAGCGTACAGGTACGTGGCAGCGGTTCTATAAGCGCTGGCAACGAGCCATTGTATGTAATTGATGGTTTCCCCCTATCAGTATCGGCACCGGGTACAAACGGCAGTTTTAGTACCGGTAACCCGTTAGATAATATTAACCCTAACGATATTGAAAACATTGAGGTATTAAAAGATGCTGCGGCCGCTGCTATTTACGGTTCGCGTGCATCAAACGGTGTTGTATTAATTACCACCAAACGTGGCAAAACTGGTAAGGCTCAAATTAGCTACAACGCTTATGCAGGTTTTAACGCAGCTGCAAAAAAACTGGAAATGCTTAACGGCGATCAATGGATTGACCGCGCAACAGAGATGATCAATTCGGCTTATGTATTGCGTTTTGGTGCCAATGGCGCTACCGCAAATGATACATATGAGCAACGCCGTGCCATTATCAATGCTAATTTAGCTGGTAGTAATTTACAACCAGGCCAGTTCAGCACCGGTTACATGGTTGATCCCCGTTGGGCTCAGGCAGGTCATCCGGGTTTAAACTCAATTGACTGGCAAGATGTAATTGAACGCAAAGGCTTTGTACAAAACCACCAGCTTTCGGCCAGTGGCGGTACCGATAACGTAAAATACTTTGTATCGAGCAACTACGCAGATCAAAATGGTTTTGTTAAAGGTTTAGGATACAAAGCCTACTCGGCCCGCGCTAATGTAGAAGTAAACGCTTCAAAAAAATTAAAAGCAGGTATTAACATTGCACCAACCTACTCTATTACTAAAGACCCTGGTGTAGAAGGTAAAGATGCCATATTTCACCAGGCGTTGAGCATGACCCCGATTCAGGAAAGCACATCAGGTTTCTACCCAAATGCTTTTAACAATGCTCAATATAGCTGGAGTGTTACCACAAACAGCCCGTTAGCCAAACTGGAAAACATTGTAGGCGAAACTAAGAGGTTCCGTACGCTTACTTCGGTATATGCCGAGTATCAGATAATGAAAGACCTTTCTATCCGGAGTTCATTAAACCTGGATAACACTGATAACAACTCAAGAGGTTATACCCCTTACACAGTTACCGGTAACATAGCAGGCCGTACTTATAATCCTGCTACCAATAATAACCTGTATGCTAACTCATCGGCTTCGTACAGCAGCTACAAAAGGTTAACTTTTGTAAACGAGAATACCATTAACTATAGCAAAACCTTTAATAAGGTACACAGCTTAAACGTGTTGTTAGGTCAATCATACAACCTCGACCGTTTAGATCAGTCTGCGGCGGCATCAGTTGGTGGTCTTACCAGCGCTACTATACAAACTATTACCAACCCTGCAAACTCATCGGGTAGTACCAGCAGCCAGCAAAATGTGTTGGTGTCGTACTTCAGCCGTGTGCAATACTCTTATAAAGACAAATATTTATTATCGGCCAGTTTACGTGAAGACGGTTCATCACGTTTTGGTATCAACACCAAGTACGGCGTATTCCCCTCTGCATCACTTGCCTGGAGAGTAACCGAAGAAAACTTCATGAAATCGGCACCAGCCGTTAGCGATTTAAAGCTTCGTGTTAGTTATGGTGTAAACGGTAGCAACAATATTCCGAACTACGGTAGCATTTCAACTATTGCTTTGGCAGGTTATGTATTAGGCGCTACGCCTGCATTGGCAAACGGCCAAGCTCCTAACGTTGTAGCCAACCCCGATTTGCAATGGGAAAAATCTCAAACCTATGATATTGGTTTTGATTTTGGCTTGTTCAAAAACCGTATAACCGGTTCATTCGATTATTACAACAAGAAAAACACGCAATTACTATTACAGGTACCTATTCCGGCAGTTACTGGTTTTACACAATACCTGAGCAATGCTGGTTCAGTACGTAACATTGGCCAGGAGTTAGAGATTACCTCCCGCAACTTAGTTCACAATTTTCAGTGGAATACCAGCCTTAATATCAGCCATAATTCCAACAAGATTCTGTCGTTATTTGGTAACCAACAGCAAATCATCATTCCTAACTCTTTTGATGTTAGCGACAACATTCTGCGTGTAGGTTCACCTATCAACAGCATTTATGTAGTTAAGCAAATTGGTTTCTTAACACAGGAAGATATCAACAACAAAGTGGCTATGTACAACAACGAGTCTGTGGGCGATCCAAAATATCAGGATTTAAATGGTGATGGGTTAATTACCGAAGCTGACAAGCAAATTGTTGGTCATCCAAACCCTAATTACACTTACGGCATTACCAACACCTTCCGTTATAAAGGGTTCGATTTAAGTATTTTGGTACAAGGCCAAACCGGTGGTTCAATTTACTCATTATTAGGCCGTGCACTCACCCGTACAGGTCAAGGTTTTACCGATAATGCCCCGGCATTTTATGTTAACCGTTGGAGATCTCCGCAAGACCAAGGTGATGGTCGTGTAAGTAAAGCATACTCAACTTTTGGTTTTATTGCTAATACTGATTGGTTATACTCATCAGATTATATCAGGGTTAGAAACATTACCTTGGGCTATAACCTGAAAGATTTGTTTAAAGCCTCAAAAACCTTACAAGGTGCACGCATTTATGTATCTGCCGAAAATTATTTTGGTCATGATAAATACTACGGAGGCTTAAATCCTGAAGCATCAAATACTGCAATAAGCTCAAACAGCGCTTATCCGCAATCGGGCGATTATGGTGGCTTGCCATTAGCTAAGTCATTAATTTTCGGATTTAACTTCGCCTTTTAATCACCCATTAATTTGTCAATCATGAAAAAGATATTTTTTCTATCAACTATAGCATCTCTCGTTTTTGCAACCTCATGCAAAAAGGAATTAGACCAGGTGCCAATTTCTTCGGCAACTACCGAAACGTTTTATAAATCGCCGCTTGATTTTGTGCAGGCCACCAATGCCATTTATTCGTCATTACATAATTACCCAAACAGGTTGCTTAACCTGTCCGAAATCAGGTCTGATAATATTTATGGCACATCAGTAACCGTACGCGATTGGGACCCGATAAACAACTTTTCACAGGGTATAGCAGCAAATACTTACATTGATGAGGCCTGGACCACCGACTTTAATGGTGTTTTTAAAGCTAACACATTATTAGACCAGGTTGCCAAAAATGGCAGCGTTATAGGTTCGGCAACTTTAGCTACTCGCTTAACAGCCGAAGCCCGCTTTTTACGTGCCTTTTATTACTTTGATTTAATCAAATACTTTGGTAAGCTGCCTATCATTGATCGTGTAGTTTCGGCGAGCGAAGCTACAACTATAGGCCGCAGCCCGGTAGCGGATGTTTATAAGTTTATAATTGCCGACTTACAGTTTGCCATAACCAACTTACCGCCATCATACACCGGTACCGATGTTGGCCGTGCCACCAAATGGGCAGCAGAAGCCGTGCTTGCACAGGTATATATGGCCCGTTCGGGCGCCACCTACGGTATTGAAGGACCTGGCTTAGCGACAAACGAATGGAACCTTGCTTTGCCTTTGTTAAATGACATTATTACCAATGGTGGTTTTGTATTTAACACCAACTATGCTAACATATTCTCTTACACCAACCAAAGCCCTACGGTAAATAAAGAAGCGGTATTTAGCGTAATGTATACCGGCGGCATTAGCGGCTCAAATGATTTGTATGGTGCATCGTTCCCATGGGTATTGGCTCCCAATACCTACTTCTCGTCACTCGGCGCTAACAGTGTAGCCAACGGTAGTTTAGAGATTATTCCGGTATCAAACGATTTGGTTAACAGCTATGCAGCAGCCGACGTGCGTAAAGCATTCAGCATTAACACCGCCGGTTACACATTTTCGGGCAATACCGAATCGCGCCCGTTCTTTAAAAAGTATATTGATATAACTAAAATACCAACAACCAGCCGGTTTGACTGGGCAATTAACTTTATAGCCATACGCTATACCGATATTTTGATGATGAAAGCCGAATGTATTTTACGTGGAGCACCAGGCTCGCAAACCGATGTAGACGGTATAATAACCCAGATTAGAACCCGTGCAGGTACAGGTACAGCCAGCAATGTCACCATTGATCAGTTGTTTGAAGAACGCCGCAAAGAGTTTGCTGATGAAGGTTCGCGCTGGTTTGATTTGCAACGCAGCGGCAACTTGTTAACCATTATGAATGCATGGATTACCAAGGAAGACGCCTCGCAGAAAAGGATGAACCCTGCTATTGCTAACTACATTATTTATCCGGTGCCTCAACGCGAGCAAAATACCACACCGGGTCTTTATACTCAAAACCCCGGCTATTAATAGCTTGAATACTTTTGTAACAAAGCCATTCGTTTTAAATAACGGGTGGCTTTGTTGTTTACATTGCAGCACCATTTATAACACATGAAACGACGCGATTTTATACAGAATATTGGACTGGCTTCGTCGGCCTTGGCATTGTTACCTGAATTTGCCTTTGCCGTTGATGGAAAGGAATCGGACTTTGCCAAACACCTTAAACCTGTTGGCCGCCGCCTGGAGATGGAGGGCTACTACGTTTGGTGCAACAGCCCCATCGAAGGACCTGATGGCCGCATACACATGTACTTTTCGCGTTGGACGGATAAAAAGAAAATGGGGGGCTGGATAAACGGATCGGAAATTTGCCATGCAGTGGCTGATAGCCCCGAAGCTGAATTTAAGTTTACCGATGTGATACTTGCCCCGCGCGGGCCGGGCTTTTGGGATGCCACCACTTGTCATAACCCATCTATAAAGTTTGTTAATGGTAAGTACTGCCTGTTTTATATGGGTAACTCTAATGGTAAAACCAATACCAAACGCATTGGCCTGGCCACCGCTCCAACGCCCGAAGGCCCATGGACGCGCCCCGATGCGCCATTGCTTGAGGCCGGCCCTACTGGTGCCTGGGACGACCATTGCACTACCAACCCGGCATTTATTAAACATCCTAACGGGCAATACTGGCTATTTTATAAATCATGGAATACAGCCGAATATGAAAACTCAAAAGACCCGGTGGTTAAAGGCAACCGCAAATACGGCTTAGCCATTGCCGATAAGTTGGAGGGTCCTTACGTGAAATTTGAAGGCAACCCGGTAGTTGATTTTTCATTACGCCCCAATAATGCCCAGCTCGAAGATGCCTTTGTTTGGTTAGATAAGGGGCGTTTTAAAATGCTGGCCCGTGATATGGGCATCTTTAACCATGAGTACGGACTGCTCATGGAATCAAAAAACGGCAAAAAATGGAACGAGCCGCAGGTAGCCTATTATGATGCCAACCATTACAAAATTGTACAGCCACCACCGCCATCATACCTTAAAAAGTACGGCCGTTTTGAGCGGCCGCAGTTATTGTTTCAAAATGGCAAGCCCACTTATCTGTTTACAGCATCGCAGGGTGGTAAGTATATGACATCGTCGTCGTTTGTGTTTAAGATAGTATAAACCCTTCCGCCTGAGACGGAGAGGGCTTTAAGAAAAACTACATACTCCCGCCAAGCAACTCGGTTAGTTTATCATCCAGCGCTTTGCCGCGCAGGTTTTTGGCAATGATGGTGCCTTTTTCGTTAATAAGAAAGTTAGTTGGATAGGCATTTATACCATAGGTTAATGCGGCTTTGTTTTTATCGCCACGCAAGTCGCAAACGTTTTCCCACACCAGTTTGTCGCTATCCACGGCTTTCAGCCAGTCCTTTTTACTTTCATCGGCCGATACGCCTAATACTTCAAAACCCTTATCTTTAAATTTTGCATAGGTTTTAACCAAGTTCACATTTTCTTCGCGGCAAGGGCCGCACCATGATGCCCAAAAGTCGAGCAGTATATATTTGCCTTTAAGTTCTGATAGCTTGATGGTTTTACCCGAAGTGTTGGTCTGTTCAAAATCAACATATTGGCCACTTACTTTAACATCTTTGTTGAGGGTAATAAATTCTTTTATATCTCTGCCATAGCTGGTTGCTTTAATGGCGGCAGTCATGTTATTATATAGCGCCACGGTGGTGTCTTTACCCCATGTTGATGCATAGATATTCAAAATATTGGCCGAAACCAATGAATTAGGATGATTGCGTACATAATCACGATCTGCTTGTTTTTCTTGTTGTTCTAAAACTTCTATCTGCGCATATATATCTTTCCGGGCGGCTTTATCTTTTATAAGTTTTGCCGCTTTTGCAAGGCTATCTATCTTATGGGTAATGGGTGCTTTTAATTTATCTGCCAAACGGTCTTCATCTTCGGTTGCCGAACCAGTTATGGCAGCTTTTTTAAATTCTCCAGCTTTGAGTTTTATGTTGATGCTGGCGTTCTCAAGCCAAAAACTTACATAATTAGTGTATTGAGCTGTGTGTAGGTAAACCGGAGTGGCTTTTTCGGCAATCTTACCGCTCATGGTAAACTTACCGTTTAGCACCTTACACGAGTCGATGTTAATATCGGGTTTAGCGGTACGCAGGTATAACCAGGTATTATTGGGAAGACCAGTGACGGTACCGGTGATTTTATAACCGGGCATTGGCGCATAAAATTTTGCAGCGCTTAATATTACTATTGTGATAAGGCTTAGTATGTATTTCATTGTTTGGGGTTATTTGATTTGCTCAAATATAGGTAGCTAAAAACCGTGTTTTTGAAGATTTAGACGGGTACATGGGTAATTTCGACGTAAGATATATTTAACGGTTTCATCTAAAAAACTCGTGCTTTTGTCGAAAAGGCTCATCGGGTTCCATTTTCTTAAATGGTTTATAAGTAATTTGGCCTTGTGGCAACTCCAAGCAAATTTAACACTAACAAGTATCTATGGTTCGAGATCGGCTTCATGCTTTTCCTCACCATTGGCGTTACTATCATTAGTGATCTGGAGTATAACATTAATGAGGAAAAGGATTTTTCAAAGTTCATTAAAGGGCAGGGTTACAGGTTGGTTACCGAGCCTTTCGGTGTTTTATCGTGCTCGGTTTACTATTGGGGCTTTTTAAAACGTTATGTATTTAAGCGCCATGTTTGGGGCATCATTTTATGCTCGGCAGGTTATGTTGTTTTTAATGGTTTACTTATAAAGTACCCCATGAACTGGTGCATTATACATTCTCCTTTTATAGAAGCATATTACCGAAAGCGTGCTTTAGTGGAGTTAAATAATGCCAGTATTCCATTCTCATTTAACTACCAGTTTATTGCGGCTATTTTTCCACTTACCGGGCTGGCATTTCTAATTCGCTCTCTCATGCAAGAAAAGCAAATGAAGGAGATGAAAGAGCAGCAATTACTTACCGAACTCAACTATCTCAAAGCACAAATTCACCCGCATTTCTTTTTCAATACTATTAATAACATCTACTCGCTGGCGCTAAAGCAATCGGCCGATACCGCGCCTATGGTAGCTAAACTGGGCGAAATGATGCGATACATTTTATACGAGGCCGATCAAAAGCAGGTACCCATTAGCCGGGAAATTACCTTTTTATCGAACTATATTGAGGTGGAACGGATACGGCATAAAAATAATATTAAAATCGCGTTTGATGTACAGGGCATACAGCCCGGTTACCAGGTTGCGCCTTTGCTGCTGCTGCCGTTTATAGAAAACGCGTTTAAGCATGGTCTCGAAGAAGAGACAGTAACCGGTTACGTAGATATTATTATATGCCAAACCGAAGATGAACTGATGCTCAATGTGCAAAATAGCAAACCCGCTGGTAAACAAGCTTCATCTGCAGGCATTGGTTTACAAAACGTGCTTAAACGACTTGATATTTTATATCCAAACAAGTATCAACTTGATATAAAAGACGAAATTGACCATTACCAGGCAACCCTAACCCTGCAAACCGCATGATCAAATGTATAATTGTTGACGATGAGCCGCTGGCGCAGGAAGTGCTTGAAAATTATACCGCCCGCATACCTCAACTGAAACTCATTAAAAAATGCAGCAATGCACTCGAGGCTTTTGAGGTACTGCATAACCAGGCTGTAGACTTGATGTTTTTGGATGTAAAAATGCCGGGCATTAACGGTTTAGATTTTATCCGCTCGCTCAAAAACCCGCCTGCGGTAATATTTACTACCGCTTTTGCCGAGCATGCCGTTACAGGTTTTGAATTAGATGCCATAGATTACCTGCTTAAACCTATCACTTTTGAGCGCTTTGAAAAGGCGATAAACAAGCTTTTGAAAGTGCATCAACCCGAAGCAGTAGAGCTAAAGGATTATACTTATTTCAAGGTATCGGGGCAGTTAGTTAAAGTTGTGCATAATGATTTGCTGTATGCACAATCGGTAAAAGATTACATACAGCTTTGCACCAACCGTGGCAATTACTTAACCCACATGACCATGAAGTACCTGAACGAACTACTACCCTCTCCTACATTTTTGCGCGTGCATCGCTCTTATATGGTAAATAAAGCCTGCGTTAATGTGATCGATAAAAGCATCATCAAAATAGGTGCCGAGATTATTCCTGTTGGCGAAAATTACAGGCACAACCTCGGCCTTATCGATTAATCTATTCTGCGCAGCTGCAGTGCGTTAAGCACCGGCTTACCTTTTACCGGCGTAAAATCAACCGTAAAACCCTTTCCATTTAATACCGAAACCCTGATGGTTTTATTTACCGGCGTAGTGTAGCCATATTCGGCAGCTATGTTAAAGTTTTTGAGGAATGGTACACCGTTAACATCTACATTAAATATGCGTTCTTCGGCACTTTGTTCTTTGCTGTGGTTATTATCCAGGTTATAAACCAATGCTTCTTTGGTTTCGCCGCCCACCAGTTCCGAAAACAAGAGCGTCAGCTCATAATCGCCATCGGGCACGTCCAGCTTGTATTGCTTAATATCTACGTGCTGGGTTTGGTATATAGGGTCGTTAAAGGTGCCGTAAATGTTTTTATCGCTGCCGTATGATATGCGGTTGTTGTTGCCTTTAAACGGTTGCCCGCCAATATAACCCCATTCGCCCTTTTTGTAAGCCTGATCCGGAATCCAGAGTTGTTTTAACTGTTCATCTATATAATAGCGATTGCCACCAACCAGTATATTGAGTTGGTTTACGGGCTGCATGCTGTTGGTTTTAGCAGGCAACAGGTTAAACATGATGGTTACTTCATCGCTTTGCCTACCCGCGGCATCAACTGCCCTTATACGGTTTTCTCCGTTTACAAAAGGTACCTGGAAGTTGCAAATATGATCAGTTGGAGCTTTTGTACCGAGGCTTTTGCCGTTTACAAATAATTCTACCGATCGGGCATTGGTTGCCACCTGCAAGGGCTGCATGCTGGCCCCACTTACCGAATCGGCCACGCCGGTGCGGATAGTCCAACCCGAAGACGCTATTTTGGTGAACGGCTTTTTGAGTAAATAGGCCTGGTACAAATAATATGTGTCTTTAGGTTTACGGTCGATGGTGAGCAGGCCTTTATTGTTAATATGCGGCATGGTTTCTTCGCGCGTTTCCGAATTGAAATCGGCCAGGTTCCAGGCCATACCTCCACTTACAAACGGGCGTTTAAGCATATCATTTAAATAAACCTGGTGGTATTTAATGGCGTACTCAATGCTCTTATCAAACCTAACCGGCTCAAGCGTACGAATGCGCGGATCGGCATCGGCACCGTACTCGGTTATGAGTACAGGCTTATCTTTCAGTTCGGTATGGTGCCTGTCGAGGTATGTACCGAAACCACTCAGGTTACCACTGTACCAGCCCTGGTAAAGGTTCCAACCTACGATCATGGGTATTTTAGTTAAGCCAACCCTATTGTAGCGGTCAAAATCGCCGTGATTAGCTATCATGGTGTAGCGCGATGGGTCTTCCTTTCGGGTAAGGCTGTCTAACATCTGGGCCAAATCGCGAATGTGACCGTAATATATTTCCTGGCGGGGTTTGTCGTTACCAAACTTCGGCCTTAATAAAACCTCGTTCATGTAGCCCCATATGATAATGCTTGGGTGATTGAAGTTTTGCTTGATCATTTCCAACTGCATGTTTTTGCAGTTTTGGGTAAAGGCTTCGGTTTCGGTAATGGCGTTAACCACAGGTATTTCTACCGAGGCAAGTATACCCAGCCTGTCGCAGGTTTGTAGTATAACCGGGTCTTGCGGGTAATGGGCTATTCTCACGAAATTGCCACCCATTTGCTTAAGCAATTCCATATCGTGCACCTGCAAATCGGCCGGTACGGCATTACCCATACCTTCGTAATCCTGGTGACGACTGGCACCTATAATTTTGAGCGGCTTGTCATTCAAAAAGAAGCCTTTTTCGGCATCAAATTTAAACCAGCGCAAACCCAGCGGATTGCTAACCTCGTCAACCACCTGCTTAGTTTTGGTGATTACAATGCTGGTTACTACGCGGTACAGGTAAGGGCTCTCGGGCGACCACAAATTGGGGTTAGTAACAGGTTTTAAATCCTGCACCAACGCCTTTTTCTGCCCGGCTGATAACTGAACCAATGTTTGCTGGGTGGATACCCGTTTACTATCAGCATCGTAAATCACCGTATTTACCTGCAGCTTTTGAGCCGATGCCGATGAATTTTGCAGCATGCTTTTTACCTTAACCTGTGCTGCTTGTGCAGATACAACCGGCGTGGTTATGTATACTCCGTCTGATCCATTATCGTTCTCGGCAAAATGAACCGGATTGGTTACCAATAAATTTACATTACGGTAAATGCCTCCAAAAAAGGTAAAATCGGCACTTAGGGGGGCAATATCATCGTTATTGCGATTGTTAACTTTTACTAATATCTCGTTTACCGAGTCGGCCCCGAATTTTAAAAGTTTGCCAATATCTACATTAAAGCGGGTGTAGCCGCCAATATGCTTTGACGCTTGCTTGCCGTTTACATACACCTCTGTTTCCTGATTAGCCCCATCGAAGCATAAGAAAACATCTTTGCCCTGGAGAGAACCGTTAGTAACAAACTTTCTTTTATACCAACCTACACCACGGTAGTAGCCCGGTTCATCGTCCATCACATCTTTATCATTCCAGGTGTGTGGGAGCGTTACTTTTTCCCAGTTTAAGCTGCCTGTGCTTTGGTATGATGCTGTTGCCTTAGGATCTTTGCTGAAAAGCCATAAGTCGTTTAACCGGGTAAGTTGACGGCCTGAGGTTTGGTTTTTTACCTGGGCAAAGGAGTTGATACCAAATAAAAGCAGGCAAGTATAAATTGTGAGCTGTTTAATGCTTTTTAACGGAATGGTGTAAATAACCCGCATAATTAATGGTTAGATGGTAACTTGAATAATTGGTTTTGGCCAAAAATATCAAATAAACCAGCAAACCAGCAAGGCTAAATACCCGCAAATAATTGATTTATAATTATTTATGTGATATTCAATACGGTTAATGCACAACCGTGTATTACAACCTTTATAATGCCATATCAATAAAAACAGCCACTTTAAGTATTTAAAGTGGCCATTGGTTAATACGTTTAAAACGCAGCAATAATTTTTATTTTTTGCTGCTGTATTTCTTTTTCATTTCGTTGTAATAGGCTTGCAGGGTGTAAAAAGCCTTCTTTTTGTTGCCTTTGTCATCATACATGCCCTTGCGGTTCCAACCCTCCTGGTAAACGGGGTTATTACGTTTGGGCGAACGGAAATCAGCCAGTATCCAGGGCGATATGCCCACGTAGTTACCGGGCATGCGTTTCATCATATCCAGTTGCTCTACGTAATACCAGTTTTGGTACTCCTCGCTAAAGCGGGTAAGCGAATCGGCATGGAAACCAGTTTTAGCCTCTGCACCCGTTTCGCTGATGAACAGGGGTTTGTTGTAAGGCGTGCCCCAGTTGGTTTTGCGGCACTCATTTGGCAGGCCGCCATACCAGCCCAAATACTCGTTGAAGGCTACCAAATCCACAAACTCGCCCAGCGGATCATCGATCATATTCATGCTCTTGCCCGAATTATAGTTTACTTCCAATGCAGCCGAAACCATGCGGGTATTGTCTAAACGGCGGGCTTCGGTAATAAGGCTGTGCATAAAATCGGTACGGGTTGGACTAACTGGTGTTTCGTTACCAACCGACCAAATGATAATGCTGGCGCGGTTATGGTCGCGGGTAATCATTTCATCCAGTTGTGCCTTGGCTTTACCCAACACCTCTTTACTACCAAAATTTATGGTCCAGTATACCGGTATTTCCGACCATACCAGTATGCCGAGCGAGTCGGCCATGCGGGTCATGGCTTCATCATGCGGATAATGGGCCAGTCGTACCATATTACAACCCAATTCCTGTGCCTGTCCCAATAACTGCTTAGCATCAGCTGGTCCAAAAGCACGGCGTACATCCTGCGGTATTTCGCCATGAATACAAATGCCTCGCATAAACAGCGGCTTGCCGTTAAGCAACACCTTTTTTCCAAATGCCTCAATGGTGCGGAAACCTATTTTGTCTTCTATGGCGTCGGTAGCTGTTTTAACTTTAACAGTGTACAGCTTGGGTTTATCGGTGTCCCACAGTTGCAACTTGGGTAATTTAAAGCTCAGCTCCGTAAGCTCGCCCGTTGCAGGTATTTGCTTTTTAAATTTAAGTTCGGGTATTTCAACAGTAATGGTTTCTCCCGGTTTAAAGCCACTAAGCTTTACATAACCTTCCGCATCAGGCATAGCCGCTGGGGCTTTACCTGCAATTGGCTTTTTCAATTGTAACACAAAGTCCTGAATAAAGCTTTGCGGCAATTCAACCAGTTTAACGTCGCGGGTTATGCCGCCATAGTTCCACCAGTCGGTATTAAGCGTAGGCACTTCATCGGCATAGCGCTTATTATCTACCTTAACTACCAAAAAGTTGCTTTTTTCTTTGAGTAACGATGTCGGTATCTCGAAATTAAAAGGAGTAAACCCTCCTTTGTGCATACCCAGCTTTTTGCCATTGAGGTAAACATCGGCCCTGTAATTTACTGCGCCGAAGTAGATAAAGTAACGGCTGCCCGCCTTAGTTGGCGAGTAGTCAAATGATTTTTTGTACCAGATGGTCCCCTCGTAAAATACGAACTCAGGCTTTTGATGATTCCAGTCACCTGGGACTTGCAAAGTGTATTTATCATTATACCCGTGCTCTTTTTTCTCTGATTTATCTTTTGGCACATCGGTATTCCAATAGGCATCGCCGTGGTTTTCTCTTAGTTCCTTATACCGGTAATCGTAAAAGCCGGTTTCATACGGGTCTACAATGTGTTGCCACGTTCCGTTGAGGCTGGTGGTTTTACGCGACTGGATATCGGTAATAAGGTTGGTTTGGGCAGATGCAAGTCCGTTGTACAATAATGCAAGCAGGGCAAGGCATATAATTCTCATAAAGGTAACTATTGGTTGGGTGTACTTCAAATGTAACCGTTTTGAGCTAAGTTTAAATGCTGATGTGCTAAAAAAGGATGTTTAAGTAAATCTTGTTTGGTATTGGTTAAAATATGGTAAACCGAAATCTTTTAGGATGGCTTAAGAGTGCCTAAGCCTCCATAAATCTAAACATAATTACAGAACGCTTCGCCTTAACAAATCACTTCCAAAGCGATAAGTAAGCGTTACTTCATGCGTGGCATTGCCCAACCTGCCGCCCACATTGTTTGATGATGAACCAAATTGGTAACTATAACCCAGTTTAAGTAAATCAGAATTGATAGAAAAAATGCCCGCCATCTCATTATTGGTTCGGTAATTCAAGCCTAAACCAACGGTGTTTTTTACGTAAACTGACATAGACATATCGGCCACAAACGGAACGCCCTTGGTGTAGGTAGCTAAGAATGCGGGTTTGACCCGCACGTCGTCATCTTCTTTACCAAACAGGTAAGCTCCTGCAAAATTGTAATGGTTGCGGAAAAAGTCGGCCGTTTGTACAGAGGCATTACCTAAGTCGCGGATGCTCAATTCAGGTACCGATACGCCGAAGTAATACTGATCGGGCGAATAGATCATCACACCAAAACCCACGTTGGGTTTGTTCTCGCGTACATCGTTACGAAAAACCGGGTCGTTAGGATCTAATGAAGAGTAGTTGGCTACATATCTGCGAATGCCTAAATTCAGCGATACGCCCAGGAACTGCTTTTGACCCAGTTGAATGCCTTTAGCAAAAAAGCCGTTTATCTCGGTAAGGTGTTCCACAAAAAACTGGTCGTTAAGCACCATTAAACCGGCGGCGCCGTTTATAGATTCGATAGGCAAATTGCCATTAAATATAAAGGTAGACGGCGAGCCTTCAACCCCAACCCACTGGCGACGGAGCAGTGCGCTGAGCGAAGCATTTTTATCGAGCAGTGAATAAGCCGAGTTAAGCGGCGTAAGGTTATTCATGTACTGGCTGTAGCTAAAAAACTGCTGCGCCTTTGCCTGTAAACTACCAATGATGAGCAGTGCGACAACAAAGAGTTTTATATATTTTAATAGATCAATCATTTTACACTGCTTAATATTTTAACACAAAAGCTCCGCTTGCACGTCTTCCCTTATCGCCTGCAACAAACTCAATTACATAAAAGTAAGTGCCGGGCTGTTGTAATTGTCCGTTAATGTTCGAGCGGCCATTAAACGCCTTGGTGGTATTATCGTAACCATTTATTTCAAATATTTTTACCCCATTGCGGTTATAAACCAGCACTTTGTTGCCCGGAAATTTGGTAATGCCTTCTATAAAGAAAACATCGTTTATGCCGTCTCCATTTGGCGATACCGCACGGTGTACCTCAACTTCAATCTTACCTTCGATATTCCTGATCTCAAGCGGGTTTATAACCGCTGTTGCAGGCAGATAGTTATTGCTTCCGCCTTGTGTGGCCGTTATAGTGGTACTACCTATTTGCTTAGCGGTAAGGGTTTGGCCTTGTATAGATGCAAGCGTACCATCGCCCACGGTAAAGGTAACCGGCAAGCCCGAACTGGCCGTTACGTTTTGCAGCGAATACGCATCGCCGCGCGATAGAAGTGGGATAGGTGCAAAGGTAATTACCTGCGATGCTTTGTTAACCGCTAACAATTGTGTTTGCGGCTGCGTTAAGCTGTATCCACTGCCAGCCGGGAAGGCTGCTGTTATGATTGTAGTACCTGCACCGGTAATATGAATTTTGCCGTTTATAATAGTAGCCACTGATGGATTGCTTGATGAATACGTCAATGTTTCGCCAACGTTGTTAGTTGCACCGGCATCAAAATCGGCATCACCAAATGTTTTGGCAGGCAGTGGCGTAAAAGCTATAGTGGCCGCTCCGCCTGTAATTGTTAATGTGCCGTTTACGTAGGTAAAATTATAATTTGCCGATGCCGCGCCCGATGGTACCAACGGGTAATTACCAATGAGCGATGTGCTTGTTGCGATGGTATTTACGGCTGGTTTTGCGCTAAGCGAGTTCTCATTGTCGCCGTTAACAAACCCCGAATACGTTACTGCAAATGCCGGATTTTCTGCACCATAAGCACGGGTGGCATTTTGTGCGGTTATGGTTAAAGCAGCCTTAGTAACAGTAAAGGTTCCGTTGGTATATACAACCTCATAATTGCTTGCTGCACCTCCCGATGGGGTAATGGTGTAATTTCCTACCGAGCTGCTAACGGTTGCCGTAGTTGTTGCAGTTGATGGCGAGGTTAATACGGCTTGTGTTTCGTTGTTTACAAAACCGCTGTACGTTAGGGTAAGTACGGGGTTGGCTGCGCCATAAACTTTGGTTTTATCATCGGCCTTAACATTAAGCTGTGCTTTGTTTACAATTAAAGTTTGCGTTACCGGCTGCGTTTGGCTGTAGTTACCATTTGCTGCAAATGTAGCTGTTATGTTAGCGGTACCTGCGCCCGTAATATGAATTTTGCCGTTTACAATAGTGGCAACAGCAGTATTGCCCGAGCTGTAAATAATTGGTTCGCCTACGGTATTGGTTGCACCGGCATCAAAATCGGCGTTGCCGTAAGTTTTAGCTGGCAATGCTGCAAAGCTGATTACCGCTGCTGCTGGAGTTATGGTAAGCGTGCCGTTTACATAAGCAAAATTGTAGTTAGCCGATGCGCCGCCTGCCGGAGTTAGTACATAATTGCCAACCGGCGATGTTGCTGTTGCGGTGGTGCTTACCGTTGGTGGTGTACTCACAACAGCCTCACTATCGCCATTAAGCAAGCCTGAATAAGTTACGCTGAAAGCAGGGTTTGCCCGGCCGAATGCACGACTTGCATTTTGTGCGGTTACGGTTAACAGGGCTTTGCCGATAGTAAGCGCTCCATTAACATAAGTTAGCTGGTAGTTGGCAGCCAAACCTCCGGATGCAACGATGTCATAGTTGCCCACGTTGCTGTTTACCGTTGCCAATGTAACCGCTGTTGCGACTGATGTTAATACAGCCGTAGTTTCACCATTTACAAAACCCGAATAATTAATGGTAAGCGCGGGGTTAGCCTGGCCGTAAGTTTTATTTTGATTGTTAGCCTTAACGGTAAGCGGCGCTTTGTTTACGGTAAGCGTTTGCGAAACCGGATCTGTTTGACCGTAATTGCTTGTTGGCGATAATGAAGCTGTAATAGTAGCTGTACCTGCACCTGTAAGATGCACTTTATTATTAAGGATTACCGCAACGGCCGCATTATCGGATGTGTAAATAATCGGTTCGTTTACATTATTGGTAGCCCCCGCATCAAAATCGGCATTGCCGTAGGTTTTGGCCGGAATAGCTGCAAAACTGATCGTTGCCGCACCCGGCGTAATGGTAAGCTTGCCATTTACGTAAGTAAAGTTGTAGTTAGGCGATACTCCTCCAGACGCAATTAGCGGATAAGTACCCAAAGCAGAGGTTGGGATAGCTGGTGTATTAACTATTGGGCGTGTGGTAAGATTGGCTTCGGTATCGTTGTTAACAAAACCGTTATAAGTAATACCAAAAGCAGGATTGGCAACTCCATAAGCCCGACTGGCATCATTAGCAGTTACCGTTAAGCCAACTTTATTAATGGTTAACGTGCCCTTTTCATACGCTAAATCATAGGCAGGGTTAGTGCCACCCGTGGGTGTAATATTCATAAGTTCCGGCATTGCTTGCTGCCATGGCGGTAGTAGCAGCAGTTGGCAATGTGGTAAATATCGATTCGTTATCACCGTTTAAAAAACCACTGTACGTTAAGGTTAGTTCTGGATTATTCACCCCGTAATTACGTGCCTGGTTATTAGCTTTTACCGTTAATAACGGGCGACCAATGGTAAGCATTCCATCAGCATAAGTAATGGTATAGTTAGGTGATGATGCCCCACTTACCGTAATAGGATATTGGCCCGGTATTGAACCGGCCACGGCTGTGGTAGCAAACGTGGGAGGCGTATTTAAGCTTGCCGGGGTATCAAAACTGGCTAAGCCGGTATAAGTTGCTGTAAACTCAGGATTAGGCTCACCGTAGCGGCGGGTGGTATCATTAGCCTTAATTACTAATGCCGCCGGGGTAATGGTTAACTTACCGGTGATGTAACTAAACGAATAATTATCGGCAGTTGCACCACGTCCTTGTATATTATAGTTGCTGCCAACCGGCGATGCTTCGGTAGCCGTGGTACTCACTGTTGGCTCCTTTGTAATGGCATCCTCGCGAGTGTCATTATTTACAAAGCCGTTAATAGTGTAAGTAAACTCAGGGTTAGGCTGGCCATAAACCCGGCTTTTGTTAGCTGCCCTTACGCTTAATAAGGCCTTGCCAATGGTTAACTTACCGGTAACATATTTTAAATCATAGTAAGGGTTGCTAACTGCCGCACCACCGGTAGTTATGTTATATGTACCCACCGGCGATTCGGCAGTGGCGCTTGTTACCGGTGTGGTTGGCAGATCGGTAAAAACACTTCTATCATCTCCGTTTACATAGCCTGTTATGGTATAACTTAAGCGCGGGTTAGCCTGCCCATACGTTTTTGAGATACTGTTGGCCGTAATGGTTAATGTGGCGTTGCCCACGGTAAGCGTACCATTAACCAGCACAACTTCATAATTATCGGCTGTTAAACCGCCATTTATTTCAATGGGGTAAGTTCCAGGTGCCGAAGCAGGTGTAGCATCGGTGCTCAATTCAGGGCGTTCGCCGTTTAATATTACGGTAGCCCTGTCATTGTTAACTAAACCCGTATAAGTTGCCGTTAAAGCCGGGTTAGCTTGTCCGTATGACCGGCTTTTATCAGCTGCGGTAATTGTTAACTTGCGTTTGGCAATAGTTAGCGTACCGTCCTGGTATATCAGGTTATAGTTAACAGCTGTTGCACCAGAAGGGGTGATCGCATAGGTTCCTGCCGGCGATGTTGATGTACCTGGAGATGTTAAAGTTGGTCGCCTGGTTAACACTGTTACCGTTTCACCGTTAGCAAAGCCATCGTAGCTAACCGTAAGCGCCGGACTGGTGGCTCCGTATAAACGTGTGATGTTGTTTGCGGTAATAGTCAGGTCGGCTTTACCAATCACCAATGTTCCGTTGCCATAGGTAATGGTATAGTTTGTAGCGGTAGCTCCTCTTGGTGTAATAGGATAACGCCCAACCGCCGACCGCACGTTAGCTGTTGTACTAACCGTTGGTTTGGTTGTTAATATGTCTTCATCTTCACCATTTACAAAGCCGGTGTAAGTAAGTGTAAGTTCAGGGTTGTCTTCACCATATGCCCGGGTTTTACCCTGAGCGGCAATACGCAATGGCGCCTTGGTAACCGTTAGTATACCCGCTACATACGTAAAGCTATAATTATCAGACGTGGCGCCGCTTGCCCTGATGCTGTAAGTATTTGCTCTTGATGAGGCAGTTGCGGCAGTAGTTGCAATTGGTTGGGTAGTTAAATCCTCTGCTGTTTCGCCCAAAACAAAGCCCCTGTAAGTAATGTCAAACTCAGGATTATCACTTCCGTAAATACGGGTTGCGTTATTGGCCGTAATTGTTAAGGCGGCTTTGGTAACCCTCAACGTGCTTTGCACGTACCTGATGTCATAATTATCAGATGTTGCCCCTGAAGCGGTTATGGGGTAGCTGCCAACCGGAGAGTTGCGGGTAACCGCAGTAGATATTACTACCGGGCTTGTAAGCGATGCTTCGGTTTGGCCGGGAGCAAAACCGGTGATAGTATAGGTTAAAGCAGGGACCGCTCCGCCGTAAACCTTTGTTTTTGCGGCAACCATTATGGTTAAGGTAGACCGGCTAATGGTGAGCCCGCCATCAATATAATTGATATTATAATTATTTGATGAGGCCCCGCTTGCCGTTATAGGATAAACACCCGGGTTGCTGTTGCGAACGGCCGTTGTAGTGATAACAGGCCTTGTGGTTAATTTGGTAAAGGTATCATTGTTGCGAAAACCAGTATAAGTAACCGTTAGTGTAGGATTGGCCGCTCCGTAGGCTTTTGTTTTATTATCGGCCCTGATGGTTAAGTTTGCCGGAGTAATAGTAAGGGTGCCGTTTACCCTGATAATGTTATAATTGTTGGACGTTCCGCCGTTTAATATGATGGGGTAACTACCTACGCCCGATGCCGCGTTAGCCGATGTTGTTGCCCTTGGCGCAGGCGTTAAGCCAGTTTCGCCATTACGTAAACCGGTATATGCTAAACCAAGTGTTGCATTATTACTGCCATAGGTACGGGCTTGGCTAACGGCCGTAATGGTGAGATCGGCCTTATTAACTGTTAAGGTTTGACTTACACGCGTAGCGCGGTTATATTCGGCATTGCCGGGTTGCTCAGCCGTAATTACCGCAATACCCGCTCCCACAATACGTATTGTGGTACCGCCATTTATCACACGGGCAACAGTGGCATCGCTACTGATATAAGTTACTGTAAGACCCGAGCTCGCCGTTGCTCCTGGCGAAAAATCGAAATCGGTATAAGTTTTAGCGCTTATTGGACTAAATGTGATGGTTTGATCGATTGCCGGCAATTTGGCTGTGGCATTAACCGGGTTTGCATTAACACTTAATACGCTGGCTGTGCATAACATAAATGCCGCAATACATAATACGCAGCTAAAACATAAAATTCTTTTTGAATACGTTCTTCCCATAAGCTAAACACATATTCATGAGCATTCGGCTCACGCTTCAATCAGGCATATTGGTTGTGCTGTGCAATAACTCCTTTTTTAAAAAGAATGAATACCGCAAAAAATTTGCAACAGGTGCTAATTATTGTTACTAAGTAACATTAAACAATACGCAATAATATTTCTTTTAGTTTCGCCTCACGCAAACTTAAAATCACAATTACACCTTTCAAATTAAAAAGGTATCAATACATGAAATTAAAGGCTGTTTTTGATGATAAAAATCAATATTACAACTAATAATAGTTGCAACACTTATCATTTTCAGGTAGAGAACATTATATACAATGTTCTGATTCACTCAAATCATCAGAACAATAAATGGCAATCAAACAGTTTACATATAACTTTAAACCTTAATTATCAGTAATTTATAATATAAACTACTGATAAAAAGCGTTCACATTGTTATATTAATAGTTAACTATTTTTTCATAAAGCAAATATAGAATTTATTTTAATAACCACCTGTTTGTACAACTTATACTATTAAACATGTATTTATATTATATAGCCTGATCATAATCGCCCCACTCATTGGCATCCAGCCTTGTCTGGTTTATCCCGCATTTTGTATAGCAAAAGGGGCTGTCTCATGAATATGAAACAGCCCCTTTGTTAAACGTAATATGATATAATCTTACGGTTTGCGCATGTAAATTTTGCCGTAGGTTGATTTTAAGGTATATGATGGGCCTTTACCCGGCTGGGCGGTAATAGACGTAAAAAAATCACGATTAGTTTTGTCAGTTAACGTCAGATCAAGGTTAGAATAAATGCGGCCATAGCTGGTGGTTGCTGTAATTTGCCCGGCACGGGCTTTATCGAGCGTGGCATCAATACCGCCATAGGTGGCATCTACCTTTACAGGGCCATAAAAGTTGGCAAGATAAACCAACCCATAAATAGCTTTTACTTCGGTAGGGGAGTTTGCCGGCACTTTAATTTCCAGCTTAATATCCAGATCTACACCATTGCTATACGAACGAATATTTCCAGCCTTACTTTTATAAGCCTTAAAGTCATCTTCGGTTTTAAAAATAGTTTTCTTTTCGCCCTCCCATACCGTGTAACGATGAGGCAGGTTTTTCATGTCTTTTATTTTATTGCTTATCTGCAATACACCATCAATAGTTTCACTTTCTAAAACCAATGCATCATCATTCTCGCCATCGTTAATACTAACTTTAGCCGTAACCGCCACCTCGTTTTTATCCCAGGTACTGATTTTTACTACCGGATAATCAAACTTTAATAAGATGGGCTGCCCCGCCTTTACCGGGTAGCTGCGGTTTACAACGGTTTGGGCAAAAGATATCCCGCACGCCAGCATAGCCAGCGCAATAATCAATGTAGTTTTCATATTGGAGTGGTTAGGAATTCTCTACTTAGTTTGCTTTACGCAGGTATACTTTTCCGAAGGTTGAAGTAAGATTGAGCTCGGCTCCTCCACCGTTAAGGGTACCGGCAACATTGCCATTATACTCCACCATTTCATCATCAGAGTGCTTCTTCAATTCTATTTTCAGGTCAGACGAGGCAAATACGTTACCGTGCTTGGTATTGAGTTTAAGGTTGGCTTTGGTTGCCGCCGGCACCGATACATCAACCGTTGAGTATAAAGATGAAATGGTAACAGGGCCGGTAATTTTGTCTGCAAATTTGGCTGTAACAGAACCATATACACTATTTATAGTTACAGGTCCGGTAATATTTTCCAGCTCTACTGCATTGTTACGGCACGATATTTCAATTTCCTTTTGAATGTTTTTAAAATGTGCCTTACTTGAATTCATCATGCTCTGCCAGTTGTAAGATATGCTCATACCATAGGGTACTTTTATTTTGACACGGCCAATGTTTTGGGCTACCTCATTTACCTCAACAGTGGCGCCTTTATCGGCAACGTTAATGCCTATGTTGGTATTATCAACCACGCCGGTGCCGCTTAGCAGCCTTAAACCGGCAGCGCGCTCGTCGGCATATTGCTTGTCTTCTGATGTGAAGATAATTTCCTTACCATCATATCCTTCCACCGTAGCCGCAGGCAGCTTAATAACCAGCCTACCAATTGATTTGGCCAATTTATACTCCTGTGCAAATGCGCTTCCTGATGCTATCAGCGCTATAATTATAGTGATGAATCTCTTTTTCATGTTATAGTTTAAATAAATTTTAATTGTTTGTATATGAGTATCGTCGACTTCTACTTTTTAATTTTTCAGGAACCACAGCTATCTTTTATTTAGGATTTCTTCAGCTCGAACATTCCGGTGTAAGCGGTTTCCCTAACGGCTGGGATGTTGTTTTCATCGGTAACCATACCTTCCAGTTCAGTTAATATGGCCGACTCTTTCATGCGGGTGAGCAAACCTATCAGCTCAATTTGCACCATCGGGTCGTTTTGTTTTTTGAGCGATTTTATTAATTGCTTTTTAACATACGCCTCTTTATAAAACTTAGCCAAACCATCCAGGGCTGCCAGCCTCACGTTGGTATTAGGGTCATGGTTCATGGTTTCAACCAGTGCATCTACCACATCGTTACTCATGCTTTTGAGTTTATTGGTTTGCGATAGCGCCTTGATGCGCACTGCCGGTGATGTTTCATCATTCAACTTATCAAAAAGCACTTTTTTATACGCTGATGCTTTTTCTGATCGGTTTACGTTTTGAGCCAGCTGATTTTTGCGTAAGGCAATTTCTTTATCTATGTCTTCAAAGCGGTTCGTCGGTGCCTCCAGTTGCTTATTGGCTGCAACTTCTGTTGGTTGCGCTACGGTTGTATCGGGCAATTGAGTGGCAGGCGTAATTTTGTGCCGAATACGGGCGGAAGTAGCTTCTTCAACATCCTTGTTTGCACTAAATTTCCATAAACCAAAACCTAAAGCCAGTAACAGGCAAGCGGCAGCAGCCCAACGCATAGCATTGAATGATATAATAATGCCCTTTTTAGGCTCTTCCTTATGCACAGGTGCCTCATGCCCCATTTGCTTCAAAATACGATTGAGCACCTCGGGGTTTGGTGTGCGATGGTTTAACTCTTCGCTATGTTCGTTAATAAAATCTTCTAATCTACCTTTCATATTGCCCCTCTTTTAACATCTCTAAAACCTTGGCCTTAGCCCTGAAATACTGCACTCTTACCGTACTGTTTGACATGCCCAGCATCTGCGCTATTTCAACCTGCGGAATGTTCTCGACCGCATACAATTGAAATATGGTGCGATACGCTAACGGCAAACCTTCAATAGCCTGACTTACGCGGTTCATCGTGTATTCAAAATCATCTTCGTTCACCGGCGTTTCTTCCTCAACCCAAGTATCGTCTTCTAACTCGGTATATTCCAGTTTCCGTTTACGCAGCCAGTTAATAGCCTTGTTTATCGCAATCCGCTTTATCCATGGCCTAAAACTATCAGCATTTGCCAGTTTGCCAATCGAGTGATAAGCATCTACAAAAGCTTCCTGCATAATATCTTCGGCTTCGCCGGTGTGCTCTACATACCGGCAAATGGCGTTATAAACATATTTTGCATTCAAATCATACAACCTGGTGTAAGCATAGGGGTCTCCCTGCTGGCACCTGGTTATAAGCTCTTGTGGCGTATTCATTAATAGTATTCGGGTCAGGTAATTTTTAGTTGCTTACCTTAATGTCGTAAGTATTGTTGGAATGTTACAAGATTTTTATGCGCAGATAATACTTTTTTGAAAAAAGCAGTAAAACGGATGTAGTAACACGGCTTTTGAGAAAACCCACCCATAAATAACAGCTGGTACCAAATACTGTTCATAAAAGATGAATGCTTTATATGACGCATTTATATAAAACCAAAAAGGCTGCCCCATTAGAGACAGCCTTTTACGTAATATGCGATAAGGTTTAGTTAAACCGGTTAGGGTTGTAATCTTTAATATCGGTTGATAACGACGAGCTATCGGCCAGTTCGGCAACTAATTTGCCTGTTGCCGGGCCAAGCCCCAGGCCCATCATACCATGACCACCGGCCACAATGAGGTTGCTCCATTTTTGGCTGAAACCTATGTATGGCAACCCATCGGGCGAGCATGGCCTGAAACCATACCATACATCGTTAACCTCCGGGAGTTTTACCTGGTGCTCGGGATAATAATTAGGCACGGCGTTAACTATACCCTGCACCCGGTTCATATTTATTTTGCTGTTGATGGCTCCAATTTCCATGGTGCCGCCAATACGTACCTGTCCATTCATAGGGGTTATGGCTACACGGGCTTCTAATAACAATGAGGGGTGAATGATTTTATTAGCAGTATTATCCACCATAAACGAATATCCCTTACCCGGCATTACCGGAATTTTCATACCTGCTTTTTGAGCCAGTTCGGGTAACCAGGCACCACCGGTCATGATGGTTAAATCGGCATTAAACGTTCCTGATGAGGTTTCAATAGACTGGATCTGCCCTCCGTTGGTGCCGAAGCTGTTTACCGTACAATTGGTTTTAATATCAACGCCCTGCGCCTTTAAGTAAGCGGTAAGTTGTTTAACAAGGGCATTAGGATATATGTGTGCATCGCAACGGTAGTGCACCGCCCCTTTTACGTTCAAATGGGTATGGGGCTCTAAACGCTGCACCTGTTCATGGTTTAATACTTCCACATCCAAACCGAGTTGCTGGGCTTTTTGTGCTACGTGAATTTCTTCGACACCAGCTTTTTCGGTTTTGTAAAGCATGAGTATACCTTTATCTTCAAAACCAAAATTGAGTTCGGGGTTGGCGGCAAGTTCTGTATACAATTGCTTACTCAGCAAATGCAAGTCTCTTAGTGCCGGGGCAACCTTGTTTACCTGCGCATCATTGGCATGTTTAATGAATTGTAAACCCCATGATATTAGTTTGGGGTCGAAAGATGGTTTTACGTAGAACGGACTTTTGCTATTAAACATCCACCTGATGCCTTTGGCTACCATGCCGGGTGCTGCCAGCGGTATAAAGTGGCTGGGAACGATCATGCCCGCATTGCCCGACGAGCAATTATCGGCCAGGTTACCCTTATCAATAATGGTAACCTTCCAGCCCGATTGAACAAGATAGTATGCAGAGCAGAGGCCAATAATACCTCCACCAATAACAATAGCTGAACGCTGATTAGACATATTTTACTAAAACTTTAACTGCGCAACGGCAGCAATTTATATAACCTGGAAACCATGAGCGTACGGATCGTCGTCATCAATAAAGATGGTGTTGTAGCCCGTTACCATGGCCCAACCTTCAATACCGGGCACAATGGCGGGTTTGCCAGCTAAAGTGGTTTCCTCTTCAATAGTGCCGGTAAATTTGGAACCGATAATACTTTCATGAACAAACAGATCACCCTTTTTGAGTTTTCCCTTGGCATACCACTGCGCCATACGCGCCGATGTACCGGTGCCGCAAGGAGAACGGTCAATAGCCTTATCGCCATAAAAAACGGCATTGCGGGCGGTGGCATCAGCCGATAGGGTTGCGCCTGTCCACAAAAAATGGCTCAGGCCTTTAATATGCTCGTTTTCGGGGTGAACAAAGGTGTATAGTTCGTTCATGCGCTTGCGGCACACGCGGCTCCAGCTAATGAGCTGGTCGGCGGTGTAGTTTTCCAGTCCCTTAAAGTTTTCCTGCGGGTCAACAATGGCGTAAAAGTTACCGCCGTAGGCTACGTCAACCGTCAGAGTACCTAAATCGGGGCATTCAACGGTCAGGCTTTCGGCCGCCAAAAACGATTTTACGTTAGTGAGCTTAACCGATTTTACTTTTTTGCCTTCCTGCACATAATCAACCAACACGATGCCAGCCGGGGTTTCGAGGCGCAGTTTACCCGGTATTTTGGGTATAACCAAGCCTTCTTCTATAGCTATGGTTACGGTACCAATGGTGCCATGGCCGCACATGGGCAGGCAACCGCTGGTTTCAATATATAGCACCCCTATATCATTGGCAGGGTCAACCGGCGGATAGAGTATGCTGCCGCTCATCATATCGTGCCCACGGGGTTCAAACATGAGGCCTTTACGTATCCAGTCAAACTCTTCTAAAAAGTGCAACCGGCGCTCCATCATGCTGTTACCCTTTAGCACAGGGCCACCACCCGCAACCACCCTTACCGGGTTGCCACAAGTATGCGCATCAATACACGAAAACGTTTTTTTCATTTATCAATTATTTCAATAACCGGCTACAGGCTGCCCAATGGGCTCTAAGGTTAACTCGTTATTAATGGTGCGCCAAACCTCAAGCGGGTTGGCGTTTTGCAGTTCTTCGGGCAGGTGCTCGTTGGGCCAGTTTTGAAAGCTTAACGGGCGGGTAAAGCGCTTAATACCATCGGCACCTACCGAGGTGTGGGCACTGTTGGTAGTGGCCGGGTAAGGCCCTCCGTGGTGCATAGCCAAACAAACCTCAACTCCGGTTGGAAACTGGTTTACGATGATACGACCACAACGCTCCTGTACAATTTGGGTAAGGGTTTGATTTTCCGCTAAATCGTTACTGGTTGCTATAAAAGTGGCAGTGAGCTGTCCCTCAATGGCTTCGGCAACGGCCAGCATTTCATCAGCATTTTGGCAAACTACCAATAACGAGTACGGTCCAAATACTTCCTGGTGCAAGGCCGGGTTGGCTATAAAGGTAGCTGCGCTTACGCTGGCAATAGTGGCATCGCCCTGGTTTTCGGCTTTTGCAATGCCCGATTGTGCCAGTACTGTTACCTCGCTTTGCTGTAAGGCGTTACTACGCGTATGCTCAAAGTTTTGGGCAATACCCGGATGCAACATGGTGGCCGGGGCGGCATTAACTGCTGCATTTTTTAGTGCAGCGGTAAACGTATTTAAATCATCACCGGCTATGCCTACCATTAAACCCGGATTGGTACAAAACTGCCCCACACCTAAAGTTACCGAGGCTATAAATTGATCGGCAACCTGCGCGGCTTCCATTCTTAATTTTTCGGGAAGCAAAAACACGGGGTTGATGCTGCCCATTTCGGCAAATACAGGTATGGGCTCGTGGCGTTGCGCGGCCAGATCGGCTATGGCCTTGCCCCCTTTAAATGAACCGGTAAAGGCCACGGCTTTAATAACCTCATGCTTAACCAATAACTGACCAATTTCAATTCCGGTGCTGTAAACCTGGGCAAAAACACCCTCGGGCATACGGCATTTCACGCGTGCCTTTTCAATGGCCTGTGCCATAAGCACACAGGTTTTGGGGTGACCGGGATGCGCTTTTACCACAACCGGGCAACCTGCGGCAATGGCGCTGGCGGTATCTCCGCCCGCGGTTGAAAACGCGAACGGAAAGTTTCCGGCTCCAAAAACCGCCACCGGGCCAAGCGCTACCGCTGTTTTGCGGATGTCGGTTTTAGAGAGTGTTCTTGATGCAGTATCAATGCGCACATCCATCCAGTTACCCAGTTCGGCGTAATTAGCATAGCTGTTCCATTGCAAAATGGTGCGTGCACGTTCGCCAATTAAGCGGGGCTCGGTGAGGTTGGTTTCGGCCATGGCTGTTTTAATCAGCTCATCGCCCAGGGCCTCAATTTCAACCGCTATGGTGCGCATAAATGAGGCACGCTGACGGATAGAATATTTTTTTAACTCACGGAATGCTTGCCGGGCGTTGGCTAAGATAAGCTCAGCCTCGTCCCAACTTGTTTCATTATACATATGGTAGATTTAAGTACTTAAACGAACTGCGCTCAGGCCAGTACGTTTTTGCTTTTCCAATCGGGTAGTGCAGGGCGTACAGCAAGCGCATCGCTTATAACTTTCGAAATGCGGGTATGCTCTTCACCTTCTAAAACTAAACGCGGCGCGCGTACATACTCGGTGCCTATACCTGTGGCAGCAGCAGCCAGTTTAATATATTGTACCAGTTTTGGATGAATATCAAGCTCCAGTAATGGTAAAAACCAACGGTAAATATCCAATGCAGCCTGGTATTCGCCTGCTTTTACCAACTGGTAAATAGTAACAGTTTCTTCGGGGAAGGCATCAACCAAACCGGCAACCCAGCCATCGGCACCGGCAGCAAGGCTTTCAAACGCTAACGGATCAACACCACAAAGTATTTTAAAGCGGTCGCCAAAGCGGTTCTTCATGCGGGTAATGTTCGATATATCACGGGTCGATTCTTTAACCGCCTGTACATTGGGGTACTTGGCCAGTTCTTCAAACATTTCGAGGTTAATAAAAATGCCGTAATCAACCGGGTTATTGTATACCATGATAGGCAGGCTGGTGCTTTTGGCAACCGAGGTCATGTAGGTTAACGTTTCGCGGTCGTCGGCTTTGTAGCGCATTGGGGGTAGCAGCATTAAGCCGGCGGCACCAATTTCTTCGGCACCTTTAGCTAAAACCAATGCTTCTTTGGTAGTTGGCTCAGCTATGTTAAGTATTACAGGCACTTTACCGTCTACCGCTTTAATAGCAAACTTCAGTATTTCAAATTTCTCGGCAGTGCTTAAAGTGCTGGCCTCGCCTAACGATCCTGCAACAATAACGCCATCAACGCCGGCCTCTAATTGGGCGTTCAGGTTCTTTTCAAAAACCTCGTAATCAACCTCATCGTTCGCTTTAAACGGGGTTAACAATGCAGGGTAAACCCCAATCCATGATATCGTATTCATATTACCAAAGCTACGTGGCCTGTTATTTATTTAATATTCGTTATTTAATCAACTATAAGCAAATTTTAGCCTGTTAAAAATTACTGCGGTAATTTTCGAGATACTCGCGCGGCGAATTACCTATTACGCTCTTAAACACGCGGTTAAAATTGGTAATACTGTTAAAGCCCGATGAATAGGCAACCGTTGAAATACTTTCGGCCCCGCCTGTAGTTAGCTTTTTGCAAGCTTCGTTAATGCGCATCTCATTTAAAAAAGTTACAAAGGTGTGCCCGGTATGCTTTTTAAAGTAACGGCAAAATGCCTGCGGGGTCATGTGCGCTTCGGCCGCCACATCCTCTAAGGATATCATGGTGTCGTAACGTTTCATAATATAGTTATATATAGTACTGATGCGTATACCCTCGCTCTCGCTCACATGATCAACCGGAACCATTGATAATGGCTCCAACTTACCGTTAATAGCATACAGGTCTTTAAGCAACTGAAAAAACAGCATAAAACGGTTGAAGCCCTGGCTCTCCTGCATCTCTACAATTTTTTGCGATACCGATTTTACGTATTTAGACGGCAATTTAAAGCCCCCCGAATGCTGTTGTATAAAAGCGCCCAGTACCTGCATTTCGGGCAGTTCGAACAGCGACGATAAATTACCGTTGGGATTAAAGAATACTGTCATTGAGCGCACCTGCTTACCACTTTCATTAGAAAAATATTCGGGGTTGCTTTTAAACAGATGAGGCTGATTGGCGCCGAGTAAAAAAACATCGCCCGAACTAAAGGTATGCATGCTGGTACCTGCCACCAATGTGCCTTCGCCCTCTTGTATCCATGTAAGTTGTGTTTCGTTATGGCGGTGCAGGTAAGGGTAAAAGTGCGGAAGCTGTTCCTCCTGTACAATTACAGATTTGTCGTAAGTAACGGGTAAGGTGAATTGCAGAGCTTTCATGTGTTGTAGAAATTAATTACCTAAATATATCATATATTAACCTACAAAATCAAATAAACACCCATCAATGGTTAAAATACGGTCAATGTTTGTCAAATTAGTGTTAACCCTACCCGTATTTTAACCGCAAAAATGGCAAAATGCGGGTGTAATAAGTTAATATCAGCATTGACCGGGGGAGTAGCTAACCTTATTTTTACTATTCGTTAACCTACTGTTCAACATGAAACGCATCCTTTTTCTATTGCCCTTGTTTTGCACGCTGGCTGCCCATTCGCAATCATACGCTCCTCAACTTAATGATAAGCGGATGAAAGTTAAAAACGCAGTAGCTATACAAGCCTACCCTTTTGATATGGGGCAGGTAAAACTGCTGAACAGTCCGTTTAATGATGCCATGCATGCTACCGAAGCCTACCTGCTCAAAATAGATCCCGACAGGCTGATGGCAGCTTTCAGGGCGCACTCGGGCTTAAAGCCCAAAGCTACCATGTACGGCGGCTGGGAAAACTCGGGCCTGGCGGGGCATACCCTGGGGCATTACCTAAGTGCCTGTGCCTTGCAGTATGCAGCTACCGGTAACAAGGCTTTTTTAGCTAAGGTGAATTATATGGTTAATGAACTGGAGGCCTGCCAAACCGCACGCAAAACCGGTTATATAGGTGCCATACCCAAAGAAGACAGTTTGTGGACCGATGTTTCGGCGGGCAAGATACGCTCACGCGGGTTTGATTTGAATGGTGCATGGTCGCCGTGGTATACGGTGCATAAAGTGATGGCCGGTTTACTGGATGCCTATTTGTATACCAATAACAGCAAGGCTTTAGCCATGGAGCAAAAAATGGCCGATTGGGTTGCCAACACCATTACCCCGCTAAACGAAGACCAGATGCAGCAGATGCTGATATGCGAGTACGGCGGCATGGCCGAAGTTTTGGTAAACACCTATGCCCTAACCGCGCAACGTAAATATTTAGACCTTTCCAACCGTTTTTATGACAAACGCATACTCGATTCGCTGGCAGTAAAACATGATGTGCTGCCGGGAAAGCACTCCAACACCCAAATACCCAAGGTAATTGCCAGCACCCGCCGCTACGAACTTACTGCCGATAATAAAGACCAAACCATAGCCAATTACTTTTGGGAAACTGTGGTGAACAACCATTCGTATGCCAACGGAGGAAACAGCAATTACGAGTACCTGGGCCAGCCCGGCAAGCTTAACGATAAGTTGAGCGACAACAATACCGAAACCTGCAACACTTACAACATGCTCAAGCTAACCCGGCATTTGTTTGCGCAGCAGCCTTCGGCACGGTATATGGATTATTACGAAAAGGCCTTATACAACCACATCCTGGCATCGCAAAACCACAGCAACGGCATGACCTGTTATTTTGTGCCGCTTAGGCCGGGAGGCAAAAAAGAGTTTAGCGACGAGTTTAACACCTTTACCTGCTGTGTGGGGTCGGGCATGGAAAATCATGTGAAATACAATGAGAGCATTTATTTTAAGGGAGCCGATGGCAGTTTATATGTCAACCTTTTTATTCCGTCTGTACTTCAATGGAAAGAAAAGGGTATCACCTTAAAGCAAGAGAGCAACATACCCGCAAGCAACCTGGTTACTTATACCATAAGTGCCGCTAAACCAACTAAATTTGTGTTGCGCCTGCGTAAACCCATTTGGGCCAATGGCATAACTTTAAAGGTGAACGGAAAAACTCAAAGCACCACAACCGATGCCGAAGGCTACCTAACTATTAATCGCCAATGGAAAAACAACGACAAGGTAGAACTAACCCTGCCTGCCGGTTTGCACAGTGAACCTATGCCTGATAATGCTAACAGACAAGCCCTATTTTACGGGCCGGTATTATTGGCAGGCATTTTAGGTAATACCGAGCCCGACCCGGTTGCGGGCAGCCCTGTTATGGTAACCACTAATAACAATACATCATCCTGGTTAAAACGCACCGACAGCCAGCAGTTAGTATTTAAAACTGCCGCTACCGGCCAGCCTAACGATGTGGAGCTGATACCTTTTTACGCAGTTGCCAATCAATATTACCTCATTTATTGGGATGTGTTTACTAAACAAACCTGGGCCGAACAGCAAAAGGTTTACGAGGCCAAAAACAAAGAAGCCCAGGCCCTTAAAGCACGTACCATTGATATGATACGCCTGGGAGAAATGCAGCCAGAACGCGACCACAAATTAACCGGCGAAAAGATAAGCAACGGCGAAGACCACTTGCATAAGTGGCGTGCCGCGGCGGATGGCGGTTACCTGACCTTTGAAATGAAGGTATCGCCCGAGAAGAAAAACAGCCTGATATTTACCTACTGGGGAATGGATAACCGCGAGCGAAAATTTGATATTTTAGTGAACGATAAACCCATTGCCTCCGAAGACCAGAATAAATATAAGGAGAGCCGTTTTTACGATATAACCTACGCCATACCCGAAGAACTGACTAAGGGTGTCACTACGGTACAAATTACTCTGAAGCCTAAGCCGGGTAACAGCACAGGACCTGTTTATGGTATAAGTTTAATTCGTGAGTAATGGTAAACCAGTTTTAAATAAACTTTTATGATACGTTTGAACTGCAGAAAAGCCTTAGGGTTTATATTAATAGCCACCTGCACAACAGGTGTGTATGCACAGGTAAAAGACTATCCCATACAACCCGTTGCGTTTACCAGCGTGCATGTGCATGATAATTTCTGGCAGCCGCGTATGGAAACCAATGCCACCGTTACCATACCTTACATACTGCAAAAATGTAAAGAGAACGGCCGCATTGACAACTTTTTACGTGCCGCCAAGCAACTCCCCGGCGATAAGCTGACCGAGTACACCTTTGATGATACCGATGTGTATAAGGTTATTGAAGGCGCATCATATGCCATGCAGGTAAAAAAGAACCCGCTGCTGGATAAGCAGATCGATTCGCTGATTAGCATTATTGGTGCCGCGCAGGAAAAGGATGGTTATTTGTACACTTTCCGCACCATTAACCCGGCTAAGCCACACCCGTGGGTGGGCTCCAAACGCTGGGAAAAGGAAGAAGATTTGAGTCACGAGCTTTATAATTCGGGGCATTTATTTGAGGCCGCAGTGGCGCATTATCAATCAACCGGCAAACGCACGCTGCTCAACATCGCCATTAAAAATGCCGACCTGCTGGTGCACGATTTTGGTTACGGGAAAGAAGAAAAATATCCCGGCCATCAAATTGTTGAAATTGGGCTGGTAAAACTTTACCGCGTTACGGGCAAAAAGCAATACCTCGATCTGGCTAAATTCTTTTTAGATGTACGCGGCCCAAAAGGCACCGAATATAACCAGGCATCCAAACGGGTTGTTGACCAGCACGAGGCCATGGGGCATGCCGTACGTGCCGCCTACATGTACACCGGTATGGCCGATATTGCCGCCATTACCGGCGACCAAAGTTACCTTGCTGCTATCGACGATATATGGCACGATGTGGTAGGCACCAAAATTTACCTTACCGGCGGCATTGGCGCCACCAACGCAGGCGAGGCATTTGGTAACGCCTATCAGTTGCCCAACATGTCGGCCTATGCCGAAACCTGTGCGGCCATAGCCAACGTTTACTGGAACAGCCGCATGTTTCAGCTCCACGGCGATTCTAAATACATTGATGTGCTGGAGCGTACCCTTTATAACGGCCTGCTCTCGGGCATTTCCTTAAGCGGAACCAAATTCTTTTACCCTAATCCGCTGGCTTCCATGGGGCAGCATCAGCGTAGTGCCTGGTTCAATTGCGCCTGCTGTATCTCCAACATGACCCGCTTTCTGGCTTCGGTACCGGGCTACGTTTATGCACATAATCATAACGATTTGTACGTGAACCTGTATATGGCCAACAGTGCTGATATTCAGCTTTCATCAACCACCGTAAAAATTGACCAAAGCACCGAATACCCGTGGAAAGGTGCAGTTAATTTAACCATAACACCTGCTAAACCAGCCGTATTTACTGTCAGGCTTCGTGTACCCGGATGGGCAAGACAGCAGCCTATCCCTGGCAATCTGTACAGTTATACCAATAACTATACACCGCCGGTAACCATTACCCTCAATGGCAAGCCGGTAACCTATCAATTGCAAAATGGCTATGTAGTTATTAACCGCAAATGGGCCAAAGGCGACAAGATAAACATGAACCTGCCCATGGAAACGCAAAAGGTAATGGCCAATGCACAGGTTAAAGATGATAAAGGCCGCTTTGCATTTCAGCGCGGGCCGCTGGTTTATTGCCTGGAGGGACCAGATAATGCAGATAGCCTGGTGCAAAACATTTTGATAGACACCAACAGTAAAGCCTCCGTTAGTTATAAGCCCGAATTGCTCAATGGCCTGTACACCATCAACACCACCGGTAAAAGTTTCAAAAGGCAACTCAATAGCGATGCATTAACCGAAACCACGCAACAGGTTACGGCCATCCCCTACTATGCCTGGGCAAACCGCGGCCCCGGCGAAATGATGGTGTGGATTCCATACCAAACATCGGCAGCATTACCTAAACCTGCGGCAACCATTGCCAGTACCAGCAAAGTAACATCATCATTAAAAAGCGAGCGTATGCACAAAGCTTTGAACGACCAGCTGGAGCCCGCCGATTCGAAAGATGCCAACTACCCTTACCTGCACTGGTGGCCTAAAAAGAACAGTACCGAATTTGTAGAGTACACATTTAAGCAGGAAAGCACCGTATCAGAATCAAAAGTTTATTGGTTTGATGATGGCCCCTGGGGCGGTTGCCGAATTCCTGATTCGTATACCATTTACTATAAAAAAGGGAATGAATGGGTTGCGGTAAAACCGCTTAAGCCGTACAGCATTGCAAAAGACAAATACAATATTGTGCAATTTGAACCCGTTAAAACTACAGCCATACGCATGGAGGTTAAACTCCCGGCCGATAACTCGGCGGGTATACATGAGTGGGCGGTTAAATAATAAGTGCCTTGCGAGCAATGTCATTAAGTTAAAGAAAAAGACGCCTGTGGGGACACAGGCGTCGGCTGGCTGGCCGTGGTCTGTGTCCTCACAGACCACTCCTATTTATCCTTAACTTAATGACATTTGCCTTACGAGGCTAACAATCAACAGAATACCCTTATACATAATATGAACTATCAGGAAAAACTGGCCGGCATACGCCAGGCCATGAAAAACGATGGCGTTGATGCCTATCTTATTCCATCGTCAGACCCACACATAAGTGAGTACGTGCCCGAGCGGTACAAATGCCTGGCCTTTGCCTCTGGCTTTACCGGCTCGGCGGGTTGCCTGCTCATCACACAAAACCATGCGCAGCTTTGGGCCGATTTCAGGTACTTTGTACAGGCCGAAGAGCAACTGGCAGGCACCGGTTATGAACTGGTGAAACTTAAAGTGCAGCATGCCCCCGAATACATTGAATGGCTTGGCGGACAATTACCGGCAGGCAGCACCGTGGGATTTGATGCCAACCTTATTTCGGTTCACCTTACCGATCTGCTTTTTGAACAGCTTGCGGCTTTTTCGTTCAAATTTCATGCGGCTGATTATCTTGACGCATTATGGGCAAACCGCCCGGTATTGCCATCGGCCCCTGCATTTTTAATTGATGCCGAACACGCCGGTGCAAGCGCCGCGCAAAAACTGGCAGCCGTACGGGCCGGAATGGCTAAGCAAGGTGTTACGCATCACTTAGTTTCGGCACTTGATGATGTGGCCTGGTTGTTCAACCTGCGCGGCAGTGATGTAAGCTATAACCCGGTTGTACTGGCTTATGCGTTAGTAAGCCCTAATAAGGCAACGCTATTCATCGCCCCGGGCAAACTAAGTGACAAGGATATTGACACCCTTCACTTAAACGGTGTTGAAACAGCGCCTTACACCGCCATTGGCGAAAGCTTGGGCTTAATAACCACCGAGGCCAAGGTACTCCTCGACCCCAAAAAAACTTCGTACGCCACGTACAAGCACATACTGGGCGCAGCGCGGGTAGTTAGAAACAGCAACCCGAGCACCTTACTCAAAGCCCTTAAAAACGAGGTAGAAATTACCAATACCCGTACCGCCATGATACAGGACGGCGTGGCCATGACGCGCTTTTTTAAGTGGATGGAAGAGAACATTGGCAAAAGCCATATCACCGAGCTATCTGCAGCACAACAGCTGGAAGACTTTAGGGCAGCGCAGCCCGATTTTGCGGGTAAAAGCTTTAACACCATTGGCGGTTACCGTGCACACGGTGCTTTGCCACACTATTCGGCAACTGCTGAAAGCAATAGTACTTTAGAAGCAGGAGGCTTTTTTTTGGTAGACTCGGGCGGCCAATACCACTACGGCACCACCGACATTACCCGCATGCTGGCCTTAGGCGAGCTAACCGACGAAGAGCGCATCGACTACACCTTGGTACTCAAAGCCATGATTGACGGCTCGACAGCCCGTTTTCCGAAAGGAACTTGTGGTTACCAGATTGATGCCATTACGCGCCAGCCGCTTTGGGAACACGCCATTAACTACGGCCACGGCACCGGGCATGGCGTGGGTTATTATTTAAACGTGCACGAAGGGCCGCAGGTGTTAAACCCCACTAATGTAACCATTGCAATTGAATTGGGAATGATCACCTCTATTGAGCCGGGCATCTATCGCCCCGGAAAACATGGCGTTCGTATTGAAAACCTGGTGCTCACTGTTAAAGATACCGTAAACGAGTTTGGCGAGTTCTACGCCTTTGAAACCCTTACGCTGGCGCTAATAGACCCCGCCCCGATTAAAAAAGAACTGCTGGAAAGTAAACACCTAAAATGGCTGGATGCCTACAACCAAATGGTTTTAGAGAAACTAAGTCCATATTTAAGCCCCGAGGAGGCAGCGTGGCTGGAGCATAAATGCTATGCATACACTATTGCTTAACCAACAATTCGTTCTAATTAAAAAAGGCGTTACCTATTAGTTCAGGTAACGCCTTTTAAGTTAATAAACGGTGAGTTACTCAACCGGCTTAATTACAAAGCTATAAGTGTATTTTTTATCCATCAGGCGATATTGCTTGTGAGGCAATGCTCCCCAGCTATCATCGCCACCTACGCCGCGCTGGGCAAAGTCGATGTTCAGAAACACATCTTTGCTGAAACGTACGTCGGTTGGATGCTGTTGCTTTTTGCTCATACCGGGGTCGAGCGCCTCGGTGCTTACATTTAACGCACTGAAACAGATAGGCTGAATACCTTCAATTTTCAACCCCTTACCTTCGTTGCCGGTTAAGGTTAACCAACGCACATCGGTTTTATAACCACTCTCCTGCGGGCGCACATACCCTCTGAAGTATTGATTCTCTACCTTATCCTTATAAAGCCCAACAAATGCTGCGGTATTACGGTCGCTATAATTTTCAAACGGGCCACGGCCATAGTAAGCCAGATTGCCGTAATAACCAGGCAGCTGCATACGCATACCGAAGCGTGGCATTTCGGGCAAATCGCGGCCGCTCATGTCAATTGACGAGGTTACTTTTACTGAGCCATCGTTTTGTATCAGGTAATCAATAGTGTAAGGTACGCCAATGCCGGTAAGTTCATAAACCACCTTTACGGGTACGCCATCGGCAGTTTGTTCGCCCGCCGTTACGCTTTTCACAACGCGGTTAGCATGCGCACTGCGCCATATACCCAGTTTTTGCGGCATACCGTTACCAAAATCATTATCGGTTGGTGCACGCCAAAAATATGGTTCAGGAAACTGACCCAAAACGGACTTACCTGCCTGCATATAGCGGCTAACGCGGCCTTGTTTTAAATCAAATTCGCCGGTTATACTGCCCGATTCAAAGGTTAATTTATCAGCATCCTTGCTTATTTTCAAAGTACCTGTTGGTTTGATGCCTGCAAAATAATCACCTGCATACTTGAACTGCTCACTTGCAATTTCGTGACCGGCAGGCAGCATTTCGGTTGATGTTTTGGTAAATGCTTTTACCACCAGGTAATACTCGCTGCCCGGTAACGATTTAAACATGGGCAGTTTAAGATTTACATCGGTTTGTGCATGCGGAGCCAAATTTACTTCGAACGGAGCTTCTTTTATTTTTTCGCCGTTACGGTACAGTTCCCACTTAAAGGTATACTGGTTAAGATTGGTAAAATCGAACCTGTTTTGGATATGCAGGTTGCCACCACTAATATTTTTACTGGTGAAAATTACATTTTGGTAAACCTTTTTCACTTCGTACAAGCCGGGATGCGGCATGCGGTCGGGTGTTACCAAACCATTGGCACAAAAGTTTTCATCGTTTTGCAGGTTATAGCCGCCAAGGTCGCCGCCGTAAGCCCAAAAATATTCGCCGGTGCTGGCTTTAGTTTTCATGCCCTGGTCGACCCAGTCCCATATAAAGCCGCCCTGCATGTGCTTGCTGCTTGCAATAATATCAAAATACTCCTGGAAGTTGCCGCTGCTGTTACCCATGGCGTGCGAATATTCGCACATAATATATGGACGGGTTTTATCGGTAGCGTCAGCATAACGCTTCATATCGCCTACACGGGGGTACATAGGGCAAACAATATCGGTATTGGAATTTTCGCCGGCTTGCTCAAACTGCACCATGCGGGTATTATCACGACTCTTTATCCACTTATAGTTTTCGTAAAACACAGGGCCATTACCACACTCGTTGCCTAACGACCAGATAATTACCGATGCGTGATTTTTATCACGCTCCACCAAACGTTTGGTACGGTCAATATGAGCCGGAGCCCATTCGGGCAAATAAGCCGGGTGCTTGCTTTTATCAAATCCGCCTTGCCACTCGGCACCCATACCGTGGGTTTCAATATTGGCTTCATCCACCAGGTACATGCCGTACTCATCGCACAGTTTATACCAAAGCGGGTCGTTAGGGTAGTGACAGGTACGCACGGCATTCACATTAAATGCTTTCATCATCTTCAAGTCTTTCAACATCATTTCTTTTGATGTTACGTGACCTTCAATTTCATCATGCTCGTGGCGGTTAACCCCTCTTACCAGTACAGGCATGCCATTTACCATCAATTGCGCATCTTTAATTTCCACCTTGCGGAAACCAATTTTAGCACCCGTATAATTCACTACGGCACCTTTGGCATCCTTTAAGGCAATAATGCAATCATACAGGTACGGCGATTCACCGCTCCATTTCATCGGATTTTTCACCGTGCCATCAAAATGCACGGTCTGCAGGCTATCAGTACCCAAAGTAACAGGTAATTGCTTGCTGTATACCGGCTTACCGGCCTTATCAAACACCGAAACCGATACCGCAGCTGCCTTGGCCGTATTACCTGCAAACTGACGCAAATTAACATCGGCACTGAATAAGCCGTTGGTATAAGTGACATCTAAATCGGCTTTTACAAAAAAGTCCCACACGGTGAGCTTAGGCAAAGCGTAAAGGAAAACATTGCGTTCAATACCGCTTAAGCGCCAAAAATCCTGGTCTTCGAGATAGCTTCCATCGTGCCAGCGGAAAACCTGTACGGCTAACAGGTTTTGTCCTTTGGTTAGGTATTTAGTTACATTAAACTCGGCAGGGGATTTTGAGGCCTTGGTCATGCCTACTTTTTTACCGTTTACGTAAACAAATGCACAACCAGTGATTGAACCGAACTGCAAAATCACTTCTTTGCCATCCCAATTAGCGGGAACACTAAAAGTTTTGCGATAGGTACCTACCGGATTATTTTCGCCAATAAAGGGCGGGTTTTTGGGGTATGGATAAGTGATGTTGGTATAAATAGGTGTACCAAATCCTTTCATTTCCCAGTTTGATGGCACCGGGATATCTTTCCACTGTTTATCATCTAAATCGGTTCGGTAAAAATCGGTTTGGCGGTTGGCGTACTTATCAACATAGGTAAATTTCCATTTTCCGTTTAACGATTGGTACCAGGGCGATTTGCTATAATCATCGGCCTTTACATCCTGCTCGTTTTTAAAGAGCATAAATGTAGCGTGCGGTTTTTCTTTGTTCTGATCAACCAGGCCCGGATTCTCCCAATCATTATTTTTGGATTGAGAAAAGGCCATTTGGCCGGCCATCATGAGTAAGAGGTATAAATGTTTCTTCATGTGCAATTTATGGGTAGCGATGTATGGGTTTACAAAGCCAATAAAAGTAAGGATTATAGTAAATAGTTAATTTATAAATTTCGGTTAGGCGGGTCAACGCCCATTAAGTGTTTCACAAAAAAGTCGCGCAGTTTGCGGCGGCCATACGGCCCTCCGTCGCTATGCCCCATTCCCGGAACAGTGAGCAGGTCAAATTCCTTATTAGCCTTAATCAGCGCATCAACTACACGGTAGGTCGATTCGGGCGGAACATTCATATCGGCCTCGCCCACAATAAGTAACAGGTTGCCTTTCAGTTTATGGGCATTGGTTACGTTGGATTGCTCGGCATAATGCGGACCAACAGGGTAGCCCATCCATTGCTCGTTCCACCATTGTTTGTCAACCCGGTTGTCATGGCAACCACAGGCCGATACCGCGCAATCATAAAACTCGGGGTGAGACAATAGCGCACCGGTTGAGCTTTGCCCACCGGCCGACGTACCGAAAATACCCACACGGGTAGTATCGAGGTAGCTATACTTGTTGGCCAGTGCCTTCATCCATAAAATACGGTCGGGGAAACCTGAATCGGCCAGATTTTTCCAGCATACGTCATGATACGCTTTGGAACGGTTGGCCGTGCCCATACCATCCAGCATGACCACCATAAAGCCCAGTTCGGCTATGCTTTGCATCTCGCTCCAGGCACGGAAGCTTTTGGGCACAAATGAATCATGCGGCCCGGCATAAATGTACTCGATAATGGGGTAACTCTTTTGCGCATCAAAGTTTGAAGGGCGGCAGAGTATGCCCCAGCAATCGGTTACGCCATCGCGGGCTTTGGCCACAAAAACCTCGGGTAGTTTAATCCCGGTTGCCATCAATTTACTTATATCGGCCTGCTCCAAATCCATTACCTTTTTACCATCAATAGTGCGGTACAACGCCGTAACCGGTGCGGTATTAATAGTAGAATAGGTATCGGTAAAGTACTTTTTATCATTGGAGAAGGTCGCTTGGTGATTGGCTGCTGCCGGGGTTAAGCTAATGAGGTTTTTACCATTGAACCCGATGCGGTAATAGTGGATAAAGTATGGATCTTCGCCTTTGTTCATGCCACTGGCGGTGAACCATACCTCGCGTTTAACGGCATCAATGCTGTCAATACTACGCACCACCCAATTGCCGCTGGTTATGGCATTTTTAATTTTGCCTACCTTGGTATCAACCAAATACAGGTGCCGCCAGCCATCTTTTTCTGATGACCATACAATTTCATCCGTGGCAGGCAAATGTTTCATATAGATGCGCTGCTCGTATATAAACGTTTTGGTTTTTTCTTCGATTAATGTGCGGGCGGTTCCTGTTTGGGCATCAACCTCTATGATGCGGTAACGCTGGTGGCCACGGTCGGCTTTTTCATAAATAAAGTGCCTGCCATCCTTTTCCCAGCTTAAATCGGGCACGCCTAAAAAGTCTATTTTTTCTTCCTTTACCTTTTGTTCTTTGTGGCTGGCTACATCAAACGTGTACATTTCGTAAGATGTAAACTCATCGCCGGGTTGCGCATAGGGTTGTGAGCGCAATTCGCCACGGGTGGTGTTGGGCAACGAGGTTAAAATGTGGTATACCTTTTTCAGCTCACGCGGATCGGTGTGAAAACCTATGAGGTAATGCCCGTTTGGTGCCCAGCGCAACTCGCCAAAAGGTTTTTCTTTGGTGCCGATGGTGCTTAGCTTAACAGCCTCTCCACCGTTTACCGGGCGTATGTGCACGTTATAGTCTTTAATAAAAGCCACCCACTTTTTATCGGGCGATATACTATCGCGCCTACCACGCCAACGGTAAGGTTGAGTGGGTTTGGTAGCAACCAATGTAGCTGCATAAATATTTAGGTTGACGTTATAAAAGCGGTTCTTGTAACGAAACTCGAGCGTGCTGCCATCGGTCAGCCATTTTAAATCGTACAGCACCAGCCTGTCTTTGCTAACCGTAGTGCCGCTTGCTGTGCTTAGTGCCGCCGTCAATTTATCAGCATCGAACGCGGTTTGGCGAGTGCCCTTCTCGGCATCTACATAAACGTATTGTGCGCTACTGTCTTTTGAAACGATGTTACGGTAAATAAATCCTTTGCCATCTGGTTTCCAGGCTGGTATAACGGTGGTTTTAAAAACCGTGTTCTTAACGGCCGAATCGGTCAGCGTGGCGTGGGCATAGTTCTTCAGCATTTCATCGCGCGAGGGGAAATATTGCGCACCCGCACGCTGCTGCGCCGAAGCCGTGCCTGTTAACAAGCCAAAGGCAAGTGAGGCAGTAAGATATAACTTATGTGTAAATTTGAGTTGAGGGTGCATGTTGAAATTAAAGCGGCTTAATTAAAAAACTGAACTCATAATTACCGTAAGGCAACTGGTATTGGCTCATTGGTCGTGAACGCCAGCTATCAATACCTCCTACACCCATTTGTTTAAAATCAATATTCCATTGGGTTTGCGGGCGTTTAACCAAGTCGGCCGCGTGGCGTTGGTGGCGTTTATCGCCATCATCCAAATCACTGTCGAAGTAGTGCAGGGCACCCACGCTTAGCATCGTGTTCGACGTAACCTGCAGGCCTTTGCCTTTACCGTTGCTTACTTTGTACCAGCGCACGCCGGTTTTGTTCCCGGTTTCCTGCGGGGTTACGTAAGGAAAGAACTGCGCATCAACCGTTTGCTTGTACAAGCCCACATTGCTGGCAAAGTTGCGGTCCTGATAGTTTTCGTAAGGGCCGTGGCCGTAGTATTCAATGCTGTTGAACCCGGCCGGCAATATCCACTGCATACCAAAACGGGGCAGCATCTCTACTTTTTTTGATGTATCGAGCACGGTTAATTTTTGGTGAGTTAATAACTCACCCTTAGCGTTAAGGGTATAATCAACGCTCAATCTCGAGAAAACCTCGGGCAAATCGTACTCGGCCTTCACCACAGCCACATTGTTTTCAATGGTTGAAGTCAGGCTTTTTAAAACAGGCTTTTCGGTGGTATTTTTCCATGCTTTGAGCTTGGTTTGCAGGCTTGCGCCAAAATCATTATCGTTGGGTGCACGCCAAAAATTAGGTTTAAGCGCTGCTTTGGCATCAATGTATTGTTGCTTACCCACTTCGTAGCTTGTTAAAAAGCCCGTTTTTTGATCGAACGACACCTTTACACCCGATGAACTGATGGTGAGTTTACCATCGCCCTCTTTCATGTTTAAACCACCCTCTCCTTTTACAGCAATGGCATTTTTATAACTACCGCCCAGGCTTAACTGCTCGGTTGCAATTTCGTAGCCTGCAGGTACTAACGGCTGTGCATCTTTAGTTTTAAACGACAAGTTTAAGAATGCTTCGCCTGCCGGAAGATTTTTTAAAGGCAAGTTGAAAGATGCCGTTTGCTGTGCCCTGACATTTACGTTGGCTAACGAACCTTGCTGCACTTTTTTTCCGTTAACCACTACTTCCCAATCCAGCTTTACATCACTCAGGTTGGTAAAAAACTTTTCGTTGTATATTTCTAATTTATTGCCGCTAATTAGCGTGGTATGAATATCCTGATAGACCTTTTTCATTTCCCAGGCGTGCGGATACGGAGTGCGGTTGGCATAAAAAATACCTTTGGCGGCATAGTTCCAATCGGTTATGGCTTCTTTGTCTTCATAATCGCCGCCGTAGGTGTATACGGTATCGCCCTTGGCATTTACACGTTGAAAGCACTGGTCAACAAAATCCCATATAAAGCCGCCCTGAAAGTGGTTCTTGTTTTTGCGGATGATGTCCCAGTAATCGGTAAAGTTACCTAACGAGTTGCCCATGGCATGGGCATACTCGCACATAATAAACGGACGCTTAGGCTTGGGGTTGTTTTTAACATAAGCCAGCATACCGGCAGGTGTTGGGTACATAGGGTCAATAATGTCCGAGTTCCACTCCCAAATCAGGTTGCGGTAATCGGCCACGGCACGCTCATATTGTATGGGGCGGCTTGGGTCGCGCTCTTTCATCCACAAGTAGCACGAATAAAAGTTGTACCCGTTACCGGCCTCGTTACCCATACTCCATATAACGATGGATGCATGGTTTTTATCACGCTCAATCATGCGCTGGCAGCGACGCAAGTGTGCCTGCATCCAGGTTGGGCGGTTGGCCATGGTTTGGGTAATATCATAGCCCATACCGTGCGATTCGATATTGGCCTCGCCCACTACGTAAATACCATACTGGTCGCACAGGTCTAAAAATACCTCGCTATTAGGGTAATGGCTGGTACGCACAGCGTTAATGTTGAATTTCTTCATCAGCTGAATATCTTTCAGCATGGCCTCGCGGGTAATGGTTTGCCCGGTAACCGGGTCGGTTTCGTGACGGTTTACACCTTTAATAATTACCGGTTTGCCGTTCACCATAAACAGCCCGTTTTTAATTTCAACTTCGCGGAAGCCGACTTTTTGACGGATTACCTCAATTATCTCGCCTTTGGCATTACGCAGTTTTACCACTACATCGTACAAATTGGGTGTTTCGCCGGTCCATAATTTGGGGGCGGTAACTGGTAGGTTAAATGTAAGCGAAGCCGAGGTATCGATTTTAACTGTGCGGGTTAATACCACCCGGCTGTTGTCATTAAGTTCTACATCAGCCGTTACCGACGTTTGTGGTTTACGGTTTAGGGTAAGTGTAGTTGTAAGCGTAGCATTTTTGTACAACGAATCGAGATGAGGAATAAGCTCAACATCGTACAAATGCACCGGGTTGCGGGCCATGAGATAACAATCGCGGGTTATACCGCTTAGCCTCCACATATCCTGGTCTTCAATGTAGTTGGCATCGCACCAGCGCATTACGCGCATTACAATAAGGTTTTTGCCTTTATTAAGATATGGTGAAATGTTAAACTCCGATGGTAGTTTACTATCCTCACCGTAGCCTACATATTTACCGTTTACCCAAACCGAAAGATTTGATTTGGCAGCACCTACGTGCAATATCACTTCTTTGCCGTTCCAGTTGTCGGGTACCACAACCTCGCGGCGGTACACGCCCGTGTTGTTCACATTCATGGGTACCATGGGCGGGTTGGCCGTTTTGTTGGGCATGAGGTAAGTAAACTCAAAGCCCGATGTGGTATAGATGGGAAACCCGTAACCGTTCATTTCCCAGTTACCGGGTACATTAAAGTTTTTCCAGCCGCTATCATTAAATCCAACCGATTCAAAGTTCTTGGGTAAACCATCGGGCTGCTGGGCCCAAAAGAATTTCCAGGCACCGTTAAGGCTTTGATAATTAGCCGATGATTGCCAGCTGTTTTTGGCAGCCTGAGCCTCGCTTTCATAACTGAAGTATGAACTGTGCATTTTCATGCGGTTCTCTTCGGTGTTGGTTTCGTCTAACCAGGCGGGCTTTTGTGCTTTTGCAGGAGTTAGGCAAGCGCATAACAGCAGAGCGCCAATACTTTTTTTTAAGGATGGTAACAGGGGTAGTAGTTGCATAACATTCTAAAATTAGCGCCATTGCAACAGAACATCTACAACAATCTTATTAATGTTCAACAGCATTTTAACCCCCGGCCTTTACAAGCCTGGGGTATAGTTTTATTTCTTAAAAAAGTCCAGGTTCCATTTGTCCATCCACTCAATGGTCAGCTTATCATCTTTAAACTGAATGGGTAGCCACAGGTACCTGCTGTCTTTTAAATCTTTAGGGTTCCACTTATCGGCAATAAAAATGAAAGCATCTTTTTTACCGGCCAGCGGCAGTATGTAGGTTGATTGCCCGCCAAAAGTTTTATCGGCACCGGGACCAACCATGGGGTCGCCTACCAGTGTCCACGGACCAAACAAGTTATCGGCCACGTGTACGCTGGCTTTGTTGGGTGCCCAGCCGGTACAGCCACTGGTAATGAGGTAATATTTATCATGATAACGCATTAAAGCCGGGGCTTCGCGCTGGCGGCGGAAAATTATCTTGTCTTCGGTTGTCGAGGTCAGATAATCGTCGGATAGCTTGGCTATGCGCAGATCCATGTTCTCATCAGACGAGTAAATGTGGTACGCCGAGCCATCATCATCTACAAACAAATTCATATCGCGCGACATGTTGCCGTTTGGCCTGAAACTGCTAATATATTGGTACGGACCAGTAACTTTATCGCTCACGGCTACCATGGCGCGTGCTGCGGCGTAACCTTTGCCTTTAAGCTCGAGGTGCACCCACATCACGTATTTTTTGGTCTTTTTATTGTAGATAACCTTGGGGCGTTCCATTACGCAGCCCTCGGTAATATCGCTGGCAGGGTCTTTTGACTGGGCAAGCGCCAGGCCTTCAAACTTCCAGTTGTACAGGTCTTTTGAGGAGTAAACGTTCACCCCTCCCGACTCGTGCGAACCACGCTTTTCGCCAAACCAATAATAGGTTTTACCCACGGTTAGTATGCCGTTGCCGTGCGCGTTTATCAGGTTACCATCGGTATCGTACCAAAGTTCGCCGGGGGTAAATTCTTTCTTTTTTTCGGGTTTTATATGTTCTGCAGGATGCAAGCTTACGCCCATGTTGGCAGCGGTTAAACCAGCCGTTAGTGCCGATATTAAAAGTATGCCTGTTGCGTATTTAAAAATTACTGTTGTTTTCATTTATCCAGATAGTTTTTTGCTGCATTGCCTGCAGCGGTTTTATTTATTGCCACCCAACGGCTTTATGCCTTTATGAGTGGGCGCTGTAGGTTTAATACTGCCATCGGCGTTAAACTCCAGCTTATCAATACATACTTCGCGGTTGTAGCCTGCCGCATCTCCCATATTGATGCCGCCGGGATACGTAAAGCGGTGGTAAACAATGTACCATTCATCTTTACCCGGTACTTGTATTACCGAGTTGTGCCCCGTGCCGTAAATACCGGCAGCGGCATCTTTACTTAAAATAAGATTGTTGGCCGGGATGGTTATGGGCCCCGTAGCCGATGTTGAGGTTCCGTACCTTACCTGGTAGTTAGGGCTGCGGGTATCATCTTCAGACCATAAAAAGTAATAGGTACCTTTGCGGAATATCACGTAGCAACCCTCGCGGAAGGTTTTATCGGGTGTAATGATTTTAGTAGTGCCTTCTTTTACCGAAACCATATCATCATTCAGTTCTGCAACAGCCATGTAACCATTACCCCAGTAGATGTAGTTTTTGCGGGTTTGCGGGTCGTAAAAAACGGCCGGGTCAATTTGCTGACCGCCTTTAACGCCTTCGGGTAGCTTATCAATCAATGGTTTGCCCAAATCAGTAAACGGCCCGGCAGGGTTATCGGCCACGGCTACGCCAATTTTTTGCGCTGCGCAGAAGTAAAAATAGTACTTGAATTTTCCGTTAACCTCTTTTTCAATAGCGGTTGGTGCCCAGGCATTCTTTTTAGCCCAGCTTACATCTTTGGCTAAATCGAGTATTACGCCTTCGTCTTTCCAATGCACCAGATCGGGCGATGAAAAGGTTTTGAAATAGGTGCCGCTCCAGCCTGTAAAACCATCGCTGGTTGGGTACAGGTAGTATTTCCCCATCTTTTTAGAGAAGATAATGTCCGGATCGGCATATGAGCCATTTAAAATAGCGTTGTGATAATCCTTTACCGAAACAGTATAGGTTTGCGGCTTTTGCCCTGATATAGCCACCGTGTATTTAACCGCTCCCTTAGTAAAGTTTTGTGGCGTTGATGGCAATATTTTAACACCCTGCATTGCGGCAAACTGCGGGTTAAAGCTGCTGAGGTTGCTACCCGGCAACACCTGCAATTGCAATGTTTTGGCAACTGTATCTATAGCTATGTTACGCTGCTTTATGGCTTTCGAACCTATGTTTTGAAGTATATCAGCAGCTTTGCCCCATTTGCCGATTAAAGCCTGCTGCTCTTGTGCAGTAATAGGCAAAACAGTACCGTGGCGCGGGTGAAAGTTCATGCTTACCTCGCTGTCAACCACTTTAAAGTTTTCAAGGTCGATGGTTTTGGTAAACTGATATTTGCCTTTGGTGTACAAATCGTACATTAAAATATAGCCTTTGCCATCGTTTAATTTAAAAACGCCTGCGCCCTCAACCGGGTCAGGGGTTTGTTGTACATATTTATCTTTGAGCACATAGCCTTCGGTCAATTTATCCGAAACAGCTATTTTGATACCCGAGCCCGAGCCTTCTGTTTTAAAGAAGAGGTAAAACTTACCGTCCTTACTTACAATATCGCCATCAATAGTGGCACCATTATCGGGCTTGAAGAACAATTGTTTTGGCTCGCTTTCAAAATCGGTAAAGTCTTTATTGGCGTAAGCGTAATAGATCTTGTCAGGATCGCTACCCGCCCGCATAGACCAGTATACCATATACTTGCCCGTCTTGGCATCATAAATGGTTTGCGGTGCCCATACCCGGTTAACAGCGGCAAACGCCGGAAACCTGGTCGGTACGTGCACCTTGGCCGATTTCCAATTAATCAAATCGGTTGATTTGAGCAGCACCATACCCCGGTTAGAATCCCAGCCATTGGCCGAAACCATATCAGTAGCTACCATGTAAAACGTTTTGCCATCGGCACCGCGCAAAATATGCGGATCGCGCACGCCGCCGGTTGCGCTTATAGCAGCCGATGATATAACTGGTTTATTACCATTTAAAGCCCGGAAGTGGTACCCATCGGTACTTAATGCAAAACGGATAGCTTCCTCATCTTTACTGTTGCCGGTAAAATAGGTAAACAGGTAGGCACTGCAAGCATTATTGGCTTGCTTTTTTTGCGCAAAGCAATTTGCCTGAACCAACAGGGGCAGCAAAAAACAGAACAGTTTACACAACAGATTTTGGGACATAAAACAGCAGATATAGTTAAACAAGAAATTTAAAGCCTCTACAGAGATACAGACCCCTGCTATGGTTTATTGGCACATTACAAATAAACCACAATAACGGTTGGTATGTAAGGGGCAATTTGATAAATAACAGGGGGTAAATTTCCGCTTCTCTTCTTGCCAGGCTATTTTAGTTAAAAACAACTGTTGTAACCGAGCGTGGTAATAAACTAATGGTTTTATTAAATTTTTGTATGCCCGATGGTTTCAAATTATCTGCGGCATTGGCCGATGTAACATAAGTTTGATACTGCTTAACTGTTTTAAGGTTTTTCAACTCCGGTACAATATCTCTAACCTTATCAGTATAATTAATAATCACCATTACCAGCTTGTCTTTTCCACCGGTGAATGCCGCAACCATTACATCTTGCGCTACTTTTACGGCACTTAAGCCATCATTACGGCCGGTGCTTACACGCTTCATACCAGGGCGAACGAACAGGCTGTAGTTGCCCATAGCCCACAGATTTTTGGTGATGGCAAAATCGCCATTGGTATATTCGGCATTGGCGGGTTTTAAAGCCAGCAGGTAATAGCGGGTATCAAACTCAGCGCTACCGGGTTCCCAGGCATTCCATAATTGCCAGGCAGCGGCGTTACCTACAGTTAAATCCTGGTTAATCATTTTGGCTAAAAACAGGGCGCAGTCTATCTGGCTGCGCTTTTCTTTAGAGCCCTCTCTAAAACCATCGCCCAACATCGAATATTCTGATTGCCAGTACTCAATGCCGTATTTGCTCGCCGTATCGGCCAGGGTTTTACGCACAGCAACTATGCTGCTATCGCCCGAATCGGTAAAGTAACTATGCCCGGCAATAAAACGTGGCACATGCTTCAGCGTGTTAAAGCTCAGCTTTGCTGTATCGGTATAAAAATTTTGTATTTGTTTTGATGCCGATGATTTGCCGCTGTACATGTAAGTAAGCATAGCGGCCTCGGTAGTCAATATCTGTGAGCTAAGTTTCTTTTTTTCGAGTGATGCATCAACGGCCGTAATTACCTTGTGTATGTCGGCATTGCTCCAGGGGCTGCCTTCCTGGCTGGCTTCGCCGGGCTTGTTCGACCAGTCCCACTGCGGCTCATTAACCGGACTTATGTAGTTAAAATGCAAGCCTTCTTTATCAAAATGCTTAATTACTTCGGTTAAAAAGTCGGCATATGCATTGTACTTATCAGGTTTTAAATTGGCTTTGTAATCCTTTACGGTTTTAAAGCCACGCCCGTTTTGGTTAAACTGTACTGGTGGCGTGTTTGAAAATGCGATCAGGTTTTCGACCCCATAAGTTTTAGCTTTGCGCAAAAACCATTGATAACCGGCTTGTTTGTTCCAGTCGTAAGTACCATCCGAGGATAAAAAGCATTCTACCCGTTTACGAAAATCTTTTATACCGCTGCTATCGCCCTGTTCGGCCGTACCACCGCCTATATTAAAGCGCCATGCCGAAAGGCCAATTCCTTTTGGGCTGCCATCGGCTGCTTTTGCTTTGCTAAAAAGCAGTTCGGCCATTTTTTCGCGGGTGGCAACCGGCCAGTATTTACCAATCCCTTCCGAAAACCAGCAGCCCGATGCGCCAAAGTTATGAATAGTTTGCGCCGTGTTTTTGGCATCAACCGTAATAACCAACGGCTGCGATGCCGTTTGGGCGTTTGAAGTGTATGATGCAAGCGCCAGTAAGCCAGGCAACAAAAATATTTTATAAACTTTCATAATTTGTAATGATAGGTGCGGCAATAAATGATTTTCTGTGGTAAAAAACAAGCCGGCGAAGCTTTCGCCCGCCAGCCTGAACTATTTATAAAACTGCACAATTAAATGCTTAAAGATTGTACATATCCTGTTACATTGATTAATAACCAATTGCACCGGCACCACCGGTCATTGGCCATCCGGGGTTTTGGTAAATTGGCGAACTATTGGCATCGCCACCGTTACCGGTCAGGTTAAAATGCTGTATAGCAATAGGATTAAGGTAGTGTGCCAATGCCCAGCGGCTGCCCCTGTACGAGTCGGCATTACTGCGTATTTGGTGAGGGCGCAGGTACTGCCCTAATGCCGGGTCAGATACCACACCATTTGCGCCGTAAACAATTTGAGCAGGGGTAAACCAAGAGCGCATTGGGCCCCAAAGTTTAAAGCCTTCAACATGGTATGGCGTAGTAATAAGCTGGTCTAATGCTTTCCAGCGTCTTAGATCCATCATTCTTAATCCTTCGGCCATCAACTCGTTGCGGCGTTCGCGGCGAATATTATACAAGGTAGGACTAATTAATGTTCCGCCCGAATAGGCTCCCCAATCCAGGGTTTCTTTGCTCATATCGGTAGCATTAATGGTTTTGGCAATATCGGTACTCACCTTGGCACGGGTACGTATTTGTTGCCAGTAGGTTTGAGCCTTACCATCAAGTACACCATTGCGCTCGTAGCAGGCCTCAATATAGTTGAGGTGAGCCTCAACAGCCCTGAATGTAATGCTACCTGTAAAGCCCGAACCGTTACGGCAGTGCTGTGCATCATAGGTTAAGCCTTTACGTATGGCGTAACCGGTAGTATATTTTTGCTCATAGCTGGGCTCGGCAATACGCGGTATTGGCTCTATTTCGGTGGCGTGGGTAGCCATATTTAAATTAATGAGCACGTTGCGCTGGCCTGGTTCTTTCAAAAATAGGTTTAACCGGCCGTCACGATCTATGCGTACATCTTTAACATAATCATCTCCTTTGTAGCCACTGCCCGGTGCATAAATAGGTAAGCCATTTGCCATTAAAAAGCTCTCGGTCATGCTACGGGTTAAACCCACTGCATAATTGCCGGCCTGTGCTGCCACAGGTACATTATGCGTTACCAAATTTTGGTTATACTGGCGCCATAACAACACCTCGCTATAGCCCGACATATCGAGCGCGCCAAACATATTGATGTATGGGTTTTCGTTATTTATAGACTCGATAAGACCGGTGTTATTAACAAGTGCAACCTGATCGGCCACGGCCTGGGCTGCGGACATTGATTGCTCTAAAAGGTACTGTATTTCGGCATCGATACTGCCTGAAGCATATTGGTAGTTTGCATTGTAATCCTTGGCACGCCCAGGCCAACCGTTGCCGTTGGGCACAAAAGCTGTGTTTTTAAAGTATTTAAGCCAGGTGCCTTCATATAAAGCCACACGCGACTTTAGTAATTGTGCACAAGCTTTTGAAATACGGTTTTTCTTCCCATCGGGCGACACAGTTTTTAATAGGGTGATAGCCGAATCAAGGTCAGAAAGTACAAAGCGGGTAACTTCGCTATGAGGCCTTCTCTTACTTGCCTCTATCAATAAGGGAAGGTTATCGGCCATTGTATTTTTGATGATCGGAAAATCACCAAATATTTGCATTTTTTTAAAGTACTCGAAAGCACGCAAAAAGTATACCTCCCCGATATAATGGTTAATATTTTCGGTGTTACCTAATATGCCTCCTGCTTTCCATAATGGCACAACCCTTTCAAGAAAGTAATTCGAATTATAAATATTGGTAAACTCCCATGGACCTCCGCTGGCATCAACACGCCATAAACCAGGCATGTATTTATTATCTAATGCCGGTATGGCCATATTATCGGTATTGCCATCGATGCCAAACGTACCAAAAGACCAGTTGGCGTGTGAGGGCAATACCGCAGTGTACTGACCGATAGCATAGGCCGCCAACTGATTTTCTTCTTTCAAATAACTCTCAGGAGTTATGTTTGATGGCGGGGTTTCTTCTAAAAACTTTTTGCAGGATGGAGAAAGCATAACAACTGCTGCCAATCCTAAAAATATACTGCTTTTTATGTTAAATAATTTCATGACCGATACTTGTTAAAACGTTACACTTAAACCCAACGACAGTACTCTCGACAGCGGATACACGCTACCACCTACACCACCATCAACCGTTTCCGGGTCAAACATTTTGGCCATGCCGGTACCGGTCCACAGGTTTTCGCCCGAGGCAAACAAACGGAGGTTTTGCATATGCAGCCTTTTGCTTACCGATGCAGGCAAGGTATACCCTACTTGCAGGTTTTTTAAGCGGATGTATGAAGCATCCTGCAAGTAGCGGGTTTGTGTTTGTTGGTTTTTACCCGTACCAAACAGCGGCCGCGGGTAATAAGCATCGAGGTTTTGACCCATTGGATCGGTTGGGTTGGCGCGGAAATAATCCTGGTGTTGCACCAAACCCATCGACCACCATTTATCGCTTACAGCGCCCCAAAAGAAAGAGCTGCCTTGCCAGTAATCACGTTTCATTACGCCTTGTAAAAAGGCACGTACATCAAAGTTTTTCCATGCCGCGTTAAGATCAAAACCAAAACGGAAACGCGGGGTACTATTGCCTATAATATGAGCATCGCCAGAGTTCCCCTCTGTCCAGTTACCCCAGTCAATTTTACCGTCGCCGTTGTAATCGGCATACATAATATCGCCAGCCGCCCATTGCGAACCAAATACGCTTTGCCCATTAGTTGAAGATGCTAAATGCGCATTCATTTCTGCCTGCGTTTTAGCAATACCTAATGTGGTATAACCCCATATTTCGCCAAGTTTTTGCCCTTCCCTGTATTGTCCAATATCTTTTGTGATATTCAGGAAGCGGGTAACCGTTGTTTGATTATCAGACAAGATGAATTTTACACCGTAACGCAGCCCGTTTTTAAGGCGGTCGTTCCATGCAATTTCCAGATCAAAGCCCTTAGTAACCAAGTCGGTGTTATTGCTTGGTGGTATAGTTGTACCAAATGTTGACGGCAATTCTCCAACTTTACCAAGCATGTTAGCAGTTTTACGGTCAAAAACATCCAACGAGCCTGTTAAGCGGCTGTTTAAGGCTGCCCAATCTAAACCCAGGTTATAAGTTCTAACGGTTTCCCAAAACAGGGTTGTACTTACTGGTAAAGGCGAACTGGCCGTATTAGGCCTTGCATTATTAATTAGCCAGCTACCCGATGCTGTACCTATTGGCATAGTAATATAGGTTGGGTACCATAAATTAGTATTCTGGTTACCCAATGAACCGTATGATGCTCTGAATTTTAAAGTACTGATGGCTTGGGCAAGAGGTTTGAAAAAGTCTTCGCGGGCAACGTTCCAGCCTAACGATACCGAAGGAAACCAGTTCCAGCGTTTATCGGCCCGGAAGCGTGAAGTAGCATCATAGCGCAGGTTACCTTCAATGAGGTAGCGGCCATCATAGTCATAATTAATCCTGCTGAAGAAACCCATGGTAGACCAGTTTTGGTACTGCCCGGAAACTACCGGTGCAACCACAGCGCCACTGTAATCGGTACCCGATGTGGTGTTGAGTGTTGGCAACGATGATACAATTATACCATTACGTTGTGCACTTAAATCACGATATCCGGTTTTTTCGAGCTGGAAGCCCACCATACCTTTAAAATTGTGCTTTTGTAAGGATTTTGTATATTCAGAGTAAGCGTTAATGTTATAGTAGTTTTCTTTAAAACCATACTCGTACACGTTCGATGAGTTTTTGTACACATAAGGGTTGCCCTTTACATCATAGTTGTACAGCATTTGCGAATCCCAGTGACGAAAATCGTTACGGGTACGATAGTTAAGGTCGATAAATGTTTTCCAGCTTTTTACAGGCTCCAACACTAATTGAAACTGCTGGTAAATGGTTTCGGTACGGTTATTATCTTTACCGCCATCGCGCATACCCAATGCCGGAGATGGCGAGCTGAACAAATAACCATTAGGATCGTACAATGGCAATGTTGGCCATCCCTGGCGGCCCAGATCCTGGTAAAAGGTATCGGTTAAATTGGCCGGACGTTGGTAACCCTCACGCAAAAAACGATTAGTGAAGTTGAATTCGGCCCATGAAGATAACTTTGATGATATTTTGGCCGTTAATGAATGGCGGCTGTATACATCTTGGTTAAAGGTCATCAAACCTCCCTGATCGAGCAAATTGCCGGCAAGGTAGAATGTGGTTTTATCATTGCCCCCACTTATGCTTAAACTATGTTCTTGCGAAAACGACTGTTTGCGGTACATTACATCATACCAATCATTATTATCGTTACCATAGGCATAGCCTTCGCCCCAAAAATTAGGATTGTTAGGGGTTGGTATTACCGATGCTTTAAGTGTTCCGTTTTGATAATTTAATATACGCTGCAGATGTTCGGCACTGAAGTGCGGAGCGGTGCCGGCATTCGTACCGGCAGCATTAAAGTATTGGGCAAAGGTATATGAGTCCATCATTTCGGGCATAAGCACCGGGCGGGTTGAACGGAAGCTGTTATTATAATTAACATTAACACGGCCAGCCTTACCTTTTTTAGTAGTAACCAAAATAACACCAAATGCCGCGCGCGACCCATAAATTGAAGCAGCGGAGGCATCTTTAAGTATTGATATTGATTCTACATCCTGAGGGTTAAGCAAATTGATCGAACCCTCCATACCATCAACCAATATTAATGGGCTGGCTGATGCAAAAGTTGATATACTACCTGTGCCCCGAATGTTAATGCTTGGCCGGCTTTCGAGCGATCCATTGTTTTGAGATATATTGAGTCCCGGCGATAAACCCTGTAATGCCTGGGTTACGTTTTGCACCGGCCTGCCAGCCAATTCTTTGGCATCAATGGTTGATACTGCCGCAGTAAGGTTTACCTTTTTTTGCTTGCCAAAACCAACCACAACCACCTCGTTTAGTGAATTATCTTTAGCAATTAAAGTAACGGTGAATACATAATCACCGTTAGTCTGTGGTTTTAAAGTGTTGAGGTTAATAGTTTTAGGTTCGTAACCGGTGTAGGTAAAGTTTATAACATCGGCAGGGGCTGCTTTTAGCTGAAAGGCCCCGTTAATATCGGTTAAGGTACCTTGACCCGAGCCGGCAATGCGAACGCCAACACCAACAAGGCCTCCTAAGGTATCTTTAACCGTTCCTTTAACAGTTACCTGCTGCGCGCTTGCCTGTTTGAACGACAGCATGGCAAGCATTAAGAACAATATCCATACGTTCTTATTTAAAAAACAATGTAAAATTGATTTCATGTAATGAGTTTAAAATTTTCAGGGCATAGGGTTTCAATTACAACATAGCGGGTATGTTGTTAACAGAGAGTTCAAAAAGATTTTTGAGAATTCTAAGTAGGTTTGGAATGAGTTTTCATAAACGGTATTGGATAAGTGTGAATATTCAGAAGTTATTTAGCCAATTTCAGGTTATTTATGCCCTTTATCTACCCGTTTATTGATGAATATTGAACAAAAATTATCCAATAAACAGTACGTTAGATACTGTAGGGCATTTTTTACAGATTGGTTTGCTTGTGTTAAAACTTACTTTTTTTAACACATGAAAAGGAAATTGCCGCAGATCCCGGATTTAACCTAATTGAAAAAAGCTCTTAAAATTTTATTTAAGAGCTTTTATTTATTCCATTATTTGATTTGCTTATGGCGTTTGGGGGGTTAACAACAGAAATTTTAAACTGCTTTAATCCTCATAATGTGACTATCAAATTCATCGCCATGTATTTTGGCTTTGGCCTTAATGCGCATTTTGTAAACGTAAATGGTTTTTTCGGTGTACTCTAAAATATTGGCTACGGCCTGTACATCGGTTATGCCCAAACGCATGAGGGCAAAAATGCGCAGATCGGTAGTGAGAGCTTCATGTTCGCGGGGCCATATCTGGTCTTTTTCCTCAAATAAGGCGTTAAACTCGGCAATAAAATTCGGGAATATCTTCAGGAACACATGGTCGAACGTGTAGAACAGTTGCTCGCGCTCTTTTTTAATGTTAATGTCGGTTACGGTTGCGCGTATTTCATCATACTTTTTGAGGGTGAGTTTGGTTTCAATCGAGTGTTTCAACTTCTCCAACTTGGTAATGTACATGGAGATCGAATCGAAAAAGTGGCCGATGTAATCCTCCTTAATTCGGGCATCCTCTGTTAGTTTGTTATTGGTGGCTTCCAGTTCGGCATTCTTATCTTCAATTATTTTCTCCTGCGCCTGCACCGCTTTTAACTGCTTAAACAATAAAATGGTGATCACTATTACAACCAAAGCCAAAACCGTGATGAGCAAAAAGTAGGTTAAAAACCGGGTACGTTCACTTTCCGAGTAACTGAGTTGCTGGGCGGCCACAATGGGTAATACCGTACTTATTTGCAACTGGCGCTGGCGTGCGCCGTAAAACTCGGCATCGGCCATGGCTTGCTGCAAAAAATCATAAGCATCTTTATTATTGCCTTGCTTGTATAAATGCTCGGCCAGCCAAAGCAGGGCCACGGTTTCTTTGGTGGATGATTGTATATCGCCAATGGCCGCATGTATAAGCAGATCAACTCCCTTTTGCTGATTTTTGGGCAAATACAAGTTGCTTAAGGTAGATGTTACTATAGCGTACTGGTGGCGGTTAAGTTTTTGCCTGAGCAGGTTGTTAAATGTAGTTTCGGCAATTTGCTGCTTCCCATTTTTCAGGGCTTTATATCCCGAAAAATACTGATAATCGTACGACCCGGGCTTACTCAAAGCTATGGCCGAATCGATATACTTATTGGCGAGGGAGTTATATAAAGGCGTGTAGTGCTTATCGTTATTAAAGGCTGCAAGGTCATAGTTTGCACGTGTTAACAGCGAGTAATAATCAAACCGGGCGCTATCGGGCAATAATTGCGGGTTGATGCCTTTCAAATTGTCAAAGGTTTCTTTAAAAAGGCCCGATGACAGCATGATGAAGGCAATTTTTAATTTGGCCTGGTAGGTTTGGCTTGTATTGTTAACTTTAATACTAAGCTTATAAAGCTTATCGGCATATACATAAGCCGAATCATATTGGTATGATTTATACTCGTTGTATATACTGCTGCATAGGTCAAAAAACCGGTCGGCATTTTGTATAGGGGTTGCATTCAGCTGCTTTTTAAGCGCTTCAAGTGTTTGTTCCTTTTGCTGGTCGTATTGCTTTTTTTTGCCTATTTCTTGTTTAAGCTCATCAATAAGCCCGTTGTTACTTTGTGCAACCGCCAACTGCTGCCACGAAGCAACAGCCAGAAGAACCACAAACAGCAATCTCATAACATAGGTGTTAATCATGTGCAAAAGTATGTGTAACTGCTTATTATAACAAATGCAAAACCCTCAACACAAAGTTTTGTGCCGAGGGCTTTGCCAGCAGTTAATATAGGGTTGCTGTTAGTAGGCCAGTACAATGCGTCCTTTGCTGTTATCAATTAACAGGCTTTGTACATTGCTGCCTTCAGGGGCATTGTCGGTACCCTGAGGGTCGAAGGTTGAGATCGGGTTTAACAGCGATACGAACTCTTTTTTATAGCTAACCGATCTACCGTTTACGGTAACTTTCTCTTTGCCATCAAAACCGTGCAGTTGCACTTTAATGTATTTAAATTTTGATGCGCGGTTGCCTTGGGCTTCATTAAGTACGATCTGTTTGGCGGCGGCATTGTAAGTCATCAATCGTTTGTAGAACGAGCCTTTTTCGTAATCGTAGCTTTCGCCATCATCTTCATAGTATACAAAGTTGTTGTTGCGGTTGCCTTTGTAAATGTGCAGGGTAAGCGTATCGGTAGGTTTTTCGGCCGTGCTTTGTATGAGCGATTGCATGGGTACTATACTGCTTTCTTTAACAAATACAGGCAGCTTATTAATGCTCACACGGGTTAGTTTTTCCTGCTTGCCGCTTATCTGCTCATCGGTATACAAATTGTACCAGTTGCCTTCGGGAAAATATACGGCTCCAAAGCTATCCACGCCTCCAAAAGGAGCCACCATAAAGCTGTTGCCAAAGCCATATTGATTTTGAAACTGGGTTTCGTAAATTTTAGGGTCGAAGGTATAATCAATAGCCAATGAGCGCACTACCGGGTGACCGTTTTGGGTTGCCTCATAAAATGTAGAATACAAATAAGGCAGCAGGCGGTAACGCAGGTTAATAAAGTTGCGCGAAATCTCCAGCGCTTCCTCGCCAAATGCCCAAGGCTCGGCCGATTTGGTATTAACCGCCGTATGGTTACGGAAGTATGGGCTAAATGCGCCTATCTGCATCCATCGTGAATATAAAGCAACGTTAGGGTTGCCGGTAAAACCGCCAATATCCATACCGGTAAAAGCTACACCGCTTAAACCCAGGCTGCTTAGTAAACGTACACCCAAAAGCATGTGGTCTTCTTCGGCACGGTTATCACCTGTCCAAATGGCGGTATAGCGTTGTAAGCCTGCATAACCAGCACGGGTTAACATAAACGGACGTTTGTTGCCGCTTGCTTTAAGGTAGCCCTCGTAGCTGGCGCGTGCCATTTCTAAACCGTAAACGTTGTGGCCCTGCAGGTGCGATACGTTGCGGCCATCGTAATTAAACAACACGTTATCGGGTGTTTTTTGGCCCCATGTTGCAATCTCGTTCATGTCGTTCCAAATGCCATCCACACCAACATCGGCGTACTTTTTTACCTGCCCATGCCACCAGCTACGGCCTTTATCCGAAGTAAAATCGGGGAAGTGGCACCAGCCCGGCCATACCTGCCCGGTATAGTTGGTGCTGTCGCTATATTTAATAAAGACGTTGTTTTTTACACCGTCTTCATAAACCGGATAACCGGCTTCGGTTTTAACGCCAGGGTCAACAATTAGGGTTAAGCGCAAGCCCATATCTTTAAGCTTGCTTGTCAGCTTGGCCGGGTCGGGGAAACGGGTTTTATCCCAGGTAAACACCTTGTATTTATCCATGTAGTGGATGTCGAGCGTAATGCCATCTGCTGGTATCTTTTTCTCACGCAGGGTTTGTGCTATGCGGTATACCTCGGTATCGGGGTAGTAGCTGTAGCGGTTTTGCTGGTAGCCGAGGCTCCATAGCGGTGGCATTTTCATGCGACCGGTTAAGTTGGTATAGGAGTTGATAATATCGGCCACGTGTTTGTGGTAAATGAAGTAGTAGTTCATTTCGCCGCCACGGGCACCGAATGATGAGAAGCGGTTGTTACTCGCCCCAAAGTTAAAATCGCTTTGAAAAGTATTATCGAGGAAAATACCATAATTGAGGTTATGGTGTATGCCTATATAAAATGGTATGGTCGAATAAATGGGGTCCTGATCGGTGCGGTAGCCAAACGTGTCGGAGTTCCAGTTGGTGTAGCCGCTGCCTTTACGGTCGAGGTTACCGGTTTTTTCGCCCAGGCCAACAAAGCGCTCGCCGTCTTGCATGTGCTTGTACGTGGTAACCGACTCATTAACCCATGAGGTGGTCAATCCCTTTTCGTCTTCGCTTATCACCTTACCGTCGGGCGTGTAAAAAGCAACCGCATAAGGCTTTTTGCTGATAACGAGTTTAAGTGAATCGGTAATGATGCTCAGCTGGTTATTATCCTGATTGATGGTTGCCTTGGTTTGCTGCGGCTTAGCAATTACAGCGTACGAAAAATCGGGCTGCAGCGGCTGCTTATCCATACGCACACGTATTACCGATGGGCTGTAAACCGTTACTTCGGCAAAGGCGTTTTGCGTGGTTAGTTTAACCTGCTGCCCGTTTATTTGCACCTGGTTTACATTACCTGCGCCTTTAACTGCCGGGCTTTGTGCATAGCTTGCGGCAACAGCACAAAGGGTTAACAATGCAGCCGGAAGCACTTTGTTCAAAATCTTCATTTATTTAGCAGGGTTAGATATTCAAAAAAATCACCGGGCAACACCTGCGAGTATTGCCCGGTATTGCTTATTGCTTGGTTATGGTGTAGGTAAGCGCATTCATATCAACATGCAGCTTATAAGTGCCCGCACCTGAGAACGCTAAGTTTGCGCCGCTTGTACTTAATTGGCCGCTTGCGCCACCGTAGCTCAAATTCCAGTTAGGCTCGGGGGCTATTTTAAAGCCAAAATCGGTAACGGTTGCCGCTACGGTAACTGTGCCATCATAAATACCATTGCTGGTGGCCGATGCCAGTGTAGGAGCCGAAGCCGGATTCCAGCCCTGGTAACCGCCGGGTACATACACGTATGAAATGAGCGAATACGGCGTAACGGTAAGTGTAACAACATTTGAGTAAACAGGGTCGGTATTTGCCGCAATGCTTGATTTAAGACGCACTTCAACCTGGGTTGACACGTTTTCGGCAAGGCTGAGGTTAAGCAAGGCCTTGTTCAGGTCAATTACCTTAACCGAGGTGGTAGTACCTGCTGCCGCAATTTCGCGCGGGAGTTTAAAATTGTTGCCTTTTTTATCAATCTGCAGGGTGTAAGTAACCGTGCCTGCACTCCCCGTAACAGGTGTTGCTCCCCAATTAAAGGTAAGAGCTACATTGTCGCCATTAGCTTTGGATAGGGCCGGACTTGTAGTTGATGCCGTAAGCGTTCCGGCATTACCCAACGATGAGTAAACTTTGGTTTCATCCTTTTTGCAGGATGCCAGCAGGAGCAGCATTACGCCGCCCGCTGCCATTATTGAAAACAATATCTTTTTCATAATAAACTTATGATGTGCTTATTAATAACCTGTGTTTTGTTTAAGATTAGGGTTGTTGTTCAAATCGCTGCTCGGGATAGGGAACAGTGTACGGTATGCCTCAACACCTTTTCCATCGCGTATGCCGCCTTTCCATGGCCATAAATAGGTAGCCGAGGTAAACAGTCCGTAACGTATTAAATCGGTACGGCGGAAACCCTCCCAGTACAACTCGCGGCCACGCTCATCTAACAAAAAGTTAAGCGTAAGGCTTGCTTGAGTTATGTTACCGGCAATACTGCCAGCGTAAGCACGGGTGCGCAGGGCGTTTACATAAGTTAATGCAGTACCTGTATTGCCTCCGGTACCACCACGTAGGGTAGCCTCAGCATAAATCAAATACATTTCGGCCAGGCGGAACAACGGAAAATCAACAGAGCAATAAGTGCCCCCGGTTGATGGTGCTGCGGTGCCGTTTTGTAAAAGGTTTTTGTACTTGGTAACTGCTAAGCCCTGGGTAAATTCGTTTACGTTGCTAATTTCCTGGTTGGTGCCATAAAACATGGCGCGCTTGTCGGTAGTACCGGTACGATCGGCAAATAATAATGGCAGGTTGCGTGTGCTGCGGTTACCACCCCATCCGCCGCTTGGTACACCAAAGCTGGCAGGGTTCATATCAGAATTAATAGCAGCGTTTACAATGTAGGTTGTGCCACCATAGTTTTGCGTATTTACACCATCGTAGTTAACCGATAATATGGTTTCGGTATTACTCAGGTTATTATCGGCTAAAAACAGGCGTTGGTAGCTCGACATTAAGGTATAACCTGCACCAATTACTTTACTGGCATAAGTAATAGCCTCGGTGTTTTTTGCATTACCGCTACCTAAATAAACCTCGGCATTCAGGTACATACGGGCCAGTAAAGCCCAATCGGCAGCCTGGTCGGCACGGCCATATTCGTTTTGGCGGGGTGCTGCTAAGGCTGGTTCAATAGCTTTTAGTTCCGATTCGATGTAGGCAAATAATTTAGCACGGGTAATTTGCTCGGGCAGGTATTTACCTATCGGGGTGGTTTCGTCAACGTATGGCGGGTTGCCAAACAAATCCATTAACACCCAGTATTGGTAAGCACGTAAAAAACGGGCCTCGGCGCGGTATTTACGCGCATTATCGGCATCGGCACCAGTAATACCACGGCTGGCCAGCTTATCATCTGTCGATTCACGTATATAGGCATTGGCTACCGTAATCTGGTATATACAACGGTTGTATAAACCATTCAGCAAGGTATTGTTCGGTCCCCAGTTAAGGTTATGAAAGTCGGGCACATCGGTATTGTTCCAGGCACAAAGCGCCTCTTCGGTGGTCCATTCCTGGGCGCTCCAATACAGGCGTATAAAGTCTGACGTACCGGCATCAATACCACCTAAGTCTGATTTATCGGCACCTACACTGCTGGTTAATGCAAATGCGCCATATACCTTAGCCAGCGATTGTTTATAACCCAGCGGGGTACTGTACACATCATTGGCCGTGGTGGCATTGGTTGGGGTACGGTCTAAGTCTTTTTTGCAGGATACCAGGGCCGCTGAAACTAAAACAGCCATACCCAGATTTTTCCATATATTCTTTTTCATCTTATCTTCTTTTAAGGGTTAAAAGCCAAGGTTTAAGCTCAGGGTATAAGTGCGCGGACGAGGGTAGAACGTGTTATCAATACCGCCCGAAATTTCAGGGTCAAGTCCTTTATACTTGGTCAATACAAACACGTTTTGCACGTTGGCGCCTACGTTAAGTTTTAAACCTGATCCTTTGAAAACTTTACCAAAACTGTAGTTCAGGCCCACATTATCCATACGCAGGAACGACGCGTTTTGAACGTAATAATCAGACAGGTAAGTACTGTTGGTAAAACCGGTGTTCAGCAGATCGCGGCTGGCATTATTATTTAGGTTGCCTGCCGTGCTGATGATGGTATTTTGTGTACCCAGGTTTGAGGCCACGTTATTGTACATGTAGTTGCCAATATTAGCGCGCAGTACTGTTGAGACCGACCATTTTTTGTAATTAAAATTGGTGCTGAAACCCATAATGTACTTAGGGAAAGGCGATTTGTAGTGGTACAGATCGCTGTTATTAATAACGCCATCTTTGTTTTGGTCAACAAATACCCCTTGTAACGGCTTACCTGTTTTTTGGTCGTAAACCTGCTGGTACACATAAAATGCATTAGGCGAGTAACCAACCGACTGTATTTGAACGTTGGTACCTGTACCACCGGTAATACCACCTACTGAGTTACCTACCGAACTATCATTAACACCGGTTGCTGATAGGTTGGTAATTTTGTTATGGTTGTAAGCGATGTTGTAGTTTACGGTCCAGTTAATATCCTGCGTTTTTACCGGTACAAAGTTTAAATTCAGCTCAATACCACGGTTAACCATGTTACCCACATTGGTAACCAGGCCATTGGTAAAGTTGGTACCTGCAGGCAGGAAGATGTATGATAACAGGTCTTTGGTGTTTTTGTAATAAGCATCAACGCTACCGCTAATACGCTGGTTCAGGAAACCAAAATCGAAGCCTACGTTGGTTGTTGCGGTAGTTTCCCATTTCAAATTTGAATCGTAAAACGATGGCGTATACATGTTGTAAAACTGGTTACCAAATTGATATTGCGAGTCGTTATTGCTCACAAAGTAGGTTGGCAGGTAACGGTACAGGTAATCGTTACCTAAATCTTGCTGACCGGTAATACCGTAGCTCACACGCAGTTTTAAATCAGATACTGTTCTTGATGACTTTAGGAAATCTTCATCGCTGATGCGCCAGGTAAAGGCCGCCGATGGAAATACCCCCCAACGTTGATCGGGCGAAAAGCGCGAAACGCCGTCGGTACGAATTGAACCTGCAAATATGTACTTGGTATCAAAAGTGTATATCAAACGTCCGTAGTACGATTCGAGCGTGTATTGCGGAACATCAAAAGCAAATACCGGGGTTGAACCCGCTAACAGCACACCCGCTGCATTGTACCGAGGATAATTGCGGTTTACTGTACGGAAGTCGTAGTAACCGTAACCGGCAGTTGCGTTGATGTTGCTTTTTATCGATTTAACATCGGTAACGTAGTTGAGGTAAAACTCGCCGGTTGTATTATAATTTTTTTGGTGCGATTGATAGCTGGAGCCGGCATTAGCATAAGCCTGGGCTGCGGTAGCCGGAACAAACACGCTGCCCGCGCCTTTTGAAAGGTCGTAACCTAAATTTAAGTTAGCTCTTAACCCGGTCAGGAATGGAAAACGGTAATCGGCCGTAAAGTTACCAAAGCTGCGGTAAGTCTCGTACTGGTCGGTTTTATCATTTAATAAAGCCACCGGGTTACGGGGCGCGTTAGGGTTAAGCACTACGGTTCCTCCGGTAGTAGCATACCACTCGTTATAGCCGTTAAAAGGGCTGCCTGTTTTATAAACCGGTTGGGTTGGGTCAAATGCAATGGCTGCACCAATAGCATCCTGGTTGCCAAAGCGGCTTTTTGCGTAGGTGCCGTTTACATTAAAATCCAATTTCAAGGCATCGTTAAAAAACTTAGGACTTAAACGGATAGCTGCTGTAGTACGTTGTAAGCGATCGGTTTTTAATAAACCGTTAGCATCTAAATAACCTACCGAAAGGCGGTAAGGTAATTTGTGCGTGGTGCCCGATACGCTGAAGTTGTTATCAGAGGTAAAAGCTTTCTGATAAATTTCGTTTTGCCAGTCGGTATTGGCGCTACCTAAAAATGATGAACGGTTAGTGCCATTAGCTGCATCATAATTGCGGACATAATTGCGCACTTCATCTGCCGATAAAACATCGATTTTATTACGCATAGATGCAATGGCATTTTTGGTTGAGAAGGTAAACTGCGGCGTACCGGCAGTGCCTTTTTTGGTGGTAATTAAAATTACACCGTTTGATGCCCTCGAACCGTAAATAGCGGTTGATGATGCATCTTTTAATACCGTAAACGTCTCAATATCATCGGGGTTAATGAGCGCCAAAGGGTTCGAAGCGCCCGAAATGGCATTGTTGCTCACCGGCACACCATCGATAACGATCAAGGGGTCGTTACTGGCATTCAAAGATGCTCCCTGGCGAATACGGATAGTGGCTCCTGCACCCGGCTGACCGCTGTTGGTTGTAACCGATACACCCGCTATTTTACCCTGAATTAACTCGGCAGGGGTAGTGGTGGTTCCTTTCTGAAAATCTTTTGACGATACGGTTGAAATAGCACCGGTTACTTCTTTACGGGTTTGGGTACCGTAGCCAATAACCACCACTTCGCCCAATGCCTTATTATCGGGCACCAGTTGAAAATCGGTTGTGGCGGTGGCACCGTTGGTTACGGTAACTGCTTTGCTAATTTTCTCGTAGCCTATAAACTGGGCCGATAGCGTGTAGCTGCCTGCCTTGATATTACTGATGCGGTATACACCATCGGGGCCGGTTACGGTACCTTGTGTGGTACCGGTAATAACAATACTTACACCGGGTAGAGGCTCGCTTTTTTCGTCGACCACTTTGCCGGTTATGCCGCCTGTTTGCGCAAATGCAAAGCCCGAAAAAACGAGCAGCAAACAAACAAGGGCAAAATTTTTGAGATAGTTCTTTCTCATACAACTTACGTTTTGCTGTAAAAACTTATTGGTTAAAAAATAATTGGTTTTGAAATGCTCTGGTACGGCAAAGCCTTACCTGCATTAACTGTGACTATTGGTTTGGTTGGTTAGGTTTGCGTACAGTTATTTGCTATGCATATGGTACTTTGGTTAGTTTAATTCTAAAATATATTGCCCTTTGGCGGGTACTTTTATGTTTTGGGAGATATTGAGTTGCTTACCCGTTATTACATCGGTGCCACGCGTTCGGGTGCCGGTTACCTGTTTAAAACGCTCCATGGGTACATCGCGCTCGGTGTTAGTACCGTTGAGCAAAACCAGTACGGTTTTGGTGCCGCTGGTGCGGGCGTACACATAAACGCCGGTTCCGTCGGGTACGTAGTGTACCAGTTTGCCCTGTGCTATGGCCGGGTTGTTTTTGCGCCAGGTAAGCAGTTTTTGCATGTAGCTCCATGCTTCGTTTTGCTTAGCGGTACGGCCTGCGGGGGTAAAGTCATCCGTTTTATCACCAGCCCATCCACCCGGAAAATCGGTGCGTACATAACCGTCGCTTTTGGCTTTTTTACCGTCCATTAATATTTCGGTACCATAATAAATTTGCGGAATGCCGCGGGTGGTTAACAAAAATGCCAACGCTTGTTTATAGCGGCGCAAGTCAGGGTCATCGGCGCGGGCAAAGCGGTCAAGATCGTGGTTATCTAAAAAGGTGAGGATGTTGCTTTGATCGGCAAACATAAAATCCTGCGCCAGCTCTTCGTAAATACTGTATAGCGGACTACCCTCACCTGTTCTGTCTTCTTTAATGTAATCAAATGCGCCCGAAGTAATAAAAGTAAGCGGGAAGTCCATTACGGTTTTCAAGCCGGTTTTACCCTGCTTGTTTAAGGCCGAACCCTGCTGCCACCATGATGAAGCCGATGAACGGCCATACCATGATTCGCCCACGATGTTGAATTGCGGATACTCGGCCTGCACCTCGCGGCACCAGCGGGCCATAAAATCATAATCGGGGTAAGGATAAGTATCCTGACGGATACCGTCGATACGCGAATACTCGATCCACCAAATACTGTTTTGAATAAGGTAAGTGGCCAAATGCCTGTTACGCTGATTGAGGTCGGGCATTTCTTTAACGAACCAGCCGTTTATCAGGATGTCTTTATCAATACCGGCCGCATGCGGGTCCATCAGCGTGTATTTAGCATGGTTGGTTTGCACATAAGTGCCCGAGTTATTGTTGATCCAATCTTTCGAAGGCAAATCATTCATCCACCAGTGCGAACTGCCGCAATGGTTAAAAATCATGTCCATCACTACCTTCAGCCCATTACGGTGCATGTTGGCGGTCAGGTTTTTAAACTCGGTGTTGGTACCAAATCGTGGGTCGATGTTATAAAAATCGGTAATTGCATAGCCATGGTATGAGCCGCCCGGCATGCGGTTTTCCTGCACCGGGTTTAGCCAAACGGTGGTAAACCCAAGATCTTTAATGTAATTGATGCGTTTTTCTATACCGGCCAAATCACCACCGTGGCGGGCGTTGGGATCTTCGCGATTAACCTGTACGCCCTCTAATGCATCATTTGCGGCATTTGCATTGGCAAAGCGATCGGGGGTGATTAGGTACATCACATCAGCCTGACTAAAACCGGCAGCGCCCTCTTTATTAGTGCGGGCAAGCAGCGGGTAGTTATGGGTAAGTGTTTGGTTACCTTGATTAAACTGAAGTTTAAGCGTGCCCGGCTTGGTGTCTTTAGCAATATTGAGGTAAACAAAAAGATAATTGGGATTATTGGTGTGGGCAGCCTCTTTCAAGGTTACGCCCGGATAAGTAAAGCTTACTTTTGATGCGCCAATGCCCTTGCCATATACCATCAGCTGCAGCTGGGTATTAACCATGCCTGTCCACCATGATGCCGGTTCTACCCTTATAATTTGGGCTGCACGAGTGCCTGCAAAGGTGAGTACAAAAGCAATTAAAAGTAAAAATCTTTTCATCAAGGTCAGTTAATAGTTGCTTTAGGCAAACTTTAAAAAATACACATCCAGGGCAACGCGTTATTGCTGTTAGGCTAAATTTCGTGAATGGTGTTCGTGTATAATTGGTTTACCGTGTGATACCTTAGAGCAAGCGCTTTGGGATAACCACAATGCAAAGTAAACTCACAGACAGGCGAATTTGCTTTTTGCAAACAGCTATTTACGCTTTATTTAAATCATTTAATGTGTAAAACATTGACAATTAGTAATTTAATAGAAATATTACTTTAGAAAATTTAACGGTTTTTAGACTTGATTTTCCATTTAGAAAGCAAAATATCATGCTTCATCTTACTTTTTTACATGCTTGGTGATGGTATAATTTCTTTAAAAAATGTTTTAAACAAAAAACGGCAGCCTTTGCAGGCTACCGTTTTTATTACAAGAATCTGTACGCTTTATTCTCTTCTTAGAAAATATAGTTCGTGCTCAGGAAGTTGCTATCGTGCTCGTTTACAATTTCATTTAGTAATTGCTTGTTGGCATCGGTCATTTTAGTGGCCACCAACGAACGGATAGAGAACGAACGCAAGGCATCATGTACCGAAAGTGTACCCTCGGCGCTGTCTTTACGGCCTGTGAAAGGGAACACGTCTGGTCCGCGCTGGCATTGGGCGTTAATGTTAACGCGGCTTACCAGGTTTACAAACGGATCGATCAGATCGGCAGTTTCCTGTGCATCGGTACTGAAAATACTCACCTGCATACCATGCGGCGAATCGATCTGGTACTGAATAGGCTCTTCGATACTATCGAACGGAATAACCGGGATAACCGGGCCAAACTGCTCCTCGCGGTATAGCTTCATCTTATCGTTTACCGGGTAAACTATAGCCGGGAACACGAACGAAGCTACCGTTGCACCACCGTTTTCATTAACTACGCTGGCACCGTTAGCAACGGCATCATCAATACACTCTTTCAGGTAAGCTGGCTTGCCTGGTTCGGCCACCGGGGTAAGGTTTACACCTTTGGTCCATGGCATACCGTATTTCAATTTGGCAACGCCTTCGCTCAGTAATTTTAAAAATTCATCGGCCACATCTTTGTGTACGTGGATGATCTTGATGGCGGTACAACGCTGGCCGTTGTATGATAACGAACCTAAGATACACTCGGCTACGGCAATGTTTAAATCGGCGCTTTTGGTAACGATGGCTGCGTTTTTGGCATCTAAACTTAATACGGCGCGTAAGCGGTTAATTTTGGGGTGACGTTTCTTTAAATCGTTAGCCACCTTACTCGAGCCAATGAAGGCCAGCACGTTAATTTTACCGGTAGCCATTAAGCCCGGGGTAACGTTAGCACCACGACCGTAAACCGTATTTACCACACCTTTAGGGAACGATTCCTGGAAGGCTTTCAATAAAGGGTAGTGAACTAATGTGCCATGTTTTGGTGGTTTGAAGAGGATAGTGTTGCCCATGATAATGGCAGGTATAAGGGTAGTAAAGGTTTCATTTAACGGGTAGTTGAACGGCCCCATACACAATACCACTCCAATTGGCGAACGACGGGTTTGTGCAACCACACCTTCGGCCATTTCAAAACGTGACGACTGACGGTCAATATCTTTTAGTGCGTCAATGGTAAGGTTAATATATTCAACCGTACGGTCAAACTCCTTGGTCGAGTCGGCAACCGATTTGCCAATTTCCCATACAATAAGCTTGATCACCAGGTCGCGCTGCTCTACCATCTTGTACACAAACTTTTCGAGGCACTTAATGCGGTCGGCAACGCTCATGGTAGGCCATTCGCCGCGGCCATTGTTGTAAGCTGCTTCTGCGGCTTCAAGGGCGTCCATCGCTTCCTTTTCGGTACCCAGCGGGTAACTGCCAATTAGTTTGCGTTGTAAACCATCAGGACCGGGTATGCAAATAGGTGAGTACACCTCGCTAACCTCGCCGTCCCATTGTTTCATTTCCCCGTTAACCAGGTACTCCCGTTGATGGAGCTCTTCGATCCGGTATTCGGCCGGTATCTGGCTCTCCTCAACAAATAAGCTATTAAGCTCGTCGTTGAAACTCATGATAATTGATTTTTGTTAATCTGTTAAGTTTTGGTTGTTTGTTTTGTAAAAATACGCGCGCAGGGTAAATGGTTTCATGCACATATGTCATAAAACCATAAATGACCTTGCATTAACTATTTATAGTTCGATAGGCTTCATCTTAGGCACCAGAGCCTTCATTACCACCCAGGCAATAATGTAAGCTACGGCACACAGTATAAACATGATAGAGTAGCCCGTTTGGATATGACCCTGCTCTTTATAGTGGTCAAATAACATACCAGCTCCTTTGCTAAGCAAGAAAGAGCCGATACCACCAGCCATACCGCCAATACCGGTAATGGTTGCAATGGCCTTTTTAGGAAACATATCGCCCACGGTGGTAAATATATTAGCACTCCATGCCTGGTGTGCTGATGCGCCAATGGCTATAAGTGCCACCGCCCACCAATAGCTGAACTGGCTTAAATATGGCGTAAGTAAAACAACTAAAGGGAATAGGGCAATAACAAACATGGCCTTCATACGGCCAGTGTAAGCATCATAACCTTTATTAATAAAGTAAGTAGGGAATGCACCTCCACCAATAGAGCCAACCATAGTTATAGTATACAGTACGGCAATCGGTAACGAAATAGCGGTACCTTCCATGTTATACTGGGCTTTGAAATATGCCGGCAACCAAAACAGGAAAAACCACCATACACCATCGGTCATAAATTTACCAAAGGCAAATGCCCAAGTTTGCTTGAATTTGAAACACTCGGCGTAAGTAAATTTACGGCCTTCATCTACCTTTTCTACTTCAATAGGCTCATGCTGCTGTATTTCATCGCTGTGGATGTACTCGTATTCGGCCGGGCTTAGTTTTCTGTTTTTTGATGGGATCTCGTACAAAAGCAACCAAAAGATCAACCATATAAAACCAATAGCGCCAATGCCTATAAATGCCCACTGCCAGCCCCATTGCTCGGCAATCCATGGCACTACAATAGGAGCTAATATAGCGCCTACGTTAGCGCCGGAGTTAAATATCCCGGTGGCTAAAGCGCGGTCTTTTTTAGGGAAATATTCAGCGGTTGTTTTAATAGCCGCCGGGAAATTGCCCGATTCGCCAACGGCTAATACGGTACGGCCTAACGAGAAACCCAAAATACTGCTCGGAATAAAATGAGCAAATGCATGTACAATAGCACCAACTGACCATAAGATAATTGACCATGCATAACCCGCTTTGGTACCCAAATAATCAATTACCCTACCTGCAAACAGCATTGAAAATGCATAAGCCAGCGAAAAAACGCCAACTATGGTTCCGTAATCACTATCGGTCCAGCCAAATTCTTTTGAAAGCAAAGGCTTTAATAAGCTAAGTACCTGGCGGTCGAGGTAGTTGATGGTGGTGGCAAAAAACAGCAGGGCGCAAATGGTCCAGCGGTAATTGCTCATCTTCATGTTGTTCATAATTGGTTTATGTTGGTTTTATCGGCTGGTTTGCACCAGTTCAATAGCTTTTTGGGTATTGGTAAATAATTCGTCGTATAGTTTCTCTTCTAAAACTTTTTTGCTGATGAGCTTGCTTCCCATACCCACTGCACATACACCGGCTTTAAACCAGGTTGATATATTGCCTGCATCTAACTCTACACCACCGGTTGGCATAAATAACTGATCGCGGAAGAGCTCTTTGATCGAGGTTAAAAACTCCGGACCTAAAATATTGGCCGGGAATAATTTGATCAAAGCCGCACCCGCAGTTTGGGCGGTGTAAATTTCGGTAGGCGTCATACATCCTGGAATCCACAGCATGTTTAGATCGTGTGCCATTTTGGCCACCTCGGGGTTTACAATGGGCGATACCAGGAAATCGGCACCGGCATTAATAAACGCATCGGCCTCGTGTATTGATTTAATGGTACCTATACCCAAATGCAAATAGGGCATTTCGGTTTGTTGCAGCTCTTTCAGCTTTTTAAAGTTATCGAGCGCTGCGGCACCGCGGTTGGTGTATTCAAAAACGCGTACGCCTGCTTTGTAGAGGGTGCGGGTAATTTCAACGCTTACTTCGGCATCAGCATAAAAAAACAATGGCAACATGCCTTGCGTAATAATGCTGTCTAAAACTTCCTGTTTGCTTTTCATTTAATAATAGCTTGCTGTATAAAATCAACGCTGCGGTTAGTGGCATCGCTGTTTACGAACAGTTTGGTAAATGCGGCAGCGGTTGCAAAATCAACCGTTTCCTGTGGTTCATAATTGTTGTAGTAACCATAAATGAGGCCGGCCATGTAGCAATCGCCACTGCCTACCTTGTCAATAATGGTTTCGGCAAAGTACTCGCCTGATACGTGCGGTTTGCCATCGGCGTAAAGTACGGTGTAATACTCAATATTGGTATTATCTTCGGTAGTAAACCTGAAGGTGTTAGCCACCGCCTTACATTTAGGGAATTGCTTAATAATCTCCTCTGAGCTTTTTTGAGCCTCTTTAACGTACAGGCTTTTCTGGCCCGATTCGGTTACCAACTCGTCAACCTTTACGCCCAGCATACGCTCGGCGGCCCAAATGTTACCCATTATCAGGTCGCAATACTGCGCCAGTTCGGGCATTACATCAATGGGTTGTTTACCGTACTGCCATAGCTTGGCGCGATAGTTCAAATCAACCGAAATGGTGATGCCTTTGCGTGAGGCAGCTTCTAAAGCTTCGCGACAAACATCGGCTGCCTGCTGGCTAATAGCCGGGCAAATAGCGCTGAAGTGAAACCAGGTAACACCATCCAATACTTTATCCCAATCTACCAAACCGGTAGTCAACTCTGCAAAAGCCGAGTTGGCGCGGTCGTAAATCAAGGCATCATGTTTAAGATCTTGTCCTTTGGTTAAAAAGTACAGGCCAACACGTTTACCGTGGTAAAATATCGACGAGGTGTCGATATTCTTCTCATCCAAAAATGAGATCAACTGGGTTGACATGCCATTTTTAGGCAATGCGGTAAAGTAGCGCGAAGGTACATCCCAAAGTGAGAGGGCTGTAGCCACATTAAGCTCGGCCCCGCCTACAAATACCGGCAGGCTGTTCTCTTGCAACCAGTCGCCGTCGGCATCGGGGGTTAAACGAAGCAGCAGTTCGCCAAAGTTAAGTACCGAACCGCTGCTGTAATCTTTATTTGAAATTTCGCTCATTATCTTGCCTTAAAAAGGAAAATAGTTTTTAGCGTTAAAGTAACAAATGTCTTGTACCACTTTACCGGTCCATTCAATATCGTTCGGCAATTCGCCATTCTCAATATCATCGCCCAGTAAATTACACAGTATACGACGGAAGTACTCATGACGCGGGAACGACAGGAAGCTGCGCGAATCGGTTAACATACCAATAAAGCGCGGCAGTAAGCCCATGTTCGATAGCGCATTCATTTGTTTGATCATGCCGTCTTTTTGATCGAGGAACCACCAGCCCGAGCCGAATTGTACTTTACCGGCAACCGTACCATCGTTAAAGTTACCAATCATGGTAGCAAATAACTCGTTTTGGGTAGGGTTGAGGTTGTAAAGAATGGTTTTAGCCAGTTTATCTTCGGTATCTAATTTATTAAGGAAAGTAGACAGGGCACGACCTTGGGTAAAATCGCCAATGGAGTCGAAACCGGTATCGGCACCTAACTTGGTTAACAAACGGGTGTTGTTGTTACGCAATGCACCTAAGTGGTATTGCTGAACCCATCCTTTTTCATGATCCCAAATGGCAAACTGGAATAATAAGGCCGATTTGATTTTCAATATCTCGCCCGGCATTAATACGCCACCAGTACGTATTTTGATGAAGATGTCGCGTATTTCACTTTCGGTGTACTCTTCGGCATAAATTTGCTCCAAACCGTGGTCAGATACTTTACAACCGTGCTCGGCAAAGTAGTCATGACGCTTTTTAAGTGCGGTAAGGTAAGTGTCGTAATCGCCGATGCTCAGGTCGGTAAGTGATTCCAGCTTGTCGATGTAGGCGTTTAAGGCAACGGTATCATCGGCGTTCATGGCCTTATCGGGGCGGAACGATGGTAATACTTTAGTCACACCGTTGCCAACAAGTTGTTTGTGGAACTCCAGGTTATCCAACGGATCATCGGTTGTGCCAATGGCCTCAACCTTCATTTTTTTGATGAGGCTTTTGGTTGAAAACTCAGGAGATTGCAGCATTTCGGTACACTGGTCGTAGATCTGCTTTGCAGTTGCAGGCGACAGTATATCGTGAATGCCGAAGTAGCGCTGTAACTCAAGGTGAGTCCAGTGGTATAGCGGGTTGCGCAGGGTATAAGGCACGGTGGCCGCCCATTGCTCAAATTTTTCAAAGTCGCTTTTGTTGCCGGTTATGTAGCTTTCGTCGATACCGTTGGTACGCATAGCACGCCATTTGTAATGATCGCCATGCAGCCAAATGTGCGACAGGTTGCTGAAGTTCAAATCGGCAGCTATTTGGTCGGGCGGCAAGTGACAATGGTAGTCAATAATAGGCTGATCTTTGGCGTACTCGTGGTACAAGCGCTGCGCAGTTTCGGTTTGCAGCAAGAAATTTTCGTCTAAAAACTTTTTCATAACAAATGTTGGCAACTCTTTAAGGCATAGTATTGCATAGGCAGAACGGGCTGTTTAATTAGGTTTATTTAATGTTTTACAGCATATTGCTTAATACTAAGCCAGCGAATCACAAACTAAATAATAATTATTGATTATATGAAAGATTTTGAGGCTTTATAAACACAATACTTTTAAAAATCTACGCAAACGTTTGCTAAAGTTGTATTGCCTGTTCAGCAATGATAATATGTTAGAAAAGGGAGATAAGAAACGCCACTAACTTATAACTTAGGTACACGAACAGCACAGCCCCCAGCAACAGCAAAATACTAACAAAAATTAAAATGCCGGTTCCGCTGCCCTGGTGTTTGCCTTCGTCATAATGTTCTTTAAGCAGCTTGATGTTGCGGCTGTTGGCTTTAAAGTAAAAGTCGAAAATTTGCCCGATGATGGGTATGGCACCTATCAATCCATCCACAAAAACATTAAGTACCATTAAAATAAGCACCTTGCGGCTTACCCCTTTTTGGGCCATGGTTAGTATCAGTGCCGCGCTTACCATAATCCCGGCTGCATCGCCCACTACAGGGAAGAGGTTGATGATCGGATCGAGCCCGAAACGGAAGTTAGTGCCCGGAACCTTGAACTGCTCATCAAATAAACGCGCAATACGCTCTACCCATTTAAGGCGGCCGGTAAGGTTTATAGGCGGAGTGTATTTTTGCGGGCTATTGGGCATATAGATATAACCCTAATTTTGAAACAATAGTTTAGGATTATTATTTATAAATAAGCTTTCTTTCAGTAATACCTTCAATTTCGTTGTTTCTGTACCTGTATTGTACTATCCAGTTTTTGTGATCGTCAAATTTAGGGTATTTAAATTCATAGGTTTCATCCAGCTTATTGCCGATGTACCTTTTATATCCCATAACAAGCTTATCTTTAATAGAAAATGTTAATTTACTTTTTAACTCATTATCTGTAGTAAACCGTTGTTCTTCTGTAACCCATCCACTTTCGTCTGTGGTATATTTTACATTTTCGTTTAAGCCCCCGTCTGCGTTATATTCTTTTAATCCTGTAAGCTTTCCGTCGGCAAAACTGTATTTGGCTTTAGATGATAATTTTCCGTCGTTGAAATTGTTAATTACTGATACCTTTCCCTCATCATTATAAATAAATTTGGTTATTATCTGGTTTTTATCGTTAAGTTCAGCTATACGTTGTTTTTTATCATTAAACCGCGATGTTGAAACAAATACATCATTGGTTCTTTTTATACCGGGTATGGTATCATCTGCATGATCATAAAAAGACGTATATGTGTTTTTGAAGTTATTACCATCTTCGTTCACATCCTGAACATCAGTACTTTTAAGTCGACCTTTTTGAACTTCTCCAAATTTTTCCGAAGCATCATAATTCGATACAATAATTTTAGAAACATTTCCTCTGATGCCTTGATTCTCCAGGTCGGTTTTGTGTTTTGAAGAACACGACGCAAATAAAACTGCAACAAGGGCAGGTAAAATTAATTTCATAATCCAGGTGTTATTTAAACGCTGAATATAGTTCATCTGCATCAATTTATGATAAATTCATTTGTTTGTTTAAGGTAAGAGAGTTATTCTTAAAAACTCTTTTTGCTAAATGGTTGTATAAAATAGGCACACTATACATCGTAAAGCATGGTTTTGAACAAAAAACTTTCCCGGCATTTTTTAATGCTCTTTGTGGTTTTCATAACTGCTTTAACGTTTGTTCATAAAGCCAAAGCGCAGGACTCTACCAAAGCAAAAACAGATACCGCTGTTACCATACCCGATACGCTGCTTTTTAAAATTCAAAAAGCGCAGGCGGCCATTACCGAAATTAACGCCACCAATAAACGGGGTTTTGGGATAGAGAACATTCGTGACGGGCTGCAAAGTGTACGGGCAGATGTTAACCCGGTAAAAAAGGATCTGGACGCTGCGCGAAAGGTGATTGATACCAAAAGCTTGCTTAGCTATAACCTGATCTTGAAAGATGCGCTAAACCGCCTTACCGGCTGGCGAAACACGTTAACCAAGCATAATAATGACTTGCAGCGCCTGGCCGACCAGGTAATTGAGTTGAGTAACGATTCGGTGCTGATGGTTACGGCAAAAGATACAACCGAGAAGCGTTTATATAATAACCAGATAAGTGAAATAAAGCTAAGATTACAAACGGCAGGCAAGGTTACTACAGCAAAGTTAGATACCGTGAGCCGCTTGCTGGCCGATGTTTCGGCATCATATCTCACCGTTACCGATCTGCAAAACCTTATCTCTGAGCGTTTACAGCAATCAGGCAAAAATGCGCTGGGGCGCGAATCTCCTTACATATGGTCGGCGCCGGTAAGCAGCGAGCCAGGCAGCAGTATTGGTGATCTGATCAACTCGGCGGTTGACGGGCAAGGCAAGATTTTGAGCTATTTTATTAACAGTACTTGGGATAACCGCATTCTTTTGTTTTTAATCGGGATTGCATTTTACATATGGGTTTACCGCAACTTTAAAAAAACACAAAAGCCCGATCTGCGCCAAAAGCTGGGCCAGCTTACCTTTAGTTACATCAGTCCATATCCTGTTTTGGCTACGCTCATTGTCATGCTCAACATCACGCCCTTGTTTGAGCCCGATTCGCCATCGATGTACATAGAGCTTACCCAGTTACTGCTGTTGATAGCTGTTACCGTACATTTTTGGAAAACGCTGCCTAAGAGTGATATGAATTACTGGCTCATGATCGTAGGCCTGTACGTTGTCATCATTATTACCAATACCGTAGTACACGATGCCATATGGATGCGCCTGTGGCTCATCTTCCTGAATGCAGCATCATTATACATCGGTTTCTACTTTTATAAAAAACTGCTTAAAGCAAATGTTGCCAAACGTTTGGCTAAGCCCATCCTGCTCATTTTTTTAGGGTTGAATGTGTTCTCTATCCTGTTTAACATCTTCGGGCGAATTAGTTTGGCTAAGGTTTTCAGCGCCACGGCTATCATCGGACTTACACAGGTGATTGGACTGGCCGCCTTCATCCAGGTAATAAGTGATGCTCTTGAATTGCAAATTAAGGTAAGTTCGTGCTCAAACGGGTTGTTTGCGCGTTTGAACATAATTTCTACAAGGGCATCCTTCAGGCGTATACTATCGGTAGTGGCGGTTATATTGTGGCTGCTGGTATTTATGATCAACCTGAGCATTGCCGGCGGTGTGTTTGCGCTGGTGCAACAGGTGCTGGCCAAAGAACGCACATTTGGCAGTGTGCATTTCTCCCTCAACAATGTGCTGTTTTTTGCGGTGATTATTTACCTGGCTAATATGCTGCAAAAGCATGTAGGCATACTGTTTGGCGAAAGTGCCGTAAGGTTTGAAGATAAAACCGAACATAAGGGTTCAAAGCTGGCACTCATACGCCTGGTTATTGTGGTTATTGGTGTATTACTGGCCGTTACGGCATCAGGCATTCCGCTTGATAAATTAACCGTAGTATTGGGCGCGCTGAGTGTGGGTATTGGTTTGGGCATGCAAAACATTGTTAACAACTTTGTATCGGGCATTATACTCATCTTCGAGAAACCCTTCCGCATTGGCGATTATGTAGAACTGGCCGACAAGAAAGGCAAGGTGCAGGACATTGGCATCCGCTCGAGCAAGATGCTTACCCCGCAAGGTTCGGAGGTTATTATCCCCAATGGCGACCTGCTTTCGGGCCGGTTGGTGAACTGGACCCTGAGTAACGATTTCCTGAAAACTGAGATACTATTTAAAGTGCCTGCCGATACAGATCTTGATGCCCTGAACAAAGTAATTGAGGAGGAGGTAAGTAAATCGGCCAACATCCTTAAAAACCTGGCACCCGAAATACTAATCAACACCATTGCCGCCGACAGCGTAGAACTTAAAGTAATTGTATGGATAACCGATATTTACAGCGAAGCCGGCTTTAAGAATGAGTTTTTAAGGCGATTGCTGCCGAGATTGAAAGAGTTACAGGTTAAGATTTTGTAGGATACTTAATACCGTTACTGCAAGGTACAAAGCAATATTTGAACTATGCATAAAAGCTTTTTAAACGCAGGGATTGCTTCGTACCTCACAATGACGGTTAGGGGTGAGTAATACCTATTTAACTCAACCCCAAATATATTTCTTAGTTAAGCAGCGGCTACAGTAATAGCGTTTAAGGGGTAAAAACGATAGGTACTTCTTGATGAAGTATCCGCGGGGAATACGGTGACTGAATTCTTCGTTGCATTTATAACAGTTTACGGGCATAGGGTGAATAGTTTGCCCCTTTTACGCAAAAGAGACATAACTGTTACAACGCTTAATATGTTTTTAACAATTATTCTCCCATGCCTTCTTCAAATATATAGCCTTCAACGTGGCTTGCTAATACAAAATCGTTATCATCTTCAGATATGCCGTCGTGGCCATCCTCGCTTTCATCAGGGTCGAGCGAGAGGTATATTTTACTGCCTATGTGGTAAAACTTGCAGGAGTCTACATTATAAGGTTCGGCGGCGGGGTTTCCGTCAAAGCCATTTTTAAACACATTGCGGAAAACCAGCATTACATCAGCTTCGGTATAGGCCAGTTCGAACATAAGGCTGATGGCCGGTTCGCCGTCTACCTCGTGCTTTTTAAACTGCTTGAGGGTAGAGTTGAGCAGGGTAAGGTCGTTAACGAGGTAATTGATAATATCCGAATCGTGGCCGATGAATTTCATAAGTGCTATGATTTTGGGCGAATGTATAGTTTCTTTTTACAAGAACAAATATGGGGTCAGTGCAAGATTCACCACTATCATTATTTCGCCCAGTATTTTATTAAAACGCTTTTGGGTGAGTATAAGTAATGTTCCGGTAATGATGCCACCAAGTAGGAGTAATAATAAGTCGAGATAAAAAAGTGCGGAAAAGGCCAATAAAAGCATGAGGTTATATCCTTCGGTTAAGCATACCACATACAAATAGGATATGTAAATACATACACCATACAATATCCACGAAACAACCGGTTTTTGAAGCATGGCTAACAATACCTAAAACTACAAAAAAGCGCGAAGTATAAATATTCCGCGCTTTTGGTATCGGCATAAAAGTTAAATGTGGCTTATTGTACCGAAGCGGTCACCGTGGTGGTATTGGTTATTGGCCATACACCAGGCGCTGGAAAACTAACTCCTTTGGTGCTGCCACGTACCATTAAGTCGTTGCCAAAGTAGTACAGAGGCCAGCCTTTGTAGGTCAGTTGCTTTTTACCGAACACATCAATAATGGCAAATTGCGTTTTATCTAATATTGATGGTATGCTCATAACCGTAGCCGTTTCATAAATAGGCCATACGGCGTTATTGCTAAAATCGGCACGAGTGAAGGTGTTCTTGTTAAACTTATCAGGCGAGAAGGCATACAGCGTACGTCCGGCGGCATCGGTAATAAACTGGGTAATGCCTTGTCCAGGCTGTAACTGGCTATTGTATTGTACGCCAAGATGACCAACCAATTGGGCGTTGGCCAGCATAACGGTATAATCGGCTTTGGCCACAAACCAGGTATTGCCTACTTTATCGCCATTAACATCGCCCGCTTTTGCATCGTTTTGATAATAGTATAGCGGCCAGCCTTTGTAAGTGGTTTGCTTGCTGCCATCGGCGCGGGTAATTACACCAAAATCGGTAGCGGCAAGGCCTGTACCTATTGATGGGTTTTCTTTGTAAAATACCGGCCAAACCACGGCACAACCATCCGCACAACCCGAAGAGCCGTTGGCATCAATTGAAAAAAAGTACAGCGCACGGCCATTATTATCTGTTATGATGTTGCCAAAGTTTGCACTACTGCTCAATTTTACACCGGTTACGGCAGCCGGGGTGTTATTATCAGTCGAGGTATTGTCTTTACTGCATGAGGCAAAAGAGGTCATGATCATTATGGCTACGGCCATAATACGGCAGTTAAGTTTAATAAACTTCATAGAAAAATTGTTAGGTAAGAATTAGTATGTTTTGTACTAATCAGTACGCGGCGGGCTTTCTATGGGTTGCCTGCGGGGAGGAAAATTTATTGAAAAGAGGACTCTTTTCCTGGCGCAAGTATGTAGGGTTGGAAAAAGCGATGGCTACTTGTGCCTATCAAATGGACGGATACAAGTAGCCATTTCACAACCGGCGCTACATACTTGCGCCAGAAAAAGGGTTTTGCCTGCCAAATTTTAAGATTACCTTTTCAACACCTTAGCCAACGGCCCATCCATCTTTACCATAGCCGACCATCCCGGCATAGAGCCATCAGTCATACTGGCCACCAATTCATCTCTGATGTAAATTGTAGCTTCAGCTTTATTATCCTGAGATAAGAACCACAGTATTTGTAATTCATCATCAGAAGTTATTGATTCAATGTTTTTTTCGATATACCCGGCTAAATTTAAAAACGGCATTTCTTCCGGTTTATCAAAACCGCATTGGAGTTTCAGCTTGATTATACAACCAAATATCACCTATAATTTCCTCGTCCAAAAGTAAATAAGCATAGGCTACCCTGCCATCATCTTCAACAATTACAGAGTACTTATTATCACTATCGCAAAAGAATTGCCCAAAGTATTCAGGCATATTTACACCGTTTGCTCTTCTGCCGTATACTCCGCTAAATCGCCAACTTCTACTTCGCCCTCAAAAACTTTAACAGCCGGGCCTTCTAAAAATATGTGGGTAAATTGTGCACCATCATAATTAAAGTGCAGGTTCAGGTTACCACCTAAAACTTTGATGGGGGTGCTGATGGTGCCGGTTTGCTTGTTTTCTTTGGCCATGGCCAGCGCCACGGCGGTTACCCCGGTTCCGCAGGCGTAGGTTTCGTCTTCTACTCCGCGTTCGTAGGTACGTACAAAATAACCTTCGTTTAATGGTTCAACAAAATTTACGTTAATGCCTTTGGCTAAATAGGTGGGGTTATTGCGTATGGATCGACCTTCGGTAAATACGTCCTTTTGGGCTAAATCGCTAACCAATTGTACATAGTGAGGCGAACCGGTGTTCATCACATAAGCTTCATTGTCGCGGGTTACGGTGTCAACATCTATCATTTGCAGGCTAACCCAATCGCCCGATGCTGAAATTTTGGCATAGTGCGGACCGTCAACTGCCAAAAAGTTGGTTTCTTTGGTAATAACACCCAAGTATTTGGCAAAGGCCACAATACATCGCCCTCCGTTGCCGCACATACTGCTGGGCTGGCCATCTGCGTTGTAGTAAACCATCTCAAAATCATAGCCTTCGCGGTGCTGTAAAAACATCATACCATCGCCGCCAATACCAAAACGGCGATCACATAATGAGCTGATTAACTTTGGGTTATGGTGATTAATATTCCCTTCGCGGTTATCAACCAAAATAAAATCGTTACCCGCCCCTTGATATTTATAAAAATTAAGCTTCATTTTACGTTTACTATTAACCAGGTTAACAAACCTAAACAGTACAAAACCAGTACCTGCCCGACTTTAACATTTTTTAACAAAAATGGCAATAACTTCTTATTGTTCCTATCGTCTTAATGGTATTAAATTTGACTGGTGTTATTAAACCCAATAAAAAAGAATTAAAAAGATAAAAAATATGAGAAAAATTGGTTTAACCCTATTGACCGCATTTGTAGGCGGTGCAATGGCGCTCGGTACTTATAAAGTATTTGAGAAAGACCCTAACGAAGGACTTACCTTTGAAGAGCGCCAAAAAGTTCATTTTGCCAGTAACCCCAATACATCAAACATTGTATCATCGGCTGGCGATGTTGATTTTACCCAGGCTGCAGCATCGGTAACCCCGGCTGTGGTTTATATTCGTACCACGTATTCGGCTCAACAACAACAAGGCCGTAGTGGCGGCGGCGACCCGTTTGAAGACATGTTTGGCGACTTTTTTGGCCAACGTGCTCAACCGCAGCAACGCCAGCCTCAACGTGCTTCGGGTTCGGGTGTAATTATCAGTACCGATGGTTATATTGTTACCAACAACCACGTGGTGGCCAACGCCAGCAAAGTGGAGGTAACCACAAACGACCACCGTACCCTGCAAGCCAAAGTAATTGGTACCGACCCAAGCACCGATTTAGCTTTAATTAAAGTAAGCGCCACAAACCTGCCTATTGTAAAATTAGGTAACTCTGATGATGTACGCGTAGGTGAGTGGGTGTTAGCAGTAGGTAACCCTTTTAACTTAAACTCTACAGTAACTGCGGGTATTGTGAGTGCAAAAGGCCGTAACATTGGTATTTTAGGTCGCGAGGAAGAAGAGCAAAATCCGTTTGGACGCAGCCGCTACCAGCAGCAGCAACCACAACAGCCACGTTTAAACAAGGCTATCGAATCGTTCATTCAAACCGATGCCGCCATTAACCCAGGTAACAGCGGTGGTGCTTTGGTAAACACCAAAGGCGAGTTGATCGGTATTAATTCGGCCATTGCATCGCACACCGGATCGTACGAAGGTTATGGCTTTGCCGTACCGGTTAACCTGGCTAAAAAGGTATTGAACGACCTTGAAAAATTTGGTTCGGTTAAACGTGGTTACATTGGCGTAAGCTTTACCGAATTGAACCCTGATGTTGCCGGAGAACTAAAAATTAAAACCACCAACGGTTTGTATGTAAACGAACTGGTTGACGGTGGTGGTGCCGAAGCTGCAGGTTTACAAAAAGGTGATGTTATTACCAAAGTTGAAGGTAACCCGGTTTACGAATCATCTGATTTGCAGGAGCGTGTAGGTCGTTTACAACCTGGTGATAAAATCCGTGTAACTGTACTGCGTGCAGGTTCTGAAAAGAACTTTACCATTACCCTGAAAGGTGAACCTACTGCCGGAGCTAACAAAACTGCCATGAGCAAATCGGCCGAGGAGTTGTACAACAAATTAGGTGCAAGCTTCCAGCCTTTAACCCAGGCACAAAAATCTAAGTTCCGCTTAAACTCAGGTGTGGTGGTAACCCAGGTACGTCGTGGTGGTTTCTTCGAAAACTATGATATTCCTGTTGGCTCAATTATTACCGGTATAAACGGTGTAGCCATTAACAGTGTTCAGGACATTGATAAAGCCATTACCAACCTTAAAAACGGACAAATGGTTATCGAAGGTTATTCTTCAGATGGTTCCCGTTTCCGTAACAGCTTTGATGTGCAATAAGCACTCTATTGATTAATAAACAAATGCCCGGCGCTGATAAACACGCCGGGCATTTTTATTTAAGCATATTATTGTTTCATCACAAACCTTTTATTCGTATTGCTGTTTAATGCAGTTGGTTATAATTTTTAAGCTCTTTATAACCACACTAATCCACATTATTAACATAAATTTAAAAGGGCAGGCTTACAGCTTGCCCTTTTTTAATAACATTGCACAAAATTATTAGCGTACAAATAGTGACAGGTTCGGCCAAAAAATGGATTTCGTGGATTATTAAGGCCGTATTGGTTACGCTAACCTTTGTGTTTGTTTACCGCAGGCTTACCAACAGTGAAGGGCTAAAACACTTTACTGATATTATTACCCAGGTAAACCGTACATGGGCCATACTTGCCGTAAGTTTAATTGTGGTGCTTATGGTTTTCAACTACCTGCTGGAAGCTATGAAATGGCGTTATCTAACCCACAAATGGGCACCCATAACTATGTGGCAATCCATCGAATCAATATTTTGCGGCCTTTCATTAGCCATTTTTACCCCTAACCGCTGGGGCGAGTTTGGCGGCAGGGTAATGTTTTTGCCTCCACGCCGCCGGGTGCATGGGGTATTTGCCATGGCAGTAGGCACATTTGGGCAATTAGTGGTAACCTGTGTGGCGGGTACGGCAGCCTTACTATGGTTTATTTACTACTTTTTGCACATTAACCAATGGGTATACATTGCTATGCTTACTACGGGTGTTGGCTTTATGGTGCTCATGCTCATTTTTTATTTCAATGTGCGCTGGGTAGTTTTTTTGCTTAACAGCATACCTTTTCTTAAAAAGTATCACCGCTTTTTTGATGTAATGAAACGCTACCGCTTTAAAGAGCTGCTGCATGTTATGGGTTATTGCGTGGCCCGGTTTGCTACGTATTCGTTTCAATATTACATTATCATGCACCTGTTGGTGCCCGAGATTGCTATGTACAAAATATTATTGCTTACGTTTGTGTTCTTCTTTATCCAGTCGGTTTTACCAACTATTGATATTGTTGATATTGGCGTACGCAGTGCCACCGCCGATAAATTGTTTGAGTATGTTACCCATCAGCATATTGCTGTAATGGCTGCCGTTGCCTTAATTTGGTTTACCAACCTTATTGTGCCGGCCATATTGGGTTCTGTTTTTGTTTTTAAATTGAAGTTCTTTGATAACAACCTATAGTATCTTCGTTCTGTTGGTTACGGGCTTATACCTCGTAGTACTAATTTATTTAATTAAAGGATGGGCTGCATTACGTCGCCCTAAACAGCAAATTCCGGCAGCACAGCTAAACACCAAAGTAAGCCTGCTGATAGCCGCGCGTAACGAGGAAGCCAACATCCGCGCTACCATAGAGGATGTTTTGGCACAGGATTACCCGAAACATTTGCTCGAGGTAATCATAATTGACGACCACTCCACCGACAATACTGCCAATATTATACGCAGCTACGCGCCGCAAGGCATTAAGCTACTACAACTAAATGAAGCCGAAAAACTTAATTCGTATAAAAAGAAAGCTATTGCCACGGCAATTGGCCAATCAACTGGCCATTTAATTGTGGCTACGGATGCCGATTGCAGTATGGGAAGTAAATGGCTCAGCAGCGTGGTATCTTACTACGAAACCCATGATTGGGTAATGATCTCATCTCCGGTAACTTATTTTAAAGAGAAAAACCTGTTTGAGCGCCTGCAAACGCTCGAGTTTTCATACCTCATTGGTATTGGCGCAGCCTTTATTGGCAACGGACGCGCATCAACCTGTAACGGTGCCAATTTTGCTTACCGTAAAGATGTGTTTTACGAGGTAGGCGGCTTTCAGGGAATTGATGATCTGGCATCGGGAGATGATGAGCTACTGCTACAAAAAGTGGCCGAGCGTTACCCTAACCGCATAGGTTTTTTAAAACAGCGCGAAGCCATTGTGTATACCGAAGCCAAACCTAACCTAACCGAGTTTATGCAGCAGCGCCGCAGGTGGGCCTCAAAATCAACCCGGTATAAAGACAAAAAAGTGGTGGCTATGGCCGTGGGTATTTGGTTATTTAATCTGAGCTTACTGATTAATGTATTTGCAGGGTTTTTCAACATCCGGTTTTGGGAACTGTTCTTATTACAAATGTTACTTAAATACCTGTTCGAGGCGGCGTTTCTGTTGCCAATAACCGCATTCTTTAAAAGGTCGAACTTAGTAATGTTACTCAGCATACTGTCGCCCATACACATTCTCTACTTTGTTTATGTGGGCTTAATGGGTAACACCGCCAAATACCGCTGGAAAGATCGTGTAGTGAAATAACATTCTTTATAGTTTGTAACAAACTGTATAAAAGCTACGTCTTTTATATACAGAGACCCTACACGCTTATCATGAAAACTATTGCCTTCCTGAACGATATTCACCTTGACGAGACCGAGCCTCTTGAACACGGCATAAGGCCGCAAGAAAACTGGAAACGGCTTTTAGATCATATTGCACACCACCATGTGGATAACATTGTATTTGGGGGCGATATAGGTGGAAAAAATGCTTATCCATGGTTCTTTGCTTCGTTAAAACCATGGGGTAAAAACTTTCATCTGTTAATTGGCAATCATGATAATTATGATGAAGCCATAAAATACTATCCAAGTGTAAACAGTGAGCTTTATTATGCTTACGAAGATGGACATGTTAAATACATTGCTTTAGATTCGTCAACATCCTGGATAAGTACAACACAACTCACCTGGCTTAAGGCTGAACTATCCACACCGAAAAAAATTTTGATTTTTATACATCATCCCATATTGGAGGTAGATACCCCGGTAGACAGGGTATACCCACTCAAAAACCGCGAACAGGTAAGGGATCTGTTATTAACATTGCCAAACCCCATCCACATTTTTTGTGCACATTACCATATGTCCGATGTGCAAACCCAACATAACCTTACCCAATACATTACCCCGGCCGCCTCTTATCAAATTAAAAAGCAGGCGCGGGATATTGAAGTGGATAACAGTAATTACGGTTATCGCTTGATTAGTATTGATGAAGACAGAATTAATTCGAGGATTATTTTGCTGAACAATTTGAATTAGGATACAACTGGTTGTAAATTCTTAGGTTTACGCTGAAGAATTAACGCAGTTGCCAAGGTTACCAAAATAGCTACGGGCAGAGGTTCGAGGTAAGTCATTAATATTACGCCGAACGGGGTTTTGTACATATCCTGGTAACCTTTCATATCCTCCATTTGCGCTTTAATTTCGGCAGCAGTTGCACCATTGTCTTTAGCTTGTTTAATTACGTGGGCAACGTAATTATCCATAAAATCGGGCATAAAAAAGTAATACTCAATAAGCCATACACCAACGTAAACCGTACAGCCTATAAAGGTGATCAGTGCAGCTATTTTCAGCGCCTGCAAAAATGAGATATACCCATTGTTATACTTATCACGATAATTTTTAACACCTACAAAAGCAAACGAAAATGCGATAAGCATACCCGTATACCCCAGCAGCATGCTACCCTCATAATTAGGATTATTATAACATGCTATGCCCGATGCCGTCATAAAACCTGCCACAATAACACCGGCAATAAGCCCAAAAACCCAGATTGTTTTTTTCATGATTTTAATTGTTTAATGGCTCAAAATTGGCGTATTGTCTTGTTTTTGCTTTCATACTTTAGGGTGATTTTGCAAATACAGTCCCCCATTCATTCTTAGTATTAAGGCAAAGGGACTACAAGTTACAAAGCAATTTCATACAATGGAAAATTGCTTTCAACAAAAAAGCAGGACGTTGATCCTGCTTCATATTTTCAAGTTATTAACCATTACTTTTTAAAAGCATTCCAGCCTTGGGCAGTAAGCTGGTGTACATGGCCACCTTTTGATACCAGGTTACAACCGGCAGATGATTCGGTAATATAACCGATGATACTTACATCCACATCATGCTTTATTTTGTCGTAATCGGCTTGTTTAACGGTAAACAGCAGCTCGTAATCTTCGCCACCGCTCAGGGCACAAACGGTAGGGTCGAGGTTAAATTCGCGGGCCGTATCGTACGTCATCGGGTCTATCGGAATTTTTTCTTCGTACAACTGGCAGCCTTTATTGCTTTGCTTACAGATGTGCAATATTTCGGAAGCCAGGCCGTCTGATACGTCTATCATGGCCGTAGGTTTTACCTTCACATCTTTTAACAGCTGTATAATATCATGGCGGGCCTCAGGTTTCAACTGGCGCTCAATGATATAATCTTTACCTTCCAGATCGGGCTGAATTTTTGGATTTTCGAGATATATCAATTTTTCTCGTTCCAGTAGTTGTAAGCCCACATAAGCGCCACCCAAATCGCCCGATACACACAGCAGATCACCTTCTTCGGCACCATTGCGGTAGGTTATATCGGCTTCATCGGCCTCGCCTAAAACGGTTACGCTAATAACCAGGCCTTGTTTGCTCGAGGTTGTGTCGCCGCCAATAATATCTATGTTGTATTGCTCGCAAGCCAAGTAAATACCGCTGTACAATTCTTCAATAGCCTCAAGCGGAAACTTGCTTGATAAACCTAAAGATATGGTAACCTGTGTAGGCCGTGCATTCATGGCGCAAATATCGCTCAGATTTACCTGTACCGATTTATAACCCAGATGCTTTAACGGCGTGTAAGCTAAATCAAAATGAATACCCTCCAATAGCATATCGGTTGATACCAGCACTTTTTTACCCGAATAATCAAGCACGGCTGCATCATCGCCCACACCTTTAAGGGTGCTTTTGTGCTTGAGCTGTATGTTTTGCGTAAGATGATCAATTAAACCAAATTCTCCTAACTTCTCAATATCGGTTTTACCCGCGTTATCGAACATATCCATTTTGCAAAAATACAAAAAGCTGAACGATTAAGATATGGTATATGGGGCAGAGAACATCAGTTAATTAAAAACCAGGTTTATTGTAAAGATGATGATAGAAAAGAGAAAATTTTAATAAAATATTAACATCAGTAAGTTAATTAATAATGAGTTAATGTTATTTCATGATATTTGTTGTGCTAAAAATAAAAAATATGAAATTAAAATTTTTACTCATCCCCTTACTGGCATCCCTTGCTTTTGTTAGCTGTAAAAAAGATACTTTATACAACAATGAAGCAGCCGATTCTTTAAAAGTTAAACTTGCCCCATACGCTTTAACAGAAGACTTTGAAGCTAATAGCAAACCTGGTTATGCAGCGGCTGATATTAATTTAAAAATTGGATCATGGAACTTTGATGAAGCACTTGTAGGTAACCTTGCTGCAGACGCTAAAAATGGCAACTATAGTGTTAGGCTACGTAGTGGTAAAATCAGCATGAATTTTGATGTTAGCGGTGTATCTCAAATTTCTTTTAAACATGGTAAATATGGTAGTGACGCAACTGTAGGTTGGCAATTACTTATTTCGCGCGATGGTGGTAGTACTTACACACAATTGGGTGCTGATTATACCGAAACAACCAATGCTTTGGTTACTGAAACAGTTAGTATTGCATCTACTGGGCCGGTACGTTTTCAATTCAAAAAATTAACTACCTCTCCTGCTGCAAGCCGTATAAATTTAGATGATATAACTATTATTGGCTTTGGTAATCCGGGTGTTACCTTATCAGACACTGATCCGGATGACGGCGGCAGTACAGGTGGTGGATCAACCAGTCCAACAACTCCAAGAGGTGTAACATTAGGTGCCGATGCTCCTCCGGCTACTGGTGATAATAGCAACCTGTTGTTTGGTAACCCATCTAATGCTACAACTGTAAGTGCTGACAACTTCTTTATCGATGCCGGTTACTATGTAGAATCTTATAGCAAAACAAGAGGTACCCCAAACTGGGTAAGTTGGCATATTGATGCTACAAATATTACGAATGCTGTAAAAAGAATTGACAATTTTGCAGGATTCACAGGTTTACCGACTGATTTTTACCAAGTACAAAGTAATAGTTATGTAAATTCTGGATTTGACAGGGGGCATAATTGTCCATCGGGAGATCGTACAAGTTCAACAAATGCCAATTATGCTACATTTTTGATGACTAATATGATACCGCAAGCTCCTCAAAATAATCAGCAAACCTGGAATTTTATGGAGCAAGATCTGCGTACACAGATTACAGCCGGCAATGAAGTCTATGTAATTATGGGTAGCTACGGTACTGGTGGTATTGGAAAAAACAGTAATGCTATTGTAAATTCCATTGATAATGGTCGTGTAATAGTACCAAGTAATGTATGGAAAGTAGCTATCATTATTCCTAATGGCAACGGTGATTTAATAAGGGCAGCAAATACAGGTTCGGTTAAAATAGTTGCTGTAAATACACCTAATAGAAACGATACTAACGTTTCTTGGAGAACTTATACAACTACCGTACGAGATATTGAAGCAAAGGTTAGTGCCGCAAATGGTAGTCCTTTCAATCTGTTCTCTAACTTACCCCAAAACGTTCAAGATGCCCTTGAAACTCAAACAGGTGCAGGAATATAATTTGTGAATGGATAAGTGGTGAATAGTGAATAATTTTATCCACAATAGAAAAGGAGACTGTTAATTCAGTCTCCTTATTTATTTCACCCGCAATGACGAGAATTTAGTTAAGTTTTTCACTCAATATTAACAATTCACTACTTACCAATCTACAGTCCCAATTTGGCCGATATATCCAGCATACGCTCAATAGGCTTTACGGCTCGTTCTATAATATCAGCCGGTACATCAATCTCGGGCATCTCGTTTTTAAGGCACAAATAAAGCTTCTCCAGCGTGTTCCGTTTCATGTGAGGACAATCATTGCACGCGCAAGAATTATTCGGTGGGGCTGGGATAAACACCTTCTCGGGGTTATCTTTCTCCATCTGGTGAAGTATACCTGCTTCTGTAGCTACAATAAATTCTTTTGCCGGGCTATTGGTAGCATACTTTAGTATACCGGTGGTTGAGCCAATATAATCGGCCAACTGTAGTATATGTTCTTCACATTCAGGGTGAGCCAGTATTTTGGCTTCAGGGTGGCGCTCCTTTAGTTTAGTTATCTTTTCGCGGCTGAAAATTTCGTGTACCATACAGGCACCATTCCACAGCACCAGATCTCTACCCGTTTTTTTGGCCACATAAGCCCCCAGGTTACGATCGGGACCAAAGATGATCTTCTGGTCGGCCGGCAAGCTTTCAACAATCTGTACGGCATTGCTCGATGTGCAAACAATATCACTCATAGCTTTCAGCTCGGCGGTACAGTTTACGTAGGTTATTACTAAGTGATCAGGGTAATTCTCTTTAAACTTTTTAAACAAGTGTGGTGGACAACTATCGGCCAGCGAGCATCCGGCCTTAGCGTCGGGCAGTAAAACCTTTTTAGTGGGCGATAAGATTTTGGCGGTTTCGGCCATAAAGTGTACGCCGGCAAATACAATAATGTCGGCATCGGTTTTGGCAGCTTGCTGTGAAAGGCCTAAGCTATCGCCAATATAATCGGCTATGTCCTGTATCTCGCCTTCCTGGTAGTAGTGGGCAAGTATAACGGCGTTCTTCTCTTTTTTTAGTTTTTCAATTTCAGCGTAGAGGTCGAGCGTGGGGTCTACTTCCTCTTCAACAAAACCTTTTATGTTAATTTCTTCTAAAATGTCCATTGTTCACAGTACAATAAATACAATTATTTTAATTTATATAAATCTCTTATTGTTTATTAGTGTGTTAGTAATGTGGGTAAGTGAAGATGATTTTATTTGATAAACAAACTTATTAAGCTTGTTTCCACAGGTTATCCACAACTACTAAAACTTAAACAACTGATTTACAACAGCACGATCTTATTCACACCTATGTTAATAAACTGTTATGTTAATTAAAAGCCAGTTTTAACAATGTTAACTTTGGTGTGATTTGCCACGCTAATCATTCAAACTTTTGGGGAGAAATAAAGTTTTAGCCCCGTTTGTTCACAAGTGTAAAAGTTATTAGCTTTTTACAGACGCAAAATTAACATCTTTTAACCTGCTTATCCACACAAGTATTACTTTTACACATTGTAGATACTATTTATGACAAGAAATGTGGATTTCCTGGTAGTTGGTTCGGGTATTGCCGGATTAAGTTTTGCACTTAAAGCTGCCAAACATGGTAAGGTACTGATAGTTACCAAAGCAAGTGAAGATGAATCGAACACAAAATATGCACAAGGCGGCGTTGCCGTAGTTGTGGATAAAAAAGAAGATTCGTTTGAAAAGCATATTGAAGACACCTTGATAGCTGGCGACGGACTTTGCGACGAAGAAGTAGTACGTATTGTTGTAGAGGAAGGGCCTGAACGTATACGCGAGATCATTGATTATGGTACCAACTTCGATAAGGATAAATCGGGTGCTTATGATTTGGCTAAAGAAGGTGGACATTCGGAGTTTCGGGTACTACATTATAAGGATATTACCGGGTTTGAAATGGAACGCGCCTTACTGGAGCAGATTCACCAAAACCCTAACATCGAAATATTAACCCATCACTTTGCGGTAGATCTGATCACCCAGCATCACCTGGGCCAATTTGTGGATAAGCAAAGTAAAGATATAGCCTGCTACGGTATTTACGCCTTTAATACCGAAACTAAGGAGGTAGAAACCATACAAGCTAAAGTTACCGTAATGGCATCGGGTGGGGCAGGACATATATATGCTACCACTACTAATCCGGTTATTGCCACAGGCGACGGAGTTGCCATGGTTTATCGTGCTAAAGGTAAAGTGCGTAATATGGAATTTATACAGTTCCACCCAACAGCGCTGTATAACCCTGGCGAATATCCTTCCTTCTTAATATCTGAAGCCGTACGTGGTTTTGGTGGTGTGCTGAAACGTACCAATGGTGAAGAATTTATGCAAGAGTATGATTCGCGTAAATCATTAGCACCACGTGATATTGTTGCACGTGCTATTGATGCCGAAATCAAAAAATCGGGCGAGGATTACGTGTATTTAGATGTGCGCCATAAAAAGAAGGCTGATATTTTAGAACACTTTCCTAATATATATGCCAAGTGTTTGGATATAGGTATTGATATGACCAAAGATATGATACCCGTAACCCCGGCCTGCCATTATATGTGCGGCGGCGTACTGGTTGATCATGTGGGCCGTTCATCCATTCAGCGTTTGTATTCCTGCGGCGAGTGTGCATCTACTGGTTTGCATGGTGCTAATCGTTTGGCATCCAATTCATTACTCGAGGCTTTGGTTTTTGCACATCGTATTTATGAAGATGCCATTAAAGATTTTGATGCAAACATTATCCCGGACAATATTCCCGACTGGGATGAAAAAGGTGTACAGCTATCAAATGAAGACATATTAGTTACCCACAACGTACGCGAAATGCAAAAACTGATGAATGATTATGTGGGCATCGTCCGTTCCGATTTCAGGTTAGACCGTGCCATGCGCCGCCTTAAATTTTTGCACGATGAAACCGAGGAGTTTTACAAAAAAACCAAGCTATCGGTAAAGCTTTGTGAACTGCGTAACCTGATACAGGTATCGTACCTGGTGGTAAAATCGGCCATGGCGCGTAAGGAGAGTAGGGGGTTGCATTATACTACGGATTACCCGCAACATATGGAGGTTTTAGAGGATACGGTGTTTTAAAGATTTATATGATGGATATTAGAACATTAATACCTAAAAATAAGTTTGACGAAAGCGGGATTGAAGAACTTAAAAAGCTATCGTTTGAACAGATTAAGCCTATAGTTCCAAATCTGTTAGAATGGCTTCAAGATATGAATTGGCCAGTAGCGAGTTATATAGCGGATATTTTGAAGCCTTTTATTAATAAGATTACTCCTGAGATAGTTGCTATATTAAAATCCGATGATGTAATGTGGAAGTATTGGATATTAGGGCTTATTAGGCAAACAAATGACCCATTGATATTGATGGAGCTGGAAAAAATTGTAAAATATCCTTCATTAGAAGAAATTGATAATGAAGTTGATATTGAAGCAATTGAAATTTTAAAAGGTGTGTATAAAAATTGAGCGGAAAACGGGATTCGAACCCGCGGCCTTCAGTTTGGGAAACTGATGCTCTACCAACTGAGCTATTTCCGCTTACGCTGTATCAAACTTAAAAATAGATTCGAAATTGTACATTCGAAATCCGAAATCAAAATATGCCTCTTATTCTACCTGTAAAAGATAAATACCCCGTAATTGCCGATGATTGTTTTGTAGCCGATAATGCCACCATTGTAGGCGATGTTACCATTGGGGAGCATTGTTCGGTATGGTTTAACGCCGTGATTAGGGGTGATGTGAATACCATAACCATAGGCCATCACAGCAATATACAGGATGGCGTATGTGTGCATGCTACCTATTTAAAAGCATCTACCACCATTGGCAATTATGTTTCGGTAGGACATAATGCTATTATACATGGCTGTAAATTAGATGATTACGTATTAGTAGGTATGGGTGCCATTGTAATGGACGATGCCGTGGTACAATCGAACGTAATTATTGCTGCAGGTGCTGTGGTGCTCGAACGTACTGTATGCGAATCGGGTTACCTGTATGCCGGTACTCCTGCCAAAAAAATAAAGCCACTTACCGATGAGCAACTGGCTTTACTACAAAAACTACCGCATAACTATAACCTGTATAGCAGTTGGTTTACTGACCCGGAGGAGTAGCTTTTGTTTCTGTTTCTTCTTTAGGTATTACCAGGGGTTCTTCCATTTCCCAGTTAGGTCTTAAGGTAAATTCCTTATCGCTGAACCACGATTTTTCGGGGTATTGTTTCAGGCGTACATTACCACTGTCGGCTTTCTTATTCTTATTATTATCGTAGGTAACCTTAATGTTGTATTTACCGGTAAAAAAGTTTTTGTATACAATAGATGTGTTTTTGGTAATTACATCTGTTTGCAGTGTTGTTTTCTTATCATTCTGAATTTCAACTATATAGCTTTTACTGGTATCGGGGACAGTTACTTTTAGCGTTAACGTTCCATAGTTTTCGGGTTTATCAATGGTGAAACGTTTATTAAACTCTTTGTTTTTGTCACCATAAATATTGGTTAAAGCCTCGTCGGCAAATTGCATTTCGTACCGGGTCGATTGTTTCCAGCGGTACTTGACGATCAATTTACGTGGGTTGGTGGCATCTTTAGTAATTGCTATATTATTTACCGTATTCGAGTCCTCACGCAATTTAATTTTACTAATATCAAACGACTCCAAAGGCAAGTTTGCCGTCAAAATTAAGTCGGTTGCGGGCCGCAATTTATTGTCGATGTTTATATTATAACCTAAGGTAACATTACGTTTAAATGCTTCATTACGGCCTTTTCTGAGGGCTATGGTGTCAATAAACTTGCCATCATCAGCAATGGCTACGCTCAAACTGTCAAAGTCCATATTACGGAAAAATACCAGAGCACTGTCGCGCGTTTTGCTGAAGTCTACAATTTTTTGTGCATCTAATGTAGCTGGATAATTTACTTTTAATGATGGCTTATTTAAGGGTTTATTAAATATCAGCGATACCTTACCATCATTATCAAAGCGTTTGGTAGTTACCCTAAATTTATCTGGAGCCTGTTTAAACAAGTTAAGTTGAATATTCGACACATCGCTTTTAAGATTGATCGGTTTATCCAGAAAAGCAATTAGCTCATTGTCACTATTATAAATTTTATCGGGTGATGTTTCTTTGAGCGCATATATGGTATAGGTGCCTTCATGTAAATTGTTCAACGAAAAGTTGCCCGATGAATCTGTAGTGGCAAAGTAGGAGGGTTTCTTTTTACCAAACATGGCCGAATCTCTTGCTGCTGGAAAAATCATTACGGTCGTTTCTTTCTCGGGTTGGGCCGTAAGCGTATTGGTTACTTTACCGCTGATGCTTAGCGAATCAATTTGGTCGCCGGTTGAAAATACGTAGGTGAAATTTTTTAACTCATTTGATTCGTTTACATCAGCAATGGATTTGCCGAAGTTGAAAACGTAAGTTGTGTTTTTTTGTAAAGAATCATTTAGTTTTATAATGAGGCTTTGACCTTTAGTTACGTACTCAGGTTGCTTTTCAAACGCGGGACTAATACTAACTTCGGTATAAGGATTATTCAGTTTAAAATATTCGTCAAAATCTAACTGAATTTGCTTAGCCGAAAACCGACGGGTTTTATTTTCAGGAGTTGCCTTTAAAAGTTTTGGTGGGGTGCGGTCACGCGGTCCACCCTGCGGTCTTTGGATGCTGGCGCACCCAATAAGCAGTAACAGACAAAAAGCAGTAAAATAAAACGATGAAATTTTAAGGTTTCGATTTAGAGGCATTTTTAAGCGTTATAAGCGATTTTGTATTTTTTTAGAGCCGTAGTATTAAAAATTAAAAATAATGGCTTTAACATATATTTATTAAAGCCATTTTTTGGGTCAAAATGAGAAAAATTTATAAAATTTACCTCATCGGGAAATGTGTACCATTAAAACTGAAATGTCTGACGGCGACACTCCCGATATGCGGGAAGCTTGTCCTAATGTGCGAGGCTTAATGCGCATCAGTTTTTCGCGTGCTTCTTTTGATAACGATACCAACTGCTGATAATTAAAATCAGGGTTGATCTCTTTATCTTCCATTTTTCTCATCCGTTCAACTATCTCCAGCTCTTTATCAAAATAACTCTCGTATTTAATTTTTATTTCAGCCTGCTCAACAGTTTCTTTATCATAAGCCGATAGTAGTTCATTCAAGGATGGTTCTACCTTACGTAAATCTTCAAACCCTACTTGTGGCCGACTGATCAATGATACTAACTTTACGTTTTGGGGTAGGGGGGCAGTACCTAATTCTTCCAATAAAGGATTTAATAAAGCTGCCTCAACTGATTTAGTTTTGGAATACTTTACAATATCATCCGAGTTTTTAATCTTCTGATTTACCTTATCTAAACGCGCATCACTAATTAATCCTAATTCATGGCCAATGGGCGACAGGCGAATATCGGCATTATCCTGCCGTAATAAGAGCCTGTGTTCGGCACGGGATGTGAACATGCGGTAAGGCTCTTCGGTACCCTTGGTAACCAAATCATCTATCAAAACACCAATGTATGATTCCGACCGTTTCATGATCAGCTCATGTTTATCGTGTACTTTTTGGTGTGCGTTAATGCCGGCTATCAATCCTTGCGATGCTGCTTCTTCATAGCCTGTAGTGCCGTTAATCTGTCCGGCCAAAAATAAATTACTTATTTTTTTGGTTTCCAAAGTTAGGCTTAACTGGGTAGGGGGGAAGTAATCATACTCAATAGCATAACCAGGACGGAACATTTTAGCATTTTCAAAACCCGGAATTCGGGTTAATGCACGATATTGTACGTCTTCAGGTAAAGAGGTAGAGAAACCATTTACATATATCTCAACCGTATTGAAACCCTCAGGCTCCACAAATATCTGGTGGCGGTCGCGCTCGGCAAAGCGGTTAATTTTATCCTCAATCGAAGGGCAATAGCGCGGGCCTAAACCTTTGATGCGACCGGTAAACATTGGCGATTTTTCAAACCCTTCTTTCAAAGTTTCGTGTACTGCCGAATTAGTATAAGTTATCCAGCAACAACGTTTTTCGGTAGGGCGTTCTACATCAGTAAATGAAAATCTACCCGGGTTTTCATCGCCCCACTGCTCTTCCATAACTGAGTAATTTAATGAGCGGCCATCAATACGTGGAGGTGTTCCGGTTTTCATGCGGCCAGCCTCAAAGCCTAATTCAACCAGTTGTTCGGTTAAGCCTGTGGCCGATTTTTCACCTGTACGGCCACCACCAAAACGTTTCTCACCTATATGTATTATACCGTTTAAAAACGTGCCATTGGTTAGTACCACCGCATCGCTTTCTATCTCAACACCTAATGATGTTTTTACCCCTTTAACCGTTTCGTTCTTCACCAGGAGGGAGGTAACAGTATCCTGCCATATATCAACATTGGGTATTGCTTCGAGTGATAAGCGCCACTCTTCGGCAAAGCGCATACGGTCGTTTTGAGCACGGGGGCTCCACATAGCCGGGCCTTTTGACAGGTTAAGCATGCGGAACTGTATGGTAGTTTTATCGGCTATAATACCTGATAAGCCACCGAGTGCATCTACCTCACGTACTATTTGCCCCTTAGCTACGCCACCCATGGCAGGGTTGCAACTCATTTGTGCAATGGTGCCCATGTTCATGGTAATGAGCAATACCGATGAACCCATGTTGGCAGCAGCGGCAGCAGCTTCACAGCCTGCGTGACCAGCACCAGCAACTATTACATCATATTTTTTAAACATCTAAACCTCCAATGTTCCACGTGGAACAATTACAAAATTACAATTGATAATATCATGTTCCACGTGGAACTTTAAATAATGATATTAACGCTACAAATGCCCAAATGCTTTCTAATATAACAAATGGCCAAAAGCTAATAAGGTATGATGAATACCCACACATGCCCGCACCCACAAAGTTCATTAAGGCATATACCTTGCTTTCAGGGCTTATTTTTTTGAATAAATTAAGCATAAACCCTATCAAAAGGATGATTACCCCAACCGATGCTATAATGTCCGAAGTCTTCATTTATTAGCTTTCTTTTAATTCAGTTAGTTCCATCCAGCGCATGGTAGTTTCCTCTAATTTGATATTGAGTTTCTCAATATCAGTAGACATGGCTACGATTTGCTGATGGTCTGACAAGGTATTAATCTGTTCAGTTAAGCCTTTAATCTGCGCTTCAATTTTTGCAATATCTGCCTCGGCTGCCTCCAGTTCTTTTTGCTCCTTAAATGATAATTTGTTCTTTTTAGGAGCTTGTACCACTGGGGTAGGGGCAACGGCTACAGGCTTTTGTTTTTGTGCTTGCTTGGCTTCTTCCTGTTCTAAACGGAATGAAGAATAGTTGCCATTATATAAATCAACAGCGCCGGTACCACTTACCACAAATAACTGATCGGTTAATTTATCTAACAAATACCTATCGTGCGATACCATTAGCAGTATACCTCCATAGGAGGTTAAAAACTCTTCTAATACGTTCAGTGTATCAATATCCAAATCGTTGGTAGGCTCATCCAGTATTAAAAAGTTTGGATTCTTCATCAGTATATTGAGCAGGTGCAAACGCTTCTTTTCGCCACCGCTCAATAGTTTTATAAAGCCATGCTGACGTGCAGGAGGAAATAAGAACAAAGTGAGTAGCTGCGATGCTGAAATTTGTTTGCCATCGGCCATGGTAATATATTCGGCCACATTTTTTACTACATCAATTACGCGTTCATCCTCTTTAAAGTTCATACCGGCCTGGTTAAAGTAACCTACTACGGTAGTCTCTCCTTTATCAATGTTACCCTCGTCGGGTTGAAGTAAGCCAGTGAATATATTTAATAAGGTTGATTTGCCACTACCATTTTTACCGGCAATACCTATACGGTCGCCTTTCTTAAATACATAGCTAAAGTTATCAATAACCTTACGACCCTGAAAGGTTTTACCAATATGATTAACCTCCATGATCTTGTTTCCCTGGCGCGATGTTTTCATGCTGAGTTCAACCTTGGCATTGGGTCCGGCATTTTTGGTTTTATCTTCCAGCTCATAAAAGGCATTAATGCGCGATTGTGATTTGGTACCACGTGCCTGTGGCTGGCGGCGCATCCACTCCAATTCCTTTTTCAGTAAGTTGGTGTTCTTTTGAAACTGAATTTCGAGGGTAGATTCACGTTCGGCCTTCTTCTCCAAAAAGTACTGGTAGTTGCCACTATAAGTAAAAATCTTACCACGATCAATCTCTATGATCTCGTTACAAACGTTATCTAAAAAGTACCTATCGTGCGTTACCATCAAAATGGTTTTAGCGCCTTCGGTCAGGAGTTTTTCCAGCCACTCAATAGTATCAATGTCCAGGTGGTTGGTAGGCTCATCCAGCACATAAATATCCGGGTCTTCAATTAACAGCTTAGCCAAGGCCAAACGTTTCTTTTGCCCGCCTGATAGGGTATCAATAGGCTGGTTTAAATGATGGATATCTAAACGCCCTAAAATATTCTTGATCTGGTATTCATATTCCCATGCATTAACGGCACTTAACTCTTCCGTTATCTTCTCAATGGCCTTCATGTTTTCAGGCTCATCTTCCAGCAACTGCTCATATTTTAAAATAAGTTGCTGTTGTACGTTATCTTTATGAAAGATGTAATCGCTAATGGTATGGCCCTTTTCAAAAAGAGGGTCTTGCTCCAAATAACCCGGACGAAGATCACGTTGCGATACGATTTTGCCTTCGGTAGGATTGATTTTACCCGATAATAATTTTAACAAGGTAGATTTACCTGCTCCGTTTACACCTACCAAGGCAACGCGTCTTCCGCGGTTAATGCCCAAAGTAAGGTTACGAAACAGCCAGTGGTCATGAAAAGAATGACCTAAATTTTCTGCTGATAAATAAGTGCTCACGCTAATTGTTTTATATGGTGCGAAGGATGTACAAACACACCCTCCTCAGTTTTTAATGATTGTTTGTACATGGCCCTGGCCACCGTTGCGGCTGGAATACTCACGTACTTTTTAAAGCTGCCGAATAGTAAAGGATCGATAAGCTTCATAAACACCTCGGCTAATTTCTCAACCAGTCTAAACTCATTACGGTTGCCCGTTAATAAGGACGGCCTGTAAATATGCAGCGCATGAAATTTGAACTTTTGAATGTCGTTTTCTGTTTTGCCTTTCCATTTCAGGTAATTGCCGCCTGCGTTAGCATCTGCATCAACTGATGACATGAAATGATACTGCTTAAAACCATTATTAAAAGCTATTTCGGCCAGCTGTACCGGGTAATCATGCTCTATTTTAATGTAAAGGGCCTTATCTGATGTCTTAGCTTTGGTGGTACCTAAGCAGCAAAATATTACATCGCCGGTAATTGACGCAGCTACGTCATCCATCTTATCAAAGTCAACTACCAGTTGAATCAGTTTTTTATGCTCGATAGGTAACTGCTTACGTACTATAATGAGTACCTCATCATAGTGTGGCTCGTTCAAAATATGGTTAAGCAGGTATCCTCCTGTTAATCCGCTTGCGCCTGCTATAACTGCTTTGTTTGACATAAGTTAAATACAAAGGTACGGAAAGTATTTTATGCTGCTATTTAACTGTATTAACCAATAAAATTCGACATCACAGAAATTATTATTCATAAACAAAAAAACCTACCTACCGGGGAGTATTAAATGGCGCATACTTATATTTGCCACCATGCAAACTATCTCCTGGCATGATTTTGAAAAAGTAGAACTGCGTGCAGGCACTATTATAGAAGTGCAGGACTTCCCTAAAGCACGCAAACCCGCTTATCAGCTCAAGGTAGATTTTGGTTCGCTGGGCATGAAATGGTCGAGCGCGCAAATAACCAAACATTACACCAAACAGGAACTGATTGGACGGCAGATACTGGGCGTAGTAAATTTTCCCGAGAAACAAATAGCCAATTTTATGTCGCAGTTTTTGGTAACCGGCCTGGCCGACGAGAATGGCGACATTGTATTAACCGCCGTTGAACGGCCCGTACCCAACGGAAGCAAACTCATATAATGCGTTTTATAAGTTTTGATAATGAGAGCAGTGTGTCTCCCGATGAATTTTTCATGGCCGAGGCCTTGCGCGAGGCCCGTTTGGCTTATGCCGAAGACGAGATACCCATTGGTGCGATAGTAACCTGCCAGGGCAAAATTATTGGCCGTGGCCATAACCTTACCGAACGCCTGAACGATGTAAGTGCCCACGCCGAAATGCAGGCACTAACCGCGGCGGCCAACTATTTGGGCGGCAAGTACTTAAAAGACTGTACCCTGTACGTAACCATGGAACCCTGCGTAATGTGCGCCGGGGCTTCATACTGGTTTCAGGTGGGTAAAATTGTTTTCGGAGCATATGATACCCGGCTGGGTTTTGGTAGATTGAATCAAAAGATCACGCATCCCAAAACGATGGTTACCGGCGGTATTAAAGAAAACGAGTGTGCCGAACTGGTGCGCGAGTTCTTTAGGAGCAAACGCAATAAAACTTAACAATAATCTGAACAAATATGAGGTTGAACCCTTTATATTTGCGAGGATACATCTTAATTTAACCTTAAAAAAATAGTCATTATGGCATTTGAATTACCGGCGTTACCATACGCAACCGACGCACTGGAACCGCACATTGATAAAGCTACTATGGAAATTCACCATGGCAAGCATCACCAGGCATATGTTACCAACTTAAACAAAGCTTTAGAAGGTAAGCCCGAAGCAACCAGCAGCATCGAAGAAATTGTTAAACACATTTCTAAATTCCCGCCTGCTGTACGTAACAACGGTGGTGGTCACTTTAACCATACTTTATTCTGGACCATACTTTCACCTAACGGTGGTGGTGAGCCAACCGGCGAACTGGCCGAGGCTATTAAAAGCACTTTCGGTTCATTCGATGAGCTGAAAACCAAACTGAACGAAGCCGGTGCTACCCGTTTTGGTTCGGGCTGGGCTTGGTTAGTAGTTACTGCCGATGGTAAATTAGCCGTAACATCAACCCCTAACCAAGATAACCCATTAATGGATCTTCCTGAAATTACCGTAAAAGGTACCCCAATTTTAGGTATCGACGTTTGGGAGCACGCTTACTACCTGAAATACCAAAACAAACGCCCTGATTACTTAGCTGCCATTTGGAACGTTGTTAACTGGAATCACGTAGCTGAGCTTTACAAAAAAGCTAAATAAGTTTTTTTTAGAATCAAGAGCCAAGAGTCTGGAATCAAGACCTCTTAGCTCTTTACTTTATAAAGGGGTTGGATTAATCGTCCAACCCCTTTTGTTTTAGGCGTTGGTGTAGTTAGTCAGTTCATTACCCGTAAACCAATAAGCAGCAAGCTGTTACAGCAATTAGAGAACGTATTAAATAACTACTTTAACAACGAAAGCACGCTGAACCAAGGCATACCCACTGTACAGTATTTAGCCGCCCAGCTCAATCTTACCCCGAGTTACCATAGGGACAAGGGCAGGAGCCGTCGAAGCAATTCCTGCGGAGGACAAGCACAAGGAGCAATCTCCGCAGAGATTGCTTCGTACTTCAGAATGACGTTAAATAAGTATTAACACGGGCATGGCAACATATTTGCCATGCCCGTGTTGTTTTTTTAGCTTGACAAATAAAAGTCATTCCGCTTAAGAGAGATTTAAACACGGTTTTCTTAAATTTCGCGGCGGCAATAGCCGATAATTATACACTATGAAAGCAATGGTATTAGTTGGGGCCGATAAACCCCTGGAATATAAAGAAGTTGATAAACCTACCCTTGCCCCCGGCGAGGTATTGGTACAACTAAAAGCCGCAGCACTTAACCGCCGCGATTACTGGATTAGCATTGGCAAATACGCCGGCATTAAGTATCCTACCATTTTAGGATCGGATGGGGCAGGTGTGGTTGTTGAAGCGGCCGATGGGGCGGGTGCCGGATGGATTGGTAAAGAAGTGATCATAAACCCCGGTCAAAACTTTGGTGACCATGCCGATTTTCAGGGCCCCGATTTTAAAATATTAGGTTTGCCTGATGATGGTACCCTGGCCGAATACGTAAAAGTAAAGGCCGAAGACCTATACGCTAAACCTTCACATTTAACTTTTGAACAAGCTGCCGCTATTCCGTTAGCCGCTTTAACCGCTTACCGTGCCTTCTTTACAAAAGGCCGCGCCAAGTCGGGAGATAAAGTGCTGGTTGTGGGTGCCGGTGCCGGAACAGGTACCTATGCCGTACAATTTGCCGTGGCGGCGGGTTGCCAGGTATTTGTAACATCGGGCACGAGCGAAAAAATTGACCGCGCACGTCAGTTAGGTGCTGCGGCCGGTGTAAATTACAAGGCGCAGGATTGGGCCGAAGAGCTGAAACACCTATCGGGCGGGTTTGATGTGGTGATTGACAGTGCCCTGGGTAAAGACTTTGCCAAAATACCAGATATATGTAATCCGGGCGCGCGTATCGTGTTTTTTGGCGCAACAGCCGGGGCCATACCCGAGTTAAATCCGCGCACCATATTTTCTAAGCAACTGCAGTTGCTGGGCACCATGATGGGCTCGCCCGATGATTTTACCAATATGCTGAAACTGGTTAATGATCACCAGATAGTACCTATTGTAGACGAGGTATTTTCATTGGCCGAAACGCAAAAGGCTATCGATAAAATGGGCAACTCATCGCAGTTTGGTAAACTGGTAATTTCCATAAGCTAATGCAGTTAAAGGTTGAACATATTAAGCGCGAAACGCCAGATACCAGTACGTTTTACCTGAGTGAGGCATCAGGAAATAAGGTAAATTATAAAGCCGGACAGTTCATCACGCTCATTATCAACCATCACGGCGAAGAGATCAGGCGTTCCTATTCGATCAGCTCATCGCCCGATGAGGGCTTGCTTTCGGTCACCGTAAAACGTATCCCTAACGGCGAAATAACGCGCTACCTGCATACTTACGCCAAGCCCGGCGATGTTTGGAATGCTGTTGAACCCGCAGGCCGTTTTACCCTTCCCGATGATGTGCAAGGCAAAACGCTGATTTACTTTGCAGCTGGCAGCGGTATATCGCCGGTTTACGGGCATATCAAATACCTGTTAAATCATGAACCATCGTGCCGTATCGTGCTCATTTATAGTAACCTGAGCGAGGGTTCGGTAATATTTAAGGATGAACTTGCGGCGTTAAGTGCCAGTTACGCTAACCAGTTAACCGTAATTCATTTGATTAGCGATGAGGGCAAGCGGCTTAATAATCTCGTAGTTGAAAAACTGGTAAAACAACACTTGCCCGATACGTTTGCCCAAGCCGATTATTACCTGTGCGGTCCGTTTGCCTACATGCGCATGGTGCGGCTCACACTGCTGTTTATGGGTATAGATGCCGGGCAGGTACATAAAGAAAACTTTGTGCTCGAAACTGTGCCAGCGAGTACTACAGGGGTGACCTTCCCACCGCAAAAGTTGCGCATCAACTTCAAAAACCAATGGCACGATTTACAGCAGGGCGAAAACCAAACCATATTACAAGCCGCCTTGCAAAACGATCTGCATATACCTTACAGTTGTGGTGCCGGCGTTTGTGCGGCCTGCGCAGTTAAGTGTACCCGGGGCAAAGTAACTGTTGTAAAAAACGAAGTACTTACCGATACCGAGTTAAGCCAGGGATGGGTGCTCACCTGCACTGGATACGCCGCAAGTTATGATGTAGAACTGAATTTTGGTTAAGTAATATCTAACTCGTTGACCGGTAATAATATTTCTTTATAACCTTATCTGAAAAATTTATCGTAATATTGCGATTGATATGGGTGTTACCAAAAGTGAAATGTTCTCGACAGAGCAAAACGAACTGGCTTTGTTGCTGAAAGCAATGGCGCATCCGGCCCGTATTGCCATACTACAGCAAATAATTGTTGCAAATGCTTGTATATGCGGCGATTTGGTTGATGAGCTGGGACTGGCTCAGGCAACTATTTCTCAGCATTTAAAAGAGTTGAAGAGTGCGGGCATCATTCAGGGTACCATAGAGGGGGTTAAAGTATGTTATTGTATTGAGCCTAAAACCTGGGCTCGTTTGCAAAAACAGTTCGGCAACTTTTTAGGCTCGTATAAAGAAGTAACAACCTGCTGTTAAAAAAATTTGATCAAATTGATCGTAATATTACAATGAATATGAACACGACCGAATTAATGAATTGGCAAACCTTTAAAGCGTACCTGCTGCAAAACCCACAGCTACGATTACAATTTCAGTACAACGAAGACCAATGGGTGGATGCTTCTTATCATATCACCGAGATAAAGCAAGCCCCAATTACATCTGTTGATTGCGGCGGAAAAATGAGCAGTTGGACAGAGATCATCATTCAGCTTTGGGAGCCGCCGCAAAAGGATAGCGAAAGGGCAATGGAAGTGAGCAAAGCGCTATCGATCATTCAATTGGTTGAAAATGTGCTGCCTTTAAACCCGTTAGGTACCGTAAAAATTGAATTTGGGAATTCACAGTTTGATACCAGGCAAATGTATCCGGCTGAAATCAGTGTTCAGGAAGAAAATTTGTTGGTCAACCTCTCGCCCGATTTTACCCAATGCAAAGCCATTAACAGGGGTGGTAGCTGCGGAACAAACGATAAGGGAGAAGAATGCTGTGCGCCGGTTGAAGAGGTTAAACCTAAAATATTACTTTCAAATTTATTGGCCAATGAGCAATCGTGTACACCTGGTTCGGGTTGTTGCTAAATACAAAAAGGTTATTATCATTACTTCGGCTGTAATTGTGTTGCAGCTGATATTTGGCTGGGATGCCAAGTTTTTTATCATCAACATAATTTGGTTATTAGTTTAAAAGCAGATATGAAGAAAGTATTGGTATTATGCACAGGCAATAGTTGCCGCAGCCAGATAGCCGAAGGGTATCTGAAATATTTTGCAGGCGATAAGGCCATTATTTACAGTGCCGGAATTGAAACGCATGGTGTTAACCCCAAAGCCATTGACATCATGAAATGGGATGGCATTGATATTTCTGCACATACATCAAACAACATTAACGAGTATACAGGTATTGATTTTGATTATGTAATTACCGTTTGCGATAATGCAAAGGAGAGCTGCCCGTACTTCCCATCTAACGCAGTTATGCTGCACCATAATTTCCCCGACCCTGCAAAAGCTATCGGCACCGAAGAAGAAATTTTAAAACGGTTTATGGAGGTGAGGGATATGATTAAAGATTACAGCCTGAGTTTTGTAAACATGTATTTATAGCATCAAAAATTAGCAGGTAACGAAAAGGAATATAAATGAGGTAAAAGAGAAGTTTTATCGAAACTTTTCGTGGAAATATGACAAGTTTTTGCAGAGAAAATTCACCTGAAAATGGACGATTTCGGGTTAGCTGCGGGTATCGTTACCGTGGTAAATGCTGAGGTAGCTTTCGTATCTCGATGGCTCTATTTCGCCTTCTTCCAAGGCTTGTAACACGGCGCAGCCTGGCTCATTAATATGGCGGCAGTTGTTAAAGCGGCAATCGTGCATGCGGTCACGCATCTCGGGGAAAAAGTGGCTAAGTTCCTGTTGCTCAATGTCTATCACGCCCAGTTCGCGTATGCCGGGGGTATCAATAATGTTGCCTCCGCCGGGCAAGTCATACATTTCGGCAAAGGTGGTGGTGTGCATACCCTTGTCGCTCCAGTCTGATATTTCGGTTGTACGTAGCTGTAAATCAGGTAGTATGGCATTCATCAGGCTCGATTTACCCACCCCCGAGTGACCCGAAAACAGGGTTATCTTGTCTTTAAGCAGGTCTTTCAACTGCGGAATGTTGGTGCCCTCTAAAGCTGATACAGAGTAACAGGGGTAGCCGATGTTTTCATAAACAGCTTTGTAGTCGGCCAGTATCTCCAGGCCTTCCTCGCTAAACATATCTAACTTGTTAAAAACCAATGCAGCAGGAATGCTGTAAGCTTCGGCGGTCACCAAAAACCGGTCAATAAAACCCAATGAAGTGCGGGGCGAAGCCAGCGTAACCACCAAAAAAGCCTGGTCGAGGTTGGCAGCAATAATTTGCGCCTGCTTGCTCAGGTTGATCGATTTACGGATGATGTAGTTGCGGCGGTCGTATAGTTTAGTGATAATACCCTGATCCTGATCGGGTTCCAGGTCAAAATCAACGTTATCGCCTACGGCTACGGGGTTAGTGGTAGTAAGCCCTTTTATACGGAATTTGCCCTTAATACGGCAATCATAGCGTTTGCCGTCGGGGGTTTGTACCTGGTACCAGCTACCAGTAGATTTGGTTACAATTCCATGCATATAAAGATCACAAAGGTAGCAAATGGTTAAGAATGTGCATTAAAGCGTAGAAATAAACCTATCTATAGAGGCAGTATTATTTGCGACCTCGCCGTATGAATACAGGTAATAGTGTTTTAAATAACCCAATAACTTTTTAAATGCCCGCTGCTGTTGTGGCGTGAAACCATTGTTTTTGGCTTCGGTTACCATCGCCACCATCTGTTCGGGGGCGTAAACCTCATAAGAACATCCTTTTTTGTAAACTAAACCTGCGCCAACGTTTATTAACGGTTTACCTTTAAACAATACCGATAGTTCCATTTTTGAGCCATTACATACCACAACATCGGCCCAATCTATAAGGTAATCAGGGTTGATATTAAGCACCCACATGTTGTTTTGGACCTGTACATCTTCGGTATGTACATTATGTGAAGGATGAGGCTTGAATATGACGGTAAATGATGGATCGGCTTGGGCAAAGGCCAGGGCCTGCTCATAGGTTGACGTGTGGAAGGGCAGTAACCCTTTACGATCGTTATGAGTGGCCGGATGGGCTGCAGAATCAAGCGTATCAATGCCGAGGAGTAAGATTTTAGGCCCGGTGGCACGTTCGGCTTCGGGAGGTAAAGGCTTAGTTTCCTGGGCATACATACTGGTGCTCTTGTTTTTCAGGTTGTTGTAAATGGCTGTGCCAACTCGTTCAACCAAAGCTTCATCGGGGTAAGTAACAGGACGGTTAAATATTTCAGACATAGCCAGAGTGCCTTTGCTGTCTAAAATATAAGTGTTGGGCAAAAGCCCCCAATCAATGCCCCCTGTTTTAATACCCATAATATGCGCTACCTCATTATGCACACCATGTGGAGCTGCATTAGGGTTCCAGCAAACAAACATATCGGGCTTCATGGTACAAAAAAGCTTTATCGCCTGCTTTACACGTTCTTTAAACAATATATCCTCTTGTTGTTTTGATTGCAGACTATACCACCATTTTAAGCGCGATTTCCACTTATCTTCTTCAATTAAAAAGCGTGATTTATAGTAGTAATACTTGTATAAGATCCGGTTAAACCGGCCTGGCTTAACGGCAAAAGAATTAAGCAACTCATGGGCATTTGGGCTATAAAAAAAAACTTTTAGCCCCCTGTTTTTCAATTCGTTAAGCATTTGCAGCATACCGGCCTCTTGTAGAGGCGTAAGGTTTGGGATACAAGAAATGATTATACACTTTTGGCCCATGTTTAATTATTATTTTGCATAGCTTGGCTCACCTTTTCCACATCTGTAGGTACATCAACGGCTAAAGTGTTGGCTTGTGTATAAACCATTTTTACCGGGATTCCTAATTCCAGGAAACGCAGTATTTCTATATCTTCAAAAGCCTCAAAAACGGCTTTGCCATTCATCTCACCATAGGCCTTTAATTGGTTAAAACTAAAGGCATAAATGCAAACCTGTTTTAAATAAACCGGTGATACGGCACCGGGCGATTTAATACCCGGAATAGGGAGCCGTGACATGTAAATCAAATCATTTTTTGAGTTTACCAGCACTTTAGGGATGTTAATATTGGCCGGGTCCTCATCATCAGCAAGTGTGCTCATGCCGTTGATCACGTATTGCGGCGTGGCCTTTTTTTGCTCAATTACTTTGATAATATCATTAGGGTTAACCATAGGCTCATCGCCTTGTATGTTGATATAAATATCAGCCTCAATATTTTGCGCAACCTCCCAAAGGCGATCAGTACCGGTCGGGTGGCTGTCTGAGGTTATAATGGTATTAAATCCGGCCTGTTGTACAACATCGGCTATACGCTCATCATCGGTAGCTATAATCACATTGTCGGTACCCAGTGCTTGTGCTGCTTTTTGGGCCACATGCACAATCATGGGTTTTCCATTAAGATTTACTAACGGCTTGCCCGGAAAGCGCGACGATTTATAACGGGCCGGTATTATACCTAATATTTTCATGCAATAAACTGGTAAACAGATGCCTGGTCGGCTATTTTATAACGGGTTGCGGTAATGGCTTTAAAAGTGTTAAAGTGCTGGGTTGCCCTATCAAAAAGATATTCGTTTTCGTTAATGAGGTCCTGTTCTTTTTCGGTTAAGTTTTGGCTGTTGTAGCCATCATATCCAACCACATACACCTCGGTTACGCCCAGTTTAATGGCTGTTTGTATGGCCAGGGAAGTATGTGCATCGGCATATAAAGGGTCAAAATTATTACTATCTAACTCATAAACGCGTGGATAAGCTGCCTGAGGTATATACGTGCCCATTTTACGTGGATATACAGGTAATACGCAATCGCCCGTCCATGCTCCAATGTTGTTAAAAACATCTTCAAGCCTTTGCCCCTCGTTGCCAACCAAACAATAAAATTGAGCATTATTAACACTCGCAAACAGGGCTGCATTTTTAGCGCTCGCATGTATTAAACAAGCATCGGGTTCGGCTTTGATGAATGCAAGAATGGCATCTAAATGTGTTATTACCGATGAACCGCCGCCAATAATAAAGGCTTTATGATGATTTTTAGCCGGGTTAAAACCCGGAAGCTTAATATTGTCATCGGTACCAAGCTTTTTGTTATGGAGTGCCCTCACAATGCTTTGTACAGAATAATAACGCTTGCTTATCCAGTCCATAACGTTTTGTTGGGGCAGTGAGTTGATGCCCGATACCATGTAGGGTAAGTTGGTACCCCATTGATAGGCAGCCTTCAGATGTTCAAAATCATGCACTATGTTACTCAGTACATCATAATTAACATTATAGCCGGCTTTTGCCGAGAGGTGGGTTAACAGCAGCTCGGTTTTAAGATTACCGGCACCTCTGCCCATGCCGGTAATGGTGCCGTCAACAAATTCGCAACCGGCCTCAATGGCCGCCAGGCTGTTGGCGAAGGCCAGTTCGATATTATTATGGCCATGGAAACCGAGCGGTACGTTAGTGAAGTTTTTACAATACTTGATTAACTCGGCCACCTCGTGCGGGTAAACACCGCCGTATGAATCAACCAGCGAAATGCAATCAGCTACGCCATCAAGCTCACCTAAACGTTCAACAATAGTAACAGAATTTTTCAATTCTGATAAATACATCAAATTGAGCGCTACTCCAAAGCCTAAGCTTTTTATAAATTTAGCAAGTGCTATAGCTTCGTTTATTTTAGCAGGATCTGCGGCTATCCTGAACAAATCAGCATAACCGCGACATTTTTCTAATAAGGGGATGAGAGAATCGTTGGCCGGACAATCTTTTAAATTTAACATTAATGCCAGCTTTTTGGTAGGCATTAGTTGCCGTGCTTTTTGAAGTAAGCTTACCGGGCTATAATAGTATTTGCCAAAATATGTATTGGAAGCATGGCTGCGGTAGCCAATTTCTACCACATCAATGGGCAGTTGTTCCATGGCTGTAAAATACCTTTCAGTGAGTTTTTTGTCAAAATCCCACTGGGTATAATAACCCCCATCGCGTAAGGTACAATCCAGAATTTTCATATAGGGCAGCGTAGTACAATAAGCAAATTAGCATTATATGCTGTTATAAAGCAAACTTCTTAACAGTTTTTAATGCAGGTAAACTTAAATCGTTACAATGCCCTATATGTTTTAACTAAATTAATTTGAGCCGCTTAACACCACGCGCTCAATATTTTCGGGTGCGTTTTTCAGTACGTCGTTTTCGTTGAAAGAAAGGCAATTGATGGCCATTTTGCCAAAACGGTCATAATCATAAACTACATATAACTTGCCGTTTTTACCTTCCACCATATCAGGATATGATATACCCAGCTTGGTATCGAGAGATAAACTGTATTTCCAAGTTTTCATCTCATCATCTGATACATAGATTTTAAGATTAGAACGGTTGGTGCTATTGTTCAAAATAAGAGCAATACGGCCCGATTTAAGGCGGCCCAGGAAGAAGCGGCTGCTTGCACTTACCAAAGTGGTAAACTTTTCAGGAGTGCTCCATATCTCGCCATTGGTTGATCGTGTAGCGTATAAACCATCAAGACCGCGCAGTAAAACATAGTAGCTACGGTCTTTAAGCTGGATTATCTGGTGCTCGTCATATCCGCGAAAGTTACGTTGAAACGGAATGTCACACATTTTGGTGAACGATTGTGCGCTTTTAGTAATCTTGTCGTAATTTGATTTATAAATAAATACTCCGTTGTTTGATGTAGCAGTTTTCCAAACAGCAATAGGGTATAGCATACCGGTTTTTAAATAGTTATCGGTAGGGCGGCACATCATAACGCCGTCGCTCAGGCGTTTTGGTGTTGATGCATAAACTTTTCCATTTGCATACCTGATTTGGCTATACCAAACGCCACCAATGCCATCCCACAAGCTTCTTTTTGATTTTGACCATGACAAATAAACGTTACCGTATTTATCAGTCCACATGGCCGGGTCAAAAAAGCGTATTTCAGGATTGGTTGGGTTTATGATCAACTCATCATTTGCCCATGATTTACCATCATCGGTACTTACTGACAGGGTGATGTAGTTGCCAGGCTCTTCGCCTTTTGACCCGGTATACCAGGCGGCATATACGTTGCCCGAAGGGCCAATGGTTACCGATGGTATACCTTGCCAGGTGCGGGTTGTAAATTTAGGATTGCTGTTTTGCTTGGTTAAAATTTCACCCTCCAGCGTTTCGGTGGTGCTATTGCGAGGAATTGTAATTACTGCATCTAATTGCGGTGCGGTATTGTCTGCAACCGGGGCTACATCATTAACTTTTCCACACGAAAATAAAGCTATGCACAGGGATAGCAATAGTAAAGATTTCCTCATTTAGTTATCAATTAATCAGGGCTTGTAAATATATACAATTTTGGTGCCTTAAACAATTGATGCTCAATAGTTAATATAAAATGTCACAAGAAAGAAAATTGTTTATACTTTTCCCCAATTTGGGAATTAAATTTCACAGGTAAGGTTGTAATTATTAAGCAAATAAGGGAGGAATATTATATGCCTCAGAACGCATGTGTGTATTATAAAACAACAGTTTTTTATTGCCATGGATTGGTTTATATAATAGTTTGAATTAACTACAAGGCAATGGATATTACTAAACGCAAAAGCGCCGGGCAGTGCTGCCCGGCGCTTTTACGTTAATATTTATTTTAATGGTATTCATTTATTATTGCTTTGCACCCGTTTTCTATTAGTTTGTAAACCGGATCAAACTGGTTACTGTCGTAATAAGGGTCGGGCACTTCGCGGTTTTTCAGGAGAAGACGAACCTTGGCCTTATCCCCATCATTACGTGCAAGCCGCAGCACGTCGCGCAGGTTATTACGGTCCATGGTTAGAAGCAGGTCAAATTCATCAAAATCGTTTACGCTAAACTGGCGACAAAGCTGTTTGCTGATATCAACACCGTAACCCTTAGCCACCGCGGTAGAGCGATGATCGGGGCATTCGCCCACATGCCAGCTTCCGGTGCCCGCAGAGTCAACCGTCCAGTTGAGTCCTGCTTGGTGCACGAGGTGCTGCATAATGCCCTCGGCTAATGGCGAGCGGCATATGTTGCCAAGGCATATCATTAAGATCTTCATATTGATAGATGTGCAAATATGCTGATGTGCGAATGTGCAGATGCTATGTCAATTATTTGCACATCTGCATATCCTCTCATCTGCACATTAAGAAAATATCTGGTTCAACAATCCCGCCAAATGTACGCCGCCTTTAAGCAATTGCTGATTAAGGGTTTTAACAAACATAAAGTTGTATTTGTAGCCCAGCTTTTCATCGGGTTTTGAGCTGGTGTAAATTTTTTCAGCAATTTCCTTGCTATCAAATAACCATTGGCTTATAGGCTCGGCTTGCCACTTTGTGCGTTGGGCTAAAGTGGTAAAGTTTATGGCCGATGCATATTCGGTGTAGCTTAAATTCTGAAATTCAATAAGTTTAGTGTCCCAAACAGAGTGCAGGTTGCTGGGCTCATTAAACCACTGTACTTTAAAATCATTGCCACCTTTATCATCAGTATGGGCGGTATGCATAGGCTGGTGAATGTCCTCTACCATGTGAATAAGCATGCGCAGGTACAGCAGTTTTTTGTCTTGCTCCAAATCTTTCTTTTTAAGTTCGGCGGTAACAAACTGTATTTTGGTATATGCATCTACTGTGGTATCCTGCTTTAAATAGCTTTGCAGTTCGGGGTAGGTATAAGGCTTGTCAAAATCAACAAAATGCCAATTGTACAGGTAATTATACGCCGGGTCTGATTTGATAAAATCGGCCCAGGTGCTGGCCATGGCAATGGTTTCATCGCCCAAAATTGCCTTTACTGCGGCACGTGCTTTAGGCGTTAAGTAACTTGAGGCAATTTGCCCGGTTATGCGGTGACCTTTATCGCCCCAGGCCATAGTTTGCAGTGGTGCATATATGATGGCAGCGCCAATCAATAGTTTTTTTAACAGGTTTGTTTTCATTTGTTTTATAACGGTTTGGGAACGCAATTAGTCCTTTTTACCAGGTGCAAATTTAACGGTAAAACGCTTGATTTTGGTGTGAGGGTAAGTAACGTATCTGCTACGCTCACCTTCATAAAATCCTCATACACACCTGAGCGGAAACAGCTGCCCGGGTTTTTCAGGCTAAAATCGGGGTTGCAAAAAAAGCCTCTTATCCACAAGGTGTCATTACTGGGCTGGTAGCGGCCTTTGGCATACTCGGTCCATACACCTTTGTTCATACAGGTATCGGCGCCGTAATTTACTTTGCTGTGCGTTTGCATAGTAACGTAAAACGAATCGCACGTGAATTTAAAATTGTATAGTGTGTAATTTACCAGTTGCTTATCCAGCGCTTGGGTGCTTTGCTGCCACTCGCCCTGTATATTTTGCATACCTTTAGTTTGCACATTAGCGTTGGGGCTACAGGAAAATAGAGCTAAGACACAAGAGCCAAGAGCCAGGATTTTGGTTAAAGCTGAAAGGGGAAGGGCTAAAGGCTTTTTATCCATAAACAAAAAGTCCCTCTCCAAATGGAGAGGGATTTAGGGAGAGGTTTTTTATTTTAAACTTCCGATCATGTCTTCGGGGCGTACCCACTGGTCAAACTGTTCGTTGGTTAACAACTCCAGTTTAAGGGCAGCCTCGCGAAGCGACAGACCTTCTTTTAAGGCTGTTTTTGCAATTTTTGCTGCGTTTTCATAACCAATGTGCGGGTTAAGCGCAGTTACCAGCATCAGCGAGTTTTCGAGGTGTTTTTTAATGCCCTCGTAGTTTGGCTCAATACCTACAGCGCAATGATCATTAAACGATACACAGGCATCGCCAATTAAACGTGCCGATTGCAGGAAGTTAGCCGCCATAACCGGTTTAAATACGTTCAGTTCGTAATGTCCGTTCGATCCACCGATTGAAATGGCAACATCATTACCCATAACCTGTGCAGCAACCATGGTAACGGCCTCGTTTTGGGTAGGGTTAACCTTGCCCGGCATAATTGATGAACCAGGTTCGTTATCAGGAATATGAATTTCGCCGATACCCGAACGCGGACCCGAAGCCAGCATACGGATGTCGTTAGCAATTTTCATTAATGATACCGCAATTTGTTTAAGTGCACCGTGGGTTTCTACAATGGCATCGTGAGCGGCAAGGGCCTCAAATTTATTTTCGGCAGTGATGAACGGTAAGCCGGTAAATTGAGCAATGTACTCGGCAACCTTAACATCATAACCTTTAGGGGTGTTTATGCCAGTACCTACGGCAGTACCGCCAAGAGCTAATTCCGAAAGGTGATCTAAAGTGTTGCGCAGGGCTTTAAGGCCGTGGTTAAGCTGTGATACATAACCCGAAAACTCCTGACCTAAGGTTAAAGGCGTAGCATCCATTAAGTGGGTACGGCCAATTTTAACTACGGTTTTAAAGGCTTCGGTTTTGGCTTGCAGCGTGTCGCGCAGTTTTTCGATGCCGGGGATGGTTATATCAACCAGTATTTTGTAGGCTGCAATGTGCATTGCAGTTGGGTAGGTATCGTTTGATGACTGTGATTTGTTTACATCATCATTAGGGTGGATGAAGGTTTTGCCCTCGCCCAAAATATTACCTTGTAAAACGTGTGAACGGTTAGCAACAACCTCGTTAACGTTCATATTGCTTTGCGTACCCGAACCGGTTTGCCATATTACCAGTGGGAACTCGGCATCCAGTTTATTATCTAAAATTTCGTCACAAACCTGGGCTATCAGGTCGCGTTTTTCGGCTGGTAATACGCCTAAATCGGTATTGGTGTAAGCGGCAGCTTTTTTCAGGTAAGCAAAAGCAGCAATGATCTCTTTAGGCATCGAAGCTTCGGGCCCAATTTTAAAATTGTTGCGCGAACGCTCGGTTTGTGCGCCCCAGTATTTATCGGCCGGTACCTGTACCGCGCCCATGGTGTCATGTTCGGTTCTGAAACTCATAGTTTTTGCTATAATTTTTGCTCGGCAAAGTTAGGTATTACCAGCAGAAATCAATAACGAAGAAAAAAGAGTTTTTAGCATGTGTTGATTAAGTTACCGTACCTACATATAACTGTCAATAATGCTCAAATACAGGGCTTAAATGTAGTGTTAATGCTAAATTAGCACTTGTTAAAGCCCATGAACAGCAAGCAACAGTTTTTAAACAATGTACTGATACCCTTTGCCGGCCTTACCGACAATGATGTTACCGTGAGCCTAACTTATTGGCGCACCCGTAAAATTGCCAAAGGCGAGTTTTTTAACATGCAGAATTTTGTGTGCACCGATCTGGCGCTTATTGTTAAGGGTATATTCAGGGTTTATTTTATTCACCCCGAAACGCAGGAAGAAAAGAATATGTACTTTTTTTCGGAGCAACAGTTTTTGGTTTCTTTCCGCAGTTTTATTAACCAATACCCGTGCTATTACTTTATTGAAGCCTTGGAAGATGCCGAAATTTTATCCATTCATTACACCGATCTGCAATACCTGTACAGCACACCAACCGGTTGGCAAAAATTCGGGAGGCTGATAGCCGAATTGTTTTTCAACTACTCCCAATCGCGCACCGAAGAATTTTTGTTTAACACACCCGAAGAACGCTACCTCAAAATGTTGAACGAGCATCCTAACATTGTAAACCGGGTAGCGGCATACCATATATCATCGTACCTGGGCATTAAAAACCCGTCGTTAACACGTATTAAAAAACGGTTGCAGCAAAAGTAATAGGGCGGCGCTTGCTAAAATTATTTCAGGCTGACATAAGCTCCGTTCAATTTTCACCTAAGTGAAAATTTGCGGGTTTTTAAGTTTTCACCTTTGTGCTATACAAAATCACAAACGTTAAAACCATGTCAACAACAACAACATCGCCCAATGCCCTGCCAACTGCACGCGCTTTGCGCTCACTTTATTTTACCCGTACTGCTTTTTCGGTTATATGGGTTACGCTGGTAGCACTGTTTGCCAAATCGTCGCCGGGCTTTGCCACCATGCTTTTAATAATTTACCCTGCCTGGGATGTGGTAGGAACGCTGTTAGATATTCGCGCTAATAAACAATCGGGCACCAGCCTTATGCCGCAGTACATAAATGCAGGCATTAGCATTGTCACTACCATTGCTGTTGCAATTGCCATACAAAAAGGCGTACCCCAAGCATTAATCGTATTTGGTATATGGGCCATATTAACCGGCGTAATTCAATTAGTTTTAGGTTTAAAACGCCGTATTGCCTTAGGCGGCCAGTGGCCTATGATACTGAGCGGCGGCCAATCAACCCTTGCAGGCGTTTCGTTTATTGTTATGGCACATGCGCCAACCATGGGTATTGTTAACCTTGCGGGTTATTCGGCTTTTGGGGCTTTTTACTACCTGTTGTCGGCCATCAGGTTAAATAAAACCATTAAGAAAGAATTGGTTGGATAATGATCAATTAGTTATCGAATGGCCGCAAGATGCAAAGGATTTGTATTAAGCGGCTATTTTTAGTTTATACCTGATGCTGTCAATACCAGTAAAATCTTTTTCGATGTACCAGGTAAGCATTTGTCTGAAAGTAAGATCGGTTACCTCCCTGTCAATCTCTAAATAGGCTAATGTTGAGATTGCTGAGCGGTTGAATGTAATTAAATTGAAGAGCATGATGGGAAGGTTGATAATGAAACGGGTTAAATTGCCCATCGCCAAACTCGATGAAAACAATTCTCCCTCTGAATGAAAGTGCTCATCGAACCGGAAACTGCCCCAGTTAAGTTTATTATCCTGTACAAACTTTACCAATAAGTCTTCTACATCATCTCCGGCTAAACCTAAACCATCGCCTATTTTGGTTTGCAATGAAGTCACTTGGTCAAAGCTTTCGTCCTCCAAAAAGTGTTTTACCTTTTGATGGGCCTGGCGAAGTTGCGCAAATGAGATGGCTTTGTATTGAGGTATTTCCATTATGCGTAGTCTTAATCTTAATTATTAACGGGTTTTGCGCGTAAAATGCCTTTTATAAATTTCGCGTTCAACAACTTTTCCTTGCTTATTAATAGTTATTTCGTAACTGGCAGAATCTCCCTTTTCCCATATATCTTCAATATCCGAGTCGGCCTCGTCGGTATTATATATAAATTTTGAGGGGCTGAGTTGCTTTCCATCTGCGTTAAATGTCCAACCGGCATCGCCACAAGTATTGGCAATATCAAACTTGCTTATAAACTTCCCATTCTTGTCAAATATAAAATATTTGAGCGTTAAGCAGTTGCTGCTTTCATCGGGGGTAAGGATGGTAAATTCAATAAAATTCTTATCGCGATTTTGCCATGAGTAATAGTAATCCTGTTCATAGCGGTCGTCCATGAATTTCCTGTCGCCGTCTTGAAATATTAACCGAAATGCAGAGCTGTCCACACGCACAAATTGCCTATCCAGCCCATCCCAAGAAAAATCAGGTTTAAATATTTTCAAATCATGATATTTGAATTTACTTTTTAGGTGGACTAAGGTTAATGTACGCTTTAATGTTGGTGTATCGACTGTGATTTTCTGCTCCGATGTATCAGTTTTATTGGATTGGCAAGCTACAATGCAAATAGGTAAAGCAAAAGCAACAAATACCATTTTTATTTTCAGCGGGAAGATCGGTTTATGCTGGAGCATGACAAGATTTAGTTTTTCTAAAATAAAGATTTAAGGTGCTAAAAGCAAAAAAGCCTTTTGGAATTACTCCAAAAGGCTTTAAAAATATTTAAGTAATGTCTTAATTACAATTTTCCAATACAAACTTAGCTTCAACCGTAATTGCATCAGCGGTCTGATCGTAGTTGGCTGTTCCGCTTAAACCATCAACCGATGGGATGTTTACCCCTGTTGCTTTATCTAACTTAAACGATGCCGAATTATAATTTTTACCGGCAAACGTCGTGCTGATGCTGTAACTGTGACCGTTGATGAGGTTGGCTGATGAAACGCCATTGGTCATATATATATTAATGCTTTGGCCGCTGGTATTGTCTTTTAAAGTTAACCAGGTTGATGGCTGAGCTACTACCTGTTGGTTAGTGCAGCGCGCTGTTACTTTAACGTTGGTTTTTACATAATCAACCGTGGCAAGGCCCGACAGGGTTACATCAACAGAACCACGACCGCAGGCACTGAAGAACGAGGTTTCGCCCAGTTTGGTTAACCCGTTTGAAGTATTCGAGTAAACGATCACTTTCAAATCACCAGCATCTGAAGGAAAGTTTGAAAGCACAGCTTTAAAGCCATCATTAATGTTTGAGGTAATGTAGCTCGCAACCGGTTGATTGTTGGCCGTAACCAGGCTAATCTGGTAATCGCCATTAATATCTTCATTGGTATTAGGTATGTGCAGGGTAACGTTCAGGTCCGAACCGCAGTTGGTGCTGTACCAGTTGGCACACCAGGCCGAAAGGTGAGTAATAGGGAAACTTACCGACAGTTTGTTGCTGCTATTGCGGGCAATGGTGGTGGTGCTTTCATATTTCCACTGGCCTGTTTGTTCGTTTAGGCTCCATACGGGTATTATATCGCCCACTTTAACGGTCTGTTTGGTTTGTGGGTTAACCAGATCAGGATTAATATCCATGCTGATAGTTACCGGTTTAGAAAAACCTTTTACTGGTGTTGAACCAGCCGTCATGTCAATTGATAACAAACCCGCAGTAACAAAAGTAGATGCATTGTTAATCGGTTGACCGTTAGGGCCAATGGCATTGATCATATCAAAACCGCCCGGAAATGCTGCTGCGGCCTCATTGTTGCCTGTGCTAAAGTAAACTACTTTTGATGATAGCTGCGTTGCGGTTATGGCATTGTTTTGTGCATCTAACATTTTTGTGCCCGATGGTATGCTGATGCGGGTAGCCTCATCAACATCGTTATTAACCGGGGTGTTGATGTTAACAACGGCAGTGGTACCGGTTGATGTTGAAATAGTTGTTTCGCGGGTAACGGCGGTGGTGCCGCTAACCGGTTTTGCGTATTCTACCAATTTAATAATAGGCGCAGTAGCGTTATCATTGGTTAAAGTAACCGTTTGCGATATTGGTGCAAAACCAGGTAATGTAGCCGATATGCAGAACGTAACCGGGTTGTTTTTGCTTGGATGGGTACCCTTAACCAAACTTAGTGGCAGGTAGCCTTTTATTGCGGTAAAGTTGTTGCCGCCGCCATCAACCTGTAAGTATGACGCGCCAGCGCCCGTAATGGTTACCTTGAAGTTTTCGGGCAGCTTGGTGGTGCTTGATGTATTGGCGTTTACAAACTGTACCAGTGTTGGTGTGGTTGACAGTGTTCCGGTGTTAACAATAATGTCCAGATCGTCAATGGGCTTTTTGCAGCCATTCACACCTATCAATACAGCACAAGCAATCCCGGCCAAAGCAGATTTGGTAAATAATTTCATGGGTATAAAAAATGGTAGTTTTTCAGAAAATATATTATCGTATACGGAAGTTAAAGTTAAGCTGAGCAACAGGTAACCAGCGGTAGCTTTTCATGTTAGCGTTTAACTGTGGTTCGAGCTTATAATTATCGGCCAGCATTTCGGTACCTACGATGTTTGATTTGGGTTGCGACAGGTAGTATGTGCCTAAATCAAGATTCACATTAAACCTGTGATTGGGGAAGCTTTTAAACAAACCAAAACCTGCGTAGGGTGCAACACCCTTCCAGCTCATGTCAATTTTAAGTGTGCCTAAATCGGCCGGTGTAAGTTTATAATTACCCACGGTGTATGTTCCGGTAGGTAAAACATGAATATCGCCATTGGCTTGGAATAAATAACCGGCACCGGCTACCAGGCGAAACCCCTGTGCTTTTTTAAACGGTACAAAATCGGCCCAAAGGTGTACGTTAGAGAATTTAACCGATACGTTGTTGGTAGACTCGAACCCCGAAAAGCTGAACACATTATTTGCTTTAACCGGAATGAACGATGCCCCGCCACGCACCGAGATTTGTTGATTTAAGCCGTAACGTAAATCGCCGCCTACGCCCTGTGTTCCGGCCTGTAACTGAAACGATAGCTTAGTGTCACTAACCGGAGCTTTTTGTGGTTGCGTTTGTGCCTTGATGCCGGCGGATATAATTAGCAGCGAAATTAGGGTAGTGTAAAACTTGTTCATTTGTAAAAATCAGTATATCAATAGTTTGAAAACTTAAAAGCCGCTTTTTAAGCGTTTTTTAAGTTTTGCTTTTATACTGATTTGAATGAAAAAGGTTACAACCAGTCGGAATTAGATTGAAAGAAAATTAATTATTCCTTTATGGTTGTTAATAGTACTTGTTTAAAGTGATGATTGTTAGTGATTTATGATCGTGAAAGTTTTGAGAAAATTTGGTTCTTTTAGTGAACCGAGAGGGAATTGAAAATTAAAACCATAAAAAAAAGCGCTCCAGATTACTCTGAAGCGCTTTCAACACTCATTTGAATTATAACTGGCTGGTTATTTCTGTTGATAGCGGCTTTACATTTGAACGATAACGGTGAACTAATTTTCCGTTTTCGTCAATCAGGAATTTCTCAAAATTCCATTTAATATCGCCGGTAAAATCAGGGTTTTCCTGTGTAGTAAGATACTGAAATATTGGTGCAATATCCAAACCTTTTACGCTAACTTTTTCGCTTAGCGGAAAAGTTACGCCAAAGTTTTTTTCGCAAAACTCTTTAATGTCGGTATTTGAGCCCGGTTCCTGCCCGTTAAAGTTATTTGCGGGGAAACCAACAATCACTAACTTGTCTTTGTACTGATCGGCCAGTTTTTGCAGTTCGGCATATTGCGGGGTATAACCACATTTTGAGGCGGTGTTAACAATAAGTAACTTCTTGCCTTTGTACTTTTTTAGGTCGAAGTTTTTACCGTCGATGTTTTTCAGTTTAAAATCATAAACCGAGCTGGGCGCTACAAACAGCATGGCCAGCACTAATGCTAATATTTTCATGTCAAATGTTTAGTTTTTGTACCGATAAAGGTATGCCTTAAACCTTTAACAATCAAAAAGATTTTAGAGCGAGGTATTCATCTTCTTTTGCAGTCATTTGCTGCTTATCAGCAGGTTTTTTATCAAGATAGCCCAGCAGATGCAACGCGCCGTGTATAATTACGCGGTGCAGTTCTTGTTCAGGAGATACATTGTATTTAGCAGCGTTTTCCTGCGTGCGCTCAACCGAAACAAAAATATCACCGGTTATAGTGCCTTCTTTTTCTGAGTTATCAAAGGTTACAATATCGGTATATGTATCATGGTTTAAATACTGCTGGTTTATTTGCAGCAGGTATGCATCTGAGCATAAAATATAATTCAGCTCGTCAAGCTTATAGCCTTCGGCCTTAATGGTTTCTTTAATCCAGCGTTTAAGCGGCAATTTATCTTTTAGCTTATAGCCTGTATCTTCGGTAAAAAAATTGATAGATGCCATTTAAAGTTTAAAGTGCAGCTCTACCTCGTTGCCTTTTGCATTAAAAATGCATTGGTCTGCCAGGTGTTTTAAAATAAATACGCCACGGCCGGTTAATTTCTCCAGGTTTTCTTCGGCAGTTGGGTCGGGTAGATGGTTAAAATCAAAGCCTTCTCCTTCATCGGTAATGGTCCAAATGGCACGTTTACCATCAACATCGGCATTAATAATTACTTTTTTGTTCGGGTCGAGCTTGTTGCCATGTACAATAGCATTAATGGCCGCTTCGTTAAGGCAGGTCATCATATTGGCAAAAGTATCTTCGGCAACATTAAATTTATCCGCAATCTCTTCAATCAGGTTTTCGAGCAGGTTAACGCTCTCATACGCCGACGGAAGTTGAAGTGTAAACAGCTCCCCTGTTTGAACACCGTCTGTTGGAATACTATTTTGCATTGAGTTGGTCAAAGTAACGTTTAATTTTTTGTTTATAGTACATGTTGAGTGCAGATGGTACTGTTTGTACCTGCTCTGTTTGCTTTGCCTTCAGTTGTTCATAAGCCTGCAAAGCCTTTATATATCCCGGTGGTGTGTTTTTACCCTCCTTGCTTTCCCGTTGTTTATCCTGTTCACGCTCCTGCTCGGCTTTTTCGGCCTCCAGTAAACGTGTTTGGATGGTTCGCTGTCTCTTTAACGATTCCTCCGTGATTTTCTTGTTTACGAGATCGCTCTCGGTTTGTTCCATTTCTTTCGAAATTTTATCCAGGTTGCCCAGTTTGCCGGTGCCATCTTTGTTTTGCTGGCGGTTAAGCTCTTCCAGCTGTTGCCTTATTTGCTGCTGCTGCCGTGCCATGCGGGCCATTTGCTCGCTTAAGTTATTACCTTGTTTCTGGCCTTGCTGCCCTTTTGCGCTTTGCCCCTGGTTGCCCTGCTGCTGCATTTGCTCGCGCATTTTTTGCATGTTTTGGTTAAGCTGCTGCTGCATTTGGCTCAATTGTGATAACGATTGCTGCTTACCGCTTTTCCCGCCCTTGCTGCTGGCATTTTGTATGTTATCTAATGCTTCACTCAATAACAAGGCCAAATTATTCATGGCTGTCATGGCGTATTGCTGGCTGCGGTTTGCTTCGGGGGTACGGCGGTCGCCCAATTGGTCGAGCGCCTTATCAATATTTGTGTTAATGGCCGTTACCTCCTGGTTTACGGTTGATTGTATTTGAGGTATACGGCGGCTCAAGGCATACAGTGTATCTTCTGCTGTTTTCAGGTTATCTTTTATATCCTTTTGTTTTTGAGCCATACCCACATACATTGGATCGTTGGCGCTCATGGTTTTAAAGGTTTGCATTACCTTTTCCTGCTCAAAAGAGCTGGTAACCAATACTTTCAGCAATTCGCGCAATTGTTGGGCATTTACTTCATTTTCGGCCTCTTCGCTATCCTGCTGGTTTTGCTGCATTTTTTGAGCCATTTGCTGCATTTGCTGTGCTGCCTGTTGCTGCGATTTGGACGCTTTTTGCTTGTCGTTTTTTTGCAATTGTTGCTGGCTGTCGTTCATTTGCTGTTCAGCAGCCTTTTCTTCTTTTTCGGGCTTTTCAAATTTGTTTTTGCGCTCCAGCTGCTCGTTGGCCTTTTGCAGCTCGTCGATGCCTTTTTTTACATCTTCAAAATTCTTTTTAATCTGCTCCTGCTCCTTTTGCAGCTGCTGGTTATCAGAACCCGGCTGTTGAGTTTTTTCGGACAGCTTTTTTTGCTCCTCGGCAAGTTTGTTCAGCTCGTTAACATTTTGATTCAGCTTTTGCTCAAACTCCAGTTGCTTGTACAGTTCCAGCATGCGGTCGAGCTCTTTTTTTAACGATTTATTGTCGTTCTGCATTTTCGACAATTCGTTGCGGGTACCTTCTTTTTGCTCCTTTTGCAGCATCTGTTGCAGGCGGTTGAGCATCTCCTGTGTTTTTTCATCAAGCACCTGGTTAAACAAATCCTCAATTTTCTTTTGTTTTTCCTGTAGTTCGGCGTTTTGCTTTTGGTTTTCCTCGCGGTTAAAACGGTCTTTTTTGCTGTCGGCCTGTATGTCTTTTACCAATTCGTTTAGTTCGGCTTTTTTGCGTAGCAGGTCTTCGATCTGTTTCTTTTCATCAAAGCTCAGCGTGTTTTTATTTAACAACATCTGGTTGAGCTTTTGTGCATCGCGCTCTACCTGCCCGGCCAGTTTTATGGCCGATTGCATTTTTTGCTTCATGGCCTCACTGTTCGCATTTAGCTGCTCATTGAGTTGTTTTTCGGTCGGTACCTGCAAAGTGCGCTCGGGCGACCGTACTTTTTTAGGACCCGATACACCATCATTATCGGCCACTTCAAAATAGTAGCTTACCTCGGTGCCCGGCTCTATATTAAGGCTTTTTAAATCCCAGTAATGGAAAAAGTTGGCCTGTGTGCTTCCTAAGTCAACTTTTACCGCCCGGCTTGCCGATAGCGTTTTGCCATTGAGAACACTGGTGCTGTAATGAAAAGTTAGCGATGAAAATCCATGATCATCGCGGATATCGCCTGTAAAGTAAATGGCCTTGCTGCTTATGGAGTCCTGCTTTTGCTCCACATTAATGACCGGCAACTCATCGGCAATAACATTAACGCGGTAGTTGGCCGCATCTCCCTGTTGTGCGCCGTTGTTTAGCGGTAATACGCTGTATGTGGTATTTGATACTATTTTTTGGCTGTGCTCAAACAGGCCGTTAGTTTGTGGCTGTAACTGCTGCTGCTTATTGCCCATGCTAAACTGCATTTGGCTGGCGTTGCGGGTATGCAGCAACCATTTTACGGTGGTTCCGGCCGGGATGGTGAGGTCGCCGGCATTGCTTAGCTTTTCGCTGGTTTTGTGGAGGTAGGCCGGGTAATACAGTTCTACATCAAAATTTAAAAGCGATGGTTTAAGCCCCACCTTAATTTCGTAAGGCTGCGAGTAAAACCCGTTTGCCGTGATGCGAAACGTGGTGTTTTGCTGCACATTGGTAAACAGGTAATGAAAACGCGACAGGTTTTCTTTATCGAGCTTAAAGGTGTTATTGCCAGTTTCAATATAAATATTGGCGGGCAGGTTATTGCCTTCGAGCTTAATATCCAGTTTAAGGTCGGCTCCCTGCACGGCCGATAAATTACTATTAACTACCACAAACTTAAATGGCGCAACCGGCGCAAAGTATTTGTTATGATGTATAAGGCGATTAGTGCTTTCGGTTAAAACCGATGGCGCGGTAAAGGCAATTATGATGATAACCGCCACCGGGAAAGCTACCCACTTTACATAACGGTTGTTTTGCTTTAAGTTAATAGCCGATGGAAAGCTAATGGGCGATAGCGTGTTTATCTTTTGGTTAATGCTGGCTTCCAGCAACAGGCGATGCTGCTCGTTTTCATTAGCCTGTTTTTTAAGTTGCAGGGTGTTGAGCAGCTTGTCTTTCACCTCGCCAAAATGCTGGCCAATTATTTCGGCAGCCTGATCATGAGTTAGGCTTTTGCCCAGTTTAAAATAAGCCAGCAACGATGGTAGTATGAGCAAAAAAATTAACGCCAGATTGAGCAGTACAAACGAATAAAAAAGAATAGTACGCAGTACGGTATTAAAGTTGCCGAAGTACTCTAACAACGCAATGGTAATGTAGGCCGTAAACAAGCCTGCACCTAAAAAAATTATGCCCCTAAGCAAGTTATTGAGATAATACTTCCTGATGAAAGCATCAACTTTGTTAATAAGCTGGGAATAACTATCGGGCGAATGCATAACTGTTACACTAATGTAGCGAATATAAAGTTAAACGAAAATTTTGTTAATGTATTTGCTTCAAAATAATTAAAATTACAATTTAAGGCTTGATTTTGAAGCTATTCGTTATTTGAAAAAGTAATTTTGTTTATGCTAAACATTTGTGTGTTTTGTAAGTTAATTAAATCAATAGTAATTGGCCGCACAACTTTGCTGTTTATTGCATCAGAGGAAAATTTTGCTGTAATTTGACTGTTTATTTTGCACGTACTATCCAATGTTAAGCTCAACCACATCGTTAAGTAACGATGAATTACTTCAGGTTTTATCTTTATCAAAAGATGCCACCGCTATATACACCGGACATGATATTAAAATACTGTTTGCCAATGATGCTATGCTTGCCTTTTGGGGTAAAGACCGCAGTATTATAGGCCAATCATTAATTAAGGCCGTGCCTGAATTGGAAGGGCAGCCATTTTTTAAGATGTTACAGGATGTTTACACGACCGGTGTTACCTATGCCGACGTGTTACCCGCCCAAACCCTTCGCGATGGAACGCTGCAAACCAGGTACTATGATTTTGAATATCGCGCCATAAAAAATGCCGAAGGGAAAACCTACTGCATACTACATGCAGCAAGCGATGTTACCGAAGTTGTTTTAGGTAAGGAAGCAATGGAACGCGCCCGCGAACAACAGGAGGCGTTAGAACGGGAACAGGCACTTAACGAAGAGTTGATGTCATCGATCGAAGAGTTAACATCAACTAACGAAGAGCTACAATTAACCCAGCAAGAACTCAATCGCTTAAATTTTGAACTGGAGGACCGGGTAGCCACCCGTACCGCCGATTTGCAGGAAAGCGAAGCCCGTTTCAGGGCTATGGCCGAAAGTTCGGGGATTTTAATAGCCGTGGGCGATGAAAGCAGCAATGCCACATATTTTAGTAACGCCTGGACAGATTTTACCGGTGCAAAGCCCGAAGACCTGCTGGCGTTTGGTTGGGCCAATTATATCCACCCCGATGATAGAGAGAGGTATGTTAATAATTACCTTTCGGCATTCAAAACCCAGGAACCTTTTAGCGGAGAGTTTAGAGTGAGTGATACTTCCGGGAGTCATCATTGGATGCTGGCTAAAGCGCACCCACGTTACAAGCCTGATGGTGCATTTGCGGGTTACATATGTACCTGTGTTGATATAACTGAGCAAAAAGAGCTCGAACAGCGTAAAGATGATTTTATTACCATTGCCAGCCATGAGTTAAAAACCCCCTTAACCAGTTTAAAGGTATCATTACAATTGATGGATAAAATTAAGCATGATCCATCAAACGCTATGATGCCCAAGCTCATTATGCAAGCGCGCAAGAGCATACAACGGGTAAGCGCTTTGGTTGATGATTTGCTAAGCACACGTAAATTGCAGCAAGGACAAATTCAGCTAAATAAAGCCAAATTTATACTATCACAATTATTAAATTCTTGTGCTAACCCTATTGCTATTACAGGGTCGCACAAAATAAGCATAACGGGCAATCTCGAACTCGAAATATTTGCCGATGAGCACCAGGTAGACCAGGTGATAACCAACCTTTTGAGTAATGCTGTTAAATATGCTCCCCATTCGGGCGAAATACGATTGGAAATTCAGGATAGCGAAGGCATGGTTAAGGTAAGTGTTGTTGATAAAGGCCCCGGTATAGCACCCGATAAAATACCGCATTTGTTTGAGCGTTATTTCAGGGTTGATGAATCGGGCTTTCATGCAACGGGCCTGGGTTTGGGGCTGTACATCAGTGCCGAAATTATTAAGCGGCACGGAGGCGAAATTGGTGTAATAAGCGAATTAGGCAGCGGAAGCACTTTTTGGTTTACACTTCCGTTAGGGGTAGATTAAAATACTACGCTAATATTATGAATAGGAAAAACACTTAACTTTGCATACAACCTCCTGATTAAAAGAATGCCCAAAGCACCACTGCCACAAAACGAGCAGGAACGACTTGCCGCACTGCGATCGTACCATATACTTGATACGGCAACCGAAAAAGATTTTGACGACCTAACCCAGCTGGCTTCGGCTATTTGTGGTACCCCTATTTCATTGATCAGCCTGGTTGATAAAGACCGCCAGTGGTTTAAATCGCGCTATGGTTTAAAAGCGTCTGAAACTGATAGGGCGTGGTCTTTTTGCGCACACGCTATTAACAGGCCCGATGAGCTTTTGGAGGTTGAAGATGCCAGTGCCGATGCCCGTTTTAAAGACAATGCATTGGTAACCGGCGACCCGCATATTGTTTTTTATGCAGGCGTGCCCCTGGTTGATGAGGATGGCTTTGCGCTGGGCTCACTTTGTGTTATTGACCGCGAACGCCGTAAATTAAGTAACGAACAGCAATCGGCTCTTAAAATATTAGGAGCTCAGGTTATTTCTAAATTAAAGCTTCGCAAAAAACTGGTTGAGCTTGAAGCTGCCGGAACTCGTATACAAAAATTAAATACTCTGCTTACCGCCAAAGAGCGGGAGGCTATGCAAATTATTGAGCATGCACCTATTGCTATGGCCCTGCACACTGGCGAGGAGATGAACATCAGGTTTGCCAATAAAATGATGCTTGCTGCTTGGGGAAAAGATGAACTGGTTTTTGGTATGCCTTTTAACAAAGCTTTACCCGAGCTGGCTGCGCTTGATTTTCCGCGCACTATGCGCCAAGTGTATCGCAAAGGTATTGCGTATGAGCAAACCGAAGAGCATATGTCATACGTGCACAATGGCGTACTTAAGGATTTCTATTATAATTATGGGTTTACTCCTTTAAAACTGGCCGATGGTACCGTATGGGCTATTTTGAACACCGCTGTTGATGTTACCAACATAGTAAGGAGCCGCGAAACCGTTAAACTGGCAGAGGAGCGCATGCGGCTTGCGGTACAATCGGCCGAGTTGGGCACCTGGTATATTGATGCCAATACCCGCGAGTTTACATCATCGGCAAGGTTAAAAGAAATGTTTGGCTTTTATGCCGATGAGGATATGAGCTATGAAGCCTCAATTAATCAGATCCCTGATGAGCATCGATATACGGTGATACAGGCTGTTGAAGCCGCCATTACCAAAGGTGAAGCATTTGATATAGAATACCCTATTGTTGGCTACCGCGACAATATTTTACGCTGGGTAAGAGCAACCGGAAAAGTTTACCCAGCCTCTGAAAACGGACAGGCACCTTTCTTTTCGGGCACCATGCTTGACATAACAGAACGTAAGCAGGACGATCAGCGTAAAAACGATTTCATTGGCATGGTAAGCCATGAGTTGAAATCGCCTCTAACGTCGCTCAGCGGCTTTTTGCAAATATTGCAACTCAAAGCAGGAAAGGCCAGTGATTCTTTCACCCATTCAATGGCAACAAAATCATTGAACCAGGTTAAAAAGATGACCGCCCTGATCAATGGTTTTTTAAATACTTCGCGCTTAGGAACAGGTAAAATACAGCTTAACAAACAATCTTTTGCTATTGACGAGTTAATCGCTGAAACCTTAAACGACACATCTTTAATACAGGATACTCATAGCCTTATTTACGAACCGGGCGGGCATGTTTTAATTGAAGCCGATCGTGATAAAGTAGGCAACGTTATAACGAACCTATTGAGTAATGCTATTAAATATTCACCAAAGGGAGGAGAAGTAAAAATAAGCTGTTCGGCTCAAAAGGGTATGGCTACTGTAAAAATTAAAGACAGCGGCCTCGGCATAAGCCAGGCAGATCAGGATAAGCTTTTTGATCGTTTTTACCGTGTGCAAAGCCTCGAAACCAATCACATAGCAGGCCATGGCATAGGCTTATATTTATGTGCCGAAATTATACAGGCACACGGAGGCAAAATTGGAGTTGAAAGTGAGTTGGGTAAAGGCAGTGCTTTTTGGTTTGAGTTGCCGATAGTTTAGTGATATGGATTGGATCAGTAAACGGGGGTACTAAATTTTAAAACATGTTTCCGGCAAATAGGTCAAAATCTTATATTTGTAACCCAACAATTGCAATGCATGCTTTTTGTTAGAAAATAAAGTTCGGGATGTAGCGTAGCCCGGTATCGCGCCAGCATGGGGTGCTGGAGGTCGTAGGTTCAAATCCTGCCATCCCGACCAGTTAGAAAGCATATTTAAGAGGTTTTAGGACTGATTGAGTATGCTTTTTTTGTTTTTATTCAAGGATGTTTACCCCTTTGTTTACTCCCTTGTTTACCCCCAATTTACTGCGAAACTGTCATAACACCCATCGTTATGGCTACAATAGCAATTGTACTTAAAACAACTAAGAAACTTTTAAATGGCGAGTATGCCGTCGCTCTACGAATAACTCATGACAGACAAAGCCGCTATTTTGTTATCAGCACTTTATTAACAGACCAAACCCTAAAACTTCGTTGTAAACCCGAAGAATGGAAGCCAGCAGAAGCAGAGGACAATGGCTTGGGGCGTTTCCGAAAAACATTCAAAGGATTCAAGGAATGTAACGGATTGCTGGAAACAAAGCTTGCCGAAGCTCAAAAGATACTTCGTGGATATGAACTCGAAGCTGTACCCTTTGATTTTGAAAGGTTTGAAGCTGATCTTAAAGGCAAAGCGACAGAGCAACATAAGCTTAAACCAAATACCAGTATATCTGTACAGGATTACTACAGCCAACAAATTCAGATTCTTGAAGAACAAGGGCGTGTAGGCCTTGCAGGACTATACCTTGAAGTTCAAAACATTCTAGAGAAGTTTAAACCGCAAGCATCGCTGATAGATGTTAACATTAGATTTCTTGAAAGCTTTGAGTATTGGATGCGTAACACACGGGGTAACAAGGACACTACTATCAGTGTCAAGATGCGTAATCTGCAACGAGTTATTAATCAAGCAATAGAAGATAAGCTATTCAAGCTTGAAAACTATCCGTTTGGGGAAAAGAAGTATAGCATCAATAAGCGACTAAACAGCAAAACTAAGAAGATAGCTATCACGATCGATAAGATAAGCAAGCTCAAAAAACTTGATTTAGAACCTGATTCAGCATTACACCTTGCACAACAGATGTTTTTATTTAGCTATTATAGCAGAGGGATGAACTTCATTGATATGAGTTACCTTACTTGGCAAGACATATCAGAGAGCCATATCAACTACACTAGGCGCAAGACAGGCGGACAGTTTGAGATACCGCTCAATGAACATAACAAAGGTATCTTAGACTTTTATAGAAACAAGAATAGAAGCAAAGGTAACTTTGTATTTCCAATCCTTGACCTCGCTATACATCAAACACTGAAGCAACAGTACACACGAAAGAAAACTGCCCTTAAAGCAGTCAATGACAATTTGAAGAAACTTGCTGCAATGATTGGAGAGCCTAACCTTAAACTCACTACAAACGTAGGCAGACACACTTATGCAACTGGATTAAAACGGTTAGGTGCAAATACCAGTTACATATCTGAAGCATTAGGCCATGCTACAGAGGAGCAAACGCAAACATACTTAGATAGCTTTGAGAAAGGCGCTATTGAGAGTTGGGAGAAGAAGATATTTGATCTGTAGGCTTATAAAAGGTAGTGGAGTGTTAAAGCTCAACTACCTTGCTTATCTATATTTTTCTCACCTTTGAGCATGCAATCAGTAAGGTTTTATGAGAACTGTCAGGAAAGAGGCGTTGAGCTAACCATCAGCAATAGTGCTACAATGCCCCGGCTTTACATAGACTTATTAGTTGCAATAGATGATGACAGGATTATTATCAAACATCCTCTCACAAAAAAGGAATACGACAAGTACAAAAATCAACTAGAACTTATTGACAGCATCCTTATCAAACATAATCTTATATCTAAAGGTGAATGCCGGTATCATCATGCTAACCTACTTTTCTTCGTTCTAGAATTCAATCTGAAATACAAAGACATGCTCGCTGATAAGGCAAAGGATGCCAGGTTGAAAAACTCACTTGAATTTTTAAAATTGGTCAAACCTCTTTCATCCATCCAGAAGCAGCAAGTGGAGATGTCCTTTGTTATTAATGGTATACCATTTACCTTTGAAGATCAGCCTATCCTTTCCGAGATAGTCATCAATAAACTTTCAGGTGTTTTAATGAACAACATCTGCCAGTTATATCCTAAACTCTGGGAAGAAAATTTAAAAAGAGATGCTAAAAAAATTCCTAAAGAACGTTCAACAGCAAATTCTAAGCTTCAGAACCAAGCCGTAGCAGATATTGCTAAGCTACTCATTAGCTATCTTAATAGCGAGTCTCCTACACTCAAAAACAGCAAAGCTAAAACAGATAAGAATACCTTAACAAGTAAGCAAGGTGAATTCATCTTGACTTATTGAACAGCTTAAAGATTTACGAGCCGCGTGAAATCGCCAAATCTGATAAAGGTGGAAAAGAAGCCAATTATCACGGTTTGAGAAAGCTCATCGAACGTTATTAATACTGCGCCAAAGTGGACAAAACAAACTTGAAGCTGGAGATTCTGATGAAAGTGACCATTCCATTCCGGGGCAAGCTGACCACCCATTCCGCGGCAAACTGACCAGGGTATTCCGGGCGAAAGTGACCACTGTAATAGTGTAGCTGGTGCTGAAGAGCGAACCATCCTAAGGAGGCAGACATATACACCTCCTAAGCATGGCCAACTTAACAATCAGCATGAGTAAGATAAGAAAGATCTTAAAGTTGTACAGCCAGCAGCGTCCTCTAATGAGCATAGCTGCCCAGGTTGACGCATCCCGAAACACCGTAAAGAAGTACGTATCCGCCTTTAAGGCCAGCGGCTGCACGTTTGAAGAAGTCAATTCCCTGAACGATAAGGAGCTGGAAGACTTTTTTGGCAAGACCAGAGAGCAGCCACCCAGCAGCCGTATGCAGTCCATGCTACGGTGCTTCCCCCACGTAGATAAAGAACTGAAGCGTACCGGCATGACCCGCTATATGCTGTGGGAGGCCTATATCAAAGAGTTTCCTGATGGCTACAGGTACAGCCAGTTCTGCTTTTACTACAACCAATGGAAGGCCAGGGTCAATCCAACCATGCACATGGATCACAAAGCCGGAGATAAGCTGTATGTGGATTTTGCTGGTGAAAAGATGAACCTTACCGATAAGGATACCGGTGAGATCATATCAGTAGAAGTCTTTGTAGCCATACTAGGTGCCAGCCAGCTTACTTATGCAGAGGCTGTTATGAGCCAGCAAAAGGAAGACTTTATTGCCGCCTGCGAGAATACCCTGCACTTTATCGGCGGCGTACCCGCCGCCATTGTGCCGGATAACCTCAAAGCTGCCGTAACCAAAAGCAGCCGCTATGAGCCTACCCTGAATGAGACTTTTGAGGACTTTGCCGAACATTACGGTACCACCATCTTACCTGCGCGGGCGTACCGCCCGCGTGATAAAGCGCTGGTGGAAGGTGCTGTTAAGATCCTTTATAGCAAGGTCTATGCACCTTTAAACAAACAAACCTATCATTCTCTTGCAGACCTCAATGCAGCGATATGGGAAGCCCTGGAGGTGCATAACACCCAGTTCCTCAAAGGACGTAACTATAGCCGCAGGCTTCAGTTCGAGGAAGTAGAAAGGCATACACTCACCCCGCTTCCGGTCATGCGCTACCAGTTCAAACAGCACTTCTATGCCAAAGTGATCAAGAACGGGCATGTTAACCTGGGCCCTGATAAACACTACTACAGCGTTCCTTACCGCTACATCGGTAAACGGGTAAAGCTTTTATACTCACGCACAACCGTAGAGATCTTTTCTAACTATGAGCGGATCGCGCTGCACAAACGCAATAAGAATCCTTACGGCTATACGACAGATAAAGAGCACTTGGCCACCACACACCGCTTTAAGGCGGACTGGTCACCTGATATGTTCCTGGACTGGGCGGCCTCGATCCATGAGGATGTCAGGCTGTATATCCTGAAGATACTGGACCGCAAGCAGCACCCGGAACAGGCCTACAAGTCCTGCCTGGGGGTATTGGGCTTTGCCAAGAAAGCGGGTAACGAGCGCCTGATCGTCGCCTGCCAGCGTGCTTTAAGCTATGGCATTTACAACTATAAAACCATACAAACTATCCTGGAGAACAACATGGACAGCTATGAAGAAAGCCTGTTCGCAGACGAGCTGCCTATGCCCAGCCACAATAATAATTAGAGGGGATTACAAATAAGCATTAATAACAAACAACTATAACAACATGAATCAAGACACCTTAGACAAACTGCGGAAGATGAAGTTCTTCGGCATGTTCCATGCTTTCAAAAGCAGCGTGGAAACCGGTAAAACGAATGATTATACAGCAGATGAACTGCTGGGCCACCTGGTAGATGCCGAATGGGACGACCGCCAGAACAGGCGCATTGAGCGCACGATCCTATATGCCAAGTTCCGCTATAAAGCCGCTATAGAGGACGTTCACTACCATGCTGAACGAAGTATCGACCGCAACCAGATCATGCGCTTGGCCGAATGTACGTTCATTGACCGCTTTGAAAACATCCTGGTCACTGGCAGCACCGGTATCGGCAAAAGCTACGTGGCTTCAGCTATTGGCCATCAGGCCTGTATCAGGGCTACCGGGTGTTCTATGCCAGCACGCCCAAGCTGTTTGCCAAACTCAAAATGGCTAAGGCTGATGGCTCGTATATCAAGGAGATCGCTAAACTGGAAAGGACACAACTGCTTATACTGGACGACTTTGGGATACAGCCTTTTGATGCCCAGAGCAGGGCCGCCCTGCTGGAGATCATCGAGGACCGGCACGGTAAGACCTCGCTGATCATTACCTCTCAGCTGCCGGTAAGCAAGTGGTTTGAAGTGATTGGTGAAAAGACAATTGCTGATGCTATCCTGGACCGGATCGTTCACGATGCACACCGGATAGAATTGAAAGGAGAATCGATGAGAAGAAAGCGTACACCAATAACGGCAAACAACCTTGAATAAAAATAACTTTTAAATACCTATTTTTGACAACGCTTCTTAAGCACCCGCTGCACATCTCACGTCAGCAAATTGCCTGGTCAGTTTGGCCCGGAACAGGGTGGTCAACTTCTCCATAACATACACTAAGATAGAAGGTATCGAAGAGGAGCAGACCACGTTGTTGTGGTTAATGACCTATCATAATACCGAAATCAAAAAACTGTTGGAGCCTGGTACGATGAAAAACTACTACAGTACCGAGCGTTACGTCAAAGAGTTTTTAGTCAACAAGAAGAAACGGAAAGACATCTACCTCTCACAGCTTGATTACAGATTTGTAGTTGATTTTGAAATCTATTTGCGCCAGCGCACACCGGACAAAGGGCAGCGCCCTTGCAGCAACAACACAATCATGAAACATATTGAGCGCTTACGCAAGATGATGAACATCGCGCTTAAAAATGACTGGATTGTCAAAGACCCGTTTGTAAGGTTTGAGCGGCATATTATCACCAAGGACAGGCAGTGTTTAGAGTTGGAAGAACTGGAAGCCGTCAAAGAATTGGAATTAGAAAAAGATGGACTGAAGATCGTCCGGGATAACTTTGTTTTCAGTTGTTATACAGGGCTGGCTTTTGCCGATATATGCCAGCTAAGTGACGACCATCTGGTCACCGACATCGAGGGTGAGAAGTGGATCGAAATGGTCAGGCAGAAGACCGCTAATTTCTCAGGCAAAAAATTCTATGTGCTGTTATTGCCCGAAGCCATTGCCTTGATCCGAAAATATAAAGGGCACCCAATGGCGGTTAGTGCGGGAACGGTGTTCCCGGTTTATTCCAATCAAACGACCAACCGTTATCTGAAAAGGATCAGCAAGGAAGCCAATCTGAATTTTGAATTAACTTACCATATCGCACGTCACACGTTCGCCACAACGGTGACTTTAGAAAATGGCGTGCCGATGGAAAGCGTGTCAAAAATGCTCGGTCATTCCAGCATCCGCACTACCCAAATCTATTCCAAGGTAAAAAAGAAAAAGGTTAGTTCCGACATGAAGCTGTTGCGGGAGCGGCTAAAGCAAGCTTGACCAATGCTGCCAAGGGCGGCATCAATGTCCTCACCTGGGACTACGTCCCGGTGAGGAACAGACGCTCAAGCTTCGCTTGAGCAAGAGCTGCCTAAGGCAGCATAACAGAACAAGAGGGGCTTTGCCCCAACGTGTGAGCCAGCTATGTTTTGGCTAAGCCAAAACTTGCTGGCCCCACTCATGCTATCGCATTCGTGGGGATTTATCTTAAGCTTCGCTTAAGCGGTGAAGCTGTATATCAGTATAACAAAAGCTTAACGGGTATGGAAGAGGCAAGGGTAAAAAACAAGGGAGGCAGGCCAAAACAGGCGATTAAGAAACGGGAGCATTTGGCTGTGATGTGCAGCCTGGTCGAACGGAAGGTAATTGAGAATAAAGCCCAAAGGGCAAGCATGACTGTCTCTGAATACTTGAGGGAGTTAGGCTTGCATGGTAAGGTGAAGCAAAGGTTAAGGTCACTGCCGAGGGAGGTGCTGGAATTCAAAGGTAGGCTAAATCATATTGCCGCTAACTTAAATCAAATTGCCAGGAAGCGCAATCGTAATGAAGATCTTGATGTGATGGACAGGGCTTTGCTCAACCAACAAACAAGGGAGCTTAAAAGTATAACAGATCAAATAGATGGTTATATATCATGATAGGGAAGATAGTCACAGGTAAAAGTTTCAGGGGCTGCCTAAACTACCTGCATGAAGGCAGGTTGCAGCCTACTAAAGAACTTCAACAATTGGAGGCTGCAAAAAAGCAGGCGCAGGTCATTTCCTTTAACCAATGCTTTGGCGACAAAAAGCAATTGATGAAACAGTTTGGTGAAGTCAGGTTAATGAACCCCAGGCTTTCAAAGCCGGTTTTTCATGCAACGATTAGTTTCGCTTATGCGGACAGTAACAGATTAACCATTCAGGATAAAGCCGATATAGCTACAGAACTTGCGAAGGCATTCCGGTTTGAGGATAACCAGTATGTAGCCATTGCCCATGCCGATACGAAGCATGAGCATTTACACATCGTCGCAAACCGTATCGGTTACAATGGCAAGACCGCCAGTGACAGCAACAGCTATAAACGCATGGCTGAGTTTGGCCGGAGGATGGAATTAAAATATAACCTGACACAAGTACTCAGCCCAAACCGATTTTTAAGCAAGCAGGAGCGCCAGGAACAGAAGACGAAGCCAAGGTTGGACAACCGGAAAGAATTGCTCAAGCAGCGTTTAAACACGGCTATACAAAGCAGCAAAACGATGCTGGATGTTAAGCAGCTAATGGAAAAACATGGCTATGAAGTAGAGCTTGGCCGGGGCATCGCTTTTACAGACCAGCAGCATGTGAGGTTTAAAGGAAGCCAAGTTGGCTTCGCTTTGGCAACCATAGAAAAGAAACTTAAGCAACAACAAAACCAACAGGCTAAACGGCAAGAGGTTCAACCGAATACTTATCTGAAACGGGATAGAGAGGAAAACGAAATCAAAGAACGGAAAGGAATGAGATTATGAGCAGCAGTAACGAGTTGTCAATGGACGAGTTGACGTTAAAGGAAATCTTAGCAGAACAGATAGAAGAAGCTAAAGCTACGAGAAAATATATTACAAAACTTGAGCGAAGTATTGCTGACCGCGACCAAGTGATTAAAGATATATTGGTAAGCTTTGAACAAAAGACCAGTGACTTAAAAGTCGAAATACCTAAGCCCGACCTGTCGGAGGTTACTGCAACGCTTGACGTTAAGCTCACAAACATTCAACAAGCAGTTGAAAGGAAGCCTGTTCCAGTGATCCGGCAGTTTCGATTTTTGCTATTCCCTGAGACTAATACAGAGCATTATTATAAAATTATTTTTGGCAGGATTCTGCCTTGGTTGGTAATAGTGCTTATATCGACTTATCTGTTTTCTTTAGGCAGCGATTGGTTGAACAATCAGCAAGTTATAGAGCTACAAGAAATTGAAACTAACATTAGCGCAAGGGCGTGGAGCAAACTCTATGATAAAGCAAATAAAAGGGACAAGAAAAAGTTAGATGAGCTTTGGGAGCGTGCAAGGAAAAAGACAATTCATACGCCGACCAATAGAGATTAATAGCAAAACAACAATCCTTCCCGCTGTGCCAGCAAAGATACCTTACGCCGGGACAAACGGTAAAGGCTATATAAACGGGCATTCGCATGCCCGGCCTTGACCGTTTGCCCGCCTACAGCTGCGGGTTGCTTACAGCTGAGTAAGGATGGTTCTGCGTGCAATCATTCAAAAGAGGGGCAAAGTCGTTCATTTTTTGAATGACTCTGTTAATAATGTTTGCATCTGCCTTAGGCAGGGGTAACTCACATGATTATTATATTCGATTTTTTATAAATAAGCATTGTAATATATGATTAAATATAGGCTACTATCATAGTATATTCAGAAAGCTAAATAAAATCTATAAACTCTATTGGCCTTATAGAGATTTTAATTATTTTAGCAGAGTAATGTTGAATCACGACTCATTGTTGCAGAAGCTCGTTAATTTATATTACAGGCAACGCAATACAGGTTTTACGTAATCACTTTGAGGTAAATTAAATAACGCCCCCTTAATATTACGGACAAACTCAATAATAACCTAAACTTAGTCATATGCGCAACTTTATTCTTAAAGTATTATTTTTCATCATCAGCACAGCTCCTTTAATTTCTCTTGCACAAGGAAACATAAATGTAACTCCTCCAACACCTGACGCTACTTCTTTGGGGAAATTCACTGATATTCCAGTTTCACTTTATACCGGTGTACCTAAAGTTTCTATTCCAATTTATGAACTATCAGTAGGCGAAATAAAGTTCCCAATTTCAATTGACTATCATGCAGGTGGTATCAGAGTCGATGAAATATCAAGTACGGTTGGACTGGGTTGGGCTTTAAATGCTGGAGGTATGATTGCTAGAACAGTTTACGGCCGTGTCGATTCCGAACAAGGACTTCCCGATTTTTTCTCATTTAATCCAACTACACCAACAGGTTACACATATGCGCGAAATGTAGTTGATAATATTGAAGATAGTAAACCGGATCTTTATACCTTTAGTATGCTTGGGAGAGGCGGACGTTTTTTTCGTTCACAGGGGCAAGCTTACACAATCCCGTATCAAAAAATTCTAATCAAAGACAATATTATAACTGATGAAAATGGCCTGAAATATTTTTTCTACGCCATGGAATCAACGCATATTGACAAAGTTGGAACTTGTACGCTAGGTCCGCAAGGAATGAATTTGGATCAAGATCTGGACAATATCGTTTATTACCTAACTCGCATTGAATCACCTAATGGAAGATTTATAAATATAGAGTACGAGTCTATCGGATATTCTTATACGCAAAACACAACGCAAACAGACTATTTAGCTGAACCTAACCAAAATGGTTGTCCGATTATCACAGGTTCGATTAACTGTAAAAGTGTTGCTCAAGTGCTTGGTATGAGAATAAAAAGAATTGTCGCTGATGATTTACGAGAAATTAAATTTGACTATGATGTGGCTATTCGTAAAGATTTGCCTGGAACAAACGCATTAACAGGGATAAAGATATTTTACAAGAGTGAATTGCGTAAAAGCTTCTCATTAACTACTTCTTATTTCGAGTCTTGGGACATTGAAAGTAATATTAACAACCCAGATTTTTATAGGCTTAAACTTGATGCAGTTACCGAGGAAGGAAAACCACCCTATTTATTTGAGTACAATTATGGATCAAATAAAAAAATGCCAAATCGCGGCTCATATGCCCAAGATTTTTGGGGTTATTATAATGGTAAATTGTTGAATAGCTCTTTGCTGCCTAAAATTGTTGCACCAACATATGGACAGATTGATGGTGCTGATCGAAATGCTGATAATGATTTCATGCAATACCTTGTTTTGAAAAGATTCGTTTTCCCCACTGGGGGATTTACGACTTTTGAATACCATGCAAATGAATACACAATACCTGCAGGACAGCCTTCCGGAAATTTCACAACCGTTACCAGGACCTTTGGTAATACAAGTGTAAATACAGCGCAGCCAGAGGTGTTTTTTATTCCGGAAAATGCTATCAATGTAAAGCTATCATTCACCTATTCAGATTGTCCAGGCGTTCCTGCGATGGGTAATTCCTGCTATGTGAATTTAGTGCGTGCCGATGATCCAACAAAGTCACTATCTATAATTAATCCTGACCAAGGACCTCTGCTGCTTCCCGGTTATATTGAATCCACTCAAAGTGTTCTGCGAGGCCATTCCTATTATGTGAGTACCACGAGTGAGGGATGCAATTGTGGAGGCATTTTGTCCTGGGAAGAGATTAGTGAAGATATTTCGAGCGTGCCATCAACCCGGTTAGCAGGTGGGCTAAGAGTTGACAGAATAGTTTCGAGCAAAAATTCTTCAGACCCCTCACCTCTGATTAAGAGTTTTCAATATTTAAATCCCAGCACGGGTTTCTCCAGTGGTTATTTTGAAGGAATTCCGAGGTTTTCTTACATCTATAAAGATGCAAAAATAATTCAAAATGTTGTCTTCGATTGCAGCTATCTATGTCGAATGGGCAATGGGGTATGGCCTGTTAGTACGTTGAATGGAAGTCCTGTTATTTACGAATACGTCACTGAATTTGATGGGCTTAATGGGCAGAATGGTAAAACTTTGACACAATTCTCCGTCACTCCCGACATTTACGGCTCAGCACTTGAAGTGCCTTTTTCAAATATAACTTCCTACGACTTTTTGAGGGGGATGCAGTTGGAAAAAATTACCTATCGTTTAAACAATAATCAATTTGAACCAGTAAAAAGAATCACAAATAAATACAAAGTATACCATAATCCGCAACAGTTTTGGGCTTTTAGAGGTAATGAATCCAACAACGAAAAAAATATTGTTGGAATGAACTTAATTCAAATTGGAACTGCATTTAACTCGCCATACACAACTGAAAACACGTATGCATATTTTAAATATGCACCATATAAATTGGTGTCTGCTTGGAGTCATCCTATTTCTACCACTGAGTACTTATACAATGGTATTGATACGGCTTCTGCGGTCATAACATTAACCAAGCATTATTATGACAGACCGGAGCATATACAATTAACCCGAACTGAAAGCGCAGATAGCAAAGGCAACTCGTGGAAGGCTATATTTAAATATCCATTCGAGTTTTCAGGTACTCCCGTTTACGATAGTTTGACTTCAAGGAATATTATAAATCCGATAATTGAGCAATTACAATACAAAAAGATAGCTGGGACTGCAACATGGAAGCTTTTAGAAGTCAAAAAAAATGAATTTGGCTTTTACAACGGTAGTGTTTTGACCTTGCCATCCATTACAAAGAAAGGTTATACTGATTCTATATTGGTTAATGAATTAGTGATTGATCGATATACTACAAAGGGCAATCTTGCTCAATATACAGAGAAGAATGGGCTAACAAGCTGTATTCTTTGGGGGTATAATCACAGTTATCCCATCGCGAAAGTCACTGGCGCTAATTTCGACAACATTTTAAGTGCCTTGGGTCAGGCCGATGTAGATTTGGCTTTTCTACAAGATTTTGATACTCAAAATCTTACTCCTTTATTGAATCTTCTAAGGACGCACTTTTCCAGTCAACCAGAGATTCAAGTTACAACATATACGTATGAACCTTTAATAGGAATGACATCAATGATAGATCCTAAAGGTCAGATCACAACTTATGAATATGACAGCCTCCAGCGGTTAAAAACTGTTCGTGATCATAATGGAAAAATTGTGAAGAATGTAGAATACCACTACCAAAACAATTAATAAAATATAAAACCTAACAGTTGATGAAAAAGAAATTTTGCATAATACCTGTATTGCTTTTGATAATACAAACCAGTTATAGCCAGCAGAAGGATCTCCAACAATTGCAAAAACAGCAATTACGTCAGGACAGCGCGAGAGGTAAACAGCGGATGTATTACCGCCAGTCCTTACATATCGATTCAGCGAAGGCACAACAGGTGGCGCAGGTGCAAGATGAGTACAAAGCAGGCTTGAACGCATTGATGGCAGAAACAGGCTTGAGCCAGGAGCAAAGGAAACAGCGGGTCAAAGCACTGATGCAGGAAAAGAACCGGAAACTGAAAACGATGCTGACACCAGAGCAGCAGGCGAAGATCATCCCGACCACAGAGCGTACGCCTGAAAACCAATAACCCGAACAACCACTATCTCACACCTCAACCTTATGAACGTTCTACCCACTACCGTTATGGCGCTCCGTGCGCTGTTGCTGCTCATGTGTATATGGCTGTTACCCGGCAAAGCACAAGGCCAGAATGGCACCTATATGTACGACGCCATCCCGGCAGGATCATTTACGGCCTGCGGCGGCTCATACAGCGATTACCGGAACAACTCATATTACGGAGGAGTCAGCTATTCAGATCATGTCGGCTACCCAAGCCCTGAAGTTTGGTATATGATAAACGCAGATGCAGGCACCAACCTTTCTATATCCTTATGCGGGAGCAACTATGATACCTTTGTGCGGTTGTTCGATGCCTGGGGTAATGAAGTGGCCTCAGACGACGATGGCGGTTGCGGAGGCAACACTTCCCTCCTGCAACATACGATTGGAGAAACCGGGGTGTATTATGTGGTTGTGGAAGGCTATAGCAGTAATACCGGCGATTACAGCCTGTCGATCACGGCAGCAGGTGGAGGTTTGCCTGCGGGAGCCAATATGTCCAATGCGATAGATGCCGGAACATTCAGCGGGGTAGGCTATTATAGCGATATACGCAGCAATGCGCCCTCATGTATAGGGAATGATATAGGCCAACCCAGCAATGATATCTTCTACCGTTTTACACTAACTAATCCAGCTACGGTAACGCTTTCAACCTGTGGGAGCGGTTTTGATACCTACATGCATCTGCTCAACAGTAGCGGTGCTGTAGTCGCCACCAATGACGACGATAACCTGGGAAACCAGATATGTACCACTTACAATGAGGCATCTCTCCGTTTGACCCTGCCTCCCGGTACCTATTATGTAGTTACCGAAGGTTACGGTACCAATACAGGTAATATAGCATTTCAATTTAGCCTAAGCCAGCAGGCAGCACCTAATATCAGTTATGCACAGGGCAGTTATAGTTTCCCGGCAGGTATAGCTATCAGTAGTATAACCCCCGCCAACAGCGGTGGAGCTCCGTATGCATACGGGCAGACCGTTACAGTGGCAGGAAATGGCAATATCGGTTCAACTGACGGAATTGCCTCATCCGCCAGTTTCTACCAGCCTTTAGGCCTCGGTACGGATGCCTCGGGTGATATCTATGTGGCTGATACAGGGAACGACCGGATACGCAAGATCACCACCTCGGGCACTGTGAGTACGTTTGCAGGAAGCGGCACCGGCTACGCCGATGGAATGGGCAGTGGCGCAAGCTTTAACCATCCTTCCAGCATCAGTACAGATGCATCCGGTAATGTGTATGTGGGCGACCAGACGAACAACCGCATCCGGCAAATCAGCCCTTCGGGATATGTAACTACAAAAGCCGGCAACGGATATGCAGGTTATGCCGATGGGGCCGCTTTATCGGCCTCCTTCAATATTCCCATCGGTACAGCGATGGACGCTTCAGGGACCCTGTATGTGGCCGATACCTGGAACCACCGCATCCGCAAGATAGCGGTGAACGGTACGGTAAGTACCGTTGCCGGAACAGGTGCAACAGGAATGACGAACGGTAACGCATTTTCTTCCTCGTTCAACTATCCGAGCGCTGTAGCCATTGGGCCATCGAACACGTTGTATGTGCTGGACCGGTATAACCATGCTATCCGTAAGATAGATGCCTCGGGTAATGTAAGTACCTTCGCAGGCAACGGGGCACAAGGCAGTGCGGATGGCACAGGGACATCCGCACAGTTCTATTACCCTACAGGCATGGTGATAGATAAGCAAGGCAACCTGTATGTGGCAGACGAATACAATAACCGGCTGCGTAAGGTAACACCAGCAGGTGTGGTAACCACGATAGCAGGAAACGGCATCGCCGGGTCTTTAGAAGGCATCGGTACATCAGCCATGCTGAACATGCCCTACGGCATCGCCTTAGACCCTAACGGTAATATCCTTACCAGTGAGTTGGGTAATCATAAAGTACGTAAGGTGATCACCGCCCCGTTCAGTATCAGTCCGGCACTGCCACAGGGTTTGGTATTCGACCCGGCCACGGGGACGATCAGTGGCACGCCTTCATTAGCTACAACCTTAACCGCATATACGGTAACCGTGAGCAATGCCAGCGGGAATAGTAGTTACGTCCTGAACATATCGACCGGAGGCAGTGGTAGCGGGCAAGGCCCTCAGCCGAGCCAGGACCGGAACTATGTTATTACCCGCAGACCAAGGGGGGAATATCTCGACGAGAACAGCATAAGAAACAAGACAGCGGGTGAGGTGATGGCTGATATACAGTACATTGATGGCCTCGGGCGATTGGAGCAAACTGTACAATTCGGGGGAAACCAAGACGCCTCTAAAGACTTAATACTTCCAAGTGCCTATGATCAATTTGGAAGAGAAGCTATCAAATACTTACCTTATATTACAGAAATAGGTAGTAATGGCAGTTTTCGTATAAACGCAATCACTGAACAACAATCTTTTTATCACCCAGGCGGAGCGGGCAATAGTGGGGAAATGCTTCCAAACGGACTAGTGCGAATTCCGACACCATATGCTATCACAAACTTTGAGTCATCGCCTTTAAATCGTCCTATTGAGCAGGGGGCTCCTGGCAATGATTGGCAACCAACTGCATCTGGGATCGTGGGTGCAGGACATACGATAAGGAAAGAATATAAGTCAAATTTGGCATCAGGGGACTATTCTGTTAGGTTGTACAATGCGGAGCTTATAAACAACTTATCGGGAGAGTATCGGTATAGTTTAACTGGCACTGGTTTTTACGCAGCTAACGAGCTTTATTTAACGATAACAAAAGACGAGAATTACATTGAAGGGACAGCGAATTTTCTCGGACAGAAGCATGAATACAAAGATAAGGAAGGGCGTATTATACTTAGGCGATTATTCAATTGGAAAAATAATACAATAGAGAAATTATCGACTTATTATGTTTACGATGATAGTGGTAATTTGAGTTTCATACTTACCCCTGGTGTAAATCCTGACGAGCAATCTATTCCAAGTTTGAGTAATTTAAATAACTTTTGTTATCAGTACCGCTATGATAATAGAAGACGATTGATTGAAAAAAAGCTACCCGGCAAAGGGTGGGAATATTACGTGTACAATAAAGAAGATAGGATCACTTTCATTCAAGACGCAAATCAACGAAATAAACAGTTACAAGAGTGGACATTTAATCGTTATGATAAAATGGGGCGCGTTATTATGACTGGGATATGGCAGTCAGGTAACAATGGTAACAATAATTTGTCATCGCCAGATCCAAGCTTGCGACTTTGGCTACAGGACTGGTCTAATAACCACACACCAACCTCTGCTAATCGAGATAATAACAATTTAGCCACTGGTTATAATCAGGATGACCCACCGGGACAAGTATTGACTATAAATTACTATGACGACTATCTTTTTCCTGGAAACCCCTTTAATAGCTCCGTAGGAAATCAACTTCTTCATCCTACAGGATTGTTGACTGCTACAAAGATTAATATTCTAGGAACGGGGAATTATCTATGGACCGTAAATTATTTTGACAATGAAGGAAAAATTATTCAGGTCAAAAGCCAAAATCACCTTGGCGGGAGTGATATTATAGATAATACCTATAGTTTTACTGATGAGTTGCTTACATCTACACGGACTCATGTTGCAAACGGAAATTCGACTACAATTGATATAACATATGATTATGATCATATGGGCAGACGTACTCGTGCTCGTCAGAGTATTAATGGAGCCACGCCTACAGTTCTAAATCAACTTTTCTATAACGAGGTTGGTCAGGTAAAGAACAAACAAGTAGGTGATAACTTACAAAGCATTGATTACAGTTATAATGAACGTGGCTGGCTAACCCGCGTCAACGACCCCAATTTGGCTATAACTAGCAACAAACGCTTTAGTTTAGAATTGCGATACAACCATCCATTACAAGGCTCGATGCCACAATGGAACGGTAATATTTCGGAGCAACAATATCGTGGTCAGGAAAGTGGCAATCAATATGTAAAGTACAGTTATGATAAATTGAACAGGTTGACCGAGGGCGTCTCCAGCACAGGGTTTAGTGAAACTGGCATTGTATACGATGCGATGGGCAATATACGCGACCTTACCCGCACGGGGCCCTACAACGCAACATTACATTATAACTATAATGATGGTAACCAGTTAAGCAACGTAACGAATAGCGGCAGCAGTTTCCGGAGTTATGACTACGACCTCAATGGTAACGCCACAAGTGATGGACAGGGTAACAGCATAAATTATAATATGCTTAACCTGCCTGCCATCATACCAGGAAAAGGTTTGACATACACTTATACAGCTACAGGGCAAAAGCTGAAAAAGGTATTTGCCCAAGGGGCCGGTAGTGTAACAGATTATGTAAGCGGGATACAGTACAAAACAGACGGCACGATAGATTTTATCCAAACGGATGAAGGCCGCGCCATTCGTTCGGGAGCCAGTTACAACTATGAGTACACCCTGAAAGACCATTTGGGAAACAACCGGGTCACGGTAACGTCGAGCGGACAGGTGGGAGAAGATGATTACTATCCATTTGGCTTAAACGTGCACCGGCAGCAAAATGATGGGAATAAATACCTTTACAATAGCAAAGAATTACAGGAAGAACTGGTTCAATATGATTATGGAGCGAGGTTTTATGATCCTATTATAGCTAGATGGTTCAGTATCGATCCTTTAGCAGAGCAGAGTAGATCTTGGGCGCCATACATTTACGGGAAAAACAATCCGCTAAGGTTTATAGATCCTGATGGAATGGCTGACCAAGACATGTATGGCAGAGATAGATTTGATTCATTTGGAAGATTCATAACGCCTGATGCTCGAGGTGATATTGATTGGCTGGGACTTGGTCAGCAATCTGCTAACGAGCGAGCAAATTCTGAAAATGAAAATAGTAGCGAAACAAGTCAAGACAATAGTGCTGCTTCTGAGCAACCACCCGGCGGTGGGAATCCGAAAGAAATAAAAACGTTCTATGTTTTTGAATTGCTAACGCCGTTCGTTTATCATCATATTAAATTCGCAATTGAGGTTTTACACAAACCGTCTCTTTTAGTTTTTAGTAGATTGGGTTATAACGAGCGAAGAAGACTGGCACTTGGATATTGGAACAATCCTTATTACAAAAGACCTTTTGGGTGGCAAGTTGACGAATATCCGTTTGCTTCAACCTTACAGGGTGGTTTGGGAGCAAGCACAGTGCTAGTTCCTGCCCATGAAAATAGCATGCAGGGTAATCATCTTCAATTAATGCATTTTTCTGAAGGTGAATTATTTCGAGTTAAACTGATACCTTATAAGGGACTGGAGCCTGTTGTAGTCCCTGTTTTGGAAACCAAAAGAACTCCGGCTTATAGTCCTTCATATACAATACCTTATAGTGCGCCAAAATTAAATAAAGGTGTCGTTGCAGGAGGAGTATTTGCAACTTTTTTAACATATTTGATGTATTTATCTTTGGCAATTTAACCAATGGAACTCAAAATAATTATCGACCAGTTTTTTCGCTTAATAAATTTCACCAACCCGTACATTTATGAAGCATTAGGAGATGGGCTCGAAGAAAGTGAAATTAAGTATATGGAGCAAAGTATCAACTTCGACTTTCCTGAAGATTTACATACGCTTTATTCAATTAAGAACGGCTTACAACATGCCGATTTTGAACGACTAGAGCAAACTTTGCTTTTTCAGAACGGATTGTTTTTAACTCTCGAAGATAGTATCAAGGAATACGAATATCTAATATTCGACTTCAAGTTGAGAAAGAAACTTCCCATTTTTGACAGTGGTGGTGGTGACTTTTTATTATTTGATTGTGATAAGAAGAGTTCTACTTATAACACCATTGTATATTACTCTCCTGCATTGCTAATTACAACACCACAATCAATTTATGATTCTATGGAAACCTTATTTTCAACAAATATCCGATGCTTTATAGACGGTGTTTATAAATATGACGATACGATGAGTTTGGAAATAGCCCCTAAGCGCTTAGCATCCTTATCGAAAAAAATGAACCCTAACTCTTCGTTTTGGGAAGAGTACGAACGTTATTTATAAAGGTCATGTCTTAAACTTGTTGGTGAAAGCGTAAGGTGTTGACGTTCAATAGTAATCAATGTTTTAAGCTCAATAATTTTATCAAAATAGGAGATATGTAAGGATCATCCGTACTATTTTAGCGTAAAATATCACGACTAAACCTTGAACGATGACTAGCTGTATCAAACCTGTTGATGCTCCTAAATGTGTGAAATGCAATGGAGTGACCATTAGGTATGGCAAAACACAAGGGAGGCAACGATACCGGTGTAAGTTTTGTAAAATGACCTTTCTCCAAACATACAGCTACCGGGCTTGGTCACCATATTGCAGCCAAAACATAGTTGCTTTGTTAACTGAAGGTTGCGGTATCAGAAGTATCGCCAGGTTGTTGAAAGTTGCGACCGGTACAGTGATCAAACGAATCAAACAGATAGCTGGACGATTACACAAACCTTCAATAGAATCAGGTGGCATTTATGAAGTTGACGAGTTCAAAACGTATATTGGCAGTAAGGAATGTCCTTGCTGGGTTATCCTGGCTTTAGACCGGGCTTCGGGTAAGGTAGTAGAAATTGTCGTCGGTAAACGAAATATGGCTAATTTAAGCTCGATCACAAATGTCCTGATCAACACGGCGTGCTAGGCTATATACACCGATAGGCTTAATATTTACAGCTCGGTCATTCCAGCGGCGATGGATAGAGTTGCCCGGTACGGAACTAATAAAATTGAGCGCACTAACCTTAATTTGAGGATCCGGCTGAAAAGGCTTAATAGAAAAACTATTTGTTATTCAAAAAGCATGGCAATGCTTGAAGCTTGTTTGAATATCATATTTTGGTATGAAAAACCGCTCATGTTTCAAACTTGTTTTTGAAAAAAATCGTGTTACTTGCTTTTCAGCAGCTCAACTTTTTCCCGTTCGCTTTGCAGCAGGCGTTCATAAAGCTTTTTGTTCTCTTCAATCAGCTCAATCAGCTTATCCAAAGGATTAAATGTGCAGTGGTAATTCTGGCCTTGATTTATACTGCTATCGTTGAAGGTGTTGAAATAATTAATCACAGCTTCGTCACTGAAATTTTTTATTGCCTCGGGTGTCACACCTAAATATTTCGCAATTTTGTCCAACACTTCGTCTTCAAGCTTTTCACTTTTTTCAATATTGGAAATAGTTTGCTGGCTAACGCCTAGCTCCAGCGCAAGTGCTTCTTGTTTGATGCCCTTGATCTCTCGTATTCTTGCAACCTTACGTCCGATATGTAATATTTCTGCCATAACATAATTTCTATGGTGTAAATATACAAATCATTAGGTGGCTATCACAAAAATCTCATCCCAGACGGTCACAAGTTCTAAATGGTGTGTTTAATTTTAACATAAGGAAGTTTTACACTGTCGTATTGTTACTGCCAATTTATTGTTTGCGACATTTGATGATTTTAGATATTGTCCAGATGTAGTTTAAAGAGTCTACTTATTTATTAACTTTGCTATCATCGATTATAATACTTGTAAACATAGTGCTTGTGTGATAATTGATTTGGAAAATTTAATAATGCCCTAATCAACACCCATATTGTAAGTAGTTAATGTGAGGTATTGTATATCAATAATATAGAGGTTTCGGTTGGCATTCTGCCATCCCGACGCTAACGGTGTTATCCGACACCTAAAAGCCCTTAAATCTATGATTTAAGGGCTTTTTTATTTTATTCCAGCCCAATTCATCTAAGTTATATCAAAGAAAATGTGCCCTATTCGGTGCCCCATTTTAAATTTTTAAATTGGGGCACAAATAGCACGTTAAGTAACTGATAGTCAATTTATTATTTTATTTATTTTGACTGTTTTTGATGCCGTTTAACCTGCATTTTTCATCGGGAAAGGTGCCCCATTTTTAAAGCGAATCAATTACCGTCAATCTGAAGCTATTTGAAATTAAAATTGACGAATATGAAAACACAGAAAAGCACCTTTGGTGTGATCTTTTATCTCAGGAAGTACAAAGCCGTAAAGAGCGGCAGAGTGCCCATCTACGCCCGGATAACCGTAAACGGGCGCAGGACTGACCTGTCGGTTAAACGTTCGGTAGAGCCTGCAAATTGGAATGAGCACAAGGGCATGGCAAAAGGTAGCCGTGAAGAAATATCAAAGCTGAACAAGTATTTAGAAGAATACCGTGCGGGAATCGTGGATGCCTATCAGGAGTTGCAACTGAAAAAGAAACTTATCACAGCCGAGTTGGTAAAAGACAAATTCAGTGGGGAAGACCAGTCCGAGTTTACCTTATGTAAACTCATGGATTATCATAATATCGAAGAAGTAGAAGTGCTCGAACAAGGAACGATAAAAAACTACTTCACTACTCAGAAGTATGTAAAGGAGTTTTTGTGGCAGCATTATAAAACCAGCGACAAGTATTTATCAGAGCTCACCTATAAGTTCATTACAGAGTTTGAGGTCTTCCTACGAAAAAGGAAACCGGAGAAAGGGCAGCGCCCGTTGGCGAACAACGGAATTATGAAGCACTTGGAGCGGTTCTGTAAAATGATAAACCTGGCTGTGAGGCTGGAATGGATCGAGCGCAACCCGTTCCACGCTTACCGCTTAAAGTTTGAAAAGGTAGAACGTCGGTTCTTAACTAAACTTGAGCTACAAAGGATAGAGGACAAGCAATTCGATATATTCCGTTTACAATTGGTAAAGGACCTTTTTATATTCAGTTGCTATACCGGCCTTGCTTATCGTGATGTATTTAACCTGTTGCCGGAGAACTTGGTAGAATGGTCGGCAGATAATTTTTGGTTGATTTCCAGTAGGCAAAAAACAAGTGTTGCGATCAAGGTTCCTTTACTGCCTAAAGCATTAGCTATAATTGGAAAATACAACGAACACCCACAAACTGTGAATAGCGGCAAATTGCTGCCCCCCATTAGCAACCAAAAGCTGAATAGCTACCTGAAGGAAATTGCAGACTTATGCAGTATCACCAAACCGCTCACTTTCCATATTGCCCGACACACCTTTGCGACGACAATAGCATTGACTAATAAAGTTCCGATAGAAACGGTGAGCAAACTGCTCAGCCATACAAAGATATCGACCACGCAAATTTACGCCAAGGTTGTAGAAACTAAATTGAGGGAAGATATGGATGAGCTAAGGCAAAAGCTCATGGCAGGTTGATCAATAAATTATTTTAATGCTAACCTCAGCTACTCTATTTTTTTCTAAAATATGTTTTTGACAATTCCCCGCAAATAATACTTTCAGATTTAAGTACCCCCAAACTACTGGCCAAACTAAAGATGGCCAAGGCCGATGGCTCATACATCAAAGAAATAGCAAAGATCGAACGGCAGCACCTGCTTATACTTGATGACTTCGGATTGCAGCCATTTGATGCGCAAAACAGGGCTGCCCTGATGGAGATCATCGAAGACAGGCATGGCAAAGCCTCACTGGTCATTACCTCACAACTTCCGGTAAGTAAATGGCATGAGGTGATCGGCGAAAAAACGATAGCTGATGCCATACTGGATCGTATTGTACACAGCGCTCACAGACTGGAGCTCAAAGGAGAATCTATGAGAAAAAAACGCAGGGCTGATGAAAAAGAAATCAGTTACCAATAATAACCTTTAATAGCTAACTTTGTAATAATGCTTCTACAGCATTTGCTGCACCATTCCGCCAGTTCTTAGACTGGTCAGTTTGCCACGGAATCGCCTGGTCAACATTCCCGTAATACCTATTGTTCAGCTCAATTCATTTAAGTCAAATCAAAGGAAATATACCTTTTTAGGTGCCCCATTTGATTTTTTAAAAATTCGACATAAATGATATGTTAAAAAACACATAGTCAATTTTTTATTGTGGCATTTTGATAGGTTTTGATGTTGTTTAATCTACGTTTTGTGAAAGGTGCCCTGTTTCTAAAGCGAATCGATGATTAATGGCTTGTAATGGAAAAAACATTATATTTACAATACCTTAATTAAATGTGTTAAAAGTTCAGGTTTAAGTAGCTATGGATGATGAGTTGTTATGGAGTTCTTTTTTGCAAGGGAATAGAACTGCATTTCAGGAAATATATTCAAAGCATTATCAAAGCCTGTACAGTTACGGCATGCGCAAACTCAATCATGCCGATTTGGTACGCGATTGCATACAAGATGTTTTTATGGCCGTATGGGTCAATCGCGCCAATTTATCACCTACCACCAATATAAAATACTACTTGCTTGCATCGTTGCGCAACCTGCTTGTTAAGGTAGCTACAGCCGATGGCAAATGGCAAAAAGTTGAAATAACCTCAACTGAACTTTTTCATATCCAGTTTAACCCCGAATCGGAGTACATTCAAAAGGAAAATTTAACCCAAAAAGCTAAAATATTAATAGAAGCGCTTGATAAACTTACGCCTCGGCAAAAGGAAGTGCTTTATTTGAGATATTTTGAAGAGTTAAGCTATGAACAAATTGCTGAATTGCTGAATTTGACACTAAAGGGTGTATATAAACTGAATTACCGTGCAATTGATGCTCTTAAATTGATATTAGGTCTTAATAAATCGGAGCTTTTAACGTTGATAATTGCTTTGAAGCTGGAATTTCTCAAATAAAACCATCTTCATGAAGAAATTGTAAAATTATTTTAAAATTTTTTGTCTTTCGTGGGGTAATATTTTTTAAAAGTTGCTTTGTATATATAAATGTGTTTAAAAGCACAGATGTTTAATGGCGAAATTTGACTCATACCAGTTTGAAGATTTTCTGAACGATGATTCGTTTATAACATGGTTAAAGTACGGAACTGATGTTAATGGCTATTGGCAGGAATGGCTGAATGCACAACCGTTAAACCTAAATGTTTATAATGAAGCCCGTGCGTATTTACTAACTGTGTTGAGCACCGATGTGATAATTGATGATCCACAGCATCAGCAGCAAGTATGGGACAGGGTAGAAAAAGGGATCATTGGTCATGAGCGAAAACGGGCTACCATTAAACAATTGCGGATATGGAGCAGTGCTGCAGCCGCAACAATATGTGTTTTTTTGGGCGGCTTATGGTACTACAACAGTAAAGTTGAAATTACCACAGGCTACGGCGAACATCGTAACGTAACGCTACCCGACAATAGCCTGGTGAAATTGAATGCCAATTCTAAAGTAAGTTATTACCGGGCATGGCATTGGCACAAATTACGTGAGGTATGGTTGCAAGGCGAAGCATTGTTTGATGTAAAGCATTTGAACAAACAACCAGGTGATGTTAAACCAAATGAGCAATTCGTTACCCATGCGGGCGATGTGAATGTGCAGGTTTTGGGAACATTGTTTAATGTAAAAAGCAGACGAAATAATGTTGTAGTGGCCTTAATCAAAGGAAAGATCAAAGTAAGCGGCACTCAACCGGGCTCGCATTCATATATAATGAATTCGGGGCAAGCCATTGATTACCAAAAGAATGATGTCAATCTGCGGTTGGTAAACAGTCTCAATAATAAACCACTGGCCTGGACCGAGCATAAAATGATGGCCAGCGGCATGTCGGTTGGTGCAATTATTGAAAACTTTGAAGATACATATGGCAACCGGATAGTTGTTGACAGTCCGGCACTTTTAAATAAACAAATAGACGGAACAATATCGGTAAGAACGCGCGAGAGCACTTTGTATATGCTGGCCAACCTGCTTAATGCCACGGTACAAGAACGCGATGGTGTGTATTACCTTAAATCAAAGTAACCCCTAAGTAACAATTTATTAAACTCAAGTTCTATGCAAAAAACATTTACGTTTTTGGCGTTATGCATTTGCTTTGCCTTAATTTTAGGTACAAGCAGGCTTGCTTTGGCGCAGCAAACTCAAAACGTGTCGCGCATTTCGCTTACCGAAGCGCTTCAAACTATTGAGAAACAATACAAAACCCGTTTTGCTTACGAGCACGGCTTACTGAATGATAAATTCACTACCAGGCAACAGCTCAAAGGTAACTCGGTAGAAGAAGTGCTGAAAAATGTGCTTTATCCCAATAACCTCATTTTCCTTTATGTAAGTGAAAATACGTATTCAATTGTAGCACGTAAGGCTGATTTTTTTACCGGTGTAGCCGGCAATCAACCGATACAAACTCCGGCTAATGGAGTGGCGGGCAAGCAGTCAACTTTGCGCGGAACGGTGTATAACTCCCGAAATGAGCCGATAGCTTATGCCAATGTTTGGTTAAAGGGTACTAACCAGGCAACGCGTACCAATGATGACGGTGGCTACCTTTTGCCTTCTGTTAAACAAGGTGATGTCATTGTTTTTGATGCCATTGGATATTTTAAACTGGAGGCTCCTGCATCTTTCCAGCAGTCAAAGCTCGATGTAACGTTGGTGAGTAACGGTACTACCCTTGATGAGGTTACTGTGGTAAGCAACGGTTACCAGGCACTGCCTAAAGAACGTACAACAGGTTCGGCGGCAACGGTAACTGCAAAGGAGATAGAGGAACACCCTCAAACAAACTTACTTGCGCGTTTGGAAGGGCTTGCTCCTGGTGTGCAAATTAATTTAACCTCGGGCGATAGAGGCTTTTTTTACCAAAGCGGTGGAAGCATAGCAACCGTACCGAGCGTAAACGGCGGTACCCGTACCGTGGGTATTAACGATTACACCCTTAACGTTAGGGGCCGTAACAGCTTGCAAGGTGAACAAGCCCCATTGATCGTGTTAGATGGTGCAATTACCGAGTTAGATATGTCAACCCTTAACCCTAATGATATTGAAAACGTCACTTTCTTAAAAGATGCCGCTGCTGCATCAATATGGGGTGTACGTGCAGCAAATGGCGTTATTGTTATTAATACTAAAAAGGGCAAGCGCACACAAACCCCCACAGTAAATATTTCGAGCATATTCACTTTCGGGGAAAAACCTGATCTGGGTTATTATAAAATGATGAATTCGGCACAGGTTTTAAACTATGAAAAAGAACTGGTTGACCGCAATATTTTAACCCCAATTGCGCCAAGCAACTATTTCAATGCCATTTATGTAGTACCAGAGGGTACCCAGTTGGCTCAGCAACTTAAGGCAGGGACTATAACACAGGCGCAATATGATAGCCGTATAAGCCAATTAAGTGCCATTGATAACCGCTCACAGGTAAATAAATACTTTTTGCAGAGTATGCAAAACCAGCAATACAATTTATCAGTTAGCGGTGGTGCCGAAAATTCTACTTACTACTATTCTGCATCATATAGCAGGGAAAGGCCCAATCAGGTAAATAACTATGGAAGCAGACTTACAACAACTTTAAATAACAGTTGGAAACTATTTAACCGGGTAACGTTGTCTACAAGTTTTAAAGGTTCATTCTTTAAATTTGTTAACAATGGATTAAGCCTGCAAAACCTTTACAGGCCCGACCGCTTTACTTTGTTGCCATACCAGCAAGTAGCTGATGCTAACGGCAACGGCATATCATATGATCGTATTAGTCCCGACTTTACCAAAACGTTGTCGTCTGCATATAAGGACTGGCGTTATAATTATCTTGATGAGCTTTCGTATGGCGACAATTCGCAAAAAGATAATAATTATATTTTTAACGCAAGCCTTAAAGCACCGTTGTTTGCAGGGCTTTCGGCAAGTGTGATTTATACCAACGAGCGTACATTTGATACTCAACGTACGTTTTATGATCCTAAAAGTTATTATATCAGGGATATGCTTAACTATTATACCTATCCAACCGCAACAAGTAACAGTTTAGGTATCACAACAGGCGGCGGACTTACCCAGATCAACACTAACCAAAGTAATTACAGCATGAGAGGCCAGCTTGAGTTTGATCGCAATTTTGCCTCAAAACACCAGGTTACAGCTTTGGCAGGTACCGAGATCAGAGAAACAAATATTGGAGCAGGTACATATTCTTTATGGGGCTACAATATGGCCACAGGTATTACAAACAACACTATAAACCTTACTACTAATCCAACTTATGCTTATATAGCAGGTGCAACCCCTACAAGTTATACTTCCTTTAATAAAGGCGGCTATCCAACACAAGCCGATAAGCGTCGCCGTTTCTTGTCGTACTACGGCAATGTGGCGTATGCCTATAACAATAAATATGTACTTACCGGCAGCGTACGTTATGATGACTATAATAACTTTGGCCTTGATCGTAAATACCGTGCTACTCCGCTTTGGTCAACAGGTTTAAAATGGAATTTAAGCCGCGAGGGCTTTTTAAAGAACGTTGCCTGGTTGACAAGTGCAGCGCTACGTGCCACATATGGTGTTAACGGCAATCTTTCCCTTACAAATTACCCATATACCTACATTTCTTTGGGTTCAAGTGATGCTACGACCGGGCAAAGTTATGCAAGTGTTATCGCATTGGCCAACCCACAGTTAAGATGGGAAAAAACTTATGTTAAAAACTTAGGCATTGATTTTAGCTTGTTTAGCAGCAGGCTTAACGGTTCATTCGAGGTATACAGCAAAAAATCAAAAGATCTGCTGTATTCATTCCCTATAAGCAGCGTTTACACAGGTAACATCAGCACCACCTTAACCCGTAATGCAGCCTCATTAGAAGGTAAGGGGGCTGAATTTGGTTTAAACGGAGCAATCATCAACAAAAAAGATTGGAGCCTTAGTGCCGGAATGACTTTCGCTTACAATACCAATAAATTAACCGATAACCGCTTTATTGAAAGCCTTTATACAAGCAACTTCGGAACATCTCCAACATCTATTGGTCCTATCAGTGGTTACGCAGCTGATAAGTTATTTGTGTATCGTAATGCAGGTTTAGATGCAGGAGGTTTAACCCAGATATATGATCGTAACGGAGCGATAGTAAAAGCTACTACTACCACTCTGAGTTCATTATCAGACTTAAAGTATGCCGGCCGTACCATAGCGCCTTATTTTGGTGGATTTAACACTACACTTCGGTATAAACAATTTTCGCTATTTGCGCAAACCAGCTATCAGTTTGGTAGCGTATTCTTAAAACCAAGTATTCAAAACTACATCACTACAGCTACATTTTCTACAGCCGGATATTATTTAGGCGAAGACATTGCCAAACGCTGGGCAAAACCGGGGGATGAGGCCACTACCGCAGTTCCGGGTATTAATGGCACTGCTAATGCTGTACAAATAAGCCTTATTCGCTACCAAAACTCTGATATTAATGTGTTAAAAGGCGATTATGTGCGTTTACGTCAACTAACGCTAAGCTACCAGGTACCTGGCCAAATACTTAGTAAGTATAAAATTAAAGGTATTAACATAGGTGCATCAGCTAATAACCTTGGGTTGATATGGAGAGCCAATAAAGAAGGTTATGATCCTGACTTCACCAGTTACATTGGAAGTGTACGTGGTTTGCCGGCCGCACGGTCATATTCACTAAACGTAAATCTTAACTTTTAAGCTAACGCATCATGAAAACCAAATATAATTTATTGTTTTTGATGGCTATAGTCCTTGGCTCATGCCAAAAATATGTGGACATAAAAACCCAGGGCCAACTGGTGCCGGGCGAGATATCCAATTACCGTTACTTGCTCAACAATACCGCTGTATATGAATTTGGTCCTCAACTGGGTGATATTGCTTCAGATGATGTTCAGTTAATGGATGGAAGCACACAGCAGTTAGCATTGGTGCCTGATAGTTATCGTTACTGGCGTACCAGCTATACCTGGCAGGCTGATCCATTTCCGTTAGGAAGTTTTCAAACCGACAATAACTGGAACGGTATGTATAATACCATAACCTACAGCAACATCATCATTGGCGAAGTTCCGGCAAGCACCGGAGGCAGCGAAGCTGAAAAAGCCGCGCTAATTGCCGAAGCAAAAGTGCATCGTGCCGATGCTTACCTCATGTTGATGAATACTTATTCAAAACCTTACAATGCGGCCACTGCATCTTCAGACCTTGGTGTGCCTTTAGTATTGGTTCAAACAACAGTTCAGCCGTTAAACCGCCCTTCGTCGCAAACGGTGTACGACCAGATCATTGCCGATTTAAAACAAGCTATACCTGCTTTGCCGGTTGCTCAATTATTTAATACTTTACCCTCCAAAGCATCAGCTTATGCCGAATTGGCGCGTTGCTACCTGTACATGAATAATTATGCAGCCGCTAACACTTATGCAGATAGCGCGTTGGCCTTGCGTAGCACATTAAACGATTTAAGTACTATAACTACAATAAGCACCACCACTTATCCAATCCGGAGAAGCGACCCGGAAGTTTTGCTTTCAAAAGTTGCAGTTGGAGGAATAAGTGCTTTTACCCCCATCGGCTTGCGTTTGAGCGATGAATTATTAGCACTGCTGGGCACACGCGACCAGCGCTATACTCTTTTTACAACCGATCCTACTATAGTTTCAACAGCCTATGTGCCAGCCGGTGGCCGCTTTTTTTATAAAGATCGCGCTATAAACGAACCAAGAAACATTGGCCCGAGCGTACCCGAAATGATGCTGATCAAGGCCGAATATTTTGCCCGCAACAACGATGTTGGCAATGCATTGCTTTGGGTGAATAATTTGCGCAGAAAACGTTTTAAAACTGCCGATTATGTTGCACTTACCGCTGCCAATGCAAGCGACGCGCTAAAGGTGGTAATTGAAGAACGCCGTCGCGAGTTTTTTTGCCGCATGCTGCGTTGGTGGGATATGCGTCGCTTAAATGGAGAAGGCCAGTTTCAGCGTACTTATACGCGCACGTTTGGAGGTACTACCTATTCATTAGCTCCGGGCAGCAACCGCTACGTATTTAGTATTCCGGTTTATCAAATTCAGCTAAACCCCGAGATACAACAAAACCCTTGATTTTACCTGTAAAGATCAATTATGCTAAAAATTAAAAAGAGCTTAATGGCTATCAGTTGCTTACTGGCAACTGATGCCTTTGCTCAAAGCAAAAACTTTGAATATAATCCGGTGCACCCGCTTCCGGGCAGTAGTATTCAAATAACGTACGATACTAAAGGAACTCCCTTAAGCGGGCAAAAGAGCGTACACGGAATTGTTTATGCCTACAGCAACTATAATTGGCATACAACCGACTTAAACTTAACACCAACAGGTGAGGGTAAGTTTAAAGCCACCCTGCCGCTCGATAAAGATTTTGGCTTGGCTGCAATAAAATTTTTAGGCGGTGACAGTACAGATAATAATAACGATAATGCCTATGTAATAATGGCAACCGATGCTAAACGCGCCGGTATTAATGCACCTTCTGCCTATGCCGGCTGGAGCTTTTTACGTGCCGATAAACAGGGGTATGGTGTTCCGGGATATTTTAAGAAGCCTGTAAATTTGAGCGATACCGCATTTTACTATTGGCTCAACAACGAGATAATGTGGCATTCGGCAGAGGCTGGTGAAGTGTTAGCTGTTCCGTTTGCACGTTCAATACAGGCATTTCAGGGCGATGCCGGTATGCCCCGTATCAAAAACATCGTTAAGTTTCTTCAACAAAAGGATAGTGAAGTTAATTTATTGAGGGCACGAAGCATATTGGCCGGTGTGTTAAAAGATAAATTTCGTACCGACTCATTAGACAGTGTAATGATAAAACGGTTCCCTAACGGCGAATTGGCCAAGGTGAACGCATATAAAGCTTACAACCTCGAGCGCGATGCAGAAAAGAAACGGGCCTTGGGCGAAGCTTTTCTTAAAAAGTTCCCTCAAAATAAAGCTTACAACGATTTTGATAAGGAGTTTCGCATCAACTACTCCAATATTTATCAAACGATAATCATCATTGCTTCAATGAAGAAGGATTATACGCCGTTGAACCAGTATTTGAATGAACTTGATTTTCCGGCGTTTGTAAATCTGCATTATAAATTAATTGAGATTTGGCATAACAGAAAGGATATACCCGATGCCGAATTGCTGCCCTATGCCAATAAGATGTTTACACGTATGGAGCAAACAAAAGATGTTGTTCCGGCCGATTACTGGTATCTGTCTCCAATGCAGTGGAAAGCACAATACGAACAATTTTTAGCTAAGAGCATATTGCCGGTTCAGGTGAGTATACTTCGTAATACCGGTAACTATCAACAGGCTTTGGCTTATGCAGAAAGAGCGCAAAAGTTCTACCACTATAAGCGTGCTTCGCTAAACGACGACCATGCTTTTTTACTCAACAGAGCCAGGCAGTATGCAAAACTGCATACTTTGTTAGAGCGCAGTGTGTATGAAAATCAAAGCTCGCCCGAGATGCTGGCTTTGCTAAACGCCGATTATAAACGTAGCGGCAAACCGCTAAACCAGTATAATGCTTACTTAACCTCGCTAAAAAACCCTGAATTGGCAGCACGGAGTTCTGAAGAGGCTAAAAAGATAATGCGCAATGCCGATATGCCCGATTGGACCATGACCGATTTAAACGGCAAGGAAGTACGTTTTGCCGACTTAAAAGGTAAAACCATTGTTATGGATTTTTGGGCTACCTGGTGCGTGCCGTGTAAGGCCTCGTTCCCGGGGATGAAGCTTGCTGTTGATCACTACAAAGCCGACCCCAACGTGGTATTTTATTTTATCGATACCGAAGAAAGAGGCGACAAGTACAAACAGGAGGTTGCAAAGTTTATAAAAGATAATAACTATCCATTCAATATATTATTTGATAATAAAGCCAAAGGAGCAACTGTAAATGATGAGGTATTTGCGCGTGTATGCAAAGCCTTCACTATTTCAGGCATTCCAATGAAACTCATCATCGACAGTAAAGGCAAGTTGCGTTTTCTTACCGATGGTTACAAAGGAAGCCCAACTGCATTGGCCGATGAAATTATTGAAATGGTTGAACTGACCAAAAAGTCTGAATAGTTATGTTTTTAAAAAGGAAGTTCTTCTTCATTCAGTTAATTATTATAGTTTTCCTGTTTGCTAATGTACCGGTTGCCTTTGCGCAACCGGCACAGCAGCGGGTTAATGTTAACACTGTGCCTTACCAGGCCGATAGTGTTACATTTACAGGTAAACACACTTTATTAACTTATGGGGCTACTATAACCATACCCGCCAATGGCAACAAAATGTTTCCGGCGGTAATACTCGTATCCGGAACCGGGGCACAAGACCGTGATGGTACCATGGCCGGACATAAATTATTTGCCGATATTGCCAACTATCTTTCGAGCCGTGGAATAATTGTGCTACGAATTGATGACAGGGGAGTTGGCAAATCAACGGGTGATTATTCCAAAGCCACAACTGCTGATTTTTCTGATGATGTATTAGAGGCATTCAATTATTTAAAAACCCGCCCCGAAGTAATATCTAATAAAATTGGCATCATGGGACATAGCGAAGGCGGTGCTTCATGTTCTTTAGCTGCTTCACGCGCGCCGGGTATTGCTTTCCTGGTTTCTATAGCCGGTCTGGCATTAAAAGGTTATGATGCTTTGATCATTCAGAATCGTGATTTGGTAAATGCTGCTCCAATAAGTGATATTGATAAACAGCGTTATAATTCAATTAACGAGCTTATGTTTAAAACGGCACTGCAATATGCCGACTCGGCCAGCATGGAGCAAAAACTAATTGACGTTTACACCCAATGGAAAAAAACAGATGATGAGGCGGTTAAAGCCCGCCATATAGAATTTGACCATTTTAGGTTTCCAATTTACAGCTTTGCAAAGCAAGCTTCGTCAGCTTGGTACCGCTATTTTATAAAATATGATCCGGCACCGGTATTGGAAAAAGTGAATATTCCCATACTGGCGTTGAATGGTGATAAAGACCTGATGGTATCATACAAAGAAAATTTGGCTAACTGGAAAGTCCTATCTTCCAAGGGTAGGAATACAAAGGTGACAACGAAGATCATTGCTGGTTTAAACCATCTGTTTTTGCCTTGTGAAAAATGTACAACTCAAGAATATCCCACTATCAAGGACTCATTTTCACCACAGGCATTACAGATAATAGCAGATTGGCTCAAAAGGTTAAAAGTTCTTGAGTAACTTTTACTTGTTCTATAGGTAGATGCTTTGTGTTTTTTCGAACAAATTTATATTTGTGTTATAAAGTTCATTGACTAAACGTTATAATCAGATGCCAAATAAATGGTGCTAAATGGCTGCAAATTTTATGTCCCCCTTCGGTGCCTATTTTAGTCTGATTTTGATATAAGTATTTGAAAATAATAGGTTTAAGTGGCTCGTGGTTCGTCCTGCCATCCCGACCAAAAAACAAAGAAAGAGCATATTTAAAGGTTTTAGGACTGATTGAATATGCTCTTTTTGTTTAATTAAACCGTGGGTTTACTCCTTATTAAGTTTTATAAGATTTATTCAATTAATCTTTACTCTCCTCGTTCGTCTTTATAGTATATAAGTACGGGCATGCTAATAATTATCATAATTTACTGGCATGCTTCTCCACAAACTCGCTGGGTGTAAGCTCAAACTGGGTATAAAAACACTTACTAAAGTATGAGGGCGAATTAAAGCCAACCATGTAACCGATTTCGGCAATTGTGTGTTCTTGCTCCAATAGTAGCTTGGCAGCCGTTTTTAACCTGATGATTCTCACAAACTCGTTAGGTACATAACCCGTTTTGGCCTTAATTTTTTTGTACAGGCTCGACCGGCTTAAGCCCACTTCCCTGCCCAAATCTTCTACCGAAAGCTGCGGGTTAGATATTTTAGCTTCAATGATCTTTGTAATTTTTTCCAGGAACTTCTGGTCGCGGTTGCCGCTAATTAAAATCTCGGTGCCCTCAAGCGGGCTTTGGGCAAAACGCTGCTTTAAATTAGATTGCAACTCCAGCAAGTTTTTAATTACAAGCGAGAGTTGCTTCCATTTAAACGGTTTTGATACGTAGGCATCTGCACCGTTCTCCAGGCCTTCAATTTCGGCATCAGTATTGGTTTTGGCCGTTAGTAGCACCACCGGTAAATGGCTGTAATCAATATCGTTTTTAATAACCTTGCATAACTCCATTCCATCCATCAAAGGCATCATTACATCCGAAATTACCAGGTCAACCGCATGTTGGTCCAGTTGCTTTAATGCCTCTTTGCCATTTTTAGCTTTGATAGTATGGTAGCCTTCCTGATGAAAGCTCTTGGAAAGAAAATCGAGCAGCGATGGATCATCTTCTACCACCAATATCGTATGCTTGCCCTCCGCTTCGTTCGTTTCTTCCAGGTCTTCATCCTGTTTGTGGTTGTTTGCCTCAAATGGAATGAGTACGGTGAATATAGTTTTAATACCCTCTTCGCTTTCAACCATCAACTGGCCGCCATGCTTTTCACAGAGCGATTTAGCCAGTGCCAAGCCAATGCCGGTTCCACCCAAATTGGTATACTGATGCTCTTCTGTTGATACCTTGAAAAACTTCTTAAAGATCGAATCAAGCTGGGCTTCGGGTATACCAATGCCATCGTCTTCTACACTTATAGAAAACATCTCCCTGTCGTTTTCATCGTTTTGCAGCGCATTGACTTTGATAGCCAATTGTGTGCGGGCAAACTTAAAACCATTTATCAGCAAATTGCTGAGTATCTTCATTAACGCTTCCGGATCGGCAATTACGTCCAGTTTTTGAAACTCGCTTGATACCAGGAAGGTAAGCCCGCGCTTAACGGCAATAGGCGAAAAACGGTTATGCAAACTGTTAATGAGGTAAATGAGCTCAAGCGGTTCGGGGTGTATTTCAAATATATCACTTTCAATACGCCTGAAATCGAGCAATTGATTTACCAGGGTTAACAAACGATCAGCGTTTTCTTCCATCAGGTGCAACTGCTCCATGCCTTCGGAGTTTTTTCTCTTGCCCGACAAAAGCCTTTCCAAAGGCGCAATTATCAGCGCAAGCGGCGTCCTGATTTCGTGAGCCATGGCTGTAAAGAAATCTATTTTTTGCTTGTAAAAATCCTGCTCGCTTTTGTTTTTAAGCCTTTCCAGCTTTATTTCGTTTTGCCTGCGCGCTTTTTCTACAAGGTAGCGGCGCAGCCAAATTGCCCCAAGCACAAAAACCAGCAGATAGAGTAAATAAGCGGTATACGTTTTATAAAAAGGTGGCAGTATTTTAATTTTAATGCTCGATACACTTCCCAAATCATCGCCGGCATCATCAGTTACCTTTACCTGAAAGTTGTACTCCCCGGCAGGTAAATTGGTGTAGGTTGCCTTGCGTTGGCTGCCTACATTGTTCCAGCCCTTGTCAAACCCATCCATCTTAAAAGCATACTGCAGTTTGTTAGGGGCAATAAAACTCAGGCAGGCATATTCAATACTCAATACCGACTGGTTATGATGAAGAACAACTTCGTTGGTGTAGCTCACCGATTTTTTAAGCGGACTACCATCATCGTTAAAATCGAGGTCTTTGTTAAATAACTGAAAGTTGGTGAATGACACCTTGGGCGTAGCACTAACACCCTGCACCGCATCAGGATAAAAGGCATTAAACCCGTTGATGCCGCCAAAATATAGTTTGCCCGAGGCATCCTTGTAGTAGGCTTTATAATTGTATTGCTGACTTTGCAGGTTATCCCACTTACCAAAGCTTCGTTTGGTTTTGGTAAGCAAATCGTATTCAAACAAACCGTTATTGGTAGAAAACCACATCTTACCCAAGCGATCTTTAATAATGCCATAAACCACTGCACTTTTAATCCAGTCTTCGTCTTCGTATGATTTAAAAATTCCGGTTTTCTTATTCAGCACGTTTAAGCCGCTACCGTCTGTGCCCAGCCATAAATTGCCCGCCCCGTCATCAAGCATACAAATTACCTTGTTGGAACTAATGCTCCCCTCCTTTTTCGAATAGGCGTATTGGGTAAGCTTGCCATTGGGTTCCATTTTAATTAACCCATTATCATAAGTGGCAATCCAAAGTGCCATATCGGTATCCTGGTAAACCTGGTATATACAGCTCTTATCGAGGTTTTTTCCTTTAACACGTACAAAACGGTCGTTTTTTGGATCGTAGCAATTCAATCCTGCAATGGTTGATACCCAAATGCGCCCCTGCCGGTCTTCATCAATGGAGTATACGCTGTTATCGCTCAGGGTATTAGGGTCGGCTGCGTCGCTCTTATATCGCTTAACCTTTCCGGTGGCAGGGTTTAATATATTAAGTCCCCCGGTGTACATGCCAATCCATAAATTACCCGACCTGTCCTGATATAGCGCGTGAATGTTGTGATATGAAAGGCTATCCTGGCCTGGAGAAAACGGGAATCGTTTAAAAGTTTTATCGCGGGCGTTAAAAAAGTTGAGCCCTCCATCCTCAGTACCCACCCAAAGCTGGCCTGGCCTGGTTTCCAAAAATGCGCTTACGGCGTTGCCCGAAAGTGAGTTTTTTACACCGGAAGGATAATAGAATTCAAACCCAGAACCGCTTTCATGGTAATAATTCAATCCACCAAAATAGGTTCCCACCCAAATGCCGCCCTCTTTATCTTTAAACACCTTATAAACAGCATCATCATTAATGCTAAAAGGATCGTTGTTTTTGTTTTGATAAACTGTAAAGCGGTTGTTTTTACGATCGAAAACATTTAAACCCTTCTCGGTACCCAAATAAATAACACCCGGCTTCGGTTCATAAACAGATCGTACAATGTTATCACTAATAGAGTTACCACCTGCTTTTTGATAAATGGTAATACTGTCTTTTTGCTTTTCCCAAAGGTTTAAGCCACCGGCCATGGTACCAATCCAAATATCTCCGCGTGTGTCTTTATACAGATCAAGAATTACGTTGCTCGATAGCCTGGCTTTTGTACCCGTATTGTAATGCTTTATCCGGTTGGTTTGCGGGTTTAAAACGTCAATTCCTTTGCCATAAGTGCCTATCCATATTTGCCCGTCATTATTCTGCAAAAGTTTAGGTACTTCATTGGAGGAAAGCCGCAACGCCGAACTGGTAGAAAAGTGCTTTAGCTTTTTATTGGAAGGGTGATAGCAAAATACACCTCGTTCTTTGGTAGCAATCCAGATATCGCCGTTTTTTGAACGGATGAGGTCGTTTATAAAATAATTTTGAAGATCGGTAAAGTGTGTAAACCTTTCGGTTTGCAAATCAAAAATGAAGATGCCCTCATCGGTACCTATCCAGAAGGTGTTGGCATCGTACCTGAAAATTTTACGGATGAAGCTGTTGCCCAACGTGCCCGGAACGCCTTTTTGATATTGAAAACATTTAAACGTGTAGCCATCAAAACGGCTTAAACCGTACTTGGTTCCAAACCACATGTAGCCCTGGTCATCCTGCTGAATGTCCCAGATGGTGTTGGCACACAATCCGTCGGTTACGGTATAGTGCCTGAAAAATATTTTTTGCGCAGCAAGCTGCTGAAAAAAAAGGTTAAAAAAAAGCAGCAGGGCCAGGGCCCTGCTTGGTTTTTTATTCTCGATCATAAAAATAGGTTTCACAAGATAGTTAAATACCCATTCGCTAAACTATTTAATGTTATTGAGTTTTTTTATGAGATCAACCTCTTCTTGTTTGTAAGGCGTTCCGTCTTTTCTAAACACCTCGTGAAACCACTCTTTTGGTTCTTCGCCGTTTGGAAGCGGGGTATCCCAAGCATACTTGGTGTTTGATTTTCCGTCAACCAATCCCCAGTTAATGGCACCTATATTTTCCTTTTTGAGCATAGGCATAATGTTTTCAAAGCGGCTTCCGCGAGTACGGGCCATGTACTCGGTACAAATCATTGGCCTGCCGTGTGAGCGCAGCATACCAATTACACGCTGATGCCATTGCGGTTCTTCATAATCATGGTAAGTAATTACATCTGAGTTTAAAGCCTGAAAGGCGTTCAATTTGTCATAATCCCAGGCCCAAAGCCCTGCGCTAATGGGTTGCTGCGGGTTAACTGCCCTGGCCCAGGTAAATACGCTTTTAAGTAAAGGGTATGAAGTGGTTAGCTTGTTCGAGTTGCCAGGTTCGTTATATAAATCCCACAACAATATGCGTTTATCGGCTTTAAAACGCGTCATAACGTCTTTAACATATTTCTCAAGCGCCGGGAAGTTGGCGGGCTGCTTGTAGTTAGGATCGCCAGGGTCTTGCACCCAGCCCGAGTTATGTATACCGGGCTTTGGTGCTGGCTGCTTTCCAATTTTTGCCTGCTTGTTCCAGCAATCGTCAAAAAACACAAATACGGTTTTAATATGATGACGGTCGGCTATGCTTAAATACCGGTCCATCCTCCTTTTAAACCCGGCAGGGTCCTGTTTCCAGGCCAGGCTGTGCAGGTATACCCGCATGGTGTTGAAGCCTATACCGGCTGCCCAACCCAGTTCTTTATCAATAGTAGCGGCATCAAAGCTATCTGCCTGCCACATTTCCAGTTGATTGATGGCAGTGCTGGGCAAAAAATCTGCCCCGTTTATCCATTTGTGTTGCTTGTACCAGGCATTAGCCTTGGCAATAGACCAAACCTTGCCCACTACCGGAGTAGCATCCTGTGCGTAAAGAGCTGTGCTAATACACAGCAATAACATCAGCAAATAACTAAGGTGTTTTCTCATCGTATAAATTCATTAGCGAAACGCAAGCGTTTCGTGTTTACAGATTATTTGTTTTGTGCCGGAACAGGTGTTTCCAATCCTGTTTTTACAGGTGTGCCAAAGTTTGGCGAGCCATCTGCATTCCAGGTAAACTTTTGTGCACGTGGCGACCTGTGTCCACCACAGCCCTGACCCGGTGCCGAGTTGGCATGATATAAAATCCAGTCTTCCTTACCATCAGGAGATTTGAAAAATGAGTTGTGACCTGGGGCGTAAACTCCATTTTCGGGCGACTGCTTGAATACAGGCTTCTGGCTTTTTACCCAAGATGATGCATCAAGCAGGTTTTTTCCTTTAAGCGTAAGCATACCCAGGGCGTAAAAATCTGTCCAGCAGCCGCTGGCCGAATAAATAAGGAACACCTTGTCTTTATTGATGAGTATCTGCGGACCTTCATTTACATCAACATGCGGCGGGTTGTTGGGGTCATTTAAATCTCCGTGCTTTTCCCAGTCCAACTCCGGGGTCGAAATTTTATGTCTCTCCCCGTCAATGGTCCACGGGTTCTTCATTTTAGCAATGAAGATTTCCTGCTTTTGGTTAACGTCGCCTTCCCACCCTGCCCAAATCATATAAAGCTGGCTCTTAAATGTAAATACCGAACCATCAATCGCCCATTTGTTGGTGGCATCTCCAACTTTTCCTTTAAAAGTCCAGCTGCCCTGCAATGGATCGGCCGATGCGTTTTCCAGCACGTACATGCGGTGATTATTGTTATTGCCATCATCGGCGGCAAAGTACACGTACCATTTACCCTTAATAAAATGTATTTCGGGCGCCCACAAGTCCTTAGAATAGGAAGTGTTAGGCGGAGGAATAAATATGGTTTTTTGCTCGGCCGTTTTTAAATCGGCCAGGTTTTTGGTTTTCCAGATAACGAGCTTGTTTTGCGTAGTATGGGTATAGTAGTAATACCCGTCTTTATAAATACTCCACGGGTCGGCTCCTGAGGGTAGCAAGGGATTGGAAAACGTTTGAGCCAAGCCTGTTTGTGCAACAAACAGGATAAAGAGCACAAGCCCAAATCTTAATAGATTGATTAATTTATTCATGCTATTTCTCTCCGGATGGGCTTGCAATTTGTAAACCTGTAGCTACCGGCTGTCCAAAATCGGGGCTGCCATCTGCTTTAAAAGTAAATTTCTGCATCCTGATGTTTCTACGGTCGGCACAGCCCTGGTTGGTTGCCGAGTTGGCATGATAAATTAACCAATACTCTTTACCATCGGGCGATTTAAAGAACGAATTATGCCCTGGTCCAAAAGCATTGCTTTGCGGCTGTTTGGTAAACACGGGTTGGGTTGATTTAGTCCAGTCGGCCTTTACTAAAGGATCTCCCCCTGTTTTTAAACTTAACTGACCTAAAGCATAATCATCCGTACCGCAATAACTTGCCGAATAAATAAGGAACACCTTATTATCAGGTGATGTAAGCGCCTGCGGGCCTTCGTTTACGCCAAAACCGTTTCTTTCCCAGGCAAACTCAGGTTCGGTTAATTTAGTGGCAGCACCTGTTAAGGTGTAAGGGTTTGCCATTTTTGCGATGTAGATGTTTTGCGTTAGGTTTGTATTGGTTACATCGGGCCGGCCGCACCACATAAAGTAACGGTTACCGTTCAGCTCCAGTACGCTGCCGTCAATAGCCCAAAAATTGGTATCTGTGGTAAACAACCGTCCTTTATCTACCCAGGTGCCGGTGGTTGGGTCGGCACTGCTGTTTTCTAAAACCCAGGTGCGCTGTGTTACATCGTCACCATTGCCTGCGGTATAATAAATATACCATTTCCCATCAAAGAAATTTATTTCAGGCGCCCAAATATTCCTCGAATTAGCGGCTCCGCTTGTAGGCGTAAACACCGTTTTAGGAATGGCTGTACTTAATTTAGACATGGAAGTAGTGCTCCATAGGTTAATGGAACTACCGTTGGTTTGCAGGTAATAGTAAACCCCGTCTTTCTGGAACACCGACGGATCGGCACCGTTCATCAAAGGATTTGAAAACGTACGTGCCGTAACAGGCGGATCTATGGATTCTACCGGAACTGCCCGCTCCGACTTTCCGCAGGAAAGAGTAAGGGAAACCAATGCTGCAAGCAAAACCGAACTCAGTTTCCAGCTTTTCAGGATTTGATTTTTTTTCATAGGAAATGGATTTAATACCGGCAACCGCCCCTTCTGCAAGGCAGAAAAGACGATTGCCAGTTAGATTAATATCTTGGATTTTGTGTAAGGTTAGAGTTTAAGTCGATATCGCTTTGCGGAATCGGGTAATACTCATGTTTGCCAACAATGAATCCGGTAAAGTCGGCATCGCGAGTGGCCAACGCCGGACCCAAATCCCCCCAGCGCAGTAAATCGGCCCAACGCCATCCTTCGCCCGCCAATTCGGTAACCCGTTCGTGCTTAAGTTGGGTTAAAAACTGCGCCTGGTTTAAACCTGGTTTAGCTGTTGATAATGGGGCTAAACCGGCACGCTGCCTTACACGGTCAACAAAGGGGTAAGCCTCTGCAGTTCTGTTAAGGCCGTTTAAACATTCGGCATACATTAACAGCACATCGGCGTAGCGTATTAAACGGTAATTGTTGGGCGAGCGGAAACCTTCCTGGTTTTTCCAGTGGTCGTTAAGCAACTTGCGGAACCATACACCATTTGCATCAGGGCCATTGTCATAGCGGCTTTGGAAAGTTTGTCCGTACACTATAGTTGCCGTAGGACCAGCCGGATTGGCATTGTTAAAGATGAACGATGCAGCCAAACGTGGGTCCTGCGCATTGGTTGTAGTTCTTTCCTGCAAAAACTCGTCAACCACCCAACGGCGGGCAGCCCCATCAGAAAAACCTACGCCCGGAGGAGCGAAAAACTGTGAAATGGATGTTCCGGTGTTGTTGATTCTTGATTCATCCACGTCATCATCAGTACTTTCAGATTGGTTTTCGCTAAACTGAATTTCAAAAACCGATTCGCTGTTGTTTTCTCTCGAAATAATGAAGTTATCGCGGTAATCGGTAGTTAAGGTATAAGTTGAGCTTCCGGCACCGGTTACGAGGTAAGCAAAAGCATTTAATGCGTCCTGATACTTGCGCTGCTGCAAATAAGTTTTACCTAAAAGGGCGTAAGCTGCTCCCCTCGTGGCTCTTCCTAAATCAGATGCAGGGTAACTTACCGGCAAATCATTAGCGGCCTCGGTTAAATCCTTTGCTACCTGGGCATAAGCCTGCTCGGTGGTAGCATTAGCCGGAACATCCTTGGGCTGCGATGGTGTAAGCATCAACGGCGGACGTCCATAATAAAGGGTAAGGTTAAAATAAAATAAGGCCCTCAAAAATTTGGCTTCGGCAATAATGCGTTTCTTGGTAGGCTCATCCATAGTAATGCCCGGTACGTTGGCAATAACCTGGTTAGCACGAAACACACCTACAAAAAGGTTAGACCAGGTTTGTGCCGTAAGGCCATCATTGTAATTGGTTTGGTTAAAACGCATCAGGTTATTTAAACCACCATCGCCACCTGAACCAAAACCTTCGTCGGATTTTAAAATTCCGTGATAGAATAACCAGCGCGAATACAAACTGGCCGTCCGGTAAAATGTGCTGTATACTGCGTTAACGCCCTTTGTTGCATCGGCACTGGTTTTCCAAAAGCTGGAAATAGTAGGTGCATTAGGGTTAACTTCATCAAAATCTCTTTTACATCCTGATAGCACAATTAACGTTGCTGTGAATAGGAATATATATTTTTTCATGTTTTTATAATTAATTAGAAGCCAATACCTAAACCAAAAGACACAATTCTTGAAGATGGGTAGTTTCCATTGTCTACACCCGGTTCAAGATTGGCGTTTGCACCCACCACGTCAGGATCAAGGCCTTTGTATTTGGTAATGGTGAATAAGTTTTGACCGCTCAAATAAATCCTGGCGTTGCTTATTCCGGCTTTGGAAAGCCATTTATTAGGGAGGTTATAACCCAGTTCCAGGTTGCGTAACCTCAAATATGAACCATTTTCGATCCAGCGGTCGGAGTTGCCCCGGGCATTTTCATTAATTCCACGATCATTGGCTGCAAACTGGTAACCTAACCTTGGGTAGCTGGTATCCGTATTGGTTGGTGTCCATGGATTGATAGCTCTGCGGTAATTTGAATTACCGTAACTGTCCAGATCTCTGATTACATCATTGTATAATTTTTGGCCAAAGGCACCATAAAACTGTAACGAGAGGGTGAAGTTTTTGTAGCCCGAATTAAATTGAAGGCCTGATGTGAATTTTGGGAAAGCAGAACCGGCAAAAACACGGTCTTTATCATTGATGTCATCATTTGTTCCGCCGTTTACGGTATTTACATAACGTATATCGCCGGGCTTAGCATAGGCGCTTTGTGCACCATGTGCATTAATTTCGGCCTGGCTTTGAAAAATGCCGTCGGTTTTCAGCACAAAGTATTCGCCAATTGAGCGGCCTACCTGTGTGCGGGTGTTACCCGATTGTATGTAATCTTTGGGCTGGCCGGTTTCGGTATCAATACCTAAATTACCCAGCGACAGTACCTTGTTCCTTATCACACTGATATTCCCGGCAATATCCCAACGGAAAGCACCGGATAATTTTGGACGATAAGCCAGGTTAAGTTCTACACCCTGATTTTGGATAGAACCGATATTTACAATCGGATCTCCCTGTAAATTTCCAAGATAACCCGGTAGAGGCTGGCTCAATAAAACATCTTTAGAAATTGATCTGAATATGTCGAAGTTTACCACAAACTGGTTGTTGAACATGGCCGCATCAAAACCAATGTTGGTGGTTTTTTTCTTCTCCCAGCGTAAATCGCCCGATGCCAGTTTGGCCTGTATAGCGCCCGGGTTAGTAACTTGCCCCGAACCTAAAACAACATCAGGAGCCTGGTTTAAGAAACCGATGTATTGATACGCACTTAAAGTATTTACCCCTAAAGCGCCGTATGACCCTCTTAGTTTTAAATCAGAGATCCAGTCAACTTTAAAGAAGTCCTCTTTTGAAATTCTCCATGCTAATGCTGCCGACGGGAAATAGCCGGTTCGGTATTGTGGCGAAAAACGCGAATCCTTATCGGCCCTGAAGGTAAAGGTGAGGAGGTATTTATCGGCGTAGGTATAATTTAAACGGCCCAAGTAAGAATCTAAGAAGTTTTTATAAAGCGTACCCGATGAATTACGGCCGGCTCCTGCGGTAGATGTAAGCGTGTTGAAATATTCGCCGCCAAACTGCGCCAAGTTAATTCCCGAGCCAAGTGTATTATCGGTTTGAGTAGTTTGTTGTGTATAGCCCACTACACCATTAATGCTGTGTTTGCCAACGTTATAATTGTAGTTTAAAGTATGCTCTAAAAGGTAGCTCAGGTATTGTGAGCGATTATCACTTAACTGGCTAAAATCGGGCGATTGATTCTGATACCATGAACCTTCTTTGCGTATGGATTTACTTTTGTCAAAACTGGTTTCTAAACCTAAGTTAAATCTGTAGGTTAATCCATCAATAATTTTAAAATCAACATAGGCATTACCTAATATTTTAGCAAAATTTGATCTTACCGAAGTGATGTTAGCCACAGCTACCGGATTGCGCGAAAATGTATTGATATTGGCATTGGAGCCATAACCCCATCCGCCAGGATTATTGGTGCTGATTAAAGCATTATCCTGTACCGGAATTAAAGGCACACTGCTAAACATATCATACCAGGGATTGCCCGCAAAGGCTCCACCCTCAAAAGGGCTGCGTAAATTGGAAGATGATAGCGCTATATTTTCACCAAATTTGAAGCGCCCTTTGGTGGTTTCGGTATTTACCCTGAAAGAAGCACGTTCAAACTCGCGGGCTATCAATACGCCCTTATCTTTGAAATACCCGGCCGATATCAGGTATCTTGAACCGTTTCCGCCGCCTGATATATTGGCATTATAATCCTGCACATACCCGGTTCGTAATGTTTCATCAACCCAGTTGGTATTTATGCGGCCGTTGTAATTGGCCACACCGGGTTGTATGGCTGTACCCGATGCCTGATATGCCCTTGTATTGGTGGCTGCATATTCGGCAGCATTCATCATATCATAGGTTTTGGGTACTTTTGAAATGCTGTAACGTGCAGTTACATTAATTTTAGCAGGACCTTCTTTACCTTTTTTAGTGGTAATTAGGATTACCCCATTACCCGCACGCGAACCGTAAATGGCAGCTGCCGAAGCATCTTTAAGTATCTGCACGTCTTCAATATCGTTGGGGTTTATGGTGGTATTCGGATCGCCGATCATGCCATCAATTACATACAGCGGGTTGGCGTTACCAAAAGTTGCCAAACCACGAATGTTAACTACGGCTTCCTGCCCTGGGGCACCACCGGTTCGTACCGATACACCCGGTACCTGACCTTGCAATGTTTCAGGCAGTGAGCGTGAAACCAGTTTTTGGGTATTGGCTGTATTAACAGATCCTGATGCGCCTGTAAGGTCTTTTCTTCTTACTGATTGATAACCAATAACTACTACATCTTCTAATGAGTTATTAGATGGTTGTAGTGTAATATTAATGGTAGGGTTACTGCCAACTATCACTTCTTGAGCGGTAAAACCTATATAGTTAAATACTAAAGTTGAATTTTCGGGTGCTGTAATACTGTATTTCCCGTTAACATCGGTAACAGTTGATCGGCCGCCGCCCTTTATACTAACTGATACGCCCGGCAGCGGTTCTCCTGATGCCGCTTTTACTATTCCGGTTACCTGAACATCGGCCCGCTGGGTATTGCTTGTTAAAGAGCGACTATCTTTTACCACGGCATAACCCGGCGATAACATAGCCGATAAAGCAAGCGGTACCAGAATCATCTTTTTAATATTAACCGTTTGATGAAGCTGGAATAGGTGAAGTAAATTTCTTCTTCTCATAATTTACGTTTGGTTTAGTAAGTAATAAATTGATCAAAGCCGTTTCTAAGGCAGGAGTTCTCCTGCATTGGTGTTGTACTTGCTGTCATTACGTTTAAATAAGTTTATATTGGTTTGGCATCAAATCTTTGGGAGATTTGGTATGGCAATGTTAGCCTATTTATAGTATGCAGCGATATAAAAATTGAAGCAAATGCTATAAAAAATGTGGACTAAATATGCGTAAAATGCTTAAAAAGGCATTTTAATGCATTTAAACGAGGTGGAGATTTGTAAGATTCCCTCGTGAGTTAATAGGGGCAATAGAGAAGTTTAGCTTTATCAAACCTGCGGCAGGCTATACGTTTGTTAGAACATTTTTTTAACAATTAGCTAATGTTAATGCATCTTTCAGGTAACAGTAGAGCCAAATCTTTGCAGCGAAATGGAAAACATCAACCCGCTACGCGAAGGCTGCCTTACCACCTTTAGGATGATATATTATCAATACCATCCTAAACTTTACGCCTACCTGTTGGGTAAAACCTCCTCATCATACATTGCCGAAGAGGTGGTGCAATTAACTTTTATTAAGCTTTGGAATAACCGGGCATCCGTATCAAGTGATTTTCCGTTAGATGTGCAACTCTTCAGGATTGCCCGCACTACACTGATTGACGAGTTGCGTAAAGATGTCATCAGAAATAACCACATCAGCCGCATTGAACAAAATATTACGCAAGAAGGTTACGCCGACCAGTTTGACGAACGCGAAACCCTTAAACGAGTAAATAATGCCATTGAGCAATTGCCCCATATGCGTAAAATGGTATTTAAGCTAAGCCGCATAAACCATTTGACTAACCAGGAAATTGCCGAAATGCTTTCTATATCGCCCAAAACCGTTGAAAATCACATCAGTTTGGCTATAAAAGAACTTCGCAATTCTGCTATGATCACCATCTCCTTCCTAAGCGTTGCCCAGGCAATATTAAATAATTATTAAGCATTGGGGGTAAGCCTGTTCACAGCCGTATTATGGGTATATGCAGCCCACGTCCCAACTCATTACTAAATTTTTCAAACGCGAGTGCACACCTCATGAAGCCGAGTTGGTTCACCGCTACCTGGCCAATAACCCCGAGGCCATGGATCAATATCTTGGAGAAGGGGAGTGGCAGGAGCTTACACATTTTAAAAGCCCTGAGGCTGGCCGGTCTGCGCAAATACTGAAAAATATACTAAGTCATGTTGAACCCGAGCCAGAGGCACGGGTATTCAGGCTTAACCTGCGTGTGTTAAGCCGCATTGCTGCCTGCCTTTGTGTGTTTGCCACCTATTTATTATGGCTGCATGTTAATCCCGCGCCTGTTTTAAAAAATGCGCCTGTGTTGGCAGCACAAAAACCGCTAATATGGAAAACCACAGCAAACCGTAGTAACACAGTTTTAAATATAACGCTTGATGATGGCTCTCGTGTGGCACTCCATCCTAAATCGAGTGTGCAATATACCCAGCCATTTAAACGTGCCCGGCGCAATATTCATTTAAAAGGTGAGGCCAAGTTTTATGTGGCTAAAGATAAAAAGCGGCCGTTTACGGTATATGCCGGCCCTTTGGCCACTACAGCATTAGGCACCGTGTTTAACATTACAGCATGGCCGGGTGGTAGCCGTACCAAAGTACGCCTGTTAAGCGGTAAGGTTAAAGTAGTACAGCATCAGCATGTTAATCCTGATGCTCAGGCCGTATACCTGCTTCCGGGTAAGGAGCTGGTGTTTAATAACAAAAAGCAATCGCTACTGGTCTCGGCTTTTAATAATGAACCTGCAAAACCCTTAATAACCGTACAGCCGGGCACCACTATTGTAAAAGGCGATAGCTTAAACTTTACAAACCAACAACTACCCCTGGTTATCAATAAGCTGCAGGAAACTTACCATGTGCGCATACAACCGGGTATAAATCTCAAAAAATATTACTTCACCGGCGATTTTAATAGTCGTACGCAACCTATAACACAGGTATTAAATACCATTACCACGCTTAACAAGCTAAACTATAACATCCAGACCGACAGCACTTTCATCATCACTAAAAAATAAAAACTACTGCAAAACACCCAAACAATTATGATTAAAATGTACAAACATTGTTTAAAATGCCTCCAGCTTATTGCCCTTATATGTGGCATAACGCTGCTGAGCACGGCGGCGCATGCCCAAAGCGCGCCCTCGGCCACAGGTATTGTTAAAGATACCTTAGGTGTACCTATTGTAGGAGCATCTGTTAAAGCCGAAAACAAATTAACCGGCAGTGCCGTAAATTCTACTACCGATGCTAATGGTGTGTTTAACATCAGCAATTTGCAAACAGGGGGGAACTATAGTTTCACCTTTACTTTTGTTGGTTTTGAAACCAAAACACTTACCGGTTACCAGGCATCAGCCGGAAACAAGATCTCATTATCAGTAACGCTTAAAGAAAGCGCAACTTCCTTAACACAGGTTGTAGTAACCGGTTACGGAACCTCAAGAAAGGCAGATTTAACGGGAGCTGTAACATCGGTACAGGCCGAAGATTTTAACCGTGGCGTTATCAGTACTCCATCACAATTGTTGCAAGGCAAGGTTCCGGGATTGAACATAACCCGAAGCGGTAACCCTAATGATGTAGGGGCTGTAATTTTACGTGGTCCTTCAACTTTGCGTAATGGCGCTCAGGAGCCCTTTTATGTAATTGATGGTGTTCCGGGAGCGTCAATTGACCTGCTGGCACCAGATGATATTACCTCGATCGACGTATTAAGAGACGCATCATCTACTGCCATTTACGGTTCACGTGCGGCTAACGGTGTAATTATGGTAACCACCCGTAAGGCAAAGCCCGGGCAAACAACCTTGAGTTATAGTACTTATGGAGCAGTTGAAAAGGTGTCGAACCAAATTGAGGTTTTAAGTGGCGACGAACTACGCAATTACCTGCAGGCTAACAACCGCACTTTAAATATTGTAGATAATAACCCCGGTGCTAATACCGATTGGCAAAAAGAGCTTACCAAAACAAGTTTATCGCACAATCATAACCTTTCATTAAGCGGCAACTCGGGCACAACGGCTTACAGTGGTAGTTTAAACTATTTCAATAACCAGGGTATTATTAAAAGCTCTGCTTTAGAGCGTTTTATATTGCGTGCTAATATCGATCATAAGTTATTCGACAATAAATTGCGTTTCAATGTTTCGGCCGTGAACAGCGTTACCGCAAGCCGCAACATTCCTAACGAGGTTTACCAAAACATGTTAACCTACCTGCCAACGGTAAACGTTAAACAGCCTGATGGTTCATTTACCGAAAACTTTACCCGTACACGCGGCTACCTTAACCCGGTATCATTAATTGAAAACAACATTCTCGATCGTAAAGTCAAAACCTTTTTGGGTAATGCACTGGCCGAAGCGCGTTTGCTACCGGGTTTAAAATATACGCTTAGCGTATCATACCAAAATGAGCAGGTAAATAATAACACCTATTACAACCGCTTTTCGGGATTGGCTCAAGGCTTAAACGGTTTTGCCGCCCGCAGCGCTGCCGAAAACAGCAAAAAAGTATTAGAAACCTTTTTTAACTACGATAAAGTTTTTGGCAAGCACGATTTAAAACTACTGGCTGGTTACTCATGGCAGGAAGACCGTTTGAACGACGGTTTCAGTACATCAAACCAAAACTTTGTTACCGATGCATTGAGCTATAATAACCTTGCCTTGGGCAATGCTCCTGCTGGTACTGCAATTAGGTATGATCTGCTGGCTCCTATATCAACCATTCGTTTAATTTCATTTTACGGCAGGGCACAGTACCAGTATGATGGTAAATATCTGTTCCAGGCAACCATGCGCCGCGATGGTTCATCTGCTTTTGGTGTAAACAACCAATGGGGATACTTCCCTGCTGTTTCGGCCGGATGGAACATTAGCAAAGAAGACTTTATGCGCGATGTAAAATGGATCAGCGATTTAAAATTACGCGGTGGTTACGGCAGCTCAGGTAACAGTCAGGGCTTTAATGCCTTTACCCGCCTGTTACTGTACCGTACTTCAACTACGTCTAAATTTTATTACAACGGTAGCTATATTAATGCGGTTGGTGCCTACCAAAACCCTAATGCCGATTTAAAGTGGGAGCGTACTAACGTAGCTAATATTGGTTTAGATTTTAGCTTATTTAATAACATTTTAACCGGTTCGGTTGATGTATACGATAAAAGCACATCTGACCTGATCAATGATTATCAGGTATCAACCACTCAATACTTTGTGCCTACACTTACTGCCAATGCCGGTAAAATAAGCAACAAAGGTGTTGAGGTGATGGTAACCGTAAGGCCATTAACCGGCAAAGCCCTTAAATGGACCAGCACGCTCAACTTCGCACATAACCAAAACAAGATCGAATCATTGTCGAGCGATTTGTTTAAACTGGGTTCACAACCATCGGCCTACCTGGGTGGTAAAGGGCAATCGGCTAATCCATCGCAAATTATACAGCAGGGCTTGCCACTTGGCTCGTTTACACTGGCCCGTTATGCAGGTAAAAATGCAGCAGGTGTAAGTCAGTTTTACAAAGCCGATGGTTCTGTTTCAACAACGCCGCCTGTTGTTGCCGATTTTGCATACGTAGGTAATGCACAACCAAAAATAATTTACGGTTGGGGTAATACATTTACCTATAAAAGTTTCGACCTAAGTTTCTTTATACGTGGTGTGTATGGTAACAAAATTTTGAATGCTACACTGGCCAACCTCAACAGCCCATCTGATGCTACAACGGTTAACATACCAAGGTTTACGCTTGACGAATCTCCTGCCGATAATAATGCCTACATCCTGTCAGATCGTTTTCTCGAAAGCGGCTCATACCTGCGTTTAGACAATGCTACGTTCGGATATAATATTCCCCTGAAGTCTAAAGCAGTTAACCGTTTGCGTGTATATGCAACAGGCAACAATCTTTTTGTGATCACCAAATACCGCGGTATCGACCCAGAGATTAATATGGGCGGTATTACTCCGGGTATTGATAACAACAACTTTTATCCAAAAACACGCTCATTTATGTTGGGTGTAAACGTAATTTTTTAAGCAAACAACCATGAAAAAAATATTTGTATTAGCAGCTTTATCATGTGCGGCAATAAGCTGTACCAAACTTGATGTGGGTGTTGAATCGGAACTTACGCCCGACAACTTTCCTAATAACGCCGAAAGCTACATTGCAGCAACCGGCCCGGTGTACACACAATTGCGGTCAATTTATGCGGTTGACTACTGGCGCATGCAGGAGCTTTCTACAGATGAAGCCATTATCCCTGCGCGTGATGGCAATTACGATGATGGCGGTCAGTATCGCTTTTTGCATATGCACACCTGGGGACCTGATCACCCTAACGTAAAATCGAACTGGGAATGGGGTTTTGGAGGCATTAACACCTGTAACAGGCTTATTAATTTATTTTCGGCCAATGCCGGCACCAGTACAGCCAAAACAACCATTGCCGAAATGCGTACCATGCGTGCCCTCTTCTATTTTTACATGATGGATTTGTACGGTAACGTGCCTATCGTGTCAAGCTTCCCGGTAAATACACCACCAAAAACAGCTCCACGAGCACAGGTGTTTCAATTTATTGAAAAGGAACTTAAAGAATCTATTCCTAACCTGAGCACAACCGTAAGCGCTTTAACTTATGGCCGCCCAACTAAATGGATGGCATTTGCCCTGCTCGAGAAAATGTACCTGAACGCGCAGTACTATACCGGCCAGGCCCGCTATACCGAAAAAAACCGTAGCCATGGCCGATAGTGTATTAGACCGTGCCAAAAGCATCTACTCGCTTGATGGTGATTATATGACTTTGTTTGCACCCGAAAACGGTCCGCAGATTAAGGAAACCATATTTGCCGTACCCTATGATCCTAACGTGGCCGAAGGTAATCACTTTACCCGCTTTGGCTTACATACTGCGGTACAAAACAAATACAGCATACCGTTTAGGCCAAGTATTGCTTTGAGTACCATTAAGGAATTTTGGGAGAAATTTAACCTTACCGGCGATGCCCGTAACAATACCTGGTTAGCAGGTAAACAATACGAAAACAATGGCTCGCCTATTATCATCAAATCAACCAAAAAAGGTGTTGATGCTTCATATACCGGTACTGATGGTACTGCAGCGGTTGATTATCAGTTAGATTTTACTCCCGAAATGCCATTAGTTAGAGCCGCCACGATGGATGTAGGTAATGATGAATTAGGTAAAGCTAAAGGTGTTCGTTCAATTAAGTTTTATCCTGATAAAAACGCTAACCCTAACACCCGTTATCAGGGTAACGATATGCCGGTATTGCGCTTGGCCGACGTAATGATGATGAAAGCCGAAGCCATTTTACGCGGTGCTGCACCAACTACCATAGGCAGCGAATTACAAACTGCCGATGTATTGGTGAATAAAATTCGCGCCCGCGCTAAAGCGCCTGTAGTAAGCGGTATTACCCTCGATCAGTTATTGGACGAGCGTGCCCGCGAGTTTGCCTGGGAAGGCTGGCGCCGTAACGACCTCATTCGTTTTGGTAAGTTTGAAAATTCGTGGGGTTTTAAAACCAATGCTGATGTTAACAAACGTATTTACCCAATACCAACCAGCGAAAGGGCATTAAACCCTAACCTCGACCAAAATTTGGGTTACAATTAATCTTTTTCTCATCTGATTTTTTGCGTTGCCTGGTTTTGTGCCGGGCAACGCTATTTGCGGCCAATAGGCCCTTATACTTTAAAAATTAAGTAAAAATGAAACGCAGAGATTTTGTTAAAAGCACCGCGCTAACTGCTATTGGAACATCAGTTGTTGCCCCACTAAGCGCACTGGCCGAATCACCGGTAACTCATTTTGAAAGCGAGGACTTGTCGGCCACCGCTGCCGGACCCGATGCCAATGGTTATCCGCTTAACTTTATAGCCCTTGGCGATTGGGGCCGCAACGGCGAATGCCTGCAGCTGGAAACCGCCAAACAAATGGGCGACTGGGCACGTGTAAACCCCTCTGACTTTGTGCTTGCGCTGGGTGATAATTTTTACCCAAAAGGTGTAGTAAGCGAATATGATCCGCTTTGGCACTATTCGTTCGAGAGTATTTACACAGCACACTCACTACAAGGAGATTGGTTTGCCATTTTAGGAAACCACGATTACTACTCCGAACCTGATGCCCAGATACGTTACAGCAAGATAAGCCGCCGCTGGCATATGCCGGCAAGGTATTATACCAAAGAGGTATCGTTAGGGCAAGGCAAGGGCAAAGTGCTGTTTGTGATGATCGACAGCCAGGCTATTGTGCAAAACTACCAGGACCAGCATCCCGAAAAACAATTAGCCTGGATTGACCAAACACTCAAAGAAGCCTCGGCCGATGTAAAATGGAAAATTGTGGTAGGGCACCATCCCTCTTATACCGTTGGGCCTCGTGTAAGTAATTATGATACTCTGGCTATTCGTAAGGTGCTCAACCCTATTATGGAAAAACACAAGGTTGATGTGTACCTTTCGGGGCATGAGCATTCTATGCAGCACCTCAAGCCCGAAGGCTTTACCCATCAGTTTATATCGGGTGCCGGTTCCGAACTTACACACGTAACACCGGGAGTTGCTTACAGCCGTTTCCAGGCATCAGAAAATGGATTTATGTATTTTTCTATTGATGAAAAGAGGCTTAATGTAAAGGCTATTAGCGTAACCGGTAAATTGTTGTATAATACACAACTTACCAGGTAGCATCCTTGATTTGCTTACTATGAATAGATGATGATTTCCTTTTAAGAAATAGGTGTAGCATATGCCCAATAATAATATACTACCTATGCGTAGTAATTATTATTGGGAACGCTGCATCGCTGCTGGTGGAATGTATGGCAGAACTATATGGTATTTTAATTACAATACTTTTTAATAGCATCATAAGCCTCGCGTAAGCCTAATTCGCCAGCCTTGCTCAGGTCTAAACAGCCGTTATTCTTTTCGGCCGATACTTGTATACGTACCATGCCCCGGCGATAATAAGCCATACGCAAGCGGGTATCCAATGATATGGCCGACGTGTAATCGTCAATTGCTCCTCTGTTATCTTTCTGAAACTCTTTAAGTTCGCCACGGCGTACAAACGCCATTTTGTTGGCAGGGTTCATTTGAATGGCATTATTATAATCCATCATGGCACCACGATAATCCTGCAGTTTAAACTTGGCTACAGCACGGTAAAGGTAGGCATCCGAATTGTTGGGATTCATATCAATAGCCGTATTATACTCCTGTATAGCGTTGATAGAATCTTGCAGGGCAAACTTGGCTAAACCCCGGTATACAAACACATCTTCATCCTGCGGGTCATTTTCGTACGCCTTTCTAAAGTCGTCCATAGCGCCCAATGAATCGGGAAGGTTAGCTTTCGAAAGACCTCTGAAGTAGTAGGCCTTAGCGCTGTTTGTATTCAGGTCGAGCGCTTTGTTATAGCTATCGATAGCGCCTAAAAAGTCGTTTAACCCAGCTTTGGCATTGCCTAAAAACAGGTACCCCTCTTCGTTAGGTTTTTGTGACAGCCCTTTATTAATATCGGCAAGTGCACCTTCATAATCACCGTATCCGGCTTTTAGGTTGCCTCGGTTCTGGTAAGCCTCTGCCGAGCCGGTATCAATACGCAGCACCTGGTTAAAATCGCGTGCTGCACCCTGGGTATCGCCCAGCTTGCTTTTGGCCACACCTCTTCTGATGAGGAAAGCCGTATTTTTAGGATTAATTTTAAAGCCTAAGTTATACGTATCAATAGCACCCTGGTAATCGCGGAATAAGGCGCGGGCATCACCCAGTTTTAAATAAGCCTCTTCGCTACGAGGAGAGTTGTTTAATACACGCTGATAATCCTGCGCTGCGGCCGAAAAATTACGCGTACGGGTATAAACATTACCACGCTCCAGGTAGGCATCCAAATAATCGGGCCTGATGGTTATAGCCTGGGTATAATCTTCAATTGCACCATGAAAGTCTTTGGTATCGCGCTTAATATTGCCACGCATATAATAACTATAGCTGTTGCGCGGGTTTAATTGAATAGAGGAATTAAAATCGGCCAGGGCAGCTGTGGTATCTTTTAACGCGTACTTTGATGCAGCACGGGTGGCATAGGCACTTTCGTCTTTATCATCGCTTTTGATGGCAAAATCAGCATCATCAATAGCACCGCCGTAGTCTTTATTGTCATAACGAATGCCTGCACGGGTACGGTAAGCCTCAGGGAAGGTTTCGGGTTGTAACTCAATAGCCTTGTTAAGGTCGGCCAAAGCTTTCACTTTATCCTTTGTATTATAGTAAGCCACACCACGACGCAGGTACAGCTCTGCATTTTTAGGGTCTTGGTTAATGGCCTTGGTATAGTCAACAATAGCTCCTTTATTGTCGGATGCATTTGTTTTGGCATTTGCCAGGTACTGGTATAATTCTGAAAGTTTAGGATTTAACCTGATGGCGTTGTTATAATCAACAATAGCTCCCTGGTTATTACCCAAATTACTCTTGGCGTTGCCGCGATAGTAAAAAGCCTCGGCATTATGTGGGTTTAAGGCAATAGCCTTATCAAAATCAACAATAGCCCCATTGTAGTTTTTAAGCGCAGCTTTGGCATTAGCACGGTAGTAAAACAGCTCCGAACTGTTAGGGCGCGATTTAATAGCACGGTCATAATCAACTATTGCGGCGGCATTATCGCCCATGTTGCTTTTGGCCACCCCGCGGTATATATATAGATCAATATTGTTCGGCGTAATTTCAATCGCCTTATTAAAATCGGCTATGGCACCTACATTATCTTTAAGATTGGCTTTGGCATTAGCGCGATAGTGATAAATATCGGCATTGTTGGGCTTGTAACGCAGTGCGGTAGAATAATCCTGAACGGCATCCTCATACTGTTCTAAATTGCTGTACGCATTAGCACGGTAGTAATAAACGTCGGCATAGTCTGATTTTAAGCGGATGGTTTGGGTAAAATCTTTTACCGCGCCGTTATAGTCCTGTACGTTAGCCCTGGCATTAGCCCGGTAATAATAGGCATTGGCATTCGTACTATCCATACGTATGGCCCTGGTGTAATCCTGAATAGCCCCGTTGTAATTTTTAATTTTATCTTTTGCATTACCCGCCTGAATATAAGTATCAGCAGTTTGGGCAATTGCCCAAATGGGTAAAATAAGCGATAAAACAAGTAATAATTTCCCCATATAGTGAAAGCAGTTTAGCTAATAACCGTAATAAACGTCGTGCGCACTACCCTTCCCGCCAGTTAAATATCAGTTTTATTAAGCGTTCTTTAAACTATTGCTAAAGTACACAATTGCCTTTGGTTTAATTTAAAACACCGGCAACAAAAAACCTTTTCAACGTACAAAAGAAGGCTATTTTAGCAAGTTTGTATTAGTATAATTATAAATTAAGTAAAATTCAGCTGCTAAAAATAAATTCTTAGCAAGATTTAGCATTACCATTATCAGGGCTTAAACTCCGTTATAAACTATAAGTTTATCTTTTGGGTTAAAAGCTTAGCCTTATAGGTTGTTAAACCGTGCATACAATTACAACTATCGTGCAAAAAATTCCGGATGGGGATTTTTTTCCCTGCTACAAAATAAAAAAGTGTGCCAAACTCAAGTGCCTGCTAACTCTTTTCGTGCCATATGGTGCACAGGTGCAGTATGGTTTCAACCGCCTTTTGCATGTCTTGAACCGATACCCATTCCTGCTTACCATGAAAAGCATGCTCGCCGGCAAAAATATTAGGCGTAGGCAAACCCATTAACGACAAGCGGGACCCGTCTGTTCCGCCACGAATACTGCAAAGTTTGGCCTCAAGCCCTGCACGGCGTATAGCCTCCATGCCATACTCCACAATTTGCGGATGCTGATCGAGTACCTGCCTCATGTTGCGGTATTGTTCTTTCACTATGAGTTCATATGTGGCCTCGGGAAAGCTTTGCAGCACTTGTTCGGCCACTTGTTTAATAACCCCGGCGTGCTGTTCAAGCAAAGCCTCATCAAAATCACGGATGATGAAATCAATAATAGCCTGCTCCACATGGCCGCTAATGCCCACGGGATGCACAAAACCCTCCATGCCCTCCGTACCCTCTGGCGAAAGCTCAAAAGGCAAGGCAGCCACAATTTGCCCGGCAATTTTAATGGCGCTTTGCATCTGGCCTTTGGCAAAGCCGGGGTGTGCGCTTATACCATTGATAATGAGCTTTGCCCCATCGGCCGAAAACGTTTCATTCTCCATATTCCCGGCGGTTTCACCATCCATGGTGTAGGCTGCAAAAGCGCCTAGCTTTTTCAGGTCAACCTTATCTACACCCCGACCGATCTCTTCGTCGGGGGTAAACAATATGCGGATGGTACCGTGCTTAATTTCAGGGTGATTGATGAGCTGGTAGCAGGCATCCATTATTTCGGCCACGCCGGCCTTGTTATCGGCGCCCAAAAGGGTGGTTCCGCTGGCGGTTATAATATCGTTGCCCACCTGGTTTTTTAATTCGGGGTGGTTTTGAGGTTTTAACACCTGTGTGATATCGTCGGGCAAAATTAAATCCTCCCCCTGGTAGTTGCGATGAATAATGGGCTTTACGCCTTCGCCGCTACAATCTGGCGAGGTATCCATGTGCGAGCAAAAGCAAATTACCGGTACGTTTTTATCCGTATTTGATGGAATGGTAGCGTAAACATAGCCGTACTCATCTAAATGCGCATCGGTAATACCCATATCCAATAATTCCTGCACCAAAACGCGGCCTAAGTTTTTCTGTTTTTCGGTAGATGGATAGGTTGGCGATTCGGGGTTTGACTGGGTATCGATGGTTACATAGCGCATAAAGCGTTCGGTAACGGTAAAATTCAATGCGTTCATAAGTGATGCTTAATCTGCCTGCAAAAATGTTGTTTTTATCCGGATTAAAACTATAGGACCTACACAAGTTTTTTATGCGCCGTAAGTGCTGCCTGTTTGTAGCAAATTTTTGTAAAATTAAACGTGCTCCATTAGGAGCTACCCTAATTGAGGTGTTGATTTACAAGGGTAGTTCCTAACAGAACATAAAATATCTTGGCTTGTTACTATAAATAGGTAGCACCTACGGTGCATCATATATTGTGGAAACATCAATAAACAGCACAGGGCTTAAAAATATTCAGCTTTATTTCTCTTTCCTGAACCTGATGCGAAGCTTAACCGTTTCGGGCTGGTGGTTAACATTCGGAACCCAATCGGCGCCATCTTTAATTATTTCAACAGCTTCTTTATCGCTTTCAGGGCTCAGGCTTTTAAGTATTTTAAAGTCAGACAGGGTTCCATCTGTACCCACTACAAAGCTTACCCGCACCACGCCGGTTTTGCCGGTGCTTACACGTGCTTCTTCGTTGAGGTATTGGTTAAATTTAAGCCATCCGTTTTGGGGGTGGGCTTCGTTAATAATTTCCTGTGGCTCGTGGGTACTATTGCTTGTTACCACTACTTCTGATAGAGCGCTGTGGTTTTCTTTAAGCAAAACCTTCAGGCTGTCTTTGCCATTGATGTTTACTTTTTGCGATTCAAAGCCGATGTAGCCAATATTCAGCTCATCCTTTTTAGTAGCGGCAATTTTGAAGCGCCCGCGCGCATCAGTACCTACCGCCAAGCCACTTGAATTTACCCGCACAGTTACACCAGGCAAAGGCTGCTTATCATCGGCGCTTAAAATTTGCCCGGTAATTATTTTAACGCTATCGCCTTTTGCATATAGGCTTGATATGCCCCTTATTCTTATTTGGTTATCAGCACCAGGGGCGCCATTGGCCACCTGTACACCTGCTGCCCGGCCAACCAGGGCTTGCTCCATTGGTTTAGGTTTAATAGAATCGGCGGTGATCGTTGCTACGCTTCCTGTTAACACACTTTTACGTTGCACGCCATAGCCTACTACAACTACTTCATCCAAACTTTTAACTTTTTTCAGGCTGTCGCCAATGGTGGGGCGTAAATACTTAGCGTTTTCCTTTATTCCTTCCGCTACCGGTGCGTTTGGAACTGGCGTTTCACTCATTATGCTGTTAGCCTGTGGCGCAATATATCGTTGTGACGGTGCAGTTGGTTTAATAACAGGTTGTGGCTCCTGTTTAAATTGTTGCGGCACAACGGCAGGAACCGATTTGTTTTTAGCAACCTCTGTTTTATCGGCCACTGGCAAATCGGGTTTATTTGATGCCGGCCGGTAATTAAGTAGCCACCATCCGCCAAATCCAATAAAAACCAATACCGAAGCCGCAATACTAATGGCTGGCCATAAGGTTATCCGCCTGGTTTTAGGCTGTACACGTTGCTGCAGGCGTTTTTGCAGTTCATCAATATTATCTTGCTGGTTTTTGCCGTTTACTGCGTACCCCTCCAAAGCCTCGGCCAAAAACCGGTCGTCAAGCGCGCGGCGTTCAAGCTCGTGCATGGCACGTGCGTTAAGCTCCCCATTCAGGTACTTTTGAATCAGCAATATGTCGGGCTTGTTATCGCTCACGGTTACTCTCCAGGCAAATTTTTAAATTACGTTTTCCGTTTTGTATATAACTTTTAACCTCGTTTAAAGTGTAGCCGGTTAACTCGGCCACCTCTCTATAACATTTTTCTTTTATATAGAATAAATCGATGCTTTGTTGTTGCTGCGGCGATAGCTGCTGCATGCATTTTTCCAGTTGTTGTATGCTGGCTTCATTATCGCTTTCATCATCAGGATGCAAAACAAATGGAAATTCCATAACGTCATCTACACTTAACGTTTCGGTTTTTTTGTTAGCGCGCAATTGCATCAAACAAAAGTTGCGGCTCAGCACATACAACCATCCTCTAAACTGCTTTACCTCATGGCGGTTTATTTTTATGATCAGTTCTTCAAATATCTGCATTACGGCATCCTTGCTTTGCTCCTCATCCTGCAAATACTTTAAGCAAACTCCATATACTAAGGGCATGTATTGTTCATAAAGTTGACCCAGCACAGCCAGATCGCCGCTTTGGCGATAGCTTTGCAGCAGGACTTCATCGTCCCCCGCATCGGGCTTAGTTTTTTTGCTGAACCAACTCATTTAGTAATGGCTGAAAATAATTTTTTTAAATGGCTTATGGAAATTGATATGTAACTGCATCCTTACTGCAAAACCATACTTATACAGCCATGAAAAGATTAATTTTATTACTCCTGATGCTAAGCGGCTTTACCGCCCTTAAAGCACAAACCCGCACAATTACCGGCCATGTTTACGATGCCGCCGATAAACAGCCCTTAGCCGGAGTCGCCGTGCTTGTAACCGGCACCAAAAACGGCGTGCAAACCAATGTTACCGGGGCTTATAGTTTGCGTGTAACCGAAAGGAACACCCAACTAAGCATTAGTTACATTGGTTTTGAAAGCCAAACCATAAACATTGGCAAAAACACCAAGATAGATATCTACCTGAAAGCCTCCAACCGATCGCTTAACGAGGTGGTTGTGGTGGGTTATGGTGTGCAACGTAAAAGCGTTGTAACAGGGAGTGTATCAACGGTTGGCCCGGCACCGGTACCCAATGCGCCTAATGCCATTGTTGGCCGGGCTGCCGGTGTTGCCGTTATGGATAAAAGCAAAGCGTTTGCAAAACAGCGTTTTGTATCGCCCATTGTAGGCAATTATCAGGCGCTGCAAGAGCAGGAGAATTATAAAGGCATCACCGAAAACGGCTTTCAAAGCTCTAAAGACAATCCATTGTCAACCTTCTCCATTGATGTGGATGCGGCATCGTACAGCAATGTTAGGCGCTTTATTAACAATGGCCAGTTACCACCCAAAGATGCCGTACGCATTGAGGAAATGATCAATTACTTTAACTATAACCTGTCCGCGCCAACCAACGGCGAACCGGTTGCCATACATACCGAGCTTTCGGCCGCGCCATGGAACCCGCAGCACCGCTTGTTACGCATTGGCCTTAAAGCCCGTGTGGTGCAAAATGATAAATTACCGGCATCAAACCTGGTTTTCCTCATAGATGTTTCAGGATCAATGGGTTCGGCTAATAAACTGCCACTGGTGCAATCATCCCTAAAAATGCTTACCGACCAGCTACGCCCGCAAGACAAGGTGGCCATTGTGGTATACGCCGGTGCTGCCGGTTTGGTGCTGCCCTCAACACCGGGCGACCAGAAAACCACTATTAAAGATGCCATTGACCGCCTGAATGCCGGTGGCTCGACCGCAGGCGGCGAAGGCATTAAACTGGCCTACCGCACGGCCAAGCAAAACTATTTAAAGAACGGCAATAACCGGGTAATACTGGCTACCGACGGCGATTTTAACGTAGGCGCATCAAGCGATGAGGATATGGAGAGGCTGATAGAGCAGGAACGCAAAAGCGGGGTATTTCTATCGGTATTGGGTTATGGTATGGGCAATTACAAAGACAGCAAAATGGAAACCCTGGCCGATAAAGGCAACGGCAACTATGCCTACATCGACAATATAACCGAAGCCCGCAAAACTTTGGTTAGCGAATTTGGCGGCACCCTGTTTACCGTGGCTAAAGATGTAAAACTGCAACTGGAATTTAACCCTGCCAAAGTAGCATCATACCGTTTAATAGGTTATGAAAACCGAATGCTTAATAAAGAAGATTTTAACAATGACTTGAAAGATGCCGGCGAGATGGGCGCAGGCCACAACGTAACTGCCTTATACGAGATCATTCCTGCCGGCGTACATGATAAGTTTACTCATACTGTGGACCCGCTTAAATATCAAAAAGTAGAAAAGGCAACTACCAACTATGTATCAAACGATATGTTAACCATTAAATTCAGATACAAAGAACTCAATGGTACCGTAAGTAAATTAAGCCAGGTCGTGGTGGTGGATAAACCCGTTGATTTTAAAAACGCTTCTGCCGATTTTCGTTTTGCATCTGCCGTGGCCGAATTCGGGATGCTACTGCGCGATTCGGAATTTAAACAAAATGCCCGCTTTGATGAAGCTATCAAAATAGCCCGGGCCGCTAAAGGCAACGATGATGAAGGCTACCGGGCCGAATTTATTAAACTGGCCGAAAGCGCAAAGTTACTCAGCAAAAGCTCGCTGGCGGCGGTAGAGTAACCGCCTCTTGATTCCCCCCATAAAAATGGCCCCACTCAAGGTTCCCTACATGGGAAGATTTGGGTAGGGCCATTTTCTTTTTATAAATTTACCTGATGAACATTGAAGAACTGCGTAACTATTGCCTCGAAAAGCACGGCGTTACCGAAAGTTTTCCGTTTGATTTGGAAACGCTTGTATTCAAGATTGGTGGAAAAATGTTTTTACTATTGAGTTTGGATACCGGCAATAGCTTTAATGCAAAATGCGACCCTGAGCGTGCTGTTGAACTGCGCGAAAATTTTAGTGAGGTGCAGCCGGGTTACCACATGAACAAGCAGCATTGGAATACTGTATATATAGATGGCGGGCTAACCCGCAAACAGCTTTGCGATATGATTGACCACTCGTACGAATTGGTGGTAAAGAGCTTGACTAAAAAAGCAAGACAGGAGTTGTTTGGCCCAGATGAGGCCAAAGGATAGATCCTGAGCTTAAATAATGGTTCTTTTGTTATTAGCTACTACTAAAACGTTAGCAACAACTAAAAGGGCAATTAGGGCAATCATCATGGCTTTGTACGTTAAATTAATTACCAAGGTTAATGCAAAACGTATTCCATTTATGAATATTCCTCATTTTAGGCGTTGCAACATTTTGTTACCCTCGTTTTACTTTTAAATGAGGAAAGCATGCCCCATGTTGGGAATATCAATTGTGGAAAATAGGGGAGTAATTAAGCCTGAGATATTAATTTAAGATTGATTAATACTGGCAGTGTCTTGTAAGCCTTCGATTAAAACAATATCATCATGCAGTATGCCCACCCTTAGAGCTTTGAGGCCAGATATGCTCTGTAATTCTTCTACCTCCAGCTCTTCTATGTGGCTATCAAGGATGTGTTTTTCCTGCAGTTGTTTGATGTAGCCCCGGTATTCTTTTTCTTCGTAATTATTGGCAAACACTACAACCACTTTGCCCGGCTGGGTAATACGCTCATCGGTGCCTTTAATGTGTGCTTTGTCAATGCGTTTTTTAACAATTTCGAAACGGGCGTTATAAGTTCCATCCACATCAAAGCGCTTCTCGTCCATCCTGAAACGTATTGACATCGTTATACTATAAGCCAGTATAAGCGTAGTAACCTCGAGGCAGTAGGGTAGCGTTGTTTTAAACCTGTGGTGTTCGCGCTCCATTTCGCATAACACCTTTAACTGCCAAAGGCGTAAGTTTTGGAAATGCACAGGTAAAAAGGCACGGTTAGGCACTATGGATGCGCCTATATACAAATTATGCTCAACCCCATCACTTTTAAAGCGCTCATAATAATGCGGAAATATTTGCTGTGCCTCGGCCTGTTTTTCATCAAGCAGGGCCGCCATTTTTTGGTTAATGGTTGATACCGTAGTATCATACTTGCGCCGGTAGGTATAAAAAATACCGGTGGTTTTATCAACCTGTTTAAAATATTCCCTTATACTCTGTACATGCTGGTTGTTTAAAAGGGCTGCATTGAGCAGCTCGTGTACTTTTTCGTCAATAAATTGTTGTATTTGCTGCTCGGTATCGGTACGTATTAATACCGATACGCTGTGAGTTAAATATTTAAACTCCTGAAGGCGGCCTAAATAACGGCTTGCCTGTTCATCATAGCTTTGCAAATGCAACACAATTGGAATGAGGGCTTCCAACTGGTTGTTTAAATCTTTTTGAATACTGCTGTTACGCGATTCTGACGAGCCTTTAATATCAATTTGTCCGTAAAGCGGATATACATCGTTAAATACAATTTCTTTAAGCTGGTACTCCTGGTGGTTATCGCGGCGCTCAATGTATTTGTAAGCCTCTTTCATAAACTTCCACTGCACGCTTGGGTGCAAGGTGGTATACTCGTTTTGTATTACGGCTTGCACGCGGTTTTGCTTGTAGGTTACCTGCCTGTCAATGGTGTTTACCAAAAACGGCATCACCACTTCAAGTTTGTGCGCGTTCACACTGTTCAGCTCTCCCGGGCGCGATGAAACCAGTTCGATAATTCCCAATAGCACATCATCCTTTATAATTGGTGCAAGAATAAAGCTATGAATGTTCTGACCCAAAAACTGGTGTGCCATTTCGCTTTCGGGATGCTCCAAAAAGAAATCGCGGGTATTTGATACAGCAAAGTATTCGCTTTTACCAAGCAGCGCCTGGTATGATTTGGGCCCTAATATATCGGTAGAACAAACGCCATCCATACAATCGCCCAGCATGTAGCTCTTTATTTTGCGCAGCGGGGCAATGCTGGTAAATTTATTATCTTCAGGGTTGAACGCAGTAAAGCCTATGCGCAGGTCGGGGATTTTGTATATGGAGCGAAAAATATCTTCAAAATCGTGTTCTAACTCCACATCCTTTAAATCGGTGAGGAGTGACCCCTTTAATGATGATACCGCATTTTCAACCGTGGAATCAAAAAGATTTACAATGGCAAATCCTTTTAACAGGTAGCTCCCTTTCGGAAACATTCGTTTCCAAAGCTCAAGGTCGTCGTAATTGTTAATGAGTTGGTTAATGTCGTCTGCAGTTAATTTTACAGCCTTTTCGGTTGGAATAATTTCCAGAAAATCGGCATTATACAGTATGCGGTAATGGCGCATAATGCCCGATGCTGTAGGTATGTCGTAAAACATAGGCTTGGCAAAATCGAGCTGGGTATTATAAAACTCATTAAGCACCAGGCAGCAACTCATTACATAAAACTGATGGTCGTCAAAATCGCGTATCGACATGTCGAAATCGGGACCCGCGGCGGCCAGTATGTTTTTAAAGCGCTCACTTTGATTGATAATAAAATCATAGAACGGAAATGTTACCGCCTTAATTTCATTATTAGTAAGCGCCTGAGGGAACAGATCGGCCAGGAGGTGCTGAATTACAGTTTGGTGCTTATCAACCTGCGATTGCTCGGTAAAGCCGTTACACAGTTCGGGAAAGGGTTCAACTTCTTTAAGGAGTGCGGCTGCGCGCTCGGCGGCATAGCCCGTTTCTTCTCTGGCCACTTTCTGCAGGTGCTCTATCAGCACATGAAACGAAATGTGGATTTCGAAAGGACTTTCTCTATATGCCTGAACACTCATATCGGTACGATAAGTTGAGCAAAATTAAATAAAATAAGGCTTACTGTTTACTTTGGCAGGCAGTTGTTCAAAAATCTGATGCACATATTACAAAACTATAAGCCCCAATATTCATCATTATAACCTAACATTAAGCGACACATACGGGTACCAACCCTCTTTTGAATGGCCGGCTAAAACCTGTATAACGGCTAAACTTGCCGGCGCAAAGTAAACACCGCCGCCGGTACCTGCATGCCATTTGTCTGATGATTCGCCTTTTACCCACACCCTGCCGGTATCGTAAAAACCGGTTATACCCAATTGGCCGGGCAATACGTAGCTGGCAATATTAAATAAGTTTAACCGCGCCTGCAGGTTGTTGTAAAACATATGATCGCCCGCAAAGCGGTTACCTAAATAACCCAACAGGTTACCGCCCTGTCCGCCTAAAAACATAGATTGGTAAAAGGCAGGTTTGCCAATGCTTACCCCGCCGCCAACACGGTCGGTTAGTACGAATGTGCCCTTTTTGTTGAGGCTTAAATAATAAGTAAACTCCGGCCGAATTTGCGCAAACGATTTGGTATCATTGTTTAACCCGTTGTATGCCTGTAACGTTACGTTAGCATAATACCCGTTACTTGGCAAAATGTTGTTATTACGCTGATTGCTGTTAATGTTAACCAGCAAGCCTAAGTGGGCTTTGTCTTTATTAATGGTTAGGCTATCGTATGAGTTTATACGGCCCGGATTATTAATAAACCGCCCCTCATTGTCCTCTCGGTTTAAGCGATAAAATTGAAATGACGGCCCGGCACTGATGGTGGTATTAGATCCAAGGTTCCAGCGCAGGGCAGGGTCGAATTGATAGGTATTATAACGGGTACGGTAAAAGCGTCGATAACCCTGAAATTTGACCAATGGGGTTTCATTACCACGGCCAAAAAAGTTGAGGGTATTGTTTGGGGCCTGTACAAAGGCGTTAATAGTTATGTCGGCCTTGCCAATGGCATCAATCCACTCCCCGTTATAACGTATGCGGAAGGCATCGGTAGCAAAGGCATGGGTAACCATAAGCTGCTGCACGCTGGCGTAAGGCAACTTACGGAAACCATCGCGGCGGGTATACTTAAACCCGGCACCTATTAAAAAACCATCATCTGCGTTAATGGCGGCTGTGGCCAGCGGCATCCAAACATTATAAGGGTTGTTTTGAACAAAGCGTGTGTTTAACGAATCATTACTAAGGTGTTTGCCTACGCTGCCATTACCGGTAAAGGTAACGCTGTCTTTACGGCTGTAAACCCGCACCCGGCTCTCGGTTTTATTAATTTCATAGGTTTTTTGCCCGGTACCACCAATAACACGCAGCTTTATGGGCGATGAGGCGTTATTAACTATAACCTTATCGTCGCCGCCTTCAACGTACAGGCGAACTTCGCGGGTAATTTCAGGATCATAAACCATGTCGAGCAACGTGCTTTCAGCCTCGCCCGATTTGTTAATTTTACTGATTTGTACCCTTAGCCCTTTATTATCGGCATCGGCGATGGTTACCTGTTCATTTTTGTCGCTGGTGCGTAAGTCTACCGTTTGGTTAATAAAGCGGTAGTATTCGTCCATTGCCGCCGGAATATTATCACGGCGCTTTTTAAGTTTAGCCAAAAGCACATCGTGGCGCAATTTGTAAACCTCGGGCGGGAGGCGCTTCAAAGCAGCCTCAAGCACTTCATCGGTTTCGGCTTTAATAAACTCGTTGGCTATGCGCATCCATTCGGCATGCGTAATTTGCATATCCGGGTATACCTGCATAAAGCGGGTTTTAAACAGCGAGTATTTTACCCGCGGAATTTCACCGTCGAAATGATCAAGTGTGGGACTGATCCATGATACGGCCGCCAGGGATGGTAAAACGCCTTCGCTCAGGTGAAACACCTGGTCGCGGTCGCGCGGAACGGCATAGTATTGTTTATTTTTATCTTTCTTTTGATAAGCCCAACGCCATTGATCTTCGTGGCGGTCCCAGTCGCCCAAAAGCAAATCGAGCATGCGGGCACGCAAAAACTGCTCGGTTTCAAAATGGTTGTCGTTATCGTCTTTAAGCTCGCTCAGCATTTTTGGCGTATTGTCCGATTTGCCATTCGGCTCGCGTTCTTCCAGCAGTACCACAAGTCCGTTAAATATTTTGCTGTATTCGCCCAAGGCTGGGTCGGGCACCATTACACCAATAATGGGGTTGGCATGCGGCACCTTAGCAGCATCGGCCAGCGGCGGAACCACCAGTGCCGAAAACGGGTGCTGACTGCTCAGCGCATCGTCAATCCAGTCTACCGCAAATGTGCCTTTAAAGTTGGGCGGCAATATCTTTTCAGGCGTTTTTTCAACACTGCGTATTACCCATTCCTTACCGCTTTTATCCTGCAAACGTAACGATTTGGATTGCATACCCCCACCTTCGCGAAGCGGCTTTAATCCCCCCGAAAATTCTGATATTTTAATAACCGGCAACTTCACAACCGTGGCCCACTCCTCGCGGTAATTTTTACCGAATAACCAGCGGTGTATGCCGCTCACACTATCGTACGACGGATGCACTTTAACCAAAACGCTATCGGGGAATACAGCCGGAGTTTTGCGCTGGGCATAGCTCATAGTTGTGGCACTAAGTAACACTGCGAGGAGGGTAAATTTGCGAATCATAGGGAGTAGGGTGTTTGCAGGTGTAAAATAAGTAAATTTTAAGGCTTCACATTTAATACTTTTCTAATAACTCTTCATAGTTATGTAATAAAAGTAACAGTGCAAAACTACGGGATGCCCGGAGCCGGGTAATGATATATGGCAAAAAATGACATTGATATTTGTCAAGAAGGGAGACGAAAACCTTTGAATTTACTTTTAAGAGTTTCTTTCGTCCCAAGCGTCGTTGTTGCCTTCATATCCCTCATAAAAGTTAAACTCATCAGAGGAGTTATAACCATAGTAGTAATTGGATCGGTCGTCTGTCTCTAATTCACTATCTTCCTCTAAATAATTGGAATACAATAATTGCTTAATTAAGTTGAATTCAATCTCCTTTTTTAAATCTTTTTTAGTGAGTAAAAAAAAGTATATAAAAAAGGGAGGGTCTATAGAAAAATGGTCTAAGTTAATTAAGCACCATAAGAGATATTCAAAGTCAAGTAACAAGACTTCGGATATCTTTTTACCTTGATACTTTCCCCATTCAAGATAATCTTGAGATGTATACATCTTGAGTTTTAACAGATTTTCTGTGTTATTAAAAGGTATTGTGGAAATAGCTTTCAATATTCGATTCTCAAAGGCTATATAAATTTCATTTGACTCAGTAATATTAAGGTTATAATAATTGATTACGGCTTTAACAAGGATAGAAGATATTTGATACATGTCTCTATCGGTTGGGATTTCCAAAGCCTTGAAATTCTTTAAACAAAAATTGATTGCCTCAACATATTCACTTTTAGCGAGCTGATTAGCTGCGAGCATTCTATAATTCAAGCTATCGAGGGGTTCCATAATCTGCTGTATAAAATTACAATAGGTGACGAATTTTTAAAGAAGGTACTATCTTACTTCTTCCCCACTACACTACTCTTTCTAATCCGGCTCAACGTCTCAGGCGAAATACCCAAATAAGACGCAATCATGTTTTGCGGAAAGCGCTGTAAAAAGCCGGGATAGGTTTCCTGCAATTGCTGGTAGCGCTCTTCGGCGGTTAGGCTAATGGCGGCATGCACGCGGTTTTGGGTGGCTATGTTGGCGCGCTTGTCCAGCTCACGTATCATCCCGGCAAAGGCAGGTACTTTGCCTTGCAATTCCTCGCTTTGGGTGTTTGATATCATGAGCAGTTCGGCATCCTCAACGGCATCAATATTAAATTTTGATGGCGTAAGCATCATGTAACTTTCATAATCGCCCACCCACCAGTTTTCGAGGCTAAAGCGCACAATATGTTCGTGCCCTTTGCTATCTACCGAGTACATGCGCAAAGCGCCTTTAATAACAAAACCAATGTACTTATTCACATCGCCTTCCTGCAAGTAATACTGCTTTTTGCGTAGGCGTTTGTGTTTAAAGCTATCGCGAATGAGCGCTCTATCATCGTTGTTTAATGTTAACGATGAGTAGTTTTCAATGTAGTGGTACAGCGCTTCGTACATAAAAATTTGAGAGGCGAAATTGCCTTAATTGATTTTAAAATTGGCAATAATTGTTAACATGTGTTAAAACTATACCACAAATGTAAGCGAATTGTAATGAATATATAATACAATTGTCATACCCACTTAACAATGTTGCAACTTGCAAAAAGCCGACGCACATTTGCTGAACATTTTACTTAAACCATGTTCACTAACGATTTCACAAATCGGGTTCAGGCTGCCGGTTAAGCTTCCAAAATACGGCACTCTTGACAAATATCAACAGCATTTTTTAGCAAATGTTAAGATGCTGTTCCTGTTAGCAATCCAACTTTGTGACATCACACTCAACAACCTTTAAGGTCATGAAACTCTTTACCAAAATAATATTTACGCTCTTTATACTTACCGCCTCTTTAAATGCTTTGTACGCACAAACCATTGTTAAAGGTACAGTTACCGATGCCAAAACCAAAGAAGCATTGCCATATGTAACGGTAACCTTTGGCGATAGTAATCAAGGTGCCCCAACCGATGGCAACGGCCGTTTTACCATTAAAACAAACGACAAGTTTGACTACATAAAAGTTAACTACGTTGGCTACCGTACTATAACCCGTAACATTGAAGCTGGTAAAGAGCAAACCATTAATATAGCCATAAACGCCGATACCAGGCAATTGAGCGATGTAGTGGTAAAAGCCGGTAAAAAAAAGAAATACACTAACAAAAACAACCCTGCGGTTGAACTCATTAGGCAGGTTATTGCTCATAAGGCACAAAACCAGGTAACCAATTATAATTATGCCGAGTACAAACAATACGAGCGCATGACCTTTTCGTTAAGCAACCTGAGCGATAAGTTTAAAAGCAAAAAGATCTTCAAAAATTACCAGTTTATGTTCCGCGAGCAGGATTCAACTGCTATTGGCGGTAAAACATTGCTGCCTCTATATATGGAAGAGAAACTTTCGGCTAATTATTACCGCAAAGTTCCTTATGCGCAAAAGCAGGTGGTTGAAGCCAATAAACAGGTTAAATATGATGAAACATTTGTGGATAATCAGGGCCTCACTACCTACTTTAACCGCATGTACCAGGACATTAACATTTATGATAATAACGTATCTTTACTGAGCAATCAGTTGTTGAGCCCCATATCAGACAATTCTCCTAACTATTATAAATTTTTCATTACCGATACCATTAAAGATCAGCAGCCCAATTTAATTGAGCTGAGCTTTACTCCCCGTAACACCATCAACAAACTGTTTGAAGGCCGTATTTACATTACTATGGATGGCAACTATGCCGTGCAAAATGCGGTGTTAACGGTTAATAAAAACATCGACCTTAACTTTGTGCGCCAAATGGAGGCCCGCTTGTCGTTTGAGAAAAACCCCGATAACCGTTACCACCTGAGCCAAAGTAATTTGAAAATTGAGTTTGCCCTCAATAAAAACAAAGGAGGCGGTGTATTTGGCGAACGCTTGGTTACCATACGCAACTTTCAGATCAACACGCCTCGCCCTAAAGAAACTTATGATGGCCCCGCACAGGTTTACGCCAAAAAGTATGACGAGCAAACCGATGCTTACTGGACCGAAAGCCGCCCTGATACACTGGACAAAGCCGCTGCCGACCTTTATAAAAATGTAGACAGCCTGCAAACCATACCATCGTTTAAACGCACTATGGATATTGCCACGCTGGTACTGGCCGGTTACAAAAACTTTGGTCCGTTTGAGATGGGCCCGGTAAATACCTTTTACAGCTTTAACCCGGTTGAGGGCTTCCGCGCACGTTTAGGCGGCCGTACCACTACCGCATTGAGCAAACGCTATTATTTTGAAACCTACGGTGCTTACGGGACCCGCGACCAAAAATTTAAATACTTTTTAAGCTCTACCTACTCGCTTAACAACAAGTCTATCTACTCATTCCCGCAAAACTATATCCGCGCCAGCTTTCAGCACGATACCAAGGTGCCCGGCCAGGAGCTGGAGTTTGTACAGGAGAGCAACTTCCTGCTTTCATTTAAACGCGGCGCAAACGACCAGTGGTTATACAACGATATATTTAAGCTGGATTACGTACACGAGTACTTAAACCACTTCTCATATGCCGTTGGCTTTAAAAAGTGGAATCAAAGCCCGGCTGGTGCTTTGCAGTTTCAAAACCTGTTGCCAAACGGTGCATTGAATAACGTAAATCTTATTCATACCACCGAAATGTCGTTACAGTTGCGCTTTGCACCGCACGAGAAATTTTACCAGGGCAAACTATACCGCACACCTATTCCTGATAAGTACCCAATATATACTCTGCGCTACACCCAGGGCTTTAAAGGCCTGGTAGGGGGCGATTATAATTACCAAAATGTGGTAGGTAACGTTAGCAAGCGTTTTTATGCTTCGCAATTGGGTTTCTCAGATGTGAGTATTGAGGGTGGTTACCTGTTTGGCAAAGTGCCGTTCCCGTTGCTTGATATTCACCGCGCCAATCAAAGCTATGCGTTCCAGTTCCAATCATTTAACTTAATGAACTTCCAGGAGTTTGTGAGCGACCATTATGCCACCTTTACTATCGACCATAACTTTAACGGGTTTTTGTTTAATAAAATTCCATTATTACGCCGCTTAAAACTGCGCGAGGTGGTAAACTTTAAAGGTTTATGGGGAGCTGTTCGCGCTGAGAACAACCCGGCTAACGACCGCTCGTTGCTGCGTTTCCCAACCAACAGCTTAGGCCAGGCTACTACTTATACGCTTAACAATGGTATGTATGCCGAAGGCAGTATAGGTATAGGCAATATATTCAAAGTGTTAAGGTTCGATCTGGTTCGCCGATTTACCTATTTAGATAACCCTAATGCACCAAAGCTGGGTTTGAGGACTTTCGTAAAGTTTGATTTTTAATATACCGAGGTATATATAAGACATTTCCGCATCGCGGGTTTTACCTAAAAATAATGCGCATAGGCACAGCTACCACCGGGACAGAGCCGCGCATTACAGGTAAAAGCCGCGATGTTTTTTTTGGGTGTAGTCCACATATTTTGAGTTGTATATTTATTGGCAGGCTATTGCTTAACACTATATTCTAATAAGCCCGTTAAAGGTGTACCAGTATTGGTTATTCCTTCAACCACTACACGCACATTGCCCCAATTTGCTTTGTTATAAAAAATTACTGTAGCCTCTCCGTTAATATTGGTTGTAATAATGGGTTCCCAGTGTAAGGTGGTGCGCACATCCGCTTGTTTAGTGGCATTTATATTATCATACGTAGGTTTATAAAATGCACGGGCTTCATCATAGCCTTCAACTTCCAAATGCGCAGTGTGCAGGTTTATGTTATCCAGCGCATGTGGTTTAAGTTTCAATTGTATCCAAAAGTTTTCGCCCCGCCTAAACCGCATTTCATCCTGAGCAATAGTTGGCGCTCCTGCAAGGTTAAATTTCCTGAATCGAATTTCCTCAATTTGTTCTAAAGGTATATCGTAAAAAAACACATTACGCACCTGCCAAAACGGTACACCATCAACCGAGAAGCGGGGCAGCATAGGCACCTTCATCAACAGGTGGTTTAGGCCATAAAAGTAAGCTACCTGATAACCCGATACCGCCCCGGGTACCCGCTCCAATATGTAATCTCTTAATGTTTTCAAGCTGTAATCAGCCCGTGCCATTTTAATTATAGTATCAATTAAAACCTGCCTTAACGGTGTTTTTGAAACCACGACATCGTTTAGCTGAATGGTATCGGTTAATCGTTGCCGCGCCGCAAATCGGCTACGGTCCAAAAGCTCATTTTTGAGTTTTCCGGTTACTGTTTTAGTGCTGTCGTGGAAAAGGGGAATTGGCTTTACCGGGGCACCACTATGCGTAACGGTATCAACCAGTAAATAGGCCTCTTGCTTGCCTTTATTATTTGTGGCCGATAAACTAATAGGCTGGTTACCTGTAAGATTTAAATTGTAAAAAGCATAGCGACCAACTGAATCGGTTGTGGTAGTGTATAGTTTGTTGCCCTTAGCCCCATTTGCAAATAGTGTAACATTTAAGCCGGGTACCGGTTTATTGACCCATATGCGCCTTGTTCGGCCATATACATCAATCCCCTGCTCTGGTGCATATTTAATGCGTATAGTTGAATCGGCCATGCGTTTCCATAAAAAATCGCGCCAGCCTTGCGTAAGCAAAAGCAAGTCTATTTTTTGCAGATCGGGTTTGCCCTTGCTGTTAAAATACTGATTTATGCCTTCTATATTTCCTCTTATTTCTGATTGTAAACCAAGGTAGCTAATCATATTACCTTGTTGCTTAGGCACCATGGCATCTACTGCGGCCATTGATAAGCTGGCTATAACAGGCTTGCCTTCAATGTCTGTGATCTTTAGTGTAAGCCCGGTCTTCTCTTTATAACTATATGTCAGTTTATCGGCAATCAGGGTTAATGTTTCTTTAGGCTCCTGTTCATTAAAAATCAGCCGTTCGCACAACGGACGATTTTGAGCATCGTATAGCGTTATTGCCGTTATTCCAGCAGGAAGAACCTGTTGGGAAATGTTTACCTGTGTTTGTAATTGCGGCAAGGTTACCGGTCTTTTAAATACCAATTTTCCTTTACTTCGGGCAACTAACAGCAAAGTGTCTTTTAGTATAGTGTTAAGTGTTATAGCGTTGGTGATAAATAATATTTTCAGCAAAGTATCGGCTTTAGATGCGTGCATTGCCACCCCTTGTAAATGAGATTGAGGTAAAGCCGATGTAAAACTCCTGCCATTGCCATAGGTGCCCCGTGCCTCATACATGGTACCTGTAAGTGGTTTTAACGCAACACAGCCTAACCCATTGGCATTGCTTTCAAAATCGGTTACTTTATTTCCCGTAGAGGTATAAATTCCCCCTTTAACCGGTAAGCCTTTGCCTTGTTCATTTTCGGCTTTGAAAGCAATAATCCCTTCCGTATTTTCTATCATAGAGCCACCCTCGGGAAAGAAGCTTAAACGAATGGCAGGTTTCTCCTCATTTACAACTACTGATACGGAGTTAGGGGCCTTAGAATCTTTTTTAAGTGTTGACTTAACGAGGGAATTTAGGGGAAGAGTGTCGTTGTAAATGCGTAAATGCTTTTCAAAGAAAAACTTATCATCAAAATTGCGCATCCAATTGGTATAAGCACGCAGGGTATATGTGCCGGCAGATGCAGCGGCCGAAAGTTTAAAATCGCCGTTGCCTGTTCCATTGTCCAGCCTGATTAATCGTTTATCGACCAGTACCCCGGGGGCACGTATCAGTTCTACATAGAGGTTGTTGCTTGTACTTATGAGCTTATTGGTTTGCGCATTAACAAGGTAGGCTTTAAACCAAATATCGTCTCCTGCGGCATAATCATCGCGGTCGGTATGCAGGTAGGCTTTCTCAAAATACAGCTTTATGGCTGTGTTAGCTGGCGCAGTTTGTGCCAACAAATTAAAACAGCACCATGAAATAAGCGAAAAAAACAATAGTGCTCTTTTCATAATAGGTTGATTGGTACATCTAATATACACAACCTACACCAAAAAGCAGCTTAATTCACCAGTAACTTATACCCCCGGCCATGCACATTAATAATTTCCACGCGCGAATCATCTTTTAAGTACTTGCGTATTTTGCTCAAAAACACGTCCATGCTGCGGCCGTTAAAGTAGTTGTCGTCGTTCCAGATGTTGAGCAGGGCTTCTTCGCGGGTGAGCACCTCGTTTTTTTTCAGGCATAACAGGCGCAGCAGGCCGGCTTCTTTGGTAGATAGTTTTTGCACAACACCATCAGCAGTTATCACCTGCGAGGTAAAATCAAAGTCGTACTTGCCAATTTTAAAAGTGGTTGGTTTTTCTTCTTCGGCACTTCCGCTTGCAGCGCGTTTTAACAGGGCATTAATGCGCAGCAGCAGCTCTTCAATGCGGAAAGGTTTGGTAATATAATCATCGCCACCCAAGTTAAAGGCCAGGGTTTTATCTTCGATCATGCCTTTGGCGGTGGCAAAAATTATGGGCACGTGCTCATTCATTTTGCGTATCTCTTTACCCAGGGTAAAGCCGTCTTTTTTAGGCATCATTACATCTAAAATCAGTAAATCATACTCACTTTTGGTAAACTCCTTTAACCCGGCATCGCCATCCTTACACAGCACCACATCAAATTTGCCTTTAAGTTGCAGGTAGTCTTGCAATAGGGTGCCCAGGTTAGGGTCGTCTTCTACCAATAGTATTTTCTTCATGCAAAAACGTTGAATTTTAGTTCAAATTCGGAGCCTTTTTCCTTTTCTGATCGTACACTTATCATACCCTCCAGGCGTTTAACAATAGTATTTACATAGCTCAGACCTAAACCAAAGCCTTTAACATCGTGCAGGTTACCGGTAGGTACACGGTAAAATTGCTCAAATATTTTTGCCTGTTGGTCGCGGCTCATGCCTATGCCTTTATCGGCCACACGTATAACCAGTTGGTTGCCTTTATTAAGCGTGCTTATGGTTAGTTGAGGCTCATCGTTACTATACTTAATGGCATTGTCAATTAAGTTAAATATAACGTTGGCAAAGTGCAGTTCATCGGCTTCAATAACGGCAAACTCGGCATCTAAGTGCAAATCAACTTGAGCATTGCTTTTTTGCAATTTAAGCTGCATACTGTCCAGCACATCGGTTACCAGTTCGTTAACATCGACAGGTTTTTTGTCGAGCTTAAAGTCGTTCTTTTCAATGCGGGCAATATTCAGTACACGCTCAATATGGCTACCTAAACGGGCATTTTCTTCGTAAATAATATCGGCCAGGCGGGTTACGCGGGCTTTATCTTCAATAATTTCCTGGTCTTTTAACGCCTCGCTGGCAATCATAATGGTTGAAACCGGCGTTTTAAACTCATGCGTCATGTTGTTAATAAAATCGGTTTTCATTTCCGAAATTTTCTTTTGACGCAGGATGATAAATATGGTATAGCCAAAGCAAACAATCAGTACCATTAATAAACCCCCGCTAATGCTGAGCATGTAAGTCATGCTGCTCAATATATGCGAATTTTTATCGGGGAAGAACAGCTGTATTTTACCCGGGTCGTTAATTACATCTTTGGCAAAAATAGGGGTTTGGTAAGTTTCGCTGGCATAAAATACAGGCTTTTCGCCCACCATATCATACGCTTTAGAAAATATCAACGAATCATTATTAGCGGTGCTCACCTCATAACTAAAGGGCAGTGTTATGCCTTTATTGTGCAACTCAAAACGCAGCAGGGAGTCAATCCACAACGTGTTAATGCGGTCTTTTAACGGCTGGCCCGAGTTCTTATACTCTTCGGCCAGGTTTTGCATAACCGTAAAGTTGGTTAACGTTACCTCAGTTTCCTTTTGGTTTAGCTTGGCCAGTGAATCGGCACGCAGCATTTGCCTAATTTGGGCAACCTTGCGTTCTTTTACTTTGCGCTCATGCTCGCGCTGCCAGTAGGGATTAATCCTGAGGCGTGCCACTACCTGCGGACCAAACTGCGGATCGAGGTAATGCTGGTATGTAGTATCGTATTTGTGCAGCTTATCGCCATGTTTGGTTGGCGGAAGCTTAGTTATTTCAAGCGGCCCCCTGTTTTGGTGCAGTATACCATATTCGTCAACAAACTCTTCAATCTGAATTTTTACATTCACCATTTCTTCTTGCGGAAGCCCGTAAAGCTCTTCATCAAGTTTGGTGCGAAGCATGATATATTTAAGACTGTCGCGTAATTTGGCAATACGCAAATCATGCTGCTTACGGCTTTGTGTGGCTGTGGTGTTTAATGAACTATCGGCAACATTTTTTTTAACCTCGGTTTTGGTAAGCTTACGCTCTTCTTTAACCATCATGCTATCGGCCCGTTTATCAATAAACCTATTGGCATCTTTTTTTTCAAGCTTTGATACCACGGTATTTAAGGCCTCATGCACATCGCGGTCAAACAACTCCGATTGCATATGGTAAGATTGGCGCAGGAAAAAATATTGCATGGCCACCACTCCCAGCAAGGCAAACCCCATCAGGCCAATTATTAAACCAATACTCCTTTTCTTCATTCTTCAACAAAAATAACTGAAATACAAGTGTGTAACACCAGTTTAACAAATTTTAACAATTGAAAATAGAGTCAAGGATGCAGAATCAAGAATACAGATTTGATCATATAAGAAAAGGCCGCTTGAATATAAATCAAACGGCCTTTTTGTGTCTTGAATCTTGAATCTTTACTCTTGATTCTATTAATTAGAACGGCAAATCGTCGTCATCCGGTGCAGAGTTGATGTCAACCGGTGGAGCGTAATCAGGGGTAGCTGCTGCTGCACCTGCGCTTAGTACGTTAAGGCGCCATAACTGCAATGAGTTAAAGTAGCTTTTTTTGCCTGTTTTATCGGTCCATGGGCGGCCGCGAAGGTTGAAGAACACCTCAACATCGTCGCCAACTTTCACTGCATCAAGCAGGTTGCAACGATCCTGAATTGCTTCAAACTTAATATACTCAGGGTATTGCGGGTTTTCTATATATTCTACTATAAGTTCTCTCTTCTTTAAAGATTCGGTAACTTGCTGTGTAGGAGTAACTTCGTGTACTTTGCCTTTAATATCCATAATTCTTGCTTATAAAACGTAAAGTTAATGGTTACAATTGTAAATCGGGCATTTTTTAATTCATAAATTTGTAGCCAACATGCAAATTTATCAAACCGAAAGTAAGATCATCATTACCTGCAATAAACGCCTTGCACCATACCTGCAACAGGAAGTGGAAGCGTTGGGTTTTACCATTAAGCGCGCCTTTCAAACCGGCGTTGAGCTGGTGGGTACCGTTAATGATTGTATTCCGCTAAATCTTAACCTGCGCTGCGCCAGCCAGATATTATACTCACTCGGGAGCTTTGAAGCTGCCGACCCGCAACGCCTTTACAACGAGCTGGTACAAATTGAATGGGAAAACCTGATCGATTTTAATGGTTACTTTTCCATAACTTCCAACGTAAATAACGAGCACATACTCACCCCGCTTTACGCCAACGTTAAGGTTAAAGATGCCGTTGTAGACCGTATTAAAGAGAAAAAAGGCATCCGCCCAAATTCGGGTCCCGAATTAAACAAGGCTGTGCTGCACCTGTACTGGCAGGATGACAAGGCCGAGATATTTGTTGATACCTCGGGCGAAACCCTGGCCAAGCACAGCTACCGCAAAATACCGGGCAAGGCACCAATGCTGGAAGCACTTGCTGCCTCAACCATTATGGCTACAGGCTGGGACCGCAAAAGCACATTTATTAACCCCATGTGCGGGTCGGGTACTTTAGCCATTGAAGCCGCCCTGCTGGCTACCGATAAAAGCCCGGGCTTGTTTAGAATGAATTACAGCTTTATGCACTTTATGGGCTATGACGAGCAAGTGTTTTTTACCGAGCGCCGTAAGTTAAAAGATAAAGCAAAAAAAGAAACCGGCTTTAGAATACTGGCTACCGACCTATCAGAAGATGCAGTTGATATTGCACAAAAGAATGCACGTACCGCCGGTGTAGAACATTTGATAGAATTTAGTGTTGGTGATTTTGCTGATACCGAAGTACCTGAGCAACCCGGCATTGTAATGTTTAACCCGGAGTATGGCGAACGCCTGGGCACGCATACCAAGCTTGAAGCCACCTATGCCCGCATAGGCGACTACCTGAAGCAAAAATGTAAAGGTTACCGCGGCTATGTATTTACCGGCAACCCCGATTTAGCCAAGAAAATTGGCTTGGCTGCAAGCAGGCGAGTTGAGTTTTATAATGGTAAGCTCGACTGCCGCTTACTGGAGTACAATATATACGACGGCAGCAAACGCGAACCTAAAAAAGAAGCAGAATGAAACGTATGATTTTAATGGCCGCCATATTGTTGTCGGCCTTTTACAGCCGGGCGCAACAGCAAATGGCTTTTCCTTTTCAGGGCGGAAAGGATGTGATGATGAACTTTTTTAAAGAGAATGTGGTGCTGCCACAGGCTTTAAAAGATAAAAAAGCTACAGGCACAGCCGTGCTTAAATTTACGGCCGACCCCAAAGGGGTTATCCAAAAAATTATAGTTTACTATGCTGATGATTACAGCATTGCAATGCCTTTTATTGAAGCGCTAAAAAAGTCGGACAAAAAATGGATAATTTATGATAAAGAGAAGTTTCATGACTTCATCATATCATGTACCATTAACCTCGCGCCCGAAAAGGCAACAGCCGCAATACAAAAAAAGGTTTACGACTCTTATAGCAAACGTACACCTATTTTTGCCAGCAACCCCGTTCCGTTAGATATGGCAACATTGCTGCCTGCTATTATAACTACTTATTAGTGAGGTAAAATATAATTTATTTTGCTGATAATGAGCATGTAAGCTCGTTACACTAAGTGTACTAAATCCGCCCCTGTAAAATCTCCGTAAATCTCAGGTATCAACTTGTAATTTTTGAAGATACCGATGCAGAAGGAAGCACATACGAGCAAGATTAAGAGTGTTGCAACTAATATTCGCAAAATCAGAGAGTACCGCAACTATACACAGGAATACCTGGCGGTAAAATTAGACATTTCGCAGAATGCCTACAGTAAAATTGAGTTAGGTTATACCAAAATAACCCTCGAAAGGCTTTTTCAGATAGCCCAGATACTGGAGGTGGATGTGATAGAGCTTATCAAAGCTAATGATAACGAGGTGATGGTAATTATCAATTCCTCCTCGTTAGTAGAGAACTAAAACCTGTTTAATGCTGTTATATTTGCCCGTTCAAATATAACAGCATCATGACTCCAGAACAACTTATTGACAGTACCGCCCATTTTGTACGCCAAACCCTGCAAAATGCAGAAGGGGGGCACGATTGGTGGCATATTTTGCGTGTTTGGAACAATGCCAAACTTATAGCGCAAACCGAGCCGGCTGATATGCTTGTAGTTGAACTGGCGGCCTTACTGCATGATATTGCCGATAGCAAGTTTCATGATGGTAATGAGGATATTGGCCCCCAAACGGCGGTTGCTTTTTTAAAAGAGCAACAAGTTGACCCTATTGTTATAGAGCATGTGGAAGCCATTATTCGTAACATGTCGTTTAAATCGAGCTTTGATGCCCGCGTTTTTCATTCACCCGAACTGGCAATAGTACAGGATGCCGACCGCTTAGATGCCATAGGCGCTATTGGTATTGCCCGCGCATTTAATTACGGCGGCTTTAAAGGTCGCGAACTGCACAACCCCGAAGTGCAACCCAACCTGCAAATGAGTAAAGAGGAGTATAAAAAAACTACCGCTCCTACCATCAATCACTTTTACGAAAAGCTTTTGCTATTAAAAGATAAGATGAATACACCAACCGCCCGCAAACTTGCCCAAAACCGCCACCAGTACATGGAAGGCTTTTTAGAGCAGTTTTACGGGGAGTTTAACGGACAGCGTTGATTGCCTGTAAATTAAATTTCAATTAGGATTAAAGTACTACGTAAAAGTTTGGATTGGCAATACTACATTTGCTCTAATCAAATTTTAATAAGTAGTGAAGAAACTGTTTTTGCTGCTGGTTGCCTTACACGCCACAGCGCTTTTATTTGCCCAGGATACCACTAAAGCGCAACGCTTTAACCTGCATTTTCAACAAACCGTTATTACCCAAACCAAGCCAAGTTTCAGCGCGGCTTATACCGGTCAAAACAGTTTACTGCCCGGCCACGAAACTGCAACATCATTAACAACCACGCTTTTTGGCGGGGCAAGGCTTTGGAAAGGGGCCGAGGCGTATTTTAATACCGAAATGTCGGGCGGATCGGGCTTTAGTAAAACGCTGGGCGTAGCTGGTTTCCCTAACGGTGAAACTTTTCGTGTGGGTGCAGCCGAACCTAAAATTTATATAGCCCGCCTGTTTTTAACCCAAAGGTTTGAGTGGGGTAAGGATTATGACTATCTTACTGATGATGCCAACCAACTGGCGGGTAAAAAGAGCAAACGCTATTTCTCTGTAACGGCCGGAAAATTTGGCATATCTGATTATTTTGATAACAACAGCTTTAGTCACGACCCTCGTACGCAGTTTATGAACTGGGCTTTAATGAGCAACGGAGCATGGGATTACCCGGCCAATACACGCGGCTATATCATAGGCGCAGTGGCCGAACTGGGGCAACCTAACTGGTCGTTGCGTTACGCCTTTACCATGGTGCCTACCGAGGCTAACGGTTCGGTATTAGATGAGCGCGTTGGCAAGGCCAATACCCAATCATTAGAGTACGAACAACGCTACAAATTAAACGGGCAAGATGGCACCGTGCGTTTGCTGGGCTTTTACAACCAGGGTAAAATGGGCAACTATCGAGAAGCGATTTTACGTAATCCCGCCGCGCCCGATGTTGATGCTGTTACCGGTTATGGCCATCATAAATACGGCTTTGGTATTAATGCCGAACAATATCTTACGCCTGATTTTGGCGTATTTGCCCGGGCTGCCTACAACGATGGTAAAACCGAAACCTGGTTTTTTACCGAGATAGATCAATCATTAAGCTTTGGCAGCGTGCTTAAAGGCACTTCGTGGAAACGTAGTAATGATGAGTTGGGGTTGGCTTTTGCTGCTAACGGCATATCATCGGCCCACAGAGATTACCTGGCTGCAGGTGGCTATGGCTTTATTATTGGCGATGGTAAACTCAATTACAGCCATGAGCTTATAGCAGAGCTTTATTATAAAATTGATGCCTATCAGCATAAATTTTGGCTTACGCCTGATTATCAGTTTATTGTTAACCCAGCTTATAATAAAGACCGCGGACCTGTTAACGTATTTGCCATACGTGCACATGTGGAATTTTAATCAATAATACCTCGAAATTTAGCCTTGAATCTTAAATAAAAGTCTTGGTTAATGGTTGTTATCTGGCTTTATCTTCAATTTGCGGAAACTGGAGATAAAAGGTTGTGCCCTGGTTAAGTTCGGTTTCGTACCATACTTTGCCCCCGGCGTTTTCAATTGAGTTTTTAACAAATGCCAGCCCCAGGCCTGTGCCCGAACTTTTGGTGGTAAAGTTTGGCTCAAAAATGCGTTCGCGCAGGTTTTCGGGTATGCCGTTTCCATTATCGTGTATCCTGAGGAGGATGTGGTTATCGGTTATATCATAAAAAATATCAACCAAGCCAAATCTTTCGGGAGGCATGGCCTCAATTGCATTTTTAAGCAAATTGTTAAAGCAGCGTAATAACTGATCGCGGTCGGCATTTATCATGAACGGCTCGGCTGGCGGTTCATAGCTAATGCGCAGGTTATCCATGTGCTTAAAAATAATAACAGCCTGGCCCAGGGTTTCAAACAAGTCGAGGCGTACCATTTTGGTATCGGGCATTTTGGCAAAGGCCGAAAACTCCGATGCAATAGACGACAGGCTTTCTATCTGTTCCACAAATGATTTGCTGAAACGCTCAAATTTGGCATCAAACCTCGGGTCTTTGTCCTTCCATGATTTTTCGAGCAGTTGCAGCCCCAATTTAAGCGGCGTAAGCGGATTTTTGATTTCGTGAGCTACCTGCTTGGCCATTTCGCGCCAGGCGCTCTCCCGTTCAGATTGTGCCAGTTTGTTGGCACTGTTTTCCAGTGCCGCAATCATATTGTTGTATTCTTTTACCAGTGCCCCAATTTCATCATTACGTTCCCATTTTATGGGCTCATTCTTTTTGCCATATATGGTGCGCCTCAGGCTCTCTTGTATAAAATTAAGCGGGGTAGTAATTTGGCGGGCAACCAATACGGCAAAAATGCCAATAGCCACAAATATGAAGGCGTAAATATTAATGAGCGAGTTTACGAACGAGTTAATGCGTTCATAATAATCGGCCTCGTTTGAAAAGTATGGCACCTGCAAATAGCCAATGGTGATGTTTTGTGCATTACGTATAGGCACATAAGCCGTTTTATAACTTAGTTTGGCTATTTTTTCATTATTGATGAGCAATGATTTTTGCCTGCGGCTAAGCATAATATAAGCTGATGCGTGCATGCGCCTTCCTAATAAACCGTATTCATAAATTTTAGGTTGGGTTGAAATAATGGGCACACCACTTTTATTGAAATATACTAGATCTGCCGAAAAGTTATCTGCAAAATTGTTGAACCTAATTTGAGTACGTTCATCGGCGCGTTGAATACCTCCTGAAAAAAAGCTTTCAAATTTAGTGGCAATATTGTTGGCCTTATTGCCCATCATCTGGTCTTGCTGCTCAAGGTATTGCGCTTTTATTGACCAGTAGGTAATAAAGCCCACTAAAGCAAGGGTAACCACCACGGCCAACATAATTGAAAACTGAATGCGGGTTTTATAAAGCGGACTTTCAAAGTTGAGCTTGAAATCCCACCTGATACTTTGCGCGGTTATTTTAACAAATGTTATGCGTTTCCATACCCATGCAGCTATAATAATTACAGCACTAAACAGCAATAATACTACAAAGAAGAAAGTTAGTGATGCGATGTTGCTCAGCAAGCTGTTTTCGGGTTTTGATACCACAATAACCTTGCGTAAGCTGGGCTGATAGATGAGGTGGTTATACCGGGTTAATTTTTGTACCAGCGAAATATCTGCCCCCTCGCTATAATTACTGTTGGTTGATTTAAATAAATACTGTTTGAGCTTTCCTTTAAAATCGGTGTTTACTACATCATAATCAAAGCTTCCGCTTTGGCTAAGCAGGCGGCCATCACTGTAAAAAGCATATGAGTAATCTTTAAAGCGTTCATCGGCACGCAACTGGTTTTCAATTAACAGTTCAGGGAAATTACTGTTGGCATGAACCGGTTTCGATCTAAGCTCAATGATAACCGTACCTATATTGTTATCCTTATCATAAACAGGTATAATGGCAAAATAGCTTTGGAAACCAAAGTTTTCGCTCTCGCGGTAAAAATAATCAGATACCTTAAAGGAACTGAATATTACCATATCTTTAAAGTCGTTAAGGGCGTAATCGCCACCCTGCACCAACGGGTTGCCACTGCCATCAAACTCGTATACTTTGCAGTCGTAATCGGTTAGGTAACCGTCAAAGTATCGTTTGGCAAACCTGTTTTTCAGGTAGCCCTCGTTATGCTCGTTTCTTTTAAAATACTGTAGCAGTTCGGGGTCTTCAATAATTTGCTGCTCAACCTTTTTAAATATTTTGATGATGCGCGAATTATCACCGTTGTCCAGCTGCGATACCAGCTGTTTACGTACTTCTTTTTCTTTGATGGATTCAAAATCGCCCAGCTTTACGGCGGCTATTAACGCACAAATAAAAATCATACCTACGTATGATATGGCAGTAATTTCGCCATTAAGTTTACGAATGGCGTAAACACGTACCAATACCAATAGCGCCCACAACACATAGTAAAGCGTGCCATTAAAAACAAAGGAAACAGCGGTAGTGATTAATATAGCGCTTACAAAAAAGGCGAGCTTTACTTTGCTGGCTATATTTATTGAATTAGTGATAACCAGCAAAGTTTCTACCAGGAAATAAAAAATGAGGAAGCTGAAACAGGCCATTGCAACTCCCAGTATACTATAGCCCGACAGGTTGAGCACATTTTTAACATCAAAACTTACGTTTGAATTAATAACCAGTTGCCTGAATAAAAGCAGGAACCCTGTTGATACCGCAATAAGCAAAACAATGCTGCCAATTAGCACAGCATAGCCTGTTTTATTACTTAGCTGCTTGGTTACAATTTTAAACCTGTGGCTGTAAATATATATAGCCAACCACAAACAGAAAAGCAGGTTGAGGCAAAAATCGCCAAAGGTTGGAAAAACAGGGTTTAGCGTAAATAGTTTAGGATTAAACAGTTCTGTGGTATGGGTAAAATCGGGGAGGTTAAAATAAAGATTAATAAAGCGTACAAAAACAATGCAACCAATCATTACACCAAATGCCAGCAGCGTTTGTTTTTTGTAAATAAAGTAATTGCATATACTGCTTATGAGCAGGCAAAATGCAATTAAGGCCGCAACCCATGCGGCAATTTCCCAACCCAGCGACGAATAATTTTCTTTAGCAGGGTTAATTTTTACGGCAAAGAGATAGTTTTTACTGATATTATTGATGTGGTAAACATCTTTATCGCTAATTGCAGCAACATCAATATTAGTTGCCAGCGACAGTCCCGGTTCAAAATTGTTTTGCAGGTATTGGTTTTGAAACGAATAATTGCTTTTGATAAAAATAAAGGCAATTGCTGTAAAATCACCTTCGGTTTTGCGAACCGCTTCGTAGTACCCGTTGCTGGTAGTTATAAATTGGCTTCCCTCTTTATATGGTTTTGGGTTTTCGGCAATTATTTTAATACCCGTCCAATAAGCTACTTTACTTTTTTTGTAGGTAACTAACCAAATGCGGTTTTGTAAAGTTATGTAATCTATTTGCCTGAGTGCCGCCCGGTCATTATCGGGCATGTTTTTAAGCGCTTCAAAGTTCTTGCCCGAAAATAAATCCTGAACGATGGTTTCACGTTTGTGGAGATTGTTTTCTAACTGGCGGGCATTGGTAACAAAATCGGCGCGGGGGGTATAGGTAATACGTAAAATAATGGCCGTTAGCAGCAAACTGGCGCACAATACGGCCAGCCAAATACGTATTTTGGCATAGGTAGTCAATTTAACGGCAGACGAAGATTTGAGCATCAAATATATCCATAAAAAACAAAAGCCGCTTTAGTTTGCGGCTTTTGTAAATTTTAAGCGTTTACGCTTAAACTATTAGTTTCGGCGGTGCGGTCAACTTTTTTAACCAGGCCTTGCAATACGTTGCCTGGTCCTACTTCGGTAAATGAAGTGGCTCCGTCTTCGAGCATGTGCGCAACGGTTTGCGTCCAGCGTACGGCACCGGTAAGTTGTGCAATCAAATTGTGTTTGATGCTTGCCGGATCGGTATAGGCTTTGGCATCAATGTTTTGATAGATAGGGCAAACAGGCGCTTTAATATCGGTATTTACAATGGCGTGTTCCAGCTCCACACGTGCCGATTCCATTAACGGTGAGTGGAATGCACCACCTACGTTTAATATTAAAGCACGTTTAGCGCCTGCGGCCTTCAGTTTTTCGCAAGCCTGTTCAACACCGGCAATAGTGCCCGAAATTACCAGTTGGCCCGGGCAGTTATAATTTGCCGGAACCACCACCTCGCTCACCTGCTGGCAAACGTCTTCAACAGTAAAATCATCCAACCCTAAAACCGCAGCCATTGTTGATGGCTGAATTGCGCAGGCTTTTTGCATGGCATTGGCACGGGCGGCAACCAGTTTCAAGCCATCCTCAAAGGATAATGCACCGGCAGATACCAGTGCCGAAAACTCACCTAATGAATGACCGGCCACCATTTCGGGCTTAAAATCATCGCCCGCAACTTTGGCTAAAATAACCGAATGCAAAAAGATTGCCGGTTGGGTAACATTAGTTTGTTTTAAATCTTCATCGGTACCGCTAAACATTAAATCGGTAATGCGGAAACCCAGTATCTCGTTAGCCTGCTCAAACAGTTGGCGGGCTTGTTCGTGGTTATCGTAAAGGTCTTTACCCATGCCTACAAACTGGGCACCCTGACCGGGGAAAATATATGCTTTCAATGTTAATGAGTGATTTAGTGAATGTTTGAATGAGTGAATATATTTCTTGTTTGACTCCTGATTCTTGACTCTGTATTCTATGACAATTTAGAGGCTATCAGATCTAAAAACTCTGTGCGGGTTTTGTCTTTATAAAACTCGCCGCTAAAGGCCGATGTGGTAGTTACCGAGTTTTGCTTTTGCACCCCGCGCATGCTCATGCACAGGTGGCGGCATTCAATTACGACACCTACGCCCAGGGGGTTAAGGGTTTGCTGTATACAATCGCGTATTTCGTTGGTTAAACGTTCCTGCACCTGTAAACGGCGCGAAAACACGTCAACTATACGCGGAATTTTGCTCAAGCCCACCACATGCCCGTTAGGGATGTAAGCCACGTGTGCCTTGCCAAAAAACGGCAGCATGTGGTGCTCACACATCGAGTATACCTCAATATCTTTTACCACCACCATTTGGCTATATTCCTCCTTAAACATGGCCGATTTTAATATCTCTTCGGCATTAAGGTCGTACCCGTGCGTTAAAAACAGCATGGCTTTAGCTACACGCTCGGGGGTTTTTAGCAAACCTTCGCGGTTGGGGTTTTCACCAATTTGGGTAAGCACGTTATGGTAACTGGCCGAAAGGTTTTCGATCAGTTCGGGGTTATAGCGGTCTATTTTGCGGTAACCATCAATACCTGCATCGCGGTTGGGCAGGTTGTCGTCGTCGTCGTCAAACATTGGAGTAATTATTAGTTGCCAAAATACTCGGCACTGTTGTTTTCAGTTTCGGCTAAGCGTACCGAGTGTAAAAAAACACCCTCGTAAGCCTCAATTGGTCCTTTAAGCTGGTTAAATATCTCTATGCAAAGTATCTCGGTTGATGCCATTTTACCTTCCATAAAATCAACATCCTTATTCAGGTTTTTATGGTCGAGCTTTTCTATCACATAATCATTAATGATTACTTTAAGCTCTTTTAGGTCAATGAGGTAACCCGTTTCATAGCTGATCTCGCCTTTCACCGTTACATAGAGGTTGTAATTGTGGCCGTGCCAGTTGGGGTTAGCACATTTGCCAAACACTTCCTGGTTTTTCTCTGCGCTCCACTCCTCACGGTACATGCGGTGTGCAGCATTAAAATGCTCTCTGCGCGTTATATGTATCATCATAACAATTGTTGGTGCAAATATACAAAACAAAAACAGGCAAGTTGTTTTATCTTAGCCAGCATGAAGATATTGGTAGTTGCAGCAACGCGGGAGGAGATTGAGCCTTTGATAGAGAGCGGGGCATTTGGAGCGGGGAGCGAGGAATGGAAAACTGAGCAGCAAGAATATCTGCAATCTTCCGCTCTCCACTCTTCGCTCCCCGCCCCCCAGGTTCTCATCACCGGCGTTGGCATGACCGCCACGGCTTTTGCGCTGGGCAGGCACCTGGCTACCAACCAATACGACCTGGCTATCAACCTTGGTATTGCCGGCAGTTTTGACCGCAATATTGCTTTAGGAACCGTGGTTGAGGTGGTAGAAGATACATTTACCGAGTTGGGTGCCGAAGACCACAGCCGCTTTATAACGCTCGACCAGTTGGGATTTGGCCGCACGGTTTACAAAACCAATGCCCGCGTTGCCGATTACATACAAAATCAAAACATATGGCAGGTAACTGCTGCTACGGTAAACACCGTACATGGCGAAGAAGCCTCGATAGCTAAACTGCACCAGCGCACGGCACCCCAACTGGAAAGCATGGAAGGGGCTGCCTTTTTTTATGCTTGTGAGCAGGCAGGCATACCGTCACTGCAAATCAGGGCAGTGTCAAATTATGTGGAAAAACGCAACCGCGATGCCTGGAAGATTGGGCTGGCCGTTAAAAATCTGAATACATTTGCTATCGAACTATTAAATAATGGGATTATTTGACTTCTTCTCGAAAAACGAATTTAAGTATGTGCCTTCAGAGTACTTTTTAAATCATTATTTAAAAGACATGTACTTTTATCGCACTATGCCATTTTCTAAAATGAATGATGGCAATATTGTTGCTTATGATCCTAACGCGCCAAGGGTAATTACCTTCGATCCATGGCCGCAACAAATCTTTTTAAATGCTACCGGTCAAATTACGGTAGAGCAATATTTAAACAATACCGCTAACCTTTATTGTAACAACGTGCCTGAGCTTTTGGATAAGTTTATTATTGATGAATTTGGAAAGACTTATTAGCAAAAACTTCATAAACGTTTCCAAGTATCCGGTAGAACTTGACGCTAATATACTACTACCGAGAGAATAATATAATCAAGCTACTATGAAACTAACACTCGGCTTTTCGCCATGCCCTAATGATACCTTTATTTTTGATGCCCTTATTCATCATAAAATTGATACCGAAGGTTTAGAGTTTGAGGTTTTTTACGATGATGTAGAAACCCTCAACCAAAAAGCCATACGTGGCGAACTGGATATTACCAAGCTCAGCTATCATGCTTTTGCCTATGTAGCCAACCGCTATGTATTGCTTGATGCCGGTAGCGCACTGGGTTTTGGTGTTGGGCCAATGCTCATTTGCAAAGGCGATCCGGAAGAACTTCGCGCACAACTAAAAACTGATAACTCACATCTAACCATCGGCATCCCCGGAAAATATACCACGGCCAATTTTTTATTAAGCCTTGCGTTCCCCGGGGCAACCAACAAACAGGAACTGGTGTTTTCAGACATTGAGCAGGCCTTGTTAGACGGTCGCATTGATGTAGGGCTCATCATTCACGAAAATCGCTTTACCTACCAGGACAAAGGCCTGAAAAAGATACTCGACCTGGGCGATTATTGGGAAAAGCAAACCGGCTGCGCTATTCCGTTAGGAGGTATTGTGGCTAACCGTAACCTGGCTGCCGATGTTCAGCACAAGGTAAACCGGGTATTGCGCCGCTCTGTTGAGTTTGCCTTTGCTAATCCAAAATCGGGGCTGGAGTTTATCCGCTCGCATGCCCAGGAAATGAGCGAAGAGGTCATGTACAAACACATCGAGCTATATGTGAATAAATATTCGCTCGATTTGGGTGAGGAGGGCAAAAAGGCCATTCAACTGATGTTTGATACCGCTAAAGAGAAAAACATTATCCCCGAGATAAAGGAAAGTTTGTTTTTGAATGTTTAAGGCTCCTGAATTGAGGTTTGATTCATAAATTGGCAATAAGCAAAAGGTTAACGGCATAAATGTTTGTAACAACCGGTAAGCCTGTCTATATTTAAGCCAACCACTTATGAGTCAAGCTTTCAATTCTGTACAGCCTAACCGTTTGTTATCGCTCGATGTATTTCGGGGCCTAACCGTTATGGCCATGATCCTGGTGAACAACCCGGGCGATTGGGGTCATATTTATGCCCCGCTCGAACATGCGCACTGGCATGGCTGCACGCCAACCGACCTGGTTTTCCCCTTCTTTTTGTTCATTATGGGCGTATCCATAGTATATGCCATGCAAACCAAAAAGGCCGATCCCGCTAATCATGCTTCGCTTATTGTAAAAGCACTGCGGCGCACCCTTATCATTTTTGGTTTGGGTATTTTTATGTCGATATTTTTGAATTGGGATTTTGCCACGGTACGTATACCCGGCGTGCTGCAACGCATTGCGGTAGTGTATTTGATATGCAGTTTGCTGTTCATTAAAACCGGCGTTAAGGTACAAGCGGCTTTATTAGGCTTGGTGCTTATTGGCTACTATGTTATCATGAACTATGTACCGGTGCCGGGAGTTAATCAACCCAATCTCGAACCTGAAACTAACATAGGTGCTTGGCTTGACCGTGCCCTTTTAACCACCAACCACCTTTGGAACCAAAGCAAAACCTGGGACCCGGAAGGTGTTTTAAGCACACTGCCGGCCATTGGTACCGGGCTTTTAGGCCTGTTAACCGGCACCTTGATAAAGCGGCCTGATACCAATAACACAACTAAGATTAATGCCCTGCTGGGTGCAGGCTTTATATTAGCCGCGCTTGGCCTGTTGTGGAATTTGTGGTTCCCCATTAATAAATCGTTGTGGACGAGTTCTTATGTGCTGTTCTCGGGTGGGTTAGCCATCTTGGTTTTTGCGGCCTGCTATTGGTTAATTGATATACGAGGCTATCGTAGTTTTACCAAGCCATTTTTAGTGTATGGCCTGAACGCTATATTTGTATTTGTAATATCGGGTTTGATGGCTCGTGGACTAAACCGCTGGATGGTAAATAACCACGGCAGTAAAACCAGCGTGAGTAGCTTTCTTTATCAAAGCTTTTTTGCACCGTACTTTTCACCTATTAATGCCTCTTTAGCCTGGGCATTGGCTTTTGTGCTAATGTGGTTAATTATTTTGTGGGTGATGTATAATAGAAAAATCTTTATCAAGATATAGTAGTGTTAAGCAGCTGCATGTGCAATTCCCCTCTTGGGGGCAACAACATACAATATTACACTAAATGCTTTTTAACTTTAACTCCATCCAAGTTTATAAATTATATATGCAGTAAGTAAAGCAATAAAGATGCTCCAAACATTAGACCACATCCATTTCCAAATAGACTTCAATTTAGATACAATAGCATTTTGTTTATTTTGTGTATTGGTTGGTGGGTTACTGGAAAAGTTGAGAGTATCTTTTATAGACAAATCTGAATGAGTAACCCCACCATGTATTATATGGCCTACATGATTGGTATTGTAAGTTGATCCTGATTTATCTGATTTTCCAACTAAAAAGTTAAGCCCAGTTTCTGAAACCAAATAATGATTTTCTCCATTGTATCTGATATAATTTTGATCGTAGCAATACAAAACCATTTGTTTAAAATCTTCGGTGCTATTATCTTTTAAAATTATGTTTTGACCTCTATGGTCTTTTATGAACTTTTTTACTAATTCGCTATTCATAATCTTGTTTAGGTTTATGTTGTAATAATTAAGCAGGGCTGCAACCCTGCTTTTTTGTTATTTATTAGTTTCAGCAAACACACAAGGTACGTATGCCTGTAATTTAACTTGCTGTTTTTCTGTTAAATCTCTTTCCTCATGTGCTAATCTAACTTTGACAATCTTTTGCTTTGTTAATTTTTCAATATCATCACTATCTAATTCCATTACCGCTACAAACAAATAATAGCCTCCTGAAATATAGGAGCAATCTACTACAGTATTTGCTTGGTCTGATAATATAGTTCCATCCTCCAGTTTTAAAAACAATTCTTTTGCTCTATAATCACTTGATGAACTTTTGCAATTCACAATGACTTTGTTAAAAGTAAACCCTTTTGATATGGTTCTATAAAATTGGACGTTTATCTTTTCTCCTAAACTTGGAGATTCGTATTTAACAGATTGTCTAAACTCGTCTGTTTCTTTCTTTATGTCTTTGCAATAATCTTTTTGGGCAAAGCATGTAGTTGCAGCCAGTAGGCTAATGGATAATAATAAGGTTTTCATTATGTGAGAATTTAAGGGACAAAAAAATGACGTGACTGATATTATCTTTCGCCGTCCCAAGGCTTCTCACGGCCTATCACACGAAAAGATACAGCCACGCCATTACTGGCGCACTTATACCTCGGACGTGTGATGCTGTGTTTGTGAGAATTTAGGACAGCACTCCGATGTTAGTACAGTATTTATTTGCGGGGAAAATCCGCAAGGCTTGGTTTATTTTACTTCATACGTATGATTTGCAATTTGAGTAAATCTAAGGGAGTTATATTAAAAAAGCAATAGGTGTTTTGCCCTATTGCTTTTTCTCTTTATCCTTGTCGTCTACTGGTTTGGGTACAGTAACTAAAAAGGCTAAATCTTTGTTGAATTGGTTAAGGCTAACGGGTGTTACCTCAACTACCTTTTCTTTTTTTACATACTTTCTTTTTTCTTTCATGCTGTAAGGGTGTTATATTTCAATCTACCTACCATGTTAGTTAGTATGTAATCAAAACGTGATGATGTGCTGAATTTTCGGGTGTTGTGTCTAAGCGTAAATTCTTGCGCGTAAGCGTTTGTATGCTTTTCTGATATTTGGTGATAGATGCCGATAATACCACGCTTAAACTGGCTCCAAAAGCCGTCTATGTGTGCAGTATGGAAGTGTTGACGTGCGTATTCCCCCTTTTCGTGTGCAACGCTTTCATGTTTAACCCCTGCTATGTGTTTATAGGCTCCGTGTCCATCGGTAACTAAAGTACTACCTACTTCAACCCAACGTCTGATAAGTGGGCGTAAATTCTCTTGATCTTCTTTAGCAACAACACCAGTAACTAATTTTCCGTCACGTTGCACCATACCGAACACGGGCGTTTTATTTACCGCACCTGTACCGTTTGCATTTGCTTCGTCACGTTTCTTTTTATGCTTGTTAGAGTTTTTACCACCAACAAATGTACAATCAGCCTCAACAATACCTTCTAACTTTTCAGTAGGAACATTAAAGGCGTAACGTAATCGGTGTAACATGAACCAGGCTGACTTTTGAGTTATATCTAAGTCACGTGCTAACTGATGTGATGATATACCTTTCTTATGGCTTGAAAACACGTACAAGGCCATGAACCATTTCATTAAAGGCATATTGGTGTCTTCAAAAATAGTTCCTGTTTTTACATTAAAGTATTTGCCGGTATTCTTGCATTTGTAACGGTTAAGCTTACATACATAAACTTTGCTTTCAGGGTCGAAAGGGCTTACTACATTACCGTTCCATCTTGTTTGGGTTAAATGGTCGATACATGCTTGCTCATTTGGGAACACTGCTAAGAAATCGTGAATGCTTTTGAAGTATATGTCTTGCTCTTGCATAGTGTAAATATCGGCTTAAACAATTGCAATTGCAAATATTTATGAGTTTTTATTTACACCAAAAAAGATTGTTGATTACCATTGTAATTATGTAGATATTCAAAAAATAAACCTCTCATAAAATGACAAGCCTTACGCCAATTCAAAAACTGGATGCTGTACTCGATTTTATATCAAAAAGAGATTTGATAGACGTACATGAAATGGCAAATAAAATTAATGTAGATTATAATGAATGCTTTGAAATACTGGAACGATTAAAAGACGACAAGAATATAAAGCCTAATTCAAAACAGGGAAATAGTCTTGAACCCGCATATACATGGTACAGTATTACTTTTGATGGGAGATTGCTTAATCAGACGGGAGGATATAAAGGTAAATTTGATAGAGAAAACAAATTTAATCCTCTACAAAAATTGAAGGTAGGATTATTAAACGCCGCTGCTGTGATTGCCGGACTTTATTATCTTTTAGAGATAATAAGAATTTACATTGCTCCGTTATTTCCTCATTTTTTGTTTTGGCAAAAGAATTAAAAAAGCGTTTAATTTGTTTCAGTGTATAATAGTATAAACCCATGATTTTAAGAATTAATTAGTTGGTTATAACGATTATTCTTGCTATCGGTGTAATTATCGAACCTTTCTAAAAAGGAAATTACTAAATCATTTCTTTTAGAGTTTATTTCGAAACAAATATTCTTATTGGTGGCAAAATAAACGGTTCCGTTATTCTCTTTATAAAAGAAAAGTTCATCAACTAATTGTTCCCTTTCCCTATTCGGGAAACGTGTGTCAAATACATATTCATAAACATTAAAAAATACCCTGTTAGCATTAGCGGCAATACGTGATTTTATAGTAAACTTTTCTGCACCAATTTTTATATCTAAAATCCCATCACCGTCATTTCGTAATACTTTTAAATATCCTATATCTTCGTAAGAATTAATAGCCTCATTTATCCGTTTATAAACAGATACAACTGATGATTCTAAAGTTTCAATGACATGATTTGCCCACATGGTATTTATGTATTTTTTTAACCATAAATATATGTTTCTTAATGTCCTAAAAAAAGACTTTAAAAATTTTGGTGTATAATAGTATATTGATGCCCTCTTGGGAGGGGTGGGGGTGTGTCCTTTCGAATATGTAAAACTTAAAATGTCCCCTGCCGTTGAAATTGACAGTTCCGTTTCCAATCACACCAAAAAAAATCACGAACATTGCACAAAATAACTTAATAACCCAATAACTATACTCCCATGGGACAACTCATAGATGATTTTAATGGCTACCGTACCAAGATGAACGATAGGATCATGGAATCGGCCAATACCAATATTAAACGCTTTTTTGCCTTAGATACCACCACCTATGCCGACGGCGCTCTTGACGTAAAAACCAAAGAAATGCTGGGCCTGGTTGCCAGTATGGTGCTCCGTTGCGACGATTGCATTAAATACCACCTCGGCAAATGCCACGAAGCCGGTGTAAATCATGCCGAAATGAATGAGATATTTATGATAGCCAATTTGGTTGGCGGTTCAATTGTAATTCCTCACTACCGCCGTGCGGTTGAGTATTGGGATGAGTTGAATGCGCAATAAACCCTACTTCTTTTTAAACTCATAAGGCGTATACTCAATAAAATCGGCTACCTTAACCTGCAGGCTTATTACCTTATTGCCCTGAACGGTGAACGGGAAAACTGCACGGCCAAATTCTGCATCGGAGAAGGTGGCAAAGAAACGGTTGCCGCCCAATGGTTGCAGTTTAGCAAATAGTTTAGGGTGATGCTCAAAGCGTATCTCAAGATCGTTTACACCTTCACCTTTACTTATGGTAATGTTGCCGTACAGGTCGTTATTGTATTTTCCGGTGTAATCGTTAATGCTCAAGGCCGGGCGCAGGTTGAGCAGGGTGCTGTCGCGCCATGCTTTTTCGCGTTGCAGGGTGCGTTGCTGACGGGCTTTGGTCTCGGTTAGCTCAGTATTGCCATGATTACGAAACGGCTGTTTAAGGTAGGCATCAATAATATCAAGATTAAGCGTTTCGATGAGGTTGTTTTGATCGGTATTGGTTAAAATAACTATGCCCAGGTTTTGATCGGGCACCAGCGTAACCGATGATACAAAGCCGTTTACCCCGCCTGTATGCATTACTACCCGGTGCCCACTATAACCCTGTAAAAACCAGCCTAAGCCGTAAGCGCTAAAGCCACCGTCTTCGCCGCCTCCTACCAGTATTTGCGGTTGTCGGGTTGCACGTATGGCCGCTGCCGGAATAACTTCTTTTGGGCCAACCTTGCCATTGGCTAATAAGGCCAGCAACCACTTACACATATCATTGGCCGATGAGCTCATACTGCCAGCCGGGGCCAGGTTGTCAATTTGCGGATACGGTATAGCGGCCAACCGGCCATCGATCATGGTATGTGCGGCCGATTTATTGAATGAGGTAGCCAGGTCTTTTGATAAAACAGCCGTACTGCTCATGCCAAGCGGAGCCAAAATAGTTTCTTTAATGTATTGCTCCCAAGGCTTTTTAGTAATGCGTTCAATGGCTTCGCCGGCTGTTAAAAATGCCGCGTTGGTGTACCCCCAACGGCTGCGGAATGGGTACATAGGCTTTACATGGCTCATTCTCTCCATCACCTGTTCGCGGCTGAGGTCGCTGGTCCAGTAAGTAAAATCGCCCTGAAAAGTTTCAAACCCAATGCGGTGACAAAGCAGATCGCGCAGGGTTACCATATCTGTCACCTGCTTATTGTCGAGCTTAAACTCGGGGATGTATTTAGTTACCTTATCATCTAAATTAAGCTTGCCTTGTGCTTGCAGCATGGCTAATGCCGTGGCGGTAAAAGCTTTGGTATTGCTGCCTATCATAAACAGCGTATTTTCGTCAACCTTGGTGGCTACGCCCAGTTCTTTAATGCCGTAACCTTTGCGTAGAATAATGCGGCCATCTTTTACAATACAAACAGTAGCACCGGGCACCCGCCAGTTAGTAAGCGAGCGGTTGATCAGGTTATCCAAACTATCGGTTATAAACTTATTACGGTTTACGTTTTGGGCATAAACACCGTCAAAAACAATACAAAAGGCAAAAAGCAGTAAGAATTTTTTCATATTGGGGCAATCCGCTTTGTTTTAAAACATTAATTTAACGCAAATTTTATAGCGGCATTATACAACGCCGCTAAGGTATTGTAAAAAGATATATAGTATGAACATGAATTTTTACCGCCCTGTTTTAAGTGTTTTGATAATGGCTTCGGCTATGCTTACAGGTAATGTAGTTAAGGCCCAGGGAGGTTTGCAGTGGGCTAAAGACGGTTATCATTATTACAGCATCCAAAACGGCGAAATTGCCGAGCTCGACATCAGGGCTGCCGATAAGAAAAATGTAATTATTAACCAGCAGGCACTTACTCCCGAAGGTAAGGCAACCATACGGGTGCGCCGTTTTTCGTTTTCGGATGACAGGCAAAAAGTACTCATTAACACCAACACCAAACGCGTTTGGCGGCAAGATACCCGCGGCGATTACTGGCTATACGATCTTCAAACCAAAAAGCTTGCCCAAATAGGTAAAGCCCGCCCGGCATCAACGTTAATGTTTGCCAAAATATCGCCTGATGGCACCAAGGCTGCTTATGTGAGCGAACACAATATTTATGTAGAAGATTTAGCCAGCGGTGCGGTAAAAGCCTTAACTACCGATGGCACCAAACGCTTGATTAACGGCACCTTTGATTGGGCTTACGAAGAAGAATTTGACTGCCGCGACGGTTTTCGTTGGTCGCCCGATAGCCGCACCATTGCTTACTGGCAAATTGATGCGACCAAGATCCGCAACTATTTAATGCTGAATACTACCGACTCTACCTACTCATTCACTGTTCCGGTTGAGTATCCGGTATCTGGCACCGATCCAAGCTCGTGCAAAATAAAAGTGGTTAATGTAACTGATGGCAAAACAACCAACATCAATGTTCCGGGCGATGCTATACAAAACTACATACCCCGCATGGAGTGGGCTGGTAACAGCAACGAACTTATTTTACAACAGCTTAACCGCGCTCAAAACGAAAGCAAAATATGGGTATGCCCTGCAAACGGCGGTTCATCAAAAGCCATTTATACCGAAACCGACAAGGCCTGGGTTGATGCCAAAGCTGCGCCCGAGGGTTGGGATTGGATAGAAAATGGCAAAAAATTTATTTGGCTGAGCGAAAAAGACGGCTGGCGCCACGCTTATAGTATTGACCGTAGTGGTAAAGAAAAACTGCTTACCCCCGGCAAGTACGATGTAATGAGCCTCAACCTCATTGATGAAACCAATGGCTTTATTTACTTCATGGCCTCGCCCGATAATGCTACGCAGAAGTACCTTTACCGCGTAAAATTAAGCGGCGGTGCCCCGCAACGCGTTTCTCCGGCCGATCAGCCGGGCTCGCACCGTTACGATATTGCGCCGAATGGTTTAGTGGCTATCCACTCATTTAACAATAGCTACACGGCCCCAGTGCGCGAAACCATTGGCCTGCCCGCCCACAAACCACTTGATGGAAAACCAACTGCCATTAAGGTTGATGCAGCGGCAGCCGCAAATAAAACCGAGTTTTTCAAAGTAACCACGGTTGATGGCATTAGTATGGATGGCTGGATGAAAAAGCCCACCAATTTTGACCCGAATAAAAAATACCCCATCGTATTTTACGTGTACGGCGAACCTGCCTCGCAAACCGCAGCCGATAGCTATGGTGCGGGCATGAACTTTGAATACGCCGGCAATATGGCTGATGATGGTTACATCTACGTATCGATGGATAACCGTGGTGCCCCGGTAGCCAAAGGCCGCGAGTGGCGTAAAGCTATTTACCGCAATATTGGTACCCTTAACGTGCGCGACCAGGCCATGGCCGCCAAAGAACTGTTTAAAAACTATAGCTTTATTGATACCTCGCGCGTGGCTGTTTGGGGTTGGAGCGGCGGCGGCTCATCAACCCTTAACCTGATGTTCCAGTACCCCGAAATTTACAAAACAGGCATTGCTGTGGCGGCAGTAGGCAACCAGCTTACTTACGATAACATTTACCAGGAACGCTACATGGGCGTGCCTGTAAATGAGGAAGCCCGCTCGTACTTTATTAAAGGCTCGCCGGTTACATATGCTAAAAACTTGAAAGGCAACTTGCTTTACATACATGGTACAGGCGATGATAATGTACACTATAGTAACGCCGAACAATTGATTAACGAACTGGTAAAGTATAATAAGCAATTTCAGCTCATGGCGTATCCTAACCGTACGCATGGAATATCAGAAGGTTTAGGTACCAGCCAGCATTTAAGCACGCTGTACACCAAATTCCTGAAAGAACATTGTCCGCCGGGAGGCAGATAGACTTTAAGCGTCTGCTCTATTCAGATTTTCTACTGAAAACCGCGAAATTACCCGATAATTTCGCGGTTTTTTGTTGTGTTCAATTTTGGTGTTTTTTGAAGGGTTGAACACGGCACAATCCTGCAGTACCTCTTTTGCGAAAGTTTTTCATACATAGCATATGAGCCGCTTGCGCAAAACTTATTATAAAAAGTACAGCGCTAAATTAGGATAAGGGCAACCGCTTGTAATATTGCAAAAACAGAATTTCTACCAATAGCATCGGTGTAAAAACATAAAACCCTTACGCATTTGCGGTAAGGGTTTTATGTTTTCGTTAATCAACGTATAATAACGGCTATTTTACGCCATACTTTTCGCTGTAACGTTTGTATAGCTGCTTGTGCAGGTTATCGAGGCTAATGCTTTTGCCTTGAATATAAGCATTTTCCACATCGAGTGTAACCATGTCCAGTGCGTCGCCTGCCGAAATAAACAGGTTGGCATCTTTTCCGGTTTCTAAAGTACCGGTAGTTTTATCGATACCTAAAATTTTGGCATTGTTCAAGGTAATCATAGATACGGCTTGCTCTTTGCTTAACCCGTAACCCACCGCCTGGCCAGCCTCAAAAGGCAAATTGCGTTGACGCCAGAAACCGGTACCGGTTAAGCCGTACAACACGCCTGCTTCCTGTAACAGGTGAGGTAATTTGTAAGGCAGATAAACATCGTCTTCGTCCTTATCGGGCAAAGCCTGGGTTTCCCTGATAATTACAGGCACGCTGTTGTCTTTCAACACATCAGTTACCAGGTATGATTCTTTACCACCTACAATAACTACCTGCACGCCCATTTGCTTACCAAAGTTTACCGCCTGAATGATCTCTTTTGCGCCATCGGCAATTACGAACAGCTTTTTGGTGCCGTTAAATAAGCCGCTCATGGCTGCTAAACGGGCATTGGTGACAGACGGCTTGGCCTGTGCATAAGCTTTAGCTTCAGAAAATAAGCTTGTAATACCGTCAATTGCTTTTTGAGCACGCTCGGCAGGAGATTCCTGACCGGCAGCACCCGGAGCACCAAAGCCACCACGACGACCACGACCCACACGGGTAACAGGCCAGGTTAAGTGCACGGCAATATCCGTTTTATAAGCAGCATCTTCCCAGTTCCAGCCATCCAGCATCATTATCGATGATTGGCCTGATATAACACCGCCCTGCGGTGTTGGCTGTGCCAGTAAAACACCGTTTGAACGTACGGTTGGAATAACCTTCGAATCGGTATTAAAAGCGATAAGCGAACGTACATGCGGGTTCATTTCGCCGGTTTCGGTTTCATCATCAGTAGCACGGATAGATTCGAACTCTACCAAACCCAATGAAGTTACGGGGCAAATAAAGCCGGGGTATACTTGTTTACCGCTGGCGTTTACTATGGTGGCTCCGGCTGTATTTGGTGCTGAGCCTTCGCCAATGGCGGTAATTTTTCCTTTATCAAAAGCAATGTAGCCATTGTTAATTACCTTGCCGTTGCCCACATGTATGGTAGCACCTGTAATTACAATGGGGCCTGCTTGCGGTTTAGCCGGCATAATGGTGGCCTGGCCAAACGCGAGGACTGTGGTTAGCATCAATCCTCCAAAACCTAAAATAAATTTCTTTTTCATGTTGATTTCTTTGAATGGATTGGATTATTGATGATTTTCAGCTGATACCTGTTTTTTCATGCCGTTGTAATCATCTGCAATAACGTAGGCGGCATCTTCAACACTTTCGCACTCGTACAAACGCGGGCGTTGGAAAGCCGGACGCTGGGTGGCAGCACCACGACCTTTAGACTCGATCATTTTTTGAACAATGCGGCCTGCATCAGCTTTCATAGTTTTTTGTTTTTCGGCATCTTTTGCATAATCCCAGTAAGGTACACCATCAACATAAGTTTTTTCAACTACGGCGTAAATAGAAAGTGGGTTGGCCGACCATACTACCACATCAGCATCTTTACCTGGTTTTAAGCTACCAACTTTGCTGTCAATGTGCAGCATTTTAGCCGGGTTAAGGGTAACCAGTTTAAGAGCATCCTCTTCGCTTAGTTTACCATAGGTAATTGCTTTTGCAGCTTCCTGGTTTAAGCGGCGAGCCATCTCGGCATCATCAGAGTTAAAACCGGTTACTACACCAACTTCGTGCATCAGTTTACCATTGTATGGGATAGCCTCGGCAACTTCGTATTTGTAAGCCCACCAGTCAGAGAAGGTAGAACCTGCAATTTTGCGGGCCTTCATTTTATCGGCTACTTTGTAACCCTCCAAAATGTGGGTAAAGGTGTTGATCTTGAAGCCCATTGAATCGGCCACGTGCATCAGCATGTTAATTTCTGATTGTACGTAAGAGTGACAGGTAATAAAGCGCTTGCTGTCCAATATCTCCACCAGTGCATCCAGCTCTAAATCGCGGCGGGTGGTGCTGCCTTTAACGGAACGTGCGGCTTTGTATTCTTTGGCGCGGGTAAATGCATCAACATAAACCTGCTCAACACCCATACGGCTTTGCGGAAAGCGTACGTTGGCATCGCCGAAAGATTGTGTACGGTTCTTTTGGGTTACGTTTTCGCCCAGTGCAAATTTGATAAAGCCATCGCTGCCTTCAAATTTCATTTGCTCGGGCATTACACCCCAGCGCAATTTAATTAACTGGGTTTGGCCGCCAATGGCATTGGCCGAACCATGCAGAATGTGTGAGGTAGTAACACCACCTGCCAGCTGACGGTAAATGTTTACGTCTTCGGCATCAATAACGTCGGCAATACGCACTTCTGATGTTACCGACTGCGTACCCTCGTTAATACCGTTTGAGGCGGCAATGTGCGAGTGCTCATCAATGATACCTGCAGTAATGTGTTTGCCTGTGGCATCAACCACTTTGGCACTGCCCGCTGCAAGGTTTTTGCCTACGGCTTTAATTTTGCCGCCTTCAATTAACACATCGGCGTTTTGAAGAATACCTTCTTTTTCGTTGGTCCAAACGGTAGCATTTTTAAATAAAGTGGTTTCGGTTTTAGGCACTTCGGTATTACCAAATGCGCTGAAAGGGTAAACCAATGGACCAACAACAGGGGCTTTAGCCGTTTGTTCTGCACCCGGGCTACGGCCTCCGCGGCCGCCACCAAAACCACCTGCCGGAGCAGCTCCGGTATAAGTAGCTGTCCAGCTAACCGAACCACCATCAGGCAGTGTACCTGTACCACGCAGGGCCAGCGGTGTTGTTGAAGTAATGTACCCGTTTAAACGGATGTTGCCCGAAGGCTTGTTTTTAAGATCAAAATAAAGGCTAACCAAGTCTCCGGTACGCACTATGGTACCTTGTGTACGGGTACTATCGGCACCGGTGCGGTTAATGTTAGCAGTGTAAGCACCCGGTGTACCACCTATAACTAATGTGGTATTAGCTAAACCGCTTCCGCTTAGGGTGTAAGTACCGCGAAGGTCGCTTACATCCATTTTGCTAACCACGAATTTTTGGCCTTGTACCCAGTTTTCATAGATCACGTTATCGGCCTTAAACAAGGTGCCCGAGGTGATAATAAAGTTGGCCAGTTTACCTTTTGCCAATGTGCCTACCTTATCGCTCACGCCTAATATTTGCGCCGGAATTTCGGTTAACGACATGAGGGCTTGTTTCTCGCTCAAGCCATTTGTTATAGCTGTGCGCAGGTTGGTCCAAAAGTCGCGCGCGTTGGTTAAGCCGTTAGAGGTTAAGGCAAAGCGGATACCTGCTTTTTCTAAAGCGGCCGGGTTGGTTGGAGCAAGTTCCCAGTTTTTTAATTGGGCGTAGCCAACGTTGCGGGCATCAAGGGCATCCTCAACATCAAATGCTGCCGGGAAGCTTAGCGGAACAATAAAGCTTGCGTTTAAAGCTTTAACCGCATCTATACGCTGATACTCTTGGCCATCGGTTTTGTAGATGTATTGTTTGCCAAACTCTTTGGCAATTTTATCGGCACGAAGGATACTTTGCACATCACTTACCTCAAAAATTTGAGGCAGGGCTTGTGTGCGGTTAAACTCGGCTAATGAAATATTGTATTCCTTTTTTTGAGTTTTGTACCAGGCCGCATCATAATAGGTTTGACGCAGTAACGCAATGCTGCCCATTAATGATGATGGGTAGTTAGTAGCAGCAGTACCTTTGCTAAAAGAGTAATTAGCAGCAACTTCGTCTTTTACCAAAACTTCGTTATCGCTGGCATTAGCCAGGGTTAATACTGCCGATGTGCCGCGGGCAATACCGTCCTGCACTAAAGCTTGTACGGCACCAAAACCGTTACGTTTTAATTCCTCGGCACGGGTAGGGTTTACGTGGAACATTTTAACCGCCATCACATCGGGGCGAATGGCTTCGTTCCAACCGTAAGGACCAGGTTTGGTTGATACCGGTACAGCGGCGCGGCCAAAGCCGCCAAAGCCGCCAGCCTGGCGCGGGGCTTCGGGCATGCCGTAAGTGGTATAAGCATCAATTAAGCCCGGATAAATATATTTTCCTTTTAAATCAACGGTTACATATCCTTTAGGAACCGAGCCTGCGGCACCTACCGATTCAATATAACCATCTTTAATAATAAGCGTACCATTGGTAATGGTTTGCCCGGCGCTAACCACAATGTTTGCATTGGTGAAAGCGTATTGCCCCGAACGCACGTCCCATGAGCCATTTACAGGATAACTTTCCTGCGAAAAGCTTTGATGGGTGAGGAAAAGGGCAAAACAAGCGAGTAAAAGTTTCTTCATTTTGCAGTTTTTAGTTTTAATCGTTTAAATATATTCAATAAACTGCCAAATAATATATGGCTTTTATGTAAATAGCCTGATTGTTACAACTGTTGCAAAACAATTGAGTGAAAACTAAGTATTCGGCCTTTCTATTGATGGATTTCTAAATCAAATGGAAATACAATTGCCCAACAAAGTTGCTTACTGCGTTAAAGGATGTTGATTTTAAATTGTCGTATATTTGGCACAAACTTTTTAACACATGTCTGCATACCAAATTATTAAATACCTGCACTCAGGTTTGCGTTTTGTTGTACTGATACTAATTGTATTGGCCATATTACAGGCTTTAGCCGGATGGCTGGGTAACAAAACCTATTCACAAGGTAACCGCAAGCTTAATATGTTTGCCATGATATCGGCCCATACCCAATTTTTGTTTGGTTTGATATTGTATTTTGTTAGTCCGTTTGTGCAGTTTGGCAGCAATACCATGAAGGAAGCCACCACCCGCTACTGGACAGTTGAGCATATTGCCATGATGTTATTTGCCATTGTATTAATAACTATTGGCCATAGCAAATCTAAAAAAGCGGTTGTACCACAGCTAAAGCATCGTGCTATTGCTATATTTTATATACTGGCAGTTTTAATTATCGTCGTAGCTATTGTTCAAAGCAAGCGTCCGTTTTTTGCTATAACTGGTTGAGCTTTCAATTAAAATTTCAAGATAAAAAAAGAGCGCTGGCAAAATTACCAGCGCTCTTTTTTTGTAAAGTAGAAGATACTATTGCACTACAATTTTGCGAATGCGATTATTGTTCATGTCGGCAACGTAAATGTTTTTAGCAGCATCAACTGCAATGCCCACCGGACCCGAAAACTGCGAAGTAGCCCTGCCGCCATCTGCAAAGCCCTGGGTATCGGCCTTACCTGTTAACGTGTAAAGAATGTTTGCGTTTGATATTTTAAGTACGCGGCCGCTTTGGTCGGTAATGTAAATGTTGTTTTGCGCATCGAGGGCAATACCTGCGGGGGTATTTAATAAGTTTTTGGTTGCTGTATTGCCAACAATAGTGCTTACAGCGCCTGCGGAAGTTATTTTACGTAGTAGCGCGTTGGCTTGATCAATAACAAATAAATTGCCGTTAGTATCAAAAGCCACACCTACCGGGCGGTAAAAAGTAGCTACGGTTGTAGCATCGCCATTGGCAGCGCCTGCAGTTCCTAAACCGGCAAAGGTTGTAACCACCCCGGCTGATGTAATTTTACGGATGCGGTGGTTATTGCGGTCGGCCACAAATACATTGCCCTGGGCGTCGGCAGCTATTCCTTGCGGTGCATTAAAACGCGCTGAACTACCTGTTCCGTCGGATACGCCCGGGGTTCCGTCGCCGGCTAAAATGGTAACCACCCCGGCCTGGGTAATTTTATAAACTGCGTTATTGCCCTGGTCGGTTACGTACACGTTTGAGTTAGCATCAACAGCAATACCCTGCGGACTGTAAAACTGTGCCGTGGCGGCTGTTCCGGCAGCAAAGCCTACTGTGCTGCTACCTGCAAAAGTACTCACTACGCCTGCCGGGGTTACTTTACGAATGATGTGATTGTATGAATCGGCTACGTAAATGTTTCCTTGCCCGTCAACAGCTATACCTTGCGGGTTGCCAAAACTTGCGGCTGTGCCTGTGCCATTGGTGCTGCCCAGGGTTGCGCTGCCTGCCAACGTGCTGGTAGTAACAGTAGTATCGGCACCGGTTGCGCTGGTTTTAAAGGTGATAACACTGCCGTAACCCACACCGGCATTATCTTGTGCATAGGCGCGCACATAATAGGTTGTATTGGGTGTTAAACCCGTTAATACACTTTTGAAATTATATGTAGTGCCATCGGTGGTTTTTGAATCGGTTATGGTTGGGTTTTGATTAGTAGCACTGTAACAAACTCCAACAGCAGTAATACTGAACGAAGAGCCGATGCCGGTTACATTCCCGGATACCTGCGCACCAGTAGACGTTACATTAGCCAGCACCGGAACAGTTTCGGATGTTGGTGCAACATCCGGAGTGTCATTGCTTTTATTACAGGCCGCAAAGGCCATAGTAAAGGCTATAAGCCCTGTTGCTAAACTATTCTTAACCAACGAAGATTTTTGAAAGATCATAAAAGTTTATTCATTCAATTACACATTTACGCACAAGCTTGATACGTACAAAACACGGGTTTTGCAACAAAGCAAAGCTTAATAACGCGCTAAATTACTTATAATAAAAGCAGTGGAGAAATTGAGCTTTAATTATCCTGCTAATTAAGCAACTCTTTATGGTTATAACATGTTGGCAAGTGTTAAATATTGTTAATAAAACCGCTTTTGCAAATACCGAAACCAAAGGCTTTTAAACTTTGTTGTATGAGTATGTTTGTATCAACCAAAAGGCTACTATCAGGGATAATCTTTATCTGCATGTTTTCAGTTACGGCATCAGCACAAAAAAAGGTTGCCCTGCCGCATGGCATGGTGTACGGAACCAAACCCGGCAGTATTGGTCTTAAGAAGGCTTCGGAACTCGAGGATTTTATGGGACGCCGTACCCGTATCAGTGCCGTAATTGTGGGAAAAGTATTACGGGTTACTAAACCCAAAGGCGGCTGGTTTGAATTGGATGCTGATAGCGGGCGGGTAATACGTGCGCACTTCAAAAATTACAATGTAACCTTACCTGTTGAATTAAAAGGCCGCGAAGTTATTATTGAGGGCGTAGCCGCCAAACAATTTATAGCCGATGACCAGCAGCATATGGCAGGTGATACTGTGGTAGGTAAAAAGCAGCACGAGGCGCTTGCCAACCCAAAAAAACGATTGGTTTTTGAGGTAACCGGCTTAATGATCAATAAGTAATCTGGCGTTTATCAGGCGGCAGATGTTTGCCTGATGCCCATCATTTCGAGTATGCTATCCACATACTCGCGGTTGTTTGCCAGGCGCGGAACTTTATGCTGTCCGCCAAATTTACCCCGCTGTTTCATCCAGTTCACAAAAGTTCCACCGGGTACGGTGTGTACTTTAGGGCGATGCAGGGCCATGTCTTTAAAGCGTTTGGCATCATAGTCTGAATTTACCTTGCGCAGGGTTTCATCTAACAAATCAACAAAGCGTTCAAACTCGGCAGGCTTGCGTTCAAATTCTATGATCCACTCGTGGCCACCGGCTTTGCTATCGCTAAAATAGATAGGAGCCGCCGTGTAATCGGCAATTATGGCATCGGTTTGGCGGCAGGCTTCTTCTAACGCACGTTCGGCGTTGTCGATGATCACCTCTTCGCCAAAGGCGTTGATATAATGTTTGGTGCGGCCGGTTATTTGTATGCGGAAGGGATCTAACGAGGTAAAGCGCACAGTGTCGCCAATCATATATCGCCATAAACCGGCATTGGTGCTGATGATGAGTGCATAGTTTTTATCCAGTTCTACCTCATCGAGCGTTAGTGTGCGCGGGTTATCATCATGCAGGTTCTCTAAAGGCAAAAACTCGTAAAATATGCCGTAATCGAGCATCAGGAGCATATCTCCCGGCTCTTCACGGTCTTGTATGCCAAAGAAACCTTCACTGGCATTGTAGGTTTCGAGGTAATACATACCATCGGTTGGAATGAGCTTTTTAAACTGCTCGCGGTAGGGTGTAAAGCTTACGGCTCCGTGAACATACAGCTCGAGGTTAGGCCATACTTCTAACAGGTTCTTCTTACCGGTAATTTCGAGAATGCGCTTAAACAGGAGCAAATTCCATGTAGGTACGCCGCTAATGGTGGTTACGTTTACGTTGATGGTGGCATGCGCCATCTTCTCTATTTTTTCCTCAAAGTTTTCGAGCAGGGCAATGGTAAGATCGGGGGTGCGGTAAAACTCGGCCCACATAGGCAGGTTTTTCATGATCACGGCCGACAGGTCGCCAAAGTAAGTATCGCCATTTAGCTGACCCACCTGGTGGCTACCACCCAGCGTTAACCCCTTGCCGGTAAACAGCAATGCATCGGGCCGGTTGTTGCAGTAAATGGTAAGCATGTCCTTTCCGCCCTTAAAGTGACATTCTTCTAATGATTCCTCACTTACCGGGATAAACTTACTCCTGTCGTTAGTGGTGCCCGATGATTTGGCAAACCAGCGGATCTCCGACGGCCACAATACGTTTTGCTCTCCTTTGAGCATACGCTCAATATAAGGCTTCAGCGTGTCGTAATTTTGCAGCGGAACGCGCTCTTTAAAATCATGAAGGGTTTTGATGCTTTTGTAATGGTGCTGTTTGCCCCATTCAGTATCGGTGCCGTTGCTAATAAGCTGGTTAAACCACTCGGTTTGCACCTCATTGGGGTATTTTATAAAAAGCTCAATCTGGTGAATGCGCTTTTTCATGAGCCAGGTAACAACGGAGTTTATAAGGGTCATAGCAGTAATGCGACAGCCAAATTAAGCAAAAGTTTTTCTTTTAAGCACAAAGTTAAAATTGACTATCGCCAGTTTCATATCCTTCTTTGGCTGCTTGCCAAACTTGCGTTAAATTAAGGTACAATTCCTATTTCGAAGTTAGGTTAACTTTACCCGGCTTTAACCCGGCACCTGTAACGGAGAGTTCAATGTTCCCCCCCTGGCTGCTGCTTTTTACAACTACCATTGCCCGCCCTTTCCATGCGTTTTTTTGATGGCCTATATAAGGAGATATATCTTTAAGGTTGGCATTTGCTACGGCTGTAATAGTGCCGGAGCCTTTAATGCTAAAAGTAAGCTGATCTTCGGCATTAGGCTGAAGGTTGCCCTGCCCGTCCATTAATTCAACAGATATGTAACACAGGTCCTGCCCATCGGGCTTTAGCACCGTTCTATCGGCTGATAATTTAATTTGGGATGCTTCTCCAGCAGTTTTTAATATAACCGGGTTAACTTCTTTGTTGTTAACAACAGCAACAGCTTTAAGCTCTCCTGGCTCATAGGGAATGGTAAATACTGCTTTAAACTCTTCATTTCTGGTTGTTGCCTTTTCGCCAATTAATTTTCCATTATGGTATAACCTTACCAAAGGGTATTTCGAATAAATTTCCACATCTATGTTTTTACCCTCATGTCCGGGCCAATTCCAGCTTTCCCAGGTTGGCCATACCGACCACAGTGTTTCATGTATCTCGCCGTAATATTTGTTAGGCTCCTTAACGGCCATGTATAGGTTTTGCCTTTCGCTGTACAGTATTTCCCTGTAGTGTGATATGGGCTTACGCCAGCCTGTAAGGTCAATATCACCGCAATAAGCACCATGCCATGGAAATAGATCACGCTCCCAATGTTCGCCGGGTAAATCACCGGTGTAATAGTTCCTGCCTATGCCCGATTCTCCCAGGTAATCTATTGCGGTCCACACAAAGTCTCCAACAACATAGGCATGGTCATTTACAGCTTTCCAGTTGCTGAAAGCGTCCCTTGGGTACGATTCTGTTTGTAAAATTATACGCGACGGAACTCTCTCGTGATCCGCTTCAGCATGTTGCATGAGGTAGTTGTAACCTCCAATGTCGTGCATTGCAAATAGCGGATCAAATATTTCCCAGTTTTTATCCCAACTGGCCATGGCCGATGTTACAGGGCGCGAAGGGTCAAGTTTGTGTACCTGTGTTACCAGTTTATGCGCAGTTTGTACGGCTTCAAGCGTTTTACGCTCAATAATCTCATTCCCTATACTCCAAATAACAATTGATGGATGATTCCGGTCTCTTAAAACCATTGCTTCGGTATCCTTTTTCCACCATTTATCAAAATACAACGAATAGTCATACGTGTTCTTTCGCTCCCTCCATCCATCAAAGGTTTCATCTATAACCAATAATCCCAATGAATCGCATGCATCTAAAAATGCTTCCGATGGTGGATTGTGGCTTGTGCGTACTGCATTAAACCCGGCACCCTTCAATAATTCTGCTTTTTTATATTCGGCACGGTCATAGGCGGCCGCGCCTAAAGGCCCGTTATCATGATGAACACACCCGCCGTTTAATTTGATGGGTGTATTGTTTAAAACAAAGCCCTTTTCTGCACTATATTCTATTTTCCTGATCCCGAAACGTGTAGTGTAGGTTTCGGGCACTGTGTTTTTTTGAATGATCTTTATTTCGGCACGGTACCTGTCCGGGTGATGGGGAGACCACAGAAATGGAGATTTAAGTATAATATCGCGGGTGACTTCTTTTACTGAATTTGCATTTAATGTAGCCGAAACCTCGCCATTACCAACTCTTTTGTTTCTCTTGTCGTAAATATTAACCGCTAAAATTATGTTTTGGGCGATGATGCTTTGATTTTGTACGTTAACCTTTAGGTTTACTGTTGCCTTTTTTGAATTTGCTTCGGGGGTAGAAATATTAACTCCCCACTGCTGAATATGAACAGGATTGGTTGTGGTTAACCATACATGCCGGTATATGCCCGATCCGGAATACCAGCGGCAGTTTTTCTGTTGGGAATTATCAACCTTAACAGCTACAATGTTTTGCCCCTTTTTAATGTATGGACTAATGTCGTAATAGAAAGATGAATAACCGTAAGGGCGTATCCCTAAAGATGTACCGTTAATAAATACTTCAGCATTCATATATATACCTTCAAAATACAGGCTCATTTTCTTGTATTGCACATCAGCCTTTACTTCAAAGGTTTTTCGGTACCAGCCTATGCCTGCGGGTAAATAACCGCCATCATTACCCATAGGGTTTTTAGCGTCAAAATTACCTTCAATACTCCAGTCGTGAGGCAGGTCGAGTCTCCGCCACAATGAATCATTAAAATCTGGCTTCGCCGCTTCCGGATAATCTCCCAGCTTAAACTTCCAGCCGTAATCAAACTTTTGACTGCTGGTTGATTTATCTTGCGATTGAGCATTCGGCGCCATACTTACGATTGCAAGCAACACAAGTAAAAGGCATTTGATCTTGAGCATTGGTTGGTTTGGATGTTTTGGTAATAATAAGGCAATAGCCGTACTTTAGCTATTTTGTAATGGCGACTTTTTAAGCAAAAGTTTTTCTTTTGAGCACAAAGTTAGCGCCCAGGTAAACCTTGCGCACCATTTCGTTGGAGGCCAATACTTCAGGTACACCCGATTCGAGTATCTTGCCTTCGAAAAGTAAGTAGGCGCGGTCGGTTATGGAGAGGGTTTCCTGTACGTTGTGGTCGGTAATGAGGATGCCGATGTTACGGTGTTTGAGCTTGTAAACCATGGCTTGTATCTCTTCTACCGCTATGGGGTCAACACCCGCAAAAGGCTCATCCAGCAGGATAAAGTTAGGTTGGGCAGCCAGGGCACGGGCAATTTCGGTACGGCGGCGCTCACCGCCCGAAAGCAGGTCGCCACGGTTTTTGCGTACGCGGTGTAAACTGAATTCGTCTATCAGTTCTTCCAGTTTATCCTTTTGTTCGGCCTTGGTCATGCTGCCCATTTCAAGCACGGCTTTAATATTATCCTCCACCGTAAGCTTGCGAAATACCGAAGCCTCTTGCGCCAGGTAACCAATACCTTTTTGTGCACGGCGATACATGGCATCATTGGTTATTTCCTGATCGTCCAGATAAATATGGCCTTCATTCGGCTTAATCAATCCTACGATCATATAAAACGACGTAGTTTTACCGGCACCGTTGGGCCCCAGCAAGCCCACAATTTCGCCCTGCGATACGTTGAACGATACATCGTTTACCACAGTACGCTGTTTGTATTTTTTTACCAGATTATCGGCGCGTAAATTCATTTTTGGTTGAGTTGTGAGTTGTGAGTTGTCGGTTGTGAGATCGGGAGTTTCCAGACAATGGACAACTCACAACTCACAACACAACTAACACCTAATTCCTTTAATATTTAATTGTATGGAACGCTTTTCGCGCCAAATGTTTTCTTCAATGGTATAACAAATATCAAACGGTTTGCCTTTGCGTAGCTCTTCAATGCATTCGCCCTGGTTAAAGGCAATACAATCAAACAGTGGCGAGCCGCTTTGGTGAACCGTCATTTTAATATGATTGCTGCCCACCAAACTAACGTTGCCATATACCGAAACATTGCGCGTGATAAACACCGGGCACATATTTTCGGGACCGAACGGACCAAATTGGTTTAAAACCCGGAAAAATTTGGACGTAATTTGTTCCAGCTTTAGTTCGGCATCTATCTGTATCTCCTGAATAAGTTGCTGCTCGGTAATGCTGGCACTTACCACTTCTTCAAAACGGGCGGTAAAAGCTTCCACCTGTTCGGGTTGCATGGTTAAGCCTGCCGCATACTTGTGCCCGCCAAATTGCAGGAGCAGATCGCTGCATCCGCACAGGGCTTCGTACAAATCAAAACCAACAACCGAGCGGGCCGAACCGGCCACATGCCCGTTGGAGCGGGTAAGTACAATGGTTGGGCGATAGTATTTTTCGGTAAGGCGCGATGCCACAATACCTATTACCCCCTTGTGCCAGCGCTCATTAAATACCACGGTAGATTTACGCCCGGTCATTACGGCATCGGCGGCTATCATGCTCAAAGCTTCGTCAGTTATGGCCAGGTCGTGCTCTTTGCGCTCCATGTTCTTTTCGCTTATGAGCATGCCCTTTTCCTTGGCGGCATCTATATCTTCGGCCAAAAGCAATTCAACCGAATGTCGGGCATTGTCAATTCTTCCGGCCGCATTAATGCGCGGACCTATCATGAACACAATGTCGGATATGGAATAGTTAATATTCTTACCCGCAATATCCATCAGCACCTTAATACCAGTGCCGGGGTTGGTATTTATTTTTTGCAGGCCGAAGCTGGCCAGCGTACGGTTTTCGCCGGTGATGTGTACAATATCGCAAGCTATACTGGTAGCTACCAGGTCGAGGTATTGTGCAACCTCTTCAAAATCAATGTCGTTTTTTTGCGCATAGGCTTGTATCAGCTTAAAGCCAATACCACAGCCAGAAAGTTCTTTATAAGGGTAATCGCAATCGGTACGCTTTGGGTCGAGTACGGCCACGGCGGCTGGTAACTCATCGCCCGGGGTGTGGTGATCGCAAATAATAAAATCGATACCCAACTCATTGGCATAAGCTACCTTATCAACAGATTTAATGCCACAATCAAGTGCAACTATAAGCGAGAAGCCATTTTCGGCAGCGTAATCAATGCCTTGGGTTGATATACCATAGCCTTCAAGGTAACGGTCGGGAATGTAATACTCCAGCCTGTCGTAGCGCTTCTTAAAGAAGCTGTAAACTACCGTAACGGCTGTAGTGCCATCAACGTCGTAATCACCATAAATCAGTATCTTCTCACCAGCCTGTATGGCCTGTTCAATGCGTTCAATGGCCTGTTCCATACCTGCCATTAGGAATGGATCGTGCAGGTGGCGCAAATCAGGGCGAAAGAAAAAACGGGCTTCGTCAAAGGTGTTTATCCCCCGTTGTAACAGCATGGCACCCAAAACCTCATCGATACATAATTGGGCCGAAATACGTGTTACCTCATTAATATCGGGATTTTGCTTTAGCGCCCACCGTTTTTGCATACTTTTGTACTACGAAACCTTTTAATGGTTTACAGGGTTTATATAACCCACAAAGGTACATTTCTTAATATAACACGCTACAGTTACTATGGAAATTTTTGCATTAGGCGAAGGCTCTTACTCGGTTGACTCATCCAAACAATTTATTCCCTTCAATCCAGCCACCGATAATGCAAAAGACCGCCCCGGTTCGCTGTTCATCCACGTAAACCCGTTTTTAGTTAAAACCGACCGCGACCTCATCGTGCTCGACAGCGGCCTCGGATTAAAAGATAGCTCCGGCGAACCCATCATTCATCAAAACATACGCAAAGCCGGTTTTGCGCCGGGCGAAGTTACGCTGGTGCTGCAATCGCACCTGCATTATGATCATACCGGGGGTTTAGTAGTTGAGCGCAATGGTAAACTGGAGCCAAGCTTTCCGCAGGCGGTGCATGTGATTAATAAAGGTGAGTGGGAAGTAGCCATGTCGGGCAAATCAAGCTCGTACCGCAAACCCATATTTGAAACCCTGGAACGCGAAGCTAAGATAGAATTTGTAGAAGGCGATGGCGAGGTCCGCCCCGGTATTCACTATGAACTTTCGGGAGGGCATACGCAATACCACCAGGTATTTTTAATTGAAAACGACGGGCAAAAATGCTTTTTTGGGGGAGATGAGCTTCCGGAGCCAGAGCAATTACTGCGAAAGTTTGCAGCAAAGTATGATTACGACGGTAAAAAAGCCATGCACCTCCGCGAGGAATACGGAGCAAAGGCATCGGCCGAAAACTGGGCTTGTTTATTTTACCATGCCAAATCAACAGCTATTGGCTATGTAAAACAACAGGATGATACGTTTAGTATTACGCCTTATTAAACGATTTTTTCAACAGAAAACAACTCTTTTATTTTCTCTACGTTCAATGGCTTCGAAATAAAGTCTTTTACCAATTCGTATGATTTGGCTTTGTTGATGTCGTTACTAAAAACTGAGGAAGATATAATGAAGATTTTTGATTTACCCAATGGGTCGAGGCCTAAACGCTTATATTCGTCTAAAAACTCCCAACCGTTCATAATAGGCATATTAATATCGAGCAGGATATAATCGGGCAGGTTTTCGGGGTTCTTTTCCTGAATTTCCAAAAGCTGGTTAATAGCATAGCTGCCGTCCAAACAAGCGGTTATGTCAGCATAAACCAATGCTTTTTTAATTAATTTTATCGAAATAAAATTGTTGATCTCATCATCATCAACCAATAGTATACTAATAGGTTTGGAGGTGCTCGCTGTCATAATTATCTCCTTATACGCAAACAAAGCAAAATTGTTTCATTCCGTAAAGTTTTAAAACAAAAAATCCTGACGCATAGGCCAGGATTCTTGTATACGAGCAGTAAATATGTAATGTTAGCGTGTAGCTACCAAATTAATATTTAATAAAAACTCATCATCAATAGCTTTGTCGCCAATGCTCTCGAAAAAGCTTTTCGAACCGTAACGGATATCGTGTTTAGTGCGGTCAACTTTAACATCAGTTGCAGTAACAGTTAAGTTATTGCCAGCAACAGCGTAAGTAGCAGGGAAAGTAATAACGCTGGTTTTACCTTTAATAACGATGTTACCGGTTACGTTTACTTTACCGGCACCTGCAGGTGTAATTTTAGTTGCGGTAAATTCGGCAGTTGGATATTTTTCGGTACCAAAGAAATCTTCTGATTTTAAGTGACCTAATAATTTTCCTTTGGCTTCGCCGCTTAGATCTGTACAATCCATGCTGTTCATGTCGATAGCAAATTTACCACCGGTTGGAACTTTACCGTTAGTAGCAACTTCGCCCGATGCTAATTTAATAGTGCCGGTGTGCTGGCCGGTAACTTTTTTACCAGTCCACTCAATTTTACTTCTTTGCGTGTCAACTTTAAAAGTTACAGGGGCAATTGGTTTAAAAGCAACTAAAGCTACCGCAATAACTGCTACAAATAAGGTCGTTAATTTTTTCATGTTATGTTTTATGTCTACAAATGTAATAGATAAAATTAAATGTTTAAACATCTATATTTTTCTTTGCTTTGGTATGACAATTTATGAATTACTTGGTTTAATTGAATATGATGCGTATTAAAAATTTATTACTGCCGCTTATTACTTGTTTTATCTATTTATCTGCCGTTGCACAAGTTAAAACACCCGCCCAATTATACCCGGGTTTGTTTGAAGATGTACAAATGCAGCAGGTATATGCCGATGGTAAAACATTTGTTGATGCTACACCCCGTAGACCGGTTACTGCCATACTTGAAGAATATGAGGAGTCGAAAAATAAGCCGGGGTTTGATTTGAAAAAATTTGTAAAGACATACTTTAATACACCTGCCGAGAATGGCATTCCGTATAAAAGTAATATACAGGCCGGCATACGCAAACATATTGATACCTTATGGACAGTATTGCAACACGCAGCAGATACGGCAAAAGGCACCACACTCATCTCCCTGCCGCATAATTACATTGTGCCCGGAGGGCGTTTCAGAGAAGTTTATTATTGGGACTCGTACTTTACCATGCTGGGCCTTGAGGAAGCCAAACATTATGATTTGATAGAAAGTATGGTGAAAAATTTTGCCTACCTGGTAGATAAGTACGGACATATACCCAACGGCAACCGCACGTATTATATAAGCCGCTCGCAGCCGCCATTTTTTGCCATGATGGTTGAGTTGCTGGCGCGGCATAAAGGTAAAAAGGTACTGCAAACTTACAAGCTGCAATTAATTAAAGAGTATGAGTACTGGATGCATGGCTCAAACAAATTAAAAAACGGCACGGCTGCCGAACATGCTGTACGACTTGTCGACGGCAGTATTCTTAACCGGTACTGGGACGCCAGTGAAACTCCGCGCGAAGAATCATACCGCGAAGATGTGCTGGCCGGCAAAGAAACTAAACAGAATAAGGCCGATTTTTACCGTAATATACGGGCAGCGGCCGAGTCGGGTTGGGATTTTAGCAGCCGCTGGATGGCCGATGGTAAAAGCCTGGCCACTATTGAAACTACAAACCTAATTGCGGTTGACCTGAACAGTTTGCTATATAATCTGGAAAGAGTGATTGCCCGCGCTTATGAAGTTGATGGTAGGATGAAATCGGCCACCGTATATCGTGAAAAAGCATTTAAGCGCAAAGCTGCTTTGTCGAAATATTGCTGGGATGCTAAAACAGGCTGCTACCGCGATTATAACTGGAAACTCAAAACACTATCGGCGCAGGTGAGTATTGCTACGGCATTTCCGCTATTTTTTAGCATGACTGATAGTGCGCAGGCCCGGCAAATTACGGATTTAATTAAAGATAAGTTTGTGCAGCCCGGTGGTGTAGCCACAACATTAAATTCAACCGGCCAGCAATGGGACCAACCCAACGGTTGGGCTCCGCTGCAATACATTACTATTGTAGGCTTGCGTAACTATAAACAAGATGCCCTGGCACAAAACATAGCCCAACGCTGGATTCAAATCAACCTGAAAGAATTTAACCGCACCGGCAAGCTGCTCGAAAAGTATGATGTTCAACATACTGATGCCAGCGCCGGAGGTGGCGAATACCCACTGCAGGATGGTTTTGGCTGGACGAATGGGGTATTGCTAAAGCTGATGAACATGTATAAACAAAAATAACAGGCGGTTTTCCAGCCTGCTATCCTCTCTGTTTTATTTAAGTTTTTTCACATCCATATTAAAGTCGATGCCGGCAACCGGTATTTTGTTCCACTCACCCGTTTGGTAACGGAAGGTACCCCCGTTAAACAATCCTATTGAAAACGATGGTTCCGAACCTTTATGGGTTTCCAGCCACTCAATGGCCACCAGCAGGCTTCCTTTAACGGTTACGTTATATGGGGCGAGGTTAACATCCACACGGTTTTTACCGGGAGGGATAACGCCTAAAATATCTTGCTTAACATAATTATTGCTGGTTTTGGTACCATCGTACTCGTAAACATTTACCTTAAAACGAATACTGTCTTTATTCCTGTTCTCAACACCAAAATTAAGTTTGAGCAATTGTACTGGCTTGCCTCCGGCTTTCATTTTTATACCCACCTGATTGCCTTTAACCACCGCAAAGCTGGCGTTGCTGCTGCCAGTGCGGGCTTTATTGCCAATGTTTTTAATTTTATCCTGAGCCTTTGCGCCAAAGGCGGTAAGCAGTATAATAAATGCAAATAATAACGGAGTTTTGATAGATAATGACATAAGGTGTAACATTGTATATAAAGGCAAGACGCTACTTATGCCGAATTGGTTGCAGTAGAGAAGTGAATTTTTTAATGCATTATTTTTTTAATATAAGAAACCCCGATAAGCAACGCTGCCGAAATTTGCGCAGGATCGGCATTGGGTATATTTAAGGCGATGATATATGATACAAGTTTCATGGCTTTGTGTACTGATTTATACTACAAATATCAGGTATGGCGCTTAGCTGCACCATGACATGTATCAAAAATTACGATTGATATTTGTCAAGCCTTTTGGAATTGTAGCTTATTTAAAGTTTTCTCTTTCGCGGTTTAGCCGGCTCGGGCGCAGGCTCCATTGGTTCGTCAAAGTTCTCCATGGCATTGTAGCTGCGGGCCATTTTGGCAACGCGTTCTTCCAATGTTTCCATGGTGATCTTTTCGCGCAACCTATCAACCATAATGGGGAAGGCAAAAGGGGTAGGGCGCTCCAGCACTTTAATAACTATTTCCTGCTTTTGTATGCGCTGCAAAGCCTCGCGCAGCCTGAATTCTTCTAACTGAAAGGCTAAGGCTTCATTGTATGCCTGGCGTATGAGTAAATTATCGGGTTCGTACTCGGTAAATACATCAAACAAAAGCCCTGTGCTGGCTTGCAAATGCCTGTTTTTAATAGGCTGGCCCGGGTAACCATTAAATATTAATCCGCCAATTTGCGCAATGTCCCTGAAACGCCTCCGGGCCATTTCATTAGCATTTAAGCTATGCTGAATATCATCAATTAAATTATGGATGCTGAACAGGTCTTCTTCCAAAGCCTCCATCAACGGTATGGGCTCATCGGTAAGCAGCTCAAAGCCATAATCGTTCATGGCAATGCTGTAGGTGGCTTTCCTGATCTTGCCCATGCGGTAAGCTATCAAGGAGGCCATGCCCTCATGCACCAATCGCCCCTCAAAGGGGTAAACAAACAAATGATGCCCATCGCGCGACTCGAATGATTCGATGAGCAAATCATTTTTTCGGGGCAAATGAGACAATTGCTCCTGTAAATTAAAAAGTGAGCGTAACGCCACCACTTCTTCATCTTTTTCAAGATGCTGGGCTACCTCGTCTAACTTATCGCGCAGCACGGCCGATAGTTGTGATGATAGCGGCATGCGCCCGCCCGCCCAGCTGGGTATTAAGCCCTTTGTTTTGTTTGATTTTCGTACAATGGCTGTCATTTCTTTCAGCTGAACAAACTCCAGGCTACGGCCCGCGAACCAAAAGGTATCACCGGGTTTAAGGCGTGCCACAAAGCCCTCCTCTATCGACCCCAATGAGCCACCATGCAGCATCTTAACCCGCAAAGTGGCATAACTGGTAATGGTACCAATGCTAAACCGATGGCGCATGGCTACCCGGCGGCTATTCACTTTAAACAGGCCGTCTTCTACCTCAACCTTTAAAAATTCGTCGTACTGTGATAGCGTAGCTCCGCCGGTGGTAATGAAATCGAGTAGTTCGCCAAATTCGTTCCGGCGCAGATCGGCAAAGGCGTAGGTGCTTTTAACTTCTTCGTACAATTCATCAGCCCTGAAGCCATCAGAAACGGCCAGCGTAACCATATATTGTATAAGCACATCAATAGCCAGCAAAATAGGGTCGCGGCTTTCAAAGCGGGTTTCGGAAATGGCTTGTTTAAGCGCCGCGCCTTCCAATAACTCCAGTGAGTGGGTAGGAATATAATATGCTTTGGATACAGCCCCCGGGTGGTGACCGCTGCGCCCTGCCCGCTGCATAAAACGAGCCACGCCTTTAGGGCTGCCCACCTGTACTACCGTATCAACCGGACGAAAATCAACCCCTAAATCTAAACTCGAAGTGCAAACCACCACTTTGAGTATCCCCTGGTGCAGCGCCTGCTCCACCCAGTTACGCAAATCATTATCCAGCGAGCCGTGGTGCATGGCCATTATGCCTGCATAATCGGGATAGTTATTGAGGATGGCGTGATACCATATTTCCGATTGTGCACGGGTATTGGTAAAAATGAGCGTGGTTTTGCTCTTCTCTACGATCTCCATTACCTCGGGTAGCAGTTTAAGGCCTATGTGGCCTGTCCACGAGTAATTTTCCACATCCTGCGGAATAACCGAGCGTATGTCCAGCTTCTTTTCAATATTAGCCCGTATCATCTTTATCCGCTCCGGCGGGAAGGCATTGCCTAACAGCACTTCGGCCGCCTGCTCAAGGTTACCTATGGTTGCGCTAATGCCCCAGATAACCCCACCCCAGCCCTCCCCAAGGGGGAGGGGGCTTTTTTTCTTATCACTTCCAGCATCAAGTGTTTTTTTGATTGATAGAACAACATTGTCAATATCATGCAGAACTTGATCATTATTAAACCGCACAACTTTGTAACCTTTTTCATTCAGATAAGCGGTACGCTGCTCGTCAAGAACCCGTTGTTCATCAGTGTTATGGTAATCGCCGTCAACCTCAACTACCAATTTTTTCTCCAGACAAACAAAATCAGGAATGTAATTACCAATAAGATGTTGTCTCCTGAATTTACAACCTAAACCATTATTCCGTAGAAATTGCCAAAGAACACTCTCTGCTTCGGTGGGTTGCGCCCTCATTTGCTTGGCATTGCCAATATTGGCATGCCAGCTCAAAGCATCCGTAGTATGATAATGAGGATATTTATTTCCCCCGATAGAAGGGTTCTTATCTCCCTCTCCTTTGGAGAGGGTCGGGGTGAGATTTTTGAGCCTCGACAAGCCCAACTCCACCTGCACACCCCTTTTGGTTCCTAACAACTCGTGCCATTCATCAATTACCACCACCTGCAGGTGCTTAAACATGTCGGGGTAGTTTTTTTGCGCCAGCATCAGGTGCAGACTTTCGGGGGTGGTGAGCAATACTTCGGGGAGCTTTTTGCGAAGGGCCTGCTTTTCGGCGGCTGAGGTGTCGCCGGTGCGGGTGCCTATGCGCCAGGGGAGGCCTATTTCGTCGCACACCTCCTGCATGGCTTTGCGTATGTCGTTGGTTAAGGCACGCAAGGGCGTTATCCACAGCATCAGCAAACCGTTATTGTTTCGGGTTTGGTAGGTATCGGGGTATTGGTTAATATAGCCCACCAAAAAGGGTAAAAACAGCGCAAAGGTTTTACCGCTACCGGTTGGCGCGTTAAGCAAACCCGAATAGCCGCCCAGATAAGCATCCTGCATTTCCTGCTGAAACGGGAACTGCCGCCAGCCTTTTTGCTTAAACCAGTCGCCTATAATTTGCTGCCCTTTGCTCTTCATTGCTGTAATAATACAAAGCAATGCAATTTTAGTTGCATGCTGAACACTAACCGCTATTGGATTGTTATAGATTTTATGAAAAGTAGTAAACTCCTGATACTTGCTGCTATATGCCTCGCAGCCTGTAATCAACCCGATAAAAAGACCGAAACCAGCAAACAGACCATTGATACAACAGATGCCACCACTACAAGAACGGCTTCAATACCAACTGATAAATTAATTATTCCTGGAAAATCAATTGGTCAGACCGCGTTGAATGATAACGGTGCCGATGTTACCCGGCGCCTTGGCCGACCCGATGCGGGTGATGCTGCCATGGGCAAGTCTCTTTCGATATGGTATGCCAACCATAATAGTAAAGGTTATCAAACCATGATCTATGCCTCACGCCAAATGGGTACCGACGATGAAACGAGCCGGGTAAAACAAATCAGGATAACCTCGCCGTGGTTTATAACTAAAGATAACGTGCGCGTGGGTTCAACCCTTGAGCAAATTGAAGACTTATATCGCCCTCAAAAGACGGCATGGTTTAAAAAGGATTCTAAAAAGTTCGACATTTATCAAGGCGAGGGTATTGCCTTCGAGATTGATAACCAGCAAAAATGTACGGCTATAATGGTATTTACACCCGATATTAAACCAGGCGCAACCTACTTGCCGTTTTACGATAATTTAGAATTATACTAATTGGGAAAAGCCTTCTGTAAATCGTTCTGAAATTCGGCTAAGTGAGCCTGCATCCTGTTTTGGCCTAATACAACGCCTTTTTGCATTAACGCAGCCATTTTTTGATTCACTTTTTTACCGGCAGGGGTTAAGTAAAATTTAGTAATGTCTTTTAATTCCTGTTCGGTAAATTCTTCGGCGTATATTTTTGCCAGGTCATCCTTCATCGATTCGTAGCTCATATACTTTTTTAAGAAGTTAGTCATAGCTCTTTAAACTTCGCCTTTTTATCTGCCGGAATTTGTGCACTGTTTGCATCGATCATGGTGCTGTACATGGCATCCATTTGAGTGGAAAGCCCTGTTGCTGCAAGCAATTCGGATGCCGCCTTTAATCTGCTTTCGGGTATGAGTTTTTCTTGCGATGGCGGATACGCCACTTGTTGCGCCTGTGCAAATGAACCTAATCCGCAAAGTAATGCGGCAGCAATAATTATAGTTTTAACAGCCATGTGGTTTTGTTGAAATATTGAGCAATATACCGCAAATGGTTATTCCATTAGTTTAACATAGAAACAAAACCCTGAACAATTCTTGAAACTGACGTAACGGGTAAACAAAAGCTTGCTTCTGCAAACCTAAACATCCAGTTCCAGCAACACCGGGCAATGGTCGGAGTGTCTTGCTTCGGGCAAAATAGCGGCGCGTTTAATGGTGCTTTGCAGTTCGGTAGTTACCATATTGTAATCAATACGCCAGCCTAAGTTTTTAGCGCGGGCATTGGCGCGGAAGCTCCACCAGGTATAGTTGTGCGGTTCGGGATTAAGGTAACGGAAACTATCTACAAAACCGTTATCTACAAAGCGGTCCATCCAGGCACGCTCTTCCGGCAAAAAGCCTGATGAGTTTGCGTTCGCTTTTGGGTTATGAATATCGATAGGCTTGTGGCAAATATTGTAATCGCCGCAAACCACCAGCTTGGGGTAAGCCCACTTTAATTTGTTCAGATATTCGCCAAACTCATCCAAAAAACGGTATTTAAAAACCTGGCGCTCATCACCGCTCGATCCTGATGGGAAATACACGCTCATGACCGATATATCCTCAAAATCAACCCTGATGCAGCGGCCCTCGTTGTCAAAATCTTCAATGCCGCAACCATACTCCACATGTTTGGGCGTGTGTTTGGTAAAGATGGCCGTACCGCTATAACCTTTCTTTTGGGCCGGATACCAGTAGTGCTGATACCCCAACTGCTCTACCAAAAACAGATCAGTAAGCACATCGGGTGTGGCTTTAATTTCCTGTAAGCACACCACATCGGCATCGGTGGCCTGCAGCCAAGATAGCCAGCCTTTGGTCATGGCCGAGCGTATGCCGTTTACGTTGTAGGTGACGATTTTCACTTTTATATTATAATGCAAAGGTTGGTGACAACACCAACCTCAGGTTTAATTTATTTTTTGTTTCAGCAGGGTCTCTCAGAGAGGACCCTGCGCCGCGTTGATGCAATTACTTCAGCATTTTGTTTCAGCAGGGTCTCTCGTAGAGGACCCTGCACGGACTAAACATTACGAATAATAATTATCCCTTCTTCACCCAACCATCCTTCAAAGTCACCGTGCGGTTAAATACCAGTTTCTCGTCGGTAGATAGTTTATCTAAAGTAAAGTAACCTTTGCGGATGAACTGGTAGCCTTTGCCTGGTATTGCAGCAGCCAGATCGGGTTCAACATAGGCGTTAATGATCTGTAAGCTGTTCGGGTTCAGGTCGTCTTTAAAGTCGCCTTCTTCGGCGGCCGGATTTTCTGATTTAAACAGACGATCGTACAAACGCACTTCGGCAGTTTTAGCACCCGGTACGCTTACCCAATGGATGGTGCCTTTTACATTAATACCGCTGGTGTCGTTACCCGATTTTGATTCGGGAATATAGGTACAATGCACCTCGGTTACGTTGCCATCGGCATCCTTTACAAAGCTCTCGCATTTTACAATGTAGGCATGCTTCAAGCGCACCATAAGCCCTACACCCAAACGGAAGAACTTTTTAGGCGGAACTTCCATAAAATCCTCGCGCTCAATGTAAATCTCGTTGCTGAACGGAATATCTCTACCGCCTTCGCCACCTTCAACCTCAGGGTTGTTTTCGCCGTGCAGGGTTTCGGTTTGGCCTTCGGGGTAATTGGTAATAACCAGTTTTATAGGGTCTAACACGGCCATGCGGCGCCATGCGGTTTTGTTCAGGTCTTCGCGTATGCAAAACTCCAGTAAACCCACGTCTATTAGGTTTTCGCGCTTGGCTACGCCAATGCGCTCACAAAATTCACGGATAGAAGCCGGTGTATAACCACGGCGGCGTAAACCGCTAATGGTTGGCATGCGTGGGTCGTCCCAGCCCTCCACGTGGCCTTCGTTTACCAATTGCAGTAGTTTGCGTTTGCTCATTACCGTATAGGTAAGATTCAAACGGGCAAACTCGTATTGGTGCGACGGAAATACTTCCAGTTTTTCAATAAACCAATCATACAGTGCGCGGTGGGGTATAAACTCCAACGTACAAATAGAGTGGGTGATCTCCTCGATCGCGTCCGACTGGCCATGGGCAAAATCATACATCGGGTAAATGCACCATTTATCGCCTGTGCGGTGATGGTGGGCATGGCGTATGCGATACATCAGCGGGTCGCGCAGGTGCATGTTGGGTGATGCCAGGTCAACTTTGGCACGCAGCACTTTAGCGCCATCGGGATATTTACCGGCCTTCATGTCTTCAAACAGTTGCACATTCTCTTCAATACTGCGGCTGCGGTATTGGTTAGGCGTGCCGGGCTCGGTTGGGGTGCCTTTTTGGGCAGCAATTTCTTCAGGAGAACTATCGTCAACGTAGGCCAGTCCCTGCTTAATTAAGTTGAGGGCAAAGGCATAAAGCAAATCAAAATAGTCGGACGCGTACAGCTCATTAGCCCATTCAAAGCCTAACCAGCGCACATCTTCCTTAATGCTTTCTACGTATTCAGTATCTTCGGTAACAGGATTGGTGTCATCAAAACGCAGGTTGGTTTTACCGTTATAACGCTGCGCAAGGCCAAAGTTTAAGCAAATAGATTTGGCATGCCCAATGTGTAAATAACCATTAGGCTCAGGAGGAAAACGCGTGTGAACACGGCCGTTGTGCTTGCCGGTTTCCAGGTCTTTCTCAACAATTTCTTCAATAAAATTCAGTGCTCTTTCTTCAGTCATACTTATACGTGTACAAAGGCAAATGTAATAAAAAATAGCACTTTTAAGCAGAAACAAGCCCTGTGTTTGACCGCTGTAACTCCGCGAGTATATGTATAGTTTATCTTGTACGACTAATTTGTTTAGATAATAGTTAAATAATAATGTACAAGCCTTGTTATAATGTAACAAATTTTATCATTTTTGTAGGAAGAGCTACCTTTAGAGAACAGATTACCTATAATTGAGTAAATTGCCACTATGAAGAAAATCCTCATCATTGATGATGAAGTAAACACCGCGTTATTGCTTTCCAAATTTTTAACCCGTAATGGCTTTGAGGTTGCCACAGCCTCGAGCGGAAGTAACGGGATGGAACAGCTTAAAAACAGCGAGTATAACTTAGTGCTTTGCGATTACCGTTTGGAAGATACCGACGGCCGCGAAATGCTGAAGTATATCAAAAATAACTATCCAAAAACCGGTGTAATTATTATTACCGGTTACTCTGATATTAAAATGGCGGTTGAGCTCATTAAAATGGGCGCATATGATTACATCACCAAACCGCTGTACCCTGATGAGATACTGACCACCATTAACAAGGCTATTGAAACACATTACGCTTTATTGGAGGCTGCCGAGCAGGAAGCCTCATCGGCATCGGCTGCGGTGGGTAATACCAAGGCAAGCGGTGGCAGTAAGGATAAGAGCAAGCAGGTAATGTCTAACGAGTTTGTGAGCGGTAGCAGCCGTGCATCAAAGGAGTTGTTAAGACAAATTGAGCTGGTAGCACCTACCAATTACAGCGTAATTATTATGGGAGAGAGTGGTACCGGTAAAGAGTCGGTTGCCAAGAGCATTCACCTCAACAGCTCACGCCGCGATCAGCCCTTTGTGGCTATGGACTGTGGCTCGTTAACCAAAGAGTTGGCTCAAAGCGAGTTCTTCGGTCACGAAAAGGGCTCATTTACCGGTGCATTGTATACCAAAATAGGTCACTTTGAGATGGCTAACGGCGGCACTTTGTTTTTAGATGAAGTAGGTAACTTATCATACGATATTCAGGCAGCCCTGTTGCGTACCGTGCAGGAGCGCAAGGTAAAACGCATTGGCTCAACCAAAGAGATCGACTTGGATGTGCGCTTGATCGTTGCCACAAATGAAAACCTGCAGGATTCGATACAACGCGGCCGTTTCCGTGAGGACTTATACCACCGCTTTAACGAGTTTAGTATTTACATGCCTGCCCTGCGCGAGCGTGGTAACGATATAATTTTATTAGCCGAGCACTTTTTACGCAGCGCCAACCAGGAGCTGGGCCGCAGTGTAAGCCGCCTGTCGCCCGAAGTAGTGGAATGCTTTATGAGCTACCGCTGGCAAGGTAACATACGCGAGCTTAAAAACGTGATACGCCGTGCCACCCTGTTAACCGAGGGCGACGAGATACCGATGAAAGCCCTTCCGCTCGAAATGCTGGCCTACAGCCGTTCGTCATTTGATGGCCCTACCAACTCGGGTTCATTTGTAGGCATGCACCAGGAGCAACCATCGGCTGCACCTGCACCGGTTAAAGAGGTACGCCATGATTTAAAGAATGCCGCACTCGAGGCCGAGTACGAAACCATATTAAAAGTGCTGCGCGAGGTGAATTTTAATAAAACCAAGGCCGCCGAAATTTTAAAAATAGACCGCAAAACGCTCTACAATAAAATGAAGGCTATCAACTTAGGCAAATAATAACATGGGGTTTGAACAGGACGAAGAGGAATACAAAGCAGTTGAAGGACCGGCCATACGTACGTTTAAGCACGATATTAAAAATCAGCTATCGAACATTCACCTGGCTTTAGCGCAATTGCCTTACGAGGTTGAAAACCCTACTGAAGATTTTGCTTTTTATTTAGATACCATTAAAATGAGCTGTGCAAAAATTGATAGCATGGTAAAAGAGCTTGGTGTGTAGAGCGCTTATTTAGTACCGTTTTATATTACAAAAAAGCGCCGAACATTTCGGCGCTTTTTTGTTTATTAGTTTTCAGCATTTTACCCCATGCCAATTTTCAGTCATCAGCAACGGAATAATATTGTTTTGGTAAGCATTATTGTACTTGGATGCTTTTTGCTGTACGCCCTTAGCGAAATTTTCAGTTCAATTTTGGGAGCCATTGTACTCTATGTATTATTCCGCCCGTTATACCTGTTGCTAACTGAAAAGCGCGGCTGGAACAGCGGACTTTCGGCTATTGTGATTATGTTCACATCGCTGGTCGTAATTGTAATCCCGTTTTTGTTGCTGAGTTTTATGGTGATTGAAAAAATCATCAGCTTTAAAACCGATGCTATTCCGCTTGATTCGTGGATAGATAAGATTGATATGTTTACATCCGAACATTTCAATCAACCCCGCTTTGCCGAGGAGACACTGCAAAAACTGGGTAGCTATGCCGCCGAACTCTTCCCTTCCATTTTAGGCAGTGCGGCCAGCATCATACTCACCTTGCTGGTAATGTATTTTATATTATACTTTATGTTTGTGCAGCTGCGCGAGTTTGAAGCACGCATGTTGCGTTATGCGCCGTTCAGCCAGCAACATGCCTTAAAATTTGCCGATGCCTTGCGTAGTGCTACTTACTCTAACGTACTGGGGCAGGGTATCATTTCATTGGTGCAAGGCGTTTTGCTGGCCAACGGGTTTTGGATAGTGGGTATACCCGATGCTGTTTTTTGGGGGGTGATCGCCACCTTTATTTCATTTTTACCGGTGGTTGGCGCGCCAACCTTATCCATTCCGGCTGGTATTTATTTGATGCTTTTAGGGCGCAACTGGGCGGGTATTGGCATTATGGCTTACGGCCTGCTGTTTATTGGCAACCTCGACCATGTGTTGCGTATGGTGATCAATAAACGTATTGCCAATACACATCCTGCAATTTCTATTATAGGCGTGTTTATAGGTTTGCCATTATTTGGTATTTTGGGCCTTGTTTTCGGGCCGGTACTATTATCTTATTTTATACTGCTTACGCAGGTTTATGAAACTAACCGCATGGCTGCCGACCGCCTGGAGCGGGTTCATGTTAATCCGGGAAATACATAAATTTACTAATAGCTATAAACAAACCTTTACTTTAGTCGTTAAATAAAAAGTAACCTAACAATTTATAACATAACTTATATCACCATGAATACAAAAGATGTAACCAACCTGATTAACAAAATTCCGGGCTTAAAAAAAGAAGCAGGTTTAGGCGATGGCGCAAAAATTGCAATTGCACTGCTGGCAGGCGTTGCTGCAGGCGCAGCATTGGGTATCTTATTTGCTCCTGATAAAGGAACTGAAACCCGCGATAAACTATCAGAATCATTAGCCAACCTGGGCGAAAGCATTAAAGAAACTGCTGCTGCCGAGATTGACCGTCTTGCTGGTTTAAAAAGCAAAGTGGTTGATAATATTAAAACCAAAATTAACGGTGCCGAAGCCGAGTATCAGGATGACCTGGAACACGCATAACTAACGCAATCCTTTGAGGGTTGTATATCTACCGGAGAAATATATCTGATTTATAGATGGAAGAGGAAAAAAAAGCTGAACAGCCACCACAGCCCAACATATTCGACGAGCTAAAGGACTACGCCGAAACGCGCTTTACGCTGGCCAAGTATAAAACCATTGAAAAAAGCACATCTGTTGCTGCAAGCCTGGTTACCGTTGTGGTGATTGTATTTAGCCTGCTGCTCACCTTTTTGTTTGCCACATTTACGTTGGCACTCTACTTAGGTGATGTACTGGGTGCAGCCTGGAAAGGATTTGGCATAGTTGCGCTATTTTACCTGCTGATAGCTTTAATAGTTATTACAGCTAAAAAGAGCATCGAAAAGCCGATTGTTAACCTGCTGATCAGCAAAATATTTAAATAAAGATGGACACCATACCCGTAAAAACTATATTCGACCTGCAATCGGAAATTATCCGGCTCGAAAAAAGCAGGCAGGAGCAGGAGATGGTGTTGAAGCAGCGCTTCAGCGGTCCGTCGGCTATAATATCATCCATTCGTTCGGCATTTCCGAAAGCCCCTGAAGGCCAGGGAGGTGGGGGAATTGGCTCACTATTCTCGCCCGATCTGGTTAGCTTAGTATCGAGGTTTGTATTGCCTTTGGCGCTTAACAAAACGTTATTCCGCAAATCAAACTTTATTATTAAAACTGTAGTTGGGTTGTTGTCACAAAAGGCATCTACCTACATCAGCGAAGATTCGGTAACCTCGGTTTGGGGTAGGGTAAAATCGTTGTTCGGCAAAAAGCCTTCAACAGCCCGCAAGCCTTCCACGGTTAAATAGCCAAAGTAAAGCCGGTATATGAGATACATAAAAGGCGACCTTCATAAGGCCGCCTTTTTTTGCTTTAATGCACTCCAGAGAAACGTTTGGTAGGACAGACTTACTTCTCCGCCAGCAAACTCTCCGTCAATCGTTCAAACTCATTTACAAAATCAGTATAGTAGCTGCCTGTACCCGGGCCGTTAAAGCCAGTGTAAATTCTACGTACTTCTCCTTTTTTATCGATGATGATAGTGGTTGGAAAAGCCAGTACACTGCTCAACATGGGCAAGCTTTTGGCCGCATCTTTTTTATTGCTGGTGTAGCCCGTTAATAACAGTGGGTAAGGTATGTTGAAATGATTTTTTTCTTGTAGAACAGCCTTTTTTGATTTCTCGAAATCGGCTGTGCGCTCATAGGCCAGTCCGGCAATTTCAACGCCTTTTTTGTGATACTTTTTATAGTAGTTAACCAGGTATGCGGTTTCGTCCATACAATTTGGGCACCACGATCCCATAATTTGAAGTATTACCACTTTGTTTTTAAAGCGGGCATCATTCAACGACACCTTTTGCCCGTTAAGGTCAGGGAACGAAAACTCGATTTTTTTATAGCCGGGTTTTAAAGCCGTTAACGAGTAGGCATCGGGCAATTTGGCGTTAGGGTTTTTAACTGCCGTCCACGGGGTTCGTCCCCAAAGTCCGTTAACAAGGGTTTGGACATCTTTAATATCAGCTGTAAATAAAAACGCGTGTCCGCCGTCAAAGCAGGATAAGTATAGCTTGTTACCACTTACGCTGCCTTCCAAATAACGATAATCTCCGGTGGTGGTTAAAAAGGTGCCGGTTATGCGGTTGCCAGTTTGTTTGAATTCGCCCACGGTGGTATCGCGGTCGGTACCGTCACCAAATACGGCCGACCAGCGGCCTGAGATATTATAAGCCGGAGCTTCGGGTTTTTCAAAAAAACGCCAGTTTTGGCCGTGTTGTGCTGTAAAAGGAGTTGAGGAATTGCGCTCGCCCAAATGTTTAATAAACTGCCCGGCAAGCTTATTGCCCTCCTGTTTAAGTCTAAACTCCGAATCAAATAGCGGCATGCGAATGAATACTGAATCGCCACCGGTTTTAATATCAGTTACCTTGAGCCTTTCGCCTGCGTTAATGATATATAACTGCTGACGTTTAGCACTATCCTTCACCTCAAAATTAAAAGGGAGTTGGCCCCCGGCAGATGTTAGTATACCACGCCAAATGCCGGTTTTAAGCTTAATTTGGGCTGAAAGGGCAGTAGCCATTGCCACATATATGAGTAAGAATGATAAAGTCTTTTTCATGATAAATAAATCAATGCTGCAAAATAACTAAATGGTTGGTTGTAGTCTACCAAATTTGTAGAATTTGACATGGGTGTGGAGTAAGATACTTGTTACAATTGCGGCACAGGGTAAATTGTAATGCTTTTTTATATTTTTGAGGGAGCAGATCATCCTGTTAACCATCAAAAACCAATGAGAACTTTGAAAGTAATACCGTTAATATTAATAGGCCTTGTGGGATTATCAGCACAAGCTCAAACTAAAAAGTCTGTAGCCAAAACCAAAACAGCTACAACCGCTGCGGGCGATATTACTGCATCTGCTAAACGCGGACAAGTGGTATATGCATCAAACTGCCTGGTATGCCACATGGCCGATGGTGGAGGTGTGCCGGGGATGAACGCTCCTTTGGTTAAAACCAGCTATGTATTGGGCAGTAAGCAATCACTAATAAACGTATTGTTAAAAGGTATGCAGGGTGTAGAAATCGACGGCGAGGAATACCGTAACGTTATGCCGCCGTTTACACAACTCACCAATCAGCAAATAGCCGACGTGCTAACCTATGTGCGTAATAACTTTGGCAACAAAGCGCCGGCCATTACGGTAAAAGACGTAGCTGCAGTTAGAAAATAAATTTCAAAGATTATTGTGCCTTCGCTACACGCAAGCCAACATCATTGACCGCACGAAGCGGATTATCGCGCATGTTTTGCTCAATTTCGAAATGGTAGCGGCCTTTTGTCGGGAAGCGATAGTTGGTTTTAAACGGAATTTGATAGCTGTACATACTGCCCGATCCTTTGCCCAGCCATTCGCCGGTAGGGCTGGCCAGTTTAAGTTCAAACCTTGTGGGGGCTGCTTTTTTGATGCCGGGGCCGCCTTCATATAACAGCACAAACATATTAGAGTACCTGTAATCGGCAGTTACGCGTAAGTTAAAGTATAGGTTATAAGCAATTGCCGGATCGTCGATCTGCACATCGAACTTTATTTTATTTCCGTAGCTCCAGTTGTGGTTAGCTACGGATCTATTTTCGTCCATAATGCGGCCGGGATCGGTGCAGCTGCTTACTATAGTTATTAAGCCGAATAATAAAATAACAAACCATCGTTTTATGTCATTTCGAAAAGATTGCTTGTTCCTCGAAACGACAATGTTTGTGTTACTTATGCAGCTAACTAATTTCATGCCTGCGGACCTTGGGGTTGCTGGTTATTATCGGGTTTGTTGCCGCCGCCACGGTTCCGGTTTGGCCTGTGCCTGCGGTTGTTGCGTTTGGTAGCGTTGTCTGCGCCTTCGGCGTTAGCTTCGCCTTCGGGTGCAGCTTTTACAGGTTTAACAGCATCGTTATTGCCCGGTTTGGGCTGTTGCTGCCTGTTGGGGTTTTGTTGGCGTTGCTGCTGGTTATTATTTTGCCTTTGCTGGTTGTTACCGCCCTGGTTTTGCTGCGGTTTACGTTGCTCAGCGTTTTGCTGTGGCTTGCGCTGCTCGGCATTTTGTTGAGGCTGGTTACCGCCATCCTGACCTGGCTTTTTCTTGTTTTTATTGCGGTTACGGTTGCGGTTTTGCTGGCTGCGGTCATCCAAACGGGTAAGGCTGTCTTGTCCAACCACGTTTTCGTAGTCAAGCACCTTGTCTGGCACGGCTTGTTCTTCCACCTCATCTAAGAAATACTCAGGCGTGATGTTCTCTTTATTAAGTTTTTGAATTTCTTTAACGCGGGCAATAGGCAACGCAATCCAGTTTTCGGCACCCGGCAGGCTAAACCACATCATACGTTTAAATATGTCGGTTTTTTGCAAACGGGCTTCGCCTTGTTCTGTACGCAAATAATTTACGTTATCGGGGATGTGTTTCAGTGCATCCATGTAGCTGTCCAGCTCGTAGTTGAGGCAGCATTTAAGCTTGCCACACTGCCCGGCCAGTTTTAGCGTATTTAACGACAGGTTTTGATAGCGTGCCGCAGAGGTAGATACCGTTTTAAAATCGGTTAACCAGGTTGAACAGCACAACTCGCGGCCACATGAGCCAATGCCGCCTAAGCGGCTGGCTTCCTGGCGCATGCCTATCTGGCGCATCTCGATGCGTATACGGAAAGCCTCGGCCATTTTCTTGATCAGCTCACGAAAATCCACACGGCCTTCGGCAGTATAATAAAAGGTTGCCTTGGTTTTATCGCCCTGGTAATCAACATCACTTATCTTCATCGATAAGTTGAGTTCTAACGCCAGCGTGCGGGCTTTGTGCATGGTTTCCCACTCTAAGCCTTTAGCCAGGTTCCACTTATCCACATCGGCGGCTGATGCACGGCGATAGATCTTCTTGGTAACATCGGCCTCTTTAACGTGGCGTTTTACCATTTGCATGCGCACCAACTCGCCTGTTAACGATACGTGCCCAATGTCATAGCCGCCGGTTGCCGTTTCAACAGCCACCAACTCGCCCGATTCGAGGTATATATTATCAGCGTTAAGGTAAAAATCCTTACGCGAGCCTTTAAATTTGATCTCAACTATCTGGAAGGTCTTAAAGTTCGACGGCATGTCCATATCTGACAGCCAATCGTATACATCCAGCTTACTGCAGCCATTGGTCATGCATGACCCATTACTTTTGCAGCCCGCCGGTGTACATCCGCCTCCGGTTGAGCAACTTCCACATCCCATATTAGGTTATATATTGATTCCCTTGCGGGATAATTTTAAAATGTAATATTTTTATAATCTGCAAAGATACATCTAAAAACAAAATTTTAGGATTTGCATTTCGTTCTACAGCGTAATGCGCCTTTTCGAGCACGGCGGTTATAGCCTCCGTCATCTCAATGGTCATTACTGCCGACATTTTTTGCGCCGTTTCTTTTTCGGCCGCAGGTAAATGTACCAGTTCGCCCGCGCCGCTCAGTATGAGGCAGCACTCGCGTATATAATTAATGCCGTAGCGTATAAAATTCTTTTGGGGTTCGCGGCCTGCCTTGGCTATCTTGTCCACAAACTTCATCATTTCCAAACCCTTGTTGCTGTAACACTTACGCAGCCAGTCTAAAAAATCCTGATGAAAGCTATTGCTTTCCTGGTACAGCATGCCCAGCGCTTCGGTTAAATTGCCGCTGCTCAGGTATGCCGCTTCTTCGGCCGTTTTACCGGGGAAACCTTTTTCATTTACTAAATAATCGCGTACATCGGCATAACCCAATGTTGGTATTTTAACCAGTTGTGTACGCGACAGAATAGTGTTCAATATCTGATCCTGGTTTTGCGCTACCAATAAAAAGACCGTGTTGGGTTGCGGTTCTTCAATTATTTTAAGCAGTGTGTTACCCGCTTTATCTAAATATTCGGGCAGCCACAGGATGAGTATTTTGTAAACCGACTCGAACGGTTTTAAGCTCAGTTTTTTAATGATTTGATGGCACTCGGCAATATTGATATTGGCCTGCTTATTTTCGGCCTCCAAATAACCGCGCCATAAATCGAGGCTTAGGTACGGATGGGCTAAGAATGCCTCGCGCCATTGCTCAATGAAGCTGAGTGAGGTGTCGTTTTTATCGGATGCAAAAAAAGGATAAGAAAAGTGCAGATCAGGGTGAACCAGTTTTTCGTATTTGCGGCATGATGAACATACTCCGCATGAATCAGTTGGTTGCTTGTCTTCGCAAGAGAGATACTGGGCATAAGCAACCGCAAGCGCTAAACTACCCGACCCTTCGGGGCCCAAAAACAACTGGGCATGGCTAACCCTATTCTCCTGAACGGTGTTTAACAAACGTTGCTTTACAGCTTGCTGCCCTACTATCTCTTTAAACTGCATTGGTGCAAGATAGGGAAAATTTTTAGTTGTGGGTTGTCTGTTGTGAGTTGTGTGATTGGCGTTTTTATAGAACAGGACAACAACACAAAGTTATTAACCATGCAAATACTTACTTTTACAAAGTTCAGATAACTCACAACAGACAACCCGCAACACTATGAGAATAATGGCTTTTGATTACGGTACCAAGCGCATAGGCATTGCCGTTACCGATCCATTGCAAATGATAGCCACCGGGTTGGAAACTGTGCATCCAAACCTGATAGTAGAGTATTTAAAAAAGTACCTGCAAACCGAACAGGTGGAAAGGTTTGTGGTGGGCGAACCTAAGCAAATGGACAATACGCCGTCGCAATCGGCCATGCATGTTAAGGGTTTTGTTAATTTGTTGAAAAAGACTTTCCCCGATGTTCCAATTGATATGATGGATGAGCGCTTTACCTCCAAAATGGCCTCGGCGGCTATACTGGCGGGTGGTGTAAAAAAATCAGTCAGGCAGGATAAGGCGTTGGTTGATACTGTATCGGCCGTTATACTATTGCAATCGTGGATGGAACGGAGATCGTTCGGGTTTTAGGAGCTTATGGAGAATAACCAGTGGGTTTTAGAAATTGCCGTTTTACTACTGCTGATATTTGTTGTTGTTTTTCATCCGGGTAAACTCAATAAAGTTAAGCAAAGCCCTGATGTGCTTTTACGAAAGTATTATAAATGGTGGTGGATATCGATTGTTATGCTGGCAGTTTTTTGGCCGCTCATGACCTGGGGTATTGGCAAAGGGCTGCAATACTTAATGATGATGGAAACAGATGATAACCCACGTATTAAGTACCAGGCTTATATTGATGGGTTTACATGGTATTTTCCGGCTGCTTTTTTGGCCGTTGCGCTAAGTTATTTTCCTGTAGAATTACTTTGCCGTATTGTTGTGCCCAGGCAGGAACTCGCAGAGTATTCGCCTTTTATAACACTCAGAACAGGTGCAGATGAACTGAAGATTTGGAAACCCATGGCTTTAGTTTTAGTAAGTATGGCGTTGATCATGGTTTTTTTGATGAGCGATTATTATATCAAGATATGGAACTATAAAATTGAGATAAACGCCTTTACAGAACTATCGGCAAAAGAGTACAATTTTAAACAGATTAAAAAGATAACTTATGTAGAGTATAGCCGGGAAACAAGTAAGTATTCACGCGATACCAATAGAATTGTTGAAAATCCGCATCATCATATCTTGTTTAGCGATGGTTATTTATGGGACACCAACAAGGGAACGCTCAAGATGAATAAAGAAAAGGAGGTTGTAAATTTTTTAAGCAACCGTTGCAACATACATGTAGACACCTTATGGGTTGATGACAGAAACTAAAAAGAGCCGGCAATCACCGGCTCTTTTTTAGTTACAAACTCGCCACAAAGGGGGCTTTCCTCACATATTCCTTATTATTTATCTGCTGCACTATAAATTCAGCTAAATCGGTAGTGCTGATATCTTCGCCCGGGCAATCGTGCAAATCAACGATCAGCTTTCGTCGTTCATCGGTTTGCTCAATTAGCGGCAGGCGTATCATGGTGTAATCAATATTACTTTTGGCTACTAATTCGTAGGCATCCTGCTTATTGGCCACAGCTTCTGGGTAATGCTGCCGCATCCATAGGCTTTTGGCCTGGTTGGTTTCGCTTTTTCGGTCGCCGGGTACATCGAGGTTTAATCCCGATAAAAAAACATAACGCTCGATGTGATGCTTTTCCATACCACTGATGATGTGGCGGGTAGCCAGGGCTGAACATAATGGCTCACCGGGTTTTTGCCCCAGAGTGCTAATTACAGCTGTACAGTTTTGTAAGAGCATATCAATTGTATCTGCATCTTTTGCATCGCCCTGTATTACTTCTAACAAAGGATGAGAAATTAGAAATTCTTTAGGTTTACGGATGAGCGCATTTACTTTATAACCGCTTGTTAACAAATGTTGAAGAATATATTTTCCGGCCTTTCCGGTAGCGCCAATTAAGGCTACTGTTTGATGTGTCATGATTATTTGTCTTAATAAAATTTGAGAATGATGCCCTGAGATTGGGCAATAGAAAGCTCAGCTCCTGTTTAAGAAGTTGGCTGAATGCTGTGATTATATGTATTAAGACAGTACGATAATGTGAAGTTAGTTAAAAAAGTAAAAAAGCCCGACATTTGCCGGATGGAAATACTCGATCCACAATTACAAACCTACCTCGAAACCCACTGCGACCCCGAGCCCGAGGCGCTGAAGAAAATAAACCGCGATACCTATTTAAAGCAGTTAAAACCCAATATGCTGAGCGGCCACTACCAGGGCCGGTTATTGAGCATGTTAAGCAAAATGGTGCAGCCTAAACTGGTTTTAGAAATAGGTACCTTTACCGGTTACGCCACTATTTGCCTGGCCGAAGGGCTTACCGAGGGTGGAAAAGTACATACCATAGAAGTGAATCGCGAGCAGGAGGATACACTGCGCAACAACTTCGAACTGGCTGACGTACAAGACCGTATAGAGCTTTATATAGGCGACGCACAGGACGTACTATTTGGATTGTCAGAAAATATTTACGACCTTGCGTTTATCGACGCGGATAAGAAGAGCAATTTGACTTACTTCGAGTTGATTATTGATAAGATACGACCGGGAGGTTTAATAATAATTGATAACGTTTTGTGGAAGGGCAAAGTGTACGGTGATGCAAATGATACCGACACTCAGCTTTTCAGAAAACTAAATGACACCATAGCTGTTAACACACAGGTTGAAAAACTAATATTACCTGTGCGAGACGGCGTGCTCGTCATCAGAAAAAAGTAAATTATGAAGAAAATCTTACTGATTGCCTGTTTGTTAACGTCGGCTTTTGCTGCTTCGGCACAAAATACTTCAAAAACATATGTAGACAAGTTCAAAGATAATGCCATTCGCATTATGCACGAGAGCGGTGTACCGGCAAGCATCATTTTAGCTATAGCCATGCACGAAAGTGCCAGCGGAAACAGCAAATTAGCCCGCACGCAAAACAACCACTTTGGTGTAAAAGGTAAAAGCCCTGTATCTTATACAGGTCGCAAAAAAACTAAATCGGCCTACAAGCAATACGACTCCGCAACCGACTCTTTTCAGGATTTTGCCCGCATCATGACCGAGCGTAAGCAGTTCAGCCACCTGTCGGTATCGCTTTCGCATTATGATTATAAAAGCTGGGTAAAAGGTATACAGCGCAGCGGTTATGCCAGCAGCAAAAAATGGGGTTCGCAGGTTTTGGGCTTAATCAACAGGTACGACCTGCATGCTTATGATGAGCAGCCTGATTCGGTTAAAGCTGCTGAGCCTAAAAGACAATAAATTTTAAGATTCATTTAAAAAATACCCGTCATTGCGAGGTACGAAGCAATCCCTGAATTATGCTTATCAAAAGCATTTATCAGCACAGAGATTGCTTCGTACCTCGCAATGACGTTTTTGTATAAACCAGAACTCAAATCATCCGTGGTTAAAAATATAGCATACCTCTTTATCCTCAGCCTTTTGCTTTCGGCATGTTCATCGCGCCGTAAAACGGTTTACACTCCTCCCCGTTCATCAGGCAATACAACGGCAAGCAAACCTGCCCCGGAGGTAAAACACAATCCTGAATACAAAAAGAACAACGAGCGCGTACAGCAAGAGAACAAACCGGTTACGGGTAGCACTACACCAGTATCATATACGGTTGCCAGTTATGTGGAACGTTTTAAAGCTATTGCTATTCAGGAAATGAACCTGTACGGCGTTCCTGCCAGTATTACGCTGGCGCAGGGCCTGCAAGAATCGGGCTTTGGTAATGGCGAACTGGCACGCTACGCTAATAATCACTTCGGCATAAAATGCACCAGCGACTGGACCGGCCGCAGCTATTACAAGGATGATGACAAGGTTGACGACTGTTTTAGGGTGTACAACAACCCCGAAGAGTCATACCGTGACCACTCTGAGTTTTTAAAACGTAAGCGCTATGCTTCCCTTTTTGAACTGGATAAAAACGATTACGTGGGGTGGGCCTACGGCCTCAAGAGGTGTGGCTATGCAACAAACCCTAAGTACCCCGATCTGCTTATTAATACCATAAAACGTTATAGCCTCGACCAGTATGACCGGCCTGAAGGTGAGGTACAAAAAATTAAGCGTGAAGACCGGGTGTTAGCCGAGATAAATGAAAATGTTGCCAATCCGCAAAAAGATACTATTGTAAAAGCTGCCCCCGTTGTTAAACTTTATACCGTAGGCACAGGCGATACGTTATACAATATATCCAAACGTTTTAACCTTACGGTTGAGGAGCTAAAAGCGCTGAACAACATGGCCGACAATAACATAAAGATTGGTCAGCAACTCATAATAGCAAAATAAAACACTTGGAGTAAAAGCTGTTAAAAAGCGTTAAATTTATCAAGCTTGCTGAGTTTGTTACGTTTATTATTTAAACCTTTGTATCCCGGTACATTCTGAGTTATTGATGAGATATTGGCTATTGCTTGTTGTATGTTTTACGGCTATTGGGGCTCTTGCGCAAGATAAACCCGTTATAGGTTTGGTTTTTGATAAAGCCAGCAAGGAACGTATAGCCAAAGTAAACGTACGCAATCTGCGCAATGGCCAGTCGGTTTATAATACCCTGAAAGCCGATTTTAAGATTAATGCCCAGCCCGGCGATGCCCTTGTTTTTAGCAAGCAAAATTATTTTAGCGATACCGTGCGTGTACCCGCCAGTGGCGATATGGCCGTATATCTTAAGGCCCAGAGCATTATGCTCAAAGAGGTAAACGTGCGGGACACTGTACTTTCTGCCCAGCAAAAACTCGAACAAACCAAAAGAGATTATACCAAAATATACGGCTCGCTGGCCCATCGAGACATTTTAAGCCTTTCTCCCGGTTCGGGTGCAGGTATTAGTATTGATGCCTTGTGGAATATGCTGAGCCGCAGCGGGCGTAATGCCGAACATTTGCGCGAGCTGATAGAGCAGGATTATAAATTGAATGTGATTGATCAGCGTTTCAGTAAAAAGCTCGTTCAGCAGGTTACCGCTTTGCAGGAACCTCAACTTACAGCGTTTATGACGCGTTACCGGCCAAGTTACTACCAGGCAACCACCGCCAGCGATTATGAGTTTATTAACCAGATCAAAGCAAATCTAAAGCGTTTTCAGCGTAATCCTGATGCCCGCTATTTAATGCCGCTTACCACACCAACGCCATAAACTTATGGGTTATCCGGTTATTGTATGCCCATGGTTAAAGGTTGATGGTATGGCTTTGTTTCCGTTCGTGCTGGTAAAAACAGAAAAACTTAAACACGATGAAGTGCTCATCAGGCACGAAACCATACATTTAAGACAGGCGGTTGAATTGCTGGTTATACCGTTTTATTTGCTGTACCTACTCAACTATATTGTAAACCGCGTAAAGTACAAAAGCCATCACACCGCGTATATGAACATAGCTTTTGAGCGTGAGGCCTACAGTAACGAGCAAAATACAGCTTATTTAAAACAGCGAAAACTTTGGGCATGGATGCACTGTTTTAGCAGAAAAAGGTGTTAAATGAAATCAAATTTTTATACCCAGCGCATTTTCGTTTAATTTGTTGCAATATGTTGAGAACCGCACTCGCATTCATTTCTGTCCTTTTGCTTAGCTGCGCCGCTGCTATGGCACAGCAAACCGATAGTTTACGCCGCGTAGATAGCCTGAAACAGGTTGATTTAGACCTGCGCCGCATAGCCGACAGTTTACGACGGGCTGATAGTGTACGCCGCGATAATATAAAAATAGATACCAATCTCATAAACCGTTACCGTATCGACCCCCGCCGTAATGCTTTGCCACAGCGATTACGTCCATTACAGGTTTTTCCTGAATATATGCCCGTATCCATGATGGATTATAAGGTGAGTTACTGGCATAAGTATGCAACTATTGGCATTAACTTTAATCAGGCCACTTTTAGCAATAACTGGACTGGTGGTGGTGTAAACTCCTTTGCTATAAATAGTAATGTTGATTATAAAGTTGAGTATAATAAACAGCCGTTTGTTTTTACATCACAGTTGATATTATTGTACGGGCGGTCAAAAAATAAGGAACAACTGCCCCGTAAAACCAACGACCGTATTTTTTGGGATAACAAACTGGCCACACAATTATCCAAATCATGGTTCTTTTTCGGATCATTAAGCTTTGAGTCGCAGTTTGATAAGGGTTTCAGGTACGATGCCAATGGAGCGACTACACTTATTTCGCAGTTTATGGCGCCAGGCTATGTAACTGAGTCTTTTGGTTTTGAGTACAAACCCAATAATTGGTTCGATTTACGTATTGGTACAGGTACAGCCCGCCAAACTTTTGTACTAACAGATAATATAGAATACTCGGGCGATGCGCCTGGTAAGGCCTATAACGTAATCAAAGGCCGTTCGATGTATAACGAGTTGGCATTTCAGGCGGTAGCTGCGTTTGATAAGGAGGTGATGCAAAACCTGCGTTTAACCTCGCGTTATCAAATTTTCATTCCATACGGCCGGGGTGCTCAAAATATCGATCACCGTTTAGATCTTACTATTGCCGCCAGAGTGAATAAACTTGTTGCAGTAACGATAACCGGCGTAGCCATATATGATAGGGATGCTTTTGCTAACCGCACCGATACAAAACCCGGCATTCAGGCCAGTGAAAACCTTGCGTTGGGTGTAATATATAGGTTCCCGTAATTTAAAGAGGCTTAACTACCACGGCTTCGGCAACAGGACGGCGGTTATATCCGGGCGATTTTTTAACCAGCATAAACGGTTTTTTGTCTTTGCCAACAGCTTTCTCTATTTTGTAATTGCCCGTATGCACATATTCCATTACTTGTTTTGTTTTTAATTCTTTGCCGGTTTCATCTTTATATACCGTGGCCGCTCCCTGATTTTGAGTAATGATGGCTGTAGTTTTAGTTTGTTTTGGCTGCGTTTGTGCCATAGTATTTACAACTGTAAATAACATCGCAACTAATGTTAGTTTGGTAAGCATTTTCATGATGGTAGAGGTTTATTAAAAGCAAGATATATAATAAAAAATAATAACTAAAATTTTAGGTGGTTTTTATTTTTGCTTTAACCGTAGGTTAGTTTAGCCCCTAACATACAACCTACCGCAAAAAACAATACCTTTGTAACCTCAAAATAAAGCAGTATTTATCAGCATGTTTGAAAATCTTTCCGATAAGTTAGACAGGGCGTTTAAGGTTCTGAAAGGCCAGGGAACTATTACCGAGATCAACGTGGCCGAAACCATGAAGGAAATTAGAAAAGCCTTACTGGACGCCGACGTAAACTATAAAACCGCCAAAGCTTTTACCGATGAGGTGAGGCAAAAAGCATTGGGCGAAAACGTGCTCACCAGCATTTCGCCGGGGCAGTTGCTCACCAAGATCATGAACGATGAGCTTACGGCGCTCATGGGCGGCGTAACAGCTGAGTTAAGCTTTCCGGCTACGCCTACCATCATCCTCATTGCAGGCTTAAATGGTGCAGGTAAAACCACGTTTACCGGTAAACTGGCCAACTTCCTCAAAACTCAAAAAAATAAAAAGCCTTTACTGGTGGCTGATGACGTTTACCGTCCGGCGGCTATTACTCAGTTACAAGTTTTAGGTGAGCAGATAGGCGTACCGGTTTATGCCAACCTCGAAAGTAAAGATCCTGTTGCTATTGCCCTTGAGGGTATTGCCCAGGCTAAGCAAAACGGTAATAACGTAGTTATTATTGATACCGCCGGTCGTTTGGCTATTGATGAGGCCATGATGCAGGAAATTGAGCAGGTAAAAGCTGCCGTTAACCCGCACGAGATATTATTTGTGGTTGATGCAATGACTGGTCAGGATGCTGTGAACACTGCCAAAGTGTTTAATGATCGTTTGGACTTTACTGGTGCTGTGCTAACCAAGCTTGATGGTGATACCCGCGGTGGTGCTGCGCTATCCATCAAATCGGTAGTTAACAAGCCTATCAAGTTCATTGGTACGGGCGAAAAAATGGAAGCGTTAGACGTTTTCCACCCCGACCGTATGGCCTCGCGTATTTTAGGCATGGGTGACGTGGTATCGCTCGTGGAGCGTGCCCAACAGCAGTTTGACGAAAAGCAGGCTGCCGAACTGCAAAAGAAGATACGTAAAAACAAGTTCGACTTTAACGACTTTTACAGCCAGATACAGCAGATCAAGAAAATGGGTAACATGAAAGACCTCATGGGCATGATACCTGGCGTTGGTAAAATGATGAAGGATGTGGAAGTGAGCGATGATGCTTTCAAATCAATAGAAGCCATCATTCAATCAATGACACCGTACGAAAAAGGCAACCCTGACAGCATTAACCAAAGCCGCCGTGCACGTATAGCCAAAGGCTCGGGCACAGATTTACAGGAAGTAAACCGTTTGATCAAGCAATTCGAAGATATGCGTAAGATCATGAAACAAGTAAGCAATCCCGCCGCCATGGCTAACATGATGCGCAGGATGCCTAAAATGTAAGTATAAAATATATCGATATAAAGAAAGCCGTATTCATGCTCATGAATACGGCTTTTTCTTTTACGACTGCAGGTTATAAATCCTGATCACGGATTACCCGACCCGCCCGAGGCACCATAGATTTGCCCGGTGGCATAACTTGCCGTGCTATCGGCCAGTTGCACGTATATTGATGCGAGTTCGCCGGGTTGCCCGGGCCTGCCCAGCGGGGTTTGGCCGCCAAACATTTTAAGTTTTTCCATAGTGGCGCCTCCGCTTACCTGCAACGGTGTCCATATGGGGCCGGGTGCTACACCGTTTACGCGGATGCCTTTTTCGCCCAGTTGCTTGGCTAATGATTTTACGGAGCTCATGTTGGCTGCCTTGGTTTGGGCATAATCATACAACTCGGCCGATGGGTCGTAAGCCTGTTCGGATGTTGTGAAGATGATAGAAGAGCCGGGTTTCAAATGCGGTAATGCTGCTTTGGTAGTCCAAAATGGCGCATAAATATTGGTCTTCATGGTGGCATCAAAATCTTCTGATGATACATCCATGATAGATTTTCGGGTTTGCTGGCGTGCGGCATTGTTTACCAGTATATCCAGTCCGCCTAAACCTTGTACAGCTTGCTCCACCAGCTTTTTGCAGAATTCTTCGGTGCGCAAATCACCCGGAATAGCTACGGCTTTGCGGCCTGCGGCTTTAATAAGTGCTACAACTTCTTTGGCGTCTTCTTCTTCGTTAGGTAAGTAGTTAATAGCTACGTCGGCACCCTCGCGTGCGTATGCAATTGCGGCTGCGCGGCCCATGCCCGAATCGCCGCCGGTTATAAGTGCTTTACGCCCCATTAACCTGCCCGAACCTTTGTACCACTTTTCGCCATGATCAGGACGTGGCTCCATTTTGCTGGCTAAACCAGGCCAGGGCTGGGTTTGTTCTTTAAACGGCGGTTTGGGGAATTTGGTGGTTGGGTCTTCGAGCACGGCGGTGCTTAAGCCTGAAGGCGCTGGAGCAGCGGCAAGTACAGGTGACACCGCCGCCACCGCTAAGCCAGCCCCCAGTCCGCCAACTATTTGCCGGCGGGTTAAGTTGTTATGTTTGTCAATCATGGTATGATGTAAATTTTCTTTACACTATAACCACTGCAATCACATTGGGTTTTAATAAATGATTAAATAAGTTTCAATTAAAGAAAAAAAACCAACAGAGGCTGTTGCTGTAATTATTTTGAGCTTAACCGTTGCAAATACATCTGGATGGTGTTTTCTAAACCATAATACAGCGCGTCGCAAATAAGGGCGTGGCCTATACTTACTTCTTGCAGGCCGGGTACATGTTCGGCAAAATATTTCAGGTTTTTAAGGTCGAGGTCGTGCCCGGCGTTGAGGCCCAAACCCACTTTCTGTGCTATCTCAGCGGCCTGTATGTATGGAGCGGCTGCCAGTTCTATGCCCTGGTGATAGTGACTGGCATAAGCTTCGGTGTAAAGTTCAATACGGTCGGTGCCGGTTTCGGCAGCAGCCTCAACCATATCATTAAGCGGATCGACAAACAATGATACGCGGATGCCCTCATCCTTAAAACACTTTACCATATCCTGCAAATAGCGTTTGTGGGTGATGGTGTCCCAGCCGTGGTTAGAGGTAAGCTGGTTGGTAGCATCGGGCACAAGGGTTACCTGGTGCGGCTTTACAGCCAGTACAAGATCTACAAATTTCTTTTCATCACAATTGCCTTCAATATTAAATTCGGTAGTAACCATGTCTTTCAGGGCATGTACATCGGCATAACGTATATGGCGCTCATCGGGGCGAGGGTGTACGGTTATGCCTTGCGCACCAAAGCGTTCACAGTCTTTAGCTACCTGTAACAAATCAGGGTTATTGCCTCCGCGCGAGTTGCGTAGGGTGGCTATCTTATTTACGTTTACCGAAAGGCGTATCATTGGGACAAGTATTATAAAATGTGTAATGCTTAAACAATGCAAACATATTTATAATTGATTTGATTTAGGGAATGATAAATCTCAAAAGAAGAGATGCTGCAACGTTGCCGCGCGCAGATCTTCTTTTGAGCATATAATACATTCTTTAAACCAACCCATTTTATTCCAACTCCACCCGCTCGTGCTGGTAAGGTATTTCAATATTTTTAAATCCTTTATCCCGCAAGGTATCGGCAAATTTTTGCTGAACATCGTACTCGCCGTGCACCAAAAATAACTTTTTAACATCTTCGGGGTTTTGGCAATTCAGAAAGTGCAGCAGGTCTTCGTAATCGCCATGGGCACTCATGCTTTTAATTACGCAAACCTGGGCTTTAACATCATAACGGTCGCCAAAAATGTAAACTTCCTTATCTCCACGTATAAGGTGGCCACCTAAACTGCTGGGTTCGGCATAACCTACCATAAGTATGGTGTTCTTTTTGTTATTGATGTTGTTACGTATGTGATGCCTCACCCGGCCCGCCTCGGCCATGCCCGATGAGGATATGATTACGCTGGGCCTTGTATCGGTATTCAGCGCCATCGATTCTTCGGTTGATTGCACGAAGCGCAGATTTTTAAACATGAAGGGATCATGGTCCACTTTCATCACCTCTATTACGTCTTTATTATATACTTCAGGGTGGTCTTTAATTACCTGTGTGGCCTGTAAGCTCAGCGGACTATCCACATAATAATTTACATCCGGCAGTTGCCCACGCAATTCTAACCCGTTTAGTGCATAAAGCAGTTCCTGCGTACGCCCAACGCTAAAAGCAGGAATGATCACCTTGCCGCGTTTTGCAATACAGGTGTCGTGTATAATGTCGCGAAGGGCATCTTCAATAGGCCCTAAATCTTTATGCAGCGAATCGCCATAGGTTGATTCGAGCATGATATAATCTGCCTGTGGAAACTTTTGAGGACTGCGTAACAATAGATCGCCATAACGGCCCACATCGCCGCTAAAGGTAATATTGGTGTATTTGCCATCTTCTAATATAGATAGGTGTATTGCAGCACTGCCTATCACGTGCCCGGCATCAGTGAGTTTAAACTTAAAGCAGGGCGTAACTTCTACCTCGTCATTATACTCTACTATTTTAAAGAGCCGTAAAGCTTCCATGGCCTGCTCTTCGGTGTAGAGTGCTGTTAGTTCTGTTTCGTTACGCTTTTTTCGTTGGCGATTCATGTATTCAGCGTCCTGCTGCTGTATTTTAGCCGAATCCATGAGCAGGATGCGGGCAAGTTCCATGGTAGGAGCAGTGCAGTATATAGGCCCCTCGTACCCTTCGGCAACCAGTTTGGGTATTAGGCCGCAGTGGTCTATATGGGCATGCGAGAGTATCATGTAATCAACCTTACGGGGGTTAAAGCCAAAGTGTTCATTCATGTCCTCGGTTTTTTCGCCAAGCCCTTGAAACAGGCCGCAGTCGAGCAGGATAGAAGTACCGTCGTTAAGTTGAACTATGTGTTTGCTGCCGGTTACATTGCGTGCAGCACCATGAAAAGTTATATGCATGTACTAATAATTGGTAAGATACTGAACTGTTTTATAATGTCAAATGTTCGGGTTTATGTAAAAAAAGTTTGACGACTAAATAATTAGTTGTAGCTTTATATGAATGAAATGCTTGACTGTCATAATTTTAATTCTTATTTCGGTAAAGGGATATGCCCAGCATATTGCCGAGACTTTTCAAGAGGCCGAGAAAAAGGGTTATTCGATGCAAAAGCTTGATGGTGAATATGCGAGTGCATTACATGCCGATAGCACAAAGGCCGTATTTAAGGGCGGCAGGTCGCAAGAGTTTTACAAGGCATATGCCAATATGCTGAACACTTTGGCCGTTTATTTAAATAAAAACAATTTTGTGTGGGAAAAGCCTACGCGCATATTTAACCGTATTTACTTTGAACCCGATGGATGCATAAGTTATTATTTGGTAAACCTTGAAAATACCGGTTTAACAGCCAGCCGTCAAAAGCAATTCATAACTTTGGTTAATAATTTTATACAGGATTATAAAATTGAAATAACCGGCAACAGCCGTTTTGCGCAATGCAGCCCGGTAATGTATCAAAACAGTAAATAAAACATCACTATGGAAATTAAAGAGCTAACCCGTGCAGAAGAACAGTTGATGCACGTGCTTTGGCAAATCAAAAAAGGGTATGTAAAGGATGTGATTGATTTACTGCCCGAACCTAAACCAGCTTATAACACGGTTTCAACCATCATTCGTATTTTAGAAACCAAGGGTTTTGTTGGCCACACCGCTTATGGCAAAAGCCATGAATACCATCCGCTTATCAGCAAAGATGAGTACCAAAACTTTGCTTCAGATAAATTACTTACCGGGTATTTTGATAACTCGGTAAAACGCATGTTCTCATTTTTTGTGCAGAAAGAAAAAATTAATGTGAAAGAGGCCGATGAGATCATGAAACTGATTGAAAAACTAAAGGATAAATAATACATAACCTCTCTGCTTATGACCTGGTGGCATTACCTGTTGCTCAGCAACCTGTATCTCATCCTGTTTTTTGGCTTTTATGCCTTGCTGTTACAGCGCGAAACGTTTTTTCAGCTCAACCGGATCTATTTGGTTGGGGCATCTGTAATATCGTTTTTTATACCGCTTATACAGTTGGATGTAGTAAAGAGCTGGTTTATTACCCAAAAGGTACATCAAACCATTTATAGCGCAAGCCCCCAGGCTATTTACACCTTTAACAATCAGCCCGATCAGCTCACCATGGGCGAGATAGCACGGGTAGTGTATATTGCCGGTATTGTTATATTGTCGGTAAAGTTACTTTGGCAACTGTTTGCCCTTAAACGCATGATTGTCAACAGGCAATTACCAGCTGCATGGTCGTTTTTTAAGAAAATAAAGGTAGATGAAGAGCTGGAGGGCCAGGAGGTGATTATTGCTCATGAAGAAGTACATGCCCGGCAATGGCACTCGGCCGATGTGCTTTTAATTGAACTGGTTATGATTATTAACTGGTTTAACCCTATTGTGTATTTGTACCGTTATTATATTAAACAAACCCACGAATTTATTGCCGACCGTGATGCGCTCAAAACAGGAACCAGCAAGGCTGATTATGCCATGCTGTTACTGAATCAGGCTTTTAACGCCCCGTCACATCACTTACTCAACCCGTTTTTTAACAGTAGTGTATTAAAAAAACGCATTATGATGCTACAAAAAAACAAATCGGGTTATGTAGCGCTGTTAAAATATGGCTTTTCGGCTCCTTTGTTTGCGTTGATGCTGGCCTTATCATCGGCCACTATAAACAATAGCGAGGTGGTAAAAACTATTAAGCGCGAGGCGTTACAGGTTTTTGAAGCTCCTGCTCCGGTATTAATTAATGCCCCGGTTGTAACTGAAGAGCTTACCGTTAAGCAACCCCGTACCGAAGAACTGGTAGCCAGTGTGCCCGAGTTTAAAGTAAATAACGAGTTGCTGGTTAAAGACAATCCTACAGCTAAGGTTGTTGATGAACCTATTGTAAAAGATTCCTTGCATATTAATGAAGCAAAGGAGATTTTTACCGCGGTAGAAAAGCTCCCCAATTTTGTGGGGGGGGTTAGAGGTTTTGCCGAGTTTTTACAGAAAAACCTGCACAACACCAATGGCAATCAAGGCCGGGTTAATGTAACCTTTGTGGTGCGTAAAGACGGGGAACTGACCGATGTGCGTGCACTAAAAGCAAGCACCCCGGCATTGGCCGAGGAAGCGGTTAGGGTAATAGCATCATCTCCAAAATGGGCACCCGGTGAGCAAAACGGCAAAAAGGTTGATGTGCAATATACCGTACCGGTTGTGTTTGGTGCAACAGCCCGTTACGAGGCCGATACCTCGGCAAAACGTGTGGTACAAACTATAAACTTTGTTCGGCGCGGTGATGTGAAAATTAAGGGTGCTGTTGATACCTTTAAAGTAACCAGCAGGTTTAGTACTAATAATAACGAAGCTGTGGTAACCGGCTTTTCTGTTAAGCAAGGCTCAAAGCCACTTGTTATAGTTGATGGCAAAGAAACAGATGTTGCCGCGCTCAAAACTATGGATGCCAAAACTATTGCCAGCATTAATGTTTTAAGAGAAGATGCAGCAGTAAAAGCCTATGGCAAAAAACATGAAAATGGGGTAATTATGGTTACCACCAAGCCTATGAAAAACCAATAGTACGTTAATTACTTACCTACGTTTTTAACTTTTTTAATTAAGCGTTCGGTAAAAAAGCCCACTTTATTTATGGGTTTGGCTGCTGGTTTTATGCTAACTTGAGTATAACCCTGTGTTACCGGCGGTGTAAACTTACGTAGCTCTTCAAACTGCTGGCGGTATGATGATACGAGGTGAACGGCAATGGTATCATTGGCAATAACCGTATTTTCGGTAGCCATAATTATTTGCTGCGGGTTAAAATAATTGATCTTATTACCTGCCGATGCCATAATTGCCCATAGCGTTTGCTCGGCCCATACTTTAAAAGTAACCAGCCCGTTACTAAAAGCTTTATCTTTCAATAAGTTCTCTAAGAAATCGAGGCTGAAAAGCTTATGCGGGAAATAGATGATCCCGGTATTTATTTTAGGATAAACGGCTTGCTTGAAATTAAAAAAGTTACCCGGACTAAATGATATAGCGTTTTGGGTGTCGTACATAAAAGTAGGCGTATCGTTAAAATCTGGCAGCTTATACTTCTGAAAAAAGAAAATATCACTGTCGATGAAAAATATATCATCATCATTGTACAGCGATACATCAAACAGCTTTTGCGCCAGCACATTCTCATCCCTGAACTTTTTACAAAGCGGATAATTTTTCAGCTTTTGCTCAATAATGGGTGTGCGTACCGTTTTGCGTATTACCGTTGAGCCGGGAAGCGAGGTAAGTAGTTTTTGCTCATCTTCATCGGTAACCGAACCATCTTCATAAATTTCCAGTAAAATCTGGTCTTCACTATGGGTAATGAAACTATGCAGGCATGCAATCGAAAAATCAAGTCCGCGTTGCCCCAGTAAGGTTTTACATTTTATAGTTTTTTGCATTTTATTACAGATGTTGAATAATGGTTGATGCTATGCTTTTTTGAGTTCGCTGCTTATACCAGTTTTGCAGGCCGGTACAGGCGGTGTTCATATCATGTACGGGTAGGGCAGATGCGGTGTCGAAATATTCCTTTTCAGGGACTAAGCCATCGAGCACTTTTTCTTTAATTGCGCTAAAATTTATGGGGACTACACTAAAGGCCGCATAAGCCGATAGTATGCCCGATTTGCCAATAATATGCGGTGCATAATCATATGCCCCATAAGCTGATTTGTTGAGGTACGGAGCAATATCTTCGGCCGCAAGCTTACCAAGTGGCCGGAAATCAACATCGGGGCTATAGTAATTCATAGAACCCGCTCCAATATCATATATTGTTTTTATGCCTGAATCCTTAATTACCCGGTTAAAAAAGGGGTTACCATATATAGCCGATCGTGAGGTTTGCGACCCAAAGATAACCATGGACGATGCCTCTTTGGCAATATGGGTATTGTAATATGCTTCAGGAATGTTGGAGCATAGGCCGGTAACAATAACCGTATTAGGCTTTCCATTTAGGGCTGCCGAGAGTATGCCCTTATATAATACACAGTTAGTGAAAGTTTGGTTGGCCACGGCATACAGTTGCTTTACAATTGCTTTTTGCAAATAACTGGTGTAAAAGGCCGTGCTCAGTATATTATTGCTGGTTGCATATAGTTCATGAAAATAAACCAGCACCTTACAGTTCGTTTCTTTTTTAAGCTTTTGTAATGCTTTAGGCATGTAAAAAGGCAGGCCCTTAATTTGGTAGGCATAACCTACAAAGTGCAGTATTACGGCATCGGGGCGGGCATCAATCAATTTATTGTACAGGTTGCCTGCATTAAATTCGCTCACATTATCGTCTATGTTTCCTGGTGGCTTGTTTACCACTAAAAAAAATTGTTCGGCCTCATATAACTCTCCTATGCTTTGCGAAACCAGGTATGAAAAATCGCCAAGACCGTTAATTACGGGCGGGAGTGTTGGGGTGATGTGTACAATTCGTTTCATAGATTGCTTTTAGGCCAAACCTGTAAGGTTACCCTGCTTAAAGCTTTACATTATTATATGCCGTGTTTGAGTATATCAGCTGTAGGTAATGATGTGCCCTAAGTTATACAAAATAATGGGTTTTGCCGAAAGCAATGCTTCATCAACTACCATATAATAATTGCTGAGTTTTAAACTGTGTAATTGTTTTAATAATATATGTTATAACATTTTTTTATATTAAAATGGGTATAATACTTAAAATCAATAATTTAATACTTATAAGATAATCTTTCTTTGGTTTTAGCATATTTCTTTCCTCTTATTTCAAGTCGGCTTTTCTTTATAAGCAATTTTGATATATACTTGTTATAAGCTGTTAAGAGTATGTTGTAACACTTAAATAACAATTATGAAGAAATAAATTTTAAGTAATGTTAAATTAAATATAGTATATGTTTAAACATTTGTACTCTAAATAAATATACTTCCTGTGTGTTTAAATATTAAAAACTGCCATTGGTGTGTTTATTTTAATATTTTATCGTTAAGTGAAATATTTTTTATAAAAAATGTAACCCAATAAAACCTTTAGGCGTATAAATCCATAAGTTGATTACCAACGCCGGCAATTAATAATTAACCCAGCTGTTTAAGGCAGGGGGACCAAATTAAACCAACAGTAAAAATTATTTTTCCTGGAAAGTTTTACCCTGATGCATTGCCCCTAAGATGCATATGGGAATATTATATCCTGCCCGCAACCGCTCTCCTGATTGATTTAAACTATTGATTGAATTTTATGAAAAAGAATTTTACACACATTCTTTTAGCCGGGATAATTATGTTTTCGGCTTGCAAAAAAGATGTCTTAGAGCAGAAAACATCCCAGCCGGTTACACAAGAGAATCCTCCGGCTGCTGTAACTCCTGAAGTGCCTTTTGTTGATGGTTTCAATTTTAAAACTACCAAAGACGTGAAATTGAGCATTGCATTAAAAACCAACAATGAGCAGCCCTTACCCGGTATTGTGGTAAGTGTATACCTGCCCGGCAATCAAATAGGAGAGCCCGTTTTTAAAGGTGTAACCAATACCAGCGGTGTAATACAAGGTTCGGTAACTATTGCCTCAACAGTAACCGGTTTAATCATTGACCCTGCTTACATAGGCCTTATACGTAATGCTGAAGCCAGCATAGCCGGCGACAATACGGTTACAGCCACTATTGGCGGCAAAGATGGTTTCAGCGGTAATATTTTGCCCGAAGACATTACGTTTACATCAAACGCTATTACCGATGTTAAAACAACATCGGCCTACAAAACTTCGGGTTATCAAACCACGGCTCTTTTAGCTACAAGTTTTGTATATCCGGGTACATACACCGCATCAACCGCAATTGTAAATAATGCAACTTACCCTAAAGCCTTAGGCCGGCCGGTTTATTTAGAAGCCACAAGTGATGTGCTTGATGCTTCTTTACTTTCCTATATCAACGCTTCGTTACCCGAGAATTTGCCGTTGACTACCACTCACCCCTCTTATTTAAACAGCACGGTAACTTCAACCCTAAACGTTACAGCTAAAACGGATGTTTATGTAACCTTTGTTTCGGAAGGTGCCGATCAGAAAAATACTTTAGGTTATTACACGTATCCTACCGGTAGCGCCCCAAATGTAGGCGCGAGCTTAGTGCCCATATTAGGTGGTATTGATAAAATTACCTGGGTATTTCCAAATGCTTCGGCAAATGGCTCGGGTGGTGGTTTAAAAGCGGGCGATAAAGTTAAACTGGGCAACTTTGCAGCCGGTACCACCATTGCTTTTGTAATGATAAAAAATGGCTGGAGTGGAACGGATGTTACTGCCGGTAATACCAAATTTTACTCAAACGATAGCTATAACCCCGGCTCAAAAAAACAAAGCATCTTATTATATGACGATGTTCACAAAAAGTTTGTATCAAGCTTTGAGGATATTGATCGCTCGGGAACCGGTTCGGACAACGACTTTAATGATCTTGTTATTTATAGTACTTCATCAGTTGCAGGTGCTATATCAACAACCAGCGTAGCCACAATTGACCGTGGTGGCGATACCGATGGCGATGGTATTCAAGACGCACAAGACGAGTTTCCTAATGATGCCGCACGTGCATTTACCAGCTATTATCCATCAAAAACAGTTTATGGCACTATAGCTTTTGAAGATATGTGGCCTAAAATGAGCGATTACGACATGAACGACATGGTAGTAAGTTATCGTTATAGCTACATTTTAAATTCTAAAAACCAGGTAGTTAACCTTAAAGCCGATTTTCAATTACGGGCAGTAGGTACCATTTACAAAAATGGTTTGGGTGTTGAATTACCTGTGGCTGCATCGACAGTAAAGTCAGTTACAGGTCAGAGAATTAGCGGTAACTATATTACCATGGCGGCCAACGGTGTTGAAAGCGGCCAAACCAAAGCTGTAATTATACCTTTTGATAATACCGATGCCTTATTTCCGGGTGTAAGCAACGCAATCAACCTTAACGTTTACAACCACAGCAGTAAGTTTACGGCTCAAACAGTATCTCTTAACATCGAGTTTAATTCGCCGCTTGCACAATCGGCTGTATTGGCATCAAATTTTAATCCTTTCCTTATAGCCAGGCAAGAGCGTGGCCGCGAAATACACCTGATGGGTTATAAGCCAACCGCAAAAGCCAATGCGGCATTATTTGATACGCAGGACGACGCCACTGTTCCGGCTCAAAACAAATATTATCTATCGTTAACCAACAAGCCTTTCGGCATTATGTTCAGCGATGCTTTTCAATACCCTACTGAGCTTAACGGTGTTGATAAGGTGTACAAAATGTATTCGCCATGGGCTACATCAAGTGGTTTAAACCACGCCGATTGGTACAGTAATACGGCATCAGCGTACAGGGTATCTTCTATGGTGTATTCACAATAAGCAAAAACTCAAGTGCACAGCAATAAGCAATCAAGGCTTTTGCTGTGCCTATATATCCAAATCAGCATAATCCCATTGCATTTTTTCACTAATTAATAAATAAAATGAAATCTATTTTTACTTATGCGCTTTTAGCAGGTGTAGTAGCACTGTCGGCCTGTAAAAAAGACAACAACCAAACCGAGGAAGGGCCTGTAACTCCGGCCAACAAAATTGCCCCTGATGGGTTTAATTTTAGCACAACCAAAAACGTGAGCCTCAACGTGTCGCTCAAAACCAACAACGATCAGCCTTTGGCCGGTATTGTGGTTAGCGTAAACAACACGGCAGGCGTAACCGTTTTTAAAGGTGTAACCAACAGCGCAGGTGTACTGCAAGGTACAGTTACCGTACCTACATCAACCACTAAACTGGTAATTGATCCGGCTTACCTGGGTATAATGCGTAACGCACAGGTAGCCGTTTCTGCAAGTAATACTGTAAACGTGGTATTAGGTGGCAAAGACGGATATGCTGGTGATGTTATTGCCGAAGATGCCAGGACTGCTGCAACCGTAGCTGTATCATCTGTTAAAACCAATGGCTTACTGTTAACCGATTATGGTTATCCGGGTTCATACAGCGCATCAACTGCGTTTGTTAATAATACAACGTATCCTAAAGCCTTAGGTCGCCCGGTTTATCTGGAGGCAACTCCTGATGTTATAGATGCTTCAACTTTATCATTCATCAACGCTTCATTACCCGAAGGCAGCAAGGTGGCTGATCTGCACCCGGCATATATAGTAAATACGGCCGTATCAACCATCAACCTTAAAAAAGCATCTGATGTTTATGTTACCTTCGTGTCTGAAGGTGCAGGTTACCAAAGTTCTTTGGGTTACTATACTTACCGTACCGGTTTTCCTCCTGTATTTAACGTAGTAGGTACATTAGCCGGTGGCATTGATAAAGTTACCTATGTGTTCCCTAATGCTTCGGCGCAAGGCTCGGGCGGTGGCTTAAAAGCTGGCGATAAGGTAAAACTGGGCAGCTTTGATGCCGGTACTTCTATTGCATTTGTGTTGTTGCAAGATGCATGGACTGGTAGCGGTGTAGCCACAGGTGGTCAGAAATTCTCAACCGATCTGTTGTTCAACCCTGAGTTACTTATATCGAAAAAACATGCGGTTACCTTATATGATGATGTACACAAGCTGCACATTACCGGTTTTGAAGATTGTAACCGTCAAACCCCACTTACCAACCCTGGTGGTTATGCATCTGACGAAGACTTTAATGATTTAGTATTTTACACTACCACCAACGTAACAGATGCTATTGATAACGATGGCGTATGTGGTGTTGACAAAGGTGGCGATACCGATGGCGATGGCGTTCAGGATGTACAAGATGCATTTCCTACCGATCCAACCCGTGCTTATATCACTTATTACCCTTCAAAAACAGGTTATGCTAACATTGCATTTGAAGATAACTGGCCTAAAAAAGGTGACTATGACCTTAATGACTTAGTAGTTAGCTACCGTTATACGTTCACCAGCAATGCCAGCAACCAGGTAGTTGATATGGTAGGTGACTATAGTGTAGCTGCTTCGGGTGCGTCTTTTAAAAACGGTTTTGGTGTACAGTTACCGGTTGCTGCATCGGCAGTTAGCTCGGTAACCGGTCAAAAAGCTATCAGCAACTATATTTCATTAGCGAGCAATGGTGTTGAAGCCGGCCAGGCTAAAGCGGTAATTGTTCCGTTTGATAACCATGAGGCTTTAATTAAAAATCCTGACGGTGCTTTCTTTATCAACGTATTAGCTGCTAAAGATAAAGTAACCAGCACAACAGCTTCGGTAAAGGTAACATTTGCTTCGCCTGTTGCTTCGTCAAACTTACAAGTATCTGCATTTAACCCGTTCCTGATCAGTGATATGCGTCGTGGTTACGAGATCCACTTACCGGGTTTTGCACCAACCGACAAAGCTAACAAAGCCCTGTTTGGTACCGATGACGATGCTTCGGTAGCGGCCAGCAACAAATACTATGTATCGGGCACTAACTGGCCATGGGCTATCAGCTTCGGCGGTTCGTTCAGCCATCCGTTCGAGTTACAACCAATCAACGAAGCTTATTTGCGCTTTGGCGACTGGGCTTCATCGGGCGGTGTAAATTATACCGACTGGTACAGCAACACCGCAAGCGGTTACCGCGATGCTTCTAAAATCTACAACAAATAGTAGTTTCAGAGAAATATAAATTGTGTAAGTAGTAAAGGCGGCTCCGCGATGGAGCCGCCTTTTTTGGTTTTAGTGTGAAATCAGTTGTCTTAGTTATAGGTGTTTTGCGCAAGCGACAATTCAAATTTGCTTTGATTCATAATGCCTTTTGGCGAAAAATAAGGTACGATATATTTATCCTTAAACCACATTACCGATCCCACAAAGTCATCACGATCAACCTTCTTTTTTTCAAGATACTCCATTTGGTCTAATTTGCCGGCTTTAAAATTATAAATCGTGTAAAGCGCATTTATCTTACGCGGGCCAAGGCAGGTAGTACTTACTATTTTAAGTTTATCGCCATTGATATTGTAACTGTTTATAATGCCCTTGGCCTGAAACAATGAACTTGGTAATACCACTTGTGCTAAACGGGCCAGATTCCAATCATAAACATTTACCACAGGTGAGTTAAACCGGTAAGCGTTTGCATATGTACCCATCATAAGACTGCCGTTTACAAAGCTTATAATGATCTTTTCATTCTCTTCTTTTGCCGTAGTAATTATTGCCGAGCTCATATCCCCGATATATGGTTTCTTTATTTGGGGATTAACAGGAATGAAAGTCTTTTTAAATCTTTAATGTGGTCTTTGTTAAATACCTCGGTAATAGTTTGGGTTTTACCATCGGCCATATTGAGTTTTAACAAGCTTAGCTGTGTTTCCTTTTCTTCGTTAGGATGCATTAGCGCCAGGTACACCATATCGCGGTTAGCCGAAAATATAGCACTAAAGTTTCCATCAATATCGTTGGCTTTAAATTTTTTATGTGCGTTAAAACTAACCTTTTGTGTTGCAACCGGCGTGTTTTTATCTATGCTGTATTTCGAAACATCAACGGTCTCTTCATTATTGCTATGTACCACCATAAGGTCGCCATAAGTGTTAAACCCATAGCTGTATATTTTTCCATCAGGTAATTTAGTCTCAATAAGCTTGTTTACATTTAGGCTGATGTCAAAATCGAGCGCTACAAGGCTGAGTATAGTTGTTTTGGGCTTACGGCTCATGCTTATGGCCGGATATGTAATTTTAACTTTTGCAAACGTCATTTTAAAACAATCACCCTTTTCGGTAAAGTATGGGTAAGCATTTTCTGTCTTTTTATCACCACCGTTGTATATCGTTTTTTCTAAAATAATTTTACCGGTTAATGGGTCGAGCACAAAGCCTTTGTACTCGCTTTTTTCTTTTTCGGTGCTACCCACTGCTACAATTTTGTCTTTAAACTTACCCGATGATAAGGCATAGCCCGGTAAGGTAACTTTCCACAAAACCTTCATCTGCTCGTTAATGGCCAGCATGTCAAAGTTTTCATTGTCGGTATTAACCTGTACAATGCTTACATCGTCATTAAGTTTAAATGAATACAACCCGCGGCAGTTTTTGTACAACTCTTCGAGTACAACAGGTTCGGTTTGCGCAAACACTAAAAATGGTAGCACCAAAAACAGGGTAAGCAATAGCTTTTTAATATAAGGTTGGTGGTTGTTTTATTGCCCCCAAAATACCCAAATAATTAAGTATAAAAACAAAAAAACCGCCAAATTTAGCGGTTTAAAATATTGGTTAAATCTTAAGTTGGTTAGAGAGGCATTTTAGTGCCAAAGGCAAACAAAAAGCTTTACAAACTATTCTCCGCTCAGCGCCTTATGCACCCAAGCCTTACCCCACTCCTCAATTTGCTCGGCCGACCAAACCGATGGGTAGAAGATGCGCTTTTGAAAACGTGGAGGCAGGTACTTTTGCCAGTTGGTACCACCGGTAGCACTAATCTCCTCAGGCTCGCGGTGCAGGTAGCGTACCGCCGATTTATAGTGCGATAGCGGCCAGTTCACGTTTACATTCACATCCAACTGGCGCAATTCGGCTTGTAGGGCTGGTGTTGCGTTCCCCTCTTTGAGCATTTTACGGTAGAGGGCATAAAAATTGGTACTGATGCGCTCGCGGCCTAACTCGATAAAGCTTTTGGCGTATTTTTTTTCGAATTGTTTAAGGGTGAGCGTTTGCTTGCCGGTTGATAGTTCGGTAGCGCCAAACTTCCAGTATATGTGGTTAAATTGCTCTTCGATATTTGCACCACGTAGCTCATCGCGCTTATCTTTAGCCACGAGGTTAATAAAATCGGTAGCATAAATTTCAATCATGCGGTATTGCCCCGATTGAAAACCGCTGGCCGGTAGCAATGACATCCTAAACTTTAAAAACTGCTCCTTTTCCATGCCATCCACCATTATTTCGAAAGAATTGGTCAATGCCTCAAAATAGCGGTTAATGCGTTTCAGCCTTGTGGTAAAAAACTCAACCGTCAGGTTTTCGTGGCTGGCAATCTGCTCACACTCATTTAGTGCCAGTTTAAAATACAGTTCGGTTATTTGATGATAGATAATAAATATCTCTTCATCAGGAAAAGGCGTTTTAGGTTTTTGCAGACTGAGCAGCGTATCAAGATGTATGTAGTCCCAATACGTTAAAAAATCCGCATACAGCAAACCGTCGAGGTAGGAGTTCATGTCCTGCCCCATAGCCTCATATTTTTGCTGTAATTGATCCAGTCGCTCTTGAATTTCGGGTGAGAGGTGCATAAGGCAAAGTTAACAGTTAAGTGCAAAAAACAACCCTGCCGTTTTGAGCAGGGTTAAAGGTATTTCTTATTCCCCTCTTGAGAGGGGGCGGGTAAGGATTGAGCGAAGGCAGGGGTGTGTCATTCGCAAACTTTTCTCTTCAAAATGACACACCCCTCCACCCCTCTCAAGAGGGGAATCGCACGGGCCACCGCGCACAAGTAGACTTTCTTACTTCTTCAGTGTTTCTTCAAATAGCTTATAAATACGCTTATACTCATCGGTCCAGCTGCTGGGTTGCACAAAGCCATGGTCTTCTACCGGGTATGAGGCCAGTTCCCAGTTGTCTTTGTGCAATTCAATCAGTTTTTGACTAAGGCGAATAATGTCCTGATAATTTACGTTAACATCAACCATGCCATGTGCCATTAACAGGCGGCCTTTTAAGCCGTTGGCAAAGTATATGGGCGAACTTGCCTTATAGGCCTTTTCGTCATTATAAGGTTCGTTCAAAATGTTAGCGGTATAGCCGTGGTTATAATGTGCCCAATCGGTTACCGAGCGTAAACCAGCACCGGCTGCAAAAACATCAGGTTGGGTAAACATGGCCATCAGCGTAATAAAACCACCGTACGAACCACCGTATAAGCCCACGTTTTTAGGGTTTATACCATATTTTTCTGCAAGAAATTTTACACCGTCAACCTGGTCGTCCAAATCCTTGCCGCCCATGTGGCGGTAGATGCCTGTACGCCAGTCGCGGCCATAACCTGCGCTGCCGGTGTAGTCAATATCAATAACGGTGTAACCATTATCGGCCAGCAGGTTATGGAACATGTACTCATGGTAATATTGGCTCCACCAGTAATGCACGTTTTGTAAATAACCGGCACCATGCACAAACACCACGGCAGGCTTTGACGGATGCGCAATTTTTTGCGAATACACGCGGGCATATACATCTTTACCGTAACGGTTTTTGAAAGTAACTATTTCCGGGTCGCGCCACTGGTACGAGTTAAACTCGGCACTGGTTGATTTGGTTATTTGTACCGCTTTTGCGCCGGGTTTATTGGGTTGCAGGTACAACTCCCAAGGTTTGTTGGAGTACGAATAGCGAATAGCCAGCCACTTTTCATCGGGCGATAGTTCAACCTCATTACCGCCTTTCATGCTGGTTAGCTTTACCGGGGTACCGCCGCTAACCGGCAAACGATAATAATGGCTGATGCCCGGATGCTCGATGTTTCCGGTAAAGTAAAATGATTTTTTATCGTTAGATAGATGTAGGTCCGACACTTCCCATTTACCATTGGTGAGCTGTTTTTTGGCGCCCGAAACCACATCAACTACATAAATGTGTGAATAGCCGCTGGCTTCGCTCTGAAAGTAAAAATGCGTATCATCCAACCAGCCTGTATTGCCGCTTACAAAACCGCCGCCGCTAATGCCGGGACCGCCTATCCAAGCTTCGTCGCGCTGACGATCTAACTGGCTCAGTTTGCCGGTTGCCGGGTCAAGTTTCATTACCCAGCGGTCTTTGTTATCCTGTGCGGTAACAATGGCTACGGCGTATTGGCCTGTCGGGCTCCAGTTTGGGCCCTGAATTACCACGTTGCGGTCGTCGTTGCGTTTGGTACGGTCTTCCAGTTGTTTGGGGTAATCTTTTACGTAGTCGGGCAGGTCTTTAATACCAGGAATTTCTTTGGTGGAGATGGCGTACACCGTGTCGCGCTGCGTATCAAACACAAATGATTGTGAGGTTGACAGGGGCGCACCTACCTTGGTACGGTTAGGAATATCTTCGGTATAGCCCGATGCCGTTACATAGCTGGGCACAATGGTAGTCTTTGCACCATCGGCTGCCTTTATTAAACGATAGGTAATATACCTGGCATCGGGGCTTTGCTGCACAAAACTTAACGATTGCTCACCAATTGGTATAGCCTTTAATGTTTTGCCCTGCAAGGCCTTGCGCTCAGCGGCATTGTATTTTTCGTCTTTTGCTTTTTCGCGTACTACCTCAAACAGCTCGGTTTGCTGGTTACGCAACCAACCCTCCTGCTGATTACCGCCGGCTGCTGCACCTCCCTGACGTTGAACTGCTGCCCCGGTTGTTGCACCGCCCTGACGACCGCCTCCTCCTCTTTGACCAAAGCCGGCCGCTGCAACAGGTGCCGCCGCTGCCCCGGTACGGATAAAGTTGGTTAGCTGTATTAATTCGCCGGTGTTGAGGCTAAGCGAGAACAGGTTATCGGCACGCATAAACAATACTTTGCTTTCATCGGTGCTGAAAGCCGCATTGCTTTCGCGGTCGGTAGTAACGGCCAGCGGAATGATCTTGCCGGTTTTAATGTCGCTTAAAAATATATCGCCGCTTTGCTCAAATAGTTTTCGGGTATGGCTTTTGTTCCAGGTGCCGCCATTGGTAAGGGCTTTGCGTTCGGCCAGCTCAACTTTTTGCGGTTTTGTGTTGCCGGTGGTTATGGCGTACAGGCTGCTGTGGTCGGCAGCTTCGGGGTTCCAGTTAAAGTATATTTTTTTGCTGTCATCGCTCCAGCGAATGGCATCGGGCGAGGTGCCCATCCATTTCGAATCGCTCATGATCTTTTCGACGGTGAGTTTTTCGAGCTTTTGCGCGTTTACGCCTACAGCAGAGGCCAGTAAAAAGAGAGTAAAGAGTTTTTTCATGCAGTTAAGGAGAATAGCATTTGTAGTACCGCTAAATATAACAGCTATTTAAATGAAACCTTAAAAGCGAATACTATTTTTACAAAATGCAACTTACAGGAAACGGCTTTATATTACGCAACTGGCAACCCGGCGACGAGGCCTCGTTACAAAAGCACGCCAATAACCCCAATATATCGGCCATGTTGTTAGATCGTTTTCCTTCGCCCTATACTTTTGAAGATGCGCAGGCCTGGGTGAAAATGTTTGAAAATCAGGAGCCTATTGTAAATTTTACCATCAGCATAAATGGCGAAGTGGTGGGGGGTATTGGTCTTAACTTCAGGGCCGATGTTTACCGTAAAACACCGCTGCTTGGCTACTGGCTAAGCGAAAGCTACTGGGGCAAAGGCATTATGCCCGAAGCTGTAAAGCTGATTACCAACTACACGTTTGAGCAACTTGATGCTATTTGCATACAGGCACTGGCATTAAGCAGCAACCAAAAATCAATGCGGGTGTTGGAGAAAGCCGGTTATGAAAAGCAGGGTGTGTTACGAAACTCTGTAGTTAAGAGTGGGCAAATTTTGGATGAGCATGTGTTCGCTATATCCAACCCTAATATCTCGTTTTAAATAAGCGAAATTTTATAATCGCTCATCTTCATTTTTATCTTGCCGGTTTTGGTATCCATACCGCGCATTTTTTTGCGGTCTATTTTGGTATCCTTGCCCATAAAGTTAAATGGAATTTTTAGCCTCTCTATGGCGAAGGATGCCTCTACGTAATCGGGCAGTATTTCCTTTGCGCCGTCATACTGCATCAATAACGAGTACGAACCGTCTTTACGGGTGTTGATTTCTGATTCCATAATACGCGCCGCCTTGGCATCCATATACAAGGTTACCAGCACCAGGTCTGACTTGGCATCGGTTGGTATAACGTTCAGCACTTTCAGCATTTTTCCGTTTCGCTTTTCGGCACCGCGGTCAACGGTAATGAATGGGTATTTAAATATTTCCGACAGCGAAAAATCCAGTCCACGTTTGGGCAGCATCACAAAATCTTTAGAGGTAAACTGCATGCGCTTGCCTTTGGCGTAACTCACCTGTGCTTTTTTGGTAGGCATTTGTATAAACGGCACATCCAGATCGAGCGTTACCGTAGCCGTAAACTTAGCAACCGAATCCATACGTTGTTTGATGCGCAGCAAATCGGCATCTACTTTTTGGGCGTAGAGCGATGGTGCGAAGAATAGTGTTATAAGAAATGCAATTAAACTTCCAATTCCCCTCTTGAGAGGGGGCGCGTAGGGCTGAGCATGAGCAGGGGTGTGTTTAGCACGCTTTACTTGAACGCTTGAAGGACACACCCCTCCACCCCTCTCAAGAGGGGAATCGCACACATCCATCGCACTTTTATCTCGTGTCATCATCCAATATCCTTTTTTTGAAAAACCAACATACCCAAACCCGCAAAGGCCGCACAGTACAACATCAGCATAACATTATTAATACCTACCTGTTGCCAATCAACCTTGTAATTAAACAGCTGCTGCCAGGTATCTATCAGCTTAGGAAAAAAGAATGTGTTAAAACCAGCAGGTAAAAAATCGGCCTTGAGCAACAGGTTGGTAATGATGAGGAAAAGCGCCGATGCTATCCACGTCTTCGATGCTTCCTTAATAAAAATGGCGAGCGTGATACTGGCCGTACTGTAAAACACCATGGCAATACTGCCCGATGCAAATGCCCAGCAAATGCGGTGAAACGCTTCATCGGCCTCAAAAAAGTTAAGCGTGCCAATGTACACCACCAAATCGCCGGTGCCAAAAATGGTGTAGGCCAGCGCAAAGGTGCTCAGCATCATAAAGGCAATTACCAATAACGTAAACAAGGCGGCAGTAATGTATTTAGCCAGTATAAATTTCCATTTTTTTACGGCCTGCAGCATTACGGTTTGCAGGGTGCCGTCTTTGTGCTCATCGGTTAGCAAGCCCGAAGTTACGATCATGAGTATGAGCGGCACGTTAAACCACAGCGAGTTGAGTACGATGTACAAGATGAGGTTGCCGTTAAGCAGGGTACCTTCAAAGTAAAAGTTTTGCCGTAGCGTGTTGAGTAGCAAATCTAAAATAGTACTGCCTTGGTAGTAGGCGGTTATAAATATCAACAGTTCGATAACGGCAATAGCACCCAACGCATAGTAGGTTTTACTTTGCTTTATGATTTTGACAAATTCGGCATACAACAACTGTTTCATCATGATTGCGGGGCGTTAACCAGTTGTTCTAACGACAGTTCGGGCGTGCACGAGGTTACCTGTATACCCTCGGTCAGTAGCTGGCCAAGTAGTGCGGGAATCGCATCGGCATTACATACAATGCTTGCGCCGTTCACCCCCATTACTGGTCTGTATTTTTGCAGGACTACCGACGAGGCAATGTTTTGCGCCGTGATATTAAAACTATGAATATGGTGATTAATGAGCTGTGCCGTTGTGCCTTGATTTACCAATCGGCCTTTATCCATTACATACAAATAATTGCAGCACTTGGTCAACTCGCCCATGAGGTGTGATGACAGCAGGATGGAGATGTTCTCCTTAGTCGCCAAATCAGCAACAAGATTAATTAATGCGGTTACGCCAATGGGGTCAAGGCCCGAAAATGGTTCATCCAGCACCAGGTATTCGGGGTTGTTGAGTAAGGCTATGGCTATGCCTAAACGCTGTTTCATCCCTAACGAGAAATTGCGTACCGGGTCTTTACGGTCGGTTGGCAGGCCAACTTTAAGCAGGTTTTGGTTAATTGATTCTTTATGGTTTGGAGCACCTTGTATTTGGGCAAAGAGTTTAAGGTTATCGTAAGCGTTGAGGTATGGGTATAGTCCCGGTCGTTCGATAATGCCACCAACGGGCTTGCTTCTTTGCGATGTAATGCTCAATTGGCCCGAGTCGGGTTTTATTAACCCGCAAAGTATACGGAACAATGTAGTTTTACCGGCACCGTTACGACCCAGCAGGCCGCATATTTGCCCCGGCAGCATCTGGATAGAAACATCATCCAAAGCTCTGCCCGATTTATAACTTTTACTTAAATGTGTAGCAGTAAGCATTTAGATAGACAAGCTGGCAGATAATTCGCGGTAATTAAACTTAGGCTCGTAATGTTTTTCCATAAACGTGCGCGACCAAAAATATTTTTTAAACAAAAACCAAGGATCTTTGATCATAAAGTGAGGCACAAAATGGTACCACTTAATGCCCAACCGGCGGTAATAACTGATCACCTTATCTTCCATTCCCAGCTCGCGCGCAGCCACTAAAAAGGCCGTACGCTGGCATTTGGAACCTTTGTATAACCGGGCAATTTTGGGCGTAAAACCGTGCACAAACAGGTAATCTTTTATGCGCTTATAGTTTTGGTAGCGCGACCAGCCATCAAACACCACCATAAAAATATGACTGAAGGCAAACAACACACTCCCCAACCAAAACAGGCTAAACAAAACAGCCTCATCGGCATAAGCATCTTTAAACTTGTTCCAGTAAAACAAAGTTTCGAGCATAAACAAAAGGGTTGAGTAATACAATAAGGCACCAACATTCCAAAAGGAAACTACGGTTGGGGGTTGTTTGGGCAGCCTTAGTGTATTCATTATTGGTGTAAAGATACTTTAACGGGAATTTAACACAAGCAATATATATAAGTTGATGTAAAATATGTGTGACTGTGCTGAAGGGGGAGGGTTTAATTAGATAGTTGCCGTTTCTAATTCTGGCGCAAGTATGTGGGGCTGGTAGTGGGTAGGCTACTTGTGCCTTTCGCGCTACATACTTGCGCCAGAAAATGTTCATTTGTGAGGACAAAGACGACGGCAGTACATACTCTTACTTCAATATCTCCCTAATATCATCAGCCGAAAGTGATTTGATGAAACTTTCTTCGGTGGTGATGAGCGACCGCGCAACGGTAAGCTTGCGTTGTTGCAGCGCCAATATCTTTTCTTCAACGGTGTCTTTGGTAATGAATTTATAGATGAACACGTTTTTGGTTTGGCCTATGCGGTGTGTACGGTCAATGGCCTGTTGCTCAACAGCAGGGTTCCACCATGGGTCGAGGATAAATACGTAATCGGCCTCGGTAAGGTTGAGGCCCACGCCTCCGGCTTTTATGGATATTAAGAAGACCTGCGTTTTGGCATCCTCCTGAAAACGTTTAACCACCTCACCGCGGTTTTGGGTGCTGCCATCGAGGTAGGTGAATTTGATGCCGGTTTGCTCAAAATGCTGCCGGTAAATGTTCAGTTGCTTAACAAACTGAGAAAAGATCAACACTTTATGCCCGCCATCCAACACGTTCGAAAGCGTATGTACCACGTCTTCAAACTTACCCGAATCCCCCTCGTAGCTCTCATCAATCATGGATGGGTGGTTGGCTATTTGGCGCAATTTGATAAGCCCCTGTAAAACCTGTATTTGCGTTTGGGCAAAGGTACCGTCTTCGAGGCTTTGCAACAGTTCGTTGCGGTATTCAGATTTTACCTTTTCGTAAACCGTACTTTGCTCATCAGTCATCTTACAATAAAATAACTGCTCGGTTTTTGGCGGCAGCTCGGTAGCTACCTGCTCCTTGGTGCGGCGAAGCACAAAAGGTTTAATGAGGGCTTGTAAGCGGTGCGCCTTGTCTTCATCCTTTTTCTTTTCAATAGGGGTTACAAACTCGTTTAAAAAAAACTGCTGGTTACCCAGCAAGCCGGGATTAATAAACGACATCTGCGTCCATAAGTCGTTAACCGTGTTTTCAACAGGCGTACCGCTCAATATCAATTTATGGCGAGATTTAAGCTGCTTAACCGCCTGATATGATTTTGACGACGGATTTTTGATGTTCTGACTTTCATCCAAAATCACATAATCAAAAAAGAAAGCTTTAAACAACTCTACATCAATACGACTGATGCCATACGTAGTAACCACCACATCGTAATTACCAAACACATCGGGCGATTTATAGCGGAAAGCCCCCGTATGCACCATCATGCGCAACGTAGGCGTAAACTTAGCCGCCTCGTTTATCCAGTTATAAATAAGCGAGGTGGGCATTATTAACAACGATGTACTGCTTGCACCAATGGCCTGTGCATCCTCTTTGTTTTTTTGTAGCAGGGCCAAAGTTTGTATGGTTTTTCCCAAGCCCATATCATCGGCCAGGCATCCGCCAAAATGATAATCCTTTAAAAAGTGGAACCAGTTGTAACCCGCCTGCTGGTAAGGGCGCAGGCTGCCCGCAAAGTTTACCGGTGGGGCTATGTCTTCCAGTTCCTCAAAATCGGTTAGTTTTTGCAGTTTGCGGTTTATGGTAATGCTGGCTAAATCACCTTCGGCCAAATCATTAATGAGGCCAATGTGATGCTTGCGCAGTTTCAACTCCTTGTTGCCCTCCGTAAAGTTGAGCAGGTTGCCGTATTGGGCAAACCATTCTTCGGGTATAACGGCAATTTCGCCGCTGGGCAGGGTAAACTCCTTTTTACGGTTAAGAATATGGTTGCGCAAATCCATAAACGGAATTTGGTACGGGCCGAAATGCACAATGGCGTGTATGTCAAACCAATCGTTATTTTCGTTTACCTGTAAATCTATTTTACTGCTGCCAAACAGGTAACGCTTTTGTCCGTCGGGCTGCTCAATTTCAAAACCTGCGGCGGTTAGCTTATCATGATTTTGGTTAAGCCAGTCAAAAACCGAGAAAGAACGGTCGGTATCATCGCTATCGTGTTTTACCTCGAGGTTCTGGAAAAGTGATGATGAGGTGGTTAGCCCCATATCTTCCAAAAGCTGAAGCTTGTTTTTTTCCCAGGTTACCGAGCGTTTTATACGGTGAAAAGTGTAATTATCACCCTCGCGGTCAATTTTTACAGAGATATGCCGGCCATCGCCATAGGGGAAAACATAGCCGGCGTACTTAAAATAAAGCTGTATTTGCGATGTACCGCCGGCCACATATATAGGCTTAACCACGGGGCGGGCATCATACTTTTCGGTATTGATGGTAAAGCCCTCAGCATGTACGTGATGTTTCTCAATAAGGGGGGCTACAAATTTTTCAAAGTAAGATTGCTCAGCACTACGCGGAATTGCAATGTAGCGCTTTTGCAAAAAAGGTTGCAGCTTGCGGCCTTCTACATCCTTTTCAAAATAATACAGCGTATCATCGAGCATGAGCCAGCCGGGATGGTTACACACGATCTCGGCGTTCTTAAACATGAATTCGATCTTCATGCCTTGGTACTTGATGGTTGGGTAGTAGCGTATCTCGGTATCGTCGCGCTTAAAGTGAAAAAGTACGGTAGCCGCCTCGGCAGCTATGTGCAATTGCTTCTCAGCCGGGTAGCCTTCCTTGCTCATTACAAACAGTTTTTTGTTGGCAAGCATAGTAAACGCCTCGGCCATCTTCTTTTCAATTTTGGGCCTAATAACATCAAACAACTGCTCGTTAAATACCTTGCTAAAAAACTCGTAAGGGCGGATGGGCTTTTTGTAGTACTTTTTAATGAGGTGCCCCTGCTCAATTTCTTCTAAAAGCTTAATGAGCTTAGCGTCGGTTTCATCGATACAAGAGTTGAATTCCTGTGCCGTATTAGAGAAAATACGCTGGTGGGTAAAAGAAAACTCCCCGTTTGGGTTAAGCTGAACAATATGCGGTTCAATTAACCACCCGAGATATTCGTGGCGGGCAAATGAATAAATTAGCTGGCAAGGTTTACTGCTGTCAACACGTAGCATATCGTTCGTTCAAAAATTTGAGGAAGCTACATCAACAAAAATTTCAAACGTATAAAGAATTTGCAGCATTTAAAAGGAAATGGGGATAAATATTTGGCTCCAATCGCCCCACCCCGGCCCTCCTCTTAGTGGCCCCACCTAAATCCTCCCCGGGAGGGAGGACTTTTACTATACTGTTTCGTAGCTCCACCCTCCGGTGTGGGCCGGGGTGGGGCATTTTTTTTACTCCCTCTCCTTTGGAGAGGGCCGGGGAGAGGTTTACCTTTACCTCAACTATGAATACAACAACACAAGCCAAATACGATGCCCTGGTAAAAATAAGCCAAGATAATTTTGATGCCTTTTTGTACGACTGCGACGGCACTCTGGCCGATAATATGCCCGCCCATACCGAAACCTATATAAAAGTAGCTGCTGCACAAGGCGTGCTTATTGATGGTGCTATAATCGATGAGTTTGCCGGGCTACCTATCATAAATGTGGTTGAAAAAATTAACGAACGCTATCAAAGCACTTTTATACCCGAGGAATTTAAGACAGCCAAATACAAGCTGTTTATAGATGAATATATTGAAAAAACTCAGCCAATAGACTATGTGGTAAACCACCTGAAAAATCACGCCGGACAGGTGCACATTGCCGTTGTAAGTGGCAGCAGCCGTATAGTGGTTGAAAGAACTCTGCAAATTTTAGGCATCGATCACCTGGTTGAGGTACTGGTTTGTGCGGGCGAAACACCTAACGGCAAACCCTTTGCCGACCCGTTTTTGAAAGCCGCCGAACTATTGGGCGTAGCCCCCGAACGCTGCCTGGTATTTGAAGACGGCAACCCCGGCACCCAAGCCGCCGAAGCTGCGGGTATGCGCTGGGTGAGAATTGATAAGCTTGTTTAATGTGCAGATGCGTGGATGTGCGGGTGTGCAGATGAAAACCGATTTTTAAACTTCTGTAAATTTTACTAATTCTTAAAATTCCGGTTCAAACAATATTTAAACTATTTCCCCGCTTCATTGTCCATAGGTTTAAATGACGGAGATTGTTGCACTTTGGTACACGGCCTCGTCTACACATACAACACTATAACAAATGTTTACTATGAAAAAATTATTTCTATTAGCCGCTCTTTTAACTGTTACCATTACCGGCTTTGCACAAACCCCCGATCAGCGCCGCAAAATTGAGGTTACCGGCAGTGCCGAGCAGGAGGTTACGCCCGATATTATCTATGTTGCCATATCCCTTAAAGAATACATGAACGGCAAAAACAAGGTAGATATTAGCACCCTGGAGCGCCAGTTGCAAAAAGCCGTTACCGAGGCCGGTGTGGCTAAAGAAGACTTTATGATCAACAATATATCGTCGTACAACTACATCATCGATAAAAAGAAAAAAGACCCCGATTTTATGGCCAGCAAACAGTACCGCATTAAAGTGCGCGACCTGAACGCCATCAATATCATCCTGAGTAAAGTTGACGATAAAGGCATACAATCAACCGGTGTGGAAAGCTACGAGTACTCCAAACAAGCCGAACTACGCAAGGAACTCAAAATTAAAGCCCTGCAAGCTGCCCGCGAAAAAGCCGGTTACTTATTAACCAGCATTGGCGAAAAATTAGGCGGTGCCATCGAGATTCAGGAAATTGATAACGAGCCTATGGGACGCCCGGTTTACAGCAATATGATGTTTAAATCGGCTATGGCTGCCGATGCCACTCCCCAGGAATCGGATGTTGATTTTAAAAAGATAAAACTGAATTATCAGGTACGTGCGGTATTTGAAATAGCGAAGTAAACCAGAATGGATTAATTAAAAGAAAAGCTGGTTTGAGTTTTCAAACCAGCTTTTGCTTTTATAAAAACTCGTCATTGCGAGACTGTGGTGGGCAGAGCAGAGCCGTCGAAGCAATCTCTGAACTTTGCATGACCGACACGCCTACGCAGAGATTGCTTCGACACCCTGGCGTTGCCCATTTCTGTCTCGCAATGACGTGATTATTTAAAATAAACGGCCCTTAACAAATGTTCAGGCCGCTTATTTTATCCCCCTATCCTTTGGAGAGGGCCGGGGTGAGGTATCAATACTTCTTCGCCACATTATACAGCACATTCAAATCCAACTGTGTAAGCTGCGGCGTTACATCGGTTTGTACAAAATGCAGCTTAAATGCCTTAATGGCTGCCGGCAGGTTTGAGGTATCGTACCCGATGATGCGCAGGGCGGCCACGTAATCGAAAGTTGGAGGAGCAAGTTCTAAAACCTCATCGCTCCAGTACCCAAAACCATTTTTAGCGAGCGTTTTCCACGGAAAATATGCGCTGGGATCGGTTTTCCGGCCGGGGGCAATATCGCCATGACCAATAAAGTTTGCCGTAGGAATGTTGTATGCCTTTTTAATTTTGGCCAGCAACAGCACCAGGCTTTTTATTTGTGCTTCCTGAAAAGGTTGCAAACCGTTATTATCCAGTTCGATACCAATGGAGGAGCTGTTCATATCGGTAACGCTACCCCACTTGCTTACCCCGGCGTGCCACGACCGCAGGTAATCGTTAAGCATGTGGTAAACCTTGCCATCTCTGCTTACTACGTAATGGGCACTTACCTGCGTGCGGGTTAACGTAAATGTATTCAACGTTTGCTGCATCGAATCCTGGGCGGTGTGATGGATAATGACATAATTAGGCTTGCGCAAATTAAAATTTACCGTAGCCACAAATTCCGAAGGTACAGCCATCCCCACACTATCAGCCAGCCTAACGGTATCTTTAATCTTCACAATATCCAGCAGGCTATCAATTTGTGTTTTATAAACCTTAGGGCTATTATTTACCACCGTAACCGGCTTTTTTTGCGTTTTACAGGAAGAAATGATAGTTAATGCGAGGAGGAAATATACGTAGGGTTTGAAGTTCATTAGTTAAATTAATAGACGGCTAAGGTAAGCAAAGTATAAATGAAAGCGGGGTATTTCACCTACAACTCCCCACTCCCAAAAGTATCACCCTGCTTCACATCGCCAGTTTCGTAACCCTTTTTAAACCAATGCATGCGCTGGGCGCTGGTGCCGTGGGTAAACGAGTCGGGGGATACGCGGCCTTGGGTGAGGCGGTCGTCGCCTATGGCATTGGCGGCGTTGAGGGCTTCGTCAATATCACCAGTTTCTAAAAAGCCGCGCTTTTGCTGGTAATGTGCCCACACGCCTGCATAAAAATCAGCCTGCAGTTCGAGTTTTACCGATAGTTTGTTGTACTCTTCTTCGCTGAGCTGCTCGCGCGCCTGCTGCATTTTGTCCGACACGCCTAAGAGCTTTTGCACATGATGGCCTACCTCATGGGCAATTACGTAAGCGCGGGCAAAATCTCCGGCTGCACCAAAACGTTGTTCCAGTTCGTTAAAAAACGTGAGGTCGATATAAACTTTACTGTCTGCCGGGCAATAAAACGGCCCGCTTGCTTCACCTGCAAAACCGCAACCGCTGGTTTCTACCTGTCCTTCAAAAAAGTGAATAGTAGGCTCCTGATAGGTTCCCCCCATTTGCTTAAACAACTGGTGCCAAGTATCTTCGGTATCGGCCAGTACCACGCGGGCAAAGCTTTGCTCCTTGCTCTTTGATTCGGTTAATTTAGTGTTTTGCTGGGTACCTTGGCTTTGTCCATCGCCACCCTGTAACAGTTGCGAGGGGTTTACGCCGGTAAACAAATATATAATTACGCCTATTATTCCTAATACGCCGCCGCCTAAAGCCATACGGCCACCGCCGCTGCTGCTGCCTTCTTCGGCGTTACCGCTTTCGCGTCTGCCCATCCATTGCATAATGTGAGTGTTTTAAGTGTTTAAGCATGTTAACAGCAAATGTGTAAATATTGTTCTGTTGGGAGCGTGCGGATTATATGCTACCGTCGGGCGGCTGTCATTTTAGTTAAACTTAGCATGAGGACAACAAGCGGAGGCTTATCTTTGCAGCCTTAATTTCGCACTCAACACACATGTCGGCCAAGCAAAAACATTTTTTCCTCATCCTTATACTGGGTTCTTTAACGGCATTGGGGCCGTTCTCTATCGATATGTATCTGCCCAGCTTTCCGGCAATAGCCAAAGACCTTGATACTACTATTGAGCGCGTGGCACTTTCGTTATCAAGCTATTTTGTGGGCATATCGGCCGGGCAATTACTGTACGGACCGCTGCTTGATAAATATGGCCGTAAAAAACCGTTGTACATAGGTTTGGCGGTTTACCTGCTGGCCTCGTTTGGTTGTATGATGGTGAACACGGTAGATGGATTGATAGGCCTGCGTTTTATACAGGCCATTGGCAGTTGTGCCGCCGCAGTAGCTGCCGTAGCCATGGTGCGCGATCTGTTTCCAATTGAAGAAAATGCTAAAGTATTTGCCCTGCTTATGCTGGTTGTAGGCGCATCGCCCATGATAGCGCCTACGGTTGGCGGTTATGTAACGGCATCATTGGGGTGGCATGCCATATTTTTAATACTGGCGGGTATTGCGGTTGTAATACTGCTGGCTGTAATATTTGCCCTGCCCGATAAGTATATTCCAAACCGCAACCTGTCGCTTAAGCCAGGGCCTATGCTGGCCAGTTTTTGGGAAGTACTTAAAAACCCGCAATTTTTCACCTATGTATTTACCGGAGCCCTATCATTTGCAGGCTTGTTTGCTTATGTGGCCGGGTCGCCATTGGTATTTATGGAAATGTACCATGTAAGCGAAAAAGGTTACGGTTGGATATTTGCAGGCTTATCGGTAGGCTTTATTGGCTCGAGCCAGGTAAACAGCTGGCTGCTTAAACGCGGGTTTACCAGCCGGCAAATTATTCCGGTTGCCTTAACGGTGCAGGTACTGGCGGGGCTGGTGTTTGTACTGGTAGCCATGAATGGTTGGATGGGTTTAAACAGGCGTATTGGTTATGTTGTTTATCATCCTGTCATGTATCGGCTTTATTAGTCCCAATGCTTCGGCACTGTCATTGGCGCCATTTGAGCATAATGCAGGTACAGCCTCTGCTTTAATGGGAGCTTTACAGCTGGGCTTTGGTGCACTGGCTTCTATGGGTATAGGTTTCTTTCATGCACTTACCGCCGTTCCGTTAGCCGCAATTATGGCCGCGTCGGGCGTGTTAGCTGGTGTGGCTTACGTATTAGGCAAACGCGCTATAAAAGAACCTATAGCCGCGGGCGAGACTGGCATGGCAATACACTAAAATTTAACAATACCGTTAGGGGTGATGCATTGCTGTACCGGGCGGTCAAATTCGTTAAGGTCGCTAATTTTTTCTACTGCATCAAAAAACGACAGGCCAATAAACCGGGCATCGGCGCGACATTGCGCCATAAAGCGATCGTAAAAACCTTTGCCGTAGCCCACACGATAACCTTTTGTATCGAATGCGAGCAAGGGTACCAAAACAAGGTCAATTTGGGCAATTTCTAACAAATTACCACTAACAGGTTCTGGTATGCCAAAAGCGTTAACGGCTAATTCAAGCTCGTCATCATCGGCATAATTAATCATGGTACTATCACCAAAATTTGCTTTAGGAAATACCCGGACTATATGCGGATGATGAGCCGCCAGCCAATTGCGTATTAAAAAGGTGTCGGGTTCCCTACGTTGATGTATGGGCAGAAATAGGTGTATACAGCTAATTCCCGACAGGGCGAGTTGTTGAAACTGCTGCAAAAGGGCATGATTAAAACCGTCGTACTCTGCTTGCGACAGCTCGTTGCGTTTTTGGATGAATATTTTGCGGAGTTGGGCCTTGGTCATGCAATACAAAGTAAGTAGTTGTGCTCGCCATTATCAAACAAAAAAGGCCTCCTAACGGAAGCCTTTTGTATATTTCTATATAGGTATTAATTATCCTTTTACACGCTCCATGTAAGCGCCGGTAGCGGTATCAACCTTAACTTTGTCACCTTCGTTAATAAATAGTGGTACACGTATCTCGGCGCCGGTTTCAACTGTGGCGGCTTTAAGCGCGTTGGTTGAGGTATCGCCTTTAACGGCTGGCTCGGAATAGGTAATTAACAACTCAACCGAAGCTGGTGCCTGTGCCATGATAGGTTCGTCGCTTTCAAAAGCAATAATTACGTTAACGCCTTCCTTCAGGAATTTAACAGCATTGCCAAATAAAAACTTAGGAATGTTGAATTGCTCGAAAGTGGCATTATCCATCACAACCAAGTCGTTGCCGTCTTCGTACAGGTACTGATAGTCACTGGTTTCAACACGGGCAATGGTTACCTCTTCGTCGGTACGGAAACGGTACTCAACCAGTTTACCCGATTTAACATTACGCATACGGGCCTGGTAAAAGGCACGCAGGTTACCCGGAGTGCGGTGAATAAATTCTTCCACCTGCACTAAATCTCCGTTGAAGCGAAGAATATTTCCGTTTTTTACTTCTGATGCTTTAGACATAATAAATTTTCGTGGTGCAAAATTAGCCGTTTAGGGGCAAACTATCAAGCAGTTAATTATTTGCCTTGCTGCTTATAATCGGTAATGTGTAATTGGTGGGTACAAAAGCCGTATTCCTGTTCCTGATTAGAGCCTACAATAATGAGCCGGTTGCCCGAAAATTGTTTAACTAACTGCTGGTACCAGTCAATACCCTGCAAATCGAGGTTGGAAGTTGGCTCATCAAGCATCAGCATAGCGGTATCGGAGCAAAAAGCCAGGGCCAGTTTTAGCCGCTGTTTCATGCCCGATGAAAAGTAGCGTACCAGTTTATGCTTGCTTTGCTGCATACCCAGCAGCTCAATTAAACCTGCGCGGTTCATACCCGCAATGTAAGGTTTGAACTTAAAGTGAAAATCGATAACCTCGGTAAGCGTAAAATCTTCAATAAGCTCAAGATAGGGGGCAGCCATGCTAATGTGTTTAAACACATCCTCTACATGCAGATCGGCACCATTAAAGGTAAATGTTACGGTGCCTGCAGAAGTTGATAAACTACCGTTGAGAATTTGCAGCAGGGTTGATTTGCCCGATCCATTGGGCCCTAAAACCGCATAGCTATTGCCTGAAGAAAAGGTATAGTCTACCCCCTTAAAAATCCAGTCGCGGTTAAAGCGGCGACCGGTTTTGGTAAGGGATATAGTGAGTAGTTCATGGTCCATGGCTAATAGTTCATAGTCTATCGATGATGGTTCATAGTTCATGGTTTTTACAAGCTGCTTTGCCATGAACCATCATCTATGAACCATGAACTAATTACGAATTCCCGAACCCCTTCATAATGCCGCGCTGCGAACTTTGGATGAAATTGAGTATCTCGTCGCGCTCGGCCGTAGGGCGAAAATCGGCTTCGATAATCTCCATGGCCTTGGTAACATTGCTATTGCGTACAAAAAGGGTACGATATATGTCTTGTATCTCGTTAATTTTTTCTTCGCTAAAACCACGGCGGCGCATACCTACCGAGTTAATACCAGCATATGAAAGCGGCTCGCGAGCTGCTTTTACATAAGGAGGTACGTCTTTACGTACCAACGAACCACCTGTTACAAAAGCGTGCGAGCCAATGTTACAAAACTGGTGTATGGCTACCATACCTGCCAGCACTACATAGTTACCAACCGTTACATGGCCGGCTATAGTAGTATTGTTAGAGAAAATGCAGTTATCGCCAATTACACAATCGTGCGCTACGTGGCAGTAAGCCATAATAAGGCAGTTACTGCCAACCTCGGTGCGCCAGTGGTCTTTAGTACCACGGTTAATAGTAACACACTCGCGTATGGTGGTATTATCGCCAATAACAACCTGGGTGTTTTCGCCTTTGAATTTAAGATCTTGCGGAATGGCCGATATAACAGCGCCCGGAAAAATACGGCAGTTTTTGCCAATACGGGCACCATCCATAATGCTCACGTTAGAGCCTATCCAGGTTCCTTCGCCAATTTCAACATCCTTGTGGATGGTAACGAATGGCTCGATCACCACATTGTCGGCAATTTTTGCCTGCGGATGTATATATGCTAATGGCTGGATCATGCTTTACTTATATTTAACAATTTGTGCCATTAGTTCGGCTTCTACAACAACTTTTTCGCCTACCATGCCTATGCCCTTCATTTGGGCTATACCACGGCGAATTGGCGCAACCAGGTCGCATCTAAAAATGAGCGTATCGCCCGGTAGCACCTTATCTTTAAAACGGGCGTTCTCTATTTTTAAAAACAAAGTTAACCAGTTTTCAGGATCGGGTACGGTATTCAGCACCAGTATGCCACCGGTTTGTGCCATGGCTTCAATTTGCAATACACCCGGCATTACCGGCGCACCCGGAAAATGTCCCTCAAAATAAGGTTCATTCATGGTAACGCCCTTTAAACCTACTACGTGGGTTTTGGTAAGCTCTAATATTTTGTCGACCAGTAGCATAGGTGGCCTGTGCGGCAAAATATTCATGATCTGCACGGTATCGTATACCGGCTTCATGTTAGGGTTGTAAACCTTAATATGCTTACGGCTGCGCTCTTTTTTAATGAGGGCTTTTATCTTTTTAGCAAAAGCTACGTTAGCCGCGTGACCAGGGCGGGCAGCCATAATATGGCCACGCAACGGCACACCTACTAAAGCCAGATCGCCAATCATGTCTAACAGCTTATGACGGGCAGGCTCGTTTTGGTGACGCAACTCAATATTATTCAGGATGCCTTGCGGGGCAACGTCTATATCTTTACGGTTGAAAAGGGTAGCTAAGTGGGCTAATTCTGCTTCGTCAACATGTTTATCAACCACCACAATGGCATTGTTAATATCGCCGCCTTTAATAAGGTTATGTTTCAGCAACATTTCCAGCTCATGTAAAAAGCAGAAGGTGCGGCTGCTGGCCACTTCTTTCTTAAATTCAGATATTGACGAGATGGTTGCATGCTGTGTACCTAATACCGGCGAGTTGTAATCAACCATGCAGGTAAAGCGGTAGTCATCATCCAATGGCATGGCTACCATTTCAACCTTGCGGTCGGTTTCAGAGTAATGAATGTTATACGGAATATGGTAATATTCACGATCGGCATCCTGCTCAGTATAACCGGCCTCGGCTATCGCGCTCACAAATGGCATCGAACTGCCATCCATGATCGGAGTTTCAGGGCCATCCAAATCAATAAGAACGTTATCCAGTTCTAAACCTACCAAAGCTGCCAATACGTGTTCAACGGTGCTTACGCTGGCTCCATTTTGCGTGATGGTGGTGCCTCGTGATGTATCGGTTACGTTGTCAACATCGGCATCAATAATGGGGCTTCCGGGTAAATCAACCCTGCGAAATTTAAAGCCGTGGTTTTCTGGTGCCGGGTTAAAGGTTAAAGTTACACTTTCGCCGGTATGCAGCCCCGTGCCCGATACGGCAACAGCAGCTTTAATTGTTCTTTGCTTTACGTTCATATACTTGTTCAGCTGCTCAGGATGTTACTTCCTGTTTATTGCGCAGCTCAGCAATAGTTTTTTCTAATTCTTCTATACGTTTTTTTAACTCGGGCAATTGTTGCACTAAAAGTTGCGAACGTAAAAAACCCTGGTATGGCTGCACAAGCATCCCTCCCCATTTTTTACCCTCTTCTTCTATACTCCTGTTAATACCGGTTTGAGCCTGTATTTGCGAGCCTTTAGCTATACTGATATGACCAACAACACCTGCCTGCCCGCCCATGATAACGTTTTCGCCAATTTTGGTGCTGCCCGATATGCCGCTTTGCGCAGCAATAACCGTGTTGTTACCCACTTCAACATTGTGCGCTATTTGTATGAGGTTATCCAACTTTACACCTTTGCGTATAACGGTTGACCCCATGGTAGCACAATCAATAGCGGTGTTGGCACCTATTTCTACGTCGTCTTCAATAACAACATTGCCAATTTGGCTCACCTTATTATAAGTGCCATTGGCCGTAGGTGCAAAACCAAAGCCATCGCTGCCAATAACTGCGCCCGAGTGTATAATTACATTGTTGCCTATTACACAATCGGCATATATTTTAACTCCCGAAAACAGGGTTACATTATCGCCCAAAGTTACATTATCGCCAACATATGTATTAGGATATATTTTACAATTATCACCCATTTTTACATCAACTGCAATATATGCAAAAGCGCCTATGTAAGCGTTGTTGCCAACTTGTGCGGTTGAGTGTATAAAACTGGGCTGTTCAATCCCTTTTTTGTTGAGCTTTAAGGTATTATATTTTTCGAGTAAAACCGAAAATGAGCCGTAGGCATTGTCAACTCTTATCAAAGTAGCATTAACCGGTTCGGTTAATACCAGGCTATTATTTACAATTACAATAGAGGCCTGGGTATGATAAAGATATTGCTCATACTTAGGGTTTGCCAAAAATGACAAAGCACCTGCCGAAGCTTCTTCAATCTTAGCCAGCTTACTGATGGTTACGCCAGGGTTCCCTTCAATAGTTCCGTTCAGCATCAAGCTTATTTCCTGTGCGGTAAATTGCATCGGGGCAAAGTTAAATGTTAAAAATTAAGCATCAAATTATAAACACAGTGTTAACTGTTTAAATAAGGTCTTTGGTATAGCAAAATATATATTTTTCTACTGTTTTAGCCAAAGCTTCTAAATTTGCGTTATCACTGGCAGTAGTAATATCTTTTATTCCCCCGCCTTTCATCAATATTTTTATGTTAGTATCTTCTACCTTATAAGCGTTATTACTTATCACATCAGTAAATACGAAATAACAGGCATCATCGTAACACATACCATATTTTTCCATCGCCTTTTGACGCAGGCGTTCTATCTGTGTTACATCAGGTGGCATGTTAGTTATATCAACATGGTAAAGTTTGCGTTGTATAAAACTTTCGCAAAGTATGGCCAATACCTTATCATTATAACGTGTCCATACTTTTACGGCAGCCATCACGTCGGCATCATCCAAACAGGTAAATGTTTCAATATGATGGTCTTCGTTTATAAATTGCTCTTTTGTGATCGTATTTTGCAGGAAATGGTTTAATGCCGGGGTTGAAAAAAGCTGATGCCCCTGCATAGTTAACTCGCGTGCACGCTGCAAAATTTTACCCAGCATTTGCTCGCCAGAGGTTACAGTTTTGTGCAAATACACTTGCCAGTACATTAAACGGCGTGCCACTAAAAACTTTTCTATCGAGTAAATTCCTTTTTCTTCTACCACAATGGCATCATCAACCACGTTTAGCATTTTAATAATACGCTCCGAACTGATGATCCCTTCAGATACGCCGGTGTAAAAGCTGTCGCGATTGAGATAATCCAACCTATCCATATCTAACTGGCTCGAAACCAGTTGATGCAGAAAGCGTTTCGGATACTCATTATTAAATATATCAATTGCCATGCCCAGCTTGCCGTTAAAGCGCTTGTTAAGCTTGCTCATGAGCAGGGTTGAAATGGTTTCGTGATGAATGCCTTTAACAATGTGCTTTTCGAGAGCATGCGAGAATGGGCCGTGGCCAATATCGTGCAATAAAATGGCTATAATTACGGCTTCCTGCTCCTGATGATTGATGTCGTGCCCCTTATCGCAAAGGGTTTTAATAGCCAATTGCATAAGGTGCATGGCCCCCAGCGCGTGGTGAAAACGGGTATGTAGTGCGCCCGGATACACCAGGTGGGTCATGCCCAATTGCTTAATATAGCGTAATCGCTGAAAGTACGGGTGCTCCATTAAATCGAACACCAGATCACTTTGTATATTAATGAACCCGTAAACCGGGTCGTTAATTATTTTTTTCTTATTCAAGCCAATGCTGTATAGTTTTGCAAAAGTGTTAAATTACCACCATCTATGAACAAATAATTTGTTATTTTTTGTTAAGATTTTATTGTTTGAACAACAAAAGCACTCCTTAAAAGTTATATTCTGAACATTTACTACTTAAAATTACCATGCAGGAAACTACCATACTTTGGGCCGACGACGAAATTGATTTGCTGAAACCCCATATATTATTTTTAAACGAGAAAGGTTACAAAGTAAAAACCTGTACTAACGGAGCCGATGCCCTTGAAGAGTTTAGAAACGACTATTACGACCTTGTTTTTTTGGATGAAAACATGCCGGGCCTAACCGGTTTGGAAACTTTAACCCGAATTAAGGCTATAAATGCCGATGTGCCTATTGTGCTCATTACCAAGAACGAGGAAGAGCCTATGATGGAGGATGCCATTGGATCGAAAATAGATGACTACCTGATTAAGCCGGTAAACCCTAAGCAAATACTGCTTACCATTAAAAAGCTTACCGAAAATAAGCGCCTGGTAACCGAAAAAACCACCATGGCCTACCAAATGGATTTCCGTACGCTGGGTATGACGCTTAACGACAACCTGAATTACCAGGAATGGGTTGATGTGTACAAAAAGCTGATATACTGGGAACTGGAACTGGAGCAGCTAAGCGATGCCGGGATGCATGAGATACTTACCATGCAAAAAGCCGAAGCCAACGTACAGTTTTGCAAGTTTATTGAGAAAAACTACCTCGGTTGGATAAAAGACCAGGACAATGCGCCAACCTTATCTCACCAGTTGTTTAAAAAGAAGGTTTTTCCAAAACTCGACAGCACGCCTGTGTTTTTTATACTGATTGATAATTTACGCTTTGATCAATTCAAAATTATTAACCCTATCATATCCGAGTATTTCAGGCTGGAGGAAGAAGATACCTATTATAGTATACTGCCTACTGCTACCCAATATGCCCGTAACGCCATATTTGCAGGTTTAATGCCACTTGATATGGAAAAACGTTTCCCGGGTATGTGGCAAAACGATGAAGATGAGGGCGGCAAGAACCTGCACGAAGACGCATTTATTGGCGACCAGATTAAGCGCGTGTTACGTAAGGATTGCAAGTACTCGTACCATAAAATTTTGAATATAGATGAAGGGCGCGCGCTTAATGATTCGGTTAACAACCTGATGAATAACGAGCTGAACGTGGTGGTGTACAACTTTGTTGATATGCTGTCGCACGCCCGCACCGACATGCAAATGATACGCGAACTGGCCAGCGATGATGCCGCTTATCGCTCATTAACGCTCTCATGGTTCGAGCATTCGCCATTGTTGGATTTGTTGAAGTTTCTATCAACTAAACAAGTAAAAGTAATTATCACGACCGACCATGGTACTATAAAGGTTAAAAACCCGAGTAAGATCATCGGCGATAAAAACACCAATACCAACCTGCGTTACAAGCAAGGCAAAAACCTTAATTTTAACGCCAAGGAAGTATTTCACATACGTAACCCGCACGATGCCATGCTGCCTAAATTGCACGTGAGCAGCAGCTTTGCCTTTGCCAAGGGAGACAGCTACTTTGTTTACCCTAACAATTACAACCATTTTGTTAATTTTTATAACGAAACGTTTCAGCATGGAGGCATCTCGTTAGAAGAAATGATTATACCGGTGGTAACTTATGGCGTGAAGTAAATTTTGTATATTTGGGTATGGTAGTAGTTGTAAAAAGCGAAAAAGATATCGGCAAGGCAAAAAAAGCAATTGCCGAATACCAACCTGAAAAAAAGTTTGATGCGTATAAATTTTGTGGTGCTTTGAAAGTAACAGAAAATCCTCAAAAAATTCAGCAGCAGCTACGAAATGAATGGGAATAAGTTGTTTGTAGATACTAATATTTGTATCTACCTATTAAATGATGACCATGTTGTTGCTGATCTGCTGAATGGCAATCAAATTTACATTTCCTTTATTACCGAGATTGAACTGTGCTTACCACAGCAACAATGCTTCGGCCAAACCAATTTTGGATGATTTTATTTCCTCTATAAATGTGGTAAATATGAACAATGTGTTTAAGCATCAAACAATCGCTATACGGAGGAATTATAAACTTAAATTGCCTGATAGTATTATTGCAGCATCTGCGCTTACAGAAAACATGTCCTTTATTACATCTGATAAAGGATTCCGTAGAATAACTGAACTGGATTTTATTTTGTATGCCCCCAGTATCTAACATAATCATTTCTTCAATTACCGAACTGTCTGCCGCTGCCCAATCTTTGATAAACTTTGCCGGCAGCCAAAAAATACTCCTGTTTTATGGCAACATGGGGGCTGGCAAAACCACTTTTATTAAAGAGTTGTGTGCGCAATTGGGTGTAGAGGAACCTGTTACCAGCCCAACATTCTCCATTGTAAACGAATACATTGGCAGCAGTAATAACGTTTATCATTTCGATTTCTATCGCCTCAAAAACCAGGAAGAGGCATTGGACATGGGCTACGAGGAGTATTTTTATTCGGACAATTACTGCCTTATTGAGTGGCCCGAAAAAATACCCGACCTGCTACCGCTCCATTACATTAAGGTAAGCATTGAGGCCCGCGAAGACAAGAGCCGCCATTTCAGCTTCGAAAGTATTTAACTTAAATTTTACATTATTTGCGTATCTTCAACATCGCCAATAAAAGGCTCTGCAAATAAATTGATCTATGAGTTCAGGGTTATATAGCGGATTTTCAGACGTGGCCAAACAAGCCATGATGCAGCCGCAGGAATCGATGCTGGAAGTACGCAGCCGGAAAAATAAATTATACATAGGCATCCCAAAGGAAACCTCCTTTCAGGAAAACCGCATTGCTTTAACTCCCCTTTCAGTAGCCTTACTGGTAAACAATGGGCACGATGTGCTGTTGGAAAGCAATGCAGGTAAAGCCGCCAATTTTTTAGATAACCACTACAGCGAGCAGGGGGCCCAGATTGTATACGATCATAAAAAGATATACGAAGCTGATATCATTATCAAAGTAGCGCCACCCACCATGGCCGAAATTGAGCTGATGAAACCCGGTCAGATATTAATATCAACCCTGCAAATATCAACCTTAAAGGCCGAATGCCTGCAGGCCATGCTGGCTAAAAAAATAACTGCACTTTCATTTGAGCACCTGCGCGACGAAGGCAATGTACTTGCTGTGGTACGCGCCATGAGCGAAATTGTTGGCGCAACCTCCATCTCAATAGCAGCCGAGTACTTAAGCAATGTTTTTGGGGGTAAAGGATTAATGCTTGGCGGCATTACAGGCGTTCCGCCTACCGAAATTGTAATTTTAGGCGCAGGCACCGTAGGCGAATATGCCGCCCGTACAGCCATATCATTAGGTGCGGAGGTAAAGGTGTTCGATCCATCGATTTACAAATTGCGCAGGTTGCAAAATAACATTGGCAGCCGGGTATTTACTTCGGTAATACAGCCCATTGTATTAGAAAAGGCCGTTACCACTTGCGATGTGGTGATTGGAGCCCTGCGTACCGAAGACGGCCGTAGTCCCTGCATTATTACCGAAAGCACCGTAAGCCGCATGAAACCCAACTCGGTTATCATCGACGTAAGCATTGATCAGGGTGGCTGTTTTGAAACTTCGGAAGTTACCAACCACACCCATCCGGTTTTCCGGAAATATGATGTGATACATTATTGTGTGCCTAACATCGCATCACGCGTGGCTCGTACCGCTACCTATGCCCTAACTAATATATTCACCCCAATCCTGCTGGATATTGGCGAAAATGGTGGTATTAACAACGTAATATGGCAAAAAACCGGTGTGCGCAATGCCGTGTATATTTATCAGGGCCAGTTAACCAACAAGTATCTGGGCGAGCGCTATAACATTCCATGCAAGGATCTGGATTTGCTTATCGTATCTAACCGTTAAAAAGTTCCTTTAAAAGCGGGCGGGACTTCGGTAGTATGATGCGGCTTTCCGTAATGCGCAATGGTTAATTTGGCATTGCCATTATCATCAACCACCACTTTAAAAAGCATATCGTAATCATCATCGGTTAGCTCATTAAACGGCAATTCGGCTTTTAGGGCTTTAATAACCGGGATGAGTGTATTGGAGTGGCCTACAATAAGCACTTGCTTTCCTTTATTGTATTGCAAGGTTTTGCTGGCAATACCTGCTAAATCTTTCGCATCATAAATTACCGGAGAGACTTTAACTTCGGCTGCAAGTGGCGCTGCTGTGGCAAGGGTGCGCTTATAATTGGTGCTGTAAATAGCATTGATGGGGTACCGTTTTAAAACGTTTGCTAAATCAATTGCCCGCAGCTTCCCGGTTTCTGATAATTCCGGATCAGAGCTCATCATGGCTTCGCTGGTTTGCTTTTCGGCATGCCTAACCAGCCAGATGGTAGTTTGCTGTGCAAAGGCAGAGGTGGTAAATAGCAGGGCAAAAGTTAGTAATGCAAGCAATAGTTTACGGTTCATATTTAAAGGCTTATATAGCTAATATAGTATTTAAACAAACAATTACTTTAAGAATGCATTATTTACAGTACATCATAAAACTATGAAAGTATTTAGCAAAGATTATTTAAAGAGTTTATGGAAAGTGCTGATGGCTACCTTTTCATCCTTTTCTAATGATAATGGCTTAAAACTGAGTGCATCTTTAGCGTACTATACCATATTTTCTATAGCCCCATTATTGGTTCTTATTTTGGCGCTGGCCGGTTTGTTTTGGCCCGACACTTCGCAGGCCAGTACCAAGCTGTATGCCGAAATGAGCCGGTACGTTGGTGCCGATGCTGCAAAGCAAATTCAGGATATTATTAAAAATCTGCAGTTTTCGGGTAAAACAGGTGTTGCATTGGCTTCGGGTATCATCACGTTATTATTGGGTGCCAGCAGTATTTTCCTCGAGATACAAGACTCTATTAATATGATATGGCGGGTTAAGGCCAAGCCTAAAAAAGGATGGCTCAAAATGCTGCAAAACCGCTTTTTGTCCTTCTCGCTAATTATTAGTCTTGGGTTTTTATTATTGGCATCATTAATAGTAAACGTAATTGTTAGCGCAGTTGGCTCGCAACTAACACGCTTTATGCCGGCTATTACCGAGCGTATTATCGAGTTGGTTAACCTGGGCATATCATTCATCGTAATATCAACCTTATTTGGCATCATATTTAAGTTTTTACCCGATGTTAAAATTAAGTTTAAGGATGTACGCTCGGGAGCATTTTTTACCGCAATACTATTTATGTTAGGCCAGTTCATTATTAGCCTTTACATTAAGTACTCGGCACAGGGATCTGCTTATGGTGCCGCAGGATCGGTTATTGTTATTTTGGTGTGGATATATTATACCGCTGCCATATTATACATTGGGGCAGAGTTTACCCGGGTTTACGCCGAGGTTAACTGCAGCCATATTGAACCCGCCGAATATGCGGTACATGTTGAACAAACCGAGGTTGAACGCCATGTAAAAGAACTCCCGCCTCAAAACCCCGAATTAAAAGCCGAACTTCAAGCTGAAAATGATAAAAAAGGAGGTTAAAGCTGCTTTTTGCGTTAAGCATTTCAATAATAAAAAACGTATTATTCTTGTTACATTAATTTGAAATATACGTAACTTTAAATTGGTTTTTATACATACATCCTGATAACCAATTGTAAAGCCGTGTACCCTTTAAAAAATATTAAGTGGTACCTGTTGTTATGCCTTGTCGTGCTGTGTTCTCCTTTTTTTACCAAAGCACAGAGTTTTTATATAAGCAGCCATAAAAAACAGGTAAAGTTCCGTTTCCAACTGGTGCGGGATATGATGGTTGTGCCGGTTTACATCAACACCAAAGGCCCTTATAATTTCATTATCGATTCGGGCGTGGGGCTGATGATCATTACCGATCCTAACCTGATAGATTCCATAAGCATATTTAACAAACGCACTATTAAGCTATATGGGGCAGTAGGTACAACCGAAAGCTTTGAGGCATACGCTACATCCGAACTTGATGTAAGGCTCCCGGGCGACATCAGAAGCAGGCTTGTATCGGCAGCAATATTTAAACAAGATCATTTTGGCTTATCTAACTATGCAGGAATGCGTATACATGGTATATTGGGATATGAATTTTTTTCACAGCTGGCCGTTAAAATAAACTTTTCAGATAGTACTATCATAGCTGCCAGTTCGGGTACCTTTAAGCCATTCAGAGGTAAAAAAGGAATGGTTATTCCGTTAAGTATAGAAGAGCGGAAACCATATATTAAAACCAATATTATACTTCCCGACGGTTGCCCTGCCGAAAGCAAATTTATAGTTGATTTAGGTGCCGGCCACCCGCTGTCGCTCGAAAACCTCGAACAGTACAAAAATTATTTCCACAAAAGCATTGTAGCCAACCTGGGCATTGGTTTAACCGGGCCTGTTAACGGTTACATAAGCCGTATTGATGAATTTAGTTTAGGCAAATACAAATTCAATAATGTAATAGCTTCATTTCCTGATAATAACAACCCGGTAAATTACCTTGTGCCGCGCGATGGCAATTTGGGGCTGGGCATACTTAAAAAGTTTTTTATTGTGATGGATTATGAAAAAGGGCAAATGTTTTTAAAACCCAACTATAAATTTAAGGAGCCATTTGAACATGACATGAGCGGGATGGAGTATTTTGCTACCGGTGAGGATTTCAGAAGGGTAATTATAAGCCGGGTAGAACCTGGATCGGCGGCTGATGAAGCCGGTATTATGGCCAACGACGAAATACTGGCTATTAATTTTAAACCGGTAGACAAAATGAAAATAGTGGATATCGATAACCTTTTTAAATCAAAAAACGAGCGTAGCATTTTGGTAGAGATAAACCGCAGTAAAAAGTTGGAAACGGTGGTGCTTACGCTAAAAAGAAGAATTTAATGAACGGGCTGTGCGTGTTTGCCTTTGTACCAAACAAACACGCAATTTAACCGTGAGCCTACTTCAGTTGGCTGATGTTTTCGTAAAAGGCAGTTTGCAAATCGAGCAGCGATCTTACTTTCAACCTTTCTCCATACGTATCAAAGCATATAAACCTTGATTTTTGAGGCTCCTTTTCAGATGTTTTCTCCAAAAAGTTAAACGTTTCAAAAAAGTAATGACGGGTTGTGGTCTTACTTCTTTGGTTGGTGTTTGATGAGTTTAGCCTGAAACCCATCCTTTTCATCCAGTTGTGCACTTTAGAGTGCAGGTTAGCGCGCATTGAGCTCATAGGGAATTTTTTTTACTGAGGTTAATTTAATAAGGCACATTCTGTTTAAATGTGTCTTTAATTTTTAATTAACCAACCCTCGCGGCCGGTTGTAATTATATCCTTATAAATAGCCCGCAAATCCCACACAATTCATGCCAGTTTAAAGTGTATACTGTTGATAGTCAATTTGTATCGATTTGATGTTGTTGAAATTCATTACAATATAAATTTGTATACAATCATTGCATTATAGTATACAATTATTTTAATTTCAAAAAGTAAGCCGTTGTAAATCAGGCTTGCTTTTGGTCTTGTGCCATCTTTACATAACCTTTAAGACTTGGGCATTTGTGGTTAATTATAGATTAATCAAGATTTGATAATCCTTCAAAAAACAAGTCAAAGCCATATTATTAATGCACCATACTGTAACGTTTATAGCACAATCATGTAACAATACTATGATTATTAAATATTTAACACAAAGAAATTGAACTTTTGTAGTCGCATTCTGTAATAGAGTTACAATTATTAAATACTTATAAGTCTGAAGCAATTTTTATGAAACACTTATTTGCCATTCTGGCCTTTTTATTAGCCGCGGCAACGTACACACAAGCACAAACCGGCCGCGAGGTGCACGGTATGGTGATTGATTCGACCAAGCAAACGCTTCCCGGTACCACTGTTAAGGTAGTGACCGACACGCGCGACAGTGCAACAACAATAGTTGGTGGCGATGGCAAGTTTTCTTTCAATAATATAAAAGGAAGCAAAATCACTTTAACATTAACCTCAATAGGTTACGAAGGACTTATAAAACATTATTCTTTAGAAAGCGGAAATCAGGCTTCAGATTTGGGTACCATCACTTTAAAGCCCGAATCGCGGTTGCTGGGTGTAGTTACTGTAGTAGGTACAAATCCGGTAACTTTAAAAGAAGATACAGTAGAGTACAAGGCCAGCGCCTATAAAGTACGTGCAAACTCGCCGGTTGAAGACCAGCTTAAACGCATACCCGGTGTTGATGTAGATGCACAGGGTAATGTGAGCGCCCAAGGCAAACAAGTAACTAAAGTGCGCATAAACGGTAAAGACTTTTTTGGCGGCGATGTACAAACTGCAACTAAAAACCTACCTGCCGATTTGGTAGACAGCTACCAGATTGTTGACGATTATGGCGACCAGGCCAACGTTACCGGCATTAAAACCGGCGAACCTAATAAGATATTGAACATCACCATCCGTAAAGATAAAAACCACGGCTACTTTGGTCAGGCTACAGCAGGGGAGGGCTCAGATGCTTTACCTAAAAACCCGGGTGTAAGTAATGATAACCGTTATGTAGGCTTGCTAAATGTGTTTAAATTTAATAACGATCAGCAAATTGCAGTATTAGGCAATCTTAACAATACTAACGTTAACACCTTCTCATTTGGCAGCGCAACCGGCGGACAAGGCGGCGGCGGTGGCGGCAACCGTGGCGGCGGCGGTGGTTTTGGCGGCGGCGGTGGCGGTCGTGGAAATGCCGGCCGTGGAGGCGGTGGCCAAACCAGCAACCAAAATGGTATAAATACTACTAAAACCATTGGTACCAACTTCCGCGACCAATGGGGTAAAATGTCGGTTTATGGTAGTTACAGCTTTGAAGATAAAGGTGTATTTACTCAAAGCCGCAGTTACCAGGAAAATACTGGTGTTGTGCCAACAACCAGCGATCAGAATAGTACGCAAACCGATAACAGCACCAATCACCGTTTTACCTGGAACATGGAATACCGTCCAGACACTGTTAACTATTTTAAACTTAACCCTACTTTTTCGTACTCAAATACCGGTACTGTTGCCGATGAGGTTTTAAATTCGACCCGTAACGGTAGCCCAAACCTTGCTTACACAACAGTAACCAACAGCACCTCGGCCGCGCCAAACTATGGTGCAACATTGTTATACAATCACCGTTTTAACGGTTTTGGCCGTAACCTGAGTATAAACGGTAGTTTTAACTCAACCCGCAATTTTAGTTTTGATAACCCGGTTTACAGTTATGACGCGGTTACTACCAATCGTTTGAGTGTTCCGGTAAATCAATTAGTAAATACTTATTACCGTTCTATTTCATCGGGCATTAACCTATCGTACATCGAGCCATTGAGCAAGGTTTCATATCTGGAGCTTAACTATGCTTACAATCATACCACCAACCGTAATGATAACCGTACAGATACTGTTGTAACAGTTAATCAAATTAATAATTACCGCTTAGGTACAAATGATTATGATTATACATTTACCACTCATCGTATAGGTTTAAATTATCGTTTTATAAAGCCTAAGTATAACCTAACGTTAGGTGCGGGCGTATTACCAAGCAAACTCGAAGGCTCGGGTACCTCGTTTGATGCTTTATCGCAAACCAACGTAAGGCCTGTTACCAATAAAAGCACTTTTAACTTTGTGCCTACTGCCCGTTTCAGCTATAATTTCTCACGTAGCCAATCGTTAAACTTCAACTATAATGGTTCAAATAACCAGCCAAGTTACAGCCAGTTGGTACCGGTAATCAACTTCTCAAATGCGTTGTATCCGGTACAGGGTAACCCGGGGCTAAATCCTGAGTTTACCAATAACTTTAATTTGCGTTATAACAAGTTCAGCTTCGAAACAGGTAATATATTTTTCTCGAACCTGAGCTTTACACAAACCAACAATAAAATTGTAACTACCTCTACCGTTTACCCAGTTAAGTTTAGCGATGCTACTTTAGCTGCAAACCCTGGTTTAAAATCATTTAATAACACGGTATTTTCCAATTACATGAATGTTGATGGTTACTACCAGGGCCAGGCCAATGTAACTTGGGCAAAGCCTTGGGCCGAGCGTAAGTTTACCCTGATATTGAGCGGTAATGTTACTTATACCAACAACTTATCGTTCACCAACAGCGTTAACGAGAATAACGTAGCTACTCCATTCCTTAAGAACATATCAAAAAACTTAGCTTTTGCGCCTAACCCACGTTTCAGGATTAACATTTTAGATAAGATAGATCTGGAGAGTGGTGTGCGTTACACTATAAACAAGACCACAAATTCATTGAACAATCCGATCGTTAGTGGCAACAGCAACATTCGCACGCTTGATTTAACTCTGAACGGCAAAAATTACATAATGAAGGACTGGACTTTTAGCTATGATTTTACCCGTACTGTAAACTATGGTTATAATTTTGCTGTGCCAAATCCAAACATCCTTAATGTATACCTCGAACGCCGCTTCCTGAAGCAAAATGCAGCCACGATACGCGTGCAAGGATTTGATGTATTTAACCAAAACACCGGTTTCTCAATTACCAACGCCAATAACGTTCGTACGCAATCACAAACCAATCGTTTAGGCCGTTATTTCTTAATGACGTTTACTTACAGGTTGCAAAAGTTTGCAGGCCGTTCGCCAATGCAGGGTGGTGATGACCGTGGAGGCCGCAGAGGTGGCTTTGGTGGTCCGGGTAGCGGCGGCCCAGGCGGAGGCGGCCCAGGTGGTGGTATGGGTGGCCCAACTATTTACTAATAGTATGTAACACTATAAAACAAAAGAAGCCCGCTTGTTAAAAGCGGGCTTCTTTTGTTTTATTCATACAGAAAGCAGATCAAGCTTTTTGCAAAACGTTATTAATGGTTTTTTCCAGCTCTTCCAAATCAAAGGGTTTAGCCAGATAAGTTTCGGCACCGGCATGGCTGGCCAAAACCTGAATATCGCTATTAGCCGAAAAATATACCACAGGTATGTTTTTAAGCTCTTCATTGCTCTTTAGCGTTTGCGTAGCAACAATGCCTCCGGCCTCGGGTATCCAGTTATCCATCAGGATAACATCAGGTATTACAGCCGCCACCTTTTCGGTAATATTATTGCAATCGGTATGGGTATGAACCTCCCATCCCTGCTCTTCTAATATATATGCACAAATAGACAAGATGTCCTCATCGTCATCAAAAATGACAATCTTTTTCGAAGTACCGTTACCCATAGAATTGATGTAGTATTACAAACTTACAATTATTTTACTTTTAATTATTTATAAAAAAATTATCCTTTAAAAATCGGCCTGAATTTCGGCGTAGCTAAACTGTTGAATGCCCGGCCTGGAGTTTAAATTTGGTAAAGGTTTGATTTGCAGCTTCAATAACAATATTTTCACTGTTACTGTCCTGAGCAATTAAATCAAGCTTTTGTTTGAACTTATCCCACATTTGTGCAGAATCATCGCCATAACCATTAAAAAAAGATAAGCCTGTACCATTGGTGATACCTAATTGCTGCGCCATCATTTTAGCGATAATTTTTCCGCCCAGGGTAGAACCTTCAATTACATACAATGCGCCAAAGGCCTGTAAAGCGTTTTCTATTTCCGGAAGTGAGTCTCCCGATACTGTTTCAACCGGTGTTCCGCCTAAATCACTAATATCTTTTGATAAAGCTGCCGATTTACGACGATGGGTATAGTCGGGCAATTGTTCTGCGCTTATAAACGTATTTATGCGTGTTTCGAGGGCTCCAAAATAGCTGTAAAATAGTTGTAGCAAGTCAATGTAATCTTGTACCGACCGGATTGATTTCATGCGGGTTACCAACATTTTTTCGAGTTGCTGGTGATTGGTTAATGTTTCGGTCTTTAGCTTTTCTGATAACATAGAGGATTACATAGACGTTTTCTTTTATACGCTTACTCAAGCGTATCAGGATAATACACTTTAAGGTGGTCAATTGTTTTTTGGCGTTGCGGACGTGATGCCAGCATAAACAAAATAATTGCCGCCGCAATTAATGCATTGAGTAAAACTCCTGTTAACAAAAACACCACCACGTTAAATAAACCGGCACCTTCAAGCAATGCAAAACGTACAATGTAAGCAGACGTATACAGCCCGAATTTTTTAATTATCGGAGCGCTGGTATCTATTTTAGATAATTGTTTTTGAAACAGGATGTTACTTATTAGGAATGACACGGCCGCTAAACCCAAACCTATATAATTCAGTACCGAATTTTGCTCATTGTTAGGAAGCATAACCAATTCGAGCTGATTGATTAAAAACGATACAGCTAAAAACAAGCTAATGCCAATGGGCAGTGCCAGCGTAATAATTTGCAGTGTTTTAAATTGAGGTTGCATACAATTGTATTTATTAATTACCAGCCCAACCTTCACGGTCAAGACTGCGGAAATGAATTGCCTCGGCCAGGTGTTCCATCTGTATGTTTTCGCTGCCGGCCAAATCGGCAATGGTACGGGCTACTTTAAGTATACGGTCGTAAGCACGGGCCGATAGGCCGAGCTTTTCCATGGCTTTTTTAAGCAGGTTTTGCCCGGCTTCGCTAATCTTACAAATGTCGCGCACCATTTGTGGCGTCATTTGGGCGTTGGCATGCAAATCGGGTTTGTTACCAAAGCGTTCTAATTGTATATCGCGGGCTTTTATTACACGTTCGCGTATGCTTTCGCTCTTTTCGGCCAAACGGTCGGATGCCAGTTCGCTAAAATTTACCGGGGTTACTTCTACGTGTAGATCAATACGGTCCAGTAATGGTCCTGATACCTTGCTCAGATATTTTTGCACCACGCCCGGAGGGCAAACACAATCTTTTTCGGGGTGATTATAGTACCCGCATGGGCAAGGGTTCATACTGGCCACCAACATAAAGTTCGATGGGTAATCTACCGTAAATTTGGCCCTTGATATAGTAACACGGCGTTCTTCCAATGGCTGGCGCATAACCTCGAGTACTGTACGCTTAAATTCGGGCAATTCATCCAAAAATAACACGCCGTTGTGAGCCAGCGAAATTTCGCCAGGCTGAGGATTTCCTCCCCCGCCAACTAAAGCCACATCGCTGATGGTATGGTGAGGCGATCTGAACGGTCGCGTAGTAACCAATGCATCAGCCGCAGCAAGTTTGCCGGCTACTGAGTGTATTTTGGTAGTTTCGAGCGACTCCTGCAAACTCAATGGGGGCATAATTGATGGCATACGCTTGGCCAGCATTGTTTTACCCGCCCCCGGCGGACCGATCAATATTACGTTATGACCACCTGCTGCAGCAATTTCTAAAGCACGTTTAATGTTTTCCTGGCCCTTTACCTCGCTAAAATCGCTGGCATAGTTGCTAAGGCTGTCGTAAAATTCTTCGCGGGTGTTAACGGTGGTTCTTTCCAGTTTAACATCTCCATTAAAAAAGCCAAATACTTCAGTAATACTATTCACCCCATAAACCTCTAAATCATTTACAATGGCTGCTTCGCGGGCATTTTGTTTGGGGAGGATGAAACCTTTAAACCCTTCTTTTCGTGCCTGTATGGCAATGGGTAAGGCTCCTTTAATGGGTTGCAAGCCGCCATCCAATGACACCTCACCCATGATAAGGTATTTGTCTAACTCATCGGTTAGCATTTGGCCGCTGGCTGCTAATATGCCGGTAGCAATGGTAAGGTCATAGGCCGAACCTTCTTTACGTATATCTGCCGGGGCCATGTTAACCACCACCTGTTGGCGCGGCATTTTATAACCACAATTTTTTAAGGCCGATTCGATGCGGAAATAACTTTCTTTAATGGCTACATCGGGCAGCCCTACAATAAAGTATTTGGTACCGGCAGCAATATTAACTTCAACGGTAATGGTGGTTGCCTCAATACCGTAAACTGCGCTGCCAAAGGTTTTTACTAACAACTTGAATAAGGATTATGTGTAAGGCAATAAATATATTAAATAAATAAAATTATTGCCCAACAATTAGCAGCCTAAAGGCGGCTATGTGTTTTCAGCATGGTCCTTTTCAAAATGGAGGAGTTGTATCTGGCCATCGGCCATTACGGCATACGAACTGTTAAAGATCCACTCGCCCAGATTAATGTACTGGCTTTGCGAGTTTAGCTGTATTACCAGCGGAATATGACGGTGACCGAAAATAAGGTAGTCGTAATGCTGTTTTTGCAGCGTCTCGCGTGCAAAGGTTACCAGCCACTCGTTTTCGAATAGTTTATGCTCATCAGCGGCGGCATTGGCCAAACGGCTATGGCCCGACCAGTAGTTGGCCAACCCTACACCAAAGTTAGGGTGAAGGCGCTCAAACAACCACTGGCAAACCCTGCTGCGAAATACCTTTTTAAGTATTTTGTATTTACCATCGCCCGGGCCAAGACCATCACCGTGGTGTATGTACAGTTTTTTACCCTGCCGCTCTATTACAAGTTCGTTGCTAATGATGGTAGCGCCAAGCTCCTGCACAAAATAATCGAAAATCCACATATCGTGGTTGCCTTTAAAGAGGTATAATTTAATACCCAAATCAACCAGCTCGGCCAGTTTACCCAGAAAACGGATATAGCCCTTAGGCACTACGGTTTTGTACTCGAACCAAAAATCAAATACATCGCCCACCAAAAACAGCTCGTTGGCATCGTGTTTAATACTGTCGAGCCAGCGCACAAAGCGGTCTTCGCGCTCGCGGCTGCTGGTGTAGTTAAGCGCACCTAAGTGAATGTCGGATGCAAAGTAGAGTTTGTTACGGATGGCCATGCAAGCCCAAAAATAGGGTTTTGTACCGATATGCAGAAAGACCTCCGCAACCTGTACTGCTCTTTGTTTTTTTCTTCTGAACACCGCGAAATTACCCCGCTTTTCCGCGGTGTTCAAGGTTCACCTGTGTTTCATAAAACATATTAAACACAGGTGAACCTTGAACACCTTGACCCGTCCTGAAAAAAGTTTACACTTTGTGTGGTTAATACTGTTATTGATTTACACTTTAAAGGTACGTACTAAAATGAGTTTACACAACATCCGCATACTGTTGCTTTACCGGGTAGTAATTCTGCCACCTTCGTTTGATCGGCCCTGTCAGCCTGTGGGCTTGTTCAGGTGTCATCATATCCAGGCTACTGTGCGGGCGCAGGGTATTATAGATAACAACAGCCTGCCTGATGCTTTGCCTGGCACTGCTGATATCTGCGTATCTTTCCTGCAATAGTTCCATCTTGAGTATCCCGTTAACCCGTTCTGCAATGGCATTGTCGCGCGGGTTACCACTTTGCGTCATGCTGATAGAGATCCCATTTTGCTTTAATAACTCCGTATATGCCCCGCTGCAGTATTGTATGCCCCGGTCCGAATGATGCACCAGGGGATGGTCCCCTTCCCATTGCTTCAGTGCCATCTTTAAAGCCTGCAGGCAATTGTCCGTAGAAAGGTCATGGCTCATTGAAAAGCCAATGACCTTTCGGCTGTAAGCATCTGTTACCAGGCTCAGATAGGCAAAGCCTTCCCCCATGCGGATATAGGTAATATCGCTCACCCAAAGCTGGCCCGGACGGTCTATAACCATCTCTTTTACCAGGTCCGGGTACTTCCTGAAGCGGTGGTAGGAAAACGTGGTGCGTGCATGACGGCGCTTCTGCCGCACCAGCAGCCCGCTTTCCCGTAACAACACAAAGAATGCATCACGGCCTATAGCCGGCTGCAGCAGTGAAAACAGCTTCCTCGTCCCTATACGGGGTTGCTCCCTGCGGTAAGCCAGTACCTGCTGGACGAACTCTTCCTGGCCGAAGCTCCGACGTTCCGTTGCTTTTAAATACTGATAATAAGCTTGTGTGCTGTAACCAAGCAGTCCGCACAGTTCACGCAAGCCACGTGAATGTGCCGTTATACTTACTCCGACCGCCTGATGCCAGACTTTTTTCTGATGTTAGTGCCCAGCTCCTGATCTGCTATATCGATGATATTGTTCAACAGTTCGTTCCTTAAACGCTCCTTGCGCAGCAGCTCTCTGAGCTGTGCTACATCATCAGGCATGGACGTGTCCTGCTCTTCCTGGTTTTTTTTAATGGGGTGCCCTTTTTTCACAATTCGATGGATAGTAGCCGCAGAGGTACTATACTTTTTGGCTAAGCTACGAAAACTTAGCCCGTGCGTGATCCGGTCATGAAGGATCTTCGCTATCTGGCTCTTGTTCATAGTTACACTTTCTGTTTTTATTGTGTAAACCTTAGCCAGGACAAGTCACCCGCATAATCCATGTCGGTTCCTTATAATTTACTCTTACTTTAAGATCGCCTTTTTTCGTGCTGCCGGGCAATTTCTTTTGCGGCTTGCTTCATGAGTGCCTGCCCGGTAGGGTTGAGGGTATTGCTCCAGTCGTCGCTGTTAACTTCATAATGCAGTTTGCCATCACGGTCGCTTTCTATGTTTAACTTGTCGTTGTTGTTTGTGCATTTAAAATAGCCTCCGGGCGATATCCGCACAACGCGTGTTTTTTCATCATTAAATACAACGGTACCTGCGTATTCAATTTTAAGATACGAGTGCCCGTCGGATACGGTAATGCTGCTATGTGACCGATAGCATGAGGTGGCAAATATGCCTACTGCAATTAGCGTTAATACTGCTTTTTTCATGATTTGTGCAATTAAGTTATAGGATATGCACAAATATAAATAAAGCATAGTACTGTACAATACATAGTACTATTTAATTTGAAAATATTATTGACTAAGCAATATGATGAGCTTATAAAGCAAAAAAGACCCGGAAGCCAGGGTCTTTTTATAAATATTATTTATCAAGGTGCTGTGCATGAAAGATGAACCAGCACCTATGCATCAAAACTTACTCTACCGTTACCGATTTAGCCAGGTTTCGGGGCTGGTCAACATTGCATCCGCGCATTACGGCAATGTGGTATGATAGGAGTTGCAATGGTATTGTTGCCAGCAATGGCACAAATGGTTCGGCCGTTTGTGGAATTTCCATGATGTAGTCGGCCATGTTGCGCACTTCGGTATCACCTTCGGTAACTACGGCTATAATTTTACCACCACGGGCTTTAACTTCCTGTATATTGCTGATCACCTTTTCGTAAGATGAATGCTTGGTGGCAATTACCACAACCGGCATTTCCTCGTCAATTAAGGCAATAGGGCCATGTTTCATTTCGGCAGCAGGGTAACCTTCGGCATGTATGTACGAAATCTCCTTCAGCTTGAGTGCCCCTTCTAAGGCTACCGGGAACGAACTGCCACGGCCTAAAAACAAACAGTTACGGCTATCTTTAAATTTAGCTGCAATGGTTTGAATATGATCGTTAGCTTTCAACGCTTTTTCAACCAGCTCAGGTATCTCGTTTAGCTCGGTTAAATACTCAATGAGTTTGTTGCGGGCAATGGTACCACGCTGCTGGGCAATATAAAAAGCGATGAGGGTGAGCACACTCACCTGCGCCGTAAATGCCTTGGTTGATGCCACACCAATTTCGGGCCCGGCATGGGTGTAAACACCGGCATGTGTGGTACGCGGTATGGAGGCTCCAACCACGTTACATATACCAAATATGGTAGCTCCTTTTTCTTTAGCCAGCTCAATGGCGGCCATGGTATCGGCAGTTTCGCCCGATTGTGATATGGCAATCACCACATCCTTTTCGGTAATAATGGGGTTACGGTACCTAAACTCCGAAGCATACTCCACCTCAACCGGTACGCGTGCATACTCCTCAATAAGGTATTCACCTACCAAACCGGCGTGCCATGAAGTACCACAGGCCACAATAATTATGCGGTCAACATTCTTCAACTTATCGGCATATTCCTTTAAGCCGCCCAACTGCACTTTGCCCTGCTGCGGATAAATACGTCCACGCATGCAATCACGTATCGAGCGCGGCTGCTCATAAATCTCTTTCAGCATGAAATGCTCATATCCGCCTTTTTCCAACATCTCCAACTGTAGGTCGAGGCGTTGAATGTACGGTACCTGCACAGTGTTGTCGATGTTTTTAACCAATAGGTCGTTACGGCGTATGTAGGCAATTTCGTTATCATTAAGATAAATAACGTTTTTAGTGTACTCCACAATAGGCGTAGCATCTGAGGCTACAAAATACTCGCCCTCGCCCACACCAATAACCATAGGGCTGCCTTTGCGTGCCGCAATGATCTGGTCGGGTTCATCGGCGCTCATAATTACAATGGCATAGGCACCTACTACCTTGGTTAATGCAATGCGCACGGCCTCGCGTAGTTCAAGCCCGGTTTCGTTTTGTATATCCTCAACAAAGTGTATCAATACTTCGGTATCGGTATCGCTTTTAAAAACATGGCCTTTGGCTAACAGCGCTTCTTTTATAACCGCATAATTTTCAATAATGCCGTTATGAATAATGGTAAGCTTACGGTCGCCTGATGAATGCGGGTGCGAATTGCGGTCGCTTGGTGCGCCGTGGGTTGCCCAGCGGGTATGCCCCATGCCTAAAGTAGCCTGGGTATTAATGCCTTTTACAAAGCTTTCCAGGTCAGATACCTTGCCGGCTTTTTTGTAAACTTTGAGTTCTTTATCTAACAGGGCAACACCAGCGCTATCGTAACCACGATACTCTAAACGGTGTAAACCTTTAATTATAATGGGATAGGCATCTCTATGCCCTATGTAACCTACAATTCCGCACATATATTAAGAAATTGATTGAGCGATTTAAAATTTATTAAACGTAAACAAGCACTTGGCAATATAGGCTATATACTGCTAAAAAGTTTCAAATATACTATTGCAAAAAAAAAGTCCCCGTATTTCGGGGACTTTTTATTAGTTATTTTTGGTATAAATGACGTTGAGCTTAATGCGTGTGGCCGATGTTTTCTTGCTACCGGTTGCAATGAGCCGTCCGGGAGATTGAAACGATGGTGAAATATCAACCACGCTACTGCGGTTTAGGGTATCAATTGCGCCAACATAGGTGCCGTAGTCTTGTGTTTTACCACTTATCAAATCCTGCAGGTAACCGGTAACCAAAAAATGATACTCTTTGCTGGCTTTAATAAAATTACCACCAAATGCTGCTGCACCTAAAAAACGAGGGTCGCCACTGGTTTGTGAAGTTCCGTTGGCATCAGGCAATTGCTGTCTTTGCAGGGTATTGCCCAAACGATAAAGGGTTAATTGTGGCTGGGCTATAAAAGGTGCATTATCGGTTCCGGGTTCGGGCGATATCACCAGTTCGGCACGGGTAATGGCAATGGTTTTAAGGTCAACATTACCAAACATGGTTTTTACATTCGGAAAACCTACCCTTGTACGCAGGCCCAGCATACCTTGTATATAAAATAAATCATTGGTGGTGCCGTTGGCCTTTGCCAAAGCTGTCTGAATTTCTGACGAGAACGTGCGCGAAATTTCGGAAGTATGTGTGCCCATTGTAAGGGTAACAATACCAGTATCAATTGTACCCGCGTTATTGGCACGATAATAAACCTTTACCGCACTCGAGTCAAGATTCAGCATCAGGTTTGCGCCAACTTCAGATGTTTGGTTACGTTGAAGTTCTATATAAAGCCCTTTAATTTGGTTTTGAAATGTTGTATTACTGGTTACGTAAGCCGGCTCGAAAATAAACGGGGTTATTTTTGATGGGTTTAATGATACGCGTAGATGCGGTAAAACATTTTTAATTGAATCGGGCTTACCTGTTCTTATATCCGTAATCCTAACGTTGGTATTGGGACGTGCATTATAGGGGCCGGCCTTCGACGTGTTTATAAAGTTATCCGCTTCTTTTTCCCAGTGATAATTACTTGGGTAAAAACGGCCAGCCGGCTTTTCTTTAAGCCGATACACATTAACCTTGAATTTTGATGCAAGCGAATCACCATAAAAACCTTGTGCATATCGCAACTCTAATACAACCGAATCGGTAGTAATAGTTCCGGTAGGAATAGTATATGCTGATGAGTTAGGTAAATTAAGCCCTGTTGCAATAATGGATTTAAGCTCGCCAAAGCGCGGATCATTTAACGATGCCAGCGGTGTTTTAGCCGCAGGATTATTTGATGCACCGGGTACACGTGAGGATGTGGTAACGTTATCCGTATCGGTTTTAACGGTAATATCATCATAAACCAGCAGGCTGCCGTTGATTTGTTGGTCGCCCACGGGCAGGCCAATATCGTTTTGGTTTTTGCAACTGCTTAAAATAAAAAGACTTATCAACAGGGTCAATAAGTCTAATCTTATAAATTTCATATAATGTTTTAAATCTTTATGCAACGTTTACCAATTCATCAGTGGTAATTTCGTCGTAAAAATTGTAATAATTTTCGAAATCAGCGGTCTGTTCAAATTCTAAAACAGGTTTTTGGCTGTTTTTAACATAATTTAACACATCCGCATCTATTTTGTCGGTAGCTAAAACAACCGCATCGCTGTATTGCAGGGCACCTTCGTGCAAAGCGTTATTTGTGCCGGCTTTAAACACTTCGGTGTTAGCTTCGGTCATGTCGGCCATTACCGCTTTTTGTGCAAATTTGGCATCCAGGCTTTCGGTAAACTCGTTATCGTAAATAGAGTATACTACTTTTGAGTGTTTAAAAGTAGGATCGTCTTTATACGTGGTTTTTAAGTAAGTTGGCACCAATGCGCTCATCCAGCCGTGGCAGTGAACAATATCGGGCGACCAACCTAATTTTTTAACCGTTTCCAAAGCGCCTTTGCAAAAGAAGATCATGCGCTCATCGTTATCGGCATAAAACTTACCGTCTTTGTCGTTAAACACATGTTTGCGCTGAAAATACTCTTCGTTATCCAAAAAATACACCTGCATACGTGCTGCAGGAATGGAGGCAACCTTGATGATAAGCGGATTGTCATTGTCATCAATAATGATATTCATGCCCGACAATCGTATTACCTCGTGCAGCCTGTTCCGGCGCTCATTAATGTTACCAAACCTTGGCATCAAAATACGAATTTCAAAACCTTTGTCCTGCATGGCTTGCGGCAGCTGGCGGGTTATTTCAGAAATTTTTGTGAGTTCAAGGAAGGGAGACATTTCGTGAGTTATGAACAGAAGCTTAGATTTACCCATCTCTATATCAATATTAAGTTTATGTAAGACCTCAAAAAAATTTGAGTGTGCAAATATACATATTATCTTATAAATTATCAACGATTTATGCAAGTTTGTTTTGGTAATAACAAAGTAATTACACACCTTTGCCCACTTTTTTAATTAGTTTTTAGTTGAAAGTATTTACCACCAAAAACGCCCTTAAACAGCATCTCGACGCTGTTCGCGCTGCCAAAAAAACTGTTGGTTTTGTGCCTACCATGGGTGCCCTGCACAACGGTCACCTGTCATTATTAGCACAGGCCAGGCAGCAGTGCGATGTAACGGTTTGCAGTATTTTTGTAAACCCTACCCAGTTTAACGATCCCAAAGACCTGGAAAAATACCCCCGCCCCATTGAAGCCGATATGGCGAAACTGGAGCAGGCCGGGTGCGATGTTTTGTTTAACCCGGAGGTAAATGAGATGTATGCCGGGAATGAGAATTGGCATTTAGAAATTGGCGAACTCGAGACTTTGCTCGAAGGGAAATTCCGCCCCGGGCATTACCAGGGAGTTACACAAGTGGTAAACAAGTTGTTTAATATAGTGGAGCCCACCAAAGCTTTCTTTGGGCAAAAAGATTATCAGCAGGTTATGGTAATACGCCGTATGGTGCAATTACTAAATATGCCGGTTGAACTGGTGATGTGCCCCATTGAGCGCGAAACCGACGGTTTGGCCATGAGCTCGCGCAATATTTATTTAACAGCCGATGACAGGCATCATGCGCTTGTGCTATCAAAAGCGTTGTATGACGCTAAAGCAGCATTTGAAAAAGGACTTACTTTAAAGGACATTCAAACGCAGGCATCAACCCTTATTGGCAACGAGCCCGGTACCCAGCCCGAATATTTTGAACTGGCCGACGGCGAAACCCTGCAACCCGCAAAGCCCGATAGCCAAAGTATTGTTGCTTTAGTGGCGGCCCGCGTGGGCAACACCCGCCTCATTGATAATGTGATAATACGGTGATATCATCCTCTTACAATTAATTACTAACTTTGCTTTATGATTATTGAGGTTTTAAAATCCAAAATTCATCGTGCTAAAATTACACAGGCCGAGCTGAATTACGTGGGAAGCATTACGATTGATGAGGATTTGATTGAAGCAGCCAATATTATCCCTAACGAAAAGGTGCAGATCGTTAACAACAACAACGGGGCACGCTTTGAAACGTATGTGATAAAAGGCGAGCGCGGCACTGGTACGGTATGTTTAAACGGCGCAACGGCAAGGCTGGCACAGGTGGGTGATATTGTGATTATTATGAGTTACGCCAGTATGGATATGGACGAAGCCCGTAAATACGAACCAATTTTAGTTTTTCCTGATACAGATAATAAATTAATTCGATAGATTAGGCACCCTGATTAATCGGATTAATTTCATGAAATACATATTAGCTATTTGCTGTCTTTTTGCTGCCTCATTTTCCATGGCGCAGGCTCCTGCCAAAAGCAAAACACAATCGGTTTTTTACTTTAAGTATGATGGCAGTAAAGTGCCCGTGGTTGACAGTGCTGATTACATACGCGTTATCTCCCTGCCCGATTCGGGCTCTACCTTGTTTGGCGTTGCCGATTACTACCGCAACAGCAAACCCAAACTGATGGGTAAAACCACCACCATCGACCCACTTACTCTTCAGGATCAATGTGTAAGCTATTACAGCAACGGCAAGCGCGAATCGGTTATGTCATACGCAGATGGCCGTCCGCTCGGAACATCGTACCTGTTTTATCCTAATGGCAAAGTACACCTTACATTAGAGTATGATACTGCGGCTGCCGTAGCCGTTGATTGTCCGCGTATTATAAGCTGCCTCGACTCAACCGGTAAAGCCCTGGTTACAGATGGAAACGGTCATTACGTTGACTATAATTATGCCGGAGCTATAAGCGAAGAAGGTGACATAAGAAACGCCCGCCCGGACGGCGTTTGGCACGGCAGCTACCCTGATGAAAAAGTAACCTATATAGACACTTACCGCGATGGCAAATTTGTGTCGGGCGTAACCACCAATGCGGCCGGGGTAAAATATACTTATACCAAACGCCGCCAGTCGCCTGAGTTTAAAGGCGGCGAAGAAGCTTTTGTGGCTTACATTAAAAAGAAATTTAAATACCCTGCTACGCTCAAGCAAAAAAGCTTTCAGGGTGTGTTAACCTTTTTGATAGATCAAAATGGCAAAGTAAGCCAGGGACGTTTCTTGGGTAACATTACCCCCGAAATTAACAAAACCATTGTAGCGGCCATTAACACATCACCTGCCTGGAAACCGGCCATACAAAATGGCTTACCGGTAAGCAGTTCATGGGTGGTATCGGCATTGTTTGGTACGTCGGCTAAGGCACCTGCAAAAGCAGTAAAATAAATTTGCAATTAAGTTATGGATATTACTTAAGTTACTTTGCCATGTAATAATAAGTGTTTATTATTTCGAAAAAATACTTATTATGCGGCAATATTAACTTAAACCATAACACTTATGTCTCTCCTAATTTTTAAGAGCGGAAAAGTTGAATTGCGAAAAGAAAGCGGTTTACTTATCCAAACACTTGGCAACGGCCATGCTATTGATGCAAACCTAAATCAAATAGGTGCTCTAATTCTATTAACACTTGACAGCGGCATGGTTGAACATAAAAAGAAAGTGGATCATTAATTAGAACATTTTAGACTATCATTATGCCAGATAATAAGTTACAATCACTTACCGAGATATTTAATCAAAAGTTTTTTCGGATACCTGATTACCAACGTGGTTATTCATGGGAAAAAGAACAGCTTAATGCGTTTTGGGATGATTTACAAAATCTGAAAGAAGATAAAGTACATTATACAGGTCTTCTCACTGTGAAGCCTATCAGAAAGTCTGATATTATTCAAATTGAAAAGTGGCATGAAGATTTATGGCTATTTGAAAAGGGGCTTGCTGCATTCTACGTTATTGATGGACAACAACGACTTACTACTTCAATAATATTTATTCGTCAACTGTTGGACTATTTTTCTGAAGGCGAGGGAATTAACTTTGATTTAAAAGAAGCATGGGAAGCAAAATTCCTTTTTAAACAATTTGGAGACCATTATAAGTCCTTCATTTTCGGCTACGAGAAAGACAACCCAAGCGATGAGTACTTCAAAACAAAGATTTTACGCCAAAAATCATTAACTTCAGATCGAGTACCTGAGCAAACACTTTATACCACAAATTTAGAATTTGCAAAAAAGTATTTCACGGATAAGTTTGATGCTCTTGATAAGCCGGCACTTGAAGAGCTATTTAAAAGGTTGGTCAATAAATTTAAATTTAACTTTTATGAAATTGACGAGGAGTTAGATGAGTTTGTGACTTTTGAAACGATGAATAATCGTGGGAAAAAATTATCAACGCTTGAGCTAATGAAGAATAGGTTAATCTATCTTACAACATTACTGAGTGAAGAACAGCCATTGAAAAACAGGCTAAGGAAAGATATTAATGAAGCATGGAAAACTGTTTATGAATTTTTAGGTAAAAACAAAGACAATCCACTCGATGACGATGTTTTTTTATTCAATCATTGGATAATGTATTTTAAGTATGATAGAAGTGAAGCGGATGCTTATGCAAACTATTTGCTTCATAAAAAATTCACTCCCAAAAACCTTTTAACCGAAAAAATAACCTTTCACGAAATTAAAAAGTATATTGATAGCTTAGCTCACAGTGTGAAGTCTTGGTTTTATATTTACAACATACAATACTCAAACTTTAACGAAGAGATTAAAGAATGGTTGCAAAAATTGAATAGGCTCGGCATGGGAGCATTTCCTCCTTTATTAATGGCTGCATTCAACAAAGAAAACGACCAAGGCAAACTCCTGCAATTATTGCAAGCCGCAGAAAGATTTATATTTCTTATTTTCCGTATCAGTCAACTTAAATCTAATGCCCGCAACAGCCATTTTTATAGATTATCAAATATGTACCATTTAGATGAAAACTATTGGGGGCATGGTGTTACTGATGTAGTAAAAGTTACAAATGATATTAACTGGCAAATGGATGGCTGGAGAGAAGAAGAATATATCGGATTGTTTGATTTGACAAGATTTAAGAATTTCATTACTGAGTTAAACCAAAAAAATGAGGGGTATTATTCATGGAATGGATTGAGATATTTTTTATACGAGTACGAACTGCATTTACAGAGAATTGCAAATAACAATCAAAAAGTTTCTTGGACAGATTTCAATAGAAGAAAGAAAGAAGATACCATAGAGCACATCTATCCACAAACTCCATCGGATGCATGCTGGAAAAATGCCTTTAGCAATGTGGACAAAAAACGACGAAAAGCCTTGTTACATACTTTAGGCAATCTTGTATTGTTGGCAAAAGCTAAAAATTCGTCCTTACAGAATAAATGCTTTGAATATAAAAAAAGGCACCAAGATAGTACAGGTGAAAATCAAGGTTTTTATAATGGCTCTTACAGTGAAATAGAGGTGGCTTCTTATACCCAATGGACTCCTGAAGAAATTATTGATAGAGGACTTAAAATGCTGTCTTTTATGGAGGCCCGTTGGAATTTCAAGGTATCTGACTGGGAAAACATTGCAAAGGAAGAATTGCTATTTATCAATTAGTTAATTGGATAAACTTTATCAATATTGAATCCCATAGTTCATTAAGACATTATGGGATTTTTTATTTCTTAAGCTGTATTCTTGCCCTAAAATCAATCTTTTGTTAAATATAAAATTTTTAAAATTCGTAAGGTCCAATCTCCTATCTTTGCATCCCGATGCTGAAGTCGGGTTTTTACATACTCAGCGCATAGAATTAGAAGCTCATAGTTAATGGCTGATAGTTCATAGAGAATAGCTAACGTGCTATGAACCATGATTCATCAACTATGAACTAAACATAAAATTGCTAAACACTACTATGCCCATAGATACCTCCATTAAATCGGTACTGATCATTGGCTCAGGCCCGATCATTATCGGCCAGGCCTGCGAGTTTGACTACGCCGGTTCACAAGCCGCTCTTTCATTAAAAGACGAAGGCATTACCGTTTCAATTATCAACAGCAATCCGGCTACCATCATGACCGATAAGGTTATTGCCGATCATGTGTACCTGTTGCCCCTTACCTGCGAAAGCTTAGAGCAAATTTTAACCGAGCAAAAAATTGATGCCGTATTGCCTACCATGGGTGGTCAAACAGCGTTAAACCTTTGCATTGAGGCAGATGAGCGCGGTATTTGGGAAAAATACGGCGTGAGGATAATTGGTGTTGATATTGCCGCCATCGAAAAAACGGAGAACCGCGAGGCTTTCCGCCAGTTAATGGTTGATATTGGCGTAGGTGTGGCAAAATCAAAAATTGCCAACTCGTTTTTAGAAGGTAAAGAAGGTGCACAGGAAATCGGTTTCCCACTGGTTATTCGCCCAAGCTATACGTTGGGTGGTAAAGGTGCAGGCTTCGTACATAAAAAAGAAGATTTTGATGCAGCATTAAGCCGCGGCTTACAGGCATCGCCAACCCATGAGGTACTGGTAGAGCAGGCTGTATTAGGATGGAAAGAATATGAGCTGGAGTTATTGCGTGATAACCGCGATAACGTGATCATCATTTGTTCTATCGAGAACTTTGACCCGATGGGTATTCACACCGGCGACTCGATAACCGTGGCCCCGGCCATGACCCTGAGCGACCGCTGCTACCAGGAAATGCGCAACCAGGCCATTAAAATGATGCGTGCCATTGGCAACTTTGCCGGCGGCTGTAACGTGCAGTTTTCGGTTAACCCGGCTAACGAGGATATCATCGCTATTGAGATCAACCCGCGTGTATCACGTTCATCGGCACTGGCATCAAAAGCAACCGGTTACCCTATTGCTAAAATTGCCGCTAAACTTGCCGTTGGTTATAACCTTGATGAAATTGAGAACCAGATCACCAAAACCACTTCGGCATATTTTGAGCCAACGCTGGATTACGTGATCGTTAAAATTCCTCGCTGGAACTTTGATAAATTTAAAGGTGCTAACAGAGAGTTAGGCCTACAAATGAAATCGGTAGGTGAGGTGATGGGCATTGGCCGTAGCTTTATCGAGGCACTGCAAAAAGCCTGTCAGAGTTTGGAGATCGGTCGTGCCGGTTTAGGTGCCGATGGTCGCCAGAGCCGCAACCTTGACGAAATCATGCACAGCCTTGAGCATCCAAGCTGGGACAGGTTGTTCCACATTTATGATGCTTTGAGCTTAGGCGTGCCTATCGAATCGGTACGTAAAGTAACCAAGATAGACCGTTGGTTTTTAAACCAGATTCAGGAAATAGTTAACCTGGAAACCGAACTTCGCCGCTACTCGGTTAATAATATCCCCGAAGATATTTTCCTTACCGTTAAGCAAAAAGGTTTTTCGGATGTGCAAATTGCCTGGATACTGGGCGCCAATACTACCGAGGAGGACGTTTATCAACGTCGTAAAGCACTCAACATTAACCGTGTTTACAAAATGGTTGATACCTGTGCGGCAGAGTTTCAGGCACAAACCCCTTACTACTACTCTACTTACGAGGGCGAAAACGAATCGATCTCATCTGATAAGAAAAAGATCATTGTATTAGGCTCGGGTCCTAACCGTATTGGTCAGGGTATTGAGTTTGATTACAGCTGTGTGCACGGTTTATTGGCCGCTAAAGAGGCCGGTTACGAAGCCATTATGGTTAACTGTAACCCCGAAACCGTATCAACCGACTTTAACATGGCCGATAAGCTGTACTTTGAACCTGTATTTTGGGAGCATGTACGCGAGATAATAGACCTGGAGAAACCAGAAGGTGTAATTGTTCAGTTGGGCGGTCAAACAGCTCTTAAAATGGCTGAAAAACTGCATGAGCACGGCATCAAGATCATCGGTACTTCGTTTAACGACATGGACATTGCCGAGGACCGCGGCCGTTTCTCTGACTTGTTGAAAGACCTTGACATTCCTTATCCACTATACGGTGTTGCCGAAAGTGCCGAAGAGGCTATTGAAGTGGCTCACAAAGTTGGCTACCCGGTGCTGGTTCGTCCAAGCTACGTGTTAGGCGGGCAGGGCATGAGCATTGTAATTAACGATGAAGATCTGGAACGTGCGGTAGTTAATTTGTTGAAAGCTTTACCGGGCAACCGTGTACTGATCGACCACTTCCTGGACCGTGCTGCCGAGGCCGAATCTGACTCGATATGCGACGGCGAGAACGTGCATATTGTGGGTATGATGGAGCATATTGAGCCTGCCGGTATCCACTCGGGCGACTCGTATGCTGTTCTTCCTCCGTTTGATTTGAGCGAAACCGTGCTGCAGCAAATGGAAGAATACTCTGTTAAAATTGCCAAAGCCCTCAACGTAAAAGGGTTGTTGAACATTCAGTTTGCCATTAAAAACGATAAAGTTTATGTAATTGAGGCCAACCCGCGTGCATCTCGTACGGTTCCGTTTATTGCCAAGGCTTATGATGTGCCTTATATTAATATAGCCGCCAAGGTAATGATGGGTGTAAACAAGCTTACCGACTTTACCATTGAGCGCAAACCTAAAGGTTACGCCATTAAAGAACCGGTATTCTCGTTCGATAAATTCCCTGAGGTAAACAAGGAGCTGGGCCCCGAGATGAAATCGACCGGCGAAGCCATCCGCTTCATCCCTAATCTGGAAGACCCTTACTTCCGCCACCTGTACAAAGAGAAATCGATGTACTTGAGCAAGTAAGACTTGGTATTGATATAGAAAACGGCGCTGGTGACAGCGCCGTTTTTTGTTTTGCGGGGATTATTTAGACCGGAACGCGGCGCAGGGTTCTCTACGAGAGACCCTGCTGAAACAAAAATATATGTACATGATTAGGCATTTTAGTCCGGGCAGGGTCTCTCGTAGAGGACCCTGCGCTGCAATGATTCTTAGTCCGGAAAGCTATTGTTTTAGTTTGTTGGGGGGGATGCTGAAACGCGGCGCAGGGTCCTCTACGAGAGACCCTGCTGGAACAAAATGCTTATCCCTGCTTTCTACTTAACTAATTATCCAGTCCTTCAATATCCCTTTCATAGTCCGGGCAGGGTCTCTCGATAGAGGACCCTGCGGTGCTGTACAACATGCAAGTAAACTTTAAAAAGCATCAACCCATCCAAGTTCGCGATAATCCGTAATAATACCATGATGTTGCAAATTTCCATCATGATAATAGGATGCACTACTATGCTCGTAATCACTAAACTCATTACATAAATTCCACTTACCGCTCACAGGGTTATGGTGTATGTAATTTAACTTTTGTTGAAAAAAGGAATAATTATATACCGGCTTCGCATCAAAAGACGGTTCAAAACCTTGTGCAGTTGCCCTTTAGCTCTTTCTTGTAATGTGCAGGCATTGGCAAGTTGCGTCAAAATACTGGGATGATACTCGAGGCGTTTCACTATCTCGTAAGCCATAAAACGCTTTCCGTTTCCTACAACGCTGTTCAGGTTTATATTTTCATTTTGCAAGTGCAGTAATGCATGAATATGATTAGGCATAATAACAATGCCGCAGGTGTGAACACTGTACTTGGCCTTGATAATTTTAAACCAGTTATAAACCAAATCGTACGATGAGGTAATGTTAAATAGAGGCAGTCAATTATAACAGGTAAATGTGATAAACCAGGTTGAATCGCTTATTTGATGCTGTGTGCGGATAGCCATGCTTAAAGATATTGAAAAGTTAAGCAAAACAATCAGGCGGCAAGCATCGCAGGGTCCTCTAACGAGAGACCCTGCCCGGACTAAAATAATTTTTATTCTGGGTAGAGTCTTTCGTTTTAGTTTCTTTAAGAAATACTAAAACGTAGCGCAGGGTCCTCTACGAGAGACACTGCTGAAACGAAAGGTTGGTATTATGACCAGCCTTAGGCTGTAAACCTACTGTACTTCAAACTCAACTTTATACTCCTTTAACGGATAGCCTTTTTGAGATTTAAAACCCCGGCCTGTAACCACAAAATCATAGGTTTTTCCGGGCTTTAAGGCAAGTTTAACCTTAAGCGATTTCATATCCTCTGCAAAGCCAATTACTCCGGTTAGAGGGAAATGCTCTTTACCTCCCTCACCTAATGAAATGGAAACACTCTTAGCCATAGGTTCGGAAAAGTTAAATGTAAGCTCCGTCAGTGTTGCCGAAACATCTTTTTTGGCGTTAATGGACGGACAAAGACTTACAATATATGGCTGTAGTTTTTCAAACTTATCTAACAACTCCTGCATGTTGAGAGGTTCGTTATAATACCCCGACTGATTAACAAAATCCACAACCTGTTGCTCATTGCTGTAATCTAACTCAATTATGCTTTTAATAGCTTGCTTTTGGTTCGCCTGTTTTTGATAATAGCTGTTGCAAATGGCATAGCCCATGTAATAACCCAGGTCAGCATGCGCGCTGCTGGAGCCATTGTACAACCAAAGCCCCGTGGCGGTGCTAAACATATCAATACGAAACTTTTCTTTCAATTCCTTTTCATGCTCGCGGCCATATATTGCGTAATTATTGTTGTTCTTAGTTTTTGTGGCCAGTTCGGCAATAAAATCTGCAGCGCCCTCTTTTATGCATTGTGCAAGTACAGTGTTTCCTCCCGGCTTTTGCTGGGTATGTACATATTCATGAATATTTAAACCAACCAGGTTAGAGCTTTGCTGATCTTTGAAAACGCCTTTCAGCCAGTCGCTAAGTTCCGAAGCATCGGTATTTTTATCGGCAGTTGCTATTTCGGCTCCAACCAAAACCATGTCACCGGTAGTGGTTCCGCCCGAACGCAGGCCGCCAATGGTGAAGTACATCTTAGCCGGTCGCATTTCGGGATATAATTTCTTGAAATTTTGAACACCGTTGGTAATTAACTTTACCTGCTCCTTAACCCGCAATGTATTAGCTTTAATGCTTTGCCAAAATTTGGGATACTTGTTTATAAGTTCAACCCATAGTTTAGCATCATAGTCGCGTGCTTGCATAAAGGCTTTAAGTCCTTCTGTGCACGGGTCTACATACAGCTTTTGCATATACTGCACCTGCTTTGTGCTATCATTAGTAGAGCGCACACTGTCAAACGCCGTCCAAAATCTATCTATATCGGTAGTATAAACAATGTTGTTGCTTTGGTGCTGGGCCAGGGAAATAAGAGGTAAACAAATAGAGATTGCAATAATGTATAGTAGTTTCATATTATACATATGATACTTTTTAAAGGCAAAAGGTTACAGTAGCTTGAAATATTAAGCCCTGCAATGCAAAGAGGGTATTAATTCACCACCTGCTTCTTAAACTGATTAGGACTTAACCCCGTCTCCTTTTTAAATAACCGCGAAAAATAAGGCAGGTTTTCAAAGCCCAGAGTGTAAGCTATCTCTGATATACTTTGGTCGGCAACCTTAAGCATATTTTTAGCTTCGGATACGAGATGGATATGTATCAGTTCGATGGCGGTTTTGCCGGTTTCCTGCTTGAGCATATCGCTCAGGTAACGCGATGATACGTTGAGCTGATCAGCCATAAAAGTTACTGTGGGCAAGCCCTTGGTTTGCAGATAACCATTGGCAAAATAAATGTTCAATGCTTCATTAAACCTGGAAACTGTTTTGCCCGATAGCTCCGTCCGGTTAATAAACTGGCGTTTGTAAAAGCGTTGCGAATATTTCAGTATCGAATCAATATGCGTGAGTATAATGTCGCGGCTGTACTCATCGGGGTTATTGCGGTACTCGGCATCAATACGGTTATACAGGTCCCATATAATTTCCTCTTCGCGCGGCGACAGATGTAGTGCCTCGTTGGTTTCGTAATCAAAAAAGCCGTACTTATTAATTTCCGAATGCAGGAAATGCCCGTTGAGGAAATCCTCATGGATGAAGATCAAAAATCCGTCTTCATCAAACTCCAGGTTTTTAAACTCAATAACCTGTCTCGGTTTAATAAACGACATAGAGCCGTTATCATGATCATACCGGGTGCGGCCATACATAATAATGCCCGATTTGAGCTTCTTGAACCCGATCATGTAAAAATCGGTGGTAAACTCACGGTCGCCAATAGAGCAAGCATGGTTACAACGATAAATACTGAACAACGGATTCTCTGGCGGCGGGAAACCGTTTTCGCGATGCAGATCTGCCAGGTTTTTATAATGCTTCATACTTATACAAATAAACATAAAAACTGCACTGGTTTACAGTGCAGTTTGTTAAATCAAAATCATGAGTTATTGCTTAATGTCCGTGGGCGGCAGTGGCTACATCGGCCCATTCTTCCCAGGTGGCCAGGCGGTTGGCGTACACTTGTTTAACCCAGGGCAAGGCTACCTTGCCTAAAAACAAACGTAGCGGAGGGTTTTCGGCGTCAACCAGTTTTAGTATGGCCGGGGTAGTAGCTTCGGGCTTACCAAACGAATCATCGGTTAAACCGGCCTGAAATGCTGCTTTCACACCATCATACTCCGGCATTGTTTGTGATTGTGCGGCCGATGCACCGGCCCAATCGGTAGAGAAACCGTTAGGCTCAACCAGTGTTACCTTAATTCCAAAACCGGCAACTTCAGCAGCCAGGGTTTCGCTCAGGCCTTCTACCGCAAATTTCGAGGCATTATATACCCCTAAAACCGGCAGCGTGGCTACGCCCAGCACGCTCGATATTTGTATAATGTGCCCGTGACCTTGCTGGCGCATAACCGGTAACACGGCTTGGGTTAACCATAATAAGCCAAATACGTTAGTTTCTATCTGGTCGCGGGCTTCCTGCTCGCTGGTTTCCTCAATAGTGCCAAACAGGCCGTAACCGGCATTGTTAATCAACACATCTATACTGCCAAATTTTTGCTGAGCCTGTTTTACCGCTGCAAAACCGGCAGCGCGGTCGTTTACATCCAGTTGAAGGGGTAATATGGCATCGCCATACTGTTCAACCAAATCATTTAATGAGGTGGTGTTGCGGGCGGTGGCTACTACTTTATCGCCACGTTTTAAAAATGCTTCTGCCCATATTTTACCAAATCCGCGCGAAGCGCCTGTTATAAAAATTGTTTTTGCCATTGCTGTAATTGTTAATTGATGAAGCAAAGGTATTGGGGGCCGGGTAGCAGAATTTATACAAAAGTGGGCAACACTTATACATTTTGTAGCAAAGAGTATAAACGCGTCATGGCAATGTAATAGCCATGCTATTGATGCTTATGATAAGATGTAATATAATAATGGAAATTAAATGATGCGGGATAAATTGAATATGAAACCCTTAAAAACAGCAAAGCCCCCTGATGGGCAGGGGGACTTTTACTAACCAATTATAAACCTAAATTATGAGAAGAGCTGTTGGGGAAGGATTCGAACCTCCACAGAGTAGTTAGCCCGAAGGTTTCCTATGATCTCCGCCACCGGGACAAGGAGGTGTGTCTGCCAAAATTTCACCACCCAACATTGTTTTTTTTAAAAGAACAGCCGAGAATTATTCTTATCGGTTGATACAAAGTTAAGGGGCTTGCCAATTTCTTGCAAATATTTCAATAAAATATTTGCATTTTTATTCAAATTTTAATTATCCTTGTGTATAAATATATAAATACGAATTTATGCCGCACAGAAAAGCCCAAAATTTAGAAATTGATAATTTGGATATTCAAATTCTGTCAATTCTTATGAAGAATGCAACCACACCGTACACTGAAATAGCAAAAGACCTCATTGTATCGGGTGGTACCATACACGTACGTATGAAAAAATTGGAGGAAATGGGCGTTATTAAAGGTGCCAGCCTTGAAGTTAACCCGCAAAAATTGGGTTTTGATGTTACTGCGTTCTTAGGTATTTATTTAGAAAAAGGTTCTCAATACCACGAAGCGGTTAAAAAACTGAAAGAAATTAACGAGATTGTTGAGTTGCACTACACAACCGGTGAGTGGAGTATTTTTGCCAAAATTGTTTGTCATGATACCAACCACCTGCGCGAAGTGCTGAACGAGAACATACAAAGTGTGCCCGGTATATCACGTACCGAAACCTTTATCTCTCTTGAAGAATCAATCAAACGTCAGATTACGTTAGAGTAATCATTGTAGTGCGGCCTCAATAAAACAAAAGAGCCCTGCTGTGTACACAACAGGGCTCTGCATATAGTTTTGGGTTTATTTAAACCTTGCCTTTAACGCAGCCAGTTTGCTTTGCATATCGGTTTCCGGCTCTCTTTTGTTCCGGTTTTGATGGTTGTTATTTGCTGTTGATGGAGCCGGCTTGCGGTTTGCACCACCGCTATTATTAGCCTTTTCATCACCCTTCATGCTAAGTGCTATACGCTTACGGTTTATATCCACCTCGGTAACCGTCACCTCCACATGCTGGTGTACTTTCAGCACTTCATTCGGGTCTTTAATAAAGCGGTTGGTTATTTGGCTTAAATGCACCAAACCATCCTGGTGAACGCCAATATCAACAAATGCGCCGAACGCTGTAATGTTGGTTACAATACCCGGCAGTTTCATGCCTACTTTAAGGTCTCCAATGGCATTAACGCCCTCGGTAAAGCTAAAAGCCTCAAACTTTTCGCGCGGGTCGCGGCCTGGTTTGGCCAACTCGGCCATAATATCGTTCAGGGTAGGCAAGCCTACTTTATCCGACGTGTATTTTTGAAGTGGAATGCTTTTGCGCAGCTTATCATCGGTAATCAGATCGCGGATGGTGGCATTACTGTCTTTGGCCATCTGTTGTACCAAGGCATATCTTTCAGGGTGAACACCGCTCGCTTCTAAAGGATTTTCAGATCCCTGAATGCGAAGAAACCCTGCCGCCTGTTCAAATGCTTTTTCGCCTAATCGGGGAACTTTTTTTAATTGTTCGCGGGTCTTAAAAGCACCGTTTTGGTTTCGATATTCTACAATGTTTTGTGCCAACTGCGGACCTAAGCCCGATACATAGGCCAATATCTGTTTCGATGCGGTATTCAATTCCACACCAACGGCGTTTACACAGCTAATAACGGTATCATCCAGCGATGTTTGTAGTTTACTTTGGTCAACATCGTGCTGGTACTGCCCAACGCCTATTGATTTAGGGTCGATCTTTACCAACTCGGCCAATGGGTCCATCAAACGTCGACCGATAGATACGGCACCGCGCACGGTAACATCTTTATCCGGAAATTCATCACGGGCCACTTCAGATGCAGAATAGATAGAAGCACCGCTTTCATTCACCATTACCAGCGTTACACCCGATAAATTCAGGTTGCGTACAAAGGTTTCGGTTTCGCGGCCGGCGGTACCGTTGCCTATGGCAATGGCTTCTATTTTGTAAGTATCAAACAAATGATGAATCGTCTTTTCGGCCTCACGTGCTTGTCCGGCTCCGGTATGCGGAAATACAGCCGTATACTCCAGCAGTTTACCTTGCTCATCCAAACAAACCACTTTACAGCCAGTACGGAAACCCGGGTCGATAGCCATTACGCGTTTTTGGCCAAGCGGCGCAGCCAATAGTAACTGACGGGCATTTTCGGCAAATACACGAATGGCTTCTTCATCTGCCTTTTTCTTGGTAATAAGGCGAGCCTCAGTTTCCATAGATGGTTTGAGCAGGCGTTTATAACCATCGGCAATAGCCAGGCGTATTTGGTCGCTCGATGAATTGTTGGCAGTCACAAAAGTGCGGTCGAGCATGGCAATGGCTTCGTCCTCCGGAGGGAGAATATCCAAGTAGAGTATTTCCTCCTTTTCGCCGCGGCGCATGGCCAGTATACGGTGCGATGGTGCCGATTTAACCGATTCCGTCCAGTCGAAATAATCTTTATACTTAATGCCGGCCTCTTCTTTGCCCGGAGCCACTTTTGATTGAAACTCACCTTTTTCAATAAACAGGTCGCGCATTTTAGCACGCACTTCGGCATGCTCGCTTATGGTTTCGGCAATAATATCGCGGGCACCGGCAAGGGCTTCTTCGGGGCTGTTCACCCCTTTTTCAGAATCAATATATTTATCAGCCTCTGTGCTTAGGTCTACTTTGTTTTGGGTTAAAATTAAATCGGCCAGCGGCTGTAAGCCTTTTTCGCGGGCGGTGGTTGCACGGGTTTTACGTTTAGGGCGATAGGGCAGGTACAAATCCTCTAATGCCACCATGGTTTCGGCAGCATCAATTTGCTGTTGCAGTTCGGGCGTTAGCTTGCCCATATCGGTAAGCGATTTAAGGATGACTTCGCGGCGTTTATCCAGGTCGCGCAGCTGCTGTATGCGGTCGCGTATGGCGGTAATCTGCACCTCATCCAGGCTGCCGGTAAGCTCCTTGCGGTAACGCGAAATAAAGGGAACGGTAGCGCCCTCGTCTAACAAGCTAACGGTAGCAGTAACTTGTTTTGAAGCCACAGCCAGCTCCTGGGCTATTTTTAAATGATGATCTATCATGAACGCATTGCTTTTACAGCCGCGAAGTTGGGATTTGTTAACGAGAGTAAAAAGAAGAAAATTACAAATTGACAGCCTTTTGCTGTACATGCAGGTTATCAATACCTTTGTTAAAAGGTTATATTTGTAATATTATCACCTATACATTAAATGAAGAAATTACTGCTTATATATATTGTTATACTAATGGGTATATCAATTAAAAGCAAAGCACAGGTAACTAAATTAAACAACTACAAGTACATTTATTTAGCACCTTTGACCTATAATAACGGCCGGGCCGACCACTGGGGAATACGTGAGCAAGTGAAAAAAATATTACGGGAATCGGGCGTGGCAGTGCTTGATAGTTTAAATACCGGGCAAATGCCAAGTCTAACGCTAACCTGCGTTATTGAGCATTCTAACAATTTGTATCAATTTAAAAGGGAGTATATTGATGTGAAGTTTTTAGATTTTGATAATCATATTGTTTATGCTGCACATGGTCAAACGGGTGCAATGGCTTTAACTATAAAATCGGGTTACAAAAGCGGAGTTAAAAACGCACTTAAAGATTTTGAGAATTACCAATACAAATACACCGGCTCAACAATAGAATAATGGATGCACACCAAATGCGGTTGTTTGAGTTTAAACTGGAGGAGATTTATAACCGTACCGAATGGTTGCAGTACGAATTGCCTCTGCAGGATTTTATTTCCCGCTTTGTAATTGAATACAAAGACGACATACCCCAGCGCCCCGAAATGCCCGAAGATCCTGATCTGGATCGTGATACCAAGCTGGCCGTACTGGTGGCTTTCCGCGAAGCGTTTAGTTAGATTTCTTTTGTGCTTTTTCTTGCTTGGTAAGTGTGATGATCATCATACCTAACATGGTGGTACAACACACTATGCCAACAATGGCAAGCGCAACACGCCAATCTTGGTGCATCAGCATACCTTTATACATACTGCGCACACCCACTGCGATCATTCCGCTAAATATCAGGAACGGCACGATGAGCTTTTGGCGTTGCGTTAAATTACTTTTCATAATTTTAAATATAACAGGTATTTATGATAAGTGCAAAGCCTTTTTGTAATTGCACAATTGGCCTTGCAAAATGTCGCATTTACACCACACCGTAAAATGCCAAAGCTGCCATCTTTGTGATAACGAAACAATCAGCAAATTAACCTTCATTATTATGGAAAAGTTAACTTTCAGTACCACCATCAATGCCTCGCGCCAGCAAGTATGGGATGTACTTTGGGGCGATGTAACCTACTCCGAATGGACAGCCGCCTTTTGCGAAGGCTCACATGCCATAACCGATTGGCAAAAAGGCAGCAAAGTGCTCTTTCTCGACCCTAAAAAGAATGGCATGGTATCAACAGTAGCCGAACGTATTGAGCCGGAATACATGTCGTTTGAGCACCTGGGCGAGGTAAAAAATGGTGTGGAAGATACCGAAAGCGACGCCGTAAAAATATGGGCAGGCGCTCACGAAAACTATACCCTCACCAATGTAAACGGCCAAACCAAATTGGTTGTCGACCTCGAAAGCGGCGGCATCCCCGATGAGTTTAAAGACTATTTTGTAATAACCTGGCCCATTGCTTTAGATAAACTGAAAGAAATAACCGAGCGGCAATAAGGCCCATACGGCAAGCTCTTAAGTTTATATTGAATGCTACAACTGTTGCTTTGGTTCCGCTCATTACCACCGAGGATATAGTTATCCACGGCAATAGGCGGAATCAAAGCAATTAATCAATAGCTTGCGCCTGCAATTATAAAAACAGTAAAACAAATCTCCCCTTTTAACTATTGCCCATTACGATTTTATATTTACCTTACGATAATTTATCTACTACGAAAACTAAACCGCATAAGGCTTATGCCTCAGTATAAACATTACTCGTTCGACCTTTGGTTAACGCTTATTAAATCGAACCCGTTGTTTAAAAAACGCCGGAGCCAGTATTTTTTCGAGAATTTAAATTATCAGAAAAAGTCGCTGCCCGAGGTGGAGGCCGTTTTCAGGCAGGTTGATGTAATGTGCAACACTATTAATGAGCGCACCGGCAAAAATATCGATGCCGATGAAATGTACCTCATGATTATAAGCCAGGTAAATGATAACCTGGTAAACCTGCACGATATTGATGTTGATGACCTCTACCGTAAAATGGAAGATTTGCTGTTTGACCATTTGCCTCAACTATATTGCGACAACACCGCGGGGGTACTAAGCAGCCTTAAAGAGCTGGGCGCCACTACCAACATTTTAAGCAATACCGGGTTTATTAAAGGTTCAACCTTGCGCCAGGTACTCAACTCATTAGGCATTGGCCAGTATCTCGATTTTCAGCTGTATTCTGACGAGTTGGGCTTTTCAAAACCCAACCCTGCGTTTTTTCAGCTAATGATTGACCAGGCTATGGTCTTAAATCCAACCATACAATTAGCAGATATAGTGCACACGGGCGATAACCCCGTGGCCGATATTGCCGGTGCTGAAGCGATGGGCCTCAGCGCGGTACTCATTAACTCTAACCAAACATCTATCACCAATTTAACCAGTTATGCAACATCACATATATTCCCTTCATAAAATATATAGCAGTACCAGCTTTGGCTTTAGTGCGGTTGATTACAGCCGCTTTAAATATGGCGACGATGCCGTAGCTGCTAATTTTGGTACAGCATTAGCCGAGGGCTTTATCAAAGATGTGCTCGAAAAAAGCGGATTGAACAAGCAACTGGTAGTTATTTCCAGCCCGTACTCGTTCATCCCAACGGCCACGTATGCCATGAAAAACTACTTTGTTTTCAGGCTTAACCGCTGGCTGGCCGATAATAATATCCCGGTAGTGCAGGAAGCCAAAGTTCATCGTACCATAACCTACAAAGAAGATTACGGTGCACTGGATGCCGAGCAGCGCATGAGCCTCATCAGCAATGATTCGTTTCATATTGATGCCGGTTTTTTGACCGATAAAGTGCTGGTGTTTTTAGATGATATAAAAATTACCGGCAGTCATGAGCGCATGATCTCGAAAATGTTGAAAGAATACGATCTGCATAACGAAACACATATGCTGTATTTTGCCGAGCTGGCTAACATGGATATTCCGCCTAATATTGAGAATTACCTGAACTACCATGAGGTGAAAACCATTTTTGATTTAGACCGCATTATAAACGGTGGGCATTTTTGTGTAAACACCCGCATTGTAAAGTATATTTTAAATTACGAGCATAAAGATTTTTGCATTTTTATAGGCTATCAAAGCAAAAGCTTTATAAATCAGTTATATGATATGGCTTTAGGAAATGGTTACCATACAATGGATAATTATTCTATAAATTTGAATTACTTAAAGCACCTTTTATTCACAAACGAAAATAAATTAGTACAACATGGCAATTAACTTGCAAAAAGGCCAGCGCGAAACCATAAACGCACCCAAATTTGTTGTTGGCTTAGGCTGGGATACCAACAGTTCATCAACCGGTTCGGCATTTGATTTGGATGCCTCGGTGTTTATCATGGGCGATAATAAAAAGATTTTAGCCGATGATTTTTTTGTTTTTTATAACAATGCGGTTTCGCCCGATGGTGCCGTTGAGCATACTGGTGATAACCTAACCGGTGCCGGCGATGGCGATGATGAGCAGATCAAAATTGACCTGTCGAAAATTGACCCGCGCGCTACCGAAATTTGCGTGGTAATAACCATACACGAGGCCGAAGCCCGCCGCCAGAATTTTGGCCAGGTGCGCAACTCGTTTATCCGCATATTTGATGCCGCCACCAATACCGATTTGTTAAAATACGAACTGGAAGAAGATTTTTCGATAGAAACAGCTGTTGAATTTGGCCGCATTTACAAACGCAATAACGAGTGGAAATTTGAAGCCGTTGGCGCAGGCATGAAAGGTGGTTTACAAGATTACTTAAACAAATACAACTAAACCTATTATGGCAATTAATCTCGAAAAAGGGCAGCGCATTAGTCTCGAAAAAAGCAATGGCAGCAAGCTGCAAAATATATGTGTAGGCATTAACTGGGGCGCTATTGAAAAGAAAGGCCTGTTTGGCATTGGCGGCAGCAAAGAAGCCGTTGACTTAGACGGTAGCTGTGCCCTGTTCAATGCAAACAAGCAACTGGAAGAAGTAGTATATTTTGGCAATCTGAAATCAAAAAATGGTTCGGTAAAACACAGCGGCGACGACTTAACCGGCGATATGGGTGGGGATGACGGTATTGACAACGAAGTAATTACTTTGGACTTATCATTACTAAACGAAAGCACCACTTACGTAGCTTTTGTACTGAACAGCTTCCGCGGACATGATTTTGGAAAGATCCCGTTTGCATCTATCCGCATTTATGAGGGGACGCCAAAGCGTGTAAACGAGGTGTTTGCCAAATATGATATTGCCAACGGTCCGGGTTTTGCTGGCCACGTAAGCATGGTAATGGGCGTATTTTATAAACGCAACGGCGAGTGGAAATTTAACGCCATTGGCGAGCCAACCAAAGACAAAAAATTGCAGGAAACCGTGAATACGGTGATGCAGCAGTATTTGTAGGAATTAAATAACCCGTATTGTCATTTCGAATGATAACGAGAAATACTGTTCCGTGCGGCTTTGCATAATTATCAAAATCTCTCACTATCGTTCGAAATGACAAATTAAATATAGCTTGTCATTCTGAACCTTAGTGAAGAATACTATACGCGCGATTAGTCAGGCGTATAAGATTTCTCGTTATCATTCGAAATGACAGGTTGGGATAATTTAGCCGTTGTCTGTGTCCTCACAGACAACCATTTTTTGTAACAACCTATTCTAAACTTCATCCAATAAATAAACAAGATGGAAATGGAAAACAACCTGCCACCCGTTCCTGAAACGGGCTTGGTTAGCAATAAAATAGACAAAGAAGGCAACGTAAACCTTACCCAGGTTACGCCCGACGATGTTAAGAAATACGAGAGCGTGAACAAGGACCTTAACCCGGCCGATGTTAACTCCATCCTCAATTATGGGGTTGAGGTACAAAACTCGATGGAAAAGTACAGTAACCAGTTCTTAACCTCGGTGCGTACTTACAACTCGGGCGAGGTAGGTTTGCTCATCAATGATCTGTTAACCGAGCTGAACTATATTGATGTTGACGAGCTGAATCAAAGCGCACTTACCCGCTTCATATCGGGCATACCGTTCTTGAAAAAAATGGTGTTCGATGCCAAAAAACTTTTCCAGAAGTATGATACGGTTGTTAATAACATCGATAAAATTACCAACAAGATCAAAGCCGGCAGGGTAAACTCCATTAAGGACAATGCCTCGCTGCAAACCATGTTTGACAGCAATGTTACCTACATTAAGCAAATGGAGGAACTCATTATTGCCGGACAAATTAAGCACCAGGAACTAACCGAAAAGCTTGCCGTAATGGATGGTAACCCATCTGCCTACCAGGATTACGAAATTGCCGACCTTCGCGATTACGTTAACCGTTTGGATAAACGCTTGGCCGATATGAAAGTGGTGCGCTTTATCATGCTGCAATCATTGGCGCAAATACGCGTGGTGCAAAGCAACAACACGTCCATTGCCGAAAAGGCACAGTCGATCGTATCAACTACCATCCCGGTTTGGAAAAACCAGCTTACCATAGCGGTAGCCCTGAATCGCCAGAAGGAAAACGTGGAGATGCAGAAAAAGATATCGGACACAACCAATACCATTTTGCAAAAGAATGCCGAGTTGTTGAAGCAAAACAGTATCGATGTGGCCCGCGAGAATGAAAAGACCGTAGTATCTTTAGACACGCTGAAACGTACCACGCAATCGTTAATTGAAACGCTGAACGAGGTTAAACAAATACACGACCAGGGGACTCAAAACCGTAAACTTTTGAACACGGAATTGGCCACTCTCGAAACTGAACTGAAAAAAGGCGTTACCAACGCAGGCTAATAAGCGCTGATGGATGAGAACAGACGACAGATACTAAACGAATCGACCCGGGCACTGAGCAAGCTGCACCTGCTTGCCGCGTTTTTTGCCGACGAGATCGTGATGAAGGTATACGTTCGTAGCCAGGTTATCCATCAGCTTTTTGAAAACAATACAGAGCTCGATGTTAACAAACTCGAGCTTTTTCATTTACAATTTACCGATACGGTTGTGGAGCTGCTCCGCAAAATAAAAAAGAGCAACGAGCGCAACGTGATCTTGCTTTTTGATGAGATACAGGTAAACACTGATATGATTACCCGGCTGGAGGCTTCGAGCTATTCGGAAAACGACTACCGGTTGGAAAAGCAGCGGCAATCCCTCAGGGTCAATAACTCGCTGCGCAAGCTGTACGAAGTACTAAGTAATGATAGCACCGAGTACCCCTTTGCCAGAAACATCAACTCATTCAGCGCAAAGTTTGCCTCGGGCTTTTACCCAACGGTTGAGGCCGATGTGCTGGCCAAACTTACCGAATACGAACCGAACGAGGTTTACACCAATGCCCACGCCATTATTCAGCGCAAGCTCATGGGCTTGTTGTGCAAGTACGATTTTAAGAGTGAGTTTTACAGCGGACTGAAAAGCGGCAGTTTAATTATTGAGGTTTTTCGTATAGTGGAGCCTGACATTTACTATATCTTTTACCCATCGCGCAACTTGTTTCTGCTATGCGATTCCGCCGAAATAGAGGCCATTAACAATACCATAGCCCTTGATAAGCCCGACACCATGGTACAGGAACTCAAAAACCGCAACGACCAGCTGCAAAGCTCCGTGGCCGTTACCAAAACCTATCTACCCGACGAAGTTCGCCGCCTGCTGGGCGATCATTACAAAAAGATATCCGACATCAACTTCCTGCAAAACATGAGCAATTTTGATGCGCAAGCCAATATTTTGAAAGCTATGCTGAATACGGATTTGATGTAGGTAACCCTTAAAGAAACCTCACCACGCCCAGGTTGTCATTTATGTCCATGCACGGTCTCTCGGAGAGGACCCTGCAATGCTGTTTAAATAAATGCTAATAACGCGGCGCAGGGTCCTCTCCGAGAGACCCTGCTAAAACATAAGGGTTTGGATGGGGTTCACCTCACCATTCCCCAAATCTTCACCGCCTCAACCGCTTCCTTCACATCATGCACTCGCAAAATATCTGCCCCTTTAGTTAAAGCAATCGTATTTAAAACCGTAGTGCCATTCAATGCGTCAGCAGCAGTAACACCCAATAACCCGTAGATCATGCGCTTGCGCGATATACCAACCAGCACGGGTAGCTCAAGCATATCAAAATTTTGCAAACGGTTCATCAGCGCATAGCTTTGCTCAGCAGTTTTAGCAAAGCCAAAGCCGGGGTCGAGAATAACATCGTGTACGCCCAAAGCTCTTAATTGCTCGTAACGTTCCACCAAATGATCAAACACCTCGCTGAATACATCCTGATACTGTGCCTGCTGAACCATATTTTGCGGCGTACCTTTCATGTGCATTAAAATGTAAGGCACCTGCAGGCGGGCAACGGTGGCAAACATGTCGGCATCCAAATCGCCACCGCCAATATCGTTAATGATGTGCGCTCCGGCTTTTATCGCTTCTTCGGCAACCTGTGCGCGGAAAGTATCTATGGATAAAACAGCTTCGGGATGCGCTTTTACAATCGCTTCAACAGCGGGTAGCAGCCGGTCAAGCTCTTCCTGTACCGAAATATCCACAGCGCCGGGCCGCGATGAATAAGCACCCATATCAAGCATCGATGCGCCATCGGCCAGCATTTTGCCGGCTTGTAGTACGGCATCGTCTATCGCGGGTTTACGGCTATCGGCAAAAAACGAATCGGGGGTTAGGTTAATGATGCCCATTACCTGCGGGGTGCTTAAATCAATAAGTCGCCCACGTGCATTAATGGTTGCCTTTTTATTAAAAACTGTATCTTTAGCCATTTACTACGGGTTTTAATTACCCGCGGGCAAATATCGTTACAAAAATTAATTTCTACCGTTTTGAGCAATACCGCATCCGAATATGAAGCTGTAATTAACCGTTGCCGGTCTTTGTTTGTTAAAAAAACAAGCGATTACGGCACAGCCTGGCGCATTCTTCGTCCGTCATCTATAACCGATCAAATCTTCATCAAAGCCCAGCGCATCCGCACACTCGAAGAAAAAAAGGTATCAAAAGTGGGCGATGATATTACAGGGGAGTATATTGGCATTGTAAATTATTGCCTCATAGCCATGATGCAGCTGGATTTAGCTGCCGATGCCCCATTCGAACTCCCTGTAGAGCAGGTAAGTGACCTATTTGACCAATACGCCACCGAAACCCGCGACCTCATGTTTGCCAAAAATCACGACTATGGTGAGGCCTGGCGTGATATGCGCATCAGCTCCCTAACCGACCTGATACTCATGAAAATTCTCCGCGTAAAACAAATAGAAGACAACCAGGGGCAAACGGTAGCATCAGAAGGGGTAAAAGCCAATTACCAGGATATGCTGAATTATGCGGTTTTCGCGCTGATAAAACTCAGCCCCCCAGCCCCCTGAAGGGGGAGCTTTTGATTTACTTAAAGACATTTCGCTTTATATATAATGACATCTGCTATATCTGATTATAAAGAAAAAACTTTTACTCCCCCTTCAGGGGGCCGGGGGGCCTTGGTTTGGGCTTGCCGCATTTTGGTTGCCCTGCTTTTCATCTTTTCGGGCCTAATCAAGGCTAACGACCCGCTGGGATTCTCGTACAAGCTCGAAGAGTATTTCGAAGTTTTCCAAGTTACCTTTTTGAATGATCTGGCACTGAGCATGTCCATCATTTTATGTTCGCTTGAGATGATTCTGGGCTTTGCCCTCTTGATAGGTACCCGTGTAAATGCCATTGTTTGGGGCTTACTGTTGCTCATTATTTTCTTTGGGTTCCTCACATTTTACTCGGCGTTTTTTAAGGTGGTACAAACCTGCGGGTGCTTTGGCGATGCTATTCCACTTACACCCTGGGAGTCATTTGGTAAGGACATGGCCCTGCTGGCTTTGGTGCTGGTATTGTTTTTTAACAGGGATAAGATCACTCCGCTGGTTAGCCATGCGGCCGAGATGCGATGGTTGGTTGCTGCAGTGGTAATTACGTTAGGCGTGGGTATGTATACCTACAACTTTTTACCGGTTATCGATTTTTTGCCGTATAAAGTTGGCAATAACATCCCCAACGAAATGAGAACCCCGCCGGGAGCCGTGCCCGACGAGTTTGAACTCACCTACTCGCTAAAAAACAAAAAGACCGGCGAAAGCAAGAGCATCAGCGACAAGGAATACCTTAAAAGCGGCATATGGAAAGATGCCAGCTGGCAAATTGAGGGTGACCCTGAACGCCGGTTAGTTAAAAAAGGTTTCGAACCAAAAATACGTGATTTAGGCATACAAGACAGCCAGGGCAACGATTACACGCAGGAATTGCTGAGCAATCCGTTTTATAACCTTATTGTAGTAGCTTATGATTTAAAACATACCAATGCAGATGCGCTGGACAGGCTAAATGCTTTGGCTATCAACCTCACCCAAAACTATAACATCCGCACGGTACTGCTAACCTCGGCCTCTCCTGCCGATGCTGTAGCGTTTAGTAAGCAACATCATTTGGCTTTCGAGATATTTCATGCTGATGGGGTGCCGCTAAAAACCATGGTTAGGGCTAACCCCGGTATTATGTTGCTTAAAAACGGCACTGTAATGAATAAATGGCATCACCATACCATGCCCGATTATGATGGGCTGGTGAAAAAATATCTGCAAAAACCATAAACCGATGCTCCGCTACCTCATCCGCAAAATTGGTTACAGCGCAGCAGTAATGCTGGGTATTGTGGTAGTGGTATTTTTCCTGTTCAATATTTTACCGGTAGATCCGGCCCGCATGACGCAAGGCCAACGCGCCGATGTACAATCGTTAGAAGCCGTGCGAAAGGAATTTGGTTTGGATAAGCCCTTACCCGTCCAATTTGCTTATTACATTAACGATCTATCGCCCATTGGCATACACGCCCGCACGGTTGAAGAGCAGGAGCGTTATGGCTATGTACAATTGTTCCCGGTTTCGGGCACGCATGTGGTTGCTTTAAAATGGCCTTACTTGCGCCGGTCGTACCAAACACATAAAGAAGTTGCAGCCGTGCTGTTAGAAGTAATTCCTAACACCTTGATATTGGCTGTTTTAGCTATGCTCATGGCCGTTGTGCTGGGTGTGTTTCTTGGGGTATGGAGCGCCGTTCATCAAAACACCTGGATAGACCGGCTGGCGGTTGGCTTTTCGGTATTGGGTATTTCGGCGCCGTCATTTTTTGCAGGGATAATTATTGCCTGGCTGTTTGGCTTTGTGCTGAGTAAATATACCGGGTTAAACATGACCGGCAGCCTGTACAGTTACGACCCATTTAAGGGCGAGGTACTAACCTGGAGCAATGTGGTTTTACCCGCTATAACCTTAGGACTGCGCCCGCTGGCTATCATCGTTCAGCTTACACGCAGTTCGATGCTGGAAGTGCTGGCTCAGGATTACATTCGCACGGCTAAAGCTAAAGGATTGAGCCGAAATGCCATTATTTACCGCCATGCTTTGCCCAATGCCTTAAACCCGGTTATTACGGCTATTGCCAACTGGTTTGCCTCCTTACTGGCCGGTTCGTTTTTTGTGGAATACGTGTTTGGCTACAACGGCTTGGGCAAGGTTACAGTGGATGCGCTCGAAATGTCGGATTTCCCGGTAATTATTGGCTCTATCCTGTTTATTGCGTTTATATTTGTGGTTATTAATATTCTGGTCGATTTGCTGTATGTGTGGATCGACCCTCGCGTAAAGTTTAACTCATAGTGGCTAATCATCAAATAAGTTTACCTGAGCTTTTTATGCTCATTGCCTACCTGAGCTTCCCGGTTTGGTGTGTTGCCAGGGCGTTGCAGTGGATGCTGCTTAAACCCATCACTACCACGGCCCGCCGCGTTGTGATTTTAGTGGTGTCGCTCATTATATCCTTCATCATCACTATTGTAATTTGGGGCGGCTGGCCGGGTAATCCTATAATTATCGGCATCATTAGCATGCCCGCACTTTGTGCCGAAGGCTTTATACTGCTCATGACCTACCTTATTAAAAAGAACATATCAAAAAAATGACACGCATTTTCTTAATCGGCTACATGGGTAGTGGCAAAACAACTTTAGGCCGTAAACTGGCAGCTCGTTTAAATTACCCGTTTTTAGACCTCGACCACCTGCTGGAAGAACAGGCCGGCATGACCATTGCCGAGTACTTTGCCAGCTTTGGCGAAACCGCTTTCCGCGTGGCCGAGTCGGAAATATTAAAGAGCACTGCCTATCCCGAAAACGCCGTTATATCAACAGGCGGAGGGCTGCCCTGCTTTTTTGATAACATGGAGTGGATGAACGCCAATGGCATTACGCTGTACATCAACTTATCGCCCAAAGCACTTATAAGCCGTTTAGGCAACAACAAAGACGACCGCCCTATCCTACGCGACAAGCACGGCGACGAACTGCTGGGCTTTATAACCGAAAAGCTGGAAGAGCGCAACGCTTATTACCAGAAAGCCCATATTGTTGCCGAAGGTTTGAGCCTTACTGCGGAGAAAGCAGAAGCATTGATTGCCGGGAAAACGGCGTTGTAGTAATATAAGTAAGCAGGTTCCCCCTCGGAGAGATACAGTGCACGCAAAAATATTTATGCACCTTAGGTGCTACCTGTTTATAGAAAGTTCTTATTAGTATTAAACATGCTCCGTTAGGAGCTACCCTTATTTATGCATGTTTACAAAGGCTAGTCCCGCTGGGCAATGTCATTAAGTTAAGAAAGAAGACGCCTGTGAGGACACAGGCGTCGGTTAACTCGCCGTGGTCTGTGTCCTCACAGACCACTTTACTGATATCATATCTTGCATAAATAGAAACTATCTATCCTTAACTTAATGACATTGCCCGCAGGGACAAAAGAATCTTGCTTGGTCTTTCTATAAACAGGTAGGCACCTACGGCGCATTTTGGATTGTTGAATTGATGTGGATACAAGGCAATCTTTGAGGGATGCAGGGGCTTTTGATTATGCAAGGTTTGTTAAAGACAAAAGTGCAAATTAAACGTATAGTGTGTCCCTTTGGCTTGTCAATCGTAAATGACACACCCGTGCCAATGCTCTTCCTGGCCACCCACTCTCAAGAAGGGAAAGGAAAAAATCAAAAAAGCTCTTATAGTGTAATCAATCCCTTTTGCTGTAAGCGATGCAGGTAGTTATCTATCTCATTATCGCCCATACCGTAAATGGCTTCATCGTGCCAAAAGGCTTCACATATAGCGCTACGGTCGGTTATGCCGCTTTGGTAAATAAGCAGTAGTTTTTGTTCAATGTAATTAAGACCCTGCTCGTCAAGTTGCAACCTGCGCACCTGTGCTTCGAGGGCAAATTTAAGCTGGTGAAGGCCTCCCCAAAACGGAGTATCGTCAATAAAGCGGTCTAATTTGGTGGCATCGCAGGTGATGTACGCCTGCCAGGCTTCGGTAGCCAGTTTAAAATCGTACTCACCCAGGTGCAGGCGGTTATCATACAAAACCTCTAATTGCTTACCGGTTAATTGCCCCATTCCCCTAAAATTGGGTACGCCGGGGAAACAATCGGGGCAAATCAAATAAATTTCCGGTCCCGACAAGTCTACGTGTTGTTGCAGTAATTGCATTACGCCCAGCATGTTTACCTGGCAATGCAAATCAAATTCAAACCACAGGGTAATATCGGTGTAGGGCTTGCTTAGTTTTTCCAGTTCGTGCAATACTTTGTGCTCATAGCCTTCGGGGGTATCATTAAAAGCCTGGCTTATCCACTTTTCGCGCTCGTGCCAAAAAACAGAATCCAATGTGGCCGATAGCGGTCCTTCCGAAAACACTTCGCGCCAAACCAACACATCGCCATCAATACCGGTATCATTAAAACCTTGCAAAGTGGCATCGCCGTTTAAAATGTGAAGCTGGGACATAAGCAATGAGTGATTGACTGAATTAGTGAATGAGTGATTTGCCTGTTCTCAAATATAGCAATTGTGTCCATCGAATGTTTTTAAATTCAGTCATTCATACCATCACTCATTCGCTCATTAATTAAAACTACTAAATTTACCACCAATGAAAAAATTGCTGCCCTTATTAGGCATGGCCTTGCTGTTTAGCAAAGCCCACGCCCAGTTAACGCCCTTTGAGTTAAGCACCGATAAAAACTATACCGCCACTTATGCCGAGGTAATGGGCTATTACCCTAAGCTGGTAAAGCAGTTTCCGCAACAGGTAAAATTGTTTAATTATGGTAGTACCGATTCGGGCAAACCGTTAACGTTGGTAGTATTATCTAAAAACGGCAACTTTGATCCGGCTAAAATTAAGCAGCAAAACAAGCGGGTAATTCTCATTAACAACGGCATACACCCCGGCGAACCGGAGGGTATAGATGCCAGTATGATGCTGGTGCGCGATATGCTGAAAAAGAAACAACTGCCCAATGATGTGGTGGTATGTTTTATTGCCCTATACAATATTGATGGCAGCTTAAACCGCGGACAATCGCGCGTGAGCCAAAACGGGCCTGTGGCATATGGTTTCAGGGGTAACTACCGTAACCTTGATTTGAACCGCGATTTTATTAAGGCTGATAGCCGCAATGCGCTGGCCTTTTTACAGATACTGAACACCTGGCAGCCCGAGGTTTTTTTGGATAACCATGCCAGCAATGGATCTGACTACCAGTATGTAATGACGCTCATCGAGACGCAAAAAGACAAGCAACACCCGGTATTGGCTGAGTATACCGCCAAAACCCTTTCGCCCGAATTGTATAAACGCATGGAGAAAAGTGGTTACGGTATGGTTCCCTACGTAGAAAGCCTGAAACGCTCGCCCGATTCGGGCATTGTGGCATTTTTAGAAACACCTCGCTTTTCAACCGGGCACACGGTTCAGCATAATATTATAAGCTATGTTACCGAAACGCATATGTTGAAGCCGTACGATAAAAAGGTATATGCCACCTACGAGTTTATGCGCCACCTGATTGACGTTTGCCAGCGTGATGCCAGGCAGATAGGCGAACTGAAGCACCAAGCCGACGAGCAGGTAAAACAACAAAAAACGTTTGCCTTAACCTGGGCTTTAGACGACCAGAAGTTTGACATGATTGAGTTTAAAGGTTACGAAGCCGGTTACAAAAACAGCGACATTAGCGGCCTGCCACGCCTGTACTACGACCGCAGCAAGCCCTGGACAAAAAACATAAAATATTACAATACTTACAAGGCCATCCTAACGGCCGATAAGCCCATAGCCTATGTAATTCCGCAGGCCTGGGGCAAAATTATCGACCTGTTTAAACTCAACAAGGTAGCCATGCGCCGCTTAAAGCACGATACCACTTTAATTGTGCAAACCTATTACATTGGCGATTATAAAACCGGCCCGCGCCCTTACGAAGGCCATTACCTGCATAGCGGGGTGCAGCTTAACACCATCGGCAATAACAAAGTTAAATTTTATGCGGGCGATTACGTGGTTTATACCAACCAGGCCATTAACCGCTACATTGTAGAAACGCTGGAGCCACAGGGAGTGGATTCTTTTTTTGCCTGGAACTTTTTTGATTCGATGCTGAGCCAGAAGGAGCATTACTCTGATTATGTATTTGAAGATATTGCCGCCCAGTACCTTAAAACCCATCCCGAACTACAAAAAAAGCTCGACGATGAAAAAGCCCGCAACCCGCAACTGGCTAAAAGTGCCGGGGCGCAGTTAGAATTTGTGTACAAAAACTCACCCTTTTACGAAAACACATACTTGCGTTACCCTGTTGCACGTTTACTTACCAATACCAAACTCGATTTACAATAAATGGAACAAATTTTTCAAGCCGCACCGGTAGCTTCAATCATATTCATCATCACTATAGCCCTCTCGTTATGGGCTTTTTCAAACGAGCGCATTTACGGCGAGTTTATGCTGCACCCATACAGTGTGGCCAAAGGCGATAGAGTGTGGACCTTAATTACAAGTGGCTTTATTCACCGCGATTGGGCGCACCTGCTGTTCAATATGTGGTCGTATTTTATATTTGCGCCAACACTTGAGGGGCTAATTGGCCATTGGCAGTTTGCATTGCTTTATTTTGCCAGCCTTATATTGAGTGATTTACCTACGGTGGGTAAGTATAAAGATCACTATAACTATCACAGTCTTGGTGCATCGGGCGCTATTAGTGCAGTGCTGTTCAGTTATATTTTGTTTTACCCCATGAACCGTATTGGTGTATTTCCTATTCCGTTTGGTATTCCTGCTGTAATTTTTGGCGTATTGTACTTAGCATACTGTGTTTATGCATCTAAACAATCAAGAGACTCTATTAACCACGATGCCCACTTTTTTGGGGCGTTAAGTGGCATAATGATTACTATACTGCTTTACCATGATGTGCTTTCAAACTTTATTGGGCAGATAAGCTCTTCATTTTAAACAAACTACCAAAACAGATGTTACAATAGGATTACACTATTAAGTGTTTAAACATATAATTTTGTCTTATTAAAACATCCAACTATGTCTGTTAAACAAGCACTCGCGTGGAGATACGCCACCAAGAAATTTGATAAAGCGAAAAAGATCAGTTCTGATGATCTGAACCATATATTGGAGAGCACGCACCTGTCGCCCTCATCATATGGATTGCAACACTATAAAATTGTTGTAGTAGAAGATCCCGCCATTCGCGAAAGACTTAAAGAAGCTGCCTATGGTCAAAGCCAGATCACTGATGCATCGCACCTGGTAGTTTTTGCTGCCGAGACTAATATTGATGAGGAATATGTGAAACGTTATGTAGACCAACTTGCTCACGAGCGCGGGGTTGACCGTTCCTCACTGGAGGGTTTTGAAAAAGTGATGATGGGTAAAATTTCAACATTATCACCCGAGCAAAACTTAGCCTGGGCACAAAAACAGGCATACCTGGCGCTGGGTATTTTAATTGGTGCTGCATCTGAATTAAGCGTTGATAATTGCCCAATGGAGGGTTTTGAGGCCGAAAAGTTCGATGAGATTTTAGGTTTGAAAGAGAAGAATGTAACAGCTACTGTGATAGTAACCATTGGCTACCGTGCCGATGATGATCCGTACGCCAAACTGGCTAAGGTTAGAAAACCGGCATCAGAGTTGTTTATTAAAATATAAGTGTGATTGATTTCTTCCCCCCAACGGGAGGATTTGTGATGATTTCTGGAGGAGGTTGAGTGTGATTGTAGTGTTTTTTGAGGGGGAAGGATCATATCCTTCCCGCCTCCAACAGAAAATAGTGACTGGTGTTATATAAAGTTGAGGTTGTAAATGCCGGTCAGGGGTGACCGGCATTTTTTGTTTACGCAATTGGGGCATAATTATTTGTGGTGGGGAATGCGCACCCCCGTTTGAGTTAATTAATCACAGTTAAAAAATTAAATATTGGTTAAATGATGTGAGAGGGCACTTATTGCCAGTGGCATATCATTTGCCTTTAACTATACAAATTAAACTTAAACCATGTACAAAAAAATCTTAATTGTAGAAGACGACTTAAAAACGTTATCGTCAATTTATACATTGCTAAAGCAACACGGCTACGAGGTGCAAACCCTGCGAGAAGCCGAATACGTTTTTCAGGAAGTTACGGCTTTTAACCCCAATTTGATATTGCTGGGCGCTTTAACACCCGGAGCTAATGGTGCCATGATATGTGCTGCATTAAAATCGGCCCCTAATACCAGCAAAATACCGGTTATATCGGTTTTGGGTAACAAAAAATCATTAAACAGGCTTTTTGAAAACGCCGACTGCTCACCCGACGATTTTATACTGAAACCTATAAATCCACAGGTATTGCTCAATAAAATTGAGTACCGTTTTTTGGCTAATTAAATTGCTTTATCGAGAATATAATTACCTGCAAAACAACATTGGCATAAATACCCGCCAGTACATCGTCCATCATTACACCGGCACCGCCCTTAAGGTCTTCCATTTTACGAATGCCCAGGGGCTTAACCATATCAAAAAAGCGGAACAGGATAAGGCCTATAATGAAATTTTGATTAGTTAAGGGCACAAACAACAAGGTTACCATTTGGCCCGATACCTCATCAATTACCACGCGGTAGCTGTCTTTACCCCAATCAGGCTCAACCTGGTTGCCCACGTAAATGCCCAGCAGGGTTATAACAATGGTGGCAACAGGCAATGCCCATACAGGCTGTAGCCAAGTATACTGATTAGCGAAATATAATAACACGCACGTTACTACAGCGGCAATGGTGCCCCCGCCTTTAATGTAACCTATGCCTCCCCACGAGGCGATAATTTTATTGAGGTTCATGATCTACAGGGGACGAAGTTAGGAAAAAGTGGGCTATGTAACCCGGCCGTATAATACCCAATATCATATCAACCCCATTTATCATAAAAAACTTGCCTCTTTTAAACATTTTGCCCTATTTGCGGCTATGATACAAAAACCGCAAGCCCTGATATTTGATATGAACGGCACCATGATCAATGATATGGAATACCACACCCAGGCGTGGCAACGCATATTTAACGAAGAGCTGGGCGGTAATTTTACCTGGGATGAGGTTAAAAGCCACATGTACGGCAAAAATCCCGAGGTGTTGGAGCGAGTTTTCGGGCCCGACCGGTTCACCGAGGATGAAAAGACCGAGCTGTCGTTTGCTAAAGAAAAACGTTATCAGCAGGATTATCTTCCTCAATTAGCTTTATTGCCCGGTTTGGCTGAGTTTTTAGAACAAGCTTATCAATTTAACATCCCTATGGCGGTGGCATCGGCGGCTATACCTTTTAATATTGATTTTGTGCTGGATAACCTCAACATAGGACATTACTTTAAAGCCATTGTAAGTGCCGATGATGTTGTGCTGAGCAAACCTCACCCCGAAACTTTTTTGAAAGCAGCACAGCAACTACACGTTGACCCAATTAACTGCCTGGTATTTGAAGACGTACCCAAGGGTGCCGAAGCGGCGTTGAATGCCGGCATGAAAGCCGTGGTACTCACCACTACGCACGAAGAATATGAGTTTAAACACTTATCAAATATTATCCATTTCTCACCGGATTTTAACTCTTCATTCTTTTCAAACCTCCTTAAACAATAGTAATACTGTATTATTTGATGTATTACACAGGGCTTAGCGCAGAGCCTGTGCTAAGGTGGTGTTTAAAAAACAGTTAACCTCGTTAGGTAGGATTAGATAAAGGTGTATATTAGGGGAACTATTATACTGACATGGACCTCATTTCTGAACTGGCTGAGCTGGCTGTGGCTACGCGTTTGAAACGTTTGAGCGAACGCCTGGCACACGATGTAAATAAAATTTATAAGGAGCTTAACCTCAACTTCGAATCCAAATGGTTTTTGGTGCTCGAGCTGTTAAGCAGGCGTAAAACACTCTCTATTGTTGATATTGCCGATGAATTAAAGCTTACTCATCCCGCCATAGTTCAGTTTGCCGACCAAATGCTCAAGGCCAAACTCATTACAGCACATAAAGACAAAACCGACGGCCGTAAACGCCTGGTATCATTATCGGGCAATGGTAAAAAGCTTTTAAAGGATTTAGCTCCAGTACTCGAGGCTGTTCGTGCCGAAAATGAACGGTGGCTGAGCGAGGCCGACAATAACCTGCTTACCACTATAGCTCAACTCGAAAAGGCGCTCGAAGAACAACCCATGTACAATCGTATTAAAACCCGTTTAGAGCCCCATTCAAATCAGGATAGTTAAGGTTCACACAAATATTAAGGGACAGTTCAAGCGTCTGCGCTTGAACTAATTTTATGAAAGCCTCACGCTTAATTAGGTAAATGTATTAAGCCCTACCAGAAAGATCAGGTCAAACAATACCGCGCGTTACAGCATATCAATGGTATGCACCAACACTTTGTTAGCAGGTATAGTATTCTTACCTTTTTGCCCGTATGCCATGCCCGAAGGGATGATTAGCATAATTTGTCCGCCCTTGTTTATTTTGGTGAGGCCAATTTGCCAGCCCTTAATTTCGGCACTGCCAACTACTGTAGTCACACTACCTACATAATAGGTGGTATTATCGGTAAACTGGCCGGTATAGTTAAAGGTTACTGATGTTGATGCTGTTGGAAATGCACCCGTACCGGTTTTTAATATCACGTAATACAACCCCGACTCGTCGCGCCGGGCCGAAAGATTGTTGGTTTTTATATAGGCTTGTATTTGTGTTTCATCGGCAGCGGCTTGCTGCTCAGCATAATCGTCTTCAGAACTCTTACCACAGGCCGATGCCATCATCACTATGAGGCTGCATACCAGCATCAACTTCTTCATAACATTAAAAGGGTATACGGTTTATAATATGAAGAGTAATTCTTCAAGTATAAAATTACGATAAATAAACGGTGCAGGTAAACTTTTAAATATAGTATGTCTCAAAAAAAATGCTGCCCTGTTTTTACAAAGGGCAGCATTTTTAAAAGTATATAAATAAAGGCTATACTGTTGTTTTAATATTCAACTCTACCATTTGCGCATCGGCAATTACCGATGGCGAATCGATCATTACATCGCGGCCCGAGTTGTTTTTAGGGAAGGCGATAACATCGCGGATAGAATCCAATCCGGCAAATATCGAGCACAACCTGTCGAAACCTAAGGCAATACCACCGTGTGGCGGCGCGCCAAACTCAAAGGCATCCAACAAAAAGCCGAACTGCTTTTGTGCTTCCTCGGGCGAAAAGCCCAGGTGCTTGAACATTAACGATTGCACCTCGCGGTCGTGAATACGGATAGATCCGCCGCCCACTTCGATACCGTTAATTACCATATCATAAGCATTGGCACGTACTGCTCCCGGATCGGCATCCAATTTGGCAATATCCTCGGGCTTAGGCGAGGTGAACGGGTGGTGCATGGCATGGTAGCGGCCGCTTTCTTCGTCAAACTCCAGCAGCGGGAAATCAACCACCCAAAGCGGTGCAAATTTGTCTTTGCTGCGCAGGCCTAAACGGCTGCCCATCTCTAAACGCAATTCGTTCATTTGCTTGCGTACCTTATCGGTACCGCCGGCTAATATGAGTATAAGGTCGCCCGGCTTGGTGTTAAAGGCCACGCTCCATTTCTGCAGTTCTTCTTCGTTATAAAATTTATCAACCGATGATTTTAGCGTGCCATCATCGTTATGGCGCATATAAATTAAGCCGGTGGCGCCAATTTGCGGGCGTTTTAACCACTCTGTAAGTTCGTCAATTTGCTTGCGGGTGTAGCTGGCAGCGCCTTCGGCGTTAATACCAACAATTAACTCGGCGCTATCAAAAACGCCAAAGTTTTTACCTTTTACAATGTCGTTCAGTTCAACAAACGGCATCCCGAAGCGCACATCGGGTTTATCCGAACCATACAAACGCATGGCATCGGCATATTGCATGCGTGGAAAATCGCCCAGTTCGATACCTTTAACGGTGTTGAACAGGTGACGGGCCATGCCCTCAAATATGTTCAGAATATCTTCCTGCTCGATGAACGAAAGCTCACAATCGATCTGGGTAAACTCAGGCTGGCGGTCGGCACGTAAGTCCTCATCACGGAAACATTTCACGATCTGGAAGTAACGGTCGAAACCGCTCACCATAAGCAATTGCTTAAATGTTTGCGGAGATTGTGGCAGGGCGTAAAATTCGCCAGGGTTCATGCGACTTGGCACCACAAAATCGCGTGCACCCTCAGGGGTCGATTTAATCAACACCGGGGTTTCCACCTCAATAAAGTTTTGGGCATCAAGGTAACGGCGAATTTCCTGCGCTATTTTATGGCGCATAATTAAGTTATTACGCAGTGGGTTACGGCGCAAATCGAGGTAACGGTATTTGGCGCGAAGCTCCTCGCCACCATCGGTTTCATCTTCAATCAGGAACGGAGGTATTTTAGCCTCGTTCAATATTTCTAAAGCCTCAACGGCAATTTCAATATCGCCGGTTGGTATTTTAGGGTTTTTGTTGGTACGCTCCAGCACCTTGCCGGTAACTTTAATTACAAACTCGCGGCCAAGGCTTTTACCGGCTTCACGCAGGTTGGCATCGCTGTCTACATTCAATACCAATTGTGTTAAACCATAGCGGTCGCGCACGTCAATAAACGTGGTTCCGCCTAAATCGCGCGATTTTTGAACCCAGCCGCAAAGTGTTACGGTTTGGCCTAAATTACTGATGTTTAATTCGCCACAAGTGTGTGTTCTGAGCATAATACCAATGTTTGAAGTTCGCAAAAGTAATTGTTTTGTATCAGAATTTGCAGAATTTAAGAATTAACAGAATTGCGAATTGCACCGGAATTTTTAGAATTGAGGAATGAGACAGAATTATTAATTTGGAGACATTGCTTACTAACTCACCTCTACATGACTCGCAACCGTTGGCATTATGCCTTAGCTATTATATTGGTAATTGTACTCGGCCTGCTTTCGCGGCGGGTTGAGTTTATACCTGCCTGGGTGGGCGATATGCTTTGGGCATTGATGATTTACCTAATAATGCGGTTTATGCTGATAAAAGCGCCTGTTAAAAACGTGGCAGCTATTGCTATAACGTTTTGCTTTGCAATTGAGTTTAGCCAATTATACCAAGCCCCGTGGATAAACATTATGAGGCAAACACTACCCTGGAGGCTCATACTTGGTCAAGGGTTTTTATGGACCGATTTACTGGCGTACCTGGTTGGGGTAGGATTAGGTGGCTGGGCCGATGGTAAGAAGTATAACAAGAACCAGTAAGCTGGATTTTTAAGTGAGGATGCATAGATTTCCTTCACTTGGTAGGTTAGGGATGGGTTTATATTGATTTTTATAGCCAGTAAAGGAAGTAAAAATAGGAGTGGCATGGATATAAAAAAACGCAGTCCGGCTCGCCCGGACTGCGTTTTCAACAAACACACTCAACCTCAACCGTTACCACACGGTTAAGAACTTATGGCCCCAAGCTTTTTCAACAGCTTGCGGTTTTCACGACGGTGTATCAATTTGTACACCATTGCGTATATGATAGGCAGTATTAACAGGGTTAAAATGGTTGAAGTAACCAACCCGCCAATTACTACAATAGCTAAAGGTTTTTGCGTTTCGGAGCCTATACCGGTTGATATGGCGGCCGGCATCAGGCCAATGGCGGCCATCAAAGCGGTCATTACCACCGGGCGAACGCGAGATATAACACCGGTTAATATGGCTTCGTTAAGATGCAGGCCCTCTTCGATGTTTTTACGGAATACCGATATGAGGATAACCCCGTTTTGTATACACACGCCAAACAAGGCTATAAAACCAATACCTGCCGAAATACTGAAGTTGGTACGGGTAATGTGCAGTGCCAGTATACCACCAATTAAGGCAAATGGTACGTTCATGATAACCAAAATGGCATCTTTAGCGTTACCAAACATGGTAAACAGAATGAGGAAGATTACCACCAAACATATTGGCACCACTTGCGACAGTGTTTTTGATGCCCTGATCTGGTTCTCAAATTCACCGTTCCAGGTAAAGCTGTAACCTTGCCCAAGCTTAACGGCATTACCTACCTTATGCTGAGCTTCGGCAATAGTGCTGCCCAAATCGCGGCCACGTACCGAGAATTTTACGGCAATGTAACGGCTGTTATTATCGCGGAAGATAAAGGCCGGACCGGTTACTTGTTTAATTTTAGATATTTCTTTGATAGATATTTTTGAGCCGTTTAGGGTAGGCACCATCAGGTTCTCAATCTTCTCTTGGGTATTCCTGAAATCTTTTTGGTAGCGTATACGGATATCGAATTTACGCTCACCCTCATACAGTTCTGAGGCCGCTTTACCACCTATGGCCATTTCAATAACGGCATTGGCATCGGCAGTGGCTACACCGTAGCGGGCCATTTTTTGCTGGTCAAGCTCAATCCTGAACTCGGGCTGGCCTAAGTTGCGCAGTACGCCCAAATCTTCAACACCTTTAATGTGTTTGAGTACACCCATTACATCATTGGCCTTATGGTCGAGCACCTCAAAATCGGGCCCGAATATTTTTACGGCCATTGATGCTGGTACACCGGCTACTGCTTCGGCCACGTTATCAATAATAGGCTGCGAGTAGTTATAAATAATACCGGGGAACTGGCTCAGCTTTTTATCCATCTGGGCTATCAGTTCTTCCTGGGTAATGTGGCGTTTCCATTGTTTTTTAGGCAACAGGTCAACCTGTATCTGCACGTTAAAAAAGCCTTTCGGGTCGGTACCGTCATTGGTGCGGCCCACCTGTGATAAGGTTTGCTTAACCTCAGGAAACTGCATCAAAATGTCGCGCATTTTATTGGTAATTTTTACCGAGCCTTCGAGCGATGTGCTCATAGGCATTTGTGCGGTAACCCAAAGTGCGCCCTCATTTAACTGAGGTAAAAATTCGGTACCTAATAATTTGGCCGATGCAAAGGTTATGGCCATAAACGCTACCGATACAATAAGGCTCAGCTTTTGGTTACGGAAGGTAAAGTTGAACATGCGGCGAACACCGTTTTCAAAAAAGATAACTACCGGGTTGTGTTTTTCCTTTACGTTTTTGCGCAATAATATACTGGATAAGGCAGGCACCAGCGTAAGGGTAAATAATAAAGCTCCCAGTAATGCAAAGCCTAATGTATAAGCCAGCGGCGAGAACATTTTGCCTTCAACTTTTTGAAAGGCAAAGATGGGCACCAAACAAGTAAGGATGATGAGTTTGGAGAAGAAGATGGCTTTCCCCATTTCGGCACCTACGTTTTTGAAAAGGCCCAGCTTTGCCAGCTTGTTAAATTTCTCCATCCCAACCTCGTGGGCCTTATGGTCGAGCGCTACAAATATGCCCTCCACCATTACCACAGCCCCATCTATGATGATACCAAAGTCAACAGCTCCCATAGAAAGCAGGTTGGCGGTCATGCCTTTTAAGCGCAGGCATATAAAGGCAAACAACAAGGCCAGCGGTATAATAATGGCCACGGTAACGGTTGTACGCCAATCGGCCATAAAGAGGAACACGATAACGGTTACCAGTACAATACCTTCAAGCAGGTTGTGTATTACGGTTTCTGTACAAAAATCAATGAGGTTGGTACGGTCGTAAAAGGTTGATATTTTAACATCTTTAGGCAGCACATTATCGTTCAAATCGGTTACCTTATCACGGATGCGTTGCAGTACATCGGCAGGGTTTTCGCCTTTGCGCATTACCACAATGCCTTCAATTACGTCATCCTTTTTATCACGGCCTACCTGGCCTAAACGTGGTAAGCCACCTTCAATAACATCGGCTACATTTTTAACCAGTATAGGTACGTTGTTTACGTTTTTTATGATGATGTTTTGTATCTCATCAATATTGTTGATCAAGCCAATGCCTCGTACTACAAAAGCCTGGTCGTTTTTCTCAATTACATCGCCGCCTACGTTAATATTACTGCGGTTTACAGCGTTGTAAACATCCAATGAGGTAAGGCCATATTTACGTAACAAAAGGGGATTTACACTCACTTCGTAAGTTTTCTCTTCACCGCCAAAGCTGTTCACATCGGCTACGCCGGGGATGGCTTTAAACTGGCGGTCTAATACCCAATCCTGAATGGCGGTTAACTCATGGAGCGATTTGGTGCGGCTTTTTAGTGTGTATCTGAAAATTTCGCCGGTTGGGCCATATGGGGGCTCAATTTCGGGTTTAACACCGTCGGGCAGTTCAGCATTCATAATACGGCTCATTACCTGTTGGCGGGCAAATGAATCGTCTACATCATCATCAAAAATAATGCGCACGTATGATAAGCCGAATGATGAGGTGGTACGCAGGTTTGATTTCTTTTGTACCGAGTTAAGCACAGTTTCCATGGGTATGGTTACCAGCTTCTCCATTTCCTCGGCGCTGTGGCCGGGCCATTGGGCTATAATGATGATCTGAGTGTTGGTAACATCAGGAAAAGTCTCGATAGGGGTATTAAGGTAGCTCCAAACGCCCAGTATGGCCAATACGCCGGTCATGAAAAACACCATGGCCCGGTGGCGCAGCGAGAAGTATATTATATTTTTAATGAGCTTGTTCATTGTGTATGTTGATTGCAGGGGAGCTGAAACAACTCCCTGTTTTTACAAAAAATCAGGAGAAAGGAAATGGCGCTTATTCTTCGGTTAATGCGTTATAAAGCAGCAACTGGTTTTTGGAGATCACCTTATCGCCAGGCTTTAATCCTGATGAAATATAAGTAGTGTTTTCAACCGTTTTAATAATGCCCACCTCGCGTACCTGCAGGTTACACTTACCATTGTAAACCACCACGTAGTTTTTTCCACTGTCAAACACCACAGCCTCGGCCGAAATAGATACTGCCTGTGAAGATTCAGAATTACTGATAAGCACGTTGGTAAACATTTCGGGTTTCAATAGCATATCGGGGTTAGGGAGATCGATGCGTACGTTAAGTACTTTGCTGTCGGGGTCGAGTACCGAACCTACATTGTCGACTTTGCCGGTAAAGGTTTTATCGGGGTAGGCCAGTGTGGTAACCTGGGCGGCGTATCCGGTTTTTATTTTGGAAATGTCAGTTTCAAACACATTGGCGTTTATCCAAACATCTTTCATGTCTGATATGGTAAACATGCTGCTGCTGTTATCAGGGCGGATGAAGTTACCGGTGGTAATATTCTTTTCTACAATATAACCGCTACGAGGCGCTTTAACTATTAATGTGCCCGATGCATTGGTATTACCACCACCATTAATGGCAATTTGCTCCTGCACTTTGCGGTTGGCGGCTACGGCTTTATTGTAATTCTCTTTGGCCTCGGTGTAATCGCGTTCGCTCGAAATGCCGTTTTTGTACAGGTACTCGGCTTGTTGCAAGGTGCGTTGATTAATAGCTAAGTCGGCTTTGGCCGAAGTTAGGTCGGTGTAATTTCCGGCAACATCGGCACTGCGTATTATAGCCAGGGTTTGTCCTTTGGTTACCTTGTCACCCAACGATACTTTTACATTCATTACCTGGCCGCTGGCAAACGGGAATACCTTTACCACGTTGTTCTCGTTAAACGTAACCTCGCCGCTCAGTTTCAACTCATTCTTCATGGTTGTTTCTTTGGCCGTATCAATGGTTATCATTTTGGAAAGCGAGTCGCTGATGCAAACCTGCTTGTTTTCCATGGTACCGGTCTTTTTTTCTTCGCATGAGGCCAAAACGGTTATTGCCGCTATAGCCACGTATATTATTCTTGGGTTCATTGTGTTGTTTTTTTGTGGATTACACCGATATTTTTTTCTGATTACTGTGCTGCTATTACCGTTGTGCCTACTGCATAATTTAGATCGGCTATGGCTTTTTGCAAGTTGTATTGCTGTTCTAATATTTTAACCTTGGTCTCTTTGTACGAGTCGAAGAAGTCTATAAATTCCGGCAGGCTTATTTGTCTTTGCTGAAAGCTCTTGAGCATGGCGGCAAAAATCTGGTCGTAACGGTCGTAAAAGTCAACCTCGGTTTTGGTAAGCAGTTGCTGACTCAGGTTGTATTGCTGTACGGCACTGTAAACCTCATTTTTTACCTGCATGGCACTGTTCTGCACCACGTAATCTTGGCTTTGCGCAGCCAACTTGGCCGATTTGATATTGCCCTGGTTGCGGTTAAAAAACGGCAGCGGAGCGCTAATCTGCAAGCCAACCACATTTCGGGTATAACTGCTGTTTTGGTCAAAGCTGGTACCAATGGTTATATCGGGTTTAGCCAACGCTTGTTGCAATTTGAGGTTGCTGTTGTTTTGGTCGAGGGTATACTGGTTTACCAGGTAATCAGGCCGCGATGTTTTGGCTTGGTCGGCCAGCGTGGCCGGGTTTAAAGTAGTTGCCGTGTTGCTCGTACTTATTTGCGGAAGAATGAACTGGTTAGGGTTAACTGCCAGCAGGGTTTTTAATTCGGCCTGCAGATCGTTTAGCTGACGCTCGTTTTCGATCATTTCATTTTGCAGATTGAATAACAAGGCTTTTAACCTCACCAGATCTTTAAGCGATGTATTGCCGGCCTGGTACGATTTATCGGATGCGTTAACCAAATTGGTGGCCGATTTAATTTCAATGGCGTAAACCTGGCGCTGCGCTATGAGATTAGCAGCCTGCGCAAAATCTAATTGCAGGTTATAACGGAGGTTGCGCAGCAGATCGTCAAAGGCGGCTTGTTGTATTCTGGTGCCGTCTTCGGCTACCTTTATTTGTTTGCCGCGTTTACCCGCGGTTTGTATCAGCTGGCTTAACTGTACAAAAACTTGTCCCTGGCCGTTGCGGTGGTCAAAAAAGCGACCGGTTTGGTCGGTAATATTTTGGTCGGTTGATAAAACCGGGTTGTCCCATAAACGGGCTTGCTGTACTAATGCCTGTGCGGCATCAACATTATATTTTTGAGCCAGCAAGCTCAGGTTGTTTTGCAGGAACATCTTTTCGGCATCTTTAAAGCTCAGGCGCAAACTATCTGTTTGGGCAAAAGCGCCGCTGCCAAAGGCGGTTAGAAGTGGTAAGAGCAGGAATTTAAATCCCTTATGTACGTTGAACATGTGCTTAGAACTTTGGATAGTTCAAAGCTATTGCGGCAGAATTAGACGTGCATTAAACGTGCATTAGAATGACATTAGAAAAAATATCGAAACTAATATTAGCTGGTTTTGAGGAAATTGAGGATAAAAGAACTGCCCGATACCCCATCCGACTCTACCTTAATAGTGCCGTTACACAACTGGATAATTTTTCCGGCTATGTATAAACCAATACCGCTGCCCGGTACATGGGTACGTGTACGTTCGGCGCGGTAAAAAGATTTAAAAATGTTGTCGATATCAGGGGCATTTATACCCGGGCCTTTATCGGTAATTATAACGCGTACGTTGTATTCATCAACCTCAAAATGAAGATTCACGGGTTTATCTTCCGAATATTTAAAGGCATTATCGATGATGTTATTTAAGGCTATGCTGAGTAATGATTTACTGCCCATCACTACCAAAGCGTTTTCATCCTCCGGGAAGTCGGTAAATGTGAGGTGGAGCTTGCCTGTGCCCTTCTTTTCGAGCCAGTACTCATTTAAATCCCACATCAATTCGTCCATACGCACGGGTTGCAGTATGGTTTGGGTATAATTAAAGTCTACCTGGGCAAGCTCCATTAAACTGGTAATGGTTGTTTGCAGGCGCATCGCATCGGCCGAAATGGATTCCAGCACACGATTATATTCTTCGGGAGTACGAGCTTTTTCGAGTGCCACATCGGCTTCGCCCATAATACTGGTAAGCGGGGTGCGGAGTTCATGCGAGGCGTTCGACACAAAGCTGCGCTGCAGTTCAAAAGCATTCTCCAACCGCTCGAGCAGGCTGTTGAAATTGCTGATAAGTTCGGCTATTTCATCATTATTTTTAACACGCGCTATACGCATATGCAGGTTGGTTGAACGGATGTGTTTTATCTCACCTATAATACGCTGTATAGGCGCTAAAGATTTACTGGCAAACCATTGTCCCGCAAAAAACAATATAGCGCTAAAACCAAGGAACAGGATAAGTGTGATACGGGCCAGCATGGTTACCCTGGGCGAAAAATTACGGTCTACAGCCGAGGCCAAAATCACGAAATTACCCTGGTTATCATGAAAATAACGGCCAATTACCTGCCGGTTATCTTCTTCGTATTCTATTTCTCCTTTACGGCGCACCTCGTTAATGGTGGTATCGCGCCAGTAAATCCCGTTCGATGATTCGAAGGTGGCCTTATTGCCATCATTGTACACGCGTATAACCTCGTCGGGTAGTTTTTCCAGGTATTTCTGCTGAATTTGAACGAGCGAATCGGCACCTATTTCATCAGCCTTTAAGTAGAGCTGGGCAGCCACGTTAACCCTGTCGCTCAGGCGCTTATTAAAATCTGTTTTTAAAAATCCAAACACGGCAAAGTACAAGGCCAGCAACACCAGCAGCAACGTGCCCGAGCTGATGAGCATAAAATACAATGACAGCCGTGTTCTTATCTTCATGTTTTTAGCTATTGCTGCTCTTTCATAATATAGCCCATGCCAATAACGGTATGTATTAACTTGGTATCAAAGCCTTTTTGCACTTTGTTACGCAGGTAATTTACATATACATCAACCATATTAGTGCCGGTATCAAAGTTCAGCCCCCAAACCTTTTCGAGCATGTACTCGCGCGAGAGCAATTTGCCGGGGTTGCGCATAAACAGCTCCAGCAAGGCATATTCTTTGGCGGTAAGCGTAATTTTCTTCCCGGCACGTTCGGCTGTTTTATCCCAGGTATCAAGTTTTAGGTCGGCAAAATTAAGGAGGTGGTTAGTTACCTCGGCCATGTTACGGCGGCGCAGCAAAGCCTCAATCCGTGCCATCAATTCGTTAAAATGGAAAGGCTTGATCAGGTAATCATCGGCACCTGCATGCAGGCCGGTTACTTTATCATCAATAGTACCCAGGGCGCTCAGCATCAATATAGGAACCTGGCTTTGCTTTTGGCGAATTTGCTTACAAAGGTCAATGCCGTTAATAAGCGGCAACATTACATCAAGAATGATTAGGTCGTAAGTATCCTGCAAAACATTGGTTAGGCCGGCAATGCCGTCTCTGGCTACGTCGACCTGGAAATGGTGCTCCTGCAAGCCTTTTTTTATGAAAGAGGATACCTTGTCTTCGTCTTCAACCAGTAGAATTTTAGCCATGCGCAGTGTGAATGTTTAAAACAAACATACATACAAAGTATGGTTTTGCATAGCGTCTACCGCTTCTGGGCCGCGGATGCCCTTTGTTCTTTCCTTGATGAAAGAACCAAAATCAAGTCTACTCCCTATGCTTCGTTTTCGCACATGCCTTGCGCTGCAAAGCCAGGCAGCACCACGGGCTTTTCATCTTTTGCCCCACTTCGTTCGCACATTTCCCAAGCTTCAGCAAAATCTAAGAGGCCCTTTCCTACCGCACAGGCCATCGGTGCTGCCCAGCTTTCACCCCGAAGCTGGGAGGCGACAAAAAAACTACAAAAAGCAAATGCCCCCGCTGCACTCTGCCTTAATCGTTTGTTATAGAATTTGTATTTTTACTGTACAAAAAACCCGTATGCTAACAAAAAAGGAATTGCAATCTGCATTGGAGGCCGACCTAAATGCAGAGTACCAAATGATAAACGATAGTATCGTTATTTTAGATAGCGATACCATTGAAGCAGATGATTATTATGTATTCTTTTATCAAAGTAATGAGTTTTTACAAACTAATAATTTTTCAAGCATGCTGGCTGGCAATGCGCCAGTCATTGTTAATAAAGTAACAGGTGAACGGTTTGTTACAGGTACAGCTTACCCAGTTGAACATTATATAAGTATCTATGAAAATACATTATAAATTTCCCGCTCTCCAATGTTCCGCTGTACGAAGTCTCTGACTTCGTACCAATATGCGGGTATTCTTCTGACTACCGGACAAAAAAATGCCCCGGCGCAGGGTGCCGGGGCATTAAGCAGGGTTGCAGGATAAAAAAACTAAACAAAAAACTTAACGTTTCCAACCGCCTCCTACAGAACGGTATAAGTTTACGGCCCCAATAAAAATATTTTTTTTGGTATGAGCCAGTTCCAGTTCGGCATCAAGCACGTTGCGTTGGGCGGTAATTACCTCCAGGTAGTTTGCCCGGCCAACCAAGTATAAATCATTAGCCACCGATACTGCGTTAGTTAACGCCTGCACCTCCTGCTGCTTATTGCGATAGGCCGTGGTATAATTTTCAATACTTTTAAGGCTGTTCAGTACTTCCTGGTAACTGTTTAAAACGGTTTTTTGATAGCTGTATAGGGCTTGTTTGCCCTCGGCCTGGGTACGCTCATAATCGGCTTTAATTTGTTTGCGGTTAAATATTGGCCCGGTTACACCCCCTAAAATACCATAGGCTATTGAGCCGGGATTAAACAACACCGATGTACGAAATGCATTAAACCCAACATATGGCGACAGCGTTAGCTGCGGAAAGAATGCAGCATGTACCGCTTTAATATCGGCATTCATGGCTTTTAGTTCAAAATCGGCCTGCTGAATATCGGGGCGGTTCAATAGTAATTGCGATGGTACCCCGGCTTTAAGCACCGTAGGCAGTTTAAGGGTATTGATAGATGTATCGCGCGGAATACTTTTAGAAAATTTACCGCTTAAAAAGTTAAGCTGATTTTCGGTTTCGGTAATTTGTTGCTTTACCATGGCTTCCATACCTTGGGTACGCTTCAGCTGGGCTAAAAACTGCTGTACGGCCAGTTCGGTAGCGCGGCCGCCCAGTTTTTGCACCTTAACAATTTCGAGCGCATTATTTTGCAGGTCGATATTTTTGCGGATCACGCGCAACTCGTTATCTAAAGCCAAAAGCTGGTAGTACGCCGTAGCTATTTGCGAGGTGAGCGAGGTGGTTACCATTTTGTACCCGCTTTGGCTGGCCAAAAAGCGGTTGAAGGCGGCCTTCTTCCGGTTCTTTAATTTACCCCAAAGGTCAAGTTCCCATGAGCTTTGAAAACCCAGGAAGTAATCGGGCGTTGGGTTGGGTATCCTTTGATTCCCGCTAATATTTTGTGATAAATTGGTGTCATAGTTACCCACACCGTTCATGGTATACTCGCCATACCTTTCAACACCTGCCCGGGCATTTAAGTTGAGCGTTGGCGCCCATAACAGGCCGTTATACTTAAGGTTGGCATTGGCGGCCTCAATACGTTGCAAAGATGCCAGTATATCAGGGTTTGCGCTAAAGGCAGTATCAATGAGATTAAGCAGGTAGGTATCGGGGAAAAACTTTGATACCGGCACCATGGCTACACTGGTAGTATCGGTTGAGCCTGCATAGCTGCCCGGCATTTCATCAGGTAGCGATATATCAACCGTTTTAAGGCTGCTGCATGCCGTTAAAGCACATGCAAGCACGCCTATAAATGAATAAAACTTATATCTGGACATTGTGAAACTTTAAATTAATGATAAGTGCTGTTTAACTCCGGCTCAAGCACTACGGCTGGCTCCTCTTTCTTTTTTGATTTTGACAGGCTCGAGAATATCACATACAGCCCGGGAATCAATATCAGCCCGAAAATAGTACCGATGAGCATACCACCGGCAGCTGCCGTACCAATAGAACGGTTGCCCATAGCACCTGCACCGCTGGCAATACACAAAGGAATTAAGCCGGCAATAAACGCAAACGAGGTCATGAGGATGGGGCGTAAACGCGATACCGCACCTTCAATAGCTGCCTGCAACACGGTTGCACCTTCGCGCTCGCGCTGTACGGCAAATTCAACAATCAAAATTGCGTTTTTACCCAGCAAGCCAATAAGCATTACCAAGGCTACCTGCGCGTAAATATTGTTTTCGAGCCCGGTAATTTTGAGGAAGAAGAATGCGCCTAAAATACCCGTAGGCAGCGATAAAATTACCGCTAAAGGTAGCAGCAAACTTTCGTACTGTGCTGCCAGTAGCAGGTAAACAAACACTAAACAAATAATAAAAATGTAGATGGCCTGGTCGCCTGAGAGTATTTGCTCACGCGTCATACCCGACCACTCGAATGAGTATCCTTTTGGTAGTTTCTCTTTGGCTATGCGGTTGATGGCAGCAATGGCATCGCCACTACTATAACCCGGTGCGGCATCACCCGTAACCATGGCCGAGGTGTACATGTTGTAGCGCGTTAGTTGCTCCGGCCCGTAAACACGCTCCATTTTAATGAAGGTTGAGAACGGCACCATTTCGCCTTTATCGTTTTTTACGTACAGTTTCAGCACATCTTCGGGTTTCGACCTGTACTCCGGCGAAGCCTGCACCATTACCTTATACATTTGCCCAAAACGGATAAAGTTTGATGCATAGTAGCTACCCATCAGGGTTTGCAGCGTACTCATGGCCTTATCAATGGTGATGCCTTTTTTGGCAGCCATGGGCTGATCGACCGTAATTAAATACTGCGGGAAGTTAGGGTCGAAACTGGAGAAGGCATTGTCGATCTCTTTCGAATCGTTCAGCGCTTTGATGAAATCGTTAGATACCACGGCGGTCTTTTGCAGATCGCCAGTTCCGCTTTTATCGAGCATACGTATCTCAAAACCGCTGGAGTTACCAAAGCCCGGTACGGTTGGCGGCGGAAAAAACTGAATGGTGGCATCGCCTATGTTTTTGGTGCGGCGGCGCAACTCGTCAATCACATCCTGTAACGATTCTTCGCGCTCATCCCATGATTTTAAATTGATCATGGCCATACCGTATGATGCACCCGCAATTTCGTTCACCAGGCTATAGCCCGAAAGGGTGGACACCGATTCGATGGATTTCATATCCTTGGTTTGGCGCTGAATGGCGGCCACTACTTCTTCGGTACGTTCAACAGTGGCCCCGGGCGGGGTGGTAATGTTTACGTAGATCATGCCCTGGTCTTCGGTTGGGATGAAGCCCGTTGGCAGTATTTTGCTCAGGCCAAATGTGCCCACAAAGAATACGATCAGCAGCATAAATGTTACCACTCTGCGGCCTGCAATCTTGCTGATAAAGCCTGAATATTTGTTTTGTACGGCATCATAACGTTTGTTAAAGCCTGCAAAAAATTTGTCAATGAAGCCCTTTTTAGCAGCGTGGTTGTTTTTGAGCATAATGGCACATAACGCAGGCGTTAGCGTTACCGCATTCACCCCCGATATAACAATAGCAATAGCCATGGTTAACGAGAACTGCCTGTAAAATACCCCCACCGGGCCGCTCATAAAGGCCACCGGCACAAACACCGCCGACATTACCAGCGTAATTGCCACAATGGCTCCGCTAATTTCTTTCATGGCACTTACGGTGGCATCCATGGCGTTCATGTGTTCTTCGTGCATTTTTACGTGCACGGCCTCCACCACCACAATGGCGTTATCTACCACAATACCAATGGAAAGCACCAGCGCAAAGAGCGTAAGCAGGTTGATAGAGAAGCCCAGCATCTGCATAAAGGCCAGTGTACCAATGAGGGCCACGGGCACCGCGAGTGCAGGTATTAGCGTTGAACGGAAATCCTGCAAAAAGATGTAAACCACGATAAACACGAGGATAAATGCCTCAATTAACGTATGCAACACCTCGTCAATGGAAGCATCGAGGAAACGCGAAACATCGTAATTTACGTTATAGGTCATACCGGTAGGGAAGGAGCTTTCCTTTAGCTCGGCCATGCGGTTTTTAATATTCTGGATAACATCGCGTGCGTTAGAGCCGGGGCGCTGCTTGATCATGATAGATGCCGAAGGGCGACCATCGGTGTTTGACACCATGCTGTAGGTGAGCGACCCAAATTCAATATTTGCTACATCTTTTAATGATAGAACAGTGCCCGACTCATCGGCACGAATCACGATGTTTTCGTACTGTTTGGGCTCAAAGAATTTACCGGGGTAGCGCAATACATATTGCAGCGATTGCGGCGATTTATCAGAGCTTTGGCCGGTTTTGCCTGGGGCAGCCTCCACGTTTTGTGCACGAATGGCTTCGATCACATCATCGGTTGATACCTTGTAGGCCATCATGCGCTCGGGGTTTAGCCATACCCGCATAGAGTACTCTTTGGCACCCATAATTTCGGCACGGCCTACACCATCAATACGTTTAAGTTCCTGCAGTACGTTAATGTCGGTAAAGTTGTAGATGAATTTTTCGTCCATCGCCTTATCGTCACTCATAATGTTGAGGTACATGAGCATACTGTTTACCTCCTTTTCGGTGGTAACACCGGCTTTAATTACCTCTTCGGGCATTTCATCAATAATGGTGGCTACCCGGTTTTGTACGTTAACAGCAGCCTGGTCGGGGTCGGTCCCCACGTTAAAGTATATCTGTATAACAGTTAAACCATCGTTACTACAAACCGACGACATATAGGTCATGCCCGGCACGCCGTTAATAGCGCGCTCAAGCGGTGTAGCTACGGCTTTGGCGCATACTTCTGCGTTGGCACCAACATAGTTGGCCGTAACCGTAACCGATGGCGGCACAATATCAGGGAACTGGGTTACCGGCAGCGTAAGCAAGGCCAGCACACCCAACAGGGTTATAATGAGGGATATTACAAGCGACAGGATAGGCCGCTTTATAAAAGTTTCGAACATGCGTTTTCTGAGATTATATCAAAAAATAGCCCTTGCATGTATGATACATGCACGTAGGGCAAACAGGAAAAATAGAAATCGAGGCTATTTTGCGGCCAGTAAAGGCGCTTGCTTTAGCATATTGGGCTTAATAACCATACCGTCGCGGGCGTTTTGCGCACCCTCGTACAATATTTTATCGCCGGGTTTTAAGCCGTCTTTCACCAAATAGTATTGCGAAAAACGGGTAAGCGGCGTAAAGCTGGTCATGTGCAGTTTATTGTCGTTACTTACCACATATACATAGCTTTTATCCTGCACCTCGAAGACTGATTTTTGCGGAATCATAACCGCATCGTCCATCTCGGTGGTGATATAAATTTTACCGCTGGCACCATGGCGCAACAGTTTGTGCGGGTTAGGGAACTTTGCCCTTAAGGCTATAGAACCCGTAGTTTGCTCAATTTCGCCCTCAATGGTTTCAATGGTACCGCTGTGGCTGTAGCTGCTACCATCAGATAGCACCAGCTTTACCTCGTTATTATCCTTTTCGCCATTGTTTTTTGAACGCTGGTATTTAAGGTATTCGTTTTCGGGGAAACTGAAGTAGGCGTAAATAGAGCTTAGGTCGGATATACTGGTTAGCAATGCCCCCTCGTCTATCAAACTGCCGCCTTTTAGCGGAATGCGGTCTATCATGCCATCAAACGGAGCCCTGATGGTAGTATAAGCAATATGGTTTTGAGCACTTTGTACATTGGTGCGGGCTTCATCAATAAGGGCTTCATCAGCTTTTAACTTCGATTGCGCAACTTCAAGCTCTGATGCGGCCAGTACCTTTTTGTTAACCAGCATTTTTACCCGCTCAACCTCCAGACGAGAGGCAACGGCATCGGCTTCGGCATTGCTCAGCATGGCTTTGGCGCGTGCCAAGGTTACCCTGAATTCTTCGTCGTTAAGTTTAAAAAGTACCTGGCCTTTGCGCACAGGCATACCTTCATCCACATATATTTTTTCGAGAAAGCCGCGCTGGCGCGAGCGTAGCTCTACATTTTTAATGGCTTGTATATCGGCCACATAGGCCGTTTGCAGGGTAGTATCTTTGGCAATAATAGTTAGCACCGGCAATTCCAGTGTGTCCTGGCCCGTGTTTTCGGTTTTGCTTGATGAGCAGCTGGCAAATGAAAAGGCAGCAACAGCTACCAGCCAACCATAAATGCTCTTGTTTTTGAACATGAGTGTATTCTTTTAAGATTAAACATAAGCAGTACAAACAGGAAACTGAACTGTACAGCAGGCATAAGCCCCGGGGCTATGCCAATAAGATTTTAAAAAGAATACAGGATTTAGAATGGACTGAGCCGGAAGAGAAAATTGTAGTATGCCGGTAGTTTGGCTACTCCAATAAAAAATTTATTTACCGTATGTACGAGGGGCGATTTAAAAGTCCGGAAAAATACCGACAGGCTTGGAGCCTGGATAAAAACGCGGTCGTTAGCCGTTCGGCTGCGCACATAACGACGCTGGAATTTTATTTTCTGCGCTTTTTCGGCTGTGGCATCGTCATCGTCGGCCAGGGTATGGAGTATACAATCAGCCCAACTGTTGATCTTTGGGCTTTCTTCATAATCAGGAACAGCATTGGTTAAATTAAAACTATCGGCAGGATTACCCGACTGCAGAAACGTAACTGCATTGATAAGCCAAAGCGACAGAATGATATGTAACCAATTTTTAAGCATATCCTAATTGCAAAATTACAAAAATTTGATATAAGGCTTTAAAAGTTTCGCAACAAAAATGATACGTATAAATAAGACAAGCAAAAACATTAAACGTTGCAACGCTTAAATGCGAGTTCGCAATTGTTTAAAACCATGTATATACGTACAAAAGCAACACTATGATTATTAATGTTAATTGCAATTAAAAGATCGTTTAACTTTTAGAGGCAGATAAGCGGATTTGACACCCTTATTCAAATCCGCTTTCTTATTAGTTTTTAATGTTAACGTAATAAGTTTGCTATGTTACACTTTTGGCAAGCGTAAATAGTTTATTAGTTATTACGCATTGCGTTTCACCTAAAAAACCACCTCATGGCTTTATTATTAGTAGAAGACGAACCTAACGTAGTATCGGTAATTAAACGCGGTTTGGCCGATTATAATTTTGAAGTTAGTGTAGCCGGCAACGGATTAACCGGATTGCAAATGGCTCTAAGCCATCCCTTTGATATTATCATGCTGGATGTAATGCTGCCCGGTATGGACGGTATACAAATTTGCCGCCGCATACGCGACAAGGATGCCCATGTGCCCATACTCATGCTTACCGCGCTCGACTCGACCGAGAATATTGTGACCGGGCTTGACAGCGGTGCCGACGACTACATGGTTAAGCCTTTTAAAATTGCCGAACTGGCCGCACGTTTACGTACCTTAATGCGCCGCCGCAGTAATGATGCAGAGCCCGAAAATACCGTTTACAAAATAGCTGACCTGGAGGTTGATGTTGAGGCGAAAACAGTTTACCAGAGCAATTTACCATTAAATTTAACCCCTACCGAGTATCGTTTGCTCGAGTACTTCATAAAAAATCAGAAAAAGGTACTTTCGCGCATACAAATACTCGAAAACGTATGGGATATTGATTTTAACCTGGGTACCAACGTGGTTGATGTTTATGTAAATTACCTTCGTAAAAAACTCGAAAAAAACAGTCCTCACAAGCTTATTAATACCGTATTTGGTATGGGCTACATGATGAAGGAAAACGAAGTGCATGAAAATTCAAAGTAAAATAACGCTGCTGTTTCTTATCCTATCCACCGGGATATTATTACTGCTTAATGCCTTTATTTTATATTTTGATTATCAATTTAATTACGACGACTTTTTTAAACGGCTTGAAGCCCGCGTAAACCTCACGGCCGAAACCCGCCTATTTCCCGGCGAGCGTAGCCGGGCTTATGAAGAGGTGCGCAAAAAGTACCTCGAAAAGCTCGACCATGAAACCGAGTACATATTAAAAGCCGATGCATCCGGAAGTTTCAAGAGAGATGGCTTTCCTTCTGAATTTATTGATGAGATCATAAGCACAGGAAAATCGCGCTATAAGCAAAAAAACAAGTTTTTATCGGGCAAGGTAGTAGCGCTTTTGCCCGATAAATATATTGTTATTGTATCGGCCCGTAACCCATACGGTATGCGCGAGTTGAAAGAGCTGCAAAAGATTTTACTGGTAGGTTTTATTGGCTCGTTGGTAATAGCCTTTTTTGTTGGAAAGGCTTTTTCGTTTTACACGTTTACGCCCATACGTAAGTTAACCGACCGGGTTAAAATGATAACCTCTGATAACCTGCACCTCAGGCTTGATGAACCTACTGGTAAAGACGAAATATCTGAACTATCGCTCACGTTTAACAACATGCTCAACCGGCTCGAAACGGCATTCGATACCCAGAACAACTTTGTAAGCAATGCATCGCACGAGTTGCGTACCCCACTAACGGTGGTTAACAGTGAGGTTGAAATAGCGCTTACCAAAACCGATTTAACAGCCGAACAGCGCTCTGTGCTCAATACCATAAGCTCCGAAACGGATAAACTTATTCAAATACTTAATAACCTTTTGTTGCTGGCCCAGTCGGGCTTTGATGGTAAAAAGCAACGCTGGCAAATTATACGTATTGATGAATTAATATGGATGGCCATTGAGTCGCTCAAGAAAATTCAGCCCGACAGTAACATAGAAGTTGATTTTTCGCAATTGCCCGAAAATGAAGAATTGCTGCAAACATCAGGCAATAGCAATTTACTCCGGCTTGCAATTAGCAACATCATCAGCAATGCCTGCAAATACTCACAAAATCAACTGGTTAAAGTTAAACTTACCGTACAAAACAAGCAAATTAGCATAACCGTAACCGATGTTGGCATAGGCATACCTCACGAAGATCTGGAACACATCTTTGAGCCGTTCTACAGAGCGTCCAATACCTTGGCTTATGCCGGTCATGGCGTAGGTTTGCCTTTAACACTCAACATTATACGGTTACACAAAGGCACTATCGATATCAGGTCAAAAGAAGATAGCGGTACAGAAATACAGGTATTATTACCAATTGTAAACTCTAATTAAATTTTAACAACTCTCTTAAATGTTGCTAATGAGTAGGGCTTAACATTGTATAACAAATAAAGTACACAGTTATACCGGTTAGTGCATATGATAACGCTGTTGATACCTACCGATTTTAATGTAAAAACACTTAGCTGTATACCTAATTTGCTGCAAAGGCTTTACCTGCATAAAGTGAGTATTATACTGGTACACATGCTTAAAATTACCAATAATACTCACGAATTGTTCATGCTCTCTAAACGCTCGGCAGAACACCAGCATATATCAGCCGCGTTTAACGATGCCTGTGCCAAAATTAAGCGTAAGTATGCCGACAGTTTACCTAACCTGCGGATAGAGTTTTTTTATGGGAGCACACTGGCTGTATTTAAAAATTATTTAAATACCAATGAGGTACACAGCATTGTAATGCTCGAAAACTATCCTTACGGTATGCTTCATAAAAATAGTATCAATCCCTCTGTTATGGTAAAACGTAGCGGTATCAATATTATAACTATTGATTATATGGATATTAGGAATGAGCCTGTTAACAAAGAAAATATATTAGCCGAAGCTGTTTAATTACAGCCTGTAGTTTTTGTTTAGTGTTTGTTTTTTAAAGAAAGGGCAGCCCGGTACCACGGTGCGGCCCTTCTTTGTTTTATTAATCATTCTCTTATAATAGAAATTTACTCATTTGTTATTTAAGCTGATTAAAGAGCTATATGAACGGGCAACGCTTTTGTCAACCAACTCTCCAATTTTAATGACAATAAAATGGTACGGTGTTTAAAAATACGTTTTACCTTTGCTTAACACTGTTAAATTATTTAATGCCTTACAAACATGGCCAGCAAAGACAGGATTTTGAGATTGAAGGAAGAAACCAGGATTAACATCCTGGATGCTGCGCTGCAAATTGGTAAGCAGGAAGGCTGGCAGGCTTTGAGCATGCGTAAAATTGCCGACATTATTGAGTACACAGCCCCTATCATATACGAGTACTTTGCCAATAAAGAGGCCATAATGATGGAGCTTACCAAAAAAGGCTACTGCATTTTGGCTAAGGCTATGAAGGCTGCCAAAGATGCTCAGGACACTCCGGCCAAACAGTTGGAAGCCCTTTGGATTACTTACTGGAACTTTGCCTTTGCCGAAAAGGAATTATACCAGCTCATGTTTGGTATTGAGGTTAATTGTTGTGTGTTCGAAAAATCTATTCCTGAGATAGAAGGCCCTGCAAACATGCTTACTGCTTCAATTAAAGAGGTAATGGGTAGCAAGAATCCAACAGAAGATGAAGTTTGTAAATGGTACTATACCTTTTGGTCGATAGTACACGGCTTAATATCTATTAACCATGTGCGCCAAAGTGTACCCGATGGTATTAACGAACAGGTTTTAAAAGACGCTATTGCCGGTATTATACTGGCCATTAAAGAGTAATATATTTTTTTGCTCAGTTAATTAACACTGTTAAATAAGTAAACATCATTATATATATATATGATACTTGCCCTGCAAATAAATCTATCGCCATTTACATAGCTTAACGCTGTTAAATTATTTTACAACGTAAAATGGTGATACCGTCAGTATTTCAAATACTATTATAATAAGATCATCATTCCAACTCAATACAAAACAAGCTAACACACTAATCCAAATTCTATAAAATCATGAAATCCTTAGCTCTAATATTATCACTGGCGGTGTTGTACGGTTGTTCACAACAGCCGGCCCAGCAGCAAGCCGCTCCCCCTCAAGCCTTACCCGTTGCCGAAATAAAAGTTGATACTGCAACCACTTACCAGGATTACCCGGCCTCGATCGAAGGTGCGGTAAACGTGGAGGTTCGGCCGCAGGTGGCCGGTACTTTAGACCGTTTATATGCCGATGAAGGTGCTTACGTAAGCAAAGGTCAGCCGCTGTTTAAAATAAACGAAAACCCTTTCCGCGAAGCGCTTAACAGTGCCAAAGCAAGTCAAATGGCAGCCGAAGGTGCACTGGCAAACGCCAAACTTGAAGTGGAAAAATTAACCCCGTTAGTTGCCAACAAGGTAGTGAGTGACTACCAGCTGAAAGCTGCAAAGGCAGCCTTACAGGTTGCCCAGGCACAGGTTGCTCAGGCTAAGGCACAGGTGGGTACTGCACAAATTAATCTGGGATACACTTTAATTAAAGCCCCGGTTAGCGGTTACATAGGTCGCTTGCTTAAAAAACAAGGCAGCCTGGTGTCTCCTTCTGATGCCGAAGCATTGACACAATTGTCTGACGTGCATGATGTACACGTATACTTTTCGCTTGGCGAAACTGACTTTGTGAACTTTAAAGCACAATATGCTGGTAAAAACCTGCAAGACAAAATTAGTCACCTGCCACCGGTAGCCCTGGTACTGTCTGACAAGAGCAGCTATACCCTGCCCGGTAAAATTGATATGATCGATGGTCAGTTTGATAAAACCACAGGTGCCATTACTGTTAGGGCAACCTTCCCTAATGCCGATGGGCTGTTACGCTCGGGCAATACCGGTAAAGTACGCCTGAGCCTGCAACACAACAATGTGGCCCGCGTACCGCAGGATGCCACCCTTGAGCTACAAGACAAAGTATTTGTATATGCCGTAGGCGATAGCAACAAAGTAGCTAAACAACCCATAGTTATTGAAGGCAAAAGCGGCAGCGATTACCTGGTTAAAAGTGGTTTAAAACCCGGCCAGCAAATTGTGTTAAGCGGTGTTGACCACCTGCAAGACGGTATGAAGATAGCTCCGCAAAAGGCCGTTGACAAAGCCAACGCCGTAGCAAAAAACTAAACATCAACTCCTTTTAAAGCAAAACGTCATGTTTCAAAAATTTATAGAAAGGCCGGTACTGTCAACCGTTATCTCCATCCTGTTGGTGATACTCGGTGTGCTGGGCCTTACCAAACTGCCCTTACAGCAGTTTCCTGATATTGCGCCTCCGGCCGTATTGGTAACTGCCATTTACCCCGGTGCCAACGCCGAAACCGTATTACGTTCGGTAGCGCCATCATTAGAAGAATCAATTAACGGTGTGGAAAACATGAGCTACATGAGCTCAACCGCCAGTAACGACGGCAGCTTGGCCATCACCGTGTACTTTAAACAAGGTACCGACCCCGATCAGGCTGCCGTAAACGTACAAAACCGTGTAGCACAGGCACAAAGCCAGTTACCTGCCGAGGTTATACAACAAGGTATTACCACTGTTAAGCAGCAAAATAGCTTAATTGGTGCCGTGGGTATTTATACTACCGACCCTAAAAAGTACGACCAAACCTTCGTTGCTAACTATGCCCAGATCAACATCATTCCCGAGTTAAAACGTATACCGGGTGTAGGTTCGGCTACCATATTTGGTGGTGTTAAAGATTACTCGATGCGGGTATGGCTTAACCCTACGCAAATGGCTGCATACAAAATTACACCAGCCGAGGTAATGGCTGCCATTCAGGATAAAAACCTGGAGGCCGCTCCGGGTAAACTGGGCGAGCGCAGCAACGAGGCCTTTGAATATGTAATTAAATATAAAGGCAAGCTTAACAAGCCTGATGAATACGAAAATATTGCCATACGTGCCAATGCCGATGGTTCGATACTGCACCTTAAGGATGTAGCCCGTGTTGAACTTGGTGCATACTCTTACAGCAGTATGAGCCACCTTAACGGTAACGATGGTGTTGCCGTGGGGGTTATCCAATTAGCCGGATCGAACGCTAACGAAATACAGATCGCGGTTGATAAGCTGATGGAAAAAGCATCGAAAGATTTTCCTAAAGGCATCGAATATAACAACTTCTATCGTACCAAAACTGCGTTAGATGAATCAATAAGCCAGGTTGAGCACACCCTTGTGGAGGCGTTTATATTGGTATTCGTGGTGGTGTTCATCTTCCTGCAAGATTTCCGCTCTACCTTAATACCGGCTATTGCCGTTCCAGTAGCTATTTTGGGTACGTTCTTCTTCCTGAATTTATTCGGGTTCTCTATTAACCTGTTAACGTTATTCGCGCTGGTACTGGCAATCGGTATCGTGGTGGATGATGCCATTGTGGTGGTAGAGGCCGTACACTCTAAAATGGAAACCGACCACCTGTCGCCGCGTGAGGCTACTACTTCGGCCATGAACGAAATTACCGGTGCTATCATCTCTATTACTTTGGTAATGGCCGCGGTATTCCTTCCGGTAGGTTTCATGACGGGTTCAACCGGTATATTCTACCGCCAGTTTGCATTTACTATGGCTATCGCTATCGTTATATCAGCGGTTAACGCGTTAACATTGAGCCCGGCACTGGCTGCTTTGTTTTTGAAAAATAACCATGCCGGTAACGGCGCAAGCGGCGAAAAAGCAGGCTTTGCGCAAAAATTTTATGCCGGCTTTAACCGTAGCTTCAACTCGTTAACTAACCGTTATGTGGGTGGTATTAAATTCCTCATCAACCACAAATGGTTAAGTATGGGGGCACTGGCTTTGGTAACTGCAATCACTGTTTACATGGTGAACAATACCAAATCGGGCTTTATCCCAACCGAAGACCAGGGCTTTGTGGCCATATCGGTATCTACCCCATCGGGTACATCATTAGCTAAAACCACCAAGGTAATTGAAGAGGCCGAGAAAGAATTACGTGCCATGCCTGCTGCAAGGTTCGTAACTACCATATCGGGTTTCAACTTGTTAACCAACTCCAGCAGTCCATCGGCAGCAGTAATGTTCGTGCTGTTGAAAGATAACAAGGAGCGTGGCGAGGTTAAAAACATCGACGAAATACAAAACGTGATCCGCGGAAAGCTGGGCGCTGTTAGCCGTGGTACTTTCTTTGTGTTTAGTTTCCCTACCGTACCGGGCTTTAGTAACGTGGAAGCATTGGATATGGTACTGCAAGATAAAACCGGCGGCAAGCTGGATAAATTCAGCGGTGTGGCCAATAACTTTATTGGTAAGCTGATGCAGCAACCCGCTATTGCTTTTGCCTTTACATCGTTTAAAGCCGATTATCCGCAATTGCAACTGGAGGTTGACGATGATAAAGCCAACCAACTGGGCGTAAATGTGCGCGATGTACTGCAAACCATGCAAGCCTATTTTGGTAGTGCACAGGCATCAGATTTTAACCGCTTTGGTAAATACTACCGCGTTATTGTTCAGGCTGATGTTGCCGACAAAACCGACCCTACATCTATCGACCGCGTATACGTACGCAACAAAACCGGCGAAATGGTGCCTATTAAAACATTGGTAAAGCTAACCCGTGTATATGGTTCAGAAACTGCTTCGCGTTACAACCTGTTCAACTCTATCCAAATTAACGCTATCCCTAAACCGGGCTATAGCTCGGGCGATGCCATCAAGGCCATTCAAGAGGTAGCATCAAAAGAGTTGCCACAAGGTTTTGCCTACGAGTTTTCGGGCCAAACCCGCGAGGAAATTTCTTCGGGCGGACAATCGGCCGTGATATTTGCGCTGTGTTTGGTATTCGTGTACTTCCTGCTTTCGGCACAGTACGAGAGTTATATACTGCCGCTGGCCGTTATCCTGTCTATCCCTACCGGTATATTCGGTGTGTTTTTAGCCATTGGCTGGGCTGGTATCGATAACAACATTTACGTACAGGTTGCGCTTATCATGCTCATCGGTTTGCTGGCTAAAAACGCCATCCTTATTGTAGAGTTTGCCCTGCAACGCCGCCGCAATCGCGAAGGCCTGGTAGCCGCAGCCCTCGAAGGTGCCCGTTCGCGCCTGCGCCCTATCATCATGACCTCGCTGGCCTTCATAGCCGGTATGATACCGATGATGAGCGCCACTGGTCCATCTGCCCAGGGTAACCACTCTATCAGTATTGGTGCCGCAGGCGGTATGTTGAGCGGTGTAGTGTTGGGTGTAATGATCATCCCGGTGCTGTTCGTCATCTTCCAGCATTTGCAGGAACGTGTGAGCGGTGTGCCGGTAATTGTTAAACACAATGATGGTCACGGTCATGCGGTGGCTCATCATGAGGAAATTGCTCACTAACCCCCTCTAAATCTCCCCCAAAGGGGGAGACTTTAAAAAGATTCAAGTAAACAACATACCCATCTTTAAGCCCTCTCCTTTGGAGAGGGTTTGGGTGAGGTCAATATATTCACAATGAAAAATTACCTAATCATAGCAGCGCTGCTCATACTGAGCGCGTGTAAGGTATCGAAAGATGTGCAGGTGCACGATCAGCAGCTGCCCAACGCCTACCGTACCGCAACCACTACCGATACTGCTTCGATAGCCCGCTTGCCCTGGAAAAGTTTCTTTACCGAAACTACTTTGCAAAACCTGATCGATAGTGCCATAACCCGCAACAACGATTTGCAAATTGCGGTTAAGAATATTGAACAGGCACAGCTTACTTTAAAACAAGCCAAATTAGGCTATCTGCCAGCCGTTGGTTTGGGCGTAACGGCTTCAACCAACCGCCCGTCAGACAATAGCTTGAACGGCATCAGCCTGAGCCAGTTTTTAGGCACCAAGCACATTGAAGATTACAATGCATCGGCAAACCTATCATGGGAAGCCGATATTTGGGGAAAGATACGCAGTCGTAAAGCTGCCGCGCTTGCCACGTATCTGCAAACCGAGGAGGCTCGTAAAGCTGTGCAAACCCAACTGGTAGCCAACGTATCATCAGGTTATTATAATCTGTTGATGCTGGATGCACAGCTGGAAATTGCCCGCAAAAACCTTCGGTTGAACGATAGCACCTTGCGTATTATCCGCCTGCAATTTGATGCCGGTCAGGTAACTTCGCTGGCCGTACAACAGGCCGAAGCACAGCAACTGGCTGCCGCAAGATTGATTCCTCAATTTGAGCAAGACGTAACCATTCAGGAAAATGCACTGAGTATACTGGCCGGTAAATTGCCATCGGCAGTTATCCGTAGCCAAACGTTGGAGTCGGTGCCGGTATCACAAACTTTGTCGGCCGGTTTGCCATCAACCTTATTAAGCCTGCGCCCCGATGTGCGCAGTGCCGAACTGGCTGTTGAGCGTGCCAATGCCGATGTAGGCGTGGCAAAAGCCAGCATGTACCCATCATTGGTTATTACTGCACAGGGTGGTGTAAACTCATTTCGTGCAAGTAACTGGTTTAACATACCGGCCTCCTTATTTGGTACGGCTGCTGCAGGTTTAACCCAACCACTGTTTCAACGTGGACAGTTAAAAACCCAGTACCAGGTAGCCAAAGTAGAACGCGAGAAAACCGTGATCCAGTTCCGTCAGCAGGTATTGCTGGCTGTGGGCGAGGTATCGGATGCGTTGGTGCGTTTAGATAAACTTAACCAGCAACGAGCCGTAGCCTCAAACCGGGCCAACACCCTGCGCCAGGCAACCGGTAATGCCAGCCTATTGTTTAAAAACGGCATGGCTAATTACCTCGAAGTTATTACCGCGCAAAGCAACGTATTGCAAAGCGAGCTGGAACTGGCTTCGATTAAAAAAGCACAATTAGATGCCACCGTTGAGCTTTACCGCTCAGTAGGCGGCGGCTGGAGATAATCTTTTGGATTAGTGATTGTAGAATGGAGGAGCGTTCGGTAAAACCGGGGCTCCTCTTTTTGTTTTGCAACTTCCCCCAAAAAGCAGAAGGGGCTACCAGCGTAAACCGAAGCCCCTTTTGGGTTGTTATATATAGTATATTAGGGGAAAGCTACAATTTAAAATGCCAGTTGCCGCATTTGTTGGTGAATGTACGTATTCAACAGAACCATCCACAATCAGCAATGGTAAGCCGGCAACATGATGGAGATCGCCCGGCCTCCTTTGCTACTATCGGCCAAGCGGCTTGCCACCACTCATCCTACGCCAAAAACGCTCCATGTGGCAAACCGCTCAGCAGGCTCTCCATAAACATATGGTTAGGCGCCAGTGCCGATAGTTCATTCAACAACACAAACACACACATTAACAGTAGTAGTATCTTTTGGGCGAATAGCTAATGCTAAGCGCCACTAACAAGGTATTCTAATAAACTCCCCAGGCGCATAAGCCGATATTAAATGCCGGCCTAAGGCATGGTAACATCGAAACTGGGCGCAGACTCATCATCATAAATTCGGTTTTGCCATGCCTACACCACCAATGGCAAGAGTAACAAGGCTCTTTTTCATGCGTGGTATAAGTTTCGTGGTGATTAATAATGCTTTACGCACTGCGTTCTTAAACACTTTAAACTTTCACCGCACAAATCTACGTTAGCATTTACACAGTAGTATTGTATAAAAATTATATTTTATGGTATATTTACGTTATGTGGATACTTAAGCAGTTCGACTCGCTGGTAATTGATGATTTTGAGGAGGACGTATACAGCTACCCCGATCATGCACATGCGTATTACGAAATGGCATACATACACAAAGGTAGTGGTTACCACCATCTTAACCAGTTGGTGTTACCCTATCGTTCGGGCGATCTGTTCCTGCTTTCGCCTGGCGATCATCACTTTTTCGATATTAAAAAGAGCACCCATTTTACCTTCATCAAGTTTACCGATACCTATTACCAGGTACGCCAGCATTTGATGCCCAACAATTGGCAGTTGCACACCCCGGCATCGCTCATGCAGCTCAAAATTTTTAAGGAAAGTAAATTAGTGCTCGAGGAGCCCAGCCGTACCATTCTCCGTAAAGCGGTTGAGAATATTGTGGCGTATGATAAACACCACAAAGAGGCCTGGGCATCGCCTGTGGTGTTTTATCAACTGTTAAGTATATTGGGTATAGTGCGTGAGGCGGCCGGTAAAGAACATATTAACATAAACGGGCATTTCCCAAAAACTGAGGAAATATCATCGTACATCCATCAGCAAATAAATAACCGGGATAATTTACAGATTACGGTTATTGCCCCCAAATTTGGCATAGCTCCGGCCTACTTCAGCACTTATTTTAAGCGTAGCTTTGGCATGAGCTACCGGCAGTACACTGATCAGTACCGTAATAAACTTATCGAAAAGCGGCTGCTAACCGGCAGGCTCACCCTAAAGCAAATAGCTAACGAATTTGGCTTTACCGATGAAAGCCATTTGGTAAAGTATTTTAAGAAACAAGCAGGTATGAGCCCTTCAGAATTTAAGAAGCGAATACTGGAAGCAAGTAAATCAGTTTGAGATCAACTGTTGGCCGGGGTAGCATTAGCCCGTTGCTTGTGATAAGTAAAGTATGATACAGCAAGTATGATTAAAAACACCAGCGGCATTATTCTTATAGATACCTGGTCGCACGAAGCACTGTGTGCTATAAAAGCACTTATAAAAGTAAACGCAAAACCGGCATAAGCCCACTCTTTTAACCTGGCACTTACCGGAGCAAGCAATACCACTGCACCAATCAATTTGGCAACAGCCAGTTCTATCCTGAAGTAAGCAGGGAAGCCAATATGCTGAAATGCCTGTGCCATGGCAGGTTGCGTAACGTAAGCATAAGCCGAGTAGATCATCATTAAGGCTATAATGCCAGTGGCTATCCAATAGGTAATTTTCATGATTTTGATTTGTTAAGTGCAACAAACCTACGTACATTTACTTTCTAAAGGATATTACTATCCAAAAGGATACCGGTATCATTCATGATAGTAACATTATGGCAAAATTACCCGATCAGGAACATAATCATAGCCCCGAAGCCTGCAAAGCCAGCGTTGATGCTGTGCGCGATGCGCTTTACGCCGTAAACGGCAAGTGGAAATTTCCGCTGATGATGGCCCTCTCAAACGGCCCGCAACGGTTTAAAGATATACAACGTGCCTTGGGCGATATTACACCCAAGATACTTTCCAAAGAATTAAAAGAACTGGAGCTGAACGAGTTTGTAAAACGCAATGTATTTGCCACCAAGCCCGTAACCGTAACTTACGAACTCACACCCTACAGCCGTACCCTCGATAGTGTTTTGCATGAGCTGGGCACTTGGGGCCGTGAACATCGGGAACATATCAAAAGAAGCATGAAAGCTAAACCGGTTGAGGAGGTTGACCTCATAGAGAAGAGCTAAAAATTAAGGTAAATATTCATAAATATGGTATTCAGTTCCGGTGTCGGGAACTTTAACAACATCTTTTACCAGTAAATTATTTTTGTAGATGTAATAGTATTTAACAACGCCAACTCCACCATCAACTTCAGCGTCTTTATAAATAAGATTTTTGTTAGCGTCGTACTTAAAATTTTCGGTCATATTCCACGAACCTGCGGCATACTGCACCATGTTTTTTAATAAACCGTCAGCATAGTAGGTGTAAACCTCTTTCATAAAAGGTTCTGTTTCTTTACCTGTGTAGCTTTCTAACTGCTGTTTGTTTTTGCTTTCTCCTTTATAAGAATACACTTTTTTATCTTGCTGTGTATTCTTACTATCGTACGATACCTCCTTAACCAACCTTCCGTGTTTGTCGTAACTATAATTGGTGTACTCACGTAGCTTGTACTCGTGAGTTTTGCCATCGGGTATTAATTCTGCCTGCTTAATTTTACGCCCTTGTTTGTAAGTGTATTCATACTTCCTTTCAAACGGCTTTTCACCGGCTGTATATTCAACAACTTTTACCATATCGCCCTGCATATTGAGCTGGGTTTTCTGCTCTTTCCTAATTTTCTTTCCCTTATTATCAGTGAGCCACATAATTTGCGTTTTACCGGGAACTCCGCCTGTAAACGAACCAAATATTAAAAATGTCAGAATAAGGCAGATATACAGTTTCATAGGTAAAGCAAGTGGTAAGCACCTAATATATCATAATTTAATTACAGGTATATTAACTTATAACTCCTCCTCATACTGCGGTATAATTTTAACGCCTTTCAGATCAGCAACACTTTTGCCCTGCATAGGTTCCCGAATACCTTTTTCAAAATAGATCTGCCGTTCATCGGTAAGTGGCACTACTTGTAGTATTATCTGTTTTGGAGTCGATGATTTTTGCAAATACACCTGCATGGTTTTGCCGAAGTAAAAATCATCGGCCACCAGTTTACCATTAATGTAAGCTGAGCCGGTATCGCCTCTGTAATCAATATCCAGCAAAGCATTTTGTGTTAATGCCGGTACGCTTAATACCCAGTATTTAGCGCCATTAACCGTAGTCATATTGGTTTGATACTGTGGTCCCGGACTAACTGTGGTATTTTTGGCATTGCGGTCATCTAACGGAAGGCTGCCCTCTTTTTTATCGTACAGGGAAACATTGCTAACCTCTTTGCTGCTAATTTTAACAGTTTTGACCGTAAGTGTTTTGCTCAAATTAGTAAACACACCATTAGCCGATGCTTTGAAAGCCGCCTTTGCTTTAACAGCCGGATAAATCAACAAGCTGAAATCGGTATCGCCCGAGCTTTGCATTTTTACCTTGCCGCCTGCAAATGTTAGGTTTTGTTTAGAGATGAAAAGATGTTCGCCGCCTAAGGCATTGCCTGTCCAGCTATCTAAAGCCTGTTGGTTGGTTAGTGTAAGTATGTTTACTTTTTTGCCATTGTTAAAGGTGAGCGTAATAAGTCCGCTGGTTCCGGGTTGAATTTTGTTAATCAGATAACTATCAGTACGGGTTTGCAAATCAACTTGCGAAGCGTCAATTTTTGTAATCCCGGTTTTATCAAACATGTATTCAGGCCTGATGCCTTCGGGGGCAAAGAAAACATAAGTTGGCACTGTACCTGGTAGCTTGCATAAGGGTTGCACGGTAGCATAGCGCAAGTTAGCGCCTTCGATAGCCATGTTAAAGGGCAATATGGCCTTAACCCCGTCTTTAATGTCGATGCCTTTTTCGGGGAACGAGATGGATTTACCATCCGCCAGCTTAAGGTTGAATTGCACGCCTTGCTGGTCTTTTAATTTCAGATGCCGTTGGTAATTGCTAATGAATACAAAACCGCTATTACCTTTAGAGCGAACACTAAACCGTAGCGTAGTGCTATCGTTTGGTTTTGCGGCTTTTAGATCGGGGAAGGAGGGATAGTATTGCACCAGCCTGTCGCCAAAGTTATTGAGGAAAGTATGCATAACCTTGAACGAACGGTATGATGGCCGCACCTGCCCAAACTCACCTAAGGGAGCCTGGAAATCGTAATTCAAGATCGGGTAATCATTAGGGTAATTGGTGGCCTTCGATTCCTGCAAAGTGCTCAGCTTGCCTACCTCATTATGTCCGCCATGGAACATGTAATAGCCCATTAAATTGGCTCCTGCACCCACTTTTACATAAGCCAGCGTGGCCACGTCAACCGGTTCAATTATGGGGCGGCGATGGTAAGTAATTTGTATACCGCCACCCATTTCGGCCGTGGCATAGGGGTAGCGATAGCCGGTGTAGCTGGATGCATCTTCTTCGTGCTTGCCCAAAAGGTCGCTGCCAATGGCCGGGTCATTGCGCAGGGTGCTGAAGATATAGTTTTCGGATAAGGCCAGCTGTGTAGTCTTTTTGTCCCATGGTGCTTCGGGGTAAGCGCCCCAAACGGGTACCAGTTCATCCTGTTTCAGGTTCGACCCAGGCCAGCCTGTAGCCGTGTAAAACGGTACATCCATGCCTGCCTTTATCGCCATTTTCTTCAGCGTAAGCATATGCTCTAAGCCGGTTGGGTTATTAAAGCGAAACTCGTTCTCTATCTGCGTGCCAATAATGGGGCCTCCATCTTTAAAATAGAGTCCATTTAGCTGCCCGGCAATGGCATCATAAAACGTTTGTACCGATGCCAGGTATTCAGGATTGTTTTTGCGCATGTTCCCGCGCTTCACTATCCAATCGGGAAATCCGCCGTTGCGTACCTCGCCATGGCACCACGGACCAATACGTGTTAATACGCTTATGTTATGCTTTTTACAAAGCGCTATAAAGTATCGCAGATCTCGGTTGCCGGTCCAATAAAATTTGCCTTCTTCTTCTTCGTGGTATATCCAGAATACATATGTAGCTATTACATTAATACCATTGGCTTTCATCCTTAATATAGATTCTTCCCAACGAGCCTTAGGATAGCGCGAAAAATGAAATTCGCCCATTACCGGGTACCAGGGTTTGCCATCTTTAATAAAATACAAACTATTCGCATCGAGGGTATGCCCTGCGGCATTGGTATGCGTACCTAATTTAAGGTGACCGGTAATGATTGGAGCCTGTGTTTTGCTGATGTCGACGATGTAGGTTTGTTGAGCGAATGTGGGTAGACCAGAAAATAAGCTTAGAATAAAGCAAAATACAAATAATCCCCATCCTGTCGTTTCGAACGATAGTGAGAAATCTTTTCGAGGCGATAATGCACGGCCTATAACAGCCCTTTTATCTAATTTATCGCTTCGGTAGCGCTCATTGCCGCGCAGGCTATTACTTTGGCATAGCCCCAAAGTAACAAAAGGCCTATCCACAACGATCCCTGCCACCCCACGGGCAGCTCCCGGCCGGGCGTTGTGGAGGGCCACCGCACTTTTTTCGGTGCTATTTTCATTCCCCTCTTGAGAGGGGGCGGGAGAGGCTGCGCATTGGCAGGGGTGTGTTTCGCGAACTTTTCCCGCGGGTAGGACACTCCACTTCATCTCTCTCAAGGGTGGAATCGCATGAAGCCACTGCTTATTATCTTCTAACCTACTCATTACTCTTAGGTTTATTCTGGTTCGAATTAGGTTTCAGCTCGTCGGGGCTATCTTTGGTAAACGTGTTAAACTGGTATTTGGTAGGGCTAACCAAAATATCTTTCACCACATCAAAGCTTACCTCGCCGGTTGGGTTAAATTTATCTGACGCCATGTATTGCATCAAACTGTTGAACAGTTGACGGGCGGCGGGTTTATCATCGCCCAATGCAGGGCCTAAACCTGCGCTTGATACTAAGAGCTTGCCGTTACCTACTTTTGCTTCGTAAATTAAGGCCAGCCTGCGGTTCAGGAACCAGGTATCAATAGGCTGAACTAACGGTTTAAAGCCAGCCGGGAAATCTTCAAGAACCATTACCTGTGCGCGGTTGGTAATTTCCCACCATTGCAAATCGCTATGGAAATCAGTTGGGAAACTTTCAAACGCCGGGCTTTTATCCTGGATAAGCATGCCGGTTACATGCGGCGGGCGCATTTTAAACCATGAGGTATTCCAAAACACAGGCAAAAAGTGCATCACCACTTCCTTACCTTTTACTACCTGACCGGCAACATTCAGGAAAACCTTGCCGCCTTTATTTAAAACAGCTTTGGCATTATCATCTAAAGTAGTGGTGTAATATACTTCGGTTTTTACTTCGGCGGGTTTGGCAGGGTATACCCAAATGTTCCAATCATTTGCAAAAGTGGTATTGGCAATACTAACTTCCAGTTTGAGTTTGGTGGCTTGAGTAATGGTATTTAACGGCCATTTAATTTGCCCTACCGGGATGCCGTTACCCTGCGTTATGCTTTTAGGTTGAAATACTCCTTGCGTAATTACAGCTCCTTTATCATTTTTCAAAGTCCATTTAAACACAGCATTGTTAAGTGGAGCCTTGCCCCAATGCGCTACCATAATACCCGCTTCCAGCGTTTCGTTATTGGTAAACACAAATTTAGGCAGTTGTGCCAGCGGAACCGTGGTATTGCAGAACCGAGCATACTCTTTAGGAGTTATGTAGCCTTTCTCTTTCCAAAATGCGTTTAACACACCCACCAAAGCTGTGCCCTGGCCCGGAAAATCCTGCAAACCCAGTAACTGGAAGCCTGCATAGCCGGGGGTACGCAAAGTTTTCTCAATCTCATTTTTATAACATAAAGCCTGCAACTTGCCCGATGCCATCAGGAAATCGTGTGCCTGATTGGCCATGCCCTGGTCTTTGAGGTCTTCTTCAAATAGTTCGAAGTTTTTGGCCTTATATACCCCGGTGTATTCTTTTATCTCCTTAAAATCAGGGAATACGCACCACTGTCCCATTTCGTGCGCCACAAAGGGTACGGCAAACTTGGCAATACCTTCGCTAAAATCTGAAATGCTTTCGGGGCGCTTATCCCATGCTAAACCGCGCACACCGCCGCGCACCTGGTATTCGGCATCAGGTACCACCGGCCAGCTGCCACCAACCGACATGCCGGTGTATACCCGGCGGGTATCTTTCTTTTTCCAGTAATCAATAAAGGCATTGAGGTATTGCACCTGGTTACCGGCAGGTTCGTTACCGGCCGATAGCATACAAAAAGACGCATAATTGCCGTAGTATTTAGCCATGCGATTGGTTTCGTCGTACAAATACTGATCGATGGGTAGTTTACGGCCAATTGACGAGCCGTGGTTTGGCCAGCTCGGGCCTTCGGGTTGCAGGTAAAAACCTGTACGGTCGGCGGCCTTAAAAGCGGCCTCGGGCGGGCACCACGAGTGAAAGCGCATATGGTTTAAACCGTGCGCACGGGCAATGTTAAAAATGCGCAACCAATCCTCTACCGATGTAGCAGGGTAACCCGTAAGCGGGAACTCGCAATTGTTTACTGTTCCGCGCAAAAATACCGGGCGACCGTTTATTAAGAACTGGTTGCCTTTAATAGTAAACTCGCGCATACCAAACTCGGTTTGCTGCTGGTTTGCAGCAACGCCTTTTTGTGAGATAGCGGCTGTAAGGTTATACAATGCCGGGTTAAATTCATCCCATAATTGTGTTCCTTTGCCCATGGGCAGGGAAATTTCTAAAGCTTTACTTTCGGCAGCAGCTAAGTTAATGACTGTTTTTACCGGTTGTGTTTGATGAATGATTTTTGAGTTAAAGCTTTTGGCCGATAATATAACTTGCCCATTAAAAGCCTGGATGCTACTGTTATGCACCTGGATTTTAACACGTGCTGTATTAGCCTTAACATCGGGGTATACCTGTACATCCTCAAAATAAATGGGCGCAGCAGCTTGCAACTGCATTTTACCAATAATGCCGTTCCAGTTGCCTTGGGTATGGTCGGTTATGCTGTGTGAATCGGGGCCAACGTTAATGTCCTTAATCCGGTTATCAATACGAATGCTGATGCGGTGCGTGCCGGGCGTGAGGTGTTGAGTAATATCGTACTCGTGCGGTGCTACCAAACTGTTTTGCATGCCGGTTTCCTTATCATCAACCCACACACGGGTTTCAGTGTGGGTGCGTTCTAAAAACAATACCACGCGTTTGCCTGCCCATGTTTTGGGTATAGTTACCTGCTTTTGATACCAGGCTACACCCACGTAATGTTTAGCCGGAGTTAACCAAAATGGTATCTTGATATTTCCCGGCTTGCGGTATTTGGCCAAATGGGGGTTAAAGTAAAACGAACTATCATAAATACTGCCCGTCCACTTGGTTTTGAGCGTAATATCGTCGCCTTTGAGGTTTTGCGCCATAGATCCGGGCAGGTTTACCTGATCGGTTAGCTTATTCAGAAACCATTTTTCGGTAACGCCCTTATCGTCGAGGTCGGTTTGAAAAAGCCAGGTACCATTGAGCGGCAATGTGTCATCGGCCTTAAATGCCGTTAAGGCCACAAATAAAGCCAATAAGTAAATACGGAATAGGGATATATTTTTTAGCATTTTATGCAGTATTTGATTTTTAATTGCACTATACAGAGTGCTGATCATTTAAGATGTGTTATAAACTAAACAACCTGGTAATGATATGCCAAGGTAGTAACTCTTTTTTTCATAATGTGAAAATGTAAGGTTGCTGTAAAGCACTGTTGTTTTTAACCATAGAAACTGAGGTTAGAATTGGCCCGATAAAAGTAGCATCCACACAGCTGTTTAAAATGGATAAAATATTGTAAAAAATGGACTATCTTACTATCGCAGTATGTTAAGTATGGAATTTGATAACAGATGCTTAAGCAAGTACTAAATAGGCTTTACGCCCCTTTGAATATATTTTATTTAGAAAAAAATTACATATCATTTAAAAAAATCTGAATAGGCTGTTTTACAAATGCCTTAACTTTGCAATGCATCATTTCTTAAAATTCATAGTGGAAGAACGACAGGTACCCCCGGTTAAAAAAGATTCATTTGCTGCTTTACGATACAAAGACTTTCGCGCATACATTGGTATGCGTTTCTTTTTTACGTTTGCCTACCAAATGCAGGCCGTAGTGCTTGGTTTTTATATTTATCAAATTACGCACAGCAAGCTGGCCATTGGTGCTATTGGTTTGTGCGAAGCCATCCCGGCTATTACCATTGCCCTCTATGGCGGTTATATTGCCGATAAGTACGAAAAACGAAAGCTGCTGCTTATGATCTTCGGGGTGGTTATGTTTTCTTCATTCTGCATTTTTTTGGCTACGCACGATGGCATGCGGCAATATATACCTGCTAACCGCATAGCTACTATTATTTACGTAATGGTATTTTTAAACGGTGTGGCGCGCGCTTTTTATGGTCCGGCTACGTTTTCGGTGTATGCCCAGAGCATTCCTAAAGAGCTTTATCCTAACGGCAGCACCTGGAGTAGCTCGGCCTGGCAAATTGCTACCATTTTGGGTCCGGCCACGGGCGGATTAATATTTGGCCATTTTGGCATTACACCCACGTTTATCTTAATTGTGAGTTTGTTATTTATTTCGCTGGTGCTAACTTATCTCTTACGTAAGTACCCGGCTATATTTGTGCCTAAGGAAAGCATCTGGAACAGCCTCTCGGAAGGGATAAACTTTGTGTTTAAAAACAAGATGATGCTGGGTGCCATGAGCCTCGATCTGTTTTCGGTGTTTTTTGGCGGAGCCATTGCACTGTTGCCGGTGTTTGCCCACGATATTTTAAAGGTAGGTTCGGAAGGATTGGGTTTTATGCGCGCCACTACGGCGGCAGGTGCGGTGTTAACCATGCTGGCCATGACTCGCTTTTCGCCCATGAACAGGCCATGGCGTAATTTGCTCATTGCCGTGGCTGGTTTTGGTACGTCAATATTGTGCTTTGGCTTATCAACCAACTTCTATATCTCGCTCATCTTTCTCTTTACCGAAGGTGCTTTCGACAGCGTAAGCGTAATCATACGCAGTACCCTCATGCAGCTCCTCACGCCCGACCATATGCGCGGCCGGGTATCGGCAGTAAACTCCATGTTCATCGGCTCATCAAACGAAATAGGGGAGTTTGAATCGGGCTTAACCGGCGAGCTGATGGGTACGGTACCATCCGTAGTGTTTGGTGCCAGCATGACGCTCACCATTGTAACCATTACCTATTTAAAAACACGCAGTTTAATACCGGTTAAACTGAGTGATATTAGCAGCGCCAATGAGAAAACGGTAAGTAAGTAGAAAACAAGAATCTTGTATGCAGTTTTATATTGGGGCTTTGTAAGGACTTAATTCTAAAACTATATCTGCTTGTCCGGAGTATTAAGCCGGTCTGCCAATAACAGGCATAACAGCGGACCCAATATGGGTAATAACACAATAACCACTATCCAAATAAATTTGGTGTTTACTGGCATTTTCTCATTTTTTGCCACCTTGCTTATGGCTGCTACTGTAACCAGGAGTATAAAGGCTAATAGTATAGTGATTTCGGTAGAGCCGATGTTGATGAGAGCAGGTGCCATAGTGGTTACAGAATTTGAAAATTGACAAGCTAAGGTACTTATTGTGCGGCTATTTTAAATAGATGGGGTGTCGCAAATTCCAGCTAACGTTTCCATAAGAGTTTTTCTTAAAACGTACCTATTACTTTGCCTTCACCGCCCTATCATACGCTTCTAAACTTTGATCAAACGGTTTACCCTGGTTATGTATGTCGTCACAAAAAACCTCACATGCATGCGGGTTTATATTGTTTTTGCATTGGCGTTTGCAATCCCTTTCTGTATTACGGGGCATGATGTTATAAATGTGAGTAATTATGAATATGATGATCGCAATTGTTGCTGCCGAACCCGCGAAGAATTTAAAGGGGAATTTTTTATCGGTACCAACCGGCTTGGGCATGCGGTAGTACGGCATGATGTACTTCAGCTTATCATAGTCCCAGCAAAGCAGGTACAGGTTGGCCAGCACCATTAAAGGCGATGATAGCAAAGAGCCTTCGAACCGTACAGATAGTGAAAGAATAAGAATATTTAAAATGATTGGAAAATACAGCACAGCCCCAAGCGTTGCCGTGCGCCTGAAAACTAAAAGCGCCCCTGCTAACATTTGTAATATGCCTACAAAAGTGTAGTAATACCCCGTATGATACAGTGCTTCGAGGTAATGCCCCATGGGCTGGTTGTTAGAAAGGTTGGTAAACCGCTCGCCTTTAACCTTTACAAATCCTGCCATTATGAAACCGGCAGCTAAAGATAAGCGGCAAAATATGGTAAAGTAACCGAGCCATTTGTTTTGCCTGGCCCAAAGGTGCAGCTCATCAAGCTTTTTAATTAAATTCATATAAAAGTACTTTTAAAAACAAAGTTAATGTTTTGTTTACAATTACAAATGAATTTTATTGATGAAAATGGGGGCAATAAAAAAAGGCTCGCGTGGAGCCTTTTTTTATTTAGATGGGTCAGAATAATCTACCTTGTCATTTCCACCATCGGGATAAATCTTTTCGAAATGATTCAGCTTGAATATTCGAAAGGATTGTCTCTATCGTTCGAAATGACATAATTTTCAAACGCTACTTACGCCTCAGTCTCGGTATAAGCATCCAACTCCTCCTGTAAGCGGCGCTCGCCCGATTGCTGGCGCCACATGGCCCAATAAAGACCTTTTTCGTTCACCAGTTGGTCGTGGTTACCTACTTCTACCACGCTGCCATTTTCGAGTACGTAAATACGGTCGGCATGCATAATGGTGCTTAGGCGGTGGGCAATAATGAGCGTAATGCGGCTTTTAAGCGATGATATGTGCTGAACCGTTTTACTAATCTCTTCTTCGGTAATGGAATCCAGCGCGGAGGTGGCCTCATCAAATAAAAGGATATCCGGGTGGCGCAGCAGGGCACGGGCAATAGATAGGCGTTGCTTTTCACCACCTGATATTTTTACTCCGCTCTCGCCAATTAAGGTATGTATACCATTTTCGGCACGAGAGAGCATGCCTTGGCAGGCTGCCTTGTTGAGGGCGGCCAAACATTCTTCGTCGGTAGCATCGGGTTTTACAAAGGTGAGGTTGTCTTTTATCGTTCCCGAAAACAATTGCGTATCCTGCGTTACAAAGCCTAATCTGCGGCGCATGGCATCCAAATGGAAACGTTCGCTGTCAATGCCGTTATACAGGATACTTCCATCTGCCGGCTTGTATAAACCAATCAATAGCTTAATAAGGGTAGACTTTCCAGATCCTGATGGCCCCACAAAGGCAACGGTTTCACCTTTATCGGCATGAAAGGAAACATCTTTTAAAGCATAACGCTTGGTTGAATGATACCTGAAAGCAACCTTATCAAATGCAACCTGGTTAATGTAGGTTAAATCGGCCGGGTTTTCGGGCACAGTTTCGAGCGGACGGCTCATGATGCGGTTAAAGTTGGTAAGCGAAATTTGTGCTTCGCGCCAGGTTAACGACATATGGCCAAACTCCTGCAGAGGTCCGAACAGGAAGTACGCGTACAGCAAAAAGCTGAAGTATTGTCCGCCGGTAATTTCTTTATCAAATATAAGCACCAACAATACCACTACCATACTACTGCGAACTATGTTGACGGTTGTGCCCTGAACAAAGCTTAATACACGCAATAACTTAGTTTTAGCTACTTCGAGTGTCAGAATTTTGAAGGTAGTTTTGTTGAGACGCTCTATCTCTTCGTTAGCCAACCCGTGGCTCTTTACTAACTCAATGTTTCGTAATGATTCGGTAGTACGGCCTGCCAGTACCGATGTTTTGAGTACAATGGCGCGATGAATAACTTTTATTTTTTTAGATAGCGTCCAGCTTAACCAGGTAATGATGGGTACAGCCACAAAAAACACCAGCGTAACTTTGTAACTGATGGTAAATGAATATACGGCAATGAAGATAATACCGAAAAACGTCATAAAGCTAACATTGATGCTGGCCTTAATGAGGTTTTCTACATCGCTGCGTATACGTTGCAGCATTCCCAGCTTCTCGCCGCTGCGTTGGTCCTGGTGCTCGTAAAAAGGCATGGCCAGGGCATGTTTCATACCATCAGCATAAACCTCTGCTCCTGATTTTTGGGCGATAGTTACGGTATAGTAATCCTGAAAATTATTGGCTATGCGCGAAAACAGGGCAGCTATGGCAGCAATGGTAATTAACCATAAAACCCCGGCAATAAAATCATGCCGGGTGTAAAGGTCTTTTTTGCTTATATAATCATCGAAAAGTTTTCCGGTAATTAAAGGCTCAATGAGGGCAAAGGTTTGGTTTAGGGCAGTCATTAATAATGCCATAGCCACTGCCCCCTTATGCTTTTTGAGGTATTTGAACAGTATATTCATAAATAAAAGGCCAACTGTTATTAATAGTTATACAACAATAACAACGCCTAAGTATTAATGATGCTTATCTTTTAGTTAATTTTTGCAGATATTTTAAAAATCAGCTACCTAAATTAAAATTATGAAAAACTTATACAACTAAATTCTGTTCATGTTTTACTTCTAATACAAAAAATTTCTTTTCAAAACTATTTGGTGTAAACATTAGCAAACACTTGTATGCAAATGCTTACAACTTAGGTTAAGCTGTTTCGAGCGTATGCTTTTCGCCAATTTGCTGGCGCCACATAGCGTAGTACAAACCTTTTTGTGATAATAGTTGCATGTGCTTGCCTTGTTCAACAATGTTGCCTTTCTCCAGCACATAAATTTTATCGGCATGCATTATCGTACTTAAACGGTGTGCAATTAGTATGGTGATGTGCTCATCGTGCTCCGAAACATCTTTAATGGTCTCTGTGATTTCTTCTTCGGTTAGCGAGTCGAGCGCCGAGGTGGCTTCATCAAATACTAAAATATCGGGGCGGCGCAGCAGGGCGCGGGCAATAGACAAACGTTGCTTTTCGCCACCTGATACTTTTACGCCGCCCTCGCCAATTACGGTATCCAGGCCTTTATCGGCACGAGCCAACAGGCTTTGGCATGCTGCGCGGTGTAGTACATGCATACATTCCTGATCGGTAGCGCCGGGACGAACGAATTGCAGGTTTTCGCGTATGGTACCTGAAAAAAGCTGTGTATCCTGAGTTACAAAACCTATTTTTTCGCGCAGGCGGTCGAGGTCGATCTCCTTACTTAGTACTCCATTGTATAAAATATCACCCTCCAAAGGCGGATATAAACCTACCAGCAGCTTAACCAAGGTAGTTTTACCCGAACCCGACGGACCAACAAAAGCTATGGTATTACCGGTTTTTACCTCGAAGTTGATGTGGTTTAATGCATTGCGATTAGCCGTTAAGTGTTTAAAACTAACATTGCGGAAGTTAAGGTCGCGAACCTTTTCGAGCATTACCGGTTTTTCGGGCTTAACATCGAGCGGGGTGTTTAGTATATTTTGGAAGTTAGCCAATGATATCTGTACCTCGCGCCAGGCCAGTATCACGCTGCCCAACTCCTGAAGCGGGTTAAACAAAAAGAACGAATAAAACAGAAACGTAAAGTAGTTACCTGGAGATATGTTTTCTCGGAAGATGAGCAGTAGCAATATCACCACCATAATACTACGCACCAGGTTTACGGTTGTGCCCTGTACAAAGCTCATGCTGCGTACATATTTTACTTTTTTTAGCTCGAGGTCGAGTATTTTGTAGGTGGTTTTGTTGAGGCGATCAATTTCCTGGTTTACTAATCCTAAGCTTTTAACCAGTTCAATGTTACGTAACGATTCGGTTGTTGAACCGGCCAGCGCCGTGGTTTCGGCTACTATTTTACGCTGGATGTTTTTTATGCGTTTGCTCAATGCTGCGCTCATGAAGGCAATTACCGGTATAGCCGCAAAATACACCAGCGTTACTTTGTAATCTACAGAAACCGAATATACGATAACGAATATCATGCCCACCAAACTTACAAACAACACACTGATGAATGAGGTGATAAACTTTTCGCTGTCCTGACGAACCTTTTGCAGGATGCCCAGAGTTTCGCCGCTGCGCTGATCTTCAAATACCTGGTAAGGCAGTTCGAGCGAGTGTTTCAAACCATCGGCATACATATTGGCACCTACTTTTTGCACGATAATGCTGGTAAAGTAGTCTTGAAAATTTTTAGCTATGCGCGATACCATGGCAGCACCTATGGCTAAGCCCACGGCTCCCATAACACCCCACATAAAATCATGCTCGTTAAGCTCTTTGCGTTTTTCAATAAAATTATCAACTATACGGCCGGTAATCAACGGGTCGAGCAGCGAAAAACCTATATTGACAGCAGCCAGCAGCAATGCTACAAACACCGCCACGCGATGTTTGGAAAGATAAGATAGCAGTAGTTTCATGGTACAGGGAACAAAAATAGAAAAGGGAATGATGCCATTGACTCATTCCCTTTAATTTGACTTTGGGTTAACAACCCCTAACCCCACCCCGACCCTCCCCGAAGGGGAGGGGGCTAAATTACTGCAAGTCTCCCCCTTTGGGGGAGATTTAGAGGGGGTTTACACCGTCATTATATCTTTTTCCTTAGCATCGGCTAACTGGTCGATTTTAATGATGTATGCATCAACTAATTTTTGCACTTCACCTTCGCCGGTTTTCATCTCGTCTTCTGATACGCCTTCGGTTTTAAGTTTTCTGATCTTGTCGTTGATGTCTTTACGAATGTTACGTACAGCTACTTTACCATTCTCGGCTTCGCCTTTTAAACGTTTAACCAATTCACGACGGCGCTCTTCGGTTAAAGGTGGTACATTAATGCGAATAATAGAACCATCGTTTTGCGGATTTAAACCCAGCTGCGATTCTTTGATGGCCTTTTCGATAGCAACCAACAGTGTTTTTTCCCAAGGTTGAATTACTATAGTACGGGCATCAGGTGTATTTACACTGCCTATCTGGGTTAATGGTGTTGGGGTACCGTAGTAGTCTACATTAATGCCATCAAGCATAGCAGGGCTTGCTTTGCCTGCGCGTATTTTAGCTAATTCGTTATCTGCATGTACAATTGCTTTTTCCATTAAAGCTTTTGCATCATTCAGTTGTTTTTTAATGAGTTCGCTCATTGGTAATTTATTTTTAGGTATGCAAAGGTATTAAAATAGAGTCAAGAGCCAAGAATCAAGATTCAAGACTTTTGACTTGCTATACTTTTAATTCCTTTTCTTGATTCCTGACTCTGTATTCTTGATTCTAAAACTTATTTTACGATAGTTCCTACCGGTTCGCCCTGGGCAATTTTCATAAAGTTGCCTTCGCGGTTCATATCAAACACGATGATAGGCAGGTTGTTCTCCTGGCAAAGGGTAAAGGCGGTCATATCCATTACATTTAGGCCTTTGGCGTATACTTCGTTAAAGCTTACTTCGTCGTAACGGGTTGCAGATGGATCTTTCTCCGGGTCGGCGGTATAAATGCCGTCAACGCGGGTACCTTTTAACACTACGTCGGCTTTAATTTCGATGGCACGTAATGATGCAGCCGTATCGGTAGTAAAGTATGGGTTACCGGTACCGGCACCAAATATAACTACCTTGCCACTCTCTAAATGCGCCATAGCACGACGACGGATGTATGGCTCACAAATCTGCTCCATTTTAATGGCCGATTGCAGGCGGGTGTCAACACCAATTCCTTCAAGGGCGCTTTGCAAAGCCATACAGTTAATTACGGTGGCCAGCATGCCCATATAATCAGCCTGAGCACGTTCCATGCCCGATTTTTCGGCACTTAATCCTCTGAATATATTGCCTCCGCCTACTACTATGGCTACCTGTATACCGGCATCAACCACACTTTTAATGTCGTGAGCATATTGCAGTACGCGGTTGTTATCAATACCGTACTGGCGTTCGCCCATTAATGATTCGCCGCTAAGCTTCAGCAAAATTCTGTCGTATTTCATGCAGATAAATGATTTTATTATATGTGGTTGATTGATTTTGTGTGCCTTTTACCTTTATAAATTGTAAACGCTGTATTAAACGCCGCATCAAAAATAACTAAATCTGCGTCATATCCGGCCTCTACTTTTCCTTTCGTTGTTAAACCCGCCAGTTGTGCCGGGTAAAGCGAGGCCATGTTAACCGCCTCGGCCAAATCAATGCCGGCGTGTTGCACGCAATTTTGCACTGCCTTGAGCATGGTTAATGCCGAGCCAGACAGGGTGCCATCGGGCATAACGTACCGATTGCCATCTTTACGATGCTGGTAGGCGCCGCTCCGGGCTTCTGTTACCGCATCGGTAATTAAGAAAAGCTTATCACCCAGTTCACGCTTGGCTAGGCGTACCATGGCATAATCAACATGTATGCCGTCGGCCACAATACTGGTGTAAGGGCGTTCCTCAAAAATAGCCGGAATAATACCCGGTTCGCGGTGGTGCATAGGTGGCATGGCATTGTATAAATGCGTAACCGCCTGAATGGTTTTACCTAAAAAGCGTTTGCCCTGCCGGTAGGTAGCATTACTATGGCCTGATGATAAAATAATACCCTGTGCGTTCAGGTAAGCAATAACTTCCTCATCCTGTAATTCAGGAGCAAGGGTGATCATTTTTATTTCTCTTGCGCCCAGTTCAAGCCAGTGTTGCACCTCTGCCAAAGTTGCTTTCTTGATGAAATGCTCGGGGTGAGCGCCTTTGCGTTTGGGGTTAAGGTAAGGCCCTTCCAGGTGTAAGCCTAAAAAGTTACCATTACTATGCTTGCGCCATTGTTTGGCAGCCTCAATTGCAGCAAGCACCACATCATTACTGTTGGTTGCTACGGTTGCAAAAAAGCCTGTGCAGCCTTGGGAGAGCAAAATGTTTTCCATATCCTGCAAGGCATCGGCGGTTGGTATACCCCCGAACAAGCTATTACCTGCGCCGTAAATTTGCAAATCAATAAGCCCGGGAGCAAGGTAAGCGCCGTCGAGATCTATTTTATCAGCTTCTTCGGGAATGTCGGCTTCGTTAACGATGGCGGTTATTTGTTCGCCCTCAATAATAACAGCTTTGCCCGGGCATATAGTACCGGCAGATACAATTTGGGTGTTGTACAGCGCTGTTAGCATAAAATTAAAAAAGTAAAGGCAAAAAAAATCCCCGCCTTGTAAAAGGCGGGGATAATAATATTAAGCTCCTAAAGCAACTCGCTTGAAAGCAGTTACCGTTAAGCCTTTATCAACGCTCTCTAAAAACTGAGCAACGCTTTTTGATGAATCTTTTACAAACTCCTGGTTTAACAGGGTTGAGTCTTTGTAGAATTTGTTCAGTTTACCGGCAGCAATTTTTTCAACCATTGCTTCTGGTTTACCTTCGGCACGAATTTGCTCTTTAGCAATTTCCATTTCGCGCTCAATAATGCTTGCATCAACATCACCTTTATCTAAAGCGGCAGGGTTCATGGCAGCAATTTGCATAGCTACGTCTTTACCGGCTTCATCAGCACCTGCAGGGTTTGCACTTAAGCCTACCAATACACCTAAACGGAAGTTGCCGTGAATGTAAGCAACCACTTTTTCGCCTTCTAATACAGCGTATTTAGATACACCGATTTTTTCGCCTATTTTACCGGTCATGGCAGTGATAGCCTCGCCGATTGTAGTGCGACCGGTTTCGGTATCAATTTCTAAAGCGTTAACACCTTCAGCAGTTTCAGGTAAGTGTTGTACGGCTTCGTTTGCAACAGCGTTAGCAAATGCAATAAACTCAGCATTTTTAGCCACGAAATCAGTTTCGCAGTTAAGTTCAACAATTACACCTTTTTTACCATCTTCAGAAGTACGTGCAATAACTACACCTTCGTTTGATTCTCTGTCTTGACGGCTGGCAGCAACTTTAGCGCCTTTTTTTCTTAAAAAGTCAATAGCTGCTTCAAAGTCACCGTTGGTTTCGGTTAAAGCTTTTTTGCAGTCCATCATACCTGCACCTGTTTGCTGGCGCAGTTTATTTACGTCTGATGCAGAAATTTGTACTGTAGACATTGTTTTTTTTAATTGTTATCTGTTGTGGGTTGTCTGTTGTCAGATAGCTCACAGCAAAGATGAATGATTTATTCTTAAATTGAAAGTTGCCAACTGCAAATTAACAGCACCTTAATGCTGATAACTTACAACTGACAACTCACAATAAATTTATTTACTCTTCTGTAGACTCAGCAGGGGCTTCGGCTTCAGCAACAGGAGCTTCAGTTTCTGCCTCAGCAGTTACAGCGCCTCTTCTTTTGCGGCCACCTTCGGTTGAAGCAGCTTCGCCACCGTCAACTTTAGATTTTGCAGCTGCACCTTCTTTTTCAGCTTCGTCTTCTTTATCGCGTTTACGCTCATCTAAACCTTCCTGAATTGCTTTGATGATAACACCGGTAACCAATGAAATTGATTTGGTAGCGTCATCGTTAGCAGGGATAGGGAAATCGATGTTTGAAGGATCAGAGTTAGTATCCACCATTGCAAAGGTTGGGATATTTAACTTTAATGCTTCAGAAACTGCGATGTGTTCTTTCTTAACGTCGATAAGGAAAAGCGCAGCCGGTAAGCGGTTAAGGTCGGCAATACCGCCTAATAATGCTTCCAGTTTAATACGCTCACGCTGAATCATCAAACGCTCTTTTTTAGAAAGGTTGCTGTAAGTACCGTCTTTAGTCAATTTATCGATGTTCGACATCTTTTTGATCGACTTGCGTACGGTAGCAAAGTTAGTTAACATACCACCTAACCAACGCTCGGTTACGAAAGGCATGTTTACTGATTTTGCATAATCGGCAACGATGTCTTTTGCTTGTTTCTTGGTAGCAACAAACAAAACCTTACGGCCTGATTTTACGATTTGTTTTATAGCGGCAGCAGCCTCTTCAACCTTAGTTAAGGTTTTGTTTAAGTCGATAATGTGGATACCGTTACGCTCCATGAAAATGTACTGAGCCATTTTCGGGTCCCATTTGCGGGTAAGGTGACCAAAGTGTACACCTGCATCCAGTAAATCCTGATATGTTGTTCTTGCCATTGTTGTGTCCTCCTTAAGATTAACGTTTACTGAATTGGAATTTTCTACGAGCTTTGCGACGGCCTGGTTTCTTACGCTCAACCATACGGTCATCACGGGTCATTAAACCTTTAGCACGCAATGCCGGTTTCTTTTCAGCATCAAGTTCAACAATAGCTTTAGCAATAGCTAAACGAACGGCCTCAGCCTGTCCTTTTACACCACCACCTGCAACGTTTGCAATAATGTCGAATTTACCTTCGCTACCAGATACTAATAACGATTGCGTTGCAACGTACTGTAAAGGTAAAGTAGGGAAGTATTCTTTGTAATCTTTACCGTTAACGGTAAGGGCACCTGCACCTTCGTTTAAGTAAACGCGGGCAACAGCTGTTTTTCTTCTGCCTGAAGTGTTAGTTGTTGGCATTTGTTTTTCTCCTTAAAAATTAAAAGTTAATGGTTGTTGGGTTTTGCGCAGCATGAGGATGCTCTGCACCGGCATATACATGCAGGTTGCCATAGATTGCACGGCCCAAACGATTTTTAGGTAACATACCACGAACGGCTTTTTCAATAACGCGCTCAGGGAATTTAGCCATTAACTCCTTAGGAGAAATGAAACGCTGACCACCTGGGTAACCAGTGTAAGAAACGTATTGCTTGGCGGCAAATTTGTTTCCGGTCAGTTTTACCTTGTCTGCGTTGATAACAATAACGTTATCACCGCAGTCTACGTTTGGAGTGAAGCCTGGTTTGTGTTTACCTCTGATGATTGCAGCAATCTTAGAGGTCAAGCGCCCCAAAATCTCGCCTTGTGCGTCAACAACAACCCATTGTTTGTTAACGGTCTTTTTGTTGGCTGAGACAGTTTTGTAACTTAACGTATTCACTTGCTTTAAATTAAATTATATTAAACAGTTTACTATACCCCGTAATTTCGGGACTGCAAAGATACGAGTATATGTTTAATTTACAAGTGGTTTGATAGAAAATTTTGGCTCTATTAAAGCAGGTTTTATCTTTAATTGTGTGTGAGTCATAATTATGAAGCAAAAGACTTATTTAGTTTTTGGCAATAACTTTCAATATTGTCTTTTCATCCGGAGTTAATAGCCCTACCGGAATGCTTTCATACATCGGATAAACAGTGTGTTTGCCTATCGAATAATTCAATTGTTCGCCTTTGGTTGCTATGGTAAAGATGAGCTGTGGCTTTTTACTATCATTAATAATGTACGTGCGGTATCTAAATTCCGTAACTATATGAGTATGTTCAACTGTTCTTTTCCCTGTCAGATCTGTATAATTAGCAGTTTCAAAAACACTATCTACATGTAATGTGGTTTCTACTTGATAAATTTCTAACTTCTTTTTGCCTCTATGCTTCCAGCAACCTACAATATACTTTCCTTCTTTTCGGGATGAAAATTTAAATTTAGTCAGATCTGTTTTTGCATAAGGCTCTAACACGTTCAAAGTATATAGCTCATCTTCTTTACTTAACCATATACCATGCTCATTTCTTAAGATGTGTTTGGCACGTTTTAAATCGGCATCCAAATACAATACAGTGGATTGAATTAGTGAAAGCAGCAGTAGTATAGTTAGTGGCATTATGGAGCTATATTACAAACAAGCCAATATAAAACAAAACAGCCACACTATTATTTAGCGTGGCTGCATATGTCTTTAATAAACAATTAATTCAGTTCCGGGCTCGGTCCATCTTCGCCTAAGCTGAAATGTTTGTTTACCAGTTCCATTACCATTTCGGTGCGGAGGGGTTTGTGGTAAAAGGTGGCAATATGGTCGTCGTTCAGTGCGCGGTCGCGGTCGTCGGCGTTTAACGAGGTGGTAAGCATAATAACCACTATGCGCGCTTTTTGGCTTGGCGAAAGTTGTTTATACTCTTCCATAAATTCCCAGCCGTTCATGCCGGGCATATTTATATCTAAAAAAATTATCCCGGGGCGGGTTAATAGCTCTGTACCTGCATACTTACCGGTGGATGTTAAAAATTCCAGGGCATCGGTTGCCGATGTGTGTGCCTGTACTTCTACTTCAAGTCCTGTTTTTTCTATTACTCTTTTGTGGAGAAAGTTAGTCGGCCTGTCATCATCAATCAGCAACACACAATCCAAATCCTTAATTTTTGTCATCCTTTTCCTGGCCTTCTATATTTAATGTAAAATAAAAACTACTTCCTGTTCCCGGTGCCGATTGTACACCAATATCGCCACCATGCATGGCCGCTATTTTTTTGCAATTGGCTAAACCAATACCATTTCCCGGATACTCATCACGGTTATGCAACCGCTGAAATATCAGGAATATTTTTTCGTGATATTTAGGTTCGATGCCTATGCCGTTATCCTGCACGGTAAACGCCCAGCCGCCGGCCTCATGCTGTTTTGCCGAAATGTTAATTACCGGGCTAACCTCTTTTTTGCCAAACTTAATAGCGTTGGTAATCAAATTTTGAAAAAGCTGCCTCAACTCGGTACGGTACCCGGTTACCGTTGGCAAATTGTTAAAGTTAATTTGCGTACCGGATGCCGTAATTCGGGTATCTAAATCGCTTATGAGGTGCTGCAGCAGTTCGTTAATGTCAACTTGTTCGGTTTGTTTGGTTTTGCCAAGCCGCGAGTAATCCAGCAGGTCTTTAATGAGGTTGCGCATACGCGATGCCGCATCTTCAATAAATCCTAAGTACAACTGCGCATCATCGTCTTGTAATACCGGACCGTAATCAACCTTTAGCATTTCAATAAAATTACCAATGGTGAGCAGCGGCTCCTGCAAATCGTGAGATGCTATGTACACAAACTGTTCCAGTTCCAGGTTTTGAATCTTGAGTTGATCCAAATGTTGGCTTATGGCTTCGCCAGCCAACATTTTATCGGTTAAATCGCGTGTAACTTTGGTAAAGCCAATTACTTGGCGCGCTTTATCGTGTATGGCGGTTATGGTAATACTTCCCCAAAATCGGGTTCCATCTTTACGCAACCGCCATCCTTCGTCAATGGCACGGCCTTTGGTACGCGCTATATTAATAAGGGTTTCGGGCTTTTTAATAGCCTGGTCGGCCGGGGTATAAAATATCCTGAAATTCTGGCCAATGATCTCATGGGGATTGTATCCTTTAATGCGTTGCGCACCTTTATTCCAGTTTTCGATATTGCCGTTGCTATCTAACAATATGATAGCATAATCTTCAATCTCCTCTATCATATTAAGTATGCGGAGATGCTTCGCGTTCTCAGTCATAATTTTTTATACCAGCGATTTAGCAAATGGTTAGCGCCCGGGAGAATTATTTAAAGGCGTGAAAATAAGCATATTGAAGTTTTTAAAAAACTAATAGTCTTAAATCAGCCTAAATGCCCTCTTTTTAAATTGAAGGTTAATGTAAAATTTCCCAGCGGTTAATTTTTGGTAAACAGGAAAATTGCTCAAGTTTAGCTAATCCTAATTTGTAAGCCGCATGCCATAAAACAAATAATTACAAGCTATTTAAACCAATAACCTGATTTTTGCACAAACTATGACTATGAAAAACATTCGTTTAAGTGTGCTCGACCAGTCGCCCGTGCGTAAAGGCGTTACCGCCAGCCGTGCCGTACAGGAAACGGTTGAACTGGCCAAATTAACCGACTCATTAGGCTACACCCGCTTTTGGGTGTCCGAACATCATAACACCGGCAGCCTGGCTGGCTCAACCCCCGAAGTGCTTATTGCTCACCTGGGTTCGCAAACTAAAAACATTCGCTTGGGTTCGGGTGGTATAATGCTGCCTAACCATAGTGCATTGAAGGTGTCTGAAAACTTCAGGATGCTGGAAGCCTTGTATCCCGGTCGTATTGACTTGGGCATGGGCCGTGCGCCGGGTACCGATCGCATTACGGCATCGGTATTAAACCCATCCAATAAATTTAGCGAGCAGGATTTTGTAGAACAGCTGATGGACCTGCAAAATTACTTTCACGATACCGCCGAAACCGGCCCCGTTGCCGCCAAAATACGCGCCATTCCGCAGGTTGATACTGTGCCGGGCATGTGGCTGTTAAGTTCGAGCGGGCAAAGCAGTTTGTTTGCTGCGCATTTTGGCATGGGCTTTTCGTTTGCCCATTTTATAAACCCGGTTGGCGGCGCGCAGGCGGTTGAATTGTATCGCGCCCGTTTCCAGCCATCGGCTGATCTCCCTCAGCCTGAGGCCAACGTAGCCATATTTGCTTTTTGCTCGGAGGATGAAGAAAAACTACGCCAGCACCAGGCCGTAATGGATTACCGCTTTTTGCAGTTTGAAAAGGGCGGCGGCATAGTGCCTTTAAGTTATGAGGATGTAAAAGATGCCGAATACACCGCACAGGATTTAGAGCGCATACGCATGAACCGCCGCCGTGTAATAACCGGTACGCCCGGGCAAATGAAAGACATTATTACCCGCCTGGCCAACACCTATAATGTTGACGAAGTAATGCTGGTTACCATAGCCGAAGATTTTGACGACAGGCTAAAATCGTACGAATTAATAGCACAACAGTTTGAACTGCCGGTGCCAAAACAGGATTTTAACGAGGCAATAATCTTGTAATTATTGCGTTTAAATTAATGCAAACCGGTCTGCATAAGGCCGGTTTTTTATTGTGGAAAACTATTAACATCTTGAATTTTTAATGTTACCTTTGCGCAAACAAATTTAAGGTGCATTATTTTATATAATACACTATAACACACACTTGTATAACTGTGATCATAATAATATTCTTTATTGCCCATTGGTTCTTATCGTTGTTCTTTCAAACGTTTTATTTGCACCGTTATGCTGCTCATAAAATGTACAGCACGCCCAAATTTACCGAGCGTTTATTCCATTTTTTAACGTTTGTAACTCAGGGTTCCTCTTTTTTAAATCCGCGCGCTTATGCCATTATGCACCGCGAGCATCATGCATACAGCGATACCGAAAAAGACCCGCATTCGCCCCATTTTTTTACCGACGTATTTCAGATGATGTACCGCACGGCCATTAGTTTCAGGCTGTACGAAAAAAGGGTAAAAGAACCTGATGCGCAGTTTAAAGGTAACTACCCCGAGTGGCGCTTAATAGATTACTATGGTTCACATATTATAACCCGTATTGGTTTCGGTGTATTATATGCGCTTTTTTACGCTCAGTTTGCTACGGCCTGGTGGCAGTGGTTGTTGCTCCCGCTTCAATTTATTATGGGCCCGTTACACGGTGCTATTGTAAACTGGTGCGGCCACAAATACGGCTATTCTAACTTCGATAACGGCGACAAATCAAAAAACACTACCCCGTTCGACTTTTTAATGCTGGGCGAACTGTTTCAGAACAATCACCACAAACGCCCCAACAGCCCTAATTTTGGTGCCCGCTGGTTTGAAATTGACCCTGTTTACCCGGTTATGAAGGTAATGCACTGGATGCATATCATCAGGCTGAGAAAGCCGGCTGGAGCATAGGGGATAGATTCAAGAGTACAGAATCAAGAATACAGATATAAGCCGTTAGTAATAGCGGCTTTTTTTGTGCTTTAATTTTTTTTTGCAACTAAAGTCTTGATTCCTGACTCTATATTCTTGACTCTAAAACCCCTATCTTTGCCCCTCATTAACAAACTACTATGAGTGTATCGGTATTGGCTCAAACCTTAAAGGGGTCTGAGATTATTAAAATAGGTAACGAAATAAACGAACTTAAACGCCAGGGGCAGCAAATTGCCAACCTTACCATTGGCGATTTTGACCCGAATATTTATCCCATACCAGAGGAATTGCGTGACGGCATCATCGAAGCGTATAAAGACAATCAAACCAACTACCCACCGGCCGATGGTATACTCGACCTGCGTAAACAGGTAGCTGCATTTTTAGCCAAGCACCATAATATACAGGTTACCCCTAACGAGGTGTTGATCTCAAGCGGATCGCGACCTATTATTTATTCAATATTTTTAGCACTGGTTGATCCGGGCGATAAGGTGATCTATCCATCACCGTCATGGAACAATAACCATTACTGTCACATTACCGGTGCCAATGAGGTGCCCATAATTACCACTGCCGAGAATAACTTTTTGCCTAAAGCTGCCGATTTAGCTCCGCACTTAAAAGGTGCTACCCTGCTTTGCCTGTGCTCGCCGCAAAACCCAACCGGTACCATGTTTGAAAAGGCCGACCTGGAAGAAATATGCGACCTGGTAATTGCCGAGAACGCCACCCGCGCCGAAGGAGAAAAGCCTTTGTACATTATGTACGACCAGATTTACGCCATGCTAACCTTTGGCAAGAAGCATTTTGACCCGGTTACCCTGCGTCCTGAATTGAAAGATTACGTGGTTTATATCGACGGTTTATCAAAATGTATTGCCGCTACCGGTGTGCGTGTGGGTTGGGGCTTTGGTCCGGAGAACATCATTTCTAAAATGAAAGCCATAGTTGGCCATATGGGAGCCTGGGCACCTAAAGCCGAACAGGTTGCAGCTGCCAAATACATTCAGGATGATGCTCAATTACATAACTATTTGCAAAAATTTAGCGGCCGTATACAGGATAGCTTAAATACCTTGTACAAAGGTTTTCAGGATTTAAAAACCGAAGGCTTTGCGGTAGATGCCATACAGCCAATGGGAGCCATTTACTTAACCATTAAAATTGATTACGTAGGTAAAGCCACTCCCGAGGGCGACGTGCTGCATACCCCGGCCGATATCAACTTCTACCTCATCAAAGTAGCCAAGGTTGCCTTGGTACCTTTCTCGGCATTTGGTACGGGCGATGACGTGGCCTGGTTCCGGGCATCGGTTGGTACATCAACTTTGGAGGATATTCAAAATATGATACCACGTATTAAGGAAGCGTTAAGCTTGCTTAAATAAAGGCGAGCAATTTAAAAAACAGCATAACAGATTAAGCCCTGTTATGCTGTTTTTATTTACAGATATTATTAATTGCCTGAATAAAACCCCAACTTTGCACCATGCCCACCGGAACACTATACCTCATCCCGGTTCCGCTGGCCGATGACGCCGCGAGCCGTTCATTTACGCCCTATTTGGTTGAAACCATTAATCAGATAAGCGAGTACATTGTGGAAAATGAAAAGACCGCCCGTAAGTTTTTAAAGCAGGCCGGGCTAACTATTCCGCAAAGCCAGTTGGTTATTTATGATTACGGCAAGCATAACCGCAACGCCGATTTGAAAGAGTTTTTTGACGGATTAATGGCAGGTAAAGATGCCGGCCTCATGAGCGAGGCCGGTTGCCCCGGCGTAGCCGATCCCGGTGCCGAAATTGTGGCCGAAGCGCACCGTCTCGGCATAAAGGTTGTTCCGCTGGTAGGACCAAGCTCTATTCTGTTGGCGCTAATGGCATCTGGCTTTAACGGACAAAGCTTTACCTTTCATGGCTACTTGCCTATTGATAAGTTCGAACGCAGCAAACGCATTAAAGAGCTGGAAGGCCTGGCCGAACGTTTAAGCCAAACGCAGTTGTTTATCGAAACCCCATTCAGGAATGATTCCTTATTAGAGGATATTCTCAAAAGCTGCAAACCCACAACCCGCCTGTGTATTGCCTGCGACTTAACTGCCGCCACTGAGTTTGTACAAACGCAAACTATTGCCACGTGGAAAAAACAACAGCCCGATCTGCGCAAACGGCCAGCTATATTTCTGTTGTATAAATCTTAATCTGTTGATATTCGGGTGAAAAAACTCGATTTTTCTGAGCATATTTGGGTATGGCACCTATACCTCAAAGTCCGGTAAAAGTAATAATAGTTGGCGCCGGGCCATCGGGTTTAATGATGGCCGCTCAGTTGCTGCGCTATGGTATTCAGCCCGTAATTATTGATAAGCGACAGGGGCCAACGCAGTACTCTAAAGCATTGGCCGTACAATCTCGCTCGCTCGAAATTTACCGGCAGTTAGGAATAATTGATACGGTACTGGCGGGAGGGAAACCGGCACAAGGGTTTAATTTTCATTACCATGGGAAGCTCAAAGGTTCATTTGCAATAGCCAATGCTGGCGAGGGACAAACGCCATACCCGTTCATCCATATTTACGAGCAGCATAAAAATGAACGCGTATTGCTCGATTATTTAACCAGCAAAAGTTGTCCGGTTTACTGGAATACAACCCTTACTTCATTACAACAAGGTACCGGTGTGGTAAGTGCTAAATTAAATAACGGCGAACAGGATTACAGTCTTGTAGCCGATTACCTTATTGGTGCCGATGGTGCCCACAGCGCTGTACGCCGCTGGCAGCATATCCATTTTGACGGCGATACTTACGATAGCCGGTTTTACCTGGCCGATGTGGTAATGGACACAGGCGGCGATTATATGAACATGTACCTCACCGCACAGGGCTTTGCTGCATTTTTTCCTATGCCCGAGGCTAATACATGGCGCATTGTGGGTAACCTACCTTCAAAGTTGTTAAATAAAGACAATCTTATAATTGATGATGTACTGCCTGCCCTGCGCGAAAAACTTCGCCAGCAGTTTACAATAAAAGAATGCCGCTGGTTTACTACCTACGGCCTGCACCATCGCATGGCCGATAAATTCAGGATTGGGCGCTGCTTTTTAATTGGCGATGCCGCCCACATTCACTCTCCTGTTGGGGGGCAGGGCATGAATACGGGCTTGCAAGATGCCTATAATCTGGCCTGGAAACTGGCAGGAGTAATAAAAGGGCATTTAAAACCCGATGTGCTGCATTCTTACGCTGCCGAGCGTATGCCTGTGGCTGCCAATTTGTTAAAAACCACCGATAGGGCGTTTAACCTCATCATGGCTCGTGGCATTGTAGCGGGTTGGATTAAACGTTTGGCATTGCCTTTTTTAATGAACCGAATTTGGAAAAAAGAGAAATTCAGGCATGAAGTTTTTAAAACGATATCGCAAATAGGTATCAGCTACCAAAACAGCGATTTAAATCTGCACCTGAGCCAGCTAAAAGCCTTTAAAGCCGGTGATAGGTTACCCTACTTAAAAGTGTTTGATGAAAAGAAGTTGCAGGAAACAGACCTGCATGCCTGGTGTAGCAAGCCGGGCTTTACCCTCATTACCATGGGGCCATTGCAGGAACTGTATTTGTTTAGCCTGGCCAAGTGGATAACCCAAAACTACAATGGCTGGCTTAACTTTTTTCACCTGCCGCCATCGGTTAAAAACCAGCACATTTACGATGCCTTCGATATTAAGGAGCATCAGAATAAAACTATTATTGTGCGCCCCGATATGCACATTGGCTTAATAAACGATATTGTAGATTTGGAAATGATGAAAAATTACCTGGAGAATGTGGCAGGGTGCATACCGCATAATACGGAGGGAATTTAGAAGCAAGAGCCAAGAATCAGGAGCCAAGCGTATATCTCCATCACGTCATTGCGATACAGCGAGGGTAAGAGTGGTGGCCGTCGAAGCAATCCCCGAGTTCAAAGCACAGGCCTAAGTATATGCTTTCACTTATTACAGTGCCCTATGAGGACAGGTAAAGTGATTTCGAAACTTGCGCTCATCTGTGATGAGTGCTTAATATGGGTTGGCGATTGCATCGCCTCTTAAATGCCAGTAAACAAAGCTTTCCTACCCGTGAATAGTTTCTTTTTTGCCGTAGTTTTGTATTACCTGGGCTTCATATGCTAAAAACTCTTTCCAGCGGGCTTCTACATCTATGGTTTCGGCATATTTTTTAGCCAGGCGAATAAACGTGGCATAATGTGTGGCTTCGCTTATCATCAGTTCATGATAAAAGGCAGCCAATTCGGGGTCGTTAATGTTTTCGGACAGTACTTTAAAGCGTTCGCAACTGCGGGCTTCTATCATGGCGGCAAACAATAGTCGGTCTATCAGTTGCACCTCGCGGCCGCCTCCCTTACTCAAAAACTTCAATAGTTCACCTACGTAATCGTCTTTACGCTCGCGGCCCAATACATAGCCCCGGGCTAAAATAATATCGTGTACGCGTTTAAAGTGATCCATTTCCTCCTGTACCAATAGTGCCATTTCCTGCACCAGATCGCTCAGGTTGGGGTTTTGCACAATAAGCGTAATGGCATTGCTGGCCGCTTTTTGCTCGCAAAAAGCATGGTCGGTTAAAATTTCTTCAATATTGCTTTCCACCACGTTAGTAACCCAGCGCGGATCAGTTGGCAATTGTAGTTTCAGGATGGTTTTCTCGCTCACGATGTAAAGATAGTGGTTTAGATGCAAGAGACAAGAACCAGGAGCCAAGAGTTGGAGCAGTTAATGGTGTAAATGAACTTAGCATATGAGGTGCTGAAACAAGTTCAGCATGACTGAATAGGGGGAATTAATTTTGAAATTTCTTTAATTAAGTTAATTCTGATTCAGACAGTGCGCAGAGATTGCTACGTTTTCATAATGGCGCACATTATCCCCAAAAATTAACGGTACAGATTCTTACTCTCTATAAACTTCAGCACTTCCTCGGGTAAAAAAAACTGCACGTTCTTTTTATCGGCAATGGCCTGTCGAATAAAGGTTGCCGACAGCTCCATTTGAGGGGTCATGGTAATGGTTACCGATGGGTGCGAAGCCAGCTCGGCATTTTCATAGCCGGGACGGGGGTATACAAACACCTTGTAGTCGCGTAGTATGAGTTTATAGTTTTTCCATTTATGTAGCCCGGCCAAATTATCAGATCCCATAATGAGTACAAAATCGTGCTGTGGGTATTGTTCCTTTAAATGGGTAAGGGTGTCAATGGTGTATGACGGTTGCGGGAGTTTAATTTCCACATCGCTTACTTCCAGCTTATCGGCATGGTCGGTTGCCAGTCGCGCCATCTCAAGCCGGTCGTAAGTGTTTATTAAGCCGCCATACTTTTTAAACGGATTTTGCGGGGTAACCACTAACCAAACCTTATCAAGGTCGGTGTAGTGGGCCATGTAATTGGCAATAATTAAATGCCCGATATGAATGGGGTTAAACGATCCAAACAGCAATCCTATCTTCATTCCGCTATTCTGAGCTTTAAATTGCAGTTAAATTAGTAATAAAATACTGGTTTTTGCTGTTTTGGGACAAAAAATGACCGCTATTTGTTTAAAAAATCACCCACTAATTGCTCTGCTTCTTTACAAGCAGTCTCTAAATCAAAATTCTTTAATATAATATCGAATTTTGGTGCATAATTGAGCTCTTTTTCTGCTTTTGCAAAGCGTTCCTTCAATTTTTCTTCGCTATCCGTGCCTCGTCCGGTTAAACGCTGCTTTAAAACCTCTAATGATGGGGGTTGAACGAAGATAGCAAGCGCCTGTTCCTGGTATTTACGTTTTAGGTGCAAGCCTCCCTCCACATCAATATCAAATATTACGGTTTTACCCTTTTTCCATATACGTTCAATTTCTTCACGTAATGTGCCGTAAAAAGTTCCCGAATACACTTCTTCAAACTCTACAAATTGCTTTTTAGCAATACGGTGCAAAAATTCCTCTTTGCTTATAAAATAGTAGTCTTGCTCATGCACCTCATCTCCGCGACGCTCACGGGTGGTTGCCGATATAGAAAATTCCAGCTCAGGAAATTTAGTTAGCAGGTGGTGTACAATGGTGGTTTTACCGGCTCCCGACGGTGCAGAGAAAATAAGCAGTTTACCCATGGCTTAGTGAGTGGCTGATTAGTGAGTAGTGAATGATGAATGGCAAATTATTATAAAGGATAAACGCCCACTCACTATTCACCAATCACCGTTCAACTATAATACATTCAACAATTGTTCTTTAATTTTTTCGAGTTCTTCTTTCATGCCTACCACTAATTTTTGCATGGTGGCATCGTTGGCTTTTGAGCCAAGGGTGTTTATTTCACGGCCTATCTCCTGTGATATAAAGCCCAGTTTTTTACCATTGGCATCGGGGCTTTGCAGGGTTTCTAAAAAGTAAAGGCAATGGGTTTTAAGGCGTACTTTTTCTTCGGTAACGTCAAGCTTATCTATGTAATAAATAAGTTCCTGCTCAAAACGGTTATGGTCAACGTTATCGCCGCCAACGGCATCGGCCAAAAATTGGTTCAAACGCTCGCGTATTAACGGGATGCGTTTAGGGTCTTCAATTTCAACCTGCTCCAGGTTGGTTAAAATAACACCAATACGGTTGGTTACTTCTTGCTGTAACACGTTGCCTTCATCGCTTCTAAACTGCTGAAAGTTGGCTAAAGCTTGTTTAAAAGTACCTTCAACCAGTTTCCATTCTTCATCAGTTATGGTGTCTTCGGTGTATTTTACCACCTCGGGTAAGCCCAGGGCTAACTGCATTAAGTTATTGGTGGGTTCGCCCAGTTCGTTACTTACAGCTTTAAGCTGCTCGTAATAATGCTTTAATAATTTGGCATCAATACCGGCCGCTTTTACGGTCGAACCGCTTTGCTCAACATTAATGCTCAGGTTTACTTTACCGCGTTCAATTTGCTTATTGCACTCGGTACGCAGCTGAAACTCTTTTTCAGAAAATGCTTTGGGGATACGCAATGACAGCTCAAGGAATTTGCTGTTCAGCGATTTGATCTCAACGGTGTACTTGGTGCTTCCCGAATCATGAGATGCAATTCCGTACCCTGTCATTGATTTTATCATGTGCAAAGATAAGATTTTTGTGTGAATTGATGAGTGGTTGAATGGCGAGTAGTTGATCAGTTACCTATTAACTCCAAAGCTTAACCTTTTTTAACACATAGCCTTAGCATTTAAACCGTAAATTTGTATTCTGATGAATTTATTGATTATGCGTTTATGGGTTTGTTTTGCTGCTTTGATAGTATGCTTTGTAGCTAAGCCTGCCGTAGCTCAAGACCTGATACCTGTAAAGGGCATTACGTATAACAATAAAATTATGCAGCGCATTGCGCAGGTTACTATTACCAACTTACAGCATCGTTCGGTAGTTATCAGCAACTTAATAGGTGAGTTTTCTATAAATGCTGTACCGGGCGATACCTTGCTTTTTCAAAAGGTTGGTTTTACCGAGCAACGCCTTATTGCCGATGTACAGAAACCTTTGTTTGTATACCTGGTGCCCGCTATTGTGTTAGATGATGTGGTGGTTAAAACCAAAACGCGGAAACTGGAGCAGCAGGAGGTAATGAACACTTATCGCAGCAAAGGCATTTATTACGATGGAAAACCGCCGGCCACTTCATTCCTGTCATCGCCGCTTACGGGCTTTTACGAGCTGTTTGGCAAAGAGCCCAAGCGGGCCCGCCACTTTGCAAACTACATAGCACAAGAAAATCAGCAGGTGGTAATTAATAAACGCTATACCCGCGAACTGGTTAAGCGTATTACCAAAATACCCGATGATGAAATTCCGAATTTTATGCTGGACTATAACCCGCCCTACCAGGAATTTTTAAAGTGGAACGACTATGAGTTGATACAGTTTATCAATAAATCGTTTGAAGGGTATAAGCAATCTAAAGGTACACCGCTGTTAAAAAGCTTTACCGGGCAATAATATCCTTAAACTAAGCGTAACCTGCAGAATATTTAAATAAGGCAAATACTAATACAATGCTTTGGTTTTGCCAGCAACACACATTAGCGTTAATGCGTGCTGATAGGCTTTCGGCCCGATAGGGCGTTTCCAACTCTATATTTCATTTCCATAGGTATCGCAATACCTTGTAATACCCGCTCAACCAACAACGAAGCCTCGAACAAGCGTTTTGTGAGGTAGTCATGCTATAAAATTAGCAAAAGCCTATATTTTAAAGCGGAGGAATTAATTATTAGTGAAAATGGTTGGGTTAATAATGGCCTCTTAGCGAAAGTACATCAAGAATTACTATTTGATTTCGCTCATTGATCTCGTAAACTAACCGATGCTCTTGAGTAATGCGTCGGGACCAGGCACCTGATAAATTATGCTTTAAAGGCTCGGGCTTTCCAATACCTTTAAACGGATCTTTCTGTATAGCTTTTAAAAGATTTGATATTTTATTTTGAATGGTTTTGTTACCGGATTTTCGCCAGTAATTGAGATCATCAATTGCTTTGGGGCTAAAAATTACTTCCATAAGTCTTCAGGTGCTATTTTAACACCTTTGCCATTCTTAATATCTTCACGGCCTTGGAGTATCTTTTCAACAAATTCCGGATTGTATGGCCCTTTTTCAGTACTAAAGTCAATTTTAAGCGCTTTTATAAATGCTTTTAGCGCAGCTAATTGTTCTTTCGTTTTTGGATGTACAATTAAAGTCTCCATACACAAATTTAAATAAAAAGTAGCAGAAAGTGTACTGGCTAATTGTTTAACAGGTTAGGGGGGGGTATTTGAAGAAATTATATACCCAACGCTTCGCAAGCCTTTTCGGCCGCCAGTTTCTCCGCATTCTTTTTGCTGAACTCCTTGCCAAGACCCATAATTTCGCCGTCGATGTTTACCTGGATGGTGAACAGTTTATTGCTTTCTCCGTCCTGGTTTAGCGTGAGTTCAAAAAGCACGTCTTTGCCGTGGCGCTGGCACCACTCAATTAATTTGCTTTTAAAGTTGGTTTCGGTTTGCTCAAGGGTGTGAATATCAATATGAGCTTTGATAATGCGGTTAATGATTAACCCTTTGGTAAAATCGTAACCTTTGTCGAGGTATACAGCGCCTACCAGTGCTTCAAATGCATCGCCCAGTAACGAGCCCTGGCGGGCTGAAGCTACCATGCGGTTATCGTATTGTATAAGGCCTTCTAAGCCCAGTTTGCGGGCAAGCTGGTTAAGATTGTTACGGCTAACAATTTTTGAGCGCAGCTCGGTTAAAAATCCCTCATCTTCGTAAGGGTACATTTTAAACAATACCTCGGCCACCACGCTGCCTAAAACGGCATCGCCCAAAAATTCTAACCGTTCGTTACTGTTTTTAACACCTTTTTTAACAGATTGAGCCACAGACTTATGCCTGAAAGCCAACCGGTATAAAGACAAATTGCCCGGCACAAAGCCGAGCAAATTTTTTAGTGTTTTTACGTATTTACGGTGCGGAGATAAGTAGAGCTTGTATAAGCGGCTTACAGGCATGTAAAACGAATTATTATTCTTCGTATTTTTTGAAGATTACCGAAGCATTATGGCCACCAAAACCAAAGCCATTGCTTTGAGCCGCACGTACCACGCGTTTTTGCGCCTGGTTAAACGTAAAGTTTATACGCGGATCAAAAGCAGGATCATCGGTAAAGTGGTTAATGGTTGGAGGTACAATATCATTTTTAACAGCTAAAATAGCTGCAATAGCTTCAACCGCACCGGCAGCACCAAGCAAGTGGCCTGTCATTGATTTGGTTGAGCTGATGTTGATACGATACAACTCGTCGCCATAGGCCTCTTGTATGGCCTTAACTTCCTGCGGATCGCCGATCGGGGTAGATGTACCGTGTACATTTACGTAATCGATATCAGCAGGGGTCATGCCGGCATCCTCAAGCGCGGCTTTCATTACCAATGCTGCGCCTAAGCCTTCAGGGTGCGGGGCCGTCATGTGGTAGGCATCGGCACTCATGCCACCGCCCATCATTTCGGCATAAATTTTTGCACCACGGGCCTTAGCGTGCTCCAGTTCTTCCAAAATAATAGTACCTGCACCTTCACCGGCAACAAAGCCGTCGCGGTCAAGGTCAAACGGGCGTGAAGCCGTTGACGGGTCATCATTACGGGTACTTAAAGCGTGCATGGCATTAAAACCACCTATACCAGCTTCGTTAATAATGGCTTCAGAACCACCGCTGATAAACATATTTGCTTTACCCAACCTAATGTAGTTAAAAGCATCTATCAGCGAGTTGTTTGACGAAGCACATGCCGAAACGGTGGTAAAGTTTGGTCCGCGTAAACCGTATTTGATAGAGATATGGCCGGGGGCAATATCTGCGATCATTTTAGGAATAAAGAACGGGTTAAAGCGCGGCGTACCGTCACCTTTGGCAAAGTTTACCACTTCATCCAAAAATGTTTTTAAACCGCCAATACCCGAGCCCCATATCACACCGATACGGTTGGTATCCAGCTTTTCAAAATCTAACGCTGCATCTTTAACCGCCTCTTCGGTGGAGTACAGAGCGTACTGAACAAAAGGGTCGAGCTTACGGGCATCCTTACGGCCCAGAAAAGCATCGGCATCAAAATTTTTAACTTCGCATGCAAATTTTGTTTTGAAATGCGTTACGTCAAAACTCTTGATAAAATCGGCACCGCTAACTCCGTTAATTAACCCGTTCCAGTATTCCGGAACGGAGTTACCTATCGGAGTAAGCGCACCAAGTCCGGTTACAACTACTCGTTTAAACTCCATTAAATATTATTGAGGAGTGCTTATTTAACGTTTTTTTCCAGGTAAGCAATAGCTTGGCCTACAGTACCGATAGTTTCGGCCTGATCATCAGGAATAGCTACGTTAAACTCTTTTTCAAACTCCATGATCAATTCCACGGTGTCTAATGAGTCAGCACCTAAATCGTTGGTGAAACTTGCCTCAGGTGTAACTTCACTTTCGTCAACACCTAATTTTTCCACGATGATTGCTTTTACTCTTGAAGCGATATCAGACATAATAATTTATGTTAAATGATTAAATAAAAATTCTGTGCAAAGAAAAATAAATTTACTTAAATATCAAATCTAAAATCTCATGCATTGTTAACAACAAAATTTTATTGCAACGGTTTCTTATTTGTAATTTTGAAACGCAAAAATATCATTTAGTTTTGACTAAAAAGGTTTTAAAGTTTGAGATTGACCTCGACTTCGTACTTGTGGCCATTAATACCCCGCTTAAAGACTACCGGGTGTGTCACTTTATTAATAAGCACCTGAACTTTAATTTTAAAAAACAACCCGACCTGGCCGTTGATATTTATCACGGAATTAACGAGCCCGCCTTGTTTTCAATTTACCATTACCAGTGGGAAACCACCGAAACGGATTTTTATTTTATTGCCAATAAAGGCTCAGAAGGGCTATTAATACCTGAAATGCGCGAGGTTGACTATTTTTTTATGATAAAAAATTTTATTGACGAAACCGACCTTAACAGCCTCATAAGCCAGTTAAACCGCATACCCGAAATTATGGCCGCCGTAAAGATTGAACCTAAAAAGATAAAATCACGGGAAAATCTTTTATTTTAGCGGCGTTTTAAAAGTGTATTTATTACACACTAATATTAATTAATTTAACACGACCCGATAAAACCAACATATGAAATTGTCTTACAACCGCACTAAGATTGTGGCCACCATGGGCCCGGCATCTGCAAAAAAAGATGTGTTATTAGCTATGGTAAAAGCTGGTGTTAACGTTTGCCGCCTGAATTTTTCGCACGGTAAACCCGAAGACCACCAAAAAACCATTAATCTCATTCGTGAGATTAACGAGCAATATAAAACCAACATTGCTATGCTGGCCGATTTGCAAGGCCCTAAAATTCGCATAGGTTTGGTTAAAGACGGTGGCATACACCTCATTAACGGTAAGCAAATAAACATGACTACCAACGAGTGTATTGGCGACGAAAACAACATTTACATCACTTACGAAACCTTTCCGCAGGATGTACAGGCTAACGAAATTATTTTGTTAGACGATGGTAAACTGCAACTACGCGTTATTGAAACCAACCGTAAAGATAACGTATTATGCGAGGTTGTACACGGTGGTATATTAACATCACGTAAAGGTGTTAACCTGCCTAACACTAAAGTATCTATCCCCAGCTTGACCGAAGAAGATTTAGTGAACCTGCAATTCGTTTTACAAAACGATGTAGAGTGGATCGGTCTTTCATTTGTGCGTAAAGCCGAAGATATTATTGACCTGAAACGCATCATTCGCGAAAACGGCAAGTCGGCACGCGTAATTGCTAAAATTGAAAAACCTGAGGCCATTGACAATATTGACGAAATTATTGCTGCTACAGATGGTGTAATGGTTGCCCGTGGTGACCTGGGTGTTGAAATGCCTTTAGAAGAAGTACCATTGCTGCAAAAAATGATCGCTACCAAATGTCGTGCGGCTTCAAAACCGGTTATTGTAGCTACTCAAATGCTCGAGAGCATGATTACCACCCCGCGCCCAACCCGTGCCGAGGTGAACGACGTTGCTAACTCGGTGCTTGACGGTGCCGATGCGGTGATGCTGAGCGGCGAAACTTCGGTAGGTGAGTTCCCGGTTATCGTTATAGAAACTATGGCCAAAATTGTACGTAATGTTGAGGAGCTTGGCTATCCGTTCAATAAATCAAAAGAGGCATACCACCCGGTAAATGAGAATGCAAATCACATGAGTAATGCCGTTTGTGAGTCGGCAGTGCATTTGTCGGAGCGTACCAACGCTGTAGGTATTGTGTCAATGACTTTCTCGGGTTATACCGCTTTCGAAATTTCGAGCCACCGTCCTAAAGCCAACACTTATATCTTTACTTCAAACAGGCAGTTGTTAAACTCATTAAGCCTGGTATGGGGCGTTAAAGCCTTTTACTACGATGAGCTGGAAAGCACCGACAAAACTATTGCCGATGTAAACAACATTCTGAAATCAGAAAACCTGGTTGAAGTAGGCGATGTGGTAATTAATACTGCTGCTACACCAATTTCGGCCCAAGGCAAAACCAACATGATCAAAGTAAGCGTTATTGAGTAATCAATTAGCTTAAACTTATAAGGAGGCCGTTCTGCTTGCAGAGCGGCTTTTTTTTTTAATGAATCCATATCCGTTATTGCTGTAAATGTTATCAATTGTTAAAACATTTGCAAAGCGCGGATGCATTTTGCAATTTACCCTTCCATTTTAAACCTATGCGTGCAATACTACAGCGTGTTACCGAAGCCTCGTGCCGTGTTGATGGCGATATTACGGGCGAAATAAAGACCGGGTTTTTAGTTTTACTGGGCATTGAAGATGCCGATACCAAAGAGGATGCGCAGTGGCTGGCACAAAAAATAACCGGCATGCGCATTTTTGGCGATGACAACGGCCTCATGAACAAAGCCTTGGCCGATGTAGATGGCCGGATATTACTTATTTCGCAATTTACGTTGTTTGCGCAAACCAAAAAAGGCAACCGACCGTCGTTTATACGTGCAGCACGGCCCGACAAGGCTATTCCGCTTTATAAGCACATGATAGAATTGCTTGATGGGCTAACCGGACAAAAGACCCAAACCGGCATTTTTGGTGCCGATATGAAGATCAGTTTAATTAACGATGGCCCAGTGACCATTATAATGGATACAAAAGACAGGGATAATTTTTAGTCTTGGATCAGGATTTTCAGAATTAAAGAATTTACAGAATGGCCTGTCAAATTCCTACAGGCATAAATATTATACTACAGTTACTGCCACTAAATACTTCTACTTTTAAACATGACAATTAAAGACGCCCAGCAACTGGTTGATAAATGGATAAACACCACCGGTATACGATACTTTAACGAGCTAACCAACACTGCCATACTCATGGAAGAAGTGGGCGAGGTGGCCCGCATAATGGCACGGCAGTATGGCGAACAATCATTCAAAAAATCAGATAACGAAGTTAACCTGGCCGATGAAATGGCCGATGTGTTGTTCGTTTTGATTTGCCTGGCCAACCAAACCGGCATTGATTTAACCGAAGCGTTAGAGAAAAACCTGGACAAGAAAACCATACGCGATACCGATCGGCATCGCAATAATGAAAAACTTAAACCTTAAATATATGATACGATTGCTTTATGCTGTGTTTTTTATAACTTCATTAGGGGCATGCCAAAGTGGAGGCAAACAGGAAGGGTACAAAGTGCAGGAAGTGGCATTGGCTCCTGCTCCGCCAGCACAGTCATCAATGGATGAAGCTGTAGCAGTTGATGCCATTAAAATGCCTCCACCAGTTGAAGATAAAACCATTGAGAAAAAAATTATTAAAGAGGGCTCTATTGCCTTTGAAACCAATGATTTAAAAGCCACCCGGAAAATTATTACCGATAGCCTTAAAAAGCATGGTGGTTACGTTGCGGAAGAAACCGAAACTAATAACAACGGTGCCGACCGCAAAGAATATACCCTTAGCGTGCGCATTCCTGCCCAAAACTTTGAAAAGTTTTTAAGTACGGTTTCTGCATCGGCCGATCGTATAGAATCGAAAAATATTACGGTAAAAGACGTGACCACCGAATTTATTGATGTCACCACCCGTCTTAATAATCAAAAGCTGCTCGAAAACCGGTATAAGGAACTCCTGCAAAAATCGACCCGGATGTCCGATATACTGGAGGTGGAAAACAAGCTGAATGAGATACGAACCAACATTGAAACCACCCAAGGCCAGCTAAATTATTTGAACAAACAAATAGCCTATAGCTCTCTCAATATCACTTTTTTTACTGAAACACCTATAAAAGGAACAGATGGCAATGGGTTTGGTTATCGCTTTAAATCTGCACTTAGTGAAAGCGTAGAGCTATTACAAAGCATCTTCTTTGGACTGATAACCTCGTGGCCTGTTGTGCTAATAGTTATAGTACTTTGGTTTTTATTCAGGCGATGGAGGAGGAAGAGACGGGTTGCGAATAGTTAACGATACTCCCATATTATAATCCGTCATGCCGATATGCATCGGCATAACGGATTATATTGTATTGCAGATTACAACTTAACCAGCTTCTCTCCCTCTAAAACAGGGATGGCCGTGGTGAGATCTATCTGCAGGCAAAAGGCAATATCTTTTTCGATGCCCAGTTTTTTGAGGCGCTCACCGTGCGAGGTTTTTTTGAGATACTCGCTAATGTCGTTTTTCCCTAACTGGAACAGGTCGTTTGCGGCAATGGCGGGGTCGTCAAGTTTGTAGCCGTCGGCTTTTAGCTGCTCAACTACGGCTCCGGCAAACAGCGTATCTTCGAGGTTGAAGTTGTTTTTCCAGCCCGAACATACCAGCAATATATTGTCATGCTGTGTTTTTAACCAGTTGCAAAGCGCGGTTAGATTTAAGAACGAGCCTATCACTATTTTTTTTGCATTACGCGATAAGTGCAGGGCGTGGGTGCCGTTGGTAGTAGTAAGTACCACAGTTTTACCGGCCACCTTTTCGGGCGTGTAAGCAAACGGCGAATTACCAAAATCGAACCCTGCCACCACTTCACCGTTACGCTCGGCAGCTAACAGGTAGTCAAACCCCTTTTCGCGGTAGGCGGCGCATTCTTCCACTTCCGATACCGGGATGATAGCCTCGGCACCATTTTCTATGCCGTAACTGATAGATGTGGTAGCGCGAAAAATATCGATGATGACCACAATATAGTCTTCAACTTTATACAAAGGAATGAGTGCCGGGGTAAGGCAAACTTCTAACCCCCTAACCCCCTGAAGGGGGAATTTATCTTGTTGTGTGTTCAAAATTTCTATTCTATACCATATGTCATTGCGAGGAGCGTAGCGTGGCAATCTCCTCTTGCTTGGTTGAAACGCGATGGGATTGCCACGTCGCTATCGCTCCTCGCAATGACACATTTTAATTACTGCGAAATTGCTATTGAGCTCCCCCTTTAGGGGGCTGGGGGGTAAACGGTAGTTTAACCACCTGCGCCTTCACCTTATTATCGCGGATTTTAATGAATATCTCGCTGCCCTCTTTGGCTAAAGCCTGGTTTACGTATCCCAATCCAATAGCCTTTTGTAACGATGGCGATTGCGTACCTGAGGTTACCCTACCGATGTTATTGCCATCGGCATCCACAATTTCATAATCATGGCGGGGTATACCGCGCTCGGTCATCTCAAAGCCCACCAGCTTTTTGCTGATGCCTTGTTGCTTTTGCTGCTGTAAGGCTTCCGAATTGGTAAATGGCTTGCTGAACTTGGTGATCCAGCCTAAACCGGCCTCTAATGGCGATGTGGTATCGTCAATATCGTTACCGTACAAACAAAAGCCCATCTCTAAACGCAGGGTATCGCGTGCGCCTAAACCAATAGGTTTTATGCCGAAAGGTTCGCCTGCTTTAAATACGGCTGCCCATATTTCTTCGGCGTGCTCGTTGTCAAAATAGATCTCAAAACCGCCTGCACCAGTGTAACCCGTGGCCGATACCACAACGTTATCAACACCGGCAAATTTGCCTTTTTTGAAAGTGTAATATTCCATCGAACCCAGGTCGATGTCGGTTAAGCTTTGCAAAGCCTCCGTAGCTTTAGGACCTTGTATGGCCAGCAGCGAGGTGCGGTCCGAAATGTCTTTCATTTCCACACCGTAGGTGTTGTATTTGCTTATCCAGTTCCAGTCTTTCTCAATATTGGATGCGTTGACTACCAGCATGTAGGTTTTATCGTCAATGCGGTAAACTAAAAGATCGTCAACAATACCACCGTCTTCGTTGGGCAGGCAAGAGTACTGCACTTTACCGTCGTATAATTTCGAAGCGTCGTTGCTGGTAACTTGCTGGATGAGGTCGAGCGCCTTATCGCCCTTTAATATAAATTCGCCCATGTGGCTTACATCAAAAACCCCTACGGCTTTGCGCACGGTTTCGTGTTCGGAATTAATGCCTGCGTATTGCACGGGCATATTATAACCAGCAAAAGGCACCATTTTGGCACCCTCGCGTATATGTACTTCGGTTAAAGCGGTATTCTTCATTTTTTTGAGAAACAGTAATAGTATTTGCGGGCGCAAATTACTAAAAAAAGGCCAAAATCAGCCATTAAGCAACTGCTCGTAAAAGCTTACAAGGCGTTCGTTGGTCTTTTGGGTATCATGCTGTTCCTGCACCAGTTTGCGGGCACTCAAGCCTATACGCCTGCAATAATGCTCATCCTGTATGCAACGCTTAATGGCGCGCCTAAATTCTTGCGGGGTATTGGCTATCAATATATTTTCGCCGTGCGAGTGGTTAATGCCCTCTGCTCCCAGCGATGTAGATATAATGCACTTTTGCATGGCCATACCTTCCACAATTTTTACGCGCATGCCCCCGCCCGATAGCAGCGGAACCACCATTACGGCCTTACTGTTCACAAACTCCAGCGCATCATCAACCTCACCGTGAATGAATATTTTGCCAACCACTTCATAATCATCAAAGCGTTCAGGTATGTCGTTGCCGGCCACATAAAACGGGGCCTTGAGGTCGCCGTCGGCCAGTTCGGTTGCAAAATTATCCAGGAACCACTCAATGCCCTCCCGGTTGGGCAGCCAATCCATAGCGCCTAAAAAGAAAAGACTGGGGAACCTGGTAACCTTATGATCAGGTTTGTACCGGCTAAGGTCAAGTCCAACGGGAATAATCTCCACTGGTATTTTACTATTACAATATTGTTGTATGGCTTCCTTATCCTGGTTGGTGAACACCGCTACAGCATCAAAAAGGTTAAACTGTTTGAGTTCAAAATCTTTAATGCGACGGGCAGTTAGTTTTAAGTAGAATCTTTTAAAGGGATCGGTTTTTTGTTTAGCCATCCGTTCCCATACCATGTACTCAATATGGTGCGCCCTGTAAATGAGCCTTGCTTTAGTAACTTTACGAATGGCTGGCAGGTAAGGCGTTACAAACAAGCCTTCGAACTGGATAATGTCATAATTGCCATCTTTAGCCTCCTGCAATAGCCGGCGTTCAAAACCGGCATCAAAATAACGTTCAACCGTATATAATTTCCCGTTAAATAAACTCAAAAATGCTTGCCCTGCCGATACGCTGGTATCAATACTGTGCGAATAATAGTTAGTCGGGGCGGTATGGTTTACGGTATTATTATCGTGGTAAACCTTGTGTTTTTTAGGGTTTAGTGAAAATAGTGAAACATCATGACCCGAATCGATAAGCCCCTTAATGGTGTTGCCCACCACAATGGGGTAACCGCTATTTTGCGGAAACGGAGCGAGATGGGTAACAATTAAAATTTTCACAAGAGGCTATTGGTTGTTAGCAAAAGTATTAACCCCTTATTGGTATTCAAAATTAAAAGATACTTAGTTGTGGATTTGTGACATTAAAAGTACGCCGGTGATGCGGGGTAAAGCCCAATTGCAACACGGTGTTGCGATGTTTAATGGTTGGATAGCCTTTATTAGTATGCCAATCGTATTCGGGGTGCTCAAGAGCCAGCTTTAGCATGTGGTCGTCGCGGTAGGTTTTGGCCAAGATAGAGGCAGCCGCAATGCTGAAATACTTGCCATCGCCCTGTATAATGCACTGGTGGGGCGTAGTTTGATATTTATTAAACCGATTACCGTCGATAATCAAAAAGCCGGGTTTAATATGTAACGCGTCTATAGCGCGGTGCATGGCTAAAAACGACGCATTGAGGATGTTGATCTCGTCAATTTCCTCGTTACTAACCGATGCCACGGCATAGGCCACGGCGCGTTCCTCAATTTCGGTACGAAGTAGGTAGCGGTCGGCTTCGGAGAGTTGTTTAGAATCGTTAAGCAGACTGTGCTCAAAATCGGGCGGTAAAATAACGGCAGCGGCAAAAACAGGCCCGGCCAAACACCCACGACCAGCCTCATCGCACCCGGCTTCTACCAACTCGTGCTGATAGCGGGCAAGGAGTGGAAACTTTTCTACCGGTGCTTTGATTTTTAAAACAGGTGGGCGTTTAGTTTTAGCCATGCTTTTTGGATAACGCTTTGTATTTGCAATTGGTATATTGCTATGTTTTTTTACCAACTTCAAATTTCTTCAAAAAAACTTCAAATTTGTATTTATTATTAAAATGATTTATCAACCTATAACTGTTATGGGAAATACTTTAAAAGCATGCATTACGCTGTTCATGCTCATGGCCGTTTATTCAACAAGTTACTCGCAAAGCCATAAACAGGAAATTACTGCGTTTAGAAAGCATTATATTGAAGATTTTTTGAAGAATAAAAGCTCCCCTTTAAAGGAAGATGATTTGAAGTATCTGAGATTTTTTGAGCCGGATAGCAGCTTTCGTGTAGAGGCTAAGGTGGAGTTGGTAAGTAATGCGGGGGTTTTTACCATACCAGCCATAAGCGGAGGTGGAAGCGAATACACCAAGTATGCTGTATTAAGTTTTACTATTAAGGGTAAGGTTATGACGCTTGAGGTTTACCGTAATGCGGCCTTATCCCGTATGCCACTATATGCTGATTATCTTTTCCTGCCATTTACTGACGAGACCAATGGGAAGGAAACATATGGTAACGGGCGATATATTGATTTGCGTGAGGGAGATTTTAAAAACAACAAACTAACACTCGATTTTAATAAAGCTTATAATCCATATTGTGCTTTTGCATCGGGATATGCATGCCCCAAACCTCCACAAGCAAATAATTTACACGTAGCTATTGAGGCGGGTGAAAAAAACTTTGCCAAAGGTCATTAATACCTATGTTATCCGTAACGTTAATAACGTAATATCATCAATACGCTTGCCTTTAATAATACGGCTAAGATGGTCCATTAAATTTTGATTGAATTGCGACGATGGTAGGTGGCCGTTTTCGGTAATGTAAGTTACCAGTTTGCCTTCGTTCCATCGTATGTCTTGCTCCAGATCGTAATCCATTAAACCATCAGTGTAGTTAAAAACCATGCTGCCGGGTTCAACGGTAACTTCGCCCTGGGTAATAAAAGGCAGCTCGTCGAAAACACCAATCATGGTGGTGCCCGTTTTTAATAGCTGGGCAGTTTTGCCGTTGAATAAAACGGTAGGGTTATGGCCGGCGTTGATGTAGCACAGCTTGCGCGATTTTTCGTTGTATTTGGCTACAAACAGGGTTATAAAACGCTCGCCTTTGGTGTTGAGGATAACAATTTGATTTAGCTTTTTTACAACTGCAGACAGATCGTCTTCAACCGTGGCCCAGGCGCGTAAGCTGGCCTGGAAGTTAGCCATGAGCAAAGCTGCCGAAATTCCCTTGCCCGACACATCGGCTATGCACCACAAAAACTCATGATCGTTGAGGCGGAAAAAGTCGAAGTAATCGCCGCCGATATCCTGGTGGGGCAGGTATTTGGCGCTGGCCTCAATGGCATTATCTTTATGAATTTTAACCGGGATGAGCATGTTCTGCACTTCAACGGCCAGCTCCATTTCGCGCTGAAAGCGTTCGGCCTGCAAGCGCTCGCGAAAAAGTTTCTTGTTTTCGAGGGCTACAACAATTACGTTAATGAGCGTTTGCATAAAGTTAAGGTCATTGCTCATCATTTCACCCGAAAGGGTAAAATCACCGATCAGGGCATATGCAATAGCCTTGTTTTTATGGTAAATAGGTATGAAATAATTGTAACTGCTTAATACGGCATCGGTATACCCGGTTAGTGCGGTGGGAGTTTTTACTTTTTTAAGCAGGGTACAGGCTTTGTGCAAAACCGACACGCCTTCAAACTCGCCTCCGTATTTTGAAACGCACACGTAACTACCCTGCTTTTCGATGAGGAAACGCAGTTTACCAACCTGCAGGTAGTTTTTCAGGATAACTTCCAGCATTTGCAGTAACACAGGGGCCGCTGTATTTTTATTAATAGCCTGTGTTACCTCCAGTAAAGAGTTTAATTCCCACTGCCTTTTAAGGAGCAGTTTAATTAACTCATCTTCGCCCGAGCCTTCGTCAATATTCTGCATTCGTAGTTCTGTAGACGCCCTAAATTAGAAAATATATCTTATAACCTAACGTTTTGCGATTTTATATCAAAAGCATCACGTAATCCCGTGGTTACCAGGTTAAAAGCATACACCATCAGCATAATGGCAAGCCCCGGAATGATGGCCAGGTAAGCCGCATCCATTACAATATAGCCGTAATGTTCGCGTATCATGCCTCCCCAGGTGGGCACCGGCGGTTGCGCACCAAAACCCAAAAAGCTCAAACCCGCCTCCAGCAATATGGCCGAAGCAAAGTTTGATGCCGCTACAACCAGCACCGGGCCTGCCATATTAGGCAAAATATGCCGCCAAATAATGCGCCGGTTGTTATAACCTAAAGCCCGTGCGGCTTCAATATATTCGGCTTGTTTTAGGCTGATGACCTGTCCGCGTACCAACCTTGCGGCTTCCACCCACATGGATAAGCCTACTGCTATAAATATTTGCCATAACCCTTTACCAAGCGCAAAGGATAAGGCAATAACCAACAGTAACGCCGGTAATGACCATAGTATGTTCATTAACCAGCTCAGCGCCCCATCAACCTTACCACCATAATATCCGGCCAGCGCACCTATAGTTACACCAACCAGCAAACTGATGAACACGGCCATAATACCCACGATTAATGATATACGGGTGCCCAATATAATGCGGCTCAATAAATCGCGGCCATAAATATCGGTGCCCAGCCAATAGGTGCGGGTTACAATGTGCTCTTTAATTAACTGTACGGAATTAAATTGCTTTTGGTTTTTTGTAACTGCCTTTAAATGATAGGCTTTGCGTTCAGGCTTGTCCTCATCGCTCAGATACTCGTTTATGATAAGCGAATCGGCTTTGATGTGATACCCGGTAATAGGTATTTCCTGATTAGGGGATGATGTGCCTCCTATTATACCCGCAAATAAACCAGTATTGTCAACCGCATCGGGCTTAGGAAGCAGCAGCAGTGTAAACTTTGCGCCGGGCTTTTTAAGGCTCAACGGTAACGACATGTTATTGGCGTTGGGCGAACCATCGGGCATTATTAAGTATCCAAGCAACGCTGTTAAAACCGATAGCACAATAATAGCCAAACCAGCCATAGCCGCTTTGTTTCTTTTAAAAGCAATCCAGGTGCGTTGTGCGGGTGTTATATCAGTCAAAATTGGCTGGTGTGGTTGTTTGGTTCAATATCGTTTATTTATTCAGTATTGTGAAATCAATAATGTTACTGCGTATGGCTTAGTACACACAAATTGTCATTTCATACTTAAATGGCAGCATGAGCAATACACTAAGAATGGCAGCTAAGTGGTTTGGGTTTGATTACAAATTAAACTATTTAATTGGCAGGCGTCAAACCAAACAAAGTGAGTTAATATGATCGTTTATAAAACACTTTGGCAAGAGATTTGTAATCTTGAGGCACAAGACAAATTTTACACACATCAATATGAAAACTATAAATTTTAAAACAGCCGTTGTAGCTGTAGGCTTAGCTGCTGCCAGCTTAGTAGGTTCGGGCTGTAATTCGTTAACAAAAACCCAAAAAGGCGCTGCTATTGGCGCAGGTGCCGGTGGTACTATTGGTGCCATTATAGGCAAAAGTGCCGGTAATACTGCATTAGGTGCTATTATAGGTGGTGCAGTGGGAGGTACTGCAGGTGCTTTTATTGGTCGTAAAATGGACCGCCAGGCTGCCGAAATTAAGCAAACCGTTCCGGGTGCAACTGTTGAGCGCCAGGGTGAAGGTATATTGGTAAAATTTGATTCGGGCATTTTATTCGATGTAAATAAAACTGCGTTAAAAACAGCTGCGCAAACTAACCTAAACAACCTGGCTACATCATTAACTAACAACCCGCAAACCAATATTTTAATTGTAGGCCATACTGATAATACCGGTAGCGCCGCACTTAACCAGGATCTGTCGGTTCGCCGTGCCGAATCGGTTAAGGCTTACATTGCATTACACGGCGTAAGCGGGTCACGTTTAACCACCAGTGGTAAAGGCTTTAACGAACCTATTGCCGATAACAGTACCGAAGCCGGTCGTGCACAAAACCGCCGTGTGGAAATTGTTATTATAGCTAACGATCAATTGAAACAAGAAGCTAAACAAGCCGGTAACTAATACCGTATTTTATATAAACAGCAAAGGCTGCTCCATTACGGGCAGCCTTTGCTGTTTAATATCAATATGTCCTTATCCTAAATACACGGCATCATCTTGGCCAGTTTCGCTTAGCGATACGTATACGTGTTGTTTAATAACGGTTGACAAGGCCACGCCGGCATAATCGGTACTTACCGGGAAGTTTTTGTGGTTACGGTCTACCAGTACCACGGTGCGCAGCTTTTTAAGCGGAACATCCAAAAACACACCAAAACCATAGGCCAGGGTTTTGCCGCTGTTTAAAACATCATCAACCAGTATAACTACCTTGTTTGGCGCAAATATTAATATCAGCATCCAGGTTTGCTTCGAGATGATTAGCATCTTTATCGATCTCAATATTGATCATGGTGCAGGTAAAGGGTGCAATTTTTTGAAGCACGGCCTGTATACGGCGTGCAATCACACTTCCCTGCGATAAAATGCCTGCAATTACGATCTCCTGCTCGTCGTAATTGTCTTCGAGTATCTGGTAAGCAATGCGGTCAATCTTTTGCTGTATTTGCTGATGATTGAGTATTAAAAGCTTTTCGGCCATGGTATTAGTTGTGGGTTAACCGTTGTGTGTTGTGTGATTTTTTTGATTGATGGCAGAGTGTTTTTACTGACAACAGATAACTAACAACACACAACAAATATAAAGTTATTCCTTGCCGTATGGGAAAAATATAAAGTTGGCGCCCTCGGGTACTATGGCAAACACGCACATAAAATCGTGGGCACTTTTGTAATTATCAATAAAGCGCTGTTTAAGCTCCGGTTTAATTACACCTTTTTGCACAAACTCTTCAAGGGTTGAGGCATTGATGTTCCAATCGGTATTTAAATCGGCCTTGTCTAAAATCAGTTCGCCTAACGACACCTCATGCTGGTGGGCAATAAATATGGGGTAAGCCGATAAGCCTTCTACCATAATTTCAACCGCTATCTCGCGCATCGATTCGCTGTATAGGCGTAAATCAACCTCAAGGCTTTGAAGCGGGCTTTGCTTTTTCTGATTATTATTTTCGTTTAATAGTTCTTCAGGGGTCATAGCTTTTAAATTTATTATTGAGCGGGGAGCGGTGTTTTGGAGAGGCGGTATGGCATTATAATGCTTACTGCTCTGATAAAGTATTTAAATTGTTTCTTCCAATCCTCGCTCCTCGCTCTCCGTAGCTTCGCTCCGTCTTTGCTCTTCGCTTTTCAATTCCAGTAATACCACATTTTCTACGTGTTGTGTATGCGGAAACATATCAACCGGCTGAATTTGGGTTACGTTATACTTAAGTTTTTAAAACAATTAAATCGCGGGCTTGTGTGGCGGCGTTACAGCTTACGTAAACAATTTTGGGTGCTTCAATTTCCATGAGGCGGTCCACCACATCGGCATGCATACCGGCACGGGGCGGGTCGGTGATGATCACGTCGGGTTTGCCGTGCTGAGCTACAAATTCGGCGTTGAGCACATCTTTCATGTCACCGGCGTAAAATTTGGTGTTATGAATATTGTTTATGGACGAGTTTACTTTAGCATCTTCAATGGCCGATGGTACATATTCTACACCAATAACTTCGCGCACATGCCCAGCCACAAAATTGGCAATGGTACCGGCTCCGGTGTACAGATCATATACTAACTCATCGCCTTTAAACCCGGCAAAATCGCGGGCTATTTCGTACAGGCGTTTGGCTTGTATGGCGTTAGTTTGGTAAAACGATTTTGGCCCAATGCGGAACTGTATATCATCCATCTTTTCGTGAATGTACTCGGGGCCTTTCCAGGCCAGTACGTCCTGGTCAAAAATGGTATCGTTTTTCTTTTGATTGAGAATGTACAGCAGCGAGGTGATCTCCGGGAATTCCTGCTCTACGTAACTCATCAGGCCGTTAACTTCTTCTTCAGTTGCATAGGCAAAAACCACAATTACCATCAGTTCGCCGGTTACGGCTGTACGGATAATAAGGTTACGCAATGCGCCCGTATGCTCACGGACATCGTAAAAACTCAGGCCATGTAGCTTGGCGTAATCGCGTATTTTAAGGCGAATATTGTTAGATGGATCGGCCTGCAGGTAGCAGTGGTTAATATCCAGTATCTTATCAAAGCGGCCGGGAATATGAAAACCGAGGGCATTCATGTCTACGGCTTCATCGGTACGGTTTTCGCCGTCGTTTAGCCAGCGTTTGTTACTGAAAGTATATTCGAGCTTATTGCGGTAGTAACGGTCGGCAGGCGAACCTACTATGTATTGGGAGTGACTTACATCCAGCTTGGCCAAACGGGTAAGGGCATCGGTAACGGCCTTTTGCTTAAATTGTAGCTGGGCATCATAGGTCATATGTTGCCATTTGCAACCGCCGCACGTGCCAAAATGCTCGCAAAATGGTTCAGTGCGATGGACTGAAGGTTGTTTGAGGGCTGTTATTTTGGCTTCGCCAAAGTTTTTCTTTTTGCGGTAAACTTCTACATCAACCACATCACCCGGAACGGCTTTCTCAATAAACAATACAAAATCTTCGGTTTTACCTACACCTTTGCCCTCTTCGGCAATATCAATTACCGCAACGTTTTCGAACATTAAGTTGGGGCCTCTTTTACCTTTTCTCATCAGGCTGCAAAGGTAGGTATTAGCAGCGTAACTTGGTAACAGGGAGCCTTATCTACAGTAAGCTATATGTAAAGCGGCTGTTTATCTTCAATTTTTCTGTTTAAACTTTCAGGATTATGCGATTAGCACTGGTGCTAATTGATGTAATCATGCATTGTGTTAAATTGGTGGCAGTCTCCCGTTCAAATCACCTTACTTATCCAAATATTTATTCACTTCCACTACCTCAAAATCGGGATTGTCTTTAAACAGCTGCTTCAAGATGTGCATGTGGCCTGCCCCAAATATAACCAGCACACGCTTATCGGCAGGGGTGATGTTTTGCAGTATGTTGGCATAAATTTTTACGTTACGTTTATACCATTCGCCCACCAATTCGGCACCTATATAGTTTTTGCCGGCACCTACACGGGCAAATACATAGTTATATATGTAATGATTGTGATTAAGCAACTCTTCGGGGCGATTTAAGTAGGCAAGGTTTTGTTTAACGGTATGATTACTGATATAGTTATTGAACCATTGCGTGTATTGTTCAAAATACTTTTCCATTTGCTTAACATACTCAATTTGCATACTGTCGGCATATTTTTCAACTTCCGGGGCCAGCCATTTGCCTTCGGCATCGGCGCAGTAAATATGATCGTTGTTAAGTTGTTTAGCCAGTTTTAGCCCTATCTGGAAACGCTCGCTTACTACCTTGGCCGGAATATCCCATTTCCCGGCTTTGTAAAGCTGAAATAAACTATCGGCTTGTGCCTGAAAGCTGCTATTGCTCTCGGTGAATATCTTTTTGGGGGCAAAGCGGGCAAGAGCATTGTTAAGCTCCTGTATTTGTTGTTGACGCTTCGGGGTGCTGTAATCATCAACCCTAACATTAAACTTATCGGCACCAGGGTTGGCAAAGTGATAGGTCCCTAATAGGACGATTTTAATTTTTTGCTTAGGATGCACCAACGAATCCTGGGCAACCAAAAGGTTAGGGCAAAGCAAGGCCAATACTATTAAAAGGCATTTTAAAATATTCATAAATAGTGATAAGGTTTAGGCTAAAGTTCGATGTTTAAAGTGGTTTTATAAGTTTGCCCGTTTTCCGAGATCAATAGATCGTGTTTACCGGGGTAGATAAGTTCGAGCCGACGGCGAATGTTGACTAAGCCAACCCCGCTCGAGTGGTCTTTTTGATGGTGACTAATTTTGTTGCTTACCGTGAACATCAGCCTGTTGGCTATTGCTTTGAGGTGAATGCGAACCGGTCGCTGAGGATCGTCGACCGCTCCATGTTTAAAGGCGTTTTCTACAAAGGGAATAAGTACGAGCGAAGCCAGGCGTTTACCGGCAATATCGCCCTCAACTTTAAAATCAACATGAAAATTATCCTCAAACCGCAGGCGATATATGTCGATGTAGTTGTTCAGATAATCTACCTCCTTTTCCAGATCGATCAGGCCGTCGGGACTTTCGGTTAGCATGTAGCGCATCAATTGCGATAGCTTGATAATGGCATCGGCCAGTTTATCTGATACCGGGTAGGCCAGCGAGTAAATATAATTGAGCGTATTGTATAAAAAGTGTGGATTGATCTGCGATTTCAGGAAAGCCAGCTCGGCTTTGATTTTTTCTTCGCGGAGCTGCTTATTTTCTCGCTCCTGGCGATAAGCATAGGTTAAACCCCATGCAGCGCTGCTGAATATAATAGCAGGCAGTCCACGGTAGAGGTTATCTAACATATAATGCTTAAAAGTAGTGTCGTTACTATAATTATGAAATCCGAATAGCAGATCGTATAACTTCTCCTCAAGCAGGTAACGCGTAAAAATAAACACAAAGGGGGTAGCCAGTGCACCAAGCACAGCAACAAAGCGTAGTTTTCTATTAAAAAATCCGGGCAGTATTAAGGAATAGTAGTAATAGAACACACTCATTAACGACAGGAGATAGCTCAATTGCAGTAAGAGCGAAACTTTTGGAAAGGATATTTCATTTCCCGAGAAGTAGAGTATGCCCACAAAGCAATAGGCTAAGTAAGCCAGCCAGGCCAGCACGTGCAGTAACACTATCCGCTTTTTTGTCATGGCCATAAAAGTACGGCATTTGTTATTTGCCTTACAAAAATTTACACCAACACCCCATTTTGTTATTCCAACACGTAACACACTGCTTTTACCGGTTGGGATAAGATTTTAGCCTGTTGGTGTAGTATAATTTATATACGTATGAGCTAACTGCACCTTTGAACCGTCAACCCAAACACAATTTTCGAGATCATGAAAAAGTTAGCCCTAATAGTAATCGTCCTTATTTTAAAAGCATCACATTCATTTGCCCAAACCGGCAGCATAGGCGGTACCGTAAAAAACAGCAAAGCCGAACCACTTACCGGGGCCAGCGTTCAGTTGCTGCACCTGCCCGATTCGGCCCAAGCCGCCGCCCAAATGGCCGATGGCAATGGCGCTTATCTGTTCAAAAATTTAAAAAACGGAGCGTATGTAATTAAAGTTAGCCTGATGGGATTTGCAACCCAATGCAGCAATCACATTAATTATACAGGAGCCGCTATTGCCGTGCCGCTCATTACCTTAACCGAACAAAGCAAAGCACTTAACGCCGTTACCGTAACCAGTACCGTACCTCAACTGGAACAAAAAAGCGACCGCCTGGTGGTAAACGTCGAAAAAATGATAACCACCGGCGACAATGCCCTCGAGGTGTTAAAGAAAGCTCCCGGCATTAAGCTGGATAAAGACGATAACATTTTGTACCACAACAACGGTGGGGTTAACGTGATGATAGATGGCCGCATGACCTACATGAGCAGTGCCGAAATAAGCAATTACCTTAAAACCTTACCGGGCAACGCCATTAGTAAAATTGAGTTGATGGCCAATCCGCCGGCCAATTTTGATGCTGCGGGTACGGCTGGCGTTATTAACATCATCATGAAACGTAATAAATTGCAAGGCTTTAATGGTACGGCTACTGCCAATACAGGTTATGGTACGTATGGCAAGCTTTCGGGTGGATTAAACTTGAATTACAATGTGGGTAAAATAAGCGTATTTACACGCAACAACGGCGGCTACTCCAACTCGTATAACAAACTTAATTTGGGACGCCAGATTGGTGCCGAGCTTTACAATCAGGAAAATTACTGGCACCCCATCAGCAATTACGTTAATTATACCGCTGGTGCCGATTACTTTGCCAGCAAACGCAGCACATTGGGCATCATGTTCAGGGGAGGAGCATCGCCGCAAAATGCTGATGTAACCAGTAATTCGGTAACGCTGAACAGCGCCGGGCAGCAAACCGGAAGCGTGGCTATGACTAAACCACAATATACCAATACGCACACCTATGCCTTAAACTTAAACTACGCTTTTGCAATAGATTCATTAGGTCAAAAATTGAGTTTCGATGGTGATTACATCCGTAGCAACAGTGTGAGCAACGAGGAGTTTAGCAATGTGTACTATAATGGCGCAGGTAACCGTATTGGCGATACCATTAAACTGCGCAACAATACCCCGGCTAACTATAACATCCGATCGTTAAAGGTTGATTATGTTTGGCCGTTTGCCAAAACCTGGCGCTTTGAAACCGGCTGGAAAAGCAGTTGGGTAAGCTCGGATAACAATGCCCGCTTCGACTCATTGAAAACACAGGGCTGGGTGAATGACAATCGCCGTAGCAATCATTTTTTATACAATGAAAATATTAATGCTGGTTACCTTACGCTCAATAAAACTTTAGGCAAAAAATGGGAATTTAAAGCAGGCTTACGTACCGAGCAAACCATATCAAAAGGTAACTCTATTACCACAGCACAGGTAACCAACCGCAATTACTGGAGACTTTTCCCGAGCGTGTTTGCCACTTATAAAATTAATGCCAATAACCAGTTGAATGCTTCGTACACAGAGCGGATCAGTCGCCCGGGCTATGGTAACCTTAACCCGTTCACTTTTTACAGCGACCCGTATACCGCCATACAGGGTAATCCAAATTTGCAGCCATCGTTCTCAAAATCGTTTGGGTTTAATTACACTTATAAAAGTTTCCAGGTATTGAGCCTGAGCTACCGCCGGGTAAACAATTCGGTAACCACCGTAATTACCCAAAACGACCAAACCAAGGAAAGTATAGCCATCTATCAAAACCTCGGCAACACCAGCAACCTGAGCATTAGCACAGGAGGTAGCTTTAATATCGTAAAGTGGTGGAACGTAACCGTTAACCTTGATGGCTCGTATGATAAAGTAATGGCGGCCAGTCAAAACCTTAATTATAATTCGAGCCGGTTTTCATGGTCGGGCTCAACCGATCAAACTTTTACCTTGCCTAAAAGCTTCCGTGTGCAATTATCGGCCATGTATTACTCGCCATCAATATCGGGCTTGGCGCGCACGCTGTCGGGTTCGCAAATTGATGCCGCCATTAACAAAACCTTTATGAATAAAAAAGCAACCATCAGTTTTAAAGTGCGCGACGTGTTTTTTGGCAACCGTTACCGTAGCGTATTGCAGTACAACAACATTAACACCACCTGGCAAAACGAATGGGAAAGCCGCCGCTTTAGCCTTGGCTTTACTTACCAGTTTGGCAACATGAAGTTAAAAACTGCCCGCGAACGCAACAGTGGAGCAGCGAGCGAGATGAACAGAATGTAATATTTAAAAATTAGAGTTGAAAATTCGAAATTCAAATTCCGAAACATACCTTTGTCAACACGGTTAATAACTATAAACCGTAACGTACAAAGAATGCAAGGGCAGCCAAATAAAATTCTGGTGGTAGGAGGGGGCAGTTGGGCCACCGCTAATATTAAAATGCTTACCGATAATACTACCTCTAAAGAGATTTTTTGGTGGATGCGTAACGCCGAAGCTGTAGAGCATGTGCAGCAATACGGGCACAACCCTAATTATTTAAGTTCGGTTGAAATAAAGGTGCTTGCACAAAATATATCAACCAACCTTAAAGCATTAATTGCCGAGGCCGATTTTGTTTTGCTCAACGTACCGGCAGCATTTTTAAAACAGGCGCTCACCGGCATTACCCCGCAAGATTTTGAGGGCAAAAAGGTTATATCGGCCATCAAAGGCATAGTACCCGATGAAAACCTTATTATAGGCGAGTTTTTGCATAAGTACTATAACATTCCGTTCGAAAAATTTTTGGTTATCAGCGGGCCCTGTCATGCCGAGGAGGTGGCTTTAGAAAAGCTATCCTACCTTACTATTGCTTCGGCCGATACTATTTTAGCAGCTGAGTTTGCCGGCATGTTGAGCACGCGCTATATTAAAACCATCGTATCTGATGATATTTATGGTACAGAATACGCCGCAGTGCTAAAAAACATTTATGCCGTAGCCAGTGGCATATGCCACGGCGTGGGTTATGGTGATAATTTTCAGGCGGTATTAATTTCTAACGCCATTCGCGAGATGAAAGATTTTGTGGATGCCGTGCACCCTATTGACCGCGATATTAAAGAGAGCGCCTACCTGGGCGATTTGCTGGTTACCGCCTATTCGCAGTTTAGCCGTAACCGTACTTTTGGTAACATGATAGGTAAGGGCTACACTGTAACCTCGGCTCAATTAGAAATGAATATGGTTGCCGAGGGATACTATGCAGTAAATTGTCTACACCAGGTTAATAAACACTATACAGTGAGCATGCCTATATGTGAAGCTGTATACCGTGTTTTATACAAAAAACAGTCTCCCGTACTGGAAATGAAGCGTTTGGCCGAACAATTGAGTTAGTATATTTACATTAACTTAATTAATACCATGAAAAACGTTATTAAAGTTGCTTTATTGGCAGCCGGAATATTTATTGCTGCCGATACTCAAGCCCAGATTCTTAAAAAAACAGGTCGTGCCATTGATAGCGGCGCCACTAAAACCGGCCGTGCTATTGGCAAAGGTGCTACAGCCGTTGGCCATGCAGGTAAAAAAACCGGACAAAAAACTGCTGAATTAGCGGTTAAAGGTACTTCGGCTGTAGTTGATAAAAAATACGATAGTAAAGTAGGCCCTCAAGGTCAAACTATTTACATCGATAAAAACTCGGCGTACTATTATGTAAACAAAAAAGGCCAGCATATATATGTAAAAGAATCGGCCCTGGTTAATAAACCCAACTAATTTATTAAGTGCCTGCCATCGGCAGGCACTTATCTATTCTATAAAACCTGCTTTAATCATGAAAACAACTTTACTTGTATTTGTACATGTAATTAGCGCCTTGGTGCTAATTTCTGCCGCCTGTTCCGAAACCGGTAACAGCAAACTCAAAGGCAAATGGCGTTCTCATGATGGTAGCACAAGGCTCGAAATTACAGGCAAACAATTTATATTGAGTGAGCAAACCGAACCTGTTGCCGAAGATTATTTTGTGAAAGGGGATACTATTTTTACCTCGTTTGAAGGAAGTGTGCCTACCAAGTTTGTTATTCAACAATTGGATGCTAAGAACTTGAAATTGTTATACCCCGACTCGGTGAGTGTTGCTTTTGTACGCTAAAACAAAAGCCTCTCCGGTTACGGAAAGGCTTTGTCAAACTAAAACTAACTGCTCAATTCACTCCTGAACTGAGACTTAAAAAACTAAATACTTAGTATCTTTTACGACGCTCGCCACGGTCTTCACGGCGTTTGCCCGAAAAGTCGCGGAAACCACCACCTTCTTTGCGTTCGCTGCCACGGTTGCTGTTGCCACCTTCGCGACGATTGCCACCGCCGCCATAGCCGCTGCCGCCTTCACGTTTTTTGTAGCCACCGCCACCAAAGCCGCCACGGTCACCACCGCGATCACGATCGCCTTCGGCCGATACCTCGATACGAACCTCACGGCCTTTGTATTGAGCTGATTTGAATGCGTTGAAAGCTTGGTCAACATCGCCATTAGCAACCTCTAAGAAAGAGTAAACACCCTTAATATCGATTTTGCCAATTGTACGGCCAACTATGTTGGTTTGGTTACAAAAATAACCTAACAAGTCGCCACGGGTAAACCCGTCTACCGAACCCAGGTTGATGAATAAACGGGTAAAATCGGCATTTGAACCAGAACGTGAAGGTCTTTCACCTTGAGCACCATCGCGGGTAAAGCGGGTATCCTCGGTAACGTTAAGGTCTGGCGCATTTTTGTAATATTCTAAGAAGCTGTTAAATTCAATAGAAGCAAAACGTTTAATAATGTCTTCTTTGCTCAAATCGGCAAACTCGTCCATTATACGTGGCAAGTACTGCTCAATTTGCTGCTCGTTAACTTCAACGTTATGCACTTTGTGTATTAAGCCAAACAATTGTTTTTCGCAAACATCAAAACCGGTTGGTATTTCGGCTTTAATGAATTTTTTGCCAATAACACGCTCTATCTGGCGAATTTTGCCAATCTCTTTAGAGTTAACAATAGCGATAGAGACACCAGTTTTACCGGCACGTGCAGTACGACCGCTGCGGTGGGTATAGTTCTCTATTTCATCAGGTAATGAGTAGTTAATAACGTGTGTAACGTCGTTAACATCAATACCACGGGCGGCTACGTCAGTTGCAATTAGCAATTGCAGGCCACGTTCGCGGTAGCGCTTCATTACCCTGTCGCGTTGTTGTTGCGAAAGGTCACCGTGTAATGAGTCGGCGTTGTAACCGTCTTTTACCAATGATTCGGCAATTTCCTGAGTTTCAATTTTGGTACGGCAAAATACGATACCAAAAATCTCGGGGTTAAAATCAACAATACGTTTAAATGCAGCGTATTTGTCACGGGCACGTACAATGTAGTACTCATGTTCAATATTGGCATTGCCGGTATTCTTTTCGCCCATGGTCAACTCAAAAGGGTCGGTCATGTACTTTTTCGAAATGCGGCGTACCTCGCTTGGCATGGTGGCTGAAAACAGCCATGTTTTTTTATCCTCGGGCGTGGTGGATAAGATACTGTCAATGTCTTCCTGAAAGCCCATATTGAGCATTTCGTCGGCTTCATCCAATACTACAAATTGTACCTGCGAAAAATCAATAGCCTTGCGGTTGATAATATCGAGCATACGGCCCGGGGTAGCAACAACAATCTGTACGCCGCGTTTAATTTGGCGTAACTGATCTGAAATACTTGCTCCGCCATAAACAGCAACAACATTTACGTTTTGCATGTTTTTAGAGTAGTTTTTCAAATCATTGGTGATTTGTAAACAAAGTTCACGTGTAGGGCACAGAATTAGTGCCTGTGGATAATTTTCTTCAAAATCCAGCAGTTCCAATAATGGTAAGCCAAAAGCAGCAGTTTTTCCGGTCCCGGTTTGGGCTAATCCGACAAAATCGTTGCTGCCTGTTAACAATACCGGAATTGACTGATTCTGGATTGGTGTAGGATTTTCAAATCCTAACTCAGTGATGGCATTAACAATATCATGACGGATTCCCAGTTCTAAAAATGGGTTGTTCATGAATTAAAATAACGAATTCGGCAACATCGCCAAATCGGGTGCAAAGGTACGATAAATTAATGTAATTTAAAATATGATATTGAAAATGAGATAGTAATGATAAATAGTATGACAGTGATGGTGTAATATATTTGCAATCAGTAATTTAATAAATGATAATGACTTTATATAAGCAAAGCCTATTAATAATAGCAGCTATATTAATTAGCTGTACCGCTAATGCACAGCGTAAAAAAGTAAAAGCAAATGATGAAGCTTTTGGAAATAATAAAGCTACCGGCCACTACTTAAATACCCGTGGCATTAAACTGTATTATGAAATATATAGCAAGGGCGAACCACTGCTAATTATGCACGCCAACGGAGGCTCTATAAATAATTTTAAAGGGCAGATTCCTTATTTTGCTAAAAACTACCAGGTAATACTTGCCGACAGCCGCGCTCAGGGAAAAACCGTAGATAAAGCCGACTCGTTAAGTTATGAAATGATGGCAGATGATATGAATGCTTTGCTTGATAGTTTACACTTAAAGCAATGTTATGTAATTGGCTGGAGCGATGGTAGTATTAATGCATTGCTGATGGCCATGCGGCATCCTGATAAGGTGGAAAAAATGGTCATTACCGGAGCCAACTTATGCCCAGATACAACCGCACTGGAGCCTTACGTGTTTAACATGATTTCGAGGCAAAATAAAGCATTAGCTGACTCGGTTAAAAAAGTTAAATCGCCGTCGGCCGAATTAAAGAACGAAGTGAAACTTTGGCATATGCTTGCCGTTCAGCCCAATATTAAGGCAGAAGAGTTAAGAAAAATACAGGCTCCCGTATTAGTTATAGGGGGAGACCATGATGTGGTAAAGCCCGAGCATGCCTTATTAATTGCAAAATCAATTCCCAACGCTTATTTATGGATCATTCCGGGCGCGGGCCATGCCACGCCGGTGTATCACGAGCAGGAGTTTAATAAAACAGTAGAGGAATTTTTTAAAAAGCCTTATCAAAAAATAGAAGGCCGTGGCATGTTAAAGTAACTTACCGTAACCTATCGGCCGATTTAATTAATGCTTCATCGCGCTTAATGGCTTTTATTGCAAAAATCATGAGCAATATAGCTATGGGCGATAAAAACAAGCCCATACCAAAGTTATTAGTGTTAAGGGTAATTGCGCCCACCGCACCTTTAACGGTTTGAGCCATCCAAAAGCTGTGCCCAATAATAACCAGTATGGTACTGTAAGCCATTGTAAGCTGCAATTTTCGGTTGCGGAATAAGGATATGATTACCAAAGGCAGCAACGCTACCACTGCGGTAGCTGCCGTAAGTGCCACAAATGCCTGTGTTTGTTGTTGAGCGCCGTTTACATCCTGAAACAAGCCCGTTATCTTAATATTGGTGGGTACGTTATTTAAGTACACATTGTTGGCAATGGTAAACAGGTAAAGAGCAAACAAGGCCAGGCTGGCTAAAAATAAGTATATACTTTGTACGCGTTGTATCATATTAAAGGTATTAGCACGGCAAATATAAAATTGTTTGCCCAAATTATGACTTAACCTTGCCGCAGGGTTTTATTAACTTTGTCCCGTGGCTTATTTACAACGTTATTTTTTAGAACTGGCTTACGACGGTACCCACTATCATGGCTGGCAGGTGCAACCTAATGCCATAAGCGTTCAACAAAAACTGAACGAAGCTTTAGCTATACTTCTTCGCCAGCCGGTGGAAACTTTAGGGGCTGGAAGAACTGATACAGGCGTGCATGCAAGGCAATTGTTTGTGCATCTGGATGTTCAAGCCTCCCAGTCCCCTGAAGGGGGAGCAGATGCAATGGGCAGCGAGCAAAGTTCTAATTCCCCCTTTAAGGGGTCGGGGGGTCGGGGGCTTCGCCTTGAGTCGTTGAACGCTCTTTTGCCGCATGATATTGCCGTAAAGCGCATTATTCCTATTCATGCCGATGCGCATGCACGTTTCGATGCCACACAAAGGTCTTACGAATACCATATACATTTTCAAAAAGATCCGTTTAAACAAAATTATTCGTGGCAGGTAAAAGGGAAGTTGGATGTGGAGGCGATGAATAAAGCGGCTGATATATTGATGGAGTACACTGATTTTAGTTGTTTTAGTAAATCGAATACGCAGGTGTTTACCAATAACTGTAAAATTGTGCTGGCCAAGTGGATTCATCATAATGATGGGTTGGTGTTTCATATATCGGCCGATAGGTTTTTGCGGAATATGGTTCGGGCCATTGTGGGTACGTGTATGATGGTTGGTCGTAGAGAAATTGAGCCCGAAGGCATCCGTACTATCATCGAAAGTAAAAACCGTAGCAACGCCGGAACATCGGTGCCTGCCTGTGGTTTGTATTTAACAGAAGTGAAGTATCCATATCTGTAAAATGTCGAAATTCGAATGTTTAATTTCGAATTTTAAAATATGGCTAACTTTGCATCTGGAATGGAAGCGAAGAACAAATCACTCATTCACTCCTTCAATAATTCACTCATTGGCTAATGTCTAAAGTAACAGGTAAAGCATTCGACTGGCAGTTGCTTAAACGTATAATGGTTTACGTTAAGCCTTACAACCGCACCTTTGTAATAGCGGGCTTGCTTACCGTGTTTTTGGCGGTAATTACCCTGGTTCAGCCCATGCTTATGGAAATTGGGTTGGATAAATATATTCTGGCAGGTAATTATAACGGTTTAGTATTTATTGTAGCATTGATGATAACCCAGTTGGGTATTCAAACCGTTGCCCAATATTATCAAACGTATTTAACCAACGCCTTAGGGCAATCGGTAATCCGCGATTTGCGTATACACGTATTTAATCACGTGATGAGCCTGCGGTTAAAATACTTTGACCGTACACCCATCGGTATGTTGATTACCCGTACCGTGTCTGATTTGGAAACCATTGCCGATATTTTTTCAGAGGGCTTAATTTCTATTGCCGGTGACATGCTTTTGCTCGTTTCCATCATTGGCTATATGCTGATGCAGGATTGGAAGCTAACGCTTATCACCCTCATCCCGCTTCCGTTTTTGTTAGGGGCAACCTATGTTTTTAAAGAAGCTATCAAGTCATCTTTCCAGGATGTGCGCACGCATGTAGCCGCGCTCAATACCTTTTTGCAGGAACATATTTCGGGCATCAGCATTATACAATACTTTTCGCGCGAGGCGCAGGAAATGCGCAAGTTTAATGCCGTGAACGAGAAGTATAGGGATGCCAATATTCGCTCCAATTGGTATTACTCTATCTTTTTCCCGGTGGTAGAGATTTTTATGGCATGCTCCATTGGTTTGCTGGTTTGGTATGGCTGTAAACGTATTTTGAGCGATCAAACCATGGCCTCTATTACCGCCGAAGGTCAGGGCATCACCCCCGGTAAAATACTGGCTTTTATTACGCTATTGAACTTGCTATTCAGACCTATACGCCAGTTGGCCGATAAATTTAATACCCTGCAAATGGGTATGGTGGGTGCCGACCGTATTTTTAAAGTGTTAGATACCGACGAGGTGGCTCCCAACAACGGCACCATAAACTCAGGTGCATTAAAAGGACAAATTGATTTTAAAAACGTTTGGTTTGCCTATAATGATGATAACTGGGTGCTTAAAAATATCAACTTCAGTATACAACCCGGCCAAACATTGGCCTTGGTTGGTGCCACAGGTGCGGGCAAATCATCAACCATCAATATCCTGAACCGTTTTTACGAGATAGGGCAGGGGAGTGTGCATGTAGATGGCGTGGATATTAAAGATTACGAGCTTAACTTTTTACGCTCGCAAATTGCCACTGTAATTCAGGATGTGTTTTTGTTTTCGGATACCATTGCCAACAACATCAGTTTAAACAATCCATCAATAACCCGCGAGCAAATTGTTGAAGCCGCTACCAATGTAGGCGCGCATGAGTTTATTGAGCGTTTGCCCGGCGGGTACGATTATAATGTGATGGAACGCGGCGCAACACTATCGGCCGGTCAGGCACAGTTAATTTCATTTGTACGTGCGCTGGTATATAATCCAGCCATATTGGTGTTGGATGAAGCCACTTCATCTGTTGATACCGAAACCGAAATTTTGATACAAAACGCCATTGATAAACTGATGGACGGCCGAACAGCCATTGTAATTGCACACCGTTTATCAACCATCCAAAAGGCCGATAAGATTATTGTGCTCGACCATGGAGAGATCAAAGAGATGGGCAGCCACCAGGAATTATTGCGCATTGAGGATGGCTATTACCGCAAACTGTACGATCTGCAGTTTAACTCGGCAGGGATAGATAGGGGATAAAGCGATAGAATCAAGAGTACAGAATCAGGAATCAAGACAGCTTCTGTTTCTATGCAGCATCTTATATCTGTAATCCTGATTCTGTACTCTTGATTCTATTCCTTCACCGGGTTTACCGGAGCTTCGCTGTTTTCGCGTTGTTGGGCTACGTTGCCTAAATTTGCGTCTTTGCCATCATAATCCTCGTCTTCTGGCTTTTTTACGGCTTTGCCGCCGTTGTCGTTAGGGCGGTCGGTTGGGGTGTCAGATGGTGATGGTTTATCGTGTTCGTTGGCTGGCTCGGTCATCATGGTAGTTATTGGTTTATGTAATTATAGTAACAGCAGGTTGTGGTGTTTGTTTATGAGGAGGGTTGCAGGCAAACGTTAACGTTAAATTTTGTTAAAAGCCCATGCCTGATACAATGCCTATGGCATTAATAATGAATAAAGTTTTACCTTTAACCAAGCGGATTTTTTAATTTCGCAACCCAACAGGTACGATATGGAAGAATTTGAAGCAAGTACGGCCGCCAAAAAAACCAAAACCATTTACATTTCAACGGTTTTTGGTATTGCTATGGTGCTGCTTATGGTAGGTATGCTGGGATTGATACTGGTGCATGCCAACAACCTTTCGCGCTATATTAAAGAAAATATGGTGGTGAACGTGTTTGTTGACGAAGGTGCCCGCGAAACCGACGTGCTGCAATTTAAGCGTCAGTTGGATGGCAACCGTTACGTTAAACGTACGCAGTACGTAAGTAAAGAGCTTGCCGCCCGTAACCTGCAAAAAGATCTGGGCGAAGATTTTGTGAAGTTTTTGGGTGTTAACCCGCTCTCGCAATCAATCGACGTGTACATGAAAGCCGATTTTGCCAATAATGCCGACTTGACACGTTTTGCCAATGAGCTACGTAAAAATCCGTTGGTAAAAGAGGTTAAATACCAGCAATCGTTGGTAGAGCAAATGAATAAAAACCTCACTAATATCAGTTTAGTAATACTTGCCTTCACGGGCATATTTGTGCTGCTATCGGTGGCGTTAATTAATAACACTATCCGTTTGGCTATTTACTCGCAAAGGTTTTTAATTAAATCAATGCAGTTAGTAGGTGCTACCAAGGCATTTATCCGTAAACCGTTTTTGCTGTATGGTATATGGCATGGGTTATTAGGTGCTTTAATTGCAGCAATTATATTGGTGGGTACGCTTTACCTGGCCTACCGTCAAATACCCGATTTGGTGGTGCTGCAAAACTACTACGAGTTTGGTGTCATATTTGCCGGCATGGCATTATTGGGTATATTCATATCAGGCTTTAGTACATTCCTGGCGGTTAACCGTTTCTTACGATTAAAAATTTATCAACTATACAGATAATTATCATGGCTCAAAAATATGAAAAGCCTGTAGGCGCAACTCCAAGGCCGTCTATCTTAGGTAACACAAAACCAGCAACTGCACCTGTGCAGTTTGTATTCGGCAAAGCTAACTACCAATGGTTGGCTATTAGTGTGCTTATTGTAGCGTTAGGTTTTGTACTGATGTCGGGCACTACCGATATTTATAGCACTACCAAAATTGTTATAGCACCTTTGGTGGTGTTAGCCGGTTTTGGTGTAGGGTTTTATGCCATCATGAAAAAGCCTGCCGCCTAACGCATGAACTTAGTACATGCTATTATTCTGGCCATTATTGAGGGATTAACAGAATTTTTACCAATATCATCAACTGGTCACATGGTCATTGCGTCAGCAATGATGGATATAAAAAAGGATAAAGAAAGTCAAGAATTTCTAAAGTTCTTTATTGTCGCTATTCAACTTGGAGCGATACTTTCGGTTGTAATACTTTATTTTAAACGCTTTTTTAAATCGCTCGATTTTTATTACAAGCTGGTAGTTGCTTTTATCCCGGCCCGCTATATTCGGCGTTCTATTCAGCGATAGAATTGACAAACTTCTTGAAAGCGCCCTCACCGTAGGTATAACGCTTTTTGTAGGAGGTATTATCCTGCTATTTGTGGACAAGTGGTTTAATAATCCTGACTTGAAAGAAGATGGCGATGTAAGTTATGCAACAGCGCTAAAAATAGGCTTGTTCCAGTGTATCGCCATGATTCCAGGAACCTCGCGTTCTGCTGCAACCATTGTAGGTGGCATGTCTCAAAAACTTAGCCGCAAGGCAGCTGCTGAGTTTTCGTTCTTCCTGGCTGTACCCACCATGTTTGCCGCAACTGCCAAAAAACTGCTCGACTTTTTTAAAGATGGCCATACCTTTAGCGGCGAAGAAGTTAAGCTGCTGGTAATAGGTAACGTGGTAGCATTTATAGTTGCCCTGTTAGCCATTCGTACCTTTATTACTTTTTTAGAGAAGAAAGGCTTTGTACTATTTGGCTGGTATCGCATTTTAGTAGGTGCTGTTATTATTGGCCTCTACGCTACCGGGCACAATTTGGAGATAATATAAAAGGATTCAAGAGTACAGAATCAAGAGTCAAGATATTAAAGCGGCCTATCAGCACTGATAGGCCATTTTTTTTAAAGAACTTCAAGTCTTTATTCTTGACTCTTGGCTCTTGATTCTTATTAACTACCTTTGCACTTTACATACTGTTTTGAACGAAGTACATCCAAAATATAAAGACTTCAATTTTGTTGAAGGCGAACTATTACTCATTAATAAGCCCTACCGCTGGACCAGCTTTGATATTGTGGGCAAGGTGCGCAATGCCTTTAAACCCCTCAAGCTAAAGGTTGGCCACGCCGGCACGCTCGATCCGTTAGCTACGGGGCTGCTCATTGTTTGCACCGGCAAAATGACCAAGCAGATTGACACCTTTCAGGCCGAAGAAAAGGAATACACCGGTACGTTTACCCTTGGCGGTACTACCCCGTCATATGATTTGGAAACCGAGGTTGATCAAACCTTTGATATTGCTCACCTGAACGAGCAAATTTTAAGGAATGCCTGCGCACAATTCATTGGCGAAATCCAGCAGTTTCCACCCGCACATTCGGCCATTAAAGTAAACGGCGAGCGCCTTTACCAAAAAGCTCGTCGCGGAGAAGAGGTAGAATTGAAAGCCCGTACGCTTACCATTACCGAATTTGAACTCACCCGCATTGAACTGCCTGAAGTTGATTTCAGGGTAGTATGCAGCAAGGGGACATATATACGCTCATTAGCTAATGATTTTGGAAAAGCGGTGAATAGCGGAGCCTATTTATCAAGATTACGCCGTACCCGCAGCGGTAACTTTAGGATAGAGGATGCGTGGGAGGTAATGGAGTTAGTGAATGTTATAAAAGCGCATAATTCGCCCCACCCAAACCCTCCCCGGGAGGGAGGGCTTCAGGAGAAAGCAGAACTTAGTGATATTCGCGAGTATAGGCAAACAGCCGACCTGAAAAATTACGAGCAATTAAAAGCTAATAGCCGTTCGAATCGACACCTACCTACAGAGGCGGAGGACGTCTTATGGCAATTGTTAAGAAACAACAGTACAGGCTACAAGATAAGACGGCAACATGCTATCGATAACTACATAGCCGATTTCATATGCCTACAAAAAGGCCTTATAATTGAAGTTGACGGTGGCTACCATCAACTTACCCAAGAAGCAGATGATATAAGAACCCAGGCACTCAATCATTGGGGTTTTGAGGTAATCAGGTTTGATAATGATGAAGTTCTCAAAGAACCGCAAAAGGTTTTTGATAAGATAAAGGAAACAATCGATAGCCTTCCCGACAGAAAAGAAGCCCTCCCTCCAGGGGAGGGTTTGGGTGGGGCAATAAGCGAGTTGCCCACTGAAAACGCAGAAGGGGAGGCCACCATATGAAAATCTACCACCACATAGATGATTTTACCCCGCTGCCCAATGCCGTAGTAACTATTGGTACGTTTGATGGGGTACACCAGGGGCACAGGCAAATTATTGCCCGAATAAAAGAGTTAGCTCGCCAAACTGGAGGTGAAACGGTTATTTTAACCTTTTTTCCGCATCCGCGGATGATCATTCATCCCGAGGATCAGAGCCTGAAGCTGATCAGTACGATTGATGAGCGTGCGGCGTTGCTGGAAGAATTGGGCATCGATCATTTGATCATTACCCCTTTCTCACGAGATTTTTCGAACCAAACGGCTGAAGCTTATATACGCGATGTATTGGTGAAACGAATAGGCACCCGTACCATCATTATTGGCTACGATCATCGTTTTGGTAAAGACCGCCAGGGCGAGCTAAAAGACCTGCAAACCGCCGGGCCGCTCTATGGCTTCGAAGTAATTGAAATACCCGAGCAGGACATTAACCACGTGGCGGTAAGTTCAACCCGCATACGCGAAGCGTTGTTAAAAAGCGATATTGAGCAGGCGAATACCTTTTTAGGCTATCCGTTTTTTATTACCGGCAAAGTGATACGGGGCAACCAGATAGGCCGGCAATTGGGTTATCCAACGGCTAATTTACTGGTAGAGGAAGGTTATAAGCTCATTCCGGCCGATGGCATATTTTCGGCCACAGTGCAAATTGGCGAGGAAACATTTAAAGGCATGGCCTATATTGGTCACCGCCCTACTATTAACGGCATGACGCGTAATATCGAGGTCAATCTGTTTGATTTCGATCGCGATATTTATAACCAAACCGTGCAAATGAACTTTCACCACTTTATCAGGCATGACGTTAAATTCTCGTCGCTCGAAGGCTTAAAAGAACAATTGGCGCAGGATAAGGTGGATGTAATGGCTATACTGAAGGATCTTTAACAATTTCTTATCAGTAGCAAAATTTTAACTAATCTTCATATATTGCGTTTAAGTGATGCTTTGCCATGGACTATGGACCATTGTCTATCGGCTCATAAGAAATCATCTATGAACTAACTCTAAGCCACACCAATGAAACTCAATCTCGATAAACAGGAAAGCGAATTTTTGAACAAGGCCATTGCGCATTGGGAGAAAGAAGAACTGCTTTCGGCCGAACAGGCCGAAAAGCTTCGCGCTTCAACCGAGGTTAAGGGGTTTGATTGGATGCGACTTGCTCAATATTCCTTTTGGGTAGCCTTGGTTTGCGGTGCAATTGCTATTGGGTCGCTCATTATCAGTCAGCAGGTAATTGATTGGATTAAAGGCTTGTATTACACGCCTGATATAGTAATTGCCATGGGTTCGGCACTGTTGGCAGTAGCCGCTTTTTACCTGGGCACCCGGCGCGAAAGGCTCACGCCCGAACGTGTGTTTAGTAATGAGGCTACAATTTTTATAGGAGTGCTTTTCACCGCTTGCTGTATTGCCTATTTAGGTAAAACATTTGATGATGGCTCTGGGCATTACTCGTTGCTATTCCTTATATCGGTATTTGTATACGGCTTTTTGGCCTGGAGGCTTAAGTCACGCATGATATGGCTGTTTGCGCTTGTTTCATTGGGCAGTTGGTTTGGTACCGAAACCGGTTATCAAACCCGTTGGGCTTATTACTTTTTAGGCATGAACTATCCGTTGCGTTTTGTGCTTTTTGCAGCGGTGTTATTGGCTGCCTGTTACCTGCTCAAAAACAAACCGTTTATACAATACTTTTGGGATTTAACCTACGTAGTAGCCCTGTTGTACCTGTTTATATCATTGTGGCTGCTTAGTATTTTTGGCAACTTTGGGCATTTAGATGAGTGGCTGCAGGTTAAGCAGATCAGCCTGTATTACTGGGGTATTATTTCGTTAGCTATTGCTGGCGGGTTTACACTTTATGGGCTCAAAAATAAGGATGCCATTGCCCGCGAATTTGGCATCACTTTCGTGCTTATTTTTATCTACACCAAATACTTCGAGTACCTGTGGAACCATATTCCGGGTACCATATTTTTTGCTGTGCTGGCGGCTTCGTTTTGGTTTATCGGCCGCAGGGCAGAGAAAATATGGAACCTGAATACCTGATTTAACCTATGCAAACTATTACATAATTGTTTTGCAGAGATGCTTTTGAAAACAGCTCATTTAAATCTTTAAAATCTTTGGTTAAGTGATTTAAATTGAAAGTACTATCAGGATCTAATGAATCATTCCATACTTCAGGATAAATACCATTTTTGTTAAACTCGTTAGAGGAGAAATTTTTACATATATCTGCGTTTGTTACGGTTGTAAGTACTGAATGTATTATGTTAACTTTTTCAGGCGTTAAGTAATACAAGGGAATATTGTTAAGCAAGGCATCAATATCTGCATTTTCATTTTCAAAATCCGGTAAACTATCTATATATGATTCCGGGTTAAATAATTCGGTTATGCTATTTATTTTTGAAGGGACAGTTTTAACAAGAATGTATCTTAACCCTTCATGTGATTGATGTAATGTTGCCACATCAGTATATTCCGGTTGAGATACATTTTCCGCATCTTTCAACCTCAAAAATTCTGATGAGGGAATACTATAATAGCTGGTTGATTGGCTCATACATTGTGATTTTTGGAATTAACCAAAGATGGTTTTGTTAATTATTTAAAGCCGATGTTAATAAACTTAATATATTTTAAATAATATAATTTGACTAAACAAATACATAAATGTATAGTTGTTATATTATATAAGTTGTATTTTTGAAGTGCATAACTTTCAATAACTAACGAACAGAAATGCTGACCCCATTACTAAAATATATAACCATTGTTTGCTTACTGGCAGGTATTCTTGAATACAGCCAGGTGCCGGTTATATCGGTATGGGGTAACCACGCCAAAAATACCGAACAAACTGATAAAGGTAGCGCCGAAGATCCGGTTAAGGAATCTGAAAACATCCGTGCCGAGTCGGCTAAAGATTATTTACACGAGATTAACACTTTTCGTTTCTCCCAGCCGGTGTTTGTAATTGCGGTTAAACACCCAATTATTCACCGCGAAGATTTCCCCTATCATTTTTATCCCGACGTACTTACGCCGCCTCCTAACTGTTAAGCACTCAATTAGAATTTATCTGCAAAGCGGATGTGCGAAGCCTGCCTTGTTTTGTAGCGTTTAATTTTTTGTTCACCTCAATTTACAATAATCATATTATGAAAACTTCAAATTTCATGATGATGCTATTTGCATTATCTTCATTTACCTCTGTGGCTTTTGCCCAAACCAAAGTTTCTGAAAGCGAATTAAAAAAGAATGTTACCCCAATTTCGGGCGCATTAACGGTAGTTAATAGCTTAGAGCCGGTAACATATAATTATAATACCCAATTGTTAAAAGGTGTAAAGTTTCCTTCGGGCACTCAATACGGTTTCAATACCGATAATGTACAATCGGTTTTACCCGGCGTAGTGCGTACCGAAAGCAAATTATACCCCGCCGGTAAAGGGTCTATGCAATCGGCCGATGTAAAAACGGTTGATTTGCAAAGTATGGTGCCTGTATTGTTAGGCGCTATTAAAGAGCAGCAACAACAAATTGATGCTCTGAAAGCCGAAGTGCAATCGTTACGTCGCGGTAGCAACAGCAATACCTCGGCTGCAATAAAATCAGATAAATAAGGTTTTATTTTCTTCTTTTAGCAATAAATAGACAGGTCGTTTCGAAAGAAACGGCCTGTTTTGTTTTATGTAAGATGTTCTAAAAGTGTGTTCATTGCGAGGAGCCGTTGGCGTATGTGTACCGGGGCGACGTGGCAATCTCCTCGAGTGTTTGAACGGGTTAGGCAAATTGTAATCACATTTACAACATAGCATGCGGAGATTGCCACGCAACCGCTCGCAATGACATGAGGGGGATTATTTTTGCGTTTGCTCCTTCAAAAAGCCAATCAGCTTTTCCATCGCAATAGCTCTATGGCTGATGCTGTTTTTCTCTTCCATGCTCATTTCGGCAAAAGTAATACTGTAACCTTCGGGCTCAAAAATAGGATCATAACCAAAACCCTTGGCACCCACTTTTTCGGTGCGGATGGTGCCGTTCACTGTCCCTTCAAAGAAATGCTCTTCACCGTTCCATAGCAATGATATTACGGTAACAAAGCGGGCTTTGCGGTTTTCAACGCCATCGAGGTTTTGCAATACCTTGGTTATGTTGGCCTCGTGGTTGCCATGTTCGCCGGCATAACGGGCCGAGTATACGCCCGGTTCGTTATTTAAGGCTTCGATTTCCAGTCCGCTGTCATCGCCAAAGCAATTGAGCTTGTATTTGTTAAAAATATAATGGCTTTTAATGGATGCATTGGCCCTGAAAGTAGTGCCGTTTTCTTCTATCTCATCGTGGCAGCCAATATCGGTTAGGCTTTGCAGCAGCAGGCGGTCGCCGGTTTTGGCGGCAACTTCTTCCAGTTTATGCTGATTGTGGGTGGCAAAAACTAAGGTAGGCATGGTTTTCTTTTTAGAAAGTTTTAATAAGGTTCCAGAATATGCGGGTATTATCTTTATTACCCATCATTTCATCAAACCCAAAGGTATATAGTGCTGCGGTAGTACCCACATTTTGAATAGTATTTATATTTAAAGCTGGTATAGCAGCAGGCATGGCTTTAGTGCCTAATAAAAGTACTTTTTGAGGAACGAAGAACTTGCTTATGGCTGCCCATTCTTTAATCTCTGCTTTGGCCATGTTTACAATGGCTATGTCATCGGGCGTATAATTAATACGTGTAAGGGTGCCGTTCAGGGCAGCTAAGTGGTCGGCAGCCATAAAATCGGCAGCGGGGTAATGCACCAATACCAAAAACTTCTTTTGATAGCCGCCTGAGTAATTAAACGTAATTGCCGGCGTTGGTGTAGTAGAAATTGCAGGAGTAGCAGGGGCAATAGAAATTGTAGCAGTTGCAGGAGCTGGTATCGTTGCTAAAGGAGCTGTTGATACCGGTACAGGTTGATCAGTAGGCGTTTCTTGAATCTGTTCGGTAATTTCAGCGTGCTGCTGCGCGTTTTGATAAAGCGGTTTATCGGCTTTGAGCAGAAAAATTTCTTCCTGCAAAAAATAACTGAGTTGGGTTGCCTGCATATCCGTTTTTACTTTAACAAATTTTAACAAAAATAGCTAAAGCAAGCGAAGCTTTATCGGCATATTCGCATAATATTATACCACAGGTATATAATGCTATTTTTATGTCGCCGATGTGCAGAAATTTTGCGAAATTCGGAGGTTTATTTTATGCCTGAGTTTGGGTTAACCCTGCGCAGGTTCAATTAATTAGTAAATGAGAAAGTTTGTATTTATATTTTTCAGTTGTTTATTAACTGCTACGGTGTCGTTTGCACAAAGAGTAACACTTGATAAAGTAGCCGGTGTAGTAGGCAACAGCGTTATTTTAAAATCGGATATTGAGTTGCAGTACGCGCAGTACCTCGTATCGGGCGGGCAGCCAAATGATGATATTAAGTGTACCATCTTAGGTCGCTTGCTTACTCAAAAGTTATTGGCGCAACAGGCCGTAATTGATAGCGTTAGCGTAACCGAAGACGATGTTGACGGACAAATTGATCGCCGTATGCGTGGCATGATCCAGCGTGCCGGCGGGCAAGACCGTTTGGAGCAATTTTTGGGTCGTTCAACAATTCAATATAAGGATGAAATTCGCCCCGATATTAAGGAGCAAATGATCGCCGAAAAAATGCAGGGAAAGATTACCGAAAAGGTAAGCGTTACTCCGCAAGAGGTTACCCGATTTTTTGAACGTATACCCAAAGATAGCCTGCCATCGTACAACAAAGAGGTTGAAGTTGGCGAGATCGTGTTTCAGCCTAAGTTAAATAAAGAGGAAAAGCAGTTTTATAAAGATAAAGCCGAGGGCTTACGTACTCGTGTTAAAAACGGTGAAGACTTTGGCAACATAGCCCGTTTATACTCGCAAGATCCGGGTTCGGCACCAGAGGGTGGCGATTTAGGATTTTTCGACCGTCAGGGCATGGTGAAAGAGTTTTCGGCCACCGCCTTTAAGTTAAAAGCCGGCGAAATCTCGCAGGTGTTCGAGTCCGACTATGGTTTCCACTTTTTACAGGTGCTTGAGCGCAGGGGCGAGCAGGTACATGCCCGCCATATTCTGATTGCACCAGTTACAACCCCGGCCAGTTTAGATCGCGCCAAAGCTAAAGCCGATAGTGTTTACAACCAGCTCAGCAAAAACAAACAGTTTGATTTTTCTACAGCAGCATCTATATATTCGGATGATAAGGAGACTAAATACAATGGTGGTATGCTAATGAATGCCGAGAACGTACAGGCTCGTTCAACGCTTATACCAACCGATAAATTAGACCCTGCCGTAGCGCTTGTTGTTGATACCATGAAGGTGAACAGCATATCAAAACCGCAGTTGATAACTGCTCAGGATGGTAAATCTACCTACAAAATTTTATACCTGCGTTCGGTAACTGATGCGCACAAGGCTAACCTGGCCCAGGATTTGCCTAAAATTAAAGAGCTTGCTCAAAATGATAAAACAAACCGTACCGTTAGCGAGTGGTTTGAAAAGAAAAGAAAAAGTACCTTTAGCCGTATTGACACAGAATATCAATCATGCAAACAGCTTAAAGATTGGATAACCCCTCCGGCAACCGCTCAAATTAAGGAATAATAATATAGCATGTCATCATACCGTACCGAAGTAGAAGCAGCCGACGCCCTTAAACAGGCGTACCAGAATATAAGGGCCGAAATTGGCAAAGTTATAGTTGGGCAGGATGAGGTAGTTAAATCTGTCCTTATTTCTATCTTCAGTAATGGTCACTGTTTGCTGGTAGGTGTACCTGGTTTGGCTAAAACTTTGTTGGTGCAAACCATAGCACAGGTGCTCGATCTTAATTTTAACCGGGTACAGTTTACGCCCGATTTGATGCCCTCAGATATTATTGGTTCTGAAATTTTGGGTGAAGACCGCCATTTTAAATTCATTAAAGGGCCAATTTTTTCGAACATTATTTTAGCCGATGAGATAAACCGTACACCGCCTAAAACGCAGGCCGCATTGTTAGAGGCTATGCAGGAAAAGGCAGTTACCGCAGCCGGTGTAACGCATAAATTGGAGCAGCCGTTTTTTGTGCTGGCTACCCAAAACCCCATTGAGCAGGAAGGTACTTATCCGCTACCTGAGGCGCAGTTGGATCGCTTTATGTTTAATGTAACGCTTGGCTATCCATCATTTGCCGAGGAATTGCAGGTGGTTAAAAATACTACGAGCACCAACAAGGTTCAGTTAAACAAAATTATTGGCGCTGCCGAAATTGTAGAATTTCAGCAATTGGTACGCAATATACCCGTGAGCGATAATGTGCTGGAGTATGCCGTAAAAATGGTAGGCAAAACCCGCCCGCAAGGAGAGTTAGCTACAGCCAATGTAAAACGTTTTTTAAACTGGGGTGCTGGTCCAAGGGCTTCGCAGTACCTGGTTTTGGGTGCCAAATGCCATGCGGTTATCAGCGGCAAGTACTCGCCCGATATTGAAGACGTGCAAGCAGTAGCCAAACCTATTTTAAGGCACCGCATAGTGCGCAGCTACCATGCCGAGGCCGAAGGTTTATCAACCGACCAGATCATCGAACAACTGTTTTAATAATACTATAACTATATAAATTAGGTTATTTGGCTTTTGTACCTTTGCAAAAGTTAAGTAACCTTTCTTGTTTAAATGAAATACCTGATAGTAGGCCTGGGCAACATTGGCCCCGAATACCGCGATACCCGCCATAACATTGGCTTCATGATATTGGATGAACTGGCCAAACAGGAGGGGGCATCATTTCATAACATGCGGTTAGCTTACTATACCGAGGTGAGCCATAAAAGCCGTAGCCTGCATCTCATCAAACCAACTACTTACATGAACTTGAGCGGCAAAGCATTAAGTTATTGGATGGGGCAATTAAAAATACCTGTAGAAAATGTATTGGTGCTGGTTGATGATTTGGCTTTGCCTTTAGGCACCCTACGCCTTAAACCCAAAGGCAGCGCGGCCGGGCATAACGGATTAAAAAATATTGAACAGGTACTGGGCAATAACAATTATGCCCGCCTGCGTTTTGGCATAGGCGACAACTACCCCAAAGGCCGCCAGGTCGATTTTGTGTTGAGCGGCTTTGATCAGGATGAAAAACCTGAACTGCCAGCACTTATAGACCGCTCTATTGATATGATAAAAAGCTTTGCCACTATTGGTACCGAGCTTACCATGACTAAGTTTAACAAGTAGCACTCGCTATGTTAAATTATAGTTAAAGTTCTTTGAAATGAAATTTTAAGGGGTTGATATTTAGTATTTTGCAAGAAACTATTGCCGATTAGTGTAACGATTTTAGCAAAAAGGGTATCTATCAAGCAAAAGACAACTAAACGTTTTTCTAAAGCCATAGTCTATTAACTGAACTTACTTTATCACCAACCCTTATGAAAAAAGCTTTACTAAGCTCAATACTCTTTTCTTTTATATCGCTTTTAACTTTTGCGCAAACCCAGCAGCCTGCGGTAACAGCTACGGTAAAGGGCATTATAATCGACTCGGCTAAAAACGAACCTTTAGGCTATGCCACCGTTGCCTTGGTTGATGCTGCCACCAACGCACCGGTAAAAAGCACTTTTACCAAAGATGATGGCAGTTTCTCCATATCGGGTTTGGCATTAAAGCCGTACAAGTTGGCTTTAGTAAACGTGGGTTTTGGTACTAAAAATATAAATATCGGCACACCCAAAGAGGTAACTGATTTGGGTAAGTTATTCATGGCCACTGTTTCAAACCAGTTGGGCGAAGTTACCGTAACCCAGGTTAAACCTTTAATGAAACGCGAGGTTGACCGCATAGCCTATGATGTACAGGCCGACCCCGAAAGCAAGGTGCTTACCGTGCTTGACCTTATGCGCAAAGTGCCGTTATTATCGGTTGATGCATCAGATAATATCAAACTCCAGGGCGGTACCAATTACAAAATATTAATTAACGGTAAAGAATCAGCACTGATCGCTAAAAACCCGGCAGATATTTTTAAATCGATGCCGGCAAGTAATATTATTAAAATTGAGGTGATTACCACACCTCCTGCAAAGTATGATGCCGAAGGTTTGGCTGGCATCATTAATATCATCACCAAAAAAGATATTGGACAGGGTTACAATGGCAGCATCAATGGTCGTTACAATACCATATGGGGGCCGGGCATTAACTTAAACCTAACTGCAAAAAAAGGCAAGTTTGGTATTGGTGGATACGCCGGTTACAACAAGCGCAACAATGTATCAACCAACTTTAACAACCTTACCGATAACTTTAACACTTCATACCTTACCCAGGAGGGAAAAAATACCAGTAGCGGTAATAATACCTACGCCAGTACCGAACTAAGCTACGAGGGTGATAGCCTTAACCTGGTTACCGGTACTGTTGAGTACTATCGTGGAAATAACAACTCAGACAGAAGTTTGTACTCAAATCTGGTAAGCAATAACAGCAACTCGTACCGCTCATTAAATACTGCCGATAACGGGTACATAGGATTTAGCACCGCTTTGAATTACCAGTTAGGATTCAAAAAAAACAAGGAGCAACTATTAACGGCATCTTATAAATTTAACTCGTCAAAAAACGATCAGTTTAACGATGTGCTGTTTTTTGACAAGGTTAATTTTAACGATGGAGTAAACTACCAGCAATTTAATAATTCGGGTACAAATGAACATACTTTACAGCTTGATTATGTACAGCCTGCCAAAAAGCTAAATATTGAGGCTGGCGCTAAAGCCATCTTCCGTAATAATTATAGTGATTTACGTAACGAGTTATTTAACACAGCCAGCAATGGTTACGTGGTAGATCCTAATCAAACTTACAGCTTTGATTATCAGCAAAATGTATACAGCGCTTACAATTCATACCAGTTGAAATTAACTAACTGGGTGGCAAAGGCTGGTTTGCGTTTTGAGCATACTACTGTAAACGCAAACAGCGGTGTGGTAAGCCAGCAGTACTCTAATTTAATACCATCTCTTTCGGTACAACGTACCTTCAAAAGCAGCAGTGTAAACGTTGGCTATACTGATAGGATACAACGCCCCGGTATTTGGCAGTTAAATCCGTTTGTAGACCGCTCAAACAACAGCTTTATTACCGTAGGTAACCCCAATTTGCAGCCGGTAGTAAGCCATACGGTTGAACTTACGTACAGTAACTTTAAAAAAGGATCGATAAACTTTGGGGTAAACTACAGGTTTGCCAATAATACGGTTGAAAACATAACCCGCTTTGATGAGCAAACAGCTGTTAGTGTTAGCACCTATGAAAACGTTGGCAAGAATAAACGCCTTGGGGCCGATTTTAATGTGAATTATCCCATCACCTCAAAAATGAGTTTTAACCTTAATAGCCAGTTGATGCACGTATGGTTGAGCGGTTATGTAGGTGGTACCTTGTTTAACGCCAAAGGCTACCAGGGGCATGTGTTTAGCGGCACCAGCTACAAGTTTGATAGTGGTTACAGGCTGGGTTTAAACGTTGATTACGATAGCCGTTACGTAATGTTGCAAGGCCGCGATAATGTTTATTTAGGTTACTCGGCCAGTGCATCAAAAGAAATTTTGAATAAAAAAGCCACTATATCCATCTACGCCAATACACCTTTCCAAAAATTCAGAAAGGTTGATAATACTGTACGCACGCCAACTTCATATCAGTTTACCTTGTTTAACCAATATGCGCGCTCCATCAACATTAGCTTTAACTACAAGTTTGGTAAGTTAGATGGTGAGCTTAAAAAGAACCAGCGCGGCATTAACAATGACGATGTGGGCAGCAGCGGTAGAAATTAATAACTTTGCCGCATGAAAGTATATGGCATTACCAACTGCAATACCGTTAAAAAAGCTTTGGATTGGCTAAAGCAACATAACGTGAACTACGAATTTCACGACTTTAAAAAACTGGGTGTAAGTAATGAAAAACTGGCCGAGTGGAACGACAAAGCCGGCTACGAAAAGTTTTTAAACAAGCAAGGCCTTACCTGGCGCGGCCTTGATGCCGAAATTAAGGATAGCGTGAAAAGCTCCGCCGAAGCATTGCCTTTGCTAAAAGAAAAAACCAGCATGATCAAGCGCCCGGTTATTGAAGATAATGGCTTCCTGTTTTTTGGGTTTGATGAAAAAGCTTATGCCGAACACTTTGGGAAATAACTGAAAGCAAATAATTAGTAACAATACGCTTACCTGCTGTGTTATAGCGTAAATAATACTATTATTGCTTTTTATTTTAACTACTACTGTTATTTCCTGGAGATGAAAAAATCTTTTATTACCGGCTTATCGCTGGCAATGCTGGCCTTTACAGGCTTTGCCCAGTCGCAGCAGCCACAGCAGCCGGCACCTGCCGGCCCGGTTACCAAATACGATTATCATGACGCATTTGGGCCATTATTTTACACCAAAAACGGCAACGATTTCAGAGCTGCAAGCGGCGAACCCGGCTCACGTTACTGGCAAAACCGTGCCGATTACAATCTTGCGGCACGTTTAAACGATCAAACCAACGAGGTTACAGGTTCGGAAGTACTGACCTACACCAACAACAGCCCTCAAAAGTTAGGCTTTTTATGGATGCAATTAGACCAGAATTTGTTTAAGCAGGATTCGCGTGGTTCGGCTATTATACCTACTGCCGGTAGCCGTAACGGCGGCCGCGGACAGGTATTTGAAGCAGGTTACAAAATAAAATCGGTTAAAGTGGGTGATGTTGATGTAAAATATGCCATCAATGATACCCGCATGCAAATATTCTTGCCTAAGGAGATTGCTCCTAACGGCGGTCAGGCTAAAATAAAAATTGAGTTTTCTTTTATCGAGCCTAACTATGGGTCAGACCGTACCGGTATTCAGCAAACCAAAAACGGTAAAATATTTACCGTTGCGCAATGGTACCCACGCGTATGTGTATATGATGATGTAACCGGCTGGAATGTTGTTCCATACACCGGTCCTGGTGAGTTTTACTTAGAGTATGGTGATTTTGATGTAGCCATTACTGCGCCTGCCAACCATATTGTATTGGCCAGCGGTGACTTGCAAAACCCGCAGGAAGTGTACACTGCCGAGCAGCAAAAACGTTGGGCACAAGCTGCTCAAAGCGATAAAACGGTGATCATCCGCTCGGCCGATGAGGTAACTAATGCAGCCTCACGTCCTGCAGGTAAACAAGAGCTTACCTGGAAGTTCAAAATAAAGAGCGCGCGCGATGTGGCCTGGGCTTCATCGGCTTCATTTATATTGGATGCTGCTAAGATTAACCTGCCAAGCGGTAAAAAATGTATGTCGGTATCAGCCTATCCGGTTGAGAGCGATGGCAATGCTGCCTGGGGCCGTTCAACCGAATACACCAAAAAATCTATTGAGCATTACTCGGCTAAATGGTTCGAGTTCCCTTATCCTGTGGCCAGCACAGTTGCCGGTATAGTAGGTGGTATGGAATATCCGGGCATTGTTTTTTGTGGATACCGTGCCAAAGGTGCCAGCCTGTGGGGAGTAAATGACCACGAGTTTGGCCATACATGGTTCCCGATGATCGTAGGCTCTAACGAGCGTTTGTACGGCTGGATGGACGAAGGTTTCAATACTTTTATCAACACCCTTTCAACCGATGCGTTTAACAACGGCGAGTACAAAGAACGCCCGATGGATATGCACCGCTACGGCGCTTTCTTTACCCGCCCCGAGGTTGAATCAATTATGAATACGCCGGCAGGTATTAAAGAGCGTAACAACGGTTTGTTGTTGTACTCAAAACCCGGTGCCGGTTTAACTTTACTGCGCGAGCAGATCTTAGGCCCGGAGCGTTTTGATTTTGCTTTCCGTACTTATATCGAGCGTTGGGCATTCAAGCACCCTACTCCTGATGATTTTTTCCGCACGATGGAAAATGCTGCCGGTGAAAGCCTGCAATGGTTTTGGAGAGGCTGGTTCCAAAATAACTGGCGTTTGGATGTTGCTGTGCGCGACGTAAAGTATGTGGATAATGATGCTACCAAAGGTGCCCTTATTACCCTTGATAACCTGGAGAAGATGGCTATGCCGGTAATCCTCGATATTAAATACAAAGGCGGCAAAACCGAACGCTTTAAACTGCCGGTTGAAATTTGGGAACGCAATACAAGCTGGACTTTCAGGTATCCATCAACTACCGAAATAGAATCGGTTACCTATGATCCTGATAAGGTACTGCCTGATTGCAACGAGGCAAACAACGTTTGGAAACAGTAAAAATATGTTAAAAAGACCCGGCCAATTTGGCCGGGTTTTTTTATTGTTTAACTTTATCACTTTAATTTAAACCATTGCCTTAACCCAGTGGTTTATTTTTTTATATACACCTTATTTATGAAGCCTCGATTTATTATATTCTTACTACTCGCATTGTTTACCGTTTCTGCCAAAGCCCAGCAGAATGTGATTCGTGGCCAGGTAACTGATGCCAGCGATGCTAAGCTGCCCAGTGTATTAGTGAAAAACACGACCAATAACCAGGTTACTTTAACCAACGATGATGGTAACTTTGAAATAAGAGGTTTAATAGGCCATACGTTAATTATTTCTTCTCCGGGATATGTTTCAGATACCCTGTACGTTGCCGATATGAAATTTAAAAACGTTAAAATGACACCGCTGGGTATTACCCTTGGTGCGGTTAATGTACGTGGTAAACAAGGGTTTGATCCGCGTACCGAATATCCGCAGGTGTATCAAAAAAGTAAAGTGTATGTGTTATCGCCAACCTCGTGGTTTAGTAAAGAAGCTAAAGATGCGCGTCGTTTAAAAAAATACTTCCAAAAAGAGGTTGAAGAGCGCACGGTTGATTCGGTATTCACCAAAATATATGTGGGTAGCCTTGTGCCTTTGAAAGGTACGGAGTTGGATAACTTTATGAGTTTGTACCGCCCGTCTTACGAATTTGTTAAAAGCAACAACGGTGCATCAATGGCCGCTTACATTAACGATTCGTATAAAAAATACCTTGCCTTGCCAGCCGAGAAACGTGCAGTGCCCAAACTTACAACCGATGAGCCTGTAAAGCAACCGGCAGCCAAACCTTAATCCTCAGTTCATACAATATAAAAGAATGAGCCTTATAAAGCTCGTCAAAATTGGCTAACTTCGTTCATGCAGTCCATATTTAAACTGTTTGATTTTAACCTGTTTAGTGCGCTTGATGTACTGTTGGTAGCATTTCTGCTTTACCAGCTTTACAATTTGATCCGGGGCACCATAGCCGCCAATATTTTTATTGGTTTAGCCTTGATATGCCTGTTTTATTTTGTGGTAAAGGCCCTTGATATGAAACTGCTCACCACAATACTGGGCAACTTCATGAATGTGGGTATAATTGCGGTAATAGTGGTATTTCAGCAGGAGATAAGGCGGTTTTTACTGTTAGTTGGGCGTAATGCCTCGTTACAACGAAACCGTGCCTGGTGGAAATTTTTTTTAGGTAAGAATGAGGCGGAGAAGGACAATTACAAGCGCATTAAGCCAATTATAGATGCCTGTAAAAGTATGAAACAAAGCCATACAGGTGCGCTAATTGTTTTTGTGAAGGATTACGACGAGCAGATTTTTCAAACCAGCTGTGAAGTGCTGGATGCCAAAATATCCAAACGCATGATCGAGGCTATATTTCAAAAAAACGGCCCGCTGCATGATGGTGCCATGATCATATCTGGCAACAAAATTAAATCGGCCAGCTGCATTTTGCCTTTGACTGATAATAGTGATTTGCCTGCACAGTTTGGCTTGCGCCATAGGGCCGGTATTGGCGTTACAGAGGCAAATGATGCCACAGCTATCATCGTATCTGAAGAAACTGGCGAAGTTTCATACGCCAAGCAAGGCCGTGTTAAAATGAACATCAGCTTTGCCGAGCTCGAAAAACTTCTCAATAAAGATTTCTAACCTTCACTTTTCCTTCTCAGTATCGGGCAATGGCTCTCTCAATGCTTTGGACACTGTTCCCTTTGCGTAGCTAACGCGCTTGATCATCATAGTGTACCTTGTATTTTTAACGCCCAATTTTGCTATCGGCATGATATCCAAGTTTTGTACGGAGTGATTGGCAATGGGCATATTGCTGGTGTAAGCCTGGCTTGTTGATAATTGGTTTGCAGTTGTCCAATCAGTATTGAACTTCTCGGTCTGTTTGCTGTTATTTAAAAGAGACGTTATGCTGGTATCAAGCTTAATGGGAATAAGCGGCTCCTGATAGGCTTTAAGTTGTTTCCCTGCATTTTGAGCGTAGGTAATGCCTACGGCGGCAAAGCTTAATAAAACAAATACTAATGCTTTTTTCATGGGATAATGGTGTTTGGGTTAATGCAATTTAATACATCAGGTTTACAAAGCCTAAAATTTTAACTTATTTAACATTTTCATAAGCCTGTAAAGCAAAAAAGCGGCTGTATGAAAAATACAACCGCTTTTGTTTTATCTGACACAGAATCGTGATTAACCGCCGTGGCTAACTTCGCCAATCTCTTCTTCGCGGAATAATTTTGCGCTGAAAAAGTCGAAGTTCATACGGGCTATATTGGTTAATTTAATCTCTTTAGGACACTCAGCCTCGCAAGCACCTGTGTTGGTACAGCTACCAAATCCTTCTTCGTCCATTTGGGCAACCATGCTTTGTACACGGCGGTAACGCTCAGGCTGACCTTGAGGTAATAAGCCTAATTGAGTGATTTTTGCCGAAGTAAATAGCATTGCCGAAGCATTTTTACATGCAGCCACACAAGCACCGCAACCAATACAGGTAGCCGAGTTGAAAGCCTCATCAGCAATTACCTTCGGGATCGGAATTTCGTTGGCATCGGGCACGCCACCGGTATTTACCGATACGTAACCACCAGCCTGTTGTATACGGTCAAAAGCAGAACGGTCAACCGCCAAATCTTTAATTACCGGGAAGGCTGCCGCACGCCATGGCTCAATGGTAACGGTTTCACCATCCTGAAAGCTACGCATGTGCAGCTGGCAGGTAGTAATAGCTTGTTTAGGACCATGCGGACGGCCATTGATATATAATGAACACATACCGCAAATACCTTCGCGACAATCGTGGTCAAAGTTGATCGGGTCTTGTTTCTCATGAATAATGCTTTCGTTTACCACGTCAAGCATCTCCAGAAACGACATATCAGGCGATATGTTCTCCGCCTTATAAGTCTCAAACTTACCATCGGTTTGAGAATTTTTTTGGCGCCAAACTTTCAGCGTCAAATTCATATTTCCGTTTGCACTCATGTTTCTATTCAGATTAGAGTCAAGAATCAAGAGTACAGAGTCAAGAGAAGAAAAGTCTTTATTCCTGATTCTGTAATCTGTACTCTCTCTTATTTATAACTTCTTTGTGTTAACTTAACATTCTCGTATACAAGGTCTTCTTTGTGAAGAACCTCTGGTACGTTATCTCCTTTGTATTCCCAGGCAGCAACGTAGGCAAATTCATCATCATGACGTAAAGCTTCACCTTCTTCAGTTTGCGATTCAACCCTGAAGTGACCACCGCATGATTCGCGACGAGCCAGGGCATCTTCAACCATTAGTGCACCCAGTTCAATAAAGTCGGCCACACGACCGGCACGCTCTAACGACATGTTGACCTCTTCGTTTTCGCCAACTACGATAGCATTTACCCAGAAATCGTCTTTCAAAGCCTGGATCAAACCACGTGCCTTAATTAAACCTTCTTCGCTACGTGCCATACCGCAGTACTCCCACATAATGTGGCCTAACTCGCGGTGATATTCAATTACCGTTTTGTTTCCTTTTAATGATAACAGTTTGGCAATGTTAGCTTCAACATCTTTTTTGGTTTGAGCAAATGCCGGGTGAGCGGTATCAATTGCTTTAGGACCAATAGTAGCCAGGTAGTCGCCCAGGGTGTAAGGGATAACAAAGTAACCATCAGCCAAACCCTGCATCAGCGCCGAAGCACCTAAGCGGTTTGCACCGTGATCAGAGAAGTTAGCCTCGCCTAAGCAATATAAACCAGGTATGTTAGTGCTCAAATTATAATCAACCCATAGGCCACCCATGGTATAATGCACTGCAGGATATATACGCATTGGCTGCTTGTACGGATTCTCATCTGTAATTTGCAGGTACATATCAAACAGGTTACCGTACTTGGCGCGTACCGCGTCTTCGCCTAAACGTTTGATCGCGTCGGCAAAGTCAAGGAATACGGCTAAGCCTGATGAACCTACACCTTTACCTTCGTCGGCCATTTCTTTGGCGTTACGTGAAGCAACGTCGCGAGGTACCAGGTTACCGAATGATGGATATTTACGTTCCAGGAAGTAATCGCGGTCTTCTTCTTTGATCTGGTCTATCTTGATCTCGCCTTTGCGTAAACGCTGAGCAGTTTCGGCAGTTTTAGGAGCCCAAACACGACCGTCGTTACGTAACGATTCAGACATCAGCGTAAGCTTTGACTGGTGATCGCCCGATACCGGGATACAAGTTGGGTGAATTTGAGTATAGCAAGGGTTTGCAAACAAAGCACCACGCTTGTGCGCACGCCAAGCTGCCGTTACGTTAGAACCAATGGCGTTGGTTGACAGGAAGAACACGTTGCTGTAACCACCGGTACACAATAATACGGCGTGGCCCGAATGCGTTTCGATAGCGCCGGTTTTTAAGTTACGGGTAACAATACCTTTGGCTTGTCCGTCGGCAACAACCACGTCCAGCATTTCGGTACGGGTGTACATTTTTACTTTGCCTTCGTGTATCTGGCGGTTAAGGGCCGAGTAAGCGCCTAACAGTAATTGTTGTCCTGTTTGGCCACGGGCGTAAAACGTACGTGATACCTGTGCACCACCAAACGAACGGTTATCTAACAAACCGCCGTACTCGCGCGCAAAAGGAACACCTTGAGCCACACACTGGTCAATAATATTTACCGATACCTCAGCCAAACGGTAAACGTTGGCTTCGCGGGCGCGGTAGTCACCACCTTTAATGGTGTCATAAAACAAACGGTAAACGCTGTCACCATCATTACGATAGTTTTTAGCGGCGTTAATACCACCCTGCGCAGCAATAGAGTGTGCACGGCGTGGGCTATCCTGAAAACAGAAAGCAGTTACGTTGTAACCAAGCTCGGCTAACGATGCCGCTGCCGATGCACCAGCTAAGCCGGTACCTACCACAATAACGTTGTATTTACGCTTGTTGGCAGGGTTAACCAGCTTTAAATTGAATTTATGTTTGCTCCACTTTTCGGCCAATGGGCCTTGTGGAATTTTAGAATCTAAACTCATCGTTCTTATTTTTTAGTGAGTAGTGGGTGGTTGATTTGTGAGTAGTTCAACTACTTAACTCAATCAACTACTTAACCAATCAACTTTACTTTAAACTCTGTAAATAATAAACAATTGGCATGGCGGCAAAACCAAGCGGTATAATTACTGCAAATAGCCATGTGCCTACAAACTGAATGATTGGCAGGTATTTGCGGTGTACCCAACCCAATGTGCGGAAAGCGCTCTGGAAACCATGCAGCAAGTGGAATGATAAGGCACCCATTGCAATTACATAAAGAATTACATACACCGGCATAGCAAAGCTTTGTGCTACTTTGGTGTGAATGTCTTTTACTTTGATAATTTCCACATCTCCATCAAATGTTTGGGCGTGTTCAAAGTCTTCATTTTCTGGTACAAAGTCGCTTTCGGTACGTTCGCCGGTTAATACGTTAGTGCGGTACTCTTTAAAGCCTACGCTGTGGGTGTACTTGTATTTGTACCAAAAATCGCTCATGTGTATTACAATGAACAGGAACAAAATACTACCCAGCAAGCCCATGTTTTTTGACGACCATGAAGCCGGAGCCTTAGGAGTAACTGCATAACCAACAGGGCGCGACCTGCGGTTGTGAATGGTTAATATTAACGCATACAGGGCATGTACAATAATGGTAATATACAGTAACCAGGCAATAACTTCAATAGGCGGAAAATGCGTAAGGAAGTTGGCATACATGTTAAAACTGTAACCGTTATCGTTAACGAAAAGCAGAAGATTGCCACCCAGGTGCACAATCAAGAAAAGACTCAGAAACAAGCCTGTTAAAGCCATAATTAGCTTTTTACCCAGCGTTGAGTTAAAGGTCTGTTTTAGTTCACTCATTATGTCAGAATTTTAATCGAGCAAAAATATTTAATATAACCCAAATCATATCGATTGATTTCAGTTATTGTCAGGATATTGTCTATTTAGAAACATTCTAAAATTTATCTTGCTGTTTTATTATCAAAACATTAAAATCTTATATTAGCCCACATAGCCTATTGCTTAACTAATGAAAAAATATATCTACCTCCTGACAGTTGCAGCGCTGGCCACAAGTTGCACCACCAAATTACCGCGCATTGTATTTACAGGTAAAGCTCAAGGCCTAACCGATGCCGTGTTTATAGTTACTGATGCCGAAGGCAAAAACGTTGTCGGGCAAAACATAACTGATGGTAATATTAAGGTAGATACTGTTTTTGAAGGCCCCGCCGGATATGGCACCTTGGGCATAAATAAAAATGGTGAAAAGAAGAAGGAATTTGAAGTGTACCTTGAGGCTGCTCAATACACCGTAGAGGCCGATGCGGCGCACCTTAGTAGTTATCCTAAAATAACCTCAACATCAGGTATCCAAAACGAACTCACTGCTTACTATTCTATTCAAGAAGAGGTAGAGCGTAAAGCACAGGATAAAGTGGTTGTTTTGGGCCAGGGCCAGGCCGAAATTGCCGATAATAACAATAAGCTGGATGCCTTTAAACAGTTTGTTGCAAAAACGCCCAACAGTTTGGCCGCGCCTCACATCATGATGAATTTGAAGTATGAGCAAAATCTGGAGGCGTATTACGAGTTGTTTCAAAAGTTAAGCCCGGCAGCAAAACAAACAGAAGAAGGTAAGTTTCTGGAGACCAAGTTTTCGGGGATGATGAAACTGCTGCCTGGAAAAGATGCCCCGCTGATAATCGGCACCACCCCTGATGGTAAAAAGTTTGACAAAGCCGCTCTTGATAAAAAAGTTTACATAGTTGATTTTTGGAAAGCCGGTAACCAGGTTAGCCGCTTAAACCACCAGGATATGATTGGTGGAGCAATCAAAAACTTAAACATGGCCAAGGTGGGTATCATTAGTGTATCGTTAGATAACAAGCGCGAGTGGTGGACCAAGGCTATTGAAGGCGATAAAATGAACTGGCCTCAATATTCGGATCTAAAGGGCGACGAATCGGCCAATGCCGTGGCATGGGCTATAACGCGTATACCTACCTATTATATATTAAATGGAAAATGGCAGGTAGTAGCGCGTGACGTAAGTTATAGTAAACTGGAATACACCGTAAACCAATACCTCGAGGGCAAATAATTATACCGGGATAACCTTTTCTTTAAGTACGCCAAATACATGGTCGCCGTTGCGGTGGCGCAGTGCTACCTTGCCTGTAAATTTACCAAAAGAAGGTAGTATGGCCTGCTTGTCACCAAAAGCGAAGCAGGGTAGGGTAACAGCTTGCCCGCCGCGCCCTGAAAGTCTTACGCCGGGATGTATGTGCCCGCAAAAAACGTAATGTTCGTTATCAACCAAACAGGTTTCATCTTGCGGGTGGTGTTGCATCAAAAACGGACCTTCCTGTATCTCATCATGGGTTGATACATCAAGCTCGTGGTAGTGGCGTTCTTTAATAATATCGTGGTTGCCTATAATCAACTGCATTTTAATGTAAAAATGTTCCCGCCTCCAACGGGCAAAGTCGTGCCAATCGGTATTCATTTCGCTGTGAAACAAATCTCCCAAAAACATAATTTTTTCGGGTTTATGCTGATGGATGAGGCGAGTAAGGCAATCCAGATCATCTAAACCAACCTGCCTGGGCACTGCAATACCTGCCTTACGAAAATGTCCGGCTTTGCCCAAATGCACATCGGCCACAATTAAAGCCTTTTGCTGCTGCCAGTAAATAGCCCGCTCAGGTAATAAAAGCAAATCCTGCCCCAATAAATTAAAATTATGCCCTGTCATCTTATGGGGCAAATATAATGATTTTGCTAAGAATGTTAGTGTGGGTTAGGGCTAATCAAAAAAGTAATATACAAAAACGTCGTTGCGAGGTACGAAGCAATCTCTGCGGATGCAATGCGAATATGCATGGTTCAGATATTGCTTCGTACCTCCCAACGACGTAAAGCGTAGTGTGATTATTATAAACCTTATGCTTTCTCAGTTTTAGCGGTAGCATTAATCATGCTCTCTGCTAATTGCGTAAGCATTTCATCAGTTTTTTTCTCTTCAGCCAAGGTTTCTTCCAGCAGTTGTGCGGCATCGCTATAACCTAAAGTATTAGCTAAAGTGCGCAGGGTGCCGTATGAGGCAATTTCGTAATGCTCTGATTTTTGAGCGGCCGAAATAATACCGGCATCACGGGTGATCGAGCCGTCTTCGGTATCCTCAACAATGCTTTCCGATTCTTTAATAAGGCCTTCCATAGCATCACATTTTTTAGCTGATGCTTTCTCGCCTATTATTTCAAAAACCTGGTCTAAACGGGCTACCTGGTTATCGGTTTCTTCTTTGTGGGTTTCTAATGCCGAACGCAGTTCTTCAGAAGTTGCGGCTTTAGCCAGTTTTACCAAGGCTTTCGATAAGTGTTTCTCGGCCCAGTAAATGTCTTTTAGTTCATCAACAAATAATTCTTTTAACGCCGATTCTTCCACATTCTCAGTGGTTGCGGGCTGTTTTTTTGATTTTGTAGTTGCCATAATGTAGATTTCTTTGTGTGTATGAAATCAACATCAGGTGAGTTAAATGGTTTTAATTATTTATTAAAATTTGTGAGTTGTAAATAATTAAAACTCTTCCAACTCAATGCTATCCCAGCTTTGGCGTTTGTAATAGTGCATCATTAAAAAATATAATAATGCTGCCGGTATAATAAGTATGGTTACCGCGGTATCCCAACCCATTTTAACTAACATATAGTGCCCAAAGCCAATTGCACCTATAAATGCCATAATGAGTAAGGATATGATAACCCGCCCACCCGATTGTTTGAGCAGTACCGGCCGGGAAAAAGGAAGGCCTTTCACCATAAATAAGGCCATGAGTATGCCATATATCATTCCTATAATAGTGGCCAGTATGACATCATTGATAACCTTTGGCCCCCAAACCACAATACTAATAATGGATAGTACAGCACAATAAGGCAGATAGTAAAGGGTAATAACAGCCTTATACATACCTGCCAAAATTTTGCCGGGCTTTGTAATAGGCAGTGCATAATAAACCCATGCAGGTTTAAATTTTTCGGAGTAAGATATATGTTGCAATACAGAAGAGAGCACAAACGTGCTCATATATATAAGGCCTATATAACTAAATCCATTCTGTATATCTTCCACACGGCTATCCATGCTGCCCTTGCCGTTGAGCAAAAAGTACACAAAGTATACAGGTACATAGCCAAACGCAGGGTATACCTTTATTTTAAACTCACGTATACGGGCGGCCAGTATCCAGGTAATACGGAAGCCTGCATTTTCTACTGGATTACGGGCCACAAGGTTAGCCAGCTTGTTTACAAAGCCCGAAGTTGATTTCTTTTTAACTGTGCCGGATGCAGCAGGTGCGTTGCTGCTACTGTCAGATGTTGAAACCGCGGCCAACCGCCTGTTGAAACCCGGGGCTAATACCCGCGCTACAAACCATAAACCCACTATTGGTAATGTAATGCCCGCAATAGCCATTAGGCTGGTGAAAATATTTGAACGACCCGGATGAATAAGAACTTCATTAAGTGCAGTTATCCAAACCGGGGGTAGCAGGTAAGCCCACCAATGGCTAAGCAATTGTATTTTAGCCAGAACAGTATCATTTATAAGCCTGGGCAAAATTTGATAAGCAGCAAAAATAGCCACCGAAAAAGCGATTTGAAAGTAGCTGATAATGTCTTTAAACCGCTGAGGAGTAACCGACCGCATAAGCAGCAGGTAAACAATGTTTACAAACAATATGCTTAAAAAAGTAGCCAGTATAAGCTGAAGCACAAATAAAGGCGCAGCAAGCAAACCATCGGTAAAGCCTACGATAATTATACCAGCAAGGCCCTGCAAAAACGCCAGTCTGAAAACGTAAATGCTGATATGCATAATGCGGGCTACGGCCAGTGTACGGTCGTTAATAGGGCGGGGGAGGAGAATGAATTGCTCGCGTACATCAAAAAGTACGTTGGTAAAATCTGTAATGAGCGTGAGCGATATGAGCACCATAAACATACTGAAGTATATGGTTTGGCCTATGAACGGAATATCGAACATGAACAAGAACAAACCGAGGAACAGCCCCATTAATGCCGTGAAAAACGATACTAACCAAGGATTAGTGGTTTTGCCCGGTTCGGCCGATTTGCGTGCCTGCCCAAAGGCATTGTTAGGACGACGATCGTCCATCAGCAGTTTAACGCGCAGTATATGGTGAAGCTGGTAAGTATCAACGCCCGTTTTTTGCAAAAGAGGCATTAACGGGTTTACCATTTTGAGTAAAATTTTATTCATAACAACGCTGCTAATTAATTAAAGGCATTAATAATAGCATCGGTTTCATTATCCGATTCATCGCGGCCGGTAAGCTTGGCAAATACGCGCTCAAGCGTATCGGCGTGGTTTTGCTTGAGGGACTCGAAAGTGCCATCGGCAATAATTTCGCCTTTGTTAATGAGCAAAATGCGGTCTGATACTTTTTCAACCACATCCATTACGTGCGAGCAGTAAAAAATGGTTTTGCCTTCCTGCGATAAGCGCATGATGAGCTCTTTGATCATGATCACCGCATTAGCATCTAAACCTGAAAGTGGTTCATCCAAAATAATGATCTGCGGATTATGAATGATGCCCGATATGAGCAATACCTTTTGACGCATGCCTTTAGAGAAGGTGTCCATGCGGTCGTCTTTGTTGTTACCCAAGCCAAATGCGGTTAAAAGTTTTGCGGCGCGGGTGTGCAGTTGCTCCTCATCCATATCGTATAGCTTGCCAATAAAGTCGAGGTATTCCATAGGGGTGAGCACCTCGTACAGTTCGGCATTTTCGGGCACGTAACCAATCAGTTTTTTAATTTCCTGGGGGTTATGCTGCATGCTGATGCCGTTAACCAATACTTCGCCCGTAAACTCTGATATTAAGCCGGTAAGTATTTTTACGGTGGTTGATTTACCTGCACCATTTGGGCCTATGTAGCCAATTACCTGGCCGGGATAAATATCGAGCGACAGGTTTTTGAGTACCTGTTTGGCGCCATAAAACTTTGAAAGATTTTGTATCTGTATTAATGGAGATTGGCTCATAGCAGCATTATTTTGATGAAATATAATAATGATTTGCCAATTAGAGCCCACCAGGCTGCAAAAGTTACAACTATAAATTACCGTTAATGCAAAAAGCCCGCTTTGGGTAAGCAGGCTTAGTTGTAAAATCAATTAAATATTAGTCATTCTCTATTGCCGAAAAAATTTCGAGCAGTACGTTCCAGCGATGCTTTTCATCTTGCTGCCATATGCGTACGTAGTTGTAGTTGCTCACAATATTGCCCTTTTGTATTCGGGCACGGCCATAGCTATACGCTAAATCATTACTGGTGGCACGGTTGGCATCAGTAGTTTCGGCCGATATGGTAATGGCCTGGTTAGCCAAAAACTGCAAAGTTTTATCAGTACCTACCATAGGGTTAAAGCCGGGGAAATAATAATGCCCCTCGGCCATAAAAAACTCCTTGTAAGCACCAAGGGTTGATATACGTAAGCCTTGGTTAAACTGCCGGTCGTTATCGATAATGATTTTTTTAGGATTAAACGGATCGGTACTTGGCGCAACCTTGGTTGTGGCAGCCGGGTCTTTAATATCAGTTAGTTCAACCTTATCATTTTGCGGATGTTGAATGCCCAAATTGGTAAACAACTTCAGTTTATTAGTAGCCACATCAAGTTTCCAGATTGATACATAATCACCATAGACTTTATCATCGTCGGCCTTGCCGTTTTGGTACACGTATGGCCCCGCGGTAAAACCAAAATCACCATTGGCCGATATACGGGCAAATTTTGGTGTTGATGTTAATGTGCCTGGTTGCTTATCTATTTTACCATAAAATTCGGCTATTTTAACAGCATCGGGTTTAAACACAATGCCTTCAGGATCGGCAACGGTTAAAAAAGCATCTTTGATACCTTTTTTAGAAATAAGTTTATTAAAATCTTCTTCGGCTTTAACAACAGTTTGTACAGTAGCGCTTTGCGCAAAAATGGAGGTAGAAATACCAAATGCAGCTACGGTTAACAGGGCTTTAATAGTTTTCATATTCAGATTGAAGGCAATAGTACAATACTTTTTTTAAAAAGCATTAGCGTTAAATTGCAATAGTTGTTAGTTACATAACTCTGATAGTTTGGAAATAGTATGTAACCCGGTATACACTTTATTTGAGGCTGATAATATTAAAACCTGCTAAAATGTTTTAAAATTCAGAATATTTTGCAAAAAAGGCATTATTGGAAGCTTAAATAGTTATATTGTTTTGCAACTATTAACTACCAAAATCTTATTGTATGAAAAAGACTGTTTTGTATTTAGTGCTTTTTATCTCTTTTTTACTTTCTCAACAAAATGTAAATGCACAGGGTGGCGATTATATAACTGATGGCCATGGTAAACCGTTTCAAAGCTCTAATACCGATGTAGACGGTTCGCCCTTTTTAATTGATAACTGGTTGCCCGGAAAAGTAATAACTGTAAAAGGTAAAGTTTATGATAAAGTAAAACTTAAATACGAACTCAATGGTGATTTTCCCATTTTTATTTACAATAATAATGATGAAGCTTTAAAATTTGCCGAAGATGTAAAATCATTTATACTTTATACTCCCGAAGCTGTACTTTTTACGAGTGGATTTCCTCCTGTTGATAAACAAACTGAAGCTTCGTTTTATAAGGTTTTATCAGATGGAAAGGTAAAACTGCTCAAGCACTTTAGCCGCCATGTAATTATAAACAAAGGTTACTCATCTGTTGATGGTAATAAAGTTTACCGCGACATTAATAACTATTACATTTTTAAAGAGGGTAAAATTCAAAAAGTTGATAACCCCCAAAAAATACTTTACTCAATGGCCGGTACTCATAAAAACAAAATTGATGCCTTTATGAAAGTAAATTCATACAACTGGAAGGAAGATGAAGGCCTGGGTAGGGTATTTGACTTTTATAATACGTTAGGCAACTAACGTATTATAGCTTGGTCCAGGTAGTGCCTTCTTTACTGTCTTTCAATTGAAACCCTATTTGCTGCAGTCCATCGCGTATACGATCTGACGTGGCGTAATCTCGGTTTACTTTGGCTTCGTTACGAAGGTTCACAATAAAGTCAATTACTTTAGGTAATTCATCACTGCCTGATTGTTCGCCTTGTAAGCCTAATATGCCGCTTACAAAAGTGTGCATCAGGGTTTTAAGTAGCTCGAAATTGGCCTCGTCTATCTTCATTTTACCATCATGCACCGAGTTGATAATGCGCGATGCCTCAAACAATTCGGCAATTAATACCGGGCTGTTAAAATCATCGTTTAGAGCCTCGTAGCAACGGGTAAGCAGAGGTTGTATCTCTGCCTCGGTTTCGGCCGATGCTTTTAAGCCATCCAGCAGGGTATAGGCGTTCATCAGGCGTTTAAAGCCCTTTTCTGAAGCCTCCATAGCATCGTTGCTAAAATCGAGCGTGCTGCGGTAGTGTGCCTGTAACATAAAAAAGCGCACCGTCATGGGGCTATAACCTTTATTAAGGATATGGTTATTCCCGCTAAAAAGTTCGTGTGGCAAAAAGCTATTGCCTAATGATTTCGACATTTTTTGCCCGTTAACGGTAAGCATGTTGGTATGCACCCAGTATTTGGCCGGGTTTTTACCATAGCAGGCCATATTTTGGGCAACTTCGTTGGTGTGATGGGTGGGTATTAAATCTAAGCCACCACCGTGTATGTCAAATTGCTCTCCCAGGTATTTATGGCTCATGGCCGAGCACTCCAAATGCCAGCCCGGGAAACCAACGCTCCAGGGTGAAGGCCATTTCATTAAATGCTCTGGTTTGGCTTTTATCCACAGGGCAAAATCAAGCTTGCCGCGTTTTTCGTCCTGCCCGCCTAATGAACGGGTGTTGTTCAGCATATCTTCAAGGTGACGACCGCTTAACACGCCGTAATCTTGTGAGCTGTTGTATTTCTCCACATCAAAATACACGGAGCCATCAACCTCGTAGGCAAAGCCATTTTCGAGGATGATTTTTACCAGTTCAATCTGTTCAATAATATGGCCGGTTGCGGTTGGTTCAATACTTGGCGGCAATACGTTAAACTGGCGCATTACTTCATGAAAACCTGTGCTGTACTTCTGCACAATTTCCATAGGTTCCAGTTTAGATAGCTTGGCCTTTTTAGATATTTTGTCCTCTCCCTCATCGCTGTCTCCTTCCAAATGGCCGGCATCGGTAATATTGCGTACATAGCGTACCTTATAGCCCAAATGGCTGAGGTAACGAAAAATTAGATCGAACGATATATAGGTACGGGCATTGCCCAAATGTGCATCACTGTAAACGGTAGGTCCACAAACATACATGCCCACATAAGGAGCATCAAGCGGAATGAATTCTTCTTTAGTGCGGGTTAACGTATTGTAAACAAATACATTTTGTGTCATGGGCGCAAACTTACAATTTTTAGTTAAGGCTTGTAGTTTTTTGCTGCAATGTATGGCTATGGCAGCGTCAAAATTTATAGAAATTATTTAAGCAGTAAGGTGCTGCAAACGGGATAATGGTCTGATAATTTCTTTTTTATAATATGATAGCTGGCAACGTTAAAACCATTACTCGCCATTATATAATCGATTTGAAAGTTAGGGAAACTGCCATTATAAGTTCGTGCAAAACCCGACCCCTTTTCGCGAAATGTATTTTTTATGCCCTTTGACATTTGCGCTACCGCATATGATGCCGGTGTGTCGTTAAAGTCGCCGGCAATGATGTAGGGGTAGGGGCATTTTGCTGCATGAGCTTTTATTTTAAAAACCTGTTCGCTGCGTTTAATAAAAGCCCGCTTTAACTTGCCGCCAATACGGCGCGACGATTTGATGTCGGGTTTGCCCCGATCCGATACTTTGCTTAAATAATCATAGTCTACCGGGTCAAACCGTATTGATTGTAAATGGACATTGTAATACCGGTAAGTTACGGTGTCTTTTTTTACATCAACATATATGCACTGGTTACTGCTTCCCGTTTCGGTAGATAGTATGATATTGCCTTTGTTGATGATAGGGTGTTTTGAAAAAATGGCCATGCCCATGGCTTCGCTACCGGTATCAAAACTAAATGGCTCAAAATAATATTCGCCCGAGTGCATGATTTTTTTCATGGAATCTTTAAGCGCATATTCTCCGCGTTTGCGCGAGTAAAACTCATCAATACCAATAATGTCAGGACTTTCGGTAGCAATTAATTGCAGCATTTGCTGTTTGGTAGCCGGGTCGTTTTTATCGCCATAAGGCTTAAAATTATGGGCGTTGTAGGTCATAACTCTCACCATGTTTAAGCCCGGAGCAAGGCTGGTAGAGGCAGGTAAACGCAAGCCTAAATTGTTATTTAATATATTCCAGCCTAAAGCAATAGAAAGTATGGGGATAAATATGTATTTGCTTACGCGAAACACCCAGTAAACCAGCATCACAACATTAGCGGCCAATAAGGGAACGTAAGCAAGCCCTAAAAAAGCAATGGGCCAAAATGTGCGAGGATCTGTTACGGGAGCTAAATAGCTTATAAGCAGGGCAAGGCCAAGTAAAACGCTTAGCCAAAGAAAAATTCTGTCGAAAAAATTAAGTCTCTTTTGTTTATTAGCCCTCATTTTTGCTGGCGCGGCTCAGTACGTCTTTTTCGTGTTTGTTCAGGCTTTCATATCCGCTGGCCGATATTTTATCAAGTATACGGTCAATTTCTTCCTGATGTGGTATTAAAGAAGTTTGTTGCTGGTAAGTGGTTTTATTGCTTGATGCTACTTTAACCTTAGGGCGTTGAGTGAAAATTTGATCAACCGAGCGGCTAAGGTCATTCCCGCGGTTGAGTTGTTTAATATAAATAAAGCCCATTAAGGCGCCACCCAGGTGGGCAATCATTCCACCGGGATTGCTTCCGGCTATGCCCAAATAGTCAACCACTACAAAAAACAGGGCCAGCCATTTTAACTTAACTGGGCCAATAAACATCATGTAAATGGTGTAATCGGGCAGTAGGGTGGCGGTGGCAATTACTATAGCGGTTACACTGGCCGATGCGCCAACCACAACAGCGGTAGGCAAGCTGCCCGCAAAAGCCGGGAATACATTATAAAACAGCACAAAAAACAATGCGCCGACTAAGCCGCCCATAACATAAAGGCTTACTATGCGCTTGTTGCCCAAATACTCTTCAAAAATTTGCCCCATCCAGTATAGCCAAAGCATGTTAAACAGGATATGAAAAATTCCATCATGCATAAACATGTAGCTGATGGGGGTCCAAAAGCGGGTAGCCAGTTTGCTGAGTGATGCCGGGAGGGCAAGGTATTCGTTAGCGTAATAGCCCACCATGTCATTCCCCATCATATGCAAAAACACATGAGGTATGTTGATGAGTAAAAATACCAACACGTTAATGCCAATGAGCACGTTTATACGGCTGCCCGATTGGGTTAACTTTACACGAATATCTTGCCAGAGCGAGTTCATACCTAAGAGAAGTTTATACTTACATAACTTACGTTAATCAATAAAAATTGTTTCGGTTTTTATATCCCCACAATTTAATTAAAATGAATCCGAACAATGCACCGCCAATGTGGGCATAATGCGCCACCGAATCGCCGGGTGTTGGCCTCAATCCCTGGTAAATTTCAATTAAAAAATATATAGGAACAAAATACTTAACCTTTACCGGGGTGAGGTATAAATATACTTCTAAATTGGGGTAAAGCAAAAATATGCCCATCATTAAACCAAAAATTGAACCTGATGCACCTAAAATAACGCCTTTGTAAATACCACCCAGCGTATATGCATCTGATATATTAGTTGGCATAAAGTCCTGGCTTATTCTTACCGATCCCGTTATGTTGTATACCTCAATTGCCTGTACACCAATTTGCATGGCTAATGCGCCAATACCGGTTATAAAATAGTAATTGAAGAATCTTTTTGAACCGAAGGTTTGCTCTAACAACGGACCAATGAATAAAAGCCCCAGCATGTTCGAAAAAATATGGAAAATATCGGCATGCATAAATAAATAAGTGATGATTTGCCATGGCCTGAAATATGGCGATCCTGGGTAGTGAGCAGCCAAAATGGCTCTTAAATCGATACCAACGGATGTTAATGCATAAGTTGCAATAAAGAAGATCACATTAAGGATAAGGATATTCTTTACTACCGGGGTTATATTATCAAAAGGGCCTTGCCTATACATGCTCATGCTGTAAAATTATTTTTCAAACCTTTCGGCCAGTTCGTTTAGGGTAAAGGTGCTGATCACCGGTTTGCCGTTGAGCGCTATGTTGGGCATCTGGCAGGCAAATAGCTGGTCAATCAGCAGGTTCATTTCTTCTAACGTTAATTTGGTGCCGGCTTTGGTGGCAGCGTTACGGGCCAGCGTACGGGCCAGGTTATCGCGCTTATCTAACTTTAATATAGCCAGGTTGTTTTTAAAGCCTTCCAGTAAGTGCTCCAGCAACTGATGCTCGTTTGCCTGGGTTACATCGGCCGGTATACCATCAACAACAACGGTGTTTTTGCCAAATTCGCGTATATCGAAGCCTAAAGCTTTTATATCGGGCAATAGTTCCATCAATAAGGCAAAGTCGCTGCCATTCAACGTAACACTTTGCGGAAAAAGGCTTTGCTGACTGGTGCCCGAGTGGTTTTGCAACTGCTGTAAAAAACGCTCATACAAAATACGCTCATGTGCGGCCTGCTGATTGATCAACATAAAGCCCGATTTTATTTGCGACAGGATGTACCTGTTATGTATCTGGAATAACTGGCGCTCGCTGTTTTTGCTTACGGACTGGTTGTTTACCTCAAAGCTATCATCGGGCAGTATTTCCTGCTGCGCCTGTTGGGTTGGTTGCTTGCTTATTTCATAAAGGGTTTCCCAGTTATTGGGCATACCACCCCTGTAAGGATTATTGGCCGATTGATAGCTTGTTTCACGCGGAGCCGAAGCTTTAGCTGGCGTATCGAACGGGTTAAAATCGGGGTTGAAGCTGATCGATGGGGGGGTAATTTGCTCCAACGGTTTGGCAGTAATCAGGTGCTCAATGCTGTTTTCCTGGTCAAAATCAAGCGATGGGGTAATGTTATACCTTCCTAATGAACGTTTTACCGCCGACCGGATGATGGCATAAATGGATTTTTCGTCCTGGTACTTAATTTCGGTTTTGGTAGGATGTACATTGATGTCGATCTTGCTCGGGTCAATATCAATGTACAACACATAAAACGGATAAGTATCCTCGGGCAATAGCTCCTCAAAGGCGGTCATTACCGCGTGGTTGAGGTAATTATCACGGATGAAGCGATTGTTTACAAAAAAGAACTGCTCGCCGCGGGTGCGTTTGGCAAATTCGGGCTTGCCCACAAAGCCACGCAGGTTAATAATGGTGGTATCTTCTTCAACCGGTACCAAACGCTGGTTGTAGTTGTTGCCAAACAGGTGCACAATACGCTGTTTAAGTTGCGAGGCTGGCAGGTGATAAACCTCCTGCCCATCATGGTGCATGGTGAAAAATATTTGCGGGTGCGCCAGTGCTACCCGCTGAAACTCATCAATAATATGCCGCAGCTCAACCGGGTTGCTTTTTAAAAAGTTACGGCGGGCGGGTATATTGTAAAACAGATTTTTAACCGATGTTGATGTACCGGCACTGGTGGCACAAGGCTCCTGGCTTACCACTTCCGAACCTTCGATGATGATGCAACTGCCCAACTCATCATCATGGCGGCGGGTTTTGGTTTCAACATGGGCAATAGCTGCAATTGAGGCCATGGCTTCGCCCCTGAAACCCATGGTGCGGATAGCAAAAAGGTCTTCGGCCTTGCGTATTTTAGAGGTGGCGTGGCGCTCAAAACACATGCGGGCATCGGTAGCGCTCATGCCGCTGCCATTGTCGATCACCTGTATTAAGGCTTTGCCTGCATCTTTTAATATAAGCTGTATTTTGTCGGCCCCCGAGTCTATTGCATTCTCCACCAGCTCTTTTACTGCCGACGCCGGGCGCTGCACTACCTCGCCTGCTGCAATTTGGTTGGCTACCGAATCGGGTAAAAGCTGTATTATATCTGACATCCAAAAAATCCCTTCAATTTCAATCGGCTAAATTAAATATTTGATGGCATAACTTTACCTTTGAAACGTTGTATATAATAAAACCCCTCCCTAACCCTCCCCGGGGGAGAGGGGCACAAAGAAATTTAAACACCCTTCTGCCTAAGGTGTGTGAAGGGCGGGGTGGGGCTTTTTGATTACCTATGACAAAAAAACTGGCTCTGCTCGCATTACTGCCGTTGTTTATTGCCTGTAAACAACCAAAAAAGGAGTACAACGCCGATATGCTGGTGAAAAATGCAACGGTTTACACGGTAGACAGTGCATTTACCACCAAAGAAGCCTTTGTGGTGAACGGAGGCAAAATTGTGGCCGTTGGCAAAGCCGATAGTTTAGAGAAAATATACCTGGCCCGCGAGGTGGTTGATGCGCAGGGCAAAGCCGTGTACCCGGGCTTTATTGATGCGCATACCCATTTTTACCGCTATGGGATGAGTTTGAACGAAGTGCACCTGGAAGGCACCAAAAGTTGGGACGAAATACTCGATTCGGTACAAACTTACGCTGGGCGTAACGCCGATGGCTGGATCATAGGCCGCGGCTGGGATCAGAATGATTGGCAAACCAAGCAATTTCCTGATAAAGCTAAACTCGATTCATTGTATCCTATGCGCCCGGTTATACTTACCCGGGTCGACGGGCATGCGGCTATAGCCAACCAGGCAGCGTTAAATATAGCAGGTGTAAAACCCGGCCAAAAAATTGATGGGGGCACGGTTGAAACCATTAACAATAAGCTTTCCGGAATTTTAGTGGATAACGCCGTTGGCTTGGTGACCCGCAAAATACCCGACCCAACCGACGTGCAGGTTCAAGCCGCTTTATTGGATGCCCAGCGCAACTGTTTTGCAGTAGGCCTTACCACCGTTGATGATTGCGGACTGGACTACCCTATGATTAACGTAATTGCCGACCTTCAGCATAAAAAAGCGCTTAAAATGCGTATGTATGTCATGCTGTCTGACAATGAAGCCAACATTAACTACTTGTTTAAGCGCGGCGTATACAAAACACCCGGTTTAAACGTGCGTTCGTTTAAGGTTTATGCTGATGGTGCTTTAGGTTCACGCGGGGCATGCTTAATTCACGATTACAGTGACCGTAAAGGCTGGAAAGGGTTTTTGTTGAGCAGCCAGAAACACTTTGAAGATGTTGCCCAGCGTATTGCCGCCAAGGGTTTCCAGATGTGTACCCATGCCATAGGCGATTCGGCTAACCGCACTATTTTGAAAATATATGCCGGGGCGCTCAAAGGTAAAAATGACCGCCGCTGGCGCGTTGAACATGCACAGGTAATAGCTCCCGAAGATTTTAAATACTTTGGCGAAAACAACATAGTGCCATCGGTACAACCCACACATGCCACATCAGATATGGGCTGGGCTGGCGAACGTTTGGGTGCCGGACGTTTAAAAGGTGCATATGCTTATAAACAACTCCTGCAGCAAAATGGCTGGCTTCCGTTAGGAACCGATTTTCCGGTGGAAAATATCAATCCGATTTACACGTTTTATTCGGCAACCGAGCGTAAAGATCTGAGTGGTAATCCTGCAAAAGGTTTTCAAAAGGAAAATGCCTTGAGCAGGGTGGAAGCCTTGCGTGGCATGACCATTTGGGCCGCACGCTCTAATTTTGAAGAAACCGAAAAAGGCAGTATCGAGGTAGGCAAGTATGCCGATTTTGTAATACTCGACAATGATATCATGAAGGCAAAAGGTGCCGACCTGCCTCATGTTAAAGTACTAAAAACCTACGTGAACGGCGAAAAAGTGTATGAGAAGAAATAAGTTTGCTGTAACCATAGCCCTGTTAGCGGGCTTTATTGTTTTAAATACCGCCTGTGCACAAATTCCGCCGCCACCTGTTTTAATGGGTAGTGCCTATGTAAATGAGGAAAACTTATCGGCTCAATCAACGGTTTTGCTTAATAATGAGCAAAACGTAGTGCCCTTGCATGATTTAGATAAAGCGACTATAGCCAGTGTGCGTTTTAATCATGATTACGCGGCCTCGTTTGATAGCTTGCTTAACAAGTACACCAAAGTAAAAGCTTTTAACGGCCTTACCTATACAAACTTTGGTAAGCTTAGCGATGATCTTAAACTGTATAGCACCATCATTTTACAGGTAACTGACCCTGACCTCAATAACCCGCGTTTATTAGAGTTTATTGCCATGAATGATAAGCTCAAAAAAGTGGTTATAGCCTACTGGGGCAGCGGCCTTATGCTTGATAAACTGAATGCTGTAATTACGCCTGTATTATGGTGTTCGCGTTTGTCGCCGGTTGCGGCAGGTTTTGTGGCGCAGGCTGTGTTTGGCGGCGTGGCAATTACGCAGAAGTTGCAAAAAAATATGTCGGCTAAGTATGTGGTCGGGGCAGGATTTATCACTGCCAAAACACGTTTGCAATACACCGTACCCGAGGCTGTAGGTATAAAAACCGAGAACCTGCTGCCCATTGATAATATTGCCCGCGAAGCCATGAATGATAAGGCAACGCCCGGCTTTGTAGTGCTGGTGGCTAAAGACGGCAAAGTTATCCTGAACAAAGCATACGGCTATCACGAATACAATAATGCCCAGCCCGATAAGATCACCGACATTTTCGACCTGGCATCGGTTACCAAAATATCTGCCACTACCATGGAAGTAATGCGGCTGGTAGATGAAGGTAAATTAAGCCTCGACTCTACCATGGGTAGCTACATAGCAATGGCGCGCAATACCAGTAAAAACAACATTACCGTGCGCGAATTAATGTTGCACCAGGCCGGTTTGGTATCGTACATCCCATTTTACAATTATATTAAGGCGGCCGACCATAGTCCCGACTCATCTGCTGCTTACCCAACCAAGGTGACCGATGGTTATTATATGCGCAAAGATTACTACAAAGATGTAATGTGGCCGCAAATGCTTAACTCGGCCCTGCGCACCCGTGGCAAGTACGTTTACAGCGATTTGAGCATGTATTTTATGAAAGAAATTGTGGAAACCGTAACCGCAACGCCACTTAACGAGTACGTGCAAACCCATTTTTACAATCCCTTAGGTATGCAAACTGCCGGTTTTTTGCCGCGTAACCGTTTTGCCAAGGAGCAAATTGTTCCTACCGAAAATGATACTTATTTCAGGCATAATTTGCTGACCGGTTATGTACATGACCAGGGTGCGGCTATGGTAGGAGGGGTATCGGGCCATGCGGGTTTGTTTGCTTCGGCCAATGATCTGGCTATCCTGTTTCAAATGATGCTGAATGGTGGTAGTTATGGTGGTACACAGTACTTTAAGCCCGAAACTGTGGCTCAGTTTACCGCCAAACAATCAAACGTTAGTCGCCGTGGACTTGGTTTCGACCGTTGGGACCCGGAGGTGAGCAAGCACTATCCGTCAGACTATGCCTCGCCCGAAACCTATGGCCACACGGGCTATACGGGTACCTGCGTATGGGTCGACCCTAAATCGAACCTGGTGTACATATTCCTGTCAAACCGGGTTTATCCTAAAGATTCGATGTTGCTGAACAGCCGCCGTATACGTGCGCGTGTAATGGATGTGGTTTATGAGGCTATAAAAAAGGGAATGCAATAGTGGGGATTTGGAGCGGGGAGGGTTGAGTGGCAGGTGAAGTTTGCAATGGCACTTAAAAACCTTCGCTCTTTTTGTTTACTATCTTTTTTCCTCCAAAACCCCGCTCTGAGCTCTAAAACCCTTCGTTTCTCTTCCATTTATTCTCCTGAAACTCCGCAATTGCCCGGAAAGTCCTCGTTTTTCCGTGATGTTCCAGGTGTAGTGGTTGTTGAAACGTTTTGGACGCAGTTGAACACCTTGAACACTGGCAAGATCTTGTCGGTACTGACATAACCTTGCGGCAGCCAAATTTCTACATTTTCCACCAAACTTTTTGCAGGGCGGGGCTGCCAACCACGTAGGGTTCGCCAAGGCGGGGGATGCTTACGGTGATGCCTAACTGTTGCGCGGCGGGGAGGAGCTGGCGTACCGGGTCGTTCCACACATGGCTGCTTTCGGCAAACTTGGCCCAGTGTATGGGTTGCATGATGCGGGCCTGCAGGTCATGCGCGGCCTGTGCGGTTTGGTTGGGGTGCATGTGGCTGTGCGGCCAGTTGGGGCTGTATTGCCCGCACTCAACCAGGGCCAGGTCGAACGGGCCGTACTGTGTGCCGATTGTTTTAAAATGATGGCCGTAACCGCCGTCGCCGCTGAAAAAAAGTTTGTAGGCCCCGGTTTTAATTACGTACGATGCCCACAGCGTTTTATTGCCGTCCAGCGTACGGTTTGAGCGGTGCCTGGCCGGGGTGGCCGTAACGCCAATGCCGCCGGGCAGGGTGTGGCTTTGGTGCCAGTTGAGTTCTATAATTTGTGCGGGTTTATAGCCCCAGTACCGCAGGTGCGAACCCACGCCCACCGGCACTATTACCTTTTTTATATGTTTGCGCAGCTTTTTAAGCGTGCGGTAGTCCATATGGTCATAATGATCGTGCGATATAATGACCACGTCAATAGGCGGCATATCATCAACCCCGTAATGCGTTGCCCCTTTAAAAGCCTTTACCATGCCCGGCACCGGACCGGCATTGCCACTAAAAACCGGGTCGATTAAAATATTGGTACCCTGGTGCTTAATCAATACCGACGAATGCCCGAACCAAACCACCACAGGCTGATCACTGGGCAGGGTTTTAAGATTGGTTTTTACCCAGGGCAATTGCCGCGGCGGAACCACCGAATCGGGCTTGCCGTAGAACAGTTTGAGCATATTACCACCTTTGATGCGGGTTTGCACGGTATCATCGGGGTAGGGCAGGTTTACAAATTTTCCGTTTTTATAGTTGGGCTGCTGCTCCACACGGGTAAGTGCCTCGCCCTCGGGGTTACGGCCTAATGAGGGGACCAGTTTGCAGGCGGTAAGCAGGCAAAGCGTGGTGGCAAATATTAAGTTGAAGTATTTCTTTTTTTGGGCGAGCAGCATATGGTATGCTAATAACGCTATGGGATGTTAAAAGATTATAAGAGGGAATATAATACATGTTGCTTGTGCATTGTAGTTGTTATTGTCTTATACCAATTTTGCTGGCTATATTTAACCAATGAAAAACCTAATCCCTTTAGCTGTTCTACTGATTTTTATAGGAGCATGTACATACAATAATAAACCTGCTGCAAAAAATATATACTTATTTCCGTATGGCGATAGCAGTTTTAAGTGGACGACATATGAAAAGCAGGATAGTATTACCAAAAAGCAATTTTTTAGGAGTTACCCGCCTGAATTTAAAAGTGTTTACGATGCCTATTTTAACAGCTATACCAATTTAGTCGAGAGTTTTAAAAACCTAAAAGCTGCTCTGCATGTAATGGATGTAAATAACGACGGATTAAACGATATTATATTTGAGGGCTACAGTGGCGGCGAACCAATCATGACCGCTATTTACCTTCAAAATGCAAGCGGCTTTAAGCAAGTGTTTACCGATTTGCAAACCGTAAGTCGTTTGGATATTGATGGCGGCAAACTTAAGGCTATTTACATAACCGATCCCGGCTGTTGTGCAGAATATCTTACTGCCGGCAAAATATACCAGGTAAATTACCGCGACACCAACCTGAAATTTAAGCCCCTGCATTACACAGCCTATTACCAAAGGAGCAAGTTGCCAAAGCAATATTTAGATCAACCTAAGGCGTTTGTGACGCTAACCGATTCGGCCAAACTACGCGACAAGCCTGCCGTTGCCAATCGCGATACCTTGTTTTTGGGTGGCGACCTGCATTTTGGGAACGATGTAGGTAGTATTGGAAAAGGCAGTAAAGGCCGGGCCATAGCCCAAAGCAAAGACAATGCAGGCAACACCTGGTGGTTTGTTGAACTGCAGCCTAATGCCGTGGTAAGCGGCAACGTATTTTACGAAAAAGAAGACAACCGCAAAGCAGGCAGGCAAAATGGGTTGGATAAACAGCCGCGATTTAAAAATAACAGATTAAGCTATGGATAAACCTGTTGCCTATTTTAAAGGTGTTGATGTGTTTACCCATTACCGGCCGTGGTGTAGTAATGGCCGGGTTTATTATTGATGGCGAGATAAATGTTGGCGACCGTATTGAACTGAATGTAAAGGGGACGGTGATTAAGACGAATATTATATCTGTAGAAGGCATTAGCAGCTCAAACGTTGGGTTAATGGTGGGGGGCTAAGCAAGGATGTGATTGAGGCGGTGAGGTTGTTTGAGGGGCAGATTCTTGTTGTGTTGAAAGATGTTTGATTCAATGTTGCTTAATGAAGTGTGTGGTTCATGTGCATTTTAATAATTCCCAACATTCTTTGCTTAAAGTTTTATCTATGCCATCTAACCCTTATTTTCGGCATATGAAAACCTTATCATTATTTATACTGCTTGGCTTTTCGGCGTTGTGGTGCAGGGCACAAAGTGTGCATTTTAGCCGGGAAGAGTTTGCAAGGCAGTACGAAGAAAGTCGCAAAAATATAGTGAGTTATATACAGGAGCCACCTCAGTATAAAGGTGGTGTAGATTCGTTGCATACTTACCTGGTAGCTAACTTAAAATATCCCTCCAAGGCCTTGCGTAAAAATCGCGAGGGTAAGGTTTACGTTTACTTTGTGGTTGACCGTACCGATGGGCACATACGTGATGCCCGCATTTTAAAAAGTACCGATTCGGTTTTTGATGAGGAGGCATTAAGAGTGGTTTTGGCTATGCCTAACTGGATTCCGGGTAAGCAAGACGGGCGTAGTGTAAACACATCACATAACATTCCCATAATATTTACTTTAGAGCCGGTAAAAAAGTAAAATATGCCCATTTGTGCTATTGTAAAAATAGCACTTTCATGCTAAAAGTAGTAATATGATATTACTGCAAGGATGTTTCCCTAATAGTATGTATTCTTAATAAGTGCTATTAAATAAATTAATGCCTAAACCTTTTAAACAAAAAAAATCATATAAGGTAGTAACTCACAAGCTTGATTGGCTGGAATGGATTGCCATTGGCCTAAGCCTTTGGTTTATGTTTTACCCACATCCCTACAAAGCCTTATTTACCGTTGTATTGTTGCTGCCCATTTTGGGCTTAATTATTAACGGTATTTCGAGGCCGAGTTTAGCATCATTAATTACTATCACTAAAAAGGAAGATGATATTGACGTGGCTGATTTTATTGATTTTCCAGCAATAGCTATATCTTTTCGTGTATTAATAGATTACGAGTATGAAAGTTTCTTCAGTATAATTAAGGTTGGTACCGTAGGTTTTATTATATGTCTTGTATTATTATCATTAACGCACAAAAGAATTGACCATGGTAATAAAGATCGTTTTTGGATGTCATTATTAATTATAGCGAATATTGCATTATATAGCTATGCGGCAACATATGGTATAAATTGTGTGTATGATACATCTGAAGCTAAGATATACCATACCAAAGTGCTTGGCAAATCAATAAGCAGAGGCAGGAGAAGTACTACTTATTATTTGAGAGTTAAACCTTGGGGTACTCATCGCGAAGCCGAAAAGATTTCGGTTGCTTTATCCCAGTATTCTGCAACTTCAATAGGGCAAACGGTTAATATCGATTATAAAAAAGGGTTGTTGGGAATTCCGTGGTATTTTATTGAGTAACTCCTCTGTGAGTGATGTACGATTATCATTAAATCATTTTCATTGCCAACGTGCAAGATTTCATTATCTTAGTAGGATAGAAATTATCCTTATCGCATGAAGAAAATTGTTTATACCCTGATTATTGTGTGCTTATTAGGCGGTGGTGTTATGCTGGCCAACTACCTGATAGTTGGTGGTCCGGTTAAAAGTAAACTATCTGCCGACCCGCGTAACGAGGGGATTGAATTGAGTGCACATTATCGCGCTTATGTTTTACCCAAAGTGTTGGTGCTCAGTTTAGATAATACGGGAGACAGCCATACCCAAATGGATGTACTGCGTTGTGTATTGCAAGCCAGTGAGGCATAAAAGATAAAAACTTTAACGAGGTAGTTTTGGCTTGCAGGGGCACGGGTAAATTTAAAATTACCGGCAGCTATTTTAAAGAACTGGGCGAAACGTATGATTCTCAAAATCCTATTTATACACTTCGCACCTTTGCCGAAAATGTTTCGAACATGGATGGTACCAAGCCTTACGATAGTTTAGAAGGCGGTATGCTGGGCGTACTGGCTGGCGAAATGGACTACTTTAAAGATTTCTCGCGCAAGTGGTACGGTAACGAGCTTTCGGCCGACGCAGAGTAAAATCTTTCTCCTCAACAACCCGCGTTAAGGATAGCCGCGGAAAGCCCATAGTGTAGCATAGCGAAACGAGGACTTGCAACAATAGTCCGATCCGCCTCAGGCGTAAACGCGCAAGTGAGCTATTAGCTACCAACCCTTGCTGTCGTTTCGAACGATAGAGAGAAATCTTGTTCGAACTGATAGGCTAACCGCTTCGAAAAGATTTCCCGTTTTTCGAAATGACAAGTATAACAAGCTTACAGGTGGAGACCTTGCTTATGGGCTGCTGAAAAAGTTCAGCATGATCGCGTAGCAGGCTTACAATTTCGTCCATTCTATAAATTCCGCATAATTCCGGTTCAAATCCATTTCTTTAAAAATATTTAATAATTTTTAAGCACATGATGCAACGTGCCGAAAATTACTGCGTCTATTAACTTGAAAGCTGATTCACAATCTTGGAAGCCTTATACATAGACAAACATTATCAACTGGTGGTTGAATGCAAGCAGGGAAGTAAAAAAGCCTGCTATGAGCTGTATCGCCTGTATTCTAAAGCCATGCTAAACGTGGCTTTCAGGGTGCTAAACAATATGGATGAGGCCGAGGATGTGCTTCAGGAATCGTTTTTGGATGCCTTTAACAAGGTTAAAGATTTTAGGCAGGAAACCACATTTGGCCTTTGGCTTAAGCAAATTGTGGTAAACCGTTCCATCAACCTTTTGCGCAAACGCAAACTCGAGTGGGTTGAAATGGAAAGCGACCAGCTTGAAAACATACCCGACGAAGAGGCATGCGACGACGAAGAAACACAATACAAAGTGGCCCAGATAAAGGATGCCATGAAACAACTGCCCGAAGGATACCGGGTTGTACTATCGCTCTATCTGATAGAGGGGTACGACCATGAAGAAATAGGACAGATATTAAATATTACCGAGAACACCTCAAGAACCCAGTTTTTGAGAGCTAAACGTAAGTTAAGCGAAGTGTTAAAAATAAGAGGAGTAGCGTAATGAGCAAGCAATTAGAAGATTTTATCAGAGCAAACCGCGAGGATTTTGATGATATTGAACCCCGCGCCAACCTGTGGGACCGCATTGAAAAGCAAATGCCTGCCACCGTTGTGCAAATGAAGCTGGAGAAGCGCGAAGCAAAAACGTTTTCGTTAGGCTTTGTGCTCAGGGTAGCCGCCATTATAGTGGTAGTAATGGGTATTGGTTTTACCTTCTACCTGCGCACTACCAAAACAACTAACGGTGTTGATATGGCTGCCATAAACCCCGAGTACGCTAAACAACAGGCACAATATGTATCGCTTATTGAAGATAAGCGTAGTGAGCTGAAAGAACTCACCAAAACCGATCCGCAGCTTTACCGCGAGTTTAGCACCGAGATCGATAAGATGGAAGCATCGTACAAAAAACTTAAAACCGATTTGGCTACCAGCCCTAACCAGGAGCGTGTATTACGTGCAATGATCCGGAACTTGCAAATACAGGCCGAAGTGCTGAACCAGCAACTACAAGTGATTGAACAGTTTAAAGGAACCCCTAACGACAAGAAAAATGAAATTAAAAATATTTAACATCAAACTGCTTTTAGTATGCGGTTTATTAATAGCCGCGCAAGGGGGCTATGCCCAAAAAAAATCGACCGACGATAAAGACTTTAACAAGGAGATGCTGGATCTGCAAAAACAAATGCAAGACCTGCAAAAGCAGATGAACAAGCTTAAAACCGAAAAGCTAAAGCAAAAATCGGACGAACTGCGCAAGTTGTCGAAAGAGTTGAGCAGCGAAACGCTTGTTCATTTAGATGATCTGAATATATCAGGATTTTCTAAAGGGCTCGGTATTACAGCTATGCCGGGTAACGCTGCAACTATTTATGCTACACCAGGTACGCGCATTTTAAGATCTACTGAGAGCAGCAAATCGGCTCAAACATTTACTTACAATTACAACTGGACCAACGACGAGAAAAAGTTAGAAGAAGCCATTCAAAGCGGAGACGTAAAAGAGAAAAGCAAAAGCTACAGTAAAAGCTACAGCGTTGGCTCAAGCGATAAGCTGCAGATCAACAATAGCTTTGGCAAGGTAACTGTAAACACCTGGACTAAAAACGAAATTAAGGTTGATGTGCAAATGAAGGCCTACGCCGATGAGGAAGATGATGCGCAAAAACTGCTGGATAAAATTTCGATAACGGATAGTAAAGAAAACTCGCTGGTATCGTTCAAAACCAACATTGAGAGCAATCGCACTTCCGAAAGCCGCACCTTTGTAATAGGTACCTTTTTTAGCGGGGGCAAAAAGCGTGTAAGTAAAATGGAAGTTAATTATACCGTTTACATGCCGGTAAAAAGCCAGCTGGATATTACCAACAAGTTTGGCAACGTGGTACTACCCGATTTAACCGGCAAAGTAAACGTTAACCTATCATACGGGGCGCTTGTATGCCAGGACTTAAACAACCCCGATATTAAGGTGAGCTTTGGCGATGCTAAAATTGCGAACGTTATTAATGGAGATTTGCACGTAAGCTACGGTAACCTTAACCTGGGCATGGCCGATAACCTGAAAGCTAAAGTAAGCTTTGGCGGAATGAATGTGGACAAGCTGAAATCGGCCGGTGATGTAACTGCACGTTACGGAGACGGAATTAAGATCATAGAGTTTGATAAAAACTGCAAGAACGTTAACATTGATGCACAATTTACCAAGGTGTATTTACCCGCTAAAAACGACTACGACTTTGATGTAACCACCCGCTTTGGCAGCTTTAATTACGATAACAATATAGTAAAGGTAATTAGCCAAACACCCGAAGATACCCGTCATTTTACCTCTACCAAAACCTTTAAAGGGCAGGTAAATAAAGGCAATGCTGATAAGGTTATTACCATTAAATCAAGCTATGCTACAGTAAAGCTCGACTAATAAGAATAATAGTTTTTAAATTCAAGTAAACCCTTGCCCAATTACGGCAGGGGTTTTGCTATTTTAGCGGTACAACAAACCGCTTATGGAATTTTTAACCAGCGCCGAAGCCTGGGTATCATTGGCTACCTTAACCCTGCTCGAGATCGTATTGGGTATCGATAATATTATCTTCGTATCTATACAAGCCGGCAAACTGCCCGAGCACCAGCAAGCAAAGGCACGTAAACTGGGTTTACTGGGCGCTATGCTTACCCGTGTATTGTTACTGCTTTCTATAAGTTGGATTATGAAGCTCACCAAGCCGTTTATCCACCTCGATCAATTTATAAACGCCACCGACCCGGCCTGGAAAGAACGCCTGGCTTTATCAGGTCGTGATATTATTTTGCTGGTGGGCGGTTTATTCTTGATGTACAAAAGCATTCATGAAATACATGAGAACATTGATCACAATGAGGAAGCCGAAGATAATGCGAAGCCGCATTCGTTTTGGGGAGCCATTGTGCAGATCATGATCTTAGATATCGTGTTCTCGCTCGATTCGGTGATTACCGCTGTTGGCCTGGCCGATCATGTGGAAGTAATGGTTGCCGCCGTGGTAATTTCGGTAGGCATAATGATGTGGGCGGCTACGCCGATTGCCAATTTTGTGAACACCCACCCAACAGTAAAAATGCTGGCGCTGTCGTTCCTGTTGCTCATCGGCGTATCGCTCCTGGCCGAATCATTTAACCAGGAAATACCCAAAGGCTACATCTATTTCTCCATGGCTTTTGCCATACTGGTAGAGCTGCTCAACCTCAAGGTTAAAGCCAAAAATGAAAAGAAACGATCGGCCGTAAATACGTTTAAAGAGCCTCCGGTAGAATGATATTAACATACAACTAAAGAGGATTATTTAATTATAGTCCCCCATTGAAGCAAAAAAGCAATCCAAGGCAGGATTGCTTTTTTTGTGTCTTTTTACTTTAATGATTACTTACCAAGGGCTTTCATTATTATTTTCAGCATAATCATGGCTGAAAAATTTGCCGGTAGGACCATCCGGACCAATCATGGCATATTGGGCAACAAAGGCTGCTGAATCCTCTACCTTAAGCGGTCCCTGGTTATTGTTAAAGTCGGTAGCTGTATAGCCCGGATCTACCACGTTTACCTTAACAGGGGTGTCGCGCAGTTCGTAAGCCAGTACCACGCTGTACGCATTGAGGGCAGTTTTTGAAGTGCCGTAGGCCGCGGTTTTAAACATGATAATGTTTCCAGTTAGGATCGCTGTGCAAGGTTAAAGAGCCCAGTCCCGATGTTACATTTACAATTACACCTTGATCCGATTTTTGTACCAATGGCAAAAATGCCTGGGTTACCTGTATTACCCCAAAAAAGTTGGTGTCGTAAACTTCGCGCACAGTGGCTAAGCTAACATCGCTTGCCTTTTGATCATAACTGCCAAGTATTCCGGCGTTGTTAATCAATACATCTAACGATTGAGTTTTTTGGCTCAGGTTTTCCTTAGCTTGCTGCACCGATTGTTCGTCGGCCACATCTATCTGCAATACTTCTACGGCAGTCAGGCCTTCGGCTTTTAATGTATCAACGGCTTGTTGCCCTCTTTGCAAATCGCGGCTGCCCAGGTAAACATAGTAGCCATTTTTAAGCAGTACTTTGGCGGTTTCGAAGCCTATGCTTTTGTTGGCCCCGGTTATTAATGCTGTTTTCATATTTAGTGTTTAGTTCAACAACACAAAGGTAGAGCCACTCGCATTAGTACAACTGCACACTTAGCGGTTTCAATGGTACATTTTGCGGATGCTGGTACGATAATCAACCGGGGTATGTTGCACCAGGCGTTTAAAGAAACGGTTAAAGTAAGAGGCATCCTCAAAACCTAGTTGAAAAGCAATTTCCTTAACCGAGTAATCGGTATGAAAAAGCAGGCGGCGGGCCTCCAGCACCAATCTGTCATGTATATGTGTAATAGCCGATTTTCCGCTTTGCTCTTTCACCACTTCGCTCAAATGCCCGGCCGATAGGTTGAGCAGGGAGGCATAGTCGGCCACTTCGTGCTTTTTTGTGTAGTGCTTATCTATTTTACTCAAATAGTTTTTGAGCACCTGCCGCTCCTGCGAAGGTTGTTGCGTACCAAATTGCTGCACATATAAACGGCTTAAGTAAATGAGCAACACGTTCATTTGAGCCAGCAGCATGTGGTGCTGCATATAACTGCGGGTATTGTACTCAACAATTAATTTTTCCAGTACATCATCTATATAGCTAACATCAGCCGGGTTTAATACCAATTCGTGCCCGTTGTGCAGGTTTTGTATAATAGGAAGTTGTTTAAGTGAGCCACTTTGATCGGTTGCCAGAAAATCATCTGTAAAGGTAAGCACGGCGCCGTTCATGGGGTTGCTTTCTTCTTTAAGATTTACCTGGCTGGGTACGGTAAAATAAAAGGTGTTAGGCTGAGTAACATAAGGCTTCATGTCTATCCAGTGCCTGCTGCTACCTGCCTTTACAAAAGCCATAAAGTAGTAATTCTTACGGTGAGGAACCAGGAAGTCTGATTTGCGGTAGTTAACTATACAATCATTCCGGTTAATACGAAACATGGCATTACCCACGGTTCCTTCCGGTTCAAAAGCATAATTGGGTATAATGGTATCGGCGTAGCTGTGCATCATTTTATTAAACAAATGTATAGATAATAATATCTGTGATTTGTCAATCTTATTTTTGCGCCTTAGTGTGCTACTGCTTAGGTCTGCTCTGCAATAAATTCAGTATTACTCCAATAACAACCCCAATAGCAATGCCTAAAGCTAATTTGCGCATAGCTATTCCCAGTGCTACACCTATGGCAATGCCGATGCCTATGTAATTACGTTTGGTTTGCATGATGCAATAATAGTTTCAATAACTTACCCCTCTTGTCATTTCGACCATTGGGAGAAATCTTTTCGAGGCGATTAGCTTGTACGTGCGAAAAGATTTCTCTCTGTCGTTCGAAATGACAAATTAGGCTAACATCCCTACCCCAATAACTTATCAGGTGTAATTGGTAACTCCCGAATACGTTTGCCGGTGGCATTGTATACCGCATTAGCCACGGCGGCGCTCATGCCTATCAAGGCAATTTCTCCCATACCTTTGGCTCCCATAGGGTTTACGCGATAATCGGGTTTGTTAACAAACAGGGCATCAATCTGCGGAATATCGGCGCTGATGGGCACGTGGTAATCGGCGTAGTTGTTGTTTACATAGCGGCCGTAACGGTGATCCATTAGTCCTTCTTCCATTAAAGCCATCCCTATACCGCCAATGGCTCCGCCTACAATTTGGCTGCGGGCAGTTTTAGGGCTTACAATGTGTCCCGAATCGGCAACGGAAACCACCTTATCAACCCTTACAACGCCGGTTTTAGGGTGAACTTTTACCTTAATGAAATGCACCGAGTATGAATAGCTCGAAAAATTACGCATCTCGGTACTGCCCGATGAGGTTACGGTAACATCCACTTGCGGCATGTTTTTTTCTTTCAGTACTTTAACGTAATCGGGTTTATCGGTACCTCCATTACCTATCAACTGCTGAAATTTTTCTTTTAACTGCGTACAGGCATCATGCACGGCACCGCCCACGGTTGAGGTAATGGCAGAGCCACCCTGCGTAGGCGATGGAGGAAGCGATGAATCGCCCAGTTCGAATTTTATTTTTTTAACGGGGATGTTGGTGAAAATCTCTGATGCAATTTGCGTCATGGCGGTACCTGTGCCCACGCCAATATCGGTAACCGAAGTTTGTATAAGTAATGTGCCATCGGCCTGTATAGCGGCTTTAACCGTGGCCCGGCCACGGCCTGCGCCAAATACACCCGTGCCCATACCATATCCAACCAGCCAGCCATCTTCGGTTAAGGTGCCGGGTTTGAGTATGCGGTTGCTCCAGCCAATTTTATCGGCTCCCATCTGGTAGGCTTCTTTCAGGTTTTTACTGCTGAAAGGTTTGCCGTTCTCGGGGTCGGTATCGGCGTGGTTGCGTATGCGTAGTTCAATGGGGTCGATGCCCAGCTTATCGGCCAGTTCATCCATGGCCGATTCTAATGCAAAGGCACCTGTTGCCTCGCCTGGTCCGCGCATCCAGGTGGGGGTATTTACATCAAGCGGCGTTATTTTATATATGGTACCTACGCTGGGGCATGCATACATAAAGCGTGTCATGTTAACAGTACCTTCGGTAAATTCCTCAAAGCTGGATGTTTGCGCCGTAGCTTCATGAATAACGCCGGTGAGCTTACCATCGGCCGATGCACCCATGCTTATTTTTTGCCAGGTATACGGGCGATAACCTACTGTATTAAATTGTAGCTCGCGGGTTAAAACCGTTTTTACCGGTCGTTTAACCAGTTTGGCGGCCTGTACCGTGGCAATTTCGTGTGGCCAGGTGCGCAAAGCGTTGCCAAATGCACCACCTACAAATTTGGTAGTAACCTGCACATTCTCGATGGGCAATTTAAAAGCTTGCGCTATGGCATTCTGAGTTGATTTTACGCCCTGGGTTTTAGCGTAAACGGTCACCTTGTCATCGGCTGTCCAGTGGGCAAGAGTAACACTCAGCTCCATAGGGTTGTGCACGTTTATAGGAACAACATATTCCTGCTCCACTTTTACCGCAGCAGTTTTCCAGTCGTCGGGCGTGCCACGTTTGTAATCACCTCCGCGACCGCCTTTAGGGTTTGCCGCTTTGGCCTTATTCTTTTCGGTATCGGTTTCGTGCGGTTCTTTATTGTATTGCGCTTTAATGAGCGATGCCGCATGCGTAGCGCGTTCAAAGCTATCGGCAACTACCATGGCAATGGGCTGGCCGTTATATTTTACGGTATTATCTACAAAAAATTTAAGCGGACCTCCGCTGGTAGCAGGTTTATCCGGATCGCTGCCGGTTTGATAGCCCGGAACCTTTGGCGCGTTAAGATGAGTTATAACTGCCAGCACACCCGGTGCGCGTTCGGCGGCCTTGGTATCAATAGAGGCAATAGTCCCCTTGGTTATCGTGCTGATGGCAAATACGGCATAGCTCATGCCCGGCAATTCGTACTCGGCCGAATATTTGGCAGCACCGGTAACTTTCAATATACCATCTACCCGGTTAATGCCTTCGGTAAATGGGGGAGTATGTTGGGTATCGTTTTTCATTGGTTGTGTGTTGTGAGTTGTTGGTTGTGTGGTTTTATTTTGCTGTAGTTGTCTTTCCGGGCAACTCACAACGATAAACCCACAACTAAACTAATCCTGCTGCCTTGCTTAAAGCTTCTACAATACTTGCCGGAGCCATTTTTAACTTAAAGTCATTATGCCCATAGCTTTTGGCACCCTGCATGGCTAATTGAGCGGCCTGCTCAAAGTTTGCTGCGGTGCCCGGTTTGCCTTTTAAAAATTGCTCGGCAGCTGTTAAGCGCCACGGCTTGTGTGCCACGCCTCCCATTGCCAAACGTGCATCTTTAATTGTTCCGCCCTCAATATGCAAGGCCGCTGCTACCGAAATGAGCGCAAAAGCATAGGATGCCCTATCGCGTACTTTAAGGTAATAACTGTTTTTAGCGAAATGGTTGTTAGGTATGATAACACGGGTTATCAGTTCGCTTTTAGCTAACGTATTGTCGAGCTGAGGGGTATCTCCCGGTAGTTTATGAAATTCGGTGAACGGAATATAACGGGTTCCTTTTTTGCTTTTTACCTCTACGGTTGCATCCAACGCGGCCAAAGCCACACACATATCACTCGGGTGAACGGCTATACACTTATCGCTGGTGCCAAAAATGGCGTGCATGCGGTTAATGCCTTCCATAGCGCCACAGCCCGAGTTGGGTTCGCGCTTGTTGCAAGGCATGGTGGTATCGTAAAAATAAGTGCAACGGGTACGCTGCATCATATTACCACCCACGGTTGCCATATTGCGTAATTGCGGCGATGCACCGGCGTTTAATGCCATTGACAGCAATGGAAACTCTTCCTTAATGATTTTATGTTCTGCAACAGCACTATTGAGTTCTAAAGCACCGACAGATACAGTTCTAACATTACCCAGATTTTGACTGATACCATGTAAAGGCAGTTTTTGAATATCAACCAATTTATCGGGCGATGTTACGCCGCGTTTCATCAAGTCAATAAGGTTACTGCCGCCGGCCAGTATTTTAACGCCGGGTTTTGCTATGGCATCCAGCACGCTTTGCTGGGTGGCAGGGCGTATATACTGAAACTGTTTCATACCTGCTGCCCTCCGTTCTTCACTTCTTGTATGGCGTTCACAATGTTGGGGTAGGCACCACAACGGCATATGTTCCCGCTCATATATTCCCGTATCTCAGCTTCTGAACCGGCATGGCCCTCGCGTATACAGGCCACGGCCGACATGATTTGCCCCGGCGTGCAATACCCGCACTGAAAACCATCGTGCTTAATAAAAGCTTCCTGCATGGGGTGTAGTTCTTCGCCTTTAGCCAAACCCTCAATGGTGGTTACTTTTTTACCGTCAACCGTTATGGCCAGGGTTAAGCATGAGTTTACACGCTGACCGTTAACATGCACCGTACAAGCCCCGCACTGACCATAATCGCAACCTTTTTTGGTGCCCGTTAGATGCAGCTGTTCGCGCAGTAAATCAAGCAGGGTAACGCGTGGTTCGATGGATAATTTATGTGCTGCGCCGTTTACGGTAATGTTAACTGGCATTTTCTCAAAAGCAGCGGCCACCTTTTCGTCGAGGTGGCTTTCGGCAGCTTTAACCGCTACACCGGGTGTAAGCGCTACAGCGGTTAACAACGACGATTTTTTTAAAAAATCGCGCCTGGGGTTTTCCTTTGGCTCATGTTGGTTATCAGCCCCAAGGCCATTATTCAGGTCTTCCATACGGTAAATTCGGTTGTATATACCAAGCTACCTGTTTTTTTAAAAAAGGTGTGTATTTAATGCTTATTTATACCAATTCCAAAGTAATGCACTGGCTGTTAATGGCTAAGCGGGGGCGAAGTTTCCCATTATTTTAGCAAGGCCAATAAGATGATAAATACCTGTATAACCGGCTAAATCATATGGTTATTACTACAGCAATTGAATATTCTGCAGGTTTCCGCTATCCTTTAATTTTTTTAAACCTGAAGTTTGTAAGGCAATTTTAAGTGCGTGGGCATGGCGTGGGTGATGCATATCACTCGAAATAAAGTCGATCAACCCAGCATCAACAAGCGCATCTGCCGCAGCTTTTACCTCTTTGCCATAGTATCCGGTCAGGCTTATGGTGTTTAACTGTATGCGGCAACCCCAGCTACGCAGCATTTCAACTTCGGGTATGGTAAGATAAGGATAGCGCTCCGGGTGGGCCAAAATTGGGATCAAGCCTTTATCGGTTAGTTTTTGTACGGTGTTAATAAGGTTTGGTGGTTTGGCGGTAAAAGCCAGCTCAAACAACACGTATTTGTTCTGAATGAGCATCAGCTCATCCTTTTCTATCAGGTTTAAAAAATATTCGTCAAAATAGTGTTCGGCCGCAGCTTCAACAGGTATGCTGATGCCTTCGGTGATCAAGTGTTCTCTCAGTCGAGCAAGCGCATCGTTAATGGTTTCGGCGTTATTACGAAAGTAATCGGCCATGATGTGCGGTGTGGCAATAATTTTTTTAATGCCCATGGCCATCATTTCGCGAATAAGAATGACCGAATCTTCTAAAGTTTGCGCCCCATCATCAATACCGGGCAATATATGCGAGTGCATATCTACCGATACAAAATCATAGTCAAATTCTTCTTTTGCTGGTTGTGGCGCTTTCTTTTTGAATAGTCCGAACATATAAATGGTTGAATGCTGTGCTGAGCCTGTAAAGATACAGAATAAGGCCGTGGTTAACACGACCGCAATAAGTATAACCGCTCGATAAAATTATTTATGAAACCATATTCATCAGCAAATGTTTACAAGTCGCTTGTTGTAAACAGTAACTTATATAACGAAAGGGATTTCTTATTAATTATTGCAAAAGTAATCAATGGTTAATCTCTTATAGGTTGTGTTAAAGTTAATGAATACCGGATTTTTTTATATTATATTTGTTGAATGCCCTGTTTTTTAGGCAAATAGCAAATTGTGAAGTCCCCTGCTTTATAACTTGTTTAACGGGAGCTGTACTTTAAAAAATGAAGAAACTGTTGATTAGTTTATGGCTGGTATTGCTGATAGTGGCTTTGGGGGCCTTGTTTTGGTATAATGAGTACCGTTACACTTTACCTACACCAGTACCTCAAAACTACAAAGCAATTAGCAGCGGTGCGATAATTAATTTGCCGTCCAATCTTCAATATAATAAAAGCAAGCCTGTTTTTCTGCACTTTTTTAACCCCGAATGTCCATGTTCGAGGTTTAATATTGCGCATGTAAAAACATTGATAAAGCAATATGGTAACCGCGCCAGTTTTATTGTGGTGCTAATTACCAAAGAGGATATTAGGCCCGAAGAGGTTAAAGAAAAATTTGACCTTGATGTGCCCGTTATCAGCGATCGTGTTTTAGCTACCGCCTGCGGCGTATATTCAACCCCGCAAGCAGTTATCTTAAACGCACAAAACCAGTTAATGTACCGCGGCAACTACAATAGTAGCCGCTACTGTACCGATAAAAAAACCGAATATGCCCGTCAGGCGCTTAATGATGTGCTGCAGGATATTCCTGTTGCCTCACTGCCTATGGCTTCAAAAGCTTACGGATGCAGTTTAGCCGATAATACCCAATAAGAGAAGCAATGTCCAACAACGAGTATCAGCAGAAATTGAGCGCTGAAGTAAAAAAGCGCTCCGACCGTATAATGGATTATTTCCTGGCAGCTTATGCCGTAGCAGGCGTTGGGTTATCGTTTTATTATAACACGTTGAGCATGGCATTGTGGAGCACTACTTTGTGCCTGCTGGCTTATTATAGTGTAAAAATTGCCCTGCCTAAATCAAACTTGTATCAATACGTGCTGAGTGCGGTTTTTGGGGTATTTATGGCTCAATTCATATACCAGATGCATGGTATGTTTGAAATGCACTTTTTTGCATTTATTGGCAGTGCTGTATTAATTACTTATCAAAACTGGCGTTTGCAAATCCCAATCCTGATAGTAGTGGGCATACATCATGCTACGGTAGGCTATCTGCAGCATTTAGGTGTTGATGGTTACTATGTAACCCAGGCAGATAATCTCGACTTTCAAACCATTGTTATACACCTGGCATTAACTTGTGTTATCTTTTTTATATCGGGGCTTTGGGCTTACCAGTTAAATAAGTATGGCAAAATTCAGGTTATGCAGGCTATTGAGCTGGGGGAGTTACATAAAGAGGCGTTATTAAGCTTAGAAAGACAGCGCAATGCCGAAGAACTTACCTTGTTTAATGCCAGGTTGTTAAAAACCAACGAAGAGCTGGCTATTGCACACCGTGAGGCAGAGGAAGCCCGCGAAGAAGCTGTTGCCGCACAAGAAGAAGCAGTGGCATCGCAAGAGGAAGCTATTGATGCCCGTGACGAAGCCGAAAGAGCCAATCAGGCCAAGAGTATCTTTTTGGCAATGATGAGCCATGAAATACGCACGCCTATGAACGGGGTGATTGGCATGTCGGGCTTGTTGGCCGAAACAGAGCTTACCGAGCAGCAGCGTATGTATACCGATACTATTAACAATTGCGGCGAAAACCTGCTGGTGTTGATCAATAATATCCTTGATTTTTCGAAAATAGAGGCTGGTAATATGGAGTTGGAATGCGAAGACTTTAACCTTCATTACTGCATTGAAGATGTGCTGGATATGTTTGGTAAAACGGCTTCGTTAAAGGGTATTGAATTAGCCTATCTGGTTGATAAGCGTGTACCGGCACAGATAGTAGGCGATAAAGTGCGCCTGCAACAAGTATTAAGTAACCTGGTTGGTAATGCGCTTAAATTTACCAGCTATGGAGAAGTAATTATTAAGGTTGATTTACTTGAACCTGTTGATACCTATGGCGATCTCGGCTTAAAGTTTGAGGTAAAAGATACAGGAATTGGTATTCCGCCCGAAAAAATTGACCGTTTATTTAAAGCATTTACCCAGGTAGATTCGTCGACCACGCGTAAATACGGAGGTACCGGTTTAGGCTTGGTAATTTGCGATAAACTGGTAAAACTTATGGGCGGAGAAATTGGAGTTTGCAGTAAAGACCGCAAAGGATCAACCTTTACGTTTACCATACGCACTGCTGCCGGTACTAAAGAGCTGCAACCGCTTATTACTCCTCTTATGCTCGACCAGGCGGGTAAAAAAGTACTGGTGGTTGACGACCACGCCATTAATCGCAAAATATTAAAAGACCAGTTGGAGAACTGGAAACTAAAACCGGTAATTGCCAAATCGGGCATGGAAGCCATTGAGTTAATGGCCAACCAGCTCAATCCCGATCTAATTATTACCGATGCCCAGATGCCCGATATACATGGCGTTCAACTGGCCGAAAGCCTTAAAAAGCAATACCCGGCTATTCCTATCATCTTACTAAGTTCAATAGGGCATGAGCATGCCCGTGAGCATGGTAAGCTATTTACTTACGTTTTAAACAAGCCCATAAGGCAAGACGATTTAAACCGGTATGTGTTTAATAGCCTGGCGCTGAAACGCCAGCCGGTTAATGAGGAAAAAACAGCACAAAAAAGCCGCCTGAGTATTGAGTTTGGTCAGCGTAATCCTTTAAATATACTGGTGGCCGAGGATAACAAGATAAATCAGAATGTTATTAAGCATATTTTGGGTAAACTGGGTTATCAGCCTCAAATTGTTGATAACGGACTGGAAGCCGTGGCCGCCTGCCGCGCCAATAAATACGACCTGATATTAATGGATATGCAAATGCCCGAAATGGATGGTATAGAGGCTACTGTTGTTATACGTAAAGCTATAGGTGCGCAGCCTATAATTATTGCGCTTACGGCCAATACCATGCAAGGCGACCGCGAAGACTGCCTCATGGCTGGAATGAACGACTATATTAGTAAGCCCGTAAAAACTGATGAGCTGATGGACAAGCTGCAACAATGGTATATGTTTTTGCAACACACCTATAATGTAAGCAGCGAAGGTGCCTTAGAAGATACAGCGCTATAATATTAACTGCCATTTGTGTTTAAATATCAAATTTTTCGCGCAGCATTTCTCCGTTTGAGCGGCTTGAAGTGAGTTTGCTGCCGTTAGCGTTGTTCATCACAAAAACCAGTGCGCCGTTAAATCCGCGGCGTATTTCTTTAATAAACTCGGTGTTAATAATGCTGCTGCGGTGTATGCGTGTAAAATGGTCGGGCAGTTTTTCTTCTAACGAGGTTATGGTAAAATCGGTTAGGTGCTTTTTACCATCGGCAGTGTGCAAAAAAACATATTTGTCTTCGGCTTCTATGTAAACAATATCATTAAGCTTAATAAGCAATATTTTGTCGCCAATTTTTACAGTAAGGGTTTTAATATCTTTTTTTACCATTAATTGCTTCATCAGGGCTTCAACAGGTAATAGGGGTGCAGGCTGTTGCATGCTTTTTTGTAATTTTTTTACCGTTTTCTCCAACCGGTCGGCCTCAATGGGTTTAAGCAGGTAATCTATCGAGTCTTCTTCAAAAGCCTTAATGGCATACTGGTCATAAGCCGTGGTAAATACCACTTTGGGTTGATGTTTGAGCCGGGCAAGCATTTCAAAGCCGTTAAGCAGGGGCATTTCAATATCTAAAAAAACAAGGTCGGGTTTTAGTTCTTCAATTTTTTCAAGGCCATCTTCTCCATTCACGGCTTCGCTTATAATGTCAAATTCATCAAAGGGTTTAAGCAGGCGTTTAAGGCGTTGCCGGGCCAGTTGCTCATCATCTATAATTATGGTTTTGTAGGTGTACATATATATAAGGTATAATAAGCTTATAAATTGGAGTGTAAAGGAAGGTTGATGCATATGTATTTGCGAGGCGTGTTAATTAACTGCATCTCGTAATCATCGGCATATAGCAGTTTTAATTTATCATAAGTGCTTTGCAAGCCATAGCCCATATTCAGCTCCGTGGGGAAGGGGGCGCCATTGTCTTCTACCTCAATAATAATGCGGCCGTCCTCTTGCTTAAGTGTAATAGCGAGTATGCCGTTTTGGGCAGTATTGTTAAGGCCGTGTTTCAGTGCGTTCTCTACCAAAGGTTGTATTAAAAAGCGTGGGATGTGTTTGCCGGCCAGTGCAGGATCAATATAGGTATTAAACTTTAACCGATCGCCAAACCTCACTTTTTCAATATCGAGGTAGGTATTTACGATTTCCATCTCATCTTTTACGCTGGCCATGTTTTCCTGCTGCGAGTTTATACTGTAACGGAATAGCTTTGATAGCTTAAGGGTCATGTCCTCGGCTTTATCGGCATCCTCGTGTATAAGGCTGGCAATGGAGTTAAGCGAGTTGTATAAAAAGTGTGGGTTTATTTTAGATTGCAGCGTTTGCAGCTCTGCCTGGGTTTTAAGCTGCATCATCTTGGTTAAATCCAGTTCTTTTTGTCTGAGACGGGCTTTCATGCCTTCTTTTTGAGCATTGTACACATATATAACAGTACCCACAATAAGCACAATTATAAATGTAAATTTATACTCACCCACATGGCTTAAAGGAATGTAACTTGTTTGGAATATGAGCGAGATGATGAGGTAAGATAATTCGACCCCTATAAACATACCCAGTAGGTTACATATGTAATATACCAATATAAATTTCCACACGCTTAACTTTTGAGGTTTTAAAAACCGCGCGTAAAACAGCACGCTGTTAGTAATACTGAGGGTAATTAATACACTGAACATTACCGTAAATACTGCCCTTTGTAAAGGGAGTAAGTGGTTATTAAATGTGCTTTTAATAATTACGATTATTATGCCCACTCCAATGCCCACAATGCTATTGCGTTTATTGTGGTACCAAAATGAGTTTTGAAAGTAACCGCGTTCGCGTTTCATAGCGTAAATGTGCACAAAACCATTTGAAGATGTATTTTATACCGATGAATGGTATGAAATTTTGGTTTAATGGGGGTGCGGGTTTAAATATTAATTGTAATCTGATTTAAAAAATTCAAATGTTAATATGCGAAATATAATTTTGATTAAAATTTTAGTATATTAACGTAAATGATAAGAAATAATAGGGCTTTTTGTTAAAAAAACAATGTTGAATTCAATAATGGATTAAAAATTTAATGATTTTTTATTAAATTGTTATAGTTTATAGTTAAAACATGAAATTTTAGCAATAATAATTGCTTTGTAAATATTTTGTTCATACCTTACGGTCAACTATTAAACTATTAACTGATGAAAAAAATTCTACAAAAATTTTTGTGGGGTTTGCTATTTTTCATAGGTACCCAAGCCTATGCGCAAACCCGTACGGTAACCGGAGCGGTTACAAGCAAGAGTGACGGACAGCCGCTACCCGGCGTAAGCGTTGTTGTTCAAGGAACAAAAACCGGCACCCAAACCGGCCCCGATGGTGCTTACTCCATCAAAGTTGGAACAGGTCAATCATTGATTTTCAGCTTTATCGGTTTCGATACACAAACTCTTCCGGCAAACAGCGATAAAATAAATGTTATTATGGCAGGAGCAGCAAGTGCGCTTAACGAGGTAGTAGTTACCGGTTACGGCTCGGCACAAACCAAGCGCGATAACACCGGTAGTATTGCTACGGTGGGCGGTAAGCAATTTTCAGAGGTTCCAGTGCAATCATTTGATCAGGCATTAGGCGGCCGCGCTGCAGGTGTTCAAATTACTATTCCTAACGGTGTATTAAATAGCCCTCCTGTTTTCCGTATTCGCGGTACCAACTCCGTATCGTTAAGTTCACAGCCATTGATCGTGGTTGATGGTGTTCCGGTATTTACCGGTGATAATGCGGCATCAAATGCTTCATCAAATGCTTTAAGTAACATTAACCCTGAGGATATAGACAAGATTGAGATTGCAAAAGATGCTTCGGCCACAGCTATTTATGGTAGCCGTGCTGCTAATGGTGTTGTATTTGTAACCACCAAAAAAGGTATCAAAGGCAAGGCTATATTTACGCTCGACAGCTATATGGGCTGGAGCAATGTTTACAGGCTGCCAACAATGATGGATGCATTTCAATATACCGATCTTAAAAATGAAGCTTTAAGAAACGTAGGTTCATACAATGACTCTGATCCGACAAGAACATTTAACTATTTCAGGTTAACTAATGGCCCCGATGGTCAGCCAATTAATACCCGCTGGCTTGATTATGTATACCGCACCGGTGAAACTTATGCTACAACCATGAGCGTTCAGGGCGGGTCTGATGTCACCAACTATTATTTCTCTGCCAACTACAATAAATCAACCGGTATAGTTAATAAAAACGACTATAAACGCAAGGGTATGTTGTTTAACGTTGATCATAAAGTAAGCAAAATAATTAGTGTGGGTGGTAAAATATCTTACAGCAATGAGTATAATGCTGCTGCACAAAATACAGGTTCTGGAGGCTCGTCATTTGCAACAGCAGGTTTAGGTCGTATTGGTTTGGTAAACGCGCCTAACGTTTCTCCTTATAACAATGATGGTACTTATAATATTAATGCAGGCGTAGTGGGTTCAATGAACAACGTTATTGGTCAAAGCACTAATACACGTAACGTATCAACTGTAAGTTATTACAACTTCCTTCCTATTCTTGATCTTGATCGCTCATCTACTGAAGTGAACCACGTTGTAGCCAACGCATATTTGCAAGTTAAACCTTTGCCATGGATCTCTTTGAAAACATTATATGGTATCGATTACCTGAATAATGATAATGATACATTTCAAAATCCTTTGAGTGGTGACGGCTATGCTGGCCCAGGTGTTAACGGTGGTGCTGCGTCGGGCATTTACCGGAAAGACAAACGATGGGTGTGGACAAATACTGCCGACTTTAATAGAACGTTTGCAGGCAAACATAATATAGGGATTTTATTGGGTAACGAGCAGCAGGGAACCCTTACAAGGGGATACGGTATATCGCGTACCACACTAACTGACGTTGCTTTTGACGTTGTACAGGCGGGTTTTGTTAATAATAATGCAACCACCATGAACTATGGCGACAACTACCTGGTATCATTCTTTGGTCGTTTAACTTACGATTTTGACAAAAAATACTTTTTAAGTGCCACTTTACGTAGCGATGAATACTCAGCTTTTGGTAGCGACAAAAAGCGCGGATACTTTCCGGGTTTTGGTTTAAAATGGGATATCTCTCAGGAGAGCTTCTGGACAGCTATTAAAGCCGATAAAATTTTCAGCAGCTTTCAAGTTAAAGGTAGCTACGGTAAGGTGGGTAACAACAATGGCTTAGGTAACTATGCATCTTACGGCTTTTACGGTACAGGATTATATAATGGCGCCGGCACCCTAACCCCAAGCCAAACCGGTAACAATTTGTTAGGATGGGAAGCCAGTAAGAAAACTGATGTTGGTTTAGCATTTGGTGTGCTGGGCGACAGAATTACTGCTGAGATTGATTATTATAAAAATAGTATAGATGATCTGATCTTCTTCCCTGCAACTGCTCCATCGGCAGGTTTACCAACCTCGCCGGCTGTAAATATTGGCAAAATGTACAACCAGGGTTTAGAAATTACCTTAAATGCTGATGCTGTTCGCACTACCGATTTTACTTGGTCGCCTTCATTCAACATCGCATTCAACAGAAATAAACTTACTGAACTTTACAACGGTTTAACTTCGGTTACAACTGCAAATAGTTTAGAAACTGTAAGTATTAACCAGGTTGGAACATCATTGGGTGATTTGTGGGCTGTTCGTACTAACGGTGTTGATCCGGCTACTGGTCGTCGTATTTTTTTAAACGGTGCTGGTCGCGAAGTGTTTTTCAATTTTGCTAACCCAAGTGCAAGCCGCTATCAATATGCCGACGGTACAAATGCACCGGCCATTGCTGCTGCTACTGATGCTGTTAATTATGGCAACTCAAGCCCTAAAGCAATAGGTGGTTTTAATAACACATTCCGTTATAAAAACATTGATCTTAGTTTCTTATTTACATTTCAGGCCGGATTTTATGTGTATTATGGAACACAGGCAGGCTTGCGCGATCAGCGTTATTGGAACAATGAAACGACTATCCTAACCAGATGGACCACTCCGGGACAAATTACTGATGTTCCACGTGTTGTTTATGGTGATAACGTGTCAAATGGTTCATCATTCCCAATCACGTCAAATATTTACAAAGGCGATTTTATAAAACTGCGCAATATTAATTTAGGTTATAATTTACCTAAATCAATTGCTACAAAGCTTGGTTTAACCAACATTCGTATTTATGGTACTGCACAAAACCTGTTTGTCCTAACTGATTATCCTGGCCCTGACCCCGAGGTCTCTACTGCATCTGGGTCATCTACAACTGCCAATTCGGTACAAGGTGTAGATCGTAACCAGGTTGGTAATGCTCGTACATTTACTACTGGTATACAGGTTAAGTTTTAACTTAAATGATTTTAAAACAATGAAAAAGAAGATATTATACTTGTTTAGTGTTGCTGTAATGGCAAACTATTCATGCCAAAAATCATTGCTCAGCCCAACATCTGAAACACAAGTTTCTAACCAGGACGGGCAGCCATTTGCCACTGCCGATCGTATATTGGCACAGGTTAGGGGCTTATACTCTACTGCTAAAGCAGGTAACTTTTATGGAAGCCGCTACATGATATACAATGAGGTTAGAGGCGAAAACTGGCTAAACCGTACCGGTAACGGTGTTACAGCACTGCAAACCTGGAACTTTTCGGTAAATAGCGGAAACCAGGAAGTAACCGGTTTTTGGGGTGCCGCTTACAACACTATTAACTATTGCAACTTGTTTATTGAGGGTATGACTCAGTACGGCAATGCTGTGGTAGGATCTACTACAGGTAACCAATATATTGGTGAAGCCCGGTTTGTTAGGGCACTTTCTTATTATAGCTTATTGCAGTTATATGCACGCCCTTATGTTGACGGTAATGGCAGTAAACCTGCTGTGCCATTGCGTTTAAAAGGTGCTTCGAGCTTTGGAAATTATGATTTGGCTAAAAGCAGTACAGCACAGGTTTATGCACAAATTATAGCTGATCTGGACGCAGCAGAAACAGCTTTGCCGGCATCTTATGCTGATGCTGCTACCACTACCACCCGTGCGCATAAGAACACCGTTATTGCATTTAAAACACGGGTATATTTAAGTATGCAACAGTATGATAAGGTTATAAGTGAGGCTAATAAAATTGTACCTGCAACAGGGCCAACATTTGCAGCAAGTGCTAATTATGCAAATGCTATGCAACCAGACCCAGCTACACCATTTACCAACTACATTACCCCTGAGTCGATATTTTCGTTCCCTTTCCAGGGTAGTACTGAGGTGCCGGGTGGTCAAAGCCAGTTAGGTTCTTACTTTAACCAGGCTGGTTCGGGCGAGTTTTATTTAAACCCGGCAGGTATAGTTGCCAATACCGATTGGAAAGCTACCGATAAACGCCGCATATTGGTGGGCACCGGAACCCGTGGTTTTACAAAAAAATATGCTACACCCTCTCCTTATACCGATTGGGCACCTGTTATGAGATGGCCCGAAGTATTGCTAAACCTGGCCGAAGCAAAAGCAAGGGTGTGGCGCCGCTACAGCTGTGCCCGATGTACAGGCTTTAGCACTGCTTAATGCAGTAAGGCAACGCTCTGACGCAACTACCACTTTTGCGCCAGCTAATAACGCTGCCTTGGCCGATCTGATATTAACCGAAAGAAACATCGAGTTTTTGGGTGAAGGTTTAAGAGGTACTGATCTTTCGCGCCTTAATTTACCTTTTCCTGCACGCGGCTCTATAACGTCTCCTACTCCTCCAGCTTCTGGCTCTTATATCTGGCCAATCTCAAACTCTGAGTTGCAGTATAATGCCTTGATAGGTGGAAGTAATAATTAATTAATTTATAGTTTTCAAAATGAGGTCGGGAGCATTTGCTTCCGGCCTTTTTTGTTACTTATATTTTACAGAAACCTCGTTAGATGCAACTTGCAACCAAACGGTTTTACCCAACAAAATCGCGTGATTGTCACTCACATGTCCCGCCGGAAAGCCAAAGCAAACCGGGTAATCATACTCTTCAACAATAGCCTTGATGATTTCCTGCGCCGTTTGTCCAAACGGAATGTCGTTATCTTTTAAATCGGTAAATCCACCTACAATTAAACCTGCCAGATTTTTTAATTTTCCTGCGCGTTTAAGGGTATACATCATACGGTCTATCGAGTAGAGATATTCGCCTACATCTTCAATAAATAATATTTTGCCATCATAATTGTAATCAGATGCTGATGCCAGCACCGATATAAGAATAGACAAGTTGCCGCCTATGAGTTGGCCGCTACCTTCACCAATGCGATTAAGCGGGTTGGGTTCTATCTCATAGCTTAATTCTTCGCCAAACAAAGCCCTGCGCAATGTTTCAACTGAGGTTGCTGTGGCATCGGGAATGTTAATAGGCATTTGCCCGTGTATGGTTGCTAATCCAAAGTTTCGCGACAGATGCGCGTGCAGCACGGTAATGTCACTAAAACCTATTATCCATTTTGGATGAGTGGCTAAGCGGCTAAAATCTATCTTATCAATAATCCGCACCGTACCATAGCCCCCACGGGCAGCAAAAATGGCTTTTATACTGTCATCGTTTATATATTGCTGCAGGTCGGCAGCGCGGAGGTTATCGTCGCCGGCAAACTGGTTATGGCTTGCTGTTACGGTTTGCCCTAAAACTACTTCCAAGCCCCATGATTGTAAAAGAGTGACGGCATCATCCATGGGTTTAGGCAATTTTTTAGCCGGACAAACAATGGCTACACGATCGCCTTTTTGCAGGTGTGGGGGAGTTATGCTCATAATGTTATCTTTGCAAAATAAAGAAAGAGAATTACAATTTTGGAAGCTCAAAAATATAAACGATATACCATAACTGCGGCATTACCTTATGCCAACGGCCCAAAACATATTGGTCACCTTGCCGGTGCTTACATTCCGGCCGATTTGTATGCCCGCTACCTGCGCCTTAAAAAGCGCGATGTGGTGTTTGTATGCGGATCAGACGAGCACGGCACTGCCATTGCCAACCAGGCCATGAAAGAAAGTACTACGCCGCGTGCTATCATCGATAAATATCATGAACTTATCAAATACTGCTTCGATAAGCTGAACATTTCGTTCGATATTTATCACCGCACCAGCGAGCCTATTCATCATGAAACCGCCCAGGAGTTTTTTAAGGTGATGAATGATGCCGGCGATTTTGAGGTAAAGGAATCGGAACAATATTATGATGAGCAGGCCGGCGCGTTTTTGGCCGATCGTTACATTATAGGTACCTGCCCGGTGTGTGCCAACGAAAATGCCTACGGCGATCAGTGTGAAAAATGCGGAAGCTCACTGAGCCCTGATGAACTGATCGACCCGCGTTCGACCCTAAGTGGCAATAAGCCCGTTAAGCGCCCAACCAAACACTGGTACCTGCCTTTAGATAAGTATGAAAGCTGGTTGGGTGAGTGGATATTGAAAGACCACGCTAAAGACTGGAAAACCAACGTATACGGACAATGTAAAAGCTGGATAGACGGTGGCTTGCACCCACGCGCAGTAACCCGCGATTTAGACTGGGGTATTAAAGTACCCGTTGATGGTGCCGATGGTAAAGTGCTTTACGTTTGGTTTGATGCACCGATAGGATATATATCGGCCACCAAACAATGGGCTTTAGATCATAATAAAGACTGGAAACTGTACTGGCAGGACAACGAAACCAAGCTGGTGCATTTCATCGGTAAGGATAATATTGTATTCCACTGTATCGTGTTCCCGGCTATGCTAAAGGCACATGGCGAATACATATTGCCTGATAACGTACCGGCCAATGAATTTATGAACCTGGAGGGCGATAAAATGTCGACCAGCCGTGGTTGGAGCATCGAAATGCACGACTACCTGGAAGATTTCCCTACCAAGGTTGACGAGCTGCGCTATTACCTCACCGCTATTGCACCAGAAACTGCCGACAGCGAGTTTACCTGGAAAGACTACCAAGCACGCGTTAATAACGAACTGGTAGCCATATTAGGCAACCTGGTTAACCGGGTAATGATACTGATGCACAAGTTTTTTGATGGTAAAGTTGAAGATGCATCGGGCCAGATTAAACTTACTGATGCTGCACTGAATGAGCAATTAGGCAAGCTTTATGATGAACTGGAGCAAAGTTTTGAGAGCTACAAATTCCGCCAGGCGCAACAAACCGTTATGGAAATTGCCCGCTTGGGTAACCGGTATCTAACCGAGCAGGAACCATGGAAAACCATTAAAACCAACCCGGAAGGCGCTCGTGAAGCCCTGCATAATTGTTTGATATTAATTGGTCATATTGCCAGTTGCTTACAGCCATTTTTACCGGGTACTGCACAAAAGATATTAACCATGCTTAACTGGTCCGCTGATAGCATTTACTTTAATGAGGAAGTGGTATTTACCAACGGTCACCAATTGCGTGAAGCATCGTTACTGTTTGAAAAAATTGAGGACGAGCTGATTGAAAAGCAAGTGCAAAAACTCATCAGCAAAAAGCAGTCGATTGAGTTGCCTGCGGTTGAGCCTGTTTCGGCATTAATTCCGGCTAAGGCTAATATTAATTACGAGCAGTTTGCCGCCATGGATATACGCACCGGCACCATTTTAACTGCCGAAAAGGTTGCCAAAACCAAGAAGCTGTTAAAACTTACCATTGATACTGGTTTGGATGAACGTACGGTGGTATCGGGCATTGCCGAATATTTTGAGCCGGAAGCTATTATTGGCAAACAGGTTAGCATACTGGTAAACCTCGAGCCAAGGGAAATTAAAGGCATCATGTCGCAAGGTATGATACTGATGGCCGAAAATGCCGAAGGTGTACTGAGCTTTGTAGCACCCACGAGTGAGGGCATGCATAATGGTTCGGTAATACGATAATAAATATGGATTAAGCAAATGTGCAATCACAAAAAAATTGCACATTTGCACAATTATCTGCCCCTGTAGTTCAACGGATAGAATAGAAGTTTCCTAAACTTTAGATATGAGTTCGATTCTCGTCGGGGGTACTAAAAACGCAGTTTTCGTATATGAGAGCTGCGTTTTTTGCTTAATGGGTAAAATTATAGGGCGAGTTTGTAGGAGCTGATTTTTATATATTAACTTTCATTAGCAAAAAATGATTGATTTTGGTGGGTAATGAATAATGGTTACAATAGCTATTAGTAGCTATTAAGTTATTAAACAGGTGTTTGTGTTTTGTCGCCATCTGTCATGATGAATTTTGTACATGACACTACAGGATGGTGATTGAAAAAAATATAATTACGTTCGTTTGCCAATTAATTAATTTTTTTTACAACCAATATTGCTTGCTGTCCTAATGCACAATGTTATAAGCGCATAGATGATGCAAAATAACCGGATAGGTTGATATAAACCATTAAGCTCAATATGCTTCGCCTAAGTAATCTGAACGACATACAATTATTAGAACTGATTAAATCAGATAATGAGGCTGCCTTTGAGGAAGTGTATAACCGGTATTGGCGCAGCCTATATTCGTTTGCTTATAAACGGGTTAAAAGCCGCGAAGTTGCCGAGGAAATTGTACAAGACTTTTTGACCAATTTTTGGGCTAACCGTAAAAAAATTAATATCCAGTCAACATTCGAAGGTTACGTTTACATGTCGGTGAAGCATTTGGTGCTTAACTATTTTGCAAAAGAAAGCCGCCGCATGACTTTGGCCGACAATATTTTGAACTTAAACATAATTCATAATCCTGTCTATCACAACTCTACTGAGGAGTGGATAAGTTTGCATGAATTAAACAATATTATTAAATACCAGGTTAGCCAGCTCCCTATTAAGTGCCGCTCGGTGTTTGAATTGAGCCGTGTTCAAAATAAATCTAATAAAGAAATTGCGCAAACACTGGGCATATCCGAGAAAACGGTTGAAGGGCATTTAAGTAAAGCTATTAAGAAACTACGTTTGAGTATCGAGGTTTTGGTGGCAACAGTAATCGTTCTTTTCAATTAACAATACTTCTTTTTTATTTATCCGATTTTTTATTAACCCTTGCCTGTCAATTTTTTTTTGAGACAGAGCAAGGGTTATCTGTTTCAGGATTGTCTTCTCTGTAACCAATTATATCGAAAACTTATTTTCTGATACAAAATTATGATATGAAGATTACTCCGCACCTTATTGAGAAGTATTTGCGTAACCAGTGTACTGCCGAAGAAAGAAGCGCTGTAAATGACTGGTATAAAAATTTTTCTAATGAACCTGATCCATTCGGAGATATGAGTATTCAGGATCAGGAAAACATCCGGCAATCAATTTACGAAAGATATAAGCAAAGCAAGGCTCAAAAGGAAGATGAAGGACAGGCCCGTTCGTATAAAAGCACCCTGTATTGGATGTTAGGTGCAACCAGTAGCATGGCTGCTTTGATATTAATTATTGTAAAATTAATAGGTAATCAACCTGCTTTACCAAAAGTGCAGCATACAGCAAGCCTGCAACTGGTTTACTACAATAATAACAGTGGTATTGTTAAAAAAAACCTGCCTGACCATAGTGTGGTTTGGCTTAGTCCTAAAAGCACATTAACATACCCCAAAAACTTTGTCGGGCATTATCGCGAAGTAAAGCTACAAGGCGAAGCATTTTTTGAAGTAACTAAGGATAAAGCCCACCCTTTCATCATCAAAAGTAATGATATAACAACAAAGGTTTGGGGAACCAGTTTTAGGGTGCGGGCTTTTAAAAACAGCCCCGAAGAAGTAACCGTAGTTACCGGCAAAGTATCAGTACACGAACGTAATTCGGCTAAATCGGTCATGCTTTTACCTAACCAAAAAGCCACATTGCTGAATCATGCTATTTTGGTAAAAAAATCAGGTAGCAGTATTAAAGCCGAAATGCGTATCTGGCATAAAACCTCGCTTTCGTTTAACGATGCACGCTTGAATCAGGTATTTACAGCGCTGAGTAAAAACTTTGATATAAGCATACATAGCAGCGATGCAAAGCTTAACAACTTAATATTCACAGGTGATTTTACTGACCAAAACCTGCCCGCCATATTGGATATGATACAACAATCAGTAAATGCAAGCTACCATATAAATGCCAATGGCGTGTTTGAATTTCAATCCAATTAGAATAGAAAACCTAATAAAGTATTTAAAATAAAGATTTAATCAGCCTGATCTGTGCGTGTCATTGTGGCTGTACTTGTCCTATTAACCAATTTATAATCAACAAACCATTAATGTATGCAGTACAATTTGCTTAACCCGGGTAACTGCTTTAGAATGATGAGAATAACCTTCAGTCAGCTACTTATTTCACTAATTCTTTCTGCCGTTACTTACGCCAAGAGCAGCCATGCTCAAATTTTCGACAAGGTGGTCAGTGTAAACATCCAGGAACCTAATTTGGACAGAGCACTGAAAGTTATCGAGCAATCGGCAAACGTAAAGTTTGTTTACAGTAAAAGTATTATAAAAACCGATACTAAAATTAATTACCAGGCTACTAATCAACGGTTAGATGTGGTGCTTAATAATATATTACCCCAACAAATAGCTTATCAGCTAATTAATGATCGTATTGTACTGAGCAATAAAAGGCCAGTTACTGAAAAAACTGAAACAGCAGCGCCTGAGGCTTTAAAGCAAGCCATACCTATTAATGGTAAAATAGTGAGCGATAAAGGTGAAGAACTGGTTGGTGTAAGCGTAACCATTAAAGGTACAACTACGGGTACATTAACTGATGCACAAGGTAATTTTACTTTAAATGTACCTGATGCCAGTGCCATACTAATTGTAAAATACGTTGGCTTTACTACCCAGGAAATAGCTGTTGGCAGCCAAACCACTATCAATATTAAACTGATTACCCAGCCCAGCAATTTAAGCGAGGTTGTTGTAGTTGGTTACAACGTGGTACGCCGTTCGGATGTTACCTCATCGGTAGTTAGTGTTAACGCCGAAGAAATACGCTCAAGGCCGGTAGCCAACGCCCTTCAGGCTATACAAGGCAAGGCTGCAGGCGTAGATATAACTTCGAACGAACGCCCTGGTGAGATTGGCCAGGTACGCATCAGGGGGGTACGTTCGTTAACAGCCAATAATAACCCTCTTTATGTAGTTGATGGTATTCCGCTGGATTTACGTACAGCTGGTATTGAAACCATTAACCCTAACGATATAGAGTCAATCGACATTTTAAAAGATGCATCTGCTACCGCTGTATATGGTTCGCGCGGTGCTAATGGTGTAATATTGGTAACCACTAAGCGAGGTAAAAATGGTCGTATGGCAATGGATTATGTTGGAACAGTTACTGTTGAAACCCTGAACGATCGCATAAATATGATGGACGCGCCACAGTACATTGAATTTAGGCGTGATGCTTACCGGCGTATAGGGTATTTGTATCCGTTAACCAGGAAGCCCACAGATCCGCTTACTGTTAATCCTAATTCAACCTACCCGCTTATACCAACATTGGCTGATGACAGACGTATATTTGGTAATGACCCATATGCCCAGGAGAACATTGCCCGTGCATGGCAAAGCGGCACATATGATCCCAGCTTGCTGCAAACCACCAATTGGACCGACATGGTGAAAAAAACTGGTGTAACGCAAGATCATGTATTGAGTGTAAGTGGTGGTACCGATAAGATTAAAGCCTACACCTCATTTGGCTTTTTACACCAGGACGGCACTCAATTAGGACAGGATTATACCCGTTATAGCACTAAAGTAAGTGTTGATGTAACCCCTACAAAATGGTTTAGTATGGGTGGCAGTATTAATGCCAGTTATGCTAAACAAAACTTTGGTTTTATCACCGCAAACGCAACCGGACCCAATAACCTCTATTTTGCAGCACAAGGCCAATTACCGTACGCAGTACCGTTTGATGCAAATGGAAATCGTATTAACTTGCCGGGTGGCGATGTAAATATTCAAAACCCTATTGGTGAAGATAAGTATAACATAAACCTGCGTAAAATAGCACGTGGTTTAGGATCTTTTTATGCTGAAATTACGCCATTTAAAGGATTAAAATATCGTATTCAATTTGGGCCTGATTTTTACAATGCCAACAACGGTCAATATGCCGACCGCCGTTCAATTAACCAGGGTGCTGGTCAGGCCGGAGCAGTAGATCAGGCGCAGCTATTGCAAAATACCCGCCTTGCATGGACATTGGACCACTTAATCTATTACAATAAATCATTGGGCAAGCATGATTTTGGTGTAACTTTACTGCAAAGCTCCAATTCCTTCCGCGAAGAGTCATCAAACATGGTGGCCCAAAACCTGCCCTTCCCAAGCCAGTTATGGTATCAGCTTAATTCGGTTCCTAATTTGTTCAGGTACGGCAGTAATTTAACAGATACCCGCCTTAACTCTTACATGGCCCGTGTTAATTACACATTTAACAACAAATATGTGTTAACAGCATTTGGTCGTTGGGATGGTGCCACACAATTATCCGAAGGCAATAAATGGGATTTCTTTCCATCGGCTTCGTTAGCCTGGAGAATTGATCAGGAAGATTTTATTAAACAATATAACTGGATCGATCAGTTAAAACTAAGAGCAGGTGTAGGTTCGGTAGGTAATGCCGCTATTGACCCTTACCTTACTTTAGGCAACCTGCAGCCTTTATACTATACTTATGGTACATCGGTACAGCCGGGTTACGTATCTTCCGATCCATCATTAGCCAATCCAATTCCATTCCCTAATAAATTTTTGGGCTGGGAGCGCACTACACAATATAACTTTGGTTTAGATTATGGCTTTTTAGACAACCGCATCAGTGGTTCAATAGATGTATATTTTAGCCGCACTTCTGATTTATTGTTACGCAAAAGAATCCCGTCAATAAATGGCTATGCCGAATCATATGACAACGTTGGTAAAACCTCTAACAGGGGCTTTGAAATTAACCTGAGCACTGTAAACATCAAAAACAAAAACTTTACCTGGAATACCACACTGAATTTTAGCGCCAGTAGAGATAAAATTACCGAACTGAGTTTAGGTAAGATAAATGATGTGGCGAACCTTTGGTTTATAGGAGAGCGTTTATCAACTTATTATGACTTTGAAAAGGTAGGTATTTGGCAGGATAACCTGGAGGACCAGGCCGAAATGAAAAAATTTACAGATGCCAATGGTGGAGTAAGGCAATTTTTTCCGGGTAGTATCAAGGTACGTGACGTAAATGGCGACTATAAGATAGATGCCAACAGCGACCGTGTTTTTCGTGGCAGTGCTACGCCCAGCTGGACTGGTGGTATTACCAATACCTTTAACTATAAGGGTGTTGAGCTGTCAACCTTCATTTATGCACGCTGGAACTTTATTTTGCGTACCGGGGCCGAAAACTTGCAAGGCCGTTTTGCGCAACGTGTAGTTAATTACTGGACACCAACTAACCCAACTAACGACTATCCGGCACCTAACAATGGCAACGCCTCCGGCGATCCATTTGTAAGCTCAATGAACTACCAGGATGGCTCTTTTATAAAAATACGTAACATCACACTGGGTTATTTTCTGCCTGCCAAGGTAACAAAATCGCTCGGCCTGTCAAGGGTTAAGGTTTATGCACAGGCATTAAATCCGGGGCTATTGTACTCTAAAATTGACTGGATAGATCCGGATCTGGGCGGATCGACTTTTAACAGAGGATTTGTAATGGGCTTGAATGTTGGCTTTTAATGTAAAATGTATTTGAGTTATGAAAAGAATTAACAAATTTATATATAGTACTTTGGCAGTAGCTGGTTTACTTACTGCCCCTACATCTTGTAAAAAGAGTTTTTTAGATGAAGAAAGAATTACCTCATTAACCACAGCTGATTTTCAAACCACTTTTGGTTTAGATGGGCTCTCAATTGGTATGTACCAGTTTTTAAGGTTTTCTTATAACAATGAATGGGGATATTCGACAACCGAATATGGTACAGACGAGTTTTGCGTAGGCGGCGACCGCATCAGGCAGTTTTTAAACTCTTACGATGCCAGTTTTAACACACTTAACGGTGATGTAGCAACTATTTGGGATAACTGTTACGGCAACATCAATTCGGCCAATATCATGATTGAAAATGTGCCGGTTTATTATACAGGTGCCAACAAAGATACCCGCCTTGGCGAAGGTCACTTTATGCGTGCGTTTGACTATTTTAAGCTTGTTAACCAGTTTGGAGGCGTGCCATTAAAACTGGCAACTACACCGGGTATTGTTGAGGAGTTTACACGTGCATCGGCTCAGGAAGTATGGACACAGATCATAGCCGATTTTACTCAAGCTTACAATCTTTTACCTCCAACCCCTGCCGAGCGTGGCCGCATCACCAAATGGGCTGCTGCGCATTACCTGGCTAAAGCGTACCTGTACCGGGCCAGTGAAATGAATAACGCATGGAATGCTTCAACCAAAGAAAATGATTTAAAGGAGGCAATAAGATATGCTGATCTGGTTATTAACTCGGGCCGTCATAGCCTTGCTACTAACTTCCGCGACTTATGGAACTTTACCACCCCAGACGGGGCTAATGAAACAAATAGTGAAATCATCCTGTCGGCCGAATTTTCGAATAATTCTTCTACTGCTGGGCGTTACGGCAATCGTACGCACCTGTATTTTCCTTCCATATATCAATCATTGCCTGGTATGACGCGTGATTTGGCTGGCGGTCGCGAGTTTCAACGACTACGTTCAACTGAATATGCCATGGATGTGTATGATCGCACCAACGATTCACGTTTCTGGAAAAGTTTTAAAACCAGCTATGCCTGTAATAACCCAAGTACTGCCCCCAGGTGGGATGCAGCTACGGCACCTACACCAGCACAAATTGGGCAGCCAAAATTTACGGCAAACCAGCAATCTATTTTATATATTGTAAACAGTGCCGGAGATACCCGCTACACTGCTGACAATATTAAATTCAGGGCACCTTTAATGTACGTACGTTACTTTAACGGGCAGCCACTGAATTACAGAGGCGGACATGGCAACTATACGGTCAACCAATACTTAACATTGTCTAAATATCATGATGGCTCACGCAACGCTGTAGCTTCAGAGTTTGGGCAACGTGATGCCATTTTAGCCCGCCTGGCCGAAACCTATTTGATAGCTGCCGAGGCAAATGGCCGTTTAGGTAATTATGCGGCAGCACTACCATATCTTAATCGTGTACGAGACCGCGCAGCCTACACCGAGGGTGAAGACCGCGGCGCTTATGTTGACGGTGGTATTGCTTATCGTACTAATTCGGTAGTAAATCAAGCATCGCCTTCATCATTTTCAGATCGCAATACTTACTACGAATCAAACAATATTCCAAATACTGCAACCAGCAGCACATTAAGTGCCATGCACTTAAACAGCATTGGTGATGTATTGAACTCACCACGTGATTTTTATACTGAATTGGGTGTAAGTTCGGATAGCGATAGGTTTATTGCTTTTATACTGAACGAGCGTTCAAGGGAATTAATAGGTGAAATGATGCGATGGGAAGATTTAGCCCGCACACGTACTTTAATTACACGCGCTACGGTATTTAATGATGAAGCCCAGCCGGTTGCTCCCAAACATTTATTGCGACCTATTCCGCAAACGTCTTACTTAGATATCATCAAGAAAAACGGAACTCCGCTAACACCTGCTGAGAAGGCTGAACAGCAAAATCCGGGGTGGTAATATTTAGATAGTAATATTTTAATAAATACAATTAGTCCTGCCAAATACAACTGGCAGGGCTTTTTTATTTCTTCAGCTTTTTTAATAGATTATTTGAGGGGCATTAATTAGCATAATGGCGGGTATAAAGTAAATGTATTAGTTATTAGCTCTTTAACCGCTATGGTCCAACGCAAAAAGGCATTCATGTTACCAGAAATGCCTTTTTTATTTAACTGTTTTAAACCGTTATCTAACCTGGAACCGGTAAGATAAAGTTGCCGATACCATACGAGGCGGAATTGGATTTACGCTATAATTTTCGTGTACAAGGTAGTTAAGTTCGTTGGTTATGTTTGAAACCTTTGCCAATAAGGAAAGTTTTCTTTTAAAGGTGTAACCGGCCGAAATATCAAGGGTAGTATAGCTATCTAAATGAACCGGTGCGCCACGTGATGCGCCTGTTTTAAGTGTATTAAAGCCACTGTTACGTGCACCGGTAAAAAAGCCTGAAAAGCCGAATTTTAAGCCCTGTAAATTGCCTCGGTTAAAGGTGTAGAATACGGTGCCATTTGCGGTGTGAGGTATGCTACCTACAATACGCTCGCCCTCGGTTATGCCGTTAGGCAGGGTGCTGGTATAACGGAAAAAGTTATATGCGTAACCTGCTAAAAAGTATATGTTGCTTGTTGGGCGACCGGTTATATCAACCTCAACACCATCGCTTGAAGTTTTGCCGCTAAACTCTTTAATATTAGTGTCGGAGTTTGGTGTACCATTGGCTAAAAACTGTGCTGTTTGAGTGAACCGGTTATTGATAATGCGGTAAGCACTAACGTTAACCGATAATTTACCGTTTAGTAAATCGTTTTTAACCCCAAGCTCGTACTGGTCAATTACTGACGGACCTAATGGTGAGCCGCCAACATCAACCCCGGTGTTTGATGTAAAGTTGTTGGCATAACTTGCATAAACCGAAGTAGTAGGAATAGGTTGATAAATTAAACCCACTTTGGGCGAAAAGGCTTTATCAACTTTGGCTTTGCCAATACCGTTGTTTGCCAGTGTGGTGGCATCGGTATCTTCATTGTAAGTGCTTGCACGCGGTTGTTTTTGCCAGGTGTACCTGATGCCGGCCAGCACTTTAAATTTGTTTGATAGCTCAATAAGGTCTTGCACAAATGCACCCATGCGATATATAGGTGTAAAAGTATTTTGATAAATTCGTGTGTACGGAATATCTCCGGATGTAGCATATGTAGCTGGGTCGAGAATGTTGAAAGTAGGATAGCTGAATGCAGTTGGAGAATTTACAGCATCGCCATATTTAAATCCATACGATGTTGTGCGCGACTGGTCGGCATCGGCACCCACTAAAAATGTATGCTTAATAAAGCCGGTATTTGCACTACCGGTTAAATTAATTTGCTGATTGTAAGTGTACTCCTGGTTTCTTGAGCGGGTTAATGCGCGTGCTGATATACTTGAGGTTACGCCGTTGGTTGTAGCTCCCTGAGGGCGCTCGGCACCAAAGTAATTGCGGAAGTAGCTTTGATAGGCACCAATAACATTCAGTTTCCATACGTTGTTAAAACGGTGCGTTAAATTTGCCTGTGCCGAACTTGTTTTAGTATGGTTGTAAGCCCATGAGGTATTTAAAAAAGCACCCCTACCAATATCAGGTATCTGGCCTCCAAAAACGGTACCTATACCAAAATCAGGCGTGTAGTTGCTTTTGAGGTAATCACCTTGCAGTAATAATTCTGTTTTTTTGCTGATGTCGAACAATAACGATGGATTAATGTAAAAGCGATCGGTTGTTACAACATCGCGGTAGCTGTCGGCATTTTCTTTAGTGGCAATTACCCTGAACGCAATTTTTTTGCTGATGGGGCCGTAAATGTCAACCGTAGGTTTGTATAAGTTATAGCTTCCTGCACGCATACTCACTTCGCCGCCCCAATAAAACTTCGGTTTTTTGGTTACCAGGTTAACCACGGCACCGCCGGTAACACCGCCATATAGCAAAGCCGCACTGCCCTTCATTACCTCAACCGATTCGAGCGTGCTGGCTTCAATTGAGCCACCTAAAGAGGTGCGTGCACCATTTTTTAATACGTTGTTGGCACCAAGGGTGTAACCCCGGGCATAAAAGCTCTCGTTTACCGAACCGCGGTTTTCACCCAGGGCAACACCGTTTATGTTTTTCATCACATCGGTAAGGCGATTAATTTGCTGGTCGGCAATTACGGTGCTGTCAATTATCTGAATGCTTTGCGGAACATCTAAAGGGCGTAAGCCTGCCTTGCCAACTCTTACCGGTTTGGTATTGTTTGAGTGAGCGCCCGATATTACTACCTCGGTAAGCTGCGAAGCATCTTCGCGCAGCGTAATATTTACTTCGGTTTGTTTACCTTCTCAACCTTAATCTCTTGCTCTTCGGTTTGTAACCCAATATGTGAAATACGTAAGGTATACGTACCGGGTTTAACACCATGCAAACGGAAGTTTCCATTCTCATCGGTCATGGTGCCTTTTTTAGTGTTTTTAAGGCTCACTGTTACAAATGCACCGGGTTTAGCATCGCTGGTTTGTACATGGCCTTTAATACTGCCATTTTTTTCAAGTTCATCATTGGCCAGTACTGTACCCGAAAGAAACAGAAATGCAAGCAAAATTGTGTAAAGTCGAATCATAATTATTATTTAGACTAATTCTAATCGGCGGCAAATATATAAACTCATTAGAGATTCATTAAATTTTATTTAGAATAATTAAAAACAAGTTCGGGTTTGTAAAATGTGTTAAATCAAAATATGAGGTGACTTAAAAAAATAATTCTTTGAAAGATTTTAATCATTACCTTGTTTTTGATGATTCGCTACATGAAAAAAATCCTTATTTGTACAGTTCTTGCACTATACACAAGCTTTGCCTGGTCGCAAAAAAATGCTAACACCATTGATAATTACTACCCTCTTTTACAAAAAACCTTTGTTGAGGGTGATGCCTTTAAAACCGTTGCGTTTGTTGAAAAACGCTGGCGCGTACCGGGCAATTCGGGTTTTAATGAGAGTATTTTGGAGGTAGAAAAAATACTGCAAAAGGCAGGTTATAAAAAAGAGGTAAAGGGCGAGGCCGATGGCGCATTAACCTATCGCCTGGAAACCCGTGAACTTAAGCAACCTGCGTGGGAGCCGGTTGATGCTACGGTAAGGATAGAGGGCGAGCAAACGCCGCTTTTAAAGTTTGCTACCAACCGTAATATGCTGGCCATAAATTGTGGTAGCACTCCTAAAGGCGGTATAACGGCCGAAGTGGTATATTTAGATAAAGCAGCCCTTAAAAACCCCGATGCCAACGCTATAAAAGACAAGATTGTTTTTGCCGAGGGTTCCATTGGCATGGTGTATCAGCTTGCAATTAAAAATGGTGCTTTGGGAGCTATGAGCTACAGCATGCCTGCGTATACCCAGCCCGAAAAGTATATAAATTCTATACAATTCAGCCGGGTATCAAACCCGGATACCTTGAGCAACAAACTCGCTATCTTACTTTCCTATGCCGCCAAAGAACGCTTGAAAGTCGCCTTGCAAAAAGGTGTGGTTAAGTTGCATGTGGATGTTGCCACCAAAATGTACACCTCTAAAGAATTAACATTGGTAGCCAATGCACGGGGCCGTAATAAGCCCGACGAGCGCTTTGTTTTCAGCGCACATGTGCAGGAGCCCGGTGCTAACGATAATGCAAGCGGTGTAGGTACCCTGGCCGAAATGGCACGGGTAACCGCGCAGTTAGTCGGTCAAAAAAAGTTTGAACCTGCCCGCACCATTACCTTTTTATGGGGTGTGGAAATAAGCTCTACAGCAAGATATATTAAAGAAGATACCGAACGCGCCAAAGGTATTAAATGGGGCATGAGCCTGGACATGGTTGGCGAAGATGTAAGCAAGACCGGAGGCAGTTTCCTGATCGAAAAGATGCCCGACCCATCGGCCATATGGACGCGTGGCGAAGACAAGCATACCGAGTGGGGCGGCGATGTGTTGAAGGAGAGCGATATGTTTCCGCATTATTTTAATGATTTGGTGCTTAACCGCTGTAAACAACAAGGCAAGGACAATGGCTGGGTAGTTAAAAGCAATCCCTTTGAGGGAGGCAGCGACCATACCCCGTTTTTGCAAGCCAAAATTCCGGGACTATTGATGTGGCACTTCACCGATGTGTTTTACCACACCGATGCCGACCGCCTGGAAATGGTCTCGCCCCAGGAGTTGAAAAACACAGGTGTGAGTGCCTTGGCCACGGCTTACACTCTTACCGATGCCAACCAGCCGACCACACTGGCCTTGATTGCGGAGCTGGAGAAGAATGCAACTGACCGACTTCAAACCGAATACAAACTGGGTTTACAAGCCATAAAAGCCGGTACCCCGGCTGCCGACGAAAAGCATAAAATTGAAGTGTGGGCCAAATGGTATACCGATGCTATAGGCAAAATGACCGATATTAATGTTGAAGGCGTTACCCCGGCCATAACCAGTCGCATTGCATCTGCACAGCAATCAATAATAATCTTAACACAAAACTGAACGAAGGGTTGAAATAAGATATTGCCACTAAATAAAGCAGCCGCTTCCTGATAAAGGGAGCGGCTGCTTCTATTTTCTATTTATGATTTTAACTTCTGTCTAAAACATCATCGGCTTTCTCGGCAACCTCAGGCTCAATGGTGTGGCGTTTAGGAAAGTTGAAAAGTAATGAAGTTAATACAGGTATTATAAATACAGCTACGGTAAATATCGAAACAAACAGGTCCATTTTTTCTCCCTCTAAAAATTTAGCAACCGGGCTTTGAGGCGCAAAATGGGTGTACACCGATGATGAAAGTTTAATACCCAATACACCAATTACAATAAAGGCAATGGTTTCGAGGAAGGTGAATTTTTCCATCAGTTTAACAAAGGCCTGCGCTACAAAACGCATCGCCAGTATACCAATGAATACGCCCACGTAAATTAGGAAAACATGGTCGGTAAAGGCTACGGCGGCAAAAACGTTATCAATAGAGAAAGCCAAGTCCATCACCTCAACCAAGGCTACGGTAGCCCAAAAGTTGCCCACTAAGCCAACGGTTGATTTGTATATCCAGCTTTCGTTTTTGTTAACGGCTTCTTCTTCGTTATCGCCCCCTGCTTTGCCCTTAAAGTAATCAAACGCAAGGTACAACAGGTACAATCCACCCAATGGTTTCAGCCACCATATTTTAACCAGCCAGGCAGCCAAAAACAAACAAATACCCCTGAAAACATAGGCACCGATGATACCGTAACGCAAGGCTTTTTCTCGTTGCTCTTTGGGGAGATCGAGCACCATGGTTGCCAGCACGGCGGCATTATCTACCGAGAGTAAGCTTTCAATAACAATAAGGTTTAAAATAATTAGCAGGCCGGCTTGTATGTCCTCGCCCAAAAGTTTGTGAATAATGTCCATAGTGTGTTTAGTGCTTGTAAAGCGCCTTAAAATTATAAAAAGTAAGCTATTAATCGTTAAACAGAGATTTTCTTTTTAATTATCCTGCAGCGAACATAAACTGGGTATATTTTTTACATCAGCATAAACACAACTATGTTATAATACGTACATATTGTAACCCAATTTATAAACTTATGAAACTGATACAAGACGCGTTTGGAAGCGGACAGGATTTGGCTATGCTGCAAATGTGTATACGCGCAGTAGTGGTATTTTTTATGGCGCTGATTATGGTACGAATTTCGGGCAGGCGCACGTTTGGCAAGCGTACGGCCTTTGATAATACACTGGTTATTATACTGGGCGCTGTATTAAGCAGGGCCATTGTAGGAGCATCCCCGTTTTGGGCAACCATTTGCAGCGGCTTTTTGCTGGTGGTTTTGCACCGGTTATTGGCGTATGCCTGTATAAAAAGTAGTTTTTTAGACAGGCACCTTAAAGGAATGAGCATGCCCTTATACCAAAATGGTAAACTAAATAAACACAACCTAACCCGCAGCCTGCTTACCGAAAGGGATATTATGAGCGATGTACGCTCCAAAGGCAATGCCACCAAACTGGAAGAAGTGCATGAAATATACATGGAAAGCAACGGCGAAGTAAGTGTAATTCGCAATACCTGACGGGGGTTATTCCTGCTCACCCAGCAACGCTTTCAGGGTTTCAATGGTGTCGGCCTCTTCCTTAGGCTTATCATGCCGCCAGCGTAATATGCGCGGAAACCTGAGCGCAACGCCCGATTTATGCCTGCTTGACTTGTTAATGCCCTCAAACCCGATCTCGAAAACCAATTCGGGTTTTACGGTACGCACAGGGCCAAATTTTTCGAGCGTGTTGCGCTTTACAAAATTATCAACCTTATTGATTTCCGCATCCGTTAAGCCCGAATAGGCTTTGGCAAACGGCACCAGCTTATCACCATCCCATACGGCAAAGGTGTAGTCGGTATACAAATCAGCACGGCGACCGTGCCCTTTCTGAGCATATATCATCACGGCATCAATCGAAAGTGGGTCGATCTTCCATTTCCACCAATCGCCCCGGCGACGGCCAACCTGGTAGTGAGCGTCCTTGCGTTTCAGCATAATACCCTCCGCTACCATGGCACGCGATTGCTCCCTTATTTCGGCCAGTTCATCCCAACTGCCAAAGTTGATCAATGCTGAAATATTAAATACATCAGGGTAAGCTGTAGTAGCTTGTAAACCTTCTAATATTTGCCTCCGCTCCGTTTGGGTTTTGTACCTGATGTCTTCGCCTGCGTATTCCAAACAATCGTAAGCAATCAGCGCTACCGGGCCATCTTCCAGTATTTTTTTGCTCAATGTTTTACGGCCAATGCGGGTTTGCAATACGGCAAAGGGTAGGGGCAGCCCGTTTTTAAAAGACAATATCTCGCCATCTAACACGGTGCCATCTGGTAATTCCTGTAAAAAAGCGTGCAGCTCCGGGAACTTATCGGTTGCCAAATCTTCTCCACGGCTCCATATGAATATTTCGCCGTTGCGCTTAATGAGCTGGGCACGTATGCCGTCCCATTTCCACTCGGCCTGCCAATTGGGGGCATCGCCCAAAATCTCCTGCATGGCTTCGGGCGATTTTTGCTTTTCGGATGTCTCTTGCACCGGGTACGCCAAAAAGAAAGGATACGGTCGCGATACGTCTTCCAGTGCGGTATCAGCATGTGCCAGTTCGGTGTATTGATAGGTTTCGGGCATCCATTTACCCATCAGGCGGTGGGTTAGCACAGCGCCATCCAGCCCGGCAACATCGGCCAGGGCCTTAATAACCAGGTTTTGCGACACACCCACGCGGAAACTACCCATCAGTATCTTGTTAAATACAAATCGCTCCTGCGCATCCAGCGATGCCCACGAATGTAGTAGCCAGTGGTGCTTTTCTTCTTCGGTTTTATTGTTTAAACCGTTTATTTCGGCAACCCATTCGGTAAGGGTTTTGCTGCTGCTTTGCTCATGATCGGGCAGGAGCAGGGCTACTGTTTCTGATAGGTCGCCCACTACGTGGTAGCTTTCCTCAAATAGCCAGGCGGGTATATTAGCCGCCTCAATAGCCCACAGCCTGAACTGCGTTGAATTAATTTGCCGCTTAGGCCTTCGGCCGGTAAACAGCGCCAGCATGTGCATTTTATCGGTATCGGGCACGCAGGCGAAATACTCCCGCAAAACCTTTACTTTTTCGTTGGTTTTGTTGGTTTCGTCTAACGATGTGAAGAGTTGAGCAAATGACTTCATATAACCCCTCCTGAATCCTCTCCGCCTGAGGCGGAAGCGACTTCCTTACTTGACTCCCTCTCCTCTGGAGAGGACTGGGGTGAGGTCTCTTCCTCACCACCATACAAAGTATGCACCTCATGGGCATCAAAGCCAATTTCGCCCAGGTATTTGGAGAAACTGGCAGTAGAACCGTGGGTTAAGTATACTGATTCGCATTGGGTGGCGTCGATGGCGCTGATGAGGCCGGTCCAGTCGGCATGGTCGCTCATGACAAAGCCACGGTCGGCGGCGCGGCGGCGTTTGGCACCGCGTATGGCCATCCAGCCCGAACAATAGCCAAAACTATAGGGTGCAAACTTGCGCATCCAGGGGGTGCCTACCGATGATGGCGGGGCTATGATTATCCCCTTACGCACCTCATCCTTAGCCGATTCCTGGGTTATGCGGTGCGTGGGGTTGAGTACGATGCCGTTGCGGCGCAGGGCCTCGTTAGTGTTTTCGATTACGCCGTGGGTGTATACGTTGCCTATGTTTAAATCGAGGTTTTGGAGGATGCGTTGTGCCTTGCCCAGTGAGTAACCTACAATTACCGTAGCTAGGTTGTTTTGCAGGTTATTGGCCCACCATTGGTTTACATCGGCAAATATTTCGGCTTGCGGTTTCCATTTGTAAATGGGCATGCCAAAGGTGCATTCAGATATAAAATGATGGCATTTTACCGGCTCGAAAGGGGTACAAACCCCATCATCTTCTGTCTTATAATCGCCCGAAACCACCCATACTTCGCCCTTGTGCTCCACCCGTATCTGAGCCGAACCTATGACGTGGCCAGCCGGGAACAGACTTATCTCTACGCCGTTTTTAATCACTTTCTCGCCATATTCCACGGTTTGCAGCTGTATGTCGCCCAGGCGGTAATAGAGCACCTCGCGCGACAGGTGATGGGCCAGATAGCGCTTATGGCCAACGTAAGCATGGTCGGCATGGGCATGGGTGATAACGGCATCGTCAACCGGCTGCCAGGGATCAATATAAAACTTCCCGGCGGCGCAGTAAATACCTTTATCTGTAAATTCGAGCAATGGCATAGCTTATTTACAACAGGTTTGGGCGTAGTTAGTTTGCCCCAGCCGAAAGCCCTTGTGCTGCCCCAGTTTTTTCTTCTGAAAACGCGAAATTACCCGGAAAGCCCTCGTTTTTCCGTGTTGTTCAATGTAGTGTTTCATGTCAGTACCCGGTTGCTAAATTTGTTTGCCGGGTAGGTTAATGAATAGATGACCAAGCCTCTTACCTAACAATGGTTGGGGAGATTTAGTAGAAAATAAAGTAGTTACTTTTAGGCTTGGCCCGTAAACAAAAAACGCCCGTTTGTAAACGGGCGTTTTTGTTGGTATGTTACTTAAGCTTACGGCTGTACCGGCGTTGCTACGTTGTTGGTGTAGCGGGCATCCTTGCTTAGGTTAATGTAATCGGTAAGTATTTGGCCGGCTTCCATTTTCAGGAAGTCGAGATCTTCGTTTTTAGGGCGAACCTGGCCTTTTTTAAGCGGCGGCAGGTTCAGTGCAGCGCGGCGCAGGTTGTTGCGTTCAAAGCTTTTTTGCTCCTCGGCATCGCGCTGTTTTTTCAGTTCCTGCTCGTTTAGCGATACGCTGGTTTCGGCATCACGCTTTTTGTAATCGGCAATATCTTCAAGCAAATATTTGTAGCTGTTGCTTTTACCCATACGATCCTGGTGCATTTTGGTTAACTCCGGAATTACGGTGCTAAAATCGCCCACTTTGGTGTAATTGCTTTTGTTAATTACGTCGAACGGTAAGGCCGATGGCTCGGTATCTTCTCCATATTTATTCATAGGAATAACCGATGGGAAGGCAATATCAGGCACAACGCCTTTATGCTGGGTAGAGCTGCCACTGATGCGATAGAACTTGGCCATAGTTAAGTTTAACTGACCAAATTTAGATTCGGCACCGGTACCGTTTGCTTTTTTGGTAAGCGAGTTGAGCATTTCTTTGATGGATGGGTTAATCACCTTATCCAGCTCAATGGCACTTTGTACTGTACCTTTACCATAGGTTTGGCTTCCTATCACAATACCACGGCCATAATCTTGTATGGCTCCTGCAAAAATTTCAGATGCTGATGCGCTGAAACGATCGGTCATTACGGCAAGCGGCCCTGCATAGGTTACTGATGGGTCTTCATCTTCATCAACTTCAACACGGTTGCGGGTATCGCGCACCTGTACTACGGGGCCATTTTTAATAAACAAGCCGGTAAGTTCAATAGCTTCAATTAACGAACCTCCACCGTTTTGGCGCAAATCAAGAATTACACCGTCAACGTTTTCGCGTTTAAGGGTATCTAAAATGAGTTTTACGTCGCGGGTGGTGCTTTGGTAATTAGGGTCTTTAGCGCGGTAGGCATTAAAGTCAATATAAAATGCCGGTACGTTAATAATGCCTATTTTAAAAGTTTTACCGTTTGAGTTATACGTGCGTATTTCTTTTTTGGCTAACTGGTCTTTCAACACAATTTTTTCGCGCACCATTTCAACTATACGTGGTTTTGCCGAGGTTGATACACCTTTAGGCAGTATTTTTAAACGCACGGTAGTGCCTTTTTTACCACGAATAAGTGCAATGGCATTTTCTAAACGCCAGCCTACCACGTCCTGGTACTCACCATCGGTAGCTTGGGCAACGGCCACAATGCGGTCGTCAATATTGATCTGGTGGCTTTTATCGGCAGGGCCACCGGCTACAACACTTTTAATGGTTACATACTCGTTTTCGCTGGCGAGGGTTGCGCCAATGCCTTCTAACGAGCGCGACATTTCGATATTGAAATTGGCCGCATTTGCCGGGTTAAAATAATTGGTATGCGGGTCTACCGATTCGGTAAAGGCATCCATAAATATCTGGAAAACGTCCTGGTTCGACAGCTTTTTGGCTTGAGATATTAAGGCCTGGTAGCGTTTACGCAGGTTGTCTTTGTTTTTATTTACATCGGCGCTGGCCAGTTTCAGGTTCAACAAATCGTATTTTACGCGCTGGCTCCACAGCTTGTTCATCTCGGTTTCGTTGGCTACCCAAGGTTGTTTTTCGCGGTCGTAAGTAAAAGTTTCGTTTTGGGTGTAGTCAAAGCTTTTATCGATCTGCGCCAGCGAATAGTTCATACGCTCCAGATAACGTTTTTGATACACGTTAAAAATGTAGAAGGCATTGTTGAGGTTGCCGGTTTTCAGGTCATCGTCAAACACGGTTTTAAACTTGGCAAAGTCTTTAATATCGTCAGCCAGCAGGTAGTTATGGTTTTGGTCTAACGATTTTAAGTAGCGGTCGTAAATTAAACCAGAAAGGGAATCGTTTAGGGCAACTTTTTTGTAGTTGTAACTGGTAATCATATTGGCTACTTCTTTAGCCACTACGGTTTGCTGCTGATCGGGTGCAAGGTTGGTGGAGCCATCTACTTTGGCAATAGGCCCCGTGGTAGATGCCTGGCATGCCAGCGTTGCGCCCAACACCAGGAACGTATATAACTTTTTAAACATTTCCTTTATGGTTTTTAAATCGGTAACTGAATTATAAAACATCAATATTAGTGCCTGTATTATACAATTGTTAAAGTAAATAAAAAAGAGACAGCAATTTAGCTGTCTCTATGTATACAAATGTAATATTATGACTCAATGTTTTATACGTTGTTACATATTTTACGTAATAGCTACAAAAATAGTATCCAGGGAAAGTATACACATCTGATTGTTACAATGTGCTGCGGGTAGCGCCGGGCATACCAGCTTCGGTTTTTATGGCAGCTAACTTGCTGCGCTGTAAATCGTCCTGGCATTTTTTAACCAGCAGTACATCATCCTGCCAGTTATGAGCGCTGGCCATGTCGTGCGCTTCGGTTAAATCTTGCTGGGCAAGGGCAAAATCGCCTATGGTTGATTTAATGTTGGCCAATTCGCGTAGGTTAGCTATGGTGAGGCGGTCGTTATTTTGCTGGCGCGATAGGTTGTTGCTTTGCAAAAAGAACCATTTAGCTTCTGATAGTTTATTTTGCTGAATGTATATTTTGGCCAGTTCGGCAAAGCTGTAGCTGGCATCGGCATACTCCCTGAAACGCATTTGATGCTGGGCAGTTTTCATTACCGTGCGCTCGTTTATAGTTAAGCAATAAAAGCTTTGGGCAATGTTTACGCGTGTTACTTTAGCAGCATTAAGTTGAGTGTTTATTTTAAAGGGTGCCTGCTTAACCTGCACAATGGCTGGAAAACGCTGATACTTTTTTAACGGACCAACCGCCCACCACTGTGCCGAAGCCGTAAAACTAACAGTACAAAATAAAACCAGTAATAATCTTCTCATCTATACGTATTGGGTTTTAATTAAAATTAATTAGTAAGCAAATTTACCTTTAATTGAGTAAGCTAAAAGTATTTGGAGTGTAATTTACGCAAATACTTTTATAAATATAAAATTTAAAACGATGCTATTGTGATGATTGTGAGGATGATAGGCGTTGCCTGCTTAGTGTGTTTTTATACGTATTTGGGGTAGAATGGTTGCAGTGGCGAGTAAATAAAGTCTTCGGACATTGCGATTAATAGATCTACGCCATAAATAATAGGAAAACAACACCTATCTACAATACAGATACAACAGGCGCAGCTAATTTGCTTTTACGGCCTGTTTCTTTTAAAAACAGGCTTATAATCAAGGCCAGCAAAATGCCTCCTATTAAAAACAATCCGGCCGACTGGAAATGTGCGGTATGATTATTTGTAGTAGTTAATGTTTTTCCAAACAAGCTGCCAAATAAAGGCCCTAATAACGAGATAACACCAAATGTAATAAAGTTGATAGCACCGGTGGCGCTCCCTTTTACGTTATCGGGGTTAACTTCTTTAATAATGGAATAGGGTATCATGGCAGCGCCCGAACCTACGCCCATCATAAACATACTTACCTGTGCATTTACCATAGCAGGCAAATAAAGCAATTGAGCAATGCTCAGTATCATCACCATGCAACCGCTTATGATAACAGGTTTGCGTTTGCCCAGTACATCGGTTAACCAACCCAGTAGCGGACAGCCTACCACCCATCCAAGCGGAACCATAGAACTGATGTGTGTAGCCTGCTCAAAGCTAAAGGAGCGGTCGTGCTGAAAGAACAAGATACCCCATATCATAATAAATACGGTGGTTGGCGCAAATAACAGGCCCGAGACTAATCCGCATAGATACGATTGCACGTTACCAAAAACTATTTTGTAAGGCTGTATCCAATTGCTTTTTTGAATGGGCGCATCTCCCGCAACAGGTTTTTCTAAAGGTGTGATGAGGTAGATTGCTACACACAATACCAGCGATATTGCGCCCACACTAAACCAATATACAGGTAATGAAAGCCCGCCTGCAATTAACGGCCCAACTAACGATTGTCCTGCCGTACCACCTAACATGCCTAAACACTGTGTAAACCCAATAGCTGTAGCCAATGACTTGGAAGAAAATCCTTTGGCTGCTAAATATACACAGGCCGGAAAAGCAAATGCAGAGCCTGCACCCTGTAACATACGCGCAACATTACCGGTAAATACGTTTGATAACGCAAACAACATACAGCCCAAACCCAATATAGCTATACCTACCGAAACGGTGTATTTAGCTCCAGCCTTATCTAACGCTATACCGGCAATTAAGCTGGTAATAGAGTAGGTGTAATAGTATGTGCCTATTAATGAGCCAATTTTAACCGTACTTAAATTAAAAAAAGCCGATAACTCAGGAATCATAACAGAAGGCGAAGACCTTACTGCGTATTCTACAAAGTAAAACAGCAAGCCTATTACCCAGGCAATAGAATATACGTTGATGTTGCTTTGTGGAGTTTGTTGTAACGGAGTATTTGACTGCATCGAATTTAAATAACTTACATCATCCGCATTTTATTATAATACGAAAAGGCGCAAGATACTGAGAATTTAAAAAATGGGTAGGCACATGCTAAAGTGACGTGCTGTTGTTACGTTCCAGCCTGTGGTGGGTGTTAAAGCTGCGCCAGTTACTTCATTTATTAAAAGGATGGTGACAATAACAGCCTTAGGCTGTGAAAGTTTTTTGGGAGGGATGATTTGAAGGGGTGATTAGGAGTCAATTCTCTATTCGAAGTCTCCCGACTTCGAATCACTATACGAGTAGTCTTGGGATTACTTGGGCTGAAATAAGACCTGCATGGCTCGAATTTCAGATTTATAATCTTTCCATATTCGAAAAAGCTCATTTTTTTCATTTTCGTTGAAGTAAACGATAATAGTTTGCAGCTTTCAAAATATGCCATGCATTCCCCAAATTTTAAATATTGGCTTGATAAGATTCTTTTTTTTGCAAGGGCCTTACTCAATATACTTAACCTGTTTTTCTCATCATCTGATATTATTTGGTCTATTTGCGCAATTTCAGATTTGGTAAACCGTTCAGTTATAGAATTCATTTCCTTTATAGCCGTCCAGCAATTTCTCGCTCCCATGCCCTGGTCCACTCTTCTGAATTTATTGTTGATCAAAGCATATTTGAGTGGGTCTTTTCTCTCAAAAGGAATTGATAATTGCTTCAGCTTTATCCAAAATTGTTCAACATCCTCACTTATCGATTCATTCCAATAAATGAAAAGTTCGTTTTTTAAAGAATTAATTTCGTGTGATTTTAATTTCCTTTTTGAGGAATTAGCAATTAGAAAATCTTTGATATAACCCGACATCTCAAGTAATCCAATTTTTGTTGTGTTATCTATTGAAGTAGAGGAAGCAATAACTTCATCGTGTATTTCAATGGATTTTAAGAGTTGGATAAAAGGCTCCATATATGATAACGAATATAGCCAATTGACATCAATAAAAACTAAAGACTTTATGTCTAAGCGGCCTCATATAAGTCATTGCCCGGTAGTCTGGAGACTACCCACATATTAGTACGAAGTTATAAACTTCGTACAACTTAATTATATCTGATTATTCCAATAAAAAAACGGGCGGTACAATTAATGCACCGCCCGCCTCACTTATCTAAAAAACTACTTAATTAAATCAAAAACACTCACGCTTAAAACAACTCCGGGTTTGATACCGGGCCGTGTTGTTCGCTGCCCATTATACCCATTACTATAAATATGGCGGCAAAGGCCAAAAGGGAGTGTATTAAATCGGTAGCGTTATATACAAACACACAAACACCCCATCCGGCTAAACATAATACTGCTGTTAAAAAAAATAATATCTTCATCATAACGACCTCCTGTTTTCAAGTTACTTACGGTTTTGTACGTAAGCTTTTTGAAAATAGTTATCGCTATTTTTTGATTAATTTAAATTAAGCCATTTTTTGCGTACTACCTGTTGTTGTGGTGTTAAATCGGTTCGGCTTTCAATACGGTATTTCTTTTGCGTGGTTTGCAGCAGGGTTACCGGTATGGTAAGTTCACGGCCGTCGCGCATTACTACAATGTTCAGTTTATCGCCCACCTGCTTGTCTTTCAGCAACGTTTTTGGGTCGCTTGCAGGTACGCCGTCAATACTTACCAATTCGTCGTTCACGTTAAGACCATCATTCCAGGCGGCAGTACCGCGCAGTACGCCTGCAATTTTCAAACGTCCGGCCGGGTTGGCCGGCGGGGTCATGCGTATACCTAAGTCGGCTATGCTTTTGCCTTCATAATCATCAAACAAGTGGTAGCCGGCATAAGCCAGGTATTTGTTGTAATCCATGGCATCGGTACCGTTAATGTACTTGGCGTAAAAATCGTCCAGCTTTTTACCGCTGAATTTTTCAAACGCAGCTTTAAACTCGGCATCGGTATAACCACGTTTTTTAACCTTGTAGTACTCAATGTACATATAACGCATCACATCATCCAACGATTGCTTGCCTTGCGTAGCGTTAATAATTTCCAGATCCATCATCATGCCCACAATAGCGCCTTTGTTATAGTACGATATGCCGGTATTGATAGAGTTTTCATCAGGGCGGTAAGCCTTTATCCAGGCGTCGTAGCTCGATTGCGACAGCGGCTGCACCTTGGTGCCGGGGGTGTTGTCCACAGTGCCAAAATCGCCCGCTAAAGCGGTAAGGTAATTTTGCACTGGGAAAAGGTTGGTACGGCGCACGGTTAAATTATCATAATAAGCGGTAAAACCTTCGGCAATCCACAGGTTGGTGGTGTAGTTCTCGTTATCATAATCAAACGGACCTAAGGCTATAGGGCGTAAACGCTTCACATTCCACAGGTGAAAATGCTCGTGGGCAACCAGTCCTAAGAAACCTTCGTAGGTAGATTCCTTAGCATATCCATCGCGCGAAGCACCTAAAACCGTAGAGCTCAGGTGCTCCAAACCACCACCGCCTTTGGCATAGTTATGCACGATGAATACGTAACGCTTGTTAGGGTTTTCGCCAAAAATGGCTGCTTCTTCCTCAATAACTTTGGTCATGTCTTTGGTGAGGCGTTCCTTATCGTAATTGCCGCCGCCGTACATGCACACCTCGTAATTGGTGTTGCCTACTTTAAAGCCAAATGTATCTTGCGTGCCTACCTCGATAGGCGAATCGTATAAAATATCGTAGTTAGGAGCTTTTACCGTGAACGGATCGTTACCCACCATCTCTAAACTGGTTGATACCTTATTCCAGTTTTTGTAAGGAATGATTTTGATGGTTGATGGCAGGTTAAGGCCGCCTTCGGGGTGAAAGAACATGCCCGATGTAGAAAGGAACGCGTGCGTAACATCAATAAACGCGGTACGCACCGATATTTCGAAAGCATAAAAGCGGTATTTCACCTTCACCGAGGTTACGCCCTGGGTATTTAACTGCCATATGTTTTTGCGCACCTTGGTTACACCGATTTGCTTGCCGCCGCTTTGTACCGAAAACGATTCTACGTTTTTGGCAAACTCGCGCACGAGGTACGAGCCGGGAGTCCAAACAGGCATTTTCAGGTTCAGCTTGCTTTGGGCAATGCCTTTAATGTCCATTTCAATATCGGCATAATGCGCCTGCGCCTCGGGGAAACTAACGGTATAAGATATTTGCAGCGCACCTGCTGCCTCACTGGTACTGCTCATGAGTAATAAATAAAATAATGCAATAATATGTAAGTGCCACTTTTTCATGGCGCTAAAATAATTTTTTTTACCGGGTAAGCAGCCTTTATATGCAAGGTGTAAGGTTGTAAAATGGTTGATACATACCCTGCTCAATTATAATATCGCATTATTTTGCCTGTTGGTTAACAGTTAATTTGTTACACTCACTTTAAGCAATATAATTATAAATTTATAGCCCTTACCGGGTACAATTTACAAACACACCATAGGCAAATAATATTTCATGAAGACCAGATACATCGTTTATATAGCCATAGCGCTTATTATCGGCTACCTTACTTACAACCGGCTTCATGGCGATGCAACAAAAGAGGGCGGAGGTCCATCGGCCGGTGCCGCAGGCGGAAAAGGCGACAAGGGAGGTAAAGATGCCAAGGGTGGCAAGGGCAAAGGCGGCCCTGTACCCGTGGTTGTGCAAATTGTTAAAGACACCGTTTTTAACAACACCATTAATGTAACCGGCACGGTTGACCCTAATGAGCGGGTAAGCCTTACCAGCCAAACAGCAGGTAACGTAATCGGAATTTACTTTAGCGAGGGCAGCCACGTAACCAAAGGCCAGGTACTGGTACGCGTTTATGATGCCGATTTGCAGGCTAACCTTAAACAAACCGAATACCAGATAGCTCTGGCCAAGGAGGGTGAGTACCGCAACCGTGTACTCCTGCAAAAAGAAGCCGTTAGCAAACAGGAGTATGATACTTCCTTATCATCATACAATACCTTAAAGGCCCAGGCCGATGGCATACGCGCACAAATTGCCCGCACCGTGGTTAAAGCACCGTTTAGTGGGGTTATTGGTTTGCGTAGTATTAGTCCGGGTGGATATTTAACCCCGCAAACGGCTATTGCCACACTGGTAAGCACTAATCCCATGAAGGTTACTTTTTCGGTGCCTGAGCGTTACCGGTCGCTGGTAAAAGCCGGTACAAAAATTAATTTCACTATTGCCAGCTCGCGCAAAAACTTTAGCGCCACGGTTTACGCTATCGACCCTGAAGTGGATGCCGTATCGCGCACGGTTACCGTACGTGCCCGCGCTGCCAACGCTGATAATGAAATTACGGCTGGCGGCTTTGCCAAAATTAGCATGGTGCTGGAGCAAAGCACTCGCACTATTATGGTGCCTACGCAGTGTGTGGTTCCCGATCTAAAATCAAGTAAAGTATTTATTGCACGTAACGATACGGCTTACGCCCGCCCGGTTAAAACCGATGTGCGCACCGATACCCAGATCGAGATCATTGAAGGTCTAAAACCTGGCGATAGCCTGATTGTTTCGGGCATAATACAAATGAGGCCTAAAGTGCCTTTGAAAATTGTGAAGGTTATTAAGTAACCTATCTTCTGGAAATTATATACAGAGACATGAAAAATCAGGTCTCTACAATAAAATAAAAAGCATACATGAGTTTATCCTCAGTCAGTATAAAACGGCCGGTATTGGCCACGGTAATGTCGGTTATTATCGTGGTATTCGGCGTAATTGGTTACAAGTTTTTGGGCGTGCGCGATTTTCCTTCGGTCGATCCGCCTATCATCAGCGTAAGCACCAGTTATTCGGGCGCCAATGCCGATGTAATTGAATCGCAGATAACCGAACCGCTCGAAAAAGCCATTAACGGTGTACAGGGCATCCGTAATATCTCATCAACCAGTTCGGTAGGTTCGAGCAACATTACGGTGGAGTTTAACCTCGATGCCGATCTGGAAACCGCCGCTAACGACGTGCGCGATAAGGTGTCGCAAGCGCAGCGCCAGCTACCGCAGGATATTAATGCCCCGCCGGTAGTGAGTAAGGCCGATGCCAACGCCGATAATATTATTACCCTAACCGTAAGCAGCAATACCCGTAACATAACCCAGGTAAACGATTATGCCGAAAACGTGCTGCAAGAAGCCCTGCAAACCATACCCGGTGTAAGCCAGATTAACCTACAGGGGCAGCGCCAGTACGCCATGCGCCTGTGGATCGATCCTAACAAGCTTTCGGCCTTAAACCTGGCCTCAACCGATATACGCGATGCCCTTGCCCGCGAAAACGTGGAGTTGCCGGCCGGTAAAATATCGGGCAACAGCACCGAGGTTACCGTGCGTGCGCTGGGCAAACTCGTTACCGAAAAAGATTTTAATAACCTCATCATTCGTGCCGATAGTAACCGGGTTATACGTTTGAGCGATATTGGTTACGCTGTTTTAGGTTCGGCCAACGAGGAAACCGCTTTTAAAGAATCATTGGTACCACAGGTGGGTTTGGCCATTGTGCCGCAGCCGGGTGCCAACTACGTACAAATAGCCAAAGATTTTTATATCCGTTTAAAACAGGTTGAAAAAGACCTTCCGCCCGATATTAAACTCCAGGTGGCGTTGGATAATACCCGTTTCATCAACCAATCCATCGAGGAGGTGGAAGAAACGCTGATCATCTCGTTCATCCTGGTGGTAATTATTATTTACCTCTTCTTCCGCGACTGGCTCATCGCCTTCCGCCCGCTAATTGATATTCCGGTATCATTGATCGGCGCGTTCTTTATCATGTACATCTGCGGTTTCTCCATTAATATATTAACCCTGCTGGGCATTGTACTGGCAACCGGTTTGGTGGTGGATGATGGTATTGTGGTAACGGAGAACATCTACAAAAAGGTAGAGGAGGGTATGCCCATACGCAAGGCCGCGTTCGAGGGTTCGGCCGAGATTTTCTTTGCCGTAATATCAACCTCGGTAACGCTGGCGGCGGTGTTTTTGCCTATTGTGTTTTTGCAAGGGTTTACAGGGCGTTTGTTCCGCGAGTTTGCAGTTGTGGTAGCCGGTGCGGTGTTAATTTCGGCATTTGTGTCATTATCGTTAACCCCTATGCTTAACGTGGTTTTGGTGCGTAAAAATCATAAAAAATCTAAATTTTACGAACGTACCGAACCGTTCTTCGTGCGCATGAATAAAGCTTATACCGAAACGCTGGTATCGTTCATGAAGCATAAATGGGTATCGGTGGTTATTTTGGTGGTATCGGTGGTATTGATTGGCGTGTTGGTTAAAGCCATTCCGTCTGAACTTGCCCCCTTGGATGACCGTAGCTTGCTGCGCTACACCGTAACAGGATCAGAGGGAGCCAACTACGAGTACATGACCAAGTATATGGACAAAGTTGCCCAATTGGTTGAAGATTCCATCCCTGAAGCTAAAATTAATATTGAGATCGTATCGCCCGGTTTTGGCGGTAGCGCCTCTACCAACTCGGGCTTTGGCCGTTTAGGTTTGGTGCCACCCAATGAGCGTACCCGTACCCAGGCGGAAATTGCCGATTGGCTCAACGGCAAACTCAAACGTTTCCCTGATGCCCGTGCGCTGGTGGTGCAGGAGCAAACCATAAGCGGTGGTGGTAGCGGTGCCCGTACCTCGTTGCCGGTACAATTCGTTATCCAGAACCAGGATTTTGAGAAGATACGCAAGGTGCTGCCCGAGTTTTTTACCGAGGTGAGCAAAAGCCCGGTATTCTCCAGTTCAGACGTTAACCTGAAATTTACCAAACCCGAGCTGCGCATAACCACCGACCGCGACCGTGCCCGCGATTTGGGTGTATCGGTAGCCGATATATCGGCCACGCTGCAACTGTATTATAGTGCCGGCCGGTTAGATTACTTTTTGATGAGCGGCAAGCAATATCAGGTAATAGCCCAGGTTGACCGCGCCAACCGCGATCAGCCGCTCGACCTGAAATCGGTTTATGTGCGTAGCACAAAAGGCACGCTGGTACAGCTGGACAACGTGGTTAAGGTGGAAGAAAGTTCGGCGCCGCCATCTATATATCACTTTAACCGTTATAAATCGGCCACGGTGCAGGCCGGTTTGGCCGAGGGGTACACCATTGGCGATGGCATTGACGAAATGCAGCGCATAGCCAACAAAATGCTCGACCCAAGTTTCAGTTCGGCACTGAGTGGGCCATCGCGCGATTACGCCGAAAGTTCATCAAATATCCTGTTTGCATTCGGTTTTGCTTTGTTGTTGATCTACTTAGTATTGGCCGCACAATTCGAAAGCTTTATGGACCCGGTAATTGTAATGCTAACCGTACCGCTGGCAATTGCCGGTGCGTTTGTGTCGCTGTGGTTCTTCGGGCAAACACTTAATATATTCAGTGAGATTGGTATGATTACGCTTGTGGGCCTCGTTACCAAAAACGGTATCCTCATTGTAGAGTTTGCTAATCAGCGTATGGAGCAAGGCTTACCTAAATACGAAGCCGTTGTGGAGGCCGCTACTGCACGTTTACGCCCTATATTAATGACCAGTTTGGCCGTGGTATTGGGTGCCGTGCCTATTGCATTGGCCTTGGGTGCAGGTGCAAAAAGCCGGGTATCATTAGGCATTGTAATTATGGGCGGTATGATGTTCTCGCTCATACTAACGCTGTATGTTATACCAATGATGTACGTATTGCTGGCATCTAAAACCCGTCGCGATCCGGATAAGGAACCTGACGAAGAAGTACACAAAGAACCTTTACTAATTGAAAACCTGTAAGCTGCCCTAATGAAAATAAATAAATTCACATGCCTTATAATAGGTTTGCTTGCGGCAGTTACAGGAGTAAAAGCTCAGGAAACCAAGGTGCCCAATGTTGCACAGCTTACGCTTAAAGAAGCGTTGGAAGTTGCCCTGCAAAATAATTACGATATTAAGCTATCGAAAAACTCAACAGCCATAGCCAAAAACAACGTAACCATTGGCAATGCAGGTATGTTGCCCAGTGTGGCCGGTACCTTTACCCAAAGTAACAGTATACAAACCACCACGCAAACCCGTAGCGATAATACCGTAAACCGTATTAATAATGCCAACAATACCGGTACTAACTACGGGGCAAACCTTAACTGGACTATTTTTGATGGCTTTAACATGTTTGCCACGTACGATCAGTTTAAGCAGCAAGACCAACTGGCGCAAACCCGCCTGCGCGATACCATACAGCGCACGGTTGCCAATATCATCATCACGTATTATGACCTGGTAAACCAGCAAAAGCAAATAAAAGCTTTGCAGGGTGTTATTGATATATCACGCAAGCAAATACGCTACTCAACCGATCGTTTCAATGCAGGTGCCGTGGCTCGTTTAGATGTATACAATGCCCAGGTGGCGTTAAATACCGATACGGCAACCCTGATCAGTCAGCAGCAAACCTTTAAAGCCAGTAAGGTAGAACTAAACCGTATACTGGCCCGTAACCCGCAAACTGAGTTTAATGTGGCCGATACCATTATAGTTGACCAAAAACTTATGCTGGGCAACATTATTAATGAGGCACAATCGCAAAACCCAACGTTGTTACTGGCTAACATAGAACAGCGCCTTTCTGAAATTAATCTCAGGCAGGTAAAATCAACCCGTTACCCGCAAATTGCGGTTAATACCGGTTATACCTGGAGCAATAGTAAAAACCCGGCAGGTTTTGCCCGGGTGCAAAACTCACGTGGGTTAAACTATGGCTTAACGGCAAGCATCAACATATTTGATGGCTTTAATCAGTGGCGGCGCGAACGTAATGCCAAATTGCAAATAGAGAGTTCGAAAATTAGTATAGAGCGCGCACGCACTAATCTGGAGGCGCAAATTGGGCAGCTGTACAGCGCCTACCTGTCGGGGCTGGAACTGATCAGGGTAGGGCAGGCCAATGTGGAGCTGGCCCGTAAAAGCTTAGAAATATCATTAGAAAAATACCGCATAGGTACTATCACACCATTAGAAATTCGCGAAGCACAACGTAATTATTTAAATGCTACCGGCGTATTTTATGATGCCGAATACCAGGTAAAGGCTGCCGAAACCACCCTGAAACAAATTACAGGCAACATTAACATACAATAAATTTAGTTTAACAGCTATTTTTTATTTGAAGTTAAAAACCTAAATTTGAATGTGATGTATAGTGGCTATAAAACTTGCTTGCTAATTGACGATAACTATATCGACAATTTTGTTACGCGACGGATATTGGAGAGCAGTAATTTTGCGCAGAACATTGTGGTTAAGCAATCGGCCACCGAAGCTATTGAACAAATACGCGACGGGCTTATTAAGCCCGATGTGATTTTTTTAGATTTACGTATGCCGCTCATGAACGGCTTTGAGTTTTTACAGGAATATGAAAAGCTTGACGGGCACGATAAAGATCATACCAAGATATTCATGCTGTCTTCATCGCTTGACCCGGTTGATGTAAAACGTTCGGGCCAGAACAAGTACATTACCCAGTTTATACATAAACCGCTTACCCAAAAAATTCTGGAAGAACTGAGTGCATGATCATTGTAGCCGATAGCGGATCTTCGAAAACCGATTGGGTACTGGCATCAGACAAGCAGGAATCGGTTAAATTTAGCACAGCAGGGTTAAACCCGTTTTTTTTATCTGAAAAGGAAATTATTAAAATCATACAGGAGCAGGCTCCGGTAATGGTTAATCATTTTCCGCTGATTGAGGAAATATACTTTTTTGGCGCAGGATGCTCAAGTCCCGATAAGCGCGAAGTTGTTTCCAACGCTTTAAGTCATATATTTCCACGTGCCTTTGTAAGTGTCGACAGTGATTTGCTGGGTTCGGCCTATGCTACCTGTGGTACGCACAAAGGCTTGGTATGTGTGCTGGGTACAGGTTCAAACATCTCTTTTTTTGATGGCGAAGATGTAACCACCGGTAAGCATGGTTTAGGCTATGTTTTGGGTGATGAAGGTTCGGGCACCTGGTTTGGCAAAAACTTGATCACCGATTATATGTATGGTCGTATGCCGGCAGATGTGAATGCCAAGTTCTGCACCGAATTTAACCTCACTAAAGACGATATTATTACCAACGTATACCTCAAAAGGGGAGCCAACTCTTACCTGGCATCATTTGCCAGGTTTTTATCAGAAGTTAAAACAACTGAATACGGCAAACAGCTTATTAAGCGTGGCTTGCAGGAATTTATAGATACCGATATAAAATCGTACGCTCAGTACCAGGAATATACCTGCCATTTTGTAGGATCTATAGCTTATTTCTTTACTAATGAACTAAAAGAGCTATGCGCAGAGAACGGCATATCGGCCGGTAAAATAATTCGTCACCCTATTGATGGTTTGGTTGATTTTATTTTATCGCGTAGCCATATCCGGGCTTAAATTCGCTTCCTGGTAAATTCAGCTTTATCTCTTATTTAATTTTAGCAACAAACTATAAATCAATAGCCTTTGGTGTTTTAATAGTTGCACCATGTATGTTGTAACGCTATATTTTTCAATAAGTTACCTAAAAATAATTTGCTTTGTAAGGTAATCTGCCGTACTTTCGCGGTATGTTTAAAAGAACAGGCGCATTTAGTTTAGCCATTTTATACACCATTACGGTGTTAGGCTTTGCCCTGAACTTACATTACTGCGGCAATAAAGTAGCCACTGTTAAATTATCGGCCGCACCGGCTCCTATTTTGGAGAAGAAAGCCGATATAACCTGCGGCATGAAAATGGATTGCTGCAAAAATCACAAGGTTACCGTAAAGGTTAAAGATACCCACCAGCAAGCCGAACAAACTTCATTCCTGGCTAAAGTATTCTCGTTCGAAATGCCTAAGCTGCCTTTCGAAGACTTTATTTTTTCGGCCCAAAAGGTTCTTTTAGAGAAGTTTTTTAACCGCGGCCCACCGGAGGATGAACCTACAAGTAAGGTTGCCACCTTTATTAAAAACTGTAACATCCGTATTTAATTGGTAAGTAATTGTACCGTGTAACAGCATGGCCTTAAAGGCTTATGCCTGTTTTTTGTTTATGCACAATTATTTTATTTCCAATTAATTACAACATGAAATCTCTTAAAATCTTTATAGCCCTGTTGGCTATCTCTATAAGCGCTGCTAAAGCTCAATTTGTTAAAGCCGAATTACAGGTAAGTGGTCTTACCTGCTCCATGTGTTCAAAAGCTACCGAAAAATCCCTGCGTACACTACCCTTTATCGGCGATATTAAAACAGACCTTAACCGTAACCTGTTTACCATCACCTTTAAAAATACCTCACCGGTTGATTTGGAGCAGATGAGCAAAAAAGTTCAGGGAGCGGGTTTTGCCATTAACCAACTCAAAGCCTTTGTTGATTTTGACAAACTCAAAGTGAACAACAATATGTTCAGCTACTCGGGCGATACCTTTCACATCCTCAACGCCCCTGCTAAAGGTTTAGATGGTGAAGTTGCCGTAACCGTAGTGAACAAAGGCTTTGCCCCGGCTGCCACTGTTAAAAAGTATAGCACCGCCACCGACGACAAGGCAGGCAATGGCAAATCATATCACGTGATTATTTAATTCCAGTAAAGTTTTATGACCAAGTATACGTGGCTTACCCTTGCGGGTATGCTGGCCGGGCTATACACCGCCTCGGCCCAGGAACTTTATGTGAACAGCGAACCGGCCAGTAACATGGCTGCTAAATCATTGGGCATCAGGCTCGAAAACCAGGGCTATTTTAAGCCCGATTACCGTAACCGTACCACGCTCGAAGCCATGCTGGGCGTAAACAAATACCTCATGGTACACGGCACGGCCTATATGTCTGATTTTTACCAGGATAAGCAACGTTTTGAAGGTGTAAGCACTTACGCCAAATACCGTTTTTACTCGGTTGATAGTGTGCAGCGGCATTTCAGGATGGCGGCATTTGCCAAGGCATCATCCATCCGTAACATACAGTACAACCAGGAAATATCATTAGAGGGCGATAATACCGGTTTGCAAGGTGGATTAGTTGCCACGCAACTCATGCACAAACTGGCCGTTTCGGGCACGTTAAGTTACCTGCGCGCGTTTGAAAACAGGGGAGGGTATGAACCGGTTAACCGCAACAGCATTGCTTATAGTGTTTCGGCGGGTTACCTGCTGTTTCCTAAAAAGTATACCAATTACGAGCAAACCAACATTAACCTTTACGCCGAATTATTGGGCAAGAGCAACCCGGGCAAAGGACAATATTATGTAGATATAGCCCCGGCCGTACAATTTATATTCAACAGTGTGCTCCGCGTCGACTTATCGTACCGCACCCCGTTAACCAACCGCATGTTACGCAATACGCAAAACATGTATCTGGTAAGGGTGGAGTATAATTTGTTTAATATTTTTAATTAAGGAATTTTCCAATATTCCCTTAACGGAAAATGCCATTCCGACGTTAGGAAAAATCTTATAAGCTGTTTATATAGCTCGTACAGGATTCCTTTCTATCGTTCGGAATGACATTTTTATATCAAGGTTTAGTTGCAAGCTTAGTTAATGAAGCTACTATTAAGCCTAAAAATCCTCCTGCAATACCTGTTACAATCAAGTTGCCAAATTCGTGTAATCTTAAGCCAAACATCACTCTTATTATAATTAAAGCTAATGCAACGCATAGCACTATGAGCCAATATTTATATGTGGATGGCAATCGAGTTGAAGCTAATGGAGGAAGCATTATAACCGACAAGATGATTAATAAAGTGCCTGTTAGTGTGCTGCCATGCTGTAACAATTTATAAATAGGTAAGCTGTAATTCGCAACTGTTGCCTCATTTTGTAGAAACGGCAGTTGGCTAACAAAATAACCGGTGGGGTGTGTAAAGCCATCCCACAAAATATGGGTAGAAGCACCTATGAGCAGAGAAACAGTATTTATTAGTAATGAGGATAAATTTACTGGTTTTGTATTCTTAAACTTTGAAAATCTCTTGTTTAAAAACGTCGGCAGATGGACAATCAAGACGGGTTTTACTAATTTCGAGTAAACAAAGTATAAAATCAAACCTAATGGTAAATTAAACCAAAGCAGTCCGGTCCATGTATGGCTGTAAGCGCTTTTTATTTTGAGTCGCAAAAAATACTCAAAATCGGGCAACATACTGCCAATAACCAAAGCAGTTAGCGAAACGACTTGGCAGGTAAACGGCCTAAAGGCAATACAATTGCCGGATGTGCAAAGGTAAAAGGCATATAACAGCAAATTTGCTTGGTATGCAATTAGGGTTTATTTATCCCACTGCTTCATCGTCTCCGTAATATGCGCCAAATGATGATTGCTATGCCATGCATACATAGCCGCCGAAAGCGCAATGGTATAAACCACACCTCTTTCAGGATGCAGGAAACTGCGGTTCCATTGGGCTTCGTCAAAGCTTTCGTACAGGGCCACCATGTGTTGATGTATACCTTCCAGTATTTTTAATGAGGATTCGACAGGCAGGCTATAATCGATTTGATTGGCCCAGCCGGCTTCATCGTACGGTTTAATGGAGGGGTGCTCTTCGGTTAGTGCCAGTTTAATACGCATGAGAGCATTCATATGGCTGTCGGCCAGGTGGTGTACCACTTGTTTAAGCGTCCAGCCGCCGGGGCGGTAAGTGGTGTTCAGTTGGGCATCGGTCAGTTTAATCACCTCGGCACGCAAACGGGCGGGCAGGGTTTTTATGGTGTTGATGGATTGCGCAAACAGTTCAGAAGTATACTCGCTGGGCTTAGCAAAACGGCCTATGGGGTAACGTAAGTGTTCGTCGGGTTGGGTTGTCATACTCAAATTAAATACTAAAAATTTAAAGGCCGATGCTTTTTGTGAAAATTGCCCGCATGCCTCATTAGAAAGGCCATTTTGTTACACAAATTTTTATTGATAGTAAAAGCTTTGCCCTACTTTAGCGTTTTAAACCTGTATTCTCCTCATGTTGAAAAACTTACTCATTACCCTGCTTTGCCTGTGCGCTATACATACTTATGCTGATACCATTAAAACCGATGTGTTGGTAATTGGCGGCAGCGCCAGTGGTACGGCGGCAGCGTTGCAATGTGCCCGCAGCAAGGTGAAAACCATTTTGGTAGAACCTGGTCCGTGGTTAGGTGGAGAGCTTACCTCGGGTGCCATGTGTGTGGTAGATGCCAACCGTAACTTGCCATCGGGTATATGGGGCGAGTTCAGGAAACACATACGCGAGTTCTACAAAAAAATGCCGGGGTATGATACCACGGTAAACGCGGTATTAAAGTTTGAACCTTATACAGGTGCGGCCATTTTAAAAAAAATGACCGACACGGTAAAAAACCTGACACTCAAACTTAATACCCCTTGGAAAACCATTAAAAAGAATGGCACCGGCTGGGAAGTAACCATTGTTGAAAAAGGCAAAACCAATACCATAAAAGCCCAAATTGTAATTGATGCTACCGGCACCGGAGATATAGCCGCTTTGGCAGGTGCAAAATTCAGCACTGGGTTTGACAGCCGTAGCAACACCGGCGAAAAACTGGCTCCCGAAGAAGCTATACCGGTAACACAGGATATTACCTGGTGTGCTATTTTAAAAGATTACGGTAAAGGTGCCGATAAAACCCTGCCCCAACCCGAAGGCTACGACCCCGAAAACTACGCCAGCCTGAAAGGTAAAGACCTGCTTAAAATGGTGCAGGGCGGCCGCATACCTAATGATAAGTTCATGCTCAAATGGAGCGATCCGGGCATCTCGTTCAAATCATCGCCCGAGCAGCTCGACCCTAAAAACCGCGAGCAGTTTTACAAAGAATGCCGCCTGCGGGTTTTGGGACTTATTTATTACCTGCAAACTGTAGGGGGGCTAAAAAATTTCAGCACTACTGATGAATTTGGTACACCCGATGGCCTGCCACCCATCCCATACATGCGCGAGTACCGCCGCGCTAACGGTAAAATACGTATGGTGCTCGATGATATTTTTACGCCGTATGACCGCAGCTCAAAACTATACCGCACTTCCATTGCCGTAGGCGATGCCTCACCGGGGCAGCATTATGTTGATAAGCGCGGTCCGCAAACAGCTTATCCGCCGTTCCCGGCATATAGCATTCCGTTGGGTACTGTGGTGCTTAAGGACGTAGATAATTTGCTGGTTACCGAAAAGGCATTATCAACCACGCATTTGGTAAGCGCAAGTACATTTTATCCATCGGTGCAAATGGTTTTGGGCCAGGGGGCAGGTTGCGTTGCCGCTTACTGTGCTTTTTTTAAAACCACTACTAAAAACTTAAATGTACGTGTTGTACAAGGCGAATTACTGGATTTTAAAGGATACCTGTTGCCGTTTTCAGACGTGCCGCTTACCGATCCAAACTTCAGAGCTATACAACAGGTTAGCGCTACAGGTATGCTTAAAGGCGTACAAAAGGTAAACGGAAAAACAGCTCCGGTACTTTTTAATGCCGATAGCCTGGTAACCACGGCCGAAGTTGAACCGGCCATTAGGGAGATTTATACCCGTGCCTTTTTATGGTTTAATAAAGAGAAACCTGGCACTCAGTTTACGGTGGGCAATCTGCTTTCTTTTATAAGCGAAATTACGCTTACTGAGCCCAAAGTATTGCGGTCTACCATGGAAAAGCAATGGAAAGAAACCTTTAAGTTTACCCTGCCTTATGATATGAACCGCCCGCTTACCCGCCGCGAGTTTGCCGTGCTCACCAATAAATATTTAAACCCCTTTGCCCGCACGGTTGATTTAACCGGTAAACTGGTGAATTAAAGGACTGAGATTCAAGATTACAGAATCAAGAATACAGACGGATATTTTATTTAACATATAAAAACCAAAACAGCCCGCTAAATGCCGGGCTGTTTTGGTTTATAGAATAAGGGCTATTACGGGCGTACAGGACGTTGCTGTCTTTGCTGTTCGCGTTGTTGTTGCCTTTGCTGGTCTTGCTGTTGGCGCTGTTGTTCCTGCTGCTGGCGTTGCTGGTCTTGTTGTTGTTGGCGCTGTTGCTCAGCTTGTTGACGACGCTGTTCCTGCTGTTGTTGCCTTTGCTGTTCCTGTTGCTGGCGTTGCTGATCTTGTTGCTGTTGACGCTGTTGTTGCCTTTGCTGTTCCTGTTGCTGGCGTTGCTGGTCTTGTTGCTGTTGGCGCTGTTGATCCTGCTGCTGACGACGTTGCTCTTGTTGCTGTTGCCTTTGTTGTTCCTGTTGCTGCTGACGCTGTTGCTCGGCTTGCTGTTGTCTTTGCTGATCCTGCTGCTGACGCTGCTGAGCATCTTGCTGTTCGCGTTGCTGACGGCGTTGCTCGGCCTGTTGCTGCCTTTGCTGGTCTTGCTGCTGGCGTTGCTGATCAGTTTGTTGCTGCTGATTTTGTTGTTCGCGTTGCTGACGACGTTGTTCAGCCTGTTGCTGCCTTTGCTGATCTTGCTGCTGGCGTTGTTGATCAGTTTGTTGTTGCTGGTTTTGCTGATCTCTTTGCTGGCGGCGTTGTTCTATTTGTTGCCTGCGCTGGTCGGCTTGTTGCTGGCGCTGCTCGTCGGTCATTTGCTGATTTTGCTGATCCCTTTGCTGGCGGCGTTGTTCCATTTGTTGCCTGCGCTGGTCGGCTTGTTGCTGGCGTTGCTCATCAGTTAGTTGACCGTTTTGCTGTTCGCGTTGCTGACGGCGTTGCTCCATTTGCTGACGCTGCTCATCGGTCATCTGGCCCTGATTGGGTCTTGACTGGCGGCGACGGTCGTCATTACCTTGCTGATCGCGGCGGTTATTAGCATCCTCGCGGCGTTGCTGCAACTGCTGGTCGGTTAAAACCTGCTGTCCGTCCTGCTGGCGGCGGCGGTTATCCTGCTCATCGCGGGTGCGGTTAGGCACACGGTCGGTACCACCACGGGTTGGGCGGGCACCGGGGCGATTGTTATCGTTATTAACCCTAACTATGTTACGGTTATTGTCATCATTACCTCGGGCCACATTGGCCAAACGGGCGGCATTATCAGGGCGGTTAGTACGACCACTGCGGTTACCGATACTCCAACCCGGATTGGCGTTGCGGTAAGCCCTTCCATCAACCACGCGGTTAGGGCGGGCATTATCAACCCTGCGTACCTGTGGGCGGTAAATGTTAATAGTGGTGTTGTTAATGTAGTTACGGCTTGGGCGGCTAATGTTACGAATATTGTAAACTGTTACCCTGCTGCGGGTTGCACGCTCAATATCAATGCGGCGCGGACCGCATACATACCTGCTGTTGTTACGGTTATAAAAATTATTTATGAACACGGTACGACCGAAGAATGATGCAAACCTTACTCTCGGTACATAATAATTGTAAATAACCGGGCTGTAAATGTACATCTGCGGAGCAAAAGTCCAGTAATCATATGATGGTTCGTTGGCGTAATAGTAAGCATCATCTAAACTGGCATCGGGGCCAAGTGGTGCCCATCCGTAGTAGTTGTCTCCGCTGCGCCAGTCAACCCAGGCCGGTCCCCATTCGTAATCGGGTATCCATTCCCAGCCATAGTAATCATCAAATTTCCAGCGGCCATAGTGAAACGGTGCCCATCCCCATTCATAATCTGATACCCAAGTATTGCCATACTCGGTCATGGCCCAATGGCCGTTAGTAGCGTAGGGTTTAAAATCCTGGTCAACATCGGGTACCCAAACGGTGCCATGGTCGGGGTCGTCAACCCAGGTGCCATAAGGCGAAAGCTGGTCGTAAAAATCCTGAAAAGTGATTTCATCATCCTGCGCGGCAGCTTTTTGAGGTATTGCCATGGTACTTAATAAAGCCAGGCAGGCAACACTTATATATTTAACAATCCATTTCATTGCTGGTGGTATTAATTGGTGCGTATAATGTTTCGACACTATTAAATCAAAAGCGTTTAATGGCTGTTATTGTTTTTGCCCTGCTCAAACCCTCGCCGGAGGGAGAGCTTTAAGTCCCAGGTTTTTAAGCCTCCCTTTCCGGGGGAGATTTAGAGGGGGCTATGGGGTTTGGGAGGGGCTGTTATTTTTAGTAATTTTACATCATATTACCTCAAAACTGATTATTATGAGTACAGTAAATATTCCACGGCTCGATTTAGATACCTATAAAAATGGTGATGCTGAAAGCCGTAAAGCATTTTCGGATGCTATTGGTAAAGCTTTTAACGAAACCGGGTTTGTAACCATTACCAACCATGGCCTGAGCAAAGAGCTTATTGATAGCCTTTACGCCCAGGTAAAAGCCTTGTTTGCTTTACCCGAAGATATAAAGCTGAAATACGAAAAACCCGAGTTGGCCGGTCAGCGTGGTTATACCAGCAAGGGCAAAGAAACTGCCAAAGGCTTTAAAGTGCCCGACCTGAAGGAGTTTTGGCAAATTGGCCAAACCGTAACCGACGGCGACCCGATAAAAGAGCAATACCCCGACAACGTTTATGTTGACGAACTGCCCGATTTTAACACCGTAACCCGCGAGATTTACCAAAAGCTGGAAGCCGCAGGTACCATGCTACTCGAGGCTATTGCCGTGTATTTAGAATTGCCCAAAGATTACTTTTACGATAAAGTGCACAACGGTAACTCTATACTGCGCACCCTGCACTACTTCCCTATTGAAGATCCTGACGCTTTAGCGCCAGATGCTGTGCGTGCCGGTGCCCATGAGGATATTAACTTAATTACCCTGCTGATTGGTGCAAGCGCTGATGGTTTAGAGGTATTGACCCGCGACAATGAGTGGTTCCCGATTAAGGCCCATGGCGAAGACGTGGTTGTAAACGTAGGCGACATGTTACAACGTTTAACCAATAACAAGTTAAAATCAACCACCCACCGTGTAGTTAATCCGCCGCGCGAGCAAATGAAGTATTCGCGCTTCTCGGTGCCGTTCTTTTTGCACCCAAAATCAGATATGGATTTAACCAGCCTCGAAAGCACCATAGATGAGCAACACCCCAAAGTTTACAGCGACATGACCGCCGGCGAATACCTGGATGAAAGGTTAAGAGAGATTGGGTTGAAGAAATAGCCCCACCTAAATCCTCCCCGGGCGGGAGGACTTTAAGATAATTAACCCCGAATAAAGCAGTAATGCTTTTTATTCGGGGTTTTCTTTTGATAATAAGTTTGCTCATAAAAGCCCTCCCTCCCCGCGGAGGGTTTGGGTGGGGCTATTTTTTTCCATCCCTCATGTAACCTTTTTCATTTTAAACAGTCTGTTGTAAAAACCGAATCCAACCTTATCATGAAAAAAGTATTATTACTCATAGCCGTTTGCTTGTTAACTCTTAACGTGATGGCGCAATTGCTGGAGCCTGGTAAACAAGTATACAAAAGCCCTAAACTTAAAGATGCAATCAAAGAGCACCATCTGGTAGCCATTTTACCATTCGAGGCACATATAACTTATCGCAAAGTTCCTAAAAGTTTTGATTCGGTAGCGCATATACAAGAGGAAAAAGACTTAGCCCTGCAGGTGCAGTTTGAAGTGTATACCTCTTTAATGCGCGAGTTTTTTAAATATAAAGTACGCTTCCAAAATACTACAGAAACTAACCGGCTGTTACAACAGGCAGGCATGATTGAAAGCCTGGATGTTTACAGCAAAGATGAAATTGCCAAAGCTTTAGGCGTTGATGCTGTTATTTGCGGCGATTTTGTGCGCAAAGAAAATACCCCGAATGTTGGCACCGTAACCGCCGCTGTGTTTGGTTACAACAAAACCGCCGAAGTAACCCTCTCTCTCAAAATAGCCAATGGCGCTGATGGCGAGGTACTATGGGCCTACACCAAACGCATGAACGAAATGGGAGCCCCTGAAGCCAAAGATGCCTTTGAGCGCCAGATGGATAAACTCACCCGCAATTTGCCATATACAAGAGGCGTGTTTTCGGTGTTTTAGTTTTAGGAAAGAGCCATATTCCCCTCCCGTCATTGCGAGGTACGAAGCAATCTCTGAACTATGCATGAACGCTTTGCATTCGCAGAGATTGCTTCGTACCTCGCAATGACGCGTTCTTTATAATTGCCGCTTCGGGTGATAAAGAAAAATCTTGTTCCCAAGGATAAGCTTTGCAAATTGAACAGGATCTCTCACTATCGTTTGAGATGACAAAATGGGATAGGTTATGAACAACTACTCACTATTCCACAATTCACCACTCACTAATACTTATACCTATTCCCCCAAAGCTTCTTCAACTTCTCTCTCGCTTCGTTTTCCCGGGCGTTGCTGCCGGGATCGTAAAGCTTGGTGCCTTTAATTTCGTCGGGTAAAAAGTCCTGATCGGTAAAGTTGCCTTCGTAACTGTGGGCATATTTATAGTCCTTACCATAGCCAATGTTTTTCATGAGCTTGGTTGGTGCATTACGCAGGTGCAAGGGCACGGGCAGGTCGCCGGTTTGGCGTACCAGGTCCATGGCAGTGCCAATGGCCATATAGCTGGCATTGCTCTTGGCCGATGTTGCCAAATAAACAGCCGTTTGCGATAGGATGATACGCGCCTCGGGCATACCAATTACATTTACCGCTTCAAAACAGCTTTGCGCCAGCAATAGGGCATTAGGATTGGCATTGCCAATATCTTCGGATGCGAGGATGAGCATACGGCGGGCAATAAATGAGGGGTCTTCGCCGCCTACCAGCATACGGGCCAGCCAGTATACGGCACCGTTAGGGTCGCTCCCCCGCATAGATTTAATGAAGGCCGAAATAATATCGTAATGTTGCTCGCCCGCCTTATCATACAGTGCCATGTTTTGCTGCACATTTTTGAGCACGGCGTCATTGGTTACCACAATTTTGGGTGCATCAATGGCATTGAGCAACAGCTCGAAAATATTGAGCAGTTTACGCGCATCTCCACCCGACAGGCGTAATAATGCTTCATGCTCTTTAATGGTGATTTTTTTGGTTTTTAGCACCTCGTCGTCCTGCATGGCTTTATTGAGGAGGGCTACTAAATCATCCTCATGCAGGTGCTGTAAAATATAGACCTGGCATCGCGACAGCAAAGCCGATATAACCTCGAACGACGGGTTTTCAGTAGTGGCACCAATCAGCGTAACGATGCCGCGTTCAACCGCACCCAACAGCGAGTCTTGCTGCGATTTGGAGAAACGGTGTATCTCATCAATAAACAAAACCGGTAGTGTTTGCCCGCCTTGTTTGAGTAATGATGCTTTTTCGATTACCTCGCGCACATCTTTAACGCCAGAGTTAATTGCGCTAAGGGCAAAAAACGGCCTTTTGAGGTTTTGCGAAATAATATACGCCAGTGTGGTTTTACCTACCCCCGGTGGCCCCCAAAAAATCATCGACGGCAGATTGCCTGACTCGATGGCCTTGCGCAGTACGGCTCCCTGCCCAACCAGGTGTTTTTGCCCAACATAATCATCGAGCGTTTTGGGGCGCATACGTTCGGCCAATGGCGGCAGGTTATTCATATGGGTAAATTTCGCGTTTGTTGGGTCGGAATCCTAATTTATTTAGTAAGGAAGTATTGTTGTGATGGTTCATGCCAGCATGAGCTTACGAGAAATCTTATAAAGCTTATAGCTTACCAAGCGTATAGCATTTCTCGTACCTCGAAATGACAATGGGGTTTACAGCGCATGCTCACTCGTAACTCCTTAACCTGTTCCTCAATATCTGCATTTCCTGCTGCATCGTATCAATACGTTCCAACAGGTGAGTTATGGCTTCAATGCCTTCGGGGTTAATGCCCAGGTCGGTGTGCAAGCGTACCATGCGCTCCAGTCGCGGGAGCTCATAAACCGGGATGTAGCTTACCTTGTCTATAATATTTAGCTCGAGTAAACCTGCATCGTGAAACATACTGATAACGGTGTACTCAATGTGATGATAGCTGCAAAAATCGTTTACGGGGGTTAACTGCTCTGTTGCCATGGTTATTTACGGTTAGCCAGTTGTTTAAATAGTTCTATTTGCTCGTTGGTAAGGTTTGTTGGCAGCTGTATATTGTAGGTAAGGTACAAGTCGCCAAACTCGTCGGCTTTTTTGTAAACGGGCATGCCCTTGCCTTTAAGTTTCACCTGTGTACCGTTCTGCGTTTCGGGTTTTACTTTTACCTTAACCTGCCCGGTAAGGGTATCGGAGGTAATTTCGCCACCTAAAACAGCCGTGTACAAATCGAGCGGAACGGTTGCCAGCAGATCATTGCCCCTGCGTTTAAAGCGGGCATCATCGGCAATTATAAAGGTGATATACAAATCGCCCGCCGGGCCACCGTTTACACCCGCGCTACCATGCCCTGCAATTTTTATGGTTTGCCCGTTCTCCACACCTGCCGGTATGGTTATGCGTATGTTTTTTCCGTTAACTGTAAGCGTTTGCTTGTGCGTTTCGGCGGCTTCCTGCAAGGTTAGCTGCAACTGCGCATTAAAATCCTGTCCGCGGTAACGTGCCTGTTGCCTGCCACTACCGCCACCGGCACCGCCAAACATGGATTGAAAGAAATCGGAAAAATCGCCGCCCTCATCGCCAAACGATTCAAAGTTATAACCGCCCTGCTGACCGCCGCCCTGATAACCGTGCGATTGACGGTCCTGCTGCTGCCGGGCTTGTTCATAAGCATCGGCATGTTGCCAGTTTTCTCCGTACTGGTCGTATTTTTTGCGCTTCTCGGCATCGGTGAGTACCTCGTTAGCTTCATTTATCTCCTGAAACTTTTTGTTAGCTTCCGAATCATTAGGGTTAAGATCGGGGTGATATTTACGGGCCAGCTTGCGGTAGGCATTTTTAATCTCCTTTTCGGTAGCTGTTTTTTCGACCCCTAAAATTTTATAGTAATCAACAAAGGCCATGGTTTTTTAAATATTGCTTATTGCAATTTAAGTGTATAACAGCGGAGAAGGTATAAGGTTGAGGTAAATTTTGCATCTGTCGTTAGTTTATCTCTTGGTGAGCGCTCAATTGCCGCTAAGGCTGTTAGTTATTCACATTGTGTTTATTTTCAGAGGTGTTCATGAGCGTCGCTAACGCTAAGTTTGGCATAGCCCCAAAGTAGCAAAAGGCCTATTCATCGCAATCCCTGCCATCCCACAGGCAGCTCCCGGCCGGGTGCGCTGAATGCCCCGCGCTCTTTAAAGCACATGAATCGGTCAGAAAAAGTAATTCTGTAAATCCTTTAATTTTGGCCAATTTTAGTTCAAATACTTTCTCTTCGTCACCTCCCAGCTTCGGGGCGAAAGCGGGGCAGCACAGGATGGCCTGTGCGACGGGAAAGGGCCTTTTAGATTTTGCTGAAGCCAAGGCCTAAGAGCGAATGAAGTAGGGCAAAAGATAACCAGCCCGTGGTGCTGCCGGGCTTTGCAGCGCAGGCATTGTGCGAAAAACGAAGCATTGTGGAGGTGACTTGATTTTTTGCTATCTTTTGTATCAAGACAAAAGTAGTAGCCTCCGCGGCAATGAGCGGTAGAAAAGCGATAAGCAAACGCCGTATAACAAAATTTCTAATTCACCAACTCCCGCTGATACTTATTTTTATACTCAATAGGCGATAAGCCCGTAATACGCTTAAACGTACTGCGGAAAGCCTTGGTATCGGTATAGCCTACGTTGTACATTACCTCGTTTACGCTGTCGCGGGTGTTTTCGAGGTTCATTTTGGCGGCTTCTATTTTTACGCGTTGTATGTATTCTACCACGGTATTGGCGGTTGCCTTTTTAAAACGACGCTCCAGGTTTCGGCGGCCGAGCGCAAACATCGAGGCCAGCTGTTCTACCGTAATTTTTTCCTGGTAGTTTTGTTCAATATATTCCTGCGCTTTTTTTATGGGGTCGTCGGTATGGTCTTTTTGCCCCTGGAAGATGATGAACGGCGATTGGCTGCTACGCTCCATTTCTATGGCAAAAACCTTAGAACTGAGAATAGCCATTTCGCGCCCGGCAAACTTTTCAATCAAATACAAAATGAGGTTAAGATATGAAAAAGCACCGCCGCTGGAGTAAATACCCTGCTCATCGGTAATAATTTTCTCGGTCACCAGTTCCACATCGGGGAACATTTGCTTAAAGGCGTTAGCGGCCATCCAGTGTGTGGCACATTTATGGCCATTGAGCAACCCGGTAGAAGCCAGCAGGAAGGCACCTAAACACAAACTGGCTACCTCAGAGCCTGCTGCGCGTTGTTTGATGATCCACGGAATAAAATCTTTATTGTTTTCGATGGCCTGGTTCAGGTCGCCGTCGAGGGCGGGGATGATAATGAGGTCGGTTTTTTTAACATCATCAATTACCAGGTCGGTATTTACTGTAAATAGTCCGCCGGTAATGGGGGTATGGGTATTTAGCCCTACCAGCTGCACTTTAAATATCGGGGGCATGCCTTTGGCGGCAAAAAACTGGTTTACTTGCGTAAGTAACTGTCTTGAGCCTTCCAGGCTGCCCAGTATAGCTCCTTTAGGTACTAAAATTGATATGTGCTTCATAACTCAAAGCTAATGTAAAGTATTGTCGCAATCAACCCCTCAAATTGCCGTAAAGCGCACTCACCGCGCGCCGGGTATTAGCCTACCTTTGTAATATGCCTTGTTAATGAGGCGGTTGCAAAGTGAATAAAGATGCGCAAAGTGGTACTATCGGTAAATATAACCATGAACGGCATGATGGCCGGGCCCAATGGCGAGCTCGACTGGCATTACGAATATTGGAGCGATGAAATCGCCCATGAGAGCCATGCCCTGCTGCAAAGCATGGGCGCCATACTGGTAGGCCGCATTACGTACGAAGCCATGTTGAAACACTGGAGCCAGGTAGCTATAAGCCCGTATCAACCACCCAAGACAGGAGGTATGCCAAACTGATTTGCGGTTTGCCCAAAATAGTATTTTCTACCACGTTGCAGCAAATTAGCAGGCCGCAATCAAAACTGGCAAAGGGCAATTTAAACCGCGAAGTATTATATTTAAAGCAACAACCCGGGGCCGATATTATATCGTGGGGAGGCGTAAACATGGCGCACTCGCTCATAAAGGCAGGGTTAATTGATGTGTACCTGTTATGGGTGGCCCCGGTGGTTTTAAAGCAAGGCGTGCCCCTGTTTTTAATTAAAGAAAGGCCGGCGCTCAGGCTCATCAAAACACATCATTTTACCAATGGCGTGGTGCTTTTTTATTACGAACCCGAATACAATTTACTAAACACAAACACTTAAAAACATGAAAAGACTTGATGCTTACCTATTTTTTGATGGCAACTGTAACGAAGCCATGAACTTTTACAAAGAAACTTTTGGCGGCGAACTATTTGTAATGAAAGTAGGCGAATCTCCGGCAAAAGACCAGTTTCCCGAATCAATGGCGGATACCGTGCTGCATGCCTGCCTTAAAGTTAGCGATGTGATGATTATGGCATCAGACAACTGCATGGGCGGCGATTTGCCCAAAGGTAAAGATGTAAGCCTGAGCCTGAGCTGCGAAAGCAGAGCAGAGGTAGACCAGCTGTTTGATAAACTGAGCACCGGTGGCCAGCCCATGATGCCTCCTAAAGAAGAGTTTTGGGGCGATTACTTCGGTTCGTTAACTGATAAATACGGCTTTAACTGGATGCTTGCTTTTCCTGTTGCCAAGCCGTAATGGCTGAGCGCTTATTTATCATGCTAAACAATTAAAATTATGAAAAAAAACAAGATAATTTATTGGATACTTACCGGCCTGTTCCTGTTTGTAATGGTGGGCAGCGCCATACCCGATGTACTGGTGCAGGATATAGCCGTACAAGGCTTTAAAGAAATGCAGATGCCTGCTTACCTGTTACCCTTTGTGGGCGTAGCCAAAATACTGGGGGCAATAGCCATTTTAATTCCGGGCTATCCGCGCATTAAAGAGTGGGCTTACGCCGGGCTGATTTTTGATTTAATTGGCGCGGTTTACTCGGTGGCGGCCTCTGGCAAATCGGTAGAAAACTGGGCGCCTATGCTTCTCTTTATTGCCCTGGGCGTTGCCTCCTATTTTTATTACCACAAGTTGCAAAAAGCTAAAGAGTTGCACAAGCCCAATCAAAACTTGCAGGATAATGTAGCATCGGCAAGCATTCAATCGTCATTTATATAACACTCACTATATGCAAGCAAACAGCAACATAGAACCACGCTTACAAACCGGATGCGCACAACCCTATGTTGCTATTGCTATTCAAGTAACACTCAAAGAGTGGAATAAAGGCAACACTCTGGCTAACGAAGTAAAGGAGTGGCTGCAAGGTAAAGAGGCTAAAATTGCCGGTCCGCTGTTTTACCGCTATTATGTTATGGGCGATGCCGAAAAACCTTTTCATATCGAAGTTGGGTTCCCGGTATCGGCATTTATTGAGGGCGACAGCAGGGTAATAACCGGGCATGTACCTGATGGTAGTTTTGCTACGCTGATACATTGCGGTCACCCTGATCAATTGGAGCAAACTTTTGAAGTGCTTGATGCATGGGCAAAAGAACAGCATCTTAAATGGAAGAAGAGCGATGGCAAGAAAGATGTTTGGGCAGGCCGCTTCGAGTTTTTTATGAACGTTGATGAACCCGATATGAATAACTGGCGAACGGCAATTGCTGTTTTAATTGATGGATAGTTGCTCCTTGAGCATATTTAATTCGCAAATAGTGTAACGCTTACTCATTTTGCGTGTCTTGTAAATATCTTATGTAAGTATTTACTAACTATCTATGCTGAAACTGACTGCCTTATCCTGTCTTATTTTTATTTCAACCATGGTTGCCGCGCAAACGGGTAATATTAACGGTAAAATAACCGATGCCCAAAGCGAAGCCTTAAATGCCGCTACGGTTACCTTAACCGGTTACCCTGATTCATCCATCCGCAAGAATACTTTGGCCAATGCTGAGGGTAAATTCAGTTTTGCCAACCTTGCTTTTGGCAAGTACCGCATGAGCATATCGCTTATGGGCTATAACAAATATACATCTGAACCCATTGCTGTTGATGCCGGAAATGCCAGCGTAAACTTACCGGTTATTATACTTACGCCAAGCTCAACCATGCTGAAAGGGGTTGAAGTAACCTCGAAAAAAGCATTTGTAGAGCAGAAGATAGACCGCGTGGTGGTTAACCCCGATGCGTTGATTGCCAATGCCGGTACCGCGGCGTTTGAGGTGCTGAGCCAATCGCCCGGTGTACAGATTGATCAGAACGGTGCCATTAGCTTTAAAGGGAAGAACGGGGTGCAAGTGTTTATTGACGATAAGCCAACTTATCTTTCAGGGGCCGATCTGGAAAGCTACCTGCGCTCGCTGCCCTCCTCATCGCTCGACCAAATTGAGTTGATGGCTAACCCGCCTGCCAAATATGATGCCGCCGGAAATGCCGGGGTAATTAACATCAAGCTAAAAAAGAATAAGGCCATTGGTTTTAACGGCGCTTTAAACGTTGCAGCCACACGAGGCCGTTATACACGTACCAATAACAGCGTAAACTTTAATTATCGGCACAATAAGCTTAACCTGTTTGGTAATCTAAGCTATAACTATCAAAACACCTTTACCGATTTAGATATTAACCGTCGCTACCTTAATGCCGATGGCAGCAGTCGTGGCTTTTTTGCCCAAAATTCATTTATTCGCCGTACCGGGCATGGCTTGAGTTCGAAAGTTGGAGCCGATTATTATGCCAGCGATAATACCACTTTAGGCATCGTACTCACCGGAACGCTTCGCCCGGGAGGCAACAATGTAAACAATGTGAGCGATTTGCTGAATGCCTCGGGGAAGTTAGATTCAACCATTGTGGCACTTAATAAACAAGATTCAAAATTCAGGAACGGTGGCGTGAATGCCAATTACCGCCATCAGTTTGGTAAAACCGGGCGCCAAGTTACTGCCGATGTTGACTACATAGCCTATTCAACCGACAACGACCAGTTGTTTGACAACTATACATACCTGCCCGGCCGTGTATTTAAATCGCAGGATATATTAACCGGGAAGCTGCCGGCACACATCGATATTTTCTCTTTAAAGTCTGATTATACGCATCCTTTTAAAGGTGGCTATAACTTTGATGCAGGGGTGAAGGCCAGTTACACTAAAACCGATAATGTGGCCGATTACACCCTTATGGCCAACAACATTACCCGGCCCGATTATGACAAGAGCAATCACTTTATTTATAAAGAAAATATTAACGCCGCATACGTTAACCTGAGCAAAGAGTTTAAAAAAATATCGTTCCAGGCGGGTTTACGGTTGGAAAATACCCAGTCAGACGGTCACCAGTTAGGTAATATCGAAAAGCCCGATTCTGCTTTTACGCGCCGTTACACCAACTTATTTCCTACATTTTATGTGTCGTATAAGGTAGATACGTCATCGAACAATCAACTGGGTTTCAATTTTGGCCGCCGCATTAACCGTCCGTTTTACCAGGATTTAAATCCCTTTATTTCGCCGTTAGATAAGTTTACCTATTATGTGGGTAACCCATTCCTGAAGCCAACTTTCTCTAATGTGTTCTCGTTATCGCACACGTATAAAAACAAAATTACCACCACCCTGAGTTACAGTAAAGACCGCGACCAGGTGAACGAAACCATCGAAATTATTAATGGCACCTATTACAGTCGCCCAGGCAATTTGGGGAACATAACGGTAAAAAGTGTATCGGTAAATGCCAACCATGATTTTGCCAAATGGCTAACCTTTAGCGGTTATACTGAGGTAACCAACATTCATTCGGTGAGCGATTTTTATACCGGCAGGTTAGATACCAAAGGCACGTTTTGGTTTGTACAGCCCACCCTTCAGTTTAAGTTAACCAAAACCTGGACCGCCGAACTGAATGGCATGTACCGCACTAAAATTACCAACGCGCAATTTATTTTGCGCGAAACCGGCCGCATTAACGCTGGTGTGCAAAAAAAGCTATCTACGGCCAGCACGCTTAAACTCAATGTAAACGATATTTTTTATTCGAACATTAACAGGGGTATTATTAATAACCTGGCCAATACCGAAGCCAACTGGACTAACCGTACCGATTCGCGTTTTATAACCGTATCATACAGCTACCGTTTTGGCAAGGCCATATCAAACCAGCGTAAACACGATGCCAACGGCGCAGGCGACGAGCAAAACAGGGTAAAAGGTTCGTAAGGTTTAAAACGTTTTTACAAAGGTAAAACCTGCGTAGCCGTTATTATATGTGGGAATGAACAGGGCGGCTTTCTTATTGTCTTTGTTCTTATCGTTCCTGAAAAACGTATTGCGGATGTAAGGGTAAAGCAAGTAAGCGGCCTTGGTTGACAGTATGCCGAAACCTGCCCCGGCTATAATATCGCTAAACCAGTGATCGTTATTATACACCCGTAGAATGGCCGTAGCCGTGGCAAAAGAGTAAGCATAAACACCAAACCAGGGCGAAACCTCACCATACTCCTGCGCCATAAACTCGGCTGTGGCAAAAGCAGTGCTGGCATGCCCCGATGGGAATGATTGCCGGTCGAACCCGTTAGGGCGTAGCCTGTCAGCTGTTTTTTTAACCAGGGTAACTGTACCCAGTCTTATGGCCTGCGACATGGCCAGTAATATCGTACGATCAATAAAGCGGTTTTTACCCGCCAAACCGAATGCATTGAGACCGTAAACTGTAATTACGGGCACATACTGAAAATAATCATCTATCGGCGTATGAAAGTTAGGATGGTCTTTCTGAACGTCGTTATATACATGGTAATCAATATCGCGGATAGGTTTTACACCAAGCGACAAAAAGCCATATCCAATAAATGCTGCCGGTGGTATAAATGATATAAATTTACTTTCAAGGTGTTTAACGGTATCGGGTACCTGTAAAATATGATCGGTAGAGTCTTTGCGTGCAGTATCAAGCGTTATTTGTGCAAGTGATGAATTTGTAACGCATAGCACGGTAAACATTGCAATAACGTATTTATAAAGTGGTAGTATATTGTTGAGCATTTGTACGTTAACTTAATGTTAAACAAATATGGTAGCATATAAATTGCTAAAGCATAAATATGTTTTGAAAAGCTTAAAAAAGATAACGCTGTTTTGTAAATGACTTTGTGAAAAATTGTTGCAACAGGCATGATTTACAATCTGCCTGCTGTAAATAATATGGCGTTTTTAAATAGTTGCTTGTAGGCAGCGCTTTTAAATAATTCAGGTGAGTGCCCCATAAAAATGTATACGTTGCGAGCCTTTACATGCGGGTTGCTCCACACCACGGGATGGTCGCCCATGGTAATATTGCTTTGGGGGCGATAGCTTTTTTCATCAACGCTGGCCAGTACCTGCACGTTTGAGCGGGGGCTTTGGTTATAAGTATACCATTCCTCTTTACTAATGGTGAATGATGCAGGTACGCCTTTCATTACCGGGTGTTGCTTGTCTTCCACATTTACCCAGCCTTGTGCAAAAGTGGCTATGTAATTTTTGAATTTTATGCCACCCATAAAATCCGAAAACCATTGCCACATTTTAAAGCCATCAAAATTGCCCAACAGCGTGGCATGATGAAAGCCAACCCAACCGCCTTTGCCTCCATCAATGTATTTTTGAAATGTCGCTGCCGCACGTGGTGTCCAGGTGTAAGGTGGGTAATCTAACTGTATAAATACCCGGTATTTATTTAGCAGGCTGTCGGTTATGGTTTCGGTGTTTTGTATATAATCAACCTTAAAATTATTGGCCTTGCCCTGTTGGTTAAGCCATTGTATGGCTGCTTTTGAATAAGCCAGGTGGTGTCCGCCGTTTTCATAAAGTACCAGCACTTTAAAGGATAGTGATTGTGCACTTGATAATGTAAACGTGTACAGTAAACAAATCAGGCTAAAAAGCTTTTTCATTATCAAATAATTGGTGGGTTAAATATACAGCGCTTTTAAATTTAAATAAGCTGTATATAAAGCCCTAACACTAAGCGTCCATTAAAACAAAAGCCACCCTTTATTGGATGGCTTTTGATTACTATGAATGGATGTAATTACTTTTCTACCTCCAAGCGTATCACATCATAACAAATTCCGCTGGTTACATTGCCGGCGGGTACGGTGAGCACAATACTGTTTTGTCCGGGTTTAAGTAACGAGGCATCAAAGTTAAATTTACGTTCAACCCAGGTGCCCTCAATGCCGTCGCGTACCATGTTGGCACCGCCGCCGCCAATGTCGGTAAAAGGGCCAAGGTCTTTGCCATTAACGGCTATGCCCAAAGAGCGTGCCCCCGAACCTGCTATGCCAAAGCGCAAGGTTGCTTTGCCGCTTGCTGGCGCATTTTCAGGCATGGTAAAGTTAATCGTCCACGGTGTGGCGCGGCCCTGGTCTTGCCCGGTAGGTTTAAAATCAGTGTCGTGTGGCACGTGATATATATACCAGTCTTTAGCCGGGTTTGATTTTCCTACCGTAAAGTTCACATCGTTGGGGAAGTACTTAGCGTACTCAATATACATGCCCCAGTGCCAGTGGTCATCGCCCTTAAAAAACTCACTGGCCGAGCGGTTGGGTATGCCAATTTCAAATATTTGCTGGCCGTAGCGTACGGGTTTCCATTCAATGGTGCCTAAATCCAGTTTTTGGCTCGGCATTATGGTTACCGTAGCGGTGGCATCGTAAGCACCCAAAACGCCATCGGCAATGGCATGCAACTGGTAAATACCGGGGCGTACATTGGTAATACTGAATGAGCCATCGGCTGCACCCTCTGCCCAAAACTGGTAATATTTTGCATCGTTTTGCCAGTTCATGGCCTGCGGCGGAAAGTTAAATGCCGGACGCGCTCCTGCTTGGCGTGGTGGTAAATACGTGCCGCGATTAGCACGTTTCCCGTTAGCCAAAAGTTTAGGCGTATCTGCAGGTGCTGGTGGCGTTACCGGTGCTACGGTAACGGGTGCAGCGGTTTCAACAGGCGGGCGCTCGGGCCTTGGGCGGCGGGGCGGCTCAGGCTCGTCAGGATGGGCTAAGCCTACCAGTAAGTTGGTAAACTTGAGTGAAGGTGCCTGCGCGTCTACTAACTTCATTTTGCCTTTAACGGTTGCGCGCTCGGTAGCTGGCGTGTAATCAACATCTTTTACCCAGTTGTAAGGCCAGCGGGCCTGCTCAATTTTTGCCTGCTTTTTGGCATCCTCAAACAGGGCTTGGGGTGTGTTACCGGTGGGTACATAAATAAATATTGGGCCAACCACTTTTGTCCAGGGTTCTTTATCGGCAAAAGGGAGCATGCTGCCACCATAGTGCGTGCCGCGCCAGTAATCTAAAATGGTAGGGTCGCCGCCGTCGCCATCATCTAAATGGCCGGTAAGCTCGTAATGTCGTGGTCCGCTTGATAGGTATTCAAATGAGGGGTTGATCAAATAAAATCCAACCTTTTCTTTGGTAGACGACCACCCAAATGCCGGTATGGCTGATTGCCTGGCCGAATAATCATACTTATGTTCGGCACGGCCTTTATGTACCCCAGTTGTTAAACGGCGGGCTTCTTTCATGTTCAAGTCGTCACCTTCATCCCAATCTTTACCGGTGGGCATCATAGCATTTCGCTTTTCGTCTATCGATAACCAATCGAAAACCATACCCGAAAGTTTGGCCCCAAAGCGCGATTCGCCTACCGATCCAGCCGGGTAAGTATCTTGATGGGTAAATATGGCGTAGGTATATAAGCCGTGTGCGCCGCGTTCGAGGGTATAGCGTATTTCCAAATCGGCAATTAAACCGCCGCCTTGCCCCGCAGCCGTAGGGTTGGCGCCTAATATAGATTTACCGTCCGAGTATCCTTTAATCGATACCTCACCACGGTCGCCGTTTACCTTGGCCGGATCGATGGTGATGGCAGTAACCTCACGGGCTGCCAGCGCCGGGCTTTGTTCCCAATAACCGGCATGATGGCCCGATTTATAGCCCATCAGTTCCACATTGGGCGTAACTGTTTTGGGCGTTTTTACCGAGGTAAGATCGCCGGTGCGTTTATTTACCTTTATAGTGATGTAGCCGTTAGCAAGCGTGTAAGTTGGGCCGTCATCGGTAACCGTAACATTGGGGGCGGCAGGAGCCAAAACAGCCTTTGGTTTAGGTTTTACCATAAATGACGACAGCACAATGCCGGCCGCCAATAACACAAACAGGTACTTGTTGCGCATAAGTTTTTTTTAATAAAATGCTCGGATTTGAGGGCTATAATTGGTTTACGAAACTAATGTAAACAGCTGGTTTTAAAGCACCATCCTGTAGTGTAGGCCTGAAACTATATTGTTACATAGCATATAATTATAAGAAATGAAATATTTACGTTTACCACAAAAGATATAGAATGTGCAAGTAGAAGTGTTTTCTAACAAGAAACATATTGGGACAGCTGATTTGCAGGTAGGAGATGAAAGTATGGGACATCTTTATGGTGAGTTAATACCATTGGAGTCTTACTATCTATTGGTGCAAGATACCATACGGGAGTTTTGGGAGAAGGGCGACGGCAATTACACTAAAATTAATGCCTTAAACCTGAGAATAAGATTACCCAGTGGTTACTGCATAGTTGGAGCAGGAGGGATAACAATTGATGATTTAGAAGAACTTCCAAATGAGTCTAAGCGAATAGACATAGCAGGTGTTGACTTTGGCTTAATAAGACATTACTTAGAAAATTATAAGTGATGGTTCTCCAACTGGTCGGCCAGTAAATGCAAAACCTCCTCGTCAATATTACCGGGGTTGCTGCATAAATGTAAATACTCGTGGTTGTCGGGCTTAAAACCTGCTACCAGTTGCCCATTTTGAAACACGCTTATATTGCAGCGTTCATGGTCATGGTGCGGATATTCGGCCACCTCAAACTCGTAAACTTTTTTGTCTTTTATAACGCTGATTGCTGCTCGTTCCATGGTGCATGCGGTTTTAGTTTATAACCCCTAATGGGTTGCTATTGTTTATAAAACAGCATAAAGGGCAACATTATGACTTTAATGCCGTTTGTTTAGCATCTCCCCTAAGTAAAACATTTTCAGGCTTTAGCCGTCTGTAAGTTTACATCCATCTCTATTACAGTGCAGTATAATTTCAACACCATATCTTATTATCTTAAATGCATTTTGCTGCTTTCTTTTTTCGCATTGCCGTTTCGGGTATCGGCCCAAACTGTACCGGTCGATTCGTTAAAGGCCGATTCACTGCGCCTTAAAGAAAAACCGCATAAAATACAGGGCGAAGACGTGTCGGGCCAGTATGATGTGGGCGATTTGTTTAAGGCCATTTTTCATCCCAATGGGAAAAAGGATTCGAGCACCAAAAAGCCGTCGGGTATAACCATTATACCCAATATCGCTTCAAACCCCAGTATTGGTTCGCAAATTGGTATAAAGGCGGTTGCCGGGCGCAAATTGGGTGCTGATCCTGCAACGCTTATGTCGGTTGCAGCAACATCGGCCTCTATTACCACTAAGGGTATTATTTATTTTTACTTAAACCACAACGTGTTTACCAACGCCAATCACTGGAATTTACAGGGAAGTTTAGTTGCTGCAAAAACGGTTACGCCCGATTTTGGGTTGGGCATTGGCAGGGCCAATAACGGAACGCCCGAAGACCAGGTACTGGCCGATCCTGAACGGAAGGGCTACGTTTTTCATTCGTTGTATTTTAACTTCAGGGAGAAGGTTTATAAGGAGATTAAAACCGGCCTGTTTGTAGGTGCAGGCGTATCGTTCGATATCAGGAGGAGTATTGAAGACCGCATATCAACAACCAGCCTCACTCCATACAATATTTATGCCGACAGAAACGGCTTCGACCGGGCTAATTACTCTTCAAACGGTTTGCTGTTTAACGTGCAGTATACTACGCGCGACAACCAGAACCGGGCCTACAAGGGTATCTTTTTTGATGGTGGCGTACGGGTAAATCAGGCCTGGATGGGCAGCTCTAAAAATGCCGTGGTGTTCAGCACCGATTTCAGGAAATACTTCAGCCTGTCGAAACGTAACCCCGAGCACGTAATAGCCTTATGGAATTGGGGTGCGTACGTGGCTGGTGGTGCCTTGCCTTATCTCGAATTACCCGGAACAGCCAAAGACCCCGGCTTTCGCAGCGGCAGGGGATACACCGTAGGTTATTTTAAAGGTACGGAATACAACTATTCGGAAGTTGAATACCGTTTTCCCATCCTGCGCAATAAATTTATAAGCGGGGTAACCTTTTTTAACCTGCAAACGGCCAATGACGCTGCAGGTACCAAAATATTTGAACACTGGCAGCCTGGCTACGGCGGCGGCTTGCGCGTGCTGTTTAACAAGGCAACGCGAACTAACTTGTGCTTGGATTATGCTTGGGGGCGTTATGGTGCACGCGGTTTCTTTTTGGGTTTGAATGAGGCATTTTAACAAGAACCCCGTAAAAACGGTTAGCTTTACGCTTTTAAAACTATATGGAATTATTAATAGAGCGTAGCGGTAATGCTTGCGAGTTATGCAAGTCAGTTGGCAATTTATCAGTTTACACAGTGCCCCCAGACGGTTATGCAAACAACCATATACTGGTATGTGATGCTTGTAACACACAGCTCGATAGCCCGGTGACCGACGCACAATACTGGCGTTTTTTAACCGACACCATGTGGAGCGAAGTGCCTGCTGTACAAGTGTTGTCGTGGCGTATACTATCACGCCTGAAAAATGAAGGCTGGGCGGCCGATAACCTCGATATGCTTTACCTGGATGAAGAAACCCTTGCCTGGGCCAAAGCGGTAGACAATGAGGACGACACGACTGTAAACGAAGTACATAAAGACAGTATTGGCGCCATACTCGAAAACGGAGACACCGTAGTGTTAACCCGCTCTTTAGATATTAAAGGCAGCCCCATGAATGCCAAAATGGGCACCGTGGTTAAGAACATCAAACTCGTGGCCGATAACACCGACCAGGTTGAAGGAAAGATAAACAACCAGATGATCGTGATATTAACTAAGTATTTGCGGAAGCAGAACGGGTAATATACTGAAAAAGCCATCTGCTAAACGGGTGGCTTTTTCAGTATATTATAATTATCCTACCCGCAGGCAACGTAAGCTCATTCCCCTGTATAAACTTTCATAGGTGTGTTCAATGGATTCGCCCCGGTTTGCTAACGATAATACGTACAAAAGAGGTAAATAATGGTCGGCTGTGGGGACTGCCAGCTTTGCTGCTTCGCCAAAATTACTGTACCTGAATAAACTGCCCAAGTCGCGTTCATCTATTTTAGTTTTTACCCAGTTGTCAAAATCAACAGCCCATTGGTAAGGTTTTTCGGTCCAGAAACGCAATGCTGAGCGCTCAAGGTTATGTACAATGTTTCCACTTCCAATTATAAGAACCCCCATATCCCTTAACGGAGCAAGTTGCCTTGCCAAACGAAAATGATAATCCAAAGGTTGTTCCATATCAATACTTAGCTGCAAAACAGGAATGTTGCGGTTGGGCGCAATATGTTTTAGTCTCATCCAGGCACCATGATCCAGTTCCCATTCATAGGGTTTTATAGCCGTGGTACTAACTAAATATTCTGCTGTTGTTGGGGAGCCTGTTGACGGATAATCGGGTACGTTAAATTGCTTATTAATGGTTACATACGATTCGCCAAGCGTGAGCCAGTGTGCCGAAATAACCAATATAACTGATGGTTTTACCGAAGCGCCCAACGCCTGAAGGCTTTTTAGTAACGGTTGAAACTTCTCGGCATGCGAATCGATATGACCTGTGAAAAACACCGGCATCCTTTCGGTATGGTTTAACAGTCCCGGACTTTGTAACAGCGATTCAATTCCTTTGGCCTTGGTTAGCAATGGCAGAATGCTCATTAGCTTGATAAATTCTGACCTATGCATAAGCGTGATTTAACGGCTTCCTTTTTATAGAATATATGTAAACGAAACCAATCAATTGTTAGTATACCGCAGTAGGCAAAAAAAAGGCTGCGGCAAGCAGGATCGAACTGCCGTCCGCCTTAGGCGGATATGAATGCTATGCTCTAACCATCTGAGCATTTTTTAAAATCTTCAATCAAATCTCGGCCTTTTCCTCCTTTTAACTGTTGCTCCCTTTTCATAGCGTCTGGTTTAGTTAGATATTCCTCAGTTCGAAGAATTACCCATGGCCGGTATTTTACAGTGTAACCTTTTGTTCCCAACTCATTATGAGATAGAAAGCGATTAGTCATGTCAGGCGTGTAACCAATGTAAATTTTGTTGAAGGTAGGAGAGTACATATACAGTAAACATACACGAGTATACACAAAAAAGGCCATCAGTAAAAAACTGATGGCCTTTTGCCAGGTTGCGGGAAGCAGGATCGAACTGCCGACCTTAGGGTTATGAATCCTACGCTCTAACCATCTGAGCTATCCCGCAATTTATATTCGCATTTTAAGGACTGCCGTCCGCCTCAGGCGTATATGAATCCTACGCTCTTACCATCTGAGCTATCCCGCAGTATTAACGTCCGCATTTTAGGTTTGCCGAAGGGGCTTCCCTAAAAAGGTTTGCAAATATAGGATTATTTACCTTTCTTTAGAAAAAATGTTTAACATTTGCGGTTCAGCCGGCAAAACCCTCTGTAAACCTGATATATGTCCGAAAAGAAAAAGTTTAATCTGGAGTATGAAATTAAATCGTCTCCGCGTATTTTGTATAGTTTTTTAAGTGAGGCCAATGGCCTTACCCAATGGTTTGCCGATAAAGTAGTTTACCGCGATCAGGTTTTTACCTTTACCTGGGATGATGAAGAGCAGAAGGCCAAACTCCTGGCCGCTAAAGAAAACAAGTTTGTGCGCTTTCGCTGGCTGGATGATGAGCCGCAGTATTATTTCGAAATGGAAATAGCGCAGGATGAACTTACCAATGATGTAGCCCTCAACATAACCGATTTTGCCACCGAGGATACCATAGCCGAACGTAAACTGATTTGGGACAACCAGATTGATTATCTTTTTAGCGTATTGGGTGCATAAATTTACTCCAGCATTTTAGTAGCCTGTAACAGGCATAATATTAAATGCCTAAAGCCGTTATGCTTAGCAACTGCGTTGTTGGGTACAATAGCCTATTTGCGTAACTTTGCACAGTGAAAAAGATACACCTCTTAATACTAAAATCCTTTATAAGGCCTTTCATCGTTACCTTTTTCATCGTAATGTTTGTGTTGCTGATGTTGTTTTTGTTTAAATACATCGACGACCTCATTGGCAAAGGTTTTCAGTGGTATATTATTTTAGAGCTCATGATGTACGCCTCCATGACCAACGTGGCCATGGCGCTGCCCTTGTCGGTGCTGCTGTCATCCATCATGACCTACGGCAGCCTGGGCGAAAATTATGAGCTGGTAGCCATCAAATCGGCAGGTATATCATTAGGAAGGGCTATGTACCCCATGATGATCGTGGTAACCATGCTCAGCATAGGCGCTTTCCTGTTTTCAGATTACATGCTGCCTATTGCCAATTTTAAGTACTACTCGTTATTGTACGATGTGCGCCAGCAAAAAACGGCCTTCCTGATATCTGAAGGCATTTTTAATAACAGTATACCCGGATACTCCATACGTGTGCAAAAAAAGGATGCCGACGGCCAAACGCTGCACGGTGTAATGATTTACCAGAAAGAGGAAAAAACCAATAACCTGAGTGTGCTTTTTGCCAAAGAAGGCATTATGTACCGCACGCCCGATGATATGTACCTGGTTTTAAAGCTTAAAGATGGTATACAATATTCAGAAGCACCCGACAAGCGTAACATCAATGCCCGGCAGCAATTTAACCGCAGGCGTTTTGCCTCAACCGAACGTAAGTTTGATCTATCGGACTTTAAAATGAAACGTACCGACGCCAGCGAGTGGCGATCGACCATACAAATGATGAACCTGAAACAATTAACCTTGTCGCAAGATTCTATCATTAAAACCGTTAGGCAGTCAACCAATAGCAATGCAGCTATGATGTCGCCTTACATTAAATATTTTGTGATGCCGCACAAGGCTATTAAAGGCAGTACAACACGTGCTTTGCCGGCTGTAGCACTTAAAGGCAAAGTGTTACATAATGCCTTACCGGGTGCTCAAAGCTCGGCACAAACCATTCGCGATATGCTCAAACCCGTATCTGAGCGTTACCAGGAAGAATCAAAAACCATCCGTAAATATTCTATTGAGTATAATAAAAAATTCACACTCTCGGCGGCTTGTTTAGCGTTGTTTTTAATTGGCGCACCGCTTGGCGCAATTATACGTAAAGGCGGCCTGGGGTTGCCGGTGGTAGTATCGGTAATCTTCTTTTTGCTGTATTACATTATTGCCACCATTGGCGAAAAATCGGCCAAGGAGGGTAGTATTACCCCGGCTATGGGCATGTGGGCCGCTATTTTCATATTAACGCCTATAGGCTTGTTCCTATCGTACAAGGCGGCCAATGATTCGGTTTTGTTTGATACCGAAGCTTATAAGCGATTCTTCAATAAAATATTTAAGCGCAAGGCCGCAACAGCCTGATGAACCGATTTTACATAAAGCCGACTTGTTTACACTCACATATAGCGTAACTTTGTTTAAATATTGACTGGTTGCCGGTTTTTGCGGTTAGCCAGTTATCCCATTAACATGCTGAATACCATACCCGAAGCTATAGAAGCTATAAAAGCCGGAAAAATGATCATCGTAGTTGATGATGATGACCGCGAAAATGAAGGTGATTTTTTAATTGCCACCCGCTATGCAACCCCTGAAGCTATAAACTTCATGGCTAAATACGGGCGCGGATTAATATGTGCACCCATTACCCGCCAACGCGCTAATGAACTGGAACTGGAACCTATGGTTAACCATAATACGGCCACACTCGAAACCAACTTTACGGTTTCGGTTGATTTACTGGGGCATGGTTGTACAACAGGTATATCAGCGTCCGACCGTTCAAAAACCAGCCTGGCCTTAATTGATCCGGCTACCAAACCTGCCGATTTGGGTCGCCCGGGACACGTGTTTCCGCTGATTGCCAAAGACGGTGGCGTATTACGCCGCGCAGGCCATACCGAGGCTGCTATTGATTTACCGGTTATGGCCGGTCTTGAGCCATCGGGTGTTATATGCGAGGTAATGAAGGATGATGGCGAAATGGCGCGCCTGCCCGATTTGCTGGTAATGGCTAAGGAGCACGATCTCAAAATAATTTCGATTAAAGACCTGATAGCTTATCGCCTCAATACCGAAACCTTAATTGACCGTGAGGTTTCAGTAAAAATGCCTACTGAATGGGGCGATTTTGATATGATTGCCTACACTCAAAAAGATACCGGGGAGCATCATTTAGCACTGGTAAAAGGTACTTGGGAGCCTGGCGAACCCGTTTTAACACGTGTGCACAGTTCCTGTGTAACCGGCGACATTTTTGGCTCGTGTCGGTGCGATTGCGGCCCACAGTTACACAAGGCTATGGAAATTGTAAGTCAGGAAGGCAAAGGAGTTATTGTATATATGAACCAGGAAGGCCGCGGCATTGGTCTAATTAATAAATTAAAAGCCTACCAATTACAGGAAAGCGGCTTAGATACGGTTGAAGCCAATCTTCAGTTGGGCTTTAAAATGGATCAGCGCGATTATGGCATAGGTGCACAAATCATCCGCGATTTGGGTATTACCAAGATGCGTTTGATGAGCAACAATCCTAAAAAGCGTACCGGCCTAACAGGCTATGGCATTGAGGTGGTTGAAACCGTTCCTATCGAAATTGCACCAAACCCGCATAATGAGACTTACCTTATTACCAAACGTGATAAAATGGAGCATGCCATTTTAAAGAATCATTAAGATATAGGCTCTTACTTATAAATACTCAATGTCATTTCGAGTGATAATTAGAAATCTTAGACGCTTTGCAGCATCGCTTATATAAGATCTCTCACTATCGTTCGAGATGACATTCTTGTTAAAATAACCTTACTCTTTATCTTCTTCAGGGTCATCAATTACCACCGGTGCGTTTGAACTATCTGCCGGTTGCTGGGCTGCATTACGCCCTTTTCTGAAAAGGTTGCGAAAGAATTCTTTAAACGTATCAAAATCTCGTTGATATATTAAACCTAACCCGTTTACATATTGCGGACGGTAATCAATCGTACTGCTAATGGCCGTAGTATTGAGGGTGCGGTATGAAAAACGTCCCCGCAACTGTCCATCCTGCCGTATCAGGTATTCGGCATTAAAATCGGTAGTAAGTTTCCTGAAATCAGAATTGAACAGGTTTGATGAATTATTGCTGAACAGATCGTTACTACCGTTGGCATTGTATACACTGCCATTGAGTACTACGCGGTCTTTAAACAACCTTAACGATGCACTGGCATCACTTTGAGAGCGAATGTTTAAATCGAGACTGCGGAAATTAGTTGACTGGGCAATATAGCTGTTGAGTTTATTAAAGAAAAACTCGCTTGCTGCCGTACTGGCTGTTCCCAATACCTGCTGATTAATATTTGAACCCGTACCCGGGGCAAACTGCCGCCTTACAATCAAACTCAGGGCCTGCTGGTTACGGTTGTTAATGTCGGACAGGTAAGTTGCCATATCGTCTTTAATTGATGCATTGAGCGGGAAAGTAAAATCAAACTCAATTACCGGTTGCAGCAGCGTTCGGGTTAGCATAAGTTGTGCCTGTACCAGCTCCTGGCGGGTACCCCACGGTGATTGTAAACCCGCCGCCGAATATAAGTTAGAGATGTTGGCCCGTAGCTCATAAATGGCTTTAAGATTGATCTCTGCGTTTGATGGGTTACCCGTCCAGCGTAGCGTACCGCCCTGGTTAACCTGAAAGTTTTTGCTGATGAAGTTTTTAGCCGTAAATTCAAACTTACCCGATGAAATGAGGAAGTCTCCCCGCATTTCAAAATCGCCCAGGCTGTTAATGTTCAATTTTAATCCGTTGGCTACACCACGCCCTTCGAGTAAGCCCAAATCGGTGGTTATTCGTACCAGGGTTTTTTCATCGGCCGATAGATCGAAGTTTAGCGTAACGCCTTTAAATGCGTTGGCTGTACTAATAACCCTGGTAGAGTCTTTATGGCTTACAAACCTTATAAAATCATACTCATTGGCCGTTGCCGACGTATTAAGCGGAATTATTAAATACCGTACCATCTTCGGTTTTGGCTTTAATATCAATCTTCATATTGTCAATTGGGCCGGTAAAGCTAAAACTGCCGCTACCAAAAGCCGTACCGTAATAAAGGCGATTATCGCGAAAGGTGGTATTGAGCGCCATGAGGTTATTGGCCCTTACACTAATATCAAGTAAAGGATTGGCAAAGTCCGAAAGGTCTATTTTTCCATTAGCTGTGCCCTTACCGCCGCGTGGGTCACTTATGCGCATATCATCAATTTTGATGATGCTGTTTTCAACCGTAAGTTTATCATTAATGGTATAAGGCACTTTCAGGTAATCAACCGTAACGCCGGTATTAGCCAAGGTAATGTTACCGTTAAGTTTAGGGTTCGATGGCGCTCCGGTCAGTTTCATATCGGCCGATAGGGTACCTTTTACATTTGATACCAGGTTTTTAATAAACGGAGAAAAAATGACGGCCTCCGTTTGATCCATGCGTACATCAAAATCAAGTTTATCGCCCTCGCCTTTGTCTAAATAATAAGCTCCGGCAATATTCAGGGTTTCAAGGCCACGGTTTAAAATATTGAGTTTTACGTTGGCGCGGCTGTTATCGTTATCAAGGTCTGATACAATTTTTACATCGCCCACCAGGGTTTTGTTCATCGTTAACGAGTCGATGCGCAGGTTGGCATCCACCCCGGTTTTTTTTAATATCGAACTCAGGTTAACCTCACCATTGAGCGAGCCATGTAATAATACACCTCCTGCCTTGGTAAGCTGGTTAATGGTGGCCATCCTAAATTTATCAAAGGTAACCTTAAGTTTATCTTCGGGCGAGCTTGATATAAAGCCATCAATACTTACGCGTTGCTCTCCGTTGGTAAGCTCAAAATTTTCAATATCTGTTTTGCCATTTAGCAATCGTATGCGTACCTGCTCAGTTAAGCGCCATGATTCGCGCTCCAGTATAACTTCTGATGGAAGGAGTTTAAGTTTGGCTGTGGTATCGCGGCCAAACTCTACCAGGCCGTACAAATCCAGTTGGTTGGTAGCATTTTTATCTGATAGTTTTACGTTGAAGTTTAAACTGTCGCGACGCAAAAAATTGGTAATGTTAATATCTTTAATGTACAGACTATCGGTTAAATCAACCTTGCTTAATGATAAGTTGAGCGTTAACAGGCTATCGGCAGTGCTTTCGTCCACAATAAAATCATGAAACACCATTTTGCCATACTTCACGGTTTTTATTAAACCACTTAGCGTAGCCGTTTTTTCGGCCGAATTGAAGTGCCCTACAAATGTACCGCCTTCAGGAATTTTCAGGTCGGGCATGAACATGAGCAGTACAGGGTCGAGGTTTTTTAAATTGAGCCTGAAATCAAAGTTTTGCGGCCCTGGCGTATATATTTTAGTTTGTAGCGATGGGATATATTTTTTAGCTATAGACTTAAAATAAGAAGGAAAGGTTGCCAGATCATAACTACCCTTAATGCTACCATCGGCCAAATCAGAGCGGAGGCTGATGAGCCTGTTATTGCCCAAACCTTCGGCTGTTAACTTTAAGGTGTCAATTACATAGTTGTCTTTTGGAGTGGTAATACGGGTAGGGGTTAGCTGTACAAAACCCTGCAGGTTTTTAAGATTATTGCCCGAAAAACTGGTGTTTATGTTGGTAGTTAAGGTAAGCGTGTCTTTAACCAGTTTAAGTCTGTTTAAATGAGCATCTTTTATGGAGCCGGTGATGGTATATCTGGGTAACTCGGGATTAAGATCTATGTTGCCATTGAGGTTGAGCTTGACATTGCGATCGTTTACCTTAATTTTTGCTTTAGCAACCTGGTTCCTGAAAGTTCCGTCTAAATCAATATTCCGGTATTTATAGCCATTGTAGTCAATAAAATTAACATCGGCATTCAACGTGGTTGATAAGTTTTTAAGATCATCGCCACTGCCATCTACCGTGGCTTTTAAAGTAGTACGGCCTAAGCTTTTATCATCTAACAGGGCAGCCAAATTAAAATTAGTAGCTGCTATGCTACCCTTGTAGGCCGGCACACCCTTGGCATTGAACCTAATGTTTACGTCAGGGTCAAGACGTCCTAAAAGGGTTTTAAAAGTTCCGGCTATATTGAAGTTTTTTTGCGTGCCGGTAAATTTGCCGCTATAGCTAATATTTCCAAACTTGCTGAATAGGTCGGGCACTTTTCGGTTGGGCATACCGGTAAAATGCGTGTACAGGTAATCGAGGTCCTTTTTGTTGGATGCCAGCTGTTTAAATTCGAGCGTGAGGTAAGTGTTATCCCAATCGGGCAACCCTTTTAGGTTAAAGTTGCCCCGTATGTAGGTGGCTTGTCCGGCGGTAACAGTGAGGTTGCTGGCTTTAATGTTGTTTACCAATCCGCTGGCACGACCGCTTAAACCTAATTCAAAGTTGGTTTTATCTAACGATGGCGTAAAGTAAGCCACATCTTTTGATGAGAGGTGTGAATCTTTTATATCAGCATCCATATGTACCTTCTTCTCAAAATCACTAAAGTCGCTGAAAGATTTAAAGCGCATCCTGAAGTAGTCTTTCAAATGAGAGTTAGGTGTAACCAAATGCAGGTTTTGCAGCAAAATCTGGTTGGTATCAATAGTGGCATTGGCCGATAGTTCTTTTAACAAAAAGCCGCTGCGCAACTCATGCAAGGCAAGTTTTTGTACATTGCCCTTAAACAGGTGATTCTTCAAATCCATACCTGTTACCACGGTGCTGAAACGATCAACGTCCAGATCTTCAAAATTGACTACGCCGGGTGTTTTAAGCGTATCGAGGTAGTTTTTGTACTTAAAGTGAAAGTTGTTGATGGTAATGCGGCCAAAGTTGAGCGTCCAGGGTTTGCTTGCTTTTTTGGTGGTATCGGGCGGGCCGCTAAAATAATCAATAAGAAAAGAGAGGTTGGTAGTGCTGTCTTTAAGTTGTTTGAAGTTAAAAACGCCGTTATCAAGCTGTATGGTTTCAAAGTTAAGCACGCGGCGCTTAATGCTGTTAAATATCGAAAAGCCTTGTAGTTCAACGGCCAAGTGAGGCGTTCGGAGCAGCGTGTCGTTTTGCTTATCAAGAATGTAAAGGTCTTCCAGTACCACCGATGAGAATGGCTTTATGTAAAGGCTTTTAATGTCGACCTTTGTGTGTAGTTCCTCTGATAAATACTTGGTAGCCTTTTTAGCCGCCCAGGTTTGCACTGGCTTGTATTGAAAAAGTATTAACACTATACTGACAATGAGCAGCACAATGAGTACCAGTACGAGTGTTATTTTGAGTATTTTTTTGATAATTTTGCCGCTTAAAACCCTGTAACTAAATGCCCGTTATATTAGGAATAGAATCATCATGCGATGAAACCTCGGCTGCGGTGTATGCAGATGGCGTGATGTTAAGTAACATCATAGCCAATCAAACTATACACGAGGCTTACGGGGGCGTTGTGCCCGAGCTGGCCTCGAGGGTTCATCAGCAAAATATAATTCCTGCTGTACAACAAGCTATATCTAACGCAAAAGTAAGCAAAAATGATATTGATGCGGTAGCTTTTACACGGGGTCCGGGCCTTTTAGGCTCGTTGCTGGTAGGGGTATCATTTGCCAAGGCATTTGCGCTGGCCCAAAACCTGCCGCTTATTGAGGTAAACCACATGCAAGCTCACATTTTGGCTCACTTCATTGATGAACCTAAACCAACATTCCCCTTCTTATGTTTGACCGTTTCGGGCGGGCACACACAAATAGTTTTGGTGAAGGATTTTTTTGATATGGAAGTGATAGGGCACACACAAGATGATGCCGCCGGCGAAGCCATGGATAAAACCAGTAAAATACTCGGCCTGCCTTATCCCGGCGGACCGCTTATTGACAAGCATGCCAGGTTAGGTAACCCTAAAGCCTACCAGTTTCCCGAACCACAGATACCCGGCTATAACTTCAGTTTCAGTGGTTTAAAAACTTCTATACTCTACTTCATTCAAAAAAATGAGGCCGCCACTCCAGGCTTTGTGCAAAATAACCTGGCCGATATTTGCGCCTCGGTAGAGCACCGAATTGTTACCATACTGCTCAATAAACTGAGCAAAGCCGCGTTAGATTTAGGCATAAAAGATATTGCGCTGGCCGGAGGCGTATCGGCCAATACGGGTTTGCGCCAGGGCTTGCAAGAGCTGGGTGCAAAACACGGTTGGAATACTTTTATACCCCGCATGGAGTATTGTACCGATAATGCCGCCATGATTGCCGTTGCCGGATATTACAAATTTTTAAAAAACGATTTTACCGATCAGCATGTGGCACCACTGGCCCGCATGCCTTTTTAAGACATAACTTATGAGCATTCCATCACTTATTTTTTGGCTGATATTTGTTTTACCGTTGGTAGGACTACTGTTTTGGGTAATGAAGCAAGACAAAAAGAAAGGTATTACCGGGCTTGTAGTTTTAGGCCTTACCGTAATAATTGCTATTGTGTACATGTACGTACGCACCGGCGGAAAATAAGATTGCTACTTCCGGTTTTTTTCTGAAGAGCGTTACATATCACAGAAAGCTCCGAATTTGGTGGTGTATAACAAAGTTTAACGCGAATAAATGTTGTAATTCTCTGATTCCTGTGTAAAGCTGTTTATTACAAACACAGAATTTAAAGAGATGTTAAATTTGCAATTGCGGCTAATGGTGTAGGGCAAGTAGCAAATTTATATAGTTTTAATTATTGTTTTCCTTCTTCTTTCCCTCCTGCTTAGGTTTATCACTGTCATGCGGAAAGCGTTTGCCCCTTTGTGCCGTGTTGGGGTTGCGGTTAAATAAAAAGCAGCTGTTGAGCATAAGCAGGGTTGTTGCTAATGCGAGGTATAGTATTTTTTGCGGGGGTGTTTTCATGGATGGGCCTTATATATAAAGGTATAAACAAAAAAGCGGATGCCATGGTTGGCATCCGCTTTTTTGCGATATGGGGTGAAGCGCCTGGCTTACCAAATTTTTATACGCTTGTCTTCGGGTTTGTACAGCTTATCGCCCGGTTTAATATCAAAGGCCTTGTACCAGGCATCAATATTACTCAGCGGACCGTTTACGCGGTACATTTCGGGCGAGTGCGGGTCAACGCTCAGGCGGGTGCGCATCAGTTCGTCGCGGCTTTTTATGCGCCATACTTGTGCATAGGCCAAAAAGAAACGCTGATCGGGGGTTAAGCCGTCAATTTTGGTATTGCCCTTGCCTTGCGGTGTATTCTTAAACGCCTGGTAGGCAATAGCCACACCGCCGTTATCGGCAATGTTTTCGCCCAGGGTAAGGTTACCGTTCACATGCTGATTATCCAGAATGGTGTAACCGCTATATTGGGTAGCCATGGCCGATGTTTTGGCTTTAAACTTGGCCTGATCATCTTTAGTCCACCAAACTTTCAGGTTGCCGTCTTTATCGTACTGGCTGCCCTGGTCATCAAAACCGTGGGTCATTTCATGGCCAATTACTGCACCAATTGCGCCGTAGTTAATGGCATCATCGGCATCCTTATCAAAAAACGGAAACTGCAATATGCCCGCCGGGAACACGATCTCGTTAAAGCTTGGGTTGTAGTAAGCGTTAACGGTTGGAGGTGTCATGCCCCACTCGCTCTTATCGACCGGTTTGTTCACTTTCTCCAATTGCTCTTTGTAATCATGTTTGGATATGGCCTGCATGTTGGCATAGTAAGCGCCTTTGTCAATGCTGATGTCATCATACTTTTTCCACTTATCGGTATAGCCAATTTTTTTGGTGAAGGCATTGAGTTTGTCCTCGGCCTTTTTCTTGGTTTCGGCACTCATCCAATCCAGTTTTTGAATGCGTCCGCGGTACACATCCTGAAGGTTATTCACCAGATCGAGCATGCGCTTTTTAGCATCGGCCGGGAAATATTTTTCTACATACAACTGGCCCAGCAAATCACCCAAGCCGCCATCGGTAACCTCAACTAAATTTTTCCAGCGTTCCTGCTGCGATTTTTGCCCGTTTAACTGGCGGCCAAAAAAGTCGAAACGCGCATCGCGGAAAGCTTTGCTTAAATAAGGAGCCGAACCGTGTATTCTGGTAAATATGATCTTGTTTTTCCAAACTTCAATAGGCTGAGTTTTGAGCAACTTGCCCAGCGCGGTATAGTATTTAGGCTGACCAACCAATACGGTATCGGTACTTATACCCATACGTTTCAATACGTCTTTTATGTCGATGTCAGGCACCTGTTTCTGCAGGGCATCAACCGTAAACTTATTGTAGTTTTTAACCGGGTCGCGCAGTTCAACCGGGGTGGAGTGCGATTTGGCTATCTCGGTTTCGAGCTTTAAAATAGCATCGGCATTTTTAGCAGCCGTTGCAGCATCGGTACCGGTAAGGGTAAACAGCTTTGTTATATAAGCCACATAAGCCTTACGTATTTTAACTGAGGACGAATCGGTTTTGAAGTAATAATCGCGGTTGGGCATACCTAAGCCGCTTTGGCTAAATTGAGCCAGGTTTTTGGTGCTGTTTTTATCATCGGGCCCAACATACATGCCAATCAGGTAGCCATCGCCGTCTTTGTAGCTGTCGGCAACGTAGGCTAACAGCTCTTTATAATCTTTAATGCCTTTTACTTTATCTAAAACAGGTTTTATAGGGGTATAACCCAATTTTTCTATGGCGGCGGTGTCCATGCCGCTGGAGTACAGGTCGGCTACTTTTTGTTCGTTGCTGCCTTTATCATGCTCGGTTTTGCCCAGGCCATCTAAAATCTGGTGCAAATTTTTCAGGTTATCATCGTACAGGGTATAAAATGAACCCCAGCCGCTTTCGCTCTCAGGTATCTTGGTTTTTTTGAGCCATGCGCCGCCGGCATACTCAAAAAAGTTATCGCCGGGCTTAACGGTGGTATCCATAGCCGTTTTGTCGAAGAACACGGTGCGTTTGGGAACCTCGGCCGATTTATCTTTCGGCTGCTGTGAGCAGGCAGCCGCAGCCAGCACAGGCGCGGCCAGTATTAACCATTTATTAATTTTCATGAGTAACAGAGTTTTTGTTAAAGATGTATAACCTCTTACAATAAAACAATAGACTACTTATAATAGGTAAAGCAAATAATCGCCACGCCGCATCTGCGCTTGCGCACAATATGTTGATAACCAAATAAATGTTAACAAATAAATCACATAAGCGTTACGTTTATATGAAATACTATCGCTTATTTTTATAGACCCTAATAAGGTCATTTATAAATTTTAACCCAACGTAAATTTATGACCTGGAGAAAATTTAGCGGTGAAATACTGCGCACCCCCATCCTCGAAGAAGTTGAACAAGCCATTGAACGCGAAACAGCCCTGGGCAACAAGCTAAAAGTTTGCATCGGCACCGATTCGCAGGTTAAGGGCGAGGTGATCGATTTTGCCACCGTAATTGTTTTTTTGCGCGAGCAGCGCGGTGGTTTTATGTTCATTCACCAGGAGCGCAGCACCAAAAAAATGAGCATCAAAGAGCGTATGCTCAACGAGGTACAAAAGTCAATAGACACGGCTTACCACCTTTGCGATTTGCTGGATTTGTATGAAGTAGACCTGGAAGTACATGCCGACATAAACACCAACCCCATGTTTAAATCGAACCAAGCCCTGCACGAGGCCATGGGTTATATTTTGAGTATGGGCTTTGTATTTAAGGCCAAGCCCGAAGCTTTTGCCAGCAGCTATTGCGCTAATAAAATGGTGCAGTAACACGAAAGAATACAAGGGCTTGTGCGATTCCCCTCTTGAGAGGGGTGGAGAGGTGTGTCCTTTGGGATAGGTTAAGTTTGCTAATGACACACCCTGCCGTTGCTCATTCCTGCCCGCCCCCTCTCAAGAGGGGAAGTGAAATTTATACCCAACACCGTGCAAACTCTACTAAAGCAGTATATAAATCTGTTATTTTAGTATATTGCATAAACTACTGTTTTATGAAGAAGATTTTTTTGCTCCTAACCTTAGCCGTTATTACTCTTGGCGCTAACGCCCAAACCTCCGCCGAAGAAGCATCTACCTTAACCAAAATTGGCCAGCAGGTGCCGGCATTTGAGTTTAAGCTGGATAAAGATAAAACTGCCTCCATTGCCGATTATAAGGGCAAAATAGTGCTGCTAAACTTTTTTGCCACCTGGTGCCCGCCATGCCGTCAGGAGTTTCCGCGGGTGCAAAAGGAGATTTGGGAAAAGTATAAAGACAACCCCAAATTTGCCCTCATGGCTTTTGGCCGTGAAGAAGGCTGGGAAAAAGTGCTTCCATTTAAAGAAAGTAACAGCTACACCTTTAATATACTGCCCGACGAAGGCCGCAAGATATTCAGCCTGTTTGCCACGCAATCTATACCGCGTAACGTAGTGCTGGATGAGAACGGCAAGATCATTTATCAATCCATAGGTTACAGCGAAAAGGATTTTAGCGAACTGCTGGCAATATTAGATACCCGCCTTAAAAAACTATTACCGTAATTACTGGTTTTGCATCTGTGAAAACATACGAACGCCGCTGGGAGCAATTCATCCCCATTAGTATTGACGAAGCCTGGGATTTCTTCTCTTCGCCGCTTAATTTGCAGAAGATAACTCCGGCCGATATGAAGTTTATCGTTACTTCATCCTACACACCCGATACTAAAATGTATCCGGGTATGATCATCACTTACAAAGTATCGCCCCTCCTTGGCGTAAAGCTTAACTGGATGACCGAAATTACCCACGTGCAAGACAAGGTTTACTTTGTAGACGAACAGCGCTTTGGCCCCTACGCCCTTTGGCACCACCAGCACCATTTTAAACAGGTTGAAGGCGGTGTACTCATGACCGATATTTTAAATTACGCCATTGGGTATGGCCCTGTAGGTTTGTTTGCCAACAAGGTATTGGTTGAGAAAAAAATTGAGCAGATATTTAAGTACAGGACCAAGGCTATTGAAGAAATGTTTGGGAAGTAGGTTATTTGTTTCTTGGTTAGCTTATCGATTATCTACCGCTCATTGCCGCGGGGGCTAAAGTTCTCCACGTTTTGTTTGTTTTGGGTGTGGATGATTGCTATCGCAATTTTGGCATAGCCCCAAAAGTAACAAAAGGGCCTATCCACAACGATCCCTTCCACCCCACAGGCAGCTCCTGGCCGGGCGTTGTGGCGAGCCAACGCTCTTTTTAATTTGCATATAACTTATTATCCTTGTAGGCTATTTCTTTCGCAGTTCGTTACCTCCCAGCTTCGGGGCGAAAGCGGGGCAGCACATGATGGGCTGTGCGGTTGGCAAGGGCCTCTTAGATTTTGCTGAAGCAATGGCCCAAGAGCGAACGAAGTGGGGCAAAAGATAAAAAGCCCGTGGTGCTGCCCGGCTTTGCAGCGGTGGCCATGTGTGACAACGAAGCACTGTGGAGGTGACTTGATTTTTTGCTATCTTTTGTATCAAGACAAAAGTAGTAGCCCCCGCGGCAATGAGCGGTTGATAAGCAGTAAGCTGACAAACTTCGCGCACAATTGCCTAACTTTACCCCATCTACCCAATACTATGTTCAACACCAGCCTGAGTAAAGCACAAGCTAACCGGTACATCTTGTTTTTTTTAGCCGGGTGGACGTTGCTCAACACCCTGCAGGCTGCCACGCTGGGCGTTCACCCAGATGAGGCTTACTACTGGATATACTCGCGCTTTTTAGATTGGGGGTATTATGACCATCCGCCTATGGTGGCGCTGTTCATCCGCCTGGGTGATAGCATTATGCAAACCGAACTGGGTTTACGCCTGCTTACCGTAATATCGAGCACAGTATCGGTATACCTGCTTTGGCTAATTGTTAAACGGTACAATACTGATGCCCGTTGGTTTGTTGCCTTGGTATCGGGTTTGCTGGCTTTTCATATTTACGGTTTTATAACCACGCCCGATGTGCCTTTGCTGTTATTCACCATTTTGTTTTACTACGTATACCAGCACTATCTCGAAAAAAATAACTGGGCTTACGCCTTGCTGTTGGCGGTGGTAATAGCCTTGTTGCTGTACAGTAAATATCATGGCGTTTTGGTGTTGCTGCTTACCTTGCTGGCTAATTCTAAAATACTGTTAAGGCCATCTTTTTATCTTATACCGGTTGTAGCGGCATTGTTGTATCTGCCGCATATTCTATGGCAAATCAACCATAACTATCCATCGGTAAACTACCATTTGTTCGAGCGTTCATCAGCCGATGTTTTCAGCACAGCGCGTGTGTTTGAGTTTATACCCGGCCAATTATTAATTGCCGGTCCGCTTATTGGCTGGTTTTTGTTTTACTACGGGTTTGGCAAAAAGCCGCTCAGTACTTTTACCCGTTGCCTGTTGTTTAACAGTATAGGCATTTTTGCTTTCTTTTGGTTCAACACCATTAAGGGTAACGTGCAACCGCACTGGACGCTGATAGGCTTTGTACCGCTGATACTGTTGGTGCTTATCCGCTTGTCGGACGCACCGGTTCAACCAAAATGGCTGTATAAACTGGCACTGGCCAATACTGCACTTATCATCGTATTCAGGCTGGTGCTTATTGCCGGCATCCCAGCTGTTAAAAAGCTGGCCTTTTTAGAAACTTATTACGGTTACGACGAATGGGCGCAGGAAACTAAAAAGAAGGTTGGCGATGCTTACGTGATCATGCCGGTGGGTTTTCAATCGGCCTCTAAATACAATTATTATACGCACAGCTTAAAAGGGTTTTCGTACGATGCCTCCAACTATCGCCGCACTCAATATGATATGTGGCCCATTGAAGATAGCATGCAAAACAAGCGCGCTTTTTATACCACCCCTTATCGCTTAGGCGGCTCTGAAACTGACAGCATCAAAACGGATAAAGACACTTGGTTTGGCTTTTGGGTTGACAGTGTACGCACTTATCAGAAAGTTGATATTCGCACTGATAAGTATGATCTAACGGCGAGGCCGGGTGAGTTAATGAAATTTAATCTGCAAATTATTAATCCGTACAATACTCTTGTAAACTTTGCTAACCCAAAACAAGGCAGCCAGGTAACGCTTGTGGCCTGTTTTTACCAGGGCGATAATGGCATATTTGAATATGCTCCGCATAATTTTAATGATATTGTGATTACGCCGCATAACAAAGTAAACTATACTTTTGCGGCAAAGGCTCCAACTAAAAAAGGCAAGTATGAACTCATATTTTCGTTATGCACTACACCGTTTTTAGGTGGCCGAAACAGCCGCATTGTTAATTTTACCGTTCAATAAAAATCTATGATAAAAAAGTTTTACTTCCTTATATTTTGTTTACTCGTTGCCCGCCTTGCACAAGCCCAGCAAAGTGTTGATGTTAACGTAAGCGGATTGGGTTTTTTAGATAACCGCGAGTACAAAGCCTACACCGAACGCTCTCGAACCTATTCGGGAATGCGTACTGCTATTGATTTTGGGTTGAACATCGATAGCCTTAACCACATTGTTATTGGTATAAACGGTATACATGAGTTTGGTGCCAAGCCTTACTTTTTACGGGTCGATCCGGTGGCTTATTACAAGTTCGAGAGTCACAAATGGCTGTTCAATGCCGGTATGTTTCCGCGTAAAGAGATATTGAGTAGCTACCCGCGTGCCATACTTAACGATACGCTGATGTATTACCGCCCCAACATAGAGGGCCTGGCTACCCGTTACCAAACCGAGTACGGCTACGAAACCTTGTGGCTCGACTGGACCAGCCGCCAAACCAATACCGACCGCGAGCAATTCCTGTTCGGTTTAGCCGGTAAATACCTGCCTGATCCATTTGGGCCATTTTACCTGTCGCACTACTTTATGTTGCTGCATGATGCCGGTCCGGCGGTGTCAATACCCGGCGATCATATACGCGATAACGGTGCGGCACAGATACGCTTAGGCTACAATTTTGGTAAAAAAACCATGTTCGATTCGCTTTCGGTTGAGGCCGGCGGTATGCTCTCACTGGAGCGTGTACGTAGCGTGAACGGTTTCCGCAAGCCACTGGGTGTCGTGGCCAGCATATATGCCAGCTACCACCGTATTGCGTTTTTTGATGAATTTTACAAAGGCCAGGGCCACGACGTTACCTATGGCGATGCTTTTTACCGCAAAAAGATCTATAACCGTCTCGACATTATTTACACGCCGTTTTTGTTTAAGCATATTAAAGGCCAGTTTATATTGAGCCTGCACCAATCGCCGGGGCAACTGGGCGATAGCCAGCAAGCTTTCAGACTGACGTATGATTTAGGTCGCAAAAAATTATTTAACTTTAAGGACGATAACTAATTACCTGCCATGGCCGAAGAAACCCTGTGCGAACACCTCACCGCCATTACCGAAGTTAAAATTGGCGACCAGTACGTATGCGAAGAATGTGTTAAACAAAACGGCACCTGGCTGCACCTGCGCACCTGCCAAACCTGCGGCGTAACCCTGTGCTGCGATTCATCGCCCCAAAAACACATGACCAAACACCACCACCGCAGCGGCCACCCCGTAATGGCATCGGCCGAGCCCGGCGAACGCTGGCTATGGTGTTATAATGATGAAATGGTGAGGGAGTATTAATACTCAATTACCGGCCAAATGTGGAAGATGATATTCTACTTCTTTCTGATAATTTTTATCATTTACACTGCTTTTCAACTTGGCTTCTGGGCTTATTGGTATGTTTCAACTCATAAATAAAATTGTCATTTCGAACGACAGTGAGAAATCCTGTTCATATTGCAAATCTTATCCGCCCGAACAAGATTTCTCGTTATCCCTCGAAATGACAGGTTGAGTTAATGATTTTAAACCGAATAGCCACCCGGATAGGACCCCTGTTCGTGTTGCTAAGCCTATTGCTCTAACAAGATTCCTCGTTCCTCGGAACAATAATTATACAAAACCTGTATCTTCGCGCCTCCAACAACAATAAGGGCTGCTAACCCGTTTTTATTTTATTATTAAACTACCATTATGTCTATATCATCAGATGCCGAATTAACCGGGATGCAAAAAATAAGTGAGTGTGTGGCGCTGGTTTTGAAAGCCATGCGCGAGTATTGCAAACCCGGAATCAGTACGCTTGAACTGGATGAGTTTGGCGGAAGGATGTTGAATGAAATGGGCGCAAAATCGGCCCCTAAACTGACTTATGGTTTTCCGGGATATACCTGCATCAGCGTTAACAATGCGGTTGCGCATGGTAAGCCCTCAGCCGATATTATTTTGCAGGAAGGCGACCTGATCAACATCGACGTATCGGCCGAGTTGAACGGCTTTTGGGGCGATAACGGCGGCTCATTTGTGTTGGGCGAAGACATACACAACCACCAGGATTTGGTAGAGGCCTCGAAAGAAATTTTGCACCTGGCTATCAGTCAAATTAAGGGCGGCGTTAAAATAGCCGATATTGGCAAGCTCATTGAAACCCAGGCCGCCAAACGCGGCTTAACTGTAATTAAAAACCTGGCAGGCCACGGCATTGGCTACAGCCTGCACGAAGAACCGCACGACATACTCAACTGTTACGACCGCTATAACACCACCCGTTTTAAAAAGAACAGCGTGGTAGCCATCGAAACGTTTATCTCCACTAAATCAACCATTGCCCAAGCGGCACCCGGCGACGAATGGACGCTTTTTGGCAACAAAGGTGGCTTTGTTGCCCAGCACGAGCATACCATCATGGTTACCGGCGGGGAGCCGATGATTTTAACGGAGGCTAACGGAATTTGGGATTAAGAATTTCTTGTACATTTTACCCCCCGTCTTGTCATTTCGAACGATAGAGAGAAATCTTTTCGCATTGATAGGCTTACCGCTTCGACTTATCGCTTCGAAAAGATTTCTCGTACCTCGAAATGACATGATGGGGAAAGAAGTGTTAAAAGGGAACCTAAATTCTGCCCATTTCACAATTCTTAAAATTCCTGTTCAATTGCAGTTTGCGTTAGCGATAGTAGCGGAAACTCCACAGTGAAGCGTAGCGGAACGAGGAGTTGCAGCGGATAGCTCGGGCCGGAGGTAACGCCCAAGTTTAGTTGATTAGTGAGTAGTTGAATAAGTTATTAGTTATTCAAATTACTCTTTCGCACATCCAAGCTCAATACTTACGCCAGCAAAGCAATTACACAAATGAGCTAAGAATAATAACGCTTTACTTGTCAAAACGTAAATTATATACTGCATTTGTCAAGCCCTAAACCTTTAATCTACTCCACTCAAATCCAACTATTGAGAATAAATCTAAATAGTATTTGAGTAAACCTATAATCCCAAAAAAGGCGTTATATTTTGTACATTCGCGGCGTTCACTCTGTATAGAGGCCCCGAACCAAACTATTGTTCATTTTTTACCTTAAAATCAATCAAATGGCTTTTGATTTAGATATGATTAAAAAGGTGTACGAGCGTTACGGAACCCGTATTGCAGCGGCCCGTAAAGCTACCGGCAAACCTTTAACATTAACCGAGAAAATTTTGTATGCTCACCTTACTGAAGGCGATGCCCAGGCAACGTATCAGCGTGGTGTTGACTATGTAGACTTTGCACCCGATCGTGTGGCTATGCAGGATGCAACTGCGCAAATGGCGTTGCTGCAATTTATGCAAGCTGGTCGTCCGCAGGTGGCAGTACCTTCAACCGTACATTGCGATCACTTAATTCAGGCCAAAATTGGTGCGGTAGAAGATTTAAATACAGCTAAAGATATTAACAGCGAGGTTTATGATTTCCTGTCGTCAGTATCTGATAAATACGGTTTGGGTTTCTGGAAACCAGGCGCTGGTATCATTCACCAGGTAGTGTTAGAAAACTACGCTTTTCCGGGTGGTATGATGATTGGTACCGACTCACACACACCTAACGCAGGTGGTTTGGGTATGGTTGCTATTGGTGTTGGCGGTGCCGATGCTTGCGACGTTATGGCCGGCTTACCATGGGAGCTTAAATTCCCTAAAATATTAGGTGTTAAATTAACCGGCAAGCTTTCGGGCTGGAGCTCGGCTAAAGACGTTATTTTACGTGTTGCCGGTATACTTACCGTAAAAGGTGGTACAGGTTACATTGTAGAATACTTTGGCGAAGGTGCCGAATCTTTATCAGCTACCGGTAAAGGTACCATTTGTAACATGGGTGCCGAAATTGGTGCTACTACATCAATTTTCGGTTACGGCGAAAAAGCTGCAGCTTACCTGCGTGGTACCGAACGTGCCGATATTGCCGACATGGCCGATGCCATTGCCGAGCACTTAACCGGTGACCCTGAGGTTTACGCTAACCCTGAGCAATATTTTGACCAGGTTATCGAAATTAACCTGAGCGAGCTTGAGCCACACATTAACGGTCCGTTTACTCCGGATTTGGCCTGGCCACTATCTAAGTTTGCTACTGCTGTTAAAGAAAACGGCTGGCCAACTGCTTTAGAGGTAGGTTTAATTGGTTCATGTACCAACTCATCTTATGAAGATATTAGCCGTGCGGCATCAATTGCCAAACAAGCTACTGATAAAGGCTTAAAAACTAAGGCCGAATACACCGTAACTCCAGGTTCGGAATTAGTACGTTACACCGTTGAGCGCGATGGTTACTTAAATACCTTCGAGCAAATTGGCGGTGTAGTATTAGCTAACGCTTGTGGTCCATGTATCGGTCAGTGGTCACGCCATACCGATGATCCTACCCGTAAAAACTCTATCATCACCTCGTTTAACCGTAACTTTGCTAAACGTCAGGATGGTAACCCTAATACTCACGCTTTCGTAGCATCTCCTGAGATTGTTACTGCGTTTGCTATTGCCGGCGACTTAACCTTTAACCCAATCACCGATACGTTAACCAACGAAGCAGGTGAGCAAGTGAAACTGGACGAGCCATTGGGCATCGAACTACCAATTAAAGGTTTTGCGGTTGAAGATGCCGGTTACCAGGCACCAGCCGAAGACGGTAGCGCTGTACAGGTAGCTGTTGATCCAAAATCATCACGCTTACAATTGTTAGAGCCGTTTGCTGCATGGGAAGGTACCGACATTAAAGACCTGCGCTTGTTAATTAAAGCCAAAGGTAAATGTACTACCGATCACATTTCTATGGCTGGTCCGTGGTTAAAGTTCCGCGGCCACTTAGATAACATCAGCAACAACATGCTGATTGGTGCTATTAACTACTTTAACAACACTGCCGATAGCGTTAAAAACGAACTGACCGGCGAATACGGTCCGGTTCCGGCTACCCAGCGCGATTATAAAGCAAACGGTATCGGTTCTATCGTGGTAGGCGACGAAAACTATGGCGAAGGTTCATCACGTGAGCACGCAGCTATGGAGCCTCGTCACTTAGGTGTTCGTGCTATCCTGGTAAAATCATTTGCCCGTATACACGAAACCAACCTTAAAAAACAAGGTATGTTAGGTTTAACCTTTGCTGATGGTGCCGATTACGACAAAATTCAGGAAGACGACCGCATCGACATCGTAGGCTTAACCGAATTTGCCCCAGGCAAACAGTTAACCGTAGTGTTACACCACGCCGATGGTACCGAAGATTCGTTCCCGGTTAACCACACCTACAACGCTCAGCAAATTGAGTGGTTTAAAGCTGGTGGTGCGTTAAACATCATCCGTAAACAACAAGCTGGTAACTAAGCAAGTCATAAGACACAAGGTATTGTGTCTTTACAGATAATAGAAACGCCATTGCGAAAGCAGTGGCGTTTTTTTATTGGGGGAATATTTCGTTGTTAAGAAGGAGATACAAAATATTGTGTCTCTACGGAATTTATGTTGGGATGTAGTATCGCATTCTCTCTTCAAAAGGAGCGGTGGCCCGCCACAACGCCCGGCCGGGAGCTGCCTGCGGGGTAGCAGGGATCGTTGTGGATAGGCCTTTTTGTTTCTTTTGTGGCTATGACAAAATTGCGATAGCAATCATCCACACCAAAAACAAATAAAACGTGTATAACTATAGCCTGCGCGGCAATGAGCGCTACCGGAGCGATAAGTTACCTATGGCACAAGTAGCCATCACACATTCCACCCCCTACATACTTGCGCCAGTAAGAGCTATAAACTCACAACCTTTCATCCGCAGAGATTGCTTCGTTCCTCGCAATGACGTACTTCTACTTTTTTTTCTACAATCCGTTCACCTTCACACAATACTCCAAAGTATCCACCTCTAAATTTTCTTTAGTCAAGCCGGGCAAACCTACCGGCGCAAACTCATTGTTTAGCTTTACAAAGTAAAACTCTCCACCCTTTTTGCGGAGCTTAATAGGAATGTTGAAATTCTTCACATCAGTTGTCCATTTAGCGTATACCTTGCCGTTCTCAAATTTAAGATCAAGGATGGGTAAGTCTTTGTGGCGTAGGTACTGGTCAAAAACCGGGGCAAGGTTCATACCGGCTTCCTTGCTTATGTAATTTTCAATTTGGGCGGTTGTCACGGTTTGATGATAGAAAGTTTTGTTGAGGCCGCGTAAAATAGCACGCCACTTTTCATCATTATTAATGAGGGTACGGATGAGCGCCAGCATGTTGCCGCCTTTGTAATACATATCGCCCGAGCCTTCTTTATTTACATTGTATGGGCCGATAACAGGTATATCATTCTGTATGTTTTTACGGGTGCCTTGCACATATTCCAATCCGGCGGTTTTGCCATAATAGCTCTCGATAAACAACGATTCGGAATAATTGGTAAAGCTCTCGTGTATCCACATATCGGCAATGTCTTTGGAGGTAATGTTGTTGCCGAACCACTCGTGACCGCTCTCGTGCACAATAATAAAATCCCAGGTGAGGCCACGGCCTGTGCCCGACAAATCTCTGCCCAAATAGCCGTTACGGTATTTGTTGCCATAAGCCACGGCACTTTGGTGTTCCATCCCCAGGTGCGGGGTTTCTACCAGCTTATAGCCATCTTTATACCAGGGATACGGACCAAACCAATATTCGAACGATTTGAGCATACGCTTTACATCACGGTCGAACTGTTTTTTTGCCAGTTCCTGGTGATAGGGCAGCACCCAGTAATCGAGGGTAAGTTTGCCTTGTTCGCCGTCGTAGCTGTCTTCCATGTGGGTATAATCGGCTATGTTGGCGGCTATGTCGTAGTTGTTAATGGGGTTAGCCACAAACCAATCGAAACGGGTGTAGCCATCGGCAAGTTCGGTCACTTTACGGAGGCGGCCGTTCGATACATCTTTTAAGCCTTTGGGTACGCTGATGCTGATGAGCGCACTGTCTACCTCATCGGCCTGGTGATCTTTGGTAGGCCACCATATACTGGCTCCTGCACCCTGGCAGGCGGTGGCTACGTAAGGCTTGCCTAAGGAGTCGGTGGTAAATACCACGCCACCATCCCACGGAGCGCGTTTGGCCACCGTTGGGTTACCCGAGTAGTACACGGTAAATTCATCCTTACTGCCTTTAATTATAGCCTTTGGAAAGGTAACAAATACTGCAGCAGCCTCGCGGGTAAAGGGGAGTTCCTTGCCTTGATATTCTACCTTTTCTACCTTTAAATTAGCATACAGGTCAAACTGTAGTTTGGTAAAATTTTGCGTAGCGGTAAATTTAAACAGGTTACTGCCGCTGATGTACTTTTTATCAATGTCGAATTTAACATCGAGGTGATAGTAGTTAATATCGTAACAGGTGCGCAACGGCGTGAGCATGCCACGAAGGGTATCGGCACGGGTATAGATTTCTTTTTTCTGCATCAGTTGGGCCGATGCGCTGAATGTGCCCAATGCCAATAAAGCAGTTGCAAATATTTTTGAGGTGAGTTTCATTTCAAGAGTAGTTACACGAAATTAAACAAAAAGAGACACAAAGTATTGTGTCTCTACGGTGCATAATTAACCAATATTTTGCAGTTATTAACCTGCCTATTTCAAAACCTCTACTTCCACATAGCTATCGTTATAAACGGTGTGGGTAGCTTTTATATAATCGGCTTCGGTGGCTTTGTATGGGTTTGCTACAAACTTTTGCGGGTTGCGGGCAAATAATGGAAAAGCTGTGCTTTGTACCTGTATCATAATGCGGTGACCTTTTTTAAAGGTGTGCAGTACATCCTGCAACTTCACATTTACATTAGTTTTTTGGTTGGGCACAAATGCTTCGGGTTTTTCAAAGCTGTTGCGGAAACGGCCGGGCATAATTTCCGATCGTACCATTTGCTGGTAGCCGGCCATGAGTATATTTTTGTTGGGCAGGTACGGGTGCTGTGGTTCATCGCCGGGGTAAACGTCTATCAGTTTTACAAACCAATCGGCATCGGTACCAGTGGTGGCTACTTTAAGGTGAGCCATAATTTCGCCTCCCAAGGTTACATCCTCGGTTAAAACATCGCTCTGAAAAACCAGCACATCGGTACGGCGGCCGGCAAAGCGTTGGTCTTCGCTCATATAATTGCGCGGGGTAAAGCCAACGGTTGTGGTATTATCAGCGGTATAAGGCACGGGCTTCAACGGGTCGCTTATAAACGATACCGAACCAGTTCCCGAAGGTTGCGACATTGGCAACTTACCATCGGCACTTAAAAACAGTTTTTGCTTTATAGCAGCAGGTACAGGCCATTGTGTAAACTGTGCCCATTCTTTTTTACCAGTGTTGTATAAATATGCTTTCGGCAGGCCGCTGTTTTTATCGCCGCTGCCTTTTAAAAAATGGTTGAAAAACCTGGCTTCAATGTCTTTTTGGTAAAAGGTGGCAATGCTATCGCCAAAGTATACATCGCCGTGGCGATGGTGACCTTGTTCGCGGCTCCAGCCTCCATGATCGAACGGTCCCATGACAATGGTATTATAAGCAGCCGGATCGGTTTTATTAATGGTTTTAAATATAGCCAGCGGACCGCGTAAGTCTTCGGCATCAAACCAGCCGCCCACGATCATTACGGCAGGTTTTACTTTACCAAAGTGTCGCAACAAATCGCGCTTTTGCCAAAACTCATCGTAGTTGGGGTGGTTTACGGTTTCCTGCCAGTAAAAATTGTCTTTGTAATATTTATCAGCATTGGTTAGCGGCCCCATGTCCAGCAAAAACTGGTAACCATCGCGGGTATCGGGTTTAATGGTTTGGTGGGCATACCATGATTTACTGGTGGTATCCTTTTTTTGCACGCCAAACACCGGGTAAGTAAAAAAGTACGACTCGAGCAAGGCACCGTTGTGATGAAAATCATCATACCAAAAATCAGAAATAGGAGCCTGTGGCGATGATGCCTTGAGCGCCGGGTGATTCGACAGGATGCCAGCAGCGGTATAAAATCCGGGGTACGAACCTCCCCACTGGCCAACCCTGCCGTTGTTAAACTGCACGTTTTTTACCAGCCAGTCAATGGTGTCGTACGTGTCCGAACCTTCGTCAACATCTTTTTTACCTTTCTTATTATCAATAACCGGGGTCATGTTGGTCCAGGTACCTTCGCTTTTCCAGCGGCCGCGTACGTCCTGGTACACCACAATGTACCCGGCCTTCATCATCAGTTCCGAAGGCCCTAATTTTGCCGGGAATTTATCGGCCCCGTAAGGAGCAACGCTGTAACAGGTGCGCTGCATAATAATAGGATACTTTTTTTGTGCCGATGCATCTTTGGGGGTATAAATGGAGGTAAAGAGTTTAATACCATCGCGCATGGTAATGTATACGTCTTTTTTGGTGTAGTGCGCTGCGGCATAATCACTGCCGGTTTGTGCAAAGGCAGTTGTACTTATAACCGCAAGGGCTATAAGCAGCATGTAAATCTTATTCATTTGATGAGTTAACAGTTAGTAAAACGAATATAGCTACTTAACGGCACTAACCGAAAGCATTTAAAACTACCTGTTAAACGGATACTCGTTTACCCAATGAAAGCCGCGTTTGGTTAGCGTAAATTGCTTTTCGTCGTACCGTTTCAAGCGGATGCTTACACTATCACCCATCAGCTTGCCTTTAATAGTAAGTATATCCGGCTTTTGCATGGTATACTTAAGCATGAACTTTTTAGTAGTATCGCTGCCTTGGTATATGTAAACAGTTTTGCGCACTGTATCGGGTTCAAAGGCAAAATTGCGGGTGCTATCATTCATTAAATATACACGGGCGTAACCCTTGTAACCAATTACCAGCCGGCGCCAGCGCGTGGTATCAGTAGTTAATGGGGCAAGGGTATCGTGATTACGCACAAAGCTTTGGGTTTCATAAATACCGTAAAGGGCGGGCTTGGGTGCGGCATCGCCATAGGTTTTCACACTGGCAAAACAATTCTCGGCTGTGCTGATGCTTACATAAGCTATGAGTAAGTATTTTATAGTGATGAGCGTAATGTTTTTCCAACGCTTTTTAAATCGTTTGGGGGATAGATTGGCCGATTGAGCTTCGCGGTGTAAAAAGAAGAAGTTTACAAAACGATCAATATCCCTGAATAACAAAAACAAGGTCATGACCACCAGCATGGTTGATAGTATTTTTACAGGCACATCAAAGCAATAGTTGATAGCCATAATATTGGCAGCAACTACCAAACTAATTACGGCACCCAATAAAGCAGTACGCCTGAAGAGCAGCAAAATTCCGCAGGTTAACTCGGCAAAGCCGGTAAAATAATTGTATCCTTTTGAAAACCCCATAAAAGTCCAGGCTAAGCCCATGGGTGATGAGTTACCATAAGGCTGCAGCAAACGCCCTAATCCCGGGTACGGAAACTGGAGTTTGATAACCTTTACGGCGCCATAGCTAAGCATGGTTATACCCACATAAAATCGTAAAATAACGGTTAACCAGTAATAAAGCTTATCGTAATTACAGTCCTTGCGGTTTACGGCCGACCATATAACCGCCACCACAAAACTTACCACCACGCAAAACAACAGCACGAGGTAATCATAAGAAGTATCGCCGCTGCCGTTGGTAAATACCGTAATAGGATAAGGCAGGTGCAAAATATGTGCCGCGCTCCATACAATTACCCCATGCATGGGCTGTATGTACGATTCATAGGTTTCACTCAATAAAGGAACGGCCCCGTTGGGATTGAAAAATATAAAAACCGGGAAAAATATAACGAAGAACCGGAAGGCCAGTTTTTGAGCCAGGGGCCAGGGTGAGGCTGCATTAGCGAAGGTCGAATCCATAAAATGCGATGACGAAAAGGTTGATAATTTTAAAGTTAACGTTTAATATCAAAAGAAAGTACACACTGCAAAATTCAACCAAACAAAAAGCCCGATTGATTGCTCAGCCGGGCTTTGTATATCGTTTATCGTCGTTTTAGAGTATTTTATATAACGTCCAATAATCGGTAACGTAAATTTTGTAGATGTATAGCTTAGGGTTTTTACGGCGTATACCATCAAGGTAAAAATCAGTTAGCTGCGTGTAGCCCAGCATAGGGTTGGCTTCGTTGGCAATTAATACGTACCCATCATACTTTTCAGGTGCCTCAACGGCGCTAAGGTAACTTTCCTGGTAAGGCATGGTTAATGTTTTAATATTTTTAACATAACATGCTACCGAGTAGGCTACGGCATCATCAACCAGAACATGATCGGTATCATGCAGGGTGTTCAGGTAATCGGCAATTTCATGGTTTTGCTCATCAACCTTGTTGCTGGTGCGATGTAATAATACGCTGGCAAAATTGGTTTCCTCGGGGATATACGATTTGGTTAAGAAAATATATCCTATGTATAACTGCACCGCCACTACAATGGCAAGCGCTGTTTTAAGCATACGCTGATTTTTTATAAACCTTGCCCTAAAGATGATACACAGTAAGGCCAGTACTAAAAAAATAAGGTAGTACTGGTAAATAAGGTTTACACCGGTATACTTAACCTTTAAAAACTCAATAAGGCCAAACGGGGTAAGCAGGGTAAGTATTTGATAAGTATTTTGCTTAAAAAGGTAAATAGCCAGCACGATCATGGGGCAAAACACAATGGCTTTTAATGATACGAGTATAGATATTTCGGGGATGGCAAAACGTGAGGCAACCTGGGTGGCACTGTATTCAAACTTATCGGCAATAATATTCCAGGTAGCGTAGGGGCTTTCGAGGAAGTAATTCAAATCATCGGCATGGGTAAGATTAAGCACTTTGTAAATAGCTATTGAAGCTACCGGCAAAATGAAAATGATACTGTAAATACTGAATGTTTTATTGATAAGCTTACGACGCAGTGAAGGGTTGTTAAAGCTGAGGTGTAGCCTGAAAACCGATTCCTTTTCGCTCAGGTTTAAGCTATGCAGCGAGATTGACAATACCAGCGGTATAAAGAACAGCGCAAGCCATATGCACTTATAATCGCTGAATACGAGCAACACAAAAAATATACTGGCTATAGATACGTGGTATGTAGTGTTGGAGTTGTAAAACCTCAGCATATTCAAAAAGAACAGGAAGAAGAAGATCAGCACCATATAAATGGACTTGCCCGATGCCGCCGTGTATATAAAACCCGGATGCAACATGAACAGCAGCACCAACATATACAGGTAAAAGTTGTCTTTATTACGCTTAACCAGCGAGGTTGCCATAATGTAAAACAACACGGCCGTACCCACCGCCGATGCCAGCACCGGCGCTAACGTGGAATTGATAAAGCTAAATATGTAAGAACCGTAAAACGGTAGCAAAGGCGAGGTTAAACCCATAACACGCAGCTTATTGCCAAGCCCTTGGGTAATTATCTTACCTTTTTCAATGTAAAACAACTGCTCGTGGTTGGTATAACCCAGTTGGTTAAGGTACACGGCAATAAATATATAGTATACAGCCAGTAAAAGCGTAAATACAACAAGATAAAAAGTTTTAGACCGTGCCATGTTTATTTAACCGCGTTGTTTTGATTGTTTACCTTACTTAAACCATGGTTGGTTTTTTCCCAGTAAAACGGATTTACAATTAGCTGATAAAAGCCTTTATAAGCTGCAATGGAGTGCATCAACCAGTATATAGGGTTGGCAATGGCAAATAAGATCAACTCGTAATAACGGCGTTTAAATACGGCCATCATATTTACATATATCATGAGGATGTTGCCCACCATGAGGTTAAATATGGAAATGAACAAAACCCAATCAGGAAACAGCGTGCGGATAATAGCCAGGTCAAACACCACATAACCTATAAATATGAGTATAAGTATAGGGTTGATGAGGAACATGATAGGCGTTGCACCCACAAAGAAGTTGAACCCTAAAAAGCCTTTAAAGCCAATTTTGCGTATCAGCTCCAACGGGTTGCGCATGTGTACCAGGTAGGTTTGCATATAACCCTTAATCCAGCGCGAACGTTGACGTATCCAGTTGAAGAATTCGTTGTTTGCTTCCTCGTAAGTAGTAGAGTTTAATACGGCAATTTTGTGGCCTTTGGCGTAAGCACGTACACCTAAGTCGGCGTCTTCGGTTACGTTAAAAGGGTCCCAGGCACCAAGCTCAACCAATTGATCCAGCTTAAAGTGGTTACTGGTACCTCCAAGCGGAATAGGAATATCAAGGGTATCCAAACCAGGCAACACATAATCAAACCAGTACGAGTACTCGAGGGTAAACATACGGGTCAAAAAGTTCTCGTTACGATTAAAGTAGTTTAAGGCACACTGCACACAAATGTAATCTTCGGGCAGTTTGTTAAACATGGCCACAACCTTTTTCAACTGGTCGGTATCCGGAATGTCCTCGGCATCGTAAATAGTAAGATATTTACCACGCGAAAAATGCAAACCATAGTTACAGGCCTTAGGCTTGGTTTTAGGCATGTGGAAAGGCACCACAATTACCTCAAAAATAGCCGGAAAATCGAGGTTACGTACTGCATTCAGCGTTTTATCATCGTCTTCCTCAATCAGTAGCTTTATATCCAGGCGGTCGCGCGGGTAATCGATACTCTGCAGGTTCCAGATGAGTTTTTTAATCAGTTTATCCTCTTTGTATACCGGCAGGTGTATGGTGTAAACCGGAAGTTCATCATCATCCAGATCTTTCACCTCGCTTTTGGTTACCGCCTGGTACAGCTCAAACTTTGAGCCCACCAATGATAAGAAAAGCTTGAATGAAATGGTGAACAGGAAAAACACGCTCATGATTACGTTGATAATGATCGACGTAATTTTAAAGCTGAGTACTAACCCCGCGGCAATAGCCCCAAGCAGCACAAATAAAAACACCAGCTGTTTAGAGGTAAAGGTGGTTAATGCCGAGCTGGCCTGGTCGTTATTCAAAAGTTCAAAAACGGCCGACTTTACATACTTTTGTCCAAGCAATTTGTGACTTAACCAGGTAATATCCAAATCCGAAGCCACAATAATAATTGGCTCCAGCCCGTAGGTTAAACGTACAAAATCAATAAAAAGCTGGTCTTCGGGATCGGCCATGAGGGTTACCACACGGTTATCCTCAATACGTAAAGGTATAGCCATGCGCTCATCGGCAAAGCGCAGATCAATTTTCTCGAGTATTTCTTCCTGATAAGCCTCTTCGCGTATCTCTTCAAATACGTAGCCGGCGTTGGTTAACGAGCGTTCGTAGTTCTTACGTGATATAAAGCCAAAGTTGAGGGCGATTTTAATTGGCGCACCACCGATCTTTATACAGTAATCATCAATTTTATCGCAATCCTCATAGGTGAGAAAGCCATCCTGCATCAGCAACTGAAAGATAGGAGAGTTGCGTGTGCCCGAATATATGCCTCCGGTTTCGCCCGAAATTAAACCTTCACTTAGGGTACTGCCCATAAATTTGTGTAATACGATGAGTAATAGTTAAATAAGCAATAGCAGAAAACATAAACTATTTTCTGCTATTGCCCAATTATGAACGTGTTAGCAACAGCTTACTCGCCCAGCATGTCTTGAGAGCGCTGTACTTTAGAGCGCACGTACAGGAACGCCAGCAGGATAAGTACCAATATAGCTAACAATACGTAGAGGTTGTAATTTTCCCAAAAACGGGCTAAACCACTTTTGGCATCGGTATACTGTACGTTATCGGCTACTTTATCAACATTAAACAAGTATTTGTTGTCGTTTACGTCAGACACGCACACGTTACTGTTTAAGGTTGAAAGCTGCTCGGTAATGGCTTTTGAGGCCGACAGGAATGCACCGTCTAAATTAGAGCCGGTAGCGGTAAGTACCAGTATGGCGTTATTGCTGCCGCGGCCGTAAAATATTTGTGCCAAACCGTTCGATACCGAATCGGACAGGGCGTATACCAGTTTGTTATCCTCGTTGTTGTATAAGCGGAAGGCACGGTCGAACCTGATCGGTGCATCAGGAAACTTGCTCATTAGGTTATCATCTTTCGAAAGCAGCGCAACGATGTTGAATTTCTTTAAATCGCCTTCGCTAACCTCATCTGAATAAACAAAATCAGGGAAGTTATTGCTGTTTAAGTTATTGTTCAATTCATAAACAATTTCGCCAACTGCACCTGCTGCGTGTTTAGCGTAGCTTTTGCTCACCACAATTTTCGATGGACCTTCGTTAAAGGCTTCGGGGTATTGGTAAAAGCTCAGGGTATTGTTTACAAACGGGTTTCTTGATTCAAGATATGATTTATCAACATCAATTTCACCAAAGAAATTAAGGAAGCTGTTCATACAGTTACCTGTTGACGGGTAAAAACGGAACTCGGCAGTAAGTGAGTTGTACTTACGGTGCTGATAACGGTTAACCACAACCGAGGTGTTTAGTTTACCGGTTTCGTTCAGCTTTTCGCTGCTGATGAGCATACCGTTAAGGTAAATATTAAAATAACCGCGGTCGTCAGGCTTCATACCACTATAGGTACCCACAAAGCGCATTTCAACCTCTTTAGGAGTGAAACTAAAATCACTGTTTTTAAAGGTGTAAACGCTACGTAACGAACCAATACCCGACATGAAGTTTGACACACCACCCACATCACGGAAGGTTAATTTGGTGCGTTGCTGGTTTAAGTTCTTAATGTTATCATTGCTGGCTGTATTAACTACCAAGTAGTTGCCAAATGATGAATTGAGGATGTTATAGTTGCCCAATGCGGTAATGGCTTTGTTATAGCCTTCATCATCGGCACCGGTAATAAACAGTATCTCGTAACTTGAAAATGCCTGCCTTGCAGCCGAAATTGACGATATAAAACGCGGGCGGTTGGCAGATGAGTCGGTTACGTTGCTTTTGTACAGGTACATTAAGCCCTGGCCCCCTTGTGGAGATACAGAGATGAGGCTTTTCTTATCGCCCGGCAATTGATCCATTAAACCAACCATTACATAGTTTTTAATGGTATCTGGCAATTTATCGTAAGGGTATACATGCAAATCGCTAACAGCTAACGAGCGTTTAATTTTGTTGTAGGCCCATGCTACGGCTTTTAAATCGTTAAGGCTTGGGTTGCTTGGATAAACAATGGCTGTTTTGCTCTCAAACGAGTTAGCAATGTTAACATTGTTGTACTGATCTTTAGTGCTTTTTACTAATGACAGGTAGGAGTAACCTTTAACCTTGATCCACATGGCCGGGTTATCAAGGTCTTTACACTTGTTATCGGTAATGGTAAGCAGGGTTTTAACCTGAATTTTCAGGAACTGCTTATTATCGGTAAGATAAGAACTGTTTAACGGAATAACCAATCGCTGAATAGAATCCTGTGTCATGCGACCACTGAATACCGGCTTATCGGCGATGATAATGTTAATGTACGAAAGGTTTTTAATAAGTGCTTGTGACGGCTCAAAGTACAGCACCAGTTTGCTGCGGTTCATGTCAACAAGCGGGTCCATCCTGAAATAGAACGAACTTACACCACTCATACCATAAATCACTTCGTCATCATGGCCATAAGTTTTAAAGGAAATATTGGTTTGCGCCAACGTTGCCTTTGCAAACAGGGTCGTTACGAGTAGTAGCAGGGTCAGGAATTTATTCATATCAAGTTGCAGGTTATTGTTCTAAGTATGCGTGTTTGTATTAGTTTATAGCGTAAAATTCTACTTTAAAATAGTTGCCGTTATCATCGCTGCGGTAGGTAAGCTCACCGCCCATTTCAATGGTCATTAGCTTGGCAATAGAAAGGCCAAGTCCTAACCGGCTTTCGGCAGCCGAACCTGAGGCATCGCTTAGGGTTCTCAGGCGGTTAAACATAATGTCTAATTCCTGCTGGCCAATGGCTATACCTTCGTCAATAATCTCAAAAACAAATTTTTGACGCTGCAGGCTGGTTACTACGCGCAGGTTATTGTTAGTTTGCGAAAACTTAATGGCGTTTGATAAAAGGTTTTGAAATACCTGGCTGGTAAATACCCTGTCGAGCCTTACGTTCAGCGGCAATTTCAGTATATTATCGATCAGGTGAACGTTTTTCATATTGGCCGTATCAACAAGGCCCTTAAATACATGAACAGCTACGCTGTTGGCATCAAAGGTTTCCATATTGAACTTTATCTCCGGCGATTCGATCTCTTTAACATCCATCAGGGTTTTGAGCAGGTATTGCATTTTCTCTGATGATTCGCTGATGTAACGGGTAAATTCTTTCTGGTCTTCACTCAGGCGATATTCTTCTTCCTGAATCATGTTATTACTCATCACAATAGAACCAATGAGGTTTTTTAGATCGTGACCGGCAATATTGATGAAGCTATTTTTTTGCTCATCCAGGCGGCGCAGCTTATCGTACTGAATATCGATAATACTGTTCTTCTCCATAATGTCGCGGTTTTGCGCTTTCAATTGCTCGTTCGACTGTTCGATAAGCAGTTGTGAAGTAACCTCGCGTTGTATAACCTTATAACGCGATGCCGGAATTAAGCATGATGCAAAAGCAATAATAAAGAAATATTGACCACCATTACTGATAAACACATCGAGCGAATAGCTGTTAAGTATATTATAAAATATGGCCAGCAGCATTAAGGCTACCAATGATTGTATCAAAGAGTTTACCGGCTCCCAAAATACCTGCAGATTAAAAAACAGGATGATGATAGCATACATTAAAAAGTAAATGGTAATATGGCTTATATCAACTATATTACATAGTATCGACATCACCAGCGAGAGTAAAAAGAAGCTGATATGCAGCAGTATGCGGTAATCGAGCTTGTTTTTTTGGAAGTAATTATAGATACCGTAAATAATGGCAACCACAATTATGCGTACTACCATAATTTCTACCCAATAATTGGTGGTATATATAAAGTCAATAATACCTAAAAGCGGATATAAAAAAATTATAGTCCAAATAATATTGTTAGTAATAAACCAGGCTTTTTTCCGGGTTTCTTTAAGGTATTCTTCTTTATTGATTTGGGCAATCATTTATATGGTGTAAATATTTATCAATTGTGAATAAAATTTGCCTTGTTAAAACTATAAATAATTTAAATGCTAAACATAGAGATTAATAAAATATCGCTTTTAACATTATCAAAAGTTAAACCTTTTTGGTTATTTTTTGTAATAGTTTGCTTTGCAGGTGCAAAAAGCACACCAACATTTGCACAAACCCGAGCCATAGCCATTAAACGGGCTGCATCGTTGGATAATGGGATAAGCATTTCGTGGTTAGAACAAACCTGGAATGCCGATGCCTTGAAACAGCGCCCGGTTGCTGATAGCGATTTTAAACTCCTTAAAAAACTTGGCTTTAAAAGCATCAGGCTACCTGTAGCTTTTAAGTATTACGAAAGTAAACATATTTCAATTATCACAGTAATTAAATCAATTGACTATGTGTGGAATTTATGCAACCGGCATGGCTTTAAACTGGTAATAGATTATCACTACGGCAACCTGAATGATACGAATTACGTTGCCGAAACCCGTTCAATTATTAATACCTGGAGCATTTTAACACGTAAATATGCCAAGGCTTCGCCTGATAAGCTCTTTTTTGAAATTTATAATGAACCACCTCCCATGAGCCCGCAAGTATGGAAGGATGCAGCTTATAATATTGTGACCGCATTGCGTAAAATAGATGCCAAAAGAACGTTTTTGGTGGGAGCTTCAAACTATAACAGTATTTACGAATTGAGCCGCATGGTACGCCTTGGTGATGAAAATATTATATATACCTGCCATTTTTACGAACCTTTCTTTTTTACTCACCAGGGAGCAAGCTGGGTGGGTAATCAGGTTTCCACAACCGGGGTGCCATTTCCCTATACCGTGGAAAATTTTCCCGCTATTAACCCAAAGGCAAAAAACACCTGGGGCGAAACAAATTATAATCAATACAAAACTGATGGCAATGAACGATCGGTAAAAGATAAATTACAAATAGTTAAAAACTGGGCGGGTACTTATGGTGTTCCTGTAATATGCAGCGAGTACGGAGTATATAACAAGTACGCAGATTTAGATAGCCGTTGCCGTTATATTAAAGCGGTACGCTCCGTGCTTAAGGAACTGCACATACCGGGCATGCTTTGGGAATACAACGGAAATTTTTCGTTGTTCTCGGGTAAGCCCACCATTAAAAATTTGCCAGTCTGTATGGCCAATGCCATAGGCTATGAACCTAAAAAGTAATTAATTGTACAACTTACTTAAAATAAGTAACTTTGCCCACCCAAATAAAATTATGGAATTTTTCGTAGAAAAACGTCGTGAGGTAATGATGCATATTGAAAAATACATGCTCGAAAAGATGTATGATTTTTTAAAGCCCATCGACCAAATTTGGCAGCCCTCTGACTTTTTACCTGACTCAACCCGCGATACTTTTTTTTCGGAAATTAAGGAACTTCAGGAAAGCGCTCAAGGCTTATCATATGACCTGGTTGCCGTTTTAATTGGCGATACCATTACCGAAGAAGCACTGCCTACCTATGAATCATGGTTAGCCATGGTTGAGGGGGTGGACAAATCAGAACATAACGGCTGGATGACCTGGACCCGCCACTGGACGGCCGAAGAAAACCGCCACGGTGATTTATTGAATAAGTATCTGTACCTGTCGGGCCGTGTAAACATGCGCGCTATGGAAATATCAACCCAGTATTTGATTGCCGATGGTTTTGATATTGGCACCGGTACCGACCCATACCGTAACTTCATCTATACTTCTTTCCAGGAGTTGGCTACCAATGTATCGCACCGCAGGGTGGCATCATTAGCTAAAAAAGATGGCGACACACTATTATCAAAAATGTGTGGCGTTATCGCGTCAGACGAAGCCCGCCATGCTAAAGCTTACATACACTTCATCAACAAAATATTTGATGTAGACGCCAACGAGGCCATGATTGCCTTTGAGGATATGATGCGCAAGAAAATTGTAATGCCGGCACACTTCATGCGTGAGGTTGGTTTAAAGATAGGCCAAACCTTTGGTCACTTTACCGATGCCGCCCAACGTTTAGGCGTTTATACTGCCGTTGACTATGTTGATATTTTAAAAGACCTGATAGACGAGTGGCAGATTGAAAGCCGTACCGAACTAAATGACGCAGGCGAAAAAGCACGTGATTATATTATTGCTTTGCCAAACCGTTTACTACGTATTGCAGAGCGGTATGAAGAATCCTTCGCTGGAATATAAATTCAGCTGGATACACGGATAATTGCCCCACCCAAGCCCTCTCCGCCTGAGGCGGAAGGGCTTTAGAATATAAAAGTCATGCTGAACCTGTTTCAGCACCCCATAATGCTTGTTAATCATATTGGTTAGCAGGCATTTTTTGTTTATACATTATTTTCTTTGTTCGAATAATCTAACAAAAGGCTATTTAAAATTTCTTCAATAGTAAGTGCATTTACATCATTAACAAAATGCTCCGACTTGGCAACGTGCAGCTCATTCCCGTTCACTAAGTGTATTTCAAACAAAAAGCTATCATATAACTCAGGGAGCTTAATTTCAAGCCCGTTTTCGGTATCAACATACTCCAGGTCCATATCCATGTGCCGGTTTTCTTTAAATCGGGTGTTTAGGTTATTCTCTAAAAAAGCTTTCAAATGTTGGGTATTCACAGGCCCTGTCGTGTGTACAATCTTCATAACCGTTTACTATTGATATAATAAATTACAAGCCGGTAAATCAATTGTTTTTTTTAAGCGCAGGGCGGTTTTTACGCGGCAACCTTTGGCAAGTAAGAGCTTTTACTAACTTTGCTCCTGAGCTCCCCCTTTAGGGGGCTGGGGGTATATGAACTACAAATTACTGGGCCGCTCGGGCCTTAAAGTTTCTGAGCTATGTTTGGGCACCATGGGCTTTGGTACCGAGGCCGGTTGGGGTGCCGATAAGCAAACCAGCTTCGAAATTATGGACGCCTATGCCGAAGCCGGTGGCAATTTCCTCGATACGGCCAACATGTACAAACTGGGCACCAGCGAAAAGATCATTGGCGAGTACCTGAGCATTCATGACCGTCACCAGTTTGTGGTAGCCACCAAGTACACGCTCAAGGATAACATGACCAACGTAAACGCATCGGGCAACAACCGTAAAAACATGATGCGCAGCGTAGAGGAAAGCCTAAAACGCCTGCAAACTGATTATATTGATGTACTATACCTGCACATTTGGGATAATATTACGCCCATTGACGAGGTATTACGAGGCCTTGACGACCTGATACGCCAGGGCAAGGTGAACTATGCTGCCATTAGCGATACCCCCGCCTGGGTAGTAGCCAAAGGCAATACTTTAGCTGAGCTAATGGGCTGGAGCCAGTTTATAGCTTTACAGGTTGAATACAGCTTATTACAACGTACACCAGAGCGCGAACTGATACCCATGGCTAAACACTTTGGCATGACGGTTACCCCCTGGGCACCATTAGCTGGCGGCGCACTCACCGGCAAATACCTGCGTGGCGAAAACGGTCGTGTAAAAGCCGAAAGCAACCGCCGCAACGAAAACAGCGAACGCATTACCCGCGTGGTAATAGACATTGCCGAAGAAATTGGCGCCGAACCAGCCCACGTAGCCTTAGCCTGGATGATGCACCAGGATTTTTCGTGCATCCCTATTGTGGGTGCAACCAAATTGGAGCAGCTAAACCAAAATCTTAAAGCAGCCGACGTAAAGCTAACCACCGAGCAAATGCAAAAGCTCGACGAAGCCAGCCAGATACCACTGGGCTTCCCCGGCGACTTTTTTAAAGAAGATGCGGTGAAGATGAATTCGTTTGGCGGATTTTATGATAGGGTGGAGAAAAGGTAAAATCGGATTGATTTTATAACAATGTGTCATTGCGAGCGATAGCGTGGCAATCTCCTCATGCAAAACGAAACGCGAGGAGATTGCCACGTCGCCCCATCGCACTCAGCCATTCCGCTCCTCGCAATGACACTATTGATAGCTTAAATTCGAAATTAAACACTCCACTTCCGAAATCAAAATATCTCTCCATTGTAAATCCGAAATCGAAAATCCGAATTTCGAAATCAAAAACCTTATCTTTGCACCCGATATGCAATTGGCCGAAGATACAGTAAAGCAGGGATTTAAGGGATATAACAACTACGGCGCATGGCTGCGTAAAAAGTACGATGGCCAGCGTGTGTTTAAAGTTATTGTGGATGGCGGCTTTACCTGTCCCAATCGCGATGGCTCTAAAGGCTATGGCGGCTGTACCTATTGCAATGTCGATTCGTTTACGCCAACTGTATCGCGCAGCACACCAAATTTGCGCGAACAGGTTGAACGAGGTATTGAGCGCGCCCGCAATGGCAACAAGGCCGATAAATTTATCATCTACTTTCAGCCCAATACCAATACTTATGCCCCCACACATTATTTAAAAATGATGTATGATGAAGCATTGAGTGTCGATCCTGAAAATACGGTAGGCCTATCCATTGGTACCCGTCCAGATTGCATTGATGCCGAAAAGATAGCCCTGCTCGAAAGCTACACCGACCGCTTTGATGTGGATTTGGAAATGGGCATGGAATCGATATATAACGATACCCTGAACCAGATCAACCGTGGCTGTTCTCATGAAGATCTCCTCAACGCCCTTAAACTGGTGGAGAATAGCAAGCTTGATATTTGCGTGCATACTATATTTGGCTTCCCTTGGGAATCGCACGAGATGATGTTAAAGTATGCCGACGAGATCAATCGCCATCCGCAAATTAAATTCGTAAAGTTTCACCACCTGCATATTGTGGAAGGTTCGGTAATGGGCGTAAAATACAAACGCGAACCTTTCAAGCTGTTCAGCCTGCCCGAGTATACCGACTTTTTGTGCGAACTATTGCCCATTGTACGCCCCGATGTGGTGGTACAACGCCTCTTCGGCCTGTCAGACCGTGAACTACTCATTGCCCCTAACTGGCAGTTAAAAAAATCAGAGATACAACATTATATTGATAGCGCAATATTAAGCCGTGGCATTATACAGGGCTCGGCCATGTAAAATAATACGCTTTGGTATTTGCTTTGTAATAAACACGTAGTTAAGTTTGAGTTTATTACAACTATTGTGACGCAAAAAAACCTGCAAAGCTATATCCCAGCCTTAACCGGCGTACGTGCATTGGCCGCCTATCTGGTATTCATTTCCCATTTTGAGTATGTTTTTGATGGAAATTTTCCCCATGCTGTGCAAAGATTTCTACAAGAGTTTCATATGGGGGTTACCATATTCTTTGTGCTTTCGGGTTTTTTAATTACTTACCGTTATTATAATAACTTCCATTTAACTAAAGACTGGTTTAAGCAATACTTAAAAAACAGGGTAGCCCGCATTTATCCCATGTACTTTTTGCTCACTGTACTGGCCTTTATTTACTATTACTTTACCCGCGACGAAAAAATCACCCTCGGCTTCCCCTCAGCGCCAGGCTTACTGTTAATGCACGTAACTTTCGTGCGCGGTTTTTTTGCCGATCTATGGGACAGCGGCATTGGCCAGGGCTGGTCGCTCACGGTTGAAGAATGCTTTTACTTTTCGGCGCCGTTCGCCTTCCTCATCAATAAAAAATACAGGCAATTTTTCACACAACCTTTGGCGCTTACCGGCATTGGCTTATTGCTGGTGCTCATCTTCCGCAACTTTAACTGGTATGGTTTCTTCGGCAACTTTACCTTCGTTATGGTTTACACCTTCCTGGGGCGTTGCTTCGAATTTTTTGTGGGCATACAACTGGCGCTTATCCTGCTTAACAAAGGTACCGGGCGTACCAATAAGGTTAAGTATACTTACCTGGGCTTTTTACTAATGATGGTTTGCGTGGGTATCATGTCGCAATTAGTCATCCCTGCCGGCTGGAGTGCAGGTTTACATAACCCATTTGGTATCGTTACCAATAATTACCTGTTGCCGCCTTGCATAGCCATGTTCTTTTACGGCTTACTAACCGAAAGCACGGTATTCAAGACCATCCTCTCATTTAAGTTTGTAGAGCTTTTAGGTAAAAGTTCGTACATCTTTTATCTTATCCACTTAGGCTATATCCGCAACTTTTTAAACGACTGGATAAATAAGGCTAACGATTGGGTTTTTGAATATTATGATACTCACGGCATATCGTGGGAGCATTCACCTTTCGAAAACGACACCGTTAACCTGGTTATACAATTTGTATTGCTGAATGCGCTTTCAATACTATTGTTTAAAACCATTGAAGAGCCGCTTAACCATTACATCCGCAGGTCGAACTTTTTAATTAAGGCAAAGCCCCGTAACCCCGAAAACGAATCGGCATTAATTAAATAATATTAGCTCATACACGTATAAATGAAAAAACTTTACCTGCTTACTTTGCTTACAGCCTTATTAATTGGCAACACCACCCAAGTGTTTGCAGGCTGGCCTATAGGCAAGTACAGGCATATTTTCACCCCATCGCTCACCTTTTACAGCTCAAAAAACTATTGGGATAAAAACGGTAAAAAGGTAATTACCCCGGCAGGTACCTCCTTTAATGCCGTTACACTTGGCCTGTACGGTGGCGTGGGCCTCAGCCGAAGGTTAGATCTGCTGGCCAGCGTTGCCTACTCTGTTCAAAGCAGTAAATTTGGTGGCCTCACCCAGGCAACCCCAAGCGGTTTGGGCGATGCCAGCTTAGGACTATCTTACAACTTAGCAGCCTTTAAATACAAACGCTTTTTATCGGTTCAGGGAACGGTGATAGCGCCGCTTTACACCGTAGCGCGTACAGGTAATACCATGGGCTATGGCGTTTTGGGTGCCGAAGGAAAACTGATGTACAGCGGCGAACTATCTTCCAAAGCTTATTTTAACGTTGAAGGGGCCTACCGCCATTACTTTGACGAGAAAGGCCCCAACCAGGTATTAGGTTCGATAACCATAGGCACTGCTTTAGATGATCGCAAGAAAAACCAGTTGACCTTTGATGTAGGCGGCCTAAGATCATATAGTAGCAATGAAAACCTCATCAGCGTTAACCCCAACCTGGTTTACGATGGCTATTATGTAAAAGGAGGCGTGAGCTATGGCCATAAGTTTACCAACAAATTTTCGGTATTTGGCAGCGGCTTTTACACGTTTGCGGGTCGCAATGCACCACAGGGTTACGGCGGGGCTGTTTTTGCCGTGTTTAAGTTTTAAGTAGATATTATTACAAAATCGAGATAAGGAAGATACACCATGTTAAGGATCATTACATTTTTGAGTTGCTTGTTTACCCTGCTGTTTGCAGGAGCAGTGCATGCGCAGGATGATGATCCGAAGGGTGAGATCACCATTGAAGCTATCCCCGGTAAAAAAACGGCCATTTATAGCGATGGTAGCACCATAAGCTGGAAACTCAAGGTAAAAAGCACCTACAACGTGCGGCAGGACGGTAAATTGAGCTACGATATTTTAACCGACGACTGGAAAAAAGTTTGGTCGGGTTCAACCAATGTGCGTTTGGGTAAAAATGCATCTAAAAACTTCAGCGTGCGTTTTCCCGGACAAAAAGCGGGTATATACCGGGTGCATTTTAACTTTAACCTGAGTTATTATGATGACACTGTAAGGCGTGTGGTAGCTGTTGACCCGGAGAGAATTCATACCGAATTACACAAGCCTGCCGACTTTGCCGACTTTTGGGCAAAATCAAAAGACCAGCTGGCCAAGGTTAACCCCGATTACAAAATATCCGAAGTAACCTCGAAAGATAAATACGTGCGCACTTACAAAGTTGAAATGCGTTCGTGGAATAATGTTCGTATACGAGGTTGGTTAACCATACCTACCGAAGGCCGCAACTGGCCGGTTATTTACAAGCTGCCGGGTTACAACATACCTATGCGCCCCGAGACCGATAAACCCGACTTTGCCGTGTTTGCCATTGATGTGCGCGGAAACGGCATGAGCCGCGATATTGTTGCCCCCGAAAACGAACGCTATAACGTCACCAATATTGATAACAAAGATTTGTACATATACCACGGCGTTTATATGGATTGCATCCGCGGTATGGATTTCATCATGTCGCAGGGGCCAAACTTGAGTCTTAATACAAAGCATGTGGCCGTATTGGGCGGTAGCCAGGGTGCAACCTTGGCCATTATGCTGGCCGCGCTCGATAAACGGGTTACAGCCTGTACGTTTGAGCTTCCGCTGTATGCTGATATGCACGATGCTTATACCATTGGCCTCTCGTTCCCTAAAACTACCTGGCCTATTAACCGTTTCCAGGAGTATATAAAAGCACACCGTTTATTTACGCCCGAAAGATTTTTAGCCACGTGGGATTATTACGACCCGCAAAATTTTATCAGCTCCATACAATGCCCTATACTAATGGGTGTAGGCTTGCTTGATGAATATTGCCCGCCGCGCTGCAGCTTTGGCATGTATAACAAAATTGCCCAAGGCGTTCAAAAAGAGTACCGCGTTGCGCCCGATAAAGCCCATGAGATGAACTTTGATTATTTCATGTTCCAACTACTGTGGCTTAAAGAATCGTTACGGGCACCTAATTAATTTGGGGTTAAGCATCGCGGTTGATGCTTAATTACACCAAATTTATGCTGACTTGGTTTTAATAAGTATTTTTAACACCGCATGCCTATGGAGTGCAATAATGTATAAGGTTAGCGGAAATAATTACGGGCACCGGCTTTTACCATTTGCTTATAAAATAAATGCTTGCATTGCTACATAAAACACCTCTTCCTGCAAAACTAATAGTATGCTTTACAGCAGCTATTACTGTGTTTACCCTTTTCACACCAAAGGCACATGCCGGTGGCTGGCCGGTGCGTAAAGGCAAATTACTTACCTCATTATCGGTTAGTTATTTCCGCGCTAACAGCGCGTGGGATTCAACAGGTAAAAAGCGCAGCTATCCGGGAAACGGTTATTTTGCATCGCAAAGCATTGGCCTGTATGCCGAGTATGGTATAACACGCCGATGGACGGGTGTAGCTTCACTCCCTTACGTACTAAACCAGATTAAACAAAACGACCTTAAAATATCGCAATATGGTTTTGGCGATCTGGAGGCGGGGTTACGTTACTATCTAACCAACATCGAATTTAAATACTATATAGCCGTACAAGGAACTGCCATTGTTCCGCTTTATCCGGGGCAATCGCTGGGTTTGGGCGCACCGGGGACCGACCTATCGGTAATGATGTCGGGCGCGGGCACAAAGTATTACTTTACCGTACAGGCAGGCGGCAGGGCTTATTTTTCGGATACCGGTCCTAAGCAATTCAGATATAGCGGTACAATTGGTTATAATATTGATGAGCATAACCAGGTTAGCGCAGGTCTATCGGGCGTAATTTCGTCGAGTACCAATAAAGCATTTAACGTAAACATTGTACAAAACCGTGATTTTGCTTACCACCAGGCCTCATTAAGCTATGGCTATTTGCTTAACCGCGATTTGTCGTTTTTTGCAACCGTAAACCAGTTTCTGTTTGGCCGCAATACTGGTGTAGGCACAAATGTTGCTTTATCGGTTTCAAAAAAATTCTAAATAAGTATTCATCAGCCTGAGCAGGTGAAGTGAACAATTTGGCGTTTTAAACTAAGAAAAATTATATGCTACCCCATCTATCTACATTTTTATCCCGATGCCTGTTTGCCGGACTATTGTTATTCAGCACACTTGCCTTTGCCCAGGAAGATGAGATTGTATGGGATGCCAAACCATCCAAAAAAGAAGCCATTTATACCGATAACGAACGCATTGCTTACAAGGTGGAAGTAAAAAATAACCTTAAGACCGATCAAAGTGGCCGCCTTAGTTATACCATATTTTCGCCCAATGGCAAAGAATTGAGTAGTAGCAGCATAAGCGTAAACATGCGTAAAAAGAGCAGCGGTAAATATGCTTTGAGCATTCCTACACAATCGCCGGGGTTTTATAAGGTTAACATTATGCTTAATACCAGTGAGTATGATGATACCATTCGCCGTGTAATAGGCATCGACCCTAAGCGCATACGGAGTGCCAGTAACAAACCGGCCGATTTTGATGCCTTTTGGGATAAGGCCAAAGATGAATTAGCCAAAATTGCGCCTAACTATAAAATAACCGCCCAACCCGATTCGGACAAGAAAAATACCAACGTTTATTTGGTTGAAATGAAATCCATCGGCAATATTACCGTGCGTGGCTGGCTTACCCTGCCTAAAGACCGCAAGCCTAAAGAGAAATTCCCGGTATGGGTAATTTTGCCGGGCTATGGCGGCGAGGGAGTAAAACCTATTTATGGTTCGCCGCAAATGGCTGTACTATCTTTCAACGTACGCGGGCATGGCAACAGTAAGGATGTGATACATACCACCACCGAAGCCTATGTAACCACTGATGTAGAGAACCGCAATAAATACGTTTTCAAGGGGGCGCTGATGGATTGCATACGGGCTATTGATTATATTCAAACCCGTAAAGACCTTGATTCCACCCAGGTATTGGTATCGGGTGCCAGTATGGGCGGCTATTTGTCTATCGCACTTGCGGCATTAGATCAAAGGGTTAAACTATGCTCATCGAACAACCCGGTATTTTGTGATTACCGGGCATCGGTAGGCAGCAAGGAGTGGCCCATGAAAAGCTTTACAGAGTATGGTCGCAGAAGAGGCATTGCCTTGAACACCCTCTTATACAACCTCGATTATTTTGACCTTAAAAACTTTTCGGACAAGATGAAGTGCCCGGCACTTATAGGGATGGGTTTGTTGGATAACCTGGCCCCGCCGGCCAACGTACAGGCTATGCTCAACAATATAAAGGTTAAATACAAACTGTTTGTATACCCCGACTTAGCCCATGAGGTGCCACCATCCATTTACAAATATTTAAGTAACTGGACGATGGATAAGTTCGGCTTGTTTTAATATAATCCCTTAACTTTTGCCAACACGGCTTGGGTCAAAGTGCAGGCCCGGAGTTAACCAGTAAAGCAGGATAACTCTTGAATACCTGAAGTTAAACGGCCACAATAAAAAGGCTACGCCTAATAAAATACTAATGTATAACCAAGGCGATTCCATGTTGCCGGTTAATATGTAAGTAGCTACGGCCAGGGTAACCATTTCGGCCACATTCATGGCATAGCTTACAAACATGGCCACATAAAAATAGCCCGGCTCTATCTCAAAATGAAAACCGCAGTGCGGGCAGTCTTCGTGCATGGTTTGTCCGCCAAATTGGTACGCTTTACCGGCAAACATATTACCGGTGCGGCATTTAGGGCATTTGCATTGTAAGGCACTTTTAAATTCAGATGGGTAGGCCATGGCGGTTTTATCTAAGCTTAATGTTTTCATGTTGGGTATTTTTTATGGCCTCTTTCCTGAAAGCTTCAGGGGTTAGGCCGGTTTGCTTTTTAAAAAACTTGGTGAAATATGAGTTATCTTCAAAACTTAACTGCGCGGCAATTTCCGATACGCTAAGCTGCAGGTTAACCAGCAGGCGTTTGGCTTCCAACGCAATCCGGTTACGTATCACTTCCCCTGCCGAAACATCCAAAGCGTCTTTACAAAGCGCATTCAAATGGTTTGGGGTGATGTAAAGTAACTCGGCATAATCTTTAGGCAAACGCAGGGTTTTGTAATGCTTTTCTATCAGTTTTTGAAAGTTGCGCAATAAGGTATAGTTATATGGGTTGATGTTTTTGCCCTGCTGCTCAAAACCCAGTCGGCCAATTTTAATGAATGCCTGTAAGAGCAGTGAACGCACCATATCTAACCCTAAACGTTGCAGGGTTTCACTTTCGGCAACCAGTTGTTCAAACAGGTTAATGATTTCGGGTTGTAAATATTGGGGCAGATTAACTACCGCATCGCTTATGTTTCCGCTAAAAAACGAGAACTGTTCCAGGTAATCGGCCTTCAACAAAAACGAATTAAAAAACGGCACCGAAAAATTGATCACATAGCCATCCACTTCTCCTTCAAAACTCCAGCTGTGCACCTGGCCGGGTACCATAAAATAAATTTGGCCGGGCTTAACCTCAAACTGCTCAAAGTCGATAGCGTGTGTGCCGCCACCTTTGGTAAAAAGTACCAAATGGTAAAAGGTATGCTTATGTGCAAGATGCAGGTTTTGATGGCGCTGCAAATACGGCGCAAACCTACTGATGAGGATATCCTCCTGTTTAAATTCAGACAGGGTACATATATCGTAAACTGGAATCTCTTGCTTCATGGTATTACAAAGATAAATAGCGAATTGCCATAAACACTGGTACTAAATAAAGCACCAGTGGTACTATTTACTGATGTGATATAAAATTGAGCATTTATCACCATTCAAAAAGTGACGACCGTCATCATTAACCTTTTAATTAATGTTGAACGAAGAATTGAAGTAAGGCTGACAATGGGCACAAAACAAACAACGGTGTTATAATGTACTTTAATGATTATGGATTCGAACTTGGCCCCCACACTAAAGGTAATATTAACAGGCGCTACCGGCATGGTAGGCGAAGGCGTTTTGCACGAATGCCTGCAATCGCCGTTGGTTGAAAAGGTTTTGCTGCTTAACCGCAAGCCAAGCGGCTTTGTTCACCCTAAAGTTACGGAGGTTATACACGCCAACCTGCACGATTTAAGCGCTGTTGAAAATAAGCTGATCGGTTATAATGCCTGCTTCTTTTGTCTCGGCATATCATCGGTTGGTATAAGTAAAGAGGAATACTACAAAACAACCTACGAACTTACCATGCACGTGGCCGAAACCTTGAGCCGCCTGAATGCCGACATGACTTTCAGCTATATATCGGGTGCCGGAACCAACGCAAACGGCAGCAGCAATTGGGCGCGCGTAAAGGGTAAAGTTGAGAATGATTTAAAACTGCTTCAATTTAAAAAAGTGTATAACTTTCGTCCCGGCTTTTTAAAAACTACACCGGGGTTAAAAAACACCCTGAGTTTTTATAAATATATAGCCTGGCTGTTTCCTGTTTTTAGGATTGTAGCGCCGGGTATGGTTGGTTCGTTAGCCGAACTGGGGCTGGGCATGATTAACGCTACGGCTTACGGTTACCCTAAAGACACCCTGGAAGTAAAAGACATCAGGGCGGCGGCTCAACGCAAAACCTAAAGCTGTACGCCAATAATTAAAAAGGTTGCACAAAGCAAAAACAATATGGCCAGCACCGGCCATATAAATTTAATCCATGCTTTTATACTGATGCCCACCAGCGCAAGCGAGGGTAAAAGCAAACCAGTAGGCGTTAAAAAACCCATAATACCCATACCAAACAGGTAGCTGTTCACAATTTCGCGGCCTGGAACGTGGGCGGCGGCGGCCAATCCGCCTATGATGGGCATGGTTACTACCGCCATACCCGATGAACTGGAGATAAACAGGGTAAAAAAACAATACACCATCAGCAGCAATACAATAAATACACCCTGCGGCATTCCGCTGATGAATTGCGAGGCTTCGTAAACAATAGTATCGCTAATGCTGCCGCCATCTAAAATGGTGGTTACACCGCGCGCCGCGCCAATAATAAAGGCTACGCTCAGCAAACCTTCGGCACCTTTAATAAACGTACCGATAAAAGCTTTTTGCTCCATACGCTGAATTAGTCCTATAATTACCGCAGCCACAATAAACACGGCCGACATTTCTAACAACCACCAATGAAATTTCACTACACCGGTTATCATTACGGCGAAAGCCAAAAAGAAAATTATCAGCAGCATTATACTTTTAGTTGATAGCTTGCTTACCGCAGCATTTTTATCAAATGACGGGAACGGACTTTGCACCGCGCCATCAAACCTGTACACCAGCGACGCCGATGGATTAAGCCTCACCTTTTGCGCATAACGGAACAGGTAGAAAACATAAATAGCGGTAGACAATACAAACATAATGAGCCGGCCGTTCAAACCATCCGTCCAGCTGATGCCGCAGGCATTGGAAGCGATAATGGTTGAGAACGGATTGGAGAACGAGGAAAGCGTACCCAGTTGCGTGCCGCCAAATATAACGGCCACGGGCACCAGCAAATCATACCCTGCCGCCAAAAACAACGGCACCAGTACGGGGTAAAAGGCAAAACCTTCTTCGGCCATACCATAAGATGCCCCGCCAAAGGTAAGCAGGAAAGTGAGTATGATAATTAACCACCCTTCGCGCTCCTGCATTTTGGCCGAGAGGCTTTTTAAACCAGCTTCCAGCGCTCCGGTAGCATTAAAAACCTCAATAAAACCACCAATAAGCAATATAAACAGTATGATATCAATGGTATCATAAATACCTTGTATAGGCGCTTCAATAACGCTCAGCACACTTTTGGCGTTTTGCGGCAGCCTATGATAAGTGCCCGGCACCGATACCGGCTTACGGATGGTGCCCTGCTCAAACGCGGTAAGCGGGGCACTGATGTGCAGGCTGTCTAACGTTTTTTGCGTAGCAGGGAGAGTTACCTCGGTATCACCCTTATTTAGTGTAAAGGTTTTACCGGCATAACTCAGTGTGTTAAACTTACCGGCAGGTACCAGCCATGTAGCCACAGCAGCCAGTATAATAACCAGCATTAAGATAGCTAAGGGGTGCGGTATTTTTTTGAGGGAAGGCATAGTCTTTTATTGGGTATATACTTTATCTTACTTCTTCCTCACATCCTTCAGCACCAGCAAATTCTGCGCGTTTAAATGATAGCCGCTGATGTTGTTTTGGTACATGTTCACCAGTTTGTCGTAATATAAAATCACAACCGGGGCTTGCTGCATAACCATGTTATCCATTTGCTGGTAAAGCTTAAAACGTCGGGCATCATCAGTTACATGGTAAGCTTGCTCAAACAAGGCATCAAACTGTTTATTGTGAAAACCGGTGTAATTTGGCCCAAAAGGTATTTTGTTTTTACTGTAAAAAACCGACAGATAATTTTCGCCATCGGCATAATCGGCTATCCATGAGGCACGGAAAAAGTTTACACCATTTTTGGCAATCAGTTCGCGCAGGCTCGCTCCCTGCACCAGTTCTACACGCGTACGTATGCCTATTTGTTGCAGTTCGCCCTGTATGTATTCAATGAGGTCGCGGTAGCTGGTGGTGGTGCTCAGTATAATTTCGGGCAGGTTTTTGCCTTGGGGGAAACCTGCTTCAGTCAATAAACGCTTGGCTTTTTCGGGATTGTAATGATAGCCGCGTACCGCGCTGGTGTCAAACCCCGGCATACCCTGCGGAATAAACCCGGCATAGCCCGGCGCACCACAACTGTTACGCAGGTATTTGATCATGCGGGGTTTGTTAATGGCATAATTGATGGCCTGCCTCACTTTCAGCATCCGCAGGGGGGAGTTTTTAACTATGGAGAGGCTGGTATCAACCAGTATACCTAAGTATTCGGTATTAAGGGTTGGCGATACATGCAGTTTAAATTTACCTTGGTACTTATGAGTGATGCGGCCGCTTTTGGTGAGTATATCATCGCGGTAGCTGCCATCAATGCCGTTAAAAAAATCGAGCTTTTGTTTTATAAACTCCATAAACGCGGTTTGCTTATCACTGATGAATGTGGCTTTAACAGCATCCAAATGCGGTAAACGGTTCCCTTGTTTATCGCGTTCCCAGTAGTTTTCGTTTTTAAGCAGGGCCATTACCTCGCCCTCTTTCCAGTACTTAAACTTAAACGGTCCCGTGCCCACCGGGTGGCTCCGAAAATCTTTACCATAATGCTCCACTACCTCGCGTGGTACTACCGAACAGTATTGCGCAGTAAGCAAACTCATTAACGGCGGAAAGGGCTGCTTTAATTTGATTTGAAACGTAGTATCATTAAGGGCAGCAAAGGCATCTTTACCACTCACCTTGTCACTGAATATCCAAGAGCCTGACGATGCCACTTTAGGGTCGATGAGCCTGCCGAAACTGTACGCAAAATCGGCCGCAGTTGCTATGCGTCCTTTGCTGCCTGTAAATTGTTCATCGTTGTGAAAGTATACATCGTTGCGCAAATGGAAGGTGTAGGTGAGGCCATCGGGCGATAGTGCCCAGCTTTTGGCTATGCAGGGTTTGATATGCAGGCTGTCGTCAATTTGTACCAAGCCATTATATATCTGGTTATCTATCCAAAGCGCGTTTTGGTTACGGGCAAAGGCCGGGTCTAAAGACGTAAGTCCCTGATCAAGGTTAATGTTGAATATGGTTTTGCGTGAGGTATCATCAGCCGACCGGCATGCCGAAAAAACCGCCACGCATAAAAGCCATAAAATCCCGAGCCTTGCTGTATACATTGTGCTAAATATGCAAAATAATTCAGGTAGTAAATTATAATAACCCGCAGCAAATATTCATCTCTAATTAATTTTTAATTTATTTTAGCCCAACAATACTACCACACATGAATAAAGGACGCATTGAGGCTTTTAGCGATGGGGTAATTGCCATCATTATAACTATTATGGTGCTGGAGTTAAAAACACCGCATGGCACTACATTAGCGGCGCTTACACCACTTATTCCAAAGCTTTTGAGTTATTTACTCAGCTTTATTTATGTAGGCATTTATTGGAACAATCATCATCACCTGTTTCATGCAGTACACCAGATACGGGGCGCGGCACTTTGGGCTAATCTTCATTTATTGTTTTGGATGTCGGTTATACCGTTTGTAACCGGGTGGATGGGCGAGAATCATTTTTCGGAATGGCCCGTTATCGTATACGGCCTTATATTGGCGCTCAACGGGTTTGCTTTCACCCTTTTGGCTTGGGTATTGGTAAAAGAAGCAGGTCCGGGATCAACCCTGGCCAAAGCCCTGGGCAAAGACTGGAAGAGCAGAGCATCGACACTGGTATACCTGCTGGCTATTGGGTTGGCATTTGTTAACCCTGCAATTAGCCTAACCTTATACACCATGGTAGCTATTATATGGTTTATACCCGACAGGCGCATTGAGCGTGCACTTTTGAACGAGACTAAAGATTAAGAACACAGCCAAGGCTTAGTACACATCACATAAATAATAAACCGTATAGCTTTATAAAACTTAATCATATAATGCACACAATTTAATCTCCGGTTTGTATCATTACAACGTTTGTTATAAAACTGCCTGATAGTTTATAAAACTCCATTTTTTTACCATATTTGAGCTATCACACAATACATCAATCACAATAAAAATATGCAAGAATTAGATCCGGCCATTTTAGAGAAGGCCAACGTTTGGCTTCAGGGAAATTATGACGCCGATGTTAAGCAACAGGTGCAAAAACTAATTGATGATAAAGCCTACACCGAGCTTACCGATTCATTTTATAAAGACCTTGAATTTGGCACAGGTGGCCTTCGTGGCTTAATGGGTCCGGGTTCAAACCGTATTAATAAATACACCATTGGCGCAGCTACACAAGGTTTGGCCAACTACCTTAAAAAAACTTATCCGGGCGAAAAAATTAAAGTAGCAATTGCGCATGATAGTCGCAATAATTCGGACGTGCTGGGTGCTATTACCGCCGATGTATTTTCGGCTAATGATATTCACGTTTACTTTTTTAAAGCTTTACGCCCTACGCCCGAACTTTCGTTTGCGGTACGCCATTTAGGCTGTAAAAGCGGTGTAATGCTCACGGCATCACACAACCCAAAAGAATACAACGGTTATAAAGCTTATGGCGAAGATGGCGGCCAGTTTGTTGCCCCGCATGATAAAGCCGTAATGGACGAGGTTGCCGCCATTGCAAGTGTTGATGATGTTAAGTTTACCCGTAACGATGCCAACATTGAATTGATAGGTGAGGAAATAGATCAGCTTTATCTGGATCTGATTACTGCCTTATCGGTATCGCCGGAGGCTATTAAACGCCAAAAAGACCTTAAAATAGTTTACACCCCGTTGCATGGTACCGGTGTTACTCTGGTACCTAAAGCACTGGCACAATTTGGCTTTGAGAACGTAACCGTGCTCGAATCACAGGCAACGCCTGATGGCAATTTCCCTACCGTGGTGTACCCTAACCCTGAGGAGAAAGAGGCCCTTAACCTGGCTATGGAAAAAGCCAAAGAAATTGATGCCGACCTGGTAATGGCTACCGACCCTGATGCCGACCGTGTGGGCATTGCCGTTAAAAACGATAAAGGCGAGGTGGTTTTATTAAACGGTAACCAGGTGGCCAGTCAACTGATCAACTACCTGCTATCGGCATGGGAAGAGAAAGGCAAGTTTACCGGTAAAGAATACATCGTAAAAACCATTGTAACCTCCTACTTAATTGATGCCATTGCTAAAGATAAAGGCGTAGAGTGCTACAACACCTTAACCGGCTTTAAATACATTGGCGAGTTAATGACCAAGTTTGAAGGCGAAAAAACCTTTATTGGTGGCGGCGAAGAAAGCTATGGTTACTTAATTGGCGATATTGTGCGCGATAAAGATGCCGTGGTATCGGCCGCGTTTATTGCCGAAATGACCGCCTTTTACAAAGACAAAGGCAGCAGCCTGTTCGAAGCCTTGATAGATACTTATTTGAAATACGGCTTCTACAAAGAAACCCTGATCTCGATCACCAAGAAAGGTAAAACCGGTGCCGAAGAAATCAAGGCCATGATGGAGCAGTACCGCACCAATCCGCCGGCTACACTGGGTGGCTCAAAAGTAATTGCGTTAAAAGATTACGAACTACGCAAAGAAACCGACCTGACCTCGAACACCGTAACGCCTATCGATCTGCCAAAATCAGACGTGTTGCAGTTTATTACCGAAGATGGTAGCATAATATCGGCGCGTCCATCGGGTACCGAGCCTAAAATTAAGTTCTATTGCAGCGTGAACACCAAACTGGCCAGCAAAGAGGCGTTCCACGAAACTGAAAAACAACTGGACGAGAAATTGAAAACCATCATGACCGATTTGGGCGTATAACCAGTGATGTGTTCTAAATATGAAGCCCCGGCATATTTGTCCGGGACTTTTTTGTTTTAAGGCCTCACTATCATTAACTTTAGTGCATACGCCCCATCACATGAAAAAATGCCTGACCCTGCTCTCCCTTTTATTGCCTTTGTTAACCTATGCCCAAAAACCTTTTACGGTAACCGGTACCGGAGGCGGGTTTAAAAAAGGCGACAAGCTATACTTATCATACATTGTTGATGGAAAGCATATCCTGGATTCGGTTATTGTAAGTGGCAGCACTTTTAAATTTAAAGGAATCACAACCGGCATATGGCGAACGAACATCTATAAAAATGAAGACCCAAGGGTGATCGACATTTCACACGATGCGGTTACCTTTTACATTGAACCGGGCGATATTCTTATTACATCACGCGATTCAATGGAGCGCGCAAAAATATCAGGCACCGCTAATAATGTTGATCATACCGAATTGCGTGATGCACTGTGGCCCATTCGAAAGAAATATGCAAAGGCTGTTAGTGCCTATGATAATCTATCCGAAGAGCAGCAAAAAGACCTTGAAAATGTAGCCGCCATACGGCAGGTTTATAAACAACGAGATCAGGAGTTGCTACCTGTGCAATTAGCTTTTATCAATAAAAAACCTAATTCTTACATCAGTCTTATTGCGCTCCAGGAGATCTCATATAATAAGGACTTTGTTAAAGAAACTACTATTGCGTATAATAGTATTAATTCTGAATTGAAAGAAAGCACCATTGGCAAAAAAGTACAGCAAAATATTAATGCCTCGCTCAAAGCAATATCAGGTATCATGGCACCTGATTTTAACCTGCCTGATGTTGCAGGCAAATCGGTAAGCCTGGCTGATTATAAAGGCAAATACACACTGATTGATTTTTGGGCCTCATGGTGCTTGCCCTGCCGGGCCGAAAATCCGTTCGTAAAATCGGCCTATGAAAAATATAAGGATAAAGGCTTTACCGTACTGGGTGTGTCATTAGATAAGCCTGAAACCCAAGCAGCCTGGCTAAAAGCCATAAAAGATGATGGCCTGCCCTGGACCCATGTTTCAGATATGAAGGGATTTAACAGCAAGGTTGCGCATCTTTACGGCATTACGTCTATTCCGGCCAATGTGTTGGTAAATCCCGAAGGAAAGATCATAGCTACCAATCTTAAAGATCAAACCCTGCATAATAAATTGGCCGAAATATTTTCCGTGACTGCTACTAACTAAAATGGCAAAACAGCATAACTACTCATCCACCCTTACCTGGACCGGCAACACCGGCGAAGGAACAGTCAGCTACCGTTCATACGAACGTTCGTACACTATCAGTATCGAAAACAAGGCGATCATTGAGGGCTCATCTGACCCCAACTTTCGCGGCGACCGCACCAAGCACAATCCCGAAGAAATGCTGCTCATGTCGCTATCGAGCTGTCACATGCTCTGGTTTTTGCATTTTTGTTCGGAAGCCGGTGTAAACGTAGTAGCTTATACCGATGTGACTTCGGCTTTAATGGTTGAAGAAGCCAATGGCAGCGGCTATTTTACCGAGGCCACTTTAAAGCCGCATGTAGTGGTGAGCAATGAAAGTATGCTTGCGCAGTTGGATGAATTACATCATAAAGCCAATAAATATTGCTTTATTGCCAATTCGGTAAAGTTTCCCATTAAGCATGAGGGTATGGGCGAGGTTAAAACATAGCCCATACCCTTCATGCCGCTTCAACTTACAACTGTGATTTTCGTGGTTTAGGGAAAGTTACCGCAGGATTTAAACTGGGGATTGTTACCGGGCGATAGCTGTAATACATTAAATACTCCGGCTGAGGTTTATTCAGGTATTCCTGGTATGCGTCAACGGTCATTAAATCTACCTGGTACTTATAGTTTTTGTAATTGATGGCATTAGGCATCAATCTGCTCACAAAAACCAGGTTAAAGTCGGCAGCCTTATAATCATCAAGCACGCTGTTATTTACATGTCTATCATTTATCCATACGCCATACATTTTGCTGTTTTTCCAACTGCTAAACTGTGCTGATGTAGGTGCCTTTTTGCCAATTTTAGGAGAAGGGAACATAAAACCTATTTTTTGCGCATACTGCTGTTCAATGCTCATTTGCCTGAAAATTTTCTCCATCCGGGCTTTATCGTCCGATATTGTTGCAGACAGTTTATTACGGTCGATAGGTAAGCTTTTGTACTTGGAAGCAATTGCCGCATATTCATTTAACAATTCTTCAGATACACCTTCTTTAGTATGATGATACTTTGAAAACCTTAAATGAATTGGTTTAGTTGATTTATTTTCTTGCTTTTCAGGATGTTTACGTGTTTCACTTTTCTGTTTAACAGGTTGCACCTCAACTTGCTGAAAGGCTTGTGTTTTTTGGCAAAACAACATAAATGCGCCGGTTAAAACGGCAAAGGCGGTTCCTCGTGCAATAACAGAAGCCCCTTTTGAAGTGTTCATGGTCATCATAATTAAACGTTTTTTAGTATTTGAATAATTGAAACTACTGGCAATTGCCAAACCGTTGGTTTGGCTGAACTGATGAAGCAATAAATGCTGATAAGCTTTTACATCGCCCTTTTGGCGTAACACGGCAGCATCGGCCAAAAACTCGTGGTTAAGGCGAATTGCACGCCGGTATAATATAAGCACCGGGTTAAACCAACTTATGGCCTGCAAAAGCTCGATCCATAAAATATCAATACTGTGGCGTTGGCTGATGTGGGCTTGTTCATGCTTTAAAATATCGTTGCTAATACGCCCGCTGTAGTAATCATCCTTATTGAGAAAAATATAGTTCAGAAAGCTGTGAGGCGCAATGCTATCATTTATTAATACCAGGGTTGATTTGTTGTAAGCAATTCGTTCATTAGCCTTGATGAGCCGTGTTAGCTTAAGCATATTAACCGCAAATTTCACCAGTAAACAGGTGGCTATGAGAATGTAAATACATACGCAGGCATATATACCATAATTGGTTTTTGGCTTAACCTCGGTTTGTGGAGATGTGCCTTCAATTACCGTAAGCATATCATCCTTAAAATTAGCAACCTGCTCCTTTATCATATTTTGTGCAGCAGGCACAGCTTGCTCAACTGTAACCAGCGGAACCACCAGCGAAAAACAAATACTGAACAACAGGTAAAAACGGTTAAAACCATATATTACCTTGTTTTGCAGCAGGAGCGCATACACCGCATATAACAATGCCGAGCATAGTGTGAAACTGATGAGATAATTTATCATGGCTTCTTTTTGTCTATTTCCTGGTCAATAATTCTTTTCAGGTTTTCCAGCTCATCGGCAGTGAGGTTGGTTTCGCGGGTAAAAAAGGACGCAAACTGCATGGCCGAATTGCCAAAAAAGTTTTTAATAAGGCCGTTTACGTGTTTCGAAAAGTAATCTTCCTTTTTTACCAAAGCATAGTACAGCCGCGAGTTACCGGTTAGCTTATAGCCCACAAAGTTTTTATCCTGCATACGTTTAAGCAGTGTAGCAATTGTGGTAGTAGCTGGTTTAGGTTCATCGTAATGGTCAATAATATCTTTCATGTACAATTCGGTTTTATCCCAAATTATTTCCATTAATTGCTCTTCGGCAGTAGTAAGCTTCATTTGCTCTATTTATTTAGAATTAGCTCTACAATTGTAGAGTATAAAAATTAGAAATGCAAATTTATTTTGATGTTGATATGAAAAGCTGTTTAAAAAGCATAGTGGAATGCTTACTGCCTCGAAAAGATTTCTCCTAAAGGAAATGACAGGTTGGAGAGATTTTCAAATCAAAAAGAGCATATGGTATTCAGCGCACCCGGCCAGGAGCTGCCTGCGGGGTGGAAGGTATTGCGATGAATAGGCGTTTTGGTTACTTTGGGGCAATGCCAAAGCAATAGCCTCAGCAGCTAATGAGCGCTCGCCGAGATAAAAAATCGACGACGGCACAAGTAGCCACCACACAACCAACCCTACATACTTGCGCCAGAGAAAAGCGGGTTTATATAATTAGTAGCGTGCCATTACCCCCTTGTAACCCGGCTCAATACATTTTCTTACTCACTACACCCTTCCTATATTCCTTTAATTCTCGCAACTGTAAATCGCCCTCGGCATCCGGACTAAATGTTTTCACTAACGAATCGATAGCTTCGTGTTTATGAAAATATACTTCTTTAAACTCCACACGGTTTGAGCCAATGATGTACGTCCCCCGGGTAAGTACCGAATCGTTACGGGTGGCTTTCATCCAGGCACTGCACAGGCTGCCCTTTTGCCCGGTGCGGTATACTACAAAAAAGGCACCGTCAACATTATTGTCGTGTACATAATAGTTTTCTTCGTACAAGTTGTAGCTAAACTTACCCAGCGTAAAGCTTTTAAGCAGTTTTTGCTGTGGCCAATTAAACGCCACCACACCTAAGAAAACAATAGGGGTTAATGCAGCCTTTTTCATGCGGGTATAGTCAAAAAAGTTTAGTTTATTGCAGCTACAGGTTCATTATCAAAAGCGGGCCTGCGCATGGGTTGCATTTGCCAGTAAGTTAGGCTGCGCCAAACCCACTCCAACGGGCCAAATAAAAAGTACTTCATCCACAGCGGACTAACAATCAATTGTATAACCCATATGGCGGCTACCACAAAGTATAACTGGTAAAATTCGAGCTCGGCAAAGTAGTTGAGGCCATAGCCAAAGAAGAACAGCGTACAAAACACCGTTTGCATAATATAATTGGTAAAAGCCATTTGCCCTACGGCTGCCAAACGTTTGGTAAACGCCCTCCATACACCGTGCTTTACCAATAAAATGAGCACACTGGCATGTGCCATTACCAGCAAGATGCGTTGAAAGGGATAAATTAATCCCCACCACGACATGGCATGCGTTTCGATGTAGGTAATGGCCGCCGCACTATCCGAAGGCTCGGTAAAATCATGGTAGTAATCGATCATAACCAGGGGCAAGCCAATGGCGTAACCAATGAAGGCCGTGCGTTTATATTGAGCATCCGTCCAACCGCCCGATATAAACTGCCACTTGTACAGCGCCATGCCCAGCATCATGAGCGCTAATACATCCCAAATTAAAAAGATAAGGTATTTAGTTTGAAAGCCCCACGTAAGCGGACGGATATATTGAGCCACCCCACTGTAATCAGATTTCATGCTGCGGGTATGGGCGGCAATAATAGTTTTGTTGGGTAAAAATTCCTTTTCGGTAGCGCTCCAGGTGGTAATGGCCTCTTTTTGCTCTTTCGACAGCGGCTTGTGCTGCTTTTCGATAGCAATTGCCTTATTATATTCTAAACGCTGGTTACGCACATTTTGGTAAAAAAGCGCAGAGCCCGTAAAATCAATTATGGCTACAAGGGGCACCCCCATAGCCAGGTAGCGCGGCTTCATATTACGGAAAAGAAAGGCCAGCATGCCTACCATGCCGTAACCATATAAAATATCACCTTCCCAAAGCAGCACGTGAGCATGTATCAACCCAAAAAGTACAAGCCACCCCATGCGCCTGTAAAATAGCCCTGTTGATGAATGCCCTGCATCTTTTTTACGCATTACAAATAGCAGTATGCCAGCCCCAAAAAGCATGGAGAACAGTGCCCGCATCTTGCCTTCAAAAAACACATCAATAATGGCATCGGTCCAAAAGTTAATACTGTGCCAGTCTTGGTGAAACACTTCAGAAAACTGCTCGGGCATGGCAAACGCCGGGATATTCATCATGAGGATGCCCAGCAGGGCCACCCCACGCAAAATATCAATAGTTTGAATACGGTCGGCCTGAGCCACCGGTTGTGCCTTGGTTGAGGGGTTGGGTTGCATAAGGTTAATGAGGTGTTAAATATTAACAGTACTAATTTACCGCTTTTTCAATTGGTTATTAAGGGTTTAACTCTTTTTAACAACTAAAACTTAAGTAATGTTAAATACGAAAACCATCTCTTTGTTGGAGATGGTTTTTCAGTATTAATTAGCTAATTTGATAGATGATTTACGTACGTTTCAATCAACATACTTTCCTGTCAAAGCTTTATGTTCAATACTTTTGGCAAACAGCGGAGTTTCTTCATGATTATGTACATCCGATGCAGCCTGACGGGCGGCCGCTGCTTGAGCTAAGGTGATGCCGTGTTCATTTATAAAGGTCATAAATTCGGGGGTGGCAGTTGCGTGTATTTCGTTGGTGTACTCGCAGGTATTTTCGCCAATGGCTACGGCTTTTAGTTCCCATAACACCTGTACACGGCTGTTACCATTCTTGGTGATCACGTCAGACAGGGAAAGCATACGACAGTAATCGGCACGATACTCGGTAGCTACATAGTGTTGAATAACTAAGGCATCGCCTATCATTTCTACATTAATTGACATAGGTAAACCATCGTAAGTAGTAGTTGAGCCTGCTGCAATATGATTTACTGAGCATTTTTGATATTCAGCATCGGGCAGGTTCAGTAGCCAATCGGCAATATTTACTTTTTCAATCGGAGCATTGATAACTGCTTTTACAACTGAGTGCGATAATGCATTTTCGGGGGTTTGTTGAATTTCCATGGTGTTATGTTTTTTTAATCGTTAATCCAAAGTTCTGCACAATTCCTTAATCGTTAAAATTGATTTTTCCATTGTAATATATTGACATAACCGATTTAGAATATATATTTGAAGAAAGCTTTAGCCATGGAACTGCGCCAACTCAAATACTTTATTAAAGCCGCCGAACTACAAAACTTTACCGAGGCGGCCAACCTGTCGTTTATTACGCAGAGCACATTATCGCAGCAAATAAAGCAGTTGGAAGATGAGCTGGGGATATTACTATTCGACCGCCTGGGCAAGCGCGTGCGATTAACCGAAGCCGGACAATTGTTTTTACCCTATGCCCAAAAAACCGCTAAAGATGCACAAGATGGCAGTGATATACTAAAAGACCTGATGAACCTCGAAACTGGCACCCTAACTATAGGCATTACCTACGGATTAATGCATGTACTCACCAAAGCCATTGAAGACTTTAGCCAGCAACGCCCTAATATTCGCTTGCTTATAAACTTTGGCACCACAAGCGAGTTATTGGCAAACCTCGAACAGGGTAAGGTTGATATGGTATTATCGTTTTTGCCGGTACAGCAAAATTCAGCCTATCATTCGCAAAAGCTATTTTCTTCGTCGCTATCTTTAATAGCCCATAAAAATCATACTTGTACAAAAAACAAACAGGTAAAACTTAAAGAGTTAGAGAAATTGCAGTTGTTGTTACCATCTGCAGGCTACAGCATCCGCAACTACTTTGATAAAATAACGGTAAAGCACGGGGTAAATATAAATGTACAAATGGAAGTGAACGATATTAATATGTTGCTGCAACTGGTTGATACCGGCAAATGGTGTACTGTGCTCATGGCATCGTCCATTTACCAACACCCCGAGTTGAGAGCCATTAAAATTACTGGTGATGGAATGGAGCGTGAAGCTACAATAACATGGTGGGCCAATACCTATCAAAAGAAAGCCGCGTGTTTAATGGCAGATTGCTTAAAAAAATATTCGGCCATATATAGTATTGATCAGTAATTAAATTCATTTCACCTGTCATAAACAAGGGCAATTTGGGTTTAAATATTACTTACGCTTCCACAATTTACCGGTATAATCCAGCTCTTCCAACCCCAAAGTAACTTTCTGTCCCGATTCAAAGCTGAACACCTCCTCAAAGGTATCCTGTAAATAGTCACTCATTTTTTGCTCGCTAAAAAACCAGCAAGGGTAAGAGGCATCATAAAATGCCGGGGGCACGGTTTGTATGGTAAGGCGGTCTTCGGGCTCGTTAATGAATGCCGTGCGGTCGATAATTAGATATGGGATGGTGCTTTGCTTAACCTTATTGAGCAATTCGTAAGGCTTTTCCATATACTGTAACGAACTGCTGAACATGAGCAATTGCGGCTTAGCCACAGCCAGCACTTCATCAAGGTTGTAATAAAAGTGCAGGTGTTCGTTCTCAAAGTTTTGTCGGCCTTCGTCAACAAACATTTTTTGTTCAATGAGATTCCATTGCAGGCTATTGAGGTGTTTTAAAAACGGATAGTTTTGCCGGTACGAGGTACCCAGCGAGCCGCCGTAATCAACAATGCTCAGGTTGTTATTATTTTGCGAGGCTACCCACAATAACGACGATAAAATTGGATAAAATATCTCCACATGCTGCTGGGCAATACCATCGCGCTCGTAATTGGCTTCGCCGTTTTTTACTTTGAGGGCGGCGGCTTTTACGCGCTGTAAAACACTATCAGCATTGTATCCTGTTGATCGTTTTAAAGCTTCCTGCCAATTTGGGTACTGGCCATGCCAGCCGTATTTAAAGCTGTAACGCACTAATCGTTTAACAATGGCGGGTATAAATTCTCCTTTTTTTAAAGGCATAAGTGTTAAAGTTGATCTTGTTGCCAATTTACAGCAAAATTCCAGCCGTGCATTCGCATACAACTTTTTCTACTACGGTTTTTACAAACAGGCACCAAGGCCCTATGTGTTAACCACACTATTGTAAACATTAAGATGCTTACCTTTACAGGCATCTAAAAAAATATTACTAAAATTTTTAGTATTCAAATAAATAACTTTATATTTGTTATACAATACAAACACGATGAGCAACGTAAACGCAGATAAATTAAAAGCATTACAGCTTACATTAGATAAGCTGGAAAAATCATACGGTAAAGGTACCATCATGAAGTTGGGCGATACCACCATTGAACCTATTGAGGTTATCCCTACTGGTTCACTTACGCTCGATTTAGCTTTGGGTGTAGGCGGTTTACCTAAAGGCCGTGTAATTGAAATTTACGGTCCCGAATCATCGGGTAAAACTACCTTAGCCATACATGCCATTGCCGAAGCTCAGAAAAAAGGTGGCATTGCAGCCTTTATTGATGCCGAGCACGCGTTCGACCGTTTTTATGCCCAAAAACTGGGCGTAGATGTAGAGAACTTACTCATCTCGCAGCCTGATAACGGCGAGCAGGCTTTAGAAATTGCCGATAACCTGATCCGTTCGGGTGCTATTGATATATTAGTGATCGACTCGGTTGCAGCCTTAGTTCCAAAAGCTGAGATCGAAGGCGAAATGGGCGATTCGAAAATGGGTTTACATGCCCGTTTAATGTCGCAAGCCTTGCGTAAGCTTACCGGTACTATCAGCAAAACCGGCTGTTGCTGTATATTCATCAACCAGCTGCGCGATAAAATTGGCGTTATGTTTGGTAACCCCGAAACCACTACCGGTGGTAACGCCCTTAAGTTCTATGCTTCGGTACGTTTGGATGTACGCCGTATATCACAAATTAAAGACAGCGATGAGGTATCGGGTAACCGCGTTAAGGTAAAAATTGTTAAAAACAAGGTAGCACCTCCGTTCCGTTTGGCCGAGTTTGATATCATGTTTGGCGAAGGTATATCAAAAGCAGGCGAAATTATTGACCTGGGTGTTGAGCATGCCATTATTAAAAAAGCGGGCTCTTGGTTTAGCTACGGCGACAGCCGTTTAGGTCAGGGTCGTGATGCCGTAAAGCAACTCATTATGGATAACCCCGAACTTGCCGAAGAACTGGAAAACAAAATTAAAGAAGTGGTATCGGGCGAAGATTTAGCCATCGAAGCCGAATAAGTTTAATATTTAGTTATAGTTTATATAGCCACTCTTGCTGCGCGCAGAGTGGCTTTTTTTGTTTATGATAGGAAACTTTAATATAAAACTACAAACAGTATCATTTTTATACCGTAAGCCTATATTAGTAACATACGAAATTGTAACGACCTATGTCAGCTTATATAAAACCAAAATCCTTGTGTATTGCATTCTTTTTTATGGCAACATACCACACTATGGCTCAAGATGTAAAAACAGATACCATAGATTTGGAACCTTATCGCACCGTGGTATTCAATACAGCCCAAACTAAAAGTGCAGTAAAAAGGCAAGTCTACATTCAAAGATTGAACAAAGAACGCGGGCTATATAATGATACAATTAGTATTGAACTAAAAGATAAAAACGGGCAACGCCAAACTTATATCATGTTTAACAAAGGAAAACGGGAAAACCCTGTAAATTATACGTACCTTAAAAGAGACAAACATACCGGATTTACCACAGTTGGAAAAGAGTACAATGAAGATGTACGGCGAATCGTTGATACTCTATTTAACAAAGATAACACTGTAGCATCTGTTAGTACTAAAGTTGTAAGAAAAGCACACACCACAATTCACACTGTTTATACTTACACATACAATGCTCTAAAACAGCCAACCAGCCGTAAATATTATATGAGTACCAACCTCGAAAAAAAGCCCAGACTTCTTAATCATCATAATTTTATATACGAGGGGAAACTGCTTAAAAGGGTTGAGGCAATTTTAAATCCTTACTTAAAAAATATTTTCTACGAAACCCTATATACCTACAACCCTGATACCTCATTAGCAAAAAAAGAACGCTTTGAAGTGAGAAACGGTAACAGAACGCTGCTTGAGTTTAACGATTATACTTACACTAACAAATTGCTAACTCAAGAACTTTACGGCTCATATTCACGCGATAAAGATGTAACCAAGGTTGAATACGAGTATAACGCGCATAAACAATTAAGCAAATTAAAGACAAGTAAGGATACTCTTTACAAAAACATACAATATACATATGTTGGCAATAAACTCAAAAACATTCATTGGGAAACCAATGCGAGGACCGGCCTGAGCCGTGAGCATTTTGCACCCATATTCACATATTCAGAAAGACGGATGCCCATAATATACGATGCCGAATATTATCATGATGCCGAAGGCAACTTCTTAGGTGTAAAACACTCACTGTTTGGTGAATTACGCACACACTTTGAATACTTGCAAGACTTTTTTGAGCCAACTAAATAGTGTATTTATTATCTTGGACAAAAGAAATGATGATATAAGCTTGACATGTATTTATACCTCATAGACTTATTTTACATCATAAAATTTAAATACTACAAACTATGGAATACAGACAATTAGGCGCATCGGGCCTGCACGTGCCGGTGCTAAGCTTTGGCACGGCCACCTTTGGCGGCGGCAACGAGTTTTTTAAAGCATGGGGCAGTACGCAGGTTGACGAAGCTAAACGACTGATTAACCTGTGCCTCGATGCAGGTGTTAATTTTTTTGACACAGCTAATATATACTCGAGAGGCCTGGCCGAAGAAATATTGGGCAAGGCTATTGATGGCAAGCGTAACGAGGTATTGATTTCAACCAAAGCCACCTTCCCTATGGGTGATGGCCCTAACGATTTTGGCTCATCACGCTTTCATTTAATTGAACAAGCCGAGGCCAGCCTGCGCCGTTTAAATACCGACCGTATTGATGTTTACCACCTGCATGGTTTTGATGCCAATACCCCGGTAGAAGAAACGCTGAAAGCCCTCGACGACCTGATAACAAGCGGCAAAGTACGCTATATAGCTTGTTCCAACTTTTCGGGCTGGCACCTTATGAAATCGCTGTCGGTATCTGAACGTTATGGCTGGGCACGCTACGTAGCACACCAGGCCTATTACTCTCTGCTCGACCGTGAATTTGAATGGGAATTAATGCCTTTGGGTATCGATCAAAAAGTGAGCACCATTGTATGGAGCCCGCTGGCATCGGGCCAGTTAGGCGGCAAGTTTCGCCGTGGGCAGCCTATACCGCAAGATAACCGCCGCAGCCAGGGCGGCTCACACGGTCCCGAAACCGACCTGGAGCGCTTATACACCATTGTAGATGCTCTTGACGAGGTAGCCGAAGAAACCGGTAAAACCGTACCACAGGTAGCACTCAACTGGGTACTGCAACGCCCAACGGTAGCTAACATCATCATTGGTGCCCGTAATGAAGAGCAACTCCAACAAAATCTTGGTGCTGTAGGCTGGAACCTAACCATCGACCAAATTAAAAAACTGGATGCAGCCAGCGAAGTGCCACCGGTATATCCGTACTGGCATCAGCGCCAAAATACAAAGCTGATACCGTTGCCAAAATTTTATTAATAATCATAAAGCCGCTTGATAAAAAGAGCGGCTTTCTTATTTATATCAATTCGTGATTATTTCACTTGGCGGCAATTCAACTTTTGGCAGATTGGCCGTTGCCTTTTCGCATTTAAGTATTTGATTTTCTAATATTTCGTTTTTGATTTTTTTCACCCTTTTATCTGCCTTTGCAGGGCCTTTAGCAAGATAGTCTAAAGCTTTGTTAAATTCATCTGCCATAAATGGAGCAACAATAGTTAGCTCATCCTTTTTACCATCTTTGGATTCATAAATTATATAATCAAACGGTCCGGCAAAGCGCATAGTGCCCGGCATTTTTGTTTTTATAACATACTCTTTCAACGGCTTTTGTCCGTTAAAAATGGAATTCAGCTTTGTTACTTGGGCTTCGGTAAGCTTATAAATTGTATCGGCTATCCCATTGTAGTATACTGATTTATATTTTACTTGTCCGTTTGCATCAATAACAAGCAAATCTTTTATTGTAGCATGTTTCTTTAGTTCATCCGTTTCATAAGTAACATAAGTCAGTTCTTTAAACGCCGGCTTTACTTGAGCCGATGCAAAAAATGATAACAATACGAAAAGAACGGATAAGTAAGAAAAGGCTGATTTCATGATAATTTTTTTAAAGCAAGTAAAATATTAATTTCAACAAAATTAACAAAGTACTGACAGGATTGTGTCAGCGTTCAATCTGTCTTGTCCTGAAATGAGTTTAAACATTTGGAAAAAAAATGGTAAAACTGATGAAGGATGAAATAATAGCATTAATGCTGCAAGACCGGGGTAACACCGGGCAATTTCGCGGTTTTCAGAAGATGAAATCGGAGAGGAGCAGGGATGAGCAAAGAAGGAGGGCAGCCGGGAGTGAGAGTGGTAAAATAACTAAAACACAAAGAGCGGAAAACAAAGTGTAAAGTAATATTGCTACTGCAAGACAACTCAAAACTCCTCGCTCTCCGCTCCCCGAAATCTCGCTCCAAAAAACTACGCCAGTTTTTTATATTTAATACGCTTAGGTGCTACATCGCCCAGGCGTTTTTTGCGGTTTTCTTCGTAATCGGTATAGTTACCTTCAAAAAAGTATACTTGAGAATCGCCCTCAAAGGCAAGGATGTGTGTGCAAACACGGTCTAAAAACCAACGGTCGTGACTAATGATTACAGCGCAGCCACCAAAGTTTTCTAAGGCTTCTTCCAGCGAGCGTAAGGTATTTACGTCAATATCGTTAGTTGGCTCATCCAGCAGCAACACGTTCGACCCCTTTTTTAAATTGATGGCCAAATGCACCCGGTTACGCTCACCGCCCGATAGTACTTCTATCTTCTTTTGCTGATCGCCGCCGTTAAAGTTGAATTTTGATACGTAAGCACGCGAGTTGATGGGTTTATTACCCAATAGGATGGTTTCCTGCCCATCGGTAATGTTTTCCCAAACCGATTTATCAGCTTTCAGGTCATCGTGCATCTGGTCAACATAGCCCAGTTTTACGGTTTCGCCCACGCGAAAATCGCCCGCATCAGGCTGTTCCTGCCCGGTAATCAGGCGGAACAAAGTAGTTTTACCCGCACCATTCGGGCCAATAATGCCCACAATACCTGCAGGAGGTAAAGAGAACGAAAGGTTTTCGAACAGTACCTTATCGCCATAGGCCTTGGTTACATTATTCACCTCAATAACTACATTGCCCAAACGCGGCCCTGGCGGAATAAACAATTCCAGTTTGTCTTCGCGTTCCTTAGTTTCTTCGGAGGCCAGCTTTTCATAGTTAGCAATACGAGCCTTGCCTTTGGCGTGGCGGGCTTTAGGAGCCATACGCACCCATTCCAGCTCGCGCTCTAAAGTTTTCTGGCGTTTGCTTTCGGTTTTTTCTTCTTGCGCAAGGCGTTTGGCCTTTTGGTCTAACCACGATGAGTAATTGCCCTTCCACGGAATACCTTCACCACGGTCGAGTTCCAGTATCCATCCGGCCACATTGTCGAGGAAGTAGCGGTCGTGGGTTACGGCTATTACGGTACCTTTGTATTGTTGTAAGTGCTGTTCCAGCCAGTCAATGCTCTCGGCATCCAAGTGGTTGGTAGGCTCATCTAACAGTAAAACATCAGGTTCCTGTAATAGTAAACGGCACATAGCCACACGGCGGCGTTCACCGCCCGATAGTACACCAATTTTGGTATCGGGCTCGGGGCAGCGTAGGGCATCCATGGCGCGTTCCAGCTTGGTGTCTAATTCCCAGGCGTTTACAGCGTCGATTTTATCCTGTAGTTCGCCCTGGCGCGCCATGAGTTTGTCCATGGCATCGGCATCTTCGTAGTATTCGGGCAGGCCAAATTTTTCGTTTATTTCTTCGTACTCATTTAATATGGCGGTTACTTCGGCAACGCCTTCTTCAACCACTTCGCGTACGGTTTTTTCAGGGTCGAGCACAGGCTCCTGGGCAAGGTAACCCACCGAGTAACCTGGCGAGAATACTACTTCGCCCTGGATAGATTTATCTAACCCGGCAATAATTTTTAATAATGATGATTTACCCGAACCGTTTAAACCTATAACGCCAATTTTGGCACCGTAGAAAAACGAAAGGTAAATGTTTTTTAATACTTGTTTTTGAGGGGGGTAAATCTTACTTACACCCGCCATCGAGAATATGATCTTTTCGTCGGCCATGTTTCTATGTTGAGGGCTCAAATATCAGCCAAATTGGTGGCATTACAAAAGCAAGTAACCGGCAATTATTGTTTGTAAAATGTGTTTTGAAATAAATATTAAAAAAATCGTTAACATAATTGCGCCTGCATACGTATTCAGTAAGTGGAGCAACGGCATAAACCGGATAGCCTGATATTACGTATGTCTTAATGGCACGCCGTTGTGACGAAATAACATGCTGCCTTATAATATGTAATGCTGTAAAAGATATTTGTTAAACTTTATGAAAAAGTTTAAATCAAATACTAAATTGCAAATGTAATATGTTGTTAATTACACGTTATTCTACAGTAAACACTAATACAAGTAAGCCGAAATCGTTCGGTTTAAAACAGATTACAATTAAATAACAATTTGCATGTGCCAACATTTAGGAGTTGGCAACATTGTTGTTAAACAATATAAACTTCCGCATGTGTACCCCTTTAAAAGAGATATTCATCCGGTATGTTAAACAAACTATAGAAAGGTACTCAATGGAAGCTAAATTTTCGCCACGTGTTAAAGATGTGATTTCCTATAGCCGTGAGGAGGCCCTGCGCCTTGGTCATGATTATATTGGAACCGAGCATCTGTTATTAGGATTAATCCGCGACGGTGACGGCATAGCCATAAAATTGCTGAAAGGCTTGAATGTGGATACCGCCAAACTGCGCCGCGCAGTTGAAGATGCTGTAAAGGGCACAACCGGCACCAATGTTCACATTGGCAGCATTCCTTTAACAAAACAAGCAGAGAAGGTATTAAAAATTACCTACCTGGAAGCAAAGATATTTAAGAGCGATATTATAGGCACCGAGCACTTGCTGCTGTCTATTTTACGCGACGAAGATAATATTGCCTCACAACTGTTATTACAGTTTAATGTGAACTACGAAATTTTTAAAGGTGAAGTAGAATCACACAAAAACATTACTGATGAAATGCCCGGATCTTCAACCGGCGGCGATGATGATTTTAAAGAAGAAGAATCATTTAGCCAGCCTAAAAAGGTTTCAGACATTAAATCAAAAACCCCGGTACTCGACAACTTTGGCCGCGATTTAACCAAAGCTGCCGAAGAAGGTAAATTGGACCCGATTGTTGGTCGCGAAAAGGAGATTGAGCGTGTATCGCAAATCCTGTCGCGCCGCAAAAAGAACAACCCTATTTTAATAGGTGAGCCGGGTGTGGGTAAATCGGCCATTGCCGAAGGACTTGCATTACGAATTGTTCAGCGTAAAGTATCTCGCGTATTATTTAACAAACGTGTAGTTACATTAGACTTAGCCTCATTGGTTGCCGGTACCAAATACCGTGGCCAGTTTGAGGAACGTATGAAAGCCGTGATGAACGAGTTGGAAAAATCTCCGGATGTTATCCTGTTCATTGATGAGATTCATACTATTGTTGGTGCTGGTGGTGCTTCGGGCTCTTTAGATGCCTCGAACATGTTTAAACCGGCTTTGGCCCGTGGAGAAATCCAGTGCATTGGCGCAACTACCTTAGATGAATATCGCCAGTACATTGAAAAAGATGGTGCGTTAGACCGTCGTTTCCAAAAGGTAATGGTTGAACCGGCTTCGCCAGATGAAACTATCGAGATTTTAACCCGCATTAAGGATAAATACGAAGAGCACCATGGCGTAACCTATACTCCTGAAGCTATTAACGCTTGCGTTAGCTTAACTGCACGTTACATTACCGACCGCTTTTTACCCGATAAAGCTATTGATGCTTTAGACGAAGCTGGCTCGCGTGTACACTTAACCAATATTCATGTTCCGGATAACATCCTGGATATTGAGCAGAAGATAGAGTTGATCAAGGTTGAGAAAAACCGTGTAGTTCGTAGCCAGAAGTATGAAGAAGCCGCAAAACTTCGTGATACCGAAAAGCACTTGCTCGAGGAACTGGAACAAGCTAAAGCAGCCTGGGAAGCTGAAACAAAGTCGAAACGTTACACCGTAACAGAAGATAATGTTGCTGAAGTGGTTGCCATGATGACCGGTATACCGGTACAAAAAGTTGGGCAAGCCGACAGCCAAAAACTGTTGAACATGACCAACAATATTCAAGGTAAAATTATTGGTCAGGATGATGCTATTAAAAAGCTTACCCGTGCCATTCAACGTACCCGTGCCGGACTGAAAGATCCGAAAAAACCGATCGGTTCGTTTATTTTCTTAGGTCCTACCGGTGTTGGTAAAACCGAGCTTGCTAAAGAGCTTGCCCGTTTTATGTTCGATTCTGAGGAAGCCCTCATTCAAATTGACATGAGCGAGTACATGGAAAAATTTGCCGTATCACGTTTAGTTGGTGCGCCTCCGGGCTACGTAGGCTATGAAGAAGGTGGACAATTAACCGAAAAAGTACGTCGTAAACCATACTCGGTGGTATTGTTAGATGAGATCGAAAAAGCTCACCCTGATGTTTTCAATATTCTTTTACAGGTGTTGGATGAAGGTCAGCTAACCGACTCGTTAGGTCGTAAGGTTGATTTCAGGAATACCATTATCATCATGACCTCAAATATTGGTGCACGCCAGTTAAAGGATTTTGGACAAGGTGTTGGTTTCAACACTGCTGCCAAAGTTAACCAAGCCGATGCCCATTCGAGAGGTGTAATTGAAAACGCACTGAAACGTGCTTTTGCCCCTGAGTTTTTGAACCGTGTTGATGATGTGATTGTATTTAACTCTTTAACTAAAGAGAACATTTACAAAATCATTGATATTGAGTTAGCCTCATTATTTGGCCGTATAAACAGCTTAGGTTACAAAATTGAGTTGACCGAAAATGCCAAAGAAGTAATTGCCGAACGTGGTTACGACGAGAACTTTGGCGCACGTCCACTTAAACGTGCCATTCAAAAATACCTCGAAGACCCGATTGCCGAGGAAATATTGAAAGGCGAATTAGCTGATGGTGACGTTATGGAAGTTGACTTTGACAAAGAAGCCAACGAAATAAAAATAAATGCTAAACACAACGGTGAAAGCAAAACTCCCGAAGCAGAGCAGCAGGGATAAGTTTTAATAACATAAATGCAAACGGCCGCTAAGAAATTAGCGGCCGTTTTGCTTTGTGGTGTGTGTTGTGTGATATGGTATTAAGGTTTGTGTTCTTTTTCGGCCGGGTCGTAATCAACCGGGAGTAATTTAGCTACGCGGTCGGTTCCCCAAGCTCCTTCGTATAAAAATGATGTTGGATTAATAATAATTCCATTCAAATCAAAAAAGGTATAGGGTTCCTTAATAGTCATGAGGGTAGCCGGATTGTTTGGCGCATTCATCGGTTTGTTTTGTAAGCTCCCATCATCACTTTTTTTAATGTAAACAATATACAAAATTTCGTTGTAACTAAGGGCAAAAATTCCTTTTACATCAGTGCGTTTTACCAAACTATCTACACGTAGCGGTTTGGTAACCAAATAATCAACCGTTTTAGGTAGGCGGTTTTGTTCGGCCCAGTAGTTGAGCGAGTCATTACGTTGAAAATTGTGTGTGCCATTTAGCAATGATGCCATTCTAAACTGTTTAAGTTTGGCTTTAATTAAACTATCAGGTTTCCGTTGTGGATTTGGCCTTCGGAGTAGTGGGAAGGTTTTAAAGCCAGCTTCGGTTAAAGTGTTGCTGATAATAGAACGGAAATAGTGCTCGCTTGAGCCTAAATATGCGTTTAAACGAGCCTTGCGCCATTTTTTTTGTTGCGATGATTTGCCTTGCATATCTGTAAACAAGGTATTGCCCATATAAAATGTTATACCGCTGCGGTAGTTACGTTTAAGCTCTACCAGGTTGTATTTGATATTATAGCCTAAAGCTTTGTTTTCAATTTCAAGATAGCCGTTAGAACTGGCTGTAAGTTCATTCTTGCTTTTGTCAAAATCCAAATTTAAGACCTCAGGGTTAAGTATCTTACATTGTTCAGCTTCGGGCGAACGGCCAAAAAACTCCTCCTTAAATAATCTGTAATTCTGTTGCCAGTTAGGATCGGGCTTAACCAATACGGCATTTAATTCAACTGTTTTGGGCGTAAGCTCTATGTACGGAATGTTGAGATTATTACTGATTAGTACCGTTTTATGAAAGGTTTCATATCCCACTACCGACACCACCATATCATATTGGCCTGGTTTTACATTACTGAGTGTATAACTGCCATCTTCGCCGCTTGCACTGCCTACGGTGGTATTACTTAAAAATACACTGGCTTTGGCAATAGGTTTTTTATCATACAGATTGATGATTTTGCCTGATATGGTATATTGTGCCCACGACAGTAGCGGACAAAACAGTAATAATATAAACCCATACTTCAGCATAATTCAAATTAACTAAAAATTTAGTTAATATTCAAAACAAAAAAGCCACGTTATTTAACGTGGCTTTCAATAGGTATATTCCTGGGAGGATTATTTAGTCATTTGATCGATGATAGCTTGGGTTACGCCGGTGTAGGAGAATCCACCATCATGGAAAAGATTTTGCATAGTAACCATTTTAGTTAAATCGGAGAACAGGGTTACGCAGTAATCGGCACACTGGTCGGCAGTGGCGTTACCCAGCGGACTCATCTTTTCGGCAAAATCAACAAAGCCATCAAAGCCTTTAACGCCCGAACCTGCAGTGGTGCGGGTTGGCGATTGTGATATGGTATTGATACGTACATTCTTTTTAACACCGTATTGGTAACCAAAGTTACGGGCAATGCTTTCTAACATAGCCTTATTATCGGCCATGTCATTATAATCAGGGAATACACGTTGAGCGGCAATGTATGATAAAGCAACAACCGAACCCCACTCGTTAATGGCATCCTGTTTCATGGCAACCTGTAAAATACGGTGCAAGCTCAAGGCCGAAATGTCCATGCCTTTGTGCGAAAACTCATAATTGTTTTCGGTGTAATGTATGCCTTTGCGCACGTTAATGCTCATGCCAATAGAGTGCAGTACGAAATCTATTTTACCGCCAAAGTGTTCCTGGGCCTGGGTAAATAAATTTTCAATATCGGCGGTTACGGTAACATCAGCCGGAATAACAGGGGCATTCACCTCTTCGGCCAGTTGATTAATGGTACCCATACGCAGGGCAATAGGGGCATTGGATAATACCAGTTCGGCACCTTCGGCTTTGCAGCGTTGGGCTGTTTTCCAGGCAATTGATTTTTCATCAAGAGCACCGAAAATGATACCCTTTTTACCTTGTAATAAATTATAAGCCATGTTCTTTCGAATTGTTAATCGGGGGGTAAAGGTAGAAATTATTTGTCACTAAGCCATATGTATAACAAACACGTTATCGCGGTAGCAGGCCATAAGAAATTCGTAATTGCTGTGACGGTTAATGTTTATATCTTCAACAAATCCTTCGCATTTTGCAGCGCACTTTCTCCCGGCTTGTCACCGCTCAGCATTTTAGCAATTTCGAGCACACGCTCGTCATTGTTTAGTTTGCGTAGTTGGGTAAAGGTGGTATCAGTTTCGGTATCCTTATACACAAAATAGTGACTTTGGCCTTTACTGGCAATTTGCGGCAGGTGTGTAATGGTCATTACCTGAAGGTTTTTGGCCAGGCGTTCCATAATAATACCCACTTTGTTGGCCACCTCGCCCGATACGCCGGTGTCTATCTCGTCAAAAATAATGGTTGGTAAGGAAGTATACTTGGCAATGATCGACTTAATGCTCAGCATGAGCCTCGAAAGCTCACCACCCGATGCCACCTTGCTCATCTCGGCCAGGTTATGGCCCTTATTGGCGGTGAACAGGAAACGGATTTGGTCGGTACCGTTTTTGGTGAGTTCTTTATCGGCGTTGTGGGTATGTTCAATTTTAATTTGAGCATTGCCCATGCCCATTTCGGCCAGGGTATCCATTACCTGCTTCTCAATATCTGGGAGGGCATTGATGCGGTTAGCCGATAGCTGTTCGGCAAGTCTTTCCAAATCGGCCTTTTGCAGTTTAATCTGTTCTTGTAACGCGTCTATTTCCTCATCGCCAAACAATGCCTGCTGTATTTTGCCCGAAAGATCTTCCTGTATGGCCAGTAGTTCGGCATTGCTGGTTACGCGATGTTTTTTTTGCAGGTTATAAATCAAACTCAAACGGGTGTTTACCTCGTCGGCCCGGGCCTCATTGGTTTGGGTACGTTGCTCCAGTATTTCAATTTCGGCAGCAATGTCTTTCAACTCAATAAGGGTGCTGTTCAAACGCTCGTGCAGCTCGGCAATATCGGGGTTGAATTTTTCGAGCGAAGCCAGCTGCTGGTTAGCCTCCTTTAGTTGTAACGTAACGGCCGATTCACCATCCTGCAACAAATACAACGCGCCGGTTAAGTTGCGCTTAATTTCTTCGGCATTGTTTAAGGTAAAAAGTTCTTTTTCCAGTTCTTCCTGCTCATCAGCCAGCAATGCGGCTTTCTCCAGTTCATCAAACTGAAACTGGTAATAATCAAGGTCGGCCTTGGCCTTATTGCTATCAGTTATTAACTGCTGTAACCGGGTATTAGCTTTTTTGTAAGCACGAAAACCGGATTGATACTCCAACAACAAAGGCTGATGTTTAGCCACGCCGTCAACCACCAATAGCTGAAATGCCGGATCGTTAATTTCGCGAGTGGCTTGTTGCGAGTGGATGTCGATAAGCTGCTCGCCCAATAGTTTAAGCGTTGCCAGGTTAACCGGCGTATCGTTCACAAAAGCACGTGATTTACCATCCGACGATATTTCTCGCCTTAACACCGTTTCTACTTCATAATCCAGGTCATTGTCTTCAAAAAATGCTTTTAAATGAAACCCGCCTATTTTAAAGGTACCCTCTATAACGCACTTTTTTTGCTGATTAAAAAAGTACTTACTCTCGGCCCGCTGACCCAGTATTAACGATAATGCACCCAGTATAATGGATTTACCGGCACCGGTTTCGCCGGTTATAATGTTTAGCCCGGCATCAAAACTAATGTCGAGGTTATCAATTAATGCGTAGTTATTAATGGTTAGCTGCTGAAGCATGTGTAAATATCCTTGTAGACAAAGATATTCAAATACCTAAATAATGTCTAACAATATTAGCATTTGGTGTTTTAAGCGTAAGTATAGTGCATAAAAAAGGCGCTTGTTAGAGCGCCTTTAAGTTGGTTAATTAATTGTAGGTTCAAGTATGATGATCTCTTTAGGTTTTTCTTTGATCTCAAGTTTTTCAACTTTTGTCTTTTTTAACTGATGGGTATAACCATTACTCATGTAAGTTGGGTTGCGCTTTTTAAATTCTGCGCTGTTCATATACTCGCGCACCCGTTGAGATGCTTGCTTTAAGCGAAGATGGGCCAATTTTAACTCTGGTGTGGATTGAAGCAGCTGCAGCTGTTTTTGCAAAGCATTCATTTGCTCACGGTAACCTTTCATTTTTGGGTTATGAAAAGCTTTGCCTATACTATCCGACATTAGTTTGATCGCGTCGCGCTGCTTAACATATTCGGCACTATTGTAAAATTCCCTCATTTTACCGCTTAGTATTCTAATTTCATCTTGCTGATTTTTGATATACTGGCTATGCTGATATTTGTTAAAGTTATCTGCTGCTTTTTGAAACGCCTTGTAACGCGCTTTATAAGTATTGCTGTTGGGGTTTGCTATATTGCCCAATTCTTTTTCAGCTTTTTCATAATTATCCAACGCTTTTTTATATTCGGTACTGTTGTAATACTGGTCTATGTTGTTGCTCAGTTCATCTATCTGGCTGTTTATTTTTTCTATTTGCGGATCGTTATTAAGTGCATCAAAAGATGAGCTTTGTTTTTCAAATCTTTCCTGCAACCCCTTTATTTCAGGCGATTCCTGAAACATATCCAATTTTTCTCCCACTTTTTCCAGCTCTTGCTGAAGTTTGAGATACTTGGGGCTGTTATAATACTTGTCTATAATTGCAGCCTGCTTGTCAACTTCCCTGGTTAAGCGATCCAGTTTTGGATCGTCAGAATAACTTACGGCATAACCAATATCTTCTGTTGATGCTGGTTTTGCAGCCTTGGGCAACTTTGGTTTTGATGTTTTAACAACCTTTAAAGTTTCAGGCATTTTGTGATGTTTGGGCAGCGTATCGGTTAATACGTTTTGCCGGGCATTAAATGCCTTTACCGGCCTAACCACTAATTTGCCATCTTTAAATTCAGGATTTAACCAGGCAATGCTGCAAATACTACCGGCTAACAGTGCCAGCGAAAAAACGAGGTGGCGAATGTTACCGCTTGGTTTTTGTGTTTTCATGATACGTTCTATTCGATTTAGGAGGGTGTAGTTTTTACCGGTGGCTGCAAGTGCCAGCGTGTTTTGATGTGTTTGTGTTTCTTGCAATTTGAGCAGGGCGTAGGCATAGTTTAAAGGTTGGCCGGTTACGCTCACTACCATGTCGTCGCAGCAGTTTTCGCGCTCGGTATTAATAATGCGGTTTATTAAATGCGTAAAAGGGTTAAAGAACATTACCGTAGCCAATAATTGTTGCATGTAGTTAACCAGGTAATCGTGCCGTTTTACGTGCGCCAGTTCATGTATAATAATGGCTTCAATTTCGGCAGCCGAAAGGCAGGTATATACCGATGCCGGTAAAAGCAGGATGGGCTTTAAATAACCGGCCACACATGGAACGGTAACGTACTTGCTTAAACCAATGAACACCGTTTTGTTTAACGAAAGTCTTTTTGCCAAACGGCTTACCTGCTCACTTAAAGCATCATTTTGTATAAACGATTGTTTGAGTTGGTTAAGCTGCTGCCTGTTCCACATTAATCGGGTAGTTTGCAGTATTAAACCGCACATGTATAATAAACTGATGTAGGGCAGGTGGGGGCGCAGGCTTAAGCTGTAATCCTGGTAAACCTGCACGGCCGATTTGCTCATCGCCTGTAACGTTAACGGGTAAGTTTCCTGCAATGCATCGTTGTTGCCCCAGTTTTGATCATAGAGTTGCATAACCAGTGTAAACAAAAACCACAAGCTAATGCTCATTAAAGCAGCAACCGATAAGTTGTATTTTCCGCCTGCACTAATGCCCGGCAGGGCCGCAAGCATAGCCCGTAATACCAGGTATACCAACAAGGCCTGCCATAACGAATGAATAATGGCGGCGCCTACCGCTTGTCCTAAATTATACAATACTGTTTCCATTGTTATAAGGGTTGGGTGTGGTTATTCAAATTTTTTCAGATAGTCCTTGATCGCATCAATCTCATCTTTTGATGCCTTGTGGTTGCCCAGTGCCTGCATAACCAGTTCGGCAGCCGAACCTTTAAATACCGTGGTGATAATTTTATCGAGCGCGGTTTTTTGTGCCTGCTGTTCGCTAAAAGCGGCTTGGTAAATATGTGTTTTGGCCGATGAATCACGCGTAACCAAGCCTTTGTCGTGCATGATCTGCATCAGTTTAAGCGTGGTAGTATAGCCGGCGTCTTTGGTCTTGGTTAATTCCTCATGCACATCCCGAACGGTACAGTTGCCTTTGTTCCAAAGCACTTGTAATATTTCCAGTTCGCTCTCTGTAGGTTTAATATTCATCATGTACGAATTTCTTCGTACAAATATCTACGATAGATTTCGTATATGCAAGAAAAAAATGAAATTATTGTTGCAGGGACTTATAAAGGTTCCCGTTAGCCGGGTCAGCCTGTAATAAAATGTTCATTGCTTGAGTGCGCATTTGCGGGTCGGCCTTCGAAAAAATGGAAACCAGCTCATTGCGTTTAGCCAAAAAGAATAGGGTTGGGAGGGTAGCACCAACACGCACACGGTCTAATTGAGTAAGCGACGGAAGGGCGGTAAAAATAGTTTGGCGTGCAGTGGCGGCATTTTCAACCATGCGGTCAATGCCTAATCTATGATAAGTATATAAAAACTCACGCAGCGGAATGTAGGTTCCGCTCATGGTGTTTTCGGATAGCCAGTAGCGGTTAGTGTTATTATCAAACGCTTTCCAGCCACGGTATGACGAGCTTTGTGCATTTATAACTACCGATTGTGCGTTGGCATAATACGGTGTTCCGCCAAATTTCGAAAAACTATCGTAATCAAACGCCAATACGGTATACGCGTAATAGGCCAATACCGATGCCAGGTTGCTTTGAAAGCTCTGGTTATTAAAGTCAATGGTTTGCCCTTCGGTATACGTAAAATCAAAATCGCGGTCGTTAATGCTAAATACCGGCGAATTATACGAGGCATTAAATACCGGACGGGTTGATTGTACCTGCAACTCGCCGCTAAAGCTGGTGCCGTTGTCCCAGGCGGTAATGGTTAAAATAAAGCTGCAATCAATTTTTTCATCAGGCTGTATGGCATCAGCGCTCCACTTGCGGCCATTCAGAAAATCGCGCATGGCGGTTTGCAGCGTGGTAAATATACGCTTGTTGGTAGTGGCAATTTTAGGCGATAGCACCTGTACACGTGCATTAAGGTCTTGCGCCGAAGCGGTAAAACCTATCAGGCAGGCAGCAATGTACAGGATAAGCTTTTTCATTTTATCAAAGCTATTATTTTATCACATATATCAGCAGCTACTTCGGTTTTGCTTTTGGTATCGAAGGTGGTTTTTTGCAAACTGCTGTCAATCATCGTTATCTTGTTGGTATCGAATTTAAAACCGGCACCATTATCATTCAGCGAATTGAGAATAATGAGATCGAGGTTTTTCTTATGCAGCTTATCGATGGCGTTTTGCTCTTCGTTTTGTGTTTCGAGTGCAAAGCCTATGAGTAACTGGTTGGCTTGTTTGCGTTCGCCTAATACCTTTAATATGTCGGTGGTCTTTTTTAAATCAATACAAAAGGTATCTTCCTTCTTCTTGATTTTTTGATCGGCTACGGTTACCGGGGTATAATCGGCCACGGCGGCGCTCATTACACAGGCATCGGCATTTTCAAAATAGGTGGTGCAAGCTTCAAGCATTTCGGCAGCTGATGTTACATCAACCCGCTTAATACCCGGCTGCTTACTTATTAAAGCCGATGGGCCACTCACTAATGTGATCATAGCACCTTGTTTAGCCAATTCATCGGCAATGGCAAATCCCATTTTGCCTGATGAATGGTTGCCTATAAACCTCACCGGGTCAATAGCCTCATAAGTGGGGCCGGCGGTAACCAGTATGCTTTTCCCGGTTAAGGGTAGCGTTTTATTTATATCCGCAGTGATGAAATTCAGAATATCTTCCGGTTCGGCCATACGGCCTTCGCCATGCAGCCCACTGGCCAGTTCGCCAGTACCGGGTTGAATTAGGATATTGCCGTAGCTTTTTAGTTTTTGAACGTTATTAAGCGTAGCCGGGTGTCGCCACATATCTAAATCCATAGCAGGCGCAAAATACACGGGGCATTTGGCCGATAGGTAAGCGGCCGTAAGCAAATTATCGCACTGCCCGTTAGCCATTTTAGCCAAAGTATTGGCACTGGCCGGAGCTATAATAAATAAATCGGCCCATAATCCCAGTTCTACATGGTTGTTCCAAACACCGGTTTCAGCCTCGAAGTATTTCACCAGTACCGGTTTTTTTGACAGGGTAGAAAGCGTAAGCGGGGTAATAAAGCTGGCAGCATCGGCCGTCATTATAACCTGAACCTCGGCCCCGGCCTTAACCAATAGCCTAACCAGTGTGGCCGCTTTGTAGGCCGCTATGCTTCCGCATACGCCTAAAACAATTTTTTTGCCTTCGAGCATAGTGCAAAAATATTATAAAAAAGCAGAATAAGGATAGTTGCCCGCAATTGCCCAATCTAACCCTCCCGGAGACGAGTTGGGTGAGCATAAAAAAACCGGATATTAATTACTTAATATCCGGCATATAAATTAAATCCTCCCTCCCGGGGGGGCAACTTACTCTTTGTTTGGGTTACGGAAGTAAACCTTATCTTCTAAAAACTCCTGAACGGCAACCAAAGTTGGCTTAGGTAAACGCTCGTAGTGTTTAGAAATTTCGATTTGCTCGCGGTTTTCAAATACTTCTTCCAGATTATCATTTGATGATGCAAACTCCGAAAGTTTTTGGTGTAACTCCTCTTTAATGTTGTTAGAGATTTGGTTAGCACGTTTCGACATAATCACGATCGACTCATACAAGTTGTTGGTGGTTCTGTCTAAATCACGCAAATCGCGGGTCACGGTGCTGCTTGCAACAGCTGGTTTATTATTAAGATCTTTGCTCATTTTCTTTATATTTTATTATTGCGGACTTTTTTGATTTTGTTTGTCAGTTATGGACTGTTGCTGCCCTGTTGAACGGGTACTGTCTTTAGCTATCTTTTTGGCCAGTTTGCCTTCGGCTGCTAATGCGGCCAGTACGCGTTTGGCATTTTCAATTCCACGCTCGCTATTTTTACGGAAATCAGCAACATCACCTTTGTACTTACTCTCCGGAAACTTCTCGTTAAACTGATCGGCAAAGGTAATAGTTTGGGTAAAACGATCTTCCTGGCGGTACTCGGCACTGTTTTTAGCATACATGTATTGTGCATTTACGATCAGGTATTCCATTTCTTCACCGTATTTAGTGTCGGGGTAATCGCGCAGGGCATTGTTGAACGACATTACTGCCGATAAATAATCGCCCATGTCAAAGTACAATTTCGATGCTAAGTAAGCTTTGGTTTCAAGCTTATCGCGTAGGTTTTGTATAAGTTTACCAGCCTCCACACTACGTTCGCTCTTAGGGTACAAGTTAATAAACAACTGAAGGGTTTCAATTGCTTTAGTTGTATTCTCCTGATCGAGTGTTGGGTTTGGCGAATCAAGGTAGTAGCAATAGGCCGACATATAACGGCACTCCTCAGAGCGGTTACTGGCCGGGTACATATCGGCAAAGTTTTTAAAATGGTAACGTGCCGAGGTATAATCCTTTAAATAGTAGTTAGCATATGCATAGTAAAAGAACAACTCTTCGGCCTCACCGTGGCCGCGGTATTTAGGCGTTAAAAGCTCAAACAGCTCCAATGCTCTTGAGTAGTCTTTTTTATTATAAAATTTTATGGCTTGCTGATATTGCTTAGCCCGGTCGTTACTCTCTTTTAACTTCTCGTAACTGCTTTTGCAGCTACCGGTTACAAGTATTATGGCAACAAATAAACCTGCAATTATAGCACGTTGCTTTTTAAACATCCTGCAAAGATAATTATATAATGTAAATCAGTCAATTATTTATTTCAGCCCGAAAATAACAGGCATATTGTTTACAAATGCATGTCAATTTTTTATTTAACATCTTTTAACTAAAAGATACCTAAAAGGAGCCCCTGCTATTTGTTGGCGGGTTAAATAAAACTTTCGTTTAAGTTCAGGAAGGTGCAGGATAGTTATCATGGTAATATGTGTCACATTCGTTTTACCAATTATCTGAAAACCAACTAAAAACCTTTATGAAAAGAAAAAACCTGCCTTGGAGTTTACTCCACATGGGCTTTGCTGTTAGCCTGTTTTTGTGCTTCAGCAGCTGCCAGAAAGAAAAACAATCAACCACGCCCGAAGAAACCACTGTCGCTACCGATGATGGCAGTAACATTCGCCCGGCCGCAACAAGCTCTGCCGAGGTAACCGGCTCGGGCGGTACCTTTACTGCCAAAGTAAACGGTGTAACCAAATATACCGGTACCGATTACATTGCAGCTATACAAGCTGCGTGCAATAATCTAACTGCGGGCCGTACCACCAAAGAAACCGTTTTAATTAAAAATTCAGGTAGTTCGGGCCAATCTGGCGGTGCTATAAAAGCGGTAAATATTCCAAGCTATACCATACTCGATTTTGGCAACACAACCTTTACCTGCAACAGCACCGACCAGTTAATTGTACCCATACAAGGCGAACGCCGTACCGACATAGAAGTTAAAAACATGAAGGTTAGCGGTAACCCACGGTATGGCATCTGGCTAAAAACCTGCAGCAACATTACCCTGAGCAATATTACCATGACACTTAATTCGTCATCGGGTTTAGGCATCCGGGTTGACGACAGCAAAGGCGATTGGTCTCGCAACTTCACCCTCACCAGTTGTAATATCAGCGGCTCGGGCGATAACGCCGTTGAAACCTACGGAGTAGACGGTTTTACCATTGGCACCGTAACGGCCAGTAATGCCGGCGCGTGTGGTTTGCTGCTTAACAAATCAAAAAACGGAACGGTAGGAACGGTTAATGCAACAAATTGCGGTCAGGGTACGGGGTATGCCGGGTTTCGGATAGCCAACAATGCCGGTCCCAACATTCGGGTAACTACGGTTAACTCCACCGGATGCGGACGTGGCTTTTTTAGCGTAACCAGCAGTAATGGTTGCACCATAGGCACGCTAAATGCTAAAAATTGCGAATCGCACGGTGCTTTATTAGAGAATGCACAGCAAATTCAAATTAATGGCGGTACCATATCAGGCAATGGATCTGATGGTATCAGGTTTTCAACCACCTTGAGCTACATCTGTCGCGACAATATTGTGCAAAATCTCAATGTATCAGGTAACGCTTTCGGCATTCGCGAAACAGCCCCATCAAACTACAATACGGTTAAAAACTGTAAACTTAATGGTAACGGCTTAAGCTTGGCCGGCCCCAACAGTGTATCAACAGGTAATACCTTATAGTACACACTTATTATTCAACAAACCTATACAGATAATTGGCAGCTTTTGAAAGAAGGCTTACCCCGGCGTACCTAATCAATATGCCGGGGTTTATACTAACCTTTATATGCATACTTATATATATGTACTGATAGGCTTGCTGGTAATTAGCAGCACTGCCTGCAATAGTGCTCAATCAGGCCATGATACTGCCGACACCCTAACTAACAAAGTACCCGCAAAAATTGCGGTAACCGTACCTGTTGGCAAAGTAATAGATTACGATGGCAATACATACCGTACCGTTAAAATAGGTACCCAAACATGGATGGCCGAAAACCTGCGTGTAGCACACTATAATAGTGGAGATGCCATAGCCCATATTAAGAGCGATAAGCAATGGCGCAATTACCCCTCCGGCGCCTGGTGTATATATAATAATGATACCACGGCCCATTGCGGTTACTTATATAACTGGCATGCGGTAACAGATAACCGGAAACTGGCCCCGCGCGGATGGCATATCCCTACCGATGCCGAGTGGGAGATACTTGCTAAGCACCTGGGCGGTTTGCCGGTGGCTGGCAGCAAACTCAAAGCAAACAACTTTTGGGGTGCTGATGATCATACAGCCACAGGGCAAAGCCTGTTTAACGCGCAACCTTGCGGAATGCGTAATAACAACGGCATATTTGATAACAAGGCCTTTTTGGCCGTGTGGTGGACAACAACAACCGAACCCGACGCCGATTTTGCTGCCAATTATAGGTTATTAGCCCAAAGCACAGCCATAAAGCTGGATGTTGACGACCGTGTTTGCGGCTTTAGCGTGCGTTGTATTAAAGATTGAAAGGTTTTTTAGAGCCTCAAGCTATTTTATCATCTTGACGCGTAGGGCATTAGGCATTGTGATACAAAATACCATGAATAAAGTTTTAGTGAATAGAATAAATAGTTACCTTTGCAACCCGCAAGAAAGAAAGCGGGGCGTTATTTGAAAGGCAAGGGGTTTGAGGGGGAGGTTTAGTAATAAACACCAGGAAAAACAGAAAGAAAAAGCAGCTCAAAATAAATTTCAGATTTATTTTGCAGAAATGAAAACCTTTTCTACCTTTGCACTCCCAATCGCAACGAAAGGGAAAAGAATTGAAAAGCGGCACAGGGGTATTTTAAAAGGTTATTTTCGAAAGAAAAGGCCGCCAAAAAAAAAGAAAAACTTTTTTTTGGAAAAGTAAAAAGAATATCTACCTTTGCACTCCCAAACGGAACGAAGCTGAGAGGCTGAAAAGAAGAGCGGGAAGAGAAAAGTTAACAGCAATTGTTAACTAAGATTGAAAAGCCTTAGGGCGAACAAACAAAGATTTCGAAACACCGCAATGGTGCCAGATATAAAGTCGAACCGGGATGGTGAGACGACAAAGTTCTTTTAAGAAGTAACATGTAACGTAGCGGGAGAGATAAGTAATTGTCTACTCTGTCAAAAAAAAAGAAACCTTCAAATATAGCTACTGAATACTGTATAAAGATATACAAATAATCAGATTTCTATTTTTAAGTAAAGTAGGGTCTGGATACAAACAAAACATTTTACAATGGAGAGTTTGATCCTGGCTCAGGATGAACGCTAGCGGCAGGCCTAATACATGCAAGTCGGACGGGATTGAGGAGCTTGCTTCTCATGAGAGTGGCGCACGGGTGCGTAACACGTATGTAACCTACCTTTATCTGGGGGATAGCCTCTCGAAAGAGAGATTAACACCGCATAACATGACGACTCAGCATTGAGGTGTCATCAAATATTTATAGGATAAAGATGGGCATGCGGGACATTAGCTAGTTGGCGGGGTAACGGCCCACCAAGGCGACGATGTCTAGGGGATCTGAGAGGATGGCCCCCCACACTGGTACTGAGACACGGACCAGACTCCTACGGGAGGCAGCAGTAAGGAATATTGGTCAATGGGCGCAAGCCTGAACCAGCCATGCCGCGTGCAGGAAGACGGCCCTACGGGTTGTAAACTGCTTTTGTACCGGAATAAACCTTTGGTCGTGACCGAAGCTGAATGTACGGTAAGAATAAGGATCGGCTAACTCCGTGCCAGCAGCCGCGGTAATACGGAGGATCCAAGCGTTATCCGGATTTATTGGGTTTAAAGGGTGCGTAGGTGGCCTATTAAGTCAGGGGTGAAAGACGGTAGCTTAACTATCGCAGTGCCTTTGATACTGATGGGCTTGAATACAGATGAAGTGGGCGGAATGTGACAAGTAGCGGTGAAATGCATAGATATGTCACAGAACACCGATTGCGAAGGCAGCTCACTAAATTGTGATTGACACTGAGGCACGAAAGCGTGGGGATCAAACAGGATTAGATACCCTGGTAGTCCACGCCCTAAACGATGAATACTCGATGTTGGCGATATACGGTCAGCGTCTAAGCGAAAGCGTTAAGTATTCCACCTGGGGAGTACGCCCGCAAGGGTGAAACTCAAAGGAATTGACGGGGGCCCGCACAAGCGGAGGAGCATGTGGTTTAATTCGATGATACGCGAGGAACCTTACCCGGGCTTGAAAGTTAGTGAATGATTCAGAGACGAATCAGTCCTTCGGGACACGAAACTAGGTGCTGCATGGCTGTCGTCAGCTCGTGCCGTGAGGTGTTGGGTTAAGTCCCGCAACGAGCGCAACCCCTATGTTTAGTTGCCAGCACGTCAAGGTGGGGACTCTAAACAGACTGCCTACGCAAGTAGAGAGGAAGGAGGGGACGACGTCAAGTCATCATGGCCCTTACGTCCGGGGCTACACACGTGCTACAATGGATGGTACAGAGGGCTGCTACCTGGCAACAGGATGCCAATCTCTAAAAGCCATTCACAGTTCGGATCGGGGTCTGCAACTCGACCCCGTGAAGTTGGATTCGCTAGTAATCGCGTATCAGCAATGACGCGGTGAATACGTTCCCGGGCCTTGTACACACCGCCCGTCAAGCCATGGAAGCTGGGGGTACCTGAAGTATGTAACCGCAAGGAGCGTCCTAAGGTAAAACCGGTAACTGGGGCTAAGTCGTAACAAGGTAGCCGTACCGGAAGGTGCGGCTGGAATACCTCCTTTCTGGAGCAGTATTCTGAAAGTGGCCTTGAAGGAACAATTGGAAAGACAGAAAGTCCTGCTACGTACATGTATTTCTTAAGAAATTAAAGAAGAAGAAAAAAGAGAAACCCTTTAAAAAGGAAGCCATATCAGAAAAGTGGCTAACATCAAACCATAGTCTCGTAGCTCAGTTTGGTTAGAGCACTACACTGATAATGTAGGGGTCAGCAGTTCAAATCTGCTCGGGACTACTACAGGGGTTAAATGAGAGAAGGAATGAATGAGCGAATGAGTGAAACATTCAGTCATTATAACATTCACCAAATCACTCATTGCTTTTTAAAAGGGGAATTAGCTCAGCTGGCTAGAGCACCTGCCTTGCACGCAGGGGGTCAACGGTTCGAATCCGTTATTCTCCACGATGCTTACGAGTAGTAAGTAGCAAGTATAAAGTAAAAAGACTCCGGTCTTGATACTAAGTACTCACTACTAAGTACTAAAAGCAAAACGTTCTTTGACATATTGGAAGAAGTAATTGAAAAACTGAAAAAACAACAGTGAAGGACAGTTACGAAGAGTACAGAATAAAGACTCAATAATACAGACAAGCAATTGTCTTGATTCCTGACTCTTGACTCCTGACTCTGAAATAACTTGAACTAAATAAAACATACCGTATCGAGCAAAAGCGATACAGGTAGAAGAAAGTAAGAAAGGGTACACGGGGGATGCCTTGGCTCTCAGAGGCGATGAAGGACGTGATAAGCTGCGATAAGCTCCGGGGATTAGCAAATATGAATTAATCCGGAGATTTCCGAATGGGGAAACCTAGTTATCTGAAGGATAACTGCAAATGCGCGAACCTGTTGAACTGAAACATCTAAGTAAACAGAGGAAGAGAAAACAATAGTGATTTCCTGAGTAGTGGCGAGCGAAAGGGAAACAGCCCAAACCATTTATGTTACGGCATAACTGGGGTTGTAGGACCACGATGTGGTATATTAAACTGAAGCGGAAAGGCATGGGAAGGCCTACCATAGAGCATGAGAGTTGCGTACGCGTAAGGAATAATAACCTAGTGAGTTCCTGAGTACTGCGGGGTCGGAGACGCCCTGTAGGAATCTGCCGGCACCATCCGGTAAGGCTAAATACTACTGAGAGACCGATAGTGAACCAGTACCGTGAGGGAAAGGTGAAAAGAACCCCGAACAGGGGAGTGAAATAGAACCTGAAACCGTGTACTTACAAGCGGTCGGAGCAGACTTGATCTGTGACGGCGTGCCTTTTGCATAATGAGCCTACGAGTTACTCTTCTCTGGCAAGGTTAAGTGTTTAAGACACGAAGCCGAAGCGAAAGCGAGTCTGAATAGGGCGTGCAGTCAGAGGAGGTAGACGCGAAACCTTGTGATCTACCCATGGACAGGTTGAAGGTGCCGTAACAGGTACTGGAGGACCGAACCGATAAACGTTGAAAAGTTTCCGGATGATTTGTGGGTAGGGGTGAAAGGCTAATCAAACTGGGAAATAGCTCGTACTCCCCGAAATGTTTTTAGGAACAGCGTGGCGGTAAAGTTATAAAGAGGTAGAGCTACTGATTGGGTGCGGGGGAGTCAAATCCTACCAAATCCAGACAAACTCCGAATGCTTTATAATATACGCTGCAGTGAGGCTCTGGGTGCTAAGGTCCAGGGCCGAGAGGGAAAGAACCCAGACCATCAGCTAAGGTCCCTAAATTACTGTTAAGTTGAACTAACGAGGTCCGGCTGCACAGACAGCTAGGATGTTGGCTTGGAAGCAGCCATTCATTTAAAGAGTGCGTAACAGCTCACTAGTCGAGCGGCCGGGCATGGATAATAAACGGGCATTAAACAGTATACCGAAGCTATGGATTATATACATTGTATATACTGGTAGGGGAGCATTCTATCATCGGCGAAGCATGACACGACAAGTGCATGTGGAGAGGATAGAAAAGCAAATGTAGGCATAAGTAACGATAAGGCGGGAGAGAAACCCGCCCACCGAAAGACTAAGGTTTCCTGATCAACGCTAATCGGATCAGGGTTAGTCGGGGCCTAAGGATAATCCGAGTGGAGATTCCGATGGACAACTGGTTAATATTCCAGTACTTTTTATAACTGCGATGCAGTGACGGAGTAGTGACACATCCGCGTCCTGACGGAATAGGACGTTAAAGGCCGTAGGTATAGGTTTGGTAGTTAAGTACGCCAGATTTGCTGAACGCTGATAGTACACAAAGCCTTCGGGTGGCGTGATAGTGATGGTAATCAGACTTCCAAGAAAACCTGCTAAGCTTCAGGTTATAAAAACCCGTACCGTAAACCGACACAGGTAGTCGAGGAGAGAATCCTAAGGTGCTCGAGTGATTCATGGCTAAGGAACTCGGCAAAATGGCCCTGTAACTTCGGGAGAAGGGGCGCTCTCAGCAATGGGAGCCGCAGTGAAAAGGCCCAGGCGACTGTTTAACAAAAACACATGGCTATGCAAAATCGAAAGATGACGTATATGGCCTGACACCTGCCCGGTGCCGGAAGGTTAAGAGGGGATGTTAGTCGCAAGGCGAAGCATTGAATCGAAGCCCCGGTAAACGGCGGCCGTAACTATAACGGTCCTAAGGTAGCGAAATTCCTTGTCGGGTAAGTTCCGACCTGCACGAATGGTGTAACGATCTGGGCGCTGTCTCAGCCATGAGCTCGGTGAAATTGTGGTATCGGTGAAGACGCCGGTTACCCGCAACGGGACGGAAAGACCCCATGCACCTTCACTACAACTTAACATTGATATCGGCTACAGGATGTGTAGGATAGGTGGGAGACTGTGATCATGCTTCGCTAGGAGTATGTTAGTCAACGTTGAAATACCACCCTTTCTGTATTTGGTGTCTAACTCTATACAATGGAGGACATTGTTTGGCGGGTAGTTTGACTGGGGTGGTCGCCTCCAAAAAGGTAACGGAGGCTTTCAAAGGTAAGCTCAGTACGCTTGGTAACCGTACGTGGAGTGCAATAGCATAAGCTTGCTTGACTGTGAGGCAGACAAGCCGAGCAGGGTCGAAAGACGGATATAGTGATCCGGTGGTTCTGCATGGAAGGGCCATCGCTCAAAGGATAAAAGGTACGCTGGGGATAACAGGCTGATCTCCCCCAAGAGCTCATATCGACGGGGAGGTTTGGCACCTCGATGTCGGCTCGTCACATCCTGGGGCTGGAGAAGGTCCCAAGGGTTCGGCTGTTCGCCGATTAAAGTGGCACGCGAGCTGGGTTCAGAACGTCGCGAGACAGTTCGGTCCCTATCTGTTGTGGGCGTTGGAAGTTTGAGTGGGGCTGACCTTAGTACGAGAGGACCGGGTTGGACGAACCTCTAGTGAATCTGTTATGGCGCCAGCTGTACTGCAGAGTAGCTACGTTCGGAATAGATAAGCGCTGAAAGCATCTAAGTGCGAAACTAGCCACAAGATGAGACTTCCCTTGAGGGTCGTAGTAGACTACTACGTTGATAGGTTACAGGTGTAAAGGTGGTGACATCATAGCCGAGTAATACTAATTGCCCGACGCTTTCTTCGCAAACAGATAAGGTGGTGTGATCTTTCCGGTCACATCACCGAACTCAAAAAACAAAATAGTACTGTAAAGTTCTTTTCAGGAAAAAACAGTTGCTTCTTTCAATAATATGTCATTGTTAAGGCCGGTAGGTCAAAGGCAAAAGGATAAAGGTATCAAAACCTTTCACCCTTCTCCTTTCCATCCTTCCCTTCAAACAAAAAGAAATTTAGGTGCCTATATCGGCGGTGTCCACCTCTTCCCATTCCGAACAGAGAAGTTAAGCCCGCCAGAGCCGATGGTACTGCAGTAAAATGTGGGAGAGTAGGTCGGCGCCAAACCTTATCAATCAACCCCGTACGTTCACTCGTAGCGGGGTTTTTTGCGTTTAATACCCTTTCTCTCATAGTATTATACCTATACATTTATGTATCATAAGTACATTAGCTCACTTCCCTTTCATTATACCCCCATTTCTAACTAAATTCTTCAGTAAATTTGTGTTTGCTTTAAATACAAAAAAATATGAATAATTCCGACAAAACATTTACCCATATTAACCCCGAAAGTGGTTTCCCTGCTATGGTAGATGTTGGTGATAAGCTGGTAAGCAAACGTACAGCAGTGGCTCAAAGTATAGTGGTGCTTGGTAATGAAATTATGCAGCAGCTTGAAGGAAATGATATTCAAACTAAAAAGGGGCCCGTATTTCAAACCGCTATTATTGGCGGCACTATGGCTGCAAAAAAAACTGCAGATCTGATACCCCTATGCCATCCGTTGGCTTTAGAGAATTGCAAGGTAAACATCAGCGTTAATGAAGATCATGAAGTAGTAATTGAATGTACTGTGAGCATTACATCTAAAACCGGTGTCGAAATGGAGGCCTTAACGGGGGCAAGTGTTGCTGCATTAACCATTTACGATATGTGCAAAGCATTTTCACACCATATTGTTATTAAGGAGACAAAATTGCTTAGAAAAACTGGTGGTAAAAACGATTACAATGGCTAAACATCAGAAACACGCAAAATTATCAAAGCCCGGTTATGGCGAGTTTCATCGTAATGAGTTGGCCATATTAGGTACAAACTGTGCCGCCATACGTAATTTGGTTAATGGTATAATACAAGAACTGAACCAGCAATACAACATTGCTTATGTTGATACTGAGCATAATGGTTCTGCAATTAATGAAGATTCCGTATTAACTAATGGTGGTTCGGTTGAGTTTATAGACAAAATTACTTATCGGAGTATAAGCTATAAACATTCGTTCAATCCCTTTCAAAACCGGGTGCTGTTTAACGAACAGGATTTTGTATTGGTTAACGGCAATCACTTTATTGCCCAAAGCCAGGTTATAGTTATCGACCCGGCAAAACCACTGGAAAAAAAACTGGAAAAGCTAACCAATGTGCAACTCATTTTGCTGACTGATGATGTTAGCAGCCTGCCCGATTATCTTATAAAGCATTTGCCTGTTGGTTTTGCAGCTCCAATTTTAAAACTAAGCGATACGCTTGCTATTACAACTTTTGTTAGCAATTGGCTTAAGCAAAAACTGTCGCCATTAAACGGCTTGGTATTAGCCGGCGGTAAAAGCGAGCGTATGCAAACCGATAAGGGTGGCATAAATTACTTTGGGCAAAGCCAGCGCATACACATGCACGAATTATTAAGTGCGCACTGTGCCCAAACATTTATTTCATATGCAAATGCCGCAACCATAAATGCTGAAGAGAATTTACCTGCAATTACAGATACATTTATAGGATTAGGGTCTTTGGGCGGTATACTTTCGGCTTTTCAAAATAATCCAAATACTGCATGGCTAACTGTTGCTTGCGATTTACCTTATTTATCGGCACAAACATTAGCCTATTTGGTCGAGCAACGTAATCCGTCAAAAATGGCTACCTGTTTTATGGATAGTGATAGCCAGTTTCCCGAACCGTTGATTACCATTTGGGAGCCACGTGCTTATCCGGCTATGTTACAGTTTTTGAGCCAGGGTTATTCCTGTCCGCGCAAGGTGCTCATCAATTCGGAAGTTGAGTTATTGCAGGTTCCTGATGTTGCCGACCTTCAAAATATAAACTACCCTGAAGAACGCGATAGGGTAATGCAGCATTTGCAGCGAACCTCATAGCAAAATGAACTATATTGGCACATTGAAACAAAATCTTCATGAAACAAAAATTACTGGTGCTGCTCATTGTTATGGCAGTGCTTTCGTTTGGTAGCAAGGCACAAAATATCACAATCAGCGGTAAAGGTATTAACAGCTTTAATTTTACTAAGGCGATGTTTGCCAATCTTAAGCCTGTTGTATTGATGGCCAAAGGCCACGATGAAAAAGTACACAGATACACCGGTGTTGCCCTTGCCGATGTTTTAAAAAATTCCGGAGTAATATTGGGCGATTCGGCTAAAAAGAAAACCATTGTTTCGTATATAATTGTTACAGCTGCTGATAATTACAAGGCCATTTATACACTTCCTGAAATTGACCCGTTGTTTGCCAACCGCACCATTATATTGGCTAACAAAGTTGATAAGCAACTTTTGCCCGAAGGTTATGCACCCTACCAGATAATTGTTCCGGGCGAAAGAAAACATGCTCGTTGGCTGCGCCAGGTAGTTAGTATTGAATTGGTAACCGTTCAATAATATGAAACTAACACTATTTGCCCTTACCATTTTGTTGGTGCCATTTTGCTCAAATGCACAACGTTTACGTATTGCGGCGGCCGCTAATGCCCAATTTGTAAGCCAGGAATTGGTAAAAGAGTTTAAACAACTGACCGGTATAGAACCAGAACTGATTATAGGTTCATCAGGCAAATTTACTGCACAAATTGAACAGGGCGCACCGTTTGATATATTCATGTCGGCCGATATGAAATACCCCCAAGAGCTTTATGAAAAACAGCTTACTATAGGTAAACCAGAGGTTTATGCTTACGGAACATTGGTGTTATGGAGCAATACTACAATAAAGCTGCCCGTAAACAACCTCATAAAAGCCGATATTAGAAAAATAGCCGTTGCTAATCCTAAATTAGCCCCCTATGGCGAGGCCACAATTCAAACTTTGCAAAAACTTAAACTATACACCCAGCTTCAACCTAAAATAGTTTACGGCGAAAGCATTGCACAGGTAAATCAATACTTACTTACCGGTGCGGTTGATGTGGCATTTACAGCAAAATCGGTAGTGTTAGATCCTGCACAAAAAGATAAAGGAAGCTACACCGAAATCGATAGCAAGTTATATAAACCCATTGCCCAGGCAGTGGTTATTCTTAAATCATCAACAGGTGGGAATTTGCAACAGGTAAAGAAATTTTATAAGTTTTTGTTTAGCGCTCAAGCAAAGGCGATATTTAAAGCCTATGGTTACAAATAGCCCCATCCAACCCTCCCCGGGAGGGAGGGCTTTAAAATATAGTAGTGGTTTAAAAATCCTCTCCTTTGGAGAGGATTTAGGAGAGGTTTTATGATGTATCAACCCCTATGGCTTACTTTCAAATTGGCACTTGCAACTACCTTGTGCTTGTTACTGCTGGGTATTCCCATAGCGGCGGTACTGGCCAAAAGCCGGTCTAAACTGAAGCCTTTTTTAGAAGCCATTATTAGTTTGCCTTTAGTGCTGCCGCCATCGGTGCTGGGTTTTTATTTGTTGCTGGCTTTTAGTCCGCAAAATGGTTTTGGTAAAATGCTGGATGTAGCTTTTAACATCAGGCTTTTATTTTCTTTTTCCGGGTTAGTAATTAGTTCAATTATTTACAGTTTGCCGTTTATGGTGCACCCGGTACAGGCGGGATTAGAAGCTTTGCCGGCCAGCTTGCGCGAAGCATCGCAAACGTTGGGAAAATCAAGCTGGCAAACGTTTATTAAAGTTTTGCTGCCCAATATAAAACCAGCCTTGTTAACGGGCATTATCCTTACGTTTGCCCATACGCTGGGCGAATTTGGTTTGGTACTCATGATTGGCGGCAATATTCCGGGCGTTACCAAAGTAGCATCCATTGCCATTTATGATGAGGTAGAATCGCTCAATTTTAGTACTGCGCATATTTATGCGGCTATATTGATGGTGGTTTCGTTTGTTATATTGTTAACGGTATACCTTACCAACAAACGTTTAAACAAAAGCCGCATAGCCACATGATAAAAATCAGTATACAGAAAAAACTGCATATGGCAGGTGGCGATGGGGCGCTCAATATTGATGTAGAGCTACCGGTTCAATCATTCACCGCCTTATACGGCGCATCCGGCGCGGGCAAAACCAGTTTATTGCGCATAATTGCCGGATTATTGCAGCCCGAGCAGGGCATCATTGAAGTTAACGGAAAAATCTGGCTCAACACTGCTAAAAAAATAAACCTGCCGCCGCAAAAACGTAACATAGGTTTGGTGTTTCAGGATTATGCCCTGTTTCCTAATATGACGGTGGAGGAAAACTTATTGTACGCCCTGCCTGCTAATGCCAATAAAAGCAAAGTGCAGCAATTAATTGAAATAACAGGCCTGCAAAACCTGGCACAGCAAAAACCGCAGGTCTTGTCGGGCGGGCAAAAACAGCGTGTGGCCTTGGCCCGTGCCCTGGTGCGCCAACCCGAAATTCTTTTGCTGGATGAACCCTTGTCGGCTGTGGATGATGCAACGCGCATTAACCTGCAAAACGAGCTGCAACTTATTCACCAACAACTTAAATTAACCACGGTGCTGGTTAGTCATCACATCCCCGAAATTTATAAATTGGCTAATAGGGTTATCCGCATGGATCAGGGAAGCATTTTGCAAGCCGGAACACCTGCCCAGGTATTTGGCCTGCACCAACAACAAGGCAAACTAATTTTAATTGGTGAAGTATTATTTGCCGATGATAGCCGCATCGAAATCCTTGCACAGGGTAATATTATACCAATCCCCACATCGGCACAAACCCATAGCCTAAAAGTGGGCGATAAGGTAAGTATACATGCCGCTGACCTTTCTTTACAAAAGCTTTCGTAACTTTACTTTCAGGCAAACTTTTGCTGTTGTTAAGAATTTCCTTAACAGACAAGAGACAACAGACAAGAGACAACAGACAACAGACAACAATGAACATACTGCTATTTGGCATAACACGCGATATTACCGGGCATAGTAAGCTTACCGTGCCTGCCAATGCCGGTGTTAGTACAGTAAAGGAGCTTAAAAGCTGGCTTGGCCAACAATACCCGGCTATGCAAACTTTAAGTTCGCTGGCTGTGGCTGTTGATAGTGAGTATGCTGAGGACGATGATGCCATACATGCAGGACAAGAAATTGCCTTAATACCACCCGTGAGCGGCGGATAATATGCTGATAAAATTAGTTGACCATATAGATTTAAATGAGGCTTATGCCCACCTCAACTCGCCCGATGCGGGTGCGGTAAACCTGTTTGTAGGTACCGTACGTAATCAAACCAAGGGCAAGGAGGTTTTGAGGCTCGATTTTGAGGCCTATGATGCCATGGCACTCAGGCAAATGGAACATGTGGCCAGCCTGGCTATGCAAAAATGGCCTTTGGCTAAAGTTGCGGTAATACATGCGGTAGGTGCTAAAGAGCCGGGTACACCGGTAGTGGTGGTAGGCGTATCGTCGGCACACAGAGATGCCTCGTTTGAGGCTTGTCGTTTTTTGATAGACGAGTTGAAAAAAACGGTGCCCATATGGAAAAAGGAATATTTTGAAGATAACAGCGTTTGGGTGAATGCGCATCCGTAAGCAAATAAATGAAAGAAAACGTACTTATTGATCAATATGGCAGGCAACTGAATTACCTGCGGCTATCGGTAACCGACCGCTGTAATTTTAGGTGCTACTATTGTATGCCCGAAGAAGGCATCGATTTTGCGCGCCGTAAAGATCTGATGTCGTTTGAGGAGATGTTGCAGCTATCAACCATATTCTGCAACCTGGGCGTTTCTAAAATACGTATTACCGGTGGCGAGCCATTCATCCGCAACGGTATAATGCCCTTTTTACAAAAGCTGCGGGTAGTTGACGGTTTGGATGAAATAACTGTTACCAGCAACGGAACCCTTTCGGCTAAATACCAGGCCGGGTTGCTGCAAATGGGCATCCGCAAGATCAATATCAGTCTCGACTCGTTAAGCCGCGAACGCTTTGAGCAAATAACCCGCCGCGATAATTTTGAAAGTGTGTACGCTGGGATCTTTAAACTGCTCAACAGCGGTTTCGAGGTGAAGCTAAACTGCGTGGTAGCCGAAAATAAGAATATTCAGGATATAATTCCTTTCATCGAACTAACCAGAGAGAACGCGCTGTCAGTGCGTTTTTTAGAGGAAATGCCCTTTAACGGCAGCGATGGCTCGCAGGTACTGTCAGACTGGAACCATGTGCGTATATATGATTATATCCATCAGCATTACCCTAACGCCGGCCAACTTATCAGCGAAACCAGTTCAACCTCGATTAATTATAAAATACCGGGTTACAAAGGGAGCTTTGGAATTATACCATCGTTTAGCCGTACCTTTTGCGGTACCTGTAACCGTATCCGCCTATCGGCAACCGGCGAACTGCGCACCTGCCTGTACGGCCTCCCTGCAACCAACCTGCGCGATTTACTGCGCAAAGGCGCATCCACAGAAGATATTGAACAGCAAATCCTGATAGCGGTAAGCAAACGCGAAGCCGATGGCTTTGCCGCCGAAGCTGCCAGTATGGGAGAGATCAATACGTCGATGTCGGTGTTGGGAGGATAGCGAAGAGAATCAATAGCCAAGAACCAAGAGTCAAGACAATGCCCAACGGAGATTTAACTAAGCCCAATCAAAAACTACCCCTTCAGGGAGCCGGGGGGCTCCGCTACGCCCGCCAGGTTGGTTTGGCTGGATTTGGTTTGGCGGGACAGCAAAAATTGGCTTCGGCTAAAGTTTTGGTAGTGGGTGCAGGTGGCTTAGGGGTGCCTGTGCTGCAATATTTAACGGGTATGGGCGTGGGTACAATTGGTATTATTGATGCCGATGTAATTAGCCTGAGCAACTTGCACCGGCAGGTTTTATATACGGATAATGAAGTAGGGCAAAGTAAAGCATATACCGCCGCTGCCAAATTAGGTGAGCTAAACAGCGAGGTTGACTTTAAAATATACAATGAGTTACTTAGCGTGCATAATGCGCTAAATGTAATAGGCAATTTTGATATGGTAGTTGATTCTACCGACAATTTTAGCAGCCGGTATTTAATAAATGATGCCTGTGTAATATTGAATAAACCATTTGTATACGGTGCTGTGCAGCAGTACGAAGGGCATGTAAGCGTTTTTAATTACCAGGATGGACCAACTTACCGTTGCCTGTACCCAACCCCGCCCGTTGCGGGTGAAATACCTGATTGCAATACGGCCGGTGTGTTAGGTGTAGCTCCCGGAATCGTAGGCTGTCAGCAGGCTTTACAGGTGGTTAAGGTAATAACGGGCATAGGTAAAACAATATCGGGTTACTTACAAATATTTGATTTTTTGGAAGACAGTCAGTATAAAATGAAGCTGAAAACAAAGCCCGAAAACAAACAAATAACTACCCTGCAAACCAGTTACGAGGCTGTTGTGTGCAAAACGGTATCGCTGTTATCGGTAGATGAGCTGTACGATTGGTACGAGGCCGGTAAAGAATTTCAATTGCTGGATGTACGTGAGGCAGATGAGTTTGAAGAAGAACACCTGGAAGGCGCTATTTCAATACCTTATTCCGAGTTTAAACCAACAAATGTAATTGTTGATAAGCTCAAACCCATGGTGATGTTTTGCCAAAAAGGAGCACGCAGTAACAAAACCTCACAACTGCTGCAACAGCAATATCCAACTGCCACAATTTATAGTGTTTTAGGCGGAATGGATTACTGGCAGGATGAGTTTGATGATGAATATTTGGTGAAGAACAATTTAAAAGTCCTTCCGCCTAAGGCGGAGAAGGATTTAGGAGGGGCCATTTTATGATCTCCGTAACCCAAGCCCTCCAAATCATATCAGCCCAAGCCACACGCTTTGCCATTGAAGAAATTGACCTGTTGCAGTCTACCGGCCGCATACTTGCGCAAATCGTTGTAGCCGACCGAGATTTTCCGCCCTTTAATCGTGCTACCATGGATGGTGTTGCCATCAGCAGCCAGTCGTTTGAAGAGGGTGCCCGTTGTTTTAATATAGAAGACATTCAGCCCGCAGGCCATCCGCAAAAAGAGCTTAAAGACGATAATAACTGCATCGAAATTATGACTGGTGCAATGCTGCCTATAGGTACCGATGCCGTGGTGAGGTATGAAGATCTTGATATTGCTAATGGAGTTGCAACCGTAAATCTTAATTCAGTTTCGCCTTACCAAAACGTGCATTTAAAAGGCACCGATGAAAAGAAAGGCGAAATACTGGCAAATGCAGGTGTGAAAATTACTCCCGCTATTATTGCGGCTATGGCTACAGTGGGGCTATCAACCGTAAAGGTTTACTGCCTGCCGCGCGTAGCCGTATGCTCTACCGGCGATGAGTTGGTGCCTGTTACGCAGCAACCCGAATCGCATCAAATCCGGCAATCCAATAGTTATATGCTGCTGTCGGCCTTGCAGCAGGAGGGTATTACGGCAACAAACTATCACCTGCCCGACGAGCCCGAAGCCATGACCAGCCAAATGAAAACCATGCTGCAGCAATATGATGTGCTGTTGTTTTCGGGTGCGGTATCAAAAGGTAAGTTTGATTTTTTGCCGCAGGTATTGCAGCAACTGGGCATGCAAACGCTGTTTCATAGCATAGCCCAAAAACCGGGGAAACCCCTGTTGCTTGGCCAGTTTAATAACGGACCAATTGTGTTTGGTTTTCCGGGAAACCCGGTATCAACCTGGGTTTGCTACCAATTATATTTTAAGGCGTGGCTGTACCAATCGTTAGGAATTGCCATACCATCTGTTTCGGCAGAGCTGGGTAAAACTGTGGTATTTAAACCGGCACTTACACACCATCTACTGGTAAAATTAAATTACAAAAACGGCCGAATAATAGCCCAACCCATTGACACCTCAACCTCGGGCGATATGGTGAACCTCATGAAGGCCGACGGTTTTTTAAGCCTCCCCGCCAACGAAGAAGTGTTTGCCGAAGGAAGAGTTTTCGAGGTGCAATTGTTCTGATATTATTTGTCACCTCCCAGCTATCTGCATAGCTCCTAATAACTTAAACCAATCTATAATTTCCAGGTTATTTCCTAAGTTTACATTTAAGGAAATGAAGGAACTCGAAGATATTGTTAAAGCTTTTGACATTGCCCAACAGCATGGTAAGCAAACTGCGCTGGCTACGGTGGTGCAGGTGGAGGGCTCATCGTACCGCAGAGCCGGTGCCCGCATGCTGGTTACCGAAGATGGTGAACTTACCGGTGCCATAAGCGGCGGCTGTTTAGAGGGCGATGCCCTGCGCAAAGCCCGTTTGGCTATGGCACAACAACAACCCATGCTGGTAACTTATGATACCACCGACGATGACGATGCCAAGCTGGGCGTTGGCCTGGGCTGCAACGGCATTATCCATATCCTCATCGAACCCATATTTGCTGATGATGAGCATCAACCTATCAACCTTTTTAAAAAAATTTTAAGCAAGCGACAGAATGCCGTGGTTGTTACCCTGTTTTCGTTAACTAACCGCAAGGCAGCGCAACCGGGCACCTGTTTGTTTTTGAGGGGTGATGAGTTTTTTATTCAATACGATACCCCGGAGTTAACAATGCAGCTGCAAGCTGATGCCGAAGCGGTTTTGAAAGCAAGCCGGTCGGCCACGCATACTTACACTACGCCCAACGGAAATGAGCTAACCGCTTTTGTAGAGCTGTTAAAACCCGCTGTTTCATTACTGATATTTGGTGCCGGTAATGATGCCATTCCGCTGGCGCAAATGGCGGCAGTGCTGGGCTGGCATGTAACAATTATTGATGGCCGGGCAAATTACGCCGTAGCTGGCCGCTTTCCTTCGGCCCCAAAAATGTTGCTGGCTAAACCACAGGAAGCCTTATCGCAATTGAGCATTGACGAAAATACTGTAGTGGTGTTAATGACCCACAATTACAATTATGATCTGGCAATGCTCAGGCAGTTGCTTCCGCTGCAATTAACTTATGTAGGCAGCCTGGGTCCCAAAAAGAAATTGGAGCGTATGCTAGATGAATTACAGCAGGAAGGCATGACCATAACGCCCAACCAACTGCAAAGCATATATGGCCCGACCGGGTTAGATATTGGCGCGCAAACACCCGAAGAAATTTCATTATCTATACTATCCGAAATACAGGCCGTATTGCAGCAGCGAGAGGGTAAATCGTTACGGAACAAAACTACGGTTATACATGTCCATGAAATGGATGCCCTGCCGGTAAACCACGAAAATTTATGACCGGCATTATCATACTTGCGGCCGGGGCATCAACCCGAATGGGGAAACCCAAACAGCAACTAATTTATGAACAAAAAACGCTGTTGCAGCGCAGTATTGATGCAGCCTTGGGGATATCCAATGCAATTGTTTACGTGGTATTAGGGGCTAATGCCGAAGTTATCAAACTAACCATTGAACATTTACCGGTCAACATTATTTATAATGATGATTGGGAAAGCGGCATGTCATCATCAATAAAAGCAGGAATAACAGCTTTAAGCGCGTACCCCGATGTTGACGATGCCTTGCTCATGTTATGCGACCAGCCTTTTGTAGATGCCGCCTTGCTTAAGCAACTGATCGGGCTAAAAACATCAGCTCCCTCTTATATTATTGCCTGCGGATATAGCGATACCATTGGCGTGCCTGCATTATTTAGTAAAAATCATTTTAGTCAACTGTTGGCTTTAACTGGTAACGAAGGAGCAAAAAAGTTATTAATGCAGCAACAAAGCACCGTTATAACCCTCCCTTTTATCCAAGGCAGTATTGATATTGATACCCCCGACGATTTAAAGAGGCTTAAAAAAGGTCAATTATAAATACAACTACAAATTGTACGCTGAAATGAGTATCTTAAAGGCTCATTATCAAGCGTATGAAAACAAAATTACTCTCCGCTTTCATCAGCCTTGTTTTGCCCCTTGGGCTTTGCGCTCAAGACAGGCCTTTTGGTAAAACCTTTGCCACCCGTAGCGAGGTGTTGGCTCAGCATGGTATGGCCTGTACCAGTCAGCCGCTGGCTACACAGGCGGCACTGGATATTTTAAAACAGGGAGGTTCGGCCATTGATGCAGCCATAGCAGCCAACGCAGTTTCAGGCGTGGTTGAACCGCAGGTAAACGGCATAGGCGGCGATATTTTTGCCATTGTTTACGAAGCCAAAACGGGCAAGCTAATAGGGTTGAATGGTTCGGGACGGTCGCCTTATTCATTAACGCTCGAGGAGTTTAAAAAGCGCAATATTCAATTTATTCCTGCACTTGGTCCGTTGCCCGTTTCCGTTCCGGGATGTGTGGATGGTTGGTTTGCCCTGCATAAAAAGTTTGGCAAATTACCTATTGATAAGGTTTTGGCTGCTGCCATAGGCTATGCCCGCCACGGTTTCCCGGTGGCCGATGAAGCAGCAGGAGCCTTGGCGCGTGTTAAGGCCTTATACGGCCAATTCCCTAACGTAGTGAATGTGTATAACCCGGGTGGTATGGCGCCCAAACGTGGCGAAATATTTAAAAACCCGCAACTGGCCAACACGCTCGAAAAAATTGCCAAGGGCGGCCGCGATGCTTTTTATAAAGGTGATATTGCGCGCACTATCGATCAGTTTATGAAAAAAAACGGTGGTTTTTTGAGCATGAAAGACCTGGCCGACCATACCTCCAACTGGGTTGAGCCGGTATCGACCAATTACCGTGGGTATGATGTTTGGGAACTGCCGCCTAACGGGCAAGGCATATGTGCCTTGCAAATGCTCAATATTTTAGAGGGGTTTGATTTTAGTAAGATACCGTTTGATAGTCCCGAGCGTATACACCTGTTTTTAGAAGCAAAAAAGCTGGCCTTTGAAGACCGCGCCAAATATTACGCCGACCCAACCTTTGCCAAAATTCCGGTTAAGGAACTTATTTCTAAAGATTATGCCGCCGAACGTCGCAAACTCATTAACATGAACCGTGCCTCAAACAGTTACGAAGCCGGTAACCCTGCCCTTAAGGATGGCGATACTATTTTACATGACCGTGGCCGATGGAGATGGCAACATGATATCGCTCATACAAAGCAATTACCGGGGCTTTGGCTCAGGCATGGTGCCCGATGGTTTGGGTTTTATGCTGCAAGACCGCGGCCAAATGTACACTCTTGAAGAAGGGCAAAACAATACCTATGCGCCGCATAAACGCCCGTTCCATACCATTATACCGGCTTTTGTAACCAAGGATGGTAAACCCTGGATGAGCTTTGGCGTAATGGGCGGCAGCTTTCAGCCCCTCGGCCATACCGAAATACTGATGAACATGATAGACTATGGCATGAACGCCCAGGAAGCCGGAGACGCCCCCCGCATCGATCATCAAGGCTCATCAGAACCCACCGGCGAAAAACGCGACGGCGTAGGCATGGTGTACCTCGAATCAGGCTACTCATTCGAAACCATACGCGGCCTCATGAGCTTGGGGCATAAGGTAGGTTTTCAAATACCCGGCAGTTATGGCGGTTACCAGGCCATCCGGTTTGATGCGCGTGAAAAAGTATATCATGGTGCAAGTGAAAGCCGCAAGGATGGGCAGGCTGCTGGGTGGTAGGTCAATAAAATCAAATTAGATGTTTAAGAATTTGTTCAAGAAAGACTCTCCGCCGGATTTATCCTATTTAGAGTCATACATAAATAAGGATAAATATTTCGTCAGAACTGCCCCATGGGATTGGTTAACACATAATGAAATATATGTTGCTGGGAAAATTGATGGCAACCCTTCTATGATTACCATGGATTTTTGGCCGCAGGAGTTGTTTTTAGATGCTGATGGACAAAAAACAATTAAACAATTAATGCCAATTATTTTCAAGCAGCTAACGAATAGTAAAATGAAAATTCCGGCTAATACGTGTGAGTATATAATTGGTGAGTTGGAACGATTAGTCAATGAGTTGCATATTGTAGAATTCAGAATAGAGAAGGTGAATCTTGACCCGAAACTTGCTTTACCAATGTCAAAGCAATTATAATTTTAAGTACAATCTTGATGCTATAATCAACCACTAATCTTGCTTAAATATATGAAAAGTGCATTCGCCTTTCTTGCTATCTTTTTCATAAGCTGTAATTTTTCCAATAAAAAAGGCATTGCCATAAAAAAGCCGGCATCACACCATCAATGGGTGAATGATACATTGGGTTGCAAGTTGTCACGGTCAAAGGATATGGCACTTCAAATCATTAAAAAGCATCATCTGATGTATAATACCGAAGAGCATTTTCTAAAATTTTTTCAGGCTCCCGATGAAGAGTTCAGGACGCAAATTCAGCAGGTATTAAGGTATTATTTCAATAGTAAATGCCAAAGGGGTAAACTTATTTCAACAGGTGAAATGTGTTACGCAGAGTTTTATTTTAGAGGAGGAAAGCTGGTGGAGACTAATTTTGAATGTAATTGATTTAAAAATTCCTACAAGCACTACCCTAACGATAGCTTCTTACGCGGCATCAGTGTTTTGCAGGTAGCACAAGCCCAAGTTAAAGCACAGCCTTAATTAGCAAATAAACGTAGCCGCAAGTTTATTCACAGATGTTTTTATTAGTGGTGTTCATGAGAACGCTATGCTTAGTTTCTTTTGGTACTTTTTCTTTTGTATAAAAGAAAAAGTACATCCACAGGCTGCGGTGCAACTAACTTACCTGTGCTAACAGGGTACTGCATTAAGTTAAAGCACCACCCAATCCTACGCAGAGATTACTTCGACAACTCACGCTTTTGCCCACTACTGTCTCGCAAAGACGTGGTGGTAAGAGATCGCCACGTCGCCCCAATGCTCTTGCCTCGCCCGCTCCTCGCGATGACACGATTTTTTAGCCTGTGGTTGGTGTTGTCACCAACCACCAAAGCCTATTGCTCTTCATAATGATACGTCAACCCGCCATCCACAAAATAAGTAGACCCGGTTACATACTTGGCATCATCGCTGGCTAAAAAGGCAACCAGTGCGGCTACATCTTCGGGGGTGCCCAATTTACGCATGGGGATATTGTCGAGTACTCCTTCCAGCAATTCGGGGGTTTCCATCAGCTTTTTATTGATGGGGGTGGCAATGGCTCCGGGCGCTACATTGTTAATACGAATGTTGAGCGGGGCCAGTTCAGTTGCCAGGTTGCGGGTAAGCATTTTGAGTCCACCTTTACTGGCGCAGTAGGCTGCAAAGTGGGGGAAAATAATTTCCTCGTGTACCGAACTCATGTTTACCACTACGCCGCCGCGTTTGTTATTCATGCAGTATTTCACAAAAGCCTGAATGCCAAAAAAGATGCCCTTGAGATTGGTATCCATCACAAAATCATATTCTTCTTCGGTTACGTTCCAAAAATCGTTGTTCTTTTCAACCCCGGCATTGTTCACCAGTATATCCAGCTGACCGTATACGCTAATGGCTTCATTCACTAAATCGACCACGTTTTGCATTTTGCTTACATCGGCCACCAAAAAATGCGCCCGGCGACCTAATGCTTCTATTTGTTTAATTATATCCTCGCCACGTTCATCAAGCTTGCGGCCGTTCAAAATAATGTCGGCACCATCGGCGGCTAAGCGTAAGGCGCAGGCTGCGCCAATGCCCTGGCTGCTGCCTGTTACTAAAGCTACTTTGTTTTGGAAACGAGTCATGTTATAGTTTTAAGTTGTACGTATATAAAAGGTAAAAAGCGGTTGCTGGTTTGCCTCATGATGAAGTTTTTATGCTTTGCGGCGAATGCTCGTCATGATAGCTCACCCGCGCGGCTTCCATTTCATGATGGCGGTAAATATTCATCATCTTAACAAAACCCATTACCAGCAACACACCGGTTAACGGTGCCAGCCAGTAAACCCACTGTGCCGTATATACACCGCTCACCACCGCCGGACCAAAACTCCGCGCCGGGTTAGTGCTGCACCCCGATAACGGCGATTCGGCCCAGACCATAAACCCATATAAAAAGGGCATGGTATAAGGGGTATAATCGCGCAGTTTATCGCTGCTTACAAATATGTAGAGTAAGGTGATGAGGCCTGCCGTGGTAATTACTTCGCCAATAAAGGCCGCCACTATGCCGACATCACCAGGTACAGTATTGGCATATGCCACACTTTTACCCTGAGCACCCCACAGTAACAAAGGCAGGCAGCCCACCACGGCACCCAATAACTGGCTAATGATGTAACCCACCAAAGCATGGTCTTTCATTTTACCGCAAAGCCAAAATGCAATGCTCACGGCCGGGTTAATATGCGCGCCGCTAATTTTACCCACAGGCGATAGCGTAACCAAACAACCTGTAGTACCAAATAAAAAGCCGGTTAACAAGCGCCGCCAACCTGCATCGGGTACCAGGCTTTCCATAACAGTGCCCTCGCCCCAGTTAAATATCACAATGCTCAGCCCAAACCCCAGCAATAAGGCTGTGCCTATAAATTCGGCAAGGTAGAGTTTGAGGAGAGTTTTGTTCATTGAAAAATACCTTAAGTTGATTTTAAATGTCTCTACTTATCGCTTTTATACCGCTCATTGCCGCGGAGGCTACTTCTTTTGTCATAGCCACAAAATAAACAAAAAGGCCTATTCATCGCAATCATTCCCAACGCACAGGCAGCTCCCGGCCGGGTGCGCTGAATGCCCTGCGCTCTTTAACTGCCCTGTATGCTGGTGCCAAGCAAAAGCACTACCCGGGCGTAACCTCTTTCCGCGGCATCAGTGTTTTGCGGGTAGCAGTAGCCCAAGTAAAAGCACAGCACTAACGTAGCAAATAAACGTAGCCACAAGTTTTCTTTTTGGTTACTTTTTCTTTTGTATAATAGAAAAGTAACATCCACTGGCTTACGGCAAGTACGTCCCTGTGCTACCAGGGCACTACATGAAATTAAAGCACAAACACAAAGTTGCTTATGAATGTGCAGCGGTTGCTTCGACGGCTCCGCTGCTGTCCCCTCTGTCTCGCAATGACGTGTGGTTTAAGTTCTCTCGCTTTCTCATCCCCGCTCCACTACTTTAACAACGCCACCAATCCCGTCCACCCGGTTTGATGGCTTGCGCCTAAACCTTTGCCGTTATCGCCATGAAAATACTCGTGAAACAGAATGTAATCTTTAAAATGCTCATCATGGTTCAACTTGGGGTGACCGCCAAAAACCGGGCGTTCGCCTTTATCGTTACATAAAAAAATGGATTTTAAACGATTGCCTAACTCACCGGCAATTTGAGCAAGGGTAGCGTAATTACCTGAACCTGCCTGGCATTCAACTTTAAAATCATCGGTGTAATACTCGTGAAAACGGTATAGCGATTCGACCAGCAGGTAGTTTAACGGTATCCAAACCGGGCCGCGCCAGTTGCTGTTGCCACCAAACATGTTACTGTCGCTTTCGGCAGGAGTGTATTTTACCGAATAATCTTCGCCGCCAAGCCAATATTGAAAGGGTTGATCCTCGTATACTTTAGATACCGAACGAATGCCGTAGGGCGAAAAGAATTCTTTATCGTCCAGCATCCGTTTCAGCAGCAACTTCATGCGGTGACCGCGCAATAATGAAAATAAGTGGGTTTGATTACCCTGTATGTCTTTCCATCGGCTAACCAAATTAACCAGATCGGGACGCTGCTTCATAAACCAGTCGAGCCGCTTTACCAGGTTGGGCAGGTTTTGCCATTTAGATTCTTCAAAAACCTCAACCGCAAACAGGGGGATCAAGCCCACCATGGTACGTATACGCAGGCGGTCCCAGGTGCAGTCGGGGTGGCGCAACAGGTCGTAATAAAAACCGTCTTCATCGTCCCAAAGCCCGGTCAGGTCTTCGCCCATATCGGCCAGTGAGCCGGCTATGTATAAAAAGTGTTCGGCAAACTTAATGGCCATACTTTCGTAGGCATTGTTATGCAGGGCCAGTTCCATGGCAATGCGCATCATGTTGAGCGAGTACATGGCCATCCAGCTGGTGCCATCGGCCTGTTCTAAAAAGCCGCCGCCGGGTACCGGAGCGCTGCGGTTAAAAACACCTATGTTGTCCAATCCCAAAAAGCCGCCCTCAAATATATTATTACCTTCACTATCCTTGCGGTTTACCCACCAGGTAAAATTCATGGTGAGTTTCTGGAAGACTTCTTCTAAAAAAGCCAGGTCGCCGGTGCCGGTGGCTTTGCGCTCCATTTCAAAAACTTCCCATGTGGCCAGCGCATGCACTGGTGGATTTACGTCTCCAAAATCCCACTCGTAGGCAGGTAGTTGCCCGTTTGGATGAATGTAATTGGCGCTCACCAGCAGTTTCAATTGGTTTTTGGCAAAGCCGGCATCCAACGGAGCCAAGGCAATGCAATGAAAGGCCAGATCCCAGGCGGCAAACCACGGGTACTCCCATTTATCGGGCATCGAAATAATGTCTTCGGCCACAAAATGTTGCCAGTGATTGTTTCGGCCGGTGCGCCGGTTGCGCGGGGGGGCAGGTTCGCCGGGGTCGCCGTCGAGCCAGCGTTTAAGGTTGTAACTGTAAAACTGTTTACTCCACAGCATGCCCGCCCAAGCCTGGCGTTGCACCAATTTTTCATCGGCTGTTGCTTTTTCGCCATGCAATGGTGTATAAAAACCATCGGCTTCAGCCATGCGGGTATTAAAAATATCATCAAACCCGGCAAAGGGTTCAGCTTGTTTATTTTGGCTCAATCGTAATTTAATGGTAACACTGCCTTTAGCCGGTACATTTAGTTTATACCAATAAGCCGCCTTGGTACCTATATCATTAGTATTAACGGCATTTAGATCATTACTAACAACGCGATCATTTATACCATCTTTTACATACGCGGTTTTGTTTGCCGAATTATATAAACGTTCATTATTGGTTTCGTTTTCGGTAAAAAGCAATTCGGCATTGCCATCGGCATAGCAATGGTAGTCATGCAGTTCCCGGCAACGCAGAAATAAGGTGTTATTGCCTTGCGAAAGTATCTCCGGCCTTGCGTTACCATCGGCCAGCCAGGTATTCCTGAACCAAATTTGCGGAAGGATGTGTAGCTCTGCGTCGGCCAGCCCACGGTTATGTATGGTATAGCGTATGAGGATATCCTCTTCGTTGTTTTTGGCATACTCGGCAAAAACGTCAAAGTACTCGTCATGGTCAAAAATGCCGGTATCGATCAGTTCAAACTCAGGCTCGTGTTTGCTGCGGCCACGGTTTTCTTCAACCAGCTTTTTGTATGGAAATGCCTGCTGCGGATATTTGTACAGCATTTTTAAGTAGCTGTGCGTAGGCGTGCTGTCGAGGTAGTAATATAGCTCCTTAACATCTTCGCCATGGTTTCCTTCTCCGTTGGTAAGCCCGAAAAGGCGTTCTTTCAATATCGGATCTTTGCCGTTCCATAGGGCAAGGCTCATGCAGAGTATCTGGCAATCATCGCTTATACCGGCAATACCTTCTTCGCCCCAGCGGTAGGCTTTACTGCGGGCGGCATCATGGCTTACGTAGTTCCAGGCATTACCGTCGGCACTATAATCTTCGCGTACAGTTCCCCATTGGCGTTCAGATAAGTACGGCCCCCATTTAAGCCAGTTATTTTTACCTGCATAATGTTCTTGCAGGCGAATTTGTTCAGCATTCATAGGCATATGTTGAAACAGTTATCGCAATATAGGTTTTTAAAATGCCGGTGTTATTACAAAGTAGTTAAAATGGCACGTTTTACTTTTTGCAGATATTTATGCCAATTTTAGGTGATACCTTGTATTAATTGCACACCTTACTTAATAAGGGTATCACTATGGAAGCAAATACGATTAATCATGAGGCATGGCTTACCCGGCTGTACCTTGATGCTTTCCCGGCAGCGTCAAGGTACATTAGCAAGCAGGGTGGCAGTTTGGATGAAGCTAAAGATCTATTTCAGGATGCGCTGGTGATCTATTACGAAAAAACTATTGCCGGTAACACCAATGCTCCGCGTAACGAAAAAGCTTACCTGTTAGGCATCACCAAACACCTGTGGTATCATTACCGCCAAAAACAGCAGGGGTTATTGAGCGATGATGTGCTGAATTATACTGATATACCAAACGACGCGCCCCTCATTCCATCGGCCAAACGTTTACTGCGTTATCTTGAAGCTGCCGGGCAGCGTTGCATGGACATGCTGCAGGCCTTTTATTACGATAAGCAAAATATGCGGGAGATAGCCGAACGTTTCGGCCTCTCGGGCGAGCGGTCGGCCACGGTGCAAAAGCACAAATGTTTAGAAAAAGTACGCGATAAAGTGAAAGAAAAATCCCTGGTTTATGAAGATTTCTGTGAGTGATAGCCGGCAAATAGATCTTTACCTGCTCAAACAATTGGCTCCCCAAGACAAGCTGCTGATGGATGCCCGATTTGTGCTCAACCCTGCGTTGCACCAAACCCTGCAATGGCAATACCAGGTACATGTACTGGTGCAAATGCGCGGACGCAAACAATTAAAAGAGCAGATAAAGGCGGTAGAAGAAAAGTTCTTTATTGCGCCGGAGTATATAAGTTTTAGAGAAAGGATTTGGAGGTTGTTTAGGTAAAACGCTTAGGGGGATGTCGTGAAAATAAAAATGTCACCTCGACGAAGGGGAAATCTTTTCGGGTTGATCACCTGACCGCCTCGAAAAGATTTCTCGTACCTCGAAATGACATTAGGGATAAGAGAGTGGTGCCGAGCAAGCTCGGTTATGGAGCCTGCTTATTCGAGCATAAACGCCTTATACTCGTCCTTCGCATACTCGCCCCAGTCTTTCATGGCTTCATCAAGTGTGGCGCGTAGTTGTTTGTTGTTAACTGTTTTGCCTTTGGTTGGTGCTATCAGCTTAGCCGGAGGAATAGCTACATCAGTTACCTTAGTAGCAAACCAGGTAATATTTTCGTGAGGCATAGCTAAGCCTAATATCATGCCTGGTAAACCGCTAAAATTTTCCGGCCCGCCCGATACGGCTATCTCCTCGGTATAAAAGGCAACCAAATAAATAGAATCCATAATAACTGCATTGGCCCGGCGACATGCAAAACCAGCAATTTCGCGGGTTTCGTCGGTTATTTTCCATTTAATGGCGCGTATGCTGTCTTTTACTAAAAAGGTTTCTTCGTAAACCTTTTTCTGGATAACGCTGGTTTGGGTGCTCAGGTCAGATGCCGTGGTATTGTTTTGCGCTACCATTACCGCTCCCCAAAAGTTTTGCGGACCATCATCAGGCTTAGGCACAAACATGGTTTTATTATCGCCAAAAGTTAATGTACTGGTGAGTTTTTTAAACTGTGGCTGCGATTTACGGTACGATTCATAAGCCGGTTGCATATAGCTCTCGTTGTCTTTATTAATCCGCTTTTTCATAATGGCCCACATGTTTATTGTCTTCTCGTACTCAATGGTTCCACTCTCGGCAAAGTGAGCATTTTGAGCCATTATACTGCCGCTAATGAGCGTAAGTGCAAGTGCTGCTATAATATTTTTGATCTTCATGATGGAGTATTGCTAAAGGTTATTGTTTAGGTGCACCGCCGCCCATTTTGTTAAACTCGTAAATTATTGAGAACAGGAAATAGCGTTTAATAGTAGTGTAATTGTTTTGGGTAATGTAGTTACCCGATATATTACGGCTAAAGCCCTGATTTTGGTTAAATACATCGTTACAGTTGGCTTTAATTTTAAGGTTTTGCTCTTTAAAGAAAGACTTAGTGATAGATGCGGTTAACAGGTAACGGCTAAAGCTTTCATTAAAGGTTTCGGTAGCGGCGCGGTATTGGTACTCGCCTTCGGCACCTATTTGAATTTTACCGGGCAGGTAAACGTTTAAATAATGGAAGCCGTTAAAGCCTTTACCGTTGTTGTTAGTGTTAGGGTTTAACGATGATACACTGGTGTTGTAGGTAGGGCCAAAGTTGGCGTAGAAATCAAATTTCTTTTCCACATAGCGAGAAATATTTAAGCCAACCTGGTAAGTATTTGAGCGCGAACGATTGGTTTGCTCAATAGTATTGCGGGTTACTTTGTTAAACGAGGTGTTACCGCTTGCATAAGCGTTTATACCTACGTTTATGCCAAATAAAAACTTAACCTTACTATCCATTTGGGCGTTTATGCTAAAAGCAGTAGGGGTTTCAGATGCCAGGTTTGAATAGCGGCGGGTGGTTTTACCGGTGCTGCTATCAAAATCAGAGTTGCTTACGATTGGGTTTGAGGTAAATGAGTACGAACCATTAAGCCATATAGAGCGGTTACTCAATACTTTGTACGAGTTGTAAGTAGCCTGGAAACGGTTATTGAACGATGGCGTTAAGTTAGGGTTACCCTCAATAATGGTGGTATTATCGTTGTTGTTACGTATGGGCTGAATTTGATCGAGGCTTGGCTGGCGGGTGTTACCATTGTAGTTAAACCTGAATGATTTTTGCTGCGAAAAACGGTACTGGTAACTGGCCTGCGGGTTCCAGTTAGAAAAGTTACGGGTAAACTTGTTACCGGTGTACATATCCTCTTGCTTAAAGTTTGCTAAGCCAACCTTAGTGCCGAAGTTAAAGGTGGTTTTGTCTTTTTTGTAATTGAATACCGCTCCGGCCTGGTTAATTAACTGGTCTAACTGGTAGTGGTTACTAAAGCGGGTATCCAATACATCATAATTACCACTTCCCGGTGTTGATTGCCCAAAGGCTCTGCGGTCGGCATCACTGTTGCTTACGTTTAAGCCGTAACTTGCCAGTATAGAAGATGATTTGCTTAACGGTTCAGTATAAGTAACGCTGGTGGTTACCATGTTCGATTTTACATCCGTATATTTTTCCAGATCTGTTAGCTCGTTGCCGGTTGGTGTGCCGGTTTCATTGAAACTCTCTAATCTGGCGTATTGCTGGCCTTCATTGTCCACACGGTCTAATGACTCGCTCAGGCTAACTGATAGCGTGCGGCCCACTTTTTTGAATTTTTTGGTGTATAACGCACTGAAATTAAAGGTTTTTTGATCTCCTTTGGTGTTAAGCCTGTTAATGTTATTGTTTAACCTCGAACCCGACGACCTATCGCTTTGCGACAAGGTAGTGTTCTCGGTTTCAGTATTTTTAAAGGTACCATCAAACGTAAGTTTCAGGTTCGATAGGCTGTCAAGCTTTAAATTATAAGCACCATCCAGCTTTTGGCGAAAAATATAATTGCGGAAATTGGAGGTAGAGCGCGAGTTGATAAAATCAGCTCCCGGGGTATTACCGGCAATATTGTTTTGAGTTAAATTGCTTCGGTCGCCCACCACGTTTAACGAACCAATTTTGTAGTTCCCGTTAATGGTTTGCTTATCACCACTCCATTTATTATCATAGTGTAAACCACCTGCACGGGCTGTTGGAAAACCCTCGCCGTTGTATTGGCCACCCCAGCCTTCAATATCATCGCTGTTGTTGGAGAAGATAGAAATACCACCATCCGAAATTTCCACGTTATTGTTCGAAGTACCAAATTTATTGGCATCTTCCCAGCCTAAACCGGTTTTACCCGTATTGGCCAATGTGCCATAGGCCGACATTTTTTCTTTACCGGCAAATTTGTTTACTGCCAACTGGCCCGAGTAAAAATCTTTGGTTCCTAAACCGGCATCAGCCTTGCCAAAATAGCCGTTCTTTTTATCTTCTTTAAGTTTAATATTGATGGTTTTGGTTTTTTGGCCATCATCAATACCGGTAAAGGCAGCCTGGTCGCTGGTTTTATCGTATAGTTGTACTTTATCCACCATATCGGCACGCAGGTTTTTGGTTACCAGGGTGGGGTCGTCGCCAAAAAACTCTTCGCCATCAACCAGTACTTTGGGTACAGCCTGGCCCTGTGCGGTTATTTTGCCGTCTTTGTCAACCTGTATACCGGGCAGTTGCTTAAGCAGATCTTCAACCTTGGCTCCGGGTTGCACAGTGAAACTTGACGCATTATACTCTGTAGTATCACCTTTAATTTTAATAGCGGCGCGGGTTCCTTTTACAATTACGCCTTCGAGTAATTTTGATTTAAGGATCATGCTTATGCGGCCAAAATTGCGCGTGGTATGAGCCGAATCGAGCGTAAACTCCTCCACATAATCAGCATACTTGGGGTAGGTAGCCAAAAGGATAAACTTGCCTTTCCCGAGTTTTTTAGTGATCGAGAAACTACCGTCGGGGGCTACGCGGGTAAAACCACGCAGGGTTGAATCTTTGGCGTTAAGAACTGAAATGGTGGCATTTACCAGTTTTACATTGGCAATGGTATCGGCAGCGGAGCCTTTTACCGAGTAAGTGGTTTGCGAAAAACCAAGCTTACCAACAAGCAATGCGAAGAGGAGGGTCAGGGTGTATTTCATGAAATAAGGTTTCGGCGATCAAGATATAACTAAAAATTTAGTCACCAAAGGCCTTTCTTGTTTAAACACGAAATTTAACATTAATTAACAAGAAACTTTGGCTTATAAGTATATCGCTTACTCAACAGGATAGACGCGATTAAATTGCAGATGTTACAGTGTTGGCAAAATAAAATTAGCTGCAGCTATAAATTCATTAATTTTATTGCGTGAATCGCATCGACCGCATATCGGCCATATTAATTCAGTTGCAATCGCGCAGGGTGGTTAAGGCACAGTTTATAGCCGATAGGTTTGACATTAGTTTGCGTACCGTTTACCGCGACATCCGTACACTTGAAGAGGCCGGAGTACCCATAATTGGCGAAGCCGGGACTGGTTACTCGCTGGCCGATGGCTATCGTTTGCCCCCCATTGCCTTTACCCTTGAAGAAGCCACTGCCCTGTTTACTGCCGAAAAGCTGGTGGAAACGCTAACCGATGAGGTAAACAGCGGCAGCTATCAATCGGCCATGTATAAGGTGCGTGCCGTTTTACGTAATGCCGAAAAAGATTATTTAGCCGGGATAGACAGCCGGGTTGAAGTACTAAAAAGCCGCCGCACCACACAATTGCATGAAGGGGTTAACCCCATGCAGCCTATTTTGAAAGCCATTGCCGAAAAGAAAGTAGTAAGCCTTAAATATTTTTCGTACTACCGGCAGGTACATACCGAGCGTTGTGTGGAACCGGTAGGCGTATTTTACCTCGACCGCTACTGGCATCTTATAGGCTTTTGCCGTATGCAGAACGATTATCGCGATTTTCGTTTCGACCGCATGCTGGATGTTAAGTTGACGGATGAGAACGTAGTAAAGCAGCACCCTGCCCTCAAAACTTACATTGATAATAGTTACCACGAGCGCGATGTGCACAAGGTGGTATTGCGGGTTGATAAAAAAATGTCCCTTCACCTGGGAGACGAAAAACTGTATCACGGCCTGGTAGGCGAAGTTGATTTAGGCGATGAAATAGAAATGACCTTTTTAACTGGTTTTATGGAAGGCTTTGCCCGCTGGTTTTTGTTTTTTGCCGATTATGCCACCATTATTGAGCCCGAAATTTTGCGCGAAAAGGCAAAAGAAGTTATTGATAAAGTTTTATTGAAACTGTAAGATCCTGCTGACATAGGGTTGTCACTACGTGGTGGTTTATTTGTATCAAACAAAAAAACAATCACCATGAATATTACCCCATTGCTTTTAAAAGAGCTTGACGAGGAAACTAAAACTACCCGCAAATTTTTAGAAATTGTACCTGAAGATAAGTACGACTGGCAACCACACCCCAAAAGTATGACCGTGCGCCGCCTGGCCGCCCACATTGCCGATTTGCCCAACTGGATAGCTATGGCCCTCACTACCGCCGAGCTCGATTTTGCTAACAACGACTGGAAAGAAGAAGTAATAAACGATAACGGTGTGTTACTTAATGCCTTTGACCGCGCAGTTGCCAACGGTACAGCCCAATTAGCACAGGCAACCGAAGGCCAATATTCTGAAATCTGGACCCTCCGTAACGGCGATCACGTCATCAGTAAACGCACCAAGTATGAGGTTATCCGCATGGCTTTCGGTCAAATGAGCCATCACCGTGCACAATTAGGTGTATTCCTGCGCCTGCTGGATATTCCGATCCCCGGTTCTTACGGGCCAAGCGCTGATGAGATGTAAACTCTCCCCTTTGCCAAAATGTTATCTCGAACAATACTTCTTCAAGTCTCCCCCTCCGGGGGAGATTTAGAGGGGGTTAACAACCATCACCATGAAAACGCTACAACACAACCATACCGATATTATAAGCCGCATTAACAACCTCACCGCACAGAGCAAACCCCGTCGTGGTAAACTTAGTCTTAGCCAAATGCTCACCCATTGCATAGCCATATTACAGGTAACCGCTGCCCACCAGTTCTCGCCCGAATCATTTGCCGACCAGATACTCAAGGCCATCAGCAAAAGCGCATCGCCGCAACACAATGCTATTCATGAGGAAAAGGAAAGGCTTATTAGCAGTGTAAAACAAAACGCCGATAATACCGACGCGGGCATTTATCAAAATCTTGATGAGCATTTGCAGCGATTCAGTGTGTAAACGGTACGTTTTAAAAGGGCAAAGCTACGTTTACCGTCAAAATGGTATCTTTGCCGCATGTTTGAGGTTATCCTGAAAAAAGGTAAAGAGAAGGCGGTATTGCAACGTCACCCCTGGGTGTTTTCGGGGGCAATAGAGCAGGTTAAGGGCAAGCCTGCCAATGGCGATGTAGTTAAACTGCTTGATGTACAGGGCCGGTTTATGGCCTGGGGATTTTATAACGATCAATCGCGCGTAGCACTGCGCCTGCTGGAGTGGGACGAAAGCGTAGCTATTGACGATAACTGGTTTCGCCAAAAAGTGGGTATCGCTGTGGATAGCCGCAACTTTGTACTGGCCGATGGTAAAACTAACACCTGCCGCCTCATATTCAGCGAAGCCGATTATTTGCCCGGACTGATCGTTGACAAATATGCCGATTACCTATCGGTACAAATATTAACCTCAGGTATACAAAACAATATTGCCGTTATTATTGATGAGTTGCAGCGCTTGTTGCAACCTAAAGGTATATATGATAAAAGCGATGCTTCATCGCGTGCGCACGAAGGCCTGGAAACCGCCAACGAAGTATTGGCCGGCAACCCGCCGCCCGAGTTGGTTGAGGTAATGGAGAACGGTATAACCTACGGCATCAACATAGCCGAAGGACAAAAATCGGGTTTCTACTGCGATCAGCGCGATAACCGTATGCTGGTTGCTAATTATGCAACCGGTAAAAAAGTGCTCGACTGTTTTAGCTATACCGGTGGCTTTACCCTCAATAGCTTAAAGCACGGTGCGGCATCAGTTACCAGTGTTGATAGTTCGGCACTGGCTATCGATACCCTCAAAAGGAACATCGTGCTTAACGGCCTCAACGAGGCAAAGCATCATTCTATACAATCAGACGTAAACAAACAACTGCGCCGCTTTAAAGACGAAGGTGAAACGTTCGATATTATCGTACTCGATCCGCCTAAATACGCGCCATCGCGCTCGGCCTTAGACCGTGCCTCGCGTGCCTATAAAGACCTGAACCGCATAGCGATGCTATTGCTCAATAAAGGCGGTTTGCTGGCCACCTATTCCTGCTCGGGCGCTATGGATATTGATACCTTTAAACAAGTACTGGCCTGGGCCGCGCTTGATGCCGGCAAGCAGGTACAATTCATCCACCAGTTTTGCCAGCCCGAAGATCACCCGGTAAGGTCGTCTTTCCCGGAGGGCGAGTATTTAAAAGGCTTGTTGTGCAGAGTAATTTAAATTGATTTCGGAAGTCGGATGTTCGATTTTGGATTAGCTTTTACACCATTTCCTCCACTACGTCATTGCGAGACACAAGTGGGTAGAGCGTGGCCGTCGAAGCAATCCGGTAGTTGCTTGCAAAAAGTATATTAAGGCACTACCGACACGTGAGCCTGTGCTATTAAACTCCCGGATTGCTTCGGTACCCTATGCACTTTCCCCTTTCCACCTCGCAATGACGAAATAACAAAAAAATGGCCGCTCGTCTGCGATGAGTTCACTACTTACAAAAAACGGTCGCCTGAACATCAGGCGACCGTAACACTTACATATGAAAACTTAATTAGGGGCTTGGGGAGTTTGGTTAGCAGGATAACCCTGCGATAATACTTATTCTCTGCTGGCTAAAACCTGAGCAGGAGTGTTTTGAGTTTTTTCGGCTTGGATACCTGCAAAGATCACACCTTCGGTATAAGCATGGCCTTTGATAGCCATGGTAGTAGTGCCTTTAGCTAATGGAGATACTACGATGTGGTAACCTTGAGCATTTACTGTTTTTTGTGCTGCAGCTAAAGTGAACTCGTTATTAGCTTTTGCTACCATTCCATTGTACATACCTTCGTGCTGCATGTAAAAGCTGTGGAAAGCAGCTTCTTTGTAGAAATTTTCTAACAAAGCACCGTAACGTTTAAAGTCAATTTTGTTTAAGTCTATGCGGTAATCAGCTTTTAAGCCGAAACGGCCGTTATTCATCTGGAAAGCGTACAAGCCTTCTACATAGCTTTTGGCTAACCCGGGGTTGCGGCTTAACTGGGCATTTAGCTGCTGTACACCTTTTGAGTTTTTGAATGAAGCGAATTTGTTCATTACCTCAGCATAGTAATCTGAGTTATGGTCAACAATATTGGTATCGTTTTGAGCAAAATCGGTTAAGGCTAACATGGCATAACCTAACTCTACGGTTTCTGATGACTGGGCGTATACTTTACCTGCGTTTGCTTTAGCGTATTTAGAAGTAAAGCGGGAAGCAACATTTTGAGTTTGGCAGCTGGTAAAGAAAGCAGCAGCGAAAAGGATGATGGCGGCGAAGGTAAAGTTAGTTTTCATATCGATCAGGGGGTATTAATGAGTTGTTGAATTTAATTTGTTGTTGTTTGATAAGTAATAGGCAACTGTTATACCATCAACTAAACAAAAACAACAAATAAACCAAAAACAGCCTTTACGCTATCAAAAATACACATTCTGCCTCGTGCCAAAACCTCAAACAACAATCAGCGAGTATTATGCGATGGTTAATATTTCCCCAACTTTACCCGTTTGGTGGGGAAAACACATTCCTCAAATAGTATATTTACCACCATGATACGTTGCCTTGCGGTTGATGATGAAGCTTACGCCGTTAAAATTATAGCCGACTATATTAACAAAGTTCCTTTTCTTGAACTGGCCGGTACCACTACCAGCGCCATCGACGCTTTAGGCATGGTGCAGCAGGGTGGTGTCGATTTGGTTTTTCTCGACATACAAATGCCCGATTTAACCGGCATACAGTTTTTGAAACTTTGCGGCAGCAAGTGTAAGGTTATCCTCACCACGGCCTACCCCGAATATGCGCTGGAAGGCTATGAACATGACGTAGTAGACTATTTACTTAAACCGGTACCGTTCGACCGTTTTTTAAAGGCGGCACAAAAGGCACTTAATGTATTGCAGCCGGCAAGTAATACCGCTCCTACAAATCCGCCCCCGGCTCCACCGCTCCCCGAAACCTCTCCCAACTATATATTTATAAAGGGTGAAAGCAAAAACAAGTATCTAAAGGTTGGTTATGACGAGATACTATATATTGAAGGATTGAAAAACTATGTATCGGTATTTACCCCCGGTCAGCGCATTATTACCTACCAAACCCTGCGCGATCTGGAAGAGCAATTGCCCCGTCCGCCGTTTTACCGGGTGCACAAATCATATATAGTATCGGTAAATAAAGTGCGGATGATAGATGGCCATACTGTTTATATTGGCGATACTTCCATCCCGATAGGCGAAACTTACCGTGATGAGTTTTATAAAGTAATACGGGAGGATTAGGAGGCATTTCTACTTTCGCTGTTGAGAGGAGCAGATGATTGTCTAAATTAACATTGTAAATACAATTATTGCTTGAAAATCTCTTATAATAGTAGTTTAAATGCAGGATATAATTAAAATAGCCGTTGTTGGGCCCGAAAGCACAGGCAAAAGCGCCATGTCGACCTATTTGGCTAACCATTACCAAACGGTTTGGGTACCCGAGTTTGCCCGGGGCTATTGCGAACAACTTACCGGCGATTGTACCTGGCAGGATGAAGTAAATATGTTTCACGGCCAGTTGGCGCTTGAGGCCGAATATGTACCTAAAGCCAATAAGTTGCTCTTTTGCGATACCACCTTCATCACCATTAAAATATGGAGCGATGAAATGTTTGGCAAAGCACCACAGGAGGTATTAGATATGTTACCAAAGCACACCTACGATTTATACCTGCTTCTCAATATTGATTTACCCTGGGAAGACGACCCGCTGCGCAACTTCCCCACCATGCGCGAACATTTTATGGAAGTATGGCATAACGAGTTGCAGGCACTTAATGCAAATTATACCATAATCTCAGGAACCGGCCAGGCGCGTTATCAAGCTGCGGTTAAGGCAGTGGATGAGTTTTTGGTGAAGGTTAGTTGATAGGGGAGTGATTGATGGGTTGAATAGTTGAAAACTCCTATCGTGCCGAATCTATTTATTTCCGGTAACCATGCAATGTTGAACGCCGCACTACTTAGCATGTGGGTTGCTGAAACAAGTTCAGCATGACGGGAGGTGTGCTTTTAATTCTGCCCATCTTAAAAATTCCTAAAATTCCGGATCAATAAGTAATACCCTCGCTCCTCCATCCCCGAAACCCCATTTGCTTTATTCCCTCAAAATCATTTACTTAGCTGTCCGCCTAAGCCCGCATGCCAACAAAACCCTAATGTTATGATTAAACACTATTGTTTATTGCTCACGGCTGCCTTATTTTGCGGCCATAGCTACGCCCAACGCATGAATATTAAACCCGCGCCATACCCCCAAACTAAAAAGGGGACCGTTACCGACACTTATTTTGGCACCACCGTGCCCGACCCATACCGCTGGCTGGAAGACGACCGCGCCGACGATACCAAGGCTTGGGTGCAGGAACAAAACAAGGTTACGCAGGCTTATCTTAACCAGATCCCTTTCCGCGAAACCATACGCAAGCGCCTGGAAACGCTGTGGAACTATGCCAAGTACAGCGCGCCTTTTAAGGAGGGCGCTTATACGTATTTCTATAAAAATGATGGTTTGCAGGCTCAGGCGGTGCTGTACCGTCAGGCCGAGGGTGGCGAACCGGAAGTGTTTTTAGACCCCAACACGTTCAGTAAGGATGGCACCACGTCGATGGCCGGTATATCGTTTAGTAAAGACGGCAGTTTGGCGGGCTACCAGCTTTCGGGCGGGGGCAGCGACTGGACCAACGCCGTGGTGATTAACGCGCAAACCAAACAGGTGGTGGGCGATACGCTGAAAGACGTCAAATTTTCGGGCATTGCCTGGCGCGGCAACGAGGGTTTTTATTACAGCACGTACGATAAGCCCAAGGAGGGTAGCCAGCTATCGGGCATGACCGATCAGCATAAGCTTTACTGGCACAAACTGGGCACCCCCCAAGCCGACGACAAACTCATTTTTGGCGGTGCCGAAACCCCTCGCCGCTACATCAGTGCCTACTTAACCGAAGATGAACGCTTCTTGGTGATCACGGCCGCAAATTCCACCACCGGCAACGAGCTTTATATACAAGACCTGAGCAAACCCGGCAGCGCCATTGTAAACGTGGTAAACAATATGGACAATGTGCACTACGTGGTTGATAACGTGGGCAGCAAGCTTTACATCTACACCAACCTGTACGCGCCAACATACCGCCTGGTAACGGTTAATGCGGCCGATCCGCAGAGTGGTAAGTGGAAAAACCTGATCGCCAAATCGGCCAATGTGCTGGAGATTTCAACTGCTGGCGGAAAGCTGTTTGCGCATTATTTAAAGGATGCCACTACGCTCATTCAGCAATACAGCATGGAGGGTAAGCTTGAACATGCGGTTACCCTGCCGGGCGTGGGCACGGCGTCGGGCTTTAGCGCCAAAAAGAAGGATAAGGATATTTACTATACGTTTACCTCGTACGTGTACCCAAGCACCATTTTTAAGTACAATGTGCAAACGGGGAAGTCGGACGTGTATAAAAAGTCGGGCGTGCAGTTTAACCCCGAGTTGTATGAGAGCAAGCAGGTATTTTATAAATCGAAGGATGGCACCCGCGTGCCCATGATCATTACCTACAAAAAAGGGGTGGTGCTTAACGGTAAAAATCCTACGTTGCTGTATGCCTATGGCGGTTTTGGGGTGAATTTAACGCCATCGTTCAGTACGTCGAACATTGTACTGCTGGAGCAAGGCGGCATTTACGCCGTACCCAACCTGCGCGGCGGCGGCGAGTACGGCGAAACCTGGCACAAGGCCGGCATTAAAATGCGCAAGCAAAACGTGTTCGACGATTTTATTGCCGCTGCCGAATACCTGATAACTCATAAATATACCAGTAAAGACTACCTCGCCATTGCAGGCGGATCGAACGGTGGGTTGCTGGTAGGTGCCACCATAACCCAGCGCCCCGATTTGTGCCAGGTTGCTTTCCCGGCTGTTGGCGTAATGGATATGCTGCGCTACAACAAATTTACAGCCGGTGCAGGCTGGGCTTATGACTACGGCACCGCCGAGGATAGCGAGGGTATGTTTAAATACCTCTATCAATATTCGCCATACCACGCCCTTAAACCGGCCAGTTACCCCGCCACCATGGTTACCACCGCCGATCATGACGACCGCGTGGTTCCGGCGCACTCGTTTAAATTTGCCGCCCGCCTGCAGGAAATGCAAAAAGGCCCGGCCCCAACTTTGATTCGCATTGAGACGAATGCCGGTCATGGTGCAGGACGGTCGACAGCACAAATAATAGGGCAGGAGACGGATAAGTGGGCGTTTATGTTTGTAAATATGGGTGTTAACCCCACCCCAGCCCTCCCCGGAAGGGAGGGGGCTAAGGATTGAGTAGCAGAGCGTCTACCGCTCATTGCCGCGGGGGCTCTTTGTTCTTTTTCTTGATAAAAGAACCATCCGCCTAAGGCGGACACCTCCACTAAGCTTCGTTGTCGCACAAACCTCGCTGCAAAGCGGGGCAGCACCACGGGCTTTTTATCTTTTGCCCGACTACGCTCGCTCTAAGGCCCGCGCTTCAGCAAAATCTAAGAGGCCCTTTCCAACCGCACAAGGCCATCTTGTGCTGCCCCGCTTTCGGCCCGAAGCTGGGAGCTGACAGCTGCGGGAAAGGTAGAAGGGTTAAGGGCGAAAGGCCAAAGTAAAAGCGAAAAGCAAAGGCCCGAAGTTGCGACGCAACTTCGGGCCTTTGACTGTTAAAAAGAGCGCGGGGCTTCCACAACGCCCGGCCGGGAGTGGGCCTGTGCGTGGGCAGGGATCGTTGTGGATGGTCCGCCTTAGGCGGATACTTTGTGGCTATGACAAAGTAACAGCCTACGCGGCGAATGAGCGAAAAGCGACAGGCTCGTGAACAGTGCATGATGAGATTGCCACGCTATCGCTCGCAAAGACATGGGTTTTTCTACGCGCAAAGCTAACCACCACGTCTTTGCGAGACAGAAGTGGAAAAAGCAGCGGCCGTTTAAGCAATCTCTAAACTGTGAATTAAATGGCTTGCCTATCTTAATTCCTAACAACCCAATACCCAATAACTAAATATGGGCGTTGCCTCCGGCACGGGCTTTACACTGCAAGTCCTCACTCCGCTATGCTGCGTTCCGGGCTTTCCGTTGCAATCCCTAACGCAAACTTCATGTATATCTATATAAATCGAACCTTGGTTTGTAAATACCGCTATAGTTTGCTTATTTATATGAAAAGTACTAACAGGTTCTTTAATGGTATTAGCCTGAATAGTAATCTTCTTTAACAAAGACCGTTTTAGTAAACCATAGATTTGCTGTTTTTTTGTAGCTTGGAAAGCGTGTCTTGATCAAATATATAAATGTCAATCATTTCGGAATCAGGCATATTGCGGAACTTTCTGTTGGGCAACGAGGTCATTGTACTCTTGTGTGGATCAACCCAATCATCTATATACACCTTATCGTTTAATAACATACTATCCGTAACCTTACCAAAATTTCTGTCGTTCCACATTAAAACAGTAAGTGTATGCGGTATTGTTTTTAATAATTGCTACCACACTTCGCCAATGGCATGAAGATGCTAACATGATGAGTGAAATTAAGGGCATAATGCCTCTGCATTTATTCATAAGTCTTTCGCCTTCGTTAAGTGAGAATTTAATTTATCTTTCTCCAGCTTTGCCGGCTTATTCCACACTCGCAAATTTCAAACAACTCGGGCTATCCACCTCAATTTTATTAGCCGTTTGCGTTAACTGCCCTGTGGTGCGGTTAATTTTAAATACCACCACGTTATTGCTGTTTTTGTTAGCTACCAGTAGGAAGTTGCCTGTAGGGTCGATCACAAAGTTGCGGGGATGGTTGCCGCCGGTGTTGTGACGTTCTACAAAGCTGAGCATGCCGTTTTCCTGGTTTATGCGGTAAACCACAATTTCGTTGGCGGTACCACGGTTGCTGGCATACAGGAACAGGCCGTCGGGCGATACATGGATGTCGGCACCGCCGGGTTCTTTGGTCGAGCCGTCTTCCATCATGCTTACTTTTTGCAACATTTTGGGTTTGCCGCCATTGTATTCGTAAGTAAATACATGCGCACCCATTTCGGTAATTACGTACATGTATTTGCGGTTGGCGCTAAAATCAATATGGCGCGGACCATCGCCACCGGTTACGCTTACCGACGTTGGTTCGCTTAATGGTTGTGGTTGCGAGGCTTTATATTTGTAGATATGGATCTTATCGCTGCCCAAATTTGTGTACAGCAGGTGCTTTTCATCGGGTGATAATACGGCTGTGTGTACGTGCGGTTTCTCCTGACGTTGCTTGTTAGGACCAAGGTCGGTTGCAGGGTCTTGCATGGTTTGTGAAGCCGCGCCCAGCGAGCCATCCTTACCAACAGGGTAAACATATAAACTACCGCCCGCATAATTAGCCGAGAAAACGTGCTTCTGCTCCTTATCAACCGAAATATAACAAGGGCCAGCCCCTGACGGCTGTTTATTTATTTAATCAGGTTTAATGCGCCCACCTTAGGGTCGAAGGTAAAGGCGCTTACGCTGCCCTTGCGGTCGTCGCCAATTTCGTTTACCGAGTAAACGTACTTGCCATTAGGTGCCACACAGAGGTACGAGGGGTTATCTACCCCACCGCCGGTACGGCTTAGATAAGCCACGCGGCCGCTTTCGGTGTAAAATCTGTATACATAAATGCCTTCGCTGCTGGTACCGGTGGTGTATGTGCCAATAAGCAGGTCGAGCGTTTTAGGAATTTTGCCTTTGCTTTGCGCAAAAATAAGCGAGGGCAACAGGTATAGCAGGAATATAATTTTTTTCATGGAATGTTTGATTTACTTATGCAATGTAGATAATGGAAACATAACCCACTAAATATTTCAATTCTTTTCTTTTGGAGAAATATTTTATTAATTTTAAAGTTAAATTCGTAACTTGGTAAAACCAATATGGAAGTAACATCGTTGTTGCAACATAATTACTAATAAGTAAAATGTAACATGCCAAAACCAGAACTATGTTGTTCAAAATGTAAGCACCCTTATCATTACAAAAAAACAACGCCAGCTATTTTAAAACTAATTGAGAATATCATTCCCATTAAGATATTCTTTTGTGCTAAATGTGTGCAAAATCGCTACCTCGTTATATCGCGTGCGGAGCTAAATAAGTATTGGATATAACTGGCACTCTTTGCCCATTGCATCCGTTTGTCTAAAGCTATTTAATAGGCTCTTAACTGTTAATAGCTAATGCTGTTAAGCCATGCCCACCGGCCACAGCAATGCTCAATAATCTGATCAATCTTCTTTACAATTTTTCCTTCAACTGTATTTTCAATCATCATGGCTGGGTAAATGTTATTTACTTTACTGCCAAACGGTTTTTACGATATTCTTTAGGGCCATATCCCATGGTTTGTGTAAATAAGCGTGAAAAATAAAGAGGATCATTAATGCCAACTTCCAAAGCGATCTCCCGTATCCTTAATTGTGTAAACTGTAAATATTGACACGCTTTCTGGATTTTAAGATGATTGAAATAGTCTATTGGTGAAAACCCTGTCCTTTTTTTAAATAACGATGAATAATGACTGGTTGAAACATTAACCGATGTGGCTATTGCAAAAAGGGTAAGCGGTTGGTTAATGTTTTCCTGCATAAAAGCTATTGACCGGTCAACTAAACTGGTGGTGGCTTTATCAAAACTGGTGGCAAACCGGTCTCTAAACACAAAAGAACCCAGGTATTGCATCATCAGCAGGTTTACATAAGTCAAATTTTCGGTACTGTAGCCTTGCTCCAAAAAGCTGTATAGGCGGTCAAATAGCTGGATGCGGTCTTCAACAAACTCCACATCATATTTATAGCTCTCTTCTTTTTGATAAATTAATCTGAATAGCTCATCGGTTTGCGGGCCAACAAAATGGCACCAGTATATAGTCCACGGGCTTTGCTCGCTTGACAGGTAGGCATGTTTAACTCCCCGTGGAATAATAATAAAAGTGCCAGGACTCACTTGGTATTGGTTAGTGCCTATATCGGCAGTCCCTTTTCCGTCAACACAATAAATCAAAATGTTTTGGGTGGCTCCGGTTGTGCGTTCGCGTTTATGAAATTTGGCTTTAGGGTAGTATCCAACATCGGTTAAGTAACCGTTCTTTATTACATCGTTCTCCTTACAAAACTTAGCTAAAACATTGTTTGGTATAACAATGGCCCGTTGGCCTTCAAACCCATCTGTTTTAAAATTCTGGTCGGTGCTCATTTTATTGCTGCCTTGCGCGGGTTTTGTTTTTTGATAAGCTAATGTAAAATAATATAATCCATTATTGAGCTATATTTTGTATTGCCGGTTAATGCAAAAGTATCAATTGTAGATTATTGCTGTACTTGATTTGTTTCAGAATTAATAAAATGGCTGCTATTAAGGTGCGGTTTTTTGCTAATGTAAAAATATTAGTTCGCTAATTTGGAGTGCATACAAAAATGCCCATTGTTATTGATTTAAGTTTTGAAGTTGATAGATTGTAAGGAATCAAGAACATAGTCCATGTAATTCCATAAATTGTCTATACTGGTCATTTAGCCATCTCCTACATTTGTTTCGTGCTTTAATGTGCAGGGAGTAAGATAATGGCTGCGTACTATTACTGGTGCAGCACATATTACAAGGGGAAAATCTATTAATAAAACCAATTAACTTGTGCAGCAACCTCACCGGCAAACTAATAATGTATCAATGAAAGTAATACTGTTCTCGTTATTTGTTGTACTTACAGTCCAATCTTCGTTTGCACAGGTACGTCAGCTATCGTTGGCCGGCCGCTGGTCTTACCGTCTCGATTCGCTCGACAGGGGTATGGCCGAAAAATGGGAAAATCAAACTTTTACCAATGCAGTTAACCTGCCCGGTACGCTTGATGGCAATTCAATCGGTACACCGGTTAAAGCCGATAGCAGCCTCACTAAACAGGTTATGCTGCATTTATCACGAAAGAAGACTTACATCGGGGCAGCCTGGTATCAACGCGTTATTAATACAAGTGCCAATATGCAGAATGCAGTTGTTTCACTGGAGCGTGTTTTATGGCGTTCGAACCTTTGGCTTGATGGAAAGCCAATTGGTAGCCAGGAAAGCTTGATTGCCCCGCACATTTTTAGTTTAGGTGAACTTAAAGCAGGTAAACACACGCTTACCATTAGGGTTGATAACCGGAAACAGCATGATATAAGTGTAAATGATTTTGCCCATGCCTACACCGATGGTACGCAAATCATTTGGAACGGCATGATTGGCAAAATGGAATTGATGAATGTGGGTGGGTCTTCTATCAAAACGCTTCAAGCTTTTCCCTCATTAGCCGGGCATACTGTTAAAGCCATTATTGCTTTACAACAAAAGCCAGTTAATAAAACATACGCCCGGTTAACCATTTACAATGGTAAAAAGGTGATAGGTACCATCAGACCTGCTGCTATTTCAAAACAGGAAACTGAGGTAGTGATCAAAACCCCGGATGCCAAACCGTGGGACGAATTTCATCCCCAGGTATATCAGCTCCGTGCCGAATTATTGAATGATAAAGGGGAGCTGTTGGATGTAAAAAATACTACACTGGGGTTTCGTGATATTACGGCCAAAGGCAACCAGCTTAAGATAAACGGGCGACCTCTTTTTTTACGCGGAACGCTGGAGTGTAATATATTCCCGTTAGAAGGTCATCCGCCAATGACCGCCCCGGGCTGGGAAAAAGTATTTGAAACAGCACGCGCATATGGACTAAACCATCTCCGTTTTCATTCATGGTGCCCGCCAGAGGCGGCCTTTAAGATTGCCGATTCGCTGGGCTTTTACCTGCATGTTGAATTGCCGCTGTGGGTACTTACTGTGGGTAAAGACCTGGGAACAATAACTTATCTTGAAGCCGAAGCGGCTAATATTATTCAGCAGTATGGCAATCATCCCTCGTTTTGTTTCTGGAGCATGGGTAATGAGTTGGAAGGCGACTTTGACTGGCTGGAAAATTTAGTGCGCAAATTAAAGAAAGAGGATAGCCGGCATTTATATACCACAACCACATTCACCTTTCAAAAAGGCCATGGCACAAAGCCCGAACCTGCCGATGATTATTTTATCACCCAATATACCGAAAAAGGCTGGGTAAGGGGGCAAGGCATATTTAATACCCAACCGCCCGATTTTAAAACAGATTATAGTAAAGCATTGGCCGAAACCACCGTGCCACTTATTATTCATGAGGTTGGCCAGTATTCTGTTTACCCCGATCTTGCTGAGATTGAAAAATATACCGGAGTATTGCGCCCCGATAATTTTAAAGCTATACGTAACGATTTGCGTAAGAAACAAATGTTACCGCTTGCCCCGCAATACCTTAAAGCCAGTGGTGCGCTGACAGTACAGCTTTATAAAGAAGAGATTGAACGTGCTTTGAAAACCCGTGGCGTGGGCGGCTTTCAGCTGCTCGACCTGCATGATTTTCCCGGGCAGGGAACGGCTTTGGTAGGTATACTGAATGCTTTTTGGGATAGCAAGGGGCTGATAACACCCGGAAAATTCCGTGAGTTTTGCGGGCCGGTAGTGCCTTTGCTCCGATTTGAGAAAGCGGCCTACCGTTCAAACGAAACCTTTAATGCCTCGGTAGAGGTTGCCAACTATGGTGGTAAAATAATTCGTGAACCCATAAATTGGACAGTAACTTCGGAAGATAAACTGGTACAGTTTAAGGGAACGCTTGGTGAAAAAACTGTGCCCATTGGCAATGGCAGTTCAACAGGCAGTTTCTCTGTTAATTTGGGGGGGATCGATAAGGCAACAGCGTTAACTGTTGCTGTAAGCATAGGCAACACTCCATACCGCAATGAATGGAAAATATGGGTATATCCACAATCTCTTCCTGCTTATAACCAGGCGGTATTTACAGGCTCTGTTGACAGTGCCATCCAAATGCTCAATGCAGGCAAGCGGGTAATATTTAGCCCCGACGTGGCTGCTATAAATGGCATTGAGGGCCGGTTTGCAACGGTTTTTTGGAGCCCGGTACATTTTCCAGATCAGCCCGGCAGCATGGGGTTGCTGATTGATGAGCAAAGCAAGGCGCTGGCAAATTTTCCAACTAATAACCATTCACACTGGCAATGGTGGGATTTGGTAACCCGTTCAAAATCTTTACAGCTCGACCGCCTGCCGTTCAAAACAAAACCTGTTGTACGTGTAATTGATAATTTCTTTAAAAACAGGGAACTCGCTACCATCGTAGAGTTTAAAATGGGGGCGGGTAAACTATTGATATGTACCATGGATATCAGCAAACAACTCTCTGAAAGGGCAGCAGCAAGCCAGTTGCGGTACAGCCTGTCAACATATGTATCGGGTAACAACTTTGCTCCGGTATATGAAATTTCGGCTGAAGAACTACGACAACTCATCAGGTAACAGGTTAAATTAAACACCTGATTTTGATTGACCAGATTAGGTAAATTGGATGATATATAAAATTATAAAACAGATAAATGACTAATATAACGCCAGGTACGGTACAATTTAATAACCGCTATATTTTAGGAATTTCGTTTATATCGGCTTTGGGCGGATACTTGTTCGGATTTGATTTTGCGGTAATTTCGGGCGCTCTTCCTTTTTTAAAAACGGCCTTTAAACTATCAAGCTGGTGGGAGGGGTTTTTAACAGGCTCGCTTGCATTGGGCTGCATTATTGGTTGCCTTGTAGCCGGTAAACTGGCCGACCGCTATGGCCGCAGGCCGGGCCTTATGGTGGCTGCTGTTATTTTTGCTATATCATCCCTTGGGATGGCTTTTGCACCAGGTTTGTTGTTTTTTGTGGCCATGCGCTTTTGCGCCGGTATTGGCGTAGGTATGGCCTCCATGCTGAGCCCCATGTACATTGCCGAAATTTCTCCGGCTGCCATGCGAGGGCGTAATGTGGCTATTAACCAGTTAACTATTGTAATTGGTATACTCATCACTAACCTGGTTAATTACTTGCTGGCCGATATGCATGATGCCTGGCGATGGATGTTTGGCTGTGGTGTTATACCTTCTTTACTGTTTTTAATTGGCGTGGTTTTCCTGCCCGAAAGTCCGCGGTGGCTTTTAACCCAGGGTCAGGAGTTTAAAGCAACGGCCATTTTACAAAAAATAGGTTCGGGTAGTTTTGCCGTAGATACCCTTACCGCAATTCAATCATCACTTTCAAAAACCGGCAGTAGCAGTTACAGCGCTGTGTTTGCAAAAGCTGTACGGCCTGCGGTATTGGTAGGTATTACGTTAGCGGTTTTTCAGCAGTTATGCGGTATTAATGTGGTTTTTAATTACACGGCAACCATATTCCAGTCGGTGGGCGCAAGCCTTAATCACCAGTTGTTAGAAACAGTAGTAATTGGCATAGTAAACCTGCTTTTTACATTAATTGCCATGTGGCAGGTCGATCGTTTGGGCCGCAGGCCTTTAATGCTGGTAGGGTCTTTAGGGTTGGCCGTTTCGTACGTGGTACTGGCCTTTCTATTAAGCAGTAAGGCATCCATCATCTTAATTTCAATCTTCGTTTTACTACCCATAGGGTTTTACGCCACATCACTTGCCCCGGTAACCTGGGTACTTATATCCGAGATATTTCCTAACCATATTCGCGGCATCGCATCTTCGGTAGCTATTGTGGCACTATGGGGTGCTTATTTTATCCTCGTTTTTACCTTCCCCATACTGGCCGAATACCTGGGCACTTACGGGCCGTTTTATTTATATGCCGGTATATGTTTCGTGGGTTTCTTGTTTGTAAAAAGCAAAGTGAAAGAAACCAAAGGGCAAACCCTCGAGCAATTGGAAGACAGTTTTACAGCACATTGATGGCAGTTTAAATCATTTGAATATGACAGTTAAAGTTTGGCAAGAAAAAGTAACAATACCCACTTATCAGGTTGGCGAAGCAGATAAAAACCCCATGTTTTTTGAAAAGCGTGTTTATCAGGGTAGCAGCGGCGTGGTATATCCGCACCCCGTTATCGAAAAAATAGCAGACGAAAAAGTGGATCAGGAATACAATGCTTTGTTTTTGGAAAACAAATACCTGAAGATCATGATACTGCCCGAAATTGGTGGGCGGGTACAAATGGCTTATGATAAAATTGCCCAACGGCACTTTATTTACTATAACCAGGTAATAAAACCCGCATTGGTTGGCTTGTGCGGTCCATGGATTTCGGGGGGAATTGAATTCAACTGGCCTCAGCACCACCGGCCAAGCACTTTTGAGCCGGTCGACTTTCGTATTCAGGAAAACGAAGACGGCAGTAAAACCGTTTGGGTAAGCGAGGTGGAAAAAATGTTTCGCACGAAAGGTATGGCTGGCTTTACGCTGCACCCTGATAAGGCTTACCTTGAAATTAAAGCGCAATTATATAACCGTACCAGTATACCCCAAACTTTTTTATGGTGGGCAAACCCAGCTGTAAGTGTTGGCGAACATTATCAAAGCGTGTTTCCGCCCGACGTGCATGCCGTGTTTGATCATGGTAAACGCGATGTATCTTCATTTCCCATAGCTACGGGTACTTATTACAAGGTCGACTACTCTCCCGGTACCGATATTTCACGCTATAAAAATATTCCGGTACCTACATCTTACATGGCGGTAAACTCGGAATATGACTTTGTGGGCGGATATGAGCACGACACCCAGGCAGGCGTACTGCACGTGGCCGATCATCATGTATCTCCGGGCAAAAAGCAATGGACCTGGGGTAACGGAGATTTTGGCCTGGCCTGGGACCGCAACCTGACCGATGAAGACGGACCTTATATTGAACTGATGACCGGTATGTTTACCGATAATCAGCCCGATTTTAGCTGGCTCATGCCTTATGAAGAAAAATCATTCACCCAGTACTTTTTGCCGTACCAAAGGGTGGGACTGGTTAAAAATGCAACCAAAGATGTTTTGCTTGGGCTGGAAAAGGAGGCTGATGGTTTAAAAATAACTGTTTTTGCCACATCCCTCATACCCAATGCAGAGATCGTGCTTGCTCATGGCCCTGAAATCATCTCACGTTGGAGCGTATCATTAAGCCCCGAGAATGTGTTTTCGGAGAAGATTGACTACATGTCTGAAGATACGAACGGGCTTTCGCTGGCTGTTTACAACAGCTCTGGCAGCGAAATGGTGATGTACCAGGAGAGCAAAGAAGAAAGAGAGTTGCCCGAAGCCGCCAAACCGGCGCAAACCCCGCAGCAGGTAGATTCAATAGAGCAATTATTTTTAACCGGGCAGCACCTGGAACAATACCGGCACGCCACATACAGCCCGGTTCCATACTATGAGGAAGCCCTCAAGCGCGAACCCGGCGATATACGTAACAATAACGCACTTGGGCTTTGGCTCATCAGGAAAGGGCAATTCAGCAAAGCCATAGCCTATTTTGAGAAAGCCATTAAAACCATTACGCAAAGAAACCCGAACCCTTATGATGGCGAACCATATTACAACCTTGGTTTAGCCTTATCATACATCGGTAACGATAAAGAAGCCTACAATGCTTATTTTAAAGCCACCTGGAATGGTGCCTGGCAAGATGTGGCCTACTTTGCGGTAGCGCAAATTGACATGAAGAATAAGCACTACGGGCGTGCTTTGGAGCATATTAACTGGGCTATTGATCGTAATGCACGCAATGGAAAGGCATGCATGATCAAAGCAAGGGCTTTACGCATGTTATTACGTACGCAAGCATCAGTTGATACCTGCCGTTATGCGCTTGAGCGCGATGGCTTTAATCTCAGTGCCTTGTTTGAGCTTCAACTTAGCTTAAAGGAATTAGGTTTAACCGATGAAGCTGCAGCAGCTTTAGATCAACTTAAAGAAATAAGCCGGGGGCAATCGCACACGTTAATAGAGTATGCCATAGATTATGCTAATGCCGGTTTGTATAGTGATGCTATTGAACTGTTATCGTTAGGCACAAAATCACCCGATAACGACCCGATGCTGGGCTATTACATGGCCTGGTATCAACATTTGCAGGATAATGAAACCGAGGCAAAGGAAATTTTGATAAAGGCGGCATCTGCACCGTCTGATTATTGTTTTCCTAACCGGCTGGATGATATTGCCGTGTTGCAGTTTGCCATCAAAACAAATAAGGCCGATGCCAAAGCACCTTATTACTTGGGTAACCTGTGGTATGATAAACGTCAGTATGCAGAAGCAATAGAAAGCTGGATAATGTCGGCCGCTATTGATTCGTCTTTCCCAACTGTTTACCGTAACCTGGCTATCGCGGCTTATAATAAACACAACGACAAGGATAAGGCGCTTAATTTTTTTGAAAAGGCATTCGGCTTAAATCCTGATGATGCCAGGGTGTTAATGGAGCTTGACCAGCTTTATAAAAAATTAAATTATGAGCCGGGTAAACGCCTGGAGTTTTTAAGTAAATACAGTGATGTGACCGGTAAACGAGATGATTTGTACCTTGAAACCATTACGTTGAAAAATTTACTTGGCGAGCATCAGTTTGCGTTTGAAAAGCTAATGAGCCGTAAATTTCATCCGTGGGAGGGGGGCGAGGGTAAGGTATCGGGCCAGTATCTTTTTAGTTTAACCGAACTTGCAAAAAATGACCTTCTGAAAGGCGACTACAAAGGTGCAATAGAGAAACTTGATGCAGCGCAAACCTACCCTGAAAGTTTAGGAGAAGGGAAACTGCCCGGAGCCCAGGAGAACGATATTTTTTACTGGATGGGTTGTGCTTATGATAAGCTTGGCGAAACTGAAAAAGCCGAAGCCCATTGGTTGGAGGCAACAAAAGGATTATCTGAGCCAAGCGCGGCCGTTTTTTATAATGACCAGCAGCCCGATAAGATCTTTTACCAGGGATTGGCATGGCTAAAGCTACAACAGCCCGATACTGCCGGGCAGATATTTACTAATTTATTAAACTACGGTTTGGAGCATGCAAATGATGAAATACGCATAGATTACTTTGCCGTGTCGCTGCCCGATTTGTTGATATTTGAAGATGACCTAAATGTGCGTAACTACATTCATTGTCGCTACATTACCGGTTTAGGCTACCTGGGACTTAACAAATATGACGAAGCCCGAATGGCACTTACCGAAGTACTCAAAATGGATGCGTCACATTTTGGTGCATTAGCGCATTTACAGTATCTGCAAAATTTTGGTGAAGGTAAACTGTTAACCGAAGCAAGTTAATAAGCAGGCTTAAGCCGCAAGCATTTACGTAAACCGATGACGCTTATAGGTATGATACTAAAAAGAGGGATATAGTTAATAACGTTAAGGTACCCGCTGTAATTTTATTTGCCGTATATTTATTTGTATTTACAGATTTTATCAGCAATGAAGTTTCGATCTGATATTTGTTTTATGGCATGGTTGCCAGCTGTACTTGTAGTAATGGCAGGATGTTTTTCTTCCTGCTCTACGCTAAATGAAACTTCAAAGATTGCCGCATTGAAAAATGATTACTGTGTGCCGGCGATAAAATACCAGCAAGATGACACTTTAAGCTTAAAAGAGGATTATTCTACCGATGCCCTGATTCGTGCAAAGTTAAATTTGCACGACCTTAAAATGGCATCTCACCTTGGACTCAATAAAACACTGGTCAGTTATTTAAGTAGCTCTTCTTTAGTTGATAGACTTGCAACTAAACAACAACTCATTGAAAAGATATTACTCTTTAATACTCAAATGGAAGCCATAGTTGCTGAATTAGATTGTAACGGAGAACGGTTTGAGCAATTAACAAGATATTTGGGTGAAAAGAATGGTCATACAACGGTTCGCTTAACAGTGGCCTCTATATTAACGGCTGCAGCTGTCTCTGTTTCCACGGCATTTATAAAGAACGACAAGGTAGATAAAGGTGTTAATATAGGCGGTGGTGTGGCAGGTGCCGCATTGGGATTTATGCTACTTAATCCAAAAGGTAAAAAGACCAAATTGCAAACTGGAAAAGGCTTGTTAACAAACGTATGGAATGAAAACAATGCCGATAATTCATTTCCCCCGGCTTTATGGCGCGTTATGACGGATAAGGCTTTCAGTAATAGCGGCGAATCATCATTGTTGCAAACATTGAAAAAGAGATGGGTGCTATTTGTTTTCAGTGGCAAAATCGAAGCTAATGATGAACTCAGATTCTTTAAAAATGGAGGCGATTTTTCTGAAGAAGATGTGCAGCATTTGGCCGATATGCATAATCAACTGCAAGCAAGCGTAAGATCTGTTCAACAAGATACCCGTAGTTTGATTGAAGGTATTAACCGTTTGTAAGAACAAGGAATTTGCCTTCAAAAGAAGAGTAAAATTGAAATGTCCACATAAGGAGTAATATTTTACCATTACAGGCTGTTACTTTTTAAAAGCGCAACAAAAAACTTACGAATTGTTATATACTACAGCTGATAAAAATGAAAAGACCCGTTTCCATGTGAAATACGGGCTTTCAGTTTTTTGGGATGGGAATTAGCGTAGAGGGAGGGATTTGTAACCCCTTTAAATATCGTGCTTAAAAGTGTATTAGATAAAGGAGCGGAATTCCGGATATATTTGCCGGATAACAATAAGCCGGCTTTAAAACTCAATTTAGCCGTTTTAAAATAAAGAGGCTGTCTCATAAGTAAAACTGAGGCTCTGAGATTTGGATATACGAAAACTATCTCAGCCACCTACCCGAATAAATCAAACAAGAAAGGGGCTGTTATCGACTTCAATGAGACAACCTCTTTATTAATTTGTTGTACGTATTACGCTAATAATTTTATAGAATATTCTGTATCACTGTGCGCTTCAACTTAGCATTAGCGTCTTACACGTGCTGAGTTAAATGCAACCAAGTACTCATAAATCGGCTCGGGTGCAAAACGATCCTGTATCGAGTTTTTTATCTTAATTACTTGGTTCAATTGCGCCTTAACCAAGGCAAATGTTTCGTTTAAAATCTCAGGTTGTATTCTTGTAGAGAGTGTGGGATAATACTGTTTTTCAAATGCGTTTTTCTCAGCGGCTGTTGCTATTTGTACGTCCCAAGCTTCGTCGGGTTTAAACCCGTTCTCTAAAGCAGAATTTTCCAGATCGTAAATATATTCGCTGGCTTTGTAGCTGGCTGTTTGTTTATTGTTATCCATCATTATTTCTTTTTATTGACACCCACGTCATCTTTAGATGCACTTTTTTTTCCAGCCTGATAATCCGAGGTAGATTTTTTACTACCACCCTCCGCCGGAGCTTTTTTGATGTTTTTGCTTCCTTTATCTTTACTCATATCATTCTTATTAAACTTGTTTTTTGCTTTTATTGGTAATCTTATAGATATCCAATCTGCGGTCTTTCAGGTTTCTAACCGATCCAAAATTGTGTAGTTCCTTCAATAGATCTACGTCGACATCTGCTATAAGCGTAGTTTCCGTATTTGGAGTAGCCTCTGCCTTGATTCCGTTAGTTGGGAAAGAAAAATCAGATGGGGTGAAAACAGCAGATTGGGCGTACTGAATATCCATATTATGCACCTTCGGCAAATTGCCCACACTACCTGCAATAGCTACATAACATTCGTTTTCAATTGCACGTGCCTGTGCGCAACTCCTTACGCGGGTATAACCGTTTTGTGTATCGGTCATAAAAGGCACGAATAAGATTTGCATGCCCTGTTCGGCCAACAAGCGTGGCAGTTCGGGGAATTCTACGTCATAACAGATCAGGATGCCAATTTTGCCGCAATCTGTATCGTAGGTTGCAATTTGGTCGCCGCCTACCATACCCCAGGCACTTTGCTCCGCTGGGGTTAAATGAATTTTGCGATAAATTTCATACGAGCCATCCCGGCGACAAAGATATCCTACATTTTGCAGTACACCGTTTTCCAGGTAAGGCATGCTGCCGGTTATGATATTAATGTTATAACTGATCGCGTATTCTACAAACTTATCACGCAGGGGTATCGTAAAGTTAGAGATCTCGCGCATGGCTTCCGCACCACTCATATGGTTATAAGCGGTCATAAGGGGCGCGTTAAATAGTTCAGGGAACAATACGAAGTCACTTTGGTAATCGCTAATGGCGTCTACAAAAAATTCGATCTGCTCGCACAATGATTCCATGTTAGGGAATGGCCGCATTTGCCATTGTACCAAACCTAAACGAATAACCGATTTTTTAGAATTGATATGCGCCGCAACTTCATTGTAATAGATGTTATTCCATTCCAGCAGTGAAGCATACTCCAACGATTGCGTATCGCCCGGCAGATAACCTTTGAGTATCTTACGAACGTGAAAGTCATTAGCTAACTGAAAAGATAATGTAGGATCATGTATTTCTTTACCCTTCACCTTTTCCAGGTAGGCTTTTGGTGTCAGTTGGTCAGCATAATCTTTATATTTTGGTATACGGCCACCGGCTATAATTGCCCTGAGGTTATGTCGCTCACATATTTCTTTTCGTGCATCATACAGCCTTCGGCCTATGCGCATACCCCGGTAATCCGGATGCACAAAAAAATCAATTCCATATAACACATCGCCTTTATCGTCATGTGTAGAGAAGGTATAATTGCCGGTGATCTGCCCGTAGGTATGATTATCACCAAAATTGTCATAATTAACTATCAATGACAAAGCGCAACCTGCAATGGCACCGTTAACCAGTATACAGATCTGTCCTTCGGGGAACAACTCCAGTAACTTATTAATATGAGTTTCACCCCAAAAAGAGGCACCCGCCCATTCTGAGTAAGCTTCCATCATTGAAGATTTTAAGCCCAGGTAATCGTCTTTGGTAAGTGTACGTAATTCTATTTTAAGGTCTTCGCTCCTAATTGGTTTATCCATATTATAATTAATTAGCTTTAGAAACTATGGCAACTATATCTCTTAGTCCGTGTTATACTTAAACGGGGTCTTTATGATTTTCTTTTATATTAAAAGGGCTTTATTGATAGGGTAAAAATGCTTTACTGCATTTGAGGCCGCTTGGCAAAAATGAACCCTTTGAATTCAACAAGGAAATTGACAGGGCTTTTCCCTATTATATAGATGTTTTTTTTTCGGAGCTTTTCTGTTCAAGCTCTTCACAAAGAACATGGGAGTTTTACCCGCATAAGTATAAAAAAAAAGCATCCCCCAAATGGAGGATGCTTTAAAATGATTATATAGTGTATTAAGCTATTTTAACATTAACTGCGTTAGGACCTTTACGGCCTTCTTCTACATCGTAGCTAACCACGCTATTCTCGCGAATATTGTCGATCAGACCTGTAGAATGAACGAAGATCTCGCTACCACCATTGTTTGGTGTGATAAATCCGAAACCTTTTGTTTCATTAAAAAATTTTACTGTTCCTTGTTGCATTATATTGTTATTAATAAGTGTGCAAGGTAAGTAAATACATTGATATATTTTCCCTTTATTTAAATAATTTAATATTTATTTAAAGTTGTTAAGGTTTATTCAAGTGAAAACAACCCCACAGGCTTTCAGAAGAGAATTTTCCACTGATCAACAGGCCGGCATTTAGCTTATGAAAGGTTGTTACTTAAGTTTGCTTTTAGAGTTTTTGATCTTTAATTATATAATTTTTTCCTTTTTGCCTGATGCAATGCTGCGGTAAATGGCATCAACAACCTTCATGTCTCTTAAACCCTCTTCACCCGAAACGCGGCTTTGCTTTTTTTGCAGTACGCATTGGGCAAAGTCGTCCATTTGAAAAGCCTGCTGATTTATTTGCGGAAAGTTCATGGCCCCTTGCGGCGTAAAGCCTTGTATGCCCCCATAACTGAAAGCGGGTTTAAGGCCATACTGTCCTTTTTCGGCTGTTACATTCAGGTAACCCCAGTTGTTATTATAGCTCGATTTTCCTTTAGTCATCAATCCACCCGGAAATTCCAAATCCCAGAATATAGTTTCGTCCACTTCCTTAAACAGGTCGTTATTGGTTTTTTGCTCAGTAGCTTTTACATATAAGGGCTCCAATCCTGTACTATACCGCGACCCCTGTATGGAGTACACACCCATATCCATTAAAGCTCCGCCCCCTGCTAAAGCCTTCTTTAACCGCCATGCATTCGGATCACCGTTATATTTGAACCCGTTGGCTGTGTCAACACCTGTAACCTTGCCGTAAACCTTTTCGCGACCCAGGCGCATGATCTCCTGGGTATGCGGCTCAAAGTGCAAACGGTAGCCTATAGATAACAGCCTGTTTGCCTTTTTACAGGCTGCTATCATTTCCACGCAATCGGCAGCGTTTAATGCCATTGGCTTTTCACAGATAACATGCTTACCGGCTTTAGCCGCACGGATAGTATACTCCATATGCATTGATACGGGCAGCACCACGTAAACAATGTCTATATCCTTATTCTTTGCTATCTCGTCGAAGTTTTGATAGTTATAAATATTCTTACCAGGTATATTATATTTTTTAGACCATTCATCAGCCTTTGATGGTGTACCGGTTACTATACCTGCCAGGTAACAATGTTTGGTTTCCTGCAAGGCGGGGGCTAATTGTCCGCCGGCATAACCGCCAAGGCCAACCAGTGCAATGCCTAATTTTTTACCCTGGGGCAATGCCATTGCTTGTATTGAGCCAAAAGCGGAAGCTAAAGTGAGTGCCCCGGCACCGTACGACAATGTTTTTAAGAAGTCTCTTCTGTTGAATGGATTCGGTTTCATAGGCAGGGTTACAATTGTGCTTTAAAAAGAAATACCTGTAAGAATGAGTTGCAATGAGCTAACATACTTAAAGTTACAACAGCACCCGCAATAAATAGTTGGATTTATTTTTTAATTAAGTGCTGTTACACAGCTGGTTCCTGATGACTATGACAATGGGAACTGTAGTTAGCGTACCAGCAGGTTGGCACCACAATCGCGGCATTGTCAATGTAAAGTGGGCATATGATGCCTTGAACACTGATTCTCAAAACAGCTTAACTTTTTGTTCTTTTATCTGTGAAATTATTTGAGGACGGGACAAACGGAAAAATTAAAAGCCTGCAATTATCAAGAATTCAGGCTTTTATATTTAAAAATTGAAAATCAGCGGAGAGGGAGGGATTCAAACCCCCGGTACCTTTAACAGTACACCTGATTTCGAATCAGGCACATTCGATCACTCTGACACCTCTCCGTATATGTGGGCGTAAAGCCCCTGTAAAACAAACCTGCTTAAGCCAGGTTTTTATTCTTTTTGCGGAGAGGGAGGGATTCGAACCCTCGATACACTTTTGGCGTATACACACTTTCCAGGCGTGCTCTTTCGACCACTCAGACACCTCTCCGGTAAAAAAATGTTTGCAAATGTAAGGTAATGATAGGGTATAAGCAATAAAAAAGCGAAGCCCCGGTTAACGGGGCTTCGCAAGCAAAACTTCAACTAAATAAATCCTACACTCATATCCTGCAACCATCAGGAAACACATATATGACAAGACGCAACTAATTTGGTTTAAACCGCAGGCTTAAAATAAATGATGGCAAACAGTCACTTAAATTATTTTAGTATGTTTGCGGCTACTTGCCCTTTAGGGTAATTTTGTAGGTAAATTAACAGGTTTCTAAGTTTTTCGATGCTGAGCCTTAACGAGATTAAAAAACCCATCGCCGCCGAAATCGATGTTTTTGAGGAGAAGTTTAAGGCTTCGATGCAAAGCTCGGTACCGCTGCTCGACAGGATTACGCATTACATTGTAAAGCGCAAAGGCAAGCAAATACGCCCGATGTTTGTGTTTTTTGCCGCCAGTTTGTGTGGAGGTATAAACGAGTCTACCTATCGCGGGGCAGCCTTGGTTGAACTGGTACACACAGCATCGCTCGTGCATGATGACGTGGTTGATAACTCTTACCAGCGTCGTGGCTTTTTTTCTATTAATGCTTTATGGAAAAACAAGATAGCCGTTCTGGTGGGCGATTATTTGCTTACCAAGGGCATGCTATTGTCGTTAGACCATAATGATTTTGATTTGCTTAAAATACTCTCCAACGCGGTAAAGCAAATGAGTGAGGGTGAATTACTGCAGGTAGAAAAAGCCCGTAAAACTAATACCGACGAAGGGATTTACTACGAAGTTATACGCCAGAAAACGGCTTCGTTAATTGCTTCATGCTGCGCAAGCGGGGCATCATCTGCCGGGGCCGATGCCGAAACTATTGAAAAGATGCGCCTCTTTGGCGAAAAAATAGGTATCGCCTTTCAGATTAAGGACGATATGTTTGATTTTGGTACCGATGATGTAGGCAAGCCTTTAGGCATCGATATTAAAGAAAAGAAAGTTACCCTGCCGCTTATTTATGCGCTCAATAAGGTTTCATCTTCAGAGCGTAAGCGTATCATCAGTTTGGTTAAGAACCATAAAGACGACCCCGAGAAAATTGGCCAGATCATCACCTTTGTAAAGCAAAACGGTGGTTTGCAATACGCCGAAAGTCAGATGCAGAAGTTTCAGAACGACGCATTTGATATTTTAAATACCTTCCCACCCGGTGAGGCGCGTACCGGCTTAGAGCAACTGGTAAGATATACCACCGAGCGCAACAAATAAGCGCTTTCATGTGCTGTAAAACTTAGTGCATCCATTACTGTTATGCACTAACAGCTTAATCTTATAATTTTACCGGCTATGAGTATTTCGGTTAACGGGTTAACTAAGGTTTACGGTGTGCAAACAGCAGTTAACGGCATCAGCTTTAATGCCGGGCCAGGCGTACTGGGCTTTTTGGGGCCAAATGGTGCAGGTAAATCAACCACCATGAAAATGCTTACCGGTTTTATTCCGCAAACCGAAGGTTCTGCTATGGTTTGCGGGTTTGATACGGTAAAGCAATCGCTACAGGTAAAAAGCCGCATAGGCTACCTGCCCGAAAGTAACCCCTTATATATGGATATGTACGTTAAGGAAGCCCTGGGCTTTGTAGCAAGCATTCATGGTATACATAATCCTGCTCAACGTATTGCCGAAGTAATTGAGCAAACCGGTTTAACGCCTGAGCAGCACAAAAAAATAAGCCAGCTATCCAAAGGTTATAAACAGCGTGTAGGTATAGCACAGGCTATATTACACAATCCCGAGGTGCTAATTCTGGATGAACCTACTTCAGGCCTCGATCCTAATCAGCTTATCGGCATCCGGCAGCTCATTCGTGATTTGGGCGCTACCAAAACCGTTATATTATCAACACATATTATGCAGGAGGTAGAAGCTACCTGCAACCGGGTAGTCATCATAAATAAAGGTAATATAGTGGCCGATGATACTTTGCAGGGTATAAAACAGGCGCATAACGGGCAAAGCCTCGAAAATATTTTTATATCGCTTACCAATTAATACTCAACTTATATTCATTAACATTTATTTCTATGAAAAAACTATTCTTAACCGCAGCAGCAGTGGCTGCATTATTTAGTGGCACTTTTGCACAAAAGCAAATCGTCGTCAACATCATCGGGTGCTAAATTGAGCGTTGGCGTTGATTTTGGTTTACCCGTGGGCGATTGGAAGAATGCTTACTCAATTGGCTTTGGCGGTAATGGTAAAGCCGAAATTCCGGTAGCATCGGGCGTTAATTTTACATTAACAGCCGGCTATACCAGCTTTTATGCAAAAGATGCCAACAAAGCTGCACGTAAGGCTTTTGGTATTGATACTTACGATGGTTTTATACCGGTTAAAGCAGGTGGCAAGTTCTTCCTGGGTGAAAACTTTTATGCCGAGGGTGAACTGGGTGCCCGTTTTGGTACTAACAACAGTACCGGTACTGCCTTTATTTATGCTCCGGGTTTAGGCTTTTCTTTCCCGGTGAGCGATAAGCACGATATTGATTTTGGTGCCCGCTACGAAGGATGGTCGCAGGATGGTGGCAATGTAGGCATGGTAGGTTTCCGCTTTGCTTATAAATTCGGATTGTAATTTTTACAATAAGTAACAAAAAATCCCCGCTTTGTTAAACAGGCGGGGATTTGTATTTATAGGTAGATGATTGATGTATTTTGTTATTATTGGAAAGTGTAACGGAAACCCAAACCAAAACGGGCTGCAGAGTTACCTGCAAAATCACTCAAGCCAATCATTGGGCGCCAATCAAATACTAAGCTAATTGGTGCTGATTTCACTTTGTAATCTAAACCTGCAGCTGGACGTAAATACCATAAAGAGTTATTATCTCCAATACCAACCTGAGGTCCTAAACCAATATACCATTTCAGTTCAGGGGCTTCTCTAAATGATTGGTGATAATTATATGAGGCACCAATCCAAGTGCCGTTGCCACCAAAAAGCACATCTCCTTGTAAGGCATCATGTGGCGCTAAGAAGTGCTTAATACTTGGCCCAACCAAAGTAGCTCCATCTCCAAAATCAATGCCTAACCCTAAAGCGGTAGTATAACCCGATCCTCTTTGTGCATAAGTGCTTGTTGTGGCAAATAAGGCTGTTAATGCAGCCAATAGGATAAATTTCTTCATAAAAATAGATAAATGTGTAAGTATTTAAAATTTGTTAGCCGGTGGCAACTACTATGCCATTTGCTGATATTGATATGACAATTGGCCTTTTTTATATGAATTATACCTGAATTTCAGTACTGTGTAGTTTGTAATAATACCTGAAAATTACATGCCTGATTGCGCTTGTCGTTGGACACTTTTTTTTGAAATTGCCCACAGTACTATACATATTTTGTATAGTTATTGAATAATTTGCCTTTTAAAAGGCAAATCGGAAACCAAAACCAAACCGCCCAGCCTGAAAATTCGAGCCACCATCACTTAACCGCACTCTCGGACGCCAGTCGATTGCCAAACTGATTGGTGCACCCGCTACTTTGTAGTCAAGCCCCGCTGTTGGGCGTAAAAACCATACCGAGCGATCATCAGTTAAAGCCACCTGCGGGCCCAGGCCCAGATACCACTGTAACTGTTTTGCATACCTGAATGATTCCTGGTATTCATAATAAGCACCTATCCATGTATAGCCTTTGCTAAATAGCACATCGGCCTGTATTGCGTCATTGCGGCTGAAAAAATGTTTGATGCTGGGACCAACCAGTGTAGTACCGGTGCCAAAATCAACCCCTACACCTAATGCTGTATTGTAATTTTGAGCAAATGTTTTGGTTGCGCTAAATGTTAAGGCAATGGCAAATAGTAAAAATGTTTTTTTCATAAGCAAATTAGAATAATTGTGTTTTTAAATGCAAAAGTTGTAATGCAGCCTTTTGGCGCATTTTCATAATTACAAAATATGGTGTTTTTGGTTTTGATAACTTATAGCTTATTTTACCATCGCATTTGTTTCTAATATTTCTGCATGAAAAAATACTATCTATTGATTGCTGTATTGACGCTTACAGCCCAAACTATTTATGCCCAACAGAGCATTACAAAGGCCATAAGCATCGGTCCTGAATTGAATATTCCGCAACGAAGCGGGTACAACATAGGTTACGGGGCATCGGCCAATGCCGAGGTGCCGGTATCGGGCAAGCTGGCAGTAGTGGTTACCGGGGGGTATCATAAGTTCAGTTATAAAAACTTTGCTTTTAATGGTTACCGTAAACCCGATGCCGATAGCTTTATACCGCTGAAGGCAGGCGTTAAGTATTATGCCGATACCCGTTTGTACTTGCAGGGAGAAGTGGGCGCCGTATTAAGCAATGCCAATAACAGCGGCGGGAGTAACAGCAACTTGTTTGCATATTCATTAGGTACCGGATTTTTATTGCCCATGAATGGCAGCAAATCAAACATGATCGATATTGGTTTACGTTTCGAAGACTGGTCACAAAACCGTTTACAGCAGTTTGCCATAAGGGTGGCGTATAGGTTTGGGTTTTAATGGCCCCACCCCGGCCCTCCCCGGGAGGGAGGGGGTATTAATTAATTTGATAAAATAAAAGTCCTCCCTCCCGGGGAGGATTTAGGAGGGGCTCTAAAATTTTTTAAACAAGTTTAACCTTTCCATACTTTTACAACTATATGCTCAGCATCCTAAAAAAAGAAATTACTTCTTACCTCAGTTCATTGGTTGCTTATGTAACCATAGGGGTGTTTTTGTTGGTGCTGGGTTTGTTTTTATGGGTGTTCCCCGAGTCGAGCATATTAGAGTATGGCTATGCCGGGTTAGAAGGCTTGTTTAACACGGCACCTTACCTGTTCATGTTCCTCATTCCGGCTATTACTATGCGCTCGTTGGCCGAGGAGCGCCGCGAAGGTACACTGGAGCTATTAGCCACCCGGCCGCTTACCGATTGGCAAATTGTAATAGGTAAATACCTGGCGTGCTTACTGCTGGTGCTATTTGCTTTACTTCCCACCTTGTTGTACGCTTACTCGGTTTGGGTGTTGGGTAACCCGCAAGGTAATTTAGATGCAGGGGCGGTAATTGGTTCCTATATAGGATTGTTCTTATTAGGAGCAGTGTTTGTGGCTGTCGGCCTGTTTGCCTCATCGGTTAGCAAAAATCAAATTATTGCCTTTACTATAGCCGTTTTTATTAGCTTTTTTATTTACAATGGTTTCGATTCGCTGAGCCAATTATTATCGCTACAAAACTGGGATATACAGAGTTTAGGTATCACACGCCATTATGAGTCGGTAAGCAGGGGGGTGCTGGATACGCGCGATTTAGTGTACTTCCTGGTACTATCGGGGTTTTTTATTGCACTAACCTTGTTGGTGGTTAGTCGCCAGCGTCAAAAACAAATAAAATATACTGCTTTGCCGGTTATGGCAGGTGTGCTGGTGGTTATTGTAATATTATCTGCGCTAACTTTTACCCGGTTCGATTTTACCAAAGAGAAACGATTTACGCTATCCAACGTTAGCCGCAACGTGATGGATACTTTGCCGCAGCCGGTTAAGGTAACGGTGTACCTGCAAGGTAAAGATCTGCCCGGCGGTATGAAGCGCCTGCAGCAAGCCACCCGCGATATGCTGAGTGATTTACAGGCTTACGGGCACCGCCGCCTGCAGTTTGAATTTGTAAACCCCTTAGATGGCTTAAACGAGCAGGAACAGGAGCAAACTATTCAGGATATGCAATCGAAAGGTGTAGAGCCTACTAACCTGAGTGTGAAAACGGATAACGGGGTGTCGCAAAAAATCATTTTCCCGGCAGCGTTGGTGAGTGCTGGAGACAGGCAAATAGGGGTAAAGCTGCTGCAAACCCGCATTGGCTTATCTCCCGATGAAGTGCTTAATAACTCCATCCAAAATTTAGAGTATGCCTTTGCGTCAGCTATAAAAAAAGCGGTTTCGGGCGGCCGTCCCCGCGTTGGATTTACCGATGGGCATAATGAATTGAACGACCTGCAACTGAACGATGCCATGAAAAGCCTGAACGATGGGTTTGACGTGGGCCGTATTAATTTACAAACTATACCGTTTGCAACGCTGCAAACCATGAAACTGCTCGTGGTGCCTAAACCCGAGAAAGCGTTCACTGAGTTAGAAAAATTTAAAATAGACCAATATCTCATGCGCGGCGGCAACATACTTTGGGCTATTGACCAGGTAAGCGCCGAGCTGGACAGCCTGCGCGGGCACGGCGGCGAACAATTGGCGTTTCCCAAACAATTAAACCTCGACGATCAGTTGTTCCGTTACGGCGTACGTATTAATTATGATTTAATTGCCGATTTAAACTGCTCGCAAATACCGGTAAGCACTGGTAATGTGGGCGGGCAGGCGCAAATACAAATGCTGCCCTGGCTGTTTTACCCGGTATTTATACCACTGGGTAAGCATCCGGTAGTTAAAAATCTCGAAGGCATAAGCAGCGAATTCGCCAGCACTATTGATTTGTTGCCGGTAAAAGACTTGCAGCAAACCGTGTTGTTTACTTCGTCGCCCTACAATAAAAAAATCACTGCGCCGCATGCGTTATCGTTACAAGCGCTGGAGCAGGAGCCCAACCCGAAAGAGTTTCAAAGCCAGCCTAAAATTGCAGGTGCGTTGTTAGAGGGTAGCTTTGCCTCAAACTTTGTAAACCGCCCCGTACCCGAGGGCATGAACGAACATATTGGAGTTTTAGCCCGCAGTAAACCCGCCAAAATGATTGTGCTGAGCGATGGCGACATCTTAAAAAATCAGGTAAGTGCTGATGGATCACCGTTCCCCTTAGGGTATGACCGTTACAGCCAGCAAACTTTTGGCAACAAAAACCTGCTCCTTAATATTGCCGATTATCTTACCGATGATTCGGGGCTGATTACTTTACGCAACAAAGAAATTAAGTTACGCCTACTTAACCGCGCCCGTTTAAAGAACGAAAAAACTTACTGGCAAGCTGTAAATACAATAGTGCCGATTGGGCTGGTGTTAATATTTGCGATTTTTCAACATTTGTATCGCAAACGCAAGTATGCCCGTTAAAATTTCATACTTTTGGGTTGACTAATACTTGTTTATGAGATTCATTGTTTCCACATTAACTTTACTGAAGCAATTGCAGGCCGTAAGCGGTGCTTTAAGCAACAGCACGGTATTGCCTATATTGGAGAACTTTTTATTTGAGATAAAGGAAGGCAACCTAACCATATCGGCTACCGATTTGCAAACCAGCATGACCACCTCATTGTCTGTTGAGGCTAAAGAGAACGGCCGTATTGCCATTCCATCGCGTATTTTGCTGGATACCTTAAAGTCGTTACCCGAGCAGCCTATTGCTTTTTCGGTTGATGATAAAACCTTTGCCATTGAAATTAGTGCCGGCGACGGTAAATACAAGCTAAGCGGCGAAAACGGTGAAGATTTCCCTAAAATTCCGGTGGTTGAAAACGCATCGTCGGTAAATTTGCCGGCATCGGTTTTAGCCGAGGCTATTAACAAAACCATATTTGCCGTAAGTAACGATGAGCTGCGCCCGGCCATGACAGGCGTTTACTGCCAGCTGTCAACCTCGTACTTAACCTTCGTATCAACAGATGCGCATAAACTGGTACGTTACCGCCGTAAAGATGCACAGGCTGCCAGCAATACCTCATTCATTTTGCCTAAAAAGGCGTTGAACCTGCTTAAATCGGCATTGCCATCTGATGATGTTAACGTTTCGGTTGAGTATAACAATACCAGCGCGTTCTTTAAATTTGGCAACATCAATTTGGTGTGCCGTTTAATTGATGAGCGCTACCCTGATTACGAAGCCGTTATTCCGCAAAATAATCCTAACCGCATGACTATCGATCGTCAGTCGTTTTTAGGTTCATTGCAGCGTGTGGCTATTTACGCCAACAAAACCACCCATCAGGTGCGTTTAAAAGTTAGCGGCAGTGAGCTGAATATTTCATCAGAAGATATTGATTTTTCGAACGAAGCACATGAGCGCTTGAGCTGCCAGTACGAGGGCGATGATTTAGAAATTGGCTTTAATGCCCGTTTCTTGATCGAGATGCTTAAAAACCTGAGCAGCGAGGAAGTGGCCTTACACATGTCGACCCCTAACCGTGCCGGTTTATTGTTACCACAAGGTGGCGATGAAAACGAGGACGTGCTGATGTTGGTTATGCCGGTAATGCTTAACAGCTATGCATAAGTTTTAAACCTATTATAGATCTAAAAAATAAAGTCCGGTTGTAAAAGCCCGGACTTTTTAGTTAAGCTCCTATAACAATCCTCAAAAAAAGTAGTTATAATTCTCGTGGATATGCCTAAGCATTTACGTTTAACCTGTTTGCTTGCTGCTTTTATGCTGGCCTTAGCTGCCTGTGTAAAAAATGATGCACCTGTACCTACTCCGGGAACTGTAAATTTAAACGTAATTAATGCCGTTACCGATACGGCTATTAACTACTACATAAACGGTGCCCGTCAAAACAGTGTTACAGGTATATATCCGTTGAGTGCTAATGGGTATACGTCGGTAAACATCGGGCAAACTACCATAGCCTTCAGGAGGTTGTTTGATAACCAAAACTATAATTATGCCGATACTCTTTTTACGTTGCCTGTTAAGTTAGATTCGGTAGGCTCGGGTGTGCGCTACTCCTTGTTTATAGGTGGCTTAACCCGCAGCACGGCATTCATGATCAAAGATACCTTAGAGAGCGACAGTAAAAATGCCATGCTCAGGTTTGTACAGGCATCGCCCAGTGTAAAAAATATGCGGGTGTATTTAAATGATACCTTGCGTTTTACCACCAACTCGTTTAAGGCCATTAGTAAGTTTATAGCCGTTGGTAATGGTAAAAAGGTGCTTAAAGTTACACCAGTGAATACCAACGATGTACTTTATACATCAAACGTTACCTTAACCGAGGGGCGAATTTATACCCTGTTTAGCCAAGGCAGGCAAAATAACTTTAGGGTAGGATTAATAATAAATCAGTAAAAATGAAAAGCAGCAAGCGCATATTTTATTTCTTATTTGCTTTAAATTTTGCGGTTTTAATATTGCCGATGCTAAGCTCATGCGGCAAAAATGATACGTCGACCCCGTCTGGTACTGATGTGCAGTTGCAGGTATTAAACTTAAGTCCTGATGCGTATCCTATTGAACTGAATATTAATAACCTTAAAGTAAATTCGTTTTACAGGTATAACGCTACGCCAACTTATTTTTATTTAACCACTACGGCATATCCGCTACAAATACGCACTACCCGCACCGATGATTCCATCCGTATTTTAAGCCGCGATACCATACAGTTTTTGCCTAATACCCGCTATTCATTGTTTTTTACAGGTTTACGGTCTGAAGGTACTCGCCGATCTATTGTTACGGTTGATGATACAGCCTCCTTACCGCCCATTGGCAAAGGTGGACGTATACGCTTTGTGAATACCGCTGCACGTAATACCGGTGCACATGATATATGGGCTAATGGGGTACGTATTATCCAAAATACACCTTTTGCCGGTATTTCGGGTTACGCAACCCTGCCGCCCGGTAATTATAATTTCAGGATATATCCGGTAAATACTTCAGCCTCAAGTTTGGCCGAATTGAATAACGTGACTATTCAGGATGGTCGCTTGTATACTCTTTACTCGCGCGGTATTGTTGGGCGCGCCGTTACCGATACGGCTGCTTTCAGCATAGCTGTATTGGCTAATAATCCACCTAAAAGATAATATCTTACCTCTGCAAATATTTGCTACTTTTACGGCAAACTGCAAAAACGGTGGAAATTATAAAACATCTTATTGACTTTATTTTGCACATTGATGTGCATTTGGCCGAAATTACGAGGCAATACCAGGCCTGGACTTACCTCATACTTTTCATAATCATCTTTGCCGAAACCGGGTTTGTGGTAACACCATTTCTCCCCGGTGATTCGTTACTGTTTGCAGCCGGAGCGCTTATTGCAACCGGTAATACAGGGTTAGATATTTATTTGCTTTCTATACTGCTTATTGTAGCTGCGGTTTTAGGAAACACGGTTAATTATCAGTTGGGCAACTACCTTGGCGCACGTGTTTTTAAGCCCGAAAATAAAGTGCTCAAGCTCGATTATTATCTTAAAACCAAAGCTTTTTTTGATAAGCATGGTGGTAAGGCGGTAATATTTAGCCGTTTTATGCCTATTATACGTACCATTGCCCCTTTTGTGGCTGGTGTGGGTAGGATGCCTTTTGGCCGTTACAGCTTATATAACATTATTGGAGGGGTATCGTGGATCGTTACTTTTCTGTTTTTAGGATATTTACTGGGTAACGTGCCATTCTTTAAAAAGAATTTTTCGCTTATAGCATTGGGCATTGTAGTGGTATCATTACTGCCACCAATATGGGCTGCTTTACGGAGTAGGTTTTCCCGTACTGCGTAATTGTGTCTGTTGCTTTGGTAGCGGTTTGTTAACCGTGCCGTAATTAGGCAACGCAGCAATTTTTCCTAACTTATACAAAGCCGCCTCATGGGCGGTTTTTTGTTTCAGGCTGTCGGGTAGGGGCTCTGTTATTTGGTTTAGGTCGGGCTGCCCGGCATCAACCCAGGCCGAGTACCAATAGCTGCCCACGTTGAGTATGGCTGTGCGTAACCGGCGTTGCACCATGCCTTTAAGTGCGGTATGATAGGCACGGCAATAAGCTGCCGAAAAGTCCTTGATCTTGCGTTTGCCCCTCATAATCACCTCGTACTTTTTATCGGCCGGAAAAGTTTTGTCGACCTGTTGCTGTATGCGCAAAACCGAATCAGTGCATTTAAAGGAACTCCGGCATAATATAAAGGCTTGCCAAAGCGGGTTTTCGAGATACTTAGCTTTGCCTGCATTGTAATTGTAGCTATTGCCAAACTGCTCGGGCAGGCGGCTCTCCCAAAGGGCATGCAGACCATCCTGGTGGGTGAGCTGCCCATCGTGGTTCATGGTGGTATGCAGCGGAACACAGGCATCGGCCACGTAATGCCCTAAGTAAGCCGAATAATGCTTGATGGCGCTGGTGTCGTGGTTTTTAAAGGCATCAACCAGACGGTAGTAATTGTATTGTATAGTCCACGGGAGGGTGCCGTATTTGTACAGGGTATCGGCGCTATACTTGGCTATGGCGTCGTTCCACTTTTGAGGAACGGTATGGAATGGGTCTTTGCCATAATGGTCGGCATCAAAAAAGTGGCGGGGTATTTCTGCCGAATCAACATAACGCCGCCTGTCGGCGCTTATAGCATGTTCGGTAAGGTATTCAATATTAGCCTGGTAAAAACCACTCATAGCCCTGGGCAGGGTAAATACAGCTACCCGGTTTACTCTAAAATGAGCATAAAATCCCCATGAACTAAGCAGGGTTAATGCGATCAATGCAATAATTATATCCTTAACAAACTTCACCTTAAACCAGCCTTTTAAAACTATTATGTAGTTATGGGTTAATGCTATTCCAAAAAGCAAGGTAGTAAAACAAATACCATTGGGCCGTTTTTTTGCGTATTTATACTATTAGTTAAGGTTTTTTAAAGCCTTGTTATCCATCTAAGAAACAATTTGCTTCTGCATTTAAACTCACTGTTCGTTATGCCTTTGTTGGCTTGTTAGGTTTAACTTTTCTTTCGTCGTGCAAAAAAGACGATGCTTACAATTTTGAAGCCCCAGCACCCCCGTGTTAATTTAATTAATGCCAGCCCCGATGGTTCTGCCGCCCGTTTATATGTTGATGATGTGTTGTGTACACAAAACGGCGTAAACTTCGGGCTATAATGATACTTTTTCGGGCGATCAGGATGTGTTTATTAAGTCGGCTTCGGGCAAGGCCACATTGGCATCAACCCAGTCAAATTTTGATGTTTAAACCAGTTACACGTACTTTTTGGTAGGTCAAAACAGTAGCTTAGGTATACTTGCCGTAGCCGATGATTTGGCCGCTCCGACAGCAGGTAAAGCTAAAATTCGTTTTGTAAATGCATCGCCCAATGCTACCGGAGCTACATTAAATAATGGGACAACCGTATTGGTAGGTACTCAGAATTTTCGTGGCGTGGCACCTTCAACCGAAGTTAACGCCGGCTGTTATAGTTTGCGTGCTGTAAGCGGACTTGTCCCTTCGGCTAACCTAAATATAAATTTGGAGAGCGGTAAAGTTTATACCATATATGCCAAAGATTTGGTAGCCGGTACCGGCACTGCTGCTTTTGGTGTGGGGGTTTTCACCATTAAATAAGTAAGCCGTAATATTGATAACATGCTGAAAATTATTTTATAACAGATTTGCAACTTGTAAATATTTGTAATACATTTGCAGTCCGAAAATCAAAAAGATAATCAGCTAAAATGGCAAATCATAAATCAGCAATTAAAAGAATCAGAGCTAACGCTACAAAGCGTCTTCGCAACAGATATCAGGCTAAAACCACCAGAAACGCTATCAAAAAGTTAAGAGCTTCTACCAGCAGAGAAGAGGCATCTCCTTTATTGACTAAAGTGATTTCGATGCTTGACCGTTTAGCTAAGAAAAACGTAATTCACAAAAACAAAGCTTCAAACAATAAGTCGAAACTGACTAAGTTTGTTAACGGCTTAAAGTAATAATATTTCAGTTTTTGTATGCTGATATGGCCGCTTCATGTAAATGAAGCGGCTTTTTTTGTTTGATGTTCGCATCGCTCAGGTAAAAAATCGGTTATACATTTCTCTTGTTTCAGCCTCCTGTTTAAAAGCCGTATATTGGTTGTTTAAAACTACTACCGTTTTACTCACCACACATGAAGAAACTTATACTTCCTGCTTTATTGCTCGTGTTTGCGGGTGCCTATGCCCAGCAAGGCAAAGCACTTGCCGTTACCGATTATGAGCGTGCCGAAAAATTTATGGGCTACAACACCTCACCGTTAGTTGATGGCGCTAATGTTAGACCCAACTGGCTCGCGGCCGATAAATTCTGGTACCGTAACCTTACTGCCAAAGGCTCTGAATATATAATGGTTGATGCCGTTAAAGGCAGCCGTACTGTAGCGTTCGATCATCAAAAGTTTGCCGAAGGTTTGGCTAAAGCCACCAATGCAAAGTATGATGCCAACACTTTACCCGCAGGCATTGGTTTTACCGATGATGGTAAGTACGCCACCGTATATGCAGGCAACAAGAATTGGAAATATGATTTGGCAGCAGGTACATTTACCGAAGATACCGGTGCCGCACAGCCTGCTCGTGGTGGTTTTATGGGCCGCAGGGGTGGAGCCGGTGGAGTAGCATCTCCCGATGGAAAGCGCACAGCTTTTATTAAAGACTATAACCTTTGGGTGCGCGATGTAGCAACCGGTAAACAAATCCAGTTAACTACCGATGGCGAAAAAGATTTTGGTTACGCTACTGATAATGCAGGATGGTCGCACAGCGATGTTGCTATTTTGCAATGGTCGCCCGATTCGAAAAAGATAGCCACTTTTAAGCAAGACCAGCGCAAGGTAGGCGATATGTATTTGGTGACCACAAACGTAGGTGCCCCAACCCTCAAAGCCTGGAAATACCCGTTGCCCGGCGATAAGGAAATAGCCATGATCCACCGCTGTATTATAGAGGTGGATAACCCTAAAGTAATTATGCTCAAGGTACCGGCCGATCCGCACCGCGCCACGCTGAGCGATGATATATCGAGCAGTGGTACGCTGGATGACGTGAACTGGAGCGCCGACGGCACCCAACTGGCCTTCGTATCAACCTCGCGCGATCATAAGCAGGAAAAAGTGCGCATAGCCAACGCTGCCACCGGCGACGTACGCGAAGTGTTTGAGGAAGTGGTTAATACGCAATATGAATCGGGATGGGGAAGCATCAACTGGCGTTATCTGCCTAAAAGCAACGAGATCATTTGGTTTTCGGAGCGTGATAACTGGGGACATTTGTACCTGTATAATGCTGCCACCGGCAAGTTGAAAAACCAGATAACCAAAGGCGATTGGGTAGTAACCCGTTTGTTGAAAGTTGACGAGAAAAGCCGTACACTTTACTTTGTGGCCAATGGTAAAGATAAACTGAACCCGTACTTCAGCCATATTTTCAAAATTGGTTTCGACGGTAAAAAATTGACTGATTTAACACCTGATGCTGGTTTTCACCAGGTTACGTTCTCGCCATCGGGTAATTATTTGGTTGATACTTACTCGCAACCTAATGTTGCCCCGGTAACTGTTTTGCGTAATCTCAATGGTAAGCTCATTACTACAGTTCAGCAAACCGATATTTCGCGTCTTACGGCTTCAGGATGGAAAGCACCTACGCCCATAACGGTTAAAGCTGCCGATGGTAAAACCGATCTTTATGGCTTGATGTTCACGCCGACACATCTGGATGCTAATCAAAAATATCCTATTATCAATTACCTATACCCTGGTCCGCAGGGAGGTAGTATGGGTGGTAACTGGGGGTTCTCGGCCGCACGTGGCGACCATCAGGCCTTGGCCGAACTGGGTTTCGTAGTAGTGCTGATCGAAGGTACCAGTAACCCATTGCGTTCCAAAAGTTTCCATGATATGGCTTACGGAAAAATGTCAGACAATACCCTGCCCGACCAAGTAAGCGGCATGCAGCAACTGGCTCAAAAGTATCCATACATTGATATTAACCGCGCCGGTATGTGGGGCCACTCGGGCGGTGGTTTTGCCACGGCTTGTGCCATGTTTAAATACCCTGATTTTTTTAAAGTAGGTATATCAGAATCGGGCAACCATGATAACCGTAATTACGAGGATGATTGGGGCGAACGTTACATTGGCTTACTAACCAAAGATGCCAACGGCGTATCAAACTACGAAGACCAGGCCAATCAAAACTTCGCCAAAAACCTGAAAGGTAAACTGATGCTGGCTCATGGCATGATGGACGACAACGTACCTCCATACAATACCCTGCTGGTAGTTGAAGCTCTGGAAAAAGCCGGTAAAGATTATGACCTGGTGATATTCCCTAATAGTGCACACGGTTACGGCCAGTACAGCAACTACATGACCCGCCGCCGCTGGGACTATTTTGTACGCTACCTTATGGGTGCCGAAACACCTAAAGAGTATCAGTTAAAACCTAAGGTAGATGCGAGGTAAGACTTAGTAGTGAGTTGTAGGTTGCGGGTTGTGTGTGAATGTATAGCAACTCGTTTTCTGATTAACTTTTAAATATCGCGTCATTGCGAGGTACGAAGCAATCTCTGAGCTTGGCATAACCGCCTTGTATCCGCAGAGATTGCTTCGTACCTCGCAATGACGTTTTTGTTTAAGCCCTCCCTCCCGGGGAGGGTTTGGGAGTGGCTCTTGCATCCCATCAATATTTTCAATAGCTTCAAACCGTGGAAGCATACGAAAGCAAAATAAGTATTAAGGCCTGGGCCGAGGAAGACCGTCCGCGCGAGAAACTGAACAGCCAGGGCCGCCGCGCGCTGAGCGATGCGGAACTGATTGCCATACTGATCGGGTCGGGCAGCCGTACCGAATCGGCGGTGGAATTGAGCAAGCGTATTTTGCACCACTATGATAACGATCTGCAAAAGCTGGGCAAGGTATCGGTAGCCGAGCTTTCTAAATTTAAAGGTATTGGGGAGGCTAAGGCTATCTCCATTATTGCAGCGCTGGAGTTGGGCCGCCGCCGCGATGATACTGAAATTAAAGTCCCCGACACCGTAGCAGGCAGTAAGAGCGTTTACCAAGTAATGAAACGGCATTTGGTTGATTTAAACCACGAGGAATTCTGGATATTGCTGTTGAGCCGTAGCTGCAAGGTAATAGCCAAAGAACTCATCAGCAAGGGTGGCCTATCGGGCACCGTGGCCGATCCTAAAATAATCTTTCATATAGCTTTGCAGCATCAGGCTTCGTCCATCATCTTAACCCATAATCACCCTTCGGGTAACCTCAAGCCCAGCCAGCAGGATATTGACCTTACCCGCAAAATACATCAGGCCGGCAAGATATTAGATATAGGCGTGCTCGATCATTTGATTATTACCGACGGTGGCTACTATAGCTTTGCCGATGAGGGATTGTTATAAAGTGAATCTTACTTATTCACTTTAATAACCGCAGTGTTACTACCCACGCTGCCCTGCAGATCAGTGCCTTCCACTACTACGCTGTACTTACCGGCATTGTCGGCGGTGTAAAAGTTTAAGGTTGCCTTGCCGTTTTTATCGGTTACAACGTTGGGTTCCCAGTGTATGGTCGAGCGGATGTCGGTCATGTCGGGTACTGAATTAGGTTTGTACTTGGGCGAATAAAATGCCTTGGGTAGCGCAAACGGCATAGGCCGGTATACATAAGTTCCCACCGCTTTTTTCATGAACGGACCATGGCCACTGCGTGTAGTAACCTCCACAAAACAATGATCGAACGGTGAAGCCATTGGATTTTTGGGTTGAATAAACTGACTGAAATAACTGGATGAATACTGGCTGCTGGTCATTACTTCAATGCCCTTAATCTCTTCTGCATCATAATAATCAAGATACTGGTCATAAAACCTGAAATATTCTACGCTTCCTTCCGGGTCAAAAAACCAGTCAATTTCAACGCCGTCAATCACAAGGTGCATTGTTACGTTGTTGATCACATAGCTCCTGAAAAAGTTTTTACCGGTTTTCAAATAAAAACCTTTCACCCTCTTTTCGAGCAACTGTCTCAAGTTGGTTCGCCCTGATTTTATGATCGTTTCCTCATCAATTATAATATCTGAACCTCCGGCGCCATTCAAATTTTTGGAACCCTTAACAACTTTTTTAGCTTTTACCTCAACGGCTTTTAGCAAGGTCCCTTTACTTATGCGTTCCTGGTTATCTTTAAGCTGTTTTTGTTTGGTTACTAATTGTCGCCTGGCGGTATCAATATTTACGTACCAAGGTACGAGCCTTTCGGCAGGGGCTTTAAAAACCGGGGGCACAAACTCTTCAACTTCAATACCCACGTTAAAGCTTTTGCCGCGCTTGTTTTTGGCTTGTAAAAAAAACACTGCAGTATCGGCCGGATAAATACCGGTAAATATAAAATTGCCTTTGTCATTAGATACCGTATCGGCGAGTAAAAATGGCTTTTTAGATAGCAATGTAATGCCCGATTTTGCCACCGGCTTATTAAATACATTGGTTACTTTTCCCCTGATGCTAAACTCGCGCTCGGGCTGAAAAGCAAATGCCGGTGCGGATTTAAAATAGTTATTCCAATTATAACCTACCCAGCCTTGTGTTAATAGCAAATTATCCATGTTTTGCCATTTTTGAGCACTCGCTAAAGGATTGTTATAATAGCCGGGGTCTTCGATCGGCCCACTTAAATCGGAACTTAAATGCAGATACGTGCTGATGCGGCTTTGGGTAAGCGTGTCAATTTTTACCTGCCCATCATCGGTCACCGCCAGCGAAAACGAACCCAACACAGGAGCCCCGTTTTTATCGGTCACTTCTAAATTCATGCTTACACTATCACGACGGTTGTAAGTTGGTTTGCCGGGTGATATTTTGATGCGCAGGTCATCGGCATGGTCAATATATGCAAGGCGTTCATTAAGCAGTGTCTTGTCAGCACCTACCAACATAAAACGCACAACTCCGGTAGGGAACAAGTTTTTTGCCATGGTAAACTTTGCCGGGCGGTTGCCCAATTTAAAAGATGCCCCATAACATGCAATACCGCGTGCCTGCGCTATTAAATAGTACTGCCGGTTTATAACCGTCGAATCGGCAGAGCCGTATACCCACACCTCGCACGAATCAGCTTTATAGGGATTCTTTACAGTTAAGCTTATTCCTTTAACAGCTACAATAGGCAAAGTAATGTTTTTCAATGTGCCATCGGCCAGTTTAACTTTAGCTGTATAAACCTCATTGGCAACAGGCAAAAAATCGAAAGTACCCATGCCTTTATGTGCCGATGAAAAATCTGCAACTTTATTATTTTTAGAATCGAATATGGTGCCGGAAATGTTGATGCCCAATCCATCTTCGCTAACTGCTTTAAATGCTACATGCGCTGCAAGGCCAGCTACAAGGTTGCCCCCTTCGGGCATGAATTGCACATCTATATTTTGCGGCCGGTTAAGCAGCAGGGGCATATTCAGCACACGGTTACCCGCTCCCTTACGCATATCCTTTAAACTTACCGATAGGTTTTTGGCATTGGCTTTTTCGGGCAGATCAAAGTTTACATCCAACAACCCCGCTACATCGGTTTGTACATCGCTCTTAAGCAGGGTGCGTTTGCCATCGGTAAGCCGCAGTTGCATTTCGCGCACCCGTACCGGGTCGTTGTCCAGTTGGTTAATGTTTAGTTTAAGCTTAACGTTTTCCTTACCGTTTAATTTAGCAGCATTGGCGTTGTAGTTAATGAGCCAGTTATCGGCATTAGGGTTGGCTACGTAAAAGTGTTTCTGGTAAATGATTTCTTCGCCAAAATTGCGCATCCAGTTGGTGTAGGCTTTCAGGGTGTAACCACCCTGGGGCATATCGTCGGGATTTAACACTATACTTCCTAAAGTTAGGCCACGGTAAACAGGTAGCATCATACGTTGAACCAGGCGATTGCTATCGCTGGCCAGTTCAATATATAGCAAGCCGCTTTTTAAAGATGAACTTAACGACGAGGCATCTACCAGGTAGGCCTTAAACCAAAGCGTGTCGCCCGTGTTGTAGGTAGGCTTGTCGGTTTGCAGGTACAGTTTTTCGATACCCAGCTTTTCGGTAGTGGTGTTAACGGTTGTTATAATGGTATTAAGCTGCCCCCGGGTTGGTGCCTGTGCCAGGCATTGCCCTGTGGTAACACATATAATTACACAAAAAATCAAGAAGTTAAAAAGGTTCAAACATTTTGGCATAACAAGGCTACATAGGTTAGGTAAACTAAAGTTATGGCTTATAAGTTTAGTTTCAAACCTTTATAATTAAAAAACAAGAGCCTGCTCTTGGGTAAGGCAGGCTCTTGTTTGCTTTGTGGCGTCTGTTATATCGTGTTTAGCGCAGGCTGAGGTGTTTTTTTATGCTGAATGCCCGCTTTCTTTTTATTTTTCTTATTGCGTTTTCCCCACCATATTAAAAAGCCGGTTACTGGTAATGATGCGCAGATGAAGCTGGCCAAAAATGCCAGAATTTGTGTTACCGGACCAAATATGCGGCCGGTATGTATGTCTTTGTTCGAGTTGCGCCATTTTAGTCCTAAAGGCTTTTCGCCGTGCCGCATTTTGTCGATCATTTTGCCGGTTCGTCCGTCGTAAAAATAATAGCTCATATTGCGCCAGTTATCAACCCTTTGTTTGCCGTAAACAAATGCCATCATAACCTTGCTTTCAGCAGATGGCAAGCTAAGGCCAATTAAACGGTAATCTCCTTTAAGCTGGCTTTCCAAATCGGCAACAATCATGTTAATATGGTTGTCGGTGGTATCGGCAGTGGTAAGGTGGGGGGCTTTGCGTACCAGTTTTATAGGTTCTTTTTCTCCCAGCATGCTGTAAATGCCAGCTTCCCACCACTTAAACGACCATACCAGCCCGGTTATAGCAATTAGTATGGCAATGGGCAACACATAAAAACCAAAGCTGTTGTGCAGGTCATAATTAATCCGTTTAAATTTAGCTTTCCATTTTACGCTGATGTTTTGCTTAAACTGTTTGTAGTTTTTGGGCAGCCATAAAATAAAGCCGGTTATCATCATCAGCAAAAACAATAAAATGCACGAGCCTACAACTACACTGCCTACTGGTTTAACCAGTAACAGTTGCCGGTGCAGTTGTTCGGTTATGTAAAAAAAGTCGCTGGTGATGTCGATAGTGCCCGTTACCTTGCCGGTGTATTGGTTAACATAAATATTGTCGTAATACTTAAACTGGCTAAAACAGCTCAGGTTCATATCCTTAACCTTATTAAGTTCCCGGGCGGTGAAAACGTAGCTTTGATCAGCCTCATTCATGCGCACATCGGTAATACCCTTTTTGCCCACATGCTTTTGCACGGTTGCCAGTAACTCCGAAACCGGCCTTGCGGGGCCGGTTTCAGTTACTTCAATAATGTCGCGGTGAAAGTAGTCAAAAAGCTCATCTTCAAAAACCAATATACAGCCGGTAGTTCCCACTATAACTACAACCATGCCGGTAACAAGACCAACCCATAAATGCAGCCAGGAGGCAACGGCTTTAAAGCGCTTCCAAATCATATTATTGAATTAAAAGGTATAATTCATGGTGAATAAATAGTTTGACGGTATACCCGGGAATAGCCTGATGTAATCATACCCGCCAACCCAGTGTTTTTTATTGGTAATGTTATTGGCATTAAACTGTAACTGCATTTTACCAATGCTGTAGTAAAGCGCTGCATTAACCAGTGTGTAATCGGGGATAGTTTGGGTAAGGTTTATTGATAAGTTACGCTTATCAACATAGTTGGCACCGGCACCAATACCCAAACCTCTGAACAGGCCTTTAACTACGTTATAACGCGTCCAAATGTTAGCCAGTGTGTGCGGGGCATTGGGCTTTTGTATACCTACCTCGGCAGGTATAAGGCTTTCTATAATTTTGGCATCGTTATAGGCGTATGCTACCAGCATGCTCCAGTTTGGTGTAATACGGCCGGTTATATCAAACTCAATACCTTTGGCGCGCTCTTTACCTACTTGCCTGTACTGATCGTTACCTATTGCGTACAGGGTGTTGTTTTGCTCAATTTGATAAACGGCAGTAGTAATGCTCAGCATATCATTAAGCCAGCTGGTTTTGGCACCAAATTCAACCATGTTACTGGTCAAGGGCTTGAAAGGATTTGACGGGTCGGGGTTGGCATTGGGTGTAAGCATGCTTGCCGATTGCGGGTTATAGCCTTCTACATAAGTACCGTATAGGTTAATGTTTTTATTGGCGTTGTACACTAAACCAAAACGCGGCAACCATGCTTTTGAATGTGTTTTGGCTTCATTTGCTGTTTTGTAGTTCGCAAAATCGGTATAGTACTCGTAACGTACACCAAGCAAGGCTTGTAACTTGCCTATGCGTAACTGATCCTGAATGTAACCTGCATTAAGGTAGTAATAGGTTGGGTTAAGCACATTTTGACCAAAAAAGACCTTGCTGTCATCCTGCAACCGTTGTGATGAAATAGGATCGTTAAGGTTGAAGGATGGAACATTGGGCACCGGCGAACCATCCGCACCCAGTAAATATCTACTGCTGTTTGCCGGAACATAGTTGGCAATAAACCCGTTATTGGCCGCGTTACGATAGCCGCCTGCTGTTAATTGCGATGCACCTACGGGCATTTTTTCGCTGCCGTAGTCAAAACCTGCAACAAACTTGTGCTCAATGATGCCGGTTTGCAGTTTGTAGTTAAGGTAGCCGGTAAAATTATCAATGTAACGTTTACGCTTGCGCGAAAATATTTGCATGGCCACCAGGTTTGGTATAGTTGCGCCTGCACCGTTCACGGCATAAGCATTGGCACTGCGGTGTTCCCATAAATCTTCCTGGTAGCCGGTTTTTGAGTAGGCTACGGTCATGCTCAGGTTATCAGTAAACTCATGATTGGCCGATAGGGTAATGATGTAAGTTTTTTCGTTCAGGTAATCATTAGCGGTACTTAATGATAATGATTGCGGGGTAGAGTAAAGGTCGTTACCAATAACTGATTGTCCACGGTCTAACCTGCCATTCGAGCTGTTGTAAACCAAATCGAAGTTAATATGGGTTTTGGGCGATGCCACGAAGGTCAATGATGGGGCAATGATCACGTTTTTATCAAACTGCAGATCGCGGAAGGAATTGGCATCTTCATAACCCAGGTTTAAACGGTATAGCAATGAACTGTCTTTATTAGCAGGGCCGGTAAAATCGGCCAGGGCACGAAACGTATTGTAGCTTCCCAACTGAATGCTAACCGAACGACGGGTCTCATCCAGCGGTTTTTTAGTAACACGGTTAACCACACCGCCCGGGCTGGCATTACCGTACAAGGCCGAAGATGGACCTTTTAAAACTTCGACCCTTTCCAGGTAGTTGGTGAGTGATTGTTTCCAGAAACCGGAACTGGTACGTAAGCCATTTACCAACTGCGTGTTGCTTTGTCCGTTCACCCGGAAACCACGAATGGTTAAATCATCATAAAAGGTGAATTGATTAACACCGCTGAAGTTTTTTACCACTTCGCCAACACGCACAACACCTTGGTCGGCCATGAGTTCTTTGCTGGCGTATGATACCGAAGCAGGCAGATCTTTTAAATCGGTTTCGGTTTTATTGCCTATAAAGGTTGATTTAGTTTTGTAGGTTTTTTCTTTGCGGCCGGTAATTTCAACGGTTTGCAGTTGCTGGTTATCATCGGTTACGGTAATGTTAACCTCGGTATTTTGGTTAGCTGTTACCGTAATAGTTTTTGAAGTTTTTTGATAACCAACTCCCGATATGGTAATGGTGTAGGTGCCGGGTTCAACGTTATTAATTTTATACAAACCATTATAGTCGGTTAAGGCACCTTTTGTTGTACCCGCTAAGCCAACCGAAACCATGGGTACAGGGTTGTTATCGGCAGTGCTAATCCGTCCTTTTACTGAGGCAGATTGGGCAAAAGCGGCAACTGATAATAATAGAAGAAAGGCATTTAAAAAAGAAAATTTAAGCAATGGTATCTGCATCTTTAATTGGATTAAGTCTAAATAAAGGTGCAAATAAAATGAATTTCGTTCAGATATATACTCTATCGTTTAAAAAAAGCTAATAGTTGAGCCTTAAAAAAGAATTTTTCATAGAAGGCAAAAGGGCTCTATCCTTAAGAAATCAAAGGATAGTTTGCTTTGGTTTTAATACCTAACGATTGTTTGATAAGGCACAACACCCATGTAACAGGTGTATAATATAGCTAATTAGATATCTGGCTATTGATCCTGCTGATAGTTTCATCAAGTTCAATTGCCGATGTTTCGAGGTAGTTGATCAATTGCGGAAGAGCAGCCTCATCGTTGGCGTTGGTGCGGATAAGCGGTATCAGTCCCAGCATGTTACAAAGCGGGCGACGTATTTCGTGCGAGTTGAGCCAGGCAATGTCTTTGAGTTTTTGGTTTTGTGCCTCGAGCTGAAGGCCGTACTTTTTGCGAACATCAATATCCTGCATGGCACCTAACATGCGTAACGGTTCGCCTTTATCGTTTAAAATAAGGTAGCCCCGGTCCGAAACGTGTTTGTACGAGCCGTCTTTACATAAATAACGGTATTCGGCACTCCATTTCAGCTCCTTGTTTTTCAAAAATTCATTGAAGCTATTAATGGTTTCCTCACGGTCGTCTTCATGTACACGGTACATGTTCCAAAAGGCATCTTTAACCATAAGCTCATCAGGCGAATCATAGCCAAAAACTTCTTTATATCCACCCAGCCATTTCAATTGGTTGGTGGTAATATCATAATCCCAAATTACATCATTGGTGGCTTTCATTACATGCTCATAGGTGTTAAGCAGTTCTTTAAGGCTGGTTTTGCTATTGGTTAATTGCCGGTTGAGTAAATTTTGTTTAGTTAATAACCTACTGTAATGATTATTGATGATATAAATAAGGCTAACTACGCTGATTAGAAGAAAAGAAATGTTTTTTATAGCTAAAGCCAAATCTAAACCAGCTACAGTATGTTGCAGTTTAAAGTGGTAAATAACCCATGCACCACCTACCAGCCAAATTATTCCAGCCGTGAGGTAGCCCAATATCAATGTTAAAACAAACCTTTTGTTCATTGTTAAGCGGAACGGCTAAAATAAAGATGATGTATGACTATGGTAAGGTATGAAAATTTGTAATGATTAACAGCATTACAGGATTTTAAAGAATATGTTGATAGGAATTGTTGGTACAGTAAATTACATGTAAGTAAGTCTAATTTTAGTTGCTCCGCTGCGCATGTAGCATCCCAAAATGGCTTTCAAGTCTTTAACATCCTTAACTAATTGACCTGATTTTAAATATCTCCAATCATTCGGGTAGCCATGAAGAGGATGATCTTCATATGCTTGCTGATCAAATGGTACCTGCTTAATTCCTGATGAGTCTGAGGTAAATATATTATCGGCTGCAATTGGGTTGTATTTTACTTTTTTGTAATAAGATGGATGGGCTTTAATTTTATTTAGCAGGTTGTTGAGTACCTTGTTAAAAGCACGAATATCTTTCCAGTGTGTTTTAATACGGCCATTCTCATCAACAGAATCATACGTTTGAAACGTGGATAGATCAACTTTTAAAATGCGTTCTACCTGCATTACCTCACTTTTGTCATCATAGGCGCTTGCTGCAGCAAAAAAATCAGAGAACTCCCTGGATAAGGCGTAGGTTCCACCCATCAGCTTTGTTCCACATACGTTTTTAACATTTGCCTCTATATAATAATCCATTCCCCACTTACCAGGAGTGAGCAGAGTTAAAAGTGCCAATAGCCAAACTTTCATGTATTGTTGTGATGGTTAATGATAAAGCTAACAAATTGTAGCAAGCAAGAAAAGCGAAATCTATTAGCTCCTAAAACAACCTCAACTGTTTTTCTGCCGGTGGCTTAGCTTTCCCCAAAACTGTACGGCCACCATGACGCCATGATTCATTGCGCTCATTCTCGATCACCTTATCAAAATCGGCATTGGGGATAAAGCCGTGCTCGGCTTGCTGGGCAATCTGGCTAAGCTTTTTAATAGCTTCTACCTTATCATTATTGCCCAGTTTGGAGCGTTGTATAGAGGTATGCAAAACTTTCAAGGTTTCATCATATACCTTAACCGGTACCGGGAAGGGATGCCCATCCTTACCGCCATGCGCAAAGGCAAAGCGGGCAGGGTCGGTAAAGCGGGAGGGTGTGCCATGTATAACCTCGCTAACCAATGCTAATGATTGCAGCGTACGCGGACCAAGGCCTTGCAGTAAAAGCAGTTCTTCAAAATCGGCAGGTTGTTTTTCGTGTGCCAGCCATAGTACGGCACCCAGGCGTTTCAAGTCAACATCTTTAGCCCGCACATCGTGGTGATCGGGCATTACCAAATGGCTTATTTCGGCAAGCATACGGTCGGGGCTGCTCGGCCGCCATGCTCATTATGGCCGAGCGTGAACCATCGGCACGGGCATCGGCCATGTTTAAAATTCGACCGGTGTTGGCCCCGCAAATAGCCGTATGCGGATCGCTTACAAAGCTTTGCAAATCTTGTGAATGCCAGTGGTATCGGCGGGCTGTGCGGGTATCGGCGTTCATGCCCTGTTGTATTACCGTCCACTGGCCTTTGGTATTTACAATAAAATTGTGGGTATACAGATGAAAGCCATCCTGCACGGCCGTGTTATCAACCTTGGCGCTCAGTTTGCTGCAGCGTACCAGGTAATTGCCGTCTAAACCGGTGCTTTCGCTCACCTTGATCAGTTCGTTAGGGGTTTGGGTAGAGTGCTTGCCCTTGCCGCCGCAAATGTAAATGCCCAGTTGTTTGGCATGCGGATTTATAGCTCGCTTCAACGCCCCCATCACCGAAGTGGTTATGCCCGAAGAATGCCAATCCATACCCATAACTGCGCCTAAACTCTGAAACCAAAATGGGTTACTTAAACGGCTAAGTACTTCGCTGCTGCCATATTCCATTACCATAGTTTCAACCACGGCCAGCCCCAGTTTTGCCATACGCTCGGCCAGCCAGGGTGGTACATAACCATAGTGTAAAGGTAAATCAGCATTCCCGGCGCGTTTCATGCTAACAAAGTTAGTAAAAATGTAATTTGCTTTATGCTGATTAATTCCCCTAAATTGTACAAATCATAGTAATCAGGATAAGAGGTATATGACGAGTTCCAAATAAAATTCGGCTATGCGGTAGCAAACTGCATTCATTAATTGATGAGGTTAGTATTTGCGCAACCAAAGCACAGGTTTGCTGTTAACTTCGTAATATTGAGTTAATATGCAGCATGTTAAAAAGGAATTGTAATTTTGCCAACCTGAAATTCGAGAAGAATGAGCACAACCAACAATAACAATAACGCTAAACGTAAGCAAGACGCGCTGAACTATCACTCCAAAGGCCGTCCTGGTAAAATACAGGTAATTCCTACCAAACCCACTAATTCGCAACGCGATTTAACTATGGCTTACTCGCCGGGTGTAGCCGAGCCTTGCCGCGAGATTGCCAAGAATACCGATGATGTTTACAAATATACCGCCAAAGGTAATTTGGTAGCCGTAATTAGTAACGGTACCGCCGTATTAGGACTGGGCGATATTGGCCCCGAAGCCAGCAAGCCGGTAATGGAAGGTAAAGGCCTGCTGTTTAAAATATATGCAGATATTGACGTGTTCGACTTAGAATTGAACACCAAAAATGTTGATGAATTTGTAAACATAGTAAAGGCATTGGAGCCAACCTTTGGTGGTGTAAACCTCGAAGATATTTCGGCCCCAACTTGTTTTGAAATTGAGCGCCGTTTAAAGGCCGAGATGAATATCCCGGTAATGCACGATGATCAGCATGGTACCGCCATAATATCGGGCGCTGCGCTCATGAATGCCTGCGAAATTCAAGGCAAAAAGCTTGACGAAATTAAACTGGTAATAAATGGTGCAGGTGCCGCTGCGGTATCATGTACCAAAATGTACCTGCAATTGGGTGTTAAAAAAGAGAACCTGCTGATGTTCGACATCAACGGTTTAATAACCCCCGATCGTACCGATTTGGACGAGATCCGTTTAGAGTTTGCCACCCACCGTACCGATGTAAGTAACCTTACCGAAGGTATGAAAGGTGCCGATGTATTCATCGGCCTCTCGGCCGGTAACGTGGTGACTGCCGAAATGCTGCAAGGCATGGCGCCAAACCCTGTTGTATTTGCCATGGCCAATCCCGAGCCCGAAGTATCTTATGATATAGCCGTAGCCGCCCGTCAGGATATTATTATGGCCACCGGCCGTAGCGATTATCCTAACCAGGTGAACAACGTACTGGGTTTCCCTTACATTTTCCGTGGTGCGTTAGACGTGCGTGCTACTGCCATTAACGAGGAAATGAAAATTGCCGCCGTACATGCCATTGCCGAATTAACCCGTAAGCCTGTTCCCGAAGAAGTGAATTTGGCTTACAATACTACTAACCTGCGTTTTGGAAGAGATTACATCATTCCAAAACCGATGGATCAGCGCCTCATCGTAGAGGTATCTGCCGCAGTGGCTAAAGCAGCTATGGAATCGGGTGTGGCACGTACCCAAATTACCGATTGGGCCGAGTATGCCGAAAGGTTACACGGTCGTATTGGTAGCGATAACAAGCTGATGCGTAACCTGAGCGGTAAAGCCAAGCAAGACCCTAAACGTGTGGTATTTGCCGAGGCCGATAACTATAAGATATTACGTGCTGCCCAGATAGTAAAAGAGGAGGGCATCGCCATCCCTATTTTATTGGGTAATACCGAAAAAATTAAAAACATTATTGCCGAGCATAAGCTTGATTTGGATGATGTAAAGATCATCAACACCTTAGTGCCGTGCGACCGCCAGGAAGAGTATGCCCAGCATTTGTATCATAAACGCCAGCGCCGCGGTATAACCCTGTACGAAGCTAAAAAGATGATGCGCGACCGTAACTATTACGGTGCCAGCATGGTGGAGTTTGGTGATGCCGATGCATTGATCTCGGGTTTAACCAAAAACTATGTATCTACCGTTAAGCCTGCCCTGCAAATCATCGGTACTGCCGATGGTGTGAGCCGTGTAGCCGGTATGTACATGATGATCACCAAAAAAGGGCCGCTGTTTTTTGCCGATACTACCGTAAACGTAAACCCAACCGTGCAGGATCTGGTAGATATTACCGTGCTGGTTGAAGAATCGGTTAAGCAGTTCAATGTTAGTCCGCGTATAGCCATGCTGTCGTACTCTAACTTTGGCTCTAACGAGGGCGACGTGCCCGAAAAAACCCGCGAGGCTGTAAAAATTCTGCACAAACAATACCCCGATATGGTGATAGACGGTGAAATGCAGGCTAACTTTGCCATGAACCCGGCGTTGTTAGAAGATAACTTCCCTTTCTCAACCCTGAACGGCAAGGCGGCCAACACACTGATCTTCCCTAACCTCGAGTCGGGCAATATAGCCTACAAACTGTTACAGGAAGTGGGCGGTGCCGAAGCCGTTGGTCCTATCTTATTAGGTATGAAAAAACCGGTACACGTGTTGCAATTAGGCAGCTCGGTACGCGAGATTGTAAACATGATTACCATAGCGGTAGTTGATGCGCAGCAAAAGGCTAAGGATGCAGGATTATAAATAATATTTATTTTCCCTTTTTAGAGCTACAGTGTACTCGCAAGTTTTTATGCCCCGTTAGGGGCTACCTATTTATAGAAAACAATGTCAAAATTTAACATGCTCCTTTAGGAGCTACCTAATTTAAGCATGGCACGAAGGGTAGTCCCGCTGGGACAAAAGAAAATCATCTGTTCTTTCTATAAACAGGTAGCACCTACGGTGCATCTTGTCGGTTAAAAAGATTTGGGTACACAGTAGTTCTTGCGAGGCGGGGAGAGATATTGCATTGGCAGGGTGTGTCATTTGAACTTTTCTTTTTGAAGAGACACTCCCCTCCGCCACACTCAGTAAGGGAATCGCACGAGGCCTGGCTTTGTATAATAAGCAAAATTCATTCTCAATAATATTATCAACCCAAAGTAAATTAGGCCTATCCAAAAGATAGGCCTAAATCTTTTTGATTAGTCCGCCGTATAAGCGTATGTTTTATTATTTTTAACGAAAATAATAAACACACTATAGATTATACATGTACGCATACATTGATGGCAAGCTGGCTTTCAAAAGCCCGGCTTATGTGGTGATTGATGCTGGCGGCGTAGGCTATCACATAAATATCTCCCTTCATACTTTCTCAAAAATTGGCGATGTGGAACGCTGCAAGCTGTACGTTTGGCTGCACGTTAAAGAAGACGGCCACACCCTGTACGGTTTTGCCGATGAGGGCGAGAAACGCCTGTTCCTGCACCTCATTTCGGTATCAGGCATCGGGCCAAACACCGGTCGCATGATGCTGTCGTCTATCACCCCCGAAGAAATTCAGAATGCCATTGTGCAAGGCAACGTAACACAAATACAACGTATTAAGGGTATTGGGCCAAAATCGGCCCAACGCGTAATTCTTGAATTGCAGGACAAGCTGCGCAAGGAAGGACCTGATTCGCTGATTAGCATGCCTGCCAATAATACAATTAAGGATGAAGCACTGTCGGCCTTGGTAATGCTGGGTTTTGCACGCAACGCGGCAGAGAAGGTAATAGATAACGAAATAGGTAAAAACACCGGGACGTTAACGGTGGAACAACTAATTAAATCGGCTCTCAAAAGTTTATAATTACAGCTTTTAATACCATTGATTAGCTCGGTTAAAAAATTTGCTGCAGGGGTTTTAGTGGGATTGCTGATGTTAACCTGTGGCGGGATCGAGCCCCTGTTTGCCCAAATTAAACCAACACCGAAGGATTCTATCAAGATAAAGGTTCCGTATAAAAAGCCCGAGTCGCGCAACTCGCGTATACGTAAAGGCAACTTTCAGCCCGACCCGCCTAACCTGGAGCGCATTATTGAATATGATGCAGCCTCTAACCGTTATGTACTTATTGAAAGGGTAGGCAACCTCATGTACCGTGCGCCGCGTTATTTAACCTTTACCGAGTACCTGCAACTTACCCAACAGCAAAACCGCCGCGAGTATTTTCGCGAACTGGCCGATAAATATGCTTACGATTCGCAGCAGCCGGGCTTTATACCGCAAATTAAAGTTCGCAGCCGCACTTTTGAGCAAATTTTTGGCAGTAATACAATTGATATTCGTCCGCAGGGCTCTGCGCAACTCATATTTGCCGGGCAGGTAAACAGCAATCAAAACCCGCTGTTTAATACCCGCCAGCGCAAGCAGTTCAACTTTAATTTTGACCAGCGCATCCAAATGAATATTACGGGTGCCATTGGCGATAAGTTAAAAATTGCCACCAATTACAATACCGATGCCCAGTTTCAGTTTGAGAATCAAATTAAATTAGATTACACCGGCAAGCCCGACGAAATTATTCAAAAGATTGAGGCCGGCACCGTGAGTATGCCGCTTAATACTTCGTTAATTCGCGGTAGCCAGGCGCTGTTCGGTTTAAAAACAAAATTGAAGTTTGGTAAGCTGGATGTAACCAGTATTTTTTCGCAGCAGCGGTCGCAGGCTAAAACTATTACCATTACTAACGGTTCGCAGCAGGGCGAGTTCAGGCTTACCCCGGCCGATTATGAGGCCAACCGTCACTTCTTTCTGGCGCAATATTTCAGGGATAATTACAACAAGGCGCTGGCTAACATCCCCATCATCAGCTCCAATATTACGGTTACCCGCGTAGAGGTTTGGACAACCAACCGTACCAACTCCACTACCGATTCGCGCGATATTATTGGTTTACTGGACTTAGGCGAGAACCGGCCGTACAATACCCTGCGCGTTCAAGGTGGAACATCGGGCTTGCCGGCGGGTTTTATAGGGCCGGGCTTTTCACAGCAATCCAATAACCTGCTTCAAAACCTGCAGGCCTTACCTAACCAGGGCCGTTTAACCAATTCTAACGATGTTGCCTCGTTTTTTCAGGCTACCGGCGCAACCGATAACTATGTAAAGCTGCCTTATGCCCGCAAGTTAACCACGCGCGAATTTACACTGCACCCGCAATTGGGTTATATATCGCTTAACTATCCGTTGAACAACGACGAGGTGCTGGCCGTGGCTTTCCGCTATACCTATAATGGCCGCGAGTACCAGGTGGGTGAGTTTTCGAATGATATACCGGTAGATGCCACCAACCCTAAAGCACTTTACGTAAAGATGCTGAAGAACGAGATACTGAAAACCAACCTGCCCACCTGGGGCCTGATGATGAAGAATATATACTCATTAGGCGCATACCAGGTTAGCCCGGTAAATTTCAGGATGACCATTGCCCGGGTTGATGACCAATCGAACATCGAAAAACCGTTGCTTACCGAGGGCGATACCACCGTGCGGGGTAAGCTTTGGCTGCAACTTACCAACCTCGATAATCTCAACCAGCAAAACGATAAACGCCCCGACGGCTACTTCGACTTTTTAGAAGGCATCACCATCGATTCGCAAAACGGGCGCATCATGTTCCCAACCATCGAGCCTTTTGGTAGCGACTTGGCACGGAGGTTAGCTAACAGCCCAAACTTACTTAACCGCTACGTTTACCAGCCGCTGTATGATTCGGTGCGTACCATTGCGCAGCAGTATTTTCCTAACCTCAACCGGTATGTAATTAAGGGTACTTACACCTCGCAGTCGGGGTCGGAGTACCAGTTGAATGCTGTGAACATTCCGCAGGGTTCGGTAGTGGTAAACGCAGGGGCCTTGCGCTTGCAGGAAGGGGCCGATTTTACGGTTGATTACAGCATTGGCCGTATACGTATTCTCAATCAATCGCTGTTATCATCGGGCCAGCCCATTACCGTAAATATCGAGAATAACGAATTATTTGGCGTACAGCAAAAGACTTTATACGGGTCGAGGTTTGATTATAGAGCCAATTCAAAACTGAATTTAGGCGCTACCATTATGCACCTTTCCGAGCAGCCACTTACGCAAAAGCAAATTATAGGGGAGGAGTCGGTATCGAACACCATTATGGGTTTTGATGTAAATTACAGTTCCGAGTCGCGCTGGTTAACCCGTATTATTGACCGCCTGCCGCTCATCAATACCAAAGTTCCATCGTACATTAATTTTTCGGGCGAATTTGCCAAACTGATGCCGGGTAGCCCCAGTGCCATCAATTTTGCAGGTTCAAAAAACGGCACGTCATATTTGGACGATTTTGAAAGCAGCCAATCGGTTATCGATTTAAAAAGCGCCCTGGGTTGGCAAATTTCGGGCACGCCGCAACTGTTTAACGAGTCGCGTTTGTTTAACGATCTGAGTTATGGCTACAACCGGGCGCGCCTGGCGTTTTACAACATCGACCCTATATTTTATACCTCGTCAACCCAGTTTAGCCTCACCCGTGCCGATCTGTCAAACCACTATGTACGACAGGTTTTAGAAACGGAGGTATTACCTTACCGTCAGTCGGTAACCGGGCAGCCGCTCATATTACCAACGCTCGATCTGGCTTTCTATCCAAACACCCGCGGGCAGTACAACTACGCTACCACCGGCATTAACCCCGATGGCACGCTGCAAAATCCGCGCAACCGCTGGGGGGGCATGTTCCGCAAGTTAGAAACCAATGATTTTGAATCGCTGAACGTACAATACATTGAGTTTTGGATGATGGACCCGTTCATCTACAAGCAAAACTCACAGGGAGGCGATCTGTATTTCAACTTAGGCAGCATCTCCGAAGATATATTGAAAGACGGACGAAAATCGGTAGAAAACGGCTTACCGCCCGATGGCAGCGCAACCGGTACCGACGAAACCGTTTGGGGACGCGTACCCCGCCTGCAACCGGTAATTAACGCTTTTGATAATAACCCGGATGCACGTCGTTTACAAGATATTGGTTTGGATGGATTAAATGATGCCGGCGAGCAAACCAAGTTTTCGGGCTTTGTGCAGCAATTACGCGGGCAGTTAAGTCCGGCTGCTGCCAATGCCCTGGCTGCCGACCCTTCGTCAGACAACTATCAATACTACCAGGGTGCTCAACTGGATCAAAACCGTGCCGGGATTTTAGCCCGTTACAGTAAATACAATGGTACCGAGGGCAACTCAAAAACGGCCGAACAGTCGCAAGCCGAACTGGGCGTATCTACCTCGGCCTCCACCTCGTTCCCGGACGGTGAGGATTTAAACCGCGACAACAGCATGAGCCAGGCCGACGAGTATTTTCAGTACAAAGTATCTATCCGTCCGCAGGATATGGTTATTGGCCAAAACTTTATTAACGATAAAGTAGCCGCCGCCGTAAAGCTGCCCGATGGTACCACACAAACGGTTAACTGGTACCAGTTTAGGGTGCCTATTGCCGGCTATGCATCGCGCGAGGGTAACATTCAGGATTTTAAGGCCATACGTTACATGCGTATGTTTATGACCAACTTTGCCGATACCGCCGTATTACGGATGGGTACCCTGCAACTAGTACGTGGCGAATGGCGCGGTTACAATGTAGAAAACAACGCCACCAAAGTAATTGCCGACCCTGCCCTGGTTAATGCGCCGCTTGATGCCTCGGTACTTAACGTACAGGCCGTAAACCTGGAGGCCAATGGCAACCGCTCGCCTATACCGTATGTGTTGCCCCCCGGCATTGAGCGCCAGCGCGATTATAACAACCTTCGTACCGATACCCGCCTCAACGAGCAGTCGTTATCACTCAATGTAACCAACCTGCGCAACGGCTATTCGCGGGCTGCATACCGTACATTTTATAATGATTTGCGCTCATACAAACGCCTGCAAATGTTTGTACATGCCGAGGGCGACCAGCTGAATGATAATGATCTGAGTGCGTTTATCCGCTTAGGTTTTGATTACCAGGACAGCTATTACGAGTACGAGGTGCCGCTTAAAATTACGCGCCCGGGTACATCAGACCCCAACTCCATTTGGCCGGCAGCCAACAATATGGATATTGAACTGGCTGCCTTTACCCGTGCCAAGTTAGCGCGTGATAATGCCATTGCATCGGGTCAGCTGGCATCTATCAATATTCCGTTTACCGTTACCGACGGTAATAACAAGATCACCATTAAGGGGCAGCCCGATTTGAGCCGTTTGCGTGCCATTATGCTGGGTATACGTAACCCGTATAAGCCATCGGGTGGGTTTGATAAAAATGCCATTGTGTGGTTTAACGAGTTACGTTTAACCGATTTTGACCAGCGCGGCGGCTGGGCTGCAACAGCCCGCCTCAACGCCAAACTGGCCGATTTTGCCGATATTACTGTAGCCGGCAGCAAAACCACCATTGGCTTTGGCTCGATAGAGCAACGCGTGAGCGAACGCAGCCGTAACGATAGCCATACCTTTGATATGGCGGGTAGTTTGGAGTTAGGCAAATTCTTCCCGGCTAAAACGGGCATGCGTATACCTATGTATGTAAACCTGTCGCAGCAGGTAGCTATGCCGCAGTTTAACCCGGCCCAACCCGACGTGGAATTAAAGGATGCTATTGCCAATGCGCCAACACAGGAAAAGAAAGACGAGATAAAACGCACAGCGCAGGATTATACCATGCGCAAAAGCATCAACTTTACCAACGTGCACAAGGCCAAAACCGATGTGGCCGCACCAGCCAAGCTTTGGGATGTTGAAAACCTGAATGCTACCTACGCATACTCCGAATACGAGCACCATGATTTTATTACCCAGAACGATATACAGAAAATATACAAGTTGGCACTGGCCTACAATTACTTAAATCAAGCCAAGTATTATACCCCGCTCGAAAAGGTAATTAAAAGCAATATGCTCAACCTGCTGAGCGATTTTAACTTTAGCCTGTTGCCATCGAGGTTAAACTTTGCCATTAGTTTTGATAGGTTTTACTCGGAGAATACCCTGCGCAATAACGATCCCAATAACTTTTTACCGGTACCAACCACCACGTTTAACAAAAACTTTAACATTACCCGCGTTTATGGCATAGGCTGGAATTTAACCAAATCGTTGCAAATGGATATTGATGCCACCAACCTGGGCGTGGTTGATGAACCTGCAGGGCGTGTAAACGGTATGAAGCGCGATACTTTGTGGGAAAACCTTAAACGCCTTGGTCGTACTACCAACTATAATCACACCATTAACTTTAACTATACGGTGCCTATTAACAAGGTGCCGGGGTTAGATTGGGTTAGCGCTATTGCCCGTTACAGCACCAATTTTAACTGGCAAACCCAGCCTAAGTTTGCTATTGATAACGCGGCTTATGATGTGGGTAATACCATTCAAAATTCGCGCTCGGTACAAATGAACCCCACGCTTAACCTGAGTAGTTTATACAATAAGTTTGCAGCCTTACGTACCAAAGCAGACAGCAAAGGTGGCCGCAAAATATTGATCGATTTGTTAACCAGTGTTAAAAACCTTGGTGCAACCTACACCCGTACCCAAGGAACCTTTTTGCCGGGCTACCTGCCCACTACCGGTTTTGGCGGGCAGGATTTTAGTGCCAACGCACCGGGCTTAGGCTTTTTGCTGGGTAGCCAGGCCGATCTTCGCCCGCGGGCAATTGCTAACAGATGGCTAAGTACCGATACCCTGCAAAATCAGCTGTACACCACCACGCTTAACGAGGACATGCACCTGCGCAGCACCATCAGGCCCATCCCCGATCTAAACATCGAACTTACGGCCTTCCGCACGCGCGATCGTAACTTTCAAACCAATTACAAGTTTAATCCGGCCACTAATAATTTTGAAGATCAGAGTCCTATCACTTCGGGTACTTACAGCGTGTCGTTTATGTCTTTAGGTACAGCCTTTAGTAAAGACCGGAGCCTTAACAATTACTCGGCAGCCTTTCAGCAGTTGTTAGATAACCGCCAGGTAATTTCGCAACGCTTAGCTGCCCAAAACCGTAACTCGGGCACTGCAGGCACCAATGGTTATGCCGATGGTTATGGCCCTAACCAGCAGGATGTGCTGGTCAACTCTTTTTTAGCAGCATATGCCGGTAAAGATGCCCGTAAATCAAATTTGAATACCTTTCCGCAAATACCTATCCCTAACTGGCAAATAACTTATAACGGTTTGAGCAGGGTAAGCTGGCTCAAAGAGTTTTTTGATTCGTTTGATCTGCGACACGGATACCGCTCAACATACAGCGTAAACAGTTATAACTCGCTTATTCGCTACCGCGAGGTTAACGGTGGCTCGGTTGAGCGCGATGTGAACAGCGACTTTTTGCCTTTTTACCAGTTTACGCAGGTAACCTTGTTTGAACAATTTGTGCCGTTGGTAGGGGTTGATGTACGCTTTAAAAACAGCATGACAGTAAGTGCCGAATATCGTAACAGCCGCACCCTGAGCCTGAGCGTACTCAATAGCCAGCTGGCGCAGCAAAATGAGAATATTATGGTGCTGGGCTTTGGGTACCGTACCCGCAATTTTCATTTTCCGTTCGGGCTGTTCAGCAACTTTAAACTCAATAACGACCTCAACTTTAAATTCGACTTTGCCCTGCGCGACAATAAGATCGTTATCTACCGTGCCGACGTGCAAACTGCCGAAATATCATCAGGCGCCAAAAATATCACCATTCGTCCGTCGATAGATTATGTGATCAATCAGCGTTTCAACTTCAACATCTTTTACGATTCGAACATTACCCGCCCGTACACCTCGCAAACGTTTAACACGGCGTTTACCAATTTTGGGGTGAATTTGAAATTGTTGTTGCAGTAGGAGGCGAACGTAAGCGTGGACGCTTAACTTCCAACAATCTTCAGGGGGCTATCCGGATTAGCACTGCTATACCAATATTCATGTGCCGAACCAATAAAGCTTGCCTTAACCGGATTATCGTGTATATAATCTATCTTTTTTTAAATAACATCGGCCGAATATAGCAGTACCGGGTAATTGCCATTTTGCCACAGCTGATGATGCTTGTTGAGCTTATTTTGATTACCGGCCATTTCAAATGAGTTTAATATCCATTTTTTACGGCTTTCCAAGGGGTTACTTTCAATGAGCGTGAATAGTTCTTTGAATGTATATTTAAGGTTACAAAGTAAAGTTCGTCGGTTGCGGCATTGCGAGACATGGTTGTAAATATTGCTTAATGTATTTAGGATTGCAATAATCAAACTATAGCTTCGTGGAATGTCTGCTCAAGCGTCCATGATTGAACATGCGAAGAACACAGCTTGCCCCAAACAAAAAAGCACCGCCTAAGCAGTGCTTTTTTTGATGCAAAGAACATCTATATATAGGGGTCAATTATTTTGGTGTTACTGATTAAATAGACACCAGATTTTTCCCTGCGTTGCATGAGCGAAATTTTTTGATGCGATTTTTTGGAACTTAGCGAAAATGTGAAACACTTAAAGGAGAAGTCAAACACTTAGGGAAAGCAAGGGAAATCGTAAGATTTCGCGGTTTTCAAAAGAAAAATAAAATAGGAGTACATAGCTTTTTACCGTTTTAACCTGCGGCGGTTTTCTCTCCGTAATTGGCGTTCTTCGCGCTTGTCTTGCCGTTTCTTTTTATCAATGCGGCGTTGGGTAATCATGTCTTTAATATGTTTTTCGGTAGCGGCATCGTATCCGGCACTGGCCTTAATGCCTTGGGCAATGGTTTTCCAAACGGCTTTAAAAAAAGGAGTGTCGGGCTGGCGCACGTAGCGTACATCAATGGTACGGGGCACCGCGCCAAAAAAATCAGGGTTGTGTCGCTTCACGATCAACGCATTGGCCATAATTGACAACAGTGTGCGGTGCTTGTAGGCATCGGCTACCGTGTCCATTTTGAGCAGGTGTACCTTGAGGTCATGGTACAGTATCTTTACTTTTCCGGTAGATACATTTTGGTTGCCTTTTATATCAAAATCCATCTGGTCCATACGGCCTGAGGTTATTTTTAACAAGGCAAAGGGCATGGTAGCTTTGTTAAACCGGTCGAGTTCCATGTAGCCAACTACGCCTTTGTAGCTATAACTTCGTGCCGAATCGGTGAGGTTAAAGTTAATGCTGGCATGCATAGGGCCCATATCCATCACCCTCGAAATAACTTCGATGTGCATGCTATCGTTCTTTTTAAGGGCTTGTACATTGTTGGTTACATTAATAATATGTCCATCGGTACCATTAAATGCAACCGAGCCCTGCTTGTGCGATTTACGCCCGTAACCTTTGTAGGTGATATTGATGTTTTGCAACTCAATAGTATCCAGCTTTAAATCGTTTTTAAGCCGTTGAATTGCAGCATTGGGGAAGGTAAATATGCGGTTGCCTTTGCCCAAAGTTGGGTTTGATTGGTTGGCTGATACCAAAAAGTTACCCCGGTTAATAAACACATGCGTGGCATGTATCTCCCTGAATTTATTGAAGCGTTTGAGGTTAAAGTTTTCAACCTCAAAAGTATCGGTATCAAAGTGGTACTGTGTGCGTATGCCCCGTTTTATAAAAACCGAATCGGCCGATGGTTTAATGGCCACTTGGTAGGCTTTAAGTTTAGAGGTGAGGGTGGAGTAATTAAGTTGTTTAAGTTTAAGCCGGTACAAACTATCCTTGCCCAGAGGCTGATCGACGTTGTTAAGCTCTATTTGTAAATCTTTAAAATAATAGAACCGGGATTTATCGTGCTGGGTAAGCGAATCGATGATCAAATCGTTACCGGTAAGGTTTACTTCTTTTAACGCCGAAACTTGTAGGTTGTTTCCCGAATGGTCTTTATAAGTAAAATCAACATCGTTAAGCATTACCTGCTTAATATGGATAGATTTTAGTAAGGGTTGAATGCGTTGCCAGGCAGTAAGCCTGTCGGTTGCTGTGGTATCTTTATTACTTACACGCCGGTAGGTAACCTGTAACTTAGGTACGCTTAGTATAATTTGGCCAATATCCAGCTTATGCTCATAATATATTTTAAGTGGATGTATATGTTTGAGCACAATGCGCTTAACCTGTAATTTGTAAAGGTTATTGGGTGCTATGCCCATCTTTATGCGGCGATTGTAAACAGCAATGTTAGGTTGAATGGTAAGGTTATGTATAACCAATTTTCCTTGTACCACATGCAGGTCGGCATCTGTAAAATCGGCACTGTACAAACTGTCGGTAGCATCAATAACCGTACTTCTAACTTTTCCTGCTAAAATTGGTGCCCAGTATCGGTTTACAAAAAAAGCTACAATGGTTATTAGTATTGCCCCAATTAATATCACAGAGAGCAACGTTTTTTTTAACCTATGTTTAATTACGGCCGTCATCTGCAAGAGCTATACTGTAAAGTCTTTAATTTGGGTTAGCGGGATAATACTTAACGTTTGCTTCACAAAATAGTTATTTAGGCTCATTTAGTAAAGCGTGAGGTATAAATGAGTGTAAATATCACTGATAATGGTTATGGTAGGGTATCATTGAATTAAAGTCAATTTTATTAATTACTGCCAATCTGTCACGGTATTAGTTTTAAAATATGTACTTTTGCATTCCAAAAAAAGGTTTACTACATGATGGATTTGCTTATTCCAGATAAAACACACGACGAAACAAGGCAGGGTGAGGCATTAATGCTGGAGCAAACCGCTGATAAATATAATGGTCGCAAGCTATACATTGAAAGCTATGGCTGCGCCATGAATTTTTCGGATAGTGAAATTGTTGCTTCTATTTTACTGGAGCGGGGTTTTGAAACCACAAAGGACTTTAACAATGCCGATGTGATTTTCATTAATACCTGTTCAATTCGCGAAAATGCCGAGCAGCGTGTGCGCAACCGCCTGCGTGAGTTTACTATAGCCAAGGTGAAAAATCCGGGTATGATAGTAGGCGTGCTGGGCTGTATGGCCGAACGCCTTAAAGCTAAATTCCTGGAAGAAGAAAAACTGGTTGACGTAGTAGTAGGTCCTGATGCCTATCGCGATTTACCAAACCTGATAGATCAGGTAGACAGTGGCCAGAAAGCTGTAAATGTACTCCTCTCGCGCGAGGAAACTTACGCCGATATTAACCCGGTGCGTTTAAACAGCAACGGTATCAATGCCTTTGTATCTATTATGCGTGGCTGCGATAATATGTGCTCGTTTTGCGTGGTGCCGTTTACCCGTGGCCGCGAGCGCAGCCGCGATCCGCACTCTATTGTTAAAGAATGTACCGACCTGTTTAATCAGGGCTACCGCGAGGTGACCCTGTTAGGGCAAAACGTGGATTCGTATAAATGGACTGCCCCTCCCCAGCCCTCCCCGGAAGGGAGGGAGCAAGATGAGGAGCAGTTAAAAGTCTCCCCTTCCGGAGGAGATTTAGACTGGGCTGCTGGGGCTACTACCAACTTTGCTAACCTCCTGGAGATGGTAGCACATATTAGCCCCGAATTGCGTATTCGTTTCTCAACATCGCACCCTAAAGATATAACCGACGAGGTGCTGTATACCATGGCCAAATACGATAATATTTGCAAATACATTCATTTGCCGGTACAATCGGGCAACAGCCGTGTGCTGGATATGATGAACCGTACCTACGACCGCGAGTGGTACATGAACCGTGTAGAGGCTATTCGCCGTATTATACCGGGCTGCGCCATTTCAACCGACGTAATTGCCGGTTTTTGTACCGAGACTGAAGAAGAGCACCAGGATACATTGAGCATGATGGACTTTGTACAGTATGATTATGCTTACATGTTCATGTACTCTGAACGCCCGGGAACGCTGGCTGCCAAACGTTATGCCGACGATATTCCCGACGTGGTTAAAAACCGTCGCTTAAAAGAAATTGTGGTTAAACAGCAGCAGCACTCACACCTGCGTTTGCAGGAAAAAGTGGGCAAGGTACAGCGCGTACTCATTGAAGGGTTCTCTAAAAAATCGAACCTTGATTACTGCGGCCGCGCCGATAACAACGCCATGGTGGTTTTCCCGGTAAGCGAAAGCTACAAACCCGGCCAATACGTAAACGTACTGGTTGACCGCTGCACGACGGCGACTTTGCTGGGAACGGTGGTTTAAAAGAGAGTCAGGAATACAGAATCAAGAGTCAGGAAGCTGCAAAGAATGAGGCACAATTTTAAGAATCTAAAAATTTGGCAACGTTCAATGGGTTTGACCGACTTGGCTTTTGAATATTGTAAAACCTTGCCCTCAACGGAAAGATATAATTTAATAGATCAAATTAACAGGTGTTCGTGCTCCATACCTTCAAACATTGCTGAAGGATCGGGCAAAAGAACTCATTTGCATTTTGCAGAGTTCTTGTCTACATCCATTTCTTCATCGTATGAGTTGCAAACACAACTGTTAATTTGCCAAAGGAGAAAGTACGGCAGTAATGAGCTTTTAAATGATTGCTTATCGCTAACCGAAGAAGTTCAACGAATGATTTTCTCATTTCGGGAATACATTTTAAGCGATGCAAGTGTTCGTCTGGATTCTTGACTCTGTACTCTTGATTCTAACATCTATCTATGAACGTACAAGAAATTAAACAACGCTTTGGTATCATCGGTAATTCGCCGTTGTTAAACCGGGCTATAGATATTGCCAACCAGGTAGCGCCAACTGATATTTCGGTATTGGTTACGGGCGAGAGTGGTAGTGGTAAAGAGGCGTTTTCGCACATTATTCACCAACTGAGTCCGCGTAAGCACGGGCCTTTTATAGCGGTTAACTGTGGTGCAATTCCTGAGGGAACTATCGATTCAGAGCTATTCGGTCACGAAAAAGGTGCTTATACCGGTGCCGTGGGCGAGCGTAAAGGCTATTTTGAAACCGTTAACGGCGGTACCATATTTTTAGATGAAATAGGGGAGATGCCACTGGGTACCCAGGCTCGCTTACTGCGTGTTTTGGAGTCGGGGCAGTTCATTCGTGTAGGTTCATCAAAAGTGGAAAAAACCAACGTGCGCGTAATTGCCGCAACTAACGTTGATGTTTACGAGGCTGTAAAGGTCGGTAAGTTCCGTGAAGATTTATATTACCGTTTAAATACCGTGCCTTTGCGCATTCCGCCCCTGCGCGATCGTAAAGAGGATATTTACTTGTTATTCCGCAAGTTTTCGGCCGATTTTACCGATAAATACCGCAGCCCTGCCATGCAATTAGATGAAGGTGCCCAGCAGGTGTTAAGCAACTACTCGTGGCCGGGTAACGTGCGCCAGCTTAAAAACGTGGCCGAACAGTTGGCCGTACTGGAGCGCGACCGTGTAATTACTGCCGAAATACTGTTGACATACATGCCGCAGGAAGCTGGCCGGAGCAACCTGCCTATGCGCTTGGATAATCAACCGCGCGAAGATTTTTCGGAACGCGACATTTTATATAAAGTGCTTTTTGATATGAAGCGCGATATGGTGGAATTGAAAAAGCTGGTAGCTAATATTATTGAAAGTGGCGGCGTGCCTGTTAATTATTCCGGCGACCAGCAAATGCTGAATTATCTGCATCACGATATTGATTTGCCTGTAAGACCGCAGGATGCACAATTTACCATTCAACCGCCCGTTGTTAATACGCATACGCACAATTCTAACGAAGGCGTGTTCACCCCACATGCCGAAGAAGTAGAAGAGTCGCTTTCGCTGGTTGATAAAGAGTCGGACATGATACGCAAGGCACTCAAAAAGCATAAAGGTAAGCGTAAGCTGGCGGCTAATGAGTTAGGTATATCTGAGCGTACGCTGTATCGTAAAATAAAAGAACTCGATTTGTAATAATGAAGAAAGTACTGTGCTTTGTGATGATAATGGTGGCTATGGTATGGTCGTCTTGCTCGGTTACCTTGAGCGGTGCTTCTATACCCGTTGATATGAAAACCATCAATGTGGCATTTTTTGAAAACAATGCACCGCTGGTAGTAAACAACCTGAGTACACTTTTTACCGAAGCCTTAAAAGACCGTATACGTTCGCAAAGCCGTTTGGGTATAGTACGTGGCGAGGCCGATGCCACTATTGAAGGGACTATAACCGGTTATACTTTGGCGCCGGTATCAATTCAGGCTACTAATAATAATACTGCCCCATTGGCAACGGCTACACGCTTAACCATTACGGTTAATGTGAAATATGTAAACAATAAAGACAAAAAGCTATCACCCGATTTTGAGCAGTCGTTTTCGCGCTACACCGATTTTACGGGCGATATAAACTCACAGGAGCAAAGCCTGATCCGGATAATTAATCAGCAGCTCACCGAGGATATTTTTAACAAAGCTTTTGCAAACTGGTAATCATTTTAGTAGTTTCAACCACGTGCAACAAGATATTCACATTCACCCTACCGAAATTTTTGAGCAGGTGCTTGCCAGTGAGGCAAAGCTAACTGATGCGCATCTCAATGGTTTGCAAACATTGCTGTACAGCTTTCCGCAGTGCGGATTATTGTATGCCATACAAGCCCGTTCGGGTAATGCCACCGAATTAAACGCCGCTGCTGCAAGGTTTAGCGATAGCGTAACCCTGCAAAAAATAGTACAATGGCCCGATAGTTTACCGGCAGTTAATGCTTCGCAGATCATATATAAAAAATGGAAACCGGAGTCCTTGGCCGAGCCTGTTGCTGAGGTTACAGATGAACCGGCTAACTTCAAAGTAATTGATGAAATACCCCAGTCCCAAAGCTATTATGAGGTATTTGAAGAGGTTAAAACAGAACCGGTAGTTAAAAATGCCGAACCTGTTCGCGAACCGGAGTTGATTGTTGAAAATGAAGAAGTATTACGATCCGGAATCAAGCACGAACCTCTTGATGAAACTCAAAAGCTCATCATCGAGAATATAGCCAGTACCGATTTCTTTGTATTTGACAGAGCATTTGTAGAGCGCGAAGAGTCTCAGGCTGCTATTGAGGAAGAAGAAATTGCCCTTCAGGAGCCCGCTCCGGTACAACAGGCTACACCACCGCCACCTGCCGAGGAAGGGCAGGTTACCCGCTACCACGACGAAAAAATGCCTTACAGCTTTATGTGGTGGTTAGATAAAACCCGGAATAAATTTAGCGGTATATACCAGCCTTTTGCTGCGCCGGCAAATACTAAAGAAGACAGGCAGCCGCCTATTCCGGTACCTGTTGAAACCATACCACATGAGGTAATTGAATCGCGCAAGAAAGAAGAAGAACTGGTAGAACGTTTTATACAGGAAGACCCGCAAATTAAACCGCCAAGCAGCGATAAATTAGACAGCGAGAACAAAGCAAGATTGAGCGCCGAAGATCAGGAAGAACTGATTACCGAAACTTTGGCCCGCATTTATGCCGACCAAATGCTATACTCCAAAGCAATAGCAGCTTATAAAATTTTAATGTTGAAAAATCCGGAAAAAAGACGTTACTTTGCAACCCAGATTGAAATTTTAGAAAAGAAAATAAATTAACATACAAAATGTACTTAGTATTAATTATCGTTGCTATCCTGGTTTGCATTTTATTAGGCATTATTGTGTTGGTGCAAAATCCTAAAGGTGGCGGCTTGTCTTCAAATTTTTCAAGCTCATCGCAATTACTGGGTGTGCAAAAAACAGGCGATATTCTTGAAAAAGGTACCTGGATCTTGGCTATTACTTTAATGGTATTGTCATTAGCTATTAACGTTGCTATAAAAAGCAGTAATGCAGGTGGCACATCATCTGAGTTGCAGGAGCAAATTCAAAAAGCTTCTAAACCAAGCGGCCCGGTTACCAGCACTACACCGCTAACTGTACCGGCTAAACCTGCTGATAGCACCAAGAAATAATAACATTAACATAATATACATAAGGCCCTGCATTAGCGGGGCCTTTTTAGTTTTACGGCAATCTGCCATCATGGCATTTGTCATAACGGTGTAAGCCGTCAAATTTTCGGGGATGTATTTTAACCGTATTAAAACAACTGCCATTACAACAGCAAAACAAGGCTATTTAGCAGTTGGCATAATTCGTGAGTAAATGCAAGCAAAACATTTCAATTAAATACAATATAAGATATGTCATTAAACATTAAACCTATTGGCGACAGAGTAGTGGTAGAAGCTGCTCCTGCCGAAGAAAAGACTGCGTCTGGTATCTTCATTCCTGACACTGCTAAAGAAAAACCTCAACAAGGTACCGTAGTAGCTGTAGGTGACGGTAAAAAAGATGAGCCTATGACTGTTAAAGTAGGTGATAAAGTTTTATACAGCAAATATGGTGGTACCGAGATCACTATCGACGGTAAAGAATACCTGATGATGCGTGAATCAGACATCTACGGAATATTATAAGTAAGGATAGAAGGATTGAGGGAGAAAATCCTTAAACAGTCACTCATTCACTAATTCAAAAAAACATTCATTAAAAAAGAAATGGCAAAACAAGTTAAATACAACGTTGAAGCACGTGACGCACTGAAACGCGGTGTGGATATATTAGCAAACGCAGTTAAAGTAACTTTAGGACCTAAAGGCCGTAACGTTATTATCGATAAAAAATTCGGTTCACCGGCTATCACCAAAGATGGTGTTACCGTAGCTAAAGAAATCGAATTAAAAGATCCTTTGGAAAACATGGGTGCTCAAATGGTTAAAGAAGTAGCATCAAAAACTGCTGATATTGCAGGTGATGGTACTACTACTGCTACCGTTTTAGCTCAGGCTATTGTTACCGCAGGTATTAAAAACGTAGCTGCCGGTGCAAATCCAATGGATTTAAAACGTGGTATTGACAAAGCCGTTGCTGCCGTTGTTGCTAACCTTAAAGAGCAATCACAGGCTGTTGGCGAAGACAATAACAAAATTAAACAGGTAGCTACTATCTCGGCTAATAACGATGAAGTTATTGGTACCCTGATTGCCGATGCAATGGGTAAAGTAGGTAAAGACGGTGTTATTACTGTTGAAGAAGCAAAAGGTACCGAAACTGAAGTTAGAACAGTTGAAGGTATGCAATTTGACCGTGGTTACCTGTCTCCGTACTTTGTAACCAACGCCGATAAAATGGAAGCCGAATTGGAAAATCCTTACATCCTGATCTACGATAAAAAGATCTCTTCGATGAAAGAATTGCTTCCAATTTTAGAGAAACAAGTACAAACCGGCAAGCCATTGGTTATCATCTCTGAAGATTTAGATGGTGAGGCTTTAGCTACTCTGGTAGTTAACAAGATCCGTGGTTCACTGAAAGTGGCTGCTGTTAAAGCTCCTGGCTTTGGTGATCGTCGTAAAGCTATGTTAGAAGACATTGCTATCTTAACCGGTGGTACTGTAATTTCTGAAGAGCGTGGCTACAAATTGGAAAACGCCGACCTATCTTACTTAGGTACTGCTGAGAAAATCGTTATCGACAAAGACAACACTACCGTAATTAACGGTTTTGGTGATGCCGAAACTATTAAAGCCCGCGTTAACCAGATCAAAGCTCAAATAGAAACCACTACATCTGATTACGATAAAGAAAAACTGCAAGAGCGTTTAGCTAAATTATCAGGTGGTGTTGCCGTATTGTATGTTGGTGCAGCTACCGAGGTTGAAATGAAGGAGAAAAAAGACCGTGTTGATGATGCATTACACGCAACCCGCGCTGCCGTTGAAGAAGGTATCGTAGCTGGTGGTGGTGTTGCATTCATCCGTGCAGTTGCTTCATTAGCCGATTTACAAGGTGCTAACGAAGACGAGAAAACCGGTATCCAAATCATCAAACGTGCTATTGAAGAACCATTACGTCAGATCTGTGAAAACGCAGGTATCGAAGGTTCGATCGTGGTGCAAAAAGTTAAAGAAGGTACTGCCGACTTTGGTTACAATGCACGTACCGATAAATACGAAAATTTAATTGCGGCGGGTGTTATCGATCCTACTAAAGTATCACGCGTAGCTTTAGAAAACGCTGCTTCAATTTCATCAATGTTATTAACAACTGAGGTTGTTTTAGCTGATGATCCAGAAGAGGCACAAGCCGGTGGTGGTGCCCCTCCAATGGGCGGCATGGGCGGTATGATGTAATATCATAACGTACTAAATAATATATAGCAAACAAACCCTGTCTGATTTTTCAGACAGGGTTTGTTGTTTTTGTGACTTTACGTTTACGCAAAAAACCTCTATAGGTTATATTCTATTAATCAAATGATTAATAAATGACACGTTTTATAGCGTTGTATATTAATTTTGTATGAAATAAAACAAACAACCTGTTGCAGGCACATCATTTGCACTATACGGGTAATTATGAAACAGATGACCTTAAGTAAGAGAGTTTTGCGAGCGAGGATTTTTGAATGGGTAATGATCAAAGGTCCTGAATTATTTGTGAGTTTAATGTCGTAAGCGTAACATTGCTGAATATTATTTCAGCTCAATGTTTACATTACTTATTGCTAAGCCCGAAGCAGCCCCAACTATTACCGCTTTATATAATAACGCCTACCAATGGGTTGTTAAAAGCGGCCCCAAAGTTGTAATAGGCATCATTCTCTTTTTTATAGGCTTATGGCTCATCCGCCAGCTACGTAAATGGATGACCCGCCGTATGGCCACCAAACAAATTCATTCTTCTTTACAGCCATTCTTTTTAAGTTTAACTATAACCGGCCTCCACATGATTTTAGTGGTAGTGGTGATGGAGATCATGGGTCTGGAGCTCACCATATTCACTGCCATTTTGAGTGCTGCCACCGTAGCGGCAGGTTTGGCGCTCTCGGGTACCCTACAAAATTTTGCCGGCGGGGTAATGATCTTACTCCTTAAACCATTCGAAATTGGAGACAATATTATTGCCCAGGGGCAAAATGGTAAAGTAACTTCTATCCAGGTTTTTTACACCGTAGTGCTAACCGTGGATAATAAAACAGTGATCATTCCAAACGGAAAATTGTTTAACGAGGTAATTACCAATGTATCGCGCGAGGGGAAACGCCGGCTTGATGTTGACTTTAAATTGGGCTTTGTAGCCGATCATGAGCTGGTGGTGAACATTATCAAGCAGTCGATAACCCAAACACCCGGTATTTTGCCCGAACCTGCACCGCTGGCCAATGTGCTTCAAATTGAATTTGATGGTGTAAAGTATACAGCGCGGGTATGGGTGCAGGCGGCTGAATTTGGTACCGCACAAATGGGCCTTACCAGGCGCATTATGGATGGCTTAAAAGCTGCCGGTGTTAAACTGCCGGGAACCTGATTGAATCATTTTAGATTCCCCTCCTTTGAGGCTATCGTGTACCTTATCTTTTTTAACCTTACAATATGCGCCGTAGGTGCTACCTGTTTATAGAAAGAAAAGGTAATTTTTTGTCCCTTCGGGACTACCCTTTGTATGTATGCCTAATTAGTGTAGCTCCTAACGGAGCATGCTCTATGTTGACATGATGCTCTATAAATAGGTATCCCCTACGGGGAATAAGAGCTTGTGGTGCCGGTAATCCCCCCGGAAGGAGTTTATAAGATTTATATTGCCTTATATTTACTCAGAATTTCCCTGAGTAATTGATTTATTGTCACGTATTTCCGTGTTTTCTCCCATTTTATTTTTGGCTGAATGATAAACACAGTTGGCTATTTATAACTTTGTAATCAGGATGCAAAGAGAGCAGATTTCGGTATTTGATATTTTTAAGATAGGCATTGGCCCGTCCAGTTCGCACACGTTGGGGCCATGGCGCGCAGCGCAGCAGTTTGTAAAAGTACTGCAAGACCAGGGTGCGTTTACCGATGTAGTGCAGGTGAAAATTTTGCTTTACGGCTCGCTGGCAAAAACCGGCAAAGGCCACGGCACTGATATTGCCATCCTGCTTGGCCTTAGTGGGTACGACCCGGTAACCTTTGCGGTAGACCGCCTGGATGCTACTATTGAAGACATCCATACTTCACATCAACTAAATTTAGGCGGACAGCATAATATTAGTTTTGATACCGATGAAGACCTGCTTTTCCTTTACACCCAAAGCCTGCCCTTTCACCCTAATGCGGTAACTTTTCAGGCATTCCTTAGTTCGGGCAAGGCAATATCTGAAACCTATTATTCTATTGGAGGCGGTTTTGTGGTAAAAGAAGGTGCCGAAGGCAATAGTAGCACAGAGGTTGATTTACCCTTCCCAATTGATACCGCTAACGACCTGCTCCACTGGTGCCGTAAAACCGGCCTTAAAATATCTGAGGTGGTGATGGAAAACGAACTGGCCTGGCGTCCTGAAGCTAAAACCCGTGAAGGTATTACGCAAATATTTAGGGTGATACGCGAGTGTATTTACCGTGGCTGCCATACTACTGGATATTTACCCGGAGGACTGAACGTAGCCCGGAGGGCAGCCGGCCTAAACCGCCGCCTAACCGGCGACCGCACTTATCAAAATTTTAACGAGTGGGTAGACGTGGTGCGTGCCACAGGATCGGGCTTTCAGAATATACTGGATTGGGTAAGCTGTGTTTGCCCTGGCCGTAAATGAGGAAAACGCCTCGTTCGGCCGTGTGGTTACTGCACCAACTAATGGTGCCGCCGGGGTTATTCCGGCTGTGTTAATGTATTATATTGCTTTTTGCGATGGTTATACAGATGATCGTATTATTCAGTTTGTGTTAACCGCTTCTGAAATTGGCAGCATTTTTAAAAAGGGCGCAACCATATCGGCCGCAATGGGCGGGTGCCAGGCCGAAATTGGCGTATCATCGGCAATGGCCGCCGCAGCTTTAACCGAGTGTTTAGGAGGCTCGCAACGCCAGGTACTCATGGCTGCCGAAATTGCCATGGAGCATCACCTCGGTCTCACCTGCGATCCTATTGGCGGCCTCGTACAGGTACCCTGCATTGAACGCAATACCATGGGTGCCATCAAAGCCATCACGGCTTCGCAACTGGCCTTGCAAAGTAACCCCGACAATGCCAAGGTAAGCCTCGATGCCGTAGTGAAAACCATGTGGCAAACCGCGCTGGATATGAATTCCAAGTATAAAGAAACTTCGGATGGTGGGCTGGCTATCAATATCCCGATAAGTTTGCCGGAGTGCTAATTAAGGAGAGAGACAAGAACTAAGAGCCAGGAACCAAGAGTTCGCAAATCACCCACTGTCATTTCGAGGTACGAGAAATCTTTTTGAAGCGATTTTCTTATCGGTTTGAAAAGATTTTACCCGATGGTCGAATGGCAATGAGAAGAAGTTTGCGAGCTTACTTTTTCAATCTCTTCAACCCTTCTTTGGCTTTTTGCTCAATGCTATTCTCCTGCTGATGATTTTTAAAATCAATAGCCATGCGGTAATAGCTTATGGCTTTGCTGCTATCCTTACGCTGCTCGTAAATATTCCCCGCTTTTAGGGCCGACATAGGCGCAAAATAATAACTGGTGCCTTTGCCGGTGTTAATGGCTTGCTGGTAGCTGCTCAAAGCGTTATTGTCATTTTGCAGTGCTTCATAAATGCGGCCTAAGCGGTAATGATATTCGGCTTTGTCGTGGGCTGTTGTAAAGGTGTCAGCTTCTTTTGCTTTAAGCACACTTAAAGCTTTCTCATATAGTCCACCATCAAACCAAAGACGTGCTTGTAATAATGCGGGTTGATAATGCGGGTCGGAAATTTCGGTAAGCGCGCGTTTGTCCTTTTCATTGTAGGTATAGCCTTTTGTTTTTACCAATTGTGTAAAGGCTGTATAGCGTTTAATATTGCCGTCTAATAGGGCGTCCCAAGCTAAATGTAAGTAGGCGTCTTTAATGTAATTTACGCCTTTATTGGTTTGCAAAAACTTGTTAAAGTAATTAGCCGCACCCTTATCAGATACATTCATTCGGGCCAGTCCGGCTAAATAGTTAAGGTAGGGATAGGGCTGATACTCGGCACCCTCGGGGGCTTTTTCAAAATAGCGGATAGCCTCGGCGCTGTGGCCGGTACGCAGGGCAATGTAACCTTGTATATAGCTTTTAAGTAAGCTGCTGTTATCCATAGCTGCGGTGTATTGCAGCATTTTTTGATAGGCCTGGGCATCGTTCATTACATCGGTCTGTAAATAGGTGGTATAAAATACAGCCTCATCGTAATACATGGCATAGGCCGATTGTGGTAAGTGTGCCGTAACATTTTGCAGCAAGTTTATGCCTGTGTTAATGCTGCCCTTTATGCCAAACAGGTTAAGCACGCTTTTTAATGCACCATCGGGTAGGGCGCCCAATGCCACGTTTACCATACCCAACGGAATATCATCAGGCAAAAACGTGGGAAATTTCTTTTGATTATCGTTCAACTGACTATAGGCACGTTTAATAGCAAATCCTGCTGCGCTATTATCGCCAAAGCGGGCATGTAGTAAGGCCCAGTGCAGGTTTACTTGTGCTAATGAAAAGTTATAATAGGGCGAGGATTTATCTTCGTCTTCCAGTTTGTCTAAGCGTTTCGATTTATTGTCTTTAAGGCGATCGTAATCGGTTTTGCTTTCGGTGCTCAGCATCCAAAAGTAATCGTAATAATCATCGAGCAATATAGTAAAACTGTTTTGCGGATGCATGGCTTTTTCGCGATCAATTTGCTCGCGGGCGGCTTTGAGTTTAAAGCTCAGTATGTTTTTATAAGCTTGGGTACAATTGGCATTAACATCAAAATTAGCATAACTACTAAAGCCGATGAATAAGGAAATAACGGTAGGTAGAATACGTTTGATCATCACAAAAAAAGGCGCCCGTAACAGGCGCCTTATATCATTTTAATAAATTAAATGCTGATTATGCGTGCTCTTCTTCGAGCGCCATTTGTTCATCAACCAAAATACGACCGCAATGTTCGCAAACGATGATTTTTTTACGCTGACGGATGTCTGACTGGCGCTGAGGCGGAATTTGGTTAAAGCAACCTGAGCAAGAATCACGTTGAATAGTTACCACAGCAAGTCCGTTTTTGGCATTGCCACGTAAACGGTTGTAAGCAATTAACAAACGCTCTTCAATGTTTTTAGTTGCTGTTTCGGCCTGGGCATTTAGTTCGGCTTCGTCTTTTTCAGTTTCAGAAGTAATAGTGCCTAATTCGTCTTTTTTAACGTCTAAGTCGGCCTTACGTCCTTCTAAATCGGCAAGCGCTTTTTCATAAATCTGGGTTTTTGAGGTGATCTCGAAACCAAATTCTCTGATTTTTTTCTCGCTAACCTGTATATCTAAGCCTTGAATCTCGATCTCTTTAGAGATAGCATCATACTCGCGGTTGTTTTTAACCTCGTTAAGCTGACCTTCATATTTTTTTATGTTAGCCTGAGCATCGCGGATTAAATTTTTACGGGTTACAATATCATCCTCCAAATCATCCAGCTCACTTTTTATTTTCTGAATGCGTGTTTCCAGACCAGCAACATCATCTTCCAGGTCGGCAACTTCCATAGGCAGTTCACCTCTTACCTGGCGTATTCTGTCGATTTTGGTGTGGATAGTTTGTAGGTCATATAAAGCTTTCAGCTTTTGTTCTACGGTTTGTTCCATCAAATAAAATATTTTATGGGGTTTGTATTAATTTCTGTTAAACGGAGGGCAAAGTTACTAAATTTTTTCTGTATTATTTCATATAATAAGTGCTGCGTAAATTGCTCACTTTCAAAATGTCCAATGTCGGCAATTACTATTTTTCCTTCGGCATCAAAAAACTCATGATACTTATAGTCGGCCGTTACAAAAATATCGGCCCCGGCAGCAATAGCTTGCTTTAGTAAAAACCCTCCCGAGCCGCCGCAAACAGCCACCTTTTTAACGCTTTTACCCGTTAATGCGGTATGCCTTATTATGGCAGCCTGCATTTTGCTTTTAAGATGGCTCAAGAATTCAAGTTCACCCACCGGTGTTTCCAGTTCTCCTATCATCCCCGAACCTACCTGTTGATGTTGATTGGTTAAAGTATATAAGTCGTAAGCCACCTCCTCATAAGGGTGGTTAAGAAACAGGGCCATGAGTATTTTACTTTCCAGTTGCGCCGGATAAATAGTTTCAATACGTACTTCTGCCTCCTGGTGTTGCTGGCCCGGATTGCCAACGTACGGGTTGGTATCGTCGCCTCCTTTAAAGGTGCCTATGCCCTCGGTGTTAAAGCTGCACTCGCTATAATCGCCCACTTGCCCGGCACCTGCCTTAAACAATGCTTCACGAACTTTAGCCGCATGGCTTAAAGGTACATAGGTAACCAGCTTTTTTAAAATGCCGTTTTTGGGAGCCAATATGCGCAGGTTTTGTAGCCCTAAGGTTTGCCCTATGCGTGCGTTGACACCGTTTATAACACTATCTAAATTTGTATGAATAGCATACAATGCAATATTATAGCGAATGGCTTTTTCTACCACACGCTCTACATAAGTTTTACCGTTAAACTTTTTAAGTCCCTTAAACACAATAGGGTGGTGCGATATAATTACTTCGCATCCTGTACGGATAGCTTCGTCAACCACAGCTTCGGTACAATCCAAAGAGATAAGCCCCTGCGTAATTTCCTGGTTGCCGTTACCCACAATAAGACCCGAATTGTCGTAATCTTCCTGGTACGATAGCGGCGCAATGCTTTCGAGGTATGATGTTAGTTCGTGTAGTTTCATATTAACCCCACCCAACCCTCCCCAAAGGAGAGGGCTTTGGTTGGTATAATTATAAGGATTATAAGCTTATTTTTTTAAGTCCTCTCCAAAGGAGAGGATTTAGGTGAGGTTAAAACCCTCTCATTTTCAGCATCTGCATTGACTCGTAAGCCATTTGCTTGTTATATTCAGTAGCTAAATCTTTGTGATTAATAAGGTCAACAATGGTACCAATACCACAAAAACCGCCTGTAATAAAATAGATGATCCCCATACCTATTTGGCCAACTATAAAGCGTTGAACACCAGCTATGCCTAAAAAGCCTAATAGCGTAAACAATAATATATCTTGAGGGCTACGGCGTTTGCTGCCGTAAAGGGTAATAAATTGGCGTTGCTGGTTTTCATCCAGGCCGGCTGTGGCCTGTTGTAAAAAAGAAACTTCTTCGGGAGTGATGCCCGAAAAGGCTGCGAAATAATTAAAATCCATGATGTTTAGAGGTTAAGTTTTTTAAATGTAAGCAATTGATATATACTTAGACAATACACACGGTAAATTATTACAGCCAATGCAGGAATTCCTAAATAATGCGCTTTAAAGGATTGGGTTAGATTGCCATGCAACAGCCAGGAGATAGAGTGCCCAATGCCGCAACCCGGGCACCAGGTAATGCCAACCAATTTAAACACACAAAGGGCAAAATGCCCTTTGTATGCAGGATTATTAACAGCCAAAGCAATAATGGCTGCGATCCAAAATATCAATTCTATATTTTTGCGAAGGAATTTAATCAACAGAGTGATTGGATTTGTTCATTAACAGCAATGTTGCTGCCAGTGAAGATAACACTCCTATAAGCAATGCACCAAATAAACGGCCCGAAAAATCGCGGAAATTATTTGCGGCCTCTACGTAGTTAACGTAAACTACACCTGCAAACACTGAAATTATACCACCTACCAGCAAAATTTTAAAGCTTTGTACCAAGCCTTCTAAAAAACTCATTTTACCGCCCAAATCCTGGTCGCGATAGGCTTTGAGGCCTAAGAATACGCCGATTATAGGTATGCTGATAGAAATATATTCAATAGGTGAAACCTGGTCGTTAAAGGTGGTATAGCCTGCCCGGCGCATAATAAATAGCCATAAGCCGCTTAATATTCCTATAATTAATCCTGATTGAAATGCGTTTTTCATAGTATTTATGGTTATAGTTGATGGTTTATTATCAAATTATAATCATAAAAGCGTTATTGCGGCGTATTTGTTTGAGATCAGAATTTACTGAATTAAAGAATTTGCAGAATGCTCATCTATTATTCCTGTCATTTCGAACGATAGTGAGAAATCTTTTCGTGTTTACAAGCTAACCGCCTCGAAAAGATTCCTCCTACCTCGGAATGACAAAAGAATTGTATCATCAGACATAAATTCTAAATTGACCATCCGAAATCCGAAATCAAGAAAATTACTTCTCGCTCAGCATCTTTTCCAGTGCAAACATTTCATCACGCAGTTTGGCAGCCTGTAAAAAGTCCATGTCTTTGGCGGCGGCCATCATGTCTTTCTTGGTATTTTCAATAGCTTTTTTCAATTCCGGTTTGCTCATGTACTGCACGATAGGGTCAGCAGCTACCGAAATTTCGTCAGCCTCAACGTAAGCGCGTTGAATACCACCTTTAAAGTCCATCACCGAGGTTTGCTCAATAATGGCCTCTTTCGATTTTCCGACGGTTTTTGGAGTAATACCGTGCTCTGTGTTGTATAGTATTTGTTTTTCGCGGCGACGGTTGGTTTCATCAATAGTTACGCGCATGCTTTCGGTAATGGTATCGGCATACATAATTACCCGGCCACGATCGTTACGGGCGGCACGGCCTATGGTTTGTATCAACGAACGTTCCGACCGTAGGAAGCCTTCCTTATCAGCATCCAAAATGGCTACTAATGATACTTCGGGCAAATCCAGGCCTTCGCGCAATAAGTTGATGCCTATCAGTACGTCAAACTCGCCTAAACGCAAACCGCGGAGTATTTCTACGCGCTCTAACGTTTTTACCTCGGAGTGTATGTAGCGGCATTTGATACCTAAACGGTCCATATATTTGGCCAGTTCTTCGGCCATGCGTTTGGTAAGCGTGGTTACCAGTATACGGTCGCCTATTTTAATGGTTTTATCTACCTCATCCAGCAAATCATCAACCTGGTTAATAATTGGGCGTATCTCAATAACGGGGTCTAATAACCCAGTTGGACGAATTACCTGCTCTACAACCACACCGCCCGATTTCTCCAGTTCAAAATCGCCGGGCGTTGCGCTCACATAAATGGTTTGCGGGGCAAGGCGTTCAAACTCCTCAAAGTTTAGCGGGCGGTTATCCATTGCCGCCGGTAAGCGGAAGCCATATTCCACTAATGATATTTTACGCGACCTATCGCCACCGTACATGGCGCGTACCTGTGGTACGGTTACGTGGCTCTCGTCAATTACCATTAGGTAATCATCCGGAAAATAATCCAGCAAACAGAACGGGCGCATGCCAGGCTTACGGCCGTCAAAAAAGCGCGAATAATTTTCGATGCCAGAGCAATAGCCCAATTCGCGTATCATCTCCAAATCATAATTAACCCGTTCTTCAAGCCGTTTAGCTTCGAGGAAACGTTTTTCATCTATGAATTGCTGCTTGCGCATTTCCAACTCTTCTTGTATGGCCCAAATGCTGCTGGTAAACCTGTCGCGTGGCGCTACATAAAGCGTGGCCGGAAACAGTACCATATTAGGCATTTTTTCAAGAGTTTTACCGGTTTGGGGATCAAAACTGCTTAGCTCCTCAATATCGTCGCCATAAAAAATTATACGATAAGCATAATCGAGATAAGCCGGGTAAATATCAACCGTGTCGCCCTTAACGCGGAATGTTCCACGTTTAAAATCGGCTGTGGTACGGGCATATAAAATCTCAACCAGGCGGTGTAAAAAAGCGTTACGGCTAATGCGTGTGCCCACCGCAAATTTGAATATGGAGTTGGTAAAATCCTCGGGGTTACCCATACCGTAAATACACGAAATAGACGATACCACGATCACATCCCTCCGTCCCGACATTAACGACGATGTGGTGCGCAAACGCAGTTTTTCGATCTCCTCGTTTATTTGCAGGTCTTTTTCAATATAAGTGTTAGATGAAGCTATAAACGCCTCGGGCTGATAATAATCGTAATACGATACAAAGTAGTTCACCGCGTTTTCGGGGAAGAATTGCTTAAACTCGCCGTACAGCTGGGCAGCCAGTGTTTTATTATGGCTTAGTATGAGCGTTGGCTTTTGAGTTTGCTCAATTACGTTAGCAATTGAGAATGTTTTGCCCGAGCCTGTCACCCCCAAAAGGGTTTGGTAGTTTTCGCCACTCTCAACGCCCTCAACCAATTGTTTAATGGCATTAGGCTGATCGCCGGATGGTATATAATGCGAATTAATTTTAAAATCCATGAAATATAAAGATACGAAGAATTTTAGCAATTGCAGGTGGTTTACCTTGTGCAAGTGTTGTACGCAGGTAAAAAAATTAACATCTTAGAGCAAACGTTTATTCATGATAAATAGTTTATTTACAAACCACATCGCTACCCTAAATTAATTGATGCCTATGCTGTTTATACTCAATCAAACCAATACCATTTGCAACCAGTACCTGGCCGAACTGCGTGATGCAGAAGTGCAAACCGACCGCATGCGTTTCAGGCGTAACCAGGAGCGTATTGGTGAGGCGCTGGCTTACGAAATAAGTAAACAACTTAAATACATTAATGCCGAGGTGCAAACCCCGCTGGGCATTGCGCAGGTTAATGTACCTGTTGAGCAGCCCGTGCTGGGTACCATACTGCGGGCGGGTCTACCGTTTCATCAGGGTTTTATGAATGTGTTTGATCAGGCATCGTCGGCATTTATCACCGCGCATCGTAAAACTAAAAAGAACGGCAGCTTTGTAATTGATATTGAGCACATATCAAGCCCTGATTTGGAAGGTAAAACCTTTATTTTATGCGATACGATGCTGGCCACAGGGCAAAGTGTGGTACAGGTTTGTAAAGAAATTTTAGCCCAGTATAACATTGAAGCACTGCATATTGCTGCCGTTATAGCCAGCACCGAAGGGGTTGAACACTTACGCGCAAACCTGCCTATGGCCAGTTTGTGGATAGGTGCTGTTGATGAAGAAATGACCACCAAATCGTACATCGTACCCGGCCTGGGCGATGCGGGCGATTTAGCCTTTGGCGAAAAATTATAAGGGTTGAGGGCCGCCTTCTTTTACCACCAATTTATCAACGGTTAGTTTGCCAACCTGCAAGTCCTTTATAACCATGCGTTTTATGGCTACCCTACCTATGGCTAAAGCACCAATGGCCACGGCTCCAACCGATAGTGCTCCGAGTGCAAATGCCCCTAAGGCTGATGCCCCAATAGCCGAGGCACCTATTGCTGCGGCACCTGCCGCTTTAACACCAAGCATTTTTGCTTTTTTATGTTTCGAAAATATCATAACATATCCTATTTAGTTCACTGGTTAACAACGCTGAATTTGAATAGATTTAATAAAGTTAACAACATGTGTGTGTTACTCATTACAAGTGTCGCTTTTAAATTCATTTGCACATCCGCATATTTGCACATCTGCAATAATAACAATGAAGCGCTACACAAACATCTTCTTCGACCTCGACCACACCATCTGGGATTTTGACCGTAATGCCGAAGAAACCCTGCATGAATTGTTTGTGCTGCATGAACTCGAAGCGCTGGGTATAGCTTCGGCAGTTGAATTTATAGCTACATATACCCGTAACAATCATGCCCTATGGGCCGATTATCATTTGGGTAAAATTGATAAAGAAACTTTACGCCAAACCCGTTTCCGTAAAACGTTTATGGATATGGGTTTGCACCCCGATGTAATACCGGTAACATTTGAAGATGCTTACGTAGAGCTTTGTCCTACCAAAACCAACCTGTTTCCGCATGCACACGAAACGCTGGCTTACCTGCAATCTAAATATACATTGCACATCATATCAAACGGTTTTGAAAGCGCAACCAGGCGTAAAATTGCAGGTACAGGTTTAGCGCAGTATTTCGATAATATTATAATAAGCGAACTGGTGGGGGTAAATAAGCCCGATAAAGCTATTTTTGAATATGCGTTACAGTTAAGCGGCGCTAAAAAAGAAGAAAGTATTATGATAGGCGATAGCCTTGAAGCCGACGTATATGGAGCGCTTAATTTTGGTATAGATGCTATTTACTTTAACCCGCTGAAAGCCAACAAGCCAACTGGTGTTCCGGTGCAAATTTTCAGTTTGAATGAATTGATCAACTTGTTATGATATATGGTAAATATATTATACATTTATCTTAACCAATAATTACATTTCTTGGTCATGAAAAAAAATCTACTCACTATCACAATTTGTGCATTATTGTGCGCATTTATTTCTTGTAAAAAAGAACAAGGCAATACTTCTGCCGAGGAGGTTACCACACAATCATCTGTAGACAATAAGCTTATAAGCGAGGTTACAAGTTTAAAGACCTATTCAGAACGTAAAGCGGCCTACTCCAATATCTTAAATGATTTTGAGCGTTACACCGTTTGGGCACAGCGTAATAAAGCCATCATTCAATCGGGTGTGTTAAATGATGCACAGCTTAAATTGTTTAAGCAAGCAAATGCTATGCTTGGTTTAAGTTTGTTTACCAGTAAAACCGAGCGGTACGGCCTTACCTCATCATTTGAAGATTGGAAGGTTAAAGCTCAAAAGGTTTTTACTGAAGAGCAGCTCAAATATCTGATCACTGATATTATTCCCTTTAACAAAGAAGACTATTTTCAAATAGGCGTTACAGATGCTGCCACTCAAGCTTTAAAATATAAAGAATCCACTGAATGGACCTGCGGCTGCAGCCAGCAAAGCGATTGGTGTGGCAGCCAGGGCGATTGTATGGGTCTTACCTGCACTTCACATGGTAACTGTGGTACATTCCTGGTTTATGAATGCAATGGAGCATGCTCAAAGGTAATAGTAGGGCAAACCGAAATAGAAGATAGTAAACCGTGATACATATACTGTGATACTGAAAAAGCTATTACTTATATTTTTAATTCTGTTTGTCGCATGTGTTATAGCTGGTGTTAATCAGTATCAGGCTGCAAGTGGAGTTTTAACAAGCAGGATTATAATATTTCAGGTCACATTTTTATTGTATTTTGTAACAGCCTCTTTATTATTAACTTTCAGTAGCAAGAAATTAAATGAGCCGGTTGTGTTGTTGCTTGTTTTTTTGCCGGTTGTTGCACTAACTATTAAAGCTCTCTATGTAAACCGGCAAACGCTCTATCCGTATAATTTTCCATTGCAAACACTGGTAGTTATTTCAGCCGAAATTATTGCCTATCTCTCGCTGGATTTTAAATTAATAAAAAAAGTCGGGGTATATATTGCCTCAACTGTGTTTCTATATATCATATTTCTTATTGCCTTTAAGCAGTCGGCTGCCGGAATTGAAGACAAACACATTGAAAGCATTTCGATTAACGACCCCAAGAACGAGCTTTTAAAAGCACTGTCAAAAAAACTTATTGATACTAACGGACGTAAATTAGTGCTCTCTGGCAATAAATTTTATGTTTTTAATTTTAGTACCTACACCAGTGCGCCTTGTCAAATAAAGCTGCTGTATTTGGAAAAATTTGCGCATAAAATACCCGCTAATCTTAATTTGGTTTATGTAGCCAATTCGGGCATGGAAACTTTTGATGAGTTTAAATCGAAACTGAAGCATGATAAAGCCGATAAAATTATTTACGCTTATTTGTATGACGAGGATTTGCTCAAAAAATTGGATATAAATAAATACCCCAGTGAAATTATGTTATCGCCGGGGTTTAAATTACTACGTGAGCAACAAAGCTTTTACGAGTTTGATGCCAACACCTATGAGCAGCAAACGCTCGAACTTCTAAAAAAATGAAAAAATTGCTCTTATTGATATGGGCATTTGTAGCAGTGGTTTTTGCCGGATGCTCCACCAAACCCGATGTGCCAATTATACAATTTGCACAAAAAACGGTTGATATAGGTAATATTAATAAACGGCAAACACCCGTTGCCGCCAGGTTTAGCTTTACAAATACAGGCGGTAAGCCATTAAAGGTAATTAACGTAGCTTCAGATTGCTCGTGCACCATAGCCTCGTATACCAAAAAACCTGTTGCCGCAGGCGATAGCGGCATTATTGAAGTAAAGGTTAACCCTAAGGTTATACACATAAAAGGCAGGTTTGAACGACAAATTGTGGTACATAGCAACACAGAACCCCGCTTACATACGTTAATCATAAAAATGATGGTTGATTAATGCCCATGAACCTTGCTAATGAACATAAAGCTATTATAGCTGCGCTTGATAATTACCGCCACCTGCTCGATCAAATACCCGATGAGCAGTTTAACGTTACTCCACCCTTAGGCGGCTGGAGTTATGCCGAAGTATACTCGCACATTATGCAAGTCAGCCTGGCTTCGTATGTAGCAGCCGAACGATGCTGCAATAAAACGGGTGTTAGCACAGCTAAGGGCTTAAATTGGACGGGTGCAATGGTGTTTTTATTAGGCCGTTTCCCCGGAAAACGTAAAACGCCTGAAACGGTTGCCAATCTCACTAAAAATATTACTAAAGAAGAAGCCCGCAACCTTATTATCAAAATGCGGAAACGGCTGGATGATATATGGCCCACAGTGTACAATGCGCCCAACGATTATAAAATAAGCCACCCCAGCTTAGGTATGCTTAATGCCAAACAATGGCTTAAATTTATACGCATACATTTACAACACCATGTAAAGCAGTTGAACAGGATTAAAAATAGTTTTCCACAGGGGTAACTATTTGAGATTTAATATAGTCTTAACGTTAAAATAATTTTTTAACCTGACTTTTATCCTGTTATTATGAATATCGAGTTTCCATACCTGATAGTTGCCGGATTACTTTTGTTAGTTGCCGCGTTTTACTTTAGCCCCTATGAGCTGAGCGTAAACGAGGACGATGAAGACGAGTAACAGCCAGCTATAATAGTTAAGCTTCATATTTACTGCCCCTGGGCGGCAATAACGTTTTACGCTTTTTAACCAGATGGCGAAACGCGACGTTGATATTGTAGTTATTTCGGATGTGCATTTAGGCACCTATGGTTGCCACGCCAAAGAACTTTTGCGCTATTTAAAAAGCATCCGCCCCAAACAAGTAATCCTAAACGGTGATATTATTGATGTGTGGCAGTTCAGTAAATCATACTGGCCCGAAGCTCACATGAAAGTGGTGCGTCGCATTCTCAAGTTTGTTACCGAAGGTATTCCGGTTTATTACCTCACAGGCAACCACGATGAAATGTTGCGCAAGTTTGCCGATTTTAACCTGGGCAAGTTTCAACTCCTCAATAAAATGGTATTAGAGGTTGACCATAAAAAGGCCTGGATTTTTCATGGTGATGTGTTTGACGTTACCATGCAGCATTCAAAATGGCTGGCCAAATTGGGAGCTATCGGGTATGATACCTTAATCATATTAAACAGTATGGTCAACTGGTTTCTTACCGCATTTGGGAAGCAAAAAATGAGTTTCTCGCAAAAAATAAAAGGTAAAGTAAAAGAAGCCGTTAAGTTTATAAACCACTTTGAACAAACCGCCGCCGACCTGGCCGTGGATAAGCAATACGATTACGTAATTTGCGGCCACATACACCACGCAGATATACGCGAGATACGGGCCACTGATAATTCCGGCTCTGTTTTATATTTAAACTCGGGCGATTGGGTAGAAAGCCTTACAGCTTTGGAATATGTTAACGGCGGCTGGACTATATTTAAATACAATCCCGCCGATTTTAATACTGAACCCGATGAAGAAGATAAAGCCGATAGCGAAGAACTTCAATCAAGTATGGATGTAAAAGTATTGCTTGAGAAATTTAAGATAGAAACGCATTAAGCACCTCCATTTTCAATTATAACACTTCTTAATATTATGCCAACTTTTGGAAGGTTCGCCACCATAAGTCGGGCATTTCGCCGTTAATGGCCGTTGTATAATCTTCGTAACGGCAGGGCACCATATGGTAACGTTCGTTTAATGAACCTCCGGTAGGATAGGGTACCTGCATCCACCAACGATCGGTTTTTTTGCTTTTTATAAATACTATTTCGTGCTCCTCGTGCTTTAATGTGGTTTTATATACCATGTACTGTGATTTGGGCTGAAGCGGGAAATCTTTTTTGCGGTTATAAAAGCCATCAATAAAATACCAAACCATTTCGGCCAGTAGCAGGGCGGTTTGGCCATTATTATCATAGGCCGGATTAAACTCGTAAAAACCAATCGAACTCAACTTATCATTAAAACCGGCATATCGGCACATCTGGCATGCTTCTTCGCCATAAAAACCATTAGGGGTTGCGTTTGCATTGGCTGCAGCATCTGATGAACGGATAGCACCCATATCGAAGCTTATCATGTTAGCGTTGCGTATAACAGGCTCTGATACGCTTGCGTTACCCATTACTTCGCCCAAACGGTGTACATCAAAAAACAGGTTTTCCATTACCCTCAGGCTTTCCTGACTCACAAAGTAAGTTTGATGCCCTATGTTGCTAAAGTTGAACAGATAATTGGGCTGGTGCAAAAATATTTTATTGAGGTACGATTGTGATGTTGTAACATCCTCCTGCTCCATATCGGCCTGCTCATCCAAATCAAAGTGCGAGTCGATAACCACCAGGTCTACCTTTTGCTCCATTTCCTCGTAGGCAAGATATTGGGCATAGGTGAGGTCCTGTCCGCCACCTAAAATCACTACCATTATATCTTGTTTAACCAGTTCGGCTACCACAGTTTTAACGGCAAAGTAAGTGTCGTTTATGCTGGCGCCCTGGCGAATATTGCCCAGATCGAAAATTTTGGTATTGTAGCCTCCCTCGTAAAGATTATATAGTTGTTCGCGCACGTAATCGGGGCCTAAAGCACAGCCTGGGTTGTTCACGGCATTGCGGTCGTCCAGTACGCCAAAAATTACCAGATGGGGTTTATATTCAAGGTCGGGAAAATTGCTGGCATAAGTTTCTATCTTACTGCCTAACTGGCTGGTACGGTAACCTTGAGCAGGTTTTAGTTTATCCAAATCAACCGGGGTAAAGAAATCTGCTAATGACATATCCGTACTTACAAAGGGGCAAATATCCATTTTTTAAATTAAATTGCGCTGTTTTTATAAAAAACTACCCATAGTAAATGATTCTGGTTACCGGCGCAACAGGTTTTTTAGGCTCAACATTGGCCTTGCAGTTAGTGCAGCAAAATGTGCCTGTACGTTGTATAAAGCGCAGCTCGTCAGTTATTCCGGAGGTGTTGAAGCCATATGGTGTACTCATTGACTGGCGTGATGCCGACATACTGGAAGAGCCTATACTGGCCGATGCCTTTGAAGGCGTAACAAAAGTTTACCATTGTGCTGCCTGGGTATCATTTAAACAGGCCGATAAGGAACCGATGATAGCCACCAATGTTGCAGGCACGGCTAATGTGGTAAACCTGTGTATGGAAAACAATGTGCGCTTGCTGCATGTAAGCTCTATTGCCGCTGTGGGTACGGCCAAACCTGGTTTGCTCATCACCGAGAAGAATCACATTGAGGAAACGCCCGTTAATAACGTGTATGCGATTTCCAAACTGGAAAGCGAAATGGAAGTTTGGCGCGGTATTGCCGAGGGTTTGGATGCTGTAATTATTAACCCATCGGTTATAATTGGAGCGGCAGCCGGTACCCAAGGTAGTGGTAAAATATTTGAAACTATACGCGGCGGCATTAAATATTATAGCAGTGGCAGTTGCGGACTGGTTGATGTGGAAGATGTAGCCAAATGTGCCATTGCACTGATGAACAGTGATATTACCGCCGAGCGTTTCATCATTAATGCTGAAAACTGGAAATACAAAGACCTGTTTGAAACGGCTGCCCGCTGTTTTGGAGTAACCCCTCCAAGCGCCGAAGCCAAGCCCTGGATGCTGGAACTGGCCTGGCGTGGTGCAGCTGTGGTAGCCGCTATAACCGGCAAAGATCCATCATTAGATAAAATTGCCGCCCAGGCAGGTTCGGTTGAACAAAACTATGATAATAGCAAGCTAAAAAAGGCAGTAAACATTGAGTTTAAACCGGTAAAGCAAACCATTGAAGAGATTTGCGAGGCGTTAAAAAAATAGCGCTATAAGCGCATCGGAGCGCAGGCTTCATTCTAAATAAATTACAGCAGTACCAAATATAATGAGGGTATTTATTCCGATAATACCGTAAACTTAAACTCCAGCGGTTCAAAGTTGCGTATCAACTCATCAATAAATACCTGCCCCCATTTTACATAGTATAAACCAAAGTTTTCTGAGCGTTCCTGTAAGCTGTTTTTTGGGAATATTTCGGCTTTAATAGCATCTATCTGGCGTAACGAGGTTTCATGGTTACGTTTTTCGGCTTTTACCAGTTTGCGTTCGAGGTTATCGATGGCATGTTTTAAGCGGGCCTGCACAGCACTGGTTGAGGGCGATAGGGTAGGGTCGATCTTATGCGCGCGCAGTTTCATTTTTTCGAAAATGCACTGTAGTTCGCGCCACTCATCCTTGAGAGAAAGCTCGTGCTGGGTGTGTTTCTTTACCCAATCGTTTTTAATAGCATCGGCATCCTTAAACAACTGGGGTGCCTTTAATTCCATTTTATTGATCTTGGCCGTGGTTTCCTTACGTATCACCAATCCCGAATTGCGCAGGATAAGAATAGGGAACGTAACGCCATAATGATCAAAGTTGGCTTTGAGTTGAAGCCAGTAAACTATCTCGGCACCTCCGCCAATATAGGCAAGGTTAGGTAAAATATATTCCTGGTACAACGGACGCATCACCACATTAGGGCTAAAGCGTTCGGGGGTGGTATCTATCTCCTGCTCCAGCTGTACTTTGCTAAAGCGAATGTCAGTGTTTAACACATGAAACTGTTCGCCTTCCTGAACAATGCGCTCGCGCAGGTTATCCTGTAAGTAAAAGAAGTTTATTTCGCGGGGATTCACCTGGGTATGTACACCCAGGGTTTGTAGCTTGGCATTGCTTTCGGTAATATACTTAAAGCTATTTTGTTCAATAATGTCTTGTTTAATGATACCGGCAAAGTGCTGTTTTAGCCTGCTATCGTCGGCATCAATAACTACCAAGCCATACTGGCCAAATAGCGCGTTAACCAAATAACGCATGGCATCTGCCAGGGTTTGGTGTTGGCCGTAGGCGGTTTCTACAATTTGGGCCAGCTCGGTGGCATGTCCATCTAAACCTAAAATACCTTTATATTGTATGAGGCAATTGCGGAAAGCTTTGATATTTAACCGTCCGGTGGCACCGCTAACTTCCTCGTTCCACTGAATTTTTTTGCCGCCTATGTTGGTGTAGTTTATTTCAGCAAAATCATGATCCTCAGATGCCATCCAGTAAACGGGTACAAAGTTCTTATCAGGGAACGCGTCTTTCAATTGCGTCGATAGCTTAATAGCGGTTACTATCTTATACAAAAAATAAAGCGGACCGGTAAACACATTCAGCTGGTGACCGGTGGTGATGGTAAAAGTGTTGTCGGCTTTTAATAGCTCAATGTTGTTTTTTACAACCTGAACAAAGGGCACTTCGGGCGCGCCGGGTTTGCTATACTGCTCGTTTAATACTTCGGCAAGCAAAGCACGGTTGGCGTGCACCTGCTTGTTTTCCAGCAGTTCGTGAAATCCTTTTAAATCGGGACGGTAACTGTAAAATGATTTAAGCTCGGGCACATTCTCCAAATAATCGGTTACTGTTTTGGAGAAGAATCCGGTTTCATGATAATCAATACAGGTAGCGTCCATAGCGTCAAATGTAGAAGCATTATTGAAAATGCTTCCATGTGCTGATTTTATTTTACAATTTGTCCATAAAGATCAAAGTCCTCGGCACTATCGATCTTTACATTTACAAAACTGCCAACGGTGGCATATTGTTGGGTGGCATCAATTAAAACTTCGTTATCAACTTCGGGCGAGTCGTATTCTGTACGACCGGTTAAATAGCCGCCGTCAATTTTATCGATGAGTACTTTATAGGTATTGCCTATCTTTTCCTGGTTTTTTTCGTACGATATGCCTTGTTGCAGTTCCATTATGGCATCTACACGCTCTTGCTTGGTTTCCTCGGGCACATCGTCAATTAAGCTGTGTGCATGAGTTTTTTCCTCGTGCGAGTACGTAAAGCATCCCAAACGGTCAAAACGGGTTTCTTCCACCCAATCATACATCTCCTCAAAATCCTGTAGGGTTTCGCCGGGGTAACCGGTAATAAGCGTGGTGCGCATGGCAATACCCGGAACCTTATCACGAATTTGATTCACCAGGTCAATAGTTTTTTGCTTGGTGGTACCACGGCGCATCGATTTCAGCATATTGTCGCTAATGTGCTGCAATGGCATATCAAGGTATTTGCATATGTTGCTACGCTCGTTCATGGCATCCAATATTTCCATCGGGAAGCCCGAAGGGTAAGCGTACTGCAAACGGATCCACTCAATGCCATCTACATCACTTAAACGGCGTAATAACTCATCTAAGTTACGTTTGCCGTATAGGTCGAGGCCATAATAGGTCAGGTCCTGCGCAATAAGGATCAGTTCTTTAGTGCCTTGCTTAGCCAGGCTTTTAGCCTGATTAACCAAATCTTCCATCGGGGTGCTTACATGCTTGCCACGCATCAACGGGATAGCACAAAATGAGCACGGGCGGTTACAGCCCTCCGCAATTTTAAAATAAGCAAAGTGCGATGGCGTGGTGAGCATACGCTCGCCCAGTAATTCGTATTTATAATTAGCGCCAACACTTTGCAAAATTCCTTGCAAATCATTAGTACCAAAGTAAGCATCCACGTTCGTAATTTCGGCTTCCAGTTCGGGCTTGTAGCGTTCAGAAAGGCAGCCGGTTACAATTATCTTGCCCACCTTGCCCTGCTCTTTAAGTTCGCTGTACTGCAATATGGTATCGATGGATTCCTGCTTGGCATTATCAATAAAGCCGCAGGTATTAATCACGATGATGTCGTTACTGTTCACGCTTTCGGCCTCGTGTACCACATCAAACAGGTTGCCTTTAAGCTGACCCATCAGTACTTCCGAATCGTATATGTTTTTTGAGCAGCCCAAAGTAACCACGTTAACACGGGGCTTGGCGGTTAGTATGGGTGGTTGCTTTGCAATCTTGGTCTTCATTTACACTTATCTTTTCCCATCGCGTCATTGCGAGGAACGAAGCAATCTCTGAACATTTTTGTCAAGCGCAGGGATTGCTTCGTACCTCGCAATGACATTTTTTTTAAGCCCCCTCTAAATCTCTCCGCCTGAGGCGGAAGACTTTTAGAACCTATCTTTTATTTAAGCCCTTCCGCCTCAGGCGGAGAGGGTTTGGGTGGGGCGGTTACTTATTAAACAATGAGTTCACAAATCCCTTGCGATCAAACAACTGTAAGTCATTCATCCCTTCGCCAACGCCTATGTATTTTACCGGAATCTTAAACTGATCGGATATACCGATTACCACACCGCCTTTAGCTGTGCCATCCAATTTGGTGAGGGCAAGGGCATTAACGTTAGTAGCTTCGGTAAACTGTTTACATTGTTCAATGGCGTTTTGGCCGGTTGAAGCATCCAGTACCAGCAATATCTCATGCGGTGCACCTGGAATAACCTTTTCCATTACGTTTTTAATCTTGGTAAGCTCGTTCATTAAGCCCACCTTGTTGTGTAAACGGCCTGCGGTATCAATTATAGCCACATCCTCACCGTTTGATACGGCCGAACGCAGGGTGTCAAAGGCTACCGAAGCCGGGTCTGACCCCATGGCCTGGGCAACCACTCGTACGCCTACACGTTCGCCCCAAAGTTGTATCTGGTCTACCGCAGCAGCACGGAAGGTATCGGCAGCGCCAAGCACTACCTTATTACCGGCTTGCTTAAGCTTGTGCGCCAGTTTGCCAATGGTAGTGGTTTTACCCACGCCATTAACACCCACCACCATAATTACGTATGGCTTATGGTTGCCGTATTCAAAGTTTTGAAAATCGTTGCTATTGTTCTCTGCAAGCAGGGTTTGTATCTCGTCGCGCAGGAGGGTGTTAAGCTCGGATGTGCTCACGTATTTATCGCGGGCTACGCGGGCCTGTATGCGCTCAATAATTTTGAGGGTAGTGGTTACGCCCACATCTGAGGTTACCAGTACTTCTTCCAAATCATCCAGAACATCATCATCAACGGTTGATTTACCGGCAATTACCTTGGTAATCTTCGAAAAAAAGCTGTCCTTGGTTTTTTCTAAACCGGTATCCAACGCTTCCTGTTCCTGGGGCGTGCTTTCTTTCTTCTTAAAAAAATCAAATAATCCCATTTTGTAATGTGCAGATTAATAATGTGCTGATGTGCAAATATACCAACTTATGAAGAGAGTCAGGAATCAAGAGTACAGAGTAAAGACAAACATTACAATAGTTTGAGGGTCTTGACTCCTGATTCTGTACTCTTGATTCTTTTTTTGAATTAACAAAAAAAGCCCTCTTGCAAAACAAGACGGCTTTTGTATATCAAACTTAAAGCTAATAATTAAGCTTTAGCTTCATTGATCGCATCTTTAACGTGGTCGTTATGTACGATTGCTTCTTTGAATGAATAAGCACCGGTTTTAGGTGACTTAACCATGGTAATTACTTTAGAGTACTCTTTACCTTTACCGGTTTTCAGGGTTGCAACTACTTTCTTTGCCATTTCTTTGTGTTATTAAGTTATTAGATTGTTAGGCCGATGAGTTATTGATACAAAGTTTAAACTTAATCAACTACTTAACTCAATCAACTAATCAACCCAAAAAACTGATTACTTAATTTCTTTGTGAGTTGTTACTTTACGTAATACAGGGTTAAATTTCTTTAACTCCAAACGCTCAGTAGTGTTCTTTTTATTTTTGGTGGTAATGTAGCGAGACATGCCTGGCATACCGCTTTCTTTGTGCTCAGTGCACTCCAGAATTACCTGAACTCTATTGCCTTTTTTAGCCATTTTGTTTGGTTATTATATTGTTGGTAACTGAGTTATGGGGTGAGTTTTAGCTATTGACGCCTTTAACTCAATAACTTAATCAACCAATAACAATCTACTATATGTATCCTTTTTTAACAAACTTATTCAAGCAAGCGGTAATACCGTTTTTGCTGATGGTTTTAACTGCCGAAGTAGACACTTTTAAAGTGATCCATTTATCTTCTTCAGGGATATAAAACTTCTTGATCTTAAGGTTAGGATAAAACTTACGATTAGTCTTAACGTTTGAGTTAGAAACGTTATGACCGCTTAGTGGGCTTTTTCCTGTTAAATCACAAATTCTCGACATGACAAAACTTTTTAATGTTCTTTTTCTAAAAGAGTGTGCAAATATCAGGAAATTAAGTGAATAATTCAATAGCGGCTTCAAAAATATTTTAAAAAAGTTGAAATGCCTGATTAAGGAAGCCCGTTGTAACTTAAAAGTGACCCCTGCTGTAAAATAAAAAAAGTTTTTGAGAGTATACCTTTATAAAGGCAATAGGGTAATTACTATCTTGCGCATACCAATCAACCATTATAATCTAACATGAAAATATCTTCGTTTGAGCATTACAAGCAGGTATACCAACAAAGTGTTGACCAACCCGAACAATTTTGGGAAGGCGTAGCCGAAACTTTTCAATGGCGTAAAAAATGGGATAAAACCCTTGAATGGAATTTTAAAGAACCTAATATAAAATGGTTTCAGGGCGGTAAATTAAATATAACCGAAAACTGCCTCGACCGCCATTTGGAGAAAGATGGCGATACACCGGCCATTATTTGGGAGCCAAACGACCCAACCGAAGACCACCGTGTATTAACCTATAAACAACTGTACGAAAAAGTTTGTCAGTTTGGCAACGTGTTAAAAAACAACGGCGTGCAAAAAGGCGACCGCATATGTATTTACATGCCCATGATACCCGAACTGGCCATTGCCGTGCTGGCCTGTGCCCGTATTGGTGCGGTGCATTCGGTTATTTTTGGTGGCTTTTCGGCACAATCCATAGCCGATCGTATTCAGGATGCACAGTGTAAGGTGGTAATTACTGCCGATGGTGGTTTTCGCGGACCTAAAGATCTGCCCCTTAAAAACGTTATTGACGATGCCCTGGTGCAGTGCCCATCGGTACAAAAAGTTATTGTTTTAACCCGTAGCCGTACCCCCGGTGAGCATGATTAAAGGCCGTGACGTGTGGTGGGAAGACGAAATTAAAAAGGTAGAAACCCAGGGTAACCCCGATTGCCCTGCCGAAGAGATGGATGCCGAGGATATGCTCTTTATCCTGTATACTTCGGGTTCAACCGGTAAGCCTAAGGGGGTGGTGCATACGTGCGGCGGTTATATGGTTTATGCCGGGTTTACGTTCGATACTGCTTTTCAGTATAACAAAGGCGAGGTATATTTTTGTACTGCCGATATTGGCTGGATAACCGGTCACTCGTACATTGTTTACGGTCCGCTTAGCCAGGGCGCTACGGCAGTAATGTTCGAAGGTGTGCCCACTTGGCCCGATGCAGGCCGCTTTTGGGACATTGTAGATAAATTTAAAGTAAACATACTGTACACCGCGCCAACGGCCATCCGCTCGCTCATGAGCTTTGGTACCGATTTGGTGAAAAGCCATGACCTGAGCTCGCTCACCAAGTTAGGCTCAGTAGGCGAACCTATAAACGAGGAAGCCTGGCACTGGTTTGATGAAAATATTGGTAAAGGAAACTGCCCCATTGTTGATACCTGGTGGCAAACCGAAAACGGCGGTTTCATGATATCGCCCATTGCCGGTGTTACGCCGCTTAAACCGGGCTATGCCAGCTTACCGTTACCGGGCGTGCAACCTATTTTGGTTGACGAGAACGGTAAAGAAATTGAAGGCAACGAGGTAAGCGGAAACCTGTGCATCAAGTTCCCGTGGCCGGGCATGCTGCGCACCACCTATGGCGATCATGAGCGCTGCCGTCAAACTTATTTTGCCACTTATCCTGATATGTATTTTACCGGCGACGGTTGCCTGCGTGATGCCGACGGGTATTACCGTATAACCGGTAGGGTAGATGATGTGTTGAACGTATCGGGCCACCGTATTGGTACGGCCGAGGTAGAAAACGCCATTAACATGCACTCCAGCGTGGTAGAATCGGCCGTGGTAGGTTACCCACACGATATTAAGGGACAAGGGGTGTACGCCTTTGTTATATCGCCCGATAAGCACGAGAACGAGGAACTTACCCGCAAGGATATACTCATGACCGTAAGCCGCATCATTGGCCCCATAGCCAAGCCCGACAAAATTCAGTTCGTTAGCGGCCTGCCCAAAACCCGCTCCGGCAAAATTATGCGCCGCATTCTCCGCAAAATTGCCGAAGGCGAAACCGGCAACCTGGGTGATACCAGTACACTGTTAGACCCGGGTGTGGTAGAGGAAATTAAGGCGGGCGCGTTGTAACGTCTGAACCGGAATTTTAAGAGTTTGCAGAATTGATTTGTTAATTCCTTAATTCTTCTCCAAAATTCCTCCCTCCCTGTCATTTCGAACGATAGAGAGAAATCTTGTTAGAGCGATTATATAGTCCGTAGATTGAGTTTTACGGACTTTTTTGTTTGTAGACTTTTTGCATTCATTAACGTAATTTACAACATGGAAATAGGAACAATCAACTTATATGAATATTAATCAAGCACTCGAGGGATTCATTGAGCGATCCCGAACGTTAGGGTTGCATGAGCAAGATTATTTAATTGCCATAGACTTTCTTAAATATCACGAGTTTGGGTTAGCCTTTGATCAGGTGGTAGTACAACTTTATGAGTATGATAAAAATATTGATAAAGTATACTATAAGCATGTGATTGATATTGCCATAAAGTTATCAATACCAATAAATGAATATTCTTATCTAAAAGAACTTGTTAGATAGCAGTTTTAATTGCTTTCCTACAAGTGAAATCCACGCTATTCGAAGTTTACGAACTTCGAATCAATATACCCGTCATGTTAAGACTACCAAAACAGCACTTTTTTCTTCCCCACCCCATAAACCCAAACAACAAATCCCCGTTTCATTGTTATTGCAACTAAACTTTACAATAAATGAAATTCGTATTTGCCTGCTTATTACTCCTTACAACCATACCCGGCTTTGCCCAAACCAACCCTTGCGACAGCATAGTTTGGAAAGCCAACCGCCCTTTAACGTGGAACGATTATAAAGCCAAACCCGACAGTAACTCAATTGCTGCGGCATATACCAATTCTGGCTTTGTGCGTACATGGTCGGCGCGTAATTACAAGCTGTATACGGTTATGGTAACAAATTTTAACCCTTGCCTTAGCTGGCGTAAGGGTGAGGCGTCTGCCAGGTTATTGGCGCATGAGCAACTGCACTTTGATATTACCGAGTGCTATAAACGTGTATATTACCGGCGGGTATCTACTGCAACGTACACCCCGGCTACCCTGCCCGATTTAATGAGCAGCATTTACCAAAGCACACTTGCTGATTTGCAGGTAATGCAGCGCGAGTACGACTTGCAAACCAAACACAGCCTGGATGAAGAGCAGCAAGCCGCATGGAAACAAAAAATTGTCCGATTGCTGCGTAGTTTAAAGCCATGGGATAGGTATCAGTTAATTGTTGAACTACCGCGCAAGTAAAGCAGGTTGCAATAGCGCAACATCGTTTTCAAAATCATACTGGTATCGTTTAATATCTTTAATCATTCCCACAGCATAACTTACAGCTTCAGCTTTGCTGTTAAACGACATCAGGCGGTCATCGCCCCAAAACAGACTGTACCGTTTTTGGCCGGTAATATTTTGCCAAACCACTATACGGTACCCTTTGGGCAACCGGCGGTTAAAAGCGAAAAATTTTAAATTCATGACAGGTTATAGTTATGATAGAGAATCCTCTATAATTAACTATACGGGCTAACTGATTAAAACGCGGGGTAAAGTAAGCAGTTAAATTATTGGGAAGTCATAGGTTTTCCATAAACTATGAGCAATTGCCAGTGAACTAAAGAAAACCAAAACCTCTCACTCCTGTTATCATTACAATTAAAACATACTACCATGGATAAATTAGAAATAAAAGGTGGCTGGAATGAATTGAAAGGCAAAATTAAACAAGCCTACGCCGACCTTACCGATGATGATTTAACTTACGAAGAAGGTAAAGACGACGAGTTGTTGGGCAAACTCCAGCAAAAAACCGGCAAAGGCCGCGACGAATTGGTAAGCTGGATAAAAAGCTTATAATTAATATAAACCAATTAAAAGCAAGGCCCGGAGGTAAATCTCCGGGCCCTGCTTTTTTAAATATGCTACTCAGCGCTTCCATATTTTACTCAACAATACAACTCCTGCCAATATGAGTATAGCAAAGCCAATAATTATGCCCAATGAACTGAGTAGGCTGGTAACTGGCTTATGAGTATCTATCAGTATAACTAACATACGCTTTAGTTTGAGGCTCCTGCCGAGCTTTTGTCATCGTTGTTAATACTTCGCTGGTTCTTTTTGATGTCGCTGCTCAGGCGGCCAAATTTATAGCTGAAACTAATGTTGTATGTACGGTAGAACTGCCGGTTAGTGTTTCCCTGATAAAAATCAGGCGTATTTGTAAACTGTTTAAAGTCAAAATATCGCTGAAACGGGTTATTAACCACAGCCGTTATGGTAGCCATTTTATTTAAGAATGTTTTGCTTGCACTTACAGATGAATAAGGATAATCGTTAGAGCCTCCCTGTAAGTTTATATACCTGCGGTTGTAGCCACCTGTGGCGCCCAATTGCCAGCTATCGGTAAGTTTGTAATTAACGTTTGCAAAGGTGTTGGTACGTATCCCTTCGTTACTGTAAAAGCGGTCGTTAAACGGCCCTTTAAGCCATACGTAAAATAACCCGCTGTTAAAATTTACACTTAGCTTATTGGTGATGTTGTAGTTGCCACTAATATTCCAGCGCAAAATTTTTGTATTACCGGCATTGGCAAACGTGCGGGTAGAAGTGTCATTAACCAGCTTAATTAACTGTACAATACTGTTGCCGGTATACATAAAGCTTAATTTGTTGCTAAGCGTACCCTTGCCGGTTTTGGTATGCGTAATTTCAACTAACTGACTGGTAACCGCATCTAAATTAGGGTTGCCGGTATTAATGTACTGGCTGTTGGAGCGATCAACAAACGGGTTAAGCTGAAATATGTATGGCCGCTCTAAACGGGTAGTGTAACCAAAAGTAAGACTTTGGTTTTTAGGCAATGTAACCATAGCCGATACGGATGGCACCGCATTGGTATAATTGGTTTTTAGTAAAGTATTATTGTTAGTTATAAAATTGGCATTAACGCGTGTATGCTCTACACGCAGCCCTGCTTTAAATGTCCACTTTGTTAATTTGAGTTGGTACGAGTTGTAGGCGCTGTATACATCCTGATCGTACACAAAATTATTACGACGGGTTAGGTCATCAACAAAACCCTGACCGGCTTGCTGTTGCCCGGTAGCTAAGCTATAGTTTCCGCGAAGAATAGCTTTTACCCCGGCCTCAATGGTCAGCTGCTTTACCGGGTGCACATAGTCTAACTGAAAAGTATGCTCTTTGGTGCTGGCATCATTAAACTGATTGTAATTAGGTACATCATAGTTAATGCGGTCGGTGGCCAGTACCTCGCTGTTCTGACCGTTCAGGTAATAAGAATACCGGTACGATGCCGTAAATAACTGCTGCTTATTACGTTTAAAACCCAACTGATAGTTAAATCCGGCGTCAAGCCCTTCCCAGTCAAAGTTGCCATTGGTGAGCAGCAGGTATGATTGCGCGCCCGCTTGCCCACCGGTAAAGGCTGTTTGCCGACTAAAATCCTGCCTAAAAACTCCCCGGTTGTAATTTACCGATGCCGTGAATAAATTAAGCGAATCAAGCTCATAGCTCATTTCGGTGCTACCATAAATATAATTACCACCCCAGGTATAAATACCATCCTGGTTAAAAGTTGAGGTAATAGCAGTTGGTTGCGAAGCCGAATAGGTTTCGCGCAAGTTAGTTAACCGGGTGGTATTAATGCTTTGCCTGCCCACCCCTACATAGCCCGACATGCCAAATTTGCTTTGCTTAGCCGTGGCCGTCAAATTCAGGTTTGGTCCCCAAGGGTAACTGTATCTGCTGGTAATGGTGCCGTTATAGCCGTCGGTAGTTTTTTTGAAGGTGATAATATTGATGATGCCGGCCAAGCCCTCGCTATCGTACTTGGATGGCGGAGTAGTGATCACTTCTATTTTTTGAATGGTACTGGCGGGCATCGACCGTAAAACATCTTTAGGGCTTGATGCCAGTAACGCCGACGGTTTGCCATTTATAAAAATGCGATAACTGCCACTGCCCTGCAATTGAATATTATCATCACCATCAACGGTAAGCAGCGGAACACGGCGCACCATATCCATAGCGGTGAGCGCTTTGCTGTCGGGGTCGGCTTGTACGTCATAACTCAGGCGGTCAATTTCTTGTTTTACCAGGGGTCGTGAAGCTGTAACACCCACTTCTTTTAATTGGTTGGTGGCATTTGCCAATAGGATGTTGCCAGCGTCGAATATTTTACTGAAAGCCGGTATGGTAATAGTTTTAGCCTGGTAGCCTACGGCAATTATTACCAGTTGATAGGCTTTGGGGGTAACTTGATTAATTTCGAAAGAACCATCAGGTTTGGTAAGGGTACTTTTTATTGATTGCTGCCCAGTTGAATCTTTTAAAGCAAGGGTAATATAGCTAAGCGGTTTTTGGGTTGCAGAGTCGGTAACCGAACCCTTAATGAGGGCGGTATTGGTTTGGCATAGGGCAATAGCAGCCATGCACCCGCAAATTGCAGTGAGTATAAGTTTCTTCATATGTTATAAGGCAACTATTTAGTGGCGATGCACCCTTGAATGCTTTAAGGCCGTTAAGTAAACAGGCATATCAATTTTAATGGTCATCACATCCACATGACACATAAATTTTAACCATGTTACACCTTTTTTGTAATTGTGTAAATTTTTGGATAGGCATAGTTCAATACAAACACAATACAAACCCCGATGTTATATACCATTGGCGCCCCTGATGCCGTTGTATATGCCCACACGTTCAAGGTTTTATATTTTTAGTTTTTGGTTGATTACAGCCGCTTTTTTTTGCCCTTTACGCGCTAAAGGTTTTTCAATTTTGGCGCATGAAGCTATTATTGATGCCGAGTGGGACCGCACCCTTAGGCCTATATTGTTGAAACGCTATCCCGAAGCGTCTTTGGATGATCTTATTAAAGCTCATTCATTCGCCTATGGCGGCAGCCTGGTGGCCGATATTGGCTATACCCCTGGTGGCAATTCTGATTTTACCGATTTGCTGCACTATGTGCGTAGCGGAGATTTTATCGTTAACCTCCTTAACGAAGCGCATAGCCTTAATGAGTATGCCTTTGCGCTGGGTGCATTATCGCACTACATAGCCGATAAATACGGCCATAGCATGGCCACCAATGTTACTGTGCCTAAGGTTTATCCTGCGCTCCAGGCTAAATTTGGTAATGTGGTGACTTATGATAACGATCACACCTCGCATAGCCGTATGGAGTTTGCCTACGATGTGGTGCAGGTTGGCCGCAGCAATTATGCATCGGTAGCCTATCATGATTTTATTGGCTTTAATGTGGCAACCGCACCTTTGGAAAGGGCATTTTTAAAAACTTACGGACAAGAGCTTAATGTACTTTTCAAAAACTTCGACTCCAGTGTGAACACCATGCGCTGGGGAGTTAAAAATCTTTTCCCGGCCATGACCAAGCGTGCCTGGAACTCTAAGAAAGAGGACATTATAAAGCGCGATAGTAAAGCCAGCAAACGCAGTTTCAGGTATAAAATGAGCAGGCGGATGTACAACAAAGAGTTTAGCGGCAAAAACAATAAGCCCGATTTTAAAGCACGCGCACTCTCATGGCTGGTAAATGTGCTACCCAAAGTAGGTCCGCTTAAAAACCTCAAGTTTGTATATCCCGGTTTAGAAGGCGAAAAGCGCTTTGAGCAGGTATTTGATACTATTATTGTAAAGTATGCCGATGCGCTTCATCAATGGGATGCTAATAAGCTAAATCTTGTAGATATTAACTTGGATACAGGTCACCCACTCAAATTTGGTGAGTACGGCCTGGCCGATAATACCTATTGCACATTGGTGAATAAACTTAACGAAAATAAATTTTCATGCCTCACGCCCGATCTTCAGCAGCACATTACCGCTTATTTTGATGGTGCTTTATTGCATAACATGTTTAAAGAGCATCCCGAGTATGAGGATAAAATGAAGCAGGCTTTACTTCAGCTCAAAAATTGCAAGCCTATACCAAAGGCAACCGAGCCGCTGATGGCTAACCGGTGATTGGGATAAGTTTTGTAATGAATATTGATTGCTTAAACGCAATGCGGTACTTTTACCGCCATGTACCCAACATTTACCGAAACGAAGTTACGCACCTTTACCGAGGATGTTTTTAAAGCCATAGGCTGCTCTAATGAGCATAGCGAACTGGCAGCCGATGTGCTTTTAAAATCAGATCTACGCGGTATCGATTCGCACGGTGTTGCCCGACTGAGCGGTTACGTACGCTTATGGGAGAAGCAACGCATCAACGCCAAACCCGATATTAAAGTTGTGCATGAAACCGCCACCACCGCTACCGTTGACGGCGATGCCGGTTTAGGTTTGGTGGTAGCGCCGTTTGCTATGCAAATAGCTATTGAAAAGGCAGAAAAATACGGTTCGGGATGGGTATCGGTACGTAACTCTAACCACTTTGGAATTTCCGGCTATCACGCACTAATGGCAGTTGAAAAGGACATGATAGGTTTTGCCATGACCAATGCAAGTCCGCTGGTCGCGCCCACATTTGCCAATGAGCGGATGCTGGGTACAAATCCTATGTGCTATGCGTTCCCCGCAGGTAAATACCCACCGTTGATTGTTGATATGGCTACCTCGGCCGCGGCTAATGGAAAACTCGAGATCGCCCAGCGTTCGGGCAAAGCTGTTCCGGAAGGATGGATACAGGATGGGCAAGGTAATTACACAACCGACCCGCATGCCCTTAAAACCGGCGGCGCTTTACTACCCCTGGGTAGCGACCGCGACCATGGTAGCCACAAAGGTTTTGGATTGAGTGCCACCGTCGATATTTTATCGGGTGTACTATCGGGTGCTAACTACGGCCCATGGGTGCCCCCCTTCGTAGCATTCATGGAGCCGTCACCTAATCCACCAGGGCAAGGTATAGGCCACTTTTTAGGTGCCATGCGCGTAGACGGTTTTCGCCCGGTTGATGAGTTTAAAGCTAACCTTGATAATTGGATAAAACGCTTCAAATCGGCTCAAACTGTAGACTCCACCCAAAAGGTAATTATACCCGGCGAACCCGAACTGGAAGCCGAAGCCAATCGTAAAGTTAACGGCATCCCACTGGTACAGGCTGTGGTTGATGATTTGAATTTGTTGGCAGAGCGGTTTGGGGTTGAGAGGTTGTAAAACACTTAATTGAAAAGTATGCAACCATCCGATGTAACTGACCGAGCTTCTTTCATTCTATTTATTAATACACTGGAAGAGGAGGTAAGCAGCATAAACCCATCTGAACACCCTAATCCCACCATGGCTGATTTTATTGAAGCAATTGGGCGGTATACAGAGGACATACAAGGATACTATGACAATACAGGGCAAAGTATTAATGCCGATGTTTCAACATGGAGAGTATTTGCTGATATTTTAAAAGGTGCCACAATGTACGAGTAATGATTGTTTTATATCGATGAAGGCTTATGATTTTAGTTTTGAGCCCTTATAAAAACCGCCTATGTCATTGCGAGCGATAGCGTGGCAATCTCTATCAAAAAGGTTAACCGTATGATTGGAAACTCACATCAATATTACGTATACATCATAACTAATAAAGAAAACGACGTTTTGTACATCGGCGTTACTAACAACCTGCAAACTCGCATTTGGGAGCATAAGAATAAAATTTATAAATGGTTTTAAGCTAAATATAATTGTAATAAACTGGTTTATTACGAGGAATTTCAGTGGGTGCATGATGCGATTGACCGCGAAAAACAATTAAAAGCAGGTTCGAGGCAAAAAAAGATAGACTTGATTATTAGTCAAAACAAATTGTGGAAGGATTTAAGCGAGGGTTGGTATGATTAATCATTTCGGAAACGCATGGTGGAGATTGCCACGCTATCGCTCGCAATGACAAGGTTTTTATCTTCAGACAAAAAAGCCTTAGCTTTTCGCTAAGGCTTTGATTGTTAATGGATGCCCATAAACAAGCGGCTCCATCGTATTTTGTTCAGGAAGCTGGCGTTGCTGTCCCAGCTCATCCACACAAACAGGGCTTTACCTACTATGTGATCTTCGGGTACAAAGCCCCAAAAACGTGAGTCGAGGGAGTTGTGGCGATTGTCGCCCATCATCCAGTAGTAGTTCATTTTAAAGGTGTAGCTATTGGTTTTGGCACCGTTAATATAAATGTCGTTGCCTTTAAGCTCCAGCTTATTGCCTTCGTAAACGGTTATGGCACGTTTGTAAAATGGCAGGCTAAGGTTATCTAATTTAACCGTCCAACCCTTTTTAGGAACGATGATCGGTCCGTAGTTGTCCTGGTTCCATTTGGCGTAATGCTTATCCCCCGGGAAAACGCCTCCACTCATGTAATTAACCGAATCTTTTGGTTCTACAAGCGGCTTAACCGATTTAATGTTGCTAAATTTTTTCAGAGCCTCGGCCGATGCCTTGGTCATGGTTGGGTACTCAGATACCGTTACATGCAACTCATCCCATGTTTTAGGATTAATTTCGCTACCGTCGGTTTTAACCTCGTAATTAATTTGCCCTTCGGGTGGGTTAGGGTTGGCTTTGCCATTTACAAACACCTGCGCATCTACAATAGATAAGGTATCACCAGGTGTTCCCTGGCAGCGTTTAATATAGTTTTCGCGCTTATCAACCGGGCGTAACAGTGGGGTATCAGCTTCCATAGGCCAGTTAAATACCACAACATCGCCCTTTTTTATATCGCTTAAACCGGGTAAACGGTAGTAAGGCAGTTTAATACCATCCCAATAGGCTTTAGTGCCGATGATAGGCATGGTATGGTGTGCAAACGGGAATGCAACCGGCGTCATGGGTAAACGAGCGCCATAATTAACCTTGCTTACAAACAAAAAGTCGCCCACCAATAACGAGCGTTCCATCGATTCGGTAGGAATAGTGTAGGCTTCAATAAACAAAGTACGTATGAGGGTAGCGGCAACAACGGCAAAAATGATGGCATCGGTCCATTCGCGGGCGGCGCTTTTTTTCTTTTTGGGTTGATCCTTATCTCTTTTCTTATCCCAGAATTTCCAATTCATATAAAATAATCAATAATTGAGGCTATGATTAAGCGTTAAAGGTAAACATATCTGTTACCGCGTAAAATCCTTTTTTATCTTTTAGCCATTCGGCTGCTATAACGGCACCTAATGCAAAGCCATTACGATTGTGCGCGGTGTGTTTAAACTCAATGCTATCCACTTCCGAGTCGTACAGCACGGTGTGGGTGCCGGGTACGTTCTCGATCCGGTGCGATTCGATTAACAATTGGCTGGCAGCTAAACTTTCGTTACCTACCTCGCCGGTATCGCTCAGTAAAATGTTTTTCCACTCGTTTTTAGCTTCCAAACCTTCCAACACGCCTTCGGCAATGGTAATGGCCGTTCCGCTGGGCGAATCGAGCTTTTGTGTGTGGTGTATCTCTTCAACCTGTACATCGTAATACGGGTAGTTATTCATGATCTTTGCCAGCATGCGGTTCACATGGAAGAAGATATTAACCCCTACACTATAGTTAGACCCATACATGAGGGTACTGTTACCGGCCAGGCACTTTTCTTTGATCTCGTCTAACTGCTCGTACCAGCCTGTGGTACCCACAACTAAAGGTAAACCGGCCTCAAAGCAGCGGTTCATGTTTTCAATAGCGGTGGCCGGGGTACTGAATTCGATGGCCACATCGGCCTTTTGCAGGTTTTCAACAGTGGCTTCGTGCAGGTTGTCTTTATCTATAATCAATACAATTTCGTGGCGGCGGTCGGTAGCTATCTTCTCGATAATTTTACCCATTTTGCCGTAACCGAAGAGTGCAATTTTCATGTAACTGTTTAGTTAATACGATTTAAAAAGGTTATTGAACGGTAAAGGTAACTTTTATAACCGGCATAACCGAAGAAATATTATTTGCCGCATACAGGGTCGTGTTTTCAACACCCGGCGCTACGCTGAAACTTAGATCGGGGTTGATGGAATACGAGTGCCTGAACTTGGCATCAATGTAGCTATCGATCATTTGTAAGCTCCAAAAGCCTACAAAGCCCAGTACGCAAAGTTGCATATTGCGCTGGTGGTAGTTTAAGCCATTTTCAATTTGAGGCAGCGAGGCTTTACCTGCTCTTGCATATAAGTCTTTTACGGCCTTAGTGTCGGTAACACCAGGTTTGGCATCACCCTTTACAAGGCGATGAACCCGTAGGTAGGCATTGTATTCCGCGCGGTTAAATATAAAGCCATAACCAAAACCGCCCAGCCCGGCATAAACCAGGGGCATTTTCCACCATTTGTGATTGTAAAATTGTCCCCAACCGGGTATTATAGCCGAACGTTTTACTGCTAATGATGTACTGTGCAGGCTATCGGGCTGGCTGAATTTTTTGTTTTTGTGAAGTTGAGGAGTGGTCCTGAAGGTGGTTGTGATGTTACTTTGAGCAAATGCGGCAGCGCAAGTAAGCACAAGGCCAATCATTACAAAGGTTTTGTTCATGTGATTTCCGTGGGTTCAGTGTTTGGGAGACGAATTACATCATCTCCTTGTTGGTGTTTCACTGAAACGGAAGTGTTGTGGCTTTATTGTTGCCCGTTAGTGGCCTTTTAAAAAGTAAGACTAACCTTAACAACCGGCATAACCGTTGAAAGGCTGTTTGAGGCATAAAGCGGTCCGGTTTGTACGCCCGGAGTTATGCGGAAACTCAGATCACGGTCCATGGTGTAGGAGTGTATGAATTTGGCATCGATATATGCATCTATCATTTGAATGCCCCATGCACCCAGTATACCTAATACACTCAACTGCATATTGCGCTGATAACCATTAACGGCATTTTCGAGAGCCGTAGTTGAGGCGCTTGTAGTATTGCGATAAAGATTTTTTATTTCTTGCGAGTCGCCGTCGCCGGGTTGCTCTCCGTTGCGCCTTAAGTTATATACACGCAGGTATTGCTTGTAGTATTTTTGGTTAAACACCACTGCCGAGCCTAACAAGCCCAAACCTGTGTAAACGATAGGCACTTTCCACCAGCGGCGATTATACCATTGCCCCCAGCCGGGTATAAAGCCCGAACGCCTGAATGCCAGGCCCGGGCTATGGGTACTATCCGGATTGTATTTCTTTTTATTTTTTTTGGTGATTACCTTGGTAATGGCATCGGCTGTTTTAACCGAATCGCGCTTACGGATAAGGCTATCGGTGCGGCTTTTGTTTTTTAGGGTATCAGGTTTTTGGGCATAGGCTGCCAGGGCAAAAAAGCTGAGTATGCAAATGATGAAAAACCTGTTCATTAATATTATTACCAATCCAGCATTTCGAGTATACGGCTCAGATCATCCTGCGAAAGGAATGGGATCTCGATGCTTCCCGAGCCTTTATTACCTACCTTCAGCTTAACCTTACTGCTGAACTTAGAAGCCAGATCGTCCTGTATTTTTTGTATCTGAAACGAAACGGGGGCGGGTTTATTGCTTTCTTTCTTTTCAGGGCCGTTTTGCAAGGCGCGTACCATCTCTTCAACCTTACGAACCGAAAGACCGTGCTGTAAAATTTGCTGGTGCAGGTGCACTTGTTTAACAGGGTCGTTAATAGTGATCAGGGCACGGGCATGGCCCATGCTAATATCACCATCGCGAATGGAAGCTTGTATGCTTGGCGGTAATTTTAACAAGCGCAGGTAGTTGGTAACGGTGCTGCGGTTTTTGCTTACACGCTCGCCCAGTTCTTCCTGTTTTAAGCTACACTCATCAATCATACGCTGAAAGCTGAGGGCAACCTCCATGGCGTTCAGGTTTTCGCGCTGAATGTTTTCTATGAGCGCCATCTCCAGCATTTGCTGGTCGTTAGCGGTGCGTACGTAAGCAGGTATGGTATTTAAGCCGGCACGTTTTGATGCACGTAAACGCCTCTCGCCCGATATTAACTGGTACGAGTGCGAGTTAACGCGCCTAACGGTAATAGGTTGTATCAGTCCTTGTACCTTTATAGACTCGGCCAGTTCAATAAGGGCTTGCTCATCAAAATCGGTGCGGGGCTGAAATGGATTTATTTCTATTTCGGCAATACGAATTTCGCTGATAGAACCCACGCCGTTGTTGCCGGCGGTGCTGTTACCATTGCCACCGGCTTCGCGCGAGTAATTGCTTTGAGCATTTACACTGTCGCTATCGTTGAGCAGGGCGCTGAGCCCTTTGCCTAATGCCTTCTTTTTATCTAAACTCATTTATATATTAAACTGCTGCCGGAGTTGCCTTGCCAGCTGTTTGTCCTAAACCATTTTTACGAATAATTTCACGGGCCAGGTTTAAATAATTAACCGCGCCCTTGCAGGTAGCATCGTGCATAATTACCGATACGCCAAAGCTTGGCGCTTCGCTTAAACGGGTATTGCGTTGTATAATGGTATCAAAAACCAGATCTTCAAAGTGGGTACGCACCTCTTCAACCACCTGGTTTGAAAGGCGAAGACGCACATCGTACATGGTTAATAAAATGCCTTCAATATCCAACTGGGGGTTTAAACGGTTTTGAACAATTTTAATGGTGTTCAACAGTTTACCTAAACCTTCTAACGCAAAGTATTCGCATTGTACAGGTATGATAACCGAATCGGCTGCGGTAAGGGCGTTAATGGTAATTAAGCCTAACGATGGCGAACAATCGATGATGATAAAATCATACTGATCACGTATTTGATTGAGGATAGCCCTCATTTTATACTCGCGATCGGTAAGATTGATCATTTCAATTTCGGCACCAACGAGGTCAATGTGAGCAGGCAGCAGGTCGAGGTTTGGCGTGTCGGTTTTTTGAATGGCATCAACCGCATCAACCTGATTTATGATGCACTCATATATGCTGGTTTTAATGGTGCGTGGATCGAAGCCAATACCCGAGGTTGAATTGGCCTGAGGGTCGGCATCAACCAGCAGCGTTTTATACTCTAACACGGCCAAACTTGCAGCCAGATTAATAGACGACGTAGTTTTACCAACGCCTCCTTTCTGATTAGCTAAAGCTATAATTTTACTCATTTTGTTACCTCAGATATAATGAAAACTGCCTTTGCCGGTTAATTAAAAGTAAAGCTAAAAATTTATACATTCGCTTTGCTTTTAACCGGGGGCTAAAGATACGAAATTAAACAATTCGGCAGCCGTTCGTATTGCGTTAACTTATAAACACTTTTTTTAATGATAACCGTTGTAGCCGCCACCAACCGCCCCGCAAGTTCAACTCTTAAACTGGCTAAATATTATCGAAAGCTGCTTTTAAATAAGGGATTAGAGGTTATGCTGCTATCATTAGAAGACCTGCCTTCCAACTTTATCCAAACCGATATGTTTGGCAACCGTAGCGCCGGGTTTGAGCCCATACAACAACTCATGTCCGCTACGCAAAAGTTCCTGTTCATCATTCCCGAGTACAATGGCAGTTTCCCCGGTGTGCTCAAGGCTTTTATTGATGCCTGTACTTTTCCTGATAGTTTTTATGATAAAAAGGCGGCACTGGTTGGGCATTCATCAGGCACATACGGTAACATACGCGGTATTGATCATTTTGCCGGTGTTTGCAGTTACCTGCATTTGCATGTTTTACCATTGCGCATCCACATACCCGGTATACGTAAAGAGATTAATGCCGATGGCGATTTGTTTGAGGAAAAAACGGTGAAATTTGTGAATGAGCAGGTGGATAAGTTTGTGAATTTTTAGACCATAAAGCTCAAATTATAGACTTCTTCTTTTAAACAAAAAGTTTCCTTTAAGGTTAATTCTTTTTAGTGTTAGCAAAAGAATGCCTTATGAAAAACAGGAACTTACTATACTTGGCCATAGCAGCCGGAACAATTCTTGCCAGCTGCCAGCAAAGCAAGAAGCCTGACCAGGCTTTGGCCGATACCACGGCCGATAAAGTAGGCCAGCAGGTAGATTTGCCCGCACCCTATGCCACCAAATCTGTACAAAATTTTTGTGAGGTGGTAGGCTGGCCTAACGGTAAAACCCCTACAGCGCCTGCCGGTTTCAAGGTGAGTTTGTATGCCGAAGATTTAAATAATCCACGCAATATTTATGTAGCACCCAATGGCGATGTGTTTGCCGCTTTGGCAACAACCGAAGCTAAGGGCTTGAAAAAAGCCGGTTCGGCATTGGCGGGCAAAAATAAATCGCAAAACATGGGCGACAGCCCAAACACCATTGTCATATTCAGAGATAAAGATGGTGATGGCGTAGTTGATAACAAGGGACTTTTCCTGAGCGGCCTTAACCAGCCTTTTGGTATGGCTGTGGTTGGCAACTGGTTTTACGTAGCCAACACCGATGGCCTATGGCGTTACCCTTACAAACCGGGAGACACCCGCATAACTGCCGAAGGCAAGCGTGTATTAAAACTACCTGCCGGAGGTTACAATAACCACTGGACACGCAACCTGCTGGTTAGTAAAGACAGTACTAAACTTTACATCACCGTTGGATCGGGCAGTAACGTGGCCGAACATGGTATAGCCAACGAAGCCCGCCGGGCCTGTATCCTGGTGGTAAACTTAGATGGCTCGGGCGAGAAAATATATGCCGGTGGTTTACGTAACCCGGTAGGTATCGATTTTTTCCCTGGCACCAATACCATTTGGACAGCCGTTAATGAGCGGGATGAATTGGGTGACATGCTGGTGCCCGATTATGCTACCAGCGTTAAAGAAGGCGGATTTTACGGTTGGCCTTACGCATATTTTGGTCAGCATGAAGATCCCCGCTTAAAAGGCCAACGCCCCGATTTAGTAAAAAGCACCTTGGTGCCCGATGTAGCTTTAGGTTCGCACACGGCATCATTAGGTTTAGCCTTTTATGCTGGCGATGGTTTTGGCGAAAAATATAAAAACGCAGCATTTATTGGCCAGCACGGCTCATGGAACAGTTCTAAACTGGTAGGTTACAAAGTAGTTGCCATTCCTTTCAACGGAACCCAACCCGGTAAGCCCGAAGATTTTATGACCGGTTTTATTGCCAATGTTGAGAAAAAACAGGTTTACGGTCGTCCGGTGGGTACGGCTGTTGCTAAAGATGGCTCGCTGTTAGTGGCCGATGATGCGGGGAATAAGATATGGAGGGTGAGTAGATAGCCCCACCCAACCCTACCCGGAAGGGAGGGCTTTTAGTTTTAAGTCCTCCCTTCCGGGGAGGATTTAGGAGGGGCAATTCACCGCCATTTTTTGTTTGTCCTCACGTACAACTATCTAACCTTCATTTTACAATCCAACAAAGTAGTCCTTTCAGCAAAAGGACTACTTTTGTTTTACACCTCATTCAACCTATGTACAAAACAGTTACTACTGTACTGCTATCTTTTCTATCGTTCAGTGTTTTTGCACAACAGGCCGATACCAGCCGTAAACTTAAACCCGTTACCGTTAGGGGATATTTATCAGAGCAGCAAATGTTGCAGGTGCCGGCCTCGGTTGGCGTATTGAGTAACAAGCAATTAAGTTTGCAGCCTACCAATTCGCTGGTTAGTGCCATGAATACACTTCCCGGCATCCGTATGGAGGAGCGTACGCCGGGCAGTTACCGGCTATCAATAAGAGGAAGCTTGCTAAGGTCGCCGTTTGGGGTACGTAACGTGAAGATATACTTTGACGAGATGCCCCTAACCGATGCCGGGGGCAATACTTACCTGAATGCGCTTGATATAGCCAGTTTGCACAGCATCGAAATTTTAAAAGGGCCCGACGGGAGCTTATTTGGTGCTAATTCTGGGGGAGTTGTATTGATTAACCCGGTTAATCGCTTGACTGATAGCAGCACGGCTTCCGTTAGTTTTAACGCAGGTTCGTACGGATTAATACATCAAAGCGCCGCTGTTCATCAAAAATGGGGCAGGAATGAACTGAACGTTAACCAAGGCTATCAAAGCTATGATGGCTACCGCGACCATAGCTACATGCAGCGGCATTATATACAGTTAGCCAATAAGCATAGCTATGGTAAAAGTAATCAGCTAAAGGCATTGGGCTTTTATTCCGATTTGCAATATCAAACTCCCGGCGGATTAAATCAGTCGCAGTTTGATGCCAACCCACGTGCATCACGCCCGGCAACAGCTACCTTACCGGGGGCTATTCAGCAAAATATTGGTATCACTACAAAAATGCTTTTTGGAGGGTTAGTGAACGAAGCACGACTAACTAACCGCATACGTAATATAGCAACCATATTTGGGTCGCATGTTAATTTTGACAACCCGTTTATTACCAATTATGAGCAGCGCAAAGAAAATACGTTTGGCGGCCGCACCTATTTTGAGTTGAGCGGTTTGCCATTAACTCAATTTGACTGGAAACTAAATATAGGTGCTGAATGGCAGCAAACCAATGCCCGTATTAATAATTACGATAATTTGCAAGGTGTACAAGGCAAACCACAGGCTTTGGATGAAGTAAACACTAACCAGCATTTCTTTTTCACCCGTTATGCGGCTACGCTTTTTAACAAGTTGAATATTGAAGCTGCACTGAGCGTTAACTTTTACAGCTACAAATTCCGTAATCTGTTTCCGCTTAACCAACAGAGCTTGAATACCAAAAACTTCGACCCGCAACTGATGCCTCGTGTGGCCATATCATACAGCATACTGAATGATTTTATATGGCGGGCATCGGTGAGTCGTGGTTATTCTACACCAACCATTGCCGAGGTGCGGCCCACTAATAACATCGTCAACACCTCCCTGCAACCCGAAACCGGCTGGAATTATGAAACCGGCTTCCGCCTGCGTAACCAGGATGAAAGTTTGATGCTGGATGCCTCCGTGTTTTATTATCGCTTAAACAACACCATTGTTAATCAGCGATTAGCCAATGAAACCGATTATTTTATAAACGCAGGTGGTACCAGGCAATTAGGTGTTGAGCTGAATTTTACCGCATGGCTATTATGCCAAAAAAATGAGGGCTTTATTCGGGGTATTCAGTTTAATGAGGCGCTTACTTATAACGGATTTAACTTCAGGAACTATACCGTCAATAACAACAATTATTCGGGCAACCGCTTAACTGGGGTACCGAGGCAGGTGGCGGTAAGTAGTTTGCAATTCAGGTTTCCCAAGGCAATTTATCTCTTTGTGCAGCATAATTATACCGGCAAGTTGCCCGTTAATGATGCCAATACTGTTTACGCCGAAAAGTATCACTTGCTGCAAGCCAAAACAGGCTGGGCATTTAATGCCGGACGCAAGCTTAAACTCAATATTTATGCCGGGGCCGATAACCTGCTTAATCAAAAATACAGCTTAGGGAATGATTTAAATGCGGTGGGTAACCGGTATTACAATCCGGCTCCTTTGCGCAATTATTATGCAGGGTTGAGTGTGGGGTTTTAAGGAGAGGATCAAGAGTATAGAATCATGAATCAAGAGCTTGCTAGGCATTTTTTTATTTCTTGTTATCAATAGAAATGACAAGGGGTATAAACGCACAAAGGCCGCTAATTAGCAGCCTTTGTGCGTTTAATCTTAAAAAAATGAATTATGCCTGGCTGTCGCGCAGGGCTTTAATACGGTCGTGCGACTGGCCGATGGCTTGTGCCTGGTGAGCTACCAATGTAATAGCTTCGGCAGGTAATACACCTTCGGCTAAACCTTCACGATAAGCTTTTTTAATAGCATCTTCGCCGCGCTCACACTCTGCTAAAATGGCTTTACGGTCGCTGCCGGTAAATAAGGCTTTCACGTCGATCCAGGCGCGGTGTAAGGTGCCCGATACGCTGTTGCCGGTTTCGGCATCGCCACCGTGCTGGGCAGCCAATGCGGTTAACTCTTGTGAAAATTGGCGGCTTTGTGTGCTGTACTCTTCAAATAACGATTTAAGATCCATATCACCCTCACCTAAATCTTTCAAAGCGCGTTGAAAACCGTCGGCACGGTCGTTATTAATCTCAATTAAGTCGTTTAAAATTTCTACTGATTTTTCAATGGTTTCCATAGTATAGATATATTAATGTTTTGAAATTAGAACTCCATTAGCAGGTATTCGGTTTTAATTTTTATTTAAAAAATAAGACATTATGTGTAAAATGAATTAAATAAAACCACTGGCTATAAGAGGTGTTAGTTAATACACCATCAATCATTAACATCATGGCAACAGATAAAGTAAACCAGGATAAGCATCTTAATGATTCATCTGATGAAAAATTAAAAACCGATGAACCAATTAGTGAAAAAGACGAGGTAAAGAAAGCCGAAGAGCGTACACGCAAGGCGCATGATAAAGCCAACAAAGATGCTGGTAAAAAATCATGACTTGTGGTGAGGCTAAAGTTTGCTTACTGTTTTTAATTAAAAACTTATAGCTTAGCCTTGCAACCAATTATCAATAAATCGACTATGAAATTACTTTACCGTTATGTACTTGCCGGGGCGTTAGCTTTTACTGCATTACAAAGCCAGGCTCAAACCGTAACTCTTGATTATTATTTTAATCACGAAACCCGCAAAAATAGCCAAGGCCAGCCCGAACGCTTCCATTATATATGGGAAGAGAAGGATCATAACGGTTTTTCTGTTTTGGGCGATATTTTCAGAAGTCAGGGTTTCGACTTAAAATCGTTAGATGCTGCGCCAACTGCAGCAAATCTTAAAGGTACCAGCGTTTATATAATTGTTGATCCGGATAGCAAAAAAGAAAACCCTAACCCTAATTATATTTTACCTAATGATATAAAGGCAATCAGCCAATGGGTTAAACAGGGTGGTGTGCTGGTGATGTTTGCTAACGATAGTGCCAATGTGGAGTTTCCGCATTATAACCAGTTAGCGGCCGAGTTTGGCATGCACTTTAACGATGATATACAAAACCACGTAATTGATGATAAGCACTTTGAAGATGGCGGCGTAATCATAAAAGATAATCCTGTATTTAAAACCTCCAAAAAAATTTACATGAAGGATGCCTGCTCTATAGCTACCACAGGTGCTGCAAAGCCGGTATTAAAAAATACAGCGGGCGCAACACTTATAGCATCGGCCAAACACGGTAAAGGCACAGTAATTGCAATTGCCGACCCATGGTTGTACGACGAATATACCAACGGTCGCCTTCCTGCCAATTTAGGTTTTGAAAACGATAAGGCTGCCGCCGATTTGGTAAGCTGGATCAAATCAATGGTGCCAAAATCTAAATAAAAGCACTTCTGGTATAACAAAACGGGCCTGCAATTTTTGCAAGCCCGTTTTGTTTTATTGGTATTGTTTAATGTCTTTGATCTGTTCGGGTTCGGTTATCACAATTTCGGGTTTGTTTTTAAAAATGGTTACCGGGCCATAAAAGCAAACAGCTTTGCTTTTCATGAGGGCAGCATTAATTTTTATTTTATCGCCCTTAACCGCAACGGTTAAATTTTGGTTGGGATAACGGCCTCCAATGTTTATTAAGGTAAGCACTGGGCTAACCACTCTAAAGTCCGACACGGTATCACAAACGGCAACACTATGGTCTACCTGGGCAGCTATATTTTTTGATGGCAGGGGAGCCGACCAATCGGGCGCAACAGTTTGCGCCGATGCTCCAAACGAAATAAAAACTGTGAACAGCGAAACGAATAAGTATTTCATAGTTTAAATATACAAACTCTTGTTGCAATGATTAAAGCGCTGATGTGCAAATCATAATTAATTGCAGATTGGTTTAAAGTTTTTTTCGTCTTCCTCTATTTCGCATATTTTATGTACAGCCGGATGGTTTCTTGATAAGCAGGGCCATAGAAGTGGGATTGTAAATTCGATTTAGCACCAGCAAAAGTTAGTTAAACAAATTATTTAACAAAATTTTGGATTAACTAACTTTTTGCTATTTTTGCAACCCCAACGGGGGATTAGCTCAGCTGGCTAGAGCGCTTGCATGGCATGCAAGAGGTCATCGGTTCGACTCCGATATTCTCCACTAAAACAAAAAGTCTTCAGGTAAATTTCTGAGGACTTTTTTGTTTTATAGAAATTTTGTTGTCATGCACTAAACAAAGAAAGCCCGGCAAAACCGGACTTTTTTGTATTTGAATAAGGTGCAATGTTAGCTTATGGCTTCGGGTTGGTCTTCCAATCTTGGAGCCGGTTTCACGATCATACGCAGGTGTTGGTCTTTGGTGAGGTAGGCAGCAACCCAGTTGTACAAAGTTTTAAGCTTGTTACGGAAGTTTACCAAACTAACCAGGTGTACAAACAGCCACATTAACCAGGCAATAAAGCCGTTCATGTGTAGTGCAGGTTTTGGCAAGTCGGTAACGGCTTTATTGCGGCCAATAATAGCCATCGAGCCTTTATCGTGGTACACAAACGGTTTTTGTGTGCCACCGCTCAGGGTACTGATAATATTTTTGGCCAGGTTTTGTCCTTGCTGAATGGCTACCTGGGCCACTTGCGGGTGACCTTGCGGGAAGGCCGGATCGGTAACCTGAAAACAGTTATCGCCAATGGCGTAAATATTACCTTCGCCTTTCACCTTGTTAAATTCATCAACAATAAGGCGGCTGCCACGGCCGTAGCTTTCTTGCGGTAAACCTGCAAAACGTTCGGAGGTGACACCGGCTGCCCAAATTACGTTGCTGGTTTCAATAACCTCGCCATCGGCAAATGATACGGCGTTGCCGTCAAAGCCAACCACTTTTTTATTGAGCTTAACCTGTACACCCATTTGGTTTAATGATTTTAACGTATAAGCCTGTGATTTGGCACTCATTGGTGTAAGCAGCGTAGGCATTCCATCTACCAAATAAATATCAAACGGCAGGTCGGCCAGTTCGGGGTAGTCTTTCTTAAAAATATTTTGGCGAAGTTCTGATAACATACCTGCAACCTCAACGCCGGTTGGGCCACCGCCAGCTACCACAATGGTGGTTAACCTTTTGCGTTCGAGTGCATCAGTACTGCGGGTAGCTGTTTCTAAGCGGGTAAGCAGGGTGTTTTTAAGGATGAGCGCATCATCAATTGTTTTCATGGGCAGGGCATACTTTTGTATGTCTTGCATGCCAAAATAGTTGCTGGTGGTACCTGTGGCAATTACCAGATTATCATAATGCAATTCGCCTGTTGATAGCTTGATGCGGTTCTCTTCGGGAAAAATTTCCTGAAGATCGCCCATCTGGAAGGTAAAATTAGCATGATCGCGAAATAGCCTGCGGTAAGGGTAACTGATGTTCGATGCATCCAAGAAGCCTGTAGCTACCTGGTAAAGCAACGGTGGAAAAAAGTTGTAATTATTCCGGTCGACCAGGGTAACGTGTATGTTGGGGTTATTTTTTAAAAGCTCTTGTGCAAGGTTAATGCCGGCAAAGCCGCCGCCTATAATAACTGTTTTCATGAGTGTGTTTTTCATAGCAAAAATCAGTTTGATTTTACGTGTATGACAATGGATGCCAAAGCTATTTCCGGGAGATTGTCAAGGAAGTATTTGTTGCTCTCCATCACCACACAAAAGTAGTAATAATATTTAATGTGTACAAATTACACTATCATGTACTTTCCTGCTTAGGTTTTAAGTGTTAAATTGATAATAAATGCTAACTTAGGCGTCAATATCCTATAATGGTATCATCAGGATTGTGACCCATTATATTGAAATAGCCTTGTAAATCTCATGAAAAAACTTCTCTTTTTGCTGTTACTGTTTGTGGCAAAATCCGTGTTTGCGCAACAAAATTCGCAGGTTTTATGGTTTAACAAACCTGCCAAAGTATGGACCGAAGCACTCCCCGTGGGTAATGGCCGCATTGGTGCCATGATATTTGGCAGCCCGGCTGATGAATTGCTGCAATTAAACGAGGCCACCTTTTGGAGCGGCGGCCCGGTAAGCAAAAATGTAAACCCTAACGGCCCGGCAGCACTTGCCAAAACCCGTAAAGCACTTTTGCAGGATGAAGATTATGCTGCGGCAAATAATTATATAAAAGGAATACAGGGTGTTTACACGCAATCGTATTTACCCCTGGCCGATTTAAAAATTAGGCAGGATTTAGGTACCGATGATTTTGCAAATTACCGCCGCGATTTGGATATTAACAAATCATTGGCTGGTGTAAGTTTTACCGCAGCAGGAGTTAATTATAAACGCGAAATTATAGCTTCATTTCCCGGTAAGGCAATTGTGGTGCGTTTTACCGCCAGCAAAGCGGGCAAAATAAGCTTTAAAACAGGCCATTCAAGCTTGGTTAAATATGAGGTTATGGCTAATGGTAGCAACGGATTAATATTGAAAATGAAAGCTCCGTCGCAGGTTGACCCTAACTACATTGGTTACAATAAGGAACCTATCAAGTATGCCGATAGTATTAACTGTAAAGGTATGCGGGCGGCTGTGCAAATTAAAGCCCTGGCAAAAGGCGGTATGGTGAATGCAGATACATCAGGCGTGACCGTGAAAAATGCTGATGAAGTTTTATTGTTCATTTGTGCGGCAACCAGTTATAACGGGTATGATAAATGCCCGGTAACCGAGGGTAAAGATGAACTAAAGTTATGCCGGGATGCCATGCAAGCTGCTACGCAAGCCACCTGGACTAAATTATATGCTGATCACCTGGTCGATTATTCGCGCTATTTTAACCGGGTAAAATTTAACTTAACCGGTGCCCCATCACCATCAGCCAATTTGCCAACTAATGAGCGTTTGCTCGCATTTAGCAAAGGTGCGGTCGATTTAAGTTTCGAAACGCTTTTTTACCAGTTTGGGCGCTATTTGCTCATCAGCTCATCAAGAGAGGGTGGTGTGCCAGCCAATTTACAGGGCATCTGGAATAATAAACTACGTGCACCATGGAGTTCAAACTACACCATCAACATTAATACGCAAATGAACTATTGGCCTGCCGCCATTAGTAACCTTGAGGAAATGGAATACCCGCTGTTTAGCTTTATTAAAGAGCTGGCCGTAACGGGTAAAACCACTGCGCGCGAGTTTTACAACATGAAAGGCTGGGTTGCGCATCACAACACCGATATATGGGCCATTAGCAACCCGGTAGGTGATTTAGGTAAAGGCGACCCTAAATGGGCCAACTGGTATATGGGTGCGCCGTGGTTGAGCCGCCATTTATTTGAGCATTACCGCTTTAGCCAGGATAAGCAGTTTTTAAAACAAGCTTACCCGGTTATGAAAGGTGCTGCCGAGTTTTTAATTGATTTTTTGGTGGAGGATAAGAACGGTTACCTGGTTACTGCGCCATCTTTTTCGCCCGAGAACGATTTTATTGATGATAAAGGCAAAAGCGGCAATACATCTATAGCCACTACGATGGATATGTCGATAGTACGCGACCATTTTATGAACTGTATCGAAGCTTCGGAAGCGTTAAATGCCGATGTTGCTTTCCGCAATATTTTAAAAGCAAAGCTGGCTAAACTTTACCCGCTGCACATTGGTAAAAAAGGAAATTTGCAGGAGTGGTATAAAGATTGGGAAGATGAAGATCCGCATCACCGCCATGTTAGCCATTTATATGGATTACACCCCGGTCGCGAAATATCTCCGCTTACTACACCAACCTTTGCCAATGCTGCCCGCAAAACCTTGGAGTTGCGCGGCGATGCAGGCACCGGCTGGAGCCTGGCCTGGAAAATTAACTTTTGGGCACGTTTGATGGATGGCGACCATGCTTACAAACTGGTGCGCGACCTCATGCGCGACCTCAGTGTATCAAAAGGCGGTGGCCTATATCCTAACTTATTTGATGCCCATCCACCGTTCCAAATCGACGGTAACTTTGGTGCCACATCGGGCATGACCGAAATGCTGCTGCAAAGCCATTTGGGTAAATTGCAATTGCTGCCTGCCCTGCCATCGGCCTGGAAAGATGGCAGCATTGCAGGCATTAAAGCACGCGGAGCATTCACGGTAGACCTTAACTGGAAAAACGGGCAACTAAGTACCGCTATTATTAAATCGGCAGTAGGCGGTAAGTGTGTACTGATGACCAGCCAGCCTGTTAAAGTTTCCGGAAGTAAAACTAAATCGGTGAAAACTGCGCAGGGTTATCAAACCACCATAGCTACGGTAAAGGGTGGTATTTATAATTTATCGGCAGTGAAAGGCTAAAAGAAAAAATAATAGATAAAAACTTTAAAAAGTTTGGATGTGCCTCAAGCGTATTGTACGCTTGAGGCATTTATCTTTTAAGGACTTTTATATAGCTATTCAGCATTGTTATAGGTTTTGATTAAAGTGTATTGGGTAGAGTTTAATATGTTGTTTAACAGTATTTTGTGATTTTATAATGTAGTTTACAGCAAATATATTTGGCGATATAGGCTTGGGTTTTACAAATCAAGCCCTAATATTTGCCAAATGACCAAACCAATTACCCGCCTGCTCTCGGTCGATGTATTTCGTGCCGTTACCATGTTGTTCATGATTTTTGTTAACGAGTTGAGCGGTGCTAAAGGCATTCCCGGCTGGATAGACCACGTAGAAGCTGAAGTTGACGGAATGGGCTTTGCCGATACCATTTTTCCGGCCTTTTTATTTATTGTAGGCTTATCTATACCGTTGGCTATTGAACATAAATGGCACAAAGGTGCCACTTTTACCCAGATCTTTTTACATATACTATACCGTGGCTTTGCCTTGCTGCTAATGGGGGTGTACCAGGTAAACATGGATAGTTATGATAAGAACAACTGGTTCCCACGGCCATTGTGGGCTATATTGGCTACCCTGAGTTTCTTTTTAATATGGCTTAATTATAAACCATCAATTAGTAAAACGGTGAAAACCGTGTTAATTATTGTGGGGATATGCCATGCTGGTTGCCCTTGCCCTTATATACAAAGGCCATCCTGATGAAGATGGCTATACAGGCATGAATGTACAATGGTGGGGCATTTTAGGGTTAATAGGCTGGGCTTACCTGGCTTGTGCACTGATATACCTTTTTGCCAAAGGCAATTTGAAGTTTATTTGGGTGGCTTTCGCTGTTTTTCTGATTTTTCATGTAACGGTTCATACGGTTTACGATGGCTTTAAACTGTGGGCTATATATGATGCATCGAGCGTTTGCTTAATTATGGCGGGCGTGGTAATGAGTATGTTGTATGCAAAGTATGCTCATGCCGTCAATCGGTTTATTACCGGATGCTTGCTAAGTGGGGCAGCTCTAATTGCCATTGGTTTATTAATCCGACCATATTCGGGTGGTATATCTAAAATTTACTCAACTCCGGCATGGGTCTTTATTTGCACGGGTATTAGTGTGCTGGTATATGTGCTTTTTATTTATTTGGTTGATTTGAAGGGATGCCTAAACTGGTTTAAACTCATCAGTGCGGCAGGTACGGCAACATTGACCTGCTACTTGATACCTTATCTTACCTTTTTTGGTATGCGGTTGCTGCATGTCAATTATCCCGATAGCTTTTATGATGGTTGGCTGGCTATTTTACGGTCGTTTGCTATGGCCTTTTTGGTGATTTTAATAGCCAACGGACTGTATAAAAGGAATTTGAGTCTTAAATTATAAAATGAATTTATTGAGGGGATGATTTGCCTGTTAAATTACAAAAAGCCTTAAAATAAGCAAAGCTCCTGATGGGCAGGAGCTTTTACTAACCAATTATAAACCTAAATTATGAGAAGACTATTTTGTGTATCTTTTGAATACGGTGTAAAAGTAACACTTACTTTTTAAACTGCCAAATGTTTTTTCAAAATAATTATAAAAAATTTATTCGGCAGATGTTTATTGTATCAGATTGTCATAAAATTATACGATATGTTAATAAATGTTAAAATAAAATAAATGTTGTAACGTGTTTAATACATAAACTTCATTTTAACACTTATCTGACCGAGGCGAACATTATTTAAAGCAAACGTTTCTCACCTTTGCTTTCTTATAATTATCTGATAAAAAATTATGTCGATAACTGCTCATCAACATAAACTTACACCGCTCATACTTTGGACCATGACTTTGGCCACCGGGTTTGTGGTTGCTAATATTTACTACAACCAGCCCCTGCTGGGCGATATAGCCCACGATTTTAAGATAAGCAACGGGCAGGCAGGGCAAATTTCTATGTTTACTCAAATTGGTTACGCCACCGGTTTGCTGTTAATTGTGCCCCTGGCCGATATGTTTAAACGCAAGCGACTAATGCTTATTGATCTTGCCTGTGTTTTTGCTGCCTTAATGTTAGTTGCTACGGCAAAAAGTTTATGGGTAATGGCATTGGGTAGTTTTTTATTAGGCGTAACTTCCATAATACCGCAAATATTGCTGCCTATGGCGGCGCATTTGGCCAACCCTGAAGAGCGGGGCAAGAAAATTGGCTTTATCATGAGCGGCCTGCTCATAGGTATATTACTATCGCGCACGGTGAGTGGCATTGTGGGTGAGCATTTAGGCTGGCGGTCTATGTTTTACATTGCTGCCGCACTAATGTTGTTAATGTGGATGCTCATTGCCCTCATCATTCCTGAGGTTGAACCGCAGCATAAAGGTAACTACGGTAGTTTGATGCGTTCGCTAATAACGCTTATTAAAGAAGAGCCCAAACTTCGCATTGCCGCACTGCGTGGAGCCTTGTGCTTTGCCTGTTTCAGCGCCTTTTGGACAACGCTCGTTTTCCTGCTGCGCGAGCCGCCCTTTAACGAGGGGAGCGCTGTAGCCGGGGCATTTGGTTTGATAGGGGCTTTTGGAGCATTGGCAGCTTCATTGATTGGCCGGTTGAGCGATAAGTCTAACCCCGACAGGCTAATTACCTATACTTTACTGCTATTGCTGGTATCGTTTATTATCTTTTTTGCTTTTAGCCATAGCATGGCCGGGCTAATTGTAGGCGTAATATTAATGGACATGGGCGTGCAGGCTACGCATATCTCTAACCAGTCTATTATCTTCGGACTAAACCCATCGGCGCGCAACCGTATTAATACGGTATATATGGTATCTTACTTTGCAGGTGGTTCGGCAGGTACATTCCTGGCCTCCCGGGTTTGGGGTACTTTCCATTGGCCAGGTGTGTGCGTTATTGGTATCACACTGTCCGTTATCGTACTGTTGGTGCATTTGCTTAACTCAAAAAAGAGTACGGTTTAACTACTGTACTATACAGTGTCTGTTTTTACCATACAGCATTTTATTAATTAAAAGGAGCAATCGCCTTCGTGTGAAACCTATAATCGAAGTTGTATTGTAATTTTTCTTCCTAATATTCAGTTAATTGTAAAATATTTTTTGTGCGGATGCATAGTTTGGCATTCAATTGGCAATAGGTTAATCAAATTGATTGAAATGGTAAATAATCACACAAACCCCGACGAATCACAGGAGTGGGAAAACCCGCAAAACCCTGAACAACCATCGGACCCGCGTGATGATGAACAGGTACAAAGGCAGTATGAAGAAGCCAAACGTCGTAAAGACAACCTGACCGAAACAGACCATATTGACAAAGAGAAAAAACAGAGTAATTAATATTTGACCTTAAAACTTACCAAACGATGAAAACTACTACCAAAGCCCCAATTAGCAAAATCGTAAAACGTTTTGACAATGAATTAAAAGCCCTGTTAATGGAAGATTTGAAAGCCGTTAAGAGTGCAAAAAATCAACTGATCGATACTATCAAGCAAAGCATCAGTTCAAAAAAAGGCCTTTCGGCTGCTTAATTATAAAGTATTTTACCTCACACCTACATCTACCTATGAAAAATACTCAACAAATTACCGAAGCCAAACTTTTGAAAAAGTTTGATATGGATTTAAGAAATATACTAATGGCTGATTTAAAAGTACTTAAAAGTAAAAGCCAGTTTGTAAATAAGCAGTTAGTTGCTGCCGCATAATAAGCATTTTACCATCTACCTATATAAAACTTTTTTACATCACCTATGAAAACGATAGAGCCATGCTGCAAGCATGGCTCTTTTTTTTGTGATATACCCAACAATAAGCTTAGCCGTTTTGGCCGATGCGCCGGGAGTGCCCATAAGGGTATGCAACTCCTGGTAGTTGCTGAGCATGGCATTGCGGTAGCTGCCTGAAAGTAGTTGGCTTAGTTCGGTACTTAAGCTTTCGGTATTGCAATCTTCCTGAATCAGTTCTTTTACTACGGGTTTATCCATAATGAGGTTAACCAGCGTAATGTATTTGATCTTTAAAAACATCTTGGCAACGGTTACCATAAACTGGTGGGCTTTGTACACCGCTACTTGCGGAACATTAAACAAGGCGGTTTCTAAAACAGCGGTGCCCGATGCTACAATGGCCGTGTGCGCGTGGTGCAGTAGATCATAAGTGGCATTAAAAACCACCGGTAGGTTTGAGCCATCAAGATATTGCTCGTAATATGCCATTTGGAACGATGGCGCACCGGCTACTACAAATTGATATTCGGGGAAACGGGTAGCTAATTTTACCATTTCGGGCAGCAGGCGGCTTATTTCCTGCTTGCGGCTGCCGGGTAGCAGAGCTATAATTTTTTTATCGTTTAGCTTATGTTTTTGCAGGAAGCTTTCATCAGGCGTAAAGGCGGCTATGGCATCCAGCAGTGGGTTGCCCACATAATCTACCTTCATATCAAACTGCTTGTAAAACTCCACCTCAAAAGGCAGTATACAAAACAGGTGATTAACCACACGCTTAATTTTGTGCACGCGCTTTTGGTTCCAGGCCCATACCTTGGGCGATATGTAAAAGCAAACCGGAATACCCAGCGTTTGGGCAAACTCGGCTATTTTGAGGTTAAAGCCGGGAAAATCAATCAGTATTAAGGTATCGGGTTTCCATGCGGCAATGTCTTGCTTACAGGCCTTCATATTGCGCATGATGGTGCGAATGTTCATCAACACCTCGGCAAAACCCATATAGGCCATGGTGCTGTAATGTTGAACCAGCGTGCCGCCCTCAGCCTGCATTAAATCGCCCCCAAAAAAGCGGAACTCAGCCTGCGGGTCTTCAGCTTTCAATGCCTTCAGGAGGTTGGCACCATGTAAATCGCCCGATGCTTCGCCGGCTACAAGGTAATATTTCATGTTAACCGCACTTTAAATACAATAAGCAAAACCATACAAGCAAATGAAGCCAGCATAATGCCCCGGGTGGTATTATCGGCGCCTTTGCTGTGTAAAACTCTGATGAGCACTAAATTTAAACCTATGGCAATGATGTAGGGTATAGCGGGTTTATTAAGTACAAAGGCATCTTTATAAAAAAAACCGAACACCAGCCAAGCTATACCGGGTAGTACGGCACCAAGCAATACCCCTAATGCCATCGAATTTTTGCTCAACATTTGGTAAAAGTACAAATCTTTAAGAGTTTAGGGTTTACACATGATATTTGATGGTAAGAAAGTTGCTCATCTGCAATAAATAAAAAGCTACATTTAAGCAATTAATAAACTATTGAAGATGAAGAAGTTTTTTATTACCCTGAGCATAGTCATTACCGCTATAACAGCCAACGCACAAAAATTGGTGCCGCAAATAAAAACCGGTACCATACTAAACTATACCGCTCATGCCCGTGCCATGGGGCAAACCGTTCCGGCTTTTTTAACCATTACTCAATTTGAAGCTCCGCTGCGCATGAAGTGGGCAATAGGGCCTTTAGGTAGCGGCACGTTCGAAATATCGGCCAAGGCCATACAAAGCGGCACCAAAATGGCCCTGCGCGAACCCGGTTACGAAGAAATTACCAAACTCAAGGACAACGAAACCATAGCCTTTATATCAAAAGATACGTTTACCAGCCTCACCACCAACAAAGCGTTTGAGCTTAACGGACAAAAGTTTATCGTAGTAACCGATGCTGCCCCGGCTTTTACCCTGGGTGATAAAGAAGTAGATACCTTTTACGCCACAACGGCCAACGGCAAAACTAAAATTTGGATACTCAACAATCCCGATTTTCCACTCGTTTGTAAAATAGAAGGCGCCCCGCAGGGAATAGATTTGTCGCTGAATAGTGTGCAGTAGATTTGGGAGTTGTCAGATGTTGGTTGGGAGTTGTGTGAAAAACTTGTCATGCTGAGCTTGTCGAAGCACTCGCCGCTTGGTTAAGCACTTTGCTAAGTCTTCGACAGGCTCAGGCTGACAGGTGGGTATTTATATCATAATAAAGCACTGTCCTAACGAAACCATTTTTCGCGGCATCAGTGTTTTGTACTTTATTTTTTGTATAAAGAAGAAAGTACATCCACAGACGTGGGTAGAATCACTTTACCTGTGCTAATAGGACACTGCATTAAGTAAAAGCACTGCCTTGAACTCCCGGATTGCTTCAGCACCCCGCGAAATACCCGCTACTGCTTCGCAATGACGTGGTAGGTTAAAACTTCCACCCATTTAAAACCGAAATAGCATGATGCGCGGTCATATCATATTGTACCGGTACAACTGATACGTAGCCATGATCAAGCGCCCAAACATCGGTGTCTTCACCCTGGTCGTTGAGTTGAAATTCGCCGGTTAGCCAGTAATAAGGGCGTTTGTGTGGGTCCATGCGCTCGTCAAACTCTTCGGCCCATTTGCCGTGGGCCTGCCGACAAATTTTAATGCCTTTCAAGTCGTTTCTGTTAGGAAAGTTTACATTAAGCAATGTGCCGGCCGGTAAGCCATGCGCTAAAACCTGCTCGGCAATTTGTTTAACAAATGGTAAAGATGGTTTGAAATTAGCCTGCAAAGTATAATCATCGAGCGAAAAACCTATGGATGGTATAGACTCGATACAACCCTCAACCGCGGCCGACATGGTGCCCGAGTACAATACGTTAATAGAATTGTTTAGCCCGTGATTAATGCCCGATACGCACAGATCGGGCTTTTTGCCACTAAAAATACGGTTAACAGCAAGCTTTACACAATCAACCGGTGTGCCCGAGCATTTGTACATTTCCACGCCTTCATAAAGGTCAACCGGGTCTAAACGCAGCGGTTTACCTATGGTGATGGCATGGCCCATGCCCGATTGCGGACTATCCGGAGCCACCACCACCACACGGCCTATTTGCTGCATGGTTTCAATCAGTGCTTTAATGCCCGGTGCGGTTATGCCATCATCGTTTACTACTAAAATGGTGGGTTTTTGCTTGCTCATGCTGCTAATTTAGCCAATAATTGCTTAAGTGCGGGAGCGTACAATTTATCATATATATAACTCAAACATTAACAGTTATTTACAAGCGGTGAAAAAAATGTAAATTAACTGCACCAACTGCACCTGATTTCCGTATAACGTTATTGTTAGTCTTCTGTTAATGCGGTAAAGGTTACTACTAATAGCTCTAATGGTATTAAATTTCTATTAAATGCATTGGTTGGCTGATAAAAAATATAAAAAGTTCAAGGAAAAATTATAATTTGCTTCGTTTTATGAGACCTGTTTCGATACCTGCTTATGTAAGCAATTTTTTTTACAATAAGCAAGACCCTGCAAAGGTGAGTGAGGCTTATCAGCGGTTACGTAAGGGCACAGCCGTGCCTGATGTAACGGTATCAATACCGGCTTATAATGAAGAGAGTACCATAGTGCAAACTTTGGCCTCGTTATGCAACAACGAAACAAAATGGGCTGTTGAGATCAACGTAATCAACAATAACTCTAAAGATAAAACAGAAGAATTAGTTAAAGCCTGCGGTGTTAACTGCATACTTGAAACTACACAGGGTATAACGCCTGCCCGCAACCGTGGACTGGCCGAAGCCAAAGGCAAATATATTTTAAATGCCGATGCCGACACCATATACCCGGAAGACTGGATAGAGGAAATGATAAAGCCGCTGGCCGATGAGAGCAAGAAAGTAGCTATTACCTACGGTTTGTTTTCATTTATACCGGTGGGCAAAACAGGACGTTTTACTTACTTTTTTTACGAGTACTTTTCTGACCTTACCCGGGTTTATAACCAGTACTTTAAAAATGAGGCGGTAAATGTTTACGGGTTCGATTCGGCTTTTAGGCGCGAAGAAGGCCTGCAGGTGGATAGTTTTAACCACCCGGCCGGCACCAACGAGGATGGTTACCTGGCATTAAAATTAAAAAATAAAGGTTTTGGCAGTATACATCGTGTTACAAGCCCGCAGTCGATAGTTTGGACTACGGACCGGAGAATACAAATTGACGGTGGTTTGTGGAAAGCAACCGTTAAACGTTTTAAAAGAGTATTTTTTTCGTAACATATTTGATAATCGCAGAACCTTTACGTTAGAAATTTCGTAACAAGGTACATAAAGCAATTGAGTATGATACCTGTTATTAACAACCTATTAAGCACAACTAACAAATCCACTCGAATGGGATTTTCAGACACGGGACAAACCAAAATATTGATTGTTGAAGACGACAATTATATGCAGCTCATACTCCGCAAATTCTTAGGCAAATCCTACGAACTGGAGATATGCCCCTCGGCATTAGAGGCGCTGTCGTTTTTACAAAATGGTAATATCCCCGATTTAGTCATATCCGACTTAAATACCCCTAACCTTAGCGGGTTAGACTTAATAACCCAGATGCATAGCAGTGATTTCTTTAAATCGATACCTGTAATTATTGTATCGGGCGAAGACAGCTCTGAAGTACGTGTGAGATGTTTAAATACAGGTGCCGACGATTTTATTGTGAAACCATTTAACCCGGCCGAACTGGAAGCACGTGTGAGAGCGATATTGAGAAGAATTGGAAAGAATGTGCAAAGCTTATGAGCGAACCATTTACCCAGCAACGGCAAATAATTGCGTTGATTAATTTGAGTGATGATTTAACCATCTCTATTAATCAGTGTAATTTTAAAGACAGGCAACTGATGCATTTCAAAAACGGAATGCAGATGTTTTCGGCCTGGCAGCAAAATAAATTAAACATTGCAGCCATAATTTCGCAGGATGAGGTTTTGGCTTCGTCGGGCATTACACTGCTCGAAACGCTTAAAAAGAACAACATGGGCAACGTGCCCTTCTTTTTAATTGTTAACCACTTTAACAGCAACTTACGCCAGCTGGCGTTAAATGCCGGTGTTGCCGATGTTTTTAAAAATCCGGTAAAGATCAGCAATATCGAAACCCGGGTAAACTTTTTGGTAGAATACTGGGAAACACTGCATAAAAAATCGGGACAGAAGGTAGCGGCTAATTATAGCATACCAGCCGGTAAACGCGCTTTCGACATTTTCTTTTCGGGTATGGCACTACTATTTTTATCGCCATTTTTCCTGCTTATCTATTTGCTGGTAAGGCTCGAGTCAAAAGGTCCGGCGTTTTATTACTCGCTGAGGGTGGGTACGGGCTATCAGGTGTTTAAGTTTTACAAGTTCAGGTCGATGTACGTTAACGCCGACCAGCGTTTAAAAGACCTGAAACACCTGAACCAGTACGATACCGACGCTGCCGCCAAAAAGGAAAAAGAAGGCGTTAAGGAAGAAGAGAAGGTAATTGAAAATACCTCATTTTTATGTGCCGATTGCATGGGCTCTGGCAAATGCCAGTTCCCCATGTATGCCGATAATGTGCACTGGTGCGAACGTGAGTACATTGACAACAAAAAAACTGCCGGAGGTTCGGCCTTCTTTAAAATAAAGAACGACCCGCGTATAACCCGTATAGGTAACTTTATTCGTAATACCAGTATCGACGAATTACCGCAACTGTGGAACGTTTTTATAGGCGACATGAGCATAGTAGGCAACCGCCCGCTACCGCTTTACGAAGCCGAAAAGCTAACTACCGATAAATACGCCCTGCGTTTCCACGCCCCGGCAGGCATAACCGGCCTGTGGCAGGTAGAAAAACGCGGCAAAGGCGACATGAGCGAAGAAGAGCGCCTGATGCTCGACAACGTTTATGCCCAAAACCACAGCCTGGTTAATGATGTAAAACTCATCATGAAGACTATACCGGCTCTGCTGCAAAAGGAAAGCGTGTAAGCTGCAGACACAAGAACCAAGAGCAAAGAAACAAGATATATATCATACTTATAGAAAGGTCGATCCGGTTGGGTTGACCTTTTTTGTTTTAGGGTTGCTGCCAGTAGTCTGAAGACTATTGGCATATTGATTCGAAGTCGGAGACTTCGAATAACAGAGCTTGAAGCTTATACCGTAATTAACACAAGTTGGAAATTTGTGTTAATTACGGAGGTAGAAACAAATTTAATTTAACTTGAGCTTCTGAGTCGGCCCGTAATATATGGTATCCTTACCTTTAGGGATTTTAAAATATTTATCAATATCATAAAATGGATGATAAGGCTCATTCATATACATGCAGATAGAAACTATTCTGTTTAAGGCGTAAATATGCGTTTGTTCTATAAAGGAATTCCTTTTTTTAGAATAATAAATCACGCTGAATGAATCGGTAAATCGTCGGTCAAAATAATAAACCCCAACTAAATCAAAATCTAATACCTTAGTTGGAACCGGTCGGTAAGCTAACAACGCCGAATCACTGACACGAATTAATGTATCACCCCATCTATAGGCTCCTTTTGAATTACCGTAACCTTTATAGATCGTATTGTGATCGATAATTCTGAAAGCTACGTTTTCAAGAGGCTTCATCTTACTGGGTTTACGCCAGTCTCCATGGGTAACAGAATTGCCTTGAATGTAAACCGAAACATAGTCATATCTATATAACCCAGGCTTCAGCTCATTTGAGTTTGGCTGATAATAGCCTAAAAATCCCCAAACCAATATTAGGTTAATTAAAAGTATAAGGTGGCTCATTAATTTCTGTTTAAACCGGTAAAAGTGATCACTTCAGAGGTTGTTCCGATAATAGGTTTCAGCAGTTGATGGAACCCCATACCCAAGCCATGAAGGTTGTAATCTTGCGCACTCCCATAATAACCAGTGTTGGTTCCAAAAAATATAAAGTCACAGTCATAGTTAAAATAATTTTGTATATTCTTGGTTTGGGTGATAGTTGCTCCAGATGAAGTTGTGCCCCCTATGGTCACAGGTGTTACCTCTACCTTTTTTTCTCCTGTAGATGTGTAAACTATTGTTCTGTTTTCTTGAACCCTGATATTTGCATGCCCCGCATACTCCCCTGGTGTACCATAATAGTTAAACGACAACTCCTCATTTACTACCGTTAATTGGCCAAGTATTCCGATAGGTACATTTTAGGTTTTCTGGTTGATGTGTATTGGTAAGACATTGTATTGATATAATAATAAGAATTATATGGAGGCAATTGATTAAATCTAAACCGGTATTCTATAGGTACTTCAACAGTAACAAATACACCTCTTCCAGGCAAAGTACCACCCGTCGTATGCTTCATATAAAATTTGGGAACATCTAAATAGAAAGACGGCCCATAGGGATTGTAATAGAGTTCGTCATCCCAATCCGTTATGCCGTCAAATTCTGCGTTTGATTCATAATACATTGGTGAGAATTCCATTGAAGATGTAGTTTCTGATTCATCAAAATTTCCCGAATCTCCCGTTGGGTCATTAAGGTCATTCACTCTGTAATTATTGCCAGCCTTAAAACTATTATTTGATGATTCGGGCTTTAAGATGCTGTTAGCATAGGCAACTAAATCGGCACGTTTAGTTTTATAGTTCCTTAACATTCGTTTCAAACTATCTGACTCTGCAGGCGTGAGGTTGGTTAATTTTGGAAAGCTTTCAACAGTTGAACTTTCGGGTGTTGACGAGTTGTTTTTGAGTAATGTTGAGTCGCTATCCGACTTTTTGCAAGAAAACATTACACAAGCAAAAATTAAAACTAAAATAGTTGTAAGGAGTTTGAGAGGTTTCATGAATTTGTGATAAGATTGATTATCAAAAGTTTAAATAAAGTATAGAGAAATATAAAATTTATTTTAAATTAATAATCTGAGTTATATATAACCTATGTCGGTGTTGTCACCCCACCATGCAAGTCAGTAATTCTGCAGTTCCAAAGCTTTTAATTTAACTATTGTGTAGCTTCAATAACTGAAAAAGCGGAAGGTCTAATACAGTTAGGTTATACCTGCTTCGCAATCTCTAATCTATACCCTCTACCATGAATATTCACCAGGTGTACCGATGAATCATGCTCCAGTTTTTTGCGGAGTTTGGAAATAAACATATCCAGGCTTCGGCCAACAATAACACCTTCGTCTTCCCAAAGCTCTTTTTGCAAGCGGTTTCGTTCAATAATAGCCTGAGGTGCTTGTGCAAAAATTAGCAGCAGTTTGTTCTCTTTAGCAGTAAGGGGTGTTGTTATGCCTGCTGTTATAATGAGTTTGTTGGTGAAATCGAAAACGGTATTGCCCAAAACAAGGGCTTTGTTTTCAATAACATCGGGGTTGATTTTAGGGGGCTGTATTTTGCCAGATCTTAGTATAACAAAACCCAATAAAGCAATTAATGGTAGTCCGCTAAGTAAGTACCCTCCTTCGCGGGCAGTAAAGCCGGCATGCTCAAATTTTATGCTGATCAAATAACAGCTTTTGGGCTGCTTACGCCCCGAACAGGGTATGATATTGTTTTGCTCATTTTTAAAAATAGCGTAACCAAAAATTACCTGCCCGTTTGAGCAATTTAAAACGTTAACAATGTAATTATGGCTAAAGTTACTTTTGGCCAACGAACGCTTTACAATTTTTACCAGCGAATCTGTTTGAAAAGTAAACTCGTTTTCAAACCTCAACCTATACTCGTTATCAGCAGGTTGGGTTACCGGCAATACCCGCGAGGTGCTATCGCCCGATTGTAATAACACTTCATGCCCAATATTGCGGATCAGTACCTGCTGGCGCAATTTATCAAAATTATCATTAGTGTTAAAGCTAAATGCAACGCAGGTAAGAGCTGTAAACAACAGGCAGCATAGTGCCACCATGTATTGATTTTGTGCGCCAATGCGCTTGATTAAATTGATAATGCTCATACCCGGGCTTAATTTACATATTTTACACTTTAATTTACAATGTTTATAATATCTATACTACTGTGGCTGAGTAGGTTTGCCCTAATCAAAACAACATGAGCTATGATAAAAAAACACTTAATTATCCTGTTACTTGTTATCCAGGCTTCGGCCTATGCGCAACAGGCTTACCAGTTAGATGTAAGTAAAAGTAAAGTTTTATGGAACACCCGCCAAACTATGGGAGGCCATTACGGTTACCTGCTGTTTAGCTCGGGCACACTTATTTATTCATCTGCCGGGCAGCCTGTTAATGGTGTGTTTAGTATGGATATGAACAGCATCAGGAGCGAAGACCATGAGAAGGCAGCCGATAATCAAAAGGTTGACCAGGAACTCCGGAAGCCGGGCTTTTTTGATATAGATAAGTACCCAACCTCAACCATGAGGGTTTTAACCATAACCCAGATTGGCAAAACAGATAAATACAAAGTAAACGGCGACCTTACCATAAAGGGTATTACCAACCCTATTGAGTTTACAGCCACTCTGAAGAAAAAGGGAGGCAATATTATAGCCACTGCCGCACTTGTGATAGACCGGCTAATATGGCATATAGATTTGCAATCTCCGCCGCAAGCCAAACCCAAGCCGTGGGAATTAGTGACAACTTTAGAAAATAAAATTAAAAACAAGATTATGGTTGGCGAAGTACCCATTACACTAAAAATGGTGTTTACCCGGTAGGCTTGATTTTAAAAGATAGTGACAGGATAATGCCAGTGTTAAGGGTGCAACGTGTTTATGAAGCACTAAATTGAACACTACGGAAAAAACGGGGTGATTTCGCGGTTTTCAGAAGAGAAAGTAAAAGAGGAGCGGGGGGATCAGTTACGAAGATACAGGAGCGAAGAGAGAGAGAAAACAGGTCTCTAAAAAATCCCGCTCTTCGCTCCAATACCTCCGCTCCCTAATCTTCCCGTTTCATCCAGCTTACCACGGCTTTAATTTCGGCATAGGTGTAACCCTCACCTAAAATCTCTTTGAGAGGGGAGAGGCGGTCGGCACCGTAGCTTTCAATGGCATCTTTTATGGCAGGCATTTTTTCGGAAGCTACCAGTTCGCTTACGTTCATTTCGCCGCTTTGTATAAAGTTGCACAGGTGGCTCTCAACAGTGGTTGGCGATAGGTTGCGCTGTTTGGCAATATCGCTGATACTTAACCCGGCACGGTATAAGTCAAAACTTTCGCGCTGCGTAGCCGTTGGTCCCGATGCTTTTGCTGCCCTGGATTTTGAAGCACGTTTAACCTGCTTGGCATCAATCAATGATTTTAAGTTATGCTGATGGCAGTAAGCCAGCGTAGCCTGCAAAAAGGCATCGCCATAGCGCACCAGCTTTACCTCGCCAAAGCCCGAAATACGGCTTAGCTCATTAGGTGTTTGCGGCAGATAGGTAGCAATTTCGAGTAAGGTGGCATCAGATACAATGAGGTAAGCCGGCACGTTCTCGCCCATGGCCAGGTTGTAGCGGATGGATTTGAGGTCTTGCAACAAACCGGCCTCATAAATCGGAACCTGTATTTCGGTGGAGGTTTCCACGTTTTCAACTAATATGAATTCTACGGTTTGCTGGCCTTTTAAAACGGCATCGCTTGCCGGGGTGAGTTTGAGCACCGGGTAATCATCCTCGGTAACCTGCAATAATCCTTGGGTTACCAATTGAGCTATATAGAGTTGCCAGTCGGCTTTGCTTACGTCCTTGCCTATACCATAGGTTTTAAGTCGTTTATGCTCCTCGCGTATCTTCTCGCTCCGCGATCCGCGCAGCAGATCGATCACATAATTGGTGCCGAAACGCTGGTTCAGTCTTACCACGGCCGATAATGCTTTTTGGGCTAATATCGTACCGTCAAATTTTTTAAACTCGGTTAAACAAACATCACACGAGCCACAATTATCGGGGAATGGCTCATTAAAATAATGCATTAGGTATTGGCGCCTGCAAGTTTGCAGCTTGCAGTATTTGGCCATATCATCCAGCTTTTTAAGCATAATACGGCTTTGCTCTTCGTTGCCTTCAACCCGGGCAAACCCTTGTAGCTTAAACACATCCCCGGCCGAAAAGAATAGGAGCGCTTCCGACGGCAGCCCATCACGCCCGGCACGACCGGTTTCCTGGTAATAGCCTTCAATATTCTTGGGTAAATCATAATGCACCACATAGCGCACGTTCGATTTGTTGATGCCCATGCCAAAGGCAATAGTAGCCACCATGATCTTTACCTCATCGCGCAAAAACTTATCCTGGTTGCGGGATTTGGTTTCAACGGTTAGTCCGGCATGATAGGCATCGGCCTGGTAGCCTTGTGCCCGCAGGTTGGCCGCCAAATCTTCGGTGCCCTGGCGCGAAAGGCAATAGATAATACCCGAATCGTCTTTATGCTTATCTAAAAATTTAAGTAACTGGTCAAAGCTGTTCTTTTTAGGCGCAACGGTGTAACTAATATTGGGCCGGTTAAATGAGGATACAAACTCGGCCGGGTTATGCAGGGCAAGTTTATCTTTGATGTCCTGCTGGGTAAGCTTATCGGCCGTAGCGGTGAGGGCAATAACCGGTATTAACGGAAACTCAGTTTTAAAATGAGCCAGCATCAGGTACTCCGGCCTGAAATCGTGCCCCCAGTGCGAAATACAATGTGCCTCGTCAATAGCAATCAAGCTAACCGTTAATGATTTAAGGAAGCTTACCAGCCTGCTTTCTGAACTAAAAAGGCGTTCGGGGGCAAGGTATAAAAGCTTGATTTTGCCTGATTTTAACCGGCTTATAATATTCTGCTGCTCACCGCTGTTTTGGGTTGAATTGAGGTAAGCCGCCGGTATACCAGTGAGGTTCAGGCTGTCTACCTGGTCTTTCATCAGGGCTATTAATGGCGATATAACGATGGTTAACCCCGGCAGTAAAACCGCAGGCAACTGGTAGCATAATGATTTACCTCCACCCGTAGGCATCAGCACCAATGCATCGCCCCCGCTTAAAACCTGTTGAATAATAGCCTCTTGCTGGTGGCGAAATTTGGTATAGCCGTAGTATTTATGTAGTGCCTCTGATGGGGTCATTATAATGAAGGTAGTAAAGTTATTGAGTTTGACACAAATTAATAAATGATGGTAACCGAACCACTTAAAACTTGCTTACTGCTTCTGGTGCTTATGATGTAGTAATAAGCGCCAGCCGGTAATTTTTTTCCTTTGTGCTGGCCGTTCCAGGCTGTTGGATAGCCGCGGCTTTCAAACACCATTTCACCATTACGATTAAAAACTTTTACCAAAGTGCTAAGGTCGCTACTTAAGCCTATGATTTGCCAGGTATCATTTACACCATCGCCATTGGGTGTAAAGGTATTAGGTAGTAAAATGTCTTTACAGTAATTGTTGATGGTTATACTTTCAGAGGCTTTGCAGCCATTTGCGTCGGTAACAACCAAAGTTACAACCCCCGATTTATTGGTTACAAAGTTACGTGAGCCGGCTATGCCATTCCATATATATTTAGCAAAGCCCGCTGGTGCGGTTAAAGTTATTTGCTCGCGCGAGTACTCGCACAACCTTGCATCCGGAATGCTAATTACAGGATTAGGTAAAAAATTAACATTTATGCTTTGATTAAATTCACACCCGGCAGCAGTTTTTACAGTGGCCGAGTATGATCCGGATGTTGTAACCGAGATGTTATCAGAGGTTTCACCGGTAGACCATTTTATATTACCGTTACTGTAGGTAGCCTTTAAGTTTACGGTTTCGCCGTTACAAAACGTGGTATTGCTACTCTGTTGAATACTTAATGTAGGTATGGCATCAAAACTTATGGCTTTACCCGAAGGGGGGCCTGTACAGTTCAAAATTTTACTGGATAAATAAACGTTGTAAGTGCCTGCATCGGTGGTACTTATGCTTGTTGAATTTAGCTTTCCTGCTAACGGTGCCCCGTTGTAGAGCCAGTTAATATCATAATCAGGGCTTTGTGAAACGTTTACAGATAAAGTGGCTATTTCGCCTATACAGTAAGCCGTTTTATCGGAATTAATAACAGGCGAGGCCAGGTTTATAAATTTAACCTCAACTTCTTTTGACGAAATCCAATTGCCTGAACAGGCACTTACTTCATATTTAAACTTCCCCGATTGTGTTGTATTAAGCGAACCTGTAATGTTGCCGGTTAACGCTCCGTCTTTGTACCATCGGTATTGAAAATTTGGATTAGTTGCAATTGCCAGATTAATGGTTGAACCACTGCAAGCCTGTATCAGGTCGGGATATAATAAGTCAGCCGTTGGGCTTGAAATTACATTTACTTTAAGATGATTACTTTCAACATGAAAAGTTGAACAAGGATCGTACAAAACGGCATAATAGTCTCCTGATTTATCAATAATGAGATCTGTACCACTTTGCGCAGGTAGTTGCACACCGTCTTTATACCATTGAATACTGTTTCCTGAATAAGAAATGGAATTAACAGTGGCAGTAGTTGTTGTACCGGAACAAATGTCGCGTTGAGTAACTGTAAATGGTTGATTTTGGAATTGTATTGCTTGGTATTGCTGCGGATTTATATATTTACCAAAGTCGGGCTTTAAAAGATAAAGGCCATTTACCGATGCCACCCAAACGCCATCCTCACATACGGGGCTTGTATTAACAACATTGTTTGAAGTTACGTGGTTAATTTTGATATTACCAATATCAGCATAAAAATAGAAATCGTAAACATTGAGTGGACCTGTGCTGAATTTTCCGTATCCCGAATTGCTGAAATACAATCCTTTATCCGTTGCAACTAAAAGAATTTCTTTTATAAGTCCTTCATTTTGAGGGGTTCCAAAACTCTTTAGTCCATACAATGATGTGATTTTATTTACATTTATCCCATCCAGATAATGTTTCTGTGGTGAATTTGGATTATTTGAATATGCGGTGCCATTTTGAAATAAACCATTTTCTGTACCCCAGTAAAAATTCATAAATCCAATACCAGGACGTGCCGGGTATTCGGTATAATAAGCTGTATTAATTGTTCCATAAGCTCCGCCATAATATAAGTAACCACCATAGGTGCCTAATGACAAGGCAAATGCAGGGTAATTAAATGGCAGTCCGGGGAAATTGCCGGCCTCGGTGGCCCTAACCATTTCTGCCCTATATGTAGCTTCATACACGGTCGTTGGCACATTTGACGATCCGGGAAGCATAACTTGCTGTCGGTAATCATAATGGTGCATTCCGGTTGCGGTGGCTATACTAATGCTGTGGTTTGATGGAATCCTTCGCGTGAGATTATCTAAATACGAACCTGAATAATCTACACCTAATGAATGTACGTTGCCTGTTAAGCCATTATTTACACCAATAAATCTAATTGTTCCGTTATTATAGGCAATTACATTCGGTGAGTTAGTTGCCACAAACACGGTATCTTTATTTACCCCTGCAATATCAATAAGGTTAAAGTTGTTGTAAATGTTAAAAAAGGCGGTATAATTAGTAACAGTATTATCAATACTATTAATACGAAAAACCTCATTGTTCTGCGCTAACACCCATAAGTAGGGGTCATTAAAATCTCTTTTAACTTTTATGATATTTTTTCCTTGCAATAAATGAGCATTCAGGTGAAATTCAACATCCTGCTGAGCGAAGGCATTCATGAGCAGATTTGTGAAAATAATTAACAGCAGGTAACGTAGCAATAACACTAATCAAAGGGGGCTTAGATTGCCGAAATCTACTAAAATATATCGTAAAAATGCCGATAGCATTTACCGTTAGCCTAATTTAATAAAATACTTTATTAGATTAGGGAGATATAACGTTTATATGAAGAAATTATACGCTCTACTACTTTTTTTGAGCATTACCTGTGTTGCATTTGCCCAGGCGCTGAAATCGCCATCTGAGTTTTTAGGTTACCCATTGGGAAGCCAGTACACCTACCATTACCGCATTGCCGAGTACTTTAAGTATGCTGCGCAAACATCTAAAAAAGTAAAATTGCTACAGTATGGTTCAACTAATGAAGGCAGGCCGTTAATGGTAGCTTTTGTTGGCAGTGAGGAAAACTTAGCCCGGTTAGAAGAAGTGCGTGAGCATAACCTGCATTTGGCCGGTTTAAGCAATGGGCCTGCAACATTAAGCAATGCACCGGGCATAGTTTGGTTAAGCTATAACGTACACGGTAACGAACCCAGCAGCAGCGAGGCCGCCATGCAAACTTTGTATGATATGATTAACCCTGCCAACAGCCGTACACAGGCTTGGCTGAAAAATACTGTAGTGGTTATCGATCCTTGCTTAAACCCTGATGGACGCGACCGTTACGTGAACTTTTATAACCAGATGCGCGGTATTAACCCCGATCCAAACGCCTCATCGCGCGAGCACATGGAGCCTTGGCCGGGCGGCAGGGTAAACCACTATTATTTTGACTTAAATCGTGACTGGGCATGGCAAACACAAAAAGAAGTTCAAGCACGTGTAGCTTTATATAACAAGTGGCTGCCGCAAATTCATGTTGATTTTCACGAGCAGGGATTTAATAACCCGTATTATTTTGCACCTGCGGCAGAGCCATTCCACAAGGATATTACCCCATGGCAGCGTGATTTTCAAACCACTATTGGTAAAAACAATGCCAAATATTTTGACCAGAATGGCTGGCTGTATTTTACTAAGGAAGTGTTCGATCTGCTGTACCCATCATACGGTGATACTTACCCGCTTTACAATGGCTCAATTGGTATGACCTACGAGCAGGGTGGAGGCCCGGCTGGTGGTTTGGCAGTTACTATGCGCAGCGGCGATACCCTAACCCTTACCGACCGTATTGCCCACCATCACTCTAACGGCTTGAGCACTATTGAAACCGCATCAAATAATAATCAAAAGATGCTGGATGAGTACAAAAAGTATTTTGATAATAGCCGCAGCAATCCACCAGGGGCGTATAAAACTTACATTATTAAAAATGATAACCCCGACAAACTGGCTAAGCTGGCCGAATTGTTTGATAAAAATTTGATTAAATACGGCTACGGCGTTAACAAAACGGTGAACGGTTACAACTATTTTAATGGCAAATACGAAAGCTATAATGTTAATGCAGGCGATATGATCGTGAATGCCTATCAGCCTAAAGCGGTTTTACTAACGGTGTTGCTGGAGCCTAAAACCTTTGTGGCCGATTCAAATACTTACGATATAACAGCTTGGTCGTTACCTTACGCCTACGGATTAAAGGCTTATGGTCTTACTGAGTCAATAAAACCTGTAAGCACTACGCCTACTGCTAAACCGGCACCTGGCATTGCCAATTCGGGCGCTTATGCGTATGTATCCGGGTGGCAATCGGTACAGGATGTAAAGTTTATGACGGCTTTACTGCAAAAGGGAATCAAAATACGTTCGGCCTCACAAGCATTTGAAATGGGTGGAAAAAAATTTACCGCAGGCTCGTTAATTATTACCCGCGCCGGTAATACCCGGGCTGATTTTGATAAAGTGGTTAACGAAACGGCAGTGGCCTTGGGCCGCACGCTTACTCCCATCAGCACCGGTTTTGTTGATAAAGGTGCTGATTTGGGTTCGAGCGCCGTTGGTTTTATTACCAAGCCGAGAGTGATGCTGGTATCGGGCGAGGGCGTATCGGCCAATGACATGGGCGAGGTATGGCACTTTTTTGAACAGCAGATAGGCTATCCTGTATCAGTAGTGCGTTACCAGGATTTAAGCCGTATTAAACTAAGCGATTTTGACGTGGCTATATTCCCCGACGGACGTTACAGCAACTTCCCAGTCGAGCGTATACAAAACTGGATAAGTGATGGCGGTAAACTTATTGCCATGGGAGGAGCCATCAACCAGTTTGCCGATAAAAAAGGTTTCGCCTTGAAAAGTAAAGATGACAAGAAAGAGGATAAAGGCGGTAAAAAGCCCGACCTGTCGCCCTATGATGGCCGCGACCGTGAATCGATCAAAAACAACGTACCCGGAGCTATATACAAGGTTTACTTAGATAATACCCATCCGCTGGGCTACGGCTATCCAAGCTACTATTACACTCTTAAATTGGGTGATGAAATTTACGATTACCTCGACGATGGCAATGTGAATGTGGGCGTGTTTAAAAAGGACAGCTATGTAACGGGCTTTGCCGGCGAAAAAGCAAAAGCCAAACTTAGCACCGGTTTGATTTTTGGTGTGGAGAATGTAGGTCGTGGCTCCATAGTTTATTTGACCGATGATCCGCTTTTCCGCAGTTTTTGGGAGAATGGTAAGCTGTTATTTAGTAATGCGATTTTTATGGTAAATTAATTAAAAGCTAAAATCGTACTGGAAACTTACTGTTGTATCAATAAATCGACTGATATGGCTCAGTGGAATGAAAATAACGATCCGGCTAACCAGGATGAATGCCCGGATACTGTTAACTACGGGATGTAAAACGGATCAGACGCTGATACCGCAAGGATAATGCTAATGAGCGGTAACGTGCAGTAAATAAAGGCAATCTTCGGAAGAACATTCTAATGAATTGCCCGATGATGAAAATTATGAAGCCAAAGTAAATAATGCTTTGGGTGAAGAATTGGGAAAAGCAACAAACTTGACTTTAGACCAGTGAAGAGGAGAATAAAGCTTCCAAATGTTGTAAAAAGGAAAGCGGGTCGTAAAATTTACAACCCGCTTTCTTTTTTGAATGAACTACTATTAACTATTATTTCTTTTTCAGGGTAATAGTAAAGCTACCGTAGCTACCCGCACTTGAGGTATGAGCAAGCCTAACACCTACCGTAAGCTGGCATGGAAGAACCTGATTATCGGCACTACCCGCAACGCTTGCTGCTGAGAAGTTAAGACCGTCTCCGTAATTACCATAAACCTGTTTTGTAACCGACGTTTTATTAGTTGCCGGATCGATAGTAATTACGATGGGCTGAACATTATCTGTTACACCATATACAAATGATAAGTGTGTAGCATCAATAATTTTTACCGGAATGGTGCTACCAACGGCATAATCTTGCCAGCCGTCAGCAACTACAGTATACGGAACGGTTGAACCAATTGCGCCATAATCCTCCATATGGAAACCGCAAAGAGCTCCATAAGTAATAGTAGGTGTAGCACCTGCAAGGCTCGCTATGTTACTATTGTTTTGATTAGCCACGCCTGAAAAAGCAGGATAAACCTTACCGTCTTGAGTGGTAATGTTAGCACCAATAGTGTATGAGTCGCCTAATATAGACGAAACGTTACCAAAAAGCGATTTAAACTGTGTTCCTCTAACCGTAATTTCGGTAGGGAAAGTGGTAACATTACTTTGCAGTACTTGTACGTTTTTCTGATCACCGTTTTTTATAACCACAATGTCCATTTTTGATGGTTTTACATCATCGGGAAAATATAGACCCACAGTGAATTTTCCAACAAACGCATCAGGAGCATCACTTTTAATTACCTGGTCGGCAGTTGCATTTACAGTAAGCTGTGGCAATGGAACTCTTTCCACCCCCTCCAACTTAGGGTTGTCACTTTTACGGCATGATGCCATAAATGACAATACAGCGAGTGAATATATTAATAACTTTTTCATGTCTTTTATTTTAATCAATCAAATAAATATTATGGTAACCAGAAAGGCTTATAGGTTGAAGGATCAACTTTTTGCGCCGGTGCGTTTGAATTACTATTCAACTCATCTTGCGGCCAAGGCAAAGTAAGCGGGAATTTTTTAGTCGCCTGAACGGGAACAGACGGTTGTACCGGCTGACTTGGGTTACCGCTAACCGGAGGTTGTACCCTACCGCCCGGAGCTTGCTCTGTGTTTGAAGGATCAAACATTACCGGAAATCCTGTTCTGCGATTATCTGTATAAGCATCCACAGCAAATCCAAAACTTGATATCCATTTTTGAGTCAAAATTTGCTCTAATTGTTGAGCTGGTTTTGCGTCAAACTGCGCCATTACTGCGGTTATATATGCATTTGTGGCAGATGCTCCAACTAATGCCGGAACCGTTTGAGTTGTAGGCTTAACATAAGTTGTAATTACATAATCAACTTGTTTAAATGCTTCATTTACCGCTGCCTGGAAAGTAGTTCTGGCATTTCCGGTTATTACTCCGGTGTTTATAAGCTCAGCTTGCATAAACAGAACATCTGCATATGTTATAAAACGATCTGGCGCAGCACCAGTACCACTCGCTGCCGTTGCAGTACCGCCTTGTCCATCATCATAGCGTCCACCTACCGGATAAATACCCGATAATGACATATAATTCTGTTGCGATTGGCCAGCATTAGGACCGGTAGAACCAAAGTAGATTGATAAGAATCTGCCATCTCTATATTCACTTGGGTTGGGTGTAGTGGTTGATGCGGTTCTTAATTGGTTATAAATGTAGTAAGGTACACGTGGATCAGTGATGCCTGTGTAAATTTTAGGATTATAACCTTTCAAAATTTCATAAAACCATGGGCTTACGTTCTTAGTACGTTGAGACGCATAGTATTCGCTAAAGCCAGCATTGCGGTCGTCGGTAGCGCCGTTAGGGCCGTGAGGTAATAAAAAGCTCTCGGCTGTAGTGCTAATTAATTTATTAGTTGCAATTAACGCATTTACATCGGCGGTAACGTTTTTAATTTTGCGTTGTTGCAAAAGCAGTTTTAATTTAATTGAGTTAGCTGCTTTTTCCCATTTAGCAATGCTACCACCGTAAATTAAATCATCTACGCCAGGTTTTTTAACGTTGCTTGCGCTTGCGTTAAGATCGGCAATACCTTTGTTAAGTAAAGTTATAAGCTGAGGATAAATTTCTGATCCCTTATCAAATTTAGGATTAGTTATTTTATCCGAAACAAGTTTATTAACTTCTGAATAAGGCACGTCGCCGTAAACATCAACTAATAAGCTATATGCATATGCCTTAATAATTTCACCAATTCCGGCATATTGCAGGTTCCCATTTTTAGTACCTTCTGCAATAAGGAAATCTGTGTTTGTTAATACAGTAACATAAAAATCACCCCAGGAAATATCATTGCCTGTTAAGCCGTATCCGTTAGGAGCTTCGCGAACGGTAATACGATGTGTATAAACCTCTAATGCATAAGAAAGGCCATTTTGGGAAGTTGCATTACCCAGCCCTCTTTCAATACCGGTAAGTAAATGTGCTTCAGTTACCGCTGTAGGTGCATATGGGTTAGTATTAATATCGAGTTGCTTTTTGCATGATGTCATCAGCAAAACAGCAGGTATAATATATTTTAATTTTCGTAACATGTTTTTCTTTTATTAGAAGGTAACATTAAGGTTAAATCCATAGCGCTTAACTGTTGGCGCTGTAGAAAGCTCAATACCCTGGTTGGCACCGCTTCCGAAGCTGCCGGTTTCAGGATCAAAGTTTGTACCTTTTGGTACATTAGGTGCAAAGAACCAAAGATTACGGCCTGTTAAGCTAAAACGCACATTGCCAAATGGAGTTTTCTTAAGTAAACCTTTAGGGAGATTGTAACCAAGGCTTACTTCTCTTAAACGGTAAACTGTACCATCGTATATAGCAAATTCAGTTGGGCCGTTTGTGGCAAAGCTGGTACCAAAGTATAAATCGTTTGTTGGTACACGGGTTGTGTTTTGTACTTTACTACCATTTACTAAAATAGGTTGTTGCGTATTTGGATCACCGTATACCCCCGGAATTACCCAGGTTGATTCCCTGTCTTCAGTAATTTTAGCAGTACCGCGGCCTAATTCGTTAACAATGGTGGTTGAGTAAACGTCTCCGCCTTTAGTATAATCAATTAATGCAGATAAGCTAAAGCCTTTGTAACTCACAGTATTAGTTAAACCCAGTTTGTATTTAGGGTTAGGGTTGCCAATGTTAGCAGGCTCTGTTGCTTCAATAAGTAAACCTGTTGCCGGGTTAATCAAATAATTACCTGCGTCGTCGCGCGCGGCAACTGTGCCTCTGAAATAGGCATAAGGTAATCCTGGTTCAGCAAAGCCAAGATAACCGAGGCTATATCTGGTTATACCTTGGGTTAAGCTCGTAACCGTGTTTTTGTTATTGGTAAGGGCTGCTGATACTGTCCAGTTAACAGATCTTGACATAACCGGTTTAACCGTTAACATTACCTCAATACCTTTATTGTTTATTCCACCAAGGTTAGTGTAATACTCTGAGTAACCTGTACTGGTTGGAGTTGTGATAGGCACAATCAGGTTAGATGAGTTTTTATTGTAGTAGGTGAAATCCAGGTTAATTCTTTGGTGGAAGAAACTTAATTCAGTACCTAACTCAACCTCTTTAGTAAATTCAGGTTTCAGGTTAGGATCATAAGCTCTTGCACTGATGCCTAAAGATGGCTGACCTAAGTAATTAGGATTGTAACCAAAGTTGGCAATTAGGTTATAAGGATCGGCATCTCTACCTACTTTTGACCAGCTTGCTCTCAACTTGCCGTAGTCCAATATGTCACTTTTAATATCCAGGGCATCTGTAAATACGAAAGTACCTTGTACCGCAGGATAAAAATAGCTTCTGTTGTTTGATGGTAAAGTTGATGACCAGTCATTACGGCCTGTAACGGTAACGAATGCATAATTTTTGTAACCGAGGGTTGCCTCACCAAACAAACCAAAGATTCTTCTTCTTGAATAGCTGTCTTCACCAATTAATTTTTGTACTGTATTGGTTAAAGTATGGTATCCGCGTTCAATAAACTGATTGCCTACGTTTGTTAAATCGGTAATGGTACGCTGGTTAAAGTTTAAACCTAATGAACCGTTAAGACTGAAATCTGTTGCGATTTTTGGGTGGAAGTTTGCCAAAAATGTCGATTCGATCTCTTGCTTGCGGTAGTTATCTACAACTAAGCTACCTAAGCCTTGCGCAGCTCTCGAGCTAATTTCAATTACCTCGCGGCGATCATTAGTAAATGTGTTGCTACCTAATGCAAACGATAAGTTTACCCATTTGGTAACATCATAGTCGGCTCGCATGTTGGCAATAAAACGCTCAGAGGCAGTATTATTAAGATTGTATTTGGCAGACCAAAGCGGGTTGTCAAACTGGCCGGCACCTGCGTAAATAATGCTGTTGCCGTTTTTGTCTTCAAAAGGCAGATCCAAATCCCAGTTACGGCCTAAGAACAAGCTACGTGAAAATAGTGAAGGTGCACCGCTTTGTGTTTCACCAAAATTACCGCCCGATTGATCGGTACGGGCATAACTTAAGTTACCGCGAACATTTAAACCATTTGCCAGTTTTGAGCTACCACCTAATGATATGTTTGAACGTTTAAAGTCCTGGTTGGTCATGTATCCGTTTTGGTTTAACTGTGAAGCAGTTAACACAAATGCGGTATTTTTCGTCGCCACCGTTAATACTAACCGAGTTTTCAAAAACGCTACCGGTTTTAAACAGGTTTTTTACGTTATCAGGGTGAGCAACGTATGGTACTGTACCGTTAGGAAATAACTCAGGGTATGCTGCCAAATAAGCCGACCATGCTGGTATATTTTTTAAAGCTCCGCCAAATTTAGGACCCCATGAGCCATTCGATTCCGAATAGTTGCCATATGACCCAGTGCCAAAGCTGTTTTGCATTTCAGGAAGTTTTGCTATTTGCTCTAACGAAGCAGAACTTTTAACGTTAACTTCTAAACCTTTTTTACTGCGTGAGGCACTACCTGATTTGGTTGTAATTAATATAACACCGTTTGAAGCACGTGAACCGTAAAGTGCAGCAGCGCCCGATCCTTTTAATACCTGCATGTCAGCAATATCATTAGGGTCGATGTTTGATATACCACTACCATAAGCACCGCCACCGGTTACCTGGCTTGAGGTAACTACGTTATCGTTGCTATAAGGCACACCATCAACAACAATCAGTGGCTGCGAATCGCCGGTAAATGAGGTGTTACCACGTATCTGTATACGTGTTGAAGCACCCGGAGTACCCTGAGATGAACGAATATCAACACCAGCTACTTTGCCTTGCATTGCTTTTAATACGTCAGGCTCCGAAATTTGGGTGATCTGTTCGTTGGTAACTTTACCAACACTTGTACCTAATGAGCGAACCTCCCTTTTAACACCGAACGATGTTACCACAACCTCATTGAGTTGTTTGCTGTTTGGAACCAAAATAATGTTTTGTGGACTGCCGCTGCTTGCTACTTCCAGGGCATCGTAGCCTAAATAAGTGAAAAGTAGAGTTGCTCCTGAAGCTGCCTGCAAACTATAGCGGCCTTGTGCATCAGTAACAGTTCCGGTTTGTGAACCTTTAACCCTTACACTTACGCCTGGAATAGGCAAACCGTCGTCTTTTGATGTAACCGTACCAGTAACAGTACGATCTTGCGCAAAAAGTTGCCCGATAACGAGCATCAAGAAGCACAAATTCATTAGTAGAATTTTCTTCATGTTTTTTATAAGATCAGTTATTATTAAATAATCATTAAAAATATATTTCTATTTCCATAAAGTCAAGTTTTATGTCAACAAAATTAAATTTTGGAATAAATTGAGTAAAAATTTTATTTATTTTAGTACTATGTATTGCATAATACAATCTAAAACATATATCTTTGTATTATGCTTGTAGAAAATACCCAAACCCAAATGCGAAAAGGCATACTCGAGTATTGCATACTCTGTGTTATTGCCAAGGGCGAGATATACGCATCAGATATCATTGCCGAGTTAAAGAAAGCACAACTGCTTGTAGTTGAGGGTACATTATACCCGTTGCTTACCCGATTGAAGAATAACGGCCTACTCAGTTATAACTGGGTAGAGTCAACCTCCGGGCCGCCCCGAAAGTACTATGTACTATCTGAAGAAGGTAAGCAGGTGCTTGCACATTTAGATAAAACATGGCAGGAATTATCCTTTGCCGTGCAAACATCAATCGAAGGAAGAAAATAATCAACCGCTATTAACTATAAATCATCATGAACAAAACAATTATCATTAACATAAACGGAACGGTATTCCACATAGAGGAGCAGGCTTACGAGCTGCTTAAGGAATACATGACCGATGTAAAACGTCACTTTTTTAACTCGGCCGATAGCCTTGAAATAACTACCGACATTGAAAACCGTATTGCCGAAATGCTGAACGAGATTTTGGTGCGCGAAGGCCGCCAGGCGGTAATTGACCAGGATATTAACTATGTGATTGAGCAAATGGGCTCGGTTAAAGATTTTGAATATGCCGAAGAAACCGGAGCCCCGGGTTTTGAAGAACCTGCGTTTGCAGATCATGCCGGTAACCGTCGTTTATTTCGCGACCCGGATGACCATTTGGTAGGTGGTGTTTGTGCCGGTATAGCTAACTATTTTGATGTACAGGCGGTATGGATCCGTTTGTTCTTTACAGTAGCTTTTGTGTTTTTCGGTACAGGCTTGTTATTATATATCATTCTTTGGATCATACTGCCCAAAGCCGTTACCCGTGCCGATAAAATGGCCATGAAAGGCGAGCCTCTGGACCTGCAAGGCTTTAAGCGAAACTTTGAAGCCGAATTGAGTTCGGTAAGCGACCGCATTGCAGGCTTGAAAAGTGAGGGACGTCCCTTTGTATATAAAACCCGCGATTTTGTGAGCGATTTTTTTCATCACCTGTTTGTATTTTTTGGCGGTGCAGGTAAAGTGGCTGTTAAGCTGTTAGGCCTTTCCGTAATATTAGGTTGTGTAGCCGGCATAATTGCCGTTGTAATTGGCCTTGGCGCTACCTGGTTTTTTGGTGGCAATAACTTTTCACTGCCAGATAGCTTTTTTAATTACGAGCATATTAACCAGGTACGTGCTGCGGTGGCACTCATTGCCATTATTCCGCTTACAGTTATTATTATAGTGGTGGCAAGCGCCATGTTTTCTACCGCATCTATTAACCGGTCGGCAGGTATTACTTTGCTGGTGGTTTGGTTAAGTTCAGTAGCAGTATTAGCTTACCATGGTGCCCGTGCAGCTGCCGAATTCAGAGACTCGGCCAGTTTTACACAAACCATTAATCTAAAACCGAGCAAAACCCAGGTTTATTACCTACAGCTGAACGACGTAATGTTTTTAACCCGTGAGGATAGCACCCGCCTGCAAATAAAAGACAAGTTCAGGAACATGATTTTAACCGATGATGAAGACCGCCATGAACTGGAACCCCGCAGTTTGAGCATCAGCATCGAAAAATCAGACGTGCCTTACCCGGTACTGGTTCAGGAATTTTCGGCTCGTGGTTATGATTATGATGCCGCCTTAGAGAACGCACGTAACACACGTTATGTATTTGTTCAACAAGATTCGGTTTTAAAGTTCGACCGCAGGTTGCGCCGTTTAAATAACATGGGATGGCATAACGAAGAAGTAAAACTTACTTTGCGTATACCTTTAAATGCCACTGTTATGGTGAATGAGAAAATAAACCGCTACATAAGCAATTATATGGATGTTTATGCCTGCCTGCCTGGCGATGATCACAAAAGCACCGAAATGGCACCGTTTGTAATGACTAACGAAGGCTTAAAATGCAAGTTTGAAAAAGTAGTGGGTATTGACGGTAACGAAATGAGTGATGAAGTTAAATCCCTTGATCTTAACCATGATGGTGCAATTGATGCGAGTGAAGCATTAAAAGCAGCACAAGCACCTCCTACAGCTCCTAATGAGCCTGCTGTTGGCGATACTATTTATGTTGATGATACCATTCAAACAGCTAAACCTGCTAAAAAGCCGGTGGTAATTCATCGCCGCCACCGCAAGGTGCAATAACAAAATAAGGAATTTACATCCTGCCTGCATACTAAATGTTCATGATGAGGTTGCAGGCGGGATGCTAAATTCTTAACTCCAATAAATTTACTGTTGCCTACACCTTATCGCAATTTGTTGAGGCTTAAGTTGTTTGGCCTGGTTTTAACTTTGGTTATACCTTCCTCTCCAATGATTTTTTAAAAAAGTTACATTTTCTTGTAACCAGATGCCCTGTTTGTGCATCTTACTAACAAATACAATAACAAGCTTACACGGTACAGGTAAGCTTTAATCAATAAAACAGTTTAACAATTTTTAAAAAGATTAAAAATCTTTAACAGGATACCTATTGCCAAAATTTTACACTACACACTTACACTAAACTCACATGAAAACGCTCACCTTTAAAATATTTGCCTGTTTGGTCCTTGCTTTTGGAGCGGGAACTGTACAGGCTCAAAACAATGCAAAACCAGCCGCGGCACCATCTGCAACCGGAAAAATCAATGGCTCATTGATGACTGATAAAGGTAAACCTGCCGATTATGCCACCGTAACCCTGTTGCGTGCTAAAGATTCATCGGTAGTGAAAAGCAGCCTGAGCAATGATGCCGGTGCTTATACCATTGAACGTGTTGCAACCGGTACTTACCTGGTTAAAGCAACCGTTGTAGGTTTTGATAAAGTGGTAAGTGCCCCAATCAATGTTACAGACAATGCCACTGTAAATGTTCCGGCTTTAAAATTGGTATCCTCGTCAAAAAACCTGGCGGCAGTAACGGTAACGGCTACCAAACCACTCATCGAGCGTAAAATAGACCGTACCGTAATGAACGTAGAAAACAGCGTGCTGGCAGCCGGTAACTCGGCTATGGAAATATTGGAGCGTGCGCCCGGTGTTACTGTTGATAAAGATGATAACATTAGCCTTAAGGGCAAACAAGGTGTAACGGTAATGATCGATAATAAATTAACCTACCTATCGGCCGCCCAATTGGCTGCCTTGTTACGCTCAACCGATGGTAACAGCATCCAGTCTATCGAGTTAATTACCAATCCATCGGCTAAGTATGATGCTGCCGGTAATTCAGGTATCATTAACATACAAAATGAAAAAAAACCGTGCAGGTGGTACTAACGGTAGTTTTGCAGCTACTGCAGGTTATGGTCAAAACCATAAAGCCAGCAGCTCATTAAACCTTAACCATAAAGACGGCAACTTAAATATATTTGGTAATTACAGCTACTACAGCAATAAACGCCCTCAAAACCTGGAGCTTAACCGCACAATTAATAATGCCGGTGTTAATACTTTTTTTACCGAGAATACTAAACTGGTAGGAGATCGCAACTCACACAATTATAAAGTAGGTGCCGACTACGATATCAGCAAAACCAACACCCTGGGTATACAATTAAGCGGTTATAATTCAACCTTTGATGGTTTAAGCAACAACAACACCTTAATTAGAGGTAACCAGGGTAACCAAACCGGTATTACCACCACCGGCAACAACTCTAAAGAAGCTTACAATAACTTTGCGGCTAATATTAACAACCGTCTGGTAATTGATACCGCAGGAAAAGAATTAAGTATGGATGCCGATTACTCTTACTTCTGGAACCGTCAAAGCAACAATTACAACAACAACTTTTACCAGGCCGATGGTACCACCCTGCGTACAAGCTCATTATTAAGAAACAACCTGCCAACCAAAATCAACATTGGTACTTATAAGGCGGATTATACCAATCCTATTGGTAAAACCATGAAACTGGAAGCCGGTGTAAAATTCAGCTACGTGGCAACCGATAATGATTTACGCACCGACTCGGTATTTAACGGTAACTGGGTACCCGATGCAGGCCGCACCAACCTTTATAAATACACCGAAAATATTAACGCAGGTTACTTTAACTTTAGCAAAAGCTGGAAAAAAACATCGGTGCAAGCCGGTTTACGCGCCGAGCAAACCAATTCAAAAGGCGATTCGCGAGATATTAATGGTGTAGCCACTATTAACGAAAGACATTACCTGAGCTGGTTTCCAAGCGTGTTTGTTAATCACGAATTATCAGAAAATCATAGTCTGGGTTTAAACTACAGCCGCCGTATTGACAGGCCGAGCTATGATGATTTGAATAGCTTTGTACAAATATTAAATGCCTATACCTATCAGCAAGGTAACCCTAATCTTAAACCTCAATTTACCAATTCGTTCGAGTTATCGTATACCTTTAAAAAAACCTACAATCTTACCTTGGGTTATAGCAAAACTACCGATGTAATGGTAGAGATACCCAAGCAGATTGATGCTCAAAAGGTAACCTTTATAACCCGCGAAAACTTAGCTGAGCAAAACTCATACAATGCTAACCTGAGCGCTCCGTTTAAACTTACCAAATGGTGGAGCATGAATAACAACATAACAGGTTTTTACCTGGGCTTTAAATCGCCGGCCACCGGTATTGATAATGGCCAGTTTGCTTTACAGGGAAATTCAATAAATACCTTTTTACTAAGTAAAACTGTAAAATTGGAAGGTACTTTTAATTATCAATCGCCTTTAACATATGGCTTGTTTCAAATAGGCCATCAATATGGTTTGGATGCTGGTATCAGCAAGTCATTCGCAGCAAAAAAAGCTACCTTAAAATTTTCGGTAACCGATGTGTTTAACACCCGCGAGCAAAATTTAAATGTGCGCCAGGGTAACTTAAACTTTAACGTTTACCAAAAAAATGAAACCCGCGTAGCACGATTAACCTTTACCTACAACTTTGGTAATACCAAAATACAGGCCCGCCGCCACCAAAGCGGTGCCGATAGCGAAAAGAGCCGGGTTAAATCGGGCAGCTAAACCATATTACAAAGAAACCATATACAGCCATCTTTCGGATAAATGACCGGGAGATGGCTTTTTTGTGTATAGAGCAGGGTTTAATGGCTTTGTAATTGATACTTGTAGTGTAATGTGGCTGGGCTAACCGACCAAATAAAATGTTAATTTTTATAAGGTTATTAAACCGTTGAATGTTTAAATAGTCGAAAATTTAAAATTAACAAAAAGCCTGCTGTGTGCGGGTAGTAACGTTTCTTTCTAACATACATACATGAAAAGTTTAAATAAATATTTATTGAGCATAGGGTTAAGCGCTTTAACAGTTCTGTTTACCCTATCGGCCGATGCTCAGCGAGGAAGCAGAGGTGGTGGCGGTGGCGGCGGTCGTGGCGGATTTAGCGGCGGAGGCGGTTCTCGTGGCGGTGGTTTCGGTGGTGGCTCTCGCGGCGGTTTTGGCGGAGGCGGTTTTTCACCACGCGGAAACTCAGGCGGCAGCTTCTCACAAAGAGGTAACCCAGGTGGTAATTTCTCACAAAGAGGTAATACACAAGGTCGTCAAAACTATGGTGTAAGGCCAAATGCAGGTGGCAACTTTGGTAACTCGCCTCGCGGAAATTTTGATAACAACCGCGTTTACGGAGGATCGAGAGGAAGTTATAATGGAGCCCGCGGAGGCTTTAGATCAGGTAATACGTATAGTTTCCGTGGCGGTGTTCGCCCCGGTTACAATTACCGTGGTATTGGTGGCCGTAGCTATTTTAGCGGCCGTAGTTATTACCGTGGTGGGGTTAGAGCCTATTATGGCAACCCATATCGTGGCTTTTATCATAACTATCGCGGGTATTACAATAGTTACTATTATCCGCGCATAGGTTTAAGCATTGGTGTATTGCCTTACGGTTACTATCCGTTTTACTGGGGCTCATCATGGTACTATTATAGTAATGGTTTTTATTACCAAAACTTAAATAATCAGTACACCGTAGTTGAGCCTCCTGTTGGTGCCGAACTTGACCGTTTGCCCGATGATGCCGAGTCGATTACAATTGACGGTGTACAGTACTATGAATCGAACGGTGTATACTACCAGGCGGTAACCAATGGCAGCGGCCGGTTAGTGTATCGTGTAATGGGTAAAGATGGTGAACTTAACACTGATAATGCCCAGGTAAATGGTAACGATAACAGTGCTTACCCCGAAATTGGCGATGTAATTGATGAATTGCCAAACGATACCCGTAAAGTAAAAATTAACGGCGAAAAATATTGGCTTACCCCCGATGGCGTTTATTTGCACGAGCAACGTGATGCCAACGGTAAAATTATCTACGTGGTAACCGGTGTGCCCGATGATGAACCCGATGACCAGTAATAAGTAATGATTGATAGTTTTTTAGAGTGGGGTGCGGCTATATGGTCGCACCTTTTTCTTTTAATGTAGATGCTTTAAAGCAACCAACAGCATACAGCAGGATGCCATATTATAATGTTGCCTTTATATTTAGTGCAACATTTATAACGTATGAAATTTTATCGATATTTTTTGCTGGTGCTGTTTTTAATTGCTGCAACATCATTCATCCCCCAAAAACAAATCAGCTGGACAGCCATAGGTGATTCGATAACTTACCTGAACGATCACACCAATGAAACCGGCGACCGTATAACCAAAGGCTACCTTACCCGCGTTACCGAGCAGTTGCCCTACCTGCATTACACCAACCAGGGCCATAACGGCTGGACGGTGGTACGCATTGCCAAAGAAATAGAAAAGCTAAATCTGCAAAAGGCCGATGTTTACACCGTGTTTTTAGGCACCAACGACTGGTGGCACGGCGGCAAACGGGGAACCATGGCCGATTACCAAAACAGCACAGGCTTACAAACTGTATACGGCGCCTACCGCATCATTACCGATAAACTGAAAAGCCTCAATCCGCAAGCCCGTGTTATACTAATTACCCCCATGCAACGTGGCGATTTTGTATATATCCGCAATCCTAAAAACAATGCATGGGGCTCGTACAAAGAAAAAGAAGGCCAAACCCTTGAGCAATTTGCCGAAGCTGTAAAAGCTATTGCCAAACTGGAAAATTACGAGGTAGTTGACCTTTATCATAACAGCAAACTGGATGTTAAGTATGCAGTAAAGTTTAAGCGCTTAAAAGATTCCTTAACCCATCAATACCAAAACTTTAAATACCCGGCCTACACCAACATCCCTTTTAATGCCGAAACCGACGGATACCCTTATCCACCTGAAGCTATTAATATGACTTACGATGGCTTGCATCCATCTGATAAAGGAAATGAAATTATTGCCGGTATGCTGATTAAGGTGATGAAGAAGATAAAGTAACGATTATTCATCTATTTGCTTATAAGTAGATTTGTACAGGGAGGGCTTAAACACACTTAGAATATGAATTTATTTAAACGGCAACCAAAAGTTAAGGAGATAGCACTAAAAAGAGAATACGTATTTATGTACGAGAATTTTTTACTGTCGACGCAACATGAATTATATCTTGCTTTAGAAAAAAGAAAAGAAGTGGTAAGTATACTCAAGTTTAAGTACAGGCAGTATAAATATGGATATCCAAATGATGAAGCTGGTCATCCTTACATGGATTATGGACTTGGCTTCTATGGCTTCTTCGAAGTGCATTATTCACCTTGGGCAAATTGTCTAAGCAAAATAGTATCCATTCCCAGCATTCAGAAAGTTTATTCTCGCATTATAAGCACTACATAATAAAGTTTAAGGATGTTACTTTAGAAGTTTTGGCTGATAGTTATGAAGAACTTGATATTCCCTCATCTGATATATACGATTTAGTGAATCGGGAGCTTGACTACTTAGTTGACGAATAAAAAATACTGATATTCCTTGTGTTGTTGCTAAATAAATTAGCAAATTTGTTTCATGGCATTTGAGGCAAACAGCGAGTTTTTTAGGGGGAGAGGGGCACAGGTAAATACACATAATAAGTTCCTGCAAAACAAGTATGTAGCCGAGCATATTGAGGGTTTGGACGAGCCGTTACTGCATAACAGCAAAACACAAATATTTGAAGAAAACCCCAGAAGTATTGTAAGCAAGAGCAACAGTCCCGATTTAAGCCACATGCACTCCATTAACCCTTACCAGGGTTGCGAGCATGGTTGTGTATACTGTTATGCCCGTAACAGCCACGAATATTATGGCTTTAGCGCGGGCCTTGATTTTGAACGCAAGATCATAGTAAAGCGCAATGCGCCCGAACTGCTCGAAGAATATTTTAATCGCCGCAGGTATCAACCCGTACCCATTGTACTATCGGGCAATACCGATTGTTACCAGCCTATTGAGCGCGATTTGCAAATTACCCGCCGCCTGCTCGAAGTGTTTTTACAGTACAAACACCCGGTAAGCATTATCACCAAAAACAACCTCATTTTACGTGATATTGATGTGGTAAGCGAACTGGCTAAACTTAAACTCATCCACGTAAATGTTTCCATTACCTCGCTCGATGAACAGTTGCGCCAAAAGCTCGAACCCCGTACCGTCACCTCGGTAGGGCGCTTAAATACTATTGAAAAACTAACACAGGTTGGTGTACCTGTACGGGTAATGACGGCACCTATTATTCCCGGCTTAAACAGTAACGAGGTGCCTGCCATCATCAGGGCGGCAGCAAATCGCGGAGCAGTTTCGGCAGGGTTTACCATAGTGCGGCTCAATGGCTCTATAGCCGAATTGTTTGTTGATTGGATACACAAAACCTTTCCCGACAGGGCCGAAAAAGTATTGAACCTCATACGCGAGTGCCACGATGGTAAGCTAAACGACAGCGAATTTGGCCGCCGCATGAGCGGCGATGGCGAAGTGGCCGAATCTATACACCAGCTATACCGCATGGCCTGTAAAAAGTACCTGGCAGGCAGGGAAATGCCCGGATATGATTTATCAATATTTACACCCAAAACCGGCAGGCAGGTTACCCTGTTTTGAGATGCTGTGCTGATGATTTAAATAAAACGTAATTTTGAACCAATATTATGGCAGATTAGGGCTTGTACCAAAATTGTATTTCTGTCGTTAATGGTTATTGATAAAGAACACTGATGTTAAAAAAAATTGCCCTGTATATAACTGCCTTGCTGCCGTCGGTAGCGTTAGCACAAACGCCCGAAGCCTTTACTATTAATGGTAAACTAAATACGGTGAAGCAGCCCTACCGTGTTTACCTTGTTTACCAACAAGGGCAAGCCCGACAAGTAGACTCTACCACCCTGGTTGACGGAACGTTTCAATTTGCCGGCAAAATAAACAACCCAACAAGTGCATTAATGGTATTAGACCACCGTGGCGTGGGTTTTAGCGGCATCAGCAAAACTGATGATGTGCTAAACCTCTACCTCGAAAAAGGGGATATGTACATTGCCGCTACCGATTCGGTATCAAAAGCCAAAATTACGGGTTCGGAAATAAACAGGGATAACGAAGAACTGAACACTTTGCTGGCACCGCTGTATGCCCGTGCCGAAAGAATTTATACCGAAGTACAGGCTGCTTCTCCGGAGCAACGCCAAAGCAATGTGTATCAAAACACCATGCAGGATAAGTTTAAGGCCATACAACTGGAGCGCGAAAAATTCCTGAAAGAATATATTCTTGGCCACCCGTACAGCTATTTAAGCCTGATGGCGGTTAGCTCCATGGGTGGTCCATCGGCTGATGCAAATGTGATCGAACCTTTGTATAATAGCTTATCGCAAAAACTGAAAGACTCGCCGCAAGGGCAACAACTCAAAGCCTCTTTTGCAGCATTGAAGGCAACTGCCATAGGTGCCGTAGCTCCCAATTTTACACAGAATGATGTAGATGGTAAACCTGTTAGCCTGTCTTCATTTAAAGGTAAATATGTGCTGATTGATTTTTGGGCATCATGGTGCGGCCCTTGCCGCCAGGAAAATCCTAACGTGGTGAGGGTATTTAACAAGTTTAAAGACCGGAACTTTACCGTATTGGGCGTATCATTAGACCGGCCTGATGGTAAAGCGGCATGGCTTAAAGCTATTAAAGACGATGGTTTGACCTGGACCCACGTATCCGACCTGAAATTCTGGAACAATGAAGCTGCCGCACTTTACTTTGTACAATCCATCCCACAAAATTTTTTAATTGGGCCCGATGGCAAAATAGTAGCCAAAAACCTGCGCGGCGGCGATTTGGAAATGACATTGTTGAAAGTATTAAGTGCACCTCAAAAAGCTGGCAAAGGCGAATAAATTTAATTTATGCAATAACCAATTCAAGCGTCCAATGCTTGAATTGGTTATTAAAGTAAGCGTTTAACGCTTACTTTTTTTGATTATTACCATAGCAAAGCATAAAATTCCCCTCTTTAGAGGGGGCGTGTAGGGTCGAGTAATGGCAGGGGTGTGTATTATCAAAGCAGTTATACACTTATCCCAATTACACACCCCCAAACCCTCTCAAGAGGGGAAATCAAATGCACAAAACCATGTTTTCATTAATTGTTCAATAAACCTATATTTGCTGCATACACAAAGGCGATGGTGCTCGCCTAATTGAACCGCCCTCAAAAAGCTGATAGCGCCTGCCCAATAGATGGTTAAATTTATTGCAATGCAGGCTTATGTTTAAAAAAATCAGTTCGGCTAAGTTATCAGTACTATACTACGTTATCCGCTGGACGATCATCATCGTACCCGTTGCTGTGGCCGTTGGTTGCATGGTAACCCTATTTTTATGGCTGTTAAACTGGAGCATTCATTATCGGTTTGCGCACCCATGGCTGCTATACCTGTTGCCGGTGGCGGGCGTAGTTATACATTTTTTATATAAGCTATACGGACGATCGGCCGAGCGGGGCAATAACCTCATTATTGATGAGATACACCAACCCGGTGCGGGCGTGCCTAAACGCATGGCTCCGCTTATTTTGATTACCACCGTTATTACGCATTTATTTGGTGGATCGGCAGGGCGCGAGGGTACGGCGGTGCAAATTGGCGGCAGCATTGCCAATGCGATAGGAAGCCTGTTTAAACTTAACGAAAGCGACACCCGCATTGTACTCACAGCAGGCATTGCCGCCGGCTTTGGGGCCGTATTTGGCACCCCACTGGCCGGAACCATTTTTGCATTAGAAGTACTTACCGTTGGCCGCATACAATACAATGCCTTGCTCCCTTGCCTTATTGCGGGATTAATTGGCGATGTTACCGTATCGGCCTGGGGCATACATCACACGCCTTACCACATCAGCTATGTATCAGCGGGGCAGAATTTTTACGGGCATCACCTGACAATTAACTTTTGGCTGCTGCTTAAAACCATTGTGGCTTCGGCGATATTTGGTTTAGCTGCTTATGCGTTTGCTAAGGCTATTCATGGCGTAAAACAGCTCTCTTTAAAGCTTATAAAAATTCAATGGCTTATCCCGGTTTGCGGTGCGATTATCATTATTGCCTTAACATTCATTTTGGGCAAGCCCGATTATTTGAGCTTGGGCGTTGATGCCGAATATCCGGGAGCGGTAACCATCGTATCTGCATTTCAACAAAACGGCGCCGACTTTTTCAGCTGGTTATGGAAACTCATTTATACAGCGGTTACACTGGGCACAGGTTTTAAAGGCGGCGAGGTAACACCCCTGTTCTACATTGGCTCTACCCTGGGTAATATGCTGGCCGGAGTGCTCAATGCTCCCGTGAGTTTGTTTGCCGCCTTAGGTTTCATAGCTGTATTTGCCGGAGCCACCAACACTCCTTTAGCCTGTACCATTATGGGAATTGAACTTTTTGGAAGTGAACATGCGTTATTATTTGCGGTAGCTTGTTTTACGGCATATTATTTTAGTGGAGATGCCGGAATTTACAGTGCGCAACGAACGGAAGGAAAGTGGCTTTTTCCAAAGAATTAGAGAGGGCTATCTCAATCTTTTCATTTTATTGAAAAGAACTTTAGCATTACGGTCAACCGTATCAGTTACTGAATGTTGAAGATTGATAAGGTAATCGTTGTTTTCATCAACAGCTGTTGACGCATCTTCATCATTCACCTTAGGATCATAGTAGTAGCTTTGGTGCAAAAGGCATTTTAGTCTGCCTTTACTGTCTCTAAACAACCAGCTCCGCTTTTCAAAAACGGCTCCTGCATCACCCCAGTTTTCGGCAAGCTCAAGTTTTTCGATTAAAGTTTTTTTATTTTTATCGTATATAAAAAGCGTAATTGATGAAGACTCATACATTGACGGCACCCTCGTGATCAGCCCAACTTTATATTCATCAATATCGAACTTAAAATTCGCGTAGTAATTTTCTATGTTTTGCCAGTTGCTTCCGAGTACTTTAGCATTAGTACTATCTAGCTGAACACCTCTGTACTTATAACCAATACTGTCGAGGTTACTAGATGAAAACACCTGCAACGTATCAAATTTCAGCGGCACGTAAACATCTATCAGTTTAATATAATTGGGTGGAGCAACTTTGGGGGCAGAGGCAGGCTTGGCTACAGGCTTTTCAACCTTTGTAGCTTTTGGAAACGGGCGTTTACAATTAACCAGCAATACAGCAAGTAAAACCGGGATAAGGAATTTCATTTAGATAGTTTGTGATATGTAATGGCAATGTGCTAATTACCAAACGCTTTCACAACCTCAGGCAGCAACTTCCCTACCCACTCGCCATACATTTTGCCCGAAGGATGCAGGCCATCACTTGCCACCAAAGCAGCATCGGCAGCGGCATTGCGCGAGCCGGGGGTAATATCAAAGTAAGTTATTCCTGCTTTTAGGGTTTCTTCTTTGTTGATGGCATTATACTGGTCAATTTCGCGGGCAATTTGTGCACGGTCGCGGCTTTGGGCAAATGGGGTTACGCCCCAATCGGGTATAGATACCACGAACACGTGCTTTTTATTGCCACCGGCATAGGTAATTGCGGTTGTTAGCAGCTGTACAAATTCGGCGCGATAGGTATCGGCGTTATAGCCACGATATTGATTGTTAACACCAATAAGCAGGGTCACTATGTCATATTTGCCGGTTAGGGCTTTATCTTTAATGGCAGCAATTAATTCGTCGGTTGTCCAGCCGGTGCGGGCTATTATAGTTGGCGCGGTTACTTTAGTTTTCTGCGCATTTAGTGCAGTGGCCAACTGGTATGGAAAAGAGGAGACGGCAGGTACTGCTTCGCCAATGGTATAGGAATCTCCCAGGGCAAGGTAGCTTAACCCATCCTGCGGGTATGTTGGAGATGCTATTTCTATTTCATCCATATTTTTATTAGCACAGCTCATTAAGGACGCCATCAGTAATATTACCAGGTTTATTTTTCTCATCCCATCATCTCCATACCAAACTGTACGGAAATATGGCGCTTAAGGATTTCTTTAACTTCATTCATGTCAACTTTCCGGCCCAACTCGTTCTCCATTGAAGCTACGGCTTTATCATCAATGCCGCAGGGTACAATGTGCCCGAAATAGCTCAGGTTGGCATTTACGTTAAGCGCCAGCCCATGCATGGTTACCCAGCGGCTGCAACGCACGCCCATAGCGCAAATTTTGCGGGCGCGCTGCTCGTTATCAGGGTCGAGCCATACGCCGGTATAGCCTGGGTAACGGCCGGAAATTATACCATAATGAGCCAGGGTTTGTATAACAGCTTCTTCCAGCGTGCGCAGGTACAGGTGTATGTCTGTAAAAAAGTTATCAAGGTCTAAAATGGGGTATACTACCAACTGACCGGGGCCATGATAGGTAATGTCGCCACCACGGTTAATAGGGTAGTAAACTGCATCCTTTTCTTTCAGCCCGGCTTCATCAAGCAACAGGTGATCGGCCTTGCCGCTTTTGCCCAAGGTGTACACGTGAGGGTGTTCGCAAAAAATAAGATAGTTAGGCGTGAGTATTTCCTCTCCATCCTCTTCGGTTCCGGCCAATACGGCTTGCTGATGGTTGCGTATTTCGGTTTTAAGCTGTACGCTTTTGCTAAAAATACTTTCCTGTTTGTCCCAGGCTTCTTTATAATCAATGAGGCCCCAGTCCTGGTATTCAACCTGCTTATTTTTCATGGTTTAAGCTTTAACGTAACCTATCATGTAATCTTCGTACTGCAGGTAATCTACTTTATAATCAATATTTAAGTCGCCCTTGCTCAGGTTGGCCTTAACACTGCCTTCGGGAGTAAAGGCAAACGGCTCCAAAGCAATGTTATCTAAAAACGATACCTCTTTTTGTCCGTAGCACTTATAAATGGCCTCCTTGGCACACCAGCAAACATACAAATGGTAAATTTTATTTTGCTGGTCAATTGAAGCGCGTTCGGCAGCGCTCAAAAACTTAGGGGCTATGCGTTCCACTTTTTGTTTCACCTGCTCAATATCAATGCCTACGGGGCGGCTGCGGCTTATCATTACCGCGGCATAATCAAACGAGTGGCTTAATGATATATGGTAGGGCAGGCTAACCAAATAAGGCTTGCCATGCACATCAACCTTGCAGTCAATATACTCATCGGTGTGCAGCATGGTGCGCAGCAAAACACGCGTTGCCAGCCAGTGTAAATGGCGCTTACCATTGGCCAGTTGCTCTACAAAAGCCTTTTCCTCATCGTTCAACTGCAACTGTTGGTAAAGGGTATCCGCCTCTTCCTCAATGCGCCACAGCGCAAATTCGGTATCGGCATCCACCTGTTTTATAAAAGCTATGGCCATGTGTTAAATTACAAAAACAGAGAGCAAAATTAGGTTAAATAATTTAATTTCGTGGGCGTAACCCGTCACCGTAAAATGATTTTATCAGACAAACGAATTTTAGAGGAAATTGAAAAAGGAACTATCATTATTGAGCCTTTTAAGCGCGAGTGCCTGGGTACAAATTCATACGATGTACACTTGGGTAAATACCTGGCAACCTACCGCAACCGTGTGTTGGATGCCAAAGTGCATAATGAAATTGACGGGTTTGAAATACCAAAAGAAGGCTACATATTACAACCAGGCACGCTGTACTTAGGCGTAACCATGGAATATACCGAAACCCACGCGCATGTTCCGTTTTTAGAAGGAAAATCGAGCACAGGCCGTTTGGGTATTGATATACATGCCACAGCCGGTAAAGGTGATGTAGGTTTTTGCAATACTTGGACGCTCGAAATTTCGGTAGCCCAACCTGTACGCATTTATGCGGGCATGCCTATCGGTCAGTTAATCTATTTTGTGGTTGAAGGCGAAATTGAAACCATGTACAACACCAAAAACAACGCCAAATACAACAACCCATCAACCCGCCCGGTTGAAAGTATGATGTGGAAGAATAAATTTTAAAAGGCGTTAAACCTTTTGATTTTTGTTCGTCTAACATTAATTATAGCCAAACATTCATCGCAGTTATTTATAAATAACTGCTTCGCACTCACCTTTCCCTTGCCCAAAAAACTATCGCGGTTTTTGCTATAGGCTTATTGCCTATATGTTAATGTTTTGCGTACTTTTATTGGAGTAAAATACATCTGCCTGTCAATTACATATGAACCTTAAAAAACCTGTCGCCGGCTTATTGCTTGCTTTAACCGCCGTTATTGCTACTGCCTTTATTAAACTGGATGATGACCCCATTCAAAAGCTGGTTGCCCAGCTCGAGAAATGGACAGCAGACCAACCCTACGAAAAAGTTTACCTGCAATTTGACAAGCCTTTTTACGGCGTAGGCGATAATATATGGTTCAAGGCATATATAACAGTAGGGGGTAAGCACCAGCTATCGGCACTAAGCGGTGCACTTAATGTACAGCTTATTGATGAGCGCGACTCGGTTAAACAGTGGATTAAGCTACCAGTTACCAGCGGTATTGCCTGGGGCGATTTTGCCTTGAGCGATACCTTGAAGGAAGGTACGTACCGCGTACGTGCCTACACCAACTGGATGCTTAACGCAGGTGAAGATTACTTTTTTGAGAAACGTATTGCCATAGGCAATGCAGTTACCGATAACGTATTTACCAAAGCCAGCTATACATACAGCAAGTTAAATAACGGGCAAAAGGTTGATGCCGTGATCAATTTCAGCGATTTGGATAATACGCCTTTTGCCGGTAACGAAGTGAGCTATAATGTGCGGCTTAACGATAAACAGATACTTAAAAGCAAAGGCACTACTGATGCCAAGGGCAATCTTAACATCAGCTTTATTAATGCCACATCGGCTCCCTTAACCTCGGGTAATATTGCTACCGAAATTAAACTGGCCGACAAGAAAACCGTAACCAAAACCATAGCGCTTAAAACCACAGCAGGTTTGGCCGATGTTCAGTTTTTCCCCGAAGGAGGAAACCTGGTTAATGGCATTCGTTCAAGAGTTGCGTTTAAAGCTGTAGGCAGTGATGGGTTAGGCGTTGAAGTAAAAGGGCTGGTGACAGACAATGCCAATAACCAAATTGCCGAAATAACCACGCGGCACTTGGGAATGGGCAGCTTTGCCTTTACTCCTGAGGCTGGTAAAACCTATAAGGCACAAATTACTTACCCCGATGGTTCAAAAAATACCGTTGCTTTGCCTGCTGCGCAAAATGACGGTTATGTACTCACGGTAAATAACACCGATGCCAACAATATCAGTTTAAGAGTAACCGGCAGCAGTAGCATGAGCGGTAAAGGAACTTTTGTAATAGCTCAATCGGGCGGGGTGGTTTGTTACGCCGCAAAAAATGCAAACGGTTCTATTGCTTTTGGAGCACAGGTACCTAAAAACAAGTTTCCATCGGGAATTGCGCAATTTACCTTGTTTAATGCCGATGGCCAGGCATTAAATGAACGCATTGTATTTATACGAAACGATGTAGATATTTTGAAGCTGAATGTTAGTGCAGATAAAGCCTCTTCGGCGCCGCGAGAAAAAGTAAAAGTTGGCTTTAATGCAAAAAATAGTGCCGGCGCGCCGGTTATCGGCGTGTTCTCGGCCGCAGTTATCGACGAAACCAAAGTACAAAGCAAAGAAGCCGATGAACCCAGCATACTTTCGCAGATACTTTTAAGCGCTGATATTAAAGGATACATTGAACAGCCTAACTTCTATTTCACTAATCCTGATGATAAAACGGCAGCCGATCTGGATGTGCTGATGCTTACCCAGGGGTATCGTCGTTTTGAGTGGAAAAGCATGTTTGCCGGCCAGTTTCCGCCTGTTAAGTTTCAGCCCGAAAAAACTTTACAAATATCAGGTACATTGAAAACATCGGGCGGCAAGCCCGTGCCTAATGGTAAAATTACCTTGTTTACCACTGCTGGCGGTACTTTTATATTAGATACTGTTGCCGATGCGCAAGGCCGTTTTTCATTTAAAAATATGGTATTTAAAGATAGTATTAAGTTTGTACTACAGGCACGTACTGTTAAAGGCGGAAAGAACGTGGAGATTGCTTTGGATAAACTGCCCATGCCTTCTATGATTAAAAACAAAGCAGTGCCCGATGTGCAGGTGAACAGTTCGGCCGCATTAATGAGCTATCTTAAAAATAGCAAGAAGCAATACGATGAGGAAGCAAAGTACGGTTTTGGCAATCATACCATCATGCTCAAGGAAGTAACCGTAACCGAAAAGAAGAAGAGCCAGTCATTGGCTAATTCATCAAACCTTAACGGTGCCGGCAATGCCGACCAGGTTATAACCAGTGAGTTTTTTGATAAAATGGGTTGTGCTACCATTGATCAATGTTTACAAGGCCGCTTGTTGGGGGTAATGTTTCAAAACGGCGTCCCGTATTCAACCCGTAGTATGAATACCCCAATGCAAGTAATTGTGGATGGTATTTATGTAGAAGGAGACTTTTTAGCCACTATACCACCCATGAATGTTGCCAGTGTTGAAGTGTTGCGATCTATTGGTAACACGGCTATATACGGCAGCCGCGGTGGCGGCGGTGTTTTAATTATCAACACTAAACGTGGCGGTGAGTACAATTATAATGCTTCACAAATTTATTCTCCGGGTATAATTACTTACACACCCAAAGGCTTTTACTCGGCCCGTCAGTTTTACGCACCTAAGTATGATGACCCCAAAATCAATGTTGCCATTGCCGATTTACGTACAACTATACACTGGCAACCTAACATAGTAACCAATAAAGACGGCAATGCCTCTTTTGAATACTTTAACGCAGGAAGCCAGGGCACATACCGGGTTATAGTTGAAGGTATAAATGACGAAGGTTATTTAGGCCGGCAAGTTTACAGGTATGAAGTGAAATAGTGTACCTGGCTTTAGGGTGTAAACCAATGAGTTTGAAAGAAAAGGAGGCTGTTCACTATTCAGTGGGGACAGCCTCCTTGCGTTATTGATTGTCAAATTACAATTTAGCCAGATGAAACTTCTCCCAAAAATCCTCTGATTTGCTTAAAGCACTGCGGTCAAAGCCGCTGTTGCCACCTTGCATGCCACCGCTGGGACCCATGCCGCCACCCCGGCCGCCACGACCACCGCCGCCGCCCATGCCTCCACTCATTCCTCCACGACCCATACTGCCGCCGCCACCCATACCGCCATGACCCATGCCACCGCCCTGCTGTCCTTCGCCTTGTGGGCGGGTAATGCCGTTCACCTTAAAATTAAACGCCCACTCGTTCTTAGCCGCATCCGTCGCATCAAAAAACTTTAGCGGAATGGCGGCCTCGTACACCAGGTTGCCATCAGCATCATAATCAATTGCGGCTTTAAAGCCGTACGAATTAGTAGTGGTTAAAATATCGTAATCAATATCTTTAAAACCCTCAACTTTAATGTTACGCAGCTTGGTGAGCCGTGCCTTGCGCATTTCTTCCCGATCAATAGGTTGTTCGTCGGGCTTTTCCGTTGTATTGCGGCGTGCGGCCATCATATCGGCCATATCTTGCGGGTTAGCCACCGGGAAGGTTACTTTGTAGCTATCTTTCTTTTTACCTTTGCTGTTAATTCCTAAGGTTAATCCGGCCATTAATACACGTTCTTGTTCGCTGCGATCGTTTAGGCGTATAGCTACATAAATATTTTGAGCGTCATTAGCCAGGGTATAGTATAACTTCTTTTCTTCGTTATAGTAATACAAGCTATCTCCCCAATCTTTTAAATTGCCATCAATGGTAATAATTGTTGGCGGGTGGTGTAAGATATTGTTATGTGATTGAGCTTACGCGCCGGTAATTGCGTGTATAAAACCGGCCAGCATAATTAAAGCCGGGCTGAATATGTTTTTTATCATGATTAATTAGTTGAATTTGTGCATTGCTCTTTCTGCATCGAAGAAATAACAGCATTTTAACGTAATTATTATTTGCGTTTTGAGTAACTTTACCGTTAATATATATTATGCCAACAGAAGTACAGGAAGAAACACTTACGCTTGAAGAGATACTGGCGAGTTTAAAAGAAATGCACCGCCTTATTTTGTGGAACGATGATGTGAATACTTTCGAACACGTGATCTATTGCATGATGAAATACCTCGACTATTCCGAGTCGCAGGGCGAAAAAATTGCCTGGAAGGTACACAATGAAGGTAAGTGCGCTGTATTAGAAGGCTCTTTTACCGAAATGGAAGTTTACCGCAAAATTTTACAGCAAGAGGGTTTAACCGTAACGGTTGACTAATGTATGGTTGGTGATAACACCAATTATGTGCTAACCCTCATTCAATAAAATTATGTCATCTCGAATGATAGTGAGAGCACTTTTCAAATCGCTTAGCGTGCGTCAAAGGTTTTTCGTTATCACTCGAAATGACATTTTTATTTAACCATATTTTTCCATCCTGTCATTCCGACCCAAGTAGGAATCATATACGTGCGATATAATGCAAGGTGTATAAGATTTATCACTATCGTTCGAAATGACATTGTGGGAGGTATAGCATAACAATTATAAATACTTTTCCGGAACCGAATGCAGAGCCACACGATTACCTTCTGTGTCTAAAAATACAGCCATGTAGCCATACTCGGGCGATATTTCGATTTTGGGTGAGACTATTTTACCACCGGCAGCCTCTACACGATCTAATACAATTTGTACATCAGGATTACCGTTGAGGTAAATTAGCGTGCCGCTATTAGCCGATGGCTGATGAAATTCAGATACCTGGCACAACGCGCCGCCAACACCTGTCATCGGGTCTTCCAGCGGGAACATGGCCATCTGGTAGCCGTCGTGATTAATCAATTGTAATTGGGTGTCAAAAATGGTTTCGTAAAACTTTTGGGCACGAGCTATATCCACTGCAGGAATTTCGAACCAGCTGATCGCATTTTTAAAGGCCATAATGTTGAGGTTTTAATTTACTTAAAGTTAGTGGCTTACCATTAAAAAGCAAACGTTTAAGCAAGTAATTGCCAACAAGCGTTTATAACAAAAAAGGGGATGCTCCTGATGGTGCATCCCCTTGTGGAATATTATAATTTTGCTTAGGCCTCTTTATTAATAAGCGGCGCTTTCTTTTTGCTTTCGATATACAGGGCACCAACTAAGGTAAGTATTAATAATACCGAAGCAATTAACGAAATGGTTTCGCCGGTGTAGTATGAAGTAGGGTGGAAAATAAATTTAATTTCATGGTTACCAACCGGAATAACGGCAGCACGTAACAGGTAATCGGCACGGAAGAAAGGTTTTTCTATGTTGTCGATATACATTTTCCAGCCTTTGTCATAAAATACTTCCGAGAACACAGCGGTTTGTTCGGAAGTTGAACCTGCCTTGTAAACCAAAGTATCGGGGCTGTAGCTGGTAAGGCTGATGGTTGCGTTAGGATCAAGCACAGTTGGCTTATTATTCAGCAGGTTTTTATACTGCTCATCAACAATAGCTTCGTTTTTAGGATCGAAACTGCTGATGGCCTGCATTTCCTCATCGGAATTTTTGGCATACTTAATGCTTTTTACAAACCATGCATTTCCACAGGCGGTTTGATTAGCCTGCATGCTTGCGGTATTGCTCTTAGGGTCATTATTGATGATGTACTTGGTGTTCAGCATGTCCAACACATCCTGGTTAATGCTTTTGCTAAACTGGTTTTCGATGAGCTCCTGGTAGCGTTTCAGCTTAGCCGCATGGTAACCACCAATTGATTTGTGGAAGTACGAGGTATTGGCATTGCTGAACGGATCGCCCCCGGCTAAATCAAACACGCGGAAGTTTGGGTCCTTATCGCGCAGTATAAAGCCGTCAACCTCACGTTGTTGCGGTTTCATCACATCTTCTTTCGAAACAAAATTCTCGTCTTTAAGGTAGCGTTTGTCAATAGTCCATAAATCAACAGCAACCAATAATAAGAATGATATAGATGCTACCGTGGCGTTGATTTTCTTGGTAACCAAAGCCCATAGCACGCCAAATGCAAGCGCTATAAATATAAACGAGCGGATAGCATCGGCACGCTCTAATGAAATACGGTCTTGAACCAAAGCATTGGCAATGGTATTGGCAAAAGAGGTGTCGCCGCCAATAGCTTGTGAAAGTTGATTTACAAAGCCTTCGTGTTCGGGAGCTTTAAAGCTCAACAGCACGGTAGGTAGTAAAATCAACAAAAGTGTAAGGCCACCGGCAATAGCACCAGCAATTTTCAACTTCTTTAAAACTTCATCTTTATTGGTTGAGGTAATAGCCTCATGCACCGCCATAAAGCCCAGCACAGGGAAACACAATTCGGCAATAGCCAAAATAGAATCTAACGCACGGAATTTGTTATAAAGCGGGAAGTAGTTAAAGAATAAGTCAGATAATAACGGGAAGTTATGGCCGAATGATAGCAGGATAGTAAACACCGAAGCACTCGCTAACCACCATTTTAAGCGGCTTTTAACTACTAATAAGCCAAATATGAAAAGGAAACATACCACGGCACCAAAATAGGAAGGGCCTTCGGTAAACGGTTTGCCACCCCAGTATGCGGGTAATTGTTGCGCAAAGCCCTGTGCCTGCTGTGCATCAACACCTTTTTCTTGTAATACCTTTATTACTTTCGAGTCGGCATCTGCGGCCATACCGCGGCTACCGCCGCCATAAGCGTTAGGCACTAAAAAGGTAAAGCACTCGCCAATGCCCTGGCTCCACTGAAAGGCGTATTCTTTGCTCAGTCCGTTTGATGGTTCACTGGTGTGTTTGGTTAAGTTTGATTTACCACGGATAGACTCGTTTCCGTATTCGTAAGTAGTCCATAACGAGCCGGCGTTTACCGCCAGTGCCAACACCATAGCCACTGCCAAATAACCCATAACTTTTAAAGAAAGGTTGGGTTTGCTTGTTTTTAAAGGCATGGTAAGCCTCAATACATACGTAAATAATTAACGCCAGCATGAGGTAATACGTCATTTGGATATGGTTGGAGCGGATCTCCATAGCCAAAAAGAAAGCGGTTAGCGTACCACCCAGCAAATAACGACCCCTGAACGCCATAATGATACTGGCAATTAACGGCGCAAAAAATGCAATGGCATATACCTGATTGGCATGCCCGGCATCAATTAATATAAAATTATAGGTAGAAAAAGTGAACGCTACTGCACCCGCTGCTGCAAGCCACGGGTTTAACCGTAATACCGATAACAGGAAATAAGTACCCATTAACAGCAGTAAAACCGTATCAACCGGGTTAGGGAAGATGGTTTTAAGGGTGTCAACCACGTAGGTGGTAACATTGCTGGGGTAGGGTGCCCATACTTGGTAAGAGGGCATACCGCTAAACATGCTGTTGGTCCAAAGCGGCGCTTTACCGGTTTTTTCCTTTACATCCATTATCTCTTTCTGGGTAGCTTGTGCGCGCATAACGTCGCCCTGGTTTAGGGCTTTACCCTGAAACGCAGGGGTAAAATACACGAAACACATAGCTAAAAAAACTCCGAAGATGGCAAAATGAATGCCATTACGCTTGAACCAGTTGCTCATTTATCTTTAGGGAAAAAATTATTCCCCAAAAATATAAAAATGCCTGACTAATGGAAACAGATAGTTTATACGGGTTTTACAAGATCGCAATGTAGAGCCACTACGCCTAACAGATAATAAAGTATGCCCATGCCGGCAATACTTGCTAAATAAATAATTTGAGTTCTCTTCTCCTCAAACTCCTCGAGGTTACGGCGTATGGTGTAATAGTTGTACCAGGCCAAGCCCGCTAAGCCAACCCATAAAAACCAATGTATGCCCGTACAGCTTACGCACATTTGCACCAGTAAGGCAAATACAATGTAATTAGCCGTTATTAATGAAACTAAGGCTTGTATGCTGTAATTGCGGTTCCTGAAAACCATTCCGGGTTGCTCTCTCATGGCTTGTGGTTATTTTACTTCCTCAAAATCAACAAAGTCGCCCTCGTTATCGGGTATTTGCGATTTTACCTGGGGGGCGTGGTCTATTTTGATCTTTCCTTCAGGACGGTTTTGGCGTTGCTGCTGAAAAGGATTTTGCTGCTGACTATATTGTTGTTGAGCTTTGTTCACCATGCTTTGAAACAGCATGGGCAAAAATATACGCGCCAAACTGCGAATGATGTAGAAAACACAAATCGATATAATTAAGAAACGAATTAATATCATGTTGAGATGATTAGTTCACAAATATAAAGCTAATAACGAAATTTTTGTTTGGATATGATAGAGGGGTGTGCTATTGGTGTGTCAAAAATAGAATTGCTATACAAAGCCAGTGCAACCAATTTATTTATGCTACAGGGCGCTGCAATAAGTAAAAGCCAAACAAAATTTAAACAGGAATATGTTCTGCCGTTCGAAATAAGATGTTATCTAACCGCCTTCACCACAATATAAGGCGACAACCCCTTACTTTCTACCGGCACAACCTTAGTAAACACCTTTCCGGCAAACCACAAGGCTTTCAAAAAGCCTTTAGTAAACCTGCTTTGCTGCTTCATGTTTTCAAGCCAAATAGAGAAGTGGCCATAGTAATAAGCTTCTACATTTTTTAAACCCAGCTGCTTGCAGTATTCGGCCAGAAGGGCAGGATTCATGCTATCAATGTTATGCTTGTTATAGTTGTCCATATCATAAGTGCGCTGCACCCAGCCGTTTACCCCGGTAAAATTGGGGAGGGTAATAAACAGCGTTCCGCCCGGTTTTAAAAACATGAGGTGACGGGCTATAATATCTTTAGTGTCGTTAAAGTGTTCAATCAATCCGCATGATAGTACGAGGTCGTATTGCTCTTGTGGCTCAAATTTATACAGGTCGCCCTCAATAACTTTTACATCTTGTTGTGTAAGCTGGTTAGCAGCCAACACCTCTTTCAGGATAGGCTCATGCACATAAAAATCAAACAGCGAAGTTTCCAACCCGAAGTATTTCTTTAAAAAAATGGCATAGTAGCCGGGGAAGCCGCCCAATTCGATGGCCGATTTGATTGGTTTATCGGCAAGCAATTTTTTAAATAGCTGATGAAAAGTGTAGTTGGCAGGCACCTGGAAAGCCAGTCCTGTTTTTGATTCCCAGTAGTTAGCCCAGAATTTGCGGTCGGTGAGTTCGTTGCTCATTGTTATTGCAAAGAAAAGATTTTTCGGCCGATGTAAGTAAAAAACCTTAACAGGGTTTTATAAAGCAGATTAACAGCTATGACTAATAGTAATGTTTTTGGCAGTAATATATAACTTTTCTATCCATGAAGGATAGATGGTTGTATGCCAACCAGGGGTTATTGAGCTTGCAAAGTCATCTGCCCAAATGCCTGAATTAAGAATAAAAATTATAGGGGCAGTTAAATAGACAAAACCTATTGTTGATAAGCCTGCCAAAACTTTACAAATTAATTTATGTCGTTCGTTCATCATCACAAAATAACTAAAAAGGAGGTGAAAATAAATTGCTCCAATTTAAGTACCGATAAAATGTATTTTTGAAGCCATGTTAAAAGTGGTGCATATAAACACGTACGATGGTAATGGCGGAGCGGGCCGGGCCTGTTTGAGGCTAAACCGTGCCTTGCTGGCCGAAGGGATACATTCGAAAGTGGTGGTGCATTATAAGTTTGGTAAAAATCCATCGATATTAACTTTTAACGCAAACGCTATACAAAAGGCATATACGGCAGCAACTATCATTTTTGAACGCATATTAGCCAAGCGAGTGCTTAACCCCGGCAAGCGCACGCCGTTTTCGTTCACCTGGTTCGGGCGGTCGGTTATCCATCACCCCGATGTTAAGACGGCCGATGTGATACACCTGCACTGGATAAACCACAGCTTTTTAAACCCTTCCCACTTGGCCGAACTGGCTAAACTCAATAAGCCCATTGTATGGACTTTTCACGACAGCAATGCCTTTACCGGCGGCTGCCACGTGCGCTACACCTGCGACCATTTTTTGCGCGAATGCGGCCATTGCCCCTTGCTGAAAAATTCGGGTGCCAATGATATTTCGCACAAAATATGGGTGCAAAAAAACAACGCATATAAGCAGCTTAACATTAATGTAGTTGCGCCAAGTTCGTGGATGCTCGATTCGGTATTGAAAAGCAGTTTAATGCACGATAAACCCGCCGTGCAAATACCCAATACGCTCGAAACGGATATTTTCAGGCCGATAGATAAAGCCGAAGCCAAACGCAAGTTAGGTTTGCCCGAAGATAAATTTATCTTTTTGACCGGTTTTATGCCCTCGCGTAAGGATTTGCATAAAGGTGCAAGCTATCTTTTGGAAAGCCTCGAACTGCTGAAAACCCGTTTAGGCGCACAGGCCGAAAATGTTGAACTTGTTGTATTTGGCAATCGCGATGCTAAGAACGTGCCTGAGTTTCCGTTTAAGACCAACTTTTTGGGCACTATAAACGACGATGAAAAGCTGGCTACTTGCTACGCTGCAGCCGATGCTTTCCTGATACCATCATTGGAAGATAACTTGCCTTATACCGTGATGGAAAGCCTGGCGTGCGGCACACCGGTTGTGGCCTTTACTACGGGCGGCATACCCAACATGGTTGAGCATGGTTATAACGGTTATTTGGCCGAATACCGCTCATCCGAAAGTTTTGCCGATGGTATGGATTGGGCCGTTAATCACCCCAACCGCAGCATCCTGCAAAAACAGGCCAGGCAAGCCGTAATGGAGAAGTTTTCGGAAAAGGTAATTGCCCAAAAGCATCTGCAATTATATAATCGTCTGCTGGATAAAACGGTGGGGGGAGGGCCAAATGTTTAAGCCCAAACTGAGCGTAATTACCATTGTGTACAACAACGTGCAGCATATTAAGCGCACGCTTCAGTCGGTAATTCATCAAACGTACGCTAACATCGAATACATTGTGGTAGATGGGCTTTCAACCGATGGTACGCTCGATATTATTCATCAGTATGGCGACAAAATTACCACGCTCATCAGCGAAAAAGATAAAGGCATTTATGACGCCATGAACAAAGGCCTGGCGCTTGCCAAGGGCGATTATGTGATATTCATGAACTCCGGCGATACTTTTTACGCACACGATACTGTTGAGCAGGTTTTTGCTACGGCACCCGATGCCGATATTTATTATGGCGAAACCGAAATGATGAACGAGGCAGGTAACAACTTAGGCCAACGCCGTCACAAAGCCCCCAAACAGTTTCGGTTTAAAGATTTTAGGTATGGCATGAGCATTAGCCATCAGGCTATTTACATAAAACGTGACTTGGCGCAACCTTATAACCGCAAATACCAGTTAAGCGCCGATATTGACTGGATATTGCAGGCCGCCAAAAAGGCTAAGAAGATAGTTAACGTTAACCGCTACGTGGCTAAATACCTGGTAGGGGGCATGTCGAAAAAGAAGCACCGCCAAAGTTTGATGGAACGGTTTGATATTATGCGTGAGCATTACGGGCTGCTACCCACATTATTTAACCACGCCGTTATTGCTTTTAACCTGGGTTGGTACTGGCTGCTGCATCGCCGTACAAATGATTAATACATAAGTTATAGTTTGTTAAAAGTAAGTTTATACTATTGCAAACGCTTTAAGGCAAAAGCCGTTTATATTTGCTGAAGTGTATCTGCTTTAACCTCTTAAATGAAAATACTTTTAGGCATACAAGGTACTGGTAACGGCCACATTAGCCGGGCACGCGAGATTGTTCCGCTGCTGCAGCAGCATGGCGAGTTGGATTTGATTGTAAGCGGTACCGAGGCCGAAGTTTCTTTATCACAACCTTTAAAACACCAGTTTCATGGCTTTAGCTTTGTATTTGGTAAAAAGGGAGGGGTAGATAAATGGGAAACCTACAAACGCATGAACCTGTGGAGGCTGTACCGCGATATTCATAACCTGCCCCTCAAACAATACGATCTCATTATTAACGATTTTGAACCTGTAAGTGCCTGGGCCTGCCGGGTGCAAGGTATACCGTCGGTTTCGTTAAGTCACCAATGCTCATTTGTATCGGCCAAAACACCGCGTCCCGCCCGTTGGAATTATGCCGAGTGGTTGTTTAAATACTATTCGCCTACAACGCACCACATTGGTTTTCATTTTGATAGGTACGATTCGTTCATCCATACCCCGGTTATTCGTAGCGAGATACGCCAGTTGGAGCCAACTAACAAGGGGCATTATACCGTGTATCTGCCTGCTTATGATGATAAAACGCTGGTAAAAATACTAAGCCAGGTAAGCGAGGTGGAGTGGCACATCTTCTCTAAACGTCAAAAAACACCCTACCAAACTGGCAACATCCATATTTGCCCGGTTGATAACGTAAAATTTAACCAAAGCATGGCCAGTTGCGAAGGCTTGCTTACCGGCGGTGGCTTTGAAGGCCCTGCCGAAGCCCTGTTCCTTCAAAAAAAGGTAATGATGGTGCCTATGAGCGGGCAATATGAACAACGCTGTAATGCCCTGGCGGCCTCAAAACTGGGCGTACCGGTACTTACCAGCATTAACACGCATGCCATCCCACACATTAAAAACTGGATACAAAGCAGAAACAACATCCGTGTAAATTTCCCCGATGAAACTGCGCAGATAGTGGAAGACATGGTAAAGAAATATACGCGCCCGCAGGCTGTTTTAGCTTAAACATTTTTGGTAATATTGCCTGCTGAAACCACGGCGTGCATGATCGATATTTTCAGGCGGTTTAATCCCCTCAACATTTTATGGCTGGCTGTTCTGCTACTAATTACGCGGGGTGGTTATCTGTTGTTCTCGTCGTCGTTACCTGCCGATATTCCTGTTCAGGTGGCCGAGCCTTTCTTTCGTGCCTTATTGCCCTTAGCTATTGTAAAAACGCTTCCGGCGGCAGTTAGCATTTGGGGAGCGGCCCTGGTGGTGCTGGCACAGGCTGTACTGGTTAACTACCTCGTAAACGCTTATAATTTATTGGGGAGGCCAAGTTTTTTACCGGCTTTATTATACGTAACGCTGTCGGGTTTATTTACGCCGTTCTTGGTGTTGAGTGCCCCACTGTTATGCAACTTTGTAATTATCTGGATGCTGTTCAAGCTATTTGAACTTTACAAAACCGACGATTCAAAATCGCTGGCCTATGATCTGGGTATGCTGGCCGCCGTAGGCTCGCTTATTTATTTCCCGTTTACCTACTTTTTGGCAGTGGTTTGGATAGGGCTCATCATTTTTCGCCCGTTTGACTGGCGCGAGTGGGTGGCTACATTAATCGGGTATATCACCATCTTCTTTTTTATAGGCGTGGTGTATTATTTAACCGATAAGCTGCCTTACCTGTATAAAATATGGTTGCCGCTGGGCGCTAAGTTTGCCGGGCCGCAGGTGTTAGACAAGTACGACTTTTTGCTGCTCATTCCAGTGATGGCCATATTGGTGTTAGGTACACTCAAACTACAAGAAAACTTCTTTAAAAGTTATGTGCTTATACGCAAGGCATTTCAGCTTTTTTTCTTTATGGTGCCGGTGGCTTCGGTATCTTATTACGTGCGGCCCATGTTTGGTTTGAGCCATTTTTTACTTTGCGTGGTACCCGCTGCCATATTTTTTGCCTATTATTTTTTATATGCAAGTAAGCGCTGGATGTACGAAACGCTGTTTTTCTTGCTGATTGCCAGTATTATTTACTTCCAGTTTAACACTTTTTAACTTTTACATTCGTTCATGTTCAAGCGGTTATATTAGCTTTGTAGCATGAAATTTGGTGTAGTTATATTCCCCGGTTCAAATTGCGACGAAGATATCATCTACGTTTTGGAAAAAGTTATGGGTCAGCAGGTGGTTCGCCTGTGGCATAAAGAGCATGATTTGCAAGGCGTTGATATGGTAATACTTCCGGGCGGTTTCTCTTTTGGCGATTATTTACGTTCTGGCGCTATTGCCCGTTTTTCGCCTATTATGCAGGAAGTTATTCAGTTTGCTGCAAAAGGTGGTTACGTAATGGGCATTTGTAACGGTTTCCAGATACTGGCCGAAGCCGGTTTGGTACCGGGTGCATTACTGCACAACAAGCAGCGTAAATTTATTTGCCGCAATACCTTCCTGGTATCGCAAACCAAAAACTCGCTTATTACTTCGCAAATTGACGAGCAAAAGGCGCTTAAAATTCCTATTGCCCATGGAGAGGGTAACTACTTTGCCAATGCCGATACCCTGCAATCGTTAAAAGACAACGACCAGATCTTGTTCCGTTACAGTGACGAGGCCGGTAACATTACCGACGAAGCTAACCCTAACGGTTCATTAGAGAACATTGCCGGTGTTTGTAATCTTAACCGCAACGTATTTGGTATGATGCCTCACCCTGAGCGTGCTGCCGATACCCTGTTGGCTAATGAAGACGGCCTTGGAATTTTCGAATCGATACTGAGCCTGGTTAAAGCCTAAAATGGCCCAACTGGTAATTGATATTGGTAACAGCTTTACCAAAATGGCCGTTTTTGACGAAGCGGATTTATTAGGTGTGGGTAGTTACAACAAGATAATTGAGCAGGATATACAAGATCTGTTTCAGGCTTACCATATTACCAAAGCCATTATTAGCACCGTTAAAAAAGAGCCGCAACCCTGGGTTGAACTGGTAGAAAAGCATGTTAAAGTAAGCTACTTCAACAGCAGTATGGCTTATGGCATAACTAACCATTATGCCACGCCGCAAACTTTGGGGTTGGATAGGCTTGCTGCTGTAACAGGTGCCCTGTACCTTTATCCCGGGCTGGATAACCTGGTAATTGATGCCGGTACTTGCATAACATACGATGGTGTTGATGCTGCCGGAAATTACTACGGCGGGAGCATATCGCCGGGTTTGCAAATGCGTTTCAAAGCATTGCAGTACTATACATCGGCGCTGCCATTGGTTAATGCCGATGCCGGTTTTAGTAATTATTATGGCAATGATACTGTTACTGCCATGCGCTCGGGCGTACAAAACGGCATTTTATATGAAGTAGAAGGATTTATTCAAAACTATAACAAACAGGCGCAAAGCCTTAATATCATACTCACCGGCGGCGATAGTGAATTTTTGCATACTATGCTAAAAAACAGCATCTTTGCCGGCTATATAAAAACTGAACCTCAACTGGTTCTCGAAGGATTGAACGCAGCTATACAAGAGCATAATGATTAAAAATATAAGAGCAGGTTTTACTTTTTTACTTTCAACGGTTGCTTTGGGGGCAATGGCGCAATCAACGGCTACCACCAGCTCGCCATACTCGCAGTTTGGCCTGGGTGATTTAAATACCGGCCTGCTTCCGCAAACCCGCGCAATGGGAGGTATTGCAACTGCTATAAACCGCATTAACGGTTATAACACCATCAATATTCAAAACCCTGCATCTTACAGCTATATTAATCTTACCACTATTGATATTGGTGTACTCAGTAAATTTTCTACCCTAAAGCAAGGTAGTACTACAGGGCAAACCAATGGTAATTTCAGGTTAAGCCATTTTAACTTTGCCGCACCTGTTACCAAGCGCTCGGCTTTGAGTTTTGGTTTAGTACCATACTCGGAATTGGGTTACAACTACCGTCAAACCTCAAAAGGTTTTGGCACAGGCAGCGCGGTTGATACCAACACCGTAAATTATATTTACAGCGGCGATGGAGGTTTATCAAAAGCTTATGCCGGTTATGGTTTTGGCATTGGCAGGCACATCTCTTTTGGTGGTAACGTATCTTATATATTTGGGAACCTGCGCAAATTCCGCTCAACCGAATTGCCTAACCTATATGGTAACCTTAACTCACGCAGCGAGCGCAGCAATAGTGTTGGCGGGGTAAATTTCGATTACGGTACCCAGGTTAATTTTGATTTTGGAGACAGAGATAAGCATCTCGTGTTTGCATACTCGGGTTCGGCCGCCAGTACCATTAACTCAAAAGTTACCAATGTGGTAAGCCAGTACACTGCCGATACCGAGGGTAACGAAACTTCTGCGCTGGACACCCTTTCAAACCAGGTTTTAAATAATGGCAAAATTAAGTTGCCATTAATGCACCACTTTGGTGTATCGTTTCAAAAAGACGGTAAATTTTTAATAGGAGCTGATTATAGTATAGGCAATTGGTCAAAGTTAACCGTACCGGGTAGCACCGATGTTTTACAAAACAGCCAAAGCTTTAATGTGGGTGGGCAGTTTACGCCAAATAGCAATGCCTTACACAGTTATTTTGCTTTGGTTGATTATCGTTTGGGTTTCAGATACGATAAAACTTATATTAACGTTGCTAATACAAATATTAACCAATACGCAGCTACTTTTGGCCTGGGCTTGCCTTTAGCACCAAACGGTGGTACGTTTTATAAAATTAATATTGCTGCCGATTATGGTCAGCGTGGCACGTTACAAAATAGTCTCATTAAAGAAAACTTCTTTACTATACATGTTGGCTTTACGCTTAATGATGTTTGGTTCCGCAAATACAAGTTCGATTAAGAACTTTACATATACTTGCTGTATGCTGGCCGCTTTGGCCGGCATATTGTGTTTAAGCGCCTGCGAAAACGATTTAAAAGCCATTCAAAAAATATCGGCACAAGAAGTTAGCAAGCCTATAAGTACCACCACCGGCCTTGATGTAATTACCAGTGATTCGGCCGTGATAAAAATGCATCTCACCAGTCCGCTGTTAATTGAATATCTGGATAAGCACTTTCAGGAAATGCCTAAAGGACTTAAGATAATTTCATATGACAGTAAGGGCAAAGAAGAAGGAGAGATCACTGCTGATTACGGTATTCAGCGCGAAAATGAAAATATTATTGAGCTGCGCAGAAATGTAGTTTGTAAAAACTCACAGGGCGAAACCTTTAAATCTGATGAGTTGATCTGGGATAAAGGTAAAAGGACGATATACTCCAATAAGCCGGTTCAAATAAGCTTTTCAGACGGTACAATTTTATACGGAACAGGTGCCGATAGTAACGAAAGTATGTACCCCTGGACCATCAAAAATACCACCGGACAAATACCAGTCAATCAAAACTTTGGGCAGTAAATTTTGTTTCGCAATTTTTTAGTAAAAATTGTATCTTGCGCCCTCTTTTAAAAGAAGTGAAAATTTATTTTTTATAGGTTATATGGGTATCATGAGTTTTTTGCGCGAGCGCATGGGCACGATTTTAGTCGTGGTTATTGGCTTGGCGCTGTTTGCCTTTATTGCAGGTGAAGTAATTACGTACGGCCGTTCGTTCATGAGTGGCGACCGCAATACATTGGGCGAGGTTGCAGGCGAAAAAATTGCCTATGAGCAATATATGGACAAGGTGAAACAAAACACCGAAATGTTCATGCAGCAATCTGGTCAAACCAGTTTAACTCCTCAAATTACTGATTACGTTCAGGAAAATTCGTGGAACCAGGCGGTTAGTCAAATCATCCTTAAAAAAGAGCTGGAAAAATTAGGCATAGTTGTGGGTACTGATGAAACCCAGTCAATGATCAGCGGTAAAAATGTTAGTCCGCAAATTGCACAATACTTTACCGATCAAAAAACCGGGCAGTTAAACCGCGAAGCGCTGAATAACTTTTTAAAGCAAATGCAAACTGCAAAGCCTAACGATCCCATGACCCAGCAATGGAGCAACCTGGTGGCTTCGTTAATTGAAGGCAAACGCAGCGAAAAATATTTTTCGTTAGTACATAACGGTTTATACGTAAACTCTTTGGAGGCTACCGATAGCTACGAGGCAAAAAACAAGCTGGCTAAATTTACTTACGTTGAATTAGCATACAGCACCATTGCCGATAATAAAGTAACCATCAGCGATGATGATTACCAAACTTATTACAACGAGCACAAAGGCCAGTTTAAAAACCCTCAGGAATTACGCAGCCTTGAATTTGTAAGCTTTAATGCTTCACCTTCAAAAGAAGATACTGCTGCTATCAAATCTCAGGTTGAAAAATTAGCTGCCGATTTTAAAGCGAGCACTAATGATTCACTTTTTGTTCAAATCAACTCTGAAACCAAAGCTCCTTTGGCTTACCAGAAGAAAGGTCAGTTAGACCCTCAGCTGGATTCGGTTATGTTTACCGCAGCTCCGGGTTTTGTTTACGGTCCTTATGTATCAAACGGTAGCTACAAATTGGCAAAACTGGTTGACAGCCGCGTAGGTCCTGATTCGGTTACTGCTCGTCACATCCTTATCAGCGCAGCTACTGCAGGTGGTATCGATAAAGCAAAAGCTAAAGCCGACTCGTTAAAGAAACTGATCGAAGGTGGCCGTCCGTTTGCCGAACTGGCTAAAAACTTCTCAGAAGATAAACAATCAGGCGAAAAAGGTGGCGACGTAGGTACTTTTGGCCGTGGCGCTATGGTTCCTCAGTTTGAAGAAGCAGCTTTTAACGGCAAGCCGGGTGATTTAAAAGTTGTTGAATCACAATTCGGTATTCACCTGATCAATGTATTGAGCCAAAAAGGTTCTTCAAAAGTAGTTAAAGTGGCTACTGTTGATAAACCACTGGTTGCAAGTAATAAAACACAGTCAGCAGCTTACAGCAAAGCTCAGGCATTTTTAGGAAATGTGTCTGGAAGTAATTTTGCTGAAGAGGCTAAAAAAGAGAAACTGTCAATTCGTAATGCTGAAGATGTAGCAGGTACTGCTTCAACAATTCCAGGTGTTGAAAGTGCTCGCGAACTCGTAAAATGGGCATTTAACAAGGCCGAGAAAGGTGACGTAGTTGATCAGGTTTATACCCTGGGCGACCAATACATTGTGGCTCGGGTAACTAAAATTAAACCTGCAGGTACTTTAGCTTTAGAGGATGTTAAGGACATGATTAAGCCAGAAGTATTGATCCAGGTAAAAGCTAAACAATTTAGCAGCAAATTGCAGTCGGCCTTAAACGGTTCTTCGAGCATTGCACAGGTTGCACAAAAAGCAGGTGTACAAGCCATACCGGTTGAAAACATTGTGTTTGCTAACCCTGTGATTCCGGGCTTATCATTAGAGTACAAAGTTATAGGTACTGTATTTGGTATGCAGCCTAACAAAATATCAAAACCAATTGAAGGTGCGCATGGGGTGTACGTGGTATCGCTTAACAGCTTCCAAAACCCTGCGCCGCTTACCAATAACATTCGCGAAAAACAACAACTTTCGCAAACTTTGTTGCAACAGGCTGATAACCGTTTGTTTGATGCACTGAAAGATAAGGCTAATGTAAAAGATTACCGCTTTAAGTTCTTATAACAAAATTTGAAGTAATTTTACATCCGGAAATGGCCTTGAGCTGTTTCCGGATTTTTTATTTTATACGCTATGGAAATTCAGGAAAACTTCGTTAATAAAGTAGCACAAAGCGGACTGGTAACCCTCGATCCGGCCGACTTTTACCCTACGGGAGAACGTGTGATCTACGATATAAAAAACAACCTGTTTATGGAACTCATTTTGAAAGAAAAAGATTTCAGAGAGTTTGTAAAAGGACACGATTGGTCACAGTATAGCGGCAAAAACGTAGGAATTACCTGTACTGCCGATGCCATTGTACCGGCTTGGGCTTACATGCTGTTGGCTAACCGTATGGCGCCATACGCCAAAGAAATAGTTTTTGGTGATGCCGACGTACTGGAAACTGTATTGTTTGAAAAAGAGATGGCTAAAGCCGATTTTGAGCAATACCGCGATCAGCGCATTGTACTAAAAGGTTGTGGCGACATACCGGTGCCAACATCGGCCTATGTGGAGTTAACCAAACGCCTCACGCCTGTGGCTAAAAGCTTAATGTTTGGAGAGCCTTGCTCAACCGTGCCTATTTATAAGCGTAGGGATTAATACGCTTAGAGGCGAATACCCTGTGTTTTTTGATAAAAAATAATGTCATCTCGAACGATAGTGAGAGATCTTTTCGGATTTGGCATTTAAACTGTTAGACTGTAAAAGTGTCGAACATCATTAAAACCGAAAAGGCCACGGTAAATTTGGAATGATAAATTATTTAAAAAAGATATTCTCCCCCTTAGAAACACGATACTTTGTGTCTTCTTTTGACGAGCGAGAGCAACTGCAGCCGGCGAGACGCAAAGTGTTGTGTGTGTACAAAGCCTTGCTGGTGTTTTTTTGTGCCACCACAATGGCATCAGGTGCGTTTGCGCAGTTACCCAAACTGCCTGAGCCCGCTTTTAAAGCAGGAGAGGAGCTTAGTTATAAATTAAAATACGGCTGGTTTACCGGTGCCGAAGCGCATTTAAAGATAGCCGAAACCAATGAAAAGTTTGAAGGCGGTAAACCTGCCTGGCATATCATAGCCGATGGCAAAACTGCCGGCACATTTGATGTTTTTTACAAAGTACGTAACCGATACGAGACTTTTATTGACCATAACACGTTAATGCCCTACCTGTATACCGAAGATAGGCGTGAGGCCAAATACAAGCACCAGGACAGGGTGGTGTTCGATCATCAAACTGATAAAATTACGGCTAACAGCGGCACCTATCCCTTTTCGGGGCAGGTGTTCGATTTTCCTTCGGCCTATTATTTTGCCCGTTGTTTGGATGTATCCAAACTCAAAATCGGCGAAACCTTTCAATTGCGGTATTTTTTGGATGATTCCATACAGGCCATGACCATTACCTATTTAGGTAAAGAAACGGTGGAATGTTCGATGGGAAAATTCAGTTGCTTAAAGTTTAATCCTACTATTATTCCGGGGCGTATATTCCGTAAGAACAGTAAGTTGTATCTTTGGGTTACCGATGATGGTAACCGTATACCCGTAAAGGCGCACGTAGAGCTGGTAGTGGGTAGTGTAACTATGGACCTCACCGGTGCCAAAGGGCTTAAATATCCTTTAAACCCCATAAAGAAGTAAAGTAAAAATGATAGAAGTTGGGAGCACGTTAGTGCACGAAGATGTAGTTAACGAAAACTTTGTTTGCAACCTTAACAAGTGCAAAGGAGCATGTTGCTTAGAAGGCGATTCAGGCGCACCACTTGCGCATAACGAGCTTGCTATACTTAAGGAGATCTATCCTAAAGTTAAGCCATATATGACAGCTAAGGGCATAGCAACTATTGAAGCGGTAGGCACACACGTAACTGATTTTGAGGGCGATTACACCACCCCATGCGTTGACACCAACAAGGAGTGTGCCTATGTAACCTGGGAAAACGGCATCACCAAATGTGCTATTGAAAAAGCCTGGGAAGAAGGTGCTGTTGATTGGCGTAAACCGGTATCGTGCCATTTATATCCTATTCGTATTACCAACTACCCGGAGTTTGACGTACTGCATTACGACCGCTGGAACATTTGCAGCCCTGCCTGTAGCTTTGGCGATGAACTGAAAGTTCATGTGCATGAGTTTTTAAAAGAAACCGCTCATACGTAAGTATGGTGCCGAGTGGTACCAGGAACTGGAAGATAAAGTGGCTGGTATATAAACCTTTTCATATATTTAGCGTATTACAACTATCCGTAATTTAACAAAACTTAAACCGTGAAAGGAATTATACTCGCCGGAGGCTCCGGCACCCGTCTACACCCGCTCACTTTAGCTGTAAGCAAGCAATTAATGCCGGTATATGATAAGCCGATGATCTATTATCCGCTATCAGTACTTATGCTGGCCGGTATAAAAGAAATTCTTATTATTTCCACCCCACATGATATGCCGCAGTTTCAGCGTTTGCTGGGCGATGGTTCGCGCATTGGCTGCCGATTTGAGTATGCTATACAGGCCGAGCCAAACGGACTGGCTCAGGCTTTTGTAATTGGTGCCCATTTTATTGGAACTGATAAAGTGGCTTTGGTATTGGGCGATAATATATTTTACGGCGATGGCCTGTCAAAGCTATTACAAACCAGCAGCGACCCAGACGGTGGTATGGTGTTTGCCTACCAGGTGGCCGATCCTGAACGCTATGGTGTAGTTGAGTTTGATGAAGACAATAATGCTATATCATTAGAAGAAAAGCCGTCGGAGCCAAAATCAGATTATGCCGTACCGGGATTATATTTTTATGATAACGATGTAGTTGAGATAGCTAAAAACATAGCGCCGTCTCCACGCGGCGAGTATGAGATCACCGATGTAAATAAAGAATACCTTAACCGTGGCAAACTTAAGGTAGCCATCCTTAGCCGTGGCACTGCCTGGTTAGATACAGGTACCTTTGCATCATTGATGCAGGCCGGACAGTTTGTACAGGTTATAGAGGAGCGTCAGGGTATTAAAATAGCTTGTATCGAAGAAATAGCCTTTCGTATGGGCTTTATTGATGGCGAGCAACTGGCTGAAATTGCTAAACCGCTTACCAAAAGTGGTTATGGCCAATACCTGCTTAAATTACTTAAAGGCAAAAAATAATTTTTAATATAGATAACTATAGTGATCCTTTATATCTTTCGGGGTATAAAGGATTATTTGTTTTACGAGGAATGATAACGCTTGAAGAGATAACCCACGCAGTTGCGCTTATAGTAAAAGGTGAAAAACCACAGCTATTAGTTGACGATTTAAACACCAACCTTAATAGCGAAACTGTGCGCGATCATATCCGATCGGCCTTTATGGATTTAGGCGTAGAAGTGGAGTTTAGCGGAAAAGGCCTGCAAGAGCGTGGTGTGGTTATTGACGTGGATGAAGAGCGCATGATGCAGTTGGGCTTCAGCCCAGATACACAACGCTTCGGCCAAACCGTAGTAAAGCACAAGCAATAATACGTTTGTATGCCATCTATCAAAGTAGCCTGCCTGGGCGACAGCATAACACAAGGCACCGATAGTTACAACTGGTTGGCCGATCTGCAACAACAGTTTAACCCAACCTTCGAGTTTTACAACTGCGGCATAAACGGCGAACTGGCCTATAATAATCTTTTACGCATTCAGCAGGTAATTGATATTGAACCCGATTATGTGGTAATTCTTGTTGGTACCAATGATGTTTTAGCCACACTCTCCAAAGGTAATACCAATCTTTATCTTGAAATTGCCAATCTGCCACGTGTGCCTGATATGGCCTGGTATATAGAAAATCTGGATCAGATGATTACAACGTTAAGGCAGGAGACGAATGCCCGTATTGCGCTTTCCTCTTTGCCGGTTTTAGGGGAAGATTTAGAAGATAACGCCAATGTAATAGTGAACCGCTATAATGAAAAGATACAGCGGCTTGTAAAAAAGTACAATCTGCACTACTTGCCGTTAAACGAAGAAATAACAGAATATCTTAAAGTCCACCCCGTAGAGAATCCTGCCATATACCGCCCGTTTGGCTGGTGGCTCAAAGCCAATATTCATTTTCGCACAAGGGTGCTGAAACAAGATTGGGACGAATACGTCGGAGTACATGGCTTGCAGGTAACCACCGATACTATTCACCTGAACAGCGTAAGCGGTAAAATGATGGCTGATTTGGTAGCGGCGTTTATAAAGGCTGTTTAATCAAACGATAAAGTACCGCTTAAAGTGGTTTCTAACTCCTGGTGGTCTTCGCTAATTAAAGTTCCGTTAACCATTACTGCGTAGTGTTGATTTCCTGGTTTAAATGTTTCTTTAACATTTTGCGGACTCAACAGAACCATATTGCTGGTTACTTTAGTACCCTTCAAGTTCTCAGTGAGTTTAACAATGAGTTTATTTCCATGTCGTTCATAAATCACTGTGCCAAAAAGATGGTCATTCTTAAGGCTAACAGGTTTATGAACAGTAATTCTTACAGAAGAACCTCTTAATGAATTCATAAATATAAAGGTTTTTCTAAAGATTGAAATTCTGAATTAGAAACAGTTAAGAGGCTATAATATGCCTGTTTTGGCTAAGCCCCATTTTTTTAACAGTACGTGCTATGCCTGCTGCATCAAAACCGCATTCGGCCCAAAGCTCGGGTTGTTCGCCGTGTTCAATAATGGCATCGGGTATGCCCAAACGGATCACTTCGGCCTGGTACTTATGATCAGCCATAAATTCTAATACTGCACTGCCTGCACCGCCGTCAAGGCAACCGTCTTCAACGGTAATTATTTTGCTGTATTTGGTGAATACTTCGTGCAGCATAGCCTCGTCTAACGGTTTTACAAAGCGTAGGTCATAGTGTGCAGGGTAGTAGCCTTCGTTATTAAGTTCGGCAGTGGCTATAACCACTTCATTACCAATAGCACCTATCGATAAGATGGCCACTTCTTCACCATCACATATTTTACGGCCTTTGCCCACTGGTATAGCCTTCATTGGGCGTTGCCAGTCAACCATTACACCGTTACCGCGTGGGTAGCGTATTACAAACGGACCAGCGTTTTCCTGTTGTGCGGTGTACATCAGGTTGCGCAATTCTTCCTCGTTCATCGGGGCCGATACCGTTAAATTTGGTATGCAGCGCATGTAAGCCAAATCGTAAGCACCGTGGTGGGTAGGGCCATCAGCACCGGCAAAGCCGGCACGGTCGAGGCACAGTACCACGTTGAGCTTTTGAATGGCTACATCATGCACCACCTGGTCAAAAGCCCGTTGCATAAAGCTTGAGTATATATTACAAAAAGGCACCATCCCTTGCGAAGCTAAACCGGCCGAAAACGTAACGGCATGCTGCTCAGCAATACCTACGTCAAAAGCACGATCGGGCATGGCCTTCATCATTAAGTTTAACGAACAGCCCGATGGCATGGCCGGGGTTATACCCATAATTTTAGGGTTTTGCTCGGCCAGTTCAATAATAGTATGCCCAAAAACATCCTGGTATTTAGGAGGCTGGGGTTTTTCGTAATAAGTCTTTTTAATTTCGCCGGTTATCTTGTCAAACAAGCCCGGGGCGTGCCATTTGGTCTGGTCTTTTTCGGCCAGGGCATAGCCTTTACCTTTTACGGTAACGCAATGCAATAATTTAGGGCCTGGTATATCGCGCAGATCGCGCAGCACCTTTACCAAATGCTTTACATCATGACCGTCAATTGGGCCAAAATATCTGAATTTAAGGGCCTCAAATAAATTGCTTTGTTTAAGCAGGGTACCTTTAATGCTTTTCTCTATTTTCTTGGCGTACTTCAAAGCGTCCGGACCAATGGCTGATAGTTTTGCAAGCACGTAACCAATATCAGCCCTGAAACTGTTGTACGGTTTCGAAGTGGTAATATCGGCCAGGTATTCTTTTAATGCGCCCACGTTGGGGTCAATCGACATGTTATTGTCGTTCAAAATTACCAGCAGGTTACTGTTGGCAATACCCGCATGGTTCAAGGCTTCAAAAGCCATACCGGCGGTCATGGCACCATCGCCAATAACGGCCACGTGCTGGCGGTCGGTTTCGCCTTTGTAGTGCGATGCCACGGCCATACCCAATGCTGCCGAAATGGAGGTTGATGAGTGCCCAACGCCAAAAGTATCGTATTCGCTCTCCGAACGTTTAGGGAAACCGCTCAGGCCGCCATATATACGGTTGGTGTGAAAATTATCGCGGCGGCCGGTTAGTATTTTATGGCCGTAAGCCTGGTGGCCTACATCCCACACCAATTGGTCATAAGGGGTGTTTAATACGTAGTGCAGGGCGGTAGTAAGCTCTACTACACCCAGGCTGGCACCAAAATGCCCACCATTTACCGATACCACGTCAATAATGTATTGGCGCAGCTCCTGACTTATTTGCTCTAAATCGTCTTCGCTAAATTGCTTTAAATCAGAAGGAGAGTTTATTTTTTGAAGTAATTCGCCGGCCGGTACTTGCATCTAAATATTATACGGATTGAACTTACAAAGTAAGCAAATTTAATTGGTAATTGGATTGACAAATTGGAGCATCAAATGTTTTAATAATACCCGCATGTTTTGGTAATCTTACATGTTAAATGTTTTATAAAAGTACTTTCAAAAGCAAAGTTAAGTATTTGGAAATGTAAAATCAAAATATTGAGCCATTTTGTGTGGTAAGCAAATCTTATTTATCATATTTGATAATATTGCCCTCGCATAAAATCATCAATGAAAACCTTTAAGCCTTATTTCATCATCATAGTATGGTGCTTTATTATTTCTGCATTATTGCCGTCGTGCGCACCTGAGCCGGGTATTTATATCAATGACCAAATTCCATCGGGTATGGCAGGTACCGCTAAGGAGTTGAATACTACTTTGCTCAAGGCCCTTCAAAAAAACAACCTCAAACTGCTCGAAACCATTTTATCAAACGAGTTAATGCAGCGTTATGGCATCAATGGCGATTTAGAACTATGCAGCACTTACATGCGCGAAGGTAAAAACACCATGTTGGGACAGGTTTACTCATCACAAACCAAGCGCAAACTCTTTGTTGCAAAAATGCCGGGCAAAGGCATAAATGGATATTCGCTATCCTACACCCCGCTTTCTAAAGAGTGTTACATTGCCATGTATACATTAAACTACCGTAACAACAAGTGGTTGCTTACGGCTATTTACAACAAGTACAAATACGGTTGGAAGCTTAGCGAAATGGAAGTTACGGCCTACACGGTATCAGGCAAAACAGCACCGGAGATTTATCATGAGGCTAAAGCCGGTTATGATAAAGGATACTTGGTGGGTGCCATAAACCTCATGGAGCGCTCACGCAGGTGCGCTATACCGAGTTCTATATGGCGGTATAACGAAATGGCGGAGATGGATGCCTTTTACAGTAAAACCTTGAAAGAGGGCAACAGTCGTTTCGATTTCCCGGTGGTGGTTAAACAGGTTTCCTCTCACCCGCAAATTATCTCCATGTCAAACACCGATGCCGGTTACGGTATTTCGCCGTTGGTAAGCTATGTGTCGAAATTTGATTTGAAGGACACTAAGGCCATAGATGCTGAACATCAGGAGTTGCAAAAAGTGATAGGCGATGTGTTGCCGGGCATTAACAAAATGGATAAGCGCGTGTATTTTACCATCTATAACAAATCGCCTTTTGCAACTAAAGAAAAGGTTCCATTTGTGGTTAAAGAAAGTAATTATTAGTCTACTCGTGCTCCATTACGCGCATCAGTTCATCAGCAAATAATTTGGCCGCTTTTTTACGGTAAACGCCCTTTTGCCATAGGATGTATGATTGCCGTTTAATGGCCTTGGTGTCAATATTAACGGCTTTTATCTTATCCCAGCCAAATAAGGCCTTTTCGTTAAGTATAGTTACCCAATGCCCGTTTTGCACCAGCGATAGTATGGAATGCACATCGTTCATCTCTATTTTAATGTTGGGATTTAATTTTTTGCGGTAAAACAGGTCGTTTATATAGGTGCGTGAGCTAAAGCCTTTACCAGGTATGATGAGCTCCTGTTGAGCCAATTCTTCTAAAGTAATGGTTTTAAGTTTGGCTAAAGGATTGTTCCTGGAAACCGCCGCCACAATGCCCGAACTAAAAAGCACCTGCATTTCCAGATCCTCATCGTCCGACTCGTTATGAAAAGCCAGGATCATATCCAGCTCGGCCAGTCGCAGCTTTTTCTCCAACTCTTCGGGGTTGCCGTAGGTGATGTAAATTTTAATACCCGGATATTTGGTAGAAAACGGCGCAAGCGCAGGCAAAAGTAGTGAAGTAAACGCGTAGGATACACCAATATTCAGTTCACCGTTTACGGCATTGTTTAGCTCGGCAATGGCTTGTTTGCCTTTTTGCACATCGCGCAATATCTTTTGTGCATGCTCTAAAAACAGATGTCCGGCCTCGGTAATGCGTACATGCTTGCCAATGCGATCAAACAGGAGCATGCCCAGTTCTTCTTCCAACTGCTTAATTTGCTGCGATAGCGTGCTTTGGGTGATGAATACCGCAACGGCAGCCTCGGTAAAGTTCATGGTTTCGGCAGCTTTTACAAAGTACTGCAATTGGCGTAGTTCCATAATCAATCGTTTTTATCAATCAATATCATTAAAACAATCTATTTTACAAATGTATCATTATTGCCGATATTTGTATTACAAAGAATTCAGTAGCCCGGCATTCGGACTCAACTAAGTTTCTTTCGTTAGACCGATATAGTGCATGAACGTTTTCCGCTCCCTCAAATACCGCAATTTTAAACTTTTCTTTTATGGCCAGTCCATATCGCTCATTGGTACCTGGATGCAAAAAACAGCCGTGAGCTGGCTGGTTTACCGCCTAACCGGGTCGGCCTTATTGCTGGGTTTGGTGAGCTTTGCAAGTTTAATTCCTTCATTGGTGCTATCACCATATGCAGGTAGCATGGTGGATAGGCATAACCGTTATAAAATATTGGTGATTACGCAGGTAGTATCAATGTTGCAGGCCGGGGCATTGGCGTTTATGCTGTTTTTTAAGGTGTATAATATACCGGCTATTATTGGGCTGAGTTTGCTGCAAGGTATCATCAATGCTTTTGATATTACCACCCGCCAGGCCATGATGAGCGAAATGGTTACTAATAGAAACGACTTGCCTAATGCCATTGCGCTGAATTCCACTATGACCAATATTGCCCGTATTGCCGGTCCGGCTATTGCGGGTATTGTGCTGAGTACTTTTGGTGAGGATGCCTGTTTCTTCGGGAACTTTTTTAGCTACATACCGGTGCTGGCCTGTCTATTTATGATGAAGCTGAGTACCACGGCATTGCCTCGCCCGCAAAAAAGTATTTGGGTTGAATTGCAGGACGGCTTCAAATACGTATCGGGCGACCGTGATTTGAGCAGCCTCATTATCATGCTAACTGTGAGCAGCTTGTTTGTAATTCCGTTTAACACCCTCATGCCCATATTTGCCAAAGATATTTTCAACGGCGATGCCAAAACCTTCAGTTGGTTTGAAAGCGCGGCCGGGCTCGGTTCGGTAATTAGCGCGATTTACCTGGCCACCTTAAAAACCGATAAGCACATCATCAAAGTAATGACCATTGCCAGCTTAGTTTTTGGTTTAAGCGTAATGCTTTTGGGTTACGCCGCCAAACTACCCATAGCATTGTTGTTCATGACCATGACTGGCATAGGTATGATGGCTCAAACATCAACCATCAATACTTATATACAAACACACGCCGTACCGTCCATGCGGGCAAGGGCCATAAGCTACTATGTAATGGCCTACCAGGGCATGATTCCCATTGGCAGTTTGTTAATTGGCTGGTTGGCCAACTCCTTAGGACCACGCGGGGCGGTATGTGTGGAAGGGGTGATCGGTGTGTTATCAACCGGGTTGTTTGTGTTGTATAAAAGAAGGCAGGCCGGAGATGCTATGTTTTTTAGAAAAACAGCGTTGGCTGGAAAATAATATTTTATGTTTGGTTGAAAAAGTATAATTTGAATGCACAAAGTAGCCGTTAATAAATGCACAAAGTACATTGCTTTCTTGATGACGTAAATCAAATTTAATTTTCTTCCAATGAGAATTTAAACTACGAGTTTGCTCAAACTGTCAAGTGTTTTGGGTTTGATGATATTATTGTAAACTTAACAGCCAATGATATTGATGAAATGTTGAGATCCTATACAGGTTCAATTACCAATGATGCAAGGAATAATATCTTGACATTGTTATCAAATCGAACTCAAGTGCCAAGATTGAAGGTCGTTCTGGAAAATATTGAATCTTCCAAAATTGGATTTGGTTCATCAGGTTGTGCTATAATAGTTGATACTAATTCGGTTTGGTTTTTAATTAAAGAAAAGGCCCCGAATGAATTTATAGAGCTGATCTCTAAAATATCTTTATCGCAAGGTGTGTTGTTGGTAGATGCTGCTAAAGGAGCTATTGTTGATAGCACAAGTGTATCAAATATTGAAGAGTACTTTGAATTTGATGATTAGCTACTATTATTTTCTGTAATTGGTAATGATTCACTAAGTGAATTAAGCCATACAATTTGACTTGTAATATGTTTTAAATATTTTTTTTAATGTGGTTTATGTGTACCTTGGTGCAGGTAAACCTTATTATAATAAATGAAAAAACTATTGACCGGCCTTTTCCTGCTGGCGTTATCCTTCAGCACCGCACGTGCCCAAAAATTTGCATCGGATGCACAACCTTACGGAAAAATAGATAAAGCTGATCTCGAACTCAAAATCTGTGAATTTGAAAAGGATGCCAATGCCATGGTATTATTTCAAAAGGGTGATTTATATTATGATGATAATCTCAATATCATTATTGATCATCACAAGCGCATTAAGATTTTTAATGATAACGGTAAAAAAGCAGCCGATATACGTATTGAATATTATGGCGGTAACCGTTATGAATATGTAACCGGCCTGCAGGCCCAAGTGTATAACCTGGTTGACGGGAAGGTAGAAATAACCAAAATTGACAAGAAGCAAATTTTTACCGAAAATATTGACAAAAACCGCATGGCGCTGGTTTTTTCGTTCCCAAACATCAAACCGGGTTCGGTTATCGAGTATAAGTATACACAAACCATTAACGTATCAGATGATATACCTAACTGGTATTTTCAGGATGATATACCGGTTAAATACAGTGAGTTGCAAACCACCATACCCGAGTGGTTTTACTTTACTGTGCAACAGCGTGCATTTCGGCCTTTTACTAAGCGTGCAAAGTTAACTAAATCCCGCTCGTATGGTTCGGGCACAAGTGCGTTGTTATTTACCGAAAACATGGATCAGTATGCCATGAGCAATGTAGAATCGATAGCTCGGGAACCATACATGACCTCAAGGGTTGATAATCTGCAGTCGCTTTTCTTTCATTTAACGCATTTTAATCCTCCGGCAGGCTTTTCTAAATCGTATTCAGATAGTTGGGCCAAGGTTGGTGGAGGTTTAGCTGAGCACGAAGATTTTGGTGCCCAGTTAAAAAGAAAACTAACAGGCGAAGCGGCAATTATTGACAAAGCCAAAACTTTTAAAACCAACGAGCAAAAAATTGCCTATGTATTTAACGAGGTTAAAAATACCATGAAATGGAATAACAGCGATGACTGGTATACCAATGAAGGTACCGTAAAAGCGTGGGAGAAGAAAATAGGTAACTCAACCGAAGTGAACCTTATATTATACCGTTTGCTCAAACAATCGGGAGTTGATGCTTATCCAATGGTGGTGAGTACCCGTTCTCACGGACGTGTAAACCCGATGTATTCTTTTTTATATCAGTTTAACCGTGGTGTAGTATATGTGCCGGTTGATAGCGCTAAAAGTTATGTGCTGGATGCTACTAATAAGTATAATACATATTTTGATATTCCGGCTGAACTGGTAGGCTCATATGGTTTGTATATTGATAAAGAAAATAAAAGGTTTGATTTAATTACTCTACAGCGTAAAACACCTGTACGCAAAGTAGTAATGCTTAATGCTCAAATATTGCCCGACGGTAAAATGGACGGTACCGCTATGATCAATAGCTTTAGCTATCATCGCACCTCCAGTATTGAAAATTATAAAACCAACGGAGAGAAAAAGTACATTGAGTACCTGCGCGATAATGATAACACATTGAGCATTACCTCGCTTAAAATGGATAACATAGATGTTGATAGCTTACCGCTCTTACATAATATTGCTTTTAAGCAGGAGTTAACTGGGTCAGATAAAGACTACATATACTTTAGCAGTAATATATTCACCTCCATGTACAGTAACCCGTTTTTAAGCGAAAACCGTATTACCGATATTGACTTTGGACACCTGAATAGCTACAACTTAACCGGTATGTTTAAATTACCGGCCGGTTATAAGCTTGAAGCCCTGCCCAAAAGTATTAGCTTACAAATGCCCGACCAAAGCATTAGCTGCAGGCGGGTAGTGGCCGAAGAAAACGGTACACTGATGATACGCTACCTCATTAACTATAATAAGTCATTATTTAACAAAGATGATTACCCACCTGTGCACGACTTCTACAAAAAAATGTATGAGTTGTTGAATGAGAAAGTGGTGTTAAAGAAATCATAAGTACATACAGATGCTTCCCCTTAATTTAAAAAGCGTAATTATTGTTGCGGCAGGGCTGCTATTGGCCGGTGAAATTGTAAACGCGCAAGATAAAAACCTACCTAAAGATCTATACATAGCCGCCACAATACCTGATTCGTTGAAACAGGACGTGCATAAGGTAATCCGTTATTCGATGGACGATGTAAAAGTATCAGGGCCGGGCAGGGTGTTGGTAAAATCGCATGAAATAGTAACCATCCTTGATGAAAAGGGGGAAGAGGCTGCTGATTTTTTAATCGCATACGATAAGAAATTCAGTTCGGTAAATTCGGTGCAAATGATAGCCTATAACGCCCAGGGCCAGGTTATTAAAAAGTACAGTAAAAGTGATATGTACGACCGCTCGGCAACTGATGGTTTTTCGGTAATAACCGATAGCCGTTTTATGGCCCTGCGCCATTCGGTAGCCAGTTATCCTATTACTATTGAGAAGTACTCTGAGATAAGTTTGTACAGCTACCTTGATTTGTTTCAGTGGCATATCAGGCCTAAACAAACAGCGGTACAAAACTCAATTTACAAAATAAGTATCTTGCCCGAGCTCAAATTCAGGTATAAAAACAAAAATACCTCCATCGTTCCTAAAAAGGAGATGCAAGGTAGTTACGAAGTATATACCTGGGAAGTAAAGAACTTAAAAGGCGAAGAACCTGAGGAAGATGTACCGGCATGGAGTATTGAGCCCAAAGTGATTTTTGCGGCCAACAAGTTTGAATATTTTGGCAAACCCGGCGATATAAGTACCTGGCAGAGCTATGGCAACTGGCAGCACGAACTCAATGCCGATGTATGCAGCCTTACCCCGCAGCGCGAGGCCGAAATAAAGCAAATGACCGATGGCTTTAAAACCGATCAGGAAAAAGCCCGCTTTTTATATAATTACCTGCAAAAAAACATGCGCTATGTAAGCATACAATTAGGCATTGGCGGTTTAAAACCCTTTGCAGCCAATTTTGTAGATCAGAAAAAATATGGTGATTGCAAAGCACTTACCAATTATATGTATGCCATGTTAAAGGCTGCCGGTATACGCTCACACTACGCTATGGTACGTGCTGGTACCAACGAAGAACCTGCCGATGCCGATTTCCCGGCCGATCCGTTTAACCATGTTATATTGTGCGTGCCGTTTAAGGGCGATACCACCTGGCTGGAGTGTACCAGCAATACCCAGCCCTATGGCAAACTGGGTACCTTTACCGAAAACCGCAACGCCCTGCTGATAACCGAAGAAGGCGGCAAACTGGTGAACACGCCTCGCAGTACCGGTGCCGATAACCGCTTTAACAGTTTGGTAAATATAAAGCTCGATGCCAATGGCGGTGCCACTGCTAAAGTTAAGATCATAAGCACAGGTGAATACCGCGACCTGTATGTAAGTGCATTACCTACCATAAATCAGGATAAGCAAAAAGAGTATCTCCTGCGCTCTTTAAACTTTAAACAGCCCCAGTTTTTTGACATCAAGCAATCGGCCGATAGCGCCGGTGTGCATGAGGCTAATTTTGAGCTGGATTACGATACCTTTACCGAGGCATCGGCAGGGATGAAAAAATTTTACCGTCCGCGTGTATTTGATTTGTGGGGTGCAACTATGCCCGTGTTAGATAAGCGCCGGGGTGATTACTACTTTGAGCACCCTATGCAAAAAGAGTGTACCACAGTAATAAGTTTACCCGAGGGTTTTGAAGCCGAATCGGTGCCCGAAAACGTGAGCCTAAAATTTAGCTACGGCACGTACCAGGCCAGCTATAAATACGATGCCGCCAAAAATGAGGTAACCAGCACCGTTAAATTCAATATGGACAAGCACGTTATCCCCGCGGCCAAATACACCGAAATGCAAAAGTATATGGACGATATTGCCAAGGCGCAGAATAAGAAGTTGATAGTGAAGAAGAAGGCGTAAATATTAATTTTATCTTAGTTTAAATATCCAGTATCATTACGTGTATATTCAGATTACCGAATGCTAATTTCCCAATTTAACAACTGACAAAATACTGTCGGTATTCAAGTCGTTTAACCTGCTACATGTATTCAATATGTTTCATGACGGGCCAAATTGAACACCACGGAAAAACCAGGACTTTGCGTGTAATCTTAGGGCTTTTAAAAGAAGAAACCGAAGAGAGGCAGGACTGTGATATGCATATATCCCACAGCTTCGCATCAAAATAGCTATTTTTGCCTGCATGATCTTCCGGTTAGACGAGCGCATAATCTTCCCAGACCCTCAACTGGCCGAACCCGACGGACTGCTGGCCGTGGGAGGCGATCTGTCGTACCAACGCCTGTTGCTGGCCTACGAAAACGGTATATTCCCGTGGTATAGCGAGGAAGAACCTATACTATGGTACTCACCACACGAGCGTTTTGTGCTGTATCCTCATCAACTGAAAATAAGTAAGAGTATGAGGCAGGTATTGCGTTCACAAAAGTTTAAGGTGACCGTAAATAAGGCTTTTGCACAGGTTATTGAAGCCTGCTCTGCCGTACCCCGTGCCGGGCAAGACGGTACCTGGATAACCGATGATATGAAACAGGCCTACGTTGCCCTACACCAAATGGGGCACGCGCATTCGTACGAGGTATGGGAGGCGGATGAATTAGTAGGTGGTTTATATGGGGTGGATGCCGGCAGGGTATTTTGTGGCGAAAGTATGTTCAGCAAGGTAAGCAATGCCTCTAAAACAGCGCTTATAACCTTTGCAACAAGTGGTTTATACCAACTGATAGACTGCCAGGTGCATACCGAACATCTCGAAAGTATGGGGGCAAGATTCATCAGCCGCGAGGAATACTTGAATGTTTTACAGGTCTGAAAACCGTATCTTTACCCACGTGAACAGCATCCAGCCGCAAAAAGAACGCATTATTTTAGGCATCGACCCCGGAACCGTAGTTATGGGGTACGGCCTTATTAAAGAGGTTGGCTCTAAAACAGAACTCATAGCCCTCGGCAGCGTTAAAATACCGGGCAACGCCGACGACCACATGCTCAAGCTGCAGCGCATCTTTGAAAAAACCATTGCTCTTATTGATAACTATAACCCCGATGCATTAGCCATTGAGGCTCCTTTTTATGGCAAAAATATACAGGTAATGCTCAAATTGGGTAGAGCGCAGGGCACGGCAATTGCAGCCGCATTATCTCGTAATATACCTGTAAATGAGTATGCCCCGCGTAAAATTAAGCAAGCCATAACGGGCAACGGTAACGCTACCAAAGAGCAGGTAGCCGCTATGCTGCAACGCTTACTCAACTTTAAAGAAACCCCTGAGTTTTTAGATGCAACCGATGGTTTGGCCGTAGCCGTATGCCACAGTTTTCAAAAAATAACCACCGGACGGGGTAGCAAAATAAGCTACTCGGGCTGGGAATCTTTTGTGAAGGACAATAATAAAAGGGTGGTAAGCCAGAAGATAGAACCAAGAGCTAAGATCCAGGAACAAAAAAAAGAGAGTCAGGAGTCAAGAGTCAAGAATCGAGAGTAGAATTTCTTTAAAAAAAAACAGGAACCAAGTTTTATCTTGATTCCTGAATCTGTATTCTAAAAAGACTAATTCTCGCGCAGCGCAGCTTTGATCTTCTCAGCCGTAGCATTTAACTCTTCCTCAGTGAAGCTAAGTTTGGGGCGGGCAAAGTTTACATCATCCACATGGTTTACGGGTATAAGGTGTATGTGTGCGTGAGGCACCTCTAAACCAATAACCGCAACACCAACTCTCTTACATGGAATGGCTTTTTTAATGCCTTCGGCTACTATTTTGGTAAACAACTGCAGTCCGGTATATAACTCATCATCCAAATCAAATAGGTAATCAACCTCTTTTTTGGGGATAACCAGCACATGCCCTTCAGTTAGCGGACTTATATCCAGAAAAGCCAAATAATCAATGCTCTCGGCCACTTTATGCGCCGGTATCTCTCCGGCTACAATTTTTGAAAAGATGCTCATAGGTAGTTGTTAGGTAATGTAGTGTATTGAGTAATTAGGTTGTAAGTAATTGGGTTATAAAAAAAGAACTTAGTAACTCAATAACCTAATAACTAAAAAACTATCTGCTTATCTCCAATACTTCAAATTCAATTTTGCCAGCCGGAACCTGAATTTCGGTTTTATCGCCTACTTTTTTGCCTAACAGGCCTTTGGCAATTGGTGATGACACCGAAATTTTACCCGCTTTTAAGTCGGCCTCGCTTTCAGCTACCAGTTGGTAGGTCATCTTTGCGCCGTTTTTGGTATTTTTAATAGTAACAATTGAAAGTGCTAATACCTTTGATGAGTCAATTTTCGATTCATCCAGTAAACGGCCGTTTGCCAGTGTTTCTTCCATTTTGGCAATCTTGGTTTCGTGTAAACCCTGAGCCTCTTTGGCAGCATCATACTCGGCATTCTCTGATAAGTCGCCTTTATCACGCGCCTCGGCAATTGCCTTAGCTATATTGGCACGGCCAGTAGTTTTTAACTGTTGTAATTCTTCTTTTAATTTTTCTAAACCTTCTTTGGTAAAGTATGCAACCTCTGCCATAAACACAATTTTTTAAGTAGATATTAATGTTGAACAGCTATCAAAAAAAACCGCCCTCCCTAATATTTAAGAAAGGACGCGATAGCTATAAAAAACAAACAAGACTATGCAGCTATAACGCTGCCATAGTCTTGTTGGGTATAAAACGAAGATACTATTTTAAAGTTTGAATATCCAAATTTTTTATTTTGGCTGCCATCACCTCGCTTATTTTCCGGTACGACTCAAATGTCCAACCGGCAACGTGCGGGCTTAATATAACTTTGCCGTTGGTGCGTATTTCCTCAAACCATTGTTGCTCACTCAATGACGGAAACTTCTCAACCTCCAGCACATCAAGTCCTGCGCCTAAAACCTTGCCCTGTTTAATGGCGTTCAATACAGCCTGGGTTTGCACCACCTTGCCACGCGACGTATTCAGCAAAAATAAAGGCTTACGAAAATGGAAAAGATACTCATCGTTAACCAAGCCATTTGTTTCGGGGGTGAGCGGGGCATGGAGGCTGAGCACATCACTGTGCTTCACCATTTCTTCCATGCTTACCTCGCGGGCATATTCATCGCTAAAGCCGGTTTTGTATTTGTCGTAAGCAATTACATTAACCTCAAAGCCTTTAAGTTTGCGGGCAAAGCTTTGCCCCATGTGGCCATAACCTATTATACCTACTGTACGCCCTTTTAGTTCATAACCCCGGTTTTCTTCGCGGTTCCACAAACCTGCTCTTACCTCAGCATCGGCACGGTTAAGGTTATTCATGAGTGATAGTAGCAGGCCTACGGCATGTTCGCCAACGGCATCGCTGTTACCTTCAGGAGCGTTTATTAAAGTGATACCTTTATGAACGGCATAAGCCTCATCAATATTATCCATACCGGCACCTGCCCTGGCTATGAATTTAAGATTGGTAGCCGCATCCAGTTCGGGTTTATCGATCCGGAATTTTGAGCGCACAACCAGCCCTTCATAATTACCCAATATCTCTAAAGCCTCATCGCGCTTAATTAACGGACGATAATGGCAGGTGTAGCCTAATTCTTCTACTTGTTCAATAAAAATAGGGTGAAGGTCGTCGACTATAAGAATACTTTTATTTGGCATTAACGGTTGGCAGTTATACGGTTAGTCAATTCAACAAAATCGGCTACGGTCAAGCGTTCGGCACGCAGGTCGAGCATGGTATCAGTAGCCATAGCTTCTTTGTTAATTAAGGCTGATAGTGCATTGCGCAATGTTTTACGCCGCTGGTTAAAACCTGCTTTTACAACCTGCCAAAACAGCTTTTCGTCGCAGTTGAGTTGTGCAGTTGCATTACGGGTTAATCTTATTACGGCCGATAGTACTTTAGGCGGCGGGTTAAATACCCCGGCCTTTACTGTAAATAGATATTCAACTTTATAGTATGCCTGTAAAAATACGCTCAAAATGCCATACTCTTTGCTGCCTGCTTTGGCGTTACAGCGTTCGGCCACTTCTTTTTGAAACATGCCTACTACCTCAACTACCTGCTCGCGGTTATCTAAAACCTTAAAAAGTATTTGCGAAGATATATTGTAAGGAAAGTTACCTATGATGGCAAACGGCTTATCGAATACACTGCCGAAATCCATTTCTAAAAAATCGGCATTGATGAGGCGTTCCTGTAACTGCGGGTATTTCTTTTGCAAAAACTCGTACGATTCGGTATCAATATCAATCAGGTAGGTTTGGTAATCGGTTTTTTGCAGCAGGAAGTCGGATAATATGCCCATACCCGGGCCAACCTCTAAAACCTGTGTGTATTTTGCTTCGGGGCGCAGGCTTTCCACAATTTTAGATGCGATATTTTTATCGGTAAGAAAGTGCTGCCCAAGGTGCTTTTTTGCTCGTACTAATGACATTAACGCGGTGCTGATTTTTACAAATTACGTGATATTTGCGCTTTGATGGTAAACTTTATTACCGAAAGTCCTTTATTTGTAGTTGGATTATGTTTGGATTTCACCGATTTTGATAAGATTTCACCGATTTTATTAATCGATTTCTTATTGATTTTGATATGATTTTACTAACCTGATTAGAATAGTCAGATGGTATTATCGAAATTTGTCAGTGTAATCAAACTAAAGAATATATCGGTGTAATCATAAATGTCATCGGTGAAATCACACAAAATAATATGAGCGAGAAGTTAAAAATAGGTATCAGTGTAGGCGATGTTAATGGTATTGGTTTAGAGATCATCATTAAAACTCTGGCCGATACCCGCATATTTGATTATTGTACCCCCATAGTTTACGGGCATACCAAGGTGGCTTCGTTTCACCGCCGCACAGTGCAGGTACACGACCTTAATTTTAACGTAATTGACAGCGCTGCCAATGCTCATCACAAAAAAGCCAACCTGATTAACTGTTGGGAAGAAGATGTGAAAATTGAACTGGGCAGCGTTACCGAAGCGGGTGGCAAATATGCCTTTAAATCACTGCAACGCGCAACCGACGATTTACTGGCCGGTAATATTGATGCCTTGGTAACTGCACCGATTAATAAAGATAATATACAAAACGAAGAGTTTACCTTCCCGGGCCATACCGAGTACTTGCAGGAGCGCGATGGGGCAGGCGAGGTGCTTATGTTTTTAGTGAGCGAAACCCTGCGTGTAGGCGTGGTAACCGGCCATATACCGGTATCGCAGGTTGCACAAAGCATTACAACCGAAAAAATACTGGCCAAGCTTAAACTAATGAATTCGAGCCTGAAGCAGGACTTTTGGGTGCGTAAACCACGTATAGCTGTTTTAGGGCTAAACCCGCATGCGGGTGATAACGGGCTGATAGGACAGGAAGAAAAGGAAATTATAATACCTGCATTAGAAGAAGCCCGTGCCAACGACATACTGGCATTTGGCCCTTACCCGGCCGATGGCTTTTTTGCCAACGGAGCTTACATGCAGTTTGATGCCGTGCTGGCCATGTACCACGATCAGGGCCTGATTCCGTTTAAACAAATCGCATTTGAATCGGGGGTGAACTTTACTGCCGGGCTAAGCTTTGTGCGCACCTCGCCCGACCATGGTACCGCTTATGACATTGCCGGTAAAAACAAGGCTTCGGAGGTATCGTTCCGTGAGGCATTGTTTGAGGCTATACATATTGTTCGCCGTCGCCGCGAAAATGAAGTACTTAATGAAAATCCGTTGCAGTTTAGCAAGCTGAGCCGCGACCGCGATTAATCTTTTTCATCCATCTGTTGCAAAACAGATGGCAATGTTTAACTGTTACAGCCGTTACTTATTTACACCGGTTGTAAACTTTTAATACATCTACCACCATAATGAATAACCAATATATCCGGGTGCGGTCTATCGACGCTTTCCGTGCGGTTACCATGTTCCTGATGATTTTTGTAAATGATCTGGAAGGTGTGCCGAACGTGCCCGAGTGGCTTAATCACGCCGGCGACAATGTTGACGCGCTGGGTTTGGCCGATGTTATATTTCCTGCATTCTTATTCATTGTAGGGCTTTCTATCCCTTTTGCCTTTCAAAATAGGGAGCAAAGCGGCAGGCATGTGCCTTTTCGCATTATTACCCGCTCATTAGCCTTAATGCTTATTGGCTTTTTTCATGCCAATATGGAAACTTACGACGATTTTCATACCCTGCTGCCCAAGCCCGTGTGGGAAAGCCTGGTAACATTTAGCTTCTTCTTTATATTTTTGGATTACAGGGATATGCCCAAAATACGACGATACATTTTACAAGGTATTGGTATTGCTATATTGATTGCCATGTCAGTGTTATATCGTAGTAACGATCCTAATCACGGCGTGTGGCTGCACTTTAGCTGGTGGGGTATTTTAGGTCTCATTGGCTGGTCGTACCTGTTTTGCGCGCTCATATATCATTACTCAAAGGGCGTGTTATGGATTCAGGTTGCCGCTTGGATCGTGTTTCTTTTTATTAACATCGATTTTCATTTTGGCTGGCTCAGCTTTATTATGCAATGGAAAAGCTATATATGGCTGGCGGGTAACGGCGCTATGCAGGCATTTACAATGGCCGGTGTTGTGGTATCGGTAATGTATATGCGCCTCATGAAAAGCAACGAACTTAAACTGCTTTGGCCGGGCATTATATTGCTGGCTATTATATTGGGTAATTTAGGTTTTATAGTGCGCTACATAGGCGGTATATCCAAAGCGCGCGACACTCCTTCATGGTTGCTCATGTGTACCTCCATCAGTTTGCTTACTTATCTGGTGTTTTTGTTTTTAGTTGATGTGAAGCAAAAGTTTCATTGGTTTAACTTTATTAAACCTGCCGGTACCAACACATTCACCTGTTATATTATCCCGTTCATATTTTACCCTATTTACGGCATGACTGATTACGGCTACCCCGAATACCTGAGCGAAGGTATGGGTGGACTAATCAAATGTTTGGTGTTTTCGTTCCTGATGATATGGGTGGCAGGGCTGTTGAGTAAGATAAATATCAGGCTGAAGATATAGCAGCATGTGGCATGTAATACCGGTGTTACCGCAATTTGAAAAAACGTTTTCCACTTAAATAAAATTTGTCTACATTTGCGGGCTAATTATCGCTCATTGAAATCGTTAAAAACATATTCAATACCCTTTACCGGCTTAAAGCTGGGCAAGCATGACTTTGATTATGTGGTTGACGGCGAGTTTTTCAAAGAATTTGAATACTCACTTGTTAAAAAAGCAAATCTTCAATGCCATGTAACGCTCGATAAGCAGGAAACTATGATTATCCTGGATTTTCATATCCACGGTACAGTTGAAGTAACCTGCGATAGGTGTTTGTCTGAATATAACCAGCCTGTTGATATACACGAGCAGCAGGTGGCTAAGTTTAGCGAAGAAGAGGTTGATGAGAACGAAGAGATAATTACCCTGAATAAAAATGATGTTGAAATAGACATTTCGGGGTTGATATACGAGTATATAAATGTTTCCGTTCCTTTTATTGCGGTATGCAGTAATGAGGGTAACGGTCGCGATTGTGATAAAGATATGCTTGACAGGTTAAATCAACTGTCGGGCGGTGACGAACAGGAAAAGAGTGAAGACCCACGCTGGGACGCGCTCAAAAAATTAAAATGATATAATTTAAAGTTATGCCAAATCCAAAACGTAAGTTCTCCAAATCAAGAACTGCAAAACGCAGAACGCACTATAAAGCTGAAGCTCCTTCATTAACTACTTGTGCAACTACCGGTGCCGTACACTTACCTCACCGTGCTTACACTGTTGATGGTAACGTATACTACAACGGTAAATTACTGATCGAGAAAGCTGCAACCGTTTAAGCCCCGTTTTCGTGCAAATGAAGATAGGCTTAGATATTATGGGCGGCGATTATGCTCCTAAAGCAGCTGTTTTAGGAGCAATTGAAGCTTATAAAGCTTTAACCGGCGGGCAAACGCTGGTATTGGTTGGCGATAAAGAAATTGCCACAAGTATTCTTCAGGAAAATGACTTCAATCCTGATCGCTTTGAGTTTGTACACACAACTGAGGTGATTGGTATGGGTGAGCATCCCACCAAAGCTATTGCGCAAAAGCCCGGCTCCAGTATTGGTGTGGGCTTTAAGCTGTTGAAAGAAGGCCATATTCAGGCCTTTTCGTCGGCAGGTAACACAGGCGCTATGCTGGTTGGTGCTATGTTCAGCGTAAAAACTATACCGGGTGTTATACGCCCGGCCATGACTACTATTGTACCCAAACTGGAAGGCGGTTTGGGTATTTTGTTAGATGTAGGTGCCAATGCCGATTGTAAGCCCGATGTGCTTTTGCAATTTGGTGTACTGGGCAGCTTGCTTGCCGAAAACGTTTATAACATGAACAACCCACGCGTTGCACTCATGAATATAGGCGAAGAGGAAGAAAAAGGCAATATGCTTAGCCTGGCCACCTATCCTTTAATGAAAGAAACCCAGCTTTTTAACTTTGTGGGCAATGTGGAAGGCCGTGATTTGTTTAACGACAGCGCAGATGTATTTGTGTGCGATGGTTTTACAGGTAACGTTATCCTTAAACTGGCAGAATCGTTTTACGTTATTACCCGTAAAAAAAGGATAAAAGACGAGTTTTTTGACCGCTTTAACTATGAGCAGTATGGCGGCAGCCCTATTCTTGGGGTAAATGCGCCGGTGGTTGTAGGGCATGGTATCTCCAATCCCGAAGCCATAAAGAATATGGTACTTTTGTCGGCTAATATGGCCGAGAGTAACCTGGTTGATAAAATCAAACAAGCTTTCGTTTAAACTATTTAGATAAATGCATAAAATACAGGCTGCAATTACCGCTGTACATGGCTATGCACCCGAATATGTGCTTACCAACCACGAGCTTGAATCGCTGGTTGATACTAACGACGAGTGGATCACCTCTCGTACCGGCATCAAAGAGCGCCGCATCCTCAAAGGCGAAGGAACTGCTACATCTGATTTAGCTGTACCCGCTGTTGAAGGCTTGCTAAAAAAGCGCGGCATCACTGCCGAAGAAATTGACCTTATTATTTTTTGTACCACCACTCCTGATATGCCTTTCCCGGCAACGGCCAACATACTGGCCGATAAAATTGGAGCCAAGAACGCCTGGGGGTATGACCTGCAGGCTGCCTGCTCGGGTTTTGTATTTGGTTTGGCTACTGGTGCATCTTTTATAGAAAGCGGCAAACACACCAAGGTACTGGTTGTAGGGGGCGATAAAATGTCGTCTATAATTGATTATACCGACCGCGCCACCTGCATAATTTTTGGTGATGGTTGTGGCTGTGCCCTGCTCGAGCCAACTACCGAAGGTTTAGGTATTATGGATTCGGTGTTGAAAAGCGATGGCGCAGGCCGCGAGTTTCTGCACATGAAAGCAGGCGGTTCATTACGCCCGGCTTCATACGAAACCATTGATAAACGTGAGCACTTTGCTTACCAGGAAGGTAAAACCGTATTTAAATTTGCCGTTACCAACATGGCCGATGTTGCTGCCGAAATTATGGAGCGCAATAACCTTGTTGCCGATGATATTGCATGGCTGGTTCCACACCAGGCCAATAAGCGTATCATCGATGCCACTGCTAATCGTATGGGTATAAGCGACGAAAAAGTTGTTATAAACATTGAACGTTACGGTAACACCACCAACGGAACTATACCATTATGCCTTTGGGAGTGGGAAAGCAAATTCAAAAAAGGCGACAACATTGTGCTGGCTGCCTTTGGCGGTGGTTTTACCTGGGGATCGATGCTCATTAAGTGGGCTTACTAATTTTTGGGAACAATTTTTATTTAATTTGTTATAACTTAGGTTTTTAATTCTTGTTAAGAACCAACTACACCTAAAACATGGATATTAAACAAATACAGGACTTGATCCGTTTCGTTTCTAAATCGGGCGTAAACGAGGTTTCCATTGAACAAAACGAGTTCAAGATCACCATCAAAACAAATCAGGCTCCAACTATTGTTAATGCTACATTGCCGGTAGCACAAGCTGGTGTTCCGGCTGCGGCACCTGTACTTCCCGTTGCTGCCGAACACATACCTGCTCCTACCGATGCTCCTGCTGCTGCAGATGTATCTAAATATGTAACTATAAAATCTCCTATGATCGGTACTTTCTACCGTTCATCATCTCCTGATAAGCCATCGTTAGCCAACGTGGGCGACGAAATTAAACCGGGCAGCGTGCTTTGTATCATCGAAGCCATGAAACTGTTTAACGAGATCGAGTCAGAAGTATCGGGCAGAATCGTAAAAGTACTGGTTGATAACTCATCACCGGTTGAGTACGACCAACCTTTGTTTTTAGTTGAACCTATGTAAATTTGCTGATGTGCAGATGTGCAAATGTGCAGATGATAAGAAATTAAATCATTCGCACATTTGCATATCTGCACATTTGCACATCTAAAAAGACATGTTTAAAAAAATACTCATAGCTAACCGTGGCGAAATAGCCCTGCGCATTATCCGTACTTGTAAGGAAATGGGCATTAAAACGGTAGCCGTATATTCTACCGCCGACCGCGACAGCCTGCACGTGCGCTTTGCCGATGAGGCCGTATGTATAGGTCCGCCGGCCAGCCGCGATTCTTATTTAAATATCCCCAACATCATATCAGCTGCCGAAGTTACTAATGCCGATGCTATCCATCCGGGCTATGGTTTCTTGTCTGAAAATGCCAAATTTTCGGCTATTTGTGCCGAGTACGGCATTAAATTCATTGGTGCCACTGCCGACCAGATCAACGATATGGGCGACAAGGCTGCTGCCAAAGCAACCATGAAAAAAGCTGGTGTACCAACTATTCCGGGGTCGGAAGGTTTGTTGCACGATGTTAAAGAAGGTATACATATTGCCAACAAAATTGGCTATCCGGTTATACTAAAAGCAACTGCCGGTGGTGGTGGCCGTGGTATGCGCATTGTTTGGAACGACATGGAGTTTGAACCCGCCTGGGATTCGGCCCGTGCCGAGGCAGGCGCTGCCTTTGGTAACGATGGTATTTACCTCGAAAAATACGTGGAAGATCCACGCCACATCGAAATTCAGGTAGTAGGCGACCAGTATGGTAAAGTTTGCCATTTGTCTGAAAGGGATTGCTCTATTCAGCGTCGTCACCAAAAACTGGTTGAAGAATCACCTTCACCATTCATGACCGAAAAGCTGCGTAAAAAAATGGGTGAGGCTGCCATCAAAGGTGCCAAAGCTGTTCAGTATGAAGGTGCCGGTACCATCGAGTTTTTGGTTGATAAACACCACAACTTCTACTTTATGGAGATGAACACCCGTATACAGGTGGAGCATCCCGTAACCGAAGAGGTAATTAACGTTGACTTAATTAAGGAACAGATCAAAGTAGCGGCGGGAACGCCAATATCGGGCAAAAACTACGAGCCAACAATGCACGCCATAGAGTGCCGTATCAATGCCGAAGATCCTTTTAATAATTTCCGTCCATCACCGGGTAAAATTACCAATTTCCACTCACCGGGTGGGCACGGTGTACGTGTTGACACACACGTATATAGCGGCTATGTTATTCCGCCAAACTACGACTCGATGATTGCCAAGTTAATTTGTGTGGCCCAAACCCGCGAAGAAGCTTTGAATACGATGCACCGCGCATTAAGCGAGTTTGTTATTGAAGGTATTAAAACTACTATTCCTTTCCACTTACAGTTAATGCAGGACCCTAACTTCAGGGCCGGTAATTTTACCACCAAGTTTATGGAAAGCTTCGAGATTGCAGAATAAATTTCGATATAAATAAAATTAATCTCTAATACCATTCGTATGTTATACAGAATGGTATTTTTGTTTACAATACATGAGCGATAATAAATTAGTAGAAGCAATAAAGGAAAAGAGCAAGGAACTCGACGTTGAAATGTCGTTTTTTGACCATATTGAGGTGTTACGCTGGCATTTGATACGCTCGGCAATTGCCATTTTGATCTTCACCGGCCTGGCATTTTATTTTTACGACTTTATTTTTGATAAAGTGATTATGGGTCCCATGCGTAGCGATTTTTGGTTCTACCGCATGATGTGCAAACTGGCCGATGCGTTAAACCGTCCGGGTTTATGTGTAAAGGCTATTCAGGGTAAAATTATTAATACCGAAATGGCCGGGCAGTTTACCATGCAAATCAATTCGTGTTTTATAACAGGATTGGTGCTTGGTGCTCCCTATTTACTTTGGGAAATATGGCGCTTTATAAAGCCTGCACTGCATGAAAACGAGGCTAAGGCGGCATCAGGTTTTGTGTTTTATGCCACCGCCCTGTTTATTATGGGTATTATGTTCGGTTACTTCATTATTGCTCCTGAGTCTATCAGCTTTTTGGCAGGCTACAAAGTGAGTAATATTATTGAAAATACTTTTACTATCGATTCTTACTTATCATCAGTAACCACGCTTACGCTGGCAACAGGTCTTGTGTTCCAGTTACCTATGATCGTTTACATCCTATCGAGCATTGGTATGCTAACCCCGGCGTTTATGCGTAATGGCAGGCGTTATGCTATTGTAGGGATTCTCATTATCTCGGCCGTAATTACCCCAACTCCAGATATACTTACCATGTGTATTGTGAGTGTGCCGTTATTTGTGCTTTATGAAGTGGGTATTGTGGTAGCTGGCAGGGTAGAGAAAATCAAACTTAAAAAAGCCAATAAATTAATGAAGACAGGTAATTAACCTGATAGTCATACAGGTTGTTATTTTAATCATCATACATCATCATGAACAAAGAATTTAAAATAGCCATAGGCTCTGATCATGCAGGTTTTAACTATAAGCAAGCATTAGTAGAATGGTTACCACAAGCTACCGTTAAAGATTTTGGTACCCATTCAACCGAATCTACTGATTACCCTGACTTTGCCCATCCCGTAGCTTCGGCTGTTGAAAGCGGCGAGTTTGATTTTGGTATTTTAGTTTGTGGAAGTGCTAATGGTGTTGCTATTACAGCTAATAAACATCAGGATATACGCGCAGCTATTTGCTGGTTGCCCGAGTTGGCATCACTGGCGCGTAAGCATAACAATGCAAATATTGTTTGCATACCCGAGCGTTTCATTTCTTTAGATGATGCCAAAGAAATTGTTGAACTGTTTTTAGATACTGAATTTGAAGGTGGCCGTCATGCCAATCGCGTGGCTAAAATGTCTTGCTAATCAGTACATAAAGTCACATATTTGTTGCTTAGCTGTTAAAATACATTAAGTAACTTACTGCTCTTTTTATTAACTCATGAAGAAAATTTTATTGTGCAGTGCTGCACTGGCGGTAGCACTTGGGGCTTGTGCCCAGCAAAACGCCACTGCGGTAAAGTACGCTAAGTACATTACCGTTGAAAATGCCAAAAAGCATTTAACCATTGTAGCGTCGGATGAAATGGAAGGCCGCGAAACCGGTAAACCAGGTGCAGACAGAGCCGCTAATTATTTGGCCGGCGAATACAAGAAATTAGGGTTGTTGCCTGCCAATAAAGGTTCGTACTTTTTAGATGTGCCTTTGTCGGTTACCAGCTTTGGTGTAAATTCATTAAGCATTAACGGAAGTAAACTTACCCAGGGTAAAGATTTCTCGGTAATGAGTGGTTCGGGTGTTCAAACCGTAACTGCTGCCGAAATAGTGTTTATAGGATACGGATCTGAAGCAGAGATTAAAGATGTTAACCTGGAAGGCAAAGTAGTTTTAGTAATTGCTGATGCGAAACCGGGTGCCGATGCCAGTGTTAGCCCTATGCGTGCCTTTGGCCGTTTAGCAGCAATGCTGGGTCAAAAAAAGGCAGCTTTGATACTTGCAGTAGGAAAAGTTAACCCGGTTGCACCTGCCGGTGGCCGAATGACGCTTAAAGCCGATAACCCTCGGCCTGTGGTTGCCCGTACACCTGTGCTAACCATAAGCCAACCCGTTGCCGATAACCTTTTAAAAGCAAGCGGTAAAACTTACGAGCAATTAAAAGCTGCTCCTGCTACTCAAACTGCAAAAGCCGATGTTGCGGTTGATTACGCAACCAAAACTATAGATGCCAAAGCTGTTGATATTGTGGCTATGATCCCCGGTTCGGACCCTAAATTGAAAGACGAAGTTTTAGTTTTTTCGGCTCACTACGATCACATTGGCATGGAACCAGAAGGTACTCCGGGCGACCGTATTAATAACGGTGCCGATGATGATGGTTCAGGCACCGTTGGCATTCTGGAAATTGCCACCGCTTTTATGAAAGCTAAAAAAGACGGTAAAGGCCCGCGCCGTACCATCCTGTTTTTAGGCAACGTGGGTGAAGAAAAAGGCTTATTGGGTTCTGAATACTATTCCGAGCATCCTGTATTCCCGCTGGCTAATACCATTACCGATCTAAACATCGATATGATCGGTCGCCGTGACCCTGCCCACAAAGATTCGCCTGATTACTGCTACCTGATTGGTTCGGATAAGTTAAGTACCACGCTGCACAAAATAAGCGAGAACGCCAACAATACCTACACCAAGTTGGCGGTTGATTATAAGTACAATGATCCTAAAGATCCTGAGCGTATCTATTACCGTTCAGACCATTATAACTTTGCCAAGCACAACGTGCCAATTGTATTTTACTTTGATGGTGTGCACGAAGACTACCACAAGGTAAGCGATGAGGTAAGCAAAATCGACTTCCCATTACTGGTTAAACGTGCTCAATTGGTATTTTATACCGGCTGGGATTTAGCAAACCGCGATGAGCGCCCCGTGGTTGACGTTACTAACGATATGCCAGCTAACCGTAACTAAGCAAATAACATTGTTGAAAACATAAGCGCCGTTGAGGAAACTCAAACGGCGCTTTTTTGTTGATGAAGTTCAATTCCCCTCTTGAGAGGGGGCGGGTGAGGTAAAGCAATGGCAGGGGTGTGTCCTTGCAAACTTTGCTTTCAAGGATGGCATTTATAGCTATAACTTCCGTCAACTAAAATTAAAAAACACTATTTTCGCTCTTTATGGGAGATACTGCCGCGAAATTTTTGACAGATTCGGAGGAGAAGGTTTTTGACCGCGATCATCGCCGCATTATAAACTTTAATATGGGGCGCTACCATACTTCGGTGGCCCGTGGTACTGCCCGTTTGGCTAATATGGAAACGGCCAAACGCAAAGCGCATGTTATCAAGTGGCGCATTATGGAAAACCTCGATAAGTACCTGCCTGAGTTTGAGGCCAACTTTCAGCGTCGTGGTGGTAAGGTAATATGGGCCAATGATGTAGAAGAAGCGCAGCAGGAGATATTAAGTATATTGCAAAATGCAGGAGCAAGGCGTATAGTAAAATCAAAAACCATGGCTACCGAAGAAATTCATTTAAATGAATTTCTGGAGCAGAATAACATCGAATCGCTGGAAACGGATTTGGGCGAATACATTGTGCAACTGCTGGGGCAAAAGCCTTATCATATTGTAACTCCGGCTATGCACCTCTCCAAAGAAGACATTGCCAAGCTCTTCCACGAAAAATTCGGAACGCCTATTGATTCTACCCCCGAACAGCTTACTGCCAAAGCGCGGGAGTTACTTCGCGATAAATATTTAGAGGCCGATGCGGGTATAACCGGTGCCAACTTTTTAATTGCCGATACAGGCAGCATAGCCGTAAGCGAAAATGAAGGCAATACGCGTTTAACCACCACCTTCCCTAAAATACACATAGCCGTGGTGGGTATCGAAAAATTGATACCATCTATTAATGAGCTTGATTTGTTTTGGCCTATGCTGGCTACACACGGCACAGGGCAAAATCTAACGGTGTACAATACTATACTCACCGGTCCGCGCCAACCGCTCGAAACCGACGGCCCGGAAGAAATGTACGTAATTTTGCTGGACAATGGCCGAACCGACCTGTTGGCTCAAAAAGATCAGCGTCAGGGTTTATATTGTATACGTTGCGGTGCTTGTTTAAATGCCTGCCCGGTGTATCAAAACGTGGGTGGTTATACTTATGATACTACGTATAGTGGGCCAATTGGTTCGGTAATTACGCCGCATATGCGGGGCATGGAGGAGTTTAAACACTTGAGCTATGCATCGAGTCTTTGCGGACGTTGTACCGAGGTTTGCCCGGTTAAAATCGACATCCATAAAATGTTGCTGCTTAACCGCCGGGATGCCGTGAAAGAAGGTATAGTAAGTAAGCCCGAGCAATGGGGATGGGCAGCCTGGAAAAAGGCCATGATGAGCCGCAAACTCACCGATTTTTTTGGAGGAAAGATGAAGAACTTTATGTTGCGCACCTTCTTCAAAAAATCGTGGGGTAAGTACAGGGCGATGCCTGAAGTGGCCGAAAAATCATTTGCTCAACGCTGGAAAGAAGAGCAAAACCTAACCGATAAAGACTAAATGAGAAAAGTAATATTGAACGTGGCCGTAAGCCTTGACGGGTATATAGAAGATGCCAACGGCGCTTACGACTGGTGCTTTACCGATCAGGGCTATGGTTTAACCGAGTTTGTTGCCCAAACCGATGCCCTATTTGTTGGCCGTAAAAGCTATGAACTGATTGCCGGCAAAGAGGACGAGTACTTTCCTGATGTAAAGAAGATATATGTGTTTTCAAATTCGATGCAGGATGCCGGACATCCTAAAATTGAATTGATACGCAGCCATGAGTTTGATGTTAAAGTGCAGGCTATAATGGAAAGCGAAGGCTACAATATCTGGCTATATGGCGGTGCCAGTTTAGTAAAAGCTTTTTTAGCAAAGCGCTGGATAACCGAAATGCATTTATCGGTTCATCCCATTATATTAAGTGCAGGTAAACCGTTATTTGAAGATTTAAAGAACCGGGTAGAACTTATTTTACAAGACACAATTACTTACAGCAGTGGTTTAGTGCAGTTAATTTATGTGCTGAAACCCGTGTTTGATACCAGCGTGCTGGATGCGCAAATGAATGATCTTGACACCAAGATCTTTTAAGCAACCTCTACTAACTCCACCTCAGCTACAGGGCTAAACAAATAAATGCGCTTGGTGCTTATTTCCACGCACCTGAAGCGTTTGCGCAATTGCTCTTCCTTACGGAACACCCGTCCATCCTTAATTTTAAAAACAGCTTTTAACGGTATTTTTTCAATAGTGGTAGCTGTTGCTGCGTTGTTGTCGTATTTTCTTAGGGTACGATACAAGTTCAAGTCCGAGCAGCTTGAGGCGCCGGGGTTATTCAGGTAAGCGGTTATAGCAAAAGTAATATCAGCCGGAAAAACCTGTTGCTCAAAAAATGGCTGCATCATTTTCTTGAAATTTGCTTTCCATTCGGCACCGTGGGGTTTAATGAGGTTTTTATGCTGATTCCAGGTGTATAGGTGAGCAAACTCATGCACGGTGGTTACTAAAAAGGCATAAGGATTTAAATTGTGGTTAACCGATATACGGTGCCCTTTACCCTGAAAAGGCGGTCGGTAATCGCCAAACTTACTGTTGCGGCTGCGCGATATTTTAAACTCACATTTAAAATAGTCAATCCATTTGACAATGAGCGGTGCCGCTCCGGTAGGTAAGTATTTCTCTAAAACTTTAATCTTGTCCAATTCTTTCTCCTAATCAAATATAACATTTGTTAAAATTATTTCTGTCGGGCTACTGCAAAAAATATATCGCAAATAATTGTTAATCTGATTTTTAATACTGAGCTTTATAATACGCAGATACTTCTGCACGTCTGCTAAACAGCCAATTATACTCCCCTAATAACCTAACAACTAACCAGCCTGCCTAAGGCATTTATTGAAACCTTATTAAATCTTTATTATGAAAAAAGTATTCTTTTTCGTTGCGCTTATAGTGTTATTTAGTACAGCAAAAGCTGGCAAAAAACCTATGGGCTCTTTTTTAAAATGCAAATTTGGCACAACACGGTTTTCGCAAAAAAGTGTTAGCCTTAAAATACCTTATATCGATAATTTCCAAAGCACGTCCTCTCATTATGATTCTAATGGTTCCCATTATGATGGAACCATGAATAATACCAATATGAGCTTTTCGAAAACAGATTATTTGGGTAATGTTATGGACGTAACTCTAAGTGTTAGCGGTAATACGCTCAGTTGGTCGGTTAACGTAGTTCCAGGTACTGGCGTAAACGTGGGTTTGCACCGCTTATGGATATATGATTATAACAGCGATAATTTTGATTCTTACGCTGATAGTGATTACGAGGACCCTGATGCTACAGGCTATGGCAATGTTACCTGGTCAGATTCAGGTACGATAGATCTAAGTACTGCTCCAACTACTTTAAGAGTTTCTTTTGAATATTTTAGTACAGATCCAAGTATTAACACCACAACTTATACAACAGCTACAGGAGAATTTTTCCGTTAATACAACAAATAAGGAAGTATAATTGGATAGAAGCGCCTTTACATCAAGGTGCTTTTTTTATTTCAACAATTGATACGTAATAAAACTCGCCGCATAAGCCAAAGCCGTCATATAAGCAAACTGTACGGCTGGCCAGCGCCAGTCTTTGGTTTCGCGGTAAACGGTTGCTACGGTGCTGGCACATTGCATGGCAAAGGCATAAAACATCATTAATGAGAAAGATACCGCGAGTGTAAAAGTAGGTTGGCCTGTTTCGCTGTTACGGGCAGTACCCAGTTTTTGTTTAACAGATTGTATCTCTTCCGGGTCGCCGTCTACACTGTAAATGGTGGCCATAGTGCCTACAAAAACCTCACGTGCGGCAAAAGAGGTAATAATGGCTATACCTATCTTCCAGTCGAAGCCCAGTGGCTTAATAGCCGGTTCAATAACGTGGCCTAAGTAACCGGCGTATGAGCTTTCCAGCTTTTCGGATGCTATGGCATGCTCAATTTCCGATGGCTTCATGGTTTGGCCATATTTAGGTTCGCTGTATTTCTTTTCTATCTGCTTAAAATTGTCACCCGGGCCGTATGATGCTAACACCCATAAAATAATTGATACCGCTATAATTACCTTGCCTGCCTCAATCACAAAGGTTTTGGCACGATCGTACATCGTAAGCAGTACATTGTTCCAGCGGGGCATACGGTAAACAGGCAGCTCCATAATGAAATAACCACGCTCACGGGCTTTTAAAATATGTTTCATTACCCAGGCAACTATAATGGCTGATACCAGGCTCAATACATACATTCCTGTTAAGGCTAAACCTTGCAGGTTAAATATCCACCACACATTTTTATTGGGCACTACCAGGGCTATCAATAAGGTATAAACCGGTAAACGGGCAGAACAAGCTACCAACGGCGTAACCATAATTGTAATCATACGGTCTTTCCAGTTTTCGATGGTGCGGGTACTCATAATTGAGGGTACAGCGCAGGCAAAACCGCCAATTAATGGCACTACCGATTTTCCATTCAACCCCACTTTGCGCATTACCTTATCCATCATAAAAGTAACGCGTGCCATGTAGCCGGTGTCTTCTAAAATGGCTATAAACGCAAATAATATAGCAATTTGTGGAATGAATACCAGTACACCGCTAAGCCCGGCCACAATACCATCGGCCAGTAAATCGGTTAGCGGACCGGCGGGTAAGAGGTTATGCACGCCTTGCTGCATCCATACAAAAAGTGCCTCGATCATCTCCATTGGGTATGACGACCATGCAAATATGGCCTGGAAGATGAATAGTAAAATGCCGAAAAATATCAGGAAGCCAAACACGCGGTGCGTAAGTATCTTGTCAATACGGTTGCTGGTAGTTTCTTCTTTAGCGGTCGACTCTTTTTTTACCGTGTCGTAAAGCAACTCATTAATATAGTTGTAACGGGCAATGGTTTCGGTAGCCTGTGCCTGTTGCGAGTGGAAGTTGTGTATACCTTCCAACTCTTCAATACGGCTGCTTTGCTGCTCGGTTAAAAAGGTGAGGTGTTCATGCTGGTGGGCCAGTTGCAGGGCATAGTACGGATTGTCTACCTGCATTTCCTCGCCAATGTCATCAACCAACTGCGGGGCAATGGCTTTTACGTCTATGCTTTCCTGCTGTAAAGCATAGGTATTGGCGTGCGAAACGGCTTCTTTAAGTTTATCAATACCCTCGTTTTTACGTGCTGATATGGGAACCACCGGTACGCCCAGTTTTTTCGATAAGCCGTCAACATCAATGCTTATGCCATCTTTTTTGGCCATATCCATCATGTTGAGCGCTATAATGACAGGTATTTTTAAATCGGCTACCTGGGTGTATAAAAGCAGGTTACGTTTAAGGTTGGATGCATCAAGGATAACCACGATCAAATCGGGGGCCTCGTGAACTTTATCGGCCAGTACCGAAAATACGATGGATTCATCGCGGCTTTTAGGATATAGGCTGTAGGTGCCGGGTAAGTCAATTATTTCGGCACGGCGGCCATCAGGCAGGTTACATGATCCGGTCTTTTTATCGACAGTAATACCCGGAAAGTTCCCTATTTTTTGGTTTAACCCGGTTAATAAGTTAAAAAGGGTCGATTTTCCGGTATTGGGATTTCCAACAAGTGCAACTCTGATCTCAGCCTTCAATGGTATAAATTACTGTAAAATAATGGTCGAAGCTTCCTGTTTGCGCAGGCTGAGTGTGTAGCCCGAAACGGCAACGGCAATAGGATCGCCCAGTGGGGCAACGCGCTCGAGTTTAATTTCTTCGCCCGGGAGGCATCCCATTTCCATCAGCTTTACCGACATTTCCAGGTCGGTAAACTCTTTAATGATGCCCTTTGTGCCTACTTTAAGATCCGAAAGCTTCTTCATAAATATATGCGCAAACATACTCCTTATTTAAAACAAATCCAAATAAGGTATGTGTTTGCCATTTGTAAAAAAGCAGGGGCTTAGCGCATAATGATAACGCCATTATTGCTATTGTTTCCGCCGCCTATTTTTGCCAGTTTGTAGGTAAGTTTCATGTAGAAGTACTGACCTAAAATATTGGTTTGCGTTATGGTGGTTTGCCCGGTTGATGAAAGCGAGCGTTGCAAGCCCGCATTTTGATTTAACAAATCAAACCCGTTAAGGGCCAGGGTGAGGTTTTGCCCTTTAAAAAAGTAGTGTTCAATACCGGCATTCATTAAGTAAACCGAGGTATTGGCACTTGCCGGCTGACCACGGTAAAGGCTTTGCGTTAGATCGCTGAAAATACGCCATGTTTTAGCAGGCTTTACACTGGCCGAATAATAATTGTTAAATGTGTAATACTCGCGGTTGGCTGCTTGCTGATAAGAGTTTTTAGCATTGTTATACCCAACTGATACCCTGGCCGATAATTGAAATACGTCCCTGTCCAGGCTCGAGCCAAGGTTTACACTTGGCGATATACGCAACACCGTGTTTTCGTTACCATTGATGAAGTTAACATTGCGGTTTAAGTTGCCATAAAACCCTGCATTTAATTTTAAGCCTTTAATTTTAGTTGGCTTGCCTAAATTAAAACCTGCATTAGCGCTGTAGTTGCCATCGGTATTAATAGGGCGCGATGTAGTGATGCCGGTATTGTCAAAAAAACTTTCGGTCGAAAATCCGTCCCAAATACGGCTGTAGCTACCGTAAAAGTTGAAATAATAGTTAGTTTTAGCATCGTAGGTATTGTAATTGGTATTGATGTTGAATGAACGCGACATATTCAGATCAGGGTTACCTACCCGTTTGTAAATGGTGTTTGAGGTATTGATAAATGGCTGCAGATCGGTAATCGAAGGCAATGAGGCATCTAACCGGGCACTTACCGAAAAACTGGTACCTTGTTTAGGACGGTAAGAAAAGCTGGCATTTGGCACAAAAGCCCACTCGTTACGTTTAACCGGTCCCGATGAGGAGGTGTTGAATTCGCCGTTAAGACCCAGGTTTGCCAGTTCGGCATTAATATTTAACGAGGTCTTTTCTTTAGATTGATTGATTCCTAAAGTGGATGTATAACGCCAGTTGGTATTGTTATAAGCTCCGCTGTACTGTGGCGAAACTATATCATAAAAACCAGTGGTTGCATTGTATTGCAGTGTGTTTTGGTTGGCGTTGTCATACCGGTATTGTATGCCCTGTCCAACGGCAAGGTTAATCTTATGTTTTTTGCTCAGCTGCCTAACGTGTGTAAGGGTACTATTAACGTTGCTGGCATCATCGTTTTGGTTGGTGTACAGGTTTGATAAACTATCAACCGGGGCGGTGCCCACATAGCTGGTTGACCCAAAGCGGCTGGTGTTGCGGTTGCGGTAAGGAGTGTAGCTGCCGGTAGTAAAAAAGTTGAACGAACCCTTGCCATTAGGTAACTTACGGTTAATGCCTATCTGGCCGCCAAATACCGGGGTGCGGGTTACCTGATCTAAAAACTGGTTGCCGCGGTTAATTGCTTTGTTACTATAATCAGTAGTATTAATGTTGGCTGTATTCATGCCGCCTTGGTAACCGTATGATAAGCTGGGTTTAAACCGTAGGGTGGTTAGCGTATCCATCTTATACTCGAGGTTCATATTTAGCCGGTAGCTGTTGTAGGTATTGTTACCGGTATTTAACTGGTTGGTAAGCAGGCCCTGTGCAGGGTTTTGTATATCATCGGTTTTGATCAGGTTATTTGATGATATAACCGTTACAAAATTAGCATTGAATTTGAGCTGGCTCTTGCTTCCCCAAACGTCCGAATAGTTAAGTCCCCCGCTGTGGCTGGTAATTAAACCACCGCTTACGCCCGAAAATGCGCCGTTTATATTTGCCCTACCCGCACTATTCACGTTGATAGATATACTGCCGTTAGCCGAGCCAAAAGTGTCGAATATGTTTCCGCCCGAAAAGTTGTTCAGGTCTTCCATCGTAAAGCCCGATTCGTTTACATTATTGCTCAGGAGTAAGGCCGAGATCTGCTTTTTATTATCGAAACGGTTGATGTTAAACTGGCCTAAAAACCTGTCGGTGTTGCCACCAGCAGCAGCTGCATTACCAAACCAACCCTTCTTTTTGTCGGCCTTTAGGGTAAGGTTCAATACCTTTTCACGCTGGCCATCGTCAATACCGGTGTTTTTGGTTTTCTCGGTTTTGTCGTCGATAAGTTGCACCTTATCAATGGCATCGGCAGGCAGGTTCTTCGTTGCAGCTTTTGGGTCGTTACCAAAAAACTCTTTGCCATCAACATATACTTTTGATACCTGTTGCCCCTGGGCGGTAACTTTGCCGTCTTTATCTACATCAACGCCGGGCAATTTTTTCAATAACTGCTCTACATTATCATTGGGCTGGGTTTTAAAAGATCCGGCGTTAAATTCAACTGTATCTTTCTTAATGGTTACCGGTGCTTTTTGTCCTTCTACCTGTACAGCTTTCAATGCTTTTACATCTGCTTCCATAAGCACATCGCCCAGGTTAATCGCAACATTTGTTTTAGTAAGATTAAAGGGAAGAAGTTTGGTAGTTAAACCCAATTGTTTTACTACAAGTTTGTAGCTGCCAAAAGCAATTTTGTTAAAGGTGATATTACCATCCTTATCGGTAGTTGAATTAGTTACAGTTACCGAGTCGGCTGCCCTGATTATGGCAACAGGTGCAAAATCAATAGCCTCGTGGTTTTTGGCATCAATAATATGCGCTTTAACAGTTCCGCCCGTTTGTGCAAAACCATTTAAAGCTGGTATACATAATATAAGGGTTAATAAAAAAGAGGGTAGGAGTAGCTTCATATTATACGTGAAATAAGGTAGGTAATTATAACTAATTATTTAGTTTAAAATTTGAATTTTAACAAATTTTAACTAAATAAGTACAAACACCCGCCTAAATGACGCGTCATAATATCAAGCGTTACGTAATTGGCCCGATTTATTTAAAATTTTTCCAAAATGCGGGCAACCGCAGTCTTTTTTTAATATTGCGCATGAAGATAGCGACACAAACAAAGCAAGAGCTGCAAATAACTTAATTCTTTTCATCACTTATCAGGGTTACGGTAAGTATGCTGCCAAAAGTTGCCATACCAGCGCCCACGCTGTCGGCAAATAAATCGTTCCAATCGCCGCTGCGCCAGGTGAAAACGTAAAGCTGAAGCAGTTCAATAACCGCCCCAAAGGCAATCGTAATTACCAACACTTTTACGGCATTAAGCCACCTTAAGTTACGTTGTTGCCTTATAATTCCGTAGGTGGATAATATATTAAATACAAAGAACAAGCCGCAGTGCACCAGTTTATCAAACCCGGCAAAAAACCTGGGCGATTTGCCTACTTCGCCCATGGGCATATTGCAAATTACCAAAACAAATAAAGCCCACCCGAGGGTGAGCTTTTGGTATCTTAAAAATGATCTCATTTAATTATGCGCCTACTACACCTTTGTAATCATCGGCCGAAAGTAAACCTTCAACTTCAGCAACATCAGCAAGGCTTACTTTTACCATCCAGCCATCGCCATAAGGGTCGGTGTTTACCAGCTCTGGCTGTGCGTCAAGCTTATCATTAATTTCCAATACAGTAGCAGTTGCCGGCATAAACAGGTCTGATACGGTTTTAACAGCTTCAACAGTGCCAAAAACTGCATCTTTGGCAATTTCCTGCCCTACTGTATTTATATCAATGTAAACAATGTCACCTAATTCGCGCTGGGCAAATTCGGTAATGCCAATGTAGGCTTCGTTGCCTTCAACCCTGATCCACTCGTGGTCTTTAGTGTATTTTAATTCTGCCGGAAAATTCATATCGTCTTTTTGTTGGTGCCCAAAAATAGTAAAAGCGTTTTAAGTTTAGTATAACAATGGTATAGATAAAGTTTTTGACTGAATTTTTAAAACCCAAAGGCATTAAACTTGTTGTTGGCTTTAATTAACAATTAAAATTATATCTACATTATGAAAAAAGTATGTTCAATAGCAATGCTGGCGCTGGCAGCCCTGGCATTTCAATCATGCGGCGGAGCCGGAAGTAATGACAGTAAAGAAAATGCTGACAGTGCCAACTACACTAAAGACACATCAACCAACGCCTTAGAAACCGGTGGTATTGCCGTAGTTAATGATGATGCCGAGTGGGCAGTAGCGGCAGCTAATTCAGGTATGGCCGAAGTTGAATTATCAAAATTGGCCGCAACTAAAGCTACCAACGCAAAAGTAAAAGAGTTTGCAGCTATGATGGTTAAAGACCATGGCGGTGCTAACCAAAAATTAATGGATTTGGCTAAAGCTAAAAACATTACTTTACCAACTACTGTAGGCGAAGACGAGCAAAAAACAATGGCCGATTTACAAACCAAATCGGGTGCTGATTTTGACAAAGCTTATGTTGATGTAATGGTGAAAGATCACAAAAAAGCAGTGGATCATTTTGAAAAAGCTTCAAAAGATGCTAAGGATGCAGAAATCAAAGCCTTTGCTACTGAAACTTTGCCAACTTTAAAAAGCCACTTACAGGCTATCGAAACCATTGAAAAAGGTATTAAATAATTAATAATTGTAACAATTAGGAGGGAAGCACTGAAAAGTCTTCCCTTTTTTTGTGGACATTTGGCATTGGTGAGTCGAAGTAGTATTTTTATTGAATAACTATTAACTTATTTGATGAAAAAACTTTACTCACTACTTTTATTATTAGCTGTTGCCTGGCCCGGTGCTTTTGCCCAACAAAAGGTCGACGGTATTGATGCCAAAACCCAGGGGCTTACCAAACAACAAGGCTATTTTAATACGTTTTGGGATGAAAAGACCGGCCGCCTGTTGCTCGAAATTAATAAACTGAACCAAGAGTTTTTATATGTAGAATCCCTTCCATCGGGCGTGGGTTCAAATGATTTAGGTTTAGACCGTGGCCAACTGGGCGATACCAAAGTTGTTAAATTCATTAAAAGCGGCCACAAGGTTTTCCTCATTCAACCTAATCAGGATTACCGTGCCGTAAGTAATAATGCCGATGAACGCCGCTCGGTTGAAGAAGCCTTTGCACAATCTATCATTTGGGGCTTTAAGGCCGAAGCCATAGATGGCGACCGTGTTTTAATAGATATGACCCCCTTCCTGATGCGCGACAGTCACGGTTTGGGCACCAGCCTCACCCGGTCGGGCCAAGGCGCTTATCGTGCCGATGAAACGCGCTCGGCTATATATTTGCCTAACACCAAAAGCTTTCCGTTAAATACCGAGATGGAAGCCACCATTACACTGGCTGGCAGCCCGGCAGGCCGCGAAATTGGTTCGGTTACACCCGATGCCGCTTTTGTGACCGTGCGTATGCACCACTCCTTCATCCAACTGCCCGATAATCAATATAAGCCACGGGTGTTCGATCCGCGTTCGGGATTTTTTAGTACCGATTACATGGATTTTGCTACGCCAATAGATCAACCTATTGTAAAGCGCTTTATAAACCGTCATCGTCTTGAGAAAAAAGACCCTAAAGCGGCGGTGAGCGAAGCGGTTGAACCCATTGTATACTATGTTGATCGTGGTGCGCCCGAGCCTGTGCGTAGCGCATTAATTGAAGGTGCATCCTGGTGGAACCAGGCTTTTGAGGCAGCCGGTTACAAAAATGCCTTCCAGGTTAAAGTACTGCCCGATGATGCCGACCCTATGGACATCCGTTATAATATGATCCAGTGGGTACATCGCTCAACCAGGGGCTGGTCTTACGGTTCATCGGTTACTGATCCGCGTACCGGCGAAATTATCAAAGGACAGGTTTCCTTAGGTTCCCTGCGCGATAGGCAGGACTTTTTAATAGCCGAAGGGCTGGTACAGCCTTATGAAGATGGCAAGCCGGTGAGCGATAAGATGTTGAAATTGGCTATTGCCCGTTTGCGTCAACTGGCCGCACACGAGGTTGGGCATACTTTGGGGTTGTACCATAATTACGTTGCCAGTACCAATAAACGTGCCTCTGTTATGGATTACCCGCCGCCAACTGTTACGTTAAAAGCTGATGGAACTATTGACCTGAGCGATGCCTACACCGCCGAAATTGGCAGCTGGGATAAACGTGCTATTATTTACGGTTACACCGATTTTGCCGCGGGAACCGACGAAGCCAAAGCGCTTAAAAATATCCTGACCGAAACCCTTAAGCAAGGCGAGGTATTTATTGCCGATGCTGATTCGCGCCCGGCTGGTAGCGCCCACCCTAAAGCCCACCTGTGGGATAGTGGTGTAGATGCCGCCGATGAGCTTAACCGTTTAATGGTACTACGCAAACGTGTAATAAGTACGTTTTCTGAAAAAAGCATTCATGAAAACGCACCTATGGCCACCATTGAAGAGGTGCTGGTACCCATGTACCTCATTCATCGTTACCAGGTTGAGGCGGCATCAAAAGTGTTGGGCGGATTGTATTATACCTATGCTGTTAAAAACGACGGACAAACCATAACCCGCATGGTGCCTGCCGCCCAGCAATGGAAAGCCTTTGATGCATTAATAGGAACCATTACCCCCGATGCGCTGGCCTTACCCGAAACCTTGATTGCTAAAATACCGCCGCGTCCGGTTGGTTATCCGCGCACGCGCGAACTGTTTAAATCGCGCACCGGTTTAACGTTCGACCCCATTGGTGCTGCCGAATCAGCTGCAAGCACAACTTTGTCATTTATGCTGCAACCGCAAAGGGCAGCAAGGCTGGTGGAATATCAATCGCGTGATAATACCCAGCCCGGTTTAATTGCCGTATTAGATAAGCTGATTGCCCAAACCTGGAAAGCACCACAAGCTGTAGGCTATAAAGGCGAACTGCAGCGCATGGTAAACAACCTTACCTTAAAGCAACTGCTAACACTTGCCGCTACTACCCAGGCACCCGAAAACGTGCGCAGTATTGCTTTACTAAAAATAGATGAGTTGAAAAAATGGATGTACAATGCTTCCCTAACAGCCGGAGCTATGAACAAGGCTAACTTGTTATACGGCCTGTCGCAAATAAAACAATTTGAAAACGATCCGGATAAATTTCAACCGGCCAAATCATTAGATATGCCCGATGGCTCGCCTATTGGTATGGGTGATGAGTTGGAATGTGGGGTAGGAAGATAAACAGCCCCTCCCAACCCTTCCCGGGATGGAAGGCTTAAAAAATAACGTCATTGCGAGGGACGAAGCAATCTCTGCGGAGGTGTTTCGGCCTCGCAATGTTGTTTAAATAGGTGGTTAGCCTATCGCTCATCTACCGCTTCTGAGCCGCGGAGGCTCTTTGTTCTTTCCTTGATGAAAGAACCAAAATCAAGTCACCTCCCTAAGCTTCGTTGTCGCACAAACCCCTCGCTGCAAAGCCGGGCAGCACCACGGGCTGCTTAGCTTTTGCCCTACTTCGTTCCCGCTTACCCCGCGCTTCAGCAAAATCTAAAAGGCCCCTTCCCGCACATAGGCCGTCGTGTGCTGCCCCGCTTTCGCCCCGAAGCTGGGAGACGACAAAAACTTCTTATCTAAGGGTTAGCGGTGTAGTAATCTCTGCGGAGATCCTTCAGCCTCGCAATGCTTGTTTTATCAAGTTTTTATCTCCTCAACTAAAACTGTATACTTGCATTATGTCATCACCTATTGTAACCGGAATATTGTCGTTTGGCATGTCGGGCCGTATTTTTCACGCACCTTTTGTACACGCGCATCCGGGCTTTCAATTTAAAGCCGTGGTTGAGCGCAGTAAGAAAAATGTTAAGGAATATTACCCTGATGTAATAAGTTATGATAGCGTAGATGAAATACTCAATGATGAAGAAATTCAACTCATTATTGTAAATACGCCTAACCAGTTGCATTATGAGCAAGCTAAACAAGCCTTATTAGCCGGTAAACATGTATTGGTAGAAAAACCGGTTACGGCCACATCGGCACAATTGCTGGAGCTGTATGATATTGCTAAGAAAAAAGGATTGCACATACTGGTTTATCAAAATCGCCGCTGGGACAGCGATTTCCTCTCGGTAAAAGAGGTAATTGAGAGTGGCCGTTTAGGCGAATTGATAGAAGTGAATTTTAGGTTTGACAGGTATAAACCTATGTTAAGCCCTAAAGCTTTTAAAGAAACCGTGTGCACCGAAGCCAGCGGATTGGTGTATGATTTAGGGCCGCATTTGTTAGATCAGGTAATTAGTTTGTTTGGAAAACCACTAACCGTAACTAAGTTTACCGCCTCGCACCGCGAAGGGTCGGAGGTGGTTGATTACTTTTCGTTTCGCTTAACTTACCCGCATCAGTTGGTGGTAAACGTAACATCGGGACTATTAATAGCGCAGCCCGTGCCTTCCTTTATTGTGCATGGCACTGCCGGGAGCTTTATAAAAGATAGGGTAGATGTGCAGGAAGCCCAGTTAGACAAAGCCATTAAACCCACAGATGAGGGTTACGGTGTAGAGCCCGAAGGCAGCGAAGGCATACTCACAAATATGAGGCTTGATAACGAAAAGACTGTTGAAAAAATATCTTCGCATAAAGGTAATTATCTAAATTTGTTCGAGGCGGTATATCAAACATTGGCCAACGGTGCATTGTACCCTATAACTGATGAACATATTGCCTGGCAGTTAGAGTTACTGGAATTATAAAAATGAGCCTACATCAAATGAAAAGAATACTTTTTTTGCTGACCCTAGTTATAGCAACTGCCTGTACTCAGGCTCAAAATAAAAGCAACAGCAAAATCGACAAAATACCAACGTACAAAATATTAACTGCCGATAGTAATTACCGTACCCAGGCCAATTTGAAAAAAGGCCAGCCAGTTATGATTATCTATTTTTCGCCGGATTGTAGCCATTGCCAGCAATTAATGTACGATATGAAAGAACAGATGAAGGATTTTTCGAACATCCAGATCGTGATGATAACCGATGCTATGTACAAACTGGTAAAAGGCTTTCACCGCGATTTTGGTTTATCGGCTTATAAAAATTTAACCGTAGGTACCGAGGAAAATTCCTACGCCATTATTAACTATTACAATGTTAAAATGACGCCGTACATAGCTATTTATAACCATAGCGGCAAGCTGGTTAAAGCTTATGATAAAGTGCCTAAAATGAAAGAACTGGCCGCAACAGTTAAAAAGGCCTGACCCAAAGTTTTTTAAACAGTTAAAATATTGGTAATAAAAAAATTACCATAACTATCCGCTTAGTTAGCAATAAAGTTACAAGCCTTATTACAGCGGTAAAATTAAAAAGGGGATTTTTGCCGGATGAATTTCCGGGTTATACAACACACACTTTTAATTTTACTTACTTTTTTCACTATAAACGCAGCAGCGCAAACGGGCGGTACCGTAACCGGCAAGCTGGTTGACGGCAATACCGGCCAGCCACTTGATTTTGCCAGCGTAAGCGTTACAAACAAAGCCGATAATACCACTAAAGGCATCCAAACCGATTTAAACGGAAATTTTAAAATTGACGGACTTAAAGATGGTGCCTATACTTTTAAGGCTACTTTTTTAGGCTATCTTACCCTTACACAAGAGGGTATACAAATCTCTCCCTCAAATAAAACGGTACAACTTGGTTTGGTAAAAATTAAGCCTGCCAAAGGTGTGCTTAAAGAGGTGGTTGTAACCGGCCAACGCAGCCAGATCAAGCTCAGCACCGATAAAAAAGTATTCAGCGTTGATCAAAGTTTGGTTAGCCAGGGCGGCTCGGCAACCGATTTGTTAACCAACGTACCCTCGGTACAGGTTGACGTAGAAGGTAACGTGGCCTTGCGTGGTTCAAATAATGTACGCGTGCTGGTAAACGGTAAACCATCTGCCATATCGGGCGGTAGCGTGGCCGACATTCTGCAATCTATTCCGGCCAGTGCTATCGAAAACATTGAGGTCATTACCAACCCATCATCAAAATACGATGCCGAGGGACAATCGGGCATCATCAATATCATATTAAAACGTAATGCGCAGATAGGCTTCAATGGCTCGGTAGCCGGTACAGTGGGCAATCAAAAAACGCAGAATGCGAGCTTGAACCTTGCTTATCAAACTTCAAAAGTTAATTTGTTTGGTAATTACAGCTACCGCAAGGCCAACCGTATTGGCAACGGCTATACTAACCGTACCACTTACCCGGGTACGGCCAATGCTATTTTTCAAAACCAGGAATCAGACCAAACTTTTAAATTCAACTCACATAACATCCGTACCGGTATCGATATTAACCTTGATCCTAAAACGGTATTGACATTATCAGACAATATTAACATCCGCGACCGCGACCGTTTTCAAAATGGAGGTACAGGCATCACCACTAAAAATGCACTTACCCAAAGGCTTACCCAAAACAACTTCTCCGGCAACTCGGGTAATAACATTGACTTGAATGCCGATTTTAGCCATAAATACAAACAACAAGGCCAGGAGCTTACTGCTAACGTAGGCTATTCAACACAAAAAGAAGACGGCGACGAAAATCTGTACACGCTGTATAATTTCTATTCATCGGCTCGTGCTGATAGTGCTTTTAAGCAAAATAACTACACCACTGGCCGCCAGCGTAACCTGAACTTTCAGGCCGATTATACCATGCCTTTAGGCAAAGAAAGTAAACTGGAAGCCGGTTACCGCAGCACCTTTAATCGTAATGATAATGATTACCGCGCTTTTGCTTTAGTTAATAAAACGCAAGACCAGTTTTTATTCGATCCTACACGCTCAAACCACTTAATTTATAACGAGCAGGTTCATGCTATATATACCAACTACCAGCGCCAGTTTGGCAAGTTTGGTGTGCAGGCCGGCGTACGTTTAGAGGATGCGCACATCCGCAGCCGTTTGGTAGGTACCACCGATGAGTTTAAGCAGGATTATTTCAGGGTTTATCCAAGCATATTTTTAAGCGATAAGCTTACCGAAAATCAAACCTTGCAATTGAGCTATACCCGTCGTGTTAGCCGCCCGCGCGACAGACAAATTAACCCGTTTCTTGACCGTAGCGACCCATTGAACTACCAGCAGGGTAATCCTAACTTAAGGCCTGAAGATACACACGCCTTTGAGTTAAGTTACATGAACTACTGGAATGCATTGACCTTAACTTCATCGGTTTATTACCGTTATACCAACCAAAATATTCAGCAGGTGCGTTTGCCGCTCGATTCGGTACGTACCATAACCCGGTTTGATAACATTAACAGCGCGGCCAATGCTGGTTATGAGTTAATTGCCAAACTAACGGCATCCTCAAAGTTAGATTTAACCGGTAACGTAAACGTGTATTACCGCAACATTAAAGGCGACCCTGCATTGTTTGTTCAGTCAACATCGGGCTATGCTTTTAATGGTAACTTAACCGCCAACATTAAGCCTGTTAAAAAATTAGGTATACAAGTACGCGGCGATTACCAGGGCAAGCAGGTTATAGCGCAAGGTTACAGCAAAGCTATGTATGGTTTAGATGGTGGCGTACGCTATGATATTACCAAAGCGCTGAACATTAGCGGTAACGTGCGCGATGTATTCAATACCCGTAAATTCGGCTCTATTATTAATAATACCTCGGTAACTATTCCTTACACTTCCGAGTCTTACCGCAGGTTCTCATTCCGTACCATCTCATTCACCCTGTCATACCGTTTTGGCGGCGGCGGTACTGAACAGAAGAAGAAAAAGAACCAGGACCAGGACAATGGTGGTGGCAGCCCGGATGATATGGGCGGTGGCGGCATGGGCGGCGGCCCCCTCCGTAGCAACTAAAAAATATGAGTAAACAAAAAACGGCCTTCATAATTATGTTGGCCGTTTTTTTATTGATATTGTTTTAGAGAGAGTGCTATTGCTGCTGCTGTTGTTGCTGCATCAGCATAATTTCCTGGTAGCGGCGGTAACTGTTGGTGGTAAAGGGTTCCGCTTCGGTAGCTTGTATGAAACTGTCGGCTGCAATAGGGTCTTCGGGTTGGGCCATTGCCTGGTTGCGGTACTCAACGCTTACTTTAACCTCCAGCATATGCCCCGAGTTACCTTTGTAAACACCTTTAACCGGTGAACAATCTGAAAAGTTGCGCCCCACAGCCAGTCTTACGTGCCTTTCATTGGCCACACAGTTATTAGTCGGGTCTATGCCTATCCAGCCGTAATCGGGGATGTAAACTTCGGCCCAGGCATGTGTTGCACCTTCGCCGCGCATGCCGTTGTGATTAGGGCATATATAGCCGCTTACATAACGCGCAGGTATTTTAAGCAGGCGTAGTATTTGTATAAGCAGGTGGGCAAAATCCTGGCAAACACCGGCTTTTAGTTTCCATACCTCATCAAGGGTGCTTTCAACTGTGGTTACACCAGGCACGTAATCAAAGTTATTGTAAATATATTCGGTAAAGCGCAGCGCGGTTTGGTAGGGCGTTTCGCCTTCCTGTTTTTGTTGCTCAATACTGTTAATAAGCTCGGGCAGTGCTTCAAAATATTCCGGTTTCAGGAAATCAATATAAGGCACAATGTATTGCAATGAATTAAGCTTTTGCCATTGCTCTTGAGCCGGAGATGTATCGGGTGGCAGTTCTTTAGGGTGGGTAACCACCAGTACCTCTGAATTGATAACCAGGCGGCTGTGTTTTTCAAGATAAGTAAAGCTGCCCACCTCGTTACCATAGTAATCGGTATGGGTATCAACTGTGGGATTACCGGTAATGGTTAGGTCGTGTTTTAATACTTCCTGGGCCACATCGGTTAGCGGAAACAAAATGATCTGGTTGGCGCTGTCGCGCACTATACCCTCATAGGTGTAACGGGTAATATGCTGTATTTTAAATTCAGGCATGGCTTGAGGGATTAATAGTTTGCAAAATAACGCTCGTTCATGGAGGTGCCTATGGCAAACAAGTCTTGCCGTATTTGCGTCAAAAATTGATGCAGGCCCACCTGCCTTATGCTTTGCGCCGAACTGTATTGAATAAAGCTTTGCAGTTTGCCGATCTGAAATGCAATGTCACGATGGTTGGTTACATGGCTTTCGGTTTTAAGGCGTTCGTAATAGCGGTGAATGTTGTTTGCCCCATATATTACCGAACGTGGAAAATCTGTGTTCAGAATAACAAGTTCCATTACGTTTTGAGCTTCAATGCCATCGCGGTAGGTTTTTAAGTAAAGTTCATAACCGCCTATGGATTGTAAGAGATGTTTCCAGTAAGTAATGTCGGTAAGCAAATCGGGGTTGGCGTTGATCGAACCAAATTTTACATCCAGTATATCAACAGCCTGTATGCTGCGCTCTAAAAATTTGCCAATGTTCATAAAACTCCGGCCCTGACCACGTTCCATGCTAACCTCGGCGGTACCGTAGTACAACATAATTTGCTTAATAAGTACATCAAGCGTACTAATGGGGTCATCGTCCATTAAACGCTGGTTGATGGATGGATCTTTAATGGTATGATAGTACTCGTTAAGGCATTGCCATAAATCGCGGGTGATGTGCTCCTGAACACTGCGGGCATTTTCGCGTGCCAGCGTAATCATATTTAAAATTGAGTTCGGATTGTTTCGCCCGCTTACCATGTATGATAGCACTGCCCGGCTATCATTGTGCAACTCGGCACTAAGGCCATCATTAACGCCCGAATATATTCGTATAACCGGCTCCCAGGTAAACTCGCGCACGGCATCTTGAGACGATGCATAGTTGATCTTCAACATCCTCAAAATACCGTCACTCCGCTCAATGTACCGGCTCATCCAGTAAAAACTTGCTGCTACTCTACTTAACATATGCCCCCTAACCCCCTAAAGGGGGGATTTTTTCAATATTTATAAATTAATTATCCTAACTCTGCTCCCCATTTAGGGGGCCGGGGGGGTTAAACCAGTACCCAGGTATCTTTACTACCCCCGCCTTGCGAACTGTTTACCACCAGCGAGCCTTCTTTTAATGCCACACGGGTTAATCCGCCAGGCACGATCTCAATACCATCTGGGCCGCAAAGTGCGTAAGGCCTTAAATCAATTCGGCGCGGCTGTAACATGCCTTGTATATAACACGGCGCTGCCGAAAGGCTGATGGTTGGCTGGGCAATAAAGTTGCGCGGCTCTTTCAGTATTTCTTTTTTATAGTCTTCTATTTCTTTTTCATCGGCGGCATGCCCCATTAGCATACCATAGCCACCACTTCCGTTGGTTTGTTTTACTACCATGGTGTTGATGTTGGAAAAAGTAAACTCGCGCTCATCATCATTACGTAATTGGTACGTGGGCACGTTTTTGAGGATAGGCTCTTCATTAAGGTAATACTTGATCATGTCGGGCACATAGCTGTAAATGGCCTTATCATCGGCCACGCCGTTGCCTATGGCATTTACAATGGCAACGTTGCCTTTACGGTAAGCACTCATTAAACCGGCTACGCCTAAAACACTGGTAGGGTTAAATACGAGCGGATCGAGAAAATCATCGTCAACCCGGCGGTAAATTACATCAACCTGTTGCAGGCCGGTAGTAGTTTTCATGTAAACCTTGTGGTTATGCACTACTAAATCGCGCCCTTCAACCAGTTCAACACCCATTAAGCGGGCAAGGGTTGTATGCTCAAAGTAGGCCGAATTGTAAATACCGGGGCTTAACAATACCACCGTTGGGTTACTAATTCGCCTTGGCGATAAGGCCATGAGGTTTTTATACAGAATAGTTGGATACTCGGTAACACTGCGCACGTTGCACTGGGGCAATAGATCGGGGAAGAGGCGCTTGGTAATTTCACGATTCTCCAGCATGTAGCTCACGCCCGAGGGAGTACGCAGATTGTCTTCGAGTACAAAGAAATCGCCCTTTTCGTCGCGTATAAGGTCGATGCCGGCAATGTGCACATATATATCATAAGGCACATTGAGTTTATACATATCGCGCAAAAAATGTGGGCACGAGTAAATTACATCTATCGGAACAATACCATCCTTAATGATGAACTGGTTGTGATATACGTCCTTTAAAAACAGGTTGAGCGCTGTAAGCCGCTGCTTAATACCCTTTTCAACCAGGTTCCACTCCGGGCCGGTAATAATGCGTGGAATAATATCGAAAGGGAAGATCTTTTCGATACCCTCGCCGCTATTATAAACCGTAAAAGTGATACCCTGGGTCATGAATAGCCTGCGGGCAAGCTCTTCTTTTTTATTAAGATTATCGGTTGACTCGTTAGAAAGGTAAGAAATTACCTTTTGATAATGCTCACGTATGGTCGAATTGTCTCTATACATCTCGTCCCACACGCCACTTATGGCGTTATAATCATTAAAATGCGCCGAATTGTACATAAACAGTTTGAAATTGTATTTTTAAATTAAATGGTTTAAATCAGTTTGGGTAATTTAGTAACAGTTTTTTGAATATTGGAATAAAAAAATAATATTTTTTATAAAAGAGGTAAGAATTTATAAAATTATTTATTAATTTTATACTATCGCTATGTAAATAGTGTATTAACTGACCTTCTAAAGAAACACAATATTGACTTTTTTAAGTCGTGGAGATGTTTTGTGCTTTTTCCAAACAAGTTTTTTCAAGATTTAGAACTATATAACAAGCATACCTTGTGCCTTGTTTGTAGCTAACGGGTTTTACTACTACTATTATACATTACCAACTGTTGCCGCAGCTTAAAGCTGCATTTTACTCAAACAAAAACGGCTGCCCGCAAAGGCAGCCGTTAATTTTAAGCCTTATTTATAATTATTGCAGGTCTTTAATTGCTGCATCAATAGCTTTAACCGATGCTGCATCGGCACTGCGTTGCGCTTTGATGCCTTCCAGTACTTTAATAAGTGCCGGGGTAATGCCATATTGTTTATAACGCACGCCGGTACTTCTTATTTGCTCAATACCTTGCTGGGCATACTCCGAGCTTTTTAAGCGGCCAATATAAGCAGCCACATTACGCATCGAACTGAATTTGCCTTGTACATCGGCATTTTCAAATTTATTAAGTACATATGGCCATTCGGCATCGGTGCCGTTGGTAGCATAGGTATTTAGGATGGTTTGAGCTAATTCGCCTTCGCTGTCTTTTTCTAACCCCTTAGCTAAGGCAAGGCTACCCGCAGGGTCAAGCTGGCTCATACCGTTAAGGGCTGCTGCCTGTACCGCGTATGATTGGCTGGTTAACGCTTGTTTAAATAAAGCTACATTACTTTGTGATTTTAAAGTAGCTAAGGCGTTTATAGCACCTGCTTTAACCAAATTATTGGCATCGCTTTTTGCCATGGTCTCCAACAGAGGAACTGCTGCTTTTTTAACGTCTTCGTTAGTAAGTTTAAGTGCTTTTAAAGCTTTAAGGCGCAGGCCATAATATTTATCTTTTAGCGCCGAGGTGATGATTTGGCGTGCAATATCGTTATTGGATTTTTGACCCTCGGCCCAGGTTAAGGCCTCATAGCGGTCTAAATAAAGCGGTGCATGTGCAGCCATGTAGGCAAATTCTTCGGGGGTATGGTTATCGGTCTTTTTAACCAACAGCATTTTATCACCGTCAACGTTTACCAAATCTGGCTTGGCATCAAGTTTAAATGTAAGTGTGTCGGTTTTGTCGCGCATCCATACCATTTGGCGTACTTTTTTGCCGCCTGTGTAAATGTCAACCGCCATTGGCAATATAAACGCATTATCGGTTTGGGTTTGCTGCAGGTAAACCGACTGGGTTTTGCTTTTGGCATCCCAGTTATAGGTAATATTTAACACCGGGTGACCGGCATTGTAATACCATTGATTAAAGAACCAGCTTAAATCTTTACCGCTGGCTTCTTCCAACGCTAAACGCAATTGTTGAGCTTCGCCGTTTTTAAAGGCATTTGTTTTAAGGTAGATGTTTAAGCCCTTGTAAAAAGCCTCGTTACCTAAAAAGTTGCGCAACATATATAATATTGAACCACCTTTTTGATAGGTAACTACGTCAAATACATCCTCTTTATCATTATAATGGAAACGCACCAGGTCTTTGGTTGCAGCATCGGCGCTGCCCAGATATTGCCTGCGGTCGCTGTTAATGTGGGCATCACCTTCATCTTTGCCGTGTTTGTATTCGGCCCAAAGGGTTTCGCTAAAATCGGCAAATGATTCGTTTACGGTTAGGTTGCTCCAGCTTTCGGCAGTTACGTAATCGCCAAACCATTGGTGGAATAGCTCGTGCACCACGGTGCTTTCACCCGGCGAAGTAGCGTAGTAGCGGTCTAAAAACTGGCGGGCAGTACCTTGTACGTAATCGCCATGCAGGGTGGCCGATGTGTTTTCCATTGCCCCGCTTACGTAATCGCGAACTACAATTTGCGAATACTTAGCCCAAGGGTAATCAACACCTAAAGTTTTTGAGTAAAACTCTATGGCTTCGGGTGTGTAGCCAAAAATAGTTTTAGCATATGGCGCATATTTAGGCTCGAGGTAATAGCTTACTTCTTTGCCTTTCCAGGTGTCTTTATAAATTTTAAAGTCACCAACCGCCATCATAAACAGGTATGGCGAGTGGGGCAGGTCTTGTTTCCAGTAATCGGTACGGGTGCCGTTACCGTTGTTTTTTTTCGAGATGAGCTTACCGTTCGACAGGGTTACGTACTTTGACGGCACGGTCATGTAAACCTCTTCGGTAGTTTTTTGATTGGGTTTGTCAATGGTTGGAAACCAGGCCGATGAACTTTCGGTTTCACCCTGGGTCCAAATTTGTACCGGCTTGGCTTTAACCGCGCTATCGGGGTTAATAAAATATAAACCCTTGGCATCGCTTATGGCCGCGCTGCCCACTGCTTTTAACTGGTCGGGTTTCGAGGTGTAATCTATATATATAGTATACTTATCGGTATTGCGGTAAACTTTATCCAACTTAATGGCCAGCGAGAGGCTATCATAAGTAAATTTAAGCGGGGTGTTTTTACCATTAACTACTACGGCAACCGTTTTAATATCCATACCCTTGGCATCAAGTCGTAAGGTATCGGTTGGGTATAGGTGTGGTTTTAAGGTTACCCACTCTTTGCCATACAAAAAGCGTTTTTTATAATCAAAACGTACATCAAGTTTGGTGTGAATAAGGTCGTTTACTTTTTCGGGGGTGGCGCGGTAGATCTTAAAGTTGGCCGATTCGGCTGCTTTCTCTTCGGTTTGTGCTAAGGCTTGCATGCTAATGGCTGCAAAGCAAAAACTTGCCAGCGCAAAAGCTAAAGGTTTGTTCAAAATCATATAATGGTTAACAGCGTAAAATTACTAAGCTGCAATATCCGCATTTTTAACCGAAAACAAAAAAATCCGGCTTTGTGGGCCGGATCTCTTCAATATGTTTTAAATGCAGGTTAGCAGTACTGGTCAAAAGCATCTATCAGGTTGTCGGCAATCATTTGTGCCGGGCGGCCTTCAATTTGGTGGCGCTCGATCATGTGAACCAATTTACCATCTTTAAACAAAGCCATTGCAGGCGATGATGGTGGGTAAGGTAGCATCAAACGACGGGCTTCGTCAACCGCTTCTTTTTCCATGCCTGCAAACACAGTAACCAATTTATCAGGGTGTTTGGCGTTTTGTGCGGCAAGTTTAGCGGCCGGACGCGCCATGGCAGCAGCGCAACCACAAACCGAATTTACCATTACAAATACGGTTCCTTCGCTTTCAATAGCTGTTTTTACTTCTTCGGCATCTTTCAACTCGGCAAAGCCGGCGTTGGTTAAATCAGCCCTCATCGGAGCTACTAAATATTCTGGATACATTGCGTTATATTTAATTTTGAGTTGCAAAAATATTAAAACCTGAACAAAATATTTGCACCTATCAAAATATTAACACTATCTTGACGTTTGATTTTAACCTTGAGCTGGCTAAGCATGTATAACATGCAAACCCACAAAAAGGTTTTAGGTCGAACCCCCAATTAATTAAAAAGTTAAGTAAGCTATTGAATGAACTTTAAACGTAATAATTTAAGCAGGGAGCGTGCTTTGAATAATCCCGGCTTGCGCGAACGTTTGGCACAAGTGAAGTCGCTCTATTTTACCCGAATAAAAACCATAACAGCGGTTTGCTTTTCGTTGATTGCCGTGTTAATGGTAACGGTGTTTCAGTTAAATAAAAAAGCATCTTTACAACAGGCCGAAAACAACCGTTTAGCCGCACAGGTAGAAGCCCTGCAAGATCAGTTGAGTGAGGGTTCGGAAAAGCTGGATCTTATATCGGCCTCCAACGATAGTACGAGCAACAAGGCGCTTACTTATATCGAAAGCATACAATCAAAACTCAGCAAAATAAACTCTTACCTGAGTAAAAGGGGGTTACGCAGCATTGCTTTTAAAGCCAATAAATCTTCATCATCAAAAGCCGACGATAAAGCTGCTCACGTTGATTTGTACAGTCGTTATAACCGTTATTTAGATAAACTGGTTGATAACATTGCGCAAATGCCTATGGGTTACCCACGGGTAGCCGGTTTAAGTTCGGTATTTGGTGGCCGCAGTAACCCGTTTGGTGGTGGCGGTGGTGAGTTTCACCCGGGGTTAGATTTTAAAGGCCGAATGGGCGACCCTGTAAAATGCACCGCAAGTGGCAGGGTTATATTTAGTGGCCGTGCTGGTGGTTATGGCAACTGCATCAAAATTCGTCACACCAATAACCTCGAAACCTGGTATGGCCACCTATCGCGTATTAACGTGCGTGAAGGACAAAGAGTTAATGTTGGCCAGTTAATTGGTAAAGTTGGTTCAACCGGCCGCTCAACCGGCCCGCATTTGCATTATGAGGTACGCAGAAATGGTAGGGCGGTTAACCCGAAACAGTACTTGAGCCTGAATTAAGAGAGAGTCAAGAATTAAGAGCCAAGAATCAAGAATGGACTTAAACGAAGCCTGCATTTATGTAGGCTTTGTTATTATATAAGCTTTTATCTGTATTCTTGATTCCGTACTCTTGCTTCTTAAAGTTTGCAACTTGTTTAACACCTCGTTATTAACTACTTTTGCATTTCAAAATAAATAAAGTATGTCATCAGTAGAGACCACTTACGTTAAATACAAAGTAAAAGATATGTCGCTGGCCGAATGGGGCCGCAAAGAAATAGAACTGGCCGAGGCCGAAATGCCGGGCTTAATGGCCTTACGTGCCGAGTTTGGCGCATCGCAGCCATTAGCAGGTGCCCGCATTGCCGGTTGTTTGCACATGACCATTCAAACCGCTGTGTTAATTGAAACACTGGTTGCTTTGGGTGCAGAGGTTACCTGGTCGTCATGTAATATATTTTCAACTCAGGATCATGCCGCTGCCGCTATTGCTGCTGCCGGTATATCTGTTTATGCCTGGAAAGGTTTAACCGAAGAAGAGTTTAACTGGTGTATTGAGCAAACCTTGTTTTTTGGCGAAGAGCGCAACCCGTTAAACATGATATTAGACGACGGTGGCGATTTAACCAACATGGTGTTAGACCAATACCCTGAGCTGGTTGCTGCCATCAAAGGTTTATCTGAAGAAACCACCACCGGTGTACACCGTTTATACGAGCGCGTAAAAAATGGTACCCTGCCTATGCCGGCTATCAATATTAACGATTCGGTTACCAAATCAAAATTCGATAACAAATACGGTTGCCGCGAATCGTTGGTTGACGCTATCCGTCGTGCAACCGATGTTATGATGGCTGGTAAAGTAGCAGTTGTTTGCGGTTATGGTGATGTGGGTAAAGGTTCGGCCGATTCATTGCGTAATGCAGGTGTTCGTGTTATTGTTACCGAAATTGATCCTATTTGTGCCCTGCAAGCTGCTATGGAAGGTTTTGAAGTTAAAAAACTGGGAACCGCTATTGACGAGGCTGATATTGTGGTTACTGCAACCGGTAACTGTAACATTGTACGCGAGCAACACTTCCGTGCGTTAAAAGACAAAGCCATTGTATGTAATATTGGCCATTTTGATAACGAAATTGACATGGCCTGGTTAAACGGCGCTTATGGCAATACCAAAATTGAAATTAAACCACAGGTTGATAAATACACCATTGACGGTAAAGACGTAATTGTACTGGCCGAAGGCCGTTTGGTAAACTTAGGTTGTGCAACCGGTCACCCAAGCTTTGTAATGTCAAACTCGTTTACCAACCAAACTTTGGCTCAGTTAGAGCTTTGGACAAACGCTGGTGCTTACGAAAACAAAGTGTACACCCTGCCTAAACACCTCGACGAAAAAGTTGCCCGCCTGCACTTAGCCAAAATTGGCGTAGAGCTGGAAGTACTTGACCAATACCAGGCCGAGTACATTGGCGTAACAGTTGATGGTCCGTTTAAACCGGAGTATTACAGATATTAATATTGAGTACTTAGCAGTAAGTGCAAAGAAGTATAAAGATAAAGGGCGTGGTTTTGATCACGCCCTTTTTGTATTCGGAATTTCAGTACCGGAAGTATTATCCAAAGATTAAGCATCCTTTTCTACCACAACAGCAGTACCATAAGCCAATACCTCGGTAATGCCCTACATTACTTCGTTAGCATCATAACGCATATTGATAATGGCATTAGCACCAATGGCCGATGCATGTTGTACAAGCAATTGGTATGCTTCTTCGCGGGTACGCTCGCACAATTCAACATAAATTGATAAGCGGCCACCAAAAAGCGATTGAAAGCCACCGGCGATGTTACCCAGGGCACTACGGCTGCGCACGGTTATACCGCGTACTACGCCCAAATGTTTAACAATTTTGTAACCCTCTAATGAAGTGCTGGTGGTGATAAGTGAAGTATCCATAATTTGTTTGTTTTATAGGTTGATACAGCTTTTAAATAATTTGTAAGGTAAACAATATTTTATAGGTACAGTTTTACCATTTGCCGCCAGTAGCGGGGTTTATGCGCATTGCCTTCCCAAATATAAAACTGGTGAGGTATGTTTTTCTCCCAAAGCTGTATGTCAAAAGCTTCATTGCCGGGGCAAAACGGATCGTCGCGGCCTATTACTATGGTTATATCCATCTGGCGCAAATTATCCAGCAAATCACCATCTTCCAAATTAGGGATATACTGCCGGGGCATGTTAAAGTAAATCTCTTCGTTGTGGAAACTGTCGAACAGATCGTCGTAATAGGGCAGGGCAATAGTAAGGTCGTACCGCCCGCTCATAGCTACCACTTTTTTAAATATATGCGGATGCCTGAAGGCTATATTAACCGAGTGATAAGCGCCCATGCTGCAACCTGCGCTTACCAGGTAATTGTTATTGTTGAGCTCCTTAATAAAGGGCACCACTTCTTTTAAAATATATTGCTCGTATTGCAGGTGCCTTGTTATGCGCGCCGCGGGCGGTTGGGCTTTGTTGTAAAAACTTTCGGCATCAATGCTATCTACACAAAAAACCTGCAGTTCGCCGGCTTCGATCTGGTCTTGCATGGCACCTATTACGCCCCAGTTTTCATAATCATAAAAGCGGGCCATACGTGTTGGAAAGAAAATAACGGCTCTGCCCGAATGGCCGAATACGAGCAGTTCCATATCTCGTTGCAATATCGGGCTAAACCATTTATGATATGCTCTTTCCATGGCGGGGGGTAACTTTTATTTATATTGTAGAAATATCCATACTCAATATTACCTGCATATCAACATCCTGTTAATCAATTTCAGGGGTGTATGGCGGTATTGATCACCTGTTTCCAAACTTCATACCCTTCAGGGCTTAAATGCAGGGCATCATTAACAAAAAACTGTTTTTGTGGTAAGCCATTGTTATCAAGCATGGCTTTAAAAATGTTAATGAAACGCCAGTTGTTTTGCTGCTTCACAATTTCGCTTTCAATTAAGTTGTTGGCGTACTTAAAGCTATCGGCAATTTGCCAGCGCGCCGGACTTGGCTTGAGCGACACATAATAACACGGGATATCGCCGAAATGCTCGTGCGCTTTTACCATTAATTGCTGAAAAAATATGAAAATCTCTTCGGGGTGGCGGCCATCTCCCAAATCATTGTCGCCCGCGTATACAATTAACCGCTTAGGGTTATAGGGCGTCATTATCCTGTCGAAAAACCAAACACAGGCGGCCAGTGTCGAACCGCCAAAACCCAGGTTAACGGGCTTTAAATGAGCAAAATCCTGATACAGGCTATCCCATAAACGTATGCTCGAACTGCCGTAAAATAGCGTTTCGGGTTCGTAGCTTAGTTTTAATCTGTCTCTCTCGAGGCGTTTAACCTCGTCTTCGTACCAATACATGGCGTAATGTTATAAAAATAGTATTAATTAATTGTAGTCAATGCTTTTTTAACGGTAATGTTCGACGTTTAATTATTTTTACAATAATTGCATTTTTTATCACAAAAACATGGCCAAGCCTAACCAAACCATTGAAAACCAAGCCAGCGTAACCGATTTTATCAATACCGTTGCCGACGAAACCAAACGTGCCGACAGTTTTAAGCTTATCGACCTGATGAGCAATGCAACCGGCCTGCCCGCCAAAATGTGGGGACCGGCCATTGTGGGTTTTGGCAGCTACCATTACAAGTACGAAAGCGGCCGCGAAGGAGACGCCCCACGGGTAGGCTTCTCGCCAAGGGCTAATGCACTTACGCTTTACCTGGCTATGGATTTTCCGCGTAAAGAACAACTGCTGGCCAAACTGGGTAAGCATAAAACAAGCGTGGCCTGCATCTACATAAAAAAGCTGGCCGATGTGGATTTGGAAGTATTAAAGGAGATGATCGCCGATTCGGTGAAGTATATGGGGGAGAAATATCTATAAACCCCACCCAACCCTCCCCGGGAGGGAGGGCTTTAAAATCATAAAAGGTATTTTTTTAAGTCTCCCCTCCCGGGGGAGATTTAGAGGGGGTTACAAAATTCCGTACCTTTACCCTTACCATGATACAGCCTTCTGCCGAACGTTATAATCAAAAATTTCAGGAAATTTTAACCAGGCTTAACCCCGAGCAGTTAGCCGCCGTAAACAAACTGGATGGCCCTGTGCTGGTAGTTGCCGGCCCCGGTACAGGCAAAACCCAGATACTGGCCGCGCGCATTGGCAAAATATTATTAGATACCGATGCCCAGCCTAACGAAATACTCTGTTTAACCTATACCGATGCCGGTGCAGTGGCCATGCGCAAGCGTTTGTTCGATTTTATTGGCCCCGATGCTTACCGCATTAACATATACACCTTCCATGCCTTTTGTAACGATATAATACAGGAAAACCTCGAACACTTTGGCAAACTGGGCCTCGAACCATTGACCGATTTAGATTCGGCCATGCTGTTCAGGGAACTGGTAGACAGTTTTGGCAAAGACCATTTGCTAAAGCGCTTTACAGGTGACATTTATTACGATGTGCCACGGCTTAAAAGCCTGTTTAGTACCATGAAACGGGAAAACTGGACACCAGCGTTTATTGAGCAGGCCGTAAAAGAGTACATCGACGATTTGCCCAACCGTGAAGAATTTACCTACAAACGCCCCAATGCCTCAAAAGGGATTAAAGTAGGTGATCCTAAAGAAAAAGACATTGCAGCCGCCAAAGAAAAAATGGATAAGCTGCTAAGCGCCGTAAACGAATTTGATAATTATGAAAACCGCCTCGACATAGCCAAACGCTACGATTACGACGACATGATTATGTGGGTGTTGCGTGCCTTTGCCAATAACGAAGATTTGCTGCGCCGTTACCAGGAACGTTACCAATATATTTTGGTTGATGAGTTTCAGGATACCAGCGGCTCGCAAAACGAGTTGTTAAAGTTTATGCTGAGCTACTGGGACACGCCCAACGTGTTTGTAGTGGGCGACGACGATCAGTCGATCTACCGTTTTCAGGGTGCCAACATGAAAAATATCCTCGATTTTGCGGGCGATTATGTGGATACCCTTAAAACCGTAGTACTCAAGCAAAACTATCGCTCTAACCAAACCATTCTGGATATTTCGAGGGCGTTGATCGGTAATAACAATGAGCGTTTAACCAGTCAGCTACGTTTAGATAAAAATTTGCAGGCCGCAAACTCGCGGTTCAGCCTCAAAACGGTTGAACCCATCATTAGCGAGTATGCCAACCCCGACCATGAGCTGGTTGATGTAGCCTACCAAATTGAAGACCTGGTACGCAGCGGCGTCGAGGCTAACGAAATTGCGGTTATCTACCGTAACCATAACCAGGTTGAGCAGCTTATACACTACCTCGATACCAAAAAGATAGCGGTTAACACCCGTCGTAAAATTGATATTTTTACCCTGCCCTTTGGCGAAAAGATCATCAATATACTCGAGTACCTGGCCATGGAAATTGATTCGCCTTACAGTGGCGATGAATTGCTGTTCGAGATCATGCACTATGATTTTTTCGACATTAAGCCTATTGAGATTGCCAAGGTTAGTATAGCTGTAGCGCAAGCTAATTACAAGGTACTGGCCGATGATCAAAAAACCTCCATACGCCGTTACTTAACCGAAATGCAGGGGCCAAGACAGGGTAACCTGTTTGATGTTGATAATAAAGAGCCTCTGCGCAATTTAGTTGCAGGTATTGAAGATTTGCTCAAAGTATCCATGAGTTTTACGGTGCAGGTTTTGTTTCAGCATATTATTACATCGCTGGGTATACTGCGGTATGTTATGCAGCAGCCCGATAAGGGCTGGCACATGGAGGTGCTCAACAGCCTGTTTAATTTTGTGCGCGATGAAGCCCGCAAAAATCCCGAGGGCAAGCTGAAGGACATCATCCTTACCATCGACCTCATGAAGCGCAACAACATCCGTTTGGAGTTAAACCAGGTTATACACGCCGATAATGGAGTGAACTTTGTTACCGCCCACGGCTCAAAAGGCCTGGAGTATGAGCACGTGTTTTTAATTGGCTGCAATAAACGTATATGGGATGCCAAGGGGCGCAACAACGGCTTTAGTTTCCCTGATACGTTGATGCAAGGCACTAACGACGAGGTTGCCCAGCAAGAAGAATCGCGCAGGTTGTTTTACGTGGCTATTACCCGCGCCAAGCAGTGCCTCAATATATCGTACACCGTAAAAGACCGTAACGATAAAGAGCAGGAAGCCTCGCAATTTGTAGGCGAAATTTTGGCCGCCACCCACCTGCGTGTGCAATACCCGCAGGTACACCCCGATGCGCTGATGAGCTACATGGCCACCCAGTTTAGCGAAGCCGATAAGCCGGTGGTGCAACTGTTAGACAAAAACTACATTGACCAGTTGCTGCAAAAGTATGTGCTGTCGGTTACGCATTTAAATGCTTATCTCGATTGTCCGCTGAAGTTTTATTTCCAAAACCTCATACGCGTACCGGCAGGTAAAAGTCCGGCTATGGCCTTTGGTTCGGCGGTGCATAATGCGTTGTATAAGGTGTTTGATAAGATGATTAAGAGTGAGGACAAGCTTTTTGCGGGCACTGATGATTTTATGCGCGAGTTCCGTTGGTTTATGATGCGTAGCCGTGACTCGTTTACCAAAGAAGATTTTAAACTGCGGATGGATTATGGCGACAAGATACTACCGGCGTACTACGAGCAAAACCTGCCCACCTGGAACAAGGTTGCCCTGGTAGAACTGCCCGTACGCAACATAGTAATAAACGGCGTGCCGGTAAAAGGCCATTTGGATAAGATAGAGTTTAACGGCAAACAAGCCACCATTGTTGATTACAAAACCGGCAAGTTAAAATACGCCAAAGAAAAGTTTATACGCCCCACCACCGATAACCCCAACGGCGGCGACTACTGGCGCCAGGCTGTTTTTTATAAAATGCTCATAGATGCCGACCGCCACAAAGATTGGGAGGTAACCGGCACCACCTTTGATTTTATTGAACCCATAAACGAGGGTGAGTACCACAAAGAAAAAATTGTGATTATACCCGGCGACGAAACCACCGTAACCCGCCAACTAACCGAAACCTACCAAAAAATTATGGCCCACGATTTTGCCACCGGCTGCGGCAAACCCGAATGTAGCTGGTGTCATTTTGTAAGGAGTAATTTTAAGCAGGCGGAGGGTGTGATGGATGGGAGTGAGGAGGAGTAACAGTTAAACTTTTTAGATTAGTATTTTTTGATGAAAGAAGAGAGACTTTTTAATGTTTTGAAAGAGTTTGATTTTAACCTTTTAAATGATCCTGAGTTTAAAGAAGATTCCGTACGTGAAGAAGTTGTGTTGCCTATTATTAAGGGTTTGGGATATTCAGCAGTCAAACCTTATCAAGTCATCAGAAGTAGAAACCTATTGCATCCATTTGTCTCAATAGGCTCAAAACGGAGGGATGTTTATATAACTCCTGATTATTTGTTTGAAGTAAATGATAAGCCAGCTTGGATATTAGATGCAAAATCTCCATCAGAATCTATTACTAAATCCCATCATGTTGAACAAGCTTACTCGTACGCAATTCATAATGAAGTAAGGGCTAATTATTTTTCCCTATGTAATGGTAGGGAGTTTGTTTTATACAATATACTGTATGTGAAACCCTTAATTCAATTTCCTGTTCAGGCAATTCCTTTGTATTGGGATAATTTGAAAAAGATATTAGCCCCACCGAATGTCTTTAATTTGAACAGTACCAAACTGGCAAAAGACTTAGGACTTCACTTGCAAAGATTAGGGTTCGACAAATTTGATAGTTTGTTTTTTCCAGATGTCCCGATAACGCAAATTGGACAATTGGACTCAAATATGTTTTCCTTTTCAAGTTCTGTAAAAATTGAAGAGACAAGTTACGTAGTCACTTTTGACTTTGATGAATTGGTGTTTAATCAACTTAAAGGTAAAATACCTCAAGAGGGAATAGAAAAGTTATCAGTAAGAGATAATAATAGTAGACAGGTAGTCTACTTTGGAGATGCGGCGTATAAAGTAACTATAGAATGTCAAATAGGGCAACAGTTGGAAGAAAATAACGATGAAATATTTCAGCCCTTAGTTATAAAAAGAATAATAAGTTAAAACCAACTGGCTATTCGAAGTTTATAACTTCGAATGTCTATGCCGGTAGTCTTCAGACTACCTTGCCGTTGGCAAATTCGTACCGCATAAATAATTTTGTCTCAGCAGGGTCTCTCGGAGAGGACCCTGCGACCGTGCTGCCGCAAGTTTGTAACTTGTGGCTTACGTGCTTGCAGGTTTCACCTGCCGGTTAAGCTAAAAGTTTAATCCTCTAATCACCGCAAGTTATGCTACGCTAAACTTGCGGTAGCGTGTTAAATTAAGCAACACAAAACCTTAATCTATATGAAAACACTTTCATCAATAATGGCAGGTTTGGTAGCCGTAGAGCATCTGTATATTTTATGGATAGAGATGTTTGCCTGGACTACCAAAGGCAAGGCCACCTTTACTTCTATACCACCCGATTTATTTGAAAAAACCAAAGTACTGGCCGCTAACCAGGGATTGTACAACGGATTTTTAGCGGCAGGTTTAATATGGTCGTTATTCATAGCTGATGTTCAATGGTCGGTCAACATTGCCTTATTCTTTTTATCGTGTGTAATTGTAGCCGCGGTTTACGGGGCTTTCACGGCATCGAAGTCTATCTTGCTTAAGCAGGGTGTTCCTGCCATTGTAGCTTTGTTGTTGGTGTTGTTAAATCTTTAAAAGAGTGTTGAAGAGGGCTTTTACATATTTACTGGTTGCCATAAACAACTTATTGGCCATTACTTGCAACAGCACGGCCTTTTTAAATGGCCCGTCATATGGCACCAATTACTTACTTAATTATGTAAAGCTGTTTGCTTTTGCCATTACTGTGAATGTTTTCTTTGCGGCAATAACCACCTTGTTGGGCTATCAAATTAAAACGCCCTTTAGTGAACAACGCGACAGAACAAGGTATATTTTTATACTACAATTTGGTTTCTTGATGATGGTGTTTTTAGCACTATTTACTTATAGGTATACTTTATAGGAAATAGCAAGATTTGTTTCAACATATCTTAAAGAAAAAGGCTGTTTTAGCGGCCGTCTCTACGTGCGACCCTATGTCTTTAGCAGGGTCTCTCGTAGAGGACCCTGCAATGTTGATTGCAGGTTTTTACACATGAACGCGGGGGTAGAAGCCCCTGCAATCCTTTAGCAGATTTTTGTACATAAACGCGGCGTAGGATCCTCTACGAGAGACCCTACTGCAACTTTTTATTCAATAGTCTTCGTTTAGTAATTGATCGATCATATTTTCGGTATCGCTCAAAAAACGTTTGTACGTATTAAATACCCCGGTTTGGTGGTAAGGCTTACGTTCAATACCGTCAGCACTAAACTCGTACACTATGGCATTAGGGTAGGCAATGAGTATGGGCGAGTGCGTGGCTATAATAAACTGCGACCGCTGCTCAATAAGCTGGTGCATACGTACCAGCATGGCCATTTGCCGGGTGGGCGATAGGGCCGCCTCGGGCTCATCGAGGATATACAGGCCGTTACCGCCAAAACGCTTCATAAATAAAGCCCAGAATGATTCGCCGTGCGATTGCTGATGTAAGGACTTGCCGCCATAGTTGTCAATTATTTTTGGCGGGGAGGCGCTACCTGGTTCATCAATATCCAGGTTTTCAATTTCGGTAGCCACGTTAAAAAAACTTTCGCCGCGCAAAAAGAAACCATCGGTATGCCGGTGCACACCACGCGATGTGCGCAGGTATTTGTACAATATGGAATGCGATGCAAAAGTATTGAAGTTAAAATTAAATGAGCCGCCCTCGGGGTTAAAGCCGCAAGCCACCGCAATAGCCTCGGTTAGTGTAGACTTGCCCGTGCCGTTTTCGCCCACAAAAAACGTTACCGATGGATGGATAGTCAGCTTATCTGTCTGGTTAAAAAACGGCAACGAGAAAGGATAAGCGCCTAATGGTGCCGATTCCTTTTTGAAATAAATCTCTTTAAGCTCCCCTCTCGAAATCATAACTTACTGTTGTAATATTCAAGTTTTCAAAACGCGGTTTATGGCTGATGTTTTCGCCGCACTATTTTAACAGTACTGACATGATCTTGTCAGTGTTCAAGGTGTTCAAATGCGTGACTTGTCCTGGCTAAGGTTTACACAATAAAAACAGAAAGTGTAACCATGAACAAGAGCCAGATAGCGAAGATCCTTCATGACCGGATCACGCACGGGCTAAGTTTTCGTAGCTTAGCCAAAAAGTATAGTACCTCTGCGGCTACTATCCATCGAATTGTGAAAAAAGAGCACCCCATTAAAAAAACCCAGGAAGAGCAGGACACGTCCATGCCTGATGATGTAGCACAGCTCAGAGAGCTGCTGCGCAAGGAGCGTTTAAGGAACGAACTGTTGAACAATATCATCGATATAGCAGATCAGGAGCTGGGCACTAACATCAGAAAAAAGTCTGGCATCAGGCGGTCGGAGTAAGTATAACGGCACATTCACGTGGCTTGCGTGAACTGTGCGGACTGCTTGGTTACAGCACACAAGCTTATTATCAGTATTTAAAAGCAACGGAACGTCGGAGCTTCGGCCAGGAAGAGCTCGTCCAGCAGGTACTGGCTTACCGCAGGGAGCAACCCCGTATAGGGACGAGGAAGCTGTTTTCACTGCTGCAGCCGGCTATAGGCCGTGATGCATTCTTTGTGTTGTTACGGGAAAGCGGGCTGCTGGTGCGGCAGAAGCGCCGTCATGCACGCACCACGTTTTCCTACCACCGCTTCAGGAAGTACCCGGACCTGGTAAAAGAGATGGTTATAGACCGTCCGGGCCAGCTTTGGGTGAGCGATATTACCTATATCCGCATGGGGGAAGGCTTTGCCTATCTGAGCCTGGTAACAGATGCTTACAGCCGAAAGGTCATTGGCTTTTCAATGAGCCATGACCTTTCTACGGACAATTGCCTGCAGGCTTTAAAGATGGCACTGAAGCAACGGGAAGGAAACCATCCCCTGGTGCATCATTCGGACCGGGGCATACAATACTGCAGCGGGGCATATACGGAGTTATTAAAGCAAAATGGGATCTCTATCAGCATGACGCAAAGTGGTAACCCGCGCGACAATGCCATTGCAGAACGGGTTAACGGGATCCTCAAGATGGAACTATTGCAGGAAAGATACGCAGATATCAGCAGTGCCAGGCAAAGCATCAGGCAGGCTGTTATTATCTATAATACCCTGCGCCCGCACAGTAGCCTGGATATGATGACACCTGAACAAGCCCACAGGCTGACAGGGCCGATCAAACGAAGGTGGCAGAATTACTACCCGGTAAAGCAACAGTATGCGGATGTTGTGTAAACTTATTTTAGTACGTACCTTTAAAGTGTAAATCAATAACAGTATTAACCACACAAAGTGTAAACTTTTTTCAGGACGGGTCAGCGTTTCAGGCGTTGCAAGTGCTCAACATGTTTCATGAAACACTAAATTGAACACCTCGGAAAAACCGGCACTTTTCGTGGAATTTCGCGGTTTTCAGAAGTAAAAACGGAAACGCAACGTTGGTTTTAGTTTACTTTTTATACTCCCATTTTAAGCCATCGGTACGGAAAGGCACGGCGGGCAAACCTGCACCGTTAACCAGGTTAGGCCGCGCAATTTCTGTCCATGCAAAGCGGGCAGTGGTTGGTTTGGCAACCTGCGGACTGGACAGTGTAATAGTATTGCCCGATATTTCGGCCTTTGCTTCCACGTAGTTCCCGTCGGCACCGGCTATGGTGAAAAAGTCGGGCGCTTTGCCATCGCTGGTTTTCAGGCCTGCGGCATCAGTAAATTTGAGCACTATCTTATTGTCGGTAACCTGCATGCTTTTATACATTGGTCCGCTGTAAGTGAGGTTTTTAACCCCATAATCTTTAGCCAAGGCCAGTAATGACAGCCGGCGTCCAATCTCCCACTTGTACGAAGGGTGGATATTGGGCAGGTCATCAACCAGATCGGTTATGGTAATTAATGCCGTATTGGGTATTTGGGTTGATTGCACTTGTTGCTCCCAAAACTCTGCCTCGGTTTGTGGGGTATGAGGGACTTTGTCTTTACGGCGGGTGTAATAATGCGGCGCAATTAATACCGAGTAAAATGGTGCTTTAGGCTGGTTCCATTGCTTGCGCCAGCCATCAACCAGGGCCTGCATTTTGTCGGCGTAACGCATACCCGGTTCATTCAGCATACAGTTCGATTCGCCCTGGTACCATAAAAAACCGTGCAGTGCAAACGGTGCAAGCGGTTCAATCATACTTTTATAATTTTTGCCCGGTTCCACTTCATCTATCATTAATGGTGTTTGTGCGGCTTCTTTGGCAAAAGCAGGCAAAACGGTATAGGCCGATGGTGCCGTCCACGGCTCAATACGGCTGCCGCCCCACGATGAACTGATGATGCCAATTGGTACATGTAGTTTAGCCTGCAGGTTTTTGGCAAAATAATACCCCGCGGCCGACATTTGGGCCAGTGCCTCGCCACCACATTCGTTCCAGCCGGTGGTGATAACATCGGGCAAGCTCAATTTCTTTTCAACCTTAAACAAACGTATTTGCGGGTTATTGGTGGTCAATTCCAGTTCGGCGCTGTCGATACCTTTGGCCGGTTTAGTATAATTTTTCATCAGGCGCATGGTGTATTCCATGTTCGATTGGCCCGAGCATAGCCAAACTTCACCTACTAAAATATTGGTAAGCTTGATGTTGGATGTGTCGGAAGATATGAGTAGATCCTGCGGTTTATCGTTTGCTTTTAAACTGCTTAAGGTAACCTTCCAGTAACCTGCGGTATCGGCAGTAGCTGTTTTGGTTTGACTGCCGAAGGTTACTTTCACGGTGCGTCCGGCTTTAGCCCAGCCCCAAACCGGTACGGGTTGTTTTTGCTGCAATACCATGTTGCTGGCAATAACTTTTGGCAATCGTATTTGTGCCGATGCGGTAACACAAATGAGTAACGTAATAAGAGCGAGCGTAAATTGCTTAATCATAGGTAAATGATGCTGGGTTTATTGGTGGTCTAAAATATCAAATATTGATTAACTTTATGTTAAGCCGCATATTTAAGAACATGTATTAAGGTAAAAATCTTGTTTCGCGGGCTAATCTGTTGCCTAATCCGTTATCTTGCTTGAGTAAACTCCAACTCCTCCATGAAACTCAAATTTTTACTCCCCTTTTTATTTGCCGTACCCGCTATGGCACAAACCACGGTAAAACAGGATGCCGCCATTAAGCAAATGGGCGATGAGGTATCGGCTCAAAACATTGAAGCCATTGTGCGCAAACTGGTGAGCTTTAAAACCCGCCATACCCTGAGCGATACCACCAGCAAAACAACCGGTATTGGCGCTGCCCGTAACTGGATAAAAGCCGAGTATGAGCGCTATGCCGCCGCATCGGGCGGACGCATGAAAGTGGAATTTGACACTTTTACCCAGCCCTCAGGAGGCCGAATTGGCAAGCCAACTGTGCTCAAAAATGTGCTGGCCACCCTAAAAGGCTCCGACCCTAGTGATACCCGTGTTTACATTGTTTCGGGGCACTATGATTCCAGAGTGAATAACGTGATGGACTCGGCCTCGGTGGCACCGGGTGCGGTTGATGATGCTTCGGGTACTGCGGTTTCGATGGAGATTGCACGTGTGATGGCTAAACGTTCATTCCCGGCTACAATAATTTTTATGGCGGTAGTAGGTGAGGAACAAGGCCTGAATGGCTCCACCAACGTAGCCAAACGTGCCCTTGCCGAAAAATGGAATATAGATGCTGTACTTAACAATGATATTGTAGGCAATACCTACGGCATGGATAATGGCATAAAAAATAATACTACTGTACGTGTATTTAGCGAGGGTGTACCATCCATTGCCGCTAAGGATGCTCGCATGATCACGTCGCTTATTAACAACGGCGGAGAAAACGACAGCCCTTCGCGCCTGTTGGCCCGTTATGTGAAAGAAGTAGGCGAACGTTATGTAGGCCATTTAGATGTGAAAATGGTTTATCGCCGCGACCGCTTTTTGCGTGGAGGAGACCAAACACCGTTCCTGCAAAACGGCTTCACCGCCGTACGCTTTACCGAAATGAATGAGGACTTTACCCGCCAGCACCAGGACATTCGCAAGGAAAAAGGTATAGACTACGGCGACCTACCCGATTTTGCCGATTACCCCTATATACAAAAAGTAGCGCGCATGAATCTTTCGGTATTGGCTAACCTGGCTTTGGCACCTGCTCAACCACAAAATGTAGGTGTAAGCACCAGCGGCCTCACCAATAAAACCACCCTCAAATGGGAAGAACCCAAAGCAGGAAAAAAACCGGCTGGTTATTACATCCTCATGCGCGAAACCATTAATCCGTACTGGGAACGCAAGATTTTTGTAACCGGTAATGAGTATACATCAGAATACTCAAAGGATAACTACTTTTTTGCCGTACAGGCGGTAGATGCCGATGGGCATGAAAGTTTGGCGGTTTACCCGAAACCGGTGAGGTAGGAAATAGATAATATGTCATTGCGAGCGTGGCGTAGCAATCTCTTCATGCAAAATTGAAACGCGAGGAGATTGCCACGTCGCCCCATCGCACATTGCTCCCTTCCGCTCCTCGCAATTACACGATAATGATAACAACGCAAAAGGCTCCATTTGGAGCCTTTTGCGTTGTGTGAATGTATGATAGGGTTGAGTGATTACTTAATACTCCGGCGTTCTACAATAAAATAACCGGCTACGTAAACTACCGCGGCTATGACCAGGCTAATCCACACTTCGTTAGTTAAAAAGTCGGGAGTTTCGTTAGGGCGTATTTTTCGGTTACCTATACCCATGATGGAAAGTAAAGGTTGTGCATAAGGGAGAATATATGCGTATTTCCAGTGAGCCGGCCCGGTAAGTATTATACCGGCAATAGTACCTACAAAGCCAATGCCCATGGGTTTTAAAAAGTCTTTCCAAAGCAAGCCCATTAAAAACTGGAGTGCAATAATGCCTTGCGATGCTAAGAATAATTTTGCATATACCTGAAAGAGCGTGCTTTCCATATGGTAGCCGCCAAATTTTAATTTGGGTTGAATATTGCCTAACAAATTACCAAAGCCTATGGTAAGCACAAAGAATAACGTTAGGGTTATTAACACTAAAATTACAGCATACAAGTATTTAGCAGTATATATAGACCATTTTGGAATAGGCAATGTAAACAGTGTTTTCCACGTATCTGATTTATGTTCGATAGCGTTTACCGAGTATCCTATAAATACAATATACATAGGCAATAGCAATGAGCCCATTACCGCTAATGGTATACCGGCAAATTGTCCCCATAATTTTTCAGAAGGAAAAGCGGCTACTTTATCGGCATTAAAGTAAAAACCTACTGCTACAAAAAAGGTAATTAACAGCGGCAAGAGTATAGAGCCCCAAAAACCTAAGGTTTTGCGGCTCTTATAAAATTCAGATTGCAGTGATAGTAAGAATCCTTTCATATGGCTTAGGCTTGTTGGGTAATATTTAAAAACAACTCTTCGAGGTCTTTTTGCACCTTGCCAATACTGTATATTTTATGGCCGTTATTATGCAGTGAAGCATTAATGGCGGCTGTATCGTCTTTTGAGGTGAAAGGTAAGGTTAGATAGTTATCGGTAACTTGCGAAATTTCGTAACCGCTGCGTTTTAAATAATTGGCAGCATCGGCAGTATTATCAGTTTCAACTTGCACCATAGGTTGGCTAAGGCTTTCCAGTTCCTCAATACTACCCTGAAACAGCATGGCACCGTGGTTAATAATACCAACGTGCGTAGCCATTTTTTCAACTTCGGCCAGCATATGGCTGCTTACAAAAATGGTTTTGCCCTGCTCTTTAGCCAACTTGATCAGTAGTTCGCGTATCTCTATGATACCGTTGGGGTCGAGGCCGTTGGTGGGTTCATCTAAAATAAGCAGTTTTGGATCGGCCAGCATAGCCAGGGCAATACCCAGGCGCTGTTTCATTCCTAACGAGTAGGCTCCGGCTTTTTTGTTGGCAGCATCTTTAAGATGCACCAGCGCCAGCATGTCTTCAACCCTATCAATAGGTACTTGCAGTAAACGTGCGCGGTTAATAAGATTGTCTTTACCGGTTAGGTGGGTATATATAGCGGGTTGCTCAATAAGCGAACCAATTTGTCTTAAAATTTCCAAACGCTTGCTTTGCAGCTCTTTGCCAAAAATATGAATGCTACCCTCCTGTATTTTTAACAGGTTGAGCAGCATTTTTATAGTGGTGGTTTTTCCGGCACCGTTAGGGCCTAAAAATCCAAATACGCTTCCCTCGGGTACTTCGAGAGATAATGATTTAACAACAAGCTGGTTGCCAAAGTAAAAGTTTAGGTTGTTGGTTTTAATTACCATACTTTACCTGTTGATACGCTGCAAACTGCTTTTACTAAGTGTACACCTTTTGAAAACAAAGAGGTAGCATGTTCAACAGTGGCAACATCACTGCTTTCGGCTAAAGCCTTAGCGTGTTCAAACTGGTAACTTACACCTAATACTAAAGCAAATAATACAGGGGCTAACAGTAATATAAATGGGTTGATGTTTGATAACTTTTTCATTGTGACTGATTTGATGATACAAAGTAAATTCAAAAAATCGGGGTGCTAAACTTAATTAGACCAACTGCCTCTAATTATAGATGAACTGTCATTTATACCGACGAAAAGATTCATCGATTGTCAGGGGCGGTTCATCGGTAAAAAAGGTGGGTGTATATAAATATACCGGTCAATTATTACTTAAGTATTATATTAGGAGCAATGAAAAAAAGTTGGCAAATATTCTGGCATTCCTTTTTTTGGATAAGCATGATCGCTTTTTTCATGTTCATTGCCCACAATAATTCCAAATTAAAAACCATAGATCTGTTTGTAACCTTTGTGGGTTACGGTGCTATCAACATCAGCCTTTTTTACCTAAATTATCTTATATATATACCCAACTACCTCGATAAAAAGCAGTATGGTAAATACATACTGTATGTTTTACTGGCAGTTATTGGGATAGGGTTTTTAAAATACGGGGTAGGCTGGATATTCCATGAGTATATATTAACGGGCCGCAATGGTAAAACCATCAACTTTGCGTCTTACTACATCAGTGCTTTATTTACCAGCATCATATTTATACTGCTAAGTTTATTGCTGCATTTTACGGTTGATTGGTTTTTAAACGAACGCATACAGCGCGACCTCGAAAACCAGCGCCTTACGGCCGAACTCGCTTTGCTGAAATCGCAGATAAACCCGCATTTTTTATTCAACTCGCTCAATAGCATATACTCGCTGGCCTATCAACGGGCCGATAATACGCCCGATGCCATCCTCAAGCTATCGGAAATTATGCGTTACATGCTGTATGAGTGTAATGATAACAAGGTTGATCTGGCTAAAGAGCTGCAATACCTGCAAAACTTTATCGATTTACAAAAGATCAGGTTTGGTGAAAACTGCTATGTTGATTTTGATGTAGATGGCATTATTTCCAAACAGCGCATTGTGCCATTGCTGCTAATATCCTTTATTGAGAATGCCTTTAAACACGGTGTAGCTAACGATCCCAGCTCGCCCATTCAGCTTAAAATTACAGTTGATGATGGCAGTTTACAGTTTTACATGCACAACAAAAAGCACCTGCATAACCGCGATACCGTGGGCGGAATAGGGTTGGTTAATGTAAAGCGCCGTTTAAAATTATTGTACCCCGGTCAGTATCATTTAAACATTACTGATACCGAATACACATATACTTGCGAATTATCATTAGTTTTATAACCCATGATTAGATGTTTGGTAGTTGATGATGAGCCATTGGCCCTGCACGTAGTAGAAGATTACATTGCAAAGGTTCCGTTTTTACAATTGGTAAAAGCTACTACCAGCGCTATAGAGGCCTTAACCTTGGTGCAGGACGGTAGTATCGACCTCGTGTTTCTGGACGTGCAGATGCCCGAGCTTACCGGCATACAATTTATGCGTATAGCTAACGGCAAGGCCAAAATTATTTTAACCACAGCTTACCCGCAATATGCGTTGGAAGGCTACGAGCTGGATGCCATAGACTACCTGCTTAAACCCATCGCGTTCGACAGGTTTTACAAGGCAGCTCAAAAAGTTCAGGCTACATTATTTCCGGCCAGTGCTAAACCTGCCGAAAAGGAAGAAGTGCAGCAACCCCAGTCGGATATTTCTAACGATTTCATTTTTGTAAAAACCGAGCATAAAATTCAAAAGGTATACCTTAACAGTATTCTGTTCATCGAAGGACTGAAAGACTATATTTCCATTTTTACCCCCACAGAGCGCATCATCACCCTGCAAAACATGAAAAAGGTAGAAGATGCCCTGCCCGAACGGCACTTTATTCGCGTGCATCGCTCATACATCGTTGCCCTCAACAAAATTGACAGCATTGAACGCAGCCGCATTTTTATGGGCGATAAAATTATCCCCATAGGCGATACCTATCGTGACGATTTCTTTAAAATGGTGGAGGAGAAGAACATTTAAGGAGAGAATCAAGAGTATAGAGTCAGGAATCAAGATACTTGGCAATTTGTATCATCTATTCTCTAAAAAACTTTCCTCGAAGCGGCTGTAAAAAGTTTATATTCTTGATTCTGTGTTCTTGACTCTGAGCTTAATCGTTTCCTCAACCTCCTTCACCAGCTCATCTGCCGGGCGGCCGTTGGGTTCGATGGGGGGGAGTACCTCGAAACTTAAATGTAAAAACGTACTTAGCGGGTAAATACCCCATTGCACCATTTTCCAGGCGTTATTGATGGCAATAGGTACTAATAATGCATTAGGACATTTTTTGAGTATAGTGGCAATACCGGCCGATTGGAACGGCTTCAGGTGCCCGTCTTTAGAGCGGGTTCCTTCGGGAAATATCACGGTCGACCAGTTACGCTCTTTCATGCGGGTACCCAGGTTGCTCAACTCCATGATGGATTGGCGCCTGTCGTTACGATCAATGTTTGCACCGCCGCCTACTTTAAGGTTATATGATATAGACAGGATGCCCTTAGTCAATTCAATCTTAGAGATGAATTTGGCATGATAACGGCGCAAATGATAGATCAATGGCGGAATATCGTACATGCTCTGGTGGTTGGCAATAAAAATAATAGGGCGGCCAACCGGAAGGTTTTGCTTGTTGGTAAACGTAACCCGGTTAAACAGCAGGTAATAAGTCGAAGTTAAAAAACCGTTTAAAATATCAACCGAGCGCTTGTGCGGTTTATAGCCACCCCAGTTATAGCACATCCATTGTATAGGCTGAAACACCAGCAGTATGAATCCAAATGCTACGTAATGAAACGCCGAGAAAATAAATCCTAAAAGTTTACGCATAACAGAACCCCAAAGGTAAGGATTTAGAGCGAAGAGGCAAGAACCTGAGGGAGAGAACCAAGAGCCAAGAATCAAGAGCCAAGATTTTGACTGGCTGAGTATTATCTTGTTTCTTGACTCTTGGTTCCCGGCTCTATCTTAAGCTCCCCCTTTAGGGGGCTGGGGGGCTAATTTTCCTTCTAATATTAAAAGTTGCGCTTTTAATACAGCCGCTACAGTCATCGAATCTGTTATATCACCATTGCAAACCATTTGGTAAACCTGGGCAAAAGGTACTTTCTTTACAATGAGTTGTTCTGTCTCTTCGGGTTCGGGTTCAAACTGCTCGAGGCCGTGGGCAAGGTAGCAAATGCTATATTCATCGCTTACCGAGTTGGAGAGGTGCATGCGTACCAGTTCGGTCCATTGGCTGGCTTTCAGGCCGGTTTCTTCTAAAAGTTCGCGTTTGGCGGCATCTAAAGGTTCTTCATTGAGTGGGCCTCCACCCTCGGGCATTTCCCAACTGTATTGATTGATGGTAAACCGATATTGACCCACCAGGTAGGTATTCATATCTTCATCCAACGGTAAAACGCCAATGGCGCGGTTTTTAAAATGCACCTTTCCATAAATGCCGTTAGTGCCGGTTGGGGTAATTACATCGTAATGGGTGAGTTTTATCCACGGGTTGTCGTAAATTTCCTTTTCGGCTACAATTTTCCATGGATTATCTTCGGGGTGTTGCATGTGGCTAATATAGGTTTTGTGAGTAAAACGGTAGTAGCCGCGAGGCTAATTCTCATCCTTAACTACTGCTTTTTTATAACTGGGTACATTCACCAGTAAAATACCTATTAATATCACTACCAGCCCAAGCATTTGCCCGCCATAAAGTTTTTCATCAGCCATGAGCCAGCCCAGTATCACAGCAACTACCGGGTTAACGTAAGTATAGGTGCTGATGAGCGCCGGAGCCACGTGTCCTAACAGCCATATATATGCCACATAGGCTACCAAGGAACCGAAAGTTATCAGGTAAATAAGTCCCAGCCACGCATCGGTGTTTACATTTTTAAAGCTGAAGCCCTGATATTCGCCCATCAGTAATGCAATTATGGCAGCACATAAACTGGCGGCAATTAACTGTATACTGCTGTTCATAATTACCGATGCCCCGCCTTTATGCTTTTGTGTAACCAACGAGCCAACCACCCACAGCATGGCGCCAATCTGCACACCTATCATAGCTGCCAGTTTCATGGATGATTCCTTAGCTTCGTGCTCGCCCATATTAATGAACAGAATAATGCCCACGAAACCCACAAGCAGGCCTGAAATAATAAATTTGTCGGAAAAATATTTGCGCCAGTTGGCTTTATCTAAAAGCAGGAACCATAAAGGCTGGGCGGCTATCAAAACTGCTACCTGGCCCGATGTGATGTATTGCTCGGCCCAGGCCACCATGCCCGTGCCGCCAACCAGCATAAGTATACCGCTTAATGCCTGGCGGCTAACTATAGGTAAAGAAGGTAATGTTTCGCGCTTAAAAAAACAGTAGCCGGCCATGAGTAAACCTGCAATGCAGTAGCGCAGTGCTACCAGCACAAAAGGCGGAAAACCTTCGAGCCCGAACCGTACAGCAAGATAGGTTGACCCCCATATAATATACACCGCGGAAAACGACAGCAGGATCAATAAACGGGAGGGAGCGGTTGAGTGAGGCATCGCCCTAAAGTAACTAAAAGCCTGACATAAAAAAAGCGGCCCGATGATTACCGGGCCGCTTGTGTATTTGTGAGATGAAGTATTATAAGCCGAAAGCTTGTTTTACTTTTTCTACGTAATCAAGTTTTTCCCAGGTGAACAGTTCAACCTCTTTAGTAACCTCGCGGCCCTCAGGGCTTACAAAGGTTTTGGTTACGGTTTGGCTTGGTTTACCAAAGTGACCGTAAGCAGCAGTTTCGCTATAAATTGGGTTGCGCAGTTTAAAGCGGGTTTCAATAGCGTAAGGGCGCATATCAAAAATAGCTTCTACTTTTTTGGCAATTTCACCGTCGTGCAAGCCAACTTTGGCAGTACCGTAGGTGTTTACATAAATACCCATAGGCTGAGCCACGCCAATAGCGTATGATACCTGTACCAATACCTCTTTGCAAATACCGGCAGCTACCAGGTTTTTAGCAATGTGGCGGGTTGCGTAAGCGGCCGAACGGTCAACTTTTGATGGATCTTTGCCCGAAAAAGCACCGCCACCATGAGCACCTTTACCACCGTAAGTATCCACAATAATTTTACGGCCGGTTAAGCCCGTATCGCCATGCGGACCGCCAATAACAAATTTACCGGTTGGGTTAATGTGGTAGCTAATGTTCTCGTTAAAAAAGTGCGCGTATTTAGGGTAACGCGCTTTAACACGCGGAATAAGGATGCCAATAATATCCTCACGGATTTTGGCCAGCATAGCTTCGTCATCAGCAAAATCATCATGCTGGGTTGATATTACGATGGCATCAATGCGCTGTGGCTGGTTATTATCATCGTACTCTAACGTTACTTGCGATTTTGCATCAGGGCGCAAATACTTAATATCGGTGGCTTCGCGGCGTATGGCGGCCAGCTCAATTAATAATGCGTGAGCAATATCCAAAGCTAAAGGCATATAGTTTTCGGTTTCCACGGTGGCGTAACCAAACATCATACCCTGGTCGCCGGCACCTTGTTGCTCGCGGTCTTGCTTGTCAACACCCTGGTTAATATCCGGCGATTGCTCGTGAATGGCCGAAAGCACACCACATGAGCTGCCATCAAACATGTACTCGCCCTTGGTGTAACCAATTTTGTTAATTACATCGCGCGCAATTTTTTGTACATCGAGGTAGGCTTTTGATTTTACCTCGCCGGCCAAAATTACTTGCCCGGTGGTAACCAAAGTTTCGCAGGCTACTTTTGATTCTGCATCAAAGGCTAAAAAATTATCAATGAGTGCGTCCGATATCTGGTCGGCCACTTTATCCGGATGTCCTTCTGAAACAGACTCTGAAGTGAATAAATAAGGCATAAAAATATTGTCAATAAAAAACGTTTGTAAAAACGAAAGTTTGGAGTATTGAACAGGATTTGGGTAAAAAAGAGAAAAAGAATGGGTTTAGCACTTTTTTACGTGGTTGCAATCCTTACTGCCGGGGCAGCATAATCAAATCAGTCCACTTTCGGGTAGCAAAAGTAAAACAATTTTACAAAAGCCGAAAATAGGTTTACTTTTGGGAGCGAAAAAGATAGCTCGTTGAAAAGGAAAGTTTTATTTGTGATTAATCCTATAGCAGGTGGTAAGGCCAAAGGCCACGTACCCGCGCTTATACAACAGCATATCGATAAAAATACTATCGACTACACCATCGTTTTTACCGAAGAAGCCGGGCACGCCCATTGGCTGGCTAAAGACGCCGTTAACACCTACCAATCTATTATAGCCGTTGGGGGCGATGGTACCATTAACGAGGTAGCATCGGCCGTGGTGGGCACCAAGGCAGCTCTGGGCGTATTGCCATTTGGATCGGGAAACGGGTTGTCAAGGTTTTTATCCATTCCTATGGATACGGTGGGGGCCATTCAAAACATCAATATTAATAAGGTAGAAACCATTGATGCCGGGCAACTGAACGGGCAGTGGTTTTTTAATATGGCCGGTATGGGTTTTGATGCCCACATTAGCCAGGTGTTTGCCGAGCAAACTACACGCGGATTTATTACCTACTTTAAATCGGCGGTAAAAGAAATTGTAAATTATAAATCGGAAACTTATAATTTGCTTATTGACGGGGAAGAATATGATCGCGAAGCATTTATGCTGAGCATTGCTAATTCATCGCAGTATGGCAACAATGCCCACGTATCGCCGCAGGCGTCGGTACAGGATGGTTTGCTGGATGTTTGTGTAATTAAGCCTTTCCCACTGTACCGTTTTCCGGAAATGGGTATGCGTATGTTCACCAAAACGGCCGATAAATCTAAATACGTAGAAATTATCCGCGGAAAGAACATCAGCATAAAGCGGGGTAAGCCTGGCGCTGTGCATGTTGACGGCGAACCGCATAATGCCGGTACCAATGCCGAAGTTCATATTGTTCCGCGCTCGTTAAATGTTATAGTAGGCAATAATTATCATTCCTGAAAAGCAGTATGTCGAAAAAAAACCGCAACCTCAACGATGGTGTTATGTACTCAACAAATCCCGATTTTGAGTACACCCCCGATAATAACGACGATGTAGCCACTCCGGCACCTAATCAGCAAAATCTTAAAATATACCTCGACCGTAAAGGTGGCAGCAAACTGGTAACACGCATCAGCGGCTTTGCCGGTACCGAAGCCGATTTGGAAGCATTAGGCAAAAAACTTAAAACCAAATGTGGTGTGGGTGGTTCGGTAAAAGATTATGAAGTTTTGATTCAGGGAGATTTTCGTGATAAAATTCTTGCAGTTCTTATACAAGATGGGTACAAAGCCAAGAAAGCTGGCGGGTAAATTCAAATTTAATTTGCCTGTTTTATATTATTTTTAAGTTTTTATTAAGAAAATTTAAACTATCTTGTGTTTTGATTAGATAATTTCTTAAAATTAATATTGTAAAGGTGTTTTACGAATTTTTAAATACCCGAAAGGTGTATATTGCACACCTTTATATGTTAAAAATGTGTTAAAAAGGGCTTTATATCGGCTTAGTTACATACTTTTAATGCACTAAGCTTGGTTATTTTAAAAAAAATAGTTTTCATTGCAGAAAATTGTTGTTGAAACATAATATATGGCAGTATTTACGTTATTAATAAGTTATAAGTAAATTACTGCCAATTGTAAGGCTTGCAAAAGCACACGTTAAATAATTATGAAGAATTTCATTTTGAATAGTTTTATCTGATTAAAATTATAAATTTGTTATTCGCACAGTAGCGTATATTTAATTAACTAAATATTATAAACAAAAACTAAAACTAAATTTAAAGTAATGGCAACCGCACCATCAAAACCAACTACTCCTGTTAAACAAGAAAGCTCAAGTTCATCTGGAGCATTTGCATCATTCGTAATTCCTATTTGTTTTGTAATAGCCGTATTGCTGTTCATTTTCGTTTTTGGTGACCCAAGCCATTACAAAGGCGGCGATGTTGAGCATGGCGAGCCTACCGATTACTTTGGTACTATCCACAAAGGTGGCCCGATCGTTCCTGTGTTAATGACCTGTTTTTTAATGATGGTTGTTTTCTCAATTGAGCGTTTTGTTGTTATTGGTAAAGCTGCCGGTTCAGGTAACGTTGATGCATTCGTTAGAAAAATCAACTCTTACTTAAATCAAGGTAATATTGACGCTGCAAGCGCAGAGTGTGATAAACAAAAAGGTTCGGTAGCTAACGTTATCAAATCGGGTTTAAAACGCTACAAAGAAATGGAGCAAGAGCCTAATATGGACGTTGATCAAAAAATGTTAGCTATTCAAAAAGAAATTGAAGAAGCTACTGCATTAGAAATGCCAATGTTAGAGCAAAACTTAACTATCATTGCTACTTTAGTATCAGTAGGTACCCTTATCGGCTTATTAGGTACGGTTGTGGGTATGATCGGTGCGTTCCGTGCGTTAGCAACTTCAGGTGCTCCTAACCAGGCCGAATTATCATCTCACATTTCTGAGGCGTTAATTAACACTGCATTAGGTATCTTAACTTCAGCTTTATCAATTATCTCTTACAACGTATTTACGTCAAAAATTGATAAATTGACTTATGCTATTGACGAGACCGGTTTCAGCATCGTTCAAACATTTGCTTCGTCACACAAAAATCAGGCTAAATACTAATAACAGGTTTTGATATATTACCAGTCTGTTGCCTGTAGGGTAACAGGCCGGTTTAAAAATTAACCAATTTATAGTATTTACTTTTTTAGAAAAGGATAGAAATGCCAAGAGTAAAAGTTCCAAGAAAGAGTACAGCAATTGACATGACCGCCATGTGCGACGTTGCGTTCCTGTTGCTTACCTTCTTTATATTAACGGCAAAACCTAAAGTAGAAGATCCGGTGCCAATTGATACTCCGGCCTCTACATCACAAGTGCTTCTTCCCGAAAGCGATATTGCTACGATAACCGTTGGCGGTAAAAACAAAGTGTTTTTTGGTGTTGAAGGTTTTGAAGTGCGTAAGCAGTTATTAATGCGTATGGGCGAAAAGTATAAAACTACTTTCACCCAACCGGAGGTAAATAAATTTTCGGTTATGCCAAACATTGGTGTACCAATGGCCCAGGTTAAACAATACCTTGCTTTAGATGGCAGCCAGATGAAAGAATTTAAAGCACCTGGTATACCAACCGATTCGGTTAGTAACGAATTGTTTAACTGGATACATGAAGCTCGTATAGTAACCAAAAACATTTCGGGTAAAGAGCTGCGTATTACCATTAAAGGTGATAGCCAGGAAGAATACCCGACAATACAGCGCATAATTGCCATACTGCAAAAGCAGGAAGTAAATAAATTCAGTTTAATCACATCATTAAGAGGAAAATAAGAAGATGGCAGAATTAGACACCTCCGGCGGGGGTAAGAAAAAAGGTGGCAAGGTAAGAAGTAAAAAACAATCAACCCGCGTTGACTTAACAGCGATGGTGGATTTGGCTTTCTTACTGGTAACTTTCTTTATGCTTACCACAACCCTGTCAAAAGCTAAGGCAATGGATTTAGCCATGCCGGATAAGGAAGACGACCAAAAAGTTGAAGAGCCTATTGCTGCGTCAAGAACTTTAACCGTATTGCTTGGTAATGACAATAAACTTGAATGGTTTATTGGTGTACCAACCGAACCACTTTCGGCACCAGCTGTTGATGGTTATGGAAAAGATGGTTTCCGCAAAGTTTTAATTGAGCAAAGCAAAAAAATCAAACAATCAACTGGTAAGGATATGTTTGTTATTATTAAGCCGAGTGATAAATCAGTTTATAAAAATATGATTGATGTTATTGACGAGCTGAACATTACAAACAATAAATCATACGCTATTGTTGATATTACTCCGGTTGAGATTGATTTATTGAAACGAGAGAAAATTTATTAATAAATAGCATTAACATAAACGTTTAAATATTATAGTCATGGCTATTTTAGGATCAAAATTAGACATACTGAAACCTGAATGGCTTGATGTTGTTTTTTCGGATAGAAATAAAGCGTATGGCGCTTATGAGTTGCGTAAAAACAACCCGCGTAATACGTTAAGGGCATTAGTTATAACCGTAGTTGTATTTTCACTTGCGGTTGCAATGCCTACTATCATTAACAAGATCAAAGGTTTTATACCTAAGCCTAAGGAAAAAGTTAAAATTGAAGAAGTGGTGCTGGCACAGCCACCGCCACTTAATGAGGCAGAGCCACCTCCGCCGCCGCCACCAAGCCCTGAGCCTCAAAAACCCAAAGTTGACCAGGTTCGTTTCCCACCTCCGGTTGTAAAGCCAGATAACCAGGTTCCGGAGAAAGATCCGCCAAGCCAGGAAGATTTGAAAGTGGCTGACCCAGGTCAGAAGGATATTAAAGGTGATCCTACTCAAACCGTTCGTATTGATGAGCCGGTAGGTAATGCTCCTGTGAGTACTGCCGTAACCGAATCAAATCCAAACGAGATCTTTACATCGGTAGAGCAATTGCCCGAGTTTCCGGGTGGTATGGCCGGCTTTGGAAAGTATTTAGGTAAAGCATTGCGTTACCCTGCAGTAGCTTCTGAAAACGGTGTACAAGGTCGTGTTAACGTTACTTTCGTAGTAGAACGTGACGGTAGCTTAACTGATATAAAACCCATTGGCCGTACTTTAGGCTCAGGTTTGGAAGAAGAAGCTATACGTGTATTAAAAAATTCACCTAAGTGGACCCCAGGTAGACAAAATGGCCGTTCTGTACGTGTACAGTACACTGTGCCAATTGTATTTACGCTACAGGATCAGTAAAAATTAATGTTGAATTCAAATTCTGATAAACAAAAATCGCCCCAAAGGCGGTTTTTGTTTATTTTAGGAGCAGCCTTGTTTGTTGTAGTCATCATATTTGGATTGATGATTATGTTTTGGGACAAGCTCCCTCTCGATCTATCAAAAACGCAACGCTACACCTTTGGCGGTTTGTTTATTATTTACGGCATTTTACGCTTTATACGCGTAATAAGACCTAATACGGCAAATGAGTAACAGCATAAAAATTATTTTTTGCAGCCTTATTGTAATTGTTGTTTTTGGCACCTGCCGCCAACAACAAACAACACAGGTAAAAGGAGAAGATTCCTTTATTAAAGGTACAGCACAATTTTTGGCCGATGAATCTTTTAAGCCAATATTAGAGCAGGAAGTTTACGTATTCAAATCGTTGTATAAGGAAGCTAACCCTGTATTGATCTATAAATCAGAAAATGAGCTGTTAAAGCTGTTTCTGGAAGATAGCATAAGGGTTGCCATCATGTCGCGCGAGTTGAAACCCGATGAGTTGCAAATACTCAAAAGCAGAAACTTTCCGCCTGATGTTAACCGTTTTGCAATTGATGCAGTAGCGTTAATTGTAAACGAGCAATCGGCCGATACCACCATATCGGTTAAGCAGGTCAAAGACATGTTAAACGGGAAGATAATGACCGATAAAAACATAGTTTTTGATAACCCGAACTCAAGTTTGGTAAGATATTTGAAGGAGCTATCGGGTAATAAAGAACTAAAGCAGAAAAATATTTATGCTTTGGAATCCAATAAAGACGTTATTAAGTATGTAAGTACACATCCGCAATCAATAGGTATAGTTGGCTTTAGCTGGCTTGATGATCCTGATAAAGATTATGCAGATGCAGTAGCTAAGGTTAAAATAGTTGGTGTTAAAGATGAAAGTAATGACAAAGTTCCGACAGAGTATTTTAAACCTAATCAAACAACCTTAGCTCTAAAACAATATCCGCTTAGTCGTGGTCTGTATATACTTAACAGTACCGGTAAAATGGGACTGGCAGCAGGTTTTTCTGCATTTGTATTAAGCGACCCAGGGCAGAGGATCATACTAAAATCAGGTTTATTGCCAGATTCGATACCTCAGCGGGAAATGATTTTAAAGAAATAACTTAACTAAAACTATAAAAAAAAGCCATGAAAAATATGATTAGTAAAGTAGCCGCAACGGCAACAGGGCTGGTATTTATAGGTTCAACTGTTTTTGCGCAAAGTCTTGCCGACGCCAAGAAAGCCATTGACGCCGAACAATACCAGAAAGCCAAGTCGATGTTAAAGAACCTGACTGCCACTCAGGCCACTAAAGACGAGAATTTCTTTTATCTGGGTTGGGTATATCTTGAACAAGAATATATTGACTCTGCTAAAGCTACATTTGATAAAGGTATAGCTGCAAATCCAAAATCGGCATTAAATTATGCAGGTTTAGGTGCAGTAGCACGTTTAAATAAAGATCAGGCTGGTGCACAATCAAATTTTAATCAGGCTATAACCCTGGCTGGTAAAGAGACTAAACCGTACCAATATGTAGGCGAAGGTTATCTATTAGGCGAGCCTGATGGCAATGCGGCCATTGCTGTACTGCAAAAAGGCATTGCCGTAAGTGCAAAAGACCCTGAATTATATATTGCTTTGGGTGATGCTTACCGTACTCAATTAAAAAACACTGATGCAGTAAAAGCATACCAGGATGCATTGAATATTAATCCAAAGGCTGCTTCTGCAAAAGTTGCAACCGGTGTGGTATGGCGCCAGGCTAATAACTGGGAAGAATCAGAAAAAGAATTTAAAGACGCTTTAGCTATCGACCCTAACTATGGTCCGGCTTATCGCGAGTGGGCTGAAACTGATATCCGTTGGGCACAAAAAGTTCCTGCACAGGCTTCAGCTAAAGTAAATGAGGCTGTTGAAAAATACAGCAAGTTCTTAAGCTTAACTGATAACTCGGTAGAATCACGCTTACGCTATGCCGACTTTTTATACCAGGCTGGTAAGTTTAAAGATTTGCAAACAGAAGCAACCACTTTAACACAAATGCCAAATGCCAATGCCCGTGCATTCCGTTATTTAGGATATTCTGCATTTGAAAATGGAGATTTTGCTACTGCCAAAACTGCCATGGCCAACTGGATGACTAAGGCCGATCCTAAACGCGTTATTCCATATGATTACTACTACCAGGGGCGTATACTACTTAGCGCTAAAGATACAGCTGCCGCTTTGCAAACTTTTGAGAAAACAGTGAAGTTGGATACCACCATGGGTGATTTATATGCCGACATTGCTAAAATTTACTATGCAAAACGTCAGTTCGAAAAAGCTGGTGATAACTACGCTCAATACGTATCAAAATCACGCAAAGCTACTTTGAATGATTACTTTTCTGAAGGTTTTAGCTATTACTTTGCTTATGGAGACCAGTTGTCAAGCAAAGCTACTCCTAAGCCAACGCCTGATACTGCTCTGTTAACCAAAGCCGATTCTGCTTTTTCGCATATTCAGCAAAAATTAACTACGCCAAATACTACAGTAACCCTGTACCGTGCGCGTTTGTATGATTTGAAAGAGAAAGATCGTAACAATATAGCAGGATTGGCGAAGCCTTTTTATGAAAAACTGATCGAGGTAACTACAGCCAAACCATCATTGGTAGATGCTGATAAAAAGAACCTGGCCGAATCTTATGCTTATTTGGCTACCCTTGCCGAGTATAAAGACAAGGATATTGCCAAAGCTACTGAGTTATATACCAAAGCTAAAGAGAACGATCCCAGCAACAGGTTGGCTGCCGATTTCTTTACCCGCAAAGCTAAAGGAACAAAACCTGCAGCAACAAAAGGAAAAGGTAAATAATTAAATATTATTTTAATAAAAGGTGCAGTTTAGCTGCACCTTTTTTGTTATTACCAAACCCACCCCTATATTTGCCAAATGGAAGCACAAAGTTTACCGGTTAATTATTTGCCTATCATCATACAAATGCTGGTGGCCATTGGGTTTGTTGTTACAACCATGCTGGCTACGCACAAGTTAGGCCCTAAGCGTGTAACGGCCGATAAATTAACACCGTTTGAATCGGGTATTGAGGTGGTGGGTAACGCCCGTACGCCTGTATCAATCAAGTACTTTCTGGTAGCTATACTGTTTGTGCTGTTTGATGTGGAGGTAATTTTTATGTATCCCTGGGCGGTTAACTTTAAAGCGATGGGCACTACCGGCCTAATCGAGATGTTTATCTTTATGGCAACGTTGCTTTTAGGCTTCATTTATGTACTTAAAAAGGGCGCTTTAGACTGGAACTAATTAGAAAATTGTAAGTATTATCAAATTTATAATACAAAGCCCGATTGGTTATTAAATCAATCGGGCTTTGTGCTTTTTGTTAGTTATATTAATAATTTATGGTGTGGTTATAATGCACATAATCAAGCTGTTTAGATTGTTTCTAAATACTATGTTGTACATATTACACTATACCAAATAACGTTTATAATAATAAATTTGTAGGCATCCGTTTAAGCGGAATTTAGCAGTTATAACCAATGAGTGATGTACAGATAGTTAATGCCCCTCCGGGTGTTGAAGGTTCGGGATTTTTCGCTACATCGTTAGATAAGGCCATAGGTTTGGCGCGTTCACACTCGTTGTGGCCGTTGCCTTTTGCTACTTCGTGCTGTGGTATTGAGTTTATGGCCACCATGGGTTCGCATTATGATTTGTCGCGTTTTGGTGCCGAGCGTTTAAGCTTTTCACCTCGCCAGGCCGATTTGCTCATGGTAATGGGTACCATCTCAAAAAAAATGGCTCCGGTTTTACGTCAGGTTTACCTGCAAATGGCCGAGCCACGTTGGGTAATGGCCGTTGGTGCCTGCGCATCAAGCGGTGGTATATTTGATACTTACTCGGTGTTACAAGGCATTGATGAGGTTATACCGGTTGATGTATACGTACCCGGTTGCCCGCCACGCCCCGAAGCCATTATTGATGGTTTTATGAATATTCAGAAACTGGTACAAACCGAGTCGTTGCGCCGCCGCGACACACCGGAATATCAGCAATTATTAGCTAAATACGGAATCCAGTAATGGCCGAATTGAATAACGAAATACTGCTCGAAAGCCTTACGGGCAAATTTGGCGAACTGGTAAAGCCGGTTGTTGAAGATTACGGCATGTTAACGGTTGAAACCAACCGCGATACGATTATAGACCTGCTACGCTACATTAAAACTGATGCAGCCCTGCAGTTTATATATCTTACCGATATCACTGCCATTCAATACCCTGAGCAGGAAAACCCAATTGGGGTAATATACCATGTACACAGCCTGGTGCACAATGTGCGCATACGCATCAAGGTGTTTTTACCGGCTGGTGATGAGCGCATACCGTCGGCTACCGAGCTTTGGAACGGCGCCAACTGGATGGAGCGTGAAACGTACGACTTTTTTGGGGTGAACTTTGAAGGGCATCCTAACCTTGTGCGTATATTGAACGTAGACGATATGACCGTTTTCCCGATGCGTAAAGAGTACCCGCTGGAAGATCCGAATCGTGTAGACAAAAAAGATTTTTATTTTGGAAGATAACCTATGCAGAATTTTCCTTCGTTAAATACCAATATTAATACAGATACCAACCTGCAAAGCGAGTTATCTACCCTTAACCTTGGGCCAACGCACCCGGCTACGCACGGCGTATTCCAAAATGTGTTGCAAATGGATGGCGAGCGTATTGTAAGCGGTGTATCTACCATAGGTTACATTCACCGCGCGTTCGAAAAAATTGCAGAGCACCGCCCGTTCTATCAGATCACCCCGCTAACCGACCGTTTAAATTACTGCTCGGCCCCAATTAATAACATGGGCTGGCACATGACGGTTGAAAAGCTCTTGAAGATACAAACACCCAAAAGGGTAGATTACCTTCGTGTAATTATCATGGAGCTTTCGCGTATTGCCGACCATATAATTTGTAATGGTGTATTGGGGGTTGATACCGGCGCGTTTACCGGCTTCCTTTACATGATGGAATACCGCGAGGCCATTTACGAAATTTACGAGGAAGTTTGCGGCTCACGCTTAACCACTAATGTTGGCCGTATAGGCGGATTTGAGCGTAACTTTAACGAGATAGCTTTTGCCAAAATCAAGAAGTTTTTGGTGGATTTCCCTAAAGTACTGGCCGAGTTTGAATCGTTATTCAATCGTAACCGCATCTTTATCGACCGTACAAAAGGCGTAGCCCCGGTAACCGCCGAAACGGCGCTGGACTACAGCTGGAGCGGCCCCATACTACGCGCCACAGGTGTTGATTATGACGTGCGCGCCATGAACCCTTACTGCTCGTACGAAGACTTTGATTTTGAAGTTCCGGTGGGTACAACGGGTGATGTGTACGACCGCTTTTTGGTACGTAACGAAGAAATGAAACAAAGCATGCGCATGATACAGCAGGCTTTGGATAAGATAGAAAAAGAAGACCCAACCATATTCCACGCCGATGTACCTGAGTTTTACCTGCCTCCAAAAGAGGAAGTGTATAACAATATGGAAGCGCTCATTTATCACTTTAAAATTGTGATGGGTGAGATTGAAACGCCGGTAGGAGAGGTTTACCATGCGGTTGAGGGCACTAACGGTGAGTTGGGCTTTTACCTGGTAAACGATGGTGGAAGGTCGCCGTACCGTTTGCATTTCCGCAGGCCAAGCTTTATCAATTACAGTATGTATGCCGATATGAGCCGTGGCATGTTGCTTTCAGACGCCATTATTAACATGAGTAGCTTAAACGTTATAGCCGGAGAGTTAGATGCTTAAAGTAGAAGATACCCAAACACCGGTTGAGTTTTCGGCCGCATTGCTTGAGCAGTTTGCCGATTTTGTAAGCCGCTATCCTGAAGGTAAGCAAAAATCGGCGTTGTTGCCGATGCTGCACGCCGTACAGGCCGAGCATGGCTGGCTAAGCTCGAAGGCAATGGATAAAGTTGCCGAATATTTAAAGATAGAGGCAATTGAAGTTTACGAGGTTGCTACCTTTTACACCATGTACTTTTTACGCCCGCAGGGTAAGTACGTGCTGGAGGTTTGCCGCACAGGCCCTTGCTGTTTGGTAGGTGCCGAAAAGATAATGGACCACATTGAGCAAACGTTGGGCGTTAAAGAAGGTGAAGTTACCGCCGATGGCCTGTTTAGCTGGCGCGGCGTAGAGTGCCTTGCAGCCTGTGGCTTTGGCCCCGTATTACAAATTGGTCCTGAATATACTTTTTACGAGAATTTAACGCCTGAGTCGGTTGACCGGTTAGTTAGTGATTTAAAAGCTAAGGCAAATAACTAAGTGATGGCTTCGCAAAAGGATAAGGACTACCATATCTTAAGAAATCCTGAATTATATGTGGGATTTAAGGATATGTCTGAGTTTAGAGAGCGAATGACTAAAGAAAATGCCGAAGCAAGAAAGAGGTACAAGAAACTACATGCTAAATATGGCACTAAGTCGATGGTGTGTGATAAGCGTAGAAGAAACTCGACCCGGAAAAGCAATCAGAGGAATAAACAGATGATTCATCAAATCGAGAGAGCGAGACTCAAACAAGATGTTATCAGCCATCTCATAAATGAGGATCATTTAATTAGAACCGAACCTGTAATAAGCAAGGGTTATGTAATTTTGAATTAGAACATGGGACGCAAATTATTACTTGAACATATAAACGTACCCGGTATAAATACCCTGGAAGTTTACCGCCAAAAAGGTGGTTACGCTGCCATGGAAAAAGCCCTGAAAACTTTGACACCCGATGAAGTGGTGGAAGAGGTGAAAAAATCGGGTTTGCGTGGCCGTGGTGGTGCCGGTTTCCCAACCGGTATGAAGTGGAGCTTTTTGGCCAAGCCCGAAGGTGTGCCCCGTTACCTGGTTTGTAACGCCGATGAATCAGAACCCGGTACGTTTAAAGACCGTTATTTAATGACACACATCCCTCACCTGTTAATTGAGGGAATGATTATAGCCAGCTTTGCGCTGGGTGCCAAAACATCGTACATATACGTACGCGGCGAAATGATGGCGCAGATCCGCATTCTCGAAAGAGCCATTGCCGAAGCAAAAAATGCTGGTTTTTTGGGCAAAAATATATTAGGCACTGGTTACGATCTGGAGCTGTACGTACAACCTGGTGGTGGTGCTTACATATGCGGCGAAGAAACTGCACTGATAGAATCGTTAGAAGGTAAACGAGGTAACCCGCGTATTAAACCGCCATTCCCGGCTATTGCTGGTTTGTATGGCTGCCCAACGGTGGTAAACAACGTAGAGTCAATTGCAGCTACCGTGCCCATCATTCGTGATGGTGGCGATGAGTATGCTAAAATAGGTGTTGGCCGCAGTACTGGTACCAAGCTTATTTCGGCCGGTGGCAACCTGGTAAAACCGGGAGTTTACGAGATAGAATTAGGCGTTCCGGTTGAAGAATTTATTTATTCGGACGAGTATTGTGGTGGTATAGCCAATGGCAAACGCCTCAAGGCAGTTGTTGCCGGTGGTTCATCGGTGCCAATTTTACCGGCTAACCTTATATTAAAAACTATAGAGGGCAATGCCCGCGTAATGAGTTACGAAGGTTTGTCGGAGGGCGGTTTTGTAAGCGGCACCATGATGGGTTCGGGTGGTTTTATCGCTTTTGACGAAGACCAGTGCATCGTGCGTAATACCTGGAACTTTACGCGTTTTTATCATCACGAAAGTTGCGGACAGTGTTCGCCTTGCCGTGAAGGTACCGGCTGGATGGAAAAGGTGCTGCACCGCTTAGAGATGGGACATGGTAAAATGAGCGATATGGACCTGCTGGTTGACGTATCGAAAAAGATAGAAGGTAACACGATTTGTCCGCTGGGTGATGCGGCAGCATGGCCGGTGGCCAGTGCCATACGTCACTTCCGCGATGAATTTGAGTGGCACGTAACCAATGGCGCAGAAGCGGTTAGCCGCAACTACGGTTTGGCACATTATGCCGATCCGTTGCCAAAACCGGAAGCAACAGTTTAAAAAGGGCAATAAATCTGGCCTATAAGTTGTTATATTTATAACGTATAATAAAACTTATTGAAAACATGGCAGAAGTACACCCGGTAGTTATCAAATTCGACTACAAAACTGAGGATTTTGATTATTTGGATGACTTGCAGGATCAAATTGAGAATGCGGTAACTCATCATAATGTAGGTGAATACGATACTTACGAGTTAGATGAAGAAAATAACAGGGCGTTGTTTTATTTAACAGCAGCAAACCCCGAAGTTTTGTTCAAAAATATAAAACCTGTATTGCAGGAGTCGCCTATATTAAAAGGCGCAAAAATTGACATAGAAATGGGTACCGCCGCTGATGGCACCCCCGTTATAAAAGAGTACCAGCTGTAACGGGCTGGTTTTAATAAGGTAAAGTATGGATTACATATTTGTATACGGCACCTTGTTAAAGCACTTTGATGCCGGGGTAATGCGCAGCGTGCAGGAGCATCTTCATTTTGAAGGCAACGGCTCGATATTGGGCCAGCTGTATGATTTAGGGCAATACCCCGGCCTTGTTGAAGTTGCTGATGCAACCGATACTATTGTAGGCGAGGTATACCGCGTAAACAATGTGCAAGCGGTGTTTACGGTACTTGATGAGTACGAAGGTGACGAGTACAACCGCGTTTTAAAAACGGTGAAGCTTGGTAACCAAAGAAAGATAAATTGTTGGGTGTATGTGTTTATAAATGAACTGCATCCATCATATATAAAGATTATAAACGGCGATTACCTCGCTTATATTAGAGATAAGGTTAATGAAAGTAACTATCGACGGAATTAGCATTGATGTTGAACCCGGCACATCTATTCTGAATGCTGCAAGGCAGATAGGAGGCGATATTGTTCCGCCGGCTATGTGCTATTACTCTAAGCTGGAAGGCAGCGGCGGTAAATGCCGTACCTGTTTGGTTAAGGTAACAAAAGGCTCTGAAAAAGACCCGCGCCCGATGCCTAAGCTGGTAGCCTCATGCCGTACCGGTGTTATGGATGGTATGGAGGTGCAAAACATAACCTCGCCCGAGGTTATTGAAGCACGTAAAGGCATTGTAGAAATGCTGCTCATCAACCACCCGCTGGATTGCCCAGTGTGCGATCAGGCTGGTGAATGCCACCTGCAAGACTTAGGTTACGAGCACGGTGCCGCCAAAACCCGCTACGAATTTGACCGCCGTACTTTCGAGAAAATAGATATTGGTGATAAGATACAACTGCACATGACCCGTTGTATTTTATGCTACCGCTGCGTTTTTACGGCCGACCAGATAACCGAGCAACGCGTACACGGCGTACTAAACCGTGGCGATCATGCCGAAATTTCTACCTACATCCAAAAAGCAGTTGATAACGATTTTTCGGGCAACGTAATTGACGTTTGTCCGGTAGGAGCGTTAACCGATAAAACTTTCCGCTTTAAAAACCGCGTTTGGTTTACCAAACCGGTAGAAGCACACCGCGATTGTGAGCACGAGAAATGCAGCGGAAAAGTAACTCTTTGGTACAAAGGAGAAGACGTTATACGCGTTACTGCCCGTAAAGACCAGTATGGCGAAGTGGAGGAATTCATCTGCAATACCTGCCGCTTTGATAAAAAGAAAACTGCCGACTGGGTTATTGAGGGGCCGCGCAAGGTATCAAACCAATCGGTTATCAGCTCAAACCATTATGATACTTTAAGGCCATTGCCGGTAGTTAAAACCAACCCGGTTTTACTCGAAGCTAATAAAGAACAATTTGAACGGGAGACAAGACTATAATGGAGACTGCTGACTTATTAATTAAATTGGTGCTTGTGGTGGTAATTTTTGCCATAAGCCTCGTAGTAGCCATGTACTCTACCTATGCCGAGCGTAAGGTTGCGGCGTTTTTGCAGGATAGGGTAGGCCCTAACCGTGCCGGTCCGTTTGGTATATTACAGCCCATGGCCGATGGTGCCAAAATGTTCATGAAAGAGGAAATTATTCCTACCCGCGCAAGCGGCTTTTTGTTCATTGTAGGTCCGTCGCTGGCTATCATGACGGCCTGTATAGGTTCGGCAGTTATACCTTGGGGCCCTCAAATGCAAATTGCGGGTCGTGTTATCGATCTGCAGGTTACCGATATTAACGTGGGAATTTTATACATCTTCGGCGTGGTATCGCTGGGGGTATATGGTATCATGATCGGTGGCTGGGCATCTAATAACAAATACTCTTTATTAGGCGCTATCCGCGCAGCATCGCAAAATATCAGCTACGAAATTTCGATGGGTTTATCCATTATTGCCCTGCTGATGCTTACCGGTACCCTAAGCTTAAAAGAAATTGTAGAACAACAGCATGGCTGGCACTGGAACGTGCTTTATCAGCCGCTTGGCTTTTTGATATTCATCGTATGTGCCTTTGCCGAAACCAACCGTAGCCCGTTCGATTTACCTGAATGTGAAACTGAGCTGGTAGGTGGTTACCATACCGAATATTCGTCCATGAAACTGGGCTTTTACCTGTTTGCCGAATACATCAACATGTTCGTATCATCGGCAGTAATGGCTACCCTGTATTGGGGCGGCTATAACTACCCGGGTATGGATTGGGTGGCGGCGCATGCAGGCCCAACTATTGCACCTTTAATTGGTGTAGCGGTGCTGTTTGCCAAAATATTTGCCTTTATCTTTTTCTTCATGTGGATCCGCTGGACTATCCCGCGTTTCCGTTATGACCAGCTGATGCACCTGGGCTGGAAAACGTTAATACCACTGGCTATTGCCAACATTGTGTTAACCGGTGTAATTGCTACATTAATTGAGAAATTTGCTTAACCCTATACATGGAACCATTAAGTAAAAAGCGAAAAGTATTAGAAGTTAAGCCGCTCAACTTTTGGGAGCGTGCTTACCTGCCTGCCATAACCCAGGGTTTGAGCATTACCATGAAACACTTTGTAAAAAATGTGTTTGCCGGTGGCGATGTAACCATTCGTTATCCTGAACAAAAACGGGAGTTTTCGGAGAATTTCCGTGGTATGCACTCGCTAAAGCGCGATGAAAACGGTAAAGAACGTTGTACTGCATGCGGCCTTTGCGCCCTGTCGTGTCCGGCCGAAGCCATTACCATGACTGCCGCCGAGCGCCAGAAAGGTGAGGAAAACCTGTACCGTGAAGAAAAATATGCAGCAGTTTACGAAATTAACATGTTACGATGTATTTTTTGCGGTTTGTGCGAAGAAGCCTGCCCCAAAGAAGCTATATACCTGGACGGTGACATTGTACCAACCGATTTTTTACGTAAAGACTTTATATACGGCAAAGACAAATTAGTTGAGCCGCCTTTAAACCAATAAAAAAAGAATGATACCTTTGGCGGCAACCAATTTAACCGGCAAGGGTATTTTTCTGTATATCGAGCTATGAGTGTATTTTACTTTATCGCATTCTTGTCCATACTGTTTTCACTGCTGGTTATTTTTGCCAAAAACCCGGTGCATAGTGTGCTGTACCTCATTATTACGTTTTTTACGTTCACCATTCATTACATTATTTTGAATGCCCAGTTTTTGGCCGTGGTAAACTTTATTGTTTACATGGGGGCTATACTCGTGCTATTTCTGTTTGTGCTCATGATGCTGAATTTGAATAAGGATACCGAGCCAACCAAAAGCATTTATGTAAAACTGGCAGGCATAATAGGTGGCGGCGTACTGCTGGTAACCCTGGTAGGAGCCATCAAACTAACAGCAAAATCAAACCCGGTGGTACTGAGAGATGTAAACCTTGGCTCGGTGCAAAACCTGGGTAAGGTATTATTTAATGAATTTTTACTGCCGTTCGAGGTATCGTCTATCCTGCTGTTATCGGCCATGGTGGGCGCTGTATTGCTGGCAACTAAAGAAGGTAAACCTAAAGCTACTACTGTATAATGGAAAGTTTTTTTGAAACTGTAAAGGTCGTTCCGCTTAACCATTATATACTGTTAAGCGCAATTATATTTTCGATAGGTGTAATTGGTGTGTTGATACGCCGTAACGCCATTGTGGTATTTATGTCGGTTGAGCTGATGCTGAATGCCGTTAACCTGTTGCTTACCGTTTTTTCGGTGTATGGCAACGATCCTAACGGGCAGGTGTTCGTGTTCTTCATCATGGCGCTGGCCGCTGCCGAAATAGCTATAGGCCTGGCCATCATCGTAATGATACACCGCAATACCAACTCTATCGACGTAGATATATTGAACAGATTAAAATGGTAAAGTAGGAGCGAGGAGCGAAGATGAAGGAGCGAGGTTAACAAATCGCTCTCCCATCCTCGCTCCCCGCTCCATAAAATAATGTACTAAGAACATGGATAAATACCTCTGGCTTATTCCGCTGCTGCCGTTGGCAGGATTCGTAATTAACGGATTGGGCCGTAATACCTTACCTAAAAGCATCATTGGCGGTTTGGCCAGTTTGATGGTTTTGTTATCATTTGCTTTAAGTGTTGGCGCATTTTTACAGGTAAAATCAACCGGCGCACCTATCAATGTTACCCTGTTCGATTGGGTTAAGGTTGGTGATCTGCATATTCCGTTTGCCTTCCTGGTCGATCAGTTGAGTTCCATTATGCTGCTCATCATCACCGGTATTGGCTTTTTAATTCATTTATACTCTATAGGCTACATGAGCCACGATGAAGGTTTCGGTAAGTTTTTTGCGTACCTCAACCTGTTCGTGTTCTTTATGTTGCTATTGGTTTTGGGTTCAAACTATATCATCATGTTTATAGGCTGGGAAGGCGTGGGCTTATGCTCATACCTGCTCATTGGGTTTTGGTATGGCAATGCAGCTTATGCCGATGCCGCCAAAAAAGCCTTCGTAATGAACCGCATAGGCGACTTAGGTTTTCTCATCGGCGTATTCGTTATCATGAAGGCGTTCGGCAGCATTGAGTATGCCAGCGTATTTAGCCATGCCGCAAATATGAAAAGCGGCGATAGTACGATCATGCTTATCACCTTATTGCTGTTTGTGGGCGCTACCGGTAAATCGGCACAAATACCATTGTTTACATGGCTGCCCGATGCAATGGCCGGCCCAACCCCGGTTTCGGCGTTAATACACGCGGCTACCATGGTTACCGCGGGTATATACATGATTGCCCGTTCGAACATCTTATTCACCCTGGCCCCGGTAACACAGCATGTAATTGCCATTATTGGTGTGGCTACTTTATTACTGGCTGCTATAATTGCACTTACCCAAACTGATATTAAAAAGGTATTGGCCTACTCAACCGTATCTCAATTGGGGTATATGTTTTTGGCCTTGGGCGTTGGTTCTTATACAGGTGCTTTTTTCCACGTGTTAACCCATGCGTTCTTTAAAGCGTTATTGTTCCTGGGTGCCGGTTCGGTTATACACGCGGTAAGCGGCGAGCAGGATATGCGCAACATGGGCGGCTTGAGAGGCAAATTGCCGGTAACGTTCATTACCATGCTCATTGGCACCTTTGCCATTGCAGGCCTTCCTATTTTTGCAGGTTTCTTTTCTAAAGACGAAATATTAGCGCATGCTTATATGCACAACCGTGTATTATACATATTAGGTGTGCTGGGTGCTATGTTTACCTCATTTTATATGTTCCGATTGATGTTCCTCACTTTCTGGGGCAAATTCCGCGGAACGCATGAGCAGGAACACCATTTGCACGAGTCGCCGCCAAGTATGACTATTCCGTTAATCGTATTGGCTATCCTATCAACCGTTGGCGGTTTTATAGGTGTGCCCGAGGCGTTGGGCGGTCACCATTGGTTAGAGCATTGGCTTGAACCTGTGATGAGCAAATCGTCAGCGTTAACCGGTAAAATGTTTATTGCTCATAATACTGAGTATATGTTGATGGGTATTTCGGTAGGTGTAGCGGTTATTGCGTTGATTTATGCTTACGTTAAATATGTAAAACAAGCCGATATACCGGTGGCCGATACCGAAGAACGCCCTGCGCTGGTTAGGCTATCGTACAATAAGTTTTATATCGATGAAATTTATGATACCATTATCCGTAAGCCATTAGATTTCCTGTCAGACTTTTTCTTTAAAGTAATTGACAAATTAGGCATTGATGGAATAGTGAACGGCCTTAGCCAGGCACCTTGCGAAGCTGGCAAAGGCTTGCGCCTGCTACAAACCGGTAATGTAGGTTTTTACCTGTTTATGATGGTTATTGGCATTATTGGTGTGCTCATATACAGTTTAATTAAGTTTTAAAACAAGCGTTTACTGCATATAAAATGACGGTTAGTATTTTACTTTTTTTACCCTTACTGGCAGCCCTGGCGCTTTTATTTATAAAAGGCAATGCTGTAAAATCGGTTGCCCTTGCATTATCGCTGGTTGAGCTGGCTTTGGGTATTTACATTATCTCCCAGTTTCAAACCAATGTAAGCGGGCCTCAATTTGTGTTTGATGCAGCGTGGATGCCTAAACTGGGCATATATTTTACAGCGGCGTTGGATGGCATTAACATCATCCCGGTTATATTAACTGTGGGTTTGATACCGCTTATAATCGGCACAACCTTTAAACGCGAGTACAATAATCCATCGGCGTTTTACGCGCTTATTATGTTTATGCAGTTTGGCTTAATGTTGGTATTTACCGCGTTAGACGGCTTTATGTTTTACGTGGGGTGGGAAGTTGCGCTTATACCTATTTACTTTATATGCGGCATGTGGGGCGGCGAAAACCGGGTTAAGGTTACGCTAAAATTCTTCATTTATACATTTGCCGGATCACTGTTCATGCTGTTAGCATTAATTTACCTGTACCTGCAAACTCCCGAGCATAGCTTCGACCTTTACAAATTTTACGCGCTAAAGCTTAATAATACACAGCAGTCGTGGGTTTTTGCCGCTTTCCTGTTAGCTTTTGCTATCAAGATGCCGATTTTCCCGCTGCATACCTGGCAGCCCGATACATATACCGAAGCACCTGCCGCCGGTACCATGTTGTTATCAGGTATAATGCTAAAAATGGGTATTTATGGCGCCATCCGCTGGATGATACCTATTGCTCCTGTAGGTTTTTACGAGTGGCAAAACAATCCGCTTTGGTTAGCCATTGCCGGTATTGTTTACGCCTCGATCATTGCATTCAGGGTTAAAGACAGCAAGCGTTTAATAGCTTACTCATCAATTGCGCACGTAGGTTTAATAGCCGCCGGTTTACTGGCCTGGACTATACAAGGCCTGCAAGGTGCCATGATACAGATGCTTAACCACGGTTTAGAGGTGGTAGGTATTTTCTTTGTGCTGGATATTATTGAGCGTCAGCTTAAAACCCGTGATATTGACCAGTTGGGCGGTATTGCAAAAATTGCACCTCAGTTGGCTATTGCATTCCTCATCATCGTATTGGGTTCGGTAGGGTTACCCTTAACCAACGGCTTTATTGGTGAGTTTTTATTATTGAACGGTGTTTACCGTTACGATATGTGGATGGGCATTGTGGCGGGCTTAACCATTATACAGGGCGCGGTTTACATGCTTCGTGCTTACAAAAACATTATGCAGGGAGAAACTAATACGCTTACCGCAACCTTTACCGATATTACCGCAGGCGAGAAACTCATTTTGGGTATCATTTGCGTATTGGTAATTGCCATAGGTGTTTACCCTCAACCCATACTGCACCTTACCGAGTCATCGGTAACACAACTGATGAACGAAGTGAACGCTAAGATAAGCGCCGCTTTAATACATAAAAATTAAAAGAGATAGTACCGATAACTGAAAACCGGTGACTGACAACTAATTTATTGGAGATTCGAATTCGAGATATAAAATGACCACATTAATTATCATAGCCATATTACCCATTGTGTTGCTGTACATTGGCCTGTTTAAGGCTAATAAGTTACTGCTTCCGGTTACTATTGCCGGTTTACTGGCGGCTATAGTATCGGCTGTATGGCAGTGGAATAACGGGGCAGTACCCATACTTCATGATATGATGCTGTTTAATAATTTTTCGGTGGCATTTTCGGTAACGGCTATCGTATCAACTTTACTCATACTCATGTTATCGAAAGGCTACTTTGAGCGCATCAGTGATCATGTGGCCGAATATATTGCTATTATCCTTTTTGCGCTGGCCGGTATTATTGTAATGGTATCGTACTATAACCTTACTATGCTGTTCATCGGTATCGAGATCATGTCGGTTAGCTTATACATATTAGCGGGTATTGATAAAAAGAACTTTGCCTCTAACGAGGCTGCGTTGAAGTACTTCCTGATGGGTGCCTTTTCAACCGGCTTTCTGCTGTTTGGCATCACCCTAATTTACGGTGCAACCCATTCGTTCGGCCTCGAAGCTATTCGCAATTGGGCAGTTCAGCACCCTCGTGGTATCGATCCATTGTTTCACACAGGTATCGTCCTTATTATCGTAGGCCTGTGCTTTAAAGTAGGTGCAGCACCGTTCCACTTCTGGACGCCCGACGTATACGAAGGTTCGCCTACGTTAATTACCGCGTTTATGTCTACCGTTGTAAAAACTGCCGGCTTTGCCGCATTTTTACGCTTGTTTAGCGTTTGCTTTGCGCCGGTGGCCGAGTTTTGGATGCCAACACTGTTGGTAATAACCATTATAACTTTGTTTGTGGGTAACCTTACCGCGCTGTATCAGCACGGCTTTAAGCGCATGCTGGCTTTTTCGAGCATATCACATGCCGGTTATATGTTGTTTGCCGTTGTAGCTTTAAGCGCCGCTTCGGGCAATGCAATATTCATGTATGCTACTGCTTATTCTGTAGCCTCTATCGTGGCCTTTGGCGTATTGATATTGGTTCAGCAGCAATTGGGCAGCGATAGTTTTGAGAGCTTTAACGGCTTGCACAAACGCAACCCTTTCCTGGCGGCTACCTTAACTATTGCTATGTTATCGCTGGCGGGCATTCCGTTAACGGCTGGCTTTATTGGTAAATTCTTTATGTTTAGCGGAGCCTTGAGTCGCTTCCATTTATGGCTGGTAATCATTGCGGTCATCAATGCTATCGTGAGCATCTTCTACTATTTCCGCGTTATTATTGCCATGTATTTCCGTAATGCCGAGCATGAGGAGCTTACGGTACCGGGTTATTACCAGTTCGTTTTAGGCTTTTCAGCCGTTGTTACGCTGGTAATTGGTATTTATCCTGCAATAATTCACAACCTTACATATAACATTTAGCAATTGTTATAATATTTGTAGCTTTACAAATATTGTGAATGGAAAATTTCTGGGAGCATCTCCAAAATCTAACGGACGCACAATCCATCATCAGTAAGGGCGGTTTCTACCTTTTGCTGATCGTGGTATATGCCGAAACAGGGCTGTTCTTCGGATTCTTTCTTCCGGGAGACTACCTGCTGTTTATGGCAGGATTGTTTTGTGCAACCGGCCTGTTGGATGTACCCGTGTATACACTTGTACTGTCATTAATTGCAGCTGGGGTATTGGGTAACTATACCGGTTACTGGTTTGGTTTCCGCACCGGGCCGCTTATGGAGAACAGAAAAGACACGCTTTTTTTTAAGAAGAAGCACATTACCCTGGCCCGCGAGTTTTACCAGAAATATGGTGGTATGGCGCTCGTGTTAGGCCGGTTTTTTCCCATCATCAGAACTTTTGCACCTATTTTTGCAGGTGTGGTTAAGGTTGACTTTAAAAAGTTTACTTTATATAATTTTGTAGGTAGTATTGCCTGGGTATGCACATTAACGTTACTCGGGTATTTTTTAGGTATAAAATATCCACAAATTAAAAACTATTTACAGTATATTGTAATTGCATTAATAGTAGTAACAAGTATACCGCTTATTATTGCCTTTGTAAAACGCGGAAAAGGCGAAAACAAAAACGACGAACATTAATTTATTCAATATTCACACTAATTCTACACATGAGTACACAGCACCCCTGGCATCAGGTAACTCCGGGCGAAGATCTTCCCGAAGTTGTTAATGCTATTATTGAAATTCCTAAAGGTTCAAAAGCCAAATACGAAATCGACAAAGATTCAGGCTTATTAAAACTTGATCGCGTATTATTTTCATCCGTAATGTATCCGGCCAATTATGGATTCATTCCGCAAACTTATTGCGATGATAAAGATCCGCTTGATATTTTGGTTTTATGTTCGGTTGACGTATTCCCGATGTCGCTGATCGAAGCTAAAGTAATTGGCGTAATGCACATGGTTGATAACGGCGAGCAAGACGATAAAATTATTGCTGTTGCTAAAAATGATATGTCGGTCAACTACATTAACGACCTTAATGAATTGCCACCGCATGCTATGAAAGAGATCGTTCGCTTCTTCCAGGATTACAAAAAGCTGGAAGGCAAAAACGTGACCATTGAGCACTTAATGGGCAAACCTTATGCGCTTAAGGTAATTCAAGAAAGTTTAGAATTGTATAATTCTACTTTCCGTTCGAACCAATAACTCTATAAATGGACCCCGAGACGATTGACATAAACGGTTTTCATATATTCCTTACCATATTTTTGGTATTGTTAAATGGTTTTTTTGTAGCCGCCGAATTCGCCATGGTGCGTGTACGCGGTTCGCAAATTGAAATACAGGCAAAGGCCGGCAGCAGCATGGCCAAAGTTGCCCGGGGCATAATGCACAACTTAGATGGATACCTGGCTGCCACGCAGCTGGGTATAACCATTGCTTCGCTGGGTTTGGGCTGGGCCGGCGAGAGTGTGGTATCTAATATCATGCTTAAAACATTTTCAATGTTTGGCCTGGTAATCACTTCCCCTCTTATTATCAATATAAGTCATGTGGTAGCCTTTGTTACCATCACCATTTTGCACATCGTATTTGGCGAACTGGCGCCTAAATCATTGGCCATACAACGGTCGGTACGCACTACGCTGGCGGTATCATACCCCATGCGTTTCTTTTTTGTGGTGTTTCGCCCGGCCATATGGTTACTCAATAGCTTTGCCAATTTTATCTTAAAGTTGTTTGGTGTAGTTGCCGTACACGGCGAAGAATCTCACCATTCATCCGAAGAATTACAATACTTGCTTGAGCAAGGAAAAGAAAGCGGCGCGCTGGACTCCAACGAGCACGAACTTATTAAAAACGTTTTTGATTTTAATGAGCGTGTGGTGAAAAATATCATGGTGCCCCGTACTAAAATTTCGGGCATAGAGATGGATAGCACTCCGCCTGAAGTATTAGATTGCCTGGTTACCGAAGGATACTCACGTATGCCTGTTTACGATGATTCGTTAGACAAGATTGTAGGCATTGTACACGCTAAAGACATTTTGCCTTTATTGGCCCGTAAGGAAGAATTTGAGCTGAAGAATATAATTCGCAAGCCTTACTTCATCCCCGAAACCAAAAAAATCAACGAGTTGATGGCCGAGCTGAAGCTACGCCGTATTCAGATAGCTATTGTGCTTGATGAGTTTGGTGGTACAGCAGGTATGGTTACCCTCGAAGATATTGTAGAGGAATTGGTAGGAGAGATACAGGATGAGTTTGACGAGGAAAAGCCAATTGTTGAAAAGGTAAACGACCGTGAATTTATTGTAAACGCCGTAGCATCTATTTACGACGTAAACGAAGCCTTGCCACATGATCTACCTGAGGATGGCGACTTTGATACGGTATCGGGTTGGGTAAGCGAAATATTTGGTAAGATACCTGATGTTGGCGAACAGCGCGAAGCAAATGGCTATAACATTACCGTACTGCGCAAATCTGAACAAAACATTGAATCGGTTAAGTTAGAACTGCTGATCAACGAAGAAGATATGAAAGACGATCACTAATCTTTTCATAAACTAATATTCAAACGCGGAAAGAAAAGCGATCGGCTTATCTTCCGCGTTTGCTATTTTTGGAGTATTGTAAATTACAAAGCATGCACATTTTTTATACCCCTGATATAGCCCCCAACGCAACGCACTACATGCTGAGCGAGGAGGAAAGCAAGCATGCCATACGCGTATTGCGTCTTCAGCCCGATGATCATATACAACTGGTTGACGGCCGTGGCGGCTTTTACACCGCCCGCATTATGGATGCGCATCCTAAGAAAACATTGCTGGCCATTACCGAGGTAAAAGAGGAATACGGGAAGCGCAACCATTACCTGAATATAGCCGTTGCTCCAACCAAAAATATTGAGCGGCTGGAGTGGTTTTTAGAAAAAGCTACGGAGATTGGTATAGATGAAATATCATTGATACAATGCCAGCGCTCGGAGCGTAAAGAGGCTAAGGTTGAACGCTTGGATAAGATCATTACCTCGGCTGTTAAGCAGTCGTTAAAGGCTTACCACCCGCAGTTAAATGCCATGCAGCCTTTAAGCAAGTTGCTTTCGGCAGCGTTTGATGGACAAAAATTTATAGCCCACTGTTTGCCCGGTGAGGATAAGGTAAGCCTGGCTTCGCAATTGCAATTAAAAGGCAGGTGCCTGATTTTAATTGGGCCCGAGGGCGACTTTACCGAAAAAGAGATAGCTGATGCTTTGCACAATGGCTTTAAACCCATAACTTTAGGCGACAGCAGGCTTCGCACCGAAACAGCGGCTTTAGAAGCTTGTTTTGAAGTGAATTTTTTGAATAGATAGTAATTACTTAAACTTGATTGCAAGGAGCTAAATACCACTTGCTGAGATAAGATGGTGACAGGATTGTGTCAGTGTTCAAAGTGTTTACCCCATTAAATTGAACACCTGATTGAACAGTAAAGATAAACCGAGTAATAACGCGTAATAATAAAAGGTTTTTGAGGAAATATGAGGTTTTACGGGATAGAATTTAATGTAAAAAAGACTGTTTTAACACTGCTGATGTTTAGCATGGTGTTAAGCAGTTATGCCCCGGTGCCAACTTATACCTTAGCCCGCCTCAAATACAACGGCGGCGGCGATTGGTATGCCGACCGTACCGCATTGCCCAACCTTATCAGATTCTGTAATCAAAACCTTAAAACAAACTTCAGGGCAGAGGATGAGACGGTAGAAGCAGGGAGCGCCGAAATATTTCACTACCCGTTTATTTTTATGACCGGGCATGGCAATGTGATCTTCTCCGATCAGGATGTGCGGAACCTGCGTAAATACCTTACAGGGGGCGGCTTTTTGCATATATGCGATAACTATGGGTTGGATAAATTTATACGCCCCCAAATGAAGAAAATTTTCCCCGAATTGGATTTTGTAGAGCTGCCGCTGAACCATCCTATTTATCATCAAAAATTTGATTTTCCAAATGGTTTACCCAAAATTCATGAGCATGACAGTAAGCGCCCGCAAGGGTACGGCTTAATTTACAATGGTCGTTTAGTGTGTTTTTACGACGTAGAATGCGATTTAGGCAATGGTTGGGAAGATTTGGGCACCTACGCCGGCGATAGCCAGGAGACACGGCTAAAGGCTTTGCGCATGGGTGCTAACCTGGTGCAATACGCTCTTACCCAATAATATGGCATAATTTTAGACGAAGTACAAAGTATGAAAATATTTACCCAATTGAAATTCATAGTTTTAGCTGTTACGGTTATTGCCGCCATTTCATCATGCCGAACGTATAGCAACGGTGGCGATGATGTAACACCTCCCAACCCAACAACCGGCACAGGAAATGGCTCTGATAACCAAAACCAGGTGGTTATTGCCTTTCCAAGAACGAGTATTGACATTAACACCACCGATTCAGTTGTAGCGGTATTGAGCAGCGGAACTTCTACCATACGTAAAAAGGCAACTAAGGGTGGCACCTTCTACACCATATCATTAAATGGGGTTTATACCGGCACCTGGAGCACTAATATCAAGGTATACACCAAATCAAGAATGTACCGTTTTGAAACGGCTTTAAATACCGCAAACAGCAGCACCTTTGTAGGGCCTACGGGTAAACTGGCCGATAACTGGAAAACTAACTTGTTTGTGCACGATAGTAACTATGGTATTAGCTTTGCCGTAGCAGCTTTACCTACCGATGCTTATTACGAATTGTTTTTACCGCCCACACTAATTGGATACACCCACGTGTACTTTGAGCGTTATGTTTACAAAACAATTGATAGCACTGATAATGTTGTTCAATATGGTGTGTTGAATTTTAAGGCCGCAGATTATAAAGGCTTTCAGGCTAATACAACAGCTTTTGCACCTTTTGCAACAGCCATGAAAAATCAGCCTTGGGATACGGCCGATGTTTCACTTCAATTGTACAACGAGGGCTCAAGCACGAGTTACAAAGTTATATTTCAAGCATCTGTTAAAAACGAGTAATTGCTAGATAATGTATTATTAAAGGCATACAGCATATAGTTGTATGCCTTTTTTTGTTTATGAGAAGGTGAATAATGGAATATTTGTTAAGAGTTTTGCAAAATAAATTCCCGTTTGGTGCAATTATTTTAAATATTATTTATAATCTTTGGTAATTAGTCTGTGCGCAATGTTATTTAAGCTTTGTGAGAGGATTGTGCTTTCTAGGATGCAGATTAACTAATAATTTGTACCCTGGCTAATATATCACGACAATAACATGGATATTGTATTTAACATCAATCACCTCGGATTGGAGGGCATGGGGCCAACCTTAACCTCATTAATCAGAAATTGCTCAGCTCCTCAAAAACTAAAACTTTGGTTTATATATACCGATTTTGAACCAGGTGATCAGGAGAATATCTTAAAACTACTTGTTGGCGAAGGATATACACAAAAGCCGGAGTTTGTATATTTTGACGCTAAAGCCATTTTTGGTCATTTGCTCTCCTTACAAGGCGACTGGACGGCTTATGGCAGGTTACTAATTCCGCGTACTGTTAAAAGCGATACTGCCCTGTACCTTGATGCCGATCTTATAATATTATCTGATGTTTTAACGCTCGAAAATTTTGATTTTGGCGATAAGCCTTATGCCGCTGTACACGGCTCTGCTGTGAAATGGTGTTTAGAGAAAGATTTCTTTATAGAAAACCAGGGCTGGGACCCGGAAACGCCGTACTTTAACTCGGGTGTAGTGCTGTTCAATATTAAGCGCTGGAATGAACTGGACATTGATACAGCAATTGATGAGTTGACTAAAGAACACGGCATACTTTTACGTTCGCACGATCAAACCTTACTTAATTTATACATTAAAGGCCAATTCGCAATATTGCCTGATATTTATAATGTGCCATGGTACCCGGCCAGTCAACGCCCCGAAAACTCAGAAAAGGCCATTTTGCATTTTGTGGGTTCGCCCAAACCATGGGATATTTCTGGTTCGTTAGTGCATTTTGGCTATAAAGTTTGGGCATCGTATAATACGCCTTTCTGGAAAAAAACGTATGGCAAGTACTCCAAAGTTAAGTTTGAACGTACCTGGAACATAAGGCGTTCAATTATCCGCAGTTTGAAAAAGAAGCTGAAAAACTAACTAATCTGGCTGTTGTGCTTTGTTTGAATTATTGCCGTAATAGTTCAAATAAACTTGTATGCATACCAATATAATTAACAGGTTCATGTTAATTATTGCTGCCGTTGAATCATCTTCCTGTTTACGGCGAACGGTGTCAAGCGTGTCTTTAGCTTTATATTTTACTTCGGTTGCATCTTCTAAAGCATCTATTTCCTTTTTCTTTTTAAATAAGAGAAGGTCATTCTTCGACGATGAAATATCAATTTTCGAAACCGTATCAATTAAAAGAAATGCAACTATTGCCAAAGCAATAATTTTCAGAATTTTATTGACTGAGTTGTTCATGTGGGTAAGGATGTAAAGGCATATATACAACTATACCATTATTTAAACAAATCCGGTGCGCTTATAACGTAAAAAAGCCTGCTAAGGTGTAGCAGGCTTTCTATTAAAAATATTCTTTATTTCTTAGGATTGTAGTTTTTAGGTTTCTTCACGCTAAAGTGTGATTTACCGTTAGGATTAATTTCGGGAGCGCCAACCATAGTCATGGCACAACGGAAACCTACTTCGGCACTGGCCTCACCTTGATCCATAAAACGGCGGGTAGCAGGGTTTAGCCACATAGCGCGGTCATTCCATGAGCCACCTTTATAAACCTTTGAGCGGTCGTTTACCAATGTAGTTACCCCATAAAGGCTGTTATCGGTCGAATCGGCTGCGCCTCGTTGATCATGTTTAAACGGTTTGCCCGATGCTGCAATGGCAGCAGTTGTACCAGCAGCATTAGTAGCCGGCGGGGTAACGCTGTTGCCACCTTGCTGTTGCGCTGTAAACTCGGCCCATGATAGTTTTTTGTTCGATTTTGCAGCCTCTCTTATAGGGCGGCCGTATTTATCTTTGGCGTACAAGCCTTTTTCAGGGTCGGCCAGTTTTTTGTTGGTCCACTCATTACCGCGGAAAGGGTTAAAGTCGTCGGCGTCTTCAAAAGTCATCTGGCGATAAGTATCGCCGGTCCACTCGTTAACGTTACCGGCCATGTTGTACAAGCCAAAATCGTTAGGCTCAAACGAGCGCACTGGTGCGGTAATATCGGCCTTGTCGTTTAATGAACCGGCTACACCCATGTTATCACCTGCACCACGTTTAAAGTTGGCCATAATCATACCGCGGGTACGTTTTTTAGGCGAACGAACACCCATGCCATTCCACGGATAAATTTTACCGTCTTCAATGTTTTCGTATTGCGTATTACCCGCTAAGCCCATGGCAGCATATTCCCATTCGGCTTCTGATGGTAAACGGAAGCTCGGCTTTAATATACCGTCTTCCATGCGAACGGTGCGGGTTGGTTTGCCGCCGGTGCCTGGTTTAGCCAATGGGTTCATATCAGGCATCATTTTTTTGCCGTCAATGCCCTGGCCTTTAATTTGCCCGTTCAAATATATTTCGGTATCAAATGGTTCGGTAGCACTCGCTTTGCCGCTTGCAGCAGCAGTACCTGCACCTCCATTGCCCGATGCATCTTTCCAACTGGCCAACCGGCCGCTTTCACGTAAAATGTTTTCGTTCATTTGGTTGGTACGAAAAACGCAGTATTCTTTAGCTTGATCCCAGGTTACGCCCACAACCGGGTAATCCTGAAAGGCCGGGTGCCTTAAATAGTTGTCAACGTACGGTTCGTTGTATGATAATGGCCTGCGCCATACCAATGTATCAGGAGTGGCATTGTAATAAAGCTCCCTATCGCCCGGAAAAGTAATGCTGATGTAGTGTAAATAGTCGAGCCAATCCTGGTTAGACACCTCGGTTTCGTCCATGTAAAACGAACCTACGGTTATGCGGCGGCGTACGTTGTTGTACTCGTATGCCACATCCTGATCGGCGCTGCCACCCCACACAAACGTACCGCCCTCAATAGCTACCAGGCCGGGGCCCGGTGCAGGGTGGGTTTGTTTAAAGCGCATATAACCACCATTGTCCTTATTATTATAAACAATGCCGGTTTTTTGTGACCTCATTGGATTACTGCAACTGCCTAATAACAATCCCACACATCCTAACAGTAAGGCAGATTTAGTAAAACGCTTAATCATGTTTTTTAACAAATTGGATTTAGTAAAACTACAAAAAATCTATTAACAGTAATATGTTATAATATGGGATAAGGAGAAGGGGATTATTTGAGCTTTTGTACGTATTGCACGATGATAAGTTACATAGGTTTAAAAATATCTTTTCGGCACAGTCAATATTTTATCATACTTAAATACCATGACTCATAGTTTATTTCAAAAAATTACAGCTAATTTGTGGTGATGAAAATGACTAAGCTTTACGCTTTATCCATATCCTTTTTTTTGTTGCCTGCAGCGCTTATTGCACAAACAAATAATACCAATACTAATACCAACGGAAGTAGCTCGAACGGTATAAATACTGCTGTTCCATTTTTAACCATTGCGCCCGATTCGCGCTCGGGAGCTATGGGCGATGCCGGGGTAGCATTAAGTGCCGATGCGAATGCTAATTACTGGAACCCATCAAAACTGGCTTTTATTGAGGATAAGGATAATGTTTCATTATCATACAGCCCCTGGTTGCGTAACCTAATTTCAGATGTGAACCTGGCATATTTAAGCTATGCCCATTTGTTGGATAGCCGCAATGCCATAGGCTTATCTTTACGATATTTTAACCTCGGAAAAATACAACTGATAGATGGTTCGCAGGCCGACCAGGGTACTTATACGCCAAATGAGTTTTCTATAGACGGCTCATTTTCGCGCAAGTTCGGGCAAAATTTTTCGCTGGGTTTATCACTTAGGTATATCCACTCCGGCTTAACCAACGGGGCGGTAGTAAACGGCCTGCAAACCAAAGCAGGTAATGCCATAGCGGCCGATGTTTCGGCTTATTACCAAAAGCCGGGTACACAATTTGGTAAGGATGCCTTGCTAACCTTTGGTGCTAATTTTTCAAACATCGGTACAAAAATGAGTTACACTGATAACGGTGCCAGCTATTTTTTGCCTGCCAATATGCGCATTGGCGTGGCCGATACCTGGTTTTTAGATAACACCAACCAGTTTACCTTAACGCTCGATATAAATAAACTGATGGTGCCTACACCACCCATACGCAATGCCAACGGACAAATTACCAGTGGGTACGATGATAACCGGTCTGTGCCGGCCGGGGTGTTTGGCTCGTTTGCCGATGCACCCGGTGGCTTTAGTGAAGAATTGAAAGAATTAAGCTATGCAGCCGGTGCCGAGTATGCTTACAATAAGCAGTTTTTTTTAAGGGCCGGTTATTTTTATGAAAACCCCTCTAAAGGAAACCGGCAATACGCCACCTTAGGTACAGGCTTTAAATACGATAAGTTTAACATCGATTTATCATACCTGGTGGGTACGCAACAAAAAAGTGCATTAGCCAATACGTTACGTTTTACGGTGATTGCTAACTTTGGCGGAAAAAGGAGTATATTTTGAGTAAAATACGTGTAGGTTTCGGGTTTGATGTTCACCAGATGAAAGAAGGGCATCCGTTTGTAATGGGAGGAGTAACCCTTCCGCACCATTCAGGAGCTTTTGGGCATTCGGATGCTGATGTTATGGTGCACGCCATTTGCGATGCCTTGCTGGGCGCAGCCAACCTGCGCGATATTGGTTATCATTTTTCTAACCAGGATGAGCGCTGGCGCGGCATAAGCAGTTTAATATTATTGCAGCACGTAATTGAATTGTTGAAAGAAAAGGGCTGGAGCGTAGGCAATATAGATGCGATGATATGCCTCGAAGCTCCTAAAATCAATCCGCACATTCCGGCCATGAAAACTAATATTGCCCAAGCTGCTGGTATTAGCGAAGAAGATATATCCATCAAAGCCACCACAAACGAACAAATGGGCTTTATAGGCCGCGAAGAAGGTGTTGTGGCTTATGCTGTTTGTTTGATAGAAAAATAGTTGCTCATTGCCTGAGCAAAAAAGCATTGGAATAATTTACCAATGCTTTTTTTATGTTAGGATTGTAAATAACCTGGATAAGTAGGGTTAGCTCCACGTTGGCTGGCTACAAAACCGCCCACTTTGCAGGCTTTTTCTAAGGTAAACGGAATCGGTTGTCCGGTTAGTAAACCCGCAATCAGTGTTGCTAAAAACGAATCACCTGCGCCAACGGTGTCAACAACATCTACCCTGAATCCCGGGTGTTCGTAAAATTCTTCATCGTGCCAAATGATGGCTCCGTTTTCGCCGCGGGTAACGCATATAGTTTGGGTATGAAATTTCTTATGGAACTCCACCATCTTTTCGCGCACGGGGGCGCTGCCATGTATAAGCATGTGGGCTTCATCTTCGTTCATTTTTATAACATTGCATAAGGCTGCTAATGTTTCAATGGTATCCTGTTCAAAATGTGGCGCACGCAGGTTCACATCAAATATCCTCATCGGTATTGTGTATTCGCTCAGCAAATTCAGCAATGTAGTACGTGTTTCTACCTCGCGGCAGGCCAGGCTGCCAAATACAATAGCTTCGGCCTGTTCTATGTTTTGCAGCAGTTCGTCGGTTGGTTGTATATTGTCCCATGATACGGGTTGGGGAATAATGTAAGTGGCGTGCCCACCGGCATCAAGTTCAACGGTCACTTCGCAGGTGGGTAAGTGCTTGTCCTGTTGTATAAGTGTCAGGTCGAGGTTGTTTTCGGTAAGCACACTCAGTAGTTCATTGCCCGGTTCATCAACACCTACCCGGCTTACCATTATGGCATTGGCACCTTGCTGTATTAGATGGCGTGCTACATTGAGCGGCGCCCCGCCTACTTGTTTACCGTCTTCAAATGTATCCCACAAAACCTCGCCGAAGCATAATACCTTTTTGCTCATAAATTTTAGCAGATTAAACTGTAAAGCTACAAGAAAATTCAGGATGCAATTGTTTACTTTAGGGTATGAAAAAGTGTCTAATTGTATTTTTGCTCATCCTAACAACTGCTTTTGCCTTTGCACAGGATAAACAAGCCATCCTCCATGTGCTCGAAACCCAACGACAAGCCTGGAACAAGGGCGACCTCGAAACTTTCATGCAAAGCTACTGGAAATCAGATTCGTTACTGTTTGTAGGCAAAAGCGGCCCCAAGTATGGCTGGCAAACTACTTTAGATAATTACCGCAAAGGCTATCCCGACAAGGCCGCGATGGGCTATCTCACTTTCGATATTTTAAAAGTAGATATATTGGACAAAGGCAATGCCTTTGTTTTAGGTGCCTGGCATTTAAAGCGTGCCAAAGATACTCCAGAAGGTTATTTTACCCTATGGCTAAGAAAAATAAAAGGAGTGTGGCAAATTGTGGCCGATCATTCGTCGTAGTCGAGTTGATTGGTTAAGTAGTTGATTGGTGAATAGTTGAATACTGATAAAGGAATTTTAACCTTACAGCCTAATGCACATTGTATCACATTTTGTTAGCCATTATATATTTAAAAGTATAGGCGTTGCAGTTTTAGTTGTACTGGGCAGAGTGGCATTCTTTTTTAACCCTGCCCGTACGGTTTATACTTTTAAACATATTTGGAACAAAGAATACGATAGCACCGATAACTACTGGCAGTTTGCCGAAGAGTTTAGCCAAAGCTGATAGGCGCTGCAGTATTAGGAGGAATAATGTTTATTATATTCTTGTAAAGCCGAGAGGAAAATCACAATTAACTATTCACCCCACTAACTAACGTGGTTCACCCGCAGCTAAAGCTTTATTGGCACGTTTAAAGGCCAACTTTTCTTTCCAATCCATGTAACGTTTTTTGTAGCGTTTTTTAAAGAAGCTGTCGAACTCGCGTTGTACGGTAAGGTTGTATAAACTTTTGGCTTTTATAGCCCATGATTTATCCCAGGCGCGGAGCGATATGGAGAATGAGCCGTCTAAATATTTCATCCAGTGCCAGTAGCCGGTTGGCATAAATAAGGTATCGCCGTGTTCCAGTATAATTTCCTGCCCTTCTATACCATCTAAAGCCGGGAACTTGCTGAAATCGGGGTTCTCAATGTCGTAGTCTTCTAACGCATAAGTAGCAAACGGAATTTGGTATAAACGCTCTTTCCACTTGTAATCAAACAGTATTACATGCTTGCGGCCGTGAAAATGGGTGTGGAAGATGTGGGCTAAATCAATATCGTAATGCAGGAAAGTTACCGAACCTGCACCACCGAAAAACATGTTAGGATACTTATCTAAAAAACCACCCATCAGGTCTTTAGGTGAGCGGTAGTCATCTAACAGAGCAGGCGCATGTTTGATTGGGTCGAACAGGAATATGCGTAAATCAGTAGGTTGTTTTTGAATAAGGTCGATGTAATCACCAAACTTCATTTCTGCAGCCGATGCGTTTATGGCCTTGCTGGGGTCGGCTTTCGAGCTATCGTATAGTGGCACGGTTTGATTGCCCACTACTTCTTTTAAGTATTCAAAGGTCCATTTTTGTAGTGCAGGCCAGCTTTCGGTGGCTTTGCGTATAACCAATGGTTTGCGAGGTTTAAGGTAGTTATTTATAAAATCTTCTTTGCTAATAGTGTCAACTCTATCTATTGGCGTAAGTATTAAACCCATTTTATTCACATCAATTTAACACACAAAACTACTTAATTTAAAAATAGCACCACCAATTTGTTTGTTTTTGATGCGGGGCTGACAAATTATGTAATGCAAAATTTTTGCAAAAAATCCAGTCGCGAAGGTATTGAATTAAGGCTTATCAGTTACCGGATTAATGTTACCAAACTATTAATTCAAAAATATAGCCCGGGCTTAATTGCAACCGGGCTATTCAATAATAAATATTGTAGCTGATGCTTATTTAGGCATCAATACGGTATTAACCACATGTATTACACCGTTTTTTTGAAAAACATCGGCAATGGTTACCCATGATTTGCCGCCTTTTTCGTCAACCAGGTAAAGTTTTTTACCATCGGCCATGGCAGTTAAGGTGCCGCCGGCTACGGTTTTAAGTTCGGCTTTGCCGCCGCCTGCTTTAACTTTGGCTGCAATTTCGGCAGCACTCCACTTACCTGCTACCACATGGTAGGTAAGTACTTTGGTTAAAGTGGCTTTGTTTTCTAGTTTCAACAGGGTTTCTACCGTTCCTTTAGGTAGTTTGTCAAAAGCCTCATTGGTTGGAGCAAATACGGTGAACGGACCGGCCGACTTTAAAGTCTCTACTAATCCGGCGGCTTTAACAGCAGCAACCAGTATAGTGTGATCTTTCGAATTTACGGCATTGTCAACAATATCTTTAGTTGGATACATGGGCGCGCCGCCTACCATAACTGTTTGTGCATTTGCTGCGGTTACCATGCTTACAAAGGCAAATGCCGCTAAAAATAATTTTTTCATAAATAACTGTGTTAGTGTTTTGAAAAGAGATACGCACCCTGCTACACTTCGGATTTAAAAACTAAGGAAACTTGTAAACACCTGTAGGTGTGAGAAGTTTATACCAAAATTAAAACCATATAGCAGCAATTTTCGTTACGGGCACGATATTAAAAGAACATCTCGGCAGCAATATGATCGGCGTAGAGTTTGCCTTGTTGCGACAGGGTGAGCACGCTGCCGTTTTGTAACAGCCAACCATTGTTCAAAAACTGTTGAGCTTCTTTGAGCAGTAGGGGGGCGGTACCGCTTTGTATACTTTCCAATTTATCCAAATCAAGCCCCCACATGGTACGTACCGAAGTCATGATATATTCATTCAGGCGGTTTTCGGGTGTGAGATCTTCAACTTCGGCGGGTAGCTCGTTTTTTTCGAGGGCGGTTAAGTAACGCGCATTATTGGCCACGTTCCATTGGCGGGTTTCACCATTGTAAGAGTGTGCCGATGGACCTATGCCCACATAAGGTACACCTTTCCAGTAATTGGAGTTATGGCGCGAATGATGGCCCGATTTGCCAAAGTTCGATATTTCATAATGTTCAAAACCCTGTTGCTGCATGCGTTCCATGAGGCGCGTAAACTGTTGGGCGCTTTGGCTGTCGTTTACAGGTGGGCTTTGCTTTTTCTTGATCTGGGCGGCAAGTGCGGTACGCGGCTCAACCGTCATACTATAGGCCGATATATGCGGAACCTCCAGCTCAAACATGCGGCTCATGTTTTGTTCCCATTTGGCATCGCTAAGCAGAGGATAGCCATATATCAGGTCGGTGGTAATGTTTTCAAACCCTGCATCCTGCACCCGCTTTACTGATGCATCTGCTTCGTTTGCCCGATGCGCCCGGTTCATCCAGGCCAAATCTTCACCAAAAAACGATTGTATGCCGATGCTGAACCGGTTGATAGCAGTTTGGCGTAAAGCCTGAACTTTTTCGCGGCTCAGGTCGTCTGGGTTTGCCTCGAGGGTAATCTCGGCATCTTTGCTTACGCTGTGGTTGTGGCCAATGGTATCAAGCAAAAAGCTGATCTCATCTGCATCAAGCACCGAGGGCGTGCCTCCGCCAAAATAAATGGTTTCGATAGGGGCGCGGCTGAGATAATCTTTTTGCAGGCCTATCTCTTTAGCCAGCGACTGTACAATTTCGGTACGGTACTTTTGCGAAGTGCTAAAATGAAAATCGCAGTAATGGCAGGCTTGTTTGCAAAAGGGAATATGAATGTAGATACCGGCCATTGGGGATTAATAAAATGCAAAATTAAACTATGCTTGTTAAGGGCAGTTATTTTAATCACTTGTTAATTTATAATTCTGAGTATCTGTATTCTTTTCGCAATACCCTACGAATTGTAAGTTTCAATTTGCTGACATTTGTTTTTCTCCCCAACTTCTCATTTGACTGATAAAAGGAATTAATTCCATTCCTGTATCGGTAAGTGAATATTCAACTTTTGGTGGAACTTCTAAATAAACTTTTCTGACAATTAGCCCATCTGATTCTAATTCTTTTAATGTTTGGGTTAGCATTTTTGGAGTTATCCCAACCACAGCTCTGTTTAACTCTCCATACCTGAGACAACCTTCTCTTAGTACCCATAAAATTCGACCTTTATACTTTCCACCTATTCGCTGAAAAGCATAATCGACAGCACAATATGCCCTTTTAATATTTTTTTTCATTTTTATAAAAAACTTAAACCATTGATAATCAACTTTGCTATGTTTTTAGTATGTAGCCTACTTTATTGTACGTACTTGCTGTAAAGTTATTAAATACTTTTTTTTGCGAAAACTTTAAATAATGAATGTAACTATTAAAAGAGTGCTGCATTTTCCGTTAACAAAAATTATCGTTGGAATTGTCGTCTGTTTTTCTCTATTTGTATTAATTCAAAACTTTGTATTAAAACCATTTTTTTATAGCATTATTCAAGATAAAAGTATTGCGGACCCAATTATCCACTGTATTGATTTTATTGTTTTATTAGCCGCTTATTACTATTTATTCCGTTTGTATGATAAAAGAAAAATAACAGAACTATCCATAAAATATTTACCCAAAGAAATGTTTGGAGGGTTTTTCTTTGGTTTTTTTACAATTTCATTATCTATTTTCATTTTATACTTATTAGGGTATTATCAGGCTATTAGTATTACAACAACTCACTACTCCATAAAATTTTTTACGGTATTAATGTTTGCGGCCTTAGTTGAAGACTTATTTCATAGAGGGTTAATAATAAGAATCTGTGAAAATTGGTTAGGGACTAATCTAACCCTTATTATTGGAATGTTAGTGGAGCTTCAGCATGTTTTTAATCCTAATTCCAACCTATTTGGCCTTTTTTTTTATTTAATTTGGGGGTTTACTATGGCGATGATGTTTATTTATACTAAAAGAATATGGTTGCCTTTTTTTTTCCATTTAGGCTGGAATTTTTCTCAGCCTTTTTATGGCTCAAATCTTACAGGGTTAAATGATATGGGCAGTATCATTCAATCAAAATTTAATGGTCCTGAACTATTAACAGGTGGTGCAGTTGGAATTGAGGGTTCAATTTTTACAGCATCTTTTTTATTGCTTATTGGAATAGCACTTTATTATCGTGCAAAAAAGGAAGGCAAAATCGTAAAAAGCAAACTGTTTAAAAGATGAATTTCTATCGGAGCGTTACTTATTTGTTACTTTTTGAATGTAACTAATTGTTTTACAGTTATTAATTCTATACCGGCCATAAGCGGCAAAGATACGAAGCTCCGCAGTCATCAAAAGGATATGATATGAATTTGTGATTATTTGAGCTATTCGATTAACTGATAATGGTAATATATAGCGAAAGTATGGTGTAGATCATGGTTTTTGATGTATTCGGTATATTGTTGATTTAACTTATATTAAATTTGCAACAACGATTAAATTGCATCATCCTCCGGAATAGGCCTATGCGTAAACATATTAAACTTCATGCACGCAGAGCGCGTTACATATTCTACAAAGAAACCTTAGTTGATTTTAAAGAGCACTTTTGGACGTTTCTCGGCTCCTTCATAGGTATTGGGCTAATTGGTTTTTTAAATAGCAGGTATTTTACGCTGTATGATAACCTGTTTCTCATAGGCTCGTTCGGGGCATCATCCGTACTTATTTTTGGTATTATTAATAGTCCGTTAGCCCAGCCCCGCAACTTGGTTGGAGGGCATGTTATTTGTGCTTTAACCGGTGTAACTATACATACGTTTGTGCCGGGCGAGGTTTGGTTTACATCGGCCTTATCGGTATCGCTGGCCATTGTGTTGATGCAAATTACCAAAACGCTGCATCCGCCGGGTGGCGCCACTGCGCTTATTGCCAATATTGGGTCGGCCAAAATACAGGCTTTGGGATATTTTTATGTGCTAAGCCCGGTGCTATCGGGGGTAACTATTTTGCTGCTGGTGGCAATTGTTTGTAATAATGCTACACCACACCGCCATTATCCGCAAAACAAGCAATGGTATAAATTTTGGAAACGCAGTTACCGGTATATGCACTAACAATAATGCGATAGTTAAAATGAGAGATTAACAGCATACGGTTTTTTGTATCTTTGTGCCGGTGCTGCGTATCATAACTTTATATTTTGTTTTCTTAGCCATTACGTGCTTCAATGCTTCTGCCCAAACAGATACGCTGGAACAGTACGCCCAGCCCGACAGTATTCCACAACCGCGCTATTATCAGCCTAAGCCTGCCGCAGCAGGCCTGCTCGATTCGGTAGCTAACGCCCTGATTGCACGCGAGCGATTTGTAGGCGACTCATTGTCTAAGATATATATTACTAACCCCAACCCGCTAAGGCATAACCAGTATTACGATACGGTTTTAAAAAAACATATATATACTGAGTATGGCTTTTTGCACCAGCTTGGCAAAACCAGGAGCCTGCTACGTGAGGGTAGTACCCGGCACATGCGCGACCAATGGATCATTGTAATTATTGTTGCGCTATTGGTGTATACCGCCATACTTAACCGCGCTATGAGTAAGGATATAAAAAGTGTGGTGCAATCTTTTTACAATACCCGCATACTTAACCAAATAAGCCGCGAAGAAAGCTTGCTTAACTCATGGGCATTTGTTGGATTGTTTATATTATTTGGTTTTACTTTTGGTTTATTTGTTTACCAATTAACTCAATATTACGAAGTATTCTATAGTATAAGCGGTATTCAGCTATTTGTATCGTTTGCACTGCTGATTTTGGTTTTGTTTGCAGTAAAGCTGTTTATATTAAGATTTTTGGGTTTTGTATTTAAAACCGGCAGATTGGTTGATGAATATATATCCATATTATATTTAACTTATTTTAATATTACGTTTGTTTTTTTGCCTTTAAGTTTATGCTTTAGCTTATTGGCCGCGCCTTATATACCTTATGTATTGGGCGGTGCACTGGTTTTGGTAGTGGTAATATTTGTTTGGCAATACCTGCGCAGCAGCGTTATAATTATTTCGAATATTAGATTTCATAAGTTTTATTTATTTACGTATCTTTGTGCCCTCGAAATTTGCCCAATTCTAATATTGATTAAGGCACTGAATAATTAGAACTTAGGTAGTTAACATTAGATTAAATTGGAAGACAGAAAGAAAAAGGTTAAGAGTATATTGGTTACCTTACCCAAACCTGAGAATGACAAAAATCCATATGCTGAACTGGCTAAGAAGCTTAATCTGAAAATTGATTTCAGGTCTTTTATCCATGTTGAGGGCGTACCGGCTAAAGATTTTCGTAAAGAAAGAATTAACCTGGCCGACTTTACAGCCGTGATTTTTACCAGCCGCAACTCGGCCGATCATTTTTTCCGTATTTGCGAAGAGATGCGATTTGAGGTGCCGGTTGATATGAAATATTTCTGCCTTTCAGAAACCATTGCCCTCTATCTTCAAAAGTATATTCAGTACCGTAAGCGCAAAATATTTTTTGGCAAACAAACCGCGGCCGATTTGGCCGAGGTGCTTAAAAAACACTCGGGCGAAAAATTTCTTTACCCATGCTCTGATGTGGCTGCCGAAGAAACTCAAAAGTTTTTGACCGAAAACGGTTACAACTTTACCCCGGCAGTACTCTTCCGTACTGTATGCAGCGATTTGAGTGATTTGGCCGAAGTGTTCTATGATGTAATCGCATTCTTCAGCCCCTCAAGCATCCTGTCACTATACCAAAACTTTCCTGATTTTAAACAAAACAATACCCGTATTGCTGCCTTTGGCGCTACAACCCACAAAGCTGTATTAGATGCAGGTCTTATTTTAGATATCCCGGCACCAACGCCTGGTGCACCATCAATGACTATGGCCATTGAACAATACGTAAAGCAAGCCAACAAGTAATTTCACTTTTTGCTGTAAAATACCGTAACCTTGAGGGTGTTTTTCCCGTATAAGTGGTGTAAGCTTTGATAATATGATGCTTATTTAATATTTTTAGGCAGATATTATTTAAAAGTGTTTATTTGTACCCAAACAATTTTCAAAAACTTGTATTTGATAGTTGTTGAAGGTAAAAGAAACACCCAAAGCTTCTACTTATAATTAAACACACGAAAAAGAACATTTAGGTTATTAAACAGTAAGCATGAAGACAAGGTACTTTCTTTTATTATTGTTATTGGGTGGGATACTGGGCAGTTGTAATTTAAACGATAGGGGAGAAGTACTTGGCGTACGTCAGCGTCCGTTCAGGGCCGAATTACCGGCAGGTATGGTTTATATTCCGGGCGGATCTTTCTTAATGGGGCAAACCGATCAGGATGTAACCTTTGCGCAAATTTCTCAAACCAAGCAGGTTACCGTTTCGCCATTTTTTATGGACCAAACCGAAACTACCAACAGCCAATACAAGCAATTTGTAAATTGGGTGCGCGATTCTATCGCCATCAGCAATTATCTTAACGACGATAAATACTACGTTAAGCCTAAAGGCACGGCCACAACCGACCGTAAATACATTAATTGGGATTACGTAAGTAAGAACCCGGTTTGGCGCAGCGGAAGTAAAAAAGGTCAAAACCAAAATGCCGGTAAGCTTGATGGTATGTACTATCAGGGCGACGACCGCGTGTTTGATCGTAATGAGGTTGACGTTCGTTTGTTAAAATATAATTATGCCATGATGGTGTTGCGCAGTGCATCTGAGCAACGTTTCGATAAAACCAAAAAACGTTCCGACTTTATTTTACGTGATACCGTTCCGGTTTATCCCGATACACTGGTTTGGTTAAACGATTTTTCATACGCTGCCAACGAGCCAATGGTTGAGGGCTATTTTTCTCATCCGGCTTACCAAAATTACCCGGTTGTAGGTGTTACCTGGCGCCAGGCACGTGCCTTTAGTATCTGGAGGTCACGTTATAATGATGCTTATAAAGATAAAATGAAACAGGCTCACCGTTTGCCTTACAGCTTACCTACTGAGGCTGAGTTTGAATACGCATCACGCGGTGGCCGTATTGGTACCGATTACCCTTGGGGCGGTCCTTACATTAAAAACGCAAAAGGCTGCTTACTGGCTAACTTTAAGCCCGGCCGCGGTAACTATACCGATGACGGCGGCGCTTATACTGTAAATGTTCGCTCTTATTTTCCTAATGATTACGGTTTATACAACATGGCAGGCAACGTAGCCGAGTGGACGCAATCAGCCTTTGATGAATCGGCAACTACATTTGTACATGATATGTCGCCTACGTTTAATTACGAGGCCAAAGCTACCGACCCTGAAGTGCTGAAACGCAAAGTAGTACGCGGCGGCTCATGGAAAGATATTGGTTACTTTTTACAAAACGCTACCCGCAGCTACGAATTTCAGGATACTGCTAAATCATACATCGGTTTTCGCCTGGTATCACATTTCGTAGGGCGCGATTTCCGCGACAAACGTTAATTTTTTCTCCATATTCAAACACTCTAAATAAAACAAATACATCTAAAAACTACAAAACACAATTAATTATGGCTGGCAAGAAAAAATCCAAATTTGGTATTGGTAACATTGTATCGATCGGTGCAAGTGTTGTTATCGTTGGTTTATTATTTAAAATTCAGCACTGGGCTTACGCTGAAATTTTTATTACCGTTGGTTTATTAACCGAGGCTGCTCTATTCTTATTGTTAGGTTTACAACCAGAAGCTACCGAAGTTGACTGGACTAAAGCATACCCTGAGTTAGCTGACGATTACACTGGCGAACCTGTTAGAAGAGCTGCTCCTGCCCAGGTAAGCACTGGTCATACTGCAGCGTTAGACAAAATGCTGGCTGATGCCAAAATTAACCCTGAACTGATCGGTAATTTAGGCGATGGCTTAAGAACCTTTGGCGACAAAGTAGCAACTATTTCAAAAGTAGCTGACGCTGGTGCTGCAACTACCGAGTTTGCTCAAAAACTTAAAACTGCAAGTGCTGGATATGATAACCTGAGCTCTGCTTTCTCTAAAGCATCTGAAAGCTTAACCGAATTAGCTTCAACAAGCGTTGACTCTAAAGCATACCATGAGCAGGTAAACAGCTTAGCTAAAAACTTATCGGCTTTAAATGCAGTGTACGAGTTAGAATTACAAGACTCAAGTGCTCACTTAAAATCAATGAACAAGTTCTACCAGAACCTTTCATTAACCATGAATAACTTTAACGAGTCGTTAGAAGATTCTAAATCGTTTAAAGAAGAAGTTGGTCGTTTAGCTAAAAACTTAGGCTCATTAAACAATATTTATGGTAACATGCTTACCGCAATGAACCAACCACGTGCTTAATTAATTAACCTCATTTCTCACTATTAATTAAGATCAAACCACATGGCTGGAGGTAAGGAAACCCCAAGGCAGCGAATGATAGGCATCCTGTACTTGGTATTATTAGGGTTGGTGGCGCTTAACGTGCCCGACAACCTGTTAGATGCCTTTAAAAACATTAGCGACAGTTTAACTTCATCAAAATCAAACGTACAAGCAGGTATTGATAATACTTTTGATGCATTTGAGAAAACCAAGCTTAAAGAGCAACCCGATCGTGCAAAACCGGTATATGATAAGGCTAAGCAAGCCAGCGCAATTGCCAACGATTTAAATACCTACGTTGAAGGTATTAAAACCGAACTTGCCGAAAAAGCCGGCGGCATTGACGAAAATATTGCCGACTATAAAAAACGCGATAACCTTGATCTTTCTTCGGAAATTATGATCAACGGTAAAAAAGGCGAAGAATTACACAAAAAGATTGACGAGACACGCGAAAAGTTAATGGCTTTATTAACTGATAAAGAGCGTGTAGGTATTAAGCTTCCGTTAGCAACCGATGCCCCGAAACCTAAAAAAGGCAAACCACAGTTAACCTGGGAGCGCGCTTATTTTGGTGATGGTATCCCGATGGGTGCTGCCATGACCTCGTTGATAAAAGTTCAATCAGATTTGAAAAACGCCGAGTCGGAAGTTGTAAAGAAGATTTTAGGTGAAGTAGACCAGGCTGTAGTTAACTTGGATAAGTTTGCGGCTGTTGCCGTAGCACCAAGCAGCTACATTATTGCAGGTCAGCCTTTCAAAGCTGAAGTATTCTTGACCGCATCTGATTCAAAGTCAAGTCCAGATATCAGCGTTAACGGTTCAAAATTACAGGTTGTTGATGGCCGTGGCCAATACACCGTAGGCACCAGCGGCGAGGGTATGCGCTCTTGGGTTGGTACAGTACGCGTTCGTCAAAACGATGGTACTATCAAAGAGTACAAAACTCCTGAGCAAAAGTACCAGGTGGCTCGTCCATCTGCTACTGTAGCTGCCGAGAAAATGAACGTGCTTTATATAGGTGTACCTAACCCGTTATCAGTATCGGCGCCAGGTATTCCTAAAGAAAAACTGCGCGTAAGCATCAGCGGTGGTTCGGTAAGTGGTTCAAATGGTTCATTTACTGCTAAGGTATCTTCGCCGGGCACAGTTAATGTAACTGTATCTGGTGAGGCATCTCCCGGAAAAACCCAGGTTTTGGGTGCAACAAAATTCCGTGTAAAACGTATACCCGATCCAAAGGTTATGTTTGGTGGCAAAAGCGGCGGTCAAACTTCATCAGCAAACTTAAAGGCCCAAGACAGGGTGTTTGCTAAATTGGAGGATTTTGAATTTGATGCTTCTTTCAGCATCCAACGTTTTAACCTGGTAATCATTAAACCAAGACAAGATCCTATTCTGATGCAAACTTCAGGTAGCCAACTGTCTGCTCAAATGCGCGCTGCAATGGCTACTTTAGTACCTGGTAGTAAAGTTATTTTCACTAACGTTATTGCTACAGGTCCTGATGGTTCACAGCGTGGTTTGGATGATATTATTATATCGGCAAATTAAGATTTATACAACATATGAGACGTAAGATTTTTGTGGTGGGGCTGTTGAGTTTAATATGTTTGAGCACTTTTGCTCAAAAGCGAGGTACTGCACGTAAGCGTACAACTACTAAAAAGGCGGTAACTACCGCCCCGCAGACGGCTAATACTACGTTTAATGCGCAGCCGGTAGTTGATACCGGTAAAAAGGCCAAAGCTTTTGAACGCCCGATGGATGGCTTTTATAAAAAAGCCAACATTTTAAGTGCACGTGTTTCTCCATACGCCAACATCCGCGAAGCTGACGTTGTATATGCAAAGCGCATCTGGCGCGAGATCGATTTGCGCGAGAAGATGAACCAGTACCTGTCGTCGCCTAAAGCACGCTTAATTGATGTGTTGATGGAAGCGGTAGAGGCCGGCGAACTTACCGCTTACGATGCCAATCCAAGCAAAGACGACCCTAACGGCGATGCTTTTGCAGTGCCATTAACCCCAGGCAAGGCCAAAGGTAAAATGGCAGATAGTACCGTGGTTGACAAGTTTGACAAGGATGGTAACAAAATAGGTTCGAGCTTACAGGCAGGGGATTTTAATGCCGATAGCGTGATACGTTTCCGCATAAAAGAAGATTGGGTATTTGATCGTCAGCGTTCGGTATTTGAGCCTCGTATTATTGGTATAGCACCATTAATTAAGCTTAAAGCCGCTGGTATTGAAACCGATTTTCAGCCGGCTTTCTGGATCTATTTTCCTGAAGCCCGCCAGGTGTTGGCTACTAAAGAAGCTATCAGCCGTAATAACGATGCTACTGGTTTAAGCTTTGATGATGTATTCATGAAGCGCTTATTTGCCAGCGTGATCGTAAAGGTATCGAACCAAAAAGATGAACGTATTAAAGATTATGCTCAGGGTATTGATAAACTTTACGAATCAGAAAAAGTTAAAAAATCTCTTATGGATTGGGAGTTAGGGTTGTGGCAATACTAAGCCTTCCCAAAACAGAGGATAAAATACAAGGCCCGGTTGAGCAATCAATCGGGCCTTTGTTTTGAGTGCGTAATGGTTTACATTCCGTCATTGCGAGGAACGAAGCAATCTCTGCGAAGGACAAGCGGCCATGCATAGTTCAGAGATTGCTTCGTTCCTCGCAATGACGAGTTATTTAATTTTAATCTTCGGAAGCTCCACTATCTACATTAACTTCTCCCCCTTCAGCCTGCTGTGGGTCAAAATAACTCCTCACCGCCTGAGCCTGTTTCAGATTAACCACTTCCTGCAATTCTTCTACTGTTGCTTCTCGTATCTTCTTTACCGATTTAAAGTATTTTAACAACTTTTCGGCCGATAGGCGACCCACGCCAGGTACGAGTTCCAGTTCGGTGGCTAAAGTGCTCTTATCGCGTTTTTTGCGGTGGGCGGTAATACCAAAGCGGTGTGCCTCATCGCGCAACTGCTGAATGATCTTAAGGGTTTCCGACTTTTTATCGAGATACATTGGGTATTGGTCACCGGGGTAAAAGAGCTCTTCCAGGCGCTTGGCAATACCTATTACGGTTACCTTTTTTTCGATACCCAGCAATTTCAGGCTTTTCAGTGCCGCCGATAATTGTCCCTTACCCCCGTCAATAACAATAAGTTGAGGTAACTCCGTGCCTTCATCCAGCATGCGACGATAGCGGCGGTGAACGGCTTCTTCCATGGTAGCAAAGTCATTAGGGCCTTCTACCGTTTTTACATTGAAGAAACGATAATCCTTTTTAGAAGGCCTTGCATCCTTAAAAACCACAATGGCCGATACCGGGTGCTTGCCCTGAAAGTTAGAGTTGTCAAAACACTCAATATGGCGGGGCAATTGGTTTAAGCGCAAATCTTTCATCATTTGCGTCAACAGGCGGTCGGTACGTACATCAGGGTTTAGTTTTTCGTACTGCTCCATCTTATCGCGCCTAAAGAAGTGAACGTTCTTTTGCGACAGATCAAGCAGCTTTTTCTTTTCTCCCAGTTTAGGTACCGTGAATTTTATTTTTTCGTCGTCAAGCTCAATATCAAACGGAACAATAATTTCTTTTGATTTACTGTCGTACCTTACCCTGAACTCAGATATGGCAATGGTCAACAGTTCTTCATCGCTTTCATCCAGCCGCTTTTTCATTTCGAGCGTTTGGGTTTGAATGATGGTGCCGTTCATTACCTTGAGGTAGTTTACAAAGGCGTACTTTTCATCGCTGGCAATGCTAAACACATCAACATCGGTGATGGATGAATTTACTACGGTTGATTTATGCTGGTAGTTTACCAGCAGATCATATTTACGTTTAAGCCGGTGCGCCTGTTCAAAATCCATGTTCATGGCAGCTGTATCCATATCGGCTTTAAGCGTGCGCACTACATTGCCAATTTTGCCGTTCAATATATCCTGAATTTCTTCGATGCTGTTATCGTAATCTTCCTCGCTTTGATAGTTTTGGCAAGGACCCTTACAATTACCCAACTGGTACTCTAAACATACTTTAAACTTGCCTGCATTAATGTTTTGCGGCGTTAAAGCCAGGCTGCACGTACGCAAGGGATAAGTTTCGCGTATCACTCCTAAAATGGTGTGCATCATGCTTACAGAAGGGTATGGCCCCAGATATTTAGAACCATCGCGGATGATGTTGCGTGTCCAGTATATACGTGGATAATTCTCCTTTTTAATAACGATCCACGGGTAGGTTTTATCATCCTTAAGGTCGATATTATACTTGGGCTTGTGCTTTTTAATGAGGCTGTTTTCAAGCAGCCAGGCATCAACCTCGGTATCAACAATGGTAAAAGTGATATTGCGTATTTTAGATATTAATACGCGTGTTTTGGCATTAAGCTGCTGGTCTTTTACAAAGTATGATGATACCCTGTTGCGCAGGTCTTTAGCTTTACCAATGTATATCAATTGGTTTTCGCTGTCCCAGTATTGGTATACGCCCGGTTTATGTGGTATTTTTTTTAATGCTTCTCGATAGTCGAACATAAAAGCCCCCAACCCCTAAAGGGGCGTTAAACTTGTTGTTGAATGATTAATAATGAATAGAACGGTTTTGTTTGAATATCTGATATATGCTCAGTGTACCTTACAATGTAAAATACCGCTGATTAGTAAATCAATTCACTAATCAGCGGTATTTAGTTTACAAGTGTCTTGGCTCTTGGTTCCTGGCTCTTGACTCTGTTTTAAAACCCCAGCTTATTATCTACCTCGGCGGTGCCTTGTTGCTGCTGGTTATAAGCATTGCAATCAAGCGTGATACCCACGCCGCCTTTAGGCTGGGCAAAGTCTATGTTTTGTTTAATGCCTAACGATTGATCGGCATACACTCTTTTCATATACAGCGCAAAAATGGGTAAGGCACTGTTAGCTCCCTCGCCCAAGTTAATACTGCGGAAGTGGATAGCCCGGTCTTCGCAACCGGTCCAAACGCCGGTAACCAGTTGCGGGGTTACGCCAATAAACCAACCGTCGGAATTGTTTTGTGTGGTACCTGTTTTACCACCAATAGGGTTGCGTAAGCCGTATTTGCTGCGCAAACGCCAGCCGGTACCTTCGTCAACCACACCTTTAAGCATGTACGTCATTACATAGGCAGCCTGCGGGTTCATGGCTTGTGATACACGGGGCTTATGTTCGTAAAGCAGGTTGCCGTTTTTATCTTCAATACGTACCAGGTAAGTAGGCTCGGTCCACAAACCTTCATTTGCAAAGGCACTGTAAGCACCGGTCATATCATAAACTGATGCATCAAATGTGCCCAAACAAATGGTAGGGTAAGGTGGCACGTCTGATGTTACACCCATTTTTTTAATAAGTTGCATTACCGGTTCGGGACCAACCTCTTTCATAACATGGGCGGTAACCCAGTTTTGCGAACGGGCGAGTGCCTTACGTAAAGTAATCATGCCGGGCACAGTTTCCCCCGGATCAGACCGTGGGCACCAGGGCTTACCGTAACCATAAATAGTATCGGGCACGTTATTAATTTGCATACATGGCGAAAACGCTGCCTGCTCAATAGCCACCGCATAAGTAAACGGCTTAGCGGTTGAACCCACCTGGCGGGTACCCATTTTTACCTGATCGTACTTAAAATGCTCGTAGTTAATACCGCCAACCCATGCCTTAACGTAACCAGTACTTGGGTCCATGCTCATCATGGCATTGCGGAGCAACATCTTGCAGTACACTATCGAGTCGATAGGTTTCATTGTGGTATCAATATTGCCATGCCAGGTAAACAGGTTCATGGGGGCAGGCGTATTAAAATCGGCACGTATTTCTTCTTCGGATTTTCCTTGTTGTGTTAACGAGCGGTAACGGTCCGAGCGTTTCATGCCCTGGTCTAACAGCATTTTAAAATCGGGGATGCCTTTCCATAAGCTACGGCCGCGCCAGTGTTGGTTAAACTGGGTTTGCAATTGCTTCATATACTCACGCTGAGCATCTTCGGCGTATTGCTGCATGGTGAAGTTAATGGTGGTATAAATTCTTAAACCATCACGGTCAAGATCATAAGGCGTACCATCTGATTTATGCAGGTCTTGTGCATTTAAAATCTTCTGCACATCCTTTTTCAATACCGAACGAAAATAGGTAGCTAAACCCTCATTATGATCGGTAGGGTGAAAGTTTAAGCCCAGCGGTTTTGCTTTAAACTCTGCGGCCTGGCCTTCACTCAAATAATCCTCTTCGGCCATGCGGCGTAAAACAAAGTTACGGCGGCTAATGGCGTTATCGGGGTGACGAATGGGGGAGTAAAGCCCCGGTCCGTTTATCATACCAATTAACAGCGCTGCCTGATCGGGGGTAAGTTTATCAGGAGTAGTATTAAAGTAAGTAGCTGCGGCCGAACTTATGCCAAAGGTATTGTAAGCCCCAAAATCAACCGTGTTTAAGTACATGGTCAAAATCTCTTCTTTGGTATAGTTACGCTCCAAACGAACTGCAATTACCCATTCCTGTAGTTTTTGGCGTATGCGTGTAGTAAAGTCGTGCGAACGCTCCGAAAACAAGTTAAGCGCTAATTGTTGCGTAATAGTACTGCCACCTTGTTTTTTACCAATAAGGTTATACAAAATAATGGTAAACGTACGGCCAAAATCAATACCCGAATGCTTCAGGAAGCGATTATCCTCGGTAGCAACAAGCGCGTTAATTACATTGGGCGATATTTGATTATAGGTAACGCTCGACCGGTTTTGCACAAAATACTTACCTAATATTTTTTTATCAGAGGAGATGATCTCAGATGCCTGGTTGCTTTTCGGGTTTTCCAGATCGCGGAACGACGGCAGACTGCCGAACACGCCAAAGGCTGTAAGCGTAAAAATTAGCGTAATAAATAACAGGAAGGCAATGGCTGCTTTCCATATCATCCAGTTATAACGTTTTATTTCGTGTTGAGTAAGTTTTACAAACATCGGTTAAAAGTTTTTTTGATAGTAATCAATATAGCTATCCAAAGTTTTTCGGTCGGCTAATTTATCCAGATTTTCTTGAGTGATGATAAAAAAGCTGTATTTATCTGCCGGAACCTTCATGATCTGTGGTAACAAGGGTACAATTTGCCTGGCGTATTCTTTGGCTGCATCTTTACTGTTAAACACGCCTATATAAATAAGCTGGTTATCGGCACCCACCGGTTTTAGCTGGTGTTTTACACCGTTTCCACGGTAAATTGTGCGGTTAAACTGCCCAAACCCAAACCTCGAAGACGATAGGTTGGTTGTACCACTACTCACATTAATGGTAAAATAGTAATTTGTGCTATCGCGGTTATTAAAAATTGATGGGGCAGGTGGTGGTATTACCGGGGCTGTAACAGTAGGGGCAGGCGCAACAGTTTTTTCTACCGGCGGTGTTTTTGCAACAACAGGTTCTTTAACCGCAGGCTTAGGCTCCGGTTTGTTAACAGGTGGTTTGGCGGCTGCAATTACAGGTTGTTGTAATTTAGGCTGAACCACGGGCTCTGGAATAAATACAGGAGCATTCGGGTCGCTGTCAATAACGGCAAAGCGGCGGGTTGCCATCTCGGCCTGGTTAGCATCTATATATATAAGGTGTTGCCTTACCAGCGGTGTAATTAGGGCATCATTAGGATAGCGGGTGTTTATTTGCACTAATTCGCTGCGGAAAGGCGTCACCTTTTCCTGGTGGCCTGAGGCTAATGCACGTAAATAGGCTATTTGCGGAGAAATACGATTATCAGGGTATTGGCGCAATAATTCGTCTGAACGGGTAATTACCCGCGGGTACTGGCGCTGAACGTATAAATCGTATATCTGGTTATAAAAAGCGTTCAGCTCGGCATCTTTATCATCCAAACGGCGGGCAAAATCAGGATCGGTAATTACCCTGGCAAAAGTGCTGTTAGGATACTGATTTAAAATAAGGGTTTTATACTCCTCGGAGCGCGATGGGTTTACATCGGCATACAAACGGTAAAGGTTGTAATAATTGGCCGCCAGGTTTTCATCTTTCGGGAAACGTTTCAGCAGCTGTTCAAAAGTAGCAATTGCCTCTGGTTTATCATTCAGCACATCGCGGTAAAAAACTGCTAAATCAACATAGGCATTATATATACGCTGGTTTGATTTTTCGATCTGCTCGGGTGTAACCGGTATACTTTGCAATAAATCCTGCTTGGCGTTGTTTGATGCCACGTCTTCCGTACTCTTCTGCATGTTTGGAAGAACCACTCCAGGGTTAACCGTTTGTGATGAATTAGCAGTATTGGTGGTAATGTCGCTGTTGTTACGCACGCTTCGCCGCCAGTTATCTTCCAAACGGCGGTTTCCCCATTTACGCTTAAAATCAGTAAAGCCCTGGCTTATAGCCCCGGTGTTATCAAAATAAAATCCGCTTGGGTCGGCGCCGTTGGTGGTTGGCGTTTTGCTATTGTCAACACTGGTAAGATTATTAGCCGGGTTAATTGTATTTGCTGAGGCAGAGGCGTTGCTTGCTGCAGTAAGAGATTTTTGTTCCTCATCGCGTTTAGCCATTTCTTCGATGCGCCTACTGCGGGTAGCGGTATCTAACTTTGCCAAGGCTTGCAGGGTATCTTCACGCGCTATGATATGTAGCTTATCAGCGATCAGTTGCAGGTTATCGGCCTTGGTTTTTATGGTTTGGTAACCCGGGTAATTGGGCGATAAGCTAATCAAAGTGCTATCGTAATACTTACGGGCGGTTACATAATCGCTTTTGTTTTTAAAGCTGATGTCGGCCAGGCGCAGGTAACTCAAACCCTTTTGATTTTGATTACGGAGACTGTTCTTAACAGACAGTTCGTAATTCTTTACAGCCTCATCAGTTTGATTGTTAATGATGGCTAATTCGCCCAGCTGATAATATATCTGGTCTTTAAACTCCAAGTTGTTCTCGTTGCGGAGTAAACTCTTCAGGCGGTCGGCACGGCTTATATTACGGCCGTTTTGAATATCCTCTATGCGTATGCGGTTAATTTCGGCGTTAAAAGCCATTACAAACGGCGCATTACTTTTTACAACTCGGGTATAGTTGTCGTAAGCATCGGCCGGTTGTTTGGTGAGCTCCTGCAGTTGCGCCAGTATAAATATCCAGCGCAAACGCTGCTGCGAACCAGTGGCCAGCGGAATAGCTCTTTTGCCCATATCAATAGCATCGGGGTAGTTTTGAGCGTCGATATACAACTGCATACCTGCGGCGTAAATCATGCCAGCCTCGGTTTTTTGCTTATCAGTAAGGTTGATAATGGCGGTATCTAAAAGCACTTTGGCCTGTTGTAGTTGGTTAAGGTATAGCAACGAGCGTATTTGCCAGGCACGGGCCTGCTGCACAATTTTAACGTTTTGCCTGAATGAACGGGTTATGTAACCGCAATACTCAACCGAGTTAAAATAATCGCCCCGCAAATGGGCAGCTTTTGCCAGCAGGAGGTAGGCATCATCAATATAATTGCTTTGTTCTTTAATGCTGATGATTTTGTTGGCTTTTACCACTACTTCGTCCAGTTCCTTATCGCCCGTGGCCCGGGTTGAAGCGGTATCCTGGTATACGTTTAATACACGGTCGTAATCGTCAATAAAAGCAGTGGCGTAGCTTTCCTGTTTTATTGTTAAAAGCTCATTGGCGTTAAATAAAATATTGTAGCGTGCAGTAAGATTTTGCAGCCCCCGGTTTACCGCACTCTCTTTTTCGAGCGAGCAACCGGCCAATAGCAAAAGCATCACCAAATGAAAAGGACGTATGTTTTTTAAAGTGCGCTTCAAGTTAAATGTACATAGGTTGTAAAAAGCCAGGCTAATTTACTAAATACTCTGCAACGCGTTTCATAAATTTGCAGCAATTCATAATACACTATATAATATAAACTATAAGTATGAGTAAACCGGTTAACAACTATATTAAATATACAGGCATAGCCTTTCAGATGGTTGTTATTATAGGTGTGTTTACTTTTATTGGTTACGAGTTAGATACAAGGGCTGCTCATGCTACCATGTGGGTAACCGCCATCCTATCATTAATAGGTGTATTTATATCATTATACCTGGTTATTAAATCCCTTAAAGATTGAAAAGGTTTTTTGTTGCCTTTGGCATTTGTACTTTAATTATTGCCTTACCTCCCGCCATATTAGATTATGCAGGTAAAGGCAGTTTGCTTATTCCGGGTTTCTGGCTCGTTTTCCAGTTCTTCTCGTCGTTAACGTTTTTGATTTGTTTGGGCGTAATTTGGGGCCAGCGGCAAAATGATACTTTGGGCGGACAAATATTTTTAGGAGCCACCACACTCAAACTTATTTTATGCATGACAATAGCCCTTGTTTACATGCATAAATACAAGGTAAACGACATCGCGTTTGTGCTCAACTATTTTTATCTATATTTATTTTATACGGCCTTTGAAATATACAGTTTGTTGAGTAACTTGCGCGTCCAAAATAAAAAGTAAAAATCTCACAATTAATGGATTTTAGGCACATTTTGAACTCAAAAAAATTATTCCTCAGCCTTATTTTAGGTGTCTTTCTTACACTAACCACGTGTAAAAGTTTTGCTATACAACACGAAGAACACCCTGCTGAGGCTGCAAATGCAGAAAAGGAGGCCTTTAATCCTACCACTGCAATTCTTGAACACATTGCCGATTCGCACTATTGGCATGTGATTGGTGATGTATCTATCCCTTTGCCAATAATTTTGTTTACCGATAAGGGTACGGAGTTTTTTTCAGGCGCCAATTTCCATCACGGGCATGAGGCTTACCAGGGGCAGTACTATACTTATAAGCTTATTGAAGATAAGATTCGTGTGGTAAATGCTGCCGGCGAAGTTGATAAAGAAGCATCGAGCCATATTTATGATTTTTCGGTTACTAAAAACGTATTGGCTATGTGGATAGCGGGTTTGATCCTGTTTATTATCTTCTTTAGCATTGCTGCTTCCTACAAAAAACGTGTGGGTAAAGCCCCTAAAGGTTTGCAGTCATTTATCGAGCCGGTTATCATGTTTGTGCGCGATGAAATTGCGCGTCCTAATATTGGTTACCGTTACGAGCGTTATATGCCTGTTTTGTTAACTATATTCTTCTTTATATGGATCAACAATATATTGGGTTTAATTCCAATTATTCCGGGTGGAACCAACGTTACCGGTAATATCCTGTTTACGTTTGTAATGTCGTTCATTGTATTGTTGGTGGTAAACTTTAGCGCTAACAAGTACTACTGGAAACACATTTTTATGCCACCTGTACCGGTTTGGTTGTACCCGATCATGATTCCGGTAGAGTTAATAGGTGTTATCTCTAAGCCGTTTGCGTTAATGATTCGTTTGTACGCTAACATCTCGGCAGGTCACATCATCGTATTGAGCTTAATATCGTTGATATTCATCTTTAAGAGTTTCTTTATTGCCCCGGTTTCTATTGTGTTCGTATTATTTATGGACGTATTGGAATTACTGGTTGCATTTCTACAGGCGTTCATCTTTACCATGCTTACCGCTTTGTTTATCGGTACAGCTGTTGAGGAGCATCACCATTAATAGTTTCGTAAATAATTATACACTATATTTAACTTTAAATTAAACAAACATGACTGGAAGTATTGCTGCATTAGGTGCAGGTTTAGCGGTTATCGGTGCTGGTATCGGTATCGGTCAGGTAGGTGGTAAAGCAATGGAAGGTATTGCTCGTCAGCCTGAAGCTTCTTCTAAAATTCAAACTGCAATGATCATCGCTGCTGCACTTATCGAAGGTGTTGCACTGTTCGGTGTGGTAGTTGCATTGTTAGGTAAATAATATTACCTAACTCACAAAATCAAAAACCTTACTTGCAGCGGTTGGCGGCAGGTAAGGTTTTTAAACAGCCTCTAACCCCTCCCAAACCCTCCCCGGAGGAGAGGGCTTAATAAGGCTTAGTAAGTTAAATACAGTGTTGGTTTATCTAACAATATTCATATAAATGGAACAATTATTTGAAGGTTTATTAAATGATCATTTAGGATTTGTGGTATGGGCTGCGTTAGCGTTCATCATCCTGCTTATCCTGCTGGGTAAATTTGCCTGGAAACCTATCATGACTGCTATTGGCGAGCGTGAGCGTTCAATTGAGGATGCTTTACTGAAAGCCGAAGCTGCTAAAGAAGAAATGGCCCGTTTAACTAACGAAAACGAGCAATTATTGAAGGAAGCACGTGCCGAACGCGATTTGATTTTACGCGAAGCTAAACATCTGAAAGATCAGATCGTAGCTGAAGCTAAGAACTCAGCTAATGTTGAAGGTGCTAAAATGATAGAAAAAGCAAAACTTGAAATTAACAGCCTTAAAGCTATTGCTATGGCTGATGTGAAAAACCAGGTAGCTACTTTATCATTAGAGATAGCCGAGAAAGTTTTACGCAAAGAGTTTGCCAACCAAAACGCACAAGATGAGTTGGTTGCCGATTTATTAAAGGAAGTAAAGATTAAATAAGTTAGTGAGTAGTGAATGGTGAGTAGTTAGGTAATTAACTTTTCAACCACTCACCATTCAACCATTCACCACTCAACAATATGTCTGAATTAACAGTTGCATCCCGTTACGCTAAATCATTAATTGATTTGGCTTTGGAGAAAGATACTTTGGAAGCCACTAAGCAGGATATGACTTTTTTTGTGCAAACATTAAAAGCTAATACCCAGTTACAGGCTGTTTTGCGTAATCCTATTATTTCGCACGATAAAAAATTGAAGGTATTGCAAGGTATCTTTACCGGAAAAGTAGCTCCATCAACTGATGCCTTTTTCAAAATAATGGTAACTAAAAGCCGTGCGGAGTTATTATATCCAACCGCCCAGGAGTTTATTAACCAGTACAACATCAAAAAGAACATTGTTAAAGCTACTGTGGTTTCGGCAACTCCATTGTCTGAAGCTAACCGTAATCAAATCATTAGCGAGGTTAAAAGCCTGAGCGGTGGCGAGGTTGTATTGCAAGAAAAAGTTGATGCAGCATTAATTGGCGGCTTTGTATTAACCGTGGGCGACCGCCAGATTGATACATCAGTAGCGAGCAGCCTGCAAAAATTGAAGAAAGATTTCGCCCAAAAGGTGATTTAATATTAAAAACACACTAATACTAAATAAAATTACAAAATGGTAGAGGTAAGACCAGACGAAGTATCGGCCATCCTGCGTGAGCAATTGTCGGGCTTTAAGTCAGAATCTGAATTAGAAGAAGTGGGTACCGTACTTCAGGTAGGTGACGGTATTGCCCGTGTTTATGGCTTAACAAAAGTACAATACGGTGAGCTGGTTGAATTTGATAACGGCTTACAAGGTATAGTACTTAACCTTGAAGAAGACAACGTAGGTGTGGTATTGCTGGGTTCTTCGGAAGGTGTTAAAGAAGGTGATACTATTAAACGTACCAGCAAAATTGCCTCTATTCAAGTAGGTGAAGGTATGTTAGGCCGTGTGGTTAACACACTGGGCGAGCCAATTGATGGTAAAGGACCAATTGCCGGCGAAACTTACGATATGCCTTTAGAGCGTAAAGCTCCTGGTGTAATTTACCGTCAGCCGGTTAACGAGCCGTTACAAACTGGTATCAAAGCTATCGATGCGATGATTCCTATCGGTCGTGGCCAGCGTGAGTTGGTTATTGGTGACCGTCAGATCGGTAAAACTGCGGTTTGTATCGATACCATCATCAACCAAAAAGAATTTTATGCTGCAGGCGAACCTGTAATTTGTATATACGTTGCCTGCGGTCAGAAAGCATCTACCGTAGCTAACATTGTTCGCACACTTGAAGAGAACGGTGCTATGCCATACTCAATCGTAGTTGCTGCCAGCGCTGCCGAGCCTGCTCCAATGCAGTTCTTTGCGCCGTTTGCAGGTGCTGCCATTGGTGAGTACTTCCGTGATACTGGTCGTCCGGCTTTGATCGTTTATGATGATCTTTCTAAACAAGCTGTGGCTTACCGTGAGGTATCTTTGTTACTTCGTCGTCCACCGGGCCGTGAGGCTTACCCTGGTGACGTGTTTTACCTGCACAGCCGTTTATTAGAGCGTGCCGCTAAAATTAACGCTAACGACGAGATCGCTAAAGACATGAACGACTTACCTGAGTCGATCAAACACTTAGTAAAAGGTGGTGGTTCATTAACCGCTCTTCCAATTATTGAAACCCAGGCTGGCGACGTATCTGCTTATATCCCAACCAACGTAATCTCAATTACCGATGGTCAGATATTTTTAGAGTCGAACTTGTTTAACGCAGGTGTTCGTCCGGCTATTAACGTAGGTATTTCGGTATCACGTGTGGGTGGTAACGCGCAAATCAAATCAATGAAGAAAGTTGCCGGTACTTTAAAGCTTGATCAGGCTCAGTACCGCGAGTTAGAGGCTTTCTCTAAATTCGGTTCGGATCTTGATGCAGCTACCAAAAACGTGTTAGATAAAGGTGCCCGTAACGTAGAGATCCTGAAGCAAGGCCAGTTTTCGCCGGTATCGGTTGAAAAACAAGTTGCCATCATTTACTTAGGAACCAAAGGCTTAATGCGTAACGTACCTGTAAACAAAGTACGTGAGTTTGAGTCGGAGTTTTTAAGCCAGATGGAACTGCGTCACCCTGAAGTATTGAAAGCATTGAAAGCCGGTAAATTTGATGATAGCTTAACCAGCGTACTCGAAACCGTAGCTAAAGAACTTACAGCAAAATATTAATATTTAGTAAAAAGTACTTAGTAAAAAGTAAAAAGTAGCAGGATAAAGTCTTACTACTTTTTACTTGATACTTTCTACTCACAAAGCATGGCTAATTTAAAAGAAGTAAGAAACCGTATTGCGTCGGTAAACTCAACCCAGCAAATCACCAAGGCCATGAAAATGGTTTCGGCTGCCAAGCTGAAGAGAGCTACCAATGCTATTGTTCAATTGCGCCCTTATGCTACCAAGCTAAAGGAAATGCTGGCAAACCTATCGGCAAGTATTGAAGATGGCGCATCACCTTATTTGCAGGAGCGCGAGCCCGTGCGTGTATTGGTAGTTGTGGTATCATCAAACCGTGGCTTGGCAGGTGCTTTTAATGCCAACGCCATTAAAACCACTAATAATCTTATAGCCGATAAATACAGCGAGCAATTTGCAGCCGGTAACGTATCAATAGTAGCCATTGGCCGTAAGGCTCAGGATTACTACCTGAAACGCAACTTTAATGTAATTGGCGATAACAACGAAGTATACAGCGATTTAAACTTCACCACCGTATCGGTAATTACCGAGGCCATTATGCAAGGTTTTGTTGATGGTAAATACGATCGTGTTGAATTAGTATATAACCACTTCCGCAACGCTGCTGTACAAGTTTTAGTTAGCGAACAATTATTGCCTGTGCCTAAAGCCGAGGCCGAGCTTAATGCAACTAAAACAGCTGCCGATCAAACTGATTATATTTTGGAGCCATCGCAAAAGGATATTGTTGAGCAGTTGATTCCTAAAAATATTAAAATTCAGTTATACCGTGCCGTATTAGATTCAAATGCATCTGAGCATGGCGCACGTATGACCGCGATGGACAAGGCAACTGACAATGCCGGCGACTTGCTGAAAGCCTTAAAACTTTCGTACAACCAGGCCCGCCAGGCAGCCATTACCACCGAGCTTACCGAGATCGTGAGCGGTGCTGCAGCCCTATCAAACGGATAATTATAAACTTGAATATATTTTACCAAAGCCGGACGCCAGTCCGGCTTTTTTGTTTTAAAAGAATTAGCTGATTTATTTTATAGCTGGTATTTCGTGTATTGCGAGGCGCAGGGTGTGGCAGAACAGATGATCGATGGCAATCTTCTCTTGATGTTTACCTTTGCATAAGGGAAGTACCACGCTATCGATCGCAATGAGAATTTAAGATAACTTTGTAACAAACACATAGTAAATACAAAACCTTAGGGTTACTTTTTGCCGGTTTTCGGTATCAATATAAAAAACCATAAAACTTTAATACTATGAAAATGAGCAACTTATTAGTGCTCCTGGCCGTGCTTTGCCTTTTTGCAGCCTGCAAAGGAAGTGGAAGTTCATCAGCATCAGACTATAGTACTTCATCTGCCGACTCAGCTTCGGTTGATGCGGTTATCACTGATACTATTGGCAAAAAGCTGGTGAAAACAGGAGAAATGCGTTTTAAAGTAAAGGATGTACAACAGGCCGGAGAAAAGATCGGTGATTTAGCAAGAAACTACAAAGGTTTTGTAGTGCACCACAACATGCAATCTTCAATTTTGCACGATGAAGATATGCGTACCAATCACATTGATTCGTTAAAGCATGTGTCGGCATATACTTCTACGGCCGACATCACAGTTAAGGTGCCTTCGCAAAATTTAGAACAGTTTTTAAAAGAGGTGAGCCATTTAGGAATATATGTGAATGTTCGCCGAATGGATATTGAAGATAAGACACTCGATTATTTATCTACCCGGCTAAAACGCGAAAATAGGGCTGAAATTGATTCGAAACAAGATAAATGGAAGCCAACCATAAAAGAAGCAGATGCCATGCTAAAGCTTAAGGATGATATGGTTGATCAAAAAATCAGCAATACATTCCTTGATGAATCGGTTAAGTATAGCATAGTTGTACTTAATTTATATCAAAGCAATACAGTAGTGCGCGAGATGGTAGCTAATGATAATACAAGTGCTTACCAATTGCCGTTGTTGAGTAGGTTTTGGATTGCAGTTACAGATGGCTGGGAAATGTTTGCCGTGTTCATTATCGGCCTCGTTAATCTTTGGGTGTTTATACTGGCCGGATGTGGGGCTTGGGTAGGTTATCGTATGTATAAACGCAAAAACTCTACAATAACAACTGCTGTTTAAATGTTTAAAATATCTGCAATCTGATAGGGTGAATTACCCAAAGATTTATATTTTTGCGCTAACAAATAGCAATTACCATGAGTTCAATGCAAAAAGCTAATTCGCCAAGTATTTACCTGATAATATCTGCAGCTACCATTATTGGTTTAGTAGGTGTGTTTTTCCGTTTCCTGGATCAAATCTGGGGTCACGGATTTATATTCACCAGTGTATCAAATGTTATCCTGGTAATTGGTATCCTGATTTCGTTAAAAGGTGTGTTCGCCATTTTAGGCGCAAAAGACTAAGTACCTTTTTCTACATAAAACAAAAAGAGCTTCCTAAGATGATTAGGAAGCTCTTTTTTGTTTGGCCCTCCCTGGAATTGAGGGAGAGGAAACTTGTCCTGTTTTTAAGTACTTCCGCCTTAGGCGGAGAGGATTTAGGTGGTCTACCTACTTAGGGTGATACCCCGCATCATCCAAAATCTTCTGCGGGTCATTTAATGCCAAGAGCTGTTGAACCGTAGTGTAGGGATGCTTGATCATATACTGCCTGATGATTTGCCAGCCCGTATAAACGGCCAACTTAGGGGCCGATTCATTTTTTTCGCCTAAGCCGGGTGTAAACGGGGCTTCGTTCAAATATTTTTGCAGTTTGAGGTAATCCGTTTCGTAAAGCAAATTTTCTTCTAAAAAGTAACCCCATATATTTTTTTCGAAAGCTTGGCACCACTGTATTTGCTGCGAGGTGTAACCAATCTTTGTGCTGTCGGGCACATCCGGAAGCAATACATCCATCAGGTACAACATTTTACCTTCATAAACCATTTTGGCTAAAAGAGATCTGTCTGCATCCGCTTCCGGAAACATGTCTTCATGCAGCATACCTTCTATAACTCTCGGGGTTATATTATCGGGCGTAAACCTGCGCGACAAATAATGCGGATAAGTATTAACCAATGCCGGGTAAAACTTTGATTTTAGTCCCAAAAACTGATCGAGCCCTATACCAAAATAGCCATTACCTAAAGTAGTTTGCGCCTGGAAGCCAGAAAAGTAAGCATAAACCTTGGGCAACTGCTTTTGCGGGAAGTAATATTTAATACGTTTGAATGCATCGGTTAATTCTTCTTCCTGCTTTTGGAGGTTAGGATAAACCGAATCTACTTCGTGTTTTAAATCCAGGTAGGGCTTACCGGCAAATACCTGGCGCAGGTTGACAAAGTATGCTGTATCGGCAATATTACCTGCATCTAAAATACGCTGAATAAAATCTGCATAAAACGGGCCATATTTACTTTGTAATACCGCTACCTGCTGCGCCATGGGTTTATTTCGCATAAGGTCAAAATCATGGTCAAACCGTTCAATATGCACTTCGAGTTTAATATTGCTTACATCTATCTTTTTTTTGTCCTCTTTACAAGAACTTAGTATGGCGGCTATTAAAAAAAGCGCATAAAAATGTTTTAATTTGCTGCGGTAGAGTATGCTCATATGGTATGAACAAAAATATTGGTTTTGAGTTCATATTTATGATAATGCACTATATAATACCTTTACTATGAAAATTGCACTGGCACAGCTAAATTATCACATCGGTAATTTTGATTCAAATACAGCTAAAATTATTGATACGCTAAACACAGCCCGCCAAAACGGAGCCGATTTAGTTGTATTTGCCGAACTGTGCATAAGTGGCTACCCTGCCCGCGATTTTTTGGAGTTTCGCGAATTTATAGGCTTGTGCGAGCAATCGGCACAAAAAATTGCGGCTGCATGTACCGATGTAGCATGTATTATAGGTATACCTACGCCTAATAAAAAGAAGAGCAAAGGGGGCAAAGACCTGCATAACTCGGCCTATTTTATTGCCGACGGCGAGGTAAAATACGTTGTAAATAAAGCCCTGTTACCTAATTACGACGTATTTGACGAATACCGCTATTTTGAACCCGAAACAGAGTTTACCTGTGTTGATTACAAGGGTCATCGTATAGCGCTAACCATTTGCGAAGACTTGTGGAACACCATCGAAAACCCGCTATACATCAGCAGGCCGATGGATGTGCTAATTGAGCAAAAGCCTGATGTGATGATAAACATTGCTGCATCGCCGTTTGCTTACAATCATGATGAAGAACGTATTGCCATTTTAAGCGATAATGCCAAACGCTATAACTTGCCCCTGTTTTATGTAAATCAGGTAGGCGCCCAAACCGAAATTATTTTTGATGGTGGTTCGTTGGTTTTTGATAATAAGGGCGAAATGGTTGATGAGATGCCTTACTTTAAAGAGGTGCTCAATTACTACAACTTAAATGATGATGCAATCATAACGCCCGAACAACCTGTAACCCTGATGCGGCAACGCCAAACCGATATTGAGCAGATACACCAGGGACTGCTGTTAGGCATACGCGATTATTTTTACAAATCAGGCTTTAAGCAAGCTATTTTAGGCTTATCAGGCGGTATCGATTCGGCTGTAGTTTGTGCGTTGGCTGCCGAAGCTTTAGGTGCACAAAACGTGATGGCTGTATTGCTGCCTTCTAAATATTCAACCGGGCACTCCATTACAGATGCCGAAGATTTGGTACGCAACCTGGGCTGTAAATCTGAACTGGTAGAAATTAAATCAATTACCGATGCTTTTGAAACAGCGCTTCAGCCGCAGTTTGAGGGTTTGCCGTTTAATATAGCCGAAGAAAACTTACAGGCCCGTAGCCGTGCCGTGGTATTAATGGCCATGTGTAATAAGTTTGGCTACATCCTGCTCAATACCTCAAACAAAAGTGAAGCAGCAGTGGGTTATGGTACTTTATATGGTGATATGTGCGGTGGCATATCGGTACTGGGCGATGTTTATAAAACACAGGTTTACCAGCTGGCTAATTACATTAACCGTAACGGCGAAATTATCCCGCAAAATTCTATTGTTAAACCCCCTTCGGCCGAGTTACGCCCCGATCAAAAAGACAGCGACTCGCTACCTGATTACGATACCCTTGATACCATCCTGATGGAATACGTGGAAAACCGTCTTTCATCGGCCGAAATTATTGCCTTAGGCTACGATGAAGCCACCGTGCGCCGTGTGCTGAAACTCGTAAACACAGCCGAACACAAACGCTATCAAACACCGCCAATATTGCGCGTATCGCCCAAGGCCTTTGGCATGGGGCGCAGAATGCCTATTGTAGGTAAGTATTTATCGTAGAGCATTCTTGGCATGATGGCTAATGATGTCATTGTTGTTATGTGAACCGGAATGGTTCAGAATTATTATCTCGCCTGAGGCGGATAATTGTGGGCTATGTTAAAGAAAAACCAATAAACAGGTAGATAGCATATGAACGCATACTTGAGGCTGTAACAGTCTTGCAAACTGCACTCATTACTCTAAACAAATTACCACCGCTCATACTTGTTTACTTTATGCAAAATTTATTGCAATAAAAAGTACCAGCACACATTAAACCTTTATAATGAGCGTTGTCTAATAAATACTATCAAAATTATATCTATGAAAAGGTTACTATATGTGGGGCTGATGTTGGTTATGGTAACCGCATTTTCAGCCTGTTCAACCGGCTATCATTATTACACTGCCGGTCATGACGACATTAGCTTGTCGCAATACAAAACATTTGCTTTTGCACCGCAAATAAAGCCGCGTAAGCCGGATAGTGTAATAAGTGACAAACGTAATTTGGGCGCACGTTTAAATTACATTAACAACAACAAGTATTACAATAACCCGGAGGCCTATCAAAAAATTAAGGATGCTGCAGCATTAAGCCTCAAAAATAAAGGTTTAACCGAACAAAATGGTGGTGCCGATTTAATTGTACGTTTTAATACCCTGGTTGACCGTGGTACCCGAACATCATACAATTCGCCTTATTGGGGTGGTGGCTGGGGCTGGGGTCCTGGTTGGGGTTGGGGAATGGGCTGGAGAGGCCGTTTTAGCCCAATGTTTTACGGTGGTTGGGGCGGCTGGGGAGGCGGTTATGCCTATCCAACCCAGGAACACTTTAAAGAAGGTGTGTTAGCCATTGAGTTGATTGATGCACGCACCCGCGAACCTGTATGGATAGGTTATAGCAGTGGCGAGTTAAGTCGCGACCCGCAAAAAGTAATGGCCCGGTTACCCGAAATTGTTGAAGGTATATTCAAAAAATTGCCGGTAAGATCATAACCTGTTTAGCCATGTTGAATTGTAAAGTTTGCCTTACGGGCAAACTTTTTTGTTTTACGGGGTTTATTTTAAGGGCGAGGTTACCTAAAACACATGGCGGGTTCTGTATTTAAAACACGTACGCAAAAAATTGTACTTGCAGTACTTGCCGCATTGGCGTTACTGTTGCTCATAGTGGTGTTATTTATTAACAGCTTTTTAAAACCTGTACTAACCCAAAAACTTAAAGAAGGCGTTGTAAAAGCAACCGATAGCCTTTACCAGGTAAATTTTACTGATCTTGATTTAAATATTTTTAGAGGCAAAGCCTCGCTGTACAATATTGAATTCAAACCCGATACCGCCGTTTACAAGAAGCTGAAGCGGCAGGGTAAGGCACCATTTAGCCTGTACAATTTGCAGGTAAAGCAAGTAAGTATAAACGGGGCAAAGGCAATTAAAATGTTCTTTAAAAAGGAACTTGAGGTTGGAAATATCGTACTTACGGGTTCAAAAGTGCAATTGAATAAATACGGTGAGAAGCCCGGTACAGGCGCTAAAGAAAAGCGTACCCTTTATCAAAAAATAGCCAAAGATATTAAGCACATAAAGGTTGATGCCATACAGCTTGATGATATGCAGTTTACTTTTAACGATTATTCGGGTAAAAAAGCTGCTGCATCCATTTTAAGGCACATTAGTGTTAGGGCCGATGATTTACTTATTGACTCTGCAACCCAGGCCGATACCACCAGAACATTATTTTGTAAAGATATAACCGCACGTTTACGCAATTACACCGGGCAATCAACCAGCGGCCTGTATAAGTATAGGGTAAAATCGCTCGAATTGCATACCGCTGCATCAAGGGTAACGGCTTCAGGGGTAGAGGTGCAACCATTGCCCGTGTCTGTTTACTTTGCTAAAAGTAAAACAGATAGGTTTGCCTGTAAGTTTGATAGCATTACGCTTAATAACTTCGACTTTAACATGTATTACCGGCGCAGCGGCATAACCATTGCAGATGCGCGGTTAGAGGGTGGTTTTTTTGAAGTATTCAGTAATCCAAATGGTTCTATTCCAGCTACCGACAGGTTGGTCACTTTTCCGCATTGGGCTATCCGGCATCAATTTAAAACCATTTTTAATATTGATACCCTTCGCATCAAAAATACCGACGTAAGCTACCGCCAATATAATAAGCAATCTAAAAAAAGCGGGGCAGTAAAATTTTTAAGCACATCAGCAAGATTCCTTAATATTACCAACAGCAAACAGGCTTTGCAAAAAAATAATATTTGTAGGGCATACGTTCATACGCGCTTTATGGGCGTAGGCGGGCTTGATCTATGGTTTAATTTTAACCTTAACGATGCCGATTACAAGTATAGCTATCGTGGTCACCTCGGCGCTATGGATATGCGGTCAGCCAATACCGCATTGGTGCCGCTGAGTATGATACAAATAACTTCGGGCAATTTAAAAAGTATTGATTTTAAGGTGAGTAGTACGCAAAAAGTATCAAATGGGCAGCTCAAAATCTTATATAACAACCTAAATGTAAAACTGCTTCGGCAGGATGATGAAAAAGGGTTCACTAAAAAGTCGTTGTTGAGTTTGCTTGCTAATAGCTTCGTGATCAAAAGTGATAATCCTGATAAGACAGGGCAAAGTCCGCGGTTGGCTACGTTAGCATTTATCCGGCCGGGCAACTTTCCGTTCTTTAAAACCATATGGTTTACTTTGCTCAACGGCATAAAAGCCAGTGGCATGGGCAAGGCTCCTAAAGCCAACGAACGTACGGCCAAAAAAATCAGGAAAGAGAAGGAAAAGGCAGCCAAAAAGGCGCGAAAACTCAAAGAAAAAGAAGATAAGAAGTTTAAAGAAAAGCTGGAGAAAACCAAATCTAACTAAGCCTAAAGTTTAATATGCTGCTCCAACATTAACCGTGATATTGCGTTGGGTAATTTTCCCGTTTATAACTTCGGCCGGGTTCAATGTACCTTTACCATCGGTTTCAGAAGCAAAAAATTTCCCGTTAAATTTCATAAATACCGAGTAATTCCCGGGAGGTAAAGATATTTTATAATGGCCTGTGCTATCACTTTTGGTTTGGCCAATCTTATGTGTTTTAATGTTATTGAAAAGTGGTATTTGTCCTTCGGTTTGCTGTATGGTTGTAGCCTCATAAATTAAAATATCGGCAAGTAAGCCTTTTCCTTGTGCTGGCAATCGACCTTTCATGGGCATCTGGTTTCCGCTAAGGCGGGTTACTTGTCCCTCAATACCTTGTGTAATTTGTTGTGGTTTTTGCATCGAACATGAAATGATGATAATACCTGTAATTAAGACAATGCCAATAATTTTTATGTACCAAAAGGAGTTGAATTTCATGTATATCAGTTTAAGGAAAAGAATAAATTTATTGTAAATATTTTTGACCATAAAATCTTATCAGATAATATTAAATTAGTCAAAAATTATAAGGCGATTGTATGCCAATCGCTACTAATATATGTATAGCAATAAATTTAGTAAAAGTGTTTGGACTGCTGCAATAGTGTTACTATCAATATGTAATGCTTTGGCTCAAAAGCCATTGGTAACCGAAGCTAAAAAAGCCGAGCTCGACCAGTTGGCCGTTCAGATAGAAAATACCTATAATACTGGCTTGCAAAAGGCATTATTATTAGCTCCTCAACGCAATTGGATAACCCGCAGAACCACTAAAACCGGCGAAGAAATTGCACTGCAGCGCATCACTCCATTGGGTTTTCCTGTTTTTTATAAAACTTACAACAATACCACTGCGGCAGCAACCACCCGCACAAACAGCATTCAAACCGGTGGCGATTTAGGCCTGAACCTTTCGGGCTCAAGCACTACGCTAAATAATAAATTGGCTATTTGGGATGGTGGCTCGGTGTTAACCACTCACCAGGAATTTGCCGGTAAAACTATTACCCTGCGCAATGCAGCAGCCGCAACTTCGCAGCATTCAACTCACGTAGCTGGTACTATGATAGCAAAGGGCATTTATGCCCCGGCCAAGGGCATGGCTTTTAATGCAGGCACTCTGCAGTCCTATGATTTTAACGCAGATATAGCCGAAATAACCGCAGCTGCATCAGGCTTGTTGCTCTCCAACCACTCTTATGGCCCTATTGTAGGCTGGAATTACAATGATGACGAAGCCCGCTGGGAATGGTATGGTTTACCCGGCGATACCGAAGATTACAAATTCGGTTTTTATGACAGCGAATCGCGCAGTATAGATCAGGTGGCCGTAAATGCCCCTTATTATCTTATTGTTTCGGCAGCGGGTAATAACCGCAGTTACACAGGGCCGGCAGTAGGAGCTAACTACTGGGGCTATGCCAGCCGTACCGATCCAACTTTAGTAAGTAAAGGCCCTCGCCCTGCTGGTATAAGCAGCAATAGTGGTTTTGATATAATTGCCGGTTTTTCGGTTGCTAAAAACGTGCTTACCGTTGGCGCTATAAACCAGTTGCCCAACGGGCCTACAACGCCGCAATCGGTATCTGTAACCAGTTTTAGTTCGCTTGGCCCAACAGATGATGGCCGTATTAAGCCTGATATTTGCGGCGATGGCGACCAGGTTTTATCAACCAGTAACAGCAGCAATACGGCATACACAACTTTGTCAGGTACCTCAATGGCCACGCCAAATGTTACCGGGTCATTACTCTTATTACAAGAGTATTATTCACAAAAAAATGCCGGTGCGTTTATGCGTTCGGCTACCTTAAAAGGATTAGTTTGCCATACCGCTTTTGATGCAGGTAATATCGGCCCTGATTATATATACGGCTGGGGTGTGCTTGACAGCCGCAAAGCAGCCCAGGCTATAACCGATAAGGGAACAAAAAGCCTGATAAACGAAAATACTTTACAGCAGGGACAAACTCAAACACTTAGTGTGGTAGCCTCGGGCAACGGTACCCTGGTGGCCACCATAGCCTGGACAGATCCGCAAGCCACAGTTGCGGCAGATGGCACACTAAACGATCGTACTGCCAAACTCATTAATGATTTAGATATTCGCATCAGCGATGCATCAACTACATACAGCCCCTGGACACTCAACTTGTTAACTCCATCAGTTGCAGCCACACGCGGCGATAATACACGCGATAACGTTGAGCAGGTTTATGTTGATAATGTAATTCCGGGTCATACTTATACAATACGAGTAAGTCATAAAGGAACCTTGCAGGGTGGCTCTCAGCCGTATTCATTAATTGTCACAGGCGTAGGTGGATCTCCTTATTGCGCTTCGGCTCCGGCATCAAGCGCCGACTCACGCATCGACAATGTTACCCTATCAAACATTAACAATACTCCTGCTGCCGGCTGCACTACTTATAGCGATTATACTAACAGGGTAATACAATTAGAGCAGGGCTTGAGCTATCCGTTAAGCCTAACATTAGGTACCTGCGGAGGCAATTTTAACAAACGTGCCAAAGTATTTATTGATTGGAACGGTGATGGAACTTTTGACCCTGTAACTGAACTGGTTGCCACAACCGGCGTAATAAACGGAACAGGTACCTACAACGCCAATATAACCGTACCAGCCGCTGCCATAGCCGGAAATTATAGTTTGATGCGGGTAGTATTGGTGGAAACTACAGATGATACCGCCATTTTGCCTTGCGGAACTTATAATAAAGGTGAAACGCAGGATTACCGCGTGCAGTTTATACAAGCCGCCCGTGATGCAGGTGCCATAAGGGTTACCAACACTGCAGTGGGCGGAGCCTGTGCCGGAACATCAAACATTAGTGTAAGACTGAAAAACTTTGGACGTACAACCATAAGCAATATACCGGTAACTGTAACCGTTACTCCTGTTGCCGGAGGGCAAACCATTACTTTAACCGAAACCTATACCAAAACACTTGCTACGCTGGCCGAAGATGATTTTATACTCAACGGTACGTTCAATGCCGTGGCCGGTGCATCGTACACTATAACAGCAACTACAAATCTTACTAATGATCAGGTTGCGGCTAATAATGGCGTTACAGCTAATATTGTGATAGGATCTATACCAGTACCGGCAAATTTAATGGCTGCTTATTGCGATGATACCAAGCAATACCTGCTCTCGGGCAGTGGTGAGGGCGAAGTGTTATGGTACACTGTTCCAACCGGAGGTACGCCTGTAACTGCCGGTTCAAGTGCGCTTACAAAGGCCACGCCAACCAACAATACCTTTTATGCAGCCCTTAATGATTACAGTGCATCTGTTGGACCTGCGACCAAGTCTAATTTTGGTGGGGGAGGTTATAATCAGTTCGGCCAATCGGTTACAGTATCTACACAAATCCCAATTGTAATTCAAAGTGCGCGTTTGTATGTGGGTAATTCGGGTACAGTTAGCGTTATAGCTACCAACGCTAACGGGCAGGAGGTTGCCCGTACCAATTTAGCAGTAACGGCAACCCGCACTACGCCCGCAGCCGGCGCGCAAAACGATGATTTAGCCGATCAGGGTCAGGTTTATAATTTAAATTTAGTGCTGCCTCAAGCCGGTATTTATCGTTTAACTGTAAGTTATGCTGATGGCGCTACATTGTTTAGAAGTAACGCTGGTGTAAGCGGCTATCCTTTTGGGAATGCAGTTTTTAACATTCAGCGTAATAATGCAGTATTGGCTAATAACCCTACTGATACTACAGCTTACCGTGGTTTTTATTACTTTTTTTATGACATGAAAGTGGCCAGCAGTGGTTGCCCATCGGCTGTACGTGTGCCAGTACAGGTAACAAGTCCTGTTATTACGCAAAATGGTACAATGCTTTCATCAAATTTTGCAACAAATAATCAGTGGTACTTAAATGGTACTTTAATACCCGGGGCAACAAGCCAAACGCTGGTGCCAGCGCAAAGCGGTAACTATCAATTACAAAATATACTGGTTACAGGTTGTACGGCTATCTCACCGCTTTATACCTACGTTAAGGCCGATGGGGTGGTAAATACCTCAACCGATATTAAGCTATCGGTGTATCCGGTGCCAACAGCTACTAACTTAAATATTTCTTTTGTAGCGCCCGAAGCAAATACGCTCACTTTGTCGCTTATCAGTACACAAGGGCAGGTTGTTTATAATAATCAATCGGCTGTACAGGCAGGTAACTACAGTGGTGCCATTAACGTTAGCCGGTATGCCGCCGGTACTTATGTAATGCGCATAATGCTGGGGCAAAAAGCGTATTCGGCTAAAATAATTATTGCTAAATAAAAGCACGTTAAACAAGAACGCCATTGCAAACTGCAATGGCGTTCTTGTTTAGGATAATGCCTAACTTTATTTAAAGGTATATTTTATGCCTAAGCCTGGTGCAACGTCAAAAAATGGTCCGCGCCCAAGTTCAAGGCGGGGGTTAAGATCGAGGCTTATGGCAATAGGGCTTTGAGGAATGAGATACTCTAAGCCTAAAACAGCATCGGCACCTAACAGTATACCGCCTTTGTAATACTCATCACCACCGCCAAAGCGTTTGTAACGCCCTTCGCTCATGGCACCTAAGTGCGCGCCTGCACCATAATACCATTTAAGCTGTGCTACATTAAACGCATCTTGGTGTATTTGGTATAATCCTGTAACAACCAATCCGTTTTTACGAATGCCTAAAATACCTTCTATGGCGTTACTCTCGTTTAAAAAGTATTTTCCTGAAGGGCCATTTTCATAACCGCCAAATTTTAAACCGGCTGCTGCTGTATATAATTGTGCTTTTGCCTGCTGCTGAAATAGCATTATAAATGCCGAGGCAAGTAGTATTAGAGCTGTTTTTTTCATGATGTGAGTTTTGTAGTAAACGGCAAATTTGGGGTTTTATGCCATTTTGTGATCTTAAATTTGTGTTTAAGCGATGTAAGTATTGAGTATCAGTGATAAATTTTTAAGTCATTATGACGGTCCTTTGCCTCATAAGTTTAACTCTATTCATTAAATTACAAAAAATTAGAGGTTAAGGTATGGTAAATTTAAAACGTGCTGCTGCCTGCTTATTTATAGCAGTTGCAGGCTTTACGGTAAATACATCGGCACAAACCAAAGGGTACTATAAGGGTATGGTAGTTTGCGCTTACCCCGATGCTGCCCGTGCCGGGCTTGAAGTACTGAAAAAAGGTGGTAATGCCGTTGATGCCGCCGTAGCTGTGCAGTTTGCCCTGGCGGTAACCTTACCTCAGGCCGGTAATATTGGGGGCGGCGGTTTTATGGTTTACCGTTCGGCGGCCGGGCAAACCAGTACTTTAGATTTCAGGGAAAAGGCTCCCGCCTTAGCCACTACCAATATGTATCTTGACGGTAGCGGGAATGTTATACCTAATAAAAGTTTATTCACACATCAGGCGGCCGGTGTACCCGGTTCGGTTGATGGTATGGTGCAGGCTCATCAAAAATATGGCAAGCTAAAATGGGTCGATGTAGTGCAACCGGCGATAGACCTGGCCCGCAAAGGATTTGTAGTAACCGAACATTTGGCGAATGATATTAACCGCAGCCAGGAGCAATTTACCAAGCTCAATGCCAATGGTAAAAACTATTTTATAAAAACCACGCCCTGGAAAGCTGGTGATGTATTAGTACAGGAAGATTTGGCCAAAACATTAACGCTGATTAGTGATAAAGGGCGTGCCGGTTTTTATGAGGGCGCTGTGGCAAACTACATGGTGGCCGAAATGAAAACCGGGGGCGGCTTAATAAGCCAGGCCGATTTGAATAACTACCATTCGGTATGGCGCAAGGCAATTACGGGTAGTTATAAAGGTTATAAGGTTATTACTATGCCCCCGCCATCAAGCGGTGGTATTGCTTTATTGCAGTTGCTGCGTAGTGTTGAGCCTTATCCGTTAAACCGTTGGGGGCACAACCAGGATTCGACGGTGCGATTGATCACAGAGGCCGAACGGCGCGTGTATGCCGATCGTTCTAAATACCTGGGCGACCCTGATTTTTATAAAGTGCCTGTTGATAGCCTGTTGAAACCCGATTATATAATCGGCAGAATGAAAAGCTTTAGCTGGGATGCAGCTACTCCAAGCAGCAGTATACAGCCCGGCAGCTTTGCCGGTTACGAAAGCGACCAAACTACCCACTTTTCTATTGTTGATGCTGCGGGCAATGCGGTATCAATTACCACTACGCTCAATGGCTCGTTTGGCAACAAAATATTTGTTAACGGTGCAGGCTTTTTGCTCAATAACGAAATGGATGATTTTAGCTCGAAACCGGGCGTACCAAACATGTACGGACTGGTAGGCGGCAAGGCAAACAGCATACAGCCGGGCAAACGCATGCTATCATCCATGACGCCCACTATTATTGAAAAAAACGGTAAACTCTTCATGGTGGTTGGCACACCGGGCGGGTCAACTATTATAACCTCGGTGTTTCAAACCATATTAAATGTAATTGATTTTGGGCAGGATGCACAGCAAGCGGTAACATCCAAACGTTTCCACCACCAATGGCTGCCTGATGAAATTCAGCCCGAAACTGCAGCCTTTACCGATGAGGTACTTAATAAGCTCCAACAAAAAGGTTATAAAATAAAGCCCCGGGGCAGCATTGGCCGGGTTGATGCCATTGTGGTAACGCCGCAGGGCTATGTAGGCGGCGCCGACCCAAGAGGAGATGATACCAAAGCAGGATGGTAATATAAATGAACCAGTAGTGCAGATTCAGGATTACAAATTATGTAATCTCAGGATTTACCAAGATGTATTTGAGTTGGTTTTTTTAATATGATATAAGCAATATCACATCCAAAACAGTCAATTCACTTTTATTTGGCTCACATACATTTTTAATTACCTTTGATTTGCATACTTGCTGTAGCTGTGAAACATCATCACCACGAAACCATTGATTACCTGTTAAAAATTGTTTGGCAAAATATGGCCAACCGCTACAACCAATTAGTGGCCGATTTTGGTATTACTCAATCTATAGGTTATGTGCTAATTAATATTGATGAGAAGGAAGGCACTACGGTATCGCAGCTGGCAGCTTTACTGGGTATTAAATCAACCAGCTTATCGCGTATGCTGAGCCAGCTCGAAAAAATGGACCTTATATACCGCCAGTCTAACGAGGGGGATAAGCGTTCGGTTAAAATATATCTTACCGAGCAGGGTAAGCAAAAAAGGCAAATGTCGCGCGCAATAGTAAAGCAGTTTAATGCTTATTTAAACGATCATATTACCGATAAGGAGAAACAATACCTTACCAATGCGCTTAAAAAAATAAATCAGCTCACGTTAGATTATAATCCCGAATAATACGTTTTACACTCGTAAATACATATTATGCTCACCCCAAAATGTTAAAAATTGTTAACCTGCCGTTTTTGTGCTTTAAAAAGGTAAATTTGCCGATTAGTAAGTGGGGCATGAACAGGTTATTACTTTTATTTTGTTTTGCTATACTTTTTACGGGATTATTTACTGCCTGTAACAAAGTTGATGATCCGGCCGTAATTAATACAGACCAGGTAGCCATTGACAGCAACCTGATCAACAATTACCTGGTACGAAACAACTTAAAAGGAAAAGCCAAAAGGGTTGAGAATATTTTAGGCCGCCCCGATACTATAGGTGTTTGGTATATAATTGAAAAACCCGGAACCAGCGAGCCGCTTTACAGCTTATCAAGCTCGGTTACGGTGGGGTATACCGGTAAATTATTAACTACTGGTAAGGTATTTAGCCAAACAGGTGATATTCACCCATCCTTTGTTTTGGGAGAGGTTATACGAGGTTGGAGGATAGGGCTGCCAAAGGTAGGTGAAGGTGGTGTTATCAGGCTATTTATATCATCCGCCTATGGATATGGCCCTTATGCGCAACCGGTGGTTGGTTTGCCGGCCAATGCCGTGCTCGATTTTACTATTGAAGTGTTTGACGTAACGAACTGATTTTTATAAATGAAACAAATTTATTCAGCGTTTATTTTACTGGCTGTTGTGGCTTTAAGTGCTTGCCGTAAAGATGGAAACGATATTGACATTAAAACTTACGACCAGCAACAGATTGATGCTTATATAAAAGCAAACAGTTTAACCGGCATGAAGCGTGATGTAAGCGATGGCGATACTACCGGTATTTATTATGAAATACTTGCTCAAGGTAAAGGCGACGCAATTTCAGATCCAACACGTGTTGCATTTGTATATAGTATACGTTCGTTAGATGGCAAGTATAGCATTACTGATACTATTACCAGCCGTAGTTATAATTATGCAGGAGCATTATCTCCTAAAGGTTTAGCTTTGGCTTTTAAAAATATTATTAAAACTAAAGGTACACGTGCGCGTATTATTATTCCTTCGCGTTTAGCTTACGGGCAAAGTGGGTCGGGTACTGGCAGCGGCCGTTTACCAGGTAATACCAGTTTAGAGTATTATATTAACGTAATGGACGATTATGTTGACCCTGCTACTAAATTACTAACCCGTCAAAATGCTTATGATGAATTATCTATTCGTAAATATGCAGCTGCCAATGGTATTGATTTGAGCACATACAATCACAATACCGTGTCGGGTTTATTTTGGAAACAAACCCAGGCCGATACTGGTAAAGTAGTTGTTACTGATAACTCAACTGTATATGTACAATATACAGGTAGTTTGCTTAATGGCACTCAGTTTGATATTTCTTCAAATGCTGATCCAGCAGGGGTTCCTCTTGATGTGGAAGGTATTACTCCGGGCTTTGCAGAGGGTATTAAGAAAATAAAGGCAGGAGGTAAGCTTTCTATGTTAATACCTTCAAATATAGCTTATGGCTATGCCGGGAGTACCAGTAATGGAGTTGTTATTATACCTCCTTTTAGTTGTATAAGATTTGAGGTGAATTTAATAAGTGTGGTAAATAATTAGAATTATTTAGCTACCGCTTTTTTATAAACTTCTAAAGCCCGTTCTTTACCGGCTTTATTATTAATAATGGGTTCAGGATATTGGTTAGTACCATACTCCGGAACCCATTTTTTTATATATACCATTTTCGGATCGAATTTTTCCTTTTGAGCCTCGGGGTTAAATATTCTAAAGTAGGGCATAACATCGGTACCTGAGCCAGCTACCCATTGCCAGCTGCCTATATTGGTTGATGCCTCATAATCTAAAAGTTTTTGCGCAAAGTAATGTTCACCCCAGCGCCAGTCGATCAGCAAATGTTTTATTAAAAAGCTGGCTGTTACCATACGCACCCTGTTGTGCATAAAGCCGGTGGCATTTAATTCGCGCATGCCGGCATCAACCAGCGGGTAGCCGGTTTTACCCTCGCACCAAGCTTCAAACTCTTTTTCGTTATTCCGCCATTCAATACGATCGTAAGCGGGGCGGTAGGCACTGTGTTCAGTTTCCGGAAAGAAATCAAACGACATGGAATAAAATTCCCTCCATATCAGCTCTCCCAACCAGGTATGCTCGTGTTTAAAGGCTTCTTTGGTTACCTCGCGTATGCTGAGTGTTCCAAAGCGGAGGTGTAAACCAATATGAGATGTGCCTTTTTTACCCGGAATATCGCGGTCGCGGGCATAATCATCTATCACACTTTTGTATTCTGTATCGGGTATAGGTATGCTGCTTTCTTCAAAACCCATACTTTTTAAAGATGGTATTGTAAGCACCTGTGTTTTGAGCAGGTTTTTAAAATACTTTTCGGTTGGATAGGCTTTGAGGTAAAAATCAGTTATGGTGCTCATCCAGCGCCTTTTGTAAGGGGTAAAAACGGTGTAGGGCTTTTTATCGTCTTTAACTACTTCTTCGCGCTCAAATATTACGTGGTCTTTAAAAGTTTTAAAAGTGATACCTATTTCGTGGAATATGTCGCCAAGTTCACCGTCGCGCCTTTTTGCGTAAGGCTCATAATCGCGGTTAGTATAAACAGCTTCAACTTCGTATTCCTTTAAAACCTCTTTCCAGGCATCCTCCGGCTTGTTGTATTTTACCAGGAGCGAGCTTTTGTGTTTTTGAAGTTCCTGATCAAGTTGGGCAATGGTATTATAGATAAACGTTACACGCGCATCGTTCTTATCTTCCAGTTTGTCGAGTATAACGCGGTCAAAAATAAAGAGGCAAAGTACCGGGTTGGGGCCTTTAAGGGCGTGATACAAACCAGCATTATCATGTAAGCGCAAATCGCGACGGAACCAAAAAACGGTAACTGGAGAATTTTTATCCATAAATATCTTTTAAAGCATCGGAAACGTGTACAAATTTAAAATGATAACCCGCTTTTTCTATTTTTTGTGATGATGTACATGTACTGCCCAATACCAGGGTTGATAACTCGCCAAACAACAGTTTAATAACAAAAGCCGGAACATTGGGCACCCATAAAGGTCGGCGTAACTGCTTAGCCACTGCCTGGGTGAGTTGGGCATTAGTTACCGGGTTTGGGGCAGCCATATTATAAGTATCGGGTGTAAGAGAGCCTTCCACTACCTGCACATACATATTTACAGCATCATGCAAGTGTATCCATGATACGTATTGCTTGCCACTACCCAGCGGCGAACCTACGCCAAATTTTACGGGCAAAGCCAATTGAGGTAATGCACCTTCTTTTTTAGTGAGCACAACCCCGGTACGGAACTTTGTGATCGATAAACCGAGTTCAAGGCCTTTATCAACGGCTTTTTCCCATTCCATGCAGCAGGTGCCTAAAAAGTCGTGCAAAGGTGTTTTGTCCTCTGTCATTAATTCATCGCCACGGTCGCTGTAATAACCAATACCCGATGCCGATACCACATGTTTTACAGTATGGTTAGCGTTGGCTTTAAGGGCTGTATAAATAAGCCCGATTGATTTGGTACGGCTGTCGATAATTTCCTGTTTACGCTTTTCGGTCCAGCGTTTATCGGCAATGCCTGCACCGGCCAAATGTACAACGGTGTCTACGCCATTTATACATTGTTCGTCAATTATACCTTTATTTACATCCCATAAAAAGGTTTTTACCCCATTGGTTTTACCCGCACTACGGCTCAGGTGACTAACCTCGTAACCCTTATTTAATAAGATCTGTGTTAGCTCGCTGCCAATAAGACCGGTACCGCCGGTAATTAAAACATGTTTTGCCATCAGGTAATTATTAAGCCCGGCTTACAGGCATAGTTTCGAGCAAGGCTTCGCGCAGCTTTTTAAGCTTAAGGGGTATAATGCTTTGAATGGCATCATCGCGCGATACCAAGTCATATTTTAAGTTTTCGACTAAAGTTTTGGCGTGTGAAAAACTTATAGGCGTTAAGTAATTAAGCCAGTATGACGACAGCGCGGCCGATACTTGAGGCATAGTCATGATGCTCACTTTGCGCCCGCGGCAAACCTCGCTGTGCAACAACAGCATTTGTTTAAAAGTGAGTATTTCGGGGCCACTAATATGAAACTCGCTGTTAAAAGTATCCTGGTTTAACAAACAACCCGTTAAGTACTCCACAACATTACATGTGGCTATAGGTTGCTCTTGCGCCTTAGCCCATTTTTGTGCAATAAGTATAGGCGATTTTTTGGTAAGGCCTTCCATGAGTTCGATAGCTATGCTGCCTTCGCCAATGATCATGGTCGATTTTAAAATGGTAACAGCAGCATCGGCAGTACGCAAAATATCTTCAACATGCAGGCGGGATAGCCCGGCTTCGGTTAAATGATCATCGATTTCGCTTAACGATATGATTTGCTTGCAATGGGTTTGGTTAACAGCATTAACAAAGTTTTCGGCCGAAAGCGCCTCCAGCCCTGCAAAGCCCGATGTTTGTGGCAAAGCATTTACGAGGTAATAGGCTGCCTGTATATCAACAGGTAAAGCTTCCATACTGCGGTTGCGCAGTAAATCGCCGGTAATAATGGAAACCTGGGCGGCAAATTGACTTTGTTTTTCAAATAAGACTTTGTCTCGTACCAAACACACAACCTCATGGCCTTGTGCCAGTAGAGCAGGTATTAACCGTGCACCTATATAACCATTAGCGCCTGTGAGCAGTACTTTCATCAATGTATAGCAACAACGAAATATTAATGGAGTTTTAAAATTATGGGTTTATATTAAAAGTGTTGTGAGTATATATTAGCAATCATTTAAAAAAGCAGATAAGTAGGATTGCAAAATTAATGTTCTAATACGATGTGCGGTTTGTAAGTGTCGGTGTTTACCTGTGCCCCAAGCTCGTGGAGTATGTTGTACAAGCCAAAGTTGGTACGGTTAACGTATATAAAATGTTTAACGCCGCGCGCCTGTTTAAATTCGGGCATGCGCGATAGTTGTTCGCCAAAGCCATATAATTCATCAAAAAAGGCAGTGTGTCCAAAATCAAAAGTGCTGCTCATGTAGGGTTTGGCAAACAGGCTTATCATTTGATGGTAGGTGCTGTAAAAAAACTCAACCTGCTGAGGGCTGTCATTAGGCAATATCATTTCCAGTTTGCGGAAGGCTTTAATAGTTTCTTCCTTGTTATCAAGCATATTGGTAGAAGTAAGCGAGAAGAACGGGTAATAAAAATCTTCGGGCATTTCTTTAATGCAGCCAAAATCAATAATACCTAAGTTGCCATCTGGAGTGATCATGAAGTTGCCCGGATGTGGGTCGGCATGTACGGCGCGAAGTTCATGTTGCTGGAAATTGTAGAAATTCCATAGTGCCTGCCCCAATTGATTACGCAGTTCCTGGGATGGATTGGTTTGCAAAAACTCTTTTAAATGCTGCCCTTCGATCCAGCTCATGGTAATGATGCGTTTGCTCGATAGTTCGGGGTAATACGTTGGGAAAACTATGTTTTCGAGATTCGCACAAGCGTTAGAAAATTCTATAGAACGGCGTACTTCCAGCTCATAATCGGTTTCTTCCAGCAGGCGTTCTTCCACCTCGCGCATGTATATGTCCAGCTCCTTTTCGCTCATGCCCAACAGCCTGAATGCAAACGGTTTTACCAGTTTAAGGTCTGATGATATAGAATCACCAACGCCCGGATATTGTATTTTAACGGCCAGTTTTTGCCCGTTCAGTTCAGCCTGATGCACCTGGCCTATAGAGGCTGCATTGTTTGAACGCAGGTTAAACTTATCATATATCTGCTCGGGCGATTTGCCAAAGTGTTTTCTGAAGGTTTGTACAATAAGTGGCCCTGAAAGGGGAGGAGCGTTATATTGCGACTGTGAGAATTTATCAACGTAGGCTTTCGGGAGGATATTTTTATCCATGCTCAACATTTGGGCAACCTTGAGTGCGCTGCCCTTAAGCTCGCTTAACGATTCGTATATGTCGGCTGCATTATCCTCATTGAGTTCTGTTTTGTCGAGGCTTGGGTTAAACAGCTTTTTTGAATAATGCTTTATGTAATTACCCCCAACTTTAAACCCTGTTTTTACAAACCTGGCCGATCGCTCAACTTTGCTTGTAGGTATACTGTTTTGCTCCCTCGCTTTTTCCTCGCTCATAGTAGTAATTTTGTTATTCAAATAAAGCCTTAACATCATGTTCGGTGAGCTCGGTATAATCGGTAATTACCTGGCTAACCGGCTGCAGCTCATCGCTGGTATGGCTGGTAGTTATGCCCACCACCTTCATGCCGGCGGCATTGCCGGCCTTTACGCCCGAAAGTGAATCCTCAAAAACCACGCAGTTTTCGGGACTTACACCTAAATCTTTGGCGGCTTTTAAAAAAATATCAGGGTTAGGTTTTGATTTGCTGACCCGCAACCCATCAACCACTACATCAAAAAGATGTTTTACCGGTAGCCTGCTCAATACAAACTCAATATTAGCTTCGGTAGCCGATGATGCCACGGCCAACTTAAAACCCGCATTTTTCAACGCTGTTAAAAAACGCTCAAGGCCATTAATAGGGGTTACATGCGGTGCGTAAATTTCTTTATAATTGCGGGTTTTATGGGCAAACAGCTGGGTCATTTGCTCCTCGGTATGATCATTGCCAAAAAAATTGCGCATAATTACCATGCCCGGTACTCCGCTAATCTTTTCATTATAAAGCTCGGGTGTTACCCCAACACGGTTATGTTGTTCAAAAAGCTGTTTCCAGGCTTTAAAGTGATATGGGTTATTATCCACCAAAGTGCCGTCCATATCAAAAATAGCAGCGTACATTAACCCCTCCCAACCTCCCCGAGGGGGAGGCTTTTATAAAATATTATTATAAATTAGTTTATTAGAAATCTTAGAACCCTCCCTTTCGGGGAGGGTAGGGTGGGGTTCACAAACCCATCTTCTCTTTAAAACTTCCGTTTTTTACCAAAAATTTACCGTAATCTATCAGGTTATCAATCGGCGAGCGCTGAAACAGATCGAAAGTTACGTTTACGCCCTTTTCAATGGCTTCATCAGTTTTTTCAAATCCGGCCGAGTTGTCGTTCACCCAAAAGTTAAGTACAAAGCCAAACTGCAGCCATAGCCCGTCTTTATATTTTTTGGTGAAAAACTTGCGATCTGTAAGTTCGCCGCTATCAAGACCATCGCGGAGTATCTCATCGGCAAAGGCTTCAAAAATATTTTTCATTGTATTAAGCACCTGTGGCGACGAAAGAGCGCGTTGATGTTTTTTAAGGCTATAAACAGCAAAACTCCGGCTGCCTTTTAGTAACTCAAAAAAGCTGTAAAAAAACGATAAGGCTTTTTCGCGTGCCGAATATTGTGCCCATACTTCCTGGATTTTAATTGCGGTGATGGTTTTATTAGCAAGTTCGGCCCAAATATTTTGCTCAATTGCCTCAAACGATCCAAAAAAACGATAAAATTCTTCCTCACTCATGTCATTGTTTTTGGCAAACAAGTAAACCGACTTTGGTTCGTGCCCTTCGGTTAATACGTAATCAATATAGGCGTTCTGAATGCTTTCGATGGTAGCCATAGTTTTTGGTGTTTATATAAAAGTACGGTATATTTAACCAAATAGTGTCAGCCTTGTTTAAAAACCAAAAATTAGAATATGATTAAGGTTATGCACAAGTGTTGGTAAGGTGTCAAATCTTGTGTGGTGTATCCTATTTATATTAGAAAATTAGCATTTTTGTTTGTTAATTTGGATGCGTTATAAGAATGAGCGAAAGAACAATACTGGTTTGGTTTAGAAATGATTTACGGGTGCACGACAACGAGATTCTGCTCGAAGCCACCCGTAAAGCAGATAAAATTTTACCGGTTTATGTGTTCGACCCTCATTACTTTACGGTTACGCCCGGTGGCGGTTATAAAACCGGTAGCCATCGCGCTAAATTTCTGATCGAAAGTGTTGCTGATTTACGCCAAAATCTGCAAAAATTGGCTGGTGACTTACTCATAGCGCACGGTAACCCGGCCGAAGTTATACCACAACTTGCCGCACAATACGAAATTAACGAGGTTTATCACCACCGCGAGGTAGCCTTGGAAGAAACCAATATATCTGAAGAAGTAGAAGCTGCTTTATGGAAAATGAAGCTTAATCTCAAGCACTTCATCGGTCATACGCTTTATCATAAAGAAGATCTTCCTTTCCCTATCAAGGATATTCCGGATAGCTTTAATACGTTTAAAAAGAAGGTGGAGCGTGATAGTAATGTGCGCCCAAGCCTGTCTGCACCCCAAGAAATTATTATTCCAACCATAACCGATGCCGGCGAAATTCCAACGCTTGAGCAATTAGGCTTGCCTCAACCGGTAATTGATACCCGTGCCAGTTATACCTTTAAAGGTGGCGAAACGGCTGCCTGGCAACAACTGGAGAAATTTTTTGCTAATTACCACCTTACCCATAGCGGTAAAAACAGTCGTAACAGTGCCGCATCTAAGCTGTCGCCCTGGTTGGCGTTGGGGTGTGTGTCGCCCAGGCAAGTATATTGGGAGGTAGTTAAGCATGAACACGAAATAGGCAACCACCCTATGATGCTGGAGTTGTTGTGGCGCGATTACTTCAGGTTTATGTTTAAAAAGCATAGCCGCCAGTTTTTTGATCCCGAAGGTTTCAAAGGTTCGGCACCTGAACTTGCTGATAACCAAGAAGAACTGTTTGAACAATGGAAAAACGGTACTACAGGTGTTCCATTTGTTGACGCCAGTATGCACGAACTCAATGCCACCGGCTTTATTGCCAATGCTAACCGCCAGGCAGTAGCTACATATTTGGTTAAAGACCTTAAAGGTGATTGGACCCGCGGCGCACAATGGTTTGAAGAAAAGCTGATAGATTATTCTCCGGCCAGCAACTGGGGCAACTGGGCCTACATTGCCGGTGTGGGTAACGATCCGCGCGAAAACCGTTATTTTAGTCCTAAAAGCCCGACCGAGCTCGACCCCAAAGGCGAATATGCTAAGCTTTGGCTGGCCGAAGAAAACGTGGCTTAGCTTGCCTGTTGCTCTTCGGTTTTTTATTCTGAAAACCTCGGAATTACCCCGTTTCCCCTCGGTGTTTAATATAGTTTTTTATGAAACCTGTTGAACACATGTAACGCCTGAAACGCAGTTGAACACCTTGTAACTGACCCGATGCTGTCAGTACCTTAATTTTCAAAAATCAAATTTCAAATGTACAAAGTTCAGCGTAATGCATAGCTTTTACAACCTGATGAACTACGTAGCATCAAACCACATGATGTTGCAAACGTTAATGCTGCATGGCCAAAACCCTCCGTTTAATTCTGGGCGATCAACTCAATAGTAAGCATAGCTGGTATAAGCAGGTTGATAATGATGTGATTTACATAATGCTCGAGGTAATGCAGGAGCAGCAATATGTAAAACACCATATACAAAAGATACTTGCTTTTTTTGCTGCCATGCGCAATTTTGCCCACCAGCTCACGCAAAAAGGCCATGAGGTAATTTACATTAAGCTTAATGATAAAGCCAATCAGCAAGACTTTGCCCAAAACATTAAGCACATCATCACCAAGGGAAAAATTAAGCGGTTTGAATACCAACTGCCCGATGAATACCGGCTGGATGAACAGTTAAAGCAGCTTTGCAATGAACTGGATATTGAAACCGCCACTGCCAATACCGAACACTTTTTAACCGAACGTTTTGACGTACGCGATTTTTTTGGCGATAAAAAGGGTTATCGTATGGAAAACTTTTACCGCCACATGCGTCAAAAGCTACACATATTGATGCAGGGTGATGAACCGCTGGATAACCGGTGGAACTTTGATGCCGATAACCGTAAAAAGTATGATGGCAAAGTGCTATTACAAGATGCCCTGGTATTTGATCATGATGTTGCCGAACTAAAGCAAATGATTGATGAGATGCAGGTACCCTATTTCGGTAATATTGATGAAAAGCGTTTGGAGTGGCCGCTATCGCGCGAAGAAGCGCTTAAAGCATTAAAATACTTTTGCGAAAGCCTCTTGCTTCACTTTGGTACCTATGAGGATGCCATGCTGCAAAGCCATACCAGTTTATTTCACTCGCGTATGTCGTTCATTATGAATGTTAAAATGCTGTCGCCTGCCGAGGTGGTTGGAACGGTGTTGAGGTACTACGAAAAGCATAAAACTGAAATTGCTTTGGCCCAGGTAGAAGGTTATGTAAGGCAAATTATTGGCTGGCGCGAATTTATGCGCGGCGTTTACTGGGCACAAATGCCCGGGTATGAACAAAAAAACTTTTTTGAACATCAAACACACATACCCCATTGGTTTTGGGATGCCAATACTAAAATGAATTGCCTCAGTAAGTGTATAGGCCAATCGCTCGATCATGCCTGGGCGCACCATATACAACGCTTAATGGTTATAGGCAACTTTGGGCTGCTGGCCGGTATTCATCCCGATGATATGGATGCCTGGTATTTAGGTGTTTACATTGATGCCATACAATGGGTTGAAATTACCAATACCCGCGGTATGAGCCAGTTTGCCGATGGGGGCATCATAGCCTCAAAACCTTACGTGGCATCGGCGGCATACATTAACAAAATGAGCGATTATTGCAAAAACTGCCATTACGATTATAAAAAGAAACACGGTGACCGTGCCTGCCCTTACAACAGCCTGTACTGGAACTTTTTTGACCGAAATGCCAATAAATTGCAAAAGAACCCGCGAATAGGAATGGCTTATGTTACACTTAATAAAATGAAACCTGATGAAAGAGAAAAAATTATGCAGCAGGCAGAGGTTTATTTAAATGATATGAACAATTTATAAGCCCCTCTGAATTGCACATAATAAGTATGCTACTACAAACGTGATTTTTAGAGATAGTATAAGTAATAAAATATTTTCTTTTCCCGCAAACTATGCTTACATTGTTACCCCGCGTTTGTTAGCGGTGTATAAAAATGATTAGTCACGAAATAAAAATAGCTTTTGAAGAGTATCACACCTTTGAAGAGCTAAACGATACAGATAAAGCTTTGTGCCTTGAGGCCGAAAAAGCACTTGCCGGGTCGCACTCGCCGTATTCAAATTTTAGTGTAGGGGCAGCATTGCGCTTAAAAAGCGGGCGCATTATTTATGGCAGCAACCAGGAAAATGCGGCTTACCCGTCGGGCTTGTGTGCCGAGCGGGTTGCCTTGTTTACCTGGGGTGCCAATTTTGCTAACGACCCTATTGAAGCGATGGCGGTTACCGCCCATACCGATAAGTTTACGATCAATAAACCTATTACACCCTGCGGTTCATGCTTACAGGTACTGGCCGAATACGAAAAGAAACAGGCTGCATCCATACGCACCCTGTTATATTGCCGCAACGGCGCCGTATGGGCCACCCAGGGCGCCGATAGCTTTTTGCCCTTCATGTTTTTTGAAGACCGGCTGGCCGCAGTACCGGTATAAAAACACAAAAGCCGCTCTCGCAGCGGCTTTTGTGTTTTTAACTAAAACTATTATCTGACAAAAATTTATCTTTTTATTTAAAAACTGAATACACATTGGTGATTTTCCAGCCTTCGCCAGTGTTGGCAATGGTTACGTAGTTGGTACGGGTAAAGGTGCCGTAGTTCATATCAACTTTTACAATGCTCATATCATCATTGCTTTCCACCTCGGTAACTGTGGTTTTACAATTTTGCTGAACGTTTTTGTTTTCGCCGGCAAATTTCATCATATCGGCTTTACTAAAGCTCAATACTTGTTTACCGCGCAGTATGTTGAATTTTGCGCTGTGGTCTACTACATCACTTAAGCCGGCAATTTGGCCTAAGGTCATGGTGTTTACATAGGTGTTAACCGCAAATGATTTGGTTAATTTTGCAATAACAGGTTCGTCGGCTTTAACAATGTTTGCTGTTACTAATAAGGCTAAGCCTAATACAAGTGATTTTAAGGTTTTCATATCGTTTAAGATTTAAGTGTAAGTATTAATGTTTTGTTTTATATCTATAAGACACCCTCATTACCTCAAACGTTACACAAATTTCATCAAATTTGAATATTTAACATCTCGTTAACATTTAGGTACTTAAGTGCCATATATGCTTAATATTAAGCCTTGAAAATAGGAATATTGCAATGCATAGTACTGTAATTATACATGATTGCGAATTACTTGGTTTTTGGCAAGAAAATTTTTTCCGATTTTTTTTGAAATTGGAAACTTAATTCAAGGGATTTGCAGCAAGGTTTCAAAAAGCGATTGCCATTAAAATGAAATTGGTCGTCGTTAGCAAAAATTAAAAGCTTGCGAATACTTTATTATACAACTTATTCCTAAATCGTATTTTTCACCGTAATTACTAAATAACAAAAGCCGCTCAAAAAGCGGCTTTTGTGTTAGCTAAAACTATTATTATGAAGTAATCAGGTATTATTTAAATACTGAGTATACGTTGGTAATTTTCCAGCCATCACCGGTGTTGGCAATAGTTACATAGTTGGTGCGAGTGAAAGTGCCATAGTTCATTTCTACTTTAACAATGCTCATATCGTCGTTGCCTTCAACTTCGGTTACCGAAGTTTTACAATCCTGGCGCACATTTTTGTTTTCTTTCGAAAACTTGATCATATCACCTTTAGTGAAGCTCACTACCTGTTTGCCACGCAGGATGTTGAATTTGGCATTATTGTCTACCACATTGTTCAAATCGGCGTTTTGGCCTAAGGTGGTGCTGTTCACATAAGCGTCGATAGCGAACGATTTTGTTAGTTTAGCTACGGCAGGTTCGTCGGCTTTAACTATGTTGGCTGATACTAATAAAGCTACGCCTAATACTATTGATTTTAAGGTTTTCATATCGTTGAAGATTTAAGTGTTAAGTATTTATGTTTTTGTTTTATATCTATAAGACACCCTCATTGCTCCAAACGTTACACGAATTTCATCAAATTTGAATAATTAACAACTTGCTAAAATTTAGATATTTGAATGGTGTTTATACGAAATTTTAAGTTCTATAAATAACAATATTGCAATGCATAGTACTGGATTATACATAACTAAGATTAGCTTGTTAAATTGGAAGGAGTTTTTTCCAAATTTTTAATTTGAAATATATTTCGAAAAAGAATTGGAATAGCCTTTCAAAAATGCTTTGCAAAAGGTATTCATCATTTACAGAATAATAAAAAGCTTGTGCATGCTTAGGTCAAAGCACCTATTGCTCAATCGACTCTCCAACCCTTATCATAAACAACAAAAGCCGCTTAAAAGCGGCTTTTGTCTTAACTAAAACTATTTTATGAAGTAATCAGGTATTATTTAAATACTGAGTATACGTTGGTAATTTTCCAGCCATCACCTGTGTTGGCAATAGTTACATAGTTGGTGCGAGTGAAAGTGCCGTAGTTCATATCAACTTTTACAATGCTCATATCGTCATTGCTTTCAACTTCGGTTACAGAAGTTTTACAATCCTGGCGCACATTTTTGTTTTCTTTCGAAAACTTGATCATATCACCTTTAGTGAAGCTCACCACCTGTTTGCCACGTAGGATGTTGAATTTGGCATTATTGTCTACCACATTGTTCAAATCGGCGTTTTGGCCTAAGGTGGTGCTGTTCACATAAGCGTCGATAGCAAAAGATTTTGTTAATTTAGCTACGGCAGGTTCGTCGGCTTTAACTATGTTGGCTGATACTAATAAAGCTACGCCTAATACTATTGATTTTAAGGTTTTCATATCGTTGAAGATTAAATGTTAATGTTTTTGTTTTATATCCATAAGACACAAGCTTGGCAGCAAACGTTACAGTATTTTTTATTATAATTGAATATTTAACAAGTCGTTAACATTTTCGGCTATCAGTACGCTTAGTTTATTGTTTATACCCTTATTTGCTTAGTAATATGGTAACGTATAATGCCATCATCTTAAAATTTGCCGATCAGGGCGAAAAAACCGGGTGGACTTATGTTGACGTTCCGGCCGATGTTGCCCAGCAATTAAAGCCCGGCAATAAAAAATCGTTCCGGGTTAGGGGTACTTTAGATAGTTTCCCTATTGCAGGTGTGGCGCTCATGCCCATGGGCGAGGGTAATTTTATCCTGACCTTAAATGCCGATATGCGCAAAGGGGTACGCAAAAGCAAAGGAGCCATGTTGCAGGTTAGTTTAGAAGAAGATGTTGATTTTAAACTAATAGTGCCCGATGATTTGCACGACTGCCTGGCCGATGACCCGGATGGGTTGGATTATTTTAACAGCTTGCTCGAATCGCACCGCCGGTATTTTGTAAACTGGCTAAACAGCGCAAAAACCGAGCCTACCCGAATAAAGCGCATGGCCATGATATGCCACGCCATGGCCAACCGTATGGATTACGGGCAAATGATAAGGGCGGGTAGAGATCGCACTTTTTAATGCCTTTCTTTTTACATATAATTTATATACAATACCCGCTTGCATTAAGCAACTGTCTTTCAATTGCGTACTTAGCAAAATAAATAATAAATTGAGCCCTCAAATCATCTGCACTAAACACTTATGATGGGTTTTTTGCGTTGTTTTTAGTATATTTGGCTAAATTTATTAGTAATTTTTAATCCCTGATAAATGTTTGGTGAAGCCTTACGGTTTTGCTAAACGGTTCTACCCGAAAATATGTCAGATACTTTAGATACCAACGAGCCCGAGGCAAACCAACCCGAAGCCAATAACGAAACCATGCACAACGTAGTACCGCTCGACGGCCTTTACGAAAACTGGTTTTTAGATTACGCCTCGTACGTTATTCTCGATCGTGCCGTTCCGCATATTTATGATGGCTTAAAGCCTGTGCAGCGCCGTATTCTGCACTCGTTAAAAGAAATGGACGACGGGCGCTTTAACAAGGCCGCCAACGTTATTGGTAACACTATGAAGTATCACCCCCACGGCGATGCTTCTATTGGCGATGCCATGGTGCAAATTGGTCAAAAGAACTTATTGATAGATTGTCAGGGAAACTGGGGCGACCCCATCACGGGCGACTCGGCCGCGGCACCACGTTATATTGAGGCGCGCTTAACCAAATTTGCCCTCGAGGTTGTGTTTAACCCCGATACCACGCAGTGGCAAGCCAGTTATGATGGCCGTAACCGCGAGCCTATTACCCTGCCGGTAAAGTTCCCCTTGCTGTTGGCCCAGGGAGCCGATGGTATTGCCGTAGGTTTGGCTACCAAAATTTTACCGCACAACTTTATAGAGCTGATTGATGCTGCCATTGAAGTGCTGCGCGGCAACCGCCCCAACCTGCTGCCCGACTTTTTAACCGGCGGCATGGCCGATGCTACCAACTATAACGAAGGTCAGCGTGGTGGAAAGGTACGGGTACGTGCAAAAATTATTGAAAAGGATAAGAAAACCCTGGTAATTACCGAGGTTCCATATAGCACCACTACCGGTGGCTTGATCGATAGCATTATATCAGCAAATGATAAAGGCAAGATCAAGATCAAAAAAATTGAGGATAATACCGCCCAGAATGTTGAAATAGTAGTGCATCTGGCGCCCGGCATATCGCCCGATGTAACTATTGATGCGCTGTACGCATTTACTGATTGCGAGGTATCTATATCGCCCAATACATGTATTATACAGGATGATAAGCCGCATTTTATGAGTGTGAACGATGTGCTTATTCAAAGCGCCAATCACACTAAATACCTTTTAAAGCGTGAGCTCGAAATACGCCTCAATGATTTAAAGGAAAAGATATTCTTTAGCTCATTGCTTAAAATATTCATTCAGGAAGGGATGTACAAGCACCCCGACTATGAAACATCGGGCAATTTTGATGCTGTGGTAGAAGTTTTGAACCGTTTGTTCGAACCGTTCTTTCCGCAGTTTTACCGTACTATTCTTCCGGAGGATTACAAGAAGCTTATTGATAAACCAATGAGCAGCATTACCCGCTTCGACGTGAAGAAAGCGGATGAACAGATGAAAGCCCTCGAGGCCGAAATTAAAGAGGTAAACCACCACCTTAAACACCTTACCGATTACGCCATTGCCTGGTTTGCAAAGCTTAAAGAAAAGTATGGCAAAGGCCGCGAACGCAAAACCGAGCTGCGCACCTTTGATAAGGTAGAAGCAGCACAAGTAGCTTTGGCTAATGTAAAACTATACGTTAATAAGCAAGACGGCTTTATAGGCTCGGGCATTAAACGCGACGAGAACGTGGAGTTTGTTTGCGATTGTTCGGACATTGATGAGATCATCGTGTTTCGCGAGGATGGTAAGTGCATGATCACCAAAATGCAGGATAAGGCATTTGTGGGTAAAAACATCTTGCATGTAGCCGTATTTAAAAAGAACGACGAGCGCACCGTGTACAACATGATATATAAGGACGGCGAAAGCGGTGTTACCTACATCAAGCGTTTCTCGGTAGTGGGCGTAACGCGCGACAAGGAATACGATTTAACCAAAGGTACTAAAGGCACTCGTGTATTGCATTTTTCGGCTAATCCTAACGGCGAGGCTGAAGTGGTTACCGTGCAGCTTAAACCGCATAGCAAGCTTAAAAAGCTACAGTTTGACCAGGATTTTGCCGAAATAGGTATCAAAGGCCGCGGCTCGATGGGTAACCAGGTGACCAAGTACCCGGTTAAAAAGATCTTATTTAAATCTAAAGGTGTATCAACACTGGCCGGCCGTAAAATATGGTACGATGATGTGCTTAAACGCTTGAACGTTGATGGCCGTGGCCGTTACTTAGGCGAGTTTGACGGAGAGGACAAAATCCTTACCATTTTATCAAACGGTGTTTACGAATTAACCGGCTTTGAGCTCAGCAATCATTTTGATGATAAAATGACGGTGATCGAGAAGTACGATCCGGAGAAGGTTTACTCCGTAATACACTATGATGGTAAATCCAAAAATTACCTGGTTAAGCGTTTTGTGTTCGAAAATATTGTAATTGGCAAACAAGCCAGCTTTATTAGCGAAGAACCTGGTTCAAAACTCATTATAATTTCGGGCGCAGCGCAGGTAGTGGTTAAGGTAGAGCAACTAAAAGGCAAAGCCCAAACACCAGAGTTAGCCGAGCTTAACCTCGTAGATTTAATTGACGTTAAGGGAATGAAGGCCATGGGCAACCGCCTTTCGGCACATACCATACAAACGGTTGAGCTGATAGCCGAGCACGATGATGCTGAAGATGTGCCCGACCCGGCGCCAGAATCGGTAACGGATACGCAGGTAATTGAAGATAATACCAATCCTGCCGAACCAAAACCGATACCCGATGCCACGCCCGATCAAGCGGCTAAAAAAGTTGATTTCGAAATAACTAACCCCGATGATATAGATCTGGATAAAGACAACGGGCAGTTAGGATTATTTTAATAAAACAAAAAAAGGAGCTTTCGGGCTCCTCTTTTTTGTTATAATGATAGGTATTCCTGATTACAAGATCAGGATCAATACTAAAATGATAATAATGATAGCACCTACCGAAAGATAGATACCACCGCCGGTGCTGGCTGCGTTAGCTTCTTTTTTCAGGTCTTTTAATTCGGCACGTAAAGCTTTGCGGTCGGCTTTGGTCAATTGTGATTTGTCCATCGCTCTGATCTCATCAACACGGGTTTTAATTTCTTCTACGCGGGCGTTTCTTTCTTCAGCAGTTTTGGTAGCGTAGTATTCTTTGTAGTTGATGCCGTCTTCTTTAGTTGCAGCATTTGATGTAAAAGCAACAAAGCTCAACATCAGCGTAGTCATAAGTAGATAAATTGTCTTTTTCATAGTCATGCAAATTAAATGTGTTTAACTATACACATTACTCTAACACACAGCCTAATGTTTTAAAAAAGTACAATTAACTTTAAGGAAATATTAAATACTGATGTAGTAAGGTGCCTCAAAAACATGTCCTTTTTCCAGTTTTTGTATGGCCGGTTTAACGCTAATGTCGGTTGCCGGGGTTACATCATCGGCATAACCCAACCAAGGCTCAATGCACACAAAATCGGCTCCGGGTTTGGCCCATATGCCCAAGTGTTTATAGTGCGGATATTCAACCGTTAACCCTTGCTCGTTTTGGGTTGATTTTATAGTAACCGATTTTGATTTGATATTTTTAAACACCAGCGCATCGTTATCAAACAGGCTGCGTGTAAGTGGCAGTTTATTACCATTTAATTCAACCGGTATGGTTTCGCCGGTAAAATAACCTTCAGCACTTAAAAGGTGCGATTCCAGCTTTTCAGCAACTTCAAATTCAAGATAATAATCTTCATAATTTCCCTCGCCGCCAAACGGCACATTAAAAGCCGGGTGCCCTCCTACCGAAAAGTAAATGGCTTTGCTATCGAGGTTAATTACCTTATAAGTAATGCGCAGGGCATTATCAATCAAATCATAAAGTATATGAAAAGCAAATTTATATGGGTATACCGCCAACGTTTCGGCAGTGGAATGCAGCATAAAATCGGCATGGTGTGGGTTAGCTTCGGCAACAATAAAGGTTGATTGCCGGGCAAAACCATGGCGGGGCAAATTATAAGTTTGGGCATCAACATGCAGCTCGTTATTTACCAGTCCGCCCACTATAGGGAACAGGTTTGGTGCATGCCAGGGCCATATTTGCGCGTCGGCCTGCCACATATGCTCCGTTTGGGTAGCTTTATTAATTAATGAGGTAAGCTGGCCGCCCTTGCTGCTGATGGTGGCTTTCAAATATTCGTTTTCGATGGTAACCATAGGTAAATAATGAACGTTAATGCTAAGTTAGCAATTAATCATCATCATCGTCGCGTTTCTTTTTGGCTTCGAGCATTACAAAAGCACTGCGTTTAGGAGCGGGCATTACAGCGTTTTCGCCTTTTACAAATTTCCATACCACTTCGTTCAGTTCCAGGTCGGGGATGGCATCTTCTTTGGCAAAATTAAAGAACTCCGACCGGCGGCTGCTTGCGTTATTGGCTACGTTGCGTTGCTCCAGGTTAACTAAGGCAGCTTTGCTTATATACGGTGTAAAATCGGGCGTTGAGGTAAAGCACTCAAACATAGGCATGGCGGCAGCATCGTACTGGCTCATAGGCGGCAAACCTAAAATAAGCTCCATGGTACGCAGCACACTCGAGGTTGAATACATTTGATGCAATACTGCTTTACGTTTTACATACGGACCGGCCACAAATACCGGTGAGCGGTGCGCATCCACATGGTCGGGCCCGTTTTGGGCATCATCTTCCAATATAAACACAACCGACTCCTTCCAAACCGGGCTTTTTGACAAATGCTCCAAAAACATGCCTATGGCCTGGTCATTATCGGCCACAGCGGCAATGGGCGAATACTTGCCTTTTTTTTGCCCGCTGGTATGGTCGTTAGATATACGGATGGTGTTAAACCTTGGCACGGCGTTCACGGCCAGTAACGAGTCAAAATCCTGTGCCCAGGCCTCGTAACGTACCACATCCTTAATATCCATATCAAAACCCGGCGACTTTGGTGCCACGTGCCCTCTCAATGATTTTAAACTGGTTTTTCCATATTCGCCAAACTCGCCATAAGTGCGGTAGCTGAGGCCTGCACGTTTACAGTAATCCCATATAAAACCATCGCGCGGGTAGGCCGCCGTGCGGGTACCTTCGTAATCATAAGTTCCACCGCGGTTGCCGTAGCTGGTTGGCCAGTTCTTTTCCACAAAATCGGTTGCGTAGGCGGCAGTGCTCCAGTTATGCCCGTCGGCACTTACTTCGGCATCTACGTAAAAGTTATCCATCAGGGCAAACTCGGTTGCTATGGCGTGGTGGTTAGGCGTAACCTGCTTGCCAAAAATACAAAGCGAGGTATCGCCGTTACCTTGTGGCAAATCGCCCAAAACCTGGTCATACGTACGGTTTTCTTTAATAATGTAAAACACATACTTCATGGGCGATTTTTGGCCCGCCTTACGTGGTATAGGGTTATTGGCTTCTCCCGGAGCCATTTTTTCCTTATCCGTATTAAACGGGGTATTGGCGTAAACCTGCGTGGTGTATAGCTTTAACTGCTCGGGCTTGGGCGCATCAATAAACGACAGGGTGCCTTTAAACAGGCCGCCAATATACTGGTCGCGACTGTTGATGGAGCCTACGTGATGACCGCTGTTATCGGTTTTGCGCACAGGCTGCGGTCCGTTAGGGTTGGCCATGGAGGCAAAGCCCTTACCGTTTGATACCAGTATTTTGTTGCCCAGCGTTTTTACGTTGGTTGGATACCAGCCCACCGGTATAAAACCACGGCTTTTGCTGTTACCCGCAATGCTTACATCAAACACGGCCAAACAGTTATTATCGGCATTGGCAATGTACAACGTTTTGCCATTGGCCGATAGGGCCAAACCGTTGGTGGTTGACCCTGTTAAGCGGGTTGGGTAAAGGCTGGCCGATATGGTTTCGATAACTTTTTGCGTTTGCGTGTTAATTACCGACACGCTGTTGTCATTAGCATTGGCCACATATAACAGTGTATTCTTTTTATTAAGCAGCAACTCATTAGGGTGACTTTGCGTAGCAATGCTCTTAATTATTTTTTGCGATGCCAAATCATAAACCGCCACCTTGCCGCCTCCCCATAATGATATGTACAGGGTTTTCTCATCGGCGCTCAGCAAGCAGCTGTAGGCCTCGGCAGCCAGTTTTACCTGGTTGATGATTTTGCCCGTTTGCGGGTTGAGCACATACAAACTACTGTCTTCTTTAGTTACGGTGAACAGCTGCGTGTTGGCCTTGTTAACCGCTATACCCGCAGGCTCAACCTTGTTAGGCCAGGGCTTACCCAAACGCAGGGTATCGGGTTTGTTCAGTTTATTGTTTTCGAGGCTGAAGCGATATATCCAGTTATCGTTACCACCCGATGCGTACAAGAATTTTTCGTCTTTACTAAAAACAAGGCCATACCATGATTTGGCTACCACGCGCTGATCGAGCAGGGATTCGGTTTTAGGGTCGATAAGCTGGATGGATTGCGTGCTTTGGCCGTTGTTGGTTACCGCCATATATTTGCCCGAGGCCGAAAGCTGGATGTTCAGCGGCAAATCGCCCAGGGGCAATGAACGCCCTGCCGGACTCAGTCTCCAGCCATTGGGTAGCTGAACCTGCCCGGTTGAAGTTTTACCGGGCATTTGCGCCCATACTTGTAATGCAAATAACGATAATACGGCGCTTGCCAAAAATGTCTTGTTCATAGCAGTTAACAGGAGCTCAAAATTATCCTATCTCTGCCATGAAAATGCGCTTTAACGAAAGCTTAACAATTTGTTATTACTTATCGAAACGGGTTTTAGCCTTAATAACCGAATCTTTTTGAGCAGCCTTTAAGCCATAATTGAATTTGAACAAAGCGCCTTCCCAATCGCCGTATGATGGGTTGGGTAAAACAATGTATTTGCTGCCAAATGCATTAGTTAGTTGGGTGGTGGCGGCATTACGGCTTTCTTCAGTAGGGTGATTATCGTATAGCTTATCAAAATCGGGCAGGTTATCGCCGCAAAGCAGCACGATGTTGTATTTTTTCAGCACCTCCAAACGGCGGCTCTCCTTGCTCGAGCTTCCTGATTTTAATATCACATGCTCATTATCAGTAAAGGGCATATTATAACGTTGAAGGTTTTTAACCGTACCGGCACGCTCATCCTCATCGCGGTTGGTAATGTAAAACACCGCCACACCTTTGCTGGCTGCATACTTAAAAAAAGATGGCGCACCCGCCACGGTATCACAAGCGGCCTTGGCGGTCCATTGTTTCCAGGTGGCTGAATCGTATTCCTGGTTATTAATAGCGCGCTGTGCATCGTAAGGACTATTATCCAGCACCGTTTCGTCAATATCGGTAACTACTGCTAAAGGTCTACCGTTTGATTGTTTTAAAGCTTCATCCAATCTAAATTTAGCGGTATTATAAGCTTGAAAACACAAAGCCCTGTACTCAGCCGCCCGCTGCTGCCATAATGATGCCCAAACCTTGCCATTATTAACCGTTGATGTTGAGGAAGTTTGAATAGTTGATTTGGTAGTTGTGCAGGCTTCTAAAAGGGCAATAAGTATAATGATGATGGAGAGTAATCTTTTCATAACACGTAAATTTTCACTGCAAATTTATTAAAAACCTAATTACAAGAACCGGGTAATCTCGGCAGTAATAATACTCCTTATAGTTAACGGCTTTATGTTATAGTAAAACTACTTCAACATATTCACCACATCGCTTTTCCTGCTTTCGGGCCATACCTTCAAATCAACCAATTTTCCGTTTTTAACCGTAGCCTCAACCGTAGTTTGATAAGGGGCATGCAGTTTAAAATGCACATCCCAGGTTTTGGGCCAGGCGGGGAAGAGCATGATCTTTTTGCCATCGGTTTGCAGGAGCATTTCCTGTACGCCTATCATGCCTGATCCGCCCCAGTTATGGTCGGGTGTCCAGTCGAAGCCTGGTCCCCAAAAGGCAGGGAAACGGCGGCCGGAATTTTTGAGTTTGAAGATATTTAACTCAGCGGCTTCGTCGGTTAAACCTAAACGGGCGGCAAAAATGTTGTCCTGTTTCCAGCCCACGCCGCTGCGGAACTTTACGGCAAGGGTATCGTATTTCCAGGTGTTAAGGGCTACATCAATATCAGGTTTGCCTACGCCATAGATTCCCCACGGAAAAACGGGGTATAATTGCATGCTTTCCACATTGTTTACCCGTTCCCAGCTTTGAGCGGGGGCTAAGGTTTTGTGGCCATTCATCTCGCGAAAACTGATAGGAGGGATGCGGCTAAGCATCAGGTTCCAGTTTTTCTTTTGCTCGTCGGTTAAGTAACCGGCAGGAAGATCCAACAAACGTTTAAGCATGGTTTGCAGGGCGGCAATGGTGGAGTTGGCATTGTATGCCATCTTAAACGTTTCGCCTGCCGAACCGGGGTAGAGCACCAGTTTGCCGTTACCGTCAAAAGCCTTACTGCCGCGGTTGCGGGCTAAATATTGGTAGTGCTCATTAAAAAAGATAAGGCAGCTTTCAATGAAGGGAATGTATTGTTTGATGTCTTTACCCGTGTAGCGCTCTGTTTCGAGCATCATGTAACAAAACTCGAGTACGGTGTCCCATTCATATTCTAACCAGGCGTTGTATTCCATCCCTTTGTCGTAACCTGCGGGGCGTTTCCAGCCGTATTCGGTAACGTTGGGCAGGCCAAAGTTTTCCAGTTGCTCGGTGAAGCTTGCCCCGGCGTGGTTCCAGTAGGTTTGGCTGCGGAGTTCGGCATTTTTGAGTGTGCGCAGGTAAAAATCAAACTGCGGCTTCATCAAATCAAAGTCGCCGTTTTTGAGCATGGGGAAGTATACCAGGCGCTGATTTTGGGCCGTCATTAAGCCGCCGCCCCACAAGCGAAAATCGGGCGTGAATTTGGATGCTGTGTCGGTGAACTGCGGGTCGTAAGTGAACAGACCACCGTTAAACTTGGTTGGATATTGCCCGAATGCATTGCACCCCAGCATATAGCGGAACAACTGGTAATTGCGCCCCACCTGCCAGGCTTGGGTTTGTACCGAATCGGTATTGATATGAATAAAACTGCGGTTCCAGTAATCCTTCCACCAGTTTTGGGTGTTGAGCTCGGTTTTCTTGGCCGACCGAGCTTCTTTAATAACCTGCTGCAGTCCGGCTTGCCATTGGCTTAAAGCCGGTGCCTGTGCCGTATGCAGGTAAAGTTCGATGCTTTGTTTTTTAGTGGCCGATTTGCTTTGCAGTTTCCACCTTTTAAAAGGCGTATGGTAAAGCGTACCCCAGTATGTTCCGGCCGAAACCATACCCTTGCCTTGCATGCTGCCGCCAAAGGTTAATTGCTTTAAAGGGTTAAACATTTGCGTTTTTACAGCATCCATTCCCTCGTGGGCCACAGTTGCATCAAAAACAGTGGTATCAGCATTCCGATGGTAAAAAGTAACACTGTTATTGTTAGCCGAAATTTCGTCTTTGCGCGTGCGGATGTCAGGATGATTAGCCCATTTCCACGAACTCTGGTTGTTTTCGCGGCCTTTGGTATATCGGTCTGCGGTGCGCCAGCTTTCGTAGGCGGCTTCGGTTTTTACGGGCTGATTGCTGCTTACATCCACGTGAATTACCGGGCGATGCACGTCTACCCAAATTTTAATACTGGCTTTGAGTTTTCCATTGTTGCCTTCAATATTTACTGCGCCGGTTTGTAAATTGAGTTTCTGCTTAAAATCCTTGCCTTCAAACGGATTAGGGTACAACTTTACCCGAACGCGACCTAACTTTAAAAAGGTGTTATTTTCATCGAATGTGCCGCTTTTAGAAAGATAGAACAGGATTTCGCCTTTTTCTACCCAAACATTGAGGCCAATATCGCCACCGCCGCAGGGCATACTTTCGCCGGAGTTTTGGCTTTGGGTTGTCCAAACAATATTATTTTGCTTTAGCTCACTACTTTGCGCATGAGCTAAGTTGGTAACAAGCAAAGCGGTAAGGCATAATATCAAACGCAGGCTCTTCATCAGGTTACCAATTATCGGTTCTGAATGATGATACCGGCAGTCCGTCAGTGCCATACAGTTCGCCCACAATAAAATCGCGGAAAGCATAGCGCACGGCCACCGGTTCTTTAACTTGTGGTGCCGATACGTTTACGGAGCTGCCGTTAATTACCGCTTTGGCAGGGTAAAACTTTTGGTCTTTACCTGCAATTTCAAACTGAGTTAACGGTTTGCTGTACGAGGTTAAGCCGTTGGCTACATTGGTAAATTTAATGGTAGCGATAGTGTCTTTAACTGTTATCGATTCATACTCGGGGCTGGCAAAGCCGAAGCCTTTTATATCGTATACTTTTCCTAAAGCAAGATAAGCTAAGCGGGTTCCGCCCGGTTCTTTACGGGCTGGGTGGATACTGGGTTGTTCGCCAATATCCATTAATACCGCCATGGCACTATTGGGGATGGTTTTTTGCGATTTACGCTGGGCATCCCTCAAATAAGCCGAATTGTATTTACCACCTTTGTTGTAGGGAGGAAGCTGGGCGTAATCGTAAGGGGCTATTTGGCAGTAAAAGAAAGGGAAATCGCCCTGTGCCCAAAGCTCGCGCCAGCGTTTTACCAACGTAGGGAAAAGAATCTCATAATTGTCAGGACGCTCATAGTTCGATTCGCCCTGGTAATAAATAGCTCCTTTAATGCCATAGCCTAATATAGGGTGCAGCATGCCATTATAAAGCGTGGTAGGGGTGCGGCTCACCTGTTTAATGGTATCGCCTTTGGCCGGTATTTTTACCTCGGGGAAAGCTTTCAAAGTTTCAGGGTCCAACCATGCCTCGGCGTACGAACCGCTGTAACTGCAATTAATCAAACCAACAGGTACGTTCAGCATCTCATTTAATAAACGGCCAAAGTAATAGCCTGTAGCGCTAAAGTTGCTTACAAACTCGGGACTTGCCACGCGCCACTCCGATGGTTTGCTGTTTTCCTGCACCTCGGTTACCGATGAGCGCGGAACGGTGTATAAACGAATATTGTTATTTTTCGATTTAAGAATAGCCTCGTTAGACCCCATAATAGGCTGGCCTTTAAAGCCTTTTATGGGCATTTCCATGTTTGATTGGCCGCCGCACAGCCAAACCTCACCAATTAATACGTTATCGAGTTTGGTAATTTGGCCGTCGTTTATGGTTACGGTGTAAGTGCCTCCAAAAGATGGGGTAGGCACTTTAACCTTCCATTTACCGGCATTATCGGTGGTGGTTTTGTAGGTTTTGTTGTTCCATGAAGTGGTTACGGCTACGGGTTTGCCGGGTTTATCCCATCCCCAAATGGGTGCATCAGTTTTTTGTTGCAGCACCATGTTGCTGGTGAAAATAGATGCCAGTTTAACCTGGGCATTAGCCGCAATACTTAGCGCAATAAATATAATTGTCGCAAATACACTTCTTCTCATTCCTCAAAAATAGAGGATTTATAACGAAGGACGCAATGTTAAGTAAAAAGGATTTTCGATATGCTCGCGGTGGTTATTGATGATCATTTGTGCCACGCTTTCGCCCATTTTCTGAAAATCGGTACTAATGGTAGTCAATCCATTTAAAATAATCTTCTTTACCGGGGTTTCGTTATAAGAGATGATGCCCACATCCTGGCCTATCTTAAAATCAGTTTGCAGCAGGCGTTCTATCAGTACCACTACGTCATTCTCCATCAGGGTGATGTAGCATTCGCCGGTGTTGATGGGTTCGTTAGGTATGTTTTTTACCACCTTGTAATTAAAGGCATACTGGGTGCAAAAATTATAAAAACCCTTCAATATCTCGGTAGAGTGGTATGTATGCTCGGGGAAGGTGATCTTGATGGTGTGATACTTACTTAGTGGTTTTAAGGCTTGTTCCAGCGCGTTAAAAATATCCTTTTCAAAGTTTTCATAAATAGCAGCGTACTCACCATCTATGCCTTTAACCATTTTATCCAGCAGTATGAGCTTGTCCTTAGGTATCTTGTTGATCACATCCTGCAAACCCTCGTCGCCGCCATCTAAAAAGTGACTAATGATCACATAATGCGAATAATCGTCGTTAGCGTTTTCGATCAGTTTTTTAAACAGCAGGAAATTGTTGTCGTAAATATAAAAGTCGATGGCGGCCTGCTGGTCTAACCCGGCAACAATGGCATCGTAAATAATTTTTTTATGGGTACTGAGTTTATTAAACAGCAGGAAAACCTTAAAACGCTGTACGGTTTCTACACTCTTAACAAAGTAACCCTTACCCGGAACCGAACCCAGTATGCCTATCGATTTAAGATGCTTATAGGCTTTTTCGGCCGTATCGCGCGATATTTCGAAATTGTAATTTAACTCATTGATTGATGGAAGTGTGTCGTTCTTGCTCAAGCGCCCGTCGCGTACGGCTTTGGCAATGGAGTTTGCCAGCTGTAAGTACTTAGGGGTTGATGAATAATAGTCAATTTCTATGTATTCTAAAAACGAAATAGGTTTCATCTTGAAATGAATTATAGGCGTTATGGCAACCTTGGCGGTGTATAACAGGCTTTTATAAATTATGTTTGGCGGACTATTCAGAACCGCTGTGGTAACTAACCGGCACAGGTTAAAGCTTAACAAAATACTGGCATGGGCAATTTAATAACATTTGCCGATATTGGCATTTTGTTATATCAAATTAGCTAATTAACAATAGGTTTATGCGAATTATGGGTTAATAAAGTATTATTGCAAAAGCTACCTTATGTTTACACTAATACCTCTCGGGCCAAAAATAACCATGACAGTGCATGATAGCTGTATAGGCCAGCTTTTCTACTTTCGCTATCACCAATTATAAAAATTTATTAAAGAATGCAGGCAATTTTAGGCGTTATTTTTCACTTTATCGGGGGCTTTGCATCAGGCAGCTTCTACATTCCTTACAAAAAGGTAAAAGGCTGGGCTTGGGAAAGTTTCTGGATAGTGGGTGGTATTTTTTCATGGTTGATAGTGCCACCATTGGCAGCCTGGTTAACCATTCCCAACTTTACTGAAATTATTAAGGCAACCAACGGCGGTATACTTGGCTTAACCTACTTTTTTGGTTTGCTATGGGGTATAGGCGGTTTAACTTATGGGTTAGGCGTACGTTACTTAGGCGTGGCTTTGGGCAGCTCAATCATTTTAGGGTTATGCTCCATATTCGGTTCATTAATTCCATCTCTTTATTACGAATTGTACCCGGCAGAGGGTAAAGATTCCATCAGTACATTATTAAGTACCAACTGGGGCCAAATGGTGCTTTTAGGTATAGCCGTTTGCGTACTGGGCATTATTATATGCGGTCGTGCCGGTGTGTTAAAAGAAAAAGAGCTTTCAAAAAATCAGGAGGTTACCAACACCAATACCGAGTATAAATTCGGGTTGGGAATTTTCGTAGCCATTGTATCGGGTGTGCTGAGCGCCTGTTTTAACTTTGGTATAGAGGCTGGTCACACTATGGCCGAAACTGCTAATGCTGCGTGGCAGGCCGTTCACCCGGGCGAGGGTAATTTTTTATACCAAAATAATGTTACCTACATTGTAATACTTTGGGGCGGTTTAACCACCAATTTTATCTGGTGTATGATTCTTAACGCACGCAACAAAACCTTTGGTAACTATACCGATAAAAAAACACCGTTGCTTGCTAACTACCTGTTTTCGGCATTGGCCGGTACAACCTGGTTTCTGCAATTCTTCTTTTACGGTATGGGCGAAAGTCGTTTAGGTAATGGGCCAAGCTCATGGATACTGCACATGGCGTTTATTATCCTCATTGCCAACCTATGGGGGTTGGTTTTAAAAGAGTGGAAAGGTGTAAGCCGTAAAGCACTTACAACAGTAATTATAGGTATTGCCACCATCATACTATCTGTACTGATAGTAGGATACGGCAACTCATTGAAATAAAAAATTTAAACACAAGCAAAAAGTAAAAACTCAATATGTCTGTTAAAACAACCGAATTTAAGCACGTAAGCTATTTATGGGACGATGCCAAAGCAGCCGAACTGGCCGGCGATGAGGTAGCCCTTTTAATATACCGCTCTAACCTGTTAGGTGCCGATTTACGCCTTACCAACTATGGTGGTGGTAATACATCATGCAAACTAACTTCAAAAGACCCATTAACCGGTCAGGATGTTGAAGTAATGTGGATCAAAGGTTCGGGTGGCGACATTGGTACCCTTAAAAAAAGCGGCCTTGCTGCTTTATACGTTGACCGCTTACGCAGCCTTAAAAATGTATACCGTGGTGTAGAGTTTGAAGATGAAATGGTTGAACTTTTTAACCACAGCATTTACGACCTGGCTTCAAAAGCACCATCAATTGATACGCCTTTACATGGTTTTTTACCGTTCGCGCACATCGACCACTTACACCCTGATGCAGCCATTGCTATTGCTGCTGCTAAAGACGGTAAGAAAATTACCGAAGAGCTATTTGGCGGTACCATTGGTTGGGTTGAGTGGAAAAAACCAGGTTTTGAATTAGGCTTACAATTAAAAGCCTGTTTAGATGCTAACCCGGGCATCCGTGGTATTATGTTAGGCTCACACGGTTTATTTACCTGGGGCGATACTGCTTACGAAAGCTACATCAACACTTTAGAGGTAATTGAAAAATGTGCTGAATACTTAGAGCAAAACTATGGCAAAAAAGGTCCTGTTTTTGCCGGTCAAAAAGTACAGAGCTTAGAGGCTGAAGCCCGTAAAAAACAAGCGGTTGCCTTAGCACCTATCCTGCGTGGTTTTTGCTCAAGCGAACGCAATATGATCGGTCACTTTACCGATGATGCTCGCGTTTTGGAGTTCATCAACTCTAATGATTTAGAGCGTTTGGCACCACTGGGTACCAGCTGCCCCGATCACTTCCTGCGCACCAAGATCAGCCCGTTAGTATTGGATTTAGCACCTGATGCCGACTTGAGCGATGTGGAAGGTTTAAAATCTAAATTAGCTCCTGCATTTGAGGCTTACCGCCAAATGTATACCGATTATTACAACACTTGCAAACACGATAACAGCCCGGCTATACGCGATACCAACCCGGTAATTATTCTTTACCCTGGTGTAGGTATGTTTAGCTTCTCTAAAGATAAGCAAACTGCCCGTGTAGCTGCTGAATTTTATACCAATGCTATCAACGTAATGAAAGGTGCCGAGGCTATCTCTGAGTACACTTCGTTACCACGCCAGGAAGCTTTTGATATTGAGTACTGGTTGCTGGAAGAAGCCAAGTTACAGCGCATGCCTAAGCCAAAAGCTTTAAGCGGTCGTATTGCCTTAATTACCGGTAGTGCCGGTGGTATTGGTAAAGCTATTGCCAAAAAGTTTGTTGAAGAAGGTGCCGTTGTTATTTTGAACGACATGAACGCCGAGCGTTTAGATGCTGCCGGTGAAGAATTTAAAGGCCTGTACGGTAAAGATTCATACGCTACTGCGGTTATGGATGTTACCAGCGCCGATCAAATTCAGGGTGCTATGGATGTAGCTGCGTTAAACTTTGGTGGTGTTGACTTAATTGTGAACAACGCAGGTTTATCTATCTCTAAAACCATTGCCGACCATACCGAAAAGGATTGGGACCTGTTATATGATGTATTGGTTAAAGGCCAGTTCTTTGTAACCCAGGCTGCTGTTGCCGTAATGAAAAAACAAGCCATTGGTGGCGATGTAATTAACATTGTGAGCAAAAACGCCCTGGTAAGCGGACCAAACAATGCCGGTTACGGTAGTGCAAAAGCTGCTCAGTTACACCTGAGCCGTTTAAATGCTGCAGAGTTAGGTCCTGATAAAATACGTGTGAACGTGGTTAACCCTGATGCTGTTATCAGCGATAGCAACATTTGGGCTGGCGGATGGGCCGAAGGCCGTGCAAAAGCTTACGGTATTACCGTTGCCGAGTTGCCTGCTTACTACGCAAAACGTACTTTATTAAACGAAATTATTTTACCGGTAGATATTGCCAACGCTTGTTTCGCCATCACCGGCGGCTTGTTAGGTAAATCAACAGGTAACGTAATTAACGTTGACGGTGGTGTTGCTGCCGGATTTGTAAGATAACCCCTCCAACGTCTCCGCCTTAGGCGGAAGGCTTTTAAAAATATTAACCATTATCCCTTCTTAAGCCCCCCCTTTGGGGAGGGTTTGGGTGGGGTTAACCGATTAAATTATGCAAATAGAAAAATATAAAATTGATGAGTTAAATCATCAGGCCAGCAGCAAACATGAGCGTGCTTTTGAGTACGTTGCTGCCGATGTTAAAGATCTGGAGAGTGTGTTAGCCAAACTGGAAGCTTTTAACGTAGCCATTCCAAGCTGGGCATTAGGCACAGGTGGTACACGTTTTGGCCGTTTTTCGGGCGGTGGCGAGCCTCGCAGCCTCGAAGAAAAAATTGAAGACGTAGGTGCTATCCAGGCATTAAACAAATCAAGTAATTCTATTTCCCTGCATATTCCGTGGGATATCCCATCAAATGCCGATGCCATTAAAGCAGCAGCTGCTCATCATGGTTTACGCTTTGATGCAGTTAACTCAAATACTTTTCAGGATCAGAAAGACCAGCAGCACAGCTTTAAATACGGCTCTTTACATCACGTAGATAAAGCGGTACGCAAGCAAGCAGTTGAGCACAACATCGAGGTAATTAAATATGGTGTTGAATTAGGTTCAAATGCATTATCAGTATGGTTGGCCGATGGATCAAACTTCCCGGGTCAGTTAAACTTCCGTGGCGCTTTCCAAAATACTTTAGAGAGCTTACAGGAAATTTACGAGGCATTGCCTGATGATTGGAAAGTATGGGTAGAATACAAACCTTACGAGCCAAACTTCTATTCAACTACCATTGGTGATTGGGGACAATCTTTGTTATTAGCTAACAAATTAGGCCCTAAAGCATCAACTTTGGTCGATTTAGGTCACCACCTGCCAAACACCAATATTGAGCAAATTGTATCGTTATTGCTGATGGAAGGTAAACTTGCCGGTTTCCACTTTAACGATTCTAAGTATGGCGACGACGACTTAACCGTTGGCAGCATCAACCCATACCAATTGTTCCTGATCTTTAACGAACTGGTTGAAGGTATGGATGCCCGCGGCATGACTCACGCTACCGATATTGGCTGGATGATCGATGCTTCGCACAACCTGAAAGACCCTATCGAAGATCTATTACAATCGGTAGAAGCTATCAAAATTGCTTACGCTCAAGCTTTATTAGTTGATACCGCTGCTTTAAAAGCTGCACAAGCTGCTAATGATGCTGTACAAGCTCAGGAGATTTTGCAAGCTGCTTACCGTACCGATGTTCGCTCGTTAGTGGCCGAAGCGCGTTTACGTGCCGGTGGTGCAATCAACCCGTTAGCTGCCTACCGTAGCCTTGATGTACGTGGAAACTTAATTAAAGAGCGTGGCGCAAAAACTGTTGCCACCGGACTATAAAATTTAACATGACGCCAACACCCGTAATAGCCGTATTTGATGTAGGCAAGACCAACAAAAAATTGTTCTTGTTTAACGAAGATTATAAGATTGTTTACGAAAAATCGGCCCGTTTTAACGAAACGGCCGATGAGGATGGCGACCCCTGTGAAAATATCGATAGTTTACGGCTTTCGGTTTTCGATTCCCTGCGCGAGATTTTCAAGCGCAAGGAATTTGATGTGAAAGCCGTAAACTTTTCATCGTACGGTGCCAGTTTTGTGTATGTTGATGAGGATGGCGCACCGTTAACACCGTTATACAACTACCTTAAAACCTACCCCGACGAGCTGCACAAGCAGTTTTATGAAACCTATGGGGGCGAATCTACTGTGGCCCGTCAAACATCATCGCCCGTGTTGGGCAGTTTGAACTCCGGCTTGCAGCTTTATCGTTTAAAACATGAGCAACCCGAAATTTTTAGCCGGGTAAAATACGCCTTACACTTGCCGCAATATTTAAGCTACTTAATTAGCGGGCAAATGTTTAGCGATGTTACCAGCATTGGCTGCCACACCAGTTTGTGGGATTTTGAAAAGAACGATTACCACGATTGGGTTGTAAAAGAAGGACTGGCCGAAAAGTTGGCTCCCATCCGCAACGCCGATGCCGTGTTACCGGCCGCATTCCCCGGCAATAGTTACGAAGTGGGTATTGGCCTGCACGATAGTTCGGCAGCATTAATACCTTATCTCGTAAGCTTTACCGAGCCGTTTGTGCTGCTATCAACCGGAACCTGGACTATCAGTTTAAACCCGTTCGATCACTCGGCATTAACCGATGAAGAGTTAAAGAACGATTGTTTAAACTATATCCAATACAAAGGCCAGCCCGTTAAAGCCTCGCGTTTGTTTGCAGGTTATGAGTACGAACAACAGGTTAAACGCATTGCCGCGCATTACAACCAAAACATGGCACATTACCGCACCATTAGGTTTGATGCCGACATCGTAGCCAAACTATTAGCCGAGGAAACTGTTAGAAAAACCGGGGCTACAAGTTTACAGGCTTCGGTATTTGGTCAGCGCGATTTTAAGCACCTTTGCAAATGAAGAGGAAGCTTACCACCGCCTGATGATGGATATTGTTGACCAGCAAAAAATATCGACCGGCTACGTGTTAAAAGACAATTCGGTTAAGCGTATATTTGTTGACGGAGGGTTTAGCAAAAATGCTGTTTATATGCATTTGCTGGCAGCAGCTTTCCCTCACACCGAGGTGTTTGCAGCTTCAATGGCCCAGGCTACTGCCGTTGGTGCAGCTTTGGCTATTCATAAAGCCTGGAACTCTAAACCCTTGCCACACGACTTGCTCGAACTGAAATTTTACTCGGTTACGCAAGGCATTACAACATAATTTAGTTATACACCATATAAAAACAAGAATAGGAGCGATAGATGCGCGTAGGCTTATTTGTACCGTGTTATGTCGATCAGTTTTACCCTGGTGCGGCCATTGCAACCCTGCAATTGCTCGAAAAATTGGGCGTAGACGTGGTATATCCCAAAAACCAAACCTGCTGCGGCCAGCCAATGGCCAACTCGGGTTATGAGCACTTAACCGGCGGCTGTAACAAGCTGTTTATTGAAAATTTTCAAGGGTACGATTACATTGTATCACCCTCGGGCAGTTGCGTATTACACATCCGCGAACACTTGCACGATGATAAACAGCCCGAACTGGCTAAACAAGTAGCTCATCAGGTTTGGGAGCTAACTTCGTTTTTAACCGATGTTTTAAAAGTGGAAAGTCTGCCGTCGCGTTTTCCGCATAAGGTGGGTGTACACCAGAGCTGTCACGGTCAAAGAGGCTTACACTTAAGTTCGATGACCGAGCTGGTAGCACCCGATTTTTCTAAACCGGGTTCGCTATTGAATATGGTTAAAGACCTTGAGCTGGTGGAACTTGACCGTAAAGATGAGTGCTGTGGCTTTGGCGGAACATTTTGCGTTGTAGAAGAAGCCGTATCATCAAAAATGGGTAAAGACCGTGTAGCCGACCACCTGAAACAAGGAGCCGAATATATCACCGGGGCCGACATGAGCTGTCTAATGCACATGGAAGGTATCCTTAAGCGCCAGGGCAGCAATGTAAAAGTATTGCACATTGCAGAGATATTGAACAGTGAGGGATAAATGGCAGTTGCAGTAGCACTGGCAGTAATGAGCAAACGATTTTAGAATAAAACAAGACCCTTCCATAGTGAAGGGTTTGGAGGGTTTATGGAAGTAGCAACAAAGAACCACGCCGAACTGGCCGACATATTTAACAAGGACGAGGACCGTGTAGACTGGCACGACGAAACCCTGTGGTGGATACGTGCCAAGCGCGATAAAAGCGTACATCAGCTGCCCGAATGGGAGGCACTGCGCGAAGCCGCCTCGAACATCAAATTTAACGTTTTAAGTAATTTAGATATTTACCTGGCACAGTTTGAAGCTGCTGCCAAAGCCAATGGCATTACCGTACACTGGGCTGCCGATGCCCAGGAACATAACGAAATTGTACATGGCCTGCTGAAAGAAGCCAAGGTAACCCAAATGGTAAAAAGCAAGTCGATGCTTACCGAGGAGTGCCATTTGAACGATTACCTGGCAACCCACGGCATTGAGGTTATCGACTCCGATTTGGGCGAACGCATAGTACAACTTGCCGGCGAAGCGCCAAGCCACATTGTATTGCCGTGTATCCATAAAAAGAAAGAAGAGATAGGCGACCTGTTCCACATGTATTTGGGTACGCCCTCAAACATGTCGGACCCGCAATTTTTAACCGAAACTGCCCGTGGCAGCTTACGCGAAACCTTTTTGACCCGCAAAGTAGCCCTAACCGGCGTAAACTTTGCCATAGCCGAAACCGGCGAGTTTGTGGTTTGTACCAACGAAGGTAATGCCGATATGGGCGCTCACCTGGCCGATGTACACATTGCCTGTATGGGTATCGAAAAACTGATTCCTAACCGGGATCATTTGGGTGTGTTCCTGCGGTTATTAACCCGTAGTGCCACCGGTCAGCCCATTACTACTTACAGCAGTCACTTTAAAAAACCACGCGAAGGGCAGGAGATGCACATTGTACTGGTTGATAACGGCCGTAGTGTACAATTAGGCCGCGAAGACTTTCGCAACTCGTTAAAGTGTATCCGTTGTGGTGCCTGTATGAACACCTGCCCGGTTTATCGCCGTAGCGGTGGCCATAGCTATCATACCGCCGTAGCCGGTCCCATTGGGTCTATATTAGCTCCTAACCTGGATATGCGCAAGTACGCCGATCTGCCATTTGCTTCAACGCTATGCGGCTCGTGCTCTAACGTGTGCCCGGTTAAGATCGATATCCACGACCAGTTGTACAAATGGCGCCAGGTATTGGTAAAAGAGGGATACACCCCTAAAGCCAAAACCGTAGCCATGCACGTAATGGCAACCACGCTGGGTTCATCAACCTTGTACCATGCGGCAGGTAAAATGGGTCGCTTAACCATTAAGTACGCACCGTTTGCTGTAAACAACAAGCTCAACCCCTGGTACAAAAACCGCGACATGCCCGAAGCTCCAAAAGAATCATTCGGCGAGTGGTACGCTAAGAACAGGAAAAAATAGAATCAAGAGCATAGAGTCAGGAATCAAGAAATAGGAGCGGGGGATTTAGAGCGCGGAGCGAGATTGAGCATAGCAAACATAAATCCGAAATCGAACATCCGAAATCCAAAATCAAGACACTACTCACTCATTCACAAATTCACTCAATCACTCATTAAAATGAGCAGCCGAGAAAAAATATTAGCAGCTGTAGCTGCAAACAAACCCGAGGCCAAACCTTTGCCCGATATTGAGCCGTTTAAGCATATAGGCTACAATGATGTTATTGGTCAGTACGAAACTGTGCTTACCACTATTGGTGGTGCCGTACATCGTGTAAATAGTTGGGACGAGATCAAAGCCATCGTTTCTGAAAAGTACAACTCGCAAAATGTGCGTGTGTTGAGCTTAGTGCCCGAACTGGATGACGTAGCTACATCTGCTTACGAAATTAACCCCGACGCACACCAACTGGCCGACGTAGAACTATCTATTATTAAAGCTCACTTTGGCGTGGCCGAAAACGGTTCGGTATGGGTTACCGAGGAATTGCTGGGTCATAGGGCTGTACCGTTTATTTGCCAGCATTTGGCGGCGGTTATCAACGTTAAAAACATTGTTGATACCATGCATCGCGCTTATATGCGCATAGGTGAAGCAGAGTATGGCTGGGGCGCATTCATTGCCGGGCCGAGTAAAACGGCGGATATTGAGCAATCGCTGGTGCTGGGTGCTCACGGCCCGCGTAGCATGACCGTATTTTTGCTGAACGACTAATAAAGTCGAAGATATTTTGGGCATTGCCTGCACACCGCAGATTTTTATCAGGTTTTAACTTGTGGTGTTGCAGGCAATGCCTTTTTTGTAAGCGGTGGTTTTGTATCGGTTGCATGCAATACCTGTATCATATGCGAACAGTGGATAATCTAAAAATGTTATTTAAGTGACTGATAGTCAATTAATAAATAACAAGGCATGTAAATGGCTCCTGATTTTATATCCATAGTATATAATCACAAGCTTTATGATCAAGAGCTACTTCAAAATCGCATTGCGCAACCTCTGGAAGAGTAAATTCTTTTCGGCAATCAACATCATTGGCCTGTCAATTGGCATTGCCGCCTGTATTGTGATTATGCTGTTCGTCTCGTACGAAAAGAGTTTTGATAACTTTCATACCAAAAATATTTACCGGCTAAGCGAGGTGCAGAAGTTTCCGGGTATGGTGTCTTCGCAAAAGGTAGCCCTGTCTATGTATCCCATGGGGCCAACCCTTAAAAATGATTACCCCGCCATCAAAAATTTTACCCGTGTAAAATGGAACAATAAGTACCAGTTAGCCAATCAATCTAAACGGATTTTTTTGCCACAAGTATTGTTTACCGATTCTACCTTTCTTAATATTTTTGATTTTAAATTGGTAAAAGGCGATCGCCGCACCGCCCTTGCCAAACCCAACAGTGTTATACTCACCCAACAAACGGCTCAAAAGTTATTTGGTGATCAAGATCCTATGGGCAAAACCATTGCCCATTACGGTTCGGATACGGTAAATTTTGCTGTTACAGGAGTAATGGCCGATGTGCCTCAAAATTCACAATTGCAGTTCGACGGCTTAATGTCGTTAAGCAGTATTTATGAATCATGGATGAACAGCTGGGGCGGCAACTGGTTAAATACTTATGTTGAATTGGTACCCGGTACCAATGTAAAAGCACTGGAAAGCAAAATGCCGGCATACCTCAAAAAACATATAAAAGGTGATGGCTGGAAACAATACGAGCTATTTTATACTCCTCTGCGCGATGTTCATGCTGTTACCAATGATGTTGGGCTCGATTATTTAAATTATCAGAAATTTGACGGGCAGTCTACCAACCTGTTTAGTATTATTGCCTTAGTAGTGCTGGTTATTGCCTGTGTTAACTTCATGAATCTCACTACCGCACGTTCAACCGAACGTTCAAAGGAAGTGGGTATACGCAAGTCGATAGGTGCGCACCGTAACCAGCTCGCTGCACAGTTTTTGGGTGAAACGGTTTTGTTATCATTTTTTTCCCTTTTGCTGGCTATAGGTATGGTAAAGCTTTGCCTGCCTTACGTAAACCAGTTAAGCCAGCGTAATTTGGAGCTATCGCTGTTTAGCAACCCGGCTTTGTTATTAGCCCTGTTGGTGTTATCGGTGGTAGTTGGCCTGGTATCCGGCCTGTACCCTGCCGTATTCTTGTCTTCTTTTCAGCCGGTTAAGGTGCTTAAGGGCACTGTATCATCAGCAACGGGCAAATCGGGCTTGCGCAATGCGCTGGTGGTTGGCCAGTTTACCAGCGCTGTTTTTTTAATGATAGCTACGGTATTTGTGGTAAAGCAACTGCGGTTTATGCAAAAGCGCGACCCAGGCTTTAGCCGCGAGCAAATTGTTACCATACCGCTCAATAAAGTAATTAATAAAAAGTACGATGCCTTTAAGCAGCAACTTTTAGGTAATACCCTAATTGCCGGCGTGACCGGTGCGCAGGATGTTTTGGGCAGTCACCTCGACCAAACAGGAGTAGAGTACAAACCCGCAAACGGTCCGCTGCGCCAGTTGGCGTCTACCCAACTCATTGTTGATCAAGATTTCCTGACCCTGTACGATATTAAGATGGCTTTAGGTAAAAACTTTTCGGCCGATGGTACAGGTTATGGTAAAGAATATATTATAAACGAGGCGCTTGCTAAAGAACTATTAAAGGATGAACCTAAAACGCCATATTCCAAACTTATTGGCAGGCGTTTCGGTTTCGATTCGTTGGGCGTAATAACCGGTATAGCCAAAGATTTTAACTTTAACTCCATGCACCACAAGGTGGAAACGATGTTTATGGCCAATATTAAAGATTGGGGGTACAGCCAGGTGTCGGTAAAAATAGCACCGCATAAAACCGAGCAGGCACTGGCGTTCATCAAGTCTAAGTGGGCTGCAGAGTTTCCTGATTACCCTTTCGAGTACCAGTTTGTAGATGATCATTTTAACGAAGTTTACCAAGCCGATAACCAGGTAAGCCAGGTAATTGGTATACTGGCCGGACTTGCCATATTTATATCATGCCTCGGCCTATTGGGGCTGGCATCATACTCGGCCGAAAAACGAATTAAGGAAATTGGTGTACGAAAGGTAATGGGTGCATCGGTAAATAATATTGTATTCCTGTTATCAGGAAATTTTCTCAAGCTTATTATTCTGGCTAATATTATAGCTTGGCCCTTGGCTTGGTACACCATGCACAAGTGGCTAAATAATTTTGCCTACCGCGTTAGTATCGACTGGTATGTGTTTGCGTTAGTAGCTTTGGCGTCAATTTTCATCGCACTGTTCACAATCAGCTTTCAATCAATTAAAGCTGCTGTTGCTAACCCGGTAAAAAGTTTGAGAATAGAGTAATAGCATTTTTTTAAAGGCTACTTCATAATTGCCTGTAACACCTCAAGTATCATTAAGATTAACTTGTGTTGTTGCAGGTTTTTTTATTTCAAACATTTCCTTATAACAAATTTAATAGTATTTAGAACTATGGGTTGTTTTTCAGATTTTTCCACATTCAAAACATTTTCAGATGTTTACAATTATAAGGATGTTAATAAAGGAACACATCCAATAAAAAAAAAATATAGTATCATGTGTTCCTTATTGAAATCTATTCATAATTGAGCCTCGTAGATTGTAATGGCTAATACGTGCTTGTTAATGTTTGGCATGATAATGGTTTAGGAAGATAAATTTTTAAAATAAGAATATTATGCGCTCAGCGAGCCGTGTTTTTAAATACACCTCAGTCACGGGTAGCTTACTATTGTGCATTGTTTGTTTGTTAACTGCACAAGTTTATGCTCAGCAAGTCGAAAAACCAACTAAGCGAATTATTGCTCACGTTGATTCGTTAAATAATGTTAAGTATCCTCTTGTAAAACAAGATGCCGGCAAAGCATTTACACTTTTAAACGAAGCCGAAATATTAGCTACCGAATATAACTACACCACTGGTTTGGCCGTTACCTACCTTAACCAGGCCGATTTGTTAAACCAGCAAGGTTACGCCAAAAGAGCACTCGAGTTGTATTACCGTTCTATGCAGCTGAGCCAAAAAAGTAACGACGTTTACAATATTGCGCGGGCCGAACAGCACATTAGTACCATCAAGCGTAACGATGGAAGTTATAAGGAGGCCGAGAAACTACTCAATAATACATTGAAGGTATTTAAGCAGTTAAACAAGCCCGAAGATATTATAAATACCCTTTTAAAGCTGGGCTTGCTCAAAACCCAACAAATGCACTTTGATGATGCCCTTGCTTATTTTAACCAGGCGCAGGCTTTGAGCCGCAAGAGCAGTTACTCGTATGGTGAGAAAAAAAGCTATTACAATCGTGCGTTATTGTATCATAAAATTAATAAGTCCGATTCCGCAGTATATAATTTAAATAAGGCCCTGTTAATTGATATTGCCGATAACGATATATTGGGTAGGGCGCAATCATATCTTGAGCTTAGCCGCATTTACAAAGACAAAGCTGATAACGAAAAGGCCACAACGTATGCTCATTTGGCCTACGCAGCTTCTGATAGTGCGCAGGCACCGTCGCTGTTGCGTAATGCGGTGCAGTTATTGTTGCGTTTAAGCCGTGCTAAACTGGATAAAGACGCCGTTATACAATGGCAGGAAGAATTAATTTTTATTGATAATCAGATTGCCGAACGTGAGCGCCGCGAATCGAACAATTTTATTGATGCCCTGCGTTCCCAGCAAGAACAGCAAATTAAGGTACAGGAACGCATGCTGGATGTTTCCAGGAAATCAGAACAACAAAAAACCCTGATCGCACTGTATACCGGTTTCCTGTTGGTTTTCGTGGTTATTGTGTTTATGCTGAGCTACAACTATAAAAAGGCCAAGCGATTTACTTACGAACTGAATTTACGCAAAGAAAAAATTGAGCAGCAGGTAGCTTTGTTAGACCAAATGAATGGTGAAATGATGCAAACCAACCAGCAATTGGAAGATGATAATGAATTAAAAAGCAAGCTTCTCTCAATTATAACGCACGATTTGCGCAAGCCGCTGGCCAATACGCAAAGCATCATCCATTTGTTAAATATGGATTTGGTTACTATGGAAGAGGCGCATGAACTGTTTGCGCAGCTCGAAGCTCAGTATACCCGCGTGATAAACCTTACCGATAATTTGCTGTTTTGGATCAGAGGCCAGGTAAGCGGCGCCGCGGTAGACCTTAAACCGGTTAATTTACATACCGTGGCCGATGCTATAATCGAAGAGCAAAAAATACCATCGAACGATAAAAATCTAACCATTAGCAATAATGTGGATGAGGATTTAACCTGGCTTACCGAAACTGAGACCATTCGTATTGTATTCAGGAATTTATTGAATAACGCCATTAAATTTACCCCACATGGCGGGTTGATACAGGTATACTCTGAAACTACCGATGCCGAAACCTGCGTTACCGTAAAAGACAGTGGTATTGGTATAAGCGAGGATGTAATGAACCGTATTAACAGTAAGAACTACTATACTACCAAAGGAACCCAAAACGAAGAGGGTAGCGGTTTTGGGCTAATGCTCATTCGCGATTTATTGAAAAGGCATGAAGGAACACTGAAAATAAACAGCGAGCCGGGTAAAGGAAGTTCATTTACCATTAGTTTCCCGGTAACAGCCGTAATAACCGACGATAGGTTTGTAAGTTAGCGCAATCGGGCTATATTTGTTTACTGTGCCTTTTAACACAGTATTATAAATGCATTTTGCCTACCCAGCTTTTTTATTTGCCCTGGCAACACTGGCTATACCGGTACTGGTGCATTTGTTCAACTTTAGGCGGTACCAAAAGGTATATTTCAGCAACGTACAGTTTTTAAAGGAGGTTAAAGAACAGCAATCGTCGCGGCGTAATTTGCGCGAGCGGTTAATATTGCTTAGCCGTTTATTAGCCTTAACTTTTTTAGTGCTGGCTTTTGCCCGTCCGTATATAGCCAAACAAAATACCATAGCCCCCGGCAAGCAGCAGGCGGTAAGTATTTTTGTTGATAACTCATACTCCATGCAAACCCTCAACCAGGAAGGTAACTTGCTTGACGAGGCCAAACGCCGCGCCAAAGAAATAGCATCGGCCTACAGCATAAACGACCGTTTTCAACTGCTTACGCAAGATTTTGAAGGTAAACACCAGCGCCTGGTAAACCGCGATGAATTTAATGATGCTGTGGATGGCGTTAAAATGAGTGCGCAAAGCCGCACTTTACAGCAAATTATTACCCGGCAGCAAAGCCTGTTGCAGGCACAACCCAATGCCATGCAATCGGCCTACGTAATATCCGATTTTCAAAAAAGCGCTACTGGTAGCACCGTTAAGGCCGATAGCGGGCTGAACGTAAAACTGGTACAGGTACAAGCCAACACCATGCCCAATGTGGCGGTTGATTCGGTATGGCTCATCAGCGCTGTGCACCGCCCCGGCGAAACAGAAAAGCTGGTAGTTAAACTGCACAACTATGCGGCCGAAGATGCCAAGGGCATTGCGCTTAAGCTCATGGTAAACGGCGCACAAAAAGCGTTGGGCACCTTTAGTATTGCGGCACGGGCATCAAGGCAAGACACGCTTACGTTTTCGGGCCTGCAACCCGGCTGGCAACAGGGCGAAATTCAACTGCAGGATAACCCCGTAATTTTTGATAACAAGTTTTACTTTACCTTTAACGTAAAGGCCAAAATGCCGGTATTGCTTATTAATGGCGGTAAGCCAAACCCATACCTGCAAGCTGCTTTTAATGCCGATGAGTTTTTTGCACCAACCGCTACTGCCGATGGCAACGTAAATTACTCGGGATTAAATGCTTACCCGCTGGTAGTGTTAAGCGATGTAAAAAGCATATCAACCGGCCTGGCGCAGCAATTAAAAATTTTTGTAACCAAAGGCGGAACGCTGGCTGTTTTTCCTGCGGACGGTGCCGATTTAGCCACTTACCGCAACTTTTTACAATCGGCAGGAGCAGGCTACCCCGAAAAGCTGATTACCGGAGCTACCCGTGTAAGTGCCCTCAACGTGCAAAACCCGCTGTTTAAAACCGTGTTTGAGGATGCACCACGCAACCCCGATTTGCCCATCGTAAAAAAATATTACCAGCTAAACGCGGCTACCCAAACCAATGCCGAAACGCTGATGGAACTGCCTGGACGACAATCGTTTTGGACGGGATACCGCAGTGGAAGCGGTAAAATATACATATCTGCGGTGCCTTTGAGCGAAGATTACAGCAATCTGCCGCGCCATGCCTTACTATTGCCCATCATGTTTAGGATGGCACTATTGAGTGGGCACGACCAGCCCCTGTTTTATACCATAGGCAACGATGCCGCCATTGAAACTGCCCCGCTGCAAACCAGCGATAAGCAAATAGTAAAGCTGGTTAGAGGCAGTCAAACCTTCATCCCCGATGTGCGCCAGCAGGAGGGAAGTACCCTGCTTTACCTGGCCGACCAGGTACAGCAGCCCGGCACTTATCAGCTTAAAAAGCAGGACAGTGTGGCGGCTGTTATAGCCTTTAATAATAGCAGAAAGGAATCGGATTTAACCTATCTGAACAAAGCCGAACTTAAACAATTGCTGCCCGATGATGGCACGGTTATACAAACCGGCAAGGCCTCGTTAAAAGATACCATAGCCCAAACAAATTTAGGGCTGCAATTATGGAAACTTTGTATAATTTTGGCACTGATTTTTGTGGCAGCCGAAATTTTGCTTATCCGCTTCTTGCCGGGCAGATAAACATCAGGTTTCAGGGCTGGTATGATTGATTTCGAAACATAAGCATAAAGCCACCTCTACACATGAACATGCTCATTAAGTATGCTACCATTTTGCACCCCGGCTCACCGTTTCATCAAAAAACTGCTGATATTTTAGTTCAGGACGGCGTAATTAAAACCATTGCCGAAAGTATTGATGCCGATGGTGCCGAAGTGTTTGATGCCAAAGGCAGCTACCTGTCGCCCGGTTTTTTTGATTTAAACTGTAACATAGGCGAGCCCGGTTTGGAAACCAAGGAAGACCTCGCCAGCGGTTTAAAAGCAGCTGCAGCAGGCGGTTTTACAGGCGTAGCCTTAATGCCCGATACCCAGCCACCCGTACATTCAAAAACCGAAGTAGAATACCTTGTCAACCGTTCGAGAGGTAATTTGGTTGATGTTTATCCGCTGGGTACCATCTCTCAAAAACGTGAAGGTAAAGATTTGGCTGAGATGCACGACATGTACCAAAGCGGCGCCAAAGCATTTACGGATGGTAGCAACCCCGTTAAAGATGCCGGCATGATGGAGCGCGCTTTATTATACGCCAAAGGTTTTGATGCCCTCATATTTTCGTACCCCGAGGACGTAGCCATAGCAGGCAAAGCCAAAGTACACGAGGGCGTAGTAAGCACCCTGATGGGCATGAAAGGCATCCCTTCGCTGGCCGAGGAACTGATGATTGCCCGCGACCTTTACCTGGCCGAGTACACCAATTCGCCTATACACTTCAGCACTATATCAACCGCACGTTCGGTAGATTTAATACGTGAGGCTAAAGCCAAAGGACTGCAGGTTACCTGTGATGTAGCTGCCCACCACCTTGTACTTACCGATGAAGCTTTGTTAGGTTTCGATAGCCAATATAAAGTTAAACCGCCGCTGCGTACCCAAACCGATATTGATGCTCTGTTGCAAGGGTTGAAAGATGGCACCATAGACGCCATCGTATCGCAACATACCCCTCACGAAATTGAGTTTAAAGAAGTAGAGTTCGAGATAGCAGCATTTGGCATTATTGGCTTGCAAACTACGTTTTCATTGGCTGTACAAGCCGGCTTATCACCCGAACTGATTGTGGAGAAACTGGCCGTAAATCCGCGCAAAATATTAAAGGTTGATGCCCCTGTATTGGGCCAGGGCAATGCAGCTAATTTTGTGGTGTTTAATGTAGATACTGAATGGACGTTTGATAAATTATGCAATCGTTCAAAATCATCAAACTCACCTTTTATGGGGCAGAGCTTAAAAGGTAGAGTGCTGTTAACCTGTAATAACAAACAGGTAGTTAAAAACTAATTGAAGATTTGAAAAGGCTGATTTATCTGCTGCTGCTTTTGTGTACAACCTTAGTAAATGCGCAGGTAGCCGATACATTTAATCAAAGTAAGCAGCTAAAAAGTCTCTTTGCTAAAGGATTCGTGCATAAGGGTAAAGATTCATTAGTTTACCAAAAACTGTTCTTTGATAAGTTTCCGGCTAACTTTTCGTCATTTGATGCCCTATTTGGTTATGATGATGTGAAAGGTGCTGCACCGCTGTATAATGAGGCAAATCAATACATTGATAAGCTGTTTTTTACAAAGGCTGCTAATGCAAAGCAAAAAGCCCGGAAGTTTATTGGCATAGCGATGAATGGACAATGGGATGCTGATGCCATCAGCCATTTTCAGCACCAGTTGCAAGATTTTACCGTGAGTAACTTTGCAACGTTTTTAAAAGAATTAAACAAGCTCAAAAGCAAAGAAGAAATAGAATCGGTTTGGCAGTTTTGTTTCGATGTAGAATCATCAGGTTACCGCAAACGGTACTATGAAACACTGCACGACAAACTGGGAAAAAACCAACCGATGATAGACATATTGTATTCGGCTTATAAAAAGGCCTCATCAAAACAAATACATTAACAATAGGTAGTTTAATAATTACACACTAAATTTAAAATTCAATGATCGATCCAACTATACAAAGCGCAATAAGCGCAGCGTTACAAGCTTACACGGCTTATAACCCGGTTAATGCAGAAGAATTAACTACCAAACTTATTACCGTATTTACTGCCGACGAAGACTTTTTGCAAAAAGCTGAAGCTTTAGATGCCGTTTTTAAAGATTACCCCCAGGCCGAAGCCCTGCGCGAAGTGTTCTTTGATTTACTGATGGTAAACTTTTTCAGCGCCGACATTAACCGTTTAGAGGAGGATTACCTCGACTCGCCTGAATGGGCCGATATTGAAGAAGAAACCCTTGACCGTGGTACCGAACTGCTTAACGTACTGCTGTACCTTAACGAGTGTCGCGATGAGTCTATCGAGCCATCATTAGAAGATTACTTGACTGAGTTCTTACTGGTTGAAGATGATGAGTTTCAGGATGAGCACCAGATATACGAGCCGGTTATTGCCAACCAGATATTGGTAGAAAGCAGCCCGGCAGAGGTGAAGAAGGTAGCCGAAAAGCTATCAGAAGATTCTGAATTAAAAGAGATTTTTTATCCGGTGATCACCTTCTTCCAAAATACACAGCCATCAACCAGCGACGAAGCACAGGTAGCCGAAAGCGCCCTTGATAAAGGTTTTGACATGGCCGTTTACAAAATTTTAGTAGAGTTTAACAAGGACTAATACCGCTAATGGAAGATTTGAATGCAGCCGTAAGGAAACAAGGGGCATTGCGGGGATTGCTGTTTGGCGGCATTATGCTGTTTATAGATATACTAAAACTGTTTTACCTGGCTTATTACGCGCAATCGCCGTTGGTTACATTTATATTTTTGTATCCGGTGTATTACATTTTGCTATTTGCTATGGCGCTTTTGTTCGTCAATAGCCTACGCAACAAAATTGGCCGTTACTGGAATCTCAAACAAGCTATCACCGGCATATTTATTATGCTGTTTGTAAGCTCGCTGATATGGAACAATGGTGTCACCCTGTTTTCGGGAAAAGTCAATCCGGTAGTGGCCGAAAAAGCACACGTGGGTTTAATTAACGTACGTAAGGCAGCCATGCAATCACAAAACCAGCCCGAGGCAAAAATTGACAAAGAGGTAGCCGATATGAACAGCAAATTTGTCGCATCAAGCGATATTACCTTGGGTAGTTTTATACAATCGCTGGTGGTATCGGTTATCCTGGTATTTGCCGTGGCTGCATTGCTGGGCATCTTATTTAAGCGAGAGAAGCCGGTTGCACAAGCATAATTCCAATATTAATTAATCAAAATATCAAAGGGCTGGTTGTTTAACCGGCCCTTTGATATTTAGTATAGTTGTTTGTGAAGATACCGACAACGGCGGAGATTTTTTACTTCCTCTCTTGAGAGGGGGCGGGTGAGGCCGTGCGTTGGCAGGGGTGTGTTATTACGTTTGCTAAGTAAAATCAACACAAAGCAATTCAAATAACAAAAGGACACACTCGTTTTAGTAGGGTCTCTCGTAGAGGAACCTGCGCCGCGTTGATAGATAAATCGAAGTGACTTGCATTGCAGGGTCCTCTACGAGAGACCCTGCACGGACAAAGTTTTTTTATTTCCCCTCTTGAGAGGGGGCGGGCGAGGCTGTGTGTTGGCAGGGGTGTGTAATTCGAACTATTCCTGTCGAAATAACTTTCCTCATCGTTAAAGGACACACCCCTCCACCCCTCTCAAGAGGGAAATCGCACGTGGCCAATGCTTTTTATATTAATTAAACAACCCCACCGCTTGCGCTTCGTTGCCTAAATATACCCAGCGCAGGCCGGCTATGTATTTGTTGAGCGCTTTGCTAATTTGGTCGGGGGTAACGTTGTTAATGAGGTCGGGCATGCGTTCGGCATAATTCCAGTCGCCCATAATTTCGGCTTCGCCCAGGTTGCCCGTAACCGATTCGGAGTTTTGCAGTTTCATGTAGTTGGTGGTAATGTAACCGCTCTTCATGTCGCGCAGCCCGGCTGTGGTTAAGGTAGATTTTTTTAGACGGTTAAGCACATCAATCATAATGCGGGCAGCCTCCTTAGGGTTGGTGGTACTCACGTACATCATGGCATAAGGCTGCTGGTTAATTGTTGAAAATGCACCCGGAGCATATGATAAATTATACTTAGTACGTAACTGCCCAAACAGGGAGCCGCTCAGCGCATTAATACCCATACGGAAAGGTACATAATCAGGACTGCTCATTACCGGGGCATTCATAATAGCGCTCATGTAATTGGTAGCCAGGTCGCGTTTTTCCATCACGGCCTTATCGCCCACAAATAGCGGGTTTTGGTAAACCGCAGGGGTATACGGTGCCGATGGCAGGTTGGCAAATGCTTCCTTAATTTTAGCTTCTAACTGCTGGCGCGTTATCTTACCCGCTACCACCAAAAACATGCGGTTTTTATTTAGCAGTTTGTAGTAGTAATTTTTCAGGTCGATACCGTTTAAGCGGGACAGTGTTTCTTCGCTACCATCAGGATCGTAAGCGTATGGGGTGCCACGAAATGCACTTTGCACGCCCAGTTTCTCAATGCGGTCGTCGGGGTTGGTTTCGCCTGTTTTAACGGCAGCCAGTGCCTTTTGTTTGAGTAGCTGCACCTCGCTCTCTTCAAATACAGGTTCGGTTACTGCCTTGTTAAAAAGGTTCCAGCCCTCATTAAAATATTTGGCAACGCAGTTTAAGCCAATGTAGCCGTAATCATAATCGGCCGAACCGCCTATGTTTATGTTGTACTTGTCGGCCATATCCCTGAACGTATTGCTGGAGTATGATTTTACACCACAATCGGTAGCGGCTTTAAGTGCAAAACTTTCAATACCCGCCTGGCTGGCCGCAAAGTTTGCATTGCCGCCACGGAAGTACATGCGCACGCTGATCACCTCTTTAACAGTAGGCTTAAAAATAACCTTTAGCCCGTTTACCTCAAATGAGGTAGTGGTAATGGTGCTTACGCTTGTGGTGGCAGGAGTTGTTTGCGCCGATGCTGCCGTTACAAAAAACAAGCCCGTCATCAGCATTAAAAATATCTTATTCATGAGTTGGTATCGGTTTAATTGGCGGGCTTAAAATCGGCCGGGACTTGTGATTGCAGCTGGCTGTTAACCAGTAAACCTGCGCAATAAGGTTTGTTTTTGATGTACTTGCGCACATAAGTTTGCATATCGGCCCGGGTTACCTTGCTCAGGTTTTCCTGGTAGGTGGTAAAGTAATCAATAGAAGCCGATGCCCACCAAAATGAAAGCACCTTCACAAAATCCGAAGTTACTTCCTGTTCCTCGGTTTGGCGTATGCCCAGCTTTAGTTTGGCTGTTTCTATTTGTTCGTTGGTTACATAATCTTCTGCATCAAACATAGCCACCTGGCGTTTTACCTCGGCCAGGCACTCTTTAACCTTAGTGGGGTTGGGCACTACAAACAGGGTAATAGGGCCAACATGGCTCAGGGTTAGGTAACCAATGTTGGCTTGCAGCGCCAAACCCGATTGCACCAGCGACTGGCTAAACTTAGATGCATTTTGGTTAAGTATGTACGAAAACACGTCGGCCGCGTACGTGGCCGGTATATCGGTACGGGTATCCGGCCCCAGCCAGTCGATCTCTAATACCGGTACTTGGGTTAAGTTCGATACCACGTAAAAATTATCAACCTTAGTTAAGGGCTTAAACTCGGGTATAGGCCATTTTTTAAACGGATCGAAGCCTGATGCCGGCCAGCTACCGTATATCATTTCTACCTGTTTAAAAACATCATTGTGCAGCACATCGCCGGCAATGGTTAACAGGCAGTTGTTAGGGTAGTAATACTTGTTTTTGATAGAATCCATTTGAGCCGGTACCGCATTGCGTATTACATCATGATTGCCAATGGTGTTTTTGCGGCTGTATAAATCTCCCCACAAGTGATGGTCCATAGCCTCGTTAAGGGCATAACCCGGGCTCGATTCCTTGCGCTGAAATTCACCGTCAACCACTACGTTTTCGCGCGCCATTTCCTGAGCGTCAAACTTAGGGTAACGTATGGCCGAGTTCATGAATTTTAAACCTGCCTTGAGGTTAAACTTAGGCAGGGTAAAGTAATAGTCAACGTTTTCATAACTGGTGGTTCCGTTAAAGTCAATACCCAGTTCGCTCACGCGGTCCATAAACTCTTCCTGGCTTTTGTAATCTTTATTGGCCTTAAAAAACATATGCTCGTACAGGTGGCTCAAACCATTAAACTGGGGCGTTTCGGTATACGACCCGTTTTTGCTGGTAAGCATAATGGTGGCCAGTGGTACGCTGTTATCTTCAACCACTAATACATCAAGTCCGTTAGGGAGTTTTTTAAAGAATATATTGGAGGGCAGCTTGCTTTGGGCATGCAAACCGGCAACTGTAATTAACAAGTAAAGTAGCGCTAAAAGCTTTTTCGTCATAAGGTTTTATTAATTGGCTCAAGCTAAAAAACTTTATTCATTTCACAAAAAAATCGCATACCAAAAGATAATGGATATTTTAGCGGCTTAATTGCAAATACTACTGCATGACCGTTACCGAAATTACCCTGATTATTTTAGCCGGATCGTACTTGGCCGGGCTTATAGGCTCGTTAACCGGGCTGGGCGGGGGCGTGGTAATTATCCCTTTGCTTACCTTATTGCTTAATGTAAATATTCATTACGCTATTGGCGCGTCGTTAATATCGGTTATTGCCACATCATCAGGTTCGGCGGCGGCTTATGTTAAAGAGGGTATTACCAACATAAGGCTGGGAATGTTTTTAGAAATTGCCACCACCATAGGCGCCATGATTGGCGCTGTACTGGCGCTGTATATGCAAACCAGCGTAATAGCCATTATATTTGGATTGATACTCATTTTTTCGGCCGTTATGTCGCTCAAAAAAAAGAAAGAGCACTTGGCCGAACAAAAAAGCATGTGGGCACAAAAGCTGAAATTGAACGGTACCTATCCCGCCAATAATACTATGGTGGCCTACAATGTAGCTAATGTGGGCGGCGGCTTTTTTATGATGCTGTTTGCCGGAGTAATATCGGGCTTATTGGGCATAGGCTCGGGTGCTCTTAAAGTGGTAGCTATGGATGGCATTATGCGTATACCCTTTAAGGTGAGTACCACTACCAGCAACTTTATGATAGGGGTAACCGCTGCGGCCAGCGCCGTGGTTTACCTGCAACGCGGCTACATCGATCCGGGATTATCAATGCCGGTAGTTATCGGCGTATTGCTTGGGGCACTAACCGGATCAAAAATATTGGTGCACACCTCATCGTCGCAATGGGTACGCTGGGTATTTGCGGTTATAGTTACTTTTTTGGCCGGACAAATGATTTATAACGGCTTTAATCATAAAATATAATACTCAATGCCCGAACAGAAACATATAGCCGACACCGATATACAGCAAATTATAGGCTGGATATTGCGCCTGGGTGTAATCATTTCGATGGGGGTGGTGTTTGTTGGCGGCTGTGTATATTTGTACAGGCATGGCTATGAGACCGTACATTACGGCGAATTTGTAGGCATACCAGGCTTTGTGCATTCGGCATCGGGTATATGGCATGGCATTATAACCTTTAGGGGGCGGGCCATTATACAGGCCGGTATTATTTTGTTGATAGCCACGCCGGTGATACGTATTTTGTTTTCGGCCATTGGTTTTGTGCTGGAGAAAGACTGGTTGTATACAGGCATAACGCTGCTGGTATTGTTTATAATTGTGGCGAGTGCTTTGACGGGGCACGCGGGGTAACCTCACCCCGGCCCTCTCCAATGGAGAGGGAGCTAAAAGCTTTTGCTTTGTGCAAAGAAAGGTTAGATAACACGTCATTGCGAGGAACGAAGCAATCTCTGCGGAAGAAATTGCGTTTTTGATAATTTAATAATGAAAAAATTACTTTTTATAACAGCATTAATATTCAGTTTACCACAAGCCTATGCGCAGGCTGCTGAGCCGGGCGTGTACCGCATAGTGCTTAATAAGTTTATGCTGTACTACAACCGTAACCAGGCCGACAGTATTTTTAACATGTTTGCCGCCGAGGTAAAAAAGGATATGCCTGCTCAAAAAAACCGCGAAATGTTTGGTGAGTTACAAACCCGCTCGGGCAGGTTACAAAGGGCATCGTTTAGCGGACTGGCCGATGGCGTGGCCACTTATCGTGTCGATTTTCAGAAAGCGGTACTAGCTATGCAGATCAGCATCAACTCATCGGGCAAAATAGGCGGTTTATTGTTTGATAATTATCGCGGCGAAACCGGCAGGGCACGTACTGCCGAAGATCCGTACACAACCGAAACACCGTTGGAACTCAAAACCCTTTCGGGGGCCATACGCGGTACGTTGGCTATGCCTAAACAGGCAAGCGGTAAGATACCTGTCGTGATCATCATCGCATCATCGGGTCCTACAGATCGCGATGGTAATAAGCCAAAATTTAACCAAAACCCCGATAGTTATAAACTGCTGGCTTACGCACTGGCAAAAAACGGTATAGCGTCGGTACGTTACGATAAGCGTTTGATAGGCGAGGTGGTAACTCCAACCAAAGAAACGCAGCTACGCTTTGATGATTACATTGATGATGCCGTAACCCTTATAGGACGTTTAAGCGAAGATGAGCGTTTTTCGAAAGTGGTAGTTTTAGGCCACAGCGAAGGCTCATTGGTGGGTATGCTGGCTACTATTGGTCAGCCGGTTAACGGCTTTATATCGGTTGAGGGCGAAAGCTTGCAAGGCGATAAACTGATGACGGAGCAGCTGAAAGGCCAGCCCGATTACGTTACCCAGGGATTTAAACAAATAACCGACAGCCTGCGCCGGGGTAAAACTTATGACAAGGTTGATCCTAAATTGTACAGCATAGCCCGTGCAACGGTACAACCCTACCTCATGACCTGGATGCGCTTTGACCCCGTTAAAGAAATTAAGAAGGTAAAGGTACCCACCCTGTTGATACAGGGAACTACCGACTTGCAGGTAAACGCTGCCTATGCTGAGCGCTTGAAAAAAGGTAAATCGGATGCTAAGGTGGTAATGATTACCGGCATGAACTATGTGCTGAAAGAAGCCCCGGCCACACAAGCCGCAAACCTGGCCACCTATAACCAACCCGAACTGCCTGTTAAACCCGAACTGGTAGCTGCTGTAACAGATTTTGTAAAAGCTTTAAAGTAGAAGAAAGTACTGACATGACCTTGTCAGTGTTCAAGGTGTTCAACTGCGTTTCATGCGTTACATCTGTTTAACGCGTTTACGGAAACACTACATTGAACACCGCAGAAAAATCAGGAAAAACTGGGTAATTTTGAGGATTTTAACGGCAAAAAGTGGGAAGAAGCAGTCGTTTTTTTATATAGAAAAGGTATATCTTGGTTCCTGACTCTTTACCCTTGATTCCTAACCTTCCAAATTCTTGGTTCCTGGCTCTTGTCTCTGGCTTCTAAATCCTAAGGTGTTGTTACCGCCACCGGTAAAATCTTGCCATTAAAGAACTTATGGCCGGTTGTGGCAAAATCGGCCATGTATTTACCCATCTCAAACGCCATCACCGGCGATTGGTAATCAGGGAAAGCCTTTTCCAGCATTTCAGTCTGCGCCGAACCTAAGGCCAGGCAATTTACGCTTATTTTACGGTCGGTTAACTCCATTGCCAAACACTCGGTAAGTGCATGTAAAGCCGCCTTACTGGCTGAGTAAGCCGCCAATCCGCCAAACTTCACACTGCCCTGAACGCCGCCCATGCTGCCAATGTTTACAATATGGCTACCCTCACCCATAAAGGGCAACATACTCTGTATCATACGGGTGTGGCCTAAAAAGTTGCTTTGCAGCATTTCTACAAAGTCAGTTTCATCGGTTTGGGTAAAGGGTTTGTTAACCAATGCTCCGGCATTATTAATGAGCACATCAACCTTGCCTTCAAAATGCGATTTAATAAATTGCTCTAAACCGGCATACTCATCGTGTACAATATCAAACGCAATAGGGTACAGTGTACAATCGGGGCTTAAACTTTGGGCAATTTCGAGCAAACGGGTTAATTTATCCTGTGAGCGGGCAAGTGCAATAACCTTATTCTCTTTCTTTAAAGTGAGTTCGAGCACGGCCTCGAAGCCTACGCCGCTGCTGGCACCGGTTATAATGATGTTCATAGGATTGCTGGTTATATGGTTTCGCTGTTATGCTCAGGCTCTTCCTCAATACTTGGCAAACCCTCTTGCAAACGGCTTGGCCTCAATACGTAATAAACCCCGAATAGTGATATAATGAGGGATATAATGTAAAACGATATACTCAGGAACACCGCCAGTGCCACATTCATATGAAATGGTCCTGACAACTGGGTAAATATAGCTTCGCGGGCACCGGCTCCGCCTAACGAAATAGGCACAACCGCAGCCAAAGCCGACATGAGGAATGACAACAAATATGGCGCAAATTTGCCGTTAAAGTTTTGCCCTAACAACACACAAAGTATGGTTAATACCTGTAACGATTGTACTAAAACAGCCTTGCCATGCCCCTGTATAAAATAGCGTGTGTACTCTTTAAAAAAACGGTGAGCTACGAAGTAATATATGGCGGTTCCTACTAAAAATATGGATGCTGGTATGGCTATATGCAATTCAACCTGAGGAACGAACAATATGAGTGCAACGATAATTAACCCGATAGCCCAAAGTCCGCTTAAGCGGTCGAACAAAATAGCCCAAAATACTTTTTTAGCCGGTAGTTTATAGCTTTTATTGAGCAGGTAAATTTTATAACCGTCGCCGCCTATGCCGCCGGGGAGCAGGAAGTTGTAGAACATACCCAGTAAATACAGCCGGAAGTTAAAACGAGGGTCTAACCGTAATTCAATAGAGTTAAAGAAGCTCAGCAAACGCCAGGCCGATACTATTGTTGATAAGAAGAACACCAGCACAGCAGTGCCCATCCACCAGTAGTTTGCATGAAGCAACTTATCTTTAACCTCCTGAAAAGGTACTTTGGTAAAAACGTAATATAAAAGCGCCGAAGTAACTACTATTTTCAGTATCAGTTTGGTAGCGCTCCACAAAGTATCCTTCCAGGTTTTTTGTTTTGGAAGAGTTTCCGTATCAGTCATTTGGTGGCAAAACTATAAAAAGTATTTTAATACCTGTTTATCGTAATCAAAACCTTACTTGCTGGTGAATGTATTTATGAAGGTAAATAAGAACGGTAATTTTTACATTAACTCCATATTACCATTGAAAACCACGACTGGTTTACCCTGTAATTTAATTAACTAATGCGTATTTTTGCGCAAATTTTTAACGCCCATGAGCAAAGTAAAAGTAGGTTTAGTACAGACTACCTGTACCGCTGATAAACAGCAAAATTTACAAAAAGCGATTGAAAAGGTACGTGAGGCTGCCCGAAAAGGTGCCCAGATCGTGTGTTTGCAAGAGCTGTTTACATCGTTATATTTTTGCGATGAGGAGAATTATGACAACTTCCAGCTGGCCGAGACTATTCCTGGCCCGTCAACCGATGCGCTTTCGGCTGTAGCTGCCGAACTGGGTGTGGTAATTATTGCCTCTTTATTTGAGAAACGTGCTCAGGGATTATACCATAACACCACTGCGGTATTAGATGCCGATGGCTCATATTTAGGTAAATACCGTAAAATGCACATCCCTGATGATCCGGGTTTTTATGAAAAATTTTACTTTACTCCGGGCGATTTAGGTTACAAAACCTTTCAAACCAAGTTTGCCAAAATTGGCGTGTTAATTTGCTGGGATCAGTGGTACCCCGAAGCCGCCCGTATTACTGCGTTAATGGGTGCCGAAATTCTGTTCTACCCAACGGCTATCGGTTGGGCATCAAGCCAGGATGTGGATACCAATACCGATCAGTACAATGCATGGCAAACCATTCAACGTTCGCACTCGGTGGCTAACGGCGTGCACGTGGTAAGCGTAAACCGTGTAGGCGAAGAAGCCGGACTGAAATTTTGGGGTGGTTCATTTGTTTCGAACCCGTTTGGTAAAGTTATTTTTCAGGGAGATCATCATGAAGAGCAGATCAGTGTGGTTGAATTAGATCTGGATAAAACAGATTACTACCGTACCCACTGGCCGTTTTTACGCGACAGACGTGTGGAAACATATCAGCCAATAACTAAAAGACTATTAGACGAGGACTAACAAATCTGTGTCATTGCGAGCGTAGCGTGGCAATCTCCTCTTTCATCGTTTAATCGCGAGGGGATTACCACGTCGCTATCGCTCCTCGCAATGACAATTTTTATATTATAATGAGTCAATCATCGACTATGGATTTTAACAACAGCCCCGCTAAACAGGGTTTTACCTTCCCTGCCGAGTGGGCACCGCATACTGCTACCTGGTTAAGTTGGCCGCACAAAGAGGCCTCATGGCCGGGTAAGCTTGATACCATTTACGCTAAGTATTGCGAATTTATTAAAGAAGTATCCGTTGGCGAGTTGGTGCGCATTAATGTAGCCGATCAACAAATGATCGAGTTTGCCCGTCAGCACCTGCATCAGGCCGGTGTTGATTTGAATCGCATCCAGTTTTTTGAATTTCCTACCAACGATGCCTGGTGTCGTGATCATGGTCCGGCGTTTTTGGTAAATCGCGAAGCCAAAAGGAAAGTGGTGGTTGATTGGGGTTACAATGCCTGGGGGGGTAAATACCCTCCCTACGATTTGGATGATGTGATACCAACCCGTATTGCCGAACATTTTAACCTGCCGGTGTACCATCCGGGTATTGTAATGGAAGGTGGTTCGGTAGAGTTTAATGGCAAAGGCACATTGTTAACTACAACGGCTTGTTTGTTAAATCAAAACCGTAACCCGCACTTAAACCAAGCGCAAATTGAAGAATACCTGCAAAACTACTACGGTGTTGAACAGGTGCTTTGGTTGGGCGATGGTATTATTGGCGATGATACCGACGGCCATATTGATGATATTACCCGCTTTGTAAAAGAAGATACCGTAGTAACCGTTGTTGAAGAAAACAAGAACGACGAGAACTACCATATTTTGCAGGAGAACTTGCAAGCGTTAAATAAAATGCGTTTGCTGGATGGCAAGCAACTAAACGTAGTTGAATTGCCCATGCCAACACCGGTAATTTACGAAGATCAGCCGCTACCAGCATCTTACGCTAACTTTTACATTAGCAACGCAGCCGTAGTAGTGCCAACTTACCGTTGCGCTAATGATAATAAGGCTTTAGATATTTTGCAACAATGCTTCCCCGACCGTAAGGTTGTAGGAGTTGATTCAACTGACATTATATGGGGTTTGGGCAGTTTCCACTGCCTTAGCCAGCAGGAACCGGAGGTGTAAAAGCCCCACCTAAATCATCTCCGCCTTAGGCGAAAGGACTTGAAAATCAAAGCGTCCTGAACATTTTGTTCAGGACGCTTTTTTATTTAGAATCGTCATTGCGAGGTACGAAGCAATCTCTGCGGATGCAAGGCGTTCATGCTCAGTTCAGAGATTGCTTCGTACCTCGCAATGACGTAGTTTTTATTTCACTCCCTCTCCTTTGGAGAGGGCTGGGGTGGGCCTATCTCGGCGAAAACTTTTCCACCTGATTATTTATTGGCTTAACCGTTTTCAGGTAAGCAAAAATCGCTTTCAAATCGCCGTCTTTCATGCCAGCATACATGGTCCATGGCATAATGGAGTTAAAATCCTTATTACCAACACTTCTGTGCGCTTCGGCCGGGTTGCGGAATTTGGTAAAGCGGTTTACAAAGCTTTCTTCTGTCCAGGTGCCTATACCGGTTGCGTTATCTGATGTTAAATTGGCCGATCTGATGTCGCCGCCCGGCATCGGGAATTTGCGGCCTCCGGCCATTTCGGTACCGGCTATAAAGGCACCTTTATCATCAACCTGGGTATGGCAATCCTGGCAGGCTGCAATAGTTACTAAATACTTGCCATACGCTACCTGGTTAGTGGTGTCGGGCTTGGTCATTAAGCCCGCCTTTTTGGGGAAGGTCCGCATGATGAGGTTAACCGGGAAATCGGCTTTTGATGCAGGAACATTATTCTCAATGGCCGGTATGGTGCGCAGATAAGCAATTACCGAAATAATATCGGTAGAATCGCCACGGCCGTACGAGTGGTAAGGCATCACGCGGGAAAATAGGTTCGCCGTTTTTGGTAACACCGGTGGTAATGGTTCTGAAAATTTCACCGTCGGTCCAGTCTTTTAAACTGGCTGGGGTAATGTTACGGGCATAAAATGTGCCAGGGAAGCCCATTTCGGGGCCAAAATGGTCGCCACCTTTACCCAAAGTGCCTTCGGTCATGGGGCCGGCAAACTTGCTGAAATCACGCGTGCTGTGGCAATCCATGCACGACATTACGTGCATAGCCAAATAGCGGCCGCGTTCAACCATCGCCGGGGTGCTTGTTATGTGAATGTTTGGTGCATCGCCCACATTGGGTTGGGCAAACTTAAGGTAGCCAATTGCGGAGGCTACCACTATCAGAACTAAAATAAGGATAATAAGCAATGCTTTACCCAGCTTGTTTGATTTTTTAGGCATAATAAAATTGTAATAAGTATCGGTAAGACGTATGTAAGCACCCAAATGTTACAAGGCCAAATTTTTCACCGACAAAAACCTGCCGTTTACCGACAAACTGAGTTCAATTACCATATTTACTTAGGCAAAATTTAGTTAACGCTTTACTTTTGAATCATAATAATACTAACACACAAAGTCATGAGTACTGAACCAATATATCCAAAACGTCCGCAAAACAATGGTAAAGCCCTTGCCGGACTTATTCTTTTAGGCGTAGGCGCAATGCTGCTTTTACGTCAATTCGATTTCTTCTTTTTCCCAGGCTGGATATTCAGCTTCCCGATGCTGTTAATCGTTATCGGTGTTTTTCAGGGAGTTAAAAACGATTTCAAAAAGCCAAGTTCTTTTATACTTATTGTATTAGGCGTTCTGTTTTTATCGGGCAAAATTATGCCTTGGTTTAATGCACGCGATTTTGCCTTCCCGGTTATTATCATAGCAGTAGGTTTTTGGCTTATCACTAAAAAAGGCAAGCAAAACCCCTGGGATAAAAAAAAAGACCAGTACTTTGATAAAGAACCGGTTTTTACCGAAGCCGATTATGTAGTAAAGCCTGAGGGTGAAGAAGCACAACCGGCCGGTGCCGAGCAATCAACACAATCCGAAACCTCATCAACCTATAATTACAATATTAAAGGCGATGACGTGCTGGATATTGTATCTGTATTTGGCGGCGTTAAGCGCATGGTGCTTTCAAAAGCCTTTAAAGGCGGCGAAATAGTAAACATATTTGGTGGTGCCGAGGTAGACTTTACCCGCGCTGATATACAGGGCCCGGTTATAGTTGAAATAACCCAATTATTTGGCGGCACTAAATTATTGGTGCCACCACACTGGCAGGTAGTATCTGATGTATCATCGGTTTTTGCTGGTGTTGATGATAAACGCTTTGGTAATGTTGCCCAAAGCCCCGACAAAATTTTGTACCTCAAAGGTATATCTGTTTTTGCAGGTATCGATATACGCAGCTTTTAATTCAAATCTCTAAAACCTATCAATCATGAACTGGTATTTAATTCTCATCAGCGTTTACACCATTTTTAAATTAGTTATAGGCTTTTTTGGAGGGCCTGTAAAATAAGCTCAAAATCAACCTTAACCTTAACACAAAATAACTGACCACAATTTTTAACTAACCCATGGCCGCTTCACCTACCTTTTATAGTAAACTTAGTTTGGCTTTTGCCGTAGGCGGTTTGGTATGGGCTGCATTGCAAACCTATATTATATATAGTTTTGGTTTTAACTGGTACGTAGCAGGCATCGATAGCGGTTTAAGTATAATTCCTTTGGCCGCTTCTTGCTGGTTAATTGATAATAACCTGCGCTACTATCAACCGGGTAAAGGCAGCTATATTAATTTGTTTATATGGTGCCTGGTACTGGCCGCGGCCTGTACATTGCTCATTAGGTGGGCAATGCCCATGCTTAGCTTGGGCGAAGTATATGATGCCTTTTTAAAGCAATCATTGGTGCTGCGTTTTTCAACCAGCTTTTTGGCCATAGGATGGATGGCCATGATAAGCCTGGTATGGTATGTGCAGCAAGACCAAAAAGAAAACGAAAAGCGCAAATCCGAAGCCGAAAAGCTATCGCGCGATGCCGAGTTGTATAATTTGCGCCAGCAACTGCAGCCCCACTTTTTATTCAACAGCCTAAACTCTATTAACGCGCTCATTGGCTTTAAACCCGATGAAGCCCGTAAGATGATTCACCAGTTATCCGACTTTTTGCGTGGTACATTAAAAAAAGATGACCAGCAGCAGGTAACTTTTAATGAAGAACTGGAACACCTAAACCTTTACCTCGAAATAGAAAAAGTACGTTTTGGTCACCGCTTGCTTACCGAAATAAGTTGCGATGAAAAATGCCGCAAGGCTATGCTGCCCCCTTTGTTGCTACAACCCATTGTAGAGAATGCTATAAAGTTTGGCCTGTATGATACCACAGGCGAGGTAACCATAAGCATACGTGCCGAAATTGAGGATAGTTACCTTGTAGTAATGGTTCAAAATCCATACGATCCGCAAACCGCCCGTCCGCGCCAAGGTACCGGCTTTGGTGTGAGTGGTATACAACGACGACTTTATTTGCTTTTTGCCCGTAATGATTTGGTTGAAACTTTCCTAAATGATGATATATTTACCATCATGATAAAAATACCTCAGGGATGAAGCGCGTATTAGTTATAGACGATGAACCATTGGCGCGGATGGTGGTACTGGAATATTTGCAGCCTTACAATTCACAAATACAGGTAATGCAGGAGTGTGGCGATGGTTTTGAAGGAATTAAAGCCATTATGCAGCACCAGCCCGACCTTATATTTTTAGATGTACAGATGCCGAAAATTAACGGCTTCGAAATGCTTGAACTGGTTGAACAGCCGCCACAGGTTATTTTTACCACTGCGTTTGATGAGTACGCTATAAAAGCTTTTGAAACGCATGCCGTTGATTACCTGCTTAAGCCTTTCAGCCGGGAACGATTTAATAAAGCGGTGGATAAATTTTTAGCCGCCCAGATTCCGGCAGCGCAGCCTGCAACCAAATCAACCGAAGACCTGCTCGAAACTGCTGCACAATCGCCATCACAACATGAGCGGGTGGTGGTTAAAACCGGTACTAAGGTGAAAATTATACCTGTGCAGGATATTGAATATTTGGCCGCCGATGATGATTATGTAAGCATTTATACCGCCGAAGGGTCGTTTCTTAAAAATAAAACCATGAGCTTTTTTGAGCAAACGTTGGATGCCCGGCAGTTTGCCCGCGTACACCGCTCATATATGGTAAGTGTATCACAAATTACCCGTATAGACCCATATGAGAAAGATGCACATGTGGCTATCCTTAAATCGGGCAAACGCATACCGGTAAGTAAAGCTGGTTATGCCAAATTAAAGCAAGTGTTGGGGATATAATAAAATGTGTCATTGCGAGCGATAGCGTGGCAATCCCCTCTTGCAAAGTTGAAACGCAAGGAGATTGCCACGTCGCCCCATAGCACGTTTTCACCGCTGCTTCTCGCAATGACAATTTGCTATATGAGTTTTATCACTCCGCCAGGAGCGTCACCTGTTCTTTCTCAAATACCTCGCGCACGTCGTCGCCGTCAATCAGGTCAACAATAAGTTCGTTGTCAATAATGTCGTTAATGTAGCCGTTGCCTTTTGGGGTGGTTACGGCATCTCCTATTTGAAATTCCATATCATTTAAATTTAAGTTTATTGGTGAATGTGACGCCACAAGCCGGGATTATCGCGGTAGTGGCTAATATGTTCTATAATTTCTTCAACCTGATCGGCATTGAGCTTTAGTTCTCCATCGGCTGTATAAGTAAACAAGCGTCCCGGATCTTCAAAGGTAATATAGCCCATGTAATTTGGGTCGTGATGTTTGGTTAAGTGCAATTCGCTCAGTTTACTGTCTTCGAGTGTGGTATAATCGTCGCCCTGGTCTTTGTAAACACTGTACGTATAAGTAATTATTTGATGACCGTTGGAATGTGCCTGCGTATCAGGTATAACCATCACCTTGAGGGTTGTACTTATAGTAAAGAAAATAGCAGCCATGGCACTTACAAAATCAGGTTGTGTTAAAGTATAACTAAGGCTTATGAAATAATGTTTTAAATGTGAAATCGCTTTTGGTTGTAACATCAACTGGCGGAATTTATTCACAAAAATGTTACTTAAACCATTTAATATAAAGGCACTCTATTCTACTAAACAAATAATTAAGAAAATGATAAAGTTCCTTAAATCAATAGCATTTACAACCCTGATGGTATCGGGTTTTGCATTAGCCGCCAGTGCTCAAACTGCAGACAGTAATAAAGTAGCTAAACGTGAGCACCGTAAAGAAGCGCATCAAAAGTTAGCCGCTATTTTAACGCCTCAGCAACAAGAAAAATTAAAAGCCAACAGGCAACAACACAAGCAAGCTATGGTGGCGTTTCGCTCAACATTAACAACCGAGCAAAAGGCTATAGCAAAAGATAAATCGCTATCGCAAAAAGAGCGTAGGGCTAAATTGGCAGCCACGTTTACCGATAGCCAAAAGAAGACATTAGCTGATAACCGTGTAGCCCGTAAAGCCAGTCGCCAGGCATTTGTAGCCAGCCTAAACGCCGATCAAAAAGCAAAAATGAAAGAGTTATTCAAAGACCGTAAAGGCCATGCAGGTGCCCGCCACCATAAGGCACAAAAAGCTTAAGATTTTTAGATTTAGTGTTTGAGTTTTTGAAAGCTGCCCCGGAAGATTGTTCCGGGCAGCTTTTTGTTTTTATTCGAAGTAGGCAGGTATGCCCGGCTCGAGGTGGTTTTTGTAAAGCAGTTCGATCTGGCTTTGCAGTATGCGGTTGGTTGATAGTTCGGGCAAATGGTCAATATCAAAAAACTGTACATCGAGCATGTCAAAACCCTTGAGCAAATCGGTACTTAAAGCCTCGCACAAAAACACCATTTTATATACATAAAAAGGTTGCGGCGGGTGTGGGTGCAGCTTTTTATCGAATACTGCCAGCAACTTTACCGGTGTAATATCCAACCCGGTTTCTTCCTTAAATTCTTTAATAACAGTTTCTTTAGGACTATAACCAATATCGGCCCATCCACCCGGTAATGACCATTTACCATCGGTACTCTCCCGCACCAGCAATATCTTTTTGTCGGGCGATAGCAACAGCCCCCGTATATCGACCTTGGCTGTAGGGTAATCACTTGCAGGTGGAAAGGCTGCATGTAAGGTTTCCATATCCTGCCCGGTCACCTGTTCCAGCATGTCGAAGCTGATTTGCTGTAGTTCGGTGTAGCGCTCGCGGTCAAATTCGTCTTTGGCGTAGAGTAAGCCAATATCGGAGATGGATTTGAGGCGTTTGATGAGGGTGAGTAGGGGGGAGGTGGACATGAGAGATGAATGTTATAATTTGATAACAGTTGCAATATATATGATGCACCAATATTAAACCCAATTTTAAAATAGTTGTTATATTAGTGCAAACATTTGAGCTATGAATGTGCAGATTGAAAAATAGAGTTGGCTAAACGATTATTAGATACTGATGATGAAGAGTTACTTCAACAGTTAAAAAATGTTTTTGAAAATTATCAGCTACAAACTAACGATTTACCCGATTATGTAAAAGCAGGTATTGCAAGAGCACAGGAGCAGGCTGCCGCGGGTTTATTAACACCACATGATGCCGTTATGGAAAAATACAAACGTTATTTATGAGTCTATCTGTAGCGTGGACAGATGAAGCGCAGGGCACATTCCAGCAAATAATTAGTTTAATTGAAGATAAATGGGGAAGTACCCCGGCTCAAAAATTTGTACAAAGCGTACAGAAAACGATTTTACTCATTCAAACTCAGCCTTATTTATAAACTTTCTTCAGCGTTAAATTGCAGGCACGCGGTAATAACTCATTAAACCTCTATGTTTTATGAGGCGACCGATAATCAAATAATCATACTTTTCTTTTATGATAACAGGCAAGGGCCATTACTGGATTGACTTCAAAAAAAATCATTATCAACCTATTTAATTAGTTCTGATTATTAATTTCTTAGCATAAAATTAAAGTGAATTTTACTTTAGATGCATAGTAAGGGAGCATATAAAATCACCCCATATATTAGTTGCCTCTCCTTTAAACACATATCCTCAAAAAAACTTTCCTCAACCTCTTGATAATCATTAAATAACTCTGTACTTTTGCAGTCCCGAAAACCGGGTTAAAACAAGAGTAAAACAAAAAGGAAAGAATGCCTACTATTCAGCAATTAGTTAGAAAAGGTAGAGTAGCTCTGGAGGATAAGAGTAAATCCCCAGCGTTGGACAGCTGTCCACAGCGAAGAGGCGTGTGTACCCGTGTATACACCACTACCCCTAAGAAACCAAACTCAGCAATGCGTAAAGTTGCCCGTGTGCGCCTTACAAACGGTAAAGAGGTTAACGCCTACATACCTGGTGAAGGTCACAACTTACAGGAGCACTCTATCGTGTTAATCCGCGGAGGTCGTGTTAAAGACTTACCAGGTGTTCGTTACCACATCATCCGTGGTGCATTGGATACTTCTGGTGTAAACGGTCGTAACCAACGTCGTTCTAAATATGGTACTAAACGCCCTAAACCAGGTCAGGCAGCAGCTGCACCGGCAAAAGGTAAAAAGAAATAACTAAAGGAGGATAGTAACAATGAGAAAGTCAAAACCAAAAAAGAGAATCCTTCTTCCTGACCCACGTTTTAACGACGTAATGGTAACCAGGTTCGTAAATAACATGATGTACGATGGTAAAAAATCTACCGCGTACGGCATTTTCTATAACGCTGTTGATATTGTTGAGAAAAAAACAAGCGAAAACGGCTTAGAGACTTGGAAAAAAGCATTAAACAATGTTATGCCTGCTGTTGAGGTTAAATCTCGCCGTGTGGGTGGTGCTAACTTCCAGGTTCCAACTGAGGTTCGTCCGGAGCGTAAAATTGCTTTAGGTATGAAATGGTTAATCAGCTATGCCCGTCGTCGTGGTGAAAAAACCATGATGGAGAAATTAGCCGGCGAAATCATCTCTGCTGCTAAAGGCGAGGGTGCTGCCGTTAAGAAAAAAGAAGATACGCACAAAATGGCCGAAGCCAACAAAGCGTTCTCACACTTTAGATTCTAATGAGTGAATTTTGAATGAGTGAATGAGTGAATAGGGTGGTTTTAAATCACTCATTCACTCATTCGCTCATTCAATCATTAAAATAAAACATGTCAAGAGATCTTAAATACACAAGAAACATTGGTATTGCCGCTCACATTGATGCCGGTAAAACTACTACCACTGAGCGTATTCTTTACTATGCTGGTGTAAGCCACAAAATAGGTGAGGTACACGAAGGTGCGGCTACTATGGACTGGATGGCGCAGGAGCAGGAGCGTGGTATCACTATCACATCGGCTGCTACTACCGTTAACTGGAAATACCGTGGCCAAAGCTACCACATTAACATTATTGATACCCCGGGTCACGTGGATTTTACCGTAGAGGTAAACCGTTCATTACGTGTACTTGATGGTTTAGTTTTCTTGTTTTCGGCTGTTGACGGTGTTGAGCCTCAATCAGAAACCAACTGGAGACTTGCCAATAACTACAACGTTGCCCGTATAGGTTTCGTAAATAAAATGGACCGCTCTGGTGCCGACTTTTTGAAAGTTGTTAAACAGGTTAAAAGCATGTTGGGCAGCAACGCTGTGCCTTTGCAATTACCTATCGGTGCTGAAGATAGCTTTAAAGGTGTAATCGACTTAATTAACTTCCGTGGTATTGTATGGAATGAGCACGATAAAGGTATGACCTTTACCGAAGTGCCTATCCCTGATGATATGTTAGAAGAAGCTAACGAGTGGAGAGAAAAATTACTCGAATCGGTTGCTGAGTATGACGAAAGCCTGATGGAGAAATTCTTCGAAGCACCTGAAACTATTACTGAGCGCGAAGTGCTTGACGCTTTACGCAAAGCAGTATTAGATGCTAAAATCGTTCCTATGGTATGTGGTTCATCTTTCAAAAACAAAGGTGTACAAACCATGCTTGATTATGTGATGGAATTACTTCCTTCACCTATGGACGTTGAAGGCATCGTGGGCACCAACCCTGATACCGGCGAAGAAGTATTACGTAAACCAGATATTAAAGAGCCATTTGCAGCATTAGCATTTAAAATTGCAACCGACCCATTTGTAGGCCGTTTGTGCTTTATCCGCGTATACTCAGGTAACCTTGAAGCTGGTTCGTATATCCACAACATGCGTTCAGACAATAAAGAGCGTATCTCTCGTATATTCCAAATGCACGCTAACAAGCAAAACCCTATCCCTAACGTAGGTGCAGGTGATATTGCTGCGGTAGTAGGCTTTAAAGATATTAAAACAGGTGATACCCTGTGTGATGAGAAACACCCGATCATTCTGGAGTCGATGAACTTCCCTGATCCCGTTATCGGTTTAGCTATTGAGCCTAAAACTCAGGCCGACGTTGATAAATTGGGTATGGCGTTAGGTAAACTGGCCGAAGAGGATCCAACCTTCCGTGTAAACTCTGACGAAGAAACCGGCCAAACCGTTATTTCGGGTATGGGCGAGCTTCATTTAGATATCATCATGGACCGCTTAAAACGTGAGTTTAAAGTAGAGGTTAACCAGGGTGCTCCACAGGTAGCTTACAAAGAGTCTATCTCAGGTACTACTCAACACCGCGAAACTTATAAGAAACAAACCGGTGGTCGTGGTAAATTTGCCGATATTCAGGTTATCATTTCTCCTCCTGATGAGGGTAAAGAAGGTTTACAGTTTGTGAACGAAATTAGCGGTGGTGCAATCCCTCGTGAGTTTATTCCATCTGTAGAAAAAGGTTTTGCTTCTGCCATGGCTAATGGTGTGTTGGCAGGTTACCCTTTAACCGGCTTAAAAGTACGTTTAATTGATGGTTCGTTCCACGCAGTCGATTCAGATGCGCTATCTTTCGAGATCGCAGGTCGTTCGGCTTACCGTGAGGCTTTACCTAAATGTAAACCAGTATTGCTGGAGCCTATCATGAAAATCGAGATCTTAACCCCTGAAGAAAATATGGGTGACGTTATCGGTGACATGAACCGTCGTCGTGGTCAGTTATTAGGTATGGATAGCCGTGCAGGTGCACAAGTAATTAAAGCTACTGTGCCTCTGTCAGAAATGTTTGGTTATGTAACTCAGTTACGTACCATCACTTCGGGCCGTGCAACTTCAACCATGGAGTTTGATCACTATGAAGAAGCTCCACGTAACGTACAAGACGAAGTGGTTGCTAAAGCTAAAGGCAAACGTATTGGTGGATAATTAAAGTTATTGGTTGATTGAGTGAGTAATTGATTGGTTTTTCCATCTGTTACAACTCAATCAACTTAATAAACACAATAAACAAATCACAGGTAATAAATAGCTCTTACAGGTGGTTAAAACAAAAACAAAATGAGCCAAAGAATCAGAATTAAACTGAAATCTTACGATTACAACCTGGTTGACAAATCAGCTGAGAAAATCGTTAAGACCGTAAAGCCAACCGGCGCTGTAGTAAGCGGACCGCTTCCTTTACCAACTGAAAAGAAAATCTTTACAGTATTGCGTTCACCGCACGTAAACAAAAAAGCACGTGAGCAATTCCAATTATGTTCTTACAAACGTTTATTGGACATCTACAGCTCTAACTCTAAAACTGTTGACGCGCTGATGAAACTTGAATTGCCAAGCGGCGTTGAAGTTGAAATTAAAGTGTGATAGTACCGGAAGATACGAATTTTACAAAGGCTGCCTTGCAAAAGGTGGCCTTTGTTTGTTTTTGAATAGTTGTTTAGCGTAAAATATTTTATGGCAGTAATAGCGAAAGAAGAAGGTATATAAGAGGTTTTAGGTTACCTAATGTATACTCCAGAATACTTATAAAAGGGGGGACTCCGAAGCCAGGATATAAGTGATAGATTATTGCTCTTAGAAGTGCCCGTTTAAAATCTATTTTATCCCCTTCTTAACCCTATAATTCTTATAAATCTTCACCGCCGACATGATGATCATGGCAAAGGCAATTAACCCTGCCATACCATAAAGCCAATCTACGGCGCTTTTTAGTACCGCTAAGAACACAATAGCGAAGAGGAAGATAGTGGCCACCTCGTTCCATAAACGTAGCTGAAAAGAGGTCCATTTAAATATACCGTGGCGCATATCATCCATCATGCTTTGGCATTTGAGGTGATAGGCCACCAGGCCCACTACAAAGCAGAGCTTTACAATTAGCCAGTTGGCCCGCATCAGGGTAGGGTCGAGGTATACCAGGGTAATGCCGGCCAGTAGGGTAAGTATCATAGCAGGCGTAGCTATGATGTTGAACAGGCGCTTCTCAATACGTTCGTATTCGGCGGTGAGGATATTTCGTTCTACCTCGGGCTTGTCCTGCGCCTCGGTATGATAAATAAATAAACGCACACCATAAAACAGCCCGGCCATCCAGCTGACTACAAATATGATGTGTATGGCTTTAATGTATAGGTACATGTGCCCTTATTTCAAATATGTCATTGCGAGGAGCGATAGCGACGTGGCAATCCTATCGCTTGCATATCGAACGCGATGGGATTGTCACTCCGCCTGAGGCGGATCGCAATGACATATTGTTTATGTTATACTTGTGCTTAGTACCTATATTCTTTTATCACTTCTATCGCATACTTCACGTTATCGAACGGAATATCGGGCATAATGCCATGACCTAAGTTGAAGATGTAGCCAGGCTCATCCTTCATACGGTTAAACAGGCGGTGAATACGTTCTTTAATTACCGGTTTATCAGCATATAAAATATGCGGATCGAGGTTGCCTTGTACGGCTATACCTTGTGGTAAACGGTGTTTAATATCCAGCAGGTCAACGTTCCAATCAATCGAAACTACATCGGGTTTGGCTTCGGCCATCAACGGTGCAAATACCGAGCTTCCTTTACAGAAAGAGATAACCGGGATATCCTTACGGTTTAGTTTGCTGATGATCTGGTCGATATAGTAGTGCGAAAATTCCTTATAGTCATCCCAAGCCAAAGCCTGTGCCCAGCTGTCAAAAATCTGCACGGAGTTTACACCGGCTTCAATTTGCAGGTTCAGGTAATCGGCAGTAACCTGTGCAATTTTCGATAGCAGCTCGTGAGCTAACTCGGGCTGGTTATGCAGCATCAACTTGGTGAGCTTAAAATCGCGCGATGAACCGCCCTCTACCAAATAACTCATTACGGTAAAAGGAGCACCTGCAAAACCGATCAGTGGAATGCGGCCATTTAAACGTTGCTGAATTACCTTAATAGCATCGGCTACATATTGCAGCCTATCCATTACATCAACCTGTAAATTATCAACATCGGCCTTAGTGCGTACCGGGTTGGCAAACTTAGGACCAACGCCCTGGGTAAAGCTCAAATCGCCGCCCATGGCTTCGCCGGTAACTAATATGTCCGAAAACAAGATAGCCGCATCAATATCCAGCAAATCAACCGGAAGCATGGTTACGTCGGCAGCAATTTCGGGGGTTTTGCACATTTCCAAAAACGAGTACTTGTTTTTGATCTCCCAATACTGCGGCATAAAACGGCCAGCTTGGCGCATCATCCACACGGGTGGACGCTCAGTTTTTTGAGATAATGCGGCTTTAATAAATAATGAATTTTCCATATAAAAAGAGCAGGCTTACACCTGCTGTATATCAGTTTTTACGTGCAGCGAGTTCTTTTTCCAGTTTGGTAATTACCTCGCGCATTTTGGCGCTTATATTATCACCTTTGTTTTCGGCCAGCTGCAGATAAGCTTCGGCCTTATCATAATTGCCCTGTCTTATGCTAATGTTTACAATGTGCACCAATGCCGCCACATGGTCGTTAACCGATCGTAGCGGGTATTGTGCTGCTTGTTCGTAATGTTGTTCGGCAGCGGCAAATTCCTGTTTGTGCAGGCTTATCCCTCCCATCATAAACTCGTAAAAGCCACGGCGTTTACGGCTCAGCCAATCGGGGCGGTTAATTTGCAACAGCAGTTCTTCGGCCTTGTGGTAATCTTTAAGGTGAAATTGCTTGGCAGCCAAAATAATGGGTCCCTCTTTAAAGTAACCCCAAATAAGCAAGCCAATAAACAGCAAAGCCACGGCAGCCAGTTCATACGTTTGCTTGTAGATGAAAAAAGCCATCAACAAAGTAAATGCAGCAGCTACCAGTATGCGCGCCTTGTTAGTGAACATTAATGATGGGTATCGGTAAATTTATAGCCTACACCACGTATGGAGTGAAAATAAACCGGGTTTTTAGGATCGGGTTCGAAATACTTACGGAAGGTTAATATAAAGTTGTCGATAGTACGGGTTGACGGGTATACGTCATAGTTCCATACCGTTTCCAATATCTGCTCGCGCGATACGGCTTCGTTTCTACGCTCAATTAACAATTTCAACAGCATAGTTTCCTTTTTGGTTAAAGGTGTAACCGAGCCATCCTCGTTAATTAATTCGAACGAGTTGAAATGAATAGTTTTATCACCAATTTTATAGCTGTTAAACTCTTTCAGGTCTTCACCTTTTAAACCGCGTTTAACGAGGTTGTTAACACGCAAAATCAACTCTTCGAGGTTGAAAGGCTTGGTCAGGTAATCATCAGCACCTTTTTTAAGGCCCTGAATTTTATCCTCGTTGGTGTTTTTAGCGGTAAGGAACATAATTGGCACCTCCGAATTTTCTAAACGGATAGTTTCTGCTACTACAAAGCCGTCAACCTCGGGCATCATTACGTCCAGTATTACCAGGTTAAAGCGTTCTTCTTTAAATTTTTGAAGCGCTTTTTTACCGTTGTTAGCAGTAGTTACCTTGTAGCCCTCAAGCTCCAGGTTTAGTTTGATGGCCTCTAAAAGATGCTCTTCATCTTCGGCCAGTAAAATTCTTTTCTTAATCATTTTAGGGTTTTGTTGAAAATAGGTTTAACCAAATATAACTTCAAACACACTTCCCATTGGCCGATTATCACGCACGTTAATAATCGCCTGGTGCTTATCCAACACCTGTTTTACAATATATAAACCCAAACCTGTACCTTTTGTGTTACGGGTTTCTTCGCTTCCTACACGGTAAAAACGTTCAAAAATACGGCTTTTTTCGTTATCTGCTATGCCAATGCCGTGATCGGCCACCTCAAGATGTATTTTGCTGCCACGGGCATACAATTTTACATCAACAGTTTCACAGGGTTTTGAATATTTTATAGCATTCTCTATAAGGTTGGTCACCACCGAAGTTAACGCAAACTTATCGCCGGTTACTTCGAGCTTCGGCTCAATTTCGGCATTAATGAGTTGCTGATGCATATCGCACCTGTTTATTTGCAGGCGGTTAACAATGCCATCAACCAGTACCGAAATGTTAAATTCCTGCTTAGGAAACGTGTACGACTGGTTTTCTATCTTGGCCGCCAGCAGCATATTTTCCACCATATCGTTCAAACGGTCAACATCCAGCAAACACTTGCCCACAAAATCGTTTACCTGTTCTTTGCTCAGGTTACGCTTTTGAATCGTCTCCAGGTACAACTTGATAGAAGCCAGCGGTGATTTAAGTTCGTGCGTTACCGACAACAAAAAGTTCTTTTTTTGGTGCTGTAACTGGCGCTCCTTAGTAAGCGATTTATGAAACAATATAGCACCACCGGTAATAATGATGATGAACATAGAGCCTTCGCCCAATATCATCCCGGTACGCTCGGGCTGCAGCCTCAACAGCATATACCCCCACCACACCAATTCCATAACGGTGTAAATAATGAGCGCGTAAAATATGATGAATGGTCTTTTCATAATTGAGTTGTCTGTTGTGGGTTGTCAGTTGTGAGTTTCGTCTTGTTCCTACCGGACAACAGACAACTCACAACCGACAACTATCAACCAAATATAACTTCTAAACTATCAAATATAGCTTGTTTTGCCTTATCTAATATAGCTGTTGTGTGCGCGGCCGAAACAAAGCCCACCTCGTAACCCGACGGGCCGAAATACACACCGCGATTTAATAACTCAAAATGCATTTGCTTGAATTTGCTCATGCTTTGTGGGTCAATGTCTTCGGCCTTGCGGATGGTTTCTTTAGCATCAAACGCAAACCAAAAAATAGAACCAATGCGGGTAAGGTTAACAGGGTAGTTACGCTCGTTTACAAAAGCCGTAATATCATTAATAAAAGCTTCGGTTTTTACCGATAAATCCTCATAAAAGCCCGGCTTTAATAACTCGCTTATTTGTGCAATACCTGCCGCCATGGCAACCGGGTTACCCGATAGTGTACCGGCCTGGTAAACCGGCCCCTCGGGCGATACATTGCTCATGATTTGTGCCGATGCACCGTAAGCACCTACCGGTAAGCCACCGCCGATGATTTTACCATAAGTAAGAATATCGGGCTTAATTTGGTAGTAACCAGCCGCACCGGTAAAGCTTACGCGGAAGCCGGAAATTACTTCATCAAAAATTAACAGTGTACCGTTAGCGGTACAAATTTCGCGCAGGTATTGTAAAAATTCTTTGTGCTGAAGTAGTAAGCCATTGTTAGCCGGAACCGGTTCAATAATTACGGCGGCTATCTGGTCTTTAAAATCTTCGAATGCCTTAACCAAAGCCTCTTTATCGTTCAGGGCAATAACGATGGTTTCGTCGGCAAAGGATTTAGGTACACCGGCTGATGACGTTTCGCCAAAGGTTACCAGTCCCGAACCTGCTTTAACCAGCAACGAATCGCTGTGGCCGTGATAGCAGCCTTCGAACTTTAATATCTTATCGCGTTTGGTATAGCCACGCGCCAACCTAATGGCCGACATAACCGCTTCGGTACCCGAGCTTACAAAACGTATTTTTTCGATGAATGGGTTATTGCTCAAAATGAGCTCGGCCAGTTCGTTCTCCAATGCCGTAGGCGCACCAAACGACATACCGTTTTGCATTACCTCTATCACCTTTTCGCGCACGGCCGGGTGGTTATGCCCTAAAATAAGCGGCCCCCATGAGCCACAAAAATCGATGAACTGGTTATCGTCGGCATCCCACAGGTAAGCGCCATCGCCTTTTTTGATGAACAACGGCACACCGTAAACCGATTTAAACGCCCTAACCGGCGAGTTTACCCCACCCGGAAAATACGTTTGTGCTTTAGCATATAATGCAGCCGATTTTTCGCGGCTTATTTCTTTTACGTTTTCAGACATTCCTGATATTCTGTTTAACCGTCATTGCGAGGAACGAAGCAATCTCTGAACTATGCAGGGCAGATTGCTTGTCCTCCGCAGGGATTGCTTCGTTCCTCGCAATGACGGTTATCTGTATTCTTGATTCTATATTATGTACTCTCTTATCTAACTCCTGGCTCTTGTTTCTTAGCTCTTGCCTCTATCTTAAAGCCACTTATTCTCCAGCACCTCTTTAGCATGGTAAGTTAAAATAGCCGATGCTCCTGCCCTGCGGAAACTCAGCAATACTTCGGTTACGGAGCGTTGCTCGTTTAACCAGCCGTTTTGCACGGCAGCTTTAATCATGGCGTATTCGCCGCTTACGTTGTAGGCAGCAATGGGCAGTTCGGTGTTATCTTTTAAAAGTTTGATGACGTCGAGGTATGGTAAACCGGGTTTCACCATCAGGAAATCGGCTCCTTCGGCTTCGTCCAGTTCGGCTTCAATTAGTGCTTCGCGCTGATTGGCGGGGTTCATTTGGTACGATTTTTTGTCGCCAAACTTAGGTGCCGAGTTCAACGCATCGCGGAACGGGCCGTAAAATGCGCTGGCATACTTAGCCGTGTACGACATAATAGACACGCCGGTAAAACCATTATCATCCAGCACATTGCGGATGAAGCCTACCCTGCCATCCATCATATCCGACGGTGCAATAATATCGGCACCGGCACGGGCGTGGGCCAAAGCCATTTTGCCTAAAACCTCCAAGGTTTCATCGTTCAGTATTTCGCCGTTTTGTACTATACCGTCATGGCCGTCGCTGCTGTAGGGGTCCATGGCTACGTCGGTTACCACACATGCTTCGGGGAACTCTTTCTTAACCGCGCTGATGGCACGCAGATATAGGTTACCATCGCGGTGGCTTTCGGTAGCGTACTGGTCTTTTAAAGCCTCGTCGATATTGGGGAACAAATCGAACGATTTCAATCCCAGCTTCATGCAGCTTTCCACCTCACGCAGCAGGTTATCAATAGAATACCGGAAAATACCCGGCATCGAAGAAACTTCGGTTTTCTGATTTTCGCCCTCTACAATAAACAGCGGGAATATCAAATTTGCCGCACTCACATGTGTTTCCTGCACCATCTGCCGAATCACTTCACTCTTTCTGTTTCTTCTTGGTCGTTGTAGCATAACCTCTCCTAAATCCTCTCCAAAGGAGAGGACTTTTACTTTGTTAGTATTTAATATCCACCCATCTTTTAAAGCCCTTCCGCCTTAGGCGGAGAGGGTTGGGAGGGGTTTACAATCCAAACACCGCCTCAGCCAGTCCCACCTCATCGGGCGAGAAAGGCAGGGTGTAGGTTATATTCATTTCTTCTAATTTGCTGCCGGTTGATTTGCCAATGGCTATTACACGCTGGTTGTTATCCAGCAGGTTATCATTAAAGTAAGCTTCTACGTTTGATGGGCTGGTGAACACCAGTATATCCGCATCCGTACCTTCGGCGCTTTCTTCCAATACGGTTTCGTAAACCGGTAGATCAACTATCTTGGTTTCGGGCGATAGTGCCTTATGGATGCTCCGCATCGGGTTTTCGGCACCAGGGAATAGTACATGGCGGCCATTAGCCAGTTTGGCAAACTCGGCACCAACTTCGGCAGTATCACCGCTTTCGCCCACATAATCGGCAAAGTGACCGTTACGGCGCAACATATCTTCCGATCCGCTGCCCATTACGCCAAACTTAACAGGGTGACTAAACTGCGGTTTCAACTGAAAGAAGTATTCCACCGCATTTTTACTGGTAAAGAAAACCCAATCCACATCCTGTAATATATAGGCGTTCAAAATGGTCATTACCGGCACGGTACGTATCAACGAACGTGCTTCTATCTCCACATCATGCTTCTCCAACACGCGACGGAAATAACTTGAAGCCGGTAACTCGCGCGAGATAAACACTTTGCTGGCCAGTTTGCGTTCTTTATCAAACTTGGCTAAAATCTTATCTACCAGTCCGACTGTACTTGATGCGCTGATATACATACGGTCGGGCAGGTCGTGTTCCGTATCGGCTTTAGAAGTAAATACCTGGTACTCGCCATCGTTTTTACGGCAGTAGCAGCCCAAAGGCATGTGGCAACCGCCGCCGAAACTTTTCAGCACGGTACGCTCAACGGCTAATGCCTCGGCTACATCGGCGTGATGAAGCTTTTGTAATATTTCGAATAGATCGGTATTGGTTTCGCGGATCTGGATAGCCAGCGCACCTTGTGCAGGGGCGGGTACAAACTCGGTAGGCGTTAATTCTTCTACGTGGAACTCGCTCAGGTCAATACCCAAACGCACTACACCGGCTTTGGCCAACATAATGGCATCGTAACTTTCGCTGCGCAGTTTGCCTATACGGGTAGGCACGTTGCCGCGCAGGTCGTCCATTTCCAAATCGGGGCGCAGGGCACGCAGCTGGGCTTTACGGCGGTTTGACGAGGTACCCACGGTACCGCCAAACTTAACCGACAGCTTTTGCTTTACATCAACACAATCTTTAAGGATGATCAAATATTCCGATGGGTCTTCGCGCTCAGATACGGCAGCAATAATTAAGCCCGGCGGATGCTCGGTAGGCAGGTCTTTGTGCGAATGCACGGCAATATCAATAGTGCCGGCTATGAGTTCTTCCTCCAGTTCTTTGGTAAAGAAGCCCTTGCCTTCGAGTTTATCAAGGCTGAGGTTCAGGATGCGGTCGCCCTGTGTTTTAATAATTTTCAATTCGGCGGTTACACCAATATTGGCTAAACTATCCTTAACAAAATGGGCTTGCCATAAGGCTAATTCGCTGCCCCGGGTTCCTATAATAACTGTCCTGTCCAAGTGTGTATTTTGATTTGCAAGCAAAAATAAGTTTTACACAGGGTTTTAAGGAATTTTTATGAGAATGTGAGGATTGATTGACGGTAAAATGCAACTATGATATAATATTCACACCAATATTTAACCTGTATTTACCAATAACAGGTTGGTTTTTTGAGCAATGTTGGTAAAATCAACATCATCATGCAGTATTGGTATTTTGTTTTTAATGGCATAAGTGGCTATGAGGCAATCATTGGGTTTGCGTACAGTGATTCCATTTTTGCGAAGTTTTCGGTAAAGTTGAGCAGCTTCAATAGCTAATTCATAAGGGTCATTAACTAACTGAATCATGTCATCAAAATAAGATTCAATTCTATTGGCCTCACTTTGTGATTTAAGTCCTTGCAAAGTTTCCTGTAAAACAGTTGGGCAAGTAGCAATAGGAATTATACCTAAATTGCTTTTCAAATACAATGTTGCCGAAGTTTCAAAACCTTTAAAAAAGTTTATCCAAACCGAAGTATCAATTAGCGTAACCTCCATTATTGATAGACTTCATCATCTATTTCTACTTTACCCCATAAATCAAGTAACCTTTTTTGACTTTCTAACCTTACAAACAATTCCAGTGCTTTTTCAACAGCCAATTTTTTGGTTTTAATATTGCCCAGCTTTTGTGCTTTAGCCAGCAGCTTCTCATCAATATCAATATTTGTCCTCATGTGTATAAAATTAATTATTTATACACATAAATCAAAATGTATGTTGCGCTTAAATATCCCATAATCAATATATTTAACCCATATTCATCATATGGCCGAAAAACTGGAGTTTAATTGCACGCAAGACCTTTTGCAAAATTTAATAAATGGTAATACCCCAATTGCTGATTTCCTGAATAACCTGTTTGCCGACCCTGAAAAAAGATCGCAAATGTGTTCGGCCCTGCAAGCGTATCACCGTAACGATGGTGGTTCGCCCGAGGTACATGCCTTTGAAGTAGCCAACCCATCTTTTGATGTTGCCAGTTTAACCGGGCGTTTCAGGTGCCGGTTCCAGATCGATTATTTTTTTACCTGCTCCGATCTCCGGAATGTGGGGGCTGATACGATTGACTGGGATTTCAAAATAGAAAATAACACCCTTTATTTAACCGGCGAAACAGTGCTGGAACGCGATGGTGACGAATTTTAAAAAATATTTATAAAGTGATGCAACCATTTCCCCGTTGCTATCATCTTACTTACAAATGCTGTTTCTAAAACATAAACTTTCAACCGAAGACCTCATTGCTAAATGCAAGTTGGCCGACCGCAAGGCGCAGGAGTTGCTGTATAAGCAGTTTGCTCCGAAAATGCTGGCCGTTTGTATGCGCTATGCGGTAGATAAAATGGAGGCGGAGGATATGTTGCAGAACGGTTTCATCAGGGTGTTTCAAAAAATTAACGATTACCGTGGCGATGGAAGCTTTGAAGGATGGATGCGCCGCATTATGGTGCATAGCTCTATAGAGTACTATCGCAAGCATCATAAAATGACGGTGGTTGATATTGAAGAAAGTGGTTACGAGCAGCCGGTTAATGCAACAGCGGCATCGAGCCTGGAAACAAAAGACCTGATGGCCATGATACAGCAATTACCCGCAGGTTACCGTATGGTATTTAACCTGTATGCCATTGAAGGCTACTCGCACCGCGAAATTGCCGAAATGGTGGGTATAACCGAGGGCGCGTCAAAGTCGCAACTATCGAGGGCGCGCACTTTATTAAAACAAAAGATTGAACAACTGGAGGGAAAGCAATATGAATATGCAGGATAACGAATTAGATGAACTATTCCGCTCGAAGCTGGGTAGTTTGGAAATGCAGCCAGCCGCTCATATATGGGATAATATAAACGCCGGGTTGGGCGGAGAAAAAAAAAGAGCATGGACGCCTCGTCTTAGCGTAGCGGCTACCTTATTGCTTATGCTATCGGTAGGTGCCTGGTTTATGATGGATAAACCGGCCAAGGTTGAGCAGGGGCAGGTTGCAAGCCGTGTTACTAAACCTAATGCGGTTAAACAAACTGAGCCCGAAAATCAAACTGAAAGACCGGTAGTTAGGCGTAATGTACAGCCTGGAATTGTAGCAAGCCCATTGGTAAATAACATTGCTGCTATAAAGCATCAAACCCAATTAAAACAGGAAGCTAAGATATTAAAAGAGCCGGAAGTGATTAAAGAGGCCACTTTAGCCATAGAAAACGATCAAACTACACAGGTATTGGCTGCTGTACCTGCCAGTGCTGTTACTAATCCGGTTGTTCCCGAAATGACGCTCTCGGCAAAAACCATCGATATAGAACCAACTGCCATAAAAACTGTTAATCCGGTTGCCCCGGCTATTGTAATGGCTCAGCAGCCTGAAAAAAAGAAGAAACGCGGTATACATTCCTTAGGTGGAATAATTAATGCCGTAGTTGCGGCAGTTGATAAACGTGAGGATAAATTTATAGAATTTACCGAAACCGATGAAGACAATGCCAACATTACCGGGCTTAACCTCGGCCTCATTAAAGTAAAAAAAGAAAAATAAAATATACGCTCTCAATTTAACTGTAACCATGAAACGCTTATTACTTACCGCCCTGGTGTGCGCGGCAGCCACAGGTGTGTTTGCACAATCAACCACTACCACAACTACCACTAAAACAACCGTTACTACTAATGATAAGGGCGATACCGTGCAGGTACGTACCGATACCATTAAATCGAAACGCCGTGGCTTTAGATTTAGCTTTGGCAAGGGCGAGGATGCAGGCTCTGTTTCGGTTAACCGTCGTGATACGGTTAAGTCAGAAGATAAGCCATCAAAAGCTCCCGGTTTTTCATGGGGATTAACCCTGTCGCGTTTAGATTTAGGTTTAGCTACACTGGTTGACAATGGCAGTTTTAACCTGTCGCCGCAAAATAACTTTTTGCGCTACCGCTCATGGAAAAGCAGCAACGTAGGGTTTGATTTTATACAAGTTGGTTACCGTTTTAACAGTGCGTTCCGAATTTACGTATCAGGTGGTTTAGACTGGACTCACTTCCGCCTGCGTGAAGATATAACTATACAGAAAGAACAGCCCGGTGATGTAGGTTTAGTATACACTCAAGATGCCAGAGATTACAGCAAGAACCGTTTTACCTCAAGCTACTTTCGCATACCATTAACGTTTGACTGGAGAAGCCATGTAGACAGCGAAGGCAAACGCTTCCATATAGCCGGTGGGCCAATGCTGGGCGTGCTTTACAACGGCCGCGTAAAACAAATAAGCGACGAAAACGGCAAGCAAAAATTCAACGACAACTACCACTATACCAAGTGGCGCTACGGCATGACCGCCCGCCTGGGTTACGGTGCATGGGGCGTGTACGGTAAGTACTACTTTAACGACATGTTTGACACCCCTGTGCAAAACGGACTACGTAACTTCTCATTCGGTATTATGTTAGGATTTTAAACACACCATTCATAATATTTATACAAAGGCTGCCTGTTACAGGTGGCCTTTGGTGCTTTTATGTATCTTTACCCCGATGGCAGATTCTACCCCTTTTTTACAGGCTATTTCAATTAATAAAGTATATCCCGGCAAACAGCAGTCGGGCGTTAAAGAAGTTAATTTAACCATACAGCAGGGCAAAATTACTGCTATTATTGGAGAAAGCGGCAGCGGTAAAAGTACCCTGCTTAAATTACTTTTTGGTTTGCTATCGCCCGATTCGGGAGAAGTTAGGTTTCAGGGCGAACGCGTTTGGGGCCCTGTTGAAAAGCTGATACCCGGCCATGATGCCATGAAAATGGTAACCCAGCATACCGATGATCTGAACCTGTACGCCAAAGTTTGGGACAATGTGGCTTCGCTTATGCCCAATACCAACCTTAAAGCTAAGCAGGAAGAAAGCGAAAAGGTGCTGCGCCAGCTCAACATGTTTCACCTGGCTGATAAGCGTGTGGCCGACCTGAGCGGTGGTGAAAAACAACGTGTAGCCATTGCCCGCGCCTTAATTACACGGCCTAAGGTGTTGCTGTTAGATGAACCTTTTAACCAGGTTGATACCACGTTTAGAGATGGCTTGCAGCAAGACATACGCCAAATTGTAAAGCAAACCGGCATAACGGTCATCATCGTATCGCACGACCCAACCGAAGTACTCTCCATGGCCGATGAACTGGTGGTAATTCAAAACGGTAGCGTGCTTGAAAGTGGTTCACCAAAGAAATTGTATAATGAACCACAAAACCTTTATACCGCACGTTTACTCTCCAACTGCAACGTACTGCTACGCGAAGAAGCCCGTGCGCTGCGCATTAAGGCTGTAAAGGAAAAAGTGGTGATATATCCCGAATGGATTAAACCAGTAAGTTCGGGCGAAAACATTGACTGGAGTATCAAAGAAATTCTTTTTAAAGGCTCGCACGAGGCCATATATTTAGAATACGGCCCAATCGAAATACACCTTACCAACCCCGAACCTGGCTTGTTTGATAATTACAGCCATTTGAATGTGAGGGTGAGTAAGCATCTGGAGTTTTAAGGAAGACGAAAACAAAAAATGTCATTTCGAGTGATAACGAGAAATCTTGTTCGATAATGCCGGTTATATATCTTGCATCATCAACAGGATCTCTCACTATCGTTCGAGATGACATGTTGGATATGTTATTTATGAAATGGAACTATACCAGATATTCAAACAGAGTCTGATCCTGATTTACCTCTATCACATCAAATTTATAATCTTTCATGCGTTGCAGCAGGGCAGGGTAATCCTCGGCGCTTTTTAGTTCGATGCCTACCAGGGCAGGGCCACGTTCGCGCTCGGTTTTTTTAATGAATTCGAAACGGGTAATATCATCATACGGGCCTAAAACTTCGTTTACAAACAGTTTTAAAGCACCCGGGCGTTGCGGAAAACGTACGATAAAGTAATGCTTCAGGCCTTCGTACAATAACGATTGTTCTTTAATTTCGCCCATGCGGTCAATGTCATTATTGCCACCGCTAATTACGCATACTATTTTTTTACCCTTTATCTGGTCTTTAACCAAATCTAAGGCTGATACCGATAAGGCACCCGCAGGTTCAACTACAATGGCATCCTCGTTGTATAATTTCAGTATGGTAGTGCAAACCTTGCCCTCAGGTACTGATAGCATATCGTCCAGTATTTCGCTGCAAACCTGGTACGTTAACGCGCCTACACGTTTTACCGCGGCACCATCAACAAAACGGTTAATTTGCGAAAGGGTATAAGGCTGCCCCCGGCGAATGGCCTCAACCATTGATGGTGCTCCATCTGGTTCGATGCCGATAAGCTTTACCCCGGATTTTATTTGCTTAAAAAAGCTGCCTACACCGGCTGCCAAACCGCCGCCGCCCACGGGCATAATAATAACCTCGGTATCGGGCAAATCTTCGTGTATTTCTACACCAACAGTACCCTGGCCTTCCATAATGCGGTAATCATCAAACGGCGGGATGAAGGTCATGCCGTTTGCTTCGGTATAGGCTAAAGCTTCCTGCAGGCAATCATCAAACGTATCGCCCACTAAAATTATCTCTATGTTGCCATTACCAAACATTTCGGTTTGTTTAACCTTTTGTTTGGGAGTAATGCCCGGCATAAAAATTACGCCTTTAATATTGAGCCTGCGGCATGAAAATGCTACGCCCTGGGCATGGTTACCTGCACTGGCACAAACTACGCCCTTAGCCAATTGCTCTTGCGGCAGCTGACTGATCATATTATAAGCGCCGCGTAATTTATACGAACGTACTACCTGCAAATCTTCGCGCTTGAGGTAAACCTCACATGCGTATTTATCAGATAAACCCTGATTAAATTCCAGCGGGGTACGGCGCACTACGCCGTTTAAACGTTGTTGTGCCGCTGCAAAATCAAGCTGCTGTGTATGGGATTCGGTCTCCATCGTTATGATTGTTTTACCAAACGATGTGCTACTAAACTCAGCAAATCGGTATCGTCAATGTCTAATTTATTATCGGCCAGTTTTAAAAAGTTTTGATATACGGTTGCCAACTCTTCTTTGCCTAAAGTATGGCCTAAGCGGTCTAAATGATACTTTAAAGCATGGCGGCCACTGCGTGCAGTTAACACGATGGTAGCGCTTGGGAAGCCCACATCTTCGGGGCGAATGATCTCGTAGTTTTCGCGGTTTTTCAGGAAACCGTCCTGGTGAATGCCCGAACTGTGTGCAAACGCATTGCTGCCCACAATGGCTTTATTAGGCTGAACCGGCATGCGCATTTGGGTGCTGATCATGCGGCTTAATTCGTAAAAGCTTTGGGTATTAATGTTGGTATGCAAGCCTAACGACTGGTGCGTTTTCAGGATCATCACGACTTCTTCAATAGACGTGTTGCCTGCACGTTCGCCAATACCGTTAATGGTACCTTCAATTTGGCGGGCACCGTTTTGTAGGCCAGCTACAGAGTTGGCAGTAGCCAAACCTAAATCGTTATGGCAATGTACCGAAATGATGGCCTTGTCGATATTCTTTACATTTTCTTTCAGGAAACGAATCTTGCTGCCATACTGATCGGGCAGGCAATAGCCGTTGGTATCGGGGATGTTTACCACCGTTGCACCTGCGCCAATAACGGCTTCAACCATTTTGGCCAGGTATTCAATATCGGCACGACCGGCATCTTCGGCGTAAAACTCAATATCTTCTACCGATTTTTTGGCGTATTTAACCGCTTCAACCGCACGCTCCAATATCTCTTCGCGGGTGCTGTTAAATTTGGTTTTGATGTGCATATCTGACGAACCAATACCCGTATGAATACGCGGACGTTTGGCGTATTTCAATGCTTCAACAGCAGCATCAATATCGCCTTTGTGGGCACGCGTAAGGGCACATATGGTTGGGTTGGTAACCGCTTTGGCAATTTCTACTACGCTTTGAAAATCGCCGGGGCTCGACGCTGGAAAACCGGCCTCGATAATGTCAACGCCCAGCGCTTCCAGTTCGCGCGCAATCTCTATCTTTTCAGGCGTGGTTAACTGGCAGCCCGGTACCTGCTCACCATCGCGCAGGGTGGTGTCAAATACATATACTCGGTTTGGATCGTGTAACATAGTGTTAGTTGTGTGTTATCGGTTGTCTGTTGTCAGTAATTTGTGTTGCAGTGAGTTTTTGCCGAATATTTTCCCGACAACTCACAACACACAACTTACAACTCCTTTACCGCTGTAAATCTTAATCTTTTATAGTCTGCATACCATTGCCCATTTTCGTTATAGGCGGGTTCGAGTATGTCGGTTATTTCTTGTAATAGTTTGGGGTGTTCGGCTTCGGGTATACCCGTAAAATATTGCGCGCCGAACATTTTTATCCATTTGGCTACGCCCTGGTCGCCATCCTGCAGCGGGGTTTTCCGGTCGAAATGCACCGCGAATGTTACCCTGAAACCGTGCAGCTCGAGCAAGCTGGTGTACTCGCCCAGTGAAGGGAAATACCATATGTTAGTTTCGGCCTGCATGGTGTAGCCGTTTTTTAACAGTACTTGTTTTATGGCCGAGCGTAATTTGGCAATATTACCTTTACCACCCATTTCGGCCACAAAACGGCCGCCGGGTTTTAAGGCTTCGTAAACTGATTTAATAACACCACCGGCATTGTGTACCCAATGCAATGCAGCGTTCGAAAACACGGCATCGTATGGATATTCTACCGTAAAGTTGGCTGCATCGGCTACTTCAAAATCAACTGTTGGATATTTGAAACGCGCTTGTGCGATCATTTCGGGCGAGTAATCGGTACCGGTAACTTCTGCACCTTTATCTTTAATTTGCTGGGTAAGGTCTCCTGTGCCACAGCCAATATCCAGTATGGATTCGCCCGGTTTTACATCGAGCAATTCGAGCACGTTTTCGCCAAACTGCGAAACGAAGCTGTGCTTGTCGTCATATAAATCTGCGTTCCATTTCATAAGCCCCTCCTAAATCCTCCCCAGGAGGGAGGACTTTTGATTTGTTTTCTATTACTTAATTATTTGTCATTTCGAGGAACGAGAAATCTTTTCAAAGCGATCAGCTTATCCACTCGAAAAGATCTCTCACTATCGTTCGAGATGACAATGTTTATTAAACTTTTAAACGTACCAATTACGTCAGCGCCGGTTTTGATAAAAACTGCAACACCATTTCGCCCATGGCTTTGGTGCCTAAAATTTTATCGGGCTGGGTTAAGGTATCGGCAATGTCGCCGGTACGGTAACCCGCTTTAAGTACATGGTCAATAGCCGTAGTAATGCGTTTGGCTTCGTCTTTTAAACCAAAGCTGATTTCCAGCATCAGGGCCACCGATAGGATAGAAGCCAGCGGGTTTGCCTTGTCTTGCCCGGCAATATCATGTGCCGAACCGTGGATAGGTTCAAAAAAGCCGGTGCCGTCACCAACCGAAGCCGATGCCAGCATACCCATCGAACCCGCAATTTGTGAAGCTTCATCAGTCAAAATATCGCCGAAAAGGTTTGCGGTTAATACCACATCGAACTTTTTAGGGTTTTTAACCAGCTGCATAGCGGCATTGTCGATAAACATGTGCTCGGTTTCTACGTCAGGATATTGTTTGGCTATCTCCTGTACCACTTCGCGCCACAAGCGTGATGATTCGAGTACGTTGGCTTTGTCAACCGAACATAGGCGTTTACTACGCGACTGTGCTGCCTGGTATGCTTTATGGGCAATGCGCTCCACCTCGTAACGATGATAGATCATCAGATCAGATGCGGTGTTGCGATCCTCGCTGCGCGATTTTTCGCCGAAGTACACGTCGCCGGTCAGTTCGCGGAAGAACAGAATATCGGTACCACGCAATACAGCCGGTTTCAGGCTCGATGCATCCAGCAATTCATCGAACAGCATGATAGGGCGGAGGTTGGCGTACAAGCCTAACTCCTTGCGTATTTTTAACAACCCCTGCTCGGGGCGAACCTTTGCCGATGGATCATTATCATATTTAATATGACCAATAGCACCGAAAAGGATAGCATCGCTTGCTTTAGCTTTTTCCAGCGTTTCATCAGGTAACGGGTTGCCTGTTGCTTCAATACCTGCGTGACCCATCAACGCCTCGTCATAAGTAAACTCATGCCCGTAAGCGGACGCTATCTGTTCTAAAACTGCTTTGCCCCAGGCGGTAACCTCAGGGCCAATGCCATCACCAGGGATGACTAATATGTGTTTTTTAATACCCATTTGTTATTTCAAATCGTCATTGCGAGGAACGAAGCAATCTCTGCGGATGCAAGGCGTTTATGCCAAGTTCAGAGATTGCTTCGTTCCTCGCAATGACGCGTGGATTATTACTTATTTCGTTTCAAACTCCGCTATCAATTCCTTCTTGCTCAAAATGTAATCAATATCATCGTAGCCATTAGTCATACAGGCTTTTTTGTATGGATTAATTTCGAAGCTTTCCTGCTCGCCGGTGCTTACTATTTTGATGAACTGGTTTTCCAGATCAACCTCAACTTCGGCATGTGCATCTGAAAATACAGCTTCAAATAAGTTCTTTAAAAACTCGTCGCTCACCTGTATAGGTAGCAAGCCGTTATTAAGGGCATTGCCTTTAAAAATGTCGGCAAAAAAGCTGCTTACCACCACGTCGAAACCATAATCGGCAATGGCCCAGGCGGCGTGTTCGCGGCTGCTTCCGCAACCAAAGTTTTTACCGGCTACCAGTATTTTGCCCGAATAGGTAGGGTGATTCAGCACGAAATCCTCTTTTGGATTATCGTTCTCATCAAAACGCCAGTCGCGGAACAGGTTGTTACCAAAACCATCACGGGTAGTGGCTTTCAGAAACCTCGCCGGAATGATCTGGTCGGTATCAATATTCTCGATAGGCAAAGGCACTACCGAGGTTTGTAAATGTTTAAAAATCTTAGTCATCTGAACCGGAATTTTAGGAATTTATTGAATTGACAGAATTCTTTAAATTCGGGTTAATCTTTTTATTAAATAGTCTTTTAAATTGCAGGCTGCTGCTGCCAAAATTAATGAGTAAGCCTGTCCTTACCTGATACGCTTCCAAATAGTTTATTGCTTGCGCAAGATGGATGTCTTCTAACTGGCTTAAAGCCTTTAGTTCTACCATAATTTCACCCTCAACAAAGAAATCTACACGACGTGTGCCAATGTATTCATCTCTATACATGATAGGCATCGACATTTCGCGTTCAAACTTCAAGTCGGCAAGACCCATTTCTATTTCTAACGCCCGTTGATAAATTACCTCCTGAAAACCCTTACCTAATGTAGCATGAACACGCATTGCACAGCCAATAATTGTACTTGTACAATCATTAAACTGTGTTGGCGTATTGTTATTTGTGCTCATTAAACTTCAGAAATTCAATTCTGGTAATTTTATTAATTCTTTAAATTCCGGTTCAGACAGCTGTTAATAACTCTCGTATATCCGTCACCTTTCCTGTTATAGCCGCAGCCGCCGCCGTTAACGGACTTGCCAACAACGTACGTGAGTTTGGTCCCTGACGGCCTTCAAAGTTGCGGTTGGAGGTTGATACACAGTATTTGCCTGCAGGTATCTTGTCTTCGTTCATACCTAAACAGGCGCTGCAACCGGGTTCGCGGAGCGGGAAACCTGCTGCTTCAAATATCTTGTCCAGGCCTTCTTCAATGGCCTGTATTTGTACTTGTTTAGAGCCGGGAACTACCCATACGGTAACGTGATCGGCCTTGTGTTTGCCTTTTACAAACTCGGCTACTTCGCGCAGATCTTCAATTCGTGAGTTGGTACAGCTACCAATGAATACATAATCGATAGGTTTACCTATCAGCGATTCATCATCATGCAAACCCATATAGGTTAATGCCTTGGCGTACGAGCCTTGTTCTTTGGCTTCGAAGCTGGCAGTTTCGGGTACGTGCTGGGTAATACCAATGCCCATGCCGGGGTTGGTACCGTAGGTTATCATCGGCTCAATGTCGGCAGCGTCAAAGTATAGTTCGCTGTCAAATTGGGCGTCAGTATCAGAATATAGGGTTTCCCAATAGGCCACCGCTTTGTCCCACTCTTCGCCTTTAGGGGCAAATTCGCGGCCTTTTACATAATCTATCGTAGTTTGATCGGGCGCAATTAAACCACCGCGGGCACCCATTTCGATGCTCATGTTACAGATGGTCATGCGGCCTTCCATGCTCAGCGAGCGGATAGTGTCGCCTGCATACTCCACAAAATAACCGGTACCGCCTGCGGCCGATATTTTAGAGATTATATACAGGATGATGTCTTTTGCGCCTACGCCTTTTTGAAGTTGTCCATTCACTTCAATTTTCATGCGTTTAGGGCGTTGCTGTAACAGGCATTGCGTTGCCATAACCTGTTCAACTTGTGAAGTGCCTATACCAAACGCAATAGCGCCAAAAGCGCCATGGGTAGAGGTGTGGCTATCGCCGCACACATAAGTACAGCCCGGGCGGGTAATGCCCAGCTCAGGACCAATTACGTGCACAATGCCCTGGTAAGGGTGACCTAAGCCGTAAAGCTCGATGCCAAACTCTGCACAGTTTTTGGTAAGCATATCAACCTGGTAACGCGATAGCTCTTCTTTAATAGGCAAGTGCTGATCCCAGGTAGGTACGTTGTGGTCGGCTGTGGCCACAGTTTGTTTTGGCCTGAAAACGGGTAAACCACGCTGGCGCAAGCCATCAAATGCCTGCGGACTGGTTACCTCGTGTATAAAATGTGTATCGATGTATAAAATATCAGGAAAGCCCTCATTGCTGCTTACAATGTGGGCGTCCCAAATTTTATCGAATAATGTTTGTCCCATTTCCTCTTTTAGTATAAAGTAGTAAGTATAAAGTAGTAAGTACCTGTATAATATAGATGTTGTTCCATCTTTAAACTAAGTACTTGCTACTCTATACTTAGTAGTAACAAGTAGTAAGTGCCTGTAAAAGATAGATGTTTCCTGTCTTTTTACTAAGTACTTACTACTTTATACTACTTAAAAAATTATGCTTCTACTTCCTGGTTTTCAGGGCGTAAGCTGCGTACAGTTTTACCAGCTTGCCATAATTCACTTTCGCGAAGCTCACGAAGCTCTTCGTTCAGTTTTTCGCGGTAATCTGGCTGGCTGTTGCTGTCGATAGAGCGCTGTGACTCTTTACCGGTAGCTACGCTTTCGTATAATTCTTCGAATACCGGTTTAGTGGCATCACGGAATTTTTTCCACCAGTCTAACGCACCGCGTTGTGCAGTGGTAGAGCAGTTGGCATACATCCAGTCCATACCGTTTTCGGCAACCAATGGCATTAATGATTGGGTTAATTCTTCAACGGTTTCGTTAAAGGCTTCAGAAGGTGAGTGACCTTTTGAACGTAATACCTCGAACTGTGCTGCAAAAATACCCTGGATACAACCCATCAGCGTACCACGCTCGCCGGTTAAATCGCTGTATACTTCTTTACGGAAATCGGTTTCGAACAGGTAACCGCTACCAACGGCAATACCTAATGCAATAACGCGCTCAAATGCTTTACCGGTAGCATCCTGGAAGATAGCGTAGCTTGAGTTTAAGCCACGGCCTTGCAAGAACATACGGCGTAACGAAGTGCCTGAACCTTTAGGAGCTACCAGGAACACGTCAACATCGGCAGGAGGTATGATGCCGGTTTGCTCGTTGAAGGTAATACCAAAACCGTGAGAGAAATAAAGGGCTTTGCCCGGAGTTAAGTGTTTTTTAACAGTTGGCCAAAGTTCAATCTGGGCGGCATCGCTCAACAGGTAGCAAATGATAGTTCCTTTTTCAAGGGCTTCTTCAATTTCAAATAAAGTTTCGCCGGGTACAAAACCGTCGGCTACTGCTTTATCCCAGGTTTTTGAGTTTTTACGCTGACCAACAATAACGTTGATGCCGTTATCTTTTTGGTTTAACGCCTGACCAGGACCTTGAACACCGTAGCCAATTACCGCTACTACTTCATTTTTAAGCACTTCCTGTGCTTTCGATAAAGGAAATTCGTCGCGGGTTACTACGTTTTCTTCAGTACCGCCAAAATTTAATTGTGCCATTTCTATGTTATTAGTTATTGGGTTATTTGTAAGTTATTTAGTTTGTGAGTTTAGTTTGCGCTAAAATTATGTACAGCTGCCTGCTCAATGTTTAACACGGCACGGCGTAATGCCAAAGCATAACCGAAGTGCAAATTGTCGTGCGTGCTAAAGTATGCTACAGCATCTTCAATCGTATTTAAGGTTACGCCAAATGCCGTAGTTACCGGTTCGTAATTGTTAAATAGCTGCGCGTCAACATCGGCTTTCAAATCATCCAGCAGGGTAAAGGCTTTCTCTTTGTACAAGTCCAGCTCTTCCTCCGTAATAAAATCTTCAGGACGAGTGCCTTTCTGGTATTTGGTGATAGCTTCTAACGCTAAGCGCGGTTCAGCATTGCCGCGTATGTAGCAAAGCGTTTGTTGTGCTGCTACAATGTGCGCAAAGTTCCAGGCAATGTTGTTGCTATATCCCTGCGGAATAACGTTTAATTGCTCAATGCTTAAACCTTCTATCAGTTTAATAAAGTTTAACCTGGTGTGGCGTGCTATTTCAATTGCAAATTCCATAGCCATTACATGGTAAATACCTTGTCGCGTTGATTTAAGTATTCGTTTTCAATTACGTCTTCTCCCGGTTCGCGTTTTTCAAATTCGCGTAATTTCCGGTTAAAGCCATCGCTGTCTTTGATGATAGCGATGCGTGCGCTGCGAACGAATTCAATTAAACCGAAAGGCTGCAATACGTTGATCAGATTATCTGTTTCCTCGCGGTGACCGGTAGTTTCGAATACGATATAATCTTTACGGATAACTACCGCGCGTGCACCATTCTCGCGTAACAAACGCTCAACCGAAGCCTTTTCGGCAATAATATCGGCTGGTACTTTGTACAGCGCCATTTCCTGCCAAATAATGTCGGCATTGGTATGGTAGTATACTTTTAGTACTTCAACCTGTTTTTCAATCTGGCGGGCCAGTTTGCGTACCACGTCTTCGGTTTCATTAATAACGATGTTGAAGCGGTGAATGCTTTCAATCTCTGATGGAGACGTGTTCAGGCTATCGATGTTAATTTTACGACGGGTAAAAATGATAGCAATACGGTTCAGTAAACCAATTTGGTTTTCGGTATAAACTGTAATGTTATATTCCTGTTTAGCCCCACCTAAATCCTCCCCGGAAGGGAGGACTTTGGAACTTATATTTTTGTTTATTTCTGTGCTCATGATTGCTTGGTTTAAAGCCCTCCCTTCCGGGGAGGGTTGGGAGGGGCTATTATTTCAATCTTATTTCGCTTACGCTGCAACCTTGTGGTACCATCGGGAATACGTTGTTCTCTTTGGTAACAAATACTTCTAAAAGGAACGAACCCTTGTGGTCGAGCATTTCTTTCAGGCTCGATTGCAGTTCGTCGCGCTCTTTAATGCATTTGCCGGCAATGCCGTAACCTTTGGCTACCTGTACAAAGTCGGGGCTTTGTATGTCGACAAATGAGTAACGACGCTCGTTAAACAGCTCCTGCCATTGGCGCACCATACCCAGGAAACGGTTGTTGAGGATCAATATCTTTACATCAACGCCGCTTTGCATGATGGTGCCTAATTCCTGTAAAGTCATCTGGAAACCGCCATCACCAATTATGGCAACTACCGTTTTGTCCTGAGCGCCAAACTTAGCGCCTATGGCAGCCGGTAAGGCAAAACCCATGGTACCTAAACCACCGCTGGTAATGTTGCTGCGGGTATTATTGAATTTGGCGTAACGGCAGCCCACCATTTGGTGCTGACCAACATCGGTCACAATAACGGCATCGCCATTGGTTAAGTGATTTAATTGCTCAACAACCTCACCCATGGTCATTTCGCCGGTTTGCGGGTTTAGCTCGGCGTTAATAACCGCTTCTTCTTCCTGGCGGGTAAACTCGTCGAATTTAGCCAGCCATTCGGTGTGTTGTTTGGCCTCAACCAGTTCGGTAAGCATAGGCAAAGTTTCCTTACAATCGCCCCAAACGGCTACGTGGGTTTGAACGTTCTTGTCAATTTCGGCCGGGTCAATATCCAAATGGATAACCTTGGCTTGTTTGGCATATTTATCTAAACGGCCGGTTACACGGTCGTCGAAACGCATACCTATGGCAATGAGTACATCACACTCGTTAGTTAATACGTTAGGGCCGTAGTTACCGTGCATACCCAGCATACCTACGTTTTGAGGATGATCAGTTGGGATGGCACCTGCACCTAAGATGGTCCATGCAGCCGGGATGCCCGATTTTTCAACGAAGGTTTTAAACTCCTGCTCGGCACTGCCTAACAATACGCCTTGACCCCAAAGGATGAACGGTTTTTTGGCTTCGTTAATAACCTGTGCTGCCTGCTCAATAAATTGAGCGCGAACAATAGGTTTTGGGCGATAGCTACGGATATGGTTACAAGGTGTATAACCTTTAAAGTCGAACTTTTGTATCTGCGCGTTCTTGGTAATATCAATTAATACCGGGCCTGGGCGACCTGTACGTGCAATGTAAAACGCCTTTGCAATAGCCTCGGGTATTTCATTAGCATCGGTTACCTGGTAGTTCCATTTGGTTACCGGGGTGGTAATGTTAATTACGTCGGTTTCCTGAAAGGCATCGGTACCCAGTAAATGGGCAAATACCTGACCAGTGATACATACCAATGGAGTACTATCAATTTGGGCATCGGCCAAACCGGTTACCAAATTGGTTGCACCAGGACCGCTGGTTGCAAAGACGACGCCTACCTTGCCTGATGAACGGGCATAGCCCTGTCCGGCGTGAATGCCTCCCTGCTCGTGGCGGACCAGGATGTGGTTTAATTTTTCTTTGTAATCATACAAAGCGTCATAAATAGGCATAATGGCACCACCCGGATAACCGAAAATGGTATCAACGCCTTCCACAAGTAAAGCTTCTAAAAGCGCTACAGAACCCGAAAGCTCGGTTACTGTTTGCTTTTCAGGTGCGGTGAGTACGTCTTGCTGTGCAACTTCCATATTAGTTTTATTAGTTGTCTGTATTTTATTCCCCTCTTGAGAGGGGGTGTGCTGGCGTAGTGTGATGGCAGGGGTGTGTTCTTCGCTTTGAAGGGACACACCCCTAACCCCTCTCGAGAGGGGAACTGAAATAAGCTCAATTACGCTATTTCGTCCGTTACGCAACCCTCGGCGGCGGTGCTTACGGTTTTGGCATAGCGGTATAGTAAGCCTTTGGTAACACGTAGTGGCGGTTGCTGCCAGGCTGCTTTGCGGGCGGCCAGTTCCTCTTCGCTTATCATTAAGTTGATGCTGTTTTTAGTGGCATCAATTTCAATGCGGTCTTCGTCTTTTACCAGGGCTATGGTGCCACCACGATATGATTCGGGGGTGATGTGGCCTACCACAAAACCATGGGTGCCACCGCTAAAGCGGCCGTCGGTTATTAAGGCTACCGAGGCACCTAAACCCGCACCAAATATGGCCGATGTTGGTTTTAGCATTTCCGGCATTCCGGGTGCGCCTATTGGGCCTACATTGCGTATCACTACCACGTCGCCGGCTTTAACCCGGCCGGTTTGTATACCATCAATCAAGTCAAATTCTCCATCAAAAACACGGGCAGGACCTTCAAATTTTTCGCCCTCTTTACCGCTAATTTTGGCTACACTACCACCTTCGGCTAAGTTTCCGTAAAGTATTTGCAGGTGACCGGTAGTTTTTACCGGTGCTTCAACAGGCCATATAATTTTTTGCGTATCAAAATCAAGTTCAGGAACATCAGCCAAATTTTCGGCTACGGTTTTGCCGGTTACGGTAAGGCAATCGCCGTGTAACCAACCCTGGCTAAGGCAGTATTTCATTACTGCGGGTACGCCGCCAACATTGTGCAGGTCGGTCATCATATACTTACCGCTTGGCTTCATATCGGCTAATACTGGGATACGGTCGCTGATGCTTTGGAAATCATCCTGGGTAACCTTAACATCAACACTTTTTGCCATGGCTATCATGTGCAATACCGCGTTGGTGCTGCCGCCTAATACCATAATGATCACCATCGCATTCTCGAATGCTTTGCGGGTCATGATATCACTTGGCTTAATATCTTTTTCTAATAATATTTTGATGGCTTTACCGGCTGCCAAACACTCGGCTTTCTTTTCGTCGCTCAAAGCCGGGTTGCTTGATGAGTAAGGCAAGCTCATGCCTAACGCCTCAATAGCGGCTGCCATGGTATTGGCTGTATATACACCGCCACAGGCGCCTGCGCTTGGGCAAGCATTTTTAATAACACCTATATAATCCTCCGGACTAATAGTGCCGGCAATCTTTTTACCCAAAGCTTCAAATGCCGATACGATGTTCAGGTCTTCACCCTTCCAATGGCCCGGGTGAATAGTGCCACCGTACACCATGATTGACGGACGGTTTAAACGACCCATAGCAATGATCGATCCCGGCATGTTTTTATCGCAACCGGGCAGGGTAATCAGGCCGTCATAATATTGGGCACCGGTAACTGCTTCAATTGAATCGGCAATAACATCGCGGCTTATTAACGAGTAGCGCATACCCGGAGTGCCGTTGCCCATGCCATCGCTCACACCAATGGTGTGGAAGATAAGGCCAACCAAATCTTCGTTCCAAATACCTTCTTTTACAATTTTGGCTAAATCGTTAAGGTGCATATTACACGTGTTACCATCGTAACCCATACTGGCAACTCCCACCTGAGCCTTTTTCATGTCCTCATCGGTTAAACCAATGCCGTAAAGCATGGCCTGTGCCGCAGGCTGGGTAGGGTCTTGGGTAAAGGTTTTGCTGTATTTGTTTAATTCTACAGCCTCGGTAGTGTCGGTATTAAAGCTCATTTTTGTATAGTACTTCCGGTTTGTTATTTTAACGTTAAGCTCATGTTATGCTGTCTTGATTCCGATGATTTATATTCGGAAAATAGGATTAAGCAATAACAGTTAATAGATTTATGATTTAGGCTTACAATCAATATTTGTAAGGTAGAGAGATGCCTCAAATTAGGCAAGAGGATAAAAATAATTTTTTATTAAGTTTTTTATTCTGTATTTATTAATAATTAAGAATTATATTTTGTATTTAGATGTATATGTAGAATATAATTCTTATTAAAGAATACCAAAGTTTAAAACGGTATTCGGTATGGTTGTTATGCATGCATAGCATTGAAGCTGTATTCTGCCTGAAAATGAGAAAACTTTAAAAAAATTAGAAAATTATAAGTGATAGATCAACCCATGTACCGGCATTGTATTACATGTATCATATGAAGTTAAAAACATGTTCTTGTTTAATTCTTGTCTTTATTAGATAGACGACTTTTATTGAAGCACTTATTTATTATCTTTCGAGCCTGATGATCATAATAATTCAATGCCGCGACCGCGTAGGGCTGGTGTCGGCCATATCGGGTGCGCTGAGTAAGGCCGGGCTCAACATTATTAATATGGATGAGTATGTGGACAAGGCCGAGAACCGGTTTTTTGTAAGGCTGAATGTTGAGCAACCCGACGGCACCACTTTGCACGAAGACGATCTGAAACCTTTGCTGCCCGATGATGCCGTAGTAACCATCAATCCATCGCCCGAAAAGAAAATTGTGGTAATGGTAACCAAGGAGTACCATTGCCTGGCCGATATACTGGTACGTAATTATTTTAAAACACTTGGCGCAACCGTGCAGGCCGTAATTGGTAACCACAATGTATTGCAGGATATTTGCCAGCGTTTTGGCGTGCCTTTCCATTATATATCGCACGAGCAGGAAAGCAAAGCTCACTTTGAGGATGCAATAGTTGATACCATTAATAATTATAACCCCGATTATGTGGTGCTGGCCAAATTCATGCGCATTTTGTCGCCCGAGTTTGTGGCGCGGTTCCCAATGCGGGTTATTAATATACACCACTCGTTTTTGCCGGCCTTTATAGGTGCCAATCCGTACAGGCAAGCGTACAATCGTGGCGTGAAAATTATAGGAGCCACCGCCCACTTTGTAACTAACGATTTAGACGAAGGCCCAATCATTTCGCAACAAACCATTCATGTTAATCATTCTTACACAGCTCAAGACATGATGAAGGCTGGTCGCGAGGTCGAAACATCGGTTTTGGCAAACGCTTTGCAGTTGGTTTTACACGACAGGGTATTTGTGTATAAAAATAAAACAGTGGTATTTGAGTAACATCATCCAACCCTTCTGCCTTAGGCTGAAGGGCTTTTAAAATTTACATGTATTATGAAAACTAAGATTTATTACTTGATTGCATTTGTTATTGTTGCACTTGCAGCTTGTACAGCTCAAAAAGGTACATCAGTACATGACCAGCTTGATGGCCGCTGGCACTTAACCGAAACGCTGAATGACATAGGCGATGGTAAAGGCAAGTATGTGGCTGTAACTGCCGATAGTTCATACATTACGTTTAGTAAAGCCGGATTAGTTGGCGGCAACGCTATTTATGGTGCCACTAATTATAAGTTGATCGATGCTACCCATTTGGCATTGACTATTAAAGGGAATACAGCCCCAATTAATTACCGCTATAAGGTAGATGGCAACGATTTGGAACTTAATGCCCCTTGCCGCGAGGCTTGTGGCTTGCGCTTTAAGCGGATGAAATAGTTATATCATCACAATTACTATATTTAGCGCATGGATTACTCGCAAAGCTTGCCTAAACTCAGTGCCGAAGAAATACGCGTGTTAGGCTCCATGATGGAAAAAAGCCGTACCACGCCCGATTATTATCCCATGACTATTAACAGTTTAACGGCGGCCTGCAATCAAAAATCGTCGCGCAAGCCTGTTGTTAATTATGATGAAGATACGGTGGTGCGCACGCTCGATACATTGAAGAAAAAAGGTTTGGTTTCAACCGCCACGGGTGGGAGCAGTCGTGCTATTAAGTACAAGCATAACTTTGCTATCGTTTTCCCGGTAATACCATCCGAAGTGGCCATTATTTGTTTGCTATTGCTCCGTGGCCCCCAAACTCCGGGCGAACTGAACACCAACTCGGGCCGTATGTATGAGTTTGAAAGTTTAGACGATGTGCAGGAAGCTTTAGAAAAACTAAGCAGTGGCGATGTTCCATATCTTACCCCATTGCCACGACGTACCGGTCAAAAAGAAACCCGTTATATGCATTTGCTTGGCGAATCGCTGGATATGTCAGAATATGACGAACCTGAAGGCAATTCATCATCAAGTTCCAATTCATCTGTTAGCGCACTCGAAGAACGTGTTAGCAAACTGGAAGAAGAATTGGCTACGATGCGTACCGAATTTGATAAATTGATGAAAGAATTAATGGGATAAAATCAGGCATTTTCCGTAACTGCATTTTTTGCCTTCCGCTTAGATATCACCAAACCCACAATAACCATTGCTGTGCCCGCTACCGAGTAAAGCGTGATGCTTTCGCCCAGTAAAAGGTAGCCGAACAGATACCCAAAAACCGGCACCAGGTACAACCATGAGGCTGCCGTTACCGGGTCATGCTTTACAAGGTACATCCATATCATATTGGCAACGAAGGACAGCACAATGATAAGCCATGCTAAACTCAGCAGCAGGTTGGCATCAACCGCGCGTACATGGTTAGTGTTAAATAAAAAGCAAAAAGGCAGCAGCATAATGCCGCCCGCAAATACCTGCCAAACATTAAACACCATGCGCGATAACGACATGTGCGTGCGCGACAGGTAAATGCTACTCAATGCGTAGGCTACCACGTAAATAACTAATAATAAAATACCTAAAGGTTTAATGGATGCAGTAGGTAATGCGGCTAATGAGGCCAGTATTAACCCGGCAAAGGATATGAACATACCGCCAACCTCAAAACGGGTAAGCTTTCTTTTTAAAAATAACGACGATAACAGGGCGATGAGCAATGGCGTAACTGCGGTAAACAACATGCTGATCCCTGCCGATGCAAATTTCTGCGCAGCAAAAAAACTACCCAAAGTAGCCGTACTATTCAGAAAGCCGTAAATAATAATGGGTTTCCACTCATTGCGGCGGGGTAAAAAACGGTGTTTGGGATGAATTAAAAAGAAAGGGGCAAACAACAAGCCTGTGCAAATAAAACGTATGGCGGCCAGCATCAACCCATCGGCCGAACGGATGCCAAACTTAGCTCCGATTGCCCCGGTTGACCACAGTATGGCAAACATTAACCCGGGCAGCATCTTCTTAAACATGCGGCTAAGTTAAGCAGGATGTTTAAATAGAGGGTTACTAATTGCTTTATCTCTTACTTTTTAGGTATTCTGATGAAAAGCTACCCAGCTTTTTGTGATGCACTTCATCATATATAACCCAATCTTCCACATCTTTCAAAGGTACAGTTACCTCATCCTGTATCTTGATGTTTTTGATCACATAGGGAGAGTCGACCAGCATGCCTTGAAAAGTGCCGTTTTGCAGAGCGAAAACCCTTGACCACATATGTTCATGTTCGCCCTTGTCAACAAAGTCTGATTTTACAGCAAAAATGTAATTCTTTTCATCATCTGCATGGCGTTTCAAACTGTCAACAAACTGACTCATTTTCGATTGAGCAGTATCTTTAAGCGCCAAAAATGTCCTATCTTCTTTCACAAGCCCTACGACTGTATCAGGTTTCTTGGTGGATGTATTGTTACAAGCTTGTAAGCTCAGTAACAATAAACCCGCATATACAAATAGCTTTTTCATATTACAGTACCCTAACTTTCAAAAAGCTCAGATTGTTTTTCGATGTATAAATACGGTGCGTGGCTTTCTTAAAGTCGGTATCCTTGGCCTTCATTATGTCCTGAAACTGCTGGGTATTACGGTCGATAAGCGGGAACCATGAGCTTTGCACCTGTACCATAATGCGGTGGCCTTTTTTAAAGGTGTGGAGTATATCCTGCAGTTCAAAATTTACGGGGCTAACCTTGCCTGGTACAAATGCCGATGGTTTATCAAAACCTGTACGGTATTTGCCGCGCATGCTTTCGCTGCGTACCATTTGCTGGTAGCAAGCCATTTTTACATCCTTGGTGGTGAATTTATTGTTTTGGGCGCTATCTGGATAAACATCAATTACCTTCACAACCCAGTCGGCATCGGTGCCGGTGGTTGATACTTTGAGGTTAGCCCATATGTTGCCAGCCAGGGTAACATCGCTGGTAAGTACATCAGTTTGGTAAGTAATTACATCTTTACGATCGGCTAAAAAGCGTTGGTCGGCGGTCATGTAATCGCGCTCCATATCCATGGTGGGTTTGGCGTAGTACGGTACCGGGTTGGCCGGGTCAGACACGAACTCGTTAAAGGTGCTCTTAACCGAAGCCGGTGCCGTGAACGATAATTTGCCGCCGGGCAAAAAATACAGGTTCTTTTCTTTAGCCGGTGCAGGTGGCCAAATGTTGTAGGTGCGCCATTGGTTTACGCCGGTTTCAAAAGTGGTTACTTTGGGCATGTTGAATGGCGTGCCTTTGAGGTAGTGACTAAAGAACGCGAACTCAATGTTATCACGATAGAATGGTGCGGTTTCGCCGCCAAAATCAACATCGCCTAAGTGGTCGCCCGTGCCGCGTGCCCAGCCGCCGTGCACCCACGGACCCATAGCAAAATAAATCGGGGTGTTGGGGTTTTTAGCTGCCAGTACTTTGTAGGTGTTAATGGCACCGTACAAATCTTCGGCATCGTACCAACCACCAGTAACCAGCGTGGCGGTTTTGATGTCGTGCAGGTGGATTAATACATTGCGGTCTTTCCAATGCTGATCGTAATCGGGGTGATCCATCATTTCGTTCCACAAACGAATGGTATCTTTAAAATACTTTACGTTGGTGTTACGCATACTTCCCATTTTTAAAAAGAAGTTGTAACCATCTTCGCTACCCGCATTGGGGTTAAACCTTGCTCCGCGACGCTGGGTAGGTTTATCATCCTGCCTGTTGGTAAAGCCGGGATAGAAACCAAAGTTGGCCGCCAAAAAGAAAGCGCCGTTGTGCCAGGCATCATCGCGCCATAAATCGGCAATGGGTGCCTGCGGCGATGCAGCAACCAGGGCAGGATGGCGGCTCAATAAAGCCGTGGTGGTATAAAAGCCCGGGTAGGAGATGCCCCAAACGCCCACTTTGCCGTTGTTATTGGCTACGTTTTTCAGCAGCCAGTCTATAGTATCATAAGTATCGGTGCCTTCGTCAACATCTTTATTGGTTTTATGCTCTTCCAGTTCGGGCGTCATTTCTTCGTAAATGCCTTCGCTCATCCAGCGGCCGCGTACGTCCTGGTAAACAAAAATATAGCCATCCTGCATAAACTGGGCATTGGGTCCGATGGATGGCTTATAGGCATCAGGACCATAAGGCGCTACGCTGTAGCAGGTACGGTCCATCATAAACGGGTATTTCTTCGACTGGTCTTTAGGTACGTAAACCGATGTGAACAGCTTTTTGCCATCGCGCATGGGTATCTGGTACTCATACTTGGTGTAGTTGGTTTTTACATAAGCGGCATCAGGGCCACCGGCGCCGGGCTGGGCAAAAGCCGAAATGGCGAAGAGCGTTAGAATAATTGAAGTAAGGAATTTCATGGAGAGCAATAATTTATGCTAAATATAATGATTACTTAAACGAACACAATCAGGTTCCATAAATTATGAAAAATGATAGATGGAACGATGCTGTCCGTACGTTGTTTAAGCCAGGCCAGTATGAGCCCAAGGCCAAAGGTCATGAACAGTTTTTGTGAATTGATGGTAAGATGAAAATGCTCATCTAAGTTAACCCCATGCACTAAGCCAAACAGTAGCGAGGTTATTAAAACGCCCCATCCTATGGGAGCTTTAATTATGGTAATAGATGGCTTGTAAATTTTATTGAGAAAGCCCAGTAAAACGCCACGATAAATAAGTTCCTCGGTAAGTCCCGGAAGGATGGCCTGAAAAGCAAAAGTTTCTGCATGGAATGCTGTTGATGCACCGCTTGAAAGTTTAAGGAATAGCCTTAATCCTAAAAACACTACCATTACTCCAACTACCGGCCATAACGAACCTGGTTTGAGTTTGAATGTCCACCCTGCCTCGGGTAGACTGATTTTATTGTTATTATATAAGCACACCAACGCCGCTACCAGCACCGCAATTTTGCCCGACCAGTTCCATTGCTCGCCGGGAAATACATCGAACTTAACTGTAGATACGATAACCGATTCGGCTATATGAATGAGTGCGAACCAAAGGAACAATTGGTAATCTGACCAGCTATACTTTCGTCTGATAGCAAGGGCTATTGTAAGCAGGATAGCTAAATGCAGTAGGGTGTTAATTATGGGTAGTATAAGGTTCACTAACCTAATGTAGTAAAAATGCAGATAAACCTATAAAATAACTACCGGCCAGTAAACTGGTTTAAACTGACTGCATACTTTAATTAGGGCGTCTGGTTTTACCGGTTCCATCCATCCGTATTGAGCATTTTGCAAACCTTGGTGAACGGCGTCAAGCACTATGGCCGTTTCGTATACGATTTTTCCATCATGCAATAAATAAAATGAACTGCTAACAGTAGCTATGTCGGCATCGCTAACTTTAAACTGCCAGTTGTTTTGCATGTAATTTAAAACGTGCTTATCGGTAGTTTTAAGGCAGGTACGTTTTAATATGGAGGGATGCAGGCCTTGCCAATCTTCGTTCTTTAAAACAAGGTAAGCCGCCCAATTACCTTTTTTAAAATCGATGTTCGAAAATAGCTTTACACTATTATTATCCTGACCGGCTTTGATGCTTTCTGATTGATGGCTTGCAGTTACCGGCAATACAAGATTATAACCAGTTCGTACTGAAAGGGTAAATGCAAGTACGATAATCATAAATAATGCGATGACGAGCCATGCCGATTTACTCATATTAATTTAAGCTATTTCCACTTCCACTCCAGTTCTCTGTTTATTGAAACGTTATTTGCCTGTGCAATATCAGTAAGCAGACTGTTCAGCTCATTGTAATCAAAGCTGCGTTTAGGTAGTGTAATTGTATCTTGTGAATGAAATTTTACAAAAAAGTAATCTGCAGTTTCGGAGATGTTTTCTATTTGTGATGTATTAAGAGATACATCCGAAAAAATATTTTTGTATATGAATTTGTCAGCTGTTAAGGTTATATCAAATGGTACATCTTGAAGTTTACCGAATTTTTCAAGCACAAATTTTTTGTATTGCTTTTTGTAAACCAGTTTTTGTAATTGAGGAAACAATATAAAGGCAGCACATGAGGCAGCTATACAATACCACATCCAGGTAAGGTCTTCCAGAAAGTAGAAGACTATTGCCATCAGCAAAAGCCAACCGCTTAACACGAATACTCCTCTACGTCTCATTCGGGTAATTGCTTTGGATTTTGAAACAACAAACAGATAGTTTGTTAAAAAGTCTTCTTTAGTAAATGTGATAATGGCGTGCATATGTGTTAGATTGGTAGTAAATATATCACTACAAAAAAGGAAACGGCAAGTGTATTACACCTGCCGTTTTAAATTATCTTGAAGATTTATAATTACTCATTAATTGCTTTAACACCCGGCAATTCCTTGCCTTCCATATATTCCAGCAAGGCACCGCCGCCGGTTGATACATAACTCACGTCATCGTTAAAGCCAAACTTTGATACCGCAGCGGCCGAATCGCCACCACCAATGAGGGTAAAGCCGCCGTCTTTGGTAGCTTGTACTACCGCTTCGGCTACGGCTCTGGTGCCTTTCTCAAATTTTTCCATTTCAAAAACACCCATAGGGCCGTTCCATAATACGGTTTTCGATTCGGCTACCACTTTGGTGAAAGCAGCAATTGAATCCGGACCAATATCCAGTCCCATCCAGCCGTCTTTAATATTATCGTTTTGAGCTATATCGGTATTGGCATCGGCCGCAAACGCATCTGCAATAATCGAATCGGTTGGCAACAGTAATTTAACACCTCTTTCGTTAGCCTTTTTAATAAGCTCTAAAGCCAGTTCTAACTTATCGTCTTCTACCAGTGATTTACCAATGCTACCTCCTTGTGCCTTGGCAAAAGTATAAGCCATACCACCACCTATAATGAGGTTATCAACCTTGTCGAGCATGCTCTCAATCAGCAATAATTTATCGCTCACCTTAGCGCCACCCATAATGGCGGTGAAAGGTTTAGCAGCGCCGCTCAGTACTTTTTCGGCATTTTCCAGTTCGGCAGCCATCAGGTAACCAAAGTATTTTGCCTCAGGGAAGAACTGCGCAATAACCGCAGTTGAAGCGTGTGCACGGTGAGCGGTACCAAAGGCATCATTCACGTATACATCGCCCAGTTTTGATAGTTTTTCGGCAAATTCCTTGTCGCCTTTTTCTTCTTCTTTATAAAAACGCAGGTTCTCTAATAATAAAACTTCGCCGTCTTTTAAGGCGGAGGCCTTATCGGTAGCCTGGGTGCCAATGCAATCATCGGCAAACTGTACTTCTTTACCCAAAAGGTCAGATAGGTGCGGGATAATGTGTTTTAAAGAGTACTTCTCGGTCGGACCTTCTTTCGGGCGGCCCAGGTGCGACATCAGTATGAGCGAACCACCATCGGCCAAAATCTTTTTCAAGGTTGGCAGTGCGGCGGTAATGCGGTTGTCGTCGGTTATGTTGTAATCCTTGTCAAGCGGAACGTTAAAGTCAACCCTGATAAGGGCTTTTTTTCCGGCAAAGTTTAATTGATCAATTGTTTTCATGGTTGTTGGAACGTCAAATTGAGTGCCCAAAATCAGAAAATAAATTGAGATACAAGAAGGTAATTTTAAAAATGTGTGGAAAATACACTATGGTTGCTCAATCCTAATAATTTAAGAAAGTATAATTAACGCTTGATAGTAACAAAAGTTGTAAAGATTGGCAAATAATTTGCATAGGTTGATTTGACTTTAACAAGTTCATCAAGTCATATTATTATTCACATCTACTTAAAAATTGTTTTTTATGATACAAGTAAAGCGTTTATTGATAGTAACAGGAATTTCAGTTGGTTTGGTTGCATGTCACTCAAACCCTAATCAATCAAATGTGGCTGTTAAAGTAGACAGTCCGGTTGTTGCTAAAGCAGACACCGTGGGTCTTGCTGCCTTCAAAGCTGAAAAGCAAGCTCGTTATGAAGATAGTTTGAAAGCTGTAGGTGCCGAACGTGAGCGCGAGCGTCGCCGTGCAGCAGCAGCAGCAGCTACAACAAGGTATGCTTCATCAAGCGGTACAAGATCGTCGTATGCTGCATCAGGCTATGGTTCGAGCAATACCACCACCACCACCAAGAAAAGCCATGCCGCACGTAACGGTGCATTAATTGGTGCCGGTGCCGGTGCTTTAACAGGTGCTTTGGTAACTAAAAAGAATCGTGGTGTAGGTGCCTTAATTGGTGGCGTAGCCGGTGGTGCTGCAGGTTACGGTGTAGGTAAAATTGTAGAAAAGAAAAAAGAGAATCAATAAGGATTACTCACCTATAAAAAAAGCAACTCAAACGAGTTGCTTTTTTTATGCTTTAAAATTTTACTACTGTATCTTGAGATACATGGCATAATGCGGACCTATACCCGGAATGTCAAACTCCTTAGATACAATTTCGAAACCTACATTGCTGTAAAAGTTGGCAGCTACCTTACGTGCATTGCACCAAACGTAATTTACTTTTTGACCACGCATATATACAATGGCAAAATTAATAAGCTGTGTACCCAGGCCTTTGCCCTGGTGATTTTTTAAGGTAGCCATGCCGCGCAATTGGTAAGCCTCACCCTGATATTCACCATAGCTTTGCGGATGGAACGAAGCTATACTTACTAATTCTTCACCATCAAAATAACCCAAGTGGAAACTTTTGGGATTTTCGTCGCCATCAAAACGGCATTGTTCGAGCGTGAGTTTTCCTTCGCGTAGTATTTCGTTACGGATCGGAAGGATGTCGTCTTTACTTATAAATTTTACCACAGGGTGTAGTTATTAGTTACTGGGTTGTTGAGTTATTAGTAAAACTGTTATTGCGAGCTATATCGTGGCAATCTCCACTAAGCAGGTTGGTAGATTTGCAAATGGAGATTGCCACGTCGCCCCAATGCTCTTTCCTGAGCTGCTCCTCGCAATGACACGTTTTTTAAGAGCTTATCTTGATTCTTGGCTCTTGGTTCTTGTCTCTACAATCGGCTCTAATTTCGCTATTCTCTCCACCAAATCAGCCAAACGGCTACTATAGCCCATTTCGTTATCGTACCAGCCCACTATTTTTACCAAATCGCCAACTATGGAGGTAAGCTGTGCATCAAATATACAACTGTGCGGGTTATCTAAAATATCGGTCGAGACGATCGGGTCTTCGGTGTACTCCAATATATTTTTCATAGCACCCTCGGCAGCTTGTTTAAAGGCAGCATTAATGGCTTCCACAGTTGCCGGTTTTTTAAGCAGGCAGGTAAAATCGGTAAGTGAACCATTGAGCACAGGTACACGGATGCCTGCCCCGCCCAATTTGCCATCCAAGTGTGGAAATATAGACGTAATAGCCTTGGCCGCACCTGTTGTTGTAGGAATGATTGATGCCGAAGCAGCACGCGCCCTGCGCAGGTCTTTATGTGGCGCATCGTGCAGGTTTTGATCGCCGGTCATGGAGTGTACGGTGGTAATGTAGCCCTCGGTTATGCCCCAGTTATCTTCGAGCACCTTTACCATGGCGGCCACATTGTTAGTAGTGCAAGATGCATTGGAGATAATGGGCGAACGCAGGTCAATCTGATCATCATTAACACCCAATACTACAGTAGGTACTGTTTTACCACCTGCGGGTGCCGATAAAATTACCTGTTTGGCACCTGCTGCTAAATGCTGGTTGCCGCCATCGAGCGAGGCAAATTTGCCAGTCGACTCAATAACAAGGTCTATATCTAATTCAGCCCACGGTAAGTTTACCGGGATACTTTCGGCCAGTACTTTTATTGCCTTTCCGTTAATGAAGAGATGGTTATCATCAAAGCTTACCTCGCCCTTAAAGCCACGGTGCACACTATCATACTTAAATAAATGAGCCAGTGTTTGGGTGTTGGTTATATCGTTAATGGCTACCACCTCAATACCGGGGCGGTTCAAAATATTACGGAGAAATATGCGGCCTATACGACCAAATCCGTTAATGGCAATCCTCATGATCTAAACACTTAGTACGTTGCAAAACTATAAATAATACAGGGTTAAGCATATAGCTATTATACACGGTCGGGTCATATTCATGCTATCACTTTAATAATGCGTATTTTAGCACCGGCATGATCTACACAGAAAACCATAGAGAAAACAAATTAGCGCTCCTTATTTTATCGGTACCCGTACTGGTAACATTAATTATAGGCGTTTATAGTTTTATAGCCCCTCCGGCCATCTTCCCTGATCCAAGCTGGGGTTTCCAGGCCATGCGGTCAATGGAGCTGGGTGGGCCGTTTAATCAAATTGTGGGACCCGATCAAGGTAATATTGCTGATAATTACGGGTACTTTTTAACGTGGTGGTCGCCGGGGCAATACTTGGTGCCTTATTTTTTCAAGAGTTTGTTCCATCTGAATGTCGGCCAGGCAGCAGCTATTACCAGTGTGCTTTGCGAGGTAGTTGGCTTGTTGGGCTTTTTTGCTTTTTTTAAACGGGTAGGGTTTAAACCTGTAACAGCCGCCTTGAGCGTTGCTTTTATAGCCAGCCAGGTATTTTACTTTATACCCTATGCTTTTTACAATGGGGGAGAAGTGCTCATGTTTGCTTATGCAGGCTGGTTTTTATACGGATGCTTTTACTTTAAAAGAATCAGCATACCCATGCTGCTGTTTGTGCTTTTTGCCGGTTGGATAGGTTTCTTTTGCAAATCATCTATGTTGCTGGTGTATGCATCGGGCTTGTTTTGTATGTGGATCAACCTGTCGCCACCACGAAAGGATTATGCCGCATGGATAAAGAATGGGGTGGCTATTGGTATTCCCTTCGTAATTTCGGTGATCACTATTAAGCTGTTTTATTTAAGTAAGGGCGAAAATCCAACGTCGGGTAGTAACGGCGGCTTACGTATTATATGGGAAACGTTTGCTTTTCCGCTGGGCTCGCCGCTTTTGGCCGGTTTTTCGGTTGATGATTTAACCCGCGGACTCGTTTACCATCCTGATGGGCCTATGTTTTCGCCGGTTGTAACCGTACTTATTTTAATTGGTTTGGCTGCCGCAAGTATAGCGCTCATTTGGGCAATTATAAAATATGTACCGTATCGCCCTTATGTAATTGCCGTGGTGGTTTTTTACGTGGTGTTTTTCCTGTTCTTCGGGCAGGCCTTTGTAAGACAATTGGCCATTTCGTACGAGGGTAGGCACTTTCGCATTGTAGGATTGCTGGTTATTCCGGGTGCTATTTACCTGATCGAGCGTAGCAAAACATACTTTAAAGCCGCTTTTGGCTTAATTTGGATATTTATTGCCTTGCAAAGTTTTACCATAATTCATCGCGAATACTGGTTTAACCGAGAAGAGGGCGTTCGGGGAAATACAGGTATCGTTCAGCAATTTATTGATAAGCCTACACTCAATTATTTATTGCAGGCTGATAAAACGCAGCGAAATGCCACGTTTGTATTTACCAGTGCCGATTTAGGTTTGGAGATACAGCACAACCGCATTATTACCATTGAACCCATAGGTGCCGATGTGGGTACCAACTACGATGACTATACCTATAAAGGTCATGCCGGCCCACTTTACATATTGCTCCCATCGGAGTATGAAGCCAATGGTGGAGCTCAATTTATTATGGAGAAGTGTTTCCCGGGGTATAAGGATTTTAAGCCTAAAAAGGTAAGTGAGGATTATACGGTTTGGGAAGCGAAGTAGGGGAGTAATGTATCATCTCGTCATTGCGAGACAGGAGTGGGGATAGCGTTGGCCGTCGAAGCAATCTGGGAATTTCTAAGCACAAGTTGGAGGTATTGCTGTTACTTCTCTGTATGTGCCCTGTTAGGACAGGTAATGTTGTTGCACCTAAGCATGTGGGATGTACTTTCTTTTTTATACAAAAAAAAGTACCAAAGAAAAACTAAGCGTAGCGACCTCATGAACATCAATAAAAAATAAACACTTGTGAATAAACTTGCGGCTACGTCCTGTTGCTACTTTGGGTTGTGCTTTTACTGGGGCTTGTGGTTGCCGCAACATTCCTGATGCCGCGAAAAGGTGTTACGTTCGGGCAGTGCTTTCGTATAATTATGTCATTTCGAATGATAAAGAGAAATCTTTTCAAATGGATTAGCTGTTCGTTTCGAAAAGATTTCTCCCGATGGTCGAAATGACTTGCGGCTACGTTTATTTGCTATGTTAGTGCTGTGCTTTTACTTGGGTTTGTGCTACCCGCAAAACACTGATGCCGTGGAGAAACGGTTTCGTTAGGGTAGTGCTTTAGTCTTGTGGAGAAATCGTTTTACATAAAAAGAGACACAAGGTCTTGTGTCTCTACGATAGTATGTGTTTTTAAAAGTAGATGCGCAATGCTTTGTGCCTACTGTTGATCATCTTCTCTAAACCGCCGACTTATTGATCTCTGTCCACAACAGATCCTTTAACGGGTCGATACCTTGTTGGGCTACGGCAGATATGAATACGGCCGGGATGCCTTCCGGTAATTCGGCTTTCATTTCTTGCTGAAGTTCCTCGTCGAGCAAATCACTTTTGGTTATGGCCAGTACGCGGGGCTTGTGTATGAGTTCGGGGTTATACTCCTGCAGTTCGTGCAGTAATATGGCATACTCCTGTTTAATGGTGCGGTTGGTATCAGCCGGAATCATAAACAGCAGCACCGAGTTGCGCTCAATATGGCGCAGGAAACGGAATCCTAATCCTTTGCCTTTTGATGCACCTTCAATAATACCCGGAATATCGGCCATTACAAATGAACGGTTATTACGGTAAGCCACAATTCCTAAATTGGGCACCAGGGTGGTAAAGGCATAATCGGCAATCTCGGGTTTGGCCGCCGATACTACCGATAATAGCGTGGATTTGCCTGCATTAGGAAAGCCAACCAAACCTACATCGGCCAGTAGTTTAAGCTCTAATATATTCCAGTGCTCTTGTCCAGGCTCGCCGGGTTGGGCGTAACGGGGTGTTTGGTGTGTTGATGTTTTAAAGTGCCAGTTGCCCAAACCTCCACGACCGCCGGGGGTTAAAATTTTGGTTTCACCGTCTTTAGTTATTTCAAAAATTACTTCACCTGTTTCGGCATCACGGGCTATAGTACCTAACGGTACTTCCAGTATTTCATCTCTGCCGGTTTTGCCGGTGCTTAGTGCACTGCTACCGCTGTCTCCATCGCCTGCCATAATGTGCTTGCGGTATTTGAGGTGCAGCATAGTCCATAACTGGGCATTACCCTTAACAATTACGTGCCCGCCACGGCCGCCATCACCACCATCAGGGCCACCCTTGGCGGTATGCTTATCGCGGTGCAAGTGTGCCGAACCGGCGCCGCCCTTACCCGAGCGGCAGCAAATTTTCACGTAATCAACAAAGTTTGAACCCTGGCTCATGTGTTTTGTATTTTGAAATTCGAGTGTTCAATTTCGAATTTGTTTTTCTCTTAATTCTTTACCCTGTCACTTCGAGCGATAGAGGGAAATCCTATATGCATTGCCATAGCCGCTTATATTAAGATCCCTCGTTCCCCGGGATGACATATTATATTTATGTTGTAGCTATAAAACAACAATTTCGGATTCAAACAGTTCTTTGCAGCACTGCTCAAATCCGAAACTCAAATTCCGATACCCGGAATATTAATATCCTTCAACCACAGCGCTCAGCGAACTGAAGATACCGTCAATTGAACCTATACCGTTAATGCTGGTAAATTTGTTCTGGTCTTTATAAAACTCGGCTACCGGGGTAGTTTTGTTGTTATACTCGTTAATGCGTTTACGAATAATTTCGGGGTTGGCATCATCGGGGCGGCCAGAGGTTTTACCGCGCTCTAACAAGCGTTTCTCTAACTCTTCATCGTCAACTACCAAAGCAATCATGCCCGAAATGGCGGTGTTTTTTTCTTCAAGCAAGGTGTCTAACGCTGCAGCCTGAGCTACCGTGCGCGGAAAGCCGTCGAATATAAATCCTTTAGCATCAGGGTTGGCATCCAGTTTATTGCTGATCATGCCTATCACCACTTCATCAGGAACCAGTTTGCCATCGTCCATCAGTTTTTTAGCTTCAAGACCAAGTGCCGTGCCTTGAGAAATTTCACCGCGCAAAATATCACCGGTTGAGAGGTGTATTAAGCCATATTTATCAATAAGGTTTTGAGATTGTGTACCCTTGCCAGCGCCGGGCGGACCAAACAAAACTAAGTTCAGCATCCTTGTGATTTGTGTTTTAAAGTAAAAAAGCCTTTCTGCAATAATACGGAAAGGCTTTCGGATTAAAAAGTGCACTCGAAGGGAGTCGAACCCCTAACCTTCTGATCCGTAGTCAGATGCTCTATCCAATTGAGCTACGAGTGCTTTCTGAAACGGAATGCAAAAGTAGTATTATTTTGCATTCCGCTCAAATGTTTTTAAAAAAAATCTATAACTTTTTTATTCTGTGCTAATAATCAGCTTTTTAATTTTACATAGATGCCGCTAATTGCAGGGCATTGTAGGCATTAATGATACCGCCGGTTTTACAAAGGTCGGCAAATGCAAGCTCAGTATTTTGGCCGTTAACCTTGGTAGTTACCGTATGATTTACCTTTACAACCGATTTTAAGATGATGTCTTTCACCTGCGCTGCACTCAATTTAGGATAGTATGAGCGTATTAGTGATGCCAAACCTGCAACAACGGGCGCTGCCATACTGGTACCGCTATGCAAGGCGTAGGTTGAACCCGGAGTGGTTGAATTAATATCAACGCCTGGTGCAAACACATCAACCGTGTTTTTGCCATAGTTAGAAAATGATGCTTTTAGCGTATTATCATCCTTAGAGCCCGATGCACCTACCTCGATCCAGTTAGCAGCTTGCCCTCCATCCTCATATTTAGCCAGCGGAAAGTTTTTATCTACATCAAGGTTAAGGTTATCGTTACCTGCTGCATGCACCAGCAATACGTCTTTGCTCATGGCGTATTTAACGGCTTCGTCTACCGCTTTTTTATCCCATGAGTAGCCTTTGCCAAAACTCATGCTAACTACTTTGGCACCGTTTTCGGCAGCGTAACGTATGGCGTTGGCTACGTCTTTATCACGCTCATCACCATCAGGCACAGTACGTACCGACATGATCATCACATTATCGGCCACGCCTTTAATGCCTAAGTTATTATCGCGTACGGCACCAATTATACCGGCGCAGTGCGAGCCGTGGTCGGCATCAGGTCCGGCAACATCGGCATTGCCATATTTACGCTCTTTGCTGTCGGCATAGTTATCGCCTACAATACTGCGCGGGTCAAAATCGAGGTTAAAGTGATATTGTACCTGTGTATTGTAATGGTCAAAGGCATCAACAATAACCGCCTGGTAAAACTCTTTAAAGTCTTTAAAGCGGGGAACTAAGCGCAATGCATTTGCTTTAGCAATGGTTTCGGCCTGGTTTTCGGGCGTAAATTTTTCAATATCGGCCACGGTTGGGTTTTGATTGCCAATTTTAGTAAGCATACTTGCTATACCGGTTTTAGCATTGGTAAGGCTTTGAAGGTTTTTTTTAGCAGGAATTACCTTTTTATCAAGTTCGGTTCGTAGCTTTTGATACGTTTCAAAATCGGCTAAATCCTTTCCGCTAAGTTTGGTGGTGTCTTTACCGGTAAACTGGGTGCGGTATTTGCGTGCCAGGCGGGTAAGTTCAATGTTATCCCAATGTACATCACCTTTGGCACCGCCAATAAAATCCCAGCCATGTAAGTCGTCAATATAGCCGTTTTTATCATTGTCTTTACCATCGCCGGCAACTTCCTTGGGGTTAGTCCAAATTATTTTTTTGAGGTCTTCGTGTTCAATATCAATACCGCCATCAATAACCGCAACCAGTACCGGTGTCGATTTCTTGCCTTTCAGTAATTCAAGGTAAGCTTTTTCGGTGCTTATGCCAAAGGTAGTATCTGATTTTAAGTCGAGGTTTTGCCAGTTGGCTTTTTGCGCGTAGCTGCAATAGCTAACGGTAAGTCCGGCAGTTAACAGCAGACTCTTTAATAATAAATTAGGGTTCATATTTATCTATGAAATGGGTTTTAACTATATGCAATATTAAACAAAAAATCCCCGCATTTATTACGGGGATCTTTGAAGATGAATGAGGCCTGTCTTAGTTCATCGAGGTTGGTTCATAGTTTATGGCCGGAGTGATATGCTAAGAACTTTTACAATGAGCCATTGTTGAACGAACCAGCAATAAATTACGGAAATACTACGCCAGCATATCCCGAAATATTTACCTGCGGTAATGTTGAGCCGTATTTGGTGTTAATGGCTTTAATAAACTCATTTGCTACAATGGCATAACCGCGTGGGGTGAGGTGCACGCCATCTAACGAGAAAACGCCGCCGCTAATGTAGTTTGCATTCAGGCTTGCGCCGTCAATAATCAATCCTTTTTGTTTAAGATTATTGAGGAAGGTGTAAACATCAAACACCGCCAAACCTTTTGAGGCCGCTACCGAGTTGATGGTTTGGTTGTAAGATGCCACATAATCGCGCACCAAAGCTACTTCGTTAGGATCGAGGATATATTGATTTTCGATTGGGTTGAGGGGAGATACGCCATATCCGTTAACACCCATTTTGCTGGTCGGGAAAGTAAGAACCACCAAATCGCTGGCTGTAGCTGCGCGTGCTGCATAAGTGCCGTCGTCTTTACGTGCGCTCACATAAAGTGTTGTTACGGTAGGTGCTACTTTTTGAATGCCTGCCAGTAATGCAGGTATAGTTACAGTAGTAAAATATGGAATAGTGCTTACATCAGGAATAGTGGCAACGGCGCCTTTTTTGCCGCCTGTTGTCAATTTTTCTATCACAGCAGTAAATGCTGCAGTGAATGTAGCCTTGTCTGTTAAAACATCGCCTGCTCCACCGCTGGTGGCATAACCTAAAGCATCGTTACTGCCTAACCAGCAGGTGAAAAATGTATAAGGCTTAGCGGTGGCAAAATTGAGATACACATCATTTGCAGTTGGATATGATGCGGTAAGTAAACGTTCGAAATAAGGGTTGGCATTACCATAACCTGCTATTCCGGCATGAATAACTTTTAAGCCCGGTATACCAAAGTTATTATTATCGCCGCTGTATTTGGTTAAAAACGGAAAGCCAGGTGTGCGCACTGCAGCAGCCGGAACATCAGTTAAAATAGGAGAGCCGTTGCTGTCAAAACCGGTCAATTTTTTAAAGCCCGAACCATTAGCTTGTGCCTCGGTAAACAATGGCTGGCTAAAATTACCGCCCCCTGCACTTTTCATTTGCTGGGCAATAATGTTAGCAAATGAATTGATCTGGCCGCTGCGGTACAAACCACCATCGGCAAAACCTGCCGTTTGCGAATCGCCAATGGCGATGTAAGTAGAAAAATCGGCCGAGCCACTCGTAGCAGGAGCCACATCAATCTCGGGTTTACAGGCTGCCAACGTAAGCAAGCCTGCAAAGAATATATTTTTGTAATTCTTAAATTTCATCTTTTTCATCTTTATAGTTAATACTCCCCTTTGGGGGCTTCGCTTTACCAATGATAAACCAGTGCTATGCCCGGTATATAAACATTGCTTTTAAACGTTCCTGATAATTGTGTTTCAATATTGGTTTGGGTGCGGCTTCCTAAGTGCTCGTACTCAAAGCTTAAATCCAGATCAAAATGCTTGTTGGGCAGGTAGCTTAAACCAACGGTGTAAAACTGGCGGTTGGCATCGGGTACTTCGGGTGTTACGTAGCCATCTTTAACCGGCGTTGAAGCGTAGCCACCGCCTGCACGCAGCATTAATTTTTCGGCAGCTTTGTACTGCGCACCCACACGTAAACTAACCGCGTTGGTATAATTACGGGGCGAACGTGTATCCTGCAAAGCGGGTGTGTTTTGGGCGTAATCAAACGCCAGTTGTTTGTACGAGTTAAAGTGTACATAGTTGGCATCAAATGCCAGCAGCCATTTGCTGTTTAATGTATAGCCTAAACCCAGCGAGGTAGTAGCGGCCAAAGGTAGCTCGGCACTAAACGCATTAGGACTTGGGAAGCTGGCCTGTACATTTTGCGGCACCCTGAAATATGCTGTACCATCATTCAGCTTGGTGTTTACTTTTGAGCGGTGGGTAACTCCGATGGTTAAACCTGTTTTGGTATCAATAAATACACCGGCGTTAAAGCCAAAACCGTTACCGCCGCCTTTTAATTCTGCTTCGCCCTGCGGACTGTTAGCATCGGCCAGCGGAATGGCGCGCTTAAGATTTACACTGCCGTGGTTATATACAAAGCCTGCGCCTACGCTAATCATATCGGTTAGTTTGATACTGAAGGTTGGCTGAAAGAATATGGTTTTTAGATCGAGCGACGTTAAAGTGTATTTGCCTGCCCAGTTGTTGCCCCAGTCGGTTAAGCCACCAAATGGTGTGTAAATGCCCAAGCCTACTTTCCAGCGGGCTGCTTTTGGTCCCCACACGGCGTAGGCGTTAAAAGGAGGAGCAACTTTATCGGCCGTGTTATATTGCACGTTTGACCCTGTTGGAACAAAGGCCGATTTAAACATTAACGGACTCACACCCGCCTGTACATAGTTTTGTGATAAATTGGCTACGGCGCCGGGGTTGAAAAATACCGAGGAGCCGTCTAACAATAAGGCCGTACCCGTATGGCCCATGCCAATTTGCTTCTGGCCTTCCAGGTTAACCTGAAAACCTTGCGCAAATGACATAGCTGGCGCTAAGCCAAGTAAAAGCAGTAAAAGTTTCTTCATAATTTGAAATTGGTTCTATAAAAATGTAGTATAAATAAAAAGGCCACTAAGTTAAATAAATTAACCAACCCGGGGTGTGCAAAGTTTTGCTAAAATTCTTTCATATAAGTAGTTAAAAAATCATTATAAACCTTAACTTTGCGCTCCGAAATAGTGTCATGTGTTTGTTACAAAGCCCTGTTTCATTATCAGTTTTTAAAAATTAGGTAAGGTATATATGCCAAACATTGGAAAAATCTCACAAATCATTGGTCCGGTAGTTGACGTAAGCTTTAGCGATGATGCCCATCTTCCAAAAATTTACAGCGCACTGGAAATCACCAAAAGCAACGGTCAAAAAATTGTATTAGAAGTTCAGCAGCATTTAGGCGAAGACCGCGTACGTGCCATTGCCATGGACTCAACCGACGGTTTATTACGCGGCATGCCGGTAACCGACCTGGAATCACCTATTCGTATGCCAATAGGCGACGATATTAAAGGCCGTGTATTTAACGTGGTAGGTGACGCTATTGATGGTTTGTCTAACTTAGATAAAACAGGCGGTCGTGCAATCCACGCTACTCCTCCAAGATTTGAAGACCTATCAACCGAAACTGAAGTACTGTTTACCGGTATTAAAGTAATTGACCTTTTAGAGCCTTATGCAAAAGGTGGTAAAATTGGTTTGTTTGGTGGTGCCGGTGTAGGTAAAACCGTACTAATTCAGGAACTGATCAATAATATTGCAAAAGCATACTCAGGTTTGTCGGTATTTGCCGGTGTAGGTGAGCGTACCCGCGAAGGTAACGACTTACTGCGCGAGATGCTCGAATCGGGCATTATCAAATACGGCGATGCATTTATGCATTCAATGGAAGAAGGTGGCTGGGATCTTTCTAAAGTTGATAAAGAAGAGCTTAAAGAATCTAAAGCAACCTTCGTATTCGGCCAAATGAACGAGCCGCCGGGTGCACGTGCACGTGTTGCCTTATCAGGTTTAACTATTGCCGAGTATTTCCGTGATGGTGATGAAGATGGCAAAGGCCGCGATATCCTGTTCTTTATCGATAACATTTTCCGCTTTACACAAGCCGGTTCTGAAGTATCGGCCCTTTTAGGTCGTATGCCATCGGCGGTGGGTTATCAGCCAACACTGGCTACCGAGATGGGTGTGATGCAGGAGCGTATTACGTCAACCAAACGCGGTTCAATTACTTCGGTACAGGCTGTATATGTACCTGCCGATGACTTAACTGACCCGGCGCCGGCTACAACTTTCGCCCACTTAGATGCTACTACCGTGCTTTCACGTAAAATTGCCGAGTTAGGTATCTATCCTGCGGTTGACCCTCTGGATTCAACTTCACGTATCCTGAGCGCTGCCGTTTTAGGTGATGAGCATTACAATACCGCACAACGCGTTAAAGAAACCTTACAACGTTATAAAGAACTTCAGGATATCATCGCCATTTTAGGTATGGATGAATTATCTGAAGAGGATAAGTTAACCGTATCACGCGCTCGTCGTGTTCAGCGTTTCTTGTCACAGCCATTCCACGTTGCCGAGCAATTTACCGGCTTAAAAGGTGTGTTGGTTGATATTAAAGAAACCATCAAAGGCTTCAACATGATTATGGACGGTGAAGTGGATCAGTACCCTGAGGCTGCTTTTAACCTGGTTGGTAACATTGAAGATGCCATTGAAAAAGGTAAAAAACTGTTAGCAGAAGCAAATAACTAAAGTTGTTGTGTGTTGTGTGTTGAGGGTTGTGCGATAAGCGCATCCTGATTGGCTCACAACTCACAACCCACAACTGACAACAAATATGACTTTAGAAATTCTTACTCCTGATAAAAAAGTATTCGAGGGCGAAGTTACTTCAGTAACCGTTCCGGGTACTATGGGATCATTCGAGATTTTGAACAACCACGCACCCATCATCTCTACTCTTGAAGACGGTAAACTCGTTGTTCGTGGTGGTGGTAAAGATGGTAAGGAAGACGTATTCCGCATTAAAGGCGGTGTGGTTGAAGTAAATAATAACAAGGTGATGGTATTGGCCGAAGGCATTACCCACCGTTAATATTTATTTACATCTTATAAAGTATAACGCCCGGCTGTTTAGTCGGGCGTTTCTTGTTTATGCTTTTCTTAAAAATTTTTGTTTCAGCCAGTTGCGTACCGGTTCATCATAAAGTTTAAGTGCTGCGTAGGCTACTGTTATAAATAGGATAAATAAGCCAATACCAACGGTCAGCATTTTGGTAGGTGATGGCTTGGTGGCATTTATCCAATACAAAAAGTAGTATACACCCGGATAGTGGATAATATAAAGCGGGTATGAAATATCGCCAGAAAACTTACACAACTTAGCCCATTTGCTATCAAGGCTGCTCCCGGCACCGGCCGCTATAATAAGCGGGAAAATGAATATGATACAAGCCGCCTCAAACAAGCCATTGTACTTAAAGTAAGGTAGCATGAATATAACAACTAAAGCTAACGAGCATAATAGGTAAGCCTTCGGGATGCTTATCAACTTTCCTGCCCTAAACAGTAGCAAGCCTGCAAAGAATGGGAATGCCATGCGGGTCAATCCCATCCAAAAGTTACCATACGCCCAGCCGCTGGCAACGCTGCCAAGCATATTGGCAGCATAAGCCAGCCATACGGAAGTTGCAATAACTACTATCCATAAAGCCATTTTGCCCAAGTACCTGCCAATAAATACGTAAAGTATATTGGCAATATATTCCTGTAATAATGACCACAGCGGCCCGTTGAGCGAGTGGGTTTCATCCCAGCCGCGTACATCTGGTGTGGGTAGCAGGGTGATGCCGATAAGGGTAATGCCAATAAGTTTTAAAAAGTCGATGTGGTATTTGGCCTCAATGTAAGGGTCGAACCAAAAGCAAATTGCTCCCAAAATGGTACTGAATATCACCATAGGGTGCAGGCGTATTAATCGTGCCTTAAAAAAATGCCAGGTTGTCATTTTACCCCAGCGGTCGTCATAAGCATAGCCTATTACAAACCCCGAAAGCATAAAAAAGAAGTCGACCGCCAGATAGCCATGGTGTATAGGGTGAATGGAATAGTCTATATAAAGGGCCTCATACAAATGGAATATCACCACCATAATGGCAGCCGTTCCGCGTAATCCGTCAAGAATGGGATAGTGTGGTTTCAATGCTTTTATAGAGTCAGATAGATTGCCAAAGTAGCAAAAAACTTTCAGGCTAAAGGCAAAATGGGAGCGTGGTGGTAAAAAGTGGTGGCTTTTTAATGAAATATGGCAACATATTCATGTTTGAGCGAAGAGTGCAGAAGAGCTATAACCAGTTTTTGGAACCAATTGTTTTGACTTGTGGGGCAAAATTTATCAATAGTAGGTGTTGAAAACTTTTTAGTGGGAGAAAGTGGGAGGAAGTGGAAATTCTGTGTTACTTTTACATCACAAAATTAGGATAAGACCCCGTATGTCTCATTTCTTAGGAGAATTTGATTGTAAACTGGATGCCAAAGGGCGGATGATGATCCCGGCGGGCCTCAAAAAACAGCTTCCAGAAGCTGAAAAAGAGGGCCTTGTGATCAACCGTGGCTTTGAAAAGCACCTGGTAATCTATACTCGTAAGGAGTGGGATAAGATAGTTGAGGATCTGAGTAAGCTAAATCAGTACGAGAAGAAAACACGCGAGTTTATCCGCTATTTCACTCGCGGAGCTACTGAACTGTCGCTTGATGCATCGGGAAGGGTGTTATTGCCCAAGGCTTTAACTGAGTATGCGGGCATTGGTACCGAAGTGGTGCTGTCTTGTCAGTTTAATAAAATAGAGGTTTGGGATCAATCTGCTTACGATGAGCAGATGGATAGCGCTCCCGAAAACTTTGCCAACCTGGCCGAAGAGGTGATGGGTGGTTTAGGAAGGAGGAGCGATGACTGAGTATCATAACCCGGTTATGCTGCAGGAGTGTATAGAGGCTTTAAATATTAAGCCCGATGGTACTTATGTAGATGTAACCTTTGGCGGTGGCGGTCACTCGCGCGAGATCATGAAGCATTTAGGTGAAAATGGTCGTTTGATTGCCTTTGACCAGGATGCTGATGCGCAGCGGAATAAAATTGAGGACAAACGCTTTGAGTTTGTTGATCAAAACTTCCGTTACCTCAAAAACTTTTGCCGTTTACACGGGGCAATCCCGGTTGATGGTATACTGGCCGATCTGGGCGTATCGTCACACCAGTTTGATGAGGCAGAGCGTGGTTTTTCTATCCGTTTTGATGCGGAGTTGGATATGCGCATGAACCAGCAGTCGGAATTAACGGCTAAGCAGGTGGTAAATACATATGGCGAGGCTGAGTTGCACCGCATTTTTGGCATTTACGGCGAAATTCAAAACGCTAAATCGCTGGCTAAAACTATAGTAACCGGCAGGTTGAATGGCCCGCTGAATACTGTGTCCGATTTAAAAAATGCTATCTCTGGCTTAATTCCCCGCGGTAAAGAGCATAAGTACCTGGCGCAGGTTTTTCAGGCTTTGCGTATTGAGGTTAACCAGGAGCTGGAGGTGTTGAAGGATTTCCTGCAGCAAGCTGCCGAAGTTTTAGGAACAGGGGGTAGGTTGGTAGTAATGTCGTACCACTCGCTGGAAGACCGGCTGGTTAAAAATTTCATCGCCAAAGGCAAGTTTAGTGGCGAGGTAGAGAAGGATTTTTACGGTAACGACCAAAAACCGCTGGTGGCTGTAAGTCGCGGCGCAATTACCGCTACCGAAGACGAGATAAAGGAAAATAACAGGGCGCGCAGTGCCAAATTAAGAATAGCTGTAAAAAAATGAGTAACCGTTTACGTACAGAAATTCAGGAAGAAGAGATAGAAAAGGAGATAGTGGTAAAAGAGGCCCCGGTAAAAGAAAATCCGGAGAACTTTTTCACTAACCTGATCAGTAAGGGTGTAATATCTACCGAGGATGTTACGCATGCGCTCCCTTTTGTGTTCTTTTTGGCTTTTTTGGGAATGGTTTACATAGCTAACCGCCAGTTTGCCGAAAACAACATACGCGATATTGATAAACTAAGCAAAGAGGTAAAAGAGCTAAGCTGGGACTATAAAACCACCAAGGCTGATATGGCTTACCGTAGCACGTTAACCGAAGTGGCTAAACGTGTTGATACTTTAGGCATAAGAGAAGCGGTAGAGCCGCCACAAAAACTAACCGATAATACGGAGGTTAAAAAATGAACATCAGGACTAACATATTATTGCGGGTGTACCTGGCCTTTGGGCTAATTGTGGTGCTGGCCGGTGCTGTGTTTTTTAAGCTGTGTCATTTACAATTTGCGCAGGGAAAAAAATGGCGTGCCATGGCCGATAGCTTGTCGGTACAGTATGTAAATGTGGATGCCGCCCGTGGTAATATTTTTGCCGTTGATGGTAGCTTGCTGGCTACTTCGGTACCAGAGTATGAACTGCACATGGATATGCTGGCCGGGGGTATTGAAGATGATAAGGTATTTTACGATAAGGTAGATTCGCTGGCTTTCAAAATGTCGGCTTTCTTTGGCGATAGATCAGCTACCGACTACTCGAGAGCTTTGCGTGAGGCGCGGCGCGAGAAACGCCGTTACCAGTTAATTCGCCGCAGGGTATCATACCAGGACTTGAAGAAAATACGGAAGTTTCCGATTTTTAATTTGGGACGCTATAAGGGTGGGTTAATTATTGTTCAGCAAAACAAACGCATTTTGCCATTCCGTTCGCTGGCTGCACGTACCATTGGTTATAAAAACGAAAACGTTAAAAACCCGGTAGGTTTAGAGGGTGCATACGCCGATTATATTGAGGGCGAAAGTGGCAAGCGTTTAATGCAGCGTATTGCAGGCAGTGTTTGGATGCCGGTTAACCCTGATAATGAAATTGCTCCAAAAGAGGGTGCTGATATTATATCAACCATTGATGTAAACTACCAGGACGTAGTGCAAAATGCGTTGTTAAAACAGCTTATTAAAAGCAATGCCGACCATGGTGCTGCAATTTTAATGAGCGTTGAAACCGGAGAAATACGCGCCGTAGCTAATTACAGCAAAGTTGGCGATGGAGAATACAAAGAGAAGTTTAATTATGCTATAGCCGGTAATCAAGACCCCGGTTCTACCTTTAAAATAGTGTCGTACATGGCATTGTTAGAGGATAAATATATTGATACAAATACCCTGGTAGGTACAGGTACTTACCCCATAAAAGGGCATACCATCAAAGATTCGCACGGAAGTATTGGAGTGGTGACCGTAAAAAAGGCGTTTGAAGAGTCATCAAACGCCGCGGTTGCCTATTTAGTTGATAAATATTACAAGCAAAATCAATCGAAGTTTACCGATCACCTGTATGACTGGAAGTTAAACGAAAAACTCGTTTTGCAAATACCCGGCGAAGCGCAGCCTGTGGTAAAAAACCCTAAAAATAAAAGCTGGAACAAAAACATGTCTCTGCCGCAAATGGCTTACGGTTACGAGATGCAGCTTACACCGCTTAAAATGCTATCGTTTTATAATGCTATAGCTAATAACGGCAAATATGTAGCGCCAATTTTTGTAAAAGAAATACGCCGCCTGGGCAACCCGGTTGAGCAGTTTTCGGCAAGGGTGGTAAACGAAAAAATATGCTCCGACAAAACCCTGAAAAAGATGCAGGAGATGATGGAAGGGGTAATTACCGAGGGTACGGGTAAAAATATTATCTACAATCCGTTATACAAAGTTGCCGGTAAATCGGGCACAGCCCAGGTTGCCGATGCTAACAAGGGTTACAAAGGTAAACGTCAGTACCAGGCATCTTTTGCTGGATATTTTCCGGCCGATAAGCCTAAGTACTCGCTCATTGTGGTAATAAACGACCCTAAGAATGGCTATTACGGTGCATTGGTTGCCGGGCCGGTTTTCAGGGAAATTGCTGATAAAGTATACTCGAGCGACTTGGAAATGAACCAAAGTCCGGTTACGCACTTTGTAGGTAATACACAGTTGCCTGAGGTAAAAACAGGCAACATAGCAGCTTTGCAACAGGTGTACAGCAAACTGGGAGTAAAACCGCTTTATGCTTCAAACACCACGCGCTCGGTTGATACCAGCAATGGCCTGGCTCCGCAGGAATTAAAATACAAACGTGGTAAAGTGCCCGAAGTAACCGGAATGGGTTTAAGCGATGCCTTATACGCATTGGGTAATGCCGGGTATAAAGCAACGGTAAGAGGTAGTGGGGTAGTAGCACACCAATCGGTAACGGGTGGCAGTATTATTCCCAAGGGTTCACGCATAACCATTGAATTACAATGAGATATTTAAGCGACATCATACAAGGCCTTGCCTTTACCGAACTTCAGGGCAGTGCCGATGTGGAGATCACTGCCGTGGTTTTTGATTCGCGTAAGGTTGTGCCGGGTTCGCTGTTTGTGGCCGTTCGAGGTACGCATGTTGATGGGCATAATTATATAGCGCAAGCCATTAAAGATGGTGCTGTTGCCATTGTATGTGAAGAATTACCCGGCCATACAGCAGGTGAGGTTGATTTTTTAATGGTGCAAAACTCAGCTGCGGCTTTGGGTTTACTGGCATCTAACTTTTATGATAGTCCTTCAAGCAAATTAAAGCTGGTTGGCGTAACCGGTACCAACGGTAAAACCACTACGGCCACATTATTATACCAGCTCTTCCGCGATTTAGGTTACAAATGCGGACTGCTGTCAACAGTTGAAAATCAAATCAATGGCAAGGTAATCCCATCAACCCATACCACCCCCGACCCGGTTGCGTTGAATGCACTGCTGGATGACATGGTTGCCCAGGGCTGTGATTACTGTTTTATGGAGGTAAGCTCGCATGCTGTAGCCCAGCACCGTATTGATGGTTTAACGTTTGCAGGTGGCATTTTCTCTAACCTTACGCACGACCATCTCGATTACCATAAAACTTTTGATGCATACCTGAAAGCCAAGAAAGGCTTTTTTGACGCTTTACCAAAAGGTGCCTTTGCCTTGACCAACGTTGACGACCGTAATGGTAACGTAATGCTGCAAAATACCAAAGCCAACAAAAAAACTTACGGTCTTAAAAACATGGCCGATTTTAAGGTAAAGGTCCTGGAAAATCAGTTTGGAGGCTTGCTGCTCAATGTTGATGGCGATGAGGTTTGGTTTAAAATGGTAGGCAGCTTTAACGCTTACAACCTGCTTGCCGTTTACGCATCGGCTGTGCTGTTAGGTCAGGAAAAAGGTGCTGTTTTAACCAGCCTGAGCAAGCTATCGGGGGCCGAAGGCCGGTTTGATTACAGCATTGCCCCTAACAAAGTAATAGGAATTGTTGATTACGCCCACACGCCCGATGCCGTGCAAAATGTGCTAAGTACCGTGCACGATATACGCAAAGGCACCGAAAAGGTAATAACCGTAATAGGCTGCGGCGGCGACCGTGATAAAACCAAACGCCCGGTAATGTCCAAAACAGCCTGCGATTGGAGCGACAAGGTGATCCTCACCTCTGATAATCCGCGTACGGAAGATCCGGCGCAGATCATAAAAGATATGGAAGCAGGCGTTGACCCAAGTAACCAACGCAAAACCATCAGCATAGTTGATAGGCGCGAAGCAATTAAAACAGCAGTCCACTTAGCCCAACCAGGAGATATTATTGTGTTAGCCGGCAAAGGCCACGAAAAATATCAGGAAATAAATGGAGTGAAGAACCACTTCGACGATAAAGAGGAATTACTCAACGCATTTGCGAAACTATAGAACTAAATAAAATACAAGAATCAGTAACCTAATAACCAATAACCAAACAAAAGCCGATGCTCTACTACCTATTTACATACTTGGATCGTAACTACAATATTCCCGGCGCGGGGGTGTTCCAGTACCTTACGTTCCGCATGGCTATGGCGGTTATTGTATCGTTGCTGGTAACTACGGTTTGGGGCCGCAGGTTAATTGATTATTTACGCTTTAAACAGGTAGGCGAAACCGTTCGTAACCTCGGTTTAGAAGGGCAAATGCAAAAAGCAGGCACGCCAACTATGGGCGGTATTATCATATTGCTGGGCATACTGGTACCAACCCTGTTGTTTGCCAAGCTGGATAATGTTTATGTGATACTGATGTTGGTAACCACCGTTTGGCTGGGTGCTATTGGCTTTTTGGATGATTACATCAAAGTATTTAAAAAGAATAAAGAAGGCTTGGCTGGCCGTTTTAAAATTGTTGGCCAGGTGGGTTTATCTATCATCATCGGGTGGACTATGTGGTCAAACACCGGCATTAAAATGCGCCAGGAAGTTAAGCTTCCGGTTAAGTATGATGCCCCTGTTAGCTATCACCTTAAAAACGGAACGCCTGTTTATACGCAGGATGTAAAGTCGACCAAGACTACCATGCCCTTTTATAAAAACAACGAGTTTGACTACGGCAAGGTGCTCAAATTTATGGGTGGCGATTACGAGCGCTGGACACTACTGGTGTTCATGTTCTCAGTAATCATGATCATCACCTTTATATCGAACGGAGCCAATATAACCGATGGAATTGACGGTTTGGCAACGGGTACATCGGCCATTATAGGGGTTACGTTGGCGGTATTGGCCTATGTATCGGGCAACGTGGTAATTGCCGATTACCTGAGCATCATGTACCTCCCCAACTCGGGCGAACTGGTAATTTTTGCCGGTGCTTTTGTAGGTGCCTGTGTAGGTTTCTTATGGTATAACTCGTTTCCGGCGCAGGTATTTATGGGCGATACCGGCAGTTTAGCAATAGGAGGTATTATAGCAGTGTTTGCGCTGCTTATTCGTAAAGAGTTAATGCTGCCTTTACTGTGTGGGGTTTTCGTAATAGAAAACGCATCAGTACTCATGCAGGTGGGGTGGTTTAAATTCACCAAAAAGCGTTTTGGCGAAGGCCGCCGGATTTTCCTGATGGCACCATTACACCACCACTACCAGAAACGAGGTTTCCACGAAGCCAAAATTGTAACCCGTTTTTGGATCATAGGTATTATGCTGGCCATTATAACGGTGATAACGCTGAAGTTACGATAACCCCTCCCGGCCTCCCCAAAGGGGAGGAGATAAGAGGAAGATTATTATACAAAAGTTAAATGAACGAAACTAATAACATATCAAACCAAACTGCTCCCTCTCCTTTGGAGAGGGCCGGGGAGAGGTTGGTCATTCTTGGTGCCGGCGAAAGCGGTGTTGGGGCGGCTTACCTGGCTCAGCAGCAGGGGTATGATGTGTTTGTTTCAGATTTTGGCGCTATTGCCGATAAATACAAAGCCCAGCTTGAGCAGTGGAACATCCGCTTTGAAGAGAAGCAGCATACCGAGAGCGAAATTTTATCAGCTGTTGAGGTGGTGAAAAGCCCGGGCATACCCGAGAAGGCTCCGATTATTAAGGCGCTGAAAGCAAAGGGTATTCCAGTTATATCGGAGATTGAATTTGCGGGCAGGTATACCGATGCGAAAATTATAGGCATCACCGGTTCTAATGGTAAAACTACTACCAGCGGCTTAACCTACCATATCCTCAAAAATGCAGGATTAAATGTGGGTTTGGCGGGCAACATAGGTAAAAGCTTTGCCTACCAGGTAGCCACCGAAAGCTTTGATTATTACGTGCTGGAGCTAAGCAGCTTCATGCTTGATGATATGTATGCGTTCAGGGTTAATGTGGCTGTATTGCTCAACATTACCCCCGACCATTTAGACAGGTACGATTACAAGTTAGAGAACTATGCCGCCAGCAAGTTTCGCATAACGCAAAATCAAACTGCCGACGATTATTTTATTTACTGTGCCGATGATGCCGAAACCCTGAAAGGGATGGCCGGTAAAACATTTGCAGCACAGCAATTACCATTTAGTATACAAAAAACATTGCCGCAGGGAGCATATCTCAACGGCGAAGAACTAACCATAAATACACCAAATAATCATTTTACAATGACTATCACCAAACTTGCCTTACAGGGTAAACACAACATCTACAATTCAATGGCGTCCGGAATTGTGTCGAAGGTATTAGAATTGAGAAACGGGGATATCCGTGAGAGCATGGGCAACTTCAGAAATGTGCCGCACCGTTTAGAGCACGTGGCCGATATTGCCGGTATCAGGTTCATTAACGATTCAAAAGCAACTAATGTTAACTCAACATGGTATGCCTTAGAGGGTATGCCTAACGAAAAGGTGGTACTTATTTTAGGTGGTGTTGATAAAGGAAATGATTATAACGAGCTAACCTCGCTGGTAAAAAGCAAGGTAAAAGCCATTGTATGTATGGGTACCGATAATGGCCGTATACACGAAGCGTTTGCCGATGATGTGAAAATCATTGTTAACACAGCCTCGGCTAAAGATGCGGTTAACGCAGCTTACGAGTTAGCAACAAAAGGCGATACTGTATTGCTTTCTCCGGCATGCGCCAGCTTCGATCTGTTTAAAAACTACGAAGACCGCGGTGATCAGTTTAAACAAGCAGTAATGGAGTTGTGATCAGAATTTGCTGAATTAAAGAATTTAAAGAATAATAAAACGATGGTAAGTCATTCTGAAAATTATAGAATTCTGTAAATTCTGATTCTGACAAGAATCGGTGAAATCAAAGAAATAATAATCAACGGTCATGCACAGAATATTAAGTAGAACCAAAGGCGACAGGTGGATATGGCTCATCGTGATAGTACTATCGGTAATATCGCTTTTAGCTGTTTACAGTTCTACCGGTACGCTGGCTTATAAGCAAGGAAAGGCGAATGAGGCATTCCTCATGAAGCACCTGTTTATGATGCTGGGTGGTATTGCGTTAATGTATATTTCGCATAAGCTCGATTACCGTTATTATGCCGGTATCTCAAAAATGCTGATGGTTATTACCATCCCGTTGCTGTTATATACTTTGATTTTTGGTAACCACGTAAATGATGCAAGTCGTTGGATAGCAATACCCGGAACAGGTTTAACTTTCCAAACTTCCGATTTGGCTAAACTGGCTTTAATTACCTATTTGGCCCGCACACTATCGCGCAAGCAGGAAAATATAAAGGACGTTAAGCAATCGTTCATTCCTATCATGGGGTCGGTATGTGTGGTTTTTATCCTGATTGCGCTGGCTAACCTTTCAACCGCATTGATGCTGTTTGGTGTAAGCATCTTGTTGTTGATCATTGGTCGTATTAGTGTTAAGCAAATAGCCGTAGTGTGTTTGGCCGGAGCTGTATTGCTGGCGGGCGTAGTATTGTTAGGTCCGCGCCGTGCAACGTATATGTCACGTGTTGAAACCTATCTGCACCCTGAAAAGGTAGACAAAGACAAGTCGTTTCAAAGCGACCATGCTAAAATTGCCATTGCAACAGGCGGCGTAGCAGGTAAAGGACCGGGTAACAGTACCGAGCGTAACTTTTTACCACACCCGTATTCCGATTTTATCTATGCCACCATTGTAGAAGAATATGGTATGATAGGTGGTTTATTTATCATCGTGATATACCTGTTCTTATTATACCGCTGTATAAAAATTGTGACCAAAGCGCCCAAAGCCTTTGGTGCCTTACTGGCTGCAGGGTTAAGTTTTAGCTTAACTATACAGGCATTTGCCAATATGGCTGTGGCTGTGGGTTTAGGTCCGGTAACAGGTGTGCCGTTGCCGCTGGTGAGTATGGGTGGTACATCAATACTGTTTACCAGCGTGGCCTTTGGTATCATATTATCAGTAAGCCGCCATATTGATGAAAACGAGGCACTGAAAGTGAGCGGAGCAAAAGAAGGCGGAAGTAATAAGATAGTAGTAGGAGAGATACTGGAAGTAGCTTAAAATAGAGTCAAGAGTAAAGAATCAGGAATCAAGATAGAAGATAAAATAAATGTCGAACGAGCAAGGAAATAGTACCGAACAAAAACTTCCCCTTCAGGGGGCAGGGGGAATACCGCTCCGCATCATCATTAGTGGTGGTGGTACGGGTGGGCACATCTTCCCGGCGGTGGCTATTGCCAATGCTTTAAAAAAGCTTGCCCCCGATACCGAGATATTGTTTGTAGGAGCCAATGGCCGCATGGAAATGGAAAAGGTTCCGGCGGCCGGCTACAAAATTATCGGGCTCGATATACAAGGCATACAGCGCAAGGCGGTATGGAAGAATTTTTTGTTCCCCATAAAACTCATTAACAGCATTAGCAAGGCCGCTAAAATTATTAAAGATTTTAAACCCGACGCTGCTGTGGGTGTGGGTGGTTATGCATCAGGTCCGTTGCTATACGCGGCATCATTAAAAGGTATACCAACGCTTATACAGGAGCAAAACTCTTACGCAGGTATCACCAATAAATGGCTCAGCAAAAAGGCGCAAAAAATATGTGTTGCTTTTGATGAGATGGACAGGTTTTTCCCGGCCGAAAAGATTATTAAAACCGGTAACCCTGTTAGGCGCGAATCGGTTGATACGGATGGCAGGTTAGAGGAGGCGTTGCATAATTTCCAGCTATCGCCCAATAAAAAAACCATTTTGGTTACCGGCGGAAGCCTGGGCGCACGTACGCTTAATAATAGTGTAATGGCTGGTTTAGATAAGCTGATAGCTGCCGATGTGCAATTGATATGGCAAACCGGTAAGGTTTACTACAAAGGTATTATGGAGCGTTTGGGCGAAAACTATCACCCTAACATTCGCATACTGGAATTTTTAAACCGCATGGATTTGGCTTATGCCGCGGCCGATGTAATTATATCACGCGCCGGTGCAGGTACAATTGCTGAGTTATGCATTGTAGGAAAGCCGGTTATCCTGGTGCCTTCGCCAAACGTGGCCGAAGACCATCAAACCAAAAATGCGATGGCTTTGGTACAAAACAAGGCTGCTGTATTTATTACCGATGCCGACGCCCCCGAAAAACTCGTGGCCCGTGCATTGGATTTATTAAAGAATAAAGAAGAACAAGCAACCCTAAGCGCCAACATTGGCAAACTGGCATTGCCCAACGCCGATGAAGTAATTGCGCAGCATGTGGTTGATATTATAAAAGAGAGTAAACGATAACAAGGAAATCCCTTCTTGAGAGGGGTAGGGGTGTGTCCCTGAAAGAGATAAACAAAAATGATGGAGTTAAGTAACATAAAGCAGGTTTACCTGGTTGGAATAGGCGGAATAGGCATGAGTGGCCTTGCCCGTTATTTCAATCATTTGGGTTGTGCCGTTTGCGGTTACGATAAAACGCCTACACCATTGACTGATGCATTGCAACAGGAAGGTGTGTCTATCATTTTTATGGATGATGTAAGTCTTGTTCCGTCAGTGTTTAATAAACCTGATCAGCAAACGCTCATCATATATACCCCGGCTATTCCTAAAGATTCGGCTGTGTTGAACCATTTCCGCACGGCGGGTTTTGAGTTGTATAAGCGTTCGCAGGTATTGGGTATCATCAGCCAAAGCATGTTTACCGTTGCTGTTGCAGGTACGCATGGTAAAACCACTACATCGAGCCTCATAACACACATACTTACCGAAGCCGGTAAAGATTGCAGCGCATTTTTGGGTGGTATAGCATCAAACTATAACAGCAATGTGCTATACGGTAACTCGAACATTGTAGTGGTGGAGGCCGATGAGTATGATCGCTCGTTTTTGACCCTGCACCCTGATGTTGCGGTGATCACCTCAATGGATGCCGACCATTTAGACATATATGGCGACCATGAGCACTTAACCGACTCATTCAAAATGTTTGCCTCGCAAATTAAGGCAGGCGGTAAATTGATAGCTAAGCAGGGTTTGCCCTTAGCGCATACCTTAACCAGTTATACCATTGGTGCCGAAGCTGCCGATGCCGTAGGAACGAACATCAGGGTAGAGAACGGTAACTTCTATTTTGACTTTGAAAGCGGTGATACCGTTATCAAAGATATTGAGATGGGCATCCCGGGTATTCATAATATAGAAAACGCGGTTGCTGCCATACAGGTTGCCCTGTTTATGGATGTTGAACCGGCTGTGGCAAAAGCAGCGCTGGCTTCATTTAAAGGAGTTAAGCGTAGGTTCGAGTACATTGTTAAAACAGATGAAAAGGTTTACATTGATGATTACGCCCACCATCCCGAAGAATTAAAGGCAGCCTTGGCATCTGTGAAAAAGCTGTACCCCGAGCGTAAACTAACAGTTGTTTTTCAGCCGCATTTGTTTACCCGTACCCGAGATTTTGCCGATGGCTTTGCCGGGGCATTGGATATGGCCGATGAGCTGCTGATGCTGGATATATACCCGGCACGCGAGCTACCCATACCGGGAGTTGATTCGGCCATGGTATTAAACAAAATGCTACTAAAAGAAAAGTACCTGTTAAGCAAACAGGAAGTTATTGATTACGTACAAGAGCAGCAACCGGAGTTATTATTAACTGTTGGTGCCGGAGATATTGACCAATTAGTGGAACCCTTAAAACAAGCTTTACGATCATGAACATGGGCAGTAAGCAGCTTTGGAAAAAAATAGGGGTGGGCTTCGCCTGGGTGGCAAGCCTTAGCGGGTTGGTAGTGCTCATGAGTTTCATCGGTATAAAAAAGGCCGCAGTAACTTGTAAAGGCGTAAAGGTGTACATACCGGGTAACGAATACTTTATTGACCAGGCCGAAGTAGATAATATTTTAGGGGTAAGCAGCAACACGCTGGTAGGCCGTAAAATTGATCAAATTAATATACACGATTTAGAAAACAAATTACAGCGAAATCCATTTATTGAGTCAGCAGAGGTGTATGCCGATATGGACGGGTTGATTAAAGTAGAAATTAGCCAGCGTCACCCTATTTTACGCATTTTGAACCGTTTCGACCAGGATTTTTATATAGACCAGCATGGTGTTAAGGTGCCGTTGTCAAACAATTTTACGGCGCAGGTTTTGGTAGCCAATGGTTATATAGATGAATTATTTGCTAACCGATTAGACACCCTGCATACCCGGCTTGCAAAAGACGTATTCGCAACGGCTGATTTCATTAGGAAAGACACCTTATGGAACGCCCAGATAGCGCAGATCTATGTGAATCAAAACCACGAAATGGAGCTTATACCACGTGTAGGCAATCAGCGTATTATGCTGGGCAATGCCGATTCGTTGGCTAATAAGTTTCATAACCTGGAGATATTTTATAAACAGGCATTGCCACAGGTTGGGTGGAATAAGTACAAGGTTATTAATGTAAAATATGCCAACCAGGTGGTAGGTGTAAAAAGCGAAACCACTATGGCCGACAGTGCAACCGTGAAGAAAGTTGCCGTGGCCAAACCCGACTCATTGAAAAAGAAACAAGCGTTAACAGATACAACATCCCAATTTTAATTAAGTTATGGAAAAAAGCATACCACAAGAGAAGAGCTCGCCAATTGTTGTTGGATTGGATATTGGTACTACCAAGATTTGCGTTATAGTAGGACGCAGGAGCAAGAATGGAAAGATAGAGGTACTGGGTATTGGTAAGGCCGAATCGGCTGGGGTTACCCGTGGGATGGTATCAAACATTGACAAAACAGTACAGGGAATTAACCAGGCCGTTGAGGTAGCCGGTTCGCAATCAAACGTAGAAATACGTATTGTGAATGTGGGTATTGCCGGGCAACACATTAAAAGTTTGCAACACCGTGGTTTAATTACCCGCCGCGACCTGAATACCGAGATCGGTCGTAAAGATATTGATAAGCTGATAGAAGATATGTATAACCTGGTGATGCCTCCGGGAGAAGAAATTATACATGTTTTGCCGCAGGAGTTTACGGTAGATAACGAGCCAGGAATTAAAGACCCGATCGGGATGTCGGGTGTAAGGCTTGAAGCTAATTTCCATATTATATCGGGACAGGTTACCGCTATTAAAAATATTGTAAAGTGTGTTACCAAAGGTCAACTGGAAAGCCAGGAACTCATTTTGGAGCCGCTGGCATCGTCAGAAGCCGTATTGAGCGACGAAGAAAAAGAAGCCGGCGTAGTACTGGTTGATATTGGTGGAGGTACTACCGATGTAGCCATTTTTCACGAAGGTATTATCCGTCATACTGCAGTTATTCCTTTTGGTGGTAACAGCATTACTGAGGATATTCGTGAAGGATGTTCAGTAATGCGCAATATTGCTGAGCAGCTGAAGGTAAGATTTGGTTCGGCCTTGGCTGATGAGAACAAGGAGAACGAGATTGTATGCGTACCGGGTTTACGTGGTCGCGAGCCTAAAGAAATTTCGGTAAAAAACCTGGCTTACATTATCCAGGCCCGTATCGAAGAAATTATTGAGCACGTGTACTACGAGATTAAATCATCAGGTTACGAAAAGAAACTCATAGCAGGTATTGTTATTACCGGTGGTGGTGCGCAATTAAAGCACTTATCGCAACTGGTAGAATACGTGACGGGGTTAGATTGCCGCATAGGCTATCCAACCGAGCATTTGGCCAAAAACGAGGTATTGCCAAAAGGAATTTACGAGGAATTACAAAGCCCGACTTTTGCAACCGGTATAGGTTTGCTTATTAAAGGTATCCAAAAAATGGAGTACGATACCATTACCTTAACCCAACCCGAAGCCAAGGTGCAAAAAGCAAAATACACCGATGAGCGCCGTTTTGGCTTGTTAGGCAAAATTTTAGAAACAGGTAAAAAGTTTATTAAAGACGATATTAAAGACGAGGACTTTTTGAAATAAGAGCCCCTCTAAATCTCTCCGCCTTAGGCGGAAAACTTAATAAAGCAACTCTTAAACCCTCCCTCCCGGGGAGGGTTTGGGTGGGGTTATTTAGGAGAGGTTTTAAGTTATTAACAATTTAGAAATGTTGATAAATTTTAAGCAAAAAGCTTTAATATTACATAGCATAAAACAGAATATCCATCGAATCACATACCCCTGAAAATAAGTATCATGCAGTTTGAGATGTTAAAAGAAAAATCGTCGATCATCAAGGTAGTTGGTGTTGGCGGTGGCGGCGGAAACGCGGTAAACCACATGTACAAGCAAGGAATTACCGGCGTAGACTTTATAATTTGCAATACAGATGCACAGGCGCTGGAGCTAAGCCCGATACCTAATAAGGTACAATTGGGTGCCAGCTTAACAGAGGGTATGGGTGCCGGTTCAATACCCGAGGTAGGTAAAAATTCGGCTATCGAAAACATTGAGGATGTGAAGCAGATGCTGGGCAGCAATACCAAAATGCTGTTTATTACTGCGGGTATGGGTGGTGGTACCGGTACCGGTGCAAGCCCTATTATTGCCAAAGCAGCCCGCGAAATGGATATTTTGACGGTAGGTATAATTACTACGCCATTTGCTTTTGAGGGCAAGCGTCGTAAAATGCAGGCCGAAGAAGGTTTGGAAGAACTGAAGAAATACGTGGATTCGTTCCTCGTGATTTCGAACGATAAAATGCGCCAGATATTCGGCAATTTAACGCTGGGTTCGGCATTTGCGCAGGCCGATGATATTTTAACTACGGCTGCCAAAGGTATTGCCGAGATAATTACACACCCGGGTTATATAAACGTTGATTTTAAAGACGTGCGTACCGTAATGAAAGATAGCGGTGTAGCCATTATGGGTAGCTATGCTGCCGATGGTGATAACCGTGCCTCACGTGCGGTAGAAGGTGCTTTATCATCTCCGTTGTTAAAAGACAACCAGATTGAGGGTGCTCGTTACATTCTGCTAAACATCAGCTCAGGTGTTGACCAGGAAGTTACCATGGATGAGGTAAGCATTATTACCGATTACATACAGGAAGAAGCTGGTTTAGCTGCCGACCTGATTTGGGGTAACTGTGTTGACGAAAGTTTAGGCAACAAACTATCGGTAACTATTATTGCTACCGGTTTCCAAACCAAAGACGAGCGCGAGAAAGAAGAAAGCACCAAAAAAGTGGTATCCATGCTGATGCCCGAAAATACACCGCTGGTAAAACCGGTGAACGAATTTGTTAAGCCTTCGGCTGTTAAAGAAGAAGAGCTGATCATGGTTAAGGCAAGCGCCCCTTTACAAAGCGACCTGTTTAACATGGCCGTTGCTGCTCAACAGCAGGAAGACCAGGCACAAGGAATTGTAAGGCACAACCTGATGGAACCTGAGCCGGAACCAACCCCTGAGCCACAGGCCGATGAACTGGTATTTAAAGTAACCGAAACGGTAATGAACTTTGCCCCGGTTAATGAAGCACCTGCTCCGCCGCAACAGCAATACGTTTCTCAGCCGCAACCACAACCCGAGCCAGAACCTGAGCCGGTTGTAAGTGCCGACGAAGGTAAAACCAATGAATCGATCGAGGAGCAACTACGCAAATCGCGCGAGCGCATTATGCGTTTAAAAAAGACCTGAGCATGAAGCTGCGCAACGGCAACATACAGGAACTGGAAAACGTACCGGCTTACAAGCGTAAAGAAATTTCGCTGCAACAACCAGCTGCCTCAAACGAAAGTTCGATCTCTAAATTCTCGTTATCTGATAACGATGGTAACCCCGAGATTCGCCGCAATAACTCGTTTTTGCACGATAATGTTGATTAAATAGATCACTAATCGTTTCCCTTCACGTCATTGCGAGGAACGAAGCAATCTCTGCGGAGATATATAAATAAAACGCCCGGTTCATATGAGCCGGGCGTTTTGCTTTGCTGTGATTGGTTTTATAAACAATCTTTATCACTACACATTCCCATAACTATTCGATTGTCCGCCATCAATGGCAATTACCTGCCCGTTTACATAGCTGCAGGCTTCGCTCAGTAAAAAGCAAACAACCTTGGCTACTTCTTCGGGTTTACCCAGCCGTTTGGTTGGGTTAGCTTGTGCGTATTCTGCTTCGGCAGCAGCGGGGTCTTCGGGGTTTACTTGCTTAAAGGCACCTGCAACCATCGGCGTGAGGATAGCGCCCGGTGCTATAGCGTTGGTATTGATGCCGTAGCGGGCATATTCTAAAGCAGTATTTTTAGTGATACCGACTACCGCGTGCTTGCTGGCTACATAAGGTGTTTGGTTCATTACCCCGCGTATACCACCAACCGATGCTACGTTCACTATGCGTCCGTAATTTTTACTTTGCATGTGAGGTAAAACATGTTTTATACCGTAGTAAACGCCCAGCAGGTTTATGTCAATTACTTTTTTAAATACGTCAAGGTCATAATCAACCAGTGGCGCTTGTTTACCCTCTATACCGGCATTATTATAAAAACCGTCGATAGCGCCAAATTTGTTAATGGTTTCCTTAACGTAGTTCTTAACGTCATCTTCATTCGATGTATCGGCAATTATCGTTAACACATCACTGTTGGGGTATTGGCTAAGAATGTCGGCTTTGGCTTTCTCCAAACCTTCGGCATTGTAGTCAACCAGGGCAAGTTTTGCGCCGCTGGCAGCAGCTTCAATAGCGGTAGCTAATCCTAAACCCATTGCAGCCCCGGTAATGAGTATTACTTTTTCTTTTAATTCGCTCATAGGTGTATCTTTTAATTATAAACGCAATTAATGTTTAAACATGTATAAGTATGGGTTTGTTTTTTGATGTAATTCCATACTAATTTACTATGGAGAAGCAAGTGCCATTGTGCACCTTAATTATTTTAATTATATTTAGGTAGAACGCAGTTAATGAAACAAGAAGGTATGGTTATAACCTATTATAAAAAGTTATAACCATTGTTGCCCTGCATTTAAACCGCTATATTTGTAATTGAATAAATAGATTAGAGACATTGGATTTATTTGACAAAATATCAAAAAACTTAGGCGGCCCTATTGGTATGCACCAAAAATGGTCGCACGGTTATTTTTCGTTTCCTAAGCTGGAAGGTGAAATATCTGCCCATATGATGATGTTTAACGGCAAAGAGCATTTGGTTTGGAGCCTTAACAACTACCTTGGTTTAGCCAATCATCCCGAGGTGCGTAAGGCCGATGCCCAGGCCGCTGCCGATTATGGTATGGCATACCCAATGGGTGCGCGCATGATGTCGGGCAATACCAAGCACCACGAATCATTAGAGCAAGGACTTGCCGATTTTGTAGGTATGGAAGCCGGCTTTTTATTGAATTATGGCTACCAGGGCATGGTATCCATTATTGATACATTGGTTGACCGTAACGACGTTATTGTATACGATGCCGAATCGCACGCTTGTATAATAGATGGTGTACGCCTGCACATGGGTAAACGCTATGTTTACCAACATAACGATATTGCCAGTTTCGAAAAACAAATGGAACGTGCTACCAAGCTTACCCAGCAAACCGGTGGGGGTATTTTGGTAATTACCGAGGGCGTTTTCGGTATGTCGGGCGCGCAAGGAAAGATCAAAGAAATTGTTGACCTAAAAAGCAAGTACGAGTTTCGTTTGCTGATTGATGATGCGCACGGCTTTGGTACCATGGGTAAAACCGGTGCCGGCACCCACGAGGAGCAGGAGTGTATAGATGGCGTAGATGTTTACTTTGGTACGTTTGCCAAATCGATGGCCGGTATAGGTGCTTTTGTGGCTGCCAAACAAGATATTATTGCTTTCCTGCGCTACAATATGCGTTCGCAAACTTTTGCCAAGGCTTTACCTATGCCCATGGTTATGGGCTTGCATAAACGCTTTGAATTATTGAAGGCGCAACCTGAGTTACGCGAAAAGCTGTGGCTAATTGCCACTACACTGCAAAAAGGTTTAAAAGAGCGTGGCTTTGATATTGGTAACACCAATACGATGGTTACCCCGGTATTTTTGAAAGGCGATTTGTTTGAAGCCACCAGCCTAACCCGCGACCTGCGCGAAAATTATGGTATCTTCTGTTCAATTGTGGTGTATCCGGTAATTCCTAAGGGATTAATTGTACTGCGTTTGATTCCAACTGCAACGCACTCGCTCGAAGATGTACAACGTACGCTGGATGCTTACAGTGAAGTTGCCCAGAAGCTGAAAGACGGTTTTTATAAAGAAAAGAACCTGGAACTTGCTTAAACTAAAAGCTTAGCTATACAAAAGCCCTCTGTTAACGGAGGGCTTTTTTGTTATATGAGGTGTTTACAAGAACGATTTATAGGTAATCTTGATTCAAGAAGTACATTTTTAGGCTTATAAGGGCGATTTTTATGAATGAAAGTTTTCAACAATTAGCAACTGTTATTATCAAAATTTAATTAATAACTGATAATTAATAGTATAATTCAATTAAACGGCTGTTTTGAATGAAAAAGTGCTTAAACAGTGCTTAAAACGCACTTTTGGGTTGATAAACGTTTTTTTATTTAAAAAAAAGATTTTAGATTAGCCATAGTTAAAACAATAAACCTCAATCTTTAAAAGGAGTAAATTAAAATGGACAAATTTAACCAGGTAAAAGAACTTATCGCTTCATTAGAAGGCGATGCTGACAAATTCTACAACAAAGGTAACAGTGCTGCTGGTACCCGCGTACGTAAAGGTATGCAAGACTTAAAAAACCTTGCTCAAGCTATCCGTTTGGAAGTTCAGGAATCTAAAAACAAAGCTTAATTTTAAGCAATAAGTTTTTACTTATCTTATAAAAAAAGCCTGTCGGTAACGACGGGCTTTTTTTGTGACCACATCCTATACTTGATTATGGTGACTAAATTATTCATCAAACAAAAAAGCTTGCCCAAACGAGCAAGCTTCTTTATGTTAAATGTCAGATTGCTTAGCCTACTATCTTTTTCAGTTCAGCAGCAATTTTATCGGCAGCGGCAGGGCTAACCTGTACCAGCGGTAAACGCAATGTATCGCCGCAAATATCCAAGTGCTTAAGTGCGGTTTTAATGCCACCTGGGCTACCTTCGGCAAACATGAGGCGGGTAAACTCAATAAGATCGTAGTGGCCCTTCAAGGCCGCTTTAAAATCTCCCGAAAGGCAGGTACGTACCATGTCAGAAAACTGGCGAGGCACGGCATTGCCAATAACCGATATTACACCCACAGCACCCATGGCCATCATAGGCAGGGTAACCGGGTCATCGCCCGAAATGAACAGGAAATCCTCCGGTTTATCGCGCATAATATGGTTAAACTGTTCAAAATTGCCCGATGCTTCTTTTGTGCCTATAATGTTCTTAAAGTCATTAGCCAAACGTAATGTGGTCTCTGCGCTTACATTACTGCCGGTACGGCTGGGTACGTTGTATAAAAGTACAGGTAATGATGAAGCCTCAGCAATAGCCTTATAATGCTGGTAAATACCCTCCTGAATTGGTTTATTGTAATAAGGGCTGGCTGATAGTATAGCATCATAGCCTTCGGCTTCAAAACCTTTTATGGCCTCCACAACCTCGTAGGTGTTATTGCTTGCAATACCTGCAACCAGGTTTACACGTTTGTTTACCTTCTCAGCAGTAAAAGCCCAAACCTTCTTCTTCTCATCCTTATTCAATGTGGCGCTTTCGCCGGTTGTACCTAATGATACCAGATACTCAACACCACCGTCAATAAGGTGGTTTATCAGGTTTTCGAGGCCGGCATAATCAACCTGGCCATCGGTAGTAAACGGAGTTACCATGGCTACTCCGGTTCCGTGAAACATTTTCATTTTATAATAATAACAGGGTGGCTAATATAGGATTTTACCCTTTTAAATGAGCCATTTATTTATACTGCGTTAAGTTTGTATCAACTTTTTTAGAAATCAACGGTAAGGCGTAGCGCATTTTTGGAGTTCAAGCCACTGTTAAACGACCATCCGTACAAAGCCTTGAAGCCCATATAATTTAAACCTACTCCCAACTCCGAATAGTTTTTAAGCGTAGGGGTAGTGAGATAATTAACTTTGAGTACTTCCTGCAATTTTAACCGGCGTATGAGCGGTAGCTTGCTTAAAAACAATCCACCAAAATTATGCTCGTAGTGGCCTTCCAGGTATTTATCGGCTGTGCTGTTGGTATAGTAATTGAGCATCAGGAATGAATTTGGTGCATCATGGTGCAGTAGTATCTCATTACCCGAAAAGTGCTTATAATCGGTAAAATACACGTTGTTGGCATTGATGAATTTACCGGCACCAATATAAAAATCAAACTTACCCCAAAGCCCCAGGCTAACGTTGTTTTTTGATATGTTAGCGGTAATCAAATTATAATCTACATCAGAGCCCATAACGTTTTTAAATGCTTTAGTATAGGCTACCTCGAGTTTAGGGTATTTAGATGGTAAGTAGTAACGGCCGGTTGGATAGGTGACATAACGGTTGCTGAAATCGTAACTGGTGCGTAGGGTTACCTTAAATGATTGGTTGTTAGGGAACAACGGGGTGTTACTGTTAGGCGTAAATGGGTTGTTGGAAGTAAACTCACGGTCTTTTTTAAAGAAGCTGTAATCGGATGTGTTGTCCAGCCAGCGCCTGTCGGCATATTCGGCCCCAATGCTGCCTTGCCATCCGCCGGCTATGCGGTGCGATATGCCAACTGCTGCAAAATGTTTATCGTAAAGCTTTTGGTAATTTTGGCGATAAAGCAAACTCGCCATCGAATTTGCAAATGCCGTAATAGGAAAGGTATTATTTAAATCAATCACATCCGAACCACCGCTAAAACTCAGCGTATAATCTTGTATAGGAATGATGCCTGTAACATTGCCATGCAGCAATTTATTGCTGAAGCCATAACGTACCCTACCCGATAGTCGCAAATACCGGTTACGGGCGCTATCAATTTGTTTGGTATATGATGCTCCGTAGTTAATGGCCACGCCTTCGACAGTGTTATACAGTAGTGAGCCAATAACCGATTCGGTATTGAAATAGCTCTTTTTATACCGGTTACGCACACTAACGCCCGAGAATAGGAATTTTTCTAAAGAAACCTTGTTGTATACCTTGTCCAACGAATCGAGGTAAGGTTTTGATTCGCGTTTTTTGGCCAGCACGGCTTTCTTTTCGTAATCGGTAATCTCTTCGGTAGTGAGCGGGATAGGGCGCGCCTGCTGCCAATAGGTCGAATCCTTTTTATTTACCCCGGCAGTAACCTTCATTACCTCTGCAAAATCTTTACGGGTGAGTTTAGGGGCAATATCATAGTTTTTAAATACGGCCACAAAGTAACCACCCACCTTAAAGCTAAATAAGCCGGCAGTAAACTCAAACTTAACCGATGCCGGCATCCAGGTATTGTTGCTTACCGGTACAAACTGCTGCTTTACGGTAAGGGTATCAACAAAGTTTATACCTGCCGATTTGGTCAGCATTAAATCGGCGCTGTGAATGCGCCAGCTATCTTCAATAATATAAATATAACCTTCAAAAGTAGGTTCAAATTTGCGTTTAGGTGTTACCTGTATACGGTTAATGGTTTCGCCGTTTTCAACGGTTTCGCCCATGTATTTGTAGTTGTAAAATGATAAGGCATTATCGGCAATGGGCGATACCAGCGGACGATTGCTCAAGCCTTCCCAGTCCTGCAAATTCTGGTAAAAGTTAACGTTGAGATCTGATGCCCGGTTAAAACTAAATGCCCGGTTGCTGCCCGATACTTTCGACGATACCATTTCCTCATGGTACATATCGGGCTGCATAAAGGCCAGTTTAGATTCTGATTCGGACAGGTACACAATGCCGCGGCGGTTAGAGTCCAGTCCGGCTTCGCGGGCCATTTGGTTAAGGTCGCGGCCCATGAACTTTTTGGGCATGTTCAGGATGCGTTGTAATCCTTTGATATAGGTGTCGGTAGTGTATGATCTAACTTCATTTAAATATCCCTTGCGCTTGCGTATAGCCTTGCGGATAATGGCATAGGCAGGGTCTTCCCCGCCTGCTTTTACCACTACATTTTGCAGCTGGTAGGCTTCAATGGCAAGTTCAATATTAAGCGTTTGATTGCTTTTAAGCTCTATTTTACGGCTTTCCTGTTTATAGCCTATGGCCTTGAATTGCAGCTCATATGTGCCGGAAGTAAGGGTTAGCGAGTATTGCCCGTCGGCGTTGGCGGGTGAGCCCTTAGTAGTGTTTTTTACCAAAATAGTGGCAAAGGGGATAGGCTGACCAGCGTTATCTTTCACCGTACCGCTTAGGGTAAAGTTTTGTGCTAATACGGTAACAGATAAAAAAAGGATCGTGACAAGTGTTAAAGCAGATTTCATTTGTGTATGATAGGGGTTGTGCCCTAAAGATGCAAATAATTGCTTTACCGCCTTGTTAAATTGTGTTAAATAGGCTGCTATGCCCTGATTTTTTCTTTTTTAAAGCTTAAAATCTCACGAAAAATTCCCTGTTTTACGAGTATTCAATTGGGCATTTACAACAAGCCCATCAGCTCCTCATCACTAATAATAGGCACATTCAGCTTGTTAGCTTTCTCTAACTTTGAAGGCCCCATATTATCACCGGCAACCAGGTAATTCAGCTTGGCCGATATGCTGCTCAATATTTTGCCGCCGTTTTGCTCAATTATTTCTTTGAGTTCCTCGCGGGAGAACTTTTCAAAAACGCCGGAAATAATGAACGTTTTGCCGGCCAGTTTATCGCTTTGCAGCACCACCTCTTTCTCTTCGGAAATAAATTGCAAACCCTGACTTTGCAGCTTTTGCAGTTCGGCAAGGTGGGCTTCCCCGCTCATGTATTCTACCAGGCTTTGGGCTATGCGCTCACCAATTTCGTCAACGGCGGTAAGTTCTTCTAAGGTGGCGGCTTGTAGTTTTTCTAAGGTTTTAAAATAAGCTACCAGTTTGCGGGCTACGGTTTCGCCTACGTAACGGATGCCGAGGCCGAATAGCACCTTTTCAAACGGTTTTTCTTTCGATTTTTCGATACCGGCCAGCATATTGGTAATGGATCTTTCGCCGAAACGTTCCATTTGCTTCAGTTCATCGGCATGGGTATACAGCTCGTAAATATCGCTGATGTGTTTGAGCAGGCCTTTTTGATAAAGGGTTTCAATGGTTTCATCGCCCAGGCCGTCAATATCCATAGCTTTGCGGCTCACAAAGTGCTGCATCTTGCTTACTATTTGCGGCGGACAACCCTCATCATTAGGACAATAGAAAGCAGCCTCGCCTTCTTTACGCTCTAATGGCGTACCGCAAGCCGGGCAGGTATCTAAATACTCAACAGCTTTGGCATCGGGCTTACGTTTATCGGGGTTTACGCTGATGATCTTGGGGATGATCTCGCCGCCCTTTTCTACATAAACGGTATCGCCCTCATGTAAATCCAAGCGAATAATTTCGTTGGCATTATGCAATGTGGCGCGTTTAACCGTGGTGCCTGCCAGCAACACCGGTTTAAGGTTAGCCACAGGCGTCACCGCACCGGTGCGGCCTACGTTATAATCAACGCTCAGCAGTTCGGTTTCAACCCGTTCGGCTTTAAATTTATAAGATATTGCCCAGCGCGGAACCTTGGCCGTAAAGCCCAACTCTTCTTGCTGGCCGTAGTTGTTTACTTTGATAACGATGCCGTCAATATCAAAGCTCAGGTTAAAACGCTCAGTGTCCCAGTAATTAATAAACTCCAGCACTTCCTTAATATCGGCACAAAGTTTACTATCATTACTCACCTGTAAACCCCAACTTTTAATGGCCTGCAAGCTTTCCCAATGCGTTTTAAATGGCGACTTTTCCATGTGCAGGGCATACAAAAAGCAATCCAGCGGGCGGCGCGCCACCTCGGCCGAATCCTGTAGCTTCATGGTGCCCGATGCAAAGTTGCGCGGGTTGGCATAAGCTACTTCGCCTTTCTCAATACGCTCGTCGTTCAAACGCTCAAAGGCTTTGCGGTGCATAAACACCTCGCCGCGTATCTCAAATAAATCAGGGTAGCCGCTATCAGCTTTTAGCTTTTTAGGGATAGTGTGTATGGTGCGCACATTGGTGGTCACCTCATCGCCCTCAACACCATTGCCGCGGGTAACGGCGCGGGCCAGCTTGCCATCTTCATAAGTAATGCTCATGCTCAGGCCATCAAACTTAAGCTCCACTACGTACTCAAAATTATCGCCAATGGCTTTGCGTACCCGCTGGTCAAAGTCCAGCAGCTCCTGCTCGTTATAGGTATTACCTAACGATAGCATAGGCCAGCGGTGCCTTACCGTTTTAAACTCCTTGGTAACCTCGCCGCCAACCTTTTGCGTGGGCGAATCAGGATCGGCCAACTCGGGGTGTTGTTTTTCCAGTTCGGCCAGTTCTTTCAATTTAAAATCAAAATCCTGATCATTTATAGTGGGTTGAGCCAGCACATAATAGTTGTAATTATGCTGCTTAAGCTCAGCGGTAAGCTCGGTAATGCGTTGTTTAGCCTGGTTAGTTGCCATAGGGCGAAGATAGCGTTTTTGCCAATGAGTGAAGGTGTGAATGAGCGAATGAGTGAGTAATGAGTGGTTGAAATAATTCACTCATTCGCTCCCTCTCTCTCTCATTCACTCATTGTACCCTAAACATTCTCAAACTCTTTAGCACTCACCCGGCGGTTATAAAAAAACAAGCCTATACTCATGATGATGCTGGTGCCCAGTATCACCACAAAGAGCAAGCTGGTTTCAACACCGGGCAGGCGAAGCGGCTGGGGGATGTTGTAGTAAAGCAATACGCTGATGAGACCGCGGGGAACGATCACCAGTTCGGGCATGAGCTCTGTTTTTAGCGCCAGTTTAATGTATACGAAACGAATGAAATAGATGGTGAACAGGATCAATCCGCCGATGAAAAGCACGGTTGATTTTTGCAGTTGATAAACATCCATGGTAAAACCGAAGATGATAAAGAAGAAGGTGCGCATTAAAAAAGCGCTTTCGGCCGATAGTTGGAGGAGCTGTTTAAGGTCGATCTGCAGGCCGTGGTAAATAAAGTGTTTGCGGAACCAGGGCAAATTAATTTGGTCAGCATTGTTAAAAAACAGGCCTAAGGCCAGCACAATAATTAATGATGATAAGTGGAACGACTGCCCAATAGCGTACACTAATATGAGCAATGCAATAATGAGGAAGAATTTAACATGATGTGTAATGCGGCCAATAAGGTACAATAACAGCAAACAGGCCACTTGTGCCAGTATTAAAATGGCCACCAGTTCAACCCCCAATTTGGCAAACGAGCCAATGCTGATGTAGCTGTTACTCAGCATAAAATTGAACAACACCACGGTTAAAATATCCGAAAACGATGATTCATAAATAATGAACTCCTTTTTTTCCTTGTTGATGTTGGATGCCGAGGGTATGGCAATGGCCGAACTGATAACACAGAACGGAATGGCATTCATAAAACACCGATAAAAATCGGCTTTGGTAAGTATGTATATTAAGCCCGATATGCAGAACGTGGTGCATATCAAAATAAAAAATGCCGACATAAACGAGCGCTTGATCACCTGGTTTTTTGAGGGCGAATACTTGAGTTCGAGCGCACCCTCAAACACAATGAGTATTAAACCCAAGGTACCCAGCGTGGGTAAAATGGTAGTAAGGTCGAAAACCTTAATGCCAAAATAATCAATTACCTGGTGTATGGCCACACCTAAAAACAGCAGCAATAACACCGATGGTATTTTGGTTTTACCGGCAATTAAATCGAACAGGTAAGAGAAAATTACCAGTGAGCAGAGGACAATTAAAGTAGTATAGGTAGTCAAAAGCTAAAATCGTTTAAAGCAATATAGCATTTTCATGTAAATTGTTGTGAATTGATGTGCAGATGGGAATATGTGCAGATGTGCGAATGCGTAAATGTGCAAATCCATATTTTATTCAATAATTATAATCTGGCTCAAATAACATTTGCGCATACACACATTTGCATATCTTTTATTCACCGGCACATCACTACACATCTTTACAAACCGGTTACAGGTTATTGCTGTTTGTGCTGTAAGTTTGAGTAATATCTATCGAACAAATGACTAATTTATTTTCGCCCTTAACTATTAAGGGCACTACGTTTAAAAACCGTGTAGCGGTATCGCCCATGTGCGAGTATAGCTGTACCGATGGGTTTGCCAACGACTGGCACCTGGTTCACCTTGGTGCATTTGCCACGGGCGGCGCAGGTTTAATTATTACCGAAGCCGCTGCCGTATCGCCCGAGGGGCGCATTACTTATTCGGATTTAGGAATATGGAAAGATGAGCATATCGAACGCCTCAAACAAATAACTTCTTTTATAGAAGCACAAGGCGCAGTTGCCGGTATTCAGTTAGCGCACGCCGGGCGTAAAGCCAGCCATGATAAACCCTGGCTGGGTGGCAAACAATTTCCATCCACCCATGAAAACGGATGGGTAACTTATGGGCCCAGTGCTTTAGCGTTTACCGATGGTGAAGAAGCTCCGCTGGAGTTAGACAAAGCCGGTATTGAAAAAGTTAAGTCCGATTTTAAATCAGCTGCCGAACGTGCGCTTAAAGCCGGTTTTAAAGTGGCCGAAGTACACGGTGCGCACGGCTATTTGCTGCACCAGTTTTATTCAACGTTGAGTAACCAGCGTACTGATGAATATGGTGGCTCGTTTGAAAACCGTATACGCTTATTGGTAGAAGTTACCGAAACCGTGCGCGAGGTTTGGCCGCAGGAGTATCCGCTGTTTGTGCGCATATCATCAACCGACTGGACCGAGGGTGGCTGGACCATTGAAGATTCGGTAAAACTGGCTGCGGTTTTAAAAGAAAAAGGTGTAGATTTGGTTGACTGCTCTTCGGGAGGAAACGTACCTAAAGCAGTTATACCTAATAAACCGGGCTACCAGGTTGAATTTGCAGAGAAGATCAAAGCACAAACCGGGATATTAACCGGCGCGGTGGGGTTAATTACCACACCGGCACAAGCCAACGAAATTATAGAAACAGGCCAGGCCGACCTGGTGTTGATGGCCCGCGAAATGCTGCGCGATCCGCATTTTGCCTTGCGTGCAGCACATGAGTTAGGGCACCAAATTGAGTGGCCTGCACAATACGAACGCGCCCAATGGCGTTAAACTTAATTGAAAGCAAGAACTAATTTTTAACCTTAATAATCAATCCACAAAAAACTATGAAACGTACAGCAACCGCACACTGGAACGGAACATTAAAAGACGGCTCGGGCCAATTAACTACCCAAAGCACTACTTTAAACCAAACTCAATACTCGTTTAAAACACGTTTTGAGTCGGGCGTGGGTACCAACCCCGAAGAATTATTAGCCGCTGCACACGCTGGCTGCTTTACTATGGCGGTAAGCGCTGCTTTAACTCAACAAGGTGTTACCCCCGGCAATTTAGATACCGCCGCAGTTTTAGACCTTGATATGGCTAACCTTGCAGTAACAGGTATACACCTCGAAATTAAAGCTACCGCTATCGACGGCGTATCTGAAGATCAGTTTAAAGCCATAGCCGAGGATGCTAAGAAAAATTGTATCATCTCTAAAGCATTAAGCGTTCCGTTTACGTTGAACGTTATTTACGGCGTAGAGGCGTAATAAAATAGTAATAATACACATGTGTCATTGCGAGCGTAGCGTGGCAATCTCTTAGCGCTTAGTAATGAACGCGATAAAACTGTCACGTCGCTGTCGCTCCTCGCAATGACAAGATTTTGTAATATTTTCAAAGAGCAGACAATAACGTCTGCTCTTTGTTGTTTAATGCAGATATAAATTAAAATATGCGCCGACGTTTATCGCTCACCTTACTCTTCGTTTTGGTTATTACAGGTTTCCTCATATTCCTGTTCTTTTACATGAAGCACCAGTTCAGCACCGTTCGTACCGAAGTTAAGGAGGATGTGATGGTTGAAAAAATAACGGCCATGGGCAAGCTCGAACTGGTAAAATACAGCATGAAAGATGTACTGGAGAAAAAGCAGATACATACCCTTTTACCGGATGAACGAGTTTTATTTGTAGCAGTTGGCGAAGTAACTGCTTGTATCGATCTAACTAAGGTGACCAAACAAAGCATTACTCGCAGCAATGGCGACAGCGTGGTTACTGTAACCCTGCCCCAGCCAGAAATTTGCTATGCGAAGCTCGATCATCAACGCTCAAAAGTATATGATGTAAGCGGCGTAATACTACCAAGCACCACCAAAACCATGGTTGAAGATATTTACAAGCTGGCCGAAAAACGCTTACTGGATAATGCGAGGCAGCAAAATATAACCGGTATGGCACGTCAAAATGCGCAGATTATATTCAAGCCCTTGTTAGAGGGAATATCGGGCAAAACAGTTGTACTTAAATTTAAGAAGTAGGAGTGTCGTTTTGAGCCGGGGCATTGCTACGACGTAGTTGCCATATGTGTGCCTTACTGCGGGTGGGTATATTATCACCCAGTAGTTTGCCCCATGGTTTCAAATCATCAATACGGTCAAATATGATTTTAAGTACGGCTATAAATGGTATAGATAAAAACATACCCGATAACCCCCATAATGAATTTCCTAACAAAACAACTACGATAGATATGAGTGCATTGATTTGCACTTTAGATGATACGATGCGAGGCACCAATATATTATTATCAATAAACTGTATAAACAGGTAAGCGGCAATAACACCCAACTGCGTACCGTAACCATCGTGCGTAACAGTAGCCATTAATACAGGCAATGCAATGGCAACCAAACCTCCAATATAAGGCAGCAGGTTTAGTAAGGCGCCAATTACACCAATGAGTATTGCATAAGGAACATCCAAAAGCAATAAGGCTACTGAGTTCATGATGGCCACTACTAAAGTTTCGGTAAGGAGGCCAATAATATAGCTTTGTATGGCCGCTTTGGTTTCCTGTAATATCTCGGCCACCTGTGCCGAATTTTCTTCGGAGAATACTTCGAATAGAAAGTTTACGATCAGCGTTTTATACAACAGCATCAAAAATACATAAACCGGTATCAGGAAGATGATACTTAACGTGCCCAACACGGTATTGAGTGTTTTACCAACCAATGATTTACTGCTCTTCATGGCACCGTTTATAAACTGCACCTGTTTATGCGTATCGATGCCGAAGTGCTGAAATATCCAGACTTTAAGATCGGCGGTAATGTGTGCAAACTTGGCTTTTAGCGTGGGCAGCGTATCTCCAAAAGATATTATTTGCGATGACAGGAAATAAAACAAACCGGCAATAACAATTACTGCAATAAACATGGATATGATGATAGCCGGTATTTGCGGAACTTTTGCCCTGATTAGTCTGTTACACAAACGGTTAAGCAGTATGGCTATAAAAGCTGCAAAAGCCAGTGGTACCAATATATCGGCCAGGCTGTTCATTACGTAAACAACTAAAATTAGTCCGAAAAGAACAACGGTAGCCTGAAGATAAAATGGGTACTGTTTGGTTTGCATGTTGAGTGGTAAATACTATTAGCAATAAGCAAAAATGCAGGTTAATGTTTGAGGTTGGTAAAAAAGAAAAGCTGCCTGTTTAGGGCAGCTTTTAATTATCACGTCATTACTTCGTACCTCGCAATGACGATTTTATAATATCGGCAATTTTATCTCAATACGTTTTTCCAGCTTACCAAGTCACCAATTATCTTTTCTAATTGATCGGCAGGTACGCGTTCCTGCTCCATGCTGTCGCGGTGGCGTATGGTTACGGTATTGTCTTCCAGCGTTTGGTGGTCAACCGTTATACAGAACGGTGTACCAATGGCATCCTGTCGGCGGTAGCGTTTGCCAATGGCGTCTTTCTCCTCATACTGCATGTTGAAGTCGAGTTTAAGGCTGTCCATAATTTCACGGGCTTTTTCGGGCAAACCATCTTTTTTGGTAAGCGGGAAAATAGCGGCTTTTACCGGTGCCAAACAAGGGTGCAGGCGTAAAACTGTACGGCTGTCTTGTTTTTCTTCGGTGCTCAGGTCTTCTTCCTCGTAAGCGTTGATCATGGTGAGCAGGAACATACGGTCCAACCCTATCGAAGTTTCGATAACGTAAGGCACGTAGTTACCATAAGGTTTGTTGGTTTCCGGGTCAACCTCAGGGTCAAAATACTGCATTTTTTTACCTGAGAACTGCTGGTGCTGGCTCAAATCAAAATCGGTACGGCTGTGTATACCTTCCACTTCTTTAAAGCCGAACGGGAATTCAAACTCAATATCATAAGCGGCATCAGCATAATGCGCCAGCTTAACGTGTTCGTGGTAACGGTATTTTTCGGCTGGTGTACCCAAAGCCAGGTGCCATTTTAAACGGGCTTCTTTCCATTTATCAAACCACTCTTTTTGCGTGCCGGGGCGTACGAAGAATTGCATCTCCATTTGCTCGAACTCGCGCATGCGGATGATGAACTGGCGGGCAATAACCTCGTTACGAAAAGCCTTACCAATTTGCGCAATACCGAACGGAATTTTCATACGGCCGGTTTTTTGCACGTTAAGGTAGTTCACAAAAATACCTTGTGCTGTTTCGGGGCGCAGGTAAATGGTGTCGGCATCATCGGCCACGGCTCCCATTTGGGTGCTGAACATGAGGTTAAACTGGCGTACTTCGGTCCAATTGCGGGTGCCGCTTATCGGGCATGCAATTTCATGCTCAACAATGAGGTCGCGCAGGCGTGGTAAATCGTCGGCATTAAGGGCTTTATCCAACTCCAGTTGCAATTGCTCTGCCTTATCAGTTTTGCCGTCTTTATCATATTTAGCTATGCGGTCTTCCAGTAACTGGTCGGCACGGTAGCGTTTTTTCGAATCCTTGTTGTCGATCATCGGGTCGCTGAAACCATCAACGTGACCGCTTGCTTTCCATATTTTAGGATGCATAAATATGGCCGAGTCAATACCTACGATGTTATCGTTCAACTGCACCATACTTTTCCACCAGTAGGCTTTGATGTTGTTCTTCAGTTCGGCACCATTTTGGCCGTAATCGTATACGGCGCTTAGTCCGTCGTAAATTTCACTTGACTGAAATACAAAACCATACTCCTTGGCATGGGCAATCACATTTTTAAACAGTTCGTCGGTATTTTTACTCATAGCGCGTCAAAGATAGAATTTTTTTGATGTGTAGAAGATGTGCGGATATGCAGATGTGAAAATGTGCAGATGGTTTTTGAACATGAATTTTAAGAATGCATCAAAACCACAGAATTAAACAAATTTAATCGTCATGCTGAACTTATTTCAGCACCCCACATGCCAAATAATCTATACGACGTGCGAAAGGTTAGCCTATATGATGAGTTGCCGAAATAAATTCGGCATGACGGGAAGAGCTAAATATTTGCACATCTGCATATTCGCACATCTGCACATTTCACCTATCTTTACGTCCCATGATCGAGCAGCAAATTAAATCAGCCATACGCGATATTCCCGATTTCCCGAAACCCGGTATCACCTTTAAAGATATTACCCCCATACTTAAAGATCCTATTTTGTGCGAAAGCATTGTGAATGCGTTTGCTGCGCATTTTCAAAACGCCAAAATTGATGCGGTTGCCGGTATCGAAAGCCGGGGCTTTTTATTTGGATTGCAATTGGCCGGTAAACTGGGTGTGCCGTTCGTACCTATACGTAAAGCAGGTAAGCTACCCTACACCGTAAAGCAAATGGAATATGATCTGGAATATGGTTCGGCTAAAATTGAAGTGCATACCGATGCCTTTAAACCCGGTCAGCACATTTTAATACACGACGACCTGCTGGCCACCGGCGGCACCGTAACCGCAGCGGCCAAACTGGTTACCGAAATGGGTGGCATGATAGCTGGCTTCAGCTTTATTGTAGCCTTAGGCTTTTTAGATGGACGTAAAAAAATAGCACCTTTAGCCGATAAAGTTGTGGTTTTGGCGGAGTACTAAATTCTTTTGTTCGAATAGTTATTGAATGATTACCATTCAATAACTATTTCGTCATTCGCATTATCCACCATATCAATCTTCATAACCTCTTCAAATCCTTTCAATACCACTTGTATTTGAGTATACTTAGAAGTATAACCTCCTTCAACAGACGATAATGTAACCGTTTTTGAAGCCGGGGTAAAAGTAATGTTACGTTTGTGGTAAGTGCCCTGCTCATAGTTGTAGGTATCGCCATCATCTTCGTAATAAACAAAGGTTGATGGTTCGGTACTGTTCCAAACGTGAATCTCTAAAATACCATCGCCGGCATCTTGCGTGCTTTGAATTACGTTTTGCTGAGGAATGATAGCTCCTGCTTTGGCAAATACCGGCATGTCATGCAGGGGGGCGTCTACTTCATATTCTTTGCCGCCTTCAAATTTTTCACCCGTACTTAATCGGTACCAATCGCCGCAGGGGAGATATACTTTGGCGGTTAGCGCGGTGCTGATAACCGGGGCTACCAGTAAGCCATCGCCAAACAGGAATTGATTTTGATAGTCTTCATAGTAAACCGCTTTATCGTGGGTATAATCAATGGCCAGTGTGCGGCAAACAGGTAGGCCGGTTTGTGTGGTTTGATAAAATGCAGAGTACAGATAAGGCAGTAAACGATAACGGTCTTCAATAAATTTGCGGATGAGGCCGAGATTTTCCTCCCCGTACTGCCATGGCTCGCGGTAGTCCGAATCTTTAATGGAGTGGTTGCGATACATAGGAGTGTAAATACCTAAGTTATTCCAGCGTACCATCATTTCGGGGGTAGGGTTGCCGCTAAAGCCGCCAATATCAACGCCTACATAGGCCATGCCGCTTACGCCTAAGCTGTTCACTAAACGTGCTCCCAACAATAAATGTTCGTCGGTTGCAGTATTATCGCCCGTCCATACCGCCGAGTAGCGTTGTGTGCCCGAATAAGCTGCACGAGTCAACACGAATGGGCGTTTGTTGCCCAGTATTTTGCGGGTGCCATCATAAGTGGCGCGGGCCATTTGCATGCCGTATACATTACGTACCTCGGGCATAAACTTGTCGCCAAATTTTACTATCCAGGGCATGTTCTGGTTCCAAACGGCAGGTTCGTTCATGTCGTTCCAAAAACCTTCAACACCGGGTTCGGTTAGTGCGGTAAAGGCGGCGCCCCACCATTCGCGTACATCCTCGCGGAAGAAGTCGGGGAAGTGACAACGACCCGGCCAAACCTCGCCAATATAGTTTTCGCCGTTGGGGTAGGTGGCAAAGTAACCACGCTCCACACCCTCGTCATATTGCTGGTAGCCTTCTTCAACCTTAATACCGGGGTCTACAATAGTTACCAGCTTAAAGTTCATGGCCTTCAGCTTATCAATAAATGCTTTTGGGTCGGGGAAGGTTTCGTTATTCCAGGTGAATATTTTAAAGCCTTCCATGTAATCTATATCGCAATACATTACATCGGCAGGTACATTGTGCTCACGGAATTTTGATGCAACATCCAATACTTCCTGGGCAGTCATATAACTCCAGCGGCACTGCTGGTATCCCAGGCTCCAAAGTGGCGGCATTTCCATGCGGCCGGTTAGCCAGGTATAGTCTTCTAAAATTCTGCCCACGGTTTGGGCGCCGAAGAAATAATAGTTCAGGTCGCCATCCTCGGCACCCAGCCAAATAAACTGGTCATCGCACGAGGCACCGAAATCGAAATAACTTTTATGTGTATTATCTAAAAAGAAGCCGTAAGTAACCGCGCCGTGTATGCCGATGAAGAACGGGAAAGTTTCGTACAGCGGGTCGGTTTTAGGAGTATGGTCTGATGCATCGGTGTTCCAGTTGGTAAACGAGCTGGCACGGCGGTTCAGGTTGCCTACCTTTTCGCCCAAACCGATGAATTTTTCATCGGCCTGCAACTCGCGGTAATTGGTAACCCGGCTATTTTGCCAATTGGTTCCAAAGCGGTCGTCGTCTTTACTCAAAAGCTCGCCCCCCGGGGTGTAAAATGCAAAACGCAAAGGCGATTTGCTGATGCGCAACGTAAGCGCCGATGTTTTTACAATAATCTCTTCTGCCGTTTCTTCGTAAGCTATTTGAGCCAAAGGCTCTCTGATAACCGCAAAAGATTCGTCTGCCCCAGCAGGCTGGCGGGTAATGTTTACCCTGATAACCGAAGGGCTATATATGGTTATATGCGCTTCGGCTTCGGCAGTTTTAATAATAAGTTTATTGCTTTTTTGCTGAACGCTTTGAGATGGGCCTAACATTTTGAAATCCATAAGTATTGGCGATAGTTGTTACGGTAAATATAACGCTAACAGCTAAATGAACGCATATTAAGTTAGGATAGTTTGTTAAAAAACATTATTACGGCAACAGTACGGATTTATAATGGTAAAAAGTAATAAATTCAATACAAACATATGATGTTTAAAAAAAACATCATATGTTTGTATTCGTTATTCAATTACTATGGACGCCCGCATAAAACTCAGCGACCGCATAAGCCGGTTGATAAAACATGATATTGAAAAGGGGAAATATCAACCAGGCGATAAAATACCGCCCGAGCCCGAATTGATGAAACTTTACGAGGTAGGTCGCTCTACTATACGCGAAGCCGTTAAAGCTTTAGCCATGGCAGGCGTGGTGCGCGTACAGCAGGGGATGGGTACCATTGTGAATGCCACTACCGATGCCGAACCTATAGACAGTAAGCTTCGCAGGGCCGATTTTGACGAGGTGAACGCCGTACGCCGCATGCTCGACAGGGAAATTGTGAGCCTGGCTGTAGAGAATCACACTACCGAACATATACAGGAAATGGAATTGCACCTGCAAAACCGAAAAGCCGCCATTGAGCGTAATAACCGCCAGGCTTGCATGGATGCCGATATTGCTTTTCATGCCACCATTGCGCAGGCATCGGGTAATAGCGTGTTGTTTAATTTGTACCAAAGCTTTACTACCGTTATCCTCGATTTTTTTTCGAAGCGCGAACCGCAGGGCATAGCCAGTTTTGCCATGAGCCATTACCTGCATGAGCAACTTTTTAACGCCATTAAAGGCAAAAAACTGAAGCAGGCACGCGAGGCTATGCAGCAAATACTTGATAATAACTACTAATTAAAATTCAATATATATGACTATACTAACATTCACCATTATACTATTAGTGGGATCATACCTGGCCGGGTTGCTGGGCTCGTTAACCGGATTAGGTGGCGGCGTTGTGGTAATTCCGCTGTTAACACTGGTTTTTGGGGTCGATATCAGGTACGCCATTGGTGCGGCGTTGCTGGCCTCTATTGCTACTTCATCGGGAGCGGCAACGGCCTATGTTAAAGAGGGGATTACCAATATACGGCTGGGCATGTTCCTCGAAATTGCCACAACCATAGGGGCGGTGCTTGGTGCGCTTATAGCAGTATACACGCCGGTAAATACCATTGCCATTCTGTTTGGGGCGGTGTTAATGTTTTCGGCCGCTATGACTTTGCGCAAAAAGAACCAGGAAGCCTTAACCGAAGGTAGTAAACTCTCATACCTGCTCAAACTTAACGGCAGCTATCCAACCAAGGAGGGCATAGTAGAGTATAAATTGAAAAACATAGGAGCGGGCTTCTCTATGATGACGGTGGCCGGGGTTATATCGGGTTTGTTGGGTATTGGTTCGGGAGCACTTAAGGTTTTGGCTATGGATACCGCCATGCGCATACCCTTTAAGGTAAGTACCACTACCAGTAATTTTATGATCGGTGTTACGGCTGCTGCCAGTGCCGTGGTGTACCTGCAGCGCGGTTATATGGATCCAGGCATTGCATTCCCGGTTATATTGGGTGTGTTGGGCGGGGCATTTACCGGGTCGAAATTGCTTTCGCGTATTAACCCGCAAACCTTGCGCATTATTTTTTGCGTAGCCATTGTATTTGTAGCACTGCAAATGATGTATAACGGCATTCAACACAAGTTTTAATTAAAGAATTACACGACATGAAAAATATGTTTTCAAGCCTTTGGGGCGATAAGGATGTGGAACTGGTGGTTGGTCAGCTATTACGCTACGGTGTAGTTAGTGCCAGCGTGGTGGCCTTTGCAGGCGGCGTAATGTACCTGCTTATGCACGGCAGCGGACCAGTACCGCAATACAGCAATTTTGTTGGCGAAGGTGCTGGCTACACCACGTTTAAAGGCATATTTAAAGGAGCAGCAGCTTTCAGTTCAACCGAGGTTATACAGTTAGGCGTATTGATATTAATTGCCACGCCTATACTGCGCGTGTTCTTCTCGCTGCTGGCTTTTATTTTGGAAAAGGATAAGTTGTATATATTTATTACGCTGATAGTGTTGAGTGTAATTATGACGAGCATATTTGGCGGCTTGAAGGTTTAAGTTGCCGAATAGTGAGTTGTTAAATGTAAATTTAGATTACTAAAGCATCAAAATATGAAGACACTAAAATACTTCTTATGCTGGCTGCTAATATTGATTAGCATTACAGCTTTTGCTCAACTGCAAAATAACGGCGCTGATTTGCGGATCATCATTATGCGCCATGCCGAAAAACCTGCCAGTGGCGATAACCTCTCGTGCAAAGGTTTTAACCGGGCCATGATGTTGCCGGGCGTGCTTGTTAAGCGCTTTGGTGTACCGGCTTATGTTTATGTGCCGTCGCCGTCAACCGGTAAGGCTACCAAAAGCGGCCGTATGCTGCAAACGGTTTGGCCGCTGGCTACCAAGTATAATTTAACGGTTAACAGCAAGTTTGATGTGGATGACACTAAAGCGCTCGCCAAAAACATAAGCACAAAAGCCGGTACAGTGCTGGTGGTTTGGGAGCATAACGCTATCGGTAAAATATTATCGTCATTGGGCGTAACGGCAGGCAAACTTAAATGGCAGGGTGACGATTATGATAGCCTGTGGGTGGTAACCGTTCATAACGGAAAAGCTACCTTAAGCCAAACTTCGCAAGGCATTAATGTGCCTGATGGGTGTAAGTTTTAGTTTTAACTGCCAATAAAATCAATAAGTGCTTTTTTAAAACTCAGGCCAATAGGTACAAAGGTTTGGTTGCTCAATATTAATGTGTCTTGCTGTATGCGGTTCACGAATGTTTTGTTTACAATGTATGAGCGGTGTGCCTGTATAAAGCTATCGGGGTTTAACTTCTCAAGAATTCCCTTAAGGGTGTGATAAGTTATGTAAGTTTGGTTGGCGGTATTAATTTTCACATAGTCACGGCACCCCTCAATGTAAATAATATCTTGTTGTTTGATGACGAGCGTCCCTTCCTTGTCTTTTATTAATAAGTTATTGCCGGTTTTATCGGCAGTTGGCTCTGCTACCAAACTTTTAGCTTTTTGTACAGCTTTAACAAAACGTTCGTAAGCAAATGGTTTTAGCAGATAGTCTATCGCATTTAACTCAAAACCTTCGTAGGCATATTGCTTGTAGGCCGTAGTGAAAATGGTGGGTGGGGGAGTGGTAAGTGCCTTTAAAAAATGCAATCCGTTAACCAGCGGCATTTCAATATCTAAAAACAGAAGATCGGCCTGGTGTTTGCCCAAATATTCAAAAGCATCAACCGCATTCCTGAATTTGGCAGCAAGAACCAAACCCGGAGTTTCGGCTATATAATGCTCCAATACCTGGTGGGCTAATGGCTCATCATCAATAATTACACAATTCATTTTAATTTAAGCGTAAGTTGAGCAATATACATATTGTTGTTTTTACCGGTTGTAAACTCATATTTGCCGGTATAATAAAGCTCCAGTCTTTTTTTGATGTTGATGAGTCCGATTCCTCCTGCCCGCGCACTCCTCATAGCAACCGGAACATCGTCTATAACATGATTGCTAATGGTAAATATTAGGCTATCGGCAGTTAATTTAAGCTCGGCCTCTACCGAGGCATTGTCAGATAGCTTATGCTTGCCATGTTTAAAACTGTTTTCAACCAAGGGCAAAAACAATAATGGCGTTATGGCTAACTCATCCAAATGTTCGGGTACTATAAAGCTAATAGATGCATTAGGAAATTTCTTTTGTTCCAGCTCAAAATAGCCTTTTAAAAACGAAACTTCATCGCCCAGTTGTACCGTTTCTTTATCGCAATCGTACAAAATATATTGCATCATTTGCGACAGCAGCAATATAAAGCGGGGGGTGTCTTTTGAACCTGTTAGGCTCATTCCATACAAACCATTAAGTGTATTGAATAAAAAATGTGGCTGCAATTGTGTCTTTAACATACTCAGTTGCAGTTGTAAATGGTCGGTTTCAATACGGTGGCGTTTTACTTCGTTTTGGTATGAAAAGCGCGCAAAAGCAATACAAAAAAAAGCTAACAGATCGGTAAGTACCAGGTTAAAATCTACGAAGCGGGCTTTTGCTAAAACTTCGAAATACTTTCCTACGGGTTGTTCCTTAGTAAACAGGGCAAAGAGCCATGCAAAAGCAGCGTTGTTATATACGCTTACCACCAAAAGCAAAATAAGCGTTACGCCCAAAAGCAGCCAATATCGCTTTTTATCGAGCAGTTTAGGAACTGCCCAGCGGTAATAAGGAACCAGGTACAAGCTGCTGCATATAGCGTATAAGCAAATGTGCAGGTATGGTAAATCGTTGTTTGAAATGTGCGGCAAACGCGATTGCTCGAGCAGGTACGAGTACTTGTATAAAGTTACATAAAATACCCATATCAGTATTTCGAAAACCGTGGGAAAGGTGAATTTGATATTTTTTAACACGATACGAAGTTGTGATTAATTGGCGGATTTAAATAAGGCAGCACGACGAAACCTGCTTTTTGCCCGACGAACTAACCCACCCGTAATTTGAACGAGCCCCGCAGTAGACCGGTCGAATATTGGATTTAAACAACGTTTTTAAGCCTTTGATTTGCAGCATCAATAACAAACAAATGAAAAATATCTTATTCTCTATCGTTACTGCAATTACATTATTACTTGCAAACCCTAACCTGGCCAATGCTCAAAACAAGGGTGCGTCTGCTGTAAATAACAAGGCTTTAAATGCCCTTAATATTACAGACTACAAGGCTTTTAAAAAATCTGTTAAACCTTTAATAAAACAAATGGATACCAAGGCCATAGTTGCCTTGGGCGAGGGCACTCATGGTACAGCTGAGTTCTACAAACTCCGGTTTTGGATTAGCCGTATATTGGTTGAAGAGAAAGGGTTTAATCATATTGCTTTCGAAAACGATTACAGCGATTGCTGGTTACTGAACCGTAGACTGAATACAACAGGCAATTTAGATAGCCTGATGAAAAAGTACATGCTGAGCATCTGGCAAAACCACGAAACTAAAGAGCTGTTGCAATGGGTTAAAACCTACAATGCAAAACATAGTAAAAAGGTAACTATAAGCGGTATCGACTATGTGTTTGCACAGCCCGATGTAGCCATGCTTAAGGAAATACTTGCAGGTACCAGTGCGGCATCCGTTTTGGATTCTATAGCCCCTTTGGCTCGTGCTGCCGCTTTTCAGGACGAAGCCTGGAATGGTTTAAACCGTGATAATTATGAAGTAAATTATGACTCGCTTGGTAAAAGTAGTTATAAGGGTTATTTGCTGGCCGGCAAACTGGGCAAAAAGATTGCCAACGCCAATTTACCGCAACAGGTAAAAACTGATGCTTTGTTAGCGATTACCAATATACAGCAGGCTTTTGCCCCTTTTTATGCATCAATGGCAAAAAAGCCCGAGGCAAGCCGCGATAGTAATATGGCATATAATACCTCTGTAATTATGCAAAAGCCCAATGCTAAGATGATTATATGGGCGCATAATGGGCACGTTGCTAAAAAAGCTATATACAAAGGCGTTGTGGGCGGCACTGGTGGTTACCTGCGCAAAATGTTTCCGGGTAAATACTTTGTTGTAGGTACAGGTACAGCAACCGGCACTTTTGCTGCCACCACCGAACCCCGTGATACTTACACTAACCCCATAAAAGCATATAAGCTTGAAGAACCGTTGAAAGACTCGTGGGAAGAAAAATTTGTACAAACAAATGTACCGGCGTTTTACATAATGCCCGCACAATACAATACAACCAATGCAGTTAACCCAATGCGGTTTGTAGGTTACACCCCTAAAAGCGGCGCTTCAACCTATGATAAAATAAACATAACCGATTGGTTTGATGCTTACCTCTTTGTTAAGGATACTAACGCTGCTACGCCTTTAAACTAATTAAAACTTATACACAAAAAAAATCCCGCCTTAACTAAGGGCGGGATTTTTATTATTAAAAGTAAAATTTAATGGTTATGACCAAAGGTTGCTTGGGTAGGTACCGTTTTCAACCAATTCGTTAATACTGGCCTGTACAATTGGCTTATCTTCTTTATAAGTTACACCAAACCATTTGTTACCGGTTGGGATAACTTTAAAAGCAGCAGTACCGCTTTTAATCAATTCGTCGGCCACTAACGGGATAAAGAACTCAGCTTTAGGATTGCTTTCGTTAGCATCAACAAATTTCTTGAACATTTCCTCGCTTTGCTTGAAAACTGCCGGAGTAAAGCCCCAGAAGTTCATCGATACGCGGGTGTCTTTTGGTAATTCGTGCTCGCCGGTGGCATCTTTATAAAATACGTCGCCATCTTTAAAGTAAACTTCGGTACGCTCGTTAATTTCAACCATTTTGCCGTCTTCTACTTTACACACACCGCGCGATACCGAACCATAGTCAGATAATGTACGGTCGATCTGGTAACCCATTAATGAGTAGTTATCATCGGCAACTTCGGTGGTTAAAAACTCAGCCATTTTTTCAAAGGCTTCGTAACCGTAAAAATCGTCGGCGTTTATTACGCAAAAAGGCTCGTTAATTTGGTTGCGCGCAGCTAATACAGCATGAGCGGTACCCCATGGTTTAGAGCGTTCTACTGTTTTGTCAATACCAAATTGGGTAAGGTCGTAGCTTTGAAATACGTAATCGGTTTCGATACGGCCGGCCAGTTTAGGCTCAAAAATAGCTTTAAATGCATCCTGAAATTCTTCGCGGATGATGAAGCTAACTTTGCCAAAACCTGCTTTTATTGCATCATATATAGAATAATCAATGATGGTTTCGCCATTAGGGCCAAAGCCATCTACCTGTTTCATGCTTCCGTAACGGCTGGCCATACCTGCGGCCAAAATCAGTAAGGTTGGTTTCATAGTGCTGTAAATATATTAAAATATATATCTGAAGGTATAAATACGGTTAATTAAATTAAATGTTTGAATGTTATTTAATGTATCTGAAATCTTGTCCCGGTTCAATATTTAAGAGGGTTTCGTATATCATGCGTATCACGTTATCTACGTCTTCTTTGTGTACCATTTCAACAGTGGTATGCATGTAACGCAACGATAACGAAATTAATGCCGAAGGTACACCGTCGTTAGAGTAAGCAAAAGCATCGGTATCGGTACCGGTTGAGCGCGATGATGCCTGGCGCTGGAACGGTATGCCTGCTTTTTGTGCCGATTCGATCAGTAGTTTATTCAGGTTATTTTGCACAGCAGGCGCATATGATACCACCGGACCACGACCGCAAGCCAGATCACCCTGCGTGATCTTATTGATCATCGGTGTTTGGGTATCGTGCGTAACATCGGTTATGATGGCTACATGCGGTTTAATTTTGTGGGCTATCATTTCGGCACCGCGTAAGCCAATTTCTTCTTGAACGGCGTTTACAATGTATAGGCCAAACGGCAAATGTTTGCCGTTCTCTTTAAGCAAACGGGCAACCTCGGCAATCATAAAACCACCAACGCGGTTATCCAGCGCACGGCCAACATAGTAGCGGTTATTTAGCACCATAAACTCATCCTCGTAGGTAATTACACAACCCACGTGTATGCCCATGGCTTCCACCTCGTCTTTGCTGGTGCAACCACAATCTAAAAATATATTTTTAAGGGTAGGGGCTTCTTCCTTTTCGCCGCCCGAGCGGGTGTGGATGGCAGGCCAGCCAAAAACGGCTTTCACAATGCCTTTATCGGTGTGAATGTTTACACGTTTCGAAGGTGCTATCTGATGGTCAGAACCACCATTGCGGATCACGTAAATTAAACCATCAGAGGTAATATAGTTTACAAACCACGAGATCTCATCGGCGTGGGCTTCAATAACTACCTTGTATTCGGCTTTAGGGTTAATGATGCCTACAGCAGTACCATAGTTATCTACATAGTAAGTATCGATGTATGGTTTCAGGTACTCGAGCCACATTTTCTGCCCCATCCACTCAAAACCGGTAGGCGATGGGTTGTTAATATATTTTCCAAGAAACTCAAGCGATTCTGGAGTTACAACAGGTACATGTTGTGGTTTATCGTCAATGGTGTTTTCGGCCATAATTTGTTTAATAGTTGAATTGAAGAAAAGCAAATATATAAAAGCTCATCAGATTACATCAGCCAACTGTTAATTCTGAATTCTGTTTGATGAGTGGTGTTTAAATACTATCAATATTAATAAAAGTTAACAAAGCTCTAATTTGTTAATCTCTTAATATTGAATTAATAGCCATATTGTTCTTTTGTGGCGAGTAAAATTTTCAGGAGTTAATAGTTTTTTCTTAAAGACCGGGTTGTGCAATACGAGCCGGTCTTTTTAACTACAACAATTTTTGCATAACCTCGTAATCAAAGCCGCGCTTGCTGAAGGTTTGCCCTGTGGTAATAAACCCGGCTTTGCTGTAAAAGCCGATAGCGGTGGTGCGTGCGTTACACCAAATGCATTTACCACCTTCGGTAATGGTAAAGCTAATGATGTGCTGCAACAATGCCGATCCTATACCTTTACCCTGATAATTAGGGCCTACGGCAAACTTTCTGAACTGATATTTGTCTTGATGCACGAACAATGATACTACGCCAGCCAAAATGTCGTTGTAAAAAGCGCCGAAGTGCATCCCGGTTAGGTCTTCGTCCATTTCCATTTCGTGCAAGGGGCGGTTTGGGTACAAGGCTTCACGGCGCAGTCGCCAGGTTAGCTCAGGTCGGATTTGTTCAATATGTAATTTGATATTATTCAAGTTATAAAAATGGTATGAATTTTCGATTGTATGAAATTGACAAATTAATGTCTCAAAAAAGTATACTTTTGCAAAAAAATGAAAAACAGGGTTAGTAAGATAATGATATGCCTGCTGTTTATGATGATCTTTATTGTAAAGATGGTTATATCAGTTGCCCCTGCTTTTCTATCGCTCAATAATAAAACCGTGAATGCTGTAATTATGCAGCTGGAAGAGGAAAACAAGAACGAAAAAGAATCTCCTGAAAAAGAATCGTGTAAAGAAAAGAAGTTTTTTGACGAAGACTTACAGTGGCTTACTCACCATGTACAGGAGCCTGTTACCATTGAAACTCAAAAAAGATTAGATTACGGGCACTCTATATATCAGCCCGGGCACCATCCATCGGTGCTTACACCGCCGCCAAACTCCGGGCGGGCTTAATGCCGTTTTAACGGTTACCTGCAAGTTTTTTAAAATATAACTAACTGGTAGCTTGTTATAAAATGGTGTATGCAATCAGCATAAGCAAAAAATAAAACTTTACAGTATTAATGTTAGTATAACAGGTATTACCATAAATGCCAGTTAAACAACATTATCCTGTTTGCTAATCAAAATAATTGTTATGGATATTTGGCTGCCGGTGCTTTAAATAAGCTGCCAGCACTATTAATTACTTACACAACGGCTTTTTATAAGTTAAAGACCGTTACACATAGCATACCATATCCATTATTTATTTTGCCCTTGAAACTAACAGGCAATACGTAAAGAATACCTTTTGATTATAAGGCTGAATTGTTAAAATATACTGAATACGATATATCGAACGGCTATACACACAGCGTGCGAGACATTAAGGCGTATACGCATTACGCCGTGTTAAATTTGCAAGCATACCTTTTAATAAAAAAACTTAACCGGCAATATAGTACTTCAAATATCCACTATTTACATATTAATAAATAGTGAATTTTACGGGTGTAGTAATTAATATCCCTGCAATTATTGATTTAAAAAACAAACATGAAAAAACACCATCATAGCGAAACGCTCACACCCTGGCAAAGGTTGATGCGTATATTACATTACGAACGGTCAACTATTAATTACATTTTTATATATGCTGTACTTATTGGCCTTATCGGTCTAACCCTTCCGTTGGGTACTTCTGCTGTGTTTAACCTGTTATCAAACGGGGCTATGTACAGTTCAACCTATATTTTAATTGCGGTTATATTAATAGGTATTGTATTTGGAGGCTTGTTGCTTATAGGCCAGCTATCGCTGGTAGAGGTTGTGGAGCAAAAGATATTTGCAAAAACAGCACTTGAGTTTTCATTCCGTTTACCGCTTATTAAACGTAAGGCACTCGAAGGAGAAAATCCATCGGAATTAATTAATCGCTTTTTTGATATTTTAACTATACAAAAAGGGTTAACCAAGCTGCTGGTTGATATTGTGGCTGCTGCCGTACAAATATTTTTCAGCGCCATATTACTTTCGTTTTATCACCCTTTCTTTATAGCCTTTGGTATACTGGTTATACTTTTTGTGGTAATAATGGTGGCTTTATATTTTAAGCCGGGGGTAAATACCAGTCTTGAAGAATCGCACTACAAATACGAAGTGGTGGCTTACCTTGAAGAGGTAGCTGCAGATTTAGAAACATATCGGCAGAGTGCTGCAAAACGCACCGAAGTTTTAGAACGTACTGATGAAATTACGGCTAAATATCTGCAAGCACGCAATAATCACTTTATTATTTTAAAACGCTTTTTTGCCAGTGCAATAGTTATTCGTACCATACTAATGGGGTGCCTGCTACTGTTAGGGTCATACTTTGTGGTAACTCGTGCCATGTCATTTGGCCAGTTTGTGTCTGCCGAGGTAATTATTGTACAGATTAGTTACGCTATAGAAAAATTAATGACTAACATGAATACTGTATTTGATATGGCTACCGGCGCCGAAAAACTTGCCGTAGTTACCGATTTAGAATTGGAAGAGGAGGGCCATGATCATGCATAAAAACCCAACTTATATAGAGCAAATCCATAATTGGGAAGAGCTATCGGTACGTTCGTGCGAAAAGATATTACCAGCCAAGGGAGCGCGTTTGTTAGGGCGTATACTAATGATACTACTGGTGTTATTCATCATCATATTATTATTACCCTGGAGGCAAACCATTCCCGGACGCGGTACTGTGACCGCATTGCGTCCACAAGACAGGCCTCAAACTGTACAAAACCAAATTGGTGGCCGTATTGAACGTTGGGCGGTAAGCGAGGGGCAAGAAGTTAAAAAGGGTGATACGATATTGGTAATATCCGAAACCAGCCAATCGTACTTTGACCCTGAATATCCTCAACGCTTAAGTGAGCAGCTGCAGGCCAAACGTGGCAGCGATACCGCTAATCTTCAAAAAATCAGGGCAACTAAAGCTCAAATTGAGGCCTTGAACAAAGGTTTACGTTTTCAGCTACAGGCTGCCGAAAACAAGGTAAAACAGGCACAAAACTATGTTGATATTGACCAGGCCGACCTGGTAGCCGTGCAAAACTTTTTTAATACCAGCAAAGCACGTTTGGATCGTTATGAGCAGGGGTATAAAAACGGCTTATTCTCGCTGACCGATATTGAAACCCGTCGCCTGAAATTACAGGAAGACCGCGCAAAAGTTATCAGCCAGGAGAATAAGTTGAATAACTCGAAGCAAAACCTGTTGAATGCCCGCATTGACTTGGATAACATTAAAGCCAAATACCAGGAAACGTATGCCAAGGCATTATCTGATCTGGGTTCGGCCTTATCAGGCCGTGCTGGCGTGCAGGGCGATATTGCCAAGTTGCGTAACGATATTGCCAATTTAAACGTGCGCCGTAATTTGTATGCGGTTCGTGCCCCGCAATCGGGCTTTGTGGTTAAAACCATGAAGGCCGGTATTGGCGAGAACATTAAAGAAGGCGAATCGGTTGCCACATTGCAGCCTAAAAATCCGCAGGTAGCTGCCGAAATTTATGTGAGCGCTATGGATGTGCCGCTTATTTTAGATACCAGCGATGTAAGGCTTCAGTTTGAAGGTTGGCCGTCCATACAGTTTTCGGGTTGGCCGTCGGTAGCGGTAGGTACTTTTGCAGGTAAAGTTTTCTCAATTGACAAGGTAAGCAGTTCGGGGGGTAAATACCGTTTGCTGGTAAAACAGCAATATCCTGTACCCGCCAATGATGAACAATGGCCTGAGCAATTACGCCAGGGATCAGGCGTATATGCCCGCGTTATTTTAAGGTCAGTACCGCTGTGGTACGAAATATGGCGACAGTTGAACGGTTTCCCACCAAGCCTGGAGAAAGAACCGGAGGATGGTAAAGGAAAAGATTCAGAAAAAGAAAAGAAGTAGAATAATAGCCGAGACAGGATAATTATATATGAAGAGACAACAAATAAGTTATCATATAAAAAGCTTGATTTGTGTACTGCTGCTGTGCGTTGTCACGGCACAGGCTCAAAACAGGCCACCTGCCGATACGGGAAAGATTTTCTCCCTTGAAGATCTGCAGGTGATGGCTTTCAGGTATCACCCCATTATAAAGCAGGCATCGTTATTAACTGATGCCGCAAGGGCTAACGTGCTACAATCATTAGGGTATTTTGACCCTACCTTAAAGGCCAATTTTAACCGTAAGGCTTTTGGCAATACCGACTACTATAATTATTGGACCAACGAGCTAAAAGTGCCGCTTTGGCTGGCCGGTGCCGATTTAAAGGTGGGTTATGACCGCAATGCCGGTACCTACACCAACCCCGAAACTCGTACCAGCCTATCGGGCTTAAGCGGTGTAGGATTATCAATACCCTTAGGCGCAGGTTTAATTATTGACGCCCGCCGCAGTACTTTGAGGCAGGCAAAAATTATGGTAGAGTATGCCGAGGCCGAACGTGTAAAGCAAATAAACACTACATGGTACGAAATTGCTAAAGATTACTGGGAATGGTATTATGCGTATAAGCAGTTAAGGTTAACACAGGAAGGTGTTGATTTAGCCCAAACACGTTTCAAAGCCGTAAGTAACCAAACTCAAATTGGCGACAAAGCACCTATCGATTCGGTTGAGGCTTATGTAACAGTTCAGGAGCGAATTATTCAGTTTGAAAAAAACAAGATTGAATTAGCAAATGCGCGACTGATACTTTCCAACCATTTATGGAATGAAGAAGCTAAACCTTTAGAGTTACCTGAAAATGCGATGCCCGAATTATTAGACGGTAACATAAAGCAGGTAAATAAACTGGCGCTCGATACCCTGGTGAGCCGTGCCGCCGATCAGCACCCTGAATTGGTAAAGCTGCGTGCAAAAGGCGGGCAGTTAGCAGTTGAGCGTTTGTACAGGCAGGAAATGTTAAAACCTAAAATTAATATCAGCGGTACGCTTATATCCAACAGGCGTTCATGGAATAGTTATGTACCCGATTATTATGATTTTGGCTGGGCCAATCACAAGGTAGGTCTGGAGTTTTCGTTCCCGTTATTTTTACGTGCCGAGCGTGGTAAATTACGTGAAGTAAAAATTAAACAACAGCAGCTCGATTACGATCTGCAACAATCGGGGCGTGAGATACAAAACAACGTTATAGCTTCTTATAATAGCTTAAAGGCTTATGAAGCCCAATTAGCCGTCCAAATACAAAGTGTTAAAAACCAGAATGCCTTGTTAAAAGGTGAAAATTCGAAGTTTGAATTGGGCGAGAGCACTTTGTTTTTGATTAACAGCCGCGAAACTAAACTCATTGATATGCGCATTAAGCTGGAGAGTATGATAGCTGCCTATCAAAAAACTTTAGCCGAGCTATACTATAAAGCAGGTACCCGGCAAACATTTTAAGAGTTAAGGCAGTTTGTAAGCTTGCAATATCTTTCGTTATTTTAACCAAATTTTAATAAAACCATTTACTATGGCACAAGGCAATTTAGCAATTCACGATACCAGCCACATAACTTACGAAAGTTTGCTGGAAGGCAACCAACAGTTTATTGAAGAAGCATTGCAGGAAGACCCGCAGTTTTTTGAGAAACTGGCTAACGGGCAAAAACCTCCGGTGCTATGGATAGGCTGCGCCGATAGTCGTGTGCCTGCGGATAGAATTACCCGTACCAATCCGGGTGAGATATTTGTACACCGCAATATTGCCAACGTGGTTGTGCATACCGATTTAAACCTGCTATCGGTACTCGATTACGCGGTTAACGTGCTTAAAGTAAAGCACGTAATTGTGGTTGGCCATTACGGTTGCGGTGGTGTACAGGCCGCTATGGGCAACAAACAGTTTGGCTTAATTGATAACTGGCTGCGTGCTATAAAAGACGTTTACCAAAAGCATTTAACTGAATTGGAAACCATTACCGACGAAAAACAGAAGTTTAACCGCATGGTTGAACTCAATGTTATTGAAGGGGTAGCTAACCTTTGCAAAACAACCATTGTACAGGGTGCCTGGGCTAAAAACCAGGAACTGCACATTCACGGTTGGGTTTACGCCCTCGACAGCGGTAAAATTACCGACCTTAAAGTTGATGCAAGCGACAGCAGCAAAATGGGTAGCGTATACAAGTTTGAGTAAACTTTAGAGGCAAGAATAAAGAGCCAGGAATCATGAGATGTTAAAATCAACTTGTTTCCTGGCTTTCTTTTTACTACCCCATCTTCTGTTTTGGCTCTTGTTTCTTAGCTCTTGCTTCTATATTTGGAGCCTGTTTTTTTGCATCTAAATAAAACGTATCTTTGTAAAAATTAACCCCAACAACTATTAACCGGGGGGTACTAAACTCATCATAATACTGTACTGCCGTACAGCTTTACATATACGTTAAACATAATACATGTTATTTGCAGATTTAAATTTAATTGAGCCTATCCTTAAAGCACTTAAAACCGAAGGATATACTCAACCCACACCCATACAGGAACAATCAATACCCATTATATTAGATCGTAAAGATCTGTTAGGATGTGCGCAAACCGGTACCGGTAAAACAGCGGCATTCTCTATCCCCTTATTACAAATACTTTACCAGGAACGTGCACAGCACAAAGAGCAAAAAACCATCAAGGCGCTTATTTTAACGCCAACACGTGAGCTTGCCATTCAAATTGACGAAAGCTTGGCAGCCTATGGCCGTCATACCGGTTTAAAGCATTTGGTTATTTTTGGTGGCGTATCACAAAACCCGCAAACCGAGGCCTTGCGCCGTGGTGTTGATATTTTGGTAGCAACCCCGGGCCGTTTGCTTGATTTAATGAACCAGCGCTTTGTGCATTTAGACCATGTTAAGTTCTTGGTTTTAGACGAAGCCGACCGTATGCTTGATATGGGCTTTGTACATGATGTTAAAAAGGTAATTGCCAAAGTGCCCCAAAAACGTCAAACGCTGTTCTTTTCGGCTACCATGCCTAAAGAAATTCAGGAACTGGCCAACACGATATTAAACAAACCGCTTAAGGTAGAGGTTACCCCAATTTCATCAACCGCCGAAACTATTCAGCAGGAGATGTACTTTGTGGATAAGGGCGATAAACGCGGCCTTTTATCGCACATATTAAAAGACAAGAACATTAAAACTGCCCTGGTATTTACCCGCACCAAGCACGGTGCCGATAAGGTGGTAAAAGACCTGAGCCGCGAAGGTATTACTGCCGAGGCTATACATGGTAATAAATCACAAAATGCCCGCCAGCGTGCTTTGACCAACTTTAAAAACCGCACCACGCGTATACTGGTAGCTACCGATATTGCCGCCCGTGGTATTGATGTAGACGATTTAACCCACGTAATAAACTACGAATTACCCAACGTGCCCGAAACCTATGTACACCGCATTGGCCGTACAGGTAGGGCAGGGGCAAGTGGTATTGCCTTATCATTTTGCGATCATGAGGAAAAAGAGTTTTTAAGGGATATTCAAAAACTCATTGCCATTACCATTCCAGTAAATGATGAGCACCCTTATCCTATGAAACAAATGAACAGTGTTGACAGGATACGCGAGGAAATGAAAAGCCAGGGAGGTAATCGTGGTGGCCGTTCATCAGGCGGTAACCGTAACGGTGGTAACAGGCGCTTTAGCGGTGGCGGCGGTGGTAACCGCAGGTCATCGGGCAGTGGTAAGCCTGCAGCAAAAAAACAATCGTAAGTGTTTGTAAGTTAAAATATTCGCTTTACATTTATGATGAATTACAAGCTGAACTTTAATATGAGGCGTGCGCTTAATTTGCTTAGAAACAAATACTTCCTGGTAACGGCGGCATTTGTAGTGTGGATGTTGTTTTTTGATAAGAACGACCTCTATACCCAGTTTGAGCACCGCCAGCAATTAATTAAACTGGAGCAGGAGCGTGACTTTTACACCAAAGAAACTGCCCAGGTAGCCAAAGAGTTAGATGAGTTAACCTCTAACCCCGAAAAGCTCGAAAAATTTGCCCGCGAAAAATACCTCATGAAAAAAGCCGATGAGGACGTTTTTGTGATCGTGAAGGGAAAGAAAGAAGATAAATAAAAAAGGAGATGCCGAGGCATCTCCTTTTTTATTTACCCACGTAGTTACACCCGAAAAATTAATCAGGTATAAATACGTATATGCGTTTAACCGTGATACCATACCTTAGCATTGCGATCAATAAAATTAGAGAAGCTGAAAAGCTGATCAGGCACTCCGCAAGGGAGTGCCTTTTTTGTTTAATCACTATTTTAACTTTCGATGAACTTATCCAATCCTTGCTTAGAAAATCGTCGTCTTTCAACCACATTTTGCAATGCCGAAAGCGCATTTTTTGCTTACTTAGTATAATGCCTACTGAAGAAGTTATATATAGTACCTCGCCTGTTGATTTTAATAAGAGAGTGTGGCTGAATTTTAGACGGGATTGGTTTTTGTTTTTTTACTTGACCACTGTTGCTATTGGCATACGGGAATTTAACTGGCTTGGAATTATACTTACAATTTTAATTACTGTGTTTTATGTGAGTATTATACTATACGATGCTTTTGAAAAAGCGCATTTGCAAATTATTGAAATAGCGGTAACCGATACTGACTTTTTGCTAACTGTGTTGCAACGAAATAAACTAAAAGGATTTAGCGTGTCAATAAGAGCAATGCGCCCTCGTTTGGAGAGAGTATCAGGAGGGAAGCGTTTTCTTTCTTATTTTAAACTCTCTTTATTCAATTATGATAACCACTTTTTGAGTCAATATTCAAATGGAACAAAAAAGTCAAAAGATGAACTTTATAAAATTATTCATCAAATTGAGTCAATAGCCTATTAACTCTCGCCAATGGATATGTCCTCATAGCCTACTATATCACCCCATACAAACTTCCCCCTTTTGCACCTAAAGCATCCACCGTTTTTTCAACCGCGGGGTCTTTAATAAGTTCGGGTGCATGGTGCGGTTTAATACGGGCATTGATGATCATCGGCCCACGGCAGCCCCAGTGTTTGTGCTCGGTAAAGCTATCGATACCATAAATATCGTGCGATGGGTTACTGCGGGTAAAGGTTACCCAAATAAGGTTATTGATAGTTTGCGCGGTAAAGCCGGCATCATCACATAGCACCATCAGGGGCAAGCCGCTCAGGTCGGTATCTTTTACGTAGCTGTTCATAATGTCAATGGCACCCGCAATGTCATCTTCATGAATAAATTTAGGCACTTCAATAGCCAGCACACCCGGCATAGCCAGCTTGAAAATATTAAAAGGGCGTGGTAGGCTGAAACCGGCAGGTAGTTCTGTCCATAGCTCCCGCTTCTTTTCACCTGCTGCTGCAATGGCTACTTTGCTACCACTGTTAAGGCCGCTGCCACTGTAATCGAGTGTGTCGATAGTGGTTTTGGTGTAAAAATGCAGGTCGCAGGTAAGATCAATACGCTCCAACACATGTTTCAGGAAGCTTTCTATGTTATGAATATCCAGAGATGGGTCGTCCTCCTTTGCAGCAATAAACAGGTATTTAGCCAGGCTTAGCTGGTTTTTTCCTAAAATATGATTGGCAATAGTGAGTATTTCCTGCGGACGGCGTTCTTTTAAATAAGGCGTGTACCGCTCACTGCCAATGGCAAACAACAGCGGGTGAACACCGGCTGCATCCACCGCGTTCACGGCATGTAGTCCCGGAATCTCTGATGGTAAGGCCGATCCTGTAATTTCATGTATCAAAGCCCCAAAGCTGGTGTCCTCTTGTGGTGGGCGACCAACCACCGTAAACGACCACACGGCGTCTTTACGGTGATAAACCTTATGCACCTTCATCAGCGGAAAAGGGTGGGTAAGGCTGTAATAACCTAAATGGTCGCCAAAAGGGCCCTCTGGTTTATTTTCGTGCGGCATTACGGTTCCGGTAATTACAAAATCGGCATCGGCCGAAATACAAAAACCCTCAGCATCATAAAAATAGCGGAACCTGCGGTTACCCAACGCTCCGGCAAAAGTCATTTCTGATAGACCCTCGGGTAACGGCATCACCGCCGCAACAGGGTGCGATGGTGGGCCTCCCACAAATATGCTCACCTTAAGCGGCTGCCCTTTAGCATTGGCCTTGGTTTGGTGCACGCCAATACCACGGTGAAGCTGGTAGTGCAGGCCAATTTCCTGGTTGGTTATATAATCATTGCCACCTAACTGTATGCGGTACATGCCCAGATTAGCGTTCATAATGCCGGGTTTATCGGCATCTTCGGTGTATACCTGCGGCATGGTTACAAACGGGCCACCGTCCATAGGCCAATTTATTATCTGGGGCAGGGCACTAATTTGGGTACGGCCAAAGTTAATAGGCGCATTTTTGCCAACCTTCATGGGCAGGGCTGATAGTGCCGTCATGGCCACATTGGCGTAACTGAACGGACGTTTTATAGCCCTCATTGGGTCGGTTTTAATATCAACCAGCGTTTTTACCTTTTCCAGTGTGTCTCTAAAGATGAACTTAGAACGATCGAGCGTACCAAATAAATTACTTACCGCCGGGAATTTACTGCCCTTTACATTTTCGAACAAAATAGCCGGTCCCTGGTGTTCGAAAACACGCAGGTGAATGGCCGCCATTTGCAGGTATGGGTCAACTTCTTCTTTTATACGTATAAGGTGACCATGTTTTTCGAGGTCAGTAATGCAGGCTTGTAAACTTGGATATCCCATTTACCGGTAATATTATGATGTGTCAAAAGTACTCAAAAAATGCAGAGCTACCGGGCCTGATCGAGTTACAATTCATATCTCGGTACTAAATGCTTAATTTTGCAGCATGACAAATGAAGAGGTAGTTGCGGCACTTAAAATTGTTGCAGAAACAGGTAAGGTAAAAGACATTAGTAAAGAAGATTTGCAAAGTTTAAAAGAGTATAACCTGGTTACACCAGTGGAGGATGAAAAGACAAAGAAGATTAGTTATGCGTTGACCAAAAAAGGGCGTGTAATGTTCAAGGCCAATTCTAAATAAACTTATATTTTCCATATTCCCCTCTTGAGAGAGGGCGGAAGAGGCCGAGCGTTGGCAGGGGTGTGTTTCGCTAACTTTTCATCTCAAAAGGACACACACCTGCCCCTCTCAAGAGGTAAGCGCACGCGCCTTTCTCCTAAAAAACCTCATTCCATAAAAATGTATTTTTAGGCTTAGTATTAACTCATACATTACCTTATGTTATTTAGTAAAATCTCACGGTTGGCAAGCTGCCTTATTTTAGGCGCTGTAATATCGGCATTTGCTCAAAAAAACGTTCAAGGCTTTAGTGCCGAAACTTATACCAAATATGTAAAAGCCATTGCATCTGATGAGTTGTTAGGCCGAATGCCTTTTTCGGCCGGCGAAAGCAAAACCATACAATACCTCGAACAACAGTTCAAAGCGTTAGGCTTAGAGCCCGGCAATAAAGGTAGCTATTTACAGGAAGTTCCTATGGTGGCCATTTCTTGTAGCCCTAAATCGGGTATGAATGTAACTACGCCTAATTCATCGTTTAACCTTGAAGGGTTTAAGGATTATGTGATATGGACACGCCGTACCGACGCTATTATTGATCTAAAAAGTGATGAGGTTGTATTTGCAGGCTTTGGTATTACCGCCCCCGAGTTTAACCATGATGATTATGCCGGGCTTGATGTAAAAGGTAAAGTAGTAGTAGTGTTGGTGAACGACCCTGGTTATTACGATGCCAAACAGTTTAAAGGCAAAACCATGACTTATTACGGCCGCTGGACGTACAAATATGATGAAGCCGCCCGTCATGGCGCTAAAGGGTGCTTGATTATACATGACACCGCCCCGGCTGCCTACAATTTTAGTGTGGTGCAAAACAGTTGGAAAACCACCAAGCTTTATTTAGATAGCCGTGGAAAAGAAACTTACAAATGTGCTGTTGAAGGCTGGCTTACCCTGCCCGCTACCGAGCAGTTATTACAGACATCGGGTACAAACTATAAAACTTTATTAGCCAATGCGCTCAAAAGCGACTTTAAAGCTATTCCGCTGCCATTGAAATTGAACACCGGTATAAATGTATGGGCTACCTACAAAAAATCGCACAATGTGGTGGCTAAAATCAGCGGTACTCAAAAGGCTGATGAATGTATTGTTTACTCGGCCCACTGGGACCATTTTGGCGTAAGTAAGCCTGATGCCAAAGGTGATAGCATATATAATGGCGCGGTTGATAACGCCAGTGGTACGGCCGCCCTGTTAGAACTGGCCCGTGTGTTTAAGCAAAATAAGGTTAAGCCTGCCCGTAGCATCGTGTTCCTGTCAGTAACTGCAGAGGAGCAGGGATTATGGGGATCGGCATGGTATGCCGAGAACCCTGTTTTTCCGAAGGAGAAAACGGTGGCTGATATTAATATGGATATGTTTTATCCGTACGGAAAGACCAAAGACATTGGGCTGGTTGGTTTCGGCCAGTCGGAACTCGAAGATTATTTAAAGGAAGAAGCCGTCAAGCAGGGCCGCTATATTGCACCCGAGGCTGATGCGTCGAAAGGTATGTACTTCCGGTCGGACCATTTTAACTTTGCCAAAGTAGGCATACCTGCTTTGTATACCGAAAGTGGTGTTGATTTAATAGGCAAGGGAAAAGAAGTTGGTTTAAAAATGCATAACGATTACACGGCAAATACTTACCACAAACCATCAGATGAGGTTACGGCCAATTGGGATGTAAGCGGAACTATACAAGATTTAGAATTACTATATGCCGTGGGCAAAAAGCTGTCCTATTCAACCACCTTATGGCCAAAGTGGAAAGTAGGATCGGAGTTTAAAGCTATACGCGAGCACTACAAGAAGTAATCACAGCAGAAGGCCGGGACAATCTCCCGGTCTTTTTTGTTTCCTCTTTATTGCAAGACTTAAAACCCCAAAAGAATATACCCAACCAAATCAACCCTTTAATTAAAAAGAACAGAAATCCGGCAACGCCAACACGCTTAAGCCATGTTTTCATAAGTTTGATAAAGGTAAGGGGTAATGAGGAAATTTAAAACGCCTATATTACACGCTAAACATCTAAAATAAGAGCATTTAAACCTTCAATCTTTCCAAAATTAGTATCACCTGTTATAAGGGGCAGGTTAATTAGTAAAGCCGAAGCAGCAATTATAGCATCGGGAAGTTTGACACCATGTTTACGCCTGATTTGAATAGTTAAGTTGCTAAGTGTTTGCGAGTGTTCTATCTTAAAACACGTAGATAACATTGCTTTTATTATTTGTTCTTCGGCAGGAGTGATCGTTTTCTTACTTAACAGTTCAATTTCGGTTATGTAAGAGTAAGCCCATCCATCGTGAATAAAAGGAAGTATTTAGGGGTTTTCATCAAAAAGGTAAATAAAGCAGTTGGTGTCGGCCAGGTATTTAATCCCACTCATTTCTTATCTTCTGCTGATATTCTATAGGGTCGCCAAAAGCCCCTTTAAGTTTTCCGAAGAAATCAGATAACACAGGTTTCTTTTCAGCCGAATTTTGAAGTTTTTTTACTGCTTCAGCTATTTCCTTTTTCTTGGCATCTTTTTTTATTACAACTACCCTATTGCAGCGTTTACTCAAATATAACGCTAAATTCTTAAACGTTGCATAATTGCAACGTTTATTTGATTACTGCCCGGCAGTTGTAAAATCAATCAAATATGGATTTATCGAAACACCATCTTTATTCATAAACCGTGGCCCCAGCAGCAACTGGTAACGACGATTAGGTTTCAGTTCCACCTCGATGGTCATTTGCTTACCATCATCTGAAAACCCGATAAAGCGTTGAACCCGCATGAGGTTATCCATTCCCAAAGGTCCCAATTCGAAATTGCGTGAACGCTTGTTCATCCCGGTAGAAAACTCAATGGTAATTTGCGTAGTAGCCGGGTTTACATCATTTGCACCGTTTTTGAAGGGTTTAATGCCTGCTACCGCCGGTCGGCTTACTTCATATTGGCTTTTAAGTGCTGATGACTTTTGGTTGAAATATTCCGACTGGTCGACAAATGCCAACAGATCGGCATCGTTATTATAGTCAAGCTCTATCATTTGTTTAATGGCTTGCTGCTTATCTTTTACTTTATTGTAATAATTCTGGCAAATGAGGTAGCCCACGTAATAGCCTAAATCGCGTTCATTAAATTCATTTTGTTCATCATTGTAAAGCCAATAACCATAGTTAATACTATTTAACAATTGCCGGGCAAAAACCTGTTTCAACCTTTGGGTATTGATGTTGCTTTTAAACATGGCAAAAGTAGGAGAGGCCTGCCCGGTAGCTTTAACAGCCATAAATTCGGCCACACCTTCCATTATGCATTGCCCCAACAGGGTATTTATTTGTGTTGATTTTTGCTGGGTATGCACATACTCATGTACATTGGTAAACACAAGCGATTTAATAGGGTTGGTTTTAAAAAAGTTACCCAGATTTTTATAATTATCAGGAAACTCACTGGTAACGGTATACTCATCGGTCATCGAAATTTCAGAGCCCACAAGTACATTATTATTAAGGGTTGTACCGCCGCTGCGTAATATGCCCATGGTAAAGTATACCTGTGCAGGTTTTAATTGCGGATAGAGCTTTCTTAATTTGGATACGTTGATGGCAATATCACTTGCAAATGCTTTTGCTTTTAGTGTATTGGTTCTAATGGAGTTCCAAAAGAGCGGATAGCGGTTAATAGCATCAATGTATTGTTTGGCGGTATAATTGCGTACCTGCATCATGGCTTTTAAGCCCGGGGTACCTTTATTTATGAATAATTGGTTTAGGTAGTTTAATTGTTGGGTGCTGTCTTTAGTGGCGGTTATTTTATCGTAAGCATTCCAAAAGTTAGTAATGTCGGTAGCAATTACAACCTCAGGTTTTTGTTGCGCGTACGATGGCTGCGCACCAAACAGCAAAGCGGCGAACAGAAATATATACTTCATATATACACTGGTCGCCGCCCGTTTAGCTTTCGTGACACCTAAATGCAAATTTAATTTGAATGGCTGATTTCTACTTTGTAGTTTCTTTCTTTTTAGCCAGCATTAATTGTTTAATAAACTTAACAGGTGCACTGCCATAGCTCAAAAACTTCTCGTTAAAATCTTTAACCGTATATTTTTCGCCCATTTGCTTTTTGTAGGCATTGCGCAGGTCAACAATTTCTTTGTAGCCGGTGTAGTAGCTGGTAAGTTGCACGCTGCTCACGCTTACGCGTTTCCATTTACCTTCGGCTTCGGCCTGTTGTTGAAATGCTTCCTGGGTGAGTAGTTTGATGGCTTGCTCTTTGGTCATGCTGTTGGCATGCACACTGTAATCTAAAATGGTATTACATACCGAGCGTAAGTTCCATTTGTACCACATGAGGCGTAGCTCAGGTTCGTTGTTACCATAGCCGGCATCCAGCATCATTTCTTCGCTGTATACAGCCCAGCCCTCAATCATGGCACCGTTTTGTAATACCGATTTAATTAAGCTTGGGGCTTTGTTAGAGTATACCAACTGGGTGTAATGCCCCGGAATAGCCTCATGAATACATAAAATTTGCAGTAAATACTGGTTATATTCGCGCAGGTAGCTCTCCGCACGCTCGGGCGACCACCCGGCCAGGCTGCCCACGTTAAAATAAGTATTGCCGCTCTTATCATATGGCCCCGGCGAACTTACCGATGCACCGGCCACGCCGGCCATGTAAGCAGGTTCCTTACGAACGATCAAAGGTTTAGATGGATCTTGCGTAAGCAGGTTTTTAGCTTTAACAAAATCAACCAGTTTGGGTAAAATGCCTTGTATGGCGGTTTGAAAATCTTCGGGCTTGGCATGTTTGGTCGATAGGGTATCTATCATCTTACCAATCAGTTCTAATGAGTCTTTAGGCATATCGCGCTTGCCAAAATATTTAGGCCAAAGCTGTTTGCTGAGTTTAACCATTTCGCGGTGCACCAGTTTTTTGCGCTCCATAGCTGCATTAAAAATCTGCTGGGCATTCAGCTCCGATTGTATTTCATACTTAAATTTCTCCTGGTATAAATTTTGCCCTAATCTAAAGCTGCGCGGTTTGGGGCTTTTAAGTTTACCAAGCCAATCGACAAAGTTCTTAATGGCATCAACAGATAGCTTTGCGCGGGTAAGCATTTGTTTTTGGGTAGACTCGGCTATCTTGGTTTTCTTGAGCGAATCGGCAAAATCTTTTTCAAAAACGCCAATGCCGCCGTTTAACTGGTCTATGGTTAAGCTGGTAAGCTCGGGCACAGGGTTTTTGATTTGCTTTTGCGCCTCCTTATAATAAGCCGGTATATTTTCCATCCTCTCATAAAAGTTACGCAGGCGTTTATCCAGCGGGGCGTACTTTTCATTTAATATATAAGCAAACGTACCAATGATGTTGTAAGAGGTAGGGTTCCATTCCCAAGATTTAAGGGTTTGCACGTTCCACTGCATTTGTTGCAGCTCATTTTGTATCAATTGAAAATCTATTTTATTGGCATCAGTTAAGGTATTGGGGTCGTAACGTAGCAGCGAGTCGGTTTCTACCTTGGTAAAACTGCTTATTTTATCGCGATAGCTGTTAGTGGGAACCACCAGCAAGCTATCATAGTTATGGTAGCCGGTCATGGTGGCCCGGTCGGGGTCAAGTTTCCAAAGTGCTTCCAGGAAATGCTGGGTGTAACCGTTAAAGGCTGCATCGTCTTTGTTCATTTCCTGCATGCCGCCACCATCTTTTTTACAACTAATGAGGAGAAATGCTGCTATAACTATTGCCGGTAAAAATTTATATGCCACTTTAATTGATGTTTGTAATTAGGAGGCATAAACGTACGCATTTAGTCTAAAATAATTAACAAAAGTGATTTTATGAGGAGGCGCCTTCAACCAACTCGTGTGTAAATTGTTGTAACTTAAAATATTGAAACATGGCCGATAATAATCCAATACTTATTGACGAAATAGTAAAATTGCTGAATGGTGGCACAGCCCACGCTACGCTGGATGATGCACTTAAAGGCCTGCCCGCTAATCAACGTGGCGAAAAACCGCATGGTTTTTACCTTATAGTATATGGCAATTGGTAGAGCATATACGCATTGCCCTGTGGGATATGCTGGAGTTTAGTAAGGATGGCAATCATCAATCACCCAAATGGCCCGATGAGTACTGGGTAAAGGAAGTAGCACCGGCCAAGGAAGATGCCTGGGATAAATCTATCGCACAAATAAAAGCAGATTTGCAGGAACTGACCGAACTGGTAAAAACCGGGGATCTATACACGCCAATACCACATGGCGAAGGGCAAACCCTGCTTCGCGAAGCCTTGCAGGCTGCCGACCATACGGCTTATCACGTGGCCGAAATTATTGTTATCAGGCGGTTGTTGGGCAGTTGGAAATCGTGATGTTGACATTAGTTAAGATTATCAGTTAGTTAGCCAAAATATATTATTGAAAAAACGTTTAAATATTCAAAAGCTATTCCGTACCTTTGCTCTCCCTGAAAGGAGGTATATAGAAGGAATATGATTATCATCAATGTAAAAGACGGAGAATCGTTAGATAAAGCGCTGAAACGTTTTAAAAAGAAATTTGAGAAAACCGGTGTATTACGCGAACTGCGTAGTCGTCAGGCATACGAGAAAAAATCAGTTACCCGTCGTAACGTGGTTAAACATGCCGTCTACAAACAAGGCTTAAATCAGGAAACAGTTTAATTTTAAACTTCCTGTTTTGATATATTAAAACTATTTGTACTTTGCCTTTTCGGCATTGTTCAAATAGTTTTTATGTTTTTAGAGCAGTTTATATCCTATATTAAATACGAGAAGCGGTACTCGCTGCATACCGTTGCTGCTTATGAGTCAGACCTGGCTCAGTTCTATACTTTTTTAAACCACCCCGAGGTGGTTATTCATCACCCCAGCGAAGTTACCCATCACCACATCCGCAACTGGATGGTGGAATTGATGAACGCCGATATTACAGGTCGGTCCATTAACCGCAAAATTGCAACGCTGCGCAAATATTTTAAATTCTTATTACAGGGACAGCATATAACAGCTACACCTACCGCGCGTGTACAAACACCTAAGGCATCCAAGCAATTGCCCGTAGTGGTTGATGAGGAGAAGCTCTCGCGCTTGTTGGATAACAACGATATTTTTAGCGAAGATTTTGCCGGCGTGCGCGATAAACTCATTATCGAACTGCTGTTTGGAACCGGTATGCGCCTGGCCGAACTGTTGGGAATAATAGATGCCGACATCGATACTTACGAGGGCACTGTAAAAGTGTTGGGCAAGCGCAATAAGCAACGCATAATACCACTTAATAAAGAACTAAAGCAATTATTGCTGAAATACAGTACGTTAAAGAAAAATGAAATTTTTGCTAACAATTCGTTAAAATTAATCGTTACAAATAAGGGAGCCGATGCTTATCCTAAAATGGTTTATTTAATTGTGCAAAAATATTTGAACTACATATCAACCCAAAATAAAAAAAGCCCGCACGTGCTGCGGCATACATTTGCCACAAGTTTATTAAACAAAGGTGCTGATCTTAACGCTATTAAAGATTTGTTGGGCCACGCCAGTTTAAGTGCTACGCAGGTGTACACCCATAATTCAGTTGAACGACTTAAATCTATTTATAAACAAGCCCATCCAAAGGCTAATTAACAAGGAGGAACATATGAAAATTACTGTTCAGGCGATTCATTTTAGTGCAGACAAGAAACTTATTGATTTTATCCAGAAAAAAGCCGACAAACTGGAACAGTTTAGTGATAATATAATTAGCGGAGAGGTGTATTTAAAATTGGAGAACACCGGCGAAGAAGCTAACAAGATAACGGAAATAAAATTGCTTACCCCGGGCAACCAGTTGTTTGCAAGTCATCAATGCAAAACGTTTGAAGAGGGTACCGACCTTGCAATCGAGAGCTTGCGCAAACAAATTCAGAAGCATAAGCAAAAACAAACTGCCATAACTGAGGCAGCGCGTAAGGTTGATCCGTTGGCAATTGAAGAGGATGAATATTGAAAATCAACATGATATGAACAAAAAAATGAGCAGGTTTACAGCCTGCTCATTTTTTTTGAAAAAATATTTTGCACGGGAGTAAATTTGTGTAGATTTGCATTCCCTTTTGGAGAGGTAGTCAACACAAGGGAAACGGTTCTTTAACACATAAAAAAATAAGCCTCCTTAGCTCAGCTGGTAGAGCAACTGACTTGTAATCAGTAGGTCATTGGTTCGATTCCGATAGGGGGCTCAAAGTTTTAAAATAAAACTTTGTAAAGTTAAAATAGGATGTATATTTGCACCCCGTTTAAGCGATAAGCAAAGCTTGAATTTTAAAAGTTTTGGAGAGGTACCAGAGCGGTCAAATGGGGCGGACTGTAAATCCGCTGCTTCGGCTACGAAGGTTCGAATCCTTCCCTCTCCACAAATTAAGTTAGTCAATGAGTGAATTGTTGATTGAGTGAATGAGTGATTAAGATTTATCTTGTTCGCAAAGTTCACCCCTTCATTAATTCACTCTTTGTGCAAACTGCGGAAGTAGCTCAGTTGGTAGAGCGATAGCCTTCCAAGCTATAGGTCGCGAGTTCGAACCTCGTCTTCCGCTCATTAAATGTCGGATTTCAGAATTTCGATTTCGGACGTTTGAGCAAGGGTAGCGGCAATAGATTTTGAACTAAATTCGAAATTGAAAATCCCCAATCCGAAATTAAAGAATAACAAGCCGACGTAGCTCAGGGGTAGAGCACTTCCTTGGTAAGGAAGAGGCCAAGGGTTCAAATCCCTTCGTTGGCTCAACGTTTTTAACGTTATTTTAAAAAGTAAATTAACCTACAAACATTTTATAAATCATGGCAAAAGAAAAGTTTGACCGCAGTAAGCCGCACTTAAACATCGGTACTATCGGTCACGTTGACCACGGTAAAACAACCCTTACCGCAGCTATTACGAAAGTATTATCTGATAAAGGTTTCTCAGAAGCTCGTTCATTTGATTCAATTGACTCTGCTCCTGAAGAAAAAGAACGCGGTATTACCATCAATACAGCTCACGTTGAGTACTCAACTGCTAACCGTCACTACGCTCACGTTGACTGTCCAGGTCACGCGGATTACGTGAAAAACATGGTTACTGGTGCTGCTCAAATGGACGGTGCTATCATCGTTGTTGCTGCAACTGACGGTCCAATGCCTCAAACTCGCGAACACATCCTTCTTGCCCGCCAGGTAGGTGTACCTTCATTGGTTGTGTTCATGAACAAAGTTGACATGGTTGACGATCCAGAATTATTGGAATTAGTTGAAATGGAAGTACGTGAATTACTTTCTTTCTATGATTTCCCTGGTGATGATATTCCTGTAATCCAAGGTTCAGCTTTAGGTGGCTTAAACGCAGAGCCTAAATGGGTTGAAAAAATTATGGAATTAATGGAAGCTGTTGATAGCTACATTCCAATTCCTCCACGTTTAACTGATTTACCTTTCTTGATGCCTGTTGAGGACGTATTCTCGATCACTGGTCGTGGTACTGTAGCAACTGGTCGTATCGAGCGTGGTGTAATCAACTCTGGTGATCAAGTAGACATCTTAGGTATGGGTGCTGAAAACTTAAAATCAGTTGTTACTGGTGTTGAGATGTTCCGCAAGATCCTTGACCGTGGTGAAGCTGGTGATAACGTAGGTTTATTGTTACGTGGTATTGAGAAAGAAGCCATCCGTCGTGGTATGGTTATTTGTAAACCAGGTTCAGTAACTCCACACACTGATTTCAAAGCAGAAGTTTACGTATTATCAAAAGCTGAAGGTGGCCGTCACACTCCATTCTTCAACAAATACCGTCCACAATTTTACTTCCGTACCACTGACGTTACCGGTGAAATTTCATTAGCAGAAGGCGTAGAAATGGTTATGCCAGGTGATAACGTTACTATCCAAGTAGCATTAATCAACGCTATCGCAATGGAAAAAGGTTTACGTTTCGCTATCCGCGAGGGTGGTCGTACAGTAGGTGCTGGTCAGGTAACTGAAATCTTAAAATAAGACCTACCCCACATTTCTGTAAAAAGAAACACAAAGGTTAGGTTAATTTATAAACAAAGTACTTGGCGTAAAAGCCGGGTACTTTGTTTTAAAAATTAAATTCATACACGGGAATAGTTCAACGGTAGAATAGAGGTCTCCAAAACCTTTGATCAGGGTTCGAATCCTTGTTCCCGTGCACTTAAGTAATTCATACAAATGTCTGCAGTAGCTGAATATATTAAAGAATCATACATCGAGTTAACCGAAAAGGTAACCTGGCCAACCTGGCGCGAACTGCAAAGCAGCGCTGTACTGGTATTGGTAGCTGCCTTAATTATCGCGTTTCTTGTATTTGGTATGGATCAGATCATCGGTTACGTATTGAGACTGTTTTATAGTTCACTTGCTTAATTTAACGATAAGAGATGAGTGATCAATTAAAATGGTATGTTGTTAGGGCCGTAAGCGGTAAAGAAAAAAAGGTTAAGCAATACATTGATGCTGAGGTTAACCGTTTAGGTATATCTCATTTAATGCCTCAGGTGTTAATTCCAACCGAAAAATATTATCAAATGCGCGATGGTAAGAAAATTGCCAAAGAGCGTAACTACTTTCCCGGATATGTAATGGTTGAAGCCGCCCTTGATGGCGAGCTTGAACATATTATCAAAAACATCAACAGCGTAATTGGTTTTCTGGGCGATAAAGCTGGTAATGCAATTCCTTTACGCCAGGCCGAAGTTAACCGTATATTAGGTAAGGTTGATGAAATGGCTGCACAGGCAGATACCGCAAGCGTACCATATTACGTAGGTGAAAACGTTAAAGTAATGGACGGACCATTCAACGGCTTTAGCGGCGTGATAGAAGAGGTTAACGAAGAGAAGAAGAAGTTGAAGGTAATGGTTAAAATATTTGGCCGCCGCACTCCGCTCGAGTTAAACTACATGCAGGTAGAAAAAGAATAATACAAATAATATTTGCATTCAGCCCGTAAAGTTCATATCTTTGGCGGGCTGAATTTTTTATATTCAGTTCTAAATGTTACATAGCTTCCAACTTACTAACATTAAGTACATTAAATTTTATTAAAGATGGCAAAAGAAGTCGGTGCGTTAGTAAAACTACAAGTTAAGGGTGGCGCTGCAAATCCATCACCTCCAATTGGCCCTGCATTGGGTGCAAAAGGTGTGAACATCATGGAGTTTTGCAAGCAATTCAATGCACGTACTCAGGATAAGCCTGGTAAAGTGTTGCCGGTAGTTATTACTGTTTATGTCGACAAGTCATTTGATTTTATCATCAAAACCCCTCCTGTTGCTATTCAATTATTGGAAGCTGCCGGTTTAAAAGGTGGTTCGGCTGAGCCAAACCGTAAAAAAGTTGCCAATGTAAATTGGGAACAGGTTGAAACTATTGCCAAAGATAAAATGCCTGACTTAAATGCATTCACAGTAGAGTCGGCCATGAAAATGGTTGCTGGTACTGCTCGCAGCATGGGTATCACCGTATCTGGTACAGCACCCTGGAATTAACAAACATTTCGGATAGCGAAGTTGAGATCAAGTATTTACTAAGGTAAATACGAAATTGAAAATTTGATGTTCGAGATAAAAAATTAACACACAAATCAGTTTAAGACAGTGGCTAGATTAACAAAAAATCAAAAAGCAGTACTATCCAAAATTGAGGCTAACAAAGCGTACTCTTTACAAGAGGCAACTAACCTGGTAAAAGAAATTACTACTACCAAGTTTGATGCATCTGTTGATATTGACGTGCGTTTAGGTGTTGACCCGCGTAAAGCCAATCAAATGGTACGTGGTATTGCCACCTTACCTCATGGAACCGGTAAAACTGTACGTGTTTTGGTGCTTTGTACTCCTGATAAGGAACAAGAAGCAAAAGACGCAGGTGCAGATTACGTAGGTTTGGATGACTACATAGCTAAAATCGAAGGCGGATGGACTGATGTTGACATTATTATCACCATGCCAAGTGTTATGGCTAAAGTGGGACGTTTGGGCCGTATTTTAGGTCCGCGTAACCTTATGCCTAACCCTAAATCAGGTACAGTAACTCCGGAAGTGGGTAAAGCTGTAACTGACGTAAAAGGTGGCAAGATCGATTTTAAAGTTGACAAAACAGGTATCATTCACGCCTCAATAGGAAAAGTATCTTTCCCTGCTGACAAAATTTACGAGAACGCTTTAGAAGTATTGCAAACTATCTCTAAATTAAAACCATCAGCAGCAAAGGGCACATATTTTAAGAGCATTCATGTTTCTTCAACTATGTCTCGCGGAATTGAAGTTGAAACCAAAACAGTAGCGGGGATCTAATCATGAATAAAGAAGAAAAATACGAACTGGTTGAAGCTCTAACCGAGCAGATCAAAGAGTATGGTAATTTCTATATTACTGATACTGCAGATTTATCCGTTGCTAAAATTAACGACATCCGTCGTAAATGTTTTGACAACGAAATTACCATGCAGGTAGCTAAAAATAGCTTAATTAAAAAAGCTTTATTAGCAGCCGAAGGCGATTACGAACCAATATTTGATACACTTAAAGGTGCATCAACTATATTATTCTCTAAATCAGCAAAAGCTCCGGCTAAACTGATTAAAGATTTAAGAAGACAAGGTGATAAGCCTGTTTTAAAAGCAGCTTACGTATACTCTGCAGCCTTTGTTGGCGATAACCAGTTAGATGCGTTACTGACCCTTAAATCGAAAGAAGAATTGGTTGGCGAGATCATTGGCTTACTGCAATCTCCTGCTAAAAACGTACTTTCTGCTCTTCAATCGGGCGGAACTACAATTGCAGGTTTGGTAAAAACATTACAAGAAAGAGAAGGTTAAGCGAACACCTTAAGGTCGCAATTAAACAAAAAGCATTAAAAGTAAAATTTAAATAATCATGGCAGATTTAAAAGCGTTTGCTGAACAGTTGGTAAACTTAACAGTAAAAGAAGTTAACGAATTAGCTCAGATCCTGAAAGACGAGTATGGTATTGAGCCTGCTGCTGCAGCTGTTGCTGTTGCTGCTCCTGCTGCTGGTGGTGATGCACCTGCTGCTGCTGCTGAGCAAACTGCGTTTGACGTTATCCTGAAAGAAGCAGGTGGTCAGAAATTAGCAGTTGTTAAATTAGTTAAAGACTTAACAGGTCTTGGTTTGAAAGAAGCTAAAGATTTAGTTGACGGCGCACCAAAAGAATTAAAAACTGGTGTTGATAAAGCAGAAGCTGAATCATTGAAAAAATCTTTAGAAGAAGCCGGAGCTGTTGTTGAGATCAAGTAATTGTTTCTCCATACAAGCTAAAAAGCATCAAGACCCCGACCATCTTTTGGTCGGGGTCTATTGCCGTTTATAATGTTTTCATTTTTGTTTGAAGTTCAGGAACAACTTTAAATAAACCAATAAGAGTTTAATACATATTAAAATTATAAATCCCTTGGCAAACAAAAATAACCAAAGAGTGAACTTTGCAACCAGCAGGCACGTCCTTGACTATCCTGACTTTCTGGATGTTCAGTTGAAATCTTTTCAGGAATTTTTCCAGCTCGAAACCACTTCAGACAACCGTCACAAGGAAGGCTTGTTTAAAGTGTTTGCCGAAAACTTTCCAATCTCAGACTCTCGTAACATTTTCGTTCTGGAGTTTTTGGATTACTTTATTGACCCGCCCCGCTACGATATACAAGAGTGTATCGACCGTGGCTTAACTTACAGTGTGCCTTTAAAAGCAAAGCTTCGCCTTTCATGTAATGATGAAGAGCACGAAGACTTTGAAACCATTGTTCAGGATGTGTATTTAGGTACTATCCCTTACATGACGCCAAAAGGTACATTCGTAATCAATGGCGCCGAGCGTGTAATTGTATCGCAGTTACACCGTTCGCCAGGTGTGTTCTTTGGCCAAAGCCGCCACACCAACGGTACTAAATTGTACTCAGCCCGTGTAATTCCTTTCAAAGGTTCATGGATTGAGTTTGCTACCGACGTTAATAACGTTATGTATGCTTACATTGACCGTAAAAAGAAATTCCCGGTTACAACCTTGTTACGTGCCATCGGCTACGATTCGGATAAGGACATCTTAGAATTGTTCGAACTTGCCGACGAGGTAAAAGTAAGCAAATCGGGCCTTAAGAAATTTGTTGGCCGCAAACTTGCTGCAAGGGTGCTCAAAAAATGGGTAGAAGACTTTGTGGACGAAGATACAGGTGAAGTGGTATCAATCGACCGTAATGAGATTATCCTTGAGCGCGAAACTGTACTGGATGATAACAATATTGAGCAAATCATTGATGCAGGTGTAAAAAGCATTATCCTGAACAAGGAAGATGCTTCTACCAGCGGTGATTATACCATTATATACAATACTTTACAGAAAGATACTTCGAACTCCGAGAAAGAAGCGGTAGAGCACATCTATCGTCAGTTACGTAACGCCGAACCACCAGATGAGGAAACTGCTCGTGGTATTATCGACCGTTTGTTCTTCTCAGATAAAAGATATGACCTGGGCGATGTGGGCCGTTACCGCATCAACCGTAAACTGAAGCTTGATACCTCTGACGAGATCAAAGTATTAACCAAGGCTGATATTATTGCCATTGTTAAATACTTAATTAAACTGATCAACTCTAAAGCTGAGGTGGATGATATTGACCACTTATCAAACCGTCGTGTACGTACGGTAGGTGAGCAATTGTATGCACAATTTGGTGTTGGTTTAGCACGTATGGCCCGTACCATCCGTGAGCGTATGAACATTCGTGATAACGAGGTGTTTACACCAACCGACCTGATCAACGCGCGTACATTATCATCAGTAATTAATTCGTTCTTCGGTACCAACCAGTTATCTCAGTTCATGGATCAAACCAATCCATTGGCCGAGATCACTCACAAACGCCGTTTATCGGCGCTTGGTCCTGGTGGTTTATCACGTGAGCGTGCCGGTTTTGAGGTACGTGACGTGCATTACACCCACTATGGTCGTTTGTGTACCATTGAAACTCCTGAAGGTCCGAACATCGGTTTGATCTCTTCTCTTTGCGTTCACGCTAAGATCAATAGCTTAGGCTTCATCGAAACTCCGTACAAACGTGTGGATAACGGTGTGGTAGCAGTTGACGAGCCGGTAATTTATTTATCGGCAGAGGACGAAGATGGTAAAACTATTGGCCAGGCCAACGCAGTTTATGATGATAGCGGTGTGTTTGCTACTCCACGTGTAAAAGCACGTTTCGAGGGTGACTTCCCGATCATCGAACCTGAGCGTTTGGATTATATGGACATTGCGCCGAACCAGATCACCTCGATTGCAGCTTCGTTGATTCCGTTTTTGGAGCATGATGATGCTAACCGTGCGTTGATGGGTTCGAACATGCAACGCCAGGCCGTGCCGCTTTTACGCCCTGAAGCGCCAATTGTAGGTACCGGTTTGGAAGGGCGTGTAGCTAAAGACAGCCGTACCCTGGTTAACGCCGAGGGTGATGGTGTAGTTGAATATGTTGACGCCAACGAGATTCGTATCCGTTATGATCGTAATGATGATGACCGTTTGGTTTCATTTGACGACGATACCAAAGGTTACCGCCTGATCAAGTTCCAGAAAACTAACCAGAGCACTACCATGAACCTTAAGCCTATTGTTAAAAAAGGTCAAAGGGTTACTAAAGGTGAAGTACTTTGCGAGGGTTATGCAACTCAAAACGGTGAACTGGCCTTAGGCCGTAACATGAAGGTGGCATTCATGCCTTGGCAAGGATACAACTTTGAGGATGCGATCGTAATTTCTGAGCGTGTGGTATCACAGGATATTTTCACTTCAATTCACGTTGAGGAGTTCGAGCTTGAAGTTCGTGATACTAAACGTGGTGAAGAGGAATTGACACCTGATATTCCTAACGTATCTGAAGAAGCCACTAAAGACCTTGACGAAGACGGCATTATCCGTGTTGGTGCTGAGGTTAAAGAAGGCGATATCTTGATCGGTAAGATCACCCCTAAAGGCGAGTCAGATCCTTCACCGGAAGAGAAACTGTTACGTGCCATCTTTGGTGACAAAGCCGGCGACGTAAAAGATGCTTCGTTGAAAACTCCGCCATCAATTGCTGGTGTGGTTATCGATACTAAATTATTTTCTCGTGCTAAAAAGACTTCGAAAGCTGAAGAAAAAGCACAGTTAGAAAAATTAGATGCTAAACATGATAAGGCTATCAAGGATCTTAAAAACCGTTTGGTTGATAAGTTATTTGAGATAGTGAATGGCAAAACATCACAAGGTGTATTTAACGTTTACAAAGAGCTGCTGGTACCAAAAGGTGTTAAATTCACCCAAAAAACACTGGTAGAACTTCCATACGAAAATATTAACCCAACCAAGTGGACAACTGATGAGGATAAAAACGATCAGATCAAGTTGTTACTACATAACTACGGTATTAAGGTTAACGAAGAGCTTGGTGCTTATCGTCGCGATAAATTTGCGATCAGTGTAGGTGATGAGCTGCCATCAGGCATCGTACAAATGGCTAAAGTATACATCGCTAAAAAGCGTAAGCTTAAAGTGGGTGATAAAATGGCCGGCCGCCACGGTAACAAAGGTATCGTAGCGCGCATTGTACGTGACGAGGATATGCCATTCCTTGCTGACGGAACACCGGTTGACATTGTATTGAACCCACTGGGTGTACCTTCGCGTATGAACTTGGGCCAGATCTACGAAACCGTGTTAGGTTGGGCAGGTAAAGAGCTTGGTGTTAAATTCGCTACTCCTATTTTCGACGGTGCAACATACGCTGAAGTAGAAGGATGGATTGAAAAAGCAGGTTTGCCACCAACCGGCCGTACATACCTGTACAACGGTTTAACCGGCGACCGCTTTGACCAGCCAACCACAGTAGGTATTATTTACATGCTTAAACTGGGTCACATGGTTGATGATAAGATGCACGCACGTTCAATCGGTCCATACTCATTAATTACACAACAACCATTGGGTGGTAAAGCCCAGTTTGGTGGTCAGCGTTTTGGTGAGATGGAGGTTTGGGCACTGGAAGCATTTGGTGCTGCCAACATTCTGCAAGAGATCCTTACTGTGAAATCGGATGATGTTATTGGCCGTGCTAAAACTTACGAAGCCATTGTTAAAGGCGAAAACTTACCAACGCCATCTGTTCCTGAATCATTCAACGTATTGGTTCACGAGTTAAGAGGTTTAGGTTTGGATATCACCTTAGAATAATAGAATTGATTAGTGAGGGGTTGAATGGTAACATTCAACCCTTTGTTAACTTTTATGTGCAAAATGAGCCTGTGCTCATCACTAAATCATTAAAAGAAGAATATGTCTTACAAAAAGGATAGTAAAATAAAAAGCAACTTTACCACCATTACCATCAGTTTAGCCTCTCCCGAGTCTATCCTGGAGCGTTCAAGTGGCGAAGTTTTAAAACCAGAAACCATCAACTACCGGACCTACAAACCCGAGCGTGATGGTTTATTTTGTGAACGGATTTTTGGTCCGGTAAAAGATTACGAGTGCCATTGCGGTAAATACAAACGTATCCGTTATAAAGGCATCGTGTGTGACCGTTGTGGTGTTGAGGTTACCGAAAAGAAAGTTCGTCGTGAGCGTATGGGCCACATCAACTTGGTGGTTCCTGTTGCACACATCTGGTACTTCCGTTCGTTACCAAACAAAATTGGTTACTTACTGGGCTTACCAACCAAAAAACTCGATTTAATTATTTACTACGAGCGTTACGTAGTTATACAAGCAGGTATTAAAGAAGCTGACGGAATTTCTAAAATGGATTTCCTGACTGAAGAAGAATACCTGGACGTATTAGATACTCTCCCTAAAGAGAACCAATACCTTGACGACAAAGATCCTCAGAAATTTGTTGCCAAAATGGGTGCCGAAGCTTTGGAAGAGTTATTGAAACGCATCGACTTAGATCAGTTATCATACGATTTACGTCACCAGGCAGCAAACGAAACTTCACAACAACGTAAAAACGAAGCTTTAAAACGCTTACAAGTTGTTGAGGCTTTCCGTGATGCTAAGAGCCGTATCGATAACAACCCTGAGTGGATGATCGTGAAGATCGTTCCGGTTATTCCGCCAGAGTTGCGTCCGTTAGTACCACTGGAAGGTGGTCGTTTCGCAACTTCCGATTTGAATGACCTTTACCGTCGTGTTATTATCCGTAACAACCGTTTAAAGCGTTTGATCGAGATTAAAGCGCCAGAGGTAATTTTACGTAACGAAAAACGTATGCTTCAGGAAGCTGTGGATTCGTTATTTGACAACTCACGTAAAGTTAACGCGGTAAAAACTGAAGGTAACCGTGCCCTTAAATCACTTTCTGATATTCTGAAAGGTAAACAAGGCCGTTTCCGTCAAAACTTATTAGGTAAACGTGTGGATTACTCTGCCCGTTCGGTAATTGTTGTAGGTCCTAACCTTAAACTACACGAGTGTGGTTTACCTAAAGATATGGCTGCCGAGCTGTTTAAACCATTTATCATTCGCAAGATGATTGAGCGTGGTGTGGTTAAAACAGTAAAATCTGCCAAAAAGATCGTTGATCGCAAAGACCCATTAGTTTGGGATATTTTAGAGAACGTATTGAAAGGTCACCCTGTTTTACTTAACCGTGCGCCTACGCTGCACCGTTTGGGTATACAGGCATTCCAGCCTAAACTGGTTGAAGGTAAAGCAATTCAATTGCACCCACTAACCTGTACGGCATTCAACGCGGATTTTGACGGTGACCAGATGGCCGTTCACGTACCTCTTGGTAACGCGGCAATTTTGGAAGCCCAAATTTTGATGCTTGCTTCGCACAACATCCTTAACCCTGCAAACGGTACACCTATTACAGTACCATCTCAGGATATGGTTTTGGGTCTTTACTATATTACTAAAGGCCGCAAAACTGATGAAACTCGTGTGGTAAAAGGACAAGGTTTAACATTCTACTCGGCCGAGGAGGTAATTATTGCCTACAACGAGAAAAAAGTTGACCTACACGCCTTCATCAAAGTAAAAGGAAAAGTTAAAGAGCGTAACGGCGAAATTGTAACTAAAATAATTGATACTACCGTAGGCCGCGTACTGTTTAACCAGCACGTACCTGAAGAGGTTGGTTACATTAACGAACTGTTGACCAAAAAATCACTTCGTGATATTATTGGTGAGGTTGTTAAAAATACTGGTATGGCTCGTGCAGCCCAGTTCCTTGATGATATTAAGGAATTAGGTTTCAAAATGGCATTCCAGGGTGGTCTGTCGTTCAACTTGCAGGATGTTAACATTCCGGCACAAAAAGTTGATCTGATTGCACAAGCATCACGCGAGGTTGAAGAAGTAATGAACAACTATAACATGGGTTTCATTACCAACAACGAGCGTTATAACCAAATTATCGATATCTGGACCCGTATCAATAACCGCTTAACCGCGAATGTAATGGAGATCCTTTCGACCGACAACCAGGGCTTCAACTCAGTTTACATGATGTTGGATTCGGGTGCTCGTGGTTCTAAGGAGCAAATTCGTCAGCTTGCAGGTATGCGTGGTTTGATGGCCAAACCTCAAAAATCAGGTTCGGGTGGTGAGATCATCGAAAACCCGATCTTGTCGAACTTTAAAGAAGGTCTGTCGGTATTAGAGTACTTTATCTCTACCCACGGTGCCCGTAAAGGTTTGGCTGATACGGCTTTGAAAACTGCGGATGCTGGTTACTTAACCCGTCGTTTACATGACGTTGCCCAGGATATGATTGTGGGTGAAACTGATTGTGGAACTTTACGCGGTATATATACAACTGCACTAAAAGACAACGAGGATATTGTAGAGCCATTATATGACCGTATCTTAGGTCGTACTACCTTACATGATGTGTTTGACCCGTTAACCAACGAACTGTTGATTTCGGCCGGACATGACATTGATGAGGAAATTGCCAAACGTATTGAGAACTCTCCTTTGGAAGGTATCGAAATTCGTTCGGTATTAACCTGCGAAAGTAAGCGCGGCGTGTGTGGTCTTTGTTACGGACGTAACCTGGCAACAGGTAAACGTGTACAGGCCGGTGAAGCTGTAGGTGTAATTGCAGCTCAATCAATTGGTGAGCCAGGTACACAGTTAACACTTCGTACCTTCCACGTGGGTGGTACCGCATCTAACATTGCGGCTGAATCACAAATCAACGCACGTTACGATGGTATCATTGAGTTTGAAAACGTACGTACAGTATCTTTTGAAACTGCCGAAGATGGCGCTGTTGATGTGGTATTAGGCCGTTCGGGCGAGTTCCGCATCATTGAGCCGGGTAGCAACAAGGTTATCATGACCAATAATATTCCTTACGGTTCGTACCTGTACATTAAAGATGGCAGTACCATTACCAAAGGGGAGCGTATTTGTTCATGGGATCCGTATAACGCGGTTATTATCTCTGAGTTTGCAGGTGTTGCCAAGTTTGATGCCGTATTAGAAGGTATTACCTTCCGTGAGGAATCTGACGAGCAAACCGGTCACCGTGAGAAAGTAATTATCGATACACGCGATAAAACCAAAAACCCTGTTATTCAAATAGCAGAACGTGGTGGCGACGTTATTAAAGGATACAACATCCCGGTAGGCGCTCACATTGCTATTGAAGAAGGTGAGAAAATACAAACCGGACAAGTAATTGCTAAAATTCCTCGTTCAACCGGTAAAACCCGAGATATTACTGGTGGTTTACCACGTGTAACCGAGTTATTCGAGGCACGTAACCCATCAAACCCTGCGGTAGTAACCGAAATTGATGGTGTGGTAACCTTAGGTGGTGTTAAACGCGGTAACCGCGAGATCACTATTGAATCGCGTGACGGTCAGGTTAAAAAATACCTGGTGCCATTATCTAAACACATCCTGGTACAGGATAACGACTTTGTTAAAGCCGGTATGCCTTTGTCAGATGGTTCGATATCACCAGCCGATATTTTAGCTATTAAAGGCCCTGCAGCTGTACAAGAGTACTTAGTAAATGGTATACAAGAGGTTTACCGTTTGCAAGGTGTGAAAATTAACGATAAGCACTTTGAGGTTATCGTTCACCAGATGATGCAAAAAGTATCTATCGAAGATCCGGGAGATACCCGTTTCTTAGAGAGAGAATCTGTTGATAGCTGGGATTTCATGTTAGAGAACGACGATATATTCGACAAAAAAGTTGTTGTTGAACCGGGTGATTCTACTACCTTGAAAGCTGGACAGATCGTATCTTTACGTCGTTTACGTGATGAAAACTCTGTGCTGAAACGTAAAGACCAGCAACTGGTTGAAGTACGTGACGCTATTGCTGCAACATCAAGCCCAATACTTCAGGGTATTACCCGTGCATCATTAGGCACCAAGTCGTTCATCTCGGCTGCATCGTTCCAGGAAACTACCAAAGTACTTAACGAAGCTGCAATTGCAGGTAAACGCGATAAGATGTTAGGTTTGAAAGAGAACGTTATTGTAGGTCACTTAATACCTTCAGGAACTGGTTTACGCGCATATGATAATATACGTGTAGGTTCTCAAGAGGAGTTTGATCGCTTAATGGCTTCAAAAACTGAAGATACTGAAGCATAATAATTATTAGTCAAATTAATAAAAGGCCATCCTGTTAACAGGATGGCCTTTTTGCTTTGCAGTATTATTAAATTTTAAAAAGAGATTAATTTTTAATAACAATTTTACAATAGCTTTACTATTTTAGTAGCATGGAAGAGACAAATGAAAATCAGTTGAATATTGAGTTAACTGAAGAGATAGCAGAAGGCATATATTCAAATCTGGCTGTCATAACTCATTCAAACGCTGAATTTGTGTTAGATTTCATTAGGGTTATGCCGGGTGTACCAAAAGCCAAAGTTAAATCGCGAATAATCTTAACACCGGAGCATGCCAAACGCCTGCTTTCGGCCTTAGAGGACAATATAGAGAAGTTTGAAGCGGTAAATGGTCGTATTAAAATTCAACCTGAAAATCCTGGGTTTCCGATGAATTTTGGTGGAACCATGGGGCAAGCTTAGATATGTTACTTACCATACTGCCTTATATTACATCATTAATTGATTGAAAATATGATATGGATTTTCCATATAGATTATATTGTTTGCAAATAGATTATTGTTTTTTTATATTTGTTATAAATAATAGTGTATTTGGACTTTAAGCGCATTATTATTAAATACTACCAGCCTTAATGAAAAACGAAAAAATTCTGTTAATAAGCCATAACTTTTCACCAGAGCCAACAGGCATTGGTAAGTATAATGGCGAAATGATAGAATGGCTTTCAAAACAGGGTTATGAATGTACAGTTATTACAACATTTCCATACTATCCATACTGGAAAGTACAGGCGCCTTATACTAACAGGTGGTATAAGAAGGAGGTAATTGTTATGGGTGAAAAAGGTGCGCCTGTTACTGTATATCGTTGCCCATCATTTATCCCCAAAAACCCAACTGGTAAAAAACGTATGATTCAGGACATGTCTTTTTGGCTGTTCAAAATATGGGTTGTGTTTAAAATGCTACTGTCATCAAATAAATTTGATTTGATAATAACTGTAGCGCCACCTTTCCATTTAGCTTATTTAGGCTTGTTAATAAGAAATTATAAGGGTGGAAAACTGCTTTATCATATACAGGATTTGCAAATTGAAGCCGCGCAGGATTTGCAAATGTTATCAAGCAACAAGTTGATTGATAGATTATATACTATAGAACGTGATATTTTAGCCAAGGCAGATTTTGTGAGTACCATATCTGAAGGGATGAAGGATAAGGTAAGTGTGAAGGTTGACAAGCCGGTGCATTTTTTTCCTAACTGGGCCGATACAACTTATTTTTATCCGGTTGATAACAGGGGGTCACTAAAATCCAAATGGGGATATCAGGACACTGATCTTATTTTTTTATACTCAGGGGCTATAGGCGAGAAACAAGGTCTTGAGAATGTGATACATGCTGCCGATTTGTTAAAGAAGGAATCTGATATTAAGTTTATTATTTGCGGTTCGGGGCCTTATAAAGATAAGCTTGTAAAAATGGCTGAAGAGAAAGGCCTGAATTCCATAAATTTCCTACCCGTTCAGGATAAAGAGGTATTTAATGAATTTTTAAACCTTGGCGATTTTCACCTCGTGTTGCAAAAGGCTAACGCCGGTGATTTGGTTATGCCATCAAAACTTACCACAATTTTGGCCGTAGGGGGCACAAGCATCGTTACTTGTTCACCGGGCACTTCTTTGTACAATGTGGTTGATAAGTACGATTTGGGTTACATAATTGAACCTGAAAGTTATGAAGCTTTGGCTAATGTAATTTTAAGGATTAAGGAAAATCCGGAGGGGGCATTAGTCAAAAGGCATAATGCGCGCGATTATGCCTTGCAATATTTAAACATCGACAATGTGATGGAGAATTTTGTGGGTGACTTTTTGCCAAAGCCGGAGATAAAAGAAGCAATCAATAATTAATATAGTATACTGGCTTTGCCAGATTTTTGTTCACAAACAACCATCCAACTATACATGAAGAAAGCATTATTAACAGGTATAACAGGGCAGGACGGAGCCTACTTAACAGAATTACTGTTAAGCAAGGGATACGAAGTGCATGGTATCAAACGCCGCAGCTCGTTATTCAATACCGATCGTATTGACCACTTGTACCAAGACCCCCATGAACCACATCCGAGTTTAGTATTACACTATGGAGATTTAAGTGATTCAACCAACTTGATCCGCATTATACAACAGGTTCAGCCCGATGAGATATATAACTTAGGTGCCATGAGCCACGTTAAAGTGAGCTTTGACACTCCTGAATATACTGCAAATGCCGATGGTATTGGTACTTTACGTTTGTTAGAGGCTATCCGTATTTTAGGTTTGGAGAAAAAAACACGTATTTACCAGGCATCTACTTCAGAACTTTACGGTTTGGTACAAGCTGTGCCGCAGTCTGAAACTACACCGTTTTATCCACGTAGCCCTTACGCCGTGGCTAAAATGTATGCCTACTGGATCACAGTTAACTACCGCGAAGCTTATGGTATGTTTGCATGCAATGGCATCTTGTTTAACCACGAGAGCCCGTTACGTGGTGAGACTTTTGTAACCCGTAAAATTACCCGCGCAACAGCTAAAATTGCTATGGGTTTACAAGATAAATTATACTTAGGTAACCTTGATGCACAGCGCGATTGGGGCCATGCGAAAGATTATGTAGAGGCTATGTACCTCATACTGCAGCAGGATACTCCTGAAGACTTTGTAATTGCTACCGGCGTAACTACGCGCGTACGTGAATTTGTACGTATGGCATTTGCTGAAGTGGGCATAACTATTGAATTTAAAGGCGAGGGTGTTGAAGAGAAAGGTTATGTAGTAAGCTGCAGTCACTCCGATTACCAGTTAGAAGCAGGTACCGAGGTTGTAGCTGTTGATCCTAAATATTTCCGCCCTACTGAGGTTGAGTTATTAATTGGTGACCCAACCAAGTCAAAAACAAAATTAGGCTGGACTCCAAAGCACGATTTAGCTTCATTAGTAAAAGATATGATGACTTCAGACGTAGAGTTATTCCGTAAAGAAAGATTACTGCGCGAGTCTGGCTATCAAATCAAAAATCAGTTCGAATAATAGCCTCATAATGGAAAAAAGCGCTAAAATATATATAGCAGGCCATAGGGGTATGGTAGGTTCGGCCATTAAGCGTAAGCTTGAAAACGAGGGCTTTACCAACTTTGTAGTTCGCGGTTCATCAGAATTGGATTTACGCAATCAACAAGCTGTTTCCGATTTTTTTGAACAGGAAAAACCCGATTATGTTTTTTTAGCAGCAGCCAAGGTAGGAGGCATCGTAGCCAATAATACTTATCGTGCCGATTTTTTGTACGATAACCTGCAGATACAAAATAACATCATTCACTCTTCATATGTTAATGAGGTGAAAAAACTGATGTTCTTAGGTTCAAGCTGTATTTATCCTAAAATGGCCCATCAGCCTTTAAAGGAAGATTACCTGCTTACCGGCCCATTGGAAGATACTAACGAACCTTATGCCATTGCCAAAATCGCTGGTATTAAAATGTGCGATGCTTATCGGGCTCAGTACGGCTGTAACTATATATCAGTGATGCCTACTAATTTGTACGGATATAATGATAACTACCATCCGCAAAATTCGCATGTGCTTCCGGCCATGATCCGCAGGTTTCATGAGGCAAAAGAACAAGGTTTGCCAAGTGTTACCATATGGGGTACAGGTACGCCTAAACGCGAGTTTTTATTTGCTGATGATTTGGCCGAGGCTTGCTATTACCTGATGCAGAATTTTAATGAATCAGGTTTAGTAAATATTGGTACGGGAGTGGATTTATCTATTAAAGAACTGGCCGAACTGGTTAAAGAGGTTGTAGGTTTTGAAGGAGAAATTTTGCTTGATACAACCAAACCCGATGGAACGCCACGTAAATTAATGGATGTATCAAAACTACATGCCACAGGCTGGAAACACACCATAGAATTACCCGAAGGCATTAAGCTGGCTTACGAAGATTTTTTGAGTAAACAGCAAGTTACCGAACGATAATTAAAGCAACAACAACAAGAACAACCATCAACCAACTAAAAAAGAATTAATATGAAAATAGCCGTAGTAGGAACGGGGTATGTAGGTTTAGTAACCGGTACCTGTTTAGCAGAAACCGGTAACGAAGTTATATGCGTTGACATTAACGAGAAAAAGGTAGAAATGATGAAGGCCGGTAAGCTGCCCATTTATGAGCCTGGCCTGGAGCAACTGTTCCATCGTAATATTGCGCAAGACCGCTTGAAGTTCACATCGAACCTGGCAGAAGGTATTGCCGAAGCTAAAATCATTTTCTTAGCATTGCCAACTCCTCCGGGTGGCGATGGTGCTGCCGATTTGAGCTATGTGCTTGGCGCTGCCGGCGATATAGCTAAAATTATTACAGAGTATAAAGTAATTGTAACTAAATCAACTGTACCTGTAGGCACAGCCGATAAGGTGACAGCTGCCATGCAGCAACATGCCGCACCGGGTGTTGAATATGCTGTGGTAAGTAATCCTGAGTTTTTACGCGAGGGTGTGGCCGTAGAAGACTTTATGAAACCCGACCGTGTAGTAGTTGGTACCACTGATGAACGTGCACGCAAACTGATGGCCGAATTATATGGTCCTTACGTTCGTCAGGGTAATCCTATCATCTTCATGGATGAACGTAGTTCTGAGCTTACCAAGTATGCTGCCAACTCTTTCCTGGCTACCAAAATTTCGTTCATGAACGAAATTGCCAACTTATGTGAATTAGTAGGTGCTGATGTGGATATGGTACGCAGAGGTATTGGTGCCGATGACCGTATTGGTAAACGCTTCCTGTTTGCGGGTATAGGCTACGGCGGTTCATGTTTCCCTAAAGACGTGCAGGCGCTGGCTAAATCGGCCGAGGAAAACCAGTATGACTTTAGAATTCTGAACTCGGTAATGGAGGTGAACGAGATACAGAAAAACGTACTCACCGAAAAAGTGAAGAAATACTATAAAGGTGATCTTAAAGGCAAGCACTTTGCTTTGTGGGGACTGGCCTTTAAACCGGAAACTGACGATATTCGCGAGGCACCGGCATTGTATATAATTGATTCGTTATTAGCCGCAGGAGCAACTGTATCAGCTTTCGATCCTGAAGGTATGAACAATGTACAGACTTTATTGGGCGATAAGATAACTTATGCAGCTAACCAGTATGATGCCTTAAAAGACGCTGATGCATTATTAATAGTTACAGAATGGTCATTATTCCGTACTCCTGATTTTGGTAGGATAGAAGAATTACTGAAAGCAAAGGTTATATTTGATGGTCGTAACCTGTACGATTTGGACAAAATGATAGATTGTGGTTTTTACTACAACAGTATCGGACGCAAGGAAGTAAAATAAAGACTGAATGAGAGAATGAGTGAATGAATAATCACTTGTTCAGTATTCACTCATTCACTAAAACTCATTGATTCACTCATTTCAAAAATATGGATATTAAAGGAAAAAGAGTACTTATTACAGGAGCAGCAGGCTTCTTAGGGTCGCATTTATGTGACAGGTTTATTAAGGAAGGCTGTAATGTAATAGGTATGGATAACCTCATTACCGGCGACCTAAAGAACATCGAGCACCTGTTTAAACTCAAAGAATTTGAGTTCTACCACCATGATGTATCATCATATGTGCATGTACCGGGCCAGCTGGATTACATCCTGCACTTTGCCAGCCCTGCATCGCCAATTGATTACCTTAAGATCCCTATCCAAACGCTTAAAGTAGGCTCGTTAGGTACTCATAACCTTTTAGGTTTGGCCAAGACTAAAAATGCCCGTATCCTGGTAGCCAGTACTTCAGAAATTTACGGTGACCCTAACGTAAACCCGCAACCCGAGGAATATTGGGGGAATGTAAACCCGGTAGGCCCACGTGGGGTGTACGATGAGGCCAAACGCTTCCAGGAAGCCATTACCATGGCTTACCACACATTCCACGGTGTAGAGACCCGTATCATCCGTATCTTCAATACCTACGGCCCGCGCATGCGCCTGAACGACGGACGCGTATTGCCAGCATTTATTGGCCAGGCCTTAAGGGGCGAGCCATTGACTATGTTTGGTGATGGTTCACAAACCCGTGCATTTTGTTATGTAGATGATTTGGTGGAAGGCATATACCGCCTGCTATTGAGCGACTATGTACAACCTATGAACATAGGCAACCCGGATGAGATAACCATCAAAGAATTTGGAGAGGAGATCATCAAGTTAACCGGTACCGACCAAAAGCTGGTAGGCAAACCACTGCCAACTGATGATCCTAAGCAAAGACGCCCGGATATTACCAAAGCTAAAGCCATTTTAGGCTGGGAGCCAAAGGTAAGCCGTCAGGAAGGTTTGAAAATTACTTACGAGTATTTCAAATCACTCCCACAGCACGTTATTGAACATAAGGAGTTCTCCGATTACAATAAGTAGTAGGAGAATATCTATAAATAAAAAAGCGCATATAACCTATGCGCTTTTTTTATTTATCATACATTATGAATAAACCAATCTCCCAACGGTGTAGGATTACCCTTCTGTACTGATTTTAATTAGTTTTTAATCTGGTATTATTGCATTCAAATAGGGTATACTAAAAAAGGGATAAGCGTAAGGCTTATCCCTTTTTTAGTATTATCAGCTCTCCTGTTAGTTTTTGGTAGGAGTAGTCGTAGTTGGTGTTTTAGCTGGTTTACTAGCAGCTTTCTCAGCAGCTTTTTGAGCCTTTTCAGCCTCTTTCTGTGCTTTCTCGGCAGCTTTCTTCTCAGCAGCAGTAGGTGTTTTCTGAATATCGTAGCTCCAGGTTTTAGCTTTAAAGTTTTGGATCTTGCTTTCGATAGACTTTGATTTAGCAGTTTTATCTTGCTCACCATTGATAACATCAGCAGCAGTAGCACCAGGTAACACTCCCGTAGCAGAAGCTATTTGGGCAGTTGTACGCTGGGTGTTTGAACCTGTTTCGCGAACGATAGTGCTGGTGTATCTTTTTTGAAGGAAGATATCGTCAAGGCTGGTATCGTATAAGTTACGGTCAGGATCTGATACGTCTTTGGTTGCAAAAAAGTCGCGGCACTGAGGGAAGTATAACCAGAACACCGGTGCTTCGCCTACTATTGAACCACCTGCTGAAATAGCTTTTAGCGGGGCAATACCAATAATGCGGGTTACAACCATTGAACGTTTCTTATCAAAGTAAATATCTTCTTTGGTTCTGAATTTAGTAATTGACGCAGGATTAAAATCGTTCAATACCATCTTAGACCCAATTTTATTACCGTTAGCATCAAACTGATCAACCATGGTACTGTCTTGGAAGCGTGATAATGCGTTTAATACATTAATACGTTTAGCAAAAGTACTGTCGTTATTGGTTGCGCTTGGCTCGTAAGCGGTAATTTTACCTGTACGTAATCCTTCTAAAACAATCTCGGCAAGGGTAGCACCCGGAACATTGAATAAAGCGTTTTTAGGGTCGTTAACGTCAATGTCTCTCCAAATACGTTTGTAAAAACGTGCATCGCGTGAGCTAATTGCAGGATAGTTATACGCCTTTGCGTTATTAAACATTTCGCTTTTAAAGAAACCATCCATCGGCGGCAAAGAATCGGTTGGAAGCGAATCTTTAGGCAGAGTGGTTTGGGCATTTACCGGAGGTGTAGCAACAGGTGTAGTTTCTGTTACGGCCGGAGCTTGCGTGTTATAGTCTGTTTTAGGAGCGGTAGTTTTTGCCTTTGGCTTAGTAGTGGTACGTTTAGTGCTTTTTTTGCTTGTGCGCTTCTTTTGTGCATCAGCCGTATTGCTAACCGCTACAAGGGCTAAGAGGCAAAAAGCAGTTACGTAAATCTTATGTGCTAAATTTTTCATTTTCTGTGAGTCGTTGTTATGTTGTAGGCTTTGCAGCCCTACAACGGCTGCCAATCAATCTTTTTTAACTAATTTGTTTATTTGCTTTTGGCCAGTTTTCTGGTTTTAGTTTGCTCAATAACAATGTCAGGTGCGGGCATCACACATCTAAAACCGATGTACGAGTGCGATACGTTTTGTATTTCGTAGTTGCGGGTTGATGGAGTAAGCATGTTGCCATTGTCTTTCCATGAACCACCTCTGATAACTTTACGGCGCATTGCCTCGCTTTCATTATCGGCTGCATCATATAGCAATACCGGGTTTAAGTCATGCACCAGCTCTCTGTATGAAGGACTGAAAGCATCCAGGGTCCACTCAGAAACATTACCCATCATATTATATAAACCCAATGAATTTGGTGCGTATGATTTAACATGCATGGTAAAAGTACCACCGTCTTTGCGGTAATCACCTTCCTGCTGTTTAAAGTTAACAGCAAGCATGTCAACGTTTTTCTTGGTTTTTTTATCTTTAAGGTTAACGGTTGATAGTTTATCAAATTCGTCAGGTTTTAAATCCTTAGAGGCTGCATATTCCCATTGAGCTTCGGTTGGCAGGTTAAAGCGTAAATTATACAAACGGGCCAGTGAGCGTTCGCCGGTGGTAGCATAAATCATTTTGCTTCTCCAGTCGGTATAAGCACGGGCCTGTTTCCAGTTAACGCCAACTACCGGGTGCTCATCATAGCTTTTATTGGTATAGTAATTATTATCCATCATCTCCATCTGAGAATTAGGAAAGTCGTTTGACCATACTTTAGTGTTGGGTGCAATGGCAACAGTATCGGTAATATATTTGCTTACACCCGAACGGTTAACAGATAACCTGTCGAAACGATAAACAACCGCATCTTTAATAAGCGTGGGTTTACCATTTTCCATGGTGTAAAGTTTACCATATAATGCGCCTTTAATAACCGGATCATTACTTTGCCATAGCGGTGTTCTGCCGCCAACTTTAGTCCAGTCAATAGTTTTGCTGGTATCGGCAAAGGTTGGTATATCAACGGTTTGTTGGTTTTTACCACTTCCTTTTTTAGCTTTTACAGAAGTCTTTTTTACTTTATGGAAGTATTTGGCATCTTTAAGATAGTCGGTAACAGCAACCGAATCGGCAACCCAATCCACAAAGGTGCGGTATTGTTTGTTGGTTACCTCGGTTTGGTCCATAAAGAATGCACTCACGGTTACAGTACGTGGTACTGTGTCAACCGCCATAGTAGTATCGGTAACTACATCTTTTTCGATAATTGAACCTGCCGGTACGAACACCATGCCATGAGGTGCAAGAGGTGTTAATGTTTGCAACGTGGTTTTTGACGTGCTTACTTTGTCCATACCCTCTAAGCGCTTATTTGTATGACAAGCGGTTAGGGCTAATGCTGCCGAAAGTGTAAGTGCGACCTGTGAAAACTTAATATTCATTGATGATGATATTATATTCAAACAAAAATTTAATATATAAAAGTGGTTGAAAGTGTGTTATTAAATACGGTTAATATATTCTTATTAAGCATAGCAATTATCTGTCCAAATTAAATTAGTAGTTAATGCAGTAAGACAATATAGGATTGAAATTGTTACAGTTAAATTAAAATAATTAAACAGTTAACTTAAAATTCTATTTTCTTACAACTTAATAAAAAATCCTTGTAATTCTTTACAATAATAATAATAATTTGTTTGTGAATACCAAAATATTATAAAATAGGTGTTTTCATCATACTTAGTATGTTATAAATAATTCTAAATTAATTTTTTTTATTTTTTGTAAAATACCTGTTACTGTGAATTTAATTTCTAATTACTTTTTTAAAAAGTAAGACTCTGTTTATTGCTTGGAATATTGAAGAAAGTAAAATTTAGCGGCTAATATGTGGAATAAATTTAGAGATATTTTGCGTAGTACTTAAAATGCTATGGAGTGTTTTTTTATGTATACACTTTATATATTTTACTAACTTCGGCCATATCAAATAAAGATAAATTATGGGTAAAATATTGGTTTTTGGTGCATCGGGTCAGTTAGGTAGCTGTATTAAAAAGGTTGCTGAAGATAAGCCTGATTTCGATTTGTATTTTCCAGCCGAAAACGAAGCCAATATATTGGATGTAAAGGGGCTCGAAATTCTATTTAAAACACATCAACCTCAATATGCCATTAATTGCGCGGCCTATACCGCAGTTGATAAAGCCGAAGAAGATACCGATACCGCACGTAAGGTTAATAAAACCGGGGCAGCTAATCTTGCTGTTTTATGTAACGAGCACAATACTACGCTAATACATATATCAACTGATTTTGTATTTGCAGGTAATTTGCCGTTGCCGCTTATTGAAAGCGATGAGGCTAAGCCTATCAGTATTTATGGCCTAACTAAGTTAGAGGGCGAAGAGGATATAACGGCCCACTTAAAACAGCACTACATTTTACGCACCAGCTGGTTATATTCAGAGTACGGCAACAATTTTGTAAAAACCATGCTGCGTTTTGGAGCAGAGCGTGATTCCTTAAACATCATAGCCGATCAGGTGGGTACGCCAACTTACGCTATTGATTTGGCCAACTGTATTTTACATATTATAGCTAATGATAAGCAGCAATATGGCATATATCATTATAGTAACGAGGGGGTAACTTCCTGGTACGATTTTGCTATAGCTATTTTTGATATTTCGGGCACCCAGGTCAATGTTGGCCCTATACGCACCTCGCAATATCCAACACCGGCTACAAGGCCAACCTTTTCGGTAATGGATAAGGCCAAAATAAAATCAACCTTTAATATAGAAATACCTTACTGGCGTCACAGCCTTGAAGAATGTATTAAGCGTTTGAAAGCCCAATAGTCTCATCAATATACTTAATCATGGCAGCAAGGTCGGTTGGGGCAAACCAACAGGTATCCTTGTCTCTACGAAACCAGGTTAACTGGCGTTTGGCAAAGCGGCGGGTGTTTTGCTTGATCATGGCAATGGCCGTTGGTAAATCAGTTTTGCCATCTAAATAATCAAATATTTCGGAGTAACCTACGGTATTAAGTGCATTAAGATGGCGGTAGGGTAGTAGTTGCTTAACCTCATCAGGCAAGCCGCTTTCTACCATTATATCAACTCTTTTATTAATGCGATGGTAGAGTTCTTCGCGCGGTATATGCAAACCCAGCTTAATAATATTAAATGGTCTTTGATGGCTTGTGCCTTTGCGGTACGATGAATAAGGCTGCCCGGTACTTTCAAATACTTCAAGGGCACGTATCAGGCGCTGCGGGTTGTGCAGGTCAACCTTTGCATAATAAACCGGGTCGGCCTCGAGGAGTTTTTCCTGTAAGGCGGTAATACCGTGTTCCGCAAAGATATTATTGAGGTTTTCACGTATAGCTGGGTCTGCTTCGGGCAAATCATCAAACCCCGCGGTAATGGCTTTAACGTACAAACCCGATCCGCCGGCCATGATTACCACGTCATGTTTGATAAACAAGTCCTCAAGTATTAGCAGCCCCTCGCGCTCAAAATCGCCAACGTTAATATCATCAAGAATGCTGTGTGAACCAATAAAGTGATGCGGTGCGGCAGCCAGTTCATCGGGCGATGGTTTGGCCGTGCCTATGCTCATCTCTCGATAAAATTGCCGCGAATCGGCCGAAATTATTTCGGTTTGGTAATGCTGTGCAAGTTGAATAGCAACAGCGGTTTTGCCAATAGCTGTGGGGCCGGCAATGCTAACAAGGTATTTGCTGCTGCTCATATAGTATCAAAATAAAAATGTCATTTCGATTGATAACGAAAGATCTTAGATGCAGAATTAACCGCTTTGCTAAGATCTCTCACTATCGTTCGAGATGACATTTAGTATGTAGTTATTGAAAAATTAATTAATAATCATCTCCACCTCTGCCTCGGCTGCCGCTATGGTCATCGTCGTCAAAGCCTTCATTGTCCGAAAACTCACCGCCAAATTCATCTTCCTCATCATGAGCTTCATCTTCATCGTGATCACTTACCGCAGCGCCGGTTTCGGTTACCTCGCTAAAGTCCTCGGCATCTTCAGGGTTAAATTCAACCTCGTTTAAAAAATCAAAATCTTCGGCTGCCACTGCAGTTTCGGCAGTAGGGGTATATACATTACCAAACTGTTTTGGTGCCTCACCAGTGGTTTTTACCGTAGCCGGATAAGTTACCCCCGGAGTTTCATCCAGTATTTTAACCAGTTCAACATGAAAATCAAACGGACGATCAAAGTTTGAAGTGTAATAAAACTTTTGGTGCGGATCATCAATAAAGCTGCTTAGTTTTGAGTTTTCCATCAATGCAACACCACGGCTAATCTTACGTTCGCTGGGTTTAAAAGCAATTTCTTCGCCTTTAGTCCATTGATCGTTACTGATGTAAAAAGATGAAGAATAATCAGGGTTGTAGCCAATTGACTGATGAATAGCCTGATGCAGATCGGCAAAAGTATGGGTTGATTTAATATCTACTTCCCTGCTAATGTCATCGTAATCCTCAAATGTTACCCTGAAACGGTATAGTGCCATTTTATATATAGGTTGATTTATAGTGTAAAAATACAGTTTTTAAATTATTTTGTGTTTGCCACAACTTTTAAGCCAAGTTCTTCACCTTTTTGAATTGTGAACTGCATTGCTGCTTCATAAGTGTTAGGTATTTCGCCCTCCAGTATAGCTTCGCGTATCTTACTCTTAATAATGCCTACTTCGCGCCCTTCTTTTAGGCCAAAAATTATCATAATATCGTTACCTGTAACCGGGGGCTGCCAGTTTCTTACTTTATCGCGCTCTTCAACATCTTTGAGTTTTTGCTGAACCAGCTCAAAGTTCTGGCGGTACTTTTTTATTTTGTACTCATTTTTGGTGGTAATGTCTGCTTTGCACAACAGCATCAGGCTTTCAATATCATCACCAGCCTCAAACAGCAAGCGGCGTACGGCCGAGTCGGTAACAATTTCCTGCGTTAAAACTATGGGCCGCATGTGTAGTTGTACCAGTTTTTGTACAAACTTCATCTTCTCGTTTAGCGGTAGTTTTAACTGGCCAAATAGCTTAGGCACCCAGCGCGCGCCCTTATCTTCATGTCCGTGAAAGGTCCAGCCGTGGCCGGGTTCAAAGCGTTTGGTGGCTGGTTTGGCTATATCATGTAAAATGGCGCTCCAGCGTAACCAAAGGTCGGTTGTGGTGGCCGATATATTATCAAGCACCTGTAAGGTATGATAAAAATTATCTTTATGCCCCCGCCCGTTAACCACATCAACCCCATGTAAGGCTGCCATTTGCGGAAATATAATGTGCAGCAGGCCGGTATCTAATAAATACTTAAAACCTATGGATGGCTGAGGGGAGAGGATAATTTTATTCAGTTCATCAGTAATACGTTCCTGCGATACTATTTTAATACGTTCTTTATTGAGTTTGATAGCTTCAACAGCCACATCATCAATAATAAAATTAAGCTGTGAGGCAAACCTGATGGCCCTCATCATGCGCAGGGGGTCGTCTGAAAATGTTTCTTCGGGATTTAGAGGTGTACGGATGAGTTTATTCTCCATATCGGCCATGCCGCCAAACGGATCTATCAACTCGCCGTACTCGTTGCCGGTTAGGGCAATGGCCAGGGCATTGATGGTGAAATCGCGGCGTTTCTGATCATCTTCAAGAGTCCCGTTTTCAACCAGCGGCTTGCGCGATTGTGCCCGGTATGATTCTTTGCGTGCGCCAACAAACTCAACCTCAACATCCTGATATTTAAGCATGGCCGTACCAAAGCTTTTAAATACCGATACCTTTACATTGAGCTTTTTTCCAACGGCTTCGGCAAAGTCGATACCGTTGCCCACTACTACAATATCAATATCTTTAGAGGGGCGGTTAAGAAAAATATCGCGTACAAAGCCACCTATTGCATACGCCTGCACCTGCTGCTGTGTTGCCACATGAGCTATGGTTTTAAATACAGGATGTTGCAAGTGCTGCTTCATGTTTACGAATATGTAATTCTATTTGAAATAAGCCGCAAATGTAAAACTAAATTGTAAATATGCGGGCTTGTATGTAAATGTAGCTCTACTCAACCCTCCTCATGAGGCGAGGGCATTCTTAAAGTCTTACGCCTTAGGCGGAGAGATTTAGAGGGGGCTATGTGACTACATAAAAAAACAGCCATGTATATTACATGGCTGCCCCTCATCTTCATCTATTATCACTCTCACATTACTAATCAAAACATACAAAGCTTGTGCCAAAGCTTGCTTTAAATAAAAAGAGAGGACAATTTTTAGGTTGACCTCTCTTTAAATATGCATTAACTGTATTGTTATTTACCCGTTGCGTATAGCTGGTTAAATAATGAACGGAATGTACCGTGAGCTTGTGAGCGGAAAGTAATTTCGGGACCGAACACATATAGTTTGCCTGCGCCTACCGGAGCAACAAACGAAGCTGCAGTACCTTTCAAATATTTTTGTCCCCAGGCCCAACCGCTGCGCAATGGCTTATCGGTGGTATAGGTAGCCAATGGCTTAATGCTGGCATCGTTAATTTTGAAAGCAGGGCTGCTGTCAAACATTACATCGCCGGTTTGGGCCATACCCCAGTTAGCAGGTTGTGCAGTATCATAAGTTACGGTTAGCACACTGCCCGGAATGTAAAATTTGTCGCCACTTATCGGGCGCTCCTGGCCGTTAACGGTTTCGCTGAGGGCATTGCTTACCGGTAATTTAAGCTGATATGCCAGGTTAGCGCTGCTGCCAATGGTAACAATGCTGCCGCCTGCCTCTAAAAATGCTTTTAGTTGAGGAATAGATTTATCGGCAGTAATACGGCCGGTTTGTGAACGGTATTCGGCCGGAAGTTCTTCAGGATTGGCTCCGCCACGACCGCCAAACTCGCCAAAGCCACCCGCACGAGGATTAGCAGATGGAATTGCGCCGCCTACAAATAGCAGCACATCAAATTTACTTTTCAGGTTGCCGCCATCAATTTCCTGCGCATATACGCGCTCAAAATCAAAGTGCTGCTGCTCAAACATCCAGCGTACCCAACCCGAAGGAATTGAACCGCCGTAAGTATCCCATAAACCAATGCGTAGTTTGGACATTTTAACAGCACCCTTAGGGGTTTTGCTTACTGCAGTGGTTTTAATACCTAATGGAGTGCTTTTTTCAAATACGGCTTTAGCCTGAGCTGATGCAGGGATGTAAAATGCACCATTATCGGCAGGTACGCGGTAAACTTCGGCACCGGTTTTAAGCAGATCATTAACTAAAGTAAAAGCGTTGTTGATGCTTGAGCTAATTACATAACCTTTTGCTGTTGCAGCCACAGGCTGGGCAGGAGGTGTTTGTAACTGACCGTAAGGAACACGGGCAAACGGACCATCAAAACCATCCAACAAACGGTCGAATTTAACGCCCATTTGGTAAGCGAGTGTCCAGCCGGCGTTATCATAAGGGCGGATAGGAGGCCCCCCGGGGTATTGAAAATCGTTAGGGTGATCTTGCGGCTCAAACATATCCAGTATATGCGGACGGAAAGCCTGATCGGTTTTAACAATGTACGAACCGGCAGGGTAGCTTACACCGTTAACTTTAAAATCGGCAGTAGCTTTTTGAATAACCAAACCGGCTCTTATCAACGCGTTTACAAATTTAACCGCCGTAGGGAAGTCGCTTTGATTGGCAGGAATAATATAACCACGCGGATCGCGCAGGCTTGGATCTTTCAATACCTGATCATAATATTTAACAGGTACGCCGCCAAAGCCAAAGCCACGGCCTCCGCCAGCGGTATTGCCGGTAGCCGGTTGGTCTTTTTTATAAGCTGCATTAATAGAATCGGCACGTTTAGGTGATAAGGTCCAGTTGTCTTTACCGCCACGGGTAATAGAGTTTTTACCCATTACATACATATTGTACAACATCTGGTCGCGCTGGCGTACCGCATAACCCATTACCGCATAGTTTAACGATAATGAATAGTCGATCGACTGCTTGTAATGCCATTCACGCGGTGTAACCGGGAACGGGGTATTGCTGCTCGGAATTAAACGCTCGGGTACTAACGGTACGCTCGATGGGGTAGGGCTGCCAATAATTTCGGTTAACAAACCCACCATGTTGTGAAAGTAGGTTGTTGTACGTAAGCCACCGTTCCACCAGGTAGAAAAACTGGTGCCGTTGCGCTCGGTGTAACCCGGTTTGTCTTCGGCGTTAAGGCGGCTGCTCATGGCGGCACCTAAGGCGTCAATACTGGTTACCAGCAGCGGGTCGTATACGTAGTTAAAAGGATCGCGATATGGCGGACCTGCAACTACAGAGCCTGCAGGACCGGTTTGGTGGTGGTTGTACACAATCTGCGGAAACCACTCCAAAAATTGCTGACGGGTAATGTTCTGCGATTCTTTCATATTCATCATATAAAAGTCGCGGTTGTTATCATGCCCAATGTATTTTTCATACAGGCGCGGAATGTTCATGTTACGCTTAACCGGATCTTTCTGGCCCATGTACCAGCTCGATACCAGCTCCTGCCCATCAGGGTTAGCGTGTACTAACAGCATAATGGCACCATCTAATATGCGCTTGGTTTCGTCGTCGTTACGGCTCACCAGTTCGTAGGCGGTTTCAATTAACTGGTGGGTACCTACGGTTTCGGTAGCGTGTAAGCCGCCATCAATCCAAACAATGGCTTTACCTTGTGCGGCCAGTTGTTTAGCCTGCGCGTCGGTCAGGTCTTCGGCGCGGGCCAACTTGCGTGAAATTTCTTTGTACTTCTCCAGGTTATTAATGTTTTCGGGAGAAGATACGATGAGCATCCATTGGTGGCGGCCTTCTTCGGTTAAGCCAATATCAACCAGTTTGGTGCGGGGAGATGCCGACAGCTTTTTAAAATAAGCCTCTGTTTGCGTGTAGGTGGCCAGGCTGTAATCATCGCCAATATTAAAACCAAAATGGTCTTTAGGCGATGGTACCTGCTGCGCCTGTACTGCCGTTGTTAGCCACATGGCAACGGCTAACGTACTGAGTAGTTTTACTTTCATCAGGATTGTTTAAGAGTAATAGTTTAGTTGCCTAATTTAAATTAAAAGTCAATGTGTTAGATGTAACTTTTTTGTAGATAGAGTGGAAAGGGGTGGTTCATGGACCGTAGTACATAGTGAATAATCATTAGCCGCGAGTAGGAAAGAAGTCTCGAAATAATTAAGCAACATCGCCACAGCAAAATTTCGACTATAGACTTCTTCACTAAAACAAAACAACTTTACCCGCGCATTGGTTAATACACCAGCAGCTAATTATATTACTGCTTTAGAAAATTAACTTAAACACTAAATAAATACTACCATGAAAAATTATGAGACCTTAGTGGATGCCACTAACGACCTGATGCAAAGAGGATATACCGCCAACCTTAGTTTTGAGGATAATGGCGAAACTATAGATGATAAAAGCAACAATGTTCAAATGCACGCCGAAGACTTTGAAGTAGATGAGTTTTTTCGTTTCGAGGGTCCAAGCAACCCTTCAGATATGTCAATTGTTTACGCAATATCATCGGCAAAGTACAACCTGAAAGGGGTTTTAGTGGATGCTTACGGTACCTATGCCAATACCAGCACCTCGGCTATCGAGGCCAAACTTCACCATCACCAGGTAAGCGATAATCTGCACGGTGAAGATCGCCCGAAAGAATAACAAAAAACTAACGTTTTTGTAAACCGCTAAGCAAACGGCGGCCTGTTGCATTAATTGCCGGGCTGCCGTTTTGCATTAAAAACCGGAGCTGGTTTTCCAGTTCCTCGGCTATCCAGTCGTAATGGCCGCAAAGGTTAAAAAGCACTTCGCTGGCCGATGCCTTTACGGCCACTTTCACCTTGGGGTCAATGAGCCAATCAAAACAGCGTTCAACCATAGGTTCCAGATCGGTTTGGGCCAGTTTATTACGTACCGGGATTGATTTGCGGGCGGCCTTGGTAAAGTGCATAAATATACGTGCATAATGCCGCTGGCAACTGTGGTTGGTTATGCGTTGGCTGTAATCTGTAAACTGCTCAATGTGGGCTACATAGTTGCCCAAGTCGTTCTCCACAACCGTATCCAGCAGCCAAACGGCATGAAAGGCAATCACATCCTCTTTATGCAGGGTCAGCTCCAGCAAATCGGTAAGAATAAAGCCCTGCTCTTCCAATTCGGCACAAAGGGCGTTTACCCAGTTTTTGGCGCTGCGTGCGGCCAGACGTGCTGTGAGCGTTTCTTTATCAATCATGTTTGCGCGGTAGGATGGTGTAAATATCCGTAATGCACTGTCATGGTGCAACCTGTAATTTTTTTAGTTTAGCTAAATTAAATCTAATATCGCACAAACGGTGTATGCCCCTGCATTAACCCCAACCAATTATAGCCCAATGAAGCCTTTTAACAAGTTGTTTTTAACAGCAATGCTTGCCGCCTGCGCATGTAATTTATACGCTACTGCGCCCGGTGCACCATCTAATTTACGCACCTGCGATAAAGTGAACCCCATAGGTACTAACAGCAAGCCTTTTTTTGGCTGGTATGTGAACGATGTGGATGCCAATGAAGTGCAAACCAGTTACCAAATACTGGTAGCCAGCAGCACGGTTAATTTGAGCAACGGCAAGGCTGATGTATGGGACAGTGGCAAGGTGCCATCATCAATGCAAAATTATATTAATTTGATAGGTAGCCTCAAACCCGGTATCCGGTATTATTGGAAGGTACGAACCTGGGATAAAACCAACGTGGTCGGGCCATACTCCACAGCATCATATTTTGATACCGGTCTGTTTACCACCGCCGATTGGAGCGGTGCCAAATGGGTTAAACGCAACACTGATGATAAGGACGATTACACCTACTACCGCAGAAACGTAAGCTTAGGTAATAAGGCAGTTAAAAGAGCCATAGTTTACGTGGCCGCCTGCCAAAATTTCGAATTATATTTTAATGGCAAGCTGGTATCAAAAGGTTCGTCAAACCATTATCCGCAGTATGCTTATTACAATGCTTTTGATGTAACTGGTTTTGCAAAAAGTGGTGTAGATAACAATATTGCGGCGCTAACGCATTGGTACGGCGGCGGGCAGGGCCGGGCTACCGGCAGTCGTGGGTTTATTTTAAAAATGGTAACCGAATATACCGACGGTAGCAAAACCATAACCGGAACCGACAATACCTGGAAACAAACCCAAGCCGCCTACTGGACGCCCGGTCAGCCACGCCGCAATGGCGAGGGTAACGGTTATGTTGATAAAATTGATTCGCGCAAAGCTATGCCCGGATGGAATACCGCCACCTTTAATGATAAAGGCTGGGATGCTGCCGCTGAGATTGGCGCTCCGCCGGTTGCCCCGTGGATTAATGCTTTACGAACAGATTTGACTCGGGTTAAAGAACAAACCATAAAGCCGGTATCGGTAAAAAAACTATCAAACGGTAGCTACCTTATCGATTTGGGAAAGATATACGCAGGCATGCCACACATTAATTTTGAAGGTGGCAAAGCCGGCGATGAAGTGACCATTCGTGGCGCTTACTTACTGGATGAAGATGGCACAGCATCTCAAAAACGCGGCAACCAAAGTACCAACCTCAATTATTATTTTAAGCTTAACGGTCAAAAGGCAGTTTTCGAGCCGATGGTTTACCTGGCTTATCGCTATATCCAGGTCGATAATTCGCCCAATGTTTTAACGATTGACAACGTACAGTTTGTTACCCGTCACTTTGAACTGGATGATACCAAGGCAAATTTTGTGTCGTCAGATAACATGCTCAACCAGGTTTGGAACCTGCAGCTACGCTCTTTAGTACAAGGTGCGCAGGAGGGTTTTGTTGATACTCCAACCCGCGAAAAGGGAGCTTTTTTAGGCGATGGCAGTTACCAGGGGCCACCAGCCATGACCACCATGGGCGAACGCGCTATGAATCATCGCGTGCTGTTGGAGTTCCTCGATTCACAAGACCAGTACTATCCTGATGGCAGGTTAAATGCTGTTTACCCAAATGTTGATAGTAAGCGCGACATACCCGATTACACCCAGGAGTATTTGATTTGGGTTTGGGATTACTACCTGCAGTCGGGCAACAAAGAGTTTTTGACTACCAATTATGCGAAGATTAAAAAAGTGGTTGATTATGTAAACAATTACAGCAAAGAATCAACCGGGTTGATACATAACCTTGAAGGTGGTGCCGGTCCTTATAAATATGGTATTATTGATTGGCCGCAAAGTATGCGCTACGGTTATGACATGGAAACTGAAACCCGTACGGTAATGGATGCTTTGGCCTATATTGATTATGATATTATGGCCAATGTTGCCGTCGCCGTTGGCAATACCGCCGACCAGCAAACGTATACAAGCTACGCCGATGCTATCAAAAAAGCTATGAACGCCAAGTTGTTAAATTCAAATGGCGTGTATATCGACGGTTTAAAAACCAACCTTTCGCAAAGCACCCACGCCTCGCAACAAGCTAACATGTATGCGTATGCAACCGGCATTGTGCCTGACAACAATAAGCAACCGGTTTATAAGCTGATAAAGGAGTTAAAAATGGCATCGGGTATGGTTACGCTGCGTTACTTGCCCGAGGCTATTGGTAAGGCGGGAGACGGGGCGCACATGCTCGACTTGTATACCAATAAAGATTGGGATGGTTGGGCCAATATCATAACTAAAGGCGGCACCATGACTTGGGAAGCCTGGGATGCCGATAAAATCGACGAAAGCTTTTCGCACCCATGGGGAGCTATTGGCTTACTGGCTATGCAACAGTACATGCTCGGCATTAAAGTACTTAAACCACAGCACGAATTACTGGAAATTAAGCCGCTCGATTTTGGCGACCGTTTAAAATTTGTGCAAGGCATATTGCCAGGCGACAGGGGGAATACCGCTATTAAATGGGAGCGTAATGCTGGTACTTATAAAATGATGGTAAAAATACCGGTGAATGTTACTGCTAAAGTTTATGTACCAAAATGTGGTGTAAACAGCAATAAGGTAAAGGTGGACGGTAAAGAAATTTTGGGCACTGCCGAAGGTGATTTTATATTAGTGGGCAATGTGGGCTCGGGTTCACACTCCATTGAACGTGCGTTGAAATAGTGAGTTGCTAATGTAAAAGCGCTGCAACAATTTGGTAAAGTAGCGTATGGGTACTATTAATTTAGAGTATAAAAGTTTTACATTTGGCGCTTTACCAAACTTGTTCTGAAATTACATGGTTAAATTCGACCGTTTTACATTGAGCAATGGCCTGCGGGTAATTGTTCATGAAGACCATACTACACCAATGGCGGTGCTTAACATTTTATATGATGTGGGTGCGCGCGACGAAAATCCTGAACAAACGGGTTTTGCTCACTTATTTGAGCACTTGATGTTTGGTGGCTCCATAAATATTCCATCGTACGATGAACCTCTACAGCGCGTAGGGGGCGAAAACAACGCCTTCACCAGCAACGATGTCACCAACTATTACATTACCCTGCCCGCCGTAAACCTCGAAACCGCTTTTTGGCTCGAGAGCGACCGCATGCTCAACCTGGCCTTTAGCGAGAAAAGCCTGGAAGTGCAGCGCAACGTGGTAATGGAAGAGTTTAAACAACGCTACCTCAATCAGCCTTATGGCGATGTTATGTTACGTTTACGTCCGTTGGTTTATAAAACACATGCTTACCAGTGGGCAACCATTGGCAAAAATCTCGAACACATTGAGCATGCTAAAATTGAGGATGTAAAGGCATTCTTTAAAAAGCATTACAACCCGCAAAATGCCATTATGGTAGTAGGCGGCGATGTTACGCTGGAGCAGGTTAAAGCGCTATCAGAAAAATGGTTTGCTCCAATCCCCGCCGGCGAGAAATACGTGCGTAATCTGCCGCAGGAGCCCGACCAGCATGAAGAACGCCGCGAAGTGGTAACCGCCAAAGTGCCGTTGAACGATATTTATATTGCCTTCCAGGTACCTGCCCGTACCGATGGTGATTACTTTGCGTTAGATTTGGTTTCCGACATTCTTTCGCGCGGACAATCATCGCGCTTGTACCGCTCATTGGTTAAAGAAAAACAACTATTTAGCGAGATACATGCCCACCTGACTGGTAGTTCAGACAAAGGTATGTTCATTATAGAGGGTAAGCCGCTGGAGAACGTTAGCATTGATAAAGCCGAAGCCGCCATTTGGGAAGAACTGGCCAAGATTTGCGACACGCTTGTGCCCGATTACGAGTTGACCAAGGTGAAGAACAAGACAGAAAGCACCATGGTGTTTTCGGAAATGGCTTTGCTTGATAAAGCCATGAACCTTGCCTTTTTTGAACTGTTTGGCGATGCCGACCTGTTTAACCACGAAACTGAGAAGTACCTGGCCGTAACTGCTGAGCAAATTCAGGAGCAGTGCAAATCAGTTTTCCGTAAGGATAACTCATCAACCTTAATTTACCTGGCCGAAAAATAAGCGTATGTTAGATAGAACTATAGCGCCTCAATCGCAGGCGGTAAACAATATAAATTTAATTGAACCGGGACACACCGCGCTGGCCAATGGCTGCCAGGTATACTGGTTTAACTCGGGCGATCAGGACCTGGTGCGCATAGAGTGGATATTTGGCAACTTGAGGTATAATGCCGCCAAGCCGCTGTTAAACATGGCAGTAAACACCATGCTTACCGAGGGAACCTCAAAACTGACAGGCAGCCAAATTGCCGATAGTATTGACTATTACGGTGCCTTTTTACAAGCCGAATATGGATATGACCAGTCGGAAGTAATATTATACAGCCTTACACGCCATTTGGAGCATACCTTGCCGGTGGTGCTTGATATACTCACCGATAGCCAGTTTCCGCAGCACGAACTGGATACGTTTATACGTAACCAGCAGCAAAAGCTACAGGTTAGTTTGCAAAAAAATGATATACTGGCCCGCAGAGCGTTTAATAAAGCTGTTTATGGCAACACCATTTATGGTTTAGGAGCCAGCGCAACCGACTACCAGCAGCTACAACGTGCCGATATGCTGGCGCATTTTAAACAAATGTACCAACCGGCCAACTGTACGCTCGTAATATCGGGCAAGGTTGATGAAGCTACTTTGAAGCAAATTACCGGTGCCTTTACTAACTGGCAAAACAGTACTGAGCCTGCCGATACCACGCAACCACCTATAGCTCCGGTAACCGAGCGTTTCTTTTATACCGAAAAACCCGATGCCCTGCAATCGGCCATTCGTATGGGCTTACCTATGGTATACCGTTCGCACCCCGATTTTCCGGCCTTGCAAGTATTGAACACCGTTCTGGGCGGTTACTTTGGGTCGAGATTGATGGCTAACATCCGTGAGGATAAGGGTTACACTTATGGCATTGGCTCGGGCATATCATCGTTAAAACATGGCGCTGCGTTTTTTATAGCAACCGAGGTTGGAGCTGATGTGTGCCGTAACGCGATTGAGGAAATTGAAAAGGAAGTTAACCTCCTTAAAACAGAGTTGATATCCGAAGAAGAACTTTCACTGGTGCGCAACTATATGTTAGGTTCTATTTTAGGCAGCCTCGAAAACGTTTTCTCGCACGCCGATAAATTCAAGAACGTATACTTTGCAGGTTTAGGTTTAGATTATTACGATCGCTACAGCGAGATTATCAAAACGGTTACTGCCGAAGAGTTAAAGTCACTGGCCAATAAGTACTGGGATTTTGACCAGTTTTATAAGGTGATTGTAGGGAAATATTAGAGATTTCGAAATTTAATAAACCCGTCATTGCGAGGAACGAAGCAATCTCTGAACTATGCATCTCCGCTTTGCATTCGCAGAGATTGCTTCGTTTTTCGTAATGACGCGTTTACCTATTATAGTAGAGACACAATACCTTGTGTCTCTTTTTTTATGTCCTTAAGTTATGCTGAACTTGTTTCAGCAACCCACGTATAGGTTAACGCTATGTTTGTCTTGCTGGCTAATTAGCATGTGGGGTGCTGAAATAAATTCAGCATGACGGGTTGGTTAATGCAAATCAGATTCCGACAAATTGCAGTTTGCGTTAGGGATAGAAGTGGAAACCCCGGAACGTAGCATAGCGAAGTGAGGAGTTGGAACGGATAGCCCGGGCCGGAGGCAACGCCCAAATCTTAATTATTAGTTGATTAATTTCCAACCTTAACATCTCCCATGCATTCGCAGAGATTGCTTCGTTCCTCGCAATGACGGGCTTTAATATCATTATAGAGACACAATACCTTGCATCTCTATTTTGTTTATGACACGCCAACGTAAAAACGTACCAAACAAACCCAATTCCGAAATCATACATCTGAAATTCGAAATAAAATGCTACCTTTGCCCGGCAAATAACAATAATTATTTGCCATGCAGCTCGACCCCTCCAAATTTGTAGCCGAAGGTTTAACGTATGACGACGTCCTACTTTTACCGGCATATTCTGAAGTTTTACCGCGCGAAGTTGATACCAGCTCGTACCTCACCAAAAAGATAAAGCTTAATATTCCTGTTGTTTCGGCGGCTATGGATACCGTTACCGAATCGCAATTGGCTATTGCCATTGCCCAGGCCGGTGGTATGGGTATGCTGCACAAAAACATGAGCATTCAAAAGCAGGCCGACGAGGTTCGTAAAGTAAAACGCTCAGAAAGCGGTATGATACAAGACCCGGTTACTTTAGAAGAAACGGCTGTTGTATCCGACGCTATAAAAATTATGCGCGAGTATCGTATTGGCGGTATTCCGGTAGTTGATGCCGATGGTAAACTAAAAGGCATTTTAACCAACCGCGATCTGCGCTTTCAAAAGGAAATGAGCAAACCGGTACGCGAGGTAATGACTACCGAAAACCTTATTACTGCGCCATTAAAAACGAGTTTGGTACAAGCCGAAGAGATTCTGCAAAATCATAAGATCGAAAAACTTCCGGTGGTTGATAATGATGGCCGTTTATGCGGACTCATCACCTTTAAAGATATTCAGAAATTTAAAAATTATCCCATTGCCTGTAAAGACGAGCATGGCCGTTTACGCGTTGGTGCTGCCGTTGGCGTAACCGCCGATACCATGGAGCGTGTTGATGCACTGGTTAAAGCAGGTGTTGATGTTATTGCCATTGATACCGCTCACGGTCACTCCAAAGGTGTAATTAATCAGTTAAAAGAAGTAAAAGCTAAATACCCCGATTTGCAGGTTATTGCCGGTAATATTGCCACAGGTGATGCTGCCCGCGCACTGGCCGAAGCTGGTGCCGATGCCGTTAAAGTAGGTATTGGTCCGGGTAGTATTTGTACCACACGTATTATTGCCGGTGTGGGTGTACCACAGTTATATGCTGTTTACGAGTGTGCCAAGGCTTTAGAGGGTACAGGCGTTCCGGTTATTGCCGATGGTGGTATTAAGCATACGGGCGATATTGCCAAAGCCATTGCGGCAGGTGCAAGCTCGATAATGGCAGGTTCGTTATTTGCCGGTGTTGAAGAATCGCCGGGCGAAACTATTATATACGAAGGCCGTCGTTTTAAATCATACCGTGGTATGGGTTCAATCGAAGCCATGGAATCGGGTTCTAAAGACCGTTACTTCCAGGACGTAGAAGACGATATTAAGAAACTGGTACCCGAAGGTATTGTGGGCCGAGTGCCATTTAAAGGTACACTGGCCGAGGTTACTTACCAGTTTGTGGGCGGACTGAAAGCCAGTATGGGCTACTGCGGCGCTAAAGACATTGCAACTTTACAAAAAGCCCGCTTTGTACGCATCACCGCTGCCGGTATCCGCGAATCGCACCCGCACGATATTACTATAACTAAGGAAGCGCCGAATTATTCGCGATAACCCCCGGCCCTCTGAAGGGGGAGTAGTTATTATGTTAATGAGGTTATTGAGTTATTAGCTCGATAACCTCATTTTGTTTTTAAGATAGATTTAAATGACTTTCATGTAAGCCACAATAGTAATGAGTATTAAGTGTTATGTTAACACTTGTAGTATGAGTTGTAAATTTTAAGTGTTTTGTTAACGTAATAATAACATTGAATTAATTATTGCGTAACATATCTTTGGGGTATATCAGAAGTTCCAATATCTTATGAAAAAAGAAACCACCAAATCATTAGTAAAATCGGCTCGTAAGGCTGCAAAAAAAGATATAGAAGCTACCTTAATTAGCGGCTTGCAGGAAGTAACTGCCAAGCTCAGCCAATCATCAAAAAAACTCGAAAAGCAAATTCAGAAAGGCGCAAAGCAACTGGCTAAAAAATTAGCCCAGGAATTGAAGATAGACAAGTCGGCATTTGCTACACCCGCAGCAAATGAAGAAGTTGCTGTTGCTACAGCAAGCTAAGTTATTATTCTTAAATTTCTGCGCACTAAATGATGTGCAGCCAACATGTAGGTATTCCATTTAAGCAACCTAAATACTGTTTCGGTACTTGAATAGAATACCTTTCCTATTTAGATGTATTTTATAAAAGAAAACTTTCAATAAGTTTTGAAAGTTTAAAAAGTAATTATACCTTTGGTGTATGGAATTAGCAGAAGGCAAACAAAAGTTTATCGAAGCGTGGGGGAAGTTGGGATCAGAGTGGGGGATAAACCGTACCATGGCACAGGTGCATGCGCTGCTGCTAATCTCACCTGTGGCCATGACCACCGAAGAAATTATGGAAGCGTTGAGCATATCGCGTGGCAATGCCAACATGACCCTGCGTGATTTGATAAGCTGGGGCCTCATCGAAAAACAACACAAAGCAGGGGAGCGCAAAGAGTATTTCTTTGCCGAAAAAGATACCTGGGCTATTGCCCGGCAAGTTGCACAAGAGCGCAAAAAACGCGAGCTTGATCCGGTTATTAAAATATTGAATGAGTTATCGACCGTAAAAGGCGACGACAAAGACCCGGAATATAAAACCTTTAAAACATCCATAACCAGCATAAATAAACTGGCGGGCAATGTTAACAAAACTCTCGAAACCATGCTCAAGGCCGAAGAAAGCTGGTTTTGGGGCTCAATTTTTAAGATCTTTAAATAGGTCTTTATTTTTTGAGTTTATATTTCAAAAATTACTGAAAATATAGTATATTTTATATAAATGATTAATAAGCCATGAAAACCCTGCAAAACCACATTATACTTTATGATGCCGAATGCCCCATGTGTAAAGCTTATACCAAAGCATTTACCCAAACCGGCATGCTTGATACCGCTGGCCGAGCCAGTTACCAGGATATGCCTGAGGTGGCCTGCCCGGTGGTTGATCGCCGCAGAGCAGTTAACGAAATTGCACTGGTTAACACCCAAACCGGCGAGGTATTATATGGTGTTGACAGCCTGTTTAAAGTGCTTGGTAATGCATGGCCGGTATTTAAACCACTGTTTGGTTTCGGTCCGTTTGTGTGGTTTATGCGCAAAGTTTACGCTTTTATATCTTACAACCGCCGGGTAATTATCCCGGCAACCCATACCGAAGCAGGTCGCATTCAACCAACCTTTAGGTTAATTTATCGCCTGGCCTATCTTATTTTTAGCTGGTTAGTTGTAGCGCTTATACTAACCCAATACGCAATTAGGTTAGCTCCGCTAGTACCTGTTGGCGGCGCTTACCGCGAGTATTTAATTTGTGGTGGTCAAATATTTTTTCAAGGTGTGATTATTAGCCTGTTTAAACCGGCGAAGCTTTGGGAATACCTGGGTAATATGATGACAATCTCTTTAGCCGGATCTTTATTATTACTACCAGTTTTAGGATTAGCTTTGTTGATGCCCTTATCAGCACTAATGTATACGCTTTGTTTTATGGGGGTAGCCGGTTTAATGTTCTTAGAGCATATCCGTCGCACAAAGTTATTGGGGCTGGGTTGGTTGCTTACCGTTATGTGGATGGTTTACCGCCTCTTAGTTTTAATACTCATTTATTTAACGAATTAAGCTTATGAAAACGTATCACAAAATAGTATTAGCCGGAGGCAATGGCTACCTGGGTGGTGTGCTGGCCGGTTTCTATAAAGATTTAGCCGATGAGGTAATCATCCTGAGCCGCAAACCTGCACCAGCTATTCACAACATTACAACATTGGTTTGGGACGGGCAAACCGAAGGCCACTGGACCGAAGCCCTGAACAATACCGATATGCTGATTAACCTCTGTGGCAAAAATGTAAATTGCCGTTACACGGAAGCAAATAAAGCCGAAATTGTTAGCTCAAGATTAGTACCTACTGCGTTGTTAGGTAAGGTTATCAGGCAGCTCGTAAATCCACCTAAACTATGGATTAACGTAACCTCAGCCACCATCTATCGCCATGCCGAAGACCACGCGCAAGACGAAGCGACCGGCCAGATTGGTTATGGCTTTTCTATTGATGTATGTAAGCAATGGGAACAAGTGTTTTTTGAGGCCGATACCCCATCAACACGTAAAGTGGCTCTACGCATGGGTATTGTTTTAGGCCGGGCAGGGGCCGTATTTCCGCGCCTGCTTAATTTGGTAAAGGCTGGTTTGGGTGGTAAGCAAGGCGATGGCAAACAATACGTAGCCTGGGTACATGAAAATGATGTAGCCAACATAACCCGTTTTGTATACGACCATAATGAACTCGACGGCGTAGTAAACTGCACTGCTCCCGAAGCAGTCCAAAATGCCGATTTGATGCAAACCATCCGCAAAGCTTACGGTATGCCTTTTGGTTTACCTGCTCCACAATGGTTGCTGGAGATTGGCGCGCTCATCATCGGTACCGAAACCGAGCTTATTTTGAAAAGCCGATGGGTAGCACCTAAACGTTTGCTCGATGCAGGTTATCAGTTCAGGTTTAACTGTATTGATCATGCCGTGCACGATATTTTGAGTATTCGTCTATAAATGTAATTAAAACCACTTATCATGAATTTAAATAAGCTTTTTAAGGTTGTAGGCCTACCGCTGCTGTTTGCGTTTGTAATGTACTTCGTGTTTGATGTACGCGACTGGGATTCTGTGTTCAAAATCATGTCGGTAAGCTTCATTTTCCTGGTGCCGTTTGGTATGGGTGCACTTACCGTCTTTTTTTCAAGCATCGAAAATGTTAAGATTTTGTCTTACCGCATATTTATGCCATGGCTGCCCATATTTGGTTTCCTGTTTTTAACGCTTCTTTTTTCGATAGAAGGCTGGGCGTGTTGGTTAATGATCTTACCAATGTTTTTAGCTGCGGCCACGGCAGGTGGTATGCTGGCCGGGCATTACAAATTAAAGCGGTATAATAAGGAGCGCACCTATGTTTCGATATTGGTATTACTGCCACTTATTTTGTCGCCCATAGAGCAATGGATCGGCAGCAAGAACAATGAGTATGAAGCCTACACCTATATTGATTTACATGCAGATAAAGCTAAGATATGGCAAAATGTTACCCGGGTTCGTGCCATCGAAAAGCCGCAGGATAAAGGCTGGCTTACCCGTACATTAGGTTTCCCCCGCCCAATACGTGCCGAACTGAATTATAACGGGGTAGGGGGATACCGCAAAGCCATATTTGATAAGGGCCTGGTATTCCACGAGCAGGTGACCGATTATGAAGATGAACGCCGCATGCGCTTCACCATAAAAGCCAATCCGCACGAAATCCCTTCTACCGCAATGGATGAGCACGTGGTTATTGGCGGCAACTATTTTGATGTAGTTGACGGTACTTACGAGTTACAAAAACTAAACGCTAACACCTATCGCCTGCATTTATACAGCCATTTTAAACTCACAACTACCTTTAACTTTTATGCCTCATGGTGGGCCGGGTGGATTATGAAAGATATACAGAATAACATATTGCAGGTAATTAAAGAGAGGGTTGAATAAGAATGAGTTATAATAACGTAATCAAATTTTAGTTTATAATGAAATCAATATAAGCATATCATGCATAAGGTAAAATTAATTAGAAGTGCAATTATTGCCGCCATCATTTTTATAAACATAGGTTGCGATCAGGTTTCAAAAAACGTTGTACGGCATAATGTTCAATACAATGAGCAAATTTCTTTAATTGATGGTTTTTTCACACTTACCAAAGTAGAAAATACCGGTGCTTTTTTAAGTTTAGGTAACGAACTGCCTCATATTGCCAAAATGATTTTACTTAATATATTTCCATTATTGACCATGCTGGCTGCTATCGTATTTGTTATAAAGTATGCAAAAAAGAGCAAGCTGCTATTGGTAGGTGTATGCTTTATTGTTGGCGGAGGTATAGGTAATTTGTACGATCGGGTTTTGCATGGTTCGGTAACTGATTTTATGCATATGAACTTTGGCATATTTCAAACGGGTGTATTCAACATGGCCGATGTTTCGATAATGATTGGAGCTTTTGTATGCGCTTATTACAGTTACTTTTCGCGTAGTTTTCCTCAGCCAACGTTGTAAAATCAAAAAAAATCTTGTTCAAAAAGCTATCGAAATACATAGCTTGGAATTGCTTTGCCAAAAAACACTATTTAAATTACAGAAAGGGAATAAAATGCCTGTTATCAAACTACAAACCCACATCAATGCATCGGTTGAAGACTGCTTCAATCTATCACGCAATATTGATCTACATCAGCAAAGTATGCAGCAGTTTAATGAACAGGCTGTTGCCGGAATAACCACCGGACAAATTGGTCTGCACGATACCGTTACCTGGAAAGCCCGTCATTTTGGTTTTACTTTTAAAATGACTGTACAAATAACCGAAATGCAAAGCCCATCATTTTTTGTAGATGAAATGGTTAAGGGGCCTTTTACGAGAATGCGGCATTATCATGCGTTTTGGCCGCAGCCCAACGGTACGCTTATGGAAGATGAGTTTGTATACAAATCTCCATTAGGGTGGCTGGGCAAAATAGCCGATAAACTAATTGTTACTAAACACCTGCAACTGCTTTTAGCGCAACGCAATCAAACCATTAAGCTGCTGGCCGAAAGCAATACAGCCGTTATGGCTGTCCAATCTTAATCGACCCGCTGCAAAGATCTCCTTCGGGTATGCCGGTAACCCAGGCTCTGAGGTATTTAGTTCTTTCGCGGGTAATGTTTTCAAGATACATGGATTTGCACATAGGTGTTGCCGAACCCCCGCCGCTTGAAGGAAAACGCGCCGCAAGGTCGGCCGTACGCAGCTTGATCCAGGCGCGTTGGGCAGCTTTCAGATTGCGGATAAATACCGGTTTTGATGAATACTCTTTTATGATTTGCTGGTAAACCGAATTGAGTTCTTTATCAGCCGCTTGATATTGCTTGCTGGCATTTGCATTTAATGTCGACTGTGATTGGGCGTGGGCAATGCCGCTAACTAAACCAAATATTAAAATGACTAGGGCTGATATTTTAAATTTTAAGCAAAGCATAGATTTTTTGATTAGTTGCTATTAAAGTGGTTTAACCTCAAAAATGTTTTAATTAAACCTTTCATCATGAATACTTTCCAACAACATCAGTATTTACGCAATCGCATTAAGGTATATATGTGGATTGTTATTACAGGATTGGCATTAAGCGGAATCACAGCCTTTCCGCTCGAAACCGAATTGCAGTGGCTCTGTCAACACGCATCAGTTTTTCCGGTTGCAATGCAAAACTGGCTCAATACCATTTACCAGGCTATTCATCATACCAATGTGCGTTACCCATACCTGAGTTATGGCACCGATTGGCTTGCCTTTGCCCATATTATGCTGGCCATACTGTTTATTGGGCCGTTGATGGACCCGGTTAAAAATGTATGGGTTATACAGTTTGGGATGATCGCCTGCGTGCTCATCTTCCCGCTGGCTTTTATTGCCGGCCCGGTGAGGCATATTCCATTGTTTTGGCGGTTTATAGATAGTTCTTTCGGCGTATTTGCGTTTATCCCTTTGTGGTTGAGCTATCGCAAAATCAGACTAATAGAAGCCGGAAGAAAATAAAAATAGACACATAAAATGTGTCTATTAAATAATATTTGATTGGCAGGAGGCGTAGCGCAATGTATTATCTATGCCTTCTTCTTTTTTTCGTTTCCTTTTTAGATGAGCTTTTCTTTTTGGTAGATGACGATTTACGGCTTGATGACCTATTAGAGGAAGATGTGCGTTTCTCTTCCCTTGGCTTATCGGCTACAGGAGCAGAGGTGCTACCTGATTGGCTATTAACGGTCGAATCTTTACTGATCTGGTTTGATGATAAGCTGTTGCCCCGTAGGTTATATTCGATCAATCGTTTTTGGATAGGTTTTTTGACCAGTGAATCTTCTTCATTGTACACATCAAACTCGCGCATGAGATTACCGTCTTTGATGAAAAAGTTATCGTTACCCTGGTACCCTTTGCGCTGCGAGCGGGTAAGGCGTGGAAAGTCCAATTTGCGGGCGCGGTCGTTGTTAAATTCATAAGCAAATACCTCGGCATAATGCGAGCTATCCACAGCCTGGGTATGAATAAATATTTCGGGATTACCATCGGTATCCATGTCCGAGTTCAGCACATCCATAATACGGCCATCATAATCGCCGGTGGTTGTAGTATACTTCGCAGCTGCCGAATCGGAGCGTAATATCTGATAAGCACCAACGCTGTCCGTTCCTCGGCCCCAGCCCAATACATCATAATATAAGCCGGGGGCAACCTCAACAGTTTTATGGTACCTGAAAGGAGCCAGTAACTTTGGCGCTGCAGTAGCTACCGGCGCAGCAGCACCTGCAGTTTTATCATCCGATGCAGAACCACATCCGGCCGTAATTGCCGCAAAGCCCAATAGGTATAAGCAATGCTTAATATTCATAATCAGTTCAATAATTTATATCTCTTAGTTTTTAAAAAAAAGTATGCTAAGAAGTCTTAATTCATGGTTCTTGACTCTTGGTTCTATCTTTAGTTCACCATGTTTGCTGCCGAAAATTCGCCTTTAGGCTTGCCCGGCATGGTTAAGTACACACGTAACGTACTAAATGCACCCGCCTCAAAATATTTGAGGGTAAACTTATGCATACCTTTTTGCAGCAACACCTCGCCCGGTTGCTCATAAAGACTGTGTTTGCCGTCATTATCAACCACCATGGTGTCGTCAATATATATCACCGAACCATCATCGCTCTGTGTCGAAAAAATGTATTTGCCATCGGCGTCTACATTAAAATAACCAGTGTAAGTAACGCCAAATGTACGGTTAGCTTTTTTAAAGGCTGCCGTATTGAAGGTTTTGGTGATACCGGTATCTAACACCCGCGCACCATCTAACTGACCTGTTTCGGTAAACGAACCGGCAACCAGTTCATATTTTACGCCGGGTGTAGTACCACTAAAGCTCACCGCCGGCATTGGTGTATGATTGGTTACTACGGTCCGGGTAATTAAACTACGCTTTCCTGTTGGAGTTATAACGATAGTTTTAAGCTCCCGGTATTGGTCGGATGGAATATTGAGCGTAAAGGGGTGGGTGTAAATATCATTGGTTTCGTTAGGATCATAACCATCAATGCTGTAATATATTTTAGCACCATTTACGGGCACTTTTAAATCAACTGTTAACTGCTGGGCATTATAAGCCGTGTCTTTAGCCCCTATAGCAGTTGGTACCCGGTAATTAAATTTATTGGCATCGGCCCAGGCTAAGTGTTTAGGAATACGGGTTTCGGCAAAATCAGTATAGTTTTTGTTGGCTAACGGGGTCCATGCTACTTCAGAGAGTGCCATCATGCGTGGCATGATCATATACTCTACCTTATTTTCGGTAGTGATGTATTCTGTCCAAAGGTTGGCCTGTACGCCCAATACATATTTTTGTTGTGCTGCCGGAATTGCCGACGATTGCGGGTTATAGGCATACGTTTTTGCCAATGGTGCAAAACCGCCTATGCCCAAAGGTTCCAGATCTGAACGAGCTTGTGAATGGTCGAAGTAATAACCGGCACTGCTTGGCGTCATAATTACATTATGGTTTTGTTTAGCTGCGGCAATACCACCGGCCTCGCCTCGCCAGCTCATAACGGTAGCATTAGGTGCCAAACCGCCTTCCAATATCTCATCCCAACCAATAATACTGCGACCTTTGCTGTTCACAAACTTTTCCATACGCTGAATGAAATAACTTTGTAAACCATGCTCATCTTTTAGTTTCAGTCTTTTAATGATGGCCTGTGCCTCTGCCGATGATTTCCAAACTACCTTAGGGGCTTCGTCGCCACCAATGTGAATGTATTTGCTCGGGAACAGGTCGATCACCTCGGTTAACACATCCTGCAAAAAGCCGAATGTTTTTTCGGTAGGGCAAAATATGTTATTAAAAACACCCCAGGTTTCGGCAACTTTATAGTCAAGCTTAGTATCGCAGCTCAACTCGGGGTAAGCTGCCAAAGCCGCCATGGCGTGGCCTGGCATTTCAATTTCGGGTACTACGGTGATGTATTTGCTTTGGGCATAGGCCACCACGTCGCGTATTTGGTCTTGCGTGTAAAAACCGCCGTAAGGCATGCCGTCAAATTGTTGTGGCATACGGTCGTGGTAGTTACCAATAAGGGTTTGCGCACGCTGACTACCTACCGATGTTAAACGTGGATATTTTTTGATCTCGATGCGCCAGCCCTGATCGTCGGTTAAATGCCAGTGAAAAGTATTGAGTTTATACGCGGCCATCAAATCAAGGTAGCGTTTAACAAATTCTACGGTAAAAAAGTGGCGGCAAACATCAAGGTGCATACCCCGGTAACCAAAGCGCGGATAATCTTCAATACGGGCACATGGTATTTTAGCGGTAGCGGCACGCTCTATAGGCAACAACTGAATTAAGCTTTGTACGCCGTAAAACAAGCCTGCACCCTTACCGGCAACCGTTATGCGCTGTGGTTCGATGGTTAAGCGGTAGCCTTCGGCAGGTAAGTTTTCAGTACCTGTTGAGGTAAGCACAATGGCATTGCTAACTGAAATACCTTTGTAGGCCTGCAGTTTATTTTTTAAGGCAAACTTGTTTTGCAGGTAGCTGCTTAAAAACTGTACTGCTTTATTGTTAACAGAATCTGCCTGAATAGAGGTTTCCTGACTTAGTATAAAGGTGCCAACCTGTTTTAGCACACTTACAGGAGCCGGGATAATACCCATATTAGGATCGATATTGGGTGTTTGTGCATTTGCATAGCCGGTGGTTAATAAAGCGGTTAAACAGATGAGTAAACGTTTTTTTGATAGCATATCAGGATTTAATCAGTTTAAACAATAACGAATGGTGAAGTTAAAAGATTTTAATGTTTAGCCATAAAATTACCATGTAAAAATAAAATTACCCGACTAGCCGACATTTTTCGCAACGGTTTGTTATTGGTAAACAACACCATATCATGAAAAAACTCTTATCAGTTTTATTAGCATTTACAGGTTCAATAATGTGCTTAAAAGCACAGGTCACTACTAAACCACTACTACCAAATCAAATACCGGCCACTGCTAAGTATATCGGCAAGGTTGTTAAGGCACTGCAATTGAGCGATGCCAGTGGCACTTACATCACCTTTACCACAGAAACCGGCATTACTGCGGGGAAAGAGGAAGACATGAGGAAAGCTGCCCTTTATGCTTATTGTTATAAAGTTAATGGTAAGTTAACAACAGCAGTATGGCAGGTAAAAGATTTTGTTGATGATTGCCCGGTTGATGTTAAAGCTAATTTTGTGCCCGGCAGCTTCACCGTAACCGATCTGGATAATAATGGTATTGCCGAGATATGGATGTTATACCAAACTGCCTGCCGTGGCGACGTTAGTCCCGACACTATGAAACTCATTATGTACCAAGGAAATAAAAAACATGCCATGCGCGGCACCACCAAAGTAGAAGTATCTGCCAAAAATTATGAGGGCGGCACCTACAACATGGATCAGGCTTTTCAAAAAGTAAAGCCCGTAATTAAACAATATGCTGTTGCCCTTTGGAACAAAAACGTAAAACAAAAGTGGGAATAAACAGAAAGCCACTCTTTTTTGAAGAATGGCTTTCTGCTTTATATCTTAATCTCCTCTCGGGGAGTTTAGTTAGGGGAGATTTACACCAACGCCTCGGCTTCTTTAGCTGCTAAATAACGTTCGGCATCCAAAGCGGCCATACAACCTGTGCCGGCAGCAGTAACAGCCTGGCGGTAAACATTGTCTTGCGCATCGCCACAGCAAAATACGCCTTCAATGTTAGTTTGGGTTGTGCCTGGTTTGGTTAATATGTAGCCGGTTTCGTCCATATCAATAACACCTTTAAAAATATCGGTATTAGGGTGATGACCAATGGCTACAAAGAAACCTGTTACATCCAGTGTTTTTTCTTCGCCGGTTTGGTTATTAACTATGGCTACGCCGTTAACACCGGTTTGGTCGCCCAAAATTTCTTTGGTTTCGGTATTGTATAATATCTCGATGTTAGGTGTGTTTTGCACGCGGGTAACCATGGCTTTAGAGGCACGGAACTCATCGCGGCGAACCAGCATGTATACTTTGCGGCAAAGTTTAGCCAGGTAAGTAGCTTCTTCGGCAGCGGTATCACCGGCACCAACAATGGCAATGTCTTGTCCGCGGAAGAAGAAACCATCACACACAGCACAGGCTGATACACCAAAGCCATTAAATTTCTGCTCAGATTCCAAACCTAACCATTTGGCCGATGCGCCGGTTGAAATGATCACGGTATCGGCAGTGATGGTTTTCACTTCATCAACCACCACTTTATGCGGATGCCTCGAAAAGTCAACCGAGCTAACGTATCCAAAGCGGATGTCTGTACCAAAACGTTCGGCCTGTTTGCGGAAATCTTCCATCATTTCAGGGCCCATAATGCCGTTAGGATAACCCGGAAAGTTTTCTACGTCGGTAGTTTGGGTTAACTGGCCGCCGGCTAACATGCCAGTGTATAAAACGGGTTTTAAATCGGCACGGGCTGCATAAATTGCGGCGGTATAACCGGCAGGGCCCGAGCCAATGATAAGACATTTAACGTGTTCGGTATCTTGAGACATCAGCGTAATAATTAATTCACAAAATTAAGCTTTTAAAGCCAGAACGCCAACGCCGTACCGTCAATTAGGTATCAATCTTTTATGAGAAAGTGATTATAATAGTCGTTTAACTTAAATACTAAAACAACCGGCGAAAGAATTACGTACACAGGCATACTTACGGGTTGTAAGTATGAAGGAAAGATACAGGAGCGGCTATGATCATCATGACAATAATTTATTTGTGCAAACGATACAATGTAGCCGCGTGGCTTAAAAAGCAAACGGCAACTACTTAATAGCTGCCGTTCATTTTTTTATGTAAGGTTACGATCTTTAAACCACACATCATCGGGTGTTGCCTTAAAGTTGGTCATGAGGTCAACCAGTTCAATAGGATTAGTTGATGTTAGCACCAACTCACGGTTGGCGGGTTTTAAAAACTTCTGCTCAACCATTACATCCATTTGTTGTAGTAACAGATCGTAAAAGCCGTTGATATTTAAAATGCCTATGGGTTTTTGATGCAGGCCTAACTGCAGCCAGGTTAACACCTCAAAAAACTCTTCGAGCGTACCAAATCCACCGGGCAACATTATAAAACCATCGCATAGGGTAGCCATCAGTTGTTTACGCTGATGCATGTTTTCTACCACGTGTAATTCGGTTAAACCAGTGTGCCCAACCTCTTTAGCCATTAAAAATTCAGGGATAACACCCATAGCGCTTCCGCCTTTTTGCAGTACGGCATCCGCTATCATACCCATAACGCCTACACGCCCTCCGCCAAATACCAATGATATATTACGGCTAACCATTACATCGGCCAGCAGGTCAACAGCTTCGGTCAATTTAGGGTCGCCGTTAAAGTTGGCACCGCAGAATATGGCAAGAGATTTCATTTGTGAGTTGATTTGTGAGTAGTTGATTAGTTAAGTGGTTTTTGTGGCAAAGTTATCATAATACCTAATAATCGTTTCAAAATTGCACTATTCCTTCCAAACTATAACCCCGGCAGTTTTTAATGATTTGTCGCCTACTAAAACCTGTGCTTTGGCTGGTAATTGCACATTATAGGGTTTGTCCGAATAATTTACACCCACCCAAAAGCCGTCGCGCCACTCAAGTATCACGCCTTCGGGCAGGTTTTTAACCGGGATGTTAGCTTGCTGGTACACGCGTTGCAATACCGCTTTTTCTAAAGAGCCATCGTCACTGTCGGGCCCAACAAAGGTAACGGTGCCCTTGCCCAGCTTGCGCGATATAACCGCTGCTTTGCCGGCGTAAAACTGGTTGGTGTAAGTGCCCCAAATTTGTGTATCGGAGTTGGGTTCAACAATATCAGCCCAGTTGTTCCATGCAAAAGTTTGGTTGTTCATGAGCACGGTGCCTTTAACGGTATCGGGCATCAAATCATAAAACGGAATTTTTGCACCTATGAGGTTGTGGATAGGCTCGGCCCATTTCATTTCCCAAAGCTTGCCATCGCGGTCTTTTTGTCCTGTGCGACTGGTTAAAATCAGGTTGCCCCCTTTTTCTGCATATTGCTTCCAGCGTTCAACCAGTTTGGCATCCAGCAGTTGGTAAGCTGGTGCAATAAGCACGGGGTACTTCGAAAAATCTTTATCCTCGGTTATTACATCAACAGGTGCATTCAATTGTTTAAGACTGCCGTAGTAACGGATGAGGTGTTGCAGGTAGTCCCATTGGTAAGTTTGCGGCTGGTTATCTTGTTCCCAGCGGTTATCGGGGCTATATAACACGGCTGCCTGGCGTGCGGCATAATCGGCAGGTATTTTGGCGTTCGGGTCGTAATACTTTTTAATGCCGTTGAGTTCTTTGATAACATTAGTATACTCGATACCGCTGGTGCTTAAGTTAACCCCGTCGGTGCTGATAATACCGTAATGGTATTGCTCGCCGCCGGTTAAAGGCTGTTTAAAGCGATAGTTACATACAAACTTGTTGCCGCCTGCAAACGCATGCCATATCCACATGCGTACGGTGCCCGGTATAGGTTGCGGGTTAAATTTACCCCAGTTTACCTGCCCGGGTTGCAGTTCCATAACACCGGTGGTGCCGTTTATACTGCGGAACAGGTCATTGGCAAATGCAATACTCGTGGGCGAGCCCATCCTGAATCCCTGTGTGCCCAGGCCTTTATCGTAGCCGGCAACCAGGTATTTGGTATAGGTCACAAAATCGAGGTTGGTCATGCGGGTTGGGTCAACCGGGGCATGCTCGGGCATCAGGTTGGTGGTTATCCACTGATTGGCCGGGATGTGCTTGCGTAGTATTTTATACTGCATACCTAAAAAGTCGGTCACTTCATCGGCACTAAATCTCCTGAAATCGAGTACTGCATGCGGGTTAGGCTGGGCAATGAGCTCTTTGGCATTGGGTGTACGCACCTGGTCAAAGCTGCCATACCGGATACTCCAAAAGGCTGTTCCCCAGGTTTTGTTGAGCGAATCGATAGCCTTATACTTATTCTTTAACCATGTTTGAAAGCTTTTTTGCGCTGCCGGGCTATAATCATACTGCCCGTAGTGCGATGGCTCGTTATCTAACTGCCAGCCCCAAATGCGCCTATCGTTAGCGTAGTGTTTGGCTATGGCTTCAACCATCTTGCTCACATATTCCCTGTATACCGGGCTCGACCATGATATTTGCTGCCTCGATCCATGCTGCATGGTGGTGCCGTTTTCGTTCACCATCATTATCTCGGGGTGCTTTTGAGCCAGCCAAACCGGTGGGGTAGGGCTGGAGGTACACATAATTACCTTGATGCCGTTTTTGTGGGCCAGTTCAACGGCTTCGTCTAACCAGGCAAAATCAAACTTACCTTCTTCGGGTTCAATATATGCCCAGGCAAACTCACCGTAATGGGTAAAATCAAAACCCAGTTCGCCCATTTTTTTAAGATCGCGTTCCCAATAGGCATGTGGCCACTGCTCGGGGTAATAGTACGAGCCAATGGTCATTAAATCTTTTTTGGGGAAAAATTTATCTGTGCTTTGAGCTTGTGTTGCGGTTATGGTAAGGCTTAGCAATACCCCGGTAATTATTGATTTACAGTTGAATGCCATGAAGGTTATAATTGGTGCTGGCTAATGTAAGATTTATTTCAATAGATAGCACTCATGCGCTATCCTGTGAAAGTACAAAGACATCCTGATTTCAGAATACCTTTTAATTTACATTAAAGCCAAAGAATTACTTCTGTGGCATAGCTGCCATATCCATATAAGTATACTCCCAGGCATGACCATCAAGGTCAAGAAAACCGTGGTTGTACATAAAACCGTAATCTTGTACTTCTGATGATATGGTACCCCCGGCTTCAACGGCTTTAGCCACTATGCTGTCTACATCGGCACGGTTCTCAACCGACAGGCAAATGATAGACTCGTTAACTTGCGAAGTATCTGCTATTCCCTTTTTGGTAAAACTCATAAAAAATGGCTCAGTTAGCAGCATCACGTAAATGGTATCGCTGATGATCATACAGGTTGCTTTTTCATCTGTAAACTGTGGGTTAAAGGTATAGCCCAGTTTAGTGAAAAACGCGATTGATTGGTTAAGATCTTTAACCGGAAGGTTTACAAAAATTTGAGTTGCCATAATATTTGTGTTTTTAAGTGATTAGGATACAAAGGTATAGTGCCTTCGGTCAAACTGTGCTGTGCATAACCGACAAATAAAGGGGCTATTGCGACATACATTCTACCAAGCTGAAAATAATTAGAAATGGAATACTGAACATTCAATTAATTCAATTAATTACATTTACTTTGTATTTGAAAGTTCTTTTTTAAAATTGATATGCAGTATTTTGTAAACCAACACTCGATAGTACGGCAGATATGGGGCAAGGCCGATACCGTATTATTTATGTTTGCCGGGGCCGCAGCTGAGTTTGCCCTTAACAAGGCGGTAGACTGGCTGTACTTTACCGGCCGCCTGCCTGCCGATCCGCTCGGCCGCTTATTTTCCACGGTAGAATATTCAAGGCAGATCCTGTTTTCGGAATATGATGATGCCTTACGTGCCATCGACAAAATTACCGCCATTCATAAAGGCGTTGAACAGGCAAGGAGCCAGCAAATACCCCAGTGGGCTTACCGCGATGTGCTGTATTTGTTAATTGATTATTCGGTACGTTCGTTTGAGCTGCTGGAACGCAAACTAACCAATGCCGAAAAGAATGAACTGTATGATGTGTTTTACCGCTTAGGCAAACGAATGCAAATTGATGATTTACCTGATACCTATACCGCTTGGTTAAAAGTACGTGAGGAACATCTGCAGCAAAACCTCATCAGCAGTAAGTTTACGCTCGATTTGTACAGGCAATACCGCAAACATTTGGGTTTGGGCCGGTACCTGTTATTAAAGCAGGTGCAGGTAATGTTGATACCTAATAGGGTGAGGGAGTTATTGCAATTTAAACAAGTTGCCGTATTAAAACCTGTGTTATGCTTGTACAAAATGAGCAGGCTTTTTAAACTCGATTGGCTGTTGAAAGAAGCAATTTTACCGGCACAGTATAAGGTACAAATACAGAGTATAGATGACCAAGGTTAATAACTAAGAAGTTAAAGTCATTTGAATATAGAAATGTAATTGATGCTTAGTTTATAACTTTTGCAAACACCAGGTAGTCATACAACGCAGGTTTTGCACGTTGGTAGTTTTAATAGGTTCGTGCAAATAGCCACCAAGATCCATGGTGTAGGCAAGCAATTTATCTTCATTTACAAGGTACCGTTCGGAGCCATCGGGCAGCAGGTAGCGGCCATTGCCCATGTGTTTTACCAATGGCTCAATACCAATGTCGGATGCCAGGCGTATAAACAAATATCCACCATGTTTAAGTACCCGCCACATGGAGCGTAGCATGGCATCAAAATGTTCGTGGTTTTTGGCAAAGTGTAATACAGCGCTGCTAATTACGAGGTCGAACATGCCATCGGCATAAGGCAGGCTTTCGGCGGTGGCTACGGTAAAGTTTGCTGAACTGTTATCAGGAGCCAGTTTCAACGATAATTCTTTTACCGCTTGTACAGCTTCTGCATTAGGGTCAATACCGTAAACTTCATACCCGTTTTGTAAAAACCAAACGAGATTGCGGCCCCCGCCGCAACCTGCATCTAATATTTTGCGGCAGGTATCATACCTGCCTTTTAGCAACTGGTCGAAAAGATAAATATCAATATTGCCATAAAGCTGTTGCAGGTTGTTTACCATCAGCTTATTGTACTTTATAGCGGTAAATGAAACGGCCTATGTTGCCGTCCTTATCCCAGCCCTCAATCACTGCGCGATAGCTGCCTTTGCCATCGGCATTGTAAAACTCAACCGAGGTAGCACCGGTAGCTTTTTCGGTAACTACACGCGGGTTCCAGTAAATAGTACTGCGCAAATCCATGCCAATAGGTTTAGGAACATCATATACAGGCATATAAAACTCTTTGCCAATATCATAACCTTTAGGCGTAAGGTTTGCCGTATTGGGTTGTGGTATAAGTTCCTGTAATTCCTGCAAGCTTATTTTGGTGCCCTTAGGAGGCGTTTTGGTATTAATAACTATCACCCCATTAGTTTGATTGGCATTGTTGATCAAACCTAAATCATCTCTCAAAAATATTTCTACCGACTCAACATCAGATGATTGCAGGCTTGCCAAATAATTTACATCCACAGGCATGCCCCGCACGTAAACCGCCATTGGTACGCGGCGCCCGGCATTATAATCACGCGAAACGTAAAAGGCGTTGGTTCCGGTATCAAATGTTACACCCATCAATGTTCCTTGCATACAAGTGAGTAACATAGGGCAGATGAAGCGGTCGCCAGTCATCAGATGATCGGGAATACTGCTTAAACCGGTAAGTGCCGGATAAGCAGTGTGGTTAATTTTAGGGGTTTTAGGAGCACGCACAATAACCTCTTTAAGTATGTGCATACTGTTAAACTGTTTTTTGCTGTTGAGTAAATATGGGCGCAGGGTGCTATCAATATTAGCTACATCATCGGGGTGTAACTGGTTTTTAACAATAGCCGGGTATGTTTCATAATCCAACATGAGCATGAGGTTTTTGCCGTTGTAATTATTTTTTGCCGTAGCAATAACCTTCATCGAATCGGGAAAGGCCAGGTCTTTAAACCTGAAATGTCCTTCAGGATCGCTCACTGCATTAGCCGAAAAATATTTATCGGGGATAAGCAAACGTACGTTTCCACCTTTAAAAGGCATACCTGTTGTGGTACGCAATGTTCCCGATATTTCTATGCCTTGTTCGGGTAAGTAGGTTACGGGTTGCAAATTGCCGGTCATAACATTGGTGTAGCTAAATTTGCGGTATCCTTGGGTAAGCATCAGCACATCAAGGTCGGCAGCGGTTTTATCGTTGATATGGGCAAAATAGTAATTGGGTTTTTCAACGTAACCTTTTAAATCAGATGTAAGCAAAAGGCTTGACAGGATAGTTACTTCGGCATCTTCATCAACAGGCACCTTGCTTTCATCAATTACCGCAACCGAAAAGTGCCCATCAACAGGGGCGGTTTTGTTTTTGGCAGTAACGTTGAGTTTTACTTTTTGCCTTACGCCATATATTGGTTTGTCGCTGGTTAAACCAATATTCAGTTGATCGTTGTGCTGAACAAAAACAATGCGCTCACTTAAAGGTACACCACCTGTGGTAAGTACTGTAAATTGAATTACCCCGGTAGGGAATTTACTGGATGGAATATTTGCCGAAAATACCTGTTCTTTAAGAGCTGTTTGTGCCGCAAAACAAACAGTATTGGCACACTGCCCTATGATGTAAAAAAACTTGCCTTTATTGGCCTCAAAAAAAGCTGGACTGGCCAACAGTTTTAACGACAGATTTTGTGGATCGGTATTGCTGATGCTGATATTAAAACCTGTTGCCTGTACTTTGGGTAGATCATAAGTGCCTTTGGTACCGTTGGCAAAAGTTATGTTGGCCTTGTAGCTTTTACCCGTTTCGGGCAATAATACAAAGCTGCCCATGCCGGCATGCTGCGAACTGATATTGGCAACAACCGCACCCGAATTATCATTAATAGTACCGGTGAAATTTATACCCAAACCACTTGAAGCAACTGCTTTTACCCCCACACGCAAACGGGCACCGCTAATCAACTCACCACCCTCGGGAAAGAATTGTACATCGGTATTGCCCAGCACTGATTTTAGTGGAAAGCTACGGCCGGCTTTTTTACCACTGCCCAAATCAATAAAAGCGGTAATGGCTACACCTGTAAGGTCGGCTTGCTTGCTGTTGGTAAAGCTTACGGTTAGCGCACCGTTTTGGTCGGTATTGCCTTTGCCTTTTGCTATATCATCAACATTACTGCTTACTTCCCAGGTTACTTTTTTACCAACCTGCGGGTTGCCATCAGTATCTTTAAACACAATGCGCGATGTTATTTGCAATGATTTATCGGCACCGGTTTTGGTTGTAGTTATATAGGTATTAATTTGTTTATCTATAGCGTTGCCAACAGGCAGTGTTTTTTTGAAAAATAGATCTTCGTCAAAATTAGCCATCCATTTGCTGTAAGCGCGTATGTGATAGTTATCTTGCCGGTAAGTTAGCTCGGGCAGCGGAATACTCCCGTAAGCCATGCCATTACGAACAGGTAGTTTTAAGAGCCGTACCAATGAATCTCGACTATTCATCAGCTCCACATAAACTACTTTGCTAAGTTGCGATGGTTGCTTAAAATTATCAGTTAAATAAGCCTTAAAAAAAACAGTATCGTCTACCGCGTAATAAGGTTTATCAAAATGCAGGTATAGTTTTTCGATGGGGCGGGCTGCTGCAACCTTACCGGCTCTTTCTAAAATAGTATTAAGGCTAACGCTATCGCGCTGCTGGGCAAAAGCCGCCAAACTACACGTAGTAAATAATATCAGGATTAAAGCGTAACGGTTTATCATCAAATTACTCCAAAGTATATGGTGGTAAATATACTATGCTAAACATTTGATGCCATAGATAATGGATAAAGTTTAACATATTTTTACATTAAACCCTGAAATGGAAAGTTTATTGTTGATGTAATAAGCTCGTTACTTATGACGATGCGCTACTATGTTGATTAGTTGTTTGTGCATTGTTTAAGGTTTTTTCGCGCACATAAAAGTTTTTTAAACAAGCATAACAGGCGTATCTGCGCAACGGCAGCAGAAAGTTGAACATTTTTACCAAACGGGTACGGGGTATGCGATATACATCTTCGTTTCCGCAATGGGGGCAATTTATATATGCGGTTTCGTACATAGTTAAATAAAAAGTTAAAAACGCTGTAAAGTTACACGACAAATAATTTCGCTACATTAAAATGGGATTAGAATAAAAATTAAATACTTGGTTTAACAGATGTAGTTGAATACTTAGTCAAAAGCAATGTCAATTACCCCCGCATTTTATCCAGCAAATTGCTCAGTTGCCCGGCTTCTTCTTCGGTAAGGTTGTGCTTGAACAGGTCGGCTGTTTTAAATTCCTCATCTATTTTGCTTAAAATATCAAGGCCCTTTTCGGTAATATGAATATCTACCGCGCGGCGGTCAACGTTGTTGATACAGCGAGATACCAATTCCTTTTGTATCAAACGATCAACTATACGCGATGCATCCGACATTTTATCGAGCATGCGCTCTTTGATGAGGTTTATGGTGGCTGCATTTGGTTGCTGGCCACGTAAAATACGTAGTACGTTAAATTGCTGACTGGTTAGGTTATATTTTTCGAAAGCTAAACGTAACAGGTTACTCATCCAACTGTAGCTGTATGATATATTGATAACCATTTTATGATAGTTATCCTCAAATTTGCTGCTCTGTATTTCGTCTTCTATTTTCATTTACAATTACAATTATAATAAATAAGGTAATACATTTATTTATTTTTAATTTGTTTTGACTTTTTAGTTTGACGCTTTTGCCAGGGGCAATGCAGGCAGTTGTTTTTACAGCAATTACCTCTTTTTAAATGATATTGCCTTGTAAATACCCAATTGCCATCCTCGTTAATATAATAATCAACACCCTCAACAAACATGTTTAAACGAGCGCTTGGGTAATTAAGTTATCGCCAAAATGTTTTTTTAAATGCGAGCCATCTCCGTGCAAGGTCCATAATTGCTGAGGTGCAACCTGTTCCACCGTTTGCAGCACATCGTTCCAATCGGCATGGTCTGATATGTATAAAGTGTCTTTTTCGTTCACCTGCAGGTTTTTCCATCCCGAAGCAAAAAGGCGGGTTACACCCGTAGCGCGGTAATAGCTGTCAAATGTAAAGGGAGGTACAATGTATACATACTCGTCCTGATTTTTCATCAGTTTACGGTTATACAATTGGTAATTGCCTAAGTTTATGCCATGTTTCTCGTAAATAGCATTAAGCGGTGCAATGCGGAAGTGTACCAATACTTTTTTATGAGGAACATGATCATTTATGAGCCTGATTATGCGCTGCGCTTTGCCTAATCCGTAAGCTCCTAACAAAATGTTAGTTTTTATATGGTTGAGCTTGCCTATTTCTTCGGTAGGGTTAGGGTGGATGGTATTTGGATTTGCAAACGTGCTTTCTGTAATCAGTACATCTGCTTTTACAAATTCCAATGGTTGGCAGGTAGGATTTGGTTGCAGTTTATAATCACCGGTATACAGGTAAGTTACCCCCCGGTATTCCATCAGCACCTGTGCCGACCCCAGTATATGCCCCGCCGAAATAAAGCTGATGTTTACCCCGCCAATATTAAAAGTTTGGTGATAACTATAAAGATTAAAGTTCTTCCCCGCATTTTTTGCATAGCGCAGTTTCATAAAATCGGCGGTGGGGGCGGTGCAGTAAACGTTATGGTTGCCGGGTACGGCGTGGTCGCCATGGGCGTGGCTAATTACGGCGTGCTCTGCAGATTGCTTCGGATCTAAATAAAAATCACCGTATCGGCAATACAATCCGTTGGCATCAAATGCTACAAAATCATCTAAAATCATATGGGCTTTTTACGCTGTTGCCTGTTTGATGAGTTGCTCATGCAGCAACAGTATTTGGGGGATAACCAGTTCTGAGTTATCGTTTTTAATTATAATATTGGTTAGCTTTTCTTTTTCTTCCTGCGGCATTTGTTTGGCATTGCGGCTTTCGGCTTCGGCCTGGGTAATGCCATCGCGCTGCATAACCCGTTGTAAGCGCATGGGGGCAGGGGCTGTTATCAGTATGGTGTAATCGCAATCTTTATACGAGCCGCTTTCAAATAAAATGGCGGCTTCTTTCATTACATAAGGTGCGTAAGGGTGTTGTTCTACCCAGGCATCAAACGCCCTGAAAACGGCCGGATGTACTAATGAGTTAAGGGTTGTCAATTGGGTAGCATTACTAAAAACGATGGCGCCAATGTGTTTGCGGTTAAGCGAGCCATCGGCAAAATAAGCTTCGTTGCCAAAATGTTTTTTAATGCCCTTTACAAGCTGAGCATCGTTTACCATCACATTTTTAGCTTCATCATCTGAGTAAAAAACGGGTATGCCCAGTAATTCAAACATATGGCTTATCGTTGTTTTGCCGCTGCCAATATTCCCGGTTATACCAATTTTGAGCATATTTACTTTCTAACTAAAAAATCAACATTACGGGGGGCGGTTTTTACAATACGGCAATAAGCGGGTATGCGGGTTATATTAACGGGCAGTACGCTATACCCTTGCTCCCAAAGACTAAAATCGGCGGTGGCTTCAAAAAAATCTTCGTCAACCTCGGTGTATCTGCTTAGGGGTACCGTAAAGGTAATACTAACATATTGCGGAATAACCTTTACATTATAATAATGCGGGTTATTGATGAGCTTAACTGGTATGCGTAACGTTTTTTCTGTAAACTCCTCAACAGGTATACGCAATTGTACACTTTTAGGATAAATACTGATGTTGCCTTCTTTAGCAGGTTGCAGGGGCAAAGTAGTACTAACCACATCGTTTACATTGGTAAGCCTCAGTGTATCAGTTTTCCAGGTTTTAATGTTTTGAATTACATTGCCGGGGCCATTTATGGTAATATATGATGGTTTAACCTGTATTTTTCCCGATTCTTCGTATTGCTGCTGGTATTTAATATCCAACACCGGTTCAACCTTTACTTTTTTAACTACCCGGTTGGTAAAATCAAAGTACAGGGTGTCGGGAGTAAAGGCTACTATGCGATGCTTTGCATCAGTAGTTTTATTAAGTTGTGCTATTTGGGTATTTAATGCTATGTAATTACTGTGCTCCAGCGTATGCAAATCAACAGTAATGGGCGTATTGTAAGTATTTACTTTCGAAAACAGCATTTGCCAGCCGGTTCCAAGCATGGTAACTTCAACCGAATCGGACTGTAAGGCTTTAAAAGCGCGGCGCTGAGGTGCATTTTTAAAGTTTATAACTTGTTTAATTGTAAAGTGGTAAGCGCCCGATAAAGTTGTAAGTACCCAGGCCGCCATAGCCAGTAAGAGGCAAGTAATAAATACCTGCAAGCGCCTGCGTTCTGATACGGATAATTTAATGATGGGCATGCGTTACATACTTTACTTTTTCCCATAATGCCATTTCGGGTGGTAACAAGAAATCTTTTCAAGGCGATAAGCTTGTCCGCTTCGAAAAGTTCTCTCACTATCGTTCGAGATGACAAGGTTAACAGGGACAGACGTATAAAAGTAAAATGCCGTTCCCTTTATTGCAAAAAAGAAACGGCATTTTATGTGTAATGTTTAATTAAGCGTTGGCTTCTTTCTCAGTAGCTTCTTTCACTTTGCTCTCTTTTTCTTTAGCCGGAGCATTTAAGGCTTTTGATGCCTCCAATGATATTGCCGACTTATCGAAGCGGATTTTACCGTTTTCAACCTCTACCAAAAAAGTAGTATCGTTTAGATCAATAATGCGGCCATGTATACCTGAGGTAGTTACCACACGGTCGCCTTTTTTAAGCTCTTCAACGTATTTTTTCTGATCTTTTTGTTTCTTCATTTGCGGGCGGATCATGAAAAAGTAGAATACTACTATAATGGCTATCATTGGTAAAAAACCGCCAATGCCACCGCCGCCTAATTGTAATAAAATTGATGCTAACATTTATGTATCTCTAAAAAGTAATTTATTTCTTTTTGGCAGTACCAGCCGGCTTTTCGTCGGTTAATACTTCGCCGGTTAAGTGTACGCGGTTTTCGGCCGGTACGGTATTGCCTATTACAGTAACAATTTTGTCTTGCAAACCGCTTTTGCCGGCACTGTCAAAAGTAACTTTAATTATGCTGCTTTTGCCAGGAGCAATAGGCTCCTTGTCAAATTCGGGCGTGGTACAGCCGCAGGTGGCATAGGCATCTTTAATAATCAAGGGCGATTTGCCGGTATTTACATATTTAAACTCATATGTCACCTTTTCGCCCTTTTTAATTTTGCCAAAGTCGTGCGTTTCGGTTTCAAACTTCATTACCGCGGCATCGGCTGCGTTAACAATTGGGGCAGCGGCACCAGCAGTAGCTGCAGTGCTATCGGCAGTTTGAGTTTGGGTATTAGCCTGGTTACAGGCAGTTAAAGCTGCGGCTAAAAATAAACCTAAGGTAAGTTGCTTTATCATTTGTCTTATTCAATAAGTCCGCGGCCGGTTTTACGTACGCGGTTTTGTTCTTTAAGTTCAAATAAAATTTTATCTAATATACCGTTTATAAACGAATTGCTTTTTGGCGTACTAAACTCTTTAGCTATCTCCAGGTACTCGTTTATAGTAACCTTAACCGGTACCGATTTAAAGTTGATAAACTCGGTAATAGCCATCTTCATCAGCAGGGTATCCATCATGGCAATGCGCTCGGGCTCCCAGTTCTGGGTTTTTTGGCCAATCATTTCCTGGTATTCGGCATCATAACGCGCGGCCAGTTCAAACAGTTCAACAATAAAGGCTTCGTCTTCGGCCCAGTTGCCGGTAACATCGGCCAGCTTGTTTTGCTTGTAATCGTCAAAAGAGAAGTTTTTGAACGTTTTGGCGATCATCGCCTGCAAAACATCTTTATCAACCGGCCAGGCAATAAATTTATCTTCAAAAACCTGCTCGGCTAATTGCGATTTAAGGATCACTTTTTTGAAGATGAATTTAATGATGTCTTTATCGCTTTGCAGCGTATCATCGGTTTTTTGCAGATATGCTTTGTAATCTTCTGAATTTTTCAGTGCGATGAACAGCGATTTAGCCAGTTCGGGCTCAAAATCCCACGATACTTTGTATTTTTTGATGGCCGCTAAATAATCTTTATTTGCGTGCAGAGATGCAATGAAGCGGTTTTCGAGAATTTTAAGATTTGGATTAAGGTCTTCGGCAGTAGGGAGGTGCTTGTTAGCACGTTCCTGGGCATCGTTGGCAGCGTATTGTATCACTTCATCAACCAAAGAAAGCATCCAGATATACATTTCAAACACCTTGTCGATGTTTTGTAACAACAGTTTTTCGTGCTGTTTTTTGTCTTTTGGTTCAGATTGATGATAAGCGTATAGCGCTTGTAAAACTTTAACCCTAAGGTGCCTTCTGTTTAACATGGGTAAGAACGGTTTTGTACTTCTTTAAAATGTTTAGTTACGGTTGAATTAAGTTAAGCAGTTGAGCGGTTATTTTGTTGCAATAAAATGCAAAAACTTAACGCCCGTGTACTGCTTTTATTGCTTTAATAAACCAGTGAACCAATGTTGGTGCAAAAGTAGGGATTTTTTTGATTAAACCTAAGAAGCCCCCTCTAAATCTCCCCCGGGAGGGGAGACTTTTTGAAGTATGCAGTTAAAGCCCTCCCTCCCGGGGAGGGTTTGGGTGGGGCAACTGATTTTACTACCTTTGCCCTGCACATGAAAAGCCTGGCATACCTCAATAAGTTCTTTATAAAATACCGCTGGCGGTTAGTGCCGGGTATTATGTTTGTGGTTATATCCAACGTTTTTGGTGTGCTGCCTGCACAGGTTATACGCATTGCGTTTAACCTCGTGGCCGAAAACATACAGGTTTACCACCTGTATGCCGGCTTTAACCGGCAGAATGTTATCTATGATATTTTTGGTTCGAGCTTGTTAATGTTTGGGGCGTTGGTGCTGCTATTGGCTTTGCTGCGCGGATTGTTTCTTTTTTTTATGCGGCAAACCATCATCCTCATGTCGCGGCATATTGAGTTTGATTTAAAGAACGAAATATACGAACACTATCAACAGCTATCACTGGCTTTTTACCGCCGCCATAACACCGGCGATTTGATGAACCGCGTTACCGAAGACGTGAGTCGTGTGCGCATGTACCTCGGCCCAGGTATTATGTACGCCATTAATACCATTGTGCTTTTTGTGCTTACCGTATATGCCATGATGAGTGTGAATGCGCGGCTGGCTTTCTTTTCATTACTGCCCATGCCTGTATTGGTGTTGAGCATTTACTATGTAAATAATATTATTGAGCACCGCAGCGAAAAAATACAGGAACGATTGTCATCCTTGTCGAGTTTTGTTCAGGAAAACCTATCAGGCATACGTGTAATTAAATCATATGTGCGCGAGGGATTTGTAAATAAGCGTTTTGCTGATGAAAGCGAAGGCTATAAAGAGCAATCGATGGAACTTACTAAGGTGCAGGCCTTGTTTTTCCCGATGATGTTACTGCTGGTAGGAGTGAGTAACGTACTTATTATTTATATTGGTGGGGTAGAGGTAATGAAGGGCAATATTACATCAGGTAACATTGCCGAATTTATTATTTACCTGGGGCAGCTTACCTTCCCGGTAATGTCGTTAGGGTGGGTATCGTCGTTAATACAACGCGCCGCTGCCTCTCAAAAGCGCATCAACGAATTTTTGCACGAAACTCCAGAAATATTTTCGCCCGCGGTATTGCCAAAATCTGTTGCGGGAAAGGTAGAGTTTAATAACGTTAGCTTTACCTACCCTGATACCGGTATTGAAGCTTTAAAAGGCGTATCCTTTACCATTGAGCCGGGGCAACTGGTGGCTATTATAGGCCGTACGGGTTCGGGCAAATCAACCATTGCCAACCTGCTTATGCGTATGTATGATGTTACCGGTGGCGAAATTCAGATAGATGGCAACCCCATCAGGCAGCTCAACCTTGAAGGTTACCGCTCGCAGGTAGGGTTTGTACCGCAGGAGGTTTTTCTGTTTTCGGATACGATTGCCAACAACATTGCTTTTAGTGCCGACGTGATGGATATGCCTGCCGTGGAGCAAGCTTCCAAAGATGCCGCCGTTTACAAAAACATTATGGAATTGGAAAGCCAGTTTCTCACGCTGATTGGCGAACGGGGTGTAACGCTCTCAGGCGGACAAAAGCAGCGGGTAAGCATTGCCCGCGCCATATTTAAAAAGCCGCAGATCTTGGTGTTTGATGATTGCCTTTCGGCGGTTGATACGCGTACCGAAGAAGAGATACTGGGCAACTTAGGACGGGTAATGAATGGTAAAACCAGTTTGATTATAGCCCACCGAATATCGACCATTCGTAACGCCGATAAAATTTTGGTGATGGACGAAGGCCGTATTGCCGAGCAAGGTACCCATCAGCAATTAATGGATAAGCAAGGCATCTACTTTGATCTTTACGAAATGCAGTTGCTGGAGGAAGAGGAAAAGTAAGAGCCAGGAGCCAAGAATCAAGAGCCAAGACTTTTGAACTGCTGATTTCACTTATTCCTTTCTGCATCCATTCACTTCTCCATATTGTCATTTCGAACGACAGAGAGAAATCTTTTCGAATTGATAAGTCAATCGCTTCGTATGGATTTTTATCATTTTTAAAGTGTCATCAGTTACATTTTCCATCAATTTATTTCGCCTGTAACAATTCTCTTAACTCATGCGTAAACCACGGCATGGCAGAATAATGTATTTTTTACATACACCATATACTATAAAAGCAGTTGATAATTTGGTAAATATTACATTCACATCATACTTCTTTTGTAAAAAATGCTTGCACTTTCAAAAAATGTTTATATTTATGCAATCATTACTATTACAACACTTTTAAAACAATGGGAGATTTTGACAACAGAGAGAGGGATGAAGTTTTCTCGAAAAAGGTAAGGGCTGGTAAAAGAACTTATTTTTTTGATGTAAAAGCAACACGTTCAAACGACTATTACATCACTATTACAGAAAGCAAAAAACGTTTAGAGGACGGATCGTTTGTGAAACACAAAATCTTTTTATACAAAGAAGACTTTGAAAAATTTGCCGAAGGTTTAAAAGATACTGTTGACTACATCAAAGCCAACCAGGAAGTTGTTGAAAAACGCTATGAGTTTAGCGAATTAAATGAAATTACAAAAGCAGCCGGTGTAGCCGGTGCTACCGAAGAAGACTTTTCTTTTTAAGGGACTTTTATAACTAACCAATCAAAAAGGCCTCCGATACCACATCGGGGGCCTTTCTATTATGTAAAATCACTATCTAAGATATACTTTTCCATTACTAAGATTTGAGACGATAAGAGCGCGATCTCGATTTTTAGGATGAATGAGGATATTAACCACATCGCCGTTTTCAGGATGATTATAGTAACTGAAAGGCTGCTTTATTACGCATATCCTCGCCTCGGATTTTATAATCAAATGTATTTGGTAAACGGGGCTATCGTCGTTGTATATAACAGGCGTTTCTTCTAACGCTGTAATTTGAGCGGTTCCGGATATGCCGTGCTTAAAATAATAACGTTGCTTTGTTGTGCTGAGCCAGTTGGTAATGTATATAAAGGCGCAGGCTCCAACAGCAGAAGCGAGATAATCTCCTATTTCCACATATTTAATTTAATAATTCAACACTAAATTATTAAATATTCATGATAGATACCGCAATAGTAAAGTAGATAATTAAGCCGGTAACGTCAACAAGGGTTGCCACAAATGGTGCCGACGAGGTTGCAGGGTCTAAGCCTAAACGTTTAAGCAAAAGAGGCAGCATTGAGCCAGCTAATGATCCCCAAAGCACGATCCCTACGAGGGCAAAACCTACCGTAAATCCTACGGCCATCCACTCTGGGCCATAAATATCGCTAAATAGCGTCCATACGAATATCCTTATAAAGCCAATTAGCCCCAAGGTAATGCCAAGCAGTAAGCCAGATACCAGTTCGCGGCGCATAACACGCCACCAATCGGCTACAGTAACTTCGCCTAAGGCCATGGCCTGTATAATTAAGGTTGATGCCTGTGAGCCACTATTGCCCCCGCTTGATATAATTAGCGGAACAAACAATGCCAGCACTACGGCCTTGGCAATTTGTCCTTCAAAATATCCCATAGCGGTGGCGGTAAGCATTTCACCTAAAAACAGGATAATGAGCCAGCCTACACGTTTTTTCACGAGTTTAAGCAAAGATATATCCAGGTAAGGCTCGTCTAAAGCTTCGGTACCACCAATCTTTTGAATGTCTTCGGTATACTCTTCGTTGGCAATCCATAAAATATCGTCAACGGTAACTATGCCTAATAGTATGTTATTATCATCGGTAACCGGTAAAGCTACCCGGTTATTCATTCTGAAAATGTTGATGGCTTCTTCCTGGGGGTCGTTAACATTGAGAGCTATCAGGCGGTCGTCTACCAGGTCGCTTATCTTGGTGGCCGGGTCAACCAGTAATATTTCACGTATACGTATGTCGTCGAGTAAAACGCCGTTATCGTCAATTACATAAATAACGTCAATGGTTTCGGAGTTTTTACCGTAGCGGCGTATGTGCGAAAGTACTTGTACCACATCCCAGTTCTTTTTTACGGTTATGTAGTCGGGGGTCATTAACCGGCCCACGCTATCTTCTTCGTAGCCTAATAGCACCAATGCTTCTTTACGGTCTTCGGGCGGGGAGGTGTAAGATGAGGGCTTTAACGGTATCGGCATGTAATTCGCTAAAAAGAGAAGTACGGTCATCGGGCGGCAGCTCGTTAATCAGTTCGGCGGTTTTAGTGCCGGGCAGCTTTTTAAGCAGGCGCTCCTGTACCGGGAAATCGAGGATACGGAAAACGTTAACCGCGCGGTTTAACGATAGTAGCTGAACAAAGTGCGGTGCATGTTCGGGGAGTTCACCGATCAACTCTTCTACTTCCGATATGTTGAGATTGTTTAAATAGTTGATTAACTGTTGTTCATCATTGTTATCCAGTAACAGTTCTACTTGTTCAACTATTTCTTCCATATCAGGCCCCCGTATTTACATGTTTGTATTTAGAATTCTGTTTTATTTAACGCCCGCAAAAGTCGTTTATTTTTTCAAATTATACGGCTGTTTTTATATTATCTTTGCGCAAAATTTTTTGTTGGTTGAATGGTTGATTAAGTTAAGTGGTTAAGTAGTTAAATGCGGGTCATTTAGCTGTTAGCCAATCAACAATTCAACTCAATCAACTACTTAACAATAAACAAACTAATGGGTTTACAATGTGGTATAGTTGGTTTACCAAACGTGGGCAAATCAACACTTTTTAACTGTTTATCAAACGCAAAGGCACAGGCGGCCAATTTTCCTTTTTGTACTATTGAGCCAAATGTGGGTGTAATTACCGTGCCCGACGAGCGCCTTACCAAGCTTACCGAGCTGGTAAACCCGCAGCGTGTAGTGCCTAACGTTATCGAAATTGTTGACATTGCCGGCCTGGTAAAAGGTGCCAGCAAAGGCGAGGGCTTAGGTAACCAGTTTTTAGGAAACATCCGTGCTACTAACGCTATCATCCATGTTTTACGTTGTTTTGATAACGATAACGTAATACACGTTGACGGCTCGGTTGACCCCATCCGCGACAAAGAAATTATTGACACCGAGTTACAGTTAAAGGATCTCGAGTCGATAGAAAAAAAGATACAAAAAGTTGAAAAAGCGGCTAAAACCGGCGATAAAGAAGGTAAGAAAGCTTTTGACGTTTTAACTGTTTATAAAAATCATTTGCTGAGCGGTAAATCGGCCCGTACCGCTGCTGTTAGCGAGGAAGATAAAGAATACGTTGCAGACCTTTGGTTATTAACGGCCAAGCCTGTAATGTACGTATGTAACGTAGGCGAAAACGACGTGAATACCGGCAACGCTTACGTTGATAAAGTGCGCGAAGCAGTTAAAGAAGAAAATGCCGAAGTGCTGATCATCTCTGCACAGATAGAATCTGAAATTGCCCAGATGGAGACTTTTGAAGAGCGTCAGATGTTTTTAGACGATTTAGGTTTGGAGCAATCAGGTGTTACCAAGTTAATTAAAGCTGCTTATCGCTTACTTAACCTGGCTACCTACTTTACAGCAGGTGTGCAGGAAGTTAGGGCATGGACCATTGAACTGGGTTTTACAGCACCACAAGCTGCCGGCGTTATACATACCGACTTTGAGAAAGGCTTTATTCGTGCCGAGGTAATTAAGTACGACGACTATGTAAAATATGGTTCGGAAAGTGCTTGTAAAGAAGCCGGTAAACTAAGCGTTGAGGGTAAAACTTACATCGTTGAAGACGGCGATATTATGCACTTCAGGTTCAACGTATAACTTTTAGAGTTAAGAGTCCAGAATCAGGAATCAAGATTTTTGAATCATATGAAGAGGTCGCCTTTACAGGGTGGCCTTTTATTTTTTAACAGTGGATGAATAGTGTAAGATGAACGGAAAGTGAAATCTGAAATAAATAATTGTTTTTGTGTATTGAAGTTTTTACAAAAGCGGTTAAACACATATATTTAGGCTTTTAACCAACTCGCATGAAAATTAAACACCTTATCATTGGGTGCTGGCTTAGTGTAGCCGGTACCACTGCAATGGCCCAGGCGCAATACGTATGGAAAACTGCTACAACAGGCGGCTACCCCTATAAATACGTAACCGGCGATCCAACCCATTCGCGCTTTTACACGCTTAAAAACGGCTTAACCGTTATTTTGAGTGCAACCCCTAAACAACCCCGCATACAAACTTACATTGCTGTAAAGGCCGGTAGCAAAACCGACCCTGCCACCAACACAGGTTTGGCTCACTACCTTGAGCACATGATGTTTAAAGGTACCGACAAGTTTGGTACTTTAGACTGGGCTAAAGAAAAACCTCTTTTAGATAAAATTGATGCCCTTTACGAGCAGTACAATTCAACTAAAGACGAGGCCAAACGTAAAGAAATTTACAAGCAAATAGATCAAACCTCAGGCGAAGCAGCCAAGTTTGCCATTGCCAACGAGTACGATAAGGCCATGGCCGGTATGGGTGCCCAAGGCAGTAACGCGTTTACCTCATTTGAGCAAACCGTTTACACCGAAGATATTCCAAGTGCATCGGTTGATAAGTTTTTAACCTTACAGGCCGAGCGTTTCCGCAAACCGGTATTGCGTATTTTCCATACCGAGCTTGAAGCTGTTTACGAAGAGAAAAACCGCGGACTTGACAGCGACCCGCGCAAGGTATCTGAGGCTATGTTTGCTGCGTTGTTCCCTAACAACAACTACGGTAAGCAAACCACCATTGGTACGGTTGAACATTTGAAAAACCCATCGTTAAACAAAATACGCGCATATTACAACAGCTACTATGTGCCTAACAACATGGGCATCATCATGTCGGGTGATTTTAACCCCGATGTAATGATCAAAAAGATCGACCAGCATTTTGGTTACATGGCGCGTAAAGCGGTTCCTGCTTATACCTTTGGTCCGGAGCAGCCTATTACCAGCCCTGTTAAGCGTGATGTATATGGTCCAACTCCTGAGAATTTAACTGTTGCTTTCCGTTTCCCTGGTGCCAGCACCCGCGATGCGCAAATGCTTAACCTCATGAGTGACATTTTAACCAACGGTAAGGCCGGTTTATTTGACCTTGACCTGGTTAAACAACAAAAGTTATTAAGCGCCAGCGCTTACTCTTATATCTTGAAAGATTATAGCGCATTGGTACTGCAAGGCAACCCGGTAAAAGGTCAAACCTTGGAGGATGTGCGTAACCTGATGTTGGCCGAAATTACCAAACTCAAAAAAGGTGAGTTTGCCGATGATTTGCTGCCATCAATTGTAAACAACTACAAAAAAAGCGTAATTCAGCAAAATGAAGAATATGGCTCACGCGCCGGTAACCTCATGGATGCTTTTACCTCGGGTGTTGATTGGAAAACCAACGTATCATTGGTGAGTGATCTATCAAAAATTACCAAAGCCCAAATTGTAGCTTTTGCCAACAAATACCTGAATGATAATAACTATGTAATTGTATACAAGCACCAGGGCGAAGACAAGAATATTGTTAAAGTTGATAAGCCGACCATTACCCCGGTTAGCGTAAACCGCGAAGCACAATCGCCATTCCTGAAAAAGGTGAACGATATGCCGGCCAATGCGGTACAACCTGTTTGGTTGGATTTTAACCGCGATATTCAACGCGCTAAGGCGGGGCAGTTGGATGTACTCACGGTTCAAAATAAAGATAACGCGCTGTTCCGTTTATATTATCGTTATGATATGGGCAGCTGGAACAATAAGCTGTTACCGGTTGCAACCCAATATCTTCAGTTTTTAGGTACCGATAAAATGAGCTCCGAAGATATCAGCAAAGCATTTTATAAGCTTGCAGCTTCATTCAGCGTAAATGCAGGTCCTGAGATCACTACGGTAAGCATTAATGGTTTACAGGAAAACTTTACCAAAGCCGTTGCTTTGTACGAAGACCTGATAGCCAACTGTAAGGCCGACCCTAAGGCATTGGAAGGTTTAAAAGCCCGCTTGAAAAAATCGCGCGAAAATGCCAAGCTTAACAAAGCGGCTATTATGAGCGGTTTAATGAGCTATGCCCGTTATGGTGCTCAAAATCCGTTTAACAATGTGTTAAGCAACGAGGAACTGGATGCCATTAAAGCCGAAGATTTGGTAAACCTGCTGCATAGCCTGGCTACATATAAGCACACTATATTATACTATGGTCCGCAAACTGCCACTGCTTTAGCAACATCGTTAACCAGTTTGCACAAAATGCCGGCACAATTTGCCGCTTATCCTGAGGCTAAAAAGTTTACGCTTACCAAAGAAGATAAAAGCCGTGTGCTGTTTGCCAACTTTGATATGGTACAGGCCGAAATTAACTGGATACGCAACGAGGGTAAATTTGATGCGGCTAAAATGCCAACCATTGAGCTGTACAATAACTACTTTGGTGGCGGTATGAGCAGTATCGTGTTCCAAACCATCCGCGAATCAAAAGCTTTGGCTTACTCAACTTATGCGTCTTACGCATCTCCTGCAAAAAAGGAGGATAACAGCTATTTTGTGGCATATGTAGGTACCCAGGCCGATAAGTTTAACGATGCTGTTAAAGGCATGAACGAACTATTGAACGATTTACCTGAATCGGAAAAAGTGGTGACTGTTGCCCGCGACAACATCCGCAAATCGTTAGAGACCGACCGCATAACCCAGGATGGTATTTTGTTTACTTACCTGAATGCCAAGCGTCGTGGTATTGATGTTGATGATCGTAAAGAAACTTATGCAGCCTTAGGAAACTTAAAGTATTCTGATATTCAGGCATTCCATAATGCAGAGGTTAAAGACAAGCCATTTACCTATTGCATAGTAGCATCAGAGAAACGTTTAACCGACGATGATTTGAAAAAGTATGGTGAGCTGACCAAGCTTAACCTTACCCAAATTTTTGGTTACTAATACGCAATAATATGTATTATTAAAGCCGCCTTGTAAATCAGGGCGGCTTTTTTTATTTATGTGGGTTAATAGAGTAATAGCCTTACAATCATTTAATGGCTCTTTTTGCCATATTAAAACGTGTTTGCTAAATAAATTCTATAAAATCTATGTAATTAGTAGATAATTAAAAAATATATTGTATCATTGCAAATAAGTTCAGCACAAGGCAATGAAAACCAGCTTGTTTTTTACCACAACAAAAACTACCTGCACTAAACAGGGCAACAACTTTAGCAATGCTATACAGTGTTGCTGCTGCTGTTGATCGGCCAGCCCATTGCCAAATAAACCCGGTGATTTAGTCAAATGCGGGTGACGCTCAAAGTGGGAAGGCTTTGAGCAGGCACAAAGCGGAAGGTTTCCCTTGCCGCATTTCCAAATACTATGTTATTCAAACCACTTAACAGGTGCACGTTACCTGTAAGCAACACTTATATCATAAACGCTCAATCACGATCATGAAAAAAAAGTTACTCATTCTTTTCTCCCTCATTATAATGGCAAGCCTGGCGTTTGCCCAAAATAAAGTAAGCGGGATAGTAAAACGCACCAATGGCGAGGCGGTGGCTCATGCTACCATTACTATACGAGGCACTAATATAGCCGTAAGCGCTAACGAAAACGGCGAATTTACCATCGAAGCCAAACAAGAGCCGCCTTTTTATTTGCAGGTACGCGCTGTAGGCTATAAGCCGCAGGATTTCCAGGTGCTAAAAATTCAAAGCACCCCACTCGAGCTTGAAATGGTGGAAAATGCCCTGCTCGACCAGATCGTAGTAACCTCAAGAAGACGTGCCGAGGTATTGCAGGATGTTCCACTGCCGGTTTCGGTAGTAGGCGGAGCACAAATAGATCAGGCCGGTGCATTTAACGTTAACCGTGTAAAGGAGTTAATTCCATCGGTACAATTGTACACCTCTAACCCGCGTAATACGGGTATCAATATTCGTGGTATTGGTTCACCGTTTGGTTTAACCAATGATGGTTTGGACCCGGGTGTTGGGTTTTATGTAGATGGCGTGTACTATGCCCGCCCTGCTGCTGCCACGCTCGATTTTATTGATATTGAACGTATTGAAGTATTGCGTGGCCCGCAGGGAACGCTGTTCGGTAAAAATACCAGCGCAGGTGCTTTCAGTATTACTACCCGTAAGCCAACTTTTACCCCTGAGGCTTCTTTTGAGACCAGCTATGGTAACTATGGCTACATTCAGGCCAAGGCATCGGTATCGGGTCCGTTAAGCAAGGTTTTTGCAGGCCGTGTTTCTTTTTCAGGAACCCAGCGTAATGGTTTGGTTGATAACATCAGGACCGGTCGCGCTACCAATGATATTAATAACATAGGTGCCCGTGCCCAATTCCTGTACAAACCAACCGAAAATATTGCCGTAACCTTAGCCGGTGATATAACCGACCAAAAGCCCGATGGTTACGCACAGGTAGTTGCTGGTGTGGTGCCCACTAAACGTGCAGCCTATCGCCAGTTTAATGCCATCACAGCCGATTTGGGTTATACCTTACCCAGCTTAAACGCTTTCGACCGTAAAATTGATCATGATACGCCATGGCGTTCGGGCAACCAATTGGGCGGCGTATCATTAAACGCCGATTTTAAAATTGGTCCTGGCACTTTAACCTCAACCACTGCATGGCGTTACTGGAATTGGGACCCATCAAACGACCGCGACTTTACAGGTTTACCGGTACTGGCCAAATCGCAAAACCCGGCCAAACATCATAACTGGTCGCAGGAGGTTAGATATGCCGGCCAGCTATCTGAAAAATTAAGCGGTGTGGTAGGCTTGTTCTTTATCGACCAAAAAGTAACCATTAACGGTACCGAAGAATCGGGCGCGGCGCAAGCACGGTTTGCTAAAAGCACCACAGGTAACAATGCCAATACTCCGGGTGTAACCAACGATCAATTATGGGCAACGCCGGGACTTTTAGAAGGCTATGGTATTTACACCGATGCTTTTATCAAATCAAAAAGTGCCGCAGCTTTTGCCAGTATTGATTGGGAATTTGCCAAAGGCTTCCACATTTTACCGGGCGCACGTATAAACTACGATCAAAAAGATGTGTACTACAACCGTGTAGCCAGGGGCGGGTTAGATATTGCCAATAGCAGCTACAGCGCAGCAGTAAAATCTGAACTGCAAAAAATTAAGAACCTGGTATACAGCAGTCAGCAGTATGTGGCCGATGCCGATGAGAAGAACTTTACCTACTCGTTAACTGCCGCTTATCGTCCGTCAAAACAAATTAATGCTTTTGCCACCTATTCAACCAGTTTTAAGCCGGTAGGGGTTAACGTAGCAGGTTTACCAAGCGTTGTTGGCGGTACCACGGCCGATTTGAGCCTGGCGGTTATTAAACCCGAGAAAACCAAACACTACGAAATTGGCCTTAAAACCACGCCGCTGCCAAACCTTATCTTAAACCTTAACTTCCATAACTCTGATATTAAGAACTATCAAACCAACGTGCAATCGCCCGAGTTGGGGGTAAACCGTGGCTATATTGCCAATGCCGATAAGGTTAACGTAAAAGGCCTGGAGTTTGATGGTAGCTACAAGGCCAACCAAAACTTCTCGTTCTATGGTTCGGCAGCTTACACCGATGGTAAGTATGTAACGTTTACTAACGCACCGCTGCCTTTAGAAGAAACCGGCTTAACCGTAAACGGTACCCAGGTTGCCTTTAAAGATATTTCGGGTTCGCGCTTGCCGGGTATTTCTAAATGGGCGGGGTCATTAGGTGGCGAGTTTGCCACACCAAGCCAGTTTATAAGCAAAGACACTAAGTTCTTTATTGCGGCCGATGGGTTCTTCCGTTCAGAGTTTTCATCAAGCCCATCGCCTTCGGCATACTTAAACATTGATGGCTATACCATATTTAACGCCCGTGCGGGTTTCAGGGCAGTTCATGGTGTATCTGCCTTTATATGGAGCCGTAACCTGTTGAACAAAAACTACTTTGAGCAGTTACTACCAGCAGGTGGTAATGCCGGCCAATATGCTGCCGTACTGGGCGATCAACGTACCTTTGGTATAACACTGCGTTACTCATTTTAAAACTATTACTATTAACTAAGCTAAGGCCGTTTGCTTAACCGCAGCGGCCTTTTTTACTTGCCATCAATTTTAAAATAAGCCATAACAGTTTTAAGCCCGAAAAACATATATTTGCTGCCGCAATATGCTCCTGTAGTTCAATGGATAGAATTATGGTTTCCGGTACCGTCGATAGGGGTTCGAATCCCTTCAGGAGCACAAAAAAGGCCGCTTGGTTTTGAATTAAGCGGCTATCTTTTTTAGCGTTTTGAAATTATAATATTCTTAAAACGGATTGGCGGGGTATTCATATCCGATCTCAATAAACAGATGCTTGTACTTTTCTCCAAGCTCATCATACTTTATTCTTCTAAATTCATTAGACATTCCTGATTTTGTGCATTGGATAAAAATTGCGTTTAACATCCAGTCTTTGGCAGCTTCATTGTTGCCGTTAACTTTGTTTATAAAATATTGCACTCTTGCATTCTGTTCACGCTCATCTTTTAAAATATTAATGCCTTCAACAATACTTCTAAGCCGTGTGGCCATGTTGAAAAACGTGATCAAAATTGCAATACCGAGGATCAGGCTAATGATGGCGAAAATAATTTCCATGTGATAAAGTGTTTTAAAAACTAAATATATAACTATGACCGAAATATTTGATAAATGGTCGTACTATAAAAAGACTTATTTTAATTCCTTTACTTGAGTTTACAACCTTGCAGTTCTATTATAAGTATTCATATAATTTCCCCTTACCTTAAAATACTATCTTTGACTTACAGCTAAAGTCCAAAATGAAACCCTCCGCAAATCTCCCCATACAAAAGCTTTTAGACGGTGAGTTTTTGCGCGTAACCCGCCTGCACAAAGATTTAAACCAGTTATCTGTTATTCCTCACCGCCACGATCATTATGAGCTGATGCTGGTAACCAAGGGCGAGGGCATACACTATATAGATTTTAAGCCTTACGGGGTAAAACCGGGGCGGTTATATTTCATCCAGCCGGGCCAGGTGCATTTAATTGATAAATTTGACCGTGATGGCTGGCTGGTTATGTTTGGCGAGGAGTTGTTTAAGCTATTTGTTAACATTCATAACCGTGAGAATGAGACAGGACTATTAGATAGTTACACAACGGCACCTTATATTGATGTGGATGATGAACTGAATTCCATCGTAACTTTTTTAATTGAACAGTTGCAACATGAATGCGGCCGCGCAAAGGCCGATGCATCGCTTACTTTACATTATACTTCTTTATTGTTGCTGCATGCTAATCGTGCGCATATCGTCCAGCATGGGCAAGTGCAAAGTGTAGGGCTAAACCGCGGACTTTTGCATCAATTAAAGCAACTGATAAACTTGCATCTGAGGCAGCAACACCAGGCCGCTTTTTATGCCGAAGCATTATTGGTTGATATAAAAAAGTTGAATGGCATTTGCCGGGAGGCTACTCAAATGACAGTTTTTGAATTGTTACAAGAGCGTTTGCTTACCGAGAGCAAGATCCTGCTGCAAACCTCAGAGCAATCAGTAAAAGAGATCAGCTACGAACTGGGCTTTAACGATCCCGCATTTTTTGGCCGGTTCTTTAAACGTCATACCGGTATAACGCCTGCCGATTTTCGTAACGTGCGGATGATATAGGCCATTACTTACCCGAAAAGTACCATAACTGGATACGCTTTCGGCCTACTTTTGCGTTATGACCGAACAACGGAAAGCACTCAAAGCAATTGCCTGGGGAATGGCGGCATCACTGTTTTTATCATCAACTTTTATTATTAATAGTATAATTTCGGGTGCCGGCGGTTACTGGGCATGGACGGCTGCCCTGCGCAGCTTGTTTTTAATACCTATACTTGGAATTGTGGTTTTGTTGGCTGGTCAGCTTAAAAGTACTATTGCGGCTATAAAACAAGCACCGCTGGTTTTTATAAAATGGGGCATCATAGGCTTTGGTTGTTTGTACACCTTGCTGGCCGTGGCCTCGCTGTGGTCGCCGGGGTGGATGGTGGCCGCTACCTTTCAGGTCAATATATTAGCAGGTATGCTATTAGCTCCACTTATTTATCCTGATGAAAGGCGCAGAATTCCTAAAAAGTCGTTATTGCTTTCGGTTGTAATAGTGGCTGGCGTTTTTGTAATGCAGTTTGACAGGTTAACCCAATTGCATTCGTTAGGAAATACCCTGTTAAGTTTAATAATGGTTGTTTTGGGTGCAATAGTTTGGCCGCTGGGTAACCGCAGGTTAATGGTTGATTTAGAGCATAAAGGCTTGTATTTAAATGCGCTGCAACGTGTTTTGGGCATGAGCGTGGGTTGCCTGCCCTTGCTGCTTGTACTGGCTGTTATAGGGTATGCCAATTCGGGGGCGCCATCATTGGTTTTATGTACTTCTTCGCTTCTGTCGGCCATATTTTCGGGTTTTTTGGGTGGTGTAGGGTTTTACCAGGCTACGCAAATTGTAAGTAAAAACACCGTTGCACTGGCTGCTATTGAGGCTACGCAGGTATTCGAAATATTTTTTACACTGATGGGGGAGATGCTGTTGAAAGGAACCCGGTTCCCGGGCTTTTACGCACAGGCCGGGTTTGGTGTTATACTGCTGGGAATCAGTATTCATTTTTGGAATGCCTGGAACCATAGCCGTAAATTTCAACACACCTTAACGTTATCTATTTAACTTTATAACAGGACAGAGCATGACAACGGCTTAAACCCGGTGCCATATTTTAGCAAAACCAATTATACTGCAAAATATGAACCTGTTACTGCTCAACTATACGTTGCCAAAGGTTGTACGTATGGTATTGATGCTTGCGTTGATGTTATCATTCTACAAATCATCGGCTCAAAAGCAAACCGCTATATATTCGGGCGTGCCCTGGTTTGATGATAGGGGCAGTGTAGTGAGTGCCCATGGTGGTGGCATTATCAAAGAGGGTAGTAAATATTATTTATTTGGCGAAAAGCACACTGATCAAAGCAATGCCTTTGCAGGGTTTAACTGCTACTCATCAACCGATTTATACAACTGGAAGTTTGAAAGCCTGGCATTACCTGTTCAGGATTCGGGTAAACTGGGGTTAAATAGGGTGGGAGAAAGGGTTAAGGTAATGAAATGCCCTAAAACCGGCGAGTATGTAATGTTTATGCACGCCGACGACATATCTTATAAAGACCAGTTTGTTGGGTATGCTACCTCCAAAACAATTGTCGGTCCGTACGTTTTTAAAGGCGCATTGTTGTTTAATGGTAAACCCATTCGCAAATGGGATATGGGTACCTATCAGGACACCGATGGAGCAGGTTATGTGTTGTTGCACGGGGGCTTATTATTTAAACTGGCCGATGATTACAAAAGCATAACCGAACAAGTAGTGGACAATAAATGGCCCGGGAGCGAGTCTCCGGCCATATTTAAAAATAACGGCGTATACTTTTGGCTGGCCTCTAACTTAACCAGTTGGGAGCGTAACGATAACTTTTATTATACTGCCACATCGCTCAAAGGACCGTGGACGGCACACGGACTATTCGCTCCCGAAGGTACACTCACCTGGAATTCGCAAACTACTTTTGTGTTACCTATTGAAGGCACAAAAGATACCACTTTTATATTCATGGGCGACAGGTGGTCATACCCTAACCAGGCATCGGCAGCTACTTATGTTTGGCAGCCGCTTACCGTTTCGGGCAATACGCTATCTATGGCCGGGTATCAGGCAGCCTGGAAAATTAATACAGGTACAGGGGCGGCATCTCCGGGTGCAATTACAGGCAAAACCATTACCGCCGTTCATAAATCTATTATTTGTAAAGGCCAATGGGAGCATGCATCCGATGAGAACTTACCGGTACTTCAATCGGGCAGTAAGGGCGATACTTTTACCCTTCAATTTAGCGGTAAACAAGTTTTTATGTACGGTATATCAAATCCTGATGGAGGATATGCCATGGTTGATGTTACAAATCATAAAGGCAAAATTGTAGCCTCGGCCATGATTGATATGTACAGCAAATACAAGGTAACGGCATTGAAATTTTTAAGCCCGGTTTTGCCCAAAGCAAATTATACCTTAACGCTCACTGTTTTGGGCGAACACAGTAAATGGTCGGACAAGAGAAAAACTGACTACGGAAGCAAGGGAGATGTTATTGCTGTACAAAAGTTTGTAGTTAATTAATAAATACCAACGGCATAAATACTGCATTTGGACGTGTAGGTGCCAATAGTTGGTGTTTGTTATTATGATTTAATTTTAATGCGGATGTACTGCAAATTATAGCTCTTGCCCGGCACTCTTCGTTTTGTTTTTTGCTTTTGGCGAACCTTTGCAGGCACACAGCAATGCTATTACAGCAACGGATAGGTAAGGTTTGTCTTTCAAATATATATTAATCAAAGACAAATGTTTTACCTGTTATTTAAATACGCTATTCGCTTTTTTGAGAACTTTATTTGCTGAAGTATTCTTTTACAGCGGTTACTGTAGTACCTACTTGTTTTACTGCTTGTCTTAATTGTTCAGGATTTACGCTAAACTTTTTAGACCAATATTCTACTTCGTAGTTTTCGTGAATATTGATATGGTCTCTGTCGGGGTTGCCAATGTATTCTGTATGGTCCATAATTAATTTTTAATTGATTAATTATACAACGCAGAAAAATACGTATAGTTTGTTAATAGCAAACTCATAAAGCAGAAGTGCGCTGCTGCCACTGGGCAAGTGCTTTATTGAGGGTTTTTTGACTGCGCCAGCTTTTATCATGGAGCTCCCTGGTTTAAAAGTTTCTGTGCGTTAAGTAAATCCATGCCACTAAAAAAGGCCGGTTTTTTTAAAGCCGGCCTCTTGTGTTTACAAAACAATGGTAGTAACTAAAACTTATTTCAGCTTTGGAATATCATCAAAGTTGTAAAATATAGTTTTGTTGTGGGCCTTGCCGGTGTTCACCATCTCATCGGCACCGGCCGATGGGCCGCCTATGCGCAAAACGGCATCACAATGGCTAATGAGTTGTATGGCTACCGGGTGAAATATCTCGTTAAAAGCATCGTCGCCAATTTGTTTTGAACCGGCGGCTTCAATAAGCGGCAGGGCAAACCATTCGCCCAAAACAGGCAGGTGACCTATACGATAAAGTGCCAGGGCGGTATCGGTCATGGCTTTTACGTTGGCATGTATCAATTCAGGATCGTCGTTAGTCCCCGAGCGGTATGGCCCGGCAACCAGTATCATTAATGATTTTTGAGTGGATGGCATTTAAAGTATTTGATTAAGTTTAACGTACTGCAGCAGCATAATAGTTTTGGCGTCTTTAATTTCGCCGGTGGTAATCATAGTCATGGCTTTATCAATACTTAATTCCAATACTTCAATGTTTTCCTGTTCGTGTTCTACACCGCCTCCATCATGCACTTTCATGTCTTTGGTATATTCGGCAACAAAAAAATGTAAAATTTCGGTAACCGAACCGGGCGACATGTATGCTTCGAATATTTTGCGCACATCGGTTATCAGGTAGCCGGTTTCTTCTTCGGTTTCGCGGCGAATGCAGTCTTCAGGATTGTCTTTATCCAGTAAACCGGCGCATGCTTCAATGAGCATTCCGGTGCTGTTATTATTTAAATAAGTAGGCAGCCTGAACTGGCGGGTTAAAATTACTGTGCTTTGTTGTTGATTATACAGCAGTATGGTAGCACCGTTACCACGGTCATAAGCTTCGCGTTCCTGGGTTTGTATGCTGCCATCGGGTTTTATATATTCGTAAGTTACTTTACGAAGAGTGTACCAATTATTTGATAAAACTTCGGTTTTTAATATGTTGATGTTTTGTGACATTATGGGTTATGTATTGCGTTAAAAACGCATTGCAATTGTAAAATGATAAATTGACTTATGGGTATTTAATAAGAAGGGCTGCTTTTTATAATTACAACATCGCCCACAACAATTTCTCCACCCTGAATAATGCGTGCCGTAATACCGCCATGCCCACGTACAGCATTATAACCACCCGGGCCTAAAACATCTTCCATACGCGAGCACGGATGGCACTCGCCGGTGTATTCCAAAAGCGCGTTGCCTACCCAAAACCGCCGGTCTTTAAAAGCATGCAGGTTTATTCCTTTAACAACCACATTACGGCGCAGCAAACCGGGCGAAAGATCTTCTTGTTGCATAACCGAGGCAATCAGAGCTATATGCTCATGCTGTATAAGCGTTATTTGCCGTTTGCTGGTTGCCGAACCCGAAAAATGGTCGCCTGCAAGCCCTTTGAGTGTAAGGGCTTCTACCTTGTTTAGCGACAGGAGCGGGGCCTTGCGTTTGGGCCTGATGCCTATCCAGGTTACTATGCCTTGTTGGGGCATGGTATCCATGAGTTTTTGCAGGGGCGAATTTGGCGATAGCTTCATGATGTAAGACCGGATTTACAGTACCAGTTGCTCATGTAACCGCAATAATGTTGCCGAAGGATTGGCACTAAACCCCGGATGCACTTTAGATGCCTGCACTACCGTACTCCGTGTGGCTGTTAACCACCTGAAGCGCGAAGCTGCATCCAGCATACCAATAGCGCCGGCATGCTTGCCGCCGTTGCATATCTGCTCAAAGGCTTTCAGGTTGGCAGCTAAATCTTCAATATCCAGCAAATGGCAAAAGGCTTTTAACCTGCTAACGTCAACCGTGTACAGGCACTGCAAAAACTTGAGTTTTGCGCAGTACAATATTACGCCAACGTTTATAAATTCCTCGCGCTCTACCCTTGGCACAACGCGTATTACGGCGTACTCAAATAAGTGATGCTCTTGCATGTTGTGCTGCGGTTACAAAAGTTTGCGATGCGGCTAAGCGCGTTATTAAAAACTGGTAATATACCTCACGGCGTTGCTGGGCAGTTTCATCTGATGATTCATCGATGAGCCATTCATCGGGTATGAGGTTGGTAATGTTGCGTATCAGTTCATCGGTTAAAATAGCTTTAAAATCCTTATCTACTTCTTCCAACTCGCTGGCCCATGGTAAAAGCACGTGGTCTTTTATCAATGCAAAAGGGCGTTTGGCCTGCTCTTCCCAGTTATGCCACGAGTGATGAAAGTATAGGGCGGCACCGTGGTCAATTAACCAAAGTTCTTTATGCCACATGAGCATGTTGGTATTGCGCGGGGTACGGTCAACGTTGGTGATCAGGCAATCAAACCATACTATGGCTGATGATAGGCGGCTGTCTAATTTGGTAATTACAGCATCATACGTAATAGCGCCCGACAGGTAGTGCACCGCCAGGTTTAAACCAGTGCTGGCTTTAAGCAGGTCTTGTATCTCCTCATCGGGTTCGGTACGGCCAAAGGCGGTATCAAGGTTGGCAAAAACAATTTCGGGTATCCTGAAACCGAGCGCACGTGCAATTTCACCGCCAATTAATTCGGCAATAAGGGCTTTAACGCCCTGGCCCGCACCACGGAATTTAAGTACATATAAAAATTCGTCGTTGGCCTCGGCAATGGCAGGTAATGAGCCGCCCTCGCGCAGGGGGGTAACATACCGCATTACATTCACCGTACGCAACTGGGGTTGGGTGGTATTCATTAATCACAAGCTTGTAGTGCAAAGATAAGGTTCAAATTTGAGGGCGGTGGTGTAGTAGTGAATATTCCGTATACTTTCTTTCTAATATAATTGTAATCTGGTGTTATTTTAAAACGCTATGGGCCAATGCTCATTGTAAATTGAATAAATTGACGTTCAAAGTTCTTAATAATTACATTACCAACTGTTTCCCGGCCTTCATTATGTTTTTTATCTACAAAAAGGTAAACACCGGGAGAAAAGGAAGAATTTCGGAGTAAATACGTGGTTTTACAAACAAGAGAAGAATAGGCTAAATGCTAAAATAATACAATAAAAAATCCCGGAGATTTTAACTTCCGGGATTGGTGAATTTTAATATTGACTAATTATTTAGCTCCAGGTACCACCTTACTTAAAGGCACTACACTATTAAGGTAAACCTCAATGTTGGTGTAGCCACCGGCATTTTTAGCTGGTAAAGTAGCATCGGCCGCATTTTTGGGGTTAAGGCCGTGAGCAATTTCGTAACTATCGGGCATGCCGTCGTTATCGCTGTCTTTGTAAGGCGTTCCTTTATATTCGGGGTAGCCGCCAACCTGGTCGGGGTGGGTGATGATGCCTTGCTTGTACGAATCATCGGGTAGGCGGTGCTTAATGTACTCTTTACCAATGGTATTGGTAGTGCCTTCTTTGTAAATTATCTTTCCGGTTTTAACTACCTGTGTAACACGGGCATCAACGGCATCGCGCCTGGGTAGGGTGGCACCCACATTGGCCAGTACATAATCATATGCTTCCTGCGCTGATAGGGTTTTTACCTTAGCCATTGGGAATGGCTTAGTTGATTTAATGCTGTCGGTATAGCGGCCGGCGTCTTCCATGTCGCCAATTTGTATACCGCCGTCCCAGTTGTTTTTGGTTACTTTTTCGTTGCCCTCAACTATGTTTCCGTTGGCATAAACGCGGCCATAAATGGTGTGTCGGTTTTTGTCGCGGCTGCCTTCGGGTTTTAAAATACGGTGACCAATGGGCTTATCTAATGGTGTAACAGGCCCCGGCTTATAGTAGTTGTTGATGAAATTGAATAACGAGCGATCGTCGCCGCCATCGGCACTACGGTTCCACCAGTTAAATATTACGTTGTTTACAAAGCCAAAATCGCCATACATGCCTACTGATGGGTTACGGGCAATATTGTTAGCCCATAGATTACGCATAAACGTACTATTTAAGCCCCCAATGGTGCTGCCAAAGGCGTGGTTATATGTATCTAATGCTTCGGAGAAAATAGAGTTTTGGATGGTGATATTCACCGTAGGCAGTTTTTCCTGCTTACTGCCTCCACGGTCGTACACGTGGCGGTAAAGCGACATATTTTCGTCTAATCCCCAGCTTGCCGAAACGTGGTCGATAATAATATTACCCACCGGGTTGCCACCTAAACCATCATCACGGCGGGCCACATCGGTAGCTCCACGACGAAAGCGCATATAGCGGATAACCACATCATGGGTATCGATCCAAACCGATTCGCCGGCAATGCAAATACCATCACCCGGTGCGGTTTGCCCTGCAATAGTAACATATGGCGCACGAATAATTACCGGGCTTGTGAGCTTGATAATACCCGCTACGTTAAATACAATAATACGCGCGCCACCCTGCTCGCAAGCCTCACGGAAGGTACCTGCGCCACGGTCGGCCAGGCTGGTTACCACGAATATTTTACCCCCGCGGCCACCCGCTGTAAAAGCGCCGCCACCTTCGGCGCCCGGAAACGCATGGATTTTAGCCTGGGGTAAATCAGATGGTTTTGCTGCCCATGGTATGTAGGGTTTGCCTTTGGCTTCATCGGCTTTAATAATGGCTTGGGCTTTTTCAAAAGCTTTATCGCTCAATCGTTTTTCAACCTCCAAAGCCGAATCGGCCTTGGCCTGTACCGCCGGCGGAATAACAGGATACTGTGCTTTAGCAGTAGCCAGTACAGCCATGAAGGCCATGGTACTTAATACTTTTTTACTCATTTTAATAAGTGTATAACAAGATTGTGCTTTACGCTATAATTGGATATTCATTCAAATATCTGCCATGAACAAATGGCTTTAGTGTATCATGTTTACAAGCTCTTGTACAATCTTGCCTCTATGCGTTCAAAGGGGCTTAATTATTGTAAAAAAATTGTGAAGATTTAATAATAAAAAAGCGGGCGCTCCAAATGAACGCCCGCCTGCAGATAAAGTCTTTAGTAGGATAAATTATTATTCGATACCGCCGCGACGGGTAGCTTTTACCTGCTCAGGCCATTTCATTGGCTGGCCGGTACGTGGATTGTTACCCAATGGTGCTCTTTCGGTTGATGTTCTTTCTGGGTCTTCGCTGGCCATGTAAATAAGGATAGCAGTAAGGATGGCATTTTTGCGTACATCATCAAACACTATTTTATCATAGGTATCGCGGTTGGTGTGCCAGGTATAATTACCATAGCTCCAGCCTAACGAGCCTAAAGAGAAGCCCGGAGCGCCCACAGCTACAAACGAGGCAAAGTCAGAGCCTCCTGCACCAGGGATGCCCGGGAAGCTGGTTTTAATGGAATCGCGGATGTACGATGGTACAGGTTTTAACCAGCGGGTTATATAGTCGCCTGCTTTAGCATAGCCTTGGCCGCCAATGTTTACTACGCGGCCGGTGCCGTTATCCTGGTTAAACAGGGCTTGCAGGTTTTTTACAATTTCGGGGTGATCTTCAACAAAAGCACGTGAGCCGTTCAGGCCTTCTTCTTCGCTGCCCCAGTGGCCTACCAATATGGTACGTTTTGGCTTAGGATATACTTTTTTAAGGATGCGCATGGCTTCCATCATAGTTAAGGTGCCGGTGCCGTTATCGGTAGCGCCGGTGCCACCATCCCACGAGTCAAAGTGTGCCGATAGCATTACATATTCATCAGCTTTTGAGCTGCCTTTAATTTCGGCCAGGGTGTTATAGGTTGGTACTACACCCAGTTCTTTCGATTCGGTATGCACACTGATCTTAGGTTTGTTACCCGATTCGGTTAAGCGGTATAATAGGCCGTAATCTTCCAAAGCAATATCAACCGTTGGTGCTTTTTTAGTATAAGCGCTAAATATTTTATCAACCCCAAACCCTGCCGACCAGTTAGAGGTAATGATGGCGGCTGCTCCGGCATTTTCTAATATGATTGGCAATGTGCGGGTAGTGTAACCGGTTTTTTTAATGCGGTTAGCCCAGGCAGTGGTTTGAGCCGTGCGGGCAGCCGTCATTTTGTCGAATGATTCTTTGGTAGAAAATTCTTTCCAGTTATAATCGGGGCGGCCGGTAGGCTGCGGCATAGATATCATTACAAATTTGCCTTTTACTGCAGGTAACCAGGCTTGGTAAGCCGCTGAATCGGCCAGGTCGGGCAGGATAACCAGTTCGGCTGTTACGGTTTTGTTGCCCATGCTTGGGCTCCAGGCAAGTTGGGTACCTTCTAATGATTTTACACGCGGATAAACCATGTCAATGTGCGATATACCGCGTTCCCAGCCGCGCCATTCGCCCCATTTTTCGTTCCGGGCGCTAATGCCCCAGCCCTTGTATTTGGCAAGTGCCCATTCATTGGCTTTAAGCATTTGCGGAGTGCCCACCAAACGCGGGCCAACGCCGTCTATAAGTTCGTGAGCGAGTTTTTCGAGTTGCGAGTTCTCGTTACCTTCCTTAACAATCTGGTCGATAACGCTGTTTTGCGCTTGTGCCGCACCTGCTGTTAACAGCAATGCCACGGCGGGTACAAAGGTCAGTGAGTTTAATAGTTTCATACAGCCAATATAAGTAAAGGGCGTATGAACTGAAAGTCACGCTGTTGTTACACAAAATTGCTGTTACACAGCTGGCGTGCGGTTGCCTATGCCAATGATTAATGCCTAACTTTATCATAACCAATTATGAAACAGTTATTACCTATTATACTGCTTGCCCTGGGCATACAGCAAGTTTGTGCGCAAGATAAACCCGCCGGGCACGACATCAGCCTTAGTATTTTTGCGAGCAGTGCGTCGCATTGGTACGGTATTAAAGACAAGCACAACGTCATCAACCCCCAAAAGAACCAGCCCCGCTACAAAGCTGATGATTTGGAAGCCATTGGCGATAACATCTTACTCTACCAAAAGAAAAACGGTGGCTGGCCCAAAAACTATGATGTTACCGCCATACTCACGCCCGACCAAAAAGACAGCCTCATTAATGATAAAGGCAACCTCAATACCACCTTTGATAACAGCACCAGCTATACCCACGTGGCATTTTTGGCCAAAATTTATAATGTTACCCATGCTCAACGGTTTAGTGATGCAGCCATAAAGGGAATTAAGTATATCCTCGAAGCGCAATACAGCAACGGAGGCTGGCCGCAATATTATCCATTAGAAAAAGGGTACAGCCGGCATATTACTTACAATGATGATGCTTTTGTTGGAATTATGGAGGTGCTGGGTGATGTAAAAGATAACGCTCCTGTTTACGCTTTTTTAAGCGATGATTTACGTGCAAAAGTGTCTAAAGCCTTTAATAAAGGGATTGAATGCATACTTAACACGCAAATTAAAGATAAAAGCGGCCTAACCGCCTGGTGCCAGCAGCACGACGAGTTTACTTTGCAACCGGCCTGGGCACGTGCATTCGAGCCGCCATCCATTTGTAATGCAGAAAGTGTGGGAATTGTACAGTTATTGATGAGTTTGGATAATCCTTCGCCACAGGTTATAAATGCGGTGCAGCAGGCGGTAAAATGGTTTAAGACATCGGCTATTCAGGGCATTAGGGTAAAAGACATTCAGGCGGCGCCCGATACCAGCCAATACACGGTTTCGCATAGCGACAAAGTTGTGGTACAAGACCCAAACGCGCCACCCATATGGACACGCTATTATGAGCTGGCAACCCATCGCCCTATGTTTTGTAACCGCGACAGCAAAGTGGTATACTCTTTAGCCGAAGTAGCTCGCGAACGCCGTTCGGGTTATGCCTGGTACACTTACAGCCCTCAAAAGGTGATTAATAAGTATCCGGCCTGGGCTAAGAAATGGGGAATAGGAGATTGATATGAGCTCTTAGAGTTGTTTAAAAATAGTGTCCTTAATTTCTACAGCTATATCATTTTCATCAGTAACAATTTCCACCTTCACAAGATAGCTCACCTGTTGGCATTTCTTTGGTGTAGTACTCGCCATCACCCTTATATTTAGCGTAAAACGGATTACCCAACTCAAATGCACGTTGCCGTCCTAACTCGTGTATGTTGTTGATATTGGCTAAAAGCTTGTCTACTGTACCCAATTTTTCCATAATGCAATTTAAAGAAAAAGTCCAATTGATGCCTAAGCAGATTATTGCCCCTTAGCTTGTTGTTTAGGACCGCCGCCGGGTTTGCGGTTGCCGCCTTTGCCACCACGGTTATTGCCACGACCGCGGCTATTGCGTGGACGGTTGTTGGCTTCGGGTTTAAATTTGGGTGCTTCACCTAATTCTGCCGGGAGGGCAATTTCTTCAATTTCGCGGTCAATGAGCTGTTGTATGCTTTGAAATCTGCGGTAATCGCGTTGGTTTACAAAAGTTATGGCTGTGCCATTGGTGGCTGCGCGTGCGGTACGACCAATGCGGTGTATGTAATCTTCGGGGTCGGGTGGTACGTCGTAGTTTATAACCAGGTCAATCCCTTCTACGTCAATACCACGCGACAGCGCATCTGTACCTATAATAATGGGGAGTTTCTTGTTCTTAAACTCCAGCAATATGTCTTCGCGTTCATTTTGTTTAATGTCGGAGTGGAATGCATCAACTTTTAAGCCCGCAGCTTTTAAATCCTTATTGAGTTGCTTTACGCGGTCTTTGGTTGATGAAAATATGATGATGCTGTTGTATGTGCCGCTTTTTAGAATACCAGTTAAAAGCTTAACCTTTTGCTCATCGTGCACCTTGTAAATTTGCTGGTTAATGCCCGATGCCGGTTGCGATATGGCGATGTTTATTTGCTCAGGATCTTTTAAAATGGTACGCGCCAACTGCCTGATCTTACCCGGCATGGTTGCCGAAAACAGCAACGTTTGCCGTTTGGTTGGTATGTGGCTAATAATACGCATTATATCTTCGTGAAAGCCCATATCCAGCATGCGGTCGGCCTCATCTAATATTAAGTACTGTAAGTGATTGAGCTTTAATGAACCTGAAGACAGGAACGACAAAAGACGACCAGGCGTGGCAATTAATATATCAACTTTGTTGTCAATACCGCGGCGTTGTTGCTCGTATGCTATGCCATCACCGCCACCGTAAACAGCCTGAGAGCTTATTTCGGTAAAATAAGCCAAACCTTCAACCTGTTGATCTATTTGTTGGGCTAATTCACGGGTAGGAGCCAATATTAATGCACTAATTTGATGCTTAGGGTGCTCGCCAATTAAGTTAAGTACAGGTAATAAATACGATGCTGTTTTACCAGTTCCGGTTTGGGCACAAGCAATTACGTCTTTGCCTTCCATAACAACAGGTATGGCCATTTGCTGTATTGCGGTGGGGGTTTTGTAACCCATGCTGAGCAGGCCCTCGGTTAGCTGCTCGTTGAAATTGAAATCCTTAAAAGTCACTCTATCTTATATAATTTTGCAAGATAGGAATTATATCAGGCTTATTGGTAATGAGCGATATAAATGTGACGTGGTAAGGTTATCTGAACCGGAATTTTAATAATTAATAGGGTAGTAACTAATAACTCAATAACTATTCATTACATTTAAAACTGCCTGTTCAGTAAATTAAACACCTTTTGTTGTAAGGTGTGCATATCAAAGGGCTTGGCAAGGTAATCGTCGGCTCCGGCTTCGGTGGCTTTACGTTGCACATCCATACTGGCCGATACCATGATGATGGGAATATCTTTGGTAGAAGCCTGGCGTTTTAATTGTTTGCAAACGGTTTGCCCGTCGTGCCCGGGCATTTGTATATCAAGCAAAATAAGGTCTGGTTGTGCTTTTACCGCTTGCATTACCGATGTCCCGTCGAGTACTTTCAAAACTTCGTAGCCCGAATGGTCGAGTATTGCTGTTATAGAATCAACAATAGCCCTATCATCGTCGGCAATCAAAATCGTCTTCTGTTTGGCGTCCATACTCAGTTTCTAATCAAAAATTAAGCCCTAATTTGTATCTTACGGCCAAACCTTGTGTTAAACAGCTTGTATTTGTACTATAAATATAGGCACTATCTACCAAATTTATACTATGAAAGTTACTAAAGAGAAGATCGCTATTGACTGGTTATTAATTGTTTTAGGAATACTTTCGGCAGCATTAGGCCTCAAAGGCTTTTTGCTATCGAGCCATTTCATTGATGGAGGGGTAACCGGTATATCCATGCTCATTGGTAACATCACAAATACCTCAATTGCCATCTATATCGTTTTACTTAATATCCCTTTTTTAATACTGGGCTACAAACGCTTGGGCAACATGTTTGCTATAAAAAGTTTGTTTGGTATAGTTGGATTGGCGTTGTGTGTAGCATTTCTACACTTTCCGGATATTACCCCCGACAAATTACTTACCGCTGTATTTGGCGGATTTTTTATTGGTGTAGGTATTGGCTTTGCCATGCGTGGCGGTGCAGTGTTAGACGGTACCGAAATTGCGGCGCTGTTACTAAGCAAGAAAGCACAATTACTTAAAATAAGCGATATCGTACTTATCCTAAATATCGTGATTTTTGCTACGGCTGCTTATTTTTTAGGTATTGAATCGGCCATGTATTCCATTCTTACATACATTGCTGCTTCTAAAATGATCGACCTCATTCTTAACGGTATTGAGCAATATACAGGTATCACGGTAATATCGGCTAAAAGTGAAGTTATGCGCAAGGTAATAACCATGCAGCTGGGCCGTGGTGTTACTATTTACCAAGGCAAAAGCGGCTATGGTAAAGACGGCCATATTAACGATCCCCGTGATATTATTTTCACCGTAGTAACCCGCCTCGAGGTTCCGGCGCTAAAAGAGCGTATTTTGAAGATCGACCCTGCTGCGTTTATTATTCAGCATAGTATTGATGATACTACCGGTGGCTTAATGAAGCGTAAAGCTTTGCATTAAAACAAGGTGTTTTGTGTTGGGGGCGTTAAAAAGGGGCGTGGTACGTTCAAATCCAGTTCCTTATTAATGCGCTCAATAAAGTAATCGCACAGTACCGGCGAGGCTAACTCGTCGGACTGGTGCATGCCTAAATATACCGACTGTAATCCTTTTTTGCGCCATTCTTTAATGCGCTCGATCCAGCTTTCAATGCGCACATAGTCGGTAGGGTGGAGGGCGTTACCCACAAATCGTAAAAACAGGCTGGAAGTGGGTAAGCCCATATGCACTACATCACGGCGGCCGGCTGTATCGGTTATAATAGCGCCTATACCCAGTTTATGCATCAGCTCAAAAATAACATCCCGGTTTTGCGGTACACCAAACCAATCGCGGTGACGCAGCTCCAGGGAAATTTCTAAATCGCGCGGCAAACTTTCAAGGTAGGCTTTTAGGACGGGAAAGTCTTTGGGCGTGAAATTATCGTTCAGCTGCAAAAACAGAGGACCCAGCTTATCTTCAAAAGCCAGCATGCTTTCTAAAAAGTCGGTGGTCAGTTCATCGGCACCCTTGAGGCGTTTAATGTGGCTGATGAGTTGGTTAAACTTAGGGCAAAATTTGAAATCGGGATTGCCGGATGCTTTTTCTTTCCACTTGCGTATGGCTTCAGCATCGTACATGCGGTAATGCGTGGTATTAAGCTCTATCATATTAAAGTGCTTAACGTACTCCTGCAAAAAGTCGGCATCCTTAGTTTTGGGCGGATACAGGTTGCCTTTCCAAACCTTTTGTGCCCAGCTGGCGCAGCCTACATGTACTTTAAATTGACTGGTATGAGCTGTTTTTTGCAGCGAAGCCGATGTGACAGGCATATCAGGTGGTAAAGCATAATCAATAACACTAAGCTCGGGCGCGGGTACTTTGCCAAATTCCATAATATGTGCTTAAACTATAGCTTCGAGTAGTTTGATGTAAAGCTCGATGCCTTCTTTAATTTCGTTAAGATAAATAAACTCATCGGCCGTATGCGAACGTGCCGAATCACCCGGACCCATTTTGAGCGAAGGTATATCGAGCAAAGCCTGGTCAGACGTGGTGGGCGAGCCGTAAGTAGTTCTACCTAAAGCAATACCGGCTTGCACAATAGGATGGTTTTTATCGATGGATGAAGGTTTAAGCCTGATAGAACGTGGTACCACGTCGCAGCTTACCTGCTGGCGGATAATGTTGAGCACTTCCTCGTTACGGTAAGCATCAGTTACCCGCACATCAACCGTAAAGGTACAGGTAGCAGGCACTACGTTGTGCTGCGAACCTGCATTAATGATAGTAACCGACATTTTGATAGGCCCGAATAATTCCGATTCCTCTGTAAAACGGTAGTTGCGGAACCATTCAATATCGGCCAGGGCTTTATAAATGGCATTCTCACCTTCTTCGCGGGCGGCGTGGCCTGCTTTGCCGTGGGTGGTACAGTCCAACACCATCAGGCCGCGTTCGGCTATGGCTAACTGCATAAGCGTAGGCTCGCCCACAATGGCAAAATCCAGTGGACCTAAATCGGGGATAACCAGCTCTAAACCATTAGTGCCCGATACTTCTTCTTCGGCTGTGGTGGCAATGCAAAAGTTATATTTAAGATCGGTACGCTCATAAAAATACAGGAACACTGCCATGAGCGATACCAAACATCCGCCGGCATCGTTACTGCCCAGCCCGTATAGTTTACCACCCTCAACAGTTGGTTCGAGCGGGTTACGGGTGTACCCCGAGTTGGGTTTTACCGTATCGTGATGCGAATTGAGCAGGATGGTAGGCTTGGCCGGGTAGAAATGTTTATTGTAAGCCCATACGTTATTGAGCTTACGTTGGTTGCTGATGTTGCGCTCTTTATAAAAGGCCTCAATTATATCGGCGGTTTTATCTTCCTCGCGGCTAAACGACTGTGTAGAAATCAGTTGTTTTAGCAGTTGAACAGCATCATTATATAATGTTTCGGTATTGATCATAGGGTTATTTGGGGCACATTGCCACCTAAATATTTTATACAAATGTATATGATTTTTACATACTACAAATTAATAGCTATTGTACATTGCCATATGAAAAACGTGACCCGAATTTTATCAGTAGCTGGTGTTTCGCTACTCGGTTTTAATCATGCAAATGCGCAGGAGCCTAACAAATACGAGCGTAAAGGCTATACACTCACTTACACCAGTAACGACCCCACCCTTGACCCTGGTATTGAAAGACGCTTGGTAGAAACCTTTTTTAACGTTTACCCCAAATTAGCCAAAGAGTATAATAAAGCTGCTTCGAAAACTGTTGCTTTTGTAGTGGATACGGCTTACAAAGGCGTTGCTGCCACTGGCGATGGCCGTATTGTTTATAACCCCGATTGGTTTAAAAAACACCCCGAAGATATTGACGTAGTAACCCACGAGGGTATGCATGTAGTGCAGGATTATAAGCACAGTGTTGGTCCCGGATGGCTTACCGAAGGCATTGCCGATTATGCCCGTAACCAGTTTGGTGTAAATAATGCCGCCGCTAAATGGGCTTTGCCCGATTTTAAACCTACACAAAACTATACCAATAGCTACCGCGTAACAGCTCGTTTTTTAGTATGGCTTGAAAAGAAGCAAAAGAAAGGTATTGTTAAAGAATTAGATAAGCAGCTGCGCGACCATACCTACACCGCCGACACCTGGAAAAAGCAAACCGGCAAAACGCTGGATGAGTTGTGGAAGCTGTATAGTGAGAGCCCGGCGATTTAATGATAGAAAGGATTGTATCACAAAAAACGGCCGCCTGATTCTTCAGGCGGCCGTAACACTTACATATGAAAACTTAATTAGGGGCTTGGGGAACTTGGGCTGTAATTACTCAGCAGCCATACGGTTTTTAGTGGCTAATACAGCGTTATAATTTGGTTTATCATTGTTGTTTTCAACTTTGATACCTGCAAAGATCACACCTTCGGTATAAGCATGGCCTTTGATAGCCATAGTAGTAGTGCCTTTAGCTAAAGGAGATACAATGATGTGAAAACCTTGGGCATTAACAGCTTTTTGAGCAGCGGTTAAAGTAAATTCGTTATTAGCTTTAGCAACCATTTCATTGTACATACCTTCGTGCTGCATGTAAAAGCTGTGGAAAGCAGCTTCTTTGTAGAAATTCTCTAACAAAGCACCGTAACGTTTAAAGTCAATTTTGTTTAAGTCTATGCGGTAATCAGACTTTAAACCGAAACGGCCGTTATTCATCTGGAAAGCATATAAACCTTCCACATAGCTTTTAGCTAAAGATGGGTTGCGGCTTAACTGGGCATTTAACTGCTGAACACCTTTTGAGTTTTTTAAAGCAGAAAACTTATTCATTACCTCAGCATAGTAAGCTGAGGTATGATCAACAATATTGGTATCGTTTTGAGCAAAATCGGTTAAGGCTAACATGGCATAACCTAACTCTACGGTTTCTGATGACTGGGCGTATACTTTACCTGCGTTTGCTTTAGCGTATTTAGAAGTAAAGCGGGAAGCAACATTTTGAGTTTGGCAGCTGGTAAAGAAAGCAGCAGCGAAAAGGATGATGGCGGCGAAGGTAAAGTTAGTTTTCATATCGATCAGGGGGTATTAATGAGTTGTTGAATTTAATTTGTTGTTGTTTGATAAGTAATAGGCAACTGTTATACCATCAACTAAACAAAAACAACAATCCAACACAAAACGGTCTTCATGCTATCAAAAACGCACATTCTGCCTCGTGCCAAAACCTCAAATAACAATCAGCGAGTATTAAACGATGGTTAATATTTCCCCAACTTTACCCGTTTGGTGGGGAAATGCTCCCCTGGCTAATGTTGCTCAATGGCAATAAAAAAGCCGTCCTGCAAAAGCAAGACGGCTTGAGTTAGTTTAAAACTATCTGTAAGAATTAGTTTTTAGGATTCAACGCTTCGGTAATACGCTCCGACAAATCCTGTAAGTGGTAAGCACTCATCGAATCGGAATTGTTAGCCGATTTTATTAAGCTATTAATAGATCGCAGTTGTGCTTTAGCTACCGACACTGCATCGGTTTGCTCTAACTCACGTGCTGGTGCACCACGGCCTGTAAATACAGCTTGTGCAGCAGCAGGTGCCGGTGCTGGCTTAACAATGTTAATCAGCTTGTCAACATAAAGCTTTTGCAGGTTACGGCGGTATACGTCAATAGCCTGGTTGCTTTTAACCTCACGGAAGATGATATTTTGCATATCGCCCATAAAGTCGGTTACCTTGTAAGCTTTAGCGCCATCTACTGCTTCAAATGCTACCAGTTTATTAAATGTACGTGGGGTAATTAAACGGTTTAATACCGCATCCTGGCGGGTATATACTACTTGCAGCGGATTAGTACCAATATTACTTAATACCTGTTGGTTAAGCATCCAGGTAGGGGTGGTAAACAATTGCTTATCTAAAAACGCCATAGCCTCGCGTTGGGTGGCGGCAGGGGTGTATTCATAAATAGCACCGGCCTGATCGGTTGATTTTGGGTTTTCGTAAATGCCGCCAATGTTTTTAGCCACATGGCCCATGTAACGGCCAAATTGGGTGGTTAACTGGTTGTACATGTTTTCCAGATCATCGTAACCTTCGCCGGTTTCTTTGGTCCACTCGGGTAATTTAACAACAATACGTTGCAGGTTTTTAATGCCGTAAGTGCTGGCAACCATGGCGTTGTCGCTCAGATCCTCGTTTTGTGAGTGTGGATCATCAGGGTTGGTTTCGGTACCAAACCAAAGGCGACGGTTTTTGGCGCTTTCGATGATCATTTTGTTCAGCTCACTTTTTTCGGCATCAGGGCCTTTATCGCCCAGGTATTTGTAACCCCACTCAATGGCCCATTTGTCGTAATCGCCAATACGTGGGTATAAACCTTTCGATGTAATGTTGTCCTCTGGCTGAGCTACGTAGTTAAAGCGGGCATAGTCCATAATCGATGGTGTGTGGCCATTTGCTTCAACATAAGCTTTATCACGCAGTTTTTCAACAGGTACGCTTGAGCTTGAACCGTAATTATGGCGTAAACCCAGTGTATGACCAACTTCGTGCGATGATACAAAACGGATGAGATCGCCCATCAGTTTATCATCAAACGTCATTTTGCGGGCACGTGGGTCAACTGCCGCGGTTTGGATAAAGTACCAATCATGCACCAGTTTCATTACGTTGTGGTACCAGTTAATGTGGGTCTCTAAAATCTCGCCGCTGCGCGGGTCAGAAATATGCGGACCGCTGGCATTTTCAGTTTCAGATGGTTTGTAAACAATTACTGAATGGCTGGCATCGTCAAGGCTCCAGGTTGAATCTTGTTTTGCAGTAGGAGCAATTTTACCTACTATAGCATTTTTAAAACCTGCTTTTTCGAAAGCCGCTTGCCAATCATTAACGCCGGCCATCAGGTAAGGAATCCACTTTTTAGGCGTAGCCGGATCGATGTAGTAAACAATTTGCTTTTTAGGTTCAACCAGTTCGCCGCGTTTGTATTTGGCCATATCGGCAGCTTTGGGCTCCAGGCGCCAGCGGGCAATCAGCTGCACGTCTTTAACACCTTGAGGGTTTAAGTCAAAATCGGTGTAGTTGCTGGTAAAGTAGCCCACGCGAGGGTCAAAGTAACGACCCTTCATAGGCACCTTAGGCAAAATAACCAATGAGGTATTCAGCTCAACCGTTACCGAGCCATTGGCAGCGCCTCCGCCCATTGCAGGGGCTGGTGTTGCACCACGGCCAAATGGCGAGGCAGCAGCCAATAAACCATAAGTTTTAACAGTGCTGATCTCTACGTTGTTCGAAAAACTGCGTACATTTTCAATATAACTGCGATCAGGTACAAGAGTACCTAAACGGATGCGTTGTTTACCTTGGGGCGAGCTGAAGAAAAATACTTCGTTATCGCCGTTAATATAATCGGTCATGTCAATAACCGAACCTTTCGAATCGGGGCTGAAAGCGGCAATATTAAATGCTGCTGCAATAGCCTGTATGTTTGAACGCTGTACGGCCTGGTACATGGCTTTGGTGCTATCGGCACTGTAAGCGCGGTACGAAATTTTGCGCATGAAAATACGGTTGTTAGGACCCTTTTCAAACTTAATAATGGTGCTGCCAATCTGGTCGCCGGCGTAACCGTCTGCAGCACGCACCTCGGCACCTGCGCGTGATATGCGGCTAACTACTAAAATTTCGCGGTTTAGCACGCTGTCGCCAATTTCAAAAAAGTATTTGTCGTCAACCTTATGGGTTTTAAACAAACCTTTGCGGGTAACAGCCTTTTCGGTAATTACCGATTTGTAAGGGCGGGGCTGGGCGCGCTGCTGAGGAGTAGCGCCGGCAAAACCACCAGGGAGGGCCGTGCGGCGTGTTGTACTGTCGGGACGAGTTTGTGCAAAACTACCCGCAGTTACAGCAGCAAAAGCCATGCTGAGTAAAAACTTGTTCATTTGTAGGGGTTAATAAATTTTCAACTAAATGTAATGGAAAGTAATTACATACTATATGCATCACTTATTTGTTACAAAATTTTATTTTGCAAAACATGTAATGGACAGATTTACTGAAGTACCGGAATTTAATTATATTACCACATGCTTTTTACCGAAGATTTTTTGCACTACTTATGGAAGTTTAAGCTGTTTGATATGAACGGGATTCAAACCACCGAGGGCGAAATGATCGAAATACTTTCGGCCGGTATTCATAACTTTAACTCCGGTGCCGATTTTCAGAACGCCCGGCTGCGTATTGGAGATACAGAGTGGGCCGGTAATGTAGAAATTCACCTGGCTTCGAGCGATTGGCATAAGCACCATCACACGCATGATAAAGCATACAATAACGTTATTTTACATGTAGTATACCAACATGATGAGGATATAGCAGGCATGGATGGCAAGCCTTTGCCAACCCTCCAACTGCACAACCGTATACCTGCCGACTTATACCTCCGCTATCATAACCTGGCTTATGGCAAGCAACAGATCATTCCTTGCGAGGGGAGTATTGGCACGGTAAAAAGCATGGCGATACAAAACTGGTTGACAAGGGTATTGGTTGAGCGTTTGCAAAAGAAATCGGAAGCAGTTATTGAGAGGCTAAAGCTAAACAAAGGCGATTGGGAGGAAACCTTTTACCAGTTTTTGGCGGCAAATTTTGGCTTTAAGGTGAATGCTTTGCCGTTTGAACTGCTGGCAAAATCGTTACCTCAAAATATTTTGGCAAAAAACAAACACATCCCTTTACAGGTAGAAGCCCTGATATTTGGGCAAGCCGGTTTTTTGCAGGACGATTTTACGGATGAATATCCTCAGAAATTGAAAACCGAATATGCGTATTTGCAAAAGAAGTATAACCTCAGCCCGGTTGAAAAACACTTATGGAAATTTATGCGTTTGCGTCCGCAAAATTTTCCTACCATACGGCTGGCACAATTCGCAACTTTGGTATTACAAGCTAATCACTTGTTTTCTAAAATATTAGAAACTACAGAAGTGCCTCAATTGCGCAAACTTTTTGGTAATATTGTGGTTAATGATTATTGGTTAAACCATTACCGGTTCGATGCCGAGTCGAAATCATCGGCCAAAAGTTTTGGTGATGCATCGGTAGATTTATTGTTACTAAACACAGTTTCGGTATTTTTGTATAGCTATGGCAGCTATCATCAGCAACAAAAATATATTGACAGGAGTTTAGAACTGCTTGAAAATTTACCTGTTGAACACAATCATATTGTGGATGATTTTTATGATCTGGGTGTTAAAGCCAAAACAGCTTTTGAATCGCAGGCATTATTGGAATTGAGGAATAGTTACTGTAACCATAAAAAGTGCTTACAGTGCGGGGTAGGAAACGAAATATTAAAATTTAACGTATCATGATACAAAAGATCTTAACCTTTTTTGAACGTTACTCGTTTGGGGTATGTACTTATTTAGGCGAACGTTTCAATGTATCGATTGCCAAAATAAGACTGTTTTTTATATACTCTTCTTTTCTGGCGGTAGGTTTTCCCTTATTTTTCTACTTTTTTGCAGGTATAGTGCTTGATGTAAGGCACTATATAAAACGCATACGTGCCCGCGCTATGGACTGGAAAAGTTAACTGGCTAACTTTAATTCAATATCTTTAATTAAAGCATTTATACCAGTAGCCACAACCGGCTCTTTAGTTTCCTGACTTTTAAAGGGGTAAGTATAATTGTTATAATTTTTGCCTGATATAAGCAGTAATGGAATGTCTTTAACTGTATCAATGGCTTTAAGCGCCCTGCTCACCACCATACTGTCCATCTCCGTAAGCATGCTGTCTATCAAAATCAAATCTGGATGGCATTTAGATATTTCGCTGAAAACTTTGTAAGAACGGTGCAGGGGACAAACATCATATCCTTTGCAGCCAAGCAAAAGCGATAGCCTGTTTAATTCAACTACATCTTCATCAATTATCATTATTCGCTTAGCCATTGGTTTTAATTTTATGTTCCTGATTTCAATTCATTACCACATTTCTTATCGAGAGCAGCAGTGTTTATTTGTAAATCTTTGAGTTAAGCAACTTGCTTAAAATTAAAAGGAGCTTATATTTTAATACAAACTCCTTTTATCATAGGGTAGATGATATATTATCAGGCAGCTTGTTTATTGCCCTGGTTGATGCCATTATTTCTCAACTGCATCATTCGATACGCAGTAAGATCTTGCTGCAATAACTTTTTTAATTCAATGTCTACCGATTTTAGCAGAATTTGAGCTTTGGTATCTGATGTTTTCATAATAGCAGTTTAGTTTTAGTTATTACAGCTAATACCAATTGCATGCCATATTTAATTCCAAGCTATGTTAAGTAATAAAAGTGCTGTTTTGGTCTTTAATGGAGGTTTTAATGTATTCAAAAATGTACAAAGCAAGGCTTCAAAAGCAGAAAATAGAATTTAATTTTGTGCAGTGAGGGCAGTTACCTTGTCAACCAGTTCGGCAAGGTTAAAGGGTTTGGCAATTACAGCTTCGCAGTTATAAGCAGTATAATTGCTATTGCGGTTAATATAAGCTGAAAAAATGATCACCGGAACATTCCCCAATTGCTCATCGGCTTTAAGCTGCCTGCAGATATCATCGCTGCTTCCTGCACTTAAATGATAATCGAGTATTACCAGATCGGGATTGTATTTTTGTGCAACCTGTATAATATCATCGCTTGTGGAAGTGGCATGTACATGGAAATTTTCATACGACAGCACTTCGTTTACCATATCGAGCAGGTCTTTGTTATCATCAAGCACCAGTATGCGTTTCGGCATCATAGTAAATTTTTTTAGGGGTATTTAGCTTAAAGTAAAACTATAAGCTATACGTATGTAACGCGCCAAGTGCTACAAGTAAGTTGCCACAATAAAAAATATTTTAAACCGGCTATTACTTGGTTGACAATAATTCGGAAGTAATATTAATACTCAAGGCCACTATTGCCGTATTAAATACAAATGCTATTAAACTGTGTATCCACACCAAGCGCCTCATTTTGCGGGAGGTGATGGCCACATCAGATACCTGGAATGCCACGCCCAGGTTAAAGGAAAAGTATACGAAGTCGAGATAATCGGGCTCTTTTTCTTCGGGGAAGTTTAAACCACCGGCAGGGATTTGTTGTCCCTGGTCGTTATGGGTGTCGTAAAATAAATGGGCGTAGCGTAGGGTAAATACAGTATGTACCAGCCACCACGATACGATAACCGAACCCATGGTTAACGCTATATGTCCCAGCACTTGTGATTCTGTCGCGCTTTTAGGAGAGCGCATTAAAAATATGATCGATAGCAAGCTGATCATGGCCCCTATAAGTACAAAAAGGAAAATAAATGTACGGCTCGAATCCTGGATAGAAGCGTATTTACGTACCTCGCGCGGGTGGGCGCTAAGTATGGTTATCCATTCGGGAATGATGAGGCTTATGGCGAAACTTATCCAGGTAAGCAGTATGGTTTCGGTACCGGGAAATGAGGATTGAACAGCGAAAGCCACAATAGCACTGATGATTATAGCCATTATAAGGCGATAATGTGCATCAAAGTGAAAGGCTAAGTTTTTGGGTTTGCTATTGATACTTTCGGGCATATAGTTGAGGGATAACAGCCTGATAAATATAAATAAACCTGATTTGTTTTTCTATTAATCTTCTTCGTCAATAATATATGCTACCCGGCCAACCTGCCCATCCTCTAAACGTACTTTTATACCTCGCGAGTGATAGGCTGCGCTGGTAAGCAGGTTTTTTACTACCCCACGGGTAAGCTCGCCGCTGCGCTGATCTTTTTTCAAAATTATATCAACCAGCAGGCCGGGGTAAATATCTTTTCGGTTTTGTCCGTTCATGGATGGTGGTTATTGGTTGTTAGGTTAAAGCCCCCTCTAAATCTCCCCTGGTAGGGGAGACTTCAAAAATATAAAACAAGCAAGCTTCCTGAAGCCCTTCCGCCTTAGGCGGAGAGGGTTTGGGTGGGGCGAATGAGTTAGCCTTAGCTTACTAACCTCTCAATAGCTTCCGCGGTTTTATCAAACTTAAATTGTTGAAGCACAGTATCCATAGCCGCAGTAATGTATTCATTACCTAAATTGCCAATGCTGCCTTCGTGGGTATGGTTAACCGTTTTATCAGGATTGAAGTTGCCTTGCTCAATGTCCAGCCCTACCTGTTTGTAAGCATCGCGGAAAGGCACACCATTCAGCACCTGGCGGTTTACTTCTTCAACGCTAAAGAGGTAAGCATATTTAGAATCATCAAGTATGTTGGTTTTTACATCAATATGCTGTAACATAAAATTGGCCATGTGCAGGCAGCTTTTCAGTTCAGCAAAGGCTGGGAACAGTAGTTCTTTCAGCAACTGCATTTCGCGGTGATAGCCCGATGGCAAATTGGTGGTCATCATGGCAATATCGTTAGGCAGGGCTTGTAAACGGTTGCACTTGCCACGCATAATTTCCCAAACATCAGGGTTTTTTTTATGCGGCATAATGCTGCTGCCCGTAGTCAGGTTTTCAGGGTAGCTTACAAAGGCAAAGTTTTGGCTTAGGTACAGGGTTTGGTCCATAGCCATACGGGCTAAGGTGGCAGCTACCGATGATAAAGCCTGTGCAATAATACGCTCGGTTTTGCCGCGCCCCATTTGCGCATAAACTACGTTGTAGTTTAATGCCTCGAAACCTAAAAGCTGTGTAGTTAAAGTACGGTTTAGCGGAAACGAAGAGCCATAACCGGCGGCCGAACCTAACGGGTTTTTATTGGTAATTTTATAAGCTGCTAATATCAGTTCCATATCATCGGCCAGGCTTTCGGCATAAGCGCCAAACCATAAACCAAATGATGATGGCATGGCTACCTGTAAGTGAGTGTAGCCCGGTAGCAAAACATCTTTATATTTATTGCTCAATTCAATAAGCTGGTTAAACAGTTCCTCAATTTCAGCAACAACCTGTTGTAACTCATCGCGAAAGAAAAGTTTAAGGTCAACCAAAACCTGGTCGTTGCGTGAACGGCCGCTGTGAATTTTTTTACCGGCATCGCCAATACGGCGGGTAAGGAGCAGTTCAACTTGCGAATGTACATCCTCCACACCGGCTTCAATTTCAAAATTATCAGCTTGTATTTCGGCATAAATACTTTTCAACTCGCGCTGAACCAGGTCTAAGTCTTCGGCACTCATAAGGCCTATGGTTTGCAGCATTTGGGTATGTGCTAATGATCCTAACACGTCAAAGGCGGCCATCTGGCGGTCAAATTCGCGGTCGCGGCCTACGGTAAAGCTTTCAACCAGTTCGTTAACATTTGTAGTTTTTTGCCACAGCTTACTCATGCTGCAAAGATGTGTATTTTTATGTAGAGGTGAAAGGAGGAATGCTTAGTCGTGATGCGCCTCTATCTTAGAGTGCTTATGCGTATCTTTCATAAACACATAAATCAACAACGAGACAGCAATACAACCCGTAACATACCAGTAAAACCATTCGGCATGGCCTGCCTGTTTAAACCAAAGGGCAAAGTATTCGGCTGTGCCGCCAAATAGCGAAACGGCAATGGCATACGGAAAGCCCACACCCAAAGCCCGTACCTCTGCCGGGAACAATTCGGCTTTTACCACGGCATTAATGGAGGTGTATCCGCTTACAATAATCAGTGCTAAAAAAATCAGTCCGAAAGCCATCCATTCATCAGTAGTATGGCTAAGCGTATTTAAAAGCGGAATAGTAGCCAGTGAGCCTAACAAGCCGAAAGCAATAAGTAATGGTCGACGACCAATACGGTCAGATAGTGCCCCGAACACAGGCTGCAACAACATAAAAGCCAGCAGCGTAAAGGTTGATATACTGGTAGCCTCAGTTTTACTAAAGCCCGATGTATTCACCAAAAACTTTTGCATATACGTGGTAAAGGTGTAAAAAGCTACCGTGCCGCCCAAAGTTAGGCCTATAACGGTTGCCACGGCCCTGGGGTGCTGCATTAAGGCTTTGATGGTGCCGTGTGCTTCGGTTTTTTCTTCCGCTTTAAACGAGGCCGATTCATGAAGGCTTCTTCGCAGAAACATAACACTAATAGCCAGCACAGCACCAATACCAAACGGTATACGCCAGCCCCAGCTATGCAATTGAGCATCGGTTAAAAATAGTTGTTGCAATAAAACTAACACACCCAAGGCTATCAATTGCCCCATAATTAAGGTAACGTACTGAAAGCTGGAGTAAAAGCCGCGGTTGTGCTTGGTTGCCATTTCGCTCAAGTAGGTGGCGCTGGTACCATACTCGCCGCCAACACTAAGACCCTGGATAATACGAGCCAGCACCAGTAAAATTGGCGCAGCAATACCTATTGATTTATAACCCGGCGCAAATGTGATGATCAATGAGCCCAAACTCATGAGCAGTATAGATGCCGTTAAAGCTTTTTTGCGGCCATGCTTATCGGCATAGGTACCCATTAGCCAACCGCCAACCGGGCGCATTAAAAAGCCTATGGCAAATATGCCTGCCGTATTTAGCAATTGTGCCGTACTATCGCCTTCAGGAAAAAATGCCGATGAAAAATATAACGAGAAAGCCGAATACACATACCAATCATACCATTCAACCAAATTACCCAATGAACCACCTATAATTGATTTTAAGCGTTGAACAACGGTGAGCGGCTGATGATGCTGTGTAAATTCCATAATTGGGGCTGTGGTTAAACAAACATACAAAATGGAATGGCAAGAAATTAGACCGGTTAAAAAGTATAATCTTTAGGAATATGGTCGAGTTGGCTGCTGGTTTCTGTGCTTTTTACAATGTCATGTATTGTTTCATCAAGCTCCAGCACTGTTTGTTCCATCATCTTTAAAATTCCCGAGTTGCCTTCGGTTTCTTCAAGTTTCAGCAGGTTCATTAAGCCCAAAATAGATGCTACGGGTTTACGTAACTGGTGTGATTGCATAAATGCGATTTTGCGCAGGGCTTCGTTTTGTTCAAGTATTTTTTGTTCGTTTTGCTTGCGTTGGGTTATATCGGTGCTGTTAAATGATACACCTATAATATTGCCATCGCTATTGTATGTAGGGTTATAACTTATTTTAACCCACATAGGGTCGAGATCTTTAAATTTAACCTGTCTTTCGCCACTAAAGCTTTCACCATTTAGTGCTATTTGCACATTTTTTTCAAAGTCGGCAATATATGGCGGGTAAATAAAATCGGTTGCCTTTACTCCGGCCGTAATTGATTTGCCAAACAGCATATAAGCAATGTCATGAAAGGTTTTGTTAAAGGTTATAACTTCCATGTTAAGGCCGATAAGCAAATGGCTCGATTTTGAGCTTTCGAAAAACGAGCGGAGTTTATTTTCCGAATTTTTGGCCTCCATGAATTGCTCGCGCAATACATCAATGCTCATTTCAAACTCAACCATAGTTACCGCCTGCCGCGATAGCAGCTCGAGCATACGCTTGCGACGCTCTGATAGTTTTTTAGCCTCAACTCCCAATACATATAATGCGCCAATAGTTTTACCATCATAGGTAGTTAAAGGAATGCCTGCATAAAACCTAAAATGAGGTGTTCCTTTTACTAAAGGATGTGTTGCTAATTCAGTGTGTAATTGCAAATCCTCAATTACTGTAACTTGCTTATCATTTAGGTTGATGTCTAACAGACTGTTTTCAACAGCAATGTGTTCGGCAAGGGTGCCAAACTTTGAGTGTTGAACAATCTTGCCATCCTCGCCTAAAACTAAAAATGCGGCAGGCACCTGGCATGTTTCGGCGGCCAGGGTAACAATATTCTGCAACTCGTCTTCGCGGCTGATGTTAAGGTCCAAAAATCTCTCCATCGACCGGATTTTATTCAATCCGTTATAAGGCATATGTATTTTAGCGGAAAAACAATTGGATGTATAATCACAACAATATACGTTAGATGCATTGTATTAGTTGTGTTTGGAACACTTTTAGTAATATTTTATTGTAATATTAGTAGGTGCAGCTATAAGGCTTAGTAATATAGTGGTTTTGAAACTTTTCAAAATGCTTGCCTTTGTAGCTTGATGCTTAAACTTATAAACCGAATATTTGTTGGCTGTAAAACGTTATTATGCTGCTATGAATAAACAAAAAATAGGCTGGGCCGGATTAGGCAATATGGGTAACCCTATGGTTAAAAATCTACTCAAGGCAGGTTACCCTGTCGAGGTTTATAACCGTACCCGGCAAAAAGAACAGGAGGTGATTGAAGCCGGAGCAAAATCGGCCGCCGGACTGCAGGAGTTAGCCGCTGGCAACGACCTCGTTTTTGTTATGGTATCTGATGATGCCGTATCAAAAGAAATATTCTCTTCTGAAGATGGTCTGCTTGCTGGTGATGTTGCAGGTAAGCTGTTTATTAACGTAAGCACGGTATCGCCCGAAACCTCCAGGCATTTAGATGAGCAATGCCGGGTAAAAGGAGCCGGGTTTTTGGAAGCACCGGTATCGGGCAGTGTAAAACCAGCGCAGGATGGCACCCTCATTATGCTCGTTGGAGGTAATGCCGAAGCATTTGAAAAGGCAAAGCCGGCTTTAGATGTTTTAGGCAAAATGTCGGTTTTATTAGGTGCAGTAGGTACAGGAGCATCGGCTAAGTTAGCTGTAAATTATTTTTTGGCGCTAAATGTACAAGGCTTGGCCGAGGCCGTGCAATTTGCACAAACCAACGGCGTAAAGCCCGAAGACATGCTGAACATTATAAACGAAGGTGCGGTAGGCAGTGCCATAACCAAATTAAAAACCCCATCTATTCTTAGCGGGCAGTTTCCGGCGGCATTTGCCTTGAAACACATGGCCAAAGATCTGCGCCTCGCTAAAGAGCAGAAACTCATTTCGCCGCTGAGCACGCCGGTATATGAAAGCTTTAAAGCCGCGCAGGAGCAGGGGTTGGGAGATGAAGATTTAATGGCTGTTTATAAGTATCTGGCTAAGTAAGTTATCGAAAGTATATATAACCAAGAGGCACAATACGTTGTGTCTCTTTTTTATTTTATGGGAAATTGATTTGCATTTGTAACAAAGTATTTAGATATTTATCTAAATACTTAAATGAACTTAGTTTTTAAAGCTCTTAATGATAATACCAGGCGCGAGATACTGGAAATGCTGAAGGAAAAAGATATGACCGCCGGCGAAATTGCCGAGCGTTTCAATATATCAAAGCCCAGTATATCGCACCACCTCGATTTGTTGCGGCAGGCCGGGTTGGTGGTATCGGTAAAAGAGGGGCAATTCATCAACTACTCGCTTAATACCACCGTAATGGACGAGATGTTAAAATGGTTAATGCAATTTACTACACCTAATAAATAACTCATTATGAAAAAGTTTTCGTGGTATGATGTTGCGGCGTTTGCTATTTGGCTAATGCCCATAGTTTATTTAATTAACATATACCCAGCGTTGCCTGCCAAAGTTGCACTGCATTTTGGTTTAGATGGTAAACCCGACCGCTATGGCGATTCAAATGAGTTGCTGGTGCCGGTAGGCATTATGGCAGTTACATCCTTAGGTACCTACCTGCTTATTAATTTTTTGCCGCGAATTGACCCTAAGCAAAAAGCTAAATATAGTGCAGATACTTTTCAAAAAATGGCACTGGGTTTAGTGGTGTTTTTATCAGCCATTAATGTAGTTATTATTGCCGCTGCTGAAGGTGATTTGCAAATTGAAAAAATACTGTTTCCTATGCTGGGATTGTTTTTTGCTTTTTTAGGTAATATTATGCACAGCCTTAAACCAAACTACTTTGCCGGCATACGTACACACTGGACTTTAGAAAGCGAAGAGACCTGGACTGCTACACACCGCCTGGCTGGTAAAGTTTGGTTTGCAGGCGGGTTAATTATTACCGTAGTCACTTTACTTTTAACGGCCAGAGCGGCCAATATTGTGTTTTTATCGTTAACTGGAGTGATGGTTGTGGTACCTATGGTTTTCTCCTACATCTATTTCAAAAATCACCGCATTAAAACAAAGTAATTGCTATGGCTTTGTAAACACTTCATTACAAACGGGGCAAAGTTTTGTCCCGTTTTTTTTATGTGCGTATTTTAAAATAACTTCCGTTTTTCAATTCTCAAAACATGAAGAAACTGTACTCTCTTATCGCTCTTCCGTTGCTTGTCGCACAGGCTTATGCGCAAAGCCCGGTGGTTGCACAGCCTGTAATTAAGGGTAATTATCAGCTGGCTTCCCGGTACTCTCCGACCAAAATCCGTAAAATGGTGTTCAGCACCTCGGTCGACGCGCATTGGTTAAAGAGCTCAGATCGGTTTTGGTATATGTACGAAACCGGTAACGGCAAGCAATGGTACATTGTCGACCCTTCATCTCGCAGTAAAAAGGTTTTGTTTGATAACGCAAAGCTGGCAGCAGCTATTACACTAATTGTAAAAGATCCGTTTGATGCCCAGCATTTACCTATCGAAAACCTCAAGTTTACAAAAGATGAAAAGACTATCCAGTTTGAACTGAAAAGTACTGTTGAGCAGCTTAAAAAAGACCGTAAGGATAAAAAGGCTGCCGATTCACTTGAAAAGAAAACCTTTTACTTTCAATATAACCTGCAAGACCAAAAACTGGTTGAGTTGAAGAACTATGAAAAAGTAAAACCCAAACCCATGTGGGCCAGCATAGCGCCCGATAGTTCGGCAATTATTTTCTCTAAAAAGTACAACTTGTACTGGATGGATAAAGCCAATTATAAAAAAGCTTTAAAAGATGAAAACGACAGCACGATTGTAGAGCATCAGCTAACTAAAGATGGGGTAGAAAACTACGAATACGGCAGTAGCTTTGGCAACGAAACGAATGTAGAGCGAGAAAAAAATGCCAAAAAACGCAAGGGAGCACAGGTGCTATGGTCGCCAGATGCCAAACATTTTGTGCTGATGCGTACCGACCAGCGTATGGTGAAGGATTTTTGGGTAATTAACAGCGTGGCCATGCCTCGCCCAACACTCGAAACCTATAAGTACCAGATGCCTGGTGAAAAAGAAGCTCCCTTGCGCGAGATGTTATTGTTTGATTTTGCAGCCAAAACTTCGAAAAAGCTGAATGTAGCCGTGTTTAAAGATCAGGAACTATCTACCTGGCCTGCGCCGCAGTTGCAAAAAAACAGAGACGATGAGTTTCGCCCATCGGTTTGGTTGGGTAGCAACAGCAAGTTTTATTTTTACCGTACCGGCCGCGATTTAAAGAAGATCGATGTTTGTACGGTTGATATTAATACCGGCGCAGTGAAGGTAGTAATAGAAGAGCGAATGAACACTTACGTGGAAATTAACCGTCCGGGATTGATTAACGATGGTAAAGAGTTAGTACAATGGTCTGAGCGTGATGGCTGGGCTCATTTTTATTTGTATGATGAAACTGGTAAACTTAAAAATCAGATAACTTCAGGCTCTTTCCATTGCGAGGATATAGTAAACATCGACCAAAAGAACCGTGTACTGTACTTTACCGCATCGGGCCGCGAGGCGCAAGACCCTTATTACCTGCACCTGTACCGCATCAATTTAGATGGCTCGCACCTTGAATTGCTTAACCCCGGAAACTTTGATAATACGTTAAGCATGAGCGATGATAGCCATTATTTCATCAATACGGCATCGCGGGTAAATGCTGCACCAAAATCGGTTTTGTATGATAATGCCGGGCATAAGTTAATGGATCTGGAATCTACTGATCTGTCGGCATTACTGGCATCGGGATATAAATTTCCTGAGCCATTTAAAGTTAAGGCCGATGATGGCATTACTGATCTGTATGGCGTAATGTATAAGCCGTTTGATTTTGACCCGGCTAAAAAATACCCCATCATCGAGTACGTATATCCCGGACCTCAAACCGAGGCTGTGAATAAAGCTTTTACCTCGAGTATGAATAATGTTGACCGCTTGGCACAGTTGGGCTTTGTGGTAATATCGGTAGGTAACCGTGGTGGCAACCCCGGCCGCAGCAAATGGTACCATACCTATGGTTATGGTAACCTGCGCGATTACGGCCTGGCCGATAAAAAGGCAACTGTTGAGCAACTGGCTGATAAATATCCGTTTATTGATATAACCCGTGTGGGTATAACCGGTCATTCAGGCGGTGGCTTTATGTCTACCGCGGCAATGTTGGTTTATCCCGATTTTTACAAGGTAGCCGTATCTGAATCGGGTAACCACGATAACAGCATTTACAATCGCTGGTGGAGCGAAAAGCATCATGGAGTTAAAGAAATTATCACTCCTAAAGGCGATACTATTTTCCAATACAGCATTGATAAAAACCAGGATCTGGCTAAAAACCTGAAAGGCCGACTTATGCTATCAACCGGTGATATTGATAACAATGTGCATCCTGCCGGAACCATCCGCGTAGCTAATGCATTAATTAAAGCAAACAAGCGTTTTGATTTTGTGCTGTTGCCGGGTCAGCGCCATGCTTATGGCGATATGACCGAGTATTTCTTTTGGCAAAAAGCCGATTACTTTGTAAAGTATTTGCTGGGCGATTTCTCTCAACCGGTAGATATTACCGAGATAGAGCGCGATGTTGAACAGAACAACAAACGTGCTGCCGGGACCGGTGGTGAAACTGCAGGGCAATAAAATATACCCGATCTAACATCTAAAAGCGCTACAGAACTTTTTCTGTAGCACTTTTTATTTTTAATATTGAATGGTATATTGCTTGAAATGAAGCAAAAACCGTTGTTTAAAAAATATGCTATTGTGGCTTTGGCAACCCTTGTGGCGGTAGCATTTATAGGCGTGTTTTATGTGTTAGGACTTAAAACTTCGATGTTTTTATTTGCATGGCAGCTCAACTTTGCCCTTATGGCATGGATCTCGGTTGTAAACGCTCAACTAAAGCCACGCTTGCGATCATCGTACTTTGATGCTTTTGCTTTCGAACAAGACGGAAAAATATATGCCTATTTAGGCGTTAACTGGTTTAGGCGGTTTTTGGTGCTGGTTGGCTGGGAAAAAATAACCCGTAAAAACATGCCGGTATCCAATAGCATTAGCGATATTAAAAAATATGAGCGGGCAACCCGCGAGTCGGAATATGGACATTGGATAGTAGCAATTATTGTTATCCTGATATCAATTTACATTTATATCCAGTATTCGTTAGTGCAAATAATATGGCTAATGGTACTCAATGTTTTGTTTAATATTTACCCCATATTTTTGCAACGCTACAACCGTCCAAGGCTACAAATTATAATTAGCAGATATTCTTCAATAAAATAGAGTCAACTGAACTACCCTCAAAATTCTCCGCTCGAGCCGCCACCACCGGCACTGCCACCGCCAAAGCGGGTATGGGCAACCTGGGCACCCGGTGTTTTGGCAAACGTTTCGCCCACAATAAGCGATTCGATATTAAGGTTGGCCATTAAATTCCGACGGTTCAAATCGGCATAAGTGATGCCGTGTTTTGGGGTTTTAAGGTAACGTATAACCACAATGCTAATAGCTAACAGTATGATGCCGCCAATAGTGAACGCTGTTTCTGCCGGTAAAACATGATAATAATTGCGGAAGGTAAATACCGAGGCGACTATGAGCAGCAAGCCTGTGCGCAGCAAAATCACATCCTTTTTTTGTACGCCGCGGGCTATATAAGCAATAGGCAACAACAAGGTCCAAATCCAAAATATAAATCCAAACGGTACGGGTGCCCCGGGTTTAGCTCCCATTAATTCGCCACCTAATTGCTGTACTACAAAATAATTGCCCGAGAGGTATAATGCTACCAAGGCCACAATTTGGGCCACATCTAAACAGGTTTGATAGTACTTGGCTCTTTCATCACTATATAATTTAACGCAAAACCAATAAATACCTGCCGATGCCAGCATCATTACAAAAGGTAATATAGCAGATGGCAATTTCATATCCTGCCATCCAAAAAAAATAAATGCAAGCACTGCCATACAAGCAACTATACTGGTTACTACATCGGCAAAGCGCAGGGTGAAGTAAATATTCAGCAAGCAGATAAATAAACTTATTAAGCCAAAATGTTCCAGGTTAGGATTAATGGTAAACATCATCCATACAAAACCGCCTATTAACAAACCTGCAGTTATAATAATCAGCGCATTATCAACACCTGAACGGTAATAGTGATTATGCTTTACAAACCGCTCGAGTATAAAATAGCTAAAGGCTCCTAATATAAGAGGCCATATAAAAGTTTCAATAATATGTGTATCAGCTAATACAAGGCTTATTAAGCCACTTGAAAAGGATGCAATGATGAAAGTGAAAATAAATAAGCCAATAGTCCATATAATGCCGGGGCGGTAAAAGCCAACAGGGTAGGTCTGCTTCAAGGCTTTCAATTCATCGGTTGTTATAAGACCAGCATTATGATCGTCTTCAAATTGGTTTTGTAACTCTAAGTTATTCAACCATGTTGTGTTGTAAATGATCATAAAGCCTTTAATTTTTTGTGAAGACGATTTAGTGAATAAATAACCACCGCTGCCGAAATGGGTACATAATAAATAGACAGGATTATCCCCGCATCATTAGCTCCCATGGTTAGTAGCATGAACAATAGGCATGAAACAGTAATATATCCGTACACAATGGCCAGCATTATAAAGTAAAAGCTCTTTTGCTGGTAAGCATCTTTATAAATAAGGGCAGTTAAACCCAGTACAGCAAATGCCCATAATACAGCATGTCCTTCATCATAATAATGAAAATAGCCTGCTAATAGTGCTATTAAGGTAACATGTATACCATAATGTGCATAGCTAAATTTAAAGTGCTTTTTAAATATGAATTTTTGAGTTAACCAGGCTGCTAAAAGCAACAGCAGACCAAAACCCACGTAAGTGAATATAACCTGTCCATTCATGAATATTCCGGCCTGCAATAATTGGCGGGGAGTTGCAGTAACACCCATCCATATACCCAAGTTGGCAATGGCCATGTTTAGTATGCCGATATGGTCGAAATCATAAGCCAGGTAAAACAAAATGAGCATGGGAATAAGCGTTGCCAAGCCATAATTATTACCAAATACGTTGTATTGGTATTGCAGGTAGCCAATAAAAATGAGCAAACTGATAGTGCCCAGTAACAATACGTAATCAAAAAAGGTGTTAGGACTTTCAACCTTTGAGCGGCTGAACGGCTTCTTATTTTTAAAGCAGTAAAACAGGCATCCACCACTCACCAAAGCAATAAATGCCAATATGATCTGGTGGCCAATGGTATCAATATTTTTATAAACTAATGTGCCAATACCGCCGGTAAACAGCATAATGCCCAGGTAAAGTATGGTTTTAACTTCCCAATGAACCGAGAATAATGGATTGAGCCGCTGTTGGTTTATTTTGGTGTACGAGGCGTCGCTTATGATGCCCTGCGCATGTAGTTCATCGTACAAATGGTGCTGGTCTGTTAACATTCTAAGGTTGATGGTTTAACCAATGATACTAAAATTTTAACAGTAAACAACAAAAGCCGGCGTTTGCTTACTTTATGAGCAATTTTTTGGCAAGATGAATTGAACCATCGACAGGTTGAGTAATGGTTAGGCCAAGCAGTTGGGCAACCAGTGGGTATACATCAACATTGTTAAACATCGGAATTTTTAAGCCGGTTTTAAAATTTGGTCCCCAGGCATAAAAAGTAGCTTTCATTTGCGGTACTAAAGTTGGGTCGTAACCGTGAGCACCGGGATTGGGCCTACCTTTAGCAGTATAGATAAAAACATTTGGGGCTTTAGGAATGAGCAAAATATCGGCAATACGGTTAAAGCGATCGTTAGCCTTATTATAGTGCCAATGCTTTGGTGTATTGGTGCCCAGGTAAACAGCGTAACGGTTATGGGGCTCTTTCAGTAAAGCTTCGTAAGTGCCTTTTATTGCCGATGTATCTTTGGCGTATAGCTCAACCATTACATCTTCGCCGGTAATATTAAATTTGGCAGTATCTATAATAGGAGGGATGCTCAGGGGGGCTTTGTTGTCAACATGTACCATTCCATGATCTGACAGGAAAATGAAATTTACATCCAGTCCGGTTTGTTTTACCTGTTTCTGCAATTCGTTCACTGCCGAATCTATCAGTAATACCGCTTTGTGTGTTTCGGGGGCATCGGGGCCAAAATGATGCCCTGCATAATCAACCTGCGGAAAGTACAGATTTATTAAATGCGGACGCTGCGCGGGTGAAAGCTTAAGCCAGTTTATTACAGTTTTAATTCGGTTGCCTATGCTTATTTTTTCGTTGTACTTGTATCTGTAAGTAGGATACGTGTTTTGTATTTCGGCATCCGAACCTACCCAGTAAAAAGCAGCGCTCAACATTTTTTGTTGCTCGGCCAGCACCCATAGCGGGGTGCCGCCATACCATCGGGCTTCGGTAGCCGTAACGCTCTTGGATGAATATGAATCGTTTAAGTTTCGGTCATAAAACTTATTGCAGACTATACCATGGTGTGAAGGATATAAACCCGTAACCAGCGTATAATGATTTGGAAAAGTGATGGAAGGGTAGGAGGGCATCATGGCCTCTGCACGTACCCCGGTTTTACCTAATGTAATAAGATTTGTGGCGTTGCACTTTTCAATATAATCATACCGCATAGCATCAACCGAAATCATGATAACATAAGGCTTTTTTTGCTGCTCGGGGCTGTTTGCCCTGCCCTTAATAATGTACTGGGTGGTATCGTTATTTTGACCATAGCCCGCCAGCCACAAAATAATACCTAATACTAATAACAGCTGCTGTTTCATTATAAATTAACCTGCCAAGTGGCCAAAATACTTAATTGTATTTAATTGATGCACTAAGCGGATTAATTTGATAATGCAGTAACAACAGGTTTACACTTCGTAACCTATGCGTACCTGTACATAATTATCGTTATGCACTTTTGCAAATTGGGTTGGGTTGCGCGTAAAATCAGGGTCGGTGTCAAGATATATTTCGGTTACATTTACCACATCGGGGTTAAGGGCAGTACCCGCATTATATTGGTACGATGACTGGCTTTCTAAAATTTGCTTTATTTCCTGGTATTGTTTACCGGTAAGCATCACCATTTTTTCTGCTTTCATTTTATTCAAGTTTATTATAATACGTCCAGGCGGACAAATTGATTGGTTAGTATTGCAAAGATAGGATTTGATATTCCGAAATTCGAATGTTCAATTTTGAATTTGTGTTTGTAGGCGATAAAACAGTTTTAAAATAACAAAGCCCTTAGTTTACTACTAAAGGCTCATGCTGTAACTCACTAATTTAATTACAAACTCAAAATATCTGCAATTTCAAAGTGACCGTTATTTAAAGCAAGGTCGGCAGGTAAAGCACCATCATCCATTTTTATACTAACATCTGCGCCCTCTTCCAGCAACACAACCAGCATCTCTAAATTTCCGTTTTTGGCGGCATAGTGTAATGGAGTTATACCTGTATCATGCTGTGTGTTAATTTGTACATTGTGTTCAATTAGCATACGCGCAATATCTAAATGATTGCCAGCCACTGCTAAGTGTATTGGTCTGATACCGGATGGACCATTTAGTGGTTGGTTGGCATCGGCACCTTTAAATATCAAGTAACGTGCTGCTTCATAATTGCCAAAATAACAGGCAAGTGCTAATGGCGTAAAGCCATCGGCGTTGTATTCATGTATTTGCTCCGGGTTATTATACACCTGGTAAGCCAATATATCAAACTTACCAACTGCAGCGGCTTCAAAAATGTCAACTTCATCTAAATATTTAAGCAGTATATTGGTGGCATCTGGTTTTTTATAATAGCAAGATAGCATAAGCGGCGATACATCATCGCTTACCGCGTTTTTAGCCAGCGATGGGTTTTGTGATAATAATTGATTTAGGTTGTATAAGTCGCCTGTTGTTATTAAATATTCTAACTGTCCCATACTCAAGTCTCTCTATATTAAACTATAAATTAAAAATCGTGCCAAACAGAATTCTTATTAATACTTTTATATTTGTACTTTAAGTGTAATTGAAGATGCCGCCAAAAGGAAATCAGTTTAAATCCAATTCTTTTAAAGATGAAAACCGCCCACGCCAGGGTGGTGGCAGTCGCCCCGAACTTGAGCGTGTATCGAAACCTAGGTTTGATGGCATGCCCGCTTTCAATTTAGGGGATGGCCGTATTATCAAGATCATTGGCCTTTTGTGCCTGGTTGTTTCGGTATTCTTCCTGATCGCCTTTACCTCTTACATTTTTACCTGGGAAATTGATCAGAGCTACATTCAGCAAACTAATGGTGGTTGGGGAACGCTATTTAAAACCCAGCAAGAATTGATTGATAATGGCGTTACCAACCCTGTGGTGCAAAACTGGTTGGGTAAGTTAGGTGCGTTGATGGCCAATCAATTTATGTATGAATGGTTTGGACTGGCGTCGTACTTTTTTGTACTGGTGTTTTTTGTAATAGGCTATCGTTTACTGTTTAAAGTAAGGTTATTTGCCGTTGGCAAGTTGTTGGCTTACTCATTTTTTGGATTGATTTTTACCTCTGTTACCATTGGCTTTTTTCATGGCTTCATGAGTAACTATCCGCATTATATTGAAGGAGAGTTTGGTTTTTGGAGCACCCGTTTGCTCAATGCGCAAATAGGCTCGGCCGGTACCGGGTGTTTACTGCTTTTTGCGGGTTTAACCGTATTAATTATAGCTTACAACATCGACTTTAAACTTCCGGAGCGCCCTCAAAAAGTAACAGATTTAAATAATGCTGCCGAAGGTGAAGCTGCCTCAGGTAATGTTGAATTGGAAGACGAAGTGATTTTTGAGCCGGTTGAATGGCCCCGCGCTAATAACCGCCGCGAAACTGCCGCTCCTCAACAGCCCATATTAACTACTAATGAGCGCCTGCAGCAAGAACCTCTTGTAAAACCGCCTGTGGCCGAACCCGTTTTGCCTGAGCCGGTGTTACAGCATAATGTGCCGCTTGCTGCCGAGGTAGCCAATTCTATCAAGCATGAGCCTATTACCCTGTCTCCGCAAAAAACAGATTTAGACGAGGCAGATGTGCCCGAGGTAGAGGATGTTCCGCTTACGGTAGAAGAAGCGCGCCCACAAGCTGAATTAAGTATTGAGAAAGAAGCCGAGGTTAGCTCGAATGAGTTAGTGGAAAAATTTGGCACTTACGACCCCAAACTTGATTTATCGGGTTATAAATATCCTACACTTGATTTATTGGAAAACTATGGTTCTAATAAAATAAGCGTTGATGCTTCGGAGCTTGAAGCCAATAAGAACAAGATCGTTGAAACGCTGAACCATTACAATATTGAGATCGATAAGATTAAGGCAACCATTGGTCCAACAGTTACTTTGTATGAAATAATCCCGGCTCCTGGTGTACGTATCTCTAAAATCAAAAATCTGGAAGATGATATCGCATTAAGCTTAGCCGCATTAGGTATACGTATTATTGCGCCTATGCCGGGCAAGGGTACCATTGGTATTGAGGTACCTAACCAGCATCCAGAAATGGTATCCATGCGTTCGGTACTGGCAACCGAAAAGTTCCAGAATACTACTATGGATTTGCCTATTGCTTTGGGTAAAACCATATCAAACGAAGTATTTGTAGCCGATTTGGCCAAGATGCCCCACTTGCTGGTTGCCGGAGCTACCGGCCAGGGTAAATCGGTTGGTATTAACGCCATATTGGTTTCGTTACTTTACAAGCGCCACCCGGCCGAGCTTAAGTTTGTAATGGTTGACCCTAAAAAGGTGGAGCTGACCCTCTTCCGGAAAATTGAGCGTCACTTTTTGGCCAAACTACCCGATGAGGCCGATGCTATTATAACTGATACCAAAAAAGTAATTAATACCCTCAATTCGTTATGTATTGAGATGGATCAGCGTTATGATTTGCTGAAAGATGCGCAGGTACGTAATCTGAAAGAATATAATGCCAAGTTTGTAAATCGCAAGCTTAATCCTGAAAACGGTCATCGCTTTTTGCCATTCATTGTATTAGTCGTTGATGAATTTGCCGACCTGATGATGACGGCGGGTAAAGAAGTTGAGATGCCTATTGCCCGTTTAGCACAACTGGCGCGTGCAGTGGGTATTCACCTTGTAATTGCTACACAGCGCCCGTCGGTTAATATTATTACAGGTACTATTAAGGCTAACTTCCCGGCGCGTTTGGCATTCAGAGTATTGTCAAAAATCGACTCACGCACGATTCTTGATGCCGGTGGTGCCGATCAATTGATCGGTCGCGGTGATATGCTTTTGGCTACCGGCAGCGATTTAATACGTATACAATGTGCCTTTGTTGATACCCCAGAGGTAGAGAAGATATCAGACCACATAGGTAACCAACGTGGCTATCCAAGCGCTATGCTACTGCCCGAATACGTTGGCGAAGGCGAAGCAAATGCCCCTAAAGATTTTGACCCTAATGATCGTGATCCAATGTTTGAAGATGCTGCACGTCTTATTGTGTTACATCAGCAGGGTTCAACTTCGCTTATTCAGCGTAAACTCAAACTGGGTTATAACCGTGCAGGGCGCATCATCGACCAATTGGAAGCTGCAGGTATTGTAGGCCCTTTTGAAGGTAGTAAAGCCCGTGAAGTACTGTATCCCGATGAGTATAGTTTAGAACGCGCTCTTGAGGACATACAAAAAGGTTCGGGCAATTAAACTATGCAATGGTTTTCTTGTTCTAACAATCAACGGCATTATATTGCTAATGCAAGCTTATTTTCATTGGTAACATGAGTGCTTTAGAAAACATACTATGAAAAACTTATTTGCATACCTCATTATATTAATTTCAACCGCTCCCACTGCACTTGCACAGAAAGATGCCGACGCTAAAGCTATTTTAAGTGGAGTAGGGCAAAAGTATCGTTCATATAATACTGTTAAAAGTGATTTTACTTTAACCATAGCCAATCCGCAAGAGGGCGTAAATCAAACTCAGAATGGTACTTTAATTACCCAGGTTAAGGCTAACAAATATAAATTGAGCTTTTTTAGCAATACCACTAAAAAAGCCCTTACCCAGGAAATCATAAGCGATGGCAAAACCCAGTGGACATACATGCCCGCACAAAAAGAAGTTCAGATAAACGATGCCAATACCACCGAGGGAATTAATCCGGCTCAAATATTTACGCTTTACGAGAAGGGGTATAAATACATTTACACTGGTTTGCAAAAGCAAGCTGGTAAAACTTATCAAGTTGTTGAGCTAACTCCAACTGATGCCAAACAAAGCATATTCAAAATACGCCTGCTCATTGATAAAATGAAAAAGCAGATTTACAACGCACAATTATTTGATAAAAATGGTGGCCGATATAATTACACCATAAATACTTTTACACCTGATGTAAGTGTTGCTGCCAATACGTTTACTTTCAATCCAAAAGCTTATACTGGTGTAGAAGTAGTAGACTTGAGATAATGGATATTGGGTATAGGTTAATGTAGCCAATGCTTCTGCTTTCTCGAGGGCACGATTAGCCGAACTTTTACGACATTGTAACGTGTAATCTTACTTGCTTCATATTCCAGCAGTAATTTAATAATAGGGTTGACAACTGCCTTAAGGATTATTTTAAGACTTTTGGGTGATTAGTTATAAGCAGCTATTAATGACGGGGTGAAATCACGGCTGTCGAATTTATAACATTGGTGATATTTGCTACTTTTTTAATTCAGTAAGCCTTATTGGTATGTGCTAATTGAAAAAGTTCCACATCTTACCGTGTTGTAATTTCATTTAAAAATCTGCTGCTAATAAATGGTTAGATTTCAGAAGAAAGGCGCACTAATAGTAGCCATAGTTTTTAAAAAAAGATTTACTTATTTCCCAGCTCTGATTTTTAACCACTCTATATTTCCATGGATCTAAATGGTTTAAAGAACGTTAAATATCTAAAAACATTCAAATTAGCATTTTTAAGCTAACAATCTACAGCGGTCTAAATTATTTATGGCAAATTTGGAAACTAAGGTAATATCTTACCTAAGAAAATTAGTGGTGAATACGTCAGCAATAATGCCGTGATTAAATAATTTTATCAAATTGCATATTTCTACATATGATCATTTTTGATGAAATGGGATAAATAGTTATAAATAGATAGAGAATATAGCATCGTCCTATTCCCCAAACAACTTCGTTCTCACTTCATCAGAGATTTCATCGGTAGTGCGTATAATATCCTCTGCTACATTACTATTGTTTACCACAATTTTATGGCAGCCTTCACGATAGGGAAGCAAGTATTCTTTGTAAGCGGGTACAACATGATTATGCCACTTATAAAGAACATCGTCATGGGAATAACCTCGCTCATTGAGGTCGCGTTTTAGGCGACGTTGGAGGGCTACCTCTTCATCGGTGTCAAGAAAGATTTTTAGATTAAGCTGGTTGGAAATATCTTGAAAATGCAGGATGAACAGGCCTTCTACGATTAATATAGGGGCGGGTTTAATTTCCAGCGTTTTGGGGATGGCGTTGGGGTTATTAAAGGTATACTCCAGCTTGGTAATCGTTTCATTGTTAATTAAGCGGGTAATATCGTTATGAAACTGCTGCATGTCAATCGTACGGGGTAAATCAAAATTATACAGTTTATTTTCCTCCGGAGTCATGTTGTGAGCTACCGGGATGTAATAATCATCCTGCGATACCAAACAAACTTCATCAGCTGAGAAATGTTCTAAAAAGCATTTTAAGAAAAACGTTTTGCCCGATCCGCTACCGCCGGCAATACCAATAATATAAGGCTTATTCTTGCTCATTAGGCATTCCGTAGCTGATGTTTACATGAAAACGCTTATCAAGAGCACCTAAGGCATCGGCTGCACTCTTTGTAAGAACGATTATTACATCTTTAGTCATCTCATTATCGGTAAACTTACCCACAACCTTAGCAAAGGTGGTGCGGTTAGTCATGGGGTTAGTGATTTTAAGTACTGTGCCCAGTGGTGCAGTGCGATGCAATACCAGTTTCTTGTTCGGGTCTAAACCCAAGTCTGCACCATCAATATAAGTAGCAACACCTTTTTCGTTACGTTCGGTTATACCATATCTATTAGCCGGTAGATGGCGTTCGGCTGAGCCTGTACTATCAGTTTGGGCTACAAGAGTTGAGTCGCGTTTGGCGGGTTGTGTGGTAGTAGTGGGTTGTACAACAACCGGTGGTGGAGTAGTTACCACCGGAGCCACATTAGGCGCTGATAATTTGATTTTTAAAATCTGTCCGGGTTGCAGGTTGCTCGATGTTAGGTTATTCTGGCTCATAATATTCCTCAACCTTAACATTAAAACGTTTTGATATGGCATAAAGGGTTTCACCCGCTCCAACTTTGTATTCGGTAGCAGCAGTGGCTGATTCTGTATTTGTTGATGCTACGGTTACAGGAGATGCAGCACTTGTGCCAACAAAAGACAATTCCGTAGGTACTTTAATAACGTTACCTACGCGCAAAGGGGCATTATGATTAAATTGAATAATTACAGCCGGCTTAACATTGTAACGGCGGCCAATCGAGAAATAGTTGTCCTTAGGATCGAGTTTGTGCAGAACCACCTTTTTACCCTCCTGGTTTTCAACTCCTATGGAATCTATCACCGGACGAGCTATACCTGGTAGGGTAAAAAATGAGCATATGCCCCCCATTAAAAATAATTTTATAGTCATGTTCAAACCTATCAGCTTAAATTAAGTACCTTAATTTCCACCTTATCCTTTAAATAAATAAGCTGGTTTTGGTATAAAACAAACGCCTCGGGTTGCAATTTTTGTATATTGGTATTTAATATATCTTCAAAAACAACGGTACCGTCTTTAATAATGTATAAACACTGTTTTAGTTGGCCAGCCCAAAGCGAGTGCAAAGATACAATTATCCAGTTATTGTACTCCAGATAATGAATATTGTTTCGATAGGGTGCAGCAGGTAGCTTAGGGAAATTTAAAGGCAATGACATTGCTTCGGGAACCTTAATTTGGTTGTCAGTAATACTGTCGTTAACACTGTTGTATTTGCGCTGGATAGATCCGGTTTTGATGTCGATAATTTGATATGATGGTGGCTGTAACCTGCTGTCGTATATTACCGGACCATTAATTGTCAGCTGGTCAAACGTGTAATTAAAGTTATGCCACAATACATTTCCGGTTTCTTCATCAATTGCAGCTAAACCTTTATGTGTAGGTCCGCTTGCAGTTTGGTAATAATGCAATAATAAAACCCCATCATAGGCTGTTTCAATGCCGGTTAGCCATGATTCATCAACGGTGTGATTTTTAAAATAGGTCTTTCCGTTTTTTAAGCTGATAGCTGCAAAACAAACCCGGCGATCGGCATTGTTACGTATTTCGGCAAATAAGGTATGAGTGATATGGTCTACCTCCATACGCCATATTTCTCCGTTAAAATGTTCGGCAACCAGCAGCTTAAACTCGCTCATGCTTTAAAATTATCATTTTTATTTAAAACCGTTCAAAATGTTGGCTTTTTTCAAACACTTACTTTAGGTTTGCGTTGAAACATTCACTTACAAACAGATATACTATGGACGCAAAAGAAATAAGCTTAGATGAAAAAGAAGTAAAACCGGTAGTTGATCATTTAAATGAATTACTGGCAAATTACCATATACATTACCAAAAATTACGTGGTTGCCACTGGAATGTTAAAGGCCCCAGCTTTTTTACCCTGCACGTAAAATTTGAAGAGTTATATACCGAAGCACTGGTATTTATTGACGAACTGGCCGAGCGCGTATTAACTCTCGGAAAACCTCCATACAGCACATTTGCCGAGTATATTAAAAACTCACAAATTAAAGAGGTAAATACAATTGGCATGAAAGATACCGATATGGTTAAAGCCCTGATTGCTGATATGGCCACTTTAATTGAACTGGAGCGCAATATATTGGACATTACTGCTGATGCCGGCGATGATGGTACCAATGATATGGTAAATCGCTTTATGCAGTATAAAGAGAAGAATACATGGATGCTGCGTTCGTTTGTTAACGAGGACTAACCGTTAAAATATTAAGCATAAAAAAGACCTGTTCAAAAAATTGAGCAGGTCTTTTTTTATATATGCCTTTTGTTGACTAAAATCTTACGCCAAAAGTGAGGAACACGTTGTTGTAAGATCTGTCGAGGTTGGCAGTAGGGGTAGTTGCACCAATATCGTAAGGACGAACTACTTGTGAACCGGCTTTTATGTTTGTATAAGTGGCATCAATAAAGTAATTCTGGAAACGATAACCAAAGCCGCCACTTGCAGTTTTTATATCGGTTCCGCCGGTTTTAAGCGGGCTACCTTGTATGCTGTAGCCACCACGTAAAAAGAAGTTGTCTACCACACGTGCTTCTGCACCAAAACGGGTGTTAATTACCGAGCGATAACCCATTCTGATGTCGCTGTTATCACCGCTATCGCCATTATAGCTTAAACGGGCGCTTGAGTAATCAAGGTAATCAATGTCACCGGTGATGAAACCATATTTTCCAATAAAATAGGCTAAGCCAGCTCCCAGTTTTTGCGGGGTGCGCAAATTATAGGTAAAGGGATAGTTTTGACCATCACTCAATAGGTTTGAATTACTAAAGCGGGTATTTATGCGCTCGCTGTAAGTATCATCAATATTATACCAAGTTGGCGAAGTGTAGGTTACACCTATACGTAATTCATCAACAGGTCTTACGATCATACCCAGTTTAATATTAAAACCATTACCGCTGGTAGTTTGGTCTTGTATGTAGCTTGAATTAAATGGGGTATTAACCGGGTTGCCATTGACTAAAATATTGGCTGTGCCGGTTTCGGTAAAAGTGTTGATGGAATTGTAGCGCAAACTGCTTATGCCTAAGGCCGCACCAAAATAAAACTTGTTGCTGCTGTTTAAACCAAATGCCAGGTTAAATTCCGATTGGCCGCCGGTACGCATAGCGTTTGATAATTGACCAACTGCCCCAACAGTGTTGCTACGGTAGCTGTTGGTGGGTGGTGTTGTATTATTATTATAAAGGTCAATTAGGCTTTGTCCGTATGCCACGTCTTCAAGGGTGCCCTCTTGCGGTCTGGTATCGCCCTGTATATGATTAGCATTGGCTAAATTGGCATAATAGTTACCAATATTATTGGCTCCATTTTGACCACCATAGCTTACATTTTCGTAAAAATTATTGGTGCGGTTATAACCAACACCAAAGTTAAAACTCAGTAAGCCTTTACTTTTATCGGCACCGCGCGGCGAGTTAATCCTTGAGTGAAATACGATAGAAGCATTGCTCAGATTAACGGCATTACGGGTATCTTTCATGTTATTACCGAGGTAGGATGATTTTACGTTCGATCCATTGTATTCAGGTGTAAAGCTGAATTCAGACTTGGTGAAAAAACCTAAACCTGCAGGGTTATTTCCTATCGAGCTCAAATCGCCACCAATAGCGGTACCAGCATTACCAATTGCCCTGATGCGTGATGTAGCTCCCGGCTGAAAGGTTGAAAACCGGATGGCATCCTGCACATATTGTGCATAGGTATTTTGAGCAAATGCTACTATAGCAAATGCGCCTAATAAATATTTAATTTTCATAGTGTTGCAATAAGAGTATTAAGGTCTTGAAGGACGTGCACCGCGACTGCCACCGCCACCGCTGCTACCACCGCCGCCAGAGTTACCACCGCTGTTGCCAGGGTTGTAAGCCGGACGATCTACCGTTGTTGGACGATATACAGGTTGCGGATTGCTCTCGCGAACACCGCGCGATTGGCGGCCGTAATTAGTATTGCCGGCACTATTGCTGCCATTACCACCACGCTCACTGTTTGTAGCACGGCCAGGATAGTTGGCTGCATTTGGATAATTGCCGTTATAACCAACCCTACGTGCTGCAGCAGAACCGCTCAGGCCCGAACCGTTGAAATTACGGTTTGGTCTTGCGCGTAAATTGTTATTAGCCGAGTATACACCCCAGTAACCACCGCCGTAGCCATAACCGGTTCCCCAGTAAGAGTAGGGCGAACCCCAGCCGCCGTAGCCATAGCCAAGACCAATACCATAACCCCATGGGCTATAACCCCAGCCTCCGTAACCGCCCCAGCCACCGCCAAAGCCGTAACCAAGGCCTAAGCCCCAGCCGCCGCCGTAGCCATAACCGCCCATGCCCCAAGGGCTGTAAGCATAAGTATTAAGGTAAGGGCTGTTGTAGCCATAGTAATAATCGTCATAGTAATCAAACGGAGCATTATACCCAAAACGGTTTATGCGAGATGCATAACTATCGTAGTAGTAATAATCGTCGTCATCGCCCGATGTAGCTGCATACCGGTCTTCCTCACGTATGGGTTGGCGGTATACCGGCGCATCACCTGCTTCGGCCTTGCTAAAATAAACATCATCATCTGCTTTAGAGTTTGATGCCAGCTGGCTTTGAGTTGAGCAGGAAGCTAAGGCTAATGCACCTAAAAGTATGGTTGTGTGCAATATGTTCCTTTTCATTTTGTAGGGTATATTAAAAGTTGAAGTTTAAAAACATAATTAATTTATAAATTTGGCTGCAAAATTACACATTTCAATAGTCAAAATTCATTCCACAAAGTATATATGAGCAAGGGGATTATTAGTAAAGACGAAGATTACTCGCAATGGTTTAATGACCTTGTAATAAAAGCTGATCTTGCCGAGTACGCACCGGTAAGAGGCTGTATGATAATTAAGCCATACGGTTATTCTATTTGGGAAAAAATGCAGGCCGCGTTAGACAAAATGTTTAAAGATACCGGCCATAGCAATGCTTATTTTCCGTTGTTTATACCAAAATCTTTCTTCTCAAAAGAAGCCAGTCACGTGGATGGTTTTGCCAAAGAGTGTGCAGTAGTAACGCATTACCGTTTAAAAAACGATGGCGAAGGTAACATTATTGTGGATGAAGATGCAAAGTTAGAAGAAGAACTGATCGTCCGTCCTACATCCGAAACTATTATATGGCATACCTATAAAGGCTGGATACAGTCATACCGAGATTTGCCTATCCTGGTAAACCAATGGGCAAACGTGGTACGCTGGGAAATGCGCACCCGTTTATTTTTACGCACCACCGAATTTTTATGGCAGGAAGGCCACACCGCCCATGCCACCGCCGAAGAAGCCATAGCCGAAACCGAACAAATGCTCGACGTATATGCCGACTTTGTGGAGAACTGGATGGGCGTACCCGTGGTAAAAGGTCGAAAAACGGCTAATGAGCGTTTTGCAGGTGCATTAGACACCTATTGCATCGAAGCTTTAATGCAAGATGGCAAAGCGCTGCAAGCCGGTACTTCGCACTTTTTAGGACAAAATTTTGCCAAAGCATTCGATGTGAAATTCAGCAATAAAGAAGGTAAATTGGAACATGTTTGGGCCACCTCATGGGGGGTATCAACCCGCTTAATGGGTGCCTTGATCATGACCCACTCTGATGATGCCGGCTTGGTTCTTCCGCCAAAATTAGCGCCTATACAGGTGGTTGCCGTGCCTATATACAAGCACGACGAAGAGTTAGAAAACATCCGCACTTACATCAAAGGACTTAGTGCCGAGCTGCGCGCCAAAGGCATCTCTATAAAATTTGATGACCGCGACACGCAACGTCCGGGCTTTAAATTTGCCGAATACGAGCTTAAAGGTGTGCCTTTGCGCATTGCCATTGGCAGCCGCGATATGCAAAACGGAACGGTAGAACTGGCCCGCCGCGATACCCGCACCAAGGAGACCGTAATTCAGGAAGGCTTAGCCGCTCACATTGAACAATTGTTAGAGGAGATACAGACTAACATCTATCAAAAAGCGTTAAACTTCCGTGCGGAAAACACAGTAGAGGTTGATACATATGATGAGTTTAAACGTTTGTTAGATGAAAAACCAGGCTTCCTGTCGGCTCATTGGGATGGCACACCCGAAACCGAGCAACGTATTAAAGACGAAACCAAGGCAACCATTCGCTGTATTCCGTTAAATAATAAACAGGAAGAAGGCAAATGTATTTTGACAGGTAAGCCGTCGACGCAGCGGGTGCTTTTTGCAAGAGCGTATTAGGCTGTTAGTGAGTAGTTGATTAAGTTTATTGGGTGAGTAGTTTCAATACAACATGGCTTCGTTTACAGAGTTAGAAGTTTTGAAGCAATCCAGAAAGATTAGAAATTGGGTTAGAGATATAGTTAAATCTTTCCCTAAAGAAGAATCTTACAGACTTACGATCAACTAACGCGCGCAGTCAGATCTATTGGTAATAATATTGCTGAAGGACATGGTCGTTATCCTTATCAGGATAATATCCGTTTTTGTATCATGGCAAGGGGTTCTTTATCTGAAACACTTGACCATATGATAATTGCACTTGATGAAAATATAATTTCAAAAGAAGTGTTAATAGCGTTTCGGGCAGAGTATGATGCCTGCCTGAAGTTAATAAACGGTTACATTTTATATTTAAAGAAGCAAAAGATTGATGATTTGTAATGCGCTTAACCACTTACTTAATCAACTCAATCAACTCAATCAACCAACTAATGAAATTCGGAACTAAAGCAATACATGCGGGGCAACACCCCGATCCAACTACAGGCGCGGTAATGACGCCTATATACCAAACATCAACCTATGCACAGTCTGCACCGGGCGATAATAAGGGCTATGAGTACTCGCGTGGCACCAACCCAACCCGCAAAGCTTTAGAGGATTGTTTAGCAGCTTTAGAGAATGCTAAATATGGCTTAGCCTTTTCGAGCGGTATGGGTGCTACCGATGCGGTTATGAAACTACTTTCGCCCGGCGACGAGGTAATTACCGGTAACGATCTGTATGGTGGTTCGTATCGTATCTTTACGAAGATTTTTGCCGCTTATGGCATTACGTTTCATTTCCTCGACTTGAGTGACCCGACCATCATCGAAGAATACGTAAACAAAAACACCAAACTGGTTTGGATAGAAACACCTACTAACCCAACCATGCAGGTGGTGGATATTGAGGCCGTTGCGGCAATCACTAAGAAGCATGAGCTTACTTTGGTGGTGGATAATACTTTCGCCTCACCTTATCTGCAAAACCCTATGGATTTGGGTGCCGATATTGTAATGCACTCAGTTACCAAGTACATTGGCGGTCACTCCGATTTGGTGATGGGAGCCTTAATGCTCAACGACGAGGAACTGTACAAACGCCTGTGGTTTATTTACAACGCCTGTGGTGCCACACCCGGACCAATGGACAGTTTTTTAGCCCTGCGCGGTATTAAAACCCTACACCTGCGCATGAAAGCCCATTGCGAAAATGGCCGTGCCATAGCCGAGTTTTTGAAAGATCACCCTAAGGTTGAAAAAATATACTGGCCGGGTTTCACCGATCATCCTAACCACGAGGTTGCCAAAAAACAAATGCGCGATTTCGGTGGCATGATCTCCATCGTGCTTAAAAATGCTGACTTAGATGAAACCTTCCGCATCTCCTCCAACTTTAAAGTGTTCACACTGGCCGAATCATTAGGCGGTGTAGAATCTTTAATTAATCATCCGGCTACCATGACCCACGGCTCTATCCCCAAAGAAGTGCGCGAGAAAGTAGGTGTGGTTGATAACCTGTTGCGTATTAGTGTTGGCGTAGAAGATATTGAGGATTTGCTGGAAGATTTAAAGAATGCTTTAAGTTAGATTCAGGAGTACAGAATCAGGAGTCAAGATATGTGCTTCATCGTCTGTATTCTTGATTCTGTACTCTGTACTCTTTACTCTATTTCTAATGGTTACCGATATTAAAGCTTTTCTCGATGCCAAAGTAGCCCAATACAACCAACCCGGTTTTATTGAGAATGATCCTATAGTTATTCCACATCAGTTTACATTACAGCAGGATATCGAGATCATGGGTTTTTGGGCGGCTACCCTGGCCTGGGGGCAACGGGTAACCATCATTAAAAAATCTCGCGAATTGATTGCTCTTATGGATGGGGCTCCATATGATTTCATCACCAACCACCAGGAACCCGACCTCAAAAAATTGCTCAGCTTTAAGCACCGCACTTTTAATGATATTGACACACTGTACTTTATACAGTTTTTCAAGCATCATTATGGTAATTATAACTCTTTGGAGGATGCGTTTCTCCCCCCCGGCCCCCTGAAAGGGGAGCTTAATGGCATGGAAGATATTCTTAATGCAAATAAAACTTCTACTCCCCCTTCAGGGGGGCGGGGGGCTGAAGTTGCTCTGAATTATTTCCGTTCCTACTTCTTCTCCCTGCCCGATTTTCCACACCGCACTAAAAAACACGTATCATCACCCTCGCAAAAATCTACCTGCAAACGCCTGAACATGTTTTTGCGCTGGATGGTACGTAAAGATGATGCCGGGGTTGATTTTGGCATTTGGAACCGCATTAGCCCGGCCGATCTGATCTGCCCCTGCGATTTGCATGTAGACCGTATAGCCCGCAAACTCAAACTCATAACCCGCAAACAAACCGATTGGCAAACCGCCCTCGAACTTACCAAACACCTGCGCGATTTTGACCCGGCTGACCCGGTTAAATATGATTTTGCACTATTTGGATTAGGTATTGAGGAGCGTTGGGGACTGGATAATATATTGGCGGGGGTAAAGCTATAAGAGTCTATTTGTTATCTCGTTATTATTACGAAGTACGAAACCACCTTTGCGGATGCTAAGCGTTTATTCATCGTTCAGATTTTGTTTCGGTATTCACAATTATGTATATTTACTTTAATGCCTTACACGCTAACTCCCGAATCTGAGCAACACCTGCAAGCCTTTATCGCCGGTAAGTCGGCGTATACATTGGGGTTGTTTCACCATTTTGTAAGCGAGTATCAAAAGTTGGGTAGTGTTATATTACACCCGGCTAAAACTATGATAGGCATAGGTGCTCCTGAAAAACGTATTGCCTGGATAACCCAGTTAGGCAAAAACTTTATTCATGTGGTGTTTCCGTTTAATAAACCTTATGAGAATAACCTAAGCTTTGCTAAAATAGCGCAGGTACCCGGCCAGCAGCAGTTTAATCATCACTTTAGGATGCTGCAAAGAGAGGATGTGAATGGTGAAATTATTAAATACATGCAATTAGCTATAAGTAATGTGTAAGGTTTGCATTATTTATCGGCGACCAATAAAAAGTACAGGTTTATGAACAACAAAACACATGATAGCCTTTAATAAATTGTGCTAAGTGTAAATTATAAACCTTGTATGTTTATTATTTTTGTTGGCAAATTAATTGCAACTATCTTTTTCAAACATCGATACTATGAAAAAGGGAGATACTGTACACTGGGCTTGGGGCAAATCAGAAGCCGAGGGCAAGATAGAAGCTAAACACAGCGATACCGTTAAAAAGAAAACCAAGGGCACCACCGTAAAGCGCAAAGCCACCAAAGAAGAACCTGCATATGAAATAAAGCAGGAGAACGGCACCAAAGTTTTGAAGTCGGAAAGTGAATTGAAAAAAGGAAGGAAAAAATAGAGTCAAGAACCAAGAGCCAGGAAATAAGATCGCAGTTCAATTTTTTGTCTTGGTTCTTGGCTCTCAGCTCTTGTTTCTATCCTCTTATATATACCTCTCCTTTATATGGGTGTATAGTGCTATGGAAATGGTATCCTGCCACGTGCATTAAATAATAAGTCATAATATCGCACCAACAGATCTCATCATGAAATATGGGTACTTTAGGAAAAGTACCCTCCTGGCGGCTTTCTTCTTTGTTGTAGTTGTACTCGCCCTTCGTGCTGCTTTATCCACTCCCTAAATAAGTCAAACTCTGCAGGATCGGAGAACACAATTTTAAAATGCGTTTCTTCTTTAACCTCTTTCAGGTCATCGTTTAAATAATGATGAAACTTATGGCGGTGGCGAATGATTTTGGAAGTGTACATGTTATCGTAACAGTAAGACTTACACAATGTTTAGTCACGACTTAGAGCAATTATTTTTTATCATTTACTGTTAACATTATTGATACTAAGATTCGCATTTAAATCAAACATGAGGTTAGACTTGATATTTACATGGTAAAATTGAATATGAAAAAGTTATTTAATTCAGGTGATATAGTAAGAATTCGACTAATTGAAGATGTAAATGGTTTCGAATTCCAAACCGTGGAATTAGTTACAATGAAAGACTATGCTAATAGCTTAACATACAAAGCATATAATCAAAGCATAGAATTGTATGATTACAAATGGTGGGAGGTTCAGAGATTTGGCAAGAAATATTATTACAGAAAAAGAATTAAGAGAGATATTAGTCCAGTTGTCAAAGAGAAATTCAATGGAACGTGGATTGACATTTTAAAATATATTGTAGAAAAGTGGAAAGATGTCGCTGTTTTGTTGATAATGGTTTATGAGGTATTTAAAGAGCTGTTCTTACTGTTTAAATAACAGTACTATTGCCAACAGTTTACTATCATCTATGAACTAAAAACTAAAATAGCTACCTTCACACCCTCGAAAAAATCATTTTTTGAACACATGAAATTATTAGAAGGAAAAACCGCGCTCATCACCGGAGCATCAAAAGGTATAGGCCGCAAAATTGCCGAAAAGTTTGCCGAGCAAGGCGCCAATGTAGCATTCACCTACCTGTCGTCGGTTGAAAAAGGACAGGCTTTGGAGCAGGAACTACAGGCGTTTGGTACCCAGGTAAAAGGCTACCGCTCTGATGCTTCGAAATTTGACGAAGCTGATAAACTGATCACTGATATTGTTGCCGATTTTGGTAAACTGGATATTGTGGTAAACAACGCCGGTATTACCAAAGACGGCCTGCTGATGCGCATGACCGAAGAGCAATGGGACGAGGTATTGAACGTTAACCTGAAATCTATATTTAACGTTACCAAAGCCGCTTCTAAAATTATGATGAAAGCCCGCCAAGGGGTGTTCATCAACATGAGTTCGGTGGTGGGTATACAGGGTAACGCCGGTCAGGGTAACTATGCGGCTTCAAAGGCCGGTATCGTGGGATTCTCTAAATCAATGGCTAAAGAACTGGGCTCACGTAACATACGTACCAACGTGGTTGCCCCAGGCTTTATTAAAACCGAAATGACCGAGGTTTTAGACCCTAAAGTAGTTGAAGGCTGGACCCAAAACATCCCGCTTAAACGCGCAGGCGAAACTGAAGATATTGCCAATGCCTGCGTTTTCCTGGCATCTGACATGAGTACCTACATCACCGGACAAGTAATTTCTGTTGATGGTGGAATGGCTTAAGATAGAATCAAGAGTTTAGAATCAGGAATACAGACCAAAAATCAGGTGCTTTTTCTTGATGCTGTTAGAGATGTAGGCTGAAATGAGATGCTTCTTTTTATTCTATACTCTTTATTCGTATTCTTTATTCTGTTATGTGTAATAGGATGAGTGAAAACGATACCATAAGCAAAACCATATTGGCTATGGCAACTGAGCGGGGTGCAGATAAAACTATTTGCCCGTCGGAAGTTGCCAGGACTATGTTTGATACGCATTGGCGTAAGTATATGGATGAGGTAAGGCAAGCAGCAATTGAGTTACAACGAAAGGGCAAAGTAAGTATTACCCAAAAAGGCGAGCCTGTTGATGTGAATCATATCAGAGGCCCCATCCGCATAAAAATTAATAAAAGTTAGTTACGCTTTAACGATTGATAAGGCACAAGCTAACCATAAATCAAAATAAAACAGCATATTTGGAATACAGATATGCTGTTTTTGTTTTCAATAACCTGGGGAAGCGTTTCGGGCTGGTATACGCCCTTGTGTTTGCTGTTGGGCGTGCTTTATGCCTGGCTGCTGTACCGTAACCCGGTTAATTTGGATGGCAAAGTGCGCTGGGCACTGGCCGTGTTGCGTGCTATTGCCGTTGCTGTTATTGCCTTTTTGCTGATTTCGCCCCTGGTAAAATCAGTTACCTATCAGCCGCAAAAACCACTCATTTTAATAGCGCAGGATAATTCCTCATCTATCAGCAGTTTCAAGCCCAAAGATTTCGACCCTAATACTTTCAACAACCAGTTAGCCGGCCTTAAAAAGCAATTGGGCGATGATTACGAGGTGCGCGAGTTTAATTTCGACTGGAGCCTGCACGATGGCCTTTCAACCTCAAAAAATGGCAAACAAACTAATATAGCCGCCGCCATACATCAGCTTAACGAACGCTTTGTAAATCAAAATATTGGTGCGTTAATTTTAGCTACCGACGGCTTGTATAACCAGGGTACCGACCCGCAGTATGAAGCCCGTAACCTTAAAACCAGTATTTACACCATTGCTTTGGGCGATACCGTTCCGCGGCGCGATTTATTGATTGGAAACGTAAACTACAATAAAACGGCATACCTCGGCAACGATTTTATAATGGAGGTACTGGCCGAGGCCTATCAAAGCCAGGGTGAAACCCTGCGCCTTACCGTGGCCGAAGATGGGCGTACCGTGTTTACGCAAAATATTCCGGTTAATGCGGCGGTGTTTCGTAAAGTAGTGCCGGTTAAGCTTACCGCCGATAAAAAGGGCGTACACCAGTTTACCGTTAAACTGGCACCCGTAGCCAACGAACTATCAACCGAAAACAATGCCGAGACCGTATACATTGAGGTACTGGATGCCCGCCAAAAGATTCTGCTAACATACGGATCGCCGCACCCCGACATCAGCGTTATTAAACAACTGGTAGAGCATAACCGCAACTACGAGTTAAAGGCAATGCAACTGGATAAATTCTCCACTGTAAAACCGGGCGATTATGGCCTTATCATTCTCTACCAAATTACCCCGTCAGATCATCCTGCACTTAAAAGCTTTGTAGCCGATAGCAAAGTACCGCTATGGTATTTATGTGGTGCACAGAGCGACATGATAGATTTTAACCAGGCGCAAAACACCATTCGCATTATAGCCGGCCGTACCGATGTGCAGGAAACATTTGCCGAGCCTGCACCGGGGTTTTCGCTCTTTACCCTTACCGATTCCACACTTAATAAGCTCAATCATTTCCCACCTTTGCTGGCACCGTTTGGTAACTATGGGTCGGCCCCGGGTGCGTCGATATTGTTAAAACAACGTATAGGCAGCGTTAGCACCAACTTTCCGCTCATGGCATTTAATGATGCCGATGGCAGGCGCACGGCCACCTTAACAGGCGAGGGCTTGTGGCGCTGGAACCTGTCCGAATTTCAGGATTTTGGCAACCACAGTGCCATGGAGGAGTTTTTCAGCCAGAGCATTCAGTACTTAACCGCTAACTCCAATCGACAGCGTTTCAGGGCTTACCCGGGTAAAAGCGTATTTGATGAGGGCGAAAACGTACTGCTCAATGCCGAATTGTATAATGATGCCCTGCAGCTCATCAACACGCCCGATGTTAACATTAATTTAAAAAATAGTAACGGCAAAAATTACAGCTACTTGTTTAGCCGCACGTGGCAAAGCTACCAGTTAAACGCGGGTACGCTGCCTGTGGGCAACTATAGCTATACGGCTACCACGCAACTGGGCAAGCAACCCTTTAGCGTAAAGGGGCAGTTTACTATTAAACCACTCAACCTCGAGAGCAGGCAAAGCACCGCTAATCATCGCTTGCTGTACGGTTTGGCTAAACAATCGGGCGGACAAATGCTGCAACCCTCGCAGCTTAACCAACTGGCCGCACTCATTAAAAAGAACGACAACATTAAAACGGTTGTGTACGACGATCAGCGTTACAGCGACCTGATAGACAGTAAATGGATTTTTGTACTCATACTGGCTTTGCTAACCACCGAATGGCTGGTACGTAAGCGCGAAGGAGAGGTATAGCATGGCACTTAATGAAGAGGTTGTTATCGAACTGCTGGGCACGGTAGCCTTCACCATATCGGGTGCGTTTTCGGCCATGCAAAAGCGGTTGGACGTGTTTGGCGTACTGGTAATAGGCTTTGTAACCGCCATAGGCGGCGGCACCCTGCGCGATGTATTAATTGGCTACACACCCGTAACCTGGATGCGCAACATTAATGATGCGCTGATCATACTGGGCACGGGCTTAATCGCCATTTTTTTTAAAAAGTACATCAAAAACTTTAAAACTACGCTTTTCCTGTTCGATGCCTTGGGGCTTGGCCTGTTCACCATTGTGGGTATGCAAAAAGGGCTGGATGCGGGCCTTAACCCCGTGGTGTGCATCATGCTGGGCACCATAACCGGCTGTTTTGGCGGCGTACTGCGTGATGTATTGCTCAATAATATCCCTATGATATTCCGCCGCAAAGAAATATATGCCACGGCATGCATCATTGGCGGTATATTCTATTTAGGATCAATGCAGTTTTTAGATGCCAACATAGCCCGCTTAGTAGCTATTGTGTGTATATGCGGTGTGCGTATTTTGGCGGTGGTGTATGCGTGGAAATTGCCGGTGAGGTAAGAAAATTAAGATACAAAGTGAAATCGTACCAATTTGATTAGTGTACATGTACAGCCATTATACTCATAAATGCTGTTAAATGAGCCCTTGTTTTTTGATATGGCTGACAACTAACAACTTCATTTCATAACTCTTCGTCAACTGACGAAAGTCGGGGCTTTACAACCCGCTATTACTCCTAAACAACTTAATAGCAATAGCCAGCAATATAATTCCAAAAGCCTTACGTAATACGCCCAGCCCGGTTTTTCCTAACATTTGCTCAAGCAGCTTTACGTTTTTGAGTACTACATAAACAATAATGGTATTGAGCGTAATGCCTACAATGATGTTGGCCGTAGCATATTGCGATTTTAGTGAGAGTAGCGTGGTCATGGTGCCGGCACCGGCAATTAAGGGGAACGCCAGCGGTACAATAGATACGGTGGCCGGGATATGGTCATCTTCTTTAAAAAATTTGATACCGAGGATCATTTCCATAGCAATGATGAAGATGACGAGCGAACCTGCAATAGCAAAGGAGGATATATCGAGGCCGATAATCTTCAATAGTTCTTCGCCTACAAAGAGGAAAACAATCATTAAACCCCATACTGTTAAGGATGCCTTTTCCGATTCGATATGCCCGGCTTTTTGCCTCAAATCGATAATGATGGGAATAGTACCCATAATATCGATAATGGCAAACAAGATCATGGTTACCGACAATATCTGTCGCGGGTCGAATACTTCAAACATGGGCTAACGGGCGTTTTGTTTCTCTTTGGCTCTTAGCCGAAAGGTAAGCAAAAAGCCCGTCAAAATAAAAAATGCCGATAAAAAGAACACCGCATGTACCGATACCATGGTCATTAATCCGGCCAGTACAGGCCCTATAGTTTGCCCTAAAGAAGCGTATGATTGATTAACGCCCAATATTTCGCCCTGGCGTTCATCATCGTTATGGTTGGCAATTATGGCGTTGAGCATAGGGCCTCGCAAGCCGTTAAACAAGCCATAAATAAACAAGCATCCAGCAAACGGAATAAGCATATTGGTAAAGCCGGTTAACACCATAGCCACTAAACAAACTGCTGTTGAAAGGAGCAGAATGAGCGATTTGGATGTTATGTGTTTGGTAATAAACGGTACCAGCAACTGCATTATAATACCCGTAACCCCAAACCCGGCATATAATAAACCAACGTGTGTGGGATTGATCTTCAGCACATCTACCGAAAAAGTTTGAAACCCGATGATCATTACAAACTGCGCCATCGTTAATATAAACCCGGTAAACACAGCGATGCCAATTACAGGCATTTTAATTGCAGTAATTAACGATGCAAAGGTGAAATTGTGAGTAGTGGATGGTGAATGGTGAAGTCTGCTGTCGTTCGTTAGTTGTAAGTTGTCGGAACTTTTCTTTCCTGATTCTTGATTCTGCACTCTTGATTCTGAGTTCTCTCGTCTTGGCTCCAGGTTCTTGTTTCTTGCCTCTCTTTCCTTCGTTTCTTTTAAAACAAAAGTGCTCAATAACGCACCAGCAAAAGCAATTCCGGCGGCAAAGTAAAATGGTACCTGCATACCGAATTTGCTTAATAAACCTCCTAAGGCCGGACCTATCACAAAGCCAAACCCAAAGGCCGAGCTAAGGATACCGAACTTTTTGGCCCTGTCCTCATTGGTCGAACTATCAGATACCATGGCCTGTGCTACCGAGATGTTACCGCCCGTTATGCCATCTAAAATGCGGGCAGCAAATAACATAAGCAGGTTTTGAGCAAAGGCAAATACAAGGAAAGATAAGCAGGTACCGGCAAGGCTGATAGCCAATAGCGGCTTGCGCCCACATTTGTCAGACAGGCTGCCTAATAACGGGGTGGCAAAAAATTGCGCTACCGAAAATGAGGCAGTAAGTATGCCGATGGTTTGTTCGTTAAGGCCAAATTTTTTGCCGTAATCATACAACAAGGGCACAATGATGCCAAACCCCATGGAGTTGATCACGCATATAAACACCAGTATCCATAAGTTCTTGTCGGCCTTCATGCTTTTGTCCCGGTTTACAAAAGGAATGAAAGCAAAAAAGGTTCTGCCGTTAAAGCAGAACCTTTTTAATATGATGTAACTTTTTAGTTAGTCAACAAATTTAGGATTAGGCGGGTCGTTCGGGATGTTATCGCCACCATTACGTACTTTAGAATGCTTAACGCTATAACCGAAGTAAATAATAAAACCAATAGCTAACCAGCCGAATAAACGTGCCCAGTTTTCCCAGCCCTCACTGGCAATCATAAACAAACATACAATGGCTCCCAAAGGACAAACAATGTAGTATAAAGGTGTTTTAAACGGACGCTTGATGTCAGGGTCGGTTTTACGAAGAATGAAGATGCCCAAACAAACCAGTACAAATGCAAACAAGGTACCAATACTCACCATGTCGCCCACAATACTATCGGGCACAAAACCTGCAAATAACGATACAAACCCAAAGAATAACCATTGTGATTTGTAAGGTGTACGGAATTTAGGGTGCAGTTTAGAGAACACTTGAGGCACCAAACCATCAATACTCATAGTATAGAATACACGGGTTTGTCCCATCAGCATTACCAAAATAACAGAAGAGAAACCAGCCAAAATAGCTACGGTAACCAGCTTAGCCAGCCACTCGTAACCCGGCATGTGATGACGGATAGCGTATGATACGGAGGCTTCGCTGCCTTGGGTTAAAAACTCTTTGTATGAAGCAATACCGGTTAGCACGTGTGAAAACAGGATATATAATGCAGTACAAATAACCAGTGACACTAATATGCCCAGCGGCATATCTTTTTGCGGATTTTTAGCTTCCTGTGCAGCAGTTGAAACGGCATCAAAACCAATAAATGCAAAGAATACAATACTTGCACCACGCAACACACCAAACCAGCCGTGGTTACCCGAAGCGGCGTAATCGTGTATTTTACCGGTATTAAGGGTTACGCTACCTGCATTTTCAGGAATCATGTATGGGGTGTGGTTAGCAGGATCAATAAACTGCCAGCCAAAGCCAATTATTAATAATACGATAGCAACTTTTACAAATACAATAATGTTGTTTACCACCGCTGATTCAGCAGTACCGCGTATAAGCAACATAGTTAACAGGAAGATAATTAAGATAGCGGGCAGGTTAACGATGCCATGCACTCCGGCCTCTGATACCTGCAACGGCGAATGGCTCCATTCATAGGGGATGGTAAAGCCAAAGAAGGTATTAAGCAAATCGTTAAGGTATTGCGACCAGCCAATGGCCACGGTAGCGGCACCCAAAGCGTATTCCAACACCAGATCCCAGCCAATGATCCAGGCAATAAACTCGCCCATGGTAGCGTATGAATAGGTGTAAGCGCTACCTGCAATAGGTATCATACTGGCAAACTCAGCATAACATAAACCAGCTAATGCACAGCCTATTGCAGCAATAATAAATGAAATAGTAACCGCCGGACCGGCGTTGCCACCAGCTGCAGCAGCGGTACGTACAAATAAACCCGCACCTATAATGGCACCAATACCCAGCGCAATTAATGCTGTTGGTCCGAGCGTGCGCTTTAAGCTCTTATCCGATTCGGCAGAAGCAGCCAGTAACGACTGAATAGACTTCTTAATAAATAAACTCATGTTTTTGGATCAGTTGTATAGATTTAATCATGTTTATACCCCCAAACGTACTTATTTTTCTCCATAATTTAAAGAGATACGCGCGTGTGGGCTATTGTAAAGCAAAAATTACGGCTTTTTAGATGTTGGGACTTGCCATTGTATAACATTTGTGCCGGTAATCCAATCGTGCGCGCTTTTTTCGTTCAAATTGAGTAGTGGTAATAGCCAATAAAGTGCTGTTAAACCTAATGCAGTATAAAAAAGCGGGCTTTGTAGCTGATTATCAATCCAAATTGGTTTTGGATAACACATGGCAACATGGGTAGCTTCCCACGGGATAAGCATTACTGATGCCCGTAACATGGCTTTACCTAAACCCATGCGCCCCGGTGTTTGAATTTGCAAACGAACCGCCCTCATGCCTAATGTTGCCTGTGCTCGTGTGTTAAACATAGTTACATAATACATGTAAACCGGTATGGTAACACTAAAAAACAGCCACAAGTGTAATTCGTTGCCGGTTATACTATACAAATGCCGCCCAATAAATGGATGTAAACCCAAAATCAGTAAAAAGCATTGAAAACCTGCTATAACGAGTATAAAGAGAATAAAACTGTCTACCAGGTAGGCAATAGTACGCAGCAATAACATCCTTAATCTACCGAAAAGGATCATCAGGGGTTAAATTAAGTTAGCAGGGCAAAGGAGCCTGTTATAATTGGTTAAAAACTTTAGGAGGGTTCAGGTGATTTATTATACCTCCATACCGTTGAATTGTTTACACAAACAACAATAACAAACCTACAAAATGAATTCAATAAAATCAAAACCAAGAAAGGGGCTTTATGGCCCCTGTTCTTAACTTCTAACTATTCTTGTCAGTGGTTATATGATGTGTAACGCTGCTTTGTGTATTAATTTCTTTTTGGATGTGTTTATTGGTATTAAGTTCGTGGTTGAGGTGAGGCGCTATTACCAATGATACGATCGACATCAACTTGATCAAAATATTCATTGACGGTCCAGAAGTATCTTTAAACGGATCGCCCACGGTGTCGCCAGTTACTGATGCCTTGTGCGGCTCCGATTTTTTATAATACATCTCGCCGTTGATCTCGCAGCCTTTTTCGAATGATTTTTTGGCGTTGTCCCACGCGCCACCGGCGTTGCTCTGGAAAATGCCCATCAGCACGCCCGATACCGTTACACCGGCCAGCAGTCCGCCCAAAACTTCGGGACCAAAAGCAAAGCCTATAATAATAGGGGTGATAAGGGCGATAAGTCCGGGTGCAATCATTTCGCGGATGGATGCTTTGGTTGATATGGCTACGCATTTTTCATACTCGGGTTTGGCCTTGTACTCCATAATGCCCGGTATCTCTCTAAACTGCCGACGTACTTCCTCCACCATAGCCATGGCCGCCCGGCCCACAGCCGATATACATAGTGCCGAAAAGATGAACGGAATCATACCGCCCACAAATAAGCCGGCCAAAACATCAGCCTTATATATATCTATATGCTCAATACCTGCCACACCCACAAAGGCTGCAAACAAGGCCAACGAGGTTAGCGCTGCCGATGCAATGGCAAAACCCTTACCGGTTGCAGCGGTGGTGTTACCCACAGCATCCAAATTATCGGTACGGTGGCGCACTTCTTCAGGGAGTTGATTCATTTCGGCAATACCACCGGCGTTATCGGCAATTGGGCCAAAGGCATCAATCGCCAGTTGCATGGCGGTAGTGGCCATCATGCCGGCGGCGGCAATAGCTACGCCGTATAAACCAGCAAAATGGTACGAACCGTATATGCCGGCCGCTAATACCAAAATAGGCAACACGGTCGACTCCATACCCACGGCCAAACCGCCAATTATGTTAGTAGCATGGCCTGTTGATGATTGCCTGATGATGCTGAGCACCGGGCGTTTACCCATAGCGGTGTAGTATTCGGTAATAATTGACATGAGCGTGCCCACTATCAAGCCAACCACAATAGACAGGAAAACCCCCGTTTTATCAAACACCAATGCAGCGGCTTTTACGGCGCCGCTGGCATCTTCATCGCGCACCAAGTGAAACGAACCCTCGGGTAGCATCCATTGCACCACAAAAAAGGTAGCAATAGCCGTTAAAAATATCGACGACCAGTTGCCGATGTTAAGCGCGGTTTGCACACTGTCGGTTTCATTTTTTATACGTACGAATGATGCGCTAATGATAGAGAATATCAAACCTAAACCGGCAATAACCATAGGCAGCAGCACAGGGGCTATACCGCCAAAGTTATCATTCGATACAATTTCGCGGCCTAATACCATAGTTGCCAAAATGGTAGCCACGTACGAGCCGAAGAGATCGGCACCCATACCGGCTACATCGCCCACATTATCACCTACATTATCGGCAATGGTGGCGGGGTTACGCACATCATCCTCCGGGATGCCTGCTTCAACCTTGCCTACCAAATCTGCGCCTACGTCGGCCGCTTTGGTATAAATACCCCCACCTACACGGGCAAACAATGCAATCGATTCGGCACCTAACGAGAAACCTGCCAACACCTCCAGGGCTTTCGACATGGCTTCGCCATTAACGTTGCCACCGGTTTTAACAACATAAATATGGTAAAATAGAATAAACAACGATCCTAAACCTAAAACCGCTAAACCGGCAACGCCAAGGCCCATCACGGTGCCACCGGTAAACGATACTTTTAAGGCTTTGGCTAAACTGGTTTTAGCTGCTTCGGTAGTGCGCACATTGGCTTTGGTAGCAATACGCATACCCAAATAACCGGCAAAGGCCGACAAGAACGCCCCGATCAGAAACGAAACCGCAATTACCGGACTCGAGTTTTCGACCGTGGTGCCCGACCAGGCCAGCAACACCACCGCAATTACGGCAAAGTAGCTTAGCACTTTCCATTCGGCGCGTAAAAAGGCCATTGCCCCATCTGCAATGTAACCTGCCAGTTCGCTCATGCCTGCATCGCCCGCCGGTTGTTTGGTAACCCAAGTCGATTTAATTGCCATGGCTAATAAGCCAATAATTCCCACAATAGGGATACAGTAAATTAGATAATGATACAATAAGGTCATAATTAGAAATGGTTTATAATGTTAGAATTGGTATTAGCTAATGTGCGAAAAATTAATTAAATAATGCAAGTTTATGGCTTGAAATACAGGAGTTTAATGAGTGTTTAAACTTTAATTATTATGCGGTTAAAAGGCGAGAAAAGGGGATGCAGGTACCCTTTTGTATGGCTTACATTAAGATCTATCAGGTCACTGTATGAAGAGCAATTTCGGCGCAGGTATTTAAGGACGAGATAAGCGAGGAATATTTATGCCGTTAGTAGCTTATTTAACCGATTTTGGTAAGAATGTTCAAAATGATAGGTATGTATTTTGAGAAGTTCTGCGGATATATTTAAACTGAAAAGAGATTCAGAATACTGTTTCTGAATCTCTCGATGAAAGTAGAAGTAATTGGGAATATAATGGTAATGATGCTCAGTTACAATCAGTCAGTTACACAAGTTTGCATGCGTGCAGACTTGTGTCAGGAAAATAATTGACCTATGATACCTGGCAATGATGTAGAATAAGCAGGGGAAACCTACTCCGTTTTCATTTCCTCTTTAGCTTTTCGCTCGTACTCATAATCGCCCCCTAATAAATAACCCCATGGCCTGAGCGGTTCTACATGGTCGAAAATGATCTTAAAGATGGCTATAACAGGTATAGACAAGAACATGCCCGATAGCCCCCAAAGCATTTCGCCTAAAACGATGCCAATAAAGGTGATCAGGGCGTTAAGGCGCACCTTTGAACCTACAACCATAGGCAGCACCACATTGGCATCAATAGCATGTATGGCTACCACCACAATGGCAACTACCACGGCTTTGGTAATAAAACCGGTAGCAAATGTGATTAGCGTACTTAGCAATAATGCTGAGAATATTCCTACGTATGGAATGATGTTAAACAAGGCCGTAATTATGCCTAACAGAATGGCATATTTTACGCCGATTATCCAGAATGCCACACAGGTAAGTATGGCAACTATAACCATTTCGAGCAGCAGGCCCACAATATACTGGCGCAGTATGCGCTGTACGTTCTCTACAATTTTTATAACCACCGGGGTCGATTCTTCATCAAAAACATATAAAACAAACCTGAACAATAGCCTTCGATACAGCAAAATAAGGAAAGTAAACAGGATAATGAAAATGTAAAACAGTAACAGTGACGATACCGCGCCAAATGTGGTGCCCAAAACTGTTGTGCCCGAGGCCACGAGTTTATCTGTGGTATCGTTTACGTAAATCATTTGCTTTTCGGCATTGATATGAAAGGTATGCTGTATCCACAACTGTATATCAACTGATGATTTAGCTATTTGCTCTTTGAGCATAGGCCAGTCGTTTGCCAGGTTTGATATTTGTGTACCCACCAGGTAAACAACACCGCTAATGCCCAACACCATCACTAATATAGCGGCAAAAGCGGCCATACTGCGCGGAAGCCTGCATTTGCGTTCGAAAAAATTAGCCAGGGGCAACAGCAGTATGGCAAACAAAAAGCCAAACATGAGCGGGTCGAGCAGTTCCTTGCCTAAAATAATCAAAAAGCCAAGCGACATGATGCCGATAAGTACAAAGGCAAGCTTGGCGTAAAAGGGAAGGGAAGTATTTTTAATAATCATAGGCTTGTGTTAATATGTAAAATTCAGCTCATTAACAGGTTATAGCAATATATGTTTCGGTACAGAGCTACAAGTGATTAACTATCCTTTCAAGCACGTTTACAATGCTTGCCTCCATAATTTTTTGCGGTTGTTTACTAAACTGATGTTTGATGCGGTTGGCCAGTATTACATTAAACGAAATTGCCTGGTGCCCAAGGTTAGCCGCTAAACCGTAAATGCCGGCTGTTTCCATCTCGAGGTTGGTAATGCGCTGCCCTTTGTGCTCAAAATTCTCAATAATGTTTAGCAGTTCGGGGGTTGAGGACTTGCACCTTACCTGCCTGCCTTGCGGCGTGTAAAAACCGGGGGCGGTAATGGTAATGCCCTGCTGCAGGCCAGTACCAATGCTGTTTAATAAATTATCCCCGGCCGATGCAACATATGGGTGAAGTTGGTAATGCGATGGTAAACTGTTTTTAAAAGCGGTGAGCAGTTCGGCCTCGTTGGCAGTGAGGCTGTGCTCGCAATAATGCATCAGCGGATCAAGTCCTATGGCGCCGGCCGATACCAGCATGGTGTCAACATCTACATTGGCCTGTACCGCACCTGATGTACCTATACGAATAATGTTAAGGCTCCGCAGTTGCGGGTTAACCTGCCGGGTTTCGAGGTTAATGTTTACAATGGCGTCCAGTTCATTAAGTACAATGTCTACATTATCGGTACCAATACCTGTTGATATTACTGTGATACGCTTATTGCCAATGTAACCGGTATGGGTTAAAAATTCGCGCTTACCTTTTTTAAGTTCAATACGGTCAAAATGCTTACTTACCTCGGCCACGCGGTCCTGGTCGCCCACGGTAATTACCGTGTCGGCTACTTCGTTGGCCAGCAGGTTAATGTGATACAGGCTGCCGTCGTTATTAAGTATGAGATCGGTTTCTGAAATGTAATCCATCATCATTCAAATGTATTAAAAGTATAAGCAAAGTAGGAGGGAGTTGTTTGGGCATTGCAGGCATTTAAACGGAATTAACTTATAGCTATCTTTTGGGGATGCACTGCTTGGGTGAAGGCGCTTTTTACAGTTGCGGGTAGCTACCAAAACAAACAGCAGGTACTCCATGTTTAAACACCATAACCCGACACCCATCGCACATGAAAAAACTTATCCTGCCGATACTTTTATCACTTGCTGCCTGTACCTCAAACCCAAAAGAAAAAAAGGCAACCGATACTACAAAGCACGTTTCGATAACATCAACCAAAGTTACGCCTGCCAAACCGGCACCCGAACATACCGACACCTTGCAATTCATTCATTTTGATGGTAACGGCGATTACTGGGACGCATTTTTTATTAACGCACAAAAAGATACCCTAAGGCTTGTTACTGACGAGGAACTCACCGACAAGCTTTTAGGTAAGCTGCTACAGGTGAAATGGAGAACCGATACGCTTAGCTCGGCCGGAGACGGTGAACGCCCTTATGAAGATAAACGGCTTACCGGCTTTAAAGAGCTACCCGGTAAACCCTTTGCTAAGCCTTTAACTGAGCAGATGGCCCTGCAAGCAGTTAAAGACCTGGAAGAAATAAAATCAAATGCCGACCGTGTAAACGTATCTGAAAAACCTACCGCCGACAAGCGTTATTACCAGGTGGAAACCTCTACCGAGGCCGACGGACATTTGTCGAGGTTTCAAACTTTTCGGGTTTACTTTTATCCGCAGTATGAAATAAAGGTTTACAATCCGGCCGACGAAACGGAAATGAGCCTGGAAGCATGGCGCAAATCGCAGTAAAGTTTATGAAGTTGCTGAAGGTAGTGCTCATAATTTTTGTAACGTTTGTGATGGTATCAGCTGTATTGATACTCATTAACCGGTTACGTAGCAAGGGCTTAAATAAGCAATATACCACGCTTGGCACCAAGGTGGAGAGCAAGCATTTTACCATGGAGGAATTTAAGGTTGCGGGAAGAACGTTTGTACTGCAATCAGAAGATAACCTGCACCCCGACCCGTTGCAGGAAAGCGATGCCCTGTCGTACCTCCGATATGATAAAGTGAACCGCCAGATTATACTGCAAACGGAAGAATATGTATCCAGTACGTCGGGGCAGCCGGTTAACGATACTCGTATACACCAGTATTGTTTTGATATGGATGGTAAGCTGGTTAGCCACGATAGCGCTATATACCATATGGCCCAATCCCGCAAATCTATTGTGCTGAAAGATTACATTGCCCCGTTCCAAAAATGGAAAGATGATAAGCAGGAAATTTACCTTAGGCATTTTGGCATCGAAAGCTTTTCGGGCGAGTGTCTTAACCCGTTTAGCATAGGCGGAATAAACGGCAGTTCGCCCTGTTACGTTTGGGATGGCAGCGGGTATTTTAACTTGAAAATTGCCGGTGATACACTCAGGTTTAAGTCGCCCGCAGGCAAGGCCGATGTGTTTTTTACCGAAAAGCACGACTACGGTACCGATTTAAGTTATTATGAATTGCCCAAAGTACTCGGGCTGCAAACGCCCGCTTTTATATTATATAGGCCTAATTACGGGCAGCATCGTATTTTTATAATCAAACGTAAAAGTTAATCAATTAAAAAAGCTGTGCCTCTTATAATTCGTTAACTTTGCGTTACCAGTTAGATCGTTAACCTAAAAAATGCTTACTATGCTTTTACATGGCCCCGATCCCGATAAGATACACCCGTTGGAGCATTACCCCAACCTGGTTTTCCTTAAAAATATTATCACCCGCCCCAACATTATAGTAGGCGATTACACATATTACGACGATAATTACGACGCTTATAACTTTGAGAAGAATGTGTTATACCACTTCGATTTCATCGGCGATAAGCTCATTATAGGTAAGTTTTGTGCTATAGCATGCGGTGCAAAATTTATTATGAACGGCGGCAATCATGAGATAACGCCTGTATCAACATTTCCGTTCGGCATATTCGGCCACGGTTGGGAGACTATCAATGAAGGTGTTGCCCTCACTCAAAAATACCCCAGCAAAGGCGATACGATAATTGGCAATGATGTTTGGATTGGGCATGATGCAACGGTAATGCCGGGTATACAGGTAGGTAACGGCGCCGTAATAGCTACTAAAAGCGTAGTAACCAAGGATGTACCCGACTACGCCATAGTAGGCGGAAACCCCGCCCAAATCATCCGAAAGCGGTTTGATGACAACACCATACAACGCCTGCTTAACATAGCCTGGTGGAACTGGACCGCCGAACAAATAACACAGCACATTAAACTCATAAACTCGGCTCATGTGGCCGAATTAGAGCGGGTAGCTCAGGAGTTTATATAAACTGATACACTACAAAAGCCACGGTTATGCCGTGGCTTTTGTAGTGTAATGATGACTGAAATTATTTTACAGCAAACATTACCATCTTATCGCCCCATGCAAAGCCAACTTTGCCCGATGGTTCGATCATGAATTTAAGACGCTCAACAAAGTCTTTCATAACGCCGGTTTTAACCGTTACACGCAAAACATCGTCGCTTTCTTCATACTTGGTACCCCAGTTTTTAACGCCCTTGTTAAAAATAATCACCCATTCTTTTTCGCCCGGAATACTGTAAATAGCATATTGGCCGGCTGCTAAAGCTTTGCCTTCTACCTTTACATCTTTACTAAAAGTAATGGTGGTTGCGTTGTTGGCACCGGTGCGCCATACTTTGCCGTAAGGGGCAATATCGGTACCAATGGTACGGCCTTTCACTGCCGGCTGGCTGTAGGCAACTTCGATAGCTACACCGCTTTTGGTGGTTGCTTTTACCGTATCGGGCGGGCTTGCAGGTGCTTTTTTAGCTTGTTGTGCCGAAGCCGCAAAGCCGGTTAAAATAAGGCCGGTTACGGCAAATAGTTTTAATAATGATTTCATAGTATGGAGTTGATTTTTAAAGGCTTAATTTTTTATTTAGTTTGACACATGCTTAGTAAACGAATCAATCATCTTCATTAACGTAAGTGCCTCGTCAATAGTGCACGGATTTTCTTCATTACCGTTTAAATAGTTTACCATACTGGTAATCATAGGCAATTGAATGTTTTCGGGGTGCACAAATGTAAAGGTTTCTTCGTTTGATGTGGTTTTTAAAACAACCTTGTCGCCAAACACCGCAAAGCTGATTTTGCCTTCGCTGCCGATAATCTCGCAACTGTCGATATTTTCGGTTAAGGCCACATTAAAGCACCATGAACCGTTGAGTACTACGTTGTTTTCAAATAAAACAGTACCGCATACATGGTCGTCGGCACTGGTGATTTGCGCCTGGTTTAAGCTAAAACCCGAGTAATGCACAGGCTTACCAAAAAAATAAAGCATCAAATCCAACTGGTGCGGCGATAGGTCATGAAAATAACCTCCACCCGATACATCGGGTTGGGTACGCCAGCTTGGGGCGTTTTTGGTTACCAGTGCAGGCTTGCGGCTTTGCCACAAGCGCAACTGTACGGTGCGCACCTCTCCAATGGCATTTTGCTCCAATAACTCTTTTACCTTTAAAAACATGGGTAATTTGCGGCGGTAATGAGCTACAATTAGTTTTCCATTATATTGCCGCACGGCATCTACCAGTTGTTGCGCTTCGGCAGCGTTCATGGTTACCGGCTTTTCTACGTATACAGGGTAACCTTTTTGCAAGGCAGCTAAGGCATAATTTAAGTGTGATGAAGGCGGGGTAGCCACATAAATAGCGTTAACCTCTTCATCGTTAATCAGCTCTGTAGCATCATTGTACCATTTAGCTATTTGGTGGCGTTTAGCATAATCGGCTGCTTTTTCGACATCACGGCGCATTACAGCTACCAATTTGCTACCGGGCACTTTATTAAAAGCCGGACCGCTCTTTTTCTCGGTTACGTCGCCGCAACCTATTATACCCCAGTTAATAGTTTCCATTACGGTTGGTTATGTAGTATAGTTTCTATTTGGTTTAGTTCTTCGGTGCTAAAGGCTGTGTTTTGCAGGCATTTCAATGAATCTGCCAGTTGTTCGGGTTTGCTGGCACCTATGAGCACCGATGTTACCCGCGCATCTTTCATTAACCAGGCGAGGGCCATTTGAGCCAGGGTTTGGTTACGGCCCAGGGCAATATCATTAAGCTTGCGTATTTGCTCTATTTTGTCGTCGGTTATTTGCCCTGTTTGCAGGTGCCCGCTTGATTTTGCCGCCCTCGAATCCTGTGGAACACCATTGAGGTATTTATTGGTTAACATACCCTGTGCCAGCGGCGAAAACGGTATACAACCCACGCCCTCCTGCTCTAATACATCCAGCAAGCCGCCTTCAACCCAACGCTCAAACATCGAGTATTTGGGCTGATGGATTAAGCAGGGGGTGCCCAGTTTTTTAAGTATGCCTATGGCTTTGTGGGCATCATCGGCCCGGTAGTTTGATATGCCCACGTACAGGGCTTTTCCCTGGCGAACAATTAAATCCAGCGCTGCCATAGTCTCTTCAAGCGGAGTTTCAGGATCGGGGCGATGGTGGTAGTAAATGTCTACATAATCCAATCCCATGCGCTTAAGGCTTTGGTCTAAACTGGCTACCAAATACTTCTTAGAACCCCAGTTACCATATGGCCCCGGCCACATATCGTATCCGGCCTTGCTCGAAATAATCAGTTCATCGCGGTGAGCAGTAAAATCTTTTTTAAGCAGGTGCCCAAAGTTTTCTTCGGCTGAGCCATAAGGCGGACCGTAGTTATTGGCTAAATCGAAGTGAGTAATGCCGCTATCAAACGCCAGACGCAAAATGCTGCGGTAGTTTTCAAATACATCCACACCGCCAAAGTTGTGCCACAAGCCCAGCGACAAAGCAGGCAACAAAATGCCGCTCTTGCCGCAACGGCGGTAAGGCATGTCATGGTAACGTTGAGGAGAAGGAAGGTAGGTCATTGGTGATTTTTGGTTGATTATTGGTTCATAGTTCATGGCTCATAGTTCATATAAATTTCGCCGCATGTTTTCAAATATGACAGCTACTATGAACCATGAACCATCATCCATGAACCTTTCCAAATATATCAAACTATTTCGGCCACTACAAAGGTACTGCCGCCTGCAAATACTAAATCTTTTTGAGTAGCTGTCTGCTGCGCGGCTTTCAGGGCTTCGGGAACCGATGAATATATTTGGCCATGCAGACCAGTGGCTTCGGCCTGCTCTTTTAATAACAAAGCCTCAAGGCCTCTTGGAATATCGGGTTTGCAAAAATAGTAGGTAGCATCTTTTGGTAGCATGTTGAGCACTTTGGTAATGTCTTTATCATTCACCATGCCTATTACAAAGTGCAGATGCTCATATTTAACCGATGCAATGTTTTTTAACACCTCGGCAATACCATCGGGGTTGTGGCCCGTATCGCATATGGTAAGCGGGCTGGTGCTTAGTGTGTGCCAGCGGCCTTGTAAACCGGTTAGTTCTTTAACATGTGCTAATCCTTCGGTAACATGCTCATCGGTAATTATAAAGCCTTGTTTACGCAGTTCCTCCACCGCTGAAAGCACGTTGCTGACGTTTTTAAGCTGATAAGTTCCGGTAAGGTCGAGTGTTAAGTTGTGAGTTGTGAGTTGTGGGTTGTGGGTAGAAGTTACTGTTATTGAAATAAGTTGAGCTTTGTCTTGACTCCCGACTCTTGAATACTGACTCTCTACCACCCATCGCTCAGAGGCAAATTTCAATTCTGAATCCTCATCCTTCGCTTTTTGCATAAACACGTCGGCTACCTCAGGCTGATATTCGCCCACAATAACGGGTATGCCGGGTTTGATAATGCCAGCCTTTTCGGTAGCAATTTGTGGCAGTGTATTGCCCAGCATATTCATGTGGTCCCAGCCTATATTGGTGATGATGGAAAGTAAAGGCGTTATAACGTTGGTAGAATCTAACCGGCCGCCCAGCCCAACTTCAATAATGGCAATATCAACCTTATGCCTCGCAAAAACGTCAAAAGCCAAAGCAACCGTCATCTCAAAAAACGAGGGTTCAATTTCTTCAAAGTCGGCTTTATGTTGAGCTACAAAATCAACCACTTCGTCCTCACTTATCATTTCGCCATTAATGCGTACACGCTCCCTGAAATCTTTGAGGTGCGGCGAAGTGTACAAGCCTGTTTTATACCCTGCAGTTTGCAACACGGCTGCAAGCATGTGTGAGGTTGACCCCTTGCCATTAGTACCGCCTATGTGTATGCTTTTAAACTTATGCTGCGGATTGTCGAGCCTCTCACAAAGGGCGATCGTATTCGTTAAGTCCTTTTTAAAAGCCGATGCACCCACACGTGTAAACATGGGTAGCTGAGTGTATAAGTAGGTGAGGGTTTCGTTATAGTTCATTTTAAGTGATGGTTCACTGTTGAAGCCAAAAAGAATATGTCATTGCGAGGAGCGATAGCGTAGCAATCTCCTTATGCAAGGTTGAAGTGCAAGGAGATTGCCACGTCGCTATCGTTCCTCGCAATGACATATTTTATGATAGCAAAACTATCAACTATAACCCTAAAAATATAATGCTTGCTAAACTAAAAAGCAGGAAAGTTTAATTCCTACCATAACTTACTATTCACCATTAACTACTAACTATTTTACTGCACCCTAAACACAAAAACTACTGTTCCCTGCTGCATATCAGGGGCATTTTCGAGGGAATTGAGGCGTGAGCGTTTTACGGCTTCTTCGCACTTATCAATAAGGTTTTGGTCGGTAATAGTAGTGCCACGGGCGCCGCCGCGTGCGTAGGTTACGTTGCCGTCCTTGTCAACCCTCAGGTCAACCACTACTTTGCCGGTGTGACGACCATCATCGGTTACGGCCGGTTTGCTCACAAAGTTGCGCTGAGGCATATTGGTAAGGTTCCCGCCATTGCCCGAGCCTGTACCATTGTAGTTATTGGTGAGTGTAGTACCGGTAGTTTTGCCCTGGTTGCCCGGTGTTGAACCGGTGCCATCGCCTTCGCCTGTGCCGTTGTTGGTTTTGCCTTTGTACAGGGCATTTTGGTTAACCGTTGGTTTGGGCGTTTCTTTAACGGGCTGCTGGGTAGCTACCGCTTGCGAGGGTTTATTGCTGCTGCTTACTTCGGGGGCATCTTCTGTATTTTGGGTAACTACAGGCTTGCTGGCATCATCGGTGGCATTAACTTGCTCGGTTGGCGGAACCGGGGTTGCTTTGTCCGGTCGTTGGTTATTGGCTTGTTCGGCAACCGATGGTTCTTCGGTGCTCATATAATCATCGCCCATGCCTTCATCAACCGTACCGTAGTTTACCAGTATACCACCAGTGCCATCATCTTCTTTAGGCGGACGCTGAAAGACAATAAAATAGCTTAAGCCTATTAGCATAGCCAGTATTACGCTGGTTGCCAAAAAGGCTTTAGGGTAATTATTCTCTTCCTTACGATGATCTACCATGTCAATTACTTGGGCTGGGTAGCCAGTACTACTTTTATATTCAATTTTTGGGCCACATCTAAAACGTTCACGGCATCCTGCACAATTACTTTGGAGTCTGTATTTAAAACAATAGTCAGATCTGTGTCCGGCTTTTTATATACCGACAATGCACTTTGTAAGTTTTCCACTGCTACCGGTGTTTTATCTATATAATATTTAAAATCGTTGGTTATCGAAACGTTTATTGTTCTTTTAGAAAGTGTTTTTCCGGCTGCCGCTTTAGGCAAAGACAACTTGATAACATTGGGGTTTGTTAAAGTTGATGCAATAAGGAAAAACAGCAACAAAAAGAACATAATATCATTCATGGCTGAGGTATGCACTTCGGCCGATGCGCTTTTATGTCTTTTTCTCAGGTTCATCGGCTTGGCTCCTCTAACAGGTCAATAAATTCGATGGCATCAGTTTCCAGTTTCAGGATAACCTTGTCAACCATCATGTTTAAAATGTGGTAGCAAACATAGGCAATAATACCAACCGTTAAACCAGCTGCCGAAGTGATCATTTTTTGATATAAACCGCCTGATATTACATCCATGCTGTAATTGTTGGTTTTTGATATATCGTAAAAGATTTTAATTACACCGGAAATAGTACCTAAGAAGCCAAACATGGGCGCAATACCGGCAACAATGCCCAATATGCCAATGTTCTTTTCCAATTTTGATACCTCGAGTTTGCCCACGTTTTCAATGGCGCCTTCAATGTCTTTAATTGGGCGGCCAATACGCAGCAAGCCTTTTTGTAACATACGACCCAGCGGCGAATTGCTATTACGTGCCACGGCTACGGCCGAATCAAGTTTGCCGGCAGTAATACTGCTCTTGATCTGGCGCATTAGTTCCGATTCATCTTTTGATGCCTTGCGGATGGTAAAAAAGCGTTCGAAGAAGATAACCAAACCTAATACGGCCAGTATACCGATGGGGATCATTACCCAGCCACCTTTAATCAAAAGGTCGCCAAAGCGCAAATCATCAACAGGAACGGCGGGAGTGGTTACCGGCTGAATGGCCCGGTTTACGGTATCAATTACTTTTTGGGCAGTGTCGGTCACCTGCGTTAATAGCATCATTATAATTACTTTCTAAGAGTTTCAACGTATAATTTCCAGCTAAGCACTTTGCCTTGCTTTACAAAATCTTGTTTAGCCTGCTGGCCTTCGGCATAGGTTTTATAATAACCTAACGCTACTTTATACAGTTTGCGTGCATTTTCAAACGGCGATGCGCTAATGCCAACAGCTTTATAACGGTTACTGGCAGCCATGGCTTGTTCGTAAGTACCGTACGATCCGCCAATTAATACAAATTTATAGTTATTAGAATTTACTATTGGGGTAGCCGCACTGATTGGTGTTTCAACCTCAGGCGCAAACTCGGTCGACTCGGGCAGTGCCGTGTTACGAATGGTAGTATCGGTAGGAGCAGGAGATTTGATCACAACCGTATCAGGCGCAGTATTTTTAACCACTACCGAATCGGTGCTTGGGTTTGATTTTGCAACTGGTCCGGCTGTTGATGGTTGCTGCGAATTACGGGTATCGCCCGATGCGTTTATAAGCATATAAATTGCACCGCAAGCCAAAATAACAAATATGGCTACTGCATAAAACAAAGGACGTAAATAAAAAGGTTTTGCAGGCTGGCTATACTCTTCGGTAACTGTAGGCTCAACCGATGTAACAGGTGCTGCAGGTGGAACAGGTACAGCAATGTCTTCTATTATGGGCTGTTTGGGCTTTTCTGCCGGTTTATGTTGCCTCACCAAAGGTGAAATTGTTGGCTTGGCTTTTGGCGCAATAACTACGTCTTCCTCTTTTACAGATACTTGTGGAGTAGCAGGTAGCTCTTTTTCTATTGAATAAGTTTTTGCGGCATCAGGTTCTGCAGTAACGTGTTGTTCAGTAGCGGTTACTTTTACCGTAGGCTGAGTAGTGTCTTGTTCTAATGGTTGTGGAGCAGGCGCTTCAACAAGCTCTTTCTCAACTGAAAAAGTTTTAGGCTCAATAGGCGTGTGCTGAAGTGTTTCAGGTGTGTTATCCTGAGCCGCAAGTGCCAATGCTTCTTCAACTTCTTCTTTGGTTTGAGGAAGTTCTTTGCTAACACTTACAGGCGAGAAACCAAATACAGCTGAACCTGCATTTATATTAGCTGCGGGCCTGAAGGTGATGGTATCAACTTCTTTTGATAACCATCCGAGGTTACCGATCATTGCTTCGCCAATTTCGGCCTGTTGTACGATATTTTGTACGTAACGGTCTAAAAAGAACTTAGCCGATGATGCCGATACCTTGCTTTTTTCAATGAGGTAACGGAGCAGCGTATCATCGTTTACCGGTTGCTGTTCAAAAGCAGTTTCAAAATAGGGGGGGTATAGTTTCCCCTCATCAGTATTATAATAACCTCTTTTACGAACCTGCTTAAACACGCCTATTTGCGGTATGCTTATGGTGCCATGCTCGTTAAGCAGTTCTGAAATATAAACCGATAAATCCATTTTTACTAACCAATATTTAAACCCAGTAGTGGCAAATATAATTAAAAACTATAGCCTACGCCCCCAAATATGTTAAATGAGTAGTTGGGGTAATATAACCAGGTTTGATAATTGGTATTTAAAATATTATTGGCTTGTACAAAAACTGAAATTTGTTTGGTAGCTCGATAATTTACCCCACCGCTTAAATCGGCAAATGATTTTATGCCAACCACCTGGTTGCCGGTAGCCAAATCTTTAGTACTTCCACGAAATAATAGTGAGCCGTTAATATCAACTTTATCACTAATGTGAATATACGTACCAGCGGTTAGTTTAAACTTAGGCAAGTTCCAGGGCTGTGCTTCGGTAGCCAGTTTGTAATCGCGGAATTCTACATGACCAAAGATGTTTAAATCATCAGATGCCTTGTAATCCAGTTCGCCGTTAAAGCCGCTTACACGGGCTTTGCCAGCATCATAAATTACATTAAAGCGGTTGTTACCCACCGGGTAAGCCGGGTTAGCTACGGCAGGTTGTATGCTGCTCACAAACAAAGGCAAATCTGATATACTGTTGCGGAACACGGCTGCTTTAAAGCCTAAGCCGGCAAAAAGCCTGCCTTTTAAGCCAATGGTAATATCCAGCTTATCGACCGAGTTTTTAATGTTGATGTTTTGACCGATGAAAGGGTTGATTTCCGAAAAATCGCGCAGGGATGAACGGTTAACATCGCCCTTGGCCTCGGCAAACAAACGTATATACTGTGGCACCACCTGGAACTCCAGCTTAGCAGCCGGGAAAATAAAGAAGCGGTTTGAAACGCCAAACTCCTTTACAATGTTGATACCTGCATCAATTTTATAATTATTACCCTGGAATTTTAAGTAGGGGTTAGCACGCAAAAAGCTGTTGTTTAAAGAGTAATTAATATCTTTTTGCGAAGCCACATCTATTGATGCCGCCAAACCTGCATAAAACTGGTTGATGGTTTGGTTGAGGTAGCCGGTTAATACCACGTTATTTTCGCGGGCTTTAAAGGCATTGCTGAACAGGTAGCCGCTAACCTTAGCTGCATAAGTAAATACACGATCGGTATCCTGGTAGTTGCGGTTAAGTTCGCCTTCGGCACTAATAGTGTTAAAATGCTGTTTTGTTGGATCAATAGGAGGTACGGCAAGTGTGTTATCGTACCCATAAAAGTAATTGTTGCGGCGCTGGTAGTTTATGCGACCAGTCAATGTATTCTCTTCACCAATGCTTTTGCCAAATACTGATGCTTCAAGTTTGCTTTGATTTTGTTTCTGCAAATCGCTGCCTTGCTGACCAAAGTATTTAATGTGGGCACCGGTTTGCAGGGCCTGGTCTTTACCGTTATTAATATAAGCTTCGCCAAAAAGGGTGCGCAAACTACCGAACCCGGCACGTACAAAATTATCGGCTGGTATAGAGTCACGCTCCACGGGCATTTTCATGGCTTCTAACTGGCGTATATCGCTGTTAAGTTCCAGTCGCTTATCAATGGTGCTGTAAGTAAGCGGTGCTTTATAAGGCGTAGTTTCCTCTAAATTAGGGTTGCGACGAATTTTAACAGCATCGGCCAAAACTGGTTTGTAAATGGTAGTTACCACAATTTCTTCTGATAAACTCCCGCCGTTTTGTTGCGGCTGGTTATTTCCTGCTGCACCTCCTTTTTTAGAAGTATCCTGCTTTGTGGTTTTTGCAGCGGCATCGCCCAGTTTTTTGGCTGCCGGTTTAGTTACCGGTGCTTTTTGCGTGGGTTTGGTAACCGGCTTTTTAACAGGCGGCTGGGTTTGTGCCGAGGCCGTGCCAAATGCAAAAGCGGTTATGAGTATTATATAGATATATTTGGTTATCATTATCAAAAACGTTGTGGTGCTAATTATCCTTTTTTCTTAGGGCTGGTTGCGGCCGGAGCTGGTGCCGGTGCTGTTTTCTCGGCATCGGTTATTTGCTGCAGTTTGGCTTTTGCCGTTGGCAATATATCGTCGTCGGCTTTGTAGCCGTCTATTACACTTTGCAGCGTAGCTTTAGCCTGGAAAGGATCTTTAAGCGCCAAATAGTTATCGGCCAGCAGGATAAAAGTTTTGGTTAGCCAGTAATCATAGTTCGACATTTTGTTGATGATGTCGAAACAGGTTTTTTGCGATGCCTTGTAGTTGCCTTTTTTGTATTCAATTTCGGCAATATTGTATTTAGCCTCGGCTGCGGCAACCGTTTTGGTGTTGTTAACCGTATAGTTAAGCTCTTTTATAGCGGCAGTGGTATCGCCTTTATCTAAATAAGCTTTACCCGCATACAAACCAGTTTTATACTTATCTTCCTCTGCCGATTTTTCGTTTTCTCTAACTAACTGTACATAATGCAATGCATCATCGGCCATTTCCATTTGGGTGTAGCAGAGGAGCAGGTTATTAATGGCAAATGTATAATCGGCTTTGTATTCTGAATTGGTTTCGAGGCGTTTTAAATACACCACGGCTTCGTTGTATTTCTTTTGCGATATGTACATCTTCGAAATAGCGATCAGCGATTTTTCGGTGTAGGCGCTGGTCCAGTCATTTAAAATAACAGCGTAATCCTGCACGGCCTCATCGGTACGGTTCAAATTAACCAAAGCCTGCGCACGAATAAAACGCATTTGCTTTTCATAAATAGGCTTGTTTTTGAACTTATCGTAGTAAGCGCCAACGGCAGAAACAGTGCCTTCCCAATCGCCTTTGAGGTAAAGGTTGTTAGCGGCAGTAGCCATAATGCTTTCCTGCTCGGCAGCACTGTAATTACCAATTGGGGTAGTGCCTGCGTAGTTAATAAAGGTTTGGGCGTCGCCTTTATCAGTGTAGATCTTTTCAATTTGCTTTAAAGCTTGTTTAGCTTCGGGAGCAGATGGATAGGTTTGCACCACTTTTTTAAACGACTCAACAGCGGCATCATCCTGGTTATTGTTATAATCAATTAAGCCAGTAGTAACCAAGGCACGGGGCACGTAGCTGCTGTTAGGATCATTTTTGAATCATGGCCTGCAAATCGGTTTTTGCACGTTCGCCATCGTTTTTCAGGAAATAGGTATAGGCTATCTCGAACGAGGCATCATCGGCAAAATCTGAATTAGGGTAGCGCGTCAATACATCGTTCAGGGTAGCTATTTTGGCGTCGGGCGATGATTGCAAACCTTGTATCATACCACGCTGAAACAGAGCATAATCCTGGCTTTGGCTGCCGCTGGCAATCAAACGGTCGTAGTACGACATGGCTTGTCCGTAGCTTTTTAGCACAAAATAACTGTCGGCAATACGGGCAACCGCATCATTTATGGTATTTTTATCAGTTGGGCCACCAGCTAAAAAGCGTTCAAAGTAAGAGGCAGCTTTTTTGTATTGTTCGGCACCAAAGGCCGCATAACCTAAACCGTAATTAGCGTAATTATATACACTAAGCTGTCTCGATTCAGGATTTTGTAAAAATTCTTCAAATTGCTCAACCGATTCGCCGTACTTGCGTACCTCGTACATAGCTTCGGCCAGCCAATAAGTAGTTAGGGCGGTAATTTTCTCGTCGCGCGGATGTTTTAACGAGCGCAGGAAAATACCGATAGCATTCTCAAAAGCACGTTCGTTATAAAATTCCAATCCACGGTAGTACGTCACCTTTTGGTAAGCTTCGGCAGCACTTGGGTTAGCAACCACAATAGGCTCCAGTATTTCTACGGCTTCTTTGTAGTTTTTAGAGTTAAGGAGGGCCTCGCCCAATAAAGTCTTGGCTTCGTCTAAACGTTTTGAGCGCGGATAGTTGCGCAAGTATAAACGGGTGGCTTCTAAAGCCTGGGTGTTAAAGTCGAGTTCGTATGATAGCTTGGCATACTCAAACAAAGCTTCTTCCTGTATTTGCTTGTCAAAGTCGAGCTTTGATGCAATTTGAAAAGCGTTTCGGGCAGATTGCTTATTACCCGATTTTAAGAATATACTGCCAAGCGTATAGTTACCATTTTGCGCAAATTCATCGCTTTGGTTTACCAGTTTTGATAACTCAACGGTGGCTTTGGCGTTGTTGCCGGTTTTGTAGTGTGCGTAACCAATTTGGTAGCTATCCTGACTATTTTGCGTTTTGCCCTGGTCGCGCTCCTGAAAGCGGGTATAATAGTTAACCGCGTTAGGGTAATCGTTTTTGGCAAAGTATGATGCGCCTATTATGCGCAGCATTTCGGTTTCGTGCTGTTGCTTGGTAGAGTTGAGAATAGGGATGGCGTAGTTTAATACATCATCATACCGTTTATCTAAAAAGTAAACTGCCGTTATATAGTATGGATAGCTGCTCTCGTATTTTTTAGAATTTTTTAGCTTTTCGAAATTTACCAATGCTACATGATAGTCTTTATTTAAATAGGCTATGTAAGCAAAGTAATAAATGGCATCTTCTTGGAAAGATGATTTTTTATCCTTTATCTCGCTAAACTGTTGCTGGGCATAGGCATAATCGCCCATATCAAAGTAAGCGTATCCTTTGCGAAACTTGTATTCGGTGTACTCGCGACCGTTTAGTTCGCTGGCATTAATTTTATTGAACCATAAAATAGCATCGCCATACTTTTGTTGTTTGGAGTATGATTTACCTATTTGGAAGTAGGCCAGTTTGGAAAGCGGATTTTCGGGATGCTCTTTAATAAACCGCATAAACAAGGCCAGAGCATCATCATTTCCTAATTCAAGCGCACACAGAGCTTCGTAGTATTGTGAGTTTTCTTTAAGTAGAGATAGTTCAGATTCGAACTTAGGCTGATTACCGGCTTGCAACCTAACCTGTTCAATAAGCCTGAATTGTTCGGCGGCGGCTACAAATTGGCCATTATTGAGCAGGGTAGTAGCCGTATGATAAGTACGGTATATTTGAAACGAATCATTTTGCTGGGCCTTAACGGTTAACGTACCTAACAGTAGAGCGCACGCAGCAATAGGTTTGAGTTTAATCATCAGAAAGCTGTTAACAAAAGCAAATGCAAAAATGCAATCCGCAGCATGTTTAAACAAGCCGGATTGCATTTTTTTAAACGAAAGTAACTAATAGATGGTATAATGAGGTAAAGTTTGAATAATAAAGGCTTTACCCTCAGTTTATTAATTTTCGCGGAAACAGCTAATATATGGAATTGAGCAACAAAATTATGCCGCTAACTGTCGCTGAATTTTATTAATGAGCATACTTATATCGAAAGGTTTTGCCAAAAAATCATCAGGGGCACATTCCTGTTTAAGTACGTCGCCTACATTGTGGCTTGCCGAAATCATGATAACCGGTATAGAATGAGTTTTATGATTGAGTTTTACGTTTTTGCACAGGTCGCGCCCGTCTAAACCATTAAGCATAATATCCATTAGTATAAGGTCGGGTTGTGCTTTGTATATAACGTCAAATAATTGATGACCGTCGGCAAGTGTATTTACTTCGTAACCATAATCTTCAAGAACCAGTTGCAAGGCTTCTAAGATGTCCTTGTCATCGTCCACCGCTAATATCCTGCTCATATTATTTATCATGTTGTATGCGTTCGGCTAAAAAAACTTAACTAATTAATGCTTTGCAATTAACACGCCAAACAATCAAATTCAATAAATATAATAAGTTGTAACAGCTATTTACTTTACCATTATGATGTAATTGTTTAATCAAACTTTAATCTCATACCTGAAAACTATAGTCAAATGCTAATATATCTTTACTGATAGCTTATTAAAAACGTAAAAATTAGTTATAAAGATATTTTTGTAAACAGTATTATAAGTTATTAACAGTGTCGTGTTTATTAAACACAAACTGTACTCTAAATAAACTATTATGCTGGCGAGTTTCGCTATTTAGTACAATATTTTGCTCTATTGTAAATAAAACAGGCTGTATGGATTTTTCCATACAGCCTGTTCTTAATATATTTAACGAATAAAAACTTATTACTCCGACAATGGATTGCCTTCGCTATGATTGTAGCCATTGTAATTCCGGTCTTTATAATAATTAGTGTTTTGATTGCTGCTGTGGCCGCGTTGATAGTTATTAGTACCACGATTATAGTCCCCGCCGCTGTTGTTATTATTGCGGTTAAAGGCATCTGTGGGTTTAGGTCTTTCGGTTGCCTGGCTTACAGCCAGATGTTTGTTGTGACCTACGGTTTTCTTATCTAAATGGCTTATGGCGTTAAGGGCGTCTTCATCGTTCAGCATCTCCACAAATGCATAGCCCATGCTACGGCCGGTTTCGCGGTCGGTAATCAGGTTAATGGTAGCAATGTCGCCGTAGGTTATAAATAGCGTGGCTATATCCGTCTCATCATAATTGAGAGGCAATTTGGCAATAAAAATTTTAATGATAGAGGTTTTGATAAACACAAGTTTAGCAAAAAACCTTAACTATCTGTTAAATTTTGAAAAAAGAAAAATCACGAATTTATTTCCTGATAAACTCAAATAAACCGGTAGGATCAATCCGCATAATGGTTGATGGCTTTTTGATGGAAAGATCGTGCTGATCGATATCCACTACATAATCAACCCCCTCAATAATTTCGGGCGCTATTTGCGAAAAGTTTTGTGGCGATGGCTGCCCGCTTATATTGGCCGATGTTGACACCAGTGGCTTACGCATACGCTCAATGAGTTGCTTGCAAAACGGGTGACTTGTAACACGCACGGCAATACTTCCGTCTTCGCTTATTAATGCCGGTGAAATGTTTTTAGCACCAGGCATAACCAGGGTTAATGGGTTTTCGGCAAATTCGATCAGGTCGTAAGCAATGGCAGGTACTTCGCTTATGTAGCTTTCCATTTTGGCATCGATATCGAGCAAAATAATCATGCTTTTTTCGAGAGCACGTTGCTTTAGCGAATATATTTTTTGTATGGCTTCTGTGTTGGTTGCATCACAGCCAATGCCCCAAATGGTATCGGTAGGGTAGAGGATGATACCTCCGTCTTTAATTACTTCGAATGCTTTTTTTACTTCGTCTCTAAGCATGGTTAAGTGTCTTTTGATATAATTGCATAAGCTGGTCTGCCAGTTTTTCGTGGTTGAAGTTTTTGGCGTATTCAAAACCCTTTGTTATCATTTGCTGCCGCAACGCAGGAGAGTTCCAAACCCGGCTAATTTTACGGGCAAGATCCTCGTCGTCGTCGGGGTTTATATACAGGCTGTCGGGTCCACCGGCTTCTTCCAAACACGAGCCTGTGGCTGCAATAACCGGCACGCCCGAGCACAGTGCCTCAATAACCGGTATGCCAAAGCCTTCGTAGCGCGAGGGGTAAACAAAAAGCGTAGCCAGTTGATACAGCACCGGTAACTCATCAAAGGTTACATCGTGCAAAAACGTAACCCTGTAGGCCGTGTTACTTGCGTTGATGAATTGTTTAACTTCTTCAATATAATCGGTGGCTTTGCCCACTACAATAAGGCGAATGCTATCTTTACTTCGGGCAAGGGCTTTAACTAATAATAAAAGGTTTTTGCGCTCTTCAATAGTGCCCACGCTTAAAATATATCGTTTAGGCAGGTTGTATTTTTTGCGAATTTTGGTGCGGTAAGCCTCGCTATTGTATAAAGTAAAGGTATTATCGCAACCCTGGTATATTACTTCAATTTTTGAAGCCGGTATATTGAGCAGTTCAACCAAATCATCTTTGGTTTTTTGGCTTATGGCTACAATGCGGTCGGCAGTGCGGCAGGCGTAAGCTAATTTGGCCTTATAAATCAATCGATCTATCCACTTAAAATACTGCGGAAAGCGCATGAAAATTAAATCGTGCACGGTGAGCACAGTTTTAATGCCGCTTTCTTTTATACTAAATGGTAATTCGTGACTTAAGCCGTGATACAGATCAACCTTATCTGTCCTGAGGTTTTTTACCACCCCCTGACTGCGCCACCATGATGGCAGAAACATGCGGCCGGGCGTTACGGCACAAATATTTTTTAGCTTACTTAATTCGTTTTTATGGCGATTATCGCGTATACGAGGTGTGTACAAACGATATTGATTTTCGGGGTGAAACTGTACCATGCTCTTAATCAACCAGCGGCTGTAATTACCCAGCCCGGTATTGTTTAAAAAAGCGCGTTTGGCATCGTACCCTACTATCATTTAGTTATCAGTTGAACTTGGCCGAAAAAGAATATGTCATTGCGAGCGATAGCGTGGCAATCTCAGCTTGATTACACCTTGCATTAGGAGATTGCCACGCTATCGCTCGCAATGACACGGGTTTAATTATAGATACAACTTAAACAGCAACATTGTTGTCTCTCAATGCATCATTAAGAGATGTCTTTTTATCAGTTGATTCTTTACGTTTGCCGATGATCAGGGCACACGGAACCTGATATTCACCTGCTGGGAATTTTTTGGTGTAAGAACCTGGTATTACCACCGAACGGGCAGGTACGCGGCCTTTATATTCAATAGGGGTTTCGCCGCTTACGTCGATAATTTTGGTTGAGGCCGTTAAAACCACGTTAGCACCTAATACTGCTTCGCGCTCAACATGTACGCCTTCTACCACAATGGCACGTGAGCCAATAAAGCAGTTGTCTTCAATAATTACCGGGGCAGCTTGTACGGGTTCTAACACGCCGCCTATACCAACACCGCCACTCAGGTGAACATGCTTGCCAATTTGAGCGCATGAGCCTACAGTAGCCCAGGTATCAACCATGGTGCCTTCGTCAACAAACGCACCAATGTTTACATATGATGGCATCATGATAACGCCTTTTGCTAAATGTGCACCGTAACGGGCAATAGCATGAGGTACTACGCGTACACCGGTTTTCTTGTAATCGGTTTTAAGTTTCATTTTGTCATGAAACACAAACGGGCCTACTTTAATTTCTTCCATCTCGCGGATAGGGAAGTAGAGTATTACAGCTTTCTTAATCCAGTCGTTAACGTGCCAGCGGTTAGTAATCAGCTCGGCAACGCGTAGTTCGCCTTTGTCAAGGCGCTCTATAACTGTTTCTACAGCATTAACATAGTCGTTTCCGTTAAGTAATCCCCGGTCTTCCCAGGCATCTTCTATCATTTTTTTTAAAGTAGCGGCCATTTCAAAAGTTTTCGCAAATAAAGGGATTTTTGAGCAAATTTAACAGTATTACCCTAAACAAGGGTTACAATGTATTTAGCATATTATTGTGCTTTAAAGTTAATTAGTAACGCCCGTCATTATTTAAAAAGATACTCTATATTTAGCTGTAATTATTAAACAAACATGAATCAACCTTTACCCGCAGCAAATACAACTGCAAACAGCCGTTCGGCATCATTAGATATTTTAAAGGTAATATCAATAATAGCCGTAGTGTTTATACACGGTAACAGCATGATTAAGTTTAATCCTACCGCTTTTGATATAAGCCACCAGGGTATTAAAATGTGGGCCGATGCTTTCCGGTTTTGTGTTCCGGTATTTATTTTCCTGTGGGCGTTCTTTGCCGAAAAATCTTTAATCAAAAAAGGTTCGGGCTCTTCATTTTCGAGGTTTTTTAAGCTGCTAATTCCGTTTCTGTTTTGGTCGGCAGTGTATTTTTTCCTGTTAGGAAAGCATAAAGGATTGAATATTGTATCTATCATTAGTAAATATTGGGTAGGATACGGCTGGTCGGGTCAATACTACTTTATTATACTTTTTCAGTTGCTGTTGTTGTTTCCGCTCATTAGCAAAATTACCCGGCCATTAGTGAACCGCCCGGTGGTATTGTATGTAATATCGCTGGTGTTCTTTGTAGCGGTATCATACTCTGGCTGGTTAAATATTAATATTGTAGGCAAAATAAGCGATCGTGCTTTTGTGTATTGGCTGCCCTATGTGGTATTGGGAATAGCTTTTGCCCACAACAAAGATGCTATATTTAAAGTGCCGGTTTGGCTGGCTGTAATATCAGTAGTTTTAATGCCCTTAGAGGTATACCTTCACCCTGAAGATGCAAGCCCGTATTTGTTTCCGAGTGTGTTTGTGGTGGCTATGCTAATTGCCAACTCGGCTTTTAGTCACAATCTCACTTATAATGAAATTAATAGGGGGACGGGTAATGTCATTCAAAATATTGCCCAAAATACTTTAGGTATATTTTGTATAAACCCGCTCATTATTGCGTTTTTCCCGAGGCTTACCAAGCTTGGCGAATTAAGTTTTGCCGGATGTTCCATCATTCTGCCCATACTTTCAACCATCATAGTAACGGCGGTGAGTTGCCTTATTATTTATATTTTGAAGCGTGTTAAACTGGCCGTTTTAGTGGCTAATTAAATTTAGGGTCACACTGTTATGCCGGCCAATGCTTAACATTATTAAACAATAGTGTTAATTTTGTATTGAACTATGCCAGAAAAAGAGAAACTACGAATAGATAAATACCTGTGGTCGATACGTTTGTTTAAAACCCGTACCCTGGCCACCGAAGCTTGCAAAGCGGGCCGTGTTAAGCTGAACGGGCAAAACATCAAAGCATCGCATGAGGTAAAAGTTGGCGAAACCTACAATGTGTCGAAAGGCCTGGAGCGCAAGATCATCACCGTAACAGGTTTGCTGGAAAACAGGGTGGATGCTAAAAAGGCAGTTGAGTTTTATGCTGATTTAACCCCGGCCGAAAATAGTACGGCTTTTAAATCGATGTTTAACGCGCCGATGCTTCGCCGTGACCGTGGTGCCGGACGCCCCACCAAACGCGATCGCCGCGAGATTGACGATTTGCAGGAAGGATATTTTACCCCGCCACCCCCTCAAGGTGGAACAGAAGCAGAGGAGACAGAGGATTGAAACCTATCATCAGTATAGAATACTGCCCAAAATGTGGTTGGATGCTCCGGGCGGCTTACATGGCGCAGGAGTTGTTAACCACTTTTACTGATGATGTAAATGGTGTGCTTCTCAAACCAAGCGAAGTAAGCGGAAGCTACATCATTAGCATTGATGGCACAGAAATATTTGATCGCAAAACCGAGGGCCGTTTCCCTGAAATTAAGGAGTTAAAACAGTTGGTGCGAGACGTGGTAAACCCCGGAAAGAGCTTGGGACACTCGGATAGGTAGCGAAACTAGAGCCAAGAGCCAAGAATCAAGAGCCAAGACAATACTGCTTAGTAATTCATCTTGGTTCCTGGCTCTTGTCTCTTACTTCTCTTCTCAATAGTGTGTTTTCCCTTCGTGAATTTCCCAGGCTTTAAAAGCGCCTAAGGCTTCATCGCGTAGCATTTCTACTACGGGTACTTTGCGCTCGCTTTTGGGGCGGTCGAGTTCTTCATAAATAAACTGGTCGTCGAAACCTATTGCGGCTGCATCGGCCTTGTTATTGGCGTAGTAGATCTTATCGATACGGGCCCAGTAAATAGCGGCCAGGCACATGGGGCAAGGCTCGCAACTGGTATAAATTACGCTGCCTTCTAAACTGAAATTATTTAATTCCTGGCAAGCCAGCCGTATGGCCGATACTTCGGCATGTGCGGTAGGGTCGTTTGTGGGTACTACCTTATTGCCGCTTGCTCCAATCACTTTGCCATCTTTAACTATTACGGCACCAAACGGGCCGCCTAAGCCCTCGGCTACGTTTTTTTCTGAAAGCGCAATAGCCATGCGCATGTATGTTTCGTGGTTCATTAGCCCCTCCCAACCCTCCCCAGGAGGGAGGGCTTTTGATAATTTGTTTATAAAAATAAATGCCTTCTGTGTATTTAACAGAAGGCATTGAATATTGTGTTTCCCTCCCTCCCGGGGAGGGTTAGGGTGGGGCAATTATTTCTTATCCTTAGCGTAAGCTTCGTTCAGTTTTTTAACTACATCGGCAGTAATATCTAAGCTGGCATCTCCATATAAAATACCGCTGTTGCCTTTTTGGTAGGTCATTACCATTTTATAGCCTTTTTCTTTAGCATAGGTTTTTAAAAACTCAGCTACTTTTTCGTATAATTTAGCTTGCTCGCCAGCTTGCTCTTGTTGCACTTGTGCGCCTGCATTTTGCTGGTAAGCCTGTAACTCCTGTTGTTTACGTGCTAAACGTTGCTCGGTAGCCTGGCGCTGGTCTGCAGCCATAGTTTGAGCCGATTTTTGATATTCGGCAACTTCACGCTGAAAAGCCTGGCCCTTGCTTTGCAGATCGGCCTGTGCGGCTTTACCTTTTTTTTCCAGGCGGTCGGCCATATCTTTAAAGTAATTGTATTTATTCAGTAAGGTATCTGAGTTAACAAATACAATATCGCCGTTTTTGAGGTTATTGTCGGCTGTTGCAGTGGTGGTTGTAGCTGCGGCTGGTTTATCAGCGGTTTTGTTTTGGGTACAGGCAGCTATGCTTGCGGCTACCAGTAAGCTTAAAGTAATTTTCGATATTATCGAAGCAGGGTTCTTCATCGTGCTCAATTAAAAAAATTTTCACAAATATATAATTTCATCATCACTATCCTAATGTTTTTAATGACCTGTTAGTGACGTGGTAAGTTATCAACACTAATCATAATTTGGGCATTTATGCGTATATTTGTTAGTTATATTAAACTTAAACATGAGCGAAGAAAATCAGGATAGATCAAATTATTCAGCAGATAATATTCAGGTTCTGGAAGGCTTGGAAGCAGTACGCAAAAGACCTTCCATGTACATTGGCGATACAGGTGTTAAGGGTTTGCACCACCTGGTGTACGAAGTAGTGGATAACTCCATTGATGAGGCTATGGCCGGCTACTGCGATACTATTAAGGTTACTATACATGAAGGTAACTCAATTACGGTTGAGGATAATGGCCGTGGTATACCTACCGGCATTAATACCAAAGAAAATAAATCGGCTCTCGAGATCGTAATGACCGTGCTGCACGCCGGTGGTAAATTCGATAAAGATACTTATAAGGTTTCGGGTGGTTTGCATGGTGTGGGTGTATCATGTGTTAACGCGCTATCTACCCACCTGGTTACGCTGGTACACCGCGAGGGTAAAGTTTTTACCCAGGAGTACGAACGTGGCAAACCTATGTTTGAAGTAAAAGCCATTGGCGAATCTGACCGTACGGGTACCATACAATGGTTTCAGCCCGATCCGGAGATTTTTACACAAACCATCGAATACAAATATGATACGCTGGCCGCGCGTTTACGCGAGCTTGCCTTTTTAAATAAAGGTATACGCTTAACTTTAACAGATGAGCGTGTTACCGAAGAAGATGGTTCATTCCAAAGCGAAGAGTTTTACTCTGAAGGCGGATTGAAAGAGTTTGTTAAGTTTTTAGATGGTACCCGTGCACCTATTATACCCGAGCCTATTTATGTAGAAGGTATTAAGCAAGGCATACCGGTTGAACTGGCTTTGCAATACAACGAAACTTATAGCGAGAACGTACACTCTTACGTAAATAACATTAACACCATTGAAGGCGGTACGCACGTAGCCGGTTTCAGAATGGGTTTAACCCGTACTCTAAAGGCCTATGCCGATAAATCGGGTTTGCTGAAAAATGTTAAGGTTGACATTACCGGCGATGACTTTCGTGAGGGGTTAACTGCTATTATATCGGTTAAGGTTGCCGAGCCTCAGTTTGAGGGGCAAACCAAATCTAAGCTGGGTAACAGCGAGGTGAGCGGGGCAGTAAACGTTGCCGTAGGCGAAATTTTAGGTATCTACCTTGAAGAGAATCCTAAAGAGGCTAAAATGATTGTTAATAAGGTTATTTTAGCTGCAACAGCCCGTGCCGCTGCCCGTAAGGCGCGCGAAATGGTGCAACGTAAAAGCGTAATGAGCGGCTCGGGTTTACCAGGTAAACTGGCCGATTGCGCCAACAGCGACCCGAAAGTTTGCGAAATATACCTTGTCGAAGGTGACTCGGCGGGTGGTACTGCCAAGCAGGGCCGCGCGCGCGATTTTCAGGCTATCCTGCCGTTGAGGGGTAAAATCCTGAACGTGGAGAAAGCCATGGAACACAAGATCTACGAAAACGAGGAGATCAAAAATATGTTTACCGCCCTGGGTGTAAGCATAGGTACTCCAGAGGATGATAAAGCGTTAAACCTTACCAAACTCCGTTACCATAAAGTAATCATCATGACGGATGCGGACGTGGATGGCTCGCACATTACTACATTGATTTTAACCTTCTTCTTCCGTTATATGAAGGAGCTGGTTGAGAATGGTTATGTATATATAGCTTCGCCGCCGTTGTACCTGGTAAAAAAAGGTAAGGAGTTTGAATATTGCTGGAACGACGAGCAGCGTAATGCCGCTATACAGCGTTTAAAAGGTGCCGGTAAAGAAGATAGCGTACACGTACAGCGCTACAAAGGTTTGGGTGAGATGAACGACGTGCAGTTATGGGATACTACCATGAACCCTGCCACGCGTACTTTGCGCCGTGCTACAATTGAAAACGCCGCCGAGTGCGATCATACCTTCTCGATGCTGATGGGTGATGAAGTTGCCCCGCGCCGTGAGTTTATTGAAAAGAATGCCAAGTATGCGCGTATTGATGCATAATAAGCTATTTAAATATAGAAGCCTCGCTGAACAAGCGGGGCTTTTTTATGATAAATAACAATGCATAGTTTTCTTATGTATATAATAAAATTATATATTTGCTTTCATGAGTACAAGTCCGCTATTAAAGGGTACGCTTCAAACCATTATTCTCAAACTATTAGAAGATAATGAGCAGATGTATGGTTATGAAATAACCCAAAAAGTAAAAGATCTTACCGCCGGCGAGATGAAGTTAACTGAAGGGGCCCTTTACCCCGCCCTGCACAAACTGGAGGCGGATGGTTTATTAGAGACTTTTAATGAGGTAGTTGATAACCGTGTACGCAAATACTATCGCCTTACTACGCATGGCGGCCAGCAGGTAAGCAATAAGCTGCAAGAAGCCCAGGCATTTATTGAGCAGTTACAACTGATCCTTAATCTTAAAACTCAAAACTCATGAAAATAACAGAACAGGAGCAGCAAGACATTAAAAGTGTTCTTTGGCAAAATATAAAATTTCGCGAAACTATTGATGAAGTATATGACCATATCCTCTCTTCTGTAGAAGAGATGCCTACAGAAGGTAACCCCGGTGCTATAGCCCGTAACATTATCAATACCGAGTTTGGTGGGTGGGATGGCATAAAAGAGTCGGAGCAGGAACGGTTGAAAGCTGTACGAAAGTATGTTGGAAACCGGTTATGGCAATACATTAAAAATTGGTTTAGCCTTCCATTAATTTTGCTCACAGTTTTAATTGCAATAGGTATTTATAATATGGCAGGATATATTCCGCGTAGGGTGTTATTCTTAGTAGTGTTTGGAATTGCTATGATGCCTTTACCTTATTGGTTAAAAATAGCTCCCTGTAACCGTTTTAGTAAAAAATACAAGCCATCAATAAAAGAATGTATTGCCGAAAGAATAGCAACTTTTGGAATCAGCATATTTAATTGTCTTTTGTTTTTACCAGGTGTTTTACTGAATGATGAGAATTATAAATTTTTAAGAGATGGGCATATTGCAATTATAACGCCTGTGGTTATACTGTATCTTATATATGGTATAAGTTCGGTTAAGGTTTTAAAAGAAGACCTTAGAATTTCTGTAGTAAAATGAAGCTTTCCTCCGCAGATATTAATGAAATAAAAGCCTTCATCAGCAAACGTGGCTTTACTGAGCCCGATTTGCAAATGGAAATTACAGACCATGTAGCCTGCCGGGTAAAAGAAATTATTAGCACCGAACCCCAAACCTCACTCACGCAGGCCATCAACATTACTCATTCTGAGTTTGGCGTTATGGGATTTAGCGTATTTGAGGATGCCATGCGCAGTAATTTGCAAAAGCGATATTTTAAACTTTTCATAAACTTTTGGCTCGGTAATTTTAATTTCAAAACATTGCCTTTGATGGTGAGTGTTGTTTATTTGTGTAGCATTGTTTTTCGCGTAATACATAAACCCGAAATGATTTTTAACGTAACGGGCTTATTGTTAATTGGCGGATTGGTTGTGCATGGGCAATTTAACTCTGTGCGTTTTAAGCGCTACAATAAAATGCTCACCTTTAAAATGGGTAGTTCATTTTTAATAATAAGCGTTGCCTTGTTTCAACTATATAACTTGCTAATTATTCAACTGGAGGTATATAAGCAGCTCAATACAATCATGCTTGGGGTATTTTACGGTTTTGTAATGGTATTGCTTTTAGCTACTATTTATACCGTTAACAAAGCGCAGCAACACGCGGTAGACAGTTGTATAGAATTGGAAGAGAAGTATAAGCTTATTAAATCTTCAACTATATAAAAGTGCTGTAGCTCAAGCAAAATTAAACGTTTAGGAACACAACTTAATCGAACATTACTTGTTGTAAAATTACTATTTTGCACAAGTATTCTGCGGCTTACATACTAACCAATTATAAGGCTAAAGCAGTTTACATAAATATGCTAAGCTGTGACCGATTATTTGTTATTTGTAGATATTGAAGCTTCGGGCCTCCCAATAAACTGGAACTCACCATACTCTGAAGAAGGGGCGTGGCCATCAGCTGTGCAAATTAGTTGGTTGGTATACACCCAACAGGGCGAAGAAGTTAAGCGTGAAGATCATTACATTCGTAATACCGATTTTGTAATTACACCCGCCTCCATGGAAATACACGGAATTAATCCGGGTATATTGGGTATTAAAGGCGAAGACCGTAAGCTTGTTATGCAATTATTGGCTAACGATCTTAATCAATATCAGCCTACTGTAATAGGTCATTTTGTGCAGTTAGATTATCATATATTGGGTGCCGATTTTTACAGGGCCGGAATAGAGAACCCCTTAGTAAACCTGCCGGTTTTTTGTACAATGATAGCCACCACACAACTGGTTTGGAACCCCATGCCAAAAAACCTGCTATTGGGCGATCTATATTCATACCTTTTTTACAAGCCGCTGCAAAATCAGCATAATGCCCTCTCTGATGCCGGTGCTGCAGCCGACTGTTTTTTTGAGCTGCTTAAACGGGGCGAGATCAACGACAAGTTAATGGAGCAGCAGCTAAAGCATGCCAATATCAAAAATCTTCATACAAAATCGGGCAAGCTGTTTATGTTGATTGTTCCCGTGGTTATATTAGCACTACTTGTTTTATTTGCGTATTACTTATGAGCGAGCGTGTAAAATACCTGCAACAAATTACTCCTTTTAACCTGCTGCCTTTAGATGTTTTGGAGGAGGTAGCTACAAAGCTTGAAGAAATTTCTTATCATAAGGACAAGGTTATCTATCAGCAGGAAATATCAAAGCTTAAAGGCGTTGATATTATTGTAAAAGGCGAATACGAATCTTTTTTTTACGATAGTGTTCAAAATAAGCGCCTGATAGAGCATCACCAGCCGGGTTTTTGCTACGGGGGAGTGTCGGTATTATTGAACCGTCGTTTATCTCTGCGTACAGTTATCGCCAAAAAGGGAACGCTGGTTTATTTTCTGCATCGTAAAGATTTCAGGGTTCTTTGCAAAACTTATGAAGATTTCTTTCTGTACTTTACTGCCGAGTTTGGCAAGCGCATGCAAAATGAGGAGTTCGTACACTTTTTTAAACAACCTGCCGCCTACGACCAAAGTTATATGGCTGCCGATCAGCTCTATTCGCGCAAAATTGAAAGTGTTGAATATCGCGCCATTGTGCATTGCAGTAACACAACGCCAATTTACGAGGTAGCCAGGCAAATGGCGGCTCATAAGGTAAGCTGCCTGTTTGTAACCAATGAACAAAACCAAATTATAGGCTACGTAACCGATATTACCCTGCGCGATAAGGTAATTGCCGGACAAAAAAACTCATCAGATGAAGTAAGCACTGTTATTGATAATCCTATTGTGGGAATTGATATTGAGGCCTATGTTTACGAAGCTTTACTGATGATGTTTAGCACCAAAACCCGGTATTTACTGATTAAGAAAGATGGTGAATATGTGGGTTTTTTAAGTCGCAATAAGTTATTGAGCGAGCAGGCACAATCGCCATTGGTTTTCATCCAATCAGTAAAATCGGCTGTTAGCGATGAGGAATTAAAGCGTAAATGGGAATCGGTACCGCATTTTGTAAACCAGCTGCTTGAACGCGGGGTAAATGCTCAAATTGCCAACCAGGTTATTAGTACCATTGCCGATACCATCGCTCAAAAGGTAATTGAAAGGGTGATAGAAAGGGTGGGACCACCGCCTGCAAAATTCGTATTTATGGTTTTAGGCAGCGAGGGGCGAAAGGAGCAAACCTTTAAAACCGATCAGGATAATGCCATTATATACGAAGATAAAGCAAACGAGCACCGTGAAGAAGTACGTGAGTACTTCCTCGACTTTGCCACACAGGTATCGGGCCGGTTAAACGGTATTGGTATTGATTATTGCTCAGGCGGTTTTATGGCGCAAAATCCTAAGTGGACACATTCGCTTTCGCACTGGAAACGCAATTATGTAAGCTGGATGGCCGAATCTTTACCCGAAACGGTAATTAATTTTTCAACTTTTTTCGACTGCCGGTTTGTGTATGGCGATGAAAATATCATTACGGAGCTGAAAGAGTTTTTAGATAAAGAGTTGCAAAAGCCTATGGAAAAGCTGTTTCATAACATGGCCATCAATGCACTGCAATACGAACCACCGCTAACCTTCTTTAAAAATATACGCACCTTTACTAAAGATAAACGGGAAGTATTCGACATAAAAAAGGCCATGACGCCTATTGTAGACCTGGTGCGTGTGTACTCGCTTAAAAATCGGGTGTTTGAAGTAAATACAGGTGAGCGTATGAAAGCACTGCGTAAACTTGAGGTGTTCAATGAAACGGCTTATCACGAGCTGTCGCAATCGTATTACTTTTTAATGAGTATGCGCCTTAAAAAGCAGGCTCTTCAAATTATCCAGGATAAAACGGCCCCCGATAACTATATCGATCTATCAACCCTTACCAAAATTGAACAGGTGACCTTAAAGGAGATTTTTAAAGTGATAGGTAACTTCCAGGTGAAAATAAAGATGGACTTTACGAATAGTGTGTTTTAGTGTGTAGAAGCAAGAGTTAAGAACAAAGAAATAGAATCACCGCCACGTCATTGCGAGACAGCAGGGGAAGGGAATTGGATGTCGAAGCAATCTGGAAGTTGAGAGCAGAAACTTGAGTAATTGCAGTGCCTATAAAATATGTGAGATTGCTTTGACGGCACCGCACAAGTCGCTGCTGTCACACAAAGACGTAATTTGTAAACAAGTAATTGTCACACTTCCAGCTTTAACCTCTTTTTCCCATAATCAATAACCGCTTTATACTGCATCAAAATATCACCACCTAAAACGCCCAATACTTCGGGATGATTGAGCTGCGCATAAGCCTGGTTTATTGTTGAAAGATCTAAAACGGCAACCTCAAAGTCGGGTAGTTCCAGCCGTCCAATGTTAAAAACGGGTACTACTGCTGTGAATGATTCCATGCTCAGAGTTCCTAACCCTGCAGATAAGCGGTGTGTTGCCTCCATAACGATAGATTTGTTGGCTTTAGCAAGTAACTCATGATCGAATACGGTTTTTGACGCACCAGTGTCAAGCACTACATTATACTTTTTGCGGCCAATTTTTACATTTACCAAGAGGTGATAGCCATCGCCCTGCATATCGATTACCTGTAGTGGAATGTTCACTTTCATAGTAGCCAAAGGTAGGGCAATGAATTTTATATGTTGATCAAAAAACAAAAAAGTCCTTTCTCTCAGTAATAGAAAGGACTTTAGGTATGTAAAGAATATATGGATTTTCGATCCGTTTAGAACGGATACCCTATAGCTAAGTTAAATACCATTTTGTCGTAATTAACGGCTTGGTTGCTTTGGTTAAATGGTTTGGTTAACGGGAAGCCAAAATCGGTACGCAGTACCAGCACACTTGCGTCAAAACGAAGGCCGAAGCCCACATCGGTTGCCAGTTGGCTTAAGAAGTTACTGCTGAAAGTACCGCCCGGCTGATGGCCGCGGGCGTTCCAGATGTTACCTGCATCGGCAAATAAGGCACCATAAACAATACTGAATAAATGCGGACGATATTCTATACTGGCTTCCAGTTTTATATCGCCCGATTGATCGGCAATAAAGCCCGAGTTGCCATTTACATATTGAGTTGGATCGACCGTGCCCGGGCCAATTGAACGTGCCCTGAAACCGCGTAAACTGTTGGCTCCGCCTATAAAGAACTGCTGGCTGTACGGTAATATGGTGGAGTTGCCAAGAGGTATACCCGCGCTGGCAATCATGCGTGCTGCAAAGGTGCTTTTTACACCCAGTTTATGAAAGAAACGTATTTCGTTTTCTAATTTAACATACTGGTTAAAGTTTGTACCAAATACTTTTTTAGCATTACCAGCCAACGTATCGGCACCGGTAACTAAGCCGGTTAACATACCCGATGTGCTGATACGGCCATTATAATAAACCGAGTTTGTTCGATAAGTTTCGGTAGTATTAGTGTAAGTGTAACTATAGCTTGGCCCAAAAGTAAACTGAGGATCAATTACATGCTTAAGTGTTGGATTTCCGGTACTTGCAATGCTATCAGTATACTCTTGAGAAACGTTTCTTGGTTTTACATAAGTTACGTTTAACAGGTTTAGCTCATGACTTGTATGGGCGCTTTGTTTCCAGTTGTAACCAAATGAACCATTTATCGAGCTTAAATTATACAATCCGCTGCGGTTTATGATTGAATAACCGCCGGTAAGATTAGTACGGGGTATATATGCATTATCAGCCTTAAAGTTAAACGGACTAATAAAGCGCGGCCAAGATAGGGTAGCCTGGGCACCATATTGGTAAAGAGCATTGCCACCACCGGCATTGCCCGATATTTGACCGTCGGTACTGCCAAAAACAGTAATAGTCAAGGCTTCGGCACCTAAAAATGCATTACGGTGACGCCAGTTTACGTTAACCTGGGTACCGTTAAAGTTGGCCGATGTTGTACGCGCCAAAGCATCAAACGATAACGACTTTTTAGGGTATTGGGTTAGGAAGTAAAATACATTCAATTTAGCCGAATCGGTTGATACATCCTCAAAGCGGTTTTTTACAAATTTATAGGGCCCTAACTCTATAAAGCGGCTTAAGGAGTTGGTATGATCGGTACGGTTGTAAACTTCGCCAGGGTGCAGTAGTACGGTGTTTTTGAACGCGTAAGGGCGTATGGTACGTCCACGGCGGCTGTCAATTACGTTATACCAGTTGTAAGGCACTTTATCTTTCAAGCGCAACGAAGTATCGCGCAGGGTATATGCGGGATAAATGTATATGTTATCAATGGTATAAATGCGGCGCGCACGTTCGCTCACCTCGTCTTTAACCTTTACATAGCCATCAACCTCGTGGTTGCCCACGGTGCTGTCAACCCGCAAAATCAGATTTTCGGGAGCAAAGTAATAAAAGCCTTTTTCCTTAACACGGGCGTCGATACGTAAACGTTCGGCCTTGATAGCATCTAGGTTATAAGGCTCCCCTTTTTTAAGGATGGTTTGCGCCTGGGTACCGGCAACGGCGGTATCCAGTGGGTCTTTACTGTTTGAAGGCCATATAATGTTACGATATTTATAAGATGGGCCCGCAGATATAGTATACACCGCTTTAGCCACTTTCTCTTTGCCAATGGTATCGCCGGTTACCTGCGCCTGAAAATAGCTGCGGTTTTGCAAGCGGTTTTGCAATATCGAACCATTTTGAGCTAAATCAATAGCGCTTACCAGCACAGGAGGCTCGCCAAATGTAGTGCTGATCCAGTGTTTAAATCCTTTGGTTTTGTTGGTCTTAAACTTTTCGTACACCCATAACTTAAAACGGAAAGGGCCTATTTTACCATTTGGTTCAGGACGCAATAAAGTTTGCAAATCACTTTTTAAAAGGCTTTGTTCTTTTTTGGAAATGTCTTTATCCGTAAATTTTATCTCGGCACCTGTGTATAGTTTTTGCCCGGCGGGCAGGTTTTTAGTAGTACTGCACCCACTTGCAATTATGGTTAAGGTTAATAGGGTATATATAGATTTTTTAATCATAGTTCAAAAGTAGATATGCTTTCGGTTGAGGTGCTGTCCGTAGATGTTTTCTTAGGCTCATCGGCAGGTTGCTGGTCTTTTTCTTTTTGCTCCTGCTGCTCTTTTTTCTCTTTTTCTTCGCGTTTACGCTCACGTATCAAAGCGCGTTCTTCACGACTGGTTTTCGAGAAAATTTCCTTAAATCGGTTATAGTCAACATTAAGCGAGAAGCCCACACCGGTTTCAATTACCTGCCCCTGTATCACAATATATTGATCGCGGCGGTAAGCGCGCAGGGCGTAACGACCATCTTTGGTTAGGCGATAGTTAAGCATTACATTACCCGCAATGGTACTGGTACGCTGGCCAGGCTGTTGTTTACCCTCAAGCATAAAGTTATTGCCTACGGTAACGGTCAGCCTGTCATTCAGGAAACGTTTGGATAAGCCCACGTTCAGGTCGGTACGGTTTTGTTCGGTACCGGTTGAATAATCCTGGCCCGATTGCAGGTCGAAGTTGAGATCTACCCCGCCAATAAGATCACCTGCCAGTTTATTTAACTGGCTTGATAATAAACCACTCACGCTGTTACGGATAGTGCCTTCAACACCGGCACTTCCACCCTGGCTTTGCAGCGGGTTATCGCCAATAAAGTGGCCGAGTACTAATACGCCCAATACCTGTTTGTTCATTTCGTTAGGGTCGCGACGTACCTGCTCTAAACGTGTATTTACGGTAGTAATTACAGTTTGCGGTACAGTGTAATTACTATCAGGCAGTATAATATCGAAGCTGATTTTTGGTGTTAGCAGCTTGTCCTGCATGTTCAGGTTTACATTGAACGGGAGTTTTTGCTTATACACCGTGCTGGCCGCATCAGTACCGCCCGATTGATTTTCGATCAGATCTATAGGAGGAACGTTAGCCAGGTAAATGGCCGTTAAATTCACATTAGCATCGGTTGGGTCGCCGTTCCAAACAATGGTGCTGCCTTGCTTAAATTTAAACAGGCGGCTCACCGGGCCGTATGATAACTCGTACGAACCTTGATTAACCGTATAAGTGCCGGTTAAATTAATTTTACCACTTGGGTCAATACCTGCACTTAATTGGGCATCACCTTTAATGTGTACTACGTCGCCGTTACGTTCGTCAATTACGATGTTAAAGTTGGCCTCTTTGCTCACATTAATGGTGGCATTCACATCCAATCCGGTCAATTCTGATTTACGTAACGAGTCCAGCCTTTTAGCCAGCAAAATTGAGTCGAGTTTTGGCGCATCGGCATCAATAAATTCAACTACGCCTTTACGGTCTTCAATACTTGGGTCGGTTGTAGGCAATACAAAAGTCATGTCGGTTGCCGGGTCAACGGTTAGGCTGGCGTCAACCACGGGTTTAGCCATATCCCCGCGTATTTTTACACGGGTGTCAATAAACAGCTTGCCATAAAATAACCTGTTATCGGCCTGGGTAGAATTTACCGCGCGGAAGTTGGTGGCATTAATATCCAGCCCAAAGCTAAAATCTTTGTAAGTTTTGGTGTAGATGGCGCCGCTTATAACAGCCTTATTACCGGTAGAATCAACCATGGTAAAATCGTTAAAACGGATGCCCTCATTGTTGAAGCTAATGCTCTCTTTAGGCATGGTAAAGTACGAATTGAGCATCGATACATTAAAGCCAACCTGGTTAAAGTTAACATCGCCACGTACAGTTGGTGCGCTGGCACTGCCGGTGATTTTTAAGCCACCGGTAATGTTACCTGTTGCTCTGCGTATGCTGCCAAAGCTAAACCCTTCAATGCTCTTCATGCTCAGGTTTACAATGTTGAGGTTCATGTCTAAGCGGCCTTCGGGCGTATCGGTGTAGTACATACCGGTTAGATCTACCTGGTTGCCTTTGCCGGTGATGCTCACATTAGCCGCATAGGCATTAGCGGTTTGGTTATTTACCTTAATAGCTATATTGCCTACGGTATCACCCTTAAAGTTAAAGTCGCCCACATTCATATCGGCCACAAAAACAGGAGAGGCCTGCAGGTTGCTTACGGTAGCATTACCGTTAATGGTACCACCTACCAATAATGAGTCTTGCTGGGCCAAACGGGTAAGCGTTTCGATATGGAAGTTGTTGAAATTAACGGTAAGAGGCGCATTTAACTCCTGCGGATTGCTGGTCACGCTCAGCACCTGGTTGTTTTGGCTGATGGAAAAATCGCGGGCCATAATACCCTTACTGCCATAAAAGAAAGCATTGTTAGGATTTACCGCCCATGCCATATAATCTAACAAAAGCCCGTTTTGCAAAAAGTTGAACTGGTATTGATTAGGCAATACACTAAACACACCCGCAATGCGGTAACGCTCTTTACGGGCGGCATCACGTATTTGCAGGTTGAGGTTCAACTTGTCGTTTTGGGCGCTACCGGTTAGGCCGGGATATAAGAGCTTTAAGCTTTCGCCTACTTTTATTTGGTCGAACGTAAAGCCGTAGTTAAGCGCATTGTTATTGGTGTTAATATTGATCTTGCCGTTATCTACAGTATTAGTGCCATAAATAACTTTAGGTATGCTGCCGTTTACCAATAACTCACCCGACTGGCTGTCGAACTTTCCATTAATTATTACCGGATCGAGTTGCTTTAAATCGGGCACGAACTGGGTTATCAATGGTGTTTTCACCATCTTCATATCAAAGCTAAACTGCTGTGGTGAGTACTTAACTGGTTTGGCTTTGGTTTGCACTGCCGGAGCAGCTGCCAATGCGGTATTGAAATACTTATTAATATTATCCTGTAAGGCAGTACCAATTTCGGTAAGCTTGTATTTGCCACCCAAATGTGCGGTAAGGAAAGGCGTTGTAAGGCGTAGGCTGCTGCTATCGGCATTGGCGGTTGATACTACGCTAACGGTGTCCAACTGTATGCGCTGATCTTTGTTTACCAACAGCATGTCGGTTAGTAATACATTACCGTTCAAGTAATCCGGATCGGCGGTTGGCAAATCGGCCACCAACTTGCCATGGAAACGTATATCATCTTTAACAAAGTTTAACCGTTGCAGGTTAACACTATCTACCATTAAGGTGGCATTAACCGACGGATACTTTTTATTCATATTTGCCTTAGCATCCAGTGAGAAGGTAATGTTAGGATCGCGCATGGTTGCTTTGGCCACATAAGCACCGTTTCGGGCGCTACCTTTGGCTACCAGGTTGCGGTAATTGTATCCTTGTATTTGGGCGCTGGCCACGTTGGTGCTAAAGTCTACGTTCAGGTTTTTAGGGTCGATGCCTGCACCTTTAACAGTAGCGGTAAGATTTAGCTTACCAACCATTTTAGGCTGTTTGGTAAGTGCACCGGCATTCAAATTAATTACTTTGGCATTAGCTGCATAGCTAATTCGCTTCATATCCATGGCGTTCCGCACGTTGGCAGCCAAAGCAACATTACCATAGCTCGAACGCAGATAAATTTGCGTTCTCAGGTCTTTCATGCTGCCTCTAACCTTGCCATTAAAGCTCATGCGCTCAGGTATGCTCACAGTAGGCGGTATGGTGCCACGCGGCGCTAAGCGATTAATATCGCTACGGCTGGTGGTAAAATCGGCGAGATTTACATCAAAGTAAGCCTTATTAACATCGGGCATGCCTTTTAGCACTGCCGATGTTTTGATGTGGGTGTTTGATAAGCCCCAAACCTCAAAGTTTGATATGCGTAAATCATTTACCTTACCGGCCACACGACCGTTTATCCTGAATAATGCACTTGGCGTACTGCGGAAAGGTTCCATGCTGGCCATGGTAGGCATCAGCAGCAATACATCTCGTAAGCCAATGCGGGTGCCATCAACGTTGGCGTTAAGGCTTAACAGGCCAATGTTTTTGGTGATAGCTTCGATAGAAGGGTAGGCTACCTCTACATTACGTTGAATAACGGTATTTGGGGTTTCTACATAAAGGTCTTTCAAGTAAGCGTTTTTCGCGCCGTACATAAAACTAGTGCGGAACTCTTTTAAATTAAAGCCGCTTTTATCACTAAAAGTAAATTGATTTACCTTACCGGCAATTGTATCGGGACTGTATGAAAGGTCTTCAATATCAGTGCTCAGGCCTTTAATATCCATGTGGCCAAAATCCAAACCACGGCGTAAAGGGGCCTGGGCATCATTATCAAACTTAATGTCGTTATTGGCAAAGCTAATTTTACCAATAGTGGCACGCCATGGTTTGTTGCTTTGCGGCGGGGTAACAAGCGTATCTATTTTTTTAGCGGTTTCAACCACGGCTTTGACTACGGTTGTGGGTTTAGCTAAGCGTAAGCCAGCTTTAGTATCATTTAAGGTGATGCTTTTAATGCCGACGTTTTGGTTTTTAAGGTCGATGTCGTTCATCTCCACCAAAAACTTACCGAGATTAACGTCGGCTTTCATTTCGTTGGTGCGGTAGTCAACCTTAATGCGGTTAACATCAATGGTTCCTAAATCGAGCGTAAGGTTGAGTGGGGTAGTGGCGGTATCAACGGTGGCGGCCTGTGCAACTGATGAACCCGCCGGAGTTTGAATAATACGTGCGTTAACATCCGAAAGATTGATCTTCGGGATGCTGAACTTCATTTTATCCAGGTCAAAATCTTTAATACGTGTATCAAAATGGCCTAAAAAGAATTTAACGTCGTTGCCGGTGGTTACATCTTTATAGGCAATGTTAATGCGGTCGAGAATGATTTTGTCGAGCGATATTTTAAGGGTAGAGGTAGTATCTTCGGGTTTGGGCTCTTTTTTAGCTTCGCCGGCAAAGGCTTTCAGTATATAGTCAAAGTTAAACGTGCTATCGGCTCCGCGGCTTACTTTGGCGGTAATGCCTTGCAGGTTTATTTCGTTTACTTCAACTTGGCTTTGCAGCAGTTTCATCATGCTGATGTCTACCTTCAATTCGTCGCCGGCAATCAGCGTGTCGCGTTTCTGGTCTTCGAAGTAAACATCTTTTAGCACCAGCATTTTTGGGAAGCCAATAGTGATGTGACCAATTTCAACCTTGGTGCCAATTTTACCTTCTAAAAAAGTAACAGCTTTGTTTTTTGCAAACTGTTGTACGGCTGGTACCTGTATTAAAATAACTACAAGCAGCACCAGAAATATGACACTCGCAACTATCCAAAGAATGGTTTTTAAAGCTATACGTCCAAATTTTCCCAATTTATTATATTTTGTAGATGAAGAATAGTGTAGTACAAGCTGTACAACAAAGCACATGCCTTAGCGGCTAAAAATGATGAGAGCAACGGCAAATTGCTTATAAAACTTTGAAGCGGGTAAAAAGTTTTTTTATAGCTGTAAATCTTAACAACTTACGTTTTATGTCAGTAACTTTTACCGGCTAACGGGTTATCGCGGTGGGGTTTTTCGTACTTTTGCATCGCTGAAAAGGATTTTGTTATGCCCGATTTTTCCCACTTACACGTACACACCCAGTTTTCACTTTTAGATGGTGCTGCCGATATATCAAAGCTGTATAAAAAAGCAGCTGCTGATGGTATGAAAGCCCTAGCCATTACCGATCATGGTAACATGTTCGGGGTGTTTAAGTTTGTGGCCGAAGCCGCCAAGCACAATGTAAAACCCATTGTGGGCTGCGAGTTTTACGTGGTAGAAGACAGGCATAAAAAGCAATTTACCAAGGAGAAAAAAGACGTTCGTCACCACCAGTTATTGCTGGCTAAAAATCCGCAGGGATATAAAAATCTTATTAAGCTGTGCTCATTGGGGTACATGGAAGGCTTGTACAGCAAATGGCCACGTATCGATAAAGAGCTTATCCTCAAATACCACGAAGGGCTAATTGCCACCACCTGCTGTATAGGTGCTTCGGTGCCGCAGGCAATCCTCAAAAAAACAGAAGAGGAGGCAGAGACTGAATTTAAATGGTGGCTGGATATTTTTGGTGAGGACTACTATATTGAAGTTCAGCGCCATGAAATACCTGAGCAGGAAATTATAAATAACACGCTGCTCAAATTTGCTAAAAAGTTCAACGTGAAAGTTATTTGCTCTAACGATTCGCATTACGTGGACCAGCAGGATGCCAATGCACACGATATTTTGCTGTGCGTAAACACCGGCGATATGCAAAGCACCCCCATTGCTACCGATGATGAAGGAGGCAAGGGCTACCGCTTTGGTTTCCCTAACGACCAGTTTTACTTTAAAACCCAGGCCGAAATGGGGCAGCTGTTTCATGACCTGCCCGAATCATTAGATAATACCAACGAAATTGTGGATAAGGTAGAGGTGCTGAAGCTGAAACGCGACATCATGCTGCCCAATTTCCCTATACCGCCGGAGTTTAAGATACATGATGGGCCCGAGTCGGACGTGCTGAACCAGTGGGAATATCTCAAGCACCTTACCATGACAGGTGCGCGCGAACGGTACATCGATTTTACGCCCGAGGTAGAGGAGCGCATTAACTTTGAGCTGTTCACCATTAAAACCATGGGTTTTGCGGGGTATTTCCTCATCGTGGCCGATTTTATTAAGGAAGGCCGCAACATGGGCGTGTTCATCGGGCCGGGCCGTGGTTCGGCAGCGGGATCGGTGGTGGCTTATTGTACGGGTATTACCAACATTGACCCTATCAAGTATAACCTCCTGTTCGAACGTTTCCTGAACCCCGACCGTAAGTCGATGCCCGATATTGATACGGACTTTGACGATGCCGGCCGCCAAAAGGTGATCGACTATGTGGTTGACAAATACGGTAAAAACCAGGTAGCACAAATTATTACCTACGGCTCCATGGCTGCCCGTACCAGTATACAGGACGTAGGCCGGGTGCTGGATATGCCCCTGAGCGACGTGAATGCCATGAAAAAGTTAGTGCCCGATACCCTGGGCATTAACCTTAAACAGGCCATTGAACAGGTGCCCGAGCTGAAAGCCATTAAAGAGGGTAACGATTTAAAGGCAACCGTACTCCGAGAGGCCGAAAAGCTGGAGGGCTCCGTACGTAACACGGGGGTACACGCGGCGGGTATTATCATTGCGCCCGACGACCTTACCAACATAGTACCCGTTGCCACGGCCAAGGACTCGGACCTGCTGGTAACCCAGTACGACGGCCGTGTAATTGAAGATGCAGGTGTAATTAAGATGGACTTTTTGGGCCTTAAAACCCTTACCATTATTAAGGATGCCCTGCGCATGATCAAACAGAACCACGATGTTTCGATAGATATAGATTACATACCCTTAGACGATCAACAGACTTACGAACTATACCAGCGTGGCGATACCAATGGCACCTTCCAGTTTGAGAGTGATGGTATGCAAATGTACCTGCGCGATTTGAAGCCCGACAGGTTTGAGGATTTAATTGCCATGAACGCCCTGTACCGCCCGGGCCCAATTGAGTATATACCCAGCTTTATTAAACGTAAGCACGGTTTAGAAGAAGTTAGCTTCGATTTGGACGATATGGAGGAGTATCTGGGCGAAACCTATGGTATTACCGTATACCAGGAGCAGGTTATGCTTTTGTCGCAAAAACTGGCTGGCTTTAGTAAGGGCGATGCCGACGTTTTGCGCAAGGCCATGGGTAAAAAGCAAATTGAGGTTCTAAATAAAATGGAATCGCAGTTTATGGAGGGCGCAATGGCTAAAGGCCACGCTAAAGATAAACTCACCAAGGTTTGGAACGACTGGAAGGCCTTTGCCCAGTACGCTTTCAATAAATCGCACTCAACGTGTTATGCTTTTGTGGCCTACCAAACGGCTTACTTAAAGGCGCATTACCCGTCAGAATATATGGCGGCGGTATTGAACAACCAGAATAGTATCGATAAAATATCCTTCTTTATGGAGGAAACCCGCCGCATGGGCATCAACGTGTTAGGGCCCGATGTTAACGAGTCGGACCTGGCCTTTGCGGTAAACAAAAAAGGCGATGTGCGCTTTGGCCTAACCGGGGTAAAAGGTGTGGGCGAAAAGGCTATTGAAAGTATTATTGATGAGCGTAACGAACGCGGGCCGTATAAATCGGTATTTGATTTTGCCCAGCGCAGTAACACCCGTAACGTTAACAAAAAAGCCTACGAGAATTTAGTTTACAGTGGTGCATTCGATAGCTTTGGAATGAACCGTGCCCAGTTTTTTGCCAAAACCGAGAACGGTCTGCTAACCGGCATAGAGCGTTTGATTAAATATTCTAACGACTATCAAAATACCCAAAGCAGCTCACAATCGTCGTTATTTGGCGGTACTGTGGAAGCCTATATACCCGAGCCTGCCCTGCCGGTTAGCGAAGAATGGCCGCTGATAGAAAAGCTGAAGTACGAAAAGGATATCATTGGTATTTATTTAACCGGTCACCCTTTAGATAATTACAAACTGGAGCTGGAACGCTTTTGCCAAAACCGGGTATCAGACCTTAAAGTACTGGTAACCATGCGCAGCGGCGATACTGCCCCGGCAGATATTGTAGAGCGTTTTGCGCAATTGCGCCGCCAGGGCGAGCTGAGCATTGGCGGCCTGATGGCCAACGTGCAGCATAAAATGACCAAAACGGGTAAACCGTTCGGCACGTTTGTAATTGAAGACTATAACGATAGCTACGAATTTGCCCTCTTTGGCGATGATTACATCAAATTCCGCAACCTGCTGGGCGATGGCTTTTTTGTTCAGATAAAAGGCAACGTAGAAGAAAAATACCGCCAAAAAGATAACTGGGATATGCGCCTGAGTGCCATAAACCTGCTATCAGAGATGCGCGACAAAATGACCAAATCGCTCACTATTTGTATGCACCTGCACAGTTTGAACGATGATATGGTTCACAGTCTTAACCAACTGGTAGAGGTAAACAATCAAAAGTACGAGGTGAAAAACTGTGCCCTGCGCTTCATGATCAAAGACGGCGAGGAGAACCTCTTTATTGATTTGCCATCCAGAACCATGAAGGTAAACCCAAGCGATGATTTAATTGCCGGCATTTACAATTTGACCAATGTGCAGCCGATGTTGAAGTAGGGGGTTAAGAATTATGAGTACAGAGTCAGGAATCAGGATAGGAGTGTTTAAAGTTATTGTAATTTCGACAGATGAGGAGTATTTTTGAAGCGATTTTTTAATGCCTGCGCCTCTCATATTTTTTCTTCTGAAAACCACAAAATTGCGCGATAATTCCTATTTATTGCACGGTGTTCAATTTAGTGTTTCATGAAACATATTGAGCACCTTGAACGCAGTTGAACACCTTGAACACTGACAGGATTGTGTCAGTACTGACGAGTTTGTGCGGTGACCTTTTTCGCTCCCGCAAGCGTCCCCGCTTGTGGTTAATTAGTAAATATTTTTATTTTAGGAAAGTATTATCTACCTATCCGTTTCCACAAGCGAAGACGCTTGCGGGAGCGGTGGAAAGAATAGCAAGTTTAAATAATATGAATATAGAGATTTTAAAGGACCTCAAAAACTCATCAGGCAGAAACTTACCTATATCTTTATCAGAGATTGAAATACTCGAGCAGAAGTATAACAATGGAGTGTCATTCCCAAGATCACTTAAAGAACTTCTTTATGTGGCTGGACAACATTGCGATATTCTTGATTATGGTTTATCGGTTAGCCAAATTGAATTACAGGATATGGCAAGAGAATGTTTATCAGAGGTTGGCAAATCAATAACTACTCCGTTTTATGTAATAGAAATTCGTGATGCTGGCGATTTTTTTTTATTTGTTTATTTGAATCAAGGGCATGACCCACTCGTTAACGAAGCATTAACCTATAAGGATTCTCAAACAAACTTTATAACCGGTTTGACAAAAACATTGTCCAGTTTCTTGTTATCAAGATTGAGTGCACGAAAACAAGGATTTAATCCATTTTAAAGTCCCTCCACTGCTGATGCGAGTTTTCAAGATCTTATCTTAATTTATTATGCAACAAGCAATTATTAGTGAGCTAAATAAACGATATACAGAGGCTGCTGCTTATTACGAAGCGGAAATTGAGAATGACCAACATGATATATTGCCTATATGTTTTATCAATTTAGCTTTTTTGTATTGGTGTTTTGCCTTTGAACTTTTTGAATTTGTTATACCCCATAATATTCCCGACTACTGGAGTAAAAGGGGAGGGGAAAAGTTTTTAACCGTTTTAGATTCTGGGCTGGCGAAATTTCCCAATAACGCTGAGCTTCATTTTTGGAAAAAGTATTTGCTGCATATTAGTTATGGAGATGGGTTTACAAAAGATGATTGCTTAAGTTTAATTGAAACATATGGCTGTGGAGAAAGCAGCGTGCCTTATTTTTTCCTTTATGCCTTGAATAAAGTTAAATATAGCACGCAGAGAGAATTGTTGATAAGTGAGGCTGAGGTAATGCCTACAGCAAAAAATCTGTATATAAAATCGGTACTTTTATCTCACGCTTAAGTTACAACTTAAAACAGAATAAGCATTATCCAGTAAGTCTCGTATCTTAATTGCCATAAACCTGCAATCACAATGAATATATTTAGCAAATTATCACTTATCGCATTGGTCTTATTTGGCAACGCTAAGACATTAATGGCTCAGAAGACAGCATGCTCTTACGATGAAAAGCTAAAGGCATATATTAACGTCGATCAAGGTCCAGAGTATCCGGGTGGTTTGGCCGAATACGGTAGATTCTTTTTTAAGAATTTTAAGCTTCGGGATACAACAAGTGAGTTTCAGAGCCGTGTTAATGTAGCGTTCGTTGTAATGAAAGATGGCACAGTTTCACAACTCCACATCCCTGGGAAGAATAAGGCAAAATATTCGGTATTTGATAAAGAGGCCTTACGTGTTTTGGCTTTAATGCCTAAGTGGAAACCCGGAACTTGCAATGGTAAAATTGTTCCGGTATATTGGGTTATGCCTCATATACTCGAGCCTAATCATGATTTTTAATATTTTCAGCTCATTCCTCAAACTAACCCCCTCGCTCCCGCAAGCGTCCCGCTTGTGTTTAGTTAGAACCCCATTTCCAATAATTACCTCTTTGAGTATATATTATACTTTCCCAATTCTTAACAACACCGGAAACTTAACCCGCTTAAAATCATCATTTCCCCAGTGCTTTTCAATTTCGAGTTTCAGCTCATCAACCGGGTTGTAACCGTTTTGCTTAATAAAATGCTTCACGGCCGACCAGGTGTTTAAGTAACCCATTAAATGCTCGGAGTTCCATTCCAAAACATTGGCAAATTCAGGCGCTTCAATTTCCTCAAATGGGAACGGAATGGTTTGATAGTTTTCATCCACATATTTACGTTCGGCATCCCAATAGCTGTCAATTACATTTCTATAAAAATGATCTATAACAGCATCAACCTCTGCCGAAACCTGTATCATGCCGTAACCGGTTACACAAAGTAGGGCGTTGGCTTTGACTGTTCTTCTTACCTCGTTATAAAATTTTTCAAAATCAAACCAATGGATGGCTTGCGCAACCACAATCAAGTCAAAAAAGTTGTTGTCAAAATTGGTTTGCTCGGCAGGTTGTACGCTGTATGTTATGTTATTTGCCTGGCTGGCGTTGTCTATTTGCGCCTGGCTTACATCGGTGGCATATACCTGCTCAAATCTTTTGGCTAATTCAAAGGCTACTTGTCCGTTGCCAGTGCCGCAGTCCCAGGCTGTTTGGTGTGATGGGGTGATTGATAGTAAGTAATCAAACAGCTCCGGAGGATAGGTAGGCCGGTATTTAGCGTAGTGGTCTGATTGTGTTGAAAAGTTATCTTTCATTGGCTGCGATGTATAATAGTAAAGCTACTAAAAGTTGCTTTAAAACAGCATAGGGACTGTCTTTAAGGCAGTCCCTATGCTGAAGCAAAACTTGCAAACCGAATATTTTTGTAAATCAGTTAAATGTAGTACGGTCAACTTTGGCCTCAATAGTGCCAGTATAGGTCATTCGTGATCTGTTATTACTTATTACCGCTAAACTCGCACTTCCATCAACAGCAATGTCTAAGAGCAGTTCTTTTTCGGTAGTCGAATCTTTGGGTTTAATAGATACATACCAATGTCCGGGTATGCTTTTATCAGCCAGGTAGTCAAAGTTTTTTGATGTAAGTTTAATTTTACTATCGCTTATGCCTCCGCTATTGTAAGAGTTTCCATAATATGGAAGAATACAATTTACGGCCTCAGGGTTTACTTCGAGGTAAAAATAGCTGGTTAAAGTAGTTGATCCGCCTTGTGCTGCAGATGCAAACTCCGCAGTGAAAACATATTTTTGAGATGTTAAGAGTTTTTCTATACCTGCTGCCTGAATAGAGTCTCTAATCGCTTTTTTATTTTTCTTTTGTGCGCTAACAGTAGTTGCAAATACCGACAGCATAACCAGCAATGGCCAGCATACTTTTAAATTTTTCATGATAGTATTAATTGTGAAGTTGTAAACGAATATACACATTAAATAATATGAACAACAAAAAAAGGCCGCCCTTGCAGGCGGCCTGTAACATATACATCAATAAGTATCGGCTTGTAATTATTTTGAGTAAATTTTAGAGTTGTCTCTGAAACCTGCTCCGGTGTTGCTGTACCAGTCGGTAAATGATACACCTCCAGATAGTGCCCAGTCAGCAAAACGAGGATAAGCTTGGGTTACAGGTTGTAACTCGATTGGGTATTTGTATTCGCCTACAAAGTTAATAGCCCAAGGGTAGTTTTCTTTTGACAAGTAGTATTTGTTGCTGGCGGGAACCGAAGTATCATCATCAGTACCGAACAGCGTTTTGGTTGCTTTGTCGGTAGGTGCGAAACCAGGTAAGTGGATTTCGTAACCGCGGCGCATATTGCTGATGAGGAACGGATTGAAGTTAGCTACTTGTAAGTTTGCAGCTGGTACCGGCGAAGCAAATTTCACGTTTACAGTAGCCGTGCTGCCGGTTACTTTGTTTTTATCCATCAGCGTATTGATGAAGAATGCACCGTCAGGGTTTCTTAGTAATGCTTCGTGGTTGTCAAAAGGAACGATAACTGCTTTGGTTTGGCCGTTTTCAACACCGTTGCTTGCAAAGCTGATATAGTTGCTGATGGCTTGTTGGCCGCTAACCGAGTTTACTGCACTTGCTGCAACCGGTAATTGTACCGCAAAGCCGTTTTTGAACGAAGCGCCCGATGCTAACGGAGTATATTCGCCGGTCATTTCAACAACCTGGTTGCTGGCGTTGCTTACAAAAGTGTAGCGGTAGTTTACAACTAAGTCGTTAAGGTCAAAGTCGCCTTTTTTAGGCCAGTTATCTTCAAATGCAATGCTTGCATAACCGGTTTGTGAAGGGTAATAGCTCAGGTAAGCTTTAGAAGCGTCATTAGGGAAAGCGTCTAACTCGTCTAATACACCGTCACCATCTTCGTCGCCACCTTTGTCAATATCAGGCACACCATCTTGTGATATTGCAGTTACCGGATTCGAGGTAGCGTATACCACTAAGTCGTTAAAGTCCTGGTCAGAGCCGTTCTCGCGGTTAATATCCTCAAAGCCCATCAAGAACAGTTTGTGAACATTATCAAATAAAGTAACAACGTGTTTCTTTTTACTGGTGTTAGTTTCAGGGTTCAGTCTGTAGTCTGAATAAAATTTGGTAGCAGTTGTTTGTACACCGCTGCCTGTCCATGCATTTTGTAATAATACAAAACCAATGGTAGTACCAGCGTTAAAGCGACCGATTTTTACTTTATCGCCAGATTTTAAACCGCCGCCCGAACCATTGGCAGAAGCGTTAGGGAAAATCAAAGTAGCGTTGTCAATATCGTCAACAGTGGTTGGAGGATTGTTAGTTGGGTAAGTGTAGTAAGCCAGGCTGTTCATGTAACCGGCACCTTCAGATACGAAAGTGATCCAAACATCGGCAGTAGCTGTTATTTTTAAGTTAGGAACAGCGCTGTTAGTTAAGTACTCAGGGTGAGTATTTGGTAACTGGCTGCCTTCTGGTAATGAAGCATTGATATAAGATAACAAAGACGCATCAATAGCATCAGGAGTGCTTTCCAGGTAAACAGGGCGACCTAAGCTACGTGGATATTGCGTAGTGTTTAAAGTTGCAGTGCTGGTACCGCTGTAAGGGCTTGGGTAAGCAAACACCGGACCGCCTGTAGCAGTAGTACCTTTTAAAGCAGTAGTACCGGTTGATGGGCTCACTACAATTTCCTGGGGCTGAATGTCGCCACCGAAACCGTCTTTACCACCAATTAAAGCAGTAACCGTATTGCTGGTTGATACTAACGCCTGTGCGTTACGCATTAAACCAACATAAGCAGGATCTATAACTAATTTGCTAACCGAGGTTGGGATGGTTACCACGCCTTGCAATATGCCATCTTTATTGGTAACACCTTTAAAAATTGATTCGGTGCTGCCTGGCAGGTATGCACTTACAACAACCCCAGATAGCGCGTCATTATTAGCAGCGCGTAAAGTTATGTTTAAAGTAACGTTTTTAGTGGTTGAAAAATTAAAACCGTCAGGCGCAATCTTGGTTCCGGCAACCGGGGTGGTAGTAGTTTCTTCCGGTTGAGATGCGTCTTTCTTACAGGCAGAGAAGCTAACCACTCCGGCTAATAAGGCACATGTAAAAAGGTGTTTCATATTAAATTATTGTGTAATTTCTAATTCGTACGGTAACCCATAGGCAAAGGGTGTTCCAACTTTAGTTTATTGCTGAAAACGCAATTTTGGGTAATATAAAGTGATTGATTTGTGGCGATAATTCCCCATGGGCTATGCATTTGTGTAGATTGTATGCCCATTTCTACGCAAATTCCCCACAAAAGGTTATGTATAAATAGAGGTTTGCTTAAAACAAAAAGGAGTTTTTATACAGCTTTTGGAGAGAGAATCAGTTTGGCTATAAGTTAGATTGAAGATTGTTTTTTCGAAGCCTTAGCTTGTGGATTATAATCAAGGCACAGGTCAATCCACCGGTTTAGATGTTTTAAATCACGAAGATTTTCAAAATCCACATAAACATAATCTTTCATTAAGCGCCCACCGTGTATCATTTGCCTGCAGGTATCGTTTTCCAGTTCCACCACCGCCCGCTCTTCTCCAATGCGGCACAGCAGGTGGTGTTTGCTAACACAAATGCACATTTTATCATCAACCATAAAGCAAGTGCCACCAAACATGCGCTTTTCATCAATGTTCGGCAAAATGCTTAACGCTTCGCGAATGATATTGGTTAAAGTTGAACTATTGAACATATGTAGCACTTTGTAATTCTAATATACAATTAAAAACTTGCTACTTTAGCCGCTATGAAACCCAATATCCAAAAGTGGAAAGTTATAAACGAAACCGACGTATCTCCAAGTCCGTGGTTCCCCATATTAAAACATACGGTTGAATTGACTAACGGGTTGGTAATCGACGATTATTACTTTTCGCCGCTGGGCGATGTGGTGCAGGTACTGGCCTTAACGCCTCAGCATGAGGTTATCCTGGTGCGCCAATACAAACATGCCTTGGGCGAAATACTGCTCGAACTCCCCGGCGGTATGCAGCAAAAAAATAAATCGCTCATACAATCGGCCTTAAACGAGTTGGAGGAAGAAGTGGGTGTAAAAGCAGAAGCCGAGCAGTTGATCTCGTTGGGTAAAATTGCCAATAATCCTACCAAAACCAAGCAAATTACCTACGGCTATATTCTGTTCAATGCTGAGTTTAATTCGGCCCAAAAGCTGGATGTTACCGAAAATATTGAAGTGCTTACCATGCCCGCCCCCGAGGTTTTACAAAAGGTTAAAGACGGCGAAATATGGGTGACCGATTCTATGAACTTCATACTGAAAGCAGCTTTACAGTACCCCGATATTTTTGGGGTGTAGGGAGTCTTCGCTCCAACCCATCAAAAGCATCATACGAGTAAATTCGGGCATAAGCGGTGCTTCTATAACAATCTCTTCGCAAGTTACCGGGTGTTTAAATGTAAGGCTACGGGCATGCAGCAACATGGTATTCATTTTCCATTGCTCGGTAAATAGTTTGTTTTGCTTGTTGCAGCCGTGGGTTCGGTCGCCAATAATGGGATGAAATATGTGGGCAAAATGCTTGCGTAGCTGGTGCATGCGGCCGGTTTGGGGGCGTGCCTCTACTAATGAATAGCGTGATGTGGCAAACTTTCCAAAGGCAACAGGCAGTTCGGCCCGGGCCAGTGTGGTGTAGGCAGTAAAGGCATCTTGCAGGGTGCCGTTCTCTTTTTTTAACGGATAGTCAATTTCGCCATTATCGGGTGCATGTCCGCGTAAAATAGCCCAATAACTCTTTTTTACGTGGTTGGCGGCAAATTGCTTTTGCATGGCTATCTCGGTTTCTTTATCCAACGCAAAAAGTAATACTCCGGAGGTTTTACGATCGAGGCGGTGGGCCGGGTAAACTGGGCGACCTATCTGATCGCGCAACATTTGCAGGGCAAATTCCTGTACGTCGACAGCAATACTTGAACGGTGTACAAGCAGATCGTGCGGTTTGTTAATGGCAATAAGATAATCGTCGCGGTATAATATGAATAACATGCAGTTGCAAATTTAGCTATAATAGGAAAGCTTTGTTACCACGTTTCTAATTAAAACTGTTGAGGTATAAATAATATATCGAAATATTTTATCTTATGATATATTATTTATTTACTTTGGTATAACCAACGATTGCAGATACGCATTTATACCACTGATTAATTTTTACCTTTTTGAGTAAATGAGCGACAAGTTTACGAGCAGCCATGATGTAATGGCCTTACTGCATACTGCATACACAAGTCGCGTTCATAATTTAAGCCTGAGTATAAACCTGGCTAATAAAGCATTGAGTGCCAGCAGGAAACTTAATGATAAAAGCCTTACAGGAAAAAGCCTTAATCAGCTGTCGTTATTTTATATGATACGGGGCGAATATGCCCGCTCGGTTAGGGCTGCTAACGAAGCTATTAAGCATTTTGAGCAACTGCATGATGACCGTGGTATAGCTGATGCCCGTTACAATATTGCCGGCGTACATTATAAAACCGATAATTATCACCTGGGGCTTGTAAATCTCATGGAGTGCCTTATTGTTTATCGTAAGTATAATGATTACCACAATCAGGCACGGGTACAAAAATCGTTAGGTACCATTTTCGAATACTTTGGCGACCGTAAAAATGCCATTCGCGCATATATGGCTACTATTGATGCTGCCCGGAAAGTGAAAGCCCCCGACCTTATTGCCAATGCTTACAACCCGCTTTCGGGTATTTACCTGAAAATGGATAAGGTGAAACTGGCGATGAAGATCATCAGTAAATCCATTGATATAAAGAATAAAAGCGGCGACATACGCGGGCTGGCTTTTGCGCTCTACGGTCGTGGCAAAGTGTATGCTGCCCAGCAAAAATGGGAAGAGGCCGAGCGAGATTTTCATCAAGCTTTATCAATTCATCGTGACATGGGCGAGCGCTTGGGATTGGGCATGGTTTACTGTAAACTGGGCTCGCTGTATATTAAAACCGGCGATACAGCCAAGGCCAAGCATGTGCTCGAAAAAGCTTTGCAGTTTAGTACCCAGTATAAAATTATCTATATAATTTTTAAATCGTGTTACCAGCTTTATCGCATTTATAAGCAGGAGGGGAATACTGAACGCTCATTAGAGTATCTCGAACAATATCTTCAGCACAAGGAAACGGTTATCAACTCGCAAACCCAAAAGGTGATAGAAAACTATGAGTTGATTGCCAAAATGGAATCGCTGGAGAAGGAAGCACAAATGGAAAAGGAGCGTGCCCGCATTTTGGAGAATCAGGCTCGGGCCGAGCAGGCAGCTTCGGTAAAACAAAACTTCCTGTCAACCATGAGCCATGAAATACGTACGCCTTTAAATGCGGTAATAACCATAACCTCATTACTGAGCGACCGTGTTGATACCGAAGAAGCGCAATTGATTGATTCTTTAAAGTTTGCATCAAACAACCTGTTGCAAATTATTAACGATATACTTGATTTTACCAAGCTTGATACTGGTAAGGTAAATTTGGAGTCTCGCCCGTGTAATTTAGTTAAGCTGGTTAAAGGCCTTTGCGAAACCTACAATAACATGGCTCGCGAAAAAGATCTTGATACCGAACTGTTGATAGATGAACACCTTGCTGATGCCTATGAGCTTGATGAAACCAAGTTAAGCCAGATATTAAACAATTTAATTAGTAATGCCATTAAATTTACCGAGAAAGGAAAAATAACGGCAAAACTGAAGCTTACATCTTCGCAAGGCGAATATGATAGCATACGCTTTACCGTAACCGATACAGGCGTTGGTATACCCAGGGAGTTTTTTGACGAAATGTTTAACAGCTTCACCCAGCCTAAAAGCATTACAACCCGCAAACAGGGTGGTTCGGGGTTGGGGCTTGCCATTGTAAAAAAGCTGGTAGAACTTCATGGAAGCCAAGTTTATTTTGCAAGCAAGGTAGGCGAGGGGTCAAGGTTTTACTTTGATCTTAAACTAAAGAAAGCGGCTAAACAAAAAGTGCAATCAGTTAAGCACTTAAATAAGCTGCACAATAAAGTAGTGCTGCTGGCTGATGATAATATGATTAATGCTATGGTTGCCCGCAAGCTGCTTTCTAAGTGGGGCATATTAGCTGAACATGCCATAAACGGGGTTGACGCCGTTGAAAAAGCCTGTCAAAAAACATTTGATTTTATTTTGATGGATATACACATGCCCGAAATGAATGGGTTTGATGCCACCATACATATTCGTAATAACCATAATCCTAATACCAATACCCCTATATTTGCCCTTACGGCCGATATAACCGCCGAGCACCACGAGGAGTATAACAATTACTTTAACGGCTTTTTACGCAAACCTATTGAGGTTGATAAATTGTATGAAGCACTGTTGGGTATATCATAAATAAACTTATTGCCCGGTGCGTTGTTAACGAGCAATATGGCAACATTACAGGTACAGCAAAAAAATAAGGGTGCGGTAAAATGGTGGGCGTTGGTAATAAGCATTATTATTACCGAAGGCATTGCTTATACAGCTTCAATGTTTACGCGGCCACAAATTTCCGGTTGGTATGCCACACTTAACAAGCCCTCGTTTAATCCACCTAACTGGTTATTTGCCCCGGTTTGGACTACATTATATCTACTTATAGCTATAGCTGCCTGGTTGGTTTGGCAACGCCGTAACGATAGTACTTTATATGCTAATACACGCAATACCTATTTTATTCAACTCATTATAAATTTTGCATGGTCGGCTGTGTTTTTTGGTATGCAGCAAACTTTAGGTGGCTTGGTAGTAATTGTGTTTTTATGGCTGAGTATTGTGGCTAATATTTATTTGTTTAGCAAATTCAGTAAAGTAGCTGCATGGTTAATGGTGCCATATTTATTATGGGTTAGCTTTGCCACTGTATTAAATCTTTATATTTACCTGCTCAACAGGTAGCTTATTAAACTCCTGATGTTAATTTACGCTGGATGAAAAAAATAATACTCGCTATAGTTTTTTTGGTATTAGGTACAGGTATCAGCATGGCCGACACCGTTAGTATTAAACGTTTTGTAGTTAAAGAAAATCCCTTTGCGCAAAATGAGGTTGCCGTGGTAGCTACTGATACTCTTGAGCAAATACAGGAAAGCGTGAACGGCAAATTTGCTTTCACCATTAACGGCTTTGAGTACGATTTGACCTTTCAAAATGGTACAGCTTTCTATCGGCAAAAGCTACAAAAGTCAACATTTATGTATGTAAAGCATAAAAATGAGGCCGGCTCATACTCGGTACTTTACTACATTTACAAACATGGCGATAAACTGAGTCCGTGGAAAATAAGCTGGATGTGGCTGGTAGCTATACCGCTAATCATTGTTTTTATAGGATACCTGTTTAAGCGTTTTATAATTATTGCAGCAGTTGTACTCATCATCTTCATATACTTTAACCATAGCAATGGGTTAAGTATTCCTACCTTTTTTGAAAGTATTTTTGATGGGTTGAAACACTCTGTAATGGGGTAGATTTAGTAGCGGTGGTTATTGGTAGCAGCAGTTGATAGGAGGAATTGGTAAGATAATTACCAATGAGAAATACTCGGTTTAACTCCTTAAATACGACGCACCATTTATATCAATAATACCAGCCGAACTAAACTCAAACCCCGATGATGCATATACCGCCGCTATTCTTGCAACCTCCTCGGCTGTGGCAACACGGTTAAAAGGACTTTGCTTTTTAATGTCCTCACCGGCTTCGCTATTTAAAAATTCGGTGGTCATGTCAGTTTCTACAAAGCCGGGGGCAATAATATGTACGCTTATATTGTGAGGTGCTAAACTCACCGCTAATGATTGACTCATGGCGTTTAAACCCGCTTTGCTGGCTGCATAAGCCGGATGGTCAGGTTCGCCCCTGAAGGCACCACGCGATGAAATATTGATGATCTTACCGCCGTCCTGGTGTATCATTTGCCGCGATGCAAAAAAACACAGGTTAGCCACGCCACTCAGGTTAGTACTAATAGTTTCTTCCCAGCTCTGCTGCCAGTCTTCGTAACTAACTTCGTTTATTTTATGTTCAATGTAAACGCCTGCATTGTTGATCAGTACATCTAATTGCGGGTAGTGCTCCAGCATTTTATCAAAAAAGCGGTGTACACACTTAGGTTTGCTTTGATCTAACTGAAAAAGCCCGTGATTGCCCTGGTGGGCAAGTTCGGTAATGGTTTTTTCGGCCTCTTCAATGTTTTTGTTGTAGGTAATTATTACATCAGCATTTAATGATGCAAATAGCCTTGCACATGCTTTACCTATACCGCGCGAGCCGCCGGTGACGAGTACTGTTTTGCCGGTAAAGTCAATTAACATGGCTCCTTTTCTTGCGGTTAAGTATTTGTTTACTCTTACGCAAAAACAAAAGCAATGTTGCATTTAAATTACAAAATGCTAAACATTGCTTTCATTTATTAGAAGCATAATAATTATGCATCTAAAGTATTACTGCTTGTTATTCGCTTCCTGAGCTTTCTTTTCTTCTTTCTCACGTTTTTTGAAGAAACCTCTTAACAGGAAATTATGCTGCACAGCTTCCAGATCATCGTTCAATTTAATCGAACTCTGGTTTAAGTAATGCAGCATGCTCTTCAGTTCGGCGGCCGATTTTTCGTCGTTCAACAAAGCGCCCATTGCATTGTCGGTACTGTTTAACTTGCTGCTGGCTTTGTTCAGGTTATCAGTTAACACACCCGCTTTTGCGGTGGCCTCTTGTAATTGATTGGCCGACTGCTGTAGTTTAGAAAATACTGCGGTATCGGTAAGCATTTTATCTGCCAGGCCACCTTTGGTATTCATTTTAACGCCAAAGCGGTTAAGTTCTTCGGTCATTTGCGCAGCTCTTGATGTAGTGCTTTGCAAGTTAGCAACCACCATCCTGAATTGCATGGCCAAAGCCGAGTCGGCCAGGAGTGAGCCAGCCAAACCTTTGCCCTCAACCATGTTTTTGGCCAGTGTTTTAAAATCGCCGGTGATTGAAAGTAAATTTTGGTTGTTTTTTTGGAAGGTTTTCATGATCTCATCGGTATTAAGCATCCCTTTCGAGTTCATGAGCGTGCCGTTCTCAATAACCGGTGCCGATGGCGTGCCGCCGTCAATAGCTATAATTTTATTACCAATAAAACCTTCGGAGCTAATTTCGGCAACAGCATCCTTATGGATATATTGCTGAATGTTAGGGTCAACATTAAATTCAACGTCTACCTGGTTTATACCGGTAAAGGTGATTTTTTTAATGGTACCAACCTTTACGCCCGAAAACCAAACGTTATTGCCCTTAATAAGGCCCGATACGTTGGCAAAGCGTGCACGCAGGTGTAAACCATTGCTAAAGCTTTTTTGCTGGTTACCCAAGGTGAATATGCCCACTAAAAAAATGAGTACGCCAACGGCTATAAAAAGACCCACCCAAAAAGCATATTTATTTTCTTTTAATTCCATTATTTCAATCGGTAAAGTTATAGTCGTAAAACTGTTTCACACGTACATCATCAGTAGCAAATACCTCTTCAAATGAACCCTGGCGCTGGAATTGACCATCGAGCAGCATGGCTACACGGTCGCCAACGGCCTTAGCGCAAGTTAAATCATGGGTAATAATGATAGATGATGTATTAAAGCGCTCCTGAACGCTGTTAATTAAGTTATTTATTTCCATCGATGTGATGGGGTCTAAGCCTGCGGTGGGCTCATCATACAGCATAATTTCGGGACGAAGTATAAGAGTACGTGCAATGCCAATACGCTTCCGCTGTCCGCCCGAAAGTTCGGATGGCATTTGATTGATAGTTTGTTTTAAGCCAACAGCTTCTAAAACACGCTCAACCATGCTATCAATCTCCTTACGCTTAAGGTTTTTTTGGTTACGCACCAGCGGAAACTCAAGATTTTTGCGCACGGTCATACTATCGTACAGGGCACTGTTTTGAAACGAAAACCCTATCCGTTTACGCAATTCCTGCAAATCATAGTTGCTGATATTTACAACCTCATTGCCCAAAACGCCCACCTGTCCGGCATCTGCCCTAAGCAACCCCGAAATGATTTTTATCAAAACTGATTTGCCCGTGCCCGAACGGCCGAGTACCACCAGGTTTTCATTTTTAAACAAGTGAAGATCAATACCTCGTAGTACGTGGTAATCACCAAAGGATTTAGTTAAACCCTTAATGTCGATAACCTTTTCGTTATAGTCTATGGCGTGGTGTTGCTTTCCCATTTCTTATTTGTTTAGCGGAACCAGCCGGTTATTTGTACAATAATTACTTCTTCAATAAACACCAAAAACATGGCGGTTACTACGGCAGAGTTAGCTGCCTTACCTACGCCGGCTGTACCGCTCGATGAATTCCAGCCCTGGTACGAGCCTACAATACCAATTGTAAAACCAAAAACCATTGATTTGATGATTGACGATACAAAATCAATGTATCCTAACGGCTGGAAAAACTGCTGCACATAAGTAGTAAAGCTGGTGCCTTCGTTTACATACACGTTAAGATAGCCGCCCAACATGGCTATTAAGCCGTTATATATAGAAAGCATGGGGATGGCAATAGTTGTAGCCAGTGTACGCATACAAACCAGGTATTTAAACGGATGTGTACCCGATACCTCCATGGCATCAATTTGCTCGGTTACACGCATCGAGCCCAGCTCTGCACCAATACTCGAACCCACACGGCCTGCACTAATAAGGGCAGTAACCAGAGGGGCCAAAGCCCGCATGATGGCAATTGAAACTAATGATGGAATCCACGACGTAGCACCAAACTGCAATAATGATGGGCGCGACTGCTTGGTAAATATCAAGCCCACAATAAAACCAGTAACGGTAATAAGCAATAATGAACGTACCCCAACTTCCCAGCATTGTTTAATCAGTTCCCTGAACTCATAGGGCGGGGCAAACACTTCCCTGAAAAAGCGGAATATAAACCTGAATACATCATACACATCAATAAAGAACTGTTTAAATCCTTTAAATATTGATGGCTTAGCCTTTGGTAGCTCGGTTGATGTGCTATTTTGATTATCCATTTAAGAGGGCGTAAAATTACACCATATTTTCAACTAACCTAAAAATTGCCCAAAAGTTATGTTCGGCCAATGTAAAACTTTGTAAAAACTGCATATTTGACTTAATGTTTTCTAAACTATGTATCGCATGTATAATACTCATAACGGGTATGTTAAGTTTTGCCCGTGCACAATATAATTTGCCTGCCGATAGTTTGGCTACAAATGAAACACGGTGGTTGTATGGAAGCATGCAGCGCCTGTCAGGAGCAGGTATTATGTTCGGGCATCATGATGATACGGCTTATGGCGTACATTTTAAGTTGAAAGATAGTTCGGACGTGCATAATGTAACTGGTGCTTACCCGGCAGTGTATGGTTGGGACCTTTCGGGCATTGAATTGGACAGCCTTTGGGACATCAATCAAATTCCTTTTAAAACACAAGCCCGTTTGGTGCGTGAGGCTTACGAGCGTGGCGGTATCAATACCTTTTGCTGGCACATGAATAACCCGGTAACGCTTAAAACATCGTGGGATACCTCGGGAATATACCTCAAACAATTGCTGCCGGGTGGCTCGCACCACGAAATGTACCGCACCTGGCTCGACCGTGCTGCCAAATACTTAAGCAGCTTAAAGGGAAAGGATGGAGAGGCAATTCCAATTTTGTTTCGCCCTTTTCATGAATTGACCGGCAATTGGTTTTGGTGGGGAACGGATAATGCTACCGCCGATGATTTTGTGGCCTTATGGCAGTTTACCGTTAACTATTTGCGCAATAACAGAAAGCTGCACAACCTGCTCATGGTTTACTCGACAGCCGATTATTACTCCGACTGGGAAATGATGGGACGATACCCGGGCGATGAATACGTGGACGTAATTGGTTTTGACCGTTACCAGTTAGATACTACTGCCCAGTACAATTATCATATGAAACGCCAGTTAGAGTTGTTGCAGCAACAGGCCGACGAACACCATAAAATTGCCAGCATTGCCGAAACCGGCTACCAGGGCATACCCGATTCAACCTGGTGGACGAAGCAGCTTTTACCTTTATTATCAACCTACAATAAAATTTCGTACCTGCTTATATGGCGTAACAACGGGCCCGAGCATTACTATGCACCGTTTCCGGGTCAGGGCACTGCCGAAGATTTTAAGCAGTTTTACAAAAGCAATAACATTATATTTAACGACCGGCTTACGCCATTGGCTGTTTATGGCCCGCAGCATTTACAACGGTATAATCAAAAATTGGTGCAAAAGGAATAAATGTTGAACAAACAGTTATTGTTAATGCTGGTTTTTTTACTCATTTTAGGCCACTGTTATTATAGCGTTTGGCATTAATAATCATGCCGTTTAAACAATAAACCAACCCTAACAAACCAGTTATGAATTATATGAAAAACAAAGGCTTTTATGCCGCCATGCTGGCCGTCGGATTATTATCCCTGGCAGCCTGTAATCAATCAACTAAAAAAAACGAAACAAACATGACAGACAGCACTGCCGCATCTACGCAGCTCCCTGTAGCAAAAGATTTTGCAAAAACCATTGACGGAAAAGAAGTAAAACTATTCATCCTTAAAAACAGCAAAGGTGTTGAAGCTGCCATTACTAACTACGGTGGCCGATTGGTAAGCCTGCTGGTACCCGGTAAAGATGGTAAAATGGTTGACGTAATTGCCGGTCCGGCCGGTATTGATGGTTTTGAAACCGCTAAACCAAACTTTTACGGTGCGCTTATTGGTCGTTACGGTAACCGCATTGGCGGTGCTAAATTTACTTTAGAAGGTAAAGAGTATAAATTGCCGGTAAATAACGGCCCAAACAGCCTGCACGGCGGCACCAATGGCTTTGATGCCAAAGTTTGGGATGCCAAACAAATTGATGATCATAGCATTGAGCTTACTTATACTGCTGCTGATGGTGAAGAAGGTTACCCGGGTAATTTAAAAGTGACCGTAGTTTATGATCTTACTGATGACAATGCTGTAGAAATACATTATACTGCTACTACCGATAAAGCAACGGTGCTTAACCTAACCAACCACTCATTCTTTAACCTGAATGGCGTAGGCAGCGGCGAAATTTTAAAACACACCCTTCAAATTGATGCCGATGGTATTACCCCGGTTGATACTACTCTTATCCCGACCGGAAAAATTGCACCTGTTCAAAATACACCATTCGATTTTCGTAAACCAACCGAAATAGGTTCGCGTATAGGCGAGGGCGATGAGCAGCTTAAAGCCGGTGGTGGTTATGACCATAATTTTGTATTAAACAAGCACGATTTGAAAACTGCCATTGCAACCCTCCAAGGTGACAAAACCGGCATTGTAATGGACGTATTTACCGATGAGCCTGGTATACAGTTTTACAGCGGTAACTTTATGAAAAGTAAAGTAACCTTTAAAGGCGGCGCTAAAGATGATTACCGTACTGCTTTGTGTTTAGAAACACAGCACTACCCCGATTCGCCTAACAAGCCATCGTTCCCAAGCACCGAGTTAAAACCAGGTCAAACTTATAAAACCACTACTATTTACAAGTTTTCGGTTAAGTAATTAGCCACCTGCATAGTACAGAGGGCCGCCCTGATTATTGGGGCGGCCCTTTTTGTTTTATGGTAATTATAAAAATGTAAATAGTTTTTAATACTCATAATCATATCATCATAGCTTTTTGTAACATATATTGTACCTTTATACCCAAACGCTTGCGAAATTAACAACCAACGCGTTGAGGCAGTTAGCAGGTTTATAATATATGCTTTTAATAATACGGCTCTCATTACTCAAACGTCTTCCAGCTTTTACCTGGTCTATACTTACTTTAGTATTGTTTGCATGTCCTGCACAAGCACAGGAGGGTGGGGGCGACGAAGGCGAGATCACCATTAACGCCACACCTGTAGCTAAGGATGCTATTTATAATGCTAATAGCAATATCAACTACAAAATCGATCTTAAAAATACGTTTAACACCAGGCAAATCGGCACGGTAGGCTACCGTGTTTTAAGTTTGGATGAAAAAGAAATCACCCAAAGGAACCAGCCCGTAACCATCAATCGTAAAGGCGAAAAAAGCTTAACCCTGCGCATACCGGGGCAAGGTTCAGGTTTTTACAAAGTACAGTTTGTGGTCAACTTTCCCGAGTATGACGATACCGTGCGTCGTACATTCGGGGTCGATCCTACCAAAATTAAATCGGAACACCAGGCTCCTGCAGATTTTGATGACTTTTGGAACAAGACACTGGCCGAACTGGAAAAAGTAACTCCCAATTTTAAAGTAACCGAGATGCCCGATTCGGCTAAAGATAACCGCCGGGTTTTTGCCATCGAGATGCAATCATTAGGCAATATTACCGTGCGCGGGTGGATGACCTTACCCATGACTAAAAATAAACGTAAGCGTTTCCCTGTACTGTTAGGTTTGCCTGGTTACCAGGTTAATCTGAAGCCCATGTTTGGGTCGGATGAGGATTTGGCCATTGTGGTTATCAATGTAAGAGGGCAGGGCAACAGCCGCGACCGCATACGCACCCTGCGCGATGATTATATTTTTACCGGCCTCGAAGACAGGAACCGCTATGTAATGCGTGGTGCCATTATGGATTGCGTGCGCATGGTTGATTTTATTTTTTCACGCGATGAATTGGACCATGATAATATTATGGTATCGGGCGGTAGCATGGGAGGCTTCCTTTCCATAGCAACGGCAGGCCTTGATCATCGTATTAAGCTGTGCTCGGCACAAAACCCTATTTTATGCGATGTAAAAGCCTTACCCGGCAAGGTAGTTTGGCCCCTGCGCGATTTTAATCGCTACGTTAGGGCTAACCGGGGCTTAACCATGGATAAACTACTTGATAACTTATCGTATTTTGATACTAAGAATTTTGCATCGCGTGTGAAATGCCCAACCCTGGTAGGTATAGGTTTGCTCGACCACCTTGCTCCACCTGATAATGAGTATGCGGCTTTTAATAATTTGCAGGTTGATAAGCATATGATAGTTTTTAAAGATTTAGGACATGAGGTGGCCTTATTTTATAAAAACTATGAGGGCAGGTGGATGCGCGATACGTTTGCACTCTTTTAATTGTATCATTTTAAAACAATCACTTTGGCTAAAAAAATACTTTTAATTACCTGTGTATGCCTGTTTTTAGGATTTGATGCCTACTGCGGGTGGCCTACGCGTCCGCGTAGGTTAATATTGTCGCCGTCTTACACTTATTTTACGGCCAATAAAGACTGGGACTCGACAGGACGAAAGCTTAACCGACCTAATAATGGCGTGTTCAGATCACATAGCGTTAGCTTGTATGCCGAGTATGGTATAGTGCGAAAACTTGCTGCGGTAGGTTCCTTGCCCTTTTTGAGTTATAATATTCAAGATAGTACCGGCCGCAGCTTTGGCGTATCGGGTTTTGGCGATATGGAGCTGGGGCTGAAGTATTACCTCGCTAATATCGATTACCGCTATTACTTTACCTTGCAGGGAACCGGCATAATCCCACTTTATCAGTCAGAAGGTTTAGGCTTTGCCCAAGCCGGAGGCGATCTGCGTTTGGGTTTTTCGGGAGCAGGTAAAATAGGCAACAGTTTTTATTCGTTAAGCCTTGATGGCGGTATACGTAAATACTTTGGCACCAACGGCCCAATTCAAGGCAGGTATGGTGCATCGTTCGGTATAACGCTCGATAAAAAGTTTCATGATCAGTTATCGATCGGCGTATCGGGTGTAATATCAAAAAGTGATTTTACAGCTTTTACCCGCAACATTTATACTGCGCGCGATTTCAGGTTTACACAGGTAAACTTAAGCTACGGGCATACATTTAACAGCAGCTTCTCCATGTTTTTAACAGGTGGACGATTTGTAACCGGGCGCAATACAACCATTGCCACCAATGCATCCATTGCATTTATATTTAAGATCGATAACTTTTTAGGTCGTAAGGTTTATTATTAAACAGTTTGATTAATAGCAGTTTCGATATAAGTATGACTGTTTTTAAAGTAAGTGCTTACTAAATATCGCCTGTGCTGTAACGTAAACAGGCATATATCCGTATAAGGGGTATATGAACCTATTGAATCGCTTCGCAATTTTATTACTCTCTATTATTGTCTTCCAATCGTGCAAAAAGAGCACTGTTCAACAAAGCGCCGGCGATAACGACGCTATCATTAAAACGCCTGTTGATTTAGTAAAGTATGTTACCTGGGATGTAGGCGTAACCCATAAACTCGAATTTGTTTATAACGCCGATAGCAAACTGAAGCAGTATTCATCGGGCAGCAGCAACCTGGCATGGAAACATACGGGTACTTTTAATTACCAAAACGGTAAGCCAACCGAAATGATATACGACGGTGCTTTAAACACCCGATATACTTATGCCAATGGCAAGGTATCACAAAAGAGTTATTTGGGTAACGGCGGTGCCGAAACTGCGCGTTTCAATTATACTTACAACGCCAAAGGGCAGGCAGCAACATTGAAACATATGGTGGCCTTAAATGGCGTGCTATCGCTAACAGAAGATATAATTTATCAGTATGATGCCAATGGTATCCTAACACAAACACAGAGCAAGTGGTATGATGAGCATAGCGCATTACTGGCAACAGTTGTGCGTAAGTACGAAAGCTGGTCGCCCGTGGTGTATATTAATCCTTTTGCTTTACTACACTCTTTGTACCAGCACCAGGCGCAAGATGTATTTAATGATGTGGTGCTGAGCACGCTTGATAGGCTCCCGCTTAAAATTACCGAAAATGGTAATCCCGAATTGGGGCCTGCTACTTATGAGTATCATATTACCCAAACCGGTAAACGTATTGATAAGTTGAACTGCACACTTAAAGTGGGAAACATAAGCTACGATACTACCGAAGCAATATTCCATTACTAAAACATTTGCGGGGTATTCATGCTTATTTAAAGTATGAATGCCTATCAGCAAAAATGGATCGAGGTTTTAACCAACGCCAATATTAAAGATTGGAAAATTGAACCGGTTGAAGATGCTATCATTGTTGATCTGCCCGGCGGTAGCAACATGGATAGCATCATGGAAAACCTGCCCGATGTAATTGCCACTCTTTCGCTTGATATTACTATTCCTGGTGAGCGCCTGAAGTTTATCCTGCGCCACAATGGAGAGCATCGCGAATACATTTTAAATCCTACAGATGCTGATTTAAACACGGCTAAGAAGTAAGATTTCGATAAAAATAACTTGTCATCTCGAACGATAGTGAGAGATCTTTTCGAAGACGCAGGTTAATCGCTTAACTAAGATTTTCAAAATTCTTGGCTCACGGCTCTTACTTCTTGTCTCTATTCTTCAAATCTTCACTTTACTCGAAATACCCGTTACGCACAAGCCCATCACCGCAATCAGTATAAAGCTTACCCTCAGATTAAATAAACCTGCCACAAAACCTATAACCGGCGGACCAACCAAAAAGCCCACAAAACCAATAGTTGACACCGCTGCCAGTGCCATGCCCGGCGACATGGTTTTTGATTTTCCAGCCACGCTGTAAATCATAGGCACTACCGATGATACGCCAAAACCAACCAGCAAAAAACCAATCATAGCTGTAGGTATTTGTGGAAATATAACGGCTATTAATAAGCCCACTGCTGTAAGCAATCCGCTTATTTGTAATGTTTGCTTTAGCCCAAAACGGTGTGCAAACCAATCGGCAATAAAGCGGCCCATGGCCATGGTACACATAAATACAGTGTAGCCCGCTCCCATCCAGCCATTATGGGCATGGAGTACTTTTTTAAAGTAAATTACGCTCCAATCAAACATGGCACCCTCGCAAATTAATGAGCAAAATGCAATAATGCCCAGTTTAATGAGCGGCCTGTCGGGCATAACAAAACCTTGCCGGGTTTCGGCAGGGCCTTTATCATTCAACAAATAGCGATAGCTCACAAAAAGTATAACCAACACAATGGCGGTCATCAAAGCAAAATGGTACAGCGGCAAAATATTTTTGCCTATCATAAAGGTGCCAATACCAGCCCCTGCAAATCCCGCCAAGCTCCACAAACCATGAAATGAAGCCATGATGGGTTTGTTGTAAAGCTTTTCGGTAGCTACGGCTTGGGTATTAACGGCTATGTTTACACTGTTACTGGCAAATCCAAAGCCTACCATACAGGCCATTAACAGCGGGACATTGGGAGCCCACCCTAAACCAACCAGGCCCACCGCATAGGCCGATATACCCAGCAATACAAGCATACGGCTTCCAATGCGTGATATGAGCCAACCTGCCACAGGTAATGATATAATGAGCCCTACCGGTATACAAAATAAAATGCCGCCCAAAGCCGCATCGCTCAGGTTAAGAGTTTGCTGAATGGTGGCAATGCGCGATGCCCAGCTGGCAAATATAATTCCGGGTAGGAAAAACACCGTGCTTACCGCTATGCGTAAATAATGTTTTGGGTATGGAAAAGATACAGCCTGCGCGCCCATTCAAAAAAATAGATATGCACAAAATTACGCTTTTTAATGCGCTGAGGCTATTAATTAAACAATTATTGGGGGGAAGTTTACACTAACATTACGGCACCGTAATAGATATACTTTGGTAAGTATGTGCGCTAAAGTACCCCAACGCACCATTGTTAAAGTTTGATGGCGGATTGCCAGGAGTAGTAGCACCGCCCGGCCCGCCGCGGCTTTGCTGCCTTAGGGTAAACCAGTAATTAAAAACGGCTTTATCAATGTTTTGTATCTCCACTTCTGCTACATCCCCCGATTTTAGGTCTTTGCTGCTGTCGTCATCATCTGGGTCGGGGTATAGCTCGTCTTTGCTAATGTTGCCGTCTTTAAGGCGGTCATCAAATACGTAAATGCGGTTGGTTTGCTGTCCGTTTATGCGCAGCAGGTAACGGTATTGGTTGGCTACACCTTTAGGATCGGTGTAGTGCACTGCTGTCATTTTACGCGTACGGCTGCCAAAGGTAACGTCGGTCAAAGTTATAGAGTCGGCGCGTACCTGGACGGGCATGGTTGAAGCCGCTGTGTACGTTTTGTTGTCAACACTAACATTCAGTGTGTAAGTGCGTCCAGCCCGGCCCGTCATTACTGATGATCGATATACGCCCGGCGATACTTCGCTAAAATTCCACGAACCGCCTGCATTATCAGTGAGCTTTACTACAGCTCCTGATACCGTTGGGTAAACATTGGTGTTTTTATAATCAACCGAGCGGGTAATTTTTACCGTTTGTTGTTCGCGTGTATTTGTCACGTTGCCCTCAATAACAATTTGCGACGGTGAGGTGTTCACCTGTATGTCAATCACCTTTTCGCAGGATGTAAAAGCAAGCACTATGGCCAAAAGTGGAAGAAAGTAGTATAGTCTTTTCATTTCAGCTTAAAATTTAAAATTCCAGGTTATTGATGGTACTATGCCAAATAACGCTGTTTGTACCGCTTCTGTTCGGGTTGGGTCATTCGGTACATCTCTAAAATCAATTGAATATGGGTTTTTGCGATTAAGCGCATTATACAAACCAAACGACCAGCTCGACCTGAAACGTTTGCCCGTGTCCTTACCCTCCAATGTTGCGCTTAGATCTAAACGACCGGTGTAGGGCATGCGGTTGGCATTACGTTCGGTGTAATAGTAGGTAGTGTTGCCGCCAATCTGATATTTGCCGGCCGGATAGGTTACCGCATTGCCGGTGTAATAAATGTAGTTGCCCGAAAATGTCCAGCGTTTGTTGAGCTTGTAAATACCCACCAGGGCAACATCATGCGTGCGGTCTTGCCGGGCCGGGAAATAGTTGCCGTTGTTAAGTCCGTTAAATTTACGTTCGGTGCGCGATAGGGTATAGCTTATCCAACCGGTAAGTTTGCCGGTACGTTTTTTGGCGTAAAGCTCCAATCCATAGGCCCGGCCGCTGCCAAACAACAATTGTGATTCTACCTCGGCATTGGCTAACAGGCGGGCGGCATCTTTATACTCAATCTGGTTTTGCATCCACTTGTAATAAGTTTCGGCCGAAAACTCGAAAGTGTTATTGCTGATGTTTTTGAAGAACCCGAAGGCCACCTGATCGGCAATTTCGGGGCGGATGTTATTGCTGCTCATCACATACTGATCGGTTGGCGAGCTTGATGCCGCGTTTGATAATATGTGTATGTTTTGCGTATTACGGTTGTACGATGCCTTGATGGAGTTACGCTCGTTAATGGTAAAGCTGGCCGAAAAGCGAGGTTCGAGGTTAAAGTAATTTTGCACAAACTTGCCGCTGCTATAAGTGCGTGATGAGGTTACACTGCCGCTGGCATTATAAGTATCAAAAGTACCAGGCCCCAGCAAACTAAACCAGCTTGCCCGTAAGCCGTACAATAAATTTAAACGCGGGTTTACCACGTATTCATCCGAAATATAGGCCGAAGACTCCAAGCCATAACGGTTTTCAATGGAGAGAGGGTTGAAGCTTGAGTTACTGCCGGGTATAATATCTGACGGGGCAATGCGGTGATGTGTGGCTTGGGCACCAAACCTGATGGTGTGTTTGTTGCTAAAATATTGCAGGTCTTCCTTTAAATTAAAATCGCGGATGAGAGAGGTGGCCGTAAAGCTGTTTACCTCGTCGAGAAGTTCAACGCTGTAATTGTACTTGTTATAAATGAGCGAGGCATTTGAAAACAAACGGCTGTTGAACACGTGATTATAACGTAGCGTGGCTGTGCTGTTACCCCAATCATTTTTAAAAAGGTCTTTTATACCAATGTTGTCCTTGCCAAAATATCCCGAAAGGTAAACGGTGTTCTTATCATCGAACTTATAGTTGACCTTGGCATTCAGGTCGTAAAAATTGAGCGTATTGCCTTTCAGGTTGCTGTCGGGCACGGCTTTCAATATAAAGTCGATATAGGTACGGCGCGCGCTTATCATAAACGAGCTTTTATCTTTAATTAGCGGTCCTTCCAGTTTAAGCCTTGATGATATTAGGCCCAAACCGCCCTGCATGCTGAAGTTTTTGTTATTGCCATCATCCATTTTTACGTCGAGCACTGATGATAGCCTGCCGCCATATTGCGAGGGCATACCGCCTTTATATAGGTCGGCAGTTTTAATGGCATCGGCATTAAAGGTGGAGAAAAAGCCTAACAGGTGCGAAGAATTGTAAACCGTGGCTTCATCCAGCAAAATCAAATTTTGGTCGGATGCTCCGCCACGCACAAAGAAACCCGTATTGCCTTCACCACCTGATTTTACGCCCGGCAGCAGCTGAATGGTCTTCAACACGTCCTTTTCGCCGAACAAAACGGGCAGGTTATCCAGCAGTTTCATATCCAACTTTTCAACACCCATTTGGGGGCTGCGCACATTTTGATCTTTACGGTCGCGCGCGCTAACTATAACGGCTGCAAGTTCATTACCCGCCTTTAAATCGAGGTTAAGATTAGTGTTTTGGTTAAGATTAACGGTTTGACTAATTACCTGGTAACTTACATAACTAACGCTAAGGGTGTAAGTGCCTTCGGCAGCAGTGAGCGAGTAAAAGCCATAGCCGTTGGTAGAGGTACCCACCTTGCCGGCAGGGCCTTCAATTTTTATCGAAGCGCCAATTAAAGTTTCGCCCGTGGCTGCATCACGAATGGTGCCACTGATGGTGAATTTTTTTTGTGCCGATGCCTGCAGGCTGCATAATAAAATAAGGACAAGTAAGCAGAGTGTGGTGTGTTTAAATTGCATGCGTTGTGGGGTAGGCAGCGCAAAGCCAACATTTGTTTGTGGTGAACGATTAAGTTAAGTGTACAGGTCAGTAACTGCGAATATGCTTTTTTATTATGATAATTGTGGTAGTTTATTGCAAAGCAATCGGGTTTTATTAAAACATTACCCATAAATACATCTTTTTATAAAATGCGAAGCGTTAAAAAAATACACCAGGCCGTATATGCGCCCATTGCTAATTTGGTAACCTACCGTGCACTACCCACTCAATCGGTTGAGTATATCGATCCGTTTTTGTTTTTAAATCATCATGGTCCGCAGGTTTACCCGGCACATAATAGCGGCTTGCCGTTTGGCCCTCACCCGCACAGAGGAATGGAAACTGTTACCTTTATTATAGAGGGAGATATTGCCCATAAGGACAGTAGCGGTCACGAAAGTGTAATTAAAGCCGGTGGTATACAATGGATGCGCGCCGGGCGCGGACTAATACATGCCGAAGTATCATCAAATGAATTTAAGCAGGAGGGTGGTCCGCTCGAAATATTGCAGTTATGGGTAAACCTGCCTGCCAAACTCAAAATGGCCGAGCCCTTTTACATTGGTAAGCAAAAAGATGAAATACCGGTATTGCAATTAAATGAATGTACGGTTACAGCCAACCTCATATCGGGCCAGTGGAAGGATGTACAAGGTGCCTTTGAATCAGAAACAGGCATATTTCTGAGTACCATACATTTTAAACCAGGGGCCGAACTGGATGTACAAATTCCCGAAGCGCACAGTATTTTCTTTTACGTAATTACAGGTGAGGTAGTTGTTAACGGCACTGCCGTACGCGCCTTACATCTGGCCGAATTTGATCATAACGGCGACACTCTTACCATACAAGCCAAACCCGATAGCATGCTGTTGCTGGGCCATGCTATGCCGTTTAATGAACCTGTAGTATCGCACGGACCGTTTGTAATGAATACCCAGCAAGAGATCAAACAAGCGTATGATGATTATAATGCAGGTAAGTTTGGCTACTGGGATGAGTAGTATACAGGTGCCTATAAATTAGAAAAATTTACTTTTAGTGAATTTTCTAATTTTCACTTACGCATCTAAATGCACTTGAAATCCAAAACTATTAACCTTTCGAACGGTTTTTCTTAATTAAAGCATTTATCCAAAAACGTATGAGCATAACAACATCATCGCCCTTAAATAAAAAAACGGTGGTAATAACCGGAGCTACCAGCGGCATTGGCCGTGCAACTGCACTTGAATTTGCCCGCCATGGTGCCAAGCTGGTATTAGCCGCCCGGCAAAAAGATGTGCTCGATGAGATGGTTGACCTTTGCGACCGCCTGGGCGGTAAAGCCATAGCTGTAATTACCGATGTTACCCATCCTGAAGCTATGGTGCGTTTGGCCAATGATGCCAGCCTGTTTGGAGGAAGTTTGGACGTATGGGTAAATGTGGCCGGTATTGGTGCGTTGGGTGAATTTACCACCATACCTATTGAGGTGCACAACCAGGTTATTAAAACCAACCTGTTGGGTTACATAAATGGCGCTCATGCCGCCATGACGCATTTCAGGAAGCAAAAACAGGGAATTATTATTAATCTTAATTCGGTTGGGGGCTTTGTGGCTTTCCCTTACTCTGTATCATACACGGCAAGTAAGTTTGGCTTGAGAGGTTACTCTGATGCTTTGCGTGCCGAACTGCATGATTATCCGGGTATACATATTTGCGATGTTTACCCCGGCTTTGTTGATACGCCCGGACCAAGCCATGCAGCTAATTACACTGGCAAGGTTTTAAAACCGGCCCCACCTGTAGTGCCTACTTATAAGGTGGCTAATACAGTAGTAGATTTAGCTCAAAATCCTAAAGACTCGGTTATGTTGGGCAGTGCGGCTTATTTTGCGCGCTTCAGCCAGTGGATTGCTCCTAAACTTACCCGCTTTACATCGGCCAAATTTATGCAGCTGTATTTAAAAAAGGCAGAACCCGCTCCGGTAACCAACGGTAGTATTTTTGAACCTACACGCGAGCATAACCAAATATCGGGCGGTTACACTTCAAAAAAAGTAAGCGGCAAAAAGTTAGGCAAGTATGCAGGAGCGGCCGGTATTATTGCCGGAGCATTGTACGTGCTTAAAAAATTAAAATAGAAGTATCAGGTCGAATATTTAAAGAGCTGGGCTACAGTTTCAAGCTCTGTTTTGTTGATAAGGCCGGGATTATTAAATTGCTGTATAACTAACTGGCGCGAAAAATTGATATGCCCGTTGGTGGTTTTTACCATTACGCCATATTCGTGCGGTACATGGTCTTTATAGCTGCCAATTAATGGATTTATTTCTTCGAGACGGATTAACAGTTCGACAATAGCGTAAGTAGGGAGGCTGTCTTTTGACATGATGGCAAAGGTAACTTAACCTTTTTGTAATCTTATATTAACATTTTGTTAACGATGCAAAGGTGTGTTAAGATGAAAATTATGCACATTATTAAATTTTATTAAAGTTAGGTGTATATTGCATCCTATCATTTATAACCGTAATAATAGTCATGAGTTCTATTTTAAGCCGCTTTTTGCCAGATAACGATAAAATGTTTTTTGGTTTGTTTAACCGGGCAGCCTCAAACTGTACAGCCATGGCTAAATTATTGTTTGAAGCCGTTAGCGGCGAATGGATACCCGAACAAAAAACAGAATTTGCGCAAATAAGCCGCTTAAAAACTGCGTCGGCCGAAATTAAGCGCCAGGTGTATGCTACATCAGGCAAGGCGCTCGTATCACCCTTTGAGCGTAATGATATGTATGCGCTGGCGTCGGCTATTAGTGCAGCATCTGATTATGTAGATGCTTCGGCACGCCGTATTAACCTGTATTCTATAGATGCCATTACGCCACCCATGCTTGAGCTTTGCCGCATTGTGCTGGATTCAAGTATGCAAATGGAAACCTTGGTAAGGGCACTCAATAACATAAGCGACAGTGAAACCATATCGCACATTTGCGCCGAAATTAAGCAACTGGAGCATGAGGCCGATAAGGTTTATGACCGGGCCTTTGCACAACTCAATGCTAACGAAACCGATTCGATAAACCTTATTAAGCACAGCGAAATTTTAGGTGCCCTTGAACGTACTACCGACAAATTTGAAGACGTGGCCTTTGTAGTGGAAAGTATTTTAATTAAGAATAGTTAATTCTTCTTGTTCATGGTTTATGGATGATAGTTCATGGCCGGAAGTTTTGTGGTAATGGTTTTAGCTCAGTGAACTTAAAAGTGCAGCTACTATGAACCCAACAATCATCTATGAACCTTCTTATAATACGCCATTGTTAAAATAATCATACGATTATACGTGCGCAGTCCCTGGGGTTGGTTATTGGCTTTCAAAAAATTATCGTAAAACAGGCTGCTTACATAACTAAGTTGATTTTGATAGCGCATCCAGTAGGCTTGGTCGGTTTTTAGGTCTTGCTTTACAGCAGGGGAGAGGCGAAGTTTAAGTTGTTTAAACGAAATGCTATCGCGATGATACACGTTGCGTGTAAACTCTTCCATTGCCATGTAATAAGCTGAATATCTCAGCAGCCTGTCGGGTGATTCCTTTCCCGCCATAAAACCTATAAAATTAGCTTCATCTTCGCGTGCAAAACCCATTTGATGTGCCATTTCATGGCAAGCAGTTATGGGTTTGTTTAATAACGGCATGCTGTAGTTAACCTGCGTTTCGCCTGTGAAGGGGTTAAAATAGCCTGCCGTGTTCAGGTAGTTAATAACCGGTGTAAACAATGATGATTTTGCTTCAGGAAAGTAGCTTTTCAAGGCCGGGTTGGTGTTGCCAGCACTTTTAATAGCCCGTACCGATGTTTGATAAATGGCCTCGTTACTTTTCAAAGTATCGGTATGTTGGAGTGCTGCACGCCGCGCATTAACGCTATCAATTAGCATCGAAGTTACACTTTTTAACTCGCTAAGGGTATAAGTGCTATCCTGAAGGTTCAATATTTGCGCAGCGGGTGGTCGGGAGTAATTCATTCCCCATAAAAGGTAAAAGGTAGCTATAAAAAGCTGTAAACTTATAATAAACCGTAATGCCCCTATTCCAATTAACCTGAATTGCTTTTGAAACAGGTTGATGATGAACCTATAAAGGCTGTAAATAAAAAGCAGGATGATGATCGTGTAAAAAACATCGCCCAGGCTAAAGGGCAACCATCCCAACAAAAAATGGAGTATGGCACTTACGGGTATGTACACGCCATTAGTATAATAGCGTTCAATAATACCGGGAAAGTTGCCTGCTGTAAATAAAGCAATTAGTAATAATGTAAGTGCTGCTATACACAATAAATACTGCTGTAGGTTGAACGCTTTTTGAGTACGCGGCTTAAACATTCCGCAAAATAGGTGCAAGCATTTAAATCTGCAACACTATCTAAATACATTACCAATGAAGCTGCTGCGGGCGAATGGCTTAATCTTCGTCTTTTACTTCTTCCCAGTACACAGTATCTAAAAATACACCATTGTTGGTAGCTACCTGGGCTTTTACGGCCTCAAGTTTCTGCTTACGTTCATCGGTGCTTAAACTACTAAACTACTATCCAGCGAGTAGTAATAAATAACATTGTCGGTACGACTGTTTATAAACTTATAGTGTTTTACGGGCGTTTCCATAATTTATGTTATTTAAATGGTGTATAGAACTTATTATATAACAAGTAATTAAGCCACTGGTTCTGCACAATTTACTAAATTAAAATTTAATTAAATTTAGTAATGTGATAAGTATTTGGCGTGTTTGTTGTAATGGTGGTAATAATATTCATAATGGAATGAGTGATTAATATTTATTCCATTACTTTAGCATTAAAATATCATGTTCAATATAAAACGTAGCCGGTGGATTGTGTGGTTTGTACTTGTTTTAGTACTCGAACTGGCTGCTTATTCCCAAAACAAAAGCGATGACAAAGCCTATGTAGCCGGTAAGCTCAAGAGTCCGCTGAATAACGAAACATCGGGTATTGCTGCTTCATCCGTTTACCCCAATATATTTTACATACATAATGATAGCGGCGACTCCGGTCGTTTTTTTGCCATAAAGCCAGATGGCACGCTTAAAGGGATATTCAATTATGTAAAAAAAGGAACGCCCGGTTATGGTGTTCGTGATTGTGAAGATATTGCCGTAGGACCCGGACCCGATTCAATCCAAAGTTATGTTTACATAGCCGATATTGGTGATAATGGCGAAACTTATCCCTTTATAAACATATACCGTATTCCTGAGCCTAAATTACTACCTGCAAACGGCGATAGTACAGTTCATACGTTCAGGCATACCCTTAACCTAAAATACCCGGATGGGCCTCATGATGCAGAAACACTAATGATAGACCCCATAGAAAAGTTGTTTTATATTGTAACCAAGAGGCATAAATCGGTTGGGGTATATACGGCGCCGCTCATATTTCATAATAATGATACCGTAACGCTTACCAAGCGTGCCGAAATACATTTCAGAGGCTTTCAGCCATTTAAATGGATCGTTAGTGGTGATATATCAAAGGATGGCAAACAAGTAGTGCTCAAAAGCTACAGCCGCATTTACTATTGGAAACGCAATGGTAACGAACCCATATGGGAAACCCTGCAACGTAAACCCCAGCAGCCTGCCTACGAGCAGGAAAGACTGGGTGAGGCTATTGGTTTTACCTCAGATGGCCGCAGTTACTACACCGTAAGCGAAGGTACAAAGCAACCCATATTTCATTATCCCGTACCTAAAAACTAAGCCCTGTCATTTTTAGGTAATACCTGTTTGGCAAGTGTTTGAGTAAATGGTATTGCGCTTACATTTGATAAAAACGTTTATCGTACCATGAAAATACAAATTTGGTCGGACGTGATGTGTCCGTTCTGCTATATAGGCAAGCGCAGGTTCGAAGAAGCATTATCGGCATTTGAATATAAAGATAAAGTGCAGATTGAATGGAAAAGCTTTCAGCTTAATCCGCAATTAAAAACTGATACCAGCATCAGCATAAACCAGTATTTGGCCGATGCTAAAGGTTGGACCTTAGATTATGCCAAGCAACTAAATAGCCAGGTAACCGATATGGCTGCTCAAGTTGGTTTAACCTATAACTTTGATGATGCCGTGGTAGCCAATAGCTTTAACGCACACCGCTTTACTCACCTCGCCAAAAAATATGGTAAGGGCGATGCTGCTGAAGAGCAACTATTTCAGGCTTATTTTACCAATGGACAGAATATTGATGATATTGATACGCTGATTGCTTTAGGCGAGGCCACAGGACTTGATGCAACTGAAACCCGCGAAGTGCTAAACAGTAACACTTATGCCGAGCAGGTACATCATGATATTTACGAAGCCGAACAACTGGGCATACGAGGGGTTCCGTTTTTTGTGATGAACAACCATTACGCAGTATCAGGCGCACAGGCTACCGAGGTATTTTTAAACACGCTGGTTAGCGCTTACGCCGAATACAGTCAGCAGCAATCATCCGGACTTAATATTACCGAAGGTCCAAGCTGTGAAGTGGATGGAGATTGTTAAAAAACTGTTGTTAGTGCAATACTAATCAAATATTACAAAATCGCCCGAGGATACATTGTACTTAACAAAGTCGGTGTATCCGCTTTTAATTATGTAAAAGTATCCCTTGTAATGAGGGTTCTTTTTGCCCTCTTTTATGGTGCCGGTGTTCATGTCTTTTTCTATCTTAAGTGCATTTTGTTCATTATCCAAAACAGGGCTGTATTGTAAAATACGGTCTTTAAGTTTCCAGGTATAAACCGGATAATTTATACCCATAAAATCAGCTTTACGTTCTTCAAAACGGCCGTATTTTTTGGTTGTTTTATCTATAAAGGCCTTGCTTTCATCAATATTAATCTTGGCTATAACAGCGGCAATGGCTATCAACTTATGATCCAAAGTGCTTACCATATTTAGTCCATAAAACTCGGAGCCCTCAAATTTGGCTAATATTCTGTCGTTTGAGTAAGTGGCCTGGCTGTAATATAATCCTGCAGGTTTAGGGTTGTACCATTCATCATCTTTGGTAACTGTATCTAATGTTAGGCATAATTGTTTTTTGCAGTTAAAAAGGTCTTTATCGTCGTAAAATCTTACTACACTAAAGTTAAAACTAATGTCATCAAGCTTTAAGGGGCCATCGCCAATAATTTTTGGTTCGTGGTAGCATGATGAAAATAGGAGCAGGCCGATTACAAGTAGCGGAATGTAAAGTTTCATAAGTGAATAGATTTGGGTTTATAACAATCCTTATTCCCTTGTGTTGTGATATAAATGTTTAAAAAACAAAAAAAAGCCCTGTATACAATATATACAGGGCTCTAATATTCAGTAAATTATTTTAAGCTACAACAGCTTCGGCATCATCAATGCTTTTGGCTTTAGGCGTACCTATTTTACCGCCACGGTTTGAACGTGCCGTACGCGAAAAAACCGACAGTTCGCGATCGAATAAAAACTCGAACAACAAACGGGTGTAAGAAGTATGATGTCCCAAATCATCATAGTGCCTGCCCGCTAAAGCTTTAACTTTAGGCAGGTTATTCCATGGCACTGATGGAAAATCATGATGCTCATTATGAAAACCTACGTTAAGATTAGGAAAATTTAAGCGGCCATAATAGCTTTTGGTTTCCTGCTCGCCATGAGTTAAGAAATGCTCCTGTACCCAACGTGCGCCCAATGGATGCAAGCCTACTGAGAAAAAGAAGCTCAATACCAGGTATAATACGGCACTCCAACCAAAAAAGTAGGCTATTGCGGCTGTAAATGATAATTGTACAACCCAGTTAACGGCGGTCCAGCCATCAACCAAATTAATTTCTTTTAAACGGAAAGGGCGTAGTGCCTGGAAGATAGGATAAAACAATAGCCAGATGGCTTTACCAAAGGTTGAATTGTTAATTAATTTAGCTTCCCAACGGAAAGGCATATCGGCATCTAAAGCTTCAACACCTTGGTATGAGTGATGCTTTAAATGATATTTTTGAAATGATACCGAACTTGGCAACAAGGTAGGCAAGTTGGCAAAAATACCGGCCCAGGTATTTGCGGTTTTGTTTTTAAAAATAAGATTGTGTGCACACTCGTGTATACAAACAAACAAGGTATGGCAGGCAAAAGCACCTACGCCATATGCGGCCAGCGCAATCCAGTACCAGGCTGCATCTTTTAATAAATAAGCCCCGGCTATTTGTATCCCAACGCAAAGCGTGATCACTAAGAAAGTATACGGGTTACGGCCTATTAAGGTACGTAACTCGGGGTGTTCTTTAATAATGGCCTTTGTCCTGTGTTTGTGCGGTTCGCTCTCGTCAGACCATCTGAAACTCTTTTTCTTCATACTTTATTCGTGGTAACTTATTTTGTGTTTGTTAATCAAATATAAAGGTAAATAATTAATACGTCTGCCGAAAATATTATCGCACAAAGTCAATTAACCAGTAAAAAGATGTGGCTTGAATTGTATTAACGATTGATTTTAAACTTAATTGCATGAGATTAGGAATTTATTAGATAGAAATTTATCACTCCGGGAAATTTCAAATCGGCATTAATTATATAAGCTCAATTAATTCTAATTTACAACAAATTGCAGTTTGCCTGAGGGATAGTAGTGTAAAGCCTGGAGTGCAGCGTAACGCAACGAGGACTTGTAACGGGATAGTCCTATCCGCCCGAGGCGGGGCACGCCCAATGGTTATTAAACATTGAGCCAAACAATTAGCTGTTGTTTAATATTATTATCGCGGCAATCGATGGATAGCGCAGAGTGGAAACGAGTTTTTTGCCCGTCCTGTCATATCTGTGAATCTTATATTAATTGTAAAATTTATGATTAAAAATCGTAATATCACGCCGTTTTTATCAGGTACATCGTAAATTGCCAGCGCATTTGTACCGTGCCAAAATTGGAAAATGACTAACACCGAATATACACAGAACCCTGTAACTGATGTTGTGCTGATTGGAGCAGGAATTATGAGCGCCACTCTTGGCCTCATGCTAAAAGAACTCCAGCCAGACCTGACTATCGAAATATTTGAACGCCTTGATGTGATGGCTGCCGAAAGTTCGGATGCGATGAATAATGCTGGTACCGGTCACTCGGCTTTTTGCGAGTTGAACTATACACCGCAACTGCAGGATGGTTCGGTGGATATATCGAAGGCGATTAAGATTGCCGAACAGTTTGAGGTTTCCAAAGAATTTTGGTCGTTTTTAATTGAAAAGAATATCATCGATTCGCCTAAATCGTTCATTTCGGCCGTGCCGCACATGAGTTTTGTTTGGGGCGATGACAATGTAAACTATTTGCGCAAGCGCTACGAAGCGTTGGTTAAGCACCACTTTTTTGCCGAAATGGCTTACTCAGAAGATAGCACCCAACTGCAAAGCTGGATGCCGCTGGTAATGGAAGGCCGCGACCCGAACGAAAAGGTATCAGCCAACCGTATGGATCTGGGTACCGATGTAAACTTTGGTGCCTTAACCAACAGCCTGTTCAATTACCTTAAAACACAACCGGGTGTAAACGTACACCTGAAACACGAGGTACGCGACATTAAACGCGATAAAGACGGTGCATGGAAAATACGCGTTAAGGACACGGCCAGCGGTAATAAAGTTAAACTGAAAGCCAAATTTGTATTCGTAGGCGCCGGAGGCGGTGCGCTGCACCTGCTGCAAAAATCGGGCATACCCGAGAGCAAAGGATTTGGCGGTTTCCCGGTGAGCGGGCAGTGGCTGGTTTGTAATAACCCGGCTGTTATTGAGCGTCATCAGGCCAAGGTATATGGTAAGGCATCGGTGGGTTCGCCGCCAATGTCGGTACCGCATTTAGATACCCGCATGATCAATGGTAAAAAAGCTTTGCTTTTTGGACCTTACGCCGGTTTCTCTACCCGTTTCTTAAAAAATGGTTCGTTAACCGATCTGTTTACGTCTATCAATGCAGGCAACATATTCCCGATGATGAAAGCCGGTATCGATAATATTCCGTTAACCAAGTACCTCATTAGCCAGGTAACCCAATCGGCCGATGATCGCCTGGCAGCGTTAAAGGATTACTTCCCTAACGCTAAAGCCGAAGACTGGCAGTTGGATATTGCCGGTCAGCGTGTACAGGTGATTAAAAAAGACCCCAAACGCGGCGGCGTACTCGAATTTGGTACCGAAGTGGTGGCCGCAGCAGATGGCAGCATTGCCGCCTTACTGGGCGCTTCGCCGGGTGCATCAACATCGGTTTCGATCATGGTGCAACTCATAGAGCGTTGCTTTAAAGGCAAGGCTCAATCGGCCGAATGGCAAGCCAAGTTAAAAGGCATGATTCCATCATACGGGCAATCAATGGCTAAAAATGTACAGTTGGCTAACGAGACAAGGGAGCGTACAACGAAGGTGTTGGAATTGTAACCCCCCAGCCCCCTGAAGGGGGGGAAGATATATAAATGTCACCTTACCAGTAGGGTGACATTTTTTGTTGGAATCAGAATTTTCAGAATTATAGGATTTTCACAATCTCTTTTCTACCACGCGTTTGCGATATGGGAGTCGGGATGTTACGGGGGGCGAAGCAATCTCTAATTGCGCTCGTTTATTACGAGTGCTTAAAGTGGTTTTGCGTTTGCAACGCAACGGTGCGATAAAATCGCACAACCATGTTAAGCACTCATCACAGATGAGCACAAGTTGTAGTAAAATCTTGGCTCTTGTTTCTTGACTCTCGGTTTTAGTGCTCCACAAAACTACCCTCATGCCTGTCTTTTTGAAAGCTGTAGTAGAGGTAAAAGAGCGATGGAAGGATAAATAAACTACCAATAATAAGTGCCCAGGCCAATGCGGTCATAGTAGCCTCAGGAGCCTGATGTTCAAACAATGACAAATGCTCACCGTTTTTAAGTATCACAAAATTGGGAAAGTGAACGTAACTCACTGCCAGCAGTATCATACTCGCCTGAAAGCCGGCTAAAACGCGCGGTACTACCGTTTTGCCGCGTTTAACCAATATCCATAAAACCACCAGTGAAAAAGAGGCCGCAATTACTGCGGTAGCGCCAAAAGGATTGCCAAATACCCAACTCATAAGGGGAATGTTTTCGGTCAGCGAAGCGATGAATACCAAAGCGCCGCACACTACGGCAACCACATTCCACTGTTTGGCTTTGCGGATGAAGCTGTTGCGGTCATCTCCCGGTTTGGCCTCACCTATGAGGTATACCGATGCCAAAAAGCCGCAAAGACCAACCGTGAACAGGCCAATAGTTAAGGAGAACCAGTTGAGCCAAGGCCAAATATAGGCCGATGTGAAATCGGTTTCCGATGGATCTATACGGCCCGAAATCACACTGCCCGCAATCATTCCCAAAAATAAGGGTGTGATAAAGCTCGACAGCAGGAAAATGCGGTTGTATACCCGCTGCATATTATCAATTACAGCATCGTAATTTCTGAATACAAAGGCTGTACCGCGGGCCGTTATACCCAGCAACATAGCCACTAATGGAATATGCAGATAAATAGACATGGTGCTATATATAACCGGGAACCCCACAAATAAGATCACCACCGCAATGATGAGCCACATGTGGTTAGCCTCCCATATGGGGCCAATGGCTTCGTACGCAGTTTTGCGGGTACGGTAACGATGAGCTTTCGACGTAAAAAGCTCGATGATGCCGGCACCAAAATCGGCACCGCCTAAAACGAGGTATAGTAAAATTGACAGCCACAAAAAGCCGATGATCACGTATTCCATAATTATGAGTGGCTAAGGTTTAAGTCTTCGGCTGGTTTATCATACAGTTCGGGCACCATGCGTATTTGGCGGTATAGTAAAAATATAACGGCAATACTCAACGTAAAATAAATGCCCGTAAACAAGTAAAACGACCAGGCAATTCCCGGCATTGGCGTAACCGCATCCTTAGTACGCATCACGCCCTGAATTATCCATGGTTGGCGGCCAATTTCGGTCACCATCCAGCCGGCCTCTACCGCAATAAAGCCTGTTGGTACGGCTATAATAAACAGTTTGAGCAGCCAGTTGCTGTATATCCAATGCTTTTTAAACCATATCGCAACCAGGTACAGTACGGCCACCAGCATCATAAACATACCTAAACCCACCATTACCTGGAAGGAGTAATGCGTGATGGCAATGGGAGGTTGGTTTTCAACCGGAATTTGATCCAGCGCCTTAACCGGGGTTTTAAAATCATCGTACACTAAAAAGCTAAGCAAGCCCGGAACTTCAAGTCCGTAATTAACCTCTTTGGTTTTTACATCGGGTATACCGCCTAATACCAATGGCGAGTATGGCTGGGTATGAAAATAAGCTTCCATAGCAGCCAGTTTGGCGGGCTGGCGCTTGGCTACACTCTTGGCGGCAATATCGCCCGCTAAAGGCTGTAACAGTGCGGCAACGGCTGCAAACCCGGCAGCAATTTTAAAGGCCTGCTGATGAAAGTGTACGTTTTGCTTACGCACGATCATGAGCGCATGTACCCCCGCCACGGCAAAGCCCGTAGAGGCAAAGGCAGCAATGGTCATATGCAGGGCTTCAGAGAACCAGGCCTCGTTAAACATGGCCTTCATCGGGTCGATGTTAAGGTATTGGCCGTTAACATAATCAAACCCTGCCGGGCTGTTCATCCATGAGTTGGCAGACACCACAAGGATGCCCGATGCCAGTCCGCTAACACCAACCACCACACCGGTAAACCAGTGGAAGTAGGGGTTAAGGCGTTCCCACCCATATAAAAAGAACCCAAGGGCAATAGCCTCGATAAAAAAGGCGGTACCCTCTAATGAAAACGGCATCCCGAAAATCGGCCCCGCGTGCTTCATAAAATTAGGCCAAAGCAGTCCCAATTCAAATGATAGCATAGTGCCCGACACTGCACCTATGGCAAAGAAAATGGCCACCCCTTTGCTCCAGGCCTTGGCAATATTTTTATGGGCAACATCTTTAGTTTTTAACCAGCGATAGTGCGCCACCGCCATAAAAAACGGCATTACCATGCCAATACAGGCATATATAATATGAAACCCCAGCGAGAGGGCCATTTGCGAACGGGCAGCCAAAAAATTATCCATACGGTAATGGGTTTGTTACACAGGCTAAGGTACTTACCAACAGCAGGAGTGTGTATAATTTTTACTAATTATATTGATTATTTATTGAAAATAGTTGGAGTAAGAGGAGAGTTTGGCATAGCCCTAACATCACCCAACCCTCTCCAAAGGAGAGGGCTTTGTATAAAAAATCTAAACGGCATTATATACTTTTCATTAATCTAACGTTTACAAATCTATGTTACTGCCTGCGGCTGCTAATTGGGTAAATTAATTACTTTTGCAGCCTTGTTATTGATGGGGTAACAATTGTTTAACGTTTATGAAAATTTTAGTTACCGGTACAGCTGGTTTTATTGGTTTTTATGTAGCCCAAAAACTGGCAAAATTGGGTTTTGATATTATTGGGGTTGATAATATTAACACCTATTACGATACCGAACTTAAGCACGGCCGCCTCAAGGCTTCGGGTATTGATACTGACACTTTGCAGGATAACCAACCGGTATGCAGTACCATTTACCCCAACTATTGCTTCATTAAATTAGATATATCTGACCGGGCGCAAATGGAAAACCTGTTTGCCACCAATCATTTTGATGTGGTTTGCCATTTGGCGGCACAGGCAGGCGTACGTTACTCCATTACCAACCCGCATGATTACGCCCTGAGCAATCTTTCGGGCTTTTTAAATATACTGGAAGGCTGCCGTACCATTAAGGTAAAGCACTTGGTGTATGCCAGCAGTTCGAGCGTTTACGGGTTAAACAGCAATACCCCGTTTTCGGTACATGATGGTGCTGCACACCCGGTTAGTTTGTATGCTGCCAGCAAAAAAAGCAACGAAATGATGGCGCACAGTTACAGTCACTTATATCACATACCCACTACCGGCTTACGCTTTTTTACTGTATACGGTCCGTGGGGCAGGCCCGATATGGCCTATTTTAAGTTTGCCGATGCCATTATTAAAGGCAACCCTATAGACGTATACAACAACGGCCAAATGCAGCGTGACTTTACCTATGTAGATGATATTGTAGAAGGCGTCATCCGCGTATTGGATAAACCTGCACAAGCTAACCCTGCTTGGGATAGCCAAAACCCCGACCCGGCTACTTCGAGTGCGCCGTACCGTTTATACAACATTGGTAACTCGCAACCTGTTAAACTCATGAAGTTTATTGAAGCTTTGGAGAACGCCATTGGCAAAAAGGCGGTGATCAACTTCCTGCCCATGCAGGCGGGCGATGTGCTGAGCACTGATGCCGATATGAGCGACCTGGAGCAGGAGTTTAACTATCACCCTAAAACTGATATACAGGACGGTATAAACCGCTTTGTAAACTGGTTCAGGGAATTTTATTTGGTATAATTATTCTACTGTTTGAGTGAGTTGCACCGAACTCAGTTTACCGTTTTTAAAGTAGAAACTGCTTTGTACGGTGGCATCATCGTTTACAATGTGGAATAGGTTGAACTTTGATTCCTTTAGTTCAAGTATCTGCAAAAAAGCGGCCTTTTCTATTCCAATTGCCACATCCTTATTAAGGGTGATGCCTTCACGGGTAATGAGCCCGCTTTCTATATAAAACCCTTCGGAAGGTTTGTAAAACAGTGTTATTTTATTACCTGGCGTGGTAAATACGTAAAAATAATAGGGGTCGCCGCCGTCGGCCTGCTTTTCATTTACCGTAATTTTTACAGGTACAGTGAAGCGCTTTTTTATGCGGTTGGTATCGGCAGATAGTATACGGCCCAGTATCTTACTGCTGAGTTCGTTATAAACAATGGTGGTATCGGGCGGGGCGGGTTCATAGTGCTGGGTTGCCTTTTGACTGGGCTTGTTTTGGCAGTATGCGAGTAAAAGCGCAAACGGCAAAAGGGCTAACAAACAGTACTTTCGAGGCATTTGCCAAATGTAGTAATCAGCCAGTATGTGTTCAAATTTATTTCTTCTGAAAATCACAGGATTATGCTGTGTTCCTCTTTATCACTTTTTGTGTGGTGTTTATTACATATAAAGTAATTACGATGCTATGTAATCAGTCTGTTATTGGTGCAAGTGCAGATAATAATCATATCTTTAAATGCTAACATCAACTTCTTTATATGAATACTAAAATGATCAACTCTTTTGCACTGGCTGTTTGCGGTGTGTTATTTTGGTTTATTATGGCCGATATTAACGGTAAATGGACCAGCGTGATAGAATACAACGGCAACCTGGTGCCCCTGGCTTTTAATTTTAAAACCGAAAGCGACAAACTGACCGGCACCACCGAAACCCCGTTGGGCGTAAGCAACATTACGGATGGTAAAATAGATAAGGACATGATCTCTTTTAAGTTAGATCTTAATGGTAGCACAGCCGCTTGTACCGGCCGCACTTTTGCCGATTCCATTAACCTGAAAATAAATTACCAGGGCGCTGATTTTTTGGCCACATTGAAAAGAAGTAACGCACAGTAATTTCTGCAAAACCAGAAATAGGGCGAATTTGCGGGGATTGTAAATTGATAAATTAATCTACTTAGGCATGCTAAGCTAATTCAGTATTACTTAAATAAGAAAGTGGATATTCGCGTTGCCTTAACAGTTGCTTACCTGTACACTGCCTTCGATATTCACATTACGAAGCAATGTGTTTTGTAAAATGCGGTTCAGTAAAAATACAAATACCGGGGCTGCCAAAATATCAATAGTATAATGCACGTGCTGTACAATTAATAGGCAAGCCATAGCTATGGTAGCTACAATTACCAGGTAGCGGTCGGGTTTGCGCGGCAGGCAAAAATACATGGCTATCAGGGTAGAGGTGTGCCCCGAATAAAAAAGATCTTTAGTAATAACGGCATGACCATAAAATACGCCGGTAATGGGGTCAACAAGTTCAACAAGGTTAGCCGGCGGCGCCAGCGGAACCAAAGTTATAGTAAGTAAACGTGTAAGGCTTATAACAATGTATAACCATACGTAGCGCACATAAATAGCCGGGTTTTTGATAGCCCGGGCTAATATCAATAATCCCATTCCCCACTCAATTAGGAAGATGTATAATGATACATCATAAGCAGGTACTCGCGACAGTATAAAATCATGCAGTTGTACGCCCGGGCGCTGCTCAATATGCTGAAAAAATATAGGCATGCCCGATAATACCAACGCCACAATAACCGACCCGATAATCATCAGCGAACGTTGCGATGCAGAATTCCAGGTGGCTTTCCAGTTTTGCTTTAATGTTATGGTGGTATTACGGTGTTGCATTCAAATTAAAAATGGGCTTACAAAAATAATGCTTTTAACGGTAATGTTAAATAAATTTTATCTCAACGTGAATATCATGTTAGTTAGACGTTGATAAGGTTTAATAGTTAACTTTGCGCCGCTAATTTTTTGAACATGAAATATAAGTTGGGTGATTTTGTACGCTTTGTGGATGAGAAGATGGAGGGATACGTTACCCGAATTTTTGATGAGCAAATGATTGGTGTAACCGGCGATGATGATTTTGAGATACCCGTACTGGCCAGTAAGGTTACTACCGTGCATGGCCATGTGCCCGCAGGGCAAACGCCAGTATCTCCCGGCTCTGCACCGGTAGTGCCCGTTGCTGAGTTTAAAAAGCAAGGTATATATTTAGGTGTAGTGCCCGATAATAAAGCCGCTTCCGTAGTTCACTTCCATTTGGTTAACGAAACTTCATATCAGCTACTGGTAACGCTCACCACAGAGGGCAAACAGTTTAAAGGCGAGTACCTGAGTATTGTGGCACCCAAATCGGCAGTACCTATGTATTCGGCACAACTTGCCGATTTGCAGCTATGGCCTAAATTCAATATACAAGTACTGTTTTTTACTCAGCAGGATATTGAACCTCAGCAACCCATCACTTTTAGCGAAAAATTTAAAGCCAAAGATTTTGCGGGTAGTAAAAAGCCTGTGCCGGTGGTAAATCAGCAAGGCTGGGTAATTCGGGTTGATGAACCGGAAATGGTGATAGATGTCGAAAAATTAAAGGAAAGCTTTTTTAAACCCGCCGCCGAAAAACAGAATGTTGATAAACCTCAAACAGAGGTTGACCTACATATCGAAAAACTTCGCGACGATTACCAGTTCATCAGCAGCCAGGATTTTTTGCGTATTCAGCTGGAACATTTTAAAAAAGCGCTTGATGCAGCCGTTGTACACCAACTGCCCGAAATTACCTTTATACACGGTGCCGGTAACGGAACCCTGCGCAACGAGTTGCATAAGCTGCTGGGCAAGCATCAAAAAGTGCAAACGTTTTTGGATGCCCGCAAGGAAAAGTTTGGATATGGGGCAACTAAGGTATTATTGAAGTAGTTTTTATTTGTTTTGATTTCACCGGTTTGGAAAATGATTTCACCGATTAAAAAGAACATCTAAAAAGCAAATAATGAATTTAAAAGCATCGGTGTAATCATAAAATCATTGGTGTAATCTAATATAATAATGAAAAGAGTAGTCATAACCGGAATGGGTGTAGTATCGGCCCTGGGTACCGATGTAGCAACATTTTGGGACAATATTAAAAACGGCCGCAGCGGGGCAAAAGCTATAACCCGTTTTGATGCCGCTAAATTTAAAACGCAGTTTGCTACCCAGTTGCCTGATGATTTCAGCGCGGCAGCTTTTTTAGATCGTAACGAAATTAAGCGTAACGATCTGTACACGCAGTATGCTTTAATTGCGGCCAAACAGGCCATCGAAGATTCGGGATTTGATATTTCGGCCATGTCGCCTTATGACGTGGGCGTAATTTTCGGCTCGGCACAAGGTGGTATGGAAACATTTGAACAGCAGGTGCGCGAGTATGCTGCCACTAACCATGAGCCGCATTTTAACCCGTTCTTTATCCCCAAAACGCTGGTGAATATGGCCGCAGGTTTGATCTCCATTAAATATGGCTTCATGGGCATTAACTTTACCACGGTAACCGCTTGTGCAAGTGCCAACACAGCTATGATGGATGCGCTCAATTACATCCGCTGGGGCAAAGCCAAAGTTATTGTAACCGGTGGTGCCGATGCGCCTATCACCGAAGCCTCGATAGGTGGCTATAATGCCTTGAAAGCTCTTTCAACCCGTAATGCCGACCCGCAAGCTGCCTCACGCCCTTTTGATGTGGAGCGCGATGGTTTTGTGATGGGAGAGGGTGCCGGGGTACTGGTGCTGGAAGAATACGAGCATGCCAAACAACGTGGCGCCACCATATATGCCGAAATTAGCGGTGCTGCTATGACGGGAGATGCCTACCACATTACTGCTACACATCCCGAAGGTAAGGGTGCCATTAAAGCTATGGAACTGGCCCTGCATGATGCCGGACTAAACCATTCTGACGTAGATTACATGAATGCTCATGCCACCTCAACCCCGGTAGGCGACATCAGTGAAGCCAAGGCTATACACGCAGCCTTTGGCAATAGTCCACGCTTATCAGTTAGCGCAACCAAATCAATGACCGGTCATTTACTGGGTGCTGCAGGTGCAATAGAAGCCATTATATCAGTTAAGTCGGTTATCGAAAATGTGGTGCCGCCCACCATAAACACCACAGTTTTAGATTCGCAATTGCCCCAGGATTTACACATTGTAACAGGTTCGGCAATCCAAAAAACTGTTAATGTAGCCATGAGCAATACCTTTGGTTTTGGCGGGCATAATGCTGTTGCGGTGTTTAAAAAGATAGAGCTTAAATGTTGATGTACTTTAAAAGGCTACCTAAAATGGGTGGCCTTTTTAGCTGGCAGGTAATTTGCGTCCGAAAAGGTTTAGTTAATACTTGTTTTTAATACCTCTAAAATAGCTTTAGCTTTTAGTAAGCATTCGTTGTATTCATCCCCGGCCACGGCATCAAAAGTAATAGCACTACCTACTTCAAATGATAAATACCGCTCTTCGGCATTACACAAAATAGTCCGTATCACCACGTTAAAATCAAAATCATCATCCGGACTAAAGTATCCGACTGCTCCCGAATAAACGCCCCTGCGTGTGCGTTCATGCTGTTCCATCAATTGCATGGCACTTACCTTGGGTGCACCCGTCATGCTGCCCATAGGAAAGGTGTTACGAATGGCTTCAACAGATGATAGTCCTTGCTGTATCTGGCAGGTAACGGTGGACATCATTTGATGCACCTGCTCAAAGCTATATATGCCAAAAAGCTCCTCGGTTTTAACTGTGCCGGGTACGGCCGATTTGGTTAAATCGTTGCGCACCATATCAACCACCATTACGTTTTCCTGCTGCTCTTTAATGTTGTTGCGCAGGGCGAGTTTTATGGCATTATCTTCGGCTTCGGTTGCGCCGCGGCGGGCCGTGCCTTTAATGGGTTGTGATATAAGCTTATCACCGCGTTTAGCTAAAAAACGCTCGGGCGATGCACAAAGAATATATTGCTGATGATATTTAAAGAAACATGCAAAAGGGGTAGGCGATATGCGATTAAGATCGGTAAAAATACTTACTGGATGTATGGTAGCATCTTGGGCATAAAACTCCTGGCAAAAGTTGGTTACATAAATATCGCCACGGGTAATGTGCTGTTTGATGCGGTTAAAAGTGTCGATATATTCATCGCGACTAAAGCGCGATTGCAAGTTCAAATCTTCGGGCTTTTGAACAGGAAATATGACCTGTTGCTCTATCTGAGCAAATATCAGCTCTGCATCTTCTGAAATAATTTCAACTTTATTACCGCGAATGATAACTACATGTTGGGGCTCAAAAAAGTATAGATCGGGGAAATGCAGCTTATCGGCATTGGTTGAGGTTAGATGTTCGGTTTCGTTTTTAAGGTCATAACTTAAAAAACCCGTCAACCAGCCGCTATGTTCCTGCCTGAATTGGTTGAGCTTATCGAAAGCATCTCCGGCATTGGCTGTTATCTCATTTTTAACTCCGGCCGCTATCAGAGCATCAAATTTCGAGTAACTGTTAGTGAAATTGTTTGAGTCGAGATAGGAGCAAACCTCAAGCTGAGCTGCCCAATGCAATGACTTTTGTTTATATAAGGGAATATTGGTTATCTCGAAGATCATATGCTTACCGCAAAAATAGCAGTAAATTAAAAAAGGCCGGAATTTCCGGCCTTAATAAACAACAAATATCTTTCGATTTAAAAAATACATTGGTGGATTAACCCTCAACCTCGAAACCGGCTTTCTTAAAATCTTCCCAAAAGGCAGGGTATGATTTTTCTACAACCATAGCTTCTTCTACCTCTACCTGTGGTATAACCAAAGCCAGCGGTGCAAAGGCCATAGCCATGCGGTGATCTTCGTAAGTGGCAATGGTGATTTTTTCGGGGATGAACTTCTCGCTGCAATCCAGTTTGTAAACCTGGCCTTTTTCAATCAATTTAACGCCCATTTTTGCCAGCTCATTTTGCAAGGCGGCTATACGGTCGGTTTCCTTGATTTTTAAGGTTTCTAACCCGGTAAAGGTAGCCTCATGACCTAAAGCCGCGCATATTACCACTAAAGTTTGGGCCAAATCGGGGCACGACTTTAAATCAAATATTTTGCGGACTATGGGCTTCGGTTCTTTCTTCAAATAAACACCGCCATCTTTAAATTGCGAGGTGATACCAAAGTTGGCCATCAGTTCGGTAATAACGCTGTCGCCCTGCAGGCTGTACGAGGTTAATCCCGGCAGGAAAAGCTCAGCCTCATCGGCCAGTGCCGCTACCGAATACCAGTATGATGCGGCGCTCCAGTCGGGTTCAACCCAAATGCTGGTTTCTACAAAATCCTGGTTGGCAATGCTTATTACATTATCATTCCATTGGTGCTGTATACCGGCCTGTTTAAGCATGCTCAAAGTCATTTCTACATATGGGCGCGAGGTTAACTCGCCATCAATATGCAGCATTAAACCTTGCGGCAGGCTGTTGGCAATCAACAATAGAGCGGTAATATACTGACTGCTGATATCGCCTTTAATGGTAATTTGGTTAGTCTTTTGCTCAAAGCCGCCCTTAATATGCAGCGGAGGGAAATCCTCGTTTTCGGCATAGCCAATATCGGCACCTAACTCACGCAGGGCATCAACCAAAATACCAATAGGGCGCTGTTTCATGCGCTCAGTACCGGTAAGTAATACCTCCTCATTTTGTAAGGTAAAATAGGCCGTTAAAAAGCGCATAGCCGTACCAGCGGGGCCGATGTTTACGGTTGTGAGTTGTGAGTTGTGAGTTGTGGACTCTTGACTCTCTTCACCGATAACCGACAACGGATAACCGACAACTTTTCTCAAAATACCAGCCAGTAGCACCGCATCGGCAGCATCAGATATATTGGTTACCTGCACCTTGTCCTTGCTCAACGCCTCAATAACCAGTGCGCGGTTGCACTCGCTTTTGGAGCCGGTAAGTTGTATAGTGGCTTTAACAATTTTATTATTACGGCTAACCGTTATGTTTTTTGACATGGTATAATAAAAAACGTCATTGCGAGCGATAGCGCGGCAATCTCTGCATGTGTATACTTAGCATGTGCAGAGGTTGCTTCGTACCTCGCAATGACGTGGTGGGGATTTACGAATGTGTCAATTGTTCCTGCACAGGAGCCTCACCCTGACCGGCGTTCATAATCTCGGTTTGTTTACGGATCGATTCGCTGTGGATCAGCTCTAACAATTTCTCGGTAAAATCGGCGTGCAGGTTTAATGCTTTACCGTAGTTGGTGCGTTTTTGCAGTATCTCGTCCCAACGGTTTACCTGTAAAATGGTGATGCCGTTATCTTTTTTGTAGTTACCAATTTGCTCAACAATTTTCATACGCTCAGCCAGTTTTTGAATAACTAAGTCGTCAATTTTGTCGATTTTGTTGCGCAGGTCGGCCAATGCATCTTTAACCTGGGTGTTAATTACCTCTGGCTGACGCAGGGTTAAACGGTCGATAAGCTCGCTCAGTGCCGATGGCGTAACTTGTTGTTTGGCATCGGTCCAGGCTACAGATGGGTCGATGTGCGACTCAATCATTAAGCCTTGCATATCCATATCCAACGCTTTTTGCGATACGTATGGGATTAACTCGCGGTTACCCGAAATATGGCTTGGGTCGCATATGATAGGCAATTCAGGCGCGTGGGTTTTAAGGTTGATGGCTAAATCCCACATTGGTTCGTTACGGAAAGCAGTTTTTTCGTACGATGAAAAACCACGGTGAATAGCAGCCAGTTTAGTAATGCCAGCGTTGTTGATACGCTCTAATGCACCAATCCATAATGAAATATCGGGGTTAACCGGGTTTTTAACCATTACCGGCACATCTGCACCTTTTAAGGCATCAGCAATTTCCTGCACGGTGAAAGGGTTTGCAGTTGAACGTGCACCTACCCAAAGAATATCAACACCTGCATTTAAGGCTTCTTCAACGTGTTTAGCAGTAGCAACTTCAACCGCAGTTGGTAAACCGGTTTCGGCTTTGGCGTGTTTTAACCACTCCAAACCAATGCTGCCAATACCTTCAAACTCACCCGGACGGGTACGTGGTTTCCATATACCTGCACGCAGGGCGGTAACTTTACCGGTAGCGGCCAACAAATGTGCGGTTGCAACCAGTTGGTCTTCAGTTTCGGCGCTGCAAGGGCCGGCAATTAATAATGGCTGAGCCTTAGCAGTAATCCAAGAGCTAAGTGGCTGTATTTTTAAATCGAGTTTCATATTTGCTTTGGTTTTGAGTTCATGGTTCATGGATGATAGTTCATGGAACCGTGAAATGTTGTTTAATTGTTTAAATATTGTTGTATCTATTTGCTGTTTGTTCTTACTATGAACCATTAACTACATCATCGATGTACCGTTCGTACTCGCCCAGTATGTTAAAGTTTTTGGTATAGTTAAGTATCTGGCGCACGGCGGTATCATATTGCTGGGGTTGCTGCCACTCTATGTCTACATAAAAATTGTATTCGTTACGTTTACCCAGTACCGGCATGCTTTGTATTTTGCTCATGTTTATTTCCTGCTCGGCCAGTATGTTGAGCACTTTGGCCAACGCGCCAACTTCGTTACTTACCTGGAAACATAATGACGCTTTATTAGATGTTACTTTTTTGGCATTTTCATGCGAGGTAAAAATAAGGAAACGGGTGAAGTTCTTCTTGTTGCTTTCTATACGGCGTTCCTTTACTTCAAGTTGATAAATGTTGGCTGCCAGGCTATTGGCTATGGCGGCGGTATCGGTAAGTTGCTCATCGCGTACCCGTTTGGCACAGGCGGCGGTATCGTTACTTTCAACCACTTTAATGTGCGGGTATTCGTCCATGAAATCGATGCATTGGCGCAGGGCTATGGGGTGTGATATTACCGTTTTTATGTCTTCAAACTTTACACCAGGCAGGGTTAAAAAGTGCAGCTGGATAGGCAGGTAAACCTCGCCAACAATAGGGAAGTTGTAGCTCATTAACAGCGAGTAGTTTGGCAAAATACTACCGGCTATGTTATTTTCAATAGCCATTACCACGTAGTCGGCCTCTTTATTTTTAAGCGCCTCAAAGGTTTGCTTAAACGAGTTGCACTCCACCGTTTGTATGTTGGTACCGAAGTACTTAAAAGCAGCTTCTTCGTGAAACGATGCGCGGATACCCTGAATTGCCACACGTGGCGTTGTAATTTCCATAACCCTGTTAAATGAAAAAAGTCCCGGCTGTTGGGCCGGGACTTTTCTGTTTGTTATATGTCTTTGTTAAGCATATCAGTCCCGGCTCTTACTGCTAAAGTAAAAGTAATAGAAACCAAAACCGAATGCGTTATTAACTTTCATGTGTTATTTATCGGGAGTAAATGTACAAGTAAAATTTAACTTGTCAAGATAAAATTTCAAAAAAAGTGTTTAAACCAAATTTTGTTTGCTGCTATTTTGCAAGCATTAATAATAATGCCTACAAAATATGCCCTGATTAATGTAAAACAAGCGTTTGAACCCTATCTGGTCCAACCGAAAGGTATTTAACCGGAACACCTAATTGTGCTTCCAGGAAATCCATGTAAGATTGTAACCTGGCCGGAATTTCGCTTAATTCTTTAATACCTGTAATATCTTCATGCCATCCGTCAATCTCCTGTAGTACAGGCTCGGGCTTAATGGTGCAAATATCATAAGGCATATAATCAATAGTTTCGCCTTGATATATATAATGTGTACAAGCGTAAATTTTCTCAAAACCACTCAACACATCAGCCTTAGTCATTACCAGTTGGGTAACGCCGTTAAGCATAATGGCATATTTCAAAGCAGGCAGGTCAATCCAGCCAGTACGGCGTGGGCGACCGGTAGTAGCGCCAAACTCGTGACCTAACTGGCGCAGTTCTTCGCCCAGCTCGTTATCTAACTCGGTAGGGAAGGGGCCGCCGCCTACACGGGTACAGTAAGCTTTAAATATACCTATCACATCGCCAATTTTGCTTGGAGCTATACCCAAACCGGTACAAGCACCGGCAGCGGTGGTATTTGATGAAGTAACAAACGGGTATGAACCAAAGTCAATATCCAGCATAGCACCCTGAGCACCTTCGGCCAGTACCTTTTTACCTTGTTTAAGGTAATCATTTACTAAGTGCTCCGAATCAACCAATTCGAACTGTTTAATTAATTCAATGGCTTCAAAAAATGCTTGTTCGCGCTCGCTAAAATCAACCACATCGCCGTAAAGGGCCTCTAACATGGAGGTGTGTTTGTGCACCAGTTTGTCGTAACGTTCTTTAAAATCGGGCAGGGTAATATCGCCAATGCGTAAACCGTTACGGCCGGTTTTGTCCATATAAGTTGGGCCAATACCTTTCAAGGTCGAACCAATTTTGCCTTCGCCCATTTTCTTTTCGTTGGCGGCATCAAGCAATTGGTGTGTAGGTAATATAAGGTGGGCTTTTTTAGCGATCATTAAGTTGCCTTTAGCCAACAAATCATGACCGGCATCTTTTAGTTTATCAAGTTCCTTTTTCAAGGTAATAGGGTCAATCACCACACCATTACCAATCAGGTTCATGGTGTTTTCAAAAAATATGCCCGAAGGAATGGTGTTCAATACGAACTTCTTGCCGTCAAACTCAAGCGTGTGACCAGCGTTGGGGCCGCCCTGAAAACGTGCGATCAGGTCATAACCGGCACTCAGTACGTCAACAATTTTTCCTTTACCTTCGTCGCCCCATTGGAGGCCTAATAAAACATCAACAGCCATTTTGAATTGATTTTAAAATCATCATGCCGAACTTTTTTCTGCATCTCACGTCAGCGTAATTTGGGTTACCTGAAATGTGGGATGCCGAAATAAATCCGGCATGACATATTTATATTTTTATTGTCTCTTAGTTTTTGCAAAGGTGCAAAAGTAAGATTATATCAGTATCTGTCAACAGTTATTCTCGTTCAGTTTTAGAAACTTAGCAAGATTTACTACTGGTTCTTACGGTCGCACACGCCCTCTCGGAGTTTGGTGCAGTTGCCATACAGGTTTAACGAGTGGTGCTTTATGTCAAACTTTAACAATTCGCCCATCATACTTTGAATTTGCTGAATGCGCGGATCGCAAAATTCAACCACCTTGCCACAGTCAATACAAATAATATGATCGTGCTGCTTGTAACCGTATGATTTTTCGAACTGGGCCATGTTTTTACCAAACTGGTGCTTGGTAACCAAATCGCATGATACCAGCAATTCGAGCGTATTATATACCGTAGCGCGGCTTACCCGGTACTTTTTATTCTTCATGTGGATGTATAACGATTCCACATCGAAGTGATCATTGCGCGAGTAAATTTCTTCGAGAATGGCAAAACGTTCGGGCGTTTTACGCAGGCTTTTATTTTCGAGATACGCCTCGAAAATTTTTTTAACCATGTCAATGGTTTCCTGTAGAGGCATAGTATTAAAACAGTTAAGATTTCAAAGGTAGGAATTATTGGGTAGAATCAAGAGTATAGAGTCAAGAATCAAGAGTGACCGCGAACTAATGACATGCTCATGTCTATATCTGAATCAGAGTACAGAGTCAGGAATAAAGACCTAAGCGCAAAAGTAAAGCTTCTTAAAATCTGTACTCTTGACTCTGTATTCTATACTCTCTTTACGACGCTTTCTCCACAGGTGTAGGGGCCGAATCGAAGCGGGTTACGCCGGTTACGCCTTTTACCTGTTTAAGGCGTTTAATAAGGTTGTCAAGATGCGATGTATCGTTAACATATACCATAATAGTTCCCTCAAAAATGCCATTATCACTGTCAACCGTGAGTGAGCGCATATTTACCTTAAAATCGGTTGATATAACGGTGGTGAGCTTATTAATTAAACCTACATCGTCAATACCGGTAATGCGTAAACCTGTTAAAAACGCCAGCTCATGCTGGTTGGTCCAGCGGGCTTTAACAATGCGGTAACCATAATTGGCCATTAATTTGGCCGCGTTAGGGCAGTTAGTACGGTGTATTTTAATCCCTTCGTTAACGGTAATAAAACCAAACACATCATCGCCGGGGATAGGATTACAGCACGATGCCAGCTTGTAGTCTATCTTTTGCAAGTCCTCACCAATCAATAAGATATCGCTGTCTTTTGATTTGATGGTACGCACCAGGTTTTGCACCTGCTCCTGGTCTATTTTATCCTGAGGTTTGTTTTCAACTACCTTTTCGGTGGCCTGGTATTCTTTAAGATCTTTAAGGTCGATAATACCTTTGGCCACATTGTAAAACAGGTCCTGGCTCGAAAGCAGTTTAAAGTGGTTGGTGAGTTTATGTATATTCTCGGTGTTGTAGGTAATTTTAAGCGATTTTAGTTTACGCTCCAATATCTCCTTGCCATCTTCGGCAATTTTGCGTTTAGCCTCTTTTAACGATGATTTAATTTTGGCTTTAGCCTTGGCCGTAACCACAAAATTTAACCAATCCTCTTTAGGTGTTTGCTTACTCGAGGTAATAATTTCTACCTGGTCGCCGTTTTGCAGGTTGTAGTTTAGCGGTACCAACTTATGGTTTACCTTGGCACCAATACAGCTTGCACCTACATCGGTGTGTATCTCGAAGGCAAAATCGAGCGCGGTGGCGTTCGATGGTAGCTGAATGAGGGCACCTTTAGGCGTAAAAATGAATATCTCATCGCTGAAAAGGTTCATTTTAAAATCGTCCAAAAAGTCTAATGCGTTGCTGTCAGGATTGCGCAGCAGCTCACGTACCTTTTGTATCCACTGGTCAAGTCCACTATCGCTTGATGATTCTTTGTACTTCCAGTGCGCAGCGAAACCTTTTTCGGCAATTTCGTTCATGCGCTTGGTACGTATCTGCACTTCAACCCACTGGCCGCGAGGTCCCATTACCGTGGTGTGCAACGATTCATAACCGTTTGCCTTCGGCGATGATACCCAGTCGCGAAGGCGGTCGGGGTTAGGCCGGTACGAATCGGTTACGATAGAGTAGGCCTTCCAGCAATCGGCTTTTTCATTTTCGGGTGCACTGTCCAAAATAACCCGAATTGCAAAAAGGTCATACACTTCCTCAAATGGGATGGCCTTTTTCTTCATCTTGTTCCATATAGAATGGATGGATTTTGGACGGCCAAAAATATCGGCCTGTAAGCCCTGGCTCTCTAAAGTAGCTTTTACCGGCTGAATAAAATCGTAAATAAATTTCTCGCGCTCGGCTTTTTTCTCGTTGAGTTTCTTTTTGATGAACTGGTAAGTTTCGCGCTCCATGTATTTCATAGAGAGGTCTTCCAGTTCAGATTTTATAGCATATAATCCCAGCCTGTGCGCCAACGGGGCATACAGGTAAACCGTTTCAGATGAAAGTTTGAGCTGCTTATCGCGCGGCATAAACTCCATGGTGCGCATGTTGTGCAGGCGGTCGGCCAGCTTAATCAATATTACCCTCACATCATCGGCCAGGGTAAGCAGCATCTTACGGAAGTTTTCGGCCTGCAGGGAGCTATTGGTATCAAATACACCCGAAATTTTGGTTAAGCCATCAATAATTTTGGCTACTTTTTTACCAAACTCGCGTTCAATATCTTCCAGGCTCACATCGGTATCTTCAACCACATCGTGCAGCAGGGCACAAACAATAGAGGTGGTGCCTAAACCAATTTCTTCGGCAGCTATTTGGGCTACGGCAATAGGATGGTATATATATGGTTCGCCCGATTTGCGGCGCATATCTTTATGGCTTTCCACGGCCATTTCAAACGCCTTGCGTATCATCCGCTTGTCTCCTTTTTGGAGTGTGGATTTTGATGCACGCAACAGGGCGCGGTAACGTTTTAAAATTTCCGCTTTTTCGGCTTCCAGATCAATCACTAAATCTTTCATTTATAAGCGCTTGTTAACTTTGTATCATAATTGTGCGTATAAAAATAAATTCGCACAATGATTTTTATTTCACTAAAAATTAGCACTATTTTTGTAACTAAGTAAATATATGAAATATATTGGTTTAATGCTATTGTTTTGCTGTTTTGTGGGGCGTGCCAAGTCTCAAAATACACTGCCACATCCCAAAGTGGGCAAAAATGATACCATTAAAACCTACTTAACTGAGTACGACGGCGAATTGGTGCCATGGGTAGTTTTGCCCGAAGTGCCTGTATTAGGTGTCCGTATTTGGGCCAGTGAGGCCGACCGTAAAGCTTACAACCGGTTAAAGTACAATGTTTACAAAGTTATACCCTATGCACGTATAGCCGGCGATAAGTACCGCCAGTTACAGCGCGATCTGGCCGTAACATCTGATAAAAAGCTGCAAAAGGAGTTGATAAAGAAATGTGAAAAAGAAGTAAAAGAGCTATTTAACTCACAAATAAAAAACCTCACCATTACCCAGGGAGAGATTTTAATTAAGCTGATTGACCGCGAAGTTGGTACAACCAGCTATGAACTTACCAAAGAATTAAAAGGCGGCTTTCAGGCTTTTATGTTTCAATCGGTAGCCCGTATATTTGGCCACAATTTGAAAGAAACGTACGACCCCGAACAGGAGCGCGATATTGAAGGTATCCTGCGCCAGGCCGGCTATTATGCTAACAGATATAATTAATAAATGGACGAACAGAGTATTTACCAGTTCAGCGTTCAAAAGCTGAATGGTGAAGAAGTGAACTTGGGCGATTATAAAAACAAAGTTTTATTAATTGTAAACACAGCCTCGCAATGCGGCTTTACCCCACAACTTAAAGAGCTTGAACTTTTAAGAAGTGAATTTGAAGGACAGGATTTTGAAATACTGGCTTTCCCCTCAAATGATTTTGGTGGACAGGAGCCTTTGAGCGGCGCCGGGATTGGCAAATTTTGCAGCATTAATTTTGGTGCACATTACCCGGTTTTTAACAAAACCCATGTTAAGGGTAAAGATGTACATCCGTTATTTAGCTTTTTGAGCAATAAAAAGGAAAACGGAAACATACAATCAACACCACGCTGGAACTTTCATAAATACCTTATTGACCGTAACGGCCATGTGGTTGATTTCTTTTACCCGTTTACCAAGCCCAGTGCAGCCAAGATCAAAAGGAAAATTAACGAACTGCTTGTGGCCGATACCCAGCTTGTAATGGCATGATAAAACTTGATATTTTAGTTTTACCCGTACACCCCGACGATGCCGAACTGGGTTGCGCGGGCGTTATTTTAAAGCATAACGCCATGGGTAAAAAATCGGGGATAGTTGACCTGACCCAAGGCGAACTGGGCACGCGCGGTTCTGCCCAAATAAGGCTTAAAGAGGCCGAAGCTGCCGGTAAAATACTGGGTTTAGCCGTACGCGATAACCTGGGCATACCGGATGGCTTTTTTCAAAATACACCGGAGTATCAGCTAAAAGTTATTGAGGTAATACGCCGCTACCAGCCCGAAATTGTAATTACCAACGCCTACCATGACCGTCACCCCGACCATGGCCGCGCGAGCGATTTGGTGCAGGCATCATGCTTTCTATCAGGATTGCGCAAGATAGAAACCTTTGATAAAGACGGGCAGCAGCAGGAAGCGTGGCGGCCTAAACAGCTACTTCACTTTGTGCAGGATATTTATATTAAACCCGATATTGTGGTTGATGTAACGCAATACTGGGAAGGCAAAATGGACAGCATAAAGGCATACGGCTCTCAGTTTCACAACCCCGAGTGGGTAGATGAACCTCAAACCTACATTTCATCGCCAGAATTTTTCCAGAACGTAGAAGCCCGCGCCGGCGAATTTGGCCGCTACATAAAAGCCCGCTACGCAGAAGGTTTTCTGTCGAGGAAAATATTAGGAGTGGAGAGTTTGTTTGACTTAAGGTAGGAAATAGAGTCAAGAATATAGAATCAAGAGTACAGACTTTTGACTTGAATGCGATTCAAATAAAAAAGAGTCAGAAATCATAGACGCTATTCGTCTTGATTCCTGACTCTTTACTCTTTATTCTCTTTTCTTACGACGCTTTCACGTACTCAAAGCGGTTGTTTTCTTCGCTTCTTTCGCGGCGTAGTTTGCTTTCATTGGCCAGTTTTAGCAGGATGCCTGATAATTCCGAAGTTTTAAAGTCCGAATCATATTGGTCTTTGCAGTAAGTTGCAATGTCGGCAATGCTGTGGGGTTGGTCAAAGTAGTCGGTTTGGAGCAGTTGGTTTAAAACCTTCGTTGCGCCTGGTTTTCTAACGCCTCCATTGGGCCTGTGATTGTCGTCTTGCTGTAAGCGCATGGTTTTACGGGCAAAATGGTCGTCGCCTTCTTTGTCCCAATCCATCATAGTGTCCAGCAGTCTGTCGATAATTTTTACTTGCACGGCTTCAGATTTAAATGCGTTGATCACATCAGAAATCTCGACAAGCTGCTTTTTTAATTTCTCAGTTTGTTTGCTCATTGTAATAGTAAGTAGTAGTAGATCCCTTATTTTGTTTAAAAGTTGAACCAGGTATTTCTACGTGGTTTGGCCTTGTAGTAGTACCTCTAAATGTAACACCTTATACTTACAACTGTATAATAAAGTTATATTTAGTAATAAAACTCTTGAAGCGCAATAATAGTATCCGGTCGAGAAAAAAATGTAAGTAAAACGTCAAAAGCCAATTACTGTAGCATTATTATTACACTATAATTGTTTAAATATATTTCGCATAATATCCATTCCCATATCAATATGCTCCTCTTCGATGGTTAGCGCAGGCCTGAAACGGATGGTTTTTTCGGCACACCCCAAGAACATTGCGTTATGCGTAATTCCACGTGCTATAAAATCGTTGCGGGTAGCTTTGTCCTCAAAGTCAAAAGCAGTTAAAAGCCCTTTGCCCCTGATGTTGTGTATGATAGGAAACTCCTGAGCTAATTTATATAACTCATTTTGCAGGTACTCACCGGTACGGGCGGCTTTATCGCATAACTTATCCTGCTCAATGATCTGCAAAATTTTGCCCGAGCGCACCATGTCAACCAAATTACCTCCCCAGGTAGAATTAATGCGCGACGATACATTGAAAACGTTTTCTTCATTTTCGTCCACACGCTTGCCGGCCAGCATACCGCAAACCTGCATTTTTTTACCAAAGGCAATTATATCAGGACGCGCGTTTTCGCCAAAATGCTCATGGCACCAAAATTTGCCGCTTAAACCTACGCCAACCTGCACTTCATCGTAAATAAGCATGGCTTCATTCTCGTCGGCCAAAATGCGGAGCTGTTCGGCAAATTCAGGGCGTATGTGGTTGTCACCCCCTTCGGCCTGTACGGGCTCAATAATAATAGCGCATATATCATCCTTGTTATCTATAAAGGCTTGCTTAATTTGCGCTATTGATTCCGCCTCGCGTTTCAACAAATCGTCGGTATTGGCTTCCGTTTGCGGAAACTGCATGGTTGGATGCGATACCCGGGGCCAATCAAACTTGGCATACCATTTTGTTTTTACGGGTAGGGTATTGGTAAGGCTCAATGTATAACCCAGGCGGCCATGAAATGCTTTTTCAAAATGCAGCACTTTTTGACCTTTCTCGGTAGTGTATCCTTTTTTAAAGTTCTTTTGCACCTTCCAGTCCATAGCTGTTTTAAGCGCATTTTCAATAGCCGGTGCGCCGCCTGCTACAAAAAAGGCATGGGGCAGGTAGTCGGGTATTCCTACGCGGTCAAAGGTTTCTACAAACTGCGCATACTGCGTGGTATAAATGTCGGAGTTGGATGGGTTGGCCAGTGCAGCCAGCATTAAATCTTTTTTAAATGCTTCATCTTCCAGCATAGCCGGATGGTTGTACCCTAAGGGCACCGAGGCAAAACAGGTAAAAAAATCGAGCAGGGTGCGGTCGTGTTTCGAATCATAAATGAAAACGCCCTTGCTTCTTTCCATGTCAAAAGTCAAATCAAAGCCATCGGCTATGAGATGCTTTTCTAAAATTTGCTGTACGTTTTTAGGGGTAATTGGCATAATAACAAATATAACGTTTAAGACAGAGCGAAGCGTATATTAAGATTTGGAATCAAGAGTACAGAGTCAAGAATCAAGACAAATAATGCTGCCTTGAAGGCCTTTTTTCTGCATTCTTGATTCTGTACTCTCAACTCTCTCCTAAAACTTCTCCTTCATTCCTAACAATCCAATCATTCCGCCGCTATGCACGGCCAAGATGTTACTTCCGGGCGCAAACTTGTCTTTTGATGCTAAATCGAGTATTGCGTAAAGCATTTTGCCTGTGTATATCGGTTCGATGAGAATACCGGTGCTTTGCACAAAGGTTTTAATAAAGCTGAGTAGCTCTGGTGTGGTTTTAGCATAGCCGCCAAAATGGTAATCGGTATGCAGGCTGTAGGGGTACTCAAAATTAAGATAGTCATTAATATCATGCCTTATAAAACCGCCGCCCTTTAACACGGGGATAGCGTGAAAATGGGTAGGCAATTGATGTTGGTGCAGGCCTGTGATGATGCCTGCTGCGGTTGTCCCGGTGCCGCAGGCACAAAAAAAATGGTCATAGCATATGGGAAGTTCGGGTACCAGTTCGGCGCAGCCTTTAACGGCTTCGGGCGAAGCACCGCCTTCATCAATAAAATAGGCAGAGGTGTCGTTGCCAAAATGCTGTTCAAACAAAAGTGACTTATTGCGGTACGCTTCGCGGTCGGTAAAAATGAGGTTCATGCCATGCAGGCGGCATAAAAACAGCGTGTCGTTCTGTACTTCTTCACCCCGTACAAAGCCTGTTGATGCTAACCCAAACTTAGCCGCAGCCGATGCCGTGGCTAACAAATGATTGGAGTAAGCACCACCAAAGGTAACCAGGTGGGTTTTGCCCAGCAATTGGGCTTTAATTAGTGTATGTTTAAGCTTACGCCACTTATTGCCCGATATAAGCGGATGAATCATGTCATCGCGCTTAATAAAAACATTCAGCCCCTTTTCAGCAAACAGCGGGTGTTGCCACGGCTGTACGGGGCTGAATATTTCTAAGTTATATTGCATTGGGCAAAGTTATAAACCAAATCCAATACCGGCCGTAACCGATTTGTATTTGGCTAAGCTGCCTGATGCATAAAATTTAAAGAAAGCGAGGTCGAGCTGAAAACCAACGTCCAGTTTTACATCGCTAATGCTGTTTTGGTTGATTTTAATGGGGTCGGTGTAAACGGTGTAGGTACCGGTGCTGCCAACGGCAATACTGTTACTTACCGGGAAGTTTCCATATAAGCCCACATCGGTTTTAGCGGTGTTGAAGCCCACAGCTGCAAACGGTGTAAACACAGAAAGTTTTTTAGAGATTAAAGCTTGAATATTAACGCCACTGAAATGGCCTTCTAAACGTTGATTGCTAAAATCGGCTTTGCCGGCACTTTGCGCATCGGGTACACGGTTTCCGCTTGGGCGTACTTCTAATGGCAATTCATAATTAAAGCGGGTATAGCCTGCTGCCAGTGCTAAATCAAACGGAACCAGTTTGCCGCCTACACCGCCGAAGATGTCTTCCATAATGTTGTGTTTCAAACCAAAACCAACCATTCCAACCGAACCTACGTTGTCGCTCAGTTTGGTTTTAGGAATAAAGCGAACGGTAAAATCGGTATGTTTTATTAAGCCAACAGTAACCTGCAATTGCGGAGCCGGAATAATAGGGGTAACGCGTTCGGGTAATTTAAATTCTTCAATTTTAAGGCCGCCATCGCTATAAAGTTCTAAGGTAGATGTCGCAGCACCCTTTTCGCCACCAATAGTTGGCGTTATTGCAGGCGAACCTGCTTTTAAACGGGTATTATTTGACAAACCTATTTTGGTAACATCAAAGCTTTTATCGGCTGTGGGAACAAACACACCCGATGCCGATATGCGCACATCAAAGTGTAACAGGCTCTTGGTTTTTGCGGTGTTTGTCCAGCCATTATTTAGGCCAGTACCAAAACCTTTGAACAACGGGTTAGCATATGCATTGAGTAATTTAGTGGCATCGCCCGGGGCGGTTTTAAGTAATTCTGATATACCATCCTGGGCTTTAGCCGCAAAATTTAGGGCGCAAAGAGTTGTGATAGTTATAATTAGGGATTTTTTCATACCCAAATGTAATAAAAAAATTACTTGAGCGTTGCTCCGTTTAAAAACCCTTATTTTTGCCCGAATGTCTACCGAGAATATTTTAAACGATATAGAAGAGCAGGACCTGTATGAGCATATGCGCATTGTGGTTGATAAGGGACAATCTCTGTTGCGCATTGATAAGTTTTTGATGCATAAGATTGAGAATGCCTCACGCAATCGCATCCAAAATGCCATCGAACTGGGCAATGTGCTGGTGAACGATAAACAGGCCAAATCGAGCTATAAGGTAAAGCCGCTCGACGTGATTTCGGTAGTGCTGCCACACCCACCGCGCGATACCGAGGTTTACCCCGAAAATATTCCGCTGAACATAGCTTACGAAGACAATGATGTCCTGATCGTGAACAAACCACCGGGTTTGGTGGTGCATCCCGGTTATAATAATTATACCGGTACACTGGTTAATGGTTTGGTTTACCACTTTCAGCAATTACCTACGCTGCCCGGTAACGATGGCCGCCCGGGATTGGTGCACCGTATTGATAAAGATACTTCGGGCTTGCTGCTCATTAGTAAAAACGAGCGGGCTATGGCCTGGCTGGCCCGCCAGTTTTTTGAGCACACCATTACCCGTAAATATCTTGCCCTGGCTTGGGGCGATTTGGAGCAGGACGGCACCGTAACCGGCTATATTAATCGCAGCGTAAGCGACAGGCGCGTAATGAGTATTTATGACAGCGAAGACAAAGGCAAATGGTCGGTAACACACTATAAAGTTTTAGAGCGTTTTGGCTATGTTACGCTGATTGAATGCCAGCTGGAAACCGGCCGTACACACCAGATACGTGCGCACATGAAGCACATTGGTCACCCCTTGTTTAGTGATGCCACTTATGGTGGCGATAAGATATTGAAGGGCACCACCTTTAGTAAATACAAGCAGTTTATTGAAAATTGTTTTGAGCTGATGCCCCGCCAGGCCTTGCATGCACAAACCTTAGGTTTTGTGCATCCAACTACACGCAAATACATTAATTTTGAGGCGCCCTTACCAGCCGACTTTGAAGCCGTTTTACAAAAATGGCGCAAATATATTGCAGGTACGGTAGAGCAAAATTCCTGATTTGTTGTTACCTCAATTGAATGATGCCTCTTTTTTTAAATTTTAACGGTCAGCTGTTAGCTGCCGACAGCAATATAATACCCGCCGGTAACCGCGCTTTCAGGTACGGCGATGGTTTGTTTGAAAGTATGCGGCTGATGAACGGCCAGCTCAAGTTTGCCGATTTGCACGCCGAACGCCTGCAAAACGGCATGAAAGCACTTAAACTGGAAGGTTACAGTTTGCTCGATTCGTGGTTTTTGAAAGACAAGGCCGAAGAACTGGCCACCTGGAATAAAACCAAAAATGGTCGCCTGCGCCTCACCGTTTACCGGGATGCCGGCGGGTTGTACACCCCTGAAGACAATAAATCGGGCTGGTGTTTGGAGTTGGTGCCCGATGAGGTAACCGGCTACCGCCTTAACCAAAAAGGATTGATAATGGACGTGTATACCGAGCTTACCAAGCCGGTAAACTATTTATCTAACTATAAAACTTGTAACTCACTACCATATGTAATGGCTGGCTTGTATAAAAATCAGCACAAGTTAGATGATGTGTTTTTGCTTAATCAGCAAGGCTTTTTGTGCGAGTCTATCAGTTCAAATGTATTTGTTTGGTACGATAACCATTTGTACACCCCCGCACTAAGCGAAGGCTGCATACAAGGCATTATGCGCAAGGTTATTATAGACTTGTGCATATCGCTCGAAATACCTATTACCGAAGCCCAGATAAATCCCGATATATTGCACTCGGCCGATGAGGTGTTTATAACTAACTCCACCAAAGGCATACAATGGGTAATAGGCTTTGGTATAAAACGTTATTTTAACGGCCTGAGCAAAACGCTGATTGATGAGTTGAATAAATTGTAAGCCGTTTTTGAACTGAAATTTTAACAATTAATAGAATGGGCAGAATTTTAATAAAGTGCGCTAATCAATTCTGTTAATTATAAAAATTCTTAAAATTCCGGTTCTGACAATATTTACGTTACTTTGTCTACTAATTATGTGGAGTAACAATATACTGGAAACCATTGGTAACACACCAATGGTTAAGCTTAATAAAATAACTAAAGACATTAAAGCCACCGTATTGGCCAAAATAGAAACGACCAACCCCGGTAACTCTATTAAAGACCGCATGGCTTTAAAAATGATAGAGGATGCCGAAAAGGATGGCCGCTTAAAACCGGGCGGTACTATTATTGAGGGCACATCGGGCAATACGGGTATGGGCTTGGCTATTGCCGCAGTTATTAAAGGCTACAAGTGTATTTTTACCAGTACCGATAAACAGTCGAAAGAAAAGTTTGATGCCCTGCGCGCCTTTGGTGCCGAGGTAATTGTGTGCCCTACCAACGTAGACCCCGAAGACCCGCGTTCATATTACTCCGTATCATCGCGTTTGGAGCGCGAGGTGCCTAACTCGTGGAAACCTAACCAGTACGATAACCTATCGAACTCGCAAGCTCATTACGAGCAAACCGGTCCCGAAATTTGGGAGCAAACCGAAGGTAAAATAACCCATTTGGTTGCCGGTGTAGGCACAGGCGGTACCATATCGGGCATTGCACGTTATTTAAAAGAAAAGAACCCTGCTATTCAGGTTATTGGTATTGATACCTATGGTTCGGTATTTAAAAAATACAAGGAAACCGGCATTTTTGATAAAGATGAAATCTATCCGTACATCACCGAAGGTATTGGCGAAGACTTTCTGCCACAGAATGTCGATTTTAGCCTGATAGACTATTTTGAAAAAGTAACCGATAAAGATGCCGCCCTCATGACCCGCCAGGTTGCCATGCAAGAAGGTATTTTTGCTGGTAACTCCACAGGTTCGGCTATTGCAGGTGTACTGCAAATGAAGGATCGTTTTAAAGAGAGCGATGTGGTTGTGGTCATCTTCCCCGACCATGGCACCCGCTACCTGGGCAAAATGTATAACGAAGACTGGCTGCGCGAGCGCGGTTTTCTCAAGGATGATAAACTAACTGCCCGCGACATCATCCGCAAAAAAGATAACCCTGAGATTGTAACCATCGACAGCGAAAAGACCGTTTTAGAAGCTATCAACGTTATTAAAACGCTCAATATCTCACAAATACCGGTTACACAGCAGGGCATGGTTGTAGGCAAAATTACTGAAAGCGACATTTTAGACGCCCTGCTCGAAAATCCGTCGCTTAAATCTCAACCCGTACAAACTATTACCACCGCACCATTCCCGTTTGTTGATTTGAATACCTCGATAGATAAAATATCGGGCATGATCAACAAAGAAAACATAGCCGTACTGGTGGAAGATGAGCGCGGCCGCATTGAAATTATTACGCAGTTTGATATTATAAACGCGATTTCATTATAATGAGTGAAGGAGTGAGTTGGTGAAGGAGTGAATAGGAAGGATTGAGTGGAAGAAGAAATAAAAAACACGTCATTGCGAGGAACGAAGCAATCTCTGCTAAAGCAAAAAATATTCACTCCATCGCTCATTAAAATATGGACGTTGCCTCCGGCCGGGCTATCCGCTGCAAGTCCTCGTTGCGCTACGCTACACTCCGGGCTTTCTGCTGCTATCCCTAACGCAAACTGCATAATTCTGTAAATTCTTTAATTCTGCAAATCCTGATTCACAACAAAAATCACATATTTGCCCAATCTATATTCTTCATCATGGCAGGTAACTCTTTCGGACAATTATTCAGGATAACCACTTTTGGCGAATCGCATGGCGTGGCCATTGGTGTAATTGTAGACGGTTGTCCGGCAGGTTTACCTGTTGATATTGAATTTATACAGGCCGAACTGGATAAGCGTAAGCCCGGTCAATCAAAAATAACCACGCAGCGCAAAGAAGCCGATACTGTGCAAATCCTATCGGGCACTTTTGAGGGAAAAACCACCGGTACGCCTATTGCCATGCTCATTCCTAACGAAGATCAGCGTAGTAAAGATTACAGCCACAATACAGATGTGTTTCGCCCGTCGCACGCCGATTACACATACTTTACTAAGTACGGTATCCGCGATCATAGGGGCGGGGGCCGTTCATCGGCCCGCGAAACTGCTGCGCGTGTTGCCGCTGGTGCTATTGCCAAGTTGCTGCTCAAAACGCAGGGAATAGAAGTATTAGCCCATGTAAGTAGTGTAGGTAAAATAGATGCCCCTAATATCAGCATCACCAGCGCACAGGAATTTGAATCCATCCGCGAAGCTAACATTGTACGTTGTGCCGACCCGGCCACGGCCGAAGAAATGATTGCCCGGATTGACGAAATACGCAAACAAGGCGATACCATTGGCGGTAAGGTAAGCTGTACCATTACCAATTGCCCGGTAGGCTTGGGCGAACCTGTTTTTGATAAGCTCCACGCCGATTTAGGCAAGGCCATGCTGAGCATTAACGCCGTGCACGGTTTTGAATATGGTTCAGGCTTTACCGGCAGCGAAATGCTGGGTTCGGAGCATAACGACATTTTTATAAAGGAACCCGATGGTAGCGTAAAAACGCTGACCAACTTTTCGGGCGGTATACAGGGCGGTATCAGCAATGGTATGCCCATTGAGTTTAAGGTAGCCTTTAAACCCGTAGCCACCATCATGACCAATCAAAATACCATTGATGCCGAAGGCAACGATGCCCAGATACAAGGCAAAGGTCGCCACGACCCTTGCGTGGTTCCACGTGCCGTACTTATTGTAGAAGCCATGGCTGCATTGGTTGTGGCCGATCATTGGTTAAGGAATAAGGGGAGTAAATTGTAAGTTCATCTCCGTTGTCATTTCGAACGATAGAGAGAAATCTTTTCGAAGCAGTTATGCTTTCGAGTAAGTATATAAGTTACTGTGGTATTCGCTTATCTACTGCTAATTACCGCAGGAGCAATCTTTTTTACCATAGCCTCACCAGTAGCCATCTTATACGCCATCATTGCATAATCATGTCATAAAAAGAATAGCCTTGTTAACATTAACAAGTCTATTCTTTTTTTAAGGGTTTACCGGCTAAGATTCTAAAAGTTGCAATACCTCGGTTTTGCCATTATCCCGCGCATAATTAGCCGGGCTTTTACCGCTACGGTCGCGCAGCATTTTGTTGGCACCATAATCAATAAGTAATTTTACAAGGGCTGTTTGGCCAAAGGTGGCAGCAAATATCAAAGCTGTTGCCCCGGTGTTGTTGGCAAGGTCAACTGTGGCTTTATAATCGAGTAGTAGTTGGGCAGTTTCCACATACCCTTTAAAGCTAATACCCATGAGTGCCGTGTTGCCCATGCTGTCCTGCAAATCGGGGTTGGCACCGGCTTCGAGCAATACTTTAACGGCATCGGTGTTGTTGTGGTAAGCTGCAATAAGCAATAGTGTTGCCCCACTCTCATCGCGCATATTAACATTTACGCTGTTCAATATGGATTTCAGTTCGTTGGCTTTATTGCTTCGGGCTAAATCAAAAATATCGAGGGTGCTATACTGCATATTTATAGTTGGAATGAAATTTGGGTAGTATCGTGTAACCAACACGGTATTACAATGTCTAAAATTAAACATTAGCCTTAAACATAACAAATCCGCATGACAAGTTACGAACAACAGGCACACATCGAACTCCAGTTTTGGCAGCACCGTATGCAAAAAAAGCCTTCGTTTACCGATAAGGTATCCAAAACTGTGCAAACAAAAATAAACGACCTTATCCCTGATAAAGTCCACGCCGGCATTACCACTACTATCGAAAAAATGATAAGAGCTGTATTGTTCGGTGCTAAATACACCACCACCACATCGCCCCAGCCCGATACGCCGTTGCAGTTACGAGAGTCTTTGGTAAGGCAAAAAATAGAAACTTACCGTAACACGGCAACTGTAGAAGGTGCGGTTACCGGGGCAGGCGGATTTTTAATGGGCATGGCCGATTTCCCGATATTGATTGGGATTAAACTGAAATTGCTGTTTGAAATAGCAGCGCTGTACGGATATGATGTAAAAGATTATAAGGAGCGTTTGTATATCCTATACATTTTCCAATTAGCATTTTCGAGTCAAAAACGGCGAAATGAGGTGTACGAGATAATGGCTGGTTGGCAAGGCTATAGCGGTTCGTTACCTGGTGATGTAGAAGAGTTTGACTGGCGCATATTTCAGCAGGAGTACCGCGATTATATTGATTTGGCCAAGCTGGCACAGTTATTACCCGTAATTGGGGCTGCTGTGGGTGCTATTGCTAACTATAAACTTATTGCTCAATTAGGCGAAACCGCCATAAACTGTTATCGCATGCGTAAGATTAGTCCATTGCAAATTATTAAGGAGTAGAAATTGACTGCCAGCATTCGTCGCCTCCCAGCTTCGGGGCGAAAGGGGCAGCACATGGTGGCTTGGGCGGTAGCCATAGGCACAAGTAGCCATCACATATACCCTCGCTACATACTTGCGCCATTGCACGGAATAATTCGGAACAAACTCTCACTCTCCACACTGCAATAAATTTTCCACATCAACCTTCAAATCATCATCAAACCCTTAATTTTACCCTCTTAATTAAAAAGGATAACGCTTGGGCAAAACCGCAACCAAAGAAACGCCGCTCATGCAGCAGTACAACCAAATCAAGGCCAAATATCCGGGTGCCTTGCTGCTGTTCAGGGTTGGCGATTTTTACGAAACATTTGGCGAGGATGCCGTTAAGGCCTCTGGTATATTGGGCATTGTGCTTACCAAACGCGCTAATGGTGCTGCCACGCATATTGAGCTGGCCGGTTTTCCGCACCACTCGCTCGAAACGTATTTGCCTAAACTGGTACGCGCTGGTCAGCGGGTAGCCATATGCGATCAGCTCGAAGACCCCAAGATGACCAAAACCATCGTTAAAAGGGGCGTAACCGAACTGGTAACACCGGGCGTTGCCATAAGCGATAACATCCTTCAGCAAAAAAGCAATAATTATCTGGCCTCGCTGTATTTCGAAAAAAACAGCATGGGCATTGCTTTAATTGATATTTCGACCGGCGAATTTTTAACCGCACAGGGCAATGCCGATTATATTGATAAGCTGTTGCAATCGTTCAGCCCAAGCGAGGTTATTTACCCTAAAAGCTGCAAGCGCGATTTTTTTGAAAAGTTTGGCGACCGCTATTACACCTACACGCTTGACGAGTGGCCGTACAGCGGCGATTACGCTTACGAAGCGCTTACAAAACATTTCGGCGTAAAATCATTAAAAGGTTTTGGTATCGAAAAGTTGAGCTTAGGCATTGTGGCCGCCGGTGTGGCACTGCATTACCTCAACGAAACCGAGCACCGCAACCTGCAACACATCAGCGCCATTAGCCGTATTGAGGAAGACCGCTACCTGTGGCTCGACCGTTTTAGCATACGCAACCTCGAACTGGTCGGCTCATCTAATGATAATGCCCTTACTTTGGTTGATGTGCTCGACCATACCTGCTCACCAATGGGTGCACGCCTGCTGCGCCGCTGGATAGTGATGCCGTTAAAGGAGCTCAAGCCCATCAACGATCGCCTGAACGTGGTTCAGCACCTGATAGACCATGAAGAGCTGCGTAACGAACTGCAAAATTGCATACGCCAGGTTGGCGATCTGGAGAGGCTCATTAGCAAAATAGGTTTGCAAAAAGCCAATCCGCGCGAGGTGTGCCAGTTGCGTAAGGCATTACTGGCTATTGGGAGTATACGCACGCTTTGTATTGGAGCGGGGAGCGAAGATGGGGGAGCGGAAATAATTTCTAAACCTAACGAGGCATTGATGGCAATTGGCAATCAGCTTAACCCCTGCGAGTTTATTTGCGAAAAAATTGGACGTGAGTTAAATGCCGAACCACCAATACAGCTGGTAAAAGGCAGCGTAATGGCCGATGGTATTCATGAGGATCTTGACCGCCTGCGCAAAATTGCCTTTGGCGGTAAAGGTTATTTACTGGAGATACAAAAACGCGAAGCCGAACAAACGGGCATTCCATCGCTTAAAGTGGCATTTAATAATGTGTTTGGCTATTATTTGGAAGTTACCCACTCGCACCGCGATAAGGTACCAACCGACTGGATACGCAAGCAGACCCTGGTAAACGCCGAGCGCTACATTACCCCCGAGCTTAAAGAATACGAAGAACAGATTTTAGGTGCCGAAGAAAAAATATTGGCGCTCGAAACGCAATTATATAACGATTTGCTTTACTCGCTTGCCGAGTATATTAAGCCTATACAACTTAACGCGCAACTCATAGCCCGGTTAGATGTGCTGCTCAACTTTGCAACCGTATCTATCAAAAACTACTACGTAAGGCCCAAAATGAACGATAGCTTGCTTATCGACATTAAAGGTGGGCGCCACCCGGTTATTGAAAAGAATTTGCCGCAAGGCGAAGAATACATTACCAACGATGTATACCTCGACTCGGACAGCCAGCAGATCATCATTATTACCGGTCCCAACATGGCGGGTAAATCGGCATTGCTGAGGCAAACCGGCTTAATTGTTTTGCTGGCGCAGATGGGGTGTTTTGTGCCGGCCAAGCAGGCGCACATTGGTTTGGTTGATAAGATATTTACCAGGGTGGGTGCATCAGATAACCTGTCGTCGGGCGAATCGACCTTTATGGTGGAGATGAACGAGACGGCCAGTATATTGAACAACCTGAGCAATCGCAGTTTAATATTGCTGGATGAAATTGGCCGGGGTACCTCAACTTACGATGGTATTTCGATAGCCTGGGCTATTTCGGAGTACCTGCACAATCATCCAACAGCCAAAGCCAAAACGCTGTTTGCTACCCACTACCATGAGTTGAACGAGCTGACCAACATGTTCGGTCGTATCAAAAACTTTAATGTAACGGTAAAAGAAGTAGGCAACCAAATCATCTTTTTACGTAAGCTGGTGCCCGGTGGCAGCGAGCATAGCTTTGGTATACATGTAGCCAAACTGGCCGGTATGCCTGCCAAGGTATTAGCCCGCGCCAACGAGATCCTCAAAAAACTGGAAGCCGAACGCACCGGCGGCGAAGACATAAAAGAGAGCATTAAAAAAGTGCAAAAGCAGGCCATGCAACTGCAAATGTTTTCGATTGATGACCCCGTACTGGTGAAGATACGCGATATGTTGAACAACCTTGACGTTAACACCCTTACCCCGGTAGAAGCCCTGATGAAACTGGACGAGATACAGCGGTTGATAAAGAGTTAGGTTTTAGATGTGCAAATGAGTGGATGTGCAGATATGCAAATGAAATATTGTAAAGCCTACTTCATTTGCACATCCACTCATCTGCACATTAATTTTGCATATCTGCACATCAATACGCTACCTTTAACTCATGCTATTAAAAAATTACTCCCGGTTAATATGTATGCTAATGCTGGCTTGCGTAGCGTTTACCTCGTGTAATTCGAAGCGGGCGGTGTTGAAAGGTTCGCCCGGTGATGTGGTTAAGCCGCAGGGTTTTATTGCTGATAAGTATGCCGGAATGATGGGCGTGAGCAATGGCGATATTACTAACGGCCGCTTGTATAATTTTATTGAAGAGTGGTATGGTACCCCTTACAAATTTGCCGGTTTAGACCGTAACGGTGTTGATTGCTCAGGTTTTACCTATTTACTGCAACAACAGGTTTATGGCATTACTATTCCGCGTAATACCGGTAAGCAAATCAATGTAATTAAACGGAAGTACGAGGAAGAATTGCAGGAAGGCGATCTGGTTTTCTTTGATTTTGATGGTAAGAAATTCAGCCATGTAGGGGTTTACCTGCAAAATGGTTATGTGGTGCATGCCAGTACGCGCAGGGGGGTAATGATCGTGCGGTTAAAAGACCCATCGATGTACAAATATTTCTCTCGCGGAGGGTCAATTGATAATACATATGTTACTCAGAATGAATAACTTTGTTTAAAAGGCATCGTTATTGATCTATGAAGAAATACTTTTTGCTTTTTGCCGCAGCATGTTTATTTAGCATAAGTGCTTTTGCTCAGGTACAAAAAATTACGTTGTTACAACTTCAAAAGCGCATTAGCAACCCCGATACAGTTTATTTGGTAAATTTTTGGGCTACCTGGTGCAAGCCCTGTATTGCCGAGCTTCCTCACTTCGAAAAACTACAAGCAGCATATAAAAACCAACCCCTAAAAGTGTTGCTGGTGAGCATGGATTTTGAATCGAAATTTCCTGACGTAATCAAGTTTGCAAAAACAAGGGGATTAAGATCGGAAGTTTATCTGGCTGTTCGCAAAAACGACCAGGAGTTGATCGATGCAATAGACAAAGAATGGAGCGGCGCGTTACCCGGAACGCTCATTGTAAACGGGAAAAAAGGTATCCGTAAATTTCAGGAGCAGGAATTTACTTACGAGGAACTGAACAAATTCTATCAAACCAATAAATAATTTATCACCATGAAAAAATTACTTGTATTGATGTTGGTGTCCGTGGCCTCAATGGGCTTCAGGCTGGCCGAGGGTGGCTATAAACCAGGCGATACCGCAACCGATTTTAAACTTAAAAATGTGGACGGCAAAACGGTATCACTGGCTAATTACAAAGCTGCCAAAGGTTTTATAGTGGTGTTTACCTGTAACCATTGCCCTTATGCCAAGGCTTATGAAAGCCGAATTATGGCCTTAGATAAGCAATATGCTGTTAAAGGATACCCTGTAATTGCCATTAGCCCTAATGATCCTATTGGCGAACCTGCCGACTCGTACGAGAACATGCAAAAACTGGCTGCCCAAAAAGGCTACACCTTTCCATACCTGATTGATGAAACGCAGGACATAACCCGTGCTTATGGAGCCAAAGCTACCCCGCATGTATATGTACTGCAAAAAACCGCAAGCGGTAACGTGGTTAAATACATCGGCGCTATTGATGATGATACCCAAAATGCCAAAACTGACAAGGTGAAATACGTTGAAAACGCTGTTGATGCGCTTTTAGTGGGCAAACAACCCGAAGTGACTAATACCAAGGCCATTGGCTGCGGTATTAAATGGAAAAAGGCGGCGTAAATATACGAATCAAATTTGCAGATAAAAACTAATCCATACGAAAGCCCCGCCAAAACCGGCGGGGCTTTTTGTTATATTTGTGCCCATCATGCAAAAACAAAAAGAAGACTATTCTTTCTGGACTAAATACAAGCAATTTGCCGGTAACGAGATCATGCTCTACATCATTATGGTTATAGGCATTATACTTGGTATTATTATTTTTAGTTAGCCTTTACCAGCGCTACTTTGTAAGAGTCGGCATCGGCAATGGCTTGATAAAATTCTATAAGTTCGGCATATTGATCTTTAGTGTAGGTGCCGTCAAACAACTCCATTTTACGTTTATAAATAACTTTATCGCCTGTTTTAAATGCAGTGGCGGTAAACTTGCCAAAAGGTTTATTAATATTAACCAGTAGCGGGTTGCTGTCCATTTTATAACCGGCTGGTACCTCATAAGTTATTTCATCAATATCGGTATAGCCACGGTTTATGTATACATCGTTGTTGCGGTTACGCACCTCTCTTGGAACCGATAAATGCCTGTTGGCAAGGTTAGCAATAAAATAGTACCTGCCATCAACTATGGATGCATAATCGCGTGCTGTAAACTTTATTTTTTCGTTATTAACCGGTTCAATGTTCTTTACAGCTTTGTATTCAAGGCTCTCAATATCAAGGTTGTTAATGCTGTAGTTTTCTTTGGCCTTCTTTATTTCATCGCTTATTTCGCCGGGTGTAATGGGGCGATTATCAAACTGGCAACCCTCAAAGGTGGTGGTCATGCTACCCGATAGTAAGCCATCGTTTTTGAGTGTTAGCACCCCTTTGCGTATTTGTTTACTTTTTTCGGCGGTGTATTTAGGGGTATGTAATAGTTTGCCACCTTGTGCAGTACAAGCTAAAACTGTGCGATCGTCGGTAAAATCACCTAAAAAGCCAAACGGCATTTCTTTGCTGGTACACTCAAGCCAAGTGGTATCATTTTTAAATGGCAGGCACAAAATAATGTGATTGCCTTGCTGCATGCTGGCAAAATCGGGTGAAAAGCTTTTTTTATAATCGCCGGCCGTAACCACGCAATAGTACGAATCGATATTTACAGCTTTGAGCATAGCCTGTGTATAATTAACCAGCGCCTTGCAATCACCATAGCCTGTGCGATCTACATCGGTAGCGGTAAAAGGCTGGTAACCGCCTATGCCCACTTGTATACTTACATACCGGCTTTTTTGCTGCATATACTCATAAACAGCTTTGGCTTTTTGCTTAGGTTCTTTAATGGTATCGGTAAGGCTGTGCAGGTACGCTACGGTTTCGGGCGGTAGGGTTGTACGGCCATTGAGTAGTTTGTCGTATACCCATTTACCCAAATCGTTCCAGTTGGTAAAACTGCCATCAATGCCTTCATAGCTAAATTTTTCGGGTGCTATTTTTACTATAGTTTTGTAATGCTCGGCATCGGGGCTGTACGGTTCACCACGCAAGGCTTTGAGTTTATTGGCTTCCCAGGTATAAGTTTTTAATCCTGCTGCATTGGTTTCGGTTTTAACAGGCTGTGTAGTATTAAACTCTTTGTAGCGGATATTGAAATCGGGCTTGCAAATAAACTGGTAAGAGCTATGCTCAACCGATGTACCCGGCTCATAATTGGGCCTCCAATCATGAAATATCAATGATTGCTTTGAGGCTATCTCATACTCATATTCTACGGTGTAAGGGTAATCGCTCACGGCAGGCTGAAAGCGCTTATACCGGTCATCCAAAAACATCGAAAAGCCATCGGCTGCGGCATAATCTTTAAAGTTTTTTTCAGAGAATTTGCTCACCTGTTTGCCAAACTCATTATATATAGTTCCTTTAATGTTTTTTATGCGGTTGCTTTTATCGTACCAAACCACATAATCAACATTATCATCTCCGTTTTTATTAAGAACGGTAACTACCTCTTTAAAACGGTAAATAGTATTATTTAAATCTTTAACCTCAGTGGTAATTTCCTGGTTGCGTATAACAGCGCTGGCGTATGGAAGCAGGCTTTTATCAATATCAGCAGCGGTATAAATATTTTGCGCATCAGCGCTCAGCAAGCCTGATAATAAAAAGGTAATTGCTGTGAAAATCCTTTTCATGATTTACGTTTTATAATAACTGGAAGTTTTTGAACCTGAATGATCTTGTTGAATAATTCTTTTAAGTAAGGATATTCGTCGGGTGTGTATACAGAGCGGTTAAGCTTAATAATATGCGAAAAAATTGCTGTGTTGTTTATTTTATTGTACAGTGTAGTAAAGTGCCCGCCATTGTTAGGTAGAGCGAGGCCAATTTCCTGAGGTATGGTTTCAACATCATATCCCTGGGGTAAATGCACCGATATCACAATCCGCTGTTCGGAAGGTAAGCCACAATCAATAGGAAAATTACGCTCGTTTGCACTGAAAGGGTTGTTAATTATTTCATCAAACAAGTAAGGATTAAAATAAATTTTACCGGGCGAATTATTTATTGATTTTGATATTTCGATATCATAAAATCCTCTTAACCGGGCGTCTATGGTGTCCAACCCTTCGGTAGTTACATTCAATACTTTTACACCGTTAAACGTATCCTTTAATTTTTCAATATATTCATCGATGTTGTTAAAGCTTTTGATTTGCTTGCGTTTTATATAAGAGCTATAGCCAACATTTGTACTTACCGCTTTGCCCTTTAAAGTTCCATCGGGGTTTAAGGTTACATCAACAGTGTAATTATTGGTTACAGGATATTCGGGCTGCATTTTTAACCAGTAGCATGAGTCTTTGTCGCTTAATATTCGGCCATAATCATTAAAGCAGTATTCGGGCAGCATACCAAAGGGTAACAGGGCATCGGTAGCATCTGCATAGTATTTAGAAGTGCCGATGCTTATTGCAGCCACAACATGGTTGAAGTTTTCGATCCTCGGCAGGTACATATCAACAGCTCCATGGTTTTTGGTTGATATTAATAACGGGGAAGCACTGATTCCATAAGCCCTTAAAGCTGTTACAAGCATCAGGTTTATATCGGCCGAATTGCCCTTGCCCTCATTAAAGGCATCTCTGATGCTTATGCTTCGGGTGGCCAAACGATCATTCCATTTAATGTGATGATTGATATACGAGTAAATGGTTTTTGCTAAAGCAAGGGTATCTGGAGAGGGGAGAATTATCTTTTTTAACTTACGTTTAAAAAAGTCGGTTTCTTGTAGTTGCTGGCCAAAATACAGGTCTTCCAAAGTCTCCTTGTCAAAGTCTGTCCAATCTTTGGCTGCAACATTTCCGGTTTGTTTTTTGAAGTTATAGGTTATTTTATAAAAGTATAAAGCCGGTATATAATCAATAATATCGGTCATACGTTCTTCAGGAACAAAAGCACGAATACTATCCATTCCATAAACCTGTACCGTACATTCCCCTTTGTGCTCGAGGCAAACAGTACTGTCGTTATAATTTTTAGAAAGTTTGTATCCGCCTTTTAAAATAACATCATAATTACGCTTTGGCGGCATATGCACCTTGTATTCTGAATGTATTTTGGGCATGCCTTCCTGAAATATCCAGGGTGTGAAATCATTTCTATCAGGCGTTTCGAGGTCATATCTGTACTCAATAATGCTCCCAACCAAAACGTTGGGCAGTGCATAACTGAATGTACCTGAGTGATCGCTTTGATCAATAATTCTTCCACCTGATATATCACATACGGTTCGTTTGAAATGTCCATTAGTTTCGGGGGTATAAACAATAGCATCAAAGCGCGTGATCTTTTCGCTTAGGCTTTTGTTCCATTTGTAAAAAGAAATTTCAATATCGCCTTGCTTTAAAGCATCTGCTTTGAAGATCTTAATTTTTACATGATACTGGTGTATCAGATTATAAGGATAAGATTTGCTGAATTTAACTACACCGGCTTCATTTAGTACAACGGCACTGCAGGCAACCCCATCAGCATAATTAGTAATCGTACTATCATGCTTGGTAAGTTTACCAAAGTCAAGATCAGTAGCTTTAGTAATATTAGGGTATATGCTAATGCCCAACAACATAAGCCCACACTTTAAAACAGTATACAGATGCTTTAACATGACAGATAATTTTCGGCTTTACTGTATATTAATTCTTTTTGAAAATAATATCTGCCTGTTCGGCCTGAATGATTTTATTGTAAAACTCTTTTAAGTAAGGGTATTCTTCGGAAGAATAAACAGGGCGGTTCATTTGAATAATATGCGAAAAAGTATAAGCACCATTTTCGTTGGCTTCGTAAACGGTTTTAAACGAACCTCCATTATTGGGCAACACCAGGCCGGTATTTTTAGGTGGTGTTTCAATACTGTAACCTTCGGGCAAATGTATGGTTAGGATTATCTTTTTTTCGGATGCCGTGCCCATATCTACCGGGTATACACGTTCTTCGAGTTTAAAAGGGTTGGTAGTTATACGGTTGAGTAGGTACGGGTTAAATGCCAGGCGGTTATTGCTCATGTCTTTATATAGATCCATCTCAACCTCAAATGTCTCGCTTATGGGCAAATCCAGGCTATCTACGTTCGTGATTTCAAACTTTTTAATTTTTAATTTGGCAAGCTTTTCATCCAGGTTTTCTACATACTCATCGATAGTATTGAATTTTTTAATGGCCCTGCGTTTATCAAGTGCTTCATAACCATATAAATAGTTACGTATAGTACCGGTTAGCTTACCATTAGGTTGCAAGGTTAAATCCATCATATTGGTAAGTGTACGCCTATGAGATGCTTCCATATCCATCCAGTATGAGGGCTTGTTCCAATCGGCTACCATTACCCGGCCCTTACCGTTAATACAGTCAACAGGTAACATGCCAAAAGGTAAAATAGGATCGGTGGCATCCAGCAGGTATGATTTGTTGCCAATGTTAGCCTTGGCTATAATGTAATTAAAATCGCCCACAACGGGGTAAAGCATGTTAATCAAACCATGTTCGCGCGTGGATAGGAGTACGGCATCGGTGTTAATTCCTGCCGCATTTAACGCCACAATTAAACACATGTTAATATCGGCCACATTGCCGGTATGGGTATCTAATGTTTTACGTAGGCCGTTCTCGGCAAAAATGCCGATGTAGTTATTTTGTTTAAGCGTTTTTTTGATGTAAGCGTAAATTGCTTTAGCTTTCGAAAGATCATCGGTTAAGCCGGCTGTTACGGTTTTTACCTGTTCCTTAAATAAACCGGTTTTACGCAATTGAGAACCAAAATCTTCATGTTGTTTAAGGGTGCGGTCAACATCGTCCCATGTTTGTGTTTTTACATGTTTGGTACCATCGTAAGGGTCAACATACTGGTTCAACTCATAATTTATGGCCGATACAAAGTTTTTAGCTGCCGTCATGTATTCCTCCTCTTTAAATGCCGGAAGGTCGGCCATGCCATATACCATTTTTGAGCAGTCGCAACGATTGCCGCGTACTTCAAAGCAGTTTTGGTCAATGGTGCCTTCATGTTTGGTGAGTTTGTAAAAACCTCTCAATGATGCCTTAAAATCAAAATAAGCAGGTATGCGGGCCTCATACTCGGAGTATATTTTGGGGATATCGCTCTGGAAGATCCAATCCCGGAAACTAAGCGTGTAAGGCGATTCGATAGTGTATTTATATTCAATTACACAACCATCGGTTACATTGGGCATGGCAAATTTTACAGCATCCCTGTATTGGCTTTTTTTTTCGGTGATAATTTTCTTAGGGTCTAATTCGCTCCGTTGAATACCGCCTTGGGCGTTTGTATAAAAGGTTATTGCTTCAATATCTCTGATTTTTTCAAAGCTGTTATTGTCGTTTTTGCGCAGCAATATTTCAACATCGCCTTTATCAAAGGCTTTACTGTCAAATATTTTAATTTTAACATGATATTCATGAATAAGGGGCAGGCCGTCCTGGCTGCTTATCCAGGTTTTGCCGTATTCATTTAATACAATGGCGTGGGCAGTTTTGTCTTTGTCATACGCTTTCATCTGCATTTCTTCCACCTTAAACTGGCCGTATGGAAAATCATCGGCAAAGGCGGGTGCGCACCATAAAACAGCGGCAATCAATAGTAAGAAAGGGGTTTTCATCTGTGATAATTAGTTCAGGCCAGATTTTTAATTAATTCAATGCCATAAATATAAAAAGTTAATACCAAAACTTTAAAGCTTTTACCGAACTTTGCATCAAAGCATTTTGCATAATGAAACTGAATTTAAAACGTCCGCTTGCATTTTTTGACCTCGAAGCCACCGGCACCAACCTGGGTGTTGATCGTATTGTGGAGATGGCCTTTATAAAACTTTTGCCCGATGGTACCGAAGAAAGCAAGGTTTGGGTTTTAAATCCTGAAATGCCGATTCCGCTGGAAGTATCGCTCATTCATGGTTTTTATGATGAAGATGTGCAGGGTAAGCCAACTTTTAAAGAAACAGCTGCCGAAGTAGCTACATTTTTAGAAGGATGTGATTTAGCCGGTTATAACTCTAATAGGTTTGATATACCTATGCTGGTAGAAGAATTTTTGCGTGCAGGTGTGCCGTTTGATTTAAACGACAGGCATTTTGTTGATGTGCAAAATATTTTTCACCAGATGGAGCAACGTACCCTGAAGGCTGCTTACCAGTTTTATTGTAAAAAGGAAATTGAAAACGCGCACTCGGCCGAGGCTGATACCCGTGCCACCATGGAAGTTTTGCTGGCCCAGGTTGAGCGTTATAAAGACACCGAGTTTATTGATAAAAAAGGCAACAAGACCATCCCGGTACAAAACGAGGTGGCAGCCCTGCACGAGTTTACCAACCTGCAACGCGCGGTAGATTTTGTTGGCCGAATGGTTTATAATGACGCTGGTGAGGAAACTTTTAACTTTGGTAAGCACAAAGGCAAACGTGTTGAAGATGTGTTTGATGTAGAGCCAAGCTACTACTCGTGGATGATGAATGGCGATTTTCCGTTATACACCAAGCATAAATTAAAAGAAATTTACGAACGCTGGACAGCCACTAAAGTTACCCGCCCCGTACAACCCAAACCAGTACAAAATAAACCGTCCCAGGCAACCGAAGGTGTTGATAGCGCACAAAAAAAGCCATTTCAGCAAAAGCCGTTTAACAAACAACCTTACAACAATAACCGCCCGCAGCAACAGCAACGCCCTGTTAAAACCGATGAGCCTGCCAAACCTGTAAACGAGGATATGCTGCAGGCACTGGCCAATAAATTCAAAAAGAGCTGAGTTGGATAAGGCATAATATTTTAGGCGAAAGCTGAAAGGTAAAGGATGAAAGGTTTCATAGAACTTTCATCCTTTGCTTTTACAAGGGATTATTCGTCTGTGCAGGGTCTCTCTGAGAGGACACTGCAATGCAATTGAGGTACTGCGGTTTATATGAACGCGGCGCAGGGTCCTCTCCGAGAGACCCTGCTGAGACGAAAAACAACCTTAAACAATAACCGCCCGGAGCAACAGCAACGCCCCGTTAAAACCGATGAGCCTGCCAAACCTGTAAACGAAGATATGCTGTAGGCGCTGGCCAATAAGTTTAAAAAGAGCTGAGTTAATAAGGCATAATTTTAGGCGAAAGCTGAAAGGTAAAGGATGAAAGGTTTCATAGAACTTTCATCCTTTGCTTTTACAAGGGATTATTCGTCTGTGCAGGGTCTCTCGGAGAGGACCCTGCAATGCAATTGAGATAACTGCGGTTCATATGAACGCGGCGCAGGTCCTCTTATGAGAAACCCTGCTGAGACAAAAATATCACGTTTGACTCTTAGCCATTTTCCTATTACACTTAATCTATACGATAGAAACTCAATATTTCTTTTCAAACCCGCAAACTTGGTGCGCTTTACGGCCGATTTTTTGAATACCGCCTGGAAGGTCTCCTGCGTAATATCCTGCCAGTCGCGCTGGGACATGCCCAGCAGATCGGGGTGCGGCTCAAAAGCCGGTTCGGTATGGGGGAGTGAGAAGCGGTTCCAGGGACACACATTCTGGCATACATCGCAGCCAAACATCCAGTCATCGGTTTTACCTTTAAACTCTTCGGGGATGTTGTTTTTTAGCTCAATGGTAAGGTAGGAGATGCAGCGGCTGCCGTCAACAATATAAGGGCCCACGATGGCATCGGTAGGGCAGGCGTCAATACAGCGTGTACAGGTACCGCAATGGTCAACGGTGGGGGCAATGTCATAAGCCAGTTCGGCATCTACGATCAGCTCCGCCAAAAAAAAGAAGGAACCGCTTTTTTTGTTGATGAGATTAGCGTTTTTACCCACCCATCCCAGGCCTGCGCGCTGAGCCCAGGCCTTGTCCAGCACCGGTGCCGAATCAACAAACGCCCGACCACCTATATCACCGATGTTTTCCTGAATAAAAAAGAGCAATTCTTTAAGCTTGGCTTTAATTACGTCGTGGTAATCTATCCCGTAAGCATATTTGGAAATTTTGGGGGCAAGCGGGTCGGTTTGCTGTTTATCGGTATAGTAGTTCAACGCCAACGAAATAACCGAACGGGCGCCATCAACCAACAGGCGCGGGTCGAGGCGTTTATCAAAATGGTTTTCCATGTATTGCATTTCGCCGTGGCGTTCCTGCTTCAACCAGTTTTCGAGGCGAGGGGCTTCTTCTTCCAAAAAATCTGCCTTGGCAATACCGCAAAACATAAAGCCCAGGCGTTTGGCCTCGTCTTTAATTAGTTGGCTGTATTTGAACAGATTTTGATTCACCAAAACAAAGATACGGATTTGGATAAGAGAATAGGGCGTGGAGCGTACTTGGTAAAGTGGGGTTAATAAGAAAATATCGGACAACTACTTTGCCTTTTGGGAAAATTGTGACTTATAAAGAAAACAGTATAGATGTACCTGTGTTGTATTTACAACAAAACATTTACCTGTTATGCTTCAGTTTATTAATGATTTACCCGATAACGTAGTTGGCATACACGCCATAGGCGAAGTTACAAAAGACGATTTTGAGCGCGTGCTGATACCTAAATTGGATGATTTGGTAAAGCGCCAGGGCGAAATAAATTACATATTGGTTTTAGAGACCGATGTAGCAAATTTTACCGTTGGTGCCTGGTGGGACGACATTAAAGTTGGCCTTAAACACTTTACCAAGTGGAAGAAAATAGCCATTGTAACCGATCAAAAAGCCGTAGAATGGTTTACCAGTAACGTTTTTAGGTTTATGGCTCCCGGGCAATCAAAAGGCTTCCCGCTGGGGCAGTTAGATGAAGCCGTAAAATGGGTAACTGAAGAATAAAATCGCATTGTTTAACCTGTAAATAAACTACCTATGAGTACCGAAGAAACCAAAAATACCAGCTTAAATGAAGACACTGTTGACCATGATGAAATATCAAAAGGCAACACACCTACCGAGCATACCGAAGATGATGAGCACCGTGTAGACACAGTAGTGCCAGATAATGATAGCGGTATTCCAGGCCCACCAAGCGAGGAAAACTCCTCAAACAAAGATGGCGGCCCATCCGAAGAAAATTTATAAAGCAAAAGCTCTTTTCTAAATCAGAAAAGGGCTTTTGCTTTTATTACATAGTCGTTTAGAAACTATTCCTAATACTATTGCTCAAGGTTTTGGCACTCCAGTAACCGCTATCTAAAATACGGCGCACGGTCATAAGCGGATCATTCGGGTCGCGCTTTTCGGCCAGTTGGAAAGCCATTTTAAAGCCACGACTATGCAATTCGGGCAGGCCTTGTGCATTCCACAAACCAAACGGGTAAGCAAAGTAGGTTATCTTTTTACCGGTTATATCTTCCAGCTTTTTGGTGGGCTTATCTATCTGGGTTTTCCAGTCGTCGCCAGCAAATTTCTTAAAGTTGTGGTGATCCCAGGTGTGGCTTCCAATAACATTACCCTCATCAGCCAGTTGTTTAATTTGCTCCTTATTCATGTAATTAGGGCGACCTATGGATACCGTCATGATAAAATAAACAGCCTTAAAGCCATACTTTTTCAACTCAGGGTTGGCAATGGTAAATTGGTCAAGGTCGGTATCATCAAACGTAAGCATAATGGGTTTGCTTGGCAGTTTGGCACCTGTGGTAAGATATGCATACAACTGATCTGGCAGAATGGTATGGTAGCCGCTATCGGCCAGCATTTTTATCTTCTCTTTAAAACTGGCAATGGGTACAATGTAGTCCTTAGCGGTTTTAGAGTCTTTTGGCCGCCAGTCGCGTATTTGGTGGTAACACAGGATGGGCACCTGCTTACGGGCTATAATTTCGGCATTAGAGGCCGGTTTTCCTGCTGGTGCAACTACCTCTTCGGTAGTGGTGTTACTGGTTGTTTTAGTAGCGGTAGCTGTGCTATCGGTAACGGTTTCTGATTTGCCCGATTGGCATGAGGCAAAACTTATGGCAATGGCTGCGGCAGCCGAAAAAATTCTAAGCATACGATTATCAAATACAAAATGAACAGCAGCGAAAATAAAACAAATCGGAAGAAAAAAACATAAAAAAGCGGTACAATAATTACTTACTGTAACGCTGGTTTTTATAGCATAAATTAACAGGCTATTGCTTAGCCGACATAGAAAAAGGATAGTCGGTCGGTTTAGTGCCTTTGGTTTTATTTGGTGTAGCCTGCATGGTAAAATTGATTATGGCTCCATTTTGCAGTGCTTTATGGCTTAACCAGTTAGCACTGTATGCTTTCCCATTATAATTTAGCGCACCTACATATTTGTTAGCTGCGCTGTTTGTTGGCGCATTTATAACTACCGATTTGCCGTTCTCCAAATTCAAGGTCATTTTTTTAAATAGTGGTGCACCTAATACATACTGGTCGCTGGCCGGGCAAACCGGGTAGAAGCCTATAGAGCTAAACACATACCAGGCCGAAGTTTGGCCGTTATCCTCATCGCCGCAATAACCATCGGGTGTGGCTTTGTATAAGCGGTTCATGGCTTCACGTGCCCAGTATTGGGTTTTCCAAGGCTGGCCGGCATAGTTGTACAGGTATATCATGTGCTGAATAGGCTGATTACCATGCGCATATTGCCCCATGTTCATAATCTGCATTTCGCGTATCTCGTGTATCACACCACCGTAATAGCTGTCATCAAATAAAGGAGGCATGCTAAATACCGAATCGAGCTTGTTAACGAACTTATTTTCGCCTCCTATGAGGTTTACAAGCCCCTGTATATCATGAAATACCGACCATGAGTAATGAATACTGTTCCCCTCGGTAAAGGCATCGCCCCATTTAAAAGGGTTAAAAGGCGACTGGAATTTACCGTCTTTGTTTTTACCCCGCATCCAGCCTGTTGCCGGGTCGAACAGGTTGCGGTAATTCTGACTGCGTTTTTTATACAGGTCAATTTCGGGTTGCGGGCGTTTGAGTTCTTTAGCCAGTTGATAGATGGCGAAATCATCGTAAGCATACTCCAGCGTACGCGCCGCATTCTCATTTATCTTTACATCATATGGCACATAACCTAACTCGTTGTAATATTTAAAGCCATAACGTCCTGTAGCCGTAAACGGTCCTTCGTTATTAGCACCGTGTACCAATGCCTCGTAAAGCTTGTTAATATCATATCCGCGTGCACCTTTAAGGTAAGCTTCGGCCACTACCGATGCCGAGTTGTTGCCCACCATTATATCAGCATAACCGGGGCTGCTCCATTCGGGCAACCAGCCACCTTCCACATAATCGCTTATTAAACCCTGCTGCATCTCTTTGTTAATGGATGGATACATAAGGTTAAGGAATGGGTACAACGCACGGAAGGTATCCCAAAAGCCGGTACCTGCAAACTTGTAACCCGCCATAGTTTTGCCGGTATAAGGGCTGTAATGTACCACCTTGTTTTGGGCATTAACCTCGTACAGTTTATTAGGAAACATTACCGCACGGTACAGGCACGAGTAAAAAGTGCGGGTTTGGTCAACACTGCCGCCTTCGGGCTGTAAGCGGTTTAAGACCTTGTTCCAGGCGGTATGGGCTTTTTGTTTGGTGGTTTCAAAATCATCGGTGCCTAACTCGCGTTTAAGGTTAAGTTCGGCCTGCTCAAAGCTAATGAGTGATGAAGCCACACGTACATGCACCTTTTCGCCACGGGTGGTTTTAAAGCCAACTATTGCCCCAGCGTGGTTATTGGTTAACTCCAATGAATCTGCCCCGGCCAAAGTTTTGCCGTGCCATGTTTTGGCTATACTGAAAGGCTTATCGGTGTATATAACGAAGTAGTTTTTAAAATCGACCGGTTTGCTGCGGGCTGCGCGTGTGGTATAACCAATTATCTTGTTTTGTTTAGGAAAAACCTTGATATATGAGCCCTTGTCCAAAGCATCTATCACAATAAAAGAACTATCACTTTTAGGGTAGCTAAATTGGAACTGTGCAGCACGTTCAGTTGTGGTTAATTCGGCGGTTACATCATGATCGGCCAGGTAAACGCTGTAGTAATACGGCTTCGAAACCTCTGCCTTGTGGCTAAACCAGCTTGCACGGGCATCCTGGTCAAACCTCATTTTACCGGTTACCGGCATAATAGCAAACTGGCCGTAATCATTCATCCAGGGCGACGGCTGGTGGGTTTGCTTAAAACCCCGAATTTTATCGGCAGCGTAAGTATACATCCACCCGTTACCCATAGTACCCGTTTGCGGCGACCAGTAATTCATACCCCATGGCAAACCAATAGCGGGGTAAGTATTTCCGTTAGAAAGATCAGGTTTTGAATCCGTTCCCATTAATGGGTTCACCCAGTCGGCCGGGTCGGTTACTTTGGTTACCTGTTGAGCAGATGCGGTTGCTCCCAATAAAAAGGCAGCCATTGAAAGCCAAATATTTTTATTCATCAGTAGTAGTTTGTTAAACAAATATATAGGATTGCCTTATGCCTCGTGCTATAAATAGGAAAATGACTATGTTTACTCAGCCAATTATGAAAAACTTCAAACTACCTTATTGCCTGCTGCTTGTTATTGTGCTTTGCAGCGCTTTTGTTTATCGCGATAACCCCCAAATAAACATTGTATTTATAGGCGACAGCATTACCCACGGCACTGTGGCTAAAGACCAATCACCACCCAATTTTGTTGGCGAGTTTTTAAAAGAGAAACTTGGGCCGAATATTCAGGTATCAAACCAGGGCGTTAGTGGCCGTACTACGGTGGATTTTTTGCCGGCTACGAATACATTATTTAAAAAGGTAAAAGCCGCTGCAATAACTTTTTATGCTGATAGCACCGCACAACTGGTGTTTTCGGTAATGCTGGGTACTAATGATAGTGCCATACAGGGGCCTAATGGCTCACCGGTATCTCCGCCCAATTATCAATCCAACTTAAAAACCATTGCCGATAGTTTACTTGCTGTCTATCCCAACGCTAAAATTGTGATTAACTACCCCATTTGGTACAGTGATAATACGCATAACCGCTCTACTTATTTAAAAGAAGGGCAGCAGAGGGTGCTATCCTATTGGCCGCAAATTGATGCGCTGGTTAAAGAATACAAAAAGAGTAACCCGCACCATGTTTTTGCGGGTGATAAAAAGGCTTACCCATACTTTGAAAAGAATTACTTAACCGATTTTAAACCCGAAAACGGCGCTGACGGTGTATTTTATCTTCACCCCAACACCAAAGGCGAAAAAGCTTTAGCCGAATTTTGGAGCAAGGCTTTGTTAAAGGCAATTAAATAGGCTTTTAAAATAGCAGAGGCGGTTGGCCCGGGCGCAGGATGCCTAAATGCTTGTAAGCATTATCAGTAGCTTCGCGGCCGCGGGATGTACGCATTAAATAGCCCTCCTGTATCAGGAATGGCTCGTAAACTTCTTCAATGGTGCCTTCATCTTCGCCCACGGCAGTGGCAATAGTTTTAACACCCACGGGGCCACCCTTAAATTTTTCGATGATGGTGTGGAGTATTTTGTTGTCCATTTCGTCGAGGCCATGTTCGTCAACATTGAGTGCGTTGAGGGCATATTTGGCTATGGCTGTATCAATATTGCCGTCGCCTTTAATTTGGGCAAAATCGCGGGTGCGGCGTAGCAGGGCATTGGCAATACGCGGGGTACCCCGGCTGCGGCGGGCAATTTCATAAGCGCCCTCGTCGGTTATAGGAGTATTGAGTATTTGTGATGAACGGAGCACAATAGTAGTTAACAGCTTGGCATCATAATATTCGAGCCTTGAATTAATACCGAAACGTGCCCTTAAAGGTGCGGTTAACAAACCTGAGCGTGTTGTAGCACCAACCAGCGTGAACGGATTTAAAGACAATTGTACCGAACGGGCATTTGGCCCGCTCTCCAGCATAATATCTATCTTAAAATCCTCCATGGCCGAGTACAGGTACTCCTCAACCAGCGGGCTTAAACGGTGAATTTCATCAATGAACAGAATATCGCCGGGTTCGAGGTTGGTAAGCAAACCGGCCAGGTCGCCGGGTTTATCCAACACCGGGCCCGAGGTAATTTTAATACCCACGCCCATCTCATTAGCTATAATGTGCGAGAGGGTGGTTTTGCCCAGGCCCGGAGGGCCGTGCAGCAAAACGTGGTCTAATGATTCGCCGCGTAAGCGGGCGGCCTGAACAAATACACGCAGGTTAGCCAGAATTTTATCCTGCCCGGTAAAATCTTCAAAAGCCTGCGGCCGCAATACTTTTTCAATATCGCGTTCGGTGGTGCTTAAGCGCTCGGCTGCCGGATCTAAATTCTCGTTCATTGCCAACAAATTTAGCAATTTATTTATTTCAAGCAAGATTAAAAGGATCGAAGAGCGAAGGTTTGGGAGCGGGGCCGGCTATCGGCTACTTGCCTTATTCCTCTTTATTTTTCTCTTCTGAAACCGCGAAATTGTCCGAAAGTCTTCGTTTTCTGTGGTATTCAATCAAGTATTTCATGAAACGTATTTAACGTTAGTATCACATTGACGGAAACGCAGTTGAACACCTTGAACACTGACAAGATCCTGTCAGTCCCCTTCAGGGTATTTGCGGAAAATGCTGTTAATGCGCATTTGTATAACACCAAAGAAAGCCTCCTTAAAAATGCCGGTAGACATTTTGGATGTGCCCTCGGTACGGTCGGTAAATATGATGGGAATTTCAACCACTTTAAAGCCATGCTTAATGGTGGTGTATTTCATTTCAATCTGGAAAGCGTAACCTACAAACTTAATTTTATCAAGCCTGATGGTTTCTAATACCTTGCGTTTGTAGCACACAAATCCGGCGGTAGAATCATGCAAATTTATACCGGTAATAATGCGCACATACATCGATGCATAATAGCTCATCAATACACGGCTCATGGGCCAGTTAACTACGTTAACGCCTTTTACGTACCGCGAGCCAACCGACATATCAGCACCCTCCACACAAGCTTCGCGCAGGCGCAGCAAGTCATTGGGGTTGTGCGAAAAATCGGCATCCATCTCAAAAATGTAATCGTACTTATGGGCTATACACCATTTAAAGCCATGTATGTAGGCTGTGCCCAAGCCTTGTTTGCCCTGGCGCTCTTCAATAAATAATTTGCCCGGAAACTCTGGCTGTAAACCTTTTACAAGTGCGCCGGTACCATCGGGCGAGCCATCATCAATTATCAATAAATGAAAATCATGCGGAAGCGAAAACACTTTACGTATCATGCGTTCAATGTTTTCTTTCTCGTTATAAGTGGGTATGATGACTATGCTATCGGGCACGTAATTACAGTTTCAAAAAAGTAAGAGCGGCAAAAGTACGTATTTCGCCCCTTAAAAAACAAAAGCAGGACGATTGTTAGCGTCCTGCTTTTAGTTAAAAGTTGTTAAATGCTATAAGTTGGTAGTTTCGGCAGCTACCTTATTCTCGTCTTCGGTAACATAATTGCGTTCTTTAATACGAGGCGATACAAATAAGTAAACCACTAAAAATGCAGCAAGCAGTACTACAAAAAACCAGTAAAAATCGGCGCCAACATATCTTGAGAAAAAGCCTTTATGTGAAATGCTGTTTTGTACATAAGCAACAAAGGTATTGCCCAATGCAACTGTAAACAGCCATATGGCAGACATAGTGCTTTTCATTGATTTTGGAGATTGTGTGTAAGCGTACTCCAATCCAGTGATTGATACCAGTGTTTCGCCCGCAGCTAATACCATATAGGCTAAAATTTGCCACCAAGTTGAAGGATGTTGCCCGGCATCTACTTTTTCTTGTATTAAAGCAATGATCACAAAGGACACTCCGGTTAAGAACAATCCGAATCCAAAACGGCGAAGTGGCGTAGTTTTTATACCAATTTTATCAAGAAGAGGATAAATTCCATAGTTAAAGATTGGAATGAATGATAACAGGAAAATAGGATTAGCGGTTTGTACTTGCTCAGGTAAAACTTCAATATTCCAAAATATTAAATTAAGATGTAACATCTCAAGTTTTGTGGCTTGTAAAACCCATTCAGACAAGCATTGGTCCCACATGGCCCAAAAAATGGGCACAAATGCAAATATTGCCATTACGCGCCATACGGCTTTAATCCCTTCTACCTTTTCGGGGTCGAATTTTTGTTTGGCAACATCCAATAAGGATTCACCTTTTTTCTTTTTTCTGATATTAAATAATGAATATACCGATATAAATAGAAAATTATTGCGGTTAACACCAGAGGGGGGCATTTTAATCATTTTTTTGCGCCCTAAAAAAAATATGATTGTTGCAAGAGCCATTAATATGCCCGGTATACCAAATGCCCATTTAGCACCATAATGTTTATTAATATAAGGAATGGCAATGTTAGCAAATACCGAACCTGCGTTAATAGAAAAATAAAACCAGCCATATACTTTTGACATAAGGCTTTGGTTACTCTTATCAAACTGATCGCCTACGTTTGCAGATACGCATGATTTGATGCCGCCTGCCCCAATAGCAATTATAATTAAGCCAATTTGAAAGCCGGTGAGATTATCATCATACAATGCTAACATTAAATGACCAATGCAATAAACTATAGATACATAAAATATTACTCTAAATTTCCCAAAAAACCAATCAGCGGCCAAGGCTCCAACAACCGGCATGGCATAGGCAAGTGCTACAAAGATGTGTGATATTTCGTTTGCTTTAGCATCAGCTACAGTTTGGTTGAAGCCTTGCGGTATGAAAAATTGAGCTACTAAAAAAGTAACCAGTATAGAGCGCATACCATAAAAGCTGAAACGCTCGGCAGCTTCGTTGCCTATGATGTAAGGTATACCTTTAGGGTATTGAGGTTTTACGTGTTCTTCTTTAACTGCAAGGGTATCCTGAACCATAGTTTTAAAATTAAAATTTTTCTAAAATAGCATTTATCGTCTAAAACCGAATGTTGTGTTGAAATCTTTACAAGTTGCAACATTAAAAGCGGCTAATATACGTATTACTCACACTTGCCAAATATATGTTGGCTGGTTTTGAGAATATTGTATTGACTTACAGTTATGTTAATGGTTTAGCTAAGCATTGATAGGGGAGAAACGGCGAATTTAATTTGCAGCGACTATGCCGGGAATTTAAGAGGCACTTTTATAGCAATAATAGCTAATAAAGGGATGTATTTTGATGAGCATCCAAACATACTTGCTATGCATGGATGCTCATCAAAATATGATGCTACTTTGAATTGGCTAACTGAGCCTTGTAAAATTTCCTTATTTTCTTTGCATCTTTCTCTAAACGTTCAATTAGGAGGTGAATGTCTCCTGATTTCATTCCTTTAAGCTTATTCAAGATCAACTCGTATAAATGCGGAAGCGGTATAAGCTGACTTTCGTTGTTGCGGAATGATATTTCAGGGAAAAATATAGCCAGGTGTTCGGCATACTTGTTTTTAATTTTCAATAAGTCCTGGTCGGCGTTGTTTGCTACCAGCGTTTCGTAATAATGAAAGTGAATAATATGATCTGCTGCTTCCAGCGTAGCTACGTTAAAATCCATAATGTTTAATAAGAAGAATGTGCAAATGTAAGCATAGGGTGTGCCTCTGTTCAAACCTTATGTAAATCTTAACATAAATTAAACATTGGAAGAAAAAGCGTTATTGTAAATGGAGCTGATAACGAACAATCGAAGGACTTTAAAACAGTACGACGATTTTTAATTTTTTCTTACGGGTACCAAGCTCCTGTCCTTCAAAGCCTGCTTTTTAGGATCAACAATGTCCACATCATCAGGGGCGGGTATGTTGCGCATGTCAAGGTTATCCTTATACATCCACTTGCCGTTGGTGAGTTTGTACCCATCGTAGGTTAGATCAGGGCCGTACCTGTCGGGCTGCATTTTCATTTTATCATCGGGGGGGGCAAGGTGGTCAAAAACAATTATATCCTGCTCGGGTACATAGCGTAACAGCATTGATGCCTGCCGGTTATACTCAAAAACTATACGGTTACGTGTTTTTTTGTTACCCTGAAATACCGGCATCCCAAAGGTAGGTTCGGTTTTTTTAAAGGATAATGCCTCGATAACTTTTTTGGTTGATTTTACCGTATGGCCTTTCCATCCTAATAAAACATAATATGGATTTATAGTACCTACCGCAATTATTTTGTAATACTGCGCGCCAAACCATTTCTTGTTATTAACTACCGAGTCTTCGGGGTTTTTAATAAACGCCGAATAATCTTCTAAAGGATAAAGCAGCAGCTTGCCGCCCGTGTTCATTTGAATAGTGCCGAAAAAGCGATAGCTACCATCCTCATTCATGTTGTACCAGGTAAGTATGCGAAACTTATTATCGGGCGATCGCAGTATGCTGATGGTTTTTAACGAATCGAAATTAAAGGCATATGAGTTAGGCACCTTAAGCGCTTTAACCAGGGTGCGTATAAAATTATAGTTGGCGTTTTTGCGCTCCAGATCGTTTTCGTTATTAAACATCTGGTAGCCAAGCCGCTTAAGGCTGTCTTGCAGGGGGCGCAGCTGGTTGAGCTGGTCGGGCGTGTTAAAGCGCTGTGCCAATGCTGGTTTGCACAGGCAGGCAATTAATAACCATATAATTAGCCAAATACGTTTCATTACAGGTATAAAACTGGTTTAAATGTGCGCAGCGCTAATTATTTAAACAAACGCTTATGCTGTATAATTGTTGCAATTTACACTATAATTGCAGCTATTAGCCTCAAAGCATAAAAATGGGGTATATTTGATTATAAAGAGTTTGGATGGCAAAATTTAGTATTTCGAGGCAAAAAGCTTTACTGCGTAAATACGCTGTTTTGGTAAAATTTATCATGATACTCGCCAGCGTGTTCCTGATCATAGTGGCATTGCCCAAGCAAACTAAATTTAGGTACGAGTTTGAAAAGGGCCGCGTATGGAACCAAAAAGAACTGGTTGCCCCGCATGCCTTTGCCATACTCAAAACCTCAGCCGAACTGGAACGCGACCAGGCCGATGCTCTTAAAAATATATCGCCGGTTTACCAGCTAAAGCCCGACATGCAAGACCAGCAGATACAAGGTTTTATAGACGACCTGAACCTGAAATGGACTACTGCCGGTATACCTGAAAAACTGAAGCCTCGCTACATTGAAGCCGGTAAAGTATTGCTTAATAAAGTGTACAGCACGGGTTTGCTTACTCCCGGCATTAAAGACCAACCTGCCGACGAAAACTACAACATAACCGTTGTAAGCAAAAATGTATCGACCAATAAAAACACCTCAGGGCTTTACACTAAAGAAAAAGCTATTGGTTACTTTGAGCAGGAACTTAATCTTTTGAACATAAACCGGGCTTTTATGCTCGATATATTGCAAAACCGCCTGCAAAACAATTTGGTTTACGATGATAAGCTCACCAACCGCTTAAAGCGCGATGCTTTAGATAATATATCGTTAACGCTGGGTATGGTGCAAAAGGATGAGGTAATTATTACTAAGGGCGCTGTAATTAATGATGAAGTTTACCAAAAGCTCTTGTCATACAAAAAGTATTTTGAAGATAGTGCCCGCCTTAACGGCGACCGTAAACTGGTATCATTAGGGCAATTTTTACTGGTTGGGTTAACGGTTACGCTGCTTATCGTGTTTCTGTATCTCTTCCGTAAAGATATTTACCATGATAACCGCCTTGTGGGGCTTATATTGTTGGTTATTACAGCCATGCTGGCCACACTTTCGTGGGCTATAAGTGTGCAGTTGCCCAACCTGTATTACATACCTTACTGTATTGTACCTATCATTATCCGCATACTGTTTGATACCCGTTTGGCGCTGAATATTCATTTGCTGGTAATAATGATTGCCGGTTTTTATGTGCCTAACAGCTTCGAGTTTGCCTTTTATGAAATTACTGCGGGCATGGTATCTATTTATAGTATTAAAAACTTGTTGCGCAGGGGACAGTTTCTTACTTCGGCCTTAATTATTACGTTAACCTACCTTATCTCGTTTTTGGGTATATCATTTATACGCGAAGGCGATGTTACCACTATTGAGTGGGTTGAGTTCTTTCCGTTTGTGGTGAGTGTGATGCTTACTTTGCTGGCTTACCCGCTTATTTACGCGTTCGAAAAGGTGTTTGGTATCACGTCTGATCTTACCCTTATTGAGCTTACTAATACCAACGCCGCGATACTGCGCGAAATGGCTTTTAAAGCACCAGGAACATTCCAGCACTCGTTACAGGTGGCCAACCTGGCCGAGAATGCCATTTACAGCATAGGAGGCAACGCACTGCTGGTTAGGGCAGGGGCCTTATACCATGATATTGGTAAGATGGAAAATCCGCTTTACTTTATTGAGAACCAAACAGCAGGTTTTAATCCGCATGATAAACTCTCGTATGAAGAGAGTGCGCAGATTATCATCAGTCACGTACGAAAAGGGGTGGAGATGGCGCAAAAGGCAAACCTACCCGATGCCATCATCAACTTCATCCGTACCCACCATGGTAATACCCGGGTAGATTATTTTTACCAGTCGTTCCTGAAAAACTTCCCCGAAAAATTCATTGATGAGAACATTTTCCGCTATCCCGGGCCTATTCCTTTCTCTAAAGAGACCGGTGTTTTGATGCTGGCCGATTCAGTTGAGGCTGCCTCACGCTCACTCAAAGAACCCGACCAGCAATCCATCAGCGACCTGGTTGATCGCATTGTGAACTACAAACTGAATCAGAATCAACTGAAAGACAGCGACATTACATTAAAAGATATTGAAACTATAAAAAGTATATTTAAACGCATGCTGATGAGTATTTACCATGTGCGGATAGATTATTAAAATACCTGAAATTTTTTTTTGACACATAACTTCAATTGCTATATTTGCAATCCCAAACGGAAGACAGATTGTTCTAAAAATAACCGGTGAGGTGCCTGAGAGGCCGAAAGGATCAGTTTGCTAAACTGACGTACGGGAAACTGTACCGAGGGTTCGAATCCCTCCCTCACCGCCAATAGTGATAACAAACAACAACAAAAGCCTGTAAATCGATTGATTTACAGGCTTTTGTGCTTTTAGGCATTGTGCAAAATGTTCAAAAAGCATCAATATTTGGGTGAGTCATTCGTGTAGTCACCTACCCCTCGGGGTGAATGACTCACCCAAAGTGCCGTAAAGTATTGATAGACAAGATGTTCACTCCATGAACATCTTGACATTTTTCTATTGCATTTCGATATTTATTCACCATAAAATCTATCGTTATGTTAGAAAAAAGCTTCGGTCTTTTAACCTATTTAAAGCGACCAAAAAACTACAAAGGCGGCGAGATGCCGGTTTACCTTCGTATCACTGTAGACGGCATCGAAAAAGAGTTGTCAGCTAAACGTTCCTGGGAGCCATCCCGCTGGAATGTGAGGAGCAATCGTGCTTCAGGGACTAAAGAGGACGCAAGGGCACTTAACACTTACCTGGATGTTTTGCAGAACAAGGCTTATGAGGCAAGAAAACAACTGATTGAAAAAGGCAAGGTAGTCACGGCTATGGCAATCCGTGACCTACTATCTGGAACGGAGCAAAGACAATGGATGCTGATGTCGCTATTCCGTAAGCATAATGAAGATTTAGAGGCAATGGTCGGTAAAGGTGTTTCAAACGGCACCTGCACGAATTTCAATACTACCTATAAGCATACCCTGCAGTTTCTTAAAAAAGAATATAGTTGCACTGATATCAATATACTTTCGCTCGACCTGGCATTTATCAAACGGTTGTACAATTGGTACAGGATCAACAAGGGCCTTAACCATAATTCTGCATTAAAAAATATTGCCAACATGAAAAAGATCGTGTTGGATTGTGTCGACAATGGTTGGCTGACCGGTGATCCTTTTACCAAATTCCCAATGGGTCGTGAAGAGGTTGAAACCATTTATTTGAATAAGGAAGAACTTCAGGCAATTGCAGCTAAAAAGCTAACTAACGCGCGATTGTCTCGTGTACGTGACGTTTTCATCTTTTGCTGTTTTACGGGTTTGTCTTTTATCGACGTCAAGCAACTGAAACGTTCAGAGGTCAATATTGATTCAAAAGGGGAGTTGAGAATCTATAAAAACAGGCAAAAAACGGGAACCCCGGCCTTCATCCCATTGTTGCCCATCACGCAGAAGATCCTTTCAAAATATGAGGATGATGATGATTGCATAATCAAGGACATGCTACTTCCGGTTTTGAGTAATCAAAAGTATAACTCCTACTTAAAGGAACTTGCTGACCGTTGTGACGTCGACAAAGAATTAAGTTCTAAAATGGCACGAAATACTTTTGCAACAACAGTAACGCTGGCCAACAACGTGCCGATGGAATCAATCAGTAAAATGATGGGTCATAAATCATTAAGGCAAACCCAACATTACGCAAAAGTTCTCGCTGTCAAGGTCAGTGAAGACATGGATACTTTGAAAAAACGGCTTGCGAAAAGCAAATTTATAACTGAGGACCAGATATTAACTAATAATATTTGATTGAGGAGGAAGTTGATGAATAAAGAAAAAAACTATGATTTACTTTTGAATGATCTCAGAAGTGAAATAGAAAGAGCCAAATTAAAAGTGGCCTTGACCGTCAATAGCCAACTTTTAGAATTGTACTGGAAAATAGGTTATAACATTTTAGTCAAGCAACGGCAGGAGGGGTGGGGCGCTAAAGTCATTGACCGTCTCGCCAGAGATCTTAGTTCGCTTTATCCGGATATGAAAGGGATTTCACCAAGGAACCTCAAATATATGCGGGCCTTCGCAGAAGCGTATCCCGAATTTGTGCAAGCGCCGCCTGCACAAATTCAGGAAAGGGGTCAAATTGTGCAAGCGCCACTTGCACAATTACCCTGGTATCATCACATCACGCTGTTGGATAAGATCAAAAATATTGAAGAACGATACTTTTATATTGCTGAGGCAGTCAGAAACGGATGGAGCAGGAATGTACTTGTGCATCAAATTGAAGGGCGATTGTTTAGCCGCCGCGGGGCTGCTACTACGAATTTTTCTGCAACCTTGGATTCAATGCAAAATGACCTGGCCCAAGAAGTATTTAAAGATCCTTATAAATTTGATTTTTTGAGTATAGCAACCCTTCATTCAGAAAGGGATCTTGAGAATGGCTTAGTTAGTCAAATGACTAAATTATTGATGGAGTTGGGACGCGGCTTTAGCTATGTGGGCCGTCAATATCCTTTAACGGTCGGAGGTGAAAATTTCTTTATTGATCTGTTATTTTACCATTTAAAGCTTCGCTGTTTTGTAGTTATTGAACTGAAAACCGGTAAGTTTATTCCTGAATATGCCGGTAAACTTAATTTTTATCTAAACGCGGTTGATAGTCAATTAAAGCACAATTTGGATTTGCCTGCAATTGGTATCTTAATATGTAAAGAAAAGAATAAAGTAATTACCGAATATGCGTTGAAAGGCGTTAAAAATCCGATTGGTGTCGCGGAATACCAAATTACTCATTTAGTGCCGGACAATTTAAAAGACAGCTTTCCAACTATCGCTCAAATTGAGGACAGCCTTTTATGATGTTAATACGGCTCGGCAAAATTCTGATTATTTAACGAAAAGCCATATATATTGCTTACTGCATGATGTCAACAAAGACAGCGTAAAAAGATTTCTCTACGTTAAAGCATTTTTATCTAGGGATGCCATAAATGGTTACGTGAATCGAACGGCATATAACATAGGTCCGGCATTCGCGTTTTTAATCCCTGATATAAAATTTTCGTGAGATATTGAAGCCAATAACACTATAAAAAATCGATGTTCTGTTTAGCTAAGTCTTGATTAAGCTATAGTAAGACAACAATGTTTTGAGCTTGTTTAGCAAAAAAAGAAAAGTGAAACTATGATAACCCGTTTTTTCCCAAGTCAGTCCTGCTAATTGATATCCTAATAACTAAGTATTTAAGGAGTTAACTTTAACATAGTCTTTAAAATTTGTTGCTCTCCTCGCTATCAGTCGTTCTAAATCGCCCGACTGATGCCCGAATTCACCTTCTTCAATAGAAACTACCCAATTCATCAAAAATTCTGCGACCTTTTGAGGCATCCCTTTTGCAACTAAATCGTCAATGTATGCTTCAGTTGTGATGGTCGAAAAGGGTACCGGCTTTCCGGTAACATCTGTAAGTGTTTTAGCGATGTCGGCAAATGAGATGGCTTCGCTGCCGCCTAACGAGTAGGTTTTCATTTCGTGTCCTGCTGTGGAAAGTATTTCGGCATGTGCTTCCGCAAGCTCGTCCCTGGTTGCAGGTGCCATTTTTCCGTTGCCTGCCGGAACAAGGATCCCATTTTGAAAGGGATCCGCATCGTAATAAAGAGAAAGAACATCTATAAACGGAGGGTGGTACACAACAGTATAACCAATCCCTGATGATTTAAGTACTTGTTCAGTAAACAGATCTGATTCCGTAATTTCCGGCATTACACGGCCTGAACCTTCTTTGCGCATGATCGACATATACACTACATGCTTTACACCAGCCTGGCGTGCCGCCGTAATTACGTTATAATGTTGAGTAAACCGATCTGAAAAAGCAACTGCACTCGTAAGCATTATTTTATCAACGCCTTTAAAAGCATGTAATAAAGAATCATAATCGAAGTAATCGCCAATTCGGATTTCAAAACCCTTAGCAATCAGATCACCAAGTCCATCTTTTTTTCGGGATAGACCTATAATCTCGTTTGCTGGAACACCCTTTTTCAACAGTTGTTTAACCGTTCCTCTTCCAATTTTACCTGTAACTCCTGTTACTAATATTTTTGACATAATGATTCAATTAAGTTTTTTAAAAAAGCGGCAGTAAATATTGTTGATGCCCAATAGCGTTAAAGGCTACTCAAATGAGCAGCTGTCAACTTTATGTGCGAAATTACTCGCGCAGACTTGTCGGATCTTTTAGCGTCATTTCAGCTATTTCGTCTTTGCGTTTAAATGAAACGCCGGGATGCTTCTGCATATACTTAATTAACTCCGTGGCAGCTTTTACCATCTGAGGCGTACCACTAACGCGGTCATGAAAAGTTAAGGAGAGTTGCCTGCGTTTTATTGCTGCCTCTTCATAAAGCTGATCGAACTCCATCTTGATCTGTGTGATATATTGATCTGGCGAGAAGTTTTTTAGCTCTATCATCCCCAGATCGTTATTACGAACAGTGTACGGAACAACAGCAAAATCTTTTTGATTGACTTTTACAATAAAAGGTTCGTCCCGGCTCAAGTCATCAATATGATAAATACATCCCAACTCCTGCAATATTTTCAGCGTGTTTTCACTGCGGCGAAGGAAATTGGCGTTATAACCGACTGCGGTTTGCCCGGTTACTTTCTTTTATCGCATCTATACCGTCTTTAATGAATTTTTTTTCCTCGTCATAAGACATATCATATTCATCTTTCCAAGTCATTCCGTGGCGATGCCTCGTGCCCACGATCTACAATCTCCTTGGCCAAAACTGGATTCTTTAAAACGGCTGAACCTACCATGTGAGTTGTTACCTTGATGCCTAATTTATCCCAGTTGTCCAGCATGCGGGGGATACCTTCTTTGTAACCATATTCGTACCAGGTGGCTGCGGGTAAATCTTTGTAACCTGGTTTCATGTTGGGCGGAAATGGACTTGGTGCATTATCGGGTTGCCCGCCTGCTTCAAACAGCATGGTGGCAGACACCACCAGCCTTGAGCCATCTGCCCATTTTGATCGCGTAGATGCATAAACCTTGCCAGTCGTTTCAGCATTAGCAAGCTGATTTACTCCTATAATACCAGCCATTGATAGCAGGCCGGTTTGCTTGATAAAATCTCTTCTGTCTGACATAATAGTAATGTTATGATTGATATTATCAGCAAATGCTGTTTCATCAAGAACAGCATTTGCTTGGGATTTTATAATTAATAAAGTCCCTGATTGAATTTTGCAACGGCTGCATTTGGATCAGTCAAATAGTCTGCATATTGCTGACCAGCTTCACCTACAAATATTTCGTAACGGTCTTCGTTTATACCATTATAAATTTCCTGGGCTGCTACTTCCGGAGGTAAACCATGCTGCTCACCACCCATATCTTTAGTGGCATCTGTATTGATCAGTGAAGGCATTACCTCAAAGATTTTTATATTGGTATCGGCAGATAAGGTTAAGCGCAGCGCTACAGAATGGGAATGTAACGCTGTTTTAGCATCTGAGTAAGTTGGTAGCACTACCAACGGATGGAACGCTACGTTAGAAGTTATATTGACAATGGCTGCTTCCGGCTGTTTCTTCAATAGCGGTAATAACAATTCTGTCAATCTAACGGGGGCAAAATAGTTAGTCTCAAACTCTTGCCTCGCTTTTTCAACTGCGTTTGCACTCTCACCCAGCTTATAAACAAAACCTACACCAGCATTATTAATTAGCACGCTCAGATCGCTGTAATCAGCTTCCAATTTTTTAACAAGGCTGGCAACTGAATCTGCATCGGTCAAATCTCCAACAATGTAATCTACGCCTAGTTCTTTAGCGGCTTTGTCCAGCTTCTCTGCATTACGGCCGGTGATGATTACTTGGTTGCCTTTTTTAATTAAAAGCATTGCGGTTGCATAACCAATTCCTGAACCACCACCCGTTACTAATACTGTTTTCTTTGTTAATTCCATGACTTTTATATTCTAATATTATATTTAAATTTGCTTGCTATTTGCAAGTAAACAAAGGTAAATCAATTAACTTGCACTTTGCAAGCATTATTTAACATTTTAATGTCATGAAAGAAATTCAGCATAGATCAGATTGCCCTGTATCGTTTTCTTTGGATTATATAGGCGACAAATGGGTATTATTAATCTTAAGGGATCTGATATTTACCAACAAAACCAGTTACGGTGATTTTCTGACTTCTGATGAAAAGATCGCTACCAATATCCTTGCAGACCGGCTTAAGCTGTTAGAAGCAAACGGATTCATAAAATCTGAAGTATCAGCAGAAAAGAAGAATAAGTTTATCTATAGTCTCACAGAGAAAGGTATTGATCTTATCCCGGCAATTGTTGAACTGATGATCTGGGGATCAAAATACAATCCTCCAGGCGCGGAGCAGGTGCTCAAAAAAATAAAAACCGACAAGGAAGGCACTATCAAAGAATTAAAAGACAAACTTTTACAGCGCCTTAAGAAAGAATAACACGAGTGGTAAGATTACATCCGGTAAACAGGCTTAATCTTTTCAGCTATTGCTGAAGTTTGGCAGCAAACCTGACAAATAACTCCGACAGTTGGCCAGGCTGGCCATGGATGTTTATGAGATAGAAAGCTCGTTCAATGGAAACGCCTTTAATATCAATGACCTTAAATTCGTTAGCTTTTAACTCCTTCAGAACGGCATGTACAGAAAGAAAAGCAAGGCAATTGCTTTCGGTGAGATACGATTTAATGCTTTCAGTATTACCCAGCTTCATTTCGACCTGAAGGTCTGAAAGCTTAAGGTTGTGTTGTTTTAACGCAAGCTTTACAACATCCAGGGATCCCGAACCTTGTTCGCGCAATAAAAGCGGGAAGTTTTTTAACTCATCAGGCTTGATAACATCTTTTCTGATCGTGGTATTGGACGTGGCAGTTACCAGCACCATCTCATCTCTTAAAAACTCCTGGTAACTGATCTGGGGGTTACGGTTGATGCCTTCTATGATACCCAGATCGATCTCCTTATTTAACAAAGCTTCCTCTACCTGTTCTGTATTACCTGTAATTAAGCTGACTTTGACATTCTTAAACCTTACTAATCGTGAAAAATATTTCAAAAATAACTTGTGCTTAACGAAAAAATTCATCGTTCAGCTATGTCAGACTGCCCCGTAAAATGATACGGACTATTTAATATAGTTTGAAATGTCAATCTGTTTTATAACTTTGTAATGCAAAGTACTTTTAAATATGAATTTAGCTGTAAAATTAGAAGCCCTGCACTATAGGGCCAGAGCCAACAGATGGATGCGCTATTTCACAACATTTACCCGATTGGCGCTTGCTGCGGGGTTTTTACCCGCAGGATATGTAAAGATCATCGGGGAGCGCTTTACCGATCTGCATAATAATCAACCAATGGGCCACTACCTCGAAGCGCTGCACCATACGGGTTATTATTACACTTTTATTGGCTATGCACAAGTACTGGCCGCCATGTTATTGCTCATTCCACGTACCGTCGTACTTGGTACATTGCTCTATTTGCCCATCATCCTGAATATTTGTACCCTTTCGTTCGCGGTTAGGTTTGAAGGCTCCTTACTTACGGCGCCCTTAATGGTTATTGCCTGCGTATACCTGCTCTGCTGGCATTACGAAAGGATTAAATATATTTTCCCGTTCAATAACCCTCCGTTCATTCAGCCGGCGCAGAATAACCGCTTTCCAAAACTATTCCTCGCCGTGGTTATCGCTACCTTTTTGGCCGTTGGCTTCACCGTTACGCACTTATACAAACTTATGCCACGCAATACGCAGGTTGATTGCGAAACACAGTGCGACGATAGCGAGATCCCGGAAGCGTGTAAGGTATTCTGCGAATCGATACACAAAAACGGGCAGGATTTGGATAAGAGTTTAGACGATTACGAACGCGCTCTAAAACAAAAAAAATAGGATGCAACTCGCCGCTTTAATAAGATGAATAGAAAAACCGCTGCCTTTTACAATTACTTTTCCTTCCTGTATCCTATTGTAGATGTATTTCTGAAACCTCAAAAAACCATACTGTTTAAAGAAGTTAATGCTATGCCTAATGGCAAGTTGCTGGAGATTGGCGTGGGGAACGGGGTACACTTTAAGCACTATAAAAAACATGAAATTACAGGTATTGACACCTCCGCAACGATGCTGAAGATCGCCCGCAAAAACAGGTTCGGTAATGTTAGTCTTTTAGAAATGAGCGGCGAAGCGATTCAGTTCAGTGACGAGGAATTTGATTACATCGTACTATCGCATGTTATTGCAGTTGTAGATAACCCGCAGCTGCTATTAACAGAAGCTTACCGCGTATTGAAACCCGGCGGGCAAATATTTATCCTCAATCATTTTACAACGGATAATTGGCTTAGGTACGTTGACCACAGCCTCCGACAGATCGCTAAGCTTCTTCATTTTAAATCGATCTTCCGCATAGAGGATATACCGGCAATAGAAAAATTCGAATTAAGAAAGCAGATCAACCTGGGTGTCGCATCGTATTTTAAACTGCTTATTTACCAAAAACCATGAGAAAGCAATATGCTTTAATAACTACAGCGCTGCTTATAAGCCTGTTTATCTATTTGTTTTACCGAACAGAAAAGACCTTGGTGAACCAGCTTTTGGTTTGGCTGATTTCGGTTGAGGCGTATACACACATAAAAGCGGTTGTTGTAAACACGCTGCCTTTAAATAATGTAGTGGTATATTCATTACCCGAAGGTTTATGGATATTTTGCATTACACTAACTTCTAAAACCTACCACTTTATAATATTCGGCAGGCGCTTCAACTGCCTTTATATGCCATTACTGTTTTGCCTTTCGTTAGAGATATTGCAAATGACCCATGTAACTAATGGCCGTTTTGATTGGATGGACATTGGCATGTCGATTTTGTTTTGGCTGCCTGGCTGTTACGGTTTCAACCCGAAAGAGGAAAAGCAGCATATATTTACTTCGTTAAACTCAAAGACGCTGGTCTGTTTTATCAGTTACGGCATCGTTTACTTAGCACACGTTTTTAAATAGAAGCGGCATGAATATCATTAAAAAACATTTGGCGGGCTACCGGTATTCCGTTAACGGGATTTGGTTGGCGTTTCGTAACGAACCCAACATGATCTTCCACTTTGTTGCCGCTATTGCGGTGATTCTGACAAACAGCCTGCTTAACGTCGATCGCACGGCATGGCTCATCACGCTTATGCTGATTGGCTTAGCCTGGATGGCAGAACTTTTCAATACGGCCATCGAAAAGCTGGCCGACCGCGTAACTAAGGAACAGGATTCGCTTATCGGGCAGGTAAAGGATATTGCTTCAGGCGCCGTGCTGATCATTTGCTTGTTTGCCGTGATATGCGCCACGATCATTTATATTCCATACATCTTCTAAGTAGTAATCGCTATTTCGCTGATTACGAAGCATGATAACAGGCTTAGTAATGCTCAATGCAACTTGTATTGCAGATTGGCAATCCGGGCAGGATATACGGTGGCTATTAGCGCAGTGCTGACCTATTCTGCTCTTCGTGAATATCCCATTTTCTTAAGCCTTGCAAGTTAGTATCGCAATATTGCGATTGCTGACTTTATGATATTCCTGAGGTCCATGCTATAATAGATCCTTATCAGCGCGCTGTAGTGATTTACTATTTCAGCAATTAAATTTAAATTCAATAAAATTGAACCTGGTGAAGGTAGTAAAGCTTATCGCGTATATGGAGTCGTTGATCAATAGCTGCACTATTAGATCTTATTCCCAGCTTAAGGGCTTGTCGTTACTTTTACGCCTACCTTATTAATGCGTTTTATACCACACATGCGCATCTTGAAGTGACCGGTTAACGGCCTTAATTTTTGTGCGCAACCTGCTCCGGAAGCAAGATGGTCATTCCTATATTGATCGACATCTTTTTCGTTTGCTCTTTTTTGGGATTGAAAAATTTATTCAGAACCTTCCGCTGCCTAGTACGCTGCTGTATGAGCCTACCTAGCCAAAACCACCGCAGGGAGCATATACAATGATGCGCTCTTCGAGTGCAATGTTCATCATTTCCGCTTGAAGTCTTAGACTTCTGATTGACTATTTAAACAAAGTAAAGTTGACGTTTTAAACAAAACGCCCCCGCTTAATCCCATCTACATTTGTTTCATAATAATTACATAATGAGAGCAATAGTTTTAAAAGAGATCGGGGGACCCGAGAATCTGGTATTGGCAGATGTGCCTGTGCCGCAAATAAAAGACAATGAAGTATTGGTACAAGTAAAGGCTATTAGTATTAATCCTGTAGATGCCTTTGTAAGAAGGACCAAAGAGGCCCTGAACTGGGTGTATTCCTACAAAGGAACAGAAGAGCATATTATCTTAGGTTGGGATGTTGCCGGTATTGTTACAGAAGCAGGTCGGGCCGTTACTAAGTTTAAAAAGGGCGATGAAGTTTTCGGCAATTTCAAATTTGTTGGCCAGGCAAACGCTTATGCGGAATATGTAGCAGCGCCCGAAACCGAAATGGTAATGAAGCCTGCCAACGTCAGCTTTAAGGAAGCTGCCGGTGCAACTATGTCCGCATTGACCGCTTGGGTTTCGATCGTAAACGTAGGGGAAATCAAAAAGGGTGATAAGGTCATCATTCATGGCGCATCCGGAGGCGTAGGACACTTCGCGGTACAGTTCGCCAAACATTTTGGAGCTTATGTGATTGGCGTTGCTTCGGGCCAAAATCGTGAGTTTGTATTGAGTTTAGGTGCTGACGAATTTATCGACTACCAAACACAGCGATTCGAAGACTTGGTAAAGGATGCAGACCTTGTTCATGATACGGTATGGAGTGATGATGATAAACATCTTGAACGGTCACTCCGATCGTTAAAGCCGGGAGGAACGTTGTTAAGCCTCGTAATATATCCCGACCCCGTCTTTGTTGAGCAAGCAAGGGCAGAAAAGGAAGTGGCTGTTTTGCGCGTGAACGTTAGCCCGAACCCGACCTACGAGCAGGACCTTGAATCCATTGGCCGCTTGCTATCCTCTGGCGAGGTCAGGACCCATATTTCGCATACCTTCCCATTAGAAGACATGCCTAAAGCCCACGCGATCATTCAAACAAAAAACGCCGTTGGCAAAATTATCGTAACCCCTTAATCAATTTAAAATGTCAAATCAATCGATAGTGCGACTAAATGCCGCCGCGACGGTCAATCCAAACGACTGGGAAGTCTTCAAACAAATGGTTCTTGAAACCAGAGAAATTGTTGCAAACGAAGGGCCGGAGAAAGTACTTACGCATGAATGCTACTATGACCCGGAAACATTTCAATGCTTAATAGTGGAAGCTTATGTTAATGAATCGGCATTTTTAGCGCACTTGGAACTGATCAAACCGCTTTCCGAAAAATATAAGGTAGACTGGAAAATCGATCGTCTGGAATTACTTGGGGCATATTCATCCCATTTTATGAAAGGCATGAAGCAGGGTGTGGAGGCAGGAAGATTCTTCTCTTACGGTCAAGCAGTGAGCAAATAAAAACAAAAAACCACACCCGCCGGCGGGTGTGGTTTTTGTTGAGAGCAACCCTACTCTTTCCCTCCAACCGGATAGCGTAATACAGCAAGCTCAATAAATTGCAGATAGCCTTTAATTCTGACATTAAAGGCCAGCGTTGATCGCAAGGTTACCCGGTATAAAAAATCAATGTTTACGAGCGCCGTTCAATACTGAGTATTGCTATATCAGTTAGTTTTCCCTTCAGTTGAATTGATCCCATAAACTCGGTAATTAGCTGGTTCTGTTGGCCTATTTTCTCCAGGAGAACGGACGAAATAAGCAGATCTTTAGCGAATTTATTGCAGACACTTTGTATTCTTGCGGTCGTATTGATCGTGTCTCCATGATAGGCGATGTCCCGCTTAACATCGCCGATCTCAACCGCCGTAACTAGCCCCATATGCAAACCGGCCTTGAACTTAGGAAAAAAACCATAATTGCTATGGTAGTAATCGTAACGGTTTTTGAACAGGTCTTTGCAGGCAAAGAAAAATTCAACGCACGCGCGATAGGATATCATCTTGTCAACTTTCCAACTCAGAACCATTTCATCGCCGACATATTGATAGACTTCCGCATTATAAGTAGTCAGCAGCTGGTTAATATCGTGGAAGCTATCCCTGATGAAGGAACTATACTTTAAATGACCCAGCACCTCAGCAATCGTCGTTGAGGATTTCAGGTCCATAAACATAAAGATCCTATTCTCTTCTACCGGCTCACGGTACTTTCCAAACAACATCGGTAAAATGATACCTGGTCCGTACTTCTTGTTGACCTGATTTATAAAGCTGATCAACAGCGTTAATACTGAATAGAATATGATGAACTGGTAGAAGATGAACCTCCAGGGTTTGTGGTTTTCAAGAACGGTATGACCTGGGATCATCGACGGAATATTGAAATCAACCGGTGTCGCTGACAACAGGCCAAGAATGATCAGGCTCACGAACAGCGATAAAACTGCTTTAAGCAAAATGATCTTGCCCAATGGCATCCTTCTGAGATAATATTTCTCCAGATAGAACTCTGTCGTGCCAAGAATCATCCCATAAAATATGCCCTGAAAAATAGCAGCTACTAAGGTGTGTGATATTTCACCTTTAATTGGAACACCATACACCTCTTCTATGAACTTTGAATGAAAATGAAGAATGGTGCCAATGAAGATATTAGCCGCCGTCCAAAAGGAGACCTGCGTACCGACGTAACTATAAAACGGAAATCGAAAGGCGAAACGGCGGGCGAATGATGAATAATCGAATCTGTTGATCATGGGAGATTAGTATTTTACCAATGTTCTATGATACATTGATACAAAGGCAATCAACCCTAAATATAGCCATAAATGGACAGAATTAGTTGATGAAATCTTCAATTCAAGCCGACATCAATCATTGATTTTCCAGCTGTAGATAATTAATGTTCTTCCGTCTCAGCAGCATTCCGATTGATGATAACTGCCTCAATAACTGCCCTGTTTCGGTTTCCCCAGTCATCCATCGATTTCAGTATGGGTAGTAGTGATTCACCAATATCTGTAAGAAAGTACTCCACTTTTGGCGGCAACTGGTGGTAAATCTGTTTGGTGATGACCCTGAACTCTTCCAGTTCTTTCAGCTGAAGATTCAAAACCCGCTTAGTTGAGTGTGGGATCGCTCTTTGCAGATCGCTTGGCCGCTTGATTCCCAAAGAAATAGCAAGGAGTAAATTAGGTTTCCATTTACCACCTAAAATCTCTTTGGTCATGGTGAGACCACACTCCAGTGGTAAGGGGATCTTCTTTTCATACATGAGCGATAGATTTTGAGATACAAAAATAGGTATAGGAACAATTCCATACCACAGGGGAAAATATTTTCCCCAAAGGATTGCATTGTCCCTTATTGCAGGCTGTTCTGTTTCCTTTGAGATTTGCCCTAAAAAGAAATGGAACATAATCATTTATTCACGGGATACAATTTAGGGAGCGTCCAACTGGCGAACAGGATTGTAATGGCTTCGATGACCCGCGCGCGAGCAACAAACGAGGCCATGGCACCTACGCCGCTACATGCCGAGTATTATGGACAACGGGCAAGTGCAGGGCTAATATTGACGGAAAGCGTTTGGGTTAGTCAACAGGCCGTTGGGTATCTTAATATACCTGGGATTTATACTGCCGGACAGGTCGAGGGCTGGAAGCAAGTGACCGAAAGGGTACATGACAGCGGCGGCAAGATCTTTGTACAGCTTGTGCATTCCGGCGCTGTATCGCATCCCTATTACCTTAACGGTGATTTGCCATTTGGCCCTTCCGCGGTCAACCCAATGGAAAATGTTTATATTCCAACAGGGTTTACCCCGACACTTAAACCCAGGGCCTATACGATCGATGCGATTAAAGCTACAGTCGGCCAATTCAGACAGGCCGCGCTAAATGCCAAACAAGCGGGTTTTGATGGTATTGAGTTGCACGCGCAACTTTTTACATTGATACCGCAGTTCTTAAGCGCTGCGACCAATATTCGAACCGATGAATATGGAGGAAGCGTAGCGAACAGGTGCCGCATTTTATTCGAGATACTGGACGCCCTTAACGAAGTATTCCCACCAAACACAGTTGGTATAAAATTCACACCCGCAGCTTTTAATCATGGTATCATTGGGCCGGATGATGATACCGTTGACACATTCGAGTTTATACTTCAAAAACTTACCAACTATGGTCTGGCATTTATTGAACTTGTGGGGCCACGGGTTTCACTTGAAAACACAGCGGTTTCGGCTTGGCACGAAAACTTCTACGGGTGGTTTCGCAGCAAGTATACCGGAACGATAATGGCGAATCTTGGATTAAACGCAGACAGTGCCGAGATAATGATCGAACAGGGAAAATGCGACCTCGTATCTTTCGCTACGGACTTTATTGCCAATCCAGACCTGGTCGAGCGGATCAGAAACCATTGGCCATTGTCTGCCCCTGATACCAATACGTTTTATTCAGGAGGGGCAAATGGGTTTGCAGATTATCCGGCCTATAGTGTCAACCCGGCCACCTGATGTGACTGCAAAACCAAAAGCCGCAAATTAGAGCGGCTTTTGGTTTGTATCATAGCACTGCTCAATTGCTTATTTATGATGAGCGTTTTGCTGGGCGGTATGGAGGCACAATGTTTTTGACTGCCGGAATGGACTTTAAGTAAGCAAATATCGCTTTGATATCACCATCGTTCATGTGGGTGTAGTTCTGCCACGGCATCGGCGGCATAAGCGTGCGACTCCCGTCCAAACCCTTAAATTTACCATGAGTAAGCGCATTTTTAAATTGAGCTTCTGTCCAATTACCAATTCCGGTATCATCAGGGGTTAAATTGGCTGCAAAGGATGTACCCCATGGACCTGCCGCCGCAGTCAAGTCCCCACTCATCACCACAAGTCCCTTTTTCAAAACATCCTCCGGGAATTTTGGTAAGGGACGGATATCCGGGTAGCCTGACAGCATCCTGTTGGTAATAATCTCCGGGCCGTTCGGCCCGAGGCTCTTTGGAGAGTGGCAGTCGTTGCACCCGATCGTAGTAACCAGATATTTGCCCCGGTCCACAAGGCTGTTCTTCTGCAAAACTGCGACACCTGACTTGTTGCCCTTTGCAGGTTCACCGCAGGAGAATAGGAGGGTTGCAGGTACGATCAAAGCAACTATGGACAAATAAAAGACTTTTTTCATAAGGATTTTAAGCGTTGTTCAACTTCGTGTTAGCAGACCAAAACTAGCGGCTAGGTAACTACTAAAACATCCCCTTATTTGTCTATTTAATAGCCAGATCTGTGCTGATATTCCATTTGCGAAGGTATCTAAATATGTCCTGAATGTCATTTCGATCAATCCTTAGCCTTTTGGAACGTTAATCGGAACTATTTATAATCGCCGGTCGTGCTTTTTAGCCATATAAAACTTCCATTCCTAGGCACGGTCTAAGGGCGCATTTTCAGGACGTCATCAAGCCTAAGTTGGTTTATGATGCAGTTGTCTGATAACGAAAATCTAAACCTTAAAATTAATCACGTTTCGGCAAAGCACCCACCCCCCAATTCGTATTTGGTTTATCACCCATGGTTAACACCAGTTCGCCGCCTTTCAATAATTCCTGTGCCGGGAACCAGAAGTTATTCAATAGCTTGCCGTTCAGCACCGCCTGCTGCACATATTTATTGGTTCTCGATGCGTTTTTGGCTACAATGGTAAAGCTTTTTCCGCGACCATATTGCCTGCCCAGACCAATAGTTATTTTTGAGAAAATAGGGCTGCCAATTTCATATATGGGTTGCGTATGGGTGCCTCCATCGGTCTGGAAAAGTCCTATTGCATTCATTATAAACCAGGCGCTCATTTGTCCCTGGTCTTCATCACCCAGGTAAGCGTTTGACGCGCCGTAACCATAAAATCGATCGACAATGGTGCGGCTCCAGCGCTGGGTTAGCCATGGTTTTTTCATCCAGTTAAACAGAAATGCGAAATGCATAGACTGCTGGTTGCCCTGTATAACCGGGTAATCCCAATACTGGTCGCCGGGGGCGTTGAAGCGTAGTTTATCACTCTCTGTAAATCCCCACGACAGGCGTTCGGTAAACTTGTCAACCCCAATTGTATTGGCCAGTGCCGGTACATCCTGCGGTACAAAATAAGTTAGCTGCCAGGCATTACCCTCAACATAATGCTCGTTAGCGCCCGATTTGAACGGATCGAACCCCGGCATCCAGCTACCGTCTGATTTTTTCAAACGTGCATACCCTGTTTCTTTATCAATAACATTGCGCCAGTAGTTGCCGCGTTCTTTAAACTGTTCAAACTCTTTCTGTTTGCCCAGTGCCTTAGCAAATTGCGATACCGTCCAGTCGTCAAAACTGTATTCCAAACTGTTTGAAAAGCGTCCCTTATCATAGGGCACATATTTATGTTCAAGGTAGGTTACCAGGTCGTCGTTACCGGCATGGCCCGCTTTGCCAACGCGTTGTGCCGGTGTTGTTTGCATTTTATAGGCGGCGGCAAATGCTTTTTCGGCATCAAAATCGCGTATGCCCATCTGGTAGGCCCCAACAATTAATGGTATCTCATGCTCGGCAACCATTACCGGGATGTAATTCATACCCGCCGGGCCTTTGGCCAGCCAGCCGTCGGCATCATACATGGCCAGTTGTGATTTTACCCATTTTGACGACCATTCGGGCGTAACCATGTTCCAAAACTGGTTCAGGTTCCAAAAGGTATTCCAAAAAGCATCGCAACCCAAAGCAACTGAAGTTTTATCGGTAAACTGCTGCACTTTTTTCGATGCGTCAACCCAGCGGCCGTCAATATCGCTCCAGGTATTACGACTGGCGAGCGCACGGTACATGTTGGTGTAAAAGCGCATCTTTTCACGGTAATCGTTAGTGTTTACCTGTAAACGGGCAAACAGCTTGTTCCAGGCATCGCGATGGGCATTATGTACTTTGTCGAAACTCCAGCCGAAGGGAACGGTTACTTCTTCGTTCAAATTTTTAGCGGCGTTTTCAATGCTTACTAAGGATATTCCGGTGCGTACCTGCACTACAGTGCCTTTGCTTTCATCAAATTCCACAAAAGCGCCGGCAAACTTCGGGCTTGCTATGGCATCAATACTTTTTTCGGAGATATCATCATTTACCCAAGTGCCGAACTGTTTAATAGGACGGTTAAACTCCATCACAAAGTGCACAGTGTATTCCTGGTTTATGCCCGACCAGACATCCTTGCTAAATTGCTCGCTGTAGCCTTCTAAACGGTTGTCGGCAGTTTGTTTAAGGGAGACATTTTTCAGCTGATAATCGTATTCAGCCGGCACTTTCAAATCCACCATTACGCGCTGCTGAATACCTTTGGGATAAGTATATCGCTGAAAGCTGCACCTGGTAGTGGCAGTTAATTCGGCTTTAATATTATGATCAGTTAATAAAACCGAATAATAGCCAACGGGTGCTTTTTCGGTTGATTTATCAATTTTAGAACGGTAGCCATCACCCTTGTCGCTTTCATCGCCAATACGGGTTTTTAAAGTCCCGCTGGTAGGGAAGGTGCCCAGCGCGGCCATTGTCCACTCGTGTATATGGCTGAAGGTGCCAATACTCTCATGTATCGGGTCGTACCCGGCCGACCAGCCCGAATTCTGGTTGTCCGGACTGATCTTTACCATACTAAAGGGCATCCACGGCCCCGGCGCTATCATCCAACGCGAATGGCCTGTTCCCATAGTGGTGTTGGCATAATCGGCATAAGTAAACAAGGCCTTCGGCGAACGTTGTACGCTTCCGGTTTGTATCACCACCCCGTTTTTAAGTATCTCATATTTGCTTGTTTTTGCGCTGCTAACAGCAGGCATAAGTACTTCGAACTGGTAACGTGCCGAATCAAGTTGTTGCGCAAATAGCTGTTTGCCATCAAGCTTGACCGTAAGTTTGGGTTTGCCTGTAAGGTGCTGCACATCAACAAGCAGCGGTTGGTAGCGTTTGCCGTTATTAACCATTTCATAGGCAGCCACTTTTACTTCGCGCACAAAAAAATCCTTTGGTTTGATGAGTTTTACACCAACGGGGCCTTGCAGCCTTACCTGGTCAAACATCAACCACGAACCATCAAGCGTGGTCAGCTGAATTTCGTTGCCGCCTTTTTTTAGCAGGCTATCGGTAAAAGGTATAGCATAGGTGAATGTAACGTACCCGGTGGTATCACCTTCTATGGCCTTATCATTGTAGCGTTTAGGCAAACGATATTTATATGATCTTCCGTTGATAAGCACCTTCAGCAAAGGCGGAAACTTGCTGTGTATCCCTGCAAAAGAAATCTCAAAACTATATTTGCCCTTAACAGGCGCATTTTCTAACCCGAAAAGTATGTTAAGTGAGTTAGACCGTACGCCCGATGTTGGTCCTGTTCCGCCCCAGCCATCTTTAGGGCCGGGCAGGGCATAGGGCCAGTCGGTAGCCGGGTTTGAATAGCCTATCAGGAAATACCTGTCTTCCCAACCAAAATCATGATCCAGAAAATGAGCGTATTTATTGGGTGCCAGGGCCAGACCGGCACTGCTATCATCAGCTTCGCCAATTTTCCAAACGGTATTTTGCGCTTGCGCAATTGAAAATACAAGGCTCAGCATGGCGGAAACTAAAAAAGGAAGATATTTCATAGCAGATCGTTGTGATGGTTAGCTAAAGGACCAAAATTTGAACATTGTGAAGTTAGGTCGACGACCTAAATTTCCTTGTCTATCGGGGCTGCGGGGAATGGCTCAATATTGCTGTCATGATAAATGTTTATACCGCGTGTCTCCCTGGCAATTCGGTCGGGGCGTAACCAAAATGCTTTTTAAATGCATAAGAAAAATGGGAAAGGTTTTCAAAGCCGGTTTCCAGATACACGTCAACAGCTTTCCTGTGCTTTTCCGCGATCTGATAATGGGCTAATTCCAGCCGCTTCCGGGTAAGCCATTTTTGAGGCGTGATCCGGAAAGATTTCTTGAAATCACGGCTGAAAGTGGATAAACTGCGTCCTGTCAGATAGCCGAATTTCTCCATTGGCATATTGAACATGTAATGCTTGTTCATAAACTCCGCCAGATTGATTTTTCCAGGTTCTGAAAAGTCAGCCAAAAGGTTATCTGTGCCAGGGTCGATAAAGCGAAGGATAGCGATGGCTTCCTCTACTTTAAGCGACGACACACTCTCCGGAAGTTTTTGCTCCAGGTCAAAATAAGGCATCAATGAGGCAAAAAAGCTTTCCAGCAGCGGGTGGCCGTCAAATATCCTCACCTGATGATTGGCAGCAGCACAGAATACGGGCTTGTGCTTGGCGTAGAATGTTTTCAGGCGCTCCAATGTCAAACCAAGCACCACAGCTTTATATGGCTCGCCATCTTTGGGTTGCTTGATCACTGCCGATAGCTGGTTGCGGGGGAAAAGAAGCGTACTTCCCGGGCCGAAGATGTAAGACCGGTCTGCCTGAACCACCTTCATTTCGCCGGAAATGATGCGTACAAAGGAATGAAATTCCAGGATGATCTCATCTTTAAAGAACTTGTCCTCAACGACGGTCCAGATCATCTGCGCAAACGGAAAGGGTTTTTGAATTGCCATTTTTTAATTCTCAATATATAGCCGGTACAGGTATTGAACGCAAATTGATTACTAAGTTAGACATTTGTGAGTCGCTTTGCTTTGTTTAAATGGTCAATTTTGCTTTGTTCTTTCTGTCACTTTAACAAGCGAACGTAGAAGGATAATTGACTGAATAGTATCTTCCAATCTTTGGTACGCCGAAAACGTTTCTGACCAACGCTCCGGATCCTTCGACCGTCGAATGATTTTTTCGCCATTAAAAACGCCGGCCTTTCGGCACGGCGTCTTATCGATCACTAACTATTAACCATTACTTACCGGAGGGCTTCAAGGCATTCTCCAGACGCCCGGCAATATCTGCCAGGTGATATTTCGTCATTCGGTCAGGCGAACGCCCGATCGCTGTTTTTGTAACTGATGCAAGTTTTTTCAAATGCGCTTTGAGTAGCGAAGATACATCGGTATCATCACCGGTATTCTTGCTGACGTATAATGTGAGCAGCTGAACGTAGGCCTTTTGCAGGTCCCGCCTGTAAACCGTTATGCTTTTGCGGGCAGGAATTTCCGCAAATATTCCGTTACCCAGGTCAGTCAGCAGCGCATCGACCGTATAAGCCTGGCCGGGGAAATTCTTTTCCTCACTGTTGAGCAAGGACAGTCTTTGAGGGTTCAACAGGACGGCTAAAATTTGTTCCTGCACTTTAGTGACCATGCTAAAGTCACATTTGGACACACTATAAAGTTTCCCGTCTATCAGCCAGTCCGGGGTTTTAAAAAGTTGCTCATTCAAAAATTGCATCGCCCGCTTTTGTATGGCTTTTGGAACGACGGTGAAGGCGGGTCCAGGCTGGTCTGCCGTAACAGGGGTTGTGTAAATACCGCCTATGTTCTTTAAAACATGCCCCATGTAACGCTGAAACTGCGAGATTAGCTCCTTATACATTAAGGAAGCCCTGTCATAGTTCTCTGCGGGTTTGCGCATCCACTCGACAAGATGAGGTTTGATGCGTTTCAAATTCTTTATACCGTAGGAACCCGCCAGCATGGCATCGTCACCCAGGTCTTCCGTTTGATCCCTGGGGTCGAAATTCTGTGAATAGGACAGGTCGTTGGTCAGCGGATCAACCTGGCTGCCGTAGAAATATTGCTTTCCGGATTTTAATTTGTCAACGACCAAATCATTGAGGATCTTATGCTCCTCAGTAGCATTGGAAATATCAGGAAAATATTTGTATCCCCATTCTATAGCCCACTTGTCGTAATCACCGATGCGCGGGTAAATGCCTTTTTCACTGATTTGATCTTCCGGCTGGGCAACATAATTGAAGCGGGCATAATCCATGATCGATGGCGTATGTCCATGCGCTTCTACCCATGCTTTATTACGGAGGTTCGCAACCGGAACGGTTGAAGAAGCGCCGAAGTTGTGCATGAGACCCAAAGTATGACCAACCTCATGCGAGGAAACGAATCTCACCAGTTCCCCCATTAAATGTTCGTCAAGGTCCGGTCTCCTTACCCGTGGATCAATGGCACCTGCCTGTATTGTATACCAGCTTTGCAGCAAGGTCATCACGCTATGATGCCAGTTGATATGCGTTTCCAAAATTTCGCCGCTTCGTGGATCTTTAATGCTGGGGCCCATCGCATTGAACACGGCAGAGGGTTTGTAAACCAAAACCGAATGACGGGCATCATCGATGCTCCAGGTCGAGTCATTCAGCGGCGCGTCTTTTGCGATAATGGCGTTTTTGAAACCTGCTTTTTCAAAGGCCACCTGCCAATCTTCAATACCTTGCTTTAGGTAGGGAACCCATTTTTTAGGGGTTAAGGGATCGATGTAAATGACGATCGGCTTTTGTGGTTCGACCAGTTCGCCCTTACGATACCGGTCCAGGTCTGCAGGCTTAGGCTCTAACCTCCATCGCCATATGAATGCCTTTGTAGAGACACCATACATATTCGCATCAAAATCGTCATAGACGTTCGAGAAAAACCCGACACGGGGATCTGCCACCCTGGGCCGCATGGGATTTTTCGGTAACAGGATGACAGAGCTATTCAATTGGAAGGTTACGGGTTTACCGGGTATTTGGCCAGTCGGCTTGAGGTTAAATGTTTTGACGGTTTTGATCTCGATGTTGTCCGGAAAGGCCTTTATATCTTCAATGAAAGAACGATCTGCAATGAGACTGCCCAGGAAGCTTTTTGGAAGTGGGTCATTGATGCTAAAGATGGCATTGTCGCCATTAATAAAATCGGTAACCTCAATGATGCTGCTATGGCGTTCAAAGTTAAACGCTTTGATGGCGAACGTTCCCTGTATGGATTGAACATTACTTTTGACCAGCAATTTGCCCAGACCATTTTCAGTGGTATCCAAAGCCCTTTCCTTGAAGAGAATTGATTTGATCGCCAGTTTCTCGCCCGGAATTTTTTCTATCTGGATGACAGATTCACCCATTTGATCTCCCGCAAAGCTTGATAATCCGAAGGGCAGACGAAACCCGGCCGGAGCCTGATCCTGCCGGTTTACGATAAGTATGTCCCTTTTTAACAAGGTGTCTGGGATCTCTAAAAAATACTTATCGGCTACCAGGTGCACTTTAAAAAATCCGTGCATTGTCTTCGCCGTCGCCGGAATAACATCTTTGAAAGGTTTTGGAGAAACCGGTTTTGCCGTGGCAACGGCTGTTGCCAGGCTTTTTTCTTTGATCGAGTCCTTCGGCATGGTAGTACTGCCAGCTTTCGAAGGTGCTTTTTGCGCAAATGCCTGACCTATGTTCAGCAGGAGCACAGCGCAAATGAATGCCGTATATATCTTAAGGGCTTTATGAGTCATGATCATATCTTGATGTAGTTGCGTTATGGCAGTGAATTCCCAGCCCCAACCAAAATGGGGAGGGGAAGTCCTGTCATTGAAAATGTTTTGATGATCCTGGCAGTTAATAGCCAGGGGTCTGCTGGATATTAGGATTAGTCTGTAAATCTTCAGCAGGTCTCGGCCAGTATTGTTTGTAAGCACTCCAACTACCGCCTTTTACAGGGGCGTAGGCATTCATCACCGTATTGAGCGTACCTGTTCTGCGCAGGTCGAACAGGCGATGACCGAATTCTGTGAATAGTTCTGTCCGCCGCTCTTTCAGTATTGCCGCAACAAGCAGCTCCGGCGAAGCGGGCTTTAGCAGGCCAAGTCCTGCACGCTGCCGGACCGCGTTCAAATCATCCTGGCCGCCTGTCAGGTTGTTTTGCTGGGCCCTGGCTTCCGCCCTTATCAGGTAGGCTTCGGCTAGTCGCAATACCACGTTATGCTCCGTTCCAACAGCTGAAGCTTTATACTTATTGGGGAAATAATACGTGAGCGCTGGGGCGGTTGCTGTGGCTGGCACAGTGGTCTGGCGTACCCAGTTCTGCAAACGATTATCACCGGGCTCAAAGGCATTGACGAGGTCGGTGCTCATCGCTGCATTGACACCGTAGGAGGTGAGTTGCCTGCCCGCCGGGATGACCGCTGGCATCGCATTGTTATACAAAGTATATTCGCTGACCACGGTGGTAGAACCCGTCAGCGTGGCAAAGCTCCAAACGGCTTCCTTGTTATTGATCAGAAACGCTTGACTAAGCGGAACTAACTGGTAATTTGCAGCGCTGATCACACTTGTTGCTTCTGCTTCTGCATTCGCCCAGTCCTGCTGATATAAATAGACACGTGCTAACATGGCGCGCACAGCAAGTTGATTTGGTCTGCTTCGGTCTGTGGTCGCTGCGCCGTATCCGTCTTTATAATCTACAGTCAAAAGGGTTTGGGCCATTTTAAGGTCCTTAATGATCTGTGAATAAAGACTGGCCTGCGGACTGTTCGCGATCGTCCTGTTTAACTCGAAGTTTGAGGTCAGAGGCATGGGGGCATCACCATATAAGTTGGTCAAGATCCAAAGGAGGTATCCCCGCAGGAAATAAGACTCGCCAAGCCATTGATTTCGATAAGATAAAGTACCAGTTCCGCTACTGATTTTTTCGATAGCAAGGTTGACCTGATAGAGCTGTTGATAGATCGCAGTCCATTGCGTAGTACCGGAAGGCGAAGATGTATTCAGCCCATTGGCGTAGAACAAGGCATTACTGAGGATTGCCGGGTTCAGGTTTTGCGTTTCATCTGCGTAAAGTGCGGTGGTGTAACCAACTCCGGTGGAACCGGCGGTATAACCTGCCTGGGAAATTTGTTGGATCAGTCCTGTTACTACACTGGACGTTGCAGCGTCGCTTATGAAAGCGGCATCGCCTGTGATCCTGTTGACAGGCAAAGGAACGTCGAGATATTTATTGCATCCGCCAGCGGCAAGCATCACAATACCCGCGGCGATGAAAACGATAAGAGGTGAATAGAAGTATTTCATGTTACAATGCTTAAAAGGTTACGTTAAAGCCAGCAGTAAAAATTTTTAGCGGAGCCAATCTGCTTGCACTCAGGCTTTCAGGATCAACGTCCCCATACTTGGAAATCGTGAGGAGGTTCTGGCCCTGCAGAAATACGCTAGCCCGCTTCGAACCGATCTTTCTCGCTAACAGCGGAGGAAGCTCCCAACTGAAATTCAGGTTTTGCAGCCTGGCGTAAGTAGCATCCTCATACGCGCCTGTACTCTGGTTAAAGAAAGATTGGGATGACGCAGCTAAAATTCCTGCGCTTAACCGGGGAACTTTTGTTACACCACCCGGCTTTTGCCAACGTTGATCGTATACAGATAGCGGAATATTAGTCATCAAAGTTCCCGGGTAAATCGTTTGCTGACCGAGGAAGCTCTGTCCGGTTCGTTTAGTGAACGTAAAAAAGAAACTTAAGGACAGCCGGTTATAACTAAATGTGTTTTCCAACCCGCCGTAAAACTTGGGATTGAGGTCAACGAATGCCGTTTTATCTTTGGCACTGTTCAAACTTCCTGAGCCGGACAGCGCATAATCTGCCTTTAAACCCGCTGCATTGGTAAATTGATAATTGCCCGTCGCCGGGTTCACACCGGCATAATCATAAAGCAAAATGCCGCTCGTCGATCTTCCCAGAACGAAGTTGTTGAGCGTGCCGGTCGGATAATTGGGCAAACGCAGGAGTTTGCTTTTCGGTAAGGTCACATTGAACCGTGTATTCCAGTGTAATTTTCCCGTGGTTAGCACTTTCGCTGACACGATCGCTTCCCAGCCGGTGTTTTGGATCACGGCGTCGGAGTTTATAGCAAATGTTTTAAAACCGGTCGTAGAGGGTAGCGGCTGCGCGAGTAGCTGATTGCTCGCCTTATTGTAATAATAGTCGGCCTCCAGAACAAGACGGTCTTTGAACAGCCCTAACTCCAGACCAATCTCGGATCTTCTGTTCTTTTCCCACGCGAGATCAGGATTGGCTAACAGTTGGTTTTGAACAGATCCCTTTCCGGCGTAGCCATTAGCTAACACGGTATAAGAATTGAGCCAGGCATAATCTGAAATTGCGTCTCCACCAACTGTACCGGTACTACCTCTAAGTTTTGTGAAGCTGATGAAAGGAAGAACGCTTTTGAACCATCTTTCTTCGCTGATGATCCATGCTGCGCCAACTGATCCAAAATTGCCAAAGCGCCTGTCCGGACCAAAGCGGCTTGACCCGTCCCTCCGGCCGTTCAGGTCAATAATGTATTTATTGTCCCACGTATATTTGATGACGGCGAACAAACCCAGTGACCTGAACGGTATCGAGTTGTAAGTTACCGTCGGGGGATTGCTGCCTGCCGCCGGATTGGAAATTAAAGCATCAGAGCTGAAGTTTGAGCCAGAGATACTGTTTGTTAAAGCCAGGCGGTCATTGATTTCCCCGCCTACTTTTACGTCGAGGTCACCTTTGCCCAATCTGTTATTATAGTGTGCGTAAGAAGTGACCGTTATACTACGGATATTATAATGGTTGAATATGCTCGCAGTTGATTGCGCAAACGCAGCGGTAGGTGGAAAATAGGTAGAGGGCGTTGCTGACAGTTCATTAGAGTTTTGCTCATTATAGGCGGCAGTACCCGTTAAGCTTAACCCCGGTAATAAATTATAGTTGAGGTTGGCACTCGCCTGCAAATTGGACACTTTGTTGCGGTAAATGGTTTGTAAAAGTCTGGCCGGGTTGTCAGCCAGTGCCCAGTTTATACTACCGTCGGGCAGCAACACGTCCGGCGCGTTCGGCGCTGTGAGCAGCAACCGGTCCAGGTTATAGGAAAGCATGTCATTAATGGCATTGGCGTAATTGGCCTGGATGCCCAAATTCAGCTTCCTGTCCGGTGTACGGATGTTTAAAGAGAGGCCGACCTCCCCATCGCGCGCAGATCCTTTTCCGCGGATGACGTTCTGCTGATTATGATAACCCGCATTGATCTTGTAGCCCATAAGTTCAGATCCGCCGCTGTAATTCGCATCCGCCTTGGTATTTAAAGCAGCATTACCAATAAAGAATTTCTTCCAATCTGTGTATTTGTTCAGCTCATACTGGCCATTCAGGTCGTTGTCGAAGCTGCCCGGATTCGTTCCGTCATTCCGGAAGGCCTCGCGACGCATGTCGAGATAGGAGGGCGTATTAAGTAGTTGCGGGGCAGTTCCTTTCACCGATACCCCGCTGTATACATTGACGTTTAAACTCGGCGGACCGGGCTTTGCTTTTTTGGTGTTGATAATGATCACGCCATAAGCACCCCTTGCACCATAAATGGCTGTCGCATCCGCATCCTTTAACACTTCGATACTTTCAACATCATTCGGATTGAGATAGTTCAGCGCGTTCCCACCGGCAAAGGACAATGCGGCCCCGGAGGCACCCGTCAGTAACTGTGGGAGCGTACCGGAAGGTATGCTAACGCCGTCCAATATGATCAGGGGCTGTGGTTGGTTTGATGTGTAGAGCGGTGATTGGGAGGTGAAGTTTTTTGCGTTCCGGATCCGGATGTCGAAGCTGCCGCCGACAACGCCCGAGTTTTGCTGGATGAACATACCTGGAACCCGCCCTTGCAGCGCTTCCAGCACGTTGGTTACCGGATTATGTTCAATATCCTTAGCCGTGATCGATACGACGTTTCCAGGATTCAGCCGTTTACTTGTTTGCCCGTAGGCAATGACCTGTACCTGATCCAATACGCTTGTAACCGCTTTCATGATAACAACAGCTTGATCATCTTTTGCCATTCGAATAAGATCCATTGCTTTGACCTCCTGGGCTTGAAACGACACGTGGCTAAAGATCAGGACGGGGTCCTTTCCGTTGACCAATGCGGTAAACCGGCCATCGGCATCCGTAACCCAGACATTATTGCCATCTTTGAGTTTGATCGTAACGCCAGGTAGCGGCAGGTTTTTCTCATCGACGACCTGTCCTTTGATCAGCATGTCGGCAGGCTTTCCGACCGGCATTCCCGGCTTCCGTTGTATCACGATGCTTTTATCGATGATCACGTAGTCAAGCGGTTTATTGAGCAGGCATCTGTCAAGCACTTCCGTTATTGTCGCTTGTCTGATATCGACGTTGACCAGCGGGATATCCGTTAGAATATTCGTATTGTATAAGATCGAATATCCACTTTGCTTTTCGAGCTTTTTCAGGAGTTTATCAAAGGAAATATTCTTCTCATTCAGATTGATCCGCTGTCCGTAACTTGCGGCGCTTACCTGGAGAAGGCAGGCGAAAATGAGCATGAAGGTTAATTTCATAACCAAAAGGAGTTTTTTTAACCGGACGCAGGGGATGTCCGGCTTACTGGAAGTAAAAATTTGCATACTTTTGTATGTTTTGGGTTGGAAATAAGCTTAGAGAGAATCAATAGTTGTAACCAGTTCCCAAAATTATTGCCGGATTGTGCGTCAACACATTCCGGTTTTTTTTTGCGAACCTGAAATCTACGGCCTCGCCGCGGATCGTAATGGGCAGGTGCGATTTACTGAACGATAAGTTTCCTCCCTTCTATTCTGAATTTTATACCGGTCAATGCAAGCAGCTTGGCCACCTGGGAAAGGTCCTGGTTACGGGACATGGATCCACTCAGGAAATCCCCGGGCACTTTCCCCTCGTATACGATGTCTAAGTTATACCAGCGGCCAACCTGTCTTAATACGGTAGATACAGCGGTATTATTGAAGTAGAACCTTCCCGATTTCCAGGCGATGTCCTCGTCAGCATCTATCCCGTGTTCAAGCCTCAGATGGCCATCTTTACGTTGATCCGTAACCCGGTCATTAGGAGATAGCATGAAACTTTGCCCATGATGCGTTACCTTAACCGATCCTTCCACGAGGGTGGTGCGGATAGACGGCTCATCGGAATAGGCACTGACATTAAAGTGTGTGCCGAGGACGCTGATCTCTTGCCCGCCGGCAAGTACGTGAAATGGATGGGAGCTGTCCTTCGCCACTTCGAAATAGCCCTCGCCTTTAAGGTCTACTTCCCTGAAATCTCCCGTGAACCTTGAAGGGAAGGTGAGGGAAGAACCAGCGTTGAGCCAAATCTTTGTTCCATCCGAAAGGATGACCGTATACTGCCCACCATTCGGCGTGGTGATCGTATTCTTTTCAGCCGTTACGCCCTCAGCCTGTAGGTCGGCCTCGTAAATCAATTCCCCAGGTGTGGTCTTTTTGATCGTAACCCCCGCTTCATTTGCCAGGTCGCCAATATTGCGCTTGTTCAGCACGATGACCTTTCCATCAGATAAGGTAAGGTAAGCAGCATCGCCACCCGGCATGATATTTTGAGCCATTTGCTGTGGTGTCCTGTTGTAGGGCTTGTTCACGTAGAAATAAGTACCGATGGTTATGAATAATAGGATAGCGGCTGCTATCGCCAGCTTGCTCCAGTTCAACCTCCGAATGACCGCAGGTCTTGAAGCATGGTCCAGATTCTTCCAGATATCCGCCGATATGGCTTGATATTCACTTTCTGAAAGCTGGTTGTCTTCCTGCTGGTTATAGTGTAAATACCAGGTTTCCAGTAAAGCTTTTTCTTCTTCACTGGCAGTTCCGTCCTGGTATTTTCTAATTAATTCTAACTCGTCTGGCTTTGGCATATCAAAGTTTTACCTTTTATATCTACCATGTCATCTAAAGTTGCAGAAAGGGGGATGTCGAAAAGAATATTTTTACAAAAAAAATTAATTATGGCACAATTCGATCGTCAAAGCGACATAACAGAGCATGCTAAGACGCGGTCGTAGTATTTTTAAGGCTTTTTTGATCTGATCTGTTACCGTTTGTTCCGAAATGCCTAATTCTAAAGCTATTTCTTTGTGTGAAAGATGTTGCTTCCGGCTCATTTGGAACACCAGGCGCATCCGGGGTGGAAGTAAACTGATCTCGTGTTCGATAAGTTCCATGAAAATGCGTTCCCGGACAAGATAATCAGCGATAGGTGTCTCGCTTCCGACAAAGTTACGCAAGGATTCCAAATGCTTTGCTTCGACCTGCTTATGAGAAATGATGTTGAAGAACTTATAGCGGACCGCCGTAAATAAGTAGGCCATGAGATTATCGATCTGCGCATGTTCGCGGTTCTTCCAAAGCGACAAAAATATTTCCTGAACCAGATCCTGGGCCTCATTTTTGTCCTGAAGCTTCTTATAGGCATGTGCAAAAAGAAGGGTATTATATTTCTGAAAGATGGTCGCGTAAGCAGACTGGTCGCTCTGCCTGAGGCGTTCGACCAATTCTTCATCTGCTAATGGCACTTCCTTTGTCATTTAAGATGAAAAGTAATACTTTTTCGACGAAGGTTAAAATAATATTAAATCTTATGCTTTCGAAGTACCGAACCTTAATGGTCCGGTCAAGTCTAAACATTAATTTTTGGCTGAACGGGCCTGATACCCTGTCCTGCCGGGATTTTGTCTTTGGGCCAAAGGCCTTTATCCGGTGCCATAGGTTGATGCCCCGGCCGGTGTTTTGAAAGATCGGTAGGTTGCTCCGGCGAGGGTATATGCCACACGACGGCCATTATTTTTGGAGTGTCAGCGGATCATAAATGACAGGAACAATATAATATTCGGGAAAGGGGAGCGTTACCGATGGGAAAAGTTCAAGGAATTAAATGTCACCCGATACGGAGAGCAAACTTATTTTGAGAGACCCAATTGATGTTGCTGAACAGCAGACGTCACCGTCTGCCGCCCCTGGCGATCACCAGCTCTTTGCCGCTGCCTGCGATCAGTACAGGGCAGAACTATTTGCCATTGCTTTAAGAATATGCGGCTATGAACGTGCGGATGATGCCATCCAGGATGCACTGATCACCGCTTATTTGAAGTTTCATCAACTTCGGGACATCAATGCCATCCGGCCATGGCTCAAACGCATAACCCTGAACAGCTGCTATCAGCTCATGCGGAAAATGAGATCAAAAGCTGAGGTTCCTTACGGAACGCAAAATTTCGAACCCGTAGAAGACAGTATTGAGCGGCACATTGAAAGCCTTGAGGAAAGAGACCACCTATACGCCTCACTCGCCAACATTTCCCCGGTTCTGAAACAGCCCTTGATTTTAAGGTATTTTAGTGCTTATAACAGCTACGCCCAGATCGCCGAAGTTTTGGACATTCCGGTAGGAACGGTTAGGAGCCGGCTAAGTGCCGGAAAGGCCGAATTGGTAAAACAGTGGCACATCGACAAAATAGATCCAGGCATTGAAGTGGAAAGGTCGCGGCAATGGAACCGGTATTATAAAGAATTGATGCCTGCAATACATCAGGATGGTGCTGCGTTCCGTGAACTGGACCGCCATCTTAACGGTGAGCTCGAGATGGTACTGACCAGTGGAAAGCGGTTGCACGGAAAAGATAAGTTCATTGCCTCCATCTATGACGACCTGGAACATGGAAGCGGCATCGAGCATGTCTCGGGATGCATCACATCCGGGGAGATCTCTGTGATGCGGATCCGGTTCAGCAATTCCGAAGAGCATCCCACTCATTGCCCGCCGGGGTCCCTGGTCGTTATAGAAAGAGACGACAGGTCCATGAAGCGTCTTAAACTTTATCACGCGCCGAGGCCTGACTTGCAAGTGGGAAGCAGTTATTCGTAACGGTTCTTACAGGCCTGCACCGACTCAAAAGCTTTACTGAACGCTCGCTTAGCCTGCACTTTTGCGGTTATGGCCGCCAGTTGCGACCGGGGGCTGTTCTGTTGACTCCAATTATTTTTCAAGAGGCGGATCGATACAACAGCTACGCCAGCTCCATCCCCATTTTGGGTATTAAAAACCCTCTATTCCGGCTGTAGGGATCATCTTCCCGGGTACGTTATTTTGTAGTTCACCAATATACACGCTATGAAAAAATGTATCATCCTGACCTTGTCGCTTCTGCTTTGCGGTATTGGCGTATCGGCACAAACGCAGGTAACCTGGTCATATTCAGTTGTTGAACGCCACGGGGACGAAGCTACGCTCAGGATCAGGGCAGAGATAGGCCCGGAATGCTTGATCTACTCGACGACCGTACCTGAGGGCGGCCCGATCCCGACCCGGATATCCTTTTTACCATCAACACAATTTGAGTTAGTTGGTGGCATCAAAGAAAGCCAGCCCACAGTTATTTATAGTGACCTCTTTAGAATGAGGCTTGCTTACTTTAATCAGGAGGCAACGTTCGAGCAGAAGATCCGCCTCAGGTCAAGGCATGCTGTGGTACATGGAACTATTGCCTATATGATAGAGACTGATAGTTTGTGCGTTTTGCCGGATGATGAAGTTTTTAACGTCGATCTCCGTAAATCTTCCCATCCTGCCCAGCAGTAAGCGTGCCTTGCCAACGAGGTGAACGGATAACCGCGGCGATGGGTAAGGAGCCGGCAGCCATGCTGTTGGTCGCTTATCATAGGTAATCGACGAACGGGAAGCCGTCGCCGGTCACTGCGAATCAACCTTGAAGCAGCAGGCAATACCCTTTAAACAACCGACCCCATCAAATGACAGTAACATTTATCATTTGATGGGGTCGGCCGCTAATTGAGATCCCGGTAGGATGGGTGGATCACGAATGATTTACCCGGTTAAAATGAATGCCTTAAACGATCTCCTGATAGATCGCTTTGGCGACAACCTCTGTTAGTGAAGCTACATTAAGCTTCTCATAAATTTTCTTTACATGATTGCGGACCGTATCATAGCGGATCCTCATGTCAGCCGCGATCATTTTGTGGCTCAGCCCATTGACAATATTGCTTAGAACCTCTTTTTCCTTTGCGGTCAGGTTATAGCAATTTTCGGGCTGGGGCTGCATGGATTTAAGGTCAGGCGAGCGGTAGATGATGTTCAGGACTTTCCGCGAGATCTCGCTGCTTATAGGCGCTCCACCATTTCTTAGCTCACTGATACTGGTAATTAATTTGCTGGTTAGATCAGCTTTCCGGAGGTAACCTGCGGCCCCCGCCTTGATGCATTGAACGATCATCATTTCATCGTCCGCACTTGTTTGAACAAGTATTTGAACATGGGGTAATTCGCTGTTCAGGGCGGTGATCATATCGATTCCGGTTCCTTTTGTTTCGATATCCAATAAAACGATATCTGCATTGTACCGGATCACTTTTTCCAGACAACCTGCTGCTTCCGGGAACTCACCCACAACTTCCAGGGTCGGGTCGGTCTTTAGGATTTGCGAGATCGTACTGAGGAAAGACTTGTCTTGTTCGAAAATAATAATCTTTGTTTTCATAGGTCATGGAATGGCGTAAGATTAATGGTTTATTCAGCTGAAAGCCGGTAATGCTGGCATCAGCATTACCGGCAAGGATTGGTCAACCGGGTACCGGGAAATAAGGTGTTTCGATAACTTTATAAACGAAGCCCCCGTAACCATTGCTCACATGCAAAATCAAACTGTTGCGGTTGTTCCACCCAAGGAAAGTGCCCGCTTTGTTTGATGATCAAAAGCTTGGAATTGATGATCTTTCCATGCATGCGGGTCGCCTGCGTTAAAGGATCGCAAATAAAGTCATCATCACCGGAAACGATCAAGGTCGGCACCGTGATCCTGGGCAATTCAGGCAAAAGGTTCTGCGTGGTATAGCCTGCCTGATCCGTATAAGTGTTTACCGTATCATTGAAGCTTAGCTGCGAGATCAGGGCAGGTGCCTTTGATGGTTCGTACAAATAGAAATATCCGTACGTCATGAGCTGTTGTTTTAGTGATGCTTCTTTGCCGCTTAAGCCATAGAACTGTTCATAAGCTTTACGGTATATCGCAGGATGCGCCTTATAGTACGGCTCCTGCGCTTTTTTGTCGATCCGCCCTTTCATCTCAGCGGCACGAAGACTGTCGCGGGCAACAATGGCATCGATGGTGATCAGCGCTGTCAGGTTCTTCCCATGTTCTAGGGCGTAGGCTAACACAAGGTGCCCGGAAGCCGAATGCCCCGCCAGGGAAAATTTCACTAATCCCAGGTGTTTTCGCATCGCTTCGATATCGCCGATGAAGTGCGCTTCCGTATATTGGCTAGCATCAGCCGGACCGGAGGATTTTCCGCTGAGCCTCGTATCAACGTAAACAACCGTGAAATGCCTTTCAAAAACACGGATCGGTATCAAATAGTTAACATTTACGCCCCAGCCCGGAGAGGGGACGAGCAGGACAGGACGCTTATGCCCCCTGACATAATAATGCAGGCGGACGCCATTGACGTCCGCATAGTGTTCACCCTCTTCCATGTTGCTTAGGTTAGTTTTTTCAAGTACAGCCTGGGTTGATGATAATGCGGGAGTCGACGTTAACACCAGGCATAACAAGACCGCCGTCATGAATTTTATAGCTTGCATAAATCGGTAGCTTTTCATTAATGTGCCTTTGTTGATGACGAATTGAACGATAACGCTTGCTTTCCGGAATCAATGGCTTTGATGAATTGGATCAGACCCTGAAAGTAAACCTGCTGATCATCGTAGAAGCACATATGGCTGCCATTTGGGCAATACAGGAAACTGCCGTGCTTAACTTGCGAAGCGATCCATTTCATATGATCGGGATCCATGGTGTCATATCTGGCACCAATGGTCAGTACGGGGACCGTTATGCCTGGCAACTTCGCCTTGATATCCCAGCCGGTCAATTTTCCCCGCAGCCCGAACTCACTTGGTCCCTGCATGATGGTGTAAAAATCATGGTTGATCTTTCCGAAAGCACGGTTCAATGGCTCCGGCCATTGTTCGACCGGAATACGGCAAATGAACTTGGCATAAAAATGCGGAACGAGCAATTCCATATAGCGGGGATTTTCAAAATCTCCCTTGGCTTCGATCGCCCTGATCTCTTTTAATACGTCAGGGTTGATCTGTTTCGCTAACACGTCGTTGGCATATCGGTTATAGTCGGCAGCACTCGACATCATATCTGACACGATCAGCGCCTTCAGGTTCTGCTGATATTTAAGCGCATATTCCATGGCAGCGATACCGCCCCATGAATGCCCGTACAGATAAAAGTTGTCAGCATTCAGATTTAGCGCTTTTCGTACTTGCTCCACCTCTTCAACACTCCTTCCCAGGTCAAATAACGCAGTGTCTTTCGGATTATCAGAGCGTCCGGTTGCCAATTGGTCATAGTAAATGTATTCAATCCCTTCCCGTGGGAAAAAGCTATCCATGCATTCCAGGTATTCAGAACTCGCGCCGGGGCCGCCAGACAGGATCAGTACCTTGATCTTGGGATTATTGCCCACTCTTTTGGTCCATACGTTGAATGTTCCTTTCGCCGTTTTGACAGGTATGAGCTTTGCACCGCCGGTCTGGACACCGGAGTCGGGTTTAAAGTAGTCATTGCGCCCATTAGCCGCAATATCTGCTTCCTTGCTGCAGGAGGCCGTCGATACCGTGGTCATTAGCAGACAGCAACAGAGCAGGTTGATCCCCTTGAAAGTTTTTGTCATCTTTTTTCCTGATCTCCTACGGGTGCCGGTAGTATCCGAACCCATGCTTCGCTTGAAATTTTGTTTGTTCATAAGTTAACATTGTTAAATATGAGTAATGATGCCGTAACTCATACGAAAGTTCGGCGGGCGCGAAAAAAAATCAAGAATTTTTGGGACCGCATTTCAAGCTGTTGGTTCGGTCTGCAAATTTGACCAGGGTAGTGATTGAGAGAGGTCCGGTTGCAATACGCTCAGGTTCAACGGCTAAGCTCGAACGGTGGAGGGGAGGCAACCAGCTATCGAATGAAGTTGCCTTAAAAAGATGACCCGTACAACAAAGCAAATTTGACCTTCACAACAAAACGAACTCGGGTTTTAATGCTGAATTTTGCCTGTACATTTAAAATTCAGACCATGAAAAATAAAAAAGTATTAGTAACAGGCGGAAGTGGATTCGTGGGAATTCATACCATTTTACAACTCCTGCAACAGGGCTATACCGTTCATACGACGCTGCGTTCCCTTTCCAAAAAAGAAAATATCATAAGCGCCTTAGCAAAAGGCGGCATAACGGAACTGCAGGACCTGCATTTTTTCGAGGCTGACTTGACAGCCGATAAAGGCTGGAACGAGGCCACGGAAGGTTGTGATTATGTCCTGCATGTGGCATCTCCCTTTCCATTGGTTGAACCTGAGGACGAAAATGATCTGATCATCCCTGCCAGGGACGGCTCATTAAGGGTGCTGAAGGTTGCTAAACTGAGTGGGGTGAAGCGGGTCGTACTTACATCATCTTTCGCTGCGATCGGTTATGGTGCAGATCGTAAAGGTCATACATTTACAGAAGAGGATTGGACGGATGAGAACGCTTCCGTCGCGCCTTATATCAAGTCGAAAACGATCGCTGAAAAAGCGGCCTGGGAATTTATCAGGAAGGAGGGTGGCGACATGGAGTTGAGCGTTATCAACCCCGTTGGTATCTTCGGTCCGGTCATCGGAGATATCTACCCGGCCTCCTATGAAGGTGTCATTAAAGCGATCTTGGAAGGCACGGTTACGGAAAGCCCGGCTTTCACGTTTGGAATAGTTGACGTGCGTGATGTGGCCGGTATTCACATCAAAGCCATGTTGCACCCGGAAGCCAGAGGGCAACGTTTTCTGGCAACCTCGGATGGGGCAGTAAGCTTTTATGATGTCGCACAGCTGATCAAAACAGAACGTCCCCAAAAGGCGGATCGCATTGCTGAAATGAAACCAACCCAACCGGAGATGTATACGCAAATGTCTAATAGAAAGGCTGTGGACATTTTAGGCTGGCAACCAAGAAGTAAAGAGGAGGCAATCTTAGCAAGTGTGGACAGCACTGTGGCGTGAGTTCTTTCCTGAATGAAGTTAAGTATTAAATTTGAGCATGAATAGCATTCATTCCTGTTATTTAGGTCCCGAGATATCGCCGGAGCAATTTATCCCGGAACATTTCTTTATGTTTCTTCTTAAAGGCACGATGTTGGCCTATGACGGAAGTAAGCGCTATGCTATGCGACCGGGCGATTACTTCATCGCCCGGAAAAATCACCTGATCCGCTATACGAAGTACCGGGAGCATGATCAATTTGAAAAGATCATCATTACCCTTGATGAGACATTTCTAAAACAGTTTGTGAATCGCCATTCCTACGACGTCAAGCCGTCCGGAAATGGCGATTCATTTCTGTTTATCAAGGAAAACGAATTATTAAAAAGCTATATCCAATCGCTGGAACCCTATTATCATGGCAACCGGCAGCTTGATAAGACTTTTGCAGACATTAAACGCGAAGAACTGTTGCTGATCTTATTGAAGTCGCAACCTGACCTGGCCAGCGTCTTCTTTAACTTCGGCATTCCTGATAAAATTGATCTGGAAGAGTTTATGAACACGAACTTCCGGTTCAATGTCAGCCTGGATCGCTTTGCATTCCTCACCGGAAGAAGCCTGTCTACCTTTAAGCGGGATTTTCAAAAGACGTTTGGGACGAACCCGGGAAACTGGCTCAAAAAAAAGCGCCTGGATGAAGCTTACTTCAAAATCCGGACGCAAAATCAAAAACCCGAATGAAGTATATCTGGAAGTAGGCTTTGAAGATCTTTCTCACTTCTCTTTCGCGTTCAAAAAGGAGTTCGGAAAGACACCTTCTGAGGTAGCGATCAGCTAGCTTGCTATGGTTTTGGCAACCTGCTTCTTTAAACAATTGCGCATCCGCTGATCAACCTGACTTTCTTCGCAGGAGTCAGATGGTCCTAAGTCTTGATTGAGGACAGGACCGGGTCCGGAAGAGCCGGATCAGCCGACGCTAAAAATTACTGGTATTCATATAGCCATTATTGGTATGCGGTCAACAACATTTGGCTGACTCTTCGTGGATTGGGGATAAATACCTTTGCAACGGATACTTTGAGGTTGCTAACAAAAGGAAGCCTGCGCGGCCCAGTCTGACCGGTCCTTTGGTTCCGATAATGGTTAATGATATGAAATATTGGATATTGCTCCTGTTCATTATAGGGCAACCTTTTTTTGCCAGGGCTGCGGATATTTATTTTAAGCAGATCAATGTGGAGCATGGCCTTTCACACAAAAAGGTCAATTGCATATTGCAGGATCGCCGCGGTTTTGTCTGGTTTGGGACAGAGGATGGGCTGAACCGTTATGATGGCCGCTATATGGTAACCTACCGGTATTCGCCGGGATCCATCCACACCCTGTCAGGTAATATCATCAAAGACCTTCATGAAGATAACGACGGCATCCTTTGGATTGCGACACAAGATGGCGGAATGACCAAGTACGACTACCGTCTTGCACCGGGTTCCCAGTTTAAGCAATACCGCTTTCGTGGCGCAGGCAGAGAAGGCATCCCGGAAAACAGCATTAACAAAATTGCGGAAGACCGGTTTGGTAATCTCTGGCTGGCTACTTCAGCCCATTATACGGTGCGGTTCAACAAGACCACTGAAAAGTTCGATACCCCGGTTGCCCTTGGTACGCGATGTATCTACACACTTGCCATGACCAAAGCAGACACATTGCTCGTCGGCAGGGCGGGCGGTGGATTACTGAAGATCAATACGCGGGATCTGCATTACAAATATGATAATGCTTACGATGATCTATATGCGAAGCTTCCGCATGTGAGTATCACCGATATCTTCATGGACAGTAGCAGGAATACCTGGATAGCGAGCTGGGACAAAACCGTATACCGTTGGGACAGCCAGGGGCATCCGGACAAGCATTTCCAAAAGAAATTACGGATGGCGCACCTCCCACCGGATGATTACCTGTCTTTCGCGGAAGATAGTGAGCACCAGATCTGGATGGCGGGTAAGCAGACCGGGCTCGTCATCTATAACGGGCAGGACGGCTCGGTAAGAATGCTCAAACATGACCAATTTGTTATGGGTAGCTTAGGTGACGACCACGCTAATGTGGTATATGCCGGAAAAGACGGAACAATGTGGATTGGGACGGAGAACGGCGTGAGCGTTTATAACCCGTTATTTAAACCATTTGAGTTCCATAAAATCTCCTTCGATCACCAGGAAGTTATGATCTATGACTTCTTTAAAGAGAGCGGTGGAAGGCTACTGATCGGAACGAACCAGGGGATCTTTGTCAAAACACCAGGTAAGTCCAAGCTGCTCCATATCCCCTTGGTTTATAAAGGACAAGCACTGGCGGTGACCAAGTTCTTTCAGGATAAGGACAACCGCTTCTTTATCGGAACAGACTATACTTTGTTTTTATTTGACCTTAAGGATAATAAGCTTACACCGCTCCCCAATACGGGGAAGGACCCGGTCATGAAAAAGCTCATCGGTTCCAGGGTCGTTTCCGTCATCCGGGATACACTGGATGGGCATCCGGTACTTTTGGTCTCGCCTTATGGGCATTTTTTAACTTACTATGATCTCAAGACCCAACAATGGGTGTCCAGGGAGGATACCGTAAAACAGATCTTGTCAAGGTATAATGTCACGGATAACCTCATCCGGCTGTTTTATCGAAAAAGGAATAACGATATACTTTTAGCGACTTCCAAAAACGGACTTGGATGGTGGTCCGGCAGGCGGGAACGGATAAGGTATTTGTCCACCGCACCCGGGAGTCGTGATTCTTTAAGCAACAATGATGTTTTTGACATCAAGGAAGACGCAAATGGCAATCTATGGATCAGTACCTATGGTGGCGGCGTCAGTTACTTTTCCGTAAAGACCCAGCAATTCAAACATCTCCAGGAGTCCAGTAACTTGACAGAAGGTATGCTCCTGGACCAGCAAAAGAACCTTTGGATGTTATGTAACGGACATGTTCACCGGTATTGCACCCCGGACCGGGTGTACAGTTGTTACGACATCCCCGAAATACAGCATACAAGCGGATTATCGGGCTATCTGTATCAGGACGGAGAAGGTACGGTTTATGCTGCGGGAAGGAACTATTTTATCACGTTTGATCCTGCACGGGTCGCGAAGATACGGCATGATCCTCCGATTTATTTTACCGATTTCAAGGTCTTTCAAACCTCTTTCAATGATCTGCTTTACAGGGGGCCAATCAAACTCAACTACGCCCGTAACAGCATAAAAATTGAATTTTCTGCCCCCGAATACAGCGGGGACAACCTGCGGTATTCCTACATGCTTGAGGGGTTTGATAAGGTCTGGATAGCATCCGGTAAGCGAAATTTTGCAGAGTATGCTAATCTTAGGAGTGGTGAATATACGTTCAGGGTGACTGCAACGAACTGGAAAGGGCAATCGGCAACCAGGGAGTCGGTCCTGCACATCGTCATTGATCCGCCCTTTTGGCTCACAAGCTGGTTCATCGGGCTGCTCGTTGTGTCTGTCTGCGGTATCTGTTTTGCATTTTACCGCAACCGGATCGACGGTCTTTTGGCGCAGCAAAGGATCCGTAACAATATTGCCCAGGATCTGCATGATCAGATTGGATCCACCTTAAGTAGTATCGCGCTGTATAGCGAGGTCGCCAAAAAGTACAGCCTTAAAGGGGATGTTTCCCAATTAAATGACTTGCTGAGTATCATCAGCGACACTTGCGGCGAGACCATTTCGGAAATGAGCGATATCGTCTGGGCCATCAATCCAAAGAATGACCTCTTGCAGCGTGTTTTTCACCGCGTTAAAAACTATGCGGAGCCACTTTGCAACGCCAAGGGCATCCGGTTTGAACTTGACTTTCATCCCACCCTCGGGTCGGCAAACGTTGATATGCCAACCAGAAAGAACCTTTACCTGATCTTGAAAGAGGCGATCAACAATGCGGTAAAGCATTCAGGGTGCCAACGTATCAGGGCTGTCATTGACGGAGTCGATCATCTTACAGGGTTAATGGTGGCGGATGATGGGGCCGGATTTGACCCCGGGGATAAAGTTGGGCAGATCGGAACGGATCGTAATGGCCTTGGCAATATTTACAGCAGGGCAGCGGAAATGGGTGCCACTGTTCAATTCAATTCCCAGCCCGGGATGGGCACAACGATCAGGCTTTGGTTCAAAAAGCCGCTCTATGGGATGAATTTTATTCCTTAAAAATGAATAAACTATAAAGGTATGCGTATAAGAGTAGCCATATTTGATGACAACAAGAACATCAGGAATAGCATCATTTTGATGTTGAACACGGACCCGGAACTGGAGGTGGTGGGTATCTATCCCGATGCCAGGAATTGCGTGGATAAACTCCTTTTAAGTAAACCGGACGTTGTACTCATGGATATCGAAATGCCGGGCATGAACGGCATTGAGGCCGTGCGGCTGATCAAAGCGCAGATGCCCGCGGTGGCGGTGATCATACAAACCGTTTTCGAGGATGAAGAAAAGATCTTCGATTCCCTGAAAGCGGGAGCCTCCGGATACATATTGAAAAATGCGCTGAAAAATGTTACCCTTGCAATCAAAGAAACGCATTCAGGCGGATCTCCGATGACCCCATGGGTGGCGCGAAAAGTGTTGAATATGATCTATCATTCAAAAGAAATACGCGCCCAGTCAACGGAGGAATATAATCTTTCAAACAAGGAAAAGGAGGTGCTTTTGCTGATCGTCAATGGGCTAAGCTATAAGATGATCGCCGCTCAGTTAAACATCAGCTATGAAACGGTCAGAGGACACGTAAAAAAAATCTACGACAAATTACATGTGGCGTCGCTTACGGAAGTAGTTGCCAAAGCGATCAAGCAGCGTATCGTTTAAGATGCGGCGGCGAGGTATATAAATTTCAACAAGCGGTTCGATACTTAATATTTCCCTGGAGCAAAAAATCCGTCATCCATGTAGCAGGATGACGGATCTGTGGTACTTGATCCAATTGAGGTCCATGACTGTTGATAGACCCGGTGGCGGGTTTTTGGCGGATTACTTACCTTGTAATGTTGCCCGGAATACCGGATGGTTCTTAACGGAGAGAAGTACGACGTAATGTCCTTTGTTGTTGAGGTGGACACCATCGCCAGCCGCTAGTGACCCTTTGATCTTATAGTCGGTCGTGTCTAGTCGACCGAAATAATCATTGGCCTTATTTCCATAGATCGAGGCCAGCCTATCGTTCAGATCCTTCAGCGCGACGCGTCGGGTGGCGTCAGTAAAGTCCCTGGGTTGCGTTCCAAACAAGATGTAGGGAACTTTGGCCGAATCCAGTTTACGGACTATCGCTGCATAGTTGTTCACCACTTCGTCCGATGCATATCCTTTTGCGATGTCATTGCTTGGGAAGGTGATCATGACCAGGCTCGGGTGATAAGAAAGCGCTTTTGTGATATTGCGTGCGGTATCCGGTGCCGGCCGGCCGCTTTTGACAAACCCGGTTGGCATACCTTCGTAGCTGGTATATCCGCCCTTGGCCAGGTTGATATATTTAAGCGGCACCGGGTTTCCGGCGGTTTCTGATCGTAACCGGTTCACCCATGAAGAATCGATCGGTGTTGCACCGGACCCTGCGGCCGTCGATGCACCAATGATTACGATCACGCCAGGCGTGTTCCGGGCGTTCGCTAACGAGGTCGTCGCCAGGTTGCCGGTTTCGCTGCCGCTTTGGGCCGTGGCAGCGTCTTTCTTACATGCGCTGAAAGCCGCAGCTAATGCCAGTAATAAAATGCTTGTTTGCTTTTTCATAGTTTTGTTGTTTTGTGGGATTTTTTATTTGGATTTATTCACCTGCCACCGGGACGATCAGCATCTTTGTCGCTCATCATCTCACTTCAAATATCCTGACCGGAGGTCCGGTATGCTATAGCCAAAACTGTGGGCTGCGAACCTAAAGGGGGGAGGGTGATCAGGGAATGATCTGAATGCCGTCCAGACCAGTGGTGACACTGCCATTCTTATAATGATAGACCCGCAACCAGTTGATCGCATTTAGGTTAGGATTGCCGGTTCTGACCGCAGCCGATAATGGTTTTGAGATCAGGTTCCAGCCATTGGTCAGCGGACCGATAGACCAGCTGTACTCATCCCTGTCGGGTCCTCCGCCGCTGCCGATTTCGATCTGGTCCTCACCGCTGAGACGGGTAACATCAGATACATAATACCAGAATTGTAACCTTCCTGTCGCGGGGGTAGCGCCGCTGTTCAATGCCGGGGTGATGACCTTACTGAAATCATCTGTACCGGAGCCCGTTGACCGCAGGAAGCCGTCGCCCTGTTTTCGGCCATTAGTGACCACAGACAGCGCATTCGCAGAGCTCCAACCGGTAAGCTGATCGCAAGTCTCGATATAATCAATTCCCGGTATCGTCGGACGCAATGCCGTAAGCGGAATCATCCCTTTGAGCATCCGGTTTCCGTCGCGCGTCAACCGGAGATAGTAATCGGAGGTGCAGAATACACCGTCATTATCGAGGGCTTCGTACCTGGAACCGGCGGGAAGCCATGCCTTTGTCGGGGCGGTCTTCGCGATCTGATTGCCTTCATTGTACTCGTCGTACATCGATATGTAAAGGCCCTGGCTTCCGGCCCGTATCGCATTATAGAACATCCTCCACATCAGGTCGCCGTGCGCCCGCTGGCCCAGGCCACCCGGTAATACGCAGGGTTGGTAATCGATTTGGTTAGCCTTGCAATAAGCCGCGTCGCCTACGATAAAGTCATTGTAGATCCTGTCTGCATCACCTACATTGTTCACAGCGCCGACAAGCCATGGCGACAACATGTCAAAGGCTTTGTAAACGTTTGCAAAGCTTGCGCGGTCACCGCTCGCAAACCGCCATTCGCGCGGAACGCCGCCGATCACGTAGCAGCCCTGCGCTTTGAACCAGTTAACGACATCCAGGCAAACGGCTGCGGTCCATGGGTGATGGTTGTCGTCATAACCGAACCCCCAGATCGCTACGACCGGTTTCCCGTTTTGGCGCGCATAAGCGTTTGATGATGTGAATCCCTTCATTTTGCTGGTCCAGTCGTTTTTCATCTCCATTTGCATATTCACCCAGTCCGTTGCATCGTACATAATATAGAACTTGCGGCCGGTTGCTTCCGCAGCTGTACGCACGTTCTGCGCTGCCCGGTCCCTTAAAGGCCCTTCCTCTCCGGTAGGATTGAAGCGCTGCAATGCAGCGCCGTCAATACCGTTCTCCTGCATCCACTGAAATTGCATCGTTACCGTTTGCTGGTCTACGCAGGAATATAACTTCGCCGGGTTACCGTTATTGAGCGCAGGGTAGCCGGTCTGATAGGTCTTGTCATAATCCCGTACATCCGGCCACGCCCATAATGCCTTGTCATTATTAGAGGGGAGGGCATTCCAGTTCTCCGTCCAGTGCCACCACCAGTTCTTCCCGCCTGGTTGCCCGTCACCTGCTGCGGCGAACCATCCCTGGTATCCGACGATCGTTTTACCGACAACGTCACCAACCGGGGAGGCCAACAGCCGGGATTTATTGGACAGGTTTCCGGTCTGATGCGCGTCAATGCCCGGCGCTTTTGCGCAAGCGACTGCAAAAAGGGCCAATGCTGCCGGAACAGCGTAACGCAAGCGTTTTTTTGTTTTTAAATAGGTCATTTGTGATTCGTAAAAATGTCTCCTTAAAAATGCGGTGACATTTAAACAGTCGCTATGGCCTATTCTGGTAAATTAGCCCCACAATGGGCTATATCGTCCTGACTATGTCCCCGTTTTCAAAAGAGCTTTTGCCAGGGTGTACAGCGCGTGCCTGATGAGGGTTGATACTTGAATTGGCAGTGTAAGTGCTGCCGGAAAATGGCTGAACAAGCATTACTGATATTTATAAATAAAGGCGGTGAAATGATCACCGCCTTCTCTTAAATGTTAACCCGTATTGTTTGTCATACTGCTGCAGACCTCAAACAATTGTGCCGGTGCGCTGACTGTTCAGACCGGGTAATTAATTGGCACGGGGTTCACTGTAGATGAAATCGTCCAGCGCGACGATATCCTTTTCGACCCCATCAGTAATTCCGGCTGCGATCGCAGTATTTCCTGCTGTGATCTTTACCCTCGTTATCTTCCTTGTCGTTGTTTGAAAGCCTACGAAAGAATACTTTTTGTCCGCCTTTTGGGCTTTGACCCTGCCAATCAGCTTATCGCCCTCATAGGCCTCGATTATCGTGGACTCATCCTGGTCGACATCAGAAAGTATCAGTCCGAAAGCCGTTACATAGGCGCTTGTCGTTGTCCCTGGAACCTGGAAATGTACCTCGGATACGTTCGTTCCCTTCGGGATGAAGAGCTTGTTTTTACTGAAGGCCTTGAACTCATTAGCGAAAGCAGGGTCGATCTCTGCAAAGTTCTTGTCGCTGACCAAGAGCGATGCATTTTCAGGGAAGTAGACTAAACCACGTTTTCTTGCATCCGGCGCAGACTGCAAGGTCGGGTTGAAAAAATCGAACGGAAATGCCAATGGGCTTAAGAAATCTGCCGGAACACCATCCCAGTTTATTTCCCGGCGGCCTCCCGTCACTGAGGGAACCGTATTAATAACTTTTCCTGCACGCTCCCTGAATGAATTGACTTTGCCGATGATCGCACTACTGTCGCCGGCGGCGAGCGTAACGGCAAAGGCAGTTTCATGTTCCGGTGCGCCATAGTTGTTGTCATCTTTGTCACAGCTGCTGAAGATAATGGCGGTTATCCCGGCCACAATCATTGGTTTGAATAGATTTTTCATAGTTTTTAAATTTTCCGGGACAAAAGTGCTGACGTTGGCGGCAGGGCACAATTACCACATTTGTGCATACACCAGCCGAATGTGGTAAGGGCCTATATTATGGTATTTGAAATCATCCTGTGCGTGCCCTGAGCAAGAATTCATCAGCTTAATTAAATGCCCGTTCCCTGTAATAAAGCCATGCTACTGCCCCCACATTCGGCTATAGGCTTGTCAAGACTGCGCCGGTAACTTGCGATCGTAATTGACTACTAAGTGCCCCTGACGGCCAGATCCGGCAACGCACTTTTTTATCCGGTAACGATAATTGAAACTTATGGAAAATCTATTGAAAGAAAGTTTAATGGGAAAAACGATCCTGTTTTCGAACTTGCCTGCTGACGGACACTTTAATCCGCTGACCGGCATCGCTAAATTTCTGCAGGGTATTGGCTGCGATGTAAGATGGTTTGCATCACGTTTGTACAAGGATCGAATTGAACGTTTAGGCATCCCTTATTATGCCTTGATAAATGCACCGGAAGTGAACGCCGGTAACCTTGTGAAACTGGTGCCCGGGATTACCACTAACGACCCGCTTAAACGGTCGAATATGTACCGTTCACTCTATGCAACCAACGGGAAGTTGTATTATGAGGACATTAGGGCGCTTCACGAAGTATTTCCTTTTGATCTGCTGATCTGTGATAGCTTTTTCCCCGCCATTCCCTTTATCAAACACAATCTGGGTATACCGGTGATCAGCATTGGTGTCGTGCCCCTGGCAGAGGACTCCCCGGAAACCGCACCCTATGGCCTGGGACTGCATCCGCCAAAAGATGATGAAGAAAAAAGCGGGTATGCGGAACTATACCGGCAGATGCCGCAGAAATTCAAGGAATCGAGCGACCTGTTTCAAGCGCTTTTGAACGAGGCTGATATTTCTTACCCGGGCTTGAGTTATGAAAATATCCTGATCAGGTCTGTTGACCGTTATCTTCAGATCGGATCTCCTGGCTTTGAATACCCGCGGGAGCGTTTAGGTGCCAATATCCGTTTCATCGGTGGGCTTTTACCGTTCAGGCCAGATCCGCAGGAAAACAAACCGTGGTTCGATGAGAAACTGCTTCGGTATGACAAGGTTGTACTGGTGACGCAGGGGACCATTGAACTGGACACACGTAAACTGCTGGAGCCAACCCTCGATGCCTTTGCCGGAACAGATACGCTGATCATCGCGACAACTTCAGGCAATAATACCGATAAGCTAAGGGAGAAATATAACGCCGATAATGTGATCATTGAAGCTTTTATTCCTTTCGACCAGGTCATGCCCCATGTTGATGTCTATGTGACCAACGGTGGGTATGGTGGTGTGATTTTAGGAATATTGTATGGGCTGCCCATGGTGGCAGCCGGGCTTCATGAAGGAAAAAATGAGGTTTGTGCCCGTATCGCCTATTTCGATCTGGGTATCGATCTGCAAACGGAGAACCCCACGTCCGCCCAGGTCCGGGAGGCGGTTGACCGGATCTTCCTCGATGTGAAATATAAGAAAGCGGTCAGCAGGCTCGCGGCGGAGTTTCTGAACTATGATGGACAGGCACTTGTCGTGGAAGCCATTCATGAAGTGCTGTCGAACTCACGGACCTGGGAATATGATGCCTGATCGCCAAAAGTTTTGCGGCTTTGATCATGGTAACTGTAATAGGGTTATACAAACATAATGCGGATACACCGCGTCAGCAGGTGCGGGCAGCGTAGATACTTACCACTTGCATGGACGGCTGGCGCGCTTCGTGCAGGGGCGCATTCTGCCAAGCTGCATGCGGGTCCCGGTGTTAATTTTCGTAAATTTGTGCAGCAGGGCGCTTCGGTGGTTTTGGAAACAACTAAACTCAAATTGGACACATTGACCGGTATGTCAGGTGCTAGATTTGATGTTTTGATCAAATAATTTTCAAGGTATGAATAAGGAACAAACAACACTTAAGGTAGACTCCATATCCCAGCTGCACCATCTCATGGGATTGCCCGGGCCGAAGCACCCCTTATTAAGTTTAGTGGATAACGACCAGCTGAAGTCCGGTCCGGCGGAAGGAGCGAAGTCGATCAGCATGCGGTTCTATGGCCTTTCCTACAAAGAAGCGGTTAATGGAAAAATGGGTTACGGCCAGGGATATTATGATTTTGATGAGGGCGGGATGATCTTCACTGCACCCAATCAGGTCATCGGAACCTATGAGAGCCACAACAGCCATACCGGTAAAACGATCTTTTTTCACCCTGACCTTCTTTTTAACTACCCATTGGGTAAAAGCATCAGCAAATATGGTTTCTTCGATTACCAGCTATATGAAGCCTTGCATTTGTCGGAAAGTGAAAAAGCGATCATTTTAGGATTATTCACCAATATCGAAAATGAGCTCAGTACGTCCATTGACGAGATGAGCCAGGATGTGCTGGTTTCTTACCTGGAGGTCTTGCTCAGCTATAGCCAGCGCTTTTACAAACGGCAGTTTATCACCCGTAAAGCAGTCAATCACGATCTGCTTACCAGGATGGAACAATTACTGAATAGTTATTTCGACCAGCAAAAACCACTTCAGCATGGTTTGCCGACGGTAGAATACCTGGCAGGGGAGTTAAACGTGTCCCCCAGATACCTGAGCGACATGCTCCGTTCGCTTACCGGGCAAAATGCGCAGCAACATATTCACGAGAAATTGATCGCCAAGGCTAAAGAACTCCTCAGCACAACCAGCCTGTCCGTAGCCGAGATCGCCTACGAACTGGGCTTCGAGCGGCCGCAATCGCTGAACAAGCTGTTTAAAAAGAAACTCAATCTGTCCCCATTGGAGTTCCGCACCTCATTTAATTGAATAAACGATGACCTGCGCCGGTTTTGTCATTTTGGAAACACTCTAACTCATTACGGAAACATTCCGGCGGGTTGAAGGGGCTTTCTTTGTAGAAGAAAATAAAAAGAAATACAAAATGAAAAATTGGACAGAAAATCAGATCCCAGATCAGTCTGGAAGAATAGCTTTGATCACCGGCGCTAATTCCGGTATCGGCTTTGAAAGTGCACGTGCATTGGCCCAAAAAGGGGCAACCGTGATCATGGCTTGCCGGAGCATCGACAGGGGAAACGAAGCAATGAAAAAGCTGTTGCAACTGGTACCAAAGGCAGATCTGTCGGTCATGGAACTGGACCTGTCCGATCTGGATTCGGTCCGCAAATTTGCTGCAAGCTTTCAGCAGGCTTACGATAAACTGGATATCCTGATCAATAATGCCGGCGTGATGATACCACCGTACACACAAACGAAGCAAGGTTATGAACTGCAGTTCGGAACCAATTACCTGGGCCATTTTGCACTAACCGGACTCCTGTTCCCGCTGATGAAGGACGTTGAAAGCTCCAGGATCGTCACCGTATCGAGTTTAGCTGGAAACAATGCAAAAATTGATTTTAATGATCTTCACAGCAAATCGAAGCCTTATAAAAAATGGGAGGCTTATGGCCAAAGTAAGTTGGCGGAACTGATCTTCTCCTTTGAGCTGGCGAAGCGGCTGGTGGATGCGAATGCCAGGACCATTGCTGTCGCCGCCCATCCCGGGGGATCGAACACCAACCTGCAACGCACGACCGGTTTCTTTTTGAAGCACGTCTTGTTCCCTTTATTATCGCATGCCCCGGATAAAGCGGTGCTGCCATCTTTACTTGCCGCAGTTGACCCGATGGCAACGAATGGTACGTATTGGGGACCTTCCGGATTTAACGAATTAAAAGGCGCACCTCACGCAGCCAAAGTGCCCGCAGTAGCCAAAGATCCGATGACCGGCATGCGTTTATGGAAGGTCGGTGAGGAGCTGACCGGTGTCAGGTTTGACTTGAGACCTGATAACCATGCGGTGGTTGGCCGGATCTAAGGACGCTTCGAGGGCGTGAGCGAAGCGTGGAAGGCCGTTGGCAGCTGTTTCCTGTAAGAAATCGCTCACCACTGGTCAAATTATACTGCGCGGGGATAGGGCAAAAATTATCCCTGCAGGAATCTTTTTTCCATGCTTGTTTATGGGACCCGTATCGATCAGTTTTGTCTAACTACAGTAGAAACTATGGAACAATTGAATTTAAATAACGAACTGACCGGTAAGACCGCATTGGTCACCGGTGGAACCAAAGGAACCGGAAAGGCCATTGCCTTCCGGCTGGCGCAGGCGGGTGCCCGCGTGATCGTCACTGCCCGTAACCAACCGGAAGTACCAGCCCCCGGTACCACCTTTATTGCCGCAGACCTGACGAAAGCAAGCGACGCCCGGAATCTTGCTGATCGCATCCGGGAAGCGTTTGGGGGTATCGATATCCTGATCAACAACCTGGGTGGTTCAGCTACCCCAGGCGGTGGTTTTAAGGCATTGACCGATCAGCATTGGGATGAAACACTCCAGGCCAACCTGCTTGCGCCGGTCCGGTTAGACCGGGAATTCCTCCCGCACATGCTGGAAAGATCGGCGGGCTGCATCATCCATATCGCATCGATACAGGGAACCTTGCCGCTGTATGAATCGACCTTGCCTTACGCTGCCGCCAAGGCTGCCCTGATCAACTATAGCAAGGGCTTATCTAAGGAAGTTTCCCCAAAGGGTGTCCGGGTACTAACGGTCTCGCCAGGCTGGATCAGAACGGATGCGGCTACGCGGATGATGGAAAGGATCGCACAAAGCTCAGGCACAACGGTGGAGGACGCGACACAAAGTGTCATGGATTCGCTGGGGGGTATTCCCATGGGTAGGCCCGTAGAACCCGAAGAGGTGGCGGAACTGGTCGGCTTCCTCGTCTCACCACGGGCTAATTACCTCACAGGAACTGAATACGTGATCGACGGTGGGACGATCCCGACCCTATGATCAGGCAGGAATGGCTCTGGTATGCGCGGTTTCAGCCCCATCCGCGTGGCTGGTAAGGAATAAGCGTTGACCTTATTCATTGCGGGCATGGCCGAAATGATACAAGAACTGGATTGATCGATGAGAAATAAAGAACAAACGAAGCGAAAGCTGATCGACACGGTCAGGCTGATATTTCAGAAGGAGGGGTATGCAGGTCTTGGTTTGAACAAGATAGCCCGTATTGCCGGGGTCGATAAGAAATTGATCTACCGGTACTTCGGGAACCTGGATGGCCTGATCGAGGCTTATGTGATGGATACGGATTATTGGATGCGCTTTGCCGACGGCGTCAGGGAACTGAGCGTCCCTGCGGAGGTACAAGATCTGAAAAAGCTGCTGGGAGCTATACTCAAAAATCAGTTCCTGTACTTTTATGAAGATCAGGAAATGCAACAACTCATCCTTTGGGAACTCTCAGCCAAAAGCGATTTGATGCGCAGTATCCATCATACCCGGGAGGAAATGGGCAAATCCCTGCTGGAGTTGACAGACCCTCACTTTAAAAATAAAGCCGTTAACTTCCGGGCTATCGCTGCCTTGCTGGTTGGCGGCATCTATTATACGATCCTGCACACCAGGCATAACGGCGGGATGTTCTCAGATGTCGACCTTTCCACGCCCGAGGGCCGGCAGGAGATCATCAAAGCGATTGACCAGGTGTTAGACCTGACCTTTTCGATCTGAACGGCCAGGTATCGGAGGCGCACCGGCTCTTTTCAAAGCAACAGCGCGAATCATTGGCCACACAGCTGTTGCGCGCTGGGACACCTTCCCTGGGGGAGTTGCAGGTCATCAGGGTGATCTGTTCTTAGAACGCATCGTTCCTGCCGTTTTTTAATCCTCAATTTTAAGATCGATAAGGCTGCCTTTTGCCGGATGATAGGACGGGCAATACGTGATGTATCCAAATGCCGTCAGCTCCCTGATGCATTTATGGTAAGTTACAATGCTCCGGATGCGGGCAAGCTGCATGATCTTTCTCCGGCTGGTTTGGATGCCCTGGCTGTTCCCGTCCTGATGGCCAAGGAACAACACTGCAATGCAGATGGCCAAATGCCAGGGTGTTATCCTGTCATCTGAACACAGGACCGCGTAAAGCCTGCGCATCGTCAGCGTCCGCCTGTTCATCGCAACGAAGGCTTAACTGAACCTTCGATCATCTTGATAAGGTCAGCGTAACGGTAATAATAGGTCCCGCCAAGTTTGGAAAAGCTCAGCTGTCCGCTGATGCGAAGGTTCACCAAAGTTCCTGAAGAAACTTTGAGCAATCGCTTGACATCAGCACTTTTGATCCATTCCTTTGGTTTATCAGGTAAAACAGAAAGTATTTGCCTGATCTCACTCAGCAGGTCGTTCCGGAACTGCTGAAGATCTTCTTTTGTCATTAATTCCACACTCATCTTGCTCACTTTAAAAGGCGTTCCTGCTAAAGCAGCAGGAACACCTTACTTCTAACATTTCGTTTAAAGGACGGCTCGTAACGGACGTATCCGAAATCATGCAGGTCACGGATGCAGCGGTGATAGGTCCGCTGGGCAGAGATCTTGGCAATTTTCATCACCTCATGGCTGTATGCACACAGCGGATTCTGCGCGCCGTTTTCCAACCATGATTCCAGCAAAGCGGCGAAAAGGCCGATATGGGTGATACTGATCCGTCCATCTTTTCTGATTGCCGAAAAGAACCGGCATAACGGGCTTAGCGGCTCCATAGCTAGGAGATCTTGACCTGTTTTTTGCGGCCTTGTTTTTGCTCGTTCTCCGCCTGTTTTACCGTCTCAGACTTTCGCTCCGCTTGTTGCTGTTGTTCCTTTTCCTGCTGAACAGGTTTTACTTCCAGCTTTTGTAAATTGGCATCAAAAAAATTGAAGCTCTTCAATTGCGGATTGGCAGCAATATGGACTTTGATGTCCTGCCCGTCGATGGTGGCAGTGGCCCTTTGGACATTGCCTTTCTCCAGCGATGCCAGCAACCGGCTACGTTCATAGTTATCTGCCAGTTCCTTGATCGGAAAGCGATCAAGCGCTTTCTCATGATCCCAGAAAAGTTTGCGGGACAGGAAGTTTCCCTGATCGTCAGTGTTTTTGAAGTTTAGTTCCACCCAAGCTTTGTAGGTCTGATCCGTGGCCTGCCATTTGGCATCCTGCCCCGTGCCGACCTGCTCCAAACGATTGAACTCCTTAAATACAGCCCGTCCGTCAAGCTGATTGTAACGCTCTTTTAACGTCAGATTGTTTTCCTTTCCAACGTAATAGGTTTGCTTGAGTACCTGTTCCTGACCCGTTTTCTGGATCTCCACATCATACTTGTTGAAAAAGTACAGGTCGCTTTCCTTGGAGCGGCTGAAGTGCAGGGTCGACCTGACATCGTCCTGTCCAAACCTGGTCTGATGCTGGAGGCTGAATGCCGCGGCCTGTTCCCCGATCTTCTCTTTCAATTGATTACCTAACTCTTCGCCGAAACCTGAAAATTTGATCTGATTTTTCAGGTAGTCATAATTTTTCTCGTTCATGGTTGTACTATTATGTTTGTTGAATGCCTCGGGATACGCTATCCGTCGGACGAATAAATCTTTGTTATCTCCTGGGTGTCTCCGTTGCGTCCTGCTGAACAAGCACCGGTTGGTTGACGCGCAACAGGATCGGACGCTTGTCCTGTAACTTTGCTTTAATTCGCTTGACCTTCTTGCTGAAAAGCCCCTTGGCGGTGTTTACGCCTGCCGTCGCGAGTTGTGCTGATAGCGAAGGATCCAGATTCATCAGGTCCATGCTCTGCACCCCCGTGGTCGCACCATTCCGCAGCGCGTCATTGGTGACCGCGTCCGGAACACTGACCCCTTCCAGGCCATCCTCCGCGTCAAATACCGTCAGGTCAACGGGATAGATCACATTGCCAATATGAATGGACCGGATGTCAAGCTTCATGCGTTGGTTGGAAAACATGCCCGCAGCGAAGACCGGTTGCCCTTTCCGGAAGAACTGACCATTAACCGTTGCACTGTCCAACAGCTTCATTCTGATCACCGTGTTATCGGTGATCCGCTGTTTTCCATCGATAATTGCAGGAATGGCCCGGAACTGCCTGGTCACGGCATTGACGACGGGCGAAGCCGGTTTGACCGTTTCGGGATGTTGGAGCTGAACCAGCTTCTCCATGATCGCGTTCATTTGTTTAAGCTCCGGGTCTTCCTGCGGCCTGGCGGCATTTCCATCGCTCATGCTCCGGAATTCCTTTCGCAGGTTTCTTTTGGGGATGACCGGCTCCGGCTCCCTATTCATGGCCTGCGTGATGCTGTTCAGCCTTGCATATATTTTTTGCTCATTCGCGTCTGCAGTTGACCCCGGCTCTACATTACCGGGGTGGTGGGCGGGGACTTCATTGTTAAATGTGATGCCCGCTGAATGGTCAAGCGGGTCTGCTGATGTACGGGAATACGGATCCTGCTGCCGTTCCTGGCTGCGCCTGCGGGCATCCGCATCCGCCTGCTCATAGAAGCTGAGCTTGTCGACCGATCCGCTATCCTTTACGTGCGCACTTGGCAAATGCGTGTTCAGCCCGGCCACTACTGCGGACTGGGCATGTCCGGCATCGTCGTTCTTGCTTTTCATTGACCAGAACAATAGCGTCAGAAAAGGTAATGCGATAGCGGGCAAAAGCAGCAGCAGTTTCCTTTGACGCTGCAACTGCGGTGTTATGGGTTTACTGTTCATCTTTGATTCCTCCTTTTGTTTATTGATTTTTAATGCTGATGTCCTTATTTTCCAAAGTTTTCCAGTGCTGGATGAGGAAGCCGTGCGGGTTGTTCTCGCTGCTGGAGATCTTGCGCAACTCTCCTTCGGTGATCAGGCTCCGTGTTACGGTACTGGAGGTGCGTTCGATCTGCTGTGTCGCAAAGCATTTGAAGTGGTAGGGCTGCTGTTGCAGATCTACCTGCACACTGTCCACCTCCAGCTTTTGATTGATGTTATTGGACACAATTCCCGCGTAATAATTGCTTTCCTTAAAGTTCTTGTAAGCTTCCTTACCGGAGTCATCGATCAGGTATAAGGCCCGGCGAAGATGCCGGGAGTTGGACTTCTCATCGGGTTCCAGGCGGAAAAAGAGCTCGTGGAATGTCCTGATATGATCTTGTGCTTCAATCAGTAACACATCCCGCCGGTTACTGCCGGTCGCTTCCAGTACCTTGCCCTCATAGAGGATATAGATACGGTTCTGTAGCTTGGTAACGCTACCTAGGTAGGCGTAAACTGCTGTTCCCGCGACCAGCAGGCTCCCACAAATGATCACGATCGTGAACGCACGCACATGGCGGAAGGCGGTTTCAATATTTTTGGCTTTAGTAAACATAACGATTAAGCTTTTTGGTCTTTAGCGGAATTCCCCGAGAGGCGTTCCTGCTGAAAATTCTGTTGATTATTGCTGTTTGTGCTGTTACTGATCGTGGAACCTGCGTTGTTTTGCGCATGGTTAATGATCGTCCCGCTGACATAGGACATGGCCATAGAGGTCAGGGCACTCGTCCGCGCCAGCAAGGCGTGGCCTCCGACATTCATGATGTAGTTCGATATACTGGGAACGGTAAAATAACCTACGATGGCGATCAGCAGGAAGATCAGATAGGCCGTGTTCGTATTGCCAAAACTATTTCCCCCAAGTTCGCCGGATTGGGAAAGCGCGATCATGTTCTCCTGGATCTTGGCAATGATCGCCCCGAAGATGTTAGCGATAGGCAACCACATGAAAACGTTGATGTAACGGGCCAGCCACTGCTTGAGGGTGTGCTGAAACCCATCGAAAACGCTGAGCCCGAAACAGAGCGGTCCCAGGATGGAAAGCACGATCAGCTTGAAAGTCCTGATCGTATCAAGGCACAAAGCAGCGGCTTCAAAAAGCACATTGAGCAACTCCGCGATCCACTTCCGCGCCATGTTCTTTATGCTCCAGCCGGAAAAGGCGTCCGAGATCAGGTTGCCCGGCGATCCGTCACCGCCAGCACCATCCGGATGGCTGTACTGATACCATTTGTCAGGGTCAGTGCTTGCACCAGCCACTGCATCTTCCTGTATACTTTGGGGATCACTTTCCAGCAGGCGCATGATCGATGCGTTAGAATTCCTGACCATCCCGTTAGTTGCCGTAACGACCGGCTCCAGCAAACCATTGATCAGCCCGAGTACGAGCGGAAATGCCACAATGCAGAATCCTATAGCGAACGGTCGTAACAAGGGATAGATATCGACAGGTTCGGCAGCCGCCAAATGCTTCCAGATCCTGGCACCGATATACCAAAGTGTGGCAAAGCCCGCAATGCCTCGCCCGACGCCGATCAAGCCACTGCATAAGGGCATCATCTGGTCGTAAAGCTGCGCCAGAACAGTTTGCAGACCGTGGAGATCGTCGGCCACGCCTTCAGCGTGGCAAAATACAGGCAATAGGAGCCCGGGCACTGCCAGCAGTGCGCTTCTGAACAATATCTTTTTCATAAGAATTATTTTATACCGTACAACGTCCTAAGCGCCGCCCGTTCCGAATCGGCAGCCTGTCGCTGGCGGATGGTCTTTATAATCTGTTCATTGAATTTGCGCAGGTAACTGAGCTGGTCCTGGCTTTGTAGGAACAGCCGGTCAATGGCCGCCAGCCGCTCGGCATCGGTCATCCGCAACTTGCTGTCCGTGGTGACCCGGGCCAGCTCGTCTATATTGTCCGAACTGGCTTGGGTAAGCTTGTCATAAACCTGTTCCGAAAAACGCTTTTCCTGGTAGCTCAGCAGGTCACTGCTGCCGGATCTTCGTTTCACCGACCGGTACTCCTTGAGCAGATCGCTTTGATTGCGGATAATGTCACCAGTTCGCGGGTATGCCCGCACCGCCGGACTGACCAGCAATTCTGCATCAAGAAATGCCTTATGCAAGCTGAAGTTTTCCATGGATACGCCTTTTACGGCATTGTAACCCCTGTTCAGGATACCGTAGCCATCATACATGTGGGTGAGCGTATTCTTCATGTTCGCCAGTTTCTGGTAATCCAACATCAGTTCCTTGATGACATCAGCAACAGATTGCGCTTTCAGCCGGGAAGCATTTGTCACTGTCATAGCTGCTATGAACAGTGTCATAAACATTACTTTTTTCATATCAATGCCCATATAGTTTCTTCAGGTTATCCTGGTCTTTTCGCTGCCCCGCTCTGGCGGTTGCCAGCTTCCGGCATTTGCCCGTGAACGAAAGGGCAAATGCATACTTATCTTTCATCGCGGACACCAGTTTATCCAGGCGCTCAAGCCGCTCCGCATCGGTCATCCTCAGCTTGCCACGTGAAGTGAGCCCCTGCATCTCTGTGATGTCGGTTGCGCATTTTTCGCGCATCCCGTCAGCGACCTTTTTAAGGTAGACCAGTTCATCACGCCGGAGCTCACGGTGGTTTTCCTGCCAGCTGACTTCGCTGCTGAAAACCTGGTTGACCTGTGCCTGCAGTTTAAGCAGCTGTTTTTTCTTCCCGTCTGCACCGGTAGACTGGTTGATTTCTTCAAGGGACTGATAATATGCAGTGTGGGCAGCGAACTCATCATCTTTATGCGCATAGGCTTCCTTCAATCCGTTGTCGTCAATCTGATAACCGGCCACCTGTTGACGGTCGTACACCGCAAGGGCGGCGATCTGGGCGATCATGATCTTTCTCTTCTTTGCCTGCTGACCAAAAAGCCCGGAAAGGCCTTGCGCTTTACTGGTGTAATTTCCAAGCAACAGCAGGATCGCTGCCATTAAAATCTTCGTTTTCATATTTCCTCCTTTTTATCTTAATCCATATAAGCGCTGCACCTGCTGCCGCTCCGCACTGTTGCGTGAACGGTTGTAGCTGAGCGCAGCATTTTGCCCGTTAAACTGTCGCAGGTGATCGAGGTTGGTTTGCAACGCGCCGGCAACATGACTGATCAGCCGCAGCCGTTCACCGTCGTTCATGCTGGTCTGCGCATTGGTGATGGCCAGCACCAGTTCATCCAGGTTCTTTACACTTTCCCGCAGAATGCCGTTATAGATGTTTCCCATGTAGTGCAATTCAGCAGGCTGGAAATGCCGGTCCTGACTGAACAAAGCCCAGGCACGTTTATACTCACCGATGAGCTGCACCTGAAGGGAAATCGTCCGGCGGACCATTTTATAATCCGATAGGATGGACTTTACCCTCGCCAGTTCATCGTAATAGGAGCGGTACAGTTCTTTCTCCTCATCCAGCCATCCGGTGATTTCGTTGAGCTTTCCCAGTGAAAGTTTATTCTCCAGCTCTTTCTGCTTATTCTGTAAGCCGATGACCTTGTTTTGCATTTGCTTTACCTTCAGGTCCATCGCTACGATGACCCTTTTGATCAGGCCCGTTACCAGTCCAGCGCCCGGAACCTGGGCCTCCGTTTGTTTACCTGCGAAAAGCAGCATCAGGGAGGCGAAAACGATCATGATCCATCTTTTCATGACTGTCCTCCCTTCATTTTTAAGCTCGCCGTAACCATGGCTGCGATACCCTTTTCCACACTCCCAAGCTCCGAGGCCAGTCGCATAACTTCCACCCGTTCCCGGCCTTCTGTCGTGAAAGCGAAATATTCCTCGGGGCAAAGCTCATTGCGGTAGACCTTCATGTCCTGTCCGCCGATGTCAACGAAGATCTCCCGGTGGTCCTTATTGACCGAAAGCAGTATCGTTTTGCCCTTGTCCGACAATCCGAGTGCTTCCTGCAGTTTGTCGAATTTGCCCTGGAACTTCCGCATGTCCATCAGTATTTTGATATCCGCATTATTGATGATCGCGTCCTTAATGATCGGGGAGCTGATCAGGTCATCCAGTTCCTGCGTGATGACAATGGGAATGCCATTGAACTTACGGATCGTTTTAAAAGCATACCTCAGGAATTCAGCCATGCCCGATTTGGCGATCGCCTTCCAGGCCTCATCAATGGTAAGCACCTTGCGTACTCCCGCGAGCTTGCGCATCTTCGATATGAAAAGCTCCATAATGATCAGGGTAACGACGGGAAACAGTATCGGATGGTCCTTGATCTGGTCAAGCTCGAACACGATAAAAGGCTGGTGCAGCAGGTCAAGGTTCTCTGTCGCGTTCAGGAGGTAATCGAATTCCCCACCTTGGTAATAGGGCCGGAGCACATACAGGAAATTGCTCATATCAAAGTCCCTTTCGTTTACCTTATGTACCTGCAAGACGTTGACGTACTCCGTTTCCAGGTATTCATAAAAGCTGTTGAAGGAGGCGGATCGCACCGGGTATTTACCCAGCCATTCGTAATAACCCTGTAAAGCATTTGACAAGGCAACATATTCTGCCCGGTTGAAGGTTTCATTTTCACCCTTCCATAACGAGATGAGCAAAGCTTTGAGGCTTTCCTTCTTTTCTGTATCGAGCACTTCTTTTGGGCCCAGGTAAAAAGGGTTGAAGCGGATGGGGCTGGTTTCCTCATAGGTAAAGTAATAACCACCCAGCAGTTCGCACAAGCCCTTATAACTTCCGCCGATATCAACCGTCACGCAATGCGCACCCTGCTCAAACAGGGTGTTCAGCAAATGATTCACCGTCATGGATTTTCCGCCACCCGAGGTGCCGCAGACCAATGTGCCCATGTTGGAGGTCATGCCGGCATCCCGCGGGCCATCATAGAGATCAGCATAGACCGGGGAGGAGCTGACACGGTCGCAGAACCGGATGCCTTTGGATGGCAGCGCAGACCGGTACGGGCCTTCCTGGCCGATGAAACAGCAAGCTTGTTCGGCAAAGCTGTCAAACGTTTCGTTGACCGGTAGCTCTGCCGCATTACCCGGGATGCCTGCCCACCAGATCTGCGCCGCGCCCAGTGTTTCCAGTTTCACGGCGGCATCCATGGCCGATAGCCCCGACGCGACCTGGTTCTGCATATCCTGCAGCTCAGCCGGCGAAGCAGACCAGACCAGAACATTGAAATGTGCTTTTACCGGCAGGCGTTGCTGGCTGATGGCCTCGTTTAAAAAGTCATTGGTTGCGCTCAGGGAAATGGCATTTTCCCGGCTATAGGCAGACAGGGATTGTAAGCGAAGCCGCTTTTTTTCCAGCAGCCGGATCGTTTCCTGTGCATCCCCGACGACAATATATTGGTTATAGATATGGTCACAGTCAAGCAGTAAGCCCAACCGGGCTGAAAACCCCAGCGGAAATTTCGTACGGTCGGTACTATAGGGTTCATAGGTGATCCTCGACCCGCACATCCCGGGCAGGTCCTGGGCGTCCGCCAGCGTAAGCAGTGCCGTATGCCGTTGACCGATCTGAATGCCCGTGTTATCAAAGCTGATGTCTTCCAGCTGCCTTCCCCGGCCATCGGAAAGGCTGCAGTACCGTTCGACAAGTCCTGCTTTTGCCCGGCTGCTTTGCAGCGCTTCGCCCTGGACACGGCTGAGGCTGATCAGCCGGGTATCCTCCAGCAATCTTTTAAATCGTGCCGCTACTTCTGAAAATGATTTTAGTGCTGCCGTATGGGTGATGTCCCCGGATACCAGGCTTGGTCTGATCAGGCTGGAAAACGTAGAATCCTGATGACGCCGGTCACCCGTCCGTTTGGTGAGCATGATGTAGCATTCGTGTTGCATCGTTGTCCTGCCGCTGAAATACTGATGGCTTGCCCTGGCCAGAAAACGCCCGTCAGGCACCCCGGCGGCAGGGCCGGTACTTTGTTTTAAGTACCAGTCCTGCTTATGCATGATCGATCCTTTGGGAAGAATGCGGACCGCTTTGATCCAGGCCTGGTGCAGGTTTTCATATTCCTCGTCGCTCAGCGTGAATATTTCGGGCAATATTGCCCGGAATACGATGGTCACATCGCCCTGTTTCGACAGGAGGCAGTCATTTTCGACCGACATAATGGGTAGAATATCTTTGAGTTGCTTTTCCATTTTCTGCTGTTTTATGATATGCGGAGCTTTTTCTTTGGTGGGTGACTGGCCATGATCGCTGCGTGTTCCCGTTGTAGTGCCAGCCGGTTACGGCTGATCATTCCCGGTACGCCCGTGTCAGCAAGCGGAACGAGCGTAGCCTTAAGGTCTTTCCGGATAGGGAAGCGGCGCAGCAGTTGACGCACATCCAGACCACAGGCTTCTGCGGTCGCTATGGGATCCAGCAGCACCTCATTGGGCACCTTCACCAGCACCACCTGGTCAGGGAACGCCGTCAACTTCGGATCCAGCTCGACGGTGCAGCGATCGGCGAGGTGATAGAAGAACAGGAATTCATCTCCGGTTGCGGAAAGGTCAGCCTGTCTCAATGGGATACGGTTCGTCAGATTGCTGGCCTGACGTAGTTCCTTTGACCGGATATCCACGATAAAGGGCTCACCGCCAATATCGATCATTGGCAAAACGCCCTGGTGTCTATGGACGACCAGCCCGGCATCAACGATGATATCGTAGTCCGGCCTTCCCATGACCTCTTCCACCTTCTTACCATAGACTTGCGCCATGCCTTCGGGATCAAGCCAGGCCATTTGCGGCACGGTGATCAATTTTGTGCGCTCCGTCAAGGCTCCCGGTTGTGCCTTACGCTGATCAAGGTCATATTGTAGCTGGTAGTGCGTGCCTTTATCCTGCATATCGCGGGTAAAGGAAATGGTGTTACCCCGGTCGTTCGTTTGCCTCAGTAGCTGATGGGCCACGTCGACCTCAAAACTGGTGCCCTCGATCATGTAGATCACTGGTTCTTTCTGTGTTTTCATAGCTAGATCATTTATTTTTTCGAGTCCTTCCAGCCAAGGCGGATGTAAACGCTCCGGCTGGAAATGCGCACCTGTTTCGGCAACCTGCGATAAGCCAGCATTTTTTTAAGACCGTGCTCGCCGTACTTTTTGCTGAGGGAGAAAACCTTAAGGCTTCCCCAGAACGCGAGGATTCCCGTGGATGCGAGGCAAAAAAGGGTGCCCAGCCCGCAGATATACATGACGGTAAAAAGCAGCATCAAGACGATCACCAGTCCGCCGAACCACCAGATCCATTGCGCTTTAAGACCCCGGAACTCAATACTTTTATTAATGCCCTTATTGATTGGGTAGATACTTGTTTTCATAATTTCAATCCTTTCGATTTGCGTTCACCAGTATATTGCTGAAGGTCCTGCAACACCTCGCTTGCCGAGTTATGAAGGACATTGGCATGCGCTTTCTCACTTAATCTCCCGGGAAGGACTTCCTGTGTTTCTTTTGATGCCGTCAGTTTTTGCTGATTCGTGTCTGCGGAGCCACCTTGCTGTAGCTTTTGTTTAGCCGCGATGTTGGCCGCGATCTCCCTTTCCAGCCGGGTGAGGTCCGACTTCATTTGCATCAATTCTCCGTCACGCTCGAATTTTTTGCTTATCAGTGCTTCCAGCTGTGGTATTTGTTTGTCCAACTCATTGAGCTTGTCTTGCAGTTTCGCCGGCCTTCCCTCAGCCTTATCCAGGGCGCTTAGATAATAGCGGGCCGCCAATTTGGGATTGTCCGTGTTAGGGGCGCCTGAATGGTACAAGTAACGGATGCCGGTCTCCGGCCTGATGGCATAAAGCACATTGTAATGGCTGGCGGGTTTGTCCAGCTCAAAGCTTCCTGCATTCCGCTCGATCATGAGATCGAAACCGTAAAGTGTTCCCAGCTTGCCTGACCCCGTCGTGCCACTTTCCGGTAACCAGTTGCGATATTTCGAGATCAGGAACTTTCCGATGGCGACCGGATCTGCACTTGTTAAACCGTCCAGCCGGATCATATTGGCCCTGGCACCATCTTTTTCCCATTTCGATCGAGCGTGAAGCACTTTCATATCAGCGGCGACCAAACGGAGTTCCTTGCTAATCTCCGTACTTTCCTGCAATTTGTCCGTCAACGCGTATTTGTTACGGCTGACATCCCGGTAGTGCGCGGTCTTCAGGCTTTCCAGGGCGGCGATCTTCTTTTCAAGTTTTGACTTCTCCAATAGTGAGGTATCGCCCGACAACACGGCTACATATTCCGAGAAGTTCATGCCGCTCTTCTCATCCACGGAACCCTCATCAATGCTGCGCACATTCAGTTCACAGTTCTTCATTTGCGAAATGAACGTTTGCTTGTTTTTGAGCAGGTTGAACTTGTAGTTGTCCAGGGATTGTTCAACGGCATAGATGAAATTCCCGACCTTATTCCCATAATGCTGCTTCGCCAGGAGGTTGCCCTGCCGGGAGCCGCGCCCGTTCCGCTGCTCTAATTCTGATGGTTTCCATGGAATGTCCAGGTGATGCATCGCGATAACGCGTTGTTGAACGTTCAATCCTGTTCCCGCTTTCTCGGTACTTCCGATAAGGATGCGGATATCGCCCCGGTTCATCTTGCGGAATAGTTCGGGCTTTTGCCGGTCGTTCCAATCATGAATAAAGGTCACTTCGTTTGCCTTCACGTCCAGGTCATTGACCAGCTTGCTTTTCAGTGCATCATATAAGTTGAACTGGCCCGGTTTGGGGGTGCCGATATCGCAAAAAATGATCTGCGTACCCCGTTGCGGCATGGAAGCGTGGTACAACTCCGCGACCTGGCGCGCACAGGTATTGACCTTGTTGTCCGGGTGGTCGCCGTAGGCGGGATCGATCAGGCGCATGTCTGCCGCCATCTTTTTTGCATAATTGGTAGCGATCAGCATGCGCCCCTTATCTTCCTCTTCGGAAAGGGCCGGACGGCCAAGCAGCGTGGCATCACCTGTTTCGGCGAACTTCATCAGGCGCATGATGAAATCGGTTTGCTGAGGGGTAGGGGCGATGTTGATCAGGTGTTCATCCAGCGCCGGCTTGTCCAGCGAAATATGCGCCGCAGTTTTATAGTCCGTGATCTCATTATAGAACAAGGCCAGCTCGGGTACCTTAATGAAATGGCGGAACCGTTCTTTGCTGATGATCTGATTAGTGACCGAAAACTCGAAGTCCGTGGTCTTTTTCGCAAAAACTGCCGCCCACCCGTCAAAATTGGCGATCGACTGCCGCTCCATCTCATTTGGCCTGAGGTATTTAAAGATCAGGTACATCTCTGTCAAGGAATTAGAGATGGGCGTGCCGCTCAGAAAGGTAACGCACAGGTCACTATTGAACTGCTGTTGTAATGTCCTGATCGCGAACAACATGTTCAATGCCTTCTGACTCCCCTCGATATTGCCGAGTCCTGCAACACGGTCATGCCGGGTCGTAAAGGTTAAGTTCTTGAATTTATGGGACTCGTCGATAAAAAGATGGTCAATACCCATTTCCCGGAACGTGATCCCACCGTCTTTCTTCTGCTCGATGACCTGCTCGATATGCTTGAGCTTGACCTCCAGGTTATTCTTCCTGACTTCCATACCCCGGAGCATGCGGCGGGTGATCTCTCCACCCGCTGACTGGAGTGTATAAAGATCTTCGGTAACCGCATCCAGTTCCCGCTGAAAGATCTCCTGTTGTATCAAAGGTGATTGCGGTATCTTGCCAAATTGATCATGGGTCAGGATGATGCAATCCCAGTTGTTGTTTTTGATCTCATGGAAAATACGCATCCGCTTGTCAGGTGTGAAGTCATTTTCTCCCGGGAAAAGTATACGGGCATCCGGATAGGCTTTGCGGTAGGTGTCCGCGATCTGATTGACATTGGCTTTAAGCGCAAGGATCATGGGTTTCTGGGCGATGCCCAGCCGCTTCATCTCATAGCCGGCAGCAACCATGGTGAGCGTTTTACCTAAACCCACTTCATGATCGATAAGGCCACCACGGTTTTGCATGATCCGCCACACCGCATCTTTTTGCGAAGCATACAGATCATTGATGCCAAGCGCCTGCTTTTTCAGACCCGGAAACCGCAGGTGCCCGCCATCAAATTCGCGCAACACATAGCAGTTGAACGTCCGGTTATAAAGCGATGTGATTGCCTGCTTGTCGCTCTCCGGCAAGTCATGAAGCCAGGAGGTAAAGCCATTACGGATACGTTCGATCTTCTCATGCGCAAGCTGGATCGCCTCATTATCCGGGAAACGTTTGGTGCTGTCCCCCATTTTTACTTCATAGCTGAAGTAAGGCGTGGTATTTTCCAGCGCGTGTTCCAATAAAGTATAACCGTAGGTCGTACGCGGGCTTTCTTTTGGCCTGATCGCATACTCCCGGCTGATCTTCAGGTTCGTCCCTTCAATGCTCACCCTGAAATTATCGCTCGACGGTAAGTAGTTAATCGTCACCGGCAGCTCAAAAAAATCACTGGCGAACTTTTCATAATACGTGTTGGGAAACCAGCGTTCGCCCAGGTTGAAGTCCAGTAGTTCAAAAGGGATCTGCTCTGGTTGCGCCCGCCTGATGGCTTCAAGGGATCGCTGAAGTTCGTGGTCTTCAGGAGATCCTACTGCTGCGCTTTCCGCTATACTTAACTTATCCACCACATTTCCGCTCAGGTATGCGTCCCGGGTTTCCCAGGCCATCGTTGATGGATTGATGAAGATGTGGCTATGCAGGCTGATGATGGCTTCCGCTGTGTTCAAACCCGTAGCCGCTGCGATGAACCCGATATCAACTTTGCCTTGATCGTTCAGGGATCTCGCCAGCGCAGAAACGGGATCATCTGTGCGGAAAGGTGCCAGTGCCTGGAATACCGGGCGCTCCAGTATGTCAGCCGGACGGTAGCCCAAACCATCACGGGTCTCAATAGAGGCCAGCATCTTAAAACCGTCTTTTTCATCGGCAAGGATCAGGCGCCGGTTAGCCGGACGGTTCAGTTCACCATATCTGGTGCTAAAGGCACGATAGGCCTCATTCAATTGCAGGCGGTATCCGGCATGCTCCCGTTGGTGGTCAGCCTCTGTTTGATAAAGCTGAAAGTAATCATCGCGCAGGCGGATGTATGCCCTGTAGAACATCGCGTCGCCCTGACCGGCCATGGGCTGGAATAAGGCACGGTCATGATCGCGTTCCAGCTGAACGATGTTACCGGTACGCAACCCGTCCACCACCAGGCTGCCTTCCTGGTGATGTGGCAACAAACCCTTGAACCAGATCCTTTCATCCCGCTCGAACTTGAACAAGCCTTTTAAGCTTTGGTCCCCTTCAAAAAAGAACTCATGGCCGAAGTGCTTCAAACGCTCCCGCAATTCGTTCACCTCCCGGCCGAAGCCCTGCCCGTTTAGCCAGGCCATGGGCATTTGGATCTCTTCAACATTGGAGTATAGCTTATAGGCATATTGTTGGCTGTTCTGAAGCTTAGCGGTAACGAGCATCAGGCCTTCATGGGCTGCATGGTCACGCATACGTATCGTACCGATGGTCCTTACGGTATCTTTCAGGACAACGGTTTCGTCGGTCGCGTTCAGGTAGTCCATCGCCCGGTTGCTGTTTTCCGCCGGGGCATTATCAAATAATCCCAGCTGCACGGACACGGCTGTCGCGACGATCTCCGGCATAGGCTTTAGCGTTAAGACCGGCAACTCCGCGGGAGCCGGCAGGGTGGTTTTCAGCCGGGCACTCAGGGATGCGTTTTCGAACCGCTCCCGGTGCAGCCGCTGTTCCAACGACGCCGATAAACTTTGGCCTAGCTTTTCACGGATGGCCTCGATCGCTCCGCTCTGCCAATACTCCATGGTCGCATGACCATATTGGTTTCGGCCAGGCCGGACGGTATCACCGATGACCGGTCCGTTACCCTGGCTTAACAGATAACTGTTGGAATGATAGCTGCCATATTCGTTCTCCCGCTCTTCTGTTTCGAGTAGCAGCCTTTCATCCGGGCTCATGCCCCCCTTGTTATCATTACGTTGAACAAGGAGCAAATGATTAGGTGCCTCGGTATTACCAGTCTCCTTCATCAGGTTATCAGGCATAACACTCAGGCCGATGAAGTCGGCACGGCTGAAAAGATGTTCGCGGGCCGCTTGATTAGAAGGGGAGTTTAAAAAGGCATCGGTCGTGATGTAGGCAAGGATGCCACCATCGGCAAGCTTGTCCAGCCCTTTGGCAAAAAAATAGTTATGGATCTTGCCGTTAATGTTCTTGTCGGGGTATGCAGGGTCGAAGACCGGAAAGTTGCCAAACGGGATATTGCTGACAACAAGATCATAGCCGCCGTTCTCCTCATTACCCGTGGTTTCCAGGCCTATGCGCTCAACGGTTATAGATTGCGGCAGCGTACTGCACAAGGCGTTGAGCACCAGCCCGGTCAGCAGATCCTTTTCTACCGCTTTTACCGTGATGTCTGGGAACGCGTTAATTGCCCCGGTGATAAACACCCCGGCACCACTGCTTGGCTCATACATATGGGTTGGCGTTAGTCCTTGGCGCTTCAAGCTTTCGTACAAGATCTCAGGCACGACCTCCGGTGTGTAAAATGCTGTCATTACACTGGCCCGCATCGCGTTGATGATCGCGGTATATTCCTGCGGTTCACAGCGGTCTCTCAGGAGGCCGTGCATTTCCATAATAGACGGATAGAGTTGCATGTCCTGCTTTGACGCATGCTGCGCAACCCACTCGTCACGGTCACCTGCCGGGTAAAGCACTGCTTTTAATCCGCCAAAGCCTGCGTAGGCGCGCAACTTAATGGCATCATCAGCCGATGGCTGCCGACCATCCCTATGGTCAAGCGCGATGCGGATCGCATCAATATTGCCCCGGAGTTTTTTGAATGCGTTAAATGCCATGATCTTCTTATCCTTTCACCCTAATTCCTTCACCTTCATTCACATACTCCGCGATCATGCCGATCACTGCATGTCGCAGATCACTTCGGTCGTCCGAGTCATCGGTTAGCCCGTAGATGTTAAAGATGGGCTCACAGGCGCCAATAAGATTGATCACCTCATAGCTGAGGATACCGCAGCCCAGCATGCGCCGGTAATCTTCTTCGAATTCTTCCTCCAGCAGATTGCGTACAAATTCAAACCTGGACGGTCGCAGGTCACTGGTCAGTTCCTCCATACAGAGCGCTTCAATTACGTATTCCGGCCGTTTCTCCGCTAGTAAATCCTCCCAGTACGCTTTAACAGAGGATACTTTCCGGTTCAGATATTCCTTTAGCCTGTGGTCTTCCTGCAGGGAGATCAGCAGATCCATGTGGTTCTCCAGCAAATAGCTGTGAAGCCTCTTGGTCAGTTGTTCTTTCATGATCGTAGGGTTGAAGATTACATGCCGAAGAATGACTTGATAATGGTGGCGACCACCACCAGGAAGATGCAGGAACCGAACCAGGCCGCCGCGACCTTGCTGGTGTCCTGATCGCCTCCATTCCATTTTTGGTAAACCTTGACCGCACCGATCAGACCCACAATAGAGCCGATCGCGTACATCAGGTTTGTGCCCGAATCAAAATAGCTGCGCACCTGTTGATTGGCTTCTTCAATACCGGCGTTGCCATCCTGGGCGTAGGTGCCGGTAGCTGCGACCAGCAAGAGAACTACCGCGACAATTGCCTTCACTTTTTTTGTTTTTCCATTCCACTTTTCCATATTCACTTATCATTGGGTTAAAAAATTCGGCAATAGCGCTCCTGGCCCGTCCCGCAATGGGTTGCGGAACGGGGGAAGCCTGGCTGTCCTTGCGGCTTAGGTATGTTTCAGTTTTGGAGAATCTGGCCGCAGACAGCGCGAAAGTTTGATTGGAAAACCGTTAGGGCCACGGCTTCACCGTGGCCGCTACGGCTGGCACCGCATTACTGATCATCCCACCATGCGCTCACTTCATCCTCGGTCAGCGTGGCAGTGCCTGTCTCTTCACACTTCAGGGAGATCACCTCGGCTATGCCTGGTAGATAGGGGGAGCCCTTAAGCGTTGGGAATGTATGGGCGATCTCCTTCAGTTCTTGTATTGTTCGTTCAGGCGAGTAGGGGCGCTTGGCCGCAATGTCGATGGCTTGCTTCGCCTGACTGAGGAGGCGGTCCGAATCGGCCATGGTTTGCTCCGCCTCCTGGAAAGGCAATTGCTGTTCATATTCCGCTTCTGCCTGAAAAGCTGCGCTAGCCGGATGTTCAATGGCCATCAATTCGGCGGGTAGCACATCAGCCGGATCTTGCCCGGTTGGCCTTTTTGCAACCCGGCTGCGGTAATCAGGGAGATAGTATTTGACAAAGATGTAGCCGTAATAAATGACCAGCAGGAGCATCACCGCTTCCAGATAAATGGTCCAAGAGATGTGGTGTTTCATAATGCGCTTGTTTTTGTTTTCCATTGCCTCAGGACCAATGCCTGATCGACAATACAAAGCAAGCGTTGTTTGGAATGCGCAAAAAGTACAAGTTTAAGTTGTACCCTTTTTGTACCCCCGGGCTGGTAAGGTTGTTGTTTTTGCTTGATTTATGCTTCAGTTATTATTCTTGCTATTTTTGCGGAACACAGGCTACGTAACAATGTCAATAAAGGCGCTCCTGCAGGCAAAGCAGCAATATTACAGTGATCAGTTTGCAAAAGTGTTCGACATCGCCGCGGTGAAGAAAACAGCAAAAAAATGGAATAAGCAATTCTTTGGCAACCCCTTCAATTTGGCATCCATTATCGTAGGGTTGCTCACCATCGGTTTGATGGTTTGGTTTCTAAAAAGCGACCGTAAGGATCCTAATTATACCTATTATCTGATCTCCATTTCGGCCATCTACTCGACGATCGCGCTGACCTACCTGCTGCAAAAGATCAGTAGCATACGCGCGACGAAAGAAACGCTTTTAAATAGTTCCATCGATAAATGGAAGCAGCTTTCTTATTACCGATACCTGCTCAATTACTTACGGACCGGTCTTAAAGGTGATACCGCTAATGCCTACAATCGTTCCAGGAAATTAGGTATAACGATTTTTGAACTGTTTAGGGTCAACATGGATCAGTTGGATAAGGTGGATCAGGCACATTACCAGGAGATCAACCAGCTTGAAGAGAATTATAATGTATTCGATTTTACACTACTCGTTAAAATGCTGGAGTTTAGCTGCAATGAGCCGGAAGATGCATTCCTGGCGCTTATTTACCCCAACAGGACCTATGCCTATGGTAACCGGTCTGTCAATGACTATCTGAACCTGCTGAACATTCAGGGCGTTTACGACCAGTTGGAGAAAGTAGTCAAGAAATCCCCTCATTTATTCGTGAGTCTTGATCAAACTTTGGCGAAAATTGCAGAGCAGGAGCTTTGTCAGCAACTCACCAGGAACGCCGGATTAACGGAGGTTCGCAACGACTTGACCCGGATGAAACAAATTGAGAGTTATCTCGTCAGAGAGGTGCTCCTTCCGCTGCATGATGCAACTTTCCTGATCGAAAAGCAACTCCCCGGCGCATTTATCCATCTGCTCGTGAACGCAACGGCTATCTTGTTTTTCGGCACCGTAGCTCCCCTGATAAATGCGTTTACCTTTCAATGCAACCGGGTGGTACAGGTCTGCGGATCGCTCACCGCAGGGCTCCTGTTGCTCTCCATAGTCTTGGTCTGCTTGACCTTTGTGTCGGAAAACAACAGTGATGTTTTCAAGTACAGTGGCATTATCTACCGTGGGAGGAATGATAAGATAAATTAGTGGCATCATCATGTCTGGCTAAAGATATGGCTGTTATCGTCTTCGTTTTTGAGCTTTTGAAGATATAAAATTGAGCTTTTAAAGACAATTTGGTTTCTAAGCGATTCCGACATTTGATCTCATAACGTTTAATAAGTTCACTTATGAGTAAAGTAGTTTTAGTCACCGGATCGTCTTCCGGTATAGGAAAGGAAACCGCCAAAATTTTTGCGGAACAAGGCTGGAATGTAATCGCTACCATGCGAGACCCTGCGAAAGACACGGAGTTGGCCGGTATCGCTAACGTATATCTCGCGCGTTTGGATGTCCAGGAGAGGAAAAGTATAGGAAGTGCGATCGCACAGGGAATCGAAAGATTTGGTAGGATCGATGTTTTGATCAACAACGCAGGGTATGGGCAATTTGGCGTTTTTGAGGGCACCGGAGATGCACAGATCAAGCAGCAGTTCGACGTGAACGTCATAGGCGTGATGAACACTATCAAGGCCATCCTGCCACACTTCCGGGAAAATCGCGCTGGAACGATATTGAACGTCAGCTCTGGTGCCGGGAAATTCACATTACCGCTGATATCGCTGTATGCGGCATCGAAATTTGCCCTTGAAGGATTCTCAGAGGCGTTGTCACATGAACTGGATGGCCTCAACATCAAGGTTAAGATTATTGAGCCCGGGGGAACAGCAACCAATTTTAGCGCGGTAAGTAACGACGCGCTTTCCGAAACCGTTAAGATAGATGATTATGATCCTTTCGTCAACGCGGCAGGCAAGATGTTTCAGGACATGCGTAACTTTAGCCTGGTAACCGCCAGATCAGTCGCTGAACTGATATATGAAGCTGCTACAGATGGTACGGATACGCTGAGATATTCGATCGGAAATGATGACTTCAATGCCCGGATGAATGCACGGAAGGAATTGGATGATCAGGAATATGTTAATTTTATCCGGAGCGGATACCGCAAATACTTATAGAAACTTAAAGGCCGGATTTTCAGGCCTTATCGCTGACATGAGAAAAGAAAATAGTCTTATACCGCCTATTGTGCACTCGTGCTATTTCAGTGCCTCGACCAAAGGTGAGCAGTTTGTGCCTGTTCATACCTTCAGCTTTCAGGAGTCTGGTTCGGTTATCGCTAATGATGGCACAAAGGAATATATTTTCAATGAAGGCGACTTCAGGTTTGCGGTGGCCAACAAATTGGCGAAGTATAAAAAGATACCGCCGCCGAACGGCGCATACCGGACGGTGGCGATATTCTTTGATGAAGCTATGCTGAGGGAGTTTAACAGTACCTACGGGTTTTCCTGTGACAGGACTGTTCCAACTGATGCCTTTATTAAACTAAAGCCGCACAAAGCCTATTCCGACTTGGTGGCTTCATTGATTCCCTACCTCGATGCGGATGGCCTCCTGGATACTGAATTGCTAAAACTTAAAGCTAAAGAAGCACTGTTGATCATCTTAAAGATCAACCCTGAACTGAAGAACATTCTTTTTGATTTCAGTCAACCCGGGAAAATAGATCTTGCAGCATTTATGCAGCAAAATTACCACTTCAAGGTGGGGTTGGAGCGCTTCGCATTTCTGACAGGCCGAAGCCTGGCAACATTCAAACGGGACTTCAAAGAGATCTTTAATAGCTCCCCGGGCCGCTGGCTGACATGGCGCCGCTTACAGGCCGGAAAATACCTCATCGAAGAACAGTCTAAACGTCCTTCCGAGATCTACGCGGAATTAGGGTTTGAAAGCCTTTCCCATTTTACTTATGCTTTCCGACGCGCGTTTGGTGTTTCGCCTGGAAAAGCATAAGCCGTCGAAAAGAAATTCCTAATGCATTCTTGTTTACAATTCCGGTCTCATTTAAATGTACAGCTGCTTTAAAAACGGTACAAATAACCAATTGCTCCAAATATACCACCGCTCAGTTTCGACACCATGACATTGTCCGGCCTGGCGGACAAGGTTTGATTGGTAATATCTCCTGCAGTGGTTACCCGGTCAACATACCCGAAAATACCGCCGATGTCAAACGTGAACATGTGTTTGTGACCATAGGAAAATCCACCGCCTGTCAGAAGCCGCGGCTTGATCGTGCTTGCGATCGTCACCCCGGGCCCGATACTGAAATGCGCCCCTGCCGGCGAAGTATCTGAAAACTTAGTCCCTAAACGAAGTAACGCTGTAATCCCTACCTCCATTTTTGTCCAATTTTCCGGCTTTACCTGGTATTCCGCCGAATCTACTGCGACCACCGAATAGGGTTCATCATGCAGGTTTGAGCCATAAAATGATACGCCCACTGCGGCGTAAGATTTACTTTGAAGTGGAAACACCAGCTCTTGTTTATAGGTGTTTAATCCTAGCTCCGGTTTACGCGGTTCTATCAACAAGCTAACGGTGGCTTGGTCCTTTTTGAATTGAAACGGAAGTGACATGTATTGTCCGTTAGCGTTATTGGCCGTACTGATTAGCCCGGCAAGCAAGTCCCTCGCTTTATCAGCAGCCACAGCTGATTGTGCGTCGCTGCAACCGGTAATCAATTTCGTATAGGTTTCCACAATAGCTTTGTCAGCAGCCGTCAGCTCTTCGTTCTTGGCAATCTCATCTTTGTATTTTGTTTGAAAAGCAACATAGGTTGTTTGAGACGCAGTGATCAGTCCTGCCAGGGTGGTGATTCGATTACGCAAATCAGTGATGTCTTTAAGTCTGGCAGCATAGGGAGAAACGGTTTCTTTCGATGGACTGTTCTGTTGTTGGTTGAGTTGGTATTCGTATACCTTGAAGAAAACTTCATCAATGGCTGCTTTGATCGAAGTCAAAGATGCCAGAAAGCCATTTAAGGTTTGCTTATATTCCTGCATCTTTGGGCCCACCGGGGAGGGCTTCTTTTCAGTTATAGTTTTGGTCTTTTTATTAGGCGAAAACCCATGTGCCGAAGTATCTCCAGCCACCGGTATTTTTCTAGTGATCGTGTAAAAGGTCGTCGGAGGTTTGATCCCGGAAATTGCTTTTGTAATGCCTTCCAGGTCCAGTCCCGTCAAGGCAGGCATTTGCAATGCCTTTGACGTCGTTGTATCTTTAGTATTAATAGAGACTTTGTACAAGTTCAGGTTGATGCTATCTATGATGACCTGATAAAACTCGTCAGTCTTGATCTTGGAAAGCTTGGGTTTAGTCAACGATTTACTCGAGAAATTATACTTGATTTTGTTGGTTTCAACAGTCTCACTCTTGGAATTTTCTTGAGCGAAAGCACTGCATTGTACTAGGAGCAGTAAGCTAAAAAAAATGTACGTCTTTTTCATATTGGACAAGTTAAGGTTTGCTAAATTTAAACTGTAAGTCAGAAACTTACAAACGTAATTTTACTATTTTTTTTTGGGTCTTTTGACCCATTGGCTATCGGTATATGTTTAATTATCAAGCTCCGGATTCAGTAATAGCCTTTTATTTTTTTGATCATTCGTTCAAGTACTTCGACAATGTGATCCAGGTCAGCCTGCTCAAATTGATAAGTGCTTTTTCGCATGCTCATCCAGGAGATGTTTTTTGTACGGTCAGTTGACAAAAAAGGCACCAATGAGCGAAAGATCAGGCTTAACGAACGGGATAAGATGAGCTTGATGTCATCGGCAGCTTTGATCAGGATGCCTAACTGGTCAACGCTAAGCTGACAGATTACTTTAAAGCCATTGGCCTCTTTAGTTGCCACATCTTGGTACCGCGCCTTTGAAAGATACTTCCCAAATCGCAGTTCCACATCTTTTTGTAATTCCCCTAATGCTATGATAAATTTTTCAGATAGCTCAACGACGCTCACCAATGCACAATCAGCGATGTTACGCTTGGCCTGCGCCATCAGCGTCAGTATGGTTTCGTGATACTGTACCACAAAGTCGCGGACTTTCTTTTCCGGTCTTCCGAACGTCCGCGTCTTCAGGTAGTTGAGCAGTCCCAGGGTTTCCTGCCCCATCCGGTCTTCCACTGCACTGACCTCAGACTGAGGGATCTCCGTCAGCGTGGTACGTTCCGGATTTAATTTTACGGAGATCATTTGATCCAGCCATTCAAAAGGGTAATTACCCGGTCTTGTTTCTTTTTTCATAACCGATGAGTTTTGATCCGGAATGCCATCTGTTTCCACACTACGGACAGGTTTATATCAACTGATCAAAGGCGGTTGTTGAAGCAAAGATGCCATGGTGAAAATCCGCTTCAAATAGGAAATTAGCCCCATTTTGACCAAATGGGGTGAAAGTCCTATGCCGGAAAAGTGATCAGCGGTGCTGGGTAAGCTTTTGTATCAATTGTATCTTGTTGCCCGCGCCGGTCTTTTCATAAACATTCTGCAGGTGATTACTGACGGTCTTTTCAGAGATGAAAAGTGTTTCGGCTATTTCACGATAAGTTAGCCCTTTTTGTATAAGTAACACGATTTCGATCTGACGTTTGGTCAGCTGGTAGCGTTTACTATTGTGGTTGATGATCCCGGGGTTGATACCCACCATACTATAGGCCATCAGTTGCTCGTATTCTTTCCGGGACCTTTTGATGGCTTTGCTGATGAAAATAAAAGAGATAAAAATAATGCCGGTATTAGTGCAGATTACTTCAAGTACCTGGCTTTCCTCCACAATACCGAACACGGTTAGGGAAGCCCAGGGGCTGATCGCGAAATACATGGCGGTCTCTTTCGCGTACTGGCCACGGTCACGCTGCTGCTGATGCTTTCTCCTGATCGCACGGAACATCACAAACAAGAGAATAAAGGCATATACAAATGGCACGATCATCCCGTAGACCAGTGTTTTTTCCATATCACCATTAATGGCGTACATGATGACGAAGAAGATCAGGTACGGGAGCATCAGGAATAAGGGGACACCGTAGAGCGCATGCCACCGCAGGGCATGCAGTTCAAATGCTTTATAGAAATAGAAGGGAAAATAAGAAGCCATTAAAAAGCCGGTGCCATAGGCGATCATCATTTGTACGGGCAACCTGACCGGTATCCTGGGGTCGGGAAACAATCCGCCGGCCACATTATACAGGATCATTAAGACCAACAGGATCAGGTACCATAAGCGGGTCCGGTCCTGTGGCCTCGATAGATAATAAGCCAGTTGATAACTCAACATCATCAGTTCCAGAATGATGAAGATGAACGTAATAAGGTGGCACTGTGTTCCTAACATAGGTTAATCGTCAATCCGGTTCTTTTTTAAGAAAATGTAAATGGTAGCTGAGTTCAAGTTCATCGTAAGTGCTGAATCCTAACTTTTCATACCACGGCAGATTACGGGTAGTGGAAGTTTCGAGAATAATGTTCCTGAATTCGATATCGGCAACATCGATCAACTCTTTTAATAAGGCGGTACCCGCGCCTTTACGCTGGTCACCGGATTTTATGCCGATGAACCACAGGTATAGCGTCTTGCCCTTCAATTGTTTTCGAGCGATCAGCTTTTCGCGTTTCAGGGCTAACCCGGTACGACAGATACCGATGGCTTGCCAGATGAGCCTGATGTCTAACAGGATTGACCGGAAATTCGTCTTTTTCCGTTCCGGATACAGATAGAGCAAGCAGGCTTTTCGGTCATCCGACAACCAGACTTCGCCGAACAACTGGCACACATCAAATGAATAAGCCATCAACGCTTGGATCCGGCGTTTGCGTCCGCTCCCGGGGCCGACGATGTAATTGACGCTCTGGTTATCATCAAATGCCTCAGCAAGGATATCGATGACCGCACCACGGTCGTTTTTATTGGCGATGATCATCACTTAGTGCTTTGAAATGGGAACGATGCGGTCTATCTCTTCGAAGGCGTTCAAAACGGTATCCAGATCTTCCCGGGTATGCGTGGCCATCACGCTCATTCGAATTCGTGCGTCTTTTTTGGCAACTGCCGGGTACATGATCGGGTTCGCATAAACGCCGCGGTCAAGCAGTAACTTTCCGACCACGCCGGTTTTGGCCGGGTCGCCGATCTTTACGGGGATCACCGCGGAGGCTGTCTTTCCGATATCTAATCCGAGAGCGATCAACCCGGTTTTCAGGTATCGGATATTTTCCCATAACCTGTCCCGCCAATGCGGTTCCTCGTCAATCAGGTCGATCGCCTTCATGATCCCCAGGGTTGCCGGCGTTGCGGTTACGGAAAACAGGTGTTGCTTTGATTGAAATTTGAGATAACGGACAAGCTCGGGTGACGCCACCACATAGCCCCCGACATTAGCGAAGGTCTTACTGAGCGTACCGGTCATGATATCCACGTCCTGGAAAAGGTTATCTGCTTCGAGCACTCCTCGGCCGGTCTTGCCGATCACGCCAACCCCATGGGCATCATCAATGGCCAGATAGGCACCATATTTCCGGCATAGCAAAAGGATGTCCTTCACCAAAGCGAGGTCTCCATTTTGCGAGTAAACGCCATCGATGATCACCATTTTTGTGCGGAATTGGTGTTGCGCCTCTTTCAACTGACGCTCCAGCCGCTCCAGGTTGTTATGGGGGAACATTTTTAAGTTGGTCAGTTGACAGCCCTCGTAGATGCTGGCGTGAACTTCCATATCCACGATCGCTACGTCTTCCTTTTTCAGGAGACACTGAAAGGTGGCGCTGTTCGCGGTATAGCCGGTCGTGTAAAGGATGGCCGCATCGCGGTGGAAGAAGGCCGCGATCTTATCCTCCAACTGCTGATGAAAGCTGAAATGTCCGCCGATGGCGGGTGATGCACCGGAGCCTGCGCCAAATCGTTCGATGCCCCCGATCACTGCTGCCTTTATCTTCGGATGTTGGGTGAATCCTAAATAATCGTTGGACACCAATGCGACATAGGTTCTGGGGGCGCGCTCACCGGGCATCCGAAGGTCCATACGGGGCCCGCAGGTCGTCGTCGACTCCAGCCGGTAATTTAACCGGTCGTTTTTTTTCAGGTAATCCAGGTACTGATTGAAATGATTTGCGGTCTCATACATGTCGCTCCCCGGGATGTTTTCAAAATCTTTAAAGCTTGCTTTTTCAAAAGGTGTCATGGCATTAATTGTTGTACCACGAATTTATTGCTGAAAAAAGTGCGAAATGGTGACATACAATATTGGGGTAACAATTTTTTAACTTTTTCGCAATGTCACCACTTGGACCAAAAAATGCCCTTCTTTTGCATTTCTTTTCCGGAACCGGAAAAGATAGCGGCCGGCATGGTACTCCGCAATTTGACCCTGGCAGCTAAGAACCCCGCACCCCTTTATGTTGCAGCTATGACCATACCTTCATTAGTTGATTTTTTAGCGTCCCTGGCAGATCCGAGTAGCGAGCTGTTGGCAGAACTGAACACGCTCATCCGGCAGGAATTCTACCATAATCATCAGGTCTTTCAGGGAGCCGGCCAGGTCGAGAACCGCCTATGGTATTTGCCACAGGGTTTGGTTAGAGCCTATTATTTCGATGTGTCCGGTAAAGAGCATACCCTTCACTTTTTCCTTGGCGGCGAGGTCATCTTTTCCTGGCAAGGCGTGTTCCAGGAACCTGCCGATTATTATCTGGAGGCACTCGAACCGACCCACCTTGTAGCTATAAACTATACCACTGTGGAAAGCCTGCGCACGCGCTTCCCGGAATTTAAGGTGATGGCCAATACCATCGTGCGCCGAAGGCTTCTTCAGGATCATTTCTACAGCCGGCTTATGACCTGGAGCGCGGAAGAGCGCTACCGGCAATTCCGGAAAGTTAACCCCGTCATCTTCCAAAGGGTTTCCGTTCGCCTGATCGCTACATACTTGAATATGACCAGGGAAAATCTTAGTAAGCTGATCAGCCATGATCATCGTTAAACATCCAGTTGCTCACTTGAAATAGTAAGGTCGTTCCAATCAGATCGTGATGTAGTTCACGCTGCTTTCTTACCGGCTCCGGTAACTTCGATAAAAATCATTGCCCATGGAACGAAACCAGACGACCGGAATCATTGCAGCACTGTTGATCCTGCTTTTCGTATACACAGCGGTCAGTAAATGGATCGACTTCCAAACCTTTGTCATACAGATGCGGATGCAAAGCCTGCCTCCGGTTATGCAACAGATCCTGATCTATACTTTGCCGGCAACCGAGCTTGTCACGGCAGCCTTGCTGGTCTTTACCGGGACAAAACGCTATGGGCTCTACCTTTCGGCGCTGCTGATGTTCCTGTTCACCGCCTATGTGGCCATGGTGATGCTGCATGCTTTTGAACGCGTGCCCTGTTCCTGCGGTGGTGTGTTGAAGTGGATGACCTGGGAGCAGCACCTGTACTTCAACATCTTTTTCTTGCTGTTAAGTTTATCCGGGATATATCTGAGTAACAGGGAAAGGAGGAAGACCGCACTTTAAGACCCATCAATACCAGGCAGCAACGCTGCGCCAACAGGAGTTCCGAAAATCCTTGAAAGAGTAGGCATAACATATTTTACCATTAAAGTTTTTCGTTTGTTTTTTGATCTATAAAAGCATTCAGGATCATGCATAAAAATATTTTAGGCATCGCAGCCGTAATCATCGCGATCAGTGCCAGTGCCTTCACCACACCAGCACACCATGGCAAACTGGTTTCTTATAAATGGTTCCGCATCACCGCGAACAGAACCACCTCGCAATCAGTTCCATCTTCCGGCGCAACCTATCTGGGTGAAAGCGAAACACCGCCACAACCTGACGGCTTCACTTGTAGCGGATCGACCAATCAGTGTATTTCCGGGTTCAATGCCAGCCAGGTGAACTCCAGCAACCAGCTTGACGGCACCCAAATGCCACAAACCATAGCTGCAACGCGTAATTGATTAGTTCGATAAAAAAAGAGAGCTCCATGGGCTCTCTTTTTGTTTGATCTCATTTTCTTCCCTTCAATAACCGGGGTTTTGATCCAGATAGGGGTTGGCATCAAGTTCTTCCTGCGGCACCGGAAACAGTGCGGCAGCAGGTTTCCAGCCAGCCTTCACCGGGCTTAATACGACATCAGCCCGGCCAGTTCTTTTCAGGTCTGCCCAGCGGTGTCCCCACTCACAGAACAGTTCCTTTTTTCTTTCCAGCTCGATCGCGTCAGGCAAGCCCGCGGCCTCCCCGGCGTACAGCGCGGCGTTGGCGCGTTTCTGGATGACATGGAGGTCAGCTATCGCCCCAGCGATATTCCCCGTCTTTCCCCGGCATTCCGCCCGGATGAGGTATTGCTCGGCCAGCCTGAGCACCATATAGTGTTCCGTCGGGGCACCGCTGCTGAACACCTTTTTGTATTTGAACGGGTAATAGTAAACCCGCCCGCCGATCGTACTCCCCGCTATCCATTGCACTGCACGTTTATCGGTCGGTGCAAAGGCGGCACGCAGTTGTTCACTGAGGACGAATGCGGGAACGGCGCTTGCCGACGATGGTACGAATAAGGAACCCTCCGTCGTCTCCCGGCCGGTAGTGACCGGGACCAGCCGCCCATATCGCTTCCTTGCTCGTCGCCAGGAACACTTGGTTCGGCTCAGCCATCAACGAAAAATGACCCGAATCAATGACTTTACTTGCTTCCGCTGCTGCCTGGGCGTACTGTCCAAGGTACAGGTAAACCCTGGCCAGCAATGCCGTAGCGGCATAGTAATTTCCCCGCCGTGTATCTTCCCCCTGGCTGCTTAGGTTGGCCTGTGCGAATTGCAGGTCTGCTACCACCTGTGCATATACAGCCGTGGTGGCGGCCCGCGGAAGCGTACGGGTTTCTCGGTAATCGGTCATGGTGACCAGCGGAACCGGGCCGAACAACCCGGTCAGGTTGAAAAGCAGGAAGGCCCGGATAAAGCGTGCCTCTGCTGTCAATCGCTTCTTTTGCTGATCAGAAAGGCCTGGAGAGGCCATGATGCCTTCTATACAGGCGTTTGCTTGGTACAATTGCTGATAAGTGCTCACCCATAATGAGCGGTTTTGACTGTTCGCCGGCCGGATGTTGTTCGCAAAGAACTCGGCATAGCTGCCCTGGGCCGTTGTGGACAGCTCATCGGCGGATAGCCCTGCGGCGACCGTGGTGGATCCTGATCCGATTCCGGGCGTAATGTAGATGCCGGTCACCGCCGCTGTCGCTCCGGTACTGTCGGCAAATACTTTATCGGTGGTAAGTTCTGCTTTAGGAGAACCGGCGTCCACAAACTTTTTGCAGGAACTCCACAGGCAGCTGCAAACCAGCAGCAGCGTAAGATAATATGTCAGGCTATGATGTTTCATAAACAAATTTTTAAAGGGTTAGCTGGAGGCCAAGCACCACGGTTTTAAGCGGCGGCACTCCATAAAAATTCTGGGTTTCCGGATCGTTTCCGGCATAATTGGTGATCGTCAACAGGTTCTGCGCCGTCGCGTAGATCCGGAGGTTTTGGACATGAAGTCTGGTCAATACCCTGGATGGCAATTGCCAGGACAGCGCGACGTTCTTCAGGCGCAAATACGACGCGTCCCCGTAAACACCATCCGATTGGTAGAAATAGGAACCGGTGTCGTAGGCGTCGGCATACTGTACCGCTAAGCGCTGAAAAGCCGCCTGGTCACCGGGCTTCTGCCACCGCTGGTTAAAGGTGGCTGGCAGGTTTTGCTCAAATCCGGGAAGTTGTGAATAGATCTGCTGCAGATAGGTGACGCCCCACTGCTTCCGGAACTCCCAGAACACATCCAGTTGCAGGCTCCGGAAACGGAAGCTGTTCTGCAGGCCGCCAAACCACTTCGGATCCGGGTTACCGATAATGGCTTGGTCATTCAGCGATCCGCCCGAGGGCGATGCCGGAGAAGTCGTCCGACCGCCTGCGGTTGTATAGAATTCGAACAATCCGGTCTCCGGATTTACACCTGCGGACCGGTAGCCCCGGACGGCATTGACCGGTTGGCCGATGAAGTATTGCAAAGCGTAACTGGAAGTAGCCAGGTCAGGGAACGCCAGTAACTTGTTTTTAGGCAGGGAGAGGTTCAGCGCTGCCGACCAGCTGAAATCCGCACTTTTGACGGGTGTGGCCTGCAAACTGAACTCCCAACCCGTGTTTTGCACCAGTGCGTCCAGGTTCTCGGTTACGCTGGTAAACCCGCTTTGCGACGGGAGGGTATAAAATACCAGTTGGTTCCCTGTACGGTGCCGGTACCAGGTGGTGTTCAGCAGCAAACGATCTTTTAAAAATCCGAGTTCCAGCCCCGCCTCCAGCTTTTTGGTACTGGCCCAGCCAAAGCGATTATTGAACAGATTGCGGGGCTGGTACCCCAGCGCGCCGTCATACGCATAGGTCGCCGGTGCCCAGCGGGACAGGAACTGGTAATTATCAATGGCATCACTGCCGGTAATGCCGTAGCTGCCCCGCAGCTTTCCGTAACTGAGGAACGGCAGCGCAGTTTTTACGAATTCCTCTTCTGCGAAGATCCATCCTGCGCCAATGGAGCCGAAATTCCCGAAGCGCTTGTCAGGGCCGAAACGGCTGGAGCCATCCCGGCGGACGTTCACGTTCAGCAGGTATTTATCGTCGTAGCGATAGGTAAGCCGCCCGAAGATCGCCTGGTATCTATACAGGCTGTAGCTATCCGTGATCGTCCGGGTTGGTGCGCCGGCCAGGGAGCCGATCAGCTCGTCGCTCAGATAGCCGCTGCCGCTGGCATCCGTCCGGGCATTGTTGTTTTGCTGGAACGTGCCGCCCAGCAATGCGCTGTAGCTATGCTTACCGGCATTGCCCCGGTACTCCAGTTGCGGCTCGATGATCCAGGTCCGGTAATCATTGGTCCCGAAACGGGCGGTAGCCTGCGGGTTATTGTAAGGACTGAGCGTACTTTTAGGTGTCCCGGTGTACTCATCGCCGCTAAAGGTCGTGTAACCAAAGCCCGATCTCAAGGTCAGGCCGGAGGTGAGTTTGTACCCCGCCTGCAGGCTGCTCGTCAACAGGTTGTTCTGAACGCGGTAAGGCTGTTGTAGGTAGGCCATTACGTTGTTCCCTGCCGTAAAGTTCCTGAGCTGCCGGCCCTGGTAGCTCCAGACGAGTTTTCCATTCGCGTCCAACAGGTCCGGGTAGTTCGGGTCAAGCGCAAATGCACCGAGCAGCTCTCGTGCGCCGGAACTGTTGTTACTGCTGGCCGAATAGCTGGTCGATAGATCAACACTTAGCCGGTTGTCGCTGCTGGCATGGTGAAGGCTAAGCGCCACACTGCCGCGCCTGGCGGAAAAGTCACCGGGAAAGATATAGCCTTCCCGGGTGTAGCCGCCGCTCAGATGAAAAGTGGTTTGGGCATTGCCGCCCGAGAGTGACAGGTTTGCATTTGTCGTGGCAGCGTTCCTGCCGGTAAAATACTTTTTCCAGTTGGTATCCTTTTGCTGGTCGAAGAGCAGCAGGTCGGGCGCATAGGCCTCGTCATTGATGATCAGGTTAGGCGCTAACCCGTCATTGGCCAGCGCTTCACGGCGCATGGCAAGATACTCCGGGGTGCTCATCATCGGCATCGTCTTGCCGGTGAAGCTTAACCCACTGTTCAGGTTCAGGTCGATCTTCGTGACACCCGCCTTGCCTTTCTTGGTCGTGATCAGGATAACGCCGTTACCACCGCGGGATCCGTAGATAGCCGTGGCATCCGCGTCCCTTAACACCTCGATGCTTTCAATATCCTGCGGGTTGATGCTGTTGAACGGACTTACACCGCCATAGGCATTGTTATAGGAACCGGCCAGACCCGGCGATTGCACGGAACTGAACTGGTTCGTGTTACCGTTTTGCGTTGCATAGGGAACGCCGTCAATGATGAACAGCGGCTGATCGCGCGGTGCGAGGATGCCGGCATTGGACCGTAAGGTGTTTTGCCCGCGGATCTGTAGATTGACAGAAGCGCCCGGCAGGCCGCTGCTGGAGGTGACCACCAGTCCGGGAACCCTTCCCTGCAAGGCGCTAAGCGGATTGCTGACCGGCTGCCGGCTGATCTCTTCAGCAGTTACTTTGCGGTGACCGAACCGGTGTTGAACCGCTGGGTATTGGTACCATAGGCAATGACCTGCACTTCGTCGAGCTGGCTCCGGCTCTGGCGTAGAACGATGACGAGCCCGTTTTTGCCGGTATAAGGAACATCGACCGGTTCAACGCCAACACCGGTCAGGCGAATGATCGACCCCGTATGCAGGGGAATCGTGAACAGGCCTTTTTCATCGGTAAAGCGGACGACGCCCGTGCCTTTTTCCGTAACCGTTATCGCCTGGAGGGGCTCGTTGCGTTCATTGGTAACTTTCCCTGTGACCAGGGTCTGCGCGGATGCGATCAAAGGAAGCATGAAAATGAAGAGCGAATACAAATATTTCATAGTTTTTTAGGTTAAGGGTGGGGGTTCTGGTCGGTGATCGTATACACGAGGACGGGACGCTCCATGCGGTTGAGGGTATACCCATGCTTGATCAATGCCGCCCGTAGCGATCCTTCGTCAATCGTAAAAGAGGGGAGTTCCAGGCTGAGCAACGCGTTGCCGCCGGATTCGTTCAGGATAGGCAGCGGGGAACGTTCGTTTAAGGCAGCGGTCACCTCATCCACAGGGTAATTCTTGAACCAGGCGGCTCCTTTTTCTTCATTGAACCAATTGGTCCCGGGGCCGCCTGTGCTTGTCGCAGGTTGGGTATCCCGTCTTTGGATCACCAGGCAGGTCTTGTTTTCCATTGCACTATCCACCCGCAAACCGAAATAGCGGTGCAGGTCATCCCGGAAAATTTGAAGGGCTTCCCGTTTCGGCCGTTGTGGGAAGGAAGACTCGTAGGTAAACCGGTATTGTCGCTGCCAGACAAAGCTTTCGCCGGTCGTCCGGTAGGCAACCGTGTCTTTTACATTCAGGCGTATACGGTTGGCGGGAGCCGCGCCGACCTCCGGCCAGGCCGTGAAGACCATTTGTGTCAGGGTCGCATTCACCAGTTGGATGCGTGAAACGGAGTCCTTTCCGTTGGTTTGCATATAGATCGAGCTGGGATGGCCGGGCGCGTAGGGGGTCAGGATCGACCGGTATTGGTAACTGGCAGGTACACCGCCGTTTCCATCCAGGAAGATCGGCTTATCCATCCGGTGGGTTTGGTCAACTTTCGTGTAAAGAGGGCCCCTGCTTCCGGCCAGTACCCGTGCGATGGTATCCGCATGGATTGCGAAGGCATCCGTAATGGCGGCGACCTTTCCCTGGTACAGCCAGACGTAATGCGGGATACTATGATGCGGGAATAGCTTTTTGAGGACCGTGTCCTCCGGAACATTCGGAAAGCTGAATTCGCCGGCATGCTTTTTAAAGAAAGCAGCGATCTGCGTTCGCTTTTCCCCGGTGGCATTCACGCCGAGAAAAAGCACTTTCCCCTGATATTGTTCCTGCAGCTTGTCTATCGCCGGGAACATTTTGATGCAGGAGGCGCACCACATCGCCCAAAAGTCAAGGATGACCAATCGGTCCTGGAGATCGTGCAGCTTGAGGGTCGGCGCAGCATAGTTTTGGAGACCGGTCAAAGTAATATCAGGGACCGGGTCGCCGGGCTTGAGTGGCTTTAACGCCGGATGGTCCTGGGCTATTACCCTTGAGAAAAGGCAAAGCGCGGCCAGGACACCGGAGAGTATCGTTTTTTTCATGAGCGTTAAGAGATTGGAAATGTCAGTCAGAAAGGAAAGGGCAACCGGCGATTAACTATTAACTGGGTGCAGGCTGCCCTGGCCCTGTGTCACTCAGGAGGGCATATCACAAGAAGCCAAATGGTGGATTTAATCGTCGCCTGGCTCATCGGAAATGGATTGATCGTGCAACAATTGTTTCAGTTCGGCTTCATGGTAAATCGAGCTTACCAGTTTGGGTAAGTTGGCAAGACCGCTTTCCTGCAATTGCTGTGCATCAATCCCTTTTTCCGATAGCGAAGTGTAAAACCAGTCATGCAATTCCTGCTGGAACTGCTCATAAGGAATTTGAGCAAAGCGTTCCATTATCCCGGTAAGGGTACCGAAATCAGGTTTGTCGTTTGTTGGCTTTAAGTCATCCATTACACTGAATTTAAAATATCAAGTAAGGAGTCCGCTGAAGGGGATAGCTGTTAAAATACTACAGGCATGGGTCCCAACTTATCGCTCTGGAAGGGTTTGCACGCCCTAAGCACCAACAAGAAGGGAGCCCATACCTGTAGCATGGGCATTCCGGCTTCTCATCTTGGGCTCATATTGAAAGTGCAAATTTTCCAGAGCAAGACTCAAAGCGAATGCTTCAATATTTTCGAAGTATCCGCAAAAATAACATATGTGCTTTAATGCACAGGTTTATTTAGCATTATTCATTATCAAATATAACGAAGATATATAATAACGTCAATAGTGACGTACTTATAAATTCTTTTTGGTGCTTGCTTTACATAGATAATGGCAGAACAGTACCGTAATCAAGAATTTATTGATCAAATTGCTAAGCGGATTGAAGAAATTCGCCTGCAAAAAGGTATAGTTCAAGAAGATATAGTAGAAAGAACTGGTTTTACTCAAAAGCAAGTATGGTTGATGCTTAGTGGTAAAAGCAATTTTGCCATTTCTCATTTACAAGCAATTGCTAATGCCTTAGAAGTCCATCCTAAAGAACTTCTAGATTTTGATTTCGATTATGTAAAGCACCCGCCTACAAGAAGAGAGAGGAAGGGGAAATAGAATATAACTTCTGGGCGATGCCTTTGGCCCGGGCTATCCGCTATATCTGCTACGCAGGATGCCGCTGCTATCCCTATCGCGGAATATTAAAACGGATTTATAAAAAATTTTATTTGTTTGGATACGGTGACGATTTGGACGATAAACTTTATGTAGCCCTTGCTATTCAAAAGTGACTATTATTTTGCGGCAAAGAGTTCGCTACGTTTATCATTTTAAGAAAGGAATACTAAAAAGTTTTATAAATTGCTGGCCTGAGCAGGCTTTCTGGCTTGCTCTTGTGATAAGGTTTAGGTTAAAAGTCTCTTACAGCGAGTGTAGGGGACTTTTATTTACCTATCTATACACACGGTGATGATCGAACCGCATTTCTCCTTTCCATAGCATGAAGCCTTTACGCAAAGCAAGCACAAATCAAACTTTCCGTCAAGGGTATATGAACCGGGCTTCGCCACGGCCCTTGACAAAAAGTTTGATTTGTGCTATAGGGCAATAAAAACTTCATACCATGGAAAAGTTAGCATTAAACCTACAGTCCCAGCCCGCTATCGACTCTTATGTTGCAGGTAATCATTTGATGAAATATGAAAAAGACCTATTATCAGAAATATTAATTTCGGTGAACGCCGGTGATTATGTCAAAATGAATTGGTTCAATTCCTTTGGCGATAGCCTCCGACAGATTATAATGAATGTCTATGAACACCGCAAGGCACTGGAATTCGGTTTTACTGAAATTGCCTTCAATCAATATGGTTGGTTTAGTTCACCAAAGTTTATAGACCGAGAAGATATTCAACTTGAGCAAAGTGAGATACGCTTAGGCCATGGCCCAAATGGTTTATGGGCTTATGCACTTAGCTGTAATTATGGAACGGCAGGAAGCAGTAGTCCACTTTGCGTTTTTTGCAAAAAGTATGCTAGTCGTGATGCAGCATTAACTGATGCTTTGGCGGAAATGAAAGCCCAAATGACAAAATATTTGGGTAACGCAGATACGACTAATTATAAACAGGAAATTCTAAACAAGACACTAAATGCAATTGCGGCTATGAAAAACAGTAGGGTGCAGTTGTCACTTTTTTAAAATAGCTAATGAGCATTGAGATCGTAAGAAGCAGGTACCCCATTGGATATATCTGCTTCTTATGCTTGCAAATTGCGACTTTTCGTTTAGGCTGGATCCGAGGCTAAGGGGGCTGATACTTTTAAACTTTTATAGCGTGCGTTGCATAATTTTTTGTCAACCAGTAAATTTGATCAGATCAGGACGGCCATAATGTGAATAGTACATAAATTCAAGATTGGTATCTTCCAGTTTGAGTATTAATTCATCTGAGATACGGAGTCCTTCGTTTACAAACGTGTTGAACACCTCTGCCCGGTGTTCAAAGCTGTGAAGTTTTTCGAGCAGTCGGATAAATACCGCTTCTTCCTCATCGGTGAGCGCTCGGTTGAACTTCACCCAGCACTTGCCACGCGCTTCCCATATCAAAGATGTCCTGATGCAAAAACTGACGAAATGTAACCAATTACCTGAAGCCAACCGTTCTTGTTTAGAACGTAATAAGGATAACATCCGAACATAGACAAATGTACCGCGCTCCATATCTAGCGGTAGAAAGGTTCCGGTTACCGTGATGGCGCCTGCGGCGACAAATGCATCGTGAAGTTTGTCAAGGTTATCATAGTTGGGATTGGTATTGCAACAACATAAATACACAATAGGCGCTGCAATGCCATATTTTACTATATCATTTGAATACATACGATCATCGCCAATTTGTAAATAACACCGCAATGTCTCTTTGTCAAACTCACAATGGCAGTCAAAAATCAGTATTTGTGGCTTATATTTTTCAATCAATGACTTAACCTCTTGAATGCTACCAGCATGGCCGATGTTGAAATGTAGCTCCTTCCCGTAGAACTCCACTAAGGCGATCGACTTTTCAAAGTCATCTTTGTCTGTTTCATTACTGCTAAAAAGTACCAGAGCTTTTTCAACAGCTTTCTCACCCAACTGAAATCTGATCTTGCTCGCTATGGAATAATTTAATAAAAAGCCTTGCACATTCGAGTCTTGAATACGGCAAACGTCGCCAAGGAAACCTAATGGCACACCTTTGATCAACATCCACTCTATCGGAAGATCAGATACCACTAAAATTTGACCGTTTCTTTCACTGATATACGCCTCCAGATCAGGCTCTAGAAAAACATTGTGAAATTTGCTACCCAGCCGTAGTATCAATTTATAACGATTTGCGCTACGTCTTAGTCCCTTACTTTTTCCCATACTCAATAATGAAAGTTCTTTATTCAACTCCGAACTTTGAATTGGAAATCTAAGGACTGGTGAAAATTGGAAAGAAGCATGTAAATAGGCGATGCCATCGAAGACATCCGATTGTACAGATGAAAGTGCTCGGCTTGCTGCCTTGACTGCTTCAGGATCATCTCCCTCATCTAATCGGACATGATGTTGATAGTCTTTCGTTTGTTCAGCCAATAACACTTTGGTAAAAAGTTGTCTCTTATCTTGGGATACTGCTTCGCGAAACAATGGATTGTGAAAAGGAAAGATCATGATTAATGTTGGAAGCGATCGGAATGAGCTTATTCCCAATTCTTCGCCCCAAGCCAAGTGAATGTCGTCCAAATCTCTTAAAGAAGTTAATAATAATTTTTGGCGGTTTTCTAACGGGGCGTCTTCCCAATTATAATGGGTTTCGATGTTTAATATGTTATCCGCACGAAAGATATTCAGGACGTTGCTTACAATTGGTCGGAAATGCACATACTCGGTATTTACAAACTTTACCTTAGGCACATTTAATCTAAGATTCTTCATGTGCTTCACTTTCGACGATATGTAATTTGCCAGCTTTTTAGAGTCTCTATGTAGTAATGCAAATAATCCATCCGCATTCATAAAGTACCGCGGGTGACCATTGACATCAACTAGATTGTCCGCCGCTTGAATGGAAAAGTACCAATGGCTCAATTTGATACGATTAACTACGTTTAAAAGCTCATAAATCCTAGGCAAACACTCATAGCTGAACAGGAAAATAACAACCCGCCCCAACATTTTGAAAGCCTCTAAACTCGCTTTCGTGGAATTCGATTTAAGCACGTCATCAATGGAAAAGAACAATACTTGAAGGCCTCCGGAATCACGTTCTTTAACATGTGCGAAATAATCATATCCATCAATGAATTGTAGCAGGTCAATAGGAAAATACCTTAGCTTAGGGATAATGGTGTATTCTAAAACAAAATTAGCCGCTGGGTAAGTATTTGGTACATTCTTGAGAAGAATTACATATTGAATCTTGGTAATAGTGTAAAGGGTATTGGTTGATATCATTCTTTGTGTTTAGGCTCTATAAATTTAAAACCTTTGGCTAACAATCTAAAAGCTTTTATTACAAATAGGAACCTATTCGAGAGGAGGATTAATATGATAAGATAAAGATTAGTACCCGATCTAAATGGAAGGATTCTAACCGATACCATGGTTTCGCTGATTTTGATTAGCAAATACGACGCACTAAAATAGCTATATTGCCTATCAAATAATTACGGTTCATATACTCATGTACAAGGCACGATATTTAATTTTTCTTTATTTTTTATTAGTAATTCCCAATATTTTATTTGGTCAAAAGCGAGAATTACAAATTGCCAAAGATAACTTTGACATTTTTTGGAAACGACCAAATACTTCCGATGAAGCAAATCTTAACGCCATTGCACAGGCTAAGTCAGCAATAGATAAAGTTTGGGCAAACGAAAAGATGTCAAAACAACAAGAAGTAAAGATTTACAAAGCTGGGATCAATGCCGCGGCTAGTTGGCTTGAAAAAACTGAAAAATCACAACCTCTTGCTGACTCTGCACTGGCTATCTTAAATACATTGACGGTTCCCAAGGCAAATACCTATGAACATTATTTATATGGGGTGGCAAAAAGTATCCTCAAAAGCGCATATGGAGCAATAGGCAACAGCTATGGCGCAAAGTCAAATTATAAAAGCGCTTACGCCGCATATGAAAATGCAAGAATGCTTGATCCAACAGATACTGATTTAGTCCTTATCTCAGCCGGAACAGCATATAATGCTGCGATACAGGATCATGCATTTACTCCGATTGCGAGAGAAAAATACTCAAAGATTCTAAATAGTGATATAAAAAAGACAGATGACATCTATATTCAGTTTTCTGCTCTTTGTCTGATAGCTAAAGATACGACAGCAGCTATTGAGATACTAAATAAGGGAATTCATCAAATTCCAAACTCAAAAGAATTATTGGGAAGACAGTTTCTGAATCACTATAAACTTAATCTCATACCGTCATTTATTCAACAAATCAATACGGTAGCAAAAACGAACCCCGGCGGAGAATGGTTGCCATATTATTTAGGAAGGGCTTACGACATTCTTATTGAAAATATTAATCATCGTTACCAATATGCACCCCGAAACGAGCAGTCGCGGTTGATCGAAGAAAAAAACGGATATCTTGTAAAGCAGGAGCAAGCCTTTCGTAAAGCTTTTCAAATAAATTCCAACGATGCTGATATTGCAGCTGGCCTAGGTGGTTTTTATTTAGAGAAGGCAATAAAGATTTACAATACCGGAATCAATGTTACCGATAAAAAGCGGATCGCGGATATCTTAGCACAAACAGATCACTTATTGGATCAATCATACCCTTTTCTAAAGAGAGCTTCAGACCTCGATATATTGTCTGAATCAGCGCAGGCCAACCTCAATTTGTATTATAAGCTTAAACCGAATACCGGCAGATTTGGTAAAACCCCTGAAAAATTGTCGTATATGCAGAACAATACATTTGCAAAAAGCAATGATAATCAGCTGGATTCGCAACCGCCGGAGATTTGTATATCAACCCCAAGTGTCAAGGAAGGCGGCACTTTTCGATATGACAAAGCTTCCATTACAATTAGCGGCACTACTGCCGATAGTAGCGGTATCTATGCTGTATACACCAATGGCAAAGAGGCAAGGGTGAGCAGTGGAAAATTTACGATAAATGTACCGCTTGTTTTCGGAGATAACCCAATAACCGTAAGTTCTGTTGACGGTAGAATGAATCGTAAGGAGCTAAAATTCGTAGTTCATCGCGAAAGTAATTTACAGATTGCAGAAGAAGCTAATACAGAAAAGGCGGCCAGTGCAACGCCTCAGATAAGATACGTTGCATTGATTATCGGCGTACAAAATTATAAGGACAAGGAGGTTGAAACGCTAGATTATCCAAACAAAAATGCTGCTGCTTTCGCCAAGCTTCTGCAAAGCTCTTACAAATTTGCAGCAGGTGATATCAGATTGCTAAAAGATCCAACCCGTGAACAAGTGTTCGACGTATTAGATAGCCTATCCCATGCCCTCCAACCGCAAGACAATCTGTTGATATTTTATGCTGGACATGGTAGTTGGGATAACGCAAGGCAACAAGGTTATTGGTTTCTAGCAGATGCAAAGAAAGATAAGCGCTCCACATGGGTCAGTAACGGAGACATAAGGGAATCGATTATTGCCATGAAAAGTAAACATATTCTTCTCATTTCTGATGCCTGTTTTTCAGGTAGCATTTTCAAGACGCGAAGTGGTATCAATGCTGCACCGTTACCTATACAAGACCTCTACCGCCTTCCCAGCATGCGCGCAATTACCAGCGGCACATTAGAAACTGTACCGGATAACAGCGTTTTCGTGAAGTTTCTTCTTCAGCAACTTGAATCAAACAAAGAAAAATACCTAACCGCAACAAAGCTGTTCTCTAATATGCGTGAACAGGTCATCTACAACAGTCCCAAGCATCAAATACCCCAATACGGTACCATAAGCGGCACCAACGATCAAGGCGGAGATTTTATTTTTATTCTTAAAGATTGAGCAACCTAGTTGACAATCGACATCTCATGGTCTGTATTTCAGGAAGCACCTCAGAAGTGCATTAAAAAGTGGAATAACATATATCAGTCCGATGATATTAATTACTTTATGAAAACATAGGTCGAGCACGAGCACAAATACGACCATCAAGACGAAGAATAGGTCATCCAGCAGGAAATCTTGAACAGCAGACCACCAGCTAATGATGGGGTTTTCTCCAGATTGCACTCCGTGCCCTGACCGGGATTCTTCTAATATCGCGCGCTTCAAAATCACAAATATTATAATGAAAAATCCCGCAAACAGGAAAATTAAAAACCCACCATAGGTTAAGAAAGTCATCTTATGATAACCCATAGCAATATAATAGAATTCGTTTAGTATGATTGTCGAGCCCAGCAGCGGCCCAGCAGCAGTTTGATGTATATCCTGATACTTGTCTGAAAGATTGCCGATATAAACGATCGGCTTCTGGTTATGGGCTTTTATCGTCCGTAACAGTTGGTCCTTCCCAATCATTGTTGTTGCATTTCCTAGCTCAAAAGTATTTAAAGAACTTTCAGTTAACTTATGCCTTTCATGTGATGTTTGAAGGGCCATGCTTGTGTCAATGGAGCGGTACAACTTGTCTTGATCAGTAAAATTGAGTTCCGTGATAAAGTTTTTGAAAATGACGTTTTTGTCTTGTTCCTGAAGCAGCTTCGTATGATTAAGTTTTGCATACATCAAGTAGGGGAGGCTGAATCGGCGAGTGCTTTTGTTATAAATCTTGTGGGAATAATAAATAGGTTCGTCTGCAACTTTGGTAACCTCTCCTAAAGAACCAGTTTTAATATATCGATAGATATCGGGGTTTTGTTCAGTTAATCCTTCATAATTTGCAATAACCAGCTTATCATTCCGCTGTAATGCTAATAGCGACTGAGCAAGCTTGGAATCCTGGTTTGTTGGAGATGAGAATTGCAGGTCACATGCGACCAATCCAATGTTTTCCGCATGTTTTACCAAAAAGTTGAAAAGTTCAGTCAGTTGCTCCCGGTTGGTAACTACCATATAGGTGCTGTCCTCCAGTGTTTCAGGGATAAGACTTACCGTTTTTGATGTATTGATAAATACAAAGGATTTTTCTACGAAATCCTGTTGCTTACTTAGTTGTGCATTTGAAGAAGTATGATCGTCAAACCATTCCGTTAACTTAGCAAGTTTACCCGAGATTATTCCCTCCTCCTCAAAGAATAGTGAATGTCCAACGAGGAATGTAATTGTATAAGCAGTTAACAGCCCGGACATAATGGATGCGACGATAAGTTGCCGTTTCAGTGTGAGTGGTTTTCGAACGATTACCCAAACCAAAGCTGACATAATCATCACGCATACAAGTAGAAGCAAGAACTTTTGTATGGAATTAATGTCAGTCATTTTATTGAAATTTTTGCCGATTTAACCACGCCTCGAGATCACTATTTTTTATTGTTCCTATACTGGCTTCAGCGAATAAAAGCAGATACGGTACCATCAGTGACCTATTGCTGGCAATCTCCTTTCCATTCATTGACAAAAGGAGTCGTATCTGCTGTCGTAATTGATTTTTTTCATCAAGGGTGCAAATATGTAGGCCAAAGCTGGCGAGGCTTCCTGTTCCGGCCTTGTTAAACAGTTCACACTTCCAATCACTCGGTTTAGTTTGAGGTTCCATGGGGGAAGCAAACACTTGTAACTTACCGTTTGCATCGACCGGTAGGCTTATCCTGGATCTTTGCCTTAGGCCATTTTCCATTAGAAGATAATACTGTTCCAATGGATATGGCTCATCATACAATATGATGCTGATACGCAGTGTGTCAAGTAAACACACCCTCCCTTTCAAAGAACTCTTAAAATCTCTTGTGTAATAGATGGTTTCATCTTGTCCTCTTGATACCGTTCGAGTAAGCATTTTTTCATCCGCATGGGTAGAGTTTCCCAGGTAAAATTGCAAGATCCTATAAGAGTTTTTACCAGTGATTTCCTGCATTGTGATTAGTGTGCCCTTATAGCGTTTATTTTTCAGAGCAGCATTTATGATGGATAATGCGTCTGCCCGCTTGGGAACAGCTGCAATCAGTAAATTAACCGAATCTATCAAGCGGTGACCAATGATTGCTGGGGTTTTGCAAATTTGAAATTGCGGCTGACGAAACTGACTGAAAGCATTGTTGACCAAAACATTGCAACAAAGAAAGATGGAGAGAAAAACATATCGCATCATGTGGGGCGCCTTAGGTATTATTGGTACTAAAATACTCACAAATTCCCAGTTTCATATTTAAATAATCGTTTAATGTGGGTCAGCGAATTACAACCTTAAACATTGCTGTCAGGTACTGAAATGAATATAAACGCACATTAGCCTGCGTGATCGTTTGCATGAGGTCGCCACTATTAATTTACATAGAATTATCCTATTGGATCTAGCGAGCTACTCATCAAAATAGTCGAGGTTGCGACCGGTATTGGAGTGTTCGACGTGATGTATTAAGGATATAATTAAACCATTAATCATTAGCGCAAAGTTCGTCCGTCAGCCCGCAAACGGGTGCCGGGCTTTGCGTTGCGACGCCCTCCAAGGTAGTACCCGGAAAATGGGTATCCCTGCGGGAGCCTCCACATTTTCCGGGTCTCCACCTTGCCCTTATTCCGTTCTGCGAACGGGGCATCCGCCATAATTAATTTTTTATTCACTTAAAATTCAGTGTTATGGCAATTACAGGACGATCTAAAGACATCTATCAGGAAGTGACAGATGCAGTTATCGAACAGATGGAAAAAGGTGTATTGGTATGGCATTGTGGCTGGAAAGAATCAGGCTTGCCAAGTAATGTGACGACTGGAATATGCTACCGTGGCTGGAACGTTTTCTGGTTGAACTTTCACACGATGGTCAAAAGCTATCCAACGCCTCAATACCTGACCTTCAAACAGGCACTTGATCTTGGTGGTAACATCAGGAAAGGGGAGAAGGGTGTCAAGATTATCTATTGGGCAACCATTCATACTAAGTCTGGAATCAACGAAAGTCAGCTTGCCGATGATGATGAAAATAAAGCGAACCGGCAACGGCTGGTTCCAAAAGTTTATACGGTTTTCAATATCGCACAAGCAGAGGGAATTATATTTTTTGAACCCGATATGAATGGTTCAAGTAAAGCCGAAAAGCATGTTGCATGCGAAGCATTGATTGATCAAATGCCTAAGCGTCCGGAGATAAGGCTAAATGGCCAATATCCAGTTTACTATCCTGTCCGGGATTTGGTAAGCGTGCCGCCGATCAGTTCATTTAGCAGTGCCGAAGAATACTATGCTGCACTTTTTCACGAATTGGCACACAGTACGGGGCATGAACTAAGGTTGGGAAGAAAGGAGATTACGGAATCTGCCGGTTATGGTAGTGAACCCTACTCGTGCGAAGAGCTGACTGCCGAACTGACCGCAACATTCCTTTGTGCACTCACTGGCATAGGCCAGCAGACTATAGAGAACAGTGCAGCTTACCTGCAAGGCTGGTTAAGCGCGTTGAAAAACGATAAAACCCTGCTTGTCAAAGCTGCAGGTCAGGCACAGAAAGCAGCGGATTACATCAGAAATATTAAAGATGAAGCTGCTTAGGAAAGGTCCTTAGGGGCTTTTACCTAAGCAGCTAAATGCACTGTGTGGTTGTGCTTTATTGTACTTTAACCTGCTGTTGAGAGGTTACAATGATCTCAGGATTGCCTTTGTAGTCAATGACCTGCCCGGTGATCGTAATCGTCTTACCGTCTAATTGCGTACCCAAGGCTTTTGCATCGCCTTTTAACGCCAACGTTAGCAATTGGTTGGGATATGCCGCGCCAAGGTTGACCAGGATCATACTGCCAATATCCCGGCTGCTGAATACTTTACCGCTAACGGTTACGGTTTTACCCACGTAGTTTTTTATTTCCTCCAGCTTCACAGCCGTTGGTGTTGCGTCAGCGGTTTTATTGGTAGGAACGCCTTGTACTGCTGGAGGTGCTGAGACGGTAACCGCTTTTACTTTCTGCCCAGCCAGTAAACGATTCAGTTCGCCTGCCAAACGAATACCGGCCTGGTCGATCCGCTTATGAATTACCGGGATATATTTCTGGTAATAGACATCATCAATATTCTGACCCGGTTTAGCATTCGCATATAGCTCAGTTGTGATCTGGTAACTTTCCCATAACCACTCGAACGGACTATCACTTTGCCATTTTTTAATTTCGGCAGGCGTTGCTGTATCATAGGTCTTGACGATATCTTCCTGACCCAATCCTTCTTTATCGATCAGTTTACTATCCCAAAGGCTGTGGAGGTTGGTGCCTTTATTGTCAAATCGTACTTGTATGGTATTACCGCCCTTATCTTCTTTACGGCTGACGTGCATGGGTTGATGCGCATCGCCAACGAGGTGGATCAGGTACTTCATCGCCTCGTTCTTTGCTTCATCAGAAGCGTTCACATCTTTCAAGGTAGCTTCCGTTTTTAGGATGGCGGTATAAACGTTATTGTCGCTTTCCTGAACAGCTTTTACAAATGCATCCCGTGATAAGCCCAATGGCAAATTAATGTAATGCCATGGCGCGGTCTTGGGATCCCGGTTTTCATCTGCCCACGTACTCACCGCTTCCATTTGCTCACCTTTCAGGTAGGCGGATGCCACATAAGCAACGCTGGCGTTAAGATGATTTTGTGCGATTGTGGCGACAGCACGATGTCCTTTGAAACCCCAGGAGATCAGACCCAATGCGGCAAAAGCCAGGCCTGCACTTAAAATAGTTCGTTTTTTCATAAATAAATCTGGTTGCAAGATCGCAAACCTTAATAAATTCAACATTAAAAAGATGTAACAGCCTTGCGCCTATTTAAAAGTTGCCCTTTAAATAGGGTGCTAATTGCTCTATCCCGGTGAATGACCTGAGGCGGGCGACCTTATTGGTACCGGCATCATAATAAACCTCGACATAGAAGTTCTGCAAGCTATAACACTGGATCCATAATTCGTTTTCCCGGCGGTCGCCCAGAAATGTCCCCTTCCATACGGCGTCGTATTGTTCGGACTGTTCCATTCTTAGAAAATCATATAATGTGATCACCATGGCAAGGTAAATATTATTTCACAATACGAAACGTCAGGTTCACCCTTGGTTCCATGGCCTTTGTGGATTTAGCAATGCGGTGTTCCCATTTTTCCTGTAACCCCGCTTTCATGAGCAGAAAAGACCCGTGTTCAAGTTTAACGGAATACTGCTCGGCATGATTTAACTTATTGCGGATGTCAAAACTGCGTACCTGCCCGAAACTTACAGAGGCAATGATGGGTTCCTTACCTAATATTTCTTCTTTATCACTATGCCAGGCCACTGAATCATTGCCATCCCGGTAATAATTCAACAACACGCTGTTGAAGGTCGCCCCGGCAAGCGGCTCTACCAGGTTCTTGACCATTAATAGTTCCGGTGTCCAGGCAAGCGGCCGGGTGCTTTTCAATGACTGGTAATCGAAAGCCTCCGGATCACCATACCAGGCCGTGAGCCTTGGTGTTAGCACTTCTTTGGTATACATGATCCGCATCGATTGTTGCCAGGGCGTTTCAGCAATCAGCTTTTCCAATAATTGCTGTCCGGTGAAAGGATCGATCAGCTTTGGAACATATTCGAGAAACTGTTTTGGCAAGCCTTTACTCTGACCTGCTTCAGGGAAAAAACAAAGTTGCGCCATATACTATCCTTTTAGAAATGCCTTGGCCTTTGGATATCTATCCGTCTCATACCATGCTATTACTGGCCGGTCTGCCGGAAATCCAAATTCTGCACGGTAAGCTTTACGTTCCTTCGTAAAATCCCACCACCGTTTGCTTTCGTCCTTATGCTCAATATAGTGCACCAAAAGCCGGTAAGAATCTTCCACACAGGGGTCTGCCCAGCAACCGGAGTGCTTTTCATAAGCATCAAATAACTCGACCGCACTTTTTCCCTTTAACTGATCTAACGAATAGTATCCCTGGGCAATGAGTTCTTTTGCAAACCCGGCTCCAAGCGATGGTACACTCTGGAATTCAGCGAGTGCAGCTAATTCCTTAGCACGCTCTGGCGAAGCGTTCAGCATTGCCGCGATCTCGTCAGGTGCATAATCGCGCAGTGCTTTCTGACTGACCTTTTGCTCCTTTAAGCATTGCTTTTCAAATGTTGTTAATTCAAAATCAATGTTCCTTTTCATAAAATATCTTTGAGCAGCGCATTCATTTCTTTGACGTTGCCACTAATCGAGCCGGCTACATCTTCCTGTTCATCCACATTCAGTTCGTCACCGTCGTAAATCCAGTTCGCATCAACATCGAAAAGGATGCGCCCCACGTTGTGTTCCCGGAAAACATCATAGAGCTGATATCCTTCACCGTTGTCCGGAAATATTCGGATCCACCTTTCTGTACTGGTTTTGGCCGTTTTTGGCCTATCCTCGAACAACTTGCTTTTCATTGAAACAAATGTGAATAAAAAATTGTAAAAAAGCATATAAAAATGCTAAAAATATTAGCATAGATTTGTAGTCCCAAAAATCTGACAGGTATGGTACCATTTAATTTAGAATTAGAATTTCCGGATCAACGGATGACCGGCACCGCCGAGCAACTTGATCAAATTGCTGATAACGATGGATTTATGCGTTATCAAGTTAGCCTTGGCGAAAGGCGGTCGATTATCTGCGTTAACATCGAAGAAGGGTGGGCGCAATCCGTTTCAGCCGCTGATTCGGAAAGTTCTCATGAAGGTGTTCAGGACCCCGGTCATCATTCCGGGATCAGTGAAGATGAGGTTTTCAAGGCTGATGAGGTTGGCATAATCGTCAGCGCGATTAAAGCCTACAACGATAGTCGCAAGCTGACATTTGACCAGATGCATTTTGACTTTTAACCTGAAGACATGAAAGCGACCAAAGAAGAGATCATCGGCAAACTCCGTCAAGATATGCGCCGGTGGGAAGGGTTTAGGCCTCCTAAGCCTGGTACAGATAACGGCTTGGGTTTAGGTGTCATGACAGCCGCCTTTCCTGATGGCATTTTCCCAACAGGTGCCATTCATGAATTTATCAGTAGTTGTCCGGAGGATACCGCATCCAGCGGTGGGTTTATAGTTGGTTTGATCCAAAAGCTTTTGACGGGCGGCGGTGCCTGTTTGTGGATTAGCTATACGCGGCGGATCTATCCGCCTGCACTGAAACTTTTCGGTGTTGATCCCGACCGGGTGATCTTTATTGACGTCCCATTTCAGCGGGATTTGCTTTGGGTGACCGAGGAGGCGCTGAAATGTGAAGGTGTCGCCACGGTGATCTGCGAGACCAAAGACCTGAGCTTTACAGAATCCCAGCGTTTGCAGTTGGCCGTGGAGAAAAGCCATGTCACCGGCTTTATCCTGCGAAAAGATGTTCAAAAAGTAAACACTACTGCCTGCGTAACGCGCTGGAGGGTTCGCCCCGTGCGGAGCCGGCTCAGGAGCGGCATGCCGGGGGTGGGGCATCCGCGTTGGCAGGTGGAATTGCTTAAAGTCAGGAACGGCAAGCCAGGTAGTTGGACTATTGAATGGAAAAATCTGGATTTTCAAAATGTTAATCCCCAGATTAACGAAGCCGCACGACGTTATGCCTAAGCGTTTTGCGTCCATATGGTTCCGGCATTTGCTCACAGACCAGAAGGCGATCCGCCAGCCTGATCTGAAAGGGAAAGCCTATGTCTTTGCCGAACCGGATCATGGGCGTATGCTTATTACTGCGTTAACGGATGAAGCCCGTCAATACGGCGTTATGGAAGGCATGACCGTGGCAGATGCCAGAGTTATTGCACCCGGCCTTCAGGTTTTTGAGGGTAAACCGGGACGGAATATGAAACTGCTTACCGGCCTCGCGGAATGGTTCCTGCGTTATACACCGCTTGTTCAGCTTGATCCGCCAGATGGATTGTTACTGGACGTGACGGGGTGTACGCATTTGAAGGGTGGTGAAAAGGCTTACTTGCAGGAGATCGTTTCGCGCCTTAAGCAGATCGGGTATTACGTTCGCCCGGCAATTGCTGATACCATTGGCACCGCGTGGGGAGTGGCGCGTTTTGCCAAATCAGGTCTGATTGTACCGGAAGGGGAACACCGGAACGCGCTGATGGCTTTACCTCCATCAGCGTTACGCTTGCCACCGGAACTGCTGATCAAATTGCGCAACCTGGGATTGAACCAGATCAGCAATTTCATTTATATACCGGATTCCGTCTTGCGGCGCCGTTTCGGGAAGAATATGGTTTTACGTTTGCACCAGGCGCTTGGCCAGGAAGTCGAATACCTTTTCCCGCTTAAAGAATCCGTACCTTATACTGAACACTTGCCGTGCCTGGAACCGGTTAAAACCCGGACTGCCATCGAGGTCGGGCTAACTGATCTGCTGGAGAGATTATGTAAGCGGCTTTACGGTGAGGGTTTAGGCCTGCGTTCCGCTGTGCTGACCTGGTACCGGATAGACGGGAAAAGTGGCAATATGACCATAGGCACCAACCATCCCAGTAACCGGGTACAGCATCTGTTCAAACTGTTCTTTAATAAACTGGATACCGTTGCGCCGGGCATGGGGATCGAACTTTTCGTCCTGAGTGCCCTTAATACGGAGCCGGTAAACGAGAAGCAAAGTGAACTATGGTCGGCAAAAGGTGGTGCGGAAAGTGATGAAGTGGCCGAACTACTTGACCGCGTGGCGGGAAGGATAGGGAACGCTTATATCAACCGCTATCTGCCCGGTGAGCATTATTGGCCAGAACGCACGCCCAAACCTGAGGCCGATATCAAAAAGGTGCCTGTAAGTGAATGGCGAACGGATAAGCCGCGACCAATTCAGCTATTGGATCCTCCGGAGCCAGTCAGCGCCATGGCACTGACGCCCGATTATCCGCCTAGGCTGTTCATCTGGAAAGGTGTGCAGCACATCATCGTCGGGGCAGACGGCCCGGAACGTATCGAGCGGGAATGGTGGCTGAAACCTGGTGAACACCGGGATTATTATATCGCAGAAGATGAAGCAGGCTGCCGTTACTGGCTTTTTCGTTCCGGTCATTATAACGCAGAGAGCAATCAACATTGGTATTTACATGGCTTTTTCGCATGAGTTACGTTGAACTCCAAGTCACCAGTAACTTCAGCTTCCGGCGTGGCGGGAGCCATGCTGAAGAGCTCGTCGATCAGGCAGCTGACCTGGGTTATGATGCGATTGGTATTACAGACCGGAATACTTTCGCCGGCATAGTACGTGCCTATCAGGTTGCCAAAGACCGGAGCATACGGCTGATTCCCGGCGTGCGGCTTGACCTACTCGACGGCCCCAGCCTCTTGGCATATCCTACTGATAAGGAAGCATACGGACGGCTATCTGCTCTACTTACACTCGGTAACTTACGTGCTGAAAAGGAGAAATGCCATATCTCAAAAAGGGATGTCTACCAGCATGCAGAGGGTTCTTATTTCATTATCGTGCCGCCTGACAAGCTGACCCAGGACTTTGAATTTGAGTTTGTCTTTCAAACCCATGTACGCGATTATAGGGAAAACCTGCCCAATCTCTACCTGGCTGCCACGAAGTATTATACCGGTGACGATGCCAAGCGGCTGTTCCTGTTAGCTGAATTGGGAATCCCGATGGTTGCAACGAATGATGTGCACTACCATAATGTATCACGACGCGAACTGCAGGATATCCTGACCTGCATCCGTGAAAAGTGTACCATCTTTAATGCGGGATATAAATTGCATCAAAACGCAGAACGGCACCTGAAGGAGAAATCAGAAATGGAGCGTTTATTCCGCAATTACCCCGAAGCGATCACCAATGCCCGGGTTATCGCAGATGCCTGCCGGTTTGATCTAAAGTCCCTTAAATATAAATATCCCAGTGAGCTGACGACCGACGGCCGCACGCCCATGCAGCAGTTAGCGTATCTGACCTGGAAAGGTGCGAATACTTTTTACGATAATAATATTCCGCCGAAGGTCAGGAAAGCTATTGAAGATGAATTGGAAATCATTGCGGAACTGGATGTTCCCGATTATTTTTTGACCGTTGAAGATTATGTGACCTGGGCCCGCGGTCAAAACATCCTTTGCCAGGGTCGCGGTTCCGCGGCAAACTCTGCCGTGTGCTTCGTGCTCGGCATTACTTCCGTCGCACCTGATAAATCCAACCTGCTTTTTGCCCGTTTCCTTTCCAAGGAACGTAACGAGCCGCCCGATATTGATGTGGACTTTGAACACGAGCGGCGGGAGGAGGTCATTCAATATGTATACAACCGGTTTGGGCGTGACCGTGCGGCCATTCTGCCCACAGTATTCATGTTGCATTATAAAGGTGCTGTCAATGATGTCGGCCGCGCTATGGGTCTTTCGGTAGACGTGGTCAAGCAATTGTCGGACGCCTATGGTGACCTTTCCGATGACGAGATTACCCCAGCGCAACTGGATGCGTTAGGGCTCAATCATCAAGACCCGCATTTGCTCAAAGTGGTGGAACTGACCGGCCAATTGATCGGTTTCCCGCGTCAGTTGGGACAGCATACCGGTGGTTTTGTTATTACCGATGGTAAGCTCAGCGATCTTTGCCCCATCTTTCATGCACGCATGGCAAACCGGACAAATATCGAATGGAACAAGGATGATATTGATGCGCTTGGCTTTATGAAGGTGGATATTCTAGCATTGGGAATGCTGACCTGCATCCGTAAGGCCTTTGATCTGGTCAAAGCACATTATGGTGAAACGCTGACTTTGGCCAATATCCCTCAGGATGATCCCCGGGTATATCAAATGATCACTGCGGCTGATACCCTGGGTGTCTTTCAGATCGAGAGCCGTGCGCAGATGTCCATGCTGCCGCGCATGAAGCCTACCTGTTTTTACGACCTGGTCATTGAAGTGGCTATTGTGCGGCCGGGACCGATACAGGGCGATATGGTGCATCCTTACATCAGAAGGAGGAACGGTGAAGAGGCAGTAGATTATCCCTCGGAGGAAATCAAGTCAATATTGGAGCGCACCTTAGGCGTTCCCCTTTTCCAGGAACAGGCAATGGAACTCGCCATTGTTGCGGCAGGCTTTACCCCGGGTGAGGCGGATCTGTTGCGAAGGACCATGGCTACCTTTAAGTTCAACGGGATGGTCAGTAAGTTTGAACAAAAACTGATCAATGGTATGATATCCCGGGGGTATTCCCAGGAATACGCGGGTCGTATTTTCAGACAATTGGAGGGGTTCGGCAGCTACGGTTTTCCGGAAAGTCATGCTGCCAGCTTTGCCCTGCTCGTTTATGTTTCCTGCTGGCTGAAATTTTACTACCCTGATGTGTTTGCTGCCGCATTACTCAATAGCCAGCCTATGGGTTTTTATCAGCCGGCGCAGATCGTTCGCAACGCGAGGGAACACGGCGTTCAGATATTGCCTATCGATGTTAACCGCTCACAATGGGATAATACATTAGAAGCTAAACAAGGTAAATATTTCGCACTTCGTTTGGGATTAAGGGAGATCGATGGCATACGCAAAGAAGAGATGGATCAATTGGTAGGAGGGCGGATCAAACCCTATACTGCCCCACACCAGATCTGCGACGTAGGCGTAAGCGTAGCCACAATGGAAAAGCTCGCCAATGCCGATGCTTTCCGCTCAATGGGCCTTGACCGCCGCAGGGCGCTTTGGGAAGTTTCTGCCCTGCATGACCGCCCGGTGCAGTTAATGCAAGGCCAGCCCTCACAGAGTGATTATGAACCTGAAGTAGATTTGCCAACCTTACGGTTGTCTGAACACGTTGTACAGGATTATGCGACTACCGGCCTTTCTATTAAAGGGCACCCGCTCAGCTTTATCCGGCAGACGCTCGACCTCCTGCATATCAAAACAGCTAAGGTTGCTAATGACACAGAGAACAAAACGCTGATCAAAACTGCGGGACTTATCCTTATTCGTCAGCGTCCCGGAACGGCTAAAGGGGTTTGTTTTATTACGTTGGAGGATGAAACGGGAACAACTAACCTCGTGGTATTTCCGAAGATCTTTGATAAGTACCGTAAAGAGATTTTACGGGCACGTCTCCTGATGGCGGAAGGTGTTGTTGAGCGCACCGAAGTAACGCATATTATCGTGAGGCGCATCTTCGATGTGACCAAATTACTTGGGGATCTCACGGCAATCCCCAATGAACAGCAGCCTGTTCTTACGTTATCCCGGGCAGATGAAAAAGCTTCACCCTTTATTCCCATGGATAAACCACTTAAGTCGCTGGACAGCGAACAAGCGAGTTACCTACATAAGGGCAGGAACTTTAAATAGTATCAACTGAAGAGGTTGCCTTGACCGCTTGTCCCATGATGATAATCCATTTTGGCTGATTCACCAGCTATAACCAATTCACTTCTTTCATCTTTGAGTGCATCTAATTGCGCCGGCCAATGATTGAACTGCAACTCTTCGGTGTCAACAAAGCTCATATCAATGGGGGCTAATTCAGGGTAATCCAGGGGTGAGGCCTCCAGGGCAGTGCGGTAGTTCCGGTCAACCGTGCAAAAGTCCAGCATTCTTGATGGGATCTGGGTACGTGCGATTTCTGAAAGGCGCTCCTCGGTCGGTTTTTCCATCAACCATTCCCAGGCCAGGTCTTCTGTTAAGATAGAGGGCATACGCTTTTTAGAATTATGGATTTGGGACATGATATGGTTGGCTTCGGTGATACCGAACGCGACCGTCATCACGAACTGGCTGGTTTCCGGATCTAACCACTCGTTATACAAGCCGGGTAAATAAAAATATTCCTGACCTTTCACGGTAACCTGGTAGGGGTATTTGATCATTTCCTTCAGCTCTTGGCCTTTCTTGCCGATCTTTGGGATATGCCTGGACTCCACAATTCCGGTTGACAACACCAGGCAACGCCTGTTCTTGGCGGCGTCCGCCCACATTGATCGCTTACCATCTTCTTTAACAAAAAGGTTCTCTGATTTGAAATTCAGTGTCGTGTACTTGGCCCTGAAAATATTCGCCTCCGTCCTGGTCTTTACAAAACCGGGGACATATCCCCATTCTGCCTGGACAATGTCGAAGTCCTTCCCATCTGCCGATGGAATCAGGATGGCACAAGGCGCATAATTGAAACCATTATGCACCCCAACATTCAGGAAATTGTATTTCTTTATCGCTTTCTCAATGCCTTTTAACCGAATGGCTTCGGCACGGGTAACTTTTTGTCCGTTGTAATAACACATAACTATAACGCTTTCTGATTGTCAGTCGTTTTTTTTTCGTTTACTCCTGATGTAGGCAGCAATTAGCCTGCCGAAATGTTCTGCTTCTTCCTGCCGTCCTTCCGGAGTTGAGGTCCAAAATTTTTCGCCACTGGGACGTTTTTCTGCTACTAATATATTAAGCGGCTTTCGCATATCGGCAAACTCCAGGTGAAACACACGCTCGCCACCAATGCTATGTTCTGACACATGAATCAGTCCGCTATTACTTTCAATATCAAAAGGTGGTTCTATCGTGCGCATTAGTTAAAGTTAAACAAATAAGAACAAAAAAGGCCCGCTATTGCAGGCCTCTACACTATGCTTTTTCAGTGTTCTTCTTTTCCGTGACATCCTTGCGTAGATCGGTTGCCAGCACCTTTATTTGCTGCAACGCGTTACGCAGGCGTGTGCCCGCTGCTTTGTTGTTCTTTTCGTAGAAGGCAGCACCTTCTTTTTCCGCTGTTTCAACCAGCGCCTTGAGTTCGGCTAATTTTTCCATAATAGATTCTAATTATGCTCACACTTGTGCGTATGCAAGCCAAATATAAAAATTATCATGAAAGTGATTCGCGCCTGCTCCGTAATCTCCCGGTATAAAGAGATGGGCCTTTCTGGAGTTGCCGATTCATATCCATACCGGCTTTGCCTTTTCAGCAGGTTCGCTCCGTGCTTACGCACTATGCTCACCCGCTTTTCAGGCAGTTGCAACCTCTGGTCAAGCTTCCGCTCCGCGCCTTCCCAGAAACCTGCCACGTTTCGCCGGGCAGGCATCTGGGGCGCTTTTCGTCAGCTTGACCTGAAGTTGCCCAAACTGTTTTTCGATGTTACTTGGCGAGCGATCTCATCTTTTCACTCAGTTCGGTAAGCCCAGCTTTTTTAAGGCAATCTTCCGTAAACTGTCTTAACTCTTCAACCGCCTCTTTAGGTACGATTTGCAGCAGGCCAGGCACCTCCTTATCGCCTTGCGGTGCCAATCCTGTCTCAATGACGCTGCTCAGCAGCAGGACCACTTTACGGTTGATCTTAACATCGACCTTGACGGCTTCATTCATCCCCGGGCTACAGAGCAACGTCTCATAGACCTTTTCCAATACATTCATTGCCATACGCTGATTTTTAAGGTTAACAATGACACAAAGGTAGCTGGCTGCACGAATACGATCCTCATCAAAATATAGCGTGGATTGCAGGTGAGGTTTAGGTCTGCTTACCTTCGTTATGTTTAATCGCAAAGGATGAGTGCCCTATGGAAAATATGAAGAGCGGTTTATCGATCGAGGAACTTAGAAACCTTGATCTCGTAGATTACCTGGCATCGCTGGGCCATCAGCCGGAATACGTCAAAAAGGACAGGGACTTTTGGTACCTATCACCTTTACGCCTGGAGGGTGAGGCCAGTTTCAAAGTGAATCGCGAGATCAATCGTTGGTATGACCACGGCCTTGGTAAAGGCGGCAATTTAATTGATTTTGGCCTGGCCTATTTTGGTTGCAACGTTCGGGAATTGATGGATAAGTTCAGGCCGGGTTTTTCCTTTCAACAGCATATCGCCGGGGAGCGTTTTATTAACGGTAAAAGCGATGTTCATGACAGTAAAATTACGATCCTTTCTGACCGGCAACTGTATGCTTATCCGCTCATCAATTATTTGCATGAGCGCAGGATACCGGTAAGTGTTGCCGGGCAATTTTGCCGGGAGGTTAATTATCAGTTGGATGGCCGGAATTACTTTGGGGTCGGCTTCAAAAATGATGCTGGGGGCTATGAGATCAGGAATGCTTTCAGTAAGGCGAGCAGCAGTCCAAAAGACATCACGCGGATCGGCTCCGGAAGTGATCAGCTACATGTGTTCGAAGGCTTTTTTGATATGCTTTCTTTTCAAACCCTGTATGGCATAGATGCCGCTTTTTCCGGTGACATGCTTGTCCTGAATAGTGCTGCTTTCTTTGAGCGTGCACGACCGGTCATGGCTGAGTATCCTGTGAAGAATCTTTGGCTGGACCATGACACGACCGGGCGGGCTTACACGCAGTTTGCACTTTCGCTGAAAGATGGCTTTATCGATAGGAGCGGGATATATGAGAAATATAAGGATCTGAATGACTTTCTAACCGGAAAGCTTTTGAAGCCCAAACAGCAGATCGGGCAAAAGATCAGTTAAGAATAAGACAGCTTTTCTAAGGTCCGAGTGGAAGGCAAGATTGCCTTTTTGCAATCGGCAAGATGTACGGTTGTTTAACAACAACCGGAATCTTGCCGCCCCTCTCCGAAGTCGGGGGCGGTCTGGAAAGCCATTTAATGATGGGATGTATTGATGTGGAGGAGGAAACAATGGCAGAGGAAAATGAGGCAAAAAAGCGGTTCATCGGGTTCCGGCTATCGGCCGGAGAGTACGAGTCAGTGGAAAAAGGCTGGAAAAAAACGACACTTCGAAAACTAAGCGAGTACGTTCGCCGGGTGTTAATGGGTAAGACCATTACGGTCTATACCCGGAATAAATCGCTGGATGATCTCATGGAAGAAATGGTGCTGCTCAGGCGTGAGTTGAATGCGATCGGCGTGAATTTTAACCAGGCAGTACACCGGCTGCATACCCTTGACCACTTGCCGCAGATGCAGTTATGGCTGACCGCGTTTGAGCGCGATAAAGGTGCGCTGTTCGGCAAGGTTGAAGCGATCAAATCAAGGTTGGATCAACTGGCGGACGAATGGTTGCTGTGATCCATGCCAGCAGCAGCCTGCGCAATATTTTGAACTACAATGAGCAGAAGGTGAAGGCAGGTGTGGCGCTTTGCCTTGAGGCTGGTTTATATCCTAAAGAAGCAGCGCAACTGACCTTCGCTCAGAAGCTTTCACGGTTGGAAAAATTAACGGAATTGAACCAGCGGACAAGGGTCAATAGCGTACATATTTCGCTGAACTTCGACCCGTCCGAAAACCTTGAGGAAGCCAAATTAAAGGCGATCGCACAGGAGTATTTGGAGCGGATAGGCTTTGCCGGACAGCCGTATTTGTTGTACCAGCATTCGGATTCCGGGCATCCGCCATTTGCATATCGTAACGACGAATATCAAACCTGACGGCGCGCGCATTTCATTGCATAATCTGGGCAGGAATGAATCCGAAAAAGCCCGGCGGGAGATTGAAAAGAAATATGGTTTGATAGAAGCCGACAAGTCTGCCCTGACGGAAAAACACAAGTTAAAACCAATCGACGCGCAGCGCGTCAGCTATGGCAAAACGGAGACCAAAAGGGCTATCAATAATGTATTGAATGCCGTAGTTACCAAGTACCGTTTTGCCTCTATTGCGGAGCTTAATGCTATATTGAAACTATACAATATCATTGCCGACAACGGCTCCGAAAACAGCCGGGTCAGAAAGCATGCAGGTTTGCTTTACCGGCTGCTGGATGAGCATGGTAAACCGGTAGGGACGCCGATCAAAGCAAGCCTATTTTTCAGCAATCCAGGAATGAAACAACTGATGAAATTGTTTGCGGAAAATCGCCTGGCAAAGGAGCCCGCTAAAGCAAGGGTCAGGAACGGGATCGATCTTGCACTGCTGCATCGAAAAGGTTCTCTTCAAAATATGATTGCTGAACTGAAGCGATCAGGTATCGACACGATTGTTCGTCAGAATGAGCAAGGGGTTGTTTACGGTCTGACCTATGTCGACCATCATACCAGGGTCGTGTTAAATGGGAGTGACCTGGGTAAAGCTTATAGTGCCCGTGGTGTTTTAGAACGCTGTCAGGACAACGGGGCTTTTGAAAGGAAAAAGCAATTGACGACGCGGAAAGAATTGAGCGGACAAAAGCCAGATGGGGTAGCTGGAGGTCGGCCAGGCACCGACGTAGGAGGGGATAGGTCGACCGGGGATTTTGTGACCCGGGGAAGTGAATTTACGGCGGCATTGCTGGAGCAGCGGGATGTATCTGAAACGATGGATTTTGAGTTGCGATCCACCAGGCGCAAGCGGAAAAAGAGAAAAATGCGCTTGGATTAAGGACTGCCGGACAAAGGTGAGGATGAATTAAAAAAGGAGGAAGAATGTCGACCGGAGAAAATGATCAGGCGATGCGCAAGATCCTGGACATGACCAGGCTGATCAGCATTTTAATATTGTTACTGCATTTTTATTTCGAGTTCTATGGGCTATTCAGGCAATGGCAGTGGAGTGCCGCATTGACTGACCGGGTCCTCGGCAATATCGCAAGAACAGGATTGTTCGCCAGCTTCAATAAACCAAAGATCATTGCGCTGGTATTACTGGTCATTGCGCTGATCGGTATCAAAGGCAAAAAAGACGAGAAACGCAGCCACAGGCAAGCCTTAACCTGGCTTACCATTGGCGTCGTACTGTACTTCTCAGCAGGTTTATTGTTGCTATTCAAAGGCAATAATAGGGTCTTGCCTGTCCTCTATATGATGGCTACCGCGGCAGGCTATCTTATCATGATGAGTGGCGGAACCATGCTGTCCCGGATCATTACCGATAAGTTAACCGGCGATATCTTTAACCGCGATCAGGAGACCTTCCCGCAAGGAAGAACGCCTGCTGGAAAATGAGTACTCGATCAACCTGCCGGCACGCTACCACTTGAAAAATAAACTGCGCAATTCCTGGATCAATTTTGTGAATCCGTTTCGTGGCCTGCTGGTTATTGGTAGCCCAGGTGCTGGCAAATCCTACTTCGTTATCCGCCACGTGATTACCCAGCATATTAAAAAAGGGTTCACCATGTTCATTTACGATTTTAAGTTTGATGATTTGACCAAGATCGTCTATAACACCTGGCTCAAACACAAGAAAACCGCTTACAAGATCAAGCCCCAATTCTTCATCATCAACTTTGACGACCTCTCTCGTACCAACCGGTGTAACCCGCTCGATCCGGCATCCATGTTTGACATCACTGATGCTGCAGAATCTGCGCGTACCATACTGATGGGGCTCAACCGGGAGTGGATCAAGCGGCAGGGTGACTTCTTCGTCGAATCGCCGATCAATTTTCTGACTGCTATCATCTGGTATCTCAAGAAATATAGGGGCGGAGAGTTCTGCACCTTGCCACATGTTATCGAATTCATGCAACTGGAGTACGATAAATTGTTTACGCTCTTGAGGACGGAAAAGGAGATCGAAGTGCTGGTCAATCCATTTGTCAGTGCTTATCTGCGGGATGCTGTAGAACAGCTTGAGGGGCAGATCGCCTCTGCCAAAATTTCTATGGCTCGACTATCGTCGCCGTCGCTATATTACGTACTTTCGGGTAGTGATTTTACACTGGACATCAATGATCCGGACAAACCGAAGATTGTTTGCGCCGGTAACAACCCGCAGAAGATCCAAACCTATGGCGCTGTGCTATCGCTGTACGTGAACCGGCTGGTCAAGCTTGTCAATAAAAAAGGGAAGATGAAAAGCAGTTTGATATTCGATGAGTTCCCTACCATCTATCTCAATAATATGGACAGTCTGATTGCCACTGCACGAAGTAACAAGGTGTCCACTTGTTTAGGCATTCAGGATGCGAGCCAGCTTCGAAAAGATTACGGACGGGAATTGGCAGATGTGATCATGAACATCACAGGTAATATCATCAGCGGGCAGGTTACCGGTGATACCTCCAAACAGCTTTCAGAACGGTTTGGTAAGATCATGCAGGACCGGGAAAGTCTTTCCATCAATAGGAATGATACCTCGATCAGCCGTTCCAAGCAATTAGAGTCGGCGGTACCCGCCTCAACTATTTCAAGCTTGTCTTCAGGGGAGTTTGTCGGTATGGTGGCGGATAATCCCGAGGAGAAAATTGACTTGAAGACTTTTCATTGTGAGATAATGAATGACCATGAAGCCTTAGCGAACGAGGAAAGCAATTATAAGGCCGTACCACAAGTAAAACCGGTGCAACCGGCGATCGTGCAGCGGAATTATGAGCAAATTAAAGATGATGTTCAACTTATTGTGATTGAAGAAATGGAGCGGCTGTTGAATGATCCGGCATCTTCGCACCTCATAATTAAAAAGGGATAAATGTTACAGGTTCAATCTTAATGAAGTTCTAAGATGCTCAACATTAGAAAATGTTCAGTTATCCTTTATTTGACGGCGCAAATATGATATTGACAATTCCTACGATGGTCTTTATTTGTATCGGATCATTCTGTGGACATTTATATTCCGTTCAAAGTCTCCCTCAGATACCTCTAGCTTTTAAAACCATATTTAGGACTTTTAAAAGTTTATTAGCTTTTCTGCTTAGGATCATATGTTCTTACTGCTGATTTTCCCAAATTCTGAACTAGCCTATTTAATAGCATGCCATCGAATTTGATATTGCTTTTTAGATACCTTTGATATTTTATAATAGATATATTGTCATCAAAAGGGTCAGTATAATGATCGAATAGCTAAAATAAGTTTTATACATAATGTCTAATTACACTTTTTCAACCATTAATGACAAAGAATTTGAATTGCTGGTACTCGATCTATTAAATGCCAAACTCAATTTAAACCTCCAAGCTTTCAAAGTTGGGCCAGACCAGGGTGTAGATCTAAGATATTCTTCTTCAGAAAATAATAATCAAATCGTTGTTCAGGCGAAGCATTATATCGGTTCCGGCTATCCTAAACTCAAAAAAGCGTTTCTTAAAGCAGAATTGAAAAAGGTAAAGGATCTAAATCCGGATAGATATATTATTGCGACATCACTTCCTTTGTCCATTAAACAAAAAGACGAATTAAAAGAGTTGTTAGCGCCTTACATTTTGTCCTCAAATGATGTGATCGGTCAAAATGATTTGAACACTTATTTAAGCGAATTTCCGGAAATAGAAAAAAAGCAATTTAAGCTTTGGTTTTCCAGCGTCAGTATGCTTAACGCCATTTTGAACAACGCTATTGAGGGCAGGACAAAGTCATATCTTGAAAAGATCAAGTCCAAAATTGGCTTATATGTAGTGACCAAGAATTTGGATAAGGCTAACGAACTGCTTGATCAAAAGAAATTGTTATTAATTACCGGGCAACCCGGTTTGGGGTAAAACTACCTTAGCTGATGCAATTTTATTGGAAAGGGCAAAAAATGGGTATCAAATCTATAAAGTCGCTAGCATCAGGGAGGCGGAAGATGTAATTGCTACCGATAATGATGTTAAACAGCTATTTTATTTTGATGATTTTTTGGGCGAGACTTATTATGAAATATTAACCGCCAGTCAAACGGAAAGTCAGATCACGCAATTTGTGGATCGTATTAAAAATACGCCCAACAAATATTTGATGCTGACCACCAGAACGGTAATTCTGAATCAGGCAGATGATAAATCTGAAAAAATCAATCGCAGCCAGCTATTAAATCAGCAGTATGAAATTCAATTAAGTGATTACAGCAAATTTGAGAAAGCTGAAATTCTGTACAATCACCTCTATTTTTACAGGATAAAAGAAAATTTGTTCAATTGTATCCTGCAAAACAAGTTTTATAATACCATTATCAATCATAAAAATTATACACCCAGAACGATAGAGTCTTTAACAGACCCTACAAAAATTGAAAACCTGACTCCGGCTGAGTATCATGAATTTATTACGTTAAGTTTGACCAATCCGGAAGGAATATGGAGCCGGTCGTTTCATAATCAAATTAATTATTTTGATCAGCTTTTTTTAATTACTCTTTTTACGTTCAGAGGAAAGGTTAACGAAAAAGCGTTGATCAAGGCTTATGATGCCAGGCTTCAGTATGAAAAAGTTAGCCATAACCAAATTATTAAAGCTAATCAGTTTAGGGATTCGGCTAAAATATTGCTTAATGGCTTTGTTATTAGCACATTGATTGATGGGGAAAACCCCGAACGGGAATATTCATTTATAAATCCGTCGCTGGCCGATTTTTTCAAAGGATTTATCAAGGATTCTTTTCACCAGAAAAAAGCCATTATCTCAAGTATTATTTATATCGAACAGCTACAGCACTTTGATCCCGATGTAGCCAGTATTGCATTTGAAAGCGATTTGCAATTTATTGTTAAAGAAAGGGTAATAAGGGACGAGCTAGATTCAATAGATAAATATAAATTATACCGGATGCCTGCATCAATACTTCAAACTGTAAGAAAGTACTGTCCGGATATTGATATAGATCAATTGTTCATGGATAAAATGGCAGCCCTTGATTTTAACGATACCTACTGGATTAAAGATGCAATGCTATATTGTTTACTTCATCCCAAGAATTCGGAGCAAATTAAAAAATATATCAAGAATGATTTTTTAAATATTGTCGATTTTTTGGTCATGGCGATAGATCAGCCGGATATGGCCAGAAAACTGCCCGAATTGTTTGCTCTTTATGATCAGGATTATCAGCGTTATTTCGCAGACGACAAGCGTGCAGAATCGTTGTCAAACATGATTATAAACGCGGCCAATTATAACTATAGATTTCAAAAAAGCATATTGGAGAATAACGCATTGAGTTTAATTGAAGTAGATAAAACCTATTTAACGATTCATCAAGCCGATATAAACCTCAAAAATTCTTTAATGCCGGATGTAGAACGGGATATTCAATTTGAAAGGCAAATCGACAGGGCATTTTGGGAAACGAAAATTAAGGAAAACGATGTGCTCAAACAAGAGAAATTGAAAAACAAGGAAAAATTGATACACTATTATAAAAACTCCACATTAACAGCAAAAACGGAGGAAAAAGCGATCGATGATTTATTCTATATAGCAAATTATACGAAGGCGATTCAGGACGACACTGCGTTCGATGAACCACCTTTTTAGCTACCACACGTTCTTAGCTCATGACTTTATCGATAAATTCGTAGGCCTGAACTTCAGGAATATCGAGGTTGGACACCAGAGCCATTAGCCTGACCTGCAAGTCTTCAGCGGATAAGACTTGTTGATCATCTATCACCCCAAGCCCGATAAGGTATTGTTCCAGCGCTTTTAATTTGGATTGCAAAAAGCCCTGCACTTCTTTCGCTCCCAAAGCCAATAGCAGTCGCTGAGGATCACCATTCAGTTCCTTTAATTTTTCGGCTACTAAATCTATAAATGTTCCAGATACGGCTCCGGACTGCACAAGCGTTTGCCTGTCAATAGGTTTAGATCTTCCTCTGCGAAAAAGCTCCTGATAAGATTCGAGTAATCTGATCTTTACCTGCAAGGTCGCCCATAAGTTTTCATCCAGACCTGGCAAGCTGCCCTGATATTGCATAAAACCTTTTAACTGCCCGTAATTGCCAATACGTTTTGCCAGGCAAGTATATAGCAGTTGTTGATCATCCAGCAAATACCATAAGTGCAATTGTTCTGGTTCCTCCGTAAGCGGATTAAACCGGGGCACTTTAATCAATTTACGATACTCTTCAGCGGTTAACGTACCGGGAAGAGGTATATTAATAATTTTAAACCCAGACAATAACGGCGCTTGTTCTAAGCGATAATCCGGCTTTTCGTTGTGCTGCCCATCCAGCGTAAAAATTTTAAAATCCAGTTCGGCATCATTCGCTTTAAAAGCTGTTCCACTTATCAATTTCATCCGCCTGCGCGGTAAAATAAAAGACTTGTCGTCCTTCTTTGCTTATCTCTGCAAGTGCGCTGATAATTTCCTTCGCACGCAAGTCGTCGCTGTTTGCCAGTATCTCGTCGGCGAGTATTGGTAATTTAACGTTTTGTTCTTGCATTTCTATAAATGCCAGGCGGACCGCCAATAACAATTGAATACGAGTTCCAGTCGATAGCTGCGAAAGTTCCAGCCAGTTTTTGTAGATGGTATCGTAGGCGCGGAAAGCCGGCGCTCCACTCTCCTCTACAGTAAGTTGATAACGCCCGTTGGTGATTCGGCTGAACAGCTGATTCGCCTTGCCAAATATTCCTGCACTATTCTGTTCCCGGTAGGTTTCTTTCAGTAAACCAACCACCAGATCGCCGGTCATAGCAGAAAGATTATTCAAGTAAATCTGCTCCAGCCCGTTTAGCGACGCTTCCTTGATTGCCAAGGCGTCTTCCATTGCCGTTCCTTCCTTTTCATGTTCAATGTCACGCTCGATCTCTATGATTTGCTTATTCAATTCGTCAAGCTTATCTGCCTGCTGTTTAAAAGCGGCACATTTCAACTTAGCCTCATCAAGTGTTAGCGCATCCAACTCTGATTCTATTTCCAGAAACAAGTTATGTGCTTTTAAAGTCTGATTTTTATCGCTATGCAGCGTACCAGCATCCTGATGGTCTTTGTGCAATTGCCGAAAAGCCGCCAGTTGTTGGTTCCAAACCCATATTTCTTCTTTTTTACCTTCTTCCAGCTCCAGTCGTTCATAAATGGCCGCCAGTTCATCCGCCAGTTTTTTTCCTAAACCTTTCTTATCCTCCAATTGAACATTATGTTGTTTGACCGCTTCTGAAAGTGTCGAGCGTTCGGTTTCATCCGCTTGTAACTGACGATACATACCCTTGGCTGTCGCGCCATCAGCAACTTCTGCCGCTATGTCCTTGATCAGCACATTTATTGCAGACAATAAGTTTTTTTGCTGATCCAGCGCCAGTACTTTTTGTTCTTCCAACGCTTTTAACTGTGCGAAGCATTGCTGCCAGGTTAACAGGCTGGCCAAAAACCAGTAAAGTCCGGAATAATCTTTCAATTCGTCCGCCGACAGTAGCGGGATTACGCCAATTTCATTCAGCCATAAGTCACGCTGCTCATCTAATTTAGCTAACCGGGGCAGCAAATCGGTAAGCGCATCTTCCTGCGTTTTCAACTGAACAGCCAATAGGTTCAATCGCTTTGCTTCCTGCGATGCTATGTTCAATTCCTCTAACCGGGCGGCTACACCAGGGATGTCCCATTGTTGCGGCTCCCGCAATCCGGTGCGCACAAAATCCTTTTTTCTAACTTCCCCATCATCTGCACGTTTTCCGCGGGCGGCGTACAACAGGAAACCAAGCATGAGTAAGATAGTTATGAGACCTAGCCATCCCAATAATAAAGTGGCTACACCTGTAATGATACCCAATAGCAATAATACCCAAAGTGCCCAAGCAGGAATGCCGTCCAACGGCGACCGTTCCTGATACCAAAGCAACAAGGCATTGATCCCTTCCTGAATTTTAGACGGGTCTTCAGCCGCGATCTGCTGCTCCTTTTTTAACTGGCCGACAGTAGTTTCCAGGTATTGCTTTTCACTTAGCAAGCGATGTGCGCCCTCCATGAATTGCGCCAACCGCACCGTTCCGCTAACGTCCAGCGGCTTGATATCTGTGTTTCTAAGTTCAGACGCCAGCTTTTCCAAAGCTTCGGCCGTCATTAGTTCAGCACCTGCGATGTCGATATCCAGAGAGCCGAGCTTTTGCTCAATACTCAATAAAGTATCGACACGGGTATGCAACTCTTCTAACAACGCTTTGCTGATGCCTTTTTCAGGCAGGTTTAATTCACTAATTCTTGTTTCTTTGCGGTGTATCTCGCCCGATATAGTTTCTATAGAACGATTATTTATTTGGATTTCTCCTTCTAACGCCACAATCCGATCAAATTCCTGACCGGTCAGAATCCGCAATTGTGGAGGGTAATCATCCAGTAAATGCTGCAAGCGGTTCAATGTATCACCTGCATTCAAACTAGCAATAAGGCATGTATAAAGGTCATGATAGTTTGATGCAGCGGCTGCTTCGTTCCTCGCTTTGAAAAGGCTTTGCAAAGAGTCAGCTTTAGTGGTTAGCTGTTTTTGCCTGTTTTCAATTCCCGCGATCTTTATTTTGGCTTCGTTATACTGCCGGTATTCGGTGATGGTTCGTTGTTTCGTTCTGCTGTCATATCCCAGCTTGTGCTGTGCTGCCGGTAGGTCATAGCCGCCGCTAGCCTCCCGGATGAGTAGAGCTGCCAGGTCGGTGTCCATGTCGCCAACGAGCTCATGTAATGCCAGAAGATAACGTTTTGATTCATCTGCAGCGGGCAAAGATGGCAGTGTATCGGGTTGCCCTTCACGCAGTACCCGGTAATGACCGTTATCGGCCTGGATACCCCATTGCACGCCGGAAATGTCCAGCATAAAATCCGCGTGTACGCTTCCCAATTGTTGCTGCCACAGCAACTGCCTGATGAGCCTGGCCGTAGAACTCTTACCCGAACCGTTGGGGCCTGCGATGATGTTGATGTGCCTCGCAAAATCATGCAGCGGTAGCATCCCCCTGGGAAAGCCGGGCAGTTTGTAAACCGAGATATCTTTGATAAGCAGGGAGGGATTTGACATAATGCTGATTTATTTATCCTGACTTATTAATTCGCCCAGTAAGCGGTTACATTCACGCTGCAGATAAATTTTAGCATTGTCATCCTTTAAGTTAGATAAGCGTTCTTCATCTGATAAGGGCAAATAAACGCCAGCTTCATTTAAAGCGGTAGCCTGCTGTCGCCATTTATGAATCAGTTTATCGAGAAATGGCGTATTGCGTGCCTCGCTGATTGCAAGAATAGTATCGGCAAGAATGCCTGCTGGGGAAGACTGGCCTGCTAATGCTTTTAAGTCATCCAGCGCTGGACGTAAATAACAGTCGACTTTTCTGACGCTGGCTTCCAGGTCGCCATTAAGCGGTAGCCGGATATCCGTAGCTGACCTTGACCAATGTTCTACTTCCCTGATCCGGGCATGTTCGCCGGTAATCTCCAGCTGGTAGATTAAGAAGGATATGTTAGACAATTCCTCCTGTCGTTGTAGCGCATCCTTTTCCAAAGCTGTAACTATCTTTTCTCGTACTTGCTCTTCATCCTCTGCACCGGTAACATCGACTTCAAGCGATTCATAACGCGCAGAAGATATGCCCAGATGTTGCACTGAAAATTGATCGCCGGTAATGGTGAAAAGAAGCGGCCCGTGCAAACCTGGTTCCTTTGCACTCAGTGCCTGTGGCGAACCTGTATACCAGACCAATGGTTTCTGTCCGCTATATTCAAAAGGTTTATGTATGTGTCCCAGTATCCATAGATTGACCGGCGCGCGCACGAGCTCACCTAAACGAAACGGTGCGTACTTGCCGTCTTTGCCTTCAATATCTCCATGTAATAAACCAATTACCGGAAAATTGAGATCAATATCATTAAATTGCCAACTCAGCAAGGGGCTGTCCCTGAAATATTGTGTTGGAAAAGACCAACCGGCAAACTGAATAGTTTGATCATCTTTCCTAAAAGTAACTATCTCCCAGACGCCGTTTTTTCCCAGCAGTTTAACACCGTCGTCACAATATCTGCGGACAACCTGCGGCAAAACGTCAAAATCATGATTACCAGAAACCAGGTAAACGGTTATGTTATTTTCCCTTAGCCGGTCTATTCCAGATTGCAGTGGCCCGATTGCTTCAAAATAACGGTTATTTCGGTCAATAATGTCACCGCAAAGTACGACGATATCGACCCCGTTTTCAATCGCCATATTGACCAGCGCTGCCCAGGTAGACTTTGTTGAAGCCTGGTATCCTGAAGCATCTGCGGAGGTTTTGCCCAAGTGAAGATCGGCGGTTGCAAGGATTTTAATTGACATGGACGTAGGTTTATGGACTTCTAAATTTACATATAAATAATACTATTTATCCAGCCGATAATGATAAAAACTATACAATCCAGCTAAAATTTATAATGATGATTGTTAAACCAGCTGATTGACACTGTCCATTAGCGCATTATATTGATCCGGATCGGTAGTACTTATCCTATTTAGCACCAAACTCGAAACTTTAGTAATTTCATCCATATCAATAGGTTCCATTCCTCTCTCAAAGTGTTCGCCAATGTGAGAATACTCATTTATAACACGATTAATCAGGTTGATGGTCACGCGATCATTGTCAAAATACTTTCTCAGTTTTTCCTCTGAAGTCATTTTGTGGCTTGGATACTTATAAAACAGGTAAGCTTCTAAAAATTTACGCATATTATTGCCAAAACTATACTGATAATTATGGCTGATTATTTCGCGGTCACCCAATGAACATTGATAAATCTGGTCAAATAGGTAATTAAACTCCGTTATGTAGTTTTTGAGGTATTCAGGCGCCAGTCTTAGTAGCGTATTACTTTTATTCCTGCGCTCAATAATAAAATGTTTGAGATCTTTTTTAGGAAAGGTCAGCTTCTTTAGGTATCTCAGAAAATCGAGATTGTGTGTCGAGATAAATAATTGCCCATATTTTTTGGGCCCGGCAATAACACTTTCTATAAGACTGAACATAAAGAAGATATGATTGCTATCTAAGCTGGAAATAGGATCATCTATGTAGATAATAAGCTTATTACTATTGAGCTCATCTTTCAACTCATCTTCTATTTTAGCAATAAAATAACAAAATGAAATAAGGCTGCATTCACCTTCACTTAAATTGTTCGCGTCAATACCTTCCCGTTGAATAATAAATTTCATGTTTGGAGATTCGCCTTGAGCAGTGAGTTTTAATTCATTATGCCCAAAAAAATGAGTAAGATGCTGATTAATAAGTTCTGCCCCTTTGCTCTCATCTTTAGCCTGTGTTTCTAACACCCTTTTATCTTCAACAAGTCGCTCAATTTCTTGCTTCTGCAGAATCAAGCCGCCTCCGACAATATTCAGTTTGTTGTCCTGCTGCTCAATCGCCTTCAGTTCATTAAAATAATCTATGTCGGAGATATATTGTGCGATATTAGAAAACCTTAATTCTTTCCGAGCTCTAACCTGGTCTGTCGCAAGTGAACTGGTCTTCTTGTTATGTTCGGTGATAATTTGATTAAAATCTTTGATCGTTGCCAATACCTCATCAGAAAGGTCTGAAATATCAGCTGGCAATTCGCGTAATCTAAAAATATCTTTTTCACGAATTTTCAATTCTGTGATCAATTGGTCGATTTTTTTTTGATAAGCGTTACTAACAGTATGCCAGCTTTTCAGCGTGCCATCAAAACGCGTTTGTAGCGTAGAATAAAACTGTTCCCGTTTTAAGGTCATAAACTCGGTCAGCCCTTTTTTTGCCAGTTCCAACTGGTCGATCTTGCCTTTAAGCGCGGCTCTAAGCTCCTCTGACTCTTTACTAAAGTGCTCGTCAAGCCTCTTCCACAAATCTTTGTCCAAAGGGTTTCCGCAAAATCCGCATGTTTTGCGCTTATCCCGATGTTTATCAATACCCAGTCTAACCCATTCCTGTAATAAATTATCATTGATCAGTTCGGCAATAGGCGTGCTTGGTGTTATTTTTTTCTGAAGTATATCATTACATTCTTTATAATAATCAGCGAATTTAGGTTGGGATTCCGTAAGCGGGTTTACATCATCAATAGCGACCTCTTTCAATAATTTAATGAGCTCATCCGCAGTTGCTGTGGCAAGGATATGTTTTTTCACATCACTTTTAATCTGGTCAATATCAGCCTTGATGTCGGTGATCGTGTAACTCTTTTTTGCATTCGTGGGTAAAAATAAATCGTTATTTACTTTTATGGTATCATTGGCACGTTTCCTAAGTTTATCGTCAAGAATGTCCGTCTTATCGGAATTAGTTTTTTTTTGTGCAGCCAAGGCTTTTTGAGCCTTATCATACTCAAACACCAATCCCTTACCAGCTTCAATTGTGCCAAGCTGATAATTTATTAGGGTAATTTGCTTGTCAAGTTCAACGTTTTTGGCACCAAGTATGGTGAATGGCCTAATTGTTCCATCCTCCCGATAAAGCCAACCCAAATTTTCACGGACGAAATCGGTATTATAGACCCTTATTTGATTGTGTTTTGCAAAATCCTGGAGATTTTTTTCGGCTATAATATTGCCATTATTCAATGTTACCTTAAATTGACATGCTAAGTAATCTTTGTGCATCAAACTATCTTCAAAACATTTGAAAATACGGGCAAGTGTCGTTTTGCCTGAATAGTTACGGCCATAAATAATATTCATTTTCTTAAAGGTATTATCCTTAGAAATAACGGTATCCCAAGAGTAATCCTTAAATAATCCGAAATGGCCGATGTCGATTTTAGTAATCATGTTTGAGACTTATGATAAGCATTGTCAGGTTTCACTCAAAGTTAGGTAAATAAAAATGCAAAAGCGGTCGAGAATAATTGCAATCTGAGTTGGCAAAGTATTTCGAGTTTAGGTATTTCCGCGACGATGTGTAATTCAAAAACTAGCAAAATATTTCAAAATCTGCCTGTAATTCACACTTGATTCACCGCAGAAGAGGTAATATGAGTGTTAAAATCGGTTCAGTTATTTTGAGTTTTGATGGGCACTTTGAACAGGCTGAAGAAATGCTCATAATTGTTGATGTAATAAGTTTAGATTGTTCCAGTCTTAAAGAATAAACTTGATGGTATAAGCAGAGTTGTCGTACCTTACTGCTTTCTCATATCGATTATGAACCATCAGACCTTTCGAAATATAAACCATATTTTAGCTCGGGACAGTAAGTCAACCACGTACAAATTTGCGCTATTAAGAGGTACAATAGAGCTGATTGGGGAAAACTCCCCTTATATAAAGATTGAAGATCAGCGGGCTCATTTCCCCTTGGGTTTACTCATTGAAAAATGGCTGTTATATTACTATCCATTGGTATTGGTGCCACAAATCAATGGTAGTGCCCAACTGGCCTTTGCAGAAACTTTGCGGGAACTGGTTAACTATTACAATCTACGGGGTGGCATTTCCGCCTTTTATAACGACCTCAAAAACAAAGGTATCCCAGCTGATATTCAAAAAGTGTTTTTATTACTTGTTAAGAAGATTGCAAGCACAATCACACAAATGCCGATGAAGTATATAGGCACATCTATAGATGGACAGCATTTTGGCATTTATCAATATGACCGGGTTAAAACTAGATCGGTAGGCGCAATTGATGCTGAATACCTGATTTTGAACTTCGGTACATTTTCTATACCGCAGGATTATTACGAAGCTTTTCAGTTGCTCGGAAGTTTTATTAATGGTACTGACGCTATCTTATTCAAGTGGGCTGAATTCTCGGTTCGCGCATCAGGCCAAAAGCTATCTGTAACAGATGTGCTTACAGAGGTAATGCAGAGCCCCGTGACCGCTCGCGACATTGCTGAATCTAAAACGCTTTACCAGAGTATTCTCCAAACAGAGGGAAAAGTTCGTTGCGTATGGTCAGGAGTTCCCGTAGTCCGATATGATATTGACCACATCATACCGTTTAGCGTTTGGAAAAACAATGACCTTTGGAATCTGCTGCCCGCTCGCCCTGACTTAAACAACCAGAAACGGGATAAAATCCCTAGTCCCAATTTTATTGAACAGCGTCGCGACGAAATAACGCATTACTGGAGCCTCATTCGGAGGCACAAAATGCACAGATTTGAAAAAGAGCTCCAGATTTCCCTGCTCGGCTATCAAACGAAGAATGATTGGTCCAAGCTTGCTATTGAGCAGCTACAGAAAAGCTGTGATTACCTGATCACAACAAGGGGGTTTGAAGCCTGGACCTTATGAGAGTGAAAATTCAAAAGCTTGGTTATTTGTAAATTTATGCTGAAATTTCAATTTCCTTAACCTAACGATATCATGCCCAACAGTAAGATCGTCATTAAAGTCATCCGATTTATCTTGCTTATAGCGTCGGTAATCGGAATTTATTGGCTGATAAAAGAATGGTTATTAAGAAGAGCTTTCAAAAAGAAATTATCGGCAATCATCGATCAGGTCAGGGATGCCAATGCTTCGTTTACAACTATCACCAACTTCGAGCAGTACTTCTGTTATGCGGACGAGCTTCGGTTTTTGGAGATTAATACGCTAACGCGTAAAGCAATAGTAAATAATTATGCCGCTTTGGGTTTGGACGACGAGACGGTAAAACTTCTTCAGCAATTTTGTGACAATTTCGATAATTGCGCGGTCAGGCGTAAAGACTACAACGATGAGTTTGTCCGGCATGAACAAGTAAAATTTGGAGATTTCTTTGCAAGACTGGAAGCCTATCCCTTGTCTTCTGACCAGACCGAAGCAATCATCCGTGATGAAGACAATAATCTTGTTCTCGCCGGCGCAGGCACGGGAAAGACAACAACGATTTCTGGTAAAGTGGCTTATTTGCTGGAAAAAGGATTGGCAAGACCGGAAGAATTATTGATCATTTCGTTTACTAATAATGCCGCAAAGGAAATGCAGGAAAGAACCGCAAGATTTTGTCGGCATATTGACGCTGCCAAAGATTTAGAAGTTCGCACTTTCAATAGCTATGGTTTTCTGGTATGTCGCAGTTGTTCTAACCAGGAGATACGGGTCGCTTTTGATGACGCTGAGCAAGCAAAGCAATTCCTACAGGAAAAATTCAATGAACTGTTCACAGAAGATGCCTCCTTTAAAAGAAAAGCGGTCAACTACCTGGCTTTCTTCAATCGGCCTCTTAAAGAGGAGTCAGACTTCGAGAACAGAAACGACTATTTAAATTATGAGCAAGGTTTCAAAAACACAACGCTAGACGGAAAGAAAGTTAAAAGCCATCAGGAATTGCAAATCGCAAATTTCTTTTGCCTTTTTAATATCAATTATGAATATGAACGCCACTATCCTCTGGAGATTGAGGATCGCAACCCTGCATTTGGCATCTACCAACCCGACTTTTATTTGCCTGATTACCAAATTTGGCATGAGCACTATGGCATCTCCAAGAATGGGGACGTGCCGAAGAGCTTTACAACCCGCCCGCCTTATGCGACGGCGCGAGAATACTACCATGCTGGGATGGCATGGAAGGATAGTATTCACGAAAAATACAATACCCAGTTGATCAAATCTTTTGCTCACGAAGCAGCTGAGGGCAAACTGATCAGTAATCTCAAACATAAATTGGCCGAAAAAGGCGTGGATATGCGTGAGCGCAGCGGGGATGAGCTCATGAGTCTTATTAAGCAATCTCCAGATTACGAGGATTTCATTAACTTCATCTATGTATTCTTGACTTTGATGAAATCCTGCGGAAAGTCACCGGATGAACTCTCACCTAATAGAGGAGACAAACGTTTTCGGGTTTTTCTTGATCTCATCAGACCTCTTTACCACGCTTACGAACACCACCTCAACAATATTCCCGCGGTAGATTTTAACGACATGATTATTCATGCAACTCAACATTTTAAAAATGGCGCATTTAAAAAGAGCTACAAATATATTTTGATAGACGAGTTTCAAGATATGTCCCTTGGTCGCTATGAGCTCCTAAAAGCAATACGTTCACAAAACCCCGGTATTAAAATTTATGCCGTTGGGGATGATTGGCAATCTATTTTCCGTTTTACCGGAAGTGACCTTTCCATCATTACTCAGTTTAAGCAGCATTTCGGTGTTACGAGCCAATCCGCTGTATTGCAGACTTATCGATTCAACGATCAGATCCTCAAGGTAAGCAGCGAGTTTATCCAGAAAAATTCTAACCAGATCGCCAAGCAGTTAACGGCCTTTCATTCGGCGCCTTTGGGTCATTCCAGTTTCGAATTTGTAAAGTACCACAATGGTGCTAAGAGAAAGCAGGTCTTAGTAGATACTCTGGAAGCAATCAGATCTGAACAATCCAATGCAACAGTATTCCTTATTGGCCGGTATAAATCTAACGCGCCAAAAGAACTGCACACATTAATTCAGCAATTTGCCGGCCTTGATATTAAATTTTACACCGCACACGGCGTGAAAGGTATGACTTGTGATTATGCAGTTCTACTGGATCTTAATTCCGGTATTCTCGGTTTCCCTTCTGAAATGGCTGATGATCCCATGCTTAACTATTTACTTCAGGAAGGCGATAATTTTGAAAACGCGGAAGAACGACGCGTTTTTTATGTGGCCATCACTAGGGCCCGGTATAAGAACTTTCTCATGTATAACGAAAACCAGGCTAGTAAGTTCATCATTGAACTACAAGCTTCAGGTAGTTCTAACGTGAGATGTCCCGATTGCAGTGGGCCGATGACCAAAAGATCCGGCCCCCACAGTGAATTTTACGGATGTTTACACTATCCAAAATGTAAAGGGAAAATCCCTTTAAACAAAGTTGGCATTTCAGTTAACGATGTTCAAATTAATAGAAGTTTAGTAGGGTAGGAAGCGATTGAGCGATATCATTAAGGCCACCACCGCTATGTAGGATGTTTATTATATATATAATTCTTGCATGACGAATGATGCATTCACGCTTTTAGAAGAGGCCTGTCTTACATTTAATAAATCAATTCGTAGCGTAAAATGGCATATGATATGGACGCTATATAAATGTGATAAGGTTTAGGTGTTAAATTAATTAGGTTTGCTGATATTCATAAAGTTTAGGATAATCTTTTGAGCCTCATTGCGGGAGTTCACAATCGGGTGTAATTCAAAATGTTTGACACCTGATTTGTGAAGCCAGTCCGACCAAAAAATTTTCATAATTTCCATATCAGTAGGATGAACCGTTGCAGAACCTGATGGTGTAAGCGAACGATCGTACATTTCCATAACTAATACTTCTAAATTTTTTAACCGTGGATTATGAGCTGGTTTAATGTGATAAATACTGTTTTTCCTGTAAAACTTTTGTAGGTCTGTTTCACCAGATTTGAGGAAAGCACTTCGAAACCGGTTGATGGTTTCCTGAGCCAGATCATATCCTTTGCCAAATATTCCAGCTTCAACGTAGCCATCGGTTGGCAGGATCAATATATTGCGGTAATGGTTCACATAAGTAAAGCCTTCGCCTTGTTTGGGCTTTTCATCTTGCAGAACGTTTTCGTCATTTATACCCTGATCAAAATATGTCCAAACATCGGCACCTACATTGTTTTTAATGACGTTGCCATAAACACGGTTGAACTCCTTGTTCATTTTGGCAATATCTTGCCCCAGGGTCCGTTTCGGCGGCTTACTCATCAACACATAATTTATTCTTTCCAGTTGTGTTGGAAATTCAAAGTCGATGCTAAGTTTGTCGGTTTGAATGTTAAACGCGCCGATCAGGCCCTTATTCATGAAATCAACCAGCAATTTATCCTGTTGATACTGTGACCGCTTTTCATTTAGGATCGTTGGATAAAGGTTGGTTGTAATAATATTTAAAAGATCAACATCATTGAGGGGCCTTTTATATAACTTCGGGTTCACCCGATTAGAAAGATCGGGCGCAAAGGTGATGTTGTAATGTGTGATGACATATTTATGATCCGTGGATGCAGGTGCCAACAATAAAGTCATCAAGATGAAGCTTAATAATTTACTCACTGGTATTAAATTTTACGCGTTTATCTAATTTAGTTAATTGAAGTTTTTCCTGCTGCCATTTCATCGCTATTTCAAACGCTTCCATGGACTTGACTGTAGCTCTTGAAACAGCGAGCTCTCCAAACAGGTAATCATTCCAACCTTCCAGAAATACATTGATACGGTCTTTCAATGCATCAACTGAGATCGGCAGATTGTCGGATTGAACGTGAACTACATAGACAGCGGCTGTTTTTTCAATGGTGTTGATATCGATGGACAACTTTTCTTTGTTGCGTTGAACTTCACGGTTCAAGTTGATCGGTAACTCGGCCAGTTCATGTTCGGTATGTTTATCTTCAGCTTTTAGTTGAATCACTTGTGTTTGCAGCGCAGACGCTTCATTCTTCAAAGTTGAAATGTCAGCATCATGCGCATTTAATTCTTGTTGTAACTGCTTAATTACAAGTAATTGGCGCTGTTTGATCGTGTCGGGATTGCGGTCTTCAAAAGCTTCCATCAACTTCTTAAAAACAACTTTAAAAAGTAACAGCCCAAACGCTCCGAAGACGAAAACCAGATAAAAATTCGTATCGGTGAAAGCCAAGCTACTGTGCCATTTTTCGAGGGTGTTACCACTCAGGTAGTTCACTTCATGGACAGCTTCGGCAACTTTGAACGCGACGGCCACATCGAGAACAAAAATACCGAAGAAAATAGAGGCTATTTGTTTCCACCTTTCTTTTACAAACGCATCCATTACTGCAAATGCAAGTGGGATAAAAACAAACAAAAAGATGAAGGAGGGTGCAGTACCGCCCTTTCGAAATGCTTTTCCTACCGCTAGTGGATTGAAAACCTGCACCGAAGTCCCAATCGTCGAGCCAGCCATTTTTGCTTCGTTAGCATCCGCTACGCTAAATAATAATATGTAGGCCGCAGACGAGTAAAAAACAAATAAATAGACAAGCAAAGCCAGGCAAAAAATTCCCGTTGGGATCACTTCAAACCATTTTACTTTTGGTGTGATTGTATCCCGTTCAATAATCCTGATCTCTTCTTCGAGGACTGCTTTCTTTTTTTCAATATCCGGGATTTTCTCATTATTGATGTGATCCACTGATTTATTAGCAATTTCGATCTCAGCGGACAGATTAGTTCGCTGGCCCTGGAGTTTTGATTGGGTTAATCGATGGTCGTGCTCCAAATGTTCAAGGTGCAACTGGCTCGTTTGGTTCAACAGATCTGTTGTACGAATGCGATGCTCCTCAATTCGGGCAATCAGACGTTTCTTTTTATCATCTATAACGTCTATATCATTGATGAATACAGAATATACCGTGTCAAATGCTTTATAAAGTACCTGATGGTTGCCTTGATTTGACTGACAGCGCTCGTAACCTTGTGCTCTCAACAGCTTGCGGTCAAAACTGCCTACCTCAGCGGCGATCATGGCGTCAAGTACTTTCTCAAATTCAGTACCGGCTTTTTGGGGTGGCGCTATAGTAATTGGCTTTGGTCGTTCAGGCAGCTCTTCCGTAACGCCACCGCCTTCAATCTCGATAATTCTCTTCTTGATGTTGCTGAAATTTCTGATTAACGACTCTACGGTTTCCTGGTGATTGGTAATGATAATGCTTTCGTGGTTGTTCTTCTTAGCGTTGACTGTCCAGTTGTAAGAACCATGCAAAGCGAGCCGTTTGTCGATCACGCAGAACTTTTGATTCATGATCCCATAACCAACATTTTTAATCTTTTTCACTAAAGCGCCTTTGGCAACTAAAAGTTGAAAGTCGAGCTTTTCATTTTCCTGATTGTCAGCAACAATCACTTCAATATGAACACCCTGTGCTACTTTGTCAAGTAGAACTGCAAAAAGTTCATCATCGGTGAACCACGCAGTCGCAATTAGTATTTCAAACTCTGCCTTCCGTAGTTCAAGGAGGATAGTAGCGAAAATTTCTTTGTTGTCGTCAATAACCTGTTGGTCAATTGTGTCTGTCATCTGATAAGCTTTACTTGAATATTGTTCATTATGATTGGCCACTCCTTTTTATCGGATCCGTTAGTTTGGTACAAAAAATGCCGTCTAATCCGCCGTCATGTTTTTCAATTACGCTAACAACATGATCCATTACGGCGTCAGTGCTGATCGCTCCATATTTAAGTAATGTGGTATCAGGCAATTTTATAGTTGTAGGTTCGCTTGTGCATTTTTCAGATCCATCGACAGCGTCTTTGTAACCAAGTTTTATTAATCCGGCTTTTATTTCGCTGTGGTTTCGTTTGATGTCGAAAGTGACAATTGTATCCATTGTTCGTTATTGACGATTCAAATTTACCGGGAGCAGCGCGCATATTTTTACGGAAAACCGTAATGGTGACTTTAGAGGTCAAAGGTGTGTAGTAGGGCAAGCGAACGACTGAGATATCTTCGGTTTAATTGTTTTTTGGGGTACGGTTTTCCGTAAAAACGGATAGAATCGCCGTCCTAATTTTGAGTTAATTAAAATTATAGTCATGAAAAGTTATTACTTAAACACAAATGCACAAAGTAATGGTGACCACGAAGTGCATGAGGAGACCTGTTCATTCCTTCCAAATGCTTCAAACCGGGAATACCTCGGGGAATACAACACCTGTTCTCCGGCAGTTCAGAAAGCCAAAGACAAGGGATACAAAAAGGCAAACGGTTGTTATTACTGTTCAAGACCGTGTCATACCAGTTAATTAAAAGCTTACTTTTACGTTGAGAAGGAGATGATGTGTGCTGATGCGAATTAAATCATTCGGCTAATCATCTCTTTAACTCATATTACCCTTGCTTTATCATGCGTAAAACATTTTACCAAACTATTATAATTGTGGCGGTGCTGTCGATGCTTGCCTGTTCGGACAGGCAAAATCATAATAGTAGCTCCGTGATCGAATCAACCTCAATGCCTGTCGATAGCGTACCATTGCTGTACACGATTAAAAAGGATGATGTTGTTATTCGTTCCGGGCCTGGTGAAAAATTCCCAAGGCTTATAAATGAAAAGGCAACGGAAGCCCTTCATGAAACGCAGTATTGCACAGTCGACCGGTCTGTCAAAGCTGAGGTGCTGGCTAAAAAAGCAAACTGGACTAAAATACGTATTATAGAGCCGGAATGGCTCAGCGATACTCATGTAGGGTGGATCCCCGACGACGTCTTAGTCAGCGTAGGCGAAGTAGATAGCATAACCACCATCACGATCGATCCTAAGGAATATGAGGTGATAGTAACTGATCATCGGCCTGCTGTGCAAAACTTTCACGTTTGGCTGAAGCGAAAACGATTTGACGAGGACTATGTCTTCGCTTTTACGAAAGCATTTCGCAAAAAGCATTGTTCGATGCAATGTAATGTGGCCGTCTACGATAGCCGCTCAATTAAAAGTTTAGTGCTGGTTTATCCGCTAAATGATCGGGAATACTTACGCTTAGCCGATCACCTTATTTCACTCTCTACCTTTGATGCAGTAGAAGTAAGGGATTGGTATCCCTATCAGGATTTCCATTACAAGGAACTGGGCGGTAGAAATTGGAAAAAAAATAAGGCGAAATATTAGCAGATCGCTCAGATTTTTATATCAGCCCCATTTCCCTGCAAAATAGCACGAGTTGCTCATTATTTGTAAAATTCATGGCCGACTTGATATGATTCAAGCGTTTCTCCATGCTACTTTTCCCGGCAGGCTGCATATTGTTTTTGGCCAGGTAATCGGGGATATTCTTAAGCGGCGTTCCTTCAGCAAGTAAACGAACGATGGTTTTGTCATAATTGGTAAAGGAATGCATGTTTTGTTGGGCAGCAGCGCTGCGAAGTTCCTTAGGATAATACCGATCATGCCTGGCAATGCGCTCCAGGGCGTCCTTAAGAACACCTGCATCTCCCCGCGCCTTACGAACGTAACCGTCAATATGCAAATCATCAAACAATGGCCGGATGATTCCCGGCCGACTTTCTGCTGAAAAGACCAGTGTCTTCAAGGTGGGCTGCAAGCTTTTGGCCAGCTTAATTAGTGCCGCACCATCAGGAAGCTGACGGGCACTTTCATCAGGTTCAAAATAAAGGTCAGTAACCAATAAGTCATAAGGCCTATTATCGGAAAGGGCTTTCCGAATTTTTGCCAAGGTCAGGTCACAATAAAATGCATAATCCGGTTTAGGAATACCCATGTCTTCAAGCGTCTTCCGCAGTGAATTGTTGTAGATCTCTTGATCTTCCGCAATGATAATACGTTCAAACATAATGAATTATTGAATTGGGGTCACGATTTGGATACGAGCGCCCCGCTGTTCGTGAGCTTCAAAGGTAAGATGACCACCGATAGCATTGATACGGTTTTCCGTATTTTGAAGGCCTTTTCCTTTATGAATATCTGTAGGAAATCCAACTCCGTTATCCCGATATTTCATAACAAGGTCATCACGAATCTGTTCAAAATCAATAATGGCTTGTGAGGCATGGCTGTGCTTGGCCATGTTAACCAAAAGCTCCTGTACAACGATTTCCAGCTGACGTTTAACTCTATGGTTCACCTTTGCCCAAAGCTCCGGCTCGTTACCGGAAAAAGCCAGTTTTATATCGCTGCTTTTGAAGGCATTTGCCAGGCGTTCCAATTTATCACTAAAGTCTTCTTGCACATTTATATCTTCATCCTGACTGATCTTACGTGATTGTTCATACATCTCGTCCAGTTGACTAACGATATAACCTTTATCCAGGTTATCGCTGTAGTCTACTTCGTTCATCACCCGATAAATACCGTTAGCTACCACATCGTGGACTTTTTGCATTAAATTAAGTCTGTAATGACGAATTCGATTATCAGCCTCCAATAACAGACGTTGACGACGGTTACGAAACCAAATTGTCGTACCGATCAATAAGATGAGGCCAATTGCCAGATAAAGACGCTGTCGGAAAATCTCATCTTCCTTTTTTGTATTTTCCTGCATCAAACGCAAATTGTCAGCTTTGTGCTTTTCAGATTGATAGCGGATAAGTGCAAATTGATTTTTGGCTGCGTTTCGTGCGGTTTGTAAGCTGTCGTTCAGTCGATTAAATTTATCAAAGTAACCCTTTGATTTGTCTCCCGGACTTAGGTGAATAAGCTTTTCAAGCGCGCTAAGTTGATCATCCGGACTATGCAGTTCTTTTGCAATTGTATACATTGCTTTAGCAAAAATCAGGGCCGAATCAGCTTTTGTTGCGCTATAGAAGTCAGACAGATGGCCATAACTAGCATTTTCACCCCAGTGATCTTTCAACTGTTGCCGGAGTTGTAACGCGTAGCGCAAGCCACCGGCTGCAGGATAAGCAGTGTTGTCCAGCCATTGCGTGTAAGTCATATTGGATAATAATCTGGCATAATATTTTCCACCTTTTTCAGTTACGTTTAATATTGAGCGATAAATCCTGAGTGCCTGTTTATATGATCCTTTTCGGCGATAAACATTTGCCTTGTTGTTAAGAAAGGTATATCTGTATGTTTGTTCATCCGTATACTTGATCGCTGAATCCAGGTAACTTAATGCGGAATCAAAATTTCCAAGTCTTGAACTGGTCATCCCCAGTTCATTGTAGTTTGATGAAAGGCAGTATCGATTTTCCTTTTTGCGTTCATCAAGATATTTCAATGAGGTCGTTAAACTTTCCTGAGCGCCGTAGATGTCGCCAGCATCAGATTGAATGGATGCCATGTAATTATATGCCATGGCAACGGAGAGGCTATCCTTCGAAGTGCTTGCTGATTTTTCGAAATAATAAAATGCCGAGTCACTTTTTTGTTCATTAAGTAAACGTTCGGCTTTATCGAAATATAGATTTTGTCTGTTCTTTACAACAGAATGTGGCTTGGTACAGGCCCATAAGGCAAAACTAAGTAGGGTAAAGATGACCGCTCTTTTCAACGTTTATTTTTTTTAAAGATAACAAATCAGAGAAAAGACGGACCAATAAAAAAGGGCAAGTACTGTTGACTTGCCCTTATAAGTAAAAGTAATTATGGCTTGGGAGGTTTTGGTGGTACGTGTCCGTCTTCACCGCCCGTGTCAGATGATGACGTATCCTGGGTGGTTATGATCGTACCATGTTGACAATTGTTAGTATTTGTATGTATAGGGCATGACAGTGCCATGAAAATGGCGAAAAAAAATTCAAACATTTTTTTAAAAATTAATGGTTAATGATGCTGCCATTCCATCGGGACTATCCCGCGGATTGCAGATTAATTTTTGGGAAGTGAGCGTTTGGAATTGGGAGCTTTTGACTGCTTCCCAAGCCGGTTTCCGGCTCCCGCATCCTTGCGCTGTTTAAATCAATTTCGTGCACTGCCTGACCGGCCGACCAGGGTTGTTGTTGATTGTGAAGCAAATGTAGTATGGGTAAAAACCTTGATGCCAGAGTGTTCCGAAGATTCCCTTGATTCCGGCATTATTCCGAAAACTCCTGAAAGTTTCCGGAAATAGTTTATTTTAGGTCGATGTATTCCGAGAATTTCAGATTATATAAAGAGAAGGTTGTAGCTGCTTTTCTCGAGAAGAGCGCACAAGCCAATGCGTCCTGGCTTGTCGATTTAAATAGAAGAAAGATCCGTGATTATTGCGTTGAACGCATCGAGAGGGGAGTAGAGCCGGATGATCATCGGGCCATTAGCGATTATTTGAAAATGAAAGCTGGTGACCGGGAATATTTGACTGCGGTCAATGCCACGGATGCTGATTACTTTCAGGCGCTTTATCAATTTTTAAAAGAGCCATCCAGAAATCCGGCTTCAGCAATTGTAGAATTGGTAAGTTGGTTAGTGGATTTTCAAGACAGGCCTTTTGCTAAGTATCTGGCAAACCAGCATACTCAGCCTGTTGAAGCAAAAGAGGATGTTATAAGGGATCAGGAAAATGAGAGGCAAAGCGACCATGCGGGTAAAGAGGAGCAAGAGACTGTAATATCCACCCGATCAGGTATACCAACGAATGAGGTTAATATTCGTCCACTGGTGTCAAATACATCTGGCACGGGTGTCCAAGGGGATAAACCTAAAAGTGTGATCACTAGACAATGGTACATAGGAATCGCTATGATCTTGCTCTTAGGGGTCATTTATTGGCGTTATACCCACATTAATGAATGTATGTATTGGGACAACTATCATTATGTGGCGACTTCCTGCAACGTTCCGCGGCCAGATACACCGCTTATCGCGCTTGACGAAGCCAGATTGAAACACTTTACTCGAATTGAACGTATCGACACTATTACTAAAAATTCCGTGGGTAAGCTTTGGTGGGTGAGTATTGATGGGCAAATTGAAATTTATACTTCGGGTGGCACGCATCCTTTATATCCCAATAAAACGCTTAAAAAGGTCACGGACTATGTTGTTAACGTCCTCGATAACCGCAAGTCAAAAAAATAAATGGTTGTGTTACGGTAAACCGTATTTATATCCTCAGATAAAATTTAATTTTGAGAAACTTGCTGATTCTGAATGAAGTCGGAGATTTATTAAAGTTATTGATCCTAGATTGTTATGAAGCCGTATTTGCTGTTTGTTGTGTTCTTAATGCACAGCCAGGCCAAACCAAAAGACATCGTATATTATTGCGATAGTCCCAACGCAAAAAAATATCATCTGAAAAATGATTGTCACGGCTTAAGCCGTTGTACTCATCGTATCGTTGACATTACATTGAGTGATGCCAAAAAGAAAAAACTTGAACTCTGTAAATTTGAAAAGTAATCCGCACCTCATTCTGGCAGATTTAAACGATTTCTATACTTTACCTTATTGAGGCACGCAAACGCGATCAATCAACTCGGTGATTACTCCAATAAAAGTCTTCCATAAGTTCAACCTCGATTCTTTTCAATATTTAAAATAGCTGTTATACGGATTTCCGTAATATAACGCATGAAGAAATATGTTCCTTTGGAAAAACATCAACAACATGAACATATCAATTCAAGCGATCAAACCTGGACCAAAGCGTGATAATCAAGACGGTACTCCTGATAAGAGACAGCGGGTAGATCCACCAACTGCCCCCAAACACCCTGCGTTAAAACCGCATGTGCATAAACCTGGTGAAAAAAAACGTTAATTGCAAAGGTACAAGTTGTCAAAACTTGTGCCTTCCTGACTGAGTAATTAAATAATCAGCTTGAGCAATTAGGCTTTTTGGATAATTTGTGATGCTCTAAAGTATGTAAGTAACCTTCAATATCAACCGGAGGGCCAAGATGTGATATGATAGTAGTATTGCAGGTCGTAATATTTATAGGCATTCCAAAAGGTATTTTGTTAAATTCATACTCAATAAAAAAATATCCTAAACTAACTTAAGTATATCTAATGACCATACAAATTCCTGCGCTGGTAAAGACTATTTATAAGGAGATCGGTAGTAAAAACGAAATCATTCAGATGGTAGCTCCATCTCAGAACATCAATTTGAGTGTTAAAAGCACGGCTACGAACCATGCAGTTATTGAATTTGGATCAGAAGAAATTCATCTTACCAGCAAATTGGATTCAATTCCTGAAAATTGCGATTATGGCATTCTGACAAATGTTATTCCGAAAAAATCGAGGTTAGAAAACGCTACTATTCAATTTAAAAATTGGATTAGACATCCCCAGTTGAAAGATCATAGCCCAACTGATGTTATTGGATCTTGGAAAAATGGGTTCTCATATAAGGAGGAAGATATTGAAAGCGGAGAGCCGGGATTACGAGCGCCTCAGCTTTCTGCTTTGCATAATTTGATGGGGCATCTTAGGATGCCGATGGAGAGTGGTACCGTGGTTATGCCAACTGGTACTGGTAAAACAGAAACTATGCTGTCGGCATTGGTGGCTTTTAAATGCGAGCGATTACTGGTCACTGTTCCATCTGATTCATTAAGGGAGCAGATAGCTTCTAAATTCATATCGCTCGGCTTATTGAAGAAATTTGGAGTTGTTAGTGAAGATAGCCTGTATCCAATAGTCGGGGTAATCAAAAATCGCTTTAAAACTAGCGCAGAAATGACTGAATTTTTGCAACGCTGTAATGTAGTAGTAACCACTATGGCTTGGTTAACAGCTCAATCCATCGATGATCAAAAGCAGATTGCTGAACTATTTAGCCAAGTATTTATTGACGAGGCACACCATGTGAAGGCACATACCTGGGATGCATTTCGAAAGCATTTTCCGGACATAAAAGTTGTTCAATTTACAGCAACACCGTTCCGAAATGATGGCCAGCGGCTAGATGGTAAAATCATATCAAATTTTCCTTTGAAATTGGCCCAGCAACAAGGTTATTATAAGAAAATCAAATTTATAGCGGTTCGCGAATATGACGGTGATAAAGCGGATCAGCAAATAGCTCACCTAGCGGTTAAACGACTTCGTGAAGATCATCAGAATGGCTTTAACCATATATTGATGGCCCGCTGTGCCACCAAAACGCGAGCAGAAAAAATATTTAAGCTCTATGAAGGTGAAGCAGACCTGAAGCCCGTGGTTATCTACTCCGGTTCCCCAAATTTTGCAGCGGTCTATGAACAAATCCTTAAAAAGGAAGCTAAAATAATCGTCTGTGTAGATATGTTGGGCGAAGGATTTGACCTGCCGGAACTTAAAGTCGCTGCTTTCCATGACATTCGTCGTAGCTTGCCTATTACGCTACAGTTTGCTGGCCGCTTTACGCGTACCAAATACGATGAAGAATTGGGGGAAGCGTCGTTCATCGCTAATATAGCAGATTTAAATGTGAGGGCAGAATTAGAAGAGCTCTATGCAGAAGATGCTGACTGGAATGAAATACTTTCCGACACAAGCTATGAACGCATCAATGAACAGGTCGAATTCAAAGATTTCATGGAAGGTTTTCAAAATCTGAGCGAGCTCAATATTCCCTTTCAAAACATTGTGGCCAAACTTAGTACAGTAGCCTATAAAAATAAAACCGAAGGGTGGTTCCCTTCAAACTTCCATACGGGTATCAAAGGGTTTGAAGAGTTTGATTTCAAATTCCACAAACTGAATGAAAAGGAAAAAGTACTGGTTATTATTACCGGCCGACAACAGCCGGTAGAGTGGATCAAACACAAAGATTTCTATAATGTACAGTGGGACATGATCGTTATCTTTTGGGATACCAAAACCAATTTGTTATTTATTAACAGCTCAGATAACGGCAGCCTGTATGACGGATTGGCCAAGGCGATCATTGGAGATAATGCTGAAATGGTCAGAGGCATCAATGTATTCCGATCCTTTTACAATATTAAGCGGGTTAAATTGCAGAATGTCGGTTTGCGACAGTTCTTGGGCAAAAATATACGGTTCCGGATGATGGTCGGCAGTGATGTCGGCGAAGCCCTATCTTTAGCAGAAAAAGAACGTGGCGAAAAGGCTTTTGTGATGGGGAATGGTTATGAGGCGGGAGAGGCGGTGAATGTTGGTGCATCCTATAAAGGTCGCATTTGGACAAAACTGAAAGGCGATCTGAAGTCGTACCGCGACTGGTGCAAAGCGATGGGGAAAAAATTAATTGATGAAACGATTGATCCTAACCAAATCCTAAAAGAAACGTTGATTCCTGAACTGGTGACTGAAGTGCCTAACCGGTTTCCCGTCTGGATCGACTGGGATGTGGATATGTACATGGAAACGGAAACTAAGTATCGATTTTATATTAATGGTTTTCGGTATGATTTGTCATCCATTGAGTTGTGCCTGACTGAACCTAAAGCAGGAGGACCACTGAAGTTCTCTTTATCAGCAGAGGATCGAAAGGCGACGTTCGAAATGCAGTTGTTCAAAACCAAATCAGGGGATGATGAATATGCCGATTTTAAAATAATAAAGCTCACGCCGGAAGATGTTACCGTGGAATTTGGCACCCAAAATATTCCTGCAGATGCTTTCTTCTCCAAATACATCCCAACGATCTGGTTTGCGGACGGGTCTGCACTTACTGGTAATGAATTTGTTGAACTGAAACAGCAAATCGGTCTGTTTGCCAAAGCGGATATTCTTACTTGGGATTGGACAGGCGTAAACCTGGCCAACGAGTCTCAGCATGTGCATCCGTTGAAAACCGATTCTATTCAATACAAAGTTATACAGGAACTGAAGGCTCAGCATTATGAATTTGTTTATGATGATGATTATTCCGGAGAGATAGCTGATGTGATTGCCATCAAACAGGAGACTGATAAAATTCAGATCAAGCTTTATCACCTGAAGTATGCAGCTGGAGGTAATACCAGCAACCAGATCACTAACTTCTATGAAGTTTGCGGACAGGCACAAAAGTCCATTCACTGGAAGCACAAGGGGGGGAAAGATTTCGTTGGTCACTTACTCAGACGAGAAACAAAGACGAGGAATGGGGCTACCCGGAGCCGCTTGGAAAAGGGAAGTAAGGCAGACCTAGCCAAGCTTGAAAGCGTTATGAAAAATGAGATTCCGGTTGAGTTTGAAATCTACGTTGTGCAGCCCGCACTTTCTAAAGCTGCTGTGTCTGATGATATATTAACTTTACTTGGGGTTACGCAAACGTTCGTCAAAGAATTTGCTGATATTAATTTGAAGGTAATTGGAAGTGCCTAATTAGTTTATCAGCTTAAAAAAACCGTCTGTAAAAAATACCAACGTTCTTTTTATTAAGCAATAAAGTGCATATTCTTTCTTGATTACGTTGGGTATATTGTACGAATATGGTTCGTTCCAATGATAAGATTTCACGACGGTGATTTTGGCTGGATCTTATATACTGATATTACGAACAGTGATGTTTTTGTCAATACTATCCTGCAAGTTCCGGAAGCGGTTTTGATGTTGCCACACAGCGGTGCTCTGATTTATTGGAAGGGTCTTCGAATAAGGGAATTGACGTTGAGAATTAAGATTGTGGAGTATGCCTAAGTCCGAATATGGGTCAAGTCAAGATTCACGACTACTTTAAACTTGTTATACGTTCAGAGTCGAACTTATGATTATCTTGCTACATCATTTAATTATTCAAAGGCTTAGGCGGTTCACATGGCAGAATTCCATTTACTTGCAACACATATTCGCAAACGCATCAGTATTACCGATGATGAGTTAAATGAGTTCTGCCAAAGCTTTAAACTGGTTAAAGTCAAGAAGCGACAGTTTATCGTACAACCCGAATTTGTCGCGAAATACCGATTTTATGTGGTTCAGGGTAGTTTCAGAGCTTATGTAATTGGCGATGAGGGTCAAGAACACACCATTCAGTTCGCCATAGACGATTGGTGGATCTCCGATTATAACAGTTATATTTTTCAGCGGCCTGCCTCGATGTTCGTGATGGCTCTGGAGGACAGCGTAGTGCTACAAGTAAGTTATGAAGCAGAACAAGAACTTAAAAAGCGTAAGCATATATACGAAACCTTCTTCCGCATGTTAGCCGAAAATACTGCCGCTCATATGGCGCGCAGGGTTATTGTTAACCTAACCAAAACGGCCGAGCAACGCTATGAACTTTTTTTGGAGCGCTATCCTGCCATCGTAAGTAAAGTGCCGCAATATGCCCTGGCATCTTTTCTCGGCATGACTACCGAGTATCTTTCCAAGCTCCGCAATAAGCGGGTATCGCGTGAAAGTTAATATAGTTCAACATTTTTTGTTGATCCAGTTCGCCCTTATTTCCTAAACCAGTTCATTGGTGTAAAGCACTCGTTGTTGCCAACTTTGTATTGTCCGGTCAGGATAAACAAAGCAATATAATAACAACGAATAACAATGAAATCTTTAACACAAACCCAGGTTTTAATTATGGCAGCTACCGCAGGGATTGCCGTAGCGAATGTTTATTATAGCCAACCTATATTGCATGCGATTGCACAACAATTTCATATCAGCGCCGAAAAGGCGGGAACCATATCTGTACTATCTCAAATTGGCTACGGCGTTGGTTTGTTTTTTTTGACGCCGATAGGGGATATGATCGAACGAAAGAAACTGATTCTCTATCTTCAGATAGGTTTGATCTTGTCCTTATTACTGGTTGCTTATTCGCCTACACTTACCATACTGTACGCCGGAAGCCTTTTAATAGGTGTATTTTCGGTTGTGGCGCAGGTTATCTTGCCTATGGCGGCCAGCCTGGTTAAAGAGAACCGTGGCAAAATAGTAGGGCAAATCTTCACAGGCATATTGGTCGGCATATTGGTGGCCCGGGTTTACAGCGGTTTTATTACAGGATGGCTGGGCTGGCAGTATGTGTACTTGATCTCGGCTGCTATGGTATTTTGCACCTCCATACTCATGCAGGTTGATTTCCCATCAACAAGCGAACGTTTTACCGGTACTTACGGCGGCCTGCTCAAATCAACAATTGCCCAGTTACGCAGATTTTCACTGCTGCGCCGTAGTGCGTTAACCGGCATGCTTGCTTTTGGTACACTCAGTGCTTTTTGGGTAACCCTTACTTTTTATCTGAGTGATGCACCGTTTAATTACTCCGCATCGCATATTGGATTGTTTGGATTACTTGCCGCAGCAGGGGCTTTGATAGCACCCATTTTTGGTAAACTGGCTGACAATGGCACACCTCGCAGGTCTTTACTATTTGCCACTGGCCTGACATTAGTAAGTATCCTTATGTTAATACTGTTTCCAGGTACTATTGCTGCAATCTGGATCACCGTTATTCTGCTCGACATTGGTGTTCAGGCCACCCAGGTTACCAACATCGCCGTTATTTATACATTGGATCATCTGGCTAACAGCCGCATTAACACCGTTTACATGACGAGCTATTTTATCGGCGGCGCTTTGGGCTCCTTTATCGCTATCCAGCTATATAATGCAGGCGGCTGGGGCTGGTCAACCTCTTTTATGGCGCTGTTAGCAGTTGCAGCAATTGTAAACGTGGTTACAGGCAAATCTATATCTAAATAATTAGCAAAATGAATATCATTATAATAGGGGGTTCCATCGGCGGACTGTGTGCAGGTATCGCACTGCAAGAAAAAGGACATCAGGTAACCATTTATGAACGCTCTCCGGGCGATATGAAAGATCGGGGTGCCGGGTTGGTAATTCAGCCCGATCTGATGGATTACCTGATAGAAAAAGGCATAGCGCCACGGGAGGTATTTGGTGTACCGGCCACGCAACGGCAGGTACTGGATGATAACGGTAATACAGCAATGATCTATCCTAATGATACCATTTTTACATCCTGGAATTATCTATGGCGCAGGTTAAAAGATTTCTTTCCATCAGCTAATTATTTTACCGGTTTCGAACTTAACAGTGTTACCGATAATGGCGGCAGCGTGACGGCTATATTTAAAAACGGCGAAGAAAGAACTGCCGATTTGCTGATCGGGGCCGATGGGTTTAACTCGGTGGTGAGAGAATATGTAGCTCCTAAAATTCAACCGCTATATGCCGGCTATGTTGCTTACCGTGGATTGATTCCCGAGAGTAAGTTAACTAAGCAAGAGGTGGCTTTCTTCGGCGACAAGTTTTCTATCTATCCTTATGATAACTCGCACCTGTTATGCTACCTGGTTCCGGGCCCTAATGGTGAATTAGCTGAGGGTAAACGATTATACAACTGGGTTTGGTATCAAAATAAAACACAGGAGGAATTAGACCATTTATTAACAGATAAAAATAGGCATAAACGTGATTTTACAGTTCCGGCCGGTTACTTAAGTAAGGCAAGTCAGGAAGACCTGGACCGAACTGCTTATGAACAACTGCCGCCGGTGTTGCGAAATCGCGTGCTGCAAACAGCACAGCCATTTGTACAGGTAATTTTGGATATGGCCGTGCCGAAAATGTATAAGGGCAATGTAGCTGTGTTGGGAGATGCCGCAAGCCTGGTTAGGCCTCATACCGCTTCCGGAACGGCGAAGGCTTACCGTGATGCGATTACATTAGCTATGAGCATAGAAGAACGCCGGGATATACAAACAGCACTGGGTTTTTGGAATGAGGAGCAACTTCATCATGCAAGAGCATTGGCTATACACGGCCGGCAGTTGGCTGCACGCAGTGGTTTGGGGATTTAATCGTAAGCGAGGAGCCTGCCAACATAAGCACGATGATAGTGCATGAGTTTCACATACCATAAAGTCAGCATTCAACCAATGTAAAAATGCATAAAGAGTAACATAAAAAGCTTATATTCGTAATAGATTTTCAATAGAAATTGAATCAACTATGATACGGGTGAGTCATTCGTGTAGTCGAAAGCCTCAGTTGTTTCTATCACGTTAATAAACAAATAGTTGTGTGGTAGGGTTCGAATCCCTCCCTCACCGCTGGAATACAACTAAATAAAAAAAGCCTTTAAATCATATGATTTAAAGGCTTTTTTTATTTGTGGGGTTGCTCCAAATATTTGAGTGGCTTAGCTTGGCACTTATTATTTTTAATCCTCCATCAAATACTTAGCAAAGTAAGCTCTTAAACGCTTTTGAAAGTAGGCTTTGGCCTGTCCTTCATAAGTATGGTTTTGCCCCGGAAGCACTAATAAATCAAAGTCCTTATCTGCTTTTATCAATGCATCAACCATGCGGTAAGTATTGGCAGGGTTCACGTTCTCGTCTACCTCTCCGGTTACCAGCATGAGGTGACCGTTAAGATTTTTAGCCAAATCCTGGTTCAATGGCATTTTAATATCAAACCCTTGATAGGTTTCGCCCCACGCACGGTGATAAATACGGTTGTCATGATTGCCTGATGAGGCAACTCCAACTTTATAAAAATCAGGATATTTACACATGGCGGCAACAGTCATCATACCGCCGCCCGAGTGCCCGAACATGCCCACCTTACTCATATCCATATAAGCGTATTTGCGGCCTAATTGCTCCAAAGCATATTTATCATCGTCAATGGCATAATCGCGCAAATTGCCATGTCCGTATTTATAATAAGCGGCATTACGCAACGGCGAACCACCCCGATGGCCAACACAAACAACGATGAAACCCATTTGAGCCAATGAAGTGTTGTTGTACTTATCGAGCACGGTAAAATCAGGCCAAACCGTCTCAATTTGAGGGCCGGGATATACCTGCGATATAACAGGGTACTTTTTATTCGGGTCGAAGTTAAACGGCTTCCACATTAAGCCGTAGAGGTCGGTAACACCATCCTTTGCTTTAACTGTAAATGGTTCGGGGTGTTTCCAGCCATACGCATATAAAGCACTTGCATTGGTTTTGTAAACTTCGGCAACCTCCTTACCCTCTGTAGTGCGAAGCTTGGTTACTGGTGGTACATCAATGCTCGAATAGCTATCTATCAAAAACTTTTTATCAGGCGAAATAAATACGCTATGCGTAGCATTTTCAGGCGTTAATAGGTGCTCATTCTTGCCATTCAAGTCAACTTTATATACATACGCATAGTACGGATTAACATTTGGTTGTTTACCATAAGCATACAGGTAAGCACAGCTTTTAACGGTATCAATACCTATAATTTTACCGGCTGTAAAATCACCTTTGGTAATGCGGTTGAGTAATTCGCCTTTTGAATTGTAACGATAATATTGACCCCAACCGCTTCTATCGCTCCACCATAAAATTTCTTTTCCGGCTTTAATAATAGATACATTGAACATATCCTCATTTATAAACGGCTTGCTGGTTTCATGAATAATCGTTCGAACAATGCCATTATTAAGGTTTACGGCGCATAGCTCCATTTCGTCCCGGGTACGTTTTCGGCGCAATACGTACAAGTCTTCATTACTATTGGGTGCCGGTATTACTTCCAATTGCTGATCGGGCCAACGGTCAAGTGCTATTTTTTTTAATGTACGCGTTTGGGTATCGCCAATAAAAAGTTCATACTGTGCTACAAATTTATCGCCCGGAAGTTCTTCTTTATAAGTAGATACCAATGGCCTGGGCATAAAGCCCGAATTGATCACAGCTAAGGTTTGAACTTTTCGCCTGTCGGTACGTAAGGCATAAAAATATCTGGCATTAATCCATTTGGCTATGGATGGTACGCTCTTGTCTTTGTTGTATTCGCCTTTTTCATCAACACAAAAAGAATAATAGGGCTCAGCATCAACAGTTAACTGTAACTCATTAGCCTTGCTTCCGGCATTGGCCAGGTAAAGATTATGTGCACGGGTGTAAACCTCGTACCGGCCGTCTGGTGAAGCCCCAACCATTGGATAGTTAATCCGTTGGCTTAAATAGGGGCGTGGGGTTAGCTCTTTTGTTACATAGTTATAATTGTAAGTTTTAGTGCCGTATTTAACCAAAACGGTTTGTTCGTCTTTCGAAAAATCCGGCTGATAAGCTATTTGTTGTTCGTTAAAACTGCCGGGCGCTACTTTTTTCAAAGCATTTGCAATGGCCACCTTATCAAATAACTCGCTCCTGGAACCGGTTTTTAAATCAACTACATAATATGTTCTTAGCCTGCGCTCGTCACCGGTGTTGCTTTCTATATCTAAGCCTGCAACTGGAGATATTGCTTCCTCTGCCAAAAACCAAAACCGGTTTGTTTTCTTCAAAAAGAAAGGTATAATTTTAAGTGTACCTACTTTTTTAGCCAGGTTTGGAGCATCATACTTTTGGGCAGCACTGTAATCGGCTTTTTGCGCAAACAGTGAAAAATAACTGCAAGCACATATTAAGAGTGTCGCAATACCTATATTAGTTAGCCGCATATCTTTTTTTTATGTCTTTAAATAAGCTTACCAAAAATGGATTGCTCGATGTTTTGGCAATCTCATCAGATAGTGCTGTTATTTGCGGGAAATTATAACCCTTTATTGATCGGCCAAAGGTTACATAGTCGAAAAGAACATGACGGTTTTCTTCGGTAAAACTCCCGAGATTGGCTAAAAAGAGCTTGGTTACTTCAGGTTCATTCTTTTCGGCAGCAGCCATGGCAATATCCATCATAACCAATAGCTGAGCTTTATCTGGTACCTTTGTTTTTTTGATCTGCGATTTGTATAGCTCAAAGGTTTGTTTGTCATAAGGCTTTACTTTAAAGTAGAAACCGTTAAGCGTCCATGAAGCTATTTGGCGGTATACCGATGATATTTTGCGGTCAACGGTGTCTTTAGTATTTTGGGCTGCAAAATCTTGCCAATGCTCAACCATATACTTAAAATTCGGACTAAACAAATCTGAAAGGTACATGGTATACCTGTTCTGCCCAAACAGGAACCAGTTTTCGGGGCTTGCCTTTTCTTTAGGGCTTAGTATCGCCATCAGTTCATTATTGATTTGTTTGGCTTTCGAAATTTCCATCACCTTAATTTTGTGTTTGATGTATTCTCTTAAAAATGCCGGAGAACGATCGCCACTTTCGTAACGGGCATTTAATTGAGCCTCATCGCTTTTGGTAGAAGCGCCTTTACGGGCATGACCTAAAAACTCACTGGCCGACATGCCGCCTACAAACTTATTTTTAATCTTACCGTCGCTGTTTAAAATCAGGTAAGATGGATAAGCCTCAACAACATATTTCTTTCTTAATGCAGGGCCTTCGCCCTTTTCCATATCAATTTTTACATTAATAAAATTTGTGTTGTAGAAATTGGCCACACTATCTATCGTAAACACATTCTTCTCCATGTGCTTGCACGGAATGCACCATGTGGTAAAGCAATCCACAAAAACTGGTTTATTTGCTGCCTTGGCTTTTGTTAATGCTTCCTCAAGCGATAGTTTTTCAAAGTGAATTTCACTGTTCTGTGCTTTTGTTACCAGGGTGGTTAAAAGTACTATGCCTATCATGAATATCTTTTTCATATTACTTATTAGATTGTTCGTTATTGATCATCATTTTCATTAGCTGATAATGCTCTTTGGTCATTTTGTCCTTATGCAGTTTGGCCGCGCTATTAATGTTTGCGCTCAATGCTTCCAGGTTATTGCTTATTACTACGTTTACTTCATTAAGGCCGCTTGCAATCTTGTTTTTAGCTGCCAGGGTTAATAAGGTTCTGGTGAGCGTGGCCTGTACATTACGTTGATAGCTGGTTAACGCGATGTTGGGATTAAAATCAAGGAAAACGCAGCGATTGATCTGCCCGAATAAATCCTTTGTTGTAAACACATTCTTTTCTCCCGAATTTTCGGCTTCCAACAAATTTCTGATCATATCTACGCTCACTAACGCATTTACAACCTTTACAGCCGTTTTGGTGATCAAAGTTTCGGTATTAGAACCATCCATTGATTGCGCCCTGTCATTACGGGTCCAGGCGGGTACGCCTTTAAACACATTTTGATTCAGAAAATCAAACGTAGCCAACTGCCTTGCTTTAGGCACATATGTAAATGGCACATCGTTGTAGCCCTTCATTACAGTGTAGCGTTGTTTACCGCCAATATTGGGCAACACACTAACCACATACTCATCGTACGACATAATAAAATTGGCAGCAAGCAGCATGTAAGTGTCCCAACTATCATCCTTCATTTTAGCAGCTAACCCATTTAGTTTTGGATAAAATGTAATGAGATTATTTATACCTGTTTGTGCGGCTTCTATATTTTGTGATGATAGATCATTGGCCTGTGCGAGCGGGCTATTTTTATCTTCGGTTGAAAAATAGTATACCGGATTTACTTTGCCATTTTTAGCAAGAGTTGCATTTTGTGGTTCGGCATTAAACCTGCGGTAAGCCCAGTTGACCGCCAAATGATCGTACGCACCCACCGATGGGATGAACAACTTACTGTCTTTTTGCTTGCCAGGGTTAATGAGATAATTAAACTCCAGCTCATCACTTACCGATGAGGTAAAACCATGTTGCATTACAAACTTAGCATCACTTATTTGCTGTGTGCTATAAGCAGCGCTTGCGGCACAGTTAGGCAGCATGCCCAACACTGCTGCCATGGCCTGAGCAACCTTAAACTTCAGTATATCTTTACGAACCTGTGGCGAATTGGAGTCTTTTTGAATACGCTCGTCATATTGACCGCATTGTATAAAGTATTTTTGCATCAAACCATCAATCACTATATCTGATATAGTCATTTTAGCGGTTTTAATTTCTCCGGTGCGTGGGTCGTCAATAAGGTCGACCGCAACTTTTGGCGCAACACCGCCCCAGGCAATTACTAAACTTCCCTCTTCCATTTTAGGGTCGGCGTCGGCGTTTTGAGGCATTATTTTAAGCACGTTTTTAAATCCGGCTGTTTCAAAGCACTTATTCCACGCTAACACTCCATCCTTAACCGCAGGTACTAAATATGCAGGTATTGATGGATGCAGATAAACTTGTATTGGCTGCTGTGGCTCAACTACTGCACCTGCTTTGTACCTTGTAACATCTTCGGGCTTAACGTCAATATTCCATTTTTTGATGATGTTCACTTTTTTTGCGGCATAGCCGGTAGCCCCAAAATCGGTAAACGAACGCGTGTCAAAACCAATACGGCGGTCACTTACCTTTACAGGCATCGATGTTGGGTTTAGCAACTGCAGCAATAAGCCCAATTGAAAAGTTGATGCTACATCGGTTTGCTTGCCGTTGTAGTCTCTACCCGCACCAGTTTGCGACCGGAATACGTTAAAATACATGCCGTTATGTATAGGCTTAACACTTTCTACGCCCGAACGTAAAGGATCGGGGCTGGCGATCTGGTTATAGTTTTTGAACGAAAACAATTCACCGCCATCGGTAAGTTGCTTGGTAATATCAATAATGTAACTACCGGGCTCTTTGCCTTGTGCTTCAATTTTAAAGGTGTAATTGATGGGTTCGAGGGTTGAGTTGCTCAGTACATCGGCCATAGGTGTTTTTGCCGGTGCCTGCTCGCTATAGTTGCTGCGCGTTACATACAAGTTGTCGCCCTGGCCTTTAACAAATCTTAATATGCCCGACGATTTTGATATAATGGCACTACCGTAATGAACATCGCCCACCACCAATATGTCTTTTTGTAACTGGCCCGGACCTATTTGCAGGAAGTATTTATCATCCTGCTGGTATACAGGAAACAGCCCCTGCACCACCTGCATTTTATCTTTATAAAATTTATCGAAGCTTTGTGCCCCGGTTGTTTTTGCCTGTTGCCCAACAGCTGTATAAAGAAAGCCGGAGGTTAACAGTGCTATGATGAATAGTTTTTTCACGTTAATATTCTGAATAATTTTAGACGATGGTTAATTAAATGGTAGGTTTATTGCCTTCCCACTGGCTTATCATGGATGTAATGGCTTTGATGTGGTTTATTGTAGCATCATCTGTTTTATTTTTGAGCGATGCATTGCAGGCCTGCTTAATTTTTTCGGCTTGCTGTTTTAATATAATGGCTACATCGTTTTCGTAGGTAGGAGGATTATAAATCGAACTCAGCAACTTGTTAACATAGGTGCGTTGCAGCATACGCCTGTAGCTTGATATAGGCTTATTGTCGTTGAGGTCAAGAAATATCCCGTTATATATATCATCAAAATATTCGGCAGCAGTGTAAGCTTGATAGCCTTGAATGCGTTCATTACGGGATATGGCCGAGAATTTGAAAAATATCCTTGCCATAAAAACTTCATAATCTCCCTCTACCTGGCCGGCAAAAACAAACCGAGTTTTATTGGTAATATTTTGAGGAAACATCCACGAAGGCTCCTGGAAAAAATATTTGTTTAAAAAGTCCATGGCCTCCTTGTGTGTTTGGCGGCTTACAGGTATGTAATTAGGTTTACCTTCGGCTATTAAAGCTTGGTCGGCATAGTGGCCGCCAATGTTTTTTAATACATGCCCCAGGTATTCATTATAACGGCTTGCTACGGCGGTATGCATTTTTTTCAACATGGTGTAATTCTCATCATCATCTTTTTCCAGCCAGCTTTCCAGATTGCTCATAATGAGCTTTAAATTATTGATGCCAAGCGCTGCCGCCTTCATGGCATTATTGCCCATGTCTTCAGATTGAACTCTCGGGTCATAAAAATCACCCTCAGGAAAGTAAAATAACCGTGAATCTTTACGTTTTTCAGATACCCATTGCTTTAGTTTTTCAGCTTCGTCGGCAGGGGTTTTGTATTGTGGCAAGTACTTGTATCCCCATTCAATGGCGTAATCATCATAAACGCCAATTTGAGGCAGTAACTCATCGGCAGTAAACCCGTCTTCGGGCTGGGCTACGTAATTAAACCTCAGGTAATCCATTATCGATGCTCCAAATCCATTTTTTGCAACGTAAGAGCGTTTGCGCACGCTATCCACATCGTACGAATGGCTTCCGGCAAAATCATGCCTGAGGCCAAGGGTGTGGCCAACTTCATGGGTGATTACCGTTTGCGCCAAACGGCCCATAATATCTTGAGATAGCGGCAGCTTACGGGCACGAGGGTCATTAGTTGAACACATTACAAAATACCAGCGCTGTAATAAATCGGTAATGTTATGAAACACGGCCACATGTGAACTCAATATTTCACCAGAGCGCGGATCGACCACCATAGGGCCGTAAGCATTAGCCGTGGTTGACGGCTTGTAAGATATTACCGAATAATTGGCATTATCCATCGAGAACTCAGGATCTTGTGTTGAATCCGGCTCCATTTTGGCCGTAATGGCATTTTTAAAACCAATTTTCTCAAAGGATTTTTGCCAAGCGTTTACTCCCGCAATAAAATAAGGTTGCAGATAGGCGGGCGTATTTTTATCTACATAAAACACAATGGGTTTGGCAGGTTCAACCAGTTCACCGCGGTTGTATTTTTTAATATCTGCAGTTTTGGGTTCAAGCTTCCACCTGGCGGTTAAAATTATATCATCGGCCTTGCTGGGGTCTTGAGTGTAATCTTTAATTGCCCGGGTAAAAAAGCCCACGCGCTTATCGGCTATACGCTGGCGCATAGGTTTTGCTGGCAGTAAATACCAGCTGGCACCTACCTCCCAGGCTGTTGGACCGTTTACCTGCTTATCTGCTTCCTCAGCCTGCTGTGGTTCGCCCGGGGCTAATGAAGCCGGCTTTTGCGCCGCTACTCCAGGGCCGTAAGCACGCGTGGAACGAAATACAAGGTTATTTTTATAACTCGAAACGCTTAGCGGGGACGATAAATTGGCCTGGTATGCACCCAATCCAAGTTCTTCTTTGGCACCGCTTAACGATAACAAAGGCATATCAGAATTTAGTGCTGTAGTAACATCAATCAGTAATGCATCTTTGCTTTGTGCCACCGGCGTAAAAGATAATATTATAGGCACTGCCTTATTTTGCAGCGTGGCATAATAACTGCTTTTTGCGCCGGGTGCATTATAAAATTGCGGCTGCTCCATATTAATACCGCCACGTTTATTTTTGCTAAACCTGAAAATGGTTTCGTGCACCACATCACCCGCAAAGCCGTAACGCCTGCGCGGATCACGTGCTAACTGGGCCGAACCACGGTTAATTACGATCATGGCCAGTATGTCCCGTTTCAGTAATGAGTCGGGGACTTCGAGGTAATATTTGGCATCCTGCACATAAACATTAAATACACCGGCATGCCTGGTTGCAGCCGGCTTTATAAACGAGCCGATGGCCGGAAGTGGAGTTGCTGTTTGGGCGTACATGGTTGTACAAAAGCATACCTGTGCCAGAAGCAACAACTTTATAAGTAGTTTCATTAGTTTGATTTTATGCATAGCTCACCAAATGATGAGCTATGCGTTGTTTAAGTTCTTTGGGCAGGTTAAAAACCTTTGGCTTTATTACCTATTTTTTGAAGATCAACCTGGTAAGTATTAATGAAGTAGTTTCGTACAATATTGTAACGCTTTCTTATAAGACCGTTAACATCCTTGGCGGGATTAAGAACTCCTGACGGGCTATTGATGGTATTTGAAACTAAACGATTCAGATCAGCTTCAGATAAAGTTACCATTGCCATTATGTAGGCATTCCAATCGTTATTAACATTGGCCGATGTGTAGCTGGCTACTATACCTTTAGCGTAAGCCGCAGCCGCTGTGCCGTTTGAGGTGGTATAATCGGCACTATTAACAAATTCGGGTATTGGTTTTATTAATGCCCGTTCATTAATGTTTTGAAAAAAAACCTGGTTTATCCGCGCTAAAAATGTCAGTTTTTCAGCCGCTGTCATTTGGCTGATAGAAGCATCGCCATAATTAACAGTAATGTTATCATAACTATAGTAAGCAGGAATTTTTTTTACCGTTTTTGATGCGGCAATAGTAGTTGATACCGAATCCACTTTGCTACACAACAGCAACTTTATGGGTAAAAATTGTTTTAAAAAGCTGCTTGGGTAAAGGCTGAATAAGCTTTTATCTAATAGATCAAGTTGCAAGGCAACATAATCAGTATTAGATGGCACAACATCCACACCTGTACTCCAAAAACCGTTTATGCCAACAGCTGGTTTTTTAAAGCTGGTTGGCGTCCAATATGCATCACGGTCATTAAATTTATATAACACAAAGGTGCCGTAATTATCAAAATATCCTTTAATAGTTTGATCAAAAGCATTATTACCCTGTGGTAAATGATAGGTAACATCAATGTTTGAAGGAGTAAGTGCTTCCTCCTTTTTTGAGCATGCGTTAATGCCAGTACAGATAACCAGCGCCAACAATATATTGATATAATTTTTCATGAAATCAATTTTCAAAACGTGAGTTATCTTGGATTTTGTATAAGCCCGGTATTGTTGTTCATAGCATTAGCGGGTATTGGCAGTGTGAACAGCGGGGCGTTAGGAGCCAGCGTGTAAGTAGCTGTAACATTATCGGTGCCGGTAAATACGTGTGTTACGCCTAAACCCCAACGCTTCAGGTCAACAAAGCGATGCCCGTCTTCTAAACATAATTCACGCCTGCGCTCATCCTGGCAAAATTTATATAGGTCCTGCGCGGCAGTAATATTAACCGGCACGTAGGGTGTATTGCGCGTATCGAAACGGCTTTGCCGTAAGGTGTTCAGATCTGCCAGTGCCGCCTGCCTGTCACCGGCATTACCCGTAGCCAAAAACCTGCGTGCGTAAGCTTCGGCACGGTTAAGATAAAGTTCGGCAACCCTCAATCCTTTAGTGCCATATTGTGCATTAATGGTGTTTTTTGCCGTACGATATGTTAACCTGCTGCCGTTTACGGTAAATGATTGAAAGTAGAACTGGAAGCGTAGATCACCATAGTTTGACGTATTTGTACCCTTATCATACTGCGCGATCAGATCTGCCGATACGGAAAACGGAGGCAATGCCCTGCTATCTATCTCCGGAACTAAAATTGGCGAATGTGTGCCACCGTAAACCCAAAGCACTTCGGGGCTTGTTGAATTGTAAATACCGTTGGCTGCAATAGAATTGTTAGCGCCTACCCAGCTTGACAAAGCTGTTAAAGTTGACCGGTTTTGCAAAGCCTGGCCGGCACGCTGTATGGCTTTGCCCCAGTCGGTATCTAAACCCCGATAGAGGTAAAAACGAGATAACAGGCCATTGGCTACATCACTGTTAACACGAAATGCGTTAGGCTGTACAAAGTTATTTCGTAAAAGATCTTCAGCAGCTATCAGGTCCTTTTCAATTTGATCATATACTTCTTTCAGCGTATTTCTTTTCAAGCCACCGTCTTTAACCTCGCTGCTTAATACCAGCGGTACGCCAAGGCTGGTTTCGGGGTTTACGCCCGGAGCAATATATGATTGGCCATAAAGCGTAACTAATTTAAGGTAGTAGTACGCTCTTAAAAAAAGGCACTGACCTAAAACAGCATTTTTATCGGTCACAGTTCCAGATACTTTATCAACATAATCGATCAGCACGTTACAACCTTTTATTTTTAAGTACATTTTGGTATACACGTCTGCCGACTCCGGCGTGGTGGCCAAACCATCAAACATGGTAGGGTTAAAGGTGTACATGAGTGTATTAGCTTGTAACGCTCCCAGGTAAGTGGCAACCGGCGATCCGTTTACATTTACCAACGGATTATTCTGCACATCATCTGCAAGCACGTCAAAGGTTTCCATAGAGACAGTGTATGGGTAGGCGTCGCCATACATCAGCGAGTTCAAATCATTAATTGTTCCAGGACGCATTTCATCCTGGCTATACTCCTCTAAAAATTTTTTGCACGAAAATGTCAGCGTCGATATTAACAGAAGGGTATATATGTATAATTTTTTCATGTTTAAAAGCTTAAGTTCATGCTAAACGTGTACGTTCTCGTTCTTGGCTGTCCGCCGGTCGCTACTTCGGGGTCAATACCTCTGAAGTCGCTGCTGTTAATAGCAAATGGATTACTTACGCCACCACCTATCGCTAAATTTTTACATCTCAATTTCTTAACAACTTCGGCAGGCAAAGAGTAGCTTACGTTGATGTTGTTGCAGCGAAGGCTTGATGCACTTACCACCCTGTCGGTGCTATAGTTATAAAAGTTATAAGCATTTCTATTCCCTCGTGCATCTCCATTTGGCAGATTAATGTTGGGCAAAGTTCCGTTAGGTAAAGCAGGAACGGTTGCATTAGGGTTTGATGGTGTCCATCTGTCTAATATCAAACGCGACAGGTTTTCGTATTCGGTTGGCAAACCGCTGTTGGTAGCAGCATAATTGTACAACGGTGCTAAAAAGCGTTTGCCACCTAACTGCAGATAAAATGAACTACTGAAGGTCAACATTTTATATCTGAAATTCATGCCCAGGCCTGAAGTAAAATCAGGATCTAATTTACCCACGTATTGCATAAACGAGGTTGGGTCTTTAGGATCGCTGCCCGGAGCAGTACTTAGGTCAAAAGTAGGTTCGCCATTTGCCGGATTAATACCTGTATACCTGAATGCATAAAACCCGGAAACCGGTTGACCAACGGAATTAAGCTGCCCTGATGCTGCTGTTTGCCAGCTTACCACCTGTGCGCCGGTTTTTGTGATACGGTTATTGTTTTTTGAAGTATTTAAATTTACCGACCAGGTAAAATTCTTTGTGCGTACTGGTACAAATCCGGCTGTTAATTCCCAGCCCGAGTTATTCATAGAGCCGCCATTAATGATCATTGAACTTACCCCGTACTCTACAGGTACCGAAAGGCTGGTGAGTAATTCGCGACCGCGTTTAGTGTAGTATTCAAATGAGCCGCTTATTTTATTTTGAAACAGGCTCCAATCCATACCAAAATTTAAGCTTAAATTCTGTTCCCAACGCAGGTTGCCATATGGTAGGCTGCGTACAGTTAATAACTGTTCCTGAGTAAACGACTCGGTTGAGTTTGCTGCTGCGCCCGTTGGAAGCTTAATAATCAGATCGGGGCTTACATTGGAAGCTATGTTACGCTGGTAGCCTAACGAGCTACGCAAGCTTAGCCCGCTCAACCAATTGCTGGTAGTAAACCATTTTTCGTTGGCAATATTCCAACGCAAACCACCTGCCCATACCGGGTTGAACTTTTCGTTGGTAAACTGGCCAAAACGGTTCGATCGATCATTTCTAACACTAAAATTCAACACATACCTGCTATCGTACGAGTAGCTTGAGGTAAGGTAAACCCCCATGGTGTTTACTCTTCTATCGGTAATTGTAGGTATAGATACCAATAAAGAGTTAACTGTTTTAGAAGAGGTGACCGTGAGCGGTAGTGTGGCAAAAGATTTGCCCCTGTCTCTTAAATAACCGTACGCGGTTGATTGAAACCCATCAAATTGAGAACTGTTGGCCTCAATACCTACCATAGCCGATACGTTGTGTTTTTGAGCAAAAGTTTGGCCGTATGATAAACTATTACGCCATCCCCAGGTGCGGTTAGTACTATTGAGTTGATTATATTCTCCGCCCACTGGCAACTTTGAGTTGCCATAAGCAGGATCGGACGGTTTTAGGCCATCATTAAAGCGGAAAGATTTTGCAATATATTCTGTTTTTTCGGTTGCGTAAGTATTGCCATTTGTAGCCGAAGCATTGTAACTGAACAATGTTTGAAAGCGGAATTTACTTGATAGCTGGTAGTTTACATCCATTACCGCGTTAGTGCTAAGCACATTATTCACGTTACCGGTTTCATCTCTCTCGTTTAAAAAGTTAAACAAGTAATTTGAATTAGTCCGGTAAAAACTTAGTTCACCGTTGCTGTCATAAGCGGCAATTGCACGGTTTGTTTTTGAAGCATAATCATACGGGCTAACCTGGTAAAAGCCGTTGGTAGTATTCTTTGATGCCGAAAGGCGTAACCCGAGCGTAAGATTTTTAAAAAGCTGGGTGGTCATTGACAGGTTTCCCGTAATGTTATTAATATCATTGCCTATAGCCGTCCCGTATGTTTTATTATATCCAAATGATGAGTAATACCTGGTATTGGCATTTCCGCCCGAAACACCCAGGTTGTGCGACATACTGAAGGGCTTACGGAACAACAATTTAAACCAATCGGTATTAACCGTTTCCATAGCGGCTACTTTGGCGTTAAATTCCGATTCGTTTATTGTTTTTAAATACAGGTACTCATTTAATGCACCCGCAAAACCAATATTATTGTTTACAAACGGAGATGTAAGTCCTCGCTCATAGATCTCTCTCGATACGGCCACCCGTTCTTTGGAGTTCATGAGGTTTAATTTATTGTAAGTTACTTTGTCAGTTACACTTAAATTGGTTGAATAATTAACAGATGGCGGACCAACCTGTCCTTTTTTTGTGGTGATCACAATTACACCGTTTGCCGCACGCACACCATAAATAGCTGTTGCCGATGCATCTTTAAGTACAGTAATATCTTGTATATCATTAGGGTTTAGCCAACGTATAGAGTTACCCACAAAATTGCGCAGGTAATCAAAGTTGTCAGAGTTAATACCACCCGAAGTATTTAGTTCCTGAGCTTTAAAAGGCAATGGGTCTTCCTGTATAATACCATCAACCACCCATATAGGTTCCTGGCTGCCAATAAGGGTCGATGTTCCGCGTACTCTCACGTTTTGTTTGGTGCCCACCATGCCGCTATTATTGGTTACCACCACACCGGCCAGTTTGCCTTGCAGGGCTTGTTCCAACGTGTTTATACCATTAAGATTAAGGTCTTTGGCTTGTATACTGGCTACCGAGCCTGCCACATCGCTGCGTTTAAGCACCTGGTAACCGGTAACCACAATTTCATTCATCTCTTTAACCGCTTTTTGTAAGGTTACGTCCATTACAGATAGGCCCATAACCGATACTTCTTTGGTTTCTAAGCCTACATAGCTAAATATCAACATGGCCTGCCCTTGGTCAATTACGTCAATGCGGTATTTACCTTCTTTATCGGTTACCGTTCTAACATTTAATTCTTTTGATACTACGGTTACGCCGGTTACAGGTTTATTATCTGCACTATTAACCTGGCCTGTAACCAAACGGTATTTAACAAGAGATGGTAAGCCTGTGGTTCTTGACTCCGATACGGGCTTAGCTTTAACAATAATGGTTTTATTCTTGATGGAGTAGGTTAAAGGCTGATCGCGAAAGCAGGCTGCCAGAGCAGTTTCTAAGGTTGCTGTTTGCAGGTTTACAGTTACCGGTCTGGCCTCATTCATTTGCGACGAGGTGTACACAAAGTCGTAACCAGTTTGCTTTCTTATTTCCTTAAATACATCAACCAGTTTGGCGTTGGTTTTAGAAATTGTAACAACCTGAGCTTTTGCTGCTCTGATCTGTAAGGCGAAAATACTGAGTAAAACAATAGTTAATCTTAGTATACGCCGCACAACTTGACCGGAAGAATAAGCGCACGGCTTACTTTCCAATAACATGGATTTTTGCATATCTTTGAAGAGGTTACCCACGCCGTAGGCTTAGGTATCCGAGTTGTTTGGTAATTAGGGGTTTAGTTTATTAAAGTACTTTGATCTGAACCAATCCAAACTTTTAGCCGGAAGTGCTTGGACCCACTTCCGGTTATTTTTTGAATGGTGTTGTATGTTTAAGGCATAACAATCACCCTCCTTCCTTCAATTTTAAAATGCACGGCTCCGGTTTCCTCCAATGAGGCTAAAACTTCTGTAATGGGTTTGTTTCTTGAAATAGTGCCCCCAAAGCTTTCTTGTGATATGGCACCCTGGTACACTACATCCACATTATACCAGCGGCCTATTTCAAACATAATGCGCTGAATTTTTTGCTCTGTAAACTGAAAATTTCCGTTTTTCCAAGCAGTTGCTTCATCTACATCAACATATGTGGTGGTAATGGCTTCGGCATTGGCTGTGGCCTGCTGGCCGGGTAGCATAATTTTTTGCTGTTTTCCTGAAGTAAACTTTACGCTGCCTTCCAGCAATGTAGTTTTAACCGCCGGCTCTTCGGCATAGCTTTTTATATTAAATTTTGTACCCAGTACTTCTACTACATCGCTTCCAACTGTCACCATAAAAGGCCTGCGGTGCATTTTACCGCTCATATGCATCTGCGATTTGGCAATCTCAAAGTATGCCTCGCCTTTAAGATTTAAGCGCCTGTTAAACTGGGTGGCAAAATTAGCAGGTAATGTAATACTGCTTTGCGCATTTAACCATACTTTAGAACCATCGGGCAAAACAACCTGATAGGTGCCGCCTTTTGGTGTACTTAACACCATTTCCTGTTGTTTGGCAAGCGCCTCTTTAGCGTAGTTAATACCGCTGCCATCTTTATAATGTAAGTCTCGGGTATCAATAACCAGTCCTTCCTTATTATCCTTCAGTTGCAGGAGCTGACCGTTTGGTAACTTTAAAGTTGCTGTGTTTTTTCCGGGATGAATTGAGTGAACCTGAGCTACATCTTGTACAGAAGAATTCTTTAAAGCATTTACGCTGAACACCCAATAACCAGATGCTATTATTAATATTGCAGCGGCGGCACTAAACCATTTTTTATAAGCAACTAATATGGATGGGGCTTTTTTATCAAGGCTAACCTTAGCCATTAACCGGTTATAAATATCAACCCTTAAATCATCAGGGCTTTTGAAACGGGAATTTTCTAATTCTACATCAGTATCATCAAAAGAAGCATACCACTTTTCGTAAAATTCCTTTTCTTGGGTTGAGGCTTCGCCATTTGCCCATTTATGGGCAATTTCCTGAATATATTTTTGATCGTTTTTGGATTTCAATGTGATATTTTAACCACATAGTCACAAAATGGATATTGAACCCTATATAGATTGTGAAAAAAATTTAAACTATTTGAATAAAAGGCATAAAATAATTGGAATTTCAACTTTTAAATTATTTTTAAGCACTTTTAATGCCCGCGTAATGTGGGCTTCGACTGTTTTTTCTGAAATTTCGAGCTTTTGAGCAATTTCCGCATGACTCATACACTCTTCGCGGCTCATTTTAAATACCAGGCGGCATTTTTCGGGCAATTGTTCAATATGGTAGTCCAATTGTTGCTTCAATTCCCGTTCCGAAAGCCAAAGTTGAGTGCTGTCTACTCCGCTAACCTCGCCTGCGGCTTCCTCAATATCGATCAATTTGCCTTTAAAATATCGCCGGCTTTGATAATTAATAACTTTATACTTTACGGCTGTACTTAAATAGGTATTCAGGCTATATTGTAAGTCAAGAATATGCCTTCTCTTCCAAAGGCTGAAAAAAACATCCTGAACTACCTCTTCAGCTTCGGCCTGATCATCAAGGCGATGAAAGGCAACGGCAAAAACCTTATCCCAAAACCTACGGTAAATTTCTGTAAAAGCAGCATCATCATCGCCAGATAACTTTGCGATCAACTCTGCTTCGGTACATAAATGATAACCGGACATTTAATCAGGGGGATTAGTAATACAATATTATAAAAAATTAATGATTTTTTAATATCAGGTAATCTGGTAATATGGCTTAAAAGAAATAGTATTTACAATTTACAAGTGTTGCCTATTGTTATGGCACAGATCTACACCAATTCGGAGTACAATAGAATATTCTTGCTGTAACTCGAGTGCAATTTGTACTTTTGAGAAAAATTCTTCTATAAATATATACTGCCGACTTCTCAAAGTTCTTTTTTCTGCCGATACATATTCAGAGGAATTAATTTAAGCTGTTTGATTAGTTATACTTATGCTTCATTCAAGTGATACATTGTTTATGGGCCTTTTTAACCAATTGCCCGAGCCGCGTTTGGTTATTAAACCAAACGCTCCCGATTTTACTATTGTAACTGTAAATGTGGCTTATGCTGTGGCAACCGGTTATGCGGCTCAGGATCTTGCCGGGCAAAGCCTTTGGAAGGTTTTTGGATCAAATACGGCCAGTTCAAATGTGAAGGAAATTTTTGAACAAGGGTTGAACGATGTACTGCTGCACAAAACAGAAATGAAGCTGCCTATTTTCAGGTATGATATTTCTGCTACATCTGCCAGTCGTTTAAAGCCACGCTGGTGGCAGGTTGATATTTCACCCGTTAATGATGATAATGGCGATATTGCTTATCTTTTATGTACTACCCGCAATGTTACCATTCATGTGGAAGACCAGATGCAAATACTGCGTGGGAGCCAGGAACAGGCAGCTATGCTCATAAACCAGCAGGATAGAGATGAGCAGATAAAAATATTGCAAGGACAGCTTGTTGAGGCAACCGAAAATACCGAAGAGCAGGTTAACCGGCGTACCCAAAACCTTTCGGACAGTGAATACGAGCTTAGCCGTTTATTTGCCGTAACCCCGGTAGGTTTATGTATTTTAAAAGGAAGCCAATTTGTAATACAAAAAGCTAATAAACCAATGTTGGCTTTGTGGGGACGTAAACAGCAAGACGTAACAGGACGCCCGCTGCTCGAGGTTTTTCCTGAGTTAAAGGGGCAGCCTTTTCCGGCATTGCTGGAAAAAGTGGTTGCCGATAAAAAAATGCTCACTTTAACAGCTCAGCCTATATTGATTGTACAGGGCGATGGTAAACCGGTGAAAATTTTTGTTGATTTTAGTTACGATCCTCTTTTTAATACCGCAGGCAACGTGGAAGGCGTGCTGGTTACGTTTAACGATGTTACCGAAAGTGTTGATGCCCAGCAGATACTGCAAAACCGCCAGGAAGAATTAGAGACCCTGAACGAAGAGCTTAACGCTGCCAATGAAGAACTCATGCGCATAAACCAGGAATTAAATATACTAAATAACAGTAAAAAGTAAACATTTACATTTCTTAGTAGTTATTTTTAACAATTGCTGGTTATTACACTGCCAGTTTAAACAGGCTTTATGACCGGTAGTGAAGAACGCATACGTATTTTAGAACAGCAGAACAGGGAGTTGCTTGCTGAGAATTTGCGTTTAAAAACATCGGGCCGTAGTGAAAATGATAGTCGCGACATTCGTGAAGCAGCAGTAGAGCAGGTTCGGCAATCAAATATCCGTTACCAAACTATTTTCGAAAACTCGCTTTTAGGTAACAAAATAATCTCTTCCGATCTTAAAATATTGCAGGTAAACAATACCCTTGTGAGTATGTTGGGCTGCAAAACCAAGGATGAACTCATAGGGCATCATATTTTAGAATTTTCACACCCCGATTATAAAGCCGACTGGCAAAAACTTCAGGAAAAATTGTGGCGTAAAAACCTGCCCTCATTTAGCCTGGAAACCTGTATGGTTGATAAGAAGGGTAACGATTTTTGGGTAAGTGTAACATCTATACTGTTTACCGATGATGGAGGTACCTTGGGCTTTACCATAGTTGAGAATATTAACGAACGAAAGCTATCGCAGCATAACCTGCTTTTAAGAGAAAGATGGTTTAGACGAATGACCGATATTATGCCGCAGCAGGTATGGTCGGCCGATGCTTCGGGCAATATCAGGTTTGTTAACAACCAATCATGCGCCTATTTTGGGTGTGATGAAGACGAACTATTGATAAACGGCTGGCAGGACATTATTCACCCTAATGATGCTGGCGGCTGTATGACAGCTTGGAAGCATGCCATTAAAACCGGTAGTCCTTTTACATATGAGTTCAGGCTGCGCAATGCGGGTGGTTATTATCATTGGTTTTTAAGCCGCGCTGTGCCGGTAATTGATGATAATCAAAATACTATATGGCTGGGCACTAATACCGACATTGACCTGCAAAAAGCTAAAGAAACACAAAAAGATGAGTTTTTGAGTATTGCCAGTCATGAGTTAAAAACACCATTAACCAGTTTAAAGCTCTATAATCAGCTTGCGGCAAAAAACGGCAGTCCCGATAAGAAACAGGAGTTTATTGAACGTTCGTTTAGTCATATACAACGGTTGGAGCGTTTGATTTCTGATTTGTTAGATGTAAGTAAGATAAATGCCGGTAAAATGAATTATGAAATTCAGCCATTTGAGTTTAACGATATGGTGACTGAATTGACGGCAATTGTACAATCAACTACTACTAAACATCATATAAAAGTTGAAATTAATGAACCGGCTACTGTTACCGGTGATAAACATCGTATAGAACAAGTGTTGAACAACTATTTGGCAAATGCTATTAAATATTCGCCCAATGCCAATGAAGTGATCATATGTTCTAAAGTGGTGGCAAATAATATTGTAGTATCGGTACAGGATCATGGTATAGGCATTAGCAAGGATGATTTGACTAAACTATTTGACCGATACTATCGTGCCGATAATGCAGCCATGAAATTTGAAGGCCTTGGTTTGGGGCTTTATATATCGGCCGAGGTATTAAAGAGGCACAATGGTAGCCTTTGGATAGAAAGCGAACCAGGTAAAGGATCGATTTTTTATTTTATACTACCACTTAATGGCGAGAGTTTAATTCAGGAAAATGGTACCGATGGACATTCTTACTATTACAGCAACTTTTTAAACATTAATTACAACCCTGAAAAATACAGGTTGGAGGCAGACTGGGTAGGCTATCAAAACCTGGAATCGGTAAAAAAAGGCTGCATGATTATGCTCGATTTACTTAGAAAAAATAACTGCAGCCGCGTACTTAATGATAATACCAAGGTAATGGGTAACTGGTCTGAAGCAGCCGACTGGGGAGCTGAATATTGGTTTCCTGCCATGGTAGAAGCCGGGCTCACACGTTTTGCATGGATATACTCTCCCAGCAAATTTAGCCAGCTTGCGGCTAACAAAACTCTCGAAAATGTACCCAATGAATTACAAACCCGCTTTTTTGATAATAGGGAAGAAGCAGAGCATTGGCTTAATACCTCAACACTCTTAAACTAAAGTAAGCAACTATCTCAATCAGTCACTTTAAGGTAAACTATATCTATCCTGGTATGTTGATTTGATATGAGTTCAGCATTTGTACGTGAAGGAGATAGTGAGCAATTAAGTGATGTTGCACCTAATCTCACCGCATTAGAATTGTATTTACGCCGCGAATATGGTGGCACCGTTATCAAACCATTAAAAAATTATCAGAGCGATAAATATGCCCGTGAAGCATATGACATGAGCGACGGACTAACCTATGCGTTAAATGATGAAAACAAGTGGGTAATATTATTATAGCATAACAAAAGCGGCTGTGTAACATATACAGCCGCTTTTTTGCTGAACGGGTATGGCAAAATATAGCCATACCCATTTAATTATTCGTTTACGGGCTTTTGCTGCTCATTCATCATGTGGGCAACCGTACTGTCGGGTGTTATGTTGCTCATGGCAATCTGCACTTTATTCTTAAAGCCCGAAATTACTTTGTCCTTATCATCCTGCAGGGCCTCATAGCCGTCTTTAGCAACATCTGCCGGGTCGCTTAATGAGCTTTTATCCTGAACTATTTTGCTGTCCTGCATATTGGCCTTGTTAAAGAAATCCGTATCAGTTGCCCCCGGCATTAAAGCGGTGACGGTGATATTGCTGTCTTTTAATTCTTCGCGTATGGCTTCGGTAAATGATAGTACAAATGCTTTTGTACCGTGGTAAACCGACTGCCATGGGCCAGGTACTTTACTGGCTATTGATGCCAGGTTAAGAATTTTACCCTCATTGCGGGCTACCATATCTTGCAAAAAGCATTTGGTTAAAATTACCAACGAAGCAATATTCAGGTCAATTATACCAAGCTCGCGTTTGATGTTAGTATCCTTAAATTCGCCATATAGCCCTTGCCCGGCATTGTTTACCAATACATCAACCTGTACGCCTTTGGCTTTAATTTCGTTATATACCTCAAAAGCAGCCTCGCGGCTAAACAAGTCTTTAGATAAGGTAGTTACATCCACACCATTTTGGCGTAATTGAGCTGCACAATTATCAAGGTGCTGCTCATTACGGGCTACTAAAATTAAGTTATATCCATCGGCTGCAAAAAGCTTGGCCAACTCAAAACCAATGCCGTCTGAAGCACCGGTAATTAATGCACATGGTTTGTTGTTCATAGTTGTATTTTTATGCCTCTAATAGTCTATTGGCCAATGGCTATAGATTTGCAGGCCTGTTTTTAAATTTAGTTACTAACTCTTTTTAGAGAGAAGAGCATGGTTTTATCCCCAGGGCTTTAACACCACTTTAGTACAATCATCTTCTTTTTTCTGGAACATTTCGTAACCCTTCGCGGCTTCGCTCAAAGGCAGGGTGTGGCTAATGATGTCGTCAAGCACCACTTTTTCTTCCTTAACCAAATCAATTAAATGATCAATATAGTTGAGCACAGGCGCCTGGCCTTGCTTAATGGTTATGCCTTTATCAAATATGCGGAACATGGGGAAGTTATCATACGGAGAGCCATACACACCCACAATGCTTACTGTACCGCTGCGGCGAACTGATTCAAAGCACAGGTCTAATATTTTCATACTGCCCACCTCAAAGTTTACGGCCGACTTAATTTTGTCCATAATACCCCGTTCAGGTTCAAAACCCACGGCATCTACACAAACATCGGCACCACGACCGCCGGTCATCTGGCGTATAGCTTCTACCACATCTACTTTATGAGGGTTCAGCGTTTCTACATGGTTTACGGCTTTAGCTTTCTCTAAGCGGTAATCTAACACATCAATTGCAATCACACGGCCCGCGCCGTTAAGCCAGGCTGCTTTTTGCGCCATTAAACCTACCGGCCCTGAGCCAAATATGGCTACTGTTTCGCCACCTTTTAGCTGCGCCCAGTCAATAGCCGACCAACCTGTCGGAAATATATCGGTAAGGAAAAGTACCTGCTCATCGGTAAGGTTATCGGGTACAATACGCGGACTGACATCGGCAAAAGGTACACGCACATATTCGGCCTGGCCACCCGAGTAGCCGCCGTATAAATCGGTATACCCATATAGTGCGCCGCCCTTTTTATCGGTCAGGTCACCATCGGGTCCATAATGCTCATAGTTTGAGTTTTCGCAATGGGGCGATGCGCCGTGCGTACAAAAAAAGCAATGCCCGCACGAAATGGGAAAAGGTACAACCACGCGGTCGCCTTTTTTAAGTTTGGTAACACTGGAGCCAACTTCCTCAACAATGCCCATAAACTCGTGCCCCAAAACCAAATCTTTAGGCTGAGGAACGCCGCCGCTTAGAATATGCAGGTCGGAGCCGCAAATTGCCGTTGAGGTTACTTTAAGAATTACATCATTAGGATGCTCAATCTTCGGGTCATCAACCGTATCAACACTAATGTCGCCCGGTTTGTGAAATACTGCTGCTTTCATAGATAATTAAAATTAGATAATTGCCTTAAGTATAATGTTTGAACAGATATTTAATTTTATGGTTTTATGTTTTAATTAAAAAGAAAATAAAATAGCTAATAGTTCTGATTGATGAAACATTTGCAAGTTTTGCTTTGTATTCATCATACAAACATTCAACATGAAAAACGTAGTTTCAAAACTTAACCGCGACGGAAAACAGGTTAGCCCGTGGCAGCATACGAGCAAAATACCGGTTATACATCACCATGAAAACATGGTATATGATTGCCTGATTGTAGGTGCCGGAATTACCGGCATAACCGCAGCGCTAAAGTTGCAACTGGCGGGTAAAACCACCTTAGTTGCCGAAGCCTTTACCATTGGATACGGCACCACCGGCGGCACCAGCGCACATATAAATACCTTTGCTGATACCACCTACACCGAAGCCGAAAGCGCTTTTGGAAAAGAAGGAGCCCGGCAGTTTGCTCATGCGGTGAATGAAGGCTTAAACCTCATCCGTAAAAATGTGGAGGAGTACCGTATTGATTGTGATTTTAAAATACTTCCGGGCTATTTGTATGCCGAGGATGAAGAGCAGGTAAAACAGCTTGATGATATTTACAAAGGAGCGGTTAGTGTTGAGGTACCTGTTGAATATGTATCGGATGTTCCAACTAATGTGCCTTATCAAAAGGCCTTAAAATTTGACGGACAAGCACAGTTTGAACCTATAAAATATTTACACAGACTTGCTCAAGAGTACTTAAAAGCCGGAGGCATTATCCTCCAGTATACTAAAATTGATGAAGTAGAATCAGGCGATGGAGTGCATGTGGCCAAAACAGGCCAAACATCCATTAAAGCTAAAAGTATTATTTACGCTACCCATATGCCACCCGGAATTAACGTGCTTAACATGCGCTGTGCACCTTACCGGAGTTATGTTTTTGGCGTAAAATTAAAGGATGATAAATACCCTGATGCTTTAGTTTATGATTTGCAGGAGCCTTATCATTATGTACGCACACACGTTATTAATGGCCAAAAGCTGCTTATAATTGGTGGTAACGATCATAAAACAGGGCATGATGATGAAGAGGCCGCCTTTGCCGATTTGGAAGAGTACACCCGCCAATACTACAATGTTGATGTGGTAAAATATCGCTGGTCGTCACAATACTATGTGCCTGTTGATGGATTGCCATATGTTGGTGAAATGCCCGACCGGGCCGATGGTATTTATTGCGCAACAGGTTTTAATGGCAACGGTATGATGCTGGGTAGTGTATCCGGTGCCATACTTGCCGATTTGATTTTGGGTAACGCTAATCCGCTGTCGCAATTATTCAGCATTAAAAGATTTAAGCCTATTGATGGCTTTACCGAATTTGTGAAAGAGAATGCCGATGTGGCCTGGCATTTTGTGGCCGACAGGTTTAAGGCAGAAGAAATAAAGGCTTTAAATGATGTTGAAACCGGTGTTGGAAAGATTATTGAATTAGATGGTAAAAAGGTTGCCGCATACCGGGATGAGCAAGGTGAGCTGCATACCTTAAGTTCGGTTTGCACCCACATGGGGTGTACCGTAAAATGGAACACTACCGAAAAAAGCTGGGACTGCCCATGCCATGGGGCCCGTTTTGATATTGATGGAAATGTTGTAACCGGGCCGGCCACTGTTAATCTTGAAAAGGTTAATGTATAGAACTATAAATTTATTACAGTTTTATGAGGGTTTGATGTATTGCAACAATTAGGAGTATATACAGTTGGTATGCATCGGTAATAGTATTAATTTTGAGGATTTACCAGGTTTAATACAACCTCATAAGTGTTTTTTTTCTCCCATCGTGCCATTAGCCAGGCAATAAAGGTTAGTGTAAAAATGTCGTTGTTTTGAGCTTGATTCAAAAAGTTTAAAACGGTGCCCCTGTAGTTCGTGTCATAGGTAACATCAGGTTTCTGCAGATATTTTTCAACCAGCCTGAGAAATACCAGCACACGTTCTTCCGAAGCTTTTTGCAGATATTTTTTATATCGTCGTCTGAAGCTGCTTAAGCGCGATGTAGCAAGCTCAATGTTATCAAATTGCGCCTGTATCAATATTTCCATCAGGTTTTTTCTGATAGTCCATAACATACCCATTTTCTTTTCATACCAGGCATCGGTGCGTGTTAACAAGGTTAATTGCTTTAAACTACCCCGGTCGTTACGTAAAGCTAAAAACATGGCCAGGCATATCCTTAAATCCTCAACATCTTCAGGTTTAGTCGTGTTTTTTGTATTCGAAAGCGACTTTTGCAATCTCGCAATAGCATCATCGGCAAGGCCGGTAAAAAACAAATTGAGTGCATAAAGCAAATTATGACGCAAATAAAACAGGGCATAGTAACGGCTGTCGGTTTCCATTAAACCAATCATTTCTTTAAGATAAGATGCGCTCTTTATGAAGTTTTTCGCCTTAGGTGGAAATTAGCCAGAAAATACAGAATATATATATGATAAAAAATATAAGATCGTTGATGTGTTTGGCTTTTAATAAATTGATCTGTGCGGTTAATGTAGCGCTCAATTAAGCCATAGTTTTGTTGTATGTCTGCATACTCATTGGCTATAAAAAGAATTTGGTACACCGATTTATAGGTCATCAGCTCCTGCCCGGAAATTTTGTATTTGCGGATAATGGTAATGATCAAAGCTGTTAAATTAACAACCTTTCCTTCCAGCTGTATTTGTTGTAACTCTTTGCGTAAAAACGCATAGGCTATATTTAGTTTAGCCTCGCGCTGCATATTCAACTGGTTTTGTTGAAAGCGCGTGGTTAAAGAGTCCAGGTTATCGGCACCCGGCAAATGTGCGTATTGTAACTTCAGCAGCAGCAGTTCATTCAATAAATTAAATTGTTCCAGGTTTTGAGCCAGGCGTTCGGCCTTATCTAAACATTTAAAAGCAGTTTTAACTGTGTCATTCTCTAATAAAAAACGGCCTACCACCACCAATCTAAGGGCATCATAAGTATCTGAATGGCTGCCTTCAAAAGTTTTTTGCGATAAATACTGCAGTAAACTATCCTGTAATCTTTTGCGTAAAGCGTAATAGGCATCAGTTTTTTTATCGGTGCTGTACAGCTTATCCAAGCTACTTATATCGTCAGATTCTATCAATTTTAGTAACTGCAGGTTTTTTACGTCAGCTCGTTTGTTTTTCTGCTTCAGAAATTGCCTGAATTGTTTTTTATCTGATGTTTTAAGCAAATTGATTAGCTCCGATAATGAATCCATAGGGCTATATATTATAGGCATAATTATACAAAAAGTATTAAATATATCGTCAGTAAACTCAGCATTCTAACTTTTGTAGTTGTGTTTTGCACCCGACATTTGCTTGCATAATAATTACAAAAACAAATATTATGGAACCGCTACAAAAAAGAACAGACGAAAATTTAAACATGGTACAATACGGTGAAAAAGGTAGAAATCCTTTTAAACCAACAGGCGCATTTATAGGGGCCTCGTGGTTTGCCTTATTAACCGGTACCGTGGCCTATTGTATAGGCTTGTGGAATGCCACTATGGAGTTGAACGAAAAGGGTTATTATTTTACCATATTACTATTTGGCTTGTTTGCAGTAATCTCGGTGCAAAAAAGCGTTAGAGACAGGGCCGAGGGACTTGCTGTAACAGACCTTTATTACGGCCTAAGTTGGTTTGCCACTATAGCATCGATGGTATTATTAACCATTGGCCTGTGGAATGCCGGCATAGCCCGAAGCGAGAAAGGCTTTTACGCCATGGCATTCTGCCTTAGCATGTTTTCGGCTATTGCAGTACAAAAAAATACCCGCGACGCAAAATTATTGGCCGATAAAGAACTGTAACGTAGCGGTTGCAACCCGCAGTGCCTTGCTCCGGCAGGCCTGCGGGTTTTTATGCTTTAAAAGCAGAACTGCCCTAATTGGCATATAGTACGTGAAAGCAAGAGGATAATTATTAAAGCTATAATTGCATGTAATAATTACATATCAGCATTTGCACAAATGTTTACTAATTCCGTTATTTATAACGTACCTATGTTTCAAAGCAACACAGGTTGCTGTAAACCGGTAATGCTAAGCTCATACTAAATGAAAAGAACGGGTGTATTTATAATGGCCATGCTTGCTGTTTTAAGCGTAAAAGCACAAAGGCCAAACATCGTATTTATATTGGCCGATGATTTAGGCTATGGTGATGTAGGTGTATATGGACAAAAGAAAATTCAAACGCCAAACATTGATATTTTAGCCCGTGAAGGTGCAAAGCTAACCGATTTTTATGCAGGTGCGCCGGTATGCTCACCGTCGCGTGGTTCGCTGCTTACAGGCTTAAACACAGGGCATGCAACCATCCGAGGCAATATGACAATTACCGGAGGAAAACCGGGTGGAAAAGCAGGCAAAATAGTTTACAGAGCTAATTTACTGCCCGGAGAGGCCACTATTGGCACCCTGTTGCAAAGAGCCGGATATACAACCGGCTTAATGGGCAAATGGCATGTTGATGGTTTTGATTCATTGGCCACACCGTTACAGCATGGCTTTCATGATTTTTCGGGCTGGCTTATTGCCTATCCCGAAACCTATTCAAGCACCTACTGGCCCGGCCACTGGTACCGTAACGGCAACATTGTTGATATACCACAAAATCTTAATGGTAAAAAGGAATATTATGTGAGTGAGCTGATCACTGATGATGCCATAAAATTCATGAACAAGCATAAGGGCGATAACAAACCATTTTTTGTAATGGTGAACCATTCTAACCCACACTCTCCGTTAGATGCGCCTTTAAATACTATTTACGAAAAGCAGGATTGGCCAGCAGGGCCCAAAACTTATGCTGCCATGGTAAGTTACCTTGATAATTCGGTAGGGCGTATTAAGAAGTATTTGATCGATAACGGGCTCGATAAAAACACGATCATAATATTTTGCTCGGATAATGGCCCGCGCTCAGAGCCTACACCCGCACTTACCGCTATTGCCCAATTCTTTGATTCGGGCGGCCCATTGCAAGGGTATAAGCGCGATTTAACAGAAGGTGGTATACGCATACCAATGATTGTATGGAACAAAAAACTGGTTGGCAGCGGCCGCACCATTACTGTACCCGGATATTTTGCCGATATAATGCCAACTTTTGCAGGGCTGGCAAATTATAAATCTACCATAAAAACCGACGGTACCAATCTGTCGCCATTTTTACTGAACAAGCAAAAAGTGGCCAAAGACCGCTTTTTGTACTGGGAGTTTTTTGAAGATGGTTTTACACAAGCTGTACGTTATGGCAAATGGAAAGCCATTATAAAAGCCGGTAAATTATCATTATTCGATCTGGAAAAAGACATTCATGAAGACAATGATATTTCGGCTCAAAATGTAGCTGTTGTAGCTAAAATTAAAAGTTATCTTACAACTGCACGTACCGATTCTCCTTATTGGCCGGTAAAATAATGTGTTGTTACAATCAACAGATTATTTTACTTTAAAAATTTCTTCATAGCATAAATATAGCCTTATAAATTCTGGCTCTCTGGCGGACCTAAATATGAAGGCTGTAAACCGTTATTAATATTCAATATCATACGCTGTAGAACCACTGCGGGGCTAACCATCCAAAACTTTACGGTATGCACTCCGGGCTTTTGAATATTATGTTTAGACTTTTGGATGATAATATTCTCCGACACGGCTTTGTTCCATACCCTGGGTGATGAATCGGCATTCAGATGAAAAATTTGTGGTTTTTCATCGTCGATGGATACCGCATATTGCAGCTTTTTGCTACCGCTGAAATCAATAGTAGGAGACAGGTAAGCGTTTAATTCTATCAATCCAGTATCGGCCAAATTAACCATATACTCTAAATACGGGCTATTACCGCCCGGCGTTTGGAGCGGTGCGGTAACAGGCGTTGGTGTTACAGCCGAGGAGGTACGACCATGATCGGGAAGGCTAAGCCACTTAATGGTTGATGAACTGATGGCTTTGCTATAATGGTGGGCATCAATGGCAATGTAGCCATTACTTTGTACAAACCCCTGGGTAGGGACTTGGGCAAATGCTTTATCCGACTGTGCTTTTACTGTAATATCTCCACCTTCCGATCCTTTAAGCCGGATAGTTTCATTCCAGGCCGATGCCGGGGCTTTAGCCCAATCAACCGAAACTTCGATGCGTTGTTGCATATCAACTGTGCCTTGTGCCGGCGTAATTTTAAGCCATGGTACGGATGGTGTGGCTTTAAAAGTAAATGGTTGGGCACCACGATTAAAAATCTCTATGTAATAGCTTTTTGGCCCGTATTTGCTAAATGCCGGAAGTGCAGGGTGCGTTGCCGACAATGGCCACCAGTTACCCGAACCCTCTACCGATAAGCACATAAATGCTTTTTCGGGCACTTTAATTTCTTTAACATCGGGTATCTTATTAACTGGTGGTTGCTGCCAATAGGTATAACTGATGTGGGTTTGATCCATCATATGGTTCCATTTGCCATTAGCTAATTGGGTGTTATAGTATTTCGAAATTTCTGCATCACGGGCAAACAGTGCTTTTACTTTAGCAGCCTTATCATTAGCAGCCGCCCTGCCCTGGTTAGCGTACCAGAGGTTCAGGTTAGTTTCATAATACATTTCGTTAAGATTGGCACAAGCCTGTATGGGGTGTAAAACCAATTGATAATAAGCATCCCTATACGTTTGAGGAATTTGCTCATTTAACTTCTCCGCTTGTTTTTTCAGGTTATTGTAATCAGTAACCACGCGCTCAAATTCCCTGTAATTGGTTAGGCTGTACGTATCAGTATTTAATAATTCGGGCTTGCGCCGGCCATTGTATTTGGTATAGAGAGATAACATACTGGCAATCTCGACCGAGTGCTTTTCGCCAAATTGTTGCGCAGCCCATTGCCGGGTATATTCCTGTAAACAGTTGGCCGGCAGCTTTTCGGGGTTCCAGGCATAATCTAAAAAAAATGAAATGGGAAATTCCATTGGTTTTAAATCGCCAACGTTTACTATCCATAACTGGCGTGCGTTGTGCTCATAGGCCAGGTGCATTTGCTCCCATACCTTAGCAATTGGGTTGGTATTTAACCATTTATAATTTCGCGGACCGCCCACGTAATCAAAGTGGTAGTAAATACCAAAGCCGCCTTTGCGTGGCTTTTCGCCCGGTTGGGGCAGTTTGCGTATGTTGCCCCAGTTATCGTCGCACAGCAGCAGGGTTACATCATCGGGTACGCGCATACCTTTATCGTAATAATCCTGTACTTCTTTGTACAGGGCCCAAACCTGGGGTGTTTGTTCGGCTGGCTTTTGGGTTACATCTGCTATGATTTTGCGCTGGTCGGCTACAATTTTTTCAAGCAGGGAAATATTGGTGCCCTGTTCCATGGCCATGTCCCCGTCGCCGCGCATGCCTATGGTTACCAAGGTCTCGGCATTGCCCATGCCTTCGATGCCTTTACGCCAAAAATCGCGTAAAACCTCGCCATTAGTATTGTAGTTCCAGTCGCCTTTGCCAAATTGTTTCCATTCCTGCTGGGCGCGGTCCATGGGCTCATGGTGCGATGTGCCCATTACAATACCATATTCATCGGCAGTGGCACGGTTTGCCGGATCGTCGGTATTAAAGGCATTTCCCCACATAGCAGGCCAAAGGTAATTGCCTTTCAGGCGAAGAATAAGCTCGAACATTTTAGCGTACATTTTGCTGTTAAAACCTCCGAATTTCTCCTTGGTCCACCCCGAAAATGCCGGCGCTTCATCATTAATAAATATACCGCGGTATTTTACGGCCGGTTCGCCCATGGTATGGCGTCCGGGCAATACGTGTAGATTCTTTTGTTGCTTAGCCGGTACATCAGCCCACCAATACCAGGGCGATACTCCAATTTGCGCCGAAAGATCATAAATACCATAAATAGTTCCGCGTTTATCGCTACCGGCTATAACAAGTGCTTGTTCAACACCCGGCATGGGGTGTTGAACTGTTTGCAACAAAAATGTTTCCCATTTACCTGCAATACCGCTTACATTCAGTTTTTTGTTTTTAATAAGCTGATCAATAACCGGGCTTTTGCCAATGGTGCCAATAATTACAACCTGTTTTGAACCCGATGCATTGCTGAGCAATTGCGGAGAGGATTGAGTAACTGCCTTAACATCAGTCTGTAAATCTTTTACAGCACGTATAACACCCGGATAGTCGGCATTACTTACCCAAAGCGGAGCCACCCTGCCCGCCGCCGCCAAAGGGAAAGTACCCGGTACCTTTTTAGCAGATATATATGTGTTGCTATTCTGGGCATTGCTATGTGATGCTGCTATAAGCGTGATGATTAATGCTGCAAGACAGTTAAGTATCTTCTTCATAATTGAAGTTTATAGTATTGGGTACGCTTTAAAGCTAACTGCCGGACCGTAGGCTTTTGGAGGCAGAGACCTGGCAGTTTTTATTTCGATAAGTTAATTTGATTATAAACCATCAGTACGGAATGGTGATGCAGGCAAACCCTCTATATTGTAAAGGTTAGCTCCATCAGGGTTATCGGCCCATGCATAACGTACAAATTTGGGCTGGATAATTTTATCGTTAGATACAATTACCGTATTGCCCTCAATGCGTGCATCGGCCCAAATAAATCTTTTATCATCACCGGCAATAGCAAAATACCTGAGCTTGCCACCGCCTTTAGCTACCAGGCCACTGCCCGTATTGCTAAAAGTAAGTATGATCTCGCGGTCGTTAATTTTTGATGAAAGCAGGATAGGGCCAGAGCTGACAATTTTTTGTTCGCCGTATGCTACTTTCTCTGCAGCAATGGCAAGGCGTTCGCCTACTGTTTTTTTATCGAGCGGATGTATATCATTCCATTCGCCGGCATCAATGGTTACGGCCATGCCGGTGGCGGGCATGCTAAGCGCTTTTGCCTGTGCTTCGCGCATTTCGGCCCATTGGCTGCTTGAGGGCAGGTATTGCTCCTCCATAAAGTTAGGTAGTTGAGCGTATATAAACGGCAGTTTATCATCTTTCCATTTACTGCGCCAGTTGGTAATTAATGTTTTTAGCAGTAAGTCATATTCCTGTGGTTTGCCGGCATTTGTTTCGCCCTGGTACCATACAAAGCCTTTTATGCCATAATTAATTGCCGGGGCAACCATGGTGTTGTATAAGCCGGTAGGCTCATCCTGTGCCGAAAACGGTTTGTAGTTGCTGTAAGCCGGGGTAAATGCCTGTCCAACTTTATACTGCCAATTGCCGCGCAGGTCAATAGTATCTTTGCCAAAGGCTAAAGCATATGTTTTATCGGGCACAAAGCCACCCTTACCCGAGTAATTGATTACACGTACCGTTATCACATTTTTGCCCGCATGCAGGAGTTTTTTATCCTGCGGCAAAGGATAAATGCGGGGCGGGTATTGATATGTAATATTGCCAACCTTTTTGCCATTTATATAGGTTTCATCGGCATCAATAATTCGGCCTACAAACAAGGTAGCCGGTTTTTGCGCTAACTCTGCCGGTATATCAACTTCTTTTCTGAACCATACTATGCCATTTAAATTCCTGATGCCCTGGTCGGCCCAATATCCGGGTAGCCAAAAGGGCTTCCAGTTTTCAGGTTTATAGTTTACATCAAACCAGGGTAATGCGCCGTTAAGCCCTTCATCAGTTTTTGAGGTAACCGGGTTAGGATTTTCAGGGGGCTTAATGCTTTTAATACTATCCAAATAACGGGTGTTGTGTAATTGCTCAAGCCGGGATGCATACGCCGGAATTTGTTTAATTCCATCATCGCTTATCCAGGCTTGTGCCGGTGTGCCACCCACGCTGGAGTTTATAATGCCAATAGGCACCCGGTACTTTTGATAAATTTTTTTAGCAAAAAACCATGAGGTAGCCCCAAATGATAATACCTGCTGCGGTGTTGCCGCTAACCATTTTCCCGGCGGGAGGTCATCATATATTTTGCTTACGTCAGATACCGTTGGAATAAAGAAATTACGTATCTGAGGATAATCAGCTGATTTAATTTCATCAGGGAAACGCTCCTTTACCCGGCTCACGAGCAATGCCATATTTGATTGGCCGGAGCAAAACCATACATCGCCAATTAAAATATCGTTCAGCGTTATGTGGTTACTTGCATTAATAGTGAGCGTGTACGGACCGCCTGCTTTCAGGGCCTTGGCTTGTATGGTCCACTTGCCATCAGTACCGGTAATGGTGCGGTAGGTTTTACCGGCAAATTTCAGGGTTACTTTCTCGCCGGTTTGCGCCCATCCCCATAAGTTAATGGGTTTATTACGCTGTAAAACCATACCATCGCTTATTAGCTGTGGTAAACGTACCTGTGCCACTGCCAACGAATGGCAAATGAGCAGGCAGGGGAGGGCCTTGAAAAATTTATGCATAATACTGGTTAGTAATTGTTGTAAACATAGCAAAGATATGTATATATTGCAATCGATTGTAAAAATCAGATTAAACCACTTAAAAACCTATATTTTATGATATTAAAAACATCCGGAAAGTTGATGCTGGCTACAGTAACCATGGCCGCATTTGTATCATCGTGTCAGCAAAAAAGCGCTAAGCAAGTTAATAGCGAAACCGAAAGTAAAGTGGATAGCGGCAAAAAGGAATATCTTTCGCAGCCGTTGATCAGCTCTATTTACACGGCCGATCCATCAGCTCATGTATTTAATGGAAAAATTTATATCTATCCCTCGCACGACGTAGAATCGGGTATAAAAGAGAATGATAACGGGGACCATTTTAATATGCGGGATTATCACATCCTGTCGATGGATAGTATTGGCGGCAAGGTAACCGATCATGGCGTGGCGCTTGATATTAAAGATATTCCGTGGGCCGGTCGTCAGCTATGGGCACCTGATGTGGCTTTTAAAGATGGTACCTATTACCTGTATTTTCCATTAAAAGATAAAAACGATGTTTTTGCAATAGGGGTGGCTACTTCTAAAAACCCTGCGGGGCCTTTTAAAGCCGAGCCTAAACCTATACCGGGCAGCTTTAGTATTGACCCAGCTGTGTTTACCGATGATGACGGCAGCACTTATATGTATTTTGGCGGTATATGGGGTGGTCAGCTACAACGCTGGAAAGAGGGTAAATATGATGCCAATGGTTCGAAAACCGATTTACAACGGGATGATGCACCCGCCCTGAATTGTAAAGTAGCCAAGCTTAAACCAAACATGAAAGAGTTTGACGGAGCGGTTAAAGATGCTGCAATTATTGACAGTGCTGGCAAACCAATTTTGGGAAAAGACCATAATCGCCGTTTTTTTGAGGGATCGTGGATGCACAAGTTTAACGGCAAATATTTCTTTACTTATTCAACCGGTGATACCCATTTACTTGCCTATGCCATAGGTGACAAACCTATAGGTCCGTTTGTTTATGCCGGTACTTTTATGCAACCGGTAGAGGGCTGGACAACGCACCATTCTATTATTGAGATTAAAGGCAAATGGTACATTTTTTATCACGACACTCAACTGTCGGGCAAAACTCATTTGCGTAATGTTAAGGTAACTGAGCTTAACCACACCCCTGATGGAAAAATTGAGATGATATACCCCAATAAATAATTGAATGGTTATTTAAGAGGTTAAACTCAAATAATTTTATCAACTGAAAAGAGTTGTTTTAAACGTATTGAATGGCACACCGCCATACATAAGTTTAGAGCAACTCTTTTTTATGTTTAATTATTTACGCTTTTTCAAAAATTTCACCTCCTCGCAAGCTGCCAGCAAATAAACGCCTACACCAAAATTATAGGTTGAGTTTGCATCAACTATTTGCCCCGGTATGGCTTTTTCGCCAATGGGTTGAATGTAGCCTACTTTACCATCGGGTTGCAGGGCAACCGTACTAAGATACTTCCACGATTTTTTTACAACAGGTTCATAAGTTGCCCTATCGAGTAGTCCGTTGTTTATTCCCCATAAAATGCCATAGGAAAATAGTGCGGTGCCACTGGTTTCGGGGCCGGGGGCTTGCTGTGGGTCAAACATGCTTCGTGTCCAGTAACCTTCGGGCTGTTGGCAGGCTGCTACAGCTTTAGCCATTTTTTTAAATTTATCTACATATCCGGCGCGGTGTTTATCAGTTTTTGGTAATTCGGCTAATACTTTGGCATAAGCAGCAAGTGCCCAGCCATCGCCACGTGCCCAAAAATCTTTGCGGCCATTATTGGTTTTGTGTTGAGGATATAAATACTTCTTATCTCTGTAATACAGGTTTTCATTGCTATCGTACATCACACTATCAGTTGATTGTACATAGTTGTGCATTTTTTCGAGATACAGCGGGTTACGGGTTATATTATAAAGTTTGGTCATGGTGGGCATAACCATGTACAAGGCATCAACCCAAAACCAGTAATCGTTTTTTGGGGTTTGCATTTGGTATTCCATCACCTCGCGGGCGCGTTTAATTTTAATGGACTGCGGTGCTAAGTTGTAAAGATCGGCATAGGTTTGAAAGCATATTTGCCAGTCGCCAAACAATACATGCTGATCCGTTTCGCCATAATTACTGAGCCATTTGCTGCGGTCGTTTGATTTTGCGCCTTTCCATTCATTATGTTCGGCCCAGGCAATAGAGTAGTTCAGGTAGGCTTTATCTTTAGTTAGTTTATAGGCTTCCATGTTGCCCGTATGGTAAACGGCGTTATCCCAAAACGGACGACCATGTTCGGGGTGCCCGGCCTGCCAGTAACGGTTTACTTTATGTATGATATTCACAACCTCTTGAGCCGATTGCGTGGAATTAGCTTTTTTTTGCGCTGCGCATAAGCTTGATATAGTTATGGTTAAAAATGTTGTTATAACTGCAGCTTTATAGGGTAGATGTTTCATGCAATCTTTTTTATTAGTTAGATGGGAAGGGGAAAAAGGTGTCAGTTTGATTTAAGTTGGGCAGCCGCATATGGCGATGGTAAGATGAAAACTTCACTACTTATTGCTTTGAGTCAAAGGTTTTCCCAACTTAAATATCATTCTCAGCTTAATTTTTTTGTATTTTTTGGTACACGCGTACGTAATCAATCTCGTACTTTCTGGGGAAACTGGTTTTCGACGGGTCGCCGCCATTATCTCCACCTAAGGCCAGGTTAATTAAAATATAATGTGGCTGCTTGAAAGGATTGGGCGGATTCCCGTTAGCATTATTTAGCTCATCTAACGATACTTTGGTGAGCAAAAGGTCGTCAACAAAGAGGCTTATTTGCTGCTCATCCCAATCCATTCGCCATACATGGAATTTGCTGCTCCACTGTTTATCGGCAAAGCTTGAAATTTGTTTGGTATTGCTGAACCACTTGGCCTTGTAGCGGGTTAAGGTGCCGCAGGCTATATTGGCCAAAATTTTCTCCTGGTAATACTCCATAATGTCAATTTCGCCGCATGAGGGCCATTGGCCGTTTACACCTAAAGTCCAGAAGGCAGGCCATAAGCCAACGGCGGTATCGATCCTGGCTTTCATTTCAAAGCGGCCATATTGCCATGATTGTAGTCCCGATGTTTTTAAACTGGCCGAGGTATATCCTTTAGTAGACCTTGCTTTACGCCAGTCTTTTGAACCTTGTTCATAATTAGGATTAGCGGTTGTATCGCGCCGGGCTTCAATAATTAGTTTTCCGTTTTTACAAACGGCATTTTCCTGGGTGATGTACCATTGTAGTTCATTATTTCTTACAAATCCTTTTTCATAGGTCCAGTTTTTAGGATTGGGAGCACCGGGCGTGTTAAACTCGTCGCTCCATACCAGTTTGTAACCGTTGTTTTTTGATTGAGCATTTACCACAGCAGGGAAAATAGTAGTAACCAGTAGAATGGACAATAGATTTGTTTTTAGCATATAGATGAGCATAATAATATGATATATCACCCTTACAAATGGAATATTCAATGCTTTAAACTGAATAAAGCAGGTATGTTGCAAATAAGGCCAAAATAAAGTAACGCAAAGGGGGCTAAATGATAAAATACAGGGGCTAATTTGATGGTAATAGCTTTGTGACAAATGCTCAAATTATACCATATAAAGTTCCCCGATAGCCGCCTAACAGGCAGACTATCAAGGGAACAAAAGGCTGTTACTGAATATTCACACTTAGTTACCAGCCCGGGTTTTGAATCATAGAAGGCATTTTTCTTATCTCTTCGTCCATAATTGGCCACAAATACATTTCGGGCCTGAAAACGTGCTGACGGATGTTGTTTTCGATTTGATAAGTGAATGTTAAGCCAACACCAGTAGTAAGCGAACCGGCCGAACCTACACGTATAGGGTGCATAACGCGGTTGTATCCGTTTGCAGTGCCATTATACAATGTCATAGCAATTTTCCAGCGGCGTATGTCATGATAACGCTGGTCTTCAAATGCCAGTTCAATACGGCGTTCGTTTTGGATGAAGGCACGCATTTCGGTTTGGTTCATATTGGGGTTCATGCCGTAGTTGTTATCTGCACCAGGCTGTATACCGGCACGCTCACGTAATTCACGCAACTTAGGATAGGCAAGGGCTGTATTGCCGGTTTCATTTATAGCTTCGGCATAATTCAGTAAAATTTCGGCGTAGCGCATGAGCGGCCAGTTACGTTGCGGATTGGCACCCACGCTGTTGGTCACCGTACTATCTAACATCTTGCGTGAGAAATAGCCAGTATTTCCACCCGACGAAAAAGCATCACCGTTGGAACCAGTACCGGTAAATGTCCATACAAAATCTTGTACGTTGGCATTGCTTTGATACCGGCTACCGTTAAAAATAATGCTGTAATTAAAACGAGGGTCGCGTTTTACATAGGGGTTAGCAGGGTCATAGCCGGATGTAGGATCGGTAATGGCTTTGCCGTTGTTCATCGGGAAAGCATCAACCAGGTTTTGGGTTGGACGCGAATAGTTTTGACCGCTGCGTGTGCCCGGCAGGTAGTACAGTTCAAAATCTTTATTATTAGGACGACTTACCATAAAAATGTACTCGCGGCTTGCCCTTGTTAAAAATACTTCGTAAAAGCCATAGCCCGGTTTTACGGTATTATTTAGATTTAGCGCATAGTAACCGCTGTTAATAACAGCCTCTGCAGCGGTAGCAGCAGTTTGCCAGCGGCTAACATTATACTCAGGGTAACTAACAATGGCTTTTTGCTGTGCTGTTGCCGAGGCCAGTGCCCCGCCGTTGAATAAGGGGCTTGCTGCGTACAACAACAAGCGCGATTTAAGGCCCATAGCAGTGCCCTTGGTAACGCGGCCAAAATCAAGATCCTGGTAACCGGCAGGAGGGGCTGCGTTGGGTGCAGGAAGCAGTAGTGCTGCCTGGTCAAGCTCTGTGCTCAAATAACTTACAAGTTCGGCAAAGTTTTGACGTGGCAGATCGAGGAAATCTTCAATCCCATAAACATTATCGCCTACATTGGGTACACCGCCGTATACAATTAATAATTGCAGATAATACCAGGCACGTAAACAACGGGCTTCGCCACGCATACGGTTTTTGGTAGCGTTTGATAATGGAGACCTGTCAATATTTTTTAATAATACGTTACAACGGCGTATGTTACGATAGGGGGTAGCCCATACCTCGGTGGCTTTGGGGTTAGCTCCGTAATTGGCCGCCGAAAGCGTTCCCTGGTATAGCATTACCGATGGGCGTGTGGCCGAACTTAAAGAGTATTCAGAGTCATCTACCGAGGTTTCCCAGTTACCGTGTGTTTCCCAACGGCGTTTGTTAAATGCAAACCCTACGCCGGCATAGCTGGCATCGTTGTAAGTACCCTCGGCATATATACCGTTTAAAAATTGTATGGTGCGCAAACTATCGGTAAAGGTTTGGGCTTCATCCAAAGGGGTTGTGGTATTTGCCAAAAAACCGCCCTCTTTACTGCATGCCGCCAAAACCATGCAGGTTCCTATTATGATGATTAAACTTCTCATGTTAATGTTGTTATAAAATGTTTAAAATGTGGCCGATACACCAAAGTTGAAAATTCGCTGTGGTGGATAATTTGCCCTGTCGGTACCACTTGATCCGGTTGAACCCTGCCCAATTTCGGGGTCGAGCTGATACAGGCTGCTTAGCTTGGTCCACGTGAGCAGGTTATAGCCATTTGAGTAAACTTTAATAGATTTCATGTGAAGTTTAGCTACAAAGCTTTGAGGAAGCGTGTATCCAACTTCAGCTGTTTTCAGGCGGATGTAATCGCCCGGTATCATCCAAAAAGTTGACGGGTTAGCTCTTGAGTCGCTAATGCCAGGAATGAATGATAATAGCGGGAATTTGGCATTATTTCCTAATTCAGGTGTCCAGGCTTGTTGATGGATGGCCATAAAATTAGAGCCAAACGGTTGTATAGCCTCGGCAACGCCCCGAACGTTAAAGTTCATTGCTCCCTGGAAAAATGCCCCGATATTGAAGTTTTTGTAACGTACCGAAAGGTTTATACCACCGGTAGTATTAGGAATGTTAGGATCGCCCTGTACTTTGGTGTCAAACCCGTTAATTACACCATCGCCATTCAGGTCGGCGTATTTAAGATCTCCGGGGCGTACAGCCTGCCCTGGTTTGGCACTGTTAGCAATATCATTAGCATCCTGGTAAAAACCTATCCAGGTGTATACACGCTGTGTGTTAATTGCTTTGCCGGTGTAAGCCTGATATTCGTTCGCATATGTAGGTTCATCTGCAAATACGATTTTGTTTTTGGCAATTGAGTAGGTGCCTTTAACAGAGTAGCTAAGGTCTTTACCCACTTTGCCGTTATAATTTAGCTCAACCTCAATACCCTTATTATTTACCTTACCCAGGTTTACCGGTGGTAGTGTTTGACCAAATGTGAGCGATACTGAACCAAAACGAGGGTCGGCCCGGCCGCTACGGTCGGTTAAAATATCGTAACGATTGTTGTTAAAGTAGTCGATGGTTGCAGTAAGTTTATTTTTAAAGAAACCCATTTCCAGACCTAAGTCAAACTTCTTTTCGTTTTCCCAGCCAACCTCAAGATTGCCTAAGGTTCCTTCGTAAATACCATTGGAAGTGTTGGGATTTGGGTTACCAAAAAAGACCTGGTTGCCAGATGATGTATAAATTTGCTGGTAGTAGTAACTGAAATTTCCTCCCAGCTTATCATTACCAGTTAAACCATACGAGCCTCTCAATTTAAACAGGCTTACCACACCAAAATTCTTCTTGAAAAATTCTTCTTCGCTTATGTTCCAACCGGCCGATACGGCAGGGAAGAAGCCGAAGCGTTTGCTTTCCGAAAAACGATCAGACCCATTGTACGAGCCGTTCACCTCAAAAAGGTAGCGTTGCTTAAAGTCATAGGTAAAACGGCCTACATAGCTTCTGAACTTGCTTGGAATAAAGTTGTAAGTACTGGCGGAGTTTGCACGCGTATCAGACTGTTGCATAAACAAGGCCATACCTGATACGTGGTGGTAACCAAAGCTTCTATCATAATTAAGTGATGCCTGTGTAGTTAACACACGAATGGTGCTACCGTTGTTTGAGCCGCGTATAAGCCTGCGCACCCTAAAGGTATTGGCATTGCGTGGTTCGTAAGTGTTGGCTGTTGGGTTATAAATAAACGACGGAAATTCGCCACCGCTCATGCTCACGTTGGGGTTGTTATAGTTTGAGGCATATGATAAAACGCCTTTTAATGATAGCCCGGGTGTGATAAAATTAAGCTTTTGGGTAATATTACTTACCAGGTTCATATTGTTTTCAAATGTTCGGTTGTAACCCAGGTAGGTTAAACGGCCCACAATATTGTTTGCATCGTATACAGTGCCACCGGTGCCGGGGCTGCGTTGCCATGCGCTGTAGCCCAACGAGCCATCGGGGTTGTAAATAGGATATGCCCAGGGTGCCAGTGTCCAAATACTACCATAATCGGCAAACACATCGTTCCAGCCGTTAGGACTGCCTACCTGTGGCGTATTAATGGTGCTGATGTTTCCCGAAAGGTCGAGGCGGAGATCAGTAGTTTTGGTGATCTTTATGTCGAGGTTTGAACGGTAGTTATACCTCTCGTTAAAGTAGTTGTTATTTATACCTTGTTTGCTGCCAAAATCTTTAACCATACCATCCTGGTTAAGGTAGCCGGCCGAAAGGAAGTACCTCACATTTTGAGTACCGCCGGTAATATCAAAATTGCCACGCAGCTGCCTGCTGAATTTTTTAAATAACTCATCTTTCCAGTTTACATCCGGGTGTCCGTAAGGGTCGGTATGGTCGCGGTAAGCAGCAAGGTCGGCATCAGTAAAGAAAGGTGTTTGGTTGTCATTCTTGCGGCCCTGGTTGTACAAAACTGCGGCATCATAAGCATTTAAAAACTTAGGAAATATGGTTGGTTGTTGTATGCTGGTTTCGCCGCGGAAGGTGATTTGCGGAGCACCAATTTTACCCCTGCGCGTGGTAACTATAATTACACCGTTTGCACCCCGTACACCAAACACGGCAGTGGCCGAAGCATCCTTTAAAACCGTTACCGATTCAATTTCATTAGGATCGAGCCTCGAAAATTGCTCAAGCGTGTACTCAATATCATCAACATAAATAGTGGGAGAGTTATTACCGGTATTAAATGAACTTACCCCACGTATGTAAAAGTTGGCGCCATCGGCTCCGGGCCTGCCCGATACCTGCTGTGAGAAAAAGCCCGGTAATTTTCCGGCCATGGTATTTTGAATACTGGCCGCCGGGTTTTGCCGCAAATCTTCGCCCGATACCGAGCTTATAGCACCCGTACTGGTGAGTTTACGTTGTTTGCCAAAACCCACTACCACCACTTCAGACAAGCCTTGCGACGATTCTTTGAGGTTAATGCTGATGCTTTGGCGGTTACCCATATTTACCTCGCGGGAGGTAAAGCCTACCATTGATATAATCAGAATCTTGTCGGTACCCTTAAAGGTAAGGGTAAAGCGCCCCAACGCGTTTGACTGTACAGAATTATCGGTACGGCCCTTTTCGGTTATAGTGGCTCCGGCTATGGGGGCGCCGGTGGTATCGGCCACCGAACCCGACACCGTTTTATTTTGTGCCATTGCCGCGGTACTGCACAGGCAGCAAAGAGCAATGAGCCATTTTATGATATTTTTCATTGTGATCTTTCTTAAATTTTGAATACTGCTACTTTACTACCAACCCTCGTTTTGTATAAGTGCCGGGTTTTTGAGTATCTCGTCAAACGGAATAGGCATGTGATACAGCTTATCTCTCCAAACCGGGGTGAGTACGTTAAACGATTGGAATGTTGGTGTGGCTGCATTGGTAATGCTTACTCCGGTAAGGGCTTGCGTCATTACCTGCGGGGCGGTTTTCCAGCGGCGTATATCCCAAAAGCGTTGTTCTTCAAAAGCAAACTCAATTCGGCGCTCGTTCATAATTAGCGTACGCAGGTTAGCTTGGCTAATACCTGCCGGTATGCCAAATCGGTTGTTTGGTCCGGCGGCTAAACCTGCCCTGCGCCTTATGGCTATTACCTGTTGTACAGCAGCTTCGGTTTGGCCGGTTTCGTTAAGAGCCTCGGCATTATTTAATACTATTTCGGCATACCTGAAAATAGGGAAGTTATGGCTGGTGTTAGAATAAGTATTTCCTGTAGTAAAGTTGCCCAAGAACTTACGCAGATAGTAGCCCGTGCGGGTTTGTACCGGTGATACGGCTGTGTTGTTAGGCTTATCGGCACCACCTTCGTAAAGTTGCACTGCGCGGCCAAGCCAGGTCGAACCATTGAAAAATACAGTTGCAGCTAAGCGTGGGTCGCGGTTGGCATATGGCGTACTTGGGTTGTAACCCGAACCGGCATCAGTAATATTGGCACCGTTAAGCATGGGGAAGGCATCAACCAAGTTTTGGGTTGGGCTGGTAAGCCCCTGGCTTTTGGTGTTAGAGGCAATGTAGCCAACCGGTGATTGACCGTTCTCTAAACCAATACTGTTGGCACTTTGCTTGGCAAAAATTATCTCGGTAGACATTTTGTTGGTGAAAACTGAAGTAAATGCCGTGGGCGTACCTGTTGATACCAATGCATAATATCCTAAAGCCTGAAACTCGGTGCAGGCATTAACAACGGCCTGCCAGCGGGTTGGGTCGGCAGTGGGATAGCCGGTGAGTGATTTTTTTACAGGGTCGGTTTCAAAACCGCCACCATTATACAGCGGACTTGCGGCATACAGCAGCACCCGGCATTTAAGAGCTACCGCAGCACCTTTTGATACCCGTCCAAAATCTGAAGTTGAAACCGGGTCGGGGCGCATGTTGGCTTTAATAGCATCACACTCGCTAACAATATAATTAACTACCTCGGCAAATGTATTGCGTGGCAGGTTAATGTTATCGTCGAGGCCGTATACCTTATCGCCCAGTAAGGGTACACCACCATAGCGTTTCAGCAGTTCCCAATAAAAGTAGGCGCGTAAAAAGCGGGCTTCGGTAATCCAGTATTGTTTGGTTTGTGCAAGCACAGGCACCTGGCCTATATTGGCCAAAAAGGTGTTGGCGCGGCGTATACCATAATAACTGTTGCCGTAAAAAGTAAGTCCGGTTCCATTGCCCGGGTTTTCTTCGGGGTTGTTTTGAGCGGTAATGGTACCACGGGTAAAATATTCAACGGGGCGGTTATATGTTGACGGTAATGCATCATCAGTTCCGGCATCTAAAAAGTCGCCGCCTATGCGGGTAAAACCATCGGGTATATAAGTATATATATTGTTGAGCACATAACCGGCAACAATGCCGTTTTTGTCGGCTGCATCAAAGGCCATATCCTGGCCAAACCAGTCTTTTGGCTCTTCTTCATATTTGCGGCATGAGTTTGCCGTAACCATCAGCAAACCTAATCCTAAAGAAATTATCGAGTAAAAGTTCTTTTTCATACAGGTGAGGTTTTTAAAATTTAACATTTATGCCAAGGTTGTAAAGTTTCAACACCGGGAAACCACCCGCAAACGACTCGGGCGAAAGACCATCGAGCTGTGATGAAGATGACGTGAACAGGTTGTAACCGTTGGCAAATACTCTAAGTGAGCTTAAACCTATTTTACCCACTAAAGCAGTTGGCAGTTTGTAGCCTATCTCCACGTTTTTAAGGCGGAAATAATCGCCGCTGCGAACCCAGAAAGATGATGGGGCATCATTATTAATGTTGGCACCGTAGCTTAACCTTGGGTAAGTAGCATTGGCTGCATTTTGAGGTGTCCAACGGTTAAGGTTGTGCTCATAGGCCTGACCTGTACCGTTGTTTTGGAATGCCCAGTAGCTGTTGCCGCTCAGGTATACATTACGGTTTTCAACACCCTGAAAAAGTGCGCTTATATCGAACCCTTTAAAGCTGGCACCTAATGATACGCCATAGTACAGAAGCGGTTTGGTAGTGCCAATTGCCGTAACATCGTTTTGGTCAATTATGCCATCGCGGTTAAGATCGCGGTACTTGATATCGCCGGGTTGGGCCTGGTAGCCTGCCGTGGTGGCACTGCTGTTAACCTCGGCCTGGCTTTGGAATAAGCCATCGGCAAGGTAACCAAAACGCTGATCAACAGGTTGGCCGGTTTGGTACATCCATGGGTAAGGCTTGCGCACTTCATCAAAATATAAAACTTTGCTGTTTACCGTTGATGCATTTATGGCAACAAAGTACTGCAACTTATTTACCGTTTGCTGCCAGCTAAGCTGCCCTTCCCAACCAAAGTATCGGATTTTGCCAATGTTTTCATTAGGGTAAACATTGCCCAGCAACGGGCTGTTATCGCCTCTCTGCATCATCAGGTCGTAAAACTTGTTGTTAAAATATTCTACGCTGAACGATAGACGGTTGTCCAGCACCGCTCCGCTAACACCAATGTTTAATTTATTTACTTTCTCAAAAGTTACGTTTGGATTGGCTAACGTCCACTCGGTAACCGAGGTTACCGTACCTGCACCAGTACCAAAGTAAGGCGATGGCCCGTCAAAATAACGTGGGTAATACATAAAGTATCCGGCATTATCCCAACCGTTGGTACCATAAGTTGCAAATAGTTTTAAACGGCTAATGGCACTTAAAGGCTTCATGAAGCTTTCCTTCTCCATATTCCAACCCAAACCAAAAGCCGGGAAGAAGCCAAGTTTAGTATTGCCTGCAGGAGGGTACCGGTTTGATCCGTTTAAGCCAAAAGCAGCTTCGGCCATGTATTTGCCATCGTAATTATAGGCCAATCGGCCTGATACGCCCATAATGGTGTATGGAAGGGCCTGTGCATCATTGGCATCAGTAGTATTATCACGGTTGGCTAATACCAGTAAGTTAATGCCATGGCGGTCAATGCTGCGGTCGTATCCTATCGAAAACTCTTCGTAATCCATACGGCCCTGGTAGGCAATACCATTGCTGTTGCCCTGTGTTCCGTTGGTGCCAAATTGCGCGTAAGCGTTGCCTGTTTGCTGAAATACGGCAAATGATTTGCTACGGTTAATATCTTCGGCCAGGGTTGAGTTGTAAGCAACCTTACCTTTCATCCATAAACCTTTTAATAAATCGCTTAGGTCTTGTTTAAGGTAGAGGTTTACCAATACATCTCTAAAAAACCTTTGGCGGTAGCCCGAACCTATGGTTTGGGCCAATAAATTATTTTGGAATAGCTGCGTACCGCCGAATGAATTGTTTGCATTAAGCAGGGGATAAGCATTGGCAGGAGTGTTTAACAGGTTTGATATTATGGTACCTGAACTTACACCCGGCTCGTTTGTGTTTTGTATACGGCCAAGCAAATACAAACCGCCCGAAAGCTTGTTGGTAATGTTTAAATCAACGTTTGAGCGGATCACATAACTCTTGAAATTATTATTGGTATTGTATGTGTTTGAATCAACAGTGGTGAAAAATCCTCCCTGGTTTACATGCTCCATTGATACAAAATACCTGGCCGATTTGTTGCCGCCGCTTGCGCTGAAGGTGTAACGGTTAAATTGAGCGGTGTTTTTTGTTATAGCTCTGCGGTAATCAACATTAGGGTAGTTGATCGGGTCGGAGTTGTTGCGATAGGCATCTAAAGCGGTTTGGTTATAGTATAGCCCGGAGTTTGCCGGTACGCCATCGTTTTTAAGTGCCTCGTTACGTAAGGTTGCGTAATTGTATGCATTAAGTGGTTTTGACCAGGTTAAAGGCTGCTGCACAGCTGTTTGAGCACTGAAAGATAACTGTTGCTTGTTGGCGCTACCTTTTTTAGTAGTAACTACAATTGCGCCGCGTGAACCACGCGCACCCAGCATGGCGGTTGCCAAGGCATCTTTCAATACCGTCACCGATTCAATTTCTTCCAAATCGAAGGTGGTAAGACTGGTAACTACACCATCAATAATAATAACCGGGCTTTGGCCTCTTAATGAAAGTGTGGCCCCATCGGCACCAGCCAAACCTGATGTTTGCAAGGTATATAATCCCGCTAAACGCCCCGTAACAGCATTACGGAAACTGGTAACCGGCGATTTCATAATATCGGCATTATAAACGGCATCGGTTGAAGATATATTAAGGTTTTTGGGTACGGTATTATAAATTTGTTGTACTACTGATGATTGTGCCAAAGGCAAAGTACGATTGTCAATATCAAGCGTAATGGCAAATTGTTGCTCGGTGTTTAAAACATACTTAAACGGCTTGAAACCCATGGCGGTAACAATAATGGTATCGCCCGTGCTTGCAGTAAGTTCAAAATATCCCTTTTGATTGGTGTTACGGGTAAGGTTTTTTCCGGATACGGTTACGAGTGCGCCGGGTAGCGGAATGCTTTGATCGTCAAATACAGTTCCCTGGTAAAGTTTTTCTTCGGTTTTAGCTAACCGGTTACGTACCCCGTTCCATTTTTTGCCCGGAGAGGCGGTTGCTATGGTAGCGGATAGTAAAATCCATACCCATCCCCATAGCATTGCGGGTTTAAGCAATAATCTCATAATTAGTGAATAAATTGGTTTGTTTTTCAACTAAGTACCGCCTTGAAGCAACACGACATTGGTTAATGTCATATAAATGACGGGGCTTAATTGGTAAACGAATGTACATAGCTGCACATAGTACCCGTAGGGGGGCAATTCATATATTTAGGGGGTATGATTCGATTAATACTCAAATATCTCTTGAAAAGGCAATATTTTATGGGGTGATATATAGATATAAAACCCAAATCAAGAAAGTTGGTGTACAATAATAAGGGTGAATGAAGCGTTAATCAATTGCCTTAAACCTGGAATCTTTAGTATTGAGTTTATATGATTTTTGGAAAGCACTGCGGTGCCTTTTAATAAACTCCGATGGGTTTAGGTTAAATTGCTTGTTAAAGTGTTCCCTGAAATATTTCATGTCACTATACCCAACCCTAAACGCAGCTTCATTTACATTGCAGTTGGTGTTAATGAGTATTTCCGCAGCCTTACGCAGGCGTACAAAACGTATAAAGCCATTAATAGAGTAGCCGGTAATCGTTTTTACACGTTTATACAGGTTAGAGTGGCTCATGCCAAGCTTGTCGGCAATTACATTTATTTCAAAGGCAGGATCGTTTAATGAGTTTTCTATTACTTCAATGCAGCGGTATAAAAAGTCTTTATGCTCGTTTGAAAGGTTTTGGCTTTTGCCTTTGAGGGTAACTTCGTTGTAAAAGTAATTCTGAAGTTCTTTTTTGTTCTTCATAATTCCTCTTACCCGGGCTACAAGCAGTTCTTTATCAAATGGTTTGCTAATAAAGTCAACAGCGCCTTCTTCAAGGCCCTTAATTCGCAGGTCGGGGGCTGTTTCGCCAGTTAATAAAATGATAGGGATATGGCTTGTTGCCGAATCGCTCTTAACCATCTGGCATAAATCCAAACCATTTATGCCCGGCATCACAATATCGCAAATAATAATATCGGGCAGGTGCTTACGTATCATCTCTAAACCTGCATTACCATTGTCGGCCTGGTAAACCGTAAATTCAAGCGAAAATATTTGCCTTATATAGTTACTTATCTCGGTATTATCATCAATTACCAGTATGGTTTGCTTTTCCGAAATCAGCAGTTCAAGTTGGCCTGCTTCTGTTTGTGGTGTACTGTTGTGAAAATCATCAGGGTCAATTATTTCAAAATTATGTTCAAGTAGCGGCTCATTTTCAATGGTAATGGCCGAATGATTAAGCTGATGCGAGTTTTTAGGTAAACTGAGCGTAAACACGGTACCACGTCCCTGCTGGCTGGTATAATCAATAGAGCCACCGTGGTTATCAATAAATGTTTTAACCAGATAAAGGCCTATGCCGAAGCCTGTTTTTAGCGAATTGCCATCTTTAACCTGGTAGTATTTCTCAAATAGTTTTTCGCCAATATCGGTACGTATGCCCACGCCACTATCGGCAATTTCAAAATATACCGAGGTTTGATCTTCTCTCAGGGTGAGCGCAATACTGCCACCCGAAGGGGTGAATTTTACTGCATTTGATATTAGGTTGAACAGGGCAATTTCCATCTTGGTTTTATCCAGATAAATGGGCATATCGGTTTCACCGGATGTAAAAGTGTAATCGATTTTTTTAAGCCTTGCTTGCTGAACAAAGCAACTGTATACCTCGCGGCAAAACTCATTAAAGTTTACTTTCGATAAAATGAGCTCGGTGTTCTCACTTTCGGTTTTACGGAACAAGAGTAAATGATCAACCAGTCCTAAAAGTCGGCGGGCATTTTTATAAACGGTGTTTAACTCGCCTGTAGGGTCGGTTTTTTGTTTCAGCAGGTCTTTAATAGGGTTTATGATAAGGGTCAGCGGTGTTCTGAACTCATGCGAAACATTGGTAAAAAATGATAGTTTACGCTCATTAGCCTCTTTTTCTTTCTCAATTTGCAAGTTGGCTATTAAAACCTCGTAGGTTAGTTTTAATTGTTTTTTACGATAGCTCCAGAATGCAGTTATTAAACCGGCTGCTGCCGCAACGTAAAATAAATATGCCCACCAGGTACGATACCAGGGGGGCATAACAATAAGCCTTATGATCAGGGGTCGGGTTTCCCAACCACCATCAGTATCGGTAGCTTTAATTTTTAAAAGATAACTTCCCTCGTTTAATCGGCTGTAATAAGCCGTGCGCAGTTTTCCAACAAAATTCCAGCCGTGGTCCCAGCCCTCAAGGTAGTAAGCGTAACTTATTTTTTCGGGGAATGAGTACTCAAGCGCTGTAAACCCAATTCCCAATGTAGCTTCGTTAAAAGGTATTTTTATTTCGGTTAAGCTATTAAGCGGTATGTTTTTAGCATAACGGGTTTCGGTGAGGGGTATATTGTTGATGGTGAAATCGGTTAGGCGAAGTTTGGGCTGCCTTACCGAGTTTTCTACACTATCCGGATTGAACACATTAAATCCTTTAATACCGCCGAATACCATATTACCCGAGCTTAAGGTTAGTGCCGAGTTATATAAAAACTGGTTGCTCTGCAATCCGTCCGAAACATAAAAATTCCTGAACTTACCGGTTACCGGGTCAAAACGCGAAAGGCCGTTGTGGGTGCTGCACCAAAGATTATTATGGCGGTCAACCAAAATATTGAGCACCGCGTTGCTCGATAGTCCGTTAACCTCGGTATAACGCTTGAAGGTTTTACTGGTGCGGTTAAAAAGTAAAAGCCCGCCACCTTCGGTGCCTACCCACAAATTGTGCTTGCCATCTTCAACAATGGCTCTTACCGGCTGGCCTATGTTATAATAATTGTGTTTTTTTTGCCATGGATCTATTTTAACCAGCCGGGTATAATCGCCTCCCCAAAGTGCGCCTGTGTGGTCTTCATACAAGGTGTGCATGTCAACCAGTTTATCATCTAAAAGGTTAAACCTGTCTTGCTGCTCATTATATAGGTAAACGCCGCCTCCCCAGGTGCTTGAAGCCCAAATGCGTTGTTTCGAGTCTTCAAACAGTTTCCAAAAGTTTTTCTCTTCAACCTTGTTGCCCGCTTTGTAGCAGGTGTAGTGTTTAAATTGTTGTTTATCCCGGTTAAAAACATCAATACCACCGTTAAATGTGGCCGTCCATATTTGGTTTTTATGATCTTTAATAATGCTCACCACATAATTACCGCTAACTGTTTTTTTGCCGGGTGTGTGGGCGTAAGTAGTAAATGTATTGTTCCGGGTGTTCCAGTAGTCCATACCATTACCATCGGTGCCAATCCAAAGGTTGTGGTTTTCATCTTCGCAAAAAGAGCGTATAAAGTTTCCCGATACACTGTTACGGTCATCCGCACTGTGCCGGTACAGCTTAAAGGCCGCTGTTTTGGGGTCGATAACATTTACACCACCCCTGAGTGTGGCAATCCATTTTCGATGCTCACTATCTTCAAAAATTCCTGCCACAGCCCCGCTTTGCAAACTGTTTGCCGCCTCGCCAAAAGGTATATGGCGCAGCAGCTGTTTTTTATCGTTCCAGATGTTAATGCCATTACCGTTTGTGGCTATCCACATTTCGCCATTGGCTGTTCTCATCAAACCCGATATGTTATTTGCGATCAGCTTTCTTTGTGGGTTTTCAAACGGGGTAATTTGTTGGGTTACATAATTATATATGTAAAGACCGTTATTGGCGCCCACCCAAATATGACCATCGGGTGCCGTGGTAAGACAGTTAGCCGATAAAATTTGGCTGTTTACAATACGACTATTACCATTTAGCGGGTTTGCTATGCCTAATCCTTTGCCGTTTGCAAAAAAGCACAGTTGATTATTTTGATCAAAAGTTATTGCCTGAACTTCAATTACACGATCAGCATTTTTGGTTAAAGTTACGCCTACACTATCACCTTCTGTAAATTTAAGTAATCCGCCTTCGTTAGTAGCCGCATAAACATGGCCTTTACCATCGGTAATCAACTGGTTAACGTTATAGTCAATTTTTTTTACTATACCGTTTTTTTTGAAGTACAATGAGTGAAACTTGAAATCTTTATAATCAAAACAAGCCAAACCTTTCTCAGTACCTATATAAATAAGATTACCGTGGGCAATTATCGACTTGACCTTGTTATTAATAAGCGAACGGTTATCGCCCCAAATGGTCCTGAAGGTTTTAAACTGGGTGCCATCGTAGCGGTTTAAGCCATCATAAGTTCCAATCCAAATAAAGCCATATTTATCCTGGGTTATACAGGTTGCTGAGTTATTGGAAAGCCCTTGTTCAATACCGAGATATTTGATAGATATTTCGTTTGATGATTTGGCAAAAGATGAACCCTGGCCTGTACAAAAAAATATGATTATACCCCATAATAATAGCAGAGATAGTTTGGCCGTAAAGTTTGAGATCATAATTGGTACCCAAATTTAACATTTTGCATTAGCGTTTAAAAATAATTAAAGTCTACTCAAATAAATATTCTTATGGCACGGTTTATAGTAAACATATGGAAAGCTTGTGAGTACTAATTTACTCGCAGCATTGATAGTTAATTGATGCTTTTGCAAGAGTGATGATAAATAATGGGATTTGATAGAAAATAAAAGCACGAAATCTCATCTTTACATTCATAAATATAACAATGTATTTAAGGCGTTAAAAGCTGTTGCATTGCCGGTAACTGTAATCCAATAGGATGCACAATACCTGATTTTATAATAACGTTATGAACTTAGCCCTCGAACTCGAATCGATATTCCCAAAAGACAGGATAAAATCATCACTAATAGACTTGGTTGCTTATGCAAGCGATGCCAGTTTTTACTACTTGCGGCCTAAAGTAGTTGTATTACCCATAACCGAGTCCGAAATATCACAATTGTTTATATTCTGTTGCGAGCATAACATATCCATGACTTTCAGGGCGGCTGGTACAAGCTTATCCGGCCAGGCTATAACTGATGGCATTTTGGTTGATTTGAGCAGGCATTGGCGGTCAATTTCTGTTGTTGATGCTGGCAGGAGTGTGAAGGTGCAGCCGGGAGTAATTGGAGCACATATTAATGCAACGCTAAAAAAATATCAAAAGAAAATAGGTCCCGACCCGGCAAGTATTAATTCGGCCATGATGGGCGGTATTATTTCAAACAACTCAAGTGGCATGTGTTGCGGGGTAAAGCATAATGCTTATCATACCGTAAAACATATCAAATTTATACTTCCAAACGGCAAGAAGTATTCAACCGAAATAGCAGCCGATTATCAGCGTTTCGAATCAGAATGCGCTCATATTTATCAAAACGTAATCTTATTACGTAACCATATTTTGGAAAGCGAAGAAGCGTCAAATCTCATCCGGAAAAAATATCTTACTAAAAACACGGTAGGATATTCGATGAATGCCTTTATTGATTATGAGCACCCGTTGGATATTATTGCACATTTATTAGTAGGGGCCGAGGGAACATTAGGGTTTATTGCAGAGGCCGTAATGCATACGGTGCCCGATTTTCCGTGCAAAGCAACATCATTACTGTTTTTCCAGGATATAGCCACGGCTTGCGGTGCGGTGTTGAGTTTGCAGGCATCAGGTGCTGAAGCTATTGAGTTGATGGATCGGGCCGCCTTACGGTCAATCGAAACAAAAGAGGGTATGCCGGTAATAATTGCACAATTGCCCCAAAGCGCGGCCGCTCTTTTGGTGGAGTATCAGGATTATGATTTTGACGCCATTGAAGCTAAGATCAACCAGTTTGAAAGCTTTATTGATGAATTTGCATTGTTGGATAAGCCCGTATTTACTACCAACCCTAAAGAGCAGGAAAAACTGTGGAAGGTACGTAAAGGAATGTTCCCATCGGTAGGAGCGGTGAGGGCCAGCGGAACATCGGTTATATTGGAAGATGTAGCGTTTCCGTTGAATTACCTTGGCGCGGCAATAGCTGATTTACAGGAACTATTTGAGGCTTATCATTATACCAACGCCATTATTTTTGGTCACGCAAAAGATGGCAATATTCACTTTGTAGTTACTCAGGCTTTTGAAACAGATGCTGAAATACAGCGTTATGATGCTTTTTTGAACGATGTGGTAAACCTGGTTTTAAAAAAATATAACGGGGCACTCAAAGCCGAACATGGTACTGGTCGTAACATGGCACCTTTTGTTGAAGCCGAGTGGGGAGGATTATTATACCAGGTTATGCAAAAGTTAAAAGATTTACTTGATCCGCATAATATATTAAACCCTGGTGTTATTATTAATAATGATGAAAAGGCACACATTAAAAATTTAAAGCAACTGCCACTGGTTGAGGAAGAGGTTGACCGTTGTATGGAATGCGGTTTTTGCGAACACAAGTGCCCCAGCCGCGATATTACCCTTACTCCCCGCAAACGCATTGTGGTAAGGCGCGAATTGTTGAATTTAAAGCGCGCAGGCGATAAACAAAACTACAAGCAACTTTTGCACGAGTACCAGTATAATGGCATGGATACCTGCGCCGTTGATGGTTTATGTGCTGAAGCTTGTCCGGTTGATATTAACACCGGCGATTTAATTAAACGTTTAAGGCGCGAAAATCATTCCAGCATAGCCAATAACATCGCATTGTTTACAGCCCGTAATTTTAAGTTAACCGTAAGCCTTACGCGCAGCGCATTAAAAGCCGGGCAGTTGGTAAACCGCTATTTTGGGCAGGGCACCATGAAACGTATAACCTCAGCAACCCGAAAAGTGATTTCGTCATTTCCGCTATGGTCAAACCAGCTTTCGGTTGCGCCAATCATCCCTAAGGTGAAAAATAAGCCTGATGCCAGCCAAAGTATAGTCTATTTTCCTACGTGTATATCAAGGGTGATGGGTGATGGTGCCGGGCAAAGGAATATAATGGATGTATTCTTATCAGTTTCGGCGAAGGCAGGAATAAACGTTGTGATTCCTGCCGGAATAAAAAGTTTGTGCTGCGGACAAATCTATTCATCAAAAGGCTTTAGCAACGCTAAAGAGTACACTATGAATAATGCCATTGAAGCCTTGTGGACAACTACCAACGAAGGCACTCACCCGGTAGTTTTAGATATAAGCTCCTGTACGCAAACATTGCTTACGTGCTACAATGCACTTTCTGATGCCAATAAGCTCAAGTATCGCCGTTTACAAATACTCGATTCGGTTGATTATTTAAATGATTTGGTTTTGCCACGGTTAACAATTATTAATAAACGAAATACAGTTACCCTACACCCGGTGTGTTCATTGCAAAAAATGAATGGAGCTAACGATAAGTTTTTAAAAATAGCACAGCAGTTGTCAGGTTATGTCGAAATTCCATTTCATACAGGTTGTTGTGGTATGGCTGGCGATCGTGGGTTTTTATTCCCTGAATTAACCGACTCGGCAACTAAATTGGAAGCAGCTGATGTTAAAGAGCATACATGTGACGGCTACTATTCGTCATCAAAAACATGTGAAATTGCCTTGTCGCAAGCCACAGGTAAAAATTATGAATCAATAATGTATTTGGTTGATGAGTGTTCTTAGGTTGTTATTCTATTGATATTCAAGTGAATGTGGTTTGTTTTTTTGATTTAAAGAAGTTTGAAAAATTATTTACTTATTCCTTGCATATCTAAATTTAACACCTCATATTTGGTTAACCAATCTGGTTGACCAATTTATGAAGCCATTTAATGAAACTCTTCCTGCTTTGCAGCCCGAAAGTTCAGTTGATAAGATCATCCGCGAACTTAAGCAACTTATTGTATCCGGCCAGTTAAAGCCCGGTGACAGGTTGCCTGCCGAGCGCCAGCTTTCCGAAAAATTTGGGGTAGGCCGCAGCTATGTTCGCGAAGCTATTTTGAAGCTGGAATTTTATGGTTTGCTAAAAACCAATCCGCAAAGTGGAACGTATGTATCGGGCTTGAGCATTAAGGTGATCGATAACATCATTAATGACATTATTAAGCTCAATAAAGATAATTTTAGTGCACTTATCGAAGCCCGCTATTATTTGGAGCTTGATGCCGTAAAACTGGCGGCCGAGCGCCGTACCGAAGCCGATTTGGAAGCTATTGAACAAGCCCTGCTCGATTATGAAGCTAAAACACTGGCCAACCAGGATGCAGTAGAAGAGGATATGCTTTTTCATATTATGATTGCCCGAGCAGCCAATAACTCGGTTATCGAATCAATGATACTGGTGCTGATACCCGACCTCATTAAAAACATTATTGAAAATAAAGTTTGTGGCGAGAATAGAGGTATTACAGCTATGGCCGAGCATCGTGCCATTTTGGACGCTTTAAAGGCTGGCGACATTGATGCCGCCGAAAATGCCATGGCCGGTCACCTCGATGAGATTTTACAAATAAGCCGTACTAATTATACAGCTCATAAAATTATAAACAACCAATAAGCCTAACCAAAGCAGCAGCTTAAACAGGAAACCAAATTATAACAAAAAATGAACTACTTGAAAAAGGTGGTAACACTACTTTCATGCCTGTACTTTGGTGTTTGTGCCCAAGCGCAAACCCATCCTAATATTATGCTTACCAAGGCTAATATTGCGGCGGTGCGTAAGGGCGTAACCCTATATCCCTTGCTCAAAGGCTCGTACCAGGATGTGAAGAAGGAGGCCGATAGAGCATTGACTATTCCAATCAGCGTACCTCTTCCTAAAGACGGTGGCGGTGGTGCAAGTCACGAACAACACAAGCGTAATTACCAAAACATACTGGCTTGCGGCGTTGCTTATCAAATTACCGGCGATGCAAAATATGCCACGTACGTAAAAAATATGCTCCTGCAATACGCAGCTCAGTATGAAAAATGGCCCTTGCATCCCAAACGGGAAAACAGCAACCCACCGGGGCGCATGTTTTGGCAAATACTGAACGATTGCGTTTGGCAGGTAAACGTAATACAAGGGTATGATATGGTGTATGACGGAATACCTGCTGCCGACCGCAAGACTATTGAAACGCACCTGTTTGCCCCAATAGTTAAGTTCATTTATGATGATAATAAAGAAACATTCGACCGTTTGCATAATCACGGTACCTGGGCAGTTGCCGCTGTTGGTTTAACCGGCTACGTGCTTAACAAGCCTGAGTGGGTGCAAATGGCATTGAAGGGAACCGATAAAACCGGGCAGGTGGGCTTTTTAGCACAGGTAGACGAGCTGTTTTCGCCCGATGGTTACTACACCGAAGGTTTTTACTACCAGCGCTATGCGTTATTGCCTTTCGTGATTTTTGCCAAGGCTATTAATCAATACGAGCCTAAAACGCAGATATTTAAATACCACAACAGTATTTTAACTAAGGCCGTAAACATAGCCTTGCAGGGTACGTACAGCAACGGCGCGTTCTTTCCTATAAATGATGCCATGAAGGATAAAACCTTCGAAAGTTCGGAATTGATCAATGCCGTTGACATTGCTTACGCCGATATCAGTCCCGATAAAGGCTTATTAGATGTAGCCGCACGGCAGAAAAAGGTAATTGTATCTGATGCTGGTTTAAAAGTAGCTAAAGACCTGGCAGCCGGTTTAGCCAAACCCTTCAACTACCAACCCATGTGGATGACTGATGGTAAAAAAGGAGACGAGGGGGGGATCGGCATCCTGCGCTGGGGAGAGGGCAATAGGCAACAGGCTGTATTACTAAAAGCAGCCGCACAAGGCATGGGTCACGGGCATTTCGACAGGCTGAACATGTTGTACTACGATAACGGCGGTGAGGTATTCCCCGATTATGGCGCATCGCGTTTTATTAATATCGAAACCAAGAACGGCGGCGGTTACCTGCCCGAAAATACCTCGTGGGCCAAGCAAACCGTAGCGCACAACGCACTGGTGGTCGACCAAACTTCGAACTTTAAAGGCAACATTAAAGAAGCCTCGAAATATCATCCTGAATTTATAGCGTTTAAAACTACAGATAAGATACAGGTAGTAAGTGCCCGAGAAGACCATGCCTATCCCGGCGTGCAAATGTTGCGTACTACGGCACTAATAAAGGTGGCCGAACTGGCAAAACCTTTGTTAATTGATGTGGTGAAAGCTACATCATCGGCCAATCACCAGTACGATCTGCCTTACTGGTACAAAGGAACCATCATTGATGCATCCTTCAAAATCGAAGCTGTGCGCGATAACCTGAAAGCTTTAGGGAAATCATCGGGCTATCAGCACTTGTGGCTTAACAGCGAGAACGAGGTGCCAGCCAACAATGGCTACGTAAGCGTAATGCAGGGACAAAGTTTTTACACCACCTGCTTTGCAAGTACCACACCCATAAAGGTAAAACTGGTTTCAACCGGGGCAAATGATCCTAACCTGAGCATTTTAGAAAGCAAAGCTTTTATGCTGTCGCAGCCGCAAGCTACCAATCAAACCTTCGTTACCGTGACCGAAAACCATGGCCAAATTGACCCGGTGGCCGAAACTACTTCGGGGGCTAAAAGTGCGGTGAGTAGTTTGTCGGTAGTAAGTTCAGACGATAGCAAAACGGTACTCACTTTCAAGATTAAAGATAAAGCTTACACTATTACCATCAATTACCAAGACAAGAACAATTTTATACAAATCAATTAATACGCAATGTTACAAGGAACTTTATTTCAGATAGAAGATGAAACGCCGTGGCAGGATTTAGGCAATGGCGTAAAACGCCAGATGTACGGCTACGATGATAAAATTATGCTGGTTAAGGCAAAATTTGAAGCCGGAGCAGTAGGCACACTACACGAGCATTACCATTCGCAGGTTACTTATGTTGATAGCGGCGTTTTTGAAATGACCATAGGCGAGCAGAAAAAGATCATCCGCAAGGGCGATGGTTATTACGTTCCCCCGCATGAAATACATGGTTGTGTATGCCTGGAACCGGGTACGCTGGTAGATGTGTTTAGTCCGCACCGTGAGGATTTTATTGAGCATATAACCTACTAACCAAACTAATAAACCAATGAGAAGAATATTAATAATAGCATGCCTGGCTTTAGCATCGGTTGGTGCAAAGGCACAGGATACCACTGCTGCAAAGGTTATCAAAACCCCGGCTGGCTACACCTCACAAATTGATGTGGTGTACACTAAAGTCGATGGCTGGGATGGCCGCATGGATTTATATATGGCACCTAAAGATATAGCTCCGTCGCCCATTGTAATTAATATACACGGCGGTGGCTGGAACAAAGGTCGCAAAGAAGACCAATCGGGCTGGAACTCGTTCTTTAAAAAAGGTTACGCTGTAGCTAACGTGGAGTACCGTTTGGTACAGGTAGCGCCTGCACCGGCTGCAATTGAGGATGTTCGTTGTGCGTTGATTTATATTATTGAGCATGCTAAAGAGCTTAATGTTGACGTGAACAAAATTGTTATCATGGGCGGTTCGGCAGGTGGGCATTTGGCGCTGATGGGCGGTTTGTTAGAGAACGACCACAAATTCGATACCAACTGCAAAACCACTAAAACCGTTAAAGTTGCGGCCATTATTGATAATTACGGCATTGCCGATGTGAACGATTGGGCTTACGGTCCGCATAAAACCAGTAAATCGGCCACCATGTGGTTAGGCCCGAGGGCTAAGGAAAAAGGTTTTCCTGAATCGGTTTCGCCAATTAATTATGTTAAAAAGAGTAGCCCGCCAACCTTCATTGTTCATGGCGATGCCGATCCGGTGGTGCCTTACGAGCAGTCGGTTATCCTTTATAAAAAGTATCAGGACATGGGCGTTAAGTCGCAGTTTGTAACCGTTCCGGGCGGCGAACACGGCAAGTTTACGCCAGAGAAAAAATCAGAGTTAAACGCACAGATCATGGATTTTCTGAAAAGTGTTGGGGTACACCAATAATCAAATATCTACATGAAAGTTAAAGGTTTACGCTGGTTTGTTATTACGCTAATTGGGTTGGCCACGGTTATCAATTATATCGACCGTAGCGCCATCAACATTATGTGGCCCTACATATACCACGAGTTTGGTATTGCCGATATTGATAATAAAAGCACACTGGCGCTAATAACCACATTCTTTATGCTGGCCTACGCGCTTGGGCAAACCTTTACCGGTAAGCTGATGGATGCCGTGGGTACGCGCTTGGGTATGGCGGTTTCGATAGCAGGCTGGAGCATTTCCATTGCGTTACACGCTTTGGCTCGGTCTATTTTCTCTTTCAACATCTTTAGATTCATGCTTGGGTTTTTTGAAGCAGGGAACTGGCCGGGTGCCACCAAAAGTAACGCCGAATGGTTCCCGGCTAAGGAACGGGCTATTGCACAGGGGATATTTGGTGCAGGCGCTTCATTAGGCTCAGTAATATCGGCACCGGTTATAGCCATATTGTTTGTAGCCTTCGGTTGGAAAACAACGTTTTTTATGATAGGAGGGTTGGGGCTTATCTGGCTGTTACCCTGGCTTATCATCAACAAAAACACACCCGATAAACATAGCTGGATTACGCCCGAAGAGCAGCGACATATTCTCTCAACGGAGAAATCGACCGCGACCGATTCACAAAACGCTGTTGTACTATCATGGTCGCAATTGTTACAGTACCGCGGTACATGGGGTATTATTCTCGGTCGTTTCTTTATCGACCCGGTGTGGTGGCTGTTTGTAACCTGGTTGCCTACGTTTTTAAAAGAGCAGTTTTTGTTCAATATAAAGCAGATTGGTGCCTTTACCTGGTTCCCGTATTTGTGTGCCGCAATAGGCAGTTTGCTGGGTGGATTTTACTCTTCAAGACTGATTAAAAAAGGTACCGAAGCAAGCAAAGCGCGTAAGCAAGCCATCACCTTAGGATGTGTGCTTATGCTGATTGGCTTACTTGGCATACTTGCCAGTTTAAGCACATTAAAAGAGAATCCGGCTTTGGTTATGGCCTTAATTGGTATCGTGCTGTTCGGCTTCCAATTCCTGATTGGTAACCTGCAAACCTTGCCGAGCGATTACTTTAACGGCAAGAATGTGGGCACCGTAGCCGGTATGGGTGGTACGGCAGCTGTTATAGGCACGCTATTTACTACCTGGGCAGTGCCGGTAATTACCCAAACCAGTTATGTGTCGTTTTTTGTGCTGGGGGCGGTTTTAGTACCATTGTCATGGCTCACTATAAAATTTATGAATTCAAAAAAATTAACAAACTAATAAGATAAAAACATCATGCGTTTAAAAAACAAAGTTGCCATAGTTACGGGCGGAGCCAGAGATATTGGCCGTGCTATTTCGTGCCAGTTAGCCCGTGAGGGAGCTAAGGTGGTTATCAACTACTTCGACAGTGAAGATGCCGCTAACGAAACCCTTTCGATGATTGAGAGCGAAGGTGGCGAAGGCTTGGTGGTGTACGGAGATATGACCAAAATGGCCGATACCAACAGTTTAGTTGAAAAAACAAAAGAAGCCTATGGCGAAGAGATACACATTTTAGTGAATGTAGCAGGAGGCTTGGTAGGCCGCAAAAAAATTGTAGAAATGGATGAAGATTTCTTTGATTTTGTGGTCGACTTAAACTTTAAATCGGTTTACCTGGCTACTAAAGCCGCTGTGCCTTTTATGCCAGCCGGTTCGGCAATAGTTAACTTTTCATCGTTAGCTGCACGTGATGGTGGTGGGCCTGGTGCAAGTGCTTATGCAGCTGCTAAAGGTGCGGTGATGACCTACACCCGTTCAATGGCTAAAGAGCTTGGCCCGCAGGGAATCAGGGTAAATTCTTTAGCGCCCGGCGTTATTTCAACTACATTTCATGATACTTTCAGCACACCGCAAATAAGGGCTAACATCAGCAATGCTACAGCATTGCGCCGCGAGGGCAGCCCGCAGGAAGTGGCCGATCTGGTTGCTTACCTGGCCTCAGCCGATTCTTCATTTTTAAGCGGTAATAACATCGATATCAACGGAGGTTTAGCCTTCTCATAATTAAAAAACGTCCTGTTACCTGTGGGTAGGGAACAGGACGTTAATAACCGGTTTAATTGCCGACAAACATACTTCAACCTTAAAAATACAATGCTTTGCTAACCACAAAGTTGCTTACAAAACCAATTATTTAAGCTGCAAGAGCTTAAACCAAATCCATAAGCCAAACTAACCTTTGGCGGCAGCTAACCACTGCCAACTAATTATTTAACCTAATAAACTGATTAAAATGGTGAGAAGAAAATTACTATTTAACTGCAGGGGTAAAGGTGCTGCCATATTTTGGCTGCTTTTTACTTTATGCTACGCACAGGTTTTTGCCGGGGTAACCAAATCAGTCGCCGCCTTTAACATTAGTATTAAAGGCAAGGTGGTTGACGACCAGGGTGAGATACTTGCTGGTGTTACCGTTATGGTAAAGGGTACCCGTATAGGTGCTGCCACCAACGTGCAAGGCGAGTATCGCATAAACAGTGTGCCCGAAAACGGTACGCTTGTGTTCAGCCTTATAGGCTTTAAAACACTTGAAGTACCCGTAAAAAATCAAAAAACCATCAACGTAACCATGGTACCCGACAGGGGAAGTTTGGACGATGTGGTGGTAATTGGTTACGGTACCATAAAAAAATCGAACCTGACCGGCGCTGTTGCCAAGCTTAAAACCGAAAGACTGGACGAATTGCCAACCTCGCGTTTAGATAACGCATTGATAGGTAAACTGGCCGGTTTAACGGTGCAGATCAATAGTTCAGAAGCAGGTTCAGAACCTACTTTACGCATCCGCGGAGCAAGTTCTGTGAGTGCTAATGCATCTCCTTTAGTAGTGATTGATGGGCACCCTATTGAAGATGGTTTGGCGTATGTTAGTCCGCAGGACGTAGAATCGTTGGAGGTGCTGAAAGATGCGGCGTCTTCAGCCATTTATGGTTCGCGCGGTGCTAATGGTGTTATATTGGTAACTACCAAAAAAGGTGTGGCCGATAAGCCGCGTTACAGCATTAAATCTTACTATGGTATTAAGGAGGCATACAAACTGCACCCCATAATGAATACCACCGAATACACGCAACTGTTATTTGATGAAGCCAGGCAACGCGCTAATGACCCAAGTATACCTGCCGCTTCGCAAAACTTAATTACCGCCAACGAGCGTGCCGCCTATATCATCGAAAATCAGATAACCGGAGTAGCAACCGACTGGCAAAAAGCTGCCATGCGCAATGCTTCTATCTATAACATCCAGGCCAGCGTGTCGGGTGGTAAAAAAGATTTGCGTTACTATGTTTCAGGCAACGTGCAGCAAGATCAGGGCATTATGAAGTACAGCGAAAATCGTCGTGGTAACTTCAAAGTAAATGTAGATGCAAACCTGAGTTCCAAACTGAGCTTAAATGTAAGCCTAAACCCAACTTACACTAAAACCCAAACCCCGGCTGTAAACTTTACCGATTACTACCGTTTCCTGTCGTTTATACCGGTTAACCATACCGATTTTTCTTCGGCCTTTGTTAACCAGAATGCACAGTGGGCAGGCGTGCGTGCCGGTGATTTTGCGCAAGCCCGACACTTTACCAACCTGGTTTACGCAGGCACCATGCCCGATGGCTCATTTTACACCAGCCCGGGTACCGTTGCACCATTTTCTTCAACAGCCAACACACCTATATCCATTGCAGATCGCGAAAACCGATTTGCTATCTTTTACCGTATGCAGGGCAGCACCGATTTAAGCTACAGATTTAATAAAGCGCTGGTATTTAAATCGGCCGTTAGCGGTTATTATCGCAGTGTTGAAAATGCCACACTTACCAAAAGTAACGCCAGGCGCGATGGTGACGTAAATTCAGGCAGTATCCTTACCACGCGTACTATCGACCTTTTGTGGGAAAACACCCTTAATTATTCTAAAAGTTTTAAAAAACACAGTTTCAGTGGTTTGTTGGGCTACACGGTTCAAAAAACCAATACTGATGTGTCGAGCATTGTAGGATCTAATTCTCCGTCGGATAATTTTACCACTTTGGCACAGGCTTCGGTTATAGACCAGTTGCAAACCTACACCACTAAAACGCCTGTTGGCTTACTATCATACTTAGGTCGTATTAACTACGATTATGCAAGTAAATACCTTTTTTCGGCCAGCTTACGTGCCGATGAAAGTTCAAAGTTCAGGGTAGGTAATCGTACGGGCTGGTTCCCGGCGGTATCGGCCGGATGGGTGATGAGTAACGAAAAGTTTATGGAGAAAACCAACAATTGGCTAAGCAGCTTAAAAGCCCGTGCCAGTTACGGCGTTACCGGTAACAACCGTATTGCCGATTTCTCTTATCTCGACCTTTTGTATAAAGCCACCTATTCATTTGGCGAAGGTACCGGTACCGTTCAGCAAGGCCAGGCACCCAATAACCCCGTTACGTTTGGCCCCGATATTACCTGGGAAACCACCAACTCAACCGATATAGGTTTAGATATGAGTTTCCTGAAAAACAAGTTCACTTTAACGTTAGATTACTATAACTCGCGTACCAATAAGTTGCTGCTACAGCAGGGTACGCAATCTATAACCGGGTCAAACGTGTTTTACAATAATAACGGCAGCATTAAAAACGAAGGCTTCGAGGCTGAGTTTAGCTCAACCAATATAAACAGCAAAAAATTTATCTGGACAACCTCGGCCAATATATCGGTTAACCGTAACAAGCTACTCAAATTAGGCGGCGAACCTTACCAGTACAATTACGGCGAGCGTAACGAAATTTATGCATCGATAGTAGGGCGGCCTTATGTGCAGTTTTTGGGTTATCAGTCTGACGGTGTATGGCAATCACAAACCGAGGTTGATGCCGCGCTGGCCAGCGGACAAACCGCCATACTGCAAAGCTATTTTCAACCCGGCGGTTTAAAGCTTAAAGACGTTAACGGCGATAACCGAATAGACATAAACGACCGTACCGTTATCGGCAACCCGTTTCCTGATTTTACCTGGGGTGTAACCAATACATTCAGATACAAGGGCATCGATCTTACGCTGATTATGCAAGGCTCGCAAGGCGGAAAGCTTATTAACGGCGATTTGTTTTACAACGAAAGCAAGAAGCTGAACCGCAATTTTACTGATGGCCGTTGGGTAAGCCCTACCAACCCAGGCGATGGCAAAACGCCATACTTTACCAATGGTATAGCAGCCGACTTATTGCTTACCGATTATGCTGTAGAAGATGCCTCATACGCATTCCTTCGCAACATAATTGTTGGTTACACTGTGCCTCAAAAGTGGTTAAAGAAAGTAGGCTTTAAAGCTGTGCGCATATATACCGCTGCCGATAATGTGTTTTTTGTAACCGGTAAATCATACCGCGGCATTAACCCCGAAGCCCGTATGGTGTCGAGCGCTTATGCATCGCCGGTAGTGTCGGGTTATCAGCGTGGCGGGTTCCCGGTTAACCGTACCATCACCTTTGGTTTAGATGTCAATTTCTAAATAACTTAGATATGAAAAGATTAAATTACTTAACCATTGCCATCTTCCTACTCTGTACGGCCTCATCGTGCCAAAAAGTGGTTGATGTTGAGCCTATATCAAACGAGGTTGTATCGAATTACTACCGCAACTATGTTGAAGTAAATAACGCGCTTACCGGATGCTACAACGGCATGCAGGAGCCTCTTTTATATGAGTGGATGATGACCGAACTGCGTACCGATAATGCCAAGCAACGTTCGGTAAACAGTACCACCAATGCCAACGTAGAGCTTAACCAGTTAAATTTATATACCGCCGGTGCACAGCATCAGCAGATATATAATTACTGGCTGAGCGTTTACAAAAACATCCGTAATATAAACTACGTGTTGCGTGCATTAGGCGTAACCTACCAAAACGGAGCATTAGTTTACGGACAACCAACAGCCGATGTTACTGCCGCGCAGAAAGCGCAGTTGATAGGACAGGCCTTGTTTTTACGTGCTTACCATTATTTTAACCTAACCCGCTTATTTGGCGGTGTATTTATTGTAACTCAGCCGCTCGAGCCTACCGCATCTAAACAGGTAAACCGGTCAACCGTGGCCGAGTGCTATCAATTCATTACTGCCGATTTGGAAGGTGCGGCAACTTTGCTGCCGGCAAATAAATATGGTCAAATACCATCAACCGATGTAGGTAGAGCTAATGCATGGTCGGCTAAGGCTTTGCTGGCTAAAGTTTATTTGACCTTACCAACCCCACGCCCGGCTGATGCGTTAACGCTGCTGAACGACGTGATTAACAATAGCGGCTATGGTCTTGAAACCAACTATGCCAACGTGTTTTCTATCAATAACGAAATGAACCGGGAGATACTTTTTACGGTTCGGTTTAAATCTGGCCTGGTGGGTTTAGGTAACCCAATGGTAAACACGTTTGCCCCGGCCAGCAGCGGCGATGCTGTTGTAAATGGTGATGGCAGCGGGTTTAACTATCCAACAACCAATCTCAACTCAGCTTACAGGGTATCAACCGCCAGTTTTACCGATGCACGTAAACCTGTTACCATAGGTAATTACGCAGCCAGTACAACACCGTATTATGTAAATAAATTTTTATACAAGGTGCTGGTAAAGAACGACGGGGAGAATGATTTCCCGGTGATCCGTTTTTCGGACGTGTTATTGTTGAAGGCCGAGGCTACCGGTTATGATGGCGTTGCCGGAACATCAATAGGAATAATTAACCAAATACGCGAAAGGGCAGGGGCGGGCAACTACACTACCGGTACTTTTACCTCTGCGTTTTATAAATATCCGGCAACGGGTACACCTGCCATTACCACCCAGGCTGCGTTTTTAACCGCCCTGCTGGATGAACGCCGTTTGGAACTTGCCTTTGAAAACCAGCGCTTTTTCGATCTGGTGCGCACCGGGCATGCGGTTGTGGTAATGCAGGCATATTATGCGTCGGAGTATACTTCACACTATGGCCGTTACACACCAACTATTCCGCTGGCAACCTTGCAAGCTAATATTAATACCCAAAAGTTATTGCTGCCCATTCCGCAGCGCGAGATAGATACCAATAACGAGATTAGTATACAACAAAACCCCGGCTACTAAAATTTAAAGATATGAGAAGATTTTTAAAACCATTTTTAGTGATGCTGGCCGTTTGCACGGTTATTTTATCATGTAAAAAAGATAAGGTAGCAGGTAGTGGCAGCAGTAGCTTTACGGCCAATGATTATACCTTTAATAAAGCCACAAAAGACTTTACCCCGGCTACAAGCATCGGCGGTCAGCTAATATCATCAGAGGGTATACGTTTTGTGTATTGCTACCTCATTCGTACAAACGCTACAGATTCGCTTATTTACGTAACCGATAACACGGCCGATAATCCTACCAATTACACCCTGAACATCCCCTTAACCTCGTTCCCGGTTAATAACATGAGCAAGGCTACGGGTGTTAAAATTATGGCTAAGCAAACCGATAACAGCACTATACCCGGCTTTATCAAAATCACCTACTTCGATCCGGCTTTGCCGCAGTTGAGTAACTTTCCGGCCGGTGTTACGGCTAATTTAAATGGTGGAAATACTGCTGTTACCGGCACTGTTACATCTGCCTATGGTATAAAAAAAGTTGATGTTTACGACGATTCCAAAGTTGAAAACACTTACGAATTAGTGACGAGCATTGCCGATATGAATAACGCTAAAACCTATGCGCTAAATTATGCTTACAAATATCGTAAAGCTGCCCAGCACATTAAGGTGATAGCAACTGATGTTTACAATCAAACCAACGAGGTTATTATTAACATGCCGGTTGATTTGGCTGCCTTTAAACCAGCCTTTATTAATTTTGCTACAAGCATTACACCTAACCTCAGTGGTGCAACAGCCATTACCGGTAATGTAACATCGGTAAGCGGGTTAAAAAAGATAGATATTTATGACGACTACCAGGGCGCTTATGTATTGGTAAACAGTCTTACCAACCTTAATAGCAGCGTGAATTATAGCTTCAACTATAACTACACTTTCCGCAGGCGAGCTACGAATATTAAACTCATTGCTTTTGATACTGATGATCTACAAACCGAAAAGATAATTCCGCTAAACTTCACTTACCAAACCCAGCTTTACCGCGATGTGGTAATGAACGCACAAACCACCGGCACGGCCACCATTTTCTTTGCCGATAATGGAACTACCAAAGGCAATTGCGATTTGAATACAAGTGAATCTACCATGTCATTCCTGTTTTACGGAACAGGTACCGGTCCGGCATTTTACAGCCCTACCAATACCACCAATGTGGCATCAAACTTTAGGTGTAATGGTGCATCATGGGTTATTTCTAATGCTTCGAGTTTTAGGGCAACCCGTTTCAGGGTACTTTTACCCGGCACAACCGGCACCGATAATATTTACGCGCAATATAACGCGGGAACCATTGACGCGCTTGATGATGCCTTTTTTACCGCTAATGCGGTAACTGCACCTACCGGCAGCAGTGCCCGTTTCGATGCCGTAGCAGCAGCAACCGCCACGGTATTTAATATAACAACGGCCTATTTAATTTATGTACGCATACCTGATGCCAACGGAACTACTTACAAAAATGCACTGATACGTGCTAAGGAAGCGGTATCAAGTACCGGTACCTCAACTGTTAAGTTCGATATTCTTATTCAAAAATAGTGTGGTTAAATTTTTCAACCGGCGTGGGAAACTATGCCGGTTGATTTTTATTATTCATAATATGAAGTTATACATTTACACATTCGGCATACTGTTTTCTACTTTGGCTTGCTCCGAAAAAGTGGTTCAACCCGAAAGCAAGCCTCAAGCCGAACAGCACATAACACCGGCAACCGATAAGTTACCAGCCCAGGTACTTGACCTTGCCAACTGGAAACTTACCCTGCCCATAAATTCTGATGAAACCATTAATCCCGATGAGATAAAGCAGCCGCAGCTGAACTCTTACACCAATAAGGATTTCTTTTTTACCAATAAAACCAATGATGCAGTAACCTTTAAAGCTAACGCCGGAGGAGCAACCACGAGCGGGTCGAACTTCCCGCGATCGGAGCTGCGCGAAATGACCGACAACGGTAAAAAATCTGCCGCATGGTCATCGGCAGAGGGCACGCACACGATGTTCATTGATCAGCGCATTACGCACCTGCCCGACGTTCGCAAGCACATGGTGGTGGGGCAAATTCATGACGCCGATAAGTATGTGATATTTTTCCGGGTTGAAGATAAAAAGCTGCTGGTATCGGTAAATGGCGGCACGCGTGATGTACTGGATGAAAACTATGTTTTAGGCACCCGTTTTAGCGTAAAAATGGTGGTGGCCAATAATAAAGTAAAATGCTATTATAACGAGTTGCTCAAATACACTTTTGATATAAACTTTACCGGCGGATATTTTAAAGCAGGAGCTTACGTACAGTCGTCATGCCAGGGAACCAAGAAAACCGAGGGCGAATCATGCAATGCCTATGGCGAGGTGGAAATTTATAACGTGTGGGTAAAGCACGAGAACTAAAACACCTAAATTGATAAGTAAAAAGGCCTCATTGTTTAAGTATATGAGGCCTTTACTTTTTACAAATTTGCTTTGATCTTGTCAATAACTTCTGCGTATTCCGCATCGCTTAAGTATACCTTTTCGTCGGGCATCATATCAAAAGTGCTTCCCCATTTAGGAGCTTCTTCCCTTTTAGGCACAATATGAAAGTGTACGTGCGGCATTTTGTCGCCATAAGCGCCATAATTTATTTTACCGGGTTCAAAAGCCGCGTTAACTGCTTTTGCTACCCGGGCAACATCTTTTGAAAATAATATAAGCTCAGTTTCAGATAGCTCGAATATTTCGTTTTTATGTTCCTTTTTGTAAGCAACCACGCAACGGCCTTTATAGGTTTGCTCCTTAAAAAGATAGACAATAGAGGTATCCAGTTCGGCTACTTGTATCATTAAATCGGTAAGGCGCTGGTCTTTTGCACAGTATATGCAAGGGTTAATTGTTGTCATATTAAGTAATGGAATGGCTAATTAGTTACGTCTAAAAGTAGGCTACCTGCTTGTAAATTCCCGAAAAATATTTTAATTATTTTATTGCAGCCAAGAGTGCTTAACTTTGCCGTGTGACGCCCCCTAAAGAATTAAAATCCTTTAAACCACGCAAAAGCCCGGCTGCTAAGCCCCGTGCTAAAACCACGCGAAAGCCTGCAGTTAAAAAGAAATCGGCAACTTTTCCGTGGAAACCGGTGATTATCGGGGCTTTGCTTATTCTATTATCACCTTTTTATTACGGGTACGTGGTCAACTTTTTTTCATCAAGCTGGCAGTGGGTAAAAAACATTGGTAAAAATCCGCATTACCGTACTTATAAGAGTTTTGGTATAGATATTCCAATGCGCTATAAAATTCACGGCATCGATGTATCATACGCGCAGGGTAAAATAGACTGGCCCAAAGTACGAGCCATGGAAGAAGATAGTGTACGCATTAAGTTTGCATTTATGAAAGCTACCGAGGGCTTGCTCACTGTTGATCCTTACTTTAAACGTAACTGGCGCGAGGCAGCTAAAAACGGTATCCGTTGCGGGGCTTATCACTTTTTCAGGCCGTATAAAAGCGGTTTGTGGCAGGCGCGTTTCTTTTTGCAAAATGTTAATATTGAGAGTGGCGATCTGCCGCCCGTGGTTGATATTGAGCGCCTGGACAATGTAAAGCCCGAAGTAATGCGTAAGGAACTGCACGAGTTTTTAAAGCATGTAGAAAGCAAACTTCATGTTAAACCTGTTATTTACACAGGCTTGAGCTTTTACAAAGATTACCTCGAAGGCGACTTTGAAGACTACCCTTTATGGATTGCCCATTACAATAAACCGCAGCTGAAAGCCGGAAAAAACACCAACTGGTGGTTTTGGCAGCACTCCGAAACGGCCCACATAAACGGCATTAACCACACGGTTGATTTTGATGCTTTTAAAGGGGATAGTATTCAGTTTGAGCAATTTCTTATTCGTTGATAATGATTAAGTCATTAAATGCCGTGGGATGTTTATTAAAGCAGGTTTTGCTATTTATCACGCACACACCTGAAACCCAGGTTACTCATGCCCGAATCATATGAGCTTTTCATGCGTCGGGCGCTGCGATAACCCGAACAGTAACTATCATTACACATGTACGACCCGCCGCGGGTAACCTTCTTTTGCGCGTAAGGTTCATCAGGATCGTGGCTGGTGTTGGGACCTTTCGGGTTTGTGATGCCTGCAGCAGAATTTACGGTTTGGTAATAATCGTTACGATACCAATCGGCGCACCATTCCCAAACGTTGCCAGCCATATCGTAAAGGTTGTATTTATTGGGTTGGTATTGCTTGATGGGAGCAGTGCCTGTAAAGCCGTCGCGTTCGGTATTTACATCGGGGAAATGCCCGTCCCAAGCGTTGGCTTTAGGTTTGCCGGTGTTAACCGCCTCGTTGCCCCAGGGGTAAGTGTTGTTGGCAAGTCCGCCGCGCGAGGCGTATTCCCACTCGGCTTCGGTTGGCAGGCGTTTGCCTGCCCATTTGCAGTAGGCCGTGGCATCGTCCCAGCTTATGTGTACTACCGGGTAATTGTTTTTGCTTTTTATGTTGCTTTTGGGGCCATCAGGGTGTTGCCAATCGGCTCCCGGTACCCAACTCCACCATTGCAAGTAATCGCTCAAATCTACCGGATGATCGGGCGGGGTAAAAACCAACGAAGCCGGTACCAGTTGGTCATCAGCCGGTTTCGGTGTACCCGGAGGGAGTTGTGCTTTTAATTGTTCCCAGTCGGGTTTGCGTTCGGCTGTAGTTTTATAACCTGTAGCCTCCACAAACTTACGAAACTGGGCATTGGTAACCTCGTGCTCATCCATCCAAAAGGATGATAGCGTAACCTTGTGTTTTGGATACTCATCTGCGGCTGCCTGATTATTATCGGCACCCATCATAAATGTGCCTACGGGTATGAGCACCATACCTTGCGTAGAGGTATCGCCGCTAAACTTTATATTATTAGATGTTGAGGCTGTGACTTGTGGTGCTGTAGCTTGTGTGGTCTCAAAATTGCTTTTTTGAGAATTATCACCACAGGAAGCAATGAGCAATGATGCCGCCGTAAGTAACAACATGCCAGCAAGTGCAGTTAGTTTTATGCTGAATGAAGAACTGTATCTCATTTAGTTTTTAGCAGATTTTGCAAGGCTGTCCAACTGTTCTTTTTGCGGAGCAACAGGTGCTTTTAGTCCGAAACGGGGCGGGGTTTTGCCTGTACAACAAGCGGCTGGTTTTTTAACCGCTGCAACTGGTTTTGCCTGTGCAGGCTGTGCCGGGTTTTGGCAGGAGGCCATACAAACTGCAACCGCCAATGATAATGCACCTATTAAAATCCGAATGGCCATTCTTATCAAACTTAAAACCAGTGAAATTATTTTATTGCCTTATTTGCCCGGTACCGCGTACTACCCATTTATAGCTGGTGAGTTCGGCTAAACCCATTGGGCCGCGGGCGTGCAGTTTTTGTGTGCTGATGCCAATTTCGGCACCCAGGCCAAACTGGGCACCATCGGTAAAGCCTGTAGAGGCATTTACGTAAACGGCCGCCGCATCAACTTTATTAAAAAACAATTCAACACGCTCGGCATCTTCCGAAATGATAGCCTCGCTGTGCTTAGAGCTGTGATGAGCAATATGGTCAAGTGCTTCCTCAAAACTGTTCACCGTTTTAACAGCCATTTTCATGGCTAAAAATTCGGTGCCAAAATGTTCGGGCTGTGCCGGATACAATAGTTCATGCGGGTAATAATGCGTAAGCTGCTCATAAGCTGCTTCATCTGCAAAAACTTCAACTCCGGCATCGCCGCATTTACTTAGCAGGTAGGGGAGTTCGGTTAAACGGTTTGTGTGTATAACCAGGCAATCGAGCGTATTGCATACACTTACACGACGGGTTTTTGCATTGTGAATGATGGGTGCAGCTTTTTCAACATCGCCGTATTCGTCAAAATAAGTATGGACTATGCCTGCACCGGTTTCTATAACGGGTACCTTGCTATGCTCTCGCACGGCGTTAATAAGTTGCTGGCTGCCCCGTGGTATAAGCACATCAACATAACTAACGGCATTAAACAAGGCCTCTGTGGCCGCCCGTTCGGCAGGCAGTAGTGTTGCTGCATTTACATCAATACCAAATTTTTGCAGCGCCTGGTGAATAATGCCGATTATAGCCCGGTTTGAAAAGTCGGCATCGCTGCCGCCTTTTAGTAAGCTTACGTTACCCGTTTTAAAGCAAAGGGCAAACACATCAAAGGTAACGTTTGGCCTCGCCTCGTAAATAACACCAACCACACCCAGCGGAACACGAATTTTACTGATATGTAAGCCATTGGGGCGCTCGGTTTGCGATAAAACCTCGCCCAGCGGACTATCCAGTTGAGCCACGTTCCTGATGTCGGCAGCAATGCCTTCAATACGTTCGCGGGTGAGCATAAGTCGGTCGTACTTCGGGTCATTCGCATCCATGCGGTCGAGGTCTTTTTGGTTTTCGACCAGCAGGGTATCGGTTTGTTCAACTGCAAGGTCGGCTACGTGCAGCAGTACGTTGTTTATGGTGTCGATACTTAAACCGGCAATGTTATAACCGGCCGCAACGGCGTTTTCAAAATATGCTTTATAGCTCATGGGTTAAGCTTGTAAGTAAAGATAATCGTAATGTACCAGCGCCTTTTCATTCTTTTTGCCCAGGCGCTCGCGGGCTTTGTCGGCACCATATTCGGCTATGCCCTGGCCAATTAGGTTTTGTTTCTCGTCCATAATACGAATAATGTCGCCCTTTTTAAATTCGGTATCAATTTTAACCACGCCCACCGGCAGCAAACTGGTTGCCCTGGCCGATGTAAGCGCCGTTTTTGCACCCTCGTTAATGGTAACCATACCCGTAGCAAAGTTGCCCGAATGCGCTATCCATTTCTTTTTGCTTGATGCCGATTTTTTAGGGATAAAACGAGTGTGCTTGTCTTTGCCGTTCAAAATAAGATTAAGTATACCATCCTTGGTACCATTAGCAATATGCACGTTGATACCCAGCCGGGCTACCTTTTGCGCCATGGTTGATTTGGTGATCATTCCACCGCGGCCAAATTGCGACTTAACGGTACTGCTTATAAACGATGAAAAATCCAGCCCATCGTGCGTAATCTCTTCAATCAGTTTTGAGCCGGGTAGTTTAGGGTCGCCATCAAAAATGCCATCTACATTACTCAAAATAATGAGTGCTTGGGCGTTAAGCATGGAGGCAATGAGGCCGGCCAGTTCATCATTATCGGTAAACATAAGTTCGGTTACCGATACCACATCGTTCTCGTTCACAATGGGCAAAACCTTGTGCTTCAATAAAATATCGAGGCAGTTTTTCATGTTTTGGTAATGCGTCTTATCCCTGAAATCTTCGCGCGTTACCAATACCTGCGAGCATACCATGTTGTACTTTTCGAGCAGCTGGGCATAGGTGTTTATGAGCTTAACCTGCCCAACCGAGGCCAGTAACTGTCGCGTAGCAATAGGGTCAACCTTTTCGGGAAGCGAAATGAGGCTCCTACCCGAAGCTACCGCGCCCGATGATACCAGGATAACCTCTTTACCCGATGCCTGTATGGAGGCAATCTGGTCTACAAGGTTGGCAATGCGATGCGCATCGGGCAGGCCATTGGCCTGGGTTAACACGTTAGAACCTACTTTAATAACTATGCGCTGGTACGATGAGTTCATGTGGTATATTGAAGGGGGGCCAAAGCAACCGGCCTATTGTTCAGTTTGCTAAAATAGCTATCTCTATTAACTAAGTAGATTTTAATTATAAAATTTCGGATGATTAGCTTATTGCACTATAAAATCTACGATTAACTATCGATTAATAGCAATTGAAAAAGTAGAAATTAATATTAAAAAATCGCTCTAATATCTCTTATCTTCGGTAACTTTTGAAGCCCATCTGCGTATAAGGGCAAAAATATCTGCCATTAATCTTAGAAAAATATATAATAACTAATATGAGAATAACTTTACAAGGTTTATTTAAGAAAGCAAACTGTGTAATTTTTAATAAAGGCTAAAAGCTACTTACAGCTTTAAAGGAGAGTTTTCTGATTCTTTGTTTCGCCTAAAATTATACCTTATGCTCAATAAGTTTTTACTGAGGGTTGCCCTGCTATTTGTTTTTATATGCGGCGCGTTCAACGCGTCGGCTCAATATGCCGTTGGCGGCAGCGCGGGCGTAAAGTTAGCCAACTCTGTTTACTGGCTCACCTGGGACCGCGCAGCAAGCGGTGCAACCTTAATAGATGCCCCTGTTGGCTACACTTCGGCTAATATTATTAACGGTACCTATGTTTGGCAATTTTCGCCAACCGTTCGCATTACGGCTATAATCAGCAACCGGGTACTTTCGGCAGGTGCCAATATGTTTTCGTACACACCCGGTAGTTATTTTGGCGATGGTTTAGATCTCATTTTTTCGGGCAATAACCAGCCTAAGCCCGATTCGCGCGGGGTGCAAAATTCGGCGGTGGCCATAAGTAACGGCGGTACGGCAAATTTTGATATTGATATTAAGGTAACCATTCTTATTAATAACGTTTGGACCAATGTAAACTATCCGGGTATGGTAATTGCCGATGCAGAATCTATCGATTCGGGCGGTGAATACATTTCGGGCAGTACACCAAACGCAGTAGCCTGGCAACTGCTCAATAAGCGTACACAAGGTAATATAGCCGACATTCATTACAAAATGGATTTAACCAATAGCGGCAAGTCTTTTAAACTTTACGCCGATTTGCCTCCCGGCAACTTTGGCGTTCAGGCTGTAATGTTTGCCCGTGGTGCCAGTAATTTGACCAATGTGGGCATGATGGGTTCGGGTATTACAGCCATGGCTATAGGCTTTGTATTGCCTTTTGATTTGGGCGACAATCCGTTGAGCTATGGTATTACCGGCCACTATATTGATGATTTTGAACAAACGAATTACTTCCCCGGTGATGGTACTTACGAGGTGGTTAACTACAACACTTCGCCATTAACACCTAAAGCACGGGTGTATATTGGAGCCAATAACCTCGACCCCGATGGGCAGTTGGTAACCAGTATAAATGCCGATAATGATGATTTGGTTGATAATCCTGATGAAAGCACGCTCAGCCCGGCAAGTTTGCCTACGGTTAAGGTGAATCAAGTAGGAGATGTGGTGCTTAATGTTACCGCAACTAATGAAAAAGCCGTGCCAGCCATTTTATACGGTTGGATTGATTTTAGCGGCGACGGCGTTTTTTCCATTGACGAACTCATTAGGGTTACCGTTCCGGCCAATACCATTAATCAGCCGTTTACGCTGACTTTCCCCAACGCCATGTTTTCGGGTAAAATAAAAGTAGGTCCGCTTTATACGCGTTTACGTATTACCACTACTAATTTATTGGATGATGCATCTACCCCGGCCGATGAACGCAGCATTTCATTTGCTGCCGATGGCGAAGCCGAAGATTACAGACTGAAGGATATTGTTGGTGTAGCCATATCGGGCACGGTGGTTAACGATGGCAACGGTTCAGCCGATAATGCCATATCGGGTAATCCGCTGCAAAGCGTGGGTACTCGTCAGCTTTATGCCTACCTGGTTAATGCCAGCGGAATAATTGTTAATAAAGCAACCGTAGCTGCCAATGGTTCCTATTCGTTTCCTAACAATAACAACGGTACTTATACCGTGGCAATATCAACCAATGATGTTGCTCTGGGTGGTAATTTAACAGCGGTAGCAGCTAATTTGCCGCCTGGTTGGGATGCTTCGGGTGCTTTTTACGGCAATAATAATTCGGGCAACACCGGTATAAAGCCGGGTAGCCCAAATCTGCAAATATCGGTATCAACACCGGGCACCAGTTTAGATGTAACCAACGTAAACTTTGGTATAAACCAGGCGCCGGTTACCGTGGCCGATGTGGGTACTACAGGTATTGGTTTGCCAATTACCCTGAATATACCGGGCAATGATACTGATGCCGATGGTACTATTAACCTGACTACGGTTCTGCTTATTGATCCGGCCGATAATGTTAAAAAGACCAGCGTTACTATTCCAAGTCAAGGCACTTATACGGTAAATGCCACAAGCGGGCAGGTAACCTTTACGCCGGTAGCTACCTTTGTAGGTAAAGCAACACCAATTGCCTATACCATAAAAGATAATTACGGAACCGAAAGTGTAAGCGCCCTCATCAGCATTAGCATAAAGCCAGCCGGTGTGGCCGATACCGATGTGGCCGCAATAAATACCCCGGTAACCACTACTGTAAAAGCTAATGACGGCCCAAGCGCCACCGGCACCACGGTAACACCCACCAATGGTGCACACGGTACAACAACCGTTAATGCCAACGGACAGGTTACTTATACACCTAACACGGGTTACGCAGGTATCGATACCTACACTTACACGCTCACCACAACTGATGGCATTGTATCTGACCCCATCACCGTAACTATTAATATTAAACCGGTTGGCGTAAACGATACCGATACTACACCAATAAACACCCCGGTTACTACCATTGTAAAAAGCAACGATGGTGCAAGCGGCATTGGTACTACCGTTACCCCAACAAACGGTTTGCGCGGAACTACCACAGTTGATGCCACAGGCAGGGTAACCTACACGCCGCAGGCCGGATACATAGGTAAAGATACTTATACCTATACGCTGACAACGCCCGATGGCATTGTATCTGACCCTATTACCGTAACTATAAACATTAAACCGGTTGGTGTTAATGATGCCGTTACTACGCCGTTAAATACGCCTGTAAACATCACCGTTAAAAACAATGATGGCCCCAGTGCTAACGGTACTACGGTTACACCAACCAATGGCTTGCACGGTATTACCACGGTTGATGCCAATGGTAGGGTAACTTATTCGCCGGTGGCGGGTTATACCGGCACCGATAGCTTTACCTACACGCTAACCACGCCCGATGGGGTGGTGTCAGACCCGATAACGGTGAACGTGACCATCTATGCATCGGCTATGAGCCTTACTAAAGTAGCCACCAACGGTTATAGCAGGGTAGGCGATGTAATTAACTACACCCTTGTGGTAACCAACACAGGCAGCACCGTGCTTAATAACGTAGCCATTACCGATCCGGGTGCCGATGCTGGTTCTGTATCTCCGGCTACCGTTGCAACGCTTGCGCCAAACGCCTCGTCAACGGTTACGGCAAGGCACACCGTGGTACAGGCTGATGTTACTGCGGGCTTTTACAGCAACCAGGCTACGGCCAATGGTACCGATGCCAACGGCATAGCGGTAAGCAAACGATCAGATAACCCATCAACCGGCCCCGCCGAAGACCCTACCGTAGTTGCAGTTACTGCTGTTGCGCCGGGATCTGTAAGCCTGACCAAAACAGGGGCATTTAACTCGTATTTTATCACCTACACGTTTGTTATACGCAATACCGGGCAATCGGTTATTAATACGGTAAACCTTACCGATAGTAAACTGGGGTTGAATGGGTCAGCTATTCAACTTCCGGTAGGAGGGTTGCAGCCTGGTGCCAGCGTTAATTATTCGCTTAACTACACACTCACACAGGCCGATAAGGATGCAGGCTCGGTAATTAATAATGCCAGTGTTAACGCGGTTGATGCTGGGGGAAATCCGCTTACCAGTGCTTCGGGTGTAACTACTACGTTCCCTAAATCGCCGGTTGCAAGTAACGATGCCGATTTTACAGGTATTAATACGCCGGTAATCATTAGTATTTTAGGTAACGATAACTCGGGCAACAGTTCATTTAACCAGCAATCAATCGAAATTGTAACCCAACCTAAAAATGGTACGGTAACTATTGGAGGCAACGGCACAGTTACCTACACGCCAAACCCTGGTTATGCAGGTGCCGACGAATTTACTTACCGCGTGCGCGACCTTAACGGCTATTATACCAACGTGGCAACGGTAAACATCAACATCAGTGCAACATCATTACTCAAAATACCTAACCTGTTTACGCCAAACGGCGATGGTATTAATGATGTGTTTGAGATACGCGGGCTGGATAAATTTTCGCAAAACGAACTGATTATCGTAAACCGTTGGGGTAACGAGGTTTTTCACCAGAGCAATTATAGAAATACCTGGACAGGCGAGGGCCTTAACGAAGGAACGTATTACTACATCCTGAAAGTTAAAACCACCGATTGGCAGGTACTAAAAGGTTATATCACTTTAATGCGTACGCTAAGAAACAATTAAGCATTGCGGATGCAATAAACAGGCTGATATGAAGAAATTTTTAACACTCATACTACTACTAACTGCCGGACGCTTATTTGCCCAGCAGGATGCCCAGCAAAGCCAGTATATGTTTAACGGCATATACATTAACCCGGCTTATGCAGGTTATAAAGAGAATTTAAACGTGCACAGCTACTTTCGCTCGCAGTGGACAGGTATTGAGGGTTCGCCCAAAAGTATGTCGCTGGCGGTGGATGCTATTGCCAATAACGGCAACGTGGGTTTGGCCTTGCAAATATCGCACGATAAGTTGGGTGCGCAGAGTAACCTGTCGGCTTATGGCAATTACGCCTACCGTTTACGCATGAACCAGGATGGTAGCTCGCGGCTGGCGTTAGGTTTTGGCGTTGGCTTTCAGCAATTGGGTATCAACGGCGCATTACTTAACCCTAACGATCCTGAACCCAACATGCCGGTAGGTATGCAAAGTACTTTTGTGCCCGATGGCAGGGTGGGGGTATTTTATTCGGATAATAAATACTACGCCGGTATATCGGCCGATAACTTGATCTCGCAGTACATTAACGTGCGTAACCGTGGTTATATAGCGCAGCCTAAGCCGCATTATTATTTAACAGGCGGTGCGTTGTTCCCCGTGTCGGAAGATGTGTTGTTTAAACCAAGTGTGTTGCTTAAAGATGATGCAGCCGGACCTACCAGTCTGGATTTGAACGCATTTGTTGCTTTTGGCGAGCGTTTTTGGATAGGTGGTTCGTACCGTACCGGCGTTAAGTTGTACAACAAAAATCACCTGCAAAACGATCTGAGTTATTTGAACTCGTTTGTTGGCGCTATTGAAGTGTTTGCTTTAGAAAACCTGCGTGTAGGTTATGCGTACGACGTATCAATTGGTCCATTGAAAGGATACAGTAGCGGCACGCACGAAATATCAATAGGTTTTTACATAAAAACACAAAAAACGCGGATGTTAACCCCAAGGTTCTTTTAACCGTAAATTACCTGAACCGGCATGAAAAAACAACTATCTACTTTAGCTACCATCATTATAATGATCGCTGTTGCCCACACGGCCCGGGCACAGTATGTACATAAACTGGCCGACGAGCAGTACGCCCTGTATAATTACAGCAAAGCGGCCGAGTTGTACCTGCAAGCCTACAAAAAGAAAGCCACGCTGTACACCGCCGAGCGCCTGGCCAACTCATACCGCATGATGCGCGACTACAAGGAAGCCGAAAAATGGTATGCTACGGTGATTGGCATGCAAGGGAGCAAACCTGCAAACCTTTACACATATGCCGAAGTATTAAAAAACAATCTGAAATATGCTGAAGCCAAAGAGCAATACACCAAGTATTACAGCATAACACCCAATACGGATCTTAAACAGTTGAACTACTGGATGTCATCATGCGATTCAGCCATCAAATGGATGAAGAAACCGGTTGATGTGGATATACGCAATTTAAGCACGGTGAACACGCAGGAGTCGGACTGGGGTGCAGTTAAATATAATAATAACCTCGTTTTTACTTCGGATAGAACCGAAAAGGTGAAAGAGATAGAAAGCAAAAAAAAGCGCCCGTTAATATGGTTCGATACTAATACCAACCTTGATAAACGTATTTACGGTTGGACCGGTAATAAATACCTCAACCTGTATGAGCAACTGGCGGCCAATGGCTCAACCGATGCCGTTAAGCCGTTTACGTTTATTGCCGGTACCGATTATCACATCGGAGCCGCAAGTTTTACAGCGGATGGTACCGAAATGTACTTTACGCTTACCCGTTTGTTTAAAGAGAAGAAGGATACGGCTAAAATTAAAACAATAAACCTGGGCGTATACTCCAGCCATTTAGACCCTGCAACCAAGCAGTGGACTAAACCTGTGGCTTTTATTTACAACAAAGAAGACGAGTATTCTATTGGCGACCCCTTTATTATGCCCGATGGTAAAACGCTCTACTTTGTATCGAACATGCCAGGTGGCTTGGGTGGTACCGATATTTACTACTCTACGCGCGATGCCGGTGTGTGGGGACAACCGATTAACGTAAAGTCGGTAAACACTGCTGCTAACGAGCGTACGCCGTTTATTGATGCTGCCGGCAACATGTACCTATCAACCGATGGCGACAAAGGTATGGGGGGGGTAGATGTATTTAAAGCTTTGCGTAAAACTGATGGTTTTGATACCAAGCTTAATTTAGGCTACCCGGTTAATTCGGCGCAGGATGATTTTGCCTATGTGCTGAATGATGCTAATACAGGTTACTTTTCATCAAACCGTACTGGTGGCGTTGGCAGCGATGATATTTACAGTTTTGCTTACACCATTCCGGTAGCTTACAGGCTTGAGGGTATTGCTTACGATAAAAATACGCGCAAACCACTTAATAATACCCTGGTAACACTAATCTCAATTAAAGGGGCAACGGTAAATGTACAAACCAGTAGCAATGGCGAGTACGGCTTTACCATTTTTGCCAATGCTGATTATCAGTTGAAGGGCGAAAAGAAAGGCTACTTGACTGATAATCTGAAGCAATTTTCAACCGCGGGTTTAAGCCCTAACGAGGTGATGAAAAAAAACCTCTACTTAGATAAAATAGAACTACAGAAACCCATCAGGCTCGAGAATATCTATTACGATCTGGATAAGTGGTATATACGCGAAGATGCTGAGGTAGAGCTGAATAAGCTCATCAAGATCATGAAGGATAACCCTACACTGGTTATACAGCTTTCATCCCACACCGATAGCCGGGCCGATGATGATTACAACATGGACCTGTCTCGCAAGCGGGCAAATGCCGCAGTGGAGTATATTGTAACCGTTGGCGATATTGACGAAGACCGCCTGGTTGCCAGGGGATATGGAGAAACCCGCTTGTTAAACAAATGCAGCAATGGCGTTGAATGCAGTGAAGCCGCGCACCAGTTAAACCGTCGTACCGAGTTTGTGATATTGAAGTATTAGCATTAAGCTCAGTAGGTGTGTATGATATTTTTGTAATTGTTACTGATTCATGGCCACCACATGTTTATGAAACTGCGGCAGTTCTACAAAAAAGGTGGTTCCACTAACCGAATCACACTCAAACCATATTTGGCCGTTTTGTACCTCGGTAAACTCTTTGCATAGCACCAAGCCAAGTCCAACACCTTTTTCGTTCGCTGTACCCTTTGTCGATTCGCTATTTAAGTAAAATATGTTGTTAGAGAGCTTAATGGGTTTGCCCGTGCCGGTATCTTTAACCAGCATCAGGCCATAATTACCCTCTTGCCTGGCGCTTACAATAATGCGGCCCCCTGGGGCGGTAAATTTGATAGCGTTGTTGATCAAATTACGCATAATGAGCTGTAACATATCGCCGTTGCCCACTATCTTTAAATCATGATCGATAGATATTTCGATTTTGATTTTTTTATTTTGGGCAATATTGGTAAATAGCAGTAGCTGGGGTAACAATAATTCGTGTACTGATAATGTGGTGGTCTTAAATTTAAGGCCTTCCATTTGTGATTTAGACCACGACAGCACATTATTGAGCAGGTCGAGCGTATTACGCGTGGAGCTCAGGAGTTTATCTTTAATATCTGTTTGTTCAGCTTGCGAGAGGTCTATCTCGTTCATCAGCTCAAGGTAGTTTTGCACGTTGGTTAATGGAGCGCGTAAATCATGTGATATGATGGAAAAAAGCTTGTTTTTCTCTTCATTCAAAAGTTTCATCATAGCCGCCTTTTGCTCGGCCGATTTACGTTCGGTTTCGTAATTATGCCTGATAAAGTAAAAATTACAGAGTATTAATATAATTACAATAACATAAGCAGAGGTCATGTCAATGTAGCGGTTATCTACACTGGCATAGGAGTACGGCACCAGGTTTGGGTTCATGAATTGTACCGAGTGCAGCGTGAGAATAATGGTAAAGTGGAACGTAATAAGAAGCCAGTAATACCTGATTGGTATTACTGCTATCATTACAACCATTGTTAAAATAAAGAACAAGTCAGTTGGCCCGTCAATACCTGAATTCAGGAAGAAATTTGAAATGAACAGGGCGTTACCGCCAATGCAAAATAAAATTAATGCAAGCGAGTTTAGTTGTTTAACTCTTGATAAGTAGTATATAATGATAAACAACACAAAGCTTACCGCACTAAGTATAGCGATGTGCTTTAAGCCTATCAGGTAATTAAAAGGGATATTATAACCTAAAGCGCAAATTACAATAAGGCAAATAGAATGAAACACACGGTTATTAAGGTCAAACCGAGGATCGGTGCCAACCAGCCAGCGCCAGATTTTTAGCCGTAAGAACAGCTTGATTTTAATTAGGGAGTTCAAGGGTTTATTCCGTGAATATAATAATTATCATACGCATAGTGTGACGTAATGTTGTGAATTTTCTTAAAATAAAAAAGCCTGTAATTATAAGTTACAGGCTGTATAAACTCATAGTCAATAATGCTATGGCCGCATTAACGGCGAGAATTTTTCCTGATAATCGGCAAGCTGTTTTTTTACACGATTGTTAACGACTAACTGCTTATACTTATCTCCCAAAAGTGCCATCTCGTTTAGTAACGACATACTTAGCTGTACATCGCGTAGATTTACGGTATCGGCATCTTTTTGCAGTTGATGGTAATTGTAATCCAACTGCTCTTTTACATAATTGTTAATACTGTTGAGCATTTTGTTAGCCAGTTTAAAATCCTGCAAATGGCAGGCGGTATCGGCTATGTAAAATTTGCGGGCTGCTACGTCAATGTAAGGGTAAATATCGGGCATTACCTGGTCGTATTTGTTCAGTGCCTGCTTAGCCAATGCCAGGTGACCTTCGTTAATCAGGTTTTGGCTCATGTTCATAAAGGTGGTAGTAATGAACGGGTAAAACAGGGCGGTGCTTTGCTGGTCGAGATAGGTAGCATTTTTCATATTTCCCCATTTAAACTTTTTCATGACGTTGTTATACATCACCAGTGTGTTGGTTTTATCGCCCTGGTTAGCTGTATCTTGTTTTAATGGTAACAGGCGGTAGGCAAATCCTTCATTATAAAGATATGGGCGTAGGCCGATTATGGCTTCATCAGGTGCTGAATTGGTGAAATAGATTGGGCGTTTCCAATTATTGTGAACAAGAATATCCATCAAAGCCATATGCTCTTTGGTAACGTGGTCTGAAGGATATTTCCACTTCATGTTTTGTGTAATACGGCTTTGCTGTGCCGCCGGTAAAGTGCCAGATTTTATGACCTGGGCGGGGTTTACAGCCATTTTAAAGTTTTTGGTTGGCAGGTAATTGCTGCTTGTGCCATTGTTATACTCCAGTTTTGCATCAGGTGCATCGGACGTAATAAATTCAAAAATGTCCTTTAATTCTACCGAATCAGGGATTTTAGCGTCCTGATAATACAAATAGTCACGAACGCCATCTTTGTACAAATCATCATTCATGGTAATGGGTAACGGTGCCGATCGGTTCATACGTTTTTTCATGTGGCGTATGTACCAATCGGTACCAAACAGGCTCAGGTTTACAATACGCACATCAGGGCGTATGTTCTCCACTTCCTGGGCGTACCATAACGAGTAGGTATCATTATCACCGTAAGTAAACAATATAGCGTTGGGTGCGCATGAGTTTAAATAGTTGCTGGCCATGTCGTGCGGTGTCATTTTAGTTGACCGGTTGTGTGCTCCCCACTCCTGTACTGCCATTAATACCGGACCTGCAAGTAAACAAACCGATGTAGCCACCATCATGGCATATTTAGCATTTACCTTTTTTTGCAGGAGTTGGGCAAAGCCAATTGTTCCCAAGCCAATCCAAATAGCAAAGGCATAAAAAGATCCCACGTAGCTGTAATCGCGCTCACGTGGCTGTATACTGGGCTGGTTTACATACAGCACAATAGCTAAACCCATAAAAAAATAAAGCAGTGCAATTACCGATGCATCTTGCTTATTGCGCTTAAAATGCCAAACCATGCCCACCAGGCCAATAATTAGCGGCAATGCATATAAGGGGGTATAAGTATTGCTTTTGATGACAAAGGGCGGTAAATGTTTACTCCCATCAAACCACCCCGAAGTCCAGTTCCCGTCAACATCAACCGTACTGGTTTGACCATCCTGGTCATTGTATCGCCCGACAAAATTCCATAAAAAGTAACGGAAATACATTTGATAAACCTGCCAGCTGAACAAGAAGTTTAAGTTGTCTTTAAACGTAGGCGATTGCTCATTGCCCAGTTGCAGCCATTGCTTGTAAAACTGCGGGTTGTTATCTGTTTGACTATAAATTCGGGGTAATATAGTGTTGCGGTCGTAAATTAGTTTTTGTTGTTTGCCCACCACCTCATATTGGGTTTTGCCTTTGCGATAAATGGTAGCGCCTTCTTTTTGATCGATGGCCTGCGCATCAAAATATGGACCGTAAACCAATGGTGGGGCGATGTATTGTTCGCGGTTTAAGTAGCTTTGGAGTTTAAAGGCATTATCAGGGTGGCTGTTATTTAAATTTGTACCTGCGTGTGCCCTTATAGGTATCATAGCAAACGAGCCATAGCCTAAGTAAATAAACGTAATACATAAAAATGCAAGGTTAAGCGCAGGTTTGTTTTTGCGGATGCTGTATATGATGCCTGTGACTAAAAAACCTATCAATAATAAAAGAAACACCAATACACCGCTGCCAAAACCCATTTTTAAAGTGTTTACAAATAGCAGGTCGAAATAGGCCGCAAGTTTAACGGTGTATTGTATAATGCCAAATTGGACGAAGGCAAGTAAAGCAATGCCAATAAAAACAGTTATAGTGGTGCGTTTTGTGCTAATGAGCTTGCTTCTACGGAAGTAGTATACCATAGTTAAAGCCGGTATGGTTAGCAAATTAAGCAGATGAATGCCAATTGATAAGCCCATTATGTAGGCTATGAGGATAAGGTAACGGTCGGCACCGGTCTCATCGGCACGTGCTTCCCATTTTTAATATGGCCCAAAACACCACCGAAACACAAAGTGCGGCTTGGGCAAACACAATTGTTTCTACCGCCGAATACCAAAACGTATCGCTGAATGTGAAAGCAAGTGCGCCCACTAAACCGGCAGCCATAATAAGCTTTTGATTGTGTGGTGTAGGGTTACCGCCGCGTTTTACCATCAGCTTTTTAGCAAGTGCAGTAATAGTCCAAAACAGGAACATTACAGTAGCTGCACTGGCCAGTGCCGAAGCCATGTTAGTGAAGTAGGGTACTTTAGTATTGTCGCCCATTGACAAGAGAGAGAATGCCTTGCCGATCATGGCAAATAACGGGTATCCGGGCTGATGAGACACCTGAAGGCGATAGGCACACGAGATAAATTCGCCGCAGTCCCAAAAACTAACTGATGGCTCAAGGGTGAGCGTGTAGGTTATGGCCGCAGTGCCAAAGCATAACCAGCCTAACAGGTTATTAATTTTGTTGTAAAGCATGAGTGAGGTGTAAAAGTGATGTCATAGAGATTAGTTAGGTCTAATTTCAGTGATAAAAGTTCAGCTTCAATGAACATTAACATTCTTTAACATTATCAAGTAGAGCGGTTTAAGCTTTAGGTTGAAAATTTTGTGTTTGATAATGAATAAGATATAAATACAATGCAATGTATTTGACTAAAATATGTCGTTATGGTATTGTAAATACGCTTTAGCAGTTTATCTTTGCGCCACGTTTGCGAGTAACGATATTCACAGTAGCTTACAAAATATGCTATTGTAAATACTAATAATTGAGGTAAGAGCAAGTAACTAAAAGAATTTAAAACTTCTTAAAGAAAAATTTGCAAACAAATATTAAAATCTTACCTTTGCAAACCCAAACGGGATGTAGCGTAGCCCGGTATCGCGCCACATTTGGGATGTGGAGGCCGCAGGTTCGAATCCTGCCATCCCGACAACAGCGATACCAAATCGAGTTAAAAACCCGCAAATCACACTGATTTGCGGGTTTTTTGTTTTATTTCACTCCGGTCATGTTTCAAATTTGTTGTTGATGTCAAAAGCTGCTGACGTTCAATAACGCTTAAGGTTTTATGGTAAATATCTTTATTAAAACGTATGGTATATGAGCACAGCCCGTTCTATTTTAGCGCAAAATATCACACCTAAAACCTTGAACAATGAATAGCTGTATCAAATGTGTTGGTGCCATCAGATGTAGGAGATGCAATGGAGTTAGCATCAAGCATGGAAAGATTAGAGGCCGACAACGTTACCGATGCAAAGCATGTAAAATAACTTTCCTGCATATGTATCGTTATAAGCATGGTCGCCATATTGCAGCCAAAACATAGTTGCTTTGTTAACCGAGGGTTGTAGTATCAGGAGTATCTCCCGATTATTGCGAATTGCAGTAGGGACGGTAATTAACCGCATCAAAAAGATGGCCGACCAAGTGAACAAACCTCAAAAAAAATGGTGGCATTTATGAGGAGGACGAATTAAAAACATTTATTGGCAATAAAGAATGCCCTTGCTGGGGTAAACGTTTTTCGGCAATATCCAGATTAGCTTGTATTTTGATGATATTGATAAACTCGGGGTAATCTTCCTGTTTAAGCAAATAACGTTCAATCATCATCCCATCGATACGAAAGCGTACCCGGCATTTAGATTCGTAAGATTCGATATGAATATCACTACTGTTCAAATTCCGCGCCTCTGCTATCAGCATTTGCAGGTAGTTTATGGCATCCGATTCTCCATTTACCTGTGTAATGGTTAAATCGGTTTGTGCACGCAGGTAATATGTGGAAAGCCGCCTGGCGATGTGAGCAGGAGGGAGGGGATGCAACTGAACCCTGAGCCCCGTTAAAATTTCTAATTCATCCCGAAGCCCGCCTTCATCGATGTCATTGTCATAATATAACTCAAATACATCCGCCGACTTTTCCTTCGGAAGAATACGATAATGCCACGCCTTTATGTTTTCGGCTGTTTAAGCATTGCAATGCCTTGGTTTGTACAGGGAAACAGAAGCCGCTTAGCTTAGGGGCGATATGAAGTTTTTGCGATTGTTAAATTTTAAGTAAGGTATCATTTGTTGAAAATAATTATCTGCTCACTCCCTGATAGCTCATTGCTTAGTAAGCACTTATCTGTGTATTAGCCTTAGAATAAACTTAGAATCTTCTATGTGTAAAAAATCACTCAGTCACTTTACTAATTTTAAAACGCTGTTTTCACAAAACAGCATTTATTGTTTAAGCCCTGATTGATGAAGTTCTTAGTGTTGTGGATGATGGCCGGTTGCTGGTGCAGCCTGGCCCTGGGACAGCGTATAACCGGACGTATAGTTGATGACAAAATTCAACCTGTAGCGTTTGCTAATGTTACGCTCATGAATGTAAAAGACTCGGTTAGTAAATCGGCCTTAACCAATGCCGATGGGCAATATGCCTTCACCAAACCCGCTCCGGGTAATTACAAAATAATGGTAAGTACTGTTGGTTTTAAACAGGGTTCATCGGCCATTATTAGCTTTCAAAACAAAGATATTACCGTACCCGATTTACAGTTAAAGGCCGACTTGAAGCAACTTAGCGATGTGGTGGTAACCGGGCGTAAACCCTTTTTAGAGCAACGTGCCGATAAACTGGTGGTAAATGTGCAAGGCAGCATATTGACTGCGGGCGCTACCGCTGCCGAAGTATTGCGCCGCGTGCCCGGTCTGCGCGTGCTTAATGACAGGGTAACTATGACCGGCAAAAGCAAACTGGTTATTATGGTTGATGGCCGCCTGTCGCAGTACCAGGACATGAACGCGCTACTGCGCGCTACCCCGGCCAGCAGTATCGACCGTATTGAGGTTGTCAGCAACCCATCGGCTAAGTTTGATGCCGAAGGGGATGCCGTGATTAACATCATTATGAAGCGTAAGCAGGCTGCCGGTACCAGTGGCACATTGGGCATGGACGCCGGATTAAACCCATACCGGTTAAACGAAGTTGCTAAGGGAGATAAACTCTATCAGCGTTATAACCCTTCGGTTTCTATAAACCACCAAAGCGGTAAGTTTAATGTGTTTGGCAATTATAGCTACCTGTACCGTACTCAATTCGAGGTAAACATCATCAAGCGCTACAATAATAACAGCTTTTACGACCAGCGTAATTATAACCCGTCAAACTACGGCATACACACCTACCAGGCCGGTGCCGATTATAAGGCCGATAGCCTGAACACCATAGGCATTGTAGTAAACGGTTTTAACCGCAATGGTTCGGGCAATTACCAAAATGGTTCCATACAAACTAATCAAACTAACGGAAGCTTTATTGATGCTTTTGCCAGCCAAAACAAACAAGGAAACGTAAATAATAATTTGGCCCTGAATTTAAACTGGCGACACGCATTTATGAAGCCGGGCCAAAGCCTTTCGGTAGATGCCGATGCTGCGCATTACCTATTAAAAAACACCAGCAATATTCGCGTTTACCCTTTCAGTGGTAATGTTATACACAACTACCAGCGCATAAACAACCCGGTAAACTTTGAAACCCTAAAGGCCGATTACGTGCAGCCTTTAAGTAAAAACACCAAGTTGGAAACCGGCGCTAAAACCAGTTTTGCCAAAATAGATAACAACCTGTTGTTTGAGCAAAATGGTGTGAATGACGCAGGCCGTACCAACCGTTTTATTTACAGAGAGAACATAAACGCAGCTTACGCCAACTTATATATCACCTACGGTAAGTGGGACTTGCAGGCCGGTTTACGTGCCGAGCAAACCGTAGCCAACGGTACATCCAACAGTAAAAAGGTGCTGCAACGTAATTATGTGCAGTTTTTCCCCAGCTTATTACTTACGCGCAGGCTCGATAGTGTATTTGCCATTACGGGCCAGTACAGCAAGCGCATTGGCCGGCCAAGCTACCAGCAGCAAAACCCCTTTGAGGTTTATTTAGATCCGCTTACGTATACTAAGGGCAACCCGTTGTTAACGCCGCAAACCACGCATTCGGGCAAGTTGAGTTTAACCTATACCGGGTTGCCGGTGCTGGCCTTATCGTACGACCAAATCAGCAATATTATAGTGGAGTATGCTCCACAGCAAAAAACAGTTATTGACGCCAATGGCGTGCCCCGCCTGGTAAGCTTTAGCGTGGCCGATAACCGGGCCGAGGCGCAAAACTTTTCGGCGCAGCTTAATTTCCCTATTAAGGTGGGCAACGTAGTTGATGGTTATGGTGGGGTAATTACCACGCTTCAACGCTATGCCGCCATATACCAGGGCGGTGTTTTTGAGGCCGAAAAATGGAGCCACGTGTTTTTTGCCCAGGCCGATATTAAAATGAGTAGTACCTGGGCTGCACAATTTAGCGCTTACTACGCCACGCCCAGCCAGTATGAGTTTATAAAGGCCGGCCGAAACAGCAGTGTGGACGCCGGTATAGCTAAAAAGATATTGGGCAACCGGGCAAAAATAAGTTTGAGCGTATCTGATATGTTTTTTGGCGACCGTACCCTCGGGCGAATTAAATACCAGGATATTGATTTGCACTTAAAGCAGTATAATGATACCCGGAATATTATTTTAGCGTTTACATATAACCTTGGCAGCAAAGCCATAAAACCTGCCGAAGCCCGTACAGCCGGCGCCGATGAGGAAAATAAACGTGTTAAAACCAATTAAACCTAAAAGCCCCAGCGCTTTATTAAACTTAAATTATGCAGAAAATACTCGTATTAGAGGACGACTACAAAATGGCTACCGAGCTGCGTCTGTTCTTCACCAATCGTGGTTTTGAGTGCGACCAGGTGTACGATGGTAATATGTTTTTTAAACAAACCGAATTAACCACGTATGATATGTATATACTTGACGTTAACGTACCCGGCCTTAACGGTATGGAGGTTTGCAAGCGTATAAGGCAAAGCAATAAATCGGTGCCCATACTTATGCTTACCGCTTACAGCGCGGTTGAGGATAAGGTTACAGCGCTCGAATCAGGCGCGGATGATTACCTGGTAAAGCCTTTCCATCTTGAAGAGTTGCTGGCCCGGGTAAATGCCTTGTTAAGGCGCAGTAGTAATACCAAAGTTGAAGAACACCAGGTTTATGTGATAGACGATTTAACCATCACCCCTTCCGAACTAAAAGTTACCCGTGCCGGTAAAGAAATTGTGCTTACCCCAAAGGAATACAAGCTACTGGAATTATTGGCATTAGCCGATGGACGTACGGTATCTAAACAAACCATTGCCACCAAAGTATGGGATATTAATTTTGAAACCGGCACCAACACCATTGAGGTGTATATTAATTACCTGCGTAATAAGGTTGATAAAGGTTTTAGCAGGCCGCTTATACACACCCGTGCCGGGTTTGGTTATTATTTAAAATAGTGGTAAAAATGAATTTAAAGCAGCGGTTTTCGCTTATATTCAGCAGCCTGTTTTCGGTTATACTGGCAGCGGTTATGCTTATAGTGTATTTTTTATTTGCCGATTTTAGGCAGGAGGAGTTTTTTGACCGTTTGGCCGAGAAAGCCGAAACCACTGCCCGCCTGTTTGTTGATGTAAAAGAGATTGATTACAACCTGCAAAAAACTATTGACCGCAACAGTATACGGAAACTCTACAACGAACAAACTGCTGTATTTGATGAACATAAAAAACTACTATACAGCAGTAGTGATGATTTTAAGCTGAAATGGACATCAGCTGAGCTTGATGAGGTAAAACGCGAAGGGCGTGTATACCAGCGCAACAAGCAGAATGAGATATTAGGCCTCTATTACAACTCCGAAAAAAAAGACTATTACGTACTTATTTCAGGTACCGATACTTATGGCAACCGCAAGCTCAACTACTTAAAGTACCTGCTTATTGGAGCGTTTGTAACCGGCACCACGTTGGTTTGGCTATTGTCGTTCAGTGTGAGTAAAAAGAGCTTGGAGCCGCTGGACGCTTTCAGGAAGCAAATTCAGGAAATTGCCGATAACGAACTTACCATAAGGCTACCCAAGGCAAAGCGCGAAGACGAGATTAATGCCCTGGCCAATTCCTTTAACCAAATGATGGACAGGATTGACAACGCTTACAGCCGCCAGCGTGAGTTTACCAGCCAGGCATCACACGAGTTACGCACACCAGTGGCGCGTATTGCGGCCCAGGTTGAAAACATGCTTCAGGATGATGATTTAGATCAGGCCATACGCATCCATTTAGTAAGCGTGGCCGAAGATGCCTTTCATCTATCTGAAGTAATAAGTGCGCTCATATCATTTGCCGAGGTTAACAACCGGCGCAATGCGGTGCAATTTAAACCAGCACGGCTCGATGAGCTTATTTTTGCAGCCGCAGCCGAAAACTCGGCCTCAAATCCAAGCTTCAGGCTTAAGTTTGAAATTGAAAACACCAGCAGTAACGAAACCGACATTGAAATACAAGCCGACGAGGTACTGCTTAAAATAGCGCTGCTTAACCTGCTTAAAAATGCTTTTCTCTATAGCGATAATCAGCTGGTGGAGTGCTGTATTAAGCAAAAAAACCACAGCATTAACGTTATTATTACCAATACCGGCCCGGTACCTCAGGTTAAAGATACATCTATACTGTTCAGCACGTTTTACCGCGGCAGCAACACCAACCGGCAATCAGGCAGCGGTATTGGGTTGAGCATTGTAAAACGTATATTAGAGTACCATCAGGCCACTGTTTTTTACCATATTATCGACTCCAATACAAACCAGGTAATTGTAACTTTCCTGTTATAAATTCTAAGTTTATTCTAAGTTCATCTTAAGCCCGGTTTAAGCCGCGCTTGCAATATTTGTATAAGCCCCTAAGCAAGCAACGGTTTTGGGGGGCACCTTACAACAACATTGATTAATAACAAAACTTAGGATTAAGATGAAGTGGGCCTATTTGGGAGCTGGGATTGTGTTTGAGGTATTAGGCACTATAAGCATGAAATATGCCGACGGTTTCACCCGTTTAATTCCCTCCATTTTAGTTTTTGTTTTTTACGGCATTAGCCTGGCCGCGCTGGTTTTTGTGCTCGAAACCATGGAAGTAAGCATTGCTTACGGTATTTGGGCATCGGCCGGCACTGCACTTATTGCTGCCATTGGCATGTTATTCTTCAAAGAAAATGTATCGGTAGTGAAAATCTTATCGGTATCCTTCATCATACTGGGGATACTGGGGTTGGAACTTTTTGATTAGCCTCTAATTAAATTTTAAACTATATGGAAGTATTTTTAACAGGAGCTACGGGATTGGTAGGCGGGGAGGTTTTGGTAAATCTGTCCAAAAGGAGCGAGATTGAAAAAATTTACTGCCTTATCCGTGCCGTATCTTACGAAAACGCACAAGCCAGGTTAAGCACCATTTTTAACCTGCACAATGATGAATTTAACCAGCAAAAAGTTATCCCGGTACTGGGCGACTTGTTTGACGAAGAACTAACCGCCAAGCTAATTTGCAACGAGCAGTTAGCACAGGTAACCACTATCATTCACTCGGCGGCCAACACCTCTTTTGCCAAGGTAAAAGACGATTTGGTGGAAAAAGCCAACATTGGCGGCCTTACCAAAATTTTACTATGGGCCAAACGCCTGCAAAGCCTTAACACGTTTATGTACGTGGGTACGGCTACTATTTGCGGCCGCGATGTTAAGCACCGCCTGGTAACCGAAGACGAAACACCCAACCTCAACGCTAACCACTTGGTTAAGTATACGTACACCAAAATGCAGGGCGAGCTATTGCTTAAGCAACACCTGCCCGAAGACAAAATTTTAGTGGTACGCCCATCCATCATCATGGGCGACAGCCGCAAGGTAGAGCCACGTTCGCCGGTAATTTTATGGGCACTGGCAACTATGAACAAGCTGCGCCTGGTACCTGCCGAGCAATTTGCCTCGCTTGATATGGTTCCGGTTGATTTTGTAGCCAACGTAATGACGCAGTTGCTGTTTGTGAAGCGTAACTACAATGTTTACCACATATCGGCCGGCAATGATGCCTGCACATCGGCAAGGCAACTGGCACAGGTATTTGATGAGTATTTTGACGATATGCTGCCGCATTTGTTTGTAGGCAAAGAAATGCTTAACCCGCTAAAACTTTGGGCAAAAGGCAAATTACCCGTAGGCCACGAGTTATACCAGCACTACGAATACCTGGAGCACCTTAAATATGAGTTTGAAGACCTGAGCAACCTGCGCATCCTGTTTGCCGGCCTCGACCCATACATTGAATTTGCCGAATTAGGCCAGCGTTTTGACAACTCACGCATTATTGAAGATTTGGGTATTGAACCATCAGAACCCGGACACCAGTACATACATAACTGCTTGCACTACATAGAGCGGATCAACTTATTAGAAGGTGCAATCGATCCGTGAGAATCGGTTAAAGGAAACCACACCAATTTCCATAGGTGGTTGTTTTCTATTTATCAAGTGAGGAAAGGCTGCACAGGTTTGTGCGGCTTTTTTGCTTTTTTAAAATGCTGATTTACTTCATATTTATACAATCAATCAGCAATATAGAGGTCGTTGCAACACAAAATTAGGTTTAACTTTCATGATAAATTCCAAGGATGTCGACATAAAGGGGATGGATTGCTCTATAATCTGATTCTGAACCACGACACGCTGAACTCTTTTAAAAGTAAAATGCTTTATTAAATTCAATATAACTTATATGTTTGTGTTATAAGTTCATTGACTGAAGGTTACAGTCAGACGCTAAATAAATGGCGCAAAATGGTATGAATTATATGTGCACTATTCGGTGCCCTGTTCAGCCTGGTTTTGATATAAGTATTTGAAAATAATAGGTTTAAGTGTCTGTATTTTCGTCCTGCCATTAGGACTAATTTGTAATAAAGGCCTTAAGATGCAGCATTGTCATTAAGGTGTTTGCAATAAAGTTAATCACTGCCTCATCATTAAAGTTTTGATGGCTTTCGTAGAAACGCCTAAAACTTTAACTATAATATTTAAAACCTCATCTTTTCGCTTTTATCAATATTGGAAATGGTTTGCTGGATAATCCCAGTTCAATAGCAAAGGCTTCCTGTTTAATTCCTCTCAATTCGCGAGGACTTGCAATCTTGCGCCCGATATGTAATATCTCTGCTATAGAATTGTTTAAAAGCTAAGTTCATAAGCTCCAATACATGGCGGGCCAAAAACTTTGCGAGATCGGTTCGTAAAATCAGTTTTGCTGTAAATCTGGTTATTCCCATGATTAGCACAAGGACTATTTATTCCGATGCTGAAATCAGCGTTTAAACTGTTTTCGGCATTTTTAAAATTAGGGTTACTTCCATCGATGCAGGTTGCACTTGATAAGTTAACGATGGCTGATAGGGGATAGGTAATATTGTAATGGAGGTTATTTTCATAAGTAAGATTGGTGTTTTGATAATTTGAGTTAATAACCGACGATAGATCGGCAACCAACACATTGTTAACGATTTTTACATCATCACTTACACCAGCCAATATCTGGCCCGGGTTAAACTCAGGGCTGCGTGAATTACAGTAAGCCGTATTATTAATAATATCAACATGGCTACTTTGAAAAGTATGTATACCGGTTCCGCCATTGTACCAGCAAATATTATTTTCTATCAATGTACGGCCTTTATACTCGCCTAACTTCGAGCCATTTTGTTTATTCTTAAAATCATCTACAATTATGCCGTTACCGTCATATATTTTGCACATTTTTATCCAGGGTACCAGCGAGCGGTTATTATAACATTTATTTCTTCGTATTACATTATGATAACCTTTAGCCTTATCATAATTCCAAAATTGGTACAAAGCAATACCACTGGTGCCAAATAAACTATACAAACTGTTGCTATAAACAACATTATCCTCAATGGTTATGTAGTCACACTGCGATGCGCCTATACCGCCACCCCCGCAATCATGAACTTTGTTATTGCTGATAATAATATGATGTGATCGTTTTTTTTTATTGCTCTCTACCACTATCCCGTTGCCATTGTATTTTGGCTCAAAGTTCCCTTTTTTGTTTATGCAGCTTTGCGGTTGTTTCAGGGCTTGTGCCAGGGTTATGTTTGCGTTATTTCCGTGCACTTCAAACCCGTTAATTTTAATATAGCTAATGCCATTATTAACAGAAATACCCGCCCAGCCATCAAACTCAATCTGTGGTTTGTGATCACGGTAGTTGGTGTAAACGATGTACTTAGCACTTTTTCCGCTCTTTGGAATGTTAAGTACATTGCAGGTACTACAATCATTTTTATACGTACCCTTCATCACAAATACCGTGTCTCCTGGACTGGTAAGATTTGCTGCGGCTTGTATGGTTTTTTTGGGTTGATTAACCGAAAAACCATTGTTTTTATCGTTCCCGGTTTTAGCATTTACGTAGTAGTTTTTACCAAAAAGTAACGCTGGAATCATTGATAAAATTAAGAACGAGCCAGCAAATTTTAGCCATGAATTTTTACAAACCAAACCTTTTAGAGAGTTATTGTTTAAAAAAAATGTATTTAAATAGATGTGTGGCACCATAGTTGACATGAAGTTTCCGCCTGCCTTAATATTATATATTGGTTAATAAATCAATATTCACTCTTTTTGTTTTTTACAAAATTTACTGTAATTGAAAGTTTTTTTTGTTAAAACTTAAAATAAAAAATAAATATTAATTCAAACCAAATTCGATAAAAACGATTTATGTAGGCGGTTATTAAGTTTCCGTACCACATACATTTTTTTAAAAATTAACAGAATCAAATTCTCTAACTATTTTATATGAAATCAAAAAACAGTACCAGCCTTTTTAAAATTGGAAAAATATGTTTAGCGGTGTTAACGCTCTCCACTATCGTATCCTCATGTGCTTCTTATAAAAAAGTACCTTACTTTCAAGACCTCGATCGTTCTAAAGTAATTACCGAAGAGATCACTAACATGTCGCCGCTTATTATACAGCCCGAAGACCGGTTATCAATTAGTGTAACCAGCTTAAACCAGGATGCGGCTAACGTATTTACCAATAATATTCAAAATGCAGGTACTGATGCAGAAAATTCAGTGTATGGTTATGTAGTGAATAACAAAGGCGAAATTACCTTACCGCTTTTAGGTGTGGTTAAAGTTTCCGATTTGTCGAGCTCACAACTGGCTGATAAACTGCAACAACAATTAACCACTTATTTAAGCAAACCCAATGTATCGGTTAAAATTGTAAGCTTTAAAGTAGCCGTGTTAGGTGATGTTTTGCGCCCTAACATCTACCGCAGCAGCAGCGATCGTTTAACTATTACTGAAGCCTTAAGCTTGGCAGGAGATTTAAACATCACCGCAAAACGTGATGACATTACCCTGGTGCGCGAAATTGATGGAAAAAGAACTTATATCCCCATCAATTTGAATTCGAAAGATCTGTTCACTTCGCCATACTTCTACATGAAATCTAACGACTTACTGTTTGTACAACCAGGCAAACTTAAGTTAGCTACGGTTGATACGGGCTATCGTAATGCAAGCTTAATTATTTCAGCCTTGTCGTTAATTGCTATTGCGGTTTCATTATTTACTAACTAATCATGATCAATAGGTCAGCTTCAACTTCTTACAAGGCCGATAAACACCAATTTGTGGATTTGCGTACCATACTGTCAAAGTATATTTATCATTGGCCGTTATTTGTTTTAGGTGTTATCATAGCTTTTGCGGGTGCATATGTGTACGTGCAAAACGCTAATACCTCTTATGAGGTAAGCGCAACCATATTGGTAAAGGATGAAAAAAAATCGCCCCAGGAAAAAGCCGTTTTACCAGAGCTGGAGCAATCCAGCTCTCCTAAAAATGCCGAAGCTGAAATTGAGATACTGAGATCGAAAAATTTGGTGAGTAAGGTAGTTAATGACTTGCAGTTATGGACTACCTACCAAACCAAGCAAGGTTTTAAAACAAAAGACCTGTACGGTGCCGAACCATTTAAATTGATACTGCTGCAAAAAGGAGTTTTTAGTGGCAATAAAATGGAAGTGCTGATAAAGGATGCAAAAAGCTTTGAAGTTGAAAACCTGAATGGTCAAAAGCAAACAGTAGCATTTAATGCATCATTTAAAAATGATGCCGGCACCTGGTTATTAAAGCCAACCAGTGAACTTACGCAGTTTATTGGCTCAACTATTATAGTTACACTAAAGGAGCCGGAGATGGTTAGCAATAGCTACCTCAAAGCTTTGGATGCGCACTTGTTAGATAAGCTTGCACCTACCATCGGTCTGTTTATAACAGACGAAGTTCCGCAACGCGGAAAAGACTTTCTTAATTCGTTAATAACAGCATACAACGGAGCAGCCTCTGATGAGCAAAAGCGCACAACAAAAGCCACGATTGATTTTATTGACAGTCGCCTTGCCTCTTTAACCGGCGAACTAAACACAGCTGAAAAGCAAGTGGAAGGCTACCGCAGTAGTCAGGGCCTAACTGATATTAATTCGCAAGCTAAGGTTTACCTTGAAAACGTACAAGCTAACGACAGCAAGCTTAACGAGGTAAACGTTCAGTTGAATGTTATTGCGGGTATTGAGCAATACGTAAACTCGTCATCAAACAATGCAAACGCGCCGGCTACAATAGGCATCAGCGATCCGGCTTTAAATAGTCAGATTGAAAAGCTTGCCGACCTGCAACTTAAACGTAGTGCATTATTGGCTACTACGCCAGAAACTAATCCTTTATTTGAGCCTATTAACAAGCAGATAAGCTTAACAAAGAATGCTATACGTGAAACAGTTAGCGGTGTTAAGGCCTCTTTATTAAATTCGAAACGCGAGTTGCAGTCGGTAAATAATAAAACCGAATCGTCTATAAAAGACATTCCTATTCAGGAGCGCCAGTTTGTAGGGATGAAAAGGCAACAGTCTATTAAGGAAAACCTGTATGTATACCTGCTTCAAAAACGCGAAGAGCTTGCTTTAAGCTATGCATCTACTTTTGTTGATGCCCGTATTGTTGATAAGGCTAACGTAGGCGATAAAAAATGGCCTAAAATACCTTTAATTTCAGCTATTGCATTGCTGTTAGGTATTGGCGTGCCTTTCATGATCATTTATTTCCGCAACTCCTTTAACAATAAGATTACCAGCCGCAGGGATATTGAAACCAATGTTGATATTCCTATTTTGGCCGAACTTTCTTATGAAGAACTGGACGACGAAGTAATTGTGGTAACCAACAAGCAGCATCTTATTGGCGAGCAATTCCGCTCGCTGCGTACCAACTTAAACTACCTGCATCAAACTATACAAAGCAAATCTACGCAGCTACAGCCTGAGGAAGCTTACATAGTTTCACAAAAAGGTATTACTCATTCTTACGCAGCTGAGGGCAGTGGCAGGGTAACCTTGTTAACCTCGAGTGTATCAAAAGAGGGCAAAAGCTTTGTAAGTAGCAACCTGGCTACTACGCTTGCCATGTCGGGTAAAAAAACGGTGATCCTGGAGATGGATCTTCGCAAACCGAAGATTACCAAAGTTTTTAATCTTCCTTCAAATCATCCGGGTTTAAGCGAGTATTTGTCTGATAAACACCAGCTTTCAGTTAATGATATTATTCAGCAAACTGATGTTAACCCAGACCTTCATGTAATAGGCTGCGGTCATATACCCGAAGACCCGTCGGAATTGCTTGAAAAGGAAACACTGACAAAACTTATAAGAGAATTGCGTGAGCGTTACGATCATGTGGTAATTGATACAGCACCGCTGCACCTGGTAACTGATGCCATGATTATTGCGAAACAAGCCGACGTTTGTTTATACATTGTAAGACAAGGATACTCGGGCAGAGAAGAACTGACTTTCTTAAAGGAAGTTAATGACGCTGATTACCTGCCTGATCTTAACATTGTATTTAACGGTATTAAAAAAGATAAGTACGGCTACGGTTATCGTTACGACAATAGTTATTACAGCGCCAAACCCCGTAAACCATCGCTAAAAGGGATGTGGAAACAGATGTTGAGCCGCTTTTAAAAGGGTAGTAAACCCTAACCAAATACGCTATAAATGCTTAGTAAGCTCATCTATATTTTACCCGGTATAGCATTGCTGCTTTTTGCCCTTAACGTTTACTTTAAGGGCAATAGTGTGCAATCTTGCCTGCTGTTTATACTATCTTTTTTGCCCCTTATGGATTTAAAGATCACTAATGAAGCCTGGGGCGGCTTTAAGATATTTGATGCTATTTGTGTATACAGCTTTATATTTTTATTGAAGGATTTTATAACCATTAACCTGTATAACCGGAACAACTTCTATTTTCTGCTATTTGTACTGTTTGCCGTAATTGTGTTGTTGGGTGGCTTAGCATCCGAGTTTCCATCCAAGGCATATCTTAATTTTTTTAAGATCATGCCCATTTTTGTATTTGCCCGCTTCTTTTTATCAGAATGCTATAAAGACCCGTCGTTTTTTTACAAGGCAATTAGGGCGTTAAAGATTTCGTACATAATTGCTCTAAGCGTTTTATTTATACAGGTGATAGTGGGTTTAAAATTTACGTTTTATCCCGAGCTTAGCCCCAATACAATCGATCCTGTTTTTCATATTGTTAGATACCCCGGCGTGTTTTATGACTCACAAGCCAGTGGGCAATACCTGGCGTTGGGAAGTTTCTTGTTTTTGTATATTGAAGAAGGAGCAACACGTAAACAGTACCTACTCAATTATATGGTATTTGTGCTGGCCATTATAGGCATAAGCCTAGCCGGAAGCAGGGCGGCATTGGGCGGTTTTGCAGTGGGAGTTGTTATTGTATTTTTTATGGCTGCAAAACAATACCGGGCTTACGGTATTGTAGCGGGTATTGCCGCTTATCTGATATTTGCTTTTGTATCTGTACAAAATGGCGTGTTTGATAGGGCTAAAAACTTATCAGAAGACTTTATTTTCAGGCAAAGTATTTGGAAAGAGGCTTTTGAGATTTCGAAGAGGCACCCTTGGCTGGGAATTGGCACAGGCAACTATCAAAATTATGTGATAAGGCATGCACAGGGCCAGTACCTTGAAGTGGCCGATGGGCAACTGGTATATTTTGATCAGCCCGAAAACGGTTATTTGAAAATCATGTCGGAAACAGGCTTTATCGGATTCTTTATTTTTACCCTGTTTTTGATCGTGCCGTTGATGAAAGGATTGGTTTTTTATCTGAAAGGACTGTACGATAAAAAGGTGGCATTTATTATGGCCGGTTTAGTCAGCTGGCTTATTGCGTTTAACACCGTATACTCCATTTATGACTACCGCATATTAATTATGGTAGTGAGCATGATTGTGTTTATTATTGCTTACCCAATTGAAGAAAATGATGTTGAGGTTGCTGCAGAATAAGAGGTTTGGGTATTTGCAATCGGCATTGGTAAAAAACAGTGCCTGGGGTATTATTGCCAATATACTGCAGATCTTATTTGTCTTTTTGTTTTTTGCAATAGTAGCCCGTTTGTACGCTGCCGACGAATTTGCCCGGTTCCTCATATCAACTACCGTATACCAATTGGTAGCCGCTTTTTCGTCAATGGGGTTAGGGCAGTGGTTTATAAGGCAATATGTTGTTGAGACCGATCAAACTGGCTTTACCGCTAAGTTTTTTAAAACGCAGTTAGGGTTTGGTGTGCTATTCTATCTGCTAAATATTATACTGGCCTACACGCTGTATAATAATTACCAGTTACGGATGCTTTGCCTTATTATGGGCACCAACATTATTTTCGATAATTTTATAAACGCTATTAAAACGCTCAACGTTGTACAAAACGAACAGCGTAAAACAGCCGGTATACTGGTTATCGACGGCTTTTTAAAGCTGTTGATTGCTTGTGCACTTTTTATATCGCCTTTTTCGATTATACTGCTGGCCGGTTTAATGATCGTAGCACGCCTGCTCACCTTGAGCCTGTTTATTAAAATGGGTTCATCAAACAGCATTAGTTTAGCAACTATTTGGAGCGCAGCGGTTTCATATCATGATGTTAAACAACTTATTGTCAAAAACTGGCAGTTTATTGTTATTGGCAGTATTTCCATCATCTATTGGAAGATAGGAAACCTCATCATATCAAAAATGCTCACGCTTGCCCACGTGGCCGATTATGAGGTAGCATTCCGTATATTTTCGGTATTGCAAATTATACCTGTTATTGCATCCACTACTATTTACCCGCAGTTTATTAAACACTATAATGAGGGTAATATCCATAAGTTAAAACAACTATTTAATTACATATTTATAGCCTATACGGTATTTGCGGTTTTAACCTATGCATTTATATATTCGTTTTCGGGGTTAATTATACCCTTGGCATTTGGGCAAGGTTATCCGGGAGCAATAGTGTGTATGCAGCAAATGTTCCTTACGTTTTTATTGTTACCCACTGTGCTTCTGCAAGCTAACTTACTGGTAGCAATTGGAGCCGAAAAACTGGATATGTGGTTTAATGTAGCCAGCTTGGTTATAAATGTTGCTGCGTGTTTTATTGGCCTTTACTATTATAAAAATTTGGCAGTCATCAACTATTCGGTCTTGGTTTCTTTTCTGATTTTCCACCTGTTACAGGATGTTTCTTTGATAAAAAGAAAGTTAATGACGGTAAGTCATAGCATCGTTTTTTACGTAGCTTTAATATTCACGGTGCTTGCCTGCCGACTATTGATTCAGAATTTAAATAGTTATTTAGCTTTTGCCGTGTTCTTTTTGTTTACGGTAATGTGCGTTGCCTTGCTACTGTTCGGCTATAAAAAAAGTGGATTGTTGAATAACTTAAACAGCGCAAAGGCATGACAGTGGTATATTATACATCTACCCACTTTTTAGACCTTTCGCTCGATATTATTAACGTATTAAAGCGCCAGGTTCAACTGCATGTTTTTATTGAAGTAACTTCAGCATCAAAAAAAAGTACAGTAGCAGATATTGAAAGCTTCCCGGAAGGCAAAATATTAGCCTCACCTGCCGAACTGTTAACTGAAAAAAGCTATGCTGAACTGGCTCCATATTTTGAAGGTACGGTTAGCGTTCATTTTGTGATCCATCGCCACCAAACCGGGTTTTCGTGGTCAACTTTACAAGCTTCAAAACAAGTATGGAATTTTATAAAACCTTTTGAGCCACAAATAGTGCATTTTGAGGGCTATACCTTGCGTACAGTTGGTTTGTTGCCATTTTTGTTGTCGGTTAAAAAAGTGTTTTTAACCGTGCACGACCCGGTGCCGCATACAGGCGAGGGAAGCTGGAAGATAAGCCTGCCCAATTTTCTATTTTTTAACCTGTCGGTTAAAAAGTACATCATCTTGTATTCAGAATTTGCGGCAAAACTGTTCGCCACTAATTACAATAAGGTTAAAGCCCAAAAGGTGATAGTTAAAATGCGGCCGTACAGCTATTACAAAAAAGCTAAAGTTACAGATGAAGCCGTAACCAAACACCTCTTGTTTTTCGGGCGATTATCTCCCTATAAAGGAGTTGATGTGTTGTTACAGGCCATGCAGAATGTAATTCAGCAATTCCCTAATGAAAAATTGGTTATAGCCGGCAAAAGCACAAACGGCTATAAATTGCCTGAAGATCAGATCAGCCAACTTGCAAACAACATTGAGGTAATTAACAGGTACATTACCAACGACGAACTGATTGAGCTGATAGCTGGTGCCAAATTTATTATTTGCCCTTACCTGGATGCTACCCAAAGCGGCGTATTAATGACGGCTTATGCATCAAACGTACCGGTAATTGCAAGTAATGTGGGTTCGTTTCCGGAGTATATATTCCATAACATAACCGGTTTATTAACCCCTCCGGCAAACCATGCTGAACTTGCAAAAGAAATAGCATCAGCACTGAACAAGAATCATTACCAGGAACTGGAACATAACCTTACCGCACTTAATGCGCAGCAATCATGGGAGCAAAGTTTAGCGCCGGTACTTAAGGCTTATTCATCTTAGTAAATAAACGTTTAACAGTTTGAAAGAAGTAAATAACAGATCGGTTTGGGCAGATAACATGCGGATGATTGCTACTATAGCAGTTATTATAGTGCATGTGGCTACACCTGCTGTGTTTACCCAATTCAAGCCACAAACCAATGCAAACAATATCGTTTGGTGGGTTGGTAATGTATACGGCTCTGTTTTTAGATTTTGCGTGCCTGTATTTGTGATGCTTACCGGGGCTTTGTTGTTACCCTATCAACTCACGTTAGGCGAGTTTTTAAAGAAAAGGTTGAACCGTATTTTACTGCCATTTTTGTTTTGGACAATAGTTTATATCCTTTTCAACTTAGGTTTAAAAATAAGAAACGAAGGCAGTGCTTCGACATTAGCTAATATATTGCCCTGGATTATAAATCAACTAATGAACGGTGCTGCGCCGCATTTGTGGTATGTTTATATGATCGTAGGTTTATATCTTTTTATTCCAATTGTACAGCCTTTTATCAGCAACGCGACTAATAAAACTATTGTGTTTTACCTGGTAATTTGGCTTTTAGCCTTACTAATCAATCAACTGCAAGTAACAACAGCTTTTGACCTGAGGTATTTTACAGGATACCTGGGCTACCTTATATTGGGTTATTTTTTAGCTCACCGGGTTAACATCACCCTGCCTACACTTTATGCAGCAGTGTTTTTATTGTTGAGCGGATGCATGATTACCATAGCGGGCACTTATACCGGTACGCATAGCAAGGGTGTATTCGTACATCGATATTATGAGTATTTAACCGTTAATGTTCTGTTTACGTCTGTTGGCGTATTTGTTCTCATTAAAAAACTGCTTTCGGGTAACTATCCGGCGTTGGCACCATTCCGGGAATTTATCAGCAGGTACGGTTATGGTATATATTTGTCGCACTTATTGGTAATTAGTTTGCTGGCTCATTTCAATATCAACTACTCACTTGTTACGCCTGTTGCAGGTATTTTATTAACTACTTTTATTTGCCTGGCTTGCAGCAGTGCATTGGTTTACATCATTAATAAGTTACCTTATGGAAAATACATCTCAGGATAAGATGAATTTCTTTGAATTTATTTTTCAGGACTGGAAGGCCAACAAAGGGAATATTAAGGGCCGTATTATACTGTTGTTATTCAGGGCAGCAAACTTTTGCGCCCGGAGAAGAATCTATTACTACATCGGCTTTATATATCTTTTGTTTTATCGCATACTGGTAGAGTGGTTTTTTAGCATCGAAATTCCGTGGAATACCAAAATTGGCAGTAATTTGAGGTTATATCATGGCCAAGCATTGGTCATGACAAACCAGGTGGTTATTGGTCACAATTGTACCCTGAGGCAAAGTACTACCATAGGCAACCGTCAAACTGCCGATGGCTTTAGTGCCTCACCCATAATTGGTAATTATGTTGATGTTGGTAGTAATGTATGCATCATAGGCAATGTGATAATTAATGATTACGTAAACATTGGCAGCGGGGCAGTGGTTGTAAAAAGCGTATCGGCTTATAGTGTAGTTACCGGTAACCCCGGAGTGGAGCGCAGAAGAAAAGATTGGCAGGAACTTATATCAAAAAATGAACAAACCACGAATACTCTTTAGTGTACCCACAAGGCATCATGTTGAGATTGCTTTAGATGAACTGGAGGGCATGCAGGAGCTTGGTTATACTTGTGGCCAGTTTGCCTATGCTGCTAAAGAGGGCGTTGAATCGAAAATTGGGCGGCTTAGCGTAATTGTAAATAATGCGCTTAACCTGGTTAAAACAGCACGCCAATTTAAACCCGATATCATTTACTTTAATTCGCGGTTAGAAAAACTGGCCGGGCTACGTGATTTTATTACCATAGCCATTTGCAAAACGTTATACCGAAAACAGGTAAAGTTTGTTATTAAATCGCATGGTTCAGATATCGACGTTTTAAATGATGATGGGAGCTTTTTTTATGAGCGTGTGTTGCCCTTTTTAAAAAAAAATGTGTCGGCCTGGCTTTTCCTCTCAACCGAAGAACAAAAAAAGGTGATTGAAAAAGAGTACTTTAAATCAGGCAGCATTCATGTAACAAAGAATATTGTACGTACCGATCAGTTTAAAATCAAACATCGGTTTAAACAAGATTTGAATATCCCCTATACACACACCACATTGTTGTTTGTGGGCCGCATGATCAAAGAAAAAGGCATATACGAAGTTTTTAAAGCATTTGAAAAAGTTGCCGGCGACCATGAAAATACTACACTAATTATGGTAGGCTGGGGGCCCGATCAAGAGGCTTTGGTAAACATGGCCAAATCATCAGAGGTAGCAAACCGCGTTATATTTACCGGTTTTATACCCGAGCAGGAGGTTGTGAGATATTATGCCAACTGCGATATCCTGGTTTTTCCAACTTATTTTCCGGAGGGTTTTCCAATGGCTTTATTCAATTCGGTTGCGGCAGGTATGGCTATAATCACCACTCCAACACGTGCTGCCACTGATTATCTTACCGAACCCGATAATTGTTTATGGGTTAAACCGCAAGATCATGAAAACGTTGCAGCGGCGTTAAGCAGGTTGCTCAATTCAAAAGAATTATGCACGGCAATTAAACATAAAAACTTATTAAAAGGCAACGAATTTAGCAAGAAGCAGGTATCTATTGAACTATCGCAAACTTTACAAGCTATAACATAAATAAAATGGGTTTAGTTGCTGCACTCAAAAAGTTAAGGAATGAATTTTTGCGGAAAGTAATTTACCGGAGATATAATATTGGTAAAGGCTTTTACAGCGGAGTAAGGGTAAGGCTGTGGGCAAAGAATAATATTACCATAGGCGAAAATTTTTACATCGGCCGCGATTCGTTTATAGAAACAGACGCCATTATTGGTAATAATGTAATTATGGCTAACCGAACAGCCATTGTGGGCAGGTATGATCATCATTACCAGCAGGTGGGCGTTCCCATTCGTTTGGCTTCACAAATACGCGATGCTGATTACAACTGGCTTGGATTAAACAGCTTAACCACTATTAAGGATGACGTTTGGATAGGCTATAATACCACCATACTGAGCGGTGTCACCATTAATGAAGGAAGTATAATTGCGGCAGGATCGGTTGTAACTAAAGATGTAGAGGCATATTCAATATACGCTGGAGTGCCTGCAAAAAAGGTCAAAAACAGATTCAATAGTGATGAAGAACTATCCCGGCACATGGAGTTTTACTCCAATAAGTGCTAATGATTTCGCTAAACGATAGTTTAGTTTTCTTGAAAGGTTAAAAATGCCGATTAATAGCAAAATTTAGCATTATGGCAGCAAAATTGCCTAAACTGCCACGGATACCTGAAAGTATTTTTTGGGTGATCATGGAAAGAAATATTAACTATAAATGCTGTATTTATTCCATTGGTTTATTGGGTTACGCGATAGTTACAAACTATAAGGCAGTTGATAAATTTATTAGTTTATAATTTACCTTATATAGTTGTATACCAATAACTAAACCAACAGGGAGTAAGCTTGCTAAAGTTAAAATTACACCTATTGGGTTAATTAATTTTATCTTTGGGAAATATAATGCAGATTTTTAGTTAATCATTTGATTTTTAGATTAATTAAGATGCATGTTACTTATGATGAGAGAAACTGAAGAAACTGAGAAATTCGTTGATTATCCACTTTTCACCAAATCACTGGAGGATCTTCCGCTAAAATCTTCCTTGTTAGTAAATACCATTAACCAATATTCTTTTTGCATGGCTAATGAAGATATTGGATTTAAAGAATCACTGCAAATGTCGGACGTACTGCTCCCTGATGGTATTGCCGTGGTAGCAGCAGAATATGTTTTAACCGGAAAAAAAATAAAGAAAATATCCGGAGCCGATCTTCATGCTCACTTACTTAAAGGTTTAAATGTTAAGGGTGGACGTTGCTTTTACCTTGGGGCCAGTGAGACAACTTTGTTGAAAATCAAAAAGCGCATGGCTATTGATTATCCTAATGTTGAAGTTGGTATTTACTCGCCTCCATTTACCAAAACTTTTACCGAAGAAGAAAACGACGCTATTATAAAAAGTATTAATGAGTTTGAACCTGATGTGCTGTTTATTGGAATGACAGCCCCTAAACAGGAAAAATGGGCTCATGCTAACAGAGATAAGATAAAATCAAAATTAATTTGTACTGTTGGAGCGGTATTTGATTTTTATGCAGGCACTGTAAAAAGACCAAGCAGCTTTTTTAGAAATTTAGGTTTGGAATGGTTTGGTCGATTAATTACTGAACCCAAGCGCCTTTGGAAACGGTATTTATTCTACGGGCCTATATTTGTATGGCTGATAGGAAAAGAAGGCTTCAAAAAGCTTTTTTTAAACAGCGTGGTTAGCAGCCACGCTATATAAAATTTACTTGACCAGGGCTGTTAATTGGTTTTTAGCAATAGCTGGTGGTTTATTACTTGCTACTAAGATAATTGACGAATAAGGATTAATAGTCACTTCGCTCTTGTACACATTGTTGTGTACATCAACATAAGGTTGGCGTAATGTTACTGTTTTTGCAGTATTACCGGCGTTGTATTCAAACATTACCTCATTTACAGGGGTTTCAACTGAAGATGCGTCTTTGCCTGATCTTATTTTCCAATCAGATAAGGTATAATTGGCACTAACATTTTTGCCATTTTTTACCTGCATGGCTTTAAAGTTATTTACATTGCTTTTGCAGTTGTAAAAATTACTGTCAATGCTTCCGAAGCTATTGATATCGTCTAAATGCGTCGAAAATTTGGCAACTGGTTGTAAACCCGATTTTGAGAAGAAGATGTTATTACGCACGTTATTTCCTCTTATAAAGCTGCTTGTGGGTATATAATGGTCTTGCTCCATCCGCAGTTGCACGCCATTGTCAAATACGGTGTTATTAAATATATCGATGTTTTTGGCGTTGTGTACCTTAATGCCGTTGTTTGCACATTTTGATACCGTGTTACCTGTTATTACTACGCTTTCGCTGTTATCATCAATGTATATGCCCTCAGCCTGCAAAGATTTGGTGTAGGGGGTGCCCTCGCTATTGCCAATGCCGTTAAAAACCATATTGCCAATAACTTTTTTACTCACCGTTTTCGACCAATCGCCTATATAAATACCGGCACCATCATCTTTGGTTAAACAAAAGTAAGTGATGTGGTTGTTTTTTACAGTTGATGTATTACCGCCGAAATAGATGCCATTGTACCCAACACTGTCAATCCGGTTTCTTTCTATGTTAGCGTTATCGCCAAATGAAGTAATGGCTTCGTAGGTGCCTGAATTGCTTTTGCCCATGCCAGCAATTAAGCCAGTGTTGGTGATGGTATTGTTAGTGATGGTAGCATTGGTACAACCGGCATCTAAATTAATGCCGCCACTTAATGAGTGATTGATACCGCAGTTGGTAATGGACACAAATGGGGAATAAGAAGCTAATATGGCTTCGGAACCGGTGTAATCAATTATGCAGTTCTTTATGGCTACTTTTTTGGCCTGAACTAAGTTAAATGAGTTTTTACCCGCCCCGGTAAATAAAATGCCATCGAAGTTCAAATACTGATGTTTTTGAATGTTAACTAACACATCAACACTGGTAGTTGTAACGCTGAATTTATTCGGATTTTTGTTTCCAAAATACACACTCATTACATGCGTATCGTAGTTCATAAACCATTCACCAAAGGCATCTAAGGTTTTTATGTTATTTTGTATAAAATACCCGTAATTATTGTTTGGAGAGTAAGTTGTATTGCCGGCACTATAAGTTATAGTGTTCCCCGATTGCGCAGTTATACTATGACGGTCAATAATCCAACGGTTTTTTCTGATTACAATTTCGCCTGTACCAAATTGGGGCAATGTATTTAACTTGCTGTCGGTAATAGAAGTATTGCCACTGTGCGCTTGAAAAGAAAGGTAACCTTTATTAGGATAGCGGCCCAAAGCTTGTTGTGTGCCATTTAAAAGCAGCATAGATCCTCCTGTAGTACAAGGCGCTTCATAAATGCCATTCCCAACCGCCTTCCAAGATGTTAGTTGGCTCAGTCCGGTAATTTCAGGACGGTTACCAGTTCCGTATGCTCCAAAATGTATAGGTGCAAATACAGCCCCCGAAGCAGTAACCTTAATTGATCCGTGAAATATATCTCCGCGTTTAAATAATATAGAATCGCCGGGATGGAGGTTTTTAAAGAATGAATTTAACTTTTCCAAAGACTTCCACGGAGTAGCAGGGCTTTTGGCTTGCAAGCTGGTATAATCATCACTACCGTTGCTTGAAAAGTAATATGTTGAAGAAAAAGACTTAGAACAAAATAATAATAAAAAGAACAGGGGCACTACATGTTTAAGTTCTGCTTTCATATCCTGAAATTTGAGAAGAACAGATAAAAAAGCTCGAAAAGTAGTTTAATACTACAAACTGAGTTTAAATGCCTCCTTGTTATTAATTGTATTTCACATTCTTACGTTAAATTAAAAACAAAGTTTCAAAAAATAGACATTTAATGTACTTTTTTTTACTCAATTTGAATTATAAACAGGACGGTTGTATGTTTTATGGGAGTAAAACAGAAAAAAATAAGCCATGCCAAAAAATGGCATTTCAAATATTTGATGAGATGGTATTAAATACAGAGAAGATAGGAAGTACGCTATGCGCCCGATTTTAATATAGCAGGAGACGGGCCTGTTTGGCGACTTTTTAAAATGGATAACTGCATTTCTAACGCTTTTATCATATAAGCATCATCAACGTTTGAAACATAGTCAGACTTTGTTTCTCCGTTTTCAATGTGAAAGGCAAGCAATGCAAAACCATGGCCCGGAAGCTCAGCTTTGAGGTGATCTGCTATATCAAGCATTTTCCTGTCATTGTTTTTCTTTGCCTTAATCACTTTTCGATTGATAAAAATTAGACTTAAATTTCGGTGTACTCTACTTTTTATTGCTGACAACGTCATGTTTCGTTGTACGTAAGCAAGGCCAAATAGGTTGTGCCAATTTTAAAAGTTTTAAAAAGTTTTTGTAATAATTAACAATGATAAAAAATATCTTGTTATTCTGAAAAACAATAAATGCTCTGTACAGTCAAAACGTTTAAGTTTTGCCTAAAATCATAAGCTTATTTTTGAATAAAATATTTATTTTATTGATGTGTTTTGTTATGAATAATTCTGATAAGTAAATAATTTTATCGTACGTTTCAAAAATTTAATATTCTATTTCCTTTTGGTTTATAAACTTTCATTATTTTAGGGCTAACAAATTGTTTTACTTAATCGTAAAAAAAGTTTTTTAACCCCTAATGCTATTGTATGGTTCGTGCTGGATTATTTGGTGTACTCGCATTGTTATGTTCAATTGCCGGATGCAAAAAAACAGATATTAAAAATGAAGCAAACAGTAGTTATAACAAAACCGGCGCTGATTTAACCACTACTGATGTTTCGGTAACCCCAGTGGGGCTTCCAAACCATATTGCATTTGGTACCGATGGAGATATGGACAAAAGCAACCAGTTTATAGCAGATTGTGAGTACCAGTACCAATACCTTGCCGGCGATATTTTTTCAAACGGGTGGACTACATGGCATTCACCGTCTGGTCAGTTTGCCCGTAACTATCTTAATAAAATAGGAGGAATGGGCAAAGTTCCGGTGTTTACCTACTATAACATAGTTCCGGCTAAAAACCGATTTGAAGACCCGGCCATTACCAATCTGAATGATGCCGAAGTAATGAATAAGTACTTTGACGATTGGAAGTTTTTACTGCAGATTTGTAAGGGCTACGGAAAAAAAGTAATTATTCATTACGAGCCCGATTTGTTTGGTTACATGCAGATGTACAAGAATGATCCATCTAAAAACACTATAAAAGTAGCGCTTAGTAACCATGCCGATGTTAAGGATTATACCAATGATGCTAAGGGGCTTGCCCAGGCCATCGTTGCCATGCGTAATAAATATGCGCCCAATGTAGTTTTGGGTTGGCATATATCTCAGTGGGCAACCGGCCACGACGTAATAAAAGGCAAACACAATCCCGAACAACTGGGTGCCGAAACAGCCGATTATTATAAATCAATGAATGCCAACTTTGATATTTTGTTTTCAGAGTTTTCTGACAGGGATTCGGGGTACGACCTTGTGGTTAATAACAAGCTCAATACTACATGGTCTGTAATAGGTAATGAAACCAACACCAACTTGAGTGACTTTGACCGTTTTCAACGCTTTTTAAAAACAATCAACCTCCACCTCGGCAAAAAAATTATTTTGTGGCAAATTCCAATTGGCAATTCGCTTACCAATACCTGCAATAACACACCCGCACATTATAAGGATAATAGGGCCGAATACTTTTTGCAACCTGTTGTTGAAAAGGCTAACAAAGACAATTTGGCCGCTTATGGTAAAGCCGGCGTAATTGCATTTTTGTTTGGTAGGGGTGCCGAAAATTGCACAAACTTTATGGATAGCAAAGCGGATGGCGTAACTGGAAAAGATGAAACCGCCGACGATGATGGTGGTTACTTGCGTAATGCCATAAAGGTATATTATCAAAAAGGAGTCGTAAAATAAGCGTAAATTGTCGCGAAATGACCTTTTATTGCCTTAAGTGACAAAAATAGCCTCTGTAAAACGTATAGACATGATCAGCTCTCAAAACATTTAATGAAGAGTTTGGATTGAAGATGTAAGTGCATTGGTGTAATGTAACAATGGCTCAATAAATTTATCTACAGAATTTCTACAGTTTGTTGTGGTAAATAGCGGCTATGCCGCTTATAAAATATATTATATCAGTTTTATTTATTTTAAACAGTCTTGGTCTTGCAGCACAATCTTCAGAGAAAGATACAACGCGCAAAAAGATTATTGATACTCTAAAAAAAGATTTATTAACCGCTCCTGATACGGTGCAGCACTTGCATAGTAAATTAGGTGCGCTTATACCGCCTGCAGCCTTAGTGGGTTATGGTGTAGCTTCATTTTACGTAAAACCGCTGCGCAGACTCGACCATTATGTTTATAAAGAGGCAAAGGAGCACGATATATCAACACGGGCCACACTCGAAGATTATTTTCAGCACGCTCCGGTAGTTTTAGTGTACGGTTTAAACCTGGCCGGTATACATGGCAAAAATACATTTATAGATCGTACTATAATTCTTATCATGTCGCAGGGTATGCTACAGCTAACTTTAAATACGCTTAAACACTCTACCCAGCGTTTACGCCCTAATGAGGCTAACCGGCTATCATTCCCATCGGGACATACCGGAAATGCGTTTGCCGATGCCGAGTTTATGGCACAGGAATACAGCGGAAAATCGGTTTACTATGGTATAGTGGGTTATGCTTTTGCTACAACAACCGGTGTTTTTCGTATTTACCACCAAGACCATTGGCTAAGCGATGTAATTGCCGGTGCCGGTTTTGGTATTCTATCAACCAAAGCAGCTTACCTGTTGTATCCTTACTTACGGAATGCCCTTTTTAAAGCTAAAAACGAAGATGAACATAAACCCGCTGAACTCCGACATAAAGAACGAAGCAGCTCATCGTTATTAATGCCTTCTTACCAAAATGGATCGGTAGGATTAAGTTTTGTAGCCAGCTTTTAAATAGATGTGTTTAAATAGGTCGGCATACAACCTGTTTATTAAGGGGCAAAAGTTACGATAAAGTGATGCACCTCGTTCAGGAACACATATTCGAAATTAAAACCGTAGGTGTCGCATATTTGCTTGCTGATAGTGAGGCCCAGGCCAATGCCATCTGATGAGGCCGATTTTTGAAACCGCCTGAACATATCTTGCATATTGAGCTTACCGGCCACACCGCTGTTGCTTACCTTCAGTTTGAGATGATTAAGTTCAATGCTGATAAATCCGCCGGGCTTATTATGGCGTATGGCATTGCTTATTAAGTTGCTAATCAGCACTTCCATGAGGAGCAGGCTGGCCTTTATGGGTTTATCATATAACCGGGCTTCAACCACCAATTGTCGCCCGGCAACAAGGTCATCAAGCTGGTTGAGCAATTCTTCAATAAGTATTTTAAGGTTAAGATCCTGTTTATCTGCAATTAAACGATTTTCAATTTTGGCCAGCAGCAGCAGCGACTTATTGAGGCGGGTGAGCTTGCTTACCGACGAGTAAATATCATTCAGCAACTTACTTTGCTGGTCAGAAAATTCGCCGGTTTGCACAAACGTGTCCAGTTTGGAGTTGATAACCGATATGGGCGTCATCAGCTCGTGCGATGCATTTTCGGTAAAAGATTTAAGCGCAAAGTAATCGTCTTTAACCCTGTCTGCCATCAGGTTAACGGCAGTATCCAATTCCCTGAATTCATCAATATTTGAATGAACGTTTTGAATGGAACTGTTTTCGGCAAGGTTGAAGCTTTTTAATTGCCCAAGCACCTTATAAAAGGGTTTCCATAAGCTGGAGAGAATAACCCGGTTAAGAAAGAACAGCGCAACCAACAAACCTGCAATCAACCCGAGCGTAATCATGAAGATAACTTTTATCAAATCCTCATTTTCTACCTTTGATTGTACTACAATTACCCGGTAATATTTATCCTCAACTTTAACAAAAGTGTACAGTGCGCGTGCGGGTTCCAGTTCATCGTCTTTAATATCACGATAAACAGTATCAACAAATTTGCGCTTGCCGGGGCTGTTGGCCGGTGCAAAAAGTATAGTCTGGTGGTTGGTGCGAAAAACCTGTGGTAATTTGCGGTTTAATAAGACAAAATCGTGCACCTCGTGTTCTTCAACCTCAAGAGCCTTATCAACTTGTTTTGATAAAATAGTCGTGATGGTAAAATAGTAAGCAATACCCGCCACCAGCATGATTATGGTGGTAATGGCAATGGTTGCACGGTTGTAACGGGTAAGCAGTTTCATGCGCCAATAAACTTGTAGCCCATACCATAAGCAGCCTGAATATAATCATTTCCGCCAGCTTCAATTATCTTTTTTCTTAGGTTTTTAATGTGCGAGTATATAAAGTCGAAGTTATCGGCAATATCAATACTATCGCCCCATAAATGCTCGGCAATGGCATTTTTTGATACTACTTTGCCCTTGTTAGCTAAAAAGTAAAGCAGCAAAGCATATTCTTTTGGGGTAAGCTTAATAGGGGAGAGGTTTACGTTTACTTCGCGCGCATTAAGATCAATATCTATTTCATTAAATTTTAGGCGGTTGTTACCCCCAAAAGATTTTCGTCGTACAATAGCAGCTACACGGGCACGTAATTCCGACAAGTGAAATGGTTTGGTAAGGTAATCGTCGGCGCCTAAATCAAGGCCATTCAGGCGGTCGTCGAGTGAGTTTTTAGCTGATATGATGAGTATACCATCGGTGTGCTGTTCAACCTTTAGGTATTTCAGAATGTCTAATCCGCTCCCGTTGGGCAGGGTAATATCCAGTATTATGCAATCGTAACGGTAGAGGTTAACTTTGGCAATAGCCGAGTTATAATCAGAAGCTGTTTCGCAAACACTTCCTTCTTCGGTAAAATACGCCTCAATACTTTCCCTTAACCCGGCCTCGTCTTCTATAACCAATAATTTCACGGTTGTTTTTCTTCAAAGTTACCCTATAATTCTGTAGAAATGTTGTAAACGATCGGCTCTTATTATAGACTATTTATGTAACAACCGCCTTACAAATTCCCGGCTCCAGATTTTATCCAAAATCGGGCGGGAGTTTTGTGCCAAATGAAATGGATACTTACACCGCTGATGGCCATGTTGTGCACGGCCGCCTTAGCACAAAATACTGGAAAGATTACCGGTAAGGTAATTGATGCCAATACCAAAACGGCTATTGATTATGCAACCATCAGCATAAACCCCGAAGGTAGCATCAAGCCTTCGGGTGGAACAATTACCGATGATAAAGGAAGTTTTGTGGTTGATAAACTGGCCGACGGTAGGTATAGTGTTGTTATTAACTTTATTGGTTACCAGGACTATACAGCCGGGCCGTTTAATATTAAACAAAACACGGTAAACATCGGTACCATATCTCTGCAACCTTTAAGTAAGGAATTAAGCGCGGTAACAGTAACAGCCAAAACGCCCATGGTTGAAAACCGCATTGATAAAATGGTTTACAATGCCGCTAATGACATAACATCGCAAGGTGGTGTTGCGTTGGATGTACTTAAAAAAGTTCCGCAGGTTAGTGTAGATATTGATGGTAATGTAGAATTGCAGGGTAACACCAGTGTAAGGTTTTTGATTAATAGTAAGCCCTCTTCTGTATTTGGTAGTAGCCTGCCCGATGTGCTGGCATCATTGCCGGCCAGCCAGATTAAAAGCATTGAGGTGATTACCAGTCCGGGGGCTAAGTATGATGCCCGTGGCTTAGGCGGTATAATTAATATTATACTCAAAGACAATAAAGTTCGTGGTATAAATGGAGCTGTAAATCTATCGGCCGGCACCAGGATGGAAAATGGCTCGGCCAATTTAAATGTACGTACCGGTAACTTTGGCGTATCGGCTTTTTTTAGCGGCAATGCGCAGGTAAATACCCGTACGCTTAACCTTAACGACCACACCTCGGTTAATGAACAGGGCAATAGCACGCGCTTAATACAGGATGGCTACAGCAACTTCAGAAGGGGAGGGTACGAGTCGGGCATAAATTTCGACTGGTCATTGTCAAAGAGGGATAATGTTAGTGGTTCTTTTGGGTACGATAATTTTAGTAACCGTAACCAGGGCTTTACTGCGCAGCAGCAACAAACAACAGGTTTGGCCAATGTTTTGAGCCAGCGCAACTCGTTTAGTAAATTCAACGCCGGCACTTATGATTGGAGCCTCGATTATAAACACAACTTTAAAACCGACGGGCAGGAACTCGAAGTATTGTATACTTCAAGCTTTGGCAATAACAACTCGGCTTACAATCAAAGCCAGGTTTACAATGGTCAAAACAACCCGTTCTCGGCCTCAGCCAGCAATAATCCCGGTACTGATAAAGAGACTAATGTTTCCATAGATTACACTCACCCGTTGTCCAAGGATGTGATATTAGAAACCGGGGCCAAAACTGTTTTGCAATACATTAATAGTACTGCCGATGTAACTGCCTACAATCCTAAAACGGGTGTTTATGCTTTCGACCCTAATCAATCATATCATCTTAATTATGACCGTAAAATATATGCCGGTTACGTTTCATTGGGATTTACAGCGTTCAATTTCTTTGATATTAAAGCAGGTGGCCGACTTGAGCATACCGATACCCATGTTGATTTCCCCGGAACGGTAATCCCGTCATACAATACCTGGGTGCCTACGGCGGTAATATCGCATAAACTGAGTGATGCCTCGTCCATTAAAATAAGTTACACCAAGCGCGTCGAGCGTGCAGAATACCGGGAATTAAATCCCTTCGTTAACCTGAGCGATCCTTATAATATAAGCACAGGTAACCCGCTGCTTAAGCCCGAAATTGGTAACGTGTTCGAACTGGGTTATAATAAATCATTCCAGGCAGGTGGTAACCTATACATCGCTCTTTTCTCGCGCCACAACAGTAATGATGTAAAAACCTATACTAGTTTTTACAGTGAGTACCGTGTGGGCGATTCTGTTTACCATAACGTATCGGTAACTAACCGGCAAAATATAGGCACTGAGCAAAACACCGGTATCAGTATTTCGGGGTCAATACCGTTTGGTAAAAAGGTAAACCTGCGTACCAATACCACCGTTACCGATAAATATATTGTTAACAAGGTTTATGGTGGCCCCACGGTAAATGCGATAGTAGTACGCACTAATCTTAACCTTACTTATCAGTTTTCAGATACGTTTGTGGCCGAGGCTTTTGGTAATTACAATTCGCCCATGAAGAATATACAGGGGCGTACACCAAAGTTTATAACTTACAATTTAGCTATCCGCAAGCAGTTTATGAGTAAGAAGGTAAGTGTGGGCTTTGTTACCACTAACCCATTTGCCAAATATGTTAACCAGGTAACCACCATTACCCAAGCTGCCACAACCAGCGGGCAACAATACACCAGTTATAGTCTGCGCCGCATCCCGTACCAGTCGTTTGGCATAAGCTTATCGTGGCGGTTTGGCAAGCTCGAATTTAAGAAACAAAAAGAGCAGGACACCTCTGTAAAACAGATAGATAACTAACTGCAAAAAATATACGCATGAGTCTGTTCAATCCTTATGACAAGGTGCATTGGCTTTTGGGTCGAGTTAGATTTCAGCTCTTGAATAGTAATGGATCGTGTAGTAAATAAATTCTGTAAAGAACTATCGTTTGGGCAATTGAAGCGTATTTTCAGGTTATAGTATTTCAATCTTAGATTTGAAATACTATAAGTTAAATAACAAATATCACAATATTTTTTGCAGGAACGATATTTAATCACTTTATTTGTCTACTAAATCGATAGACTTTATAGAATTTGTCATGAATCAACCATTAAGCCAGCATTCAAAGGCCAGCAATTTGATATTCTCAGGTACGAATATCAGCACCAATTTCATCACTCCCAAAAATTTCTCTTGCATGCTAATGTGCATTTGCAACAACTGTTGTTGCTAACGCTATTGCTCTTATAGCTGTTAAATTTTTCTCCCAAATAAGGTATTGCTGTTACCCGTAACGGCTTATCCCCAATTACTCAAAACACATTCATTATTATGAAACACCTTTACTTAAGGGGTGTGCTGCTACTGCTTTGCGCTTTTTTTGCGCAGCTTAGCTTTGCGCAAACCGGTAGCCAACCTACCATTAAATCAAAATTAACCGGCGTTGTTGTTGATGCCGATACCAAACTGCCCGTTGCAGGTGCCAGTGTTAAAATTAAAGGCACCACACATGCCGTAGCAACCGATAACGACGGCAAATTCAGCTTTGTTACCGGTCAAAGCTTTCCGTACACACTTATTGTAAGCTTTATAGGCTATGTTCAGCAGGAAACCAGGGTAGATGGCAGCCCTGTTGAAATACGCCTTAAAGAAAGCATTGGGCAGTTAAGCGATGTAGTAATAACCGGCTACACCACGCAAGAGCGTAAATATGTAGCCAGCTCTATAACAAGCGTAAAGGGAGATGCCATAAAAGACCAGCCTGTGGCTGCTTTTAACCAATTGTTGCAAGGTAAGGCAAGTGGTGTACAAGTTTCGGCCAGTAATGGTGTACCCGGTGGTGGCATTACTTTTCGTATACGGGGCAATAACTCCATTAACGCTTCTGTCGATCCGCTGTACATCATCGATGGGGTTTTTGTGAGCAATAACGACCCTATACAAACCGGTTTGGGCAACCAGCAAGGCTCAAACCCGCTGGCCGATATTAACCCCAATGATATTGAAGACATCCAGATATTAAAAGATGCCAACGCCACGGCGATTTATGGCTCGTTGGGGGCAAACGGCGTGGTAATTGTTACCACTAAACGAGGTAAACGCAATACCTCGGCCCGCGTTAGCTTTAATACCTACCAGGGTTGGGCAACCGCTATTAATAAATTTAAGGTAGCCACCGGCCCCGAAACTGCGTTGTTAACTAACGAGTCGCGCCTCAATACGGTGAGAGATAACCCGGCCTTACCTGCGCCAACGTTAATAGCCAACCCCGAAAGTCAGCCCACGTATGATCGCTTTGCCGATCTGTTCCGCACGGCACGTACCCAAAATTATGAGCTGGCAACCCAAGGCGGTACCGAGCGCAGCACCTATTATATTGGCTTGGGCTATTTAAATCAGGAATCGGTGGTACGACCATCAGGATATAACCGTTATACGGCAAGGATTAACTATGATAATTACCTTACCGACAAATTAAAGGTAGGTACCAGTATCAACTTTGCCCGTTCTTACCGTAATGTAAGCGGAAGCGATAACAACCCAACCGGGGTAATTAACTCGGCCTTATTCCCGCCGCTCTTACCTGCCTATTTTTAATGCCGATGGCACTTATGCCCGTTACGGCAGCTTTGATAACCACGTTGCGCTTATCGAAAATTTAGATAACGATGCTGTGGGATGGCGCACCATAGGCAACATTTATGGCGAATACACCATTATACCGGGCCTTAAACTGCGCAGCAGCTGGAGTATTGATAACGGCAGTGAGTATGAAAATAACTACTCTAACACGCTCATCAGCGCGGGTATATCATCATTAGGCTCGGCGGCATCGTACGAAAACAAGAACATTGTACTTACCAACGAGCAGGTGTTAAACTACATTAAAACCTTTGGGCCAAATGGTAAACACAACATCAATGCCTTAATTGGTAACACCATTAATACGGTACTTACACAAAACACCTCTGCAACCGGGACGGGCTTTGCTGCCAACAGCTTAAAATCAGTAGCTGTTGCAGCTACCCGGTCGGGCTCATCATCAAGGGCCGAGTCAAAGCTGCTTTCGTTCTTTAGTAAGGTAAGCTACACGTATGATAATAAATACACCATTGATGGTAGCATACGTGCCGATGGCTCATCAAAGTTTGGAGTAAACAAGCAGTGGGGCTATTTCCCTTCGGGAGGTTTTGCATGGCGCGCCGGTCAGGAAAGTTTTATTAAAAACCTGAACGTGTTTGACGAGTTGAAACTGCGTGCCAGCATAGGTTTATCGGGTAACCAAAATGGTATAGGTTCTTATGCTGCTCAGGGGCTGTGGTCATCGGGTGCTAACTATCTGGAGCAACCGGGTACTGCACCATCGCAACTGGCCAACCCCGATTTAACCTGGGAAACCACCCGCCAAATTGATTTTGGTGCCGAATTTGGTTTCCTGAAAAACAGGCTGAACATTGTAGTTGATTATTACAACAAGTACACCTACGATTTATTGCTGAATGTTCCTGTACCTTATCGCTCGGGTTTTGCTTCTTACCTGCAAAACTTTGGTGCCGTGCGCAATAAAGGTGTCGATCTGGCAATTAACTCTACCAACGTGCAAACAGCCAGTTTTAAATGGACCACGAACTTTAATATATCCTTTAATGCCAATAAAATCGAAAAATTGGCATCTGATATAGCTTTAGGAGCATCAGGGCGCAATATTTCCATATTACGCCAGGGCTACGCGGTTAACTCGTTCCAACTGTACAAGCAACTTTATGTTGATTCGCAAACGGGTAATGCGGTTTATGAGGATGTAAACAAAGACGGCCAAATTACCTCGGCCGACCGCCAGATCGTGGGCAATGCACTACCTAAGTTTTCGGGCGGGTTTAATAACAACCTGGTTTATAAAAATTTCGACCTTGGCTTTTCCTTCATATTTCAGCAAGGCAATAAGATCATGAACATGAACGATTTTTTCATGGTGCATGGCAATCTTCAGGCTAATATCGGCTTCCTGCCGCGCCAGCTGGAGCGCTGGCAAAAACCGGGCGATCAAACCGACATTCCACGCTTAACGGCTGATAGCCGTAACCCGGCACAAAACGGCGGAAACGCGAATAATTATGGGGGTAACGTAGCCAATTTGAGCTCACGCTATTTAGAGGATGGTTCATTCATCAGGCTTAAAACCTTAACGTTGGGTTACAACCTGCCTGCGGCATTTTTGCAAAAAGTTAAGTTGAATAAAATACGCTTGTATGCACAGGCTACCAACCTGCTCACCTTTACCAAGTATGGCGGCCTCGACCCTGAGGTTAGCTCACAAAGCAGCAACCAAAACACCGCAGGGTATGATTGGGCTACAGTGCCGCAACCAAAAACCTTTCAGATTGGTGCCAACGTAACATTCTAAATCCTCATTAAAACAGAATCATGAAAACCTCATACATTAAAAATATATTCCTGATTGCTACTGTGCTGGTTACGGCATCGTGCAAAAAGTACCTGGAAGAAATACCCAACAACGCCCTGCCAACCGAAGCAGCTATTACTGATTTAGGCACCGCACGGGCAGCCATTATTGGTGCTTACGACCGTGTGCAAGGCTACTACGCCTCCAGCTACCCCACATTGGGCACCATTACTACTGATAATGTGGTGTTTAACGGCACCCTGAGCGAGTACCTGCAATTAGACCAAAATGCCGTGCCAACCGATAACGTAATTACGGTATCGGCCTACCAAAATATTTACCGCGCCATTAACTCGGCCAACAGTGTACTGTTTTATGTGCCTAATGTTACCGACCCATTACTTACAGTGGCCGAAAAAAACAAGATACTCGGAGAGGCCTATTTCATCAGGGCGCTTAGCTATTTTGATTTGGCCCGTGGCTGGGGTGGGGTACAGCTGCAACTAAAACCCACAACCGATTTAAGCGTATTAAAAGGCATCAAACGCAGTACCCTCGACCAGACTTATGATCAGGTACTGGCCGACCTGATACAAGCAGAACAATTACTGCCCGAAGATGCCAGCACCCGCAACCGTGCACAAAAAAGTGCTGCCCGTGCTTTACGTGCAAGGCTACACCTGTATCGTAAACAATGGGCTGATGCCGAAACGTACGCCACACAGGTAATTAGCAACACCAAATACTCGCTGGTTAAACCTTATAAAAGCTTTTTTACGGCACCTTTCCAAACAGCCGAATCGGTGTTGGAGCTGGCCTACTCGGTTAACGACCGCAATACGTACTGGAACCTGTGGTACCCAAGTTCGGCAGGTGGTCAGTACACGCTCAAGCCCTCTGATGCTTTGGTGGCTAAGCTGAATAACCCGTTAATTGGAGGTACACGCAGTACACTAATTGCCGGCACAGGAGCTTCGGTTTACGGTGTGCTATATAATACCACCGCAACCGGCACCGATCCATCATATCTCATTCGTATTGCCGAGTTGTACCTTATACGTGCCGAAGCCCGCGCCCAGCAAAACAAATTGCTTGATGCCGCTGCCGATTTAAACCTCGTACGCGCAAGGGCCGATGTGGGTATAACCACAGCAGCTACACAACCGACGCTTTTACAAGCCATTGAAGATGAAAACGGCGTAGAGTTTGCCTTTGAGGCACACCGCTGGTTTGATTTGGTACGTACCGAAAGGGCAGGGGCCGTATTAGGCGTAACTAACCGTAATTACTGGCTGTTCCCTATCCCGTATTCTGATATTTTATCAGACCCAGATGTAACACAAAACCCAGGCTATTAACTGACTTTATAACGAACAATAAACATGAAAACCTTTTACAAACTACTGTTGCTGGCCGCATTGGCCGCACCTGTGCATCAAGCTCATGCGCAAAACAGCTACTATTTTCCAAAGGCTACCACACTGGACAGCAAAATACCCACGCCCGAACAGTTTTTGGGCTACCCGGTGGGTTCGTACTTTACACGTATCGACCAGGTGAATGCTTACTTCAGGGAATTGGCCCGCGTGAGCGACCGTGTGCATGTGCAAACCATTGGTAAAACCTATGAGCAACGCGAACAAATCATCGTTACGATTACAGCGCCATCAAACTACAATAAACTGGAGCAAATAAGGCAGGAACACCTTAATCAAATTGACCCGGCAAAACCTGCGCTTAACAGCAATGCCCCCGTAGTTATCCATTTAGGCTACGGTGTGCACGGTAACGAAACTTCGAGCACTGAAGTAAGTTTACTCACCGGTTACTACCTTGCCGCCAGTCAGGATGCCGAAACGTTGAAATGGCTGAACGAATCGGTTATTTTTATCGACCCTGCACTTAACCCAGATGGCCGCGACCGTGCCGCCAACTGGCATAATGCCTACCACTCGTTTCCGCCTGTTAGCGATGCTATTGACAAAGAGCATGTAGAAGGCTGGCCTGCCGGGCGTACCAACCATTACTTTACCGATTTAAACCGCGACTGGCTGAACCTGGTACAGGTGGAAAGCCGTAACCGTATCGAGTTTTTTCACAAATGGTATCCTAACGTGCAAATTGATTTTCATGAGCAGGGCACCAATGCAACCTATTATTTCGAGCCAACCCCTAAGCGTCACGAAAGCCCCATAATTCCGCAGTTTTTGTATGAGTACCAAACCATTTTGGCCAAGTACCATGCTAAGGCTTTGGATGATATAGGCTCGTTTTATTTCACCAAAGAGAATTACGATAACCTGTCACCTATATACGGCTCTACCTATCCAAAATTCTTTGGTTCGGTGGCGGCTACATTTGAGCAGGCCAGTTCGCGCGGTGTTCAGCAGGAATCGAGCAACGGCTTGGTAACCTTTGCTTTCACTATCCGCAATCACTTAGCCACCAGCTTTTCAACCATCCGCGGTGCCGTGGCCGAAAAGGCAGGCTTATTTAAAGTGCAAAAAGACTTTTTTAAATATGCTTTAGAGCAGGGTCAGAAAAACCCGGCCAAATCATACGTGTTTGGCGATAGCAAAGACATCAACCTTACCCAAAAGTTCCTGGGCTTATTGCTGCAGCATCGCATTAAAGTATACGAACTGAACGATAATTACAGCCAGGATGGTAAAACCTTTGAAAAGGGTAAGGCTTATGTGGTACCATCGGCACAACCCAATTTCTTGCTGGTACATTCAGTATTCGAGGAAAATATTCTTAAAGACAGTATTTATTATGATAACACCGGTTGGAGCGTAATTCATGCCTATGGTTTAAAATATGCCAAAGCCGCCGCACCCTTAGCCAAAGCGGCCGAGGTAAGCGGCCTCAGCCTTGCCAAAGGCGATGTTGAAGGCGGGCGCTCGAGCTATGCTTATTTGCTTAACTATAACGATTATAACGCGAGCAAGGCTTTATACAAATTGCTCATCAAAAACGTATTAGTTAAAACGGCGTTCAAATCGTTTACGGTGAGTACGCCTAACGGTAAACGCGCTTTTGGTTCAGGCTCGTTGGTAATACCGGTTGCCGGCCAAACCATATCGCCCGATTCTTTGTACAAAGCCGTGCAGGAAGTAGCCGCCAATACGCATATTAATGTGCTTGCCGTAAACGGTGGTTTTAGTGCCGAGGGTATTGATTTAGGTAGTAGTAACATTAAAGCCGTCCGAAAGCCCGAAGTAGCGCTGGCCTTTGGTCAGGGTGTGACCGCTTCGGAGGCCGGGCAGGTGTGGTTTTTGCTTAACCAGCAACTTGATTTACCGGTAACCAAAATTGACCTGAGCAGCTTTGTACGCGCATCGCTCAAAAAATACAACGTGTTGGTTTTGCCTGCCGGTAATTACGCTGCATGGGATAATGCCACAGTTGAAAAGCTGAAAAGCTGGGTTAACGATGGCGGCACATTAATTACTTTCCAAACCGCAACAGCATGGGCTGTACACAATGGTTTGGTAAAAGAAAAACTGGTGGAGGCCGATTTTGCCAACCGTGGAGGCCGTGGCGATACCCCGCCGCCTGCCTCTGAAAAAGCCGGTGAGAAGGCCGGAGGAGCAGATGCTGCCAAAAAAGAAAAACAAACCCGCTTAGATTATGCCCGCCAGGAAGATGTGGAAGGCTCGCGCAGAATAAACGGCGCTATATTTCAGGCCGATTTAGACATTACGCATCCCATAGCATTTGGCGTAACAAGCCGCAAATTGTTCATCAACAAAAACGGACCAACCATTTTGGTTCCCAGCAGCAATAAATATACTACGGTGGCACAGTATACCGGCAATCCATTTATCAATGGCTATTCGTCAAAAACAAACGTTAACCGGGTGGCTAATTCGGCGGCCATTATTGCTACGGCAAGCGGCAACGGCGAGGTGGTTTTATTTGCCGATGACCCTACGTATCGTGGCTATTGGTTAGGCACCAACCGTTTATTCCTGAATGCCATATTTTTTGCCAACCTGCTTAACGGCGGTGGCGGCTTTGCCGGCGAATAAACTTTTCCTGAGCTGCATCTGCCTAAAACAGGTGCAGCTTTTACAAGGCGGAGTGGCCGAGCGGTTAGGCGGGGGTCTGCAAAACCTTTCACGACGGTTCGAATCCGTCCTCACGCCTCAGCGTATGGGCAATTGTAAAAAGGCAAATACATAATTGCGAAAGTAGAGAGCAATTGTATAAAACAATATATTTGCATTGTCTACTAAATTGATAGATGAAATAGGAAATGAGTAAAATCGTCATATCACACGAACACCCCGATTGGTTTAAGCCCCTGTTTACCGAACTGGAAAGGAGGGGATTACCATACGAAACAGTAAATCCAACACAGCATCAATATGCTATTGATGAAGATAGGCCTGACATATCACTGTTTTTTAACCGCATGAGTCCATCGGCTTACTTACGTGGTGGCGTGCAGGGTACTTTTTATACGCTGAATTACCTCAAGCACCTTGAGGAGCATGGCATAAGGGTAATTAACGGTTATAAGGCTTTTATTTACGAAACATCTAAAGCCTTACAACTGCAACTGCTGCAAAAGCTGGGTATTAAGTATCCAAAATCGAGGGTAATTAACCATCCATCGCAAATAGAGGCTGCTGCCGAAGGATTGCGGTTTCCTATAGTGATGAAAGCCAATATTGGTGGCAGCGGTGCAGGTATCGAAAAGTTTGATAGCATAGAGGCTGTACGCGAGGCCATTAATAATAATAAAATTGATTTGGGTATTGACCATACGGCATTGGTGCAGGAATTCATTCCGGCGCGTGGCGGGTATATTACCCGTGTTGAAACGCTGGGTGGCAAATATTTGTACGCTATCAGGGTTTACACCTCGGGCGAAAGCTTTAACCTGTGCCCGGCAGATATATGCCAAACCACCACAGGGCAGGATTTGGTGCGCAATGCCTGCGCGGTAGATGCCCCTAAAAACGGCCTCAAAGTAGAAGCCTATACACCACCGCCCGATGTAATTAAAAACATTGAAACCATAGTACAGCGTAGCGGCATTGACGTGGGCGGCATAGAATACATTATTGATGACCGCGACGGTGAAGTGCTGTACTACGACGTAAATGCCTTATCCAACTTTGTGGCCGATGCCGTAAATGTTATTGGCTTTAACCCGCATGAGCGCCTGGTTGATTTTTTGGAGAAGGAAGCCGTTGGCGAGAGTGAAAATATAGCGGTGGTATAAAAAATTTGTAAACCTAAAAAGTACAAATCATGAAATATGGATATTGGCTGCCGGTTTTTGGCGGTTGGCTGCGTAACGTGGAAGACGAAAACATGACCCCAACCTGGGATTATGTTAAAAAACTGGCCATACGGAGCGAAGAGATTGGGTTTGACCTGGCCTTAATTGCCGAACTTTACTTAAACGATATTAAGGGCGAGGAAGAGCCATCGTTAGATGCTTGGTCTACCGCTGCGGCATTGGCTGCCGTTACCCATAAGCAAGAGTTAATGGTGGCTGTAAGGCCAACGTTTCATAACCCGGCATTGTTAGCCAAGCAAGCCGCCAATATAGACCATATCAGCAACGGGCGTATATCCCTCAACGTGGTATCATCATGGTGGAAGGATGAGGCCGAAAAATATGGTATTACCTTTGAACAGCATGACAACCGCTATGCCCGCACTGCCGAATGGCTGAACGTGGTTGACAGCGTTTGGAAGCAAGATCATTTTAGCTTTGATGGCAAGTACTACAACGTAAACGACAATGTGCTGCAACCTAAACCTGTTAATAACAGGCCACGCCCCAGCATTTACGCAGGCGGCGAATCAGAAGCAGCTAAAGATCTTATTTCATCAACATGTGATGGCTACGTGATGCACGGCGATTCGCCCGAACTGATTGCCCGTCGCATTAACGATTTGCGCGAACGCCGCGAAAAGAAAGGTCTGCCGCCCATGAAATTTGGTGTGGCCGCATACAGCATCATCCGCGACAGCGATACCGAAGTGAAGCGTGAGCTGGAACGCATTACCAATGTAAAAGAAGGTTCATCGGGCTATAAAAACTATCAGCAATGGTTATCGGGTACGCAGTTAGAGCAACAGGTTTCACTGCACGATTATTCGGTATCAAACCGTGGCCTGCGCTCTGGTTTAATAGGCACCCCATGGCAGGTGCAAGACCGTATAGCCGAGTTTGAAAAAATTGGTGTGGATTTCTTTTTATTACAGTGCAGCCCGCAGCTGGAAGAAATGGAGCGTTTTGCAGAAACCATTATTAACCCTCACGTGCAAGTTTAGTATTATCTGATTGTGTGTTTAATATAACTTGGTCAAGATCATGTACGTTGCTAACAATGTATTGTGCCATACGCCTCGTTGCTTTGGTAGCTTTAAACTGATGCACAGTGAATGAAAAGTTACTTGTTTTACCAGACAATTCACATGTTTGGGTGTTATAAGTACATTAATTATCGACTTTTGCTAGTTAATAGTAGAATGATAAAATAGGTTTGAATACACAAATACAAACTCAGAAGATTTTTATTTCATATTTTGAAATTTTTTAATCTAAAATTTAAGATAAAACTTTTAGGAGTGAAACAATGTGTTGGGTAAAAAAGTTGTAATGAAACACTTATACCTATGGGCACAAACAATTTACGACACTCTTTTTTCTATCGAAACGGTTTAACGCTTTTTTTTATGGCGTTATTTATAATTACCATCTGTGCGCAGGCTCTAACAGGCTGGAAACAACATAACCAGGAAATTAAAGAGGAGGGCGGCCGTGAATTAGAATTTAAGCTATATCTGCAGAGCGGCCACTTTATTTCTGCCACTTTTGAGAACTTCCAGAGCGAATTTTTGCAAATGGGTATGTATGTTTTGCTTACCGTTGGACTAAGGCAAATTGGATCGGCCGAATCGAAAAGTTTGGATGAAGAAGAGGATGTAGACCGAGAGCCAAAGCCGGGCCCAAATGCACCATCGCCGGTTAACAAAGGCGGCTTATGGCTTAAACTTTACAGTAATTCACTTTCGCTATGCTTTTTTATCTTGTTTATGGTAAGTTGGGTGCTGCATTTACACGGCAGTTGGGTTGACCATAACGATCTGCAATTACTCAAACACCTGCCTACTGATAGCTTAGGTCAATTCCTTTGGCAACCAACGTTTTGGTTCGAAACATTTCAAAACTGGCAAAGCGAGTTTATATCCATTGTTTCCATCGTATTTTTATCCATTTACCTGCGTCAAAAAGGTTCGCCCGAATCAAAACCGGTTGATGCCCCACACATGGAAACAGGCAAATAATATGAATGCTTATGAAAGATAAATTATACGCTATCTTTTTAACTACTTGCTGCATTATATGTCTTTTTTCAATCAGGGCAAGGGGGCAGGATACTACCCGTAAATCTTACAGTGTGTTTAAACCGATGCCCAAATCTTTAGAGCGCGAAGAAATGGAAACCGACCGGCCAAACGTTACCGAAACGCCGCACACCGTTGATGCCGGGCACTTTCAGTATGAAACAGATATTGTAAGACATCAGCGGCAAAGTACCGATGATAGCAAACAACGCCGCTGGTTGTATAACCAGGCTAACCTAAAAATTGGCTTGTTAAAAAATACCTCGTTACACCTCATGGTGCAGAGTTTTGCTAAGGAGAGAAATGTTGAATTATCTGAAAAAACCACTCAAACATCATCAGGTTTTGGCGATTTGACCATCAGGCTTAAGCAATGCCTGTTTGGTAATTACAACGGAAAATTTAGCATGGCGCTTATGCCATATGTTAAACTTCCTACCAATAAATTTTCAGATAATAAAAAATATGAGGAAGGTTTGATGGTACCCATGTTACTGACATTGTCAAAAGACTGGAAATTGGAATGCAACTGGAAGGTGACTACTTAAAAGATGATGAAGAACAAGCCCGGCATACTGAATTGCTGCATTCACTGGTAATTAGTCATGTTTTGTTTAATAAGCTGGAAATTTTTGGTGAAACATTTTACACCTATAATTTTAAGGAGCATCACTTTAATAACTACGTAGATGCAGCTCTGGAATTTACCATTACGCCCGATGTGAAAGTTGACGCGGGACTTAACTATGGTTTGCAAAAAGCATCACAAAAGGAATATTTTTTAGGATTTGCATTCAGATATTAATAAAGATTATGGGAGTAAAGCAAGTAATAATAGCCGGTGTAACCGGCACAACATTAATGACTTTGTTTAGCGAAGCATTATCGCGGGTAAAAGGGCATAATTATAATGAAGCCGAGATTTTAAGCGAATTGCTTAATAGGGTTAGTCCGCTAAACAAGCAGCAATCGCGTGTTGCAGGTTGGATTGGGCATTATGGCGTTGGGGCAATGTTTGCAACTATGTACGATGTTTATCTTAATAAAAGCAATACAAAGGCATCTATTATTAATGGCGCAATATTTGGTGCTTTAAGCGGGCTTACAGGTGCAGCCATATGGCATACTACCTTTAAAGCACACCCCAACCCGCCTGGAGTTGATTTGAAAAATTATTACAAGCAATTAATTGTTGCCCATGTGATTTTTGGAGTAGCTGCTGCCATAATTTACCCTGAGAATAAACCAAAACAAACACTAAGTGCAACTTTATAAATATTCAAAATCGAGTAATATTATCGTAAAAATAAGTATCAGCAAAACAATCGGCCACGTTTATGAAAAATATGATCATATGTTTCAGGAAGTAGAATCGCGGTAAATAATTTGTGAGGGTAATACAATAGTTTCAGACTCCGTTAACGTAGTTGTAAATGATAATTTACGCAATAATGCCGTTGCTGCCGTTTTGCCAATTTGGAAAGCAGGCTGATTTACAGTTGTTAACGACGGGCTAAGAAATTGAGCCATATTAAAATTTGTAAACGTAAGTACTTTAAGCTGATTAGGTATATCAATCATCATATCTGCACACACCTTGTAAATTACTGCCGAAAGTTTTTCTACACTTAAAATAATACCATCAGGGCGGTTAGGCCCACGTAAAAGGTCTGCAAATATTTGGTAACTGATATCTTTATCCTTATCGCTAATAATTATATTTTGATAGCCGCCCGGGTTATTTTTCTCTAATGCACTAATGTAACCGTTTACCCTGTTACGGTTTATCGACAGATTAATTGAATTTCCTGCAAATGCTATGCGTTTGCAGGATTTGCTTATAAGATATTTTGTAGCAGTATAACTGCTTTCAAAATCATCAGCAACAACACAGGTCGTATTTAACTCTTCGCAAACACGATCAAACAGAACAATGGGTATCCGATTTTCAATAAGTGCACTAATGTGTGCAGTATCGTTTGTTTCTTCTGATACTGATAATAGTATACCATCAACCCTTCCACTTTTAAAGTCTTGTAAAATAGCTTGTTCTCTCAACAGGCTTTCATGGCTGAGGTATATTAAAACATGATAGCCCTTTGATAGTGCTACTTCTTCAATGCCGTTAATAGCTTCTGCAAAAAAACTGTCGGCAATTTCGGGTAATACAACAGCTATAGTTTTGCTCCGGCCTTTACGCAAACTACTTGCGTAAGGATTTGGTACATAACCCATTTCTTTGGCTGCGTTTAAAACCAATAGTTTGGTTTCTTTGCTAATTTCATGGCTATCTGCGAGTGCTTTTGAAACTGTTGCAACAGATATGGATAATCTGTTAGCAATCATTCGAATAGTAGTGGACATCGGCTAAAAATTGGTTGGCTAATATAGATACAGGAGAAGGTTTTCGAAAACGGTTTCGTAAAAAAATCCTGACAATTCATTAATACGACTTAAATCCAAACCTATATTAGCATCATCTTTTAGTAAAAGAAGCAACGATTATAAACCGCAGCGTTCATTTTTAAACCTGCATATTTCCTGAAAAAATTATGAAAGAGTTGAACGATTCTGAAGTTAACCCTCTCGCAAGTCTGGATGACTGGGAAGATGATGTACTAAATCGTTATCCCGATCCTGAGTCAATTGCTACATCAAGAAGCACGGAAGAATACCGCCAGTACGATGATCCCGCACGTGACACTGTAAAGGAATTTTACCGTTTAAACCACACTTACCAAACGTATGACTTTGTGCAGCAAAAAAGGGCTGATTTTTTAGCCTTTAACCGCAAAGAAATGACGATTTGGGAAGCTTTTGATTTTTTGAATCAATTAGTGGATGACTCGGACCCTGACACCGATCTGGATCAGTTTCAACATTTGTTGCAAACATCCGAAGCCATACGTAACGACGGGCACCCTGACTGGATGGTTTTAACCGGCTTGATGCATGACATGGGCAAAACGCTTTGCCTTTTTGGCGAACCACAATGGGCGGTAGTAGGAGATACCTTTCCGGTAGGCTGTGCTTACTCGCAAAAAATTGTTTACCCTGAATTTTTTGTGCACAACCCTGATTACAATAACCCTGCTTACAATACCCGCCTGGGCGTGTATGAAGAAGGTTGTGGTTTACGAAATGTACATATGTCATGGGGGCATGATGAGTATGTTTACCAGATGATGAAGGATTATTTGCCTGAGCCTGCGTTATATATGCTGCGTTACCATTCATTTTACTCATGGCACCGCGAAGGCGAGTACAGCTACTTGCTTGACGATCATGACCGCGAAATGCTGAAATGGGTGAAGTTGTTCAACCCTTACGATCTGTACTCGAAAAGCCCGGTTCCTCCAAATTGGGAAAATATTAAAGGTTACTATCAGGACATTATTGCTAAATACCTCCCCGCAAAGCTTAAATTTTAAGCACCTTTGCAAAATTGAATAATAAACAAACCAAACAAATATGAGAATAAATTTACCCTTTAGAAAAGGTAGTTTTCTGCCTTTATGGCTCTTTCTTGCCATGATTTTTGCTTTCCAGCAATCATTTTCTCAAACAGAAAGACGCATCAACGGAACCGTAGTTGATGCCAAAGGTACCCCGGTGCCCAGTGTTACAGTTGCAGTAAAAGGTGCCAACCGAGCAACTCAAACCGATGTTAATGGTAAATTTGGCATTACTGCCAAACAAGGCGAAACATTGGTGCTTACCTCAATAGGTTACACCACTAAAGAAGTACCCGTTACTGCCGAAAACAGCTACAGCATTACATTAGATGAATCGAGCAATGCATTGAAAGATGTTGTTGTGGTAGGTTACGGTACAAGTTCACGTAAAGCTATATCGAGTGCTATTAGCCAGGTAAAGCAGGAAGACCTAAACCGCGGTGCAATTGCCGATGTGGGCCAGTTGCTGCAAGGTAAGGTACCGGGCTTAAACATAACCGCAAGCGGCGATCCAAACAAGCCTGCTTCTGTAATTTTACGTGGTGCTTCTACTGTAAACAGCCCTGGTTCGCCATTTTATGTAATCGATGGTATTCCGGGCGCAGATATTGCTGCCGTTGCACCTAATGACATTGTTACTATCGACGTACTTAAAGATGCCGCTGCTACCGCTATTTACGGTAACCGTGCTTCTGCCGGTGTAATTATGGTTACTACCAAAAGAGGCAAGAAAAACTCTTCAAATGTATCTTACAGCGGCTATGCAGGTATTGAGAAAGTAAGCAATTCATTAGACTTGATGAACGCAGATGAAATACGTGCTTATTTAACAAAAAATAATGCAGGTTTTTCGGCCAATAATGATTTGGGTGCTAATACTGATTGGATGAAAGCGATCCAGCGCTCTTCAGCATTTGCTCAAAACCATAACGTTTCTTTAAACGGCGGCTCAGAGCATGGCACATACAGCGCAAGTATTAACTACTTTACAAAGGACGGTATATTACAAGGTAGCTCATTAGAGCGCGTAATTGGCCGTTTAGCGGTTGATCAGTATGCGTTAAATGATAAGTTGAAGTTTAGCTTAAACTTGTCAAACTCTTCAAGTAATTCTCATAATGTACCATTACAAAACGTAGTGTTATTACAGGCCGCCAAGCATTTACCTGTAAACCCAATCTACAACGCTGATGGAAGTTACTATGAAAACTTTGGTAACACAGGTTATTTCAATCCTTTAGCTATTGCCAATAATGCTAAAGATGACACAAAGTATAACGTATTGTTAGGTTCATTTTTTACTGAAGCAAAACTACCTTTCGGATTTACTTACAATGTGAATCTGTCATATCAAAAAACAACTGCTTCTCGTGGTGAGTACTATGGCTCATATTATAACGCTTATAGAGGCAATAGTTTCTACAACAACCCTGATCCGGCTATTGGAGTATCCCATACTTTAATTAGCCTCGGTCAAAATGGTACCGCCGCCCGTAGTGAATTATCTAACACTGTTAAAACGCTTGAAACTTTCCTTACCTGGGACAAGAAGTTTGGTGAACACTCTTTAACTGCAGTATTAGGTTACTCTTATCAAGAGAATGTATCGGGTGATGGTCTTACCGCAACAAGTATCAATTTCCCTACTGATAATGTTGGCTACAATAACCTTGCACTTTCAAACCCTTACGCAGTTAGTAGTTACAGAATTGGTTTTGGTGACTCGCGTATTTACGGTAAAACGTTATTAGTATCTGATTTCTTCAGGTTTAATTACAACTACCAAGGTAAGTACCTGTTACAAGGATCGGTTAGGAGAGATGGTAGCTCGGTATTTGGTGTTAACAACCGTTGGGGATATTTCCCATCAGCATCTATAGGATGGAACATCGATAAGGAAGACTTCATGAAAAATCAAAAGGTGTTTACCAGTTTGAAATTGCGTGGAAGTTATGGTGTAACCGGTAACTCATTTGGTATAGGAGCTTATACTGCTCAGTTACTTTACGGTGCGGTTGACAAATATTATAACAATGGCGTATTAGAATCTGCCTTCGCGCCTATTCAAGGACAAAATCCAGATTTGAAATGGGAGCGCACTGCATCTTCAAACATCGGTGTTGAATTTGGAATCCTGAATAACAAAATTACCGGTACGGTAGATGTGTATAATAAAAACACTACCAATATGTTGTTCAACTACCGTGTTTCGGCTTCATTAGTACCTGGTGGTAACATCAATGCAAACGGCGGTAGTATCAACAATAAAGGTATTGAGGTAAGCTTAACTGCTAACCCGGTATCGTCTAAAGACTTCAATTGGTCAAGCACTATTAACGCTGCTTACAACAAAAATAAAGTTACCAGCTTAGTTAGCCCTTACGCTAACGGAGATTCGATTCTTTACACTTCTCCTGAAGGTCCGGGCCAATCAGGTTCTACTTTGCAAATATTAAAAACAGGTTATCCTTTAGGTCAGTTCTTTACTTTCAAATATGCAGGCAAAGATGCTAATGGTAACTCACTGTTTTACAAACGTGATGGTTCTACCACTACGCAGCCAGCTACCGGGGTTGACTATTTTTATGCAGGCAGCCCACAACCAAAAGTGTTAATGGGTTGGAATAACTCGTTCCGTTACAAAAACTTCGACCTTAATATCTTTTTAAGAGGTACATTTGGCAATAAGATATTTAACGCAACCCGCGCAGATTTATCAAACGTATCTTCTGCAAGCGCAAACAACATTTTACGCACTGCTGCCGATGATAAAATTACTGATACACGTAATTACTTCTATTCAGACAGGTATATTGAAAGTGGATCTTACGTAAGATTAGATAACTCTACAATAGGGTATAACATTAAACAACCAATTAAATCTATCAGTAACATACGCGTTTACTTAACCGGCAACAACTTATTTGTTATTACTGGTTATAAAGGTGTTGATCCTGAAATAAACCAAGGTGGTCAGTCGCCAGGTATAGATTACAACAACTTTTATCCAAAAACACGTACATTTTTATTGGGCGTAAACGTATCATTATAATCATAACAGAGATGAAAAATATATTTTTAACTATCGCATCTGCTGCTTGCATGGCTGTAGTTTTATCTTCTTGTCACAAAACAGATGTTAAGGTAGACACACAGCTAACCCCGGAGGTATTTCCGCAAACACCAGCCCAATTCCAGGCTGTAACAGGCTCTGTGTATGTAGCTTTAAGATCTGATTACACAGGCGCATACTTTTTTTCACAAAGCCATACAACGGACGAAAACCTGTTGGCTGTTTTCGGTCCAGACTGGATTGACGGCAACAGATATATGGAGTTACACCGCCATACCTGGACAAAAGATAATTCTGGCGTAAATGCCGTTTGGTACTATTATACTAATATGATAGGCGTTGCCAACCAAACCCTATCGATTTTTAAATCAGCACCTGCAAGTGCGGCAAAATCAAGCAGCGTTGCTGAATTAAAAACCCTTCGTGCATTCGCTTTTTTTATGGGCATGGATAGCTTTGGAAATATACCATTAGATACCTTATATGGAACCAAAGAGTTGCAGCCTCAGGCTACCCGCGCACAGGTTTTTAATTTTATTGAAAGTGAATTAAAAGCCTCTATTCCTTATCTTAAAACTGATGTTACTCCTGCAACTTACGGTTTGGTAACCAGGCATTTTGCTTACTCATTATTAGCAAAAATGTACCTGAATGCAGCAGTTTATACCGGAACTCAACGATATAACGATTGTATTGCAGCTTGTGACCAAGTTATCGGTGCTAACAAATACTCGGTAGAGCCTATGGCTTCGTACCTGCAAATGTTTTACCCTACAAACGGAGCAACAACTCAAAAAGAGTTCATTTTTGCTATACCTTACGATGCATCAAACTCTTCAGGAAATTTGATTTTTGCAAGGTATAACCTTAACCGTAACTTAGGTATACGATATGGTTATTCAGGTTCAACTGCCGGTGGGTATGTTAATCCTGTAATCAACGAAAGCACAGGTAATGGCTTAGCTAATAACAGACCAAGTGGCCCGTCAATGACTACAGCTGAGTACTATGCTTATTTTAATGATGCTAACGATATTCGTAACAAGCAATGGTTAACCGGTCAGCAGTACTGGCAAGATGGTAGCCCGATTATGGTAAGTACTACTAATGTTGGCTACAATCAATTTTACACAGGACCAAATCCCACTGCAAAATTTGTTTATCCGTTGGTGTTAAGTCAATTAACTTTCAGGCCTCGTACAGGTACCAATTCTGATTATGACTTAGGTCGTGATGAGATTGCCTGGAACACAGGTTACCGTAACAATAAATTCCTGGCCGATTACACCAACACCATTAACCGTAATCAGAACAATGATTTTCCAGTGTTACGTTATTCAGACATCCTGTTAATGAAAGCTGAAGCAATTTTACGTGGTGGTAACGCTACTTTAGGCGCAACAGCATTATCATTGGTTAACCAAATCAGAGCTAATCGTACAACATCTCCTGCCTTAACTACTTTAGATTTAGAAGGCCTTTACGCTGAGCGTGTTAGAGAAATGGCTTATGAAGGATGGCACCGTAACGACATGATCAGGTTTGGTAAATATGAAAATACCTACGGTTTAGGTAAAAACAATGCCGATACTTACCGTCGTATATTCCCAATACCAACATCAGGTTTCCAAACCAATTCTAAGTTGCAACAAAACCCCGGATACCCTAATTAATTTATATTAACCAGCTCCACCTAACCAGTGGAGCTGGTTTTTTTATAGCCGGTATCAGCTAATTAACAATTAGTGTATACTTTTATTCCCTTAAAATTATCTCTATCATTAAGGTGAAGATTTTAGTTGCATACACTATACCCTATTATGAGTAAGAACAATTTACAAACAGCCGATATTCTGGTTTTTTTTATCTATTTCATTGTCGTATCGGCTTACGGCTATTATATATACCGCAAAAAAGAGAGTACTGATAATCCGCAGGATTTCTTCCTGGCCGAAGGCTCTTTAACCTGGTGGGCCATAGGAGCATCGCTAATTGCATCAAATATTTCTGCCGAGCACTTTATCGGCATGTCGGGTTCGGGTTTTGCCATGGGCCTGGCCATTGCCAGCTACGAGTGGATGTCGGCCGCAACGCTTATCATAGTAGCCTGGTTTATTATTCCCCTGTATCTTAAAAATAAAATATTTACCATGCCCCAGTTTTTGGCGCAACGGTATAATGATAAGGTTAGCACCATTATGGCCGTGTTTTGGATGCTGGTTTATGTGTTTGTAAACCTTACTTCCATCATCTATTTAGGAGCTATCGCGGTTTCGGCCATATCAGGCTTGTCGTTTGGTTTTTGTGTGGTGATGCTTTGCATTTTTTCGGTTGTAGTAACCCTCGGTGGTATGAAGGTTATTGGCTATACCGATGTTATACAGGTTGTAGTACTTATAGCCGGCGGTTTGGTGACAACTTACTTGGCACTCTCATTATTAGCCCATGAATATGGTTTCGGTTCCGATATTATCAAAGGGTTATCTGTACTTAAAAAAGAAGCCCCCGATCACCTGCACATGATATTCGATAAATCGAGCCCCCATTATATGGAGTTGCCCGGTACATCGGTAATTATTGGTGGTATGCTGGTAAACAACCTGGCTTATTGGGGCTGTAACCAATACATAGTACAACGCGCATTGGGCGCTAACCTTAAAACTGCCCGTACCGGTATTTTATTTGCGGCGTTTTTAAAATTACTGGTTCCGGTAATTGCCGTTTTGCCAGGTATTATCATGTATGTTTTGCACAACAAAGGTTTGTTTCAGCAGGAGATGATGGGTATAGGTGGGAAGCCCAAACCCGATCAGGCTTACCCAACTTTAATGAACCTCCTGCCTGCAGGTTTAAAAGGTGTAGCTTTTGCAGCTTTAACAGCAGCAATTGTGGCATCATTGGCGGGTAAAGCCAATAGTATATCTACTATATTTTCGTTAGATATCTATCAAAAATATTTTAACAAATCAGCATCAGAGCATAAGCTGGTTTTAACAGGCCGCTGGGCTGTAATTATATGTATGCTTATTGCAGGATTGGTAACACCGGCACTGCGTTCTTTAGACCAGGTTTACCAATTCATTCAAGAGTATGTAGGCTTCTTTTCGCCGGGTGTACTGGCAATTTTTATGTTGGGCCTGTTTTGGAAACGTACCACTGCAGGCGCTGCTATGGCAGCTGCGGTACTAACTGTGCCTATCTCAAGCATACTAAAGTTTTTGCCTTACTGGACAAACGGAGCATTTCCAAACTATCCGTTTCTTGATCGTATGAGCATAACTTTTGTTTTGGTAGTAGTTTTAATGGTGGTAATAAGCCTGGTTAAACCACGGCAATATACCTCCCCAATTTTACTGCCGCAACGCACCGATTTTAAAGTTTCACCAGCCTTTTTAATTATGGCTGTTATTATAATGGGCATTCTTACCGCTTTGTATACGGTTTACTGGTAAGCAATGCTGCTTAAAATTATATTCATTTACTATCCTAATGAAAAAAAACAAGATTAAACACATGTGCAGTGCTTTGGCAAGTGCTTGGTTTTTATTGCTTCATTTAAGTGCCGCCAAAGCAACTGCTCCTGATAAGGTTTACAGCATCACAAGCTACGGTGCTGTTGCCGACGGCAAAACCGATAATACGAAGGCTATTCAAAAAACAATGAACACGGCATCTGAAAACGGTGGTGGGATAGTATTGGTACCTAAAGGTAATTTTGTTACCGGGGTACTTTACCTACGGTCGAACGTAAACCTGCATTTTGATAAAGGTGCAGCTTTGCTGGCCACCACCAAACGGGCAGATTACGGCCCTAACAAGGCATCAGCCCTAATCGTAGCTACTGATGTTAACCACGTTGCCATTACAGGCTCCGGAACTATCGACGGCAGGGGCGAAGCGCTTTTGGAAGATATATATCGTATGCTGCGTGCCGGAACATTAAAAGATACCGAGTGGCAAACTTATAACCCTTGGAATCAAAAGCGCCCTGAAGAGAATAACCGCCCGCACCTGATGGATTTTAAGAATTGCCAGGACGTAACTGTTAAGAATATCACCATAAAAAATGGTTTATGCTGGATACAGGATTACCGCGACTGCCGAGATATGGTGATTGACAGCATAAAAGTAGAAAGCAACACGTTTTTAAATAATGACGGCATAGATTTGGTTGACTGCCAGAATGTAAAACTATCCAACAGCTTTTTTAACGTTGCCGATGATGGTATTTGCTTAAAATCGCATAACCCCAAAAGTGCCTGCGAAAACATTGAAATTTATAACTGCCGGGTACGTTCGAGCGCGAGTGCTGTAAAGTTTGGTACGGCATCACACGGTGGCTTTAAAAAAATTAAGATACACGATATCGAGGTATATGATACTTACCGCTCGGCTATAGCTATTGAAACGGTTGATGGCGGCTTAATTGAAGATATTGATGTTAGAAATATTAATGCCCGGAATACTGGTAACGCCATATTTATACGCATAGGAAAACGCAACAAAAATGCCGAACCAGGCATACTGCGCCGGGTATATATCGGTAATGTAAAAGTGCAGGTGCCCGCTGGTAAGCCCGATAAGGGATACAATATGGAAGGCCCCATCGTTAGAACAAAACACAATGTTTTCCCTTCGTCGATAGTGGGTATACCCGGGCACGACGTAGAGGACGTTACGCTTGAAAACATCGACATCTCTTACGAGGGTACCGTATCTAAAAATTATCCAAAATTCAGCATAAGTAACTTGGAGAACATTCCTGAAGTAATTGGCGATTATCCCGAGTTTTCGATGTTTGGCGATTTACCCGCATGGGGCTTTTACACCAGGCATGCCAATGGTATTGTGTTTAAAAATGTAAAGCTCAGCTATAAAAAAAATGATTTGCGCAAAGCCGCCATTTTCGACGATGTAAAGAACCTGAACATTGGTAGCCTGAACATTAACAAAACACAAGCTATCCCGGCTGTGGTAATTAACAATTCGCCTGAAGCCAAAGTTGGCAGCGTTAAAGTTGCTGGTAAAGCCAGCAAGAGCGTGCAAATAATTGAATTGAAAATAATTAAGTAGCGATTTATACCAATAACAAATTTAGCAGTAAATGAATACACATAAAATAGGTTTGGTTTTAATAGTGGCGTTATTGCCGCTGTGTGTACAGGCCCAAAAAACGGTAGAGGCCTCCTATGCTTTAATTAAACGTGTAGTTCCTGCCAAAGCCAGTTGGTTTGTGGTTCAGCAAATTGAATCAAAAACAGGTAAAGACTATTTTGAAATTGAATGTAAAAGGGGCAAAGTAGTGTTGAGGGGTAACAATGGAGTTTCGATTGCATCGGCTCTTTATCATTATCTTACTGAGTATTGCCACTGCCAGATCACCTGGAACGGCACCAATTTAAACCTGCCGCTTAAAGCACCTGTAGTGCCTAAAAAGGTAGTGAAGAATACACCTTATGATTACCGCTATTACCTCAACTACTGTACCTACAATTACAGCATGAGCTGGTGGGACTGGAAACGCTGGGAAAAAGAAATTGACTGGATGGCCTTGCACGGTATCAACATGCCGTTGGCATTAACCGGGCAGGAGTATACCTGGTACGAAGTTTACAAAGGCATGGGTTTTACTGATAAAGACCTGAGCGGATTTTTTTGCGGCCCGGCTTACTTTTCGTGGTTTTGGATGGGTAATTTAGATGGCTGGGGCGGACCGCTACCGGTAAGCTGGATGACCAGTCACCGTGATTTGCAGCAACAGGTTTTGAAACGTGAGCGTGCTTTAGGCATGAAACCTGTGCTTCAATCGTTTACCGGTCACGTGCCGGCTGCATTTAAAACAAGGTTCCCGGCATCTAAATTAAAGCAAACCAACTGGACTAACGGTTTCGACGATACTTATATTTTAGATACCGAAGACCCGATGTTTGAGCAAATTGGCCGTAAATTCTTAGAGGTGCAAACCCGCCTTTACGGTACCGATCATTTGTACTCGGCCGATACTTTTAACGAAAACGAACCGCCAACTGATGACCCGGCATACTTGTCGGCATTAAGTGCGCGCGTGTACCAGGCCATGAGCAAGGTTGACCCTAAAGCCGTTTGGGTAATGCAGGGTTGGTTGTTTTACAGCGACCGTAAATTCTGGAAAACCCCTCAGATAAAAGCCTTACTCGAAGCCGTTCCGAACGACCACATGATCATGCTTGATCTGGCTACCGAAATTGAACCGGTTTGGAAACGTACCGATGCTTACTACGGCAAGCCATGGATATGGAATATGCTGCACAACTTTGGGGGTAACATCTCCATGTTCGGCAGGATAGAGGGTGTGGCCGAAGGGCCGGCAGCGGCGTTGAAAGACCCTGCATCGGGCAAAATGGAGGGCATTGGCCTTACCATGGAAGCCATTGAGCAAAACCCGGTTTTATATGAGCTAATGACCAAGCACACCTGGCAAACCAACCCGATCAATGTTGACCAATGGCTGGAACAATACATATTAAACCGTTATGGCAATAAAGACAAACATGCAATCAATGCTTGGCAGGTGCTTAAACGTACGGTATATAACGGCAAAGACATCCGCGATGGTGCCGAGTCAATAATAACCGGTAGGCCAACCTTTGATTCTGCCACTGTTTGGACCAAAACCAAGTTGAATTACAAACGTAAAGACCTGCTGCCGGCCTGGCATGAAATGATTGCTGCCATACCTGCAAGCAGTATGAGCGATGGTTTTGGTTATGATTTGGTTGATGTAACTCGCCAGGTATTGGCTAACTATGCCGGTCCGTTACAGCAAAAATGGGTTAAGGCCTATCAGCAAAAAAACATGGCCGACTTTAAAAAGTACAGCGCAGAATATTTGCAGTTGATTACCGATATGGATATGCTGCTGGCCACCCGTAAAGATTTCTTATTAGGCCCCTGGCTTGCCGATGCACGTAGTTGCGGAACCACCCCGGCCGAAAAGGACCTTTACGAACAAAATGCCCGTGACCTTATAACCTTATGGGGCGATAAAAACAGCCCGCTGCATGAGTACTCATGCCGCCAGTGGAGCGGGTTGCTTAACGGTTTTTATAAAGTAAGATGGCAAAAGTTTTTTGCGGCAGCAGAGGTATCTCTTAAAGCTGATAAACCGCTTGACTTAGCTCTCTTTAACAAAGAAATAAGCGAATGGGAGTGGAACTGGGTTAAAGCAAATAATCCGTACCCTACCAAAACAACCGGGCAAAGCATTCCGGTTGTGCAGCAACTGTACAAAAAGTATAACGCCGTAATTACCGCAAACTTATGAGCAACGCCCCGGCCACCAAAACTCAAAGGCTGGTATCGTTAGATGCCTTGCGGGGTTTTGATATGTTTTGGATCATTAGCGGCGAAGGTCTTTTCCATGCTTTAGCGAAGGCAACTAAATGGCCGGCATTCTTATGGATGTCGGCACAGTTGCATCACACCGACTGGAACGGAATCACGTTTTACGACATGATCTTCCCGCTGTTTTTATTTATAGCAGGGGTAAGCATGCCGTACTCAATGCACCGCAAAATTACAGATGCAGGGTGTACCGATGCCTTCCAATTATCATCGGCTCAAAAAAAAGGCATTTATTTAGGCATGCTTAAACGCGCCTTAATACTGGTGTTTTTAGGTGTGGTAGTAAACGGCTTGTTTAAGTTTAACGGTTATGAAAACACCCGTTTTGCCAGTGTTTTAGGTCGTATTGGTTTAGCATGGTTTTTTGCGGGCATTATTTACTTAAACTTTAATGTAAAAGGACAAGTGCTATGGTTTGCCGGTTTGCTTTTAGGATACTGGGCAGCCATGATGCTTATACCCGTGCCCGGTTTTGGTGCAGGTGTGCTTACCATGGCGGGTAGCCTGGAATCGTATGTTGACCGTTTGTTGCTTCCGGGCAGATTGCATGATGGCGTACACGACCCCGAGGGTGTTTTATCTACCTTACCGGCCATAGGCACCGCTTTGCTGGGTGTATTTACAGGGCAGTTTTTAAAAAGCACCAATGAGCGCTGGACGATGTTGAAAAAAGCCTTGGTCTTATTGGCTGCAGGTATAATTCTGGTGGCTTTGGGTTCATTATGGAACATCACATTCCCCATCAACAAACGCTTGTGGACAAGCTCTTTTGTGTTGTATGTAGGCGGTTTCAGCCTGTTGTTTTTGGCTGTGTTTTACCTGATTATCGATGTTGCCGGTTACCGTAAGTGGGCGTTTCCGTTTATACTTATTGGCAGCAACTCCATCCTCATTTACATGGCAGCCGAGGGTATGGTAGATTTTTGGCACACCGCTAATTATTTATTTGGCGGTATGATACAATTTGCCGCTGTAAGTTGGCAGCCTGTATTTGGTGCCTTATCGGTTATTGCCGTGCAGTTAACGCTGCTTTACATCTTGTACCGGAATAAGATATTTCTCAAAATCTAAACATCTATGTATTTTAATAAATCTTTGCAGTGCTTGTTAATAGGCTCTTTGGCGCTTATCTCAGCATTGCAAGCATCGGCCCAAAGCAACCTGCACCAATATGTCGATACGCGGATAGGCTCTGAAGGGGTAGGGCGCGTGTTTATTGGTCCGTCGTGCCCGTTTGGTATGGTTAAGCCAAGTCCTGACTGTACGGTAAGGCCCAATAGCGGCTGGTTACCCGAACCTGCGCCCGTAACCGGCTTTGGCCAGGTACATGTGAGTGGTACCGGTGGCGGCCCAAAGTATGGCAATATTTTAATTATGCCTTTTACCGGTGCGTTGATAAGTTTAGACCACTCATCCATGCGCCAGGATGAAAAAATGACTTTAGGGTATTACAGTGTAAAGCTCAAAAAGCACAATATAAAAACCGAAATTACTACCGCCGATAAGGCATCATTTTACAAGTTTACTTACCCGGCTAAGGCATCAAAAGCTTTGGCTATTGATGCCGGTTTCTTTTTGGGCGAAAACCCCGTACCCGATGCCCGTGAAGCACAGCAATTTGTGGGCTCGGAAATTGAAGTGGTATCAGATACCGAAGTACGTGGTTACAGCCGCATACGCGGAGGATGGAACAACGGCGCGGCGTATACGGTGTACTTTCATGCCGTATTTAATACGCCGGTTAAAAGTCTTTCTACCTGGAAAGGAAAAAAGCTGTTTCCGGGCGTTAAGCAACAGTTTGACGGTGCTGAAAAAACAGGTGCCTTACTTTCATTTAAGGATGCCGGAAATGATACGCTAAAAGTAAAAATAGGCATATCATTTGTGAGCGAAGGCAAGGCAAAAGAAAACGTAGCGCAAGAAATTCCGCACTGGAGTTTTGATAAAGTTTTGGGTGAGGTTAGGCAAAAGTGGAACAACCTGCTCAGCCGGATTGAGATAAGTGCGGATGCCTCTGTAGAGCAGAAAAAAATGTTTTACACCGCGCTATATCATACCATGCTCATGCCGGTTAACCGCACCAACGAAAACCCTTTGTGGAGCGGGAGCGAACCTTACTATGATGACTTTTATGCCATATGGGATACCTTTAGATCGTCAAATCCACTTATTACACTTATTTCGCCTGCAAGGCAAACCGAAATTGTTAATGCCTTGCTTAATATTTACAAGCACGATGGTTACATGCCCGATGCCCGCAGCGGCAATTACAACGGGCGCACACAAGGTGGCTCTAACGCCGAGGTACTGATAGCCGATGCTTTTGCGAAAGGTTTGCAAGGCATAAACTATAACGTGGCTTTGGAGGCCATGCTTAAAGATGCCACAGTGCCGCCGGGCGGTTTAGAAGAAAAAGAGGGCAGGGGCGGAATACCCAAATACGATCGGTTGGGTTATGTGCCGTACCATATACCACGTGCAGGTAACCGCACTACCGATTATGCTTACGAAGATTACTGCATAGCCATGGTTGCTAAAGGCATGGGCAAAACGGCCATCTATCAAAAATATATTAAGCTGGCCGATAACTGGAAAAACCTGTGGCGCGATGGCTATAAAGACCACGGTGCAACCGGCTTTATCATGCCTAAAGATTCGTCAGGCCGCTGGCTGGATGAAATACCTTACGGAACATCTAAAAACCAGCATCCAACGTTTAAATATACCCCATTAAGCCGCGAATACCCGTGGTATGTTTGCCATTGGTGCGGTTTCTTTTATGAGGCCACCTCGTGGGAATATTCGTTAAGCATTCCGCACCAGGTACCGCAGTTGGTTGAAAAATCGGGTGGTAAAGAAGCTTTTAAGCAACGGCTGGATACCTTGTTTGAAAAACGTTTTTATAACGTTGATAACGAACCCTCGTTTTTAACGCCAAGCTTGTACCATTGGATAGGACGCCCCGATTTGAGCAGCCAGCGCATCAGGCAAATCGTTACCGATAATTTTAATACTTCGCCAACCGGCTTACCTGGTAATGATGATTCGGGGGCAATGTCGTCATGGCTGGCATTCCAAATGATGGGCTTTTATCCAAATGCAGGGCAATCATACTACCTGCTTAATTCTCCTATGCTTAAACAGGTAACTTTACACCAGGAAAATGGTAAAGATTTCAGGATCACGGCCAAAAACCTATCGGCACAAAATGTATACGTTAAATCGGTGAAACTTAACGGAAAAGATTTTGACCAGGCCTGGATAGAGCATGCTGATATTGTAAAAGGTGGCGAATTAACTTTTGAAATGACCAGCAAACCCACCTCATGGGGTACCAAGGTATTGCCACCAAGTAAAAACTAAGTACCATGAAGAAACTATTATTTACGCTGGCACTATTTACCCAGGTTTTTGCGTTAAAGGCTCAGCAGCAACAAAAAGTTATACAACAAGGCAGCGTTGTAAATTACACGCTACGTTTGCACGGGCAGCAGGTGGCGTTTTCGATAACCGTTACCCGCTTAACTGATAGTGTGGTGTTAGATTGGAAAATGCGCAATACCACAAGCGGCACATACGTTATATTACCCGATGCCGTGCGAAGCGCCAATAAGCTCAGTTTTGTGCAGCCTGAGCCCGATAAAAAAGTAGTTTTGCCGGCTAATCAAACGTTTTTGTTTATCTCAAAAAATGCTTTTCAAAATTTGGTTCAAAAGCATAGTTATGAGTATGATAATACCATTTACGATCTTAAAAATGATGGTAAACCCGAAACGCTGTTAGTTGACGGTAAAAAAGTGGAAGTGCTGCACGTAGCCGCGCGGAACGAAACTACCGAATACTGGATATTAAACAACCCCGATATGCCCCTCATATGCCGCATAACCGGCAACCCGTTAGAGGTGGATATGGAAATAAATTCTATTAAATAATTATGAAACGCAGAGATTTCGTAAAGAATACGACCCTTACAGCTTTAGGCGCATCGCTGATAGCCCCGCTCGAATCTTTAGCCGAAACACCGGTTACTTATATTGAAAGTGAAGACCTCTCGGCAGCGGCTGGTTTAACAAATGGCTACCCGCTTAACTTTATGGCCATTGGCGATTGGGGCCGTAACGGCGAGTATAACCAGGTTGAAGTGGCCAGGCAAATGGGTAATTGGGGTAAAACCAATCCTAATAACTTCATTATATCTGTAGGCGATAATATTTACCCCAAAGGCGTAATTAGCGAGCATGACCCGGCCTGGCATTATTCATTCGAAAATGTGTACACGGCGCACTCTTTACAGGTTGACTGGTTCCCGGTTTTAGGCAACCATGATTATGCTGCCGACCCCGATGCGCAGATACGCTATTCAAAAGTAAGCCGCCGCTGGAACATGCCCTCGCGTTATTACAGTAAAGAAGTATCGTTAGGTTCGGATAAAGGCAAAGCGCTGTTTGTAATGATAGATACCCAGCCCATTATTTACGATATCAAAGACCAGCACCCTGAAAAGCAATTAGCCTGGATCAATAAAACCCTTAGTGAAGCGGGAACTGATGTAAAATGGAAAATTGTGGTAGGGCATCACCCTTATCACACCGCCGGGCCGCGTATTCAAAATTATGATACAGTGACCATACGTAAAGCCCTTACCAAAGTGTTTGATGACCATAAAGTGGATATTTACCTGGCCGGGCACGACCATTCGTTGCAGCACCTCAAACCCACAGGCGTAACCCACCAATTTATATCAGGAGCAGGCTCGGAGTTAACACCGGTAACACCCGATGCACCGTACAGTAAATTCCTGGCATCCGAAAATGGTTTTATGTATTTTTCGGTAAGTGATGAAAAGATAGTTGTTAAGGCGATAAACTACAAAGGAGATATTTTGTACAATACCACTCTTGCTAAGTAAATCATTTAAAACGCTACTTACAGGTGCGGTATTCATCACCAACCACTAATAAGGGATTTTTTAATAAATCCCTTATTAGTTAAGCGCAACTTAATTTCGAATTTACCGCATATTCACAACGCGCTTGCGGCTCGCATTTCGCATAGAATCATCTATTGCCTAATTGTTGCTTTTTATCAATAATAACAATAATTGACTGCGACAATAATTTAAAAAGCTCTGATTTTTAAAAGTGCTTTCTATTTAAACCCAGTTTTTTAATTTTTGAATTTAAGGTAGTTGCCGGAACACCTAATAATTTTGCCGCACCATGCTGTCCTGATACCCGGCCATTACAAAGCTGCAATACCTCAAAAATGTGGTCGCGTTCGTTCTCATTAATGGTTTTTATTTTTTTAAGATGACCGTTGCTACCGGGCATAACTGTTTCTGCTACCGGCAAATCAATAGCGCTTATGATGGGCTTTTTACTGAGTAGTACATGCCGCTCGATCAAGTGTTCCATCTCGCGTACATTACCGGGCCAGGTATAGTTACGCAATTGCCTTATGGCACCTTTGGTAAGGCCGGTTACCTGCTTGTTGGTTTTGTTGGCATATTTATTTATAAAATATTCGGCCAGTAAGGGTATATCTTCCGTTCTTTCACGCAAGGCAGGTAATTCAACCGGAATTACATTGAGCCTGAAATATAAATCGCGCCTGAAGCGACCTTGCTCAACTTCGTGCTGCAGATTACGGTTGGTTGCTGCAATTACTCTTACATCGCATTTTATGGTACTGGTGCCACCAACACGTTCAATCTCTTTTTCCTGCAAAGCACGTAATAGTTTAACCTGCAGGTCAAGAGGAATTTCGCCTACTTCATCTAAAAATAGGGTGCCGTTTTGTGCCAGTTCAAATTTGCCTAAACGTTTATCGGTAGCTCCGGTAAAAGCACCCTTCTCATGGCCAAATAATTCGCTTTCAATCAAATTTGCAGGTATAGCGGCACAGTTTAAGCTAATTATAGCATGGTTTTTACGGCCCGAATGTTCGTGAACTGCTTTTGCGATCAGCTCCTTTCCGGTGCCGGTTTCGCCCAGTATCAGCACGGTCGAATCAGAATTTGCAATCTGGTCAATTAATCCAAAAACGCGCTTCATGGCTGTTGCTGTGCCAATAATATTGGGATAGCTTGATTCAAATGTAGGTTCTTCTGGTTGGTATAATGTGGCATTATCCAATTGCTCAGCGCGCTTTTTTAACTCGTCAAATTGTTTGCGTACTGCATTGCTGGTTGCTGGTAAAAGTTTTATAACGATGTCAAATAAGTCTTCTAATGATTCAATGCGCTCTATGTTTGAAACAGCAGGTGGGGCTTGCACATGGTGTAATTGATCAACTTTGCTATTGTAGTTATTTTGCTGATGTTGTATAATGTCGGCAATTAAATCAGCTACGCTACAACAAAATGCAAGGCATTCGGTACTAAACTCTGTGGAATTATGCAATTCAAATGTGCCCAGTACATGATTGTTGGTTTCGAGGGGAATATAGCAATGGTATGGGTAAGATAAATGGCTGTTTAACGGTTTATGGTTTTTGCCTGTTTCCTCTACCCATTCCTGCGCAGTTTTCAAAACCGGGAAAGAATAACCTGCAATAACTTTTTGCTGATTAGTTAGTGTTGCTGGTTGAGCATTTATTTCGTTCACAAAAACTTCCTCATTCAAATCGTAGGTTGAAGTGAAGCATTCGTTAGCCATTGTTTGCCGTTCATCATAAACGAGTAAAACAGCATATTCAATGGAATAAAGCAGCTGTAGTCTTTTAAAAAATGTATCAATAAGGTGGGCTACCTGCAAATTACTGGTTAATACAGCAGCCGGTAACTGCCGGTGTGATTTATTGCTAAGTTTTTCTGAAATGCCGCCCATTGTAACAAATTATGGAATTAAAAACTAATAGCTTTTGCTTTTTAGCTGATATACAAATATATCTTTTTTGTAAGTGGCTAAAATAAATTCCGTCAATCGTTAATTGACGATATATCATAACTTTTAAATGTTCGTTTGTTTTGTAAGTTGTTGTATATCAGAATATTGCATGAGTGGCACTGTTCATGGATGTTGATGTTCAAAAATTCAATATTATGAAACCATCACCAGACTTACTTACCCCCGACAACCACACTTTAGTATTAATTGATTTTGAAGGCCAAATGAGCTTTGCAACTAAAAGCATTGCAATTTCGGAGTTACGTACCAATGTAGCCGTAATTTCGGGCGCATCTAAAATCTTCAATGTTCCTACCATCGTTACTACCGTTGCCGAAGAGTCATTCAGCGGCCCGGTATTTCCTGAGATAGAAGAATACTATCCGCAAGCTACTTCAAACTATATCGACCGCACTTCAATGAACACCTGGGAAGATGAAGCTGCCTACAAAGCCATTACTGCAACAGGTAAAAGGAAAATTGTACTGGCCGCGTTTATGGACAGGCGTATGTATTGTTGGTCCGGCATTGTCGGCCTTGAGCGAGGGTTATGAAGTGTATGCCATTACCGATGCCTGCGGCGACGTAAGCGTTGAAGCACATGAGCGTGCGGTGCAGCGTATGGTACACAGCGGCGTAAAACCAATTACCTCTACACAATACTTGTTAGAGTTACAACGCGATTGGGCCCGCCAGGATACCTACAAGGCCGTAACCGACCTTATGAAAAAACATGGCGGGGCATATGGCATAGGCATTCAATATGCACACAAAATGTTTAGTCATTAATTGAGTACTGCGTTTTTAAATTTTAAATCCGATCCATTTCTTTCCATGATAAAACGCTTTGCCCTATCGGTTCTCTTGATCAGTGCTTTCCCTGCTTTGCTGTTGGCCCAGTCATTTAAACTTATGCGGTTTGATGAGGATTACAGCAGTTTAAAGGCCGATAGCAGCAAGGGCTTTTATCATGGTTTAAAGTTTATCCCCCTATCTGAAAGCCGTAACACTTACCTTACCATTGGCGGCGAGATGAGGTACGAGAACGTAGGCCGTCACAACGAAAATTGGTTACAAGGGCAGGGTTATAATAACTCTTTTTTGCAACGCTATTCAGTACATGCTAACCTGCAAATTGGCAATAGGTTCAGGATTTTTAGTCAATTGAACAGTGCCCTTGAAAATGGCAGTAAGTACGGGCCATCACCCGTAGATGAAGATAAGCTGGTAGTGGAAAACCTTTTTGCCGAGTATAAGCCCTGGCAAAAAGGCAGTAGCAGCCTTTCGTTTAGGGTAGGCAGGCAGGAGCTTAATTACGGTGCCGGACGATTGATTTCTGTAAGAGAAGGGCCAAACGTGCGCCTATACTTTACCGGTGCAAAAGCCATGTACCATTCGCCCCGGTTTACGGCCGATGGTTTTGTTATGATGGCCGATAACGTTAACCCCGGCGTGTTTGATAATAAGGCAACTAAGCAAGCCAATCTTTGGGGTGCTTATTCTTCGCTCATAATTCAGCGTGGAGGCAATTTTGATTTCTATTACCTGGGTTACCAACGGCGCAATGCCCGTTTTGAAGAAGGTACTGCCGATGAACTAAGGCACACCGTTGCTATGCGATATTGGAAAAGCGGGGGAGGATTTATTTATAATCTTGAAGCGGCTTACCAGTTCGGCACGTTTGGTAAAGGACGCATTAACGCCTGGACGGCAGCTGTTGAAATGGGATATGTTTTTGATCATATTGCCGGTAAACCCACCATTAACTTGCGTAACGATTACATATCGGGCGATAGCAAACAGGGCGACGGCAAACTGCAAACCTTCAATCCGCTGTATCCAAAAGGTGGTTACTTTGGCTTTAACCCGTTGATTGGCCCGGCTAACCTTATCGATCTGCATCCGTACGCCACTATTAATTTGAGCGATAACTGGGCACTACAGGCCGATCTGGTTTACAACTGGCGCTATTCATTGCAAGATGGTATTTATCACCCCAGCGGTAATTTTAATACTGGGGGTTCAACATCATCGCAACGATATATAGGTACAACTTATCTGCTCAGTTCGGAGTACCAGTTTAGCAAATTTTTTAGCTTGAGCGGAGGCGCACAATACTTCAATCGTGGGGCTTTCATTGCCGACATTGTGCAGCCGTCTGATAATTCCTGGTTTTATAACCTGCAGTTTACTTTCAAATTTTAACTCTATTAAAATACCAACCATGAAAAAATTAAATCATTTTATTGCACTGGCCATAGTTGTAATGCTTATGGGCAGCCATACCTTTGCCCAAACCGATGCAGTAAAACTAACGCCTCTTAACACAACTGCTATATTGGGTAAGGTTAACGGCATTACCATTGAGGGCAAAGTGCAAAGCCCATCGGCACAGCCAACCCCGTTGCAAATAGTTTGTTTGTTTGAGTATACCGAGGGTGATATTTTTAATTCGCCACCTGCATTGCCGCGCAATTTGAACGGTATGGTGCATGTTGACGAAGCCCTGCATGGTTTAATAACCGACCTGCGCAAAAACGGCAAATTTTTAGGCCATGCTTACGAAACTTTATTAATTACTCCGCCGGCAGGTACCATCCCCGCAAAAAAACTATTACTAATAGGCCTGGGCGACCGCAATAAATTCACCGCCGACCTGATGACCGATGTTGGCCGCATAGGTATGCGCGAAGCCATTAAGCTTGGCGTAGAAAGCTACTCACATGCCAGTGATTTAAAAGATGCCGGTATTGATTCGCCAACCGGTCCTGTTGCCCAAAATGTGGTAAAGGGGGCGTTGGAAGCTTACCAGACAGAACTTTATCTCAAATCAAAAAATGCGGCTCCGGCACCTAAGGTTACCAAATTAACACTGCTTGCAGGCCCGGCATTTTTCATCCCATCGGGCGATGCCATCAAACAGTTTCTTGGTGCTAAAAATTAAACATCGTTATGAAAAAAGCAGACATGATTTTGTTCAACGGTAAAATACATACTGTTGACGCTGATAATCCGCAAGCCACTGCTGTAGCCATTGCCGATGGTAAGTTTTTAGCCGTAGGTGATGATACAACCATCATTTCGCAATACGAAGCTGAGGGCGTACAGGTAATAGATCTGAAAAAGAAGCGTGTTGTGCCTGGCATTAATGATTCGCATACACACCTTATACGTGGCGGATTAAACTATAACCTTGAGCTACGCTGGGACGGTGTGCCTTCACTGGCCGATGCCCTGCGTATGTTGAAAGAGCAGGTAGATCGTACGCCATCGCCTCAATGGGTGCGTGTGGTGGGTGGATGGAGCGAGTTCCAGTTTGCCGAACGCCGTATGCCAACTCTTGAAGAAATTAATGCCATAGCGCCAGATACCCCCGTATTTATATTACACCTGTACGATCGTGCATTAATGAATGGTGCTGCTTTACGTGCTGTAGGTTATACCAAAGATACACCGGCTCCTCCGGGAGGCCATATTGAAAAGGACAGTAACGGCGAACCTACCGGGTTAATTATAGCCACGCCTAATGCCATGATACTATATTCAACTTTGGCCAAAGGTCCCAAGCTGTCATACGAGCACCAGGTAAACTCAACCCGTCATTTTATGAAGGAGTTGAACCGCTTTGGTATTACCAGCGTAATTGATGCCGGTGGTGGTTTTCAGAATTTTCCGGATGATTATAAGGTGGTGAACGAGCTGAACGAGAACGGACAGCTAACGGTTCGTATTGCGTACAACCTGTTTACCCAGCAGCCTAAACATGAATTTGAAGATTTTGACAACTGGACAAAATCAGTAAAACTGTATCAGGGTGATGATATGTACCGCCACAACGGTGCAGGCGAGATGCTGGTTTTCTCGGCTGCCGATTTTGAGGATTTTCTGCAACCCCGTCCCGACCTGCCCGAAAACATGGAGGCTGAATTGGAACGCGTGGTGCGCCTGCTGGTTGCCAACCGATGGCCGTTCCGTTTACATGCAACCTATAACCGAAAGTATTACCCGTTTTTTGAATGTGTTTGAGAAGGTAAACCGCGATATTCCGTTTGATGGCCTGCCCTGGATATTTGACCATGCCGAAACTATTGACGAGCGAAATATTGACCGCGTAAAGGCATTGGGCGGCGGTATAGCCATTCAAAGCCGTATGGCTTACCAGGGCGAGTACTTTGCCGACCGCTATGGTGCCGAAGCCGCTGCAAGTACGCCGCCCGTAAAGCGTATGTTAGAAAGCGGTGTTCCTGTGGGTGCTGGTTCGGATGCTACACGGGTGAGCAGTTATAATCCCTGGGTTAGTATGTACTGGCTTACGGCTGGTAAAACAGTAGGGGGGATGCAGATTTACAACGCACAAACCCAACTTAGCCGCCAAACTGCGCTGGAATTGTATACTAAAGGCAGTGCCTGGTTTAGTAATGAACAGCACAAAAAAGGACAAATAAAAGCCGGTATGCTGGCCGATTTAACGGCTTTAAACAGCGACTATTTTGAAATTGCCGACGAAGATGTAAAAAACATCGAAGCCGAATTAACGATAGTTGCCGGTAAAATTGTGTACGCCAAAGGCGATTTTTCAACACTTGCTCCGCCTACTATACCAATTTTGCCCGATTGGTCACCAACTAAAATTTATAATGGCTATTACCCGGGCTCGCAGCTACAGCCTGCTGACTCGGCTCAACGTAAATTAAATTCATCGGCCGGTGAACGTGCCCGTAACCAGTTATTAATGGCAGCTCAAATTCATCAATGTATTGGCAGTTGCAATGTGCACGCGCATAATCATAACACAGCACGTATGAGCAATGTGCCGGTTAACAATTACACCGCATTTTGGGGCGCACTTGGTTGTTCATGTTTTGCCTTTTAAAAATCAATAGCTATGAATTTTAACGAAATCGTAACTCTGGTGCTACACTCCGATTTGGGCAGCACTGTAAATAACTGGGCTATGCTGCTGTTCCGCTGTCTGCTGGCGCTCGAGCTTTTTAGAGTGCACGGCCTTAAAAAGTTTAAGCTACAAAATGGCGAAAAGGAACATGTACCCAACCCATTGGGTTTACCCGATAAACTGAATGGGGTAATTGCCACATTCTCAGACACGGTTGTGCCATTTTTGGTAATGCTGGGCGTTGCCACAAGGTTGGTTATACTACCCGTTATTGGAGTTACCGCCATTGGTTACTTTGTGGTTCATCGTAAAGATTCGATTGAAGTACGCGATGTTCCTTATATGTACACCCTGTGTTTCCTCTTTTTACTGGTTACCGGGGCCGGGACTTTATCTATCGACCATTATTTATTAAATCACTTTTTCACCTTTTAAAATAAAAACTTATGAAACCTAACATTGGAATTACACCCGAACATCTCGCACAGGTTGCACATTCTTTGAATAGTATCCTGGCAGATGAATTTGTATTGTACACCAAAACCCGAAATGCACACTGGAATGTGGAAGGAGCTAATTTTCACAGTAATCACTTGTTTTTTGAGTCGCAATATGAGCAGTTAGACGAAATTATGGACAGCGTTGCCGAGCGCATTCGTTCATTAGGGCATTATGCTCCTGCAACCCTAAAAAGCTTCTTGTCGCTTACTCACTTATCAGAGGTATTGCATGAAAATAACAGCGGCGAGGGCTTTTTTAAAGAACTACTTAACGATCATGAAAGCCTGATCATTCGTTTGCGCGAACAAATAAATTATTTTGCAAATGAATTGAAAGATTTGGGCACAAGTGACTATGTAACCGGTTTAATGGAAAACCATGAGAAAATGGCCTGGATGCTGCGTTCGCACTTAAGGTAACAAGTTTATGGAAAATCAAAATAAAATATGGATGGTTTCCTTGCTTTTATCGGCAGTGGCGGGTTATTGTGATACGGTTACATTTGTTTCGGCCGGCTCCATTTTTTCGGCTCATGTTACAGGTAACTTTATTGTATTTGCATACCAGCTTATAAAAGGCAGCGAATTGCAGGCCTGGGTCAAACTGCTTACATTTCCGGTATTTATTATATCGGTAATTGTTGGTGGGCGCATTGCGTTGAAAACGGCTAATCCTTACAAATTACTTTTAGTGGAAGGAATGATACTTTTGCTGAGTGGGCTGGTATCGGTAGTGTTTTTACGTATACCCGGACTTAACTGGCTAAGCTATGTGGTGGTAATGATGGCCGTTTTTGCTATGGGATTGCAAAATGCCTTTGGTAAATTATATGCTAAAGAAACCTTTGGCCCAACTACCATGATGACGGGAAATGTAACCCAGGCATCACTTGATTTAGGCAGTTCAATAGCTTCGGCTTTTAACGATAACTTATCAAAAGAAAGCCTGCGCAAGCAAGGTGTAATTATAGGTGGCTTTTTGTTAGGTTGTTTAGCTGGTGCTTTAACTGCTAAAATGTTTGGATTGAGCGTATTATTATTGCCGGGTATTGGCCTGATTGTTTGCTACCTTAGTAACGGTAGCAGTAAGTAATTTGCATTTACATGCGCCATAGCTGGTATTGCCTGCCATGGCGCTTTGCCGTATAAAATGAAAGAGAATATTTTAATTGTTGAAGACGAGTTTATTGTAGCGAATGATTTGCGCATTATGCTGCAAAAAGCAGGATATACGGTATGTGGCATTGCCCCATCAGTAGCCAAGGCATTGGAGTTGCTTAAGGCCAAACAGCCGGAATGGGTTTTGCTCGATATATTTTTACAGGGTACTAAAACGGGTATTGATCTGGCCGGGCAACTTACCTGCATGGGTATTCCGTTCATTTATATATCGGCTAACACCAATCAGGCTATATTGGAAGCTGCCAGGGCTACCGAACCATATGGTTTTTTGGTGAAGCCCTTTCGTGAGAAAGATTTGCTGGTAATGCTGGATATTGCTATGTACAGGCATTCGCAAAGTAAAAAGTTCAGTAGATATGCATCGCTAACTTTATTGCAACAGGTTGAGCAAATTGCCGCCAAAGCCGAATCGAAGAATGAGAAATTAAAGCAGATGGCTACCATGCTGCAAGGCGTTGTTCCTTTCGATTGTATGAGCATTGCCAAAAATGATGGTGCGAATACCGAACCGTTCTATTTATCGAAAAATGCGTTGAATATTTTTCAACCCTTTGCACATAACGAATTGCTGGAGATAACCGGAGTTTCGCAGCGCGATTATCGCTCATGGAAGCCTATAGGTAATGAAATGAAAGATCAGTTTTTCAGTAATTTTGAATTTCGAAGATTAAAAATGGATAGTCCGTGGCTAAAAGTTTTTGGCGATCATTTTACCTACCAATCGGCTTTAAGTATTGATGTAGCCGATGAAGACGGATATACTTACCGGCTTACTTTTTTTAGCAAAGAGGCAGATGGTTACAACAACTTACAACTCGATTTGCTCCAAAGAAACCAGGATGCGCTCCAAAGCTTCATCAATAATATTGTAAAGAAGAAGGATGAAGGTATTATTGCTCCACGTGTAATAAAGGCAAGCCCGGCCGTTACCAATTTTACCTCAACGGATATAAACTTTAATGGAATTATAGGCGAAAGCAAGTTACTAAAAGCCGTTTTTGATAAGGTGAACATTGTGGCAGCCGATGATGCTTCGGTAATAATTACCGGCGAGAGTGGAACGGGTAAAGAGCGGATAGCACAAATTATTCATAAACTATCGCCCCGTAAAAGCAAGCCGCTGATTATTGTAAATTGCGCAGCTTTACCCATCAACCTCATTGAAAGCGAACTCTTTGGCCATGAAAGGGGGGCGTTTACCGGCGCAACTGATAAACGTACCGGCAAGTTTGAACAGGCAGATGGCGGAACTATATTTTTAGATGAGATCGGCGAACTGCCTTTAGAGGCCCAGGTAAAACTATTAAGAGTTTTACAGGAGCGGGAAATTGAACGTTTAGGCGGAAATGGAACACGAAAAGTAAACGTGCGTGTTATTGCCGCTACCAATCGTAATTTAGAGAAGGAAGTTGCCGAAGGCCGTTTCAGGCTCGATTTGTATTACCGGTTGAATGTTTTCCCTATAAACTTACCTGCTTTGCGCCAGCGTAAAGAGGATATTCCGTTATTGGCGAATTACTTTTTGGATAGGTTTGCGAAAAAGACCGGCCGGGTTGTCACTGGTTTTAGCGAAGAGGCCATGCAGGCATTGCTTGACTATGACTGGCCGGGAAACATACGCGAGTTGGAACACCTGGTAGAGCGTAGCCTACTGTTAAGTACTGATGAAATAATTACACAAATTGATATTCCGCAAGGCCATATTGCAGGTTCAGGTGATGTTGAAGGCGGTTTTAAAGTGCGTACGCTCGAAGAAATGGAGCGCGAACATATCCTCAATATTTTAAAATTATGCAAAGGCAAAATATTCGGCACTGGCGGCGCTGCCGAAATGCTGAACATTCCATCAACAACGCTAAATTCCAAAATTAAAAAATTAGGTATTAAGTATGAGTACGTAAAATGAGTTATTGCAGGGTGGTAATCCTAAGTTCTGATATATCTACCTGCATTTCTTCTTTGCGTATGGCCTCGTCAGAGAATAGCTTATGCTTGCGTAACTGGTAAAGTTCGCGGCGTTGAACCTTGTAAATATCTTTTATTACCCGCCTGTACACTACTAACTCCCGCAGTCCATTTTCAGCACACTCCATGCACACCAGTTTTTGTTTAGTATGACCGAGATCACTTTCGAATTCGGCTTTTACAGCTAACAAAAGGCTGTTATTTGCCAAATCGGCTTTATATTCGGTATCTAAACGTTTCAAAGCAATTTCTGTTAAACGTACCCTAATTTCAGCTTCCTGTTGTTCCAAAGGCATGGCAATATCCATTTCCTCTATTTTAAGTGCTTTAATAATAAAGGGAAGCGTTAATCCCTGAAAGACCAGTGTTACCAAAATTACCACGAAAGTGATGTAAATAATTAGGTTACGCTCGGGCAGCATTTGTCCGTTTTCAAGTGTAAGTGGTAAAGAAAGTGCTGCGGCTAATGATACCACCCCACGCATACCCGCCCAGCCAATAATAAAAGGTCCTTTCCAGCCGGGATGAGGTTCTTTATCGCGCACATGCTTAAATAACCAGCGGGGTATAAAAGTGGCCGGATATATCCAAGCCATCCTGATGATGATAACAAGCGCACTAACCAATAAACCATACACCGAAGCCTGCATAAGTGAGTAACCTTCCAGGCCGGCAACAATACTTGGCAACCCTAAGCCTATCATCATAAATACCAAACCATTGAGAATGATAGATATAGTTGACCATACATTGATGGTTTGCAAGCGGCTTTGACCATCGGTAAAAATTTCGTGTGAACGGTAGGATAGGAAAAGTCCCCCGCTTACTACAGCCATAACACCCGAGTAATGAAAGTGCTCAGCCCCCAGGTACATAACATAAGGTGATATAAGTGAGAAAGCCGAATCAATACTGGCTGTAGTTGGTAAAAAGCGGTGTATAAGGTAAAAAACATGTGCAACTACCAAACCCACTACTATCCCCATTATTGTGACGCTAACAAAACTTACAGAAGCTTCATGCAACGAAAAAACGCCTGCCATAACTGTGCTTAAAGCAAAACGGAACACGGTTAAGCTCGAAGCATCATTAACTAAGCTTTCTCCCTCTAAAATGGTCAGAATGCGTTTTGGAACACGTATGGTTTTTAAAACCGAAGCAGCAGCAATAGCATCAGGCGGCGATATAATACCACCCAGCAAAAAGCCGGTGGCCAAAGTAAACCCGGGTATAAATGCCGATACTGTGTAAGCAACTACAAATGAAGTTAGAAAAACCAAACCAAATGCAAGCAGGGATATGGGTCGCTTCCATTTCCAAAACTCGTTCCATGATGTCCACCAGGCCGCTTCGTAAAGCAGCGGGGGTAAAAATATCAGGAATATCAAGTCGGGCTCAATATTAATAACGGGCATTCCGGGTAAGTTGCTAACGCCAAGGCCGGCCAAAACTAAAAATATGGGATAGGCAATTTTTAAACGCTTAGCCAGTAAAATGAGCAAAAATGCGGCTGATAGTAAAATGAGGTATTGTAGTAAAGAATTATGCATAGGAAGGACAGGTTGTTGTTAATCAACGCATTTTACAGCGAAAATAACCAATTAACATGTTTTTAATGAAGCGTGAATATATGGATAACTATTAACTTTTGAGATGCGAAGCAGCCTTTTCTTCGGCAAGTTCTTTGGTTAAAAAGTAATTTAAGCCGGTACGTATAATCGCTATAGCCCCCAGTTTGCCAATTTCTTCCCAACCGGGCGCTATAGCCGTTGATATAATATCGGCTCCTAACTGAAACTCCAGGGCAAGGGCAAGATAACGGGCAAGGGTAAGCCTGACAGTATTAAAATCGGCATGACGGTTTTTTACCAATGCAACACAAAACTTTATAAAAGCCGAAACCGATCCTGCTGCTATGGTCACGGCGCCCATAATTTCAACTGCTAAACGCAGGGCATGTACCAGTGTTGATATGGAAAGTTCTATATTCATTATCTCTACAATCAAATAGTTAATTCAACGGCCGATGGTTTGAATGTGACTGTAATTGTAACACCCTCTTTGGAGTGTATTTTAAACTCACCATTCAGTTGTTCGGTAAGGCCTTTCATCAGGTTCATGCCCAAGGTGGTACAGTGGTCAATATCAAAGCCTTCAGGCAATCCTTTACCGTTATCCTGAATTAAAAGTTGAAAATATCCGTTGGCCGTATCAAGTGCTGAAATGGTGATGGTGCCATTGCTTTGGTTTTTAAAAGCATATTTAATGCTGTTGGTTATAGCTTCGTTAAGTATTAAGCCTAATGGTACAGTATCGGCAGTGTTAAGTTTAGTGTCTTTTACATCGAAAACAAACCTGATGTTTGCAGCTACGTTAAACGAGTCCTGAATGCTGCGGGAGAGTTCGCGAAGGTATTTTGCAAAGCTTATAGTTGATATATCATCAGACTGATATAATTTTTGATGTACTATTGATATGGCCTGCATCCTGTTCTGGCTATCGCGTATGGCTGACAAAGCCTCTTCATCATTTAAGTAAGATGATTGCGTGTTAAGCAAACTGGATATAATTTGCAGGTTGTTTTTAACACGGTGATGTATCTCTTTCATCAGCCATTCCTTTTCAACTAATAGCTGGTTTAGCCGGTCGTTTTTAACATTAATTTCATCTTGCGTTGTTTTAAGCAAATTGTTGCTTTTTTGCTTGGCCCTATACAAATAAAGCATAAGCGCTGTTATAATAACCGAACCACACAAAGCGAGTGAGATGAGTTTGCGACTAAGAGCTTCTTTTTCTAACTCGCTTTGTTGGAGACTATTTTTACTGCGCAGAGTAAGGTTTTCATGCTCGCGTTGCGACATATCAAACTGAAGCTGCAATTGCTCTGATTGCTTTAACCTTTCAAAATTAAAAATAGAATCGGTGATTGCCTTTGATCTTTTTAAGTGTTTTATTGCCAAAGGATAATAACCTTTTGCCGAATCAAGCTTAAACTGCAGCAAATGTGCCGAGGCCAAATCATTCATTGAAAATACCGGATAGGGCTTGTTTAAAATAGCATGTAACAATGGTTCAGCTTTGGCATAAAGCTTTTGGTTAATATAAAACTGCGCCAGGCTTTTACAGCATAAATAATAATAACTGGTTCGCATGTTATTGCCTTCAAATAAACGGAGTGTTTTAAGATAATTTTGCTCGGCAAGGCGGGGTTTATTAAGAGCCGTGTAACAATCGGCCCTAAGTAGGGGAAGAAAAAATTTGCCTTGATATTCAGGAGGATATTTCTTTTCGTTGTAGGCCAAAACCTGTAACACTTGTTCAGCTTTGCCTTCTTTAATCATATCGGTAGCCAACTCGCGGTATACAAGGTACGGAAACCTGTTTTCGAGCCTAATGGTGCTATTTAGGCATGCACGGCTCCATTTCAGGCTTTCCTTCTTAAGCCCCATATCGCGGCAAATATTGGCCAGCCTGAACTGAAAAATATTCAAGCTGCTTTCTGTACCTGTTGAGTCGGCGTACCGAATGGTTTGTAAACCGTATCGCATGGCTGCCTCAAAATTAGCTTTGGTTATGTTAACTGCTGTTAGCAAATCATAAGTAAACTGCAGATTGCGGTATCCTGCCAACTTATAGCGCTTTAGGACATCTAATAGCTCTGTTTCGGCCTCGTTAAGATTACCCAGCCGAATATTCCGATCGGCAATTTCTTTACGTATATGTATTGCCAAACCAATATTTTTAGTGGCTTCGGCTAAAGGTATTGTCTTATTAAACCATATTTTTGAAAGGCTATCATCTTCAAGGTAAAGAGCTTTAAGATAAAATGCCTGCGCTTCGATATGCTTATTGTGAAAGCTTTTAGAGAGTGCAACGAGGTGTTCAAACTCTTCTTCACATTTTTCAGGCGCAATACGCTGTTCGCACATCAGTGGGTATTTATATAAGCGTGCCGTGTTATATAATACCGGCATATGATGTTGCAATGCATAGGCTTCGGCAATAGCAAAGTGTTTAGCCGCTATTTCAAGGTCGGCTTTGTCTTCACCTCCTTTTTCGAGGTAATACCGGCCGGTTTCAATATTAATGCGGCAATACATTGCTCCTGTGGCTTTTGCCGTTATTGTACGCACGGCTGCAAACCCCTTGTTTCGCAGCAATAAGCGCACTCGCATAATTGTAGCATCATCCGCACCTTTATAGCTAAGTGTTTGGCTAATACGTTCGGCTAAGGCAAGGTATTTTTTTGCCGAATCAACATTTGCTGTTGCAATACCTTTATTGGTTTGGTAAAAGCTGCAAATGGTGAGGGCCAGCTTAAATGTATTGGTATCGTTATTGGTATTTTTTAATTGATTGTAGAGTTCAGGCAATGAGTTTTTGTAATCAACCTGGGCAATGGCCTTAACACTGTGAATTAAAAACAGTAATATAAAAGCAAATTTTAAATGATTGCTGTGTAAATAGCCGGCCATGTAGTACAATTAACGAAAGGCTTATTAAATCCTTTCAAAATAAATAAAAAGATAATCAATTTAGCTCGATGATATAATTGATTGGTAATCTTTATGCTATGTATCAAGCAGTTTTATATCAAGTTACTTCTTAATATAAAAATAAAAGGGCGGTATTTGATAACCACCCTTTTAATATATGATTATGCAGATGTAGGGTTACTCCTTAATAAACGCCAGCAGATCTGCATTGATGGTTGCAGCTTGCGTTGTAGGCATACCATGCGGAAAGCCGGGATATGAAATAAGTTTTCCGTTTTTTAGCAATGTTACTGCTACTTTACCTGTTGTTTCAAATGGAACGATTTGGTCGTCTTCGCCATGTAACACCAATACGGGCACTTCGGCATTTTTTAAATCTTCGGTAAAGTCGCTTTCAGAAAACGCAGCCACACAATCGTAATGGGCTTTTATACCACCCATCATGCCCTGGCGCCACCAATTATCTTTAACACCTTGTAATACTTTTGCACCCTCGCGGTTGTAACCAAAAAACGGGATGGTGAAATCTTGAAAGTATTGTGGACGGTTAGTAGCCGTATTTTCACGTATCTCGTCAAATATCTCTATTGGCACACCGTTTGGGTTTTTATCATTTTTAACCATAATTGGTGTAACTGCACTAATAAGTACGGCTTTGGCAACACGGCCTTCACCACCGTATTTAGCCACATACTTTATCACCTCACCTCCGCCGGTAGAGTGACCAATGTGAATGGCATTTTTAATTTCAAGTGCATCCATCAGTTGTTTTACATCTTCAACATAGGTTTCCATGTTATTGCCTTCTGATGTTTGTGTTGAACGGCCATGGCCACGGCGGTCATGCGCTATTACGCGATAGCCATGCTGAACGAAGAACATCATTTGTGCATCCCAGTCGTCGCTCGAAAGTGGCCAGCCATGATGAAATACGATAGGTTGTCCTGTGCCCCAGTCTTTGTAATAAATTTCGGTTCCGTCGGTTACTGTAATTTTCATGATTGATAGTAATTAGTTTTTAGTTTAATGATTTTGAACTTAGGTTAACCATAATTATACCTTATATTAAGGTATTTATTATCAAGTAGTTATTATAGTTTTCGTGTATTTGGTTTAACTGTATTTCGCCATTTTACGATGTTGGATAGTTTGTATGAATTACATGGATAACACCGTGATCATGAACTGAGTTATTCAATATAATTGATTACTTGTTGTAATACAATGTATAATTATTGATTTGACAATTAATATTAATATTAATTTTGACAATATTCAATTACATCCCAATTATAACTCTCGTATAAAATGGTATCAGGTTATGTTAAAGCTTTAGTGCTGCTGCTTATGAGCACAACAAGTGTTTATGCTCAAAAAAAGGGTAAAGTTCCTAAAGAAAAAGATATGGGCGCTTACCTGATGGTTTACTTTAAAGATGATACGCACGGGCTGTATATGGCGCTCAGCAAAGATGGATATAGCTTTACCGATGTAAACAATGCTAAGCCCATTATAGCCGGCGATACCATTGCCGAGCAAAAAGGTATACGCGACCCGTACATTTACCGTGGCAACGATGGAATGTTTTATATGGCATTAACCGATTTGCACATATATGGGCAAAAAGCAGGCTATCGTACCACCGAGTGGGAGCGCGATGGCAAGCAATATGGCTGGGGTAATAACCGCGGATTGGTGCTCATGAAATCGGCCGATTTAGTGCATTGGTCGCACACGGTGTTACGGGTTGATAAAGCGTTTCCTGAACTGGCCGATATTGGCTGCGCCTGGGCTCCTGAAATGATTTTTGATGAGGTAAAAAAGAAGCCTATGTTATATTTTAGCATGCGTTTTGGTAACGGTAAAGAAAAAGTGTACTATACCTACATGAACAATGCTTTCACACAAATGGAAACTTTGCCTAAAGTGCTGTTTGAATATCCTAAAGACGTTGCTTACATAGATGCCGATATAACTAAGGTTGGCAACAAATACCATATGTTTTATGCATCGCACGATGGTACGTCGGGCGTTAAACAAGCGGTGTCCGATTCGGTAAACACCGGCTATGTGTATGATGCTAAATGGTACGACCCGGAACCTGTTGGCTGTGAGGCACCAACGGTTTACAAACTTATTGGGCAAAACAAGTGGATATTGATTTATGATATTTACCGCATCAATCCGCATAATTTTGGTTTTAGTGAAACATCCGATTTTGTGAATTTTAAAAATCTTGGCCGCTTTAATGATGGGGTAATGAAATCAACCAACTTTTCAATACCAAAGCATCCGGCAGTAATTCAGCTTACACGTAAGGAAGCGCAAAAGCTGGCTGATAGCTGGGGTATGAATATGAAATTTTAAATATTCATTTTAAAATAATATGTAAAAAATGCGCTGTAATATATACGGTGCTTTTTTTTGATTAGTTTTTAGTCAATAACTTTAATGGCTGTTTTTCCGTATAAATTTAGTGAATAAGTAAGTTGATTAACCAAAGGTTTGAACGTTGCCCCTTATAGGTAAAAAAAATATTCATAATGTAGTTAGGGGTATTTTTTACTTATATTAGAATCATTAGAGCCACTACGACTATTATTTTACAATGCACGGGAACATAGAATTTTACCGGGATGTGTTAGCCCTGGCACAGCTTGGCATTTGGGAGCGCGATCTTGTAACCGGCAAAGTTTACTGGAACGATGCAGTTTTTGATATTTACGAAGCCCCGGATTTTGTTCCGGATCTAAGAAATTCACTCAAGTTTTACATGGAGCCGCATAAGTTGGAGCTCATGGTTATAGAAGCCATTAGCACTCACCAACCCCAGGAAGCACAATTGGAAATAGTAACGGCTAATGGGAGTGCCCGATGGGTAAAAACCCGTGTTAATGCTGCATTTGAAAACAATGAATGTGTAAGGTTATATGGAACGCTTGAAGATATAACTGAGCATCATAACCTGCATATACGTTTGGCCGAGCGTGAAGAAAGCTTTCACCAGGCTTTTGATTATGCACCCATAGGCATGGCCATTGTATCAACAAAAGGGGAATGGATACGTGTTAACCAGAGTATATGCAGCTTATTTGGTTATGAGCCCGATGAGTTTATGAATCATACCTTTCAGGAAATTACCTTTCACGAAGATTTGGATGCCGATTTAAGTATGATGAACCAATTGCTTAATGGCGAAATTGGTTCTTATTCGTTAGAAAAAAGGTATTACCATAAAAATGGAAAACTTATTTGGGTACAGTTAAATGTGACTTTGGTAAGAGATAGCCTGGATAGGCCATTATACTTTATTTCTCAACTTAAGGATATTACCGAGCGGCGCAAATACATCGACGCTTTGTTAAAGGAAAGGCAAAGATTAGACAATATCATTAAAAGCACCCGCGTAGGCACCTGGGAGTGGGATATTGAGGCTGATACTGTTTACGCCAACCAGCGAGCCATGGAAATTTTTGGCTTTACATTTCGTGAAAATAGGTTTAGCGCCCATGAGCAATTGGTTAAACCGTGTACATGCTGATGATAAACTGAATTTTGAGAAGGAGTTTGAAGCTTGCTTTGCCCGTAAACATGACCATTACTTTTGTGAATGCCGCATGCAGCACAAAAATGGTTATTGGATATGGGTTGAAATAAGAGGTAGGGTGATTGGCTGGTCGGATAGTAAAAAGGTTTTGCGTATGTTGGGCACCTTTGCCGATATAAACGAACGAAAAACCCAGGAGCAGGAGCGTAGGGAAGTTACAAAGCAACTGCGTTTTCAAAACGAGCGGCTAACCAACTTTGCGCATATTGTTTCACACAATCTGCTGTCGCACTCGGGTAATATGAATATGCTGTTGGATGTTTATACACAAGAAGAAGATGCCGATGAGCAGCGCACGCTGATGAATATGATGAAGATCAATTCAATCAATCTTTATAATACTTTGCGACACCTGAGCGAGGTAGTGGATATTCAAAGCGGGCGCGATAAGCAAGTAAAGCAAATGTATTTGAAGGCAGAGGTTTTGAAGGTGTTTGAAACCCTTTCTGAATCTATTAAGGAAGCTAAAGCTTTTGCTGAAATTAATATACCTAATGAGCTCGAAGTAAACTATCCGCCTGCCTATCTGGATAGTATTTTACTAAACCTGGTATCAAATTGCATAAAATACCGTAGTCCTGAAAGATTGCTTCAGGTTACTATTAATGCCTTTAAGATTGGTGATGACGTGCAACTAATCGTAGCTGATAACGGATTGGGCATTGACCTTAATATTCACCGTGTTAAGCTGTTTGGTATGTATAAGACTTTTCACGGCAATAAAAATGCCCGTGGCATAGGCCTGTTTATGATTAAAAATCAAATAGAAGTAATGGGCGGTACAATTGATGTGGATAGTGAGCCTGGTATTGGTACAACCTTTAGCGTCAAATTCTAAGTATTGTAATTCTTTCTTATGGCGTTAATGCTCCATCTTTATATGGCCGGGGAGCATTTCCCCACCAAACGGGTAAAGTTGGGGAAATATTAACCATCGCATAATACTCGCTGATTGTTGTTTGAGGTTTTGGCACGAGGCAGAATGTGTGTTTTTGATAGCGTAAAGGCTGTTTTTGGTTTATTTGTTGTTTTTGTTTAGTTGATGGTATAACAGTTGCCTATTACTTATCAAACAACAACAAATTAAATTCAACAACTCATTAATACCCCCTGATCGATATGAAAACTAACTTTACCTTCGCCGCCATCATCCTTTTCGCTGCTGCTTTCTTTACCAGCTGCCAAACTCAAAATGTTGCTTCCCGCTTTACTTCTAAATACGCTAAAGCAAACGCAGGTAAAGTATACGCCCAGTCATCAGAAACTGTTGAATTAGGTTATGCCATGTTAGCCTTAACCAACTTTGCTCAAAACGATACCAATATTGTTGATCATACCTCAGCTTACTATGCTGAGGTAATGAATAAGTTTTCTGCTTTAAAAAACTCAAAAGGTGTTCAGCAGTTAAATGCCCAGTTAAGCCGCAACCCATCTTTAGCTAAAAGCTATGTGGAAGGTTTATATGCTTTCCAGATGAATAACGGCCGTTTCGGTTTAAAGTCTGATTACCGCATAGACTTAAACAAAATTGACTTTAAACGTTACGGTGCTTTGTTAGAAAATTTCTACAAAGAAGCTGCTTTCCACAACTTTTACATGCAGCACGAAGGTATGTACAATGAAATGGTTGCTAAAGCTAATAACGAATTTACTTTAACCGCTGCTCAAAAAGCTGTTAATGCGCAAGGTTTTCACATCATTGTATCTCCTTTAGCTAAAGGCACTACCACTATGGCTATCAAAGGCCATGCTTATACCGAAGGTGTGATATTTGCAGGTATCAAAGCCGAAAAAACTCAAAACACTCCTGCCCAGGTTTTAGCCAGCAGAGAATAATTTAAAACTCCCTGAATTCCCCTGATTAACTCAAATAATATCAATGTTAGAGGCCGCCCATAAAGCGGCCTCTTTTGCATGTATTAGTTTTAAAACCATGATGCTGTTTAAATAATAAATAGCGATATTTACCAATGTAAACCAATTAATTAATATTCCCCCTTTTACTGACTGTTGCAAAACAGTATTATACTGATGATTAAACGGAGTAAAACGTATAACATATGTTATTGCCTTTTTGCTGGCATTATACTGGCTTTTACTTCCGTTTATGCTCAACCAAAATATAATTTAAAGCATTACACTACAACCGACGGTCTCTCGCACGATCGTATCTCATGTATTGCAAAAGACCGCGAAGGCTTTATGTGGTTTGGCACATGGGATGGGCTTAACCGTTTCGATGGTTATAACTTTGTATCGTACAAGGGCAGGGCCGGCGATAGCTCAAACCTCGAAAATAATAAGATAAGACTAATAAACGAGGATAAACAGGGATACCTGTGGGTAAAAACATTCGACAATAAAATATATCGTTTTGATAAAAAAACGGAGGGCTTTTTGGCTATACAAGGTAAAGAAGCTCCGCAGTTTATTAAAAACGTGCTGGTTGACCGTATTGTACCCATATCAAACGGTGATGTATGGCTTTTGAGCCAAAAGCAAGGTGCCTTGTGCGCTTACGCGCAAACCAGCGGTCGCGGGGTTCCGGTAATTAAAGCATATACTGATAAAGGCAAGTTCAGAATAGCTAATAATCAAATTAAGTTCTTGCTCGAAGACTATCTGAATAATATATGGATTGGTACCCAAGCCGGAATAAACTGCTTAAGGAAAACCGCATCGGGTGATTACGAAAGCGTTGATTTTAAAAATACCCGGTCTGTATTAAATGCCAGCTATTCGTTCACCTGTATAAAGCAATATGGCAATCTATTGTACATAGGCACGCAGCAGGGTGTCGTATTTGTTTATGATCCGGCCAGGCAATCCGTTAAAACACTGAATATTGTACCCGGTACTACCATCAATGCTTTAGTGGTGGATAAGCAAAAAATCTATCTCACTACAAAAGGTAAAGGATTAGTTGAGTACGATCAATCTGCGCAGCAAGTAAAGCATTATCTTCAGGAATTTGCTTCGCTCAAACGCCTATCTCAGGATAGTCATGGCTTGCTTTGGATCGAGCCATCAAACGGGGTAATTAAGTTTGATCCGGTTAAGCAAACCCATAAATTATTTACTCAAAAAAAGGATGCTGAGGCCCTTACCATTCATACAACCTTCCAGATTTTTGAGGATGCATACGGCGTATTATGGGCGTGTATGGCCGGGGGAGGATTTGGATATTATGATCGTACTGCCGACCAACTCAATTACTTTCATAACGAACCTGGAACACCCGTTCAACAATTTTCAAACGTAATTACGGCCATGTACCCCGACCCAACCGGCGTACTTTGGTTCAGCGGGTATGATAGGGGAATTAATAAGGTTGTTTTGCACCCGGATGTATTTAAACATGAGGTAATTGATAACAGCGCTTCTGCCAAAACGGTGAACGAGGTACGTGCCTTATGCCAGGACCATGCCGGGCGTTTGTGGGTGGGCACCAAGGCTGGGCAAGTAATTCTTTATAAAAACGGGATTAAGTTAGGTAACCCTTTTGTTAACCTGCAACCGCAAGAACTGGGCAAAGTTTACAGCATTTATGAAGCTAAAAATCACACCATATGGCTGGGCACTAAAGGAAATGGTTTAATTGAGGCTACACCGATCCCCGGAGATCCGCAACATTACAAAGCTGTAAAGCACGTTGCCGATGCTGCAAACCCCAACAGTATAAACAGCAACATGGTGTACACCATTATGGAAGACCTGCGCGGCCGCATATGGATTGGCACCTTTGCCGGTGGACTAAACCTGTTGGTACGGCAAGGCAACACAACCATATTTAAAAATCAACACAACTCATTTAAAAACTATGCCTCTGCACGGGCCAATGGCGTAAGGCATTTACAGGAAGATGCTAAAGGCAATATTTGGATGGCCACTACTAATGGCTTGGTAATATTTAACCCTGATGAGGGTATTGATCAATTCAAATTCCACCGTTATACTAAAGTGAGGGGCGATGAAACCTCGTTAGGAGGCAATGATGTACAATATATCCTGCGCGATAAAAGCAATGTAATGTGGCTGGGGATTTTTGGCGGTGGATTACAAAAAGCCATAACCAATTTCGATCTTACTCAAAAGATACACTTTAAGGTGTATACCATGGCAAATGGTTTGCCTAACGATATTATATTGAGCATGGTAAATGATAACCAAAATCGTTTATGGATCGCTACTGAAAATGGCCTCTCAGAATTTAATCCGGCAACTGAAGCATTCAAAAATTACAATACCGATGATGGTTTGCCACCGGCACAATTCTCAGAATCGGCTTTTGTGAAAACGGCTGATGGTAACCTGGTACTGGGCTGTACAAAGGGCTTTGTGAGCTTTAACCCGGTAAGAATAAGCAGCAGAAAACAATATGCCAATATTGCTTTCACTAATTTCCAGGTTTCAAATAAAACTATTACTCCGGGCGGAGCCGATTCCATTTTGCAATACGCGATCGACCAAACTCCTCAAATCACGCTAAAGCATAATCAGAACCTTTTTAATATAGATTACACGGCTCTTAATTACAAAATAGGGCATAAAGTATGGTATGCGTACAAATTAGAAGGTTTTGATAAACAATGGAACCACGTTAAAAACACCAGGCAGGCAACCTATACCAACGTGCCACCAGGTACTTACACATTTACCGTGCGTACCACCAGTAATTACTTGTTTAAAAACAATCCGTCAAAAAGCATTACAATAACCATACTTCCGCCTTGGTGGAAAACTTGGTGGGCATATCTTATTTACGTAATTCTTGTAATTGCAGCTTTAGAGGTTGCGCGCCGGATAATTTTTACCATGATCAGGCTGAAACATCGTGTTGCTGTTGAACGCAAGATTGCCGAAATGAAGGTAGATTTCTTTACCAATATATCGCATGAGTTACGTACGCCTTTAACACTCATTGTAAATCCGCTTAAACAAATTTCGCAAAATGAAGAACTATCGGTTAAAGGCCGCGAACACATCAACCTCGCCAATAAAAATGCCGACCGTATGGTTAGGTTCATCAATCAGTTGCTCGATTTCAGGAAGCTGCAAAGCGGTAAAACCCGTTTGAAGATTGCTGAAACCGATATCATTGCATTAGTAAAAAACACAACCAGTTATTTCACCGAGGTTGCCATTGAAAATCATATCAACTTTAGCTTTAAGGCAAACGTGGAATCTATTTACGCCTCGGTTGATGAGGAAAAGATCGATATAGTGATATACAATCTGTTAGCAAACGCTTTTAAATATACTTCCGCTAATAAAAGTATTATGGTTTCGGTTTGTGCCCGCGATAGTGATATTGAAATAAAAGTTATTGATGAGGGTATTGGAGTGCCCGAGGATAAACTAAAGGAAATATTTGAGCTTTATTACACTTCTTCAAATAAAAAAGTCACCAAAGGTACCGGTATAGGGCTTGCGTTTTCAAAAGAGTTGATTGATGCTCATCATGGTGATATAACTGCTGCAAATAATGCAATCGGCGGAATGACGTTTACCGTTCAGTTAAAAGCGGGCAAAAATCATTACCTGAACGATGAGGTTGATTTTGTAGCGCCATTGCAAACAGAAGTAGCCAGAGTTGAGCAGGTTAATGAGATAGAGAATATAAGGCCTGAATTGACGGTTATTGACTATAACGCCGAAAAACCATTGGTGCTAATTGTTGAAGACAACAGCGAACTGCGTAAGTTTTTGGGCGAACAATTAAGCGTTTATTACAGGGTAGAAATGGCTGCCGATGGTGCCATAGGCGTGCAAAAAGCTATAGAGCTTGTACCCGAGCTTATTATTAGCGATGTAATGATGCCTAATATGGATGGTATTGCCATGCTCGACGCTTTAAAACAGCATATGAACACCAGCCATATCCCAGTTGTGTTGCTTACGGCAAAGTCGTCGGTTGAAAATCAGATGGAAGGTATGCGTTACGGGGCCGATTTTTATGTTACCAAGCCGTTTAATACCGAGTATGTACTGGTGTTGGTAGAGAGCCTGATTAAACAGCGCAAGCAGTTATTTAATAATCTATTGGGTAGCAAAAACCTGGTACAGCTATCGCCCGGCGAAATACTTATTACCTCAAAAGACGAGCAACTGCTTAAACAGGTTATGGAAACGGTTGAAACCGGCATGACCGATCCTGATTTTAATATAGACGATGTAGCCAGTGGCATAGGCTTAGGTCGAACCACATTCTATAAAAAACTAAAAAGCCTTACCGGTTTAGCCCCGGTTGAGTTTGTAAAAGAAATGCGCCTTAAACGAGGCAAACAACTCATCGATTCGGGCGAGTATAATATCTCCGAAATATCGTACATGGTAGGCTTTAGCAGTTCGGGTTATTTCAGCACCTGTTTTAAAGAAAAGTATGGACAATCGCCCTCTCAATATTTGAAATCTTTAAAAGAAATTCATTCCTGATATTATTGTATACGCAAGTCGTATTTTTTGTTGAAATCGATTTTTTAGCGCTTAAAGCATGTTTTTAACAATTTTTAAAAACATTTCGTCAATTTTTAAAACCTCCAAAAGCTCTTCCCACACTATGTTTGCTGTACAATTATAAACAGCAAATATTTCCGGTATTTAAAAAAAGATTGTTCTTAATAAGCATAGCCAACCACTATGCAAACTACAATATCCGGAGCTAAATGTTAACCAATTTTAAAAGTAATAAACCTAAAAGCTGCATGCCTACATAGCATACAGTGTAATACTTTGTGCATTTATATGAGGAGAATTTTACAAAGTGCTTTTTTGTTTTTATTGGGCCTGTTGTTAATAACAGGATGCGCCAAAAAGGAATTTAACGAGCGTTACGAGCGTCCCGATAACCTGGCCGACCCTATTTACCAGCAACTGGAACAGCGTGGTAACTTTAAAAGCTTACTAACCTGTATTGAGAAGGCAGGCTATAAAGACATTTTAGGCAAGGCTGGTTTTTGGACCATGTTTGCGCCTAACGATGCTGCTTTTGCCGCCTATTTTAAAGAAAAGGGAATTAACAGCGCCGCCGATATTGATGCAGCAACTGCTCAAAAAATTGTTAAATATTGCCTGGTATTCAATGCCTTTAAGACCGATCGTTTGCCCGACTATCAATCACTTACCGGTTGGGTGCCTAATATGGCTTTTAAACGTCGCACGGCTTATTATGACGGGGCACAGGTTGTTAATTACAATGGTAAAGATATTACGTATGTAAATTCAAATCGTAACAATAGGGGAGGAACCACTTACTTTACCGTAAGTGATAATAATAACAAGTATATACCTTATATACTCGACAGATTTTTGACCCCAAAAAATCTTACCCCGGCAGATTACAATTACTTCAATACCGCAAACCCTTACACAGGATTTAATGTGGCCGATGCGCAGGTAGTAAACAGCAACATCATTGCCGAAAATGGTGTAATACACGAGGTTAACCGCGTATTGCTTCCATTGCCAAGCATCGACCAATATATGGGTACTAATAACCAGTACAGTGTTTTTAAATCGCTGTTTGATAAGTATATGGTATCGTACATATTAAGTCCGGAGGCTACCGCCAAAAATTTAGAAAATACCGGCGTGCAAAAGGACATTTATGTAAAACTGTATGATGCCGGTTTGGCTTACTCGCCTAATAACGAAAACTATCAGAAACTGGACGATAACGACGGGCAAGCCGAAGGTTACTCCATGTTTGCACCTACTAACACGGCCCTGAATGATTACATCAATAATGTGCTGTTAGAATATTATCCATCGCTTGATGCGCTGCCTAAGGAAATTATGTACGATTTCCTGAATGCACATATGTTTTTAACCACCGTTTGGCCAAGCAAATTTGCCACCACCATTAACGGACAGGGGCAGGGAGCCTTATTTAATCCGGCTTCTGATGTGGTTGATAAGAAATTACTAAGCAACGGTGTATTTTATGGTACCAATAAGGTACAAAATGCCAACGTATTCAGTACTGTGTTTGGCCGTGCTTATTTAAATCCTAATTACTCATTAATGACCCGGGCTTTAACTGCAAACCTTAAAGCCAATATTATTAATACCAGTTTAAAGTATACGTTGTTTTTAACTTCGGATGCTACCATGCGGGCATTAGGATTTAACTATGACTTAGATGCCAATACCTGGCGCTATACCCCACCGGGTGGAGGTACCGCGCTATCAGGTTCATCGGCTTTAGATAAACTTAATCGTATTATCAACACCCAGGTTGTACGTGCCGATGTTACAAGTCTTCAAGGTAGCGGCATATTAGAAACTTACGACGGCGAATACATTCGTTACAGCAACAACACTGTATACTCGGCCGGTACCCGCGATGCCAACTTAACCATCAATGCAACCAGTTCTCGCACTACTCAAAACGGTACGGTATATTATATTGATGGTTTACTGTCAGAGCCAAGCCTGTCGGTAGGTAAACACCTGGAGGCACTATCGGCACAGGCCAATTCACCTTACAAAAAGTTTGTTGACTATGTAAAGGCATCTACCATTTACAACACCTCAAACGGTGAAATCTTGGGTGTAACTGCTGGTTCATTTTACACAGTATTGGCACCTACTAATACTGCTATTGATGCGGCTATAGCCCAAGGCTACCTGCCTGCTACAACCGCCCCAACCGACCAAATCGGTCGCGATAAGGTGGCTAACTTCATCAGGTACCACATCATACAAAAAGCAACCGTAGTACCCGACGGAAAAAAAGCCGGTGGATTTTTAACACTGCTGCAAACTGCCAACGGCACTACAACCGCCGTAAATGTGACTAATACGGGAGTTAACAACATGCAGGTGCGTGATATGCTTGGCAATACAGTAAATGTGGTAGCGGCAAGCAGCAACAACCTGTCAAACCGTACGGTAATACACCTGCTTGACAACTTCCTGAAGTTTAATGCCAATTAGTATTAAAGCATAACATACCCAAACCAAACACACAAAAGGTAATGTTGCCGGGCTAACCACCCGGCAACTTATAAACCGAATAAAAACCTGATTAATGAAAAAAATATATACCCATCTTTTTTTCTGCTGTTTAACACTTGTACTTGCCGGGCTGTCTATGTTTGTGCAGGCGCAAACCACTACTGCACCAGTTGCCACCATTCGCGGTAAAATAACCGATAGAAAGGATAAAGCCCCGTTGGTGGGTGTTACCGTTGTGGAGATCGATAAAGAGAAACGTATTGTTGGCGGTGTATCAACCGATATTGATGGTAATTACGCGCTCCGCATTAAAAATCGTCAAAATAAAATTTCCGTATCGCTAATTGGCTACAAAACCGTGGTTGTGGATATTAACGACCGTGCCACCATTAATGCAACTATGGAGCAAAGCTCCAATACCCTTACCGATGTGATGGTTACTGCCAATAAAACATCAAGTAACGGCTTGTTGCAAATTGATGCCCGTAATTCAACTACGGCTGTTGCAAAAATCAGCGCTAAAGATATTGAAGAACTTTCAGCCTCATCAATTGACCAGGCTATACAAGGTCGCTTGCCCGGTGTTGATATTGCAGCCAATTCTGGCGACCCTGGTGCCGGTATGCAAATACGTATTCGCGGTACATCAACCATCAATGGTTCAACTAACCCGCTTATTGTGTTAGATGGTATGCCTTATGAAACCAATATTCCAACCGATTTTAACTTTGGTACAGCCGATGAACAGGGTTATGCCTCGCTATTGAATATTGCCCCGGCCGATATTCAGGATATATCGGTACTTAAAGATGCTGCTGCAACGGCAGTTTGGGGTTCAAGGGCAGCCAATGGGGTATTAATTATTAATACCAAGCGTGGTCGTTTAGGTTCGCCGCAGGTTACTTATACCATGCGTGCCACTGCCTCAAGGCAACCTAATGCAATACCTATGCTTACTGGCGACCAGTACTCACAACTCATTCCCGAAGAGGTGATGAACCGTACCGGTACTCCGTTAAATACACAAACAGTAAAAGAGTTTTTGTATGACCCCAGTGACCGTTATTACTTCAACAATTACAGCAATAACACCGATTGGATCGGTGCCATTACCCGCACAGGCATAATGCACGACCATAACCTCTCCTTATCGGGCGGTGGTGAAAAAGCTCGTTACTTTTCATCTTTGAGTTACCTTAACCAGCGGGGTACTACTTTGGGTACGGCTTTAAGCAGGGTAACAACTCGTATAAACCTCGATTACAACGTGTCGGATCGTATCAAGTTCCGTACCGACGTATCATACACGCACTCCAATACCGATAAGGTATATAACGATGACGCCCGAAGCATAGCATACCAAAAAATGCCCAACATGAGCATTTACGAAATAAACAGCTTTGGTAACAATACCGGTGTTTATCTGTCGCCGGTGCAAAATATTCAGGGCGCATACCCGGGTACTTTTAACCCGGTAGCCATGCTTAACTCAGGCATTAACAATGTAATTGGCGAGCGTATTGTACCGCACTTTACATTACAGTATGATATTGTTCCAAGCTTGTTCCGTGCAACTGCCGATGTGCAGTTTGATATTAACAACACTAAAAACCGCACCTTTTTACCTCAAATTGCAACAGGCTTACCGGTAAGCAACCAAAACGTTAACCGGGCATTTGATGGCGATGTAGACCAGTTTAGCATTCAAACCAAAACCAATTTTATTTATACCCCCAAGCTTAACGAAAAGCATAGTTTAATGGGGCTGGTATCATTTATAACTAATGATAGCAAGGCCACGGTTTTACAAAGCGAGTCATCAAACTCAGGCTCGGTGCTACTTCAAGATCCATCAATTAATAGTCGTATTTTAAACCTCAGGTCATCATTTGGGCAAACCCGTAGTGTTGCTGCGGTATTCAATGCCCAGTACGGTTTGTTAGACAGGTACATCGTAAACTTTGCTTTACGTGCCGATGGTAACTCTAAATTTGGCCCGGCTCACCGCTGGGGATTATTCCCGTCGGTTTCTTCGCGCTGGCGTGTATCGGGTGAGCCATTCATGAAAAAAGTAACATTTTTTGATGATTTGAGCTTACGTGCCAGCTATGGTAAAAGCGGTAACGAACCTAAAAACAACTATACTTTTTACAATATCTACGGTAACTACACTTACGATTACTTAGGCTCATCGGCAGTTTATTCACAAAATATGGAGCTGCGCAACCTTAAATGGGAGACCGTTACCGGGCAAGACCTTGGTTTGACTTTATCCATGTTTAAAAGCCGCATTAATGTTGACGTAGATATATACCGCAACCGTACAACCGACTTATTTTTCAATGATCTGCAATTGCCGGGTATCTCGGGCTTCAGCAAAATAAGTATGAATGTGGGTACCATGGATAACCAGGGTTGGGAGATAAACTTAAACGCAGTAGCGGTTAAAACCAAAAAGTTGATGGTGGAAATGAATTTCAACATTGCCAATAACACCAATATTATTCGCGAGATATCTCCTTACTATCCAAGTACCAAAGGTGATATTACCACCAACGGTAGTTACCGCACTATTTTACAGGTAAACAACCCGTTTGGTTCGTTTTATGGCTTCCGCTTTAAGGGAGTGTACAAAGACCAGGCGGCTACAGTAGCCACCAATGCCAACGGGCAACCTATTGTTGGGTTGGATGGTGTGCCACTGCAAATGCGCTTTAACTACCCGGCAACCAATTATTTGTTTAAACCCGGCGATGCAGCTTATGAAGACATAAATCACGATGGTAATATTGATTACAAAGACGTGGTTTACCTGGGCAATGGCAATCCAAAATTCACAGGCGGTTTTGGGCCAACCATCACTTTCAATGGTAATCTTAAAATTAATACCTTCTTCACCTTCAGGTATGGCTACCAGCTGGTTAACGGCACCCGCATGCAAACCAGCAATATGTATGGCTTTAATAACCAAAGTACCGAGGTGTTAAAAAGATGGCGTAACGAGGGTGACGTAACCGATGTACCGCGTGCGGTATGGAATGATGGCTTTAACTGGTTAGGGTCTGACCGTTATGTAGAAAACGGTTCTTTCATCCGTTTGCGTTCGGTTACCGCCCGGTACAATTTAACTAAACGCCTGTTGAGCCGCGTAGGCATCCGTAGCGCAAGCGTATACGTAACCGCCGAAAACCTGTTAACCTTTACCAAATATACCGGGCAAGACCCCGAGGTTTCGGTGAGGGGTAGCGATCCGTTCCGCGTGGCGACTGATAACTCGATGACGCCACCAACGCGCAACCTGGTGTTGGGTATGGTAGTAGGTTTTTAATAATTAAGTGAATTACAGAATAGTATTTATATGAATATAAAAGTAAAATTCTCGGTTGTACTGCTGCTGGTTACACTTTGTTCAACATCGTGTAACAAGTACCTGTCGCTTGAGCCGCAGGATGGTATTATAAGGCAGAATTTCTGGAAAACAAAAGAACAGTTAAAAGCCGCCGTAAACGGTTGCTATGCCGGTATGCTGGCCGATCCGTTGGTGGAAAACTTGTTTTTGTGGGGCGAATTGCGGGGAGATATGCTAACCGCGGGAACATTTGTACGAAATGCAGAGCTCAATGTAATTAACGTAAACATCGCCTCAACCAACACCATCGCCGATTGGTCTATCATCTATAAAGCGATAAACAATTGCAATACTGTGCTTGATTTTGGTCCGGATGTATTAAAGTACGACAATACACTTACCCAATCAGTTTTAAATGGTTATCTGGGCGAAGCCCTGGCACTACGCGGGTTACTGTACTTTTACCTGGCCCGCAGCTTTGGTGATGTTCCTTTAAAACTTACCTCAACCAGTAGTGATGATGAAAACCTGGAAATACCCAAAAGCACCCAGCAACAGGTGTTTGACCAGATAATTAAAGATCTTAAACAGGCCGAGCAGTACACCTTTACTACCTACGGTAACCGTAACGATGATAAAGGACGTATAACCCGCTACACTGTTAATGCCATTTTAGCCGATGTTTACTTATGGCTTGACAAGTATGATGATTGTATAAAAGCCTGCGATTACATTATCAATTCAAATCAATTTGTTTTAGTTCCGGGCGATAGCAACTGGTTCGGCACACTATACTATCAAGGCAATTCTAACGAGAGCTTGTTTGAGCTTCAATTCAATCAGAATAAGCAAAATCCGTTTTATGACATGCTCATTGGTACCAAAAGGTTCAGGGCCGCTTTAAGGGTTACAGCCGAAGTATTTACCCAGGATTTCTTTGATATAACAAACTTTGACATACGTGGTAATGATGCCTCTTTGAAATTTAATGATGGTACCATATATAAATATCAAGGCATAAATGCTACCTCATCGCGTCCTCAGGGAGCCTCAATTGCACACTGGTTCGTGTATCGCTATCCTGAAGTATTGTTAATGAAAGCCGAAGCTCAAAATCAGCAAGGTAACGGTCAGGCGGCCTTAAATGTAATAGAAACCCTTCGTACACGCGCCAATGCATTACCAGGCTCGGCCATGGTGGTTGATCCTACCGATAAAAATGGTGTTACCGATTACTTATTAGCTGAGCGTGCCCGCGAATTTGCCTTTGAAGGTAAACGTTGGTATGACCTGTTACGCAACGCCCGTCGTAACAACTACGAACGGCTTGACCTGATACTCGATGTGGTGCCAACCACCACCGCCGATGAGTATCAGCAAGCAGCTATTGTAAAATTGCGCGATAAACGCAGCCATTACTTCCCCATATTCTTATATGAGCTGCAAACAAATAAAGCATTGGTTCAAAATCCATTTTATCAATAAGTACCATTTAAATAAGTGTTTATGAAAATCTTAAACTCAAACAAATGGCTTGCATCAATAACCTGTATCATGGTATTGATCATAGTTTTAAGTGGCTGTAAACGCGAGGAGTTTACCGAAACCACTACCGGCGATGTGAATATTACGGAGTATTTACAAAAAGATGCCGGTCAGTTCTCTACCTTATCAAAGGTGCTGCAAATTACAGGCAGCGATAACTCATTAGGGGGGTACGGAACCTATACCTTATTTGCCCCAACCAACGATGCGTTTGCAAAGTATCTTACCGAAGTTGGCAAAACTTCAATTGATCAAATTGGAGTGGAGGAACTGAAGGATCTGGTTCGTTTCCATTTGGTGCGCGACACCATTACTACCGATAAATTTACCGATGGTAAACTGCGTACAAACACCATGTACGGGCAATCAATACTTACCGGTGCACAAAATATTAACGGTGTAACTACGCTTACCATTAACCGGCAGGCTACCTTGTTAAAAGGTAATATCCGCACAGGTAACGGTATTATACATGTTATCGACAGGGTTTTAAAACCATCAAAACTAACCCTGGCACAGGCTATCGAGCAAAATCCTAACTATAGTGTATTCACTCAAGCACTTAAAGAAACAGGTTTTTATGATAGCTTAAACGTGTTGCCAATTAATGCTCCCGATACCAATAAGCGTTTCCAAACCGTACTGGCAGAATCGAATGCGGTGCTGGCTTCTGCCGGATTTAGCTCTTATGCGGCTTTAAAAGCAAAGTATTCAAAAACAGGCAATCCTAAATTGATTAACGATAGTTTGCACCTGTTTATGGCCTATCATATTTTGCCGGGTCTTAAATATTTACCTGATGTTTTCAATGCATCATCGCACGTTACTTTAGCTCCGCTTGATGTAATTACCACCAAATTGGTTAATCAGCAAATTTTGGTTAACGATGATACTTTTGATGGCAAGTATGAGCCCGGCGCACAAATAAACCGTGCAGGTAGCGATATTACTACAGCAAACGGTGTATTACATGATATGGCAGCTCATTATGCTATTAAAGTACGCTTCCCTATACCTGTTTATTGGGAAGTTACCGAGCAGCCTGAATTTAAACGCCTAACCGGTATATACCGTGTAACTAACAAAAACAGCCCAAGCTATTCAACCGGCGATTTACAGGATATTAAATGGCAAACAGGTTCGGTAAGCTACCGTGTAGCTCCTGAAGCCCGCCAGTTTTATGTTTACAATAACGATTATCTGTTTATTGCGGCCCTGCGTACCGCGGCAACAGCCAACAGTTGGATAGAATTTAAAACGCCATTACTGGTTAAAGGCCGCTACAAGGTGTGGGTATGCTTCATCCGTCGTGGTGGTGGTAAAGGTGTTTCGGTTATGTTTAATGGCGAGCCGCTATCTCGCGTGTTGAACCTTACCGAGAGTTTACCTGCCCAGGTGCTGGTTGGTAACCGCTGGACCTATCCTGCCGGTACAACGCCTGAATCATTGGAAGCTTTAGGTAAAAAGATGGTTTTTGGTGGTCCGAGTGTGCCTTTTTATAATAACCCGGCGCAAACCATCGAATACTATCGCGATAGCTATGGATTATTGGCAGGTAGCATTGATGTGCAGAAAACCGACAGGCACACGCTCAGGCTGCAAGCCGTGGCCGATGCCTCTGGCGATATACAGATAGACATGATACATTTTATCCCTGAAAACATGGACCAGTTGTATCCTAAATTTAACCCTGATGGGTCTGTAATACAAAAACCACAATAAACCCCTGAAAACCCATCATGACTATTAAATATAACCGAATTATAATGTTTGTTGGCATAGTTGCAGCTCTGCTGGGTTGCAACAAATATGCCGACGAAACCGATGTGAAAGATGCTGCCTTAAAGCAAACGCTTGCGCAGCTAATTAAAGAAACGCCAACACTGAGCCGTTTTAACGAATTGCTTATAAAAACCGGCTACGATAAGGTGCTCGAAGGCTCAAAAATGTATACCGTTTGGGCGCCTGATAATCAAACCCTGCAAACGCTTGACGCAGCCGTTGTTAATGATGCCGATCGTTTGAAACAGTTTGTAGGTAATCACATAGTTAACCTTAATTATTATACCAATACACCCAATCCAACCTTACGCATCAAAACGCTTAATGGTAAATACATTAAGTTTACTGCAACCCAGTTTGAAGATGCCGGCCTTACATCTGCCAATAAATATGTAAGCAATGGTGTACTGCATACCATCAATAAAGTAGTAATGCCTAAGCAAAATGTTTGGGAATACGTGAGCAGCACTACTTATAAAGAGAAAACTTACATTAACAGTTTGGATTACCAGGCTATCGACTCATCTAAAGCCACCCAAATTGGTTTAGATCCGGTTACCGGCAAACCCATCTATCAACCCGGAACAGGCCTGGTTACCAAAAACTACCTGTACGACAGGGTAGGAGATTTGCGCAACGAAGACCAGGAGTATACTTTCATCCTGTTAACTGATGCCGCTGTTGATGCCGAACGCACCAAGATACGCCCATATGTGCAGGGAGCCAATACTGATGAAACCGACCGGTTGAGTTCACTTCATGTTATTAAAGACCTGGTTATCAAAGGCTCATATGCCCAGGCCGATCTGCCTGCCACGCTGGTATCTGCAGATGGTGTTACCGTGCCTATCGATAAAACTGCCATCATCGAATCGCGCGCCACCAGCAATGGTATGGTGTATGTAATGAGTGCTGCCAATGTAAAACTCATCGATAAAATTCGCCCTATAAAACGTGAGGGAGAACAGCCCAGTGGCTTTAGCCGCACCGATAAAAGCGGCAACATTGCCTATCGTTTAAGGCTTAATCCCAACACCAATCAGCAGTTTAACGACATTTATATTTTTAACCACAAAATACCACTGTTTAATGTAAGGTACAACCTACCAGAGCTTTACACTGTGCCATATAAAGTTTACTGGGTGGCACCTAATGATGTGCAAACGCTAACCTTTAAACAACGCTTTGCCGTTAACGACCCACAGTCGACCTCTTTTGCCGAAACCGATGTTCCGCTTAAAAACTATAACCAGGTTTTTGTGGGCGACTACACCCCGGCCAAGTTTGGCGGCATAACGGCCTATGTGGTTGCGGCCAACAATGGTGTAGATGGTACCAACTCTATCAACATCGACTACTTTGTGCTGGTACCGCAACTACCCTGATTTTTTAAACCTGATGAAGCAATTATATAACCTATAAACATGCGCATTTTTACCCCTATACACGTATTGGCTATTTGCGGAAGCATATGTTTTTGCACGGCTGCTAACGCCCAGCAAAATGATAGCACGCAAACCGCCGTTACGACTGCAAATAAAATTAAGAACGGCTACCAGGTAACCGGCCAGGTTACCGATGCTGCTGCTAAAAAACCTATACCGGGTATAAACGTGGTGGTGCAGGATGTTGCCGCCGCCATTACCGATGATAAGGGCAACTTTAAAATTACGGTGCCCTCAAAAACCAGTGTGCTGCAATTTTCAGGACAAGGCTTTCAGTATAAGGATGTGGCTGTAAACGGTCGTACCATAGTTAACGCTGCCCTTTATGAGGATAGTTTTAACTCTATGTACGATTTGGTTTCGCTGCCTTTCCGCCAGGCTCCAAAATCGCAGATCAGCTACTCGGTTGCATCGGTAAATACTGATGGCAGCTGGAACCGCCCTAAGGAAACGCCCGATAACTTTTTACAAGGCCAGGTGGCCGGGCTAAATGTAGTGCGCCGTTCGGGTACGCCGGGTGTGGGTGCCGAAGTTTTTCTGCATGGTTTTAATTCCCTTAACGGAAGCAATCAGCCGCTGTATGTAATTGATGGGATGATATATGATGCCAATAGCTACGGGCGCTCTATTATTAACGGGCATGTTACCAACCCACTGTCGAACATCGATATTAAGGATATTGATAATATAACCGTAATTAAAGACGGTGCATCATACTATGGCAGCCGTGGTGCCAATGGCGTTATTTTAATTAACACGGCTCATGCCAAAGAGCTATCAACCCGTATTGATTTTGCAGCCTATGGTGGCATGAACTTTACGCCCAAGCAAATCCCGTTATTAAACACTACCGATTATCGCTTATACCTTTCTGATGTACTGCGCAGCGCAGGCCAAACCGATGCCCAAACTCAGGCGCAGCCGTACATGAACGATAATCAGTCGACCAACCCTGCATACTACCAATACCACAATAACACCAACTGGCAGGATAAGGTATTTAGCAGTAGCTACAGCCAAAACTATTACCTCAAAGTAACCGGGGGCGATAATATTGCCAAATACGCCCTGTCGGTAGGATACTTAAATAATGATGGTATTACCGATAGTACCAACCTGAAACGTTACAGCACCCGCTTTAACGCCGATTTAAATTTAACTCAAAAGTTAACCGCTAATACCAACCTGTCGTTTTCATCGTCAGAGCAAATACTGCGCGATCAGGGCTTAACCACAGCAAACCCAACGTTAATTAGTTTAATTAAAGCGCCGTTTTTGTCGGTAAACCAAATATCCGAAACCGGCGTGCAATCGCCCAATCTGGCCGATGTCGATATTTTTAACGTAAGTAACCCGGTTGCGCTAATCCGTAACGCACAGCAAACCAATAAGTATTACCGCTTCTTTGGCTCGGTTAAGTTTAATTACCAGTTCAATAAACATCATAGCGTAAGCTCATTAACCGGTTTGGTGTATGATAAGGTGAGGGAAAATACGTTTATCCCACGCATGGGCGTAGTGCCTGTTATTTTGAGTAATGCTATTGCATACAGCCGCTTAGGTGCATCAATACAACGCTATAATTCTTTTTATAACGATACCTGGTACTCATACAAACGCACCTTTACCGGTGAGCACGATCTGTTATTTAATGCCGGTTTCCGTTACCACGACAGCGAGAGCGAGCAGGACTACGCACAAGGTTTTAACTCACCAACCGATGATTTTGTGAGTATTGGCAACGGTGTAACCAACCTGCGCCGTTTGAGCGGCGATTACGGCAAATGGAAGTGGTTAAATACCTATATGGCGCTTAATTACAGCTTTAAAAGTAAGTACTATTTGTCAGCCAATCTTTCGGCCGATGGTTCTTCGCGCTTCGGTAAAGACATACCGGGAGCATTAACAATTGCCGGTAACAAATATGCGGTATTGCCATCGGTAGCGGCAAGCTGGCTTATTTCTTCAGAGAAATTTTTAGCCAATATGCAGTCGATCGACCTGCTGAAACTTCGCGCCAGCTATGGTTTAACCGGTAACGATGATATTGGTAATTATAACAGCCGCTCATACTATCGTCCGCAAAACCTTTTAGGTACGCAAGGCCTGGTACTGGGTAATATTGCCAACTCCCAATTACAGTGGGAACTGAGCAAAAAAGCCAATATAGGTTTGGATGTAGCCTTATTTAACGAGCGCGTATCATTCAGCATTGATGCTTACCACAACGTAACGTCTAAAATGCTAACCCTCGATCCGGTTAATACCGCCGCAGGTATGCAATATGTAGTAGCCAACAGTGGCGGCATGCGCACTAATGGTTTAGACCTTAGCCTGAACAGCCGCATCATTAACAATACTTTTAAATTAGATGTAGGGGTAAATGTATCAACTTATAGCAACCGTATAACGGCCTTGCCATCTGATAACTTGATCACCAATTACTCGGGTGCTACCATGATTACCCGTATTGGGCAGCCCACTGCTATGTTCTACGGTTACAAAACCAACGGTGTATACACTTCAAATGCCGAGGCGGCACAAGCCGGGTTAAACATCAGGGGTACTGATGGTGGTCTCATCCCGTTCAGAGGGGGTGATATGCGTTTTGTTGATACCAACGGCGATAAAGTTATTGATGCCAACGACCGCCAGATCATTGGTAATCCAAACCCTGACTTTGTGGGTAGCTTTAACGGTAAAATGAGTTATAAAAACTTTTCGTTAACGGCCATATTTACCTTTAGCAGCGGTAATGATGTGTACAATGGTCCGCGTGCAATATTGCAGTCGTTATCATCTCCGGCCAACCAGTTTGGCAACATTGTAAACCGCTGGAGGTTTGACGGCCAGTTAACTGATGTTCCGCGTGCCTCATACGGCGACCCGATGGGCAATGCCCGCTTTAGCGACAGGTTTATTGAGAACGGCTCGTACCTGCGTTTACGTACGCTGGCTATTAACTACAACCTGCCTGTTAAACCAAAATTACTTAAATACGCCACTATTTATTTAACCGCCGATAACCTGTTCACCGTTACCAAATACCTCGGTTACGATCCGGAGTTTAGTGCTAACGGAAGCCCGCTAACACAAGGAATTGATACTGCGCTCGAGCCGCAATTCCGCTCGGCACAGTTAGGGTTACGTATAGGTTTATAATAATTAATGCAGAGCAACATGAAATTTAAAATATCTCCATTTATAAAAAGTGCCGCGCTGGTTATCATGCTGTCGGGTTCGTACTCATGCCGCAATATGTACGATGTAGAACCCAAAAACCAAGTAGATGCCAAAAATATGTTTCAAAATATTTACGATGCCGATGCAGCCGTGGTGGGTATTTATGGTAAACTTTTGGGCCTGGCCAAACAGTATGAAGTACTCAACGAGCTCCGTGCCGACCTGATGGAAGTTACCCCCAATGCCGGTGCCGAATTGCAGCAGATAAACACGCACAACGTGCTTGATGGCAACAGCTACGCCGACCCCAAGCCTTTTTATGCGGTTATACTCAGCTGTAACGATGTAATGAAGAACCTGAAAATAATGTACGACACCAATAAGCTCACCGCCAACGATTATAACCAACGCTGGAGCGATGTGGCGGCATTGCGTTCGTGGTTATACTTCCAGTTAGGGCTCCATTTTGGTGAGGTACCTTACGTAACCGAGGCATTAACCAACGCCAATGATGTAAAAGATCAAAGTAAATACCCGCGTTTAACTTTGGATGCTTTGGTAAAAACGCTTATTGCATTTTTAGAGGCTTTGCCTTATAAGCTGCCTTATCCGGCTGCAAACAGCATGGTTACTCAAATTGATGGTTATCCGTCAAAATTGTTCTTTGTGAACAAAAAATGCCTTTTAGGCGATCTGTATTTATGGAATAATGAGTACCGCAAAGCTGCTACGGTTTACAAAGAAGTGCTCGAAACCTCGACCCCAAACGGCCCGGGCGACAGCTATAATTACTTTAATACTTACACTTTAAACAGCGGTACCGATAACGATGCCGTTACCACCAGCGCGTGGCAGGGGTTCCTGTCAAGATCGATGCAGGACAGGGAATTTCAAACCGAGTGGATATGGTCGATGGTATTTGATAAATCATTTGCACCCGAAAATCCGTTTGTTGACTTGTTCGCCAATTCGGGCGGAAGCTACCTTGTTAAGCCATCGCAAACCGCTATTGATAACTGGAATGCCCAAATACAAAATGATGGTACACCGTTTGATTTGCGTGGCCCTAACAATACCTATAAGATCATTAACGGTCAGCCGGTTATTGTTAAATTCCTTTATAACTACCTAAACACCACAACCGGTTTACCTGTAAATGCATTGGAGAAAAACGGTCGCTGGTTTTTATACCGCACGCCAACCCTTCACCTGCGCTACGCCGAAGCCGCTAACCGCGATGGGCAAACTAAAATAGCATGGGCGCTGGTTAATGCCGGTATAAAAGGTGCTTATGATAATACGGCCGAACCTGATGCTACCAAACGCCGCATTACCAACCTGCCCGAGCCTTATATGTTTGATGCCCGTAAGCTGGATGCCCCAACCATTAGAGGTAAATACCACCGTAACCTGGGTATACGCGCAAGGGTGGGCACCACCAACCTTAACGTTGCCCTGCAAACCGATATGACGGGCATGGAAGACAAGCTGATCGACGAGGGAGCGCTTGAATTGGCTTACGAGGGCAATCGCTGGCAAGACCTCATGCGCATAGCTATGCGCCGTAATGATCCGGCTTTTTTGGCTGATAAGGTTTACAATAAATTACTTAAAGACGGTAACCCGGCCGCGGCCGCAGTACGTTCACGTCTCATGAACAAGGCAAACTGGTTTCTGCCGTTTAAATAAAAATGATAAATACCCCATATGCGTACTACAACACCTCTCATAAAATATTATAAAGCGCTGCGTAATGCCTTTGCCATAACAGCTTTGGGTTTTGCCACAAAGGCAAATGCACAGCAATTGGCTTTTCCGGGAGCCGAAGGCTTTGGGCGCTTTGCCACCGGAGGCAGAGGCGGGGAGGTTTACCATGTCACCAATTTAAACGATACCGGCTACGGCTCGTTTCGGGATGCGGTGAGCAAGCCCAACCGAACCATTGTTTTTGATGTAACCGGGGTTATTAAAATAGTTGATAAAATTAAGGCTGCACCCAAAATTACCATTGCGGGTCAAACTGCTCCGGGGCAGGGTATTGTGGTGTATGGCAACGGAGTGTCATTTGCCGATAGCAGCATTATCCGCTACATGCGTTTTAGAGGAAGCATTAATATGCCTCGGGGTGCCTGCACTGTTGTGGCCGATGATTGCAAGGATGTAATATTTGACCATGTGAGTATTGCCTGGGGCCGCTGGGATAACCTGCACATTAAAAACAGCAATAACATTACCCTGCAATACTGCCTCATTGGCGAATCCATCGACCCGCAGCGTTTTGGTGCTTTGTTTGAAAACCCTACCAATGTAACTGTGCATCATAGCCTATGGATAGATAACTCGAGCCGTAACCCTAAAGCTAAGGCAGGTATAGAATATATTAACAACGTGATCTATAACTGGGGAACCAACGGCTTTGTTGGAGGGCATTCAGGTGCTGATCACACGCAGGATATAGTTAACAATTATTTTATTGCGGGCCCAAATTCTGGTAAAGCTTACATGGGCATGTTTTCGGCAACCGATAAGGTTTTCCATAAAGGGAATTATGTTGATATGAACAAAGACGGTAAGTTAAACGGCCGTTTGCTTGTTGATTCGGACTTTGTGCAAAAAGGAGTTACGCTACTTAAAGCACCTACATATATGCCTGTTGTAAGTATTGATAACGCCGCCGATGCCTACAAAAAAGTAGTTGAAAGCGCAGGAGCATCGTTACAGCGCGATGCGGTAGATGCCCGCATTATAGGCTACCTGAAAAGTTTAGGCAAAGCAGGGCAAATTTTTAAAACAGAAGCAGATGCCGGCGGCCAACCCGAGTTACCTGTAGTTGAAAAATTAGTGGATAGCAATAACGATGGCATACCTGATAAATGGGATGCGAAATTTCAGGCTAATAACGCAAATGGAGAAGGTTATACCCGGTTAGAAAAATATCTGAATGCAATAATTAAGCTTAAATAAAAAACTTTGTAAACTACGTTTGCATTTTTTAGTTGGTTTAAGCCGGGCGTTGCGACGATGCCCGGCTTTTTATTGTTTAGCGGCTACATAATCATTAAAGGTCATCAGGTTTTTAACGGCTTCGCCCATTGTGTTATTAAAATAGGCATAAACCGTTTTGCCATCTGCTGCCCATTCGTTTACATATAGGGCATATTCATGCAAAAAATCATCTGCATAGCTTCCTCTGTAACCACCTTGAGGGCCATGAAAGCGCAGGTATATACAATTACTTTCGCCCAAACGCATAGGTGCTGCCGAGGCTGGTAAATCATGCAATACCATACTCACACATTGTTCATCTAATAAATCGTAAACCGATTCATCATACCACGAACGGTTACGAAACTCGATGGCTATAGGCCATATCCCGCTTTCATCGGCTTGTTTAATAGTATTGATAAGATGATTGAGTTGGAAAGTGTTTACAGTAGTGCTGGGTGGCATTTGAACCAATAGGCAGCCTTTTTTATCACCTGCATGGTTAGTAATATTCATAAAGCGGTGCACGTCCTCAGGATTAAAGGCTAATCCTTTTTGATGTGTAATTTCCTGCCACAACTTAAACGTAAACCTGAAATTTTCAGGAACTTCTTCGGCCCAACGCGTTATGGTACGGGCTAAAGGGAGTTTATAAAAGGTACTGTTAACTTCAACGCTATTAAACAAGGAACCATAGTAACACAAACGGTTTTTGTTTTGATATTCGGGAGGGTAGGACTGCTTATTGGGCACCGGCAATACAACGTTACTGGTACCCGTATATATGCCTGCTTTATGATTTGATTGATTACTCACATTATAAGTAACCAATTAGCAGAAACGATGTTGGCAGTGAATTTACTTTAATATTCAGGACGCTACTAATTGAATACATTCGCTCACGGTCATATCCTCAGAGATGAGTCCGCTCTCAATATTTTTTTTGCTGCCTTTTTTATAAATCAGTTTTTTTAGCTCAGCCTCTAACGCCCGGCATAACGATGCGTCTTCATCATAGCCTAAATGTGAAAGCGGCACATTATCCGGAAGTTTCTCGGGTACATGCACCGGGCCGTCGCAAATTTGAAGAATTTGTTGTTTGACAAGGAGGCTGATGTTCATAAGTCGTAAATATGGGTCATTACAAATATAGTATAGCCCCATACTTAAATTCAAGGGTATAACTACCCGACTTAAAAACCACGTATAAATACCTGTTTTAGGTAGGCATTTCAAATAATTCGTGCCTGATAGCAAATAACACCAATCCGGCAGTATTACGGCTGTTAGTTTTGGCTAACAGGTTGTTACGATGCCCTTCAACTGTGCGTACGCTGATGAAAAGTATCTGGGCGATCTCAGTATTGTTGTACTCTTTGCAAATTAAATCCAATATATCGCGCTCACGATCGGTTAAGGTTTCGTGTACGGGCTTTAACTTTTTAGGTGATTTGTTGCGGTTTTTGGCTGCCAGTGTGAGCGCACGTAAGGTAAGCTGATTTATGTAAAATCCTTCTTCGTAAACCATCCGCACAGCTTTGATCAAATCGTCCTTGTCGCAGTTTTTGGCTAAGTATGATGCGGCACCATCATCTATTACCTGGGTTATCAGTTCTTCTTCCAGGTGTACCGATAGCATAATAACTTTAATATCGCTCTTATTGCGGTGCAATTGCCTGTTCAATTCAATGCCGTTCATGCCGGGCATATCTATATCAAGCAGGGCTACATCGGGCGGGGCAGGAGCAGCTTTCAGCTTTTCCAGGAAATCGAGCCCGTTTTCGGCTACAAATAACAATTCGAAATCACTTACAGCCTGGATAAGCATCCCTAAACTTTGGCCAAATATTTTGTGATCGTCGGCAATTGCTACTTTTATTTTATTCATTAGTGGTATTCTTTTTTACAGGATAAGTAATATCTATCCTGAACCCGTTGCCGGGGTTGTTATTAATTTGATATGTGGCATCGATAATTGACAAGCGGCTTTCGATGTTTTGCATTCCCATACCCTTGCCATTGATAACCGATTGCGAAGGCAAGCCAATACCGTCATCGGTGTAACGTATCATTAAATTATCATCTTGCATTGCAAAGTTAATTTGTATGTTGGTTGCTTTGGCATGTTTTATCGTATTATTTAATAATTCTTCCAACACACGATATATGGCTGTTGATGTTTCTATCTCCAGGCTATTAATTACTTCGGGAGCATCATTAACTATGGAGCCTTGCAAATAATTGGTGCGGTTAATAAACTCAAGTTGCTTATTTAACGCCGCATGTAAGCCATGCAACGTAAGTAACGATGGCGATAAATGGTGCGCAATATGCCGTAGTTCGGCAACAATAGTATCAATGGTTTCTTTTGTATTGCTACGGAACTGTTTAAACGATTGTTCCTCGGTATTAGCGGGCTGGTAAACATCGATCATCAACCTTAAGCCCGAAAGTGAGGCGCCAATATCATCATGCAAATCCTGCCCAATTCGCTTGCGTTCGGCCTCTTGCGAAGTAATAACTGCGTTTAGCAATACCCGCTGATGCTTAAGCTCGGCTTCCTGCGCAATTTCTTTTTGTTTAAGCAGCCTGTTTTGATTGCGTACATGCATAAATATAACCGATATAGCCAGTGTAAGCATCCCTAAGGTACCTATGGCTAATAATACAAGCAGGTTATCGCCGGTTACTTGCATTGCTTATGCACTTGCCTTTAAACGATTAACTAACTTACTCACATTTGAATAGGGCCTAAAAACCATACAGATGGTGACCGTACTGTAATTGTACATAAACAGAAGTATAGTAAAAATGCGTTAATATAGCCTTTATTGTACTAAAAAGTCACTTCTGTATTCTTTTTATTGTTGATTGCCTGTTATACAGTAAATTATATTTTGACCAGTTTGTTGTGCTGCTAATACGTATTAACCCGCGTTTATTAAATCAGGTAAAAGGCATCGACCTTGCAAAATGTGGGCGAAGCTTATTTGGCCTTTAAACGTTTTTGACCGTAGCGTGGAAGGCAAAGGAATGAGCCTGTATATCGTAAAAATGCAGGTTGAACGCTTAGGTGGCTCTATAACGGTGCAAAGCCAGTCTAATGCCGGTGCCGAATTTAAAGTAGAACCTCGCATAACTAAGAAGTGAAGTGGTGGTATTTACCTGCAATTGAAATCACGTATAAGTACGTGTTTTTTTACAGTACATATCATTTAACTTAGCGTTAATTCAAGCACAAGCCGCAATTTACGCCAAGTTTTTGTTAGAATATAGTTTTATTTAGGTAAGGGTAAAATCCTCTGGCGCAAGGCACAGAGGATTTTAATTTTTACAGGCCTTTGATAAACAGGAACTTCGCATCATTACATAATTGATATTATTTGTATTTTTGACAACTGTATTTGTTTTTCCGCATCTGCCAATTATGCACAGCCGCTTATACGCACTTAATTTTTTACGTCAACATTGTGCGGTATTTGTACTAATATTATCTTTTTTTGTACCCAACTTTTCTCGTGCACAGGCTGTAAAAATTATTTCCACCAAAGATGGCTTACCGCAGTCGGTAGTATCAGGACTGGTGCAGGATGATAACGATTTTGTTTGGATAGCCACCCGTAACGGACTTGCCCGATATGACGGCATAGAGTTTAAAACGTTTCAGCACGATATATACAACCCCGCCACGCTGGCCTCAAACCTCATCATCTGGACTGCGCTCGACCGTAAGCAGAACCTATGGATCGAGCATGAATCGGGCGAGGTGGATAAGCTCAATGTAAATACCGAAGCCATTGAGCACATCTCTGAAAAGAAAGGCTTCAAGAGGCTGGGTATAAACTTCGTCCGTCGCGGATGGATTGTTGATGACAAGGAACGCTTTTGGGCAATTGGGCACAACGGTACTTTAACCTGTTTTGACATGTCTCAAAACAAATTAAGTTGGTATTCATCAAAGGCGGCCACGTTACCTACCGATACCCTTCGTGGGCTGTTACAGGACAGGGAAAAGAACGTTTGGGTGCTAACGCAGCAAGGTTTAAGTCGGTATGTATCTGCAAGCAAGGGATTTGTCAACTTTAATACCCCCATAAAACAAGACTACAATAATTATTTTGAGTCGCAGAAAGAAATAGTAGATCTGCACCAACGCCTCAACGGCGAGCTAATTTGGGGCGACCGCAGCAAACTTTTCTTTTTTAACCCCGAAACGCATCAGTTTAGAACCGTAGCCATGCCTAAAGCCAATACACATGGAGTGCGATGGATTCGTACCGGTACTGATGGTAAAGACTATTTTGAAAATGGTGGTGAGATTTATGAGTATACCAGCAAGAAAGGTTTAAAACTCCTGGTAAAAAAGAACGAAGACAAACCCTTTGATGCGTACTCGTTTATGGTTGACCGCTCAGGACTAATATGGGTTGGTACTAACGCCGAGGGTATCCAGCAAATTTCGTTAAATACACCTTACTTTAAATCATATTCGTATAAAGTGAGCTTTCATTATGATTTGCTCAAACAGGTTTTAAACTTACCCACCGACCAGCTTTTTGATTGGTACACATCTGATGGACCAAAGGCTGCATCAAGCTATCATTTCAGATCGGTTTATGATGCGCAGCACAACCTGTGGCTGGCGCTTAAAAAGACAGTTTGCAGGTACAATGTTAAAACCAGGCAAGTACAAAAGCTGCCCCTAATACCACTAATACGGGTGCAAAAAGACCAAGGTGTAGGCATTCAGGGTATTACAATAAATCCATCGGGGCAACCTATGGTTATTTGTTATAACGGACAAATACTGGAGTTTGATGCCAAAACTCAACAGTGGCTGCCATTTATTGATGCCGGGCTGATACGTAATACCTTTGGCACATGGCTCATTCCACGTGATATTTATGACGATGGCCAGCAGCTATGGATAACTACCGATGGTGACGGTTTGCTGGTAATTGACCGTAGCACTAAAAAAATGCAACAGCTTAAATACCGTGCTGTTGTAGGCTCATTACCCACCAACAAATTACTCGGCATAACGCCCGATCCAAAACGCAGCGATGTATTGTGGATTGGCGGCTATGAAGGTCTTATTTGTCTTAATAAAAAAACGCTCGAATGCGAAGTCTTTTCGCTAAAACAAGGGCTGCCCGATAATACCGTTTACTCCATACAAACCGATAGTAAGGGATATTTATGGCTGAGTACCAATAAGGGATTGTGCCGTTTTAACACTAAAAATAAACATGTACGGGTGTTTCAAAGTACTTATGGTTTGCCCGGCGACGAATTTAACCGCTTCCATCACCTTACTATGCCCGATGGCTGCCTGGCTTTCGGCGGGCCGGATGGATGGACATTGTTTAATCCTCTTAACATTGGTAACGATGATTTTAAACCCCGCGTAGCACTTACTGAGCTTAAGATCAATAACGAAAGCGTGGGCTGGGGTAAAAACGGCATATTACCTGCGCCGCTATATGAGCTAAATAAGCTTAACCTATCGTATGAGCAAAACTCGCTTATGTTTCAATTTGCCGGTTTGCAATACAATCAGCCTAAAGATTTAAAGTACCGTTACCGCCTGGTTGGTTATGATGATCATTGGGTACAATCGGGTAACTTGCCGGTAGCTAATTATACTAAAATTCCGCCGGGTACTTATCTTTTTAAGGTAAATGCCAGCAATACATCGGGCGAATGGAGCAATTATGTAAAATATTTACAAATCAAGATCACACCTCCGTGGTGGCTTAACTGGCCTGCTTTTATAGTGTATGGTATTATTATAGCAGCGTTGATTTGGGCCTATACACGCTACCGTGTTCGGCAGGAATTATTGAACAAAGAAGTGGAGCTCAAGGCTGTTGAGGCGCGCCAGTTGCGCGAAATGGATGAGGTAAAAACGCGCTTTTTCTCCAATATTACACACGAGTTTCGTACACCGCTTACACTAATACTGGGGCCGGCAGAACGCATTAAAAACGGGCAAGCCAAAGAAAATGAGCAAGGCAAACTGGCCGAAACTATTGAAACTAATGCACGCCATTTATTGAGACTGATTAACCAGCTGATGGATATGGCCAAGCTGGAAGCCAAAGCAATGAAGCCGCGTGAGGGTGTGGGTAGTCCGGCTGTTACCATTAATGCCATTATTGAATCTTTTAGAGAGCAAGTGAATTCCAATAATATTGCGCTTGATTTTAAAGATCATACAAACGGAAGCAATTATATTTTTGCGCCAGATATGTTGGGGCATACAGTTTACAATCTGGTAGGGAATGCCATTAAATATACGTACGCAGGGGGGAGAATTGATATTGTGCTGGATGCCCAAACGGAAGGTATAAAATTAACCGTGACCGATACCGGCATAGGTATTCCGCCCGAAAAGTTGCCGCACATATTCAACCGTTTTTATCAGGCCGAACAGGTGGTTGATACAGCAGCGAGTAATACCAAACCTGAGGGTACAGGTATAGGCTTGAGTTTGGTTAAAGAAATGGTGGAATTACAAAATGGAACCATCAATGCAAAAAGCGTTGACACCGGCTCCACAGAACCATCGGGCTCAACTTTTATCGTGTATCTGCCTTATAAAAAAGCTGGAGAGGTCGATGCCGTTATGCAAGATGATGTTGTTGAAACTATAACCAATGAGTTAACAGCCGATGAAGATGGTGCATTGCCGCTCATCTTATTGGTAGAAGATAATGCCGATCTGGCATCATTTATCACAACCAGCCTCACCGATAATTATCGGGTAGAACATGCCTGGAACGGCTTGCAGGGCACTATGATGGCTGTTGATTTAATGCCCGATCTTGTTATAAGTGATGTGCTGATGCCGGTAATGGATGGCTTAATGCTGTGTAAGCAATTAAAAGATGATGAACGTACAAGCCATATTCCGGTAGTACTGCTAACGGCCCGTTCAACCTTTGAAAACCGTATTGAAGGGCTTGAGCAAGGAGCCGATGATTATTTGGCCAAACCATTTGAGGTTACGGAGCTATTGCTGCGGATACAAAACATGCTTAAACGCCAGCAAAAGTTAAAGGAGCATGTACGTAATGGATTAGCTATTGCGGGAGACACAATTGATGCCAACCCTGTAAACGTAGTACAGGATGCTTTTATTAACCGTCTTTACCATATTATTGAAGAGCATTTGGATGATACCCAATTTGGCGTAGACCAGATGATTGACCTTACCCACATGAGCCGTACCAGTTTACACCGTAAGGTGAAAGCCATTGCCGGTATGTCAACCACCGAGTTGTTGCGCAACTATAGATTAAAACGGGCATCACAATTTTTACAACAGGGATATAACAGTTCTGATGCTGCATACCGTACCGGGTTTACCAGTCCGGCTTATTTCTCAAAATGTTTCCGCGAGGTTTATAATTTATCGCCTCTGGAGTTCGTAAAGCAGCATTCTGAACAAAATTGAAACAAATATTATAGTTTTTGAAACAGGTTTTATAGTTTCCGAGGCTGAGTTGAATGCATTTTTGTGCTGTTCTTTTACCGCTGTTTTCAGTACTTATAAGAATAGTTTTAGTAGATCCTTTACCTTATCAAAATGAATTTAAAATTCATCCTAAACCTTATCATAATTATTTTAACCGGCCTGTTTATGGCGCAACCGGCATTGGCTGGTGATTATGGCCCGGTAATGGTAGACGAAGAAGGCTTTGGCCCAAGTTCGTTGCTGTTAATTATACCATTATCAGCATTATTAGGCCTTATCGTTTTCGGCTTTATGCAGTCGGGAAAAAAAAACTACAAGAAAGTAACATACGTAGAAATAGAAGAAAACGCATTAAGAAGAACACATAAAAAACGCGACCGCATTGACCGTGAACTTGAATTGTGTAACCAGCGCATGCAAAGCTATCTGGCTAAACCTGTTGCCGATAAAAAATATACCTAAACCTCAATCACCCTCCAATCACATTTACTGTATTGCAATAGGCTCTTAAATTAGTTAATGCAGGGGAAAGCAGTTAAATGTAAAGGGCAAGCTTCACAGCTTGCCCTTTTGGTTTTTTACCGAATCGGCTGAGTCCTCAGAATATGTTTTGAATATCGTTAACGTGTATCTGTTCAACCCAGGCTAATTGCCAAAGCTTTCGATGTAATATTGCCGGTAATTCTTTCGATAAAATTTATGTGGTAATAAGTTGTTTTTTGATTTTATAACCGTTTAGGCCAAAGTACAGGATAACAAGGAAGCAAAGTAATGGTACTATATAGCCTGATTGTACATTGTCGGCATTGCTATCGATGATAAGCCCCATAATAACAGGAAGTATAGCTCCACCAACAATTGACATAATTAACCAAGATGAGCCAGGTTTTGTATCGTCACCTAAACCTTCTACTCCCAGGGCAAATATGGTAGGGAACATAATCGACATGAAGAATCCTACACCTCCTAAAGCATAAATTACATATCCACCTTCGCCTAATATGGCTACTAAACAAAGGAGTGTAGCTAATACTGCAAACACGGATAATAAAACGTTCGGCCTTATGAATTTAAGTAAGAAGGTGCCAATAAAACGCCCGGCAACAAATAAGCCGCCGTAAAGCCAGCTTAAATAAGTACCAGCAGTTTTTTCATCAAAGTGTGCACCTTGGTGTGCCATACGAATGAAAAAACTGGTTACACATACCTGCGCACCTACATAAAAAAATTGAGCAATTACAGCCCAAAGCAAGTGGCGGTGACGCAGGGCTCCTAAAAAGCTACCGCCTGATGTTTCTTCTTTAGCTGTACTTTTTATTTCGGGCAAATTACTCACCTTAAAAAGAAGCGCTACTGCGATGAGTACACAAGCTAAAATAATATAAGGTATTTTAACTGATGCCGCTTCGCCTGCAAAGTAATTTGCTCTTTCAACAGCGCCCATTGCTGCCAGTTGTGCTTCTGTATACTCTTTGCCTGATAGAATGAATATCGTGCCCAAATAGGGCCCTACGATGGTGGCAAGGCCATTAAATGATGCAGCAAGGTTAATACGGGTTGTAGCACCTGCTGGGTCACCTAAAACAGTGGCATAAGGATTTGCGGCAGTTTCTAACGTTGCTAAACCGCAACCTATTATGAATAATGCACCTAAAAATATAGGGTAGCTAAGTGTGTTTGCTGCCGGAACAAATAGGAAAGCACCACCGGCAAACAGGGTTAAGCCTATAATTATGCTGTTTTTGTAACCGAACTTTTTTAGCAGCATACCTGCCGGAATAGCCATCAGAAAGTAAGCCGCAAAAACAGAGGTATCAATAAGGGTTGATTGCCAATTTTTTAGCTGGCAGGCTTTGCGTAAATGGGGGATAAGTATCGAGTCCAGATTATGGGCCATTCCCCACAAAAAGAAGAGGCTTACAATTAAAATGAAAGGTAACGTGTAACTTTTGCCCTGGGTGTTGTTTTCGGTTACCAGGCCTGCATCCTGGTCGGTAATTAATGCCATTAGTTTAAATTTGGTTGTTTGGTTAATTTTTGCGCTTCGTCAGGAGCAGGTGGTCGCAAGCCAGCACAACTTCTCCGTGCTGATTAATTACGTCCACATGTTCGGTAACGGTTCCATATTCCGGTTTCTTAGCGTCTGTTTTCTCAGAGATGGTTACCTCGGAGTGAATAGTGTCGCCAATAAACACGGGCTTTACGAAGCGCAATTTATCATAACCTTTTGAAAAAGCCTCAGGATTTATTTCAGAAGCTGTTAAACCAATGCCAATGGCAAATATCATGGTGCCATGCGCTATACGCTGTTTAAATGGTTGGGTTGCGCACCATTCGGCATCTAAATGGTGCGGAAAAAAGTCGCCCGTGTGCCCGGCATGCACCACAAAGTCGGTTTCGGTAATGGTACGGCCCAAGGTTACACGTTTATCGCCTACGGTATAATCTTCAAAAAAAGTTGATTTAAAGTACATATTCTTATTTCGGGTTTCGGATGTTCGATTTCGGATTTTTTTTTTCTGACCTCAATCGTCATTGCGAGGTACGAAGCAATCCCTGCGTATGCAAGGCGTTCATGCAAAGTTCAGAGATTGCTTCATACCTCGCAATGACGGGGTTGGTGTTGTTTTTACAATAAAGTTCAGGTTCTATTCTGTTAATTCTATAATTCAGTAAATTCTGATTTCAGACTAATTTCTCACTCACCACAACGCCGCCGGTGTCGCTGCTTTGATAAGCACTCTCTACCACGGCCATAGTTTTAATTACATCTTCTACATGCGTTGACAGCACATCGGTTTCGCCGTTTTGGTAGCGCATCAAGCTCGACATAGTGCCGATGAATGCATCGGGGAACCACGAGCCTTCCAGCTCAATTTCCTTCCATTCGGGTTGTTTGCCTTCTTCCACAATGCAGTACTCAAACTTATCGGGTACGCCATGCGGATAGTCCATCAGCAAACCCATGCGGGCTTTAATAGCGCCTTTGGTACCTTCCCACTTAATAAAGCTTTCCTGGTTATGCGGCCCGAACGAGTGGTCATGGTTGGTGTTAATTACCGCGTGCATGGTATCGCCATAATCGAACAAAATGGTCGACCTCGACGATGACAGCTTTTTAGCCGGATGTTTCAGCGTTTTGGCATACACACTCTGCGGGTCGCCCAAAAACGAGCGCATCAAATCGATATAATGAATGCTGTGATACTGAATCTCTAAACGAGGGTGCACCATTACAAACGGGAACAGTTCCCAAGGTGTTTCGAGGGTTACGCGCACTTCCATATCGTAAAGCTCTCCAATAAGGCCATGCTCAATCATGTAGCGGGCGGCGCTTACATAAGGCGCAAAACGCAGCTGGCAGTTGATGGCAGCATTCAGCTTTTTGCGGCGGCAAACTTCCAGTATTTCTTTGGTTTGCCAAAAGTAATCGCCCATGGGTTTTTGGATGATCACGCCGCAACCATCGGGTAATTGCTCTAAAGTTTCTACAAACTTTTCGGGCATAATGGTGATATCGTAAACGGCATTGGCCGGAGCATTGGCAACGGCATCGGCAACGGTATCGTATACATTTGGGATACCCCATTCGGTAGCCAGTTTTTCGGCGCGGGCACGGGTACGGTTAGTTATGCCCACAACGCTGAAACCGGCCTTTTTATAAGCTGGCAAATGCGCATCGGCCACAATACCGCCTGCACCAATGATGATGATGGGCAGCGGGTTTTGCGGTAGTATGGGTTTATAGGGTATTTGCATGTTTTTCGTGGGTAGTAGTAGTCAATTGTTCAATTTTTTGCTGCGCGATTTTTAATATTTGCGCAACAGCAGTATCGGTATTAACAGCGGCCAAAACAGCCTCATCAATAATATGAGCTATTTGTGCCCAGTTGCTTTTTTGCGGCAACATGCGGGCTACGGTGTGCAGCTCCTCCAGTTTGTGATAGTAGGGAATAATAGCATTCACGCCACCGTGGTTCCAGGTTGAAATACGGCAGCCTATGCCACCTTCAAGGGTAAGCAATTTATCGTTACGCTGATTTACGGCAAAGCGCAAAAAGTCATAAGCCACTTGCTTTTGCTTGCTTCCCGAACCAATGGTGTATAACCAATAAACATTAAGCGAGGCCGATTCAGAACCCGGCGCTGCGGGCAGTTTGGCCACATCAACCTTACCTTTAACGGCCGACTCGGCAATTACCTCGCACATGGACGCAAAGCCGAACCAGTTTACCATCATGGCCGCCTCGCCACGGGCAAAGGCCATGCCCATCTGTACCGATTCGTAATTTACAGACCCGGGGTGTACGGCTGTTTTATCGAGGAATAGTTGCTTGTAAAATTCCAGTGCTTCAACGGCCTGTAGTGAGTCAATATTCACTTCGCCATTGGCATCAGTTAACTGACCGCCGCGCGTCCAAAGCTGTAATACAAAATCGAATACGGTATTGTGGCCATCGGGGTAACCGGCAAACACGGTGCCGTACTGGTTTTGCTCAGGGCGGTTAAAGAAACGCGCCACGGTTTGAAACTCGTCCCAGGTTTGCGGCACGCGCAGGGGAGTGCCATGTTTATCGAAATAGGCTTGTTGTTCGCGGCTATCTTCAAAAAGATCTTTTCTGTAGATAAAACACTCCGGGCCATCATGAAATGGTAACCCGGCAATGCTGTCGCCAAACTGCTGTGCCGCCAAAAGCGATTGGCTCCATCCCGAAGGAAAATCCTCGGGCGGATTTTGAGCGATGTAGGGTTGCAGGTCTTGCAGGGCCCCGGTGGTCCAGGCTTCGTAAAGCCAATCGGTTACCACATGGGCTATGTCCCAATCGCCGTTTTGCAGTCCTTTTTGTTCAATGATGCTGTCGTAAAGCAGTTCCAGGTCCATGGGCACCATTTCGGCTTTGAGCGTGCAGCCGGTTTCGGCACAAAAGCTGTCCCATATCTTTTGCAGGGCGCTTTCAAAAGGACCAAATTTGCGAACTGCTATCCTGATGGTGTCTTGCTCACTCATGGCTTATGCTTTAAACTCCTGTAAAATGGTCCCGGTATTTTCGCCCAAAGCAGGCGAGCCCTTAGCCGATGTAAATATCTCGCCATCAATACGGATAGGGCAGCGCGGTAGTACGGTAGCTGTAACCATCAGTCATGGTTACTTCCTGTATCATATTCAGCGCTTTAAAGCCTTCCTGCTGCATGAGGATGTCCCAGCTTAACACTTCGGCACACCAAATATCCGCGGCTAACAATACATTTAACCAGCTTTCGGTAGTGCCGGTTTGCAGGTGGGCGGCCAGTATAGCTTTAATTTCGTCGCGTTGGTGGAACGCCTGTGCAACATCGGTATAAGCTAATAAATCATCACATTGAAGTAACTGACCCAATTGCGGGATAGACCCCATAGCCAAAGCCATGTAACCGTTTGCCGTTTTATAAACTCCATAAGGAGCGCCTAAATAAGCGTGGGCGTTGTTCTTTTCAGAACGTTCGGGCAGTTTACCGTCGTAATAATACGTGGTAACGGCCTCAAACTGCAGATCATATGCCGATTCGAGCATGCTCACCTGTACCAGCGCGCCTTCATTTTTAATGGTACGGCGGACTAAGCAAGCCAGTATGCCTTGGGCCAAGTGCGTTCCGGCGAGCATATCTATAATAGATAAGCCCATAGGCACAGGTCCACCAGCGTTGCCGGTGAGCCAGGTAAGGCCGGTTAATGATTGCAATAGCAAATCCTGTCCCGGTTTATCTTTCCACGGACCAACGTTGCCGTAGCCCGATATTTCACCGTAGATCACATTAGGATTAACGGCTTTTACACTTTCGTAATCGAAACCTAAACGCTCCATAACGCCGGGGCGGTAGTTGTGCATTACCACGTCGGCTTTTTTCACCAATTCCCAAACGGTTAGTTTGTCGGCCTCATTTTTCAGGTCGGCAGTAAAGCTTTCCTTGTTGCGGTTAATGGCATGAAAAACCGACGATTCGCCATTCATGATCACGTTCGATGTATACAGGTGGCGGCAAATATCGCCCGTTTCGGGGCGTTCAATTTTGATAACACGAGCACCCAAATCGGCCAAACGTAAACCAGCCGATGGTCCCGAAAGGAACTGGCTGAAATCAACCACTAAATAATCTTCTAAAGGCTTCATGCTTCGGTTAAATTAAATTGTTGGTTAATTAATTCGGTACTAACCCCCGGTCGCGGTGCCGCTAATGACGAGTAAAGCCGTGTATGGTCGATACGGATAGGGCAGCGGGTAGTATTGAGTTGGCTGCCATCGGGCAAAATAACGTGTTGTTGTATACCCATGGCCGTAAATGCTTCGTGCTGTAAGCTTTCGGCATAGCTTAAAACTTCGCTGCACCAAATGTCCAAAGGCTCTAAAATGGCCAGCCATTCGGCCGTTGTTTTGGTTTGAAGCTGCGCGGCTATCAATTCCATAATTTTATCACGATTATCAAACCATGAAGATTTTGTAGCATAAGTGCTTAAATCCACACCTAACGCTTTGCCTATGTTGTGCAAATCGCCCATGGCTAAAGCTAAATAGGCATCGGCAGTACGGTAAATGCCGTAAGGCGCACTCAAATAGGGGTGACCGGTACCTTTTACCTTGCTGCGCTGCGGCAGCTTTTCGCCATCGTTTAAATGCGTGGTGAGGAACTCAAATTGCAAATCGAGCACCGACTCGAGCAGGCTCACTTCAACCAAAACGCTTTTTTGTGTTTTGGCGCGTTTAATTAAGGCTGCTAAAATACCTTGTACAAAGTGCGCACCGCACATAATATCGGCCACGGCCAAGCCAAAAGGAACCGGGCCTGTATCCTGTGTGTCGGACAAATAAGTTAAGCCTGATAAAGATTGGATGAGCAGATCCTGACCTGGACGTGATGCCCATGGGCCTTTAGCACCGTAACCGGTAACCACGCCATAAATAATTTTAGGGTTGATGCTTTGCACGGTCTCATAATCCAACCCGATTTTTTCCATTACACCGGGGCGAAAATTGTGCGTCATTACATCGGCTTGGGCAATGAGTTTTTTTACACGCTCCAAGTCCTCAGGGTTTTTAAGGTCGGCTGCGTACGATTCCTTGTTGCGGTTGATGGTATGAAACACCAAGCTATCGCCATTAACAAATATATTGCGGATGGCAATTTGACGCCCGGCTTCGCCTTTTACGGGGCGTTCAATTTTGATGACACGAGCACCTAAATCGGCCAGGCGAAGGCCTGCCGTTGGCCCAGCCATAAACTGGCTGAACTCCAGCACTACCAACCCTTCTAACGGCTTAAACATGCTGACCCTGGGTTTTAGATTCGCGGAAAAGTTTATCTAAAGTATCCAGCACTTCGGTTTCGCTGCCGCCGTTCATCAGGTAATTGCGCACAATATCACCGCCATGATCCTGAAAATACATCGAACCATTATAGCGCGGGCGCAAAAATGCACGCTGCAAAGCAGGCAGGGTATTGCTGAAATAATCGGTACTGATGGCATTGGTATGTTCGCTGGTCCAAGCCTGTAAATGGCCGGGCTGACCGCCGTTATCGGTAAACAAACCGGCCTGGCAATCTGGCGAAGCTACGAACTCAGCATATTTCATGGCTACATCAATGTGTTTGCTTTGCGATGAAACGGCCAAGCCGGTACCGCCCAAAGTAGAACGCAGGTTGGTTTTACCATCAAGCGTAACCATGTCATGAAAATGTAGCAAGCGACGGGCATAGCCCACGCGCGAGTAATTAGAATAACCGTAAGCAAACGGGCAATAAGCAATATCATCGGTAAGCGTCATGCGCTCGTATACTTTAATGGGGTTGTAGTCAAAGCATTTCGGATCGACCAGTTGAGCCAGCTGACGGTACATTTGCAATGCCTGTATGCCGATTTCGCGGCTAACTACTTCTTCGCCCTGGAAAGGGTCTTCGCCCAGTGAGCAGCAGAAGGTATAGAAGGTCATGAGCGAATCGATAGGGATTAACGGGCAGGCTACCAGTCCGCGTTTGGCTAAGTCGATTAACTCGTCGTAGGTTGATGGTAAATCGGTACCATGTTCCTGCAAAATATCCTGACGGCTTGAGGCTACCGGTGTAGCGGCATCAATAGGCAAAGCCCATTGCTGGCCTAAAAAATTATAGCTTTCGTAAGATTGACCTACGCTGTTAAACTCCTGGTCTTTTAAAAACTCGGGAGATAAAAACTCGTCGAACGGTAAAATGGTGCGTGTATTGGCTGCAAAACCAGCCCAGGGGTGGTCGATAACCAGCAGGTCATAACGGGCGGCCAATTGTTCGATTGATAGATCGGCAAATTGCTGAAGCGAACGTTTTTCCCAGGTAATTTCAATGCCGGGGTTCAATTCGCTGAAACGCTGGGCAGTGGCGGTCATGGGTACAAAGCCGCGGCTGTGGTTCCAGGTAATTCCTTTGAGTATAATTTGTTCAGACATAGACGTATATAAACGGTTGAGCAACGCAATATCTCAATAAAGTTCGGTTAGCTTTTCAATAGCTTGAATTTATATAGATAGTATGCTATAAACCAGACTTAGATTTATTGGTACAATAGCAAATGTATTGGCCTGAGCTCGAATTTACTTATACTATATATGCAAGGAATTATAAAATGTTAGCATTAGGTAGAGACTTTATGTTTGTGAGTTATTTGAGGATTACCAATTTGCAGGATTGTCGCTTCATTACCGCTTCTGAGCCGCGGAGGCTCTTTGTTCTTTCCTTGATGAAAGAACCAAAATCAAGTCACCTCTCTATGCTTCGTTTGTCGCACATGCCCATGCTGCAAACCCCGGCAACACCACGGGCTGGTTATCTTTTGCCCCACTTCGTTCCCGCTGGTCTACGCTTCGGCAAAATCTAAAAGGCCCTTGCCCACCACACAGCCCATCAGTGCTGCCCGGCCTTCGCCCCGAAGCTGGGAGGCGACGAATGCGGGACAATACATCTCACAAAGTTTGAGAGTATTAAAACTGTATCGAAACCGTACACCTGCTGTTGCACACCCGCACATAAATGTAAATGAACTTTTAGGTAAGTATTTGAAAATTTGGTACTTGCATTTTTGGTATTGTTTTGTAGTTTTATAAAGTATTCTTATCAGGAATATTGCACTTAACAACTTATCAAAATTAAACTGCTTATGAAAAAGTTTACCATAATGGCATTTATGCTACTGGGCGGCACCGTAGCCATGGCTCAAAATAAATGGCATACCGAACCATATTTAACCAAAAGCCTGTCATCGGCCGGTATTAAAGATGTATTTGCCGAAACGTCGGGCGGTAGCATTACCGTTGCCGGGGTGGCTGCATCCGAAGCGCGAATTGAGGTTTATGTATCGCCCAATAACAGTAACGATGATATAAGCAAAGAGGAAGTTAAACAGCGTTTGGAGGATAACTACAAACTCGAAATTACCGATGCCGACCACGAATTGCACGTAACCGCCAAAAGCAAAGGCTTTAACTTAAACTGGCGCAAAACAGTAAGCATTTCGTTTAAAATATATGTGCCTAAGGCGGTTGCAACCAATCTGCGTACCAGTGGTGGCAGCATTAATATTGCCGATTTAACCGGCGCACAAAACTTTGCTACCAGTGGCGGCAGTTTAAAAGTGAGCAATGTGAGCGGTAAAATTAAAGGCCGTACCAGTGGCGGTAGCATTAATGTAGTTGATGCTAAACAAGATATTGACCTCACCACCAGCGGAGGTAGTATTACGGCCAGCAATTGCCAGGGAACCATAAGACTGGTAACCAGTGGCGGTTCGTTAAAGTTGAATAAATTAAGCGGCGACATTAACGCAACTACCAGCGGTGGAAGCATTCATGGCGATGATATTGCAGGTGAATTTATAACTTCAACAAGTGGCGGAAGCGTTAATCTTACTCAACTGGCTTGTAGCGTAGAGGGCTCAACCAGCGGTGGTAGCATTCATGCGGATTTTAAAAGCCTGGGTAAGTACGTGAGGTTTTCAACTAGTGCAGGCGGCATTACCATCACAATGCCAACCCCTAAAGGCCTCGACCTTGATTTGAAGGGCAATCGCGTAAATGCCTCATTAAGCAATTTTTCGGGCACTAAAGAAAAAGACCGTGTGGAAGGTAAATTGAACGGCGGTGGCATCCCGGTTGTTGCCCATGCCTCAAGCGGTTCGGTAAACCTGAATTTCAATTAATAAAGCATTACAACCTTATCAAACAAGCTGAAGGCCGTCCCTGTGTGGATGGCCTTTTGTGTTAACATTCTTTCTTTAAAAATTCTAAAGTTGAAGTAAAATAATCATCGAGGTTTTTGTAAGGGTGTGCACCCGGAATCCAACTTGCAAATTTCCAGTACGTCCATTCTATACTCTCATTGTCATTTGGAATTAACAGAAAATACTGTTCATCATTAATGCCTCCAATTATAATGCTTCGTATCAACTGTTCACCTACATCTATTATTGCTGGGTCTGACCAAACTTCTACAATGAAATCATCTATATTTTTCAGGTAATCAATTTCTTCAACTGGTGCAAAAGTTAGTTCTGTACTATCACTTGTAGTAAAGAACCCGTTTGTTATCAATAAAAACTGTTTATAATCTCCAGGTAATGCTACGCCGAGTTTTTGTTCTGCTGCTTCAATAGCTTCTGTGGTTGCCGGTTGGTAACCAAGCCAGCCTAACTTTCGCTGTTCATCAGTAAAATGATCGGGGTTATGCTGAATTGCAATAGCAGATATTTCTTTAAGTTGTGATATGTTCATAATTCCTGAGCAGTATAAATATAGTAAAGTTATATTTGGGTGTAGCTAAATTAAAAATACATCCTATCTTGCCGCTGCTACAATTATATCTCAATGAAAAATACATCTGCAATAGCTAATCCGAAAGAATGGTTTGAATCGCGCGTTTACTTGAATGGTTTTGAAATACCGCCGCATGAATCAACTGATGTAGCCGAATTTGCACGCCAGTATGTAGCTAATAAAAAGCAGTGGGATCAAGCATTTGCCTACTTGAAAAATACTGATTTAACTGTACTGCCCATAGGCCGCCACGCATTGGAGGGTAGCGATTTGTACATAGCTGTTAGCGAAAGCGACAATAAAGACATCCAAGATGCCCGATGGGAATCGCATCGTAAAGCTATCGATATTCAATATGTAATAGCAGGAGGGGAGCGAATGGGAGTAACCCCGTTAAGCAAAACTACAGTGACTGTACCCTATGATGAAGAGAAAGACGTTGCTTTTTATGAAGCCGAAGGCCCGGTATACCTGGCTACGCCCGAGAAGTTTTTCCTGTTTTTTCCGAATGACGCACATCAGCCTATGATTAAAGCTGATGGTTTTTCGGGGAGCAAAAAGATCGTAATTAAGCTTTTTTACAAAGACTAAAATAAACTATGTAATTTCGATCCGCCTTAGGCGGAGGAGATCTTTTCGAACTGATAAGCTCATCGCCTCGAAAAGATTTCTCCTAAAGTCGAAATGACATTTTGTGGGCTAATAAGAAAATATTAATCCTCCATCCTCACCACCACCGACCTCTGAACGGGCGGCGCTTTATCTAAGATCAGTTTGCTCCAGCCCTGTCGGGTTTCTTTTTTGCTGCGGCCTTTGTGGTCTTCTAATACTTTTTTTATACGCATGGCATACTGCCAGCAGGTACTTTGGCGTATGCTCAGTTTATCTGATAGTTGGTATGATGATATGGCTCCCTTGGTGGTGTATATCAGGTATACAATATAAAATGCTTTATTTATAGGTATACGGTTGTTTTGAAATATGGTGTTATACAATACCGACTCTTCATAATTGCACTTACCGCAGCGTCGGCTATACGGGGCACGCCCGTTTTTATAAGCCTCGTGACCGCATTTAATGCACGTATAGCCCTTTTCCCATTTTATTTCGGAGAGAAACTTGTTGCATTTTTCCTGATCGGGATATTGCAGGCTGAACTCTTCGAATGATAGTTCTTTCGAGAGCGCGCGGGCATCGGTAACCTTTTCAATATTGGTTTTAAGCTCAGTATTGTCTTTTTCGAGGAGCACGTTCATGCGCGAAATTTCGGCTGCCTGCTGTTCTAATTGGGTATTAATGGTTACCAGTTCCTTGTTCTGTTCTTCAATGGTATGAGCTTGGCTGAATATCTCTTTTGATTTTTCAACAACCTCTCGGGTGCGTTCTTCTACCTTTACCTCAAGTTCTTTATTCAGCGAATCTTTGAGTTCAAAGTTGATATTCATCTGGCGGATGGTGGCCTCATGGGCTGCCTCTTTTTCGCGGCGAAGTAGTCGTACCTGATCGCCAATAGAAAAGGACAGGAACAGCATTTCGAGTACAAAGCTAATGCCGTTTACATAATTGGTAATCACGCCGGGTATAAACTCGGCCAACCCCAACACTGATAATGCTTTAATTACAAAGCCCGAAAACAGGAAGGTGTAACCCAGTACAAAGAAACGCGCCGGCTTGTAACCTTTTTGCCATATAATGATGCCTGCACCAAAGGCAACCGATAGCGGTATAAATTCTACAAACTTGTAGTAAAAAAGCCCTTTGTTAAACAGCAGGCAGTATACAAAGTAAGCTGTTCTTAATGCAATAACGCCATTAATTAAGCGGTTAAGCCTTGGTAGCATATGCACATGTAACAGCGATTTGGTAAACTCAAGTGCAAAAATGCTCATGGCAAATAGTGTAACCCCATAAGCATATTGGTTCCAATCCGGAGCGTTAGGCCACAGGTATTGAAAGGCAATGCCATCGGTACACATTTCAAATAAGCCTACACTTAAAATATAGAGCACATAGTATAGGTATTCACGACGCTTCATGGCCATAAACATGAGCAGGTTATGAAAGCTGAAAATGAGGATGATGCCGTAAAACAACCCGTAAGTGAGGTACTCAGTTAGGGCGTATTTTATAAAGTAGGTAACCGTACGATATACAATTATTACATTGATACCATCGCGCGCACGTACCTTAAAATAACAGGTGTAAGTACCTTTAGGTAGGTGTGTAAGGCTAAATTCAAAGTTTTTATGCTGATACAGGCGGGTTTTAAAGGCCTGATCGGCTCCTGAATATTGTGTAACATATTGCCCTTCACCAGTTGGCAGATAGGCAGTAATTTGATTCGTAGTTTGGTCAAAAAACTCAATTATAGCATCGCGCTCGTTCAATTCATTATTAACGTTTACCTTAATTTTGTACCAGTATGTAATGCCTGGTGTATGATCAGGATAGTATTTTTTGTTAATGCTGAAGCGGTTTTGCACATCGGCCTTCTTCACATCTGTAAATGTAAGTTTACCTTTTTCGTCTTTTAAAAACTCTATTTCTCTGCGTCCAAAAATATGTTGCTCAACTTTGTTATTAATGTTTACGGGTGTTTGAGCCAGTGCAATATGGCTCAATACCATGCATATAATAAAGGTAAGATTAGTAAAAAGTCTAATCATATATCAGTGCTGTATTAGTGTGTTTTTAATTGGTTGCAAAATCACAGGAAGTGATTATTCGGGTGCAAATTAATATCTTATATGTTAAATATAGGTATTAAAAATAGCTTGAAGCAATAAAAATTGCGCATTGTAAAAAAAACCTAAAATATGCATATAAGCGTCAGAATGACGCTTTTGCTTTAAATTTTCCTATAATATGTGTTTCCTTTATTTAAGTGAAAAAACACTGAAATGTGTAAAAATATTTCTTAGTTATTTAACCGTATTGCCCTTGATGGCGTTAAATACTTAAATACTCTTATTGTGCTAATAATCAATGCAAATAAGTTTTTTCATTATGTGCATTAAGCGTATTGAAAAGTTTGTAATGTATTTATTTTCAGTTAATTATGTATTTATCTCTTGTTTTATTCACCAGCATTTCAATACTTTTGACACCGTAACTCGTGATTGGTGCTTCCCAGGCTGCTAACATAAATTACAAACCAATAAAACCAAAAATGTATAAGCATATGAATTATTTAACAGCGTATGGCTAATTGTGCCGTTTGCCATTAATTATTGAGCGGCGCAAAGCGTTGCCAAAAACTAACCTTCTTCAATTTTTAATAAAAACTTTATGAGAAAAATTTTTTACTCTGTTAACTTTCTTGCTCTTAGGAATGTGCTCATATATCATGGCGCAAACCAATATTAAGGGTAAGGTGCTTGATAATACCGGGCTTCCATTGCCAGGTGTAACCGTTAAGGTTAGCCAAACCAATGCATCAACCCAAACCGACGTAAATGGCGTTTACTCAGTTGCCGCTGCGCAGGGAAATACATTAACATTTACATATGTAGGTTTCACCAGCCAAACTATAACTGTGGGTGCTAACCCAACCATTGATGTTAGGCTTGCGCCAAGTGCTAATAACCTTAATGATGTTGTAGTAATTGGTTACGGTACACGTGCGGTTAAAGATGTTACCGGAGCCATATCGAGCATAAAGGCCGATAGGTTAGAGAACGAAAATCCAACCAGTGTTACCGACATCATCAGAGGTAATATACCGGGTGTATCGGTTGCCTTAAATACATCGGCCAAGGGCGGTGGTACAGGTGATTTACAAGTGCGTGGTAAAGCAAGCTTATCCGGAAACGTACAGCCGTTAATTGTATTAGACGGGGTAATTTACTTTGGTCAACTGGCCGACATTAATCCTAATGACATTGACCGTATTGATGTACTGCGCGATCCAAGTGCATTGGCGGTGTACGGTGCACAATCTGCCGGTGGTGTGGTTGCTATTACTACCAAAAAAGGCCGTTCTGGAGCTCCGCGCATTACCTTAAACGCTAACTTGGGTATTGCTCAGTTAGCAAAAAATCAAAAATTTTATCAAGGCGAGGGTTTTTTAAACTGGCGTGCCGATGCAGCCCGGAGTGCTAATACTAACAACCCGTATTACTTTTATAGTAACCCTAATGCACTGCCTGAGGGTGTTTCACTGGCTCAGTTCATGGGTACATCAACCGGCGACCCAACAACCGTATGGTTAACCCGTTTAGGGCTTTTTAACAACGAGATCAATAATTACAAAAACGGTAAGGTAACCGATTGGTCTAAACTGATCTTCCGTAACGGCATTCGCCAGGATTATACGGCCAGTTTATCAGGCGCCAGTGAAAGCGTTAAATACTACATTTCGGGTAACTACACTAAAAATCAAAACCTCATTAACGGTGGTTATTTTAAAGACGGCCGCATACGGGTTAACCTTGAAGGTAAAGCTGCCAAGTTTTTAACAATTGGTGCAAACAGCCAATTCTCAAGCCGCGATGAAAGTGCTTTAACTACCGACAGCAACCCGTTGGGGCTTGGTGCGCTCGATCGTCATGAGGCCGACTGGGGACAAATAATTAACTCTTCTCCTTATGGCGATGTGTATAATGCGGATGGCAGCTTGCGCCGTATAGCAACCGATGATAGTGGTTTAAATCAGCGCAACCCATTTTTGGGCATGGTTTACAATGATAATTCAAACATACAGAACGTTTTATTTTCCAATCTTTTTGCCCGGGTCGATCTTCCTTTCGGCATAAAGTATAATCTCAATTTTTCACCGCAAATTGAGTCTTATCGTGACTTTTTTTTCCGTCCGGGCCGTAACCCCAACGAAATTGCGGTTAATGGTTTGAGTGGTACAGCTTACCGCGCTATGGAGAACCGTTACCGTTACAATTTAGATAACATTCTTACCTGGAACAAAACTTTTGGTCAGCACAATTTTGATGTTACCATGCTGTTAAACAAGGAAAAGTATAACACCTGGTACACCCGTACTAATAACAGCCAGTTTAGCCCAACCGATGTTTTAGGTTACCACAATATTGGCGCAGGCGCCTTGCCTGTTGAAAGCAGCGATGACCGTGTTTACAACGCCAGCGGTTTGATGGGCCGCTTAAACTACACCTTTATGGGGCGTTATATTTTAACCGGAACTTTCCGTCGCGATGGTTTCTCTGTTTTTGGTCTTAATCACCCTTATGGCTATTATCCTTCGGGCGCTTTTGCATGGGTGTTCAGCGACGAAAAGTTTATGAAAACCGATAGCTTTAAATGGCTTAATTACGGTAAGTTACGTGTAACTTATGGTACTAACGGTAACCGCTTCCCATCAGGTACTGCCGATCCGTCATTGGCTTTGGCAACGTTAAACCTTAACAAATATCCAACACAAGATGCGGCCGGTAACGTAACTAACAATACTGCACTATACGTAAGTACTTTGCAAAACCCGCAATTAAAGTGGGAGCGCACTACAGGTACTAACATAGGTTTGGATTTTACCGTGCTTAACAATCGCTTAAGTGGTAGTATTGATGTTTATAACCGTAGAACGAATGATTTGCTGGTTAGGCAGGAATTATTGTGGGTACAGGGTTACAACAATGGTAACAACATCCAGGTAGGCGGAAGTGGCAATAACTCCAGGGTATCTACCAATATTGGTGAGGTAAATAACAAAGGTATCGAGGTTTCGTTGGATGGTAAGATCATCAAAAGCCGCGATTTTAACTGGAGTGCAACCGGAACGTTTTTCCTTAACCGCAACAAAATCAAACATCTTTATGGTGAATACCAAACCAAAGATGCAGCAGGTAATACCATTACCCGTGAAAACGACGACATTGGTAACGGCTGGTTTATAGGCCATGATATTAATGCCGTTTGGGATTACAAAATATTGGGTGTATGGCAACAAAGTGATGCTGCCGAAATTGCAGCCATTAATACGAGATACAACATTGGTCTTCGTCCGGGCGACTTTAAACTGGAAGACGTAAACGGCGATCAGCGCTGGGACAACAACGATAAACAGTTTTTGGGTTCAACCAATCCTAAATTTACCTGGTCTCTCCGTAACGATATCAATTTCCTCAAAAACTTCGATTTTTCGTTAATGCTGATCTCTAACATAGGGCAGTTAAGGCAGTACAACCAAGCGGTAAACAATCCGGGCAGTGTAGGCTTCCTGCGTATGAACTCTTACGTACAGCCCTACTGGACTCCCGATAATCCAATTAATGATTATGCACGTTTAAGCTCTGGCCAATCGGGTACTTCGGTTAACGTATGGCGCAAAGCATCTTTTGTACGTATTCAAAATATATCCTTAGGCTATACAATTCCTCAGGATGTTATTAAACGCTTCGGTATACAAAGTGCAAAAGTGTTTATTAATGCCACCAATCCATATGTGTTAACCGGATGGCAGTTTTGGGACCCGCAAAATGACGGTCCAACCCCAAGATTTCTGGCTGCTGGCTTTAACGTGAATTTTTAACCGGATTAAAGAATTTGTGATATATGAAAAAGTTTAATAAAAATATAATAGCAGGTATTGCAGTTACCGCCGTATTTGTGGCAGCTGGTTGTACCAAGCGCAGCGAACTGGTGCCTGAAGCTCCATCTAAATTTACTCCCGATGTTACCTTAACATCGCCTGTTGCATTTGCAAATGCACTTAGCGCACTTAATGCAAGCGTGCGTTTTGAGTTCTTCGGCGATTCGGCCCCGTTATTAACCGAATCTCTTTTTACCGATGCTGCTGTTGATGGCACAACCGATAAAACTACCCCGGCTCAAAACCTTAATGCCAGTATTACTCCAACAGCTAACCTCGATAGCGATGATTTTAATAAAATTGGCCGTTACTGGTATGCCTGGTATTCGGGTATTAAAGATGCCAATGTAATTATATCTCGTATTGATGGCATTATTTGGCCTACACCTGCGCAAAAGAACTTAACACTGGCCACCGCTTACTTTCATCGAGCATACCGTTATTACCGTTTGGTGCATGAGTTTGGCGATGTGCCCCTGGTGTTAAAAGAAGAACAGGAGGTCAATAACGGCTATTTTTCTACCCAGCGTACGGTTATTTTACAAAAAATGAAAACCGACCTGGAGTTTGCCGTTGCTAACCTTAACGATGCAAATGCTAAAGGTAATGTATCAAAGGGTGCTGCAGCTCACTTATTGGCTAAGGTTGATTTATCCTTAGGTTTATTTGATGAGGCCATCGCCGCCTGTAATGTAGCTATCAATGGTCCTTACCGTTTAATGACCAACCGTTTTGGAATTGTGGCTACTGATGCATCGCGTAACGTGATCTGGGATTTACACCGCCCCGAAAACAAAGCATCGGGTGCAAATGCTGAGGCGTTATACGTAGTGCTCGACCGCGAAACGCTTGAAGGTGCTACGCCAAACGGTTCGCAAATTATGCGCAACTGCTGCCCAATGTGGCATAATGGTACCATCCTTACTCCGGGTTTACGTAAACCGGGTATGAGCGATGCCGTTAGTGCGGAGTTTCCTTTAACATTGCTGTATGGTCGTGGTATTGGCCGTATGCGCGGTACACCCTATGCCACCAAGTACATATGGACCGATAATACCGATTTACGCCATGCACCAGGCAACTGGATGAATATGACGGATTTGGTTTACAATAACCCGGGTTTAAAAAGCGGTAACAATGCCGATCCAACCTGGTATGGCAAAAAGCTGGAGCAGTACACTGCAGATAATGTGGCTTCCAGGTTTAACAATGGTCCGCGCGATACCATACGTGCATGGTTTAGCTGGCCGCATTACAAAGTGTTCATTGGTTCGAGCCAGTTTGCTGCCGATAAATACTGGAGCCCGCCGCGTGGTACCAATACCGACTGGTATGTGTTCCGATTAGCCGAAACCTACCTGTTACGTGCCGAAGCATACGTTTGGAAAGGACAGACCGCACTGGCCATGGCCGATTTAAACCAGGTAAGGGGCCGTGCACAAGCACAATTATTAACCGATCCAAGTGCCGTAAACATCGGAACCATTTTGGATGAGCGTCAACGCGAACTGTATTGGGAGGAGCCTCGTAAAACGGAGATCACCCGTATGGCTTACATTTTTGCTCAAACCGGCTTGCCTGCTTACAATGGCAAAACGTATAACGTAGCCAATTTTTCAACCAATAACTTTTTGTACGACAGGGTAATGGAGAAAAACGATTTTTATAAAAATCCGGCCGTTATTACCAACTCTAACAACCGTTACGTTATTTCGCCGTACCACGTATTATGGCCAATACCACAACGCGAAATTGATTTGAACATTAAAGGTCGTATCAACCAAAATAAAGGTTACTCGGGTGCCGAGCTTAATGTGCCGGCTCTGGACAAAATACAATAACTCCTAAATGTTATCACAATAACATCTTAAAGCGTATGCGGCATCATAAGCTGCATACGCTTTCTTTTTGCGCTTACAGTTGTGCAAACACTTTAATACTTTCTATGAATAAATATCTTACACTGCCGCTTATTTTAGGTTTAGTATCGGCGGCTACTGCCCAAACCAAAACAGCTATTAAAAAAACGGCTTCAAAAATTGGGAGCCATGTAACGGTTTACACCACGGCCAAAGGCACCGGGTTGCGTTTAAAATCAACGCAAACGCTCACTATGGTTGCCAAGCCGCAGCCTGTTGAAACGGAGGTAGCCCTATTTGTCGATCCGGCTAAAACCTTCCAAACCATGGTAGGCATAGGCGGGGCATTAACCGATGCCGCAGCCGAAACCTTTGCCAAGCTATCCCCAGCTAAGCAAAAGGAGTTTTTAACCGCATATTATGATAAGGAAAAGGGGATAGGCTACACCTTTGCCCGCACCCATATACAAAGCTGCGATTTTAGCAGTGAGACTTACAGTTATGTGAAGGAGGGTGATGCGGCGCTCAAAACTTTTGACATTAGTCATGATAAGCAATACCGCATACCCTTTATTAAACAGGCTCAGCAGGCAGCAGGAGGCAAGTTTAATCTATTTGTTAGTCCATGGAGCCCGCCGGCCTGGATGAAGGATAATAACGACATGCTGCACGGCGGAAAGTTAAAGCCGGAATACCGCCAAAACTGGGCAACTTTTTATACGAAGTTTATTAAAAGCTATGAAAAAGAGGGTATCCCCATTTGGGGGCTCAGCGTGCAAAACGAACCTATGGCTAAGCAAAAATGGGAATCGTGCATTTTTACTGCTGATGAAGAGCGCGACTTTGTAAGGCAATACCTTGGCCCAACCTTAAAAAAAGAAGGCTTAGGAAGTAAAAAACTCATTATATGGGATCATAACCGCGATTTATTATACCAACGTGCCAGCACGGTGTTAGAAGATCCCGAAGCTGCCAAATATGTTTGGGGCATAGGTTTTCATTGGTATGAAACCTGGACAGGCGGCGGTATGCAGTTTGAAAGTACACGCCGCGTGCACGAGGCTTTTCCTAATTTTAATTTGGTATTTACCGAAGGCTGTATAGAAAAATTTGACTTTAACCGGTTAGATGACTGGTCGTTAGGTGAACGTTACGGCACCTCCATGATCAATGATTTTAACGCGGGCACCGTAGCCTGGACCGACTGGAACGTACTCCTTGACGAAAAGGGTGGCCCAAACCACGTGGGTAATTTTTGCTTCGCACCCATCCACGCCGATACGCGCGATGGCAGCCTGCACTACACCAGCGAGTATTATTATATAGGCCATTTTAGCAAATACATAAAACCGGGTGCCAAGCGCATCGTCAGCTCATCGAGCCGCGATAAGCTGCTAACCACCGCCTACCAAAACCCCGATGGTAAAATTGCCGTAGTGGTAATGAACCCCAATGATGCCGAAATAAAATACAGTGTTTGGATAAAAGGTAAGGCTGCCGCACTAACAAGCTTGCCTCACTCCATTGCCACCCTTGTAATCGACTAAAAGCAGCTTATGAAACTTAAATACATTTTAGCAGCCGGGGTAATACTCATTTCGGCAACGGCACTTACATTACAACAAAAGCAAGCAGGGGAGATATGGCTTACCAATGCCGATCAATCTGCCTTGTTTCAAAAACAGGCTAAAGGGTTGGTTTTTGGGCAGGGGCGTAATGCCGATTCCACAATCACCGTCAACCCCCGTCAACCCTATCAAACTATTGATGGGTTTGGATTCACCCTAACCGGAGGCAGTGCCCAGTTGATGATGCGTATGTCGGCACCGGCACGTAAGGCATTAATCAAGGAACTGTTTGCTACTGATGGCAATAATATCGGCATCAGTTACCTGCGGGTGAGCATCGGCGCGTCGGACTTAAACGAATTTGTATTTTCATACGATGATTTGCCCAAAGGCGAAACCGATATGAGCCTGGCTAAGTTTGATTTAGCGCAGGACAAAAAGGATGCAGTACCCGTATTAAAAGAAATACTGGCAGTAAATCCAAAGATTAAAATATTGGGTTCGCCATGGTCGGCCCCGGTGTGGATGAAGGATAACGGCGATACCCGTGGCGGTAGCCTCAAACCCGAATACTTTGAGGTATATGCCCGCTATCTGGCCAAGTACATTCAAACGATGAAGAAGGAGGGCATTGCCATTGATGCCATTACCGTACAAAACGAACCCCTGCACCCCGGCAATAACCCCAGCATGCTGATGCTGGCACCCGATCAGGCTAAATTTGTAAGCCAAAACTTAGGCCCTACTTTTAAAAAGCATGGCATCAAAACCAAAATTATTATCTACGATCATAATTGCGACAAACCCGAATACCCTATATCTATCCTGAACGATGCCGAAGCCAAAAAGTACATTGATGGCTCGGCGTTTCACCTGTATGGTGGCAAAATTGAAGCCATGAGCGAGGTACACAATGCCCATCCCGATCGCAACGTTTACTTCACCGAACAATGGATGGGTGCCCCGGCCAACTTTAAGCGCGATGTAAAAGAACACATTACCAAACTCACCATAGGCGCAACCCGCAACTGGAGCCGCACCGTAATTGAGTGGAACCTGGCTGCAGATCCTGCCAGCAACCCCCATACCGACCGTGGCGGCTGCGACCGCTGCATGGGCGGCATAACCATTGATGGCGACAAGATTACCCGCAACCCGGCTTATTATGTGGCAGCCCACGCTGCAAAGTTTGTAAGGCCCGGTTCGGTGCGTATTGCATCAAACCTATTGAGTGGTTTGCCTAACGTTGCCTTTAAAACGCCGGAAGGAAAAATGGTGCTGATTGTAATGAACACCGGCGAAGCTGCAAAAAACTTTAACGTGGCCTTTAATGGCCGTATTGCTGCTGCCTCGTTAAATGCAGGTTCGGTGGCCACTTACGTTTTAAATTGATTTTACAAACCTGACTTTCCGCTTTTTGTAAATCCATTCTTCTATTCTGTTACGCGGAGTTTTCGAAAGAAGCTCCGCGTTTTTTGTATAGCAGTTTTTATAACAATGTTGTCATTTCGAACGATAGAGAGAAATCTTTTCGAAGTGATATATTCATTAGTAGTAAGGGAGGAGGGGGTGATTATCTTCTGAAATTGGGTTTGTGCATTGATTCAATACAGAACCTTGTTAGCACAGGTAAAATGGTTTTACACCCGCCTGTGGATGTTCTTTCTTCTTTACACAAAGAAGAAATGAACCAAAGAAGAAACTTGCGGCTACGTCCTGTTGCTACTACAGGTTGTGGTTTAACTTCCGGTTGTGTTTACCGCAACATTCCTGATGCCGCGAAAAAAGGTAATGTTAGTGTATTGCTTTACCACATCCTCCTTGTTTTCATTTCAATGATAAAGGAATTTTCTCTACGATGTGATTACAAGCGATGCTATACTGATATTTACAATTAACACTATATTTCGAAAAAAATACTCTATGCAAATTATCCGTACCGGCTCGCAGCCATCAGCAAAAGGACCCGAAGACTATTTTACCGGTTCAGTCCGCATCGATCCATTGTTCAATCCGCCCGACCCGGCACGCGTGGCTATGGCTCAAGTTACCTTCGAGCCCGGCGCGCGTACTGCATGGCACACCCATCCGCTTGGTCAAACCTTAATTGTAACCTCCGGCACCGGCTGGGTACAGCGTGAAGGAGACGAACGCCAGGAAATACATGCAGGTGATGTGATTTACTTTGAACCCAACGAAAAGCACTGGCACGGTGCAACCGCCACCAACGCCATGAGCCACATTGCTATACAAGAAAAATTAAACGGTTCGCCGGTTGATTGGTTAGAGCAGGTGAGTGATGAAGATTATTTGGGCTGATGAATTGTGCTCGTTTATAACGAGCACAATTAGTTAGAATCTGCAAGTATTTAAATAATTGCCAAAACTTAAAGTTAGCGAGAAAAGTTTGTGATTATTTGTAATTAAACATATTGAATGTCATTGCTTCAAGTTTCATTTCAGGCCGCGAATATTGTTTCATTGTAGATAAAATAAGTTGAATTATTCCTTTATTTTGAAGTTGATCGTAATACTCAATAGACATACACCAAGATTCCGAAAATTTGAGTAATATTTCATTGATTACTTCGAATATATAAGCTTCATTCGCAATAGCCAGAGTTGAAAAATTATAATATCCATGTGTCATCTGTTTTCTACGGCCAATTATAAAGAATGTTGTTTCTTTTGTTGGTATTAATTGTACAAAATATGAGCCTTCTCGGCGCTGGCAATTTGTTAAATCAGCCAAGGCGCGTTGCAAATTAAAGGCTTCAGGAAGCGAAAAATATATTGATCCACAAATATTGATTTCTCCAATTTTAAAGATTAAAAAATCATAATGTTTATCGTTAAAGTTAATTAAATTCTCTTCGATAAGTTTTTTTTCTTGATGAGTATGGTGTATTCCAACACGTGTTAATAATTTTTTATATTCAAACTGCTCTCTGCACGCCGAAGAAATTTCTGTAGATTTTAAAATCTTATCAAATTGCTTTAGGTTATATTCCTTTTTGTATAATTCATTACATAACGCGCGATAACTCAACAATAACAAATTTCTATAATCATAATAATCAACATCTGTAGTTTCGACATCCTTAAATAAGTTGGAATCACATTCTTTGCAGAAGCCCCAAAACCGTAATATATCGCCCTCTCTGATACCTGCCTTTTGAAAACGCCATGGATTAATCTCAAAAGAATTATTAAGCATTAGTTGCATTACTTTTCCTTCTTTAGCAATTAGTCTTAAAGGGCCCTCTGCCTGTTGAATATGAGACATGATCGCATTTTTATTACACCCAGGCGAATAGCATAATTTTGTTGCTTTACGCGCTTTTGCACGACAATTATCTACTATTCTTCGGTCTTTTCGTGTAATAAACATGGGTATTTACAAGTTGATGTAATGTGTTTTTAGTTTAAAATTCAACACTTATAATATTTTGTTCATAATCTATTATTGGTATTATTATCGATCATCCCTCTACCTCATCAACCTCACCTCAAAAACATTCCCCACAGCCGAACCTTGACTTGCTACAAACTTCACTTCTAAAGAAGCAGCCTTAGCCGCATCAGCAGGCAGCGGGTACTCTGCATCTACAAACTTATCACCGCCCGAGCCATCCAGTTTTACATGGCTTAACAGAACACCATTTACTAACACACTAAATTCGCGGTTGCGTTCGCGGCCGTGGTAGGTGAGGCGTAGTTTGGTGGCCGGTGCCGATGGATTTTTAAGTACGTAGCTAAACCAGCCCTTGGCGTTGCGGAAATGGCGTTCGGCAAAGAGGCCGTTGTCGGTGTTTTCGCCTTTAAAGTTGTGGTCGTTTTCGGGTTGCTGTTCGCCGGTATTTACGAGGTCAATGGTTTGGGCATCTAAAGCTTGTTTGGCGGCCTCTTTTTCTTTTAGGGTTGCCAGCACGGCGGGCAGCTTTTCGGTACTGGTGTAGGGCCAGTACATAATGTAGCGGGTGTCTTGCAGGGTGTAAAATGGCACCAGTTTAAGGTACTTATACTTGTCCCGGTAAATGAGTTTGGCGGCCGAATAATTCATGGGCGCTTTGCCGGGTTCAATTTCGTTTTGTAAGTCTTTGTTGGCAGCCACTACCATCGGGGCTTCGTCCAATGGCATCAGCGGACCAGCCGCTATGTGCCCCATGCGACTACCATCGGCCGTTTGGCCAATTAAGTCTTTTTTACCCAAATCGGCAGCCAGCACAATTGGTCCGTGTAAAAAGGCAACCCAGTTTGAGCCATCGGGCAAAAACTCGGCGCTGGTGTGCATAGGCAGTGTAACGGTTACCGCATCGCCGGTTTTCCAGGTGCGTTCAATACCCGCGTAGCCCTCAGCATCGGTTTTGATAATTTGCGGTTTGCCATTAACGGTAATGCGCATTTTGCCTTTTTCAACCCACGCCGGATAGCGGAAATGCAGCGCAAAATTACTGGCTTTAGCCAATTTAAGTGTAAGCTTCGAGGTTTCGGTATATGGGAAAGCGGTCTCCTGCGTTAAGGTCAGTTGCTTTTGTTTCCAGTTGAGCGATGATGCGATGAACAGGTTTACAAACAGGTCGTTATTGTTATGCGCATAAATGAGTTCGCCATACTTGCCATGGTTTTCCAGCCCCGAACCCACGCAGCACCAAAAGCCTTCCTGCGGCTGCGAGTAAGCGCGGTAATGCCCCGGCCGGATAGGTGTAAAGTACACAAAACCACCCTCTGGCCGCTGCGATGACAGGATATGGTTGTACAACGTACGCTCATAATAATCAATATACTTGCCCTCGGCATGATTTAAAAACAGTTCCTTACTCAGCTTAAGCATATTGTAAGAGTTACAGGTTTCGGGCCCCTCGCGCGATTCGAGCATGGGCATAAAATTATCCGTAGCGTTAAAATGCTCCCTTACGCTGTTGCCCCCAAAGGCAATGGTGCGTTTGCTAACCACGTTGTTCCAAAAGTAGTTGGCGGCGTTGTCCCATTGGGTATCATTACTTAGCTGCGCAATACGTTCAAAACCAATTACCTTAGGTATTTGTGTATTGGCGTGTATGCCGGTTAATTTATCCTGATCCTGCAAAAGCGGGTTGAGTATGGCCTGGTGCGAAAACTTGCGGGCCAGGTCTAAATATTTTTGATTACCGGTGATGCTGTACACATTGGCAAATACTTCGTTCAGGCCGCCATGTTCGCTGCGCATCATTTGCTGCGCCTGCTCGTTGGTTAGGTTATGGGTAATGCCCTCAAACCAGTCGGTAAGTTTAATGAGCATGGTTTTGGCGTCGGCGTTACCGGCTACGGCATAGGCATCGTATAAACCTGCAAACAGTTTATGAATGTTGTACAACGGAACCCATTTGCCGTTCATGCCAAAGGTCGATGCATCTATTTTGCCCTTCTCAATATCAGCCCACATGGCTTTGCCGCCTGGTATGCCTCCCACATAACCATTGCCGTTGGCATCCTGGCAGCGTTTAAGTTCGGCAATCATGTAATCGAGCCGTTGCTTAACTTCGGCATTGCCGGTAGAAGCATACATAAGCGATAGGGCCGACACGTAATGCCCGCCAATATGACCATCTAAACCCGTGTTTTCCCAGTTGCCGTAGCTTTCTGCTTTGGGCTTCAACCCGGCTTCGCGCAGGTATGGTGCCAGCAAACGGTCGGGGTTGAGCGACAGCATGTACTTCATATCGGTTTGTTGCGCCTCCTTAAACGGACTGGATAGCAACCGTACCGACGATAACGGAAACGATTCCAAAACAGCCGTACTTTTCACCTGCGCAAAACCAGGCGCATGGCAAGCCACAAACGACAACGCACAAATCCAATTTTTAGTAAACATGGGTAACAAGAAATAGAAGACGGTTTATAAATGTCAATTATACAATTGTAAGCAACCTGCACGATATTTGCAACCGATTGTGAAAATAATAGGGGCGGGGGATGGGGTAAAAGGCTGCATTTATTTAACTCATGCCTCTGTTCATTCGTTTCATCTTCAATAGGAGTAAGCAAGTCTGGAAATTAAAACCACCTTTGGAAGGTGTTACTGGCATGTGTAATTCCGTCCGGTGCTTATTATTATATAGGATTATGTTGGGAAGAAAGGATTTTCAAAAGCTTAGTTGAAGTAAAGGAAAATATCAAAAATGTTTGTTTAATAAATTTAACTATTTACTTTGTGTTTTATATTGTCATATTCTCATGAAAAATAAGTATCTCAATTATATATCAGATGAACATTTGTTAAAATGTATTTCAGGTCTTCACCAATCTTATATTAAGGCTAAAAACAGTATAAGTAGTGGAAGGTTTTATGCAAATAAAGTAGATACAATTAAACTAACATTTGATAGTAATTTTAATGAAATTGACCAAGATGATTTAGTTGATACCGAGATATTAAGACAAATTGATAAATCTATAAATAATTCGATTGGTACTTTTCATGAACAAATTCTGGGAGGAATAAATGGTTATGAGGTTGGAAAACTGAGTGGATTTGACATAAAGGCTGTTGACAATTCGTTGTTTGCCGATATTAAAAACAAGCATAATACGATGAATAGTAGCGCTGCTGAAAGCTTATATCAAAAGCTTGCAAAGTATGCCGATACTTACAAAAAAGCAAAATGTTACTGGGTGCAAGTTTTAGCCAAAGGAAGTTTTAACAAAAATTGGTCGGGTAATATTAATGGTAGGGAGTATAATCATACCCGTGTATTTATGATTTCAGGAGACCAGTTTTATAATATGCTATCAGGTGAAGATGATGCTTTGATACAATTATATAAAGCTTTACCCTTTGCAATAAAAGACTATTTATCTACAATTGAAAAACAAGACAAAGTGATTGAACATTCTGCATTATCTGAAATAAAAAGTCGTGCAGATAAATCACAGCGTTCAATCCTTGACCAAATCACGTTTGAAAATTTTACATATTATTTAGGGGTGGATAAATTGTAATGCTATGCCTGCATAACTTCAGCATGGGTGTGAGTGTCTGACATTTTTTTCTCATTAAGAAAATTTACTATGGATATTCCTATCGCTTTTGCTAAATTAACTGGTACTGCATTTCCAATTTGTTTATATTGTTGATTTACAGCCCCGGTAAATCTCCAATCATCTGGGAATGTTTGAATCCGGGCATACTCTCGTACTGTAAAAGGCCTTGTTTCCTCAGGATGACACCTCTCAGTTTGTTTTTGAGCGGGACTACAAGTAAGAGTTAAGCAAGGTTCATCCCAGCTTATACGTCTTGCAATACCTGTTTTCCCTCCTCCTAAATAGAAGCTTTTTTGCATATACTTTTTTTGAAGCTCTAATGGTAAGTCTCTCCAATAGCCCCCTGCTGGTACTAAGTCCAAAATGTTTTGTTTACTAATTGGATATTTACTTCCAGCGGAATCAGGGACATCGCAATTAAAAAGTTCCCCTTTTTTTAAGGCATCTTTTAAAGTGTATATCTTATTGTTACTCTGCGGATATTCAAAATCAACAGTGATATCTTTTCTTACACCAACTAAAATAAGTCTTTCCCTCTTTTGTGGTACATTATAATATATGGCTTTCAGGATTTTTGGTTCTAAAACCCGATACCCAATTTCATCTAGAATTGATATCATCCCTTTTAAGGTACGGCCACTATCATGGTTCAAGAGGCCTCTTACGTTCTCACCTATACATATTGCGGGGGAGGTTTCTTGTACTACACGTGCAAATTCATAAAATAATGTTCCCCTTGCATCTTGTAGCCCTAATTTTTTTCCAGCATAACTAAATGCCTGGCAAGGGAAACCGCCTGTTACAACATCAACTTTATTACGTAAATGAGAGAATGACAGGTTCCTTATATCTCCTTCAATAACATTCCAATTAGGCCTGTTAACTCTTAGTGTTTCTGCAGCCCAATGGTCAAGTTCGTTTAAGGCGACACATTTTAATCCTGCTTGTTCAAGCCCGATTGCAAGGCCGCCTGCTCCAGCAAATAGTTCAAGAACTGTGTAATTATCAGTTGGTTGTATTTCTTTTACTTCTCTTTTGTACGATTGCTCAAATTCGTCAAAAATCATTAGTTGCTCCTTTTTGTAAACTCTATAATTACTCATGGGTTCTCTTACAGCGCATAGTTTGCCGCTTTTATCCCATCTTCTAAGTGTTTCCTTACTTTTACCAAGAATATCTGCTGCTTCTGAAATTGTATAAACTTTTTTCATATAACCATGTTAAACAACCTTACACATGGTTACAAATATATTATAAGTAAAATTGTTTTTGCTATGCTAATAAAATTAGTTTTCCACAATTTTAATAATGGTTAATTACGAGGATAAAGAAATAATCAAGGTTCCTCGTTTTAATGAGGTGAACGGATTTTATACTACCAAATCTCGGAGTATTTTAATGTCTAAAATAAAGTCTAAAAATACACGGCCAGAAATTCTCTTTAGAAAAGCACTTTGGGCATCCGGTATACGCTTTAGACTTCATAATAAAGCACTTCCTGGTAATCCAGACATCGTAATCAACAAGTATAAAATAATTGTTTTTATAGATGGCGAGTTCTGGCACGGATACGAATGGGATAAAAAGCGGGCGAAAATCAAGTCCAACAGAGAGTTTTGGATTGCGAAAATTGAGCGTAATATGCAAAGAGATGAAGCAAATAATCTTAAACTTAAATTAATGGGGTATACAGTTATAAGATTTTGGGAGAAGCAAATAAAGAAGGATGTATTGGGGTGTGTTAAAGTTGTCTCTGAAAAAATGGAAGGAGTGTGATTGGAATTCCAAACTCAAAAATATACTTCTTAACTCATAACTACCCGCACAATCCTGTCAGTGTGACTTGTCCTGGCTAAGGTTTACACAATAAAAACAGAAAGTGTAACCATGAACAAGAGCCAGATAGCGAAGATCCTTCATGACCGGATCACGCACGGGCTAAGTTTTCGTAGCTTAGCCAAAAAGTATAGTACCTCTGCGGCTACTATCCATCGAATTGTGAAAAAAGAGCACCCCATTAAAAAAACCCAGGAAGAGCAGGACACGTCCATGCCTGATGATGTAGCACAGCTCAGAGAGCTGCTGCGCAAGGAGCGTTTAAGGAACGAACTGTTGAACAATATCATCGATATAGCAGATCAGGAGCTGGGCACTAACATCAGAAAAAAGTCTGGCATCAGGCGGTCGGAGTAAGTATAACGGCACATTCACGTGGCTTGCGTGAACTGTGCGGACTGCTTGGTTACAGCACACAAGCTTATTATCAGTATTTAAAAGCAACGGAACGTCGGAGCTTCGGCCAGGAAGAGCTCGTCCAGCAGGTACTGGCTTACCGCAGGGAGCAACCCCGTATAGGGACGAGGAAGCTGTTTTCACTGCTGCAGCCGGCTATAGGCCGTGATGCATTCTTTGTGTTGTTACGGGAAAGCGGGCTGCTGGTGCGGCAGAAGCGCCGTCATGCACGCACCACGTTTTCCTACCACCGCTTCAGGAAGTACCCGGACCTGGTAAAAGAGATGGTTATAGACCGTCCGGGCCAGCTTTGGGTGAGCGATATTACCTATATCCGCATGGGGGAAGGCTTTGCCTATCTGAGCCTGGTAACAGATGCTTACAGCCGAAAGGTCATTGGCTTTTCAATGAGCCATGACCTTTCTACGGACAATTGCCTGCAGGCTTTAAAGATGGCACTGAAGCAACGGGAAGGAAACCATCCCCTGGTGCATCATTCGGACCGGGGCATACAATACTGCAGCGGGGCATATACGGAGTTATTAAAGCAAAATGGGATCTCTATCAGCATGACGCAAAGTGGTAACCCGCGCGACAATGCCATTGCAGAACGGGTTAACGGGATCCTCAAGATGGAACTATTGCAGGAAAGATACGCAGATATCAGCAGTGCCAGGCAAAGCATCAGGCAGGCTGTTATTATCTATAATACCCTGCGCCCGCACAGTAGCCTGGATATGATGACACCTGAACAAGCCCACAGGCTGACAGGGCCGATCAAACGAAGGTGGCAGAATTACTACCCGGTAAAGCAACAGTATGCGGATGTTGTGTAAACTTATTTTAGTACGTACCTTTAAAGTGTAAATCAATAACAGTATTAACCACACAAAGTGTAAACTTTTTTCAGGACGGGTCAGTGTTCAAGGTGTTCAACCCGTTCAACAGCGTTCAAGGTGTTAAATATATTTCTATGAAACACTAAATTAAACACCCCGCAAAAAACCGGCAAAAACGGGAAACCACGGGGTGATTTCAAGGTTTTCAGGTGCAAATAGCGGGCAGGGGGAGCGAGGCTTTTGGAGCGGTCGGCGAGCGTAAAAGCCTACCATTGTACATACGCCCTCCCTGGGCAGGGGCGTGAAGGAAAGTGTAGTGCGGGCAGGGGTTTATGAGTTAAGCAAATTGTATAAACCCCTCCCTAACCCTCCCGGGGGAGGGAATTAAGTGCATCGTACAACCCAATCAACGCATGTAAATTTATGGGTTATTACCTGAGCCTGGGCTTGTGTGTTTGTATTGTGGGGTTTGATATTTTATAAAATACACTCATAATCAATTGATTGTGATTTTGACAAACCCGCTCCCCGCTCCTAAACCCCCGCTCCTCAATCACATCAACAGCACGTCTATCCGGTGCGCATGCACCATCTGCAACTTTTCCGACCATGCAAAAACTGTAAATTGGCCATCCTGCGAGGCCACCAAAGCTACCGAATCATGTTGATCGTGCACAAACTGGGCGGCGGCCAAATGCCGGGTTCCGCCGTTTTGGGCAGGGTGTATACGGGTAGCCTGTACGCCCGATACGGGTTCGGTGATAATCACCTGTTCGACCGGTATGCTGGTGGCGGCACGGGCTATTTTGGCTCCAAAAGCCAGTAAATCATATTGTTGTGTAATCACGGTGGCGCCATCTACCGCGGTAAACCCGCCTATAATATCAAGGGCCTGTAAGAGTGATTCCTGCCACTCAAACTTATTGCGCTCCTGCTCCGTGTGCAGCATTAAATCGGCAATAACGGTATAGGGCGGGGTAACTTCGTACTTAATGGGGTGTACTATCGAGTCTTTCCAGCCCTCCGTATTGCGCGGAACAATGAGCACCAAACCACCCCTCCGGTGCAGCCTCATGGCCGATGATAGCTGGAGCAAAATGTTAAATGTTTCGCCCATAAACGAGGGTAACGCCATGTTCATGAGTGAGGCATGCAGGGCAGGGCACTCCGCAATCCCCATCGATTTTTCGTCGAGAACTTTGATCTGGTCGCCCTGCAAAACAGCAATGTTTACAAACTTGCCAAAACCGGCCAAACGGCGGTGCTTAATAACCAGCAAACCAGGTTCAACAACCTCTAATACAAAGCATATGCCTGGTACGCTGTGGGTGGTTCCCCAAATGTAAAGTTCGTCGTTCTCGTGCCATATGCCCAGGTGTATGCCGGGTTGCTCAACCGCCGGGGCCAACTTAACCAGGTTATAGGGCGTAAGCCTTAGCCGCTGCCCAAACACCAAAGGTTTACCGGCCTGTTCGGGCTGTAAAACAGCCATTGATATACTTACCGAATGCCCTTCCTCACGGCGCAAACTTGCCCAAAATGCCACATCAATTACCGCTTCAATAATATTGGAGCTGCATGCTGTAGCAAGGTCGGTTTCGCCAAGCAGGCGGGCGGCGGCCAGGTGGTCGGCAAAGTGCGTTTCAATGGTTTCGGCCACCATGCGTGCAGCCAGATAAGACGGTTCGGAGAACATAGGTGCGTGTTTTTACAATGATAGCATTACGCTGTAACAACAGCGCAATATTGATGTAAAAATAGATGAATTACATCATCAAAAATCGGGCAATTGTCGGGTTAATGTTTGTTTGGTATGGGTTCGTCATACTTAATACATAATCGGTTACAATCTTTGAATTTTGCAATTATTCGTTCGAATATTGCAAACGGACGCCTTATTTACCGGGCTACATTTGTATTACTTAAAACAAGCAACTAATGAAACTAAATATACCTATCTGCAAAAAACATCGTGATACTTTACGCCATACTGCGGCTTTGCCGGTAAAGGCCAATATCACAATTCCCGAAATAAATAACGTTAATACGCCGGTTCAGGTTAGCAATACGCTAAATGAGCAGAGCCAAACTGAATTTGCCAAGCCGTTTTACACCGATTACGTTCAGCAAAACAACGTAGCCGGCGAAGAAAAGCAGTTGGCTCTCATGTTTTTAGACATACGCAACTTTACCCCGTTTATGGAGCAGCGCTCGGCTTATGATGTAATTTATGTGATCCGTAAGCTGTTTGCGCTATTTAACGATTCCATTCGTGAAGCAGGCGGACGTATTATCGAAACCCAGGGCGATAGCATATACGCAGCCTTTGGTTTAAATTCGGACGTTGAATTTGCCGTTAAAGCGTCTGTTGATGCATCGATGGCTATATTTCATGATTTAGAGGTATTTAATGCTACGTATGCCCAACCATACTTTAATTTGAATTTTGAAATAGGCATCGGTTTACATCAGGGCAATGTATTGGTGGGTATGTATGATATTGATTACAACGACCACCTTACCATAATGGGTTTGCCGGTTAACATTGCATCACGCCTGCAATCAAAAACAAAAGATTTAAATAACGACCTGCTGATCTCGGAAGATGCCTATCGTTTACTCAATATGCCCGGCGGCGACATTGAAAGCCGTCACATCAAACTCAAAGGAATATCTGAACCTGTACAGGTGCGCTTAATGGGGCAACCTTATAACCAAAAGCCAAGCGGCGATGATATGATGGACTACTTTATAGCAATGGCAGGTTAACACCTGCCTTTTTTGTTATACAGGTTAAGCGTGCAGCAGCAAACAATTCTCTTATTAATTTCTTATTTTTAGCATGATACTGTTTTAGGCGAAAACTTATGCACCAACACTTTTTCTTTTACCTATGCCTGTTGCTCGTTATTATGCTGCTGGTAATGCTGGCACAAAAGATAAAGGTTTCTTATCCTATTGTATTGGTTTTAGGAGGTTTGGGCTTAAGTTTTATACCGTCGCTGCCCGCTATCAATATCGATCCTGAACTCATTTTTCTCATCTTCCTGCCGCCATTACTTTATGATGCGGCCTGGCAAACTTCGTGGAAAGATTTTTGGAAATGGCGCCGGGTTATCGCCTCATTTGCCTTTCCTATTGTAATCATCACATCGGCTGTAATAGCAGTAATATCGCATCAACTTATACCCGGTTTTACATTAGCCTTAGGGTTTTTATTAGGTGGAATAATTTCACCTCCCGATGCGGTTTCGGCCACCTCAATATTAAAAGAAGTTAAAGTGACAAAACGCGCGCAAGCCATTATTGAGGGCGAAAGTTTGTTGAACGATGCGTCGAGTTTAATTGTATACCGTTTTGCGTTGGTAGCCGTACTTACCGGGAGTTTCTCGGTAGGAGAGGCCTCGCTCAAATTTTTGGAAGTAGTGGTTATGGGCATAGCCATTGGTTTAATTATTGGCTTAGTGTTTTATGCCTTGCACCGCTGGATGCCCACCACGGCAAGTATCGATACTGTGCTAACCTTTGTAGAACCGTACATTATGTACATAGTTGCCGAGCATTTTCATTTTTCGGGAGTGTTGGCAGTGGTAACCGGGGGGCTGTATTTATCAAACCGAAGCCATGTTATACTTAATAATGTAAGCCGGTTACAAAGTGTGAACGTTTGGCAAACCATAGGCTTTTTGTTTAATGGGTTTGTGTTTTTACTCATTGGCCTGGGATTTACTACGGTTGTAAAGGCTGTTAGCAATAATGTAAGCGATGCCGTTAAATACGGACTCATTATATCGGCAGCAGTTATTGTAATACGTTTGCTGAGTACGCTTGGGGCATCGGTATTTACCATGTTCATGAGTCGGTTTATTCAAACGGCCGATAGCAGGCCGGGCTGGCGCGGACCTATAGTTTTTGGCTGGGCGGGTATGCGGGGTGTAGTATCGCTGGCATCGGCCTTATCTATTCCGCTGGTTTTAAAAAGTGGGCAGCCTTTCCCTCATCGCGAGCTTATTATTTTTATTACTTTTATTGTGATACTGGTAACGCTGGTTTTCCAAGGATTAACCTTGCCTTGGGTTATCCGCAAGTTTGGCGAACCCGAGCGCGACTACCTCATCCCGGAGCACGAGCAGGAGGCGCAGGTAAAATCAGCAATGAAAAATGTTGCTTTAGCTTTGCTGGAAAAGGAATATCAGGATGACATGATTAATAATCAGCTTTTAAAAGAACTAAAAGCCCGCCTATCAAATGAGTTAGAATATGTTGATGGCAGGCACGAGCGCAGCGAAGAAGAAGCACTGAAAAACAAGACTAAATTTCATGATGCATTTAAGCACGTGATTGAGGTGCAGCGTCATAAACTTCAAGAACTTAACCTTAAACCTGAGTTTGAAGAAGAGGTGATAAAAAAATATGTTGCACAGTTAGATTTAGAAGAAGAAAAATTGCGCCAGCAGTTTGAACTTTAAGCATTACATTCCTTACAAACACCTGTTATAGTCAAATTGATGTCTTGTGCTGCGAAACCCGCAGGCAGCTGAACAGGGGGTAAACTAAAATCATTCATGCAATACACTTTAAAGCATTGTGTGCAGTTAAAATGAAAGTGTTTATCGTGATGTGCATGTTTGGTACATTTTGAGGAACACATGGCATAATTCGCAGTTCCGTTGAGATCTATTACCTTGTGCAAAATCCCTTTTTGCTCAAACGCGCTTAATATGCGATACAATGTCACCCGGTCCACTTTTCCATTTAAATGGTTTTCTATCTGAGGTTGCGACACGGCCGACTTTGCTTTTGAAATTATACCAAGCACCAGCAACCTGGCTTGAGTCACCTTGAGCTCATGTTTTGAAAGTATGCCTGCAAATTTGTTTTCCAAAGCAGTATTGATTTATGACAAAACAAAGATAGAAATTTCAAATGCAACTAAGTTGCGTTTGTGTAATTTTGCTGTCAAACATTTACACATATGGAATCAACTACACACGATGTAATTATTATAGGTGGAAGCTATGCCGGTTTGCAGGCCGCTATGACGCTGGGACGTTCGCTACGTAAAGTATTAGTGGTTGACGGCGGTAAACCATGTAACCGTCAAACGCCACACTCGCATAATTTTTTAACACACGATGGACATACCCCGGCTCAAATAGCGGCCGAGGCTAAAGCGCAACTGGCTGCATATCCTACATTAGAATTTTTAGAAGACACAGCAAGCAGCGCTGTTAAAAACGCAGATTTGTTTGAGATTAGCACTATATTTGGCCGTAAATTCAATGCAAGGAAGCTATTGTTTGCAACCGGAATTGCCGATGTGATGCCTAATATTAAAGGCTTCGTCGAATGTTGGGGAATTACGGTTATCCACTGCCCTTATTGTCATGGCTACGAGGTTCGCGGACAAGCAACCGGTGTTTTTGGCAATGGTGATGGAGGGTACGAATACGTGAAAATGATTAGCCACTGGGCAGGCGGGGTAACGTTATTTACCAACGGTGCATCAACCTTAACAGATGAACAAACATCTAAGCTAAAATCACACCAAATTAACATTATAGAAACACCTGTTGCCGAAGTTGTGCATCAAAATGGCATAATAACTAATGTAAAATTAGCCGATGGTAGCAAACTGCCTTTAGCTGCTTTATATGCACATTTGCCATTTAAGCAACACTGCGAACTGCCCATGTTATTAGGTTGCGAATTGACCGAAAGTGGTCACATTAAAAACGATGGCTTTGGCAAAACCAATGTTAATGGTGTGTATGCCGCGGGAGATTGTGTTGACCCGTTACGTTCGGTGGCCAGTGCGGTGCGTGGCGGAATGGCAGCGGCCGCGTTTATTAATAAAGAATTGATTAATGAAGATTTTTAATTTAAAGGCTCTTTTAATATTAATACTGCTTGCTGCTTTTGCCGGTTGCCAGTCGCATTACGCGCTGGTAAAATCGGGGAGGGGGGAGTACCATATGGATAGTACGTTAGCAGTTGATTCGGGAGTAATAAAAACTTATTTGCCTTACAAGCAGAAAATGGAAGCCCAAATGAACGCTGTTTTAGGCCAAAGTGCTATTGCAATGCCCAAAAGTGATTCGGCCGAGACCTATTTAGGCAATTTTTATGCGGATGCCACAGCAGCCGAGGCACGTAAAATAGCGAGCTTTGATTTTGCTATACCTACCACCAAAGGTGGTTTGCGTTATGCTATACCTAAAGGGAATGTTACGCTGGATAATATATTTGAGCTGATGCCTTTTGAAAATGAACTGGTGTTGCTCAAACTCAAAGGTACTGATGTACAGCAATTGCTCAATTTTATTGCGGCCAGTGGGGGCCAGCCGGTAAACGGTTTACGAATGACAATTAAAAACAGGCAACCTGCCGAAATTATCATCAACGGCAGCCTCTTTAACCCAAATAGAACCTACACTGTACTTACATCAGATTACCTGGCCAATGGTGGCGATAATACCAAAGGCATGGCAACGCCTGTTGAACGCAAAAATATTGGTTTGCGCGTGCGCGATGCGCTAATTAACTACGTAAAACAACAAACCGCAGCCGGTAAAACTATAAATGTGCAATTAGATGGAAGAATTACAAAAAACTAACCGCAGGCAGTTTATAAAAGCCGGTAGCATAATTGCGGCCTCGGCGGCATTGAGCGCTTATTCGTTAGATGCTTTGGCGGCAGGTGATGTGCAGCGTTTAACCATTTTGCATACCAATGATGTGCATAGCCGCATTGAACCGTTCCCGATGGATGGTTCGAAGTTTCAGGGCTTAGGCGGCGCTGCAAGGCGTTCGGCATTAATCAAAAAGATACGTTTCGAGCAGGATAACGTGCTCTTGCTGGATGCCGGTGATATATTTCAGGGAACGCCATATTTTAACCTTTTTGGCGGTGAATTAGAACTGAAGCTGATGAGCGAGATGGGCTATGATGCAGCCACAATGGGTAACCATGATTTTGACAACGGTATTGAAGGTTTTTACAAGCAACTGCCCAATGCTAACTTCCCGATATTATTGAGCAATTATGATTTCAGTAATACCGTAATGAACAAATCAACTCTGCCTTACAAAGTTTTCAATAAAAAAGGTTTAAAGGTAGGTGTGTTTGGTTTAGGCATTGAACTGGCCGGGTTAGTTGACCCACGCAACTACAAAGAAACCGTATACCTCGATCCTATAAAAAAGGGTAATGAAACGGCATCGATACTTAAGAATGAATTGAATTGCGATTTGGTGATATGCCTTTCGCATTTAGGTTACTCGTACAAAGAAAATAAGGTATCAGATAAAGTACTGGCAGCTCAAACCCGCAATATCGACCTTGTTATTGGTGGCCATACGCATACGTTTTTAGACCAGCCTGCGGATATTAAAAATCTCGACGGGCAAATAACTACCATAAGCCAGGTAGGCTGGGCCGGTATTAATTTAGGCCGTATAGATTATTATTTTGAGAAACGTAGCGGTAAGAAAACTAAGCAAGCTTCGCAATATCAAATTACGAATACTATTTAATTTTAGTCAATTTTGATAACTGCTGTATCGCAAATGTAGGTGGGCACAATACCTGTGGAAGATATGGCTGTTTCGGCATCTTCGGGTTTAACATTGCCCGAAAACACCAGAACGGTATCTAAGCCAAATTTGTTGCCACCCAAAATATCGGTATGAAGAGTGTCACCCACCATAAGGATGTCCTTTTTGCTGATCTCCATCTTTTCGCGCACCAAATCGTAAGCAAACATAAACATCTGTGAATCGGGCTTGCCAAAGCGAATGAATCTTTTACCCACCACATGTTCGATCATATTAGCTAACGCGCCCACGGCTATAGCTACATCGTTCATGTTGAGCGGATAGGCAAAATCGGTATTGGCCACTATAGCCGGAATATTTCTTTTGCGCAACAGGTTAACCGCTTTGTTCAGATCGCTAAACCAGTTAAAACCTTCATCATCCATAAATACTAAACCGTTTACCTGATTGATGTTTTCATCTGTAATATCACGTACGGGTATAGTATGCAATCCCGCATTTTCAATATAGTGAGCCGAATCATCGGTTCCTAAAAATGCTACGCTACCGCCATCCACCTTTAAATCGAGATACTCTTTAGCCAGCATACCCGATGATATGATTTTATCGGCTGTGATCATCTCTAAACCCAGCTTTACAAACGAAGCTGCCAGCTGCTGCGGACTACGCGAGGCATCGTTAGTTACAATGTAGTATTCCTTTTGATTGGCTTCGAGATAATCAAACGTATCGCGCATGCCTGGTACCAGTCCCCAGTAGTTTTTAATTACCCCAAATGAGTCGAAAAAAATTACTTTGTAACGATCGGCTATGCTTTTAAAATCAGTAGTTTTTATCATAGGTATGAGCTGCAAAACCAAAACTGTTATTTCGAGGAACGAGAAATCTTTTCAAAGCGATTAGCTGATCGGTTCTAAAAGATCTCTCACTATCGTACGAGATGACAATTTGGAGTAATTATCACTTCAACTTCAACGCCTTCAGTATCACTTCGGCATCAAAATCGCGTTCTACCGATGGCAGGTAAATATCATAGGCTTCCTGCTGTAGTTTTACCGCATACTGCTCATGAAAAAAGTGCTTGCCATCTTTTATAACGTAATTTAATATAAAAAAGCGATATGCTTCTTTCATAAAATATACTTCGTTAACGGTAAGCGGGTTATGCTTGTGGTATTCTTCCAAAAACTGTATGAAACGCTTCTCTGTTAACGTGGTAATGTAATAGCTAAATACGGTACGGTCGCCCACATCAGATATCACACGGCTGAAAAAGTAAAAATCCATGATACGGTTAGTCATCCTGAACCAATCGTAATCCCAGCGCGAGTAGAGTTCCTGTTTGTGCGTTACCGAAAAATTGCCAATGTTCCAGTCAATAAATACCGGTATAGTTTCAAAAGTATTGGCGGCGTATTTAGCACGGCCTTTCAGGTATTTATCGCAATGGTAGCGTAGTTGGTCAACCTGGCTGCGGGTGCCAAACCTGCTTTCATCTTCATTAATCTGATCGAGCAGGTTATTAATATCCGTCCGCATCGTTTTCGATGATTTGGGAATCACCTTGCTGGCCCTTGCACAAGCCTTATGAAACTTGGCTGTTTGCTGCGCAAATTTTTTAATATGGTTGTCCTCTAAACGGCGTGGCAGGCGTTCCATAATACGGGTTGGATTGTAAAACACAACCCATGCATCCATACCTCCACCACGATGGCGATAAATGTAAACCCGGTTATTTTTGAGTAACGATTTAGCCAGGAAGTTTTCGTACGGATACAACAGGTTATTACTCAGGCTGTGTATAATACGGTGATCTTCTTTAAAGTAATCGTACTTGCCAAAGCTCGATAGCTTGGCAATTACAATATCATCATCTTCAAAAGTTAGCCTGAATACTAAATTGGTTGATACATTGGCGCTGATGTCGTCAATGCTGCGGATAATTTTTGAGGCATCGTATCCTTCCCATGCTTTTCTTACGATTTGCCTGCTTAATTCGTGGTCCATAATTGGTTTTAAAATTTGCTGTGGTCAGCAGCAAATCATCATATAATTTCAAAATAACGTTTCAACTCCCAGTCGGTAACGTGGCGGCTAAACTGACGCCATTCCCAAATGCGGGTGTTGGTAAAATGCTCGGTAAAAACATCGCCAAACAACTCCTTAGCCACCGCCGAGTTTTTCATGGTTGTGGCTGCTTCATAAAGGTTGGCGGCTATACTACCGTTGCTTTTATAATTGTAGCCATTTCCATCAACGGGCGGCAATGTTAAGGGTAATTTATGTTTTATACCATACAAACCTGATGCCAGTGCGGCCGATAATGCCAAATAGGGATTACTATCCGCTCCAGGTATGCGGGTTTCCAATCGGGTATAATCATGCGAGTGGTTTAATACGCGTAGTGCCGTTGTGCGGTTATCAATTCCCCAGGTAATAGTGGTTGGTGCCCAGGCTCCCTCAACTAAACGTTTGTAGCTGTTAATTGTAGGTGCGTACATGGGTATAATGTGTGGCAGACAATAAAGCTGACCGGCCAGGTAATGCTTCATCAAATCGCTCATGTTGTGCTCATCGGCCTCGTTGTAAAATAAGTTGGTAGTTTTGTTCATGTCCCATAAGCTTTGATGTACATGTCCGCTGCATCCGGGTAAATTGTGGCTCCATTTGGCCATGAAGGTGGCCACTATACCGTGTTTAGATGCAATTTCTTTAATTGCATTTTTTAATAAGGCGGCTTTGTCAGCAGCGGCAACAACATGGTCGTGTATAATGGCCGCTTCGTATACCCCGGGACCTGTTTCGGTATGCAAACCTTCAATGGGAATACCAAATTCTTCGAGCAGGTTTATCAAATCGAAATAAAAATCGCTTTGCTGCGATAAACGAAGCATAGAATAGCCGAACATGCCCGGCGTAAGCGGTTCCATATTGGTAAAGCCTTTTTGCTCTAATGATTTGGGCGTTTCGCTAAAGTTGAACCATTCAAATTCCTGCGCAAACTCAGGGTGGTAGCCCATATCGGTACATTGTTGAGCTATGTGCTTGAGCAATGTGCGCGGGCATGGAACCTGTTCGTTGCCGTCTCCACTAAAATCTCCCAAAAAGAATGGGATACTATTTTGCCAGGGTATGGTGCGAAAAGTAGATAAATCAATACGGCAGGGTTTATCAGGGTAGCCGGTATGCCAGCCGGTTACCTGCACATTATCATAACCTTCATCATCACTGTCCCAGCCAAAAACTACATCACAAAAGCCGTAGCCATCGGTTAAGCCCGCTTCAAACTTTTTACGGTGAATTACTTTTCCGCGTAAAATACCGTCTATATCGGCAAAAGCAAATTTGATATGGTGTATATTATTTTGGCTTAAATACTGGAGTATCTGCTGTTTATCCATAATGGGTGTAAGGTTACGCTTAAACGCAATTTAAGTATACGTAGTAATATAGCCAAAAGATTTAATGCTGTTGCTTTTATTGGTATGGTGATTTTTTAAAATTAAGGTTAATTATCGGTATGGTTATTGTTTTAATAGTGATGAAGATGCTTGGCTGTTTTAAAAAAGCAACAGAGTTTCTTCAAAATGATATTGTAAATCTAAAAATGAAACTATCATGAAAAATCAAGAAAATGTAAACAACAACGGACAAGGTTCTTCAACTGCCGACCGTAAATTTGCCAACCAACGCGAAGTGCAAAAATCAAAAGGTGTTAGTAACAGCGGTGGACAACCATCATTTGTAACCTCAAACAAAGATAACGACCGTGGACAACGCGGAAAAAAATCATAAGCAATGCTTATAATTTAATAAAAAAGCCATCTTCAGGATGGCTTTTTTGTTTGTACTTTATTTTTAATTAAATTTGTTGACGAGATTTGATGTTGCCGAAATAACATTTACGGTTACAACAAATTTAAATGGTATACGTAAAAGCAAGTAGTTATTACCCTATATTTACGGTACTGCAGCAATGCCCCTGTTGAGATTTGTGCTATTGATTTTACTGGTGCTTAACCTTACTTATGGTTCGGTAAAAGCACAACCTGCCGCTTCTTTGCCGGCAGTATCGCACAATAATGCCCTCACCATTGCTGATTACGATAAACTGGTAAAACGGTATAGGTACTCCAAACCCGATTCGGCTACTTTTTTTGCTAAACAAGCTATCGCTCTCGCTCAAAAAACTAATGATTTAAATGGCTATGCCATGATGCTTAATCATTTGGGCATGATTGATGATAACCTGGGCGAATTTGATGCTTCGAAATTGAAGTATATGGAAGCGTTAGCAATGTACCGCAAAAAGAAGAATGCAGTAGGCGAAGCTGCTATCATCATTCGTTTGGGCGTGGTAGAGCTACGTAAAGGAAATTATGATAAAGCAATAGGCTATTTTCTTCGCTCTTTAGAAGTTGCCGAACGCAGTAACAATATGCCGGGCAAAATGGAGGCTTACCTTACAGTTGCCGAGGGATATGTTGGCCAACGCAAATTTGATGTTGCTTTAAAATACCTCAATATTGCCGAAGGCATTAATCAAACTATTCCGTTTTCAAATCTTTCTCTCAATATTTACAACAATTACGGTATCATTTACCGCGAGTTGGGTATAGACGAAAAGGCAAAAGCTTACCTTGAAAAAGGTATTGCGCTAAGCGATGTGCCACAATATCAGGGACTAAATATTACGCTAACTAATAACCTGGCTAAGGTTTATAATAAGGAAGGCAATAAAAACAAGTCCATCCAACTGCAAAAAGAAGCGTTAACTAAAGCCCGCAAAATACAGAACTATTTGCGCGAGTTTCAAACCCTTACCGGTTTGGGCGATACCTACGGAGCCTTAAACGCCAAACAAGCCATATACTACTTTAAACAGGCATTGGAGTTAGTGCGAGAAAAAGGTGCCCATAAGCAGGAAATTGAAGTTTTAAGCCGCCTGGCCGACCTTTATAAATCTCAACGTAATTTTGAAGCAGCATTGCTCATGAAAGAGCAGCAAAATGCGTTAGCAGATAGTTTCTTTTATAAGAACATGGCTAAGCAAGTAGTTAGCTTACAATCTGATTATGAGCTTTATAAATCAAATGCACGTGTTAGTGCCCTTAAATTAGAAAACACCCGCCAAAAGCTTGAATCTAAAATTTATGTAGGGTTAAGTGCTGCCTGTGTATTAATAATAGGGGTGGTTGGCTACAACTTTTATCGTAGCCGCAAACTTAACAGATTGCTTAACCAGGCTAACAACAGTTTGGAAGAGTCAAATAATGTTAAGGATAAACTATTTTCGGTTTTAGCGCACGATTTGCGTACCCCATTTGCATCTGTGATAGATTTAATGTTTTTACTGGAGGATGAAGACATTGAGCCAGCCGAACGAATTATGCTGGTTAAAAAAATTACTGCTGCCAGCAACGTATCATTAGAAACCCTGAATATGTTACTTAAATGGGGCGAAATGCAGCTAAATGGTGTACGCCTTAACAGCATGATCGTGGAACCTAAGCAAGCCATAGCACGCGTTGTGGACCTGATAACCGCTAATGCCGATAAAAAGCGGATAACCATTCTTGATAAAGTTGTTGATAATATGGCTATCACTGTGGACCCTAATCATTTTGAGTTTATAGTGCGTAACCTGCTTGCCAATGCGGTTAAATTTACGGCGTCGGGAGGTGTGGTGATTATTGATGCTGAGGTTAGTTATAAAGCATCGGAGGTGATATTTTCGATTACTGATAATGGAGTGGGCATAAAGCCTGAGCGTATTGCAAGGCTTTTTAATGTTGGTAATGCCAGTACTAAAGGTACCCATAATGAAACGGGTACCAGTTTAGGCCTGGTAATGTGTAAAGAATTTATCGACCTTAATAAGGGCTGTATTTGGGTAGAAAGTGAAGTGAACAAAGGTTCAACCTTCTATTTTGCGCTCCCTCTATTTAAAGTTACCGTACCGGGCTTACCTGTCAATTTACCCGATGCTAAGGCAAGCAGCGCCAATATTTAATTTATAGCTACCACTACCTGAGCCGTATTTCGGCTGGTTTGTTCTAACAAAACCTTCTTGCCTTCAGTTAATTGTTTAAGCACTTCTGGTTCGTAGTGGCGCAAGGTAATCAATTCGAGCGCGCTATTGTATTTTACGTTAAACTCCTGGTTAAGCTGACTTAAAAGTTTTTCAAACCGTTCCTCAACTAAATCAAAGCACACCGACAGGCTTAGGGCCGATGTTTGCAGTAGGTTTATTTTTACCTGATTTTGAGCAAACAGTTGATATACCTTGCTTAGGATGTTTTCAGAAATAAAGGAATGGTCTTTAGACGATACTGATACCAATACCTGATTTTGCTTAATAATGATAATTGCTTTTGCAAACTGCTGATTAGCCGTTTCACAAATACGGGTCCCGGGTGCATCAGGATTGCCAAATGGTTTTACCAGTAGCGGTATACCTGCATTTTGCAACGGTTTTATGGTTTTCGGGTGAATAACCGTAGCTCCATAGTAGGTCATCTCCATAGCCTCGGTGTACGATAGCTCGTCGAATTTTACGGTATCTTGAAAAATTTTAGGATCGGCATTCAGTACACCGGGAACATCTTTCCAGGTGGTAACAGATTGGGCTTGTAAACATGCTGCAAATATAGATGCCGTGTAGTCCGAACCTTCACGTCCCAGCGTGGTGGTAAAGTTTTCAGATGTTCCGCCTAAAAAACCTTGTGTTACCACGATGTTTTTGCTCAGCATGCCCGGAATTTCGGCCTGAATGTTGGCGCTGGTTTTATCCCAATCCACGGTGCCCTCGCGGTAGGTATTATCGGTGTGAATATAGCCACGTACATCCAGCCATTTGCTGTTAAGCCCGGTTTGTGCCAGGTAAGCGTTAACTATTCGGGTTGAAAGTAATTCACCTACTGATACCAGCTGGTCATAAATAAAATCATACGTATCAACCGGCTCATCCTCCAGCATCCAGTCAATCTCCACAAAAGTATTGTTCACTTCATCAAACACCGGGTGCCCATCTTCAAACAGTTGGTGCATAATGGTGTAGTGATATTGCTTTACTTCTTCGTAAAGTTCATGCACATCATCAGCATGGTTGAAATATGCTTTAGCCAGTTTTTCTAACGCGTTGGTGGTTTTACCCATGGCCGATACCACAATGAGCAATTGCTCATGCGCATACTTTTGCACCACATGGGCTAAATTGGCAACTCCGGCAGCATCTTTAACTGATGCGCCTCCAAACTTAAATACCAGCATTTATTCTTGAGTATATCGGGCTGTAACCGTTCCGGGTTTCAGCAATGTTTTAATTTGTTCGTAAGGGATCTCTAAACTGGTTTGACCTGCGGCATAGGGCTTAATTTCATACTGGTTGTACAAAAACTTAATACCTATGGGCGTAATCAAAAAGTTCTGATTAAGGCTGAACTTTGCATCTTTAAAGAAGTAATTATCAGCCAGTGAAGCAGTCTCACTCAGGTTTTCCTGCTTACGGAATATTTTTTCGGCAATTTTATTAATCTCTGCCTCGTAACCGGGTTTAAAAATATCGTTCAGTAATAGCTTCTTTTTAGCCGTAACATCCCAGTTAAGGTAGCGTATTAAGGTAGCGCCATGTGCTCCACCGGTATATTGGTAGCCATTATACTCTAAGCCAATTAAGCTGCTATCCTGGCGTATAATATTTACTTTACTATCTAACTCAAAAAACGCAGGAGATGTTGGATTTTGCTTTTTAAAGTCTTTATAATCCTGTAAAAACTGCCAGGCTAAACGCTGTAAACCGGCAATGCCTTTTTGCTTATCGAGTAATGTAGCCAAACCATTAACCACAGTATCATTAAGCAGGGGCTGGTTATCAAACGCAGGATATTTAAATTTTATCGTGGTACAGGCGCTATCGGGCTTGCCCGCACAATCATCGGCTTTTGCGTTTACCGTTTTAAACTGATAGGTGAGGGTGTCTTGCCACACATCGGGTTTTAGTGAGGTACTCTTACCATTTGTACAGGCGGTCACACTTGCTCCAATTGCGGCTATCAGTAATAAATGTTTTGCGTTCATAACTTATAATTAAGTATCTGCTCGGTTGTTAATGAAGCATTGAGCCAACCGGCCTCTAAACCTGCTTCGTACTTTTTATAAAATTTTATAGCTGGTTCGTTCCAGTCAAGTACCTGCCAGGTCATACCGTTATAGCCTAATTCGCGGGCCTCCTGTATCATTCGGTTAAACAACATTTTGCCTATGCCTCTTCCTCGCATTACCTCGGTCACAATAAGGTCTTCCAGGTAAAGACGGCTGCCTTTCCATGTTGAGTAACGAACATAATACAGCGCAAAGCCAACTATAAAATTATCAACCTCTACAACAAATGCTTTCCAAACTGGTTTGGCACCAAAGCCAGCTTCCTCAAAATGCTCAAGGGAAACGGTTACTTCCTGCGGGGCACGTTCAAATATTGCCAACTCTTTTATCAATTCCAGTAAACGCGGGCAATCTTGCTTGCGGGCTACTCTTAAATGTGCTTTCATAACTAAGTTTAGGCCTCTTCCTGATTATTTTCTTCGTTTGAAGACTTGGTAAACTTATCTCCTTTAATGTGCGCAGGTGCTGCGTATACCCGGTCGCCAAAAATTGTGCTACCTAAACGCACCATGGTGCTGCCTTGCTCAATGGCAATTCTATAGTCGCTCGACATACCCATCGATAGCGTGTCAAAACTATCCTCTTTCCTGAAATAGCTTTGCGTAATGCCGTCAAAAAATGTATCTAATTCATAAAACTCTTCTTTAATCTGCTTTTCACTATCAGTATTAGTGGCAATACCCATAAGGCCGCGTAGGCGAATGTTTTTCAACTGGGCAAATTCTTCCGAGCGTAAAAGTTCAATCACCTCATCAAATCCTAAGCCGTATTTAGTTTCTTCGTCGGCAATATAAACCTGTAACAGGCAGTCAATTACCCGTTTATTTTTCTCAGCATGTTTATTGATCTCCTGAAGCAATTTCAAACTATCAACCGACTGAATTAGACTGATGAAAGGTGCTATGTATTTAACCTTATTGGTTTGCAGGTGCCCAACCAAATGCCATTCAATGTCTTTAGGTAAGGCTTCATGCTTTTCTACCAACTCCTGCACCTGGTTTTCGCCAAAAATGCGCTGACCTGCATTGTAAGCCTCTTGGATGTCACTTACTGGCTTGGTTTTAGACACTGCAACCAGGGTTACACTAACCTTATCAAGTTCGCGTTTAACACTATTAATATTATCGGTAATGCTCATTTATTGCGTAAATTTGCTCATTAAAATAAAGAATCATAAGCAACACTTAACATCTCCAAAAAGAGGTGTATCTGCACCCTCCCTTACGGGGAGGGCCGGGGTGGGGCCTTTGAGCCTGCTAAATTACAGAATGCGTATATATAAAGTCTTGTTTTTTTTAGTGCCCGTTATTTTGCTGGCAGCATGTAAACCCGGCAGGCCCGATGGTATACTCAGTCCAAAGCAAATGGTGCCCCTGTTAGTTGATGTGCATTTGGTTGATGGAAACCTGGCTAATGTGGCTCAAATGCCCGATAGTTTATTTAAATATGGTTTCAACCAGTATGATGCCGTGTTTAAGCAGCATAAAACCGATAGTGTTCAATTTAAAAAGAGCTTTGCCTGGTACGCAAACGAGCCCGACCAACTGTACGAAGTTTATGTAAAAGTAACTGACATATTGAAAGCCAAAAGCGACTCGTCGTTAAAAGTGATAGCTAAAGCGGATTCGTTAGAGCGGGTTAAGCAAACTAAAATTATGGCGGCCAAGGCTAAAAAAATGGCCGACTCGGTAAAGAAGGCCGAGAAGCGTAAAAATGATTCGATTGCCAAAACCAGCAAAGGAAAGGCCGACTTGATACGTAAAAAGCTGAAGACAGATAGTGTCGCCAAAAAACAAAAAACGAAAGTTATATAATGTTATATCCTGATAATAGTGCTGATAAGTTAGGTTTTACCGAAGTAAAGGAACTGATAAAAGCGCACTGCCTGAGCGTTATGGGCCAGCAAATGGTTGATAAAATTCAGGTGATGAATAATTACGACCAGATACACAAGTTTCTGAGTCAGGCAAACGAGTTTAAGAATATACTGCTAAATGATGCGGCGCTGCCCATCAATAATTTTTATGATATAAAAACTCTGGCCAACAAAGTTAGGTTGGAGGGGGCTTTTTTAAGTGAAGAAGAATTTTTCCAGATACAAACCTCACTAACTACCGTATTTGCGGTAATAGGCTACTTTAACGAGCGCGAAGGCCAATACACTAACCTCGAAGCCCTGTTTGAACACTTGCCTATCGAGAAAACTATCCTCAAAAAGATAGATATGGTGTTGGATGCTAAGGGCAAGATACGCCCCAATGCATCGCGCGAGTTGCAGGAAATTACTTCGGGCATGAGTAAAGCCGAGCAAGAAGCCCGTCGCAAAATTGACCAAATATTTAAAAGCGCCAGTTCAAACGGCTGGACGGCCGACGGATCATTAACCATACGCGACGGCCGTTTGTGTATTCCTTTACTGGCCGAAAACAAGCGTAAACTCAAAGGTTTTATCCATGATGAATCGGCCACGGGGCAAACCGTTTACATGGAGCCCGAGGAGGTTTTTACGCTCAACAACCGCATCCGCGATCTGGAGTTTGAGCGCCGCCGCGAAATTGTTAAAATACTCACCCAGCTAACCGACGAACTACGCCCGTATGTGCCGCTGTTGCTATCGTACCACGGCTTGCTAACCAAGCTTGATTTTGTACGTGCAAAAGCTCTGTTTGCAATTGATATTGAGGCGGGTATGCCAGCGGTGGTTAACGAAGCCCGATTTAATTTAATTAATGCCCGTCACCCGTTATTGTTCCTGAGCTTTAAGAAAGAGCAAAAATCGGTTGTACCGCTTAACGTGCGCATTGATGAGGGGGTGCGCATCATAACTGTATCGGGGCCTAATGCCGGTGGTAAATCGGTTTGTATGAAAACCGTGGGGTTATTGCAAATGATGGTACAGGCCGGCTTGCTTATCCCGGCTGATCCAAGTAGTACTGCAGGGGTATTTAAGCAATTGTTTGTAGATATAGGCGACGACCAGTCTATCGAGAGTGATTTAAGTACATACAGTGCACATTTGAGTAAAATGAAGCACTTTGTAGAGATGGCCAACGGCAAAACCATGATCCTGATAGATGAGTTTGGTACCGGTACCGACCCGCAGTTTGGCGGCCCAATTGCCGAAGCCGTACTCGAATCGCTCAACCATAAAAAGGTAAGGGGCATGGTAACTACACACTACTCAAACCTTAAAATATTTTCGAGTAATACAGAGGGTATCGAGAATGCTTCGATGCTGTTTGATAACGTGCAGATGAAACCGCTTTACCAATTAGAGGTGGGTAAGCCGGGCAGTTCGTATGCATTTGAAATTGCACAGAAAATTGGTTTGCCGCCGCAGGTACTTAGTTTGGCTAAAAATAAAATTAGTGATGGCCAGAAAAAGGTAGATACTCTTTTGATTGATTTAGAGCGCGAGAAAAAGGAGATATACGACACCAAAGTACAACTTAACCGCCAGCAAAAGCGTGTTGATGACCTGTTGGCCGAAAACGAAAAGCTTAAAAACTACCTCGAAGAAAATCAACGCGCTCTTATTAAAGATGCCAAACAGCAGGCTAAGGATATAATCATCAATGCCAACAAGCTGGTTGAAAATACCATTGCCGAAATAAAAAGCAATCAGGCCGATAAAGAGAAGACCCGTGCTCTACGCGAAAACCTTAGCCGAGAGGTACAGAAGAATACGATTAAAACAGAAACCACCGCTGCCAAACAAGCCGCCGATGAAGAAATAAAAGTAGGCGATTGGGTAAAGCTAACCGACACGAGTACCACGGGTCAGGTAATTGAAATTGCAAAAGACAATATCATTATAGCCATTGGCGATTTACGTACTGTAGCCAAGCGCAAACGAGTAGAAAAGGTATCGCGTAAAGAAGTTCCGAAGGAAATTCGACGTGCCGGCACAAGTGCATCATCAACCAGTGATATGGCAGGTTTTAGCCCTGAAATTGATGTGCGCGGTATGCGCGGAGAAGATGCCATTCATGCTATTGAAAAACTTTTAGACCGCGCTATAATGATGAGTTTTGGTAATCTGAGGATCATCCATGGCAAAGGCGATGGCATTTTACGAAAACTAATACGCGGCTATCTAAAAAAATACAACGAAGTAAGCCATATGGAAGACGAGCACCCGGACAGGGGTGGTGATGGTATTACCTATGTTTATTTGAAATAGAGATATTTTAAATAAACCGGATAATAATAGCATAAAAAAAGCAGCATCCCTATTTTAGGTTTGCTGCTTTTTTTGTGCCAAATGCCAAAAACTCTACGCTATTTCAATATGCTTAAAGTTTTTGGTAAACTTAAAGTCGAGTAATTTTAGCGTGTCGTCAAAAGTAAAGTCGGTTACTTCCTTACCGTCGGCTATAATTTTTGTGGGCTTGAATGGTAAGCCGGCAACGTTGAAATGATAGTTTTCGTAACGTGGGGTATAAAGGCCTTCCATGCTTTGCTCAATGGTCATGCTGGTGGGCTTGCCGCTTACTACAAATTTCTTTTCGGAGTAAATGTCTTGCTCGTAGGCAAAGGTTTCGCCGTAATCTTCAAAAAAGAAGGAGTTGGCAATAGCCTCGCTGTAATAAACGTTCAGTTTAACCTCTTCAATTTCCTTTTCGCCCACGTATTGCATTACGGGGTATTCGGGTATAACCGAACCTGCTTTTACAAACAGCGGAATAGTTTCTAACGGGGTGGAAACTTCAATTTCCCGGCCGCCTTCAATCGGTTCGTTGTCCCAGTACCCAAACCAGTTGCCTTTAGGCAAATAAACATTACGGCTAATTTGACCAGGTTCCATTACCGGGCAAACCAAAATTTTATCGCCGTAGGTAAATTCATCCTGGCGGGCCTGGTTGTTAATTTCGTCCTGCTCCTGCATTACCACCGGGCGCAGTATAGGAAAACCATAGCGGTGATGCTCCCAAAAAGTAGAGTACAGGTATGGTATCAGTTTGTAGCGCAGCTCAATAAATTTACGGTTAATGGCGGTATATGGTTCACCAAAGCTCCACGGCTCGCGCTCCTTGGTATCACCGGCCGAGTGCGCACGCATAAACGGCGAAAAAGTGCCCATTTGTATCCATCGGGTAAACAGTTCGCCATCGGGCTCGCCACTGAAGCCGCCAATATCGGTACCGCAAAACGGTATGCCCGACATAGATAGGCGCTGGCACTGCACGTTACCCAAACGCAGGTGTTCCCACGAGGCCACGTTATCGCCCGTCCAAACCGAGGTAAAGCGCTGTACGCCCGAGTAACCAGCACGGGTAATGGTAAACGGACGCTTGTTTTTCATTAGCTTGCGCATACCCTCGTAGGTGGCGCGTACCATTTGCATACCGTATATATTGTGTGCCTTACGGTGCGAGCCACGGTAACCATCGTACTGGTGGCGCACATCATCAGGGAAGGTTCCTGCACCGAAAACGGCAGGTTCGTTCATATCGTTCCAAACACCGGCAACGCCTAATTGTACCAATTCGTCAAACAGGGTTCCCCACCATTCGCGTACCTCGGGGTTGGTAAAATCGGGGAACTGGCAACGGCCCGGCCATACATGGCCCTCCATAAAGTAATCATCGCAACGGCGGCAAAAATAGCGTTTCTCCTTACCCTCTTTAAATACCCAGTAATTATCATCTACACGTATACCCGGGTCAATAATTACCACGGTTTTAAAACCATCGGCGGCAAGCTCTTTGATCATCTTTTTAGGATCAGGAAAATACTTGCGGTTCCAGGTAAAGCAACGGTAGCCGTCCATGTAGTCAATGTCGAGGTAGATACCATCACACGGGATTTGGTTTTCGCGGAAGCCTTTGGCCACCTTCATTACCTTCGATTCGGGGTAATAGCTCCAGCGGCATTGATGATAGCCCAGTGCCCAAAGCGGCGGCATAGGATGTGTACCGGTTAACAAATGGTAGCGTTTTACCACATCCATCATGTTAGGGCCGTGTATATAATAGTATTGCAGCTCGCCGCCATCGGCCCAAAAACTGGTTTTATCACGGTCCTCTGAGCCAAAATCAAAGTGCGCTTTAAAGGTATTATCAAAGAAAATACCGTGTGCGATGCCTTCGTTTAAGCTGATGTAAAAAGGTATGCTACGGTAAATAGGGTCCTGGTTCCAGGCAAAAGAGTAAGCATCGGTGTTCCAGTTTACAAAGCGTTTGCCGCGCAGGTTAAGGTCGGTAGGTTTATCGCCCAAACCAAAAAATGCTTCCTCAGTGTGGCAAACCTTGGTGCCGAAAACATAATATCCGCCAAACTGAATGTTTTCTTCCCAGTGCATAGGCACAGCATCGGCACTGGTTACGTGGTTTTGGCTGTCAGAGAATGATACGAAGAAGTCTTTTTTACTAATGTGGCAATTAACCGTACTGGTTGATATGCGGTATTCTGCCTCTTCATCATACAAATGGAAAACCGAAACCTTGCTCTCGAGCTTGGGCACGGCGTACGAAAACTCTTCGAGGAAAACGCTGTGAGGCGCTAAACGCACGCGGATGATCTCATCGGTTACAACGGTAATTTCTACGGTAGCCTCACCATCGGTAATAAAGAATTTATTCCCTTTTTGTACCACACCGGTAGGAGCGGCCAGGTATTTTTTTACAATAGGTTTTAAACCCAGTACCGGGTTATTTACGTGCTGAAAAACTTCTTCTTCCTGCTCAATTAATTTAACGGCAGGCGATTCGGGAATCGGCTCTATAGGGGGGATATTATCTTCCATTTAAAATAATTAGTGTTTGTTGATAATACTTGCCTGCTGCGATGCTTAAGTGTAAAATTTACCAATAATTAAGCCGCAATGCAGGGCAACAATATACTAACGCTTGCTTATGTGCTAAAACAGACCGAAAAGTAAAAAGAAAAATCGTCAACCGTTTAAATTTTTTGTTTTTTGAGGATGATTTTGCGGTTTATGTTGGAAAATTACATCGTTTGGGAATTTATTAGATTTTGAAATTTGGATGTTTGTGGTTAATGTTAAATTTTAATTAAGTTTTGATTGTGAAAAGTGTTTTGTAATCAAGATTTAAGCTATATATTATTTGTGTTATATAATGCTTATATTTTTTGCTTGCAGGCTCTTGTTTAATAAAATTCATTAGTATTGTAAACAGGTAAAACAAGGCGCGAATTGCCGTGTTCAACTTTAAAGAGTAAAACCGTTATAATTTCGAAAAAGATTTGTGTTGTGCGTATTTACTATGAACTATCGTCTGCAAGGACCAATCTACTATGGCAAAGAAATTTGATAAAACTAAACCTGCAACCACTAAAGCCGGTAGCAAAGCTACTATTGTACCACAGCCCGAAGCCGGTATAGCTACCTTTCCTGAAAGTAAGCCGGTAAAGGCTGCCAAATCAAAAAAAACTAAGGCCGAACAACCTGTCCAAGCCTTTCCCGAATCAGAACCGGTTAAAACCGTGAAGCCCAAAGCTACTAAGGCTCCAAAACCGGCAGAAGCATCACCGGAACCCGTAGCTATAAAGGAAGCCAAGCCTAAAAAGCAAAAGGGAGAGCCTTTGGTACAAGAAATCTCAATTGCCGAGATTAAAACGGCAGTTGAAGAAAAAAAGCAAAAGGCCGCTACCAAGTCAAAAAAAACATTGTTACCTGTAATACCCAACACGCAGAGTACTGATGCCGTACCCGAAACGCTAAATGCGGTTGAGCCATACAGCCGTTTTACCGATTTTGATATTGACCTTTTTAAAGGCGGTAAGCACTTTAAACTGTACGAAAAACTGGGTTCGCACGTGGTTACTCACAAAAATGTGGTGGGTACCTATTTTGCCGTTTGGGCGCCTAATGCACAATACGTATCGGTAACAGGTAATTTTAACGGCTGGAACAAAGGCAGCCACGGCCTTAACCACCGTTGGGATGGTTCAGGTATTTGGGAAGGTTTTATTCCGAATATTGGCAATGGTGAGGTGTATAAATATTTTATCCACTCGCACAACGGTGAAAAGCTGGAGAAGGCCGATCCATACGCTCTGCAATTAGAGCAGCCGCCTCAAACGGCATCGGTAGTGGCCAATACCTATTATGAGTGGAAAGACCAAAACTGGATGCAAAACCGGTACTCTCACAATGCGCTGGACAAGCCATATTCGGTTTACGAGGTGCACTTAGGTTCGTGGGCGCGCAGTACTGAAAGTCCGGACAGTTTTTTAACCTACGACCAACTGGCCGACCGCCTGGTGCCGTACGTTAAAAAAATGGGTTTTACTCACGTGGAGTTTATGCCTATAATGGAGCATCCGTTTTATCCCAGCTGGGGCTACCAGGTAATAGGCTATTTTGCCGCTACATCGCGCTATGGTTCGCCGCAGCAATTGATGCATTTAATTGAGCGTTTTCATGAGGAGGGGATCGGTGTAATTTTGGATTGGGTACCGTCGCACTTCCCGGGCGATGCCCACGCCCTGTACCATTTTGATGGTACACACCTTTACGAGCACGAAGATGTACGCAAAGGTTACCACCCCGACTGGACTTCCTATATATTTAATTATGGCCGCAATGAGGTGAAATCATTCCTCATTAGCAGCGCCATTTTTTGGCTTGAGCGTTATCATGCCGATGGTTTGCGTGTTGATGGTGTGGCATCTATGCTCTATCTCGATTATTCGCGCAAGCACGGCGAGTGGGAGCCTAACTATTTTGGTGGCAACCACAACCTCGAGGCTATCGACTTTTTGAAAGAGTTTAACATGGCGGTTTACAGCCATTTTCCTGATGTGCAAACCATTGCCGAAGAGTCAACCTCTTTTAGTGGCGTAACCAAACCTGTTTATACAGGTGGTTTAGGCTTTGGCATGAAATGGATGATGGGCTGGATGCACGATAGTTTGGACTATTTCCAACTCGACCCCATATACCGCAAGCATCATCATAACGAAATTACGTTTAGTTTGATATACTCCTTTACCGAGAACTTCATGCTGCCTTTCTCGCACGATGAAGTGGTATACGGCAAACAATCGATGCTGTGCAAAATGCCGGGCGATGAGTGGCAGCGCTATGCCAACCTGCGTTTACTATACAGCTATATGTTTACCCATCCCGGTGCCAAGCTGCTGTTTATGGGGGGCGAATTTGGACAAAACTCCGAATGGGCGTTCGGCAAATCGTTAGATTGGTGGGTAACCCAGTTTGCGCCACACTCGGGTATGCAGGAAGCCGTAAAAAGCTTAAACAACCTGTACCGCACCCAGCCCGCACTTTACGAAAAAGCATTTAGCCCCGAAGGTTTTGAGTGGATAGACGGCGGCAATGCCAATGATTCGATATTGGTGTATGTACGTAAAGGCCATTATGTAGAACATAACCTGGTAGTTGTACTCAACATGACACCAAACGTACACTATGATTTCCGCATAGGCGTGCCTCAAGAAGGCCAGTGGCATGAAATATTCAACTCCGATGCTAAAGAGTATTGGGGCAGCGGCGTAAACAATCCATACCCGCTAACCTCCGAAAAGAAAAAATGGCACGGTAAGGAAGATTCGATCAAGGTAACTATTCCACCGCTGGGAGCAGTGGTGATGGCTTTAGTATAGAGACAAGAGCTAAGAACCAAAAGCCAAGAAAAAAAGGAATAAAATTAAAGAGCCAGGAATCAAGAAACTTTTAGTAAAGTTTTGGTTCCTGGCTCTTGTTTCTTGTCTCTGGGGCTTTACAAAGTCGCTTTATACTCGCAATTAGTAATGGCCCGCTTATAATCCTCAATCGAGTCAAAGTTGAGGCACAATTTTATGGCCTTTTTGTAATAGTTAATGGCTTCTTCAAAGTTTTGATTGTACTCCTCGAGTATACCCAGGCGGTAGCTAATCAGCGCCTTATCAACCAGCGGACGTAATATGGCCGTGGCGGCAATATCGCGGGCTTTATCCCACTGCTCAAGGTTGGTGTACAACACAATCAAATTAATATAAGCATGCGGATATTGCGGGTTGCTTTTAATGGCAGCCTTGTAATGATTTTCGGCACGGGCATAATCATCAAACTGGGTACGGTACAGCCATCCCAGCGAGTTGTGCGCCTGTGCGGTTGATGGTTCATCTAATATGATGTTCTCCAACAATTGTTTAGCCTGCAAGTAATTAGCGTTACGTATGGCTTCTTCGGCCTCTAAATAAATATCTTCCCAGTTTTGCATGGCTTTTATAATTAATAGGGTGTAAAAAGGCAATATACATAATTGCCGAAACCCGCCATATTATAACTTCAAAATAAAACATTAATTGCTTAGCACAGGTTAAACAATTAATGCTGTAAACCTTTCAAAATATAAGTTTCATACTCTTACACGTGTACCTTATTGGTGGTATAATGTGGCTGATATTGGTAATAATTCAAATTGTGCCGAGTAGCCGGCAGTGAATTATCGTAATGCTTTTGTTTATTTATTATCTGTTTTGCTGCTGTTTTATATGGCCAACAAAGTGTATCATGTAAAAAAAAGACAGTGACTTGATGTAATGCTATTTTTGAACTTTCTACAAACCAATATTTATTTACTTTTTCTTATTAATTAAAACAAAGCATCGGACTTGCAAGTTTATTACATAACACCATAAACAAGAGAACCTATGTTAGCATTTGATCAAGATACCTGGACTACGGAACAGGAAACAGCAACCCAGCACGGCAGGTTTGACCGTGATGAAATGGATCGCGACAGGCTGTTAAGAGCCGAAACGCCTGACCCGGATGAAGACGATTATGATGATGATCTGGATTTGGATGAAGAGGACGAGGATTTAGGCCTGGATGATGAAGAAGAGGATTTAGACGAGGACGTGGTGCCAGGCTACGAACCTGCTTTAGATGACGAAGATGATGAAGATCTTGATGAGCCATTGAGGGCTGAGTTAGAGGAGGAAGATGAAGAGTTTGAGGATGTGAACGAGCAATCTTTTGATGCCAATGACCCAGATGAATTGCCTGAGCGCGAGGAAGCTGCCGACGAAAAATTAGGCTATCCAAGTGAGCAGGAAGTGCGCCAGCCGCAAGAAGGTAATGACGCCTCGTACAGCGAGCAAACTGATGTTACCCCACCGCGCACGCACGAGTTTCCGGCTGAGGGTAATCCTAAAACCGATTTTAGTTCACGCCCGCAAGGCCGTACAACCGGTCGTATGATAGGGCATGAGCCGGGTACCGAAGGGATATAACCCCTGCCTGAAGGGTGAATAATATTTGAGCCGTTTCCTGATTGGGAAGCGGCTTTTTACTTTGTATAAATTTAAGCTTTTAACGGTTGAAATTCCTTCATAATGCCTTTGCTCATTTTTAGCAACTTGCAGATATAGAAGTAAATGTTTGCAAAAGATAAAGCTTAGTTAAATTGCATATATTTAATTTATCAAATCTTACCACATGCAGTTTACAAACAGATACCTATTAATTCTTTTATTACTGTCAACATCAGGATGTGCCCAGAACAGATCGTCGAAAGAAAAATTCGCAGATATTGCGCTCACCAACAAAATTGATTTTGTTCATTCCAAATACGATCAACCGAGGTTTAGTTGTGGCTTTTTGATTAAATTTAACGCAGATACCTTTGCTGTAACTGCCAAACATCTGGTAAAATTTATTAAAACAGATGAAATGAAAACACTAATATTTAGTAATCAAATTAAAAACTGGAGCTTATATCCTTTAGATAAAAAAGAACAGTTAGTAGTTACTGATAAACTGTTAAATGAAGATCACTCGGCGAAGCTCAATGATGCATCCATTTATCAGGAAGACTGGCTCTTATTTTCCATAAAAACAAATCATTCAAACGTAAAACCTTTAGAGGTGCGAACAACACCGTTAACTCCGGGAGAAAAAATGTATGTAATTGGCTGGACCCGAAAAATGGAAGAGGGAAGTCAACGGGTGTATGAATTTGAATATTATAAATCGATAGGAAATCGCCTTTTGTTAAAAGACATTATTGTGCCAGAACAATTTGGAGGATTGAGCGGCGCACCGGTAATTGATAAACAAGGATTAGTGGTTGGTATAGTTTCCGGAGCAACACTTGACCCCACTACAAATAAAAAGTATTTTTCTCCATGCTCTATTGATGGCCTGGCAAAATTTGTGGCAGAATTGCCAAAAAACAAGTAACCATTGATTTAGGTTATTTTCTCCTACATGGCATAAGTATGTGTGATGGCTGCTTATGCCTGTTAAATTGAACATGTGTAACCGCTTTATTGATCCCTACTTAACGTCCGTCAGGATGGAAACTGCTTTGTAAGTATAAATCGAAATTTAAATGCCACGTTTCCCTTCATTTTTCTAATTTTGCGTTTTCATCCATCAAAACACAATATAGTGGAGCAAGACCAACTTACTACTGTTGACACGGCCAAAGATCTTGGCCTCTTACCCGAAGAGTTTGAGCGTATAAAAGAAATACTGGGCCGCGTTCCCAACTTTACCGAACTGTCTATATTTTCGGTAATGTGGAGCGAGCACTGCTCATACAAAAACTCCATTAAATGGCTTAAAACTTTACCACGTGATGGCAGTCGCATGCTGGCCAAAGCAGGTGAAGAAAATGCCGGTGTGGTAGATTTGGGCGATGGCATTGGCTGTGCCTTCAAAATTGAGTCGCACAATCACCCTTCGGCTTTGGAGCCTTATCAAGGTGCGGCAACGGGTGTGGGCGGTATTAACCGCGATATTTTTACCATGGGTGCTCGTCCAATAGCACAGTTAAATTCGCTTCGTTTTGGCGATCTTAGCCTCGACCGTACCAAATGGTTGGTTAAAGGTGTGGTGAAAGGTATTGGCGATTACGGTAACGCTTTCGGTATTCCAACCGTAGGCGGCGAGCTGTTTTTTGATGAATGCTATAACGTTAACCCGTTGGTAAACGCCATGTCGGCCGGTATATTAATGGCTGGCGATATGGTTTCGGCTACATCATATGGTGTGGGTAACCCGGTTTACATCGTGGGTTCGTCAACCGGTAAAGACGGTATACACGGGGCTGCTTTTGCCTCTAAAAATATAACCGAAGATTCGGTGAATGATTTACCTGCCGTGCAGGTGGGCGATCCGTTCCAGGAGAAATTATTACTCGAGGCTTCGTTAGAAGTAATTAAAACCGGTGCCGTAATAGGTATGCAGGATATGGGTGCGGCAGGTATTATCTGTTCAAATTCTGAAATGTCGGCCAAGGGCGAGCATGGTATGGTAATTTGGCTGGATAAAGTGCCAACCCGCCAGGAAAATATGAAACCGTTCGAGATCCTGTTATCAGAATCGCAGGAGCGTATGCTTATCGTGGTGCAAAAAGGCCGCGAGGCTGCTGTACAAGCCGTGTTTGATAAGTGGGATCTGAACTGTGTGCAGATAGGTGAAGTTACCGATACCAAGCGCCTGGAGTACTTTATGAACGGCGAAAAAGTAGCCGACGTACCTGCCGACGATTTGGTATTGGGCGGCGGTGCCCCGGTTTACGAACGCGAGTATCGTGAGCCTGCTTATTATGCCGAATATCAAAAGTTCGACATAAACAGCGTACCTGTTCCCGAAAATTTAGTAGATGTTGCTGAGCATTTAATTGCTCACCCAAATATTGCCTCAAAACGTTGGGTAACCGACCAATATGACAGCATGGTAGGTACATCAACCATGACCACCAACCGCCCGAGCGATGCCGCTGTGGTAGCTGTTAAAGGCACTAACAAGGCTATCGCCTTAACGGTTGATTGTAACTCACGCTACGTAAACGCCGACCCGCAAAAAGGTTGTGCTATTGCCGTAGCCGAGGCTGCACGTAACATTGTGTGTTCGGGTGGTGAGCCGGTGGCTATTACCAACTGCTTAAACTTTGGTAATCCTTACGTGCCCGAGGTTTTCTGGCAGTTTGTGGGCGCCATTAAAGGTATGGGCGAAGCCTGCCGCAAATTTGAAACCCCGGTAACCGGTGGTAACGTGAGTTTCTATAACCAATCGAGCGATGAAGGGCCGGTGTTCCCTACGCCAACTATTGGTATGCTGGGCGTGCTGGATGATAAGGATAACATCATGACGGCCGACTTTAAACAGCCGGGCGACTTTGTTTACCTTATTGGCCAATCGCAAAACGATATTGCGTCGTCTCAATACCTTGCCTCGTACCATAAAATATCGGCATCACCAGCCCCTTATTTCGATTTAGATGAAGAGTATAACATGCAGCAGGTGATCAAGCAACTGATCTTGAGCAAGGCTATCCAATCGGCACATGATGTGGCCGATGGTGGTTTGTATGTGGCGCTGTTAGAATCGTCGATGTCGCTGGGCTTAGGTTTTGATATTGCTACCGATACCGATTTCCGTAAGGATGCTTTCCTGTTTGGTGAGGCACAGGGCAGGGTGGTAGTGAGTGTTTCTCCCGAAGAGCAAGACCGCTTTACCGAACTAATGGCTACCAGCGAAGTGGAATACACCCTCCTGGGTACCGTAACCAACGGCGCATTAAATGTTGACGAAGAGCTTTACGGCCACATTACCGATATTAAATTAGTATACGATAACGTATTGCACGTAGCACTGGGCGAATAATGCTTGGATTAAAGCACATACACCATATTGCCATTATTTGCACTAATTATGAGCAAAGTAAACGGTTTTATGTAGAGATATTGGGCTTAACCTTAGTGCAGGAAATTTACCGTGCCGAAAGGCAATCATACAAGCTCGATCTGGCTGTTGCAGGGCAATACCAGATCGAGCTTTTTTCGTTCCCTAACCCGGCTCCCAGGCCATCACGCCCCGAGGCAGCAGGTTTACGCCACCTGGCCTTTGCGGTTGAGGATATAGAAGCATCGGTATCGCATTTAAATAGTTACGGCATAGACACCGAAGATATAAGGATAGATGAATACACCGGCCGCCGCTTCACCTTTTTTGCCGACCCTGATGGCCTGCCGCTGGAGTTATACGAAGAGTGAGTGAGTGAGTGAGTGAGTGAGTGAGGCCATAGGCATGAGCGAAGGATTCCCCTCTTGAGAGGGGCAGGGGTGTGTCCTTCCAGTTTAAAAATCCTCTAATTACACACCCCTTCCCTCGCACTGTCATACGCGCCCCCTCTCAAGAGGGGGGAATTGAATATAAGCCCCATGTCCATATTCCATTTTAAAAAATTCAGCATCGATCAAAGCGGTTGCGCCATGAAGGTGAATACCGACGGCGTACTGCTGGGCGCCATTGCAAATGCAAGCCATGCTGAAAAAATATTGGACATAGGAACGGGCACAGGCGTAATTGCATTAATGCTGGCACAGCGTTTTGAGCAAGCCCGTATTAGTGCGGTAGAAATGGATGCTACTGCCGCGAAAACCGCCGAAATGAACTTTGCTGCTTCGGATTTTGCAGACAGAGTTAAAGTTTACGGGCAATCGTTTCAGCAATATTTTGCTGGTAATGCTGACAAGCGGTTCGATATGATCGTTTCCAATCCACCATTCTACATACAATCATTACCATCTGTGGGAGCGCATAAAACCTTGGCAAAACACGCTGATGATAGCTTTTTTGAGGAATTGGTTAGCACCAGCGCACAGCATTTAAGCAATAATGGTGTTTTATGGCTTATCCTGCCTTTGGCTACTGCTAAACTGGTAAAGCAACTGGCCAACCTGTATGGATTGTTCTTACAGCAGGTTGTCAGCATTCACTCATACCCGCATTATGATGCGCACCGTGAGATACTGGCTTTTGGCAGACATCAAACTAATATTAAATACCAGCGTTACAGTATTTACAGCGAGCCTAAGGTTTACACAGATGAATATCGTGAATTGCTTAAAGATTTTTTGACGATATTTTAAGACTTACTGTGATGACACAGCCAACGGCGGAAACTTTTTGACGATTTTTTAAATCAAAAACCCGTCATAGCGAGGAACGAAGCAACCTCTGCGGATGCAAGATGTTAATGCAAAGTTCAGAGATTGCTTCGTTCCTCGCAATGACGTGGCCGAGATGAGTGGGGCACCGCCCCATGCCAGTACATGACAAGCCGCCTCAAACTATTTAACTACCTTACAATTAAGCTTATGACCCGTATAGGTTTACTATCTGATACTCACGGCTATCTGGATGATGCCGTATTTAAACATTTTGCCGATTGTGATGAAATTTGGCACGCAGGCGATTTTGGTACCATAGAACTTGTAGATCAGTTGGCGGCGTTTAAACCCTTGAAGGGGGTTTATGGTAATATTGATGGTAAAGAAATACGCCAGACGTTCCCGGAACATATGCGTTTTATGTGCGAAGACCTTGATGTTTGGATGACGCATATTGGCGGATATCCTGATAAATACAGCCCCGATGTAAAGCGTATTATTTACACTAACCCTCCTGGATTATTTATTAGCGGACACTCTCATATATTGAAAGTTATTTTCGATAAAAAAATCAATTGTTTGCATTTAAACCCCGGGGCGGCCGGAAAACAAGGTTGGCATAAAGTTAAAACATTGATGAAATTTTGTGTTTCCTCGAAAAATATTCATAACTTGGAAGTCGTGGAACTTAAAAATAATATGTAATTAATACACTAAGCCTATGAAAGCAGCAAAAACGTTAGGACAATTTATTATAGAAAAACAGGCCGACTTCCCTTTTGCCAAAGGAGAGTTGTCGCGCTTGCTGCGAGACATAGCCATTGCGGCCAAAATAGTTAACCGCGAAATTAACAAGGCCGGTTTGGTTGATATTTTAGGGGAAGCCGGAACGACCAACATACAGGGAGAAGGCCAGAAGAAACTGGATGTTTACGCCAACGAACAGTTTATAGCAGCCCTGCAAAGTGGCGGCGAATGCTGCATCGTGGTATCTGAAGAAAATGACGAATATATATACATTGACTCCGAAATATCAAAAAACGCTAAATACATTGTGGCAATCGACCCTCTGGACGGTTCATCTAACATTGATGTGAACGTAGGGGTGGGTACTATCTTCTCTATCTATCGCCGTAAATCAACCGAGGGAAAGGCTACCATGGTTGATGTTTTACAGCGTGGAGTAGAGCAAATTGCAGCCGGATATGTGGTATACGGATCGTCGACCATGCTGGTATATACCACCGGTAAAGGCGTAAACGGTTTCACGCTCGATCCTTCAATTGGTGAGTTTTGCCTGTCGCACCCGGATATGACCGTGCCTAAGGATGGCAATATTTATTCAATAAACGAGGGCTACTATGCACATTTTCCCGATGGTATAAAAAAATACATTAAATACTGCCAGGTGGAAGATGATGCAACCCATCGTCCGTACACCTCTCGATATACCGGCTCCATGGTGGCCGATATTCACCGTACGCTTATTAAAGGCGGTATATTTATGTACCCAATTACAGCCCAGGCACCCAATGGTAAACTGCGCCTGGTGTACGAGTGTAACCCTATTGCATTTATAGTTGAGCAGGCAGGAGGGAAGGCAACCAACGGCTATGAGCGTATTTTAGAGCTTGAGGTAAAAGAGTTGCATCAGCGTTCGGCCATAATCATAGGATCTACAAATATGGTAAACAAGGCCGAAGAAATGCTGGCCTGCTTTTCGCCACAAATTACCAAGCGCAACTTTGAGGGAGAAGTTGTAATTCAATAATGTTGTTAAGAGTTGCCTCTCGCGTTCTCTACCTCAAATACTGAGTCGATTAATAATTCTTTTTGTTTAGATGCGGCCACTGCAAGTTGGTCGCATCTTTCGTTTTCGGGGTGGCCGGCGTGGCCCTTAACCCATACAAAGCGCACCTTGTGCAATTTGCTTATGTCGAGGTAGCGCAACCACAGGTCTTTGTTTTTTTTACCAGCAAAGCCTTTAGCAACCCAGCCATTAAGCCAGCGCTTTTCAATAGAGTCTATCACGTATTTCGAATCAGAGAAAACAGTTACCTGCTGTCCGGGAGCTTTCAAGGCTTCGAGGCCTTTAATAACAGCAAGCAGTTCCATACGGTTATTAGTGGTTTTGCGAAAGCCTTCTGAAAGTTCTTTGTAATGCTGGCCTGCACGCAATACTACGCCATATCCACCCGGTCCGGGGTTACCGCTCGAAGCGCCATCTGTAAAAATCTCGATCATAAATAGGCTGCAAAAATAGTTAAAATGCCCGTTTTGAAGCCTTTAATAATTATTTAAAAAAAGGGTTTGCAAACTGCATAAAGATTTCTATTTTTGTACCCGCTAACACGGTAGATGTAGCTCAGTTGGTTAGAGCATCGGTTTGTGGTACCGAGGGTCGTGGGTTCGAGCCCCATCATTTACCCATTTCTAAAAAGTCTTTTTACAGTAGTAAAAGGGCTTTTTTTATGCCCTAAGGGCAGTTTTTCAATAAAAACATGTTCGTCAGGATTAAACCTGATGCGTTGTGTTAAACACGAAAAACTGCCCAACTTGACGAAAATGTTTTACAAATGTTTTACAACGTAATTCGTCATTATGGCTACCATTAAGGAAATGGTCCTCAAACACCACAAAAAGGAAGACGGCACTTACAATATTAAGTACCGATTAACTCACAACCGCAAGGTCACTTACATCAACACCAATCATTTTGCCCACGAAAGGCAGCTTAAAAAAAATCTTTCCATTAAGGATAAATTTCTGCTCTCCGTGATATCCACGGAAATCGCTAAATATCGAATGAGATTGTTAGAGCTTGATAGTCGGCTTATCCATTATGATGTAAAAGAGTTAGCAAACTGTCTTACCCAGGTCGAAGAAAATAATGTAATTGATATAATTGCTTTTGCCAGGCAATACATAGCGGAGTTGATAGCCCAAGGAAGGAAAGGTAATGCCTATCCTATTTTAACAGTTACGAATAGCTTATGTGATTATTTCGGAAGTCAGAAGGTCGAGATCGATAGGATAAATGCTCTAATGTTACCCGACTATGAAAAGTATCTGCGAAAGGAGAGAAGATTTAAACGCAGAAATCAACTTGGTAACGAAGTCAATTACATAAGCAAGGGTTTATCTGATTCTGGGCTTCATAACCATATGCGAGATCTTAGAACATTATTTAATGCAGCAAGGGATAGATTTAATGATGAAGACCGTGGAATAATCAGGATCAAGTATTACCCATTCAAAAAACACAAGGTGATCGAGGCTCCGATGACTGCAAAACGTGCGCTAACTATTGAGCAACTCTTTAAAATTCGTGAGTTTGAATGTGTTCCAGGTTCCCGTGCAGAATTAGCAAAGGATATTTTTCTTTTGTCGTTTTACCTGTGCGGTATGAATGCTAAAGATATTTATAACCTTCGTAAGTCGAACATTATAAAAAGCAGGGTTAACTATAATAGATCAAAAACAAGCACAAGACGAAAAGATAGTGCTTTTATAAGCATAAAAATTATTTCAGAGGCATCCCCACTATTGTTCAGATATATCGACCGCTTGCAAGATAGATACTCCGAATCCAATAATTTTAACAAAGCATTGAATAAGGGATTGAAAGAAATTGGTGAGGCTTTAGGTATTCATTCATTGACTTTGTATTGTGCTCGTCATTCATTCGGTAGCATCGCAAGAAATGAATGCCGTTTTTCAAAAGATGACGTTGGTTTTGCGCTAAACCACATTGATCAAAGTACAAGGACTACTGATATATACATTAAGCCTGATTGGAAAATTATAGACGAGGTACAGCTAGCAGTCACAAGAATTATTAAAATGCAGGATAATAATAATGTCGATTAATTATGGGGAAATCTATGAACATTTAATTGCAACTTAAAAATGCTTTAAGTGTAATAGCCACTACTTGATCTGACAGTTAGGTGGTTTTATAAGTTGTCAGATGTGATTTGTGAATATAGCTTTTTCTCGTCTAACGGCATCGACTCAGATTCTTCTGAGCGCTTTTTGTGGGGGCTCTGAAGAATCTGGTCTTCGGCGAGTCTCTCCAATAACTTTTCCTGTGCCATCGGAATGCTATCAGTAAATGTTTGCATTGGTGTTTTGCCAAAGCAGTATTTTCCACTATGTGTCCGCTCATTATTGTAACCAGTCATCCACCTATCCAGATCTGCCTGCAATTCAGCAATGCTACGATAGATCTTTTTTCGGAAAGCAATAGCATAGAACTCATCCTGAATAGTGCGGTGAAACCGCTCGCAGATCCCATTGGTTTGTGGACTTTTAGCTTTTGTTTTAGTATGGTCTATATCTTCAATGGCCAGGTATAACTGGAACTCATGCTGCTCTCTTGAGCCGCAATATTCTGTCCCTGTGTCGGTAAGTATCCGTAATAAACGCAGGTCATGTTGCTCGTAAAACGGCACCACTTTATCATTGAGCATCTCTGCTGCTACCAGTGCATTCTTTCTGTCATATAGTTTAGTAAAGGCCACTTTAGCATAAGTATCAATAAATGTTTGCTGGTAAATATGGCCAACACCTTTGATGTTGCCGACATAGTAAGTGTCCTGTGCACCCAGATAGCCGGGATGGTGTGTTTCTATTTCACCATGTGCTTTCTTTTCTTCTTTAGCCTTTTCTAAAGCAACTACCTGTGCTTCGGTTAACACCAATCCTTCCTGTGCCGATTTGGCTTCTAATGCCTTTAAACGAAGCTTAAAGGTTTGCAGATCGTGGCGCAACCAGATACTTCTTACTCCCCCGGGAGATATTAATATGCCTTGCTTTTTAAGCTCATTGGACACCCTTAACTGGCCTAAAGCCGGTTGATCTATGGCCATTGCAACAACAGCTTGCTCTACATGCTCTTCTACACGGTTCTTTAAGATCGGCTTCCGTCTGCTGATTTCCTGAAGGGCAAGTTCGCCGCCCTGGTCATAAAGTTCCTTGAACCTGTAGAAGCTATCACGTGAGTAGCCCATCACTTTACAGGCCTGTGATACGTTTCCTAAATGCTGGGCAAGCTCCAATATGCCCATCTTGTTTTTGATGATCTTTGCTTGGGTTGTCATAATACTAATCTCTGTTACGTGTTTTAAATTATTGTAACTGTCAGATTAAATTGTGACTATCTCACATTATGAATCTATCCTGAACTTCTTTGATAACCGCAGCACAAACGCATCGGGAATCATTCAACGCCAAGATCAAAGCTTTCAGGGCTACTTCAAGAGGCGTTAGAGACACTACTTTCTTCCTGTTCAGACTCGCTAATATCTATGCCTGAAAATGTATCCCCCCCCCAATAATTCGGACTGATCCCTTATTTGTTGTAAACTAATGCGTTTTATTAACATTAAAAACTGCTAAATCAGTACACCCATTACTCTCCAATTATTGCGTTATTCTGATCCCAGAATAATTATCATGGTGGTATTTGCCAAGCTCTAAAAAGAAACCTTTTAAAATCTTCTCCTCTGACTTTCAAACGCTACATGCCGAAAATGTAGCCTCTAATTGATGAATTTGTGGATGCTTCACCTCAAGGGTAGTCTTTAAGTTTGTACTTATTAAGTATGTCTTCCTGTGTATATCCGGTGTGCATTACGCTTCTGTAAACCTTTTTTACATTTCATTCCACTTGCAACAGTGCAGGCGTACTAAGTTTTAAACCAATTTTTTTCCGGCTCAAGGGCTAAAGTTTTGTTGATTTCTGTTCGCCAATTAAAACCAATAAATCTAAATTTTTTTAACCATGAGAAAACTAAACTTTAAAAAGCTGGGCAGGCTTGCTGTTATGGCATACCTTAGCCTGTATTCAGTTGCCTGCTCTAAAAGGCTTGCCGAAGGCGACCCCGATGTTAATAGTAAAGTGGCCGGGAAAAGCGTAGCCGCTATTGCCGGCAATATGGTGCTAATGCCTGCTTACAACAGTACAGCGATCCTCCGCAATCCGATGAACGGCTGGGTACTTTATGCAGGGGGCAACAGTGATCAAACTTACTGGGACAAGACCTATACCGTGCCCGGGGTGGCTAACCCTGTTAAGGCTATTGATTATGCTTCGGCCTGCTACATTCGCACCAGTTGGGCTAAACTTAACCCGGCCGACGGGGTGTATGCCTGGCGCGATCCAAATTCAACATTAGGTAACTTAATAAAAGGAGCCGCAACCCGGGGATTACCTATTGCCTTTCGTATTGTGGTTGACGGGCGCGACCAGGGACTTAACACGCCACAATTTGTGTTTGATGCAGGTGCACAATATTACCTCGAAAACGCATCCTTTCCGTTAAGGCGTACACCTTACCCGCAAGATCCTGTTTTTAAACAATACTATACCAAGTTCATCGCCGCGTTAGCCAGTGATTTTAACGACCCTAAAAAAACGGCATTCATTGATGCCTACGGTTTGGGCAAATGGGGCGAAGCGCACAACACTATTTACGAAGACCCGGCCACCTCAAATGGCAGCAATACCGAAACGCTAAAAGCACAGGTTTTGGATTGGATTACCACCTTATACACCCAGCAGTTTACTAAAGTGCCTTTAGTAATTAATTACCACCGTTTGGTTGGCCACCCAGCAAGCTGGGGAGCGCCTAATGCAAATACCACGGCTTTGCTCGAAAGTGCCATTAATAAAGGTTACAGCCTTAGGCAGGATGCATTTGGCATGACCGACTACTATCAAAGCTGGGAACGTGCCTTTGCAGCAACATGGAAGCATAAACGCCCCATTATTATGGAGGGTGGCTGGATAACCACCGGTACGCACCGCTATTGGATTGATCCGAGCGGCAATTACCGCGAAGGACATCCTGAAGATGTACGCCTTGGCGAGTTTAATGCATCACAGGTGGCAGCGGTAAACATGATGGATTTCAGGGTTGGCGAAGCAGCCTCGTGGTTTCAAACCAGCTTTCCGCTTGTGCAGCGCTTTATTACAGAGGGTGGCTACCGCTTATACCCTGATGAAGTATCATTGCCTGAAACCGTTACCGCCGGTGCAACGGCTTCGCTTAGCCACAGGTGGGTAAATATGGGATGGGGGTATTGCCCTAATAATATTCCGCAATGGAATTATAAATACAAAGTGGCCTTCGCCATTTTGGATGGCTCCAACGTAGTAAAAAAGCTTTTTATTGATAATAACAGCGACCCCTCTAAGTGGATTAAAGGTGCGCCGACTACTTACAACCTTACCACAACATCGGTTGATTTAGCTCCCGGCACCTACACATGGGCCATAGCCATTATCGATAAAACTGATGCTAATAAACCAGGTATATCGCTGGCAGTTACCGGTGACGTGTCTAACGGCTGGCTTAAACTTGGCAGCCTACAGGTGCAAACTGCAGTTACCGCACCTCCAGTTGGTCAAAGCATTAAACTGCGGGGCTCTAACAACCTTTTTGCATCCGGCGAAAACGGCCAGTCGTCCATGATGTGTAACCGTACATCAGCATCAACCTGGGAAACCTTTACCATTGTTGACGCAGGCGGAGGAAAAGTTGCACTTAAAAGTATGGACAAGTACGTGTCATCTGAAAACGGGGCAACTACCGGCATCACCTGTAAACGAACTACCATTAGTGATTGGGAGAAATTCGATTGGATTGTAAACGCAAACGGTAGAATTTCACTTAGAGGAAATAATGGTAATTATATTTCTTCTGAAGACGGGCAATCGGTAATGAAGTGTAACCGCGCAACCATTAGCGGCTGGGAAACCTTCACGCTAAATTAAATACTATTATTAATCAACTCACTAAGTTAATTGAGCTACCAGGCCTTACATGTATATTAGGCCTGGTAGCATTTTTTATTACCTATATAATTTGAAAACCAAAGGGATATTATAGCTCATTGCAACACTCCGGATAATATTATGAGAGTTAGTGAAATAAAGTACTATGTTTTTTTAATGCTGGTTTTATCAGGCATCAGCGGCTATGCACAAAACAGTAATGTAAATTTAACCGGCCGCAACGTTCAAAACCTCGACGGCAAGTGGAACGTGATTATTGACTGGTATGACAGCGGTAGCGCAACGGCCATAAGCGCAAATAAAAAACCCGCGGGGGCAACCGACTTTACTGAGTTTTCTTTTGATAACAGCCAAACGCTTAACGTACCCGGCGACTGGAACTCACAAAGGGCCGAACTTAAATATTATGAAGGCACCATTTGGTACAAACGCGATTTTAATTACACAAAAAAGCCGGGCAAGCACGTTTTCCTGAGCTTCGGCGCAGTAAGCTACCGTAGCGACATATACCTCAACGGACAAAAAATAGGCAGCCACGAAGGCGGCTTTAATTCTTTTAATTTTGAAGTTACCGATCAGATAAAAAGCGGCCTCAACCTGTTAGTAGTTAAAGCGAATAACGAACGCCGGGCGGATGCTATTCCTGCACGTAAATTTGATTGGTGGAACTATGGCGGCATAACCCGCAGCGTAAACATTGCCGAAACCCCCGAAGATTATATAACCGATTATTTTATTCAGTTGCAAAAAGGTTCCCCGAACCAAATACAAGGCTGGGTACAAAACAGCAGCAGGAAGCCGCAACATATTAAACTTGCAATACCTGGAGCGGGAATTGATAAGACTTTCAAAACTGATACTAACGGCCGTGCTTTAATTAATTTGAATGCAAAGCTGGTATTATGGTCGCCCGCAAAGCCAAAGCTTTACAAGGTAAAAATAAGCAGCAGTGCCGATACGGTAGAAGATAAGATAGGTTTCCGCAGCATTGAAGTTAAGGGAAGGGATATAGTACTGAACGGCAGGCCGGTTTTTTTGCGTGGCATCAGTTTTCATGAAGAGGTTCCGCAGCGGCAGGGAAGGGCATCGTCCGAAACGGATTCGCGTATGTTGTTAACCTGGGCTAAAGAGCTTGGTTGCAACTTTATACGTTTGGCCCACTATCCGCAAAGCGAGCAAACCGTTCGCCTGGCCGAAGAAATGGGATTTATGATGTGGGAAGAAATACCTGTATGGCAGGGTATCCAATTTACCAATCCCGAAATATTAGGTAAAGCCAATATGATGCTTGGGGAAATGATTGATCGTGATAAAAACCGCTGCGGTATTATCATCTGGAGTTTATCGAACGAAACGGCTCCATCTCCCGCACGTAATGCCACCCTTAAACAAATGGCTGCCGATGCCCGCAAGGCCGATCCATCAAGATTGATTTCGTCGGCCTATGACCATTTTAAGAACAGCAGGAACGAGATAGTGATCGACGACCCCTTGAGCGAAAGTTTAGATGTGCTGGCCGTAAACAAGTATATGGGCTGGTATCAAAGCTGGCCTGCCGGGCCGGGTAACGTAATATGGAAAAGTAACTTTAACAAGCCGCTTATCTTTTCGGAGTTTGGCAGCGAAGCCATGTATGGCAATCACGGCTCTAAAGACACCGCCAGTTTATGGACCGAAGAACACCAGGAACAACTGTATAAAGACAACATCGAGATGTTTAAAAAGATACCTTTTTTGCGGGGTACCTGCCCCTGGATACTGGCCGATTTTAGAGCCCCCGGCCGCATGCACGCACAATTTCAGGAAGGGTGGAACCGCAAGGGACTATTATCCGACAAGGGCTTTAAAAAGAAAGCATGGTATGTAATGCGCCGGTTTTATGAGCAAAAACAAAAGCAGGATTTAAAGGCGACGCAAAATTAAATAATCATCAATAACTTAATTATAAAAACATATATATGAGGCAATTTTTTAAATGGTTTTTAAGCGTTGTATTGGTAGTAACCGGCTTGGTTAGCAACGCACAAACCGGTAGCATTTCATCAAAAAAAACGTTACGGGTATTACTCATCGGCAATAGTTTCTCGCAAAATGCATCAACTTTTCTACCGCAAATAGCTAAGGATGATGGGAACAACATAGTATTCGGGCATGCCGAACTTCCGGGGTGTCCGTTACAAAGGCACTGGCAGCTTGCCGAGCTTAATAGTGCCGAACCTGAAAACCCCAAAGGTAAGCCTTACGAAGGCGACAAATCGTTGCGCATGCTTTTGTCTGATAGTGAGTGGGATGTAATAACCATGCAGCAGTACTCCATGTTGTCGGGCAATTTAAATACTTATAAACCTTATGCACAGCAACTGTATGCGCTAATCAGGCAATATCAGCCCAAGGCACGTATTTTATTACATCAAACGTGGGCTTATCGGTCCGATTCAAAGTCTTTTGGAGAGGTTGATAACGGTAAGCTGGCACAAACCGAAAAGGAAATGTATGAAAAGTCGCGCGCTGCTTACCATCTTATGGCCAGGGAGCTCAACTTAAACATCATTCCAACCGGCGATGCGTTTTGGTTGATTGGCAGCAACCCTAAAACATCTTTTAAAAAGGATGAAAGTTTCGACCCGTTAAAGGCTGTTTACCCGGCATTGCCGCATGAGCAAAATTCATTACATGCAGGTTACAGCTGGAGTAACGGTAAACTTAATTTTGATTCGCACCATGCTAATGATGCCGGCAAATACTTAGGCGGGTTAGTGTGGTACGCCGTATTATTTAATAAACCGGTAACTCAAATGAAATTTAAGCCCCAAAGCGTGTCTGACGAATTTGCTGCACAACTTAAAGCCGCAGCAACAGCCGCTGTAAAGGGGGGAAAGCAATGATCGCTCAAAAAGCTTTGCGGTGGTAAAATCGTCAATTGAGGGAAGTAAATTCGGCAAATGCGGTTAAGCGTGCCTGAAGTAACCTTATACTGGTTAGTTTTGAGAACCAGTAAATGCCATACCTGTAAGTATGTGCTAAAAAAATCAAACCGTTTTAAATTATGAGATTTTCTTCGCTTCGCCAATTTATAAAATGGAGCCTCGTTGTTTACTTTTCTGTAATTACCGTTCATTGCTTTGCGTTTGATGAGCCTTCTGGCATGCACCCTAAAGCCCAGCTCGATTTTGTGAAACAACAAATTAAAGCCAAAAAGGAGCCTTACCTATCGGCCTACAACCAACTCATTCAAAAAGCAGATAGCGCCCTGTTGGTAAATCATCATGCCGTCGAAGATTTTAAAGTGCCCGGTTTTTACCAGCAAAAACAGGAGCACCAGGGGAAATCGTTAGCCTTGCAAACAGATGCTTTTAGTGCTTACAGCTGTGCCTTAGCGTGGCAGTTTACAGGCAAAAAAGTTTATGCTCAAAAAGCTCTTTACTTTTTAAACAGTTGGGCTGGCATCAACAAAACCTATTCAGAGCTTGATGGCTCGCTGGTGATGAGCTATTCGGGATCGGCATTGTTAATGGCTGCCGAGCTGATGAAACCATACAAGGATTGGAAACCTGCAGATAAAGACAAATTTACCGGATGGGTAAAAAACGTATTCATACATGCTGCGCACAGCATTCGTTACCGCAACAACAACTCGGGCGATTGGGCGCGTTTGGCCACTGTTTTAGGGGATTGTTTTATTGGCGATACAGACGATATTAAAAAAACAACGGCAATGATCAAAGCCGATCTGTTTAATAAAATAGCCCCCGACGGGCACATGGTTGAAGAAGTAAAGCGCGGAGCCAACGGTATTTGGTACGCCTATTTTTCACTTGCTCCTTTAACAGCCTCTATGTGGGTAATATACAATACCACCGGCGATAATATGTTTATGCTCGAAAAAGATGGAGCATCGGTAAAAAAAGCTATCGATTACTTGTTATACTATAACCAACACCCTGATGAATGGACTTGGTTTAAAAATCCAAACATCGGTAAGTCTACAAACCCTGCTGTTGATTTTTGGCCCGCCAATTTGCTCGAGGCTATGCACTTCATATACCCTAACCCGGAGTATGATGCCTATGTATCACCTCACCGCCCAATTGTATACGCCCGCCATGATTTCGCCTGGACTTTCCCCACGCTGCTACCCGTTAAACTTGATGGCTATAAACAGTAAAAGGTTGGTTGCCTTAAATAATCAAATTATGCCTTTAATGATGCATTAAGCAAATATTTTATATATTGGCAGTGCGTTCAGCATTATAAACCAACGGCAAAGCTCTCCTGTTTCTGTTAAGTTATGAGTAGTCATAACGGTAAGCTATTGATTATTGCTGCACCAACCAATTATTATACTTTCGGGGGTTATGAGGCTATTAAATGTTGTGAGGACCGTGTGGTTGCTAAGCTTTTTTGTTACGTTGACCGTATGTTCTTCAGTCGCGCAGCAAAAGCAGGTTATAAACTATCTCGGCATCGAAAATGGCTTATCAAACAGCGCGGTCAGAAGCATATTTCAGGACCATAACGGTTTTATGTGGTTTGGTACTTATGACGGGCTTAACCGTTATGATGGCTATGAGTTTAAAATATTCAGAAACCGTAGCGGAGATACCAGTACACTCGTACATAATTGGGTAAACTGCATTGCCGAAGATGCGCAATACCGGCTATGGGTAGGCACACAACAAGGCCTGAGCATATATAACCCGGCATCGGGCAGGTTCATAGCTGCTAAATATAAAGTTAATAATACAGTTGTACCGGTAAGGGGCAACATCAAAGAAATTAAGGCCGACCTATCGGGCAATGTATTTGTATCGGTAGAGCAAAAAGGCCTCATTTTATACAAGCATGATAGCAAAAGCATTGGCAGGCTTATTAACACTCCTTTAGCAAGCCATTATAATATCTCCTCATTGGCCATTGATACTAACCATGATCTTTGGTTAATAATTGAAAACATTGGGTTATGCATTTACGATAAAAAGCTGCAAAAAATTAAGCTTGTTGATGCACGCATACATTCGGCTTATTGCATGTTGTTTGATGCACAAACCCTTTGGATAGCCAACTCGGCGGGTTTAAGTAGTTATAAAGTTGCAGCCAAAACAACCCAAAATCATTACACCGTAATAACCGGCCAGCTTACCTCCCAAAGGTTTACCAGCATGATAAAGGGCGGGACCAATGAGTTATGGGTGGCCACGGATGGGGGTGGGGTTAATATACTTAATACCACCACGGGCAAGTTTAGTTATCTTACCAACGGCAATGGTTCGCATTATTTAACAAGCAATGCTGTAGCTGCTTTGTATTGCGATAAAGAATCAAGGAAGTGGGTAGGCACCTTGCGCGGCGGTATCAATATTCTCGACCCGCACATTGCTAACTTCAAAAACATATCTTATAACTCGTCATCTTCAAACAGCCTGGTAAACAACTTCGTGTTATCGTTGCTCGAAGAATCGCCCCAAAGGCTTTGGATAGGTACTGACGGCGGAGGGCTCAGTATATGGGATAGGCCTGCCAACCAATTTACCAATTTTACTCACCGCGCTGGCGATAATGCTTCGCTTCCGGGTAATTTTATTACCAGCATTAAAAAGGATGCTAAAGGTAATATATGGGTGGCATCGTATGATGGTGGCATTGGCAGGTACGCTAACGGCCGCTTTATAAAATACGAAGGTATAAACCCAGCAAATAATCGTACTTCATATACTTTTTGGCTGCTCGAAACTGATAAACAGGGACGGCTTTGGGCGGGTTCTATACAAAACGGTTTATACGTATTTAACACGGCTGCAAACCGGTTTGAGCTTTATGAAGAAAAACTAAACAACCTGCTGGTGCTTAAAGCCGATAAGAGCGGGCAGTACTGGGGTGGCGACTGGTGGAACCTGATACGGATTGATTTAGATCATAAGAAATACGAACGCTTTGGAATGGACAAACCGGTACGTTCGGTTTTTGAGGATAGCATGGGCGATTTTTGGGTAGGTACCGAGGCCGGGCTTATTTTGTTTGACCGCAAAAATAAACGCATCATCAAAAAATACACTACCGACGATGGCCTGGGCAATAATCATGTGCTTAACATTGAGGAAGATAAAGCCGGTAATTTATGGATAAGTACTTATAACGGCCTTTCGTGTTTTAACATTAAAACACGAAAATTTAATACCTACTCTCAGGCTAATGGCTTGCCATCTAACGAATTTAACTTTAATGCGTCCTTAGCGCTGCACTCGGGCGAACTTGCCTTCGGCAGTATTAAGGGCTTATGCATATTTAATCCGCAAAATATATCGCAAACACGGTCCGATCCTAATATTGTGCTCTCTGGCTTAAAGGTAAATAACCAACCCATTGCGCAATCGCCACAGTTTATAACCAAACGTACCAACAACGAGGCAACTGAGCTTAAGGTGCCTTATGATAAGGCTGTTTTTACGTTTGATTTTACCGCTATTGATTATCCTTACGCCGAGCGCATAAACTACCGCTACAAAATGGAAGGGTGGGACAGGGGCTGGATCAACGCAGGCAACGTTAGGAGTGCCACATACACTAACCTGGCTCCCGGCAACTATACTTTTAAAATTAACTGCACCAACCGTGATGGAAGCTGGGTGAAAAAGCAGGTGGCTATACACCTCATTGTTTTACCGCCCTGGTACTTAAGTTGGTGGGCTTATGTGGCCTACGTGCTTATTTTTGCAACATTGGTTTATATTTTTGTTTCATACCGTGTTAAACAAACCCGTTTAAAGTACGAAGTTAAGCTGGCCGTTGCCGATGCCAAAAAACAAAAAATTATACAGGAAAAAGAGCGGGAAATTAACGAGAAGCGACTGGAGTTTTTTACCAGCATATCGCACGAGTTTCGTACACCAATATCGCTTATTATCAACCCAATACGTGATATGCTGCGCCTGAATACTGATGATAAAGGCCTAAACACTGTTCATCGTAACGCAAGGCGTTTGCTAAGTTTGGTCGATCAGTTATTGCTCTTCCGCAAGGCCGATTCGGGTACGGTGCAGTTGCGTGTATCGCCGGTAAATATTTACCGTTTGTGCAACGAGGTTTATTTATGCTTTAAGCAGCAGGCAAAATCGGCCGGGCTCGAGTATGAGTTTTTAGCTCAGGAAGATAAAGAACTGATGATATATGCCGACAGTGAAAAGTTGGAGATCATTTTGTTCAACTTGATATCAAACGCTATAAAATTTACACCGCCGGCTGGTAAAGTTACCATTGCTATAACCGAAACAACCGCAGGCGTAGAAATAGCGGTAACCGATACCGGCTGTGGTATACCACAACAGGAAGGTGAACGCTTGTTCGAAAAATACTATCAGTCGCGCTCAGAAGGACGGCCGGTTAAAGCAGGTTTCGGTATCGGCCTGTATTTGGCACGCCAGTTTGCCGATGAGCACCAGGGCAGCCTTACTTATAATAGCGAACTGAATAAAGGCACCACGTTCACACTGGCCCTTTTAAATGGTAAAGAGCATTTTGCTCCCGACATAATTGTGTCCACCCATCAGCCCGAAGCCTTGTTTATAAACGAATTGGTAACAGACGACCATGTTCTTACAGCTGAAGTGCAACCCGAAGAAGAGTTTAAGGCCGAAAATATTTTTACCGACCGAAAAGCCATTTTAACTATAGATGACGATGCTGAGATCAGGAGCTACATCCGCTCGGTGTTTAGTCCGCAGTATATTGTTTACGAAGCCGCAAGCGGCGAGGAAGCCATGGATATGGTGAAAGATAAACTACCCGATTTGGTGCTGTGCGACGTAATGATGTCGGGCATGACGGGTATTGAGTGGTGCGATTGGCTCCGGCAGGATGTATCGCTCAGCTACATACCGGTAATATTGCTCACCGCAAGTTCATCATCCGAAAATAAGTTGAAAGGGCTTGATTGCGGTGCCGACGATTACATTAGCAAGCCGTTTGAAAAAGAACTGCTGCTGGCACGTGTAGCCAACCTGCTTAACACACGTAATAATTTGCGCAGCTATTTTTATAACGAGGTTACGCTGCAATCAAACAATGTGGCCATATCCGAAGAGTATAAAGACTTTTTGCAGAAGTGTATCACCATAGTTGAAAAGCACATTACCAACCCTAATTTTAGCATTAAAGTGCTGGCTTCAGAAATTGGTATGAGCCATTCCAATTTATACCGAAAGGTAAAGTCGATGTCGGGGTATACCATCAACGGTTTTATCCGCTTAATAAGGTTGCGCAAAGCTGCCGAACTACTCATTAATACCGAATACAACATAAATGAGGTCGCCTTCGAAACCGGCTTTAACAATGCTAAGTATTTCAGGATGCAGTTTGTTAAGCTGTTTGAGATGACGCCATCCGATTTTGCCAAACGTAACCGTAAAGTATTTAAAAAGAGGGTTAAGGTAAATCTGTAGTTAATTTCTTTTCATTACATCTTTCCTTTGCAACTTGGAACATCCACAAAATAAAAGCCCCTTGCTCATATTTAAGCAAGGGGCGTACTGTATAAGATTGAGGTTGGGTGTGGTGTTATTTTAAAATGTTCTTATAAATCTCGCTGCCGCTAAGCAGGAATGCGCCAACACCGTAAACTTCGGTGCTGGTAGAATCAACCTTATCGGGGCTTGCACCTATGGGCTGCACGTAACCTAACATGCCATCGGGTTGTACAGCCGATTTTAGTGCTGTCCAGGCTTTTTCAACAGCGGGCCAATAAGTTTTCTTATTAAGCAGGCCATGGTTAACTCCCCACGCTAACGAATAGCAGTAAAACCCGGTACCGCTCATTTCTTTAATAGGATAACTTTCAGGGTCGAGGAGCGAGGCATGCCAGCTGCCGTCAGGTTGTTGTAATGAAACAATGCGCGCGGCCATATCCTTATAAAGATTTTCAAGCTTTTTACGATCAGGATGATTAGCAGGCGTACCCTCAAGCAAACGTACCAGGCCGGCCATTACCCAGCCATTGCCTCTCGACCAAAATACTTTTTGCCCGTTCTTTTCCTTCTTATTTAAAAAAGTTTCATCGCGGAAATACAGTTTCTCAGCCGGGTCGTACAAAAACTCTGTGGTTTTCCACCATAATTTAATGGCGGTGTTGGTGTACTTTTCATCGCCCGTGGCAACGCTCAAATAGCTTAAAGCCGGCGGACCCATAAATAAGGCATCGCACCAGGCCCACTCGCGCATGGCTATATTATTCTTCCAGTTTAATGGCTCGGTATGTGGTTTAACCACTATACTATCGGCCAACGCCGTGAAAGGAGCGATCATTTTAGGCTCCTTGTATTTTAAATATAATTGCGAGTAGGTTTGTGCCACGCAGTAATCATCGGCATAAAAGCGCCTGCGGCCGGTGTTCCAGCTTAAATCGTTGCCAATTTTTACTAATACATCCAGGTACTTTTCGTTGCCGGGCAAGGCACCCAATGCAAATATTCCGGTGTAGCAGGCACCCAAGGTCCAGTCGGCTTTGTGGTATTTAAAGCCGTCGGTATTCCATTTGTTTACCTGCCAGTCGGCTACGCGCTGCATTTCTTTTACCACTTCAGCCGCTTTAGCCTTTGTGTTTTTTTGCGAGAAGGCGTTAAATCCTGCAAGGATAAATATGGCGACGGTTAATATGTTTTTTGAAAATTTCATTTAAATAAATTGGTTGGTATGTTATTGGTTTTTTTGGTAAACACGTACATAATCTACCTCAAAACGTTTAGGAAACTGAGTTTTTGACGGGTCGCCACCTTGCTGGCCGCCAATGGCAAGGTTGAGCAGCATATAGTGCGGCTGCTTAAACGGGTTTGTCCCCAATCCATCTTTATTAACCAGCTTTTCGGTTTCAACTTTAACCATCAGCATATCATCAACATATAGCGCAATTGCTTTCTCGTCCCAGTCCATGCGCCATATATGAAATTGCGAAGCCCATTTTTGGCCCCCCAGTGAATCAATATTGCGGGTTTTGCTAAACCACTCGTCCTTTTGGTCGGCTCCAAGATGCACCATGTTGGCTAACAGTTTTTTACGGTAAAACTCCATAATATCTATTTCACCCGTTGCAGGCCAACGGCCTTTGATGCCCAAAGTCCACCAGGCGGGCCACATACCATTGCTAATGTCAATTTTGCCTCGCATTACAAAGCGCCCGTATTGCCACGACTGCTTTCCCCTGCTTTTAAGGCTTGATGAAGTATAGTACGCTTTCGGGCGATTTCTACGCCATTCGCTGCTACCGGCTTCATAATTGGGATTATCCTTTGTTTCGCGGCGAGCCTCAATAATAAGCAAACCGTTGTCACACCAGGCATTATCCGGCTGATACCATTGATGTTCTTCATTGCGTTCAAAACCCCGCTCGTAGCTCCAGTTATTGCTGTCGGGTGCGCCGTTTTGGTTAAATTCATCCGCCCATACCAGTTTATATCCCCCAGCTGTATCAGGGTTAACGGTTTGAGCAGTTGTTTTTAATGTTGCTAACACCATAAAAGGCAGCAGGTATTTATATATCATTTGCTTTTTTCGGATGGTTGAGTTTGGGTTGGCTGCTTGTCAAAATAGTCAAGGTTCCATTCATCAAGCCAGTTAATTTCAATATTGTTACCATTAAAAACAATGGGCAACCATATATGACGGCCGTCAATGGCATCTTTAGGAGCCCATTTATCGGCCATGAAGATAAAAGCATTTTTTTTACCGGAAACGGGTAATACGTGTGTACTTTGACCGCCGAAAGTTTTTTGCGCGCCAGCGCCAACACATGGATTGCCTTCAAACGTCCATGGTCCCCAAATAGAGGTTGCTGTAAACCAGCGCGCCGGGTTAGGCGCCCAGCCTGTACAGCCCGAGCCTATCATGTAGTATTTACCGTTGTTTTTAAATAAGGCAGGCGCCTCGGTTTGCTGGCCTATGTATATGCGCACAAATTTACCGGTATGGCTGGTGTAATCATCACTAAGCTCGGCAAGGTGAAGGGTGTTGTTTTCTTCGGATGAAAAAACGTGGTATGCTTTGCCGTCGTCGTCAACAAAAACGGTCATGTCGCGGGCCATTTGTCCGCCAGGGAAATCGCGCATAAAAATAACGTCGCTTTTGTTGGCAGGATGCTGTGCGTTAATTTGTGCGGCAGCAGGTGTGCCGGCAGGGTAATAGGGCATACGTCCTGCATTTGGGCGGTAGCTGCGTAAAAATTTAAAAGGGCCGGTAACTTTATCGGCTATGGCAACGCCTGTGCGGGCGGCACCGTAACCTTTTCCTAACAACTCCAGGTGAAACCACATTACATACTTTTTAGTTTTAGTATTGTAAACCACTTTGGGCCTTTCTAAAATACAGCCTTTGGCAATATCGCTGGTTTTATCATCAGATACTTTCAGGGCAATGCCTTCATCGGTCCAGTTGTACAAATCTCTTGATGAATAGGCGTGAACACCAACCTGGGCAACGTTACCCGCTTCGCCACCAACTTTGTGTTCTCCAAACCAGTAATAAGTGCCATTTTGGTATAAAATACCGCCACCGTGCGCGTTAATGTGTACGCCTTTATTATCGGGCCAAATGGCTCCTGGTTTAAAATTGGTTGCCTGGGAGTAAGCCTTTGGTAAAACTCCAAACAGCAAGCTTGCTGCCATTAAAACAGGAAACAGATGTGATTTTTTCCTTCTTGATAGGTTCATAAATCAGAATAATTTGAGAACTCCAATTTGTAACCAATAGCCCGAACACATGGGGGGCAAATCCATCAGATAAGTGCTAAATTTTAAGCAGCCTGCATAAATAAATGTTATTACAAACCAGTTGGTTAAATTTTAACTGATTTTATTGTTTGGCGCGTAAGTAAACCCGCCTTAAGTTAGCGGTGTATACATTGCCTTGTATATGTAAAACCGGCTCCTGCAGTTTACTCTTACTGGTTTACACTGTAAGGTAGGGGCGTTAAAACAATGATTTTAACTAATTGACGAAAAAGTACCCCCTAAATGGTTGATTTGAGGCGCTACGGTTGTGCATTTACTCAACAAATTTGCTTCACCAATCAATTATTAAAAAACCAAACAAATCCTAAATTATGGTAGAAGATCTACATCAAATTTCTACGGCCTCCAACCTATGGTCTACGCAAGCATTTTTACTTGCATTGAATGCTCCCCGCTTAACAAGCCGGTATGGTGAAGCATGCTACACGGCAACGTCGGCACTGCCCAACTTTGCAAGGGTTTAAACCCGGGCTAATACTTTGTCTCTTCATAGGCGCTCCAGTAAGTAAAAAATATTGTGGCCTTAAGCTGGTCTGTGCTTGCGCAGCAGTTACTCTATTAACCAATTTAAACTTATGATAAGAAGATGTACTCAAATCAATTTAAAAGCACGCGCTATTTAATAACCAGGCAGGCAACGGCCATAATCTCGGCAATAGCGTTGCTGTTGTGCGCGCATGGTCAGGCTTCGGCAGGCAATGCTGTGCATAACAAAACCACGCTTACTCATGCTGCTTTTTTTCAGGCGGGCACTCCTGTAAAAGGAACCGTTAGAGATGAAAGTGGCCAGCCCATAGTAGGGGCAAATGTTAAAATAAAAGGTACCAATACCGGTACTCAAACAGATGCTACGGGCCAGTTTACCTTAAATGTACCTAAGGGCGCTGTACTTGTGGTTACGAGTTTGGGCTTTGGCAATAAGGAAGTAGCCATTGGCAATAGCCTTCAGCTTAGCATCACGCTCGCATCAAAGCAAAACTCATTAACCGAGGTGGTTGTAAACGGCTACACCTCGCAACGCCGCAGCGATGTAACGGCCGCCATTAGTACCATATCAGGAAAGGAAATACTAAAAGCCCCGGTAACCAACGTAACTCAGGCTTTGGCCGGTGCGGTACCGGGACTTATCGTGCAGCAATCGCAGGGTCGCCCGGGTTTTAACAGTGCCAATTTATATATCAGGGGGCGTGTATCGCCAACGGCAACAGCCCTGATTATTGTAGACGGGGTGGAACGCACTTCCTTTGGAGACATTGACCCGAATGAAATTGAAAATATCAACATCCTGAAAGACGCAGCGTCCACAGCGTTGTATGGTTTAAAAGGTGCTAACGGTGTAATTGTGGTGACCACCAAACGCGGTAAAGAAGGACCTGCCAAAGTTACCTTTACCGCCAATGCCGGTATTGTAAGCCCAACTGCCCGGCCGGAGATTTTACGCGCTTACGAAAGTGCTTTAGTTTATACAGAAGGCCAAATCAACGTAGGCGAACCCCGCACTTTTACAGATGCAGATTTGCAGAAATTTAAAGACGGCACCGGTAACCCATTATTATACCCTGATGTGGACTGGTACTCGGAACTGGTGCGCAATGCCTGGACACAGAATCAGCAAAACTTAACCGTTTCGGGCGGTACGCAAAAAATCAAGTATTTTACATCCTTCGGTCACCAGTTTGAAGACGGTAACTTTAAAAAGTTTAAAACACCCTTAAATTACAGCACTACGCCCAGCTACAACCGCTATAACTTTAGGGCAAGGGTGAATTTTGATATTACAAGTACCACCAATTTTGAGGTTAACCTTGCCGGCCGTAACGAGCACCGCTACAGCCCGGCAGGTATGAGCGAATCAAACGAGCCAAGCGGTGTTGTTGCCAATGGTATTGAAGGGTTAGTTGGCCGTTCGTTAAAAATTGCATCGTGGGGTTTACCTTTCTTTCCAGAGTATACCAACTCCACCGATCCACGTATTCTCACGCTCGATAATACCTACAATCACATTGTAAATATGAATTTGCTGGGTACCAATAGTGTAAACCCTTATGCATTTCTAACCTACAATGGCTACGCTTTTACTGATATCAACGTGTCTGAAAGTATTTTTACCTTCAACCAAAAGCTCGATTTTGTAACTAAGGGTCTATCATTTAAAGCACAGTTTGGATATGATGCCACCTTTAATACCGGAAAGTTACAGCGCGGCAGTGTAGGCTATTACGAACTTAACCGTAATACGCTGGCACTTACACCTTATTCAACGTCATATAACGATTTCTTAGGCGCTCCGGCTTATACGCGTACCGGTTTCACCAAAACCAATTTGCAGTTATTTTTGAATTACAACCGCTCATTTGGCCAACATGCAGTAAGCGCTAACGTAATTGGCCAGCGCGAGCTGCAAAGCTCGGTTAATGCCAGTGCACCGTTTGCTAACCAGGGCATCATATCACAGGTGACTTATAATTATGCCGGCAAGTACTTTTTCACCGGTAATGCTACCTACAATGGCTCCGAAAACTATGCAAAAGGCTACAGGTATGGTTTTTTCCCGGCGGCAACTATTGGCTATAACATTGCCAATGAGGATTTCATGAAAAAGGTGGAGTGGCTCACGTTGCTTAAAATACGTGGATCAATTGGTAGGGTAGGTATACCCAGCCCCGGAACCGGGCGCTTTTATTACCAGGATAACTTTGGTGCGGGCACATCGGTACCCTTCGGAAATCCGAGCAGTGTGTTTAGTGCTCCCACCTACATCCAAACGCAATATGGTAACCCTATGGTTAGTTTCGAAATTTCGCTCAAACGCAACCTGGGTTTAGATATCTCGTTGTTTAAAGATAAGCTGAATTTTACCGCCGATATTTTTGACGACCGCCGTTCAGATATACTGATTAGCCGTAACAATACCAGTTTTGGTACTTACGGTGCAACTGTGCCAAACACCAATTACGGTGTAAACACTAACCATGGTTATGAGCTATCTGCCATGTACCAAAATCGCGATAATAAGATAACCTATTCAATATCAGGTAACTTTAGCTTTGCCCGCAATACCCGCAAGGTATTAGATGAAGCTCCCGGACAGCTTGCAAACCTCCGAAATACAGGTACGCCTATTGGCACCTACTATGGTTACCACGTTTTAGGTTATTATGCTAACCAAGCCGATATTGATAAAAGCCCGGTGAATAATTTGACCAGTGTAAAATCAATTCCCGGCGATTTGAAGTATGACGACGTTAACGGCGACGGACAAATCACCAGTTTAGACCAAATGCCTATCGGGCACCCTAACATTCCTGAATATAACGCTGGTTTAAACCTGCAGGCAGGTTACAAGGGGTTCCAGTTATCTGTTCAGTTTAACGCGGTTGATAATGTAAGCTCAAATGTTATTTTTTACGGAGGTGGCTTAAACCAATACTACAAACCTATGTTAGGCCGCTGGACACCAACCAACCCCAACCCCACATGGCCGGCCATGCGTCCCGGATTGGCTCCCAATCCTAACGAAACGCTTAATGACTTCTTTTTGCAGGATGCTTCGTACATCAAATTGCGTAACATACAATTGGCATACAGTTTACCTAAAAAAATTACAGATAAACTGAAGTTAACCAACCTCACCGTAATTGTGAGCGGGCAAAACCTCATTACCTGGACCAAGTTTTATGGCGTAGACCCGGAAAATAATATAGTGGGAGGTACTTACAACTATGCAACTACGGTTATCCCAACTACCAAGATTGTCAATTTTGGATTAAACCTATCATTTTAAATCCTAAAACATTGAACATGAAAACTTTAAAGCTATCACTGCTTGCTATATTCGTCATATCGGCCACTGCTTGTAAAAAAGACTTTTTGCAACGCGACGTAGGCATTCAAACCGATATTGAGAAGGTTTTTCAAGACCCGCTGCTGGCATCACGCTATGCCGATAACAGCTACACTTTCAGCATAAATGATTACGGCCGTTTGAGCGGCTATAAGGGCATGACCTCGCAGTTTTCTGACGAGTCGATAGCCAACAATGCCCAAACCGAGGTTGCGGTGATGAACCGCGGGCTTTTTTTGGATGGCGGTGCAGCCGATGTTAACAGCATTTACACGCAAATGTATCGTGGTATACGTAATGCGAACGTTACGCTGGCCAATATGGATAAAACACCATGGACGGCTGATTTTAACGCCAATTACATCAAAGGCGAGCAATTGTACCTGCGTGCTTACTTTTATTCGGAACTGATTAAACGTTACGGTGGCGTAGTATTGCTTACTAAACCCCAGGATTTTACCGAGGCTGCCGATGACCAGCCACGCGCCTCGTTTGACGCTACTCTTAACCAGATACTGGGCGATTTAGACCAGGCCATAACGTTATTACCGCAAACCAACGCCGATTGGCCCAACCCTGCAGCGCAAGCTAATCGCGCAACCGGTGCTGCTGCAATGGCACTTAAAGCCCGTGTATTGTTATTTGCTGCAAGTCCGCTTAATAACTCAGCCAATGATGTAACCAAGTGGAAAAAAGCTGCCGATGCAGCTTTGGACATTATTAATTTAAACAAGTTTGGGCTCGAAACCAGCTATGCCAACGTCTTACAGTTATCGTCGTCACGCGAGTATATCCGTATATGGCCACGCGGCGGTCGCTCGTACATTGGTACTTACATCAGCGATTTTTTGGTGCCTATCAGTTATGGTGGTCAGCAGTCTAATCTATCTCCTACACAAAACCATGTTGATTTGTATGAGATGAACAACGGTAAGGCTATAACGGATCCAACATCGGGCTATAATCCGCAAGCGCCATATACCAACCGCGACCCGCGCTTTTATGTAAACATACTTTATAACGGCGTTACCTGGCAGGGTAGGGCGGTGCAAACCTGGCAAACCAATCCAAATGCATCCGGAACCGTTACTTATGGCACCGATAATGGTACGGCTATTTCCATCACCAAAACCAGTTATTACCTCAAACGCCTTTGGCCCGAAACATCACGCTCCGGCTCAACCGCCAGTGCTTTGCTCAACTTTGTGTATTACCGCTACGCAGAAGTGCTGATTAACTATGCCGAAGCGCTTAACGAGGCCGAAGGCCCTGTACAAGCCGTTTACGATGCGGTGGATGCCATCAGGCAGCGTGCCGGTATGCCCAAATTGCCAACCGGCTTAACCCAGGCACAAATGCGCGACCGTATACGTAACGAGCGTGCCGTTGAGTTTGCTTTTGAGGATATGCGCTGGTGGGATATACTCCGCTGGAAGAAAGGTCCCGAACTGGTAGCGCAACCCATGAAAGGAATGAAGGTGATTAAAAATGCCGATAATTCTTTCACTTATAATGTGGTTGAACTACCCACTTTCCAAAAGGTGTTTCAGGATTTTATGCACCTGTATCCCATCCCTCGTGCTGAAATGAATAAAACCTCGGGTGCCTTGAAGCAAAATCCGGGTTGGAATTAATTGGTGACATTAAACAAAGAAATAACATGACAAGATATATAAAGTGTTTTGGTTTGTTCATGAGCCTCTCAGTACTGCTGATGAGCCTCGGGATACAAGCCCAGACCCTGAGCATTAAAACTTACGACGGCAAAATTACCAATACCAAAGGTGCTGCTGTTGACGCCGTAGAAGTTACGGTGATGGGCACTAACGTACGCGCAAGCTCGAACAGGAGTGGTGAGTTTGCCATTAAATGCATGGCCGAAGACTCGTTGGTTTTCAAAAGAGACGGTTACAAGGAATTGCATGTAGCAGTAAAAGATCAGCCGCACTTGAACGTAGTATTAACAGGTACCAATGGTAGCGGGTATTATGATGAGATAGTTGATATACCCTTTGGCAAGCGCACCCGTCGCGAGCTTAATTATGCTGTTAGTGCCTTTAAAACCGATGATTTTCCTAAAATACCGGTGAGCAATTTATCAAGTATGCTGGCCGGTCGTTTCAGTGGTTTACTGGTGCAGCAAACCGGCAGCCAGCCCGGCACCGAAAATTTAACTTTTCAGGTGCGCGGTAAATCATCATATGCTCAAGGTTCAAACCCGGTGTTGTTGGTTGATGGTGTTGAGCGCGATTTCAGCGATATGGACCTCAACGAAATTGAAAGCGTAACCGTGCTAAAGGATGCGGCAGCGTTAAACTGGTATGGCCTTATTGGCGGCAATGGCGTAATACTGGTGAACACCCGCCATGGCAGGGCTAACCAAAATTTTATAAACTTTGATATTCAAGGTGGCTTTCAAAAGGTTGAAAACCTGATTAAGCCGTTAAACTCGTACAATTTTGCTACGCTGTACAATCAGGGATTAACCAATGCCGGTCAAGCCCCGGCTTATGATCAGGCAGCACTTACTGCTTATCAAAATCAAAGCAATCCTTATTTATTTCCTGATAATAACTACATCGACAGGTTTTTAAATAAAACTGCGCCGGTGCAACGTTACGCCGTATCATTAGGTGGCGGCAGCGAAAAGATACGCTACTTTACCAATATAAGTTATTATGACCAAAATGGCTTATTTAAGAATACCCCAAACCGATGATTACAATTCAAACACCAATTACAAGCGTTACAACTTTAGGGTAAACCTTGATTATGAAGTAACTAAAACCTTAAGCTTTTCATTACTGGCCGGTGTGCGCAGCGAGCGCCGTACCGATCCTATAGGTGGCGGCGGAGGTGGTTCGGCGGCGGTGCTTACCAGTTTGTTTACGCTTCCGCCCAATGCTTTCCCTATACTAAACCAGGATGGCACTTATGGCGGTACATCGGTTTACCAAACCAACCCGCTGGGGCAGTTGCAAAATAGTGGTGTGTACAAGGCTATAACCAACGTATTACAGGCAACCATATCGGCTAAGCAAAAGCTCGATTTTGTGACTCCGGGTTTGTCGGCAAATGTGTTTTTTTCTTATGATAACTATGGCAACTACACTTACGGCTTTACCCAAAACTATGCAGTTACAAACCAAACTTTAACACCTGCGCAAACCTTCCGCACACCGGCGGTACTGGCTTACCAGTTTGCAGGTTTTGGTACAAGCACCAAAAATAACGAGGTGTGGGCCGGGTTTGATTACGACCGTACCACAGGCGATCATAAAATAAACGCTTCGGCCCGCGCACAACAGGGCACCAGTGCCGCGGTTGATCGTATTGATTACAACGAGCGCCTGTATGTTGGCCGTGTGGATTATGGCTTTAAAAACCGTTACTTTTTAGGCTTTACCGGCAGCTATTCGGGTTCTGAAAACTATGCACCCGGCCGCCGGTTTGGTTTCTTCCCGGCCGGAACAATAGGTTGGTTAGCCTCTGATGAGGATTTCTTTAAAAGCGTAAAAGCTATCAGTTATTTAAAGCTGCGTGCCTCCTATGGTCGTAATGGCAACATTGGCCCAACTTATGACGCCAATGGTAATCTGGTACGTTTGCCTTACCGCGCGTTATTTACCCGTGGCGCGGGACCAATTTTAGGTTCATCATTTTCAAGCACCACAACTGCTTACGAGGTAAGCCCAACAGGAAACCCTTTAACTACCTGGGAAAAAATTAACCGCCTTAACGTTGGTGCCGATTTAGGCTTTTTTGATAATGCCATTAACCTCTCTGCCGATTATTTTAACGAAACCCGTACCGATATTTTGGGCAGTTCAAACCTGCCGGGCATATTGGGTGTAGGGGTAAGTTCGGTTAACTCCGGCAAAGTTAACAGCAAGGGTGTTGATATGAATGTTATCTACACAAAAAACTTTAAAAGCCTGAATGTAAGCCTTAATGGTAACTTTACTTATGCAGCCAACAAACTGTTGGAGCAGTCGTTACCCGGAATTATTTCTTATCAATCACCACTGGGTTACAATATTGGTAACGTTACTTCATCAGGCACTAAACGCTTTTATGTATCTGATGGCCTGTTTCAGTCGCAGGATGAAATAAACGCCAGTCCTAAACAATCGCTTTCGGGTTTGGTAGTACCGGGAGACATTAAATACAAAGACATAAACGGCGATAATGTCATTGACAGCCGCGATGCCGTTGCCACCAATTATACTGATATCCCTAATGTATATTACGGTTTTGGCTTCAACATCAGCTATAAGCTGTTTGATATCAGCACACAGTTTCAGGGAGTGTCTGGCCGCACGGTCGACATTAGGCCGGTAGTTTATGCAGGTCCAAACGCGCTTAACCAGCTATCACTTGATGCATGGACACCCGCAACTGCAGCAACCGCGAAGTTTCCGCGCACGGCCTTAAGCGACAACGCTAACAATAATGCCAGCTCCGATTTTTGGCTGCGCTCGGGTAATTATATCAAACTGCGTACGGTAGAGCTTGGCGTAACGCTGCCACAAAGGCTAACCTACAAATTGCACATGCAACGTGCCCGCTTTTTTGTGGGAGGTTATAACCTGTTAACATTCTCAAAACTTAAAGATTACGGCATCGACCCTGAAACCACCATGGCAGGCAGGGCAGGCAATTATCCGTACCTCAAAACCTATACACTGGGACTTAATGTAAAATTTTAACCCAATAAGCTCATACATTATGAAGAAGCAATTACATCATATATACGGCGCAATGTTGCTGCTTATGGCGCTTTCGGGCTGTAGCAAAGACTTTTTTGAGCCATCATATACCGAAGGCCCTATTACCGAAGAATCCATTTGGATAACAGACCGCCGCGTGCGCGAATATCTTAACCAGGGATATAATTACCTGCTTGGCCGCTATAACGTAGACAATGCGGGGGCTTTGCTGGCCAGCGCAAGCGATGAGGCCGTAAACTCGAACCTCAATAGCAGCATCAATATCATAAACAACGGCACCTGGGGGCCGTTGCGCACCATTGACGAGCAGTATACCAACCTGTATACTGGTTTGCGGGTGGCCAACGTATTTTTAGAAAAATCGCCTACGAGTACTATTTACCCGGTGAGCGATTTAACGGGCTTACGCGGCGAGGCATTTTTCCTGAGAGCCATGTATCATTTTGAGTTATTTAAAAGATACGGGCAAATTGTGCTGGCTAACCGTTCATTTGAGGTGGGCGAGGATTTAAACCTGCCCCGCAATTCGGTTGACGATGTAGTAAAATCGATAACTACCGATTGCGATTCGGCCATCAATCAAATACCTGCTGCCTCAACCCGCGATTGGGATGCCGCCAATTACGGCCGTGCTACCAAAGCAGCCGGCATGGCGCTTAAAGCAAAAGCACTGTTGATATATGCCAGCCCGCTTTACAACACCGTTAATGATTTAACCCGTTGGCAAAATGCGGCCAATGCGGCCAAAGCACTTATAGACCTGAATAAGCACGGGCTATTAAGCGCTACTGATTACCCTAACCTTTGGGATTATACCAACACGGCTACATCTTACAATAGGGAAGTAATATTTGCTACTCCGGCAGGATCAATTAATACCATTGAGTCTAATAACGCACCTATTGGTTTTACAGGTGGCCTGGGCCGTACCAACCCTACGCAGGATTTGGTTGATGCCTTCGAGATGCGTAACGGTAAACCCATAACTGATCCAACATCAGGCTACAACCCGCAAAACCCTTATTTAAACCGCGATACCCGCCTAAACCAATTTATTGTTTACAACGGTGCCTCATTTAAAACCGGCAGTTTAACCCGTAACGTGGAAACTTTTGACGGCGGATTAGATAATGTGCTTACTAACGTAAACAGTACCAAATCGGGCTATTACCTGCGTAAGTTTTTAAGCGGTAATGCTACCTATAATGTGACTACCATAACCAACGTACGCCGCCCATGGGTGTTTTTCAGGTATGCCGAAACCTTATTAATTTATGCCGAAGCCCTGAACGAAGTATCGGGCCCAACCCAGCCGGTGTATGATGCTGTTAATGCGGTGCGTGTACGGGCACAAATGCCTGCATTGCCAGCCGGACTAAGCCAAACAGACATGCGTGAGCGTATACGCAACGAACGCCGTGTGGAGCTTTGTTTTGAAGAGCAGCGCTTTTATGATGTACGCCGCTGGAAACAGGGTGAAACTTATTTTAACGGCCCTGTGCGCGGTATGAAGATAACCAAATCGGGCACTACGCTTAATTACACACCTTTTGTTATCGAAAACAGGGTATTTAGCGCTAAAAATTACCTGTACCCGTTACAGCAATCCGAAATAGATAAAGCCGATAAGCTGAAGCAAAATCCCGGCTATAATTAATAAACCTATATCAATGTTCTATAAAAATTCCATGTCGTTAAAGCTTGTAGGTACGTTTGTTGCCATTGTCCTGTTTAATATAACAGTTTCAGTTGCCCAAGATAAAGCACCTAAGCTGGGAAAAAACTCTGTTAAAGAAGTGGTTGCCGCCATGACGCTCGAAGAAAAAGCTTTAATGGTTATAGGGGGAGGGCGCGATGCCGCTCCCTCTGCATTTACCGATGGATCGATGGTGGGTAACACCGCTTTCCGTATTCCAGGAGCTGCCGGCACAACCAATGCCATACCACGTTTAGGCATACCGGCCATTGTTTTGGCCGATGGCCCTGCCGGGGTACGCATGGATGTGAAGCGCAAAAATGATGAGCATAAATACTTTGCTACCGCTTTTCCGTCGGGTACCACGTTGGCCTCAACCTGGAACCCCGAAGTAGTTAAACGTGTTGGCGAAGCCTTTGGTAACGAGGTTAAAGAGTTTGGAGCCGATATTATACTGGCACCCGGCGTAAACATTCACCGTAACCCGCTGGGAGGGCGTAATTTTGAGTATTACTCCGAAGACCCGGTTTTAACCGGCGAAATTGCTGCGGGTATCATTAACGGTATACAATCTAACGCGGTAGGCACATCCATAAAACACTTTGTGGCCAATAACCAGGAGGCCAATCGTGCTGGTGTTAATGCCCACATTGATGAACGTACCCTGCGCGAGATCTACCTCAAAGGTTTCGAGATTGCTATCAAAAAGTCTTCGCCATGGACGGTGATGTCATCTTATAACCTACTTAACGGCACACATACGTCTGAACGTAAAGATCTGCTCACAACTTTACTTCGCAACGAGTGGAACTTTAAAGGCTACGTAATGACCGATTGGGGCGGCAAGGCCACTAACTGGGTTGAGCAAATGAAAGCCGGAAATGACATGATAATGCCGGGCAACAACAAGCAAATTCAGCGCATTATATCAGCCGTAAAAAACGACTCGCTTGACATAAAGTTGCTTGATGCTAACGTGGAGCGTATACTAAATATCATTGTGCGCACGCCAAGTTTTGCAAACTATAAATTCAGCAATAACCCCGATTTAAAAGCCCACGCACAAATATCGCGCGAGGCCGCAACTGAGGGTTTGGTGCTGCTCAAGAATGATAAAGAAGCGTTGCCATTGCAAAAAAAACAAGGTAAGGTTGCCTTGTTTGGTAACATCAGCTATGCACTTATTGCAGGCGGATGGGGTAGCGGCGATGTAAATAAGGCCTACACTGTATCAGTGGCCAAGGGCTTAACCAATGCCGGGTACGAACTGGATAAAGAAATATCAGGCCCGTACGGGCAGTACAATTCAAACTACCGTAACTGGAACAAAGAGTTTCCTGTATCAGATGAGCTCATCAACAAAAAAGCAAATGAATGCGAAGTTGCCGTACTTACCATAGGCCGTAACAGCGGCGAAACCAAAGACCGTGATCTTGATTACGATTATTACCTCAAGCCAACCGAACTTTCGCTTATTGAGCGTACATCCGAAGCATTTCATCGCCAAAACAAAAAATTAATAATTGTCCTCAATATTTGCAGCCCGATAGATATCAAAGGCTGGAAAGATAAAGCCGATGCCATTGTATTGGTCTGGCAACCGGGTATGGAAGGAGGCGACGCTATTACCGATGTATTGAGCGGTAAGGTAAATCCATCGGGTAAATTGCCTGATACGTTTGCGCAAAATTATGATGATATCCCATCGGCCAAAAACTTCCCGGGTACGCCTGTTGATAACCCTACCGATGTTATACATGAAGAAGGCATTTATGTAGGCTACCGTTATTTTGATACATTCAAAATTCAGCCTGCTTACGAGTTTGGCTATGGCTTGTCGTACACCACTTTCAGCTTCGGTTCAGTAAAAATTAACCACGCTGTAAAAGACAAGGTTTCGGCATCGTTAACTATAACCAATAAAGGCAAGGTTGCTGGTAAAGAGGTGGTGCAGCTTTATATTTCGGCACCTGCCAAAACAATGGATAAGCCTATGCAGGAACTCAAGGCTTTCAGTAAAACCAAGCTTTTACAACCGGGCGAATCGCAACTCATCTCTTTTGAGCTACCTGTTTCCGCTTTAGCGTCTTTTGATAACAACCAAAATGCCTGGGTAGCCGAAGCTGGCACTTATACCTTCAAGATTGGGAGCTCGTCAAGGCAAATTAAGCAAACGGCTAACTTCAGCATGGGTAAAGCCGTGATTACCCAAAAGGTAAATTCAGTTTTGCATCCGCAGGCTCCAATCAAAGTAATCAAACCTTAACCGCCTTTACTACTAATAATACGAATAACAACATTTGAATGTACAAAGTTAAAATAAGCATTATAAGCCTGGCGCTTGCGGGTATACAATGGAGTGCCGTTGCGCAGCGTAAAACCATCAACCAAAGGGTTGATTCGGTTATACGCCTCATGACGCTCGATGAAAAAATAGGTCAGCTCAACCAATACTCAGGCCGCGAGGTAACAGGTCCGTTGGTTAAGCAAAACGCCAATATGCTCAATGATATTAAACTGGGCAAAGTAGGCTCTATGCTTAACGTGCAGGGTGTGCAAAACACCCGCCATGTGCAGGAGGTGGCCATGCAATCGCGCCTTAAAATACCGCTGCTTTTTGGTATGGATGTAATACATGGCTATAAAACCATTTTCCCGGTACCGCTGGCCGAGTCGGCCACGTGGGATATGGATCTCATTCGCTTGTCGGCACACATAGCCGCCAAAGAGGCGGCCGCCGTTGGCCTGCACTGGACTTTTGCACCCATGGTTGACATTGCCCGCGACCCACGCTGGGGCCGTATTATGGAAGGTGCCGGAGAAGATACTTATTTAGGAAATTATATAGCTAAAGCCCGCGTACTGGGCTTTCAGGGCGAAAAACTGGGTGGTTTAGATGCTGTAATGGCTTGTGCCAAACACTTTGCCGCTTATGGTGCTTCATCATCGGGGCGCGATTATAATGATGTGGAAATGAGCGACCACCAGCTTTGGGAAATCTATTTGCCGCCGTTTAAGGCTGCGGTTGATGCCGGGGCTGCCACGTTTATGAGTTCGTTTAATACCCTTAATGGGGTGCCTACCGCCGCCAGCAATTACCTGCAACGCGATATTTTGAAAGGTAAATGGAAGTACAGCGGGTTTGTGGTGAGCGATTGGGGTTCAATAGACCAAATGATAAAGTGGGGATACGTGGGCAATAAAAAAGATGCTGCGTTGAAAGCCATCATTTCGGGGTGCGACATGGATATGATGAGCTACAGCTATCTCGAACATTTAAAGGAACTTGTAACTACCAAACAGGTAAGCATAACATTAATTGATGATGCCGTTAAACGCATTTTGGTTAAGAAATTTGAGTTGGGATTATTTGAAGACCCTTACCGTTTTTGTAACGAAGAACGTGAGAAAACCGAGCTAAATAACCCCGAACACGTAAAGGCAACGCTTAAAGTTGCACAAAAATCAATAGTGCTGCTTAAGAACCAGGATGCAGTTTTGCCAATACAAAAAACGGTTAAAAACATTGCCCTTATTGGTCCGCTTGCCGATTCGAAACGCGATATGCAAGGTGCCTGGGCCGGTGCTAACGAGGCCGAAAGGGTAGTTACACTGCTCAAAGGCTTACAGCAAAAGCTTGGACAAGATGTACGCATCACTTATGTTAAAGGAGCACCTATAAAAACCAACGATACCACAGGCTTTGCCGAAGCTGTGAAAGCAGCTAAAAACGCCGATTTGGTAATTATGGCTTTAGGCGAAGCTTACGACCAAAGCGGCGAATCGCGCTCGCGTGCCGAAATTGGTTTACCCGGCAGTCAGGATGATTTGTTTACAGCGGTGCAGTCAACCGGTAAACCTGTTGTAGCTGTGCTGATGGCTGGTCGTCCGCTTATATTTAATAACATTGCCAATAAGGCTAATGCTGTATTATATGCATGGTTCCTGGGCGACCAGGCCGGTAATGCCATTGCTGATGTATTGACGGGCGCTGTCAATCCTTCCGGAAAGTTACCGGTAACCTTCCCGCGCTCGGTGGGGCAAATTCCGTTAACGTATAATGATTATAAAACTGGTCACCCTTATAATGCCAATGTTTTCCAATATCAAACAGGGTATATTGATGTACCCAATGCGCCGCGCTTTGCCTTTGGGTACGGCTTAAGTTATACTACCTTCAAGTACTCCGATTTAAAGCTCGACAAAACCACTATGGCTAAAAACGGCAAAATAACCGCCGGTTTTACGCTGACCAACACCGGCAGCCGTGCAGGCGAAGAAGTGGTGCAATTATACATTCACGACCCTGTGGCTTCGGTAGTACAGCCAACCAAAAAGTTAAAAGGTTTCCAAAAAGTGGTCTTAAACCCCGGCGAATCAAAATCTATCACTTTTACTATTGATAACGAAACGTTGTCGTTTTATAACCAACAACTGAAATGGGACTCGGAACCGGGCAAATTCAAAGTGATGATTGGCGGCGCATCCGACGATCTGAAACTTCAGGCCGATTTTGAACTCAAGTAGCACTTCAAAGCCATCACTATGAACATTTACACTAAATTACTCGTTGGGTTTGCTTTGATATTTGCGGTCGGTATACATAAACTTTCCGCGCAAACTATTTCACACAGAGATAGCCTCATTAACTTCGACTGGAAGTTTTTTATTGGCGACAACCCAGCCGCAAAGGAAAAGACGTTTACCGATACCAAATGGCAAACCGTGCACTTGCCTCATGATGGCAGTATTGCCGGTGGTTTTGATACCGTAAGCGGCACACGCCAAAACGGATTTCGCCCGCGACATATTGGTTGGTACCGTAAAGTATTGTTTGTACCGGCCAGTGCAAAAGGCAAAATTATAAGCATTGAGTTTGAAGGCGTATACCGTGCCGCCGAAGTTTGGGTGAATGGTATTTATTTAGGCAAACACCTTAACGGTTATACCGGCTTTACATATGATGTGACCAAACACATGGTTGCGGGCCAAACTAATACCATCGCCGTACGGTACGATAATACTTACAAACAAAGTTCGCGCTGGTATACAGGTGAAGGTATTTACCGCAACGTTTGGCTGCATGTTAAAGCCCCGTTGCATATTGTTGAAAACGGGACTTACATAACTACACCGTTTATTAGTAATAACCAGGCAAAAATATCAGTACAAACTGAAGTAGTTAACAAGGCCGATACCGCTGTGTTAGCTACGTTGAAAACCGTTATAATTTCGTCCGAAGGTAAAGAAGTTGGTTCAATGCTAAGCGCGGTGCCTTTTGCGTGCGCATCAAACTTACAACTATCAGCAGTATAAAACCATTAGCAATCCTGTTATTTGGGATATAAATACACCTAAACTTTATCACGTTAAAAGCTATGTAAGCTTGGGCAATAATCTGCGCGATGTGTATTATAGCCGTTTCGGTATCCGTACAGTCGATTTTACGCCCGAACAGGGTTTCCTGCTCAACGGGCGGAAGGTGTTTTTGAATGGTGTAAACATTCACCATGATTTAGGTCCGTTGGGGGCAGCAGCTTTTGATAAAGGTTATAAGCGCCGCTTGCTCGGGTTGAAAAAAATGGGTGTAAACGCCATCAGGTTAGCGCATAACCCATACACAAAGTCGGTATTGGATATGTGTGATGAACTGGGCATACTCGTTTTCGATGAAGCATTTGACAAATGGAGCAGCGAATACTATGGCCCGGGCGAAGACTTTAAACAGCACTGGCAACCCGATTTAGCCTGGTTTATTAAACGCGACCGCAACCATCCCAGCGTATTTATTTGGAGCGTGGGCAACGAGGTTGCCGTAAAGCAGGAATACAAAGACACGGCATTTGTAGTACTAATTAATAAAATGGTTGATTTTGTGCATCAGGCCGACCCATCGCGCAAGGTAACCTGCGGCCTGTATCCATCGCGCGATGAGGACAGCCCGGTGCCCATGGCTTTCCATATGGATGTAATGAGCGATAATTACATGTCGAGATTTTATAAGCGCGACCATCCTAAATTCCCGCAACTCATATTCCTCGAAAGTGAAATGACCACCGATAACGGCGGCGAAAACTTTTTTAACTACGACCACAGCTACGCCTGCGGGCAGTTTTACTGGGGCGGAACGGATTACATTGGCGAATCATTCAAATGGCCCTCTAAAGGTTGGAATGGCTTGATTGACTGGTGCGACTTTTGGAAACCGATTACCTATTACATTCAAAGCCTTTACACCGAAGAGCCGATGGTTAAGATTGCCGTCTTCGATGCTTCGGCAAGCGAGTCGCGGGTTTGGAATGACGTGTTTATGAACACCATTAAAATAAGTGATAGCTGGAATTGGAAACCGGGCCAAAAACTCACCCTGTATACCTTTACCACGGGCGATGAAGTGGAACTGTTCGTCAATAATAAATCGGTTGGTGTTAAGCAAATGAAGGATTTTCCCAAACATAAAATAAGTTGGGAGGTAACTTACGAACCAGGTACCATTAAGGCCATTGCCCGTAAAAATGGTAAGCCAATAGCTACCGACGAGGCAAAAACCACGGGCAAGCCCGAACGTATTATATTACAAACAGATTCTACGCATTTTAATGCCAACGGAATTGACTTAGCCTACATTACCGTAACCGTGGTTGACAAAAATGGCCTGGTAGTGCAGGAAGCCACAAATGATATTAAATTTGACCTGAACGGCACGGCCACCATTGCAGGAGTTGCCAATAACAACCGCATGGGCGATGAGCATTTTGTTGCTAATCATCGCCGCGTAAATGATGGCCGGTGTTTATTAGTTTTGCGTAGCAAACGTACAGCCGGTAAGGTGCAAATAAAGGCATCGGGCACTGGGCTAAAAAGTGGGGTACTAACCCTCAACACCAATTAAATATACCTGAAGAATTATACCTGATGAAGAAATATAACATTTTTATTGCACTGCTATTGGCGTGTTCCGGTTTGCAGGCTCAAACCAATCAGCGCATTGTAATTGAAACCAACCATACCTCATTGGTGCTCAGCGTGGGCAAAAACGGCCGGGTGTATCAAAACTATCTCAGCACCAAGCTTGCCAACGCCGCCGATAATAACATCCTGCCACAGGGTAAGGAAGCCTACATAGGTGGCGGTATGGAAGATTCGTTTCAACCGGCTATACGCATAACTCATACCGATAGCAACCCATCGCTCGAGCTGTTATTTGTTGAGCAAAAAACCGAGCAATCTACTTCGGGTAGTACCGAAACAATTGTTACGCTTAAAGATCCTAAATATCCCATTACCGTTAAGCTACATTACCAGGCCTACACTAAAGAGGATGTAATAAAGAGCTGGACCGAAATCATCAACGGTGAAAAAGGGGAAATAACTCTCAACGATTACGCCTCATCCATGCTGCATTTTGATGCGCGCGAATACTGGCTGACCCAATACCACGGCGATTGGGCTGCCGAAATGAAAATGCAGGAATCGAAATTGACCAGTGGTATTAAGGAAATTGATAGCAAGCTGGGTACGCGTGCAGCCATGTACCAAAGCCCGCTGTTTTTATTATCGTTGGGTAAACAGTCCGATGAAACCAGCGGCGAGGTAATTGCTGGCACCCTGGCTTGGACAGGTAACTTCAAATTTCATTTCGAAACCGATCAAAACAATGCATTGCGGGTTATTTCGGGTATAAATCCGTATGCTTCGGCTTATAAGTTGGCGGCGGGTAAAACGTTTACTACGCCTGCATTTATCTTTACCTATTCGGCCAGCGGCAGGGGGCAGGCCAGTCGTAATTTGCATAGCTGGGCACGTAACCATGATGTAATGGACGGCAACAAACCCCGCCTGGTGCTGCTTAATAACTGGGAAACAACTTTTTTTAATTTCGATGAACAAAAGCTAAGCGGCTTATTTGACGATGCCGTTAATCTCGGTGTTGATCTGTTTTTGCTCGACGATGGCTGGTTTGGCAACAAATACCCGCGTAGTAATGATAAAGCGGGTTTGGGCGATTGGCAGCCCACCAAAACCAAACTCCCCAATGGCATAGGCAACCTCATTAAACAGGCCGAAGCCAAAGGAACCAAATTTGGTATTTGGATTGAACCCGAAATGGTGAACCCTAAAAGTGAGCTTTATGAAAAGCACCCCGACTGGGTTTTGCGTTTACCAAACCGTGCCGAAAATGAGCAACGCAACCAAATGGTGCTCGATTTGGCTAACCCCGCAGTGGCCGATTTTGTTTATCAAACTATGGACGATCTCATCAGCAAAAATCCTGGCCTTGGGTTTATTAAATGGGATTGTAACCGCATCATGACCAACACCTGGTCGCCGTATTTAAAGGACAAGCAATCGAACCTGTATGTTGATTACGTTCTTAATTTGTACAAAGTTTTCACGCGTTTACGCGCAAAACACCCGCATTTACCCATTATGTTGTGCTCGGGTGGCGGCAGCCGTATCGACTATGAAGCACTCAAATATTTCACCGAGTTTTGGGCCAGCGACAATACCGATCCGTTGGAGCGGGTGTACATGCAGTGGGGGTACAGCAATTTTTACCCGGCCAATGTGATAGCTTCGCACGTTACCTCGTGGGGTAAGCAGCCGCTTAAGTTTCGTACCGATGTAGCTATGATGGGCAAGCTGGGGTACGATATTGATGTAAAGAAAATGACGCCCGATGAGCTGACATTCAGCAAGCTGGCCATTAAAAATTACAAACGTTTAAGCAATGTGATATGGTATGGTGATTTATACCGCCTTATATCACCCTATGAAGAAAATCGCGCGGTGCTGATGTATGTGGATAGCGTCAAATCAAAAGCTGTATTATTCAACTACAACCTCAATATTCGCGAACGTGAAACTGTTAACCGCGTAAAACTGGCAGGACTTGATGCCAATAAAAAATATAAGGTAGAAGAAATAAACATGATGACAGGGGCCAAGCCCATCCTGCCTGATAATGGCCGCGTTTACACCGGCGATTTTTTAATGAAGGTTGGGCTCGATTTAAACAGCTGGCATTTAAAAGCGCTTACCAGTTCAATTGTCGAAATAACGGCGCAATAGCAAAAACTAACGCTATTATTAAAGTGCGGGCATCGGTGGTGCCCGCATTTTTTTGTTTGTAGCGGGGATCCTGGCACGTTCGTCTTGATTGCAGATAATTATACAGGCATAACTATGTCATTATCAAGGTTAAATATTTTTCGTTGATTAGAAAGCTGCCTGCTGTGTGATGTAAATAGTTGATTTACAGTGTTATTACTCGGGTGTTTTGCTCGCTATAATCTTATAAAAAGGGTGATTTTTAACCATTTGGTGAAAAAGTACCCCCTAAATGATTGATTTATGGGGCTACGGATGAGCATTTACTCAACAAATTTGCTTCACCAGTTAATTAATTCAAAACCAAACAAACTCTTAAATTATGGCAAAAGATCTACACCGTCTTTATTTGCTCGTGCCGCTTATATAAATCGCGCGCAGCATCAATCGTACAGTTAACCACATAGTTTTTGTAAACGGTTTAGTTAAGCTTTTGCAAACTAACACCGGTAAGGTTTAAATCAAAAATTATTTACGGGGGCATGCGCAAGCTTTCTCCACAATTAAAGCTGCTTTAGTAGTGGCCTGCACTTCTATTGACCACAAATTGCAAACACATACTCACCATATCAAATTTTAAATGAGAAAAAAAGTATACATCAATTTTAAAAACTGGCTACTGCTCGTTGTGCTGGCGCTGGCCGTAAATTACAGTTACGCACAACAAACCCCAATAAAAGTTACAGGTAAGGTTACCGATTTGGGTAAGGCACCATTGGTTGGCGTATCGGTAATGGTTAAAGGATCTTCAACGGGTACACAAACCAATTCTGAAGGTAATTTTAACATACAGGCATCGCCCGCGGCTACCCTTGTTTTTACATACGTGGGCTTTGATGCCCAGGAAGCAAAAGTGCCATCGTCGGGCGTAATTAATATTACCATGAGTGGCGACAAGGTGCTCGACCAACTGGTAGTAGTAGGTTATGGTACTGCCAAAAAGAAAGACCTAACCGGCGGCCTTGCCGTGGTGGGTAAAGAACAATTGGGCATGGTATCGACCCCAAACCTTATGGACCGTTTGGTGGGCCAGGTTGCCGGTTTTAACATTACTACCTCCAATGCTGCTCCGGGGCAAGACCAATCGCTGCTCATTCGCGGCGAAAACTCGCTTTCGGCCAATAACTCACCCTTAATTGTGTTAGATGGTATTCCGTACAGCGGTTCGCTGGTTGATATTGACCCCAATAACGTTGAAAACCTTACCGTACTAAAAGATGCTTCGGCAGTGGCCATTTATGGTTCGCGCGGTTCAAACGGCGTTATCCTTATTCAAACCAAACGGGGTATGTTGGGCAAACCGCAGGTTAGTTATCGCGGTCAGTTAGGAGTAGCCGAACCTATGCAACGTATTGATGTAATGGGGCCAAACGAGTTTATCCGCTTTCAGCAAGACATTGGCCGTTTGCGAGAAGGTTACACCGGCGATCAGCTCGATCCTGTTGCCGGAAATATTATCAGTGTTACCGAGCGCGGTAATTACGTAAAAGGCATTACAAACGATTGGCAGAGCTATATTTTCAGAAAAGCAATAACCACCGATCATCAACTCAGCATTTCGGGCGGTACCGAATCTACCAAATACATGGCGGCAGTGGCGGCTTTAAAGCAGGACGGTGTGGTATACAACTCAACCCTTACCCGCCTGAATATGACTGCTAACATTGACCAAACCTTTAATAAGTGGTTAACCATAGGCGTTGGTACGCAATATACACAACGCAGCGATGGCGGCGTTCAGCCTAATATTGAGCATGCTATAAAGCAAAGCCCCTACGGCAGTTATAAAGATGCTGCCGGTTATTATGTGCCCGAGCCAATGGAGTACTCGCTCATTGTAAACCCAATGCGCAACGTAAATGCCGATCAGGATCGCATTAACCGTAACTTTTTCCTGTCAACTTATGCCAATATCCAATTACCGCTTAAAGGCTTATCGGCTCGCACAAACTTTGGCTACAATTACCGTAGCGGTTTTACCGGCACCTATTATGGTCGCGATACGTTTGACGGCCGCGAGCAGGCCGGATTAGTAGGCGGCCGTGCCAGTATCAGCAACAGCCACTACAATGATTATACCTGGGAAAACATTCTGAAATATGAACGTCAGATAGGCGACCACCGCTTTGATGCAACCGGCCTCTTCAGTGTGCAGCAAACCAAGAGTGTAGGCTCCTCTCAAAGCGCCGAAGGCTTTGTAACCGACGATACCAGCTACTTTATGATGAATACGGCTGCGCGTAACATCACTAACACTTCAAGTCTTTCAGAGACAGCATTACTATCATACATGGGCCGTTTAAATTACGGTTACAAGGGCAGGTATATAGCCACGTTTACCGGCCGGTCTGATGGTGCTTCGGTATTTGGGGTAAATAATAAATATGCCTTCTTCCCGTCGGCCGCATTGGCCTGGCATATTGGCGAGGAGAGCTTCCTGAAAAATAAGGTAAACTGGTTAGGCATGCTAAAGCTACGCCTGTCGTACGGTGCAAATGGTAACCAGGCCATTACGCCATACCGCACGCTCGATCGTCTTTACTCAAGCGTAAAATACATTTGGGGCGATGGTGGCACCGCTGTTAACACCGCTTATTTGGCCGGCGACGGCGTAGGTAACCCCAATCTGAAATGGGAAACCACCTACACAGGTAACATCGGTATCGATTTTCAATTGTTTAACAACCGGGTTAGCGGTAGTGTTGATATGTACCGCTCGCGTACCAAAGACCTCCTCATGACCCGCACCGTGCCAATCATGAACGGTTACAGCCGTATATGGGACAACGTTGGCGAAACCCAGAACCAGGGTTTAGAGGTTACGCTAAATACCACCAACATCAGCCATAAAGACTTTAAGTGGAACTCAACAGTGGTTTTCTCGTTCGACCGTGATAAGATTATTGAACTGCGTGGCGACGGTTTGGATGATATTAACAACAACTGGTTTATAGGCAAGCCGCTACGTGTGTTTTACGACTACAACATGGTAGGCATTTGGCAACGTGGCGACCAGTTTTTTTATACCGATGCCAGCGAAAATCAGCGCGAGGCGCAAACCGGCGCAGCCCCCGGCTCGGCCAAATTGCAGGATGTTGATGGTAACGGCTTTATTAATACCAGTGACAGGAAGATCATAGGCTCAAAAATGCCTCGTTATACGGCCTCATTGGCTAACCGGGTGAGCTATAAAAACTTTTACATGTCGGCCCTGGCAACCGGAACTTTTGGGGTTTGGCGCGATGACAACATGGCCAACCTTGGCTCATGGACCTTCGGAATAACCAACTACGTGCATAACGCTAACTATTGGACACCCGAAAACCCCGAAGCTACCATCGTATCGCCGGGTTATAACAACACGTTTGGGCATGGCTTTTACAAAAAGGTAAATTATGTACAAATCAGGAATGTAACATTTGGTTATAAACTCAACACAAATTTTGCCCGCAAACTTGGGGTTAGCGCGGTTGATATGAACCTCAGCGTAAACAACCTGTACACTTTCTCTAATATAAGGCAGGTGCTTAACTATGATAATACCTGGATGGCATCTTACCCAACTGCCCGCTTATTAGTGTTTGGCCTAAACGTAAACTTCTAATTTAAAACCACGCAAAAATGAAAAAAATTATAAAAGCAAGCCTATCGCTTATTGTACTCATCTCATTAGGCGGGTGTAAAAAATTTTTAACCGAAGAGCTTAAAACCGAACTGGCTCCAACCAATACTTTTACCAGTACCTATGGCTTTGAAGTGGGCAGCGCAGGTTTGTACGCGCTTACCCGTTCAGAGTATAATACCTTTGGCGAGGGAGGTGCATACTTGCACAATGGCGCTTGTCCGTATGAAGCCTTACAGGCCGCTACCGATATTGCCGATGTAATTAACAGCGATGCCTCATTAACAGCCTTCGCCAACTTAACGCTAACACCGGCCGAGCGCTTTGTAGGTTCGTACTGGAACTGGGCTTACAGCCTTATTTCGTCGGCCAACTTAATGTTGGTTTATTCTGAGAAAAACACCAACTGGGATTCGCCCACCGATAAGGTTCGTTTCCAGGCAGAAGCGCGTTTTTTTAGGGCATATGCCTATCGCACGCTGGTTTATTTATATGGCGATGTGCCTTATGTGGAAACCATTTTGTACGATTTTAAACTTAACTTTACCCGTACGCCTAAAGCCGAGGTATTAGGCCACATTGTTGATGATCTGAAATTTGCTGCCGAAAACCTGCCAGCTAATCCCGATCAGGTTAAAGATGGTAAAGTAACCAAATGGGCAGCCAGTCATTTACTGAGCGAAATGTACCTTATGCAAGGGCAGTATCAATTAGCCGAACAGGCAGCCTTAGCCGTAATAAACAGCGGCAACTACAGCCTCATGAAAACCCGTTTTGGCGCAAGTAAGGATAAAGCCGGCGATGTGTTTAGCGATTTGTTCGTGGAGAACAACCAAAACAGGCTCAAAAACGGCAACAAAGAAAGCATCTGGGTATTACAATTTGAATTTAACGTTATTGGTGGTGGCACCAACTCTGATGACTGGACACGCCGTGCATGGATTCCCAAATATCCTGACATTACAGGTTTTGTACTGGCCGATACCTTAGGAGGCCGTGGTTTGGCGCAATTAACACCTATGAAATGGTGGGTGGGTACTACCGGCACTACTGCAAGTGGCAACGTTGCAGGTATTTTTGAGTCGACCGACATTCGTAACTCTAATTACAACATCAAACGCAACTGGTATTATAACAATCCTAATGAGGCAGCATTGGTTGGTAAAAAAGCCAGTATTACCGAGCAAACCTGGTTCTCAACCAAAAGCTTGTTTCCGGCTATTACTAAATTCTTTTATGGCCGTGCCGAAAACCTGAGCCTTACCGGCAGCTATAAAGACCGCATGAAGTTCCGTTTGGCCGAAACTTACCTGTTGCTCGCCGAAGCTTACCTTGGTCAAAACAATCCGGGTAAGGCTGCCGATGCGGTTAATGAGGTGCGTAAACGTGCCGGCGCATCGGTTATCAACGCAGGCCAAATGACCATGGATTTCCTGCTCGACGAGCGCATACGCGAACTGGTGGGCGAGGAGAGCCGACGCTTTACACTGGTGCGTACCAATAAACTGGTTGAAAGGGTGAAAACCTACAATACGGCCATCAGCGGTAAAATAACAACCAACAATATTTTATGGCCAATACCACAATCAATTATTGATGCCAACCGCGACGCCCCTTTCCCGCAAAACCCGGGGTATGGAAAGTAATCAGCCGAAAATATCAACCCAAATATGAATCACAAGGATTTAAAGAAATTGTAGTATGAAAAGAGTTAAATATTTATTTAACGCATGGTGTCTAATGCTCGTAATTGCCTGTTTTAGTGCCTGCAAGCATGAAATCAATGATATTGAAAAACCTCAGGAAACATTGGCGCTCAAGGCTTCGGCCGAAAATATTTCGTTGGATGAAAATAACGGCGGCAAAAACATTTTAACGTTTAACTGGGAAAAAGCCCGGTCGCAGTCGGATGATCACATGGTAACCTACATTACCAAGCTGGATGTGGTGGGCAACAATTTTGGATCATCTACCGCCATTATGACCTATGAAGACGATGGCGTTTTCAGCAAAAGCTTTACTTCGGAGCAACTCATGAACTGGGCAAACCAAAAATGGAAAGTTGCCACCAATAAACCGTTTACGCTGGAGTTTAGGGTAACTGCCCAATGGGAAGGCGGCGCCACCTTTGAAGCGCCGGAAGTGCGTACCGTTAAAATTAATGTTGTGCCAACCAAAGTATCGGTAGGGGGCAGCGCCGTAGGTGCCAACAGAATTGAAATGCAAAAAACGCTGGAAGACCTCAACCAGTATGCCTTTGTACTTAACCTGCAACCCGGCGACCTGCAAATCACTATGGAAAATAGCGGCAAAACATTCTATGCGACCGCCACCGATGCAAGCACCGCATTAAAAGACGGAACCGCGACCGGTGTAAAATTAGCCGAAACTCCATTTGCCTGGAAAATAGAAACCGCCGGTGAATACCGTGTAGTAATTAATCTGCAAAAAAATACCGCAACTATTTATTCGCCTGCAAAAGCACTTGCCCCCAAAGTGGTACAGTGGAGCACCTTTACAACCACAATTTCGGAGTTATGGATGCATGGTGCTATCAACAATTTTGGAACACCTATTAAAATGGATTGTACGGTGAGCATCGCCGATCCGCAGGTGCTGGTGTACAGTGGCGCCCGCGTAGGCAAAACCAAGTTTATTGTGTACGGAGGTAACGATAACAACAAGAATCTGGCCTACGCATTCAGTTGCCCGCTTACTGCCACCGGAACGCAGCAGGAACTTCCGCTTGTTTTGGGTACAGTTGCTCCGCTTTCAGGTGGTTCAACCAGCGCACAGCGCAACTCTTACTACACCATACCCACAGGGGCCAATATTGTGGTTTTCGATTTACGGAACATGACCATACAGGCCGACAGGAGATAAATAACCAAGTATCAATTTATACTAAAAGATGCTCAAAATGATAACTTCAAACTATAAAGTAATGCTTTTAAAAATTGTGACTGCGTTATTGTGCGTAGCGTCTGTATCCTGCAAAAAGGATTCGGAAAAAGATACTGCTGCCACATCAGGCACGCTGGTAAAGCCCAATTATAACCGCAGTACGGTGTTTCGTAACCCAATGAACGGTTGGGTGATGTATGCCGGCGGAGACAATGAAAGCTATTGGGACATGACTTACTACGTGCCCGATTTAGGTAAAACCGTTAAGGCAATTGATTATGCTTCGGCCTGCTATATACGTACAAGTTGGGCTAAGCTTAACCCAAGCGATGGCGTATATGCCTGGCGCGACCCAAACTCGGCCTTAGGTAAACTTATCAGTGGAGCCGAGAGCCGCGGGGTACCTATTGCTTTCCGCATAAATGTTGATGGGCGCGATCAAGGCCTTAATACACCCCAATTCGTTTTTGATGCCGGGGCCAAATATTACCTCGAAAACGCTTCGTTCCCCTTACGTAGAACGCCTTACCCGCAGGATGCTGTTTTTAAACAGTACTACGCCAAGTTTATTGCCGCACTGGCTGCTGATTTTAACGACCCTAAAAAAACGGCATTTATTGATGCCTATGGCTTAGGTAAATGGGGCGAGGCACACAACGTAATTTACGAGGAGGTGGGTGCCACAGTTACTGCCAATACCGAAAGGCTTAAAGAGGAAGTGTTTGACTGGGTTACTGATTTGTATAGCCAGCAGTTCACTAAAGTTCCGTTGGTAATTAATTACCACCGTTTAATTGGTCACCCGGCAAGCTGGGGTTCGGCAAATGCAAACAGCGATAGGTTACTGGTTAAAGCCATTAACAAAGGCTATAGCGTGCGCCAGGATGCCTTTGGTATGACCGATTATTACCAAAGCTGGGAAAAAGCGTTTGCCAAAACATGGAACTTTAAACGCCCCATTATTATGGAAGGTGGCTGGATAACCACCGGTACACACAGCTACTGGACCGACCCAAGCAAAAAATACAGACAAGACCATCCCGAAGATGTGCGCCAGGGGGAGTTTGATGCATCGTTAGAGGCTGCGGTAAACATGATGGATTTCAGGGTTGGTGAAATTGATAGCTGGTTTACCAAGTCATTCTCGTTAGTGCAGCGCTTTACCTCTGAGGGTGGTTACCGCTTATACCCTGACAGGGTTTATCTGCCCGAAACCGTTAAAAGCGGCGAAGAATCTACCATTACCCACCGCTGGCGTAACATGGGCTGGGGCTACTTTCCTAACAACATACCGCAATGGAATTACAAATACAAAGTTGCCTTCGCCTTGCTTGATGCTTCGGGTGTTGTAAAAAAGATTTTTGTTGATGACAAGGCCGAGCCTTCAACCTGGCTTAAAAATACCCCGGCATCTTACGAGTTAAAAGCCAAAGTAGATTTGCCCGCAGGTACATACACATGGGCTGTTGCCATTGTTGATACCCAAAAGGAGAAAGAACCCGGTATTAAGCTTGCTGTTAATGGTGATTTAACCGCTGCAGGGTGGCTTAAATTGTTAAATGTGCAAGTGCAATAACTATCAAAAGTATATAATAATCAGCGCTATGGTTGCAGGCCATAGCGCTGTTACTTTAAGTACAAGTTTTCATTAATACAATTATTTAACGTTGAATGAAATACAAACTTTGGATTTTAACCACATTGCTTTATCTAATAGGTAATGACTTCGCTTACGCTCAAAAAACAGACACGTTTATGGGTGAAGTAGTAAATTATGATGAAGCGGCCGTGCCTTCTTACACATTGCCCGATGTACTGTTGACGCTAAATGGTAAAACGGTTAAAAGTAAAAAAGACTGGGAAAATGAGCGGAGGGCCGAGATAATATCGTTATTCAAAAAAAATGTTTATGGGCAAACGCCTGCTGGTTTTGACAGCATAAGGTTTGAATTAACCAATCATATGCCCGATGCTATGGACGGCCGCGCAAGCTTAAAAGAAGTAACCATTCACATCTGGAATAAGGGGAAACAGGTTGATATACCCTTCGTTATGTTTGTGCCTAATAACCGCAAAAAACCCGCACCGGTGTTTTTATTGATCAATAACCGCAGTAAACGAAACACCGACCCAACGCGCCTGGTAAAAAGCAACTTTTGGCCCGCCGAAATGCTTGTTGAAAAAGGGTATGCCATTGCAGCCTTCCATGTGGGCGATGCCGCACCCGATAAAAAAGATGCTTACCAGCATGGTGTGCTCGATCAGCTTTACCCCGAATTATTAGCTCAGGAAGACGGCATGAAAGCAATAGGCGCGTGGGCATGGGCGGCCAGCAGGGTTATGGATTATTTTGAAACGGATAAAGATATTGATGTACATAAAGTAGCCCTGGTAGGTCATTCACGGGGAGGAAAAACTTCGCTATGGGCCGGGGCGCTTGATCAGCGTTTCGCCTTGGTTTTCAGCAGCTGTTCGGGGAGTACGGGCGCTTCATTAGCGCGCAGGCAATATGGCGAAACCATAAGTTTAATTAATAAACAGTTTGGATACTGGTTTGCCGATACTTACAAACAATATAGTAATCGGGTGAATGATTTACCCGTAGACCAACATATGCTGATTGCCTTAATGGCACCCCGCCCGGTATACACTACTAACGCTGTCGACGACAGGTGGGCCGATCCGCGTGGGTCTTACTTATCACTAATTAATGCACTCCCGGTTTATAAATTGTATAATAAAAACACAGCACTAACACCCGAACTGCCACCTGCCGACTCTCCAATAATAAAATCAAACATTGGTTATCATCTTCGTAAAGGTATTCATGATTTGAACGTGTATGATTGGGAGAATTTCGTACGCTTTGCCGACTATCATTACAAGAAATAAATTAGTGTTTGGCGAGTTTGCTTTAAGTACATTCAATCCTGCAACTATTTTTTTTGCTTTAATTGGAAAACATTGCCTTCAGGGTCTTCTCCATCGCATAACCAATAATCATAATTGTCAAAAGTTTTTATTTCTCTCATTACAATGTTCTGATCAACAAAAAGCGTCCTGACTTTATTAATGTCATCATTTATTTCAAAAACGATTTTGGTATTATTTTCAAACTTAACGTCTGTCTTTAGTTCGTTCAAATACTTTTCACCAATTTTATGAAGCCCTAACTTGCAAGGCCCCGCATTTAAAAGCGCCCATAACGATTGGTATTCTTCAATTATTTCAAGATTGAAAGTTTCCTTGTAAAAAGCTTTTAACTGGTCTACATTTTGAACGTAAAAGATGATCGTGTCCAGCGTAAATTTCATATCCATAAGTTATTGTATCAGTTCGAAACCGAATATTTTATAAAAGATTGATTGCAGACTGCTAAAGTACAGAAGATTGCAGGTAGATCAGGAATATCCTTGGCCAGATTAGGTACTTTTTGAAACAAATACTGGTGATTTTCGATCATGGTTGTGATGGATAATAAACTGTCAAAAAGGTCTGTTTGTAGACCGGCAATTAATTTATAACTATGAGAGTGACTTTCGAAGTTAGAATAGATATCGTAAATGGATTTAAATCGAAGACTATTTGAAGTAAGCGTTTAGCAAGATAGCACGTTCTTCACGAGAGGGGAATCATGATACTCCTAAGCTAACATGATCTATTTCTTAAAAGTGAGAATATCCAGGTAGCGCGCTTTGTAATTTAATTAAACTGTCCTGATATCTATCGGAACCACGGAGTTAGCATCTACACATTGAAAACTCGGATGTTAAAATACCCAACGGCTTATTTAAGACTAATCTGAACGCCACAAAGTAATTATTGTCAAAATGAATCTGCACATATTTGTATGAAACGGTTACCTGTGCTTTTATTGTTCATGCTCATAGCATTATGCAGTTACGGGCGCATTATATTGCCTGCACTGGTAAGTTCTGATATGGTGCTGCAGCAAAAAGCTAAAGTTAGGCTTTGGGGTAAAAGTACTCGCAAGGGAAGTGTACAGCTCATCACATCCTGGAGCAAGAGGCAGTACAAAGCCCTTATAAACAAAGACTGTACTTGGCATATTATCATTAATACTCCCGCTGCCGGAGGACCTTACAACATAAGCCTTAGCGATGGTGAAGAACTTGCGCTCACTAACGTGTTGATTGGGGAGGTATGGTTTTGTTCCGGTCAATCAAATATGGAAATGCCCGTGCGGGGATGGAAAAATCAGCCGGTTACAAATTCCGCAGAACTATTATTGAACGCTAACAATCCTAACATGCGCTTATTTACCGTAGCGCGCATCGCATCATTAACGCCATTAAATACTTGCCAAGGTGAGTGGAAACAGGCAGATACTGAAAGTGTAGGCAATTTTAGTGCCGTGGCATACCAGTTTGGGTTGATGCTGCAGCAATGCCTTAAAGTACCCGTAGGACTAATTTTCTCCTCATGGGGAGGTACTAAGATAGAAGCCTGGATGGATAAGGCATCTATTATGCAACACCCCGACATTGAACTGCCAATGCAACTTCCACCCCCAACCGTCGATCGCCAGCCGCCTACGGCATTGTATAACGGTATGGTACTCCCGGTAAGAAATTATGCCATTAAAGGGTTTATTTGGTACCAGGGAGAGGCTAATAAAGATGCGGCAGATAGGTATAAAAGCCTCTTTTCGTAAATGGTAGCCGGGTGGCGTAAGGATTGGGGCCGCGGAGAATTGCCTTTTTATTATGTGCAAATTGCACCCTACCATTATGGCCGGGATAGTACAACAAAGGTCCGCAACGCCTGCACGAGTCGCAATTACAAGTAATGAAACTGATACCCAACAGTGGTATGGCTGTAACTATGGATTTGGGTGCCGAGTACTTTATACATCCGCCCGATAAGGTAACAGTAGGCAAACGATTAGCATTTTGGGCACTGGCCAATGCCTATCAAATCAGAGGATTGCCTTTTGCCAGTCCGGTATATCATTCAAAAGTTATCAAAAACAGTCACATCATCTTAAATTTTGATAATGCACAATTGGGCCTTACCTCTCATGGAAAAGACCTGACCACTTTTAAAATAGCCGGTGCAGATAACATATTTTACCCCGCAAAGGCAAAAATTACTGCCGAAGGCATAGAAGTATGGAACGACCAGGTAAAGGAACCTTTAAACGTGCGCTATGCCTTTAACGAGTGGGTTGTTGGCGAGTTATATAACGTTGAAGGATTCCCTGCATCCTCGTTCAGAACCGATAGTTTAAAAATACGTGACAATTATTAATAAGAAGATAATTTGAATAAATGCAGTATGCAAAAGTATTTATTGCAGCACTATTGATTCATCGGATAATTTTCCGCTTCAGAAAGTTAATGATCGTTGCCGAAATTTGTGTACCATGGCTTTCTAACGCAAAATGCCCGGTATCAAACAAATGGCATTCTAAATTTTTTACATCTTTCTTGTAAGCCTCCGCAACTGATGCCGGAAATATGTAGTCGTTTTTACCGTACACGATCAGCATTTCCGGGTTATGATCCTGAAAATATCGTTGCCATTCGGGGTATTTAGGCGGGTTAGTCCTGTAATTATAGATCAGATCAAGTTGTATTTGCGCATTCCCTGGTTTCTCGAGGTGCCGGAGGTCCATTTCCCAGTTATCAGGACTGACAACCGAATGGTCGGGCACACCGTGTGTATACTGCCACTTCAATCCGTCAGGATGGATGAAACTGCGGAGTATGTTTTCCGCTTCCTTATTATTTCTGTCATGCCAGTAAGCCTTGATGGGTTCCCAAAACGTATCAAGGCCTTCTTCATAAGCGCACCCATTCTGAACAATTAACGTATCTATTCTTTCCGGATATTTTGCAGCTATACGATAGCCCAAAGGCGCACCATAATCCATCATGTACAAGCTGTATTTGTCAATATTCAACTTGGTCAGCAGCTCTTCAATTATAAACGCATAATTGTCAAATGTATAATCAAAATCAGCAACTGCTGGCTGTTCGCTTTTGCCAAAACCGGGATAATCAGGAGCGATCAAATGATATTGGTCACAAAGGTCGCTGATCAGGTTTTTGAACATGAAAGAAGATGAGGGGTAGCCATGTAATAATAGTAGGGTAGGAGCATCTTTAGGTCCGGCCTCACGATAAAAAATATTAACTCCGGCTATATCGATGTAGTTATAAGTGGTATTATTATGCATTATATAAATTATGCGCTACTATTTTTATTACACTACATCTTAGGAACATAACTGGTCCGTTTTCTGATTTTCAAAATTGTCGCATGGGTTGAATCTGAACTTTACCTTACAAAGGTAAAGTTAACTAATCTGGCCTTGACAGCATGTGAGTATTACCTGGGTGATAACAGTTATCAATTTTATGTTACTTCAAGGTATCTATCAGTAGCCTTTTTTAGAAATTTTCACCCACAGTATAAATCAAAATTGATTGAACTTTTCTATTTGCAATCGTTTTTTTTATACCTGATAGAGGCAATTTTAGGATTTACCATTAACTAACTGATGGCGTTTTCACGCGTGGAATTTTTGATATGCAAAAGGATTAAGCCAACTGGATGCCGGCTTAATGCTTTTATGATAGGTTGCTTAATAAATAAGATCAAGCAATATTTACCAATGTTACTGCCTGCAGCTAATCGGTAAGTTCCCTATGTTTATAGTACAAGCTTATTTGACACCTGCGGCCTTGAATATAACTTCTGCCACCTCTGCGGGTTTGGATAGCATGGCAACATGGCTTGCAGGGATGTGGACGGTGGTGGCATGTATTTTCTTAGCCATTTCAGCTTCAACCTGCGGAGATATAATTTGATCATGATCTGCTACCACGTAAAAGCTGGGTTTACTTTTCCAGGCGGGAACAGTAATTTTTGCCGTTAATGTACTTACATGAAACCGGCCTTGGCCTGCGGCTATGTTTTTAGCTTCCTGTAAAGGGAGGTCTTGTGCAAAATATTTGATGATCGCATCTTCCTTTAAACGAATATATCCATCGGTAATTACCGGATCGTTAAAACCAGGAACATTCAGAATTTTTCTTTCGGCATAGGCTTCCCGACTGATGCTGTCAATACTTTGGCCTTCGCTTGGCGCGTAGGCGGCAACATACACCAGCGCTTTAACTTTGTCATTGTTACCAGCCTGGGTAATTACCACTCCGCCCCACGAGTGGCCCACTAAAATTACTTTGCCCTTTACTTCTGAAATGGCACGTTCAACCGCTGCTACATCATCGCCTAAAGATGTAAGCGGATTTTGTACGGCAATAGCCTGATAACCCTTTTTTTGAAGGATGGGTATAACCTTATTCCAGGAAGAACCATCGGCAAAAGCCCCGTGAACGAGAATTATGGTCGGTTTTTCAGCATCATTCAGTGCCGGTTTTTGTTGCGCTACTCCCGGAAGAGAGGTGGATAAGAGCAGGATAATCATTGCCGATATGCTCATGGCAGCTGATTTAAAAACTGTTGTTTTCATGATTTTAATATTAGTATTAAGTATATAATGTTTAGTGTGCTTTTCTAATGGGGTGTGCCCGGCAGGGTATACTTTATATGCCTGCATGGCCTGCTATAAGCGGCTTGTAAACGAAAGGATGTCTTACAAAGCGTTTACGAAAGTATTCGATTTTTATAACCTTGAGGCACTGTTTGACATCACCCTGATAATAACTCTCATTAGATAAATGATGAAAGAAAACTACGGTTAATCAGTTATTTAGTCTTTGTATCCATGCGCCTGTCGGGCGGTATTTTATAGGTTTACAGTACGACCGTATGCATGTTGTTAATGCCGGTTAATATTATCCCGTTTAACACAAGAAGATTAGGCTTTGGTACTTTTAATTTTTAACATTTATTTATGAAAAGGCAAATTTTATTGGTTGTTATGGCCGCATTACTCGCTTGTAAACAACCGCAGCAAGCTGATCCTGCAATGGGTAACACTACTGCTGACAGCATTAAAACAGGGGGAAACCGGCTAATTAGTGTTGACGGGAAATTTAAGGTATGGACAAAGAAGGTTGGCAATGGAAAGATTAAGGTATTGCTGCTGCACGGAGGGCCGGGTTTTTCACATGATTATATGGAGTGCTTCGACGACTTCCTGCCTAAGGAAGGCATGGAAATTTACTACTATGACCAATTAGGTTGCGGTAACTCAGATGCGCCGGCTGATACCTCCTTATGGAATACTAAGCGTTATGTTGAAGAGGTAGAGCAGGTACGCAAGGGGTTGGGCTTAGAGGGTTTTTACATTGTAGGGCACTCATGGGGTACCTTGTTAGCTATGGAATACCTCCATAAATATCAGTCTCACGTTAAGGGTGTCGTGTTTTCAAACATGACAGCAAGTATTGGGGATTATGTTGATTATTCGGCCACGCTTAAAAAGAAGTTGTTTACCGCCCGCGACAGGGCTATATATGATTCGCTGGACAGGCGTAAAGCCTACACAACACCAAAGTATACAGACCTGCTAATGGATAAGCTTTATACAAAGGTGATTTGCCGCCTGCCTATAGACCAATGGCCGGAACCATTGACCCGGGCATTCAAAAAAGCAAATCAAACAATTTATGTTCAGATGCAGGGTGTGGACGAATTTCATGTTACGGGGAATTTTAAGGACTGGGATTTTTGGTCCAAATTAGCCGATATAAAAATCCCCGCGTTGGTGCTTGGCGGGGTTTACGATGAAATGAATCCGGAAAGTATGAAAAAAGAAGGGCGCTTATTGCCTAATAGCCGTACATACCTATGCCCCGAAGGTAGCCATATGGCTATGTATGACGACCAGCAATGCTATTTTAATAGCCTTACTACATTTTTAAAAGAAGTAGACGAGGGCAAATTTAAAGCTGATGCAAAGTAAATTAAAGTAAAGCTTAAAAGCCCCGCATAACCATGTTGTGCGGGGCTTTTGATTTTTTTATTATCAGGATATTATGGCAGATTACTGCCTGGAACAGATTAAAATGAATGTTGGCGTGGCGTAACTTTTAAACATAACAGGATTTAAATTTCCTGATTAATGTATTCAACAAGTGTCTATCAGCGCATTTATAGCACTTATCAGTGTGTTGATTTTTAGGTTAGGCAATACAAAACGAAATTTGAAGAGTTGTTTGTAACCTATACCTGCTTACCTGACCGATGAAAACTATCCTGATATTTGATCCCGATCCCGACTTACTGGAAATTATTTGTCTTTCCCTCGAAATGCAAGGTTTTGTTGTAGTAGGTATCCATAATTTGAATATTGATATGATGGCTTTGATCGGGCATCACAAACCAGGTCTGATCCTCTTAGATTTTGCTTATGCCGGCAAGTTATGCATCAAATGGTGCAGCCATATTAAACGTTTGTACCCCACATTGCCCGTAATTGCCTTGAGTTGTAGTAATAACATCGGCGAAACTTATAATGCTCACGGATTTGATGACTGCATTTGTAAGCCTTTTGATCTGGCACATCTTTATGCAACAGTTGACAAGTACACCAACCTTTTGTACCAGTATGATTGAGGCGACGATCGGTTAACGTAGTCTGAGCGGTTTTTATAAAAATAATGATAAGATGTATAAGGCAAATGATTTTCAATCCTTGGGCTTACTGTTGATCTTCGAAAGAGAATGGTTAAGGTTATGAACCATAGAAGTAAAACAAGTTAAATAAATGAAAATCGATATGGCACTGTTAAAAGAGACTATTTCAATGGATGAGCATTTCCTTGGTGCAGATAATCCGAAGATACGTATCATACAATATGGAGATTTTCAATGTCCTTTATCACGGGCAGCCAGGCCTGTTATGCTCGAGCTTTTGCGTGAATACGGGCAGCAAGTTTCATTTACCTTCCGCAATTATCCGTTGCTCAATTTGCATCCCTATGCTTTTGATGCTGCTTGTGCGGTGGAGGCCGCAGGCAAACAAGGGAAGTACTGGGAAATGCATCATGCTGTAATGGGCAATCAGGGCAAATTAAATGATGATCTTTTCATGGAGCTTGCTGAAAAACTGGGACTTAATGACATTAAATTCGTAACGGATTCCATCAGTAAAGATGTTCACTCCAAAATCAATATGGACTTTAAGTTGGGAACGGAAAGCGGCTTAACTACAACGCCTGGCTTTTTTATCAACGGAAAGCAGTTCCATGGTTGTGCTGCTGATCTGTACGTGTTAATCTCCATTATTTTGGAGGATTGACTGTGAAAGTTATGTTTCAGTGAATAAGCTTTCATTGTTAATTGCGCCCGTAGCATTAATTTGATTATTTCACATATCATTAATATGATATGCACTCAAGCCTTCTCCCGGCGAAATTAGAGGTATGAAACAAGAACATATCAAACAAGGTTATCAATGGGTTGAGGCTATCCCTGCCGCAGCATGTATGCTGCTGATGTTTCAGGCTTATCTCATTGCTCCTTTGTCTCCCAGCCTGTCGGTTGATCTCAGTTCGTCGTTAATTAATCTCGCTGTACCTGCCTTTGCTATTCCGTTTGCCATCTCCGCAAGTGCAATGATTTTTATAAAGCCCGCAATAAATCCGCGAGACTATTTTGTTTTTTCCCTAATTGCGCTGTGTGCCGGCACCTATTTGCTTAGTATAGTCACCTCTGCTACTGGCTTTTTAACGATCAGGGCACTAACAGGCCTTGCAACCGGTGCCATGCTGCCCTCGGCAATATTGTTGTCTCTACGGCCTCATCAGCATAAGCGGTCGTTGAAATATATGGTGCTGGTCATTTTTGCATTAGCCACAGGTATGACATTTGGGCCAAGTTTGGGAGGATGGTTGAACGAACTCATTGGATGGAGATGCCTTTACAGGATCATCAGGACGCTTGCAGCCTTACTTTTATTGATTTATATATGGGAAGATAGGCGGGAGCGGTATGACGGAGTAGAACCATTTGTAATAAAAGCTGCAGGCAGGTCACCATCTGATTGGAAAAGCAGGTATAATTACAGCTTTGTTTATTTAACGGGCGTGTTCCACTCCGGTGTATTCGTCTGGATCAGTCATTACTTCACCACTCATTACGGGTTAGATGAATTTCAAATAGCAACTGATCTGTTTATTTTCGGCTTGCCTGGCTTTGTGGTTACCCTGCTTATGTATTTTTACCGGCTTGATAAAAAGGTAATAACTATCCTTTACGCCTCACTTGGTGTTACCATTGCCGGTCTTTTGGCATTAATGGTAAGCTTGCCTTTGTGGTTGGCCGAATGCTTATTAGGCATTATGTCAATTGGTTTTGGTTGTAGTCAGCCTTTATTTATCGGTATACTCAAACTGCCCCGGGTAGGTTCATCACCAATAGAGCCTGTGGCAAAAGGGTCAGCAATCCTTTTTGCTGGTTATGGCACAGGTCCCCTAATAATGCTTGCACTGCTCAGTGTTGATTTAGCGGCCGCAATGTTGTTTTTGATCTTACTGGTGTTGGCGCTGGCGTACACCTCGCGCCGTGTATGGAATGCAGGCGTAAGTAAAGTTATACCGGTTATTCCTCTCAGTAATATTTAAATGATAATGCTTATAACTTATCTGATATTAAAATGAAGAATAAATGAGGGTTTTCTATCTACATTGCATCGCATTCAAGGTGCTTGATTAACCTTAACAATCGCATTTTTACAAAGTTAACGCTATTGGCCAAACCATGATGTACCTTGTAATGCGTAGGAAACATTCTGTACAGATATTAAAAAATAATAGCAAAATGATTACAATATTTTACCCCGAAAAAGGCCATGATATAACCGGCTGGAAGGAGCGGCTGGACCGAACCTCTTTAAAGTACGAGTTCATTATCGATAATAATAATATCAACGCGCCGCGGTTAGTTGACGGAGATAACCATGCAGAAGGTATACCCGCCATAGAAACTTACCTGGAAAGCCAGGAGCAGTTTGTGAAGGATTGGTATGAAGACCGCTGTGACAAGTATGAATTTGATCCGGAAGCTAAGCCGGTAATTAAGGGAATCAACGGATAAATAGTCTGATTGGCTATTACCGAATAAAATAATAATATATACCCTTGTATGGAACAAAGAGCACCACTACCGCCATTCAATTTAGAAACAGCGTTACAAAAGGTTCAAATGGCGGAAGATGCCTGGAACAGCCGCGACCCGGAGCGGGTTTGCTTGGCTTACACTGTTGATACCGAATGGAGGAATCGCGCTGAATTTATTAACGGCAGGGCAGAAATAAAAGCGTTTTTAACCAACAAATGGCAAAAAGAACTTCATTATAAGCTTAAGAAAGAACTTTGGAGTTTTCATGATAACCGGATAGCCGTACGTTTTTATTATGAATGGCAGGATGCTGCAGGTCAATGGTACAGAAGCTATGGTAACGAACTTTGGGAGTTTGATGAAAACGGCCTCATGCAGAAACGCTATGCCAGCATCAATGATCTTGCTATTGGTGAGAATGAAAAGACTTTGTAAACTGTATAAGTGTACGGACATATGAACTATGAGCAAATTGCATTTACCGACGCGGTAAAGAAATTACAAGAAATGTATGGGAGCCGTACAGCCTATGAAAGGATTGAAAACGGGTATCATGAAGGCGGCCTCACGGAGTCTGAAGAGCAATTCATCAGCAGCAGGGATAGCTTTTATATGGCCAGTATCAGTCAATCGGGTTACCCTTACATACAGCACAGGGGAGGGCCAAAAGGTTTCATCAGGGTAATTGATGAGTCAACACTTGGTGTGGTTGATTTTAGTGGTAACAGGCAATACATCTCCGTTGGAAATGCAGCCGAAAATCCTAAGGTGTCGTTAATTATGATGGATTACCCGCAACGTGCCCGGCTTAAGCTATTTGCAGATATAAAGATCGTTGGGATTACGGAGAACCCGGAGCTTTTTGAGCAACTTGACCCGGCAGGCTATAAACATAAAGCAGAACGCATGTTACTTTTTACGGTAAAGGGTTACAACTGGAATTGCCCGCAACATATAACCCCGAGATACACTTTGGAAGAAATAGAAGCAGCATTTGCGGAAAGAAATGGATACATAAAATCCCTGGAGGAAGAGGTCAAGCGTTTACGGCTCTCACAAGCAGATTAAGCCCGCTGCGAATTAATTGACCGGTTTGCCAACAACTGTAAATTAACCCTCACCATAGAAAGGAAGATAATAAAATGAATATTGAACCCAGTTACACGCATTCTGAATTTAAGGCAGCGCTGCACGGCAAATGTCCCAAATGCCGCACGGGCAATATGTTTTTGGCGAGTCCTACAACTATCATTGGTCAAAAAATGAATGAAAGGTGTCCGCATTGCAACTTTCAGTTTGAGATTGAGCCGGGGTATTTTTATGTAGCCATGTTTGTGAGCTATGCAATGAATGTAGCTATTATGCTAACATTTGCAATGACCACCTACCTGGTTACCCATAGTTGGAACCCTTGGGTATATATTGCAGCTACGTTAATTCCTGCTTTTCTCTTTTGGCCGTTTACTTTTCAATATTCACGCATCATCCTTTTATTCTGGTTAACACCCGGGGTAAACTTCGAGCAGGAACGCGCCCGGCCCGACTATCGTAAGGAGCATACTTCGTAGCTCAATTGATGGTTATAGATTTAGGAATACGGTAATAGTGTTAACGGTGCTTGAAGAGGCAGCAATTAATAAAACATCTCGAAGATCTGCTTGCTTGCCGGGTAAACGGCAAACAAGCATGATTTTGCCATTGGGTATTCGCTTTAGATTCTAAAATTTCGGTTGCCTAACATGTTGCCTTTGCGGTAAGGCTTCAACCAAAATTCTGCTGTATTATATTGAGTTTAAACGGATGTTTATTGGTTTGTGATGCATATCAATTTTCCGGGGTTAACTTTTCTGGGCATTTCGGCCAGTTCTTTGTTAAAATGTCTTCCAGGTATTTGATCTCTTCAGGGTAAGCGGTATTCTTACGTTTGCCAAAATACAATGTATCTTCTACAGGCGGGCTTCCTTCCCAGGCTATTTTGATAGAATTACCCGCCATCTCGTTACAGCAAAGAAAATCAGGAACCACGGCAAATCCCTTTCCTGTTGCCATGCAACGCAGAATTGAACCAAGTGATGGTAAAACATATTTGGGCCTGAAGCTTGGTAAGGTTGCAAAACTTGCAGCCCAGAAGCGGTTGAGGTGTTCCAGATCAGAAGCTGTGGTGTACCAGTTTTGAATGGCAAGCCAATCCTTCAATGCGGGCCGGTCACCCTTTAATAGCAGTTCATCAAACGCAGTGGTGTCCGTTTGGTTACCACATATCAGAACAAACCTTTCTTTGGCGAATGGTTTATAATCAAGATTATGCTGATTGCCTTTTTGAGGGGTCAAAATTAAGTCTAAAGTCCCGTTGTTTAGTTCTTGAAGCATTTGAGCATAATCGCCAAACCTGGTCACCAGGTTGAAAGGCAGGTCAGAAATGTGAGCTTCGAGCATATACTGGAAGATGCCGGTAGACATCCCTATACTCACGGTTGGTTTTTCTATTTTTGATTTCCGGTGCAGATTATGTTCTGCCTCTTCAAGCTTGTTCATATGGTCAATAATGAAGTTATAAAGCATCGTACCACGCTCTGTTGCTACCATTTTTCGGGTATCACGATCAAAAAGGCGATGCCCGGCATAGGATTCCAGCGAACTGAGATGAAGACTAACGCCTGGCTGGGAAATAAATAAGGTTTGTGCTGCCGCTGAAAGCGTTCCTGCTTCATAAATAACTTTAAAGGTTCTGAACCATTCTAAATTGATCATAGAGTATAGGATTTAAGGGTTTTAATATTTATTGGGAGCGAACCTTGGGCCATGTTTGTGACCGGGCACAAGGAGTGTTTATACACTTTTTAGGTATCGTATATACAGTGGTATCAAAGAATTAAACCCTTTGATTCAGCCAGTGCAAGATATCCCTGCTAACTATTCCGTTATACCTGTCATTCAGCAAGTCATGATAGTGCCCTTCATAAAGTTTAAGCTGCTTTTCGGCCGACGACGCATGTTTCATGAAATAATCGCTTCCCGCAGGCTCAGTGGCTTTATCTGCTGTACCGTGAAGTATTAAAATGGGAAGCTTAATTGCAGGCATTCCTTGTTTTAGATATTCGGACGCAAGCAAAAGTTGCTGCATGGTTTTGGCTGGCTGTTTTTCGTTGTCCAAAAGCGGATCTTTATCCATTTTTAGCACGAATGAACTATCGCGCGAGAAATCTTTATTATTTAGTTTAACAAGCCTGGTGTGCGGTATTATGCGCGCCAAAAATTTAATGGCCGCAAGTGCGAAAGCAGGAGCCGGGATTTTAAAGGCAAAGCTTTCCGAAATAAGGCCCTGCAGCTTGAATTGGTTTTCGATTGCATAAGCAGATGCAAAAACGCCACCTGCGCTGTGACCAAACAGAAATACAGGTTTTGAAGGACACGCAGCGCTGGCGATATTCATCAATACATCAATGTCTGCAAACACATTGTGATAATCGGCAATATAGTAACGTTCTCCTTCCGACCGACCGCGGCCGGCAAGGTCCATAGCGTAAACTTCAAATCCATTATCTACCAGCTCGGCGGCAAAATTTTGGTAATATCCACCATGTGAATTTAACCCGTGGATGATGAGCACAATGCCTTTTGGTTTACCTTCGGGCACCCAGTTGCGATAATAAACTTGCTGCCCTTTTTGATTGATGAATGTTGCTGGTTTTGGTTGATTGGTTGTTTGCATGACTATACCATAGTCAAACACGTGCCACAAAAAATATATTCGGCTGTCTAAATTTTATATGTTATAAAATATTAATAATCAATGTTTTAAAATGATGGTGTGTTTAATTAAAACCATGAAGTGTTACTCGTCTCCGAAAAATTCGGAGGCGATTCGGATTGTTCTCTGAAAAAAATGGAGTTAAGCGATGCCGAATGAGCTTTTTGGCTTTCAAACTGAAGCCTGTACTGTTAAGATTCCAATGAAGATTGTTCTTTTACTATGAAAGGTGTTCGTAATGTTTCTCAGAATTTAAATTTTCACGAGCCTGAATAGTCTTCCTTCGTAATACCTAATTTAGCTATTCTTGATTCCAGGGTGGTGGGTTTAAGGTTAAGCAGTTCTGCTGCGCCATTGTTGCCCCGAATGCGTCCCTCAGTTTTTTTGAGTATAGAAATGAGATATGCTTTTTCGGTTTGGCGCTGTGAGTTTTTAACATCTTCAAGTGTTTCAATAACGGCATTGCCAGGCTGTTTTGGGGTGGCACCGGTAAGGTGCTGCTTTAATTCCAATTCCGAATTTCCGCTGTTGAGTATAACAGATCGTTCCAACACGTTCTCCAGTTCCCGAATATTGCCCGGCCACTCATAAGCCAGCATGGCATCTATCATTGATGCCGAAATACCATTGAACTCTTTTTGAAAACTATTGCAGAATTTGTGGGCAAAAAAGGTGCTCAGATCTAAAATGTCACTTTTTCTCTCTCGCAAAGGCGGCAATGTTATTGGAAATACATTCAAACGATAATACAGGTCAAGCCTGAAATTGCCATCAGCAACTTCTTTCTCCAGGTTACGGTTGGTTGCGGCCACTATACGTACATCCACCTTTTTTGGGGTATTGCTCCCTACGTAATTTATTTCTTTTTCCTGTAATACGCGTAACAGTTTAACCTGCATTTCTAAAGGGAGTTCTCCAATTTCATCCAAAAAAACAGTGCCTCCTTCGGCCTGCTCAAATCTTCCTTTTCGTTTTTCAGTAGCTCCTGTAAATGCGCCTTTTTCGTGACCAAACAACTCTGATTCTATGAGCGTAGGAGGTATAGCGCCGCAATTAACTTCAATGAACGGGCCGTTTTTTCTGGATGACAGATCGTGGATGGCATGTGCTATCTTTTCTTTTCCTGTTCCGCTTTCGCCCAGTATTAACACAGACGTATTGTAAGGTGCTACCTGTGTTGCAAGATCTAAAGCCGCCAGCAAGAGCGGATGTTTGCCTATGATACCTTTAAATTCCCGGAGGTTCGGCTCTGCACCGGGCGCAACACTGTTAGTGATAGGTTTTGTGCCCGACAACTTCATTTTGTCGGTTACGTTAGTCAAACACTTTCTGAAAAGCTTTAATACGGCTGCATGTTTTTGCTTATACACATTGCGCTCACGGCTATAAAAGCTATAATCTACCATTGTTCCGTTGCGGGTAATCACCGAGAACATGAGGGATGAACTCATTTTGAAGCTATTAAGCCATATCTTTTGTAAGGGCGTAAATACAGTATGCTCGTCTGATATTTCTTCGTAACCTCTGGTACCAATAGCCTGGTAATTGTCTTGGAGTATTGCCGAAAGGCTGCTGCTGCTCAGGCCTGCAATGGTCATTAATTCATTTTCACGTATATACTGGTATTCATCATATCCAATTCTTAAATATCCGTAATCGGTAAATTGGGTGGCATTTGCCGGGCGACTACCAGCAACAACAATATCAAATGGTATAAATACCCTGATGGCCTGGGCAACTTTCAAGAGCTTTTGCTTAGCATCCGAAATTTCATCACCAATATCTGCCAGGTGTTTCTGCAAAAGTACTTCCTGCTGCAATCTGAATTCCAGGGCATTTCGTTGCCGGTATAACGCAATATCGAGCGTTACCAGCATGTCTTTTTCTCTGAATGGTTTAACCAAAAACCCGTAAGGATCAGTGGCCTTGGCCTCTTCAAGTATCTTTTGGCTGGAATTTGCAGACAGATAGATGAAAGCGATATCATCTTCATTGAGCTTAGCGGCCAGGTCTATGCCCGAGCGCTTTCCGTTCAGTTGAATATCCAAAAGCACAAGGTCTGGTCTCTGAATTTGCAGCAACTGATCAGCTTCTTCTGCTGAAGAGGCAATGCCGGAAACCATATAGCCTGCCTGTTCCAAAGTAAGGCGTAATGCATTCGCTACCACAAACTCATCTTCAACTATCAGTATTTTCTTATTCATATTCGCTTATGCAAATTTATTAACTTTCATGTTTGTTAAACAGCAAACCGCACAGTGATATGCACACCATTGTTATTTTCTATCCGGAAGTTGCCCTTCAATTGCTTTGACAAACCCTTGATCAGGTCAAGCCCCAGCGAGTTATGTTCCATGGTGTTTAGGCCTGCCGGTATACCAATCCCGTTATCCGATATTTTAAGCATCAAATGTCCCGGGCCATCATGTTGCAGGTACAGGCGCACAATTCCCTGTTGCCCCTTTAAAAAGGCATACTTTATAGCATTCACTATACCCTCAGTGAAGATAAGTCCTAAAGGGAGCACCTGCGATACGTCAAGCTCTATTGGCTCTATAGCGCATTCAAAAACAATATGGTCATCTGCGTCAAAACTTTCATGCAAATAGGCTACCAGCTCATCTATGTATTCCGGCATTAAAATGGTGCTCGTATTGTTGTCCTGGTAAAGTTTTTGATGCATTAGAGATATTGCCTGCATGCGTCGTAAACTATCTTTAATGGCTTGTATGGCCGCCCCATCTTCCAAATAAAGCGACTGTGAATAAAGTAAGCTGGTTACCACCTGAAGGCTGTTCTTAACCCGGTGTTGTACTTCCTTAATTAACCATTCCTTTTCTTTGAGCAATTTGTCATGATCGCTGTTCAGCGTTTCGATAAATACGTTTTTTTGATCAAGTTCCCGTTGCCCGGCTTGCAGCAACCGTTTGTAGTTGCGCCTGGTACGGTAAAGTTGTAATAAAAGTACAATTATGATGAGTAATAGTGCTCCTCCCGCAATTTTTAAATTTATATCGGTTAGCATAGGAGTGACTTCATGATGAAAGAATAAATTTTTAGAAAGTTGGCTTAGTGCCGCGATCTGTTTTATCGCCTCGACTATCGATGTGGTATGTAGAAATCATAGCAATAAATGCCGGTAATGCTGTTGGTACCAGTAATATGCAATGACATATTGCCGCGAAATTTTTTCTAAATAGTTGTGTTCCATTGCATAGTAAATGTAGGGCTAAAGGTACCAATCGTGCTTTATTCAAAATTTATGGGGTCCATCATACAGCTTATAACTGTTATCATAAAAATTATAGGCAACTACAAATCGTTTTTCGAAGGGCAGCTTATTATAAAACTAATACCAGTTACTATATAACTGGTATACCAGTACCTGCAAATCGACTTAGGTTTGACCTGAATTAATATTAATCAGCCGGTTGCTTTCCGCAAGTCAATCACAGGAGCAAAACAAAAAACAAATGAAAATAGCTGACCAAATCAATGCCCTTGGCGTTCGTTATAAAACCGTAGAGGTTGAAGGCGTAGAACTGTTTTACCGGGAGGCCGGTGATCCGCAGAAGCCCACTATCTTATTGCTTCACGGTTTCCCGTCATCATCTCACATGTTCCGCAACCTGATCGAACAGCTTTCGCCGGAGTATCACTTGATTGCGCCCGACTATCCCGGTTTTGGCTATAGCAGTTGCCCGCAACCTTCTGAATTTGAGTATTCGTTTGACCATTTGGCACAAATTATAGAGCAATTTATTGATACGCTTAAACTACAACATCTAAGCTTTTATATGCAGGACTACGGCGGTCCGGTCGGGTTCCGGATTATAAAAAAAAGGCCCGAACTGGTAAAAAGCCTGATCATCCAAAACGCTAATGTATTTTTAGAAGGCCTTGGGCCGGATGTGCAAAAAATTGGTGCAATGACAGCAGCTGAGGACTTTGCAGGCTTAGATGCAGCAATCGAATATATGATGTCGCTCGAAGGCATTAAAGAGCAATATGTTTCAGGTACCCTGCATTCGGATAATATAAGTCCGGACAGTTACTATATGGATCATTTCTTTTTTGAACAGCCGGGTAAAAAAGCTGTTCAAAAAATACTGTTTGCCAATTACAGCAGCAATTTCCCCAGGTATCCTGAATGGCAGAGCTATCTCCGCGAGCACCAACCGCCGGTGTTGATTGCCTGGGGTAAAAACGATACTATCTTTCCGGGTTCCGGGGCTTTGGCCTATCAAAAAGAGTTGCCGGATGCAGAGCTACATTTATTCGACGGGGGACATTTTTTGCTTGAAGAATATGGGAGTGAGATTGCGCAGCTGATTCGGTCTTTTTTGCAGGAAAAACTGTAAAGTAACCCTGGCACGTAAGCGAATGAGATAATACAAGTTCTGTAGAAGACGCATTCCTGATATCTAAAAAAAGACCTCTGATTTCGTTTGATAATTAATACCGCCGGCTATCCCGGCGGTATTTTTTTGCCGCGCAAACACTTGCTGGCGGTTGATTTGAAAAATGAACCGCCCCTTGTATGGGATTGATTTTTATCTGCCTTTAAACATGGGGTTATAAATGGCTTTAGTGGTGGTAAGTGGTTATAAGTGAGGTTTATATGGTGTGTATCAATTTAATGATAACATGTATCATTAGCATGATATACGAAAATGTTAAGGGGTGTCTACTTTTGAAATGTCGCTGGTGATGATCAATGATCCGGTGAGAATTTTACCCCAAAATCTTAAATCCTTAAATTTTTTCGAATCATGAAAAATCAAACAACTTACCACTTTACTGACGTCAATGGTGTCAACATCTTTTACCGCGAAGCTGGACCTAAAGATGCCCCAACATTGGTGCTACTTCACGGATACCCCGCATCGTCTTTTATGTTCAGGAACCTGATCGATCAGTTATCTGACAAGTATCATTTAATTGCAGCCGACTACCCGGGTTACGGCAGAAGCGAACAACCTCCTATTGCTGAATTTGACTATACTTTTGACAATTATGCAGTAATTATTGAAGAGTTGCTGAGCAAGTTAAATATTAACAAATACAGTTTGTACCTGATGGACTATGGCGCTCCGGTAGGCTGGAGAATTGCTTCGAAGCACCCTGAAAGGATTGATACGCTTATTGTTCAAAATGGTTGTGCCTATGAAGAAGGTCTTGAAACTTTCTGGGACCCGTTCAAAGCTTACTGGGCCGATCATAATGATAAAGAAGCCGAACATACCTTGAGTACTTTCCACAACCCGGATGGTTTGAAATGGCAGTATACACATGGCGTGCCAGATACCTCGGTGATCAGTCCTGATAACTGGGAAATGGACCTTCGTCACCTGGAAAGACCGGAGAACGGACAGATACAACTCGACATGTTTTACGATTACGGTACCAATCCGCCTAAATATCCGGAGTGGCAACAATACTTCCGCGACCATAACCCGGAAATGCTGATCGTTTATGGAAAGAACGACTATATTTTTCCGGTAAGCGGTGCCGAAGCTTACAAGAAAGATGTCAAAAATCTGGAATATCACCTGTTTGACGCCGGTCACTTCGCACTGGAGAGCCACGGCAATGAAATTGGTGAAAAGATCAAAGATTTTCTGGATAGGAAGGTTAAAAAATAACCCGTATAATTCACAACAACCTATAAAAAGGAGTTCTCCCGCAAAAATGGCGGGAGACTTCTTAAACCTGATCTTGTATTGTTTGTGAAGGTTGCCACACCTAAGCATCTGCTACAAGCCATGAGTTCATCTATCCAAATCATATCTGGAACCAGTTGCATGGTTTGCTTACGCCGGGCCAATAATTGTAGTAAAAAGAGTCTGCGTATGTTAGCCTAATAAATGAGGCAACAGGAGGAACTCCTATGTTTTCTGAGATAGTCACAATTTAATCTGACAGTTACAATAATTTAAAACACGTAACAGAGATTAGTATTATGACAACCCAAGCAAAGATCATCAAAAACAAGATGGGCATACTGGAGCTTGCCCAGCATTTAGGAAACGTATCACAAGCCTGTAAAGTGATGGGCTATTCCCGTGATAGCTTCTACAGGTTCAAGGAACTTTATGACCAGGGTGGCGAACTGGCCTTACAAGAGATCAGCAGGCGGAAGCCGATCTTAAAGAACCGGGTAGAAGAGCATATAGAAAAGGCTGTCGTTACAATGGCCATAGACCAACCTGCTTTAGGCCAGTTAAGGGTATCCAACGAGCTTAAAAAGCAAGGCATATTAATATCTCCCGGGGGAGTAAGAAGTATTTGGTTACGTCACGATCTGCAAACCTTTAAGCTTCGTTTAAAGGCATTAGAAGCTAAGTCGGCACAAGAAGGGTTGGTATTAACCGAAGCACAGGTAGTTGCGTTGGAGAAGGCTAAAGAAGAAAAGAAAGCGCATGGCGAAATAGAAACACACCATCCTGGCTATCTCGGTGCGCAGGATACTTATTATGTTGGTAATATTAAAGGTGTTGGCCATATTTACCAGCAAACATTTATCGACACTTACGCTAAAGTAGCCTTTACCAAGCTATACGACCGAAAGAATGCACTCGTAGCAGCAGAGATGCTCAATGATAAAGTGGTGCCGTTTTACGAACAACATGACCTGCGCTTATTACGGATACTTACCGACAGAGGGACAGAATATTGTGGCGCAAGAGAGCAGCATGAGTTCCAGTTATACCTGGCAATCGAAGATATAGACCACACCAAAACAAAGGCTAAAAGTCCACAAACCAATGGTATCTGTGAGCGCTTTCACCGCACCATCCAGGATGAGTTCTATGCTATTGCTTTCCGAAAAAAGATCTATCGTAGCATTGCTGAATTGCAGGCAGATCTGGATAGGTGGATGACTGGTTACAATAATGAGCGGACACATAGTGGAAAATACTGCTTTGGCAAAACACCTATGCAAACGCTGATCGACAGCATTCCATTGGCGCAGGAAAAGTTATTGGAGAGACTCGCCGAAGACCAGATTCTTCAGAGCCCCCACAAAAAGTGCTCAGAAGAATCTGAGTCGATGCATTTAGACGAGAAAAAGCTATATTCACAAATCACAGCTGACAACTTATAAAACCACCTAACTGTCAGATCAAGTAGTGGCTATTACAGTTTATCCTTTATTTTTACGGTTTTAAATACACAAATAAGGTTATCATCGAAAAACTGAGCATTACGGATAATACTCCAAAGGATATTATACTGATCAGCAATACTGAATAGGCTTGTGTATTAAGTGTTTAGCAATTGTGCCTGATTAATGGGAACTTCAACAGGGAATCTTAAAGTGATCGTCAGTCCGTTATTGTTTTCAGCAGCAAACGTTCCTTTTAACTGTGCCGTTAGTCCTTTTAATAGGGTGATTCCAAGGGTTTTTGTACTTTCTAAATCGAAGTCTGCAGGCAAACCTACTCCATTATCACTGATCTGCATCTCTATAAAACTTCCGGTTTGTTTAACTACTATTTTAATGCTTCCGATTTTATCATTCGGAAAGGCGTATTTAAGTGCATTGGTAACCATCTCATTTAATACGATACCAAGTGGAATGGCCTGTGACACATCCAGGGCAATATTTTCAATATTGCACACAATGGCCACATTGTTGGTTTTCTGATTCAAGGAATCGTCCAGCGAAAGGATTAATTCTTTAATATAGGACGAGAGATTGATCTGTGAAATATGTTCGGTTTTGTAAAGTTGGTCATGAATAAGAGCGATAGACCTTACCCTGTTTTGGCTTTCCAGAATAGCTTGTTGTGCGCTTTCGTTTGACAGATAAACAGATTGCGAATGCAGCAGGTTCATCACAATTTGCAAGTTATTTTTTACTCTATGGTTAACCTCTTTTAACAGCAAATCTTTCTCCAGTAATAACCTGTCTTTATCTTCCAAAAGCTCATTCTTGTCTATTACCAGGTGCTGCAGGGCGGTGTTTTTCTCATCAATCTCCGATTTTTGTAGCGTAAGTAAATTATTACTGCGTTGCTTTAATCTGTAACGACTGTAAATTAAACCGGTAATGGTCAGCAGCATAACAGCGCCGGCAATAGTTACATTCTGAATTAATTGATTTCGCTTCAGTTTGCTGTCTTTTATCTGTGCCTGCCGGGTAAGCGAGTCGATATGCCTGTTTTTTTCCAGTGTTTCATTTTCAATATGCAGCAGGGAGATCTGATAAGCTTTTTCAGCATTATCGATGGAGTCCTTTATCTCCTGTTCTTTAAGTAAATGCGCCATGGCCGACTTCAAATCGCCTTTTAAAGATACCAGCTTGTAGTAACGGTATTCGGCTGTTCTGATGCCTGCTATATAATTTAGCTTGTGTGCCATGTTAGCGTATAATTCTGTATAATGATAGGCCTGTTTAACCTGACCAGTCTCGGAATAATAGGATGCAAGCGCATTATATGCATTCATAACTTCTTTAAGATTATCAGGGGGTATTAGCGCTAATAACCTTTTAACCTCCTGTGCATATTGATCAGCCTCTACCAGGCGTTTGGCATAAATCAAATTATTTAGAAAATCTACGCTTACCGATAGATTTTCCAAATTACTATGAGCACGGCTTTTCAATTCATTGAGTATGCTCAATGCTTTTGAAACCTGTTTGTTGTGCATATATTCTGATGCAAGTACCGGCAACTCTGTATTAACAAAGTCGCTGTCGTTGTAGCGTTTTGCCAATTTCAGCACCTCGAGCGAGTATGGAATTGCACGGCCATAATCTTGCATTTTAATATATGTCGAGGCAATAAAATGGTTAATAACGCTTATCTGCAAGGTGGTATCATTAACCTCCCTCGCCGTCCTGAGAGCTAATAAGTTATATTTTAGTGCATTAGTGTAATCTCCTAACCTGAACGATGTCCTCCCGATGTTCCAGTAGATCCCCTCGACAGTTCTGCGGCTTACACCTTTTCCAAGATTCAGCGCCTCGAACAATAATCTGAGTCCTTCCGTCGTTCGTCCTGCCTGAAATAAAAGGTCCGCATTTGCGGTCAGGAGATAAGAAAGCCAAAGGGCATTCCGGTTCTTCCTGAAGATGGCTATGGACTTATTAATGTAAAATATCCGTTTATGAAGTTCTACGGGATCCGAACGCTGGTAGCACTGTGCTATAAGATGATAAGATCTTGCCTCGCCATCGCTGTTATGATGCTTTTGAGAAAAGGCTAATACGTTTTGGGCAATCTTTAAACCTGTTTCCCGATCGCCCTGATTGGTAGCGATCTCTGAATTAAGCAACATGGAATTGATTATTCCAAAATGATAGTTAAGTTGACGGCTGAGAACCGAAGCTTGGGAGGCGAATTTTCTCGCCGAATCAATATCTCGCTCAACTGAAACAGGCTTTTGAAGCATCAAATGACCTAAGGCAAGTTGTACCTGAACTTTATTCGTATCGTTCGTGCTTGTCGCCAGTTTTTGGCGTAAGACGGGCATGGGCAATTCATCCAGATTACTGGTTTGCGCCAGTGCCGGTATTGCAGTTAGCAGTAAGAAAATGCATAAAAATGCGTTTTTCATGAATTGTGTTGACGATAGGTTTAAATAAGTAGGGAACATTTAAAGCCCAAATATAATACAATAGCAACTTAGGAATAAACTCACACATACCCCGTGTCCTAACCCTGACTAAAGATTATGCAATTGATCGTTGTAAAATTAGCAATGCGCCTGATTGCTCTTAATGCGTTATAAAAATACAAATAACAGTTATCATTTCCTGATAAAAAAGACTGGTATCCGCCCCTTACCCTGCCATAGATGACCGTATAACCATCACTTCCCCAGGGATTTTAGATTACTGGATTTGAATTAAGGATCAGCTCAAAGACAGTCGGGCTTCATGTAAAACAGCTATAAGAAAATGATGGTCAATTCCCGCAGCCCAGGTGGTAGCTAAGGCCATTCATCTTAATCTTAAATGATGTTTTTTAGAAAGGAGGTTTTTTATCAGAAATCTTATAAGAGTTATCAAACAGGTAATTACCCATTGTGCTAAAGCAGCAATAAATTGGCACTTCAAAATTCGGTAAATGCTAACCAAAAGTCTTTTAAAGTGCATGAAGATAATTTACCAACTGATCTTTTTGGTCCTGATTTCAACACCTGTATCAGCCCAAAGAAATAACCCCAATGACGGTCCGGAAAGCGGATTGTGGGAAAAGTTGAGCAGTAGTAAGGAGGGGCCTGAAATGATAAGGGTTCAACTGGCATTAGGGCGTGCCATTTTATACAGATCAGGAGACAAAGCCGAAACGATTGATTCGGCAATGAACTTTGGCGTTATGGCGGAAAGAGAAAGCCGTAAAATTAATTTTACGGAAGGCGTTATCAACGCTATGGTACTAAGATCTGTATGTTTTAGTCAAAAAAGAAAACCGGCTATGGGTTTTAAGCTTGCACAAGTGGCACTGGCTTTTTCAAAAAAAGTAAAAAATAAAAATGGCATTGCCGAGGCTTACATGGCGATTGCCGAATGTTACCCGGTTCATATTCCAGATAGCCTGCGACTAAAAACATATTATTACAGTAATGCAACTGCGATTTTCAGGCAGGAAAATAATATGCAAAGGCTTGCCGCAGCACTGGAGATAGATGCCGAAATGTGTTTCCTCGCTAATAAAAAAACAGAGGCCATTAAACTTTTATTCGAAGCCTTGAACGTGAATAAAGTTCTTGGCAATAAGGCCGTTCATGGAATTTACTGGATGATAGCACGTACATCAAATGGCCTGGGAGATTACCCAGATGCAGTTAAATACAGTCTTTTAGCCATCAAAACCGCAGAGGCTGTAGGCGATTCAACGCTTAAGTTATGCAGTATATACCACAACTTGGCCACAGTTTATATGAATATGACAAACTATCGCCAGGCACTTCCTTATTCTTTAAAGGCGTTAAAGATTGCCAGGCGTTACAATGACCCCGATTACATTACAACGGTGGCATACGCTTTAGCCATTCAACACACCCGCCTCAATAAATTTCCTAAAGCCTTGCCACTGTTAGCGGAGATGGAAAAATATTACCCAGAAGGTTATGGGAAAATGTTGGTAACAGGATGCTATTTGAATAACCTGACATGGGCAAAACAGTATAAAAAAGCGGCAATATATGCGCAAAAATTAATAAAGGATTTAGCAGAACTATCGCCAGACAGTTATAATGAACTTGTTGTATACTACGGAATTCTTGCTAATTATTATTTGGATACCCGTCAAATCGATATGGCCTATCATTACGCCGATCTGCAGGCGGCAATTCCGGCCGTAAACCGCACACCGCTTAATAACAGGGCAAGAGAACGTGTTTACTACAGTTTGGATTCAATCAGAGGCGATTTCAGATCAGCTTTTAAACATTATCAGCAGGTTCAAAAAATAATCGATTCCGGGCTGAATGTAACTAAGGCCTACCAGATTTCATTACTAAATATAGAAAACGATACTGAAAAGAGAAACGATAAGATTGAAGCATTGAACAAACAGGCACTGGTAAAAGACAATTTATTGAAACGAAACCAACTGATTCAGAAAGTGGTGATTGTGGGGTGTATTATGCTGGCAATTATTACTGCATTGGTTTACAGCCAGTACCGGCTCAAACAGCGAAGCAATGCGCTGTTGCTGGAGCAGAGATCGGAAATAAATCATCAGAACATGGAACTACAGCACCTGGTTAATGAAAAGAACCACCTTATTGGCGACAAAGATGAGTTGTTACTGGAAAAAGATGTGCTCTTAAATGATAAGGATCTTTTGATCAAAGAGGTCAACCATAGGGTTAAGAACAATTTGCAGATCGTTATGAACCTGTTGCAATCACAATCGGCATATATGGCTAATGATAGTGCACAGCAGGCCATAATAGAGGGACAGAACCGGGTTAGGTCAATTGCACTGATACATGATCAATTATTTAAAACAGATAATGTAACGGAAATTGACTTGAAATGCTATATAGCTGAAATGGTAAATTCCCTTGACTATGCTATAAATATGCAAGGGAACAGTGTTAAAGTTCGGCTTAATATTGATTCGATCATGTTGGACGTGTCACAGGCAATTCCTGTGGGTATTATATTGAACGAGGCAGTTACCAATGCATTTAAATATGCATTTCCTGACGGCCTTACCGGTGAGATAACTATAACGGTAAAAAAGATCGCACAACAGATCAAGATTTGCATCAGTGACAATGGAGTTGGGCTGCCGGTAAACTTTGTGTTAGAAAAAGCTAATTCGCTGGGCATGACTTTGATCAGGGGGCTCGCAGGGCAGCTTCACGGCACATTTAATATCATTGATGATGATGGCGTGACTATTTCCATCGAATTCCCTGTGCTGTTATCAGATTTGGCAATGGTAACTGCTATTGCGGAAACCAATCACTGTTAATTCAATCACAGATCAACTAAAAAGATATAGTTCAATACCAAGTATATATTAACCATCAAGCTTATGAAAAAGATAACCATTTTTGGCTTTGGCCGTATTGGCCGGCAATTGTTAAGGATAGCACTTGACAAAAAAATATTTGTTCCGCATGCTGTGGCAGACGTAAAGGAACTGAAAACACTTGGTGCATTATTTGCCGTAGACACTAATTATGGTCGCTGGCTAAGTTTAGTGCCGCCCGCCAAGGCCAATGCCTATCCGTATACTATCGGCTTGGGGTGCTTTTACGCGGAATCTGGCATATCGCTGTGAATTTACCAGTAGATACTCTTATTCCGGTTGGTTAAAGGTATATAGCTTAAAGTCATCTACCATATTGGTTGATGGTGTTTGTGCCCTGTTTGTACCGCAGGTTAAAACGGTTGCCAGTGCAACAGTGAATATTTGAAATAAATATTATAGGTTTAATGGTGTATTGTTTAGCGAGAGTTAATCTAAGTTTTTCTTTTCCGAAGTCCATTGAGGGTATTTGGAAATACCTGCCGGATTTCCGTTAAACAACAAACCGGCAGTTCTATCACCCTTTAACTGCCATTGGTACCAGGCTGTTGCTACTTTGGCAAATTCGCCTCCATGGGGTTTGCTGTATGTTCCACCGTGGCCAACATCTAAATTAGCCACAAACACGGGTACGTGGTTAATACGCTTAAAGTCATCCATGCCGTTTTTATAGGCAATATCTTTTTCTCCGCCTAACAAGTATAGGGTAGGGGTATGTAACTTTAGCAATTGATCTTTTGTAAGGGCAGGCATGCCCGGCATCCCGCTACCCGGTTGACCCAAAATGCCGCTATTGCAAACAACAGCAGTAGTAATTCTTGGATCGGGTGCCACTTCTAATGTTTGCAATCCACCACATGACATACCACTTACTGCAATTTTTGTTATATCCAGCTTGTTAAATAACGGACTGCTTTTATCGCTGTTTTGTGCAATAGTCCAGTTAATAGCATCCGTCATTTGTGATGATACCGACCGACCGCTGCCTTTTTCGCCCTCCTGTGGCATAGGGCCAATGGCTACCACCAGGAACCCGTGCGAGGCTACTTCCGATAAAAAGTTGAGGTGTTCCCATGGCGAATTAGCACAAGCCCCGTTTCCCCAGGCAATAATTGGAAGTTTTTCTTTACGGCCAAATGGTTTTAAATCCTGCGGCCGGAAAATAGTGTGGGTTGGTAAGGAGCTTTCTTGTAGCATTATAGCTTTATATGCGCCTGTGCCACCATCTTCAATTACCCGTGAGGTTGCTTTATCAGGAGTGTTGGCTTGTGCGTAAATCGCAAAAGGGGAAGCAGCGAATAATGTAAACGCAACCACTCTAAGGCCGGATTTTAATAAATTGATCATAATTTTAGGTATGTGATGTAATTTAAAACCACACTTTATGCGTGTACTAATTGGTTAATCAAATATAGCATGCTGGTAAAATGGTTTATTGCACAGATGTTAAAATTTGTGTGATTTATGTTTAAACCGCAGGTTGCATACACCTTATGACAATAATAAAATTATATAACTACTATACATATATTGCTGATATTTATACAATAAGCGCACAGATGATTATGATTTGAGCCTATTTTTGAAGTATACCTTATAAACCATGCCCGCAAATGCTTGCCTTGAAGGGCACCAACATAAACCAATTATAATGATGAAGAAAAATTTATTAGCCCTGTTACTTACAGTGATTATTAGTTTCAGCTTAAAAGCACAAAACCCAATTATTAAAGACATTTTTACTGCCGACCCTGCTCCAATAGTTCACAAAGGAACAGTTTATTTATATACCGGGCATGATACTGCATCGGTAACGGCTACTAATTACAAAATGCCCGATTGGCATGTTTTCTCTTCAAAAGACATGGTGAACTGGAAAGATCATGGCGTTTTGCTTTCCCCCCAAACTTTTTCGTGGGCTACAGGTGATGCTTATGCCGCACAGTGTATTGAGCGCGATGGGAAGTTTTATTGGTTTGTTTCTACCTTTCATAAAAGTAATGCCGATAGCAAAGGTGGCTCAGCCATAGGAGTTGCTGTTTCCGATAGTCCTACCGGGCCTTTTAAAGATGCCATTGGCAAAGCCCTTATCACCCACGAAATGACAACCGACACCAAGCATGGCTGGAAAGATATTGATCCAACTGTATTTATTGACGATGACGGGCAAGCTTATTTATTTTGGGGCAACGGCAGTTGTAAATGGGTTAAACTCAAGAAAAATATGATCGAGATGGACGGACAGATTTCAGTATTCAAACCACAAAATTATATTGAAGGTCCGTGGGTGTATAAGCGTGAAAAATTATACTATCTTGTATATGCCAGTGCCGGTACTAAACCCGAAATGATCGAGTATTGTACGGCAACTAATCCGGCTGGTCCTTGGACCTATCGAGGCATCATTCAAAAAAATGTGCCTAATAGTTTTACCACTCATCCGGGTATAATTGATTTTAAAGGCAAATCCTATTTCTTCTATCATAATGGCTCCTTGCCAACCGGTGGCAGTTATCGCCGGTCAATTTGTGTTGATTACATGTATTATAATCCTGATGGAACAATTAAAGAAATTGTACAGACAACTGAAGGGGTAAAGCCTGCGAAATAATTATGAGGGCATGTGCCGGATTGGTATGATTAGCCAATTTTAGAAAGTCTATTTTTCTTAATTAAGATTATAAGAGATTTGATAAAAACCTTCTTAAATAGCTGCATTATGCTAATTTTTGCTCAAATGTTATATATGTGCAACATTTATTTGAACAATTATTCCATCATTTTAGTCAAAAAAGATATTCCACAAATATCAAATCACTGAAATTAGCACCGTTGCTTGTTAACTTTTTTGTTACATTCAACACCAATTAAAAATATAAACCAATTAAATTTTATAAGCCGTTTTGCCATTTGTGATTTAGCCTATTAATTTATAAGATTTTTTGTAATCGATTGCAGGAAATCTAATTCAACAAGACGCTATATTGAAATGGTAAATAAATTACCTGATAGAGATGAAGACATAAACTTTTTCATTCCCTGCTGCTGTCAAGGACACGTAGCTATGAACCAATTGAATGCACAGTTTAAATCCAATAAAACATGAGAAAAATTCGACTTAATAATATAAAATATTGGAAGTATTGTTCGCTGATTATTTTGCTGAACATTATTTCTATAGCAACTTATGCTCAAACTTTTCCGGTAAAAGGAAAAGTGGTTGATGAAAAAAACGAGCCCCTGGCCGGTGCTACTGTCAGCATCACAGGTACAACAACCGCAACTTCAGCCACGGTTGATGGTAATTTTACCTTAAACGTTCCGAACGGAACAAAGAGTATTACTATATCATTTATAGGCTACACCGATGTAATTAAAAATATTACCCCAGAAACCGCTAACGTAGGTGCTATTGCCTTAGGCCGTGCAAGTGGCAAAGACCTAACCGAGGTTGTAGTAATAGGTTACGGCACACAACGCCGTGAAGCAGTTACCGGTTCGGTAGCCTCAATAGGTGGTGAAAAATTACGCGATGTGCCTGCGCCAAATATTTCGCAAGCATTGCAAGGTCGCTTACCAGGCGTTGAGCTTACCCAAACCAATACTAAGCCGGGTGCTAACATGCAGATCCTTATTCGTGGTCAGCGCTCGCTAACTGCCAGCAACGACCCGTTAATTGTGCTAGACGGTATTCCGTTTGTGGGTAACCTCGGCGACATTAACCCTAACGATGTAAAAAGCATCGACATCTTAAAAGATGCGTCGGCAACTGCTATTTACGGTTCGCGTGGTGCCAATGGTGTAATTTTGGTTACTACCAATAGGGGGCAAGCCGGAGCAGATGCTAAAATTACCTATAATGCTTATGCAGGTGCACAAACAGTGTTTGCACGTTATGATATGATGAACGGCCCGGAGTTTTTAGCATTACGTAAAGCGGCCAATTTATATACTACACCAGGTATTGATGAGGCTGATAATGTTAACACCGATTGGCAAGACCTATTGTACAGAACCGGGTATGTAAACAGCCACGATGTAGGCGTATCAGGCGGAAGCAAAGGTGGCGCTTACAATTTTGGTGGTGGCTATTATCAAAACCAAGGCGTTATTCCAACACAACGTTACACACGTTATACATTCCGTGCTTCGGTTGATCAGGCAGTAGGCCAATATGTAAAAGTTGGTTTTACAAACAATAGCAATTACAACCTTACCCAAGGTAACCAGGTTGGTATTTATGGTAACCTGAGCAACTCGCCACTGGCAAACCCTTATAATGCCGATGGTAGCTTAAAAAGAACCATTAAAATGCCGCTTGATGAGAGCTATGTTTTTACCCGTGGCGTGGTAGAGGGCCTGCAAGACAAATGGCTTGACGAAACAAGGGCTTTTGCATCTTACAATTCTATGTATGGCGAAGTGAAAATTCCGGGTGTTAAAGGTTTAAAATACCGCCTTAACCTTGGTTTAGATTACAGGCAATCAAATTACGGTAGCTATACCGGCCAGGGCGTGGGCAGCACCAACGTAACCGAACTTTCAAGAGGTCGTGTAGACAACTCGCACAACTACCACTGGACGGTTGAAAACCTGCTTACCTATGACCGTACTTTTGCTGAAAAACATAGCATCAACGTATTGGCATTATACTCGGCCGAGCAAAATAAATTCAACAGTTCATTCATGACTGCCCGTAACATTCCTTCAGATGCTTTCCAGTTTTATAATTTGGGTCAGGCATTGGTTGATCCGGTTATTGGCGATGGTGTATACCAGGTTACCGGTTTAAATTCATGGATGGGACGTGTGTTATATGCATACGACAACCGTTACTTTTTAAGTGCTACTTTAAGAGCTGATGGTTCATCGCGTTTAGCGCCAGGTAAAAAATGGAAAAGGTTCCCGGCTGTTTCTGCAGGCTGGAATATAACTAATGAATCGTTTGCCAAAGGCATTTCATTCCTCGATAACTTAAAAATTACCGGCGGTTACGGCCAAACTGCTAACCAGGCAGTGGGGCCTTACCAAACTTTGGGTACTTTAGGTATTCGCCAATACAACTTCGGCGATTCAAACTTTGCTACTGGTTATGATGTTACCCGCACTCCTAACGACGCCTTAGGATGGGAATATTCAGATACATGGAATGCGGCTATTGATTTTTCGGTACTTAAGCACCGGTTAACTGGTAGGGTAGAGTATTACTTAACTAACACCAAAAACTTACTTCTCGATCAGGCTTTGCCATCAACAGCCGGTGTGAGCGCCATTACTGCCAATGTTGGCCGTAGCCAAAACAGAGGCGTGGAGTTAGCTTTAAACGGAACCATCCTGGATAACCCCAAAGGCCTTACTTGGGACTTAGGTGTTAACTTGTATCTTAACCGGAATAAATTGGTGGCACTTACCTCAGGTCAAGACCGAAACGAAGGTAACAGCTGGTTTGTAGGTTATAACATTAACTCTATTTTTGATTACCAATACCAGGGTTTATGGCAGCAGGGCGATCAATACCTTAGCGTTTTGGAACCGGGCGGTAACGTTGGTATGATTAAAGTTAAATACACTGGCGATTACAATGCCAACGGCCAGCCTGTACGACCTATAGGTGCAGCCGACCGCCAGATTATTGAGACCGACCCTGATTTTCAAGGTGGCTTTAATACCCGCTTAGCTTACAAAGGCTTTGATTTTAATATGGTTGGTGTATTTAAAAGTGGCGGTATTTTAAACAGTACGCTTTACGGATCGGGTGGTTACCTTAACTTGCTTACCGGTCGTCGTAACAATATTAATGTTGATTATTGGACGCCATCAAATACCGGTGCGAGATACCCTAAGCCAGGTGGCATTTTATCAGGCGATAACCCTAAATATGGTAGTACACTGGGCTATTTTGATGCATCGTATCTAAAAATACGTACTATTACATTAGGTTATGACTTAAACAAGCTGATGCCTAAAGTAAGTACATTTAGAGCACGTGCATATTTCACCGTGCAAAATGCCTTTGTATTATTCTCGCCTTATCATAAAGAATCGGGTATGGACCCAGAAACAAACTCTTATGGTAATGAGAATGCAGCCGTGGCTCTTCCTCAATCGCAGCGCCGCTTGTTAACTATTGGCACTAACACGCCTTCTACCCGTAATTTTATTCTTGGACTGAATGTGTCATTTTAAGTGAATAGTGATGAAAAATTTAAAAACTAAAACCATTATAGGATCTGCGCTATTTGCCCTCTTTTTATCGGCAGGTTGCAGCAAAATACTCGATGAAACACCGAGAGCTACATTCACCCCTGATTTTTTTAAAACTGAGCAGGGCGTTAATGGCGGGTTAACAGCTATGTATGCCCGTTTACGTAATGTATACGGCCAGGCCTATTATTATAACTCGGGCGTTACCGGTACCGATGAAGCTACATGGGGCCAAAGCGCCGACGGTAACTTTAAAGATTATGATTGCTCGGGTGTTGGTATAATACAGTCAACAAGTTTCCCAAGCAGTATATTATGGGGCGAATCATATCCTACTATAAACACTGCCAGCGGGGTAATTGAAAATGCTTCTACTGTAGGTATTTCTCCCGCCTTAATTGCCGAAGCAAGATTCTTTCGTGCTTATTACTACTTTTTGCTGGTACAAACATTTGGCGGCGTTCCGCTTGATTTGGGCTCGGGTGATTTAAAGTTCAATATCAATCCTTCAACCAATTCAAAACGTAATACCGTGCCCGAAGTATATACCAAGGCTGTATTTCCTGATTTGTTGCAAGCCATTAAAGATTTGCCCGCAGTTGGACGCGTAACTGGTGGTTTAACCAAAACCGCAGCACGCTTAATGCTTTCAAAAGCATATTTAACTTATGGCTGGTGGTTACAAAACCCAAACAGCATACCAACTTATCCGGCTGCAAACCGTACCGATCCTGACTCGCATGATGCCAACTGGTATTTTCAGCAGGCGTATGATGTAGCCACCACCGGTATTGATGATCCTGGATCATTCTTTAAACTGCAGCCAACGTATTATGATGTTAACCTTGGTTCAAACGACCGTAACAGCGAAATTGTATTATACGCAGACCACACTCAGGCCAGCGAGAAATACAACGGCGGCAGTTTAACATTTGGTAGCGGTGGTGCGCCTGATAACTTTGCGGGCTGGATGATGACCTGGAATTATCCAACACTTAAAAGTGGTCCTGAAAACTCAGTGTTACGTGCTGCCGAACAGCCATTGGGCCGCCCATGGGTACGTATGGCTCCACCAATTGAAGTATTTAAAAATACCTTTGCCGATAAAACCAACGATTCAAGATACGACGGAACATTTACAACCGTATATCGCGGAAACTGGCAAAAAGGCGGCAGTACCTCGGCAACTTTGCCTAATGCAAACGGATTGCCTATTACCCCGGGTAGCGCTGTACTGTCATTTTTAGATAATGATAACTCTGCAGTAGTTTATGCAGCGGCTAACGGTAATGTGGGAGCAGGTGTATTGCCCGGAAGAGCTGATTGGGTTGTTAACCCAAGCGGTATAAGCCGTATTATGTATCCTGGTCTTTGGAAAATGGGTCCTTACCGTACCGATAATGGTACTGGTTTAGGTCAGCCAAATGCTGGTAGCACCCGTCCTTATCCAATTGCTAAATTTTCTGAGCTGTACTTTATTGCGGCCGAAGCTGCGGTAAAAGGTGCCGTGCCAAAAGCTGGTAAATCGGCACGTGAGTTAATAAACGTTATACGTGCAAGAGCAGGAAAATGGCGTTTTAGCAACAACGGAAATGTTATTAAAGTTGAAGATAACAGCGCTGCAATGATTACTGCAACACCTGCAACTATCGATATAAATTACATTTTGGCCGAGCGCTCACGTGAGTATTATGGCGAAGGTGGCCGTTGGCTTGATTTAATACGTACCCAAACCTGGGGACAAGTTGCCAAAACATTTACAATTTGTGGTCCAACGTTTGGCGATCATACTCCGGTAACGGTAACCCGTGTTATTGATAATCATTTATATCTGCGCCCTATACCGCAAGGGCAGTTAGATAACATGGTAGCCTCTGCTGCCGAAAAAGCTGCCTACCAAAATCCTGGTTATTAATGATTACTTTAGTTAATATGTAGTAGTAAGGCTGTCCGTAAGGGCAGCCTTTTTTATGAGCTACTGCATAATTTATGTTGATTGCTCGTTAATTGATTAATTATTTTTTTAAGAACGTGTATGAAAATCAAGCTCCTGTTATTCTTTCTGATATTTCCTCTTTTTACAAATGCACAGTCGTACAAAGCACACATGGTGTTTAAAGACAGGCTTGAAATTAATGTAGGAAACGGAAAATTGTCAATTATTCCAATGTTGGATAAGGCCATCAGAATACAATGGATCAAAACGAGAGTGGAAGAGCGCGAATTGGTATTTGTGAATAAACCCTCAGTTCCTTATTTTAAAGTTAAGGAAACACCTGCACAAATTTCGCTAAGTACAATAGCTGTTACTGTAACATTTAACAAGGCCACTGGTAAAATTGCATATAGTGATAAAAACGGTAAGACATTTCTTAGCGAGATGCCTGGTTCGAGGAAGCTTGATACAAGTTCAATACACGGCGAAGCCTGCTACATTGCTGAACAAAGTTTTGATTCACCTGCTAATGAATACCTGTTTGGGCTTGGGCAATTTCAGGACGGTCAATACAACCTCAAAAATATCAGTCGCAAGCTTATACAGGTCAATTCTCAAATCAGTATACCGTTTCTATATTCAAGCAGGGGCTTTGGTATATTATGGCATCAGTATGGTTTAACTGAATTTAATCCTGCCGACCAGGTTATAACCTTAACAAAAAAAGATTCTGCATCTGCCGACAAAAAGGAAGCAGATGTAACTACTACATCTGGAACCCGGCGTATATCGCAGCGACAGTCGCTGTATACAGGTAAGTTTACAGTAAAGCACGATGGCGAGTATTCCTTCATGCTCGATTTGGGAGATATGGATAACCGCCATTTGGTAATTATAGATGATGTTCCACAAATTGACCAATCAAACCAATGGTTACCTCCGGCAGTTGGCAAATTAATAAAGCTAAAGGCAGGCGAGCATTCGGTTCAGGTGGTTTGTAAAGCAACTAATACGCCTAAATTATCATTTAAAAAGGCAGGTAATCAAACAACTTTCAGTTCGCCCAACGCACAGAATTTGGATTATGTAGTGTTTTATGGTAGTAGCGCCGATGAGGTTATAAAAAGTTACCGCAATCTTTCGGGCAACGTACCAATGCTGCCTAAATGGGCTTATGGCTTTTGGCAATGCCGCGAGCGCTATACATCTGGTGAACATTTGGTTAATACTATTGAAGAGTTTAGAAGACGAAAACTACCCGTTGATGTAATTGTGCAAGATTGGCAATACTGGGGCAAGTATGGCTGGGGCGTTCCTAAGTTTGATGAAACACATTATCCTGAGCCAGAAAAATTTATTAAGAAGCTCCACGATCTTAACGCCCATTTTTCGCTATCGGTATGGGAAAATCTGGATAAGCGTTCGGAAGTGGCTAAACCTTATATAGATAAAAACTTATACATCCCTAATAGCCCTTGGATAGATATTTTTAACCCCGAAACCGGTAAAACGCATTGGAACGCGTTGAATGAAAACTTATTTAAGTATGGAGTAGATTCATGGTGGATGGATGCCACCGAACCTGAAAATGATGCGCTTGCCGGTAAAAAAACATATTATGGTTTAGGTGATTTTTACAGGCTAACTTATCCGTTATTGGTAAGCAAGGCTATATACAATGGTCAGCGGGCAACCGATTCTAATAAACGGGTAGCAATTTTAACGCGTTCGGCCTACCCGGGGCAGCAACGTTATGGCACCATTAACTGGTCGGGCGATATTGGTTGGGACTGGGATACTTATAAGCGTCAAATAGTTGCAGGCTTAAACTATGCCCTAACCGGTATGCCTTATTGGACTACTGATATAGGCGGTTTTTTCAGGCCGGGGGCTTCGCAGTATAGCGATCCTAAATATCACGATATACTCACCCGTTGGTTTCAGTGGGGAGCGTTTAATCCGATATTCCGTATTCACGGTTATCAAACTGAAACCGAGCCCTGGAAATACGGCGAACAGGTAGAAGCCAACATGCGCACTATGCTTAACCTGCGTTACCGCTTATTACCATACATATATTCAGAGGGCTGGCAGGTGTCCAGTAGCGGTTCTACATTAATGCGCCCGTTGGTAATGGACTTTAAAAATGATCAAACAGCGGTGGGGCAGGCTTATGAATATATGTTCGGGAGGTCGTTCCTTGTGGCGCCTGTTACCGAGCCGGGCATAAAAGAGCGGAGCGTTTATTTACCTAAAGATTATAAATGGTTTGACTTTTGGACCGGCAAAGCATACCCAGGTGGGCAAACTGTAGTAGCTGCCTCACCACAAGATAAAATACCGCTATTTGTTAAATCGGGCTCAATAATACCAATGGGAAAAGTTATTCAGTATGCCTCACAAACCCCGGCCGATACTTTGGAAATAAGAATTTATACCGGAGCTTATGGAAACTTTACCCTGTATAATGATGAAGGTGATAATTACAATTATGAAAAAGGAAAATCCAGGCAAATAGGATTGCATTGGAACGAGAGAAACCAAAGCCTAACAATTGATAAAGCGAAAGGAAGTTATAATGGTGCGCCAATTCAATATGTTTTTAATGTGGTTTGGATAGATGATAAAAATTCATCAGGGCTAAATAAACCTAAGACGGTTGCATATAAGGGGCAAAAACTAACCATCAATAGAAGATAGCGTATTTTACAACACAAATGCATACATATTTAACAGCATTTTAAACAATTGTACACTGTTAGGGTAGTTGCACAGTATAATTTTGCCCTCGTTCAGTTTATGATGATGAACTAATAAACCAATATCATCAGTTGTTTTTTAATTATTCTAAACCACACCGCTTAACCATTTTAACAATTTTAAATAATGAGTAAAATTGCTCAAAAAAGCTTGCTCGCTATTGCGGCTATAACAACTTTAATAACCACAGCCCTAACTATTAAATTTCAGGAGCGCGAAAAAGGCTTAAAAGATGTTTACAAAAAGTATTTCCCAATAGGTGTTGCTGTAACGCCACGGGAATTGAAAAGTGAAGAGGCGGGCCTTATTCAAAAAGAATTTGCCAGCATAACGCCCGAAAATGCGATGAAGATAGGGCCTATTCATCCGCAGGAGAATCGCTTTTTTTGGAACGATGCGGATAGTATAGTTGCATTTGCACAGCGCAACAATTTAAAAGTTCGTGGGCATACCTTATGCTGGCATGCACAAACCCCTCGCTGGCTTTTTGTTGATACTGCCGGTAAAGATGTTAGTAAAGAAGTATTACTAAAACGTTTGCACGATCACATACATGAGGTAGTTACCCGTTACAAAGGCAAAATATATGCTTGGGATGTAGTTAATGAGGCTATTGCCGATGATTCAACTTACCTGCGTAAATCAAAATGGTACCAGATATGCGGCGAGGACTTTATTGCCAAAGCATTTGAATATGCGCACGAAGCCGATCCTAAAGCTGTACTTTTCTACAACGATTATAACACTGAAATTCCAGCAAAACGTGATAAAATATTAAAATTGCTAAAAAGCCTTTTAGCCAAGAAAGTACCTATACATGGGGTGGGTTTGCAGGCACACTGGTCTGTATCAACCCCAAGCCGTGAGGAACTCGAAAAATCGATCAAAGAATTTTCGGCTTTGGGCTTGCAGGTGCAGTTTACCGAGATGGATATCTCTGTTTATGCAGGAAGACAGGGTGGACAGCTAATTCAAGGCCAGGAGCAGGTTGCTAATTCAACATTTACACCTGAGATGGAACAGCAGCAAATGGAAAAATATAAAATGATATTTGACGTGTTTCGCCAGTACCGCAAGCAAATTACCGGGGTAACTTTTTGGAATGTATCTGACCGTTACACCTGGCTTAATGGCAGGGGACGCAAAAACTATCCGCTGTTATTTGATGCCGATCTGCAACCTAAAAAGGCGTATTGGGAAGTAGTGAATTTTTCAAAATAAATATCTCATAGCAACCTAAACATCATACGCTGCTATAATTGGCAAAAATCATGATTAACAATGGCTACTCTAAAAGAGTGGCCATTGTTGTTTAATTAGTAAAGTTAATCCTTATAGTTTGTTTTTAAATCGCCTGCCCTAAATGACCATTCCATATGTTTATCTAAATCCTGCCTCAATAATATATTTAATTGTGCAGTGTGATGTTGTGTATGGCGTAAATTATAGAGTATAATTTCTAAAACCGGGTAATCCATATCACCGGGCTGGTCGCCTTCTTTAAATCTATCATGAAGGCTGCCCTCATTTAGCGAATAAATTAATTGATTACATTTCTGCCGGTTATGGTCAAGATAGTTTAAGAGCTCTTGTTTTGTATAAATTTTATCAGGTATTAAGTCATCAATTGCTTCCGCTGGCCGGTCATCCAATTCTTTTTGAGTAAACGGAAGCATAGGAGAAAACTCACTTGGGGGAATACTCAAATAATAGTCTAAAAAAATAATACTGTGATAAGTAATGTAATAAAACCTTTTATGGGTTTGAAAATAATTGTCATCACAATTTGATACCACGTTAATAAGCATGTCAATGCTTGCACCAAATTGGTTCCACAAAATGTCGTTTATTAGTTTGTTCATCGTGTTCGTGTTTATTTGTTAATTTTTACGCCGCCTGTAGCTTAATTGTACTTGCAATTACACTAATGTTGTTTTATGGATATTATATTCATAAAACAACATTTATACAATCATGAATTTTTAAAGGCTCGTTATTAAGTTGTGTTTGTAATAATATATTAGTTATTAAGGGTTTATGATGTATTAAAGTTGGCTTCATATCAACTATGCAACAAAATATTAAACATAATGGTGATTAATTTATACAATAGTGCTATTGCTCATTACTGTGTAAGCATAGTTTTGACTAACTAAATTATAAAACAATACGCGTAGCCATCCAAATGTCTGCCCGTTGTATCAACCAGTTATAAAACGCATGCGGCAAAATAGTAAGCTGTTATTAGTTTACCTTTTGAAGCTATTTCTAAACCTGATTTAAACCTTATGAATAAACCTGTACAAACCAAATTGCTTAACTACTCCATGCAGACAGATGTATATACACGTGTTATTTTAGGTGATTTAAATAGTAAATCACAGTTAACATCTGCAATGTTTTCAAGCATTATACCATAAACTCTAACTACTTGTATACAATCGATTGTATGCAAGTAGTTATTGTTAAAAACCATTATAAACACACCTAACCCAATTAGTGAAATGAAGAAATAGTTACACATAAAAAAACCGGCAGTATTCCAGTACTACCGGTTATCAATTCAAGCCCGCAAGTTTCTCACACAAGTTAAAACACCTTTAGAAGGATGTTAATGGGCTCTTTTTGCATAGTATCAACAAAATATCAACACTAACCAAATGTATGAAATAATTCTCCTCAACCAAACTACCCCAAATCTTAATTATTGAATTGACTTTCAGATTACTAAGAATCATGAAGCAATTTAATTGACCCATAAATGGCATTGCTTATAAAGCATATGTCTGTAAGATATATAAGCCATATCAATGGCATAACCTTATTTATAATTAACCTTTTATGATTATAATCAAAAATAAAAATACGCAGCTCTGCAAAATTCCATTGCTGGCGTTGCTTCTGTTTTTCAATACTTTGGTTACTCATGCGCAAAGCACCGTTACACTAAGAGGTACTGTAACCGACAAAACAGGAGAGCCTGTAATTGGTGCCACCGTTGCTACCAAAGGCAACAACCCCCGAAAGACCATTACCGATATTAACGGAAAATTTGCATTAACAGTTTCCGGTGATAATGTGATTGTGGTGGTGTCATACGTTGGCCTGGTGACCAAGGAAATCAAAATATCAAGTGATTCTGATAACAAGGTCATCCTGGAAGATGCTAATAAAACCATGAACGAAGTTGTGGTGGTAGGTTACGGGCAGCAGAAAAAAATTAGCGTGGTAGGTGCTATCACACAAACCACAGGCAAAGTTTTAGAACGTACAGGCGGTGTAACCAACCTTGGCATGGCTTTAACCGGTAATTTGCCGGGTGTAGTAACCAGTTCATCAACAGGTATGCCCGGAGCCGAAGATCCACAGATACTCATCAGGGGGCAAAGTTCATGGAATAATAGTTCGCCGCTGATATTGGTTGACGGCATTGAGCGCTCTATCAGTTCAATTGATATTTCTTCGGTAGAAAGCGTATCTGTATTAAAAGATGCATCGGCCACGGCGGTGTATGGTGTACGTGGTGCCAACGGCGTAATATTGGTAACCACTAAACAAGGAGCGGAGGGTAAACCCCAGGTGCAGGTAAGATCTAACGTTACCACAAAAATTGCTTCAAGGCTGCCTGAAAAGTATGACTCTTACGACGCCTTAATGATCAGGAACAAGATTTTTGAAAGAGAGTCGATAGTTGATCCTAATACCTGGGCGGGTTATATGCCCAAGGAAATGATTGATAAGTACCGTAACCCTTTAAATGCTGATGAGTGGGACCGGTACCCTAACGTTGATTGGGAAAAAGAGCTTTTTAAAAGCCATGCCATGTCATACAATACAGCGGCAAATGTATCGGGCGGTTCTAAATTTGTAAAATATTTTGCTGGAGTTGACTTGGTTAGGGAAGGGGATTTGTTTAAAACTTTCCCTAATAACAGGGGCTACGAATCGAACTTTGGATACAACCGTACCAACGTTCGCAGTAACCTCGATTTTAACCTAACCAAAACAACGCTGTTTTCTACCAAATTATTTGGCTCTAACGGGGTAAGGCAATTGCCTTACAACATGGCCGATGGTGATGGCTCTATATGGTCATCAGCCTATCGTACAGCGCCTGATACCTTCAGACCAATTTATTCAGATGGGACATACGGCTATTACCCAACCGCCACGCAAGATCAGCCAAATGCGGCATTTTGGTTAGCCTATTCAGGTGTCGAAAAAAGAACAAGCACGCAGCTTACTACCGATTTTATTTTGCAACAAAAGCTGGATATGCTTACAAAGGGCTTGAGCTTTAGAGCAAGTGTATCACTCGATAATACGTTTTTAGAAAGAAGACGCGGAATCAACGATCAAAACAATGCGGCCCAACGTAAATATATTTTCCCTTTATCGGGTTTAACCGCTTATGAGCAAAGCCGCAATACCGGTACCCAGTTTGATTTTACCGAAGCCATAGCCTGGAGTGTTGCACCTGGGGAGGTAGATAAAAATGCTACTTACCGTAATACTAACTACCAGTTACAGTTAAACTACGCCCGTACCTTTGGTTACCATGATGTAACCGCTATGGGGCTTTTACAGCGTCAAAAATCAGCGCGTGGCAGTGTGTTTGCTAATTACCGCGAAGATTGGGTGTTTCGTACCACCTATGCCTTTAAATCAAAGTATTTGTTTGAGGCAAACGGTGCTTATAACGGCTCCGAAAAATTCGGTCCCGATTATAGGTTTGCTTTTTTTCCGTCAGTATCAGGTGGCTGGGTAATCAGCAACGAAAAATTTATGAGCAAATTAACTTTTGTTGACTTGCTGAAAGTTCGTGCCTCTTGGGGCCGGATAGGTGATGACGGTTTTAATAGCCCACGTTGGCCATTCCGCGATTCTTATCAATACTCCGGCACCACCTCACAGGCTGGTAACCAGGTAGTGGCTTCACCTTACACCATTTATCGTGTAGGTACAATGGGTAATCCAAACCTTTCATGGGAAACGGTGGAGAAGCGAAACTTAGGTTTTAACTACAGCTTTTTGAAAGGAAAGATTACAGGTAGCGTAGATATTTTCAGAGACAAACGAAGCAACATTGTAATTGGTGGTAATGCCAGGGCTATACCTTCGTTTTATGGCTTTGGTACCCCTGAATTGCCAAGCGCCCCAAGCGCAAACCTTGGGGAGGTAGTTAGTAAGGGTTACGAAATAGAACTCGCTTTCAATCAGCCGTTAGGAAAAAATGCACGTATGTGGGCTAATGCTGCTGTTACGCATGCTCAAAACGTTACCAACTTTCGCGATGATCCGGAGTTAACTCCTTCGTACCAAAAGTTAGCAGGTTATGCCATAGGCCAAACCCGTACGTTTATTGATAATGGTTTTTTACAAAGTTGGGATGATATTTACGGGAGCACAACCCGTTTAGCCAACAACCAAAACCGTTTACCGGGTGATTACAATATCATCGATTTTAATGGCGACGGTTTAATAGATGACAAGGACAGGGCACCTTTTGGTTACACCGGTAATCCTCAAAACACCTATAACCTAAATGTGGGTTTTGAATGGAAGCGCTTCAGCATTTTTGTGCAGTTCTATGCCGTAAACAATGTAACACGACAAATACAGTTTCCTAATTTCCAGGGAAAAAGTAACCTCATATTCGTAGAAAAACCTTTTTGGTTCTTGCAAGACGGCGGGGGCGAGGTTCCACCTTCTCGTTATGTAGTGTTAGATGCTCATGGCAGTAACGGTACCCGATATTTTTATGATGCCTCTTATGTGCGTTTAAAAAACGCTGAAATTGGCTACATGCTTCCAACTAAACTCGTCAGCAAAATAGGTTTAAAAAATTGCCGGTTGTATGTAAACGGAAATAACCTCCTGCTTTGGACAAAAATGCCCGATGACCGCGAATCTAACTTTAGTTCTGCTAACGGCGATTCGAGCAATGGTGCTTATCCTACTGTCAGACGTTTCAACCTGGGTCTTGATATAACCTTATAATTTATAAGAAGATGAAAAATATCTTAACTAAAATTTTGTTGCCTGTTATCATCGTATTGGGCAGCGGCTCACTTAGTTCATGTAAAAAGTACCTCGAAAGATCGCCATTGGCCGACATTGAGGAAACCGACCCCTATAAGAACTTCCGCAATTTTCAGGGCTTTACCGAGGAGTTGTATAACTGTCTTCCGCTACTGAGTGTAAATCAGTCTCACAACTCATTTAACCTGGGCGAAGATGAGTTTTGGGAACTTGGCGAAACCCGTTTAATATCATACCATATTGACCAGGGCAATTATCTTGCCTGGACTGGTACTTTATATAATTTCCTTGGGCCGGGAGGTAACCCTACCGTAGGCATAGGAACAGATACCCACAGAAACAAAGGAAACTTGTGGGGCTTATCATGGTATGCCATACGCAAAGCGAATGTTGGGCTTGCCAATTTAGATAAGCTAACCGAAGCCACGCAGGAAGAAAAAGACCTTATAGCCGGCCAATTGTACTTTTTCAGGGGCTTCTATCACTTCTGTTTAATGCAGTACTGGGGCGGGCTTCCATATGTTGATCAGGTTTTCCCTACAGACGAGGTTATTAAAATATCACGTCTTAGTTATCAGGCTACTGCCGACAGGGCGGCGGCCGATTTAAAGAAAGCAGCTGATTTGCTGCCCGTACACTGGGATTTAACCACCGTGGGGCAACAAACAAGCGGCAATAACAACCAGCGGATCAATAAAATAATGGCTTTGGGCTTTTTGGCCAAAAATTACCTGTTTGCAGGCAGCCCTTTAATGAACAGGGAATCAACCGGTAGCAGCACTTATAATGCAGATTACTGTAAGAAAGCAGCTGATGTATTTGCCCAAATGCTTCAGTTAATTGAATCAACCCAACGTTATGAGTTGGCGCCGTATTCACAAATACGCGACGTAATTTACACCTTCAACCAAAATGGTAAAACGCCGGGGCTGAAAGAAGCTATTATGCTGGAGAACCTTACCGAGGCAGCCGGACGCTGGCGCTGGAACCAGGTGACCGATTATCGTCCTATTACCATATTGCCAAATGGTATAAAGGTTTACCCCACAGCCAATTATGTTGATTATTATGGTATGGCCAACGGCTTACCTATTCCCGACCCGGAAAAGGCTGACCCTGAAAGCGGCTATGATCCGGCGTACCCTTGGCGTAACCGCGACCCTCGTTTTTATAACGATATAATGATCGATGGTGAAAAATGCGTGTCGGGCGCGCAAAGTGTTAACAATAACGAATTCAGGCAGTATGCAAGTCTTTTTAGCGGCGGCCTGTTCCGTACGGCCGATGGTAATAAAAAAGTTTGGACCGGTTATATGAATTCCAAATTAACAGCCAAACTGCTGAATGATTTTGACGGGTACCGCGAAAACAACACACTTATATTAAGCTTAATGCGACTGGCTGATGTGTACCTGATGTATGCCGAGGCAACGGCCAATGGATACGGTACCCCTCAAAGTATAGCCCCCGGTTATACGCTTACTGCATTAGCAGCGGTAAATAAAATTCGTAACCGTGCCGGTGTACCCAATATAGCTGCTAAATACCAGGGTTCAACCACCGAATTTATGAGCGAGTTACGCCGCGAGCGTGCCGTTGAACTGGCGTTTGAAGGCCACCGTTTTAACGACTTACGCCGCTGGTTGCTTTTAACGCAACGCCCTTATACCTATAAAAAATCCATCGAGTTTGACAGGGCTACGCCTAACGCTCAGATATACGCCGATCCGCGCAATGCACGCGTAAATAACTACAGGGAGGTAGTATTATTTGAAAGACAATTGGGTGAAAGGCACTACTGGTTACCGTTCAGGTTAGAGGATGTGAACATGTACAAGGAGTTTAAACAGAATCCAGGTTGGTAATTAAAATTCGACAAACAATGATGAATAAAAATATAAAAACCTGTTGTGTTCTGGCTGCTGCTTTTTTGTTAAGCATGGCAGGAGCTCACGCACAGGAAAAACAGGACAGTTTGGTAAATGTAGCATTCCGAACGGTAGCCAAAGATGACCTGCTTGGCGGTGTATCAACAGTTAACGTAGCCGAACTGTTAAAGAAAAACTATGCAGTAGGTAGTTTAGATAACTTGCAAAGCCTGGTAAGCGGTTATACCGGCAACATTTGGGGCCAGGCGCCGCTAATATTGGTTGATGGTATACCTCGCCGCGCTACCGATGTACGTATGGTTGAGGTACAATCTATTACCGTGTTGAAAGGTGCCAGCGCAGTAGTATTGTATGGCAGTACCGCTGCAAAAGGAGCGGTATTAATTACCACCAAACGCGGCAGCATTAAACCCTTAACTATTGATGTACGCGCCAATACGGGTTTGTTTGTGCCTAAGGGCTATCCAAAATACCTAAACTCGGCCGATTATATGACCTTGTATAACGAAGCCCTTACTAACGACGGTATACCAACCTCGGGCGCTGGATATAGCCAGGATGTAATTAATAATACCCGGGCAGGCACTAACCCGTACCGGTACCCTGATGTTGATTTTTTTAGCTCGGAGTATTTAAAGAAAACCTATTTCCGGTCAGATCTAACCACAGAAGTATCAGGTGGAAATGATGTAGCGCGCTACTACACCAATATTGGTTTGACTTATAACAACAGCCTGGTAAAATACGGAGAGCAAAAAAACAATAACGATTTTGCTTTTAATGTAAGGGGAAACGTTGATATGAACATTGCCAAATGGTTAAGCGCCTCGGCCGATGCTGTGGCCATAAGCACAAGCAATTATGTTGGCAGGGGCAACTTTTGGGGGGCAACTTCAACAGTAGCGCCAAATTTTAACAGGTTTTCGCCGCTCATTCCTATCAGCATGCTCGATCCTAACAATCCGGCATTGCAAACCATTGTAAACAACAGTAATCATATTATCGATGGTAAGTTTTTGCTTGGTGGTCAAAGCACTAATCCAACCAACGTATTTTCTGATATGCTGGCCGCAGGTTACATCAAAACTAAATCAAGCACATTCCTGTACAACCTAAATTTAAAAGCCGATTTAGGTTCGATACTGAAAGGGTTAAGTTTTAAAACCGGTACCAGTATGGATTATTCCTCTTTATATTCGGAGGGCTACACACTACCTTATGCAACCTACCGGCCAACATGGTCAACCGTTAACGGGCAGGACATAATCACAGCATTAGAACGTTTTGGTGAAGATAAAAATTCCACTAACGAATTTGTGGGCAGGTCTACCTACACACAAACCATGTCGTTCAAATCGCAGTTTGATTACGACCGCACTTTTGCACAAGACCATCAGGTAAAGGCAACCGTGTTGGGTTGGTGGTATAAAACCCAATTCTCCAGTGATATTGATAATGAAGGGGGAAGTGACTATCAACCCATCCTTAATACCAACTTAGGTTTTCAGGCTACCTATAACTTCCGCAAAAAGTACTATGTAGATTTTTCGGGCGCACTGGTACATTCAGCCAAATTACCTCCCGGCAAACGTGATGCCATATCACCCACAGTAACACTCGGATGGCGTATAAGCGAAGAGAAGTTTGTAAAGGATAACCTATCATTTATAGATAACTTTAAAATAAACGGCTCATACGCTTCCGTTAATCAGGATTTAGATGTTACAGGCTATCGTGCAAATAACACCGCCGAGCCGGTTGATTATTACCTGTATCAAGGCTATTACAGCAACACTGCCACATTTGGCGGCTGGTACCAATGGCGCGATAACGTAGCCGGTGGACGTACAACCCTTTCGGGCCAGGCAGATAACAGGGATTTAACCTTTATTAAGCGTAACGAGTTCAGATTTGGATTTGACGGGTCGTTATTTAAAAACCTCATCTCGGTAGAGGCCAATTATTTTTCGCAAACTACTGATGGGCTGCTTGCCCGCGGTTTAACCATTTACCCGTCTTACTTTTCAGGTTCGGGAGATTTTCGCCCCTGGATAAACTTTGGTAAAGAAAAACATACCGGTTTTGATTTTGCAGTAAACCTGAACAATAAAATTGGACAGGTGCACTACTCACTTGGTGTTACCGGTATGTTTTACAAATCAAATGTGGTAAGAAGAGACGAAACGCCTGAACAAGACTACCTGGCCCGTACAGGTAAGCCTTTAGATGCTTATTTCGGTTTCATTAGCGAAGGATTGTTCCAGAGCCAGGCTGAAATTGATAATTCGCCAAGGCAAACATTTGGTGCGGTAAAACCCGGCGACATTAAATACAAAGATGTTAACGGCGACGGCACCATTGATAACCGCGACCAGGTTGACCTTGGTCGCAACGGCTGGGCAGCTGCACCTTTCAACTATGGGGTTAACCTTACCGTTAAATGGAAAAACCTATCGTTGTTTGCGTTAGGTGCCGGTAATACGGGTGCTATTGGTTTCAAAAACAGCTCATACTATTGGGTTGGTGGTAGTACTAAATACTCTGAGATTGTACAAGGCCGTTGGACCGAGGCAACTAAAAATTCAGCCACTTATCCGCGTTTAACCACAACCAGTAACAACAACTTCCGCAATTCAACTTATTGGATGTATAAAACCAACCGGTTTGATGTGCGCAGGGTACAACTTACCTATGATTTTAAATCAGAGATGTTCCTGAAATCTTTTGTTCATGGCTTGAGCGTGTATGTACAGGGTGATAACCTGTTTGTGTTCTCAAAAGAGCGCGAGTTAATGGAAACTAACATAGGTACAGCACCCCAAACCCGATTTTTTAATATAGGCGCAAAAGCTTCATTTTAATGACCAAGTAAAGCATAACTATTATGAAACTTAAGATAATTACTTTCGGATTGGCTCTGCTGTCTATGGCAAGTTGCAAGAAGATATTAGACCCCGAGCCCGAGAACCTCAAGACGCTTGATCAGATGTATAACGATGCAAATTTTGCACAAGGATTTCTGATGAATGCTTACCGAACCATACCTACTTATTACGATAACTCTGATTATGCCACAGATGATGCCGTAACTAACTTACTTAACAATACGTATTTACAAATAGCCACCGGTTCATGGACGGCATCTAATAACCCAACTTCGGTATGGAACCAGTCATACGAAGGAACGCAGTACATCAACCTGTTTTTGGAAAACTCAAACAAAGTAAAATGGGCGGCCGACCCTGAGGCATCAAAGCTGTTTAACCTGCGCATGCGGGGAGAGGCTTTTGGCTTGCGGGCACTCTACTTGTACTTTTTGCTGCGTAACCACGGCGGTATTGCAAGTAATGGGCAGCTTACCGGAGTGCCTATACTTACCGAATACCAAAGCGGGCAAGCGAATTATAATATTCCCCGTGCCAGTTTTGACGCCTGCGTAAAGCAAATTCATAAGGATTTGGATAGCGCCGAGCTTTATTTGCCGGTTGAATATAATGATATTGCCACTGGCGTAGCTGTGCCCGATCGCTTTAAGCCTTATACCCAAAATCGCGAAACTTACAACCGCGTAATGGGGCAAACGGCCAGGCTGTTGTTCAACGGATTGATTGCTAAGGCATTCAGGGCAAGAGTGGCGCTGTTGGCGGCAAGTCCGGCTTTTCAAAACAGCTCTAACACAACTACCTGGGCAAATGCGGCTGATTATGCAGGAGCAGTAATTGATTATAAAGGCGGCGTGAACGGCTTGCCCGCAAACGGCTGGACATACTTTACCAACACTGCCGAAATTGATGCAGTAGGAAGCGGCGTTAACCCACCCGAAATGCTTTGGCGCGAGAACATTGTAACCAATGATGGCACGCAGGAGGGTTTACATTTTCCGCCAACCTTGTTTGGTAGTGGCAACATGAATCCAACACAAAACCTGGTAGATGCCTTTCCTATGGCTAACGGTTATCCAATTAATCATGTTAGTGCAAATTACAATGCTGCAGCACCGTATGCAAACAGAGATCCACGATTTGCCAGGTACATTATTTATGATGGAAGCACTGCTGGTGTATCAAACGCGGTTATACGTACAGGCAGCCTCTCGGGTACCGATAACGGTATTAATACCAGGAGCACCTCAACCCGTACCGGCTATTACATGAAAAAGCGGTTGCGGATGGATGTAAACCGTAACCCCAATTCTTTAACCGGTAAAAATCACTACAATCCGCGCATTCGCTATACCGAGATGTACCTTGATTATGCCGAAGCTGCTAATGAGGCTTATGGACCATCTGGAACCGGAACAAGATCTTACTCGGCCTATGATGTCATCAAAGCAATACGCAAAAGATCATTAAACTTAAATACCGACCCATACCTGGAAGAGTGCCGGGCAGATCAGGTTAAAATGCGTGAATTGATACGCAATGAACGTCGCATTGAACTGTGTTTCGAGAGCTTCCGTTTTTGGGACCTTCGCCGTTGGAAAGTTGATTTGCCTAAGCTAAACGAAATAACTCGTGGACTTGATGTAAATGCCGGGGTATACACGCCTTTTAATGTGGAAACCCGTAATTACCAAAGCTATATGTACTATGGCCCAATCCCTAACTCCGAAGTTTTAAAGTACAACCAGCTCATACAAAATCAGGGCTGGAGATAATAATTTGATCTAATTTAAAAATTGTAAATCACATGAAAATCAATAGAATATTAACGAGATTAGTGTTAGGGGCAGGTTTACTGGCATCATGTAATAAGGATGCCGTATTTCCTGATTTTGATTATTCAACCGTATATTTTGCCAGCCAGTATCCTTTACGTACCGTTGTTTTGGGAGAGGATTTGTTTGTAGATAATACGTTAGACAATCAGCGCAAAATTTCTATTAAGGCCACTTTAGGGGGAGTTTATGACAGTAAACAGGATGTGCTGATCGACTTTAGGGTGGATGAAAGCCTGCTGACTAATCTGTTTTACAGTGGCGGCGGCTCTAAAATTGAAGCCATGCCTGCACAATACTATCGTTTGGCATCCAATCAGATCACCATACCTAAAGGCAGTATTTTAGGTGGGGTAGAGGTACAATTGACAGATGCTTTTTTTGCTGACCCCAAGGCGTTAACCCGCAATTATGTTATCCCTTTGGTAATGACTAAAGTTGCCGGAGCCGATTCTATATTGAGTGGAAAAGCAACGGTTACAAATCCGTCGCGCGTGGTGGCGTTAAATTGGTCGCCAGCCCCTAAAGATTATGTGTTGTATGGCGTTAAATATGTAAACCCATGGCATGCAAACTATTTACGTAGAGGTGTTGACCAAATTACCCAAGCTAATGGCACAGTAAGTACATCGCTTCGCCATGCCCAATACGTCGAAAATAACCAGGTGGTTAACGCAGTTACTACCTCGTTAAAAAGTGTGAACCTGCCACTTACTATTAAAAACACATCGGGCACTAATGTGAACGTAACTCTGGTTTTAACCTTTGCCGATAATGGAACCTGTACCGTAACCGGCAATTCCACCGATTTTGACATTGCCGGAACCGGTAAATTTGTTTCAAACGGAGAAAAGAACAGTATAGGTGGATCAGCTCGAAGTGCCATTTATCTCGATTACACACTAAATTATAAAGTGCAGAACATTAAATATGCTACTAAAGATACCTTAGTTGTAAGAGACAGAGGTATTAAAGCCGAATACTTTGACGTTGAGAAGAAGTAAGTAACAAATTATTAGAACAACAACAAATCAGGCCTGTACTTATTATCAGGCCTGATTTGTTATGGATACATGATGATTGGGCTAATTTGAACCCGATTGCCAGTAATTTTTCAACAAAAAGGCTTGAGCAATTGCTCAAGCCTTTTTGTTGATGTTATTATTTATCTAAGTAAAACAGATTTACTAATGGTTTGCCTGGTTGAAGCTGATACTTGAGTTGGCTGGCTACCGCCAACACTAATGGTAATTGTACCCGGCATAAATTTCTGTTCTCCATCTTGTGCTGTTATCAGGAGATCTTGAGGTTTTAGTACAAATGATATTTCCTTAGTTGCGCCGGCTTTAACGAGGTTACGTTGGAAGCCTTTAAGTGCACGTATGGGTACACGTGTTTTTAATCCCTGATGGGTAATGTATAATTGAGTAACCTCTTCGCCGTCAATTTTACTGGTATTTGTAACCTTTACCTTAACAAGCACATTTTTACCATGCGCTGCAGTGGCAGGTATTTGTAACGAACCATAGTTGAATTTGCTATAGCTAAGGCCATGCCCAAAAGCATAAAGCGGTTTACCTGTAAAGTAACGGTAAGTACGGTTCTTCATGGTATAATCTTCAAACGGAGGTAGATCCTTATCGCTCCTGTAAAAGGTTACCGGTAAGCGGCCAGCAGGATTATAATCCCCAAAAAGCACATCGGCCAATGCCGTACCGGCAGATTGACCGCCGTACCAGGCGTTTACTATTGCCGGTACGTTTTCTGCTTCCCACGGCACTGCGATGGCACTGCCGGTCATCATTACAAAAACAACAGGCTTACCAGTTGATTGAAGCGCTTTAAGTAAATCGGTTTGTACCTTAGGTAACTCTATCGAAGTCCTGTCGCCGCCGTTAAATCCTTTTTCATTTACACGCATTTCTTCACCTTCGAGTTGAGGTGATATTCCGCCCACGAAAATGATGGCATCTGCATCTTTAACACTTTGCGCAATTGCATTTACATCCGCTTTAATGGCCACGCCCGATTTGAAACTAAAAGTTGCCCGTCCCTCGGTTTGGCGGTACTCAATAACAACCTGGTATGATTGGCCTTTTTTTGCTTTTAAGGTATAAGTTTTAGGGCCAAAACCATCGGGCTCTCCGCTTAATGTGCGCTCTTCGTTATCTATTATAAGTTTATAAGGCTTGTTTCCTGTAAGTTCAAAACTAATATCATCATTGCTTGCTGCAACATAATTAGTTGACCAACGAGCCGAAAAATTCTTTTGGCTTACTTGTCCCACAACAAAAGTACCATCGCGCCATATATAATTAATGGCCGTTTCCTGGCGGGTAACGGCAGGCTGACCGTTTAATGTTCCGTTTTGCCAGTATTCTGCCTTAAAACCCTTTTGGCCGTTTATGGTGCCTAACTCGCCTAAGTCAATATTACGGGTGTAACTTTCGCTGGTATAGCTTATGCCCTGATCATAATAAACTTCGGCGTTATTGCCCAATTTGGCTTTAATGGCTTTGTATGGTGTACTAATTTCAGATGGTGTACCATTGTAATTACCTAAAACACTGATAGGGTTATCGGCATTGGGGCCAATTACTGCTACTTTTTTTAAATGCTTGCTCAAGGGCAATACATTGTTTTGATTTTTGAGTAATACAATAGACTGGTGGGCCATTTTTAATGCGTGGGCTTTATGCTCAGGCGTCTCCAGCATTTCTGCACCAATTTTGGCGTACTTATTTTTGGCCGGAGGATCAAACATTCCCAATCTGAAACGAATGGTAAATAAGCGTTTTAATGAAATATCAAGTTGCTTTTCGGAAATTTTACCATGCTGCACTGCACCTAAAAGAGATTTGTAAGTCACGTTACCGCATTCAATATCGGTGCCATGTAAAACGGCATCTGCAGCGGCGTCTTCGGCCGAGGCATGGGTTTTGTGTTTTTGGTAAAAGTCGTCAATACCACCGCAATCAGAAGTAAGGTAACCGGTAAATTTCCATTTATTACGAAGGATGTTGTTTAAAAGCAAATCGCTTCCGCAGCATGGCTGACCTTTAAAAGCGTTGTAAGCACACATTACGCCGGCCACCTTGGTATCAACAACTAACTTATGAAAGGCAGGCAGGTAAGTATCCCACAGGTCGTAATCGGTAGCTTCTGCATTAAACTCATGACGTGATGATTCTGGTCCGCTGTGAACGGCATAATGCTTGGCACATGCCGCCGCTTTAAGGTAAACCGGATCAGTACCTTGCAAACCACGCACAAATGATGCACCTATATTAGCAGTTAAATAAGGGTCTTCACCATAAGTTTCCTGTCCACGTCCCCAGCGCGGATCTCTGAAAATGTTGATATTGGGCGTCCAGTAAGTTAACCCCAGATAAATACCACGGTGTCCGGCCTTAACGCTTTCGTTATAAACCGCACGCCCTTCATCAGCAGTATACTCGGCCATGCGGTGCATGCTATTGGTATCAAAAGTTGCTGCCATGGCAATAGCTTGCGGGTAAACGGTTACCTTAAAAGGCGTGCGGGCAATACCGTGCAGGCTTTCGTTCCACCAGTTGTAGGCGGGTATGCCCAAGCGCTCAACGGCAGGCGCGGCATTAAGCATTTGCCCAACCTTTTCTTCAAGAGTTAGTTTTGATACTAAATCATTAACACGCTCTTCAATACTAAGCGCCGGATTTCTAAACTTTAAATCCCCGGTACGGGGAGTATCAAATGCCAGGCATAAGCCCATTACTGATATTAAAATTAGTGAGTAAAAAATAGTCGATCTCCTCATTTTACAATAAGTTTTGGTTGTAACAGGTTAAGCCGGTACAAATCACCGGGTGTTAAATGGTTGGTTTATAATTTTAAATGGTTTTTCAGGAATGCAGTGTATTTATCTTCATTACCTGGGTTTTAATGGTTATTGCAAAAGTTCCGTTGTTCTGTAATAACCCAAGGCTTTCATTTTGCAACTCAATATATGCAGATTTTATGATTTGTGCAGAAATACCAAGCCGTATGCCAATATCTTTTGTTGCAGGGAGGATTTGACCATACCGGAGTGTTTGATTAATAATTCTTTGCTTTACTGATTTTGCCAGCTGCAAATGTAGCGGCATGTTTGACAAGTAATTGGGAATCCAATTGATCATGGTTATAGGTAACATACTTTTTTGGTTAGGAAATTACTCAAATAGCTAATAAGCCTTGCTGTGTTAAAACATAAGTAAAGCTATTAAATGCTGGCCATGACCTAATATTCATTTCTGCATAAGTAGGCAAAGAATGTTTATAGCGTTTTCTTTCAGTTAAACAATAATTATTACAAATGTTGAAATCTATTGCGATTAAAAAGAAGCAGTGTTTGGTATAAGTATTTGACTTATTGTATTTTATAAATAAATCGGTTATGCGTATGCAACTTTTGACTAAACTATAGTCGCATCAAAAAATACATTAGTTCCATGAGCATTGAATAGGTTTAGTCTATATTTGCTAAACCAATTAAAAAAAGCATCAGTTCTTCAGTTAAGTGTTTGTTTTTAAAACTATAAGTTGTTTTGAAAAAAGAATATCTTAGCTCATAGCTCTGTGTTTTAACACCTTTTATGATAAGACCATTACACTACCGCCTATTAGTGAGCTTAATATTCATGCTTTTGCTTCAGCAAAGCTTACATGCTCAACAACAGGAACTACACTTTACTTCAATTACATCAAAGGATGGTTTGCCTTCAAATACTATTAATGCATTTTTAAAAGACAGTTACGGCCTGCTATGGTTTGCTACTGAAGACGGGCTTACAAAATTTAACGGTTTAAATTTTGTGATCTACCGGCATGATATTAAAGATTCAACCAGCATCCGTAGCAACGAGGTTTCGAGCTTACATGAAGATAAGCAGGGCAGGCTATGGGTAGGCACCAGCGCAGGGCTGCATTTATACGACCGGCGTAAGAATAATTTTTTCCATTACAAGGAAAGTTTAATTGGAGACGGTTTATCAAGCGGCAACATAAAAGGCATTTGCAGCGATAATAAAGGCAATATTTGGGTTGCCACATTAGGTGGGCTCAATATGCTTAATCCGCGCACTAACCAGGTAACTAAATTTGGTAATGATAAAAAAGTGCCTTGGCAAGTTGGGCGCGGGGAGGTTCTATCTGTTTATGCAGACAGAACAGGGTTGATATGGATCGGAACAAAGTATGGCTTGTTTAGCCACAACGCAAATAGAAAAGATTTTACTGCTTACAAACATCGTAACGGAGATGAAAAAACCATTTGCTCAGATTTGGTTAAAACTATTACTGAGGATAAATTGGGCAGTTTATGGTTTGGTACAAACAGCGGCTTAAGCAATTATAGCCGTGTTAACAATAATTTTAATAACATAACAACTGGTAACGGGCCGCGCGCATTAAGCGATAATACTATTTATACAATAAGTGCCGATAATGCAAACAACCTGTGGATAGGCACCGAAGATGGCCTGAACATCCTGGATATAAAAACAGGCAACATGCGGCATTATTTTCCGGTGGGGCGCGATGTGTCGAGCATATCCGGACGTGTTGTTAAGAGCATTTTGAACGACCGCGACGGTATTACCTGGATAGGCACATATGATGCAGGTATTAATAAATACGATAGAAACCTAACATTTTTTAGCTTAAAAAAAAGCAACCCATATGATGTTTTTGGCCTTAATGCTCCATTTGTAAGTTCATTGGCTTATGGAGATAATGGTGATATATATGTAGGTACCGATGGTGGAGGCCTGAGTATTTATCATCCCACTACCGGCCTTTTTGAACACATTCCATTACATGTGCCCGGGGTTGAGTCATCAAACCTCAAAATACTTGCACTTGAACGCAGCCGCGACCGTAGTTTATGGATAGGTACTTATCAATCAGGACTTTTCAGGCTCGACCCTGCCAATGGAAGTATAACTCATTTTGCTAAAGGAAGTACCGACCAGGCTTTGAACAGCAATGAAGTATTTTGCTTAAAGGAAGACAAGGCAGGCCGTATGTGGGTTGGTACCAATGGTGGTGGGGTAAATGTTTATGATCCACGCACAAAATCATTCTTAAAATATGGCCCGCCTATAGAAGGTGAAAATATGCAGTTTATACCCTTGAATGGTTATATAAGGGCACTGGAAGAAGATAAGCAAGGCCGTATGTGGGTTGGATCATATGGTACTGGAATAGCTGTATATGACCCGCGTAAGCGAAATTTTGAAGCATTAAACCAGTTTAGCGGAGCATTGCCAAGTAATAAAATCAATACATTCGCTGAAGACCAGAATGGCAACATGTGGGTTGGTACCGCAGGCGATGGATTAATGAAAATAAACGCAAGTTTAAAGAAGATTGAGCTGCTTACTGATAAAAACGGGCTTGCCGACGGTGTTATTCATGCCTTGTTACAAGACCGTAATGGCAGAATATGGATGAGCACGAACAAAGGCGTAAGCTGGCTAACCCCATCAAACGGTAGGATTACAAATTACAGCTACTATAACGGATTGCAGTTTAGTTCTTTTAAAAATGGTGCAGGCTTGCTTGCAAAAAATGGTACACTGTATTTTGGAGGAGGGGAAGGGCTTAACTTTATTGACCCACAGGCTATTAAATTTAACAGGCGTGTGCCCGAAATTATTTTTACCGAACTTAAAGTAGGCAATAAAACTATTTCAGGTACAGATTCAACTATGCTTGATGCGGATATTTCAGTTGCTAAAAACGCTACGCTTACTTACAAGCAAAACTTCTCTATTAGTTTTGTTGCATTAAATTTTACCAGTCCCCGGCAAAACCGCTACCAATACCGGTTAAAAGGATTTGATAAAGACTGGATAAACGCGGGTACAAAAACAACTGCTTACTATACTAACTTAAGTCCAGGCACATATGTTTTTGAGGTTAAAGCGAGTAATAACGACGGAATATGGAACAATAAACCGGCTTTATTAGAAATACGTATCGATCCGCCTTTCTGGATGACCATATGGGCTTACCTTTTTTATGTTGGGTTGGCTATATCTTCACTGTTAGTTATCCGTTACCGTGGCATTCAAAAACTTAAACGCGAGTTTACACAGGAACATAGCAAAAGAGAGGCCGAACGTCTGCACGAGTTAGACCGGTTAAAAATTAAATTTCTCACAAATCTTAGTCACGATCTCCGTACACCTATCTCATTAATTATGGGTCCGGTTGATAAAATGATGAACCAGAAGAATTTGGACGGCGATTCGATCATTCAATTAAAAGTGGTTAAAAGAAATACACGCCGCTTACTTAACCTGGTTAATCAATTACTTGATTTTAGGAAAATTGAAGAGCGTGAATTGAAGCTGAATTTAATTAAGGGAGATGTAATTTCATTTATCCTTGAGGTTTGCGAGTCATTTCAGGACTTGTCTGAGAAGAAGCAGATCGCATTCATTATCAATACCTCGGTTGACCGATTGCATATGGCCTATGATCCTAATAAACTGGAACGTATACTTTTCAATCTGCTGTCTAATGCCTTTAAATTTAGTTCGGGGGGAGGCAAGGTGATGTTGGTTACATACCTACAACATTCGTTGGAGGGCGATACAGAGAACACACTTATTATTGAAGTTTCCGACACCGGGGTAGGGATAGAAAAGAACAGCCAGGCATTAATTTTTGAGCGATTTTATCAAAGTAAGAGTTCAAGCGCAGTACCTGATCAGGGTAGCGGTATAGGCCTGTCCATCGTGCGCGAATTTGTACAAATGCATGGCGGGCAAATTAGTGTTAATAGCACAGAGGGAGTAGGAACAACTTTCAGGATTGAGTTGCCGTTCCAAACGGTTGAGCCTGATATACTAATCGAGGCTGAACCTCTTGCAAAGGAGCCCGCTATTGATGAGGTAGATTTAAAACCGGATGTCCGCCTGTCTAATGAGTTAACAGAACATGAAGTGTTAGGAAATGATAATTTGCCATTGATATTGATAGTGGAAGACAATGAGGATTTTCGATTTTTCTTGCGTGATAACCTGAAATCGCATTACAGGGTTATTGAGGCAGCTAACGGTAAAGAAGGTTGGCAAAAAACCTTAGCCAGCCACCCCGAACTGGTTGTAAGTGATGTGATGATGCCATACATGGATGGATTGGAGCTAAGTCAGAAAATTAAAGGAGATAAAAGAACAGGTCATATTCCTGTTATTCTGCTCACTGCATCATCAGGCGAAGAGAAACAACTCAAAGGGTTAGCTTCGGGCGCAAACGATTATTTAAATAAGCCTTTTAGCTTTGATATACTTAATGTACGTATTAAAAACTTGCTTACCTTAAACCGTACCTTAAAAAACACATACACCAAACAGGTTAAATTGGCCACAACCGAGCTTAAGGTAGAATCGGGTAACGAAAGGTTATTAAGATCGGTACTAAAGTACATCGAAGAGAATTTAACTAATACACAGCTATCGGTTGAAGATTTGAGCAGGCATATTGGCATGAGCCGGGGATCGCTGTACAATAAATTGCTGGAAATAACGGGGCTTTCCCCAGTAGAGTTTATCAGATCCATTAAATTGGAAAAGGCCGCCATGCTGTTGGAGAATAGCGATCTAAATATTGCCCAGATTGCGTACACCGTAGGATTTGCCACGCCAAATTACTTTGCCAAATCATTCAAGGCTAAATACCAAATGCTACCATCTGAATATGTAAGTCAAAAAAGAAAACCTGTACGCTCTAAAACAGATGTGGCGTCTTAGTTAAAATTATTACTGGTTACCACTCTTAATTAAGAATACAAGTAAAAACAAAGGCCACTTTTTGCAAAGCGGCCTTTGTTTTGTAATGAATTGTAAAAGGCAATTATTTATATATGTCGTCGTCTCCTTTGTACGAAAGATCTTTAAATGTAGTCTTATTGTTCGATTCCGAGCCTGCTGAGGTGCCGTATAGTGCAAACAAAGTACCAATAAAGCCACCTGCTACCTGTGTGCTCAAAAACTTCCCATCAACCTGGTCTTTTAAAACCTGCCAGTTTTGTTTTCCTTCTGCATAATCAAAACCATATGTATCGCCGTTGGCTGTAACTCTTAGTTTTAAGTCTTCGTTTGGCTGTTTTAATACCTGCTCGGCCATTAGTTCCATTTTTTCAGCAGTGGCTGAAGATTTATATAACTGTACAACGGCATGCCCTGCACTGTCTTTTGAGCGGCAGGCAAAATAAAAATGCCGCTCATCCTGAAATGCCAGCAAACCGGCTTTTTCATTTTGGCTATTGGCATTGAACTTTAAAGTTGTTGTAGCCTCACACTTAATATGCTGTTGACGTTTACCTACAAATGATGGATGGCCTTTACCCATACAGGTTTCTTTGCTTAAAAGCATGGTTAAGCCACCGGTTTTATTGGTTGTAAGCCAGCCTGGTTCGTGAGTGCGCAAAAACAGGAACGATGCATCAATGCCTTTAGAAAAATTGGTTTGGTACGCAAAGTTACCGCTTTGAGGTTTTTGATTGGCAAGTTTAACCTCGGGATAAGGCAGCGTGAATTTGTATGGAATTTCTTTGCTATCGGGGTTAATAACCGGCCATTCATCTTTCCATGCTACCGGAGCCAGAAAAGTTTCACGCCCAGTGTTATAATAATTACCCTCGTAAGGGCGCACAGCCAAGAATACAGCATAAGTTTTACCATCGGGCCCGGTTACAAACTCGGCGTGGCCCGCCGATGTAATAGGATTTTTCCGGTCAGCGGGTAAATCTCTTTGCGTTAAGATCGGGTTTTTTTCATAAGGTACGTATGGGCCGTTTACGGTTTTACTACGAAAAACTACTTCAGAGTGATTGACCGAGGTGCCGCCTTCGGCAGCATATAAATAATACCAGTTACCTACTTTCATAATATGTGGGCCTTCAATCCAAACCGGTTTTTTAGTAATGTCAACACCGCCATTTACCAGTATCTGGTTTTCGCCGGTTACCTTTAAAGTTGTTGGATCAAGCTCGTACATGCGTATGGTGCGATGCCCGCTGTATAATGATTTATTATCCGGCGCATCTCCATTGTACACTACATAAGCTTTATCCTGGTCAAAAAACAATGATGGATCGATACCGCGTACCTGAGGCAACCATGTTGGGTCGCTCCATGGGCCAGCCGGATTTTTAGCCGTCATTATAAAGTTTCCTTTTTGGTCAATTTGCGTACAGGTGATATAATAAGTACCCTTATGGTAATTAATGGCTGGTGCAAATAGTCCGCGGGTAACACGGTCGCCCATAAAGGTCATCTGTGTCGGTCTGTCTATCACGTTGCCAACTTGTTCCCAGTTTTTTAAGTCCTTACTATGAAAAACCGGTATACCCGGGAAGTAAGCAAATGTGGAGTTAACGAGGTAATAATCCTTATCAACCCTAACAATACTTGGGTCGGGGTAAAAGCCGGATAGGATAGGGTTTGTAACCTGCGCTTGAGCTAATACAGCAGCCTGTAAGCCACAAATTAATGCAGCAATACAAAAAAAAGATTTTACCATTTTGTAGTAAATAAGTAAGATAAATAATCAGTTAGTCTTGGTTATAAAATTACCTGAGTAATAGGTTAGCGTGCTGTTCAAATGTTCAAATCACAGGTAGTTATGTTTAAGCTTAGCTAATACAGCACAAAAGATTTGCTAACTCAACTATTCAAAATACTTAATAATATACTTTTGAAATGGCGTTGCAGTCATTCTCATTTAATTAATGAACATTTAGCCAAGCATATTGAACATTTGTATAGTTAATTTGATGTGTTTTAATGTTTATTAGCATTTGTAACCATAGGCTTTTAAAGCCATGAATGTCAGCTCTCTTACCTGCCGATATTCATGGTCATGCTATTTAAATGTACAATACCTAATACGTTCATTAACCAATTGACCTATAAATGTTTATTTTTAAAAAAAGTGCGTTGGGCGCATTGTGCTTACTCGGTATAGCCGTAGGAGTAACTAATAATGTGATTGCACAAAAAGCATCAAACCCAACAGTTTATGCTGATGTTCCAGATCTTTCAATGATCAGGGTGGGTAATGTTTATTACATGAGCAGCACTACCATGCACATGAGCCCGGGTTTACCCATCATGAAATCAAAAGACCTGGTAAATTGGTCGATGGTGGGTTATGCTTATGATACGCTGGCACACACAAACGAACTGGATTTGATAAATGGCAAAAGCACTTACGGGCGCGGTTCATGGGCGAGCAGTTTGCGCGAGCATAAGGGTAAGTATTATGTAAGTACCTTTTCAGGCACTACCAACACCACTTACATCTACAGTACAAATAATATCGAAAATGGCCCCTGGAAGGTAACATCATTCAAACCGGCATTACACGATCATTCTTTATTTTTTGATGAAGATGGCAAGGCTTATATGCTTTATGGCAGCGGGCGCATTATGCTGGCCCAGCTAAACAGCGATTTAACTGGTCTTAACCCCGATTTTAAACCGCAGACAATAATTGAAAATGCAACAGCTATATCAGGTACCGATGGCGGTTTACCTGCCGAAGGGTCGCAGCTGTTCAAAGTTAAAGGCAAGTATTATCTTTTCAATATCAGCTGGCCAAAAGGAGGTATGCGCACGGTTATAATTCACCGTGCCGATAAATTGACAGGGCCTTACGAAGGGCGCATTGCCTTGCAGGATAAAGGTGTAGCCCAGGGCGGATTGATTAGCACACCTGAAGACAAATGGTATGCATATCTTTTTAGGGATAATGGAGCGGTAGGCCGTATACCTTACATGGTACCTGTTACCTGGGAAAACGGCTGGCCGGTTTTGGGTGTAAATGGTAAAGTACTCGAAACGCTCGATTTACCGGCAAGCAAAGGCCTCATCCCGTCATTGGTTGCATCCGATGAGTTTTCGAGGCGTAAGGGAGATGCGGCTTTGCCATTGATTTGGCAGTGGAATCATAACCCTGATAATACACTATGGTCGGTAAATGCCCGTGCAGGCTACCTGCGTTTAACAACCGGACGAATTGATACATCCATTATGCTGGCCCGGAATACGCTTACGCAACGTACCATTGGCCCGGTAAGTTCGGGGTCAATAGCTATTGATGTTTCAAAAATGAAAGATGGCGACTGTGCCGGACTGCTACTTTTGCAGCAACGATACGGATGGGTAGGTGTGAAAATGCTGGATGGCAAAAAACACATCGTCATGGTTAACGGGCAAACCAAAACTCCTGTTGAAGCCGCTACTTTGCCGCTTACACAAAATAAGATTTATCTAAAGGCCGAATGTGATTTTAAAAACCGTACCGATAAAGCCTATTTCTATTATAGTTTGGATGGTAATACCTGGACGCTAATAGGTACAACTCTACAAATGGCCTACACCATACCACATTTTATGGGCTACCGTTTTGGCATATTTAATTATGCTACGGCAGCTGTGGGCGGATACGTTGATGTTGATTATTTCAGAATAAGCGATAGCATCAGTTCGCACAATTAAACATTTTATAAATCCATCTTCGAAGTATACAACTGCATCCTCTCATGAAAAAATATTTATTACATCTTTTTACTGGCATTGGGCTGATCTGCATCATTCCTGCAAGTTCTTCAGCTCAAAACCCGCTTATCACCAATCAGTTTACCGCCGATCCTTCGGCACGGGTATTTGATGGCCGGGTGTATGTTTACCCGTCGCATGATATTCGTGCACAACCGGGTAAAGGCAGGGTAGGTTGGTTTTGCATGGAAGACTATCATGTGTTTTCATCGGCCGATTTAACAAACTGGACAGACCACGGCATGATCGTTAGCCAAACCCAGGTGCCCTGGGCCGATCCTGCCGCTTACAGCATGTGGGCACCCGATTGCGTTTTTCGAAATGGAAAGTATTATTTTTATTTCCCTGCCACGGTTAAAGGAGAGGGTGAACGTAAGCCTTTTGGCATTGGTGTAGCAGTTGCCGATAAGCCCTACGGGCCGTTTAAACCACAGGCCGAAGGTATACAGGGTGTACGTGGTATTGATCCAAACGTTTTTATGGATAAAGACGGACAGGCTTATTTATACTGGTCGCAGGGTAATATTTACGGTGCCAAGCTTAAAGAAAACATGCTGGAACTGGCCACAGAACCTAAAACATTGGGAGAGTTGCCCGACAAAGGGCTAAAAGAGGGGCCATATATGTTTGAACGCGCGGGTATTTATTACTTAACCTATCCGCACGTTGCCAATAAAACTGAGCGTTTAGAATACGCTACATCAAATTCGCCGCTTGGTCCGTTCACATTTAAAGGGGTAATTATGGATGAATCGGCCAGTGGTTGCTGGACTAATCACCATTCCATTATCAACTTTAAAAACCAGTGGTATTTGTTTTATCACGATAAAGACTTGTCGCCTTCATTTGATAAAAACCGGTCTATTCGTGCCGACAGTTTGTTTTTTGAAAAAGATGGCACTATTCGCAAAGTTATGCCTACACTGCGCGGAATAGGCATAACTCAGGCATCAGGTAAAATACAGATCGACCGTTACAATGCAATAAGTAACAACGGCGTAAAAGTTGATTTTATTGATACCGCCAACAAATTTAATGGCTGGATGACCATGTTAAATGGTAAGGGTGCCTGGTTGCGTTACAATACAGTTGACTTTAAAAACAATCCTAAAAAGCTTTCGATAATGGCGATGGGTTCGGCAGGTGCGCAGTTGGCCATATACTCGGGCAAACCAACAGGTAAACCAATAGCACGCATTCGTTTAAAGGAAAGTAAAGAATGGACACTCAGTAATCATCCGGTTATCAACCCGGTAAAAGGTATGCATGATTTATTTATTGTTTCAGAAAGCAACACCCCTGTAAATATTGATTGGTTGAAATTTCAATAAATTATTGAGTGTAAATCTGATTCCCAATATTTCAATAAAGCACTTAGTAAGGTATGTGCAAAAAGCGGATCGATTATAGGTTTTTAAAATATGAAGGACAGCCTTGCGCTGTCCTTCTAAACCAATTAAATTAAACCGTGGGTCACGTTGATAGTGTGTGAGAAAAATGAGGTTTAATAATATAAAAATCGCCTTTTTAGTTTCTTTATAAGGGTACATTTCAATAAAATCACACCAAAAATGTCAAAGTGAATTATTTAGTAATTATATTTACAATCGATTGCGAAGACTTGTAACGCAGTTTACTACCAATTATTCCTTATGAATTTACGACACATTATTGCCACCATTGGTTTTATAGTTTGTTTAAGCGGAGCTTATGCACAAAGTGATTACGATCTGTGGCTTAACTACAGGCCTGTACAAAACACTGAAGTAGCAATACAATACCGTACGGTTTTGAGCAAAGTGTTTTTTGCATCAGGCTCACCGCAATTAAAAGCCGCTCACCAGGAGCTATGGATGGGTTCAAAAGGCTTGCTCAATATTGTTCCGGCTCAAGTGGCATTGGCGCAAGGTAACCTTGTAATAGGAAAGCTTAACCAAATAGGCGAGTTGCGAAAACTGGTACAACCAGGTGATCTATCGGACGACGGATTTGTGATTAATACCATAGTTCAAGGTACCCGTAAAGTGGTAGTTGTATCTGCCGAAACTGATTTGGGTGTATTATACGGCGTGTTTGCTTTTTTAAAACAAATGCAAACAGGTAAAAACATCGATCAGCTTAACATTACGGAGCGGCCAAAAACTATGGTACGGGTGTTAAATCACTGGGATAATCCTAATCGTACCGTAGAGCGTGGCTATGCCGGGTTTTCTATCTGGAACTGGCACAAATTGCCGGGTTATATCGATCAAAAGTATATAGATTATGCCCGGGCTAACGCCTCGGTAGGCATTAATGGCACGGTGCTTAATAATGTAAATGCCAATATTATTATGCTTACGCCGGCTTATATTGAAAAAGCTAAAGCCCTGGCCGACGCATTCAGGCCTTATGGCATTAAAGTATACCTGTCGGTAAAATTCAGCAGTCCGGTTGAGTTAGGCGGTTTAAAAACAGCAGACCCATTAGATGATACCGTGAAAAAATGGTGGAAAGACAAGGCTGCTGAGATATACAAATCCATCCCCGATTTTGGAGGATTCCTGGTTAAAGCAAATTCAGAAGGACAACCAGGCCCGCAAACCTACGGACGAAACCATGCCGATGGTGCTAATATGCTGGGCGAGGCGTTGGCTCCGCACAAAGGAATTGTAATGTGGCGTGCGTTTGTTTACGATAATAATGTGCCCGATGACCGTGCTAAACAGGCTTACAACGAGTTTAAGCCTCTGGATGGTAAATTTAATGATAATGTAATTGTACAGGTTAAAAATGGCGCTATCGATTTTCAGCCCCGCGAGCCTTTCCACCCCTTATTTGGTGCATTATCTCAAACACCTTTAATGCTCGAAGTGCAGCTTACACAGGAGTATCTTGGTTTTTCTACACACCTGGTATACGAAGCTCCATTATTTAAAGAATGCCTTGATGCTGATACCTATGCAAAAGGGGAGGGCACCACGGTAGCTAATATATTAGAAGGTAAATACCTGCCTAAGAAGCTAACCGCTATGGCCGGTGTAGCTAACATTGGTACCGATGTAAACTGGTGCGGGCATCCGTTTGCCCAATCTAATTGGTACAGCTTTGGACGGATTGCATGGAACCCACAGGCCGATGCCGCACAAATTGCCGACGACTGGCTGCGCATGACTTTTACTAACGACGAGCGTTTCATAAAACCGATGAAAGACCAGATGATGCGCTCGCGTGAAAATGCGGTGAACTATATGACACCGCTTGGCTTACATCACATTATGGGCGCTAACGGGCATTATGGTCCCGGCCCCTGGACAGACAATATAGGGCGAGCAGACTGGACAGCAGTATACTACCATAAGGCCGATAGCCTCGGCGTGGGTTTTGATCGTACGGCTACAGGTAGCAATGCCGTAGCCCAGTACTACCCTGAAGTTAGGGACTACTTTGGTAAGCTTGAAAATTGTCCTGATGAGTATTTGCTTTGGTTTCATCATTTGCCGTGGAACTATAAAATGCGTTCGGGCAAAACGCTGTGGAATGAGATGGTTGCAAGATATTACACTGGTGTAGATGCCGTAAAAGATATGCAGCAAGTTTGGAAAGGCATGCAGCCCTATGTTGACCCGGTACGGTTTAATGAGGTGGAGCAATTGATGGCCGTTCAATATGAAGAAGCTGTACGCTGGCGCAACTCCTGTGTGTTATACTTCCAAACTTTTTCTAAAATGCCTATCGACCCCAAGTATCCAAAACCCGAGCATGATCTGCAATATTATCGCTCGTTGAAATTCCCTAACGTACCAGGGCTGGGAGTAAATTAGTACATGATATAAATGTTCAATATAGGTGTCTTAAAAATACGTTCAACTATCACAGAAATTTGTTCAAGCGTAGTTTTTGCTGTTTTTAGTATAGGATATTGTTGTTTTCAGGTTGATAGAATGATAGCTGCCTTGCTTAAACAAACTTCTCCTGTTTTTGAACAATTGAGTATTTATTAGCAGGGGGTATTGGCCTACTTTCGCTTAACTCAAAATGGTAAACGTTTTGGGTTAAGCGATAATTTAAATAAGAGCGCTTTAGATAATGCAAGTTTATCACGGCTTCTCGTTCACTGTCAATTCAAACTACTAACCAATTCAATCAGCCCTACCAAGGGTTATATAATTACTATGAATAAATTATACCCACTGGGGGCATTAGGCATTTTATTATCATGTTATTTGGGTTCAACGGCACAAGTTAAGCCCGAAGCCGATAAAGCATTTTACCAATCGGTTCAAACCTATGCAAACCCTGTTTTACCCGGCGATCATCCAGACCCGACATTGCTCAAAGTTGGCGATGATTTTTATCATTGTGGTTCAACATTTCATTTTAACCCTTACCTGCCCATTTACCATTCAAAAGATCTGGTGCATTGGGAAGTAATAAGCAGGGTGCTTACCGCCCCGGCAGCAAAGTGGGTTAGCGATCGTCCTTCGGCCGGTATCTGGCAGGGGGCAATTACCTATTTCTATGGTTCTTACTGGATATACTTTTCGGCAGGAGGGCAGTGGTTTTGTAAAGCTGATTCGCCAAAGGGACCGTGGTCGGCACCGGTGCAAGTTAAAACCAATGCTGAGACAGGTCCGCTGGGGTATGATAACTCAATATTTGTTGATAATGATGGTAAACCCTACATGATTATTAAAAATGGCCAAAAAGTAAACAGGCTACAGGCACTGGGTAAGGATGGGCAACTTACCGACAAGGTAATTAACCTCGACTGGATAAATGCCAAACTGCAATACAGCTGGGCCGAAGGTCCTGTGATGAGTAAGCGCAATGGGATCTATTACTATTTCCCCGCAGGTGATGTTTCGGGAGGTCAGTACGTATTAAAAGCTTCAGCGTTAACGGCCGACTCTACCAAATGGGAACGATTAGGCAATTTCTTCAAGCCCATCACCGATGCTAAAGTAGGCTTTCGCAGACCCAATCATATTGCGGCACCTGTGCAGCTCAAAGATGGCTCTTGGTGGACAATTGGACAGAGCTACGAAAAATATGATAATGATGATTGGTCGGGTCTTGGCCGCCAAACTGCCTTATACCCGGTAACATGGGAGGGCGATCGCCCATGGGGAATGGCACCAACCACGCAGCCGGTTGTTAAGCCCAATCTACCGCAGGGAGGCATTAGCTGGCGCAGTGTGGAATCGGATTATTTTGATGAATCAACTTTAGGTTTGCCTTGGCATTTCCTCACAAAAAAAGCCGCCGAAAGCTATTCGTTAAATACAAAAAAAGGGTGGATCACTTTAACACCCGATACCAGTCGTGCACACATTATGCAAAAGGAAACCGATCACTGGTATTCTGCAGTAACCAAAGTTGACTTGAATGCATCGGCACCGGCAGAGCAAGCCGGATTTTACGTGAGTAACGGCAATCAAAAAGTTACGGTTAAACTTTATTCGGGGTATGATGGCGGCAAGAAGATCATCTTCAAAATGGACACGGCCGTGCGGTCGGTACCCAACACTTTTGGAGATGTGGTATGGTTGAAATTAGAACGTAACGAGCACCAACTTACCGGCTATTGCAGTGCCGATGGTAAAATATGGACCTCGCTCGGCCAACCCATAAGTGCTATAAACCTTGATAAAGCGCAGCCAAATTTTAACAGTTGGGTTGGCACAAGCGTTGGCTTATTTGCCGAAGGTAAGCCTGCCTCATTCGATCTGTTTATTTGTAAAGATGGAAAATCGGACCTGCCTGCCGTAGGCTTCAGCAACTATTATGGGGTCGAACGCAAAGATGGCACAGTAACAACCACTACCAATAACGGCGGCTGGTTCATGCTTTCGGGTGTGGAAATGGGAAATGTATCGCCGTCGGCCATCTCCATAAACACATCAGGCATAGGTAGCGCAAAGTTAGAAATATGGGCAGATGATATTGAAATGGGAAAGTTGCTGGCTTCATTTTCCCTTAAAGGTGAGGGAGCTTCTCAATGGAAACTATCGCAAAGGAGCATTAAAAAGACGACCGGCCAGCATGATGTATTTGTACGGTTTTTGCCGGGCGCGGCTCAAAGTGTTTCCATTAAGAGTATCAGGTTCATTGATTAGTTACCATCAATTTATAGCATTGTGTATTTAATAAAGAGATTACAAACATTAACTATCGCCGCTTTATTATGCCCGTTTGTTGTTATAGCACAGCAACGGAAACCTGCGGCACAAACCAATCAATACCGCAATCTTTTTAAGGAAGTTGGGTATAGTCAAAAAGAGATCGATAAAAAGGTTGCCAAGGCCTACTATGATGTTTTTGAAGGGCCTAAACGGGTATATTTTGAAGTGGGCGATACCATGGCTTATGTATCCGACGTGAAAAATCATGATGCACGCACCGAAGGGCTTTCGTATGGAATGATGGTTGCTGTGCAGCTGAATAAAAAGGACGTGTTTGACCGCATCTGGAGGTGGTCGAAAAAACACCTGCAACATCAAAACGGACCCCGCGAAGGTTACTTTGCCTGGAGCATAAACCCCGAAACGCTGAAACGTAATTCAGAAGGTTCGGCATCCGATGGAGAGCTTTATTACATTACCAGTCTGCTTTTTGCTGCCAACCGCTGGGGCAACAACACCGGGATAAATTATTATGCCGAAGCCCGCCGGATACTTGATGCGATGTGGAAAAAGGATGGCACCGGTAATATTTTTAATCTCATTAATACCGAGCATAAGCAGATCACTTTTGTGCCGGAAGGCCGGAATTATTTATGGACCGATCCATCATACCACTTGCCTGCTTTTTATGAAGTATGGGTGCGGTATGCCAAAGATGGGCATGAACAGTTTTATAAAGATTGTGCCGATACCTCGAGAGCGTTTTTGCACAGGGCATGTGACCCGGTGACCGGATTAAATGCCGATTATACCGAATTTAGCGGCAAGCCACATCCAACTCCGTGGATGCCGCCCGCTTTCAGGTACGACTCGTGGCGTGTGCCTATGAATATTGCCATGGACTACATTTGGTTTGGCAAAGACCGCGCATGGCAGGAAGATTATGCCCGACGATTCCAGGGTTTCTTGCGGTCTAAAGGCATTAATACTTTCGAAGATCAATTCAACCTTGATGGTTCGCGCCCCGATTTTATATTACAGGCAGGTGATGTAAAAAAACTTAGGCACTCTATAGGCTTGGTAGCCACTGCGGCCACTGCATCATTAATAAACAATGAGCCGAAAAGCACCGATTTTGTGAAAGCCTTGTGGAACGCCAAGTTAGAGCCTTATGAGGATGGATACTTTGACCCTTATTACGATGGCTTAATGTATCTCTTCAGTTTAATGCACCTAAGCGGTAAATATCAGTTGATTACACCAACAACATCTAAATAGAATTTCAAAACTTAAATTTTATGACCATGAAAAAGATTTCTCTTAAGCCATACCTTTTTGCAGGTTTGCTATCGGTAATGGCACTTGCTGCATCGGCGCAAGGAGCACTGCAACCTGCTACCGAAGGGTTTGATAAGGTCAAAGCCGATATTCCACACGGTAAGCTCGATTCCATTACCTACACTTCCAACACAGTAGGTACTACCAGGAAGGCTTTGGTGTATACGCCTCCGGGTTATTCGGCAAAGAAAAAGTACCCGGTGCTTTACCTTTTACATGGCATTGGCGGCGATGAAAAAGAATGGCTAAATGGCGGGCAACCGCAGGTAATTATGGATAACCTGTATGCGCAGGGCAAAGCAGTTCCCATGATCATTGTGATGCCTAACGGCCGCGCTATGAAAGATGACCGTCCAACCGGTAATATCATGGCTGCCGATAAGGTTGCCGCCTTTGCAACTTTTGAGAAGGATCTGTTGATCGACCTGATCCCTTACATTGAGAAAACCTACCCGGTTAATAAAGACCGCGAGCATAGGGCCATTGCTGGTCTTTCAATGGGAGGTGGGCAATCGTTAAACTTCGGGTTGGGCAACCTTGACAAGTTTGCCTGGGTTGGTGGCTTTTCATCGGCACCCAACACCCGCAAACCCGAGGAGTTAGTACCCGATGCGGAGGCTGCTAAAAAACAACTGAAATTATTATTTATATCATGCGGTGAAAGCGATGGGCTGCTCAGTTTCAGCAAACGCACACATGAATACCTGGAGCAAAAAGGCGTTCCTCATGTGTACTTTATTGAGCCGGGCGTTCATGATTTTAAAGTATGGAAAAACGGTTTGTATATGTTCTCGCAACTCATTTTCAAGCCGGTTCCACCTTCTGTATTTTTGAATAAAGCAGCAGATAACAAATGAAGTTTGCCGGTACAATAATGCGCAGCATTGCTAAGTGGGGGGCTGCTGTTTTGCTGGTGCTGGTAACCATAACCGCATCAGCCCAGGATTCAAAGTTCTACATATTCTTGTGCCTGGGGCAATCAAACATGGAAGGTAACGCCCGTTTTGAACCGCAGGACACCACGGTTGATAAACGCTTTAAAGTTTTACAGGCTGTTGATTGCACCGAAAAGGGCAGGAGTAAAGGCAATTGGTATACCGCCCAACCACCGCTTTGCCGCTGTAATACCGGGCTTACCCCGGCTGATTATTTTGGACGAACACTGTTAGCCAACTTACCTGAAGATGTAACCGTTGGAGTAATTAACGTATCAGTTGCAGGTTCAAAAATCGAGGTGTTTGATAAGATAAACTATCAATCGTACGTGGCCGGTGGACCGCAATGGCTTAAAAATATGGTTGTTGAGTATAGCGGCAACCCTTACGGGCAATTGGTCGATCTGGCTAAAATGGCACAAAAACAAGGTGTAATTAAAGGGATCTTGTTACATCAGGGCGAATCAAATGTTAACGATACGCTATGGACGCAAAAGGTAAAAGGAGTGTATAATAATCTGGTACAGGATCTATCGCTTAACCCAACGCAAATTCCTTTGCTGGCCGGAGAGGTGGTCAACGCCGATCAAGGCGGCATTTGCGCTTCGATGAATAAGATCATAGGCAAGCTACCCGAGGTTGTACCCAACTCTTTCATCATCTCATCGGCAGGCTGCACTTGTGCCACCGATCACCTGCATTTTGATGCTGCCGGTTGCCGCAAGCTCGGGAAACGGTATGGTGCCAAAATGCTGGCTTTGCTTGGCTATAATATTCCCGAGCCGGAATAAAGAGGTTATTTTAAGAACTGATTACAATTAAATAAAATATCCTGAATTAGCAGATGAAGAATTTATACAAAGTATTGTTTTTGATTATTGGTTTGTGTTCAACAGCGGATAGCCTGTTTGCTCAAAACCCTATCATCCAAACCATATACACAGCCGACCCTGCACCACTGGTTTATAAAGACACCCTTTTTTTATACACCGGCCACGACGAGGACAAAGCCACCTGGTTTGTAATGAAAGACTGGCACATATACTCCACCACCGACATGGTGAACTGGACAGACAGGGGAGCTGGCTTGTCGTTAAAAAACTTTAGCTGGGCTAATAAAGATGCCTGGGCCGGGCAGTGTATCGAAAGAAACGGGAAGTTTTATTGGTATGTACCCGTAAATGCCAAAAACGGCGGAATGTCAATAGGCGTTGCTGTTGGCGATAGTCCTACCGGACCGTTTAAAGATGCTTTGAATAAACCCATGATCATAGGTGGATGGGGATACATCGACCCATCGGTTTTTGTTGATGATGATGGGCAGGCCTATCTTTATTGGGGTAACCCGCACTTATATTATGTAAAATTGAATAAAGACATGATCTCTTATGATCAGAGCGTTGGCATCGTAAAAGTACCGCTTACCGATGAAGCATTTAAGTTGCGCATTCATAATGCGCATAATACTTTCAAGTGGGCAAAAGAAATTGATGGCTTAAACTCACACAGTATTAAAAGTGAAGCCAACAGCAAATATTACTGGTATGTAAGCGCTACAGAAAAAGCAACGGGCAAAAAAGTAATTGGCGTAGGTATAGGCGATCAGGCAAATGGGCCATTTACTGATGTTTTAGGCAAACCGTTGATTAGCGAGCATGCCGAAGGTGATCATATAAACCCAACCATAATTACCGATGCCGATAAGCAGGTATGGCTCAATTGGGGGCAAGCCGATCTGTGGCAGGTGAAGCTTCATCCCGATATGATGTCGTTTGATGCTACCATTGGTATAAGACCGGTACCGGCTGATAAAAAAGAATGGTTTGCCGGTAAAATAAAGGGTACTGTAAATTCTACCGAAAAAAGGTTCACCACTTACGAAGAAGGACCTTGGCTATACAAACGAAAAAGCCTGTTTTATTTGCTGTACCCGGCCGGTGGTGTGCCCGAACATCTGGCTTATTCCACAAGTACAAGTCCTGTTGGTCCGTGGAAATACAGGGATACCATTATGGATGTGATCAAGCAAGGCGGAGCCTTTACAAACCATCCGGGGTTGATAGATTACAAAGGCAAATCATACCTCTTTTATCATAACGGGGCATTGCGCGGTGGTGGAGGTTTTGACCGTTCGGTATGTGTTGACGAATGCATGTTCAATGCCGATGGTTCAATAGCGCGCATTACACCTACCAAAGGCATCACCCAAGCCGTTGGCAAAGTAAACCCTTACCAGCGCGTACAGGCAGAAACTATTGCCTGGGAGCAAGGCATAGAAACTGTGCAGGATAGTTTAACTGGTAGGGGCATTTATGTGACTGATATTCATAACGGTGATTACATCAAAGTAAGAAGCATTGATCTCAAAAAAGGCTCTTCATCCTTTACTGCCGGTGTTGCCCCCATAAACGGCGGCATGATTGAAATACACGCTGATGAACTTAATGGGCCTCTATTGGGCACCTGTAAAATTAACAAAGCTACTGCTGCTAATAAATGGATTAATACATCTACCAAAACCACCAAATTAACCGACGTGCATGATGTTTATTTGGTTTTCAAAGGGGGAGATGGTCAGCTATTCAATTTTGATTGGTGGCAGCTTAAACAATAAGATGATGAACATGAACAGTATATTGAAAGGTTTATTTGCTTTTATACTCATAATAATAGCATTTACAAAAGCCCATGCTCAAAACCCGGTCATTCAAACAAAATACACGGCCGATCCGGCACCGTTGGTTTACCATGATACCGTGTTTTTATATACGAGTCACGATGAGGATGATGCGTTCGGCTTTAAAATGCAAAACTGGCTGCTCTATACCTCAACCGATATGGTGAACTGGACGGAGCACGGCGAGATAGCATCGCTTAAAGATTTTAAATGGGTGCCTTACGATAATGGTGCCTGGGCACCACAATGTGTACAACGAAACGGCAAGTTTTATCTGTATTGCCCCATGCCCAACGGCGTTGGTATAGGAGTACTGGTAGCTGATAGTCCGTACGGACCGTTTAAAGACCCGATAGGCAAGCCGTTAGTTAAACAAAACAACCAGGATATTGACCCAACCGTTTTGATAGACGATGATGGGCAAGCCTACTTATACTGGGGCAATCCGAACTTGTTTTATGTTAAATTGAATCAAGACATGATTTCCTACTCAGGAGAGATCATCAAAGACCCATCTATTGCGAAGGTTGAGGGTAAGCCCGATGCATTTCATTACCAGGAAGGCCCGTGGGCATTTAAGCGTAAAGGTAAATATTATATGGCCTACGCTTCTACATGCTGCCCCGAAGGTATTGGTTACGCCATGAGCGATAATCCTACCGGGCCATGGGTTTACAAAGGCAGCATTATGGATGGCGATAAGCGCTCATCGGGCAACCATCCGGGTATTGTTGATTATAAAGGCAATTCGTACTTGTTTGGTTTCAATTATAATATCATGAAGCAAACTATGGCCAAGCATTACGAAAGGCGATCGATATGCATCGAGAAGATAACTTACAATGCCGACGGCACCATTCAGCAATTGCCGTTTTGGTCAGTAGCCGGAGTAAAACAACTGGTAAAGTTAAACCCATACACCCGTGTTGAAGCCGAAACCATTGCTTACAGCGAAGGCCTGAAAACCGAAAAAACTACCGAATGGGAAAGAAACATATCCTGGAATAAGGGCAATAAAATTGCCGATAGGTTGTATGTAAGTTCGATCAATAACGGCGATTATTTAAAAGTACAGGGCGTTGATCTTTCATCAGGCGTATCATCGGTTGAGGTAAATGTAGCTGCTTTACACGGCGGCAAAATTGAAATACATGTTGATCAATTAAATGGCCCCTTACTGGGCTCAATAAATATCGATAGATCAGGAGAAGGGGACTTATTTAAGACCATAACAACCCCGGTTAGATCAATGACAGGAACGCACGATTTATACTTCGTTTTTAAAGGTGAGAAGGATTTGTTTTACTTTGATTGGTGGAAGTTTAACAAAAAACTTTAACTGCTTTAATTACTGTGCTTAAAGCTATATATGCTGATCGTTTTTTATAGAATCATGTCTTCTTTCAAATGCAATTAGCATATTTACTCACATTATTACTTCATATCACATACTGAAAACTAACCAACTAACAATCCATACTCATGAAGAAAAGTTTATACCTTTCATTTTTCTTATTTGCCTCCATATTTTCACAAAGGGCACATTCACAACAAATACAGGTTCAAAGCCCCGATAAGCAATTAAAAGTGGTTATTTCAGTTGCCGATGGTAAACCGGTTTACGAAGTGATGCTCAATGGCAAAACCATGCTCGAAAAATCCCCTTTGGGTTTTGTGACTAATGAAGGTGATCTGTCGACCGGATTAAAATACTTAAAAAGTGCCGAAAGTAAAGTTGATAAACAGTACACGCAGGCCAAAATTAAAAAGTCGGAAGTGCGTTACGAAGCCAATAAAGTGGTATGCAGTTTTGAAAATGCCAAGCAGCAAAAGTTCGACCTGGTGTTTCAGGTGAGTAATAATGATGTGGCGTTCCGGTACGAAATTCCTACCTGGGATAAGCGCATGACCTGCGTTGTACAACAGGAGGCCACCGGCTTTAAATTTCCGGCAGCTACTACTATATTCTTATCGCCAATGATGGGGCCAATGGGTGGTTTTGCCCGTTCTGCACCAAGTTATGAGAGCGGCTATGAGGCCGATGCACCGATGGGCAAAAATGGCCCGAACAAAGAAGGCTACGTATTTCCGGGATTGTTTCATGTGGGCAACAACGGTTGGGTGCTGCTTTCAGAAACCGGCGTAAGCAGTTTGTATTGCGCATCGCACCTGAGCAATGGTACCAGCGACGGATTGTACACCGTTGAGTTTCCAAACCCAAAACAAAATAACGGCTTTGGCAGTACGGGTGCGGCCATGGCACTACCCGCAGCCACACCCTGGCGAACCATTACCGTAGGTAACAGCCTGAAACCTATTGTTGAAACTACCGTGCCATTTGACGTGGTTGAGCCTTTATATGAGCCGAGCAAAGATTACCAGTTTGGCCGTGCCACATGGAGCTGGATACTATGGCAGGATAACAGCATGAATTATAAAGACCAGGTTTCGTTCATCGATTTGGCTGCAACCCTGAAGTTTGAATACATATTGATGGATGCCCTTTGGGATACCAATATTGGCAAGGACCGTATGAAAGAATTGGTGCAATACGCCAAATCAAAAGGGGTTGATGTGCTGCTTTGGTACAATTCAAATGGTCCTTATAATGATGCTCCTGTTGGTCCGCGCAATAAGATGAATACCTCGGTTGAACGAAAAAAAGAAATGAAATGGCTGCGCGATGCAGGTGTTAAAGGCTTAAAAGTCGACTTTTTTGGTGGCGATAAGCAGGAGACCATGCGTTTGTACGAGGATATTTTAACCGATGCCAATGAGTATGGCCTCATGATATTTTTCCATGGCACCACACTGCCGCGTGGATGGGAAGTGATGTATCCTAACTATGTAGGCAGCGAAGCGGTTTTAGCATCTGAGATGTTGGTGTTCTCACAACAGGTAAGAGAATCGGAAGCATTTTACGCCACCCTTCACCCCTTTATCCGCAACAGTGTAGGCAGCATGGAGTTTGGCGGTGTACTACTTAACAAGTTCTTGAACAAAGGCAACCAAAAGGGTAACGAACGGTTGACTACCGATGTTTTCCAACTGGCAACCGCCGTATTGTTTCAAAACCCGGTGCAAATGTTCGGACTTACCCCAAATAACCTCACCGATGTTTCGGCGTTTGAAATTGACTTTATGAAAGGCATGCCAACCACCTGGGACGAAACTATTTTTATAGATGGTTACCCGGGCAAATATACCGTAATAGCCCGCCGCCATAAAAACACCTGGTATGTAGCCGGTGTAAATGCCGAAAAGGAAGTTAAGAAGTTGAATTTAAAAGTTCCTATGCTGGCAGGTAAAAAAGTAAATCTTTATGCCGATGATAAAGACAGGAAATCATCTGTTAAAGAAATTCAGATAGATAAAAAAGGAAATATAAGCGTTGAAATTCAGCCCAGGGGAGGGTTTGTGCTACGCTAAGCTCCAAGCTCCTTTATCAAAAGAAAAAGGGTTGCCTATTATGGCAACCCTTTTTTGTAGGTTATAATTTTATACTTGTTTTCTTTCCGTTGTAGGTAATGCTTTTGCCTGTTAACGGCTCAATTCCCACAGGGTTTAGCACCAGGTTAAACTTGCGGGTATTAAGCATACCAGTAAATTTGCCCGAGCGTTCGCCAATGGTAAGTGTGCGGGTTTTATCGTTCCAATGAAACTTAATTTCGCTGTATTTCCCTTTTTCGTAATTGTAATTGTCGTTCTCGTCTTCGTATAGGGTAAAATCTGCATCCTTGCCCGCATAAATTCTCATTTCAAGATTATCCCAGCTTTTTTCGGTAGCGTACTGAACTTGTGGCCCCCACGGAAGTATGGAACCGGCTTTAACAAATACAGGTTGAATGTCTAAAGGGGTTTCCATGCTTACATTCTTACCGCCTGCAAACTTTTTACCCGACCATAAGTCGAACCACTCAATACCGGCCGGCAAATAAACTTCCCGGTTTTTAGTGCTACTAAAATCTTCAACCATTATCGCATCGTTGCCGGTTCCAGATTTTTTAACGTATTGCGCATCAGTAACCGGGCAAACTAAAATCGATTTACCAAACATGTATTCATGGTTTACATTCCAGGTGGCTTTATCGGCCGGGAAATCCATGTATAAAGCCCTCATCATGCTTGATTGATGGGCGGTAACATCCCACGAGGTGGAGTATATGTATGGTAACAAGCTATATCGCAGGTTGATGTATTTTGCAATGGCATCGTAATAGCGGGTACCTTTTGTACCAAATTGATAAATTTCCCTTGGTGCGTCTGTCCCGTGCGAACGCATCATAGGGCAAAAAGCACCAAACTCTACCCAGCGTGTGTAAAGCTCTTTGTATTCAGGGTCGTCAAGTTTCCGTTTGTTGAATTTTCCTAAAAAGAAGCCGCCAATATCGCTGTTCCAATAAGGCAAACCACTTAATGAAAAGTTCAGTCCTGCCGGGATTTGATTTTTAAACGTTTGCCATGAGGAGGTAATATCCCCCGACCATGTGTTGGCTCCATAACGCTGCTGCCCGGCAAATGCCGAACGGGTAAGTATGAAAACACGTTTTTTAGAATCGGTTTCACGCTGGTGTTGTGAAACTCCACCCACGGTCATTAAAGGGTAGGCGTTGCGTACCTTACGAAATGAACCCAGGTAGGTTTTATTGTCCAGGTCTGATGGTTTAAAATCAAGATGGTCGGGCTCTGTCGAATCCATCCACCAGCCATCCATGCCAAGCGAGAAGATGCCTTTATTTAAATAGCTCCAGTAAATATCGCGGGCTGCCGGGTTGTAGGCATCATATACTTTCACCCCTGACGGGTATTTCATAACAGGGGGCCATATTTCTGAACCTGATTGTGGCCAAGTTTGAAAATTCATTAACATACCCTTGGCCTCCATTTCCTTAAACTGCATTGTTTGCGGACCAAACGACGACCATATGGAAATGATCATGTGTGCATTCATATCATGCACATCTTTGATCATCTTTTTAGGGTTGTTAAAATCAACGTTCAAAAACTCCATGGCGTTCCATAAATAATTGCTGCCCCAATATTGCCAATCCTGTATCATGCCATCTAACGGCACACCAATCTCCCGATATTTTTTTACCACATCAGTTAATTCATACTGGGTTTTATAGCGCTCACGGCTTTGCCAAAAACCAAACGTCCACAGCGGAAACATGGGGGCTTGCCCGGTTAACGACCGCATATTGGCTATTACACCGTCGGCATTACCGCCTCCCATAAAGTAATAATCAATGCCATCGCCAACTTCCGATTTAAAGGAAGTTTCGTTTTTATCATCAATAAAGGTGGTGGGAGAGTAGTTATCCCAAAATATACCATATCCTTTAATCGATTGTATAAACGTAACAACATCATCCGTGTTACCCTGCATCATATTATTATATCGGTGTCCACGTTGATTCAACGCACCTCCCTGGTGCTGGCCAAGACCGTAAATGGGTTCATCATTATCTAATTTAAATGCCTGATAAATGCTCAGTGCTTTGCTACCGGCATCATTTACCGTAGTAAAATGTTCGCCACGTTCAAACTCGCTCAATAGCTTTTTGCCGTTGGGAGTAGCGTAACTAATTTCACCCGTTTTTAAGTTAAGGCTAACCGTAAGCGCTTTGCTCGAAAGATTAAGATTTTCGGATGTTTTTTTTGAACTAAACGCTACCTGCTCAGCTTTTTTAATTACAGATAAGCTCTCCTTTACCAAGGTTTCACCTTTAGTAGTTTTAATAACCCGCACAATAGAAGGGCTGTAGAACTGAATTTCTATCGATTGCGAACCTACATCAGCTTTTACACCTTGAGCGGTTTGACTAAAACTTTGAGCATGGCACAAACCCGGAAGGATAGCCAAAGCAAGCACAGTAACTTTTAATAACGGCTTATACATTAGTGTGAGATAATTAAGTTTAATTGATTTCCTCAAAACTAACAGGATTAACTTAAAAACAGATGTAATAGGAAGAAATAATGTAGGAAGTATTGAAATAAAGATTAAGCCATGTGAATTTACAAGTTGAAATTGACTAAACTGTTTAAACCCATAGATTGAAATTTTTAATAAAAAATAGTTTAAGATTTTTTCATATAAACAGTCAGAAAATTAACCCTTATATAAATTGTAGGGATATCCCTTTTAAGAAGACCGTAATTATACAGTTGGGTTTGAAGAGATAAAAGCGCCCATGCAGCCCATAAATTAAGTTATCTTTAATAATGAGATACTATCAAATTTAATATTTTACACCTTTTAGTTGTTTTTTTTTATTGGCTTTTCATAATTTTGATGCCATTATCATAATTTATCGCTCATTAAGCTAAATTTAAATTTTTTGAAAAAAATCTTACTTCTACTATTTTTTGCAACTAATCAATTACACGTTAACGCGCAAGATAAAGTTAGTTTTGACAACGCTTTCCAAAAAGCCAATAACAACAAATCGCGCGTAGAAATATCTCCGCTTAAAGAATTGCTGCACATTATGCTGGCCATCACCAAAACGGGGCTTGCCAACGATGATATGGTCAATCAAAATGGCGTTTATTATCAGGATGTACTCAAGTACTTTAAGCCATATTCAAATGAGCCTATTATAAAAACATTTGATTCGCTGCTCAACGCTTCGCTTTACAACTACATTTTCATCACAGGTAATGCCATGACGTATGATCTCTCCGGAACGAGTTTAAAACGTAATCGCAATTATATATTTACGGCAACGGCCGTGGCCAATGCTAAGGTCAAGATCAATCCGATCGATACGTATAAAAAGCAAATTGAAGCTTTTGCCAAAAGATCACAGTTTCAAAAGTTTTACAAACTGCATAAAGGTTATTATGCCAATGTTATTTCAGATTATGAGCATGAGGCAAATCTCGACCAACAGTGGAAATGGCTGGAGAAAAATTTTAAAACCAAAATAAATAGCTATCTAATTCTTTGTTCGCCGCTTATTAACGGGCTTAACTATACTACTGAGTTTAAAGACAAAGGTTTCAGGCAAATTGTTATGGTACTTCCGTTGCTTGACCATCTTCCAGAGCTAACCGCCCTTCAAAATGAGCTTTTAAACAAAAGGGTTATGTTTACAGAGATAGACCATAACTATGTAAACATGCCTTCTATTGCACATAAAGCCACTATTGACAGGGTATTTAAAAACAGGGCAACATGGGTTAATGAAAAGGCTGATGGTACTTATGCTTATCCTACACCTCTCAAAGTGTTTGATGAGTATATGACTTTTGCTACATTTTTGTTATTTTGTAAAGACAACTATGATCAAACTGTATACACAGAGACCCGGAAAAGCGTAATTAGCGTAATGATAGAACGCGGCTTTACAAAAATGGAAGCTTTTGTATCGATCCTTGAAAAGGTAAGAGCTGCAGCTCCAGATAAAAAGGTAGATGAACTGTACCCACAATTATTAGAAGGTATTAATACTACAACCAATATCTGATGGGTAAATGCTCAAAGCATAAAATATATTTTAAGATCACAATTCTCTTACCCAAATATTTCTAAAACTTATTGGTTCGCTTTTATCGCCGTGGGCTTGTAATTTAATAGCACTTTTGCCATGTTTAATTGAGTATGATGGCTGGCCGATGTATTGCGTAGGTCCTAAAAGTGAGGTATTGTTTTGAACAACCACGCCGTTCCATACCACGGTAATTCTTGCTGGTTGTTTAATCGTGCCGCTATCATCAAATACGGGGGCGTTCCAAATTACATCGTAAGTTTGCCATTCACCCGGGGGGCGTGATGCGTTGGCCAGTGGTGAAAACTGTTTATATATGCTACCCGCCATCCCATTTACATAGGTTTTGTTTTGGTACGAATCGAGTATCTGCAACTCATATCCAGGATCACCTTTACCTAACGAAGCCAGGAAGAGGCCGCTGTTGCCGCGTGCCTGTCCTTCGCCGGTAATATTGGCAGGTACTTTCCATTCCAAGTGTAACTGGTAGCTGCCAAATAATCGTTTAGTTTCGATGTTCCCTTTCGATTTATCGACCACCATTTCACCGCTCGTCACCTTCCATTGAGCGGGTTGGTTTCGGTCGGCATTCGATACCCATTCTTCCAACCCCTTACCGTTAAACAATACAATGGCATCAGAAGGGGGCGGCAACATAGGTGTGGCTTTGCCTACCTCAACTTTAACAGGAACCGGAGTCCATGCCTCGGTATCTTCGGGCTTACCTTTTTGCTGGGCACTAACATTTAAAGACAGGGCAGAGGCGGTAAGTATCAATACAAAAATCTTGGCGTTAGTCATTAGCTTAAAAGTTTATCTAACAAAAATTTATTGCTTTGAGCAATGCTCAAGTAAGGGTCTATCTTAAAGTTTTCCTGCTCTACTATATAGTGCTTAACACCTGCCAGTTTGGCTTTAGCAAATATTTGTTTAAAATTTATCGAACCCGAACCAACTTCGGTATTAAGCTTGTTATCCTGCTTATCCATGTCTTTTACGTGTACCATGGTAAACCGGCCCGGATATTTCTCAAACCATTTAACCGGATCATTGCCCGCACGTACCACCCAATAAAGGTCCATTTCAAAATCTACCAGGTTAGGTTTAGTGCCTTTCAACAATTCTTCGTACAAGGTAACCCCCTCAACAGGCATCAATTCAAAATCGTGATTATGGTAAGCCATTTTTAGCCCTGCCTTTTTGATGTGAGCGGCAGCAAGATTTACCTTTTCCACTATTTTTTTAATATCCACAGCTGTTTTCCGGAATTTGATATTGATATAAGGCATGGTGACATAAGTATGCCCTAAAACTTTGGCTGCAGCTATGGCATCGTCAACCTCCTGCATGCTGCCCGTCTCTAAAAGCTGATCCATACCATAATGGCCGCTTGGTGATGTTAAACCGTGCTGGGTTAACAAGGCTTTAAATTCAACGGGCGATAATCCCCAAAAGCCTTTTTCTTTGCTATAACCATATACTTCTACCTCTTTGTAACCTGCCTGTGCTACTTTTGCAATTACGCCTTTTACATCAGTTGGTAATTGCGCACGCAGGGTATATAGCTGTAACCCGGCAACCTTATTTGTTTTAGCCATTAATAATTGAGGTGCTAATGCAAGCCCTGCACTTATTAAGCCGGCTTGAGCTATAAATGTTCTTCTGGTAATCATGTTCAATTGGTTAATGTGTTACACATCACATATTTGTATACACTTTTGTAGTGAGGTAAGTTTGTCTTTAGCGGTTGGCACAAACTCCTGCGCCACATGCCCTTTAAAGCCTGTGGCTAAAATTGCTTTCATGATAGCCGGGTAAAAAAGTTCCTGCGTTTCATCAATTTCATGACGGCCGGGTACGCCGCCGGTATGGTAATGGGCAATATATGGGTGATACTGCTTGATGTTGGTAATTACATCGCCCTCATCAATTTGCATGTGATATATATCGTATAGTAATTTGAAATTTTCAGAGCCTAATTTTTTACACAGTTCGGCACCCCACCAGGTACGGTCGCACTGATAATCTTTATGGTTAAGTTTGCTGTTCAATAACTCCATCACTAAAACAACCTTGTGCTTTTCGGCTAAGGGCATGAGTTGCTTTAAACCTTCGGCACAATTGGCCCAGCCTTCCTCGTCGCTTTTATTGCGTTTATTGCCGCTAAAACAAATCAAATTGGTATAGCCAGCCTTGGCCACCAGCGGAATCATTTCGCTGTATTGTTTTATAAGGTGGGCATGAAACTGCTTATCATTAAAGCCATCTACCAGGCTAATTTCGGCACCGTTACACATTGATGAATGCAAACCGTGGGCTTTCAATGTATCCCACTCTTTGGGACCAACCAGATCGATGGCGCTCAGGCCCATTTTTTTGCCCTCGGCGCAAAGTTTATCAAGCGGTATATCCTGGTAGCACCAGCGGCAGGCTGAGTGATTAATGTTTCCTTTAAGCGGCATGTTTTTTTGTAAAGGTTGAGCAACGGCATCCATATTACCTAATACCCCGGCTGTTGATAGCGCTGCGGTACCGGCAACAATATTTTTAATGGCCGATCGGCGATCTGTACTCATGTTTAATTGACTTTATAATTGATTATAAGTTTAAATAGCATCGGTTGCAGGCATGAACTTATCAGGCGCTGGCGACTGCAGATCTACGTTTCTGTTGCGATCTTTAAACAACAGCAGGAACATAACAAGCACTACCGCGGCAATAGCAGCCGGTATTAACCATATTTGTTGCCAATCGTGTAAACTTCCGGCGGTTTTATGGGCATCAACAATTGGCCCCGATATAGTGAAGCCAATGAGCATACCTACGCCATAAGTAGCCAGGGTAATAAAACCCTGAGCGGCACTTTTGAATTTTTCGCCGGCTAATTCATCGGTATAAATCTGGCCGGTTACAAAAAAGAAGTCGTAACAAATGCCGTGTAGCACAATACCGCCTATCAGCATCCAGTAGTTGGCACCAGTATCACCGTAGGCAAAAAGCACGTATCGTAACACCCAGGCCAGCATACCAACGGCCAGCATTTTTTTAACGCCCAAGCGTTTGAAAAATAATGGCATTAATGCCATAAATACTAACTCTGATACCTGGCCAAACGCTTGCTTGCCCGCGGCACCGTTCATGCCAACCTCGTTTAAAAACGGATTAGTGAAATTGTAATAAAACGCCAGGGGTACACAAATAGCTACCGATGCTAAAAAGAATACACGGTACGATGAGTTTTTTAATAACCCAATGGCATCCAGTCCTAATATGTCTCTTACCGATGTTTGAGTGCCTTTTTTTAGCGGTGGAGTGGCTGGCAAAGTAAAGCTGAACAATCCCAGCAGGAGTGAGGCGGCCGCAGCTGTTTTAAAAGTAAGATCGAGCGACCCGTTTTTTTCCCAGCCTAACCAGCCAATGGTAAAACCGGCAATGATCCAGCCCAGGGTTCCCAAAAACCTGATGGGAGGGAACTGCTTGCTCGGATCGGTCATTTGCCGAAACGATATGGAATTAACCAGTGCAAGCGTTGGCATGTAAATGATCATGTAAATCAAAACATATGGATAGAATGCATTAAAATTGGGTGCGGTAGAGCAAAACCAAAGCATTATTGCACCAATAACATGCAATACACCCAGTATTTTTTGGGCCGGAAAATATTTGTCGGCAATTAAGCCTATTATAAACGGCGCAACAATAGCTCCTATTGATTGGGTAAGATAAGCTACACCAACTTCGGTAGCATTGGTTTTGAGGCCGGTAAGTAAATAGGTACCAAGGGTTACAAACCATGCTCCCCAAATGAAAAACTGGAGAAACATCATGACCGAAAGCTGGATTCTGATCTTATTGTCCATATCAATAATTATTTGACAGTGAGTATGTATTTAACCATTTCTTTAGCATCATCAACCGAAACAGCCGGGTGCGGCGACATAGGCACCTCGCCAAAACTGCCCGAACCGCCTTTGATAATTTTATCGGCAAGCATATCAATATCTTTATCAGTGTATTTGGCGGCTACCTCGGTGTATGACGGGCCAACCAGCTTATCGTGTTCCTTGTGGCAGCTTAAACAATCTGATGATGCGATGAGTGCGGCTCCTTTTGATTTGGTGGACACACTGGTTGCTGTATTTTCGGTACCAATGCTGCCGGCAGTATCCTGGGCGGCATTAGAGTTTTGCGCAACAGCATTCTGATCCGTTCCGTGAGTGGTATCGGTGCTGATCTTATCGCCCGATGATGAACCTCCGCATGATGCGGCAGCTAAACAAATAGATGCGATAGCGATAGAAAAAAACGTTTTTTTCATGATAGATTATTGTATTCCTAATATGTGATTGTTGAGTGTGGGATTATTGCCCGATGATGCAAAATCATCAAAAGCATGATCGGTTACGTGGATGATATGATCGGCAATAAAACGGGCACCTTCGCGGGCACCATCTTCGGGGTGCTTAAGTGCGCATTCCCATTCAAGCACCGCCCAGCCCGGAAAATCATACTGTGCCATTTTGCTGAACACGGCTTTAAAGTCAACCTGGCCATCACCCAACGAACGGAAACGACCTGCACGGTCAACCCAGTTTTGGTAGCCTCCGTAAACGCCTTGTTTACCGGTTGGGTTGAATTCGGCATCTTTAACGTGCATCATTTTAATGCGCTCGTGGTAAATATCAATATGGGCTAAATAATCCAGGCATTGTAATACAAAATGCGATGGATCGTATAGCAAATTAGCACGCTTGTGCTGCCCAACCCGGTCGAGGAACATCTCGTAAGTGATGCCATCATGCAGGTCTTCACCCGGATGCAGTTCGTAACAAAGGTCGATGCCGCACTCGTCGTAAAAATCCAGAATAGGTTTCCAGCGGCGGCCTAATTCATCAAAGGCATCATTAACCAGGTTTGCTGGGCGCTGAGGCCAGGGGTATACAAATGGCCAGGCAAGTGCCCCACTAAAAGTAACACTGGCTTTTAAGCCCAAGTTTTGTGATGCTTTGGCAGCATATTTTACCTGCTGTACAGCCCATTGCTGCCTTGCTGTAAAATCAGTATGTAAATGAGCAGGAGCAAAGGCATTAAACAACTCATTATATGCAGGATTTACCGCTACTAACTGACCTTGTGTATGGGTAGAAAGTTCGGTGATTTCCAAACCCGCCTCATTTACAATGCCTTTAACTTCATCAGCATAAGTTTTGCTTTCGGCAGCTTTTTGCAGGTTAATGAACCGTGCATCGCTGGTAGGTAGCTGCAAGCCTTTATAACCCAATGAGGCAGCCCATTGCGCAATGGATCTAAGATCATTAAACGGCGCATCATTCCCTATAAATTGAGCAATAAATATGGCGGGTCCTTTAATTGTTAGCATAAGTTAGATGGTAAATGGTGTCCACTTTTGTTCTGATTTTCCCGAAGCAATCACATTCTCTATAAATGCCATGCCACGCACACCTTCGTTCACGCCCGGAAAATCAAGCATCTCGGCTGATGGCTCTTCATTATTGCTCAACGCCTTAATAGTTAAAGCAAAGTTTCGGTACAGGTTTGCAAATGCCTCAAGGTAACCTTCAGGGTGCCCGGCAGGGGTGCGTGAATTAAACATAGCGGCAGTCGACGTGTAACCGCCGCCCGTGCGCCAAATTTCGGCAGGTTTATCAGGGTAGCGTACAATAAGGGAGTTGGCATCATCCTGTTGCCATTCCACGCCGCCGCTCTCGCCATATACGCTTATCTTAACATTGTTTTCGGCACCGGCCGCTACCTGGGTTGCTGTTAAAACGCCGCTGGCACCACCTTCAAAACGAAGCAGTACAGCGCCGTCATCATCCAGCCTGCGACCCGGAACCACAATGTTTATATCGGCACATAAATGACTTACGGTTAAGCCGGTTACATATTCAATTAAATTAAAAGCATGGGTGCCAATATCGCCCATGGCCCCGGCAATGCCGCTTTGTGATGGGTCGGTGCGCCAGGTAGCCTGTTTATTATCGCCACCCTCGGCCAGCGTACTTAGCCAGCCCTGCGGGTACTGGGCGTAAACTTTACGAACCTTACCTATTTGGTTTGCGGCAACCAATTCGCGTGCCTGTTTTACCATAGGGTAGCCCGTATAAGTATGTGTAAGGCAGAGTAGTTGCCCTGTTTTATCTGAAGCATCTTTCAATGTTTTTGCCTCCTGTAACGTAAGCGTCATGGGCTTATCAAGAATAACGTGAAAACCGTTCTCGAGCGCCAGTTTTGCGGGTTCGAAATGCACATGGTTTGGGGTAACAATACTAATTACCTGTGCACGTATATCTTCGGGAAGTTGGCTCTCTTTTTCAATAAGTTCCTGATAAGTAGCATATACGCGATCATCGGTAATACCGAGCGCAATGCCACTGGCTTTGGAACGTTCGGCATTACTGCTGAATGCGCCGCAAACCAACTCATACTGGTCGTCTATACGGGAGGCTATGCGGTGTACGGCACCTATAAAAGCACCTTGACCTCCGCCTATCATTCCTAATCTTAATTTCATAAGCAGATGTAGATATATTTATGCAAGCGCCCATGCTTTATCGCCCTTTTTGTAAGGATAATCGCCAACGTATTTACCCGGTACAGGCAAATAACGCTGTGCCTTGGTGCAGCCTATTTCCGAGGTAAAATAACCCAGCAGCGTAAGTTGTTTTATCATGGTAAAATAGTGGTTAGGTGCCTCTTTTTCTTTGGTTTTACTGTAAGCGGCCTGTTCCTTATCCAAATCAACCAGCAACGCTGTGCGTTGCTCGGGCGAGGCTTCTACAAAGCCCAACTTGAATTTTTTCTCACAGGCTTCATTTAATTTTTTTAAACCCTCTTTAAATACTTTTTGGTCTCTATCCTCATAGCAATCGCGTACCATAATGGCCATGAATCCGCCTACGTTGGCATCTTTGGCTCCCGGCGTTTCGGTTCGGGGTAAAATGGTATCGGCAACTTCATTCATAAATGCCTGGGTTCCCTTGTCAAAAAGATCATCGGTATTAACCGAACTCCCGGTTTTGCAACCCGATAAAAAGAAATCGGCTCCTATAACTGAACCGCCAACCAATAAGGCTACACGGTTTAAAGCGTCTCGTCTGTTCATCATCAGTTAAAAATTAAATGTTCATTTTCTTTAATTCAGAAACGGCATGATCGGCCGCACGAGCTGTAAGTGCCATATAGGTTAACGATGGGTTTTGGCAGGCAGCCGATGTCATGGCTGCACCATCCGTTACGTAAACATTTTTAGCATCCCAAACCTGGTTCCACTCATTAAGTACCGATGATTTTGGATCGCGGCCCATGCGGGCTGTGCCCATTTCATGTATACCCCGACCTAATACGGCCTGATCGTTATATGGGTTTACGTTCTTTAGGCCGGTAGCTTCCAGCATCTCAGCAGCATCGTTCATCATATCGATCCGCATTTTGTTCTCGTTATCGCGCACTACTGCATCAATAGCAGGTACCGATAGGCCCCACTTATCTTTCTTGGTATCATCGAGCCACATGCGGTTTTCATGATAAGGCAGTACTTCTCCAAATCCGCCTATGCCCATTTTCCAACTGCCCGGCTCGCTCAATTCATCTTTGAATTTTGCGCCAAGGGCCATCTCTGGTATGTTGCGGCTCCAGCGCTCGCGCGAGGCCGAACCCTGATAACCGAAACCTCTTATATAATCGCGTTTTTCGCCATTTAGGTTGCGGTAGCGCGGTATGTAAATGCCGTTAGCGCGGCGGCCGTAAGTATATTTATCTTCATAACCATCAACCATTCCCGATGCGCCTACGTTCAAATGATGGTCCATAATGTTATGTCCCAATTGATCACTGCTGCTGCCCAAGCCTCCGGGCCAAATATCAGTTGCCGAACGCATTAAAATAGCTGCTGTATTAATGGTTGATGCGTTGAGGAAGATCACCTTGGCATAATACTCATAGGTTTGATTGGTTTCGGCATCAAGCACCTCAACGCCCTTGGCCAGTTTGGTGTCTTTATCGTATATAACTTTGGTAACTATGCTCCAGGGGCGCAAGGTTAAATTGCCCGTGCGCATAGCGGCCGGCAGGGTAGAAGACTGCGTGCTGAAGTAAGCCCCGAAAGGGCAGCCTAACCAGCATTTGTTACGATACTGGCAATTGGTGCGGTTATCATGCGGCTGGGTAATATTTGCCGTACGACCTATGATCATGTGCCTTGATCCTTTGTAGATGCCTTTTAAACGTGCTGCAACATCCTTTTCAACAATATTTAGTTCCATAGGCGGCATATATTCGCCATCGGGTAAAATTGCAATGCCATCTTTATTGCCCGATATGCCTGCAAAGCGTTCTACATAGCTGTACCAAGGCGCAAGGTCGGCGTAGCGAATGGGCCAATCTACGGCAATGCCGTCTTTTGCATTGGCCTCAAAATCCATATTGTGCCAGCGGTATGATTGGCGGCCCCACATAAGTGAGCGGCCACCCACATGATAGCCTCTATACCAGTCGAAACGCTGTTTTTCGATGTAAGGGCTTTCGCGTTCATCAACCCAGTAATCTAAATTGGTTTCGTTGAGCACATACTCGCGCTTAGCTACCGGGTAATCGTTTTTCATTTGCTGGGTAGGATTTCCTCTGTGGGGAAACTCCCAGGGCGCTTTGTTAGCGTTCACATAATCTTTAATGTGTTCAATGTTTCGGCCGCGCTCAAGCAGCAAGGTTTTTAACCCTTTTTCGGTTAACTCTTTAGCTGCCCAGCCGCCGGAAATACCGGAGCCCACAACTATTGCATCGTAAGTATTGGTTGCCATGAAGCAGGTTTATAGTGTAATTGGTAATTACGCGGCAAGCATTGGTAACTTGCCATTTGCAATTTATAAGCACATAAATATGATCATAAATTGCAATACATACAACTTCAAAAACTTTATAATGAAAGAGTATGTCTCATTGAGAGACAAAGATAGTGGCCTGTTTAACTTTTACAAATTTATTTTGCAGTTATTGATAAAAGCCAAGTAAAAGTACAATGATTTGTTTAACGCCAAGCTCCGGTTACCATTCTTGCTTAAGGCCGTTTTGGAGGGCCTCATTGTATCTCACGGTATCAAAGCTGTATAAAATAGGAGGGCGATGCGCTTTTTTACTCGGGTTGGCATCGTGCTTATTAAGGATATTGAAGCTGTGTATTTTGCGCTGAAAGTTTCCGCGATGAAGGGGTTTGCCTAATATAATTTCATACAAGCGTTGCAACTGCGGCATGGTAAACTCGCGGGGCAATAGGTTGAGCCCAACGGGCGAATAATTAATGTTTCGCCTGAGGGTGTGGAGCGCATTTTCGAGAATTTCTCTATGGTCCATCATAAGTTCGGGTAAACTGTCAATATCTTTCCACTCACAGCTTTCCGAAATGCGGTCGGTAACAGGTGTAATTTCGGCATAATTTACCAACGCATAGTAGCCCACCGATACAAAGCGTTGGCGTTGCCAAAAGCTTTCGGGCAGGTGAGCCATATCGGCTTCAGAGCGGCCCACTTTGCCAAACACCTTAAACTCTTCAAGAAATATATTTGAAGCACCGGTACGGGCTTTCAAAATACGATATGCTGCCTGGTCAAGGTCTTCCTGCTTTTTAACGTAACCGCCCGGAAGCCCCCATTTATCCACACCCTTCATTTTCAGCAACAACACCTTTAAGGAGGATTCATGGAAGCCAAATACCACGCAGTCTACCGATACATGCGGTATACACGACTGGTAGGCAAGTTCGCTTCCTTTCTCGAATAGCTCCTTAACATTCATTTTACAAATAAGGGGAATATTAATAAGCAATCAAAGTACTGGATATGCCCATAAGATCAAACCCAGCGCGGATTAAGTTTGGGAAATTTGAATCAAGTCGCAAAGTTAACCAGCCACAATTATAGCGTTATCAGAGGTTATAGTTGGTTATTATTCAACTACTTGATAAACTGTGTATTGGTTGGATTTATTTTTCAAATTAACTTCGCCCAATAGTTCGCAATTAAATGACTCTTTTACCTGCTCGTAAACGTTTTCGGTAATTACAATTTGCCCCGCTTTGGCTACCGATTGCAGCCGTTGTGCAAGGTTAACCGAATCGCCAATTACAGTGTAATCGAGTCTTTTTAGTGATGCCGAGCCGATATTTCCCGATACCATTTCGCCCGAATTGATACCTACCGATATATGGGCCTCAAAAGTTTTATCGCCAACTTGTATAGGTTGAATGGAGTTCATCTGTGCCCTTACTGCCAGGGCGGTATCAATAGCCCTATCCAAATGGTAGTCTCCACGAAATACGGCCATAACGGCATCGCCCATAAATTTATCAACGTGACCGCCCTGTGCTATAATTTCCTTAACTATACGGTCAAAAAGGCTGTTTAATAGCTCAACAACGGTATTGGGTGGTACCTGTTCGGTTATGGCCGTAAAGCCACAAACATCCAAAAACATAACGGTGCCGTTTATCTGTTCATTTTTGAGTAAACTGTTCTCAAATTCTTTATGCGTCATAAAGTTGAGCACGTTTTCATCCACGTACATCTTCAGGATGTTGTTTTCCTTAATGGCTTTAATGGTTTCCTGCAATTGTTTAACATGCTCAATAGTTTTTTGCATGGTTAAATCCAGGTCGTCAAAATCAACCGGTTTGCACACAAAATCAAAAGCACCACGGTTCATGGCCGAACGGATGCTTTGCATATCGCCATAGGCCGAAACCACAACAGCTTTAAGCATTGGATTGGCATCGGGCAAACGGCTAAGCAGGGTAAGGCCGTCCATTACGGGCATATTAATGTCGCTTAATACAATATCAATATCAGCATGTTCCTTTACTCTTTCTAAGGCCTCTTCACCGTTTTGAGCAAATACAAACTCATATATATTTTCCCTGATCTTTTTTCGGAACTTTTGCTTAACCAGTATTTCCAGGTCTGCTTCATCATCTACAACCAGTATTTTAGCCATTCTGTAGTACTGTATTTAGTTTTTCTTTAAGTAAATTAAAATCAAGCGGCTTGGTCAAAAAATCGTTTGCGCCTAATTCCAGTGCGTTTTTGTGTGTTTCTTCATCACCATAAGCGGTAATCATCATTACCAGCGGAGGCGGGTTGTCATAATCGTGCCGTATTTTGCCCAGCAACTCAATCCCGCTCATGCCGGGCATATTAATATCAGATAGGATAAGCACCACTTCCGAATGTTTGTCTTTCAGGTAATCCAACGCCTGCTCGCCCGAGAATGCAAAATCGAAATCGAGCACATGATTTCTTATTTCTTTGCGGAAACATTGCAAAAACAAGGGCTGAACATCGGCCTCATCATCCACAACCAGTATTTTCATAATATGGCTTAAATATAGTAATAATTAAATAATAGGCAGGATTATGGTAAACGTTGCTCCGTTACCTTCTTCAGAGTCGATGGCTATTTGCCCGTTATGGCCTTTAACAATAATGTCATAACTGAGCGATAGACCTAAACCCGTGCCCTCGCCGGTTGGCTTGGTAGTAAAAAAGGGCTGCATAATTTTATCGCGAATGGACTCGGGTATGCCGGTGCCGTTATCTTTTACGGTTAGTACCACGTTTTTTTGTTGCAATTGGGTTGATAGCTCAATTTTTGGCTTAAACTGTGCACCCAATTGTTTTTGCTTTTGATGCACTGCATAAAAAGCATTGGTAAATAGGTTGAGCAATACCCGGCCTACATCCTGATGGATAAGGTTTACTTCGGGCAAAGATGCATCAAAATTTGTAACGAGTTCGGAGTTAAAAGTCTTATCCTTAGCACGCAAACCGTGGTAGGCCAGGCGCATGTACTCATCGGCCAGGTTATTGATGTTTACCGATTCTTTTTGGCCGTTGCTGGTACGGCTGTGCTGCAGCATACCTTTCACAATACTGTCGGCACGTTTGCCGTGCTGCGATATTTTTTCGAGGTTTTGCTTGATGTCTTCTGCAATGTATCTAACTTCTTCAAGATCGCCTTTGGCAAGCTCCTGGTTCATTTCTTCGAGCAACTCGCTGCTTACTTCGGCAAAGTTGTTTACAAAGTTTAGCGGGTTCTGAATTTCGTGCGCAATACCGGCGGTAAGTTCGCCCAGGGAGGCCAGTTTTTCTGATTGAATAAGTTGCTGCTGGGTGCTTTGTAATAGCTCTATAGTGGCTTCAAGCTCTTCTTTCTGGTTCTGAATTTCTGCTGTACGTTCGGCCACCAGGCGGTCCAGTTCTTCATTTTTGGCCTTGTAAACCAATAACTCTTCGCGTTGCTTTTTGGAGGCAGCCCAGCGGCTCAATACCCAAACAAAGGCTGCTACAACCGGAAATGCAAAGTAATTATCATATTCTTCGTAAAAAGACGGAGCTATTTTGCTAACGAGAAATATTAAAAAACCTACCCCTATTAAAGGGTAATGCGATTCAAAATAGTTGCGGAAATTTTTGAAATCTTCCTGCTTTTTAAAATATATGATAGTACCTAACAGGGCTATAGCTCCCAGCAATGTATGAACTTCGTCGCTTAATGATTTTTCGAGGAAAAAATAGCCAATAGCAGCTGCGGCTTGTCCTATACCTAACGTTGCTTTCCATTTCTGGCGCAGCGGCGTCAATTTAATTGCCCTGTTCAACCAATTAAACAACAGGAAAATAACGAGGAAGTAAAAAAAAGCCATGTAGCGGATTTAGTTGAGTAATGGCTAAAGATAATTATTTATTGAAATACTCCAACAAGGCATGCTTTGCTCACCACTGCAAACAATTCATATATTAGCACACAAATTAAACCTATGCGAGCTGAAAAAGCCGGGCAATTCATTATTCAAAAATTAGAACAAGAGCTGCCGCAAAAGTATACATACCATAATGCCGCACACACACGTGATGTGCACCAAGCGGCGCAACGTTTGGCCGAAGGTGAAGGGATTAGTGCAGCCGATATTGAACTGCTGCTTACCGCCGCCTGGTACCATGATGCCGGTTATTTAACCTGTGTTGATAAGCACGAAGATGAATCTATACGCCTGGCTAAGCAGTATTTGCCCGGTTTTGATTATACCGAACAAGAAATTGATCAGATTTGTAATGCCATAACTGCAACCCGATTACCGCAAACACCGCTTGATAAATTAGGGGAGATACTAGCCGATGCTGATCTGGATTACCTTGGTCGCAGCGATTTTTTCAGCATTAGCGATAAGCTTTTTGAAGAACTGCGCTTAGCAGGTACGGTTACGGATAGCATTACCTGGGACAAAATGCAGGTGAAATTCCTGCAAGAGCATCAATATTTTACAAAAACTGCAATTAATACCCGACAACTGCAAAAAGAACTTAATTTAGCAGAAATAATTGCACGCTTAAACTTTCATGAAAAATAGCCTTCTGCCACACTGGTTGTCCGATACCGTTTATACCCTTATCGGTATCCTGTTTTGTAGTTTTGCCTTAAAAAGTTTTTTGGTACCCAATAATTTTTTTGACGGTGGTGTAACCGGTATATCCCTGCTTATTCATGAAACTTACCACTACAACATTGCTTATGTAATTGTGCTTGTAAACATTCCTTTTATTTTTATGGGGGCTTACCATGTTAATAAAATGTTTGCCATCAAAACGTTTATAGCTGTCATTTTACTCGGACTGGCATTGTTGCTTATCCCGTTTCAACCCGTAACGAGCGATAAACTATTGGTATCCATCTTTGGCGGTGTATTTATGGGAATAGGCGTGGGGCTGGCCATGCGCGGCGGCTGTGCGCTGGACGGTATTGAGGTATTAGCCTTATATACAGGCAAACGCATCAGTTTTACTATCAGCGAAATTATTTTAGGTATTAATATCGTTATTTTCCTTATTGCCGGAATTAAGCTGGGTTTGCCAACCGCGCTGTACTCTATTTTAACTTATTATACAGCATCACGTACCATTACCTTTGTTATTGAAGGTTTGGAGGAATATACCGGAGTAACCATTATATCGGCCGAAAGCGAGGCCGTTAAACGCGAACTGGTGATGAACATGGGGCGTGGTATTACCGTTTACAAAGGTGAGCGAGGTTTTATGAAAGACAGCTTTGATGTTAGCCACCCGGTTGATATTATATATACTGTAGTTACCCGCCTGGAGGTTCGTCGCTTACGCAATATTGTACATGAGCTCGACCCAAAAGCATTTATTTTTACCGGCATTATTAAAGAGGCCGCGGGTGGTATTTTGAAGCGACGAGCCAGGCATTAATTGAGCTTTAAGATTTACACAAATTACATGGTATAACTTATATTTTATCACCCTGCTACCCTCTGTTCCGGTAACAGGGTGTTTTTTTTATATATTGCACTGCCTTTCACAAGCCTGTTTAACAACCAACTTTAAAAATGAACATAAAGAATATCTGCTTGTGTATAACAGCAGCCTTAATTACTGCGCTTCCCACGCTGGCTCAGCAGCATGATTGGGAGAACCCGGCTGTAACCCAAATAAACACTCAACCGGCCCACACTACGCTAATACCATATGCTGATGTATCGTCGGCACTTACCTTTAAAAAAGAGCGTTCGCCATTCTATCAATCATTAAATGGTATATGGAAATTTAAGTGGTGCAAAACGCCATTAGATGTCCCTGCTAATTTCGGCAAAAAGGTTATGGACACATCCGGGTGGGATGACTTGTTTGTACCCGGCAACTGGCAAATGGATGGCCGGTATGATCGTCCTATTTTTACCAACATTGTTTACCCCTTTCCACCTACACCGCCGTTTGTACCTAAGGCCGATACTAACTCAACAGGTTTATATAAAACTACTTTCCGGGTTGCCGAAGGCTGGAAAGGCAAGCAGGTGTTTCTGCACTTTGCGGCAGCACAATCGGCTTTGTATGTTTGGATAAACGGCAAAAAAGTGGGCTACCATGAAGATGGCATGACCCCGGCCGAATTCAATATAACCCCTTACCTGCAAAAAGGAGAAAATACGCTATCGGCCGAAGTGATTAACTGGAGCGATGGCAGCTACCTGGAAGATCAGGATTTTTGGCGTTTGAGCGGCATATTCCGTGATGTGTTCCTGTTTGCCACGCCTGTAGTACACATGCGCGACTATCACCTGCAAGCCGACTTAGATAAGCAGTATAAAGATGCCAACCTGAACTTAAAAGTAAATGTGCAAAATTATACAGGCAAAAACGGCGGCAAGCATTCGGTACGGTTTACCTTGCAGGATGTGCAGGGCAAAGCTGTTTTTAAACAAACACAAGTTGTTCCGGGCTTTTCGTCGGCCAAAGAAACTGAAGTAAGTTTTAAAGTTACACTAACTAACCCGGCCAAGTGGACTGCCGAAACACCTAACCTATACACGGCAGTTATTGAACTATTAGGTACCGATGGCAAGGTTACCGAGGTGCTTACCTCAAAAACCGGTTTCCGCAAAGTGGAAATTGTAAAAGGCCATATGCTGGTGAATGGCAAACCTGTTAAAATAAAGGGTGTTAACCGCCATGAGTTTGATATGTACACCGGCCGGTATATATCGCGCGAATCGATGATACGTGATATCGAGCTTATGAAGCAGAATAACTTCAACGCCGTGCGCACCTGCCATTACCCCAACGCCACCGAATGGTACGAACTGTGCGATGAGTACGGCCTCTATGTAATGGACGAAGCCAACGTAGAAAGCCACGGCCTGTGGACACGCGAAAAAATATACCTGGCCGAAAAACCTGAATGGAAGCAAGCCTTTGTAGAACGTGGCACCGCTATGGTTCAGCGCGATAAAAATCACCCGAGTATCATCTTCTGGTCAATGGGTAACGAATCGGGCTGGGGGCCAAATTTTGATGCCATGTACGCCGCCATTAAAAAAATCGACGGCACACGGCCAATCCATTATGAAAGCCGTACACCTAACGTGCGTATGCTCAACCGGTACGATATTATTTCGATGATGTACCCTGATACCGCTACCATTAATAAATTTGTGAAGCAGGATACCACCCGTCCGGTTATTATATGCGAATTTGCGCATGCCATGGGCAATGGCCTGGGCGACTATCGCCATTACTGGGACCTGTTTTATAACAACACCCGCCTGCAAGGCGGCTTTATTTGGGACTGGGTTGACCAGGGCATTCGTGCTAAAGACAAAAACGGCCGCGAGTACTGGGATATCATCAATCATATTGACAGTGCCAACGTTAACGACGGCCTCATTGGCCCCGACCGCATACCTCAACCCGAAATACATGAAGCAAAAAAAGTTCAGCAAAATATTAATGTACAGGCTATTGATATTTTAAAGGGCAAAGTCTCTGTAAACAACGGCTTTTATTTTGACGATTTAAGCAACATTACCCTGCACTGGACTTTGCTGCAAAATGGCGAGCCGGTACAAAGCGGCATCATAAACCAGTTAAATATTGCAGCGCAAACTAGCACCGAAATTACAGTGCCTTACAACGCTTCTCTGATAAAACCAGGTAACGAGTATCACCTGCGTTTTAGTTTCAAATTGAAAGAAGAAATGCTTTGGGCTGCTAAGGGTTTTGAAATCGCTTCCGAACAGTTGACCATACCCTTGCATCCTGACAATACCAAAAGGATACCAGTCAAGTTGCCAAAGCTGAATAGCGCAGAAAATGATAAAAATATCGTGGTTTTTGGTGGAGATTTCAGCATAAACTTCAGCAAGGAAACGGCAGCATTAACCTCGTTTAAAAAAGAAGGTGTTGAACTGCTTACCGCGCCCATACAACCCTCATTTTGGCGTGTACCTACCGATAATGATGAAGGCGGCATGCACCGCAGTTATGCCTGGCGCTGGCGCAATGCAGGACTTGATAACTTTACCGTCACCCCGGTTAAAATTAAATTGGGCCGAAATGATGAATATGTGGTTGAGATAGAGGCTAAAAGCACCATTAAACTTAAACAAGGTCAAATTGATCACACTGCAACCTATTCCATATTGGGCAATGGTGAGGTTAAAGTTGATAACCATTATGAAGTGACCGGTACTGTGCCTCCGCTGGCCCGTGTGGGATTGCAGTTTGCTATGCCATCATCGTTTACGCGGGTTAAATGGTTTGGCAATGGTCCGTTTGAAAGCTATGCCGACAGGCAGGAAAGCGCCTTTGCAGGCGTTTATACCGCTGCCGTGGCCGATCAGCACTTCCCGTTCGTTATGCCCCAGGAAACCGGTAACAAAACCAACGTACGCTGGATGCTTATAGCCAACCACAACGGGCAAGGCTTATTAGCTACCGGTGAGCCGTTTATGAACGTCAACGTGCAGGACTACTCGATGAAAGCACTAAATGAGTCAAAAACCTCACACTTTTTAGTAAGGGGCGATAAAACATATGTAAACATCGACCTTAAACAAATGGGTTTAGGCGGAGATGACAGCTGGAGCCCACGCGTACACGCAGAATACCTATTGAGAGAGAAAGAATATAGATTCAGCTTTACATTGAAACCGATCAGTAACCTTGCCGAAAGCCTCGAAATTAAAAATGAAGAACGTTAAAAATTACCTTTATACCGCATTAGCCCTTATTGCAGTAAGTGCTGATGCAACAGCGCAGGATCTTGTTAAATATGTACAGCCCATGGCCGGTACCGCCACGGCAACTACAGCTTCGGCGCTAAAGCATGGCTCGGAATTTGCAAACTTTGCCAACACCATTCCGGCGGTAGGGCTTCCGTTTGGTATGACACAATGGACACCGCAAACACAGCATTCAGAAACCAAGTGTATACCGCCGTACTATTATAAAGACGATCACTTCAGCGGCTTTCGCGGCTCACACTGGATAAGCGGTTCCTGCATGCAGGATTACGGCAGCGTAACCGTAATGCCCATAACCGGCAAACTAAAAATAACAGGATATGATGCCACTTTTAACCATGCCGATGAAATTTCGGGGCCTGACAAATACCAGATAGACCTGAAACAATATGGCATTACAGCAGCTGTAACAGCTACCCAGCGTTGCGGCATTATGCAGTTTACCGCCCAAAAAGCCGATAGCCTGTACCTACTCATCACGGTTAATAGCGATTACAAAAAGGGCTACATTAAAATTGACAAGCAACGCGGCGAAATTTACGGTTACAACCCTGCACACCGCATTTACCAGGGATGGGGTAAGCCGGCGGGTTTTAGTGGGTATTTTGTGATCAGGTTTGAGCAGGCTTTAGGTGCTGCCGGTACGTTTGGAGTAGGTAAACTATCGCTGGCCGATAGCATAAAGAATATTGAAAATGTAGGCGCTTTTGTAGGTTTTAAAGCCAATAAAGGGCAAAAGTTCACTATTCGGGTGGGCACATCATTCACCAGTATTGATGGTGCCCGTAAAAACCTTGATGCCGAGGTGCCAAAGTTCAATTTTGAACAGGTTGCAAACTCGGCACATGCGGTTTGGCAAAAACAGCTGGAGCAAATTAAGGTAACCACCGTAAATGAGAAAGATAAGCGCATATTTTACACATCATACTATCATGCCCTTCAACAACCCCGTTTATTTAACGATGTAGATGGTAAGTACCCGCTATTTGCTACATCATACAAAAATGGAGTACTTAAAAGCGGCAACTACTATGATGATTTTTCGATGTGGGATATTTACCGCGCCCAATTGCCATTGCTGGAGATACTAAATCCGCCGCTTATAAATGATATGGTGACATCGCTTATTGATAAAGGCAGGCAAGGCGGCTGGATGCCTATCTTCCCATGCTGGAACAGCTACACCTCCGAAATGATAGGCGATCATACTACTTCGGTTATAGCATCGGCTTATTTAAAAGGCATCAAAAATTATGATTTTAACGAGGCATACCAATTGCTCCGCCATAATGCGTTTGATGTAAATAACAACAAGGCCGAATATGTAGAAGGCAAAGGCCGCCGTGCTTTGGATTCTTACTTAAAATACGGTTACATTCCTGTAGAAGACAGCGTATTGGATGCCTTCCACAAAATGGAACAAACAAGCCGTACACTCGAGTATGCTTATGACGATTATGCATTGGCCATATTTGCCAAAAAACTCAACAAAGCATCTGATTACAAAACGTTGATGAAACGCGCCGGTTACTACGCCAACGTGTTTGATAAAAACGTGGGTTTAGTTCGTGGCCGACATGCTGATGGAAGCTGGGTTGCCCCATTCAGGCCGGATAGTAAGGAAACTTACATTACAGAAGGTTCACCAAGGCAGTATACATTTTACGTACCGCATGATGTACCCGGTTTAGCTAAGCTCATGGGCGGAGCAGCCAAGTTAGAGGCATCTCTTGACACCCTGTTTGCCAAAAACGAATACTGGCACGGTAACGAACCCGGGCACCAGGTACCGTTCATGTACAATTACACCCCATCGCCATGGAAAACGCAGGCCGCAGTGCGCAAAGTACTGGCTGCCGAGTATAGCGATGGTCCCGGTGGTTTAGGTGGTAATGATGATGCGGGGCAAATGTCGGCCTGGTATATGTTTGCTGCTATGGGCTTTTATCCGGTAAATCCTGTATCAGGAGAGTATATGCTGTGTAGCCCCCTGTTTGATAATGTGAGCATCAGCATGCCCGGTGGTAAAGTATTTAATGTGGTGTGTCACAAAACATCGTCAAAAGCGCAATACATCAGCAAAGTAACTATTGATGGAAAGCCGATGGGTAAAAACTACATTACTTACAACATGCTGAAACAGGGTGGAAAACTTGCTATTTATTTACAGGCAAAGCCTGATAAGCAATGGGGTATTAAACCTGCTATGCAACCATCAGGAATGGCTAAGGCTGTTAAGTAAAACAGATATTTGCCTGTAATGGGCATAGCCTCATAAATATCGCTAAAACAAAACGCCGCTCATATTTATGGGCGGCGTTTTGTTTATATTATCTTTTTACAAACTTTAAAGGTTAACTATACCATTCAATTTGATGTCTTTAGATGAACTGCCGACAAGAATATCGAATTTTCCTTTTTCGGTGATCCAGTTATTACTAACATCATTAAAATACTGAAATGCATCTGCAGAAAGATTTAATGTAATCTGCTTCCTTTCGCCCGGTTTTAAAAACACTTTTTCAAATGCTTTAAGCTCCTTTTCGGGGCGGGGTAGTAATGATTTTTGCTGATGAACGTATAGTTGTGCAGTTTCGGCCCCGGCAGTTTTGCCGGTATTGGCAACCGTAAAAGTTAACGTGGCTTTACCGCCATTGCTTTGCACCTGTAAATTGCTGTAAGCAAATTGGGTATATGACAGGCCATGACCGAAAACAAACTGCGGTTCAACTTTATAGGTGTCAAAATAACGATACCCAACATAAATATCATCAAAATAGTAAACCATGTTACTATCCTTATCAGCCGGGAATTGACCCAACTTATGGTCGGGAGCATCGGTAATGGTTTTAGGGAAGGTCATGGGTAATTTACCCGATGGATTTATCTTGCCAAATACGATATTGGCTATTGCATTGCCGCCCTCCATGCCCGGGTACCAGGCTTGTAAAACAGCAGGAGTGGAGCTTAGCCATTGGTTCATATCAATAGCTCCGCCGCCCAATAAAACCACCACCGTTTTAGGGTTGGCTTTAAGTACTGCCTTAATCAGCTCATCCTGCCCAAAGGGCATGTTCATGTCGGGCTTGTCGGTATCTTCAGCATCATAGGCATTGTCGCTCCATTTGTTGTAGTCATAACCATGAGTACTGCCACCCACAATAATAGCTACATCGGCTTTAGCGGCAGCATCGGCAGCTTGCTTAATCAGGCTTTCGTCGGCCTTTGCGCCGCGCTCAATTTTATAACCTTGGGCATATGTTATTTTTACGCCTTTGGCCGCTTGCTTTTTCAGGCCCTCTAAAGCGGTTACCTCATACAATGCCTTAATCTGCGAACTTCCCCCACCAAAAGCCTGCGGTCGGTTAGCATTAAACCCAATTACGGCTATCGACTTTATCGATGGCGTTAATGGCAGTAGGTTGTTTTGGTTTTTAAGCAGTACGATGCCTTCCTCGGCAACTTGCCGGGCTGTTTGCTGGTGTTCTTTGGTGTTATACGAGCCTTTTTTACGCTGTTTATCAATTACATGGGTTTTAAGCATGATGTATAAAATACGGCGCACCTTATCATTAATAAGATACTCGGGCACCTTGCCGTTTTTAACCAGCGCTAACACGGTATCACCCAAAAAGTATTTGCGATAATCAGGCTTTGCGCCTAAGGAGAGGTCGGTACCCATTTCAACATCGGTTCCGTTCCACAGGGCTTGCTGGGTGCTGTGCACGGCGCCCCAATCGCTTATTACAGTTCCTTTAAAACCCCATTCTTTTTTCAGTATTTGGTTAATGAGATAATTGTTGTGCGTAGCCCACTCGCCGCGTACTTTGTTGTACGAGCCCATGAGCGTGTAAACATTGCCCTCCTGTACAGCTGCTTTAAAGCCGGGCAGGTAAATTTCGCGCAGGGCGCGTTCACTTAGTTCAACATTAATGTTATTGCGGTTGGTTTCGATGTTGTTGGCTGCATAGTGCTTTACACAAGCCGCCACGCCTTGGTCTTGAACACCTTTGATGTAGCCTACGGCCATGCGCGATACGAGGTAAGGGTCTTCGCTTTGATACTCAAAATTACGCCCGTTAAGCGGCGAACGGATGATGTTAATGCCCGGCCCCAAAATAACATCTTTACCCCTGTAGGCCGATTCGCTGCCCAGCACCGAGCCAAAAGCATAGCCCAGTTTGGGGTTCCAGGTGGCGGCTAAGCAAACGCCCGTGGGCAGATAAGTACCGGCATCTTCAACACCGGTGCTGTCTTTGTAAGTACGGCCATGTTCCACGCGAACGCCGTGCGGACCGTCGCTCATTACCCACTCGGGTATGCCCAGCCTGGGTACCCCGCCCGAGGTAAATGATGAGCTGCCGTGTATCATGTTCACCTTTTCCTGCAAGGTCATTTGCTTAAGCAGGGCATCGGCTTTTTGATATAGTTGTTCATCGGTTTGGGCAAAGGTGGCAGTTTGCAAAAGCAAGACACAGGCCGCCGCCTTAGCGGTATAAATTAGAAGCGTATTTTTCATGCAGATAGATTATACTATTTACTTATCGATCATTTTATAAACCCGCACGTAATCAACCTCCATAGCTTTAGGGAAAATGGTATCATCAACACCCTGCGCACCGCCCCAGTTGCCGCCAACAGCAATATTGAGCAGCAGGTGAAAGCGCTTATCAAACGGCCAGGTTGATGAGCCTTTGCCATCATTTACGTACTCAAACACCTTTTGATCGTCGATAAAGCCACGCAGGGCATAGGGTGTCCAATCTACGCGATATAAGTGAAATTCGGTGAATGCGGTGTTAACCATTTTAAAGTCGCCTTTTTGGGTGCCTTGAGCGCCGTTGTAGGCTTCGGTATGTATGGTGAAATGCACTTTATTAGGGTCGTAGCCTACGTGCTCCATAATATCGATCTCGCCCGATTTTGGCCATTGCCCGTAAGCCATATCGGTAGGCAGCATCCATATAGCAGGCCATGTACCACGGCCAGATGGCAGCTTGGCTTTAATTTCCACACGGCCGTACAAAAAGTCGCCTTTACCCTTGGTAACTAACCTGGCCGATGAATATGCATTGGTGCCCGAGTTTTCTCTGCGGGCGGTAATGGTTAGCACACCGTTGGCTATGCCGGCGTTAGTTTGACTGTTGGTGTAATTTTGCAGCTCGTTGTTGCCCCAGCCGGTACCGCCTAAATCATAACCCCATTTGGCGGCATCAGGCGCGCCGTTGGTGGTAAATTCATCGGCCCAAACGGGCGTAGTTTCAAACGCCCAGCCTTTGTCGGTTGGTTTTCCGTCGCCACCACCTGTGGTGGGTTCGGTAGGAAGGGGTTTTAGTTCATCGCCCCCGGCACATGATAGCAGGAAACCTGCCACCAGTACTTTTCCAATAAATGATGTATACATTCTTATTTGCTTGCTTTTGTTCATATAATTTGCTTTGCTCTCGTCTCTTTAAAAAGGTATTATGAGTAAGCCGCAGCTCTTTACACCGCGGCTTATGGCATTTATTTTAATTCAAAACTGCCCACATAAAAAATACCCGGAACCTGGTGACCTTCGCCGCCCAGTTGCAGCACGATCTGGTCGTAAATGGTAACGTTTGATATGGCCGAAAAATCAAACTCCAGCTCCACCCATTGGTTTAACGGTACCTGTTTAACTATTTCGGTTTGGGTTTGCCAGGCATTGCCACCTGCAAGCGAATTTTGCAGTTTTACCGATACCTGCGGTTTTAATGTTCCGGTGTAATCATTAGCACCCGGGAAAAATACTTTTACCCTGAATTTATTGCGGGTACTCAAGTTAAGCCGATAATCCAACGTGGTTTGCAGGTTGCCGTACTGGTTGGCATCGCCGGTTAAACGTTGGTAAAAGCCAACTTTAGCGGCAGTATTAATGCCTTGAGGGAATGGATTGTCGAACGCGTTTTTAAACGTAATACCATCGGCTTTCCAGGCAATATTGCCAGTGCCGTCAAACTTATCGGTAATATCATTGGCTCGCAAAGGTTTTTCAACCACGGGGCGGGTATAACCTTTAGGTGCTAAACGCAAATACCAGGCATTAGCCGCATTGGCTTTATCAGCCACACGCAGGTACATTTCGTTTTCGCTCAAGGTAAGTATCTGGTATTTTGATACGCCGGTGTAATAAGCTATGAAGCCGTTGTTTGATATGGTGAGATATTTTTTATCACCCTCTTCGGTTATGCTCCAGCTAAGATTGGTGGGCGGGGTGTAATTAACGGTAACGTCGCCACCTGTTGCACCACCAATACCGGCTGCGTTTGCACCGTTGGCAAAGGTGTTGCCGTGGTTGATGTAAGTGTATTTTAAGTTGTTGCTCAAAGTAAACACCATTTCATCATCATAAAAGCCCTCTGATGCCTTTTCGTTAGGGGCTGCGTTGTACCACTCGGCGGTTTGCGATGTGGCCGGACCAACACCTAAGTGGCCCGATACGGCTTTTTCAATAACCCAGGTTTTGCCTGCTACGTTACTGCCGCCGCCTGTTAAAAAGTTATAATCAGGGCGGTTAAGCATTTCGGGCTTGGTGGTAGCAATGGTTACGGTTTGAGTGCTTGATGCAAAGCCACCGCTGGTATAAATGGTGAGCTTTACTGTGTAAGTACCTGCAAGAGGATACGAGCCGGTAATTTCCTCGCCCGAGCCGGTTTGTCCGTTACCCAAATCCCAAACGGTTTTAGTTACTGGTCCCGATTGGTTTTTGAATGTAATGATATTGGCATTGGCCGCACTTGGTGTTGCGTTAAATTTTACCTGTGTGCTTTGCGGTGCCGGACCAAGCTCCGGGTCGTCAACCTTACAGCCCATCCAAGTGAGTACAAGCAGCAGCGCTGCAAGCGGTTTATATAAAAAGGTCTTCATCTTTCTTTTTAATTGAAATTGAGTTAAAAATTAGGTTTCAACACACTCGAGCATTGATCAAGCTCGCTTTGCGGAATAGGGAACAGTCCGCGGGTGGCCTGGTTAAAGGTTACATTGTAATCAACCTGGTCGCCGGTATAGCCGGGGCCTTTCTTACCACTTATAGTAATGGCCTGGGCGGCGGCTGGTAATCCCTGGCGAAGCAGGTCCCAGTAGCGGATGCCCTCTAAAGCCAGTTCGGCACGGCGTTCCTGGTAAATGGCGGCCAACGTTACGGTTTTGCTGCCCAGGCTAACGCGGTTACGTACCCGGTTCAGGTAGTTTTGAGCCTGGCTGCCACCGTTGGTGAAATCAAGTTCGGCGGCCATCAGTAATACATCCGAAAAACGAATAGAACGGTAGTTATTGCCCCAGTTTAACTCATACTGCCCGGTTGTTGGCCTGTATTCGGCAGTGGTAGTATACTTTTTGCTAAAGAAACCTGTGTGCTGATAGCCAACTGATACCTTACCTTTCAAATCAGTTTCCATGTTAATGATGGTTGCCGTGCGGCGTGGATCGTTAGCTTCGTAACTGTTGTACAATTCCTGCGTAACAGGAGCAAAGCTCCAGCCGGTGCTGTAAAGCGGGTCGCCTTCAATACGTGGTGCCTGCATCAACGGCTGCATGTTGCCTTCGCCGCCCTGAATGTAGTTCCAGTCGAACCAGGGATTATCATTAGAGTAAGATATTTCCCAAACCGATTCTTTGCTAAACTCGTTGGCTTTGGTAAAATTATCAGCATAAGCACCTAACAAATCATGGCCGCTGTTGGTAATGAGGTCTTGCAGTTGCGTAAGCACGTAAGGGCCATTAACTGCAGTGCCATCTGCTTGTAATTCGGCTTTATAAACGCCTTTGTAAAACAGGTAAACACGGCCCAATAAGCCAATGGCCGACCAGCGTGTGGCGTGTGCCTTGCTGGTGCGTAAATCTGATTTATCTAATACCGGCATGGCTTCAACCAGGTCTTGCGCTATCTGGTTAAAAGTTTGAGCCGGACTGGCATTCACTACGCAGTACTCGCCCGGGCTTTGTGGCGCGGTTATCAGCGGGATATTGCCAAACCATTTAGCCAGATCAAAATAAAAGAAAGCTCTTAAAAACTTACACTCTGCAGCAATTTTAGCTTTTGCAGCGGCCGGCATATTAATATCGGGCAGCTTTTGCAGCAGCAGGTTTGCGCGGTAAATACCGGTGTAGTGGTTGCCCCAGTAAACGCGGGTTAACGAGTTGGTAGGCGCAATTTTTTGTTGATCAATTTGGATCATATCGGGCGAATCGGACCGGCTTGCGCCGCCTGCATACGAATCGTCCGATGCAATGTCGGCCATCATAGGGTCGGGGCTAAAGCCGCCGCCGCCAGCGTTGGTATGCCACTGCAAGGCATCGTAAACACTGTTTAGTGCCTCATTGGCGTCTTTTTCGGTTTTGTAAAAGTTTTCGCTAACCCGGTTGTCAACAGGGCTTAACTCTATAAATTTTTTGCAGCCGCTGCCGGTAATGGTAAACAGACCTGCTAATATGATGGTGGTGGTATATTTAATATTCTTCATGGTTACTCGTCAATTAAAATGTTGCACTTAAACCTACACGGTAAATACGGGCCTGTGGATAAATGCCACGGTCGATACCAATATCCAGGCTTCCGCGTGCGCCAATTTCAGGGTCGAAACCCGAGTATTTGGTAAAGGTCAACAGGTTATCGCCCGATACATAAATGCGTAAGCCTTGCAGCTTAATTTTCGACATAAGCGCTTTGTTGAACGTGTAGCCCAGTTGCAGGGTTTTAAGGCGCACGTAATCACCGTTTTCAAGATACAGGTCCGATATTTTGCTGTAGTTGCCATTGGTGTCGTTCCAGGTAAAACGAGGGTGGGTATTTGTGCTGCCTTCGCCGCTCCAACGGTTAAGGTACAGGGTTTGCATATTGGCGGTAGGGAAATCATGGCGACGTGTGCCGTTGAATATCTGATTTCCAAATGCACCGGTGAAGAATCCGTTTAAATCAAATCCCTGATATGCCAAACCAAACGTAAAGCCGCCGGTAATTTTAGGCGTAGGATTACCGATCATGGTACGGTCGTTAGGGTCGATCACGCCGTTGCCGTTCAGGTCTTTAAACTTAACATCGCCGGGTACGGCATCGGGCTGAATTTTATTGCCGTTTTGGGTATAGGCATTAATTTGTGCCACGTTTTGGAAGATGCCATCGGTTTGGTAACCATAGAAATAAGAGAACGGCTGACCAATGGTGCTGCGCTCTACTTGTCCGTAGGTTGATATACCTGCACCGCCCAATATGCGTTCGGCATTGTTAATTTCGGTAACAGTGTTTTTGTTGAAGCTGCCGTTAACGCCTGCATTAATTTTAAACTTACCTATGTTTTGCTGGTAATTTAACGAAAGCTCAATACCCGAGTTACGTACCGAACCACCGTTTGCGGTTCCGGCCGGAACACCCACGCTTAGCGGGATAGGCACTTGTAATAACCAGCCTTTTGTGGTTTTTACATAATAATCGGCAGTAAAGGTGAACATGTTGCGCAGGAAGGTTAAATCCAAACCAATGTCGCTTTGTACCGATTCTTCCCAGCGAATATCGGGGTTGGCAATGTATGACGGTGATGCACCGTTGATATAGCCGTTGCCGCTGCCGTTATAAAACGTATAACCCCGACCCACGCCAATTACAGCAGCCCAAGGGAAATCGCCTATGCGGTCGTTACCGTTTTTACCCCATGAGGCGCGTAACTTACCAAAGGTGAGTACATCGTTTTTAGGGATGAAGCTTTCCTCGGTGAATATCCAGCCGGCCGATACCGCAGGGAAGTAACCGAACGGATGGTTAGAGCCGAATTTTGAAGAACCATCACGACGTAACGAAGCCGAGAAAAGGTACTTATTATCGTATGAATAATTTACCCTGCCAAATAGCGAGAATAACGCACTGCGACCTGCGCCGCCTGTGGCTTTGGCTGTACCGGCATCTACCGCCAGGTTGAGGTAGGCCATGTTAGGGTCGTTTACTACCAAACCTGTGTTTGAGCCGTACAGCGTTTCCGCGTTTTCGCGACGATGGGTAGTACCCACAGTTACGCCTAATGAGTGTTTGCTGAACATTTTGTTATAGCTCAACACGTTCTCGGCCTGCCAGGTGTAATAGCGGTCGGTACCTTTTGATACGCTTGAATTGATGTTTTGCTGGGCCGCATTAAGGTAGAAAACAGGGCTGTAGTTATTAGAATTTACATAAGCCAAATCGATACTGAAAGTTGAACGGAAAACCAGTTCTTTCAGGATGTTGATCTCAGCGTAAGTGTTGCCCACGAATTTATCAACGCGGGTAAGTCCGTTAGTTACGGCCAAGCGTGCCAGTGGGTTCACAATTTCTTGTGCTACATACGGCGATATACCATACAGGTTACCATTACCATCGCGCACAGCATTTATGTTATAGGTTGCCGCACGGGCAGGGTCGGTCTCTATCACCGGGGTAATAGGGTCGAGGTTGATAGCGTTGTTCAATACACCGCCAAATTCCTGGTTAGGGTCAATTGCTGTACGACGAATGTGCGAGTAAGCCACGTTAGCACCCACTTTCAAATAATCCTTGACCTTAGTATCATTATTGGCGCGGAAGGTGTAGCGTTTAAAATCAGATTTATCGCCGCCCACCAAACCTTTTTGGTCGAACAACGAAAAATTGATAGCATAGTTGCTACGGTCGTTACCACCGTTTATGGCAAACTGGTGGTTGTAAGTAGGCGCATTTTTTTGGAACAAGGCACGCTGCCAGTCGGTGCCAGTACCTGCGGGGTACTTGGTTAAGTCGGGGTAGGGGATAGAATTGCCCGCGTTGGCGGCACCCTCGTTCATCATTACGGCATACTCGCGGGCATCAAGCAGTTTCATGTAACGCCATGCGTTTTGTATACCTATGTAGCCATCGTAGGTAATGCGGGTTTTGCCATCTTTTGAACCACTTTTAGTGGTGATGAGTACTACACCGTTACCGCCACGCGCACCATAAATAGCTGCCGATGCCGCATCTTTCAGTACGTCCATTGATTGGATGTCGGCCGGGTTCAAATAATCGATACCGCCCACCTGGAAACCATCTACAATGTAAATAGGCGAGGCATCACCGTTAGTGCCAATACCACGTATGCGCACGGTAGGGGCATCGCCTGGTTGGCCCGATACGTTGGTAACCTGCACACCGGCAACACGGCCTTGCAAGGCCTGTTCAATACGTTGTACTGGTGTTTGGGTAATTTGCTCGGGTTTAACCGAACCAATGGCCGATGATACATTACGGCGCACTTGTGTGCCGTAACCAACCACTACAACATCATTGAGGTTGGTTGATTTTTCAGCCATCATAATTTGAATGACATTGTTACTGTTTACCGTGTAACGCTGCGGTTCGAGGCCTATCTGGCTAAAAACCAGTACTGAGCCCAATTTGGGAATTTTAAGGCTGAACTCGCCATTGGGGTCTGTAGCTACCCCGGCCGAGCCGCCTTCAACAGTTACCGTTACACCCGGTAAAGGAGCGCCATCGCTCTTTAAGGTAACCTTACCTGATACTTGCAGCTCCTGTGCTTTAAGCGCAAAGGCATGCAATAGCAGAACTAATAGAAAAAAAGTAATTTTTCCTTTCATAGAAGATCATAAAATGGTTTACAAAATGGTTTACTTGGTTCAGGCAGGAGCCTGTTGGTTGAGGGCAAATATAAACTGCTAATTAACATCACCTAAATAATGGCGCACTATATAACCCATACAGGCTAATTTATACCTCTCAAACAGCCCATACTTAACCACTACATATTAGATTTTGAATTTTCGTAAATATTTGATAGTCAATTGTTATACGGATTATTGTCAAGCCTACAATTAAAATAATTTTTCCACTACAAGCGGTATGGTTAATTCTATTACTTAGTTTTACAATAATTTGATGAAAAAAGCTTTACTAACCATTTTAACCTGCTTTTTATTTTTCTTTTTCTTGTACGCACAAAACCCGGTGGGGCTGCCGCAGATAGTTAATTACACTAATCTGGATTACAAAGGCGGTATCCAAAACTGGGCTATTGACCAGGATAAAGGCGGCAGGGTATATTTTGCCAATAACGAAGGTTTACTGTCTTTCGACGGTAAACACTGGAAGCTGTACAGGCTGCCCAATTACACCGTTGTGCATGCCTTAAAAATTGACGACAATGGCCGTATTTATGTTGGTGCTCAGGACGAAATTGGTTATTACCAACCCAACCCGGAGGGCATACTATCGTTTCATTCCTTAAAATCACTTATCCCGAAAGCGAGCAGGCAATTTGCCGATATCTGGAATATTTGCCACGTTAACGGTGATACCTTTTTTCGCACGGTTGAAAAGATATTTTATTTGAAAGACGGCACCATAAGCGTATATAAAACAGGCACCGAGTGGACTTATTTAGGAACTGCGCAAAACCGCGTATATGCCCAGCAAAAGCATAAAGGCCTTATGGTTTTTGATAATGGAACCTGGAAAACCGCGTGTGATAATCAGGTTCTTAAAGAAGGTAATGTTACCGCTGTATTAGACTATGCCCCCGGCATGCTCTTAGTAGCTACCCTGAAAAACGGCCTGTTCTTGCTAAAAGGAAATACCCTCACCCCAAAAACAACCGCCGCCGACGATATATTCAAAACCAGCTATGCATACTGTGCCATAGCGGTAAATAAAGATTGGTTTGCTATAGGTACCACGGCATCGGCCTGTTATGTTATTGACAGGGGTGGTAACGTTATCCAGCATTTTTCGAGTGATGAGGGCTTGCAGAAAAATTACATCCGTAACCTGTTTACCGATAAGGCCAAAAACCTTTGGCTTGCCTTGGATGACGGCATCGACTTTATTGCCTTTAACAGTGCCATAAAGCAAATTTTTCCGGATAACAAGAAGCAAATCAGCAGTTATACATCCCGCATATTCAATAACCAACTCTATGTGGGCGCATCTAATGGCCTGTTTAAACTGCCTTTAGATATGCAAGCCCCGGATTTAAGCTATTCGCGCGGCCACTTTAAAGAAGTAGGAAAATTGCGCGGCCAAGTGTGGGGACTAAACGAAATTAACCACAAACTTTTACTGGCCCACGAGGATGGTGCTTTTGAAGTGCAACCCGAAAAATTGCAGCCGGTTAGTCAAAATACAGGCAATTGGTTGTTCGAGCCATTGTCGGCTATCGAGCCTTCACCTGCGGCGGTTGCAGGTACTTATGATGGTTTGCAATTGCTCAATTATCAAAACGGTTCTTTTAGAAACGGCGGCATTATTAATGGGGTTGATAAAACATCTTTGCGGTTTTTAGCCTATGATAATAATAACAATGTGGTTTGGGCATCGCACCCTTACAGGGGAGTTTTTAAATTAACCTTATCGCCCAATCATCAGCGTATTATACAACGAGAGATATTGGGTATTAAAGATGGCTTGCCTGCAGCTTTGGGTAATTACGTGTTTCGCATTAAAAACCGCATTGTGGTGGCTACTTTAAAAGGTATTTATGAGTATAACGATAATACCAAGCGTTTTCAACGTTCGGCCCTATTTGAACCTTATACGCATAACACAGGCATACATTACCTTAATGAAGATGCTGCCGGCAATGTTTGGTTTGTAAACGACAAGAAATTAGGCGTAGTTGATTTTTCGACCCATAAAGACCGGCCAACCGTGATATACTTTCCCGAACTTACTTCAAAACTGGTATCGGGCTTTGAGCATATTTACCCTTATGATCAGCAAAATATTTTTGTGGGAGCCAACAAGGGTATCTATCATATCAACTTCTTAAAATATCGCGAGCAAAGTCGTCAACCCATAAACGTGCTACTTACCCAGGTAAAGGTTTTAGATGATAAAGACAGTGTTGTATTTGGTGGCTATGCCGGTAAGCCAAGTCCTAAACCTAACGAGCAAATTAAACTGCCTCACGAATTAAATTCCCTGCATTTTGAATTTGCCTCTACCTTATACGAGCAACAAAATACATTAGAGTTTAGCTATCAACTGGTGGGGTTTGATAAACAGTGGTCGGCCTGGAGTACCAAAGCCGAAAAGGAGTATACCAACTTACCGGCGGGTACTTACACGTTTAAAGTAAAGGTACGTAACAACATGGGAAGTGAATCGGTGCCAGCCGGGCAACAAATTGTTATTGAAGCTGCCTGGTATCAAAGTTGGTGGTTTTATGTGTTGTGTTTGGTTGTTGCGGCAGGTTCGGTACACTTGTTTATAAAACGGCAGCAGCGTAAACACCTTAAAGAACAGGAAAAACTCAAATACCTGCACCAACTTGAGTTAGAGCACAACGAGCGCGAGATAATGAAGCTGCAAAACGAAAAGCTGGTGGCCGATGTAGTGTATAAAAATAAGGAACTGGCCTCAACTACCATGCACCTCGTGCAACGCGGCAAGCTATTAGCGAAAATTAAAGACGAACTTTTGCCCTTGGTTGCTAATGGTAAAGGCGATAAATCGACTGATTTTAAACGGGTGATACGCCTGCTGAATGAGGCTGAACGAAATGACGGCGACTGGGAACAGTTTGCCATTCACTTCGATCATATACACTCCAACTTTTTAAGCCGCTTAAAAGAACGTTTCCCCGAATTGAGTCCTAATGATTTGAAGCTGTGCGCCTATCTTAAAATGAACCTCACCTCAAAAGAGATAGCCCAGTTAATGAGCATTACCATTAAAGCCGTTGAGGTGAGCCGCTACCGACTACGCAAAAAAATGCAGATACCATCGGATATGCCGCTGTTTGATTATTTGATCAAGGCTATTAGTCAATCGTCGCAATTTAATGATTAGCCAATTATAATATCTTTACCAAAGCAAAATCCGGATATCAATCCGGCTTTTCGTTGTTATAAATGCGGGTAACCTCATCGGTTGTCAACACCTTGTTATAGTAACGTATATCATCCAGCGAGCCTTTAAAGAACGAACCTCCGTAAAAATAATTGGGGTTGCTGCTATCAGTAAAGTTAAACTTGTCTTTAGGCAATTGCTGACCGATAACCAGGTTGGTAGGAGAGGCAAGCTTAGCCAATGTGCCCGAAAGGCTTTCGTTTTTTACCTGCACACCATCTACATAAAAAGTAATTGCGCCGTTGCCAAATGTTACCACGGCATGGTGCCATTGCCCCACGGTCATTTTGCCGGGATTGCTATCCCGGTCGTAAGTGGCGGTGGTGGCTTTCATGGTTAGGAATAAGAAATTATCGGTTTGTAACTGAAATTTAAAGCCGTTCCAACGGTTAAGAGATAGCATGTAGTTATCACCAAATGATTCTTTAGGATTAACCCATAAACTTATGCTGATCACCTCAGGATTAAGCGAGGCCGTGTATGGGACTTCAATATAAGCGCCATTGGTAAATTCGTATGCATTACCTGCTTGCCCAAAGCGGTCGTTAACTAAAACAGGGAGCGTGCCGCCATCGGTCGGACTTTTTTCGGTACCTATGATGCCGCTTTTCAAAACGCCATCATGCTTGTTAGCGGTGGCATCCAGCGCGTTGCCAGCAAACAGCCATTTGGCCACCAGGTTTTCGGCAGCAACTTCTACAATCGCGCGCTGGCTAAAGGCCGCTGAAGCACGACGTAAACTGGCAAAGGCACTGTTCACTTCCTGCTGGGTATACTCGCCATTATTTACCGTGTTGGCCATATCAATAGCTTTCTTTAGTTCGGTACGTGCTTGTTTCGGGTATTGGCCAATATTGCGGCCTTCGGGAGCTGCGGTATAAACGGCGTTCACCGAATCGGTAAGGCGTTTTAACTCGGTTTTATTGGAGTTCACATCCCGCTCATTATTATCCTTACTGCACGATGAAATAGCTATGGTGCCGGCCAACAACAGGGCGGTGTATGTAAAGTAATTCGTTTTATATTTTCTAAAATTCATAGGTCAATTCATTTCTTAATTACAATGCCGGGTTGGTATTACGCTCGGTTTGCGGAATAGGGAAGAACCTGTTGCGTGTATAATTAAAGTTTGGCGCTCCGGGTAATAATGACGCTTCGGCATAAACTTGTCCGTAACGCATCACGTCGAAGTAGCGTTGAAACTCCAATGCCAGCTCGCTACGGCGTTCACGCTGAATAAGGGTACGCAACTGCAACTGGTTAGTTACCGTAATGTTGGGTAGCAAACCTGCCGGTGCTGTACCGCTGTAGTTTTTACGGGCTCTTTCGCGCACTTTGTTTAACGGAACCAAAGCCGCCGAACCTTGGTTTTGCTCATTTAAGGCTTCGGCCTTTACTAATAAAATATCGGCAAAACGAATGGCTTCATAATTAAGCGCACCATCGTTTTTGGTGGTGGTTGGCACTTCGCTCAAGGGCTGTATATGTTTTTTAGACAGATAGCCGGTTGTTGACCAGGCCGCTTTAAATTCCGAATCGTAATACGGTTTGCCGGTGCGGGCTATGGTTAAATCGAGGCGCGGGTCGTTGGCCTCAAAGTTATCTACAAGGTTTTGGGTAGGATAAAATACCCCTGCACCATTCAAATCGCGCGGAGCAAACCAGTAATTTAACGAGTTGCCTTGCAATGGCTGCGCATTGCGTATATGCCACACCGAAAATATAACCTCGTTATTAGTTTTGGCCGATGCATTGAAATTATCCATAAAGTTATCGGTCAAATTATAGCCTAAACCTTCAACCTGTGTGGCGTAGTTTACGGCTTCGGTATACTTTTTCTGGAATAAGGATGCCTTGGCTAATAGTGCTAACGCAGCTCCCTTGGTAGCACGCCCGGCATCATTACCAGCCGACCATTTATCGGGCAATGCCGCGGCGGCTTCGGTTAGATCCTTTTCTATTTGGGTGTAGATCTGCGCTTGAGTACTGGCTGGCATAGCTGCATTTTGCTGTGTGGTTACATTTAAGCGCAGTGGAATGTTACCGTAAAAGTTGGTAAGGGTGAAATAGTAATAAGCACGCAAAAACTTAGCTTCACCCAAAAGCAGCTTGCGGGTATCGGCCGATGTGCCGGTGCTTTCACTGGACAGCCCATCGGTTACAATATTACAGCGCGCCTATGCCATCGTAGTAACGCGCCCATAATGATTGCACGGCACCGTTGCCCGGTAAAATGTTGTATTGGTCGATGCTGGTGTAATCGGCCTGCTCGCCGGCGTTGCCGCCTATAATTACGTCGTCGGTTGCTACATCGCCCAGCACCCAAAGTGGGTTGGCGGCAGCATCGCTAAATGTTAAAGGTATATAAGCTGCATTGATAGCCGTACGGGCGGTGGCATCGTTAGCAAATAGGTCTTCGTTAGAGTAGTAGCCGAGGGCCGGTTCTTCTAAAAACTTTTTGCAGCCTGTGGCTACAAGCAGGCCGAGCATCAGCGGAAATATATATCTGTTTTTCATTAGTTTAAAAGTTGACGTTAACACCCACGGTATAAGTTCGGGCCGATGGATAGGTACCCCAATCGATACCGACAGCGCGTACACCGTCACCGGCCGAATTGCTGTTGGTATAAAGTTCAGGGTCGAGGCCTGTGTATTTGGTAAACGTGAGCAGGTTTTGCGCACTAACATAAACCCGTAGCGACGACATTTTTAACCTCGACATCATTTTGCTGCCAAAGTTGTAGCCCAGCTGTACATTCTTTAAGCGCAGGTATGAGCCATCCTCTAAAAAGCGGGTAGACGGACGCTTGTTATTGGTTGATGATGCCGATTCCCAGGTTAAGCGTGGAAACTCATTGGTGGTACCGGGACCGGTCCAACTGCCCGTTGCCACACGCTCGGTAACGTTAAAGGCGCGGTAAAAACCTTCAATATCGGTACGGGCCTGGTTGTACAGTTTATTGCCATGCGCACCTTGGAAGAACACGCTCAGGTCGAAATTTTTAAAGTTTACGTTACCGGTAAAGCCATAAGTAAGGCTTGGAATAGGGCTGCCCGAGAATACACGGTCGCGCTCGTCAATTACGTTATCGCCGTTGGTATCTTTATATTTAACATCGCCAGGTCTAATGCCTGCCCCCTGGTAAGCATGGGTAAAAATATCCAGTTCGTTTTGGAAGATCCCTTCCATGGGTAACAAATAAAATGCTCCTATTGGCTGACCAACGTTGGTCAAAGTGGCATAGTATTCATTATCAATCCGTCCGCCTACAATAGGGGAACCAGCTAATGATTTAACTTGATTATTGAGTGTAGCTAAGTTACCCGACAGGTCTATCTTCCAGTCTTTTGATAATTGCTTGCGGTACGACACTTCCAACTCAAAACCCTTGTTTTGCACCTTGCCCGCATTAACGTACGGACTTGCGCCTGAGCCTGCACTTGGGGGCAGTGGGTTGGCAAATAATATATTACTGTTGTTACGAATAAAGTAATCGGCGGTGATTTGCAGGTCATTATTTAGGAAGGCCGCATCGATACCAAAGTTGCTTTGCGTACTGGTTTCCCAGGTAATGTTGCTGTTACCGCGCGAGGTAAGCGAGTTGCCAATTACCGACGTGCCGCCGAAAGGGTAGAAGCCCACCAGTGAGTTGAGCGAGGTATAAGCGTAATTACTGATCTCCTGGTTACCGGTTTGACCAACGCCTGCACGCAGTTTAAGCATTGATAACCATTTTACGTCTTTTAAAAAGCTCTCTTGATCTAAACGCCATCCCAACGAACCAGAGTAGAAGTTGCCATAGCGGTTGTTAGGGTTAAGGCGCGATGAACCATCACGGCGAATGGTAAAGCTGGCGAGGTATTTATCGGCATAACCATAATCAACACGACCAAAAAGGGAGAATAGTGCCCAGCGCGATTCATTTTCTCCGTTTTGCTGTACACCTATACCGTTGTCAAGGTATTGAAAATCGGGATCTTGGTTAGGGAATATGGAGCGTGAAGCCGACAGTCCATTGGTGCGGCTTTTAATGGCCTCGCTACCCGCCAGTATGGTAAAGTTATGTTTAGCTACATCGAATTTATAGGTGAGCGTGTTGGTCCAGTTATAGTCGAATTGATTAGCATTTGAGCGGGCCAAACTGCCGGGCGAGTTGATAGCCCTATCTGAACCCCAGATTTTAAAGAATTGTTTAAAATCGGTGATAACCAAATTACCGCCAATTGAGGTGCGCGCTTTCAAGCCTTTAATAATGTTGGCTTCGGCAAATACATTACCTATCATGCCATAAGCGTTGTACTTGCGGTCAAAGTTATCGGCAAAACCAACCGGATTTAACCCATCACCAAAAAACGAGGGGTTTTCGGGTAAATCCACGTAATCGCCGTTGGGTTTGTAAACAGGCGTTCCTGGTGTACGGAACAAGGCAAAACGCATTACACTTGCGCCCTGGTTGCCTGCCCCAAAACCATCGCCCGAGGTTCCTACCTGCTTGGTTTTTGAGTACGACAGGTTGATGTTAGTACCTACCGTAAATATTTTGGATAAGTTACTGTTGATACCAGTGCGCAGGTTAAGCCTGTCGTAAGCACTGTTTTTAATTAAACCGTTTTGTTTAAAGTAATTAGCCGATACAATGTAAGTACTGTTCTCGCTACCGCCGTTTATAGAGAGGTTGGTGTTGTTGATAATGGCTGGTTTCAATATCTCTTTTTGCCAGTTTACATCGGGCAGGGTAGCGGCTAATGAGGCCGGTATCTGCGCCCGGCCATCGGCCTGTGCTGCTGCGTTGTAGGCCGATACATATTGCTGGGTATTGGCCATTTTAATTAAATCGCCATGAGTTTGCACGCCGGTATATTGTTGTATGCTGAAACGCGGCGGGCCCTGGCGGCCTTTTTTAGTGGTAACCACTACCACACCGTTTGATGCCCTTGCACCGTAAATTGATGCGGCCGAGGCATCTTTAAGCACGTTAATGCTTTCAATATCGGCCGGGGCTATCTGGTTTATACCGGTGGTTGATGGTACGCCGTCTATCACATAAAGCGGGTTATTATTGTTAATGGTACCCACACCGCGTATACGCACGGCAATGCCCTCGCCCGGTGCACCGGTGGCCTGTGTTACCGATACACCTGCAGCTTTACCTTGCAATATCTGTTCAACCCCGCCTACGGGCAGGTTTTCAATATCCGAAGAGGTTACTACCGATACCGCCCCGGTGAGGTCGCGCTTGTTTTGGGTGGAGTAGCCGTTAACAATTACCTGCTTGAGGGTACGTGTTTCGGGTTGCAGGGTAATGTTAAGTTGGGCTTGGCCGTTAGCACGAACAGTTTGGGTAACATAGCCTACAAAAGTTAGCTCCAAAACACTGTTGACAGAGGCTTTTATGTTGAAGCGGCCATCGGCACCCGTTGTAGCACCCGCATTGCTGCCGCGCACGCGAATGGCAACGCCGGGTAGTGGCTGACCTTTTTCGTCTTTAACAATGCCCGAAATGTTTTGCTTGTTGGTGGTATCTTGTTTAGATACGGTGGGGGAAGATTGTTGTGTTTGGCCGGTTGGTGATACTGTTACAGGCGGTGCGATAGGTATACTATCTTTTGGGGGAGGTTTGGGTTTTGCAACCGTGTCGGGTATTTGCTGTGCCGTGACACTCGTGCCCAAAAGCATAAATAACCAAAAAACTGACTTTTTACTCTTTAAAGAAAATTGCATAGGCGGTACAGGAAGTTGTATGTGTTGGTATTGTAATACCAACCAAAAACTATATTGTTTGCCTTTTGCGAAATTTATTGTTAAAAAGTTGCTTAAAAAGTATATTTATTTCTTTTGGATGTATTTATTATTTATTGGTAATCAGTAGTTTAGACTTAAATTAATGAGCGCAATTTATATCGTACTGATAAATGTATTTTTACCTATTAATTATTCAAATAAATACCCGCTATAAGCCAACCCCTTGGCAACACTCCTGAAATTATCGCCCGAGTTTAAATTTACATGCGGGAAACGTTGGCGGAACAGGCGCTGAATACTTTTAACCTGCGAGGTGCCACCGGTCATAAAAATGGTGTCGATATTTTCGGGCTGAATGTTGTTGGTGTTCAAAAACTCGTCGAAGTAGGTGGCAATGCGGCTGATGTCTTTAGCAATTACCTGCTCATAATCGCCCAGCGGAATATCTTCCTCAATGTCAATATCCATTTCATGATAACTGAAAGCCGATCGTTCTGCCTCCGAAAGTTCTATTTTTACCCGCTCAATTGCCCTGAATACCGAGTAGCCGAGGTTATGCTCAACCAAAGTGATCAGGTTTTTAAACAAGCGGTCTTTTTTAGAGAAGTAGTAGTAATCGTCAATCTCTTTACGCACCCTTGGGCCGTTAAAAAAGTTCATTTGCTCCCACGAGCATATGTTATGAAACAGCGATTTAGGAACTGTTAATATTTTGCCTGAAGTACCTTCGTACTGCGCACTTTTACCAAAATAAGGCGTACCCTTTTCCCACATAAAGGCCGAATCTAAACTGTCGCCACCCACATAAATACCGCCGGTGGCCATCATGTCTTTTTTACGATCTTCGCTCCCTGCACGGGCGGGATCGAGTACGAGGTAGGTAAAATCGGTGGTGCCGCCACCTAAGTCGGCAACCAATACGTTTTCGCGGCGGGTTAGGGTGCGTTCGTAGGCAAACGCCGCACCAATAGGCTCAAACTGAAAGCGTACATCGGTAAAGCCCGCAAGTTCGGCAGCTTTATTAAGGCGGGTTTGGGCCAGGGTATCTTTCTGCACGTTATCATCATCAAAAAATACCGGGCGACCAATTACCGCTTTTTGAACGTCCTGGCCGGTAATTTCGTCGGCGCGTTGTTTAAGTTCTTTTAGTATGAGGGCAACCAAATCGGGCGCGGTGTAGCGTTTGTTTTGGATGCGGGTTTCGGTAAAGCTGCTGCGAGATAGTATTTGCTTAACCGATTTAATAAAGCGCCCCTTCATGCCATCGTTAAGGTAGGCCGATATGGCATCCTCACCAACAACATAGTCCTTTTCATTACCGCGTTCATGAAAAAAATATATTAATGAGGGAATGATGATAGTTTGCGTGATCTCGCCGGCTTCTTCATCAAAAATTGCCAAGGCCGAGTTGGTAGTGCCAAAATCAATGCCGTATAAATATTTATTCATTGCAGATAACGTTTAAGTAAGGACCTAAAAAGGGGTGCGAAAGTAAATAAAAGGAACGGTAACGGAAAACAAATGAGTTTACTTAAATAAACAAATAAGTATATCTACCTGTTGGGTTATCGTAATCATAACCTTTATCCAAATGAAATCTCCAATTTGTATTACCTCAAAAAAGTTCAGTTTCCTGTTCATTTCAATGTTGTTGATAACGAGCCAACTTTTTGCCCAGGTGCCACCCATTAGTCGTGGAAGCCGGGCGCTAATTCAAACTGATGTGCCTACTGACGTTGCCGCCATCAGGCAGATATATCAACAAATTAATATGCTGAAGCTTAAACCTCAACGTTTCACATATGAAAGCCCCGGTTGTGTAGAAGAGGGTGTGGTAAATTACTTTTTTAATGATAAAACCATTGTCAAGATAACCGAATCGGGATCGATAGGGGATGGAAGTTGGGTAAAAGAATATTACTATAATGACGGCAGGGTTGTATTTTGTTTAGAAAGCATTGTTGGCGGGCCCGCCATAGGCCCGGTTACTAAAACCAAATACCGGTATTATGTAAAAAATGGCCGCGTCATAAGGGAAATGGAAAATGATAAAGTTATACCTGCTGATAGTAAAGCGACAGATATTCTAAAAATCGCCGGTAAAATTTACAAAGCCTATAGCACTAAAAAGTTTGCCGAAGCAATTTGTAATTAGGAATGTAACACCAATTACATTCCCATAATTTTATAAATCTCCTGAAGAAAGCGCTCAATGTCAGCGCTTTTTTTGAGCGATATTACGGTGAGCATATTCTGTTTCCCTGCTTTATCAGGTGCATCAAAATACATGTTTACATCGGTACCAACGTATATAAAATTGTAAGTCCTGCGCAGTGTTTGTATTCCTGCAAAATTACCGAAACTGTATGTGCGGTTAAAAAATTTAAACAAGCCTGTACGTTGTATAGTCTTGTTTTCGGTATCGAAGCTGATTTTAGTAAAAGCTGCGTTGATAAACGCAAGACCTAATATGAACATGATAGCCGTAATTATTAAAGCCCCAATAATACTTTGAATTGTTGCAAACAGGATGTAAAACCCAAGACCTATAAAAATTAAGCCGAACACAATAGCACCTGCTTTTTTATTTTTAAGGGTATAGATGTTGCCTTGCTGGTTAAAGTATTTGTAAGAGGTAATTGACTCAACCAACTCGGGCGGGTTTAGCGTATCATGCAGGTCGAGAAAGCCATGAATTACAGGCACGGCTTCTTCAACAAAAGCAATGGCATTTGGGTCATCGTTTTTAGTATAACCTGAGGAAACTACAATACCTTTACCATAACGCGCATCTTTACGAAACAAACGATAGTTATAGCTTCCAGCCACATTGCTTACCGGGTTAATGCCCTGCAATTTGGCAAACGGTATATTTTTAACCGGTAAAAAGCCCATCAGCATTTTACGCATGCGGCCAACCCGACTGTCAAACTCAATATAGGTATAAGCAGATCCCCAAAAGAATATTAACATTAGCGCAAATAAAAGCACTATGGGGAGTGAACTGCCAAAGCCCGAATTTTCGTATCTAAAGTAGACAAATAAAAGGCCTGCGAAAATTATGGCCAGTATAATAGTAAATATATGGAATACACCATAAGGGTAAACCGTAACGCGGTCGGGTTCAATTTTCCAGCGGGTTTTGCTCAAGCTTTTTAGTGACATGTGGTATAATGTTGAGGTCCGATTAATCAACATTGTATTGCCGTTGTGGTTTTGGATGAATTATAATTTGTTGTCAAACATTCTTTGCTCTACGTGTTTAATGGTGAGTATTTGATCTTAATTAATATCTAAATCAACACATGTTTTTACGTTACTTTTTATTTTTATCCCTTACTTTATCAAGCTCAGTTTGCCTGGCGCAATCCAAGAAACCCGTTCAGGTTCCGGCGATTTTAAAAGGCTTTGTACCGGCCGGGTATGAAGTGCTTGATTTGACGCGTGGCGATTTAAACAAGGATGCTTACCCCGATGCCATCATGGTCCTTTATAAAAAGGGGGAAGAAAAAACTTCTGATGTGATCGATCATCCCGAAAAACGCCCATTACTAATACTTACCGGCCAGCACGACAAAAGCTACAAGCTTGCAGCCCGAAGCAATAATGCGGTTTACTGTGTAGACTGCGGTGGTATGATGGGCGACCCATTTACCGGTATAACCATCAAAAATGGCTATTTTTCGGTAGAGCATTACGGCGGGAGCGGTTGGCGGTGGACACGCATCATCACCTTTAAATATAACCCGGCCGATAAAAGCTGGTACCTTTTTAAAGATGGTGGCGATAGTTTTCATTCAGGTGAACCCGAAAAAGTAAAAACTAAAGTGAAAACCGTTAAAGATTTTGGGAAAGTTGCTTTTCAAAAGTTTGATATATATAAAGAGGAATAAGGATTTTTCACTCTTGTACTTACAGCGCTTTCGTAGCATTGTATTATTCACTCCGTCGGGAGGGTTAGGGAGGGGGTTATATATTTTTTACGTTCAGGGTCTCTCGTAGAGGACCCTGAATGTATAGGGGGGTAATATCAATTAGTCAGTGGCGCAGGGTCCTCTACGAGAGACCCTGCTAAGACGTTAGAGGATGAATCTTTATGAAGAAAATGATTAATTGGTCTTTAAAACATACTCACCTGATCGGCCGAGCCGCTGCTTTCCTGTTGATAGGCACGAACCATAGTTAACAGATCAGTGCCGTAGCGTTTCGTCTTTTCGGGGCCGATGCCTTTAATGCCGCTTAGGGCTTTAAGGGTTTCGGGGAGTTTAGCCGCAATGGCTGCCAGCGTTTGTTCGGAGAAGAGCATACTGGCCAGCACCTGTTCTTTTTTAGCCGTTTCATCGCGCCAGCTTAAAAGTGTTTCGTAAAGTTTTTCATTAGGCTTGGCGTTAAGCGCCTTTAAATAGGAGTGGGGCAAAGGCGTGGCCGACTCCCGCTGAAAGGCAATGTACTGTTCAGTACGAAAAGGCTGAACCGAAAACATATCAAGCAGCTTTATACGGGCCATGAGCCATTTGATTAAATTATCGGCTTTGCCGGCCAGTTCTTTTGATGTGCCAATGGCGCCGGTTAATTGCTGGTGCAGGCTTTCAACCGTTTTACCCAGTTTTTCATTAAAATAAACGGCAGCTTTTTGTATGCGTTCCTCATCCCATCTGGCTAATTGCCGGGGGAGTTTTTCGGCTACTGTAAAAACCTCCTGCTCTATGGCCGGCAGCAGGTATTCAAACTTTTTAAGCCTTTCGCGCAGGCCGCCAAAATTAAACAACTCGCTTAAAAGGAATATGCGATATGCTTCGCGATGCTGTACAAGCGTTTCCTCATTGGGGCGAAAGGCTTGAGCTGCTTCATTAAAGCGGCGCACGGTTGGGTCGCCGATGATGTTTTGCATGCTTACCGGACTGCGCAACACCAAACCCTCTAACGAGCGGCAGCGGCTCAAGGCCACATAAGCCTGGCCGTGGGTAAAGGCTCCGCTCACATCAATAATGGCCTTCTCGAAAGTTAAGCCCTGGCTTTTATGTATTGTAATGGCCCAGGCCAGCCGCAACGGAATTTGTGCAAAGCTGCCGGCATTGTCCTCGTTAATTTCGTCGCCATCCATCTGGTACTTTACGTTCAGCCATTCCAGTGCCTGCACGGCAATCTCAAGGCCATCGGCAGTAACAACGTGTACCGTATCCGTTTCGAGGCGCACTATGGTACCTATCTTGCCATTGTAATAACGCTTTTCGGCCGAGCTATCGTTTTTTACAAACATTACCTGGGCACTCTCCTTCAGTTTCAAGCTCATCTCGGTCGGGTAGGCGTCCTGCGGGAAATCCCCGCGTATGGTGGCTTTATATTCTACCTCTTTGCTTTGCAGCATATCTAACCGTTCGGCATTAATTTGCTGGGCAATGCGGTTATGGGTGGTAAGTGTTATGTAAGGCTCATCGGTATCTGGTACAAAATCCTCAACATATCGCTGGTTAAGTGTTTGCAGGGCTGCGGGCGATAGGGATTGGTCGCGCATGCCGTTAAGTATGTCCACAAAAACAGGGTCGCTTTGGCGATACACCTTATCCAGCTCAATGCGCACATAGGGCGTTTGCTGCAATACCCGGCTGCTGAAAAAGTACGGCGTTTGGTAATAAGGACGTAGCAGCGTCCATTCATCATCCCTGATAATGGGGCTGAGCTGAGCTAAATCGCCGATAAGCAAAAGTTGTACTCCTCCAAAAGCAAAACCATTGCCACGTATGGAGCGCAGTATCGAATCAATTTTATCGAGCACATCGGGGCGCACCATACTAATCTCATCAATAATCAGCAGTTCGAGACTTTGGAGCAGTTCTCGCTTTTCGGCATTGTAAGTAAGCTCGGGGCCATCGGTGCCGGGGAGCAGGGGGCCAAAAGATAACTGAAACAACGAGTGAATAGTCATTCCCCCGGCATTAATGGCCGCAACGCCCGTTGGAGCCACGATTACCATTTTTTTTGTAGACTTATTGCGAATGGCCCTCAAGAAGGTTGTTTTACCGGTTCCGGCTTTGCCGGTTAAAAACACAAGCGTATTAGTAGTATTAATATAGGCCTGCGCCAGTTCAACCAAGGGGTTCTCCATCGGGGTAAAGGTAACACATTATGAAATTTGGACGGGCTAAGTGGGTTATTTAATATGAAGATATACCTTACAGGCAAGTGCAGGTAGGCCGGTATATTAAAATTCCCTAAAAATACATATCTTAGCCAATTAGCTGGGGATGTTGATCTGTGTGCTGCGAATAATTAATTAAACTTTTTGTAAAAACCTCTTATTGTGTTGGTTTGGAAGCCGGGCATGAACACATAATTACTTTACTGAAACAGGGAGATACCCAAGCCTTCGGGTTGGTTTACGACCAGTATAGTTCGCCGTTGCTGGCCAAAATACTCCGTATGGTAAAAGATACCGATTCTGCAGAGGAGCTTTTACAGGATGTTTTTTTAAAAGTTTGGAACAACCGCGAAAGAATAGACCCTTCTCAATCCTTCAAATCGTGGATATATGCCATTGCCATCAATGTGGTATATGATTATTACCGGAAGTTATCCCGCGACGCCCGTTTACAACAGGAATTGATCAATCATTTTGCCGAAATCTATAATTCGGACAGTGATGATGAGCTGATTTTTGAAAAAAGGCGCGAAATATTAGATAAAGCACTCGCGCAATTGCCTCCTCAGCGTCTTGCGGTGTTTAGATTGTGTCGTTTAGAAGGTAAAAGCTATCAGGAAGCTGCCGAAGAGCTCGGAATAAGTTCCTCAACCGTAAGTAATCATCTTGTTCAGGCTACAAAAACTGTAAAAGAATTTATTTTTAATTCAAAATCATTGCTTTTGTTGATAATTAGCTGGGTTTTTAATGGGTGATTTAAAATTTGTTTGAATTTTTTTAAAAAATCTTGCAGTTGAATAGTGTGTTTTAGAATATGGTGCGTATTAGCAAGTGATTTATGAATAAAGACGAACAAATATTTGTCATCTACCAAAGGTTTCTGCAAAACTCGGCCACCAAAGAAGAGCTGCACAAGCTGTTTCAATATTTGGACAAGAGTAGCGAGCAGGAGCTAAAGCAATTACTTGCCGAGGCCCTGGGGCAGCCAGAGATAGATGTAGAAGCCGATGCTAATTTTGCTTTACTGCAAAACGTGCGCGCCAAAATTATGCACGAAGCCGAAAGCGAAATGGCAACCGTTATTACGCTGCAACCCCGCAAACGCAAGGCCTGGTACTATGCCGCAGCCAGTGTTGCTTTGGTATTAAGCATTGGCGGGCTTTTACTCCTCAATAAAAAACAAACTACACAACATACAACTGATTTGCAACCGGGCGGCAATATGGCCATGCTTTCGGTTGGCGGTAATGATACCCTTAACCTGCAAACTTCAAATTTGGGCGGGTTTATTAAAAAAACAGCAGGTGTAAATATTGCTAAAACCAGCAACGGTACAATAACCTACACGGCTTACGGTACAGATACATTAGCACTTAGCCAAATAAATACTTTAATTACCCCACGCGGCGGTCAATACCATGTGCGCCTGAGCGATGGCACCGAAGTACTGCTCAATTCCGAATCGAAACTGGAGTTTCCGGTTGGTTTTACCGGTAATGAGCGTAAGGTTACTTTAACCGGAGAGGCCTACTTTGAGGTTGCTAAGAATAAACAAAAACCATTCATCGTAACAACTGCCGGTCAGGATGTACAGGTGCTGGGTACCAAATTCAACATCAGCAACTTTGCCGAAGATGGCGGACCTGTGACCACATTAACCGAGGGCAGTGTTAAAGTAAGCAGCCATAACCAAACGGCAATTTTAAAACCCGGACAACAAAGTCGGGCTAAGGTGGCGGGCATAACCGTAACCGATGTGGATGCCGATACCTACAGTGCCTGGAAAAACGGCGAGTTTGTATTTGAAAATGAATCGTTAGATGTTATCATGCATAAATTATCGAGGTGGTATAACTTCGAAACAGATTATAGCAAGCTTCCCCAAAAAAGCTTGTACATGAAGATCAGCAGGCAGGTTAACCTATCTGAAGTGCTTGGCATGATCACCACCACCAGCGGCATTAAGTTCAGGATCGACGAAAGGAGGGTTTCGGTTATGTAGCGTTCCTGCACTAAAATTCAACTTTTACTCTCCTTACACTATTAACTACCCTAAATATTTACTATGATTATTTTTACCCAAAAACACAGGGGTTTACCCTTCCTATGTCCCGTAAAAAGCAAGCTCTTTGCATTGTTACTTTGTTTGGGCATGCTGTTTTCGCTACAGGCATCGGCACAAAAAATAACGGTTGATTACAAAAATGTACCGTTTGCAAAAGCCATAGCCGATTTTTCGAAAAAGAGCGGCTACCAGTTTGTGTATGATGCATCATTCTTAAAAAATGCTTCGCCGGTAACCCTGAGCGCCAGCAATACCGATTTCAGCGAACTGGTTCCGCGTTTATTTGCCGGGCAGCCGTTCACTTATGAGATCAGTAAAAAAATTATCATTATCAAAGCACGCCCTCAATTAACTACCCCCGTACAGGTTAGGGGTAAAATAATTGATACGCTGGGTACCCCGCTGCCCGGTATTGATGTGCAAGTAAAAGGTGAAACCGCGGTTGCCAAAACAGCCCTTGACGGTACGTTTACTATCCCATCATATAATCCATCGCCGGTAATAGTAACCCGCAGCATGGGTTATACTTTAAAAGAAACGCCGCTTAGCAATGTAAAATCATCAGACTTAATAAGTATTGTGATGATTGCCAGTAATGTGAATCTCAAGGAAGTAGTGTTTACCGGTTACCAAACACTTTCAAAAGAGCGCAGCACGGCGGCTATTGTTAAAATAGATTCGACAACGTTAAATCAGCAGATCAATCCTTCCCTGGCCTCGGCTTTAGAGGGTAGGGTATCGGGTTTACGTTTTACTCCATCAAGCAATGATTTACAGTTGAGGGGGCCTGCCACATTTTCTTCGGCTGTTACCACCTATCCATTGGTAGTAATTGATGGTTTGCCAACTAATAGCCGCATCGAAGATATCAATCCCTATGATATTGCTTCGATATATGTGTTAAAGGATGCTGCTGCGGCATCAATTTACGGTTCAAAATCGGCCAATGGTGTTATTGTGTTAACCACCAAATCGGGTGCTAAGGGCAGCGTGAGCATTAATGCCAATGCCGATTATTTTGTAACCACCAAGCCCGATCTGGATAAAATGCATTATGCTAACACCAGCCAGATCATTGATTACGAAACTGCCAAGTACAAAAGCGAGTTACTCAACTACGCCAATGCTGGTGCCATGTTTGCTTACTATGGTGATATAGGCAATGGTACTATACGTTATTACTCGCCGCTGTACCAATTATACCGCTCTCAGTACGAGGGTAAAATTACAACCGATCAGTTGAACAGCACCCTTAATAGCTGGCGAAATAATGATTACATTAAAGACTATACCAACAATGTTTGGCAAAACGAAACCCGTAACCGTTATAACCTTTCGTTGAGTTCGGGTTCGGCCAAAAGCAATAGTTTCGTATCACTTAACTATGATGAGAATGCCATGCGCGTTAAAGGGAACGAAAGCAAGGCGCTAACCATGTATTTTAAAAATACGTTCGATTTTAATAAATGGCTTACCGCAACCGTTGGTTTAAACGGCAGGTACACCGTATCCAACGCTACCGACGGTGACTACGGTAACTATGATCTGCAGGAACGCTACGCACGTATTGTTGATGAGAACGGCAATCCCGTACTATCAGATTATGTGAACGTGAGTGATGGTTTTTCAAGCGGCGGTGCCATTAACGGTCAGGTAGCTTCAAAATTAACAGGCAATGCCGATTTTAAATCGTACAAGTTTAATGTATTGAATGAGCTGCAAAACGGTGTAACCAATACCAAGGCATTTAATTTACGTGCCTTTACCAGCCTGCGTGCTAAAATTATAAAAGGACTTAATTACGAGGTGTCTTTTCAGTACGAAACATCAAACACCAACAAAGAGCAGTTCTATGCGCAGGAATCATACAAAATGCGTTTCCTGTATAACACCATGACCTCCCTGAATGCAACTACAAATAAGTTCGAGCATAATGTAATTACTACCGGTGGCCGTTTAAGGCAAGATAATGGCCGTTCTTATAACTATACCTTCAGGCAACAATTAAACTTTGATAAAACCTTTAAAACCGGTAACTATGAGCATAATATAGTTGCTATTGGTGGTTTTGAAGCCCGTCAAAGTGAATCTCCGCTTTATGTTAGCGATATCAGGTATGCTTATGATCCACAGTTGCTTAGCTCACAAGCTATGGATTTTAAATCGTTAAGTACTACGGGTATAACCAGTTATTTATATGGCCGTCGCACTATGAGCGGCAACAATGGCGTGCTGGCTAATCCGCTTAGCCGCAATGTTTCATTTTATGCCAACGGTGCTTATACCTTAAATAATAAATATAACGTAACGGGTAGCGTTAGGATTGACCAGGCCAGTTTTTTTGGTTTAGATCCTGAATACCGCTGGAAGCCAATATGGTCGGTAGGTGGCGGCTGGAACGTAAGCAATGAAGAGTTTATGAAAGATGCTACCTGGCTCGATTATCTGAAAGCAAGGGTAACTTACGGTATTAATGGTAACTCCGATCTATCTTCTTCGCCTTATGCAACGGCATCTTATCGTAACGATAACTTGTACCCCAGCTTAATTTATACTAACCTGTTAACTTATCCTAACCCCAAATTACGTTGGGAAAAAGTAACTACAACCAACTTAGGTTTTGATTTTTCGGTATTTAAAAACCGTATCAAAGGTAGTATCGACCTGTATAACCGTTACAGCTCAGACCTGTTAACCAATAACGACCTCGACCCGACAGTAGGTTTAAAAACCCGCGTTATTAACAATGGTAACATGCGTAACCGCGGTATTGAGGTAATGTTAAGTTCAGATTGGTTTAAAAGCAAAGATTTTACCCTCGGTTCGAGCATTGTGTATGCTTACAACAAAAACACCATTATTGATGTAAACTACAGCACCACAAGTGCCTTCCCTTACATATCATCACCTACCGATTACTATTACGCCAATACATCGTTCCAAACCATGTATGCTTACAAGTACGGTGGTATGGTAAATGGCTATCCGTATTTTCTGGATCAAAATGGCAACTCTAACGTAACCTTTGATGCAAACGGAACGCCAACCAACGTAGTATCTATCAACTCGCCTTCGGCTTTGGTAGCGGTTGGTAAATTGCTGCCCTCGTTCAATGGTTCATTCTCGCAACGTATAGGGTACAAAAATTTACAGTTGAACATGCTGTTTATTTATTCGGGCGGTAATAATTTGCGTAAAGAAGTAGTTCCTTTATCGGCTATTACCTCTAACACCTACAACGAAGGTATAGGCCAATTATACACCAACGGCTTTACCGATATGCCGCGCTTATACTTTGAGTACCCTAACGCCATTAAAAATTACGCAAGCACATTAAGTGATCTTTGGCGCTACGGCGATAATCAAATTGCAAGTGCCGATTATATTAAACTGCGCAACATATCGCTATCATATATCATTAAGAATGATTTCCTGAAACGTATACATATGACCAATTTACGTTTAACAGCACAGGCCAACAATCTTTGGTATTGGAGCGCGGCCGGAAAAGATATTGATCCAGAGGCTTACAACCTGAATGGTGGTACCCGTGGTTTAACTATACCAAAATCGTTTTTAGTAGGATTAAGTGTCGGATTTTAAAAATGCAATCAATCATGAAGATCAAAATATACTTTACGCTTGCCTTAGTTAGCTTGTTCAGCCTTTCGGCATGCAATAAATACCTTGACGTTGTACCTAAGGGCAAAACAGTACTATCAACTACCGAAGATTATTATAAGTTGGTTTCTTTCCCAAACAGGGGATACTATACCGGTAATTTTACCTATCTCACAGATGATTTATGGATAAAAGAATCATATGTAATAGGCTTGCCTAAAAATATGGACATCATCAATTTTACTTTTGATGAACAGGCCAACCGCCCCGATTATTTAACCTCCAGTAGTTATTACAACCAGGTTTATGCTTACATAAACCGCTGGAACACGGTACTCACCATGATTGATGATACTGATGGTGATGCCTCAATGAAAACTCTTGCTAAAGCCGAGGCTAAAGTTTTAAGGGCTTTTGATTATTTCATGCTCATTAACGTTTATTCAAAATCGTACGACCCGGCAACGGCAGCAACCGACGGCGGCGTAGTAATTTTAGATAAATACGATCTGGAAGCCAAAAAAGCTAAATCGAGCGTAGAAGAAGTTTATAGGTTTATACAAAACGACCTTGATGAGGCCTTGCCTTATTTGCAGGAAAAGCCTTTGGATGTATACCACCCATCGCTGGCATTTGCTTACGCTTTAAAAACCAAGGTACACTTGTTTAAACGCGAGTATGCGCAGGCTAAAGCAGCTGCACAAAAATCATTAGGTTATAACGGACAGATATTTGACCTGGTTAAATACACCACCCAGGGCGGACCAACATCTTTATCCGTTACCGCTGCCGATAACCCCGAAGTGCTGAACTATGCCTACATGACTGGTTACAACGAATTAAACTTTGCTTATACATACCTGATGAGCCCCGAGCTTAAAGGTTTGTTTAACACTACAGATTCGCGTTACAACCTGTTTTTTACCACCGGTCCAAGTCCGTTTTTGGATGCAGGTGCCGGTACAGCTTTCTGGAATGTGCCTTACACCAAATTTTTCTATCCAACAGTAGGTATGAAAACTACCGAGGTTTACCTGATGCTGGCCGAGATATATGCACGTGAAGGCAACTACACCGAGGCTATGAACATCATTAACAACCTGCGTTCAAAACGTATAACCAATGCTGCACAGGCCCAACTTGCGGTACCAACCACAACCAAAGCCACTATGGATATTATTATACAGGAGCGCCGTAAGGAACTGATGTTTGGTGTAAACCGCTTTTTCGACCTCAAGCGCTTTAACCTGGAGCCCGATTATGCCAAAACACTGGTACATACATTTCCTATTGTAAACAAAACGGTGCCACAGGTAACGTATACCTTAAAGCCAAACTCGCGCATGTATATAGTTCCGTTTGCGCAGGATGTGCTTAAGCTTAACCCTTTGCTTACGCTAAATACCAACGAAACTATATCATTCAGATAAGCGATCTATTTTTTAATTATATGAAGTATGTGATGATGTATGGCCTTTTGCTGTGCGGTTTAGGTGCTTTTGCTCAAAAGGCTGCACCAACCCCGGCAAAAGCCGATACAACAAAAAAGCCCGTTGCTGTGCAGCCGTACAGTAAAATTGTACCGGCAAGCGCCCGTAAGCAAAATGGTGTGTTTACCGTGGTTTATAACGATAACAAGTACTACTTTGAAATACCTGATTCGTTGTTTAACCGCTATTTTCTGGTGGTAACCCGCTATACCGGTACACCCTCGGGCAATGTGAGCATGGGAGGCGAGGAAACCAACGAGCAAACGGTGTATTTTGAAAAAGCGTCCGGCAATAAGGTATTTATGCGTGGCGTGGTTTACCGTAACGATAGTGCCGATAGCACACAGGCTATTTACAAATCGTTAAAGGTATCGAACGTAAACCCTATTGCAGCTGCTTTTGACATTAAGGCAATTAACACGGCCGATAAACGTACCGTAATTGACGTTACCGATTTGTTTAAAAAAGACAACCCGGTAATGAGCATCAGCTCCAAGGATAAAGGTATATCTAAAGTAGGAAGCATTGCCGATGATCGTTCGTTCATCGAAAAAATTGCGGCTTACCCGATGAATATCGAGGCGCGTACGACTAAAACATATACGTCGACCTCATCGTCGCTTTATGCCGCACAGGTGGCGGGTGCCATCACCTACAGCTTTAACGTATCAATGGTATTGTTGCCTAAGGAGCCTATGAAAAAGCGCTTTTTTGATGAGCGTGTAGGTTATTTTGCCAATCGTTATACGTTGTTTAATGAGAACAGCCAGCGCACGCAAACGCAGGATTATGTTCAGCGTTACCGCTTAGAGCCTAAGCCCGAAGATGTAGACAAATACAACAAGGGGATTTTGGTGGAACCTAAAAAGCCGATAGTGTACTACATTGATCCGGCTACGCCAAAAAAATGGCGACCATACCTTATTGCCGGTGTAAACGATTGGCAAAAGGCTTTTGAAAAGGCCGGTTTCAAAAATGCCATTATGGCTAAGGAGTGGCCCGAAGGTGATAGTACCATGAGTTTGGAAGATGCCCGTTTTTCGGTCATCAGGTACATGGCTTCTGAAACGCCTAATGCTTACGGACCGCGCATAAGTGACCCGCGCAGCGGCGAGATCATGGAAAGCCACGTAGTTTGGTATCACAACGTAATGAAACTGGTACACAACTGGTATATGATACAAGCCGGAGCCATTGACCCGCGTGCCCGTAAAATGGAGTTTGATGATGAACTGATGGGCGAACTGATCCGTTTTGTATCATCGCACGAAATTGGGCATACCATTGGTTTAAGGCACAACATGGGCGCCAGCAGCCAAACCCCGGTTGAAAAACTACGCGACAAAAAATGGGTAGAGGCCAATGGTCATACCGTATCAATTATGGATTATGCCCGCTTTAACTACGTTGCCCAGCCCGAAGACCACATTAGCAAAGAAGGCATTTACCCACGCATAGGCGCTTACGATAAGTGGGCTATACAGTGGGGATATAAAGTTTTTCCTGGCGAACAGAATGAGGAGCAGGAGCACAAGTTGCTCAACAAACTGGCGGTTGACAGTCTTACCCGTAACCCACGCCTGTGGTTTGGGGGCGAAGGCAAGAACGAAGATCCTCGCAGTCAGGCCGAAGATTTGAGCGACAATGTGACCCGCGCGAACGAATACGGCATTAAAAACCTGAAAAGGGTAGTAGCCATGCTACCACAATGGACCCGCGAAGAAGGCGACCAGTACGATAATCTGAAAGAGTTGCATAAAGCCGCTGTAAGCCAGTTTTCACGTTACGTTGATCATGTTGCTAAAAATATCGTGGGCAGGTATATCACCAATAAAAGTGTGGAGCAAAGTGGTGCTGTTTATACCGCCATACCCAAGCAACGTACCAAAGAGGCCATCAGGTTCATAGGTCGCCATGTATTTGAGGCACCGTTATGGTTATACCCCGATAATATAACCAACAAGCTGGGCACTAAAGTGGCCGATGATATTCTCGATCAGCAAAGCAGGTATATCAATACGCTTGTTGCGCCAACCTATTTGTACAACTTGCAGATGATGGCGCTTACCACGCGTAAAAACTACCCGGTAGCCGAGTACCTGAATGATGTAAAGCGTGAGATATGGAAGCCGTTTGGTAAAAACGAGCTGGCCAACAGTATGAGGCGCAGTTTACAGCGCTCTTATGTTGAGAAGTTGCAATTCATCATTAACCCTAAACAGGTTAAAGAAGGTTGGATAAAGTCAAACGCCCAGCGCGATGATACCCGCCTTACGGTTTTGGAGCATACCAAAAAGTTACGTGCCGAGGTAAAAGCCATGGCGGCAAAAAATCCTAAATATGCAGCTCATTACAATGATATTGTGCACGAGATAAATAAGATACTTCACGAACAAAATAAACTTTAATTGAACAGGTTATGAAAATTTTAAAAGTTTTAGCCATTGTACTGGTGGTGATGGCTGGTAAGGCTGCCTTTGCCCAGCAAGACAGTACGCTTGCTCAACGCGATTCGGCTATTTCGCGCCGTAATGATACCGCCTTGCCGGCCTACCTGGCCGTAAAAGACGGGCTTGTGAAATCAGACTCGGTAGGTGTTGCCGCTGGCGCACAAAAGTTTGCCGATGAAATGATCAAGGTAAGATTGCGCTCGCATGAGTTGGAAAACCTGATGGCTATGAAAAAACTACGTGCCGATATTATTGAAGAAGCAAAGGCAATGGCTGCCACAAAAAACATTAACGAGCAGCGCAAGCACTTTGCCATCGTATCAAAAGGCTTTTGGGAGCTTGCCGAAAAATACAGGTTTATTAAAGAAACCAAAGTTTATTACCAGCAATGCCCCATGACCGGGGTTACATGGGTAAGCAATAGTAAGGAGATCAAAAACCCTTACTATCCTAAAAATATGCTAACCTGCGGCGAGGTTAAAGGTCAGTTATAAAATAGCCGCTCTACATCTTCAAGCGTTCTTTATTTGAGTTTAGTTAGTTATAGTTTCACAAGGCATCTTAATTGGAGAGGATGCCTTGCTTTTTTTTAAAAAAGACATAAAAACGATATTTACATTCAGGCATTTTATAACTTTGCATAGTTGAAAAATTACAGAACACATATGGTTTTACTGCTCATCATGAGCCTCGGCTTCTTTTTGATGCCGGGAAAAACATATGCCTGTGTTTCTGCAAAAGCGCAAAAGGAGAGATCGGCTTGCAAAAAAATGCAAACTGATAAGCACGATGCCAAGCATGATTGCTGTAAAGGCAAAAAACAGCATAAAAAAGCGTGCGATGGCAAATGCAAAAGTTGTGTTTGCAACAATGTACCGGCTACACATTTTAGTATGCTGGCTTCCGTAAATTCAAATGCTCAACATGCCTTTGCCGAAACTCAAAAAACAACATTCGGCTATAAAGCTGCCCATTATTCTTCGGGCTATATTTCTATCTGGTTACCGCCTAAAATAAGCTAAAACCTTGGCTCAATAGCCATAAGTGTGTTTTGTCGGGATGCTGTTCAGGCTTGCCCGTAAATTCTGTATTTAACTTATTTAAACTTTTTAACATGAAATCAATATTAAAAATATTGGTAGTGCTTGCTGTGGCGCTGTCAACCCAAAATACCTACGCTCAAATTAAAAATGCCCAAACTGTAAACCTCAAAATATACGGGGGTTGCGAAATGTGCGAATCGACCATTGAAAAGGCCGGTAATGTAAAAAACCTTGCACAGGTTGATTGGAACAAAGATACCAAAATGGCTACGCTGACCTATGACAGCAAAAAAACCGGCACCGATGAAATTCTCAAACGCATTGCCCTGGTAGGTTACGATAGCGAAAAGTTTTTAGCCCCCGATGATGTGTATGCCAAACTACCCGAGTGCTGCCAATATACCCGCGAACTAAAACCTGCCGTTAAAGCTGATACGCATGCAGAAAACAATCATACAGCGCATAACTCAACCCAAACATTAACTGAGCAAAAAACACAGTTGCAGGCTTTGTTTAATAATTATTTTGCTTTAAAGGATGCTTTGGTAAATACCGATGCTGCTTCGGCCGCTCAAAAAGCAACTGCAATGATTGCTGCGGTTAAAGCTGTGGAGATGAATAAACTCAGCGCCAAAGAACACGAGGTTTGGATGAAAGTAATGAACGATTTAGCCACCGGGGGCGCAGGAATTTCAGCATCAAAAGACATAGCTAAACAACGTGCCGCATTTGCACAGCTCTCAACCAACGTTTATGAACTGGCTAAGGTGGCCGATTATGGCAGCACACTTTATTACCAGCATTGCCCTATGTACAATGGCGGTAAAGGCGGTAACTGGTTGAGCAAAGAGGACGTTGTTAAAAATCCGTTCTATGGTTCGCAAATGCTTACCTGTGGTTCGGTGCAGGAAACCATCAGCAGTAAATAAGCATTCGGTAACAGCAATAAAAAGTAGGTGTGCTGTAATGGCTCCGTACTAAAGTATTTAAAAATGACCCAACATAAATTTATTACGATCATGGTTGTGCAGGCAGTTTTTTTACTGCTTGCTCAGCCATCTCTATATGCCCAAAAGGTGGTGAGGTACGATTTAACCGTGACTGATACCACCGTAAACTACGCCGGTAAAGCCAAACGCGCCATTGCTGTTAACGGGCAAATACCCATGCCAACGCTCACTTTTATCGAGGGTGATACCGCGGAAATTGTAGTGCATAACCAGCTGAAAGAAAATACATCGCTGCACTGGCACGGTATATTTTTACCCAATAAAGAAGATGGTGTGCCTTTCCTTACGCAGCATCCCATTAAGCCGGGTGCTGATTACACTTATCGTTTCCCCATTATTCAAAACGGTACGCACTGGTACCATTCGCACTCGGGTTTGCAGGAGCAAATTGGCATGTATGGCAACATTGTATTGAAGAAACGCGCCGATGATAAAACCTTCCGTAAGGGAATAGACGACCTGCCCGCCGTGCCGCTCATGCTAAGCGAGTGGACCAATCTCAACCCCAACAATATCGACCGTATGCTGCACAGTGCCAATGATTGGGCGGCCATTAAAAAAGGTGCCACCCAATCATACGCCGAAGCTATACGCGAAGGCAAACTTGGGGTAAAGGTGAAAAACGAGTGGAAACGCATGACCGCCATGGACGTAAGCGACGTGTATTACGATAAGATCCTCATCAACGGCAACAACCTTACCGACCTGAAAAGCGTTGACGGAAAAATCCTAAAAGCGGGCGATAAAGTGCGCCTGCGAATCTCTAACGGTGGCGCATCATCTTACTTTTGGTTACGATATGCTGGTGGAAAAATGACCGTGGTAGCCAGCGATGGTAACGATGTGGAACCGGTTGAGGTTGACCGATTGATCATTGCCGTATCAGAAACCTATGATGTGGTGGTTACCATACCACAGGAGGGTTTATCGTATGAGTTTATGGCCACCACGGAAGACCGTACGCAATGGGCCAGTTATTACATTGGTAACGGCATCAAACAGCTCATATCACCTTTGCCGCGCCTAAAATATTTTGAGGGTATGAAGATGATGAACGACATGATGAAGATGAACGGGGACCTCGATGATATGGGCATGAAAATGAGCCTTAATCAAATGGACATGAACGTGGTAATGTATCCCGAAATAACCGGTGCGGCAGGAAAAAAAACTAATTACGTGGGGCATAGCATGAACATGGATAAAAACCCTAACCGTTACAACGCTAATGCGCTGGGCAGTATTGTTACGCTCAACTACGCCATGCTCAAAGCGCCGCACAAAACCACGCTTCCGCCTGATGCATCTTTGAAAAATATCAAATTCACCCTAACGGGTAACATGAACCGCTATGTGTGGAGCATGGATAATAGAGTACTATCTGAAAGTGATAAAATTCCGGTAAAGAAAGGGGAGATATTACGTATTACGCTCTACAATAACTCCATGATGCGGCACCCTATGCACCTGCACGGGTTCGATTTCAGGTTGTTAAATGGTAAGGGGGAGAAATCACCGCTCAAAAATGTGATAGACATTATGCCCATGGAAACCGATACCATTGAGTTTGAAGCCAACACCGAGGGCGATTGGTTTTTCCATTGCCACATACTATACCACATGATGGCCGGTATGGACCGCGTTTTTGCCGTGGGCGATTATAAAAACCCCTTACTGCACGATAAGGCCGAAGCCTACAAAATGCTGCAACAAGAAAGCAACATGCCGCATTTTATGGCCCAAAACGATTTTGCTACCAACGGTAACGATGGTGAGGCCATGTTTCAAAACACGCGCTGGTCGGTTGGTACCGAGTGGCGTTTGGGTTACAATAGCATGCACGGTTACGAAGTGGAAACGCACGTAGGCCGGTACATTGGTAAAATGCAATGGCTGATGCCGTTCATTGGGTTTGATTGGCGCTACCGTAAAATGGGGATGGATGAGCACGAAACCAACATCTTTGGCCAAACCAATAAAAAAGATAGCCGTAGGGCTGTGAGTTTGGGTGTGATGTACACGCTGCCCATGCTCATCAATTTTCAGGCTGAGGCTTATCATAATGGCATTGTGCGCCTGTCGCTAATGCGCGAGGATATCCCCGTATCTAAAAGGTTGCGAGCCGGTTTCATGGTGAACACCGATAGAGAATACATGACCGATCTGCGTTATGTGATCAACAAAAATGTAGGTATTCGTACTCATTATGATAGTGATATGGGATGGGGTGCCGGATTGTCGTTGAATTATTAATAAAGATTACTTTCCAGCAAATAGCCTCGGATTACTTAGATAATCCGGGGCTTTTTTATTGAATAGATTCTTGTTTTCAACAAGCATTGGCGTATCAAACCCTATTGCCTAATTTCGGCCCTGAGAATATGGGACAGTTGTTAAGGATAAATTTCGAAAATAAGGATTACACATTTAAGTTGTTGAGCACCCTGCCCAACGATCGCAAGGTTAACGAACTGGAGCTGCTTGTGGCCGGCGAACAACAGGTAATTGAACGCAATGCCGATAAATGGAGCTTTAAGGATAACACCGATGCCGAATTTAACCGTCTGGCCGATGCCATTGGCAAAGCCATTACCTTACGCTTCCGCATTATATGAAAGTTATTATTGCCGAAAAACCATCGGTAGCACGCGAAATTGCTAAAGTGTTTGGAGCCAACACCAAGCGTGAGGGGTACATTGAGGGCAAGGGGTATACTTTTACCTGGGCCTTTGGTCACTTGTTACAGCTGGCTCCGCCGCAGGAGTACGGCTATTATGGATGGAGCGTGCAAAACCTGCCTATGTTGCCGCAAAAATTTAAGCTGGCTATTCGCAAGGTAAAAACCAAGGAGGGGATGGTTGACGATCCCTCGGTTAAAAAGCAGCTCGATATTATTAAAGGACTGTTTGACGAAGCCACCGAGATCATCGTGGCAACGGATGCCGGGCGCGAAGGGGAACTCATCTTTCGCTACATTTATTACTTTTTGAAATGTAAAAAGCCGTTTAAAAGGCTTTGGATTTCGTCGCAAACCGATGCGGCTATCAAAGAGGGGTTCCGCAATTTGAAACCGGGGACCGATTACGACACGTTGTTTAATTCGGCGCATTGCCGCTCACAGTCCGACTGGTTGGTGGGCATGAATGCCACGCAAGCGTTAAGCCTGTCGTCGGGTACACGGTCGGTTTTATCATTGGGTAGGGTACAAACGCCTACACTGGCCATGATATGCTCCCGGTATCTCGAAAATAAAAACTTTGTACCGCAGATATACTACCAGGTAGCCATACAGGTTGATAAGGACGGACAGTTGTTTCGTGCCATATCAGCCAACAGTTATAAAACCAAAGAGGAAGCCCAGACCATTGCCGATAGGGTAGAAGATGTGGCAGCAGGTTTCCCTCAAGGCGGACACATATTAAGTGTTGAAGCCAAGCCCCGCAAAGAACCGCCACCGTTACTGCATGATTTAAGCAGTTTACAGCAGGAAGCCAATAAACGCAAAGGTTTTACGGCCGATTATACGTTAAGCCTGTTGCAAAATCTATATGAAGGCAAGCTGGTAACCTATCCGCGTACAGGTAGCCGCTACATTGGCGATGATGTTTTTGCCACTGTACCTGGACTGATAGACAAGTTTACCGGTCATGATGTTTTTGGCAAACAGGCTACCGCATTAACCACCGCCAAACTAAACAAGCGCAGTGTAAACGCTAAAAAAGTGACCGATCACCACGCTATATTACCCACAGGTGAGGCGGCACGGCAATTAACCCCCGACCAACAGGCCGTTTATGATATGGTTGTTGGTCGTATGCTGGAAGCTTTTCACCAGGATTGTATTAAGGAGATTACCAAGATAGCGGTACAATCGGGCAGTAAATTTATGGCAAGTGGCACCGTTATAAATACACCCGGCTGGCGTGCCGTTTTTAACGATAAGGACGAGGAGAAAAAGGACGAAGAAAATGCTTCGTTACCTAAAGTTACCCAAGGCGAAAACCTGCCGGTAACCAATAAAGCTGTGCTCGAAAAGCAAACCAAGCCTAAGCCCTTATACAACGAAGCCTCGTTACTAAAAGCTCTTGAAACTGCCGGCAAAGAAATTGAGGACGAAGAACTGCGTTATGCCATGAAAGACAGCGGATTGGGCACTCCAGCTACCCGTGCATCTATTATTGAAACACTGGTTAAGCGCGATTATATTACTAGGGAAAAGAAAAACCTGGTACCTACCGAAACCGGTCTGTCGGTTTACGGTGTTGTAAAAGATCAGCAGATTGCCCAGGCCGAACTTACCGGCAATTGGGAAAAGCGCCTGGAAGAAATACGTTCGGGAGCATCGGTAAACTCTTTTTTGGCCGAGATACAACAGTATACCCGTTCAATCACTTCAGAGATGTTGAAAGCCGGAACAGCTTTGCGGGTGGTTGCCAAACAAATATAATACAGTCAATGTAACTAAGCTGCTATGGCATGTTTTTCATAAATCATGTGCAGGGTTTCTTTGCGCATGGGTTTTGATATAAAATCGCTTACAAACGAAAATTCTTGTGAACGCTTTTTATCGGCCGGATCGATAGAAGAACTGAATACATATACACAAACCTTTTTATCTAAGGATTTATATACGTTTTCAAACTGCTCCAAAAAATCCCAGCCGTTAAATTCAGGCATCTGCAAATCAAGTAAAATTACATCGGGAGTTTGGGTGCCACAATTATTCCTGACTTGTAACTGGTTAAGCATCACCCTTGCATCCGAAAAGTGAGTGGCGTTTGAAAAAATTTGCTGAGTTTGGCACATTCTCTTAACCAGCATATGCTCAATCGGGTTGTCATCAATCATGGCTAATTGGCAAACAGCCTCCACACTTTCCTTCATCAGGTTTTTACTCATCACAGTCTAAATTAAATAGTTGTACTCTTAGGGGGAGTATATGCCTTTTAACGTGAACTTTATACAGAAAGTTACGAAACTTTATTATATCGAAAATTAATTTCAATTGTTGGTGTTAAATTCGTCTTCCACATTTTCGCTAAGGTCGTATAATAGCCATTGATGGTTGAGTACGTTCTGCTTTTCGGTTTTAAGAAGCTTTATAAAATCGGCAACGCCTAAGGGCTCATTACCATTGCCGTGTATAAGTACAATGCTCCCCGAAGCTGCATTTTGCCCTTTTGCCAGCCAGGCATCGCTGCCAACAGGAATAAGGCCGTAACCTGTAACGCGGGTTATCAATTGCTGATCAGACACTAATCCTGGAAAACGAAAGAATACTGAAGGTGTTAAGCCGTTTTGTAGCATGGCTATTTCGGTTCCTAAAATTTCAAAATTCAAATCAGTTGCGGGTTCCAGCAAAAAATTAACTTTTAATGGTAGTCTGGGGTTAAAGTGATGGTTATAGGTATGGTTAATCCAGGTTATGGATAGGTCGCCGTATTTTTCAAGGCTTTTCAACCAGGCAATATCATCAGCATGGGTAAGCATAAAGCGGCCGGTTAAGGATAGGGCCACGGGTATCGGCGTTTTTACTTTTTTAAATTCGGCAATGAGGTTGGTGAATATAATGCGGTCTAATGGTTTGTGCGAGGGGCAAAGATCGATGGTAAGGCTGATGCCCTTTTCTTTAGGAAAGCCATGCGATATACCAGCATCCTGCAAACTGGTAGCCTGCTGCTGCGCCGACCCAAGCGCATTTACATAAGGCGTATTTTTAAATGCTGAAAGCACATCGGCATAAGTAGATGTATTAACCGTGATTTGAGTAGCAGGGAGCACCGCGGTTGTTAAGGTGTTTGGGTCGATACCTAAATAACACCTTTTACCGTTTCGCTCAAACTTGCGCGATATAATGATCTTTTTGTTCTGATAGTTGGCTACACCCCAAAATATACGATAGTTTTTTACCGGCTGAGCAATAGTGGCCAAGGTTAGTGATGTAAATATTAGCGATAGAACGCTGTATTTAAGTTTCATTATGAGGAATGGTTGGTTGTCAAATGTAATATTTACGCCAAAAATATTTCAATTAACGTACATCAATGTATATCCGCAGGTTTGTAAACCATTTGTTAAATTAGGCTGCTATTGCCTGGAGAGTAAATTTGCTGTATTTATTTTTAGTACCCTTGCCGGTAATTGACCTTAATATAGTTACCACGTGTCCGAACAAGTACAAGAACGACGTTTAAGCCTGTTACAGGCAACCGCCATTAACATGACCGATATGGTAGGCATTGGTCCGTTTATTACCCTGCCTATGGTAATTGGCATTATGAACGGGCCATACTTTTTATATGCCTGGCTGGCCGGTGCTGTACTATCGTTGGTTGATGCCACCATTTGGAGCGAATTAGGAGCGGCCTTCCCAAGGGCTGGTGGTTCATATAATTTTTTGAAAGAAACTTATGGCAAGGATAATCTGGGACGCCTCATGAGCTTTTTGCTGGTTTGGCAAACCATGATTCAGGCACCGCTGGTAATTGCTTCGGCAGCTATAGGCTTTGCCTCGTACTTTTCTTATTTGGTGCCGTTAACCCCCTTACATTCAAAAATGATAAGCGGGGGAGTGGTAATAGCTATTGTGCTGCTGCTTTACCGTAAAATTGAAGATATAGGCAAAATAAGTGTGACTCTTTGGGTAATTGTAATAGCCACATTAGCCTGGATAATTGGCGGAGGAATATGGCATGGCAACATGATGCACCCCATAGCTCACATAAACGATGGACTTAACCTCAACTTTGCCTTTGTAACGGCTATTGGGTTTGCCAGCGTAAAAAGTGTTTACAGCTATTTAGGTTACTACAACGTATGCCATTTAGGGGGCGAAATTGTAAATCCGGCTAAAAATATTCCGCGTAGCATGTTTATATCAATTATAGGTATTGCCATGCTGTACCTGTCAATGAATATTAGCGTAACCAGCGTTATACCCTGGCATGTGGCTAAAGACAGCGCCTTTGTGATCAGTGCCTTTATGCAGGAGTTATCGGGGCCGTTTGCCGCCAAGGTGGTAACCTGTATGATCTTGATAGTAGCCTTTGCCTCGGTGTTTTCGGCCACTTTGGGCTATAGCCGCATACCGTATGCAGCGGCAGCCGATGGTGCCTTTTTTAAGATCTTTGCCCGATTGCACCCCACAGGGAAATTTCCATATGTATCGTTACTATTCCTGGGCGGGGTGGCCTTCGTATTCAGTTTACTTTTTAAACTGAGTGAGGTAATCAGCGCTATATTGGCCATGCGTATTCTTATTCAGTTTATTGCACAGGCCTACGGGCTCATACTACTTAAACGCAAACGTAAAGAGGTCAACTTTCCATACAAAATGCCGTTTTTTCCAGTGCCTGTTTATCTGGCTATTGCCCTGTGGGCGGGTATTCTTATATCAACAGGTTTAAGTATGGTTTTGGGCGGTTTAACGGCTATTGTAAGTGGCACAGCTGTTTATTTTATTAAGTCGAAAATTAATAAGGAATGGCCTTTTGAAAAAGCTGATGCTATTTAATGCTCCATTTTTTCAATGGAAGAGATTAAGCTACCTTGCATTAAATCAATAGAATAATGATTTATAAATCGATACTAAAGATTGTTGCTGTTTTAACGGCATTGCCATTGGTGCTAAATGCGCAAACCACCGCCGAATATTCACTAAAAGTAAGTGCAAAAATTTCCAAACAAGGTTCGGGTAAACCGGGCTTTAGCGAATGGAAAGAATATCCTACACGCACTATCAAAACACTTGATGGTTATACGGATAATAAAGTGAGGCTTGATAACTATTGTGGACGAACAGATAAAAAAGCAAAAGCAACTGGGTTTTATTACGTTACTCAAATTAACGGCCGCTGGTGGTCGGTCGACCCCTTAGGAAATCTATTTATTTGCGTAGGGATGAATTCGGTACAGATAGGAACATCTGATCGTAATAAAATTGCGTTCGACAAAAACTTTAGCAGCGTTGCCGACTGGGCCGTAAAAACATCATCGATGCTCAATGAATATGGTTTTAATGCTTGCGGAGCATGGTCAAACTATAAAGAGTTACGTTCAATTAAGCCGGATAAAAAAGTGGCTTACACCGTAATGCTCGATTTTATGGGAAGTTATGGCCGAAAAAAAGGTGCTTTCCAGGAATCAGGGCATTTGGGCTATCCTGATAACACGATTTTTGTGTTCGACCCGGAGTTTGAAACCTATGCCAATGAATATGCAAAGCAAATAACTGATAATGCAGGTGACAAAAACTTATACGGTTATTTTTCAGACAACGAAATGCCGTTCAGGCGCTTAACGCTGGATAGTTATTTGGGCAAAAAAGACACCACCGATGCCGGTTTTCAGGCAGCAACAAAATGGCTTAACGAAAGGAAACTAACACAGACAGATATTACCGATCAGGTACGTAACGAGTTTTTGGGCTTTGTGGTGGATAGATACTTTTCCATCGTTTCAAAAGCCATTCGTAAAAACGATCCTAACCATATGTATTTGGGTTGCCGCTTTCATTCGTACGAAAAAAACGTGCCCGAGGTATTTAAAGCTGCCGGTAAGTATGTGGATGTAATTTCTGTTAACTACTACAACGAGTGGACTCCCCAGGCTAAGCATTTGGATAACTGGACTTCATGGTCGGGCAGGCCGGTAATTATCACCGAATGGTATGTTAAAGGCGAAGATTCGGGGATGGGCAATTACTCGGGCGCGGGTTGGGTGGTTAAAACCCAGGAAGATAGAGGATTGTTTTATCAGAATTTTACACTCGGTTTGCTTGAATCGGGTAACTGTGTTGGCTGGCATTGGTTTAAATATCAGGATAATGATCCAACCAATACAAAGGTCGATCCCTCAAATACGGATGCTAACAAAGGAATACTTGATAATGAATACCAAGCTTACAAGCCCTTAGTACAAAAAATGCAGGAGCTTAATAACGCTGTTTATTCCCTTACCGATTATTTTGATAAAAGGAGGAAATAATTGCTAATGCCTTGAGTAGGCAAATCACTTTTTGTAATATCAGCAGAGGTAGGTTTTAATTATATAGGCTTTAACGAAGCTAATATCTCACTGATTGAAAAATGAGCACCACATACATGCTCATCTGCAGCACCATAGTATATGGTTAACAGGTCGCCATCAACTACGTGGCCATTGGTAAATACCACGTGGCCAAAAAATCCGCTGGTTTCGTAAGGTTCAACAGGTTCCATAATTGGCTCCTCGCTGCGGGCAATAACTTTTGATGGGTCATTAAGGTCGAGCAAAAATGCACCCAAACAATAACGGTGTTCTTTGGTGGCACCATGATAAATTTCCAGCCATCCCTCATCTGTTTTAATAGGGGCGGCACCTGCACCAACCCGTCCACTATCCCAATAACCTAAGCGCGTTCTAACAATACATTGATGATTTCCCCAATGCACCCCATCTGGCGATTCGGCAATCCATATAAAGTTGCCGCCAATATCAACACTGCTGGGACGGTGCAGCATGTAGTACTTGCCGTTTATCTTTTCCTCAAATATGGCGCAGTCTTTATTATGCGGGGGCAAGATCATACCGTGTGAGGTAAAGTTTTTCCAATCGGCTGTTTTGCGCATGCCAACTCCAACACCACTGGCCGAAACCGCAGTAAAGGTGAGGTAAAACTGCTGTTCCAATTGTGTAACCCGGCAATCCTCAATTCCAAAAGTTTGTAAAATACCCTGCCCGAAAAGTTTAGGGTAGTCTTCGGGTTCATGAAAATTTATGCCATCGTCGCTGCAAATCAGTCGCAGGTGTGATAAGGTAGTAAGGTAGTCAACCCCTTGGTAACGTACCACCCGTGCATCGGTGGCAATCAGGTCAGCATCGTTCAGGGCAATTTCCATAATTTGTATGCCGCCGCTCTCGGTTAGTACCGGGAACGATACATGTATTTCGCTTTGCTCGGGCCGTTCGGCAACACGTACCAGCAACCACGTTTTTCCATCAAATCTGAAAGCTCCTGGGTTAAGCAAACAGGCTATGGTTAAGCCTTCGGTGCTGGGCTTTAAATCTTTGGGTGATAAAAGCGGATTCTCCGGGAAACGGCGGGCTAATTCGGGCATAATTTGAGGGTTTATGCCTTGTTAAACAAATAGAGGACACTATGGTTTGGCCGTTTTAAGGCTTACCATAGTACCCGCACTTGTAAATATTCTGTTTGCTTTTACTTCTCCAGCAAGCCGTCGGCCTTCCATTTTACAAACACCTGTATTACCGAATCGGCCAGTTTCGGGTGGCGGGCAGGCATAAAGCCCCGCTGCCCCGGCTCAAGGTTAATACGACGGATACTCTCATCAACATTTTTTACAGCTGCAGCATAGGTGTTAAGAGGTGTTTTATTACCCTGCGGCGGGAAATGGCAAGGCGAACATGAGTTTTGCAAAACGCCCTGCATATTAGCAGCATAAGTAATTTTTGCCGGAACTTTTATTTTGGCAGATTCTTTTTTTGTAGCGCAGTACTGTAATAAAACAGCACATGCCAGTAGTACTAAAACGTAAATTTTTTTCATTAATCAGAGATCGATGGCCTATATGCCAATCGATGGTTCTAATATAATTCTAATAAGTTATTGTCAATTAAATGTCATGTAAAAATAGTGTTTCATTTGTGAAATATTATTTCCGAGGACTTTCTAAAATTATCTTTTAAGAGTTTTGTGGCATTGATAATATATTTTTAATGGTTATATGGTATATTTTTAGTTTTTTTAGCATTTGAAATGCTGGCAGTGCGTTTCTAATGTTGTAGGGCATTTTTGCATTTCCTCACATTATTTTACAGATCAGTTCTTATTATTAACCCTTACATCTAAATGGCACGATTAAACCTTCTTGAAGAAACCCGTTACGAGAAACTCCCGGTAACCATTTATCCTGATGCGCAAACAGCAAGCGTAGCAGTAGCACAAAGAATTGCTAAACTAATTCGAAATAAACAAGCTAATGGCAGTAAAGCTGTTTTAGGCCTGGCCACAGGAGCAACTCCGGTAGCAGTTTACAAAGAGCTGGTACGCATGCACAGGGAAGAAGGATTGAGTTTTCAACATGTGATTACTTTTAATCTTGATGAGTACTTTCCTATGCAAAATGATGCCGAGCAGAGTTATGTGACTTTCATGCACCAAAACTTATTTGATCATATTGACATTCCGGCCCAGAATATTCACATACCTGATGGTACCCTGAGAAAGGAAGATGTAGCGGCCTTTTGTATCAATTATGAAAAGCAGATAGAAGATGCTGGTGGTTTAGATTTACAGATATTAGGTATCGGTCGTACAGGTCACATCGGTTTTAATGAGCCGGGTTCGGCGCCAAACTCGGGTACCCGTTTGGTAACTTTAGATGATTTGACCCGTAGTGATGCATCGCGCGATTTTGGTGGTAAAGAAAACGTACCTACCAAAGCTATTACCATGGGTATAGGCACCATTTTTAAAGCCCGCGAAATTGTACTCATGGCATGGAGTGCCAAAAAAGCACCTATCGTTAAAAAAGCAGTTGAGGGAGAAATTTCGGGTGAAGTACCGGCTACCTATCTGCAGCTATCAGATAATGTAGAATTCGTGTTGGATGCTGATGCCGCATCAGAGTTAACCCGCTTTTACACACCTTGGTTGGTTAAAGATTGTGTGTGGGACGAGAAACTGAAAAAGAAAGCTGTTATTTGGCTTGCCAGCGAGTTAAACAAGCCGGTGCTTAAACTTACCGAAGAAGATTATAATAATCATGGTATGGCGCAATTAGCGGTTGAGCAGGGGCCTGTATACAATATTAACATCGATATTTTTAATAAAATACAACATACGATAACCGGCTGGCCCGGCGGCAAACCAAATGCCGACGATACCCAACGCCCGGAGCGAGCCGAGCCTGCCAAAAAGCGCTCAATCGTGTTCTCACCGCATCCTGATGATGATGTTATTTCGATGGGAGGTACATTTATACGTTTGGTTGACCAGGGGCATGATGTGCACGTAGCTTATCAAACATCGGGCAATACAGCTGTATGGGATGATGAGGTACTACGCTATGTTGAATTTGCTATTGACTTTAACGAAAGCATTGGTAATGATACTACTCATTTAAAAGGTGTTTATGATACGATGCGTTCATTTATGGGGCAAAAGCATCCAAACCAGATTGATACGCAGGAAATACGTAATGTAAAAGGCTTTATCAGAAAAGCCGAAGCCATAGCTGGTGCCCGTTATGCCGGATTGCCTGATAGTAACATCCATTTTATGGCTTTGCCTTTTTACGAAACCGGTAAAACCAAGAAAAACGCAGTTGGCGAAGAAGATATAAGATTAACCATGGAGCTGCTGCAAAAAGTGAAACCTCACCAGGTATTTGCCGCGGGTGATTTTGCCGATCCGCATGGTACGCACATTGTTGCTTTTAATATCATACTTACCGCCCTGCAACGCTTAAAGCAAACTGAGACCTGGGTAAATGATTGCTGGTTATGGCTTTACCGTGGTGCATGGCATGAGTTTGAAACCCACGAAATTGAAATGGCTGTACCACTATCTCCGCAAGAAGTATTGCGCAAACGTCAGGCTATATTCAAGCATCAGTCTCAAAAAGATACCCCGGTTTTCCCTGGTGATGATGCACGCGAGTTTTGGGTACGCGCCGAAGACCGTAACCGCGATACAGCTAATAAGTACAACCAGCTTGGCCTGGCCGAATATGAAGCCATGGAAGCGTTTGTTAGGTATAAATTTTAAAGCATAACAAATGAATATTTAACTTTTTAGTGAGATTTTAATTAAATGTATGTTTTGTTAAATTATTTTTATTAAAAGTAAATATTGCATCAATTCTTAATAAATGGATTTATATATTTATTCCGTTTAACAAAGAACCATAAACACACAAAAAATCTATGAAATTAGAGAAATTCTCATTTGGCATGGGCGATCGTTTTGCTCATCAGGGAGAGGCACAGTTAAAAGCTGTGATTAAAGCTAAGGAGCAAGGCGTGAGCATCACTCCGATATGGAACAAGTCGAACCGCGAACATAAAACCGTTAAAACTGAACCTGCCGAGTTACGTGCCGAAGCTGATGCAGCAGTGGCAGCTTTGGGCTGGACCGACTCGTATCGCGTTGATGCCGACCATATTACCCTGGCTACCGTTGATAGTTTTATTGCCAGCTCTGATTTCTTTACTTTAGATGTTGCCGATTATATAGGTAAACCTGCGCCCGAAGCTGAAATTGAAGCTTTTGTTGAGCGTCGCAAAAAATACATTGGCAGCCTTTCAATACCGGGTATTGAAGAACAATTTGAGATAACTGAGGAAATGCTGCGCGAAATTGCCGGTAAATTCCTGCTGGCCGCTATTGAGGCCGGTAAATTATACAAACACATTGCAGCAGGCAAAGGTGAGAATAACTTTATTGCTGAGGTATCAATGGATGAGGTGAATGATCCGCAAACCCCTGTGGAACTGTTTTTTATCCTGAGTGCACTTGCTGATAATGATATTAAAGCGCAAACCATCGCCCCTAAATTTACCGGCCGTTTTAACAAAGGCGTTGACTATGTGGGTAATTTGGAGCAGTTTGCCAAAGAGTTTGAAGAAGATATTTTGGTGATCAGAGAGGCTATTAAAGAATTTGGCTTACCCGAAAATCTGAAATTAAGCGTACACTCAGGCAGCGATAAATTCTCTATTTACGCGCCAATCGCTGAGCTGATTAAAAAACATGATACCGGCATCCACCTTAAAACTGCAGGTACTACCTGGTTAGAGGAAATGATTGGTTTAGCCGAAGCTGGTAACGAAGCTTTAGAATTAGCAAAAGAGATCTATATCAACGCTTTAGGTCGTTTTGATGAACTTTGTGTGCCTTACGCTACGGTAATTGACGTAAAAGAAAGCCGCTTACCAACTGCCGAAGAAGTACAAGGCTGGAGCGGCGATAAATTTGCCAATAGCCTGCGCCACGATCAAAAGCACCCTGACTTTAACCCCGATTTCCGCCAGATGCTGCACGTAGCCTACAAAGTAGCCGGCGAAAACGGCGACCGCTACTACGCTGCCCTTAAAAAGTATAAAGACATTGTTGCCGCTAACGTAACCCTTAACCTTTACGAGCGTCACATTGTGCCATTATTCCTGAGCTAATAATAGCCATTATTTGTATTTTTGAAAGACATGCAGTTTTAAAATACTGCATGTCTTTTTTGCTTTTATAAGGGCTGTTATTTATGCTTAAAATTTTCTTTTTACCCAATTTTTGCCTCAAAAAATTCGGTTACGTGCTATTAGTGTTTGTAAGCCTTAACACCTCGGCGCAGGTGTTGCGTAAACGTACCTCTAAACTAATGGGAGCACGGTTCGATATAACTATTGTTGCCAAAGACTCATTGACCGCCGAGCGCAACATCGATACCTGCATTGCCGAAATAACCCGCATCGAAAACCTTATATCCGACTGGAAAAACGAAACGCAAATAGGGCAGGTAAACAGCAATGCAGGGGTTAAGGCCATAAAGGTTAGTCCCGAGGTATTTAAGCTGGCACAGCGTGCCCTGCATCTTTCAAAAATTACCAATGGAGGCTTTGATATAAGTTTTGCCGCTATGGATAGGATTTGGAAGTTTGATGGCTCCATGACCGAGATGCCCTCGCCGGAAGCAGTAAAGAAATCGGTAGAAAAGGTGGGATATTGCAACATTATACTCGATGCTAAAAACTCTACCATCTTCCTGAAAAATAAAGGCATGAAAATAGGTTTCGGTGCATTAGGGGAGGGCTATGCCGCCGACCGCTGCCGGGACATGATGGTGGCGAGAGGTATTAAAGCCGGAATAGTAAATGGGTCGGGTGATATACAAACCTGGGGTAAACAACCCGATGGCAAAGACTGGAACATAGGCATTACCAACCCTATGCGTGAGGACACCATATTTGCTGTGGTACCATTAAAGCAAGGCGCGGTGGTAACATCGGGCAGTTACGAAAAGTTTGTGATGTTTAACGGAAAGCGGTATGCCCACATTATTAACCCGGCCACCGGATACCCGGTAACCGGGCTTTGCAGTGTAACCGTGTTTGGCCCAAGTGCCGAAAAGGCCAACGGATTCAGCACTTCGCTAATGGTTTTGGGCCGTGAAAAGGGATTGAAGCTGCTGAGCAAATATCCGCAGTACAGCTGTATTATGATAACCGATGATGGCAAGGTGGTTACCTCGCCAAACATCGATGTTAATAAATTCAAATTATAAGCTTTAGTAGCAGTCGGTAAGTATTTGGTTGCGCGATTGATAAAAGCTGATGCCTTTGCCGGTTTTAGCTTCGCAAATGCTATCCAGCACGTCCATTACATCTTTTTGCATGGCTAATGAGCCGCATATCATAATGGTGCCTTTGGTGCTTAATACTTTGGCCATAAAATCGGCATCGCGGGCTATTAAATCGCTTACATATTGTTTTTCGCCCTCGCGTGATAGTGCAATTTTGAGGTGAACCAGTTTACCTGCGGCTTTGCCTTCATCAAGCACATTTTTATAACCCTTAATTGAAGCACTTTCGCGGAAACCGCAATACAAATGGCAGGGTACGTTACGCTGGTTTTGGTTAATCATGCCTAAAAACGGTGCTATGCCCGTTCCATTCGAGATCATGACCACCTCGGGCGATTTAGCCGGGAAATGGAAGTGCTCATTTTGTACAATGCGCGCACGTACATATTCGCCCGCCTGCAAGCGATGTAAAAAGCCCGAACCCAGGCCATTTTCATGCAGGCGTATACTTAGTTGTATCTCGCTATTAACTACGCCTATGGAGTAAAGCCGTTCGCGGTGGTCATTGGCCGGGTATATGGCCAGTAAATCGCCCGAGGTAACTTTTTGCTTGCGCTTGCTTTTCAGTCTAACAGAGAATGTGCCTTCTGCTGCACCAGATGCGGTATTTGAGCTTACCAGGAACGTGCTCAATTTATGTTTTTCGGCAGTTCTTAATTCGGGCAGGGTCTCGATCGTAATGCCCGATTGCTGCGACCAGGCCTCGGCCCAAAGCTCAAACTCCTGTGGCGAGCGGTCGTTAACGGTATGAATATCAACCAGTGGCTTAGCCCAGGTTTGCTGCGAAAGCAGGTTATTGGCCTCAAACGCAAACTGGCAAAAATCGGGGTAGGCATGTGAGCCAAAACCCAGTACCGAATAATGAACTTGTTGCGCTTGCGGATGCTTTTTAAGCAATGATGCAAATTTAGTAGCATTGGTTGGCGCATCGCCAATACCATAGGTGGCGGTAATAACAATGAGGTGTTGCGCTTTTGGAAAAACCTTGTAATTATTAAGCTCGGTAATAAACGATTTTTGCCCCTGTTTTAACAGTTGCTGGTGCACGGCTTTGGCAAAGCGGTAGGTGCTCCCGTTTTCTGACCCCACGAGTATGATGTAGCTGCTTTCATCGGCCTTAAATTGGTTACCAACCCGGTTAACCCGGCGTTTAAGCGTCATGGCAAATCCCGAGTAAATAAAGAACAGGATATTAGCTGCCGCAACAGCAAGTACCAGTGCCCAAACCATATTGGTGCGACCGGTATGTAAATCGAGGCTTAGGTTGGAGTAAACTACCGCTTTGGGGTATTTTACCTCGCTAAGTATATCGCCGGTAATTTGATTTACGGCAATTTCACGATCGTTGAGTTTAATGGTATAATAGTCCTCTACATCTTCCGAAAATGGAAATTCAATGCTCTCCACTTCCGAAAGTTTGGTGTTCCTGAAAATCTCTATTTCTGTTGGCTTACGTTCGGGTGTCGATTTGATCTTGTCGAAATCTACCTTAGTACTTTCTTTTTTCGTGTCGAAAAAGTTAAACCTCGCCAACGACAGGTAAGTACCCGTAAGTGCAATAATAAGAATAGGAATGAGCGATAATCGACCCAATACCACGTGGTAATACTGCGCAAAGCTATCGCGTACAATGCGTTTAAAAAAGTGCTTAACGCCACGCTGCCGCTGAATAATGAGCGCAATGCCCGATGTGGTAATCAGCATCAGCAAAAATGCCGTAATGCCAATAATGGCCCGCCCAACTTCGTGCAAAAATAACGAGCGGTGCAACGATTTTACGGTTTCAAAAAACTCATTCTTCTTTTGGGGCAGGCCCAGTACCTTGCCGGTAAGCGGGTCAACGTAGGCATCAAGGTTTTTGCCGTCGGCATCGCTGGCTTTAATTTTAACAAACTGGTTGGCATCTACCGTAAGTTCGCTTATATCGGGGTAGGCTTTGCGCAGGGCAGGCAGGGTTTGTGCCAGCGTTATCTGGCTAAAGTTATCGGCTTTGTACGATTGTGTTTTTTGACTAACAGGTTCAAATGCCAGTATAATACCGGTTACCGATAGTAGCGTAAGCAATAAAAAAGAAGATACAGCCAGGGCTAAGTGGCTGTATCTCCAAACAGAAATTGTCATGTGGATTAAATGCCTTTAGTTGGCGCTGAAACGAACGTAACGGATATAGCCGGTACCATCGGTTTTGGCTCCCAAACCTTCGGTGGTTAACGGAACTTCCACGTCGCTCACATTGTATTTTTTATCTTCAACAGCGCTCTCAAAGCGTAATTTATAACCGGCATCAATTTTTGAAGCTTCAATTTCAATAACGTTTACGCTGCGGTCGCCACCGGTAACCGAAGCACCGGTGATGGCACTGATGTTGGCAGGTTTAGCTTTATAAAATTTATTCCATTCTTTAAGGCTGTTGTACCATTTTTTGTCAGAACCTAATACATAAAGCGTTTTTTCGTAAGCCCCCTTGCTGTCAATGAGTGATATAACTACGTATGCTCCGTCGCCCATATAGTTCGACATCTGGATCATACATTTATATTTATTAATTTGAGCAAATGATGCACTTTGAGCTGCAAAGGCCAAAACGGCCGTTAAAACAATTAGTTTAAAGTAGCGAGACATATTAATTATTTCAGGAAAGTAACAGATACGTTGTTTTTGGTGAGTGATTCGTTTTCGGCAGCTAAATCATAAGCGGTCTCTTTAAAGTTGGTAACCGCATCTTTTTTAGCGCCAATTGATATAAAATATTTCATCATCACATCATCTTTTGCAATAAGCGCAGCTTTGTGCAAAGCAGTTAAGCCTTCGGTATTTTTAGCATTTACATCAAGGCCAAGTGGCTCTAAACGTTTTAGTAAGGCAACATCGTTTTTAGCTACTGCCAAATGATATAATGTGCTGCCATCTTTTTGAGGAGCAGTTAGTTTAACGCCTTTATCTTTCAATAAAGTCATTTTAGCACCAAAATCATCACCGGCAGCAGGGCCACCCGGTGCGCCACGACCAGCAAAAGCCGGGCGATAGGATTCCATAAGATAATAAGCCAGGTTATTGCCTTTTTTGTCCAGTACCTTTGTATCAGCACCTTTGGCAATCAGGTAATTCACCGTTTCGGCCGAATTGCTGCGTACAGCCATAGCTAAAGCAGTTTCGCCTTTGGCATTGCCTAAGTTAACGTTTTTAACACCTTTAAGCAAGGCGGTTATCACTGCAGTATCGCGGTTGCTGGCAGCTGCGTACATAAATGGCGTATTGCCTTCCTCGTCGGGCTGGTTAACGTTAGCTCCTTTGCTAATGAAGTAAGCTATAGTTTCGGCCTGACCCGGGCGGCGTGCAAGATAATGCAGCGCGTTTTCGCCGGTTTTGTTAGTAGCTGATGCTTTTACACCCAAGCTTTCCAGGTATTGGTAGTATGACAATGGAGTAGGAGGAGCAGGAGCACCACGGCGGCCACCACCCGCTTGTGCAGCTTGCAGCATAGCATTAGGGCCAGGTTTTAAGCCTTTTTGCTGTAAGGTTTTCAGCAGTTCGATGTTACCGCTGCGTACTGCATAATCAAAAGCGTTGTTACCGGCAGCATCTGTCGATTTAATATCCAAGCCTTTTGATACAAAGTAATTGGTAAGCACAAGCTCCTTATCATTTGCAATGGCTACTAACAAAGCATTAGCACCGGCACCATTTACGTTCTTTTTCAGGTTATCGCCATGGGCAAGTAACACATCATATATTTTAGTGTTTTGCTGACCTGCCGATGCTGCAAACAACAGCGGGGTAGTGCCATGGCTATCCATTAAATCTAATTTGGAACCTTTTGAAATTACGTATTCCATAATTTCGGGGTTGTTGCTATTGGCCGCCCAATGCAAATAAATACGGCCATCGTGGGTCAGCTTGTTAACATCGTTACCGGGCTGATCGATAAGGTATTTAATGGTTTCGTTTGGAGCTTTGGCATTAATGGCCATAACTACAGGGTCGAAGCTATTACCATTAAACTGCGATGGATTAGCGCCTTTGGCAATTTCGGCCTTAACCTGCTCAACACTGGGCTGGCCTTGCCAAAACGGCTGGGTTAGCAATACGTTATTTTGCGCCATTGCACCAAGAGATGCGAGTGTAGTGAGCGTGGCTAATAATAGTTTTTTCATTTAAAAACCGGTAAGATTTGAGATTTGTACGTCGGCACATTAATACCGACATACAAATCTAATAAGAATCAGTCTAAATAAGAATTATTATTTTCTAATTCATGCTACCGAGGCCACCCATGCCACCAAAAGGAGGTTGACCGCCACCATCGCGAGGTGGCGTTGGACGCTTGCCACCGGCAAAATTTTGTAACCTTAAAGTAAATGTGAGCAGGAAGTAACGGCCCAAACGATTGCTCTGTGTTTCGGTTACGTAGCTACTGGTTGCGGTGTTGCTGAAGCCGGTATTCTGGTTAAATAAATCAAATGCCGACAGGCGTAAGGAGCCAACATTTTGCTTTAAAAACTTCTTTTCAATATAGGTATTCAGGATGTTTGGATTGGTTGACCCGGTGTAGCCGTAGTACATGCTGCGGGTAAAATCGTAGCTTAAAGTCCATGTTGGGCCAAAATAGTTTTTACCGGTTAAACCTAATGCAAACGTACGGAAATTGTTATTTATATTATTCTGTGTGAGTGAGTTGTTTGTTTTGGTAATGCTATAACTTGCATTCAGTTCGGCATCAATAATATCAGTTATATCGGTACGGAACTTAGTGCCCTGGGTAAATGTTAAGCTTTTGCCAATGTTCTTTTGGGTAGTCATTGCATAAGTGGTTGGTGCCACGTTGCTGATGTATGATATATTGTTATTATAGCTCACGTTACCATTAAACATTAACGTGTAGCGGCGTTGCTGCCATGGCTTTGCAAATGAGTAGCCGCCTTGTGCCGAGTAAAAGCCATCGGCATTTAAATACTGAGTTAATATGGTACCTGCCAGTTTGCTGTTTGGTGTGTAGGTAGTAGGGTAGTTTATGGTGTTTGCAACAATTTTGTTATCTGTTTTGGTAAACGATAAATTGGTGAAAAAAACATTACCCGACTGGAAATCGAACTTGTTATACCGCAACGATACATTGTTGTTAAACTCGGGTTTTAAATCGGCATTGCCCTGTGTTGGGTATAGCGCGTTCGAAAAATCGATAACCGGTTGCAGCGTTGAGTAGGTAGGCTGATTGCTGGCTCCGTTATAATTAAAGCTGAACGACTGGCTGCGCGATGCATTGTAAATAAACCGGGCAGTTGGCGCAAAATTTAAGGTAGATATACGTGTGTTAACCCTGGTTGATGGTGAATTACCGGTAAGCAAGGAAGGTTGCACGGCCAAACCCAATGTGTAATTATATTTGCTCTCAATAAAACGGTAGTTTAAGCCCACGCGGTTGGTAATAAAGTTAAACTCATAATCATTACTCAACAAGCTATAGCGGTTACGGGTACCGGCCGTTGTAAGAGTATCTGTCGATTTATCTGACGTGGTATGGGCATAGTGATAAGCATAGTTCAATTCCAGGAATGAGCGTTTGCTCAAAGGCTCGAGGTAAGACAGCGTTGTACCCACGCTATCCAATTTTACACGGGTACTAATGAGTTGGTCTAACGGTGCCGAGGCTGTACCTGCTGTGTAATTGTAAACCGGGTTTTGAGTTTGCGTTAACCGGGTTGAACCTGCACTGGCATTAATACTAAAGTTACGCCCTTTGTTATTGAATTTGTGATTGTACAATACATTGCCACCCACATTTGGTGCCGATGAGTTTAAGGTTGATAACAAAGAATAATCATTAGCCACTGAGCCATTACGCACTAAACTGCTGGTTTGCGATAAATCGGTGTTTACGCCTGCGTATGAGAATGAAGGGATAAACTTGAGGTAGTTCATCGTATCAATTTTATACTCAATGTTAAAGTTAAAACGGTGGTTAATCCGGCCGTCGGTTTGATTATTGCTCAGGCTGTTAACACTGGGCGATGTTGTAGATATATTGGTTTGCGTAGTTGAACTTAAAGTATTCACCGTATTATCCGAAAAACTGTAGCTGCCATAGGCCGATATTTTTTTGCCCCACTGGTCGCGGTAGTTTAAGCCTAATGAGCGGGCTATGGTTATACCATCGCTGCTGGCTGTGGTATTTGCCCCACCCTGACGACCGCCACCTCCGCCCGGGCCACCGCCGCGCGGCCCGCCCGAACCAAAGCTGAACAAGCTGCTATTGGTATTATTAAAGTTGGCCAAACCGGCAATTTGCCTGTCGCCGTTAAAACTGAACAATGAGCCTGAGGCCACGTAACGGTTAGCTTCGCCATTACCCACCAGGGCATTCTGCGCATCCGAACCATCGCCCAATGTAGCCTGCCCAAAGTATCCATAGTTTTTATCGGGACGGATGGTGATGTTCAGTATTTTTTCGGGTTCGCCGGTTTTAACGCCGGTAAGGTTGGCCTGATCGCCGTAATCGTCAATCAGCTGCATGTTTTGAATGATGTTGGCAGGCAGGTTTTGGGTGGCTGTTTTTAAATCGCCACCAAAAAAGTCTTTACCATTTACGCGTACTTTAGTTACACTTTTACCTTGTGCGGTTACGTTGCCGCTTTTATCCACATCAACACCAGGTAGTTTTCGCAGCATATCTTCGGCCGGGGCACCATCGCGCACTTTGTAGGCGCTGGCGCTAAACTCGGTGGTATCGCCTTTAATTTTTACCGGTATTACGGCATTTACTACAACGGCACCCAGCAAGGTCGATTCATTTTTAAGCGTAAACGTGCCCAACGCACTCTCGCCACCATTATACTGGTTACGTATACCCTGAAAACCGATAGAGGTAATATGTAAAGTAAAAGCAGTGGCTTTAATATTAGCAAAGCTAAAGGCACCTGTGGCATTGGTTACAGATGTAACACTATCATTAGCCATAATTAGTTTTACGGTGCTGCCCGGCAAGGCTGCGCCGGTGGTGTCTTTAACGATGCCGCTTACGGTGCGGGCTTGTTGTGCAAAACCGGCGTGGGCTAAAAAAAGAAAGGCGATAAATAGAAATCTGCGTAACATGTCTGTTTGTTTTAAAGTGGTTGAGTAACCGTACACTTCAAATAGACAGCCTTTTGGTTTACTAAAAAAACGCAATAGACCATAGCCCGTAAGTAATCGACAACAGGCCGTTTAACAGCGATTTTAGTTGTTAAAAAGTGTTAAAACAGGTGTCATCGGTAAAAAGCAGCATTTGGTCGATTGATAACGGGTTAATGCCGATAAGCATATACCGTTTGAATTTGTATATTTATCATTGCCTGTTAATTATTACGAAATGAAAGCACTTAACAAGAGCAACATATATATACTGGTACATATTTTATGCTGGCTTATTTTAGCCGTAGGTGTACTATATAATCATCCCGGCAGGTGGGATGCCCCCATTCCTAAAACCTTTTGGACGAGGCAAACCATCTTATTAGTCATCCTGATGGGCGTGTTCTACTTAAACTATTACCTGCTCATTCCGCGGTTTTTAATCCAGAAAAAGGTATTTACCTACATATTGATTATCGTTACCGTAATAGTTGCGGTAACATATTTTAGCAGCCTCATTAATTCGGTATTTAAGCTCGAGCTGTTTTTCAGGAAGCCGCATTTCCCCGGCGAAAGAGGGGGGCACCCTGATCGAAGGGGGCACTTTGATACCTTTGTACCGGGCCTTAATTTGTTAATGGTTGGCTTGGGCATCACCATCAGCTTTATACAAAAATGGCAGCAGGAGGTACAGCTAAGGCAGCAATTGGAGCAGGAAAAAGTAACTGCCGAGCTTACCATGCTCAAAGCGCAAATCAATCCGCATTTCTTTTTTAACACGCTCAATAATATTTATTCCTATACCCTGTCAGACGGCGATGTGGCGCGCACTGCTATCACCAACCTTTCGAAAATGATGCGTTACGTGTTGTATGATTCATCAGGAGGGCAAACGCCATTGAGCAAAGAAGTAGCATTTATTCAGGAATATACGGCACTCATGAAGTTACGCATCAGCAATAAAACTACGGTTACCCTTAAGGTGCCCGAATTTGTGCACGAGGCCATGATAGCGCCCATGATATTTTTGCCCTTTGTAGAGAATGCCTTTAAACACGGTATTAGCAGTATGCACGAGGGTTTTATATATATAGAAATTTTGCAGGGCGAGGGTAAGGTAGAGCTGTTGGTAAAAAACACCGTTTATGAAAGCAAACGTGCCGCCGAAGATGAAAGCAACGGCATTGGTATTCAAAACACAACGCGCCGCCTGCAATTACTTTACCCCGGTAAGTATACATTAAGCGCCGGTATGCTTAACCCGGCAGTGTACGAGGTTAAATTAACTTTAGTAGTATGATTTTAAATTGCATAGCCATTGACGACGAACCACCGGCGCTGAACCTGCTTTGCCGATTTGTAGAGCAAACGCCTTTTTTAAAACTTGCGGGCAGCTTTTCGAACGCTATAGAGGCTCTGCGTTTTATGAACGATAACCCCGTTGATGTACTGCTGCTGGATATACAGATGCCCGATTTGAGCGGCGTTGAGTTGGCTCGCATACTATCGGGCCGAAACGCAGCACAATCGCCCGCTATTATTTTTACAACTGCTTTTGATCAGTTTGCACTCGAAGGTTATAAACTGGAAGCTACAGACTACCTGCTGAAACCATTTGGCTACGAAGAATTTATAAGGGCAGCCAACAAAGCACTTAAATGGGCACAACTCAAAAATAATGGCCGCTCCGATGTAGCTATTTCAACACCTGCACCCACACAGGAAGAAGAATTTATCTACCTCAAAGTAGAGTTTCAAACTGTTAAGGTAGCTTGCAGTAATATTACTTACATCGAAGGTCTTAAAGATTACGCTAAACTGCACCTGGTTAACCCCGAGCGCAGTATGCTTTCGCTAATTACGTTAAAGGCGCTCGAAGAAAAACTGCCTGCAGGAAAGTTTATGCGTATACATAAATCGTTCATCGTATCGCTCAAAAAAATCACCGCGGTTACCAAAAATGCCGTTTACATAGGCGATTTTATGATACCTGTAACCGAGCAGTATAAGGATGAATTTGCAGGGTTTTTAGAAGGGTGGAAGTAGGCTTGAATAGGCGAGCGATCATAAGAAACCTGTAGTGTCCTGATATAATTGGTTGTTGTGTTAAGCTTGAGTATGTTTATTCACCAATTATACTTCTTACATGATAAACCTACAAAAGCTTGTATTTTCAACAATAGCGTTAGTTTTTACTTGTTATACTACCTATGCCATACCCTTTGAGCTGGTAACGCCCAAAAGCAAGGTAAGCATTGTTTACGCGGCTAATGACCATAAGCTCGATTCTATTGCAGCCGGTTTACTGGCTGCCGATATACAGCGGGTGTCGGGCTATCTGCCTAAAATATATACCAGTATCACAGAAGCAAAAGGCAATGTAATTATCATAGGCACTGTTAATTCCCAGCTTATCAAAGCATTAAATGGTAGCTATGATGCCGGCCTAAAAGACACCTGGGAGCGCTACAGTTTAAGAGTCTTAACAAATCCCGCAAAGAATATAACTAATGCATTGATTATTGCTGGTAGCGATTTGCGTGGAACAGCTTACGGAGTATTCAGCATTTCCGAAAAAATTGGCGTTACGCCCTGGTATTGGTGGGCCGACGCTACGCCTGTTATTAAAAAGCAATTAACGGTTGATATTGCAGACTATAGCTCGTCAACTCCGTCGGTTAAATATCGTGGTATTTTTATAAATGATGAGGACTGGGGACTGCAACCCTGGGCGGCCAAAACGTTTGAACCCGAAACCGGCGATATTGGCCCTAAAACCTATGCAAAGGTTTTTGAGTTATTGCTTCGGCTTAAAACTAACCTGATATGGCCGGCCATGCACCCCAGCACCAAGGCTTTTTACTCGTACCCCGGCAACAAGCAAATGGCGGCCGATTACCAGATCGTGGTGGGCTCATCACACGCCGAGCCCATGTTGCGCAACAACGTAGGCGAATGGAACGAGAAAACTATGGGCCATTTTAACTACGTAACCAATAAAGACACCGTTTACAAATACTGGGAAGAGCGGGTTAAGGAAAGTAGCAACAATAACGGCATGTACACTATTGGTATGCGCGGCGTGCACGATAGTGGTATGGAAGGTGTGAAAAGCACCAAAGAGGCCATCCCGTTAATTGAGAAGATATTTGAGGATCAGCGCGGATTGATGCAGAAATATGTAAACCGCGATGCCACCAAAGTGCCGCAGGTATTTACCATTTACAAAGAGGTGCTGGATATTTTTGAAGCCGGTTTAAAGGTGCCCGAAGATGTAACCCTGGTTTGGCCCGATGATAATTACGGCTACATTCAGCGCCTGAGCAGTACTGCCGAAAGCAAACGACCCGGAGGCTCAGGGGTATATTACCATGCCTCATACTGGGGCCGGCCGCACGATTATTTGTGGCTGTCTACCACGCATCCGGCATTAATACGCGAGGAAATGACCAAGGCCTACACCATGAATGCCCGCAATGTTTGGGTAATTAACATAGGTGATATTAAACCTGCCGAATACAACCTGCAACTGTTTGCCGATATGGCGTACAACGTTAACCCGTTTATGGACAGCCGTTATTCGAACATGCATATGCAAATGTGGCTGAGCTCCATTTTTGGTGTAGAGCATACGCAGGAGTTATCACCATTAATGTGGAAATATTATAACCTTGCATTTGAGCGTAAACCCGAATTTATGGGCTGGAGCCAAACCGAACCCACCACGCAAACCAGGCTAACGGCCTATAATCATGGTTACTACGGCGATCAGGCTCAACAGCGGGTAGACGATTATGTAGACTTGCAAAACCGGGCGCAAAAGTTAGGTACAGCAATTCCCGGCAGGTTAAAAGATGCTTTTTATGAGTTGATACAATACCCCATAACCGGTGCCGCGCTCATGAACAAAAAGTTTTTGTATCATGATAAAGCTGTGCTATATGCTGCCGAAGGTCGTTTAAGTGCTAATGACTATCAAAAACTATCGGAAGATGCTTACGGGCAAATTATTAAGGAAACCGAATATTATAACAACCAGTTAGCGGGTGGCAAGTGGAAAAGCATCATGTCTATGCAGCCACGTAATTTGCCTGCTTACCAGTTGCCGCCGTTTAAAATGGAATGGGCCGAAAACAAACAACAATGGAACGTTTACCCCGAGGGGTATAAACCAGGAGAAGTTACTAAAGAAAGCACTGAACTTACGCTACCTGTATTTGATAGCTATAATACTCCACGCTATTTTATTGATGTGGCTTTGGGTGAAGATAAAGCCGCCAAATTGCATATCAAATCATCTGCCTCATGGATTGAGGTAAGCAGTACGCAAGCCAATTTGAATACAGCCGCACCGTTGCAAAGCCAAAAACGCATATGGGTAAGTATTAATTGGGGTTTGGTACCTGCTGCGGCTAAACAGGGTAGTGTTACCATAACTGATGGGGCTAAATTGGTAAAGGTTAACATCGCATTAAATAGAGTAGCCGCTGTTAAACTAAAAGGATATAAAGGAACAGTGGAGTCGGCCGGATTTATAAATATAAACGCTGCTGATTATACCAGCCTTAAAAACAATGGCAAATTCAAATGGGCAACAGTTGAGCAATTAGGTTCGGCAGGCAGAAGTTTGGAAGCATTCCCGCTAACCGCCGATGCTGGGATTAATCTTTCGGACACTGCTTCCATCCGCAAACAGCAGGCATCAGTAAGTTATAATTTTATGTTGCTGAATGATGCCAGGGCCGATGTGAGCATTTACACCTTGCCAACAGCTCCGCTCAATAAAGCTTTCGAAATGCGCTATGCGGTAAGTATAGATGGCGGGCCACTTGATGTACTCAATTTTAAAACCGTTGGCCGCAGCGAAGAGTGGAAACAAAACGTATTGAGTAATTCGGCTATTCGCACCATTAAGGCTAAAGACCTTAAAGCCGGAAAACATACCCTAACCATTTACCAGGTTGACCCGGGCGTAATACTCGATCGCATATTCATCAACCTTAATAATGTACCCTTGCCTTATGGCGTGTTTCAAAAGGAAGCGGCATGGATGCTGCCGAAGTAATTATAATCCTGCATTAAATAAACAAGGCCTGCTCAAAAATTGAGCAGGCCTTGTTTATTTATATAAAGATGATCGTTATTTCACTTTCAATTCCTTACCGGCAATATCTTCCCAGCGGTAATAGTGAAAAGTTTTATCCGTGCTCATCACCACAAAAATGCCGTGTTTGAATTTATCGCCCAATGGTTTTGCCAACACCTCCGAGCCATCGCTCTCGCGTGCAGCAACCGGTACAATTTTCAGCAGTTTATGGTCAAACGGCTTGTTGGCCGTTCCCTCGCGGCTAAACACCTGGAAACGGTTAGCGCCCTGGTCTGATACTAAGATGTATCCTGTGGTATCAGTCAGTTTGTATATTGAGATACCCTCGTGGTCTACCGCAAAACCTGTGGTGCCAAATATAGATAGCTGTTTATCGCCTTTATCCGGATCGGCATAGTATTGGCGTACGCCTACCTGCTCATCCGAGTAGTATACATAACCCAGCTCGTTATCAACGGCAATGGCCTCAATTTCTTTTTTGCCACTGTACTCACCAAATTTACGAACCAATGTAGCTTTAACGTGGCCAGTGCCATCATCGGTTAACAAGTACTGCCATAAATAACCACCGGTTGTGGGGCCATTTTTACGGCCTACAATGGCGTAAATTTTACCGTCTTTAGCGGTATACATGGCTATGCCCATCAGGTCGCGGTGCTCAAAGCCGGTTTGGCCCACAAACATTTCCAGCCCGCCGTTATCAACGGGTTTCATATTGGGCAGCGAGTATATGCGCAGTTTGTGGGTAATGCGCTCAGTCGTTACGGCAATATCGGTAGGCTTTCCGTTCAGCATTAAGCCGTAGGCTACGTCAACGTTGTCAGGTCTTTTCAACCCTTTAACCACTTTGTCTTTCTGAATTTTACCGTCAAGATCAAATACGTATAATGCGCCTTCGGCATTTTTATCGGTACCAATAATGAGGCTCTTAGTACTGTCATCAGGGTTAACCCAAATGGCCGGATCGTCGGTATCAAACTCAACCGGCTCAGTAACCACCACCGGCTTTACCTCGGCAGATACAGGCACACCGGCTGGCAGGCTTTGCTCTGATGAGGGCGGCTGGCAAGACGATAGTAATGCCATGACTGCCAGTGGTGCAGCGTAAAAAAATATTTTGTTCATTTATCTGTTATGAAAAAATAGCGGGAGGTATAGCACTCCCCGCTATTGAATATTAAACAACCGATTATTTAAGACCGTAAGCTCCTACATAAGCCGATGGCTCGGGAGATTTGTATACGATACCATTTAAGGTTAAACCTGCCGCATGGTGGCGGGTAAAGTTGGTTTTACCTTTGGTAAGTGCAGGCGAACCCGGTAGTAAATGAAAATCCCAGGCGGTATTGAATATGGCGTTGATGGTAGGGGTGTTTAACGGGTAGTTTACAAACTTCGGATCGTTCTCTCCGGCAGTTGTTCCTCTAACGTTATCAGTACCGGCAATAATATCGCTGGCTGGTTGAAACTGGTTAACCGTTGCCTGGTCATACCCATAAAAGTAGTTATTGCTGAATACCGAACGTGAATCTTCAGGACCTTTAGTATCTCTTTTTATACCAAAACGCGTATTGGCAAACAGGTTATTATAAACTTCGGCACGTACACTGGCCTCCACCCAAACCGAACCACCTTTGGCAGTCGGTCTTCTCCAGCCGGTATTTACCATGGTGTTGTTGTAGGCAATAATGTAGGCCTGAGGGTTGCGGTCGCCACTGTTTGATAGCTTAAACGCGTTAGTATTGGTAGCGTATATCAGGTTATAAGCTAAATCAGCCAAACAGCCCGATTTAAAGTTCATGGCCTCGCCGCCGGTTACACCTGTGGTGTAAAAAACGTTGTTGGCAAAAATGATCTTTCCACCCTCAATGTAAGTACAATCTTCCTGCAGGTTACGAAAAATGCTGTTTACGACCACCAGTTTGCCGTTAACGTTAGAGAACCATAAGGCAGGCAGGTTTTCGCCGGCCTTTGCTTTATATAAACCCTGTTTTACTGAGGTAGATGCATCTGATGTGGTAGAACCTGCATACTCTACGATGGTATGATCAAGTACCAGTTCGGCACAGGTGGGTGATGCCAAAATGCCACCCCATAATTTGCCAAAGCGCTTGGCTTCGGTTTTATATAACTCATTTACGGTAAAGCGTACCGGGTTTTGCTCGGTACCTAATGAGTACAGGTTACCTTTTACAATAAACTCAGGCTTGGCAAGGGTATCCATTAAAATGGTTACACCTTCTTCAATAATGAGTGATTTACCGGCAGGTATCACCACGTCGCCTTTAATTACCTGGGTGCTTCCTCTTTCCCAAACACCTGATACTTCGCCCATGGCGGTACCATCGCCGGGCGAGGTGTCAACATCAACATTTGCTTTTTCACATCCCGTGAAAATTATAGCCAGAAGGCCTAAAGCGGCTAAAAATGGTTTTAAAGTCTTCATATTAATTTTTTAAGATGTTTACAGTTTGTAACGTATGCCTAATAAATAGCTTTGCTTGTAATAATCGCTGCGTATTAAAGTTTGGCCGTTTGATGCAACTTTGTCGTCGAGCTTAGCATTTTCAGCACTTGTTCCTTTTATAAATAGTTTGGAAGGTGTGTTTAACAGGTTGCCTGCTTTAATAAATACAGTAATGCCGTGTTTTAGCTTTTTCTCGGCCGATGCATCCATTTGTACAAATGGTTTTTGCCAAAGGTCATTATTTAAAAACTGTGATACGGTATTGATACGCTCACCTGTGTAAGAAGCTGCCAGTTGTGCATCCCATCCTTTTTTAGTGTCTTTATACAATAACGATACATTAGCCACATGCTCTGACTGGCCATAGAGCGGACGGGTTTGGTTTACCAGGTAAGGCAGTACTTGTGCCGTAGCAGGGTCTAAATGGCGCATGGTTTTTGGCGTAGTAATGCGCGAGTGGGTGTAGGTGTAGTTGGCTTTAATGCCAATTTTGTTGAAAAATTTAATGTAATCAACCTCTGCACCGTAGTTGCGGGCTGTTCCAAAGTTGCCAGGGGTATAGTAAATATCCTGACCACGGGTGGCATCGGGCTGGAAGGTATACTCAATCGGGTCTTTGATTTTTTTGTAAAATACACCAACCAGTAATTGCTCTGATGCTCCGGGGAATAACTCATAACGCAGGTCATAGTTATCGGCCAGTGCACGTTTCAGGTCGGGGTTGCCGCGTTCAACGTAGTCTTCGTTAGGGGCGCCTCCGGGTACGATTTCATAAAAGCCCGGGCGATTTAATGCCTTGTAGTACGAACCATGTAGCTGTTGTTTAACACCGAGTTTATATTTTACCACTAAGCTTGGTAGCACATCGGTATAAACCTGGTTGCCGTTTGGGCGTAGTTCTCCTTGCGGAAACAACATGCGGTAGCCTTGGTTGGTATGTTCAACACGGGCGCCACCAATTACCTGTAATTTATTGGAGGTTAATTTAAACATGCCATAGCCTGCACCCACTTTTTCAGATGCTTCGTAGGTTTGTGAGTTTTTTACACCACCGGTAGGTGTGGCTAGCGATAAGGCTACGTTAGCATAGCTATTATTATAATCGGAATAGGTTGTGCCGGCATTAGCAGGTGCTAAAGTATAGTTGTTGTAAAAGTTGCTGCGGTCTTTATCGCGGTATAAACCACCGGTGCTAAAATCAACAGTTGCACCTGCAATTTTTGCAGTGTAAGTAAGGTCGAGGTAACCGGCTTTATCTTCGTCGGTGTTGCGTTGCCAGCGGCGTGTTACAGGTGCCGAGGTTACCAGTACCGTTCTGTACTCGTTAAAGTTTTGGCGTAAACCGTTTAAACTAATGGTGGCAATATCGGGCTGATCATTTTTAGCCGATGAATACACGCCCGACCATTGTATCTTGAACTTGTTTTTAAACAAGCTGTGATCGCCATGCAGGGTGCTGCTGTAAATTTGTTGCTCGGTTAAGCGGCTGCGTGTTGAGTAAGTTAACTCGGCATTACCGGCTTGAGCATTGTAAACCGAACTGTTAAAGTTTGTGGTAACACCATCCCGTATCTGCGCGTTATCAAGCCTTACGTAAACATTGTAAAGGCTTAATTTATTGTTGTTGTTAAAGGCATAATCAACCTTGCTATGTAAACCGTAACGCTTTTGCTGTTCAGAGAACTGCCTGTCGGCGCGGCTGGTGATATTGCCAAAAAGATTGGTTTCAGAAATAACAGATGTATTTTGGTTATAAAGTGTGTTATTACTGCCACGGTAAGTGTTTTGGTAACTTCCGGCCAAAATAACACCCAGTTTGTTGTTTAAAAAACGCTGGCCGATTGACAAGCTACCAACGATGTTTGGAGGAGGAACTTTTTGGCTGTAGTTAAACACGCCTTTATTAAAATCGTTAGCTGTTGCCTGGTAAGCACGGCCATTAACCTCGTAAGGCGATTTGTAATTAGTATTAGAGTGGTCGAAACTCATAAACTTACGATCAAAATACAACTGGTTGTACCCTGTGGCAATGTTTCCGTTAATAGTTAAGCGGCTTGGTGCTTCTTTCATCACCATATTGGTTACACCACCAACGGCATCACCTTCCATGTTAGGGGTAAGGGATTTAGAAACTTCTAAACGGTCTAACAAATCAGCCGGGAAAATATCAAGAGGTACATAACGGTACTGATTCTCGGGGCTTGGTATTTTTATGCCGTTTACCAGCGTATAGCTGTAACGCTTATCCATGCCGCGTATAATGGCATATTGGGCATCACCATTGCTGTTGCGCTCAACCGATACGCCCGATACACGCTGAATAACGTTAGCCACCGTAATATCAGGCGATACCTCAATGGCTTTGCCCGATACCACATTCATAATCTGGACCGACTCCTGCTCTAACCTGCGGGCTTCACGCTCAGCCGAACCATCTCTTTTGGTAACCACAGTTACTTCGTTAAGATCTTTGCCTGCCGGCTCAAGGTAGAATTTTAGGTGATGATAATCGTCTTTATCTTTAGTGGCAACAATTTCCATGGTTGCGCTTTTGTAAGCTATGTAGCTAATGCGCAGGGTATAGGTACCTGGCTTTACATCTTTAAAAGAAAATGAACCGTCTAAGCCGGTTGAAGTTCCTTTACCGCTTCTTTCGAGGCTTACAGTTGCGCCGGTTAAAGGCTCGCCTGTTTTTTGATCATACACGTGACCTTTGATCTCGGTGGCATTGGCCGCCGCCACAAAGCATACGAGATATAAAAGGGTTTGTAAAAGTTTGTTCATTTGTTAGGGTGAATTTTGATACAAAAATTTTAGTCGATTTTTTGATGTCGCAAAGGTGTATCAGCCTGCAGCTTTAAATGAAATTTTGAGGGTTACAAAAAGGAAACACCGTTACATATACCGTAAATTAAATAGCAACATGTTTTTATAAAGCATTGATTTTTAGAAATTTGAAATGTAAATTAATCTCCATTATCATTACTTAACCGTTACGTTAAGCTATTGTTAAGCGTTCAAGGATTTGAAAAGTGAGGCTACAATCCTTGTATAAATGATGATAGATTATCGCCTTGTTCGAGGTTGAGTTTTTTGCGCAAGCGGTACCGCGCAACCCTTAAACTATCCATTGATATGCCCAGCAGCCCGGCAATATCTTTCGATTCCATATTTACTTTAAGTAGGGCTATCAGTTTAATATCTGTTGAGGTAAGATCGTTGCTATGTTGTTTAAGGTTATCAAAAAAGCTTTGGTGTACCTGTTCAAATGCGGTAGTAAATTCTTTCCAGTGTTGCTCGTGGCTAAAGCTTTGATTTATTTGCTGGATAATTTGCTGCATTTGTTTCTTTTGGTCGCGCTTATCATCTTTCACCATTTCCTGTAAGGTGTTGCGCATACCCTCAAGCAATTGGTTGTTTTTAATAAGGTTAAGGGTATGTGTTGATAGCTCGCGGCTTTTGAGTTCTAATTGCTGCTTCAGGCTATCTTCTTCCAGGTTTTTATTTTTAAGCTCCAGTTGCATCAATTCCTTTTGTGCTTCGTAAATAGAGCGGTTTTGATCGGCCAAAATCTTTTGATCGCGTAATTTCAGGCGTTGCCTGCTGAAAATAACGATGGCTATAATTATGAGCAGTGCCGAAACTGTAATAACTGCAGCTGCAATAATGCGGTTGGTTTTGCGAATGGCATTAAGGCGGGCAATTTCATCGCTCTTTTTATCAATATCATACAAAACCTGTAAAAAGGCGGTTTGATTTAGCGCCTCTTTAGAGTAAACATCCAGCGAGTAGCGGCGGCTAAGCTCTATATAATGATAGGCACTGTCCATTTGCCTGAGCAACTGGTAACTCTTACCCAAATCACGGCTTGATGCTGCCAACTGGTACAAATTATTGGTTTGTAATGATAGGTTATAAGCCTTGCGCGATTGGATAATACTTTCGGCATAGCGGCCGGTTTTGCGCAATACATCCCCAATATTATTAATAACCTCTATGCTGGCAATGGTATTGTCATCCTGGTCGTATAGTTGTTTTGATTTGGTAAAGCATGTATAAGCTGAATCATATTTAGCCAAATCTTCATAAATGCTGCCCAGGTTTTCATAAATTTTGGCTGCACCCTGTTTTAAACTAACTTGGTTGTAACGGGCAAGAGCTAAATGCTGGTAGTAAAAAGCACTATCGTACAGCTTACGTTTTTCAAACAGGTGCCCCATGTTGCCATACACCTCAGCCTGGCCTTTTAAGTTATTGCTTGAGCGGTATATACTTAATGCTCGTTTATACAATGAGCGCGATTTATCTAACTGTTTATTATAGTAATAAAGTATTCCCATTTTGGCCAGATTACCAGCAAGCAGATCTTTGTTTTTTTGCTGGCCAAAAAGCTTATCGGCATGCAGGTAAAAATCTAAAGCTTGCGCATAGTGCCCCTGGTTATAACAAATTTGTCCCATCCGTTGCAGGCTTATACCTGCGGTGGTTACATCGTTATTATTTAATGATTCTGCATGAATTTTTTTTAGAATAACAAGGGCCGAATCTGGGTGACGAAAGGTTATTTCATCTACCTGATCCAATAATTTATTATATGGAAGATTGCTTTGGGCTGAAGTTGCAGCCGTTATCAGCAATAATATTGGCAAAAGCCCAATAAGCCTTAACCAATTAGGAAACATATTTGATACGATTAGCAGGGTTTTGTACAAATAAAAGCAACTAATATTAAGTTGATGTTAACTTAATGATTAAGCAAATGGTTTGTTAACAAAGCAGAGTAAGCGATGAGATAATTATGATAAAAGGAGGCATCTCGACTCAAAAAATTCATCTGAATACACCTTTAAAGGCCTTTGTTGCATATTAAATGCAAAATAATTTTGTGCGATGTAAACGTATTATGGCAATACATTTATAATATGTAAAACACATTACAGGCTTAAAATTCAGCACATAACAATTGTACAGTTATGCGCATTAAGCGTATCGTTTAATTTGTAATGAATTAAATATCAATTATTTATGATGTTTTTGGTTTGTTTTTTTGAATGAATATTTAATACTTTTGACCTGTTTGATAACCAATTCAAGGTTTATCAAGCCAAAACCAATTAGTATAACAGTAAAGCCTTTATTTAAATGATAGCAGGATTGCATTCGATTATGTGCTTCCTGAATTTTTTAAAGAATGGCTTTTTACAAATTAAACCCCAAGTATGAACCAACAGTACACCAATGTTTTAGGACAAACCTGATGTCTTACAATTCTTTTAACATAACTACTATTTAACAACCAATACAACCAAATTAATTATGAATAAAACTTTACTTCATTTCTACCACACGACAAGTTAGTCCGTAATTCTCAAAATTCATTTCATGTGCAATGCTGCCCATCAGGGGCCATTGAAGTAAGTATGGCTTACAACCGGAATTTGAAAATTTGCTCAAATCCGGACTTGAATTTTATTGCCCAAAATATGGGTGATATACAGCGTTTTGTGCAATTTTTATTTGACCAATTAATAAACACTTACCAAACCTTAATTAATTTATATGGATAGATTTTTCCATTTGAAAGGAAGTTTACCCGTCCGGTCACACTTCGATCTCCAAAGGCTAAAAGTGCGGCTTGGGCTGTTTCTTGTCTTTTTATTTTGCCTCACCGGAGCTGTTTATGCTCAAACCAACGTAACCGGTACCGTTCGCGATACCAAGGGCGTTCCGCTGGTGGGGGTGAGCGTTAAAGTTAAGGGTGGCAAAGGCGGCACCATTACCGATGTAAATGGTAAATACTCGCTACGGGTACCTGCGGCAGGTACCGAGCTAACATTCACCTACATAGGTTTTGTAACTAAAGATGTAACCGCCAAAGACAATATACTTGATGTTATTTTAGAAGACAGCTCGCAAGGCCTCAATGAAGTTGTGGTTGTGGGTTACGGCCAGCAAAAAAAATCGACGCTTACCGGTGCTGTTTCTCAGATCAACGCCGAGGAGATCATGAAATCGCCTACGGTTAACCCCACCAATAGTTTGATTGGTAAATTACCTGGTTTATTAGCCGTACAAACCAGCGGCCAGCCCGGTGCCGACGGTGCAGCCCTTAAAATACGTGGTGCAGCTACGTTTAATGATGCATCGGCCATTGTAGTGGTTGATGGTATTGAGCGCCCCGGCTTTAATGATATTGATGCCAGCGAAATTGAAACGGTTACCGTGCTAAAAGATGCGGCCGCCACAGCTATTTACGGTATACGTGGCGCTAATGGTGTAATTGTAATTACCACCAAGGTGGGTAAAATTGGCAGGCCTAAAGTTACTTATACAGGTAACGTTGCCTTACAAACTTATACCGGTTTGGCAGTGGGCTTAAATGCTTATGATAATGCTTCTTTATTGAACCAGGCTTATCGTAATGATAGTCAAACGGCTCCATTTACCGATGATGAATTGCAAAAGTTTAAGGATGGTTCAGACCCTTATGCCTACCCTGATGTACAGTGGTTTGATTATTTAACACGAAAATATTACACACAAACACAGCATAACATTAACATAAACGGCGGTACTAAATTTGCCCGATACTTTGTTTCGGCAGGTTATGCCTTTCAGGATGGTATTTTCAAAAAGTTCGACTCTCCATACGGTATCAATACCGTTCCCAACTTTAAACGCTATAACTTCCGGTCAAACCTCGATTTTACGCTGAGCAATAACTTAACTGTTGGGCTAAAATTAGGCGGCCGTTTTTCTAACCGTTACCAGCCAGCCGGCTTATTATCATCTTCGGCGTTTTCATATGACACCATCGAGGGCATGATCTCGCGTATATTACAGGTTCCGGCTTATGCCTATCCTGTAACCCTGGCCGATGGTCGCATTGCCCAAAATCCATCAGTAGGTACCAACATTTGGAACCCATATGCTGTGCTAACCCGTTTTGGTACCCGCAACGATGATAACAACACTATCGAAAGCACCATTACGCTCGAGCACAAACTGGGCTTTATTACCAAGGGCTTAACCTTCCGTACCAACTTTGGTTATGATTCGTATTACCAAAACGTAGCCCGCCGTAATGCCAACTGGGCTGCTTATGTGCAAGACCGTAAAACCGGGCAGATAACACTTTCAACAGATACCCGTAACCGCGATGAGCCTTTAGGTAATATTAACCTTACGACTACCGGCAGCACCACCATGAACCTGCAATCGGGTTTTTATTACAACCGTGCGTTCGATAAGCATACCGTATCGGGCTTATTATTAGGTACCCGCCAGTTAATCCAGGGACCATCTGATCCTAATAACACCATTTTCACCGCTCCGCCAAAGGCTGCACAAGGTATTGCTGCAAGGGCAACATACAACTATGATGAGCGCTACTACGCCGAGGTGAACATTGGTTATAACGGATCTGATAACTTCTTTTCGGATGCCGGTAAACAATACGGTTTTTTCCCGGCGTTTTCGGCAGGCTGGACAGCAAGCAACGAGAAATTCTTTAAAAAGAACGACATCTTAAATTACTTAAAGTTTAGAGGTAGCTGGGGTATGGTTGGTAACGACAGGCTAAATGCCCAGCGTTTCTTGTTCTTAACCAGTTACACCAGCAATGCCAGCATTCAGTTTGGTTCGCCTAACTCGCCAACTAACTATCCAACCATATTTATCAACGATACCAACCTTGGCAACCCGCAAATAACCTGGGAAACCGGTACCAAGCGTAACATTGGCTTAGAAGCACGCTTTTTAAACGATGCAATTAAGTTAAACGTAGATGTGTTTGATGAAACCCGCAGAGATATATTAACGCCACGCCGCAGCGGACTATTAACCTTTGGTCACGCATATCCTTCCCTAAATATTGGTGAGGTTTACAACAAAGGTTACGAGATTGAATTAGACTATCAAGGCAAAATTGGCGACTTTTTATTAGGCCTTAACGGCCAGCTAAGCTTTGCCCGCAACGTAGTGCGTAATGCCGATGAGCCACTGGGTATACCGGAAGGATTAAAAATTGAAGGCAAGCCGGTAGGACAGTTCATTGGTTATATAAACGACGGCTTTTTATACTTCGGCTGCAGATATTGCAACCTCAGTTAAACCACAGGGTGGTACCGTTATCCCGGGCGATTTAAAGTTCAAGGATTTGAACGGCGACGGTGTAATTACTTCTGACGACCGTACCGGTATTGGTTACTCGCCAAACCCGGAGTATATATACAGCTTTACCCCGCGCTTTGCTTACAAGGGTGTTACACTATCGGTTATGTTCCAAGGTGTGGCGCATGTTAGCTCAAACCTTATCCTTACCGAGCAAAATAACGGGCAGCAAATGTATCCGTTTATGATGAACGCCTGGACGCCGCAAAATGCAGCTACTGCCACCTGGCCTGCATTGCACGCAAGGGGCTACACCGGCTTAAATTATGCCTTAAACGATTATATTCTGCAAAATGCAGCTTACCTCAAGATCAGGAACGTGGAGTTGGCCTGGAACCTGCCTAAAAAATGGTTTACCAAACTCAACCTGGGTGGCGTAAGGGTATTCCTTAACGGGCAAAACCTTAAAACCTGGACACCATTTAAAATGTACGTAGACCCTGAAAACCTCAACGTGGTTAACCAGGCGTTCCCGCTGCAATCGCTTTACCCATCTTCGCGCATTTACAATTTTGGCGTAAACATTCAATTCTAACCCACCATGAAAGGATATAAAATATATACAATAGTGCTGCTGCTGTCGCTGGTGAATACTGCTTGTATCAAAAGCTTCCTCGACAGAACTCCCGGCGTACCGCTCGATGATGATAAAGTGTTTGCCGACCCGGTGCAAGCGGCGCGCTTTGCGGATAATGCATATAACAGCTTAATTAACGATTATGCCCGCTTTAATGATCACCGCGGGTCAACCTCACAAGCCTCTGATGAAGCCGTGTCGGGAAACTCTGAAAGTTCGGTTACTACCTTAAACCGTGGGTTATATCATGATCATTCGAACACGGCATCGCTTAATGATATGCGCGATGTTTGGAAACGTATGTACGAGGGCATTGCCATCACCAATAAAATGCTCGATAGGATGTCAACCGTGCCAAGTGCTGCAATTTTCCCGGCGGCAAGGGTTGAAGGTGAAATGCGTTTCCTCAGGGCTTTCTTTTATTTTGAATTGATTAAAAGGTTTGGCGGCGTACCTATTATTGACAAAGAGTATGGGGTAAACGATGATGTAAACCTACCTCGTAAAACTTATGATGAATGTGTAGCTTTTATTAATTCTGATATTGATAAAGCCGTTCCATTATTAGGTAACGAGGCCGATTACAGTGCATCAAACTATGGCCGTGCAACTAAAGGTGCAGCTTTGGCACTTAAATCACGGGTGTTGCTTTATGCAGCAAGCACGTTAAACAATCCATCAAACAACATACAAAAATGGAAAGCTGCTGCCAATGCTGCCAAAGCAGTTATTGACCTTAACTATTATGTGCTCAACCAATCGTATGATAACATCCTGAATTTTAACCCAACCCCGGGTACGCCTTCAGAGTATATCATGATCAAGATCAGGGGGCCGCGTGCTATTGACGGTATTTTTGCCGATTACGCCATGTCGCCCGGTTCGGGTGGCGCGCAGGGGCAAATGAACCCTACACAAAACCATGTGGATATGTACGAGGCGGTTAAAAAAGATGCGCAAGGTAATATTACCAGTGCTGCCGCTATTACCGATGCTACATCAGGCTATAATCCGCAAGCGCCTTACGTTAACCGCGATCCGCGCTTTTATTCCAATATTTTGTACAACGGTGCTCCGTGGCAGGGTAAACAGATCGAGACCTGGTCGCAAACTGCTGCAAATGGTTCAGTATCTTACGGTAAAGATTACAATGCCAGTAACATCACTTACACCGCAACCCGCTACTACTGTAAAAAATACTGGCCCGAGGTTTATGTACGCTTAGGCGGTACATCGGGTACAACGCTGTTAAACTACATCTTCTTCCGTTACGGTGAAATTTTGCTCAACTATGCCGAAGCACTGAATGAATCGGATGGTCCGGTTACCGATGTTTACAATGCAGTAAACCAGATACGTGCCCGCGTAGGCATGCCGGGCTTACCTGCCGGTTTAGACCAGGCTAAAATGCGCGAGGCCATCAGGCGCGAACGCGCTATTGAACTGGCGTTTGAAGATCACCGCTGGTACGATATTATGCGCTGGAAAAACGGCCCCGATGTAATAGCCAAACCCATGTACGGCATGAACGTGGTGAAAAACACCAATGGCACATTCACTTATACACCGGTGCTTTTAGGTACCAATTTCCAAAAAGTATATCTCGAATACATGCACCGCTACCCAATTCCAAAACAGGAAATATACAAGAGTAAAGGAGTGCTGGTGCAAAATCCCGGATGGGAATAACAGGGAGAGATGTTCATTTTCATTAATGCCTAAAAGAATCTTATTCAGTTATGAAATTTCAAAAACTTAATTATATAGTATGCCTGCTGTTTTTATGGCTGGGCATACAAAACGCATATAGCCAGGACAAGCCCGACCAAAACATAACGGTAAAGGGCAAGGTGGTTGATCAAAGTAATAACCCTATTCCGGGCGTAAACGTTTTTGTGCAGGAATCGAAAGTAAATTCCGGCGTAAATACCGGTGCCGATGGCAGCTTTACGCTTGAATGTACTACCAGCGATGTATTGGTATTTCAAATGAACGGTTATTTAACCCTTACCAAACCTGCCCCCGAGGCAAATAAAGGAAGTGTAATCCTAATTAAATCACTCATTGATGCCGGTGATGATGATAATGTCTACATTCCGTTTGGTATTCGTAAAAAGCGCCAGGTATCGGCTACGGTGAGTACCATTAAGGGCGATGATTTACCGCAAATACCATCATCTTCATTAAACAATGTACTTACCGGCAGGTTACCGGGCCTACTCATTACGCCCAATGGTTCGCAGCAACCAGGTTATGATGTGTCGAGTTTTGTAATCCGCGGTCGTTCATCATACAATAATAACCAGGAGCCATTGGTACTGGTTGATGGGGTAGAGCGCGAGTTTAAATCAATGGACTTGGGCGAAATTGAAAGCATCAGCGTATTAAAAGATGCGGCTACATTAGCCTGGTATGGCATGTACGCAGCCAACGGGGTAATTTATGTGCGCACCAAACGCGGCAGCGCCACCAATACCAGGGTAACGTTTGATGCACAGGCCGGTGTTTCGCAACCTTTGCAAATAACCCGTCCGCTCGATTCGTACACCTATGCCACACTTTACAACGAGGCACAGGTAAACAGTGGTGGTACGCCGGTTTACAACGCAGCAGCATTACAGGCTTATCAGGATGGCTCAGATCCGTACAAATATCCTAACAATAACTTTGTTGATGGCTTTATACGCAAGGTTGCCCCAACCCAACGCTATGTAACAACGGTGAGCGGCGGTAACTCATTTGTTAAGTTTTTTACCCTGTTAAGCTACTATAACCAAGGCGGTATATACAAAGGTGGCGATAATCCTAAATACGATGCCAATACCAATTTTCAGCGTTATAACCTGCGCAGCAATATTGATTTGCACGTAAATAAAAACCTGGATGTGAGTTTAGACGTGGGGGGGCGTATTTATAATCTGCGCTTTCCAAATGTGGGTACCGGCACTTTCCTTAGCACGGTTTACAGCACGCCACCTAATGCCTTCCCGCTGTTAAATCCTGATGGTAGCTATGGCGGTACTTCGTTGTTCCAAAAAAGCAACCCATTAGCCATGATGTCGGCCGCGGGTGTAAGTACCGATTTAACACGTAATATGATGGCTAACATCAGCGCCCGCCAAAAAATGGACGGTATAGCTAAGGGTTTATCGCTTAACTTATTATATACCTATGATGTGTTTGGCTTGTATCGTTCGGGCTTTACGCAAGATTACGAAACCTACGAACCCAATGGCACCGGCGGCTACAACCGTTATGGCACGGCCTCCATTGTAAACTATTCGGGCAATAATTTTTCGGGCAATATTCGTAAGTATGAGTTTTGGGGAGGTTTTGATTACGACCGCACTTTCGGATTGCATGGTGTAAACTTCAGTACCCGTTTTTCCAGAGCTAATTACTCATTATTTGGTCTTTTAGACAGCAAGCGCGAAGGTATATCGAACCGCCTATCTTACAATTACAACCAGCGTTATTTTGTTGATGTAATTGCAACCTATTCGGGTTCTGAAAACTTTATGCCGGGCAGGCGCTTCGGCTGGTTTCCTGCTGTATCGGCCGGATGGATCATTTCTGATGAGAACTTCCTGAAAGGTACTAAATTTCTTGATTTTCTAAAACTGCGAGGCTCATATGGTTTAGTAGGTAATGATGCACTTTCTTCGTTAGGAAACCGCAGGTTTGCATTCCTCAATAACTACAACCGCAGTGCAACAGGTTACAACTTTGGTACCAGCTATACAGGTGTAGGTGGCACCGCCGAAAACGCTTTGGCTAATCCTAACCTTACCTGGGAAAAAGCTTATAAAACCAGTATAGGTTTCGATGCAAAATTATTCAACCAATCCGTGTCACTAAGTGCCGATTATTTTTATGAGGACAGAAAGAACCTGTTAACCAACTCTTTGCTGCCAAGCATTATAGGCCAATCATTAGTACAGGTTAACGAGGGCGAGGCCGAATACCGTGGCTTTGAGGCTGAAATTAACTGGCATAAAAAGATCGGGAAAGTTGATATTAACCTGTTTGGTAACTACACTTACAGCAACAGCAAGATCCTTTCAATAAATGAGGGTGCCGGTTTGCCCGATTACCAAAAGCAATTAGGCCACCCAATTACCAGCGTTTTACAGGGTACCAGTTACATCCGCAACTTTTTGCAGGCCGATGGTATATTCCAAACCCAGGCACAAATTGATGCTTCGCCGGTGCAGCGTTTCTCGCGTACGGTTAAACCGGGCGATATTAAGTACAAGGATATTAATGGCGATAACGTAATTGATAACCTTGATTTTGTGACTACCGATTACAACTTTGTACCAAAATCATACTTCGGATTTGGAACCAATGTAGCTTACAAAGGTTTCGACGTATCGTTGTTCTTCCAGGGAGTAGCGGGGCGTACCATTACCATACAAAACCTGGTTAACTCGGGTAATGCCAATAATGGTTACTTAAACCAGTTTAGCGTTGACCGTTGGACACCTTCAACCCCCAATGCGCTTTATCCGCGCCTTCTGTTAAGCGATCGTGGTAACAACACACAAAATTCTGATTTCTGGCTACGTTCGGGCGATTATATCAGGTTGAAAAATGCCGAGCTGGGCTATAGTTTCTCACCAAAAATCATCAAAAAACTGCGTTTGCAGCAGTTGAGATTATATGTAAGTGGCTTAAACCTGCTCACGTTTGATAAGCTTAAAGGCTTGCCATTGGATGTGGAATTACCGGAATCAGGTTATAACACCTCGTACCCTTACATGCGTATTTACTCATTTGGTTTGAACCTGAAATTTTAAACGAACGATTTAATTGAAAACGATTATGGAAAAAGAAAATATTAGGTCTGTTCTTAGCCGCTGTAGCCGTTGGCCTTGCCGGATGCGAGAAGGACAGCTTTTTGCAGGATGGCTCCATCCCTTATGATGGCTCGGTAACCGAGGCGCAGGAGTGGGCCAACCCCGATTTTGCCCGTAATTTTTTAAATAATGTTTATTCAACCCTGCAAATGCGTTACAGCCTTGATGGCGATGGCTCCATGCTGGCTGCCGGTAGCGATGAGGCGGTTAATTCAAACCTCAACTCAAATATTAATATTTTTAACAACGGTACCTGGAGCCCGGTGCGTACTATTGACGAGGTATACACCAACATGTACCAGGGTATTCGTAAAGCCAATATATTTTTAGTGAAAGCGCCTACCAGCGCCATAATTCCTTCGGATGGTTTAACCTTTGCGCAAGATGTGGCAAGATTGCGAGGCGAGGCATTCTTTTTACGTGCTTATTTTGAGTTTGAACTGGTGAAGCGTTACGGCAGTATGGTGTTGGTGACCAAAGTATTAGATCCTAATGAAAGCCTCGACCTTCCCCGTAACTCATTTGACGATTGCGTGAAGCAAATTGCGCTTGATTGTGATTCGGCCATTGCCCGCTTACCCGAGTGGACTCAAGCATGGACCGTGGGTACCGATAAATCAAAATTTGGCCGTGCTACGCAAACAGCGGCTATGGCTTTAAAATCGAGGTTGTTGCTGTATGCTGCCAGTCCGCAATATAACCCCTCGGGCGACCCGGTTAAATGGCAGGCCGCAGCCGATGCCGCCAAAGCGTTAATGGACCGTAATAAGCACAAACTTTACACAACCGGCAATACGGCTTATCAAAACATATTTTTATGGAACATCAGCGGCGCGGCTTATAATGATGAGGTAATATTTGCTACATCAACCTCAAACAGCAATAGTGTTGAAACCGATCATGCACCCATTAGTTATGATGGAGCAACTGGTCGCACCAACCCAACGCAGGAAATGGTTAACGCATTTGAAATGCGTACAACCGGCAGATTTATTACCGATGCGGCATCGGGATATAGCGCAGCCGCACCTTATATCAACCGCGACCCGCGTCTTGGTTTTGCTGTGATGTTTAACGGATCGACCTTTAAAAGCAAAACAGTTGATACTTATGTTGGCGGCAAGGATGGTTTAGGCACTAACGTTAATGCCACTAAAACAGGTTACTACATGCGTAAGTTTTTGGCCGAGGCTGCTGTATGGAATACTTCGGCAAATACCAATGTGCGTAAGCCATGGGTGGTATTCCGTTATGCCGAAACTTTGCTGAACTATGCTGAAGCTTTAAATGAAGCACAGGGAGTAGGGGCGGCTACACAGGTTTTAGCTGCAGTTAACCAAATCCGTGGTCGTACGGGTGTAGCTATGCCGGCCTTGCAAACCACCAACCCGGCTGGTAATGGCTACGTTGCCCCAACTAAAGAAGCCATCCGCGAACGCATTCGTAACGAGCGCCGTGTTGAGCTTTGCTTTGAAGAACACCGCTTTTATGATGTGCGCCGCTGGAAAGAAGGTGAAACCACATTTAATAAACCGGTAACCGGCATGCGCATTACACTCACTGCCCCTAACACATTTACCTATCAAACATTTAATGTGGAAGACAGGGTGTTTACTTCTAAGAATTATCTGTTCCCTATTGCACAGGTGGAGCTTAACAAAGCTCCGGCCTTAAAGCAAAACCCGGGCTATAATTAATATTTGGTTTGAATATGGGGTCTGGAAGTTTTTCCAGGCCCTTTTTTTATGTCTCACCTTTTTATGATCACTTAACATGAATACAAAGAATTTTTGGTTGTTAGTTTTACTGGCAGCACTATGCCGGTTGGATGCTTATGCACAAACTTCTTACGGCAATAAGGTAGTTATAGGCTATGTAGGCGGGTATCGTGGACGCGTTAATACCGATAAAATCGAGGCTGAAAAACTCACGCATATCAATTACGCTTTCATCAACGTAAAAAATAACCGGGCTTATATCAATTATTCTACGGATACCGTTAACCTAATCAATCTATCTAACCTCAAAAAGCGTAACCCTGCACTAAAAATCCTCATTTCGATAGGGGGCTGGTCGTGGAGCCGCAACTTTTCGGATGCGGCTTTGAGCGATACTTCGCGCAAAGGATTTGCCCAAAGCGCAGTGGCCATTGTAAAAAAGTATCATTTGGATGGTATTGATATTGATTGGGAGTATCCGGCCATATCAGGCGACAAAGGCAACGCTTACCGTCCCGAAGATAAACACAACTATACGCTGCTGTTAAAAGCTTTACGCACTGAACTTGACATCTTGCAAAAGGAAACAAAAAGCCACCAAATGCTAACTGCTGCTGTTGGAGGCTTTACCCGATTTATTGACCATACTGAAATGGGCATAGCCCATCAATACCTCGATTATGTAAACCTCATGACCTATGATTTTTACCCGCGTAGCACCGCTATACACCATACTAACCTGTACAGTTCCAAATTATACAACGGTAACAGTGCCGACAAGGTAGTTAACGAATACATTGTAGCCGGAGTACCTGTAAACAAGCTGATTATGGGAGTTGCCTTTTACGGCGTAACTATCAAACTTAAGACATCATCGGCCAAAGGCATGAATGACGAGATAATTTCGGCCGGTTATGGTAAAGGGTATACGTTTATTAAAGACAGTTTGATCAACAAAAAGGGCTTTATTGCTTATACCGATACCAATGCCAAGGCACCGTACATCTTCAACCCAACAACTTTAGAGTTAATGACTTATGATGATGAGGCATCGGTAACGGAAAAATGCAATTATGTAATAAAATATAAAATGGCGGGCGTTATGTTTTGGGAATACGATGCCGATTGGAACGGATATTTGCTCAATCAAATTGTTAAAACGCTTAAATAATTCGCTGTGGTTTTGCAATTAGAAGGGTAATTAAAATTTTTTATTTTTTTTCAAAAAAATAATTGCTCAACAAGCGTATCGGATATCAAGTGTCAATACGCAACTGTAGCAATAAAACCTTGATATTAATATCGTTATCCGTATTTTTAGACGTTAGGCATGAAACGTATCAGTCAATTTTGAGCTAATTTTTACTGCTCTTCGGCTATTGTTTATGTAATTAAATGTGCTTTAACTTTACAGCAATAAACCAATTATACAACCCGATTATTTAAGTGGCCGGTGCCTATTGCCGGTACTATTGCTTGTTAATTTTCTTGTTTGGCATTATAAGGCCGTGAGGTTGGCTATGACCTAACCTATGGAAAAGTTTTTGCCTTATTTTTCGAGTTTATCGTCAATCTCATAGCTGCAGCAACGATTGCTTTATACTATAACCATCAACTAAAAAACTTTAAATTTTGAGACATGAAATTTTTTAAAACAACACATTTAGCTATCTTAATGATTAGTGCAGCAGTTACATCGTGCAAAAAGAATGAAGCCCAAGTGCCGGTTACCGATGAGCCTGTTGCAACCGCAGCAGCTTCGGGCAAGCAGGAGAGTGCCTGGTTGAGCGATATTAACGTAAACTGGAACGGCCAGCCCAACGGTGCAACATACAGCCAGAGCCAGGCTGCTTCAGATTTTGGTAATGTTAGCGGCTGGAATGCAAGCCGGGCGTATACCACAAATGGCAAAGACGGTACCGTGGGCAGCCGTGTAACACTTTTGCCAAATGCTCTCTCAAGCGCTGGGGGTATGGTTGCCAATGTCGACCTGTCTGATGGATCTGCCTATGAAATGGACTACGATATTAAATTCCATAGTAAGTTTAACTGGAGCCGTGGTGGTAAAGTAGGTTTTGGCTTTGGTATTGGCGAAGCAAACGCAGGGGGGGATGCCGCTTGGGATGGTAACGGAGGTACTTTGCGCTTGATGTGGTATTCGCCCAACTCCAATCCTAACAGGGTGTTTTTTCAGCCATACATTTATTACAAAGATCAAAATGGCGGGCCTGGCAATAGTAATTTTGGCGATACCTTTGGAAAGTCGTACCCATCATCAGGTGCTTTGCAAAAAGATCAGTGGTATCACATACACCTGTATGCGAAGAGTAATACAGGCAGCAATACCAATGGGCATGTGCAAATAGTTATTAACGGTACCGTGCTGCTCGATCAGGATATTCGCTGGACTACCAATGATGCGCAGCGCCTAATCAAACTGATGACGTTCCACACTTTCCGTGGCGGCAGCCAGGATGACTGGAAAGCTTCAACCACTGATTATATTTATTACGATAACCTCGTTGTACATAAGATCAGCAACTAAGTTCCAATAAAACAAAAAAGTCCGGCAGTATGTATCTGCCGGACTGCTTTTTATCATTATACAGATTATTTCAATAGCATAAACTTGCTCTCTTTGACATCGCGCGAATTAGGGCCAATGAAAAGCTTGAATTCGCCAGGTTCGGCAACATATTTTAATTGTTGGTTGTAAAATTTCAGTTCGTTTTCGGTAATAATAAATGTTACCTCTTTGCTCTCGCCGGGTTTGAGGCTTATTTTCTGGAAACCTTTCAGCTCTTTAACAGGGCGTGTGCTACTGCCTACCAAGTCGCGTGTGTACAGTTGCACAACTTCTTTGCCTTCAAACTTGCCGGTGTTGGTAATGGTTACACTTGCGGTGATAGATTGGCCGGGTTTAAAGCTGGCGGCACTTAATTTAACATCGCTGTAGCTGAAAGTGGTATAGCTCAAACCATAACCAAACGGATAAAGCGGATCATTACTTACGTCCAAATACCCTGAGCGGAATTTGCTGAACCAGCCATTGGGTGCTAACGGTCTGCCGGTATTTTTATGGCTGTAGTACAAAGGCACTTGTCCCACATTTTGAGGGAACGTTACCGATAGTTTACCTGATGGGTTCACATTACCAAACAACACATCGGCAATGGCATTGGCCGCTTCCGAGCCGCCAAACCAAACATTCAATATTGCGGGTACATTCTCGCTTTCCCATTTAATGGCCAACGGGCGACCTGTGAATAATACCAAAACCACAGGCTTGCCGGTTTTTAACAAAGCAGCCAACAAGCGTTTTTGCACTGCAGGAATTTCAATATCGGTACGGCTTGAGCTTTCACCGCTCATTTCCGAACTTTCGCCAAGGGCGGCCAATACCACGTCGGCTTTTTTAGCGGTGTTAACGGCTTCTTCGATCACTTCATTTTCGGGGCGGTTATCACGCGGAATTTCGCGGCCGAACACGGTAGCATTTTTTTGCAGGGTAGCATCACTGGTAAGGTTAGAACCAAACGCGTGAACAAATTTTACATCGTTACCTACCACATTTTTAAGTCCTTCTAATAACGATGGTGTTTTAGCCAGATCTGCATTTACGGCCCATGTACCCGGCATGTTAGCACGGCTATCGGCCAGCGGACCGATCACGGCCACAGTTCCTGATTTTTTAAGCGGAAGCACATTGCCCTGGTTTTTAAGCAATACAAAGCTTTGCGTTGCCACTTCGCGACTAAACTTCAGGTTCTCTGGTGTTAATATTTCTTTTTTAGCACGTTCCTCACTGCAATAGCGGTAAGGGTCTTCAAATAAACCTAATTTGTATTTGGCTTCTAATATCAGGCGGCAGGCATTGTTAATTTCGGCAATGGTAACCTTGCCTTGTTGCATCGATTTTTTGAGCGTGGTTAAATAGCCCTCGCTCACCATATCCATTTCGGTACCGGCTTTAAGGGCAAGCTCCGATACTTTTTGCAGATCGCCTAAACCATGGTCAATCATTTCGCTAACGCCGGTGTAATCGCTCACCACAAAGCCATTAAAACCCCACTGCTTGCGCAATACATCATTAAGTAACCACTTATTGGCCGTAGCAGGAACGCCATTAATATCATTAAAAGATGCCATCACACTACCAGCCCCGGCATCAATGGCAGCTTTGTAAGGAGGGAAGTATTCATTATACATACGGTCGAGGCTCATATCGGTGGTGTTGTAATCACGACCCGCTTCGGCTGCACCGTACAGCGCAAAGTGTTTTACACAGGCCATAATGGTGTTGGCTTTTTTAAGGTCGTCGCCCTGGTAGCCTTTAACCATTACCCTGGCAATTTGCGAACCGAGATAAGTGTCTTCACCACTGCTTTCGGCTATACGGCCCCAACGCGCATCGCGCGATATGTCGACCATGGGCGAAAACGTCCAGTTGATACCATCGGCACTGGCCTCAACGGCAGCCATGCGGGCAGTGCGTTGTATCAAATCCAGATCCCAGCTACAGGCCAAAGCCAAGGGGATGGGGAAACTGGTCTTGTAACCGTGTATTACATCCTGCCCAAAAATGATGGGGATGTGCAGGCGACTTTTAGTTACGGCAATTTCCTGCGCTTTACGTACCCGGCCGGGTGTAGTTAGGCTAAAAATGCCGCCAATTTGCCCCGAGGCTAACTTTTTTTCAACGCCGGTACTTACGGCCGTTCCAGTGGTGGCCTCCCCGCCCGTTACCAGGTTAAGCTGACCAATTTTTTCGTCAACGGTCATTTTAGCCATTAACTGGCTTACAAAAGCGTTCATTTTAGCTTTTTCGGTAGTCAATGGCTTTTTGGTTTGAGCCTGCACAGATGCGGCACAAAAAGCCATGATGCACATTATCGAGTTCGCTTTCTTCATAGTCGGTATTCTTAATTCTGTATTTTTTTAATTAGATAAGGGGTAATTTCCTTTATCCATATGTCATATCCGGGCTGTTTCATGTGCAGCATGTCGGGTAAAAACAATTCGGGGCGCAGGCTGCCATCTTTGTTGTGCATTTTGCTGTCAACATCTATAAACTGCGTAGCCTTGTAATGGGTCAGGTATTCTTTGATCAATGCGTTGGCATGCACTACTGCCGAAGCAAATTTCATTCTCGAGGGGCTTTGTTTCATTGAAATATAGATCACCGGAACATTAGGCTGATTGTTGCGTATGCTGGTAAAAAATGTAGCAAAGCGGTTGAGGGTTTCAATAGCACTGGCACCACCGGCAATGTCATTTTCTCCGCTATATATCACTATTTGGCGTGCTTGGTATGGGAATACAATATCTTTAGCGTAATAGTTGGCATCAACCAAATTAGAGCCGCCAAAGCCACGGTTAATGGCACCATAGCTTTTGTACACGTTCTCTAATTCGGTCCATTTGGTAAATGATGAACTGCCTACGAACAGTATGCCGCCCTTGGCCGGAGCGTTCAGGCTGTCCTTCTTTTTAAATGCCTGAATTTCATTCCAAAATGGCTTTTGCTGGGCGAAGCCAAATGTGGCAATACATGATACTGCAAGCAGGAGGAAAACTTTCAATTTCATTACTGTACTTTTTTAGGTGTTGATGATTTACTTACACCGTTTTCGTTAAACGATTCGATGCTGAAATAGTAGGCTTGGTCGGTGCCTAAACTTTTCAAATCAAGCTCATTTTTATCATAAACCAACCACGAACTATATAATTTATTGGGCGCTATTCCCCACTTAACATTGTAGCCTTGCGCTCCTTTAACCTTGTTCCAGCTAATCATGGCGTCGCGACGGTCTGTTTTACGGTCAACTTGAAAATTGGCTGGTGTTTGAGGAACCGCACCATCGCCCTTACCAAATACCCTGAAGCCGCATACAGCCAAATTAGCCGGCACGCGTACATTGTTATATCGGATATATCTTGCTTTTACAGGAGTTTCCAGTTCAACATAGTCGTTAGGATTATCGGTAAAGCTGTCTTTTTTGTCTATCAACACTTTCCAATTTTTTCCGTCTGTGCTGCCTTCAATCGCGTATTGATGTTTAAGGCCCGGCACCCGGCCATATAAATTGCTCTTATAATCGGCAAAGTTTAACTGTACGGCATATACCGTCGCCGGTTTTTGCAAATCAACCTGCAACCATTGCTTATCGTCATTTTTAGCGGCCAGCCAAAAGGTTTTCACGTTTTCGTCTACAGCTTTATCAGCGCTGTGCTCGGGCAATAGCTTAGAAGAGGCGGTAACCGGTTTGTTATAATTGAGTAACATCCAACCTGTAAATGCTCCTTTTTTGCCGGGTATTGCAGGGGCAAAGTGCGGGTAATCGCCAAAATAAGTATCACTGTACATCAGGCCGTCGGCATCAAAAAAGGTTGGGTAGGCACAAAGTCGGCGTTCCCAGTTTACGTTTACTGATAGTGCCATGGAGGCATAATGCCAGTATTGCCCACCCTCACCAACAACCGTGCTGCCATGCCCGGCACCGTTTATAAAACCTCCGGGTTTGTATGATATGGGATTGTTTTGAGCATAGGTGTAGGGCCCCAAAGGTTTATCGGCAACATAAACACCGTCGCCATAAACATTAAACTCGGTGCCCGGCGCGGCATATTGCATGTAGTATTTGCCGTTGTGCTTGGTGAGCCATGCGCCCTCCATGTAGCCTTTTAATTTGGTGTCCGAGTGATTTTCGCCAAACCGCTCCCAGCCGTGCTTGTCGCCGTCGAGCTTAAATAGTTCAACGGTTTTTGAGATGGGTTTAAAGTTGTTGTTCGGGTCGAGTTCTTTACCGCGGATGGGAAAGGTGTTTGATGAACCCCAAAACATGTATGCCTTGCCGTCATCGTCGATGAACAGGTCGGGGTCTTGCAGATCGTTCAAAATAAACGGCTTGGCTTTCCAATCGCCTTTTTTGGGGTTATCGGTATATAGCACACTCATAGAACCCGACGGATCGCCGGTTACGTACAGAACCGAATCTTTGTAATTGTGCGCAGCCGGGGCATTACTACCCTGAAAATACCATTTCTCAGGAGTAATGAAATCCCAGTTGGTTAAATCTTTAGAATGCCAGTACCCCAACGAGCGGGTAACGAACATATAGTATTCGCCCCTAAACTTTACCACCGCCGGATCGGCTCCAGAACGGTACGATAATCCCTGCTCGGCATTATATATCATATAGGTATAATCCAGATTGATAGGATTACAGTACGTGCGGTTTTGGTTTACCTGGGCTAATGCAGGCAAGCTAAATAATGCGCAGAGCAGGATACTTAAAAACTTTTGAGCAATGGGTTTGTGCGATTCCCCTCTCGAGAGGGGTGGAGGGGTGTGTCCTGCGGTTGCAAAGCTTGCGAATGACACACCCCTGCCGCTGCTTGTGCCCGCCCGCCCCCTCTCAAGAGGGGAATAGGAATTATTGAACATATTAAAACCTAACTTCATTATTTTTTAGTGAGAAAGGTAGATTTATAATCGAGTTTCTTTAAACCGGCTTTAACTTCGGGGCAGCTCATAAACAGTTTCCATAACAAGCCCGAGCGGCCGTTTTCTATCATTACTGCAATAGGGCCTTGGTCGATGCCCAAATATCGTTTAGGGTACCAGTTATCGGTTTCGCTAAAGGCATCGTAAAAGCCGTACTTGCCCCATACTTTATGGCCTAAATCTTCATATAAATGGCGTATAACCTGCATTGAAAATTTGGGGGTGTAAGGGTAAGATGACAAGGCAGCCGTTGGAGTAATTACACCCAAATCATCGTAAGTGCTATGCCCGGCGTAACCATTAACTGAATAACTGGCCGTTAAGCCCCAGCAATCGGCACCATAACCTTTAAAGTGTTTGGGGTTTTCGATGCAGTAAGCGCGTTGTATGAGTGTATGGTTTTTAACCTCGTTCCAGTAATTGGCGTAACGGTCGGTTAAGCCTTTGGGGCATAATCCCAAATAGGAATATTGCGACCAAAACAAGGGCCCAACCTGGTTTTGTGGGGTATTATGTTTTAGTTTGATTTGGTAGCCGTACATCTTAAAATCGGTGCTGATGCCGCCGTTTTTGGCCCATCCCTCATGATAAACCTCGGCCGGGATGCCGTGGGTAGGAGAGGCCGCCGCCATAATGTACATGATGAGGCATTCATTGTAACCGATAACCGGGAAATTCATTTGCCAGCCTACATTAGGTGACCAGTGCCAGTACAGCACATTTTTACCGCCATTGCGGTACCAGTTCCAGTCAATTTCTTTCCAAAGTTTATCTATTTGTGAAGATAATTTTTGTTCGGCAGTATTGCCGTTTTTAAAGTACTGGCGAACACATAGCAGTCCTTGCGCTAAGTAGGCCGTTTCAACTAAGTCACCACCATCATCGTTTTTTCCAAAGGGTTTTACCTTGCCTGTTTCGCCATACAGCCAGTGAGGCCAGGCGCCGTGAAAACGGTCGGCTTTAGCTAAAAAGTTTACAGCTTTTTGCAAGCGGTCGAAACCTTGCTTGCGGGTAATATAATGCCTGTCTATAGCAGCTACAATGGCCATTACGCCAAAGCCTGATGCACCGGTAGCAACGACATCTTTATCGTTTAGCAGGTAATCGCCATCAACATGGTAACGTTCACGTGCTAAGCCCGAGTTAGGCTCGGCACCGTCCCAAAAGTATTGAAAGGTTTGTTTTTCAACCAGGTCGAGCAGTTGTTGATCGGTTAGTCCCTTTTTAATAGTTAAATCGGGGTTGTAAGTGGTTCTGCGAGCAGTTAGCGCAAAAGTAGATAAGCTTATCCCTGTTAAAACAACGGTTAATGTAATGTAGAATAATATAGTTTTCATAGGGATAGATGCAAGGTAAGAGAGCCGGTAGTAGCTTGATTAATATCAGTTTGTAAAAGATCACAAACTTTTAAAAAGCCGTCGCAAAGTCACAATGTTACTTTGCGACGGCTATAAATTAGTTACTTGGGTTTGGCTTTAATAAGCCGCCGCTCAAGTCAATTTGTTGTTGAGGGATAGGAAACAAGGCGCGGTTGGCATTCCATGTTTTGCCATCGGCAGCAAAGGCGGCTGCTGCACGTCCAGGTTGTACAGCATCTTGGCGCACCAGGTCAAAAAAGCGGTCTTGCTCCATAGCCAGTTCTACTCGGCGTTCGTGCCATATTTGTTGCAGGGTGGGTATGCCAATGGCAGGCACTTTAGCACGAGTGCGTATCAGGTTAATATCGGTTTGAGCTGTGCCGCCTTGTCCAAGCTGTAAAGCAGCCTCGGCATGTATAAGCAATACTTCGGCATATCTTATAACCATCACATGTTTAGGTAAACGGTCAACAGTACCACAGTTTGGTTCGGCATCGCGGCTGTAATACGCTTTATAATTGTAGCGAGAGTTTTCAACCGAATCTTTAGTTGGTATACGGAAACCGTCGAACAAAACTGTACCTACAGAGTTTGCACCGTTCGACGGATTAATGGTAATGATGGTTGCGTTTTTGCGAACATCATTAGCCTCGTATTCATTCACTAAACTTTGCGATGGGTTATTAAAGCCGTAGCCTCTGTCAACCCAACCGTTTTTGCCACCTGCGCGTGGTCCCTGTGCAATGGTAAAGCGATCAATAGCAGCATTACAAGCCAGGTTTTGTCCGGCCTGGATTTCAAAGATAGATTCTTTGCTATTGTTGTTGATCTGTCTGAAAAGCGTGGTATAATCAGCAAAAAGCGAGTATTTGTTGCTTTTAATCACCGCATCCGACATGGCAAAAGCGTTTTGATAATCTTTGTTATAAAGATACACCTTTGCTAAAAGCGATTGTGCTGCACCTTTATTAGCCCTGCCTACTTCCAAACCAACTGTGCCTATCTCGGTTAAGTTGGCAACAGCAAAATTCAGATCGTCTATAATGAACTTATACGTGTCTTGAAGTGATGCACGGGTTTGAAATTCAGGTGCATTAGCCTCGCTCGCCGCCGGAACCCTGCTCAATAAAGGTACGCCGCCGAAAATACGAACCAGGTTAAAATAGAACATGCCGCGCAGGAAGCGGGCTTCGCCCAGTAACCTGTTTTTTATGGTAGCATCAAACTGGGCATTTTGTACTTGTGCAATAGCTTGGTTAGCTCTGGCAATAGCCTGGTAATGGCCTTTCCAAATATTATTTACTACACCATTATTGCCATTTGCAGTAAGCTGATCCAAGGAGTTTGCATCGCCATAGTCTCCAGGGGTGCTGCCTTTATCGGCATCATCCGAAGCTATGTCACCTAAAACGGTAAACTGGAAGCCTCTCACATCATTTCCAAAGGCATCACCTACAAAAAAGATGTTGTAAATACCCGTTACCAGGTTAGTGGCCACATTGGGGTCGGTTATAATTTGAGCTTCGGTAATTTGCCCTTGCGGGTTTATATCCAAAGAGTTTTTGCATGAATACCCGGTGCCTACAAGCAGGGCAGTAAATGCAGTTATAGTTGAGAATTTATATAGTGGTTTCATTTTGATTTACAGATTAAAATTCAACATTAAGACCGAAAGTAAATGTGCGTGTTGTTGGATAACCGTTTAAATCAACACCCGAAGCAAGTATATCACTAGTGAATAGCTCCGGTGTGAAACCGTTGTAACGCTTGGCGGTAAACAGGTTTTGCGATGCTGCAAATACCCTGATCTTGTTGATTTTAATCCGCTTTAAAAGATCAGCAGGCAGGGTGTATCCTAATGTTAAGTTATTAAGGCGTAAAAACGAACCCGATTCAATAAAGTATGTTGAAGCTGGCAAATTTTGTGCTATAACACGCGGGTCAACATTTGATGGATTACTTGGCGTCCAACGGTTGTTAACGTAATTGGCTTCAACGTTATCGTTTCCATTGGCACGGAAGGCTTTACGTCCATTGTAAATTTTATTGCCCCAGTTGCCATAAAAATCAGCACTTAAATCCCAGCTCTCGTAACTAAGGCCAATGTTAAAACCACCGTAGTATTTAGGTTGGTATGAACCGGAAAAAACACGGTCGTAGTTATCAATCACACCATCAGGTGTGCCGTTGGGGCCACTAACGTCGGCAAACATCATACCGCCCACGCTTTTAGCATAACCGTTAAGGTTGTATGTGGGTGCAGCGTCAATTTGCTGCTGGTTTTGAAAAATACCGGTTTGTTGCAGTACATAATAGCTGGCAATTGGTTGGCCGTTATCGGTACGGGTAATACTGCCCTGGTTACCAATACCGCCACCCACTAAAGCCTGGCCGCCATTTAGGCCAACAACTTTGTTTTTGTTATAGTTGATGTTACCGCCAACGCTGTAATTAAGTTTGCCTATTTTATCGCTCCATTTAATGGCAAACTCCACACCTGTGTTTTGGTACGACGCTGCATTGGTAACATATATACCATCAGGATCGCCTAAAATACCAGGTATCGTTACGTTGGTTAGGGCATCACGTACTTTTTTATTGTAGTAGTCAATTTCACCGGTAAGTTTATTGTTCAGGAAACCATATTCTAAACCAATATCAAATTGTGTGGTACGTTCCCATTTTAGGTTAGGGTCTTTAATATCTTGTATGGCGCTACCTAAATTTAAGCTGTTGTTGAAGAAGTAAGGCAGATTCAAGGTAGCAGTAGTAATGAATAATCCCTGATCGATATTATCATTACCTAACTGTCCCCAGCTACCGCGTAGTTTTAAATTGCTGATCACTTTGCTGTTTTTCAGGAAATCTTCTTCAGAGATAACCCAGCCAGCGCCAACAGTTGGGAAGTAACCATATTTTTCTTTAAAGCGTGAGCTGCCATCGGCCCTGAATGATGCGCTAAAAAGATATTTGCCGGCATAGCTATAGTTCACACGGCCTAAGTATGATAAGCGTCTGAATAGTGCTCCATTGTTAGCATAAGATGCACCTACTTCCGGGTTACCTACATCTAAATACCATAGATCTGGGTCTTGCGGCACATTGCGACGGCTTCCACTGAATAAATCAGTTTTGATATACTCCTGGGTATAACCGCCCAAAACAGTGATGTTGTGTTTATTGAACGATTGCTGCCAGGTAACGGTATTATCCCAAATGCTGCGGAAAGATTGATCGTTTTGAATAAATAAGGTGCTGAAGTTGTTAAACTGCGATCCTCCGGCTGTAGTGAACGTATTACCATCTGCATTAAATTGCGCATTATAATTACGTTGCTTATTCCAGTAAGCATCGGTGTTAAAGGCAGTGCGGAATGTTAAAGATTTGATGGGTTTATACTCGAGGTATACATTGCCCTGCACGCGGTTGTTTACAGTTTGATTGATGGTTTTATCGAGCGATAACAGTGGGTTACCCAGGTTACCCCATAAGCTGGTGTTACCGTAACGGCCGTTGGCATCAATAGCCGGAATAATTGGTGCAGCCCTGTAAACGTTGCTGTACACACCATCTAAAGGTACCGGGCGCTCGTTGCTGCGGCTTAATGATAACTGCGTTCCGAAAGTTAAATTATCAGTGATCTTCACATCAATATTTGAACGGAAGCTGTAACGATCAAACGAGTTGGTTTTAATTAAACCATCATCGGTAAATGTATTGGCACTGAAAAAATAAGTTGTTTTTTCGTTGCCACCTGCCAAAGAGAGGTTATGGCTCATTTGCAAGCCTTTTTTAAGTACGGCATCATACCAATCGGTTGTACCGGGGTAGGTAAGCGGAGATTGATCGCGGGCTACATCACCAGGGTTGGCATCGCGCAAATAACTAATATACTGCTCGCGGTTAGCCATTTGTAATTTGTTAGATAGCTCACGGAAACCTGCATTTGCATCGTATCTGATAACCGGAGGGCCGTTTTTACCCTTGCGGGTTGTAATAATAACCACACCGTTAGCGCCACGCACACCATAAATGGCTGCTGATGCATCTTTAAGTACATCGATGCTTAAAATGTCGTTGTTATTGATATTGCGTATGTCATCGGTAAGTACACCATCAACTACATAGAGTGGGTTGGCACCACCCAGTACCGAACCGGTACCGCGTATGCGAAGCTGCGGTTGCGAGTTAGGCTGACCCGAACCAATAACCTGAACACCGGCTACCTTACCCTGTAAGGCCTGGGTTGGTGTTTGAACGGGCTGTTTAGTAAGCTCGGCCCCGCTTATAGTGCCAACAGCACCTGTTACATCGCGGCGGCGCTGAGTACCGTAGCCAATTACTACCACCTGCTCAATGGCCTTGGTTGAAGTGGTTAAGGTAACATCTAATGTTGTACGGTTGTTAATTGCAACATCCTGGTTGGCATAGCCAATGTAGGAGAAAGTTAATGTTCCGTTTGCGGGGGCTGATATGGTAAATTTACCATCAGCATCGGTTTGAGTTCCGGTGGTAGTACCGTTAAGGGTAACGGATACTCCGGGGAGTGGCTGCTTGTCTGCTGCATCTGTTACTCTACCTGTAATTGTTGTGTTTTGAGCAACTGCCCAAGACGATACAAATAGTAAAGCAAGAAAGACAATCCTTGTAAAGATTCTTTTCATACGTGTAGTAAATTGAAGTTAATTGGTTAACAATAATGGGGGGATTATTGCTTGGGCAAATTTGGTTGAGAAAGTGCTTAAACGCAAGGAATGCAAACTCTACATTAATACATCACTGCATAATGTGATCAATTAAATTGAATTTTAATATTAATGTACAGCGTTTAAAATGCAGTTATTTAGTGCTTTACAACCTGATTGTTTTAATGAAGATCTAAACGATATTTGGGATAAAGCAGCTGTATACAAATTGCCTTATGAGAGGTAATGATGTAGTATTAAAGCTCCATGAGAAACTCTGCAAGGTTCTTATCGTGGGGTAAATTGAGCTTTTTACGTAAGCGGTAACGTCTAATTTCGACCCCGCGAAGTGAAATGTTGAGAAGTGACGAAAGTTCTTTACTACTCATATTCATACGCAGGTACGCACACAGCTTTAAGTCATTTGGTACTAATTCGGGGTGTTGGGCTTTAAGCTTCTTGAAAAAGTTTTCATGCGCCTCATTAAAACTCTTTTCAAACAGGTTCCAATCGCGCTCATCGTTCATTCCCTCGTTAATAACTTTCTGCACCTTATTTATCTGGTCTGATGGGAGCTTCTTACCATTCTCATCTTTTATCTTGAGCAACTCGTCACTCAGTTTTTGGAGCAATTCGTTTTTGTAGGCTAATGAAAGAGCCGAGTTGGATAGCTCACGGTTTTTGGAGTCTAACTCAGCCTGTAGTTTGTCGGTTTGGAGTTTAGCTATTTTGCGTTCTTGTTTCTCTGCCTCATGTTTGCGATGCTCTTCCTGCTCATAACGTAGGCGTTCGGCAATCATTTTATGATCGCGGTATAGTTTACGCTCATAAATTATTTTACCCACATACAGTGAAAATGCTGCAAATATGAAGTACAAAACCCATGCCCAGGTTGTAGCATACCATGGTGGTAATATTTCAAACTCTAACTGAGTGATACCGGTTTGAAGAGCATTATCTAACAGTGCTCGTACTTTGAAGGTGTAGTTGCCCGAATTCAGGTTGGTAAAATCCTTTTGTGTGGCCACACTCCAGTCTGACCATTGTTTTGAGTAACCATCTAAATAATACTGAAACCTTGTACGCCCCTGCCTGTAATAGGGAAGGGTGTAAGATATGCGTACATTATTACGGCTGTTTGCAATTTGCAGTAATTGTGCGGTAGTTCCGGTTTCGCTTATGGTGTAGTATTTGTCGGTTATATCGTCAAACTTTCGTATTAAAACGGCGGGTAGTTTTTGAGTGCTGGGATATTGGCCTTTTTCATTGGTATCATAGATTACAAAGCCATCATCAATACTTATCAGGTATATAGAATTGCTTATTCGGCTAATGTTTTCGTAATACTGCACCATGCGCCCATTAAATACATTAAACGGTGCCGACTGTACAGGCAATTTTCCGGGTTGAGTAAAATCAACCAGTGCAACACGCCCCCGGTTAATGAACCAGTAGCGGCGACCTCCTGCCGCAATAATTTTATTTGATGTGGCAAAAGATTGAAGCTTTTGATTGAGCGAATTATATTTTGAGAAGCGGTTGCTTAAATCATCATAAGTATAAAAGCCAGAATCGGACGAGAAAACCAATTTGTTTTCGAGGTTGAATACGTTGATATTATAATTCTCGGGCAGGCCGTCTTTTTCGTCAAAATATTTTTTGCTGATCACTTTTCTGAAATCGGCACTCAACGTAAGCTTTACCAAACCGCGGTAGGCGTGGCTTACCCATATGTCGCCTTTGTGATCTTGCTCAATATGTTTTGAGGGGTCGTTAAAGCCCTCAATGTGGGTAAGCATTTTCCATTTACCGTTGCTGTCTTTATCATACAGGGCAAGTCCATTGTATGTGCCTTGTATGAGGTAAGGAGCCGAATTCAATTTCTTGATAGTCCAACCACCATTTAACGATGATATTTTTTCAATGCGGTCACCCAATAACCTGAATGTGCCGTTGTTGTGTCCGCAAAGTAATTGACCGTCAATAATGCTCAAATCCCAAACCTGGCCCTGTGAGTTTGGAATTATTTTGAAATCGAAATAGTTATTGCCTTGTGCCGACCAATTACTGTAGAAAAGGCCTTGGTTTGTACCTAAGTAAATTTTTCCGTTAAATATCTGACTTGAGTAAACCGTACCAAACTTTCCGGTTTTGTCAAAGTAAAAGTACAGCGGAGAATTTAACTCAATGCGGTCTATACCATTATCAAGCCCCGCCCACAAGTTTTGGTTGTTATCGGCGTAAACACTTAAAACCGTGTTGTTTTGAAGGCCGCTGGTTTTATTGATCTGCTGAATTATACGGCCTTCTTCATCAATAATTATCAACCCGTTTAAAATGGTACCGTATGCGTAGTATTTATTAAGGATGCGGGTGCCGTTATTAAGCTGATACGTTTTTAAAAAATCGTTAGCGGGGGTTTTGAATTGCGAAAATGCTTTACCATCAAAAGTGTACAACCCGTTGGCCATGGTGCCCAGCAAAAATTGATTACCTTTGTAAGGAAGTATCGACAACACACCATGCACTGCCTCGCTGCCCGGTATAGCAACCAATTTGTTATTAACCAATTCATACAAACCTTTGCCCAGCACTTCGGCAAAAAAGCGCTTACCGCATTGATGCAAGAATAGTAATGATGCGCCGGCTGTTACTGTAGTTATTTTATTATTGTGAAAGATGTAAATGGTGGAAAATGATTGAAAGATAACCCGGTCTTTATCCACATATATTTTCCATATTTCATCTGTTAAACCGGCTTTTGACGGTATAAGTGATGTAAGGGAAGTAAACGCCAGCTTGTTGTTTTTATACGACCAGTAACCAAATTCGCCATATCCACCTGTGTATATATTCCCTTTATTATCTGTGGCTACCGAGCGTACAATTTGGCGATGGGGCAGGCCGTATTTTTGCCAGTAACGGCCATCGTACACCAGTAAACCTTCGGCATTACCATAGTACATTATGCCGTTTTTATCCTGCGCTACTGCCCAGTTTTGGTTGCCCGAATTGTAAACTGATTTGGGATAGTTTTGAATATAAGGCACGCCAATGCTTTTGATCTCGGCAGCGCGCGTATTGACAACGCTTATTAATAAAATAAAAGTAAATAATCGGGCTAAATGTTTGATCATTCTAAGGTGCAACTATCGGCTCTGCAATTAGTTCTGTATATCGGCAAAGTAATTGGGGTAGTCGGTTATAATGCCATCCACTTTTAAAGCCTTTACTTTTTTCATGTCGGCAATTTCGTTAACCGTCCAGGGGCATATGAGCATGTTTTTGTTATGGCAGGCACTAACCATTTCGGGTGTAACCATGCCATAATGGGGGTTGTAAAATTGTGGAATAAAGCCTAAGTCGGCCAGGTTTTTATCTATAGAGGTCTTGTAATCGCCGGTTAAAAAGCCTAAGGCTACTTTAGGATACTTTTTATGCAGTACCTGTAATGGACGCATGTCAAATGATTGGATGATTAGCCTGTCGCCCAATTTTTTTGATTTCACATCGGCCATTAATTTATCAACTACCACCTTGGGTGCCGGTTGCTCAAAACCATCTGTAGCAGCGCTCGATTTTATTTCGAGCAGATAATTTACCTTGGGCAGTTTATGGGTTTTGGTATACAGTTCAACCGAGTCGATCATTTCCGAAAGCAACGGCGCATATAAATTCATTTGCTGTTGCTCAGGAAAAGCCGGGTATTTTTTCAGGCCTATTTTGAACTTGCGTATGTCGGCATAATCCATTTGGTAAAATGTATATTTTTTGCGGTCGTCTGTGGCAATCTCGCTGCCATCGGGCATTTGGGTATACTCAGGATTAAATGATGCATCATGATATACCACCACTTTGCCATCCTTAGTAATATGCACATCAAACTCAATGGTATTGCAACCCAATTCAATAGCCTTGATCATGGCGGGTATGGTGTTTTCGGGCATTAAGCCCCGCGTACCACGATGGCCTATCTTAAAAAAAGCAGGGTACTTAGTATTGGGTAAGCTAAATGAAGACAGCATAGTGCCTGATAATAAAATGGCAGTTCCCAGCAGTATGTTTTTTAAATGCATAGGTAGAAATATATTAAACCGGTTTGCAGTTTAGGTTCTGCGTAGATGTAATGGCAAAGGTAGTGTTTTTTAAGTCGGGCTCAAATCATCACCATAAGTGAGTGTATTACTTAACTTTTAAGGGATGAATCTCTGATAATTAGCTGGGTGTCAAATTGCTGCGAAATGCTTTCGTAGAGCGGGTGTTTACTTTCAATGGCCTTTATCAAAGTTTCGGTAGCCAGCTGCCCCATCATAAAAGCGGGTTGGCGTACCACGGTAAGGGGAGGGGCAAATGATTCGGCCACTTCTGAGTTGGTAAAACCCGTGAGTGCCACATCAGAAGGAATACTGAAGCCCATTTTTTTGAGTATAGGCAAACAAGTGGTGGTGATGCGATCGTTGGTAGCAATGATAGCATCCGGCTTTTCTGGCAAACTCATTAACTCTTGCAGGGCATGTTCAACTTCGCCTACCACCATACCGCCCTGATAGCAGTATTTCACAAATTCGGGCAACAAGGTTAAACCGTGTTTTTGCAAAGCGGCGCGGTACCCCTCAAAACGCTCACGTGTATTCAGAAGATTAGGTGTGCTCGAAATATTGGCAATTTTACTAAAGCCCGCAATGATCAACTGCTCGGTGGCTTCAAACGCTGCTTTAAAATTGTTGACTGTTATACGGTGCGTGTCAATACCCTCGGCAATACGGTCGAAAAATACAATGGGTACACCCTTACTATGCAGGAACTTAAATTCGGAGGTATCGGTAGTTTCTGCAGAGAGGGCAATGAGTAATCCATCAACATGTCTCGATAGCAAGTGCTGAACGTTGGCGGCCTCACGTGCAGCCGATTCATGTGTTTGGGTTATAATTACGTGGTACCCCGAGCTGTAAGCAATGGATTCGATACCATTAATGGCCTGCGAAAAATAATTATTAGCTACCTCGCATACCACTACGCCTATAGATCGGCTGCGTTGTTCTTTCAAACTAAGGGCAATAGGGTTGGGGCGATAGTTTACCTTTTCGGCGTACTCAAGCACCAGTTTCTTAGTTTCGGCACCGATTTCATAACTGCCGTTTAAAGCCCTCGATACCGTTGAGGTTGACAAACCGAGCGCCTTAGCAATATCTTTTATAGTGTACGACTTAAACATATATTAACCCGGTGGTAAAATTAGTTTATTTAATGAATAAGTAAAATAGCTGCCCCACCCAACCCTCCCCGGGAGAGAGGGCTTGTTATAGAATATCTTTATTTATCAAGTCTCCTCATCCGGGGGGAGATTTAGAGGGGGCTACTTTTCACCATCTCATCCTTTTATGTTATTTTTGTAAGTTCAATTACCGGCTTGGTATTGAGATTTTAATTATGATAAAGCTTGCAAAACTGAATAACCGTCCCGAAATTTTTCACTCCATACAAGGAGAGGGAAAGAACTTGGGTAAGCCATCAGTTTTTATCAGGTTATCATTATGCAACCTGTACTGCAAATGGTGCGATACCGATTACACCTGGAACTGGCAGGGAACGCCTTACCCGCATAATAATGATGCAATTCCGGGCTATCAAAAGTTTGAAAAGGATGAAATGATGGCCGTGCTGGGCGATGAGGAAATAGCCGGCATTGTTGATGATTATAATTGCAAAAACTTAGTGATTACTGGTGGTGAGCCCTTAGTTCAGCAAAAGTCTTTAATATCTTTGCTCCGTTTGCTGCGCGATAATGAGCGTGGTTATCATATTGAGTACGAAACCAATGGAACATTTATTCCGCTTCCCGAGGTTGATGCGTTATCTCACCAGTATAATGTGTCCATCAAGTTATCAAACTCGGGTGTGAGCTACGAGGATCGAATCGAACCCGAAGCAATTGCATGGTTTGCGGCATCGCCAAAATCGAATTTTAAATTTGTAGTTGATACGGAGCAGGATATGGAGGAAGTACAAGCCATTATAAATAAGTACAACATAAGCAACGACGTGGTATACCTGATGCCGCAGGGCTCATCGGTTGAAAGCCTGCGCCAAAAGCAAAATTGGATAGTGGAAGTATGTAAGCAATATAACTACAACTATTCCGACCGTATGCACATTCATATATGGGGTGCTAAACGGGGAATTTAATAGCAATAAAGGAATACATGCAGGAGCCGCGACTTGAAAAATCGCGGCTTTTTTGTTGAGTTAATGTTAAGTCTTAAGGTCGGAATAAATAAGTAATGGTGAAAATTTAATGTTACAAAAACGTTAATTAATTGTAACTTTAATATAATCAATTTGTAAACCGTGAAACGGGTCGTAGGGATTTTAATGTTATTATTTGTTTGCGCGTACTTTACTGTATACGCACAAGGAAAACGTGTACCCATCAAACTCAATTTATACAACGACCCTTTTGTAACTGTTGCCGATGGCGGTATTCAGGTTAATATTGATGCAACACTGTCGGCCAAAGCAGTGCAGGCTTTTTATACAAAGGTTAGTGCTGCCAATTATCAACCCGTTACCGATTCATTACTGGCTTATAAAAAGGAACATCAGTTGAACGATTGGTTATACTATCAATTGGTACGCCGTGTAGCTCAGCAAATTAGTCTTAAAGCCGAAAATTATCCACGCTATACCTTATATAAGTGGTTCCTGCTTGCTAAAACCGGGTATGATGCCCGTTTGGCCATTGCCAATAACAAGCTTATTTTTTACGTGTATAATGATGAGGATATACGCGATATACCTTTCTTCATGATTGATAATAAGAAATACATGTGCCTCAACTATCACGATTATCCCAACACCGATTTGCACCAGGAATTGCCATTTCATGTAAATATTGATGTACCCGAGGCTAAACATGCATTTTCATATGAGGTTACCCGCATGCCCGATTTTAAACCCGAAAGTTATATAGATAAGCAACTGGCATTTGTGTATGAGCACAAAAATTACAGTTTCAGGGTTAAGTTGAGTAAAACGGTTGATAGTTTATTTACCAATTATCCGGGTGTGAGCTTTAAAAGCTACTTTAACATACCGCTTACCAAAGAAACATATAGTTCCCTCATCCCACTCCTTAAAAATAATGTAAAGGGCATGGATCAAAAGAAAGGGGTGGATTACCTGATGCGCTTTACCCGCTACGCGTTTTTGTACGAGGATGATGAACTGAATTTTGGCAAAGAAAAACGTTTATCGCCCGAAGAGACCCTGGCCAGTACTTACAGTGATTGCGATGACCGTGCAGGATTATTTTTCTACCTCGTAAAAGAAATTTACAACCTGCCCATGATTGCATTACTATATCCAACCCACGTAACCGTAGCAGTAAGTTTTGGCAAGACCGATAAAAACGCGATCATGTTCGATGGACGTGCCTATTCTGTTTGCGAACCTACCCTGCAACCCGAAGATTTAAAAATAGGGCAGCTGTCTTCCAAGTATAAGAATGTGCCTTATCAGGTTGTTTATCAATATCAGCCAGAAACATATCCGAGAGGGTTGTGATGCGTTAATTATAAAAAAATGTGTCGTTGCGAGGAGCGATAGCGACGTGGCAATCTCTGATGTATCGGTTTGTGAGCTTGTCGCTTATCTACCGCTTCTGAGCCGCGGAGGCTCTTGGTTCTTTTTCTTGATAAAAAGAACCAAAAATCAAGTCACCACCCTATGCTTCGTTTGCCGCACATGCCCTGCGCTGCAAAGCCGGGCAGCACCACGGGCTGTTTATCTTTTGCCCCACTTCGTTCCCACTGTCCCCATGCTTCAGCAAAATCTAAAAGGCCCCTTTCCTGTCACACAGGCCATCAGTGCTACCCGCCTTTCGCCCCGAAGCTGGGAGGTGACGAGTACGATTTATTAAAAGTTTTTTAAAGCCCTCCCTTCCGGGGAGGGTTTGGGTGGGGTACAAAAGCGGCTATCCTTTTCAAGATAGCCGCTTTTCGTTATTGATGAACAATATTAATGCGCTGCATCTAACTCTGCAACTTTCACTTCATGCTCGTCTTTCTTTTTAAACAAGCGGTTTTTGATGTTTACACGTATAAGATACATACATGGCACCAATATGAGGGTAATAATAGTTGCAAAACCTAAACCAAAAATCATTGTCCAGGCCAGCGGGCCCCAAAACGCTACGTTATCGCCACCGAAATGAATATGGGGTTTAGCATGTGTAAACAAGCCCACAAAGTCGATGTTGAAACCTACGGCCAGTGGTATTAAACCTAATATGGCAGCAGTGGCTGTTAACAGTACCGGCGTCATACGGGTATGGCCGGCTTCTACCACGGCATCGTGCACATTTGCACCTTGGCTTATCAGCATGTCAGTAAATTCAACCAGTAATATACCGTTACGCACTACTACACCGGCCAGGGCAATAATACCAATACCAGTCATCACTATTGACATGGTCATGCCAAACACGCTCATACCCAGTAATACCCCAATTATACTGAAGAATATCTCGCTGATGATAATTAAGGTTTTACCAATAGAATTAAACTGCAGCATAAGGATAATGAGGATCAATCCGAACGAGGTAAGCAATGCGCCTCCTAAAAAGGTCATGGCTTCCATCTGGTCTTCCTGACCACCGCCCTGACGGATGATAATGCTATCGGGCTTTTTAAAGTTTTTAATTGCTGTTAAAATACTGGCGTTAACATCATTGGCATTATAAGGTTTAATTACGTTAGACCCCAAAGTTAATACGCGGCGTTGTTGTTTACGCTTAATGTTACTATAGGTGTTGGTATAACGCACATCGCTAAAGGCCGAAACCGGCACCTGTCTTATAGAGCCACCTGTGGCTAAATCGCGGTAGGTGATCTTTAGGTTACGCAGCTCGTCAATATTACTGCGCTGCTCTTCAAGAGCGCGTACCTTTATCTGGTAATCGTCTTCTTTGGTGTTGCGGAAATCGGCTGCTTTCCAACCAAAAATGGCGGTAAGCAAATTTTGGGTTATCTGCCCCGAACTGATACCCTCGCGGTTGGCGCGTTCACGGTCAATGTCAAACACAATCTCGGGCTTATCATTTTGCACATCGGCAACAAGGTTTTCAATACCCGGAATATTTTGCTTAGCCAGGTATGTTTTTAAGCGGTTACCGGTTTTAACCAGGGTGTCCAGGTCATCGCCTACAATTTCAATACTGATGTCTTTTTGTACCGGCGGACCGCTGGCTTCCTGCGCTACGGCAATTTGCACTCCCGGAACAATGCCTTTAACGCCATCGCGTATTTTCGTGAGGATGGCTTTTGTGTCTTTTCCATCACGATCGCCAAACTTAACAAAGGCTACAGTCACTTTACCTTTGTTCTGATAGTCGCCTTGGTCTTCATCCTGCGGATCGGTAACGCTTTTGGTTACATTACTAATAATTGATGATACCAGGTCTTTATTGGGTTCAACAATTTGAGCCACTTTACGCTCTACCTTTTGCGTAACCTCGTTAGTAGTAGCCTGATCTGTACCAATAGGCATGGTGATGTATACGTAGGCAAAGTTAGGATCGCCCGATGGGAAGAAGTTAGGCGTTTTACCTAAGATACTGTTGATCACAAGTGCCAGAATAAATAACCCAAACGTACCCACCAAAATGGTTACCGGACGACGAACCGCACGCTCCAACCACTTGGCATACCATTTTTGGAATTTTGGCCACGCATTCTTCTGAAACCTATCGATAATTTTAAGCAGGAAGAAATGGTTAACAAGGTACAGTACAATAATTACCACCATAAAGTTACCCAGCCCCGGATTGATGAAATACGAAACAACGGTGGCAATGCCAAGGTAAATCATGGCGCGTTTGGTTGCCTTATCAAACTTGGGATTTTCGTGCTCGCCATCATGGTGTGGTTTCATAAAATCAACAGCAAACACCGGGTTCATGATGTAAGCAACCACCAACGATGCCAACAGGGTAATGATCAACGTAATTGGCAAAAAGAACATGAATTTACCAATAATACTGTTCCAGAACGCTAACGGCACAAAAGGAGCAAGGGTAGTCATGGTTCCCGAAAATACCGGCATAAATACTTCACCTGCAGCCGTTTTGGCCGCTTGTTTAATTGGCACTTTACCGTTATCAAAAATACGGTGCGTGTTTTCAATTACCACAATGGCATCATCTACCACAATGCCCAGCGCCAGCAAGAACGAGAACAATACGATCATGTTGAGCGTAAAGCCTATGGCTGGCATCACCAAAAATGCTATAAAGCAGGAGAGGGGAACCGATAGCGCCACAAAGATGGCATTGGTAGTACCCATGAAGAACATGAGGATAACCGTTACCAATATAAAGCCAATGATGATGGTATTGATCAGGTCATCAAGCGTGGTACGTGTTTTATCGCTTTGGTCGCCGGTTACGGTAATGGCCAAACCTTTGGGGAAAACGGTTTTTTGTTTTTCCTTAATCAGCGCAAAAATCTTATCAGATGCCTCAATTAAGTTTTCACCTGCACGTTTACTAACGTTTAGCGTAATTACATTTTTAAATTTAGGATTGTTAGGAGTTTTTAGGCGAGCGTAACTTTCCTGCTCTAAAAACGAGTCTTTAATTTCGGCAATATCTCGCAGGTAAACCGGGCGGCCTTGCGGGTTACGTACCACCATGGCAGCTACTTCATCGGCATTTTTAAAATCCTTTTTAATGTCGATACTACGGCGTACACCATCTGTTTTAATGGTACCAGCCGATGCCAGTATGTTTTCGTTACCGATTGCCTGAATAATATCATTAAAGGTAAGCTGGGCAGCCGTCATTTTATTAATGTCAACGTTTACCTGTATCTCAGGGGTAAGCGCACCAATTTGGTCAACTTTCGAAATCTCTTTAAAGCCCTCGATCTCATCCTTCAAAATGTCGGCATATTCCTTCAGTTTTTTCAGGTCGTAATCACCTGAAACGTTTACATAAAGAATAGGTTGATCCGAAACGTTAATATCCGAAATAATTGGCTCTTTGTAATTATCATCGTTTTGCGGAAGGTCATCTTTAGCCTTGTCAACGGCATCCTGCACATCAATTTTAGCATCTTTAGTTTTAATGCTGGGCTGAAACTCAGCTGTAATAATTGATACGTTTTGTACCGAGTTTGAAGTCACTTTTTTTAAACCTTTAAGCGATTTTAGCTTTTTTTCAATTTGCCTTGTAACCAAATTTTCTACGTTTTGCGGCGATTGGCCTGCAAAAGTTGTAGTTACAAATATTTTAGGTATGGCAATATCCGGAAAGTTCTCCTTTGGCAGGTTATTGTAACTGATAATGCCGAGTATGGTGATCAGAAACATGAGCACATATATAGCCGTCTTATTATCGATGGCCCAGCTCGATGGTCCGAATTCTTTGTTTACATCTTTCATATAATACTATTCAAGAGTGTTTGTGATAGATAATTACTTAGCGGCTTGCGTAACCTTTACTTTATCGCCGTCTTCAACATCGTTAGCACCGTCAATGATAACCTCATCGCCGCTTTTTAAGCCCGATACAATTTCTGTACGGCCGCCATAAGTTGCGCCTGCTTTTATCACTACCTTTTTGGCAATGCCGTTATTGTTTACGTATACAAAGTCGCCATCTTCTGAACGTTGAATTGCTTTAACCGGGATAACCACGGCATCAGCCTTGGTATAATCGGCAATTTTTAAAATAGCGGTCATGTTAGGGCGAAGGCTTTTACGGGTTGGCAGTTTTACCTCAACCGCAAAACTGCGCGATGCCTGGTCAATTGATTTAGCCGCAAAAGTTACTTTGGTATCCAATGAGTCTTTAGCATCTGGGATTACGATTTTTACCATGTTGCCGGTATTTACACTACCTGCGTATGATTCCGGCACATCGGCCTTAACTTTCAAATTATCAGCATTTACAATGCGTATACCGTTTTGACCGGGTTGTATAGCCTGGCCTAACTTTAAGTCCATTTGGTCGATAGTACCATTGATAGGGGATATAATACGCATTTGATTAGCCTGTTGGCGCACCGCAGCTAATGATTTTTCATTGGCCTCTAAAGTGGTTTTAGCTTGCAGGTATTGAACCTCGGTACCAATTTTTTGATCCCATAAAGCTTTTTGACGTTGATAAAGGGTGCGGTTAAGGGCAAGTTGTGCCTCGGCCGATGCAATATTTTGCTTTAAAACGGTGTTATCTAATTGTACCAATACCTGTCCGCGACTAACACGCTGGCCGGGTTTAGCATAAATAGCTGTAATGGTACCCGGTGATTGGGTAAAAGCTACTACGTTGTCCTGGGCATCAATACGGCCTTGTATTTGTACATAATTTACAAATTCGCCGGTGGTAACCGCAAAGGTGCCAACTTCAACCGCAGCGGTCGAATCGGTAGTGCCAACCTCGCTTTGCAGTTTGGTTATTTTGGAATTAAGCTCAGCTTGCTGTTTTTTTAGTTCTTCAAGCTCGGCTTTCTTATCTTTTGGCTTATTGCTGCAGGCAGCTAAAAGTATCAGGGGAATATATATCAGTTTTTTCATGAGAGTTTTATGTAGGGTTTAGTTTTGTTATTGTATACGTCCGTATGCTTTGTCTAAATCAACTTTACTTACCAGGGCATCATAAAGGCCTTGTATGTATTTGTTATCGGCATCTTCCAAAGCTGTTTGAGCCTGTGTTACCTCAATGCTCGAACCAACGCCCTGCTGGTATTTGATCTTGGTTACACGTAGTACTTCGCGGGCTAACTCCTGATTTTTGCGCTGGCTGCTAAGGGTTTGCAGGCCATTGAAGTAAAATACCCGGGCTTGATTTGCCTCAAGGCTTAAAGCATCCTTTAAACGATAAATATCGTTTTGCGATTTTTGTACAGTAATTTCGGCCTGGCGTAATTGGTTAGTACGTTGGCCCCCACTATAAATGGGCACATTTAAACGCAAGCCAACATAACTTGCCGGAAACTGGCTGCTGTACAAATTACCAAAACTGTTATTTTGATAGGAGGATGTATAGTTTCCAAATGCGCTTAACGATGGCATAAACAATGATTTTACACGTTTTACATCGTATTCATAAAGCTTTTTCTGTGTTTCAGAAAGGCCGTACTCAACGCGTCTTTTATAAAATGTGGTATCCGTATTTTCGGCAACCGAACTTTCGTCAAGCTTAACATCAATAATCTTGTCTTTTAAAGTAAGGTTTTCATCAATCGGCATTCCCATCTGGAATTTAAGTAATTGATAGTTTAAAGCCAGTAACCTTAACACATTTTCGCGGTTGGTTTGCAGGGCATTATACTGGTAATTGAGGCGGTCTACATCAATCTTTTCTGCAAATCCTTGCTTATTTAGCGCTGTGGTTTGGTCAAGCTGTTGTTTAAGCTGTGCAAGGTTGGCATCTAATAATTTAATCTGCTCATCGCTCACCAGTACCTGGTAATAAGCCTTGGTTACATTTACATTAACATCAATGCGGGCACGGGTAAAGCTGCGTTGCGATAGCTCTTTGTAAGTTTTAGAGGCTTTAACACCAACAAAGAAGGTGCCGTTGAATAATAGCTGCGTGGCATCTAATGCTAAGTTTGATTGATATTTTACACCAAACTTAACCGGAATAAACGAGCCCGGTTGATTAATAAATTCACCAGGAATTAGCGTTGTAGGAATTTTTAAATAGTCCTGAAAATTAGCGCTGCCATTTAATTGTGGCAAGCCCGATGCAATAACTTCTTTTATGCGGTATTCGGCGCTTTTAACGTCCAGTCCGGCATTTGTAACCGAGGCTTGGTGCTCATAAGCATAGTTAACAGCCTCTTGCAAACTGAAGCTGTAAGTTTGACCGGCAGGCGGAGCTGTTGTTTGCCCCTGTGCCATCAGCAGGGAGGGTAGCCCGCTTAAGAGTAGGAGAGCTGTTAGTATTCGTATGTTCATATATATGTGTGTTGGTTGATGATTTTTGTTATGTTGATATGTCAACTTTTTATTTACTCCATGGTATTAATATGTTCTGCACATTTCTCTAATAGTTCAGTTAATATTAATTTTTCGGCTACTGATAAGTTGGAGAACATTTTGGAATCCATATCACCAACCTCTGAAGCTATTTTTTCGGCCAGCCATGCACCTTGAGGAGCCAGTTTAACCAGTTTCTTACGTTTATCAATGGTATCGTGCTCAACCTTTAAGTAACCGGCTGTTTGTAAAGAGCCTACCGTCCGTAAAACCGATGACTTATCTCTTAAAAGCTCATGGGCAATATCCTGTTGTGATTGTGGCCCAAGGTGATGCACTACCATTAAAACCGGTATTTGTTCAACCTGTATATGTACCCCGTCTTTAGAGAACAGTTTGTTGGCTTTGTTACATATTATTTTATGAATATGAAAAATTCTGAATAAAAGAAGATCAGTATTGATGTCGCACTTTTTCACAAGGCAAATGTAGATTTAATAGTTGATGTGTCAACTATTATTTGGTGCAACATTTAAATTTTATTAATTGAAATGTCTCTGTTTTACATTTCGGTTACTTTTTATAAGTTGGAAAATCGTAGCCATAAACACAGTTTATCTACACATTAAGGTTATTGATCCTAACATAAATTTTTGCGAGTTAATAATTTATGTATTTTTAAACTTGATTTTAGCATGCTATTATCCATGGTAAAGTTATTCCAATTAATACTATTGATGGCGTGAAGAGGCTTATTTGTTCATGGTTTTTCATGGCTGCTTTATTTTGCAGCTGTTTGTGTGTTAATGCACAAAGCAACAAAGGCGTAGAATTTTGGACGGCCTGGATGGATCACGTTGACGGAGCCACGGGTAATTCGCCCAGCCGAATGAATTTGTACCTGGTGTCTACTGTAAATACATCTGGTACGGTGAGCATTACCGATGGTTCATTTGCAGCAATACCCTTTACCCTTATAGCCAACGAACCTCAAACCATAGCCATACCTGCTGAGGCCTACCTCGGTGAAAGCACCAATGATGCAGCTATAAAAAAAGGTATTCATATTGTATCTAATCAACCCATAGCGGCCTATGCGCATATTTACAGGGGTAGCGTTTCGGGGGCTACATTGTTGTTGCCGGTCAACACCATGGGTAAAGAGTATTATTCTATTAACTATACCCAGCTTTCTAATTCAAATATACAGAGCCCGGGAAATCCAAATCCTAAACCATCTTATTCTGTATTTAACGTAATAGCTACCGAAGATGCCACGACAGTGGAAATTACCCCTAAGGCAGCACTTATTAGCGGACAAGCGGCAGGTGCTCCGTATCAAATTGTGCTTAATAAAGGTGAAGTTTACCAGGGGCTTTCAAGTCGCGATTTAACTGGAACCACCATTCGTTCCATATCATCAGGTGCCTCATTATGTAAAAAAATAGTAGTGTTTTCGGGCAGTAGTAAAATAGGTATTGGTTGTAACGGCAATCTTAGCACAGGAGATATTAACGCCACATCTGATAATCTTTTTCAACAGGTTTATCCAACCGAAACCTGGGGCAAAAATTATTATGCAGTACCATTGAAAGGTCGTAATTATGATATTTTCAGGATTATTTACAGCGATGTAACGGCACAGGTTACTATTGATGGAACTGTACTATCGGCACCAACTAACGGTTATTATGAGTTTACCACGCAAACACCCGTAGTTGTAAAATCTGATAAGCCTATACAATTGGTGCAGTACACCAGTTCGCAAAATGCAACATTGTCTTGCACATCCAGCCTTAATGATGTGGGCGACCCCGAAATGATTTTTTTGCCGCCAATTGAGCAGGGGTTGAAACAGGTAACGCTATATTCTCCCAATGTTCAGAATATTTCTCCCGAAAAGATTTTTATAAACGTAATTATACCCGCAAGCGCAGCTTCTTCATTCCGTGTTGACGGGCAAGCATATTCGGGTTTTGCTATTATGCCCGGCGATGCTTCATATATGTATGCACAAATATATGTAGGGGTTGGTAAGCATAACCTGTCGGCATCTGGCCCATTTAATGCTGTTGCCTATGGTTTTGGTCAAAATGAATCATATGGCTATGCAGCGGGTACCAATTTGCAAAACCTTAATGAGTTTATTGATCTGGGAGTTCCGGGGAATACTACAGCCTCTTTAACAAGCGGGTGTGCTAATAATAATTATAGCGTTCAATTGGCAGTACCTTATAATAACCTGTCATCTATTAAATGGAATTTTACTGATGGTACACTACCGCAAACCGATAATGCGCCACAGTATTCAAGTACCCGCCAAACCGCCGATGGTACAACCTTATATATTTACAGGTACAACGGTATAATTAACAGGCCCGCCGGGTATTATGGTGTTATTGCCAGTATTCCCAACCAGGGTTCAACCAGTGGTTGCGGCCCCACGCGTGATATAGAGTTTTATTTTAGCATAACTGATTATCCCGAAGCTAACTTCACCACATCAACTGATAAATGTTCGGGCGCTAACGTACAGTTCACCGATGCCTCTGATACAAAAGGAAGTACAATTGTTAATTGGTCGTGGGTTTTTAATGACCCATATGCTACCGCATCAAACCCCAACACTTCAACAGTACAAAACCCCACGCACACATTTACCGTTGCCGGCAATTATTTAGTAAGATTTAAGGTGGTTAATGAAAATGGGTGCGAGTCGGTCTGGAAAGAAATTAACGTACACATTAATTCTATTCCTGTTGTTAAATTTAAAGCATCTACCCCTAATTGCGAAACGCAAGTCATTAGTTTTACCGATGAATCGACAACTGTTGATGGTATAGTGAACACCTGGTCCTGGAATTTTGGCGACGCCAATAGTACCACGGCCAATCCGAATACTTTAACCGTACAAAACCCTTCACATATTTACTCGGTACCGGGCACCTATACGGTAACTTTACAGGTAACTACCAGCACAGGATGTACCCATGTTTTAACACGTGATATTATAGTTAATCCTTTACCTAAGGCCAATTTTACCGTGCCCGATGCCTGTGTTGATGATGTGGCTAAGTTTACCAATACAAGTACTATTGCCGATGGCAGTGAAAGCCAGTTTACTTATGAGTGGGATTTTAATGATCCATTGAGTGTGGCAAAAACATTTACTAAAGATGGTGTGCACAAATATTCGGTACCCGGTGTGTACAAAGTTACGCTGAAGGTAATATCGAAAGACGGATGTGTATCAGATATAAAAGAGCAAGATTTTATGCTTAACGGCGCTAATCCAACTGCTGTATTTGACATAGTCAAAGATAAATTTTGCAGTAGCGAAAACCTGGAGATAAAAAACAGTTCGAGCGTTGGAACAGGTAGCATTACCCGCTACCAAATTTATTATGATTACGAGGGGCACCCTAATGATGCCACCATTTACGATGCTACACATAATCCTATTCCAACTAATAATATTTTTGCACATAACTACGGTCTTTCAACTCAGCAGCGTACTTTTAAGGTTAAAATATTTATCTATTCGGGGGCATCGGCAACATGTATGGCCGAGTACCCTGTGCAGGAAATAACCGTTTACCCTAATCCCGAAATTACAGTAACTCCCAGCTATATTTTTTGCCAGGAAGAGGGAGAGCAAACATTGGCTACCGACGAAGGAGCTTTCATTGGAAAAGGCACCCCCAATTTTAGCGGTGCAGGTATCATTGATGCGGTAAAAGGTATATTTGATACACGCAAGGCGGGGCCGGGTACGCATATTATTCATTACACATTTACCTTGGCGGGTACCTCATGCCCTTACGAAACCGATATTATGGTGCTGGTAAATCCAACCCCCATAATTAACGGTAAGAAAGAATATACTATACAGGCCGGCGAAAGTGTAACTATTGAACCGCAGGTATTATCATTAAACGGAACGCAAATTACCTACACATGGACACCTAAATTGGGACTAAATAACCCGGCAGGAAGCAGCCCGGTGGCAAGCCCAAATGTTACAACCGAATACACATTAACAGCAAAATCAATTAACGATTGCGTAACCCAGGCAAAATTCACTGTTAAAGTGGTACAACAGCCTATTGCTTACAATACTTTTACGCCCAATGGCGATGGTGTGAATGATACCTGGGTAATTCCCAATATATTAAACTTTCCAAAAGCAACGGTTGAGGTATTTAAGCGCGATGGCGAGAAGGTTTTCCAATCGGTAGGGTATCCTATGGCGTGGGATGGCCGCTACCGTGGTGTTGATTTGCCTGCGGGCACATATTTCTTTATTATTGATACCAAGAACGGCAAACCTGTACAGTCGGGGCCATTAACTATTATCAGGTAATTACATGAACAAAAAAATACTTTTAAGCCTGATAGCTGTAATGTTTAATATGGTATTAATGGCTCAACAAAAGCCGCAATACACGCAATATATTTTTAACCAGTACTTGCTTAATCCTGCTGTAACAGGCATTGAAAATTATACTGATTTTAAAGCAGGTTACCGCAGCCAATGGACAGGTTTAGAAGGTGCGCCGGTTACCAGCTATTTATCGGTTAACGCACCTATAGGTCAAAATTTTATATATGGTGATGCCACCAGCATGGCGGGCCCGTCACAAAACCCTATGAGCAGGCAGGCCAACCGCGACTATATATCGGCCGAGCCACATCATGGCTTAGGGGGAATGGTTGTAACCGACCGCTCGGGGCCTATTACCCAAACCACCCTAAGCGGAACGTACGCTTACCATTTGGGTATAAGCGGAAAGTTGAATCTATCGGTAGGAGTATCGGCCGGTGTAAACCGCATAGCGCTCGATCTGTCACAGGTTAGGTTGCAAGATCCCAATGATGCTGCCATATATAGCGGTAATACAAGCCAGTGGCGGCCCGATTTGGGTGTAGGGGTATGGGCATACTCCGGCAACTTTTATGCAGGGGCATCGGTGCAGCAATTAATTAAACAAACCATAACTTTTGGCGACAGGTCAAAATATAATCAGGGCAAAACTGTGCCGCATTACTTTTTAACAGGTGGGGTAAAGCTGTATTTGGGCGAAGACGTTACCATGATGCCATCATTGCTGTTTAAATTGGTTGAACCTACGCCCTTGAACTATGATGTAAACTGTAAAATTGCTTTTAGTAACAAATTTTGGGTAGGCGCGGCTTATCGTCATAACGATTCAAAATCGGCCATGATGGGAGTTAATATCAGTTCGGTTATAAACCTCGGTTATTCGTATGATTTTACCAGCTCAAACCTGCGCACCGTAAGCAATGGTACCCACGAGTTTGTTTTGGGTATTTTACTCAATAACCGTTACGATGCCAGCGGACCAGTACGTGTTTGGTAAAATATGAAGCTATTTTACAATAGTTTATCAAAGTCAAGCATAAAAGTTAAAAATACGATACCAGAAAACTGCCCGATTAGCTTAAATTTGTAGTGCAAATGGCTTATAAGTTTATTGACAATTACCGCGAAAAAGGTGCCCGCAAAAGGCTGGTTGAAGTACTCAAAAAAAAAGGTATTGAAGATGAACAGGTATTACAGGCCATTGGCAAAGTTCCCCGTCATTACTTTTTCGACGAAACTTTTTGGGTACAGGCCTACAAAGACATTGCCTTCCCAATAGGCGAGGGGCAAACCATTTCGCAACCGTATACTGTAGCTTACCAGTCTGAACTGCTCCATATCCATAAAGGACAAAAAGTATTAGAAATAGGTACCGGGTGCGGCTATCAAACCTGTATACTCATGGAGCTTGGTGCCGAAGTATACACCATTGAACGCCAGGAAAAACTTTACGAACGTACCATACAGGTTTTACCATACATGGGTTACCGCCCGCATTTCTTTTTAGGCGATGGCTCAAAAGGAATAGAAGCACATGCCCCTTACGATAAAATTATTGTAACCGCCGGCGCGCCCACCGTACCCGATGTTTTGCTACGCCAGCTCAACATCGGCGGCCTACTGGTCATCCCGGTAGGTAACGAACAGGAGCAAAAGATGGTCACCATACTCAAAGTAGGCGAAAACGATTACGAGAAAGTGGTTTTAGACACCTTTAGGTTTGTGCCGCTGGTAGGAGATAAAGCGTGGTGAGGATAGAGCCAAGAACCAAGAATCAAGAGCCAAGACTTTTTTTCAATAAGATACAGCAGAGCTAAGAGCCAGAAGCTAAGATTTTTAATTTAAGATTGATACTTTCTGTCTTGGTTCCTGACTCTGTATTCTTGAATCTATCTCATCGTTTCAATACCCTGCTCAATTCTATCTTGCTGTCGCGCTCTTTCATGGTTTCGCGCTTGTCGAAAGTCTTTTTACCCTGGGCGAGGGCTATTTTAATTTTGGCAAAACCACGCTCGCTAATGAACATGGCAAGTGGGATAATGGTAAGGCCCTTTTCTTCTGACCGGGTTTTAAGCTTTTTAAGTTCCTTTTTGGTGAGCAACAGCACGCGGTCGCGTTTGGCTTCGTGGTTATAGAACGAGCCGTGCGAGTACTCTGAAATATGCAATGCGCGTATGTATAATTGCTCGCTAATGAACGTACAAAAGGCATCGTTCAAATTAGCCTTTCCTTCACGTATGGATTTTATTTCGGTACCTAACAGCTTTACACCGGCCGTGTATTCGTCCAGTATATGATATTCAAAATACGCTTTCTTATTCTTGATGTACAGTTGTTCACTCATGGCAATGTAGCCTGCAAATATGCAAATTATTTCTTGGCCTGTTTAACAATCAGCACAGGTATGTTAACCAGGTGCCTTACTGTATCAACAGTGGTGCCATAAATTAAATCTTTAATGGCTTTGTGCCCGTGTGAGCCCATTACTAAAAAATCTATTTTCTCACTGTTTACAACGCTGGCTATAGCGTTGGCCCGGCTGCCGTAGCCTATGCTTGCTGTTGATTGATAGCCTAATGTTTTCAATTCATCTACATACAACTGCATGTTATCATGGTCGCTTTGGGTTTCATAGTCCATAGCGTTTGTGCCGTGATAGCGTGCCCCGGCGGTTTCAACCACGTGTATAAGCGTATAGGTAGCCTGTTTGCCCCCTTGCATCAGCGCGTGTTTGATAGAGGCATGATCGTTCGACGAAAAATCGATAGCCACACCAATGCGCGAGTAAATTACGCCGTCGATATCCTTTATAGCCGATGCAATACCATGCGGAATAGCCACATCCAGCCCGGTTGATTTGCTGATGAAAGGTTTCACAAAAACGTATACCAGCAATAAGCCCACAGCACAGGCAATTGGCGTTACCAAATAATGTATCCACGCTTCCGATCCCGGGTTTTCTGCGCTCCATTTGCTAATTTCTTCAACCACCAAACGGCCGTTCAACCCAACAATTACTGCCGCAATTAACCAGGCCAAAGCTTTTACATAGGGCTTTATTACAAAATTGCCCATCGCTTTTTTGTCGGATGTAAAATGTATAAGCGGAATAACTGCGAAGCCCAATTGTAAGCTCAATACTACCTGGCTTAATACCAGCAACCGGCCTAAGCCGCTTTCGCCCGCGTACAGCAGTGTTAAAAATGCCGGAACTATAGCCAGCATTCGCGTTAGTAACCGGCGCAGCCACGGCGCAATACGCAGGTTAAGGTGACCCTCCATGATAATTTGCCCGGCAAGGGTGCCTGTAATGGTTGAGCTTTGCCCGGCGGCTATCAGCGCAATGGCAAACAGCTTGGGGGCCATGCTGCCAAATATATTATTAAGGAGTTTGTGCGCATCTTCAATTTCGGCAATTTCGTGATAGCCGTTCCTGAAAAAGGCGCTGGCTGCAAGTACTAAAATAGCTGCATTTACAAAAAAAGCGAGATTAAGGGCAATGGTGGTATCCCACAAATTAAACTTCAAAGCACTCCGGATGCCTGCATCGCTGCGGTCGATTTTACGGGTTTGCACCAACGAGGAATGCAGGTACAGGTTGTGTGGCATTACCGTAGCACCTATAATACCAATAGAAATATACAGTGCCGAATGATTAAGGGTAGATGGAATGAAGCCCTTTGCCAGTTCGGGCAGATCAGGTTCTACAATGATCATTTCAATGAAGAACGATAACCCGACGATGAATATCAGCGACACGATAAAACCCTCTAAACGCCGCATGCCTTTATTAAGCAGGAAGAGCAGCAAAAGCGTATCGAGCATGGTAATAGATACACCCCATATGAGCGGCAAGCCAAATAGCAGTTGCAAACCAATGGCCATACCAATAATTTCGGCCAAATCGCATGCTATGATGGATATTTGCGCCAGTATATACAAGCAAAAGTTAACAAACGGCGGGTAAGTGTTTTTGGAGGCCTGCGCAATATCCAGTCCCCGCACAATACCCAGCCGCGCACTTAATGATTGCAGCAGCAGAGCAATTAAGTTCGACATTACGAGCACCCAAATAAGCTTGTAGCCAAACTGGCTGCCCGCCTGCAGATCGGTTGCCCAGTTGCCCGGGTCCATGTAACCCACGCTAATAAGGTACGCCGGACCAATAAATGCCGCTATTTTGCGCCAGCCGGTTTTGCCTTGGGTATCAACAGAGCCATGTACATTGCTTAATGATTCGCGGTTTGTACTCATACCAGTATTAATAGGTTTTTAGCCACTTCGCGGCTTATGTTAAATTCTTTATTGTTGTTGTTTAGTTTAACCGAAAGGTCGTAATCGGTTATGCCGGTAATTGTAATGGTTTGCCCTATGGTAAGCTGTGCTTTTTCCAGGTATTGTAAAAAAGCAGGGGAGTGGTCGGCCACGCCAGCTATTTTGCCGCTGTGGTTTTGGGCAAGTAATAAAGCCGATTGCAAGCGCTGATCGTTAATGCGGCCATCACAATCAGGAATAGGATCGCCGTGCGGATCAAATTGTGGGTACCCCATAAATTCGTCTAAACGGTTTATGAGTTCGGTAGAAGAAATGTGTTCCAGCTCTTCGGCCATATCATGCACTTCGTCCCATTTAAATTTGAGCTTGTCTACCAAAAAATGCTCCCACAAACGGTGTTTACGCACAATACTTACGGCAATGCGTTCACCATCGGGTGTAAGCGTTACGCCCTGGTAGCGAGCATAATTGATCAGTTTTTTATCGGCCAGTTTTTTAAGCATATCAGTCACCGAAGCTGCTTTGGTGCCCAATGCCGCCGCAATATCATTTGTTGTAGCACTTTGGGCGCGTAGCAATAAATGATAAATTGCCTTTAAATGGTTTTCCTCTGTAAATGAGTGCATTTTTACAAACCTAATAAAAATTTTAGACAAGTCTAAAAAAATAAACTTAAAGAATTAACTTTTGTTTTTAGTTGTCAATAAAAAATTTTATTTTGTGCCTTTGTGAAATTAATTGTGAGATATGGCTGCCGAATTAGATAAGATTGACCTTCAAATACTTAAAATCCTTCAGGAGAACGGAAGGATAACCAACTTGCAGCTATCAAATGAAATAGGCTTGTCGCCTGCGCCAACTTTGGAGCGTGTTCGTAAATTGGAGAATGCCGAATACATAAAAAGTTACCATGCCCTGGTAGACGAAGAAAAGTTAGGCTTAGGTATCAAAACTTTTATACAGGTATCGCTCGATTTTCATAAGAGCAATACTATTGATGTTTTTTTACAGGAAATTCAAAAGATAAAAGAAATAACCGAATGCCACCATGTAACCGGCCAGTGCGATTTTTTGCTAAAGGTTTACGTGCGCGACATTAAACTGTACGAACAACTCATCATGGACAAGATCAGCCGCATCCCGGTTGTAAAAACCTTCCAAACCATGATGATCATGTCGACCAGTAAAAAGGAACCGACGGTTCCTTTGGAATACTAAGAAGAGAATCAAGAGTATAGAGTCAAGAATCAAGACAGATTCTCGTCTGTATTTCTAATTCTGGTACAATGGAATACTAAAAAGAGTTAGGAGTATAGATTCAAGACGAAGTTTCATCTGTATTCCTGATTCTGTACTCTTGATTCTATCCACTACACCTGCCAATCAATCTCTTTCTTGCCTTCGCTTTTCAAAATCTCATTTGTTTTACTGAAATGCTTGCATCCAAAGAAACCGCTATCAGCCGAAAAAGGAGAGGGATGAGCTGCTTTCAGGATATGGTGTTTACTTTGGTCAATGAGTTCGGCTTTTGCCTGGGCAAAGCGGCCCCACAGTAAAAATACGATGCCCTTTTTTTCTTCAGATATTTTGCGGATCACGTTATCGGTGAAAATCTCCCATCCCTTTTTTTGATGAGAACCAGCATTGCCTGCCTGCACAGTGAGCGTGGCGTTGAGGAGCAGCACACCCTGATCGGCCCACTGGGTAAGGTCGCCGTGGTTGGGTATGGTAAAGCCGGGTATATCGGTTTGTAATTCCTTATAAATATTGTTTAATGAGCGCGGCACAGGTATTCCGCGGTGTACGGCAAATGATAAGCCCATGGCCTGGTTAGCGCCATGGTATGGGTCTTGCCCTAATATTACTACTTTGAGGTTATCAAAAGAAGTGTGGTTAAAGGCGTTAAATATGTCGCTACCCTTGGGGTATACTTTTTGGCCTGCTTCTTTCTCTTGTATTAAAAACTCTTTTAGTTGGTGCATGTAGTCTTTTTCAAACTCCTCATGCAGTACTTTAAGCCACGAAGGCTCCAAATCTATAGCCATATAAATATTTGTGCGGTTAATTGCTTAAACGTATAAATAAACGGATATTTGCACATTATTACAAAATACAAACGATGTCGAATATTGTTAGGTTAATTATAGCCTGTGTTATTATGGGTGCAGGCGTTACCCTGTGTGCTTTTGGTTTTTGGGGATGGGGTATATTGGTGTTTATTTTAGGCGGCCTGGTGTTGCTTACTTATTTCTTTAACGAGAATATGCTGGTAGCTCAATTTTACCTGCGTAAAGAAAACTCGGAAGAAGCTGAAAAATGGCTTTTAAAAATTAAAGATTACGAAAAAGAGTTATTTAAAGCCCAGCATGGTTATTACAATATGCTGATCGGTTTAATAGAGTCGCGCAAGGCGCCTTTAAAATCAGAGAAATATTTTAAGAAAGCTTTGCAATTAGGCATGACCATGTCGCACAATACAGCTTTGGCCAAATTAAGCCTTGCCGGTATAGCCATGGCTAAGCGTAACAAGCGCGAAGCTCAGCAATACCTTTCGGAAGCCAGCAAAGACGATAAAAACAAATTACTGGCCGACCAGATTAAAATGATGAAAGCGCAAATGGCGCAAATGGACAAACAACAGGTTCAGCGCGGCGGTTATAGGAATTTTTAAATAATGTAAACATGCAAGAAATAAAAAAGGGCTTGAATTTAATTCAAGCCCTTTTTTATTTCTCGTCGATTGTTCCAAAGTAACCTGGCTCCGAGCTGCTGTTGCGGCTTGGCTGTATGTGACGGTCGGGTACCCTGAAGTCATCTTCGGATGGATTTGAAAACTCCACCATTTTAAGTAACGACCGTACAAACGATACATTGAACTTCGTACGATCAAGTTTGATCAAAAATTCGCGATCTGTGATTTCGAGCGTTGAGTTCATATTTATATTATCAATTTTCATAAAAGTAAAATTCGTTTGTTAACCGGAAATTATGTGTGTTTTAAATTTTGGTTAAGAGATTTAATGCAAAAATGCCCTTGCCATCCGATTAAAACGGTGTGCAGGGGCATTTGTTTTGTTGTTTATGTTATCGATTACCTAATGGTTATGCAAACCAAGCCATTACACTCTCTTTTGCAGGGATAGTGAGATCCAGTTTTAGCTTTTTGCGCATACCGCCCAAATCATTAAATACCTTGTTAGGGTTGGCGGCTTTCAGGTCTTCAACCGTGTTAAAGCCCATTTTGTTTATTACCGGAACCCACTCGGCTGGTACACCAATATTTACAAAATCATCAATGGTTACCACTTTGGCTTTTTTCTCAGGGCGCATCTGCGGGAAGAACAGTACTTCCTGTATGGTGGTTTGATTGGTCATGAGCATCACCAATCGATCAATACCTATACCCAAACCCGAGGTTGGCGGCATACCATACTCTAACGAACGCAGGAAATCCTCGTCCATAGCCATAGCTTCTTCATCACCTCTGCCGGCCAGTAACAATTGCTCTTCAAAACGCTCACGCTGATCGAGCGGATCGTTCAACTCGCTGTATGCGTTGCCTATCTCTTTACCCAAAACAAACAGCTCAAAACGCTCCACCAAGCCGTCTTTGCTGCGGTGCTTTTTGGCAAGCGGTGTCATCTCGATAGGGTAGTCGGTAATGTAGGTTGGTTGTATTAGGTTGGCTTCTACCTTCGCGCTGAATATCTCGTCGATAAGTTTGCCTTTGCCCATGGTGCTATCTACCTCAATGGCTAAATCGCGGCAGGTTTGGCGTAACTGAGCCTCGTCCATTTGTGATACATCGATGTTGGTGTATTTCAAAATCGAATCATACATCGACAGTTTCTCGTACGGACCGGCAAAATTTATATCGTGCTCACCCACTTGAACCACAGGTGAACCATGCACGGCAACGGCAACTTTCTCTAAACACTCCTCAACCATGGCCATCATCCATATATAGTCTTTGTAGGCTACATATATCTCCATAGCTGTGTACTCGGGGTTGTGGGTGCGGTCCATGCCCTCGTTACGAAACATTTTACCAAACTCAAATACGCCATCAAAACCGGCTACTATTAAACGTTTAAGGTATAACTCATTGGCAATGCGCAGGTAAAGCGGCATATCCAACGTGTTGTGGTGGGTATTAAACGGCCGCGCCGCCGCACCACCATGTATAGCTTGCAGAATAGGGGTTTCAACCTCCATCCAGCCTTGCTCGCTAAAGTAATTACGCATGGTGCTAATTACTTTAGAGCGGTTGATGAATATTTGTTTGTATTCGGGGTTAACGGTTAAGTCAACATAACGCTGGCGGTAACGTAATTCAGGGTCGGTAAAGCCGTCGTAAATGTTGCCTTCATCGTCGCGTTTTACAACCGGCAACGGTTTAAGCGATTTGGCCAATACAGTAAACTCCTGTACGTGCACCGAAATTTCGCCGGTTTGGGTTAAAAATACATAGCCTTTAACACCAATATAATCACCTAAATCCAGCAGTTTTTTAAATACCGTATTATACAGGGTCTTATCCTCACCGGGGCAAATATCATCACGCTTAATGTAAATCTGTACACGGCCGGTCGAATCCTGCAATTCGGCAAAACTGGCACTACCCATAATTCGGCGCGTCATAATACGGCCGGCTATGGTAACTTCCTTGTACTTATCGGGATCGGTATTAAAATTTTCGTTGATGTCTTGTGCCCAGGCGTTCACCGGGTAGGCTTCGGCAGGGTAAGGGTCGATGCCCAGGGCGCGCAAGTTTTGTAACGATTTGCGGCGTAAAACTTCCTGCTCAGATAAAGCTGCAATACTCATAGTAAAAACGGTATTTTTTAGAGGGGCAAAGATAATGTTTTTACTGAGTAGTTGAGTGGTTGAATAGTGAGTGGTTTTACCTTTATAGGAGACGTAAGATGTGATGGAATAGGATGAGCTTTAATAAAAAGGGCCATGAACAAATGTTCATGGCCTAATAAATTGGTTTGAAAATAGTAGCTTATTGGAAATAAGCGTTCAACTGGGTTTTAGCCATAAGCTTTTTAACCTCATCAGTAGAGCCATTAATACCTTGTAACCATACGGTATAAACGCTGTTTGCAGCAAGATCTTTATCAGCAATGGTGGCTAATACAGTTGATGTGCCGGCCTGGCGAACCTGCAAAGTGTATTTGCCAACCGCCACAGATGCAAATGCCGATGCCGATTTATAAGCAATATTAGAGGCAATTACAGTACCGGTGCTGGTAACTAAATCGACATTTGGCGTGCCTGCACTTACGTGTACAAAACGTACAGAAACCTGGCCTGCAGCAGGTTTAACAATATTGTCTTTTAATAAAACAAATTCAGGGGTAGCTACCAGATTGGTAAGGTACAAGGTATATACACCATTGTTTACCAGTGTCATGGTATCTGATTTAATTTTGGTGGTTGTTCCCGCCTGGTTAAATGTTGCGGTGCGTTTGCCCACAAACGCGTTCAAATAATCTAAACCGTTTCCGTAATTAATAGCACTATTGTTTGCCCTATTTTGGTCAAGGTAAAAATCAACCGGTTGCGAATCGGGTGATGCATTGATAACCGAAATTACGGCTGATTGTGGTGCTACATAATCATCATTGTTGTCTTTTAAGCAAGAGGTTAGAGCTGTGGTGAGTAATAATAATACACCTGCAATCTTCATCTTTCCGCTAACCATTTGTGTAATGTTTTTCATTGCTTTATTAGATTTATTAAAAATGAACTTATACTAACCCATACGTAACGTTGATTTAAAACGCTACTAAGGGTTAAAATATTTTTAATAAATTTTGTTTAAGTTAAAGCAATGAAGAGGAAAGTAGTGTTGCGTGCTACGAATGAGACGAATGCTATCTGAATAAGATTAATGTAATTCGCACCATTTGTATTTATTTAATCCGCATCTACTTCCTGCGTATACATATCATCAATTACATCGGCGTACTTTTTCTCAATAACCTTGCGCTTGGCTTTAAGGGTTACGGTAAGTTCGCCATCTTCCATGCTAAAGGGATTGCGTTTTACTTTGAAGTTCTTAATGCGCTCAAATTTAGCAAGAGTGTTACTCAGCTTACGTATGTCCTGTTTTAGCCAGTCGGTAATTTGTTTATCGTCAACAAAAGCGGCAGCGTCTTTAAACCAGTCTTCAGTTAAGCCAAAAGTTTCCTGCAGTAATTCCTTAAGTGGAACAATGATGGCAGTCACATATTCGCGGCGGTCGCCAATCAGGAATATCTGCTCAATTTTAGGGCTTTTGAGATAAGCATTCTCTACCGGGGTTGGGTATATGTTTTTACCGTAGGCATTTATCAGCATGTTTTTTAAACGATCGGTAATTTGCAGGTAGCCTTTATAAAAACGACCAATATCACCGCTGTGGAACCAGCCATCTTTATCGATAGTTATACCTGTCTCTTCGGGTTTGTTCCAGTATCCTTTCATAACAGCCACGCCCTTAATAATAATTTCACCTTCGGGCGATGTAAAGTTTGGATCGCAGGAGTTGTGGGTTTGTACGGTGTATATCTTTTGGGTTTCTACATCTTGTATGCCAATTTCCGATCCCGGTAAAATACGGCCGGCCGTACCATAAACCTGGCGTTGAAACTCGGTAACACAAACCGGACCGGTGGTTTCGGTTAATCCATAACCTTCTAAAACCGGTATGCCTATGTTGCCGAAAAACTCACCCACATTTTTAGGCAGCGCACCACCACCCGAAATAAGAAACTTTAAGCGTCCGCCGGTTTTTTCTTTTATTTTACTGAACACCAGTTTATCGGCCAGTTTATGCTGATTGCGCAAGATTAATCCAGGCTTTTTACCACTTTCTTTAACCTCCCGATGTTGCGTGCCAATTTCAAAGGCCCAATTGAAAATTTTGGTTTTCATACCACCTGCATCAGCTCCATTTTTCATAGCCTTATCATGTATGCGCTCTAACAGACGCGGCACACAGTTCATAATAGTAGGTTTAACCTCCACCATGTTTTTAGCCAGCAAATCGAGGCTTTGGGCAAAGGCAATGCGGGCACCCGCACCCATACATATATAATAGGTAGCGGCCCGCTCAAATACGTGCGATAGGGGTAGGAACGACAAAAAGCAATCATCTTTATCAACAATTGAAATTTGCTCCAACCCCGCCCAAACGGTTTGTACAAAGTTGCTGTGCATCAGCATAACTCCCTTTGGTGTACCGGTTGTGCCCGATGTATATATCAAACACGACAGATCAGATGGTAAAATAGATTCGCGGCAACTGTTTATCTGGTGGCGGTATTGCTCTACTAAAGTTAAACCTTCGGTAATCACTTCTTCGAGGCTTAATACACCGGCATTGAGATTAACCTGGTCGGCATACTTCTCACAGTCTTCAAACGCCATCATAATGCGCTCTAACGACGGACAGTTATTAGCCACCTTTGCCACCTTACGTAAGAGGAACGGGCTACCCACCAGCAAAGTCTTCATCTCCGAATCATTAATAATGTATTCGGTCTCAGCTTCGGTAAGGGTAGGGTAGATGGATGTATTTACAGCGCCAATTTGTTGAAGCGCCTGGTCGTAATAAATGTAATCTGGCCCGTTCTCAATCACCAGCCCCAAGCGGTCGCCTTTGCGCACACCCATGTGCAGAAACCACGCCGATATGGCATCGATTTTAATTAATGCTTCACGGTACGATATATCAACCCATTTATCTTTCACCTTATCGGTTAAAAACGGGTGCGTATCGGGGTGAATATGGGCAACAATATGGCGTAAGAGTTGAGGAATAGTTTGAGGCTTTTTAACCGGGTTCATTAAGTTTAAGTGGTTATAATTAGTTTAACAAACTTATGGTATGTTGTTTATATTAACAATACGCAATTTAGTAATGGCGAAATGTTCGTAGAGACACAATACTTTATGTGTCCCAATTGTTTTAAAACAACAAAAAAGGCGCTTTGCAGCGCCTTCTATCATTTGAAAGAATAATAAAAATGAAATTATACCGAGAAGCTTTCGCCGCATCCACAGGTGCGACTGGCGTTAGGGTTTATAAAATTAAAACCTTTGCCGTTCAACCCGTCCGAAAAGTCGAGTTCGGTACCGGCCAGGTATAAAAATGATTTCATATCCAGTGCAATACGCAAGCCTTTGTCTTCAAAAAACTGGTCGCCTTTTTTCTCCTCGTTATCAAAGTCCATGTTGTAAGACAGGCCCGAGCAACCACCACCTTGTACCGATACGCGTAAAAAATACGACGAATCGAGGTTAGCATCCTGCATCAGGTGGTCTATCTTATCTTTTGCTTTATCTGTTACGGTAACCATAATTGTTGTCAGTTGTGGGTTGCGTGTTGTCTGTAAGATGCAGTTCCCCACAACTCACAACCGATAACACACAACTCAAATATTAATGGTGCGATTTTTCAAGCTCGATAGGAGCCAGGCCGTTTTTAACGCGGTAATCGTTAATGGCGGCTTTAATAGCATCCTCTGCTAAAACCGAGCAGTGAATTTTAACTGGTGGAAGGGCAAGCTCTTCAACAATGTCCATATTGTCAATAGCCATTGCATCGTCTATTGATTTTCCTTTTAACCACTCGGTAGCTAACGATGAAGATGCGATAGCCGAACCGCAACCAAAGGTTTTGAATTTGGCATCGGTAATTACGTTGTTATCGTCAACCTCAATTTGCAGGCGCATTACGTCGCCACACTCAGGGGCACCAACTAAGCCGGTACCTACTTTGTGGCTGCTTTTATCTAAAGTACCCACGTTGCGTGGGTTGGTGTAATGGTCAATTACTTTATCTGAATAAGCCATAGCGTTTTTTATTTCGAATTTCGAATGTTCAATTTCGAAATTGTTGTTTATAATTTATTTATAATCTGATAATCTACTTCTCAAATCAAATGCCAACCTCAAATTCGAAATTGAACATTCGAAATTCGAAATCAACAATTAATGTTCTGCCCACTCAATTGAGTTTAGGTCGATGCCTTCTTTAAACATTTCCCACAGCGGAGAAAGGTCGCGAAGGTGTGTTACGGCCTTTTTGGTTACCTCTATAGCGTAATCAACCTCTTCTTCGGTTGTAAAACGGCCTAAGCCAAAACGGATAGAAGAATGTGCCAAATCGTCAGACAAGCCCAAGCTTTTCAATACGTATGATGGCTCTAACGATGCAGAAGTACAGGCCGAGCCTGATGATACTGCCAAATCTTTCATGGCCATCATCAAACCTTCGCCTTCAACATATTTAAAAGAAATATTGGCTACGTGCGGTAAGCGGTGCTCCTGGTTACCGTTTACATAGCTTTCTTCTAAAACGGTTAAAGCCGACTGTAATTTATCGCGCAGGGCTGATAAACGTATTGCTTCACTTACCATTTCATTATAAGCAATTTCGCAGGCTTTACCTAAGCCTACAATGCCCGGTACGTTAAGAGTACCCGAACGCATACCACGCTCATGGCCGCCACCGTCCATTTGGGCAGTAACTTTAACACGTGGTCCTTTACGGCGAACGTATAAAGCGCCAACACCTTTAGGGCCGTACATTTTGTGAGCCGATAAGGCCAGCAGGTCAATACCATCGCGGTTAACATCAACCGAAATTTTACCAACGGCCTGTGTCGCATCGGTCATAAATAATGCGCCATGTTTGTGGGCAATGTCGGCAATTTCTTTAACCGGTTGTATAACACCAATTTCGTTGTTGCCATACATGATCGATACCAGGATGGTTTCAGGAGTCATGGCTGCTTCAAGCGCAGCCAGGTCTACCAAACCATCTTCTTTTACATTAAGATAAGTAACCTTGCCGCCCAGTTTTTCAACGTGCTTGCAAGCATCTAAAACAGCTTTGTGTTCAGTAACGGCGGTAATAATGTGGTTGCCTTTATCTTTATACATTTCGAAAACACCTTTGATAGCCAGGTTATCTGACTCGGTTGCGCCCGAAGTAAAAATGATCTCTTTTTCGCTGGCACCAATCAGCTTGGCTACCTGCTCGCGAGCATAGTCAACACCTTCTTCGGCTACCCAGCCAAAATGGTGGTTACGGCTGGCCGCATTACCAAATTTCTGAGTAAAGTAAGGTATCATAGCTTCCAGCACCCGTGGGTCCATAGGTGTGGTTGCGTTATTATCTAAATATATGGGAAGATTCATGTTCCTGATGATTAACTATACAAAGATATACAAACTTTTATTTTAATAATACACTAAGTAAGTAGGGTAAGTCATGTTTTTGCCATTATTTAGTGAGTGAATAGCAACTTGTGAATAAATAATCGGTTGGTTTTGAATTCTTGACCGGATAATGCCTGATTTAGGCATTATCCATCTAAACTGTCCTGTTTATTTTTTTTCTGCTGAAAATCATAAAATTGCCCTAAAAGTCCTCTTTTTTTCGTGCTGTTCAATTTATTGTTTCATGAAATGTGTTGGATATAAAAATTTACACGAACTCACCAAAATGCCATAAAACTCCTGATGGATCATGCACAAAGCACTCACGGCCCCATGCTTGATTACGTATAGGTACGATCTTTACATCTTCATACTTTTGGGTAAGGTTAAGCTTTTGCAAGTCTGCCCAAAAGGCCGATAGATCTTCAACCTCCAGGAAAATCATCGTATTATCGATCCAGTCTTTAACATAAGCGTTTTGCAGGTAAAATGCCTCGGTACCGGTTTTAAAAACACTAAGTTTGGGCTCCAGTACCGTTTCTTCGAAACCTAAATCGCGGTAAAAGCTTCGTGATATTTCAAAGTTTTTTGAGCCTATAAACGGCCGTATTGATTTTGCCCTGTGTTGCATAGCAGATTTTTTCGATTGTATTATATTAATGCAAGATAACGTTTGACTGTTAAACGTTGTGCATTAAATGTTTTCTTTAACAATTCAGCTATTGCTACAGTTACAAACTGCCGTTGCAGTAAAACACTAATTACTGTTGTAATGTAGTAATGGTAAATAGATATCTACCATATGTCATTCAAAATATCAAAACCACTTTGGCAAGCCGTTAGCCTGGGCGCTATTGCCGGTAGTAGGGCTATGTCGGCACCTGCTATTACCAGTCATATCTTAAGTCATCATCAAACCGATAATTTAGCAAATTCACCTTTAAAATTTATGCAATCGGGTAAAACTGCTACGGCGTTCAAACTCTTGGCTTTTGGTGAATTTGTAGGTGATAAATTGCCCACCGCACCCAACCGCATTGCTTTACCCGGGTTAACCGGTCGGTTTTTAACAGGAGCATTGGCTGGTGCCAGTGTTTACAAGGCAGGTGGGGGTAAAGCCTACCTGGGTGCTATATTGGGCGGAAGCGCAGCCCTGCTATCATCCTTTGGTTGTTTTTACCTGCGTAAAGCAACTGTAAAAAGCACTAAAATATTAGACCCACTCATTGGCGGACTTGAGGATGCACTGGTAATAGGTGCAAGTGCGGGGTTAGCAAAATCGGCCTAAATACTGGCTTCGGGCAATGCCTGCGGAAACTTATCGGCATAGTCTGTCCGAATTTTGGGCAGGCTGCCGGGATAGTTTTCCTGTATGTAAGTGATCATGTTTTCGCGAATAAAACAGCGCAGGTCAAACGCGTCCGACGAGTTGCGGGCGCTTACCAGCATGCGTATCTCAATGGTGCGCTCTTTGGCATCGGTGAGTTGTAAAACCTGTACTTTACCGTCCCACAGTTTGGTAAGTGTTAGTAACCGCTCAAACTCGGTACGCAATGGTTGCATAGGTATGGAGTAATCCATATAGATGAACACGGTGCCAATAATATCGGCCGATATGCGCGTCCAGTTTTGAAAAGGCTTTTGAATGAAGTAGTTAATAGGTAAAATTAACCGGCGCTGGTCCCAAATACGTAATACCACGTAGGTGAGGGTTATATCTTCAACTCGTCCCCATTCGCCCTCAACCACCAGTACATCATCAATGCGTATAGGCTGCGTAAAAGCCAGTTGCATACCCGCCAGTAAGTTACCCAGCGAATTTTGGGCTGCAAAACCAATAATGATACCACCAATACCCACACCTGTAAGTAAGCCTGTACCCAGTTTGCGGAAACTCTCAAAGCTTAACAATACCAATGCAATGGTTACAAATACAATGATAGCCACCACCAACTTTCGTAAAAACTTGAGCTGTGTGCGTATTTTTCGTTCTTTAAGGTTATCGGCCTTGTTCAGGTCGTAAAAATGATAAACGTAATCTTCTAAAACCCTAATGGCTCGAGTAAGCAATACGGCAAATGATATAACGAGCAGAATACTTACACACCGGTCTAAAAAATTATAGTAGATTTTATTCATCCTCATAAGCGGCATCATAAGTTTAAATACAAATAGGGGGATGAAATAGCCTATGGGCCAGCTCAGGTGTTTTACAAACGACCCGAAAAAAGAGTAATTATTTCGTTGGGAGTAAATACGCAATAGGCGCGACGTAATAAATTTTATAACAAGGCCAATAACAGTTGCGGTTACCCAAATGCAAAAGTTCCACAATAGCGGATGCATTTGTTTTGATATTTCGAGTACTTCGGGCGGTAAATGGTTTCCAATTTGCAGCGGTAGTAACATCATAACCTTTTTAATGCCATAATTACATTATTGTTTTGGTTATGCAAAGAATGTAACAATTAACAGGATTTGCACAACATTTACGGGTGGATTTAAGTTATATAATATCAGACTTAAAGCCACAGTAAATCAGTACAATAGGTTTGTCAAACTACCGTAAAAGCAAAGAGAGTGTGTAGGTTAGTTGATAATTAATTAATATTTTTGCGTTGTAATATTAACATAGCTGCAAGCCGTGTTAATTAAAGAGACTTCTTTGTAAAGTAGAGGTGATTGTTTTAGAGTGATTGAGCAGGCCGCAGATGAAAATCTCCGGCCTGTTTTGTTTTCAAGTATATATCAGTTTATTCAGCAGTTGCATCTTCTGCCGGTTCATCTTTCGGTTCCCAAAGCTCTATGATGTTGCCTTCAGGATCGAGGATATGAATAAATTTTCCGTAATCATATTCAGCAATTTCATCAACAATGGTTACGTTGTTGGCTTTTAGTTCTTCCACCAGCGCCACCAGATCGGCCACCCGGTAATTGATCATGAAAGGCTTGGTTGATGGGTTGAAGTATTTGGTATCTGCCGGGAACGGGTTCCAAACAGTAGTACCTTTCTTAGATGCATCATCAACCTCCAGCCAATCAAATGTGGTACCATAAGCGCTGGTAGGCAAACCAAGGTTTTGAGCGTACCACTCATTTATAGCTTTCGGGTCTTCACTTTTAAAAAATATACCGCCAATGCCTGTTACTTTTTTCATGTTTGTGTTTTGTTTAGTGGTATGAAGATAGGAAATAGGCGGGAATGTTATTTATAAATTTGCTTCAATTCGTTGTTCTTATAAACATATGCACCTGATGAGCCTGTTAAAATAATGTTGCCAAGCTGTGATTTTTGCATTTCAAAATCAACACCCTCGGGCAGTATAATTTCTTTCTTGATCTTTTCATTGCTAATAACAGCAAAATACAAATCCATACCTCCCTTTGCCGGCCCCGCTACAAATAAGTGATCTTTCTTTTGTTCGATGTAATAAATGCGATAGGCCTTTGTAAAACGAATCAATGTGTCAATAGAATACTTACCGCGATCTACACAAAGTGCATCATCATATTCACTATCATGAATGGAATATTTGCCGGCTGAAACAGTATTTGTTTGATTATCGTTAGGCTGTATCTTAATAAATTGCCAATTACGTCTCGGGTTAGTGCCGGATAACTGATAAACCGTGTTCTCGAATTGTGTAGAAATTGCTAATGTTTGATGAGGTTTAGAATAAAAATGATAAGGGAAAAATACAGATGTATTAAAAGTGTATTCTGTCCAGGTTTTGCCTTCATTTGCCGATTTATACATACGGCAGTAACTTGCTTCATGTATACCTTTCCATCTTTCTAAAGCCCACCAAATGCCTTTATCGTCAATGGTTAGCTCATCTATTCTGAAAATATTTTTGGCTATCCATTTCCATGTTTTGCCTCCATTGGTACTGTACTCTAAGCCAATTGAACGTCTCAGCAGAATGATCGTATCTTTTGATAATTCAACTGCACTATATATGGTGCGGTCTTCTTTTGCTTCGGCAAGTTGTATATCCCATAAAATTTTAAGCGAATCCCTATTTAACTTAGGTTCGGGCTCTTGTTTGGGTAATGATATATTTCGTTTACAGGAAACGATGGACAAAAAAAGGAATAACAGGTGATTGGCTTTCATTTAATTAGTAAGCACAAGATAGCTTATTGTACCAGTAAAATGAAAGGTTACTTCTATATGTCTATAATTGTGAGAGACGAAGCAAAATCACTATACATGGTCGCTGTGAATTCGCAGAGATTGCTTCGTTCCTCGCAATGACGGTTGAGGAATTTTAGACGAGATAGCTTATTTCTCCCTCACCATCAACCCATCAGCAAAGCTGCGCAAATACTGCTTCTTGTCTTCGGAAATTGAAAGTTTATCCAAAGCCTCAAAGCCAATAGCCGCGTAATTTTGCATGGCTTCTTCGGCCTTTTGCCTGATGTTTAATGTATTGTAAACCGATGTTACGGCCGTTACTTTTTCAGCGGCATTAAAATCAACTGCGTTGATCCATTGGTTAAGAGCTTGTTTTTCATCGGCATCAGCCAACTCGAGGGCTTTAATGAGCAGGAAGGTTTTTTTGTTGGAGATAATGTCGCCGCCAACCTGTTTACCAAATTTTTCAGGGTCGCCGTAAACATCTAAAATGTCGTCCTGCAATTGGAAAGCAATGCCCAATTGTTCGCCAAAGGTGTAGAGCAGGCTTGCATCCTCATCGCTGGCACCACCAATTAGAGCACCTATATTAAGCGCTCCGCCCAGCAATACTGCTGTTTTAAGGCGGATCATGTTGATGTAAGCATCTATTTCAACCTCGCTTTGCTGCTCAAAATTCATGTCGAATTGCTGGCCTTCGCATACGCCAACGGCTGTGTTGCTGAAAATTTCGAGCACGCGGCGCAAAATACTGTCGTCTACCTGCATTATGAGCTTGTAGGCTTCAACCAGCATTACATCGCCCGAAAGGATGCCCGTGTTAGGGTTCCACTTTTCGTGAACGGTAGCTTTGCCGCGGCGCAGGGGGGCGTTGTCCATAATATCATCATGCACCAGCGTAAAGTTGTGGAACACTTCGATAGCGAGGGCAGGGGGCAGGGCTTTTTTAACGTCGCCGCCAAACATGTCGCAGGCCATCAGTAACAGGGCAGGGCGCATACGCTTGCCGCCAAGGGCCATAATATAAGTGATGGGCTCGTATAATTCAGAGGGTTGCGCAGGAAACGACAGTTGGTTAACCGCATCCTCTATCAGTAGCTGTAAATCTTGTAATTTATTCATAAAAACAGGCGTGCCGGTAAAAATTAATCCAGCACTAACGAAAAATCAATTTGCTTTTTGGTAAGATCTACGTTTTTTACTTTAATTCTCACTTCATCGCCCAGTTGGTAAACTTTCTTTTTACGCTGACCAATAATGGCGTAATTTTTCTCGTCTAAGGTATAAAAGTCGTCTGATATATCGCGCAGCCTCACCATGCCTTCACAATTATTTTCGATGATCTGTACGTACATGCCCCACTCGGTAACCCCCGAAATAACGCCGGTAAACTCGCTTCCAATATTATTTTGAAGATACTCAGCCTGTTTGTATTTAACCGACGAACGCTCGGCATCGGCCGCTTTTTTCTCCATTTCGGAGCTGTGCTTGCACAACACTTCGTAATGCTCGGCATTTACCGGCTGTCCACCGTTTAAATAATGGAACAATAATCGGTGCACCATTACATCAGGGTAACGGCGTATGGGCGAGGTAAAGTGCGTATAATGATCAAATGCTAAACCATAGTGGCTACTGCTTTTGGTGGTGTAAACCGCCTTAGCCATAGAGCGTATAGCCAGTTGGGTAAGCACATTCTGCTCTTTTTTGCCCTCCACGTCGGCCATTAAATGATTGAGCGATTTAGCGATCTCCCTATCCGATTTCATATTAATACGGTAGCCAAACCTGGCGGCAAACTGGGCAAAGTTACCCAGCGTTTCGGGGTTAGGGGCATCGTGGGCACGGTATACAAAGGGGTACTTGTGTTTTCCTTTCCCTTTTTTGCTTACAAACTCGGCCACTTTACGGTTAGCCAACAGCATGAAGTCTTCAATCAGCTTGTGTGCATCCTTACGTTCTTTTACATAAACGCCAATGGGTTTGCCTTGCTCATCCAGTTTAAACTTAACCTCGGTGCTTTCAAAGCTGATGGCTCCGTTTTTAAATTTCTGTTCGCGTAGTTTATAGGCCAGTGCATTTAAGGTTTTTATTTCTTCCAGGTATTCGCCTTCGCCGGTTTCTATAATTACCTGCACTTCTTCGTAAGTAAAGCGGCGGTTGGAGTGGATAACGGTTTTACCAAACCATTCATTCAACACATGCCCGGCATCATCCATTTCAAATACAGCCGCAAAACACAACTTATCTTCATGCGGACGAAGTGAACACAGCCCGTTCGACAGGCGCTCGGGCAGCATAGGAATTACCCGGTCTACCAAGTAAACTGATGTGGCACGCTGAAAAGCTTCTTTATCCAAAGCCGAATCGGGGATAATGTAGTGTGCCACGTCGGCAATATGCACACCAATTTCGTAGTTGCCATTTTCCAGTTTTTGGAATGAGATGGCATCGTCAAAATCCTTGGCATCAAAGGGGTCGATGGTGATGGTAAGCACCTCACGAAAATCGCGGCGTTTGGCAATTTCTTCGGCTGTAATGGCCTCAGATATTTCGTTAGCCTCTTCCTCCACCTCTTTAGGGAAGGTGAGCGGGAAACCGTACTCGGCCAAAATGGCGTTCATTTCGGTATCGTTTTCGCCTTGAGTACCTAAAATGGTTTTGATAGTGCCGATGGGGTTTTTAGCCTGCGGCGGCCAATCGGTTATAGCAGCTACGGCTTTCATCCCGTTTTTGGCGCCATTAAGATCGCTCAGCGGAATAAAAATATCGTGCAGCATCTTGCGGTCATCCGGAATAAAAAAGGCAAAACGCTCGGAAATTTTGACGATGCCTGTAAACTCCATTTTGGCGCGCTTGATAATTTCTACCACTTCGCCCTCTTTGCGTTTACCCTTGCTTTTGGCGTAAACGTAAACTTTTACACGGTCGCCGTTAAGGGCGGTGCGCACTTTGCGGGGGGCAACAAATATGTCGTTCTCAAACTCGTCATCAGTAACAATAAATGCCGAGCCATCGGTGGTCATATCAACCCGGCCTTCTACAAAGGTTTTAAGCTCTACCAGTTTAAACTTACCTGCCGATACCTCCTGCAGGGTTTGGTTTTTACTTTGTTCCTTTAAAATTTCGAGAATGGTTTGGCGCGAATCCGTGTCGAGGATATTGAGCTTGGCCGAAACCTGTTTATAGTTAAGCGCTTCTTTTCCTCCGTTATGTTCAAAAACATCAAGTACCAATTGGGTAAGTACCTGTTTAACAGAAGGCGCAGTATTTTTCTTTTTAGACATTGGTTTAACAGTGTGGTGCTAATATAAGCTATGGCTTAAACCGGGTATAAGGCCTCGTGCGATTCCCCTCTTAAGAGGGATGCAGAGGTGTGTCAGTTTTTTAGAATAGTTTGAATGACACACCCCTGCCAATGCTCAAAGCTGCCCGCCCCCTTTCAAGAGGGTAATTAAGCAACTCGCTTGGGTGCTAATATACGCAACGTTGTGCATACATAGCTTTTATGTAAATGATAACAATAATGTGCCGCTAAAGTTGTAGCTATGGTTATCTAAATTAAATGTTAATTTGTGGGATGGATGCGATAAGCTTTTGTGTATAAGGCGTTTTTGGGTTAAGATAGAGCTCCTGTGCATCGGCAATTTCTTCGATCTGGCCTTTGTTGATCACCATAATACGGTCGGATATATGCTTGATAACCGATAAATCATGCGAGATGAAGATATAGGTTAAGCCTAAATCGCGTTGCAGGTCTTTGAGCAAATTTAGTATTTGCGCCTGTACCGATACATCCAGCGCCGAAACTGATTCATCGCAAATGATAAACTCAGGCTCCAGAGCCAGTGCTCGCGCAATAACCACACGCTGCCGTTGCCCGCCCGAAAACTCATGCGGGTAGCGGTTAAAATGTTCGGGTAATAAGTTTACCCGTTGCAGCAGTTCCATTACTTTTTGACGGCGTTGGGTGTCATTTCCGTGCAGGCTATGTACCTGCATAGGTTCCATTAATAATTGCCCAATGGTTTGCCGCGGATTTAAAGAAGAGTAAGGGTCTTGAAAGATGATCTGCATTCGGCGGCGCATTTGCCTTATGTCAGCAGAGGATAGTTTGCGAAGGTCTGTATCCTTGTAAATAATACTTCCTGATGTAGGTTCAACAAGGCGAAGTATGCTCCGGCCAAGCGTAGTTTTTCCACTGCCCGATTCGCCCACCAGCCCTAAAGTTTCGCCTGGATATACCTCAAAGCTGATATTGTTTACCGCTTTAATATATTCTTTTTTTGATGATAACCAACCCGAATTAACCGGAAACCAGGTGCAAAGATTGTTTACTTTAAGTAGAGGTTGCTTACTGTATAACAATTGTTTATGATGCTCTATCTCTACCGTTGAATAAGCATTATTTTCTTCAATGCTATTGATGCCTTGTCCGGTACTATTCAAACTGCCATCAGCCTCAACCTTTAAAAAATCGCTGATTACTGGCAGGCTTTTCAAATGCTTTTGTACCGAAGGACGGCAGGCCAGCAAGCCTTTTGTGTAGGGATGCTGCGGGTTAGCAAATATCTCTTTTGCCAAGCCTTGTTCTACCGCTTCACCTCTGTACATTACCAAAACCTCGTTGGCTACCTGGCTAACCACGCCCAAATCATGAGAGATGAAGAGCAACCCCATATTACGTTCGGCTTGTAATTTGAGTAGCAGATCGGTGATTGTTTTTTGTACGGTTACGTCGAGCGCTGTGGTTGGCTCATCGGCAATTAAAAGCTCTGGGTTGCAGGATAGGGCCATGGCTATCATTACCCGCTGGCGCTGCCCGCCCGATAGCTGGTGGGGGTAACTATCAAAAATGGTTTCGGCACGGGGAAGCTGTACTTCGTTAAACAGGCTGATAGCTTCGGTGCGAGCTTCCTTTTTACTTAATTTCCGGTGTAAACGGATGGCTTCAGTAATTTGCACACCGCAGGTAAGCACCGGGTTAAGGGAGGTCATGGGCTCCTGAAAAATCATAGCTATACGGTTGCCTCGTAGGGCGCGCATATCAGGTTCGGGCATTTGGGTAATGTTAATGCCATCAAAAGTAATATCCCCTGTAATGCGGGCTTGCTGTTCATTCAGCAAACGCATAATCGCCAGCGAGGTCACTGATTTTCCCGAACCGGATTCGCCCACAATACCCAAAGTTTCGCCCTGTTTTATGCTGAACGATATGCCTTTAACAGCCTCAAACCAGCCATTGGCCGTTTTAAAGCTGATATGCAAATTGTTAACGTGGAGCATAGGGCGGATGTAAATATTAAGTCGTTTGGCTCAATATAGCTTTTTTAGGGCAGAGAAATACTATCAATCAACAATAGTGATCATATCTTCATCAATCAAATCTTCGCCTTTAAAACGTTTGAGTAACTGCGCTGTGGCTACTACATCTTTTTGACAATAGATGCATATACGCTCCAGTTGGTTATCGATCCAATAAACATGACCAACCATGCTGCCATCAATATCATCTTTAGGAGTAGGTATATTGAATATAGCGGTCATTAAATTTAAAGAAGTGAAGTTTTTGTAATCGCCAAACTTCCAAAGTTCCATTGTGTCGAGGTGGCAAATTTCCCAGGGCTTTTTGCCTGCAATCTGCAGTTGCAATGGCAGCCTGATACCATTAACCAACATACGGCGGCACATGTAAGGGAAGTCGAACTCTTTGGCGTTGTGCCCGCATAATACGAGGTTATGCGACCTTTTGCTCAGCATTGTCGCAAAATTACTCAAAAGCTCTTCCTCATTGTGCGACGCGAATGATTTTACCCTGAAACCACCTTCGCGCGTAAACATCCCAACCGATATGCAAATAATCTTACCAAACTCGGCCTGTATACCCGCGTTGCGGTAAAAATCCTCGGAGGTTTCTTCTTTGCGCTGGTAGGTGGTTTTTTTATCCCACAAAACTTTCAAATGCTCCGGAACCTCGGCGTAGCTGCTATACTGAGGCACGGTTTCAATATCAATTACCATGAGGTTGTACCAGTCCAGATTGTCGAGCATAATTGAAGGAGTTTAAAGGAGTGCAAAGTAAAGGATTTTTGCGGAGGATGTATTGCTTATTGTATTTGCAAACCAACTTTCGGCTAAGCGCAATATTTGTTGTAAGTTTGCCCCGTATAGCAAGCTACTTGCTACTGTATAAGGTAGTGATTAAGAAAAGTTTATGGTAATTAGTAAATTATCGATAGTAATTCCGGCCTACAATGAAGGTCGTACTATCCATCTCATATTAGATAAAGTTAAGGCTGTTGAGCTTGTTAATAATATTACAAAAGAGGTAATTATCGTAAATGATTGCTCAACCGACGATACCGAACAAGCGGTTGAACGCTATCGACTTGCTAATCCCGGACTTAACATTCAGTACTATAAACACGAAGTAAATAAAGGAAAAGGGGCTGCCCTGCATACCGGTATATCAAAAGCCACCGGCGAATACCTCATTATCCAGGATGCCGATTTGGAATACGACCCCGAAGAATATAATGATCTGCTGAAACCTGTAGTAAACGGCTTTGCCGATGTGGTTTACGGTTCGCGCTTTATGGGTAGTAACCCGCACCGCATCCTGTTTTTTTGGCATACCATAGGTAACCGCTGGTTAACCTTTGCTTCCAATATGTTCTCTAACCTCAACTTGACTGACATGGAGACGTGTTATAAGTTGTTCAATACCAATATAGTACAAAGCCTTAACTTAACCGAAAAGAGATTTGGTTTTGAACCCGAAGTAACCATCAAAATGTCTCGCATACCCCATATCCGTATTTATGAGGTGGGTATCTCGTACTACGGCCGTACTTATTATGAGGGTAAAAAAATAGGATGGAAGGATGGCGTGAGAGCTATCTTTTGTATTTTGAAGTTTGGATTGTTTAAGGCTAAATAGAGATTTTTCTCCGCTTGTCATTTCGACGTTAGGAGAAATCTTTTCTAAGCGATAAACCGTCTTGTTCGAAAAGATTTCTCGTTATCACTCGAAATGACAATTTTTATAAGAAATTCTGCCTATTCCATAAATTCTAAAAATTCTGGTTCAGACTATCTAATCATCACCCCAACCTTATTCAAAACCGGCAATTTTATAAAATTGCTATCAACTATACTTTCAGGCAAAAAGATGAACTTCTTATCATAAATGTCTTTGCCAATATAGTAGCTCACCCAGTACTCATTATTTAAACCGAAAGTTGCTTCATCAATAGGTTCAATTAATGCAGATGCTCCGGCTTCTACCAAAGGCATCATGTGGCGTAGTACAGAAGTTTTTACCTGTTCGCCGTCTTTTTCGCCATAACCTTTGGAGGTAACCAATACGTTCTCAATGGGCTGGTCTTTCAGGTTAATGAGGTAAACGTACCATATTTTACTTTCCGGAGTTTCTTTTTCCAGTGCAACAGCTACGGCAATGTCTTCAACTATATTTTTTGACAGATCTTTTAACATATTAAACTAAAAACGCCTGTTGCCAGGCGTGTTGTATTATTTTTTCTTGGCAAATTTCTTTCCTGCCGGTTTCTTGGCTTTCGGGTCTTTTTCCATGGCATCGGCTAAGGCCTTGCACTCTTCGTAGGTTAGTTCCAAAGGCTCTTTCCCTTTAGGTATTTTAACGTTGAGTTTGCCAAATTCGATGTATGGTCCCCAGCGGCCATTCAATATTTTAACATCCGGGTTTTCATCAAATGTTTTGATGAGCTTTTCGGCATCTTTCTTACGTTTCTCTTCAATGATCTCGATAGCCTGAGGCTCGCTCACGCTCATCGGGTCAACACCCTTTGGTAACGAGTAAAATGCGCTATTATGACGAATGTAGGGGCCGAACTTACCAATGGCAACCGTCATGTCTTTCTCTTCAAACACACCTACTTTTTTAGGCAGCTTGAACAATTCCAAGGCTTCTTCTAAAGTAATGGTTTCGATCATTTGCCCCGTGCGCAGGCTGGCATACTGAGGCTTTTCTTCCTCGTTGTCGCTATCGCCAATTTGCACGAACGGACCAAAGCGGCCAATACGTACCGACATCTTTTTTCCACTCTCTGGGTGAACGCCTAATTCGCGCTCGCCACGGGCTTTTTCGGCAGTTTGTATAGTACTTTCAACACCTTCATGAAAAGGTGTGTAAAAGTCTTTTAACATGGCTGTCCATTCGGTTAATCCCTGAGCTATTTCGTCAAACTGTTTTTCAACGTTGGCAGTAAAATGGAAATCGACGATGCCATTAAAATGTTGTACTAAAAAGTCGTTCACCACGGCACCAATATCGGTAGGGAAGAGCTTATTTTTTTCGGCACCGGTATTTTCGGTCTTTTGCTCGTGCTTAACGGCCTTATCTTTCAGCGTCAATACGCGATAGTTACGGGTTTTACCTTCGCGTTCTTCTTTTACCACATAGCCGCGGTTTTGCACGGTTGAAATGGTAGGAGCGTAGGTAGACGGTCGGCCTATACCCAATTCTTCCAGCTTTTTAACCAAACTGGCCTCGGTATAACGCGCTGGTGGACGAGAATATCGCTCCGTGGCCGTCATTTCCTGTAAAGCAAGTAACTGGCCTTTGGTTAAAGGCGGCAATATTGCGCTGTCTCCATCCTGATTATCATCCTCGTCCTCATCATCATGAGATTCGAGGTAAACTTTTAGGAAGCCGTCAAACTTCATTACTTCGCCGTTGGCAACCAAATCTTCGGAGCGGGATGATATATCAATTTTGGCCGTTGTTTTTTCAAACTGGGCTTCGCTCATTTGCGATGCTATGGAACGTTTCCAAATCAATTCATATAAACGTTTCTCTGAGTTATCACCATCAATGGTATGCTCATTAAAGTACGTAGGACGAATAGCCTCGTGTGCCTCCTGTGCACTGGCCGATTTAGTTTTGAATTTACGATGCTGATAATATTTATCGCCGTAGGCCGATGTAATTTGTTGTTGTGCAGCTTGTAAGGCCGTGTCAGATAAATTAACACTATCGGTACGCATGTAAGTTATCTTACCCGATTCATACAGCTTTTGCGCTACCGACATGGTGCGCGATACGGAGAAACCCAGCTTACGACTTGCTTCCTGCTGTAAGGTTGACGTGGTGAACGGTGCGGCTGGAGAGCGTTTTGTTGGGCGTGTTTCGAGCGATTTAACGGTGAAAGCGGCATCAATACAATCCTGCAAAAACTTTTCGGCCTGAGCCTGCTCGGCAAAGCGTTCTGGCAGTTCGGCTTTAAAGGCATCGCGGCCTTTGCCAAATATGGCTACTATGCGGAAAGCAGCTTCGGCAGTAAATTTATTGATCTCGCGTTCGCGCTCTACAATTAAACGCACAGCTACCGATTGTACACGACCGGCCGATAATGATGGTTTAACTTTTTTCCATAATACAGGAGAAAGTTCAAAACCTACCAGGCGATCTAAAACACGGCGTGCCTGCTGGGCATTTACCAGGTTATAATCAATAGTGCGCGGATTTTCGATGGCCCGCATAATAGCCGGCTTGGTAATCTCATGAAAAACGATGCGCTTTGTTTTGTCGTTCTTTAACCCTAAGGTTTCAAACAAGTGCCATGATATGGCTTCTCCCTCGCGGTCCTCATCGGATGCGAGCCAAACCATCTCGGCCTCCTTAGCTAACTTCTTCAACTCGCTTACTACCTGCTTTTTATCAGCCGGAACTTCATAGCGTTGGGCAAAGTTATTAGGTATATCAATGGCATCTTCCGATTTAACCAAATCGCGGATATGTCCGTAACTTGATTTTACCGTGAAGTCTTTACCAAGGTATCCTTCAATGGTTTTGGCTTTCGCCGGTGATTCAACTATGAGTAAATTTTTAGCCATTAAGTGCTTGTTATATTCTGCAAATAAACACAAAGAATGTGAAACACAAATTTCTGTTCGCTATTATTTTCATAATTGCAACAGTAATAGTACATAAATGTTAGGTAATAAAAGGGCAGGAGAAGAGTTCCCAACTACATCAGGAAGCCGCCGCCAAGCAGGTCGCTACCTTCGTAAAACACGGCCGATTGCCCCGGCGCAATGCCCGAAACGTTGTGATGAAAATCAACTTTCATGTGCTCTCCCATTTGTACGATGCTGCTTTCGGAGCCTGCATCTTTATAGCGTATTTTGGTTACGGCTTCTAAAGGCTCTGTAATGCTTTCGTACTTAATAAGGTTCAAATCGCGCACCCATGCTTCTTTACGTTGCAGTTCTTCGGCCACGCCTAAAACTACCGTATTATTATGCGCATTAATGTGCGTAACAAACATTGGGTGACCAAAAGCTACACCTAAACCTTTACGCTGTCCAATGGTATAAAACGGATAGCCATGATGTTTACCCACAACGGTTCCATCAGCCAGTACAAAGTTACCTGGACCAACACGTTGGTCTAAATCTTCAACCTTATGGCGAAGAAATGCACGGTAATCATTATCGGGTACAAAGCATATCTCGTAGCTCTCGCTTTTGCCGGCCAGTTCAACCTGTCCGTAATCAAGCGCCATTTGACGTATTTCGGCTTTGGTGAAGCTACCTAATGGGAATTTGGTACGGGAAAGATTCTCTTGCGATACGCCCCAAAGTACATATGATTGATCTTTATTCTCGTCGCGGCCCTTAGAAACCACGTAACGACCGCTATCTTGCTGGCGTATATTTGCATAGTGCCCAGTGGCAATAAACTCACAGTCGAGCTTATCGGCGCGTTTAAGCAGGGCCTCCCATTTAATGTGGGTGTTGCACAAAACGCATGGGTTAGGTGTACGACCGGCCAAATACTCGTCAACAAAATTGTCGATCACGTAATTGCCAAACTCGCTGCGTATATCTAATATATAATGCGGAAAGCCATAACCCACGGCCAAAGCACGGGCATCGTTAATACTGTCCAGACTGCAACAGCCGGTTTCTTTTGAACTGCCACCTGCCGAAGCATAGTCCCAGGTTTTCATGGTAAGCCCGATAACCTCGTAGCCCTGCTCGTGCAGCATAATTGCCGCTACCGAACTATCCACACCACCACTCATGGCCACTAAAATTCTACCGTGCTTACTCATAACGGTTGCAAAGATACATTTTAAGCTTATTAGGTTAAAATGTCTACGGTCAGGGTAGGGTAAAAGTGAATGGTTAACGGATAAGGGCGAAAGGTAGGACAAAGTCTGTGTACCAATATCTTTTCAGCTATACAATATGCGCAGTAGGTGTTACCTGTTTACAGGAAGACACGTATGATTTTTATGTTCCGTTAGGAATTACCCTTATAAAACATTCCTAAATTAGGGTAGCTCATAACGGAGCATGTTTAACTCTAATATTTATTTGCTATAAACAGGTAGCACCCACGGTGCATAAAAACTTGTGAGCACACAGCCACCGGCTAACTCGCCGTGGTCTGTGTCCTCACAGATCACTATTTTACATACACCGTTTTTATATTCACAAACTCATGAATGCCAAACATACCCAGTTCGCGGCCATAGCCCGATTGTTTGATGCCGCCGAAAGGCAAACGAGGGTCTGACTTTACCAGCGAGTTTACGAAGCATGAACCCGCTTCCAGTTGGCTTGCGGCAATGTGTTCGCCGCGTGCAACATCCTGGGTAAATACAGCACCGCCAAGGCCAAATACACTGTCGTTAGCTATGTTGATGGCATCGGCCTCATCTTTCGCAATAATGATGGCTGCAACCGGGCCAAATAATTCATCATCATGTGCGGGCATACCTTTTTTTACCTTGGTTAATATAGTAGGAGGGTAGAAAGCGTTTTCTCCTTCAGGAATTTCGCCACCTAAAATGCATTGGGCTCCGGCTTTAATTGATTGCTGTACCTGCTCATGCAATTCATCACGCAAATCAACCCTTGCCTGCGGACCAACCTCGGTGTCGGCATTCAGTGGATCGCCCATGCGTTTGGCTTTCATTTTTTCGAGCATCAGTTGAGTGAATTTTTCGGCAACAGGTTCAACCACTATAAAACGTTTAGCGGCTATACAGCTTTGTCCGCTGTTAATAAGGCGGCTATCGGTGCAGGCGGTGGCGGCCATTTCCAGGTCGGCATCTTCCAATATAATATAGGCATCGCTACCGCCCAGTTCAAGCACGGTCTTTTTTAAAACCGAGCCAGCCTTTTGCGCTACTTTAATGCCGGCATTAGTGCTACCGGTTAGTGTTACCGCTTTAACTAAAGGGTTTTCGATAATAGCTTCCACCTGATCGCTACCTACTAACAAGGTTTTAAACACATCAGCAGGGAAACCCGCCTCTCGTACCATATCTTCAATAATTAAAGCACAACCCGGCACGTTGCTGGCATGCTTAAGTACACCGCAATTACCGGCTGCTAATGCAGGCGCCAAAAAGCGGAACACTTGCCAAAAAGGGAAATTCCAGGGCATTACCGCCAATACTACGCCTATTGGATTAAAGGTTACAAAACTTTTTTGCGCCTCGGTTTCAATAGGTTGATCTTTTAAAAAGCTTTCGGCATTATCAGCGTAATAGGTGCAAACCGCTGCGCACTTATCAATTTCGGCAGCGCCTTGTTTTATAGGTTTGCCCATTTCAAGCGCCATAAGTTCGGCAAGTTCGTCTTTACGTTTAATTAATGTGGCCGCAAGCTCATGAAGTAATTGGGCACGGTGCAATGGTTCGCTATTGCGCCATTGCAGCCAGGCCTGATGCGTTTGAGTTATTTTATTATTCAACTCATTGGGCGTATGAGTAGGATATGATTTTATAGTTTTACCGTTAGCCGGATTTACAGATGTAATATTCATTATGCGAAATGATGCTTGTAGAGTAAACAGGCTTATAGCAAAAAGTTTTGCGATGTAAACCAAAATGGTGTTGAAACAACATTAAACGATGTTTTTTGGGTTAAAACACGTGTTGAAAGTTATTAACTTAATATTCTGATAACCGAAATTTTATAATAGCTATTCAAAAAAAAAGGGTATTTACTAAGAAAAATTTATCAAAATGTTCAAACAGCTAAATTTTTCTTAAAAATGCATAAAGGCCTTGCAAAAAAGCCCCCCAGGGCTATATTTGCTATATATCCCCTGATAAAATGAATATAACTAATTTAACACTCGAACAAAAACTGCAAGGCTGTATTTTGGCCCTTATCTGCTTCGTAGCCATTATAAATTATATTATATAATTTAACGGCCTAATAACATATGATGGTTGCAGGTTAATACTTTGCAACCTTTTTTATTTTATAAGGTAGATGTTATTTAGCGCGAGTATATCTGGTAAATGCCTTTTACAGTGCGGCTCTCGGCCAAGCCTACCAAAATGGTGGTGATCTTGCGGTCTATCATTAATTCCTCAGCCCTGTTAATAAGTTCTTCCTCGTTTATGATTACCGGATTTTCGCTCATCATGCCCTTAACAGTTTGAGCTGATGTATCCGGATTACGCAAAAGAGCGCGACGTAAGTCTCCGTCGGTTACTACGCCTTTTACATCATCAGTGGTACCTACAATTACCATCCCTAAGCGGCCTTCCGACATACGCATGAGCACTTCGGTAAATGATGCATTTACATCAATAAAAGGCAAGTTATCGGTACGCATGATGTCTTTTACTTTCACCAGTAACTTACGTCCCAAACTGCCGCCTGGATGAAAGCGTGCAAAGTCTTCAGGCTGAAATTGACGGGCTTCCATGAGCGCAACGGCCAATGCATCACCCATTACGAGCGTTGCCGTGGTTGAAGAGGTAGGCGCTAATTTTAATGCACAAGCCTCATGGGTGATGTGTACATTTAAATGTAAATCGGTATTTCGGGCAATAGTAGATTTTGGATTGCCGGTTATACTAATGGTCTTATTTTGGTTCCATTTCAGGAAGGGAATAATTTTGATCACCTCATCGGTTTCGCCTGAGTAGGAGATAAGCAGCACCGCATCATTTTTACCTACCATGCCCAAATCGCCATGAAAAGCCTCGGTAGGGTGCATGAAAAAGCTGGGCGTACCTGTGCTGGCTAATGTTGCGGCTATTTTTTTACCAATCAACCCCGATTTGCCCGCGCCGGTTATAATTACCTTGCCATTATGCTGCAAAATAGCCTCAACAGCTTGCGTAAACTGCCCGTCAATTAATGCTGCAGCTTCCTGCAACGATTCTATCTCATCTTTAAATACGCGTTGGGCAATATCTTGCATGGAGTAAATATGTTGTGTGTTGTCAGTTGTGTGTTGTGTGGATTCGTGTTCACAGACAACACACAACTGATAACTAAAATCTCAGTAACGGTTCAATAATTTTATCTAAATCCTGTAGCTTAACCATGTTGGGGCCGTCGCTCAGTGCATTGTCTGGGTCGGGGTGAATTTCCATGAAATAGCCATCGGCACCAAAAGCTTTGGCGGCTTGTGCCATCATGGGTACAAAGGTACGGTCGCCACCGGTTTTGCCACCAGCACCACCCGGGCGTTGTACCGAGTGGGTACAATCCATACAAACCGGGTAGCCAAAGGCTTTCATATCGTGTATATTCCTGAAATCGACTGCCAGGTTATTATACCCGTACATGTTGCCGCGCTCGGTTAATATCACTTGTGTATTGCCGGCTTCAACCACCTTTTGTGCCGGGTAAAACATATCCTGACCGGATAAGAACTGTGCTTTTTTTACGTTTACAATTTTACCGGTTTGGGCAGCGGCTACCAACAAATCAGTTTGGCGGCAAAGGAATGCCGGTATCTGCAAAATATCGCACACCTCTGCAGCAATGGCTGCCTGGTAGCTCTCGTGTATATCGGTAATTAATGGTAAATCAAAACGTTCTTTTACTTTTTGAAGCATCTCCATGCCCTTATCAATACCCGGTCCGCGGTATGAGTTTACCGATGTACGGTTAGCCTTATCAAACGATGATTTGAATACCACAGGGATATTGTATTGCTGCTTTACACGGGCAACCTGCTCGGCAACCTCGTAAAGCAACTCCTGGCTTTCCATCACACATGGGCCTAAAATAAAGAAGGGCTTTTGCTGCAATTGTTCAAAAAGAGTCATGTGGGCAAAGTTAGGATTTTTTTGATTTCGGAGCTGAGGCGTGAGTGCTTCCTCGAATAATTAAAGAGTGTAAAATATTTCTTCGGGATAAAAAGCCAAGTTGTATCTTTCGCCCTATGTTAAAAAGCATACTTAAATACGCATTTGCAGTTTTGCTTGGTGTAAGTAGTTTTACAAGTACTTACGCTCAAACTGAAGGGTGGGCAAAGTTAGATGGCATTATAGCCAAGATCAAGGCCCCTACATTTCCTAAACGTATGTTTTTTGTGAAGAATTATGGTGCCGATGCTACGGGTAAAAAAAATTGCAGCACAGCCATAAAAGCTGCCATTGAGGCTTGCCATAAAGCGGGCGGAGGAAGTGTGATTGTACCCGCAGGTAAATATTTAACCGGACCGGTATACTTAAAAAGTAATGTAAACCTGCACCTCGAAAAAGGTGCAACGCTGTTATTCTCAACCAAACCTGATGACTATTTGCCTTTAGTGCCCACCCGCTGGGAAGGGGTAGAGCTGATGAACTACTCACCGCTGGTATACGCATACAAAGAAAAAAACATAGCCGTAACCGGCGAGGGGGTGTTAGACGGGCAAGCCAACGCGCAAAACTGGTGGCCGTGGAAAGGTAAAAAGGAATACGGTTTCAAAAACGGCGACCCAAGCCAGGTTGATAAAGCTAACCGCCCGGCACTGTTTGCCATGGCCGAGAAAGATGTACCCATGGCGGAGCGTAAGTTTGGTAACGGGCATTACCTGCGTCCGCAGTTTGTGCAGCCCTACTTGTGTACCAACGTGCTGATAGAGGGTATACGAGTCATTAATTCGCCTATGTGGATATTAAACCCGGTGTTATGCAATAATGTTACCATTAACAAAGTAACAGTTGAAAGTGAAGGGCCAAACACCGATGGTTGCGACCCTGAATCGTGCAAGAACGTGCTGATCAAGGATTGCTACTTTAATACGGGTGACGATTGTATTGCGCTCAAATCGGGACGTAACAGTGATGGTCGTCGTATCAATATCCCGTGCGAAAATGTGGTGATACAAGGTTGTACCATGGCTAACGGGCACGGTGGCGTAGTAATAGGTAGTGAAATTTCGGGCGGAGCCAAAAATATATTTGCCGAAAACTGCACCATGAACAGTCCGGAGCTTGACCGTGCCCTGCGTATAAAAACAAGTTCGGCACGTGGTGGTATCATACAAAATATTTACCTGCGCAACATTAAAGTAGGCCAGGTAAAACAGGAAGCTATACTGGTTACCATGTTTTACGAAGATACCGGCAATTTTATGCCGCTCATCCGCAATATTGAAGTAAGCAATATGGAGGTTAAAAACGGCGGCAATACCGGCGTGGTTATTGAAGGTTACAAAAAGCAGCCTGTACAAAACCTGCGCCTCAGCAATGTGACTATTAATAATGTAAAAAAAGCTTATAGTATAGCCAACCTCACCGGCTTGCAGCTAAACAATGTTTTGGTTAATGGCAGCCTTTTAAAAACTGATCAAGTGAAGATTAGTGACGCAGATAAGAAAACGGATTAATGTATAAAAAATAGCCGGAGAGATCCTGTATACTTAATTGAAATATTCTTGTGATATTCATTAACATCACATCTTAAAAATGCTAAAAATAGATCTGTTCAAGTATTTATAAAAGCCCGGCACAGTAAATAGTATGTTTATGTGCTTTGGGTACACCAAGTAAAAAGTGCTCGTTTACAGGTAAATACCGATTTTAAATAATTTATCTGCCTAATATTTTGACGGCTTAAACCAGCAATAAGGTAGTTGCTTTATCATTAATTGTTTAAATGCTTTTTGCAAAAGTGAGAAGACTGGGGGGAACTTATATGGTTTTACATCTTTTGAAGATAAAGCTCGGGCAGCACAATTTTTATTTCATGCTGGGCGTTTTCGGCCTGCCAGTGTAGTACAAAATTTACAACTGCATTTACAGGTTTATAGCCTTTGCTTTCAAAGTTTTTTAGCCGGTTTAAAAACTCGGTCGAAAATTTAAGTACAGGTTTGCGATCTGTGGTCAAACATTCGTCACCGCTTATGATTAAATTACTACCAGCTGTAAGGTTTGATAGGTATGTTTGTGTATTGTTAAAATAGTCGAGCCAAACATCTTTGTGTGTAAGGTGCATGGCCATTTGTGAGGGTAAGGGGTTGGGCTCGCTATGTTTGGTAAATGCTAAGTTATGCGTACTAATGTTATCAAAATAATTACTGTTAGTATGAATACAGAGGTTTTGTTTGGCACGTGTAATAGCAACGTATATGCGCCTGTTTAGCTCATTGGTTTGAACTGAAAGGTTTTCAAGCAGCAAAAAAACGTTATTAAACTCTTTGCCCTTAGCTTTATGAATGGTTGATACAAAAATGGTTTCGCCATTGCCGGTATAAAAGTCTTCCAGTTTCGATTCGCTTATAAAAACATCCAGATCCGATTTGTATTTCTTTTTGCCGTGGGTGATTTCAAAGTCTTTTAACAGTTTTTGGCAAACAGCCAGATTTCTGCTGGTTTTAAATTGAATACCAAACTGGCGTTTAGCATTTTCCCAGGCATCTTCCGTCAATACGGCTACATCACCATGGGCATTCAGCATTTTAACAAAGTGCCTTATTTCGGCCAAATTGTAAAGGTTAAAGCTATCGTTGCTTTGTATGAGTTTGGCCTGCATACCGTTTTTTAAAAGTAAGCCGGTTATTTGCAGTGCCTCGTCGTTAGTTTGGGTAAGTACACAGGTAGTGCCTTTTAATGGTGAATTTAAAATATCGTTCACCAGCGGCATAATAAGGTTACCATGCTTATAACTTTCAATTTTTATATTACCGTTATCGGTTTTGTTGGCAACAATAGGTGTGCTTTTAAGCCTGTTAGTAATGGTGATAGCAAATTGATTGGCAAAATCAACCAAATTACTTTTACTGCGATAATTGTCTACCAATTCATATTTTTTGGCCTCGTTTACATCAGCCAGTTGTTGTAAATATTTCGAATCAGCCCCGCGAAACTCGTATATATTCTGGTCGTCATCGCCAACGGCAATTACCCGCATATCTTCATTTTCTGCAATGAGGGTGCTAACAAGGTTGAACTCATCGAGAGACATGTCCTGGGCTTCATCAATTACCAAAACTGTTTTGGTAATACGGTTAAGATCAATATCCTTGCTTCGTATTTTTTCGGTGGTACTTTTTAAAATGTCATCATTTTTTTCGAGACTGCCAACCTTGCCTAATAAATCAAAGCAGTAGGAATGAAACGTTTTAATTTCTATGTAATTAGCCGAGTTGCCTATTAGTTTTAACAGCCTTTTCTTAAACTCGGTAGCAGCAGCCCGCGAAAAAGTGAGCATGAGTAGCTGCTCGTGCTTTACGTCTTCCATTAACATTAACGAAGCAAGTTTATGAACCAATACTTTGGTTTTTCCGCTTCCCGGACCGGCCGCAACCACAATATATTTCGAATCCTGGTTTTTAATAATATTAAGTTGGGTAGGGGATAACTCGCCAAAAAGCTGTTTGAATTTTGTTGGTGTGATATTGAGCTTAATCTCCTTTTTGCGGTCTCCTTTAAAGTACCTGTTTAAAAACGACGGGTAATTTAGTTGAAAGTAATCTTCTACAAACTGTAGTGCCTCGCGGTAATCGTCAAGCATCTTTTGGGCATATGCACCTACAATATGAATTTGCTGTATCTTGCTTTCATAGTACTGTTTCAGCTTTTCATAATCCTCGGTTTTATAACGTATCTTATTGTCTTGTTCCAGTCGCTCAACAGTGAGCCTGTTATATACTACTAAAAATCCGCCTTCAATTTTGATGGCCTCAATCCGTGACAAGTAAAATAAGGAGTCTTCAACCTCATCAATATTGGTAACCCGCTTAAACATACCGTCTCCCAATTGCTCGTAACCCTCCTTGAGTTCATGAACCGAAAACTCAACCAAAACTTCGTTTTTAGCGTTGGCATCTGTTTTTGAATTCTCTGTTTTACGATATAAATAATCCACTATAAATCCGGCTAACTCGTGCCGCTTAGTCATTCTATCTTTTATGGTTGATACAGGAGCAATTGTACAGGCATTAAAGTGATATTTAGAAAGTGGAAGGTTTCGTTTTTTAATCCAGTTTTTAATAGCCCAAAAGTTGGTGAGTGTTTTTATTTTGCTGGTATCAGCTCCTATGCAACCTTCATTTTCCAAACATTCGTTAAGTTCTTTAGCATTAAATGTTTTGGCTGTATCGTTAAAGTAAGGCAGCAGACTCCTTTCTATTTTGCTAAATTTTTCAACAATGCCGAGCGAGTTTTTTATGTTGTCGCCCTGTTTAATAAATGCGGTAAGGTCTTTGGCATCAGCCAAAATACTTTCTTCACGCATGAGATTTATCATCCTGATCACCTCGTCTTTTACAATACCCAGATGGTCGCTAATGTAATCCACCCTCGATTCGGCAGTTTCTTCGGATGCCCGTTTACGGCTCTTGCTCGAAAATAGCTTTTTGATAATGCGAATGGCTTTTTCTTTTTCCTTCTCTGTAAATAGTGCAGAAGCGTTTATTTTAGTAATGGCGTCTTGTGCACTTGGCGACAGGATACTGTTGGCAAACACCCTTGGTGAATTTTGACCGCGTTTTAAATAGCCTGCATCCTCCAGTGCAGCTATGGCAGTAATAACACGGGTTTCAATTTCGGCCACGCTATCGTCCCACCCAGCTTGGCGCGCAATTTCCAATGCCGAGTTTGATACCGTTGCGCGCAACCGGGTAATATTTTTAATGGCTTTCCATATCTGCTGTATTTCTTTAATGGAAAGCCGGGTTTGGTTAAGTAATATAAAATGCTTACTCAGGTCTTCTTCGTTATAAAGCACATAGCAGTCGGCCTCAATTTGTTCATCGCGCCCGGCCCGACCTGCTTCCTGCACATAATTTTCTAAAGAATCTGATATATCGTGATGTATCACCACACCTACGTCCTTCTTATCTACACCCATTCCAAAAGCCGATGTGGCAACCATGATTTGCACCTCGCCCGAAAGAAAAGCGTTTTGATTAGCCGTTTTATCGTTAGCCGCCATTTTGCCATGATAGGCTCGGGCGTTAAGCCCATCGGCAATTAAACGGTCGGCCAGTGTAACCGCTCTTTTAGTCCTCGATACATATATAATAGCTGGGCAATTATAATCGGTAACCAAATCTCTAACAGTTGCATATTTTTCGTCATCATCGTTTTTGGGTAGAACTTTATAATGAAGATTAGTGCGCGATGCCGAAGTGGTAAACCGGCGGAGTTGTAAATTCAGCTTTTCTTCAAAATAAACACATATGTCTTCTATTACCTTAGGTTTGGCCGTTGCCGTGAAACAGGATATGGGTATCGGTTCAGCGAGGTTTTTCTTTTCCTGGATGTTTTTAAGAAAGTCTCCTATGTATAGGTAGTCAACTCTGAAATCCTGGCCCCATGATGAAAAGCAATGCGCTTCATCAATTACAAAACGTGCAATTTTTCGGCCTAACAGCAAGCGTTCGATGCTTTTCGATCGCAACGACTCGGGCGATATATACAACATACAAGCCGAACCATCCTCTACACGTTCAAAAGATTTAGCCCGTTCAATAGGATCGAGCAAACCATTTATAGTTACCGCAGCAGTTATTCCTACCTTTTCAAGGTTATCCACTTGGTCTTTCATGAGTGATTGCAAGGGCGATATAACTACGGTAAGTCCGCGTGTTCTGTCGCCGCTCATTAAAGCCGGCACCTGGAATGTTATAGATTTACCTCCGCCGGTAGGAAACACCGCTAAAAAGGATTGGTTATGTATGGCAGCTTCTACTGCTTTTAGCTGCAAAGGCTCACCTGCATACTGTCTGTATGTATCAAATCCAAAAAAACGCTTGAGCGCTAAATGCGCATCCAATGCCTGGTTACAATAATTACAACCAGCTATACATGGTTTGTTTCTCAATATAAACATCAGGCGCTCTACATCTGGGTAATTAATTAATACCCAGCGTGGGGTTATCGAGCTGCGGTTTTCACTTTTAATAAGCGCTAAACAATACGCAAGTTCTACAGGGTGTGCGGCAATTAATTGTTCGATATTAGCCTCATTACATACATCATTTTTAAAATACTTAATAATCGCAATTGCAATATTTTCAATGGTAACTGTATAGTTTAAATATCTAAAAAATGCGCTAAACTCTTTCTGCCCTTTTAATAAGAGGTAGTATATCTGTTTTAAATCTTCGGGTAATTGTGTAAAAACTGCCATTTCATCATAAAACAGGTCTTTAGCTTTTATGGCATCATTAAGTGGGTTGTTAGGCTCGTCATAATTCAGCTTATCATCTTTAATCAACGAGTGATAAGGTTTAGCGGGAAATAAGAGTGGCGATAAGTAAAGGGTATCGATAATATTTTCCAGCTGCACACCTGCCTGGCTAAGTAAGCCGCTAATGAATTTTACATCATGATTTAAAATGTTATGGCCGCAGATATATTGAGTTTCGGATATAAACGAGGTAAATTCATGTGCCGAAGCGCTATGAAGGATATTACCTTTATCTTTAATACCACCATAGTCGTAAACCCTTCCGGTTTGTTCGGCAACTTCAGTATCTATAAAGGTAATAGTATTCAAATTGGATAACTTTGAGTTGATAAGAGGTTTAGCTAAAGTAAACCTAATAAAAATTGTTGTAAATTGTAAGGCATGCCCATGATTGACTGAATTACATAGATTTTTTAGATTTGCAGTTAAATGACCGATCTTAATGAATATGAATGCGAAATGCTCGACGTTATGCTCGAGGCTTTTGGCGTTCCGGATAATTTGACCCGCGAACAGATACTACAGTTGTTTGATTACGATGAAGCATCGGCCTTTGCCATGGTGAGTGCCTTATTGCGGGAAGAGTTGGTTGTAGTTGCAGGCGCACATGGTATATATGAACTACCCGACAGACTTATACTAAAGCCTAAAGGCGAAAAGTTTTTAAAAGAAGGTGGATTTACGCGTCGTTACCAGCTTGAACAACAAAAGCCTTTACAGGTAGGAGGTACCCAAGCCAAGTTGCAACAACATAATATGAAGTTGCAAAATCAAAAGCTTGAACAGCAAACCGAAATTATTAATCTAAAAAAGAGCATTGAGTCTTTAAGAATGCGCCAATACCTATGGTGGGCATTAATTTTAGTTGCCTTAATTGTGGGGTATTTTACAGGGCATAAATAAAGTTTACCACCTCAAACCATTTTATCATCTTGACGCGTAGGGCATTAGGGATTGTGATACAAAATACCATGAATAAAGTTTTAGTGAATAGAATAAATAGTTACCTTTGCAACCCGCAAGAAAGAAAGCGGGGCGTTATTTGAAAGGCAAGGGGTTTGAGGGGAGGTTTAGTAATAAACACCAGGAAAACAGAAAGAAAAGCGGCTCAAAATAAATTTCAGATTTATTTTGCAGAAATGAAAACCTTTTCTACCTTTGCACTCCCAATCGCAACGAAAGGGAAAAGAATTGAAAAGCGGCACAGGGGTATTTTAAAAGGTTATTTTCGAAAGAAAAGGCCGCCAAAAAAAAGAAAACTTTTTTTTGGAAAAGTAAAAAGAATATCTACCTTTGCACTCCCAAACGGAACGAAGCTGAAAGGCTGAAAAGAAGAGCGGGAAAAAAGAAAAAGTTAACAGCAATTGTTAACTAAGATTGAAACAGCCTTAGGGCGAACAAACAAAGATTTCGAAACACCGCAATGGTGTCAGATATAAAGTCGAACCGGGATGGTGAGACGACAAAGTTCTTTTAAGAAGTAACATGTAACGTAGCGGGAGAGATAAGTAATTATCTGCTCTGTCAAAAAAAGAAACCTTCAAATATAGCTACTGAATACTGTATAAAGATATACAAATAATCAGATTTCTATTTTTAAGTAAAGTAGGGTCTGGATACAAACAAAACATTTTACAATGGAGAGTTTGATCCTGGCTCAGGATGAACGCTAGCGGCAGGCCTAATACATGCAAGTCGGACGGGATTGAGGAGCTTGCTTCTCATGAGAGTGGCGCACGGGTGCGTAACACGTATGTAACCTACCTTTATCTGGGGGATAGCCTCTCGAAAGAGAGATTAACACCGCATAACATGACGACTCAGCATTGAGCTGTCATCAAATATTTATAGGATAAAGATGGGCATGCGGGACATTAGCTAGTTGGCGGGGTAACGGCCCACCAAGGCGACGATGTCTAGGGGATCTGAGAGGATGGCCCCCCACACTGGTACTGAGACACGGACCAGACTCCTACGGGAGGCAGCAGTAAGGAATATTGGTCAATGGGCGCAAGCCTGAACCAGCCATGCCGCGTGCAGGAAGACGGCCCTACGGGTTGTAAACTGCTTTTGTACCGGAATAAACCTTTGTTCGTGAACAAAGCTGAATGTACGGTAAGAATAAGGATCGGCTAACTCCGTGCCAGCAGCCGCGGTAATACGGAGGATCCAAGCGTTATCCGGATTTATTGGGTTTAAAGGGTGCGTAGGTGGCCTATTAAGTCAGGGGTGAAAGACGGTAGCTTAACTATCGCAGTGCCTTTGATACTGATGGGCTTGAATACAGATGAAGTGGGCGGAATGTGACAAGTAGCGGTGAAATGCATAGATATGTCACAGAACACCGATTGCGAAGGCAGCTCACTAAATTGTGATTGACACTGAGGCACGAAAGCGTGGGGATCAAACAGGATTAGATACCCTGGTAGTCCACGCCCTAAACGATGAATACTCGATGTTGGCGATATACGGTCAGCGTCTAAGCGAAAGCGTTAAGTATTCCACCTGGGGAGTACGCCCGCAAGGGTGAAACTCAAAGGAATTGACGGGGGCCCGCACAAGCGGAGGAGCATGTGGTTTAATTCGATGATACGCGAGGAACCTTACCCGGGCTTGAAAGTTAGTGAATGATTCAGAGACGAATCAGTCCTTCGGGACACGAAACTAGGTGCTGCATGGCTGTCGTCAGCTCGTGCCGTGAGGTGTTGGGTTAAGTCCCGCAACGAGCGCAACCCCTATGTTTAGTTGCCAGCACGTCAAGGTGGGGACTCTAAACAGACTGCCTACGCAAGTAGAGAGGAAGGAGGGGACGACGTCAAGTCATCATGGCCCTTACGTCCGGGGCTACACACGTGCTACAATGGATGGTACAGAGGGCTGCTACCTGGCAACAGGATGCCAATCTCTAAAAGCCATTCACAGTTCGGATCGGGGTCTGCAACTCGACCCCGTGAAGTTGGATTCGCTAGTAATCGCGTATCAGCAATGACGCGGTGAATACGTTCCCGGGCCTTGTACACACCGCCCGTCAAGCCATGGAAGCTGGGGGTACCTGAAGTATGTAACCGCAAGGAGCGTCCTAGGGTAAAACCGGTAACTGGGGCTAAGTCGTAACAAGGTAGCCGTACCGGAAGGTGCGGCTGGAATACCTCCTTTCTGGAGCAGTATTCTGAAAGTGGCCTTGAAGGAACAATTGGAAAGACAGAAAGTCCTGCTACGTACATGTATTTCTTAAGAAATTAAAGAAGAAGAAAAAAGAGAAACCCTTTAAAAAGGAAGCCATATCAGAAAAGTGGCTAACATCAAACCATAGTCTCGTAGCTCAGTTTGGTTAGAGCACTACACTGATAATGTAGGGGTCAGCAGTTCAAATCTGCTCGGGACTACCTATGCGCAGCACAGCTGCGGGGTTGAATAGTTAAATGGTTTATTGGTTAAGTAGTTTGAAAAGAAAGAACTACTCACATAATCAACAAATCAACTACTCACTTTTTTAAAAGGGGAATTAGCTCAGCTGGCTAGAGCACCTGCCTTGCACGCAGGGGGTCAACGGTTCGAATCCGTTATTCTCCACGATGCTTACGAGTAGTAAGTAGCAAGTATAAAGTAAAAAGACTCCGGTCTTGATACTAAGTACTCACTACTAAGTACTAAAAGCAAAACGTTCTTTGACATATTGGAAGAAGTAATTGAAAAACTGAAAAAACAACAGTGAAGGACAGTTACGAAGAGTACAGAATAAAGACTCAAGAATACAGACAAGCAATTGTCTTGATTCCTGACTCTTGACTCCTGACTCTGAAATAACTTGAACTAAATAAAACATACCGTATCGAGCAAAAGCGATACAGGTAGAAGAAAGTAAGAAAGGGTACACGGGGGATGCCTTGGCTCTCAGAGGCGATGAAGGACGTGATAAGCTGCGATAAGCTCCGGGGATTAGCAAATATGAATTAATCCGGAGATTTCCGAATGGGGAAACCTAGTTATCTGAAGGATAACTGCAAATGCGCGAACCTGTTGAACTGAAACATCTAAGTAAACAGAGGAAGAGAAAACAATAGTGATTTCCTGAGTAGTGGCGAGCGAAAGGGAAACAGCCCAAACCTGATTTGTTACGGCAAACCAGGGGTTGTAGGACCACGATGTGGTATATTAAACTGAAGCGGAAAGGCATGGGAAGGCCTACCATAGAGCATGAGAGTTGCGTACGCGTAAGGAATAATAACCTAGTGAGTTCCTGAGTACTGCGGGGTCGGAGACGCCCTGTAGGAATCTGCCGGCACCATCCGGTAAGGCTAAATACTACTGAGAGACCGATAGTGAACCAGTACCGTGAGGGAAAGGTGAAAAGAACCCCGAACAGGGGAGTGAAATAGAACCTGAAACCGTGTACTTACAAGCGGTCGGAGCAGACTTGATCTGTGACGGCGTGCCTTTTGCATAATGAGCCTACGAGTTACTCTTCTCTGGCAAGGTTAAGTGTTTAAGACACGAAGCCGAAGCGAAAGCGAGTCTGAATAGGGCGTGCAGTCAGAGGAGGTAGACGCGAAACCTTGTGATCTACCCATGGACAGGTTGAAGGTGCCGTAACAGGTACTGGAGGACCGAACCGATAAACGTTGAAAAGTTTCCGGATGATTTGTGGGTAGGGGTGAAAGGCTAATCAAACTGGGAAATAGCTCGTACTCCCCGAAATGTTTTTAGGAACAGCGTGGCGGTAAAGTTATAAAGAGGTAGAGCTACTGATTGGGTGCGGGGGAGTCAAATCCTACCAAATCCAGACAAACTCCGAATGCTTTATAATATACGCTGCAGTGAGGCTCTGGGTGCTAAGGTCCAGGGCCGAGAGGGAAAGAACCCAGACCATCAGCTAAGGTCCCTAAATTACTGTTAAGTTGAACTAACGAGGTCCGGCTGCACAGACAGCTAGGATGTTGGCTTGGAAGCAGCCATTCATTTAAAGAGTGCGTAACAGCTCACTAGTCGAGCGGCCGGGCATGGATAATAAACGGGCATTAAACAGTATACCGAAGCTATGGATTATATACATTGTATATACTGGTAGGGGAGCATTCTATCATCGGCGAAGCATGACACGACAAGTGCATGTGGAGAGGATAGAAAAGCAAATGTAGGCATAAGTAACGATAAGGCGGGAGAGAAACCCGCCCACCGAAAGACTAAGGTTTCCTGATCAACGCTAATCGGATCAGGGTTAGTCGGGGCCTAAGGATAATCCGAGTGGAGATTCCGATGGACAACTGGTTAATATTCCAGTACTTTTTATAACTGCGATGCAGTGACGGAGTAGTGACACATCCGCGTCCTGACGGAATAGGACGTTAAAGGCCGTAGGTATAGGTTTGGTAGTTAAGTACGCCAGATTTGCTGAACGCTGATAGTACACAAAGCCTTCGGGTGGCGTGATAGTGATGGTAATCAGACTTCCAAGAAAACCTGCTAAGCTTCAGGTTATAAAAACCCGTACCGTAAACCGACACAGGTAGTCGAGGAGAGAATCCTAAGGTGCTCGAGTGATTCATGGCTAAGGAACTCGGCAAAATGGCCCTGTAACTTCGGGAGAAGGGGCGCTCTCAGCAATGGGAGCCGCAGTGAAAAGGCCCAGGCGACTGTTTAACAAAAACACATGGCTATGCAAAATCGAAAGATGACGTATATGGCCTGACACCTGCCCGGTGCCGGAAGGTTAAGAGGGGATGTTAGTCGCAAGGCGAAGCATTGAATCGAAGCCCCGGTAAACGGCGGCCGTAACTATAACGGTCCTAAGGTAGCGAAATTCCTTGTCGGGTAAGTTCCGACCTGCACGAATGGTGTAACGATCTGGGCGCTGTCTCAGCCATGAGCTCGGTGAAATTGTGGTATCGGTGAAGACGCCGGTTACCCGCAACGGGACGGAAAGACCCCATGCACCTTCACTACAACTTAACATTGATATCGGCTACAGGATGTGTAGGATAGGTGGGAGACTGTGATCATGCTTCGCTAGGAGTATGTTAGTCAACGTTGAAATACCACCCTTTCTGTATTTGGTGTCTAACTCTATACAATGGAGGACATTGTTTGGCGGGTAGTTTGACTGGGGTGGTCGCCTCCAAAAAGGTAACGGAGGCTTTCAAAGGTAAGCTCAGTACGCTTGGTAACCGTACGTGGAGTGCAATAGCATAAGCTTGCTTGACTGTGAGGCAGACAAGCCGAGCAGGGTCGAAAGACGGATATAGTGATCCGGTGGTTCTGCATGGAAGGGCCATCGCTCAAAGGATAAAAGGTACGCTGGGGATAACAGGCTGATCTCCCCCAAGAGCTCATATCGACGGGGAGGTTTGGCACCTCGATGTCGGCTCGTCACATCCTGGGGCTGGAGAAGGTCCCAAGGGTTCGGCTGTTCGCCGATTAAAGTGGCACGCGAGCTGGGTTCAGAACGTCGCGAGACAGTTCGGTCCCTATCTGTTGTGGGCGTTGGAAGTTTGAGTGGGGCTGACCTTAGTACGAGAGGACCGGGTTGGACGAACCTCTAGTGAATCTGTTATGGCGCCAGCTGTACTGCAGAGTAGCTACGTTCGGAATAGATAAGCGCTGAAAGCATCTAAGTGCGAAACTAGCCACAAGATGAGACTTCCCTTGAGGGTCGTAGTAGACTACTACGTTGATAGGTTACAGGTGTAAAGGTGGTGACATCATAGCCGAGTAATACTAATTGCCCGACGCTTTCTTCGCAAACAGATAAGGTGGTGTGATCTTTCCGGTCACATCACCGAACTCAAAAAACAAAATAGTACTGTAAAGTTCTTTTCAGGAAAAAACAGTTGCTTCTTTCAATAATATGTCAAGTTATGGTGAGTAGTTGAATGGTTGAGTAAGTGAGTAGTTAAAAAACTATATACACTGACTAATAACTCAATCAACAAATCAACTCAATCAACCACTAACTAAAAATATTCAGGTGCCTATATCGGCGGTGTCCACCTCTTCCCATTCCGAACAGAGAAGTTAAGCCCGCCAGAGCCGATGGTACTGCAGTAAAATGTGGGAGAGTAGGTCGGCGCCAAACCTTATCAATCAACCCCGTACGTTCACTCGTAGCGGGGTTTTTTGCGTTTAATACCCTTTCTCTCATAGTATTATACCTATACATTTGTGTATAAACCTGCATGCTACGGTGATGGGTTTGATCTTATTATGATTAGATGCCCTATTATAAATTTAACATTGTATGGATCAGTCCGAATTATTGGGGGGGGTACATTTTCAGGCATAGATATTAGCGAGTCTGAACAGGAAGAAAGTAGTGTCTCTAACGCCTCTTGAAGTGGCCCTGAAAGCTTTGATCTTGGCGTTGAATGATTCGGCCGATGCGTTTGTGCTGCGGTTATCAAAGAAGTTCAGGATAGATTCATAATGAGTTTGAACTGATCTGGCCACGGTTTTAAAAGCATCAATACCCGCGCTTTCTACATCATTATACCAGATCGCTAACCGCTTAAATGCCTGCTGCTTGTTCTTGCAGATGGTAAAGACCTGTCCTAAGCGGATGGATAGGTTGTACGCTTTATATAACTCCGGGTAGCGGGGAAAGACCAGGTCTGCCCTTTGTTTTTGTGATGCTGTCCATTTGGATGGATGTTTGAATAACAGGTAGCGGCTACGTGCCAGTAATTGCTTCAACGTATCACCATTGGTGAATACTTCCGGCTGATAGCTTTGTTTGTTCTTTTTAGCAGCTTCTACCGCTTGGTTTTCCTGCTCTCCAGCGCTTCCCAGCGGTATTTGATACTTGCCTCCTGCACGGCATCATAAGCCAGTTTCTGCACATGGAAACGGTCGATCACCCGGCTGGCATTACTAAAGCACCGGCGGATGGCTTTGATCATGTTTGAGGCCATGTCCATTGTTACCTCCTTTACCTGGTTACGCTTACGGGCAGGGATACGTTCCAATACCGCCGCGATCTGTTCGGCCTGTGTGCCTTTGAGCATCGCTACGATAGCCCGTTTACCGCCTTTGGCTTCCTTATTAGTGATGATGGTATACAGCTCGCCATTGCTTAATGCTGTTTCATCTATACTCAGCGAGGGGCCTATATTATCTTCGAACAGCATCCATTCATCTGCATGATCTTTCTGCTCCCAGCCGTGAAAGTCGCTCAGGTGATCTTTGTATTGCTGTTGTAACTGTTTACCATCAACGGAATACAAACGGCCTAATAAATGGCAACTGATGGGGTTATTATCCAAATATACCTTTTAAAAAAGTGCCGAATTCTGTTGTCATTCGTGCTCCTTTTCTTACTAAATCCCAGTCTCTTGTGATAACTTCACCGCTTGCTTTTACTTCCCATCTGCGTCTTTTAATACAAAGTGCTACCTTATGTCCACGAATTGGAAAATCCTGGATAGCCGTTTCGGGTAAGAACCCTTTTGATTCCAGTTGCGATTTTTCATACCCCAAAGGCGGCACATTCTTTTCTTCCAAATGGATATTCAATTGCCCAGTCTCGGACGAGCGGACATCGGTAAGTTCAAAGTATTCTAAGATGCCTTCAGGTAAGATCAGGCGGACAAGTGTTTCGTATGCTGCGGACAAGTCTGTAAATATTTATTGTCACACAAAAAAATAAACTTTTTTACTCTCCCACAAGTTTTTTGCTTGATCCCTAAAAAATGATTATTTAAAGAGAAAGGGTTGCTCTTTTAGAGCAACCCTTTGCAAAATCAGACTTCAGTCCGATAAGTACCCAGAGCCGGGGTCGAACCGGCACGGCCTTGCGGCCACAGGTGTTTGAGACCAGCGCGTCTACCGATTCCGCCATCTGGGCCTGTCCAGAACTTCCTCTCAGAAGCGGGATGCAAATGTATTCAAACTATCCTTAATTCGCAACAAATATTTTTGTCTAAAATAAATATCTGCAATGTGATTTAAGCGGTCATTTTTAGCTGTGTCATTAAGTGATTCATAATCAGTAGTGAGCGCTTGTAACTGAGTGTTTAAATCATCTTCAACGACCAGTGTCTCTGCTCGGATTTCTGCAAGTTTTTCGGCATCATCTGCTTCCATCAGGCGCTCGTTAAGGTCCATCATCTCCATTAAAAAGTCGGATGGGAGCTGTGGTTTAGCACCTTCACTCACTAAATCGTGCTGCTTTAAAATATATTCGAGGCGTTTGGCCGGGTTGCTGAGCGTTTGGTAGGCTTTGTTATTGATGGTTGATATTTCGAGTATCTCTTGTTGTTTAGCTTCATCTTCACCGGCATAAAAGTCGGGATGGTATTGTTTGCTTAGGGCATAAAACTTCTTTTTTAAGGCTGCTTCATCCAAATTAAATGACTCGGGTATATCGTAAAATTCAAAATAGTTAATCATGGCTATAAGCTTATCAAAGGTAAAGGTATCTATTTCTGTAAATGTTTTAGGAAAAGCAGTAGTGAGATTTATTATTATGATGTAGAACCATTAAAATAAACTTTTATCGTCGTGCATGATAATATCGATTTTATATAATTGCTTTATACATGTCATTGATTTTGTGATGAATGCGTTTATCTTTACATAGATATTAACCTTTTTAATTCCTGAAATCATGATTAAGAAAATTCTAATAGGCATTATTGGCCTTATTGCATCATTGTTGGTAGTGGCAATTTTTGTTCCTAAAGATTATACAGTAGAGAGGCAGATAACGATTAATAAGCCGGTTACCGAAATCTTTGATTACATAAAATATTTGAAAAATCAGGATGAATACAGTAAGTGGGCATCTATGGATCCAAATATGAAGAAAACTTACAGCGGTACCGATGCCACTCCGGGCTTTGTATCGGCATGGGAGAGCGACGTTAAGGATGTGGGGCAGGGTGAACAAAAAATTTTAAGCATTGTGCCCGATAAGCAAATTAATTACGATTTGCATTTTATAAAGCCATTTGAAGGCCGTGCTGAGGCAATTATGAAAACCCAAGACAATGGCAATAGCACCACAACCGTGAAATGGAGTATTGCCAGCAGCATGCCATATCCTACTAATTTGATGCGTTTATTTATGAATATAGAGGAGATGATCGGCAATGATCTGGATACAGGTCTTAAAAATCTTAAGGGTAAATTTGACAAATAAGCTTGGTTTTGGTTAAGATACATATGATGTTGAAACATTTAAACTTAACAATATGTTAAGGAGTAATTAAAGTCAACTTATTAGAAGTTCATGAAAAGATTTTTTGCACCGTACAATTTACCCTTAAGCGTTGATATAGCTATATTATTGTTAAGGCTGTTGTTCGGTATTGCTTTTATTATTCACGGATGGGGCAAAATACAAACCCCTATGGGCTGGATGGGGCCCGATTCATTCATACCGCCGTTATTTCAAGCATTAGCAGCAATATCAGAATTTGTTGGTGGTATAGCCCTGGTGCTGGGCTTGTTTACCCGTTTGGCCGCCATTGGAATTGCTATTACCATGTTGGTAGCTGTTTACGTGCATGCAGTTATGGGAGGCGACCCGTTTGTTAGCCCTACCGGCGGAAAATCTTATGAGTTAGCTGCTAACTATTTGTGTACTGCACTGTTAATTCTGGCTGGAGGGGCTGGTCGTTTTTCAATAGATAAGGCCATATTTGGCGACCGTTCAAGTTTGAATTAAAACTGTACTTAAAAAAAGGAGTAATCATGTTTAAGCACACCAAAGCATTCAGTGGGTTTTCGGTTGATGATACCCAAAAGGCTAAGGAATTTTACGGGGAAGTATTAGGGCTTGAGGTAGAAGAACTTGATATGCCCGGAACCCTGCGCTTACATATTGAGGGTGGAGGTGAAATACTTATCTACACTAAGCCAAACCATTCGCCGGCAACGTTTACCATTCTTAACTTTCCGGTTCAAGAAATTAATAAGGCTGTTGATGATTTAACAGCACGCGGAGTAAAATTTAAAGTTTACGACGAGCCAAATTTTAAAACCGATAAGAAAGGTATTTTTCAAGGGGGCGGCCCTAAAATAGCATGGTTTAAAGATCCTGCCGGTAACTTTTTATCGGTTTTGGAAGAGTAAAAGTTTGTAACCAATGTCATTGCGAGCGTAGCGTGGCAATCTCCCCATGCAAAATTAAGCAAGATGAGATTGCCACGTCGCTATCGCTCCTCGCGACGACACGATTTTTTGATTGCTTATATCTACTTCTCTAAGCTAATATCAGCCACACCCTTAACCTCGGTTGATAATTCGCCCAGCCAGCCCAAGTTGAATTGAATGCCGGTTTGAATTTTCACAAAGTCAATTCCTTTTAAGGCTACTTTATTGCCTTTATCATCAATGGCGTTGGCTATATCAAGTTTATCGCCATTAAGAGTGTTATCAGCATAGCCAAATGCAAACGAGTTGCTGGTAATAAAAGAAGGATTGGTGGTATTAATATTAGTTGATGGTAACAGCGTACCGGTAACGGTATAAGAGTTTGCTGTTATCCAGGTTGGGTAATAGGCCTGTTTATGGTAAATATTGGTTTTAACTACACCTGAATTACCTTTACTGTCTGTCCATGGCACATCGGCAGTGGCAGGGTTAGGGCGGGTGTAAGTAACCGAGTAAGCCCTTGTATAGCCTGGTTGATTTTGAGCGCTACCAGTTAGTTCAAACCAGGTATCGTCAGGTTGGCCATTACCATTTGTGTCTTGCATTACCCAAACAACGCCCGGTTCAGCGGTTCCGTTTCCTGCATTGCCGTAAACAATTAAATCTTCCTTGCCATCCTGGTTAACCACTGTATGGTCAAAGCCTAACACAATATTCCCTCCATATGCTCCTAAAGTTACCAAGCCTGTTTTGCCATTTAATATAGTTTTGGCACCGTCGGCAGTGCCTATAGGGTCATTTATAAATTGTCCTGGTGCCGGGTTATAGCTAAACAATTGCGTAACATAAGCACTGCTTTGCCCGGTTACCGGGCGTGTAGGTGCAATAGGCTCAGGGTCGTGTATTTCGGCTTCATTATCTTTTGTACACGAGTTTAAAACAAGTACGCTGCCGGCCAAAGCCAGCAGCAATACTTTTGCATATATAGAAGTAGTAGTTTTCATTGTTATTTAGGTGAATGTTATTTTTTGTACGAATACACAAATACGGCCGATTTAGGATTAACCGCAGTGTCAAAACTTAGCAGCCTTTTGCCCATGTAATTATAAAAATAAGCTTTACCCGAGGTGCTGGTGTAGCTTACAGCATCAGTCACCACAGCCCCACCACTAAAATTGTCGAAAGTTAAGCCATATAGCAAACCTACGTTTGTGCCATCAGTGATTAAGTTGTTGCCCACGGTTGATGTAACAGCACTAAACGATTTAACTTCAGATGCAAAAGTTGATGTGTTGGTAAGGGCAATAAACCCGCCATTGCCAGCAATACTTAACGATGTACCGTAATCAACGCCTTTTATAGTATTTAATGATGTTTTAGTATCGGTAACACTGTTGATCAAGTTTATTTCAGCTGGTATATTGGTATAATTACCTTGGCAAATAACATATACATTACCATTGGCAGCTGCCGATATTTTAGTTGGGTTTTGAGCTACTGTAATATCCGTAGTTTTTGTAAATGAGTTCAGATTGACAACCGAAACCTTATTCACCCCCGAAAGCTTATAATCTGAATTGGCTACGTAAAGTTTGCCATTAGCTACTGCCACACCTTCCAGGTAATTAGCTTTAAGGTCAAGTTCTGCATCAATATTAAGGCTTGCGGTATCGACACGGCTTATTTTGCCATCATAGCGCGATACATAAGCCTTACCCTGATAAAAAGCAACATAACGTGGTAAATAGCCATTATTACCCGAATTGAATGATATACGTTTAATAGTTTTACCGGTGTTGATATTCATTATATCAACAAATGATTTAGGCTGGCCATCAATGCCACTTACAACACAGTACATTTTGCTGCCATAGCGTTGTAAATCGTTAGGTGTCTCGCCTAAATCGGTGCCATTTACTTTTTTGTAATAGTTTTTTTCGGCCGTGCCGGTTTTTATATTGTAGTAGGCAATATCGCCGTTACCTGCACCAAATGAGCCTTCGCTGAGCACGTAAATACCCGTAGTGCTTTCAATATCTGCATCGGTTGGTAGTTCATCGTCTTTTGAGCATGATGCCAGTACAACAAGGCTTGTAAGTATAAGCCAGCTAAGTTTTGAGCTGCGTAGTAAGTTTGTTTTCATTTTTTAAGTTGGAATTAATGTATATATGTTAAAATGTAAATGCAAAGTGTGCGGGTATATCTCCGGTAGTTACGCTCCATTTTTTGCGGCCATCGGTGCCAAAACAATACAGGGTGCCCTGGGTAACGTAATCCCTGGCGTCGGTTAACAAAACCTCTTTGGTAACAGGATTTACTGTAAGGCCATAAGGCTGCGTAATTTGACTGTCGGTACCATCTGTTATGTAGCTTTGATTTAGCAGGGTTTCGTTTTGTATGTTGATTATGTTGTAAGCAAACTTTTGTCCGTTGGTACTAATGGCATACAGGCGGTCGGCATCTATATGAATAGTTCGTACAGGTATATCGAAGGTTGCTTTAACACGTTCGGTTTGCGTATCAATAACCAATAATTTAGGCTGAATGCTCAGGTAGTCGCCTTGTGAAATCACATACAGATCGCCGTACTGGTCGGCTTTTAGTGAGCCCAGGTTAATGGCAACATCAATGCGTTTGGTTTCGGTAAACGTGGTTAAATCAATAACCGATATTGTACGCTCATAATTAGCCGGACTATAGCCCCCCGAATTAGCTACATAGAGTTTATTGCCTACCAAAGCCATCTCTTCGGGCTGGCGGCCAACGGTTACCTGGCGTTCAATGAGTAGGGTAGTGGTGTCAATTTGAGCCACTATGCCATTGGCGGCGTTGGTTGCACCCACAGCACTCATATAAGTGCTTACGTAAGCTTTATTGTTGTGGAAGGTTATGTAACGGCAGTTAACCAGGTTAATTTGGCTAATGCGTTTGCCGGTTTTAGCATTAAGTACCTCAACTTTGTTAGAGTTGTTAACCACCACGTACAGTTTAGAACCATATATTGCAATATCATTACCCACATCGCCTAATCCACGGCCAACTTCGGGGTTAGCGGTACTGTAAATGTTTTTACGGTAAATGCCGGTGGTGTAATCCACAAAATCCAGCGAAGCCTTGTTCATGTTTAAATTGCCCTCATTAAGCAGGTAAAAACCTTTAACCGTGCTTGTTGGGGTAGGTGTAAAAATAGTTTGCGTTTGCTCCTCGTCAGGCTTTGCATCTTTACGGCATGATGAAACCAGCAGGGTAAATAATGCACCAGCAAACAGGATATAGTGGTATGTTAAGTTCTTCATGTCAGGCTTTAAATGGTAAAACTTAGTTTAAAACGATAGTAATGCCCCGGCATAGGGAAGTTGGTAATTACATCGTAGTATTGGTTAAACAGGTTATTTATATCGATACCCAGTTTAAGCTGGTGTTGCTGCCACGGCGTATTCCACGAAGCCGATACATCATGCGTGTACCAGGGTTGTACATAATTTTCAGGTATATTGGCTTTTTGATTGTACCGGTCGCCCGTATAAATAAAGCTGTAATTAAAGGCAAACTTTTGCCACTGTATACCCGCAAGCACCGATCCGCTATGAACAGGCACATAAGGAATTTGCTGATTTTTGAGCGAACCATCGGTAGCATCAATAGCCTGCTGATAGGTGTAACTTACTCCGGCATTAAGCAAAACTTTTTGGTTAAAATACCAGCCTGATTGTATATTGGTTTCCAGCCCCTTAATGTTAACCCGGCTAACGTTTTCCATACGCCAGCGTTGCAGGTTAAGGCTGGGTACGGCTATAATTTTATCGTTAACGCGGTTATAATAAGCATCAGTTTGTATGCTGATGTGCCTGAGTAGTTTACCAGTTAAAAACCGTTGGTATGTGATCCCGGCATCCAATTGTCGGCTATATTCAGGACGCAGGTTAGCCTGGCCTACAAAGGTGTAATACAACTCGTTGAAAGTAGGCAAGCGATAAATACTCTTGTAAAACCCCCGCACATGAAAATCGGGGCTTGCAAATGGTTGCCACGACCCCATAACAGCAGGTGTATATTTGGTGCGGTTATTGGCCGATTGATAAAGTTCGGTACTCTCTTTAACAAAGGTGCCCAGTATGTTGGCCTGTACATTTAACCGGCTCCATTTAAGTTGAGTTGCTAACGCGCTAAGCAGCAGGTTACGTGTAGGATAGCTAAACCTGAAAATGTTAGACTGCATGGTGTTGCGCTGATAATCGGCAGATAGCACTACACTCCAAAATGAGTTGATTTTTAACCGATTAGCCGCCGAAATATAAACCTCATGTTGATGATAACGACTGTTAGAAAAACCCTCCGTGGTAACAATATCGGGGTTGAGGTAACGCATATAATCATTGGCGTATTTGGCATTCAGCATCAGGCTGTAAACCTTGCCACGCATCTCATAACGCGATTGAACGAAGATGTTGCGGTCCCACTCGCGCTGGTTATAATCGAACCGGTTTTCAATAATTGCTCCCGGCAAGCCGCGTTCGGAATTATACAAATAGGCTTTAACCGACCATGATGAACTATCTGCCAACCGGCCATTTAAGCCGGCTTCCACCCGTAACGCATCTATATCTCCATTGTTGCGTATGGCGGTAGTGTCATAAACCCCATTGGTATACCTGAATTTATAGCGGCCGTTTGAGCGGGTATATTCGGTACTTACCGAGCTATAAACGCTGTTGCTTATTTGGTGCTGCCATAGTGCCGATGGATTGATCAACCCCATTGATCCGCCCCTGAAACTGGCTTTAAGTAAATTACTTTTTCCAGGTAGAAAAGTGGGTTCCCTGGTGTTTAAATAAATTGAGCTGCCGGATGCCAATCCGCGGGCAGGTTGAAAAATGGTGCTTTTTTGAGCATTGTACAATTCAATACCACCAATATTATCCATAGATAACTTGCTCAGATCAACCTGCCCGTTTTGCGCGTTGCCCAATTGTATGCCGTCGTAAAACACGGCTGTTTGGCTACTGCCTAAACTGCGTATATCCACAGTTTTTAAACCGCCCACACCGCCGTAATCTTTCAATTGTGCTCCAGAGAAATAGCGTATAGCATCGGCAACACTAAGGCTGTTCAGACGCTCTAAAGCAGCACCTTTGAGTATTTGTGACGGGGTAGGCGAAGAGGCCGGTAAAGTGTTAAGGCGCTGCGAAACTTGTACCTCTCTGAGTTGGTGTACTTTGGCTGTGTCTTGAGCCTTAATTGTAAGGCAGCAACAAGCCATTGCAACCAAAATGGCGGCAATATATTTAAAAATTACAGCAAAGCCTGTACGCCAATGCGCGTAAAGCCCGGTTAATTCCATGTGTGTTGTGAGTTAATACCCACAGCATACCGAAAATTGTACACTACAAATGAAAATCACGAAAAGTATCTCCATCCAGCTTCAATCCACGAAAGCTATGAATTATAAATGCTCGAGGCAGGTATTCTGACTTGTTCCCCTTGGCCCGTCTTCCCATGCGCGGTGGCGCACAGTGACTAAAGAATGGACCTCAGTTTATATTAGAACTTACAGCTGCGGGACAGTTCTGGATTTGCACCAGATTCCCTTTTAATTCCGTAGAGCGGTGCTGCGGAAACCAAAAGCGATGCAAATGTAAGTAATAAGCGGGTAAATTTGCCTGAAAAGTAATGTTAAAAATTGTAAGGCTCTGTTTTGATAACCGTTTCGTGGGTTATGGCCGGTGCTAAATCCTCATTTAATACTGCTGCCGGCAACGATAAATAAAATGTTGTACCAGTGGTGGGAGCACTATTAAAAGTGATGCTGCCACCCTGCGCCGCAGTAAATTCGTGGCATAACACAAGTCCAAGTCCTGAGCCTTTTTCCTGCCGGGTACCCGAGTGGGGTTTAATATCCAACGAAAAAACTTGTTGCTGGATATGCGGAGGTATACCCACCCCGGTGTCTTTAACATGTATGATGCACTGATCCCCAATGTGCTTTGCCGATAAATGTATTATACCATTTGCCGGGGTGAACTTTATGGAATTCATCAACAGGTTACGTACAATAAGTTCGAGCATGTGGCTATCGGCCTGAATGCACGCATAGTCCGGAATGTCTACCTCAAAAGTAAGTTGTTTTTCGCGGCTGATGTTGGCTGCCAGCTCAATCACATGTGCGAGGGTCTCTTTTACGTTTAAGTTTTCCAGATTGGGGTTGAGATGCTGCATTTGCCCTTTAGACCATGTGAGCACATTACTTAGCATAACTGATGCGCTGCGCGTCATGGCCAGCAACTGGCTTTTAATTTCTTTACGTTCGGTTTCATCCAAATCACCTTCGGCAAGTATCTGCAGGTAAAATTGTAAAGCAGCCAACGGTTCTTTTAAATCGTGCCCCAAAACCGATAATAGCTTATTCTTTGTGGTATTGGCTTCTTCCAAAGCTCTTGATTTGGCCATCAATTCCTCGCGCTGGCGGTTATAACCCTTGCGTATAAAACCTGTAACTAAAAAAGCAAAACCTGCAATAATAACGTATGATACTACCATGTCCAGGTACGCGCTCTCTTTATTGGGATAGGTTATTTTGATAAAGCCGGGTTGCCGGTATTCTAAAGTAATTAATGATAAAATAAGGAATACATTAACAGTTAGCCATATTGCATATTGCTTTGGTGGTGTGGTGGCTACGGTTACTAAAAATGCAAGCAAGAAGATAGTATAGGTAGGCCCACCAATACCCGAGTTATAATAGTAGTTAACAACCAGTGATATATTTACAAATACTTGAAATATAATTACACAATATTTATATAAGCCTTTTATTCGGGAGATATAGTACAAAAAACCGGCAAAGCCAACCACCATGGTTAATAATACAGCCAGTTGCGGTATATGCATGTAAAGGGCAATGGGCACATTAATGGCAATGCTCACCATGAGTGCAAGGCAAACCGCATGAAAAATTCTTACTTCGAGCGGATAGATTGCTTCGTCGCCAATTAACTTTTTCCAGAAATTTAACATGCAAAATATAAACGTCAGCTAATACAACGGACGCAAATTGCGCCGTTTTGCCGTTAAAGTTTATAAACTTTTTTTGTTGCTTAAAATTATTTTCGAAAGAGCTGTTAAATAATCTCCATTAGTAATAAAATATACTTTGATGTTATGATGTAAGTTTATTTTGCAGACTGTAAAATAAACCTGAATTTTAATAATATAACATACATGATTATTAATCACAATTATGAAGAGCTCAAAAGCGTAATTGAGCATTATTATTCCGGCGATTACGAACTGGATGATTATAAACTTATAAATGAATTGCTTGAAAATAAGTTATTTATAGATAAGGCATATTATGAAGCTGATCAACTTCGCCAGGCTATAGAACAAAATTTTCCTAACCTCCATGTGAAAATTGAACGGAACCGAAAATTTCCTTCAATTGCTATTACAATTATGCTGAACTGCGAACAGCAGCCAGAACGTGCAGTGGCGCATTATATTAAAATAAAAATTTCATTGCTTTGCCCATACTTTACTATTTACCATGAAGAAAGCATTATAGCCAATAAAGATTTACACCAACTGGCACATCCGGTATTGGTGAATTTGCTTTCGGCAGCAGACAAAACCCAGGACCCTGATGAAGTAATGGTTAATTTTATTTATGAAGCAGTATTGCTAATGTTGTCTGATTATAAATTTGCAAAACATACTTTTTTACTAAACAGAAAAGCAGGGCAATTTATACCTTACACTGCACCTGTCGGTTTTTATCAGTTAGAAAGGAAGGAGTACTCATTGTTTGATTTATTATTTGATAATGAATACTGCATACGGAGGCGAATGGGCATAGGATTTTAAACTAAAGCGAAGCTTATGAAAATTGTTGAAAATAAATTGAACTGCTGTTTTAATATTAATATTGAATTGCTATATTTGCACCTCTTTTGAAAGGAAAGTAAAACAAGATGAAAAAAGACCTGCATCCATCAAACTATAGATTAGTGGTTTTCAAAGATATGTCTAACGAATATTCTTTTATCACTAAATCATGCATTGATACCCGTGAGACCATTAAATGGGAAGACGGCAATGAGTATCCATTAGTGAAATTAGAGATTTCGCACACTTCACACCCGTTCTATACCGGTAAAATGAAACTGGTTGATACTGCGGGACGTATCGATAAATTCCGTACCCGTTACGCTAAAAAGTAATCAACTCTGCGATAAATATTCAAAAGTCTCCTGATACATCGGGAGACTTTTTTATTTTTGGCCTATGCCTTTAATTCTGTTCGACGATAATGCCCACTTCAGCTTAAGGCCATTAACCTTTACCCGGCCGGTGGCCAGTTTGCGCATAGGCATACTCACCATTGCCGAAAAATGGGCCAGGCATCTTAAAACTACTTATTCGTACCATACCCAGCCTTATCTGCATGGTATGTTTGCCATTGAGATAGCTGCCGATAATATTTTCATTAACGGATCGGTTTGCCCCGATGAGTATTTGCTGGAAAGCATAGATAAACTTCAAACAGGCGATTCGCTTTATTACCGCGATATGCTCATTGCCGTACGCCTTGGCGAAAGCGATGCCCTGAGGTTTAACCCCGGGCAAAAGTTTGACCGTGTACATCAGCATGAACGTGCCTTAATAAGTGTACGCCACCCCGAAGATATTTTTAGGAAAAACGATATTGAACTGCGCCGCGATTTTCAATTGATTACCAAGGGGCGTAGCAGTGCTACTATCAGCTCTACCAATACTATTATTGGTGAAGATTTATTTGCTGAAGAAGGAGCTGTTGCAGAATGTTCTAACTTAAATACTAAAAACGGCCCCATTTACATTGGCCAAAACAGCGAAGTTTGGGAAGGTGTGAACATACGTGGTGCATTTGCGCTGTGTAATAATTCGCAGGTAAAGATGGGCGCTAAAATTTATGGTGCAACTACTATTGGTCCGTATTGCCGCGTAGGTGGCGAGATCAACAACTCGGTACTTTGGGGTAATTCTTCGAAGGGGCACGAAGGATATTTAGGCAATTCGGTAGTGGGTGAGTGGTGTAACTTTGGTGCCGATACTAATAATTCGAACCTGAAAAATAACTATAGCGAGGTAAAATTATGGGATTATTTGTTAGATGGTTACCGCAAAACAGGTTTGCAGTTTTGCGGACTTATAATGGCCGATCATGCTAAATGTGGTATTAACACCATGTTCAATACAGGTACTGTAGTGGGGGTAAGCGCCAATGTTTTTGGTGGAGGATACCCGGATAATTTTGTACCTGATTTTTCATGGGGAGGTTCGAGCGGGTTGGAGGTTTACAGACCCGATAAAATGTTTGAAACCATTGAGCGTGTATATGCCCGCCGCGACCGTAAGCTTGACGAGACTGAAAAACAATTACTGCAAGACATATTTAATTTAACCCAACCATACAGGAAATTTTAACATCATGAGAAAAAAAATAGTTGCCGGCAACTGGAAAATGAACATGGATTACAATGAGGGCTTAGCGCTTTTTTCGGAAATTGTAAACATGGTGAAAGATGAAATTACCGGCCAGCAGCAAGCCGTAGTTTGCTCGCCGTTCATCCACTTGCATAGCCTGGCACAATTAGCCAAAGGTTATGATAAAATTGCCATTGGCGCACAAAATGCTCATCAAAATGAGTCGGGTGCTTTTACCGGCGAAACATCGGCCAAAATGATTAAATCTACCGGTGCAGCTTATGTAATTTTAGGTCACTCAGAACGCCGCCAGTATTTTGGCGAAAACAACGAGTTACTGGCTAAAAAAACTGATACTGTATTAGCTAACGGCTTAAAACCAATTTTTTGCATAGGCGAAACTTTGGATGAGCGCGAAGCAAATCAATACTTCGACGTAATTAAAACCCAGCTGCAAGAAGGCCTGTATCACCTTAGTGCCGAACAATTTGGCCAGGTTGTTCTTGCCTACGAACCTGTTTGGGCTATTGGTACCGGTAAAACCGCAACCTCAGACCAGGCACAGGAAATCCACGCTTTCATACGTGCCGAACTTGCCGCTAAATACGGACAAGAAGTGGCCGATGATACCACCATTTTATATGGCGGAAGCGCTAACCCTAAAAATGCACCAGAACTGTTTGCCCAACCGGATATTGACGGCGGCCTTATAGGCGGTGCATCATTAAAGTCGCGCGACTTTTTGGACATCGTGAAAGTGTTTAATTAAGTTAGTGAGTAGTGAATGGTGAGTAGTTGAATGGTTGCCAAAAGTTAGCCTGTTTTACTCACCACTCACTACTATCTATTCACCATTCACCACAACCAATTATGAATTATTACGAGCTGTTATTTACCATTTTAGATGCCGAAGAACATCACAAGGATTTGCTGATTGATGAATTGGCAAGTTTGGGTTTTGATACCTTTGAGGAAACGGATTTTGGGTTTAAGGCTTACATACCGTCTGAAAACTTTGATAAGGCAGAGGTTGACGAGCGATTGGAGTTTTACAGCGATATGGTTAGTTTTTCGTACGAGGTTAACCTAATACCACAGCGCAATTGGAACGAGGTTTGGGAAAGCAATTTTAAGCCTATTGAACTGGGTGATAAAATTAGGGTACGCGCTACTTTTCACGAGGCAAAACCCGAGTTTCCGTATGAAATAGTTATCGATCCTAAAATGGCTTTTGGTACCGGTCATCATGACACAACCTGCCTCATGATGGAAACCATGCTCGAAAACCCAGTTGAAGGCTTAAAGGTGCTGGATATGGGTTGCGGTACAGGTATATTGGCTATACTGGCAGGTATGCTGGGTGCAGGCAGCCTCACAGCTATCGATTATGATATGCTATGCTACAAAAGCACTATCGAAAATGCAGTGCTTAATCACATTAAAGGTATGCATGTGCTTTGCGGTTCAAAAGAAGAAATACCCGACGAAGAATTTGACCTTATATTAGCCAATATTAATCGCAACATCCTCATTGACCAAATGGGCCGTTACGCCGAGGTGCTTAAAGACGGCGGTCATATTTACTTCAGTGGTTTTTACGAAACCCCGGATCTGGCTATTATAAAAGAAGAAGCCGCTAAGGTTGGCTTAAAATATGAAAGCCATAAAGTTAGCGGTAATCATTGGGTAGCGGCAAAGTTTGTAAAGGAGTAAAGTAAATAAGATTATTGTTTTAAGTGCTTGTTTGGTGTCGTTCTATCACCATCAAGAGCAGCAATAGCTAATTGGCAATCTTCTCACATTTTGATATGAAACAAGATTGCCAATTATTGTTTACAATGATATGAAAAGGATTAATATCCCAAAGTAAACCTCGCTTTTACGAATTCGTTCTTTTTTACTTCATCAACCAAAGCAACGGCCAAATCTTCTGCCGAAATTTCGCTTTTACCTTCTGCATTAAATACGGGTTGCTCAGTACCTAAACGGAAAACACCGGTACGTTTGCCCGAGTGCAGGAAAATTGCAGGGCTCAAAAAAGTCCAGTCCAGGTCTTGCTCGGTACGTAGTTCGGTTAAATAGTCGCGGGCTGCGGTGGCACCTGCTTTGTATTCAGCCGGGAAGTGAGGAGTGTCTATCAGTTGTACACCGGGTTCAGTATGTAAGCTTCCGGCTCCTCCTACAACTAAATAGCGTTTTATGCCTGCTTTTTTAACTGCCGCTTGTATGGAACGTGAGCCGTTCAAAAAGTCGTTGTACAGGTTAGGGTTGGTCCAGCCAGCATTAAAGGTACTAATTACCGCATCATGGCAAACCAACAGGTTTGCCAGTATATCGGTATCATAAATATCAACCGCTTGTTTGGTAAGCTTACTGTTTTCTATTTCGAGCTTTTCGGGTTGGCGGGCAAATGCCGTAACCTCATATCCACGGTTTAATGCTTCTGCTACTACTTTGGGGCCAACAAAACCTGTTGCGCCTATAATTGCAATTTTCATAATTAATGTAATTTAAAATGTTACAGTTTACGTTAAAAAATATTAAGTGTTAAATTGTTTGTAAAATTCAGCTAATGTTTGCCTGCGTAGCTTTTCTGTGATCACACGGGTAAGTTCGGCATCCATATTTTTAAGGTGACTGCTAATTTGTTGGCCAATGGGGCATTTAGGGTTAGGCTGGTTACGAGCCTTACCCAAAACCGGATTGACCATTACTGCTTCATAAATATCGGCCATAGTAATGGTTCCCGCGCTTTTACCCAAGGTATATCCGCCGCTTTTTCCCTCCTTACTGGCTATCAACCCTAAATTGCGTAAATAACTTAATTCCTTACGTATGAGTACCGGGTTAATATTTACGCTGCCGGCAATATAATCTGATGATATATATTCGTCTCCGGCCGCATGTAGCAACGTAAATATATGTACCGCAATCTGAAAGCGCCCTGTCATACTGTAATTTTATTTATTACAGTACAAATGTAATGTTTTGTTTATTCCCGTAACAACATTAAATAAACCATGACATTGGCATTATATATGTCAAAATTTAAAAATAAGGTGTTAATAAAGGTTATACTTATTAACGTCATAATAAATTACTTGCTCTGTTAGAAGTTTTTGATTTTATTTGCAACGGCTTATTAAAAGCTATCATTTTACATGAAGGTACATTTTATAGCCATTGGTGGCAGCGCAATGCACAACCTGGCTATTGCTTTACATAAAAAGGGTTTTGAAGTTACAGGATCAGACGATGTGTTGTTCGAGCCTTCCATTTCTCGTTTGGCTAAACAGGGAATATTGCCTGAACAAAACGGTTGGTATCCTGAAAAAATCACCAATGATATTGATGCTGTAATTTTAGGTATGCATGCCCGTGTTGATAACCCCGAATTATTAGCCGCGCAGCAAAAAGGCATCAAAATATACTCGTACCCGGAGTATGTTTACGAACAATCTAAAGATAAATTACGTGTGGTAATTGGTGGCAGCCATGGTAAAACCACCATTACTTCTATGATACTGCATGCCCTGCAGGCCGCTGGTAAGCAGTTTGATTACCTGGTAGGGGCACAGCTGGAAGGTTTTGATACCATGGTACAATTGAGCGATGCGCCGCTTATTGTAATAGAAGGAGACGAATACCTGTCATCACCTATTGATCGCAGACCTAAGTTTCATTTATATAAGGCCAATATTGGTATTATAAGCGGCATTGCCTGGGATCACATCAACGTGTTTCCTACATTTGAAAACTATATCCACCAATTCGAAATATTTATACAAACCATTCAGCCGCAAGGCTCGGTATTTTATGCTGGCAACGATGATGTGCTCAAAAAGTTAGTTGAAGATAACCAATCGCCGGTTACTAAAACAGCTTACAATTTACCGGAGTATGAAGTAGTGAACGGAATTACATCGGTAAACATTGGCGAAAAGAAATATCCTTTACAGGTTTTTGGTGAGCATAACCTGCTAAACATGGAGGCAGCCCGCTCTGTATGTGCAGCGTTGGGAATTGCTGCCGATGGTTTTTATAGCAGCATGGTTACTTTTAAAGGCGCCGCCCGCCGCCTGGAGCTGTTGGGCAAAAACGAAGTAACCAATATATATAAAGATTTTGCGCATTCTCCATCAAAGTTAAAAGCTACTATTAATGCGGTTAAAACGCAGTTTCCGTTCAGGGAGTTAATAGCCTGTATGGAACTGCACACGTTTAGCAGCCTAAACAAAGAGTTTTTGAGCGAGTATGCCGGTTGTATGGACGAGGCCGACAAAGCCATTGTTTTTATTGATGCACAAACGTTTGTACAAAAAAAGATGGAACCTTATGATGCCGAGGTAGTTAAGGCGGCTTTTGATAACACCGATCTGCTGTTTTTTGACCAACAGCAGGATTTGGCCGCTTATCTGGAGCAACAGGATTTAACAGGTAAAAACCTTTTATTAATGAGTTCTGGCAATTTTGGCGGAATTAATTTGAATGAATTATCTACTAAATTTTTAAATAAATAATTGATTTTTAATATATAAATTTTTATTGTAACTTTATTAACTATTGAGAAACCCTCATCCCCTAACACTAAAAAATGAAAACACTGGGCAAAAAAATTAGATTGTTAAGACATCAAAAAGGATGGAGTCAGGAAGATGTAGCCAAAAGGCTCGACATTTCCATACCTGCATTTTCTAAAATTGAAACGGGTATAACCGACATCAACCTGTCAAGGTTAGAGCAAATTGCTAATTTGTTTGAAATGTCAGTAGTGCAATTACTTACTTTTAACGATGCCGAGTACGAGCAGAAGTACCTGAACGAACTTGAAAACGTTAACAAGAAGCTGATGGATAGGGAAACCGAAGTTATTGACCTCCAGAAAAAAGTTATAGAGCTGTTTGAAGAGCTTAGACAAAGCAAAGCAACAGCTTAAAGTTGCATCAGCCGGTAAAAAATTGATTAGATTTTTACCGGCTGTTTTTTTATGCCTCTTTTTTATAATTCCTGCCAAGGCGCAAAAACTGGTTATTAAATGCTATGGGTTTAAACTTGCTGCCGAAGATACACTTGCGCTTACCAAACTGGTAAGGTATGAGGCTTTTGTTTACAATGGCCTGTTTGATAAGATCATTCCTGATAGTCTTCCTGTTGTAATAAACCTTTACAAAAGCCGCAGCGAATTTTTAAAAGTATGGGATGGGATGCATGCACTCGTTACTAAAACCGGCTTTTATTCGGGCATTACGCGAATGCTATGTTTATAAAGGCGATGATTACCAGAATGTAATTGTGCATGAGGCAAGCCACTTGTTTATGCATTACCACAATTATTACGGTGTACCCAAATGGATAAACGAGGGTCTCTCTACTTTCTTTGAATCATTGTACCTCGATGAAAAAGGCCGGGTGTATGTTGACCCGCAAAAAGGAAGGATTATGCAGGTAGGAGGTTTTGTTAATGATAATACGCTAAATCTTACTCAGTTTTTAAGTCCTGCAAATAATGCTGCCTGGAACTTAAAAGACCAGGCAACGGCGCAATACAGCATAGCTTATGCCATTGTTTATTACATAATTAAAACCAATCCGCAATTAATTAAGCAAATACTCAACATGCTTAATAACGGCAAAAGCTCTTATGATGTTCTGTCCCAATGCTATGGTAGTTTTGAGTTTTTTGAAAGCAGATTTAAACTGTATTATAGTAAATTTAGGTAACTTACAACGACTCCTGTACTTCGGTAAACATCACATTATTACTATTAATTACATAGATAAAATGCTTTTTATAGGCATTGTTCTTTTCGTAGAAACGAATTTGCATAGCATCATAATTAACTGTTTTTTTTGTAATAGTTATATCAACTACAATAGCTGCAATCCTGTAATAGCCGTTGTTAATCTCATGAAAAATACCTTTCTCAAGTAGATTTATGATGTCTTGAGATGCAGGGGTGTCGTTTTTATCTTCTATATAAGCGCCAATAGGAACAATTTCATTATTTGAATTAATTGCCGTAGCAAAAGGATAAAATGCTCCAATTTCAAGCATGAACATTTCAGCTTGTTGTTTAATAACATCTATTAACCTTTCAATATTCATAAATGGGTACTAAAAAATATACCGCATAGTAGCGTGTTTTTTGCCTAAAACACCACCCATGGCTTCGTGCAAGGCTATCATCTTGTCATTAAAATCACCCACCCATGAGAGTTCCATTTCGTCGTATTGCTTTAGGGGTAGTACATATTCTTTTAGTTTGATAAACATAACTGATTCAAGCCCGTGTTTTTGAAACTTGGTTTTGGTGCCCATTACAATGGCCCGCATGCGGCTTACGCCTTTCCACTTGTTGTATACAAAACGCAGCTTATTGAGCAGGGTAAGTTTGCCGTTAAAACCCTTGATCATTTGGTTGGCATCGGGCAATACTACCACAAAGGCGGCAGGCTCATCGTCAACGTACGAAAACCAGATGAGGTTCTCGTCCATGATCATCTTCATTTTGCGGAATGTTTCTAAAATAGTTTCGCGCTTAATGGGTACAAAGTTTTCAAAGTCTTTCCAGGCATCATTGTATATTTCCATAAAGTCGGCCGCAAACTTCTCAATTTCCGATGCCTTTAAATGCTCGAACCTGTAGCCGGGTTTTTGTGCCACCCAATTGGCAATTTTGGTAAACCTATCGGGAAATGGTTTATGAGCACTAATGTGATTGGTAATTTGCTCGTACTGGGTTTTAAAGCCGTAGGCATCAAAAAACTTTTTGTAGTAAGGCGGATTATAATTCATACCGTATGATTGCGGCACAAAACCCTCGATGAGTAATCCCCAAAACATATCGTTTTCACCAAAATTAATAGGGCCGTCCATGGCCTGCATACCGTTTTGCTGCAGCCATGCTTTGGCGGTATCAAACAGTAAGAATGCCGCTTTTTCATCATCAATACACTCAAAAAAGCCCATGCCGCCGGTGGGCTGTTCGTAGTTGTATGCCTTTTTTTCGTTAATGAAGGCTGCAACCCGCCCAATAAGTTTTCCATCGCCATCCGTCAATATCCAGCGTATGGCTTTTCCAAAGCCAAAAAAGGGATTTTTTTTAGTGTCGAATACGGCTTCAATATCATCATCAAGTGGACAAATAAAATTAGTGTCGTTTTGGTAAATAATACGAGCGGTATCTAAAAACGCCTGTTGGGTACGCTTGCCGGCAACTTGGGTAACAGTCATTTAACAAAGATAGGGCATATAACAAAAAAGCACCCGGTAGTAAACCGGATGCTGGTTAATATTTTGATTTTAAGGATGATCGTATTAAAAATCTTCGTCGTCGTCTTCTTCGTCGTCAAAAGTATCAACCTCATCATAATCCAGGTCATCTAATGAATCATCTTCAAAGTCATCATCAAAATCATTGGTGTCATTAATTTCTTCTTGCTCGTCTGGCTCTTCGGCAGATTTTTTGGCAAAGTCGTTTTTAGGGGAAACGCGTTTGCCGGCAGTAAGTGTGGGCGTTTGCATGGTGAATGTTATTTTGTTAGTGATTCTGTTCCTTAACGATATTTAAATATAGCGTTTTGCAATAGTTTGTAGTCCAAAAATAATTAAAAAACGATTTGAGCAAAAGCCTGCAAAAAATTTATTCCTGCTCATTACCAATGGTATTGGTAGAATTACTCAACTCGGCTAATGACGGAAGCTCGTTTATACTGTGAATTCCCATATAATCGGCAAAAAGGTTGCTGGTGCCATATAACAAGGGTTTGCCTACGGTATCGGCCTTACCCGTAATGCTGATGAGCTCTTTTTCTAAAAGTTTTTGTACCGAATAATCGCAGTTTACACCCCTTATTTGCTCAATCTCTAATTTAGTTACCGGCTGCTTGTAAGCTATAATGGCTAAAGTTTCGAGCGCGGCCTGGCTCAGTTTCTTTTTAGAACGTTGCAACTGCAATTGACTTATAATCTGGTGATATGCTTTTTTGGTTAAAAACTGGTAGCCGTTATTAATTTTCACCAGTTCAATAGCCAGCGCATCGGCCTCGTATTTTTGTTTGATAGCCTGTATGGCTGCCGTTATATCAGCTTCTTCAACTTCGGCATTTAGCGAGGCTTGCAGGCAATATATAATCTCCTCAATACGTATGCCTTGCTCAGAGGCAAATATCAAAGCCTCTATATTTTGTTCCAGTTGCATCACTCAAATATATGTAAAACAGTGGGGTTGTGAGAAATATACTGCCTGCATTAAAACCAAAGTGTATTTTTTGACGTAGTTGTCAATATAACTAATCTAATAATTAACCAAGTTTCTTACTTATGAAAACAACAACACAAGAAAACTTTCTTGAGGGCCAAGCTATGGCGCGGCGTTCCTTCCTGAGGTTTGCCGGAGCAAGCGCAGTAATGGCAGGTGTTTTAACAACTACTGCTTGCAGTAAATTGGACGAAGACATTGACACCAGCAGCACACAATATTATAATTTAGGAACCGGAGATATTGCTGTATTAAATTATGCGTACGCCTTAGAGCAACTTGAAGCAGCTTTTTACACGCAGGTAGTAGCTACTCCATATGCTGGTATAAGTTCAGAAGAACTGGGCTTGCTAACCGAGGTTAGAGATCATGAGGTTATACACCGTGAGTTTTTTAAAAAAGCATTGGCTACCAACGCTATTCCTGCGTTGGTACCTAATTTTGCCAGCATCAATTTTTCAAACAGGGCTGCGGTATTAGGTGCTGCCAAAACTTTTGAAGATTTGGGTGTAGCTGCTTATAATGGTGCTGGTTACCTTATTCAAGATGTAAATTACCTGACTTTGGCAGGTAAAATTGTATCGGTTGAGGCTCGTCATGCTGCATTGATCCGCAATTTACTGGGTTTAAATTTTGCCGATTCAACAGTTGTTGATTTGTCAAACGGTTTAGAAAAATCAATGACTCCGGCACAGGTTTTACCTTTGGCCAATTCATTCATAGCTACCGGTTATACCCTTAGCGCAACAGGTTTAGGCTCTTAATATTAACCTTATCAAGAAAATACCATGGATATTTTAAATCTCATAGACGATATACAGACAGCCGATCCGGAATTTGCCGACAGAATAAGTCCGCGCCGCGCTGCTATAAAAAATATTACAAGCTTTGGTTCAAAAGTGGCCGTAGCCGCTTTACCATTTGCTTTTGGCACGTTATTTAAAAAAGCTTACGGGCAAACTACAACACCTTCGGTTGCCGATGTGTTGAACTTTGCTTTAACTGCTGAGCTGATAGAAGCCACTTTTTATAATACCGCCGTTGCCCGTGCAACCGCAGGTACTTTGTTAATACCCGCTAATGATTTAGCTGCAATCAAGTTAATTCAGGCCGATGAGAATAATCACGTAACTTTCCTGAGAAACGTATTAACTTCGGCTAACGAATCGGCTGCTAATAAAGCACGTACAACAACTGCTTTACCGGTAGGTACTTTTTCTACCAGCTACGATTTTTCGGGCAATGCAAAGGGAACGGTTCCAGGGGCAGGCCCATTCAGTGCCGTATTTAGTAACTATGATATTTTCCTTGCTGTATCACAAGCCTTTGAAGATACCGGCGTTCGTGCTTACAAAGGCCAGGCTGGATTTTTAAAAGGTCGCCAGGTTGAGCTTACTGCAGCATTAAATATTCACTCGGTTGAGGCTCGCCACGCGGCTTATATACGTCGTTTACGTGCAACTCGTGCGGGTGCCCCGGCCAATTTCCGCTCATGGGTAACTGGCGACGGTACTACCGCCAGTGGTATTACGGTAACATCACAAGCAACTGCAGCTACCAATCCAATTTATGCTAATGAAGCAATTACCGCCCAGGCTGGTGTCGAATTATCAGGCATTGCCGGTTCAAAAGCTGCTACCGAAGCATTTGATGAGCCATTGACCACTGCCGATGCGCTTAACATCTTATTAAACTTTGTTAAGTAATTTTTTTGAAGTTCTTATGTTAAAAAAGCAGCCTCGGTTGGGGCTGCTTTTATTTTTATTGATCTTTTGAGATAGCCAATTAATAATTGATCACCTGCTCTTCTAACTGCTCTGGCATTTCGCGCCACTCGTAACGTTGGTTACGTAGTTGAGGCTCAAAACCAGCTTCTTTAATTGAGTTTTGTATTCCTTGTGCTGTAAAGCGGTGGGGGGCACCAGCTGCCGATACCACGTTTTCTTCGATCATGATAGAGCCAAAATCGTTAGCGCCCGCATGTAAACATAGCTGGGCTACCTGCTTACCTACGGTTAGCCATGATGCCTGTATGTTTTTAACGTTAGGCAGCATAATGCGGCTCAAGGCAATCATGCGTAAATATTCGTCGCCGGTTACATTGTTGGTTATACCACGCACTTTACGCAATAAGGTCCCATCATCCTGAAAAGGCCAAGGTATAAATGCCGTAAATCCATAATGGCCTTCAGGTTTTTCAGACTGTACCTCGCGTATCCATACCAGATGCTCAAAGCGTTCTTCTATGGTTTCCACGTGGCCAAACATCATAGTTGCTGACGTAGGCAGATTGATTTTATGGGCAGCACGCATTACATCCAGCCATTCTTTACCACCGCACTTACCTTTCGAAATCAGTCGGCGAACACGGTCGTTAAGTATCTCGGCACCGGCACCGGGCAGTGAGTCAAGACCGGCGGCTTTCATGGCGCTAAGCACATCAATATGGCTCATGCCTTCTAATTTTGAAACGTGCGCAATTTCGGGCGGACCTAAAGAGTGCAGTTTTAGGGTAGGGTAGAGTTCTTTTAGTTGTTTGAAAAGATCGGTATAAAACGCTAAACCTAAATCGGGGTGGTGCCCACCTTGCAGTAAAAGCTGATCGCCTCCTAAGCGAAACGTTTCCTCGATTTTTACTTTATAGGTTTCAATATCGGTAATATAGCTATCCTCATGACCAGGACGACGAAAGAAGTTACAGAATTTACAGTTGGCTATACAAACGTTAGTAGTGTTTACATTACGGTCAATTTGCCAGGTAACCTTACCATGCGGAACCTGAATTTTACGAAGCTCGTTCGCCACATACATCAATTCAGGGGTGGTTGCGTTGTGATACAGATAAACGCCTTCTTCAATGCTTAAAAAATCAAACTGAAGTGCGCGTTGCAACAAATCGGCAGTATTCATGTACAAAGATAACCTGTATTTACCATAAAGCCAATTGTTGCTATACTCTTGCCTTAATATGATATAATAGTGATGGGATTCTTATACCTCATCCATGCTCACAACTTCACCATTTTTTAAAGCCAGCACTTTATCAATGCACGAGGGTAACTCATTGGCATAATGCGTTACATAAATGAGTGCACAGCCGGTATTAGCCATTATAACATCAATAAGCTGGTTGAAATGCTGGCGTTGCTGTTTGTCGAGCCCTTGGCATGGTTCATCTAATATGAGCAGGTCGGGGGCTTTAATTAATGCGCGTGCCAGCAGGCACAGGCGTTGTGCACTGGCGGGTATATGCTTGATTAGTTGACGGGCATACTGGTCAATACCCAACGCTTTAAGCCATTCCATAGCTTTGGCTTGTCTGGCTACATTGCTTGGCCTGAATAAGCCTTGTGTATCGTAATAGCCAGATTCGATTACTTGCAGGGCCGATTGATCGGTAGGGAAATACTGGTACAACTCGGGAGATAAGAAGCCGGTTTTGCGTTTAATATCCCAAATGCTTTCACCCGTGCCACGCTTTTTATCGAAGAGTACAATGTTGTTAGCGTAAGCTTGAGGGTTATCACCGTTAATTAAGCTCAGTAAGGTAGATTTACCAGCACCGTTATGCCCAAATAAAGCCCAATGTTCGCCGGGTTTAACCTGCCAGTTGATGTTGTTGAGTATAACGTGCTCATCATACTTAACGCCAACGTTGCTCATTTTAACAATATACTCAAAGGACGATGCGGGGTATCCGATAGTTAAAGTTTCTAAAGCTTCGCGGTTTATGCTTTGAGTTGGTAGTTCGTTTTCGGGCTCATAAGCTTTAACTGCTAATGTTTTGGTGATGGTACCCTGCTGCAAAACAGCCACGTGGGTAACAGGCGAGGGAATTTCATACCCGCTGCCCGACATGATAATGGTTATACCTGTTGCAATAATTTCTTGTAATATACCATCAAAATCATGCTGGGTTTGGTGGTCGAGGCCAGATAGCGGGTCGTCAAGCAATAAGATTTGAGGATGGGTAAGCAGGGCCGAGGCCAGGCGCATGCGTTTGGTTTCGCCGTTAGATAGTTTGATAACTTCTTTGTGAAGTAATGATTCCAGCTTTAATAGTGTAACCGCTTTGGCAATAGTCCACGGGTTGTTTTCAGCATTTTCCGGCTGTTTACTCTGCAAAAATTGGGCAACAGTTAGCGCATTGTCCGAGTCGGACGAGTTATATCGTTGCTGGTAGTACATATTTGTACTGGTATTAGTTTTATCAGTAAAATGATGCTTGGAGGTAACCAGTGTAATGCGCTTGCTGCTTATACCATCAAGCTCAATTGCGCCAGATAGGGGTTTAATTAAGCCTGCCAGGGTATTCAGCAAAACTGTTTTGCCCGAGCCGCTGGCTCCAACTAAAATCCAGTGCTGGCCTTGCTCTACAACCAGTGATAGATTGTTCAGCAAGGTATGCTGAAGACTTTTTACTGTTATATTTTGTACAGATAGGATAGACATTGTATAAGCAATTAATGCGCCTGCAATATTAAAAATTTAAAGCCCTTAATAAACAAATTATGTGTTTTAAGCATTTAGTAATAAACATTATTTGTATGAAAGTACTCAATGCTTTAATTGGAGGTTTGGCCGGGGCTTGCGCCATTACCGTTTTGCACCAGGTTTTAAAAAGGAAAGATGAGGAAGCACCACGCATGGATTTGCTGGGCATGGAATCAATTAAAAATGTACTGGATAAGCTTGGCATCGAACAACCCGAAAAAGGAAAGTTGTACTACCTTACCCTGGGTGGCGATATTGCGAGTAACACCCTTTATTACAGTTTGGCTGGCTTAGGCAAAGATAAAACATGGCTAAAAGGCCCGGCATTGGGGCTGGCAGGTGGGCTTGGGGCTGTTTTTTTACCAAAACCATTGGGACTGAATCTTCAGCATAGCAACAAATCGGTAAAAACGCAATTAATGGCTGTGCTTTATTATTTTACGGGTGGAGTTGTATCATCTGCAGTAATAAAGTTGTTGGAAAGCCAGCAGAATAAGCCTAAACAATTGATTTTGAAGACCCTGAAAAGTAAATTAACTAATCTTACATAAATTGAGCACATATAATATATCAACCTGCAAAAACAATTTTTGCAGGTTTTTTATTTATAAAGCATCTATCTATTTAAAACGTATTAATATGAAAAAAATAAGTTTATTGGCACTGGTTGCCATGGTGCTCAGTTTGAGCAGTTGTGATGCCATTGTAGGTATTTTTAAAGCAGGTGCTTATGTTGGTATTATTGGAGTTATATTGGTTATTGGCCTTATATGGTGGTTGGTGTCTTCATTCAGAGGTAAAAGCGAATAACTTTCTCATCATCAGCATATATAGCTAAACAAATAGCTGTATTGCCCGTTAATTAACAAACTAAAACACTATACAATGGAATACACAGCGCAAACCGTAGAGATATTGAACGACCTGGTGAAAATTCATAACGACAGAATTGCAGGTTATGAACGAGCTATTAAAGAAACTCCTGCCGAAGACGGTGATTTGAGAAAATTATTTACCAGCTTTATTGCTGATAGCCACCAATATAAATTGGCTTTAGCTACAGAGATACAGACCTATGGCAAAGATATTGAAAATACAACATCAAGCGGTGGCGATATTCATCGAGCATGGATCAATGTAAAAGCTTTTTTTACAGGAAATGATCCTAAAGCTGTTTTGGAAGAATGTGAGTTTGGCGAAGATGCTACCCAAAAGGCTTATCGTTCGGCTTTAGAAGATGAAAATTTACCAGCTTACATAATTGATATTTTAAGTGAGCAGGAACTAAGGCTTAAAGCCGCGCACGATCAGGTAAAAGCCCTGCGTGATGCAGCAAGAGCCGAAATGTAGAATTTTTCTTTTAATCTAAATAAAATGGTCGTGCCTGGTATAAACGGGCACGACCTTTTTTACTGATTTTTAAATTATTCCCGGCGTAAACACGCTTATTCGTATATTGGCGCAATATAACAACAAACGGCTTTTAGGGCTGTTAACATATCATCAATTAGCATATTAATGAAAAAAGCTATTTTACTTTTGATGCTTGCCGGCAGCGTTTCGGCTTTCCAATCATGCAGCAGCGGCGCAGCTGGCTCTGCCGGTGCCGATTCGGTTATCAATAACCACGATGTGCCATCAAACAGAGATACTTCAAGAACTGAAACCAGTATTGGTGGCGCTACCTTACTTGACTATACCGCATCAGGAGGAACAACCATACCAAAAGGTACGCCAAGTGCACGTAAAACTATGGCAGCCCCTGCAGCGCCGGCAACACCTGCGGCAGCGGCTGATACTGCTAAGGCAGATACTGCAAAGAAATAATTTACCGATATTAATTACATGCCGTATTAATATACATCATACTATGTGTGTATTAATACGGCATTGTTATGTCGATACCATTAAAAATCAGGAATAAAAAAAGCCCTGGCACAAAACCAGAGCTTTTTTATATTTCGCTATTTGGCAAAAATTAGTGTTTGATCGTAGTATCAGTTTTGATAGTAGTATCAACAGCACCAGTTGAATCAGCTTTAACTGTAGTGTCAACGCTGACAGTAGTGTCGGCAGTTGCAGTTGAATCAGAATCAGTTTTGCTACCTGAACCAGAACCTTTGCAAGCAACCATTGATACAGAGATAGCTAAAGCTAAGAAGCCAAATTTAAATGCGTTTTTCATGTTAATTTCTTTTTTAATTAAGTGATTAGTTTCTCTTAATACTTTTAACTCAAAAAGGTAACCTAACAATATGAAATAAAAAAAGCCCCGGTATAACCCGAGGCTTATATTTCGTTTTCAGGCGAAATTATTTTTTTACAGTAGTGTCAACTTTAACAGTAGTATCAGCAGCACCAGTTGAATCAGCTTTAACAGTAGTGTCAACGCTAACAGTAGTGTCAGCAGCAGCTGCAGTAGTATCAGAATCAGCAGAAGAAGCTGAACCAGAACCTTTACAAGCAACCATAGATACAGAGATAGCTAAAGCAAAAAAGCCAAATTTAAATGCGTTTTTCATTTTTAATTTCTTTTAATAAGTGATTAATAGTTTCTCTTTAATACCGGTAACCTGCAAAAGGTAACCCGCTATATTGAAAATAATTTTAAAATAGTCTTAAGTTGCTGATAATTAGGTATTAAAAGTTGTGTTTAGGTTAAAATAATTAATCAATGGAAAGAAATTGTTTAAAGAGGAGGAGAGGCTATTGCTGTTGGCCATAATAGTATAAGTGTAGTGACCGCACTAAGCATAGCAAAGTGAGAGGACCTTTACAGGATGTACCCAATGTAAAGGCATACGATTTTTTAAATTTGAATTTTTTTAAATATTAAACAAATTGATGATAGTCCTTATCTCCAAGTTGTGGCACTTATAAATTGGGGTTAATTACAGTTTTATATATTTATATGGTTTTACCCCGTTGTTTAAAGAGGCTTTTAAGCTTAGATATTAAATTTTAAAACTTACATTAAATTTTGAAATGTAACCTTTGCAAATAAATACATAACCATGCAGGTGTAAATTATACGGTTGATCTATTTAATAAAAATTTTTTTATGTCGAGGATGGGTTACATTTTCGCAAATATTGTATTAACAAGTGAGTAAAGCATTGAATAATTCGGCCCCAACAGATAGCGAGGTAGTATTCGGGATACTAAACAATTCCGAAAACATATTAAAACGTGTGTATGTGGCTTATTTTCCGATGGTGCTGCAATTGATCATTAACAACAACGGTAATGCCGATGATGCTAAGGATATATACCAGGAAGCCATCATTGTTCTTTATAATAAAGTAAAAAGCGGAAATTTTGAACTAAGCAGTAAGCTCAAAACTTTTTTATACTCGGTATGCCGTAAGCTATGGCTTAAAAGGTTAAGCCAAATGAGCCGTTACGGTGGAGACATAAAAGATTTTGAAGAATACCTGCCGGCAGAAGACGATACCGACACACACTCGGAACGCGATTTGCAGTTTAAAAAAATGGAAGGCGCATTAAATTTACTGGGCGAACCCTGTAAAACAATTATTGAAGATTATTACATTAATAATATGAGCATGCAGGACATTTGCGAGCGCTTTGGTTACACCAACGCCGATAATGCCAAAACTCAAAAGTACAAGTGTTTGCAAAGACTGAAAAAGCTATTTTTTCAGCAAAATTAAGAAAGAGCATAACGATGAGTGAGTTACAACTAACGGAATTGATAGAACGCTACCTTAACGGTGAACTAACCGAAGAGGAAAGAGAGCGTTTTGAAGCGTTGCGCCGCGAAAATGCTGCTATTGACAGCCGTATTACCGACCATGCCCACTTTACCGGTTTAATAAAACAATACGGTGAACGTGTTGAACTGGAGAAGCGTCTGAACGCTATTCACCAGGAAATTGACGTGCATACGCTGGTTGATGAACTTACTGTACACCCAGCCTGGGTTGTGCGTATGTGGCGTAACCATCATTCTAAAATATCGGTAGCAGCATCAATTGCTGTGTTTGCTGTTTTAAGCACTTTGTATTTTACCGGTAGCTTTAATAAAACTGTTGTTTCCACAAATTATACTGCCCTAAGCCGTAAAATTGACAGGGTTGAACGTTCGGTAGCTAATGCGCAGCGTACTAACCAGGCGTTGTTAAATACGCTTAAACCAGGCCATAGAGTAACTAATCCGGGCACGTTTGGCGGGTCGGGCTTTGCGTTAACACAGAGTGGTTATATTGTAACAGCTTTCCATGTGGTGAAAAATGCAGATTCATTGTATGTGCAAAATGCAGTAGGAGAGTCGTACCATGCCAAGTTGGTTTATACCGAGCCTGTGCATGATTTAGCCATTATAAAAATTGATGATAAGGAATTTGGCGGTTTAGGGAAACTGCCATACAGCTTTAAACGTAGCAAAACGGATGTGGGCGAAGATATTATCACCTTAGGCTACCCACGCGACGATTTTTATTATGCTAAAGGGTACATCAGTTCGGCAACCGGTTTAGGTGGCGATACATCGGCCTACCAGGTATCGGTACCGGTTTATGAGGGTATTAGTGGCGGCCCGTTACTTGATGCTAAAGGCAATGTGATTGGTATTATTAGCGGTAAACAAACTAAAACGGAGAGCGCTGCATTTGCCGTAAGATCATCTTACATATTTAAAGCTGCCCGTAATGTATCTACCGATTCAACGCAAAATGTAATATCGTTAAAAGGTAACAAAAATACATTGGCTAACCTTAGCCGCACCCAGCAAATTGAAAAGCTGAAGAACTATGTATTTATGGTTAAAGTTTATAATTGATACTAATTACTTCCTGATATTTGAAAGCCTTTCCGTTTGGAGAGGCTTTTTTTATTTAGGTTAGGATTAATGTATAGCCGGAAAAGATATACCCTTGATATTTCTATATAATTCTACAGCATATAAATCAGTCATGCCCGAAACAAAGTCCAGTACACTTTGGATCTTCGAATATAGATCGGTGTTTTTACTGATGAATTGTTTGGGGATTAGTTTTACCAGTTTTTGATGGTAGTGGGTATTGTTGTGTATAACCGCGGGGATAAACTCTTCCAATAAACCACCCATTACTTTATAACCTGCCACTTCAATTTGCACAACTGATTGGTAATTGTAAATTTTCTCAACTGATATTTTGCTGATGGCTCTCCACGGGGTAGCAAATGGTTCGGGAAGTGCATCGGTAAGTCCGTGATTAAATGTACCGCTCAGAATATTGGCCTGATTATCTATGAATATTTGCGAACACGTGGTAATGAGGTTATTGATAGCCTTGGCGCGCATAATACTCACTTTGGCATCTTCGTCTTCAAACTCCTGCTCAAGCCATGTTGCCATGCGGCTGCTGTTGCAAAGCGGCATCAAAAGCTCATATATCTTATCGTATGAAAGTATTTTAAGTCGGTGGGCATCCTCCAGATCTATGATATTGTAGCAAATATCATCGGCCGCCTCAACCAGGTAAACCAGCGGATGGCGCTTATAAATGAGAGGATGATCATGAACTTTTATCATTCCCAATTCGTTGGCAATATTTTGAAATGTTGCCTGCTCTGATTGGAAAAATCCATATTTTTTTTGATGGATATTGCCTTTAATATGCCCGGCAATAGCATCGCACGGGTATTTTACTATGGACGCTAAAGTGGTATAAGTAAGTGCAAAAGCTCCGTTGCCTTTACCGCTGAATGGATGGGTGAGTATGCGTAGCGCATTGGCGTTACCTTCAAAATGCGTAAAATCGTGCCATTGCTCATCGCTGAGCTGTGAGCGGTAGGCATTGCCATCACCATCGGTAAAATATCTTGACAAGGCCGATTCGCCCGAGTGGCCAAATGCCGGGTTGCCCATATCATGTGCTAAACATGCAGCTGCAACCATATTGCCAACCTCGCTTATGAGCGGCAAACGATTATCTAAATCGGGTTCCTGCTTTTTAAAATTGTTATAAAAAATTGAACCTAATGAACGACCAACGCTGGCTACCTCTAAGCTATGGGTAAGGCGGTTATGCACAAACACACTTCCCGGAAGCGGAAAAACCTGCGTTTTATTTTGCAAACGGCGAAAAGGCGATGAAAATATCAGGCGGTCATAATCTCGTTGAAACTGAGACCGGGCTTTATCGGTATCCCCTATGTCATTATTTTCAACACCCCAGCGTTTGGCTGAAATAAGTTTTTCCCATTGCATCATAAGGGCAGCAATTTACAAGGAAATTTCAGGAAAGCCATTAAAACAAACAAGCCGTTCAAAAAATGAACGGCTTGTTTGTTATGAATATACACTGATATTTACTTATTCACTCAAATGAGCAAAATGCTTATAAAACAGAGGAATTGTTTCAATACCCTTGTAGTAGTTGTATATGTCGTATTTTTCGTTTGGAGAATGCAGTGCATCGCTATCGAGGCCAAAGCCCATAAGTACGGTTTTTATACCCAGTTCGGCTTCAAACAAAGCTACGATTGGTATACTGCCGCCGCCGCGGGTTGGAATAGGCTCTATACCGAAGGCTTCGGTAATAGCTTTTTGTGCTGCTTGGTAAGCCACGCTATCGGTAGGAGTTACTACAGGTTCGCCACCATGATGAGGGGTAACCTTTACTTTTACGTAGGATGGTGCAATACGGGTAAAATGTTCGGTAAACAGTTGGGTGATTTTATCCGAACCTTGGTTAGGTACCAACCTCATTGATATTTTGGCGTTGGCCTTTGATGGCAAAACGGTTTTGGCGCCCTCGCCTATGTAGCCGCTCCAAATTCCATTAACCTCTAATGTAGGGCGTGTGCCGGTACGCTCGAAAGTGCTGTAACCTTTTTCGCCCCATACTTCGGCAATGCCCAGGTCTTTTTTGTATTCTTCTTCGTTATATGGAGCTGAATTTAGTGCCTCTTTTTCGGCGTCGGTCAACTCCATAACGTCATCATAAAACCCCGGGATGGTAATATGATTATTTTCATCATGCAACGAGGCTATTATTTTGGCCAGTATAGTAGCAGGGTTTGCTACTGCGCCGCCATAAACACCCGAATGCAAATCGCGGTTAGGTCCGGTTACTTCAACTTCGAGGTACGAAAGGCCGCGAAGGCCAGTCTCCAGCGAAGGGGTTTCCATACTTAGCATCGATGTATCTGAAATCAGCACTACATCGGCCTTTAACCGCTCCTTATTTTCTTTAACAAATATGCCCAGGTTGTTCGAGCCAACTTCTTCCTCGCCCTCAATCATAAACTTGATGTTGCAGGGCAGGGTGTTGGTTTGCATCATGAGTTCAAAAGCCTTTACGTGCATGTAAAATTGGCCTTTATCGTCACAAGCTCCACGGGCATATATTTTACCATCGCGAACGGTTGGTTCAAACGGTGGTGTTTCCCATAATTCAAGCGGATCTGGTGGTTGAACATCATAATGTCCGTAAACCAAAACCGTAGGCTTTGAACTATCAATAATTTTTTCGCCGTAAACAATGGGGTAGCCCGCAGTTTGACAAACTTCCACATTATCGGCACCTGCTTCGCGCAGTTTGGTTGCTGTATAGTCAGCCGTTTTTAAAACATCTGCCTTGTATTTCGGGTCGGCACTAACCGACGGAAAACGTAGCAAATCAAAAAGCTCATCGAGCAAACGCTGCTTATTGTTATCAATATACTGTCTTATAACTTGCATATACTGGTCTCATTTTTAAATAACGAGGCAAATATATGATTTATTAACAGGCAAAGTTAACATTGCAACCGTTAGTATGTCTGTTTAAATTAGCTGAAATATAGCTTATGTGTTTAAGCAGGAGGTATTTGCATACTCCGTAACAATAGCTTAATATTTACAATAAATGTAATAATAAGAATTTATAAACATTTGTTGCACAATAGTTAAACAACGTTTAACTTTAAAAGAACTATATCAAGTGTAAATACCAAGTTTACCTCAACTCATTTACTCTAATTATAATGAAACATAAATTCTATTAAGCAAATTAAATACCGCCATCGGCCGAGCCTAAAGTGCCTTTGAATTTTTTCGTATTGGTTTTACTCAATGCCGCTTTGGCTTCGGCTAACTTTAAGGCTGCAACTGTTGTATTTGCCCCAGCCGTTGGTTTAGCATGGTTTATTGATTTGGCCGAAGCGATGTTAATCCCCAGGGTTCCCACCAAAGCGCTTAGAATAAATAGCCGTTTCATGTTTTAAGTAAAATTATAAGTTGAAAAAGTTGATTTAAACCTGATTATGGTTTTTTTACAGGAGGACGCTCAACACCACCGTCGCCAGTACCTAAACCACCACCACCAATCTCCTCATCGTCTCCGGTATCGGCTACTTTTTTAGCTACGCTGGTTGGTGCTACTTCTTTTTCTTTAGTGCAAGAAGAGATAATTCCGGTAGAAACGAATAATGCTGCGATCAATAAAATCTTTTTCATAATATTTTGTTTTGTAGTTATTTATGTTGCTTATATAAAGTAACACTGCAAATGTAAACAAGTTTTTAATCATTCAAAAAAAAAATTAAATTTTTTTCTCGCATGATTAATTATATTCAATCTTGTTATATTTATAACATTTGGTGCGAGTTATCGTAATATACCTGAAATGAGAAAACTTTTAACTTGTTTAATACTAATAACACTTATTTGCTCAGCAACCGCAAAAGCTAATTTATTGGTTGAGAAGCGTGATACAAGTGAGGTATTAAATGATATTGCACGGGGTTTTGATGTAAGACTCACTGATCCTACGCAAACAGTTAAGTATGCCGACAGGGCCCTGCGGTTGGCTAAAAAGATAAACTTTACAAGAGGTGTAGCTGCCGCTTACCGTATAAAAGGTTTAGGTGAACATTACTTAGGTAACAGCGAAAAAGCCATTGAAAATTATTTTGAAGCTTTAGCAAATTATCAGAAGGTAAAAGATACTGTAGGTGAAGTTCGTATTTATTTAAATATTAGTACGTTATATCAGTATGTTGATTATGATAAGTGCCTTGAATATTTACACGAGGCGCGTAATCTTTATCAGTCAAGTAAGCTTGATAATTTAAACATCCTCGCATCAATATATCTGAATTTGGGTAACGTTTACCAGTTACAAGCTAATTATAATAAAGCCTTAAATAACTACATGCAAGGCTATAAAATAAGTGAAAAGCTGGGAATAGATGAGTTGAAAGTTACTGCCATGCAAAATTTGGGCGTAGTATATACGTCTATAGGTAATACAGCAAAGGCCAAGGAGTATTTGTTTGCCGCGCTCACACTTGCTAAGGGTTTAGATTTAAACTCGCCAGTGGCGCAAATAAATCTCTCCTTAGGGGAAATTTACATAGCTGAAGGTGATTATAGCAAGGCGCGTCAATGCCTTCAGGAAGGAAAGGCCTATGCTGTTTCAAGTAAAAGTCAAAAACTGCTCAAAAATTTTGAAACTAACTCGTACCTGTTGGAATTTAAGCAAAAGAATTATGAAAGCGCATTGACTCATTTGCAGGCCATATACAAGCAGGATAGTATTGAATATAGTTCCCGAAATTCTGCAGCATTAACACTATTTCAGGCTAAATACAGGCAGGAACAGTTGAGGCGTGAAAATGAGCGTATAACCGACAGGCAGAAATATGAGCGTAGTGTTGCAATTGGTACTATTGTATTGGCCGCTTTACTTATTGTGGTAATTGTATTATTAACAAGCAATGTTAAACGTAAGGCAGAAACTAACAAAAAGCTTACAGAACTTAACGCCGAAATTTCAATCCAAAAAGATAATCTCGACCGTATAAATCATCATCTCGAAGAGATTATAGATGAGCGTACCAAAGATCTTCAACTTAAAAACCGGAAACTGTCAGATTATTCATCCCATTTATCGCATCAGGTACGCGGACCAATTGCAACGTTAAAAGGGCTGATGAATTTGGAACAGGAAGGCTTGGTAAGCCAGGAAGAATGTATTCAAATGATGATTAAATGCGTTTCTGAAATTGACGACAAGATTATCGATATGAGCGATATGCTGCATAATCCCGAACGTGCAGGAATGTAATCAATGGAAATAATTAATAATCTTTGTTGAATAATCAACTTGCGTTTAATAACGGTAGTGTGCTGTGTATCTGCGCTTCCAGTAATCCTAAATACAAGCAATACCATGCTATCATTTGCAAAACCATTACTTTTTGCTGCTTCCCATAGCCTTGTGTTTCAAAAGCAAGTTGCGTTGTGCCATCGGTAACAAAATAACTAACCTCACCTTTGCTGGCTTCAAAACCTGATTTCGAAAGGTCGATCACTGATACCTTAAGCTTTGTATCCGGATCATGTATGGTACCCAATTTTTGACTGGGATTTGCAGATGTGGACAACAAATAATTAGTCATAGGATTTGTGTGTTAGTCAAATGCTATCTTGCAATTATTACTCCAAAAACGTGTTTAGAATGAATAAAAATAAAAATACCGTATTAATTGATTTTAAGTAAACGTATTTAACTCACGTTTAATCAACTTATACGGTAATGGAATTAATATGTTGTCATAGATACTTACAAAATTTAAATAGTGTAAGTATTAACGCACACCTAATTATACAGCGAATGATTTTTTATTGTGCAATTCTTCGTACAATTCAATCACTTTGCGCTGCAGGTCGGCAATTTCTGCTTCACGGTCTGTAAGTTTTTTCTGAGCGGCAGTCATGCTCGAGTACTGCTTTTCGGTTTCAGTTAAACCTAAACCTAAAAGTTGTACAACACTAATTTCATAAATGTTAGCAATTTGCTCAAGGCGCGAAAGATTTACATCGGTAATACCGGTTTCAATTTTTGAGAAGGCTGGTATTGATATACCTAATCGGTTGGCTACGTCTTCCTGGCTCCAGCCACGTTGATGACGTAGGGTGCGGATGTTGTTTCCAACTGAATTTACCGCTTTGTTGTTAATTATTGGGCTCATAAAACTCGTTTAAACACCATCAGGGGAAAGGGTGTATTTATAGTTAAATGTTCAAAGCATATGCCAACAATTAAAATGTATTATTTTGATACCAAAAACGACTGTATAAGTGCCTAATAGTTAATGATGTTGAATTATTTCCCCATAGTTGGGGAATTACGAAATAATATATTGCACATATTGGGGTAATATTTGCATAACAATGCCTTATTGTTAAAGTTTAATAATTGCGCAAGTTTGCAAATTTTCATATATGGAAATATAATATCCTTTTAAGCTAATATTAAAGATTAATGAAAAAATCAGTTCACAAATAAGGCTATTGCATTGCAATAGCCTTAAAAAGTAAATTGTAATTAATAGTTAGTTGGTCACAATTCGCAGTTTAGCAAACTTTAGCAGGAGCTGTTTATTGCCAATCTCTTTAAAAAAAATAGTGGCTTTGATGTCTGGCTTGTTTCCTTCAAGGGTTAATACCTTGCCGTAGCCAAAACGTTCGTGCTCCACTTCCATACCTACCTGCAGGTTTGAGGTGTCAGATGGTGCAAAACCTGCCGATGGTACATGGGCCTTAGCCAGTAACGATGTAGTTTTAACTTTAGCAGGTGTAGGTGATACCGGAGCCTTAGGTTTTGAAAACGTGTCGGCATTGCGGTTCCAGGCTTTGCGGTCATCGTCAAAAAATGGGTTGCCGGTTTGTTGCTTGGCCTTAAAGTCTAACTCAAGGTACTGGGCATCAATTTCATCTAAAAAGCGGCTCGGCTCGCAGTTAATTAACGTACCGAACTTAAAGCGCGAGGTAGCATAGCTGATAGTCAGCTTACTTTCGGCACGGGTAACGGCTACATAAAACAAACGGCGTTCTTCTTCCAGATCGGTGCGCGAGTTGAGCGACATTTGCGAGGGGAACAGGTTCTCCTCCAAACCCACCACATAAACCTGCGGAAATTCCAGGCCTTTTGATGCGTGAATGGTCATTAATGAAACAGTTTCGGCATTCGGATTCTTGTCCTTATCGTCGTTAGTTAACAAGGCAACGTCCTGCATAAATACATCGAGGCCACGATCTTCAATATCTTCACGTTCCGAAAACTCTTTGATACCGTTCAGTAACTCCTGGATGTTCTCGTAACGGTTCAGTCCTTCTACCGATTTATCTTCGTACAAATCCTTTAACAAGCCCGAATGCTGTGCAATATGCAATGCAGCATCATAAGCGCTCATGCTTTGCGCCACCACCTGGAAACTTTGTATAAGTGTGGAAAAGGTTCCTACCGAAGCCGAACTACGGCCATCGATGTAACGTGCCGGATCTTTCACCACTTCCCACGGAGTGATATTATTTTGGCCGGCAGCGAGGATAATACGGTCAACCGTGGTATCGCCAATGGCGCGTTTGGGGTAGTTAATTACACGTTTAAGTGCTTCCTCATCGTTAGGATTAAAGGTTAGCCTGAAATAAGCTATCAGATCCTTAATTTCTTTACGCTGATAAAAGGACAGGCCGCCATAAATTTTGTACGGAATGTTTAGCTTTCGCAAACCTTCCTCCATAGATCGCGACTGGGCATTGGTGCGGTATAAAATGGCAAAATCGTTCCATTTCATGCCCTTGGTACTGCGGTCTTGCATAATGGCTTCGGCAATGGTTTTGCCTTCCTCATTGTCGCTGTAAGCACGTATAACCTTTATTTTATCGCCGTGGTCTTTCTCCGAAAAAACATTCTTTTTAAGCTGCTCTTTGTTATTAGAGATAATGCTGTTGGCAACATTAACAATATTTTGGGTTGAGCGGTAGTTTTGCTCCAGCTTAAATACTTTCAAGTCTGGGTAATCCTTCTCAAAATTGAGGATGTTTTGAATGTTAGCCCCACGGAAAGCATATATACTTTGCGCATCATCGCCCACCACACAAAGGTTTTCGTTAATGGCGGCCAGTTTTTTTACGATCAGGTACTGCGAAAAATTGGTATCCTGATACTCATCCACCATTAAGTACTTAAACTTGTTTTGGTATTTATACAATACGTCGGTGTGTTCTTTTAACAGGCGGTTGGTTTGAAACAGCAAATCGTCAAAGTCCATAGCGCCGCTTTTAAAGCAGCGTTGGGCATACATTTCGTAAACTTTGCCCAAATGGCCACGCCCGTTCGAAAAATCGTCGGCCTGTATCTGGTCGTTATTTTGATATTCCTGCCACGATACCAGGTTGTTTTTAGCGGCCGATATACGTCCGTACACATAGTTAGGCGCGTACAGCTTATCGTCGAGGTTCAGCTCTTTTAAAACCGCCCTTAGTACGCTCTTGCTGTCGTCGGTATCGTAAATGGTAAAGTTGCTGGGATAGCCAATTTTAGTGGCCTCTACCCGTAATATTTTGGCAAACACCGAGTGGAAGGTGCCCATCCAAATGTTTTTAGCCTCGCCGCCAACCACTTTAGTTATACGCTCGCGCATTTCTTTGGCGGCCTTGTTGGTAAAGGTAAGTACCAGTATGTTAAACGGATCTACCCCGGTGTGTATGAGGTGAGCCACGCGGTAAGTAACTACACGCGTTTTGCCCGAACCCGCACCGGCAATAATCATTACCGGACCGTTTATTTGCTCGGCGGCAGCCCTCTGCTGCGGATTTAATCCCTGTAAGTAATCCAAAATCTGTTCCTCTTTTCTATTGAACTGCGAAATTAGAACTTTGGGTTGAAAGGTGAAAATGTAAAAGGGTTGGGGTATGTAATTGTGGATAATTTAGCTATTATTAACGTTTTTAGAAGTTAACTATTAAGTAATTAATGTAAAAATAGCTACTTTGCAAGATAGTTAATCTATCACATGAATTTTAAATTAAAATATATTGCGCTTTGTGCATTGTTGCTTACAACATTAGGATGCAAAAAGGATGCTCAAAAAAATGATCGTAAGAAAATTGAACTTAAAAATAGATTTGAAGGCTCTTACGCATTACTGTCGGCTATTAGTGATGTGGCAGTTGACTTAAACTTCGATGGGAAAAAATCAGATGATTTGCTGAATGAGGTTGAAAATCTGAGAAATTCAAATCTGATACTTCATTTCCCTAACGAGAGTGATAACATCATATTTGATCAGTTTTGGCAAATACAGCAGTTTCCTTATAATGAAATACCTACTGTTTCTGATCCGCAAATAATTCCAGGCTATGCCAATCAGCCGTGTATTGCACGAGTTAAGTTTAACGACCAATTAAACTTAATGTATTTGGAAGAGCCTGCAAATTATAATGCCGACAAATACCCAATACCATCGAGCGTGAGCATATTGCCGGGAGATATTATTCATACTACCACTACAAGGAAAGTTTACACAACTACAGGCTGGACAAAAATTGAAATTGATGCGCGATATAAACGGTTTTACAAGCCAGAATAAAATTGAACTATTCTGTATCAGGGTTTCATTCAATTTAAAGTTCGCTTAAAACCTTTAGCTTCGCCCGCTGGTTTAAATCCGAAATCGAACATCCGAAACCCGAAATTAACATGAATCGTCTTGCCAATTCAGCATCCCCATATTTACTGCAACATGCCAATAACCCGGTAGACTGGTACCCCTGGGGTACCGAAGCCCTGCAACGCGCTAAAGATGAAAACAAGCTGATATTAGTGAGTATTGGCTACTCGGCCTGCCACTGGTGCCACGTAATGGAGCACGAAAGTTTTGAAGACGCTGAGGTGGCTGCCCTTATGAACGAGCATTTTGTATGTATTAAGGTTGATAGGGAGGAGCGCCCCGATGTTGACCAGATATATATGAGCGCTGTACAACTCATGACCAACCGTGGCGGCTGGCCGCTCAACTGTATTTGTCTGCCCGATCAGCGCCCCATATACGGCGGCACTTATTACCAAAAGCACGACTGGATGAATATACTCATGAGCCTGGCCGATTTTTATTACAACCGACCCGACGAAGCCATTGAGTACGCCGTGCGCCTAACCGAAGGCATACAGCAGTATGAAAGCGTAAACCTGATAACCGAGCAGCCCGAGTACGAGCTGAGCAATTTGCAAGCCATCCTTACCAACTGGAAAAAATACCTCGATACTACTGAGGGCGGTTCTGGCCGGGCACCCAAATTTCCGATGCCTAATAACTGGTTGTTTTTAATGCGTTACGCGCACCATGTTAAGGATGATAGCCTGGCACAATTAGTAAAACTTACGCTGCATAAAATGGCGTTTGGTGGTATATACGACCACATTGGCGGCGGCTTTGCGCGTTACTCGGTTGATGGCCGCTGGCATGTGCCTCACTTTGAAAAAATGCTGTATGATAATGCCCAACTGATTGGTTTGTATGCCGAAGCCTATGCCTGGAGCAATAACGACTTGTACAAAGAGGTTGTAGAAGAAACCATAACCTTTGTTCAGCGCGAACTAACCTCGCACGAATATGGCTTTTACTCGGCGCTTGATGCCGATAGCGAAGGGGTAGAGGGCAAGTTTTACACCTTTACCAAAGCCGAAGTTGAAGAGGTACTCGGCGATGATGCCGATCTGTTTTGTATCTACTACCACGTAGTTGAAGATGGCAACTGGGAAGAAGAGCACACCAACGTTTTTTACCGCAAAGAGCAGGATGCCATACTGGCCAAAACGCTGGGCTTAAGTACCGAAGAGCTGCAAGCATTCATTGCGGCAGCAAAAGCAAAAATGTTTGAAGCCCGCGGCACGCGCATTCGCCCGGGATTGGATAATAAAATACTGGCCTCGTGGAACGGATTAATGTTGAAAGGCCTGTGCGAAGCCTACCGCGTATTTGATAAGGATGCTCATTTGCAGTTAGCATTAAACAATGCCGCATTCATACATCAAAACCTCATTAATACCGATGGCCGCTTAACCCGCATTTATAAAAAAGACGCATTAGGGGAAAAGCCGGTAGCTTTTTTAGATGACTATGCCAATGTAATTGAGGCTTACCTGGCCCTGTACGAGGTAACCTTTGATTTTAAATGGCTGGAACTGGCGCGTAGCCTTGCCGATACTGCCATACAGTATTATTATAACGAGGCCGACGGTATGTTTTTTTACACCGCTGCCGATGATGAACAACTGATTGCCCGCAAAAGCGAAATTATGGATGGTGTGATCTCTTCATCAAATTCGGTAATGGCGCGTAACTTAAAACGCTTGGGTATGCTATTCGAAGTGAGCCGTTATGAAGAGGTTTCGGCGCAGTTGCTGCGTAATGTAATGCCATTTATGGAAAAATACGGTTCGGCGTATGCTAACTGGTGTTTGTTGCTGTTGGAAGAGATAGGCGGTTTATATGAGGTAGCCATAACCGGAAACGATGCCGACGATATGCGTGCCGAAATGGAACAGTTTTACATTCCCGATAAAATAATGTTGGGCGGTAACGTGGAAAACTTACCTTTACTGCAAAATAGAACAGGAGACGATACCCGTATTTTTGTTTGTAAAGACAAAACCTGCGGATTACCGGCCCTGTCGGCAGCTGAAGCTGTAAAACAAATATGGCTTTCGTAGCTTTTAATTAAAAAAACAATATCCAATGAAGATTGAATCACAACACGTCGTATCGTTAACTTACGATCTGTATGTTAACCAGGAAGACGGACAAGAAGGCTTGGTTGAAAGTGCAACCCAGGAGCAACCATTAACCTTTTTATATGGCGCAGGCCAGATGTTGCCTCGTTTTGAAGAGCATTTGAGCACATTGTCTACCGGTGATAGCTTTGACTTTAAACTAAGCGCCGAAGACGCTTACGGTGAATATAATGATGAGGCAGTAGCCAACTTACCTAAAGAAATGTTTGAAGGCGAAGGTGCCGAATTGCCTGAAATAGGTTCGATATTGCCTTTGCAAGATAACCAGGGCAACCGTTTCCAGGGCCAGGTAGTATCAATTGCCGAAGATTCGGTTATTGTTGACTTAAACCACCCAATGGCTGGTCAGGCTCTGCATTTTAAAGGCGAAATTATCAACGTGCGCCCGGCTAATCCCGAGGAGTTGGCACATGGCCACGCTCACGGAGCAGACGGCCATCACGGTCACGAATAAAATAAAACGAGCCGCTTAACTTAAGCGGCTCGTTTTATTTTATAGCATCTCTATTTTGTCGGCTCCAACAAACCGGCAGGGAATAACCACCCGCACGGCTACTTGCTCACCATTTAGCGTGGCAGGTACAAAAAACTTGTCGTCGTCATCTAATAATTTAATATTCAAATTTAATAGGGCATCCTCAACATAAAAGTCGGGCACGATTGGCCTTATGCGAATTTTAAACTCGGCTAACCGGCCAAATGGGCTCACCAAAATTTCCATACTCACTACTGATGTTTGATTGCTTAAATTCCAGTAATCCTTAGGTAAACGCACCAGATTAATGTAATTCAAATAACCATAATAGGAGCCACCTATTCGTACAGGCCGCGTAAAACGAGGGTTATTTTTCAGCGAATCGTCTACTATGTAAACAAATCGGGTGGTGCTATCAGGAGGTGCTTCAAATACTAAAGTTTGATTATCGTAATTATAACGCTGGCAAAGTTTTCCTTGCTTATTAAAAAAGGTCCAAGTTCCGGTTTTTTTATTGTTGGAATAATTACCCGCCGCAATGAGTGTTTTTTTTAGGTAAGCAGCATACTGTCCTTGAAAAACAGAATAGTCACTCTTAAGTACATTGTATTGTTCAGTAACCTGCGAAGTAAGCTTACGGTCGCGTTTCACAATTTCCTGTGCACGGCTATAAAAGGTAAAGCAAAGTATAAATAGGGTTAAAAAATATTTCACAGTGTAAAGCAGATAAATTACTATAATTTGACAACGGCTGACAAATATAGTTTAACCTCTGCAGTTATTAATAAATCATAAGTATTGAAATGTGCTTGGCATAATATGATTATGTAACATAATTGTGCAGTAGTATATTGTATTGAATTTATTACTTAACACTTTGTAATAGTTTTGCTGGCTGTACTAAATTTGTAGTTATAAATATGCAACTTTTACTAATTAGCTGCATCCCATTATAAACCAATGCTCGTAACGGTGGTCTAACCCATCGGTTCAACTTTTAAACAAACACTATGCAACTAAATCAAACCTTATATAAGTTATTGTACACATCTGTGCTTTGCGTAGGCACTATCTTAAACTCTTCCGCTCAACATACTGATATATCGCAGGGTATTAAGGCCCCTGCAGCTGTTAAAATTGATGGTAAGATAACGGAGTGGGGTACGCTACCCGGGTATAATAAATCAACCACATTATACTATACATTGGCCAATGATGCCAATAATCTATATCTGGCCATTACCTGTACCGATAATCAAAATATTAATAAACTGCTGGCCGGCGGATTAACACTTACCATTAACAAAGAAGGTAAAAAGAAAGAAAAGGATGCCGTGGTGATTGAATACCCTATGGCAGGCCGTGGGGGTGGTATGCGTGGCATGCGCATGGGAGGGGGCCGTGGTGGTAATAATTCGGTTGATACCATTGCCTTGGTTGCTGGTCGTAAACAAAGCGTAGCTGCTGCTAAAGAATTAAGTGTAATAGGCGTAAAAGATATTACGGATACGCTGGTATCTATTTATAACACCTATGGTTTGAAAACCGGAATTACCTTTAATACCAAGGGGGATTTGTTTTATGAACTGGCTATACCACTTGGCTTGCTTGAATTAAGCACCGATAAACCAACAGAACTCGCCTACAATCTTAAACTTAATGGCATTCAATTCGGGCAAATGCGTGTTCAGGGAAATGGTGGTCGTCAGGGTGGTGGCAATGGCGGCGGAAACGGCGGGGGAAATGGTGGCGGCATGGCAATTGGGGCTATAACCATAAGCGATGGCGGCGGCATGATGGATATGACCGTGCCAACCGATTTTTGGGGTAAATACAAGCTGGCTAAGCCTTAAACATAATCCCTTTCAACACACAAACATTACTCAAACCTTTAACCTTATACATGAAAATACTTTTATCCATCCTGTTATTTATTGCCATAGGAGGCAGCGTATTTGCCCAGGGCGGTGGCGGCAGGCCGGGTGGCATTAACAGGCCAGGCGGAAATAATAATGCACCTGCGCGTCCGCCATTGCCCGTGCGTGAGGTAAGTGGTATTGTAAAAGATAGTACTGATAATACCATCATTGGTGCAACCGTAAAACTTAAAACCGCTACCGACAGCGCAGTTACTACTACTAATGCCGATGGTATATTCGTATTTAAAAATATAAAATCGGCTACGTTTGTTATCAGCATTACCAGTATTGGTTACAAGCCTGTGGTAAAACGTATGCTAAATAATGATGTGGTAGCCCGACTGGTGCTTGATCCATTTGTGCTCGGCGTACAATCAAACCAATTGGCAGCAGTTGAAGTAAAGGGGCCAAGTATAACCTATAAAACCGATACTGTTGAATATCGCGCCAGCGATTATAAAGTACGCCCCAATGCCACGGTTGACGAAATGCTGAAAAAAATGGAAGGCATGGAAGTTGGCAGCGATGGTTCGTTAACCCACCAGGGCCAAACGGTTACCAAGGCAAAGTTAAACGGTAAACTTTACTCGGGCGGCAATTTAGCACAGGCTATACAAAACTTACCGGCCGACATTGTAGAGAAAATTCAGGTAGTGGATGATTACGGAGACCAGGCCGCTCGTACCGGCGTTAAAGACGGCGACCCCGAAAAGGTGCTGAATATTACCACCCGTGCCGACCGCTCAATAGGTAATACAGTAAGGCTTTCTGCCGGTGCCGGTAATGATGAACGTTACGAGGCTAATGCCCGATTAATGCGCATTAACGGTAATCAGGTTATAAATTTTATAGGCGATTTTAAAAATACTGTTAATGGTGTAGCATCGACAGGTATGAATGGTGGTAGTGCCGGTGGCGGTAATAATGGGGGCAATAGTGGCGGTGGCAGTGGTGGTACAACTACTACAGTAGCACCAACCATCAGCTTTAACGACCAGATTGGTAAAAAAACACAACTGAACGGTAGTTACAGCTATAATGTGCGTAACATGCATAGCCTTACAAACAGCAGCGGACAGCAATTTTTTAATAATCTGGCTCAAAACAGGGGAGATAGTACTATATTTTTTGCCGCTAATGGCGATAGTCGCAACAATAATCGAACTCATAGCTTTAACTTTAAATTAGAGTATCAAATTGATAGCGCCAACTATCTGCAAATTACTCCAAATATTAATATCAGTAACACTGATAATCTTAGTCAATCCTCTCGTTTTGAAACCGGGTTAAGGCATCAGGACAGGTTGGGCAATAATAACAGCTTCAACTCGAACCCTAACTTTGGTGGTTTGGTTTTATATCAGCACATATTTAAAAAACCACGCCGTAACCTTTCGTTACAGGTAAATTACAATACAGCGCGTAACCAAGTAGATAACGAGCAAAATAATAATATCATTTATTACTTTGATGGTACTACTAAACCGCCTCAGGATTCACTCATACACCGATACATTGAGCGCGATAACCTTACTAAAAATTTGCGCAGCAGCTTCACTTATGTTGAGCCATTGAGCACCACGCAAACTTCATCGTCACAATTAGAGTTTAACGCACAGGTGAATTATCGTGGGTACGATAACCAGGCATATACCAGTAACATACTGGCCAATGATTCGCGCATGATTATCGATTCGCTTACCAATCTTTATAATTACTCGTTTACCGAAACCCGCCTGGCTTTAAATTACCGGGTGAATAACTCAAAATATAACTTTTCGTTAGGTTTAACGGCTGTACCTTATAACCTGCAGGGTACAAGGGTTAGCTTGGGTAATATTACAACCGACCGTAGCTATTTTAACCTCATACCTATTGTTCGTTTTCAGTACCAGTGGTCGAGGCAGCACCAGTTTGCGATGTTTTACAATGGTAACCCACAAGAGCCAAGCTTTAATCAGATACAGCCCGTACGCGATTTAACCAATCCGCAAAACCCTGTTGTAGGTAACCCTGATTTAAAGCCCGCATTTAATCACAGTGTTACTACCCGATATAATAATTACCTGGCCAATTCAAGATTCAATATTTCGGCTAATGTGGTTACAAGCATCATTAAAAACCAAATTGTAACCAATAACGTGCGCATCCCCGATGTGAATAATACTTTTAAAAACGAAACCCGTTATTTAAATCTCGACGGCAGTTACAGCGTAATGGGTAATTACAATCTGCAAAAGCAATTAGCTGATCGTAAATACAATTTGTCATTAAATGGCAGTGCCGGTTTCTCGCGTACTATATCAATGCTAAACAGTTTGCAAAATATACGTGATGTATGGCGTTTAAATGAGCGTTTTGGCCCACGCATTAATCCTAACGATTACATCGAAACCAATCCGTTTATTGCTTATGATATTACACGTACATTTTTTGCATCCAACCCATCATCAAATACTGATAGGCGTACCCTTTCATTGGGTATAGAAGGCCGTTTCTTTTTTATGAAAGACCAAACCCTGCAGTTTGGATACGAGGCCAGTAAAAACTTCATAAGTGGCATTCCTAATAATTTAACCCGTAACCCATTGGTAATAAATGCCAATATCGAAAAACAGTTTTTTGCCCGTCGTACGCTTACGTTACGCTTACAGGTGTTCGATATTTTAAAGCAAAATAACTTTGTGGGGCAGGTTACTACCGATAACTCTGTAACCAACACGCTGAGCAATGCCTTGAGCCGTTATTTTATGTTTAGTGTACGCACCAACCTGCAAAAATGGAGTGGTATTCCGTCACGAAATGGTCGTCAGTTAAAACGCCGTGGCGATGGCAGCTTTATACAGTAGGGTAGTGAGTGGTGAATGGAGAGTAGTGAGTGGATAAAATGATTTAAAAGTCGGCAGTTATATGTTTTCAAATTAAGCCGCAGCGGTGATGAAGATCATGGTTTCCGGCTTTTGCGTTTTTTGTGATATTGTAACACATGGCTGTAAATATTTGGTGGCGGTTTAGGGTGTTCGGACTAAAAAACATAATTTCGCCGCTGTAGTTTAATACCTATGGCTAAAATTGCATTAATAACAGGAGCCACCGCCGGCATTGGCGAGGCCTGTGCCCATTTATTTGCCCGCGAAGGGTTTGATCTGATCTTGACCGGCCGTCGCCAGGAACGCCTCGACGCGCTGGCGCAGCAACTCAACAGCACTTACAATGTGCGTATTGCGGTTGCCGCTTTCGATATTCGTAACCGAGAGCAGGTACTGCACCATTTAGATATCCTGCCCGATGATTTAAAACAGGTAGACATACTGGTAAACAACGCCGGTTTGAGCCAGGGCCTCGACCCCTTACAAAACGGTAGCTATGATGATTGGGACACCATGATTGATACCAACATTAAGGGCTTGTTGTATGTAAGCAAACTGGTAGCCAACTGGATGATAAATAACAAAAAAGGCCACATCATTAACCTGGGCTCTATTGCAGGTAAAGAGGTGTACCCGAACGGCAATGTGTATTGTGCCACTAAATCGGCCGTTGATGCGTTGAGCAAAGGCATGCGTATCGATCTGCTGCAACACGGCATCAAAGTAACAGCCATCCATCCCGGTGCAGTTGAAACCGAGTTTTCGGAAGTGCGCTTTAAAGGGGATAAGGATCGCGCCAAAAAAGTATACGAAGGTTTTACACCATTAACCGCCGAAGACGTTGCCGAAACCATTTGGTACGTAGCATCGCGCCCTGCACACGTCAACATAAACGACCTCGTGCTTATGCCAACCGCGCAAGCAACGGGGAGCATGATATATCGTGGTTAGTGAGTGTTTTAGTAGTTGATTGGTTGAGTTGTTTTATAAAGACGAATAATTAACTAATCAACTATTCCCACTGCCCAACCAGTCAACTAATCCAACTTAATCAACCAATCAACATAACAACAATGTCACTCGAAACCACCATAAACCAGGATATTAAACAAGCCATGTTAGCTAAAAACGAAGCTAAACTGCGTGGCTTACGCGCTATTAAATCGGCTTTATTACTGGCTAAAACCGAGAAAGGCGCATCAGAAGAAGTGAGCGAAGAAACCGAAATTAAAGTGTTGCAAAAGCTGGTAAAGCAACGCAAAGAATCGGCCGATATTTACCAGGCTCAAAACCGCCCTGATTTGTACCAGGTTGAAAAGGAAGAAATGGAAGTGATAGAAGCCTATCTGCCTAAACAAATGAGTAGGGAAGAAGTAGAGGCATTTTTGAAAGATCTGATAGATAGGGTAGGCGCTACCTCGGTTAAAGATATGGGTAAGGTTATGGGCGCTGCCAATAAAGAACTTGCCGGTAAAGCCGATGGCAAAACAATATCAGAAGTGGTAAAACAATTGCTAGCATAATTTAATTTGTTTAGTATTGAAGCTCTGTTCAAAATAAAACTAACTTTATAACCAAATGAAGGATGATTTAAACCGTTTGTAAAATTGGTTTAAAGTCATCTGTATAACTATTATAGCATTTACTGCCCCGTTTTATGAAATACGTGCTAAAAGAAGAAAAAGGATTTATATATATTGATGAAGGCCAGGGGCCTGTGTTATTGCTGTTGCACGGTTTAATGGGCGGTTTAAGCAATTGGGAAGGTGTTATTGACGGGTTTAAAGATGAGTACCGGGTAATAATTCCTATATTGCCTATATTTGATTTACCACTGCTAACCACCGGTGTAAAAACGCTTACCAAGCACGTGCACCGTTTTGTAAAGCACATGGATTTAAATGATTTTGTGCTGGTTGGTAACTCTTTGGGTGGCCATGCAGGATTAATATATTGTGTATTGCACCCCGAGCGTGTAAAATCGCTGGTGTTAACCGGTAGTTCGGGTTTGTACGAGAATGCCTTTGGAGGCTCGTTTCCGCGCCGTGAGAACTATGAATTTGTAAAAGAAAAGGTAGAGTATACCTTTTACGATCCGGCCACTGCTACCAAAGACCTGGTTGATGAGGTTTTCATCCTCGTAAACGACCGCTCGAAGGTAATACGCTTGCTCGCTATGGCTAAATCGGCCATCAGGCATAACATGGCTAAGGAACTGAATAAAATTACCATACCGGTAGGTTTAATTTGGGGGCGCGATGATAAAATTACCCCGCCCGAGGTAGCTGTTGAATTTAACCAGCTGCTGCCCAATTCAAAGCTGTACTGGATTGATAAATGCGGCCACGCGCCCATGATGGAACGCCCGGACGAGTTTAACGTACTGCTGAAAGAGCATTTAGACGATATAAAACCAAAAGCTTAACATATGCTTGCAATAGAGTTAGCTGCCAACACCATTCCGCCGGTTACACCAACCGACAGCTTACAACTTGCCATTGACCGTATGGCCGAGTTTAAGGTAAGGCACCTGCCTGTTGTAAACGAGCAATTGTTTATTGGCCTGCTGGCCGAGGCCGATATTACCGAGCCCGACCACACCCTGCCGGTAAGCGCTTTGCCGCAATTGCATGTTAATACCTTTGTGTTTGAAGACCAGCACGTGTACGATGTAGTACGCTTGTTTTACGAGCAAAACCTTACTATGGTACCCGTGCTTGGTCCTAATAAAACGTATGATGGTGTAATAAACCAGTACGCCATGAACGCCTATTTTGGTGAGATAACTGCCGTTGCCCAACCGGGAAGTATTATTGTGTTGGAGATAAGTAACCGCGGAAACTCCATGTCGCAAATGGCGCAGATAGTGGAATCGGACAATGCACAGATATTGAGTTCGTACGTTCGTACTTTTCCCGATTCAACTCGCATGGAGGTAACGCTTAAACTGAATAAAACCGACATATCTTCCATAAATGCCGCATTTTTGCGTTATGGCTACGATGTTAAAGCCACCTTTAATCACAACGACGATGATGATGATTCATTGAACCGGTACGAATCGTTCATGAATTACCTCAACATGTAAACCACATGAGAATAGCAGTTTACGGCCGTCAGTTTAACGACACGGTTATACCCTATATACAGCAGGTGTTTGATGTGCTTGCCCAGCACGAGGTTGAGGTGTATATTCACTCCCAACTATTAAACACCCTGCAAGATCAGCTTAACCTACAATCGTACCCGGTTTTAGATAATACCTGCGAGCTGAAGGGCTTTATAGATGTGTTTTTAACCTTGGGCGGCGACGGTACCATGCTCGACATGGTAACGCTCATTCGCGACAGCGGCATACCCGTTATTGGTATCAACTTTGGCCGCCTGGGCTTTTTGGCCAGTGTAAATAAAGATGATATTGCCGCCGCCATACATGCCGTGGTAAACGAGGAATTCACTTTGGATAGTCGCGAGCTGATCTGCATTCAATCAGATGCCGAGGTGTTTGGAAAGGATAATTTTGCGCTTAACGATATCACCATCCATAAGCGCGATGATTCGGCCATGATTACCATGCATGCTTATTTGGATGGGGAGTTTTTGAACACTTATTGGGGCGATGGTATCATCATTTCTACCTCAACGGGTTCTACAGCTTACTCGTTAAGCTGCGGCGGACCTATCATTTATCCGCAAACCGATACCATTGTGGTTACTCCCGTATCGCCGCATAATTTGAACGTAAGGCCCATTGTACTGCCCGATACCTGTACGCTTACCTTTGAGGTGCAAACCCGCAGCGCCAATTACCTCATCTCGTGCGATTCGCGCACGGCGGTAATTGAATCGAGCATGAAGTTTGATATACGCAAGGCCGGTTTCAGGCTTAATTTGATACGCCTTAATAACGAGAGCTACCTTTCTACCCTGCGCAATAAATTATTATGGGGATTAGATGCCCGTAATTATTAAATTTGCCATAATGCCGCGTTTATTAGCCATACTTTTATTATTGTGTATTGCCACAGGTACTTACGCACAAAAATGGGAATTTGGCGTATTGGCAGGCGGCTCGGGCTATCAGGGCGACCTTAACCAACGCAACCCCTTAAACGTTAGCGGCGTGGCGGCAGGTTTGTTTACCCGCTACAATTTCAGCGGCTATGCGGCTGCCCGTTTTAGCATTACCAAGGCCGAAATTGGTGCTGCCGACAGTACTTCGCGCTTTAAGCAACAACGCGACCGCAACCTCAGTTTCATTACACCCCTTACCGAAGTTGCCCTCATTGGCGAACTTAATTTTATGGAATACCTGCCCGGCGCAGGCTATAACAGTTTTACCCCTTACATTTTTTTAGGCATTGCCAGTACCAGCTATAACCCGCAGGCTAACTATAACGGACAAACCTACGAACTGCGCCCCCTGCGCACCGAAGGACAACGCATACCCTACAAAGGCAGCACCCTGGCCGTACCCTTTGGCGCAGGTGTAAAGTACAACCTGCTGGGCAAACTCAGCGTAACCGGCGAAGTTGGCTACCGCACCGCCTACACCGACCGCCTCGACGATGTAAGCGGCCTTTATGCCAACAAAGTCTCCTTTACCGACCCGATAGCACGCGCCCTCAGCGACCGCTCAGGCGAGCGCAACGGCATCTACCTTGGCGACCCCGGCACTCAACGCGGCGACACCCGCAAGCATGATACCTACATGTTTTTCCAAATCAGCTTGTCGTATACTTTTTTGAGTTCGAAGTGTTATTATTAAGAATTTTTAGATTGATTTTTAATTTTTCGCTACCGCAAGCGTCCCGCTTGTGGTCTTCAAGCTATGATTTACATTATACAATGTTGTAAATTTATAGCATATGAGCCGTAACTATAAATTTCATAATGCTGAAGGCTTGTATTTTGTAAGCTTTGCTACAGTTTATTGGATTGATGTTTTTGTAAGGCGTTTATATTGGCTATGTATTTCAAATTATTAAAAGAAAGTGTATAATTAGCTATGAAAAAAATTGCCTTATTACTTTTGTCAGCCTTCTTTTCCCTGAGCTGTTTTGCTAAGAAGCCAACAGCTTCTGATAGCCTGAAAACTTTGCAGAAGCGTTTTGATGTTTTGGAATACGAGTTAAACGCACACCGTAATTTATACGTTTCGGCCAATGCTTCAGTAGCCAATCAATTGGCGAGCAGCTCTGCTATAACCTCCGCAGCATCTAATAGTATGACTGTCTCAACAATTGTTATTAGTATTATTGCAACAATAGCTTCCATTGTTGTAGGTTTTATTGGCAATCGTGCAGCTCGAGCGAATCGGCAGGCTAATGAGGCTTTAACCAATATTACCTTAATTCGCGGAACTATTAATCAGGCAGAAATCGATGTAAATAACGCCCTTGCAGATGTTAGGAAAATTCAAGAAGATATTAACAGCAGCATCAGCGATGTTTACAAAAGGCTTCAAGAGGAGGAACTGAAATACCTGCTTGAATTTATAAAAAAAAATCCTGCTGAAATTCCAAATGTAGGGGAGCGTTTAAAAACAATATTCATTAACGAAAGCTATTACCCAGCCTTATTAGATATTTATAAAAATAACCCGCATAGTGTTATTTTACACATCTTAGTTTCCAAATTTCCTACGCAGGTTTCAAAAGAGGTATTTATTTTGAACAAACTAAGAGCCTCCTATAATAGCATAAGTTTGCCTCCTGATCAATTGAAAGCGTTGGTTGATAGCTTCTTAAAAAACTTAGATCCCGACAAATTTGCTATTGATATTCCAATTTACGGTTGGTTGATGGTTAGTGCGGCTAACTATAATTATGCTATCGAAAGTACTGAGTTGATTCTAAATGCTTTAAGAAATACATTAAACCATCCCAATAAAGCTTTATTTAATGCAGCTATGGATGATCCTATGTGTCCTTATAAAGAAATAGGAATGGTTAATGGTCCACATCCAAACGAATACTTCCATGTATAAAAAATTGGCAAAACTCAGCCCCAAGCTGGTGCACCCCCAAGCGCAAAATATAGTTTCATCAAAAAGCAGCATAAAATAAAAGGAGACAGTTCACACCGCCTCCTTTTATACCAATTATCAAATCAAATCTTAATTACAAGTATTGCTCACATTAGCATAGCTGCCCGAACCGGTTACGGCGGTGCCGCTGTTGTTGCAGCCGGCTATTACGGCGCAGTTTACTACGTTTTCTAACCAGATGCCTATGTTGGTGGCGCCGGTAATTCGGCAGTTGTTCAGGCGGCAGTTGTTGCTTCCGGTAAGCACAAAGTAACCGCGGCCGCATTGGTCGGCGTTGAGCATGGAGGCGGTAATGTTGCTGCAGTTGTTGGCATAGCGTAAACCTGCATATCCACCACCATAGCTGCAACGGTAGGCGGTTACGGTGCCTATGGTGCCGTTTTTGGTTTGGTTGAGCAGTACGCCGCATTCGCCCATGTTGCGGGCCACTATGCCGTAGGCTTTAAAGCCGTCAACGGAGTAGGTTTCTAAACCATGACTGCTGCCGTTTTCAAAGCGACAATCCTGTATGTGCACATTGTAAACCCAGCGTCCTTCCTCGTAGGGGCGGCTTGGGTGGCTGTCAATACGGATGCCTATGCTACCGCCGTATATCTTCACATTTTGTATGTAAATATCGCTTGCCCGGCTGGTGCGTATACCCATATTGGTATTGTTATTCAGCGTCATATCGTAAATCTTTATCCCGCCCGATCCGTCTCTGAAAAAGCCGTACCCGGTGTGGTTTTTATTAAAGATTACGTTATGGCAATACAGGGTTAAACCGGGCTGCAGGTTAATTTGCGATGATAAGGTGCCGCCTACAATTACGTGTACTTCGCGGTTGCCGGTACCAATACAGTTATTAATGGCAGTTGCCAGGCTGTTAGTGGTGCCCACATCGGCATTATTAATGCGCCAGATGTAGTTACTGCCCGATTGCCGCACCTCGTTAGGGTAGGGCGATGCCGCAACTTGTTTGGCGGTTTCAGTTTCAGTAGGAGAGTCCTTGGTTTCGGCTTTGTCGGTTTTTTTACAGCTTGCAATAGCTACAATTACGGCAATAGCCGTCACTTTCAGGAACAAAGCCCTGAATGAAAAGAATTTTTTCATTGGTTTTTAGTTGGTTGGTGTGTTGTTGCCTACTCTTGAGATTTTCGGCTTACTCTATAATTGGTAAACGAAAATATTATTTAACCATAAATTAACTATCCTGCTCTGTCCTGAGAATAGTGATGTAAATAGCTAATTTACAGGTTATTAGAAAGTGTTAAGAATGGGGGGTGTTCTAATGTGCAAATTGTATGGAAAGAACAAGTATTATCACTCATCCGTCTGCGTTTTATCGGTAATATTTTTAATTACATTATCCAGCTCATGGGCCGATTCGATAAGGTAGTTGAGTATTTCACCACTTTCTTCGTCTTTAAACCCAACTGATTGTACCAGTTGCACTAAACCCATAATGCGCGATAGGGGGGCCCTTATAACGTGCGATTGCATCCATGATATTTCGGTAAGCTTTTTGTTTTTGGCTTCGATGGCTTTAACGTAATTAACCCGCTCGGTTACGTTTTTAAAGTAAACCGAAATACCATCGGTCGAGGGGTAGGCACTCACCTCATACCAGGCATCAAGCGGTAAATAATAATCTTCAAAATGCACGGCACGGCCGGTTGCCATTACTTCATGATACATGTCCCATGATTTCGTTCCCCTGGCCGCCGGGAAAGCATCCCAAAGGTTTTTACCTATTACTGCCTCCTTGTCCATTCCTAAGCCTTTGGTTGCCATCTTATTCCAGTAGGTAACGGTCCAATTACGGTCGAGTGCAAAAAAGCCGTCGCCAATACTTTCTAAAATAGTACGCTTTTCTTCTAAGGCATCATTAACGGCCTTATTGGCCAGCATGCGGTTAATTTCCAGTTGTTTTTTATCGGTAATATCTTTGGCTACGCAAAATATACGGTCTTTTTCGGTACTGTTGGTTGCCGTCCATAACAGCCATTTAATTTTACCCGATCGGGTGATATACCGGTTTTCATAAGATAAGGTTAGATCGGTGCTGTTTATTAAGTGCTGTATACGCGCTTTGCTTGGCTCTAAATCATCCGAATGAATAAGATCATCAACCCGTTTAGATATTATCTCATCGTAGCTGTACTCCAACAATGTACACATAGCCGGGTTAGCAGTTTTAAAAGAGCGATTGGCCCCTATAATACAAATTACATCAGGTGCCGAATTAAATATCTGGTTTAGCTCATTTTCTAATTGCTTGCGTTTAATTTCAAAGCATAAATGGCTGCCGAATTTTTCAAAAAAGCCCATATAAGCTGCATTAAGGCTCTTATCGTGGTTTAACCCTAAAACCAGTACGCCAATAACATCATTACCTGTCACCAGCGGAACGCCGTAAGCCATATTTAAACCGGTTTGTAAAGCGGCTTCGCGGCGCAAAAAATCGGGGTGGGTAGCGAGTTCCTGCCAGTGCAGTATGCGTTGGGCCTGCCAGGTTTTTCCCGGTAATCCTTCATCTTTGTTAAAGCTATTAAAATTGTTGTGGTACTTATAAAATTCATGGGCTGCGTTATTGGCAGCATAACTGGCTTCGAGATTTATTTTTGATTTATCGGCGCTTACCAGCCAGGCTTCGGCCATCCACAGGTTGCCAAAGTTTGCCAGTTTTTGTAAAATGGCATTCAGTGTTTGAGGTAAGCTTTGAGCTTTGTTAAAAGCCATGCTAATATCGGCCAGCAGATTTTTTTGCAGCTCCTTATTTTTCCATTGGGTTACCTCACGCTCAATGGCAATAAAATGGGTTATCTGCCCTTGTTGATTACTAACCGGACTAATGGTAAAGCTATTCCAGAATTCTTCGCCGTTTTTTTTGTAATTAAGTAAAGTAGCATTTACCGGGATGCCTTTTTGCATGGCATTGGCTATGCGTAATGTCTCATCAGGACTGGTTTTGGCCCCCTGTAAAAACCGTGGCGACCGGCCGATCACTTCATCAGCAGTGTAGCCGGTCATTTTGGTAAAGGCCTCGTTTATATAAATAATTTGCGGACCGGGTTCTTTCAAGGGCTCGGCTGAGGTAATTAAAACCGAGTCGGACGTATTGGTAACCACCGATTCGAGGAGCTTGAGGTGCTGCTCTTCTTTTTTACGTTGGGTAATATCGCGCACAAATATCGAAAGGCCATCAGGGGTAGGGTATATGCGGTTTTCGTGCCATAGGTTTAAAGGTGCGTAATAATCCTCATGAATTACCTCCACGTTTTGAGTAAGCGCCTTGTTAATAGAATGATAGGTGTCTGAATTCACAGCCTGCGGAAACACATTCCATATACATTTTCCTATAAGGTCAGCAGGGTTAATATTCAGTATTTGGCCTATTTGCTGGTTGGCGTAGGTGTAGCAAAGGTTTTTATCAAGACTGATATACCCGTCGGATATGGTTTCGAGCAAATGGATCAAACTTTCGGAAGTGTGCTTCAGTTTTATTTCGTTGAGCTTACGCTGGGTAATGTCTGAGCGGATTGCTACATACTGGTAAGGTTTTCCTTCGGCGTTTAAAAACGGCACTATGCTGGTATCAACCCAGTATATGGAGCCGTCTTTAGCCTTGTTTCGCAATTCACCTTTCCAAATGTTACCGTTGGCAATGGTAGTCCACAAGTTTTTAATATAGGCCTTGTCATGATACCCGGAGTTAATAATGCGGTGGTCCTGACCGAGTAATTCCTGCACCGGGTATTTGGATATGTTGCAAAAGTTTTGATTTACGTGCTTGATAATACCCTTTTGGTCGGTTATGGCTACGATGGACGACTCATCGAGCGCTTTTTTGTAAGCTGATAATTCATGGAGGGTTTTCTTTAAAAGTTCCTCTGCAGCTTTTTTCTCTGTAACATCAATAAAATTGCAGACGATGGCATTTACCTCATGCTCGTTAAGCATATTGGTTAATGTGCACTCCAACCATATATAATGCCCACCCGCATGCTTTAAACGGAATGTGCATTGCTGTGATGCACCTGGAGTATGGCTTAGATAATGTAAAAGATTATTAATGAAGGGCTTATCCTCATCATGTACAAAGTAATCTATGGAATGGTTGCTCAGCGAGGATATTTCCCAACCCGTTATACGCTCGGCCGAGGGGCTGCGGTATATAACCTTATGTTTATTATTCAACAGCGTTATTCCCGAGTAACTATTGTCAATCAGCTTGCCGAAGTTTATGATATAATTATTAATCTCTTGCAGCATACCTGAAATAAGCCTGATAATATAAATTATAAATGCGACCAATGATGTTACCATAGGCAAAGCAAATGAACTTTGCCCGGTAACATAAGCGGTAAATAATTGGTTACTAAACTTAGTAATATTATTTATAATATTCCAAATTGTTTTGTTTCTTTAAGTTGAAGTATGTGCTTTTTACACAATTTTTAAATCCGGTTTTTAACTTGGGTAATTGCACATCTTGTCAGTGTTCAAGGTGTTGAACTCGTGACTTGTCCTGGCTAAGGTTTACACAATAAAAACAGAAAGTGTAACCATGAACAAGAGCCAGATAGCGAAGATCCTTCATGACCGGATCACGCACGGGCTAAGTTTTCGTAGCTTAGCCAAAAAGTATAGTACCTCTGCGGCTACTATCCATCGAATTGTGAAAAAAGAGCACCCCATTAAAAAAACCCAGGAAGAGCAGGACACGTCCATGCCTGATGATGTAGCACAGCTCAGAGAGCTGCTGCGCAAGGAGCGTTTAAGGAACGAACTGTTGAACAATATCATCGATATAGCAGATCAGGAGCTGGGCACTAACATCAGAAAAAAGTCTGGCATCAGGCGGTCGGAGTAAGTATAACGGCACATTCACGTGGCTTGCGTGAACTGTGCGGACTGCTTGGTTACAGCACACAAGCTTATTATCAGTATTTAAAAGCAACGGAACGTCGGAGCTTCGGCCAGGAAGAGCTCGTCCAGCAGGTACTGGCTTACCGCAGGGAGCAACCCCGTATAGGGACGAGGAAGCTGTTTTCACTGCTGCAGCCGGCTATAGGCCGTGATGCATTCTTTGTGTTGTTACGGGAAAGCGGGCTGCTGGTGCGGCAGAAGCGCCGTCATGCACGCACCACGTTTTCCTACCACCGCTTCAGGAAGTACCCGGACCTGGTAAAAGAGATGGTTATAGACCGTCCGGGCCAGCTTTGGGTGAGCGATATTACCTATATCCGCATGGGGGAAGGCTTTGCCTATCTGAGCCTGGTAACAGATGCTTACAGCCGAAAGGTCATTGGCTTTTCAATGAGCCATGACCTTTCTACGGACAATTGCCTGCAGGCTTTAAAGATGGCACTGAAGCAACGGGAAGGAAACCATCCCCTGGTGCATCATTCGGACCGGGGCATACAATACTGCAGCGGGGCATATACGGAGTTATTAAAGCAAAATGGGATCTCTATCAGCATGACGCAAAGTGGTAACCCGCGCGACAATGCCATTGCAGAACGGGTTAACGGGATCCTCAAGATGGAACTATTGCAGGAAAGATACGCAGATATCAGCAGTGCCAGGCAAAGCATCAGGCAGGCTGTTATTATCTATAATACCCTGCGCCCGCACAGTAGCCTGGATATGATGACACCTGAACAAGCCCACAGGCTGACAGGGCCGATCAAACGAAGGTGGCAGAATTACTACCCGGTAAAGCAACAGTATGCGGATGTTGTGTAAACTTATTTTAGTACGTACCTTTAAAGTGTAAATCAATAACAGTATTAACCACACAAAGTGTAAACTTTTTTCAGGACGGGTCATCGTTCAATCCGTTACAAGTGTTCAACACGTTTCATGAAACAGTAAATTAAACATCATGGAAAAATGAGCACTTTTCGTGTAATTTCGCGGTTTTAAGAAGAAAAAATTGAGGCGTATCATTGCTTTTCCTCGCCGGGGTGATAAGTGGCTTCGGCATGCTTTAAAACGTCTTTTTTGTAAAATAAAACATCTTTAAACTGTCCGTCGAGGTACATTTGAGCTTGGTCGGTAAAGTGTTTGGATGAGGCGTTGAGTGATTGTCCGCCGGTAATTAATGATTTGGCGCGCACCCTCGGCCCAAACTCCACAGCAGCCATAAAACTGTTGCCAGAGTAACCATAGCGTTTTTTTGAATTATTCATGGGCCTGCTCACATACGATGGCAACTGCCCGAAAGTTGACGCTACCGAAGCAGCAGGCAAGCTGGGTTGGTTATCATCAAAGCTAACCCCATCGGCAGGGCGCTGGTAGCGGTTAACTTCTCCCCAGGCTATATTCCAGGTACCGTAACGCTTGGTGAGGTTTTCGGTGGCTTCGTTTAAAAGCTGTATAAATTGTTCGGGTTTTATGGTTTTGAGCAGGTTTTCAACCCGTTCGGTTTGGTACGTACCTGCTTCCGATGATGCCGCGCGGGGTAGCATGGCAAACAACAAAGTGCCGTACTCAACACCTAAAGTGGTAGCCGCAGAGTTTACCGATGCCCGGCGGTCCCATTTCTTTAATAGGTCTAAAGCGCTGGTTATATTGCCTTTATATTCCATGCCCGGTTGTTCATAAGCTTTAAACAGCGGTGGCAGTATCACATCAAAAGCAGCCAGGTAGCGGTCGTAACCTTTGGCGATGATGCCCTCGAGGGTGAGTTTTTCGTTGTTGTCCAACAGCTTTACGGCATTTATACCACGATAGTTTTGCCCATCGGGAGCCATGTAAGCAGGGTATTTAGCCGCCTCGGGGCTATATTTACCTGCTGATGCAAATGGTGTAGCATTGCAATTTTGTATCCACCCACCAGCCGGATTGCGTACCTGTACTATCTCGCTAAGCGGGTGCAGACCTTTCCATTCGGTGGCCGATGTAGTGCCATCAACGGGTTGAGTCCAGTCTAATTTAGGATTGCGCTTGGGCATAAAGTTGCCATACCAAAACACGGCATTGCCCTGGTCATCGGCATAAACAGTATTATTAGTGGCATTTTGCAGCATATCCATAGCCTTTACATATTGGACGTAAGTGTTAGCCTTGGTAATCAACCACGATTCTAACAGGGCATCGTACGAGCGGTTATTCGCTTTCAAGGCCAGCCATTTACCATCGCGGCTACCCAATACGGGGCCATGATGGGTATAAAAACCGGTTATTTTAACGGGTTCAATTTTGTCGCCTTTTTTGCAATTGATGACTAATTCACGTTGAGTAATGGGTTTAAGTTTGTCATCGTATTCATAAAACCATTTATTATCTTTCTTAATAATCTTTTCGGCATAGGCATCGGCTACGTCGGCATTACTGCTGGTGTGCATCCAACCGCAATGCGCGTTAAATCCCTGATAAATAAAGAACTGTCCCCAGGTTACCGCACCGTAAGCATTCAAACCCTCTTCGCTTACCAATTGTACCTCCGACCTGAAATAGAAAGGCACATGCGGGTTTATGTACAACATAGCATACCCCGAAGCTGATTTTTTAGGCGATATAGCAAACCCGTTTGAGCCTATCTCACGGTCAAACACGCGATCTTCAGTGCTCAATGGTTTGTCGGCATGTACCGAACCATATTTTGCCGCGGTAGAATCACCATAAAACTTACGGGTTTCGTTCAGTGTAATGCCGCCGGTTATAGTGGCCGCCACGCTGCCATCGGTAAACATGAGGGCGTACCACGGCTCAAAATGTTTAAGTACCTGGGGTTTGGTTTCGGGGTGTTTATACAGGTAGTAGTTAATGCCATCGGCAAAGGCATCCATAAGTTTTTTAAATGCTGGTGCGCTGGTTTTGTATTCTTTAATAGCTTGGGCACTATCGGCAATAAGTTGCAACTGCACATCGGTATACAGGTTGCTTTCGCCGTCAACTTCGGCCTGTTTGCCTAACTGGTACAGGTAGTTGCGTTCTATCCCTTTAAAATTCTCCTCGCATTGCGCATACATCAAGCCAAAAACAACGTTGGCATCAGTTTTACCGTAAATGTGCGGTACTCCCCAATTATCGCGTATAATGGTTACCTGTTTGGCCTGGTCAATGTAACGGGCTATTTCGGCCTTGGTAAATTTTTGTGCCGATGATATGAACGGTAAGCCTAATAGGGAAACGAACAATAACTTTTTCATGCAGGAGCAGGGTTTAACAGACCGAAATGTAAGAAATTTACTCAACAGCCGCTAAGTTGTAACAGCATTGTTTATTACTATCAAACAATTTAGCCATTTTAGCAACTTATGCCTCGTTTAATATTTTTATTCTTACTGTTTCTGGCTTCGTTGCTTATGCTTATTAGTGCGCCTGCCTATTATTTATGGTTATTGGCGGTTATGGTGGGCGAGTACGGTTTGCTTTTTATAGCCGCCACGTTGGTGATATTAACAAGCGGTGGGCTTATTAAATCGAAATACAATATAGTAGGCACATTTACCGGTATATTGGCTTTGGGAATGTTCATGTCACCAATTATCAGGGCATATTTAATATCCCGTCAACTTCCGTCAAACATCGAAAAAGAGTTGAATTTACAAACTGACCACAGAGTAGAGCCCTTCACATTTTCAAAGCTATTTCAAAAAGATGCTACATTAAATTATAAAACATTTACTTACGCAAATTATCCCGATATCAGCCTTACGCTCGACTTTTACGCGGCCCAAACAAAGGTTAAACGCCCTTGCGTTATTGTAATACACGGCGGCTCATGGAGCAGCGGCGATAGCCAGCAATTACCCGAACTGAATACTGTTTTGGCTGGTAAAGGCTACCAGGTTGCCAGTATTAATTATAGGTTGGCTCCCAAATGGCACAATCCGGCACCTGTTGAAGATGTGCGTGCCGCGTTAATTTACTTAAAAAAGCATGCCGATGAACTGCGCATCGACACCAACAACTTTGTTTTGGTAGGCCGGTCGGCCGGAGCACAAATTGCTTTATTGGCGGCTTACACGCTAAAAGAGCCCGGAATAAAAGGTGTGATCGATTTTTATGGCCCGGCCGACATGGTATGGGGGTACTCGCTGCCTGCTCCCAAGCTGGTGATGGATTCGCGCCGGGTGATGGCTAATTATTTGGGCGGATATTACCCGCAGGTGCCGCAAAATTATAAAGCCAGCTCGCCGGTTGAGTTTGTAAACGCTCAAACTGTGCCTACGCTAATTATTCATGGCGCAAACGACCCCTTGGTTGCTTACGACCATAGCCGGCGATTAAGCGATAAGCTACAACAGTATCATATTCCTCATTACTGGCTAAAATTGCCTTGGGCCACGCATGGGTTTGATCATCATTTAAATGGACCAGGCGGGCAATTGTCAACTTATGCGGTAGAACGTTTTTTAGAGAGGGTAGCACCTGTAAAAGGTGCTAATTGAAAGGGAATTATTTACTCTTTCTTCTCCTTATCCAAAACCGTAAACCTCACTTTTACCGTGTTTCCTTCACCATCAACCAAGGTTAACAGGTGCTTACCTGCCGAAGCATCAACGGCCATCTGGTGCATGTCCTGTGTTTGTCCAAGATACCGATCATCCAAATGCCAGAAAATTTTTGCCCGTGGCTGGCTGTGCGCCGCATTGCAAACCATCCGGCCGCGGGTACCATCAGCCTCAATGGGGATGTATACTTTTGCATCATCCTTAGGGTAAATCACCTCCATAGGGTTTGTTTTTTCGGAAATACCACAACCATCTCTAAACGGTGGGAGTGGTTTATAACGGTAGTTTCGGGCTTTGTAGTAATACTCCATCGACGGCGGTAGCACAAACCATTTGGCGTGTACTATCCGGTCCGGCAATTCGCAATCGGCCGTTACCTGCCATTTTCCTGTGGCATCCAAATGTACCAAACGGTGGTATGGGCATACCGGCGATTTTAGTCCGCCTACCGGCACCCACATGTCCTGTGCATGGTCACAGTATTCGCCCGCACGAAAACCGCTCTCACTGCATACCGAAATTTTAACCATGGACTGGTCGGGTTCTTTAAACCAGTTACGGGTAACCGGCAACAGCCTGAAAATATCGAACAGTACCGGCGCTGCCGTACCAATACCGGTAAGGTTTGGCCTGCCCTCGCCGGTGGTATTGCCTACCCAAACTCCAACCACGTATTTGGGCGTTACGCCAATGGCCCATCCATCCCTGAAACCAAAGCTGGTGCCCGTTTTCCAGGCTACGCGCTGGGTGGAGGTGAACTGTTGCCAAAGCATTTCCTCGCCTGGTCGCATCACTTCTTCCATCGCCTGAAAAGTGTAATAAATGGATGCCGCATCCAGCAAGCCGTTTTTTTCGTCGGGCTTGGAAGCTGTTGTTGAGGATTGATAAACTGGCGAATGATAATCAAAACTACTGTAACGGTTGGTTTGGTTATAATGATTAAGTACCCTTGCCATACTTGCGTAAGCACCGGTCAATTCCCAAAGCGTATTTTCCGATCCGCCCAAAATCAGCGATAATCCGTAATGATCGGGAGGTTGATTCAAGGTGGTGATGCCGGTTTTTTTCAGCACTTCGTAAAAGCGTTCGTACTTATACTTTTGCAGCATTTTTACGGCGGGCACGTTTAGCGACCGTGCCAGCGCGCGGGATGCCGGCACGGCGCCATCGTAACCCAAATCAAAGTTTTCGGGGTGATAACCGGCAATTTGCGTAGGAATATCGGGAATAAGCGTGTTAGGCAAAATAAAGCCATCATGCAGCATGGATGCGTACAAAAGCGGCTTCAGCGTGCTACCCGGACTGCGCGGCGCGTTCACCACATCAACACTGCTCTCCAAACTAGCATCTTCGGGGTGGAAAATGTTACCTGCATAAACCAAAGCTGCGCCGGTTTCTACATCCAGTACCACCGCTGCAATGTTATTGATCTGGTTGGCTTTTAACACCCTGTGATGGCGCTCCAATATTTCGGCCACCTGCTGCTGTAATTCGGCTTTTAAGGTGGTTTTTATACGTGTGCCGGTTTCGCCTTTGTGCCGATACTGTGCCTTAAACCGTTCCAACAGGTGAGGGGCTTGTTGGGGCAACGGTAAAGGCTTATCGGGCATGGGTTCAAGTTTAGATAAATCGGCTGTGCTTTTGTCGATAATATGCTGCGCGTAAAGCTTATCTAACAACAAGTTGCGCTTTTTAAGTAAAGTTTGTCGGTTTTTACCCGGATGCACCAGCGATGGCGAGTTAGGCAACACGGCCATGGCAGCCATTTCGCCCCACGAAAGTTTATCGGGATTACGGCCAAAGTATCGCCATGATGCTGCATTTAATCCAATTACGTTGCCTCCAAAAGGGGCATTACTGGCATACAAACCCAATATCTCGTTTTTACTATAGGTAAGATCTAAACGTAAGGCCATCAACATCTCCAGCAATTTATTGCCAATGTTGCGCTTGTGATGCGTTGCCAGCCTGATCACCTGCATGGTAATAGTACTGCCGCCGCTACTAACCCGCCCGGCCTTTATGTTTTGCCTGATGGCACGGCCAAACGCTAATGCATCAACTCCCGGGTGGCTCATAAAGCGCTTGTCTTCAAAGGTGATAATGCATTGTTTGAATTTATCAGGCACCACCTCATCATACGGAAAGCGCCATTGCCCGTCGGCTGCGATGGCCGCGCCTAACAGCTCGCCTTTTTCATCATCAATTACATACGATGTAGGGCTGTTGAATAGTGGCTTAGGTAAACAGAACCAAAAGGCTATTAAGGCAATAAGCATGATAGCCGAGGGAATGTATACTTTGGGGCGTTTGAATTTTTGAAAGACCTTTTGAATCATGATCAAAACGTCATTGCGAGGAACGAAGCAATCTCTGAACTATGTATGTTCGCTTAGCATTCGCAGAGATTGTTTCGTTCCTCGTAATGACGAATTATTTACTATTTGTATTTAATTCTGTTAACTCTCTGAATTCTGAAAATTTTGATTCAGATCACTTCACCACCTCAACCCATTGGCCTTTTTCCAGCGCGTTTATCGCCGTATCATACATAGCCTCACAATAAGTAGCAGGCAGGTAGTATTTACCCGTGTACGATGCATTGAGCATAACATAGTAGGTTACTTCCTGATGCGGGGCAATGCTAAAATAGGTGTTCACCCGGTCGTCTCGAATGTCGCGGTAGTCAGATGGCGAAGATTTGAAGGCCTCATCATTATTCATCATGCGGGTGTTCAGTATTTCCCAACCCGATGGAAAGATTTGCGTTAAGGCCATATTAGCATAACTACCCCGCTGTCCCGGATTTTTAAGAACCACCTGTGCTACAAAATCGGTACCCTGTTTAAGTGATGTTGGGTCGATGGGGGCGCCCGAAAGGGTGTAGTATTTCACCTGCATCTGCAATATGTCGGGGTTGATGTTCGATGGCAACTCCTGTCCCAAAGCTGGCTGACCCTGTTGTATTAAGCGAATGTACAAACGGCCTTTACCACGGTTTTTAATAAGCGCTTTACCGCCGTTTGCTGCAACGCTGCTTTGCCACAGGTAATTATCGGCATTAACAGCACTTTTTATACTGCCTGCCTGTACATCAAATTGAAGTTTGTTGCCGTTTTTGTTTTGCCCGCAGTATTGAGCAATAGCCAACAACGAGTAAGCCGTGGTTTGGGTACTGTACCAGGTATCTTGCGATAGCTTGGCAGCCACGTTATAAACCACTTGCGATGCCTGTTTGCGCTGGCCTAACAGCGTAAGCGTTTCCAGTATCATGGCTTCATCACGCACGTCTGAACCATAAGTGTAAGCCATTTGATTATAAGGCTTAACCGTAATTGGCAACCCGGCTACCATGCGTAAACCTACCTCGGGCTGGCCAGCCAGTTTATAAGCAGCAGCTAAACGCCACTTTGCTTCGGGGCTTAAATACTTAATTTCTTTGAGCCTGTTCATGGCACCCAATTCGGGAGCGCCTGCCAATGCCAGCAGGTATAATCGATATGCCTGTATCAAGCCCGAATAATAATACATCTCCCTGCTATCGGGTACCCAGTTTTGCGCCCGGCGTTTCTGAAATTTTTTCCATTGCTCTAAAAAGCCAACCGGCAGGGCATAGCCTTTAGCCTGGTGCGGCCAGCATAAAGTGTCCGGCATAGTTGGTTCCCCAATCATCGGGTTCGCCGCCGTCGGGCCAGTAACTCAAACCACCGCTTTGCACCTGGAAGCCGTTTAATCTGGCAATTCCAGCTTTGATGTTTCTTTCAGCCTGGGCCTTTTGCTGCGCGTTCAAATCCATCAGCATACCCAAATACAACTGCGGGAATACCGATGAGGTAGTTTGCTCCACACAGCCATGCGGATACTGAATAAGGTATGTTAACCGTTTTGACAGGTTAAGCGCAGGTATGGCCGATACCTCGAGCGTGGCCTTGTTGGTACCACCCATGCCAATAGCCGCGTACGAGGTGTTCCAAACTTCGCCCGGAGCCAGCTCTATTTCAATTACGCTGGTAATAGGCGGGTTAGGATTGCGTACATTCAACTGCACATCAAATGCCGTGGTTTCACTGCCGCTTTGTGCGGTTATATGCACGTTGCCTACACCTACAAAGTTCTTCACGTTAAGGTCGAACGATACCAGCTGATCGCCGGTTTTGGTAAACGTTACTGTTTTGCTGTAACTGCTTGCCGGGTTACTAAACGCGTTCGATTGTACCTTTACAGTCACCGTTTTGATGTTGTTCTCCATCGCAAATACGGTAACCGGCAATTGTACTTGTTCAGATGGTCCAAGCACACGCGGCAGGGTTGCCAGTATCATCAGTGGCTTTTTAACGGCCACCGGTTTCTCGGCAAAGCCATAGCTGCCATCGTGCCCGGCAATTACCATGGCCCGTACCGATCCAATGTATTGCGGCAGGGTAAACTGCTTGGTTTGCTTTTCGCCTTTACCCAAATGGAACGGCCCCATAAACTTAACCACCGGCTTAAAGCGATTAACCGAAACGTTTTTGCCGTTGCCAACACCGCTACCATCGCCACCAATGCTTAGTATGCGCTCCAGTCCGCCGCCAAAGGCACCTATTACGTAATCAAACAAATCCCAGGTTTTAACACCCAGGCCTTCGCGGGCGTAAAATGCGCTGTGCGGGTTAGGGGTTTTAAAATTGGTAAGGTCGAGCAAACCTTCGTCAACCAAAGCAATGGTATAGGTCATTTCCTTGCCTGATGTTTCAGAAACGGTGATTGAAGACTTCGTTTCCGGCCTTATCTTATCCGGCATGGTAATTACCGGTTTCAGTATGGTTTCGGGGTCCTCAATATCCAGTCCGATTGAACCATACATGCGTATAGGCAAATCATTTAACGTTTGCGCATGTTTTTGCAACAGCGTTACCGTTGTGAATATATTAGGTGCCATGCCCGGCTCAATCTTGAATTTATAGCGGGTTTGGCCCTTTTCGGTATTTATCCAGGCGGTTTTTAAAACCTTACTGCCGTTTTCAATACTAATTAATGCCCTGCCGCCTGCACCTGTTGGTATGGTAAGCGTAGCCTCTTCGCCAACTTTATAGCTCTGCTTATCCGAAGTAAACGACAACATGGCTGCCTCGGTAGAGTTTTCCTGTTGCAGGCGTTCCGACCAGTTTGGCCAGTCGATGTAAACAACCTTGCCTGTTGAATGCCCGGTTTGCTTGTCTTTTACGCGGATGAGGTAACGGCCCCAACGTTCTTTATCTATCTTAAACTTAAATTTACCTCGACCATTGGTCAACGTTACCGGCTCGTTAATTACCAGCTTGTTATACTGGTCCTGGGTGAAATTACTCAGCTCGTCGCCGGTTTCGTCCCACCACCAGCGCCATTGTATTTTATATAATTCTACCTCAACATTGCGGGTGCCCGGCAATAACTGGCCGTTGGCATTTACATCAACAATATCAAGGGTTTGCTCTTTATCGGTTTCCAGCATACCGTTCATGGCACTGCCCTCGGGTGTTTTAAGGCCTACATAGCCGCTGTAAACATTGTACGGCATGGTCACCTGCTGTATACTAAAATTGCCTCCTGGCTCAAATACCTTTACCAAAAAGTTTGCCCTTAACTGGCCCGGAGCCTGATTTTCTACGTTAATATCGGCATTAATTGGTGCGTTACCTTCGGCATCTAAGCGGCCATCAAATACGGTTTGCGTTTGCGTATTAAAGGCAAGGGTAGGGTCGTCAAACTCATAATCTTCCAGGTTTTTAAAGCTCGTTTTTTGTGCCGATACAAATGCATCAACCTTAGCTTTAAGGTTTTGAGCAATACCGCCAAACAACCATTTGGCATTCAAGGTTCCGCCTGTGGCACTACCTTTAGTTAAAGCCTGCTGATTACCAAAGGAGAGGTTAAGCTTTAACCTGTTAGGCATAATGGTTTCAACCTTTATATTTTTCTCAAACACCGCGCCGCCCACTTTAACCTTGGCCGTCCAGTTGCCGGTAGGGGCACTGGTTGTTGTTGCCGTATGGAAGCTATAGAAACCGTCCATAGCCTTGGTGCGGGTAATGCGGCTGTAAAGCTGACCTTTAGGGTTGTAAAATTCAAACTCAACGGGGTGATCATTAGGCAAGGTCTTCTGCTTATCCTCTAAAATGAACGATACAAAAATGGAATCGCCCGGCCGCCAAACGCCTCGTTCGCCATAAATGAAACCTTTTAACCCTTTTTGCACCTGCTCGCCGCCAACCTTAAAGCGGGTAAGTGGGAGTGAACTGGCATCGTCAAGCTTGAGGTAACCGCGCTCGTCGCCATTTTTGGCAACCAGCAGGTAAGGCTTACGTTTGGTGCTAATGGTTGCCATACCGTCGCCATCACTTTTACCCGTGGCAATAACCTGCTTCTGGTAATCAAGCAGTTCGAGCGTTACGCCGCTCATGGGCTGGGCATCCATAATATTGGTAACGGCCACAACCATGCTATTATCAGCACCCCGCTTGGCTATTAAACCAATGTTTGAGGCTATAATGTTGCGGGTTGCCCAACGGTCTTTGGTGTAGTACGACATGCTGCACGCATCCTCGCGCTCATCCCAACGGTAACCGCTGGGGTAATAGCTATCGTAACGGGTCCAAAACTCATCATCCTCGTCAATACCCGACCCATTGTCGCTGTATTCTTCCTCGCCTTCATAACCTCCTTCATCATCGTTTGCTTTGGCAGCGGCCTTACCAGCCTTACAATTGAACAATGAGTATTCCTGCCTGAAACCGATGATCACCCTGTAAATGGCACCTGGCTCGGTGCGCATCAGGTGGTCAACATCCAGCATAAAGCGGTTCTTTTTATTCAGGTTGAGGCCTTTATCATTATCAAGCCTGATTGTTTTTTGCAGCACCGGTTTACCCACCTGGCGCAATTGGTACTGACCATTAAAATCGTTATTTTGGAAATATTGCGGTACGTTGTTCTCGTAAATTTTTATGATGCTTACATCAACGGCACTCAGGTTAATAGCCTCAAAGGGCATCATTAACTTACCAGAATCGGGCAGGATAACACCTTTGCCTGGTATAGTTACCGATGGTAAACGGTTTTCGAAAAATACATTGGCGGTAAAGGCACGGGTTATTTTTTTATGGGTTATGTCTTCAATGCCTTCGTTGGCAAAAGCAGTGTAATTGCCGTTGAGACGAGTGTTGGCATAAATTTTAACTGTGCTGCCATCAATGGTGTAAGCCGGATCGGGCACGTTGCTCAAGCCTGCAAGCCCGTTCAATTCCTGCCCAACCATAATAGGGTTGGAGGTTTGAATGAGAACATACTCATCCTGATCCTGAACGGCTTTGATGTTTAACACCTTAAATACTCCAACCGCTGGTATCTCTATATCGACAGTTTGCTTATCATCAATATTAATGGGGTTGCCATCATATTTAATGCCTAATTGCGCCGGGGCTTTGCCTACAGCCGGGCGCTGTATATTATTAACAGTAAACACGTGCGTACGTGTAGCTTCGTTATGGTTCCAGCTTATTTGGGTAGCCGTTGGGTATTGAGTTGATATGATCTTTTCAACTTTTGCTGGCTCCTCCACATCGGCAGTTTGCACAGTGCCGGTAAACTTCATTTTATTAAGCGAAGTATTGGTGGCTGTTTGCAGGCCATCAAAGTTTACCGTAAAATCAGGCTTAATGGTTTCAAAGCTGAATTTGAACTCGTCTAAGTCGTCGCTTACTTCGGCTACCTGATCCAGTGCAAATTCAACTTCGTAAGCCTGGTCGGGTTTCATTTCTTCATCGGGCTTAAATTCAATGGTTTGGGCATCAACCCAATAAGCCTTACCCTTCAACGAAGGCGAAAATTCAAAAACACCATCTTTCAGCGGTTCGTTTTTAGCGTGACTGGTTTGTACTTGACTGGCCAGTTTAATTCGAACAGCACTTTGCCGCGATATTACGCCGGCCGTGTACGACTCAATGTACTTGCTAAAAGCCGGGTCGACCTTGTTTTTATGCTTGCGGGTAAAAATGATGACCAATGAAAGGGCGATGGTGAATAAACACAGCCCGATAATCAAGAATTTCTTGTTTAACGGTGATGATTGAGAAGGAAGGTTCATATGTAAGGCAGATGTAGATTATGGTTGAATGTAAAAAGTATTTATAAGGTTTGCAACACCATAACAACGAATATCTTTTTTTGATTAGAAAATTATTCCTCAGATGTGTAAGCGATGTAGATGTGTACTTGGAATGCACGATTAGCGGTAGTAAAAACAAAACGGAGATATAAATTAATAAATATATACGCTGGTAAAATACCGTATCAGTCAAAATGGAATTGACTGTTATAGTGCTTTAAATACAGTTAAATACAATTTTTTAGTTGGTATTTAAGCGTATTGAAAATATTGTAAGTAATTGTTTTACAGTATTTTGTATAGATTTTGCTATTGCGGTGAATTAAAAAAGCTGTTATGTTTACGGCACCAATGAAGACAGTTTTACTCAAAGAGGCCTGTTTTGATAAGAAATTATACCAATTACAGCATTATATAAACCTTAACACAATTTAAAATGGTGTTGCATGGGCAAGCCATGATGTGATGAATACCTATAAATTTATGAAGAAACAATTACTACTCACTTTTTCATTTTTAAGTATATGTTTTGGGACTTATGCGCAGAGCAAAAAAGCTGCAATTACTATTGATGAAAAGGTTGAACGCCTGTTAGGACAAATGACGCTGGAGGAAAAGGTTGGGCAGCTAAACCAGTATACAGGTGATAGGCTTGCCACCGGCCCTGTTACCGAGAATAGTACCAAATACAAAGACATAAAAGAAGGCAAAGTAGGCTCGATGCTGAACGTGCGCGGTGCAAAAGATACCCGAATGGTACAGGAGATAGCTATGCAATCTCGCTTGAAAATACCGCTGCTTTTTGGGTTAGATGTTATACATGGTTACCGTGTTACCTTCCCCATACCACTGGCCGAAGCCGCCAGCTGGGATTTAAAAGCTATTGAAACTTCGGCGCGTGTGGCGGCTATTGAGTCGGCTGCAGCAGGCCAGCACTGGACGTTTGCCCCCATGGTTGACATAAGTCGCGATCCGCGCTGGGGCCGTGTAATGGAGGGGGCAGGGGAAGATACTTACCTGGGCTCATTGATAGCCAAAGCACGCGTTAAAGGCTTCCAGGGAAATAAGTTGGGCGATTTAGATGCGATAATGGCTTGCGTAAAACACTTTGCAGCTTACGGTGCCGCAATTGGCGGGCGTGATTATAACTCGGTTGATATGAGCGACCGCGCATTATGGGAAACTTATTTGCCACCCTTTAAAGCTGCTGTTGATGCTGGTGCAGCCACATTCATGAATTCCTTTAACGATTTAAACGGTATACCTGCTACAGGCAACAGCTATCTGCAACGAGATATATTGAAAGGTAAGTGGGGTTTTAAAGGCTTTGTGGTGAGCGATTGGGGTTCGATACGTGAAATGATTGCACATGGGTTTGCCAAAAACAACGCGGAGGCTGCCCAATACGCTATTAATGCCGGTAGTGATATGGATATGGAAGGCCGCGTATATCTGTCAAGCCTGGCTAAATTGGTACAGGATAGAAAAGTAGATATTGCTTTAGTAGATGATGCGGTAAGAAGAATTCTGCGTAAAAAGTTTGAATTGGGATTGTTTGACGATCCGTACCGTTTCAGCAATGAAGCTCGCGAAAACAAGGTTTTAAATTCAGCCGATAACCGTTCAAAATCTCGTGATATGGCCAAGCGCAGCATTGTGTTACTGAAGAATGATAAACAGTTATTACCATTGTCAAAAAGCTTGAAAACGATAGCCGTAATTGGTCCGTTGGCTAAATCGGAAAAAGATATGATGGGCTTTTGGTCAGTCAAATGGGATAATGACCATCTGGTATCATTGTATGAGGGTTTGCAGAATAAGTTAGGCAAAAATACCCAACTGCTTTATGCTGCCGGTTGCAATAGCGTTACCGATAGTACGCATAGCGGCTTTGCCGAGGCGGTGGAAGTTGCCAAAAAAGCCGATGTGGTAATTATGGCTGTAGGAGAGGCGTTTGATATGAGCGGCGAAGCCAAAAGCCGGGCTAACATACATATCCCCGGTGCACAGGAAGAGTTGGTACAAGCAGTTAAACAAGCAGGCAAGCCAGTGGTGGTACTCACTATGTCGGGCAGGCCAATGATCTTTAACTGGGTAGCTGATAATGCCGATGCCATTTTACATAGCTGGTGGCTTGGCAGCGAGGCCGGAAATGCCATGGCTGATGTGTTGTTTGGCGATTACAATCCTGCCGGAAAACTACCTATGACTTTCCCTCGATCCGAAGGGCAGATACCGGTATATTACAATTACAAAAGTACCGGTCGGCCATCACCAACGGATTTGGCAGGAGTTTATCGCTCAGGATATATTGATATGGTGAACAGTCCGCGTTATGCTTTTGGCTATGGTTTGAGCTATACCAAATTTAGTTTAACAGACTTGAAGCTGGATAAGAGTAAAGTTATATCAACCGATTCTATTTCAGTTACTTGTTTGTTGAAAAATGAAGGTAAATATGCAGGCGAAGAAGTGGTACAGTTATACTTGCAGGATGTCTTTGCCAGTGTTACACGCCCGGTTAAAGAATTAAAAAGCTTTGAAAAAGTTTATCTTAAACCCGGAGAAAGCAAGACAGTCAAATTTGTTGTTAACAAAGAAATGTTGTCTTTTTACGATCAAAAGATGAACTGGACAGCAGAGCCTGGCGAGTTTAAGCTGATGATAGGCAACTCGTCGGACCATATTATGTTGCAAAGTAAGTTTGAACTGGAAACCAATTAATATAAACGTATTGAAAAATTTACTGATAATCTTACTTGTATTTGGTATAAGTACAAGTGTTAAAGGGCAATATGTAAGCTTATCTTCAGCAGAAGTTGAAAGTTTAAAAAGTGTTCTTAAAACTGATGCGAAAGTTAAAAAGGAATATGAGGGTTATAAAAATATTGCCGAAAAAGCATTAAACGAAACGCCTAATCCTATACTTAAAGTAACATCGCAAGGTTTGCTGCAGGGCAATCCGGCTAAAACGGCCAGTTTAAAAGCGGTTGAAGATGGGCCTAAAATTTATGCACTGGCCTTATATTACCGCCTTAACGCAGATAAGTCCTATCTAAACAAAGCGCAGGAGTTTCTGTCGGCCTGGGCAAAAATTAACCAGGCAACCGGAGACCCAATAGATGAAACCAAATTGGAGGAATTTTTTGCCGGTTATGATCTGATCCGTGCCGATATTAAGAAAGATCAGCAGCAGGAAATTGACAGGTGGATGGAAAGCATTGCTGTTGCCGAACTTAATAGCCCATATTCAAAACCCGGCAAATCTACGGCTGTTAATAACTGGAATTCGCACCGTATTAAGGTAATTACACAGGCTGTATACACCATTCATGCCGAAAATAAATATCGGGACACACTGTTATTTGAGTTGAATAAGCAGATCGGGCAAAACATGTATGCCGATGGCTCAAGCTTTGATTTTGCTGAGCGCGATGCCTTACATTACCATATTTATACCTTAGAACCGCTCTTAAAAGCCATGATTGTATTGAATCGTGCCGAAGGGAAGAATTACTATGCCGAACAGTCTTCAACAGGTTCATCGGTTAAAAAGTCGGTTGACTTTTTAATACCCTTTGTAATCGGCGAGAAAACCCACGGCGAGTTTGCCAACAGTAAAGTTAAATTCGACCGCGACCGTGCCGCCAATGGCGAAAAAGGTTATATAGCCGGAGCGCCATTCAAGCAAAAGAACGGCATTATCGTACTCTCGCTGGTTGATTATTTCGACCCATCGGTGCGTAAAATTATTGCACAGGTTGCCGGCGACGATTACAGTGATTGGCAATTGGTGCTTAACCAGGTACGCGATAAAGTAAAGTAGCCTAATCATACCTGTGAAATCCAACATCGCCATAATCATATTAACCGCATGCTTTTTATTAAGCTGGCGTAGCATAGACAATAGTGAGGTTAGGCAACAGGTTGTATCAACCTTAAAAGCATCTATATTAAAAGAAGCCGCTTGGGCTATGCAGCAACAGCCGATTACCGTAACCGCTCAAAGTTGTACGCGCAGTGCAGGAGGGAAGCACGATTTTTACTCCGAAGGCGATTATTGGTGGCCTGATGAAAAAAATCCCGATGGACCATACACTCAAAAGGATGGATTGACAAATCCGCAAAACTTTGTGGCGCATAGGTTGGCTATGATCAGGTTTAGCCGCATTATTGGTGCGTTGGCTTCGGCTTATAAGATCACACATGATAAACAGTACGCAACGCACGCGTTACAGCATTTAAAAGCGTGGTTTATTAACCCTGAAACATTAATGAATCCTAACCTACAATATGCGCAGGCTATTAAAGGCGTGGCAACGGGCAGGGGAATAGGAATTATTGATACCATTCAGTTGATGGAAGTGGTGGTAGGTATGAAGGCAATGCAAGATGCTGGCGTAATCAGCAAAAATGATTTGAGCACTATCAAAAACTGGTTTGCTCAATATCTTATCTGGCTTACCACACACCAATATGGCAAGGATGAAATGAATGCCAAAAATAACCATGGCACCTGCTGGGTAATGCAAACCGCATGCTTTGCCAAATTTACCGGCAATAAAGCCCTGCAGGATACCTGCATTAAACGCTACAAAACAGTATTGCTACCCACACAAATGACAGCAGATGGTAGTTTTCCGTTAGAACTGAAGCGGACTAAACCTTACGGGTATTCCATTTTTAATTTGGATGCCATGACCACCATATGCCAGTTGCTGAGTACTTCACAAGATAACTTATGGGATTATAAAACAGCAGATGGTAAATCAATAAAAAAAGGAATTGAGTTTTTGTATCCATACTTAAAAGACAAAAACCAATGGTCATACCCGCATGATGTGATGCACTGGGAAAGCTGGCCCGTTGCGCAACCATCGCTTGTGTTTGGAGCAGCTGCATACGATCAAAATCAGTGGCTCGATACCTGGAAAACACTCGACCACAATCCAACCAATGAAGAAATTATAAGAAACCTGCCGGTGCGCCATCCGCTCATCTGGCTTAATTAACCAACCAATGAATAAACTTTTACCCTTAGCGTTAAGCTTGCTATCAACTGTAGCTTACGCACAAAGCGATTACAAAAAAGCCATGCCCTTTGCCGAAAAGCAAACCGATGTGATGCTGAAAGAAATTCCGGAAGCCAAAACCAAAAGCACCAAACCCAATGTGGTCGTTCCGCGTACGCTGGATGCCAAAGGGAATTTAGTAATGATACCTTCCAAAGACTGGGTTAGCGGTTTTTTCCCCGGCGAGCTGTGGTATTTGTATGAGTACACCAAAAATCAAAAATGGGCCGATGTTGCCAATCAGTATACCACTTACATTGAACCCGAGCAGTTTGATAAAGGCACCCACGATGTGGGCTTTAAAGTATACTGCAGCGTGGGCAACGGCTATCGCTTAACACATGATGCGCGGTATAAAGACATCATCATTCAGGCCGCTAAAACGCTGTCTACGCGCTTTAACCCTAAAGTGGGATGTATTAAATCATGGGATCATCGTAAGGATTGGCCTTACCCGGTAATTATCGATAACATGATGAACTTGGAGTTGCTGTTCGCTGCAACTACACTCTCGGGCGATTCATCGTTTTACAAGATAGCCGTAACTCACGCCAATACCACCATGAAAAACCATTTCAGGCCCGATTACAGCTCGTACCACGTGGTGGATTACGACCCGGAAACTGGCGCCGTACTACACAAGGCTACTCACCAGGGTTATGCCGATTCATCGGCTTGGGCACGTGGCCAGGGCTGGGGACTTTACGGTTATACTCTATGCTACCGCGAGACTAAGAACCCGATTTATTTAAAACAAGCCGAAGCTATTGCCAAGTTCATTTTCACCAATCCAAATTTACCAAAAGATAAGGTGGCCTACTGGGACTTTAATGATCCGGGCATCCCAAATGTGCCGCGCGATGCTTCGGCCGCTGCGCTCATGGCTTCGGCATTGTACGAGTTGAGCACTTATAGCAAAAACGGAAAAGAATACCGCAAAACAGCCGACCAGATTGTGGCCAGCTTAACTAAAAGCTACCAGGCCAAACCCGGCGAAAGCCACGGATTTATATTGCTGCACAGCACCGGCCACAAGCCAGCTAACAGCGAAATTGATGTGCCTATAAGTTATGCCGACTATTATTACCTCGAAGCCCTGTTACGCCAGCAGCGTTTGGCTCAAGGGAAGAAATTGATAGATGATGTTAAATAACAAGAAAGCCGCTCAAATCGAGCGGCTCTCTTGTATATAGTGTTTTTTATTAAGATGTGTTGTTTTTAAAATCGATCGGCCATCTTCTAAGTGCGATAGACTTTTTACTATTAGATTGCCAGGCTGCTTTCGTCCCCCAAGCAGCATTTTGATTTACTTGCCATCACTCAACTTCAAAAACTCCGTACTCAAGCCGAGCGACTTCACAGTTAAAATGCTATTACCCCGCAGTAAATCCACTTTTATAATTGCACGGCCGTTATAAGCCTGCACTTTACGCGAGCCATTTGATGTGCCCAAGTTATCCAATAACTTTCCATCGCCAGTGAGTCCAAATTCAATCCAATTGGCGGCATCAAGGCAGGGGATGTTATCGGCATCAAGCAGTTTCACTTGGGCGGTAACTATACCGTCTTTTTTATCTAATTGTTCTAAAATCAATTTGGCGGGTTTGCTCCATTGTTGGGTTTGGTACTGCTGGGTTATTTCATCATTAACAAAGTTTTTTCCTTTTTTAGCGATCACTTTAATGGTATTACTGCCTGCATTAAAAGCAACCAGCCAATGTAAACCAGCTGCAGGAAAATTCTGGCTGTTGCGTTTTTTTGTACCGAGGCTTTTACCGTTTACAAATAACTCGGCCTCATTGCAATTGGAGTAAACTTTTACCAGCTTTTCTTCGCCAGGTTTACCCCAGCGCACGGGCCAGGTGTGCCCGTAAATGTGTGCCATCGGCTTATCACTCCAGTATGACTGGAATACATAAAAAGATTCTTTAGGTGTAAGGTCACGTTCAACTACGCCCTTTTGGTTCACATAGGGCACAGGATTATCAGGCCTTAACGGTGTCGAAAAATCTTTGAATACCCAAAAGGCCGAACCTGTAAGCCAAGGCATATTCTCCTGTTCTTTAAGATGCCAGTCGAACAGGTTGCAAATGTAGCTTTCGCTCCAATCGCTGTTTTTTGCGCCGTTCTTTATTAACGTATCCTTCTTATCGGTATGAGTGCTTATAAAGGGATAGTCGGCATTTTCGGCGTGACGCATAGCGTGACTGTCGCCACCCCATTCGGCATGAAAAAATCGCGACACTTTGTTGAACTCTTCTTCGCTGATGCGTTTATAATCGGTGAACTTATCGCGGTACCAGCCGGCCCATATGGATGGCGAGTATACATCAGGTATATCCTTGCAAAAATCGCATCGGCGAATGGAGGTCAGGCGGGTAGGGTCGAGCCTATGTGTTAGTTCATGCTGTTCCTTCATAAACGCCCTGATCTTTTGCTTGTCAAACTCCTCAAAATCGCCTTCCCAATCATTCTCATTACCTAATCCCCATAAAACTATCGATGGATGATTGTAATGCTGCTCGATCATATTAGTCATCATCTGGCGGGCTATAGCCTGGTACTTTTCGCCGCCTAAACCACCACGGCACCAGGGCTCTTCTTCCCACGCTAATATTCCAAGGCTATCGCACAGGTTTAATATTATGCGCGATTGCTGATAGTGCCCAAGTCTGATAAAGTTGATGCCCATGTCTTTCATCATCTGCATTTCGCGGCGCATCATTTCCTCGGTCATGGCAGCGGCCACGCCTGCGTGGTCTTCATGGCGATGGGTGCCGCGCAATAACAGTCGCTTGCCATTAAAAAAGAAAGGCCCATGTTCCTCAAACTCAAAACTCCTGAAGCCAATCTTTTCGGTTTGGGTGAAGGTTTGGTTGTTGGCCGTAGCAGTAAGTTTAACGGTGTAAAGGTTGGGTGCGTTAGGGTGCCATAAGCGTGGATTTTTGATGGGAAATTTGCCCAGTGAGTACTTACCCTGAAACGCCGGACTTTGTACAGTATATTTTCCTTTAGCTACAGTTTTTCCATTTGCATCTATAATTGTGATTTCACCATTGGCATTACCAACTTTTTCGAGTCCGGTAAAAGTTGCTTTTACATCAATACTGCCCGATTTTAAGCCTTTTTGCAGCGACGGCGTTATCCATACCTGATTGATTGATACCGCAGGCTGATAAACCAGGTTAACATATCGATACAGGCCACCATATACATTGAAGTCCGACATTTGAGATGGGATAGTCTCCAAATCGCGCGAGTTATCGCAACGGATAGATAACGGGATCTTGCCTTTAAATTGCTTTTGATAGACCGCTGTTTTTTTTAAAGCTTCAACCGCATCGGTAATATCGGCGGTCCACTCATCGTAGCCACCCAAATGCGAGGCTACCTTGGTGGTGTATATGTAAACATCAGTTTTTTGCCCCGCACCTTCAAAGTGCAGTACCGTTCGTCCGTTAGCATAAGGATTATCAAGGGTTAGCTTGGTACGGTACCAACCTGGGCCTTGGTAATAGTTAACATCGGGATCAACGGCATCTCGCGAGTTAAAACAGTGGGGTAAGCTTACATTTTGCCATAAAGGCACACTCTCAGGACCGCCCGCAGGAACCGGGCGCACGGCTTCCCAAATGCCGCCAAGGTCTTGCTGCAAAAATTCCCAGCCATTATTGAGGCGATGGCTTTGCTGGCTGTAAGCCGTGTGTGTGATTATAAAAAACACAGCGATCAGAATTCTTTTCATCATAAAGTAGAAAGTTGCGACAGCTTGAACTATAAATCCATCGCTTTAATGGTTAGCTAATGCAGTAAATTTATACTGCACGGGCATAATATTCAAAGATATTGAGTGATGAAAATAGCCTGATAGTTATAAATGCAGAAGGATAATACGCTTCAATCCTAAACCATTATTGTACAGATTATGGCTATTTTGAACATAAACCAGTACATCGAACCTTTATAATTGATAAAACTATACACTTAAATAATTATCCACAAAATTGGTAATACTAAGCTTTGGTGCCTGTTTCCAGTACCAATGTGCTCCATCCTTGCGGGGCATCTTTTCTGCGTGAACGTTTTTGTTCCTGCATTACTTTTTTAATACGTATGGCGTAAGCCCAGCAAGTACTTTGACGAATGCCAAGTTTGTCGGATAACTGATGTGATGAAATAGTGCCCTTGCTGCTGTAGATTAAGTAAACTATATAAAACGCCTTGTTAATAGGAATACGATTGTTTTGAAAAATGGTGTTGTGCAAAGCCGATTCCTCATAGCTGCATTTAGTGCAACGGCGACTATATGGCACTCGGCCGGCACAATAGGAGGTATGGTTACAGCGGGTGCATTGATATTCGCCTTGCCATTTAAGCTCGGCTAAAAATTTATAGCAGGTTTCCTGATCGGGGTACTTTGCACTAAACTCCTCAAAGTTTAACTCGGCCGATAGAACCCGGGCACTGGTAACTTTATCAATATTGGTTTTGAGCTGAATATTGTCATTTTCGAGCAACACATTCATGCGGGTAATTTCGGCCGCCTGGTGTTCTAATAATTGATTGATATTAGTAAGTTGCTGGTTTTGCGCCTCAATAACTTTTGATTGCTCAAGTATTTCCTGCGATTTTTCGACAACCTGTTTGGTACGCACAGTTACCTGGTGTTCCAGTTCCTGGTTTATAGAGTCTTTAAGCTCGCTGTTAATGTGCATCTGGCGTATGGTTTCGTCCTGCGCCTCGTCTTTCTCTTTACGCAGAATGCGCACCTGGTCGCCAATGGCAAAGGAGAGGAGCACCATCTCAATTACAAAGCAAAAACCTATACTGTAATAACTTACAAATGCAGGTAAAAAGTGCGCATAACCCAAAGCAGTAAGGGCCTTTACCATAAACCCGGCAAATAAAAACGCATAAGCCAGCACAAAGAAACGGGCAGGCTTAAAGCCACGGCGGTAAATATTTATACCGGCTACAAAAGCCATAGATAGCGGAACAACTTCAACAAACTTATAAGCAAACAGGCTTTTATCTATAAACAAGCAATACAGGAAGTATACAGTACGTGCAGCTATAACGTAGTTAATGAGTTTATATAACCGACCCGAACGTTGTTTTACCTGCAACAGTTCTTCGGTAAATATGAGGGCAAATATGCTGAGCGAGTACAGTGAAACGCCATAAACATAATCATTTAGTGCAGGTGTTTGAGGCCACAGGTATTGAAAAGCAATGCCATCTACACTCATTTCATAAACTGCAACGCTTAGAATATAAAATACATAGTATAGGTATTGCCTGCGCTTTACTGCCATAAACATGAGCAGGTTATGAAAGCAAAAAATGAGCACCATGCCGTAAAACAAGCCAAAAGTGAGGTACTCATTAAGCGCATAGTGCACAAAGTAATCAACCGTGCGGTAAACAATAATTACGTTGACCAGGTTGCGCGATTTTAGCCTGAAATAATACGTGTAATCTCCGGCGGTATTATTAGAAATTTGAAACTCAAAATTTTTATGATGAAATAACCTGGATGCAAAATTTATTCTATTGCCAGATTTAGCTGCGCTGTAAATGCCACCTTTGGTTGGCATGTAGGCCGTTACTTCATCGGTAGTTTGATCGAAAAACTCAATAAGTGCGTCGCGGTTGGCCGACTCCTTATCAAACCGTACTTTTACACGGTACCAATAGGTTGATTCGCGGTTTTTGTTGTTAGGAAAATAGGTGCCGTTAGGCTTAAACTTTGAGTTTATTGATGGCGAATTCAATACCTCATTAAACGTAAGTTTGCCGTTTATATCTTCGATATAATCAATCTCAGCTAAGGTAAACTTATGCTGTTTTACGGTACTGTCAATATAAGTTACCTTTTGGGCCGATGCCGTAAATGACAATGCAAAGAGCAACGTAACGACCGTTATAAATTTATAGTAACACAGCAGGCGTATAAGTTTCACCATATAATCAGCACAGTAAAAAAGTTAAACAAAGCCTTAGTATCTTAATTTAATAAGAATGCTTAATAATGAGTGGCCGGTTTAACTAAAGTTAGTTTATAATTGTATTCAAATATATATACTTTCGGTTGAATTAAATATTGGAAACTATCGGCAATTATTGATAAACAACTGTTTGAACGGTGTTTTTAAAGTTATTGTCTTTTATAGTATTATTAGTAGGGGCTATGTCTTGTAATACGCGTGATGAGTAGCGTTTGGTGTCAAACTTGCCCGCCCAGTCTTCATTTTTATTATCGCCCACCAAAATTCCGGTTTGCACATTGTTGATGGTGTTATTAGTTATGGTGCAGTTTGATGCGGCAATGTAAAAGCCAATTTCGTTTTTGCCCGATGCCATGCCATAATATAACCTGATGCCGGTTTTTACATCACTTATGGTATTATGTGTTATAGTGTGACCAGTTCCGCAAACACGAACGCCGCCTAAGCCGCCTTTAAACTCATTGCTGTCAACCAAACAATCGTGGCCGCCGCGCATCACCAGTTCGCCGTCGCAGTTTTCAAAATAGTTACCTATATATTTGTTACTGCTGCTTTTGTTGCTTACTACTTCAGGTTCGGCATTGCAGTTAATAAAACGGTTATTACGTACAGTAGTATTAGCTGCAATTTTTCCAAGCAGTACTGGGTCTTGTCCAACTTGTACGCACTCGCCGCCATTAACGTTGTTCCAGGTCACTTTGTCTTTGTTGGTGAATTTATTGTTCCTGATGAGGGTGTACTGCGGGCAATCTTCTTTGGCTACCCTAACCTGTATGTCCATTACGTTGGCATTGCTGGTAAAACTGCAATTGCTTACCTCGTTATGCTCGCCATTGCCCGATATAATAATCAACTGCATAAACTGAACTTTTGCATAGTTTTTTTCGAATATACAATCGCTTATCACCGAGTGTTTAGTATTATCAAGCTGGATAAGAATGCCGTTTTTGCCCTCGGCTTTATCAATAACACACTCTTTAAAATTCAACGCCCGTATCGTTACGTAGCTGCCGGTAACTTTAAACATGGGCTGAGTAGCCACGCCCGTAAATACAGCTCTTTCCAAATTAGCTGCTTTAATAACAATTGGTTTTTCAGCGGTCCCATTTTTAGAAATAGTAACTGCCCAGTTGGTATAGGTGCCGTCGGCAATAATAATTTCATCTCCGGGAGCAACCTTGGAAGCGGCTATTTTAAAATCCTCGGCCGATTTTACTGTATATTTTTCTGCATAGCAAATACCCGCGACCAAGAGCATTGTAGCAATGCAAAGTAACTTTTTCATAAAAAAATGGGAATTGTTGTAATTGGTTATGGTAAATATAATACTACAAATCAATAAATTACGCTGTTTTAATGATGCTTAAATGCAAGCTTTTGAAAATCAGTGCAAATAAAATTACGCTCATTTTAAGCGGACATTTTTAATAAAAATATTTTCTGCGATTAAAGCGTATTGAAATATTAGCTACCATTGTTCAAAATTTATCAATGGGTGCATGAAAGGCAATTTACGTCCTCTGTTTTAAATTTCATTAAGCGTATTTGTTGTTTCACAATTGGTTGTTTATCAATAATTTGTATGGTTTTTGTCTTGACAATCTGCTGTGAGATTTGATATTTTTGATCGAATCAATTCTCTAAACCATGTATTATAAATCGGAAATTTCAACAGGTTTCAAGCATCTTTCATCATTAAAAACTGCTATCCGATATTCTACTGCGCTACTGTTAATACTTATTACATCATCAACATTTGCTCAGGAATTTCTCAAAACCAAGGGCCAATTCATAACCGATAGTAAAGGCAATAAAATTATACTCAGGGGCATGGGGCTTGGTGGCTGGATGCTGCAGGAGGGTTATATGTTTAAGCTGAGTAACGTTGGGCAGCAATATCGTATTAAACAAAAAATTGCCGAAGTAGCTGGAACAGAGTATGCTGATAGGTTTTATGATAAATGGCTCTTAAATCACACTCGCAGAATAGATATAGATTCAATGGCATCGTGGGGCTTTAACTCCATTAGATTACCCATGCACTATGCCTTATATACCTTACCCATTGAAAAGGAACCGGTATCCGGCAAAAATACCTGGCTCGAAAAAGGCTTTGCCTTAACCGATAGCTTGCTAAAATGGTGCAAAGCCAACAAAATGTATTTGATACTCGACTTACACGCTGCACCGGGTGGCCAAGGTAATGATTTGCCCATTGCCGATCGCGACCCTTCAATGCCTTCACTTTGGGACAGTGAAGCCAATCAACAAAAAACAATTGCCCTTTGGCGTAAACTGGCTCAACGTTATGCCAACGAACCTTACATCGGCGGCTACGATATTATAAACGAACCTAACTGGGGTTTCGAAAACGCCGATGATAAACGCGGTACAGCTGAAACCAAAAACATCCCGCTCCGAAAATTAATGGTAGATATTACCAAAGCTATTCGCGAGGTGGATAAAAAGCATATCATCATTATTGAAGGTAACGGTTTTGGCAATAACTATAAAGGCATTTTTCCGCTGTGGGATAATAACATGGTGCTTAGTTTTCATAAGTATGGTAATTTTAATAACGACGGTGCTATTCAAGGTTTCCTGAACATGAGTAAGGCAAATAAAGTTCCGCTGTGGCTGGGCGAATCGGGCGAGAACTCGAATACCTGGTTTACTGAGGCTATTAAGTTGGCCGAAAGCAACAACATAGGCTGGAGCTGGTGGCAGGAAAAAAAGATAGGTATAAATAATCCGCTTGAAATTAAACTTACACCATCTTACCAAAAGCTGCTCGACTACTGGAACGGCAAAGCCCCTAAGCCATCGCAAACTGAGGCCATTTCTGCTTTTGACGAGTTTTTATATAACATCAAACTCGAAAACAACATATATCATAAAGACATTATAGATGCCATGTTCAGGCAGGTGCAAACAACTGCGACCGCGCCTTTCAAAAAGCACATCATCACCGATAATGCAACCATTAATGCAGTTGATTATGATTTAGGCAGGCAACGCTATGCCTACTACGATAAGGATACGGCCAGTTACCGTTTTACACCCGGCGTTAATACCCAGGGCAACCGCGGGTACAGTTACCGTAACGATGGAGTAGATATTCGCCCCGATGATAATGGCTACCATGTTTTTAATATTGAAGATGGGGAATGGCTGCAATATATAGTCAATGTATCAGCCGCAGGTAATTACACAATAAAGTTCAACGTATCATCTGAATCAGGTAAAGGTAAGCTATCGTTATTATTAGCCGATGTAAAACAAGGCGAGAGCATTAGTACCAATCAATTTAATACAGATTGGTATATGGTTGAGTTGAAAGGTGTAAAACTTAATAAGGGCATCAACAAAATTAAGGTTCATGCCGATGAAGGTGGCTTTAACTTTAAATCGATAACATTTGTGAAAAATTAAACCCGTTGATAATATAATTTCCAAGTACTTACCCAAAAGCATATTCAAAGTGTTGAATTTTTACATCAAAATTTTGATCTTGTATTTTTTATAAAACCGCTTTGCACTGATTTTTTGCTACCTTAAAGGCGCAAATCAGTTTATGGATAATACAGGTAGTCAAACTCTTAAACGTACACTCAGGCCCATACACCTTTGGGCCATAGCCGTAGGACTGGTCATATCCGGCGAGTATTTTGGCTGGAATTATGGCTGGGGAGTTGCCGGCACTGTGGGTTTTTTAATTGCCACGCTGGTAGTTACACTCATGTATGTAACCTTCGTGTTTAGTTATACCGAGCTTACTACATCAATACCACATGCAGGCGGGGCATTTGCGTATGCCTACAAGGCCATGGGGCCATTTGGAGGATTATTAGCCGGGTATGCTACCCTTATCGACTTTTTATTAGCCACTCCCGCAATAGCCTTTGCATTAGGGAGTTATCTGCACTTTTTACATCCGGGTTTACCCGTACTACAATCTGCCTTGTTTTTTAATGTAGTGTTTATGCTCATTAATGTGCTGGGTGTTAAGGAGTCGGCTACGTTTTCGGTATTTATAACTATACTGGCCGTAGCCGAGTTGCTGCTTTTTATGGGGGTAATTGGTCCGCATTTTAAGGTTGATAATTTTTTAACTAACCCCATGCCTGCGGGCTGGTCGGGCGTATTTGCGGCCCTGCCTTACGCGGTATGGTTTTACCTCGCCATTGAAGGCGTAGCCATGGTAGCCGAGGAAGTTAAAGACCCTGCAAAAAACATACCCAAAGGCTATATAAGCGGCCTACTTACCCTGGCTTTATTGGCTTTGGGTGTAATGATATTAACCGGCGGTATTACCAACTGGCGCAAGCTAAGCAATTTGGATTACCCGTTGCCCGAAGCTATAGCCGTAGTTTTGGGCAAACAAAACAGCTTAACCAAAATATTTGCAAGCATCGGGCTGTTTGGACTTGTAGCGTCGTTTCATGGTACCATACTGGCATCATCAAGGCAGGTTTTTGCCTTGGCCCGTAGTGGTTATCTACCTCATGGTTTGTCAAAGCTGAATAATCGTTTTAAAACGCCACATTGGGCTATAGCGGCCGGGGGAATAATTAGCTTTGCGGCGCTGTTTACGGGTACTACAAGCCAGGTTATTGTGCTTTCGGTATTGGGGGCTGTATTAATGTATATTATGAGTATGTTGAGTTTGTTTATACTGCGCCGTAATCATCCACAACTACCGCGCTCCTTTAAAGCGCCGCTTTACCCGGTGTTTCCGGCTATTGCACTTATTTTATCGGTAGTTTGTTTAGTAGCTATAGTTTGGTATAATTTGTTGGTAAGCGGCATGTTTTTAATTGGGTTAATACTTGCACTGCTCATCTTTATTTTAACAGGAAGGCACCGTATGCAAAATCTGTACGATGAAATACCTGCAGACAGGATCGTCGAACCATAAAATCACTCAACCATGGCTTACCGGCATACTATCCGCAATAATATTTACAGGTTTAATAACCTGAAAGATCTGCTGGCCAAAGCTTCCCCGTTCCGTACCGGCGATGCACTGGCAGGTGTTGCTGCCGAAACTTATGAACAACGCATTGCCGCCCAGATTGCGCTTGCCGATGTTCCGCTTAAAAACTTTTTAAACGAAGATTTGGTACCATATGAAGAGGATGAGGTAACCCGCCTGATTATAGATACGCATGATACCGCAGCATTTGAACCCATAAGCCATTTAACCGTTGGTCAGTTGCGCGATTGGTTGCTGTCCGATGAAGCTGATTTCCTTACCCTGCAAAATATACAGGAAGGTCTTAGCCCCGAAATGGTTGCCGCAGTATCAAAGCTTATGCGTAACCAGGATTTAATTGCCGTTGCACATAAATGCAAGGTTATTACCCGGTTTCGCAATACCATTGGTTTGAAAGGGCGTTTTTCTACCCGCCTGCAACCTAATCATCCAACCGACGACCCAAAGGGTATTGCCGCCATTATAATTGATGGCCTGTTATACGGCAGCGGAGATGCAGTTATTGGTATTAACCCGGCTACTGATAGCCCTTCGGCAGTTCGAACATTACTTGAGTTGATTGATACAGTGAGGCAGCAGTTTGATATTCCTACACAATCGTGCGTGCTGAGCCATGTTACCACAACCTTAGAACTCATAAAACAAGGCGCTCCTGTCGACCTGTGTTTTCAATCCATAGCGGGGACCCAACAAGCCAATGCCAGTTTCGGATTTGATCTTTCATTATTGGATGAAGCTTATGAAGCTACATTATCATTAAACAGGGGAACGGTTGGCAATAATGTAATGTATTTTGAAACCGGGCAGGGGAGTTGCCTGTCAGCCAATGCACACCATGGCATTGACCAGCAAACCTGCGAAGTGCGTGCCTATGCCATAGCCCGAAAATATAAACCTTTGCTGGTAAACACTGTAGTAGGTTTTATTGGGCCCGAATATTTGTATGATGGCAAGCAAATTATCCGCGCCGCTCTCGAAGATCATTTTTGTGGAAAATTGATGGGATTGCCCATGGGCGTTGATGTGTGCTACACCAACCATGCCGAAGCCGACCAGGACGATATGGATAACTTGTTAACCCTTTTAGGCGTTGCCGGATGTAATTTTGTAATGGGTGTACCGGGTTCTGATGATATTATGCTGAATTACCAGTCTACCTCATTTCATGATGCTTTGTATTTACGAAAGGTGCTCGGCTTAAAACCTGCCCCCGAGTTTGAAGAATGGCTGAAGAAGCAGGGAATTACTGATGAGCATGGTCAGCTTACCCATAATCCAATAATAGGCAAACTTATGGAACATTTGTTTTAAAGTAATGGAAAACGAAGAAGGAAGCATAAACCGCAGATGGCAAAACCTGCAGCAATACACTGCGGCCCGTATTGCCCTTGGCCGCACAGGCAACAGTATTCCGCTTAAGCAATCGCTCGAACTTAAACTGGCGCATGCCCATGCTCGGGATGCCATTTATTCGCATATGGATGTTGAAGGACTAAGCCAGGCGGTAAAGGCTTATCATGTTCCTGTAATTAACGTACATAGCTGTGCCGAATTGCGCGAGCAATACCTGCAACGACCCGATTTAGGTAGGCTATTACAGGAACAATCCATACAAAATCTTCAGGCCAGTGCCGGCGATTATGATATTTGCGTTATACTGGCCGATGGTCTTTCAGCCGAAGCCTTAAACGAGAACGCAGTGCCGCTGCTCAATTTGGTTTTACCACTTTTAAAGGAGGCCGGTTACAAGCTATCGCCCATTATATTTGCGCAGCAAGCCCGTGTAGCACTGGCTGATCACGTTGGGCATCATTTGGGCGCAAAATTTTCTATTATCTTCATTGGCGAACGACCGGGCCTAAGCGCGGCCGACAGCATAGGCGCATACCTTACTTATAACCCCAAACCCGGTTTAACCGATGAAGCGCGAAATTGCGTATCAAACATCCGTCCGCAAGGATTGCCTTTTGAGGTGGCTGCTCAAAAAATATTTTATTTGGTTCAGGAAGCTTTCAGGTTAAAGCTTACCGGGGTAAATTTAAAGGATAACGCTGGATTATTGAAGTAATAGGTTTGCCTATGTACTTAGGCATAAAATAAAAACCGGCATTTCGAACGACAGAGGGAAATCCTGTTTATGATAAAAGCTTATCCGCTTTAACAAGATCTCTTGTTATAACTCGAAATGTCAATTCTATTAAAAATTATATTCTTAAAATGGTGCCTCATCATCCATGTCATCCATACGTGATGGGCGGATAATGATATTGCCCGGGTTACTATCAAAACCCTGTGATGGCGATAACCCCGAAAATGCGTTTCCACCACCGCCTGGTGGCATGTAGTTATCCATGTTAGTTTCTAAATCGGTAAACTTCACGTATTTACCCACAAACTTTAAGCGTACGGTGCCTGTTTCACCGTTACGGTGTTTGGCTATAATAATCTCACCAACACCTTTGGTAGGGTTGTTATCTTCATCAAACTCTAAACCGTAATATTCGGGGCGGTAGAGGAACAATACCATGTCGGCATCCTGCTCAATAGACCCCGATTCACGTAAATCGGACAGCATGGGGCGTTTAGCACCACCCGGGCGGCTCTCTACCGCACGACTCAGCTGCGATAGTGCAATTACGGGTACTTGTAATTCTTTGGCAACCATTTTTAACGAACGCGAAATACTACCAATTTCCTGCTCACGGTTACCGCCGCCTTTACCGTCAGTTTTACCGGTCATCAGCTGGAGGTAATCGATAATGATCATTTGAATATCGTGCTGCGATTTTAAGCGGCGACATTTGGCCCTGAACTCAAAGATATTTAAGCCCGGGGTATCATCAATAATAATGGGAGCTTGCTCTAAACGGCCAATTTTGGAGTGAATTTGTTGCCATTCCCATTCCTCCATTTTGCCCTTACGGATTTTTTCCTGTTCAATTTCGGCCTCGCCCGAAATTAAACGATTAACCAACTGTACCGAAGACATCTCTAACGAGAAAACCGCAACCGCCTTGCCAAAATCAACTGCGGCGTTACGTGCACAGCTTAATACGAATGCTGTTTTACCCATAGCCGGACGAGCCGCTATAATAACCAAGTCGGATTTTTGCCAACCCGAGGTCATGCGGTCTAATTCGGTAAAGCCGGTACCTACACCGGTTAAACCATCGGTTTTATCTTTAAGGGCTTCAATTTCTTTAAGGGTTTCCTGCATCAGGTCATCCATCTTACGCGAATCGCGACGAAGGTTGTTTTGAGCTATATCGAACAGGTTTTTTTCGGCCTTGTCCAAAAGTTCGAGTACGTCAGAAGTGTCCTCATAGGCCAGATTGATCGTTTCGGTTGAAATACGAATCAACTCTCGCTGTATATATTTTTGGATGATGATACGTGCGTGATACTCAATGTTAGCTGCCGATGCCACACGGTTAGTTAACTCGGTAATAGTAAAAGCGCCACCAACCATTTCCAGTTCGCCCTGCAAACGCAACTGGGCGGTAACGGTTAAAATATCAACCGGTGAGGTTTTCTCAAACAGTACACGTATAGCGTTAAATATTTTTTGGTGTGCTTCTACATAAAACACCTCCGGTTTCAATACGTCAATTACCGATGATAGAGCGTCTTTCTCTAACATTAGCGCTCCTAACACGGCTTCCTCCAAATCGCGTGCCTGTGGCGGCAATTTGCCCGAAACTATGTTATTGGGAATGAATGTTTTATTACGTCGGTCGTTATTGGTCCGGTTACTGTTCTCAAATATCATTGTGCGTCTGTCTCCAAAAATCGTGGGGGAGCAAAAATAGATAAAAGCCCGGGTTTGCTGTTAGTAACTTACCAACGCAGCTGTTAATAAATTTTTTACTGCTTAGTGTTCAATTATTTAAATTCTATTTTGTATTGATATTTATCCGGATTACTCCAACCTTTAAATAGAACGCTTTTTGAGCATAATTATGATTACTTTTGCTGCCTTATTTATTTTACAGTATGGCAGATAACTACGCACCGCGGCGCAACAATAACGCCCAGTTTATTTTTGGCATCAGGGCTATTATCGAAGCTATTGTATCAGGCAAAGATATTGAGTCATTATATATTCAACGTGGTTTAACCGGGCAATTGTACCAGGAACTTAAACAAACCATTGCTGAATATGAACTTACAGCCCAGTTTGTTCCGGTAGAAAAATTAAACCGCATGACTCCCAAAAATCACCAGGGCGCGGTAGCAGTAGTATCACCAATTACCTATCAAAAAATAGAAAATATTATTCCCGAAATTTATGAAAAGGGAGAGGTGCCGCTTATTTTAGTATTGGATAGTATAACTGATGTTCGTAATATGGGAGCCATAGCCCGCACGGCCGAATGTTCAGGCGTACATGCTATTATTGTACCCGGTAAAGGTTCGGCACAAATTAATGCCGATGCAGTTAAAACTTCGGCAGGTGCATTGTATAAAATACCGGTTTGCCGCCACGAAAACTTTGTGCAGACTGTGAGATTTTTGCAGGAATCTGGTCTGCAACTGGTTTGCTGCACCGAAAAAACCAATGATTATATTTATAAGCCCGACTATACCGCCCCAACGGCAATCATAATGGGTTCGGAAGAGGATGGTATCCGCAACGATATAATCCGCATATCCGACCACCTGGCTAAAATACCCATGTTTGGCGAGATCGAATCATTGAACGTGTCGGTATCGGCAGGAGTGATACTCTATGAGGCTGTGAGGCAGAGGCAGTAGCCCATGTGCAAATTAATTGCATAAAAAATGTGCAGACATTTTATCATCTGCACATTTTCAAATTTGCACATCTGCACATTAAATATATTTCGTTCCAAACTTCTGCTTCACATCTGCAACTACCTGTTTTACGTTTTGCTCGTCTTCCTTAGGGCAAATTAGCAGGGTGTTGTTCGATTCTACTACGATGTAGTCATGCAAGCCTTTTAATATTACCAGTTTATCATCAGGCACGTTTACCATACAGTTTGATGAATCGTACATGATCACCTTTTCTGCAGGTATTACGGCATTACCTACGTAGTCTTTTTCAACCAGTTGATAAACCGATGCCCATGTGCCTAAATCGCTCCAGCCAAACTCTGATGGTAATACGTATACATTGTCGGCCTTTTCCATAATACCATAATCAATAGAAATGTTGGTACAACGCTGGTAAGCGTTATGCACGTGCGGCTTTTCATTTTCGCTGTTGTATACAGTGCGTGCATCTGCAAAAATCTCATGCATATCTGGCAGGTACTTGTCAAACGCGCTCACAATAGCTTTAGCCGACCAGATAAAGATGCCTGCATTCCATAAAAAGTCGCCGCTTTGGATGAAGGTTTTAGCGATCTCCAAGGTTGGTTTCTCGGTAAAGGTTTTTACTTTATGGAATTTCTCATCAATAACTTCTTCGTTGTATTGGATGTAACCGTAACCTGTATCAGGGCGCGATGGCATTATGCCTAATGTTACGAGGCATTTGTGCTCTTCGGCAGTTTTTAATGAGTTCTCAATGCTGCTGATAAAGCCGGCTTCGTTCAATATCAGGTGATCTGATGGAGCAACCACAATCACTGCATCCGGGTTAAGGCTTTCAATTTTATAGCAACCGTAAGCCACACAAGGAGCCGTGTTGCGCATAACCGGCTCGGTAAGTATTTGTGAGTCGGTCATGTCGGGTAACTGAGTTTTAACCAAATCGGTATAAATCTCATTAGTTACCACATATATATTCTCTTTAGGACAAATCTTTAAAAAACGCTCGTAGGTATTCTGAATTAAAGTCTTTCCGGTACCAAGTATGTCTATGAATTGTTTAGGGTGTGAGGTACGGCTTATAGGCCAAAAACGGCTGCCGATACCACCGGCCATAATAATGGCATAGTAGTTTTTATTCATGGTGATGCAGAATGTGATTAAGTTGTGACACTGCGGTCAAATTTGTAAAAAATATTCGGGTTTAATAATAAAAAACAGTTATATTTAGTTATTAATTATCGAACGTATTAACACGTAAACATCATAGAAGTTTAATATTTTATTAAAGTTCAGTTGACCTTGTGCAATTTTTTGTTATTTTGTATTACTTGTATTATATAATTAAGCGATACTTCATCTTTTTTCTCTAACATAAAATGATCGAAACAAAGAAGTCTCTTTTTGATAACCTGCAAAATTTTTTCGGATTCGATAATTTTAAAGGTGAGCAAGAGGCGATCATAACCAACATCATGGCAGGTAATGACACTTTTGTTATTATGCCAACCGGCGGCGGTAAATCCATGTGTTATCAACTTCCGGCTTTAATGACGGAAGGTACAGCAATTGTTATTTCTCCCCTTATAGCCCTGATGAAAAATCAGGTTGATCAACTGAGAGCATTTTGTAATTCAGATAGCGTTGCCCACTTTTTAAATTCATCGTTAACCAAAGCCGAAACAATTAAGGTTAAGGAAGATGTACTGGCCGGCAAAACAAAATTATTGTATGTAGCCCCCGAATCATTAACTAAACAGGATAATATAGACTTTTTACGTCTGAATCAATTATCATTTGTAGCGGTTGATGAGGCGCACTGTATTTCAGAATGGGGGCATGATTTTCGCCCCGAATACCGTAAAATACGCCAGGTTATTACCAATTTAGGCGAGAATATTCCAATCATTGCATTAACAGCAACAGCTACCCCCAAGGTACAGCACGATATTCAAAAAAACCTGCAAATGAACAATGCTACGGTGTACAAATCATCGTTCAATCGTTCGAATTTGTTTTACGAGGTAAGGGCTAAACGCAATGTGCTAAAAGAAATCATCAAGTTTATTAAGCAGCACCAGGGAAAATCGGGCATTGTATACTGCCTGAGCCGTAAAAAGGTTGAAGAGGTTGCAGAGGCTTTAAAGCTTAATGGGGTTAAAGCCTTACCATATCATGCTGGTTTAGATGCTAAGGTACGTGCCGATACGCAAGACAAATTCCTGATGGAAGATGCCGATGTGATTGTGGCTACGATTGCCTTTGGTATGGGTATTGATAAACCTGATGTACGCTACGTAATACACCATGATGTACCTAAAAGCATGGAGGGATATTACCAGGAAACCGGTAGAGCCGGACGTGATGGCGGTGAGGGTATATGTGTAGCCTTCTACTCTGAAAAAGATGTAGATAAGCTGCAGAAATTCATGAAGGACAAGCCCGTTTCGGAACGCGAAATTGGTACACAAATACTTAAAGAGGTAATTGACTATGCCGAATCGGCCGTGTGCCGCCGTAAGCAGATATTGCATTACTTTGGCGAAGATTACGATGCAGGTAATTGTAATTGCATGTGTGATAATTGCGCCGGCGATCGGCAGTTTTTTGATGCCGAATCTCAACTGCACCGTGCACTAAGCTTAATTAAACAACTGGGCGATAAGTTTGACGATCATCATATTACCGCAGTATTGATGGGTAAGGATGATCCGCATGTACATCATTATGAGCACCATGTGCTTGATGTGTTTGGCTCAGGTAAAGAGGATGGAGAAAACCTTTGGTGTTCACTGCTTCGCCAGGCTTTATTAGATAATTTCCTGTCGAAAGATATTGATAACTACGGTTTGTTAAAACTTACCGAAAAGGGGCATGATTTTATCGACAATCCATACAGTATTCGTTTTGTGCTGAACAAGCCAATGGGGGTTACTGATGATGATGATTTGGAAGACGGTCCAAAAACCGGTGGAGGTGCGTTAGACACCCAATTGCTGCAAATGCTTAAAGATTTGCGTAAGAACATTGCCAAGCAAAAAAGCCTGCCGCCGTTCGTTATTTTCCAAGACCCATCATTAGAGGAAATGTGTACGCATTACCCGGTATCAACTGAGGAGTTGAAGCAAATTTCGGGTGTGGGGGCTGGTAAGGCTGCCAAGTTTGGTGCTCCATTTGTGGAGTTGATTAAAAAATATGTAGAGGATAATGATATTGACCGCCCGGTTGATATGGTGATTAAAAGCGCTGCTAATAAATCGGCCTTAAAAGTTTACATTATTCAAAACATTGATCGCCATTTAGATCTGGAAGATATTGCAGCATCAAAAGGCTTAACCTACGAAGAAATATTGCGTGAGGTTGAATCAATAGTAAACTCGGGTACCAAGCTAAACCTCAATTATTATATTGACGAAGTTATTGACGAAGACAAACAAGAAGAGGTGTACGATTATTTCCGTAGTGCCGAAATTGACTCAATAGATGATGCCTTGGTTGATTTGGGTGTAAATGATTACACCCGCGAAGAAATACAGCTCATGCGTATAAAATTCATGTCGGAGCTGGGTAACTAAGCTTTGTTTTACATAAAAACTTTAAAGGAACCCAAAAGGGTTCCTTTTTTTGTTAAATTGCCGCCCACCAACCAATTATAACCGTTAAGCAGTTACCTATGTTTAAGTATGGGTTAAAAGGCGCGTTATCCTTTATTCACCTTGCCGGGTGTGTATTTCTGTTTCTATTTTTTACCAATAAAGCTTGTGCTCAAATTAAGGTACCGCTCGAAGATACCATCAAGCTTAAGTTTCAACGGTACCAGAAGGCAAATCCATCAACTGTGTTATTTGCCCATTTCGACAAAACGGTATACACTAATAATGAGAACGTATGGTTTACTGCTTACCTGCTTAATGCCGTTAATTTAAACCAGCACCACACGCTGCTGGTAAGCTTGGTTAATGATATTGATCATTCGATTGTGCTCGAAGATAAATTTGTAATGACCAGTGGTTTTGGTTTTGGCAATATGTTCCTGCCCGATTCAATAGCGCCGGGCAATTATACCTTTATGTTGTACACCAACCGTGTAACGGGCAACCGCCCGCAGGCTATGTTTACCCAACCTGTTACTATAAAAACTACTGCTACCACCGGGTTTAAAGTTATTCTATCATTAACCGATACTACCAGTTACAGCCAGGGTAAAAACAGCAGCGTTATGTTAACTGTAAATGGCGACGATTACCTGCCGGTTGCCGGTGCCGATGTAAATTACACTTTGGCAGGTACCGATACAGCCATAATTGCGGCCAAGGTAAAAACAGATAGAGCCGGACAATACATAATACCGGTTCCGGCGGGTAAGAGTGTGGTAAAGGTTCAAGTGAAAAACAAAAAGAACAGCCAGTATTTATACCTTGCCCTGCCACAGAATAACGAACGTGCCCGCGTAAAATTTTATCCCGAGGGAGGAAACATGGTCAATGATATACCAGTTAGGGTAGGGTGGGAGGTAACCAACGAAAGTGGTACACCTATGCGCGCTAAAGGACTATTATATCAAAACAATAAAGTAATTGATACCATAACTACCGATAGTTACGGCATGGGCATATTTGCGCTTACGGCATTACCCGGTAACCAATACAAGGTAAAACTACTGGGCATTAACCAAAAAAATCCCGAATATGATTTGCCCGCTGCCTTGCCCAATGGTTTATCGCTCAGTATTTTTAAGGCAGTAGTTAATGATACGCTGCACATGCAGCTTAGGAGTTCGTACAGCGGCACCACTTATTTGCACGTTCATAATTATAATCAGGAATTTTTCTGTATTCCGCTGGATGTAGAAGCTTTTGCACCGCGCCGTATAAAGGTTGATGTTACGGGATTGCCTAAAGGTGTGGCCGAAATTACTTTAACCGATAGCTTGGGCCGGCCTTTTGCCGAGCGCCTGTTTTTTGCCCGGCACAACAAACGCGACAAATTTGTTATTAGTACCGATAAGCGTATTTACAACACCCGCGAAAAGGCAACGCTTAAAATACGAATGAGCGATGATAGGCCTGAAGCTCAGGGAGCGGTATCTGTAGCCTGTGTGCAGGATAATCGCATTGAACTTAAAAAAGCTAACGATATAGAAAGTTACTTCTACCTCAAAAACGTGTTAAATACAATCCCTATGCGCGAGCATTACCTTACCGATAATAATGGCGATAAACAATTTTTGGAAAGTGTGTTGCTCATTAAGGGCTGGCGTAAATACACCTGGCCCGAATTATTAAGCCTAAACCCGGCCAATAAACCGGCACCTTTAACACCGGTAGAATTTACAGGTATAATTGACAAGAATGGCAAGCCATTAAAGAAACCCTTTAGTTTTGCTGTAGCGCGCGATTCATCCCTTAAAATTATGGAAACCGATGCCACGGGTAAGTTTACATTGAGCTACGAACAGATGATAACCACGCAAGACAAGCTTATAAAGCTGATAACAGGTAAAGAGTATGCGGCAAATATTACTAACCCATACAAACAGATAAATACAGTAGTTGCACGCAACTTGGTTATTCCTACATATGAGCATGCATTGTCTTCGCTTTATACCGAAAACTTTCAGATTAAAGGATTAGAAAAAGCTATACGTTTGGCCGAGGTAAAAGTGGTAGCTAACAAAAACAGAGTTTTTTTGGGGATGGGGGCAAATGCTTGTGGCGATTATGTGTGCAGCTTTCAGATATTAAACTGTCCTAATCATGCAGGTAGTCTTTATAATACCCAGCCAATAGTTGGACAAAGGTACCGCTTTAATGGTATGAAAGATTATATTTACCCTGGCTGTTTACCTGATAAAGAACCAATTAGTTCTATACGAGGAATTTATGTGGCCAAGCAGTATTATGGTTCCGATTATTCGGTAGCTCATCCATCGGAGCCGGAATATATATCAACCATTTTTTGGCGTAACTTAATCAAGATACAATCAGGTAAGGATACCCAAATGACTTTTTATACCAGCGATATAACAGGCCGGTTCCGCATCATTGTGCAAGGTATCACCTCAAATGGTGTTACCTATGGCGAAAGCGCTTTAACGGTTAAAAAACCATAACTTATTACTCCGGGCTTAAATAAATTAGTCAACAAAAAAGGCTGCATCCAACTAAAGATGCAGCCTTTTATTTATCAAGGGAAAAGCTTACAGTTTACCGATCTCTTGAACAAGATCAATAATTTTGTTTGAATAACCCCACTCGTTGTCGTACCATGATACTACTTTAACAAAGTTATCATTCAGTGCGATACCAGCTTTAGCATCAAAAATTGAAGTACGTGCATCACCTTTAAAGTCTTCAGATACAACTTCGTCTTCAGTGTAACCTAAAATGCCTTTCAGTTCACCTTCAGAAGCTTCTTTCATTGCAGCTTTAACTTCTTCGTAAGTAGCTTTGTTTTTCAAACGAACGGTTAAGTCAACTACCGATACGTCGGCAACTGGTACACGGAAACTCATACCGGTTAATTTACCTTTCAACTCAGGTAAAACCAAACCAACAGCTTTAGCAGCACCGGTTGATGAAGGGATGATGTTTTGGTATGCACCACGGCCACCTCTCCAGTCTTTAGCCGATGGGCCGTCAACTGTTTTTTGAGTAGCAGTTACTGCGTGAATAGTACTCATCAAACCTTCTTCGATACCGAATTTATCGTTAAGGATCTTAGCGATAGGCGCTAAACAGTTGGTAGTACATGAAGCGTTTGAAACGATATTTTGATCGGCTTTCAGCTCTTTATGGTTAACACCCATTACAAAGGTAGGGGTATCATCTTTTGCCGGGGCCGACATTACTACTTTTTTAGCACCTGCATCAATGTGTTTTTGAGCAGTTTCCTGGGTTAAGAATAAACCAGTTGACTCAATAACAACCTCTGCGCCAACTTCGTTCCATTTCAGGTTTGCAGGGTCTTTTTCTGCAGTTACACGGATGGTTTGGCCATTTACAACCAAATTGCCATTTACAACTTCGATAGTGCCATCAAATTTGCCGTGAGTTGAATCATATTTTAACATGTAAGCCATATAATCAGGCTCTACCAGGTCATTGATACCAACAATTTCAATTTCTGGTCTTTGAATGGCGGCTCTGAAAGCTAAACGACCGATACGGCCGAATCCGTTAATTCCTATTTTCATCTGTTTTTAATTTTTACTTGAATAGTAGGTTAATAAATTGTTTATAGGTTCTTTTAATATGAGCGAAATATTAATACCCGCATTATCGGCAGCTTTTAAAAGGTAAGTTTGAAAACCTGCGGCTACCGAGCCTGCAAAGTAAATTTCGGCATCAGGATATTGTTCTTTTAATGGAAGTACGTATGTATTAATCAATAACGTAAATCCTTTAATTAAAATGCCTTGCAGGTAAGCATCGTTTTGGTTTTCGATAAAAAACTCGGCTAATGAGCTTAAGTACAACGCGGGTTGCCTTTGGTGATATACTTTTTCGAGGAGTGTACGCCTGTCGGCATCATAATGCTTTACAAATTTTTTACGCAGGTTATCGGGCAGTGTCTCGTTCAGGTAAGCTTTAATAAGTTGTTTGCCCAGCCAGTTCCCCGAGCCTTCATCGGCCAGTACATAGCCTAAACCAAAATTATTGGCTTTTATTTTTTTACCATCAAAGTAAGCTGCGTTTGATCCGCTTCCGCATATACAAACAATACCGGGTTTGTTTTTACAACATGCAATGGCTGCACCCAGCATGTCATGATCAATAGTTACGCGTGCAAATTTAAAAAACGAGGTAAAGCTATTGCTAACGGCATCTTTTAAAGGCTGGTTTAATACTCCGGCTCCAAAAAAATGTATACGTTTAATTTCTTCGGCGTGGTGTATTAAGTTTATATTTTTATTAAGTAGTTGCAAAATGTGCTTTTCGTCATTAAAAAACGGGTTTATGCTACTGGTTTTAAAAGAGGCCACCGTACGGCCTTTATCGGCCAAACGCCAGTCTGCATAATTAGAACCGCTATAAATAACTGCAACCATGTACTTGAATAGCTTTGGTGGGCGGGCAAATATAATAACTTTAGCGGCTTATTAGTCTATAAAAATGGTGGTTATTGTGTAAAATTTACACCAATGTTTTTTGGAGAAATTAAATCTCATTTTATTAACTCAATTTTCGTTAAAATTGTGTAAGAGTATATATAAAAATGTATACTTGCATTTACAGTTATAATTCTGGGTAAAATTTATTTCGAATAAAAATTACCATTATATTTAAACACAACACATTAAATCAGCCCTTGGAAAAACATCTGGTTAAGTTTGAATCGTCTTTCTCAATAGACTGTGTAATATTTGGATTTGAGGCCGGCGAATTAAAAGTACTGTTAATTGAACGGAGTGATGAGCCGTTTAGAGATTGGCTGGCGCTGCCGGGTAACCTTGTAGAAAACGATGAAGGCATTGAAGAAGCAGCCGAACGTATTTTATTCGAGTTAACCGGTCTTCATGATTTACACATGGAGCAGTTTCACACGTTTGGCGCTGTAAATCGTCACCCGCGTGGCCGTATTATAACTGTAGCCTATTATGCTTTAATACGAATAGATGGGCAACGAGAACTAAAACCAGGTAATTTTGCTAAGAAGGCTCTTTGGCACAGTGTAAACGATTTGCCTAAATTGGCTTATGACCATACTGAAATTTTTAAAACCGGTTTTACAAAACTTCGCCGCAGGTTAAGTTATCAACCAATTGCATATGAGTTGCTGCCCGAGAAGTTTACCCTAACACAGCTTCAGCAGCTTTATGAAGCCATACTGAATAAAAAGCTGGATAAACGAAATTTCAGAAAAAAGATGCTCAGCTATGGTTTCCTCAAAGAATTAGACGAAAAGCAAAAGAATGTATCTTTTCGTGCAGCCAAGCTATATAAGTTTGACAGACGCAAGTACAGCAAAATATTCCAGAATGAGTTAGGTGTAGATATGCAATAACCTGCGAAATAGTATAATCTATAAATAATAAAAGCGCCCATTTGAGGCGCTTTTATTATTTATAGATTTCTCTTTCTAACTTTTTTAAGAGGCTGGATTTTCGAGATGAAACTTAACCAGGTTATCTATAGGCGAACGGATGATGTTGCCCATCTTCATCCCATGTTCTAACACTACTTCTTCGAGTACATTCCTAAAGTTATAACCAACCGAACCTATGCAGTTAAAAGTATAGTTTTTATAGTTAGGGTAGTGGGTTACCAGGTTACGGAAAAAGTCTTCGAATGATGTTTTAACCAGGTTGCGTGAGTATTCAAGATGTACATTATTGTCGTAAACAAACTTGCTGAAGCCGGCGCAAAAACGGTTGGCTAAAGGCTGTGAGTAAACACGGTCGTTCACATCATCTGGGGTTAAGTGGTAAGTTTCCCAGAAGTTTTTACGTACAGCTTCGGGCATATAACCGCGCAGGTAGTCAACTAATAGTTTTTTACCTATATAACAGCCGCTGCCTTCATCACCTAATATATATGCGCCCGAATCAATGTTATGTACCACGTCCTTACCATCATATATACAGGTGTTGGTTCCTGTACCCAAGATGGCAGCAAAGCCCTCGGTACGGCCTAACAACGCACGTGCAGCAGCTAATAAATCATGACCTATATTTACAATTGCGTTAGGAAACACCTGGCTCATGGCCTGCTTTACAATATCACGCTTCTCATCGGTAGAGCAACCTGCTCCATAATAATTTACTTCAGTAAGTTTATCTTTTTCCAGGTCGGCCGGAAGGTTGTCGTTTAACGATTTAACGATATATTCGGTACTTACAAAATAGGGGTTATAACCTTCGGTATTAAAGTACACCTTTTTACCTTCGTCATTTACCAAACACCAGTTTGTTTTAGTTGAGCCGCCGTCAGCAATTAATTTCATAGGGCCATTTTATAATTTAGTTGGGCTAAAGTATGATTTACAAGGCTTAAAAAAAATTAAATTCATGTAAAAAATACACTATCTATATAATAATATCTAACAATCGATTGTAAATCAAAACATTCATTTTTAAATATATTTTATTCATCATTTTTAAAAACATAATTACACATTTGATGTTTACAGAATTGAATAAATGATTGCTATTGTGTTTTTCGCTTAACGATTAAATCAAGTTTATTTATATTTGTAATCTATCTACTTATGCGTTCTGTACACAATGGTTAATCAAACCCCTTTTCTGTTAAATTTTCTTTCTCTGAATTCTTCTCAAATTTCGATTGCTGTAATAGGCTTAGGTTATGTAGGCTTACCTTTAGCTGTTGAATTTGCCACAAAGTTTAAGGTTGTTGGTTATGATCATGCTGATGCACGCATTGCCGATCTTATTAAAAGTGTTGATAAAACTCAGGAAACACCTACGGAACGTTTACTGGCTGTAACCGTATCAGAGCCCGGTACACAAGGCTTATTCTTTTCTTCTAACCCGTCACATTTGTCAAGCTGCAATATTTATATAGTAGCTGTACCTACTCCTACCGATAAGCACAATCGCCCCGATTTAAGCTTGATTATAAAAGCAAGCAAAACCGTAGGCAAAGTATTAAAGCCCGGAGATTTGGTTATTTATGAATCTACCGTGTACCCGGGTGTAACTGAAGAGGTTTGTGTGCCTGTGCTTGAACAGGTATCTGGATTGAAATTTAATAAAGATTTTTTTGCCGGTTACTCTCCGGAGCGTATCAACCCTGGCGATAAAGTACACACGCTCACCAATATCGTAAAGGTAACATCGGGCTCAACTCCCGAAGTGGCTGAGTTTGTTGACCAGTTATACCGTTCAATTGTAAAAGCAGGAACGCATAAGGCGCCAAGTATTAGGGTTGCCGAGGCTTGTAAGGTAATTGAAAATTCGCAGCGCGACATTAATATTGCATTTGTAAATGAAATCGCCAAAATTTTCAACATTCTTAACATTGATACTCGCGCTGTGCTTGAAGCTGCCGGTACCAAATGGAACTTTTTAAACTTTAAACCTGGCTTAGTAGGGGGGCACTGTACCGGTGTTGACCCTTATTACCTCGCACAAAAAGCGCAGGAGGTTGGCTATCATCCTGAAATTATACTGGCAGGCCGGCGCATAAATGACGGCATGGGAACTTACGTGGCGCAAGAAGTGGTTAAATTGATGATCAAGAATAATATTGCTGTAAAGCATGCCAATATTCTGATACTTGGTTTCACTTTTAAAGAAAACTGCCCCGATGTACGTAATACAAGGGTTATTGATATATTACATACATTGCAGGAATATGATACCAATTGCAAGGTATATGACCCATGGGCAAACCCTGTAGAAGTTGAAACAGAATACGGTTTCAAAATATTTAACAGTATAACAGATTTAATTGGTAAATATGATGCTGTAATTTTAGCAGTGGAACATCGTGAATTTTTAGAGCTTAATTATGAAAATTTGAAGAAAAATGCCACAACTGTTATTTATGATATCAAAAGCGTACTAAATAATACAATAGTAAACGGGCGTCTTTAATAATATTATTTACGTAATTATTTCATTGTTTGTTAATTAGGCATAGTTAGCGATATTTTAAGAATGATTTTTAGTAAAATGGAGTGTAAATACTATCTCACCGTAACAGCGATTAAAAAAAAGATTTTTACTTTTGGTGGATTTTAAGTTCTAAGAAAAATACAACTGTGCATTTGAAAAAGCTCGACCTACTATTGAAATGGTGTTTTGTTATATGTGTTCCTATTATAATTTCATCATGTTCCTCAATAAAAAATGTAAAATATTTTACCGATATACCGGATAGCCAAAAGATTACTGATTTGGCTAATCTTAAATACGAAGAACCTCGTATACAGCCTGATGATATTTTGTCATTAAACATACAAACAGTTGATCCGTCAGCAACACAAGTACTTGCAACCGGTACACTTCAAAATTCAGCTGTAGGGGCAACAACAGCCGGTAGCACCGGTTCGCAAACTATTGCCGGATACTTGGTTGACAACAGTGGTAATATTGAACTGCCTGTTTTAGGAAAAATCAAAGTAAGCGGCCTTACTACTGAACAGGCCCGCGAAGAAATCCGCGGCAAAGCATCAAAACTTTTTAGAGATCCTACGGTGAATTTGCGATTTGCAAATTTTCGAATCACAGTAATGGGAGAGGTGGCAAAGCCTGGTGTTTATGTGGCATCCAACGAAAAAGTAAACATTTTAGATGCTTTAGGTTTGGCCGGCGATTTAACAATTTACGGTAAACGTGAAAATATTGTTCTTATAAGGCAGTTTGAAGACGGAAGCCGTAAAATGATCAGGTTAGATATTACTAAGAGTGACATATTAAATTCGCCTTACTACTATTTGCGACAAAATGATTATTTATATATAGAACCTGTGAAATCAAAGGTTGTAGCTTCGGATGCAATACAAAACCGAAGTGTGAGTGTGATAACAGCTGTAACAGCAGCATTAATTTCTTTAGTGGCGATATTAATCAGTACTAACAAACTTTAAATCTATGTATTCTTCGCCTAAGTCTAATGCCATATCTGGTTCTGGTAATCAACATGAAGTCATCGATTTGAAATTGATCATTGCAAAACTTTTTCAATATTGGTGGCTGTTTGGTATTAGTGCTATATTTTGTTTAATAATAGCATTTTTTTACGCAGGATATGTTTCACCTCAATGGCATGTATCGAGTAAAATATTGGTAAAAGATCAAAAAAACAGTCCGCAGGTAGGGGCAGGCGCTGGCATTGGTAGCGATCTTGGTTCTCTGTTTAGTGTTAAAAGTAGCGCTGATAATGAGATCCAAATTTTAAAATCGCGCACGTTGATGCAGAATACTGTTGTTAGCATGCAACTTAATGTTCGTATTTATCAAAAAGATGGCTTTAAGAAACGTGAAATATATCAAGAATGCCCATTTAACGCTAAAATTATTTATAAAGCTGATACCTTAAAGGCTATTACATATACCCTGGAGATATTAAATGAACAAGAATATAATATAAAAAACACGTCAGATGATGTTGATATAAGGGGCAGGTTTGGAAAAACACTTAGCCTCAAGCAATATGATATTCTGTTAAACTACATTCCGGGTGCAAAACATTCTAAAGATTACTTAATTTCCATCGAATCAATTGATGCAGCAATTGATGCTTTTTCTTCACAATTTTCTGCTGTATTATCAGACAAACAGGCAAGTACTATTGACTTGGGTATGACTTATTCTAACCCAGCTAAAGGTGAAGCAATTTTAGGTAAATTAATGCATTTGTACCTTTTGAATAATATTCAATATGAAAAACAAATTGCTGATAGTACAATGCAATTTATTGATTCCCGAATTGCATTGGTATCAAGGGAGCTAAATAATATTGAAAAGCAATTTGAACAGTATAAAACACAAAATAGTATTGCCAACATCAATGAACAATCAAAGGTTTTAATTAACAGTGCTGGAGAATACTATAATAAATTAGCAGAGCAGGAAACGCAGCTGAACGTCATTAAGGATTTGCAAAGATATTTGAATAACCCTCTGAATAAAAAGGTAATTCCAAGCTCACTTTTAAATCCTGTTGATCAATCTTTTGGGCAGGCAATAAATGCTTATAACGAACTTTTACTTTCAAGAGATCGAGCTTTATTGTCATACACTGAAGACAACCCTGTTGTGAATAACATTGATCAGCAATTGAATAACTCTAGGATAAACTTACTGAGAAATATTGAAATATATAAAAACTCCTTAACCGCAGGTAAGAAGCAAATTGAGAAACAAAATCAAGGCTTTACCGGCCAGTTAAAGCAGCTGCCAAGTAAAGAGCGTAATTACCTTGATTTTGCACGCCAGCAAAATCTTAAGCAAGAACTGTATCTTTTTCTGTTGCAAAAACGCGAGGAAACGGCAATTACCAAAAATTCAACAATGTCAAGTTCACGGGTTATTGATGTTGCCAAAAGTGAGTTTTTACCTTATAAACCTAAAAAAATAATTATTTATATAATTGGTTTAGTGATAGGTATAGTAATTCCCTCATTTTATCTATTTGTAAAGGAACTTTTAAACGTTAGAATAAATGGCAAAAATGACATTACGAATATCACTGCTATTAACATACTCGGAGAAATAGGCCATAATAGTGATAAACAAAGTCTTGTAACAGGCCTCAATTCAAGATCTATTATTTCTGAACAATTCCGTAGCCTTCGAACTAATTTGCAATTTGTATTAGATAATTCAAAGTCGAATGTGATTTTGTTTACGTCAAGTATGAGTGGTGAAGGTAAATCTTTCTTATCATTAAATTTAGGTAGTGCACTGGCTCTTACAGATAAGAAAGTTGTTTTTTTAGAAATGGATTTACGCAAACCCAAGTTATCAGAAAGTGTTGGTTTGGGTATTGAAAATGGCTTTACTAATTATGCGATTTCGGGTAACAATGATTATAAAAAAATGTTAAAGCAATTAAGTTTTAACAAAAACTGTTATCTGATTTCCTCCGGACCAATTCCGCCAAATCCAGCCGAGCTATTAATGGGAGGAAAACTCGAACTGCTGATCAATCAATTGAAACAGGAGTTTGATTATATAATGATTGATTGTGCTCCAGTTGGGTTAGTTACCGATGCCCTGATTTTTGAAAAATATACTGATTTAACATTCTATGTAATCAGGCAAGGGTTTACATATAAATCGCAATTAGCAATACCTGATGAGCTATCAAAAGAAAATAGAATGAAAAATATCTATTTTATTGTAAATGATGTACAAAATGAGAAAGCTGGCTACTCATCATTTAAGCAAGCTTATGGTTATGGTATTGAAGAAGAAGAAAGTTTGCTAAAGAGGTTATTCAAAAGGAAGTAATATGCACTCTGAAGATCATAACCAGACAAAAAATCTTTTCAAAAATATCTTATCAGTTGGGCTTGTTCAGATTGCTAATTATTTACTTCCGCTAATTTCAATTCCTATAATTGTAAGAATTATAGGACCGCATAATTTTGGCACAATTAATTACTATGTAGCATTTACAGCTTATTTTTTGCTTTTTATAAACTATGGTTTTGACTATACCGGCACGAGATTTTTGGCTGTTGATAAAGACAATATTGAACGCAGAAATGAACATTTCAGTAAAATATTATATGCTAAACTTTTTTTGTTTTTATGTAGTGCGCTAATATTTTTTATATGTATTACGTTTGTTTCAAAAACAAACGATGAATACAGAGTTGCAGTATTTACTTTTCTGTTAGCTATATCAAATGTATTATCGCCCAACTGGTTTTACCAAGGTATGCAGGATCTTACCAAGGTGGCAATATTTAATCTTTGTACTAAAGTTATTTATACTTTAGCCATACTAATTATTGTAAAACATCAGTCTGATTATATACTACAGCCATTAGCGCTAAGCGTAACACAGATAATAATTTCTGTAATTTCATTTGTATTAGTAATAAATAAATACAAAATAAAATTGCAGCCTGTTAAATTAGCAGCAATACTTAATTTGTTGTGGATAGATAGACTGATTTTCTTTACTCTCCTTTCATCAAATCTTTACACAGACACCAATATAGTTATATTAGGTTTATATGAAACAAAAGAAAATATAGGATATTTTTCAGCAGCCTGGAAGTTTATCTTTATATTTTTAATGGTGATATCCTTTCCAATATCTCAGGCTTTTTTCCCTTACATCGCTGAATCATTCTCTAAGAATGTTACCAAAGGTATAGAGCAAGTGCGTAGAGTATTACCCATGATCGTATACTTTACAATCTTGGGATCTGTGGCGATATACTTTTTAGCCGATATATTAATTATTTCATTTTACGGAGAAAAGTTTGCTCCTGCTGTTTACGTATTTAAAGTGTTAACATTAGTTCCTGTACTATCATACATTAACACAATGTTAGGTTTACAAACAATGGTAAATCTTAAAATGGATAAAGCATATTTCAGAATTATTTTACTTGGTGGAATATTTAGCGTAGTTTTTAATTTGATTGTAATTAAATTCTACGGATACAAAGGTGGAGCATGGTCATGGGTGTTTACCGAAATTGTAATTGCACTTATAATGCATTTCTATCTCAAAAGCAAAGGTTATAACCTGTTTGATATTAAGTTATATTCAATATCAAATGTTTTGGAGGAAATAAAATTACTTGTGAAAAAATTCACTCACAAAAGTGATTCATTAAAAAAGATATAGTATGAACGTTAGCGTTGTTGTAATATTCTTTAAATCAAAGGAAGAGGATTTTGCTCGAAACATTAATACTTACATACATGAAGTCGATCACGTTATTATTTGGCAAAATTCCTTGTTAGATAAACGGATTTTATCATTAATTGACAAAGCGCAGGTTCATAAAATTGTTATTGCAGGCACAGGGGAAAATGTTGGTATAGGTAGAGCTTTAAACGAATCGATTAGGATTTTACGCAATTTGGGTGCTACACATATAATGACCATGGATCAGGACAGCCATTTCATTGCTGGTCATTTATCAGAGTACAAAAAACTAATAAAATTGCACAGTAGTCTGGATATTGGTGTTTTTGGAATTAATCCCAATAATTGGGGCCGATTGTTGTATCCTGAAAATGATATTTTCATTGAAGTTACCGATACAATTACTTCCGGCTCTATTTTTCCAATTCATGTATTTGATGAATTTGGAGTGTTTGATGAAAAACTTTTTATTGATGCTGTTGATTATGAATTCTGTTACAGATTGAAAACACGTGGCATTAAAACCATTGTTTTCCCATCTGTACATCTTGAACATCAGGTTGGTGAAATGTACAAAACCTGGCTTGGTTTTAAAACTGATAACTACTCTGCTTTCAGAACTTATTTTTTGGTTCGTAATCATATTACTATGTGGAAGCTTTATCCTTCGATATTTCCCGCCCGGTATAAGGTAATGTTAGTGAAAGGACATATCATGTATCGTTTGGTTAAAATCGTATTGGGTGAGAAAGATAAACTGAATAAAATAACTTCTATTTTCCGCGGCATTTTTGATGGTTTTAAGGGAGCATAGGGTTTTACAAATAATTGAAAGATATGAATAATGTTGTTTTTACTATAGTCGCAAAAAATTATATACCTCTTGCTCAAACCTTAGGCTGGTCCATATCAAAATATAATACCACACCAATCGACTTCTATATTTTTGTTGTAGACGAGCTTGAAAAAACAGACACATATACTACTGATGAAGGTTATAAAATTGTTCCGCTCAGTTTGGTAAACATTGAAGGAATTGAAGATTGGGCGTTTAAATATAATGTTACCGAATTTTGTACCGCGGTAAAACCGTCGTGTTTTAAATATGCTTTTGATAAACTTGGTTTTAAAAAAGCTATTTACTTTGATCCTGATATTTTTGTATTTAACAATCTTGACGGCATTTTTAACGAACTTGATAACGCTGATATTGTTGTTACACCGCATTATACAACACCTCAAGTAAATTATACCGGCGATCAGCCCGAAACGGGTACGCTTTTTGTTGGAATATACAATTTTGGTTTTGTCGCTTTTAACAATTCTGGTTTATCTTTGTCATTACTCAATTGGTGGGAGAACCGCCTTTCAAATCAGTGTTATGCAGATATTCAAGATGCATTACATACTGATCAAAAGTGGGGGGATTTTTTGTCTGTTTATGCTAACACAAAGTTACTTGTGTCTCAAAGTATAGGTCGCAATTTGGCTCCATGGAACTTATTTGAACGAGAGATTGTGAGCAAAAATGATCGCTTTTTGGTTCGTAATCGTATAAATGGATTTGAAGAGGATCTCATATTTGTACATTTTGCAGGTTTTGATCCCAATGATTTAGCACTAATTCATAAAGATTTTTGGAAAATGCCTATTGAAAAGTATCCGGATTACGAGTTAGTGCGCAAAATATACATAGAAGTAACCAGCCAATTTAATTTTACAAAAGGTAGGCTAAGTGAATATGGGTATAGCCGTTTTTCAAATGGAATTTATATCCAGGATTTTTACAGGCGTTTATACCGTAGCCTTACTGAAGATGGAAAAATTTTTACTTCACCATTTAATTCCGATGCTCGTTTTTACAATATGCTTGAGTCATTTGGTTTAATTGTAAAAAATAAGCCTCAAAAGTTAAATAGTAAAAATGCGCCTGGTTTTGAAAATAAAATAACCAAAATTCAAATTGTATTAAAATTACTGTTTAAGGTACTTGGTGCTGAGAAGTACTTTCTATTAATGAAGTTTTTAAATAGATATTCGAGAACAGAAAATCAAGCTTTTTTATTGGGAGAAAAAATCAAGAAAATATACTAATGAGAATATTGTTTGATTGTACATATCTCAGAAACAGGCATACCGGAGTAGACGTTACATTTCTTGATCTGATTCAATCTATTTTGAAAAAAGACTCGAAAAATCAATATACTGTTATAGTTGATCACAGATATAACGTTAATCATTTGCATAAGATTCTATATGGATATAACAATTATGAAATAAAACGGATTTGGTGTTTTTATCCATTGCATATATTCATATCGGCATTTTTTATGCCTATTTATATTTGGCTAAAAAAGTTCGATGTATACCATAACCCTTATTTTTTTGGGCCGTTATATAAGGTTTCAAAAGTGAGAATAGTAATTACTGTTCATGACTTATATCACAAAACTATAAGAGATAAAATGAATAGTTTACATAGTAAACTATTAGATATTTTTGGAGATTGGGCAGTAAAGGTTGCTGATAAGATCATAGTGATATCCACACAGACCAAAAATGATGCCCTAACGCATTATAATATTACTGAAGAAAAATTAGTGCTTATTTATCAGGCGATAAACACTGATGCCCCAATAAATATCGATCTAAACTGTGAATTAAATGGTGTGCCAATAAACCACGTTAAATATATTTTAAATGTTGGTAAAATCCTTCCAAGTAAAGGATGCGATGAACTGATAAAGGCATATAGCATTTTAAAACACGATGTTCAGTTTTCTGATTTTCAGCTTGTTTTTGCAGGAATAAGTGATACTACTTATTTAGAAGAAATGAAATCGCTGTCTGCAAAATTAGGTTTAAATGAAAACGAGGTTGTATTTTTGGGGTATGTAAATGACAATACTCTTAACCAGCTATACCAATGCGCCAGTTTATATGTACTACCAAGTTATTTTGAAGGATTTGGCTTAACGGCACTTGAAGCTATGAAATTTAAATGCCCGGTTATAGTAAGAAACGCTTCAAGCTTACCTGAAGTTGCAGGTAACGCAGCATTATTATTTAATAATGTTGATGAACTATATCATAATATGCAATTATTGCTAACTGATAAAAGTCTGGTTCAACAACTTGTAAATGAAGGCACCGAACAGTTAAAAAAGTATAGTACAAAGCGTAGGGCTTTGGATACATTAAATACCTATTTTAATTAATTTATGGTAATTAAAAACTGGATTTCGGGATTTGCGAAGTATATATTTAGAGAATGGTTAATGTATTTACCTTCACGTAAATTAAGGACTTTTTTTATAAGAAAGATTTGTAGGAATGTTGGTAACGATGTGTTTTTCTGTATGAAAATAGATTTTAAGGGTGATGGTAATAATTTAAGTATAGGAGCGAGTTCGTTTATTAATAAAAATGTTATTTTGGATGCAAGGTTTGGAAAAATTCAAATTGGGAGCAATGTTGATATTGGACAAGATACGCACATTTGGACTACGGAACATGACCCAAATGATGATTTGCATAGTGTAAAGGGGGGAGACGTTACCATTGAAGATCATGTTTGGATCTCTACACGTGTAACATTGTTACCTGGCATCACAATAGGTAAAGGTGCAGTGGTTGCCTGTGGTAGTATTGTAACAAAAGATGTAGCACCACTTGCAATTGTTGCCGGCGTACCTGCAAAAGTAATTGGCCAACGTACCAACCAGCTAAAATATGATTTGAGCAAGGGTATACGGCCATATTTTTTTTAAAAGCTATGAGTGTTACTGCCACCGGCATTGTTATAATAATTTTAGGGCTTTTGCTATTTATTACTTCTACTAAATGGCTTATAGGCCTAATGGTATTTTTTGTGCCATTTACAGGAACCGCAGTCATTAATGTTGGAAGTGGTACTACAGGTTCGGCCATCCAACCTTTCATGTTTTTGCTTATTCTGGTTTATATTAAAAATTTTATAAAATGGAGTTTTAGTGATAGTAAGCTAAAATTTGAAGTTTCTGTATATCAAAAAAAATTTCACTTATATTTCTCCTTATTTTCCCTTGCTCTTTGTTTTTCCTTGATCATGCCTACGATTATAAGTGGAAGCTTGTATGGTAATATTTCAGGAAGATTAGGAGAATCATTACCTATCGTATTTTTTGGACGTAATATAACTCAAACACTTTATTATTTTTTAGGGGTGCTATTTGCTTATACTGTATTTAATTATGCAAAAAACACAGATGGCTTTTTGTTTTTGATCAAGGTGATGGGGTATTCAACCTTTTTTGCCGTTATGTGGGGTATGCTTGAGTTAATTTGTATTAAAACAGGACTACCGTATCCCACAGCATTGTTTAATAATAATATAAATGAGGCCATAGCACGCGGAGAGTCAGTTTTGGATTCAGGTTCGCGCAGAATTACTTCAATAGCAGCCGAGCCGTCGATATTGGCACAATCATTAGTTATTTATGTACCGTTCCTATTAAGTAGTATTGAGTCTAAAACTTATATATTTTCAGCTTTAAAAGATCGACTATTGTTACTGCTTATATGTTTAGCGATATTTTTAACAACTTCTTCAAGCGGTATAATATCTTTAGCTTTAGTGTTTGTGATTTTTTATCTTTCTAAACATGAGTCAATAAGAGTAAAAGCTATTAAAATTATTTTTCAAATAGGACTTATAATTTGTGGCGTTGTGATGGGGTATATATTATTCCCAAAGCTTTTTGAGGAGTTGTTTCTAAATAAATCTCAATCATATTCGGCTGCCGAAAGGCTGGGAACCATTACATCGGGCTGGGATAATTTTTTACATTATCCTGTATTGGGCGTAGGTTGGGGAGCTATCACTGTAAATGATTTGTTTCTTAAAATTTTGTCAAATACCGGTATTATAGGTTTTTCATTATTTTCAATGTCTTTGTATTTTATTTTAAAACAACATCTTAAAGCTTATGCTGTTATAAGAGATAACTTAACAGCATTTTTCGTTAATAGGTCTACATTTTTAGCACTATCGTTACTGTTGTTAAATTGCGAAATAGCTGGCTTCTCTTTTTATTTTGGAACGTTTTGGTTAATATTAGGATTGAGCATTGTTGATAAAACCAAGTTATTTAATATACATGCTCCATATTTATCAGATAATGTATATGAATATGTGTCGGAAAGGAAAAATTTATGAAAGTGATGGTTTTGGTGGGAAGTTATCCGCCACAACAATGCGGGGTAGGAGACTTTTCGTATAAATTAGTCAATAATTTTAATGATGCATCTACGGAAATTGTGGTATTGGCAAATATAGATTGGTCGGTTAAAAATATTATAGCAATTGTCAAAGAAATAAACTTTAATAGGCCAGACATAATTCATATTCAATATCCATCATTAGGCTTTGGTTTTAGTTTGGTTCCGCAAATTCTTAGTATTATTTATCCTACTATTGTTACTATACATGAAGTAAGTCAAAGTCACTGGATTAGAAAACTTTCTCTTATGCCCTTCTCTTTCAGGTCAAAATTAATTTTTACGAATCCATTTGAGTTTGCATATTACAAAAAACTATATCCTTGGGTTAGAAAAAAATCTAAAATTATTCCAATAGGCTCTAATATAGAGCTTGAACAGCAGATAGGTCTTGAAGACAAAAACGTTGTTAATATCATATATTTCGGACAAATAAGGCCAGAGAAAGGTTTAGAAGAAATTGCTAACCTATCAAATATGATTAGTGAACATAAAATAAATTATAAAATCATAATAATGGGTCAACTGCTTACTCAGTTCAATGATTATTATAATAAAATTTTTCCGTTGTTCGACCATTCAGTAATTGAATGGAAATTGAATCTTGCTGAAAAGGATGTGTCAGCAGTTTTAAGTGAAAATTTGATTTGCTACCTTCCTTTTCCCGATGGTGCATCTGCGCGAAGAGGATCGTTGTTTGCAGCACTACAAAATAACATGTTAGTGTTTTCTACTAAAGGATTGCAAACAACGTTAAATATTGAACAAAGTATTGTTATAGTAAATACTGCCACTGAAATGCTAAACATTTTATCTTCTACTGATAAAGAAGTATATATTAATATTTATAAATCAAAGAAAACTGATATAGAAGCTTTCAACAAAAGCGTAGATTGGTCGGAAATAGCATCTCAACACCTACAGTTGTATAGCAAAATAAGTATAAATTAAGTTAAACTGATTTACATCAATAATGTTCATTAAGCTAAGGTTTACTTTAATTAAATGAATTTAGAATGATCAAATAATAAAATGAAAGTTGCCATAATTCATGATGAGCTAATGAGGAAGGGAGGAGCCGAACAGGTAGTACTAACTATGCTGAAAGCCTTTCCTAACGCAGATATATATACTTTAGCTTATGATCCCGAAGGTACATATCCGGAGTATCGTAATTATAAAATTAACACTTCAAAGTTTCAATTTTTTGCAAAGAATGTTAAAGTTATGCATGCTTTATTTTTTCCGTTTGGAATAATAGCAATGCAATCCATGAAAATAAAAGATTACGATGTTGTGTTAATATCTAATACTCATTGTGCTAAATATGTACAAATTGATCCAAAGTCTCTGGTGATCATGTACACACATACACCTTTCCGTTTGGCATGGAACCCTACATCTTATACGCAATATTTAAATTCAAAAGGAGCTTACAGATGGGTTTTTAACAGAGTTATAAATGCCTTGCGAAAAATTGATTCAAAATCGGCACAACGCGGAGATTACTTTATTGCTAACACTGTACAAACGGCACAGCGAATCAGGGATTCTTATAAAGCTACTAATGTTTCAATTATAAATCCGGATGTAAAAGTTCGCAACTTTCATGTAAATGATAAAATAGGAGACTATTACCTTGTTGTATCAAGACTTGAATTTTACAAGAAGGTTGACTTGGCAATACAAGCATTTAACAAGCTTAATTACAAACTTATAATTGTTGGTAACGGAACAAAAATTGATGAGTTAAAGGATATGGCCAATGATAATATAACTTTTAAATCAGGAGTTGATAATACAGAATTAGCCGAACTTTATGCCAATTGCAAAGCGCTTATTTTTCCTCAGCATGAAGATTATGGTATTACACCACTGGAAGCAAATGCTTCAGGTAGGCCCGTAATTGCTTATGGTAAAGGAGGTGTTTTGGAAACTATGATTCCGTATGATGGCAAATCATCTGATTGTACAGCTGTTTTTTTTGACGAACAATCCGTTGAATCATTAATTGAAGCAGTTAAAATATCAGAAATTATAAACTTCAATCCTGCTTTTATCAGAGAAAATGCATTACGATTTGATGAAAAAGTTTTTATTGAAAAGTTAGTCCATTTTGTTGACGAGAAATATCATTTGCATATTAATAAAACAGGTAAGAAGTTAGCTATATAATCGCTGATTTCTTACCTGTAACTTGTTAGGTCTTGATATAAGTTTCTAAATGAACTTCGTATCCCAAATGATAACATTGCTGTGTTATTTTTAAAAGCATCATTGTTTTCCCGTCTAAAAGTTCCTCCAAGTTCAATACGTAAATTATATTTTGGATTTAATAAATAAGCAACCTTTGCTTCTGCATAATACAAATTGGTGGTCAGGCCTTGACCAATAAAGTTTCCTACAGTACTGGCGCTCAAACGGGTTCCAAAATTCTCAGGTGGGCCTGTGTATCTGGCTGGTGTTAAATAATTTTGGAACGGATCTTTACCCCAGTTTAAGTTGTTTTGGTCTAATCCATAATGCCCGTAGGTCAACTGACCTGTAAAATCAAAACGCTTGTAGGTGTAATTTAATAAACTCACTATCTCTTTAAAATTGGCTCCCCATGGATGTGCTAAAGCTTCGCCATTATTTGCGTAATTATTGATAGCTTTTTCTTGTGCATAAGTATAAGGTTTAGCACCATTATATTCAATTAAATAATTCAGCCTTTTAACATTAAATAAATCGGTTCCACGTGCACCTATTTGCCAGCCGTATTTATTACGTGAGCTTCCTTTGTTTGAAAAAAAGTTTTTAGCTTCAAATTCATCCAATGCGAATTGCCCATAAGCAACCAATTGTGTGGAAAATTCGTATTTGCCATTAAAGCCAATTAGTGCGTTGTCGGGTGATCCATTATCAGCTTCAACCGGTCTTAAAAATATGATAGGATTGCCATAAGTAAAGTCGAAACCGCGCTTGTGACCCGCATCATCCGCATCTCCCCAAATAACAGAATCAAAAAAACCTAATGATAAACGGTTGGTTATATTCCAGTCTAAATAATGAAATACACCCCATTTTTTACGATTGCCCGTTTCGTAGCTCAGTTTTGTAGATCTGGGGTCTTGCATGTAACTCCACATCACCATGTAGCTTACACTACCTAAATTGCCTGTGAGTTTAAAAAAGGTACTGGGCGAGCTGAAATCAGAGAGTAACATAGAACGATAACCATCACCTATGAAGTTCTTATCGTACCCAGCTGCAACGTTTAAATATTTATTTGGTGTGTAAGAAAGTAATGCTGTAACGTATGACCAGTCTTTGGTGCGACTATCGCCATACTTACGGTCATATGCCTGCCCGGATACTATTCCGGTCTGATTTACATAAGTATCAAAGTAATTGGCGAATACCGCCTGATTCTCATATCCGCTTGAATAAAAGTAAAACTTGTTACCAATAGTACCGCCTAACTGATACCCTCGCGTATTTAACCAGGTAGTGCGCGAGTTACTAAAATCGCGGCCAATAGTTAAGTCGGGTAAATAATCAGCAAAAAAAGTATAATCGTTATGTTTAATATCAATTAAATGCTCATTAAATAATTTACGATACACCCAGCTATGGCGTACTGTTGTATCAACACCATAATCCATTAAAGCTCTGTAACGAGGGTACAGTGTCGAATCGCTGATGATATAAGGTTTTACAGCACTGTGAAATTTGCTTTTGGTAGAATAAACCGAATCATTAAGTTTTTGATAAAACTGATAGCTGTAAGGTTGGTATTGGGCTTGAGCCAATGCATTGTTTGCGCCAAATGCAATACTGCCGAATATAAATAACTGTTTAAGTAAGTTAAGTCTGTTTCTCTTCATAGTGTAGATAACGCAAATATAGCAACATTATTAAAACTATATTTTAGGTTAAACATATGGTTGTTTTGGTTGCATTAAATAAAAATTAAACCAATTTTATATTTACATGTTTAGCTCACACATAAACGCGTAATTTGTGCGGCTGTTTGTAATAAAAATATAAGCCGTTTTATGGGCTTCAAATTAACAATGTACAACATAAATACTTCTGTAAAAATATTGGTTATTGGCGATCTCATGATTGACCATTATATACATGGCAACTGTAATCGTATATCGCCAGAGGCCCCTATACCGGTAGTTGAAGTAACCCATGAAACATATACACTTGGTGGAGCCGGTAATGTTATCAAAAACATTAAGGCTTTAGGATGCGATTGCGATATTATTGCAATTACCGGGAATGATGAGAACTCACACCGCATTAAAAACTTATTAAACGAAACAAATGTTGCAGGCGATGGATTGGTAGCAGATGCTGACCGTTGTACAACCATTAAATCACGAGTACTTGCAATTAATCATCAGTTAATACGTATGGACCGCGAGGTTGCCGAACCGATTGGAGCAGACGTAGAACATTTGATTTTAGAGAGGCTTAGCGATAGAATAAATAATTATGATGTTGTTTTACTTTCAGACTATAACAAAGGACTTTTAACTGATTCTGTACTACATTCAGCAATTCAAATTTGTAATGATGCAGGAAAGTCTGTTTTGGTTGACCCCAAAGGCCTCGATTTTGCAAAATACAAAGGCGCCTCACTTATAAAGCCTAACCGAAAAGAAGCTGGGCTTGCAACAGGCATTAAAATAAAAGATACTGAGACCCTCGAACTGGCGTGCCGTAAAATTAAAGAGATTACTAATTGCCAAAGTGTTATTGTAACCATGTCTGAAGATGGCATAGCACTGTTTGATAACGATACGCTAACTGTAATTCCAACAAAAGCTATGGGAGTAATTGATGTTACCGGGGCAGGAGATACGGTATTAGCTTCTTTGGGAGTAGCCACGGCATCGGGTTACACTTTACAGCAGGCGTGTGAGTTTGCCAATGCTGCTGCTGCTGTAGTAGTGAAAAAAGTGGGTAGTGCAACAGCTGCCATTAATGAAATTAATGAAAAGTACTAAATTAATGAATCAAAATATACAGCAGGTATTTGATGAGCATATTGGAGTGGCTCAACAAACTCAAGTTCTACTTTCGGGTAAAATAAACGAGGTTTGCCAGGCTATTTTAGACTGTTTAGCAAACGGCAATAAAGTATTGCTTTTTGGCAATGGCGGCAGTGCTGCCGATGCACAACATATTGCTGCTGAATTTACCGGCCGGTTTGTCAAAAACCGGCGTTCGTATCCGGCTATAGCCTTAACTACCGATACATCGGCATTAACAGCAATAGGTAATGATTATGGTTTTGACCGCATATTTGAGCGACAGGTTGAAGGGCTTGCAGTAACAGGCGATATATTAATAGGTATATCAACCAGTGGTAACAGTGCTAATGTAATTAAAGCTTTAGAACGCGGGAATAATATGGGATGTATAACCATAGGTTTTTCGGGCAATGATGGTGGGCAAATGAATGAATGTTGCACAATAAACCTTGTGATACCTTCAACTGTAACAGCCAGGATACAAGAAATGCACATTACCATTGGTCATATTATATGCGAAGGTATTGATTTAGTCTGCTAAATATATCCCGTATCAATAATATATGATGATTTACTAATAATTAAATGTAGCTACCTGTAATTGTAATATACTATATAAAATTAAAATAGCTCTGATCTCAAAAAAGCAGATTATTAATTCAAGAAACTGATAAATAATTTACTAAGATTTTAAATAAGCCTGATAACTTGTTTGATTTGCATAATTTAAATTACAAACAGTTTAATTATTAATTAGTTAAGAAAGTTTAACTTTCAACAATAAAAAATATAATATATTGTACTAATTTAGCGAACTGCTAAGGCAGTATACAGCTACTTTTCAAGGATATTTTTTTATATGAGCCATAGATACGCTACTTTCATAAAAGCCATCAATCTTTCTGTTGATTATGTGATTTTGAATGTGAGTATGATTTTGGCTTACATCATTGTTGATAAATCCTATATAATATGGATAAACAATAAAAATTACCTTCCCATTGTATTGGTGTTTAATTTAATATGGCTATTATCGGCTAATATTACCAGGTTTTATGAGCAAGTACTTAATAAAGATTCCATTAAAACCTTCCGTGGAGTATTTAAAACTTATTTGCTTTTTGTAAGTCTTATTTGTTTTACAGTACTTATTATCATAGGTACTAAAGCATACTCCATAACCAGGCAATATCTTTTTTATGCCCTGGCTTTATTTGGTTTTTTAATTGGTATATGGAAGCTGGTTTTTTTGGCTATCCGCAGAAGCGACAGGGCTATGCTTACCGATTTTAGGCAGGCTGTAATTGTAGGCGGTGGCCGTATAGGTAATGACCTTTATAATTTTATTATCCACAACCCTGAAAGGGGATATAAAATATTAGGATTTTTTGAGGATAATGTAAATGGTATTAAGCCCGACCTGTACTTGGGTGGGGTAGACGAGTGTATTCAATACGTTAAAGATAACCGGGTAGATGAAATTTTTTGTACTCTACCTAATACTGAGGCCGAAAAAATTGAACGCCTTATGATGGATGCCGATAAAAACCTCATCAGGTTTAAGCTCATCCCTGAGTTTTATTATACTCATAAGCCAACCTTTGTGCAAAATTTTGGCCACATACCGGTAATTTCTATTCGGCCCGAGCCATTGGAGAATATGTTGAACCGGTTTTTTAAACGCCTGTTCGACATCGTATTTTCTATATTTGTTATTGTATTTATATTTAGTTGGTTAATGCCTATACTGGCAATCATCATTAAAGTAACATCACCAGGTTCTGTATTTTTTGTACAACGCCGTTCGGGCCGCGATAATGAGTCGTTTAACTGCTACAAGTTTAGAAGCATGCAGGTTAATAAAGATTCTGACTCAAAACAAGCCACTCGTGGCGATGCCCGTATTACCAAAATTGGTGCTTTCATGCGTAAAACTAATCTTGATGAATTACCGCAGTTTTTCAATGTATTGTTAGGTAATATGACTGTGGTAGGTCCACGTCCGCATATGCTTAAACACACTGAAGAGTATTCGCATCTAATTGATCAGTTTATGGTTCGCCACTTTTTAAAACCTGGTATTACCGGTTGGGCTCAGGTAAACGGTTTACGTGGCGAAACAAAAACAACTGAAGATATGCTTCAGCGTGTAGAAGCCGATGTATGGTACCTCGAAAATTGGTCGTTCCTGCTCGATTTAAAGATTATTTTCCTTACTTTTTATGGCACTGTTAAGGGCGATAAAAATGCATTTTAAGTGTTATTTGAAAATTAATTGCCTTATAGCCAGTCAACTCTAATTAAATGAGATTTTTATTTTTTGAGTTAGCTTTATAACACTATATTTGCACCTCAATAACGCGGAAGTGGCGTAATTGGTAGCCGCACCAGACTTAGGATCTGGCGCCGCGAGGCGTGGGGGTTCGAGTCCCTTCTTCCGCACAAAAAAGATAAAAGCCTTCAAAGTCATTGATTTTGAAGGCTTTTTTTGGTTCGAGAATATTACTGATATATTTTTGAATTATGTAAGCTGTTGTTTTAAAGTGTTTTAACGATTCGAGTACCGCATGCATATTAGCCATTAGCGATCTTTAATAATCGGAATATCCAGCATTGTAGCTTCCTAACAATGGGTGTTTTTTTTTCCTGTCATGGACACTTAAGGCCTCAATACCTATAGCAAAGGAGGCGGTTGCGCCAGAAGAACCGCACCAGCATAATCACACTAACCGAGTTGAGCAGAAAAGCGACCAAAAGCCCGATTCCTTGCCAGTTTGTAAATACTTCCATCGGACCACTCAGGTAGAGCCAGGAAGTGTGTGAGCGTTTAAATGTAAACACAAACGAATTAGTGAAGTTATTTCCCCAGTGCAACCCGATTACCAGCCAGATGCTCCCTGAACGTATAAGCGCTGTAGAAAGCATGAGATACCCTGCAAACAAACCTAAAGCATAGAATAGATTATTGGCTATGCTGGCACCCCAAACATCGTGCATCGCCACAAAAACTAAGCCCACGACCGTTGTCGCTACCTTTACATTGGTTAGCCGGATCAACTTATGATAGCAATAACCGACGACCAGAAAATCCTGAACTGCCGCTGTTGGTAGTACCCGCCAGAACTGGTTAAAGAACTCCTTCCATTCAACTACGGTATTAACCCGCAACTCATTACCCCTGATGAAGGCGCCTAAACAGTAGGACAACATGTAAGCCAGCATCCCAAGCAGTAAACCTAGCGGGACAAGTAGCAGGTGACGCCGGTTCAGATCAAAGCCTAAAGCTGAAAAATCAAATTTTTCAGAACGGAACATGATCCAGTTGACTAGTACCACCAGCAGCAGGCCTACAGGTACATAGGGTACATCTATAAAACCACTGCCAATCAAAGCCGCAGCCATTAAACACACAGCAACGGCTAAACGCAGCCACTCTCGATAATTGGATAACATTTGTTTCATGACGCAGCTAAATTACTACCTTTGCTATTATCGCTCAGGCTGAAAATCGAAAAGTCGTCCCAATGTCGCCTAATGTCTTAAATATTCACTTGCAATGACCCCCATTCAAACCGCAAGGATTGTGAAAGAGGCGCGTCTGCAAAAAGCACTGACACAAAAAGAACTTGCCGCCTTAGCAGGCATCAGCCTGCGTTCACTTCAGCGCATTGAGAAAGGAGAGGTGCTGCCAAGAGCGTATACCTGGCGGCAACTGGGTTTCTATGTTAACCTACAGGCAGCACAGCCCTTAAATTCACCCGTTCCAGAAGCCGCTATGAACGTTTCCAATTTTAATTTGCCCCGAAAGTGGATAATGAGTGTGGCATTACTGGTCGTGATTATTTTAGCTTTCAGTGCTTTCGTGATCCAGTCACCCACCTTTCCCGAGACACTTTTTGAAATGGTTAACATGTTTTTGGTCGGAAGTATACTTTACGCAGTGTTTTTGTATAGAATCTGGAGATAGCAATTATAAATTGGTGCCCCATTATAAGTGTCAGGCATCGCAAAATGATAGCAGATCATGAAAAGAAGAATGGTTTGCATTTATTCATCGCCACCAACTCAAGTAGCCGAAATATCGCACAATTTTGATAAATCCTTTACAAATTGGTTTGAATTCTGTACCGTCAGGTGCACATAACCCTGTTTAAGTAATATTAAACAGGGTTTTTGATTTATTCTACAGTTCTCACTTTAACAGATAACAAAGTTCACAATGTAGCCTGCGTACAAATCTGAAGGAATTTTCACTGAATTATTAGCCTTAGTATTATTTATTTTAGTTGATTGGTGTGGGAGAGTGCCACATTACTCAACCTTAAATTCCCGGCTGGAATTTGGAGTTATGCAGATCCTGATTCCGTTATTTACTTTTCTTTCCTCATATACTCCCCAATAACCTGCTCATTAAAATCCTTGCTCTGGCTAAAAGCTTTGATGATAGATTCCCGGTCAGCATCATTACGGTTTTGACTGAGTTTCTTTTTGCCTTGCAAATCGGTTACTGTAATGTTAAATACCACAATAGCTTTACACAACTTGAGTTTGTAATCTATTGGCAAACCAGCCCATTGTTGCAGGTAAGCAGCATCATATGATGCTATCATCTCTTCGAGCGCCTTTAGTTGTGCAACTTCATCGGTAACTATTTTAGCTTCACCGTAGGCATGTATAGCTATGTAATTCCAGGTGGGTACATTCAGTTCCTTTTCATAATGAGTAGGAGCAATGTAAGCATGAGGTTCGGTAAAAATAATCAGTGATGTGCCCTTGGCGATGTATTCAGCCTGAGGATTGGCCCTGGCCAAATGGGAAGATAGGATCACTTGTTCACCCTCTTGTTTAATTAAAAAGGGCAGGTGAGTAGCCTCGGGTATATTTCCATTTACATTAATCAAGGTGGCAAAGCTATACTGCTTCATAAAAGCTACAGCTTCGGCCACATCGGTTAATTCGAAATGTTTTGGGGTGTACATTATTATAAAGTTTGCAGCAACTGTTTTAGCACCACTTGGGCTGCCCAAACACGGTTACCTGCTTCATGTATCACGATGGAATTAGGTCCGTCCAATATCTCGTCAGATAGCTCGAGGTTACGGCGAACAGGCAAGCAATGCATCACTTTGGCATCGTTGGTTGCCTTCAATTTTTCATTGTTCAGCATCCATTCGGGGTGTACACCGGTCACAGCACCGTAAGGCTCATAAGCCGACCAGTTTTTTACGTAAACAAAATCGGCACCGGCAAGGGCTTCGTCCTGTTTATGGGTAATGGTTGCGCCCTGGGTAAAGTCTTCGCTTAATTCGTAACCCTCGGGGTGAGTGATCACAAAATCAACATCGGCTTTACACATCCACTCGGCAAACGAGTTGGGTACAGCTTGTGGCAGCGGCTTAATATGCGGAGCCCAGGTTAACACCACTTTAGGGCGATCAACCGTTTTAAGCTCGGTAATGGTAATTAAATCGGCCAGGCTTTGCAACGGGTGGCGGGTGGCCGATTCCAGGCTCACGATAGGCACACCGCAATACTCCACAAACTTGTTAAACACCTGCTCGGTATAATCCTCTTCGCGGTTTTTAAGTCCGGGGAAAGAGCGCACGCCGATAATATCAACATACTGCCCTAAAACGGCGGCGGCTTCGCGTACGTGCTCAACTGTGGTTCCGTTCATCACAGCGCCATCCTGCAGTTCCAGCGCCCATCCTTCTTTATCAATATTGAGCACCATAGCGTTCATGCCTAAATTGAGTGCAGCTTTTTGCGTACTCATGCGGGTACGCAAGCTTGGGTTCAAAAAAACCAAACCAATGGTCTTGTTTTTACCCAGCTCCTGATGAGCATACGGATTGCTCTTCAATTCTAAAGCTTCGGCCACTAAGGCGTTGATGTTGGTAACGTCGTGTACTGATGTGAATTGTTTCATGAACCCCTCCCGGCCTCCCCAAAAGGGGAGGAGGTATGTTATAATGTGATATACTATTGTTATGCAGTTACGTTTGCTGCTTTTAATGTTTGCGCAAAGGCATCTAAAAATTGGTCGGCGTGTGCTTTGGTTAAGTTTAATGCGGGTAATAATCTTACCACATTTGGCTTAGCCTCTCCTGTAAATATGTGATGCTTGTTCAGTAATTCTTTACGTACATGGGCTAATTCTTCGGGTAACTCAATACCTATCATTAAACCACGACCGCGAACTTCTTTAACCTGTTCAAACTTTTTCAGCTCCTCAATTAAGTATTCGCCTACCTCGGCAGCGTTTTGCATCAGGTTGTTCTGCTCAATTTCTTCTAACACGGCCAATGCAGCAGCACAAGCCAAATGATTACCGCCAAAAGTAGTGCCCAGCATACCGTAAGCTGGTTTAATTTTAGGCGAAATGCTGATAGCTCCAATTGGGAAACCATTACCCATGCCCTTAGCCATACTGTAAATATCAGCATTAACTCCGGCAAAGTCGTGTGAGTAGAATTTACCTGTACGACCATAGCCGCACTGAACAGAATCGGCAATAAACACAGCGTTATGCTCATCACAAAGCGATCTGATCTTTTGCAAAAAGCTTTCGGTAGCCACCTGTATGCCGCCTACGCCTTGTATGCCTTCAATAATAACCGACGATACCTCGTTTTGGGCGAATGCCTGCTCTAAAGCCGCTTCATCGCACCATGGTAAAAATATCACGTTGTCGGTTTCGTTTACCGGGGCAACAATTTTAGGGTTATCGGTAGCGGCAACAGCTAATGAGGTACGACCATGAAATGCCTTGCGGAAAGCAATGACTTTCTTTTTACCGTTGTAAAAAGACGCAAGTTTTAATGCGTTCTCATTAGCTTCGGCACCTGAGTTACACAAGAACAACTGGTAATCATCTTTGCCCGATACCTGGCCCAATTTTTCGGCCAGTTGCTTTTGCAATGGAATTTCTATCGAGTTTGAGTAAAAACCAATTTTATGCAACTGGTCTTCCAAACGCTTTACATAATGCGGGTTGGTGTGGCCAATTGATATTACGGCGTGACCGCCATATAAGTCTAAATATTCAGTTCCTCTATCATCATAAACCAAGCTGCCAACACCTTTAACAATGTTGATAGGGTTTATAGGGTAAACATCAAATAAATTCATTCTTGTAAGGTTAGTTCATTTTTTCTTTCAAAAATTCCAAAATGTGCTTTTGTGTAACAACATTAATTTCACTTATTTCATTATCAAGAAAAATTTCTTTATAAATTTTCCTTGACTCAAAAATAGATTTGTCATTTAATTTAATCTTAAATAGATAATCATAGAGGTTAAAGTTAACTTCTAATTTTAGCGATAAATTTTCAGGTTTAATTGAGCCCCTTAAACCATACATGATATTTACAAACTCAAGTTTTTCAATGTCTTCTGAATAAATGTCATACCCGAATATTTTTAAAGCTTTCGGTTTATCCGATACTTCTTTGGTAAAAGGAATATTAAATGTTGAAACAGTTCTCGTCTCAAAGTTTTCGTTCCATCCATTCAGTTTGTATATACTCTTAGCTTCATTAAATAAATCATCGAAATGTTGTAGAATACCATTTACTGATCTCCATAATTTATTTTTAATTTGATTGAACGTTTCATAAATTACTAAAGGAGATTTGGGTGTTTTTTGCGAAGATGCTTTGCGTTTTAACAATTCAATTTCTTTAACAAAATCACCTGTTTCTTCCAATGATTCTCCTTTAGCTGCTTTTATCGATAATTCTAAAGACCAAATAGCGTTTTCAGCAACATAAGTTATCAAGGCTTCATAGTCTCCTAAATCGGCAATGTGTAATGCGCGCAAATAGTTGTTTTTATCGGCTGATTTAATTACGACCGGTGGGAAATTATTCTTAAGCAGTACATAGTTCATTAATAACCGTGCAATTCTTCCGTTTCCATCATCAAAAGGATGTATGCATACAAATTTATAGTGTAACATAGATGCTAAAGTGATAGGATGTAGTACAGATTCTTCTTCACGGTACCATTCTATCAATTCTTGCATTTTTGCCGGGGTTTCAGTTGGTGAAGCGTATTCAAACATTTCACCATTTTGAAGCCGTACTGAATTTGGATATTCTTTGTAAGAGCCTACCTTTATTTGTCTACGTGTATTATGGCCATCAGGCGTTATTGCATCTTTCCAATATGGCCGAACTAAAATGATCTCGTTTAAATTTTTTATTATCTGTTCAGTAAGCGGACGCTCTGTATCTTTGGCTAAGTCTTCGATTATATGATATGCTAAATCATGCGCTTTAATTTCTTCATACTCACGCAATTGATGATTGCCTAATGTATCATCAAACATTAATAATAGTTCCGTTTCGCCATAGGTAAGGGTGTTTCCCTCCATATGATTAGAATTGTAATTGAATTCTAATCTGAATTTTTTATCAAGACGGTTTTTATCCTCAGATTTTATAGGTTGAAGAGCATTTAAATCATTAAATAATTTATCTATAATATCTAAAGTATGTGCCATGTGTCTTAACTTAATAATTTTAGAGAGAAATTAGTCACTTTAAAAAGCTACCGCTTTAAGTTTCAAGCCTAAAGTTTCATCCAGCCCAAAAATCAAATTCATATTCTGTACCGCCTGACCCGATGCGCCCTTCAACAGATTATCCATAATACTGATAATGAATAACTTATTTCCCTTTTTTTGCACCTGGATGAAGCATTTATTGGTATTCACAATTTGCTTCAGGTCGATGTTGCGTGTGGTTACGTGGGTGAACGGGTGAGCGGCGTAATAATCGCTGTATAACTTCACCGCATCCTCGGCGGTTAGTTCGCTGTCCAAATATATCGAGGCTATGATACCTCGGGTAAAATCGCCCCGGTACGGAATAAAGTTAACCGGCTTATCAAAAGCCGGCTGTAACTGCGTCAGCGATTCGCCAATTTCATTTAAATGCTGGTGATCAAACGCTTTGTAAACCGAGGCGTTATTATTACGCCAGGTAAAATGCGACGTAGCCGCCAAACTCTGACCTGCACCTGTAGAACCGGTAGTAGCTGTTATATGAACCTCGGCATTCAGATTATTGCTTGCCGCTAACGGCAATAAACCTAACTGTAAACAAGTAGCAAAACAACCCGGATTGGCAATGTTATTAGCTTGTATAATAGCTTCGCGATTCAATTCGGGCAAACCATAAACAAACCGGCGCGAATCAATAGTTGATTTATCTTTCAGCCTGAAATCCTGGCTCAGGTCAATAATTTTTACACTTTCGGGAAACGGATTAGCTTCCAGAAATTTGCGGGCATCGCCGTGACCAACGCATAAAAACAACACATCAATATCGTGTAATAATTCGCCGCTGAACTGCATCTCTGTATCACCGAATAAATCGGTGTGTACCTCGTAAATATAGTTACCCGCGTTGCTGTTGCTATGTACAAAGGCAATATCAACCTGCGGGTGATTTATCAGAATGCGCAATAACTCGCCCCCGGTATAACCTGCACCCCCAATAATACCTGCTTTTATGTTAGCCATTGTTATATGGTTATTTTGAATAATAAAAAATCGTCGGTTAACACCTGTTGTTCAAAGCCAATAGCCTTGTAAAGGCTTTGAGCAGTGTAGTTTTCCTTTTGGGTTTCGAGCTGAATAAATGTTGCCCCGGTTTGTTTGCCAAATTCCATAGCCGTTTTTATCAGTTGCTCCCCAATTCCTTTTTTTCGATGATCCTGAGCAACATACAGATCGTTTAAGATCCAGTTCTTGGTAAGCCTTGCCGACGAATACTTTGGATATAATTGCGTAAAGCCTACCGGTTTATCCGTTTCATCTAAAGCCACAAATATTACCGACTCGTTATTGCTTAAACGCTGTAAAAGAAATGATGACGATGCAGCTTCGTCAGACGGTTGTTTATAAAACACCCGGTACTGATTGAACAGATTGGAAACAAGGCCAATTTCATCAACATCAATTCTTTTAATTCTCATCTTAGCCGTTTACTTTGTGATAAATCATCACCTGGTTGCCAAATATTTTTGAGAAGCCTTTAACGTCTTCACCGCTCCATGCGTTGTTCATTTCGCCGTAGCTGCCAAATTTGTTCGACATTAAATCGTGAGCAGATTCAATGCCTGTTACCTGGAAACGGTAAGGATTAAGTTCAACAAATACCTTACCGGTTACATTAGCCTGAGTGTCATCCAGAAAAGCCTCGATGTTACGCATAATAGGGTCGTGGAACTGACCTTCGTGCAACCAGTTGCCATAGAAAGACGATAGCTGCTCTTTCCATGAAAGCTGCCATTTGGTTAACACGTGCTTTTCTAACGTGTTGTGTGCTTTAATAATAATCATTGGAGCAGCAGCCTCAAAGCCTACGCGGCCTTTAATACCAATAATGGTATCACCTACGTGAATATCACGGCCAATGCCGTAAGGCTGGGCAATAGCCTGCAATGCCTGAATAGCTTTAGCCGGATGGTCATATTTAGCACCATCGATGCTAACCAATTCGCCTTTTACAAATTCAAGCTCAATGTGTTTGGTTTCGGTTGAAGTAACCGGGGTAGGCCATGCATCTTCAGGTAAACCCAAATTTGAAGTCAAAGTCTCTTTACCGCCAACTGATGTGCCCCAAATACCTTTGTTGATAGAATACTTTGCTTTTTCAAAGTTCATTTCAACACCGTGCTTTTTCAGGTACTCTATCTCTTCTTCGCGACTCAATTTTAAATCACGGATGGGAGTTAAAATCTGAACATTAGGCACCAGGATATTAAAGATCATATCAAAACGAACCTGATCATTACCTGCACCGGTGCTACCGTGTGCTACGTACTCGGCACCAATTTCTTTGGCGTAGTTGGCAATGGCCGTAGCCTGGCTAACACGCTCGGCGCTAACCGATAGGGGATAAGTGTTGTTTTTTAATACATTACCGTATATTAAATAACGTACACAAGTGTTGTAAAAGTTGGTAGTTTCGTCAACTACGTGGTGTGAGGTAACGCCCATTTTAAAGGCACGCTCTTCAACCTGTTTCAGTTCTTCGTCGCTAAAACCACCGGTGTTTACAATTACCGAGTGTACTTCATGACCCAGATCGCGGGTTAAGTAGATGCAGCAAAATGAGGTGTCCAATCCGCCGCTATAGGCTAAAACTACTTTTTTCTTCATTATACGGTTGTAATATGCTTTGTATTAAAAATGTATGTTCTTAAGGCTCTTTTTAAGCGCATTTTCAATACGCTCCAATAAGGTGGCCTTATGGGTTATCTTTTTTAAGTTTTCTTCAAACTGTTTTTGCTTGTCTTCAGGGTCCCACAGCATGGCGGTACACATGCAGTTTTTGCGCTCTTTCGAAGTTAAAATATCGTAGTTAACACAACTGCGGCATCCTTTCCAAAAGTCTTCGTCCTGGGTAAGTTCAGAGTAGGTAACAGGTTCGTAACCCAGTTCAGAATTTATCTTCATTACGGCCAAGCCCGTTGTTAAACCAAATATTTTGGCGTGAGGATATTTATCGCGCGATAACTGGAATACGGCCATTTTAACGGCTTTAGCTAAACCAACTTTTCTAAACTCCGGATTAACAATGAGGCCCGAGTTGGCCACAAAGTCGCCATGGCTCCAGGTTTCGATGTAGCAAAAACCTGCCCATGTGCCATCCTTGTGCAAGGCAATTACGGCCTTTCCTTCGAGCATTTTATTGGCAACATACTCAGGCGAACGCTGTGCAATACCGGTACCGCGAGCCTTGGCCGATGCCGCCATTTCATCGCAAATTTGTGTAGCGTAATCAGCGTGCTTTTCAGCTGCAACAATTATATCAAAATCTTGTAAGGTCATGAGTAATAAAACGAACTAACGTTAAACTATCGGCTTACTGCCTGTGTGAAATTTAAAGGGGTTAATAAAGGAACGCACTGGTTCCAGTTTGGTTGTAGTAAAAGCAAATGCTTTCTCAAACCCGAGGAATAAATAATCGTCGTCGTGACGGAAAATTAACTAAAACAGTAACGTTCAAAGCAACGGCAAACCAGGCAGATACTGCTACGGTAAGGGGCCTAAATATGCTTTGGATGTTCATTTTTTAAATTATGTTCTATGTTTTAGAATTTTGTGCAAAGTATTCAAATATATTTTATTTATGCAAGTAAAAAGTGCATATAAAAGTTAAACTTTTGTAAATAAATTATGAGCGTGCCAATGTAGTTGTAAACACTTGCGCTTATGCAGCGTTAACATAAGATATTATGAACGATGCGCCTTTAATATTAACGTTGATGCTTGACGGCGAAAGCCAGCAATATTTTAATAAACTGCGCAAGGCGCATTTTCCACCTGAACGCAACTATCTGGATGCACATTTAACGTTGTTTCATCATCTCCCGGCTAATGAAGTTCAGGTTATTAAGGATATTGAACTGGCCGCAGCTAACCAGCCATTTCTACAATTACAGGTTAGCGGCATAAAAAGTATCGGTAATGGTGTAGCTTTTAATATAGAAAGTCCTCAGTTAAAACAGTTGCACAATTACTTGCAACAGCTTTGGTTGGAATGGCTCATATCGCAGGATAAACAAAAGCTATGGCCGCACATTACCATACAAAATAAAGTTGCCCCCGATGTAGCAATGTTACTCAAAGCGCAATTAGAGCAGGGTTTTAAACCTTTTGCTATTAATGGATTGGGATTAGCCTTATATGAATACCACGGCGGCCCATGGAAGTTTGTACAGGAATTTAGATTTAGTGGTTAATTATACCTTTCATAGGTTTCGTCCCAATCCTTACGCATATCATTAAATCGTGCCGACACTTTTTTATAGAAAGCATCATCCAATAATTCGAAAACACTGTTTACGCCATCCAATAAATCCGAATCGGCTACCTTGTAGGTTTGTTCGAGTGCTCCCTGCTCTATTTTGATGATGAACTTACGGTTCATATTAAATATCGATACCTTAAAATCGGGGTGCGGAATTTCGGCTATTACTCTCATGGTGTTATTCAAATTTAATTTTACCCTGCAGCGGGTCGTTACCATTTAAAGTGCCCCAGGCGGCTAAGGGTTTAAAACGGGCAAACAGTTCTTCGCTATACCAGCCCTCGCTGCGCGTTTTTTTAATGATCTCGGCATGCTCGCGCGAGCGATAGGCAAAGTCTTTAACATCATCCAAACTTTCCCAAACCGAAAACGTGGCCTGCCGGTAAACCGGTGCTTCGCCAATACCAACCGATGTAATGTAGCCTTTTGCGGTGGTCATATGAGCAGCGGCCTGGTCAACGTGGCTCCAAAAGTTTTTTAACCTTTTAAGCTTGATAGTAGCACGGGTAAGCACGGCAACAGGGCCATTATAGTCTTTCGTATTAGCACTTCCAAAAGGCTCTTTGCCATCCCATTTACCGTGGCTTTGCAGCGGTTCGGCTAATAAGGTCCAGCTTTCAGTTGCCAGTTTTTTCCACCATAAAGATATTAAGGAACGCTGTTGAAAATTATCAAAATCAGCACGGGTATTCCATACGGCCAGCAATCCCCATTGCTGCCAGTCGGGCGATAGATCGAATGTGCCATTACGGCCGCAGCCCAGTAGTTTCCAAAATGTACAGCCTTTTTGCAGCATTAACGGCAACCGGTGTATGGCCATTGCAAACAATGCAAAAGGAACAAACGCTTTGCGGTAACGTACTATGGTGAGGCTAACAATCATCGAAATGCGAAATAAATGATTAAATATGATATTTGTCTTATTTAATTTGATGCCCGCCTGCTTACTTTTGCACCATGGCCGAAGACTTAAATATTCTCCAATCAACAGATAAAGCAGCACAATACCAGTCGTTGCTGCCGCAGATAGAAGCCCTTTTGCATGGCGAACCCGACCTTACCGCAAATCTGGCTAACATGGCCGCTGCCCTCAAAGAGCAGTTTAAATGGTTTTGGGTAGGATTTTATTTGGTTAAAAACGATCAATTAGTTTTAGGTCCGTTTCAGGGACCGGTAGCTTGTACACGTATTAACATGGGCAAAGGCGTATGCGGAACAGCCTGGGAGCAAAAGAAAACACTTATTGTGTCCGATGTGGAGGCTTTTCCGGGGCATATTGCCTGTAGTTCGCTATCGCAATCGGAAATTGTAGTTCCGCTCATTCATAAAGGCGAAGTGGTTGGTGTGCTGGATGTTGACAGTGAATCGCTCGATCAGTTTGACGAAACTGATGCCATTTACCTCGAAGAACTGGTAAAGCTTCTTAACTTCTAAATGCAAAAGCTTTACCTTATTTCGGGATTGGGGGCCGACAGGCGCTTGTTTGATAAGCTTCAATTACTTGGCTATGAACTGGTGCATGTGGACTGGATTGAACCCGAACCTATTGATACTATTACTACCTATGCCAAAAAGCTGATCGATATATATCAAATTCCTCACGGGGCCAATGTGTTAGGTGTGTCCTTAGGTGGCGTGATGACCGTTGAAATAAGTACATTGATTCCGTTGGGTAAAGTAATCATTGTTTCGAGTATTAAATCGGCCGAAGAAATCCCAGCTTATTTTCGGTTTTTCCGCAACGTACCGGTTTATAAGATCATTCCACACGGATTTTATACCTCTATGGGAAGCATCATCAAACCACTGTTTGGCGATACCAAAGGAAAAGCCGGTTTCCTGTTTGTCGATATGATCAAAAAATCATCGCCGGTATTTATGCGCTGGGCTATGCATGCCATACTGCATTGGGTACCCAAGCCGCTCGGCGGAAAAATACATCACATCATTGGTAATAATGATTTGATCTTTCCGCACCGCAGAATAGTAACTGCAACCCACATTATTGAAAAAGGTAGCCACGACATGGTTTATACTCGCGCAGCCGAAATAAGCAAACTCGTATTATCTATTCTGAATGATGAAACTGCCTGAAGATTTTTATCTCAACAGCAACGTAGTTGAAGTGGCGCGTAACCTGCTGGGCAAATATTTGTTTACCCGTATAGATGGTGTGGTTTCGGGTGGATACATTGTAGAAACGGAAGCTTATAATGGCGTTATCGACAAAGCATCGCACGCCTATGGAAATCGTTTAACACCACGCACACAAACCATGTTTGAACGTGGAGGTGTAGCTTATGTTTATCTCTGCTATGGCATCCACGAAATGCTGAATGTGGTGACATCTGTTGAAGGGCAACCTCATGCCGTCCTTATTAGGGCAATAAACCCTACACAAGGAATTGATGCTATGCTATATCGCCGTAATATGGCCTTGGTTAAACCCAATATTACCGCTGGCCCGGGTTCGGTTGGCAAGGCGTTGGGGATTAACCGCAAACTCAACAACATCAGTTTTCAGAGTGATACAATGTGGATTGAGGACAGAGGTATGATCTTTGCCGATGATGAAATTGCCGCCGTTCCGCGCATTGGTGTAGCATATGCTAAAGAGGATGCTTTGCTACCTTACAGGTTCTATGTAAAGGGCAATGTTTACGTGAGTAAACCTAATCGATAATATTTCAATCAAAAATTAAGCTGGTGGGTTTATAATATATCAAACTATAAAAACACTACTATGGATTATCAACACGATCTGAAAAAACTGGAAGATATTGAAAAACTGCGCGGACTTATCGATAAATCGAAAACCGCAATGTTAACCACTTTTGCCTTAGGCGATGGCTTTCATAGCCGCCCCATGGCTACTGCCCAGCTTGATGTAGAAGGCAGCCTTTGGTTTTTCACCAACGAGTTTTCGCCTAAGGTGGCCGAGGTTTCTTACGAAAACAAAGTAAACGTAACCTATGCAAACGCAAGTTCTGATACTTATATCAGCGTAAATGGCACCGCGTATCTGGTTGACGATGCCGCCAAAAAGCAAGAGCTATGGAACCCGTTCATCGAAGCTTTTTTTAAAGATGGTGCCGAAGATCCAGCTTTGATATTACTGCGGGTGGATATTACCGATGCAGAATACTGGGACAACAGCGCAGGTGCAGTTGGACTGGCATTTAAGTGGATCAAATCGGTAATTACCGGAACTAAATTTGAACCCGGCGAACACGAGAAAGTTGATTTATAAAAACAAGCGGCAGGTTAAACCTGCCTTTTTTGTATAATTGAACCATGGAATTTCAGAACAGCGCCGAGTTTGCTCACCAACTCGACGAGCAGGATGCCCTGCACAATTATCGCGATCAGTTTTTAATACCTCAGCATAATGGGAAAGACATTATTTACCTGTGTGGTAACTCGTTAGGCTTGCAACCTAAATCTACCAAACAACATCTTGACGCAAAATTAGGCGAATGGCAAAGCCTCGCCGTTGAGGGATGGTTTCAGGGCGATAACCCGTGGCTTGAGTATCACAAGCAATTACTGCCTGCATTGTGCAATATTGTTGGGGCGCATTCATCCGAGATAACGATCATGAACTCGCTTACCATTAACCTGCATTTGCTGATGGTAAGCTTTTATCAGCCTAAAAACGGTCGCTACAAAATTATAATGGAGGGCGGCGCATTCCCATCAGACCAGTACGCGGTTGAAAGCCAGGTAAAGTTTCACGGTTTTAACCCTGAGGATGCTGTGATTGAGATTTTTCCGCGCGTTGGCGAAAGTACCTTGCGTACTGAAGATATTTTAAATATGATCAAGGCCCATGGCAATGAGGTTGCGCTGGTGTTGTTTGGCGGTATTAATTATTATACAGGGCAACTATTTGATATGCAAAATATCGCTGCCACGGCACACGAGGTTGGTGCTCTTGCAGGGTTCGATCTGGCGCATGCTGCCGGCAATGTTCCGTTGCAATTACACAAATGGAATGCTGATTTTGCCTGCTGGTGTTCGTACAAATATATGAACTCGGGACCGGGAGGTATAAGCGGCATTTTTGTGCATGAAAAGCATCATAACAACCCGCAACTAAACCGTTTTGCAGGTTGGTGGGGCTACCGTAATGATACCCGTTTTAAAATGGCTCCCGGCTTTAAACCCGAGGTTGGTGCCGAGGGCTGGCAGGTAAGTACAAGTCCTGTTTTGCTGATGGCAGCGCACAAAGCATCACTTGACATTTTTGAACAAGCCGGTAGTGTAAATACCCTGCGTGAAAAGGCTTTGGTGCTTACTGCATACCTTGAGTATTTGATTAATCAAATTAATCAACAGGCAGGAGATGAGTTATTTAAGATCATAACGCCAGTAAACCAGCAGGAGCGGGGGAGCCAGTTATCCATCATTTGCAAGCGTAATGGTAAAGCTATTTTTGATTATTTGGCAAACCAGGGCGTTATTGGCGACTGGCGCGAACCCGATGTGATCAGGCTAAGCCCTGTACCGTTGTACAATACCTTTACCGATGTTTACACGGCAGCCTTACACCTCACCCAAGCTGCAAAAACTTTATAACTTTACATGATTACCTATAACCCCAAAGACTGGTTTACATTTTTATTCCGTTTTCATAAGTCCGATACGCTACTCAAACTTTTTCCGCTCATGCTTGGGGTGGGTATTTATTCGGCACTCGTAACCTGGCTATTACTGGATTACATACACCTGCCAGATAGCAGTGTAATACATAAAACCAGCGTGGTGCATTCCACTTTAGGTTTTGTATTGTCGTTGTTGCTGGCCTTCCGCATTAATTCGGCTTACGACCGCTGGTGGGAAGGGCGTAAACTTTGGGGCGCATTGGTAAACAACAGCCGTAACCTGGCCATAAAAGTCAGGCACTTGGGTAATGCGGCTGATGTGCAGTTTTTTAATCAACATATTTCGCTATATGCCGAAACGCTGAAGGACCATCTACGCGATCAACAAAACAAGAACGCTCTAAAAGCGGGATTTAACCCTGATAAACATTTGCCTAACCAGGTAGCATCAGCCATGATAGCTCGTGGGTATAAGTTAAATGATGGCAGTATCAACACTGAGCAACTGATGAGCATTAATGCCGAACTGATGTCGTTCACTGATATTTGCGGTGCTTGTGAGCGTATTAAAAACACGCCTATTCCTTACAATTATGGCGTATTTATTAAAAAGTTTATCTTTTTCTTTATCATGAGTTTGCCGCTCACTTGGGCGTTTGAGCTGCATTATTATATCATACCAATTATTGCCTTTGTGCTGTATGTGTTGGCCAGTATTGAGTTGATTGCCGAAGAAATTGAAGATCCGTTTGGCTTTGATGAGAATGATTTGCCTCTGGAAAAAATAGCGCTAAACATTAAGAAACACGTAGGGGAGATACTGGAGTAATTGCCTATGCTAAAAATCGCTTTCGACCCTATATACGCCCATCCACTGCCCGAAGGGCACAGGTTTCCGATGCTAAAGTATGAGCTGATACCACAACAGTTACTGCACGAGGGGCTTATCACTGAGGATAGCCTGTTTTCGCCCGAACCATTGAATGAGGAGACTATACTGTTAACACACGACAAAGTCTACTGGGAACAACTGCGCAATTTATCACTACTGCCTAAAGAGCAACGCCGGATAGGTTTCCCCCTTACTCATCAATTGGTAGAGCGAGAAATACGCATTGCCAAAGGAACTATAGACGGTTGCCATTACGCATTTGAGAACGGCATAGCCTTTAACGTAGCCGGAGGAACCCACCATGCCGGCAGCAATTGGGGCGAAGGTTTTTGTATGTTAAATGACCAGGCTATTGCCGCCAATTATTTATTAAATAAAGGATTAGCTCAATCTATCTTAATTATTGATTTAGATGTTCACCAGGGCAATGGCACTGCCGAAATATTTGAGCAGGAGCCGCGCGTGTTCACCTTCTCCATGCATGGCGACAAAAACTTCCCATTCCGCAAAGAACGATCAGACCTTGATATACCGCTGGCTGATGGTGTTAGCGATGATGAGTTTCTGGACTTAGTATACTGCACCGTTCCGCAATTAATCGCTCAGCAAAAGCCCGATTTCATTTTTTACCTTTCGGGAGTAGATGTACTGGAATCGGATAAATTAGGCAAGCTATCCCTCACTAAAGAAGCTTGCAAAGAGCGCGACCGTTTTGTATTACAGCAGTGCAAAAATGCGGGTGTACCCGTACAGGTGAGCATGGGCGGTGGGTATTCGCCTCACATTAGGGATATTGTGGAGGCGCATTGCAATACGTATAGGGTAGCGGTGGATATATTTTTTTGAAGTGGTGAATATGTAAATTGTATAAAAACAAAACACTCATATACTACCATACAAAATCGTAGTATACCAAAACTTATCATAACAAAAACAGGCCAAATTTATGTTCGGCCTGTTTTTTGTTTATGGAGCTTTTAAAGATTAATCAATATCAAGTTTACCTTCAATGGAGTCATCCAGCGTTTTGCCCATTACAGCACCGGCGGCTTGCTTAATAAATGCTATAGCGTTACCGTGCTTATTGTCCCAATAATAACCTGCGGTTGGTTCAACTTTAATAACAGTGATGCGTGGGTCATCTTCGCCCTCAGTAAACCAGGTTTTTAGTATGGGTTCCCAAAGTTCTTTTATCTTCTCCTTGTCTTTGCTTACGTCGGCAATACCGTAAATGTTCAAAAAATCAGAATGGGCCGAACCCTGGAACAACAGGTGCACGAACGGGTCGTGGCTTAATTCTTCATTTTTATGGCTATCATCAGCGCTCAGGAACCAAAAGTTTCCCTCATCGTCTATTTTTTGTACGGCCATTGGGCGGGTTGAAAATGGTAACCCGGTTTTTATGTTCGAACAAAAGAAACAGCTGGATGCCTTTTCGGCAAGTTCTTTAATTTTTGCTTTAGCTTCTTCGCCCTGCAGATTTTTAAAATTATCCTCGGGCTGGTTTTGATTAATGCTATCCATGTTTTTATAGGTATTTATAAGTTAATGCCTATATGTAACCGCATGGAAAGCTTTTTGTGTTTAAGAAGTTAATATTTGGTAGTTTGAATTAAATTGCATCGAACTCAGAGTTGACTCGATCAACTGTTTAAATGTGGTCCCGGTTCAATAAGATTTATACAGCCACCAACTCTACCTTCTTCCACGGAAATTGTTCAGCATGAGTTATAACCATGTTACGCATATAATCATTTGAAGGGTAAGGTGTAAGGTAATTTTTAAGTTGTGCCAGGTTATTGGCTTCCATATAGTGTGAAATATAGCCCATACCATAAAGGCGGCCTTCTTCAATCAGGATGCAGCTGTGCTCATCATCTTTACGGCCTTCATCACGTATAGCAAAAGTAGGTAAGGCCTGTTTAAGTCCCTCAATAGCGTTTAATACTTTTTGATTGTAGCTGGCCACAGTTTCATTACCGCTACAGGCGCACTGGGTGGCATTGGTTCCCGTACAGGTATCGGCATTGGTTTGAACCATGCAAAACTTGGGGCAAAGCTCATAAGCATCAATAAGCCGGGTAAGCAAAGCGCGCCCGGTAAGTAATGAACTGCACGTATGCACGGGCGACGAATACTTACGCCGCTTATCAACCACTAAACGCACGTAGCCACGTTGGTCTTCATAGGTGTATAAGCCAAAGTTAAATTCCAGCTGTTTTTGTGAGCGGTTAAATTTGGGCCAAAGGCGTTTTATTTCCACAGCTTCGGTAAGCAGGGCCATCAGCTCCGTTCCGCACTCCTGAAAACTTATCTGGTGTATATGCCGCATAAATTCCTGCCGTTGCGCCCCGGAGTTGTTACCGGCAAAATGACTGGCAACACGCTTTTTTATGTTTACGGCTTTGCCTACATACACTACTTTGCCTTTATTATCATGAAAGTAGTAAACGCCCGGTGTAGCAGGCAACTTATCAATAAATTTACGGTGCAAATTAGGGGGGAGCACCTGTTCTTTTGAGCGTTGCTTCAGGGCATCGGGGATGTGATTGTGTACATCGCTGTTGAGTAACAAGGTAAACAATTCGGCAGTAGCATCGGCATCACCGGCTGCGCGGTGACGGGCGGCATTACCTATACCTAATTGATGACATAGTTTGCCCAGGCTGTATGAAGACATTCCCGGCAATATTTTGCGGCTCAGGCGTACGGTGCAAAGCTTGTTGCATTGCAAATCATACCCGGCCTGGGCCAAATGGTATTTAACAAATGAATGGTCAAAATTTACATTATGTGCTACAAAAATGCAGCCATGCAGCAAGTTAAATATATCATAAGCTACATCCTTAAACGGACGCGCTGTGCGCACCATTTCATTACTGATACCGGTAAGCGCCTGTATATATACCGGTATATCAACGCCGGGGTTTACCAGCGTTTCGTAGCGCTGCACAACCTCATGGCCATTATGAATGCAAATGGCAATTTCGGTTATGCCATTTGCATTAGCATGGCCTCCGGTGGTTTCAATATCAACTATGGCGTACATCACAACATCAAAAGTAAACAAATAATCATAATGCTAAAATTGTTAGTTTGAAAAAGAATGCATTCAAATATATAATGAATAGTTAAGGCAAAGCAAGAATTACGATTACATAAAGCAACAGGATGTTGCTTATTAAAAGTTTGTATAGTAATTTAGGGTCCTACTAAAAACCTAATAATCATAATGAAAGCGATCACTATTTTTTACTGGATTTTTACCGGTTTGTTATGCGCGCTCATGCTGTTTTCGGCGGTAATGAGTTTTAAATCGACACCCGAGGGCGATGCCATGCTTAAACATATAGGCTTTACGCCGCCAATAACGCATTTGCTTGCGGTATTTAAAATACTGGGAGTAATTGCTTTGTTAATGCCAGGTTTACCACGGCTTAAAGAATGGGCTTATGCCGGGTTTACCTTTGACCTCATGGGGGCCATGTATTCATTTATTGTTGTGGGCGATCCGTTAAAAGACTGGGCATTCATAATTTTTGCCCTGGTACTTGTAACAGGATCATATATATGCTGGCGCAAAAGAACTACCATTGCCTTGAAATGAATAAAGAATAGAAAGTTACAGCAGGCCTCACTACACCCAAACGGCACGTATCATACGGTCTTTTCCAGCCATGTCCTGGCGTAGTTCAATATTAGTAAAATCTTTTCTCGCTAACATATCAACCGTTTCCTGCCCGTAGCTTTCATTGATCTCGAAAAAGAGATAGCCCTCCGTTTCAAGATGGTCAATCGCAAAATCGGCTATGGCATTATAAAAAAGGAGCGGGTCGGCATCCGGAACAAACAGGGCGGTATGTGGCTCAAAGTCGGTTACGTTACGGTGCATTTGCAGCTTATCGGTACCGGTAACATACGGCGGATTGCTAACTATTACATGGTACTTTTGATGGGTAATAACTGATGGTTCAGGGTTTAATATATTGGTTTCGATAAAGGTAATTTCGGCATTATTCATGGCAGCATTGTGCTTTGCAGTTTGTAAAGCTTTAGATGATATATCAATTGTAAAAATCTCATTATTAATATCAATTAACTTTAAAGAAACCGGAATGCAGCCGCTACCTGTGCCAATATCCAGTATTTTTAAGCCGGATGAATGGTTTATGGTTTTGATGATCCAGTCCACCAGTTCTTCAGTTTCAGGGCGGGGTATCAGTACCGATGGGTTGACTTCAAAAGTGTGTCCGTAAAACTCGGTATGGCCCAAAACGTATTGTACAGGCATGCCGGTTTTAAGTTGGGCGAGTTGGGTAAGCAGCCGCTCGCTTTGCACTACATTCAGTTCCGTATCGCCATATGCTTTAAGCTGGGCGTTGCTTAGTTTTGTTAAATCTGTTAATAACAAGGTAGTTATCGCGTCAGCTTCGGCAGGGCTGTACATGTCTGCTAAGCCAGTCTTCATCACATTAAAAGCATCTTTAACCGTTTTCATGCAACAAATAAACATAAAAGCTACTTTTGTACCATGGCTACCCATGAAATTTATATGCAGCGCTGCATCCAATTGGCTGCCTTAGGCGCTGGCAATGTTAGTCCAAACCCTATGGTGGGTGCCGTAATTGTACATAACAACCGTATTGTAGGCGAGGGGTATCACCAGCAATATGGCAAGGCGCATGCCGAGGTAGATGCTATAAATGATATATTTAAAAACTTTACCAATGCTGATGTATTGCTCAAACAATCAGTAATTTATATTTCATTAGAACCATGTGCGCACTACGGCAAAACCCCGCCATGTGCCGACCTCATTATCAAGAACCAAATACCCAAAGTAGTAGTGGGCTGCCGCGACCCGTTTGCACAGGTAGATGGTAAAGGCATGGAAAAATTGCAACAGGCAGGCATTGAAGTAATAACCGGAATACTCGAACAGGAGTGTCGCGATTTAAACAAACGCTTTTTTACCCGGGTACAAAAGCAACGCCCCTACATCATACTCAAATGGGCGCAAACTGCCAATGGCTATTTTGCGCCAAAGGATGGTTCGCAACACTGGATAACCGGCCCCGAATCGCGCAAACTGGTGCATAAATGGCGTGCCGAAGAAGATGCTATATTTGTGGGCAAAAACACCGCCCGCGTAGATAATCCGCAACTGAATACAAGGCTGTGGCCGGGCAAATCTCCTAAAAGAGTGGTGATCGATAGAAACCTTGAGTTGAGCCAGGATATGCATGTATTTGATAACTCGGTTGAAACGTTAGTGTTCAATGCCATAAAAACCGACTTTGTAGGCAAAGTAAAGTACATTGCTTTGGAAGATTTTGACCGCTTTGTGCCTCAATACATCATGTTCCAGTTGTATTTGCAGGATATACAATCGGTTATTATTGAAGGCGGCGCCCATACACTAAATAGTTTTATTACCGAAGGTTTGTGGGACGAAGCCCGTATATTTACCGGTAAAACTTTGCTGGCCGATGGCATTAAAGCCCCGGTATGCTTCGGCAACAAAACCGAACATGCTATGGTAGGTGATGATAGCCTGCAAATTATCTTTAACCAATAAACCTCAATGTTATATATATTCCTTAGCGTATGCTGCAGTGTAACCGTGTCCATACTGTTAAAAATGGCACGACGTTACCAAATTAATGTAGTACAGGCCATCACCTGGAATTATTCTATTGCAGCATTGCTTACCTGGATATTCCTGAAACCACAGCCCGAAAGCATTACACATCCGCCCTTAAATTTGTACCTGTTGCTGGGTGTACTGCTACCATTGGTATTTTACATTATGGCCGAGGCGGTTAAAGGTGCAGGTATAGTACGTACGGATGTTGCACAGCGCTTATCCCTGCTTATATCGCTTAGTGCAGCATTTTTAGTATTTGGCGATAAACTGAACCTGTTTAAAAGCATTGGTATTGTAACCGGCTTTGCCGCTATTTTTTGCCTTATACCATGGCAAACCAAACATGTGGTTTCAAATAACAATAAAAACACCTGGTTATACCTGCTGGGTGTGTTTTTAGGCTTTGGCGTGATTGATATTTTGTTTAAGCAAATGGCCCAAAGTAAAACTGCGCCTTACAGTGCGTCATTATTCGTGGTTTATGTGGCGGCTTTTATAGTGTCGGTTTTAGGTACGCTATACCAAATTAAGTTCAAAAAGAAACGTTTTCTGTTTCGTCATATTTTTTTTGGATGGATATTGGGTATATTCAATTTTGGCAATATCCTGTTCTACCTTAAAGCTCATCAAAGTTTATCCAAAGACCCATCAACCGTATTTACAGCCATGAATATTGGTGTTATAACCGGCGGTACACTTATTGGACTGTTAATTTTTAAAGAAAAGCTGAGTATATTGCATAAGGTAGGCATAGGGCTTGCAGTTGCGGCTATACTTCTTATTGCTTACTCTACAAAGTTTTAGTTTATGCTTTTTGATGATACCTACCTAACGGTTAAACAACCGGCCGAAGCCGTATTTGCCGACCGTGGGAGTAAATTTATTGCGTTTGTTTACCCCATACAGGCCGAGGCAGATATTAAGCCCCTGGTTAGCCATTTAAAGGTCTTGCACCCCAAAGCCAATCACCATTGCTGGGCCATGCGCCTTAGTCCCGACCGTTCCATATTTAAGGTAAATGATGATGGTGAGCCATCGGGTACGGCAGGGCGGCCAATCTTAAATGTGTTGCTATCAAAAGATGTCACCAACGTTTTAGTTGTTGTGGTGCGTTACTTTGGTGGCAAATTGTTGGGTGTACCGGGTTTGATCAACGCTTATAAATCGGCAGCCGAAATGGGAATTGCTGCCGCCGGTGTTACCGAAAAAATCATCAGCGATGTGTACAAGATCGAGTTTGATTACCTGCAGATGAACGAGGTGATGAAAATTATTAAGGAAGAGGGTGTAAGTATTATTCAACAGCAATCAGATAATCGTTGTGTTTATGAAATTTCGATACGAAAAGTTAAAGTGAATCAAACAATTGGTAAGTTGGGTGGTATTATTAATACACGAGTTGAATTTCTTTTCAGTAGCTAAAAAACATTAATATTAGCGGATTATTTCTGCAAATAGGCTAAGTATTAGGTTTAACTTGAAAAATACATTTACATCTATCTAACCTAACAAAAATCATGAACGCGCAACCAATCGGAATCTATCTCGAAAATGAGAGCAGGTTCGAATTCGATTTTGTGAAACACTTGCTAAAAATTAAGTTTTTTAAGGAAACACAGCCAGCAGGCACTATTGTATCTCCGTTCCGTTTAATAAAAAACGAGAACGATGCCTATTACTTACTTATACACAATTACGATCGTAGCGGTGAGCGAAAAATCATGATCGAGTCTATCGACCAAAACGAGTTGGTCATTAATCATGACAATACTTCGTATAAGCTTAAAAAAGTAGCTTAACGTTTTTACGATATTTTTTCTTTTAGTGATTTTTAGCAGAGGGCCATGTACTTGCATTGCCCTTTTTTATGCCTTTTTGCGCCGTTTTTTGTACCTTGGGCATGTATGCAATCTTTTGAAATTGATAAGTCGGACCTGTTGCGGGTAAAGGCAGCGCTTGAGGGCGATGATGCTACTTTGCAAGAGGTTCTGCAACAGTATCATAGCTCGGAGATTGCCATCATTTTCGAGAAGCTCGAACCTGAAGAGCGCGAACGCATTATCAATATCCTTCCAACTGATGAAGCCTCCAGTGTAATATCAGAAATGGATGAGGAGCATCATCCGGCCGAATTATTGGTTAATCTTACGCCCGAAAAACGTTCGGAAATTGTAGAAGAACTGGATTATGATGATGCTACCGACTTAATTTCGCAACTTGATGAAGAGGATCAAAAGGAAATTCTGGATGATATAGATCAGGAAGACGCCACCAACATTCGTGCCCTGTTAAGTTACGACGAAGACACGGCCGGCGGGTTGATGAATACCGAATTAATTAAGGTAAACATTAATCACACCAAAAATGAGGCGTTGGAGGAAATCATCAGCCAATCAGAAGAAATGGAGGAATTTTATACCCTCTATGCTGTTAATGATGATGATGAATTGGTTGGCATACTTTCGATTAAAGACCTCATAAAGGCCAAAAAGCAGGTTAGGGTAGAGGAGTTGGTAAACAAAGATTTTGTTTATGTAAAAGCCGACCTTGATCAGGAAGAGGTAGCTAAATTAATATCGCAATATAATATAACCAGTATACCCGTTGTAAACGATGGAATGAAGTTACTGGGCCGCATTACGGTGGATGACATCATCGACGTAATGGAGGAGGAGAACACCGAGGACATCCTGAAAATTTCGGGTGTATCAGAAGATGAGGAACTTGCCGGTGGCTGGCGCGATGCGGTGAAAAGCCGTTTGCCCTGGCTGGTAATTAACCTGGCCACCGCATTTTTGGCGGCATCAGTCATCAGGGCTTATGATGATACTTTAGATAAACTACCTATTATTAAAGCTTATATTACCATTATTGCGGGCATGGGCGGAAACGCGGCCACACAGGCATTGGCCGTAACGGTAAGGCGTATATCGTTAAGTAATTTGAATGATAAGCAAGCTTATGTAACCGTAACCAAAGAGTTTTTGGTAGGCTTAACCAATGGTGCAGTAAATGGCATTATTGTAAGTATGGTTGCTGTTTGGTATGATGCCAACCCGCTATTGGGTCTCGTTTTGTTTTTTGCCATGACGGGCAACGTAATTGTGGCCGCCCTTACCGGGGCTACCGTGCCTATGCTTTTGAAGCGTGTGGGCATAGACCCGGCCGTGGCATCATCTATAATTATTACCACTTTTACCGATTGTATAGGATTTTTATTGCCGCTATGGTTGGCAACAAAGCTTTTATTATAAATTTGTCACTTTAAATTTCAAACGCTTATGACTGAAGTGAGACACGACTGGACCAAAGAAGAAATTTCTGAAATATATAATACCCCGCTGCTCGATCTGATTTATCGCGCAGCAACCGTTCACCGCGAAAATAAAGATTACGCCGAAGTACAGATCAGCTCGCTTATTTCGGTTAAAACCGGCGGTTGCCCCGAGGATTGCGCTTATTGCCCTCAAGCTGCCCGTTACCAAACCGGAGTGAACGTGCATGCCATATTACCTAAAGAAGAAGTGGTTGCCGCTGCCCAAAAAGCAAAAGCCGGTGGTGCATCACGCTTATGTATGGGTGCCGCCTGGCGCGAAGTGCGCGACAATCGCGACTTTGACAAGGTTATTGAAATGGTACAAGCCGTTAACGAACTGGATATGGAAGTTTGCTGTACCCTGGGTATGCTTACCGAAAGCCAGGCTCAACGTTTGGCCGATGCCGGTTTGTATGCCTATAACCACAACCTCGATACTTCCGAAGATGATTACAAACGCATTATCACCACCCGTACTTTTGACGACCGCCTGAAAACCATCGATAATGTGCGTAAAGCAAAGATTTCGGTGTGTAGTGGTGGCATAATAGGTTTGGGCGAAACGGTAGAAGATCGTATTTCGATGCTTAAAACATTGTCTAACATGGCTCAACATCCCGAGTCGGTACCTGTGAATGCACTGGTTCCGGTAGAGGGTACACCATTAGCCGATCAGCCCCGTGTTTCGGTTTGGGATATGGTGCGGATGATTGCCACTGCCCGCATTGTAATGCCGCGCACCGTAGTGCGTTTATCAGCCGGTCGTACCGAAATGAGCACTGTTGAGCAGGCCTTGTGCTTTATGGCAGGTGCCAGCTCTATCTTCGCAGGCGAAAAACTGTTGACTACACCAAATCCTTCATTTGATGAGGATGTGGCTATGTTTGAGCTATTAGGCTTAACTCCGCGCAAAGCTTTCAAAAACGGTCGCCCTCATCAGGCTAAAAAAGTTGAAGAGACTGTAGAAGCTTAAGCTTACAATTCCATATAGAAATGTCATTCCGAACGATAGTGAGGGATGGCATTTTTTTTAATGACATCTCTGTTATTGCAAGAAATAGTGTTTAAGCCGCTCGGCGAGCGCTCATTTGCCGCGCGGGCTGTTACTTTGGCATAGCCCCAAAGTAACCAAAATGCCTATTCATCGCAAACCCTTCCACCACACAGGCAGCTCCTGGCCGGGTGCGCTGAATGCCCCACGCTCCCCTAAAGACGATGTCTATTAATATTACTATAAATAATTTTGCAAATTCAGATTCAGATGATTTCCGTCACCTCCCAGCTTCGGGGCGAAAGACGGGCAGCACTGATGGCCAGTGCGTCAGGGAAGGGCCTCTTAGATTTTGCTGAATCATAGGGCAAGCGCGAGCGAAGCAGGGCAAAAGATAAAAAGTCCGTGGTGCTGCCCGGCTTTGCAGCGGTGGCCCGGTGCGACAAACGAAGCATTGCGGAGGTGTCCGCCTTAGGCGGATTGGTTCTTTTTATCAAGAAAAAGAACAAAGAGCCCCCGCGGCTCAGAAGCGGTAGATAAGCGAAAAGCTAAATAACTTTGCTTCTCCAAAATACTTTTGTAAAAAAGATTTTGTACCTCGCTATAACGCCATGATTGAATGATTAAAACCAAAACACTTTGCGCTTCCTTGTAATATAATATCTTTGCACACCTATATATAATTGCACTCATGACGGCTCAACAAATACGCCAGGCTTTCCTGGATTTCTTTGCTTCTAAAGGACATACCATTGTACCATCGGCACCTATTGTGGTTAAAAACGACCCTACGCTGATGTTCACCAACGCGGGTATGAACCAGTTTAAAGACATTTTTTTGGGCGAAGCCGAGCCTAAATCACCACGCGTGGCCGATACCCAGCGCTGTTTGCGCGTATCGGGCAAGCATAACGATTTGGAAGAAGTAGGGGTTGATACCTACCACCACACCATGTTTGAGATGCTGGGCAACTGGAGCTTTGGCGATTACTTTAAAAAAGAAGCCATTGACTGGAGCTGGGAACTGCTGACCGGCGTTTACAAACTGGACAAAGACCGCCTGTACGTAACCTATTTTGAGGGCGACGAAAAAGAAGGCCTGGCCAAAGACCAGGAAGCCTACGACTTTTGGAAACAATACGTAGCCGAAGACCATATTTTACCCGGTAACAAAAAGGATAATTTTTGGGAAATGGGCGAAACCGGTCCCTGCGGACCATGTTCGGAAATACACTTTGACGGAAGGAGCGATGAAGAAAGAGCGAAGGTTTCGGGGGCTGAGTTAGTTAATAATGACGACCCGAACGTTATCGAGATCTGGAATAACGTATTTATGCAGTTCAACCGTTTAAAAGACGGCTCGTTGCAGCCATTGCCTAATAAGCATGTGGACACAGGTATGGGTTTCGAACGTTTGGTGCGCGTGCTGCAAGGCAAAACTTCGAATTATGATACGGATGTGTTTATGCCGTTGATTCAGTTTATATCTGAAAAGAGTGGTAAAACCTACCATCCCGAAGCAACACCTGAAAGCGGTTCTGCTTGGAGCGAAGCCGTAGCCATGCGCGTGATGGCCGATCATATCCGCGCCATTAGTTTTGCCATTGCCGATGGTCAGTTACCTTCAAATAACAAAGCAGGTTATGTTATTCGTCGTATTTTGCGTCGTGCGGTACGTTATTCTTATCAATATTTGGGTTTCAAAGAACCTTTCTTAAATCAACTGGTGCCATTATTGGCCAATCAGTTTGAGGGCGTATTTAATGAGTTGTACAGCCAAAAGGATTTTGTGCAAAAAGTGGTTCTGGAGGAGGAGCTTGCTTTCTTAAGAACATTAGAAAGGGGAATTAAGTATTTTGAAGGAAGGGCAGCATTAGAAGATGCATATAATGAAGTAACAGGTAAATCAATACCAAAAAGAATCAAAGGTGAGGCGGCATTTGAATTATATGATACATTCGGTTTTCCGTTAGATTTAACTGAATTAATGGCACGTGAAAGGGGCTGGACAGTAAACATTGAAACCTTTAATGAAGAACTTCAAAAACAAAAAGACCGCTCACGTGCTGCAACCGCTATAGATACCGGCGATTGGATAGTCCTAAAAGACAACGACAGCGTTGAATTTACCGGTTACGATGAAATTGAAACCATTGCCCACGTGGTTAAATACCGCAAGGTAACGGCCAAAGGCAAGGAGCAGTACCAACTGGTGCTGGATAAAACCCCGTTCTATGCCGAAAGTGGTGGTCAGGTTGGCGATACCGGCGATCTGATCTTCCCGGATGGGGAGATTGTGAAGGTGACCGATACCAAGAAAGAGAACGGCTTGATCGTGCATTTTACCGATGTGCTGCCGGAGTCTGTTGATGATGCTTTGACCGCTTATGTAGATGGCGGGCGCCGTTTGAGTATTGAGGGCAACCACTCGGCCACGCATTTATTACATGCGGCCATGAAACAGGTGCTGGGTAGCCACGTTAACCAAAAAGGTTCGTTAGTGAATGCCGATTACCTGCGTTTCGATTTTTCGCATTTCAGCAAAGTTACCGATGATGAGATAGCACAGATTGAACTGATCGTTAACGAGAAAATTCGCGAAAACATCGGCCTTAAAGAGGAGCGTAGCGTAGCCTACGCCGAAGCCATTACCAGCGGCGTAACCGCCCTGTTTGGCGAAAAGTATGGTGAGTATGTGCGCGTAATTACGTTCGATGATGATTTTTCGAAAGAGCTTTGTGGTGGTACGCACGTAAAAGCTACCGGGCAAATCGCTTTCTTCAAAATTACTGCCGAAAGCGCCGTAGCTGCCGGTGTGCGCCGTATTGAAGCCATCACAGGTGTAGCGGTTGAGAAATATGTGCATGAGCAAACGGTACTGGTTCAGCAGTTAAAAGAGCTGTTAAAGAACCCGAAAGATATTGCCAAAAGCATAGAAAGCCTGTTAGAAGAAAATACCCGCCTGAAAAAGGAAATTGAGAAATCGGTACTCGAAAAAGCATCGGGCCTAAAAACCGAGCTTACTGCCAAAGCCGAAAACATTAACGGTATTAACTTTATTGCCCAAAAAGTAGCCCTGCCCAACGCCGAAGCCATTAAAGCCCTGGCTTACCAGTTAAAAGATATCGTGGCCGATCTGTACCTCGTACTGGTGGCCGATATTGACGGCAAACCCAACATTACCGTGATGATTGCCGAAAACCTGGTGAAAGACAAAGGCCTTAACGCAGGCAACATTGTACGCGAGCTGGCCAAAGAAGTACAAGGCGGTGGCGGCGGTCAGCCGTTTTTTGCTACCGCAGGTGGTAAAGATGTAAGTGGGTTAGACCGTGTGCTGGAAAAAGCGCGTGGGTTTATAGGATAATTCATCTACCAACGATAAACTAACCGTCATGCCGAATTTATTTTGGTATCTCACAAGCAAGGTTGCAAGCCCTGCAAAAGGGATGCTGAAACAAGTTCAGCATGGCGGTTTTATTGCTTTTCAACCTTCTTCCAATCCTTGTTATAAAGCGACTTTAATTGGCTTTTAAGACTCTCGGAGACTATTTCAACTGGTGTTGCCGACTTGTCGATCTCATACTCAAATATCGAAACCTCATCCTTTTCGTCGAAATCTTTGTCGTGTGTGGTATCTTTAATTACGGTCATCAAAATTTTATTGGATGCCTTTATGTATTCCCAATGTGTTACATCACAACCCATGGGCGATACCTGCATAAAATTATTGCCTTGCTTATCTGTTATAAATAAATACTGGGGATCATCGTTGCTGAGTACTTTGTCGGCATTAAAATCATCAGTAATAACTGAAAAGAAAAGATGTCTATCGGTCGATCGGGTGTCGTCGCTAAACTCACTAATCAAAACTTTTTTGTCGGTAAGTAAATGCTGCTCACGGCTGCGGCTATTATAAAATATAATGTTCCAGTAATTTGTAGAACCACCACTACTACTATAACCCGGTATTTTATCATCACGATCATTTTCACTATCAAGCGTTAATGGAATCATTAATACGCCCGACGAGTCTATTTCCGAAATACTGCCGGTTTTTACATCAGGTGAACTTGCCACAGTATCAATTGCAGCATCGGGTGATTGTTTAGGCTGGTCGCTTTTGTTTTTACCACAAGCAACGATCATCATTATACAAGCAGCTATTGTGATATTTTTAAGCATGGTTTTGCATTGAGTTGTTGTGCTCGAAATATAAGCAAGTTTTAAATATATTAAACAAAGCATCAATCACATCCTAAATTCTATTAATTATTTAATTCTGAAAATTCTGATTCAGACCGCAGTTTGCGTTAGGGATTGCAGCGGAAAGCCCACAGTGCAGCGGAGCGAAACGAGGACTTGCAGCATAAAGCCCGGGCCGGAGGCAACGCCCATGTTTTGTTGATTAAATTACTAATGGATTTAATGAATCATTAGCTCGTCACTTCGAAAAGATTTCTCCTTCGTCGAAATGACATTGGCGGGTATAGCTTTGCCGGTAGGTAATTCTGCCAATTCAATCAATTCTTAAAATTCCTGTTCGAATCAACCAATCAACCAATCAACCAATTGTTACAAACAAGTGATACGCCCCAACGCTCAAATTAGTACATTTGCCGTGTAAACATTTATACATGGATGCTGAACAACAACTAAGGGTATTACTCAATGATGCCCGTTTAGCTGAAGATCTGAAACATATCGCCCAAAAAGTATTAAACCGCGAGCGTATTACTTTTGATGAAGGCGTTACCTTATATGAAAAAGGCGAACTCAGCTACCTTGGCATATTGGCCAACTACATGCGCGAAAAGCGCCACGGTAATAAAACATACTTCAATCGTAACTTCCATATCGAGCCTACTAACTTGTGCGTGTACGATTGTAAATTTTGCTCATACTCGCGCTTAATAAAAGAGCGTAGCGAAGGGTGGGAGTACACCATGGACGAGATGCTCGACATTGTGAAAAAATACGACAACGAGCCGGTTACGGAGGTACACATTGTAGGCGGTGTATTGCCGCAGTACGATATGGCTTTTTACCAGGGGCTTTTCAGCGCTATTAAAGCTCACCGACCAGATTTGCACGTGAAGGCATTAACGCCGGTCGAATATCATTACATCTTCAAGAAAGCTAAGGTAGATTATGCCACTGGTATGCGCCTCATGAAGGAGTCTGGCCTGGAATCGATGCCGGGCGGTGGTGCCGAACTGTTTCACCCCGAGGTGCGCGATAAGATAGCTAAAGACAAATGTACCGGCGACCAATGGCTGCAAATTCACGAGGAATGGCACAAGCTGGGCATGCGTTCAAACGCTACCATGCTGTACGGCCATATTGAGGAGTACTGGCACCGGGTAGATCATATGGAGCAATTGCGCCAGTTGCAGGACCGTACCGGTGGTTTCCAAACGTTTATTCCGCTCAAGTTCCGTAACAAAGACAATCAAATGTCTAACGTGCCAGAAGTATCAGTAATTGAAGATTTGCGTAATTACGCTATCGCACGTATCTATTTAGATAATTTTGATCACATTAAGGCTTACTGGGCCATGATTAGCCGTACCACGGCACAGCTCTCCTTAAGCTTTGGGGTTGATGATATTGATGGTACGCTTGACGATACCACCAAAATATACTCAATGGCAGGAGCCGAGGAGCAACACCCCGGTATGAGCACTAAAGAGTTGGTTGAACTGATCAAAAACGTTGGCCGCCATCCCATTGAGCGCGATACCCTGTATAATGTGGTTACCGATTATATGGACTATGAATTTGCCGATGCACCTAAGCCACAGTTTTACAAACTGCCGGTTATCAATTAATATAAATGATTCAAAAAACGTTATACATTGTCCGCCATGGGCAAACTGATTTAAATAAGCAAGGTGTAGTACAGGGCCGCGGCATGAATACCGATTTAAATGCAGATGGCCGCGCACAGGCCAACATGTTTTTTGAGGCTTATAAAGATATTGCGTTTGATAAGATATATATATCTGAGTTGAAACGTACGCAGCAAAGCATACAGCAGTTTATTGATCTGGGCATTCCTTACCAAAAGCTTTCGGGGCTTGATGAGCTGGCCTGGGGAATACATGAAGGTGCGCCAAGTACACCCGAAACCAAAGCTGCATTTTTATATATGATGCGCGAATGGACTGCCGGTAACCTCGACGAAAAGTTTGAAAAAGGGGAGAGCCCCAACGAAGTACAGGCCCGACAAAAAGAGGCGATGGCTACCATTATGAGCCATCCCGAAGAAAAAACAGTGTTGATATGCATGCACGGTCGCGCCATGCGTTTGCTGCTGTGCCTGCTTACCGAAAAATCGCTTATTCATATGGACGAGTTTCCACACCAAAACCTGGTATTATACAAGGTTACTTATGATGGCAGCCGGTTTGAGATAGCCGAGTTTAACAACGCCATCCATTTACAAATTCATTAATTGTTCTTTTGGAAAAAATAAGAATATCGGCGGTTAGTTATACTAACACCAAACCCTTCCTTTACGGTATTCAGCATACCGATATTGTAAATAAGATTGATCTTAGCCTCGACATTCCTGCCGAGTGCGCTCAAAAACTCATAGATGATAAGGTTGATATTGGCTTGATTCCGGTTGCGGCTACCTTAAATTTACCTGAGTGGCATTTAGTTTCTGCCTATTGCATTGGGGCGGTAGGTGCGGTAAATTCGGTTTTTATATTTAGCAATTGTCCTATTGAGGAGGTGAAGGTGTTGCAGTTAGATCCGCAATCGCGCTCATCAAACAACCTGGCAAAGGTGCTGCTAAAAAACTACTGGAAGCTGCAACCACAAATGATTGTTGATGCTCATGATTACGGTGTGTTAACCGATGCCAACACTGCCTTTGTACAAATAGGCGATCGCACCTTTGGCAAAACCGGTAATTACACCTATGTATATGATTTGGCCGAAGAGTGGGGCAAATTTACCGGCCTCCCATTTACATTTGCCGCCTGGATAGCCAATAAGCCTATACCTCAAAGCTTTATTGATGAGTTTAACCAATCATTACAATATGGACTTGACCACCGTGAGGAGCTATTTACTGAAATGGAAATGCGGGAAGATTTTGATTTACGCGACTATTTGATGCATAAAATAGATTACCCGCTTACCGAGGCTAAAAAGGAGGCTTTGCAACTGTTTCTGAAACTGATAAAAGAATTATAGCATTGAAATATTGTCAATAGAAACGTATTTCCATTGACAATATAATTACAATTGTTTTATAAAATTAACAAATTGTAATTAATTGGTTATTGAAATCGGTTAAATTTTAAAATCATAAAATGTTTGATAGTATTTTATGAAATTGTTATAAAAGTTAAAATATATTTACCAAAATGATATTTGTGTTGTAAATTTGTTGCGGATTTAAAATTTAAGACAATTAATATTTACAACAACATGAAAAAGTTAACCTTACTAAGCGCATTATTCGCAATTTTAAGTTTAAGCGCTATAGCTGCCGATGGTGGCAAAAAAAATGACGACGTAAGCAAAGTATCATCTTATGTTATCCGTCAGTTCGAATCTGAGTTTTACAGTGCAAAAGATATTACCTGGACGGTAACTGAAGGTTTTGAAAAAGCAGACTTCACTGTTGATAACGTAAAAATGGCTGCTTACTTTGATACCAACGGCAAATATTTAGGTCATACCGAAGCTGTTACTTATAACGTATTGCCATCTCACGCTAAAAAACAAATTGCACGCGAGTACGAAGGCTACCACGTAAAAGAGTTGATCCGTTTTCAATATGCCGAAACTCCTTCATCAGCTTTAACCCGTTTAACTGCTATTAATGCATTTGATGATGAGGTTTATTTGTTAACCTTATACAAAGCCGATAAACAAGCTACGCTACGCATTACACCTTCTTCGGCAGTTGAATTGCTGAGCAAGAACTAAGAAATACCTATTACATTTTTCTTTAAAGCTGCGCCGCAAGGTGCGGCTTTTTTTGTTTTTATACCTACTCATATATAGTAGGTTATATAACCTCAAAGCAAAAAAAGCAAACAATATGGTTGTTTTTTGCCTTATTATTAAAACATATTTTCTCGAAACTAATTCTACATTATGCCGAAAACTATTATTGTTGCCAACCGCTTACCTGTTAAAATACAGGAAAATAACAACGAATTTAACCTCATGCCCAGCGAAGGCGGGCTTGCTACGGGGTTAGGGTCGGTTTATAAAACGGATAACAACATTTGGATAGGCTGGCCCGGACAAGTAATTGCCGATGAACGTAAAGATGAAGTAGCCGGGAAGCTAAAAGATTTAAGCCTTGTACCGGTATATCTTACACAGGAAGATGTACTGGAGTTTTATGAAGGTTTTTCTAACGACGTATTGTGGCCGGTATTTCATTACTATGCATCTACCTACACCACCTATAAACCATCAAACTGGGATTATTACCAAACGGTAAATCAAAAGTTTGCCGATGTTATTTTACAGCACTGCGAACCCGGCGACACCATTTGGATACATGATTACCAATTATTGTTGCTGCCCGCGCTTATACGCAAACAACGACCCGATATTTCTATTGGCTTTTTTTTACATATACCTTTTCCATCGCACGAAATGTACAGGCTTATACCTTGGCGTGCCGAGTTATTGCGGGGTATGTTAGGTGCCGATTTGATAGGCTTTCATACGTTTGATGATGTGCGCCACTTCCTGAGTTCGGTTAGCCGTATATTACCAACACCGGTTTCATCAAATGTTATTACCTGTGGCGAACGCTCCATCGTGGTAGAATCATTCCCGATGGGTATAGACGAGCAAAAATATGCCGGTTTAACGCGCTTGCCCGAGGTAATTGAACATGCAGATCAGATACGCGAGATCTATAAAAACAACAGGTTGATTTTGTCAATCGACAGGTTGGATTACAGCAAAGGTATTTTGCAGCGTTTGCAGGCTTTAGAGTTATTGTTAGAAGAGCACCCGGAATATGTAGGACAATTAACCTTATACATGGTGGTGGTGCCATCGCGAGATACCGTTCCGCAATACATGCACCTGCACGACCAGATCGATAAAAAGGTGGGCAACATTAACGCCAAATACCGCACCATCGACTGGACGCCGGTAAGCTACTATTATCGTTCGTTGAGTATCGAAACATTATCGGCATTGTACAGTGCTGCTGATGTTTGTTTAGTTAACCCTATGCGCGATGGCATGAACCTGGTAAGTAAAGAATATGTAGCCAGCCGTACCAATAATGATGGTGTGTTGGTGCTGAGCGAAATGGCCGGAGCATCGCGCGAGTTGATAGATGCAATTTTGGTTAACCCTAATAACGTTATACAAGTGAAGGATGCTATTATTGAGGCGCTGAACATGCCTTTAGAGGAGCAGCAGCGCCGCATGAAACAAATGCGCCAGCTGGTAGCTAAATTTAATGTAAATCATTGGGTGCAAATATTTATGGAACGTTTAAATGAAGTAAAGCTACTGCAGCGTTCCATGCAAACACGTCATGTACAATCATCTACCGCACAGTCAATCATCAACAGGTATCACAATACTTCAAAGCGCATAATATTTTTAGATTATGATGGTACCCTGGTTGATTTTAAACCCAATGTAGACCAGGCCAGTCCCGACCGGGAACTGTATACTTTGTTAGATCAACTCTCGGCCGACCCTAACAATCATGTTGTAATTATTAGTGGCCGTAAGCATGAAAATCTGGGTAACTGGTTTGCCGACCGTAATATATATTTAGTAGCAGAGCACGGTGCCTGGTTTAAACAGCAAAGCATGGAATGGCACAAAATAAATGGCTTGTCAACTTCGTGGAAAAAGGATATTCAGTTGGTGCTCGAAAAGTTTGTAGACCGTACACCCGGCTCGTTCATCGAAGAAAAAACTTACTCACTGGTGTGGCATTACCGCAAAGCTCAGCGTGGTTTGGGAGAGCTGCGGGCCAACGAACTGATGAATACCCTCAAGTTTTTAGCCACTGATAAAGGTTTACAACTGCTACCGGGCGATAAGGTGGTAGAGGTTAAAAACATGGAAATAAACAAAGGCAAAGCCGCTCTAAGCGTAGTGCAGCAAACTGATTATGATTTTATAATGGCCTTGGGTGATGACTTTACAGACGAAGACCTTTTCCGTTCATTGCCCGAAAGCTCGGTTACTATAAAGGTGGGTACAGGCGCTTCGGTAGCTAAGTTTTATGTACGTAACCCTAAAGAGGTGAGGGGATTACTACGCTCATTAACTGTGGGTGAGCCTGTATATTAGCAGTTTTTTGCTTAAATAATTAATAGCCCGATAATTATACCTACCTTGCGTGCTTATTATAATATAATGCAAAAAGAAGGAACAGTAAAGTTTTTCAATACCGAAAAAGGTTTTGGATTCATCACACAAGCTGACAATGGCAGCGACGTATTTGTACACACAACCGGTCTTATTGACCAGGTTCGCGAAAATGACAATGTAACATTTGAAGTTGAAGAAGGCCGTAAAGGTCCTAACGCGGTAAACGTAAAATTAGTTTAACTCACTATATAAGTCGTTAAAAAACAAAAGCACCTGCCATTACGGTAGGTGCTTTTTGCGTTTACAGGGGACACTTATTAAAAAACTCCTTTAAGAAATAGCTTGCGTATCATTGTTTTTAATATTCTCCACAGATAGCTTGCCATTGCCTTCAATTAAGAAACAAGCTAAACCTGCCAGTACCGCGCATGATAACCAAAACTCGGCGTAAGGCCTAAAAATGTGCTGAGACAGGTTTACAAATAAAACTGCTACAATTAATATAGGCAGGTTTAACAAACAAAACATACGCGTGTGCGAACCTATGGCAATAAAGAAACCGCCAATAACGTGCAGCATAATTATTGCATGTGCAATAATGCTTAATGATAATGCCGTAGGAAACCTGCTTTGCGCCATTAACGCTGTAAAGGCATGCAGATTAAGCGCAAATGATACGCCCTTCCAAATAAGTACTATGCCTAAAGCTATGCGAAATAAATCTAACCATATAGGATGATTTTTGTCACCCCATAATTGGATGCGGGATATTAACTTCATAATGTTTATAATTGGTAGTACTAATCTAAGTGATTTTATAAAAAAATTGTTGCAAAAATTAAGCACAGGTATTGCCAATAATATATTTTTTGATGAGATGTATTGCAAAGAGCCTCGCTTTTATATTATCAACGGTGTTAAACAAAATCGTACAGGTAACGAGAGTGTTACCGGCTGTAAATAAACCATATACACCAAATAATTAATTTTGAGAAAAGCCAATTACCATTATGAGCCAGATAGACAAAAACGACATTAAACAGGAAGTATTTGATTTGTATGATGACTATGCGCATAACCGTTTAGACAGGCGGGGATTTATGCAGAAATTATCGCTCTACGCCGTTGGCGGGTTAACCGTGCCGTCGCTCATGAGTTTCCTTATGCCCAATTATGAAACCACGCTGCAAATTAAGCCCGACGATACAAGACTTAAATCAGAATACATTAAATATCCATCGCCTAAGGGTGGAGGAGACATTAAAGGCCTGCTATCAAAACCGGCTGATGCTAAAAAGAAATTAGGCGGAGTAATAGTTGTACACGAAAACCGCGGACTTAACCCTTACATAGAAGATGTAGGCCGCCGCGCAGCCTTGGCTGGTTTTATATCGTTGGCACCCGATGCGCTTACGCCACTGGGCGGTTACCCGGGTAATGATGATGAAGGCCGTATCATGCAATCCAAACGCGACAAAGGCGAAATGGAACAGAATTTCATCGATGCCTATACTTATCTTAAAAACCACAAAGACTGTAATGGTAAAGTAGGGGTAGTGGGCTTTTGCTATGGCGGAGGTATTTCAAACATGATGGCCGTGCGTGTGCCTGATTTGGCTGCAGCCGTTCCCTTTTACGGCAGCCAACCGGCGGTTGAGGATGTTCCTAAAATAAATGCGCCGTTAATGCTGCATTATGCCTCGCTCGATACACGCATAACCGCAGGTTGGCCGGCGTATGAAGCGGCTTTAAAGGCCAATAACAAAAAATATCAGGCCTTTATTTACGAAGGTGCCAACCACGGTTTTCATAACGATACCACACCAAGGTATGATAAAGCCGCCGCCGAACTGGCCTGGAAACGCACCATTGATTTCTTTGCCGAAAATCTGAAATAATAAAAATAAAGAAAATTTCTTGATTTTAAAAAATAGCTGTATACTTGCGCTATGAGAACAACAACAATACAAATGCAATTACCGCAACCGAACTATCGGAGGTGAATGGGTATGTATTGAAAAAAATATAGCATTATTCAGAATCCTCTTAGTTAGCTCTAAGGGGATTTTTTGTTTTTAATAGAATTTCAGGGTAGTATATCAATTGGTTAGATTATCCGACAGCTGTCGGATATGCAGGGGGGCTGGTTCGAGTTAACCTGTGATAATCAACCGGAACGTTAGCTCAATTTGTAAGAGCGGCACCCTTATACGGTGATGGCTAAAGGTTCAAGTCCTTTACATTCTACAATAATTTTCCTGTGGTGCAAAGGTAGCACGTCTGATTTTGGTTCAGAAGATCGTGGTTCGAATCCATGCAGGAAAACAAATTATTTTGATTGGCAGTCCGCCAATGATAAGCTATACTAACTGCTTTATAAGCGGGTAGGGGATATTATGAAAAATAAAGAAATTTCTGTGTTTTAATTTGCTGCTGGTATGCTGAAGCAAAATGTTGAGCCGTTACCAAATTCACTTTCAACCCATATTTTACCATCATGGCGGGTAACAATTTCGGCACAAAGGTAAAGGCCTATGCCAAAACCACTGATTGAACGCATGTGCTCACCTTTTACCCGGTAATAGCGATCAAACAATCGTTGCTGATCGTCGGGCTTAACACCCATGCCCTGGTCTTTTACAAATATTTTTACCTGGCCGTTATTTACTGCACAATCAACATTTATTGCACTGCCTTGCGGCGAGTACTTAATTGCATTGCTAATTAAATTATTAATTACCTGTCCAATTTTATCACGGTCTGCTACAACTTCAACATCAGGCACAGGAGCAAAAATTATATCATGGCTGTTGGTGGTTGCTACATACTCTTCTTCAATGTCTTTTAACAGTGAGGCCATATCAAAGCATTGCTTATCAATATGAATTTTGCCCGATTCAAACCTCGACACATTGAGGAATCCATTGATCATTACCGTCATTTTCCTGATCTGGTTGGCTACCTTATCCAATGCGCCGCCGGTAAAACTATCCTCATTACGTACAGCCCTGCCCTGCAGCATTTGTATATAGGCATTCACTGATGTTAACGGAGTTTTCAACTCATGGCTAACCATGCCTATAAAGTCGTTTTTGCGTTGTTCATCCTGCTTACGCTCTGTAATATCCAGCAGCATACCATTGAGGCTAACCGGTCTGTTTACTGCATCAAAAGTAGTTTTACCCTTTGCCTTAACTATGCGCGGAAACTGAGTTACAGGGTTTATTATGGTATATTCAATATCGTAAACACCGCCATATTCGGGGTTTAATGCATCGGTAATAGCCTTTGTTACCCGCTCCCGGTCTTCATCGGCAATCACATTTATGGCAATATCAAGGTGTATAAATTCATCGGTACCTACACCAAACCATTTCTTCAGTATATCATTGCCGGTAAACTGGTTGCTCTGCGGGTCGTAATAAAATGCGCCCAGTTCGCCAGCATCAATAGCCAGGTTAAACATTTCCTGTATGCGGTGCGCCTCTTCGCGCTGCTTAACCGCCTCGGTAATATCTTCCAAAACTATCAATACACCATAAATAGCACCCGAAGCGTCTCTTAATGCCTCGTATACGGAATTTACGATGGCCTGACGCAAGCCGTCTCCATGCCGCAGCATCACTTTAAATTCGCGGTTAACCTGCCGTTGGCCTGTACTGTACACCTTATCGAGCCAGTCAAATACAGGTTGTCCTTCTAACTCGGGGCGGGCAGTGCGGTGCGGTTTATTAATGATGTCCTCACGTTTACGTCCCCATATATTTAATATAGCTTCGTTGGCAATTTCAATTACATGGTTGGGGCCGCGCAATACGCACATGCCTACGGGGGCTTGTTCAAGCACGTCGCGCAGGCGGTTCTGGCTTTCTAATAATAAACTATTAGAGTTGAGTAGTTGTGCCTGGGTATCGGCCAATTCTTCGTTGGTAGCACGTAACTCTTCGTTAATTGATGCCTGCTCTTCGTTTATGGCCGAAAGCTCTTCGTTAGCATCCTGTAATTTGATTTCGCTTTCCTCAAGCTCAATGCGTGCTGTTATTTCATCAGTTAAATCAGTAACAGTGCCTATAAAACGCTTTGGCTTATCCTGCTCATCAAAATGTACCTGCCCAACGGCATGCACCCAGCGTATAAGTCCGTCATCAACACCAACAGTACGGTATTTTACGTTGTAACGGCCACCTGTAAGCGCTTTATTAAAAGCATTGTTTACCGCTTGCACGGTTTGCTCGCGATCATCTGGATGTAGTCCGTTTACAAAATCTGATGAGTAAGTAACCAACTGCTTGGCCGAAACGCCAAATAGCTCCTTACAACGTTCATCCCAAACCAAATGATCGTTGGGTACATCAAGGTCAAATAAACCTACGCCACCAGCTTGTTTGGCCATGGCCAACTGCTCTAACGCAGTTTTGTTTTCTTGAGTGATAACCGATAGCTCTTCATTCAGCGAGCGAAGCTCTTCATTACCTGCCGTTAATTCTTCAGTTAACTGCTGCTCGTTTTCAAAGCGTTCCTGAATTTTGTTCCAATCTTTTAGCTTTTGGGTAACATCTGTTGCCGTGTGCAGTAAACAATAGGTTTTACCCTCTGTATTTATTATCGCTCTATATTCAAAATCAAAATAAGAAGTAGTAAGCTGGCCGTTAATAACTAATTGTGCAGCAGTGCTTTTTGCTATATAGGTTTCGCCGGTGCACCATACGTTTTTAAGTAATTCAGTAAAGGGCTGGCCAATAATTTCGGGAATAGCTTGTTCAAAGGTTTTACCAATAACGCTTCGGTCTTTACCCCAAATATTTAGCATGGCATCATTTACAAAGCGTATATGCAGATCTTCGCTATCATAAATGGCAGTAGCCTGATTTGATTGTATCAGCACATCAATAAGTGCGCTATCTGTAATTGTAGAACGGGTAATGTCAGTCATCAAGAGGTAGAAGCGTAAACAAACAGCAAAAATAAAATCATTTTCTTACTACCAAAATTATCAGGTGTTAAAACATACGGTTTGTAAAAGTATTTTAAAGTAAACGGTATTTTATACAACTTAAAAAGCCGCCTCATTATTAAAAAGGCGGCTTTTAAAAGCTATTTTGGTGTGATTAAAATCTGTAGGCTATTGAAAGGCGATAATTGCGTGGGGCATCGGCCTGCCAGTAGTAGGCTTGCAAATAAGCGTAATACGAACCACTGTAAGTAAACTTGTTTAGAATGTTAAAGGCATTTGCGGTTATGCGCATTTTGCTGCCTTCCCAAAATAACCCACCGTCGAGTTTGGCATAATCAGGCAAACGTTGCAAGCCTACACTCCAGGTATCGGTTTGGCGGCCGGCCAGGTAAGTTGTACCTGCCGATATACCTGTACCTCTTAATACGCCGCCCTGCAATTTATAAGTTAACCAGGCATTAGCCACGTGTTTGGCATAACCCGGTACTACGGCACCAACCTCAATGGTTGAAGGCGCATCGCCAACCTTGGTTACTTTCGAATCGGTTAAGGCATAGTTAGCGGTGAGGTTTAAGCCGGGTAAAATTTCGCCGCGTAAATCAAACTCCAAGCCTTGAGCGCGTTTTTGACCCAATAAAAAGCTTACCGGGTTTTGTGGTGTGCTACTTACATCGGCAGCGGCTTCGTTGTTTTTGAGTATGCGGTATACTGCAAATGTGGTGTTCCACTTTCCATCAGCCCAATCACGTTTTAAGCCAAACTCCAGGTTGTTGCCGGTTAATGGTTTTACAGTGCCGCCATTAATTAAACGGGCACCAGCCTGCGGCGTAAAGGCCTGGTCGTACAAACCGTAAAAAGAGGTTTGATCATCAACAGATACGCTTAAACCTACACGCGGGGTAAAGTGTTTGGCGCTTACGGTAGCTCCAAAATCCGAATTTTGCACATAGGTATATCTGCCGGCAAGGGTTAACCTTATTTTGTTTTCAAAAAAGCCCAGTTCATCCTGTATATATAAACTGGTATAGCGCGAATTTATTAAACCAAACCCGGCGGCAGCACGTGCTTCCAGGTTCAAAGTGCGATCAAAAGTTGGGTACCCGTTTGCCGGATTATTAAGGCTGAATTGAGCAGGGTCGTTAGGGTTAAATGGATTGGCCTTGGTATCTAACGATTTGGTTTGAGCATAATCGGCCACGTATTTTTTGTCGGCCATGTCAATCCCACCTAAAATTTTATGTACCACGCTTCCGGTTACCACTTTACCATTAATGAATGCCTGGGCTAATGATAAATTACTTTCGGCTTCCCAAATGCCGGCGGTACGCACATAGCGGCCATCAGCAAATACGGTATCGGCCCACATAGAGGTACCATTTTGCGAATATATGTAACGGGCAGCCTGTGCGGTTAAGCGCCAGTTATTACTCAATTGGTGCTGTAAGTTAATGGTAAAACTATGATCGTTAATTATGGTTGGCTGCAAACCCGACGGCAGCTGCGTAGCATTTTGCGGCAAGGAAGCATAACCTTTTTTGCTGAAAAGATAGTACGAGCCAACGTCAGACATTTTTGCACGTTGATAATTGTACTCGAAAGTAACCTTGGTTTTGTCATCAACCTGGTACGAAATTACCGGGGCAATAGCATAACGGTCGTTAAACTCATTTGGGCGAAACGAGCCCTTGTTTTGTGCCGAAACATTTAAACGGTATAGTAAGCGGCCATCTTTGTTTAGTTTGCCATCAAGGTCTAAAGTGGCACGGTTTAAGTTAAAACTGCCGGTGGTAAAGCTCACCTCACCCTTGGTTTGGCCGGTTGGCTTCTTGGTCACCACGTTGTACAGGCCGCTTGGATCGCCGTTTGACAGCATGAAACCTGCCGGACCTTTTACAAACTCAATATGATCAACAAAGCTCATATCTTCGGTTAGCGGCCCCCAGTACGAGCTAACTACATTAAAGCCGTTACGAAAAGCCTGAACCTGCGAACCACGCATGGTAATATTAGTATATAAATCGCCCCAGTGCTCTAAGCGTACAGCACCGCTCACGTTACGTATCAAGCCATCGCTCATGCTGATGATTTGCTGCTCGCGAAGTGATTGATTGGAGATAACCTGCACGTTTTGGGGTACCTGTAACAAGGGCTCTTGCAAACGTAAAGATTGTGAAGGGTTATCCATCTTTACGCTGTTGGTGCGGGCGTTTACCCTAACTTCTTGCAATTGAGAGGTATTAAGATCAAGGTTGAAGTTTATTATGGTATTTTGCCCGGCAGCTATGCTTACCTCTTTCTCCTGCGAAACAATATTGATGGCAGCAACAGTTACCGTGTAAGTACCCGGCTTAATACGGCCAATACGAAAATGGCCCTTATCATTAGTTGAGGTGCCATGCGAAGTTCCTTTTAATACAATACTTACAAAAGCTACGGGGCTACCATCGGTAGCTGTTACTACGCCACTCATGCTGCCCGCTTGCTGGGCATAAACTGCCGTAAGCGAGGTGAATAAAATTAAGATAAGTAAGATTTTTTTCATGTTATTTTTAATCATTCTAAATAAAGGCCGAAGTAACATGAAAAATCTATAATAATCAAATTATTTATAATTAATCTAAATAAAAGCTATTGAAGGTATTTGATAGTAAGATTTATGAGCTATTTTATTAATTTCGGTAAACATAAACCCCACTGCATGTTAGGGCATTTTATTCATTTTAAAGGTAAAGGTGCGTTAGTAATTGTGCTGCCCATGCTAATTGCATTTGTATTGTTCATAATTTTTAATGCATTAAATATTAACGACAATTGTGTTGCCGGAACTACGCTTATTACCTCGGCTATTATACTGTTCTATTTAGATTACAAGCGCGAAAACGTTAACACCGGCTTAATTCAGCTTACCGGAAAGATACAAAGTGGCAAAAACACAGTTTTGTGGATTGATATGAGGTACTGGGCTGTGTTGATGGGGGTTGGTGGGATGATCTCACTAATGCAGTTAGCTTAAATTCGTAATGAATTACCGCCTGCTATTACTGTTGTTATTTGTATTTACCTCGTGCCGGCACGAAAGAAAGATAGACACTGCTTTTTATTATTGGAAAACCGTTTATAAGGACAACAATACCGAAACAAACTACATCAAAAGTTTGCATGCTTCTGCGCTATACACGCGTATAATGGATGTGGATATTGATAAGGTAAGCGGCCGGCTAATACCTGTATCACCCATCATATTTAAAGTTAAACTGCCCGATAGTGTTCAAATCATCCCCGTGGTTTTTATTGTTAATGATGCTTTACGAAATTTAACTAAAATTGAGTTAGATGCCTTGGCGCAACATATAACCTCTTTTGTAAATGGTAAGGTAAAACAAGCGGGTAAAACCAGTTACCCCGAACTGCAAATAGACTGCGATTGGACAGTAACCACAAAGAATAACTATTTTTATCTGCTTCATAAGCTATTGGAGCATCCTGCTTTAAAAGGGAAGGCACTATCGGCCACATTACGCCTGCACCAGCTTAAAAACTTGAAAAGAAACGGTATACTGCCGGTAAATAAGGCAATGCTCATGTGCTATAACATGGGCAATTTGCGTAAACATGGCAACCAAAACTCTATACTGGATATTGAGGAGTTTAAGAAGTATGCCCATAACAACGTTACCCAATATCCGCTGCCTTTAGATGTGGGCTTTCCGTTGTTTAACTGGGCAGTTGTGTTTCGTAATAAACAGTATGCGGGTATTTCAAGAACTATAAAATTAGCGCAGCTGCAGAACAAAAATCAGTTTATATTTATAGGAGATAACAGGTACCGGGCTATTGCCAATTTGCCACAATTTTACCTGCTTAAAAATGATGAAATACGGTGGGAAGATACAGGCATAAACAACATCAATACACTCGCCAGGTATCTTTCGCCTTTGTTTAAAAATGATAACCTCAAGCTGATTTATTTCCACCTGGATGAAAACATCATTAAAAACTACACGCCCCGGCAATTACAGGAAACTGCGGATATATTGCGTTAGCTTTATCATTATATTTTTTGCCGACGTTGCCGTAAATATAGCCTGTGGACCCGATGTTGACCCGTATGATTATTATATTTCCTTTTTTCATAATAACCTGTCGGTTACTGATGAATATAAGCCGTTCAATTTCACCGGCATGGCATTTTTGTATGATGAGCAGGAACCTGCAAACGAACAGGCCATTAATAGCGCTGAATGGGCAGAATATTTAGGAAAAAATGTAAAAGCTACTCACGTTGAAGAAGCCATGTACGGGCTTAATGATAAGACCGATTCTGTACTACAGGCAGGTTACTTAACCGGAAAAACTCAATTGGCCGACAGCCTGAAGATGAACACGTTTTTGCTGGCCTTACATCAAAAGCAACATAACGATGCTTTAACGTATTACCGCTTTGCCAAACGTGCCGAGCCCTATGCAACGGTTGAAAGCAGTTGGGACCCCGCTCCGCGCGATACTGCTGAATTATCGCGACTGGGCAATGAGGCTATCTTGGAAGCGAAATCAGCCAAAAGCAGCTTTTTAAAACTGCGTTACGCCTATCAGGCGCAGCGTTTACTACGATATGCCGGCGAGCACGATGCAGCCCGCAAAGTTTACGCCCAATTTATTCAAAACAACAACTCTAAAAGCCATGTGAAGGGATGGGCGCTTGCCCAACAGGCTGGTACCGAACCAGACAGTGTAAAATCGGCATACTTGTTTTCACGTGTATTTGAACAATATCCTGAGCGGCGCATACAGGCTTACCGATGCTACAATTGGACGCATGCTCCGTTTGGGCAAGTGTTAGCTATAGCCAAAAACAATCATGAGCGAGCAGTTTTATATGGCATTAAAGGATTTGGCGACCCTGTTTATAACACACAGTACCTGAAAGAAATTTACAGTTGCGAACCCCAATCGCCTGTTATTAGCATATTGCTGGCACGCGAGGTTAACAAGTTAGAAGAAACTTTTCTTGACCGTAAGTTAAGTAGGCAACGAACATCTATTGCCAGCCCGGTATATTCTTACAATTATTGGGGGTACGATTCAAACTATGATAGCGTTCGCCGGTCATCAGTCAACCACATTATTGCGCTCAATAATTTTTGCAGCCAATTATTTAATGATCGTAAAAGTCCTGATTACGGCCTTGGTAAGCTGGTGCCGGCCTATTTAGCCTGGATGCAAAATGCTACCAAAGCAGGTTGGAACCATTTAGCTGCTTTAAAAGGGGTAAACCTACGTGATAAACTTAACGACCAAAAGCAACTCATTAACCTGTTACTTACTTCTCAAAGCATACGGCAGTTAAATGCGGTTAACGAGCAATCCTTGTTACCATCTTTGCAATGGCTTGATAAAAAGGTTGAGGCCGAGGCCAAAGTCAAAGTAAGCATAGAAAATATGTACTCGTGGAGCCATTATAGCCAGCGGCCGTTTGCTACATCGGCACGGAATTTTTACCAAACTATACTGGCTCCTGCGTATTATAAACAAGGTGCAGTAAGCAAAGCTGCGGTGGCATTATCAAAAGGCGATGGTACTGGAAATACTGATGTGTACACGGCCCCGGTAACCCTGAGCTTTTGGCAAAACAGCCTTCACCCCTCATCGGTAGCTAAACTTATCAGTTGGCGCAACAATCCGTCTAAAGACGCTTATTTAAAATTGCTAACCCAAAACTTGCGCAAGCATCCGGCTGATGAACTTTATGAATTACTGGGTACTACTTACTTGCGCCACCATGAATATGATAAAGCCGCTACTGCTTTTAAAAATGTGAGTAAAACAAAGCTCGATTCGTTAAGAAGTAATTTTTACGACACCGGGCAGGGGAGCGACCCTTTTATAAGCCGCCTGGCCGATTATCCTAAGGTATGGCTCACACCAAAATCGCGCAGTTATAATAAACTGGAATTTGCCCAGACTATGAACCGTTTGCAGCAAAGAATGAAAACTTTGCCTAATGCGGCAGATTATTTCAAGTACGCAACGGCTCTGTATAATACTGGCATGCATGGCAATTCGTGGTGTTTTATAAGCTACAGTTGGGCTGCAAGCGATGCAGGCCGTGAAAAGGAAAACTATTACGACGACGATTATATACAAAGCACTAATGCCGAAAAGTATTACCTGAAAGCGCGCGAATTAAGTCGCGACCCTGAATTTAAAGCTAAATGTACTTTCATGGCTGCCAAGTGCCAGCAAAAGCAAATGGTAATGCCATCATATGCTTATTACGGTTATGATAATAGTGATAGATACAATAAAGCAGAGAACCTGTACAGCCGTACCATAAGACAAAACACATACTTTGCTCAATTAAAAGCCAGCTATAGCAAGACCAGATTTTATAAAACTGCTATAAATGAATGCAGTTATTTTAGCGATTTTTTAGGGATGAGATGAGGTGAAATTGAAAAGAAAAGGGATATAAAAAAGTCTTGCAGGTAAATTACTTGCAGGGCTTTTTCAGTTTTAGGAAGTGGAGAGTTACCCCACGAAGTTTTAACTAACAAATGGCAATAGCTGTTTATTAAAGCTTATTACCGTTAAAACACTAAGTGTAAATAAGTTAATAACACATGTTAGAGCTTAATATATACCCCGAACTTTAATATATACTTCTACCAGTTGTTACCAAACACTTTAATCTCAAACACACATGAAAAAAATCTATACCTTACTGTTGCTGTTACTGCCCATTATTGTATGCGCGCAAACCAGCACAAAACCGGCCGAAAAAAAGCCCACACTTTCTGAGTTGCAGAAGCAGATCTTGGAAGCAGCACAAAATCTTAAAGAGTTTAAACAACAGGTTATCGACTCTGTAAACGCAGCCAATAAAGTAAAAGCCGATGATGTATTTGGTTATCTTGATTTAAAAAACATAAACATTAAGGTTTATGATGATAAAGGTAAACCGGTTGAAAACCCACAATTTGCAAAACTAAGTGCTACTGAAAAATTAAAGTTGAAGAACGAAAACGCAAAGTATGTTTTTGCCAGTGTTGATAGTGTAAGAGCTGTAATTAAAAAGAACAAAATAACCCGCTTAATATTAATGACCGGAAAAGAGCTTTTTTGGGTTGATAAGGAATTTGATTTCAAAGACCTCAATGCCACCAATTCTCCAATTTTATTAGTCTCTAATAATCCCGAACGTAATTTAAAGCTTTCAGATGTTTTAGGTTTTATCCCTATAAATGATGACGATAACGTAAAATCTACCCCGGTACTGCTAACTACGTCCAAAAAGCGGTCTACATTAAGCATAAATAAATAATCATATGAAACATTTAATAAGTGTAACCTCACAAAGGTTAGTGATATTGTTATGCTTCATCACGTCATTTTGTAGTGTAACTAATGCGCAGGATTCTGTTTATCGTGCCAAATTTGAGGAGTATATTAAAGATAATAATGATAAACATCAGCCGGTTGCATCATTAAGGTACGATCCTAACAAAAAAATTAATTTAAACTACGGAGGTATTAAATCAAATATTACGATAAGAGTTGATAGTATTTCATTTTTAGTTAAAGATGGATACATCATTGACATTAATGTTTACTCGGCCGACAACAGTTTTAGTAATTCAAATTCTCCTATTGATATTACGTCCCGCCGTTTTTCTAAAAATGACAGGCTGCAAGGGCTTCTAAACCGCGATGAATACATAGGTATTAAAGATGTTTTTCAGTGGAAATTTTATAACAATTTTGCGGTAGATGATGGCTTATACTGGCTTACTCCAACAAATAAAGAAATTGTGTTGAAAAGAAATGTAGGAATTAACAACGTGTTGGATTTGCGATTATATAGTGATGCGTTAGGCTTGTTTGGCGGGAAGCCTAATGCCATAGCACAAACAGATGCAAGGTTTAAGCATATTATTTATAAATACAATTATCGTAATTCCGGAGTGTTTATTCCGGGGCACTATGTTAAGGTGAATTTTAATGCTGCAAAATTTGACAGCCAATTGAAATACGCTGATTCGGCTAAATTTTCGAGAAGCAAACTTCTACAAAAAAGTTATATCTCAGCTGAGGTAGCTGTAAATTTAATTAGCGGTTGGGCAGGAAAAAAATCACTTAGTTCATTATATCTTGATGCAGGAGTGGGCTTAAACATGGGCTACCTTGCAAAAAAGGTTGATACCGTATCGGTAACCACTCCAAACCTGTTTTTTGAGGCAGGAGCTAATCTTAAAACAAGTGATAATATTGGTGCCGACCTTTATGCAAGGTTTATTAAACAGTATAGTGCACAAACAAATTTTACAAATGCAGCCGGTGAAATCCAAAATTTAAAAAAGAATTTCTGGAAGTTGGGTGCTGAATTATATTGGAATGCATTTGAAAATAAAGCTAACCGGTTATTTGCCCGCTTTAACTATTTTGTAGCAACCGATCATGTTGATTCTTCAAACCAGTTTGTGCAATTTCAGTTCGGTTACTCGGTACTTCTTTCAAGTTTAGCCAAAGGCAAAGGGCAGTAATCCCCGTTTGCCTAATGGGAACTACCACATATTAATCACGCAACTTCAAATTGCTCAACCAATTTTAAAATTAAACTACTGACAGGGATTGTGTCAGTGAAACACCGGGGTAAAATCGCGCAATTTCGCGGTTTTCAAAAGTAAAAATGGGAGAGTAGCACTCAACAAAAAATGCCCTGATATACAGGGCATTTTTATGAATATAATATGCTTAATTAGCCATCATTTTAAGGAACGAAGCCAGTTTCTCTTTCATTTCACGGCGGTCAACTATAAAGTCAAGGAAACCGTGTTCTTGTAAAAACTCTGCAGTTTGGAAACCTTTAGGCAGGTCTTTCTTAATGGTTTCTTTAATAACCCGCGGACCGGCAAAGCCTATCAACGCACCTGGTTCGGCAATATTAATATCGCCCAGCATAGCGTATGATGCGGTTACACCGCCTGTGGTTGGGTCGGTAAGCAAGGAGATGTAAGGTACCCCAGCCTGGCCCAATAAAGCCAGTTTAGCCGATGTTTTGGCCATTTGCATCAATGAAAATGCAGCTTCCATCATACGTGCACCACCCGATTTTGAGATCATCAGGAAAGGCACTTTGTTTTGAATGCTGTAATCAATAGAGCGGGCAATTTTTTCGCCTACTACTGAACCCATTGAGCCGCCTATGAAGTTAAAATCCATACAGGCCACCATTAGCGGCATACCGTCAACGAGTCCATGAGCGGCGCGAATGGCATCCTTTAAGCCGGTTTTGGCCATTGTTTCTTTCAGGCGGTCACTGTATTTTTTGGTATCCACAAACTCCAGCGGGTCGCCCGAGCGCAGGTTTGCAAACAATTCGGTAAACTCATTATTATCAAACAGTACCGAAAAATATTCTTTAGAGCCTATACGCAGGTGATAACCGCAGTAATGGCAAACGTATTGGTTTTCAACTTGTTCAGTGTAATGCAGCGGACGTTTACAGTCTGGGCATTTATTCCAAACGCCGTCAGGTGCTTCCTTTTTATCTTCGGTAGAGGTGGTGATCCCCTTCGATTCTCTCTTAAACCACGCCATTGGTAATTCCATCAATGATTATAATAAAGGTGCAAAGAAACAAAAATTATCTTATTTAAACCGTTAAAGCCAAATTACGTTTATTATATGAAGATTAATAATTGAACAATTTTCATCAATTTAACAGTGTATTTATCACACCAACGCATAAATTTTATACATTCGTGCAGTAAACCAACCAAGTACTATGGATTTAAAAAATTATAAAGGCGTACTGCACGGCGATCAGGTGCAGGAAATGTTTGAAGCAGCCAAAAAGCACCAGTTTGCTTTACCGGCTGTAAACGTAATTGGCACCAACACTGTAAACGCAGTTATGGAAACAGCCAAAGCCGTAAACTCTCCGGTTATCATTCAGCTGTCAAACGGTGGTGCGCAGTTTTATGCAGGTAAATCATTAGATAACTCTAAACTACAGGCTTGTATTTTAGGTGGTGTATCAGCCGCTAAACACGTACACTTGTTAGCCGAGCATTATGGCGTTGCGGTTATTTTACATACCGACCATGCTGCCAAAAAATTATTACCATGGATTGATGGCCTGTTAGAGCACGGTGAAAAACATTTTGCCGAAACCGGAAAACCATTATTCTCATCGCACATGCTCGATCTATCAGAAGAGCCGATCGAAGAAAATATCGAAATTTCGGCCAAGTACCTGGAGCGTATGGCTAAAATGGGCATGACCATTGAAATTGAGTTAGGTGTAACCGGTGGCGAAGAAGATGGTGTAGACAACAGCGACGTAGACAGCTCACGTTTATATACCCAGCCTGAAGAAGTTGCTTATGCTTATGAGCATTTATCGGCTGTTAGCCATCGCTTTACTGTAGCTGCTGCCTTTGGTAACGTACACGGTGTGTACAAACCGGGTAACGTAAAACTACAGCCAGTAATATTGCATAATTCACAGGAGTTCCTGAAACAAAAACATGGTATTGCTGCTGAGAAGCCGATCAACTTCGTATTCCACGGTGGTTCGGGCTCGAGCCAGGAGGAAATTCGTGAGGCAATCTCATACGGTGCTATCAAAATGAATATAGATACCGATATGCAGTGGGCATTTTGGGAAGGTATTAAAGATTTCTATCAATCAAAAGAAGGTTACCTGCAATCGCAAATTGGCAACCCTGAAGGTGAAGACTCACCAAACAAAAAATATTACGACCCGCGCGTTTGGTTACGCAAAGGCGAAGAACAATTTGTTAAGCGTTTAACACAGGCTTTTGCCGATTTAAATTGCTTAGATGTAAACAGCAAACTGTAACAAAGTTTTTGTGTTTAAACATAACGCCGGTACCCCGAGGTATCGGCGTTTTTTTATCATATTACAAGCACAAATTTTTTAAAACATGGCTGATAAAAAGAGTGGTATTTTTGAGCGCTTTGCCAATTGGGCTACCGCAGCCACCGGTAGTTCGGCGGCATTTATTGGAGCAGCTTTAGTTGTTGTTGTATGGGCAGCCAGCGGCCCCATTTTTAATTACTCAGAAACCTGGCAGTTGGTGATTAATACCGGTACAACCATCATTACATTTTTAATGGTGTTCCTTATTCAAAAAGCTCAAAATAAAGATTCGAGAGCCGTGCATATGAAACTGAATGAGTTAATTGCCGCTATGCAGGGTGCCAGTAACCAAATGGTGAATATTGAGGAATTAAGTGAAAAAGAGCTGGAGCAAATACATAATTTTTATGTGCGCCTGGCTGCATTGGCTAAAACCGAAGATGATTTAGGATGTACGCATACTATTGATGCAGCAGAGCTAAATCATGAAGAAAAGTCTCAACGATCAAAAAGCACTTCACAAAGAATACATGAATACCATAGTAAACGTAAGAAAAGTAACTGAGCAGCTTGACCTCGATAAGGTATTTGCCGTACGCCGGGTTGTGTTTGTTGATGAACAAAACTGTCCACCCGAGTTGGAATGGGAATTTGAAGATGAATCGAACCACTTTTTAGGCGAAGTTAATGGTGAACCGGCTGGAGCCGCACGTTGGCGCAAAACCGAGAGGGGCTATAAGTTAGAGCGGTTTGCTGTATCAAAAGAATACCGTGGACAAGGAGTGGGGCAGGCACTGGTACAAGCCGTGCTGAATGATTTACCTGATGATGCCGTTTATGTATACCTGCATGCCCAGGTTCAGGCCGTATCTTTATATGAGAAATTTGGCTTTGAAAAAACCGGCCCTATGTTTGAAGAAGCCGGAATACAACATTACAAGATGATTCTGAATAAGGCAATGGATAAAGGATAAGGGCGAAAGGTTTTTGTCTATTTCCCAAACAAAAGGCCAAAGGCAAGCGTTTTTCAAACCCTTCACCTTTGGCCTTTTACCTTTCATCCTAAATGGAGCCTTTATCCTTTTAGCTTAGCTCAGTCCGTTTTAGGCAACTGTACGGCTTCATCGGCCTCAGGTATGGCTTCGCGTACGTAACGACGGATAATTAAGCGTGTACCGCCATTATAAGTAATATAGCTGCCTAACCAGTTAATAAAGGTTACCACTTTATTACGGAAGCCCAAAAGCGATATTAAGTGGATAAACATCCATATTAACCAGGCTATGAACCCGCTTAATTTGATCTTTCCTAAATCGGCTACCGCTTTGTTACGGCCAATGGTAGCCATAGAGCCTAAGTCTTTATATTTAAAGGGTTCGGTAGGTTTACCTTGAACAAGGTTTGCAATATTTTCGGCCAATTTTTTACCTTGTTGTATGGCCACCTGTGCCACACCAGGGTAACCGTTTGGCGTAGCTTCGGTAATAATAGCGCCAACGTCGCCTATGGCAAAAACGTTATCAGTACCTACCACGCGGTTAATTTCATCGGTTTTAATACGGTTGCCACGCACAATATTGTCTTTGGCAATGCCTTTAGGTACAATACCCATAACACCTGCCGACCATACCACGTTGCGCGTTGGTATTACCCGTCCGTCTTCAAATTTAAGCTCTGTACCATCGTAACTTTGTACTTTTACATTCAGCAAAACTTCAACGCCCATGCCCAACAGCGCTTCTTTGGCCTTAGCCGAAGCCTCTTCAGACATAGGACCTAATACCCTTGGCAAAAAGTCGACAAGGTAAACTTTCATGTCTTCTTTTTTGAGTTCAGGATAATCTTTAGAAAGCACGTGGTTACGTAATTCGGCAAACGATCCTGCAAGCTCCACACCGGTAGGTCCGGCACCCACCATTACAAAGGTAAGGTAAGGGTCGCGTTCCTCTTTGGTTTTAGCAATAACGGCCTGCTCTAAATTTTGCAAAAACATATACCTCAGGTTAAGTGCCTCGGGTATAGTTTTCATTGGCATGGCATATTGCTCAATATCCTTGTTGCCAAAAAAGTTGGTGGTAGAGCCGGTAGCAATTACAAGGTAATCATATGCAATTTCACCAATGGTGGTATCAATAGTATTTTGTGCAGTATTCACACCGTTTACTTCGGCTACACGGAAACGCAGGTTTTTTTGTCCCTGAAAGTTTTTGCGAAGCGAGAAGGCAATTGATTCACACTCCAGGCTTCCGGTAGCTACCTGGTACAGCAGGGGAGGAAATGAATGATAGTTATGTTTATCAAGTAGCAGAATTTCAACCGGTTCTTTTGCAAGTCGGCTGGCTAATTCAACACCGCCAAATCCGCCGCCAACAATTACAACGAGCGGAAATTTTGTGTTTTGTTTTGAATCCATGTTTGTATTCACAGTTTGTGTGTAGGGTGATTCTTGTATTATAATAACAAAAAAGGCCTCAAATGTTCTTTGAAGCCTTTTAGAAAAAAATTTATGTTGAAATTTTATGCGTTAAGCTTCTTGCCAAAATCGAGCATAACCGGGGTTGCAACACAGATAGACGAGTAAGTACCGAAGCACACACCCACTAATAAGGCAAACGAGAATCCGCGGATAACATCGCCACCAAAGATAAACAATACAATTAACACAAACACTACGGTTAATGCAGTAATAATTGTACGGCTCAAAGTGCTGTTAATTGCCTGGTTAACTACTACAGCAGTATCATCAGTTTTAGCATGGCTATGGTTCAGGAACTCGCGGATACGGTCAAACACTACCACAGTATCATTAATGGAGTAACCAATTACGGTAAGGATAGCTGCAATGAACGCCTGATCGATATCTAATGAAAACGGCATAATACCATTAAACAGTGAGAAGAACGATAATACCAGCAGCGCATCGTGAGCGGTGGCCACCATAGCTCCCAAGCTATATTGCCACTTGCGGAAACGGATCAAGATATAAACCGAGATGGCAACAATAGCAAAGATAACCGTCCATACAGCCGATGTTTTAATATCATTGGCAATGGTTGGACCTACTTTTTGTGAGCTAAGAATGGTGTATTTAGGCGAAATTTGAGATAAACCGCTGCGCAGGGTTGATTCTACTTTATTATCTGCAGCAGTGGTGTTTTCGTCGAGCATAAAGTTGGTGGTAACACGAACTTGTTTCTCGCCGCCAAAAGATTTTACTTCGGCTTTACCTACTCCTAACGTTTTTTCAATGGCATCACGTACAGTTTCTGTGCTTGTGTTTTCTTCAAAACGAACCACATAGCTACGACCGCCCTGGAAATCTACACCGTAGCTAAAACCACGGGTAGCCATTGATACTATACCTGCCAAAATGAAGATCGCAGAGAATGCATAGAATTTATAGCGGTTTTTAACGAATGCAAAGTTTGCGTTTTTGAACAGTTTAGAGCTCCATGGATTAGAGAACTTAATATCCATGTTTTTGTCTAACATCCATTCAAAAATAACGCGTGTTATTAGTAACGAACAGAACAACGAAGTTATAATACCGATCATCAACGTGGTAGCAAAGCCCTGGATAGGACCTGAACCGAAGATGAACAGGATAACACCGGTTAAGAAGCTACTTATCTGCGAATCGAGAATAGAAGATAAAGCATGTTTGTAACCATCGGCAATGGCAATACGTTTTGATTTGCCTAAGGCAAGCTCTTCACGCACACGTTCGTAAATTAACACGTTGGCATCAACCGATATACCTAAGATGAGCACGATACCCGCAATACCCGGCAGCGTTAATACCGCACCAATACTTGTAAGTACACCCATCAAAAAGAATACGTTAACAAATACAGCAGCATCAGCCACGGCACCAGCGCTGTTGTAGTACAGTATCATGAACACTAACACGATCACTAAACCAACGGCACATGACATTAAACCATCGTTAATGGCTTCCTGACCTAATGACGGACCTACGATGTCTTCAGACACGATACGTGCCGGAGCAGGTAAACGACCGGCCTTTAATACGTTGGCCAAATCTTTAGTTTCATCCTGGGTAAAGTTACCGCTGATTGATGAACGGCCACCCGAAATTTCGTTACTTACACGTGGAGCTGATACTACGTTATCGTCAAGTACGATAGCGATGCAACGATTATCATTTTCGTCACTTGGGTTACCGGCGGCTTCGGCAGTAACTCTTCTCCAGGTTTTAGCACCTTCCGAGTTCATTTCCATGCTCACTTCACGGCCACCGTTGCTTTGGTCAATATCGTCTTTAGCATCGGTAATAACTTCGCCACTTAAAACCGGACCGTTTTCGGCACCCGAAAGTTTGATAGCGTATAATGATAAACGTTTGTCGGCTAAATCATTTGGTTTAGCAGCCCAAAGTAAACGCAGGTTTTTAGGCAATACTGCTTGTATATCTGCGCTGTTAAGGTAGTTGTTAACTTTAGCAGTATCTTTTATTGCCGAATAACCAACAACCGGACCCGGATAGGCCTGTGGGCCGTTAGGACCCTGACCAAATGCAGGTGTTAACACAGCAAATAATGGCATGGTTTCGGCCAGTTGGTTTTTATTTTTAAGGGCAGATGCCGAAGTGTCTTTAGCGGCATTTTGTTTAACCTTGCTTAATAACGAACCTCCTTTTTTAGCAGAGTCGGTTGAAGCGGCAACTGGTGCAGCAGCAGTATCTTTTTTAGCGCCTTTGTTTTTTGCAGCTAATATACCGTTGATGTTACTCAATAGCTGGAAAACCTCTGAGTTATCAAACGTTGCATAGAACTCCAATTTAGCCGAACCCTGTAACAGTTTACGCACACGCTCTTTGCTGGCTTCAGAAACACCCGGAAGCTCGATTTGGATGCGGTTGCCTGCCTGTAACTGAATGTTAGGAGAGGTTACGCCAAACTTATCGATACGGTTACGCAGAATGTTGAATGATTGGGTAACTGCTGTAGATGATTGATCGCGCAGGTATTTTTCAACATCGCTGTTGCTGGCATCAAACTTTAAGTTGCTTTGATTTGACTGGGTTGAAAAAATAGGAGCCAGTTTACCATTAGGGCTTAACTTTTTATACTCACGCATAAAAATGTCGATGTAGTTATCGGGGCTGGTTTTAGCCACAACATCGGCATTGTGCAGTGCCTGGTTAAAAGTTACATCGTTATTATCGCTTGATAACGATTTGATTAACTCGCTTAACGAAACCTGCATGGTTACGTTCATACCACCTTTAAGATCCAAACCTAATGCAAGTTCGCGTTCTTTACAGTATTGATAATTGTGACCGAATAACGGATATACCGGTTGCGACGCTATTGAGTCGAGATAAGCTTTTTCTTTGTCCAGGTTTCCTTTGGCATAAGCTCTCGCGTCGTCTTCCACGCTGTTGGTAACCCACGTGAACGAAAGCTGGTATAAGCAAACAACTGCCACAATAATGGCAAAAAATTTAATAACCCCTTTACCTTGCATGGTGTAATCTATGTGTAAAATTAATTTATAAGCTTTTTAAAATAAGGAGGCAAATCTAATAAAATTTCGTAAGCGAAACAGTTTAATTAAAACAAAATAAAGTTGATAGCTGTTAGCGCCGCTCAAGAGTGATGAAGGAGTAGGGGTAGGTATGCTTGTCATCAGCCTGATAATCCTCACGGCTGGTTTCCTGCCATTCCTCCATGTTTATTTCCGGAAAATAAGTATCAGCCTCAAAAGCTTGATGCACAATGGTTAAATGTATGCGGTTAACAACAGGCATAGCCAGTTTATAAATTTCTGCACCGCCAATTATATCAACTTCCGCCTCACCCTGGCATAATGCCAAAGCGTCTTGCAATGAATGTACTACTTCGCACCCTTCAATACTCATTTGATGCCTCGTAACCACAATATTGCGTCGTTTGGGCAAAGGCCTGCCCACAGAATCGAAAGTTTTACGGCCCATGATAACACTGTGGCCGGTAGTCATTTGCTTAAAGTGTTTAAGGTCGTTAGGCAGATGCCAAAGCAACTCATTATTTTTGCCGATGGCGTTGTTGGCAGCTATGGCTACTACGATGTTGATATTCATGAATGGGATAGAATCATAGTGAGCCAATCTATGAAGAAGTTCTTTATCTTCTTCAAAAATCTTTTCGATATGATTATTTTGTCTTGTGTCTAAAGTAATTAAGCAAAGTTAAAACTCTCCCTTCAGGGGGGCCGGGGGGTTAAACCGCTACTGCGCCTTTAATATGCGGCCATGGCTCGTAATTTTCCAGGCTAAAATCTTCAAACTTAAAGCCAAAAATATCCTTAACCTCGGGGTTAATTTTCATTTTAGGCAGCGGTCGTGGCTCACGGCTCAATTGTAATTGGGTTTGCTCCAGGTGATTATTGTACAGGTGGGCATCGCCAAATGTGTGGATGAAATCGCCATAGTCCAAATCGCATACCTGTGCCATCATCATGGTAAGCAGGGCGTATGAGGCTATATTGAAAGGTACGCCCAAAAATATATCGGCACTGCGCTGGTACAACTGACAAGACAACTTGCCTTTTAGTTCCCCCTTTAGGGGGTTAGGGGGCTCAACATAAAACTGGAACAAGCTGTGGCAGGGTGGCAACGCCATATTATCCACATCGGCAACATTCCAGGCCGAAACCATGATGCGGCGCGAATCCGGGTTGTTTTTCAGTTGATTAATTACCTGGCTGATCTGGTCAATATGGCGGCCATCGGGCGTTGGCCATGAGCGCCACTGGTAACCATAAACCGGACCTAAATTACCATCGGCATCGGCCCACTCGTCCCATATACGCACACCGTTATCTTTAAGGTACTTGATGTTGGTATCGCCGCTTAAAAACCATATAAGCTCATGTATAATCGACTTGAGGTGAAGCTTTTTGGTAGTCACCAACGGAAAGCCTTCCTTTAAGTTAAAGCGCATCTGGTAACCAAAAACACTGATAGTTCCTGTTCCGGTACGATCGTGTTTTTGGGCGCCGTTTTCGAGCACGTGGCGCATCAGGTCGAGATATTGTTTCATATAAGCGTGTTTGCAAGCGCGTTACACATCATCAAAAATGCTTGCGGATACAAATAAAATTAATCTATTTTGGCTTTCCTATTAATGTGCAAAAATAGGGTAGGTTTTTAACGCTGCTATGATTGTTTTCCCCAACGCCAAAATTAATATCGGACTTAACATTACCGAACGCCGACCCGATGGCTATCACAATCTCGAAACCATTTTTTATCCGCTGATGATTAAAGATGCGCTTGAAGTTGTAGAAAGCGATAAACTCAAGTTCCAATCATCAGGCATAGAAATACCCGGCAGCACTGAAAGCAATCTTTGCCTTAAAGCCTATCATCTGCTTAAGCAGGATTTTACGGATTTGCCAGCTGTTAGTATTCATTTGCATAAGCACACACCTATTGGCGCGGGTTTGGGGGGAGGCTCGAGTGACGCGGCATTTTTTATCAGGTTGATGAACGACCTATTTAAGTTGGGCCTTGATGCGGAAGATATGATGGACTATGCTCGCCGCTTAGGGGCCGACTGTGCATTCTTCATTAACAACAAACCTGTATATGCCTTTAATAAGGGCGATGAGTTTGAACCTGCAGAACTTGATTTATCAGCGTACCAACTGGCATTGGTAATGCCGCCGGCACACGTGTCAACCGCCCAGGCTTATGGAGGAATCAAACCTCAACTTTCTACCACCTCTTTAAAAGAACTGGTTAAGCTACCTGTTGCCGAATGGAAGCACCATATCAAAAACGATTTTGAGAAACATATTTTCGAAGCATTCCCAATCATTGGAGAGGTAAAAACAGCTTTATATGATGCAGGTGCATTGTATGCTTGCATGAGCGGGAGCGGGGCATCGGTATTCGGGATATTTGATAAACAGCCCGATTTGAAGCACCTTGAAACTGGCAACCAGGTTTTCTACAACCTTTAAAGCCTACTTAGCCGTAATTCTAAATTCCGTACGCCGGTTTTTGGCCTTGCCATCTTCGGTGGTGTTTGGCGCAACCGGATCGTTTTTACCATAACCTTTAAACTGCAGCTTATCTGTTTTTACGCCGTGATTAATTAAGTACTGGTAAACCGATTTTGCCCGGTTAGCCGATAGCATTTGATTCATGGCATCATTTCCAGAATTATCAGTGTAACCCGCAATTTCAATAGACACTGTTGGGTTCATGGCCATAAAATCTATCAGGTATTGCAAGGCAGATTGTGACTCGGGACGCAAATCATAGCGGTTAACATCAAAAAATATATTTTTGAGAATGGCCGATCTGCCTATTTCAATGGTGTTTAAAGGCACTTCAATATGAAATGGCTTATGGGCTTCACCCTTGGTCAGCGAGAAATTTTCGGACGCAAACAAATAACCGTTTTTGATAATGGTTAATCCGTAATTACGGCCGGTAACCAGCGGAACCAAAAAGTCGCCACTCGTAGCCGAACTTGTGTTTTGGTAAACAGGTGTGTTGGTTACTAAATCCACTATCTCCACATTAGCTTCAATTGGCTTCTTGGTTGTAGCGTCAACAATTGAACCCTTAACATATGTGACCGAGTGTGGCTTCGATTTTTCAGGAAGCTCGAACATGTAAATATCAAAGCCACCGTAGCCGTTTAATGTGTTTGATGCAAAATAAGCAAACCCTCCACTGGTACTTATACTCATGCCGTTTTCATCACCGCAAGTGTTAACGGGGTAACCCAAATTTTCGGGCTTTTGCCATTTGCCAGCCTTGTTAATGCGACTTACAAATAAATCTTTATTACCCAATCCCGGCCATCCATTAGAGCAAAAATACAGGGTGCTATCATCTGGATGAATGTAGGGCGATTGTTCATCGTACGGTGTATTAATGTTGGGCCCGAGGTTTTCGGGTTCGGCCCATCCTTTGTCTGTTAGGCGGCACTTCCAAATATCATAACCACCATAACCACCTTTGCGGTTGCTCACAAAATACAGCGTATGTCCATCGGCAGATATAGATGGCTGCGATTCCCAGCCTGAACTATTTACCGGTGCGCCTAAGTTGAAAGGTTTGCCCCAGTCATCACCCTTGCGCTGCGTTACATAAATATCGCATCGGCCCATACCATCAGGTCGATTACAACCGGTAAAAAACAGGTATTTACCATCTTGCGAAAGCGACTGTGCTCCTTCATTATATTCGGAAGTATTGATGAATTTGCTTAGGTAAGTTGCTGCCCCCCATTGATTATTAAACCTGACGCTTTTGTAAAAGTCTTCATTGTTTTGAATTTTACGGGTGAAAATGAGTGTATTATCATCAGCCGCCGAAACGGGCATATATTCGTCATTAGCAGAGTTTATTTCGGGCCCAAGGTTAATGGGTTTGAATGATACCGGATTTTTGATGGCCACAATGCTAAAATCGGCATCGGCAATAAGTTTGCGGGCATAAAAGCGGTTTTCGGGCGTAAGGTTAGCGTAAGTAATATACTTTTCGAGATGGATTTTAGCTTGATCATATTCGCCGTTATTAACCTCCAACTCACCTAATTTTAAATAGATGCTGCGACTTAATTCGGGTGACAAATCGAGAGCCTTGCGGTAGTGGGTTATGGCGTCCTTGTTTTGTTGTAAACTTTTCTGCAGATCGGCTAACTGAACATGCGCCTCGGCAAAGTTTTCATCGGCAGCAAGGGCGCTTTGTAGCTGCTGGATGGCATTAGCCTTATCCTGGCGATCTAAAAATGCGCCAGCTTTTTTGTAATAAGTAATAGCAGCTGCATTGGTGGTGCTATATTTTAATTGTGCACTTGTGTTGAGTACAACAAACACCATAATAATCCAAAAGATGCTAATCCTTCTAAACATAGTATTATTAAGCACTAAAATAAACTTTTTACGTATTATAAACAGATTTTGTTTCTGGGGTTAATATTTAAAGTTTAGAATATAAAACAAGCAGTTTAGTTAACTTGTACGATAGTTGGCTTGTTAAGATAAGCTGATATGAACTTTTGGTTAATACGTGTTTTGCTTTAAAATTGATACAACTAAATATTTTTATTATAATTACCTGAAAATAAGTTATATGAAAAGACTTTACCTTATTATCACTATTTTTTTAGCCTGCACGTTTACCTCATGCGTTGATATTGTAGAGCGGTATAACTTTAAAGCAAACGGCACATGCGAAGTTATTTACGATTTTGATATGAGCAAGGCCGTTTCCATACTACACAACCTGCTATCTGATTCTATAACGGCTACCCCGCAATTTGCCATGACTAAAGATACGGTAATGAACCTGTATAGCGCCCTGCCCGATAGTACCCAACACAAAATGAGCCGCGATGAGGCAAAACTGGCGCAAAGTAGCAACCTGGCTATTAATATGAACCTGAAACGTGATTTAATGAAGGTGAGCATTAAGCACCAGGCAGAAAGTCCGGCCGATTTGGAGTACTACTTGCAACAAATGTCTAAACTGGCTAACTACGGCAGTCAAAGTAAACAAAAAACAAGTATGAGCATGTTTAATGCCCAGCAATTGATAGCCGGGCAGGAGTGTTATTCATACCAGGTTACCTCGAGCAAGTTTTGCCGCATTATTGATAAAGATAAGTTTAACAACTTTCTCAAAAAAACAGGTTCGGCCTTTGCCGCGGCTAAATCATTATTAATTGAAACGCCTTATAAGGTTGTGATCAACTTTGCCAAACCGGTTAAAAAAATTGATAATAAACGTGCCATGGTTTCGGCCGACCGTAAGCAGGTAATTATTCAAACCAATATGGATGAACTGATAAAAAACCCAACATTAATGAACTTAAGAATTGATTTTGAATAATGGCCTGGTATAAGATTGCCGAGCCATCTGATTTATCAAAACCATTTTTAAAAAAAATTTCAGCCGGAGGCAAATCACTTTGTTTAGTAAATGCTGATGGAGAGTTATCTGTAACCGCTGCTAAATGCCCCCATGCCGGAGCTGATTTAAGCCAGGGCTGGTGCGAAAACGGAAGACTTATTTGCCCATTTCACCGTTACGCTTATGATTTAAAAACAGGAAGGGGAGCGCCCGGTCAAAACGATTATGTACGTATTTACCCGGTTGAAAATAGAGCAGACGGTATTTATGTACAGGTAAAATCGTGGTTGGAAAAGCTTACTGGTAAATAAACCGTTGCGGATGGTAAGATTAATTAGTTATCCAGCTACAATATTTTCTAACGCTAACCTGTACGAATCCATGCCAAAACCGGCAATTACCCCACGGCAACTGGCAGCCAGCATTGATTTATGGCGAAATTCTTCGCGTTTGTGTACATTAGATATATGCACTTCAATAACCGGGGTATTAATGGCTGCAATAGCATCGGCAATGGCAATAGAGGTGTGGGTGTATGCTCCGGCATTCAGTACTACGCCGTCAAATTCGAAGCCTACCTCATGGAGTTTATCAATAATTTCACCCTCTTTATTACTTTGAAAATAATATAGCTCATGACCCACAAAAAGTTCTTTTAGAGTAGCAAAATAAGTTTCGAAACTGCTGTCACCGTAAATAGATTTCTCTCTTACGCCAAGCAGGTTTAAATTTGGGCCGTTGATGATTTGTATTTTCATTGCAGGTCAAACATAATATTAAAAACGTTAAAAGTAAAACAGGGTGGATTGGCAGTCGGCAATAAAAGGTTTCAGGAACTATCTTAAACTCGAAAAATCGCTTTCGGAAAACTCTATTGAGGCATATACCCGCGATATAGATAAGCTAAAGCAATATGCCGAAACGTTATTGCCAGTACTGAAGCCCGATGTTATTGTACTTAACGATTTGAGAAGTTTTTTACAGTGGGTGAATGAGCTGGGAATGATACCTTCAACTCAAGCACGTATCCTCTCGGGCATTAAAGCGTTTTACAAATATATGCTCATTGAAGATATTATATTGAGCGACCCGTCTGAGCTGCTGGAATCACCCAAAATACAGCGTAAGCTGCCCGATACGCTAAGCTACGATGAAATAAACAAGCTCATTGCCGCTATCGACTTGTCAAAACCTGATGGATCACGCAATAAAGCGATGCTCGAAATGCTGTACAGCTGCGGACTGCGTGTGTCAGAACTAACCGAACTAAAAATATCAAACCTGTATCTCGATATTGAATTTATTAAAGTAACCGGTAAAGGCAACAAAGAACGCCTGGTACCTATCAGTAGCACAGCTATCAATGCTTTAAAACAATGGCTTGAATTTAGCCGGGTACATGTGAACATTAAAAAGGGAGAGGAGGATTTAGTTTTTCTTAACCGCAGGGGAAGCAGGCTTACACGCGTATTTATTTTTATGCTGATTAAAAAGCTGGCTGAAAGTATTGGGTTAAAAAAGAAGATCAGTCCGCATACATTCAGGCATTCGTTTGCTACTCATTTAATTGAAGGTGGGGCCGATTTGCGTGCCGTGCAGGAGATGTTAGGCCATGAGAGTATAACCACCACCGAAATTTACACGCATTTGGATAGGGACTACCTGAAAAGTACAATTATTCAGTTTCACCCGAGGAGTTAGGATGAATAATATTTCGCGATTTTAGTAAAATATCATCTCGAACTTGGTTATTGGGCTCCCGAAATTATTGTATTATTAGTCGGTCGCCTTAAAAGAATTTCTCGTTCCTCGAAACGATAGGTGGCGTAATTTATTGAAAAATTAAACCGGCAATTTCTTTAAATCCTCGGGTGTATCAACGGCCTGGGTTTCTAAGTCCGTCTCGGCAACTTTAATGCGATAACCGTTTTCTATCCAGCGGAGCTGCTCTAAACTTTCGGCTTTTTCTAATGGTGATATGGGGAGCTTGGTTACCTGCTGCAGTACTTCAGAACGGAAACCATAAATGCCGATGTGTTTAAAATATGTAAAGTGTTGTAGCCATTGTTCCGGCTCTTGTCCGCGTATGTAGGGTATAGCAGCGCGCGAAAAATAGATAGCTTCGGCCAGTTTATTGATAATTACCTTGGGCGAGTTGATATTGTGTAAATCTTCAGCCCTGGTAATTTTCTTAATCAGCGTTGCTATCTGCGTATCAGGCGCATTAAAACAAGCGGCTACCTTGCTAATTTGCACCGGATCAATGTACGGTTCATCGCCCTGAATATTAATTACCACATCATATTCAGGATAACTGGCTGCAACTTCGGCACAGCGGTCGGTACCACTTTGATGGTCAACCGAGGTCATTACTGCTTTGCCGCCAAAGTCGTTTATGTGGTTCAGTATGCGCTCATCATCGGTGGCTACAATTACCTCATCTAAACTTAAACACTTTACACACTGCTCATAGGTACGCCGTATCATTACCTTCCCGGTAATATCAACAAGCGGTTTACCCGGAAAACGGGTAGAAGCATAACGGGCAGGTATAACGCCGAGTATTTTCATTTTTGAGTTGTGTGTTGTCGGTTGTGAGTTGTGTGTAACTGTTGCAATAAAAATCTAACAACTGACAACACACAACACAAAACTAAAATAGACCGTGTATATCGCGTTCTATCAGGTTTATAATGGTGCCTAAGTCTTCGGTGTTGTTGGCAAAATCGAGGTTGTCCATGTCTACAATAAGCAATTTGCCCAGTTTATAGTTGTCTATCCATTTTTCGTACTTCTCGTTCAGCTTTGACAGATAATCAAGCCTAATGCCAATTTCGTACTCCCGACCGCGGCGATGTATGTTATTGACCAACTTAGGTATAGAAGCTTTTAAGTAAACCAACAGATCGGGTGGTTTGATGAATGAGGTAATGTTCTCGAATATAGATTGATAGTTCTCGTAATCGCGCGTATCCATCAAATCCATATCGTGCAGGTTCTCAGCAAATATGTAGGCATCCTCGTAAATGGTACGGTCTTGTATCACGTCGCGCTCGCCATTCTGTATCTCACTAATCTGGCGGAAACGGCTATTGAGGAAATAGATCTGCAGGTTGAAGCTCCAGCGCTTCATGTCCTTGTAAAAATCTTCCAGGTAAGGGTTGTTATCTACCGCTTCAAACTGTGGTTCCCAACCGTAATTTTTGGCCAGCAAGGTGGTTAAAGTGGTCTTGCCTGCGCCTATATTTCCAACAATTGCAATGTGCATATTTTAGTTGATAGTTATTAGTTGATAGTTCATAGTAAAAAGGTAGGTTTAAGTTAGCTCTTATTGCTAAGATACACTACGAACCCTGAACCATCAACTATGAACCCAAATTAAAAGCCTCTGAACCCTATTATTTCGCGTACTTCCTTAATGGTTCTTTGGGCGCTTTCGCGGGCTTTGTCGGCTCCTAAACGGGCAACGCGACTCAGGTATTCGCTATCATTAGCTATATCGTTTATTTTTTCGCGTATGGGGGCTGTTGCCAATACCATATCCTCGGCCAGTTGCTTTTTAAAGTCGCCGTAACGCATTTGCATGGTGTTGTACAGGTTGTCAAAATGATGGTAAGTATCTTGTGTCGATACTACTTTCATCAAATCGAACAAGTTCTGTATCTCATCAGGTTTTTGCTGGTTCTCAACAGTAGGGCCGCCATCGGTTACGGCTTTCATTACTTTTTTGCGTATCACCTCCGGGCTATCGCTCAGGTATACCGCGTTGCTTTCGCCTTCCGATTTACCCATTTTACCCTTACCATCCAATCCCGGAATTTTTACCAGTTTATCGCCATAGCTAAACGCGTAAGGCTCCGGGAAATACTCGTTGTTATATAAGCGGTTAAAACGGTTACCAAATGTGCGGGCCATTTCTAAATGCTGTTCCTGGTCTTTACCTACAGGCACTTTAGTAGCTTTGTGAATGATGATGTCGGCAGCCATTAAAACCGGGTAGGTTAACAGGCCGGCGTTCACGTTATCGGGGTTGGCGCGTACCTTATCTTTAAAAGAGGTGGCACGTTCCAGTTCGCCCAAATAGGCGTTCATATTTAAGTATAAATAAAGTTCGGCTACTTCGGGTACATCACTTTGTATGTAGATGGTGGCTTGCTCAGGATCGATGCCTGCTGCCAGATACTCTACCAGCACTTGTTTCACGTTACCATGAAGGTCGCCGGGGGTGGGGTGAGTGGTGAGCGAGTGCAGGTCGGCAATAAAAAAGTAACAATTGTATTCGTGCTGCATTTTGATAAAATTCTGGATAGCACCATAATAATTACCTAAATGCAATTTACCGGTTGAACGAATACCACTTACAACAGTTTCCATAATGGGGCGAAAGTAAGGATTTTTTATATTTTTGGCATCGATGAAAATACTATTGAAGAAAGTACACGCTTATTTTTACCGTTACAGCGTGGCCGCTTTCTTCATTATATTATGGCCTTTCCTATATTATTTTTCCCAAAAGCCGGAGCGTTATCCTACTATGAATGCTTTCAGGAGAATATGGGGGATATTGAGTTCGACCATATCGGGCATATTTTACAGCTTTGAATATGAGCAGGCCATAGACTGGAGCCGTGCTTACATTATATGCCCCAACCATACTTCCAACCTCGATATTTCGGCCATGAGCATTATGGTTAAAAACAACTATTGCTTTATTGGTAAAGAAGAACTGTTGAATAATTTTGTTACCCGTTTATCATTCCAAACGGTTGATATACCCGTAAACCGCAACAGCAAGATGTCGTCGTTCCGGGCATTTAAAACGGCCGCCGAACGTTTACAGCAAGGCATGACACTGGTGATCTTTCCCGAAGGAAAAATACCAGACGATTTTCCGCCTAAATTGCATGAATTTAAGAACGGTCCGTTCCGGTTGGCTATTGAGCATAAAGTGCCTATTATACCTGTTACGCAGTTAAACAACTGGGAGGTATTGTGGGATACCGGCCTTGAGCGCGGAAGCAGACCAGGCCTTTGCAAAATACATGTACACAAACCTATTGAGACCGCACACCTCACCGTGGCCGATGCCGATGCCCTGCGCGATGAGGTTTTTGCGATAATAAACCATAAATTTGAAAGCTATGCAAATAGATAAAGATACCGTTGCCAAAGTTGCCCACCTTGCCCGCCTGGAAGTTACCGAGCAGGAAACCACCGAATTGGTTGGCGACATGAATAAGATACTCGACTTTATGGCCAAGCTAAACGAGGTTGATACTGAGAATGTGGAACCCCTCATTTACATGACCAGCGATGTAAATGTATTGCGCGAAGATGCGGTTAGGCAGGAAATTACCCACGAGGAAGCACTATCCAACGCACCCGAGCAGGATGGTAAGCACTTTTTGGTGGCTAAAGTGATTGAGCAGAAGAAAGCATAAAAATGTGTGGATGTGCAGATTGATGATGTGCAGATGAAAAATACTTCTATTGTTGTCATTTCGACTTTAGGAGAAATCTTATAAGCCCGGATAGTTTTATAATTGCTACTACCTATCTCACCTATGAAAACCGAAAAGCAAAAAATGCTCAGCGGCGAATACTACCTCGCCAATGATCCTGAACTGGTTAAGGATCGTACCGATTGTAAACGCCTGTTACATCAACTCAACGTGACCGAGTATGTGGCGAGCGATAAAACTAAAGCTATACTGGATAAGCTCATACCCAACGCACCGGCTAACTTATACATTGAGCCACCGTTTCACTGCGATTATGGCTACAACATAACCTGTGGCGATAATGTGTACTTCAACGTAAACTGTGTGGTGCTCGACGTAATGGCAGTAAATATTGGCAGTAACGTGTTTTGTGCTCCCGGTGTACAAATATATACGGCAACCCATCCGCTTAATGCCGAACAACGCCGCAGCCAGGAAAATGCCGAACCCGTAACCATTGGCCATGATTGCTGGATAGGGGGCGGAGCCATTATCTGTCCCGGAGTAACCGTTGGCAACCGTTGTGTAATAGGGGCAGGGGCTGTGGTAACTAAAGATATACCTGATGATTCATTAGCAGTGGGTAATCCGGCAAGAGTGATACGTAAGTTGAATTAGTTCATGGTTGATGGTTCATAGTTCATAGCAGGCCTTGAATTACCATTTTTGCTATCACCTATCGACTATGATCCATGAACTAATTAAGAAGTAATTTATTTGTCAGTTTGTCAGTTGGTATTTGTGGCAAGCAATTTGATTATTCTATATTTGTTAAAACATAAACATTTAAAAACATGGCTTTAGAAATTACCGATGCTAACTTTGATGAGTTAGTATTAAAATCAGATAAACCGGTATTAGTTGACTTTTGGGCAGAATGGTGTGGTCCGTGTCGTATGGTAGGTCCGGTTGTAGAGGAAATTGCCAAAGAATATGACGGCCAGGCAGTTGTAGGCAAAGTTAACGTAGATAATAACCCCGGTATTTCAATGAAATTCGGTATCCGTAATATCCCTGCCTTATTATTCTTTAAAAACGGCGAAATTGTTGACAAACAAATTGGTGCTGTGCCAAAATCGGTACTAACCGAAAAATTAGGCAAACAGCTTGCATAAGCAGCGGCCAATAAACTATATAAAAAAAGCGTTACCTTAAACAGTAACGCTTTTTTTATTTACTTTAGTTGCAATGGCCGAGTTAAATACCAATCAGGAAATACGTCAGTTAGCCAACCTTGAGTTGCTTGCCCGGCAGGTGGTTGAAGGTTTTATAACCGGCTTGCACCAAAGCCCTTTCCATGGTTTTTCGGTAGAGTTTGCTGAGCACAGGCTATATAACAATGGCGAATCGGTAAAAAACATCGATTGGAAACTATTTGCCAAAACAGATAAGCTGTTTGTAAAGCAGTATGAAGAGGAAACCAATCTGCGCAGCTATTTACTGCTTGATACTTCATCATCTATGAACTATCCGCAAAAGGGATTAAGCAAGTTACAATTTTCGGTATATGCTATAGCTTCGCTCATGTACCTGTTTAAAAAGCAACGCGATGCTTTTGGGCTGGGTTTGTTTTCAGACCAGATCGATTGGCTGAGCCCTGTACGTTCTACTTCAACGCACTTGTTTTACTTATTTGCCGAATTAGAGAAGGCATATAATCAACCCCGGGTTAATACTCAAACTAACCTCTCAAACGTAATACATCATATAGCAGAGGAAGTGCACCAGCGCTCCATGATCATTATTTTTAGCGATATGCTGGAAAATAGCATGAATGCCGAAAGATCGCAATCACTGTTTGCAGCACTTCAGCACCTCAAGTATAATAAGCACGAGGTGATCATTTTTAATGTAAGCGATTATTGCCACGAGATTGATTTTAAGTTTGATAACCGCCCGCATCATTTTGTGGATATGGAAAGCGGAGAAGAAGTTAAAGTACACCCCAGCCGTGTGCGCGACAGCTACCGTAACGCCTTAAATGAATACCGCCATGAACTGGAACTTAAATGTGCCCAGTACAAAATTGATATTGTGGATGCTAATATAAATGAGGGATATAACCATTTACTGAAAACCTATCTTGTAAAACGTAATAAAGTTATTTAATTACTTAGAAATTTTATTGAACCGTAGTTTTATTTTAAAACAGCATTTTTAAAATTGTAAAAAACATAAAACTATACGTAATATAAATTGTGTAAATAGAGCAAAATATTAAAGCCTTTATTTATTTAGAAAAAGGCTTAATTGCTATGATAATTACAAAATTTATATCCCTCATATGAGACTTTCTATCGAGCGTAAGGCTGTAAAAGTAAACCCCGATTCTAAGCGTGTTATTGCCCGTTTCTTTTTTAACGGTAACGAACGTTCAAAAGAAGTAATACAGCGGGTTATGAATGTACCGGAAGAAGATGTATTCGGTCTCATTTCTCCGTTATTACAGGAATATTCCCGCCGTCACCGTAATATTACCAGGGTACTTAATCGTCATTGCGCAAAACTCAAAAACCTTTTTACCGAATTAGGGATTGACTTTGATGCGCTAAGTGTTTATCGTAAGTTGCTTATTGGCTCATACTTTACTCACGAGTATTCTATTGAATCGGCTGCATTTTTTAACCCATCAATTGTTGACGATCCCGACCAAAGTGATTTGGAAGAAGGCGAACGCCGGGTAATTATGAGTTTTAGAGCTGTTGGCGAAGGCCACATATCATCTATTACGTTCCGCAGGGCTTTATTCGATAAAAACAACAATATTACAGTACTGCCTGCCGGCGATTATATTGATGAAGCCGAAATTGTGCGTAATGCCGTTTACAATAAAAAATTATTTTTTGATAAAGCTGTTACCACGCAAATTAGCGTTGATGTATTAAAAGAGCTCGAAGACAAACTTGATCATCATTTTGAGTATTCTAACCTTCGCCGTTTAATTCTCGACTCGCAAAAACTACAGCAAAACGATTCGCGCCGTTTAGAGTACGATAAAGTTCTTTGGCTGGCCGACTCGTATTACGAGATTGTATTTTCGCTGGATACGGATATATCTGACCGGGTTATCTTCCCTATATCAGAGTACGAACGCAAAGGAATTGAAGATGCACGCTTTGTTAAATTTTATAACGAAGATGGCAGTTCATCATACTACGCTACCTACACCGCTTATGACGGCTCTTTAATTATGCCTAAGCTGTTACAAACCAATGATTTTGTGAATTTTAGAATTATGCCATTGTATGGTGCAGGTTCGCAAAACAAAAACCTGGCATTGTTTCCACGCAAGATTAATGGCAAATACGCTATGCTGTCACGTATAGACGGATGTAATAACTACATCATGTACTCTGACAAGATTAATATATGGGAAAATCCTCAATTATTGCAAAAACCTAAGTTTGCATGGGAGTTTGTACAAATAGGTAACTGTGGTTCACCCATTGAAACCGAAGACGGCTGGTTAATTATAAGTCACGGCGTGGGTCCTATGCGTAAATACGTATTAGGTGCCAGCTTGTTAAAGTTAGACGACCCTACTGTGGAAATAGGCCGCTTAAAGGAGCCCCTGCTTATTCCAAACAGTGACGAGCGCGAGGGTTATGTACCTAACGTTATTTATTCATGTGGTTCAATTGTACATAACAACAAACTTATTTTACCATACGGCTTATCCGACTATTCTTCATCGTTTGCCGAGGTTGATATGTCGTTATTGTTAAAGAGATTAAAAGAAGATGGAGTGTAAGGATTGCTCAAATGAAATCCACACTTATTTCATCTCGACCATAGGAATAAGGCTTTTTAAATTTATAAGATAATCACTTTGAAAAATCCTCCCCTATGATCGAAATGGCAAAGCGAGAAGGAGAATGAAAATACAACGCATAAAAAAAGCTTGCCAATCGGCAAGCTTTTTTGTTTTATAGACTTTTCAAAGCCCTAAAATCTGCTGATAAAGTTTGTAGTAATCATCAACCATTTTTTCGCTGCTGAATTGAGCCAATGCCCATTCGCGGCAGGTGTTACGCTCTATAGTATTTAACTGCTTAACAGCTTCAACCGCCTCATCAATATTTTTGACCAAAAAACCGGTTTCCTGATGTTTGATTAACTCAGGCATCGAGCCTTTATTGAAAGCAATAACCGGCGTGCCGCAAAGCATTGATTCGGCTACGCTCATGCCAAAAGGCTCGTTAAAGTTAATAGGATGAAGTAGGGTAGAAGCTTTACTCAAAAGCTCTTGTCGTTTTTCGGGTCCGGCATGGCCAACATATACAATCTGCTCGTTATCAATAAACGGTTCTACACGTTCTCGATAATAGTTGGCATCTTGTATAATACCTGCAATTAAAAGTTTGCGCCCGCTTTTCTTCGCAATCTCTATGGCTTCAGCGGTACCCTTATCATGATGTATACGGCCAAAATATAAAAGATAATCTTCTGCATCGGCATTAAAGGTGAAATCTTTAGCATCTAAACCATTGTATACTGTAGCAAGGTATTCCAGTTCAGTACTGCGGTCAGCATTACTAATAGAAACGTAGTGCGAAGTAGCGTTATACTTTTTATAAACGGGAATAATGCGCTGAGAGGAAAAACCGTGGATAGTAGTTATTACAGGTGTTTTTATAACCCCTGAATAGGTAAGGGGCAGGAAATCGAAATTATTATGGATGAGGTCAAACTCACCTGCATTTTCCATCAGGTTACTGATGTGTAGGCATTCCAGCACTTTGGCATCTTGCGAGCGGTCTTCTTCATATCCGATTTCACAAATAGATTCGAGTTTTCCGGCAGTCAATGAGTCGCCGGTGGCAAAAAGGGTGACTTCAACACCCTTTTTAACCATACCTTCGGCAATATTTGATGCTACTTGTTCCCACGGTCCGTAATGTCTGGGCGGTGTGCGCCAGGCAACGGGAGATAGTACGGCAACCTTCATTAACAAACCTCTATCTTCTGTCCGTATTTGTTATACTCATACTCAAGTTCAAATGCTTTGAGTACGGTAAGGTGCGATATCATGTAGGCTAAAGTACTTTCGGCACCTTGGTTGCGGTTAATACCGGTAGGCATCAGGCCATCACAGCAACCTTTGGTTTCATGATCATAAAGAGGTGCACGTAGTGTGTTTTCGCCCAGGAACCATTTGTAGCTGAGGAACATCTTTTCAATATACTCCGGTTCGCGCAAAGTTTCATAAGCCTGGAAGTACATCAATACCATAGCCATAGTTTCAATAGCCTGCTGATCGAATGTTGGGAAAGTACCACCACGATAATACCAGCCATCATTACCAATAGGGCTTAAATAACCATTTGATAAGGTTAGTTTATCAAGGAAGCCCATTGATTCCATGGCAATTTTTCTTACTTCTTCATTACCTGTGATTTCGCATGAATGCAATAATGCTAAAGGAAGTATAGCGTTATCATATGTCATTACATCTTCAAACCATTGCCATTCAGGAGTTGAGGTGCGTTTGTAAGCCTCTACCAATGGTGTGGTTAAACGCATTAACTCATTTATCATACCCTCATCAGTTGGTATAGCTTTGAGGTATAATGATATACCGATGATGGTGTTAGCCATACCGCGTATATGCTCCAGTTTTTGGAAGTGTGGATACGAGCGGTGGAATAACTCCATGGCAAACTCGCGGTATGAGTTGTGAGCTGCGCAGCCAATTAAATGACCTAATGCCCAGATTGTACGGCCGAATGAATCCTCGGAACCAACCTCATCTAAATAACGGCGGTCGAAACTCAGGAAGTTGCGGAAGTTGCCATCATCGGTTTGCATATAGTGTATATAGCTCAGGTAAATAGGCAACAGGTTTAAAGCCTCGGGACTTTTGTTACGCTGGTATGCCATCAAGGCCATAATTAATGCGCGCGCGTTATCATCTAAGCAATAACCTTCTTTAAGGTTAGGAATGCCATATTTAGCATGCTGAACGATACCGGTATCATCTGTTAAACGCAGTATGTGTGCCAGATTAAAGGCTGGCATAACTTCCGGATCAACAATACTGTTACGCAAAATTTTGTCCCTGAAATCATGACGGTTAGCCGATTCCTGTGCAACACGTATATATTCGGCGCCAATTACCGGCCAACGCAGGTGCAAGCCATATTCATAAGCATTTTGTTTTACTTCATTTAGTGCCGCTTCATTATCCAGCAAACCATTTACAGTATCGGCTAAAGCATCGGCATCTTTAAAATCAAATAAACGGCCACGGTTATCAGCTAAAAGTTCGGTGGCATGCCAGTATGGGGTTGATACCACTGCAGCACCCGCACCAACAGCGTATGATAATGTACCACTGGTAATTTGCGCTTCGTTATGGTAAGGTGTAACGTAAACTGTGGCAGCAGTAAGGTAGTTTATCAGCTCTTCTTCGGCTACAAACTTATTTATAAAGGTAAGGTGGTTTGATACCTTGAGTTGTGCTGCCAGGCTTTTCAAATAATCGCGATATTCTTCGCCCGAATGTTTTACCACGCCAGGGTGGGTGTTGCCCAATACCACGTACATCACATCGGGATGTTTGGCAACAATTTTAGGCAATGCTTTAACCACTACCTCTAAACCTTTGTTACGGCTTATTAAGCCAAAGGTTAACATAACTTTCTTATTTTTAAACGCACTAATAGCATTCACCGGATTATCTTCAGGGGCTTCCAAATCAGGAACACCGTGCTCAATAATTTGTATTTTCTCTGCAGGGATTTCGTAAATGGTAGTGAGGAACTCAACTGCACGATGGCTCATCACTATAATTTTTGAAGACTGCTCGGCAATTTCACGCACAATAATGCGCTGAACATAACTTGGCTCGCGCAATACAGTGTGCAGAATAGATATTAATGGTTTCTCAAGACGATTAAGTAACGGCAGTATATATATGCCACTTTCGCCGCCATATATGCCAAACTCATGCTCCATAATACAAACATCTGCAATGCTGGTGTTTATGTAGTTAGCAGCGCGTATGTAGTCTTTTTGATGGTTTTGGCGTATAACGTATTTTACCTCTTGTGGATATTCGTATTCCTGTAAATTTTCCGAATCGTTTACAGCTACAACAAAACCACCCTGTGACAATGACTTTCGTTCGGGAAAATTAGCACTGATAGCACGCATTAAGTTTTGGTTGAACGTAGCTATTCCGCATTCGCGCGGTGGATAGGTGGAGATGTAGGCAATTTTCATTTTTATAGATAGATAGTTGTATGTTATTTGAGAATGAACTTATAGTTAGAAATATACACTTCTGACTAAAAAAAAGGGCAATTTGAATATTAGAACCTATGGTATCTAAGCTAAACCCTTTAAACGTTTATTTTCACCCTTAACATTGCATAAACTATACCAAGAAATACCTAAAAATGGTGTTGATAGTACACTAAGGCTTGTTTTTTATGAAATTGATAATTTTTGATGTAAATGGTAGTGACGACGACTTAGCTGACAAACTTATAAAAATACAAATAAATGCTTTAAACATGCTGATTTACAGCATTCAAAATTACCGAACAAGCGTGCTCTATCTGTTCTTTAGTAATAATAAGCGGTGGGGCTATACGCATAGAGTTGCTGCAATGTAAAAACCAATCGGTAACTACGCCTTGTTCAATACAGGTATCTATTATTTTCTTATTGAGTTCGAAGCTATCAAATTCAGCAGCCAGCATCAGTCCTTTGCCACGCACCTGTTTTATAGCGGGTTGGGTAAGTAGCTTTCTAAACAGGGCTTCTTTTTCTGGTACCGTGTTAATAAGGTCTTCATTCAATAATACCTCCAACGATGCCATGCCCGATGCGCAACAAACCGGGTGGCCTCCAAACGTAGTGATATGCCCTAAAATAGGATTGTTTTTTAAGGCGCTCATGATTTCTGTTGATGCAATAAAAGCCCCTAACGGCATACCTCCGCCTAAAGCCTTACCTAAAACCAATATATCGGCTACAATGCCAAAATGTTCAAAAGCAAACAGCTTACCGGTGCGCCCAAATGCGGTTTGATTTTCATCTAAAATAAGCAATGTTCCGGTTTGGGTGCAACGCTTGCGCAGTAACTGCATATATTCCATATCGGGTACGCGTATTCCGGCTTCACCCTGTACGGTTTCAATAATTACACATGCAGTTTCTTTGGTTATATAGTCCAAATCATCAGTATTATTAAAGCTGATGAAATGTACATCAGGTAATAACGGGCGGTAGGCTTGTTTAAATTCCTCGTTCCCCATTAAACTAAGTGCACCATGCGTACTGCCATGGTATGAATGATAGCAGGAAATCATTCCGCTGCGCCCTGTATAACGCTTAGCTAATTTTAAAGCTCCTTCAATAGCCTCAGCACCCGAATTGGTAAAATAAACCGATTCCAGGTTTTGGGGCAGGAGCGAGGTTAACTTTTCGGCAAAGCGCACTTGTGGGGTTTGCACGTATTCGCCATACACCATCAGGTGCATATACTTATCCAGTTGCTGCTTTATGGCCTCAATAACTTTAGGGTTGCCATGACCAATATTGCTAACGCCAATGCCCGAAATCAAGTCTATCCAAGCCTTTCCCTCGGCATTATACATGTACACGCCTTCGGCTCGTTCAAATTCCAGGCATAAAGGAAAATCGGTAGTTTGGGCATTATTAGCAAGGAAAAGTTGGCGAAGGGTAAGCATGAGGCAAAGGTAGGAAGTTTTTTAGTCCATGGTCTATAGTCTACAGACCATAGAAAAGAAAAATATATTTAAAAAACAAATAAACAACAAGCCCCAAGAAAAATTCAGACTATGGACTATGGACTATGGACTATGGACTATGGACTATGGACTATGGACTATGGACTATTATCATGAACTCCCCAACAAAACTGTATCACAACCGAACAATGTTTGTTGCACAAGCGAACATCAATATTGTGCTAAATGTGCCTAATTGCTTTAAAATAAGCGTTTTAATGTTTTGGTACGAAATTGAGGTTTAAGCCCTATATTAACAGCTAATAAATCATTATCTGTTCACACTGTCAATTCACATTAAGATGTTATCACTTAAACAAATATCAAAATACTATACCAGCGGCGGCAATAAAACTTATGTGCTAAACAAGGTAGACCTTGATGTTGACCAGGGAGAGTTTATTTCGATCATGGGGCCATCAGGTTCGGGTAAATCAACTTTGCTGAATATTATCGGCATGTTAGATCAGCCATCCGAAGGATATCATTATTTCATGAACGAGCCTGTGCATCAGCTTAAAGAAAAACAGCGTTCGGCATTGTATAAACAAAATATAGGCTTTGTATTTCAGGCTTACCATTTAATTGATGAGCTTACCGTTTACGAAAACATTGAAACCCCGCTATTGTACCAGGATGTAAAAAGTGCCGAGCGAAAAGCCTTAGTGGCCGATAGCTTAGACCGTTTTAACATTGTAGGCAAAAAAGATCTGTTCCCGGCGCAACTATCGGGCGGACAGCAGCAGCTGGTGGGTATTGCGCGAGCACTGATAGCTAAACCTAAATTGCTTTTGGCCGATGAGCCTACCGGTAATCTCAACTCAAAACAAGGTGAGGAAATAATGGAACTGTTCCAGAAGCTAAATAAGGAAGACGATGTAACCATTATACAGGTAACCCACTCCGAAAAAAATGCCCAATACGGTTCGCGCATCATCAACCTGCTTGATGGTAAAATTGATTCATCCGTAATATTGTAAAAACTGTAATGCGTTATCTTTATATACTGATAATTTTATTGGGCGGGCTTAACAGCAGCTACTGCCAAACTGCCGATTCGGTTTATAAACTGCAGCAGTGCATTGATATTGCTATTAAAAATAACCTTACCGTTAAACGCAGTGAACTGGACATGGAGCGTAGCCGTATTTACTGGCAACAGCAACGTGCCAACCTGCTGCCAACCTTTAGCGGCAATGTTAATCATGGAATAAGCACCGGGCGCAGTATTGACCCATTTACCAATACTTACCTTAATCAGCAAATTACTTCGGCCGATTACGGCGCGAATGCAAACCTCATCCTTTTTAACGGCATGACGATTCAGAACAGCATCCGGCAAACATCATTAGCCTACCAGGCCGGTAAAATGGATTTTGAGCAGGCTAAAAATGATATTACATTAAATGTAATTACTACCTATTTTCAGGCTATTAATAATGCCGACTTGCTGGTATTGGCCAATAACCAGTTAGAGGTATCTAAACAGCAAGTACAACGCTTACAGGTAATGAACAGCAATGGAGCCGTAAAGCCCTCAGATTATTACGATGTAAAAGGCCAGCAGTCAACCGATCAGTTATCGGTTATTAATACCAGGAATGCCTTGGAGGCCTCCAAACTGAATTTATTATTGCTGATGAATGTTCCCTATTCGCGCAGTATTAGCTTACAACGCCTTAATGCAGCTGAACTTCCTGCAGGGAAGTTTAACCAATCGGCCAACCAGGTGTACGACCAGGCATTGGCCAGTTTGCCCCTGGTAAAAGCCGCAACTTTGCGTCGTCAAAGCACCGAGAAGAAAGTGCAGGCCGCTAAAGGACTGTTATACCCAACTATTTCACTTTTTGGTGGGGTAGGTACACGTTATTCGAGTGCGGCAAGGCGATCGGTGTTTCTTGATTCAACAGAAGTTAACACCGGCATGTTTATTAAAACACCAGCCGGCAACCAATCTGTGTACGGATATACACAAAACTATGGCAGCGAGAAAGTGGGCTATTATAACCAGTTTAAGAACAACTATTCCACCCAGGTGGGAATTGGTTTGCAAATACCTATCCTCAATGCTTTTCAAAACCGTAACAGGGTTGCTTTAGCTAAAATTGATTTATCGGAGGCTCGTTATATTGAGGAAAACACCCGTGTGCAGCTAAAGCAAAATGTGGAGCAAGCTTATATTAACATGACCTCGGCTTATGACCGTTACCAGATATATACCGAACAGGTTGATGCCTTTAAAGAGTCTTTTCGTACGGCCGAAATTCGTTTCAATGCCGGTGTGCTTAATTCTGTTGATTATATTGTAGCTAAAAACAACCTCGACAGGGCAAATACCAATTTAATTAATGCCCGTTATGATTACTATATACGTACCAAAATATTAGCTTATTACCAAGGGAATTTAACTTTTTAAGCTAACTATTAAGTAGTTGAAAAAAATATAGCACAAAAGTTAACAAACGTTGTTACAGCTATATTTACACACTACTTAATATGAAAAAACATCTTTATTTAATCATATGCGCTTTGGGCATAATAGCATCCGCAAGCGCCCAAACTGTCCCTTTGTTACCTAACGTAAATATAGGTATAAAAGCAGGTGTTAACTTATCTAATTTCTCTACCGAGAAGACCCTGAGCAGCGATAACAGGGCCGGTTTCCTTGCAGGTGCATGGGCAAGAATTGGTATGGGAGGATTACATTTTCAGCCAGAATTATATTATAATTCAAAAGAAGTAAGGGTTGAAGATTCGCAAACGAAGTCGGTAAATACAGCTAAATTCAGAAGTATTGATTTGCCTTTATTAGTAGGTAAAAAATTTGGAATGTTTGGAGTAGGTGCCCGCATTAATACAGGTCCGCTGGTATCATTTGCCGTAAGTCACGATCAAAGTGTAGGCGATGCCTTTAGTAATGCAAGTCGTTTAAGGGTAAAAGACCAGAATTATGCGTGGGTATTTGGTGCCGGTTTAGATGTGTATAAAGTTTCTCTCGACCTTCGTTACGAAGCTGGTATAAACAAACTACGTAACGGCAACGGTACTGTTGATGTTAGGCCAAATATGTTTAACCTTACCTTAGCTTACCGCTTATTTGCGCTGTAATATTCTAAAGAACACAGTAAACAAAAGTGGCCTCGGCAATAAATTTGCCGAGGCCACTTTTGTTTAAGCTAAATTATTTAAGCGTGTTTGATAGCATGTTCCAAAGCCGCATTGTGCTTGTATCTGAAAATAAATGGAAATATAATGGCAATAACCAGCGCATACGCTGCAAAGGTTAGCCATATGTTTTGCCAGTCTTTAGTTTTATCGGCAAGAGTAAAGTAATGGTCTATTAAAAAACCACTGGCAAAGCTGCCAAACAGTGCGCCAAAGCCGTTAACCATCATCATAAACAAACCTTGTGCGCTGCCACGGATGGCCGGGGTGGTTTGTGTTTCTACAAACAACGATCCGGATATGTTGAAGAAATCGAAAGCCATTCCATAAACAATGCATGATAGCACGATCATCCACAAGCCATCGGCAGGGTTGCCAAACGCAAACAAGCCAAAGCGCAGTACCCAGGCCAGCATACTAAACAGCATCACGTACTTTATTCCAAACTTGCGCAAAAAGAAAGGTATAGCCAGAATAAACAGCGTTTCAGAGATTTGCGAAATAGACATAATGATGGCAGGATATTTTACCGCTATGGTGTCTTTATAAGCTGCAATCTTATCAAAATCGTGCAGGTAAGTATCGCCATAGGCATTAGTTAGCTGCAAGGCTGCACCCAATAACATCGAGAATGCAAAGAAGATGGCGAAACGGGGCGTTTTGAATAGTGCAAAGGCATTCAATCCCAAACGCTCGGTTAATGACCTTTTTTCGCCAAACCTTAATTGTGGGGGGCATTTTGGCAATGTAAATGAATAGATACCCAAAGCCAAAGCTACCGCCGATGAAATATAAAATTGGTTTGAAGAGGTTTCGTTATGGGTTAAGCTAACGGCCCACAAAGCAGCAATAAAGCCTATAGTTCCCCAGATGCGTATAGGGGGATAGTCTTTTACCACATCAAGGTCACTCCCTTTAAGCGCCGAATATGCTACTGTGATAGATAACGACAGTGTGGGCATATAAAATATCATGTTGATAAGCATCACCCAGAAAAAGGTTGATGGATCAGTTACCATGGGTAAGCAAAACAACGCTACCGAACCTAAAATGTGCATGATGCCGTACAATTTTTCGGCATTTACAAAACGATCGGAGATGATGCCTGTTAGAGCCGGCATAAATATGGCCGAAATACCCATTGTAGAAAATATGGCACCAAACTGTGCACCCGACCATTGCTTATTTTGAAACCAATATGCACCTACGGTGAGCAGCCATGCTCCCCATATAAAAAATTGCATAAAGTTCATTAGTATTAAGCGGAACTTAATATTCATACACGGAGCCTTTGTTTAACGGGTAATTGTCAATAGTTAATTAAAAACGAAAATTAGCGAAATATTGCGATATGGGAAAAGTATTTGCGCAACAAAGGTGCAATAGCATGATAATTAGGTGATTTCATGCGACCTCATGATTAATAAGCTGTTTGTTAGTGAAGATAGAAGGTTGCTTAAGATGCTTTTCGTTTGTTTAATTCATCACGCACTTTAGCGGCTTTTTCGTAGGCTTCTTCATTCAGGGCGTCTTTAAGCATACTTTTTAGCTCGTCTGTACTTAATGATGCATAGTTGGTTACAACTGCAGTAGATGCTGGTTTTTCTTCAGCAGTTTCGCTTAAATTTTCCAGGTAAACAAAGTCGTTACCTTCAATTACAATACCTGCGGTTGAGAGGATAAATTCATGGGTGTAAATAGGGCATTCAAAACGTACAGCCATGGCAATGGCATCAGAGGTGCGGGCATCAATTTCGGTAGTTTTTTTACCGTCGGAACAGATCAATTTGGCATAAAAAATACCATCTACCAGGTTATAAATAATTACTTCCTGAATGGTAATATCATAAGCTTGGGCAAAGCTTTTAAATAGATCATGGGTAAGAGGGCGGCTTGGTGTCATTTTTTCTATTTCAATAGCAATGGCCTGAGCTTCAAAACTACCAATGATAATAGGAAGGCGACGGCGGCCGTTTACTTCTCCTAAAACCAAAGCATATGCGCCCGATTGTGTTTGGCTGTAAGATAAACCAACAATATCGAGCTTAATTTTTTTCATGTTATTACCCATCACAACTAAACCTTTACCGGTTACATAGCATTTTTTATGCCGTACTTGAGTGTTATATAATAATTTATAGCAATAAACCTGATTGGTGTGAGTTTGTAGAATTTAAGGTGTTTAAAAATTAATCACCTCAAACAAACGTGATAACTAATACAAGGTTGATGCAATAGCTGCCAAACGTTACATTTGCACAGCAGATGCACATTATCAAATGCGCTTCTCACGCAAAAATACACAAAAAACAAACAGTTTACAATGCAGGCCAACCGCTTACAAAAACTGCTCGAATTTTTAGAGAGCGAACCCAACGATGAGTTTGTACAATATGCTTTGGCTACCGAATACCTCAAACTTAATGACACTGCAAAGGCCCTGGAGTATTACGAAAAACTGGTTGCTAATCATCCTAATTACACAGGCACATACTACCACTTGGGTAAGCTGTACGAACAGCTTGACCGTAAGGAAGATGCCATAAAAATATACCAGCAGGGAATGCTTATTACCCGCCAAAAACGTGATAACCATGCTTTATCAGAGCTGCAATCGGCCTATAACCAGGCAGCAGGTTTATATGATGATGACGATGATTATTAATTTTAGTTGATTGGTGGTTGGTTGATTAAGTTAAGTGGTTTTTAAAATAGCTGCTTTATATCAACTATTCACCAATCAACCACTTAACTACTCACTAAACTTGAAAAACCGTCAACTCCTTTTTTTACGCGACACGCTGGTGTATACCTTCACCACATTTGGAGGGCCGCAGGCGCATGTGGCTATTTTGCTGCGCGAGTTTGTAGAAAAACGGGGTTACATTACCGAGAGTGAGTTGATGGAGCTGAGCGCCTTGTCGCAAATATTACCCGGACCATCATCCACCCAAACATTAATTGGTGTGGCCTGGAAGGTGGGGGGGCTACGGCTTGCGCTGCTTTCCTTCCTGATATGGGTTTTGCCATCAGCTGCCATCATGTGTGCGGCGGCTATCAGTTATAAAACATTTGCTTCAACAGGTAAAATAGATTCGGTACTGCATTTTATTAAGCCCGTAGCAGTGGGTATTGTGGCTTATGCAGCAGTTACTTTTGCGCAAAAGTTCATCAAAAGCCGCGTAAGCGCTTATTTGGCTACAGGCTCATTAGTGGCCACGCTTATCTTACAAAATCCGTATGCGTTTCCATTGTTGATATTATTGGGTGGCATCATTTCATCTGCTTTGGAAACCCAACCTACAGAGGATGCCATCCGTGTGAAATTATTCTCGAACGTAAACCCTAAAAAGGTGGGATATTTTATAGGTATCCTGCTGTTTTTTGCGGCATTGGGTGCACTAATTAACCGCACATCGCCTTTTAGTTTGCCCATACGCTTGTTTGAGAACTTTTACCGCAACGGTATCCTGATTTTTGGCGGCGGACAAGTGCTGGTTCCGCTCATGTACACCGAGTTTGTGGAACTTAAACATTACTTAACCAATGCTGAGTTTTTATCAGGCTATGCATTGCAGCAGGCTATACCCGGGCCAACATTTTCGTTTACCTCATTTGTAGGCGCAATAACCTTGGGTAACCAGGGCTATGGGCTTACAGGCCAAATAGTAGGTAGTATAGTGGCGGTTATAGGTGTCAATCTTCCGGGATTAATACTTATTCTTTTTATTATACCTTTTTGGGAAGATCTGAAAAAGATAACCCGCATTAAAAACTCACTAAGCGGAATAAATGCAGTGGCCGTAGGTTTTATGGCCACTGCGCTAATTTTATTGGTTGCTCCCTTTGGCACCGATTGGATGTCGTACCTCATTATGGCCGACGCATTTTGCCTACTTTATTTTACACGGATTAAGGCGCCTGTGGTAATAATTATTGGTATTGTTTTAGGACTGATGTTTTAATTTAAAAATACATCTCCTGTATTAAAATAAGGCTTAGATAGTTGTTATTATTGAAATATTAGTTTAAGTGCAATTATCCACAGAATTATTAATGGAATAGGGGTTGTACTTATTAAAGCAACGCGGTAATAAAACTTCTTGTATTGCTTTTTCAAATATCCCAAAAGTTCCATTGCTGCAAAGTAAGGAATAAATGCAAGCACAACAGTTCCCAATATGGACATTCCCGATATTTCGCCATCTCCATTACCCGCATAATCTTTATAACAAACGTAAAACATCCATAACCAAATTGTTAAGTAAATAACAAAGCAAGCGGAGGCAATGGGATGTGTTTTAAATTGCTCTTTCATCTCAAACTTTTAAGTAAAAAGTTTAAAACTTAATTCACCAGCTTCTCCGCTCTGAACACATTATCGGCCGCCTGCAAAATTTTGCCTTTGAGTTTTGGATTATAGTTTGGATGTGCTTTTATAAAGTCACGCACTATTTGTGCAGCATCTTTGCTTTGATAATTGCCAAATATGCTTCCCAACCATGATTGCGGGAAGAAAATATCGCCGGTCTTTTGTATTTCCTCCAACATGTTTAAACTTTCAGGCAGGTGTTTAATGGATGTCGATTGTCTTAAAGGATGGTTTAAATAAGACAATCCTGTTGTTACCCATGCTTCTTTTTGGCGGTTGCTGCGCTCGTGCAGGCTGTTGAAGAATGCGTCACGCTCCTTTACATCTAACGAAAGGGCAGGCATTAAAAAATCTAAACGCTTTTTGCGGTCGGCGTTGGTAATGCGGGCCTGTTGTTGCTTAATTACCGATGTTACCGTATCGCTTTTGAGTGCAATAGATAATGCCATGGAGGTGTAATCATCTTCGGCCAGTTTTACGCCTGTGGGGGCTTGTTGCTTTTGCCAGATGCTGTAAATATTGGCTTTTGCCTCAGGCGATAAGGCAATATCCTGGTAGGTTTTAAACATTATTTTCTTGTTATTAGCAGCAAATTGTTGTTGCATGGCATCCCACAACATTTGTTCTAATTTGGTAGCTATAGATGAGCGCGTGGCTGGCGCGGTAAAATTCCAGTAAATGTTGCTTATGTAGCCGTTTATCAACCGCAGGTTCATTTCATTGGTTTCCAAAGTTAAGCCTTTACTAAATAGGTTTAGCAGTTCATCGGGTTTAAAATAGCGCCCGGCCAACATATTTTCGTAAGCTGCAATATAGGTTGATGCCCGTTGCAAGGGTTTTTCAATATTATACCATTGAAGCGTGGCTTCTTTATCGGTAGGGAATAAGCCGTAACCCATGCCATTAGTATTAAACAGGATGTACAATGGTTTTTCCATACCCTCAACCTGTTTTAACACCACTTTCTCATTGTTCATATTTACTTGCACAAATTGGTTGTGGTTGGAATAAACCAAAGTAATTTCAAATGCCTGTGGCCACAGGCGGTTTTCGCCATATTCGGGCGTTTGCGTAATAGTAAGGTTGCTTATCTTGCTTCCGTTATATTTTACCGCGTAATTAAATACCGGCCTGCCGGGCTGATTAACCCAAACCTTATTCCACTCATACAGGTTAAATTTGGTGTGCTTGCTCAGAATGGCAATTAAATCGGGCCAGGTGGCATTGCTGTAAGCGTACTTTTTAAGATACTCGCGTATGCCGGCCTGAAAGTTTTCCTTACCCATCAGCAGCTCAAGTTGGCGCATCATAATGGGCGCTTTGTGGTAGATAATATTACCGTACATGGAGCCTGCTTCCTGTAAATTATCCAGTTGCTGGCGTATAGGATTAGTGCCCTGGGTGCGGTCAACACCATAGGCGGCAGGGTAGTGGTCTTGCAAAAATTTGAGATTGAAGGTTTCGGTGCCCATCATTTTTTCGGTTACCTTATCGGCCATAAAGTTGGCAAACACCTCTTTCATCCAAACATCGTTAAACCACCGCATGGTTACCAAATCGCCAAACCACATGTGTGCCGTTTCGTGCGATATAAGGTTAGCGCGACCAATAAATTGGTCTTTAGTAGCACCTTCATCCAAAAACAAGCTCGATGCCTTGTATTGTACCTCGCCGGGATGTTCCATGCCTCCAAACTGAAAATCGGGAATAGCCACAAAACCTATTTTTTGAAACGGGAAGGGGATGCCAGTCCATTCTTCTAAAAAGCTAATAGCATTTTGATGGGCGATGAAAATCGAATCGGTGCTGAATTTGATTTTCTTCTCATCGGTTTCGCGATGCAAAAATTCAGCTTCACGCTTACCCAGCTTCTGTTTTACTGATTTATATTCACCGGCCGTGAAAGAGAATAAGTAGGTAGGTAGTTTATCCGAATTGGCAAAATTGTACGTCACTCCTATTTTGTTCACAACCGAATCGCGCTTTAAGCCATTGCTTAACACTTTCCATCCGGTGGGGACATTCATACTCAATTCAAACTTCCCTTTTAAATCGGGCTGATCAAAACAGGGGAAGACGGTACGGGCATGATCGGGCACAAAGAGTGCGTACAGGTATTCGGTATTGATGTTTAATGATGCCGGGGCGGGCGTAAATTCGAGATGAGCGATATTTCGACCGGCATGCAGGTATTTAACAGGTATAACAATGTGTTCGTCTTTAAAGTCTACTACAGCTAATTTACCGTTAACTGTTACTTTGTGCAGATTTTCGGTCGTTTGCTTAAAATCTAATTGCAGGGGCTGGTCGATAACTTTAAGGTTGAAATCAATATCTTCAATCCCGTTAACTGCAACCTTTGAGCTATTAGTAACGTTAAAAGATAGCTTGTATTGTATATCGCTTATCACCTGTGCACGGTAAGTAGCAAGTTGGAGCGAAACTCCGGGTTCAACCTTTACAGGCTTGTTACTGTTTTGTGCATAAGCGGCTGTATATAAAATAAATAAAACTGATGATATAATGTATTTTTTCATCATTGATGATTGAAATATTCTTATAATCCTATTAATTGTATAATTGCCCCGTAGCTCATCCAGGTCATTACGCCTACAACAGTAATGCCCAAAATAGTTAGCCACAGCGGCTGTTTGTAGTTGGCCACAATGTTGTGGCGATAAGCGCCAATAAGCATTACGCCCAGGGCCAGCGGTAATATTAACCCGTTAATGGCACCCACCGCTATAAGTATGTTAACAGGTTTGCCGATTAGTAAAAATATGATGCAAGCTATAACAATGAAGCCTATAATTATTTCGCGATTGAGTTTAAGTATAACCGGGTGAAAGCTTTTGGTGAATGATACCGAGGTATAAGCCGATCCCACCACAGAAGATATACCCGCCGACCACATCACCAGGCCAAAAATTTTATAGCCCAACTGTCCGCTTGCTAACTGGAAAACCGATGCCGCCGGATTGGCAGGATCTAACTTGTTGCCCGCACTTATAACGCCCAATGCTGCTATAAACAATAATATACGCATCACCGAAGCCAAACCAATAGCACTCAATGCACCCTTATTAATAGCCGGAAGATTATCGATACCGGTTTGTCGGGCATCCAGCAAACGGTGCGCACCGGCAAAGGTTATGTAGCCGCCAACCGTTCCGCCCACAATGGTTAAAACAGCGCCAAAGCTAAATTTTGATGGATTTACCGAGCGTACTACCGCCTCGGCCAATGGAGGACTACTGCTGTAGGCTATGTACAAAGCCAGACATATTTTGAGCAAACCCATGCATTTGGCAAAGGTGTCCATCACTTTACCGGCTTCGCGGTAAATAAATATACCTATTGCAATTATGGCGCTCATAACCGCGCCTTGCCCAACGCTAACACCCAGCAATACATTTAAACCCAAACCAGCACCGGCTACGTTGCCAATATTAAAAGCCATTCCGCCTAAAAAAACCAAAAAGGATAGGAGATAACCCAAACCTGGGAATACCTTATTGGCAATATTCTGCGCGGGCTGGTCGGCCACGGCTATTATGCGCCATATGTTGAGCTGGGCAATGGCATCCAATACTACTGAAAGCAATATCACAAAACCAAAGCTTGCCCCGAGTTCCTGCGTAAAAACGGCGGTTTGCGTTAAAAAACCCGGACCAATGGCCGAACTTGCCATTAAAAAAGCCGCACCTATGAGTATGCTCCAGTTTACCTTTTTCATGCCGATGCGGGGGCTTTAAGGATGATGCCTTCCTGCTTTAGTTTTTGGTTAATGAGTTTGGCAAAATCTACCGCATGAGCACCATCGCCATGCAGGCACAAGGTATCGGCTTTAAGCGCAATAGTTTTATTATTGGCCGATACTACCTTTTGTTCTTTTACCATTATTAATACCTGTTTTACAGAATCTTGCTCATTGGTAATTAAAGCATTGCTTTGACTTCGTGGAGTTAGCGATCCATCATCTTGGTAAGTACGGTCGGCAAAAACTTCGGAGGCTGATGTTAAGCCTGATTTCTGCGCCGCTTTGATCATTTCGCTGCCGGCCAATCCGTATAAAATTAAAGTTGGATCAAAATCATGAACTGCCTGAACAATTGCCCGCGCTAAAGCCACATCTTTAGCTGCCATGTTGTATAATGCCCCATGTGCCTTTACGTGATGTAGCTTGCCACCGGCCGCTTTTACAAAGCCGTATAAAGCGCCAATTTGATACAAGGTAAATTGGTATGCCTCATTAGCTGTAATTTTCATTTCGCGACGACCAAAGCCCTGCAAATCGGGCAGGCCGGGATGTGCTCCTATGGCAACACCTTTTTTAATGGCCATGCTCACGGTTCGCTGCATTACTTCGGGGTCGCCCGCGTGATAGCCGCAAGCTATGTTGGCCGATGTAATATAATCCATTAAGGTTTCATCATTAGGCATGGGGTAATTACCAAATGCTTCGCCCATATCGCAGTTTAAATCAATAGTTTGCATGGCTTTAAATAAGATAATACTTTTTAAAAATGACTTCGTACGGCTAAGGCCAGCTTTTGCAAATGCTCTTCCCGTTCAATATACAGCATTTCGGCTTCCTGGCGGCTTGTTTCCTTAAAAATTATAATGTCGCCGGGTTTAAGCTGGCCGCACAGCGGCAGGTCGACTGCAGCCACCTGGGCAATTCGAGGGTAGCCGCCGGTGGTTTGGCAATCGGCCATTAGGAGCACGGGTGTTCCGCTGCCCGTAATTTGTATAGTACCCGGTGTAACTGCGGTTGACAATAACTCTTTATGCATAAGCCGTTGTATGGGCACACCATCTAAATGATAACCCATGCGGTTACTGCGCATATTTAAGGTATATGGCGATGACAGAAAATCGTAAATAGAGCAACCATCAAACCAGGTAAACTCGTTGGCGGGTACAACACGGATGCTTTTTTTATCCATAGGTAAGAGGGCTTGCCTGGTAATATTCCATTTGGGGTAATTGATGCCGGTACCCTGTAGCTTTAACAAAAGATCATCAGTTGTTGGCGAGCATTTTTTAGTGTTTTGCAAAATATCGCCAGCCTGTAATGCGCGGCCTTCATGGCCGCCTATGCCTGCAGTTGTATATGTGCTTTTACTACTCATCACATCGGGCACATCCCAGCCGCAGGCAATGGCTAAGTAAGTACGACTTCCTGCCGGATTATTTACTAAACGTACAACGCTTCCTTGCGGAATAAAAACGGGGCGCTCGGTTGGTATGGTTACTTCGCCCGATTTTAATGTAGCCCCATCACCCGCATATGCGATCAATATATCAGTTTCGGTCACAAATTCGGCTGCCGCGTAAGTAAATTCAATAACAGCTTCATCATGTGCGTTACCTACCGCAATATTGGCAATTCGAGTCGAAAGGGTATCCATAGCGCCCGAAACCGGAACAGCCTGCGACAGATGTAGCCTGCGTCCCATATCTTGTACTGTACTTAATACGCCTGGTTTGGTAATTCGTATCCGCATATTATTAAGCACTATACATGTCAAACTCCTGTGGAGAGATCGATTTAAAGTTTACCAAATTTCCTGCTTTTAGTAATGATGGTTGGCTGCGGGTGGCGTCAAATAACTTTAATGGGGTACGGCCAATAATTTGCCATCCTCCAGGAGTATCTAAAGGGTAAATGCCGGTTTGCTTGTCCGCTATACCTACCGACCCAAATGGAATTGTTTGCCTTGGCGTAGCTTTACGTGGTGTAGCCAGTTGCTCATTTAATCCGCCCATATAGGCAAAACCTGGTACAAAACCTATCATGTACACTGTGTAAATGGCTTGGGTATGCAGGTTAATTACTTGCTGCGTAGTGAGATTATGCTGGCTTGCAAGGTCGGCAATATCGGGTCCAAAATCATCACCGTAACATACGGGAATATTAATAGGAGGAGTTTCTGATGATGTTTGGCTAAGGTTTTTCTCACCCAAATTCAAAAGGTAATGTTGTACTTTTTCAAAACACGATCTCCCCGGCATATGTGTTGCTTGTAAAACGGTTAGCGCATCATAAAAAACACTCAAGGTTGTATAAGCCGGTACGGTGGTTTGCAAGCCGGGAAATGGGTTTTGTTGCAGTCGCTCATTAAAGCTACTGATACGATGTAAAAGCACATCGCTAATCTCATTGCCAAACTCTACGGTAACGGCCTGCTCGCTCAAGTAATAAACGCTGAGGGCTTGACTATAAATAGGGGATTGCAACGGCATGAAATGCTAATATAGCAGTTTAGATACCGAAAAAGCAATAATACCTTATGTAACATCATTATTGCTGTTTACACACAAATATAAATGTAAAAAAGCCCTTGCAATTGATTTGCAAGGGCATAAATTAATGTTTTATCAGTTATTGAGTATTTTTAGTCAAACTCACAGAGCTATCTGCGGGAGCATTAAACTCTGTAAGAAAATCTTCGTTAAGATACTTGGAGGTGTAGCCATTTACATCAGCATTAATGTAGATCATGTTTTTGCCCTTTATCAAATCAATAATTTTGTTTGACACCTCGGGAGAAACTGCTGGGCAACCATAGCTACGACCTAAACGGCCTAATTGTTTGATTGTGTTTTCGCATACGTAATCGGCAGCATGCAATACTACCGCACGGGCACGGGCATTGCTGTTAAAGCCGGCGTCCATGCCGTCTAATTTTAATGAACGACCATGTTTACCGTAATATACATCATCAGTTACATAAAAACCAAGACTGCTTTGGTGTGATTCATTTTTATCAGAGAACTGCGTGGCCATCAATTCGCCACTGCCTTGTCCGTGTGCTACCCAGGTATTCAGCAATAATTGCTTTTTTGCCAAATCTACAATCCACATACGTTTTACAGTGCTGGCCTTATTAAAATCAACCACGGTAACAATTTGGCTGTTTTTAGCCAGTTTATTGTTCTCCTTTAAATTGTAATATCCGGTGAGGGCTTTTTCAAACACCTCATAATCTAAACCTGATGTTTTTAAACCGGCCAATTGGTAAATATTAGTTACATAACCTGCAAAAGCAGACGCAACCGGAGCTACAGTTTCTTTTTTAATAGCAACACTTGCTTTTTTTACGGTAGCCGAGCGCGAACTAATAATAGCTCCGCTAAGTATTACCAACAGTGTAGCTGCTAACCAGAATTTTCTTTTCATATGTCCGTTGATTGTTTTAATCATGTTTTTAATACGTTCAAAAGGTCAACAGGCTTAAGTTAAAGTTTTTTATTACTCTCTTGTGATTAGTATCACAAATTTAAATATAGCACACTCATTTATACGTCATTCGTCTATCATTTGTTTTAACAGAAACATAACATGTAAGCTACTTAGTAAACAGTAATAATTTTTTATTATTGCCGATAGCACTTATTACATGAATAAAAGAATACGCCGTCTATTTCCCTTTGCATTTTATAATGTTGCCTTACTTTTCGTCTTTTCAGCATGTTCGCCTTTAATTGTACCAACGCCCTATCATGTGCCTGCTGTACAGGATAAGGGTGATTTACATTTAAATGTTTTAACGGGTATGTCGGCGTTTAATGCACAAGGTGCTTACATGGCATCTGATCGGATTTTTATCAGTTCTACATATAGCACAAATCTGGAAAAACATGAAACTAATGGGCATGTTCATCATCAAACTTCAATAGGAGCCGGATACATTTATAAACACCGAAAAACGCAGTGGGCTATTGCTGGTGGCTATAAATGGGGGAAAAGCCGAGATAACAGCACTACTACTGATGGCCAAGTAACAAATTATAACTCCACGCAGATTGACTACAGGAGTATATATTTACAACCTTATTTCAACGTCCTTATTTCTCGTGGTTTTAATTTATATGGCGGATTGAGGACTTCGTTAATTACAACAAGCAACTTTTACACAAATGAAGAATACTACAGAATCAATCCTGGAAATACAGGCACTATCGAGCCTTTTGTAGGATTGCGGGCGGGGTATAAAAAATTGATGTTTGAGATACAGTATGGGATATACTCTCATGCCGATACTTATCAAAATATGTTTTTAAAAGGTGATGATGTGCTAAATACACATATAGGCATAGGATATACCTTTGGTTTTTCAAAGAAAAATGCTAAAAAGTAAAAATGGATGCTTATTGCACCCATTTAACTTTCTCTTCAAGCGGTGTTTTACGCACACCATCTGGTTTGGCATCGCTGTAACCGAGGTAAAGCAGGCCCAGTACCTGGTCCTCTGCTCCCAAGCCTAAAAACTCTTTCATGCCCGGCTTCAAGGTAGCGCCACCGGTGCTCCAAAATGAACCTATGTTTAAGGAATGGGCTCCTAACAAAATGTTTTGAATAGCACATGATGCTGCGGCAACTTCTTCAACAACAGGTATTTTCGATAATTCGCTGCGGTGCATGTAAGCTATTACCACGTGCGATACATTGGCACCCATGTTTGCAAGGTTGTTATAAGTAGCAGGATTAAAGTTTTCACCGGCGCCGTCTTTATAAATTTCGGCGTGTTGTGCGCAAAAAACTTTAGGATCTTCGTAAACTACAAAGCGCCATGGCTCGGTAAATGCGTGGGTAGGAGCCCAATCTGCAAGTTCTAATAAGGCAGCAACTTGTCCGTTCGGTATCTTCTGTCCGTTCATCATACCCGGCTTAATAGTGCGGCGGGTTTTAATGTTTTCGGCTATGGTAGTGAAATTTTGTTCGCTCATGTTTTAGTGTGATTTTGCGCCAAAAGTAGGGGATTAAATGCAAAATGCCTTACCTTATTTTTATTTGACCTTTAGTTGAATTGCAGTATAAACACCGTACCCACGCCCTCGGTACTCTGTACCTGAATGTTACCCTTGTGCATCAGCATAATTTGCTTACACAAGCTCAAACCTATACCGCTACCTGTTTTGCGGGTGCTAAAAAACGGGATGAAAATTTTCTCCATTACCTCTGGAGACATACCCAATCCGTTATCGCTAACTTTTAATACAGCTTTGTTATTAACTATCTCTGCAGAAAGAGAAATCATAGGTTCGGCCTGGTCTTTTACGGCTTCAATAGCATTTACCAGCAGGTTGATGAGCACCTGATCGAGCAGGTTAACGTCCACATCAATGGTCATCCCCAAATCGCGCAATATGATATCAAGCTCAATGTTCTTTTTGTCGAGCGTGGGCAACATCAGTGTGTTCAGGTTCTCGAATAAATCATATACCATCACACTTTGCAACTCTAACTTGGTGATTTTATTTAAACTGCGATAACTCTCAGTGAATTTGAGCAAGCCTTCGCTGCGGCGTTTAATGGTATCAATGCCAAGTTCCAAATCCTCCAAATCATGGCCGGCGGTACTATTGGCAATATCGGGGCGTTTGAGGCGATTTTTCAACGTATCGGCCAGTGATGAAATTGGAGCAACAGAGTTCATGATCTCATGCGTCATTACGTTCAAAAGCTTCGACCATGCGTTTGACTCCGACTCGTCCATGGCATCGCTCACGTTTTGAAAAGCAACCAATTTATATATTTTGTCCTCGCTGCGCAGCACACTCGCCATTAATTGAAGTTTAACCCTTTGCTGGTCTTTAATAATAGTGATTACCTTACTACCGCCCGATTTAAGGCGAATGATCTCTTGATAAAGTTCATCATTTCGTTTTTCGAGCGAATGGATGCTTTTTAAATACGGAACATTAATGATGTTTTTAAATGACTCATTGATCCAGCCAACATCGCCGGTTTCTTGTTCGTAGGATAGTATACCGGTACCCACCAGTTCAAGTATTTTTTGCAGGTAGTGGTATTGTGTCTCGCGTTCGCGATTGATGGTTTTAAAGGTGGTATTAATCTCGTTAAATCCTTTGCGCAGTACCTGTACGTTGGCCGGTGCACTTTGAATAGCGTAATGCCGCGAAAAATCGCGGTATTGGGCAGCCTCGGCAAACTCCTGAACCTCTTGCTGCACTTTAGTATATTGCTTTAAAATGCTCGCAATTACATAAATTATAAAAGGAGCAGATGCAATGGCATAGACATATTGCTTATTGGCCAAAGCATAAGCAGCGCCGCATAAAAAGGCAAACAAGATGAACACGCGCAGCAATAGCTGCCACTCGTAGCGTTTAAATATCATACTTATTTAATCGGCGGTATAGGGCGGTACGGGTTAGCCCGAGTTCTTTGGCGGCACGGGTTATATTACCATTATGTTTTTCGATAACGCGTAGAATGGCATTCTTTTCCATTTCGCTCAAAGGCACATTATCTTCCGATTCGGCAACTGCCGGTATGTTCGTTTCGAGCGAAGAAAATATAAGGTCGTCGGGTTGCAGGGTGGTATCATCGGCCATAATTACGGCGCGCTCAATGGTATACTGTAACTCGCGCACATTACCCGGAAAACTATATGATTGCAATCTATTAATAGCCTGCGCACTAAAATCAACCGATGGTTTCATATACTTGGCCGCATACATTTTAGCAAAATGACGGGCAAGTACAGGCACATCGGTAATGCGGCGGCGCAGTGCAGGCATGGTTATTTCAACGGTATTAATGCGATATATCAAATCCTTACGAAATTTGTTTTCGTTGGCCAATTCCTGCAACGGCACGTTGGTAGCACAAATTAGGCGGATATTTATATCTACCGGTTTATTGTTTCCCAAACGGGTTACCTGCCGGTTTTGCAGTACGGTAAGCAGCTTGGCCTGTTGCTGAAGGGAGATATTTCCAATCTCATCTAAAAACAGTGTTCCACCCTCGGCTTCTTCAAAGCGGCCCATGCGATCTTCGCGCGCATCGGTAAAGGCACCTTTTTTATGGCCGAAGAGTTCGCTCTCAAACAGCGTATCGGTAAGGGCACCAACGTCAACCTTAATAAAAGGCTTATTTGCCCGTAACGAACGCTCGTGAATAGCTTTTGCCATCAAGTCTTTACCCGTTCCGTTTTCGCCCAAAATCAAAATATTAGCATCGGTAGGGGCGATCTTATTTACTTTGTAAAATATATCCTGCATGGCTTCCGATTCGCCCAATATCTCGGTGCCTCCTGCATTGTTTTTTACTATTTTTGGTTTTTTAGGGCCTTCCTGCTTGTCTAACAGGTCGGTTATGGTTTCTATCAGGCGTTCGTTGTGCCATGGTTTTACTACAAAATCGTTAGCACCTTCTTTAAGCGAGCGTACGGCCAAATCAATATGACCGTAGGCCGTGATCATTATTACGCAAACATTAGGTTTCCACTCTTTAATTTTACGCAGCCAGTAAATACCCTCGTTACCGGTATTCATGGTACTGTTAAAATTCATATCCAGCAGCACCAAGTCAATTTGGTTACGGGTTAATATGGAGTTTATGTTTTCAGGATTCTTTTCGGTAATAATTTCATGCACCTCGGTTTTAAGCAAAAGCTTAACTGCGGTTAGCACGTCGGTATCATCGTCAACAACCAATACTGTTGCTTTTTTTAATATCATGAGCGGAAATAATGTTAAGGATCAAGTTTGTAATATTAACCAATTTAGCTTTAATGTAATGCATACACTGTAAAAGTGCGTTAACGCATCAAAATAGGCAATTCAGTATCCAAAAATATAACTATTTGTTAATCAAAGCCATTCTATTTGTTCATGTTTTTTACATTGTATCATAACCGCACACTTGTTGTAACACAAGCGTACGCAAATTGCTTAACAAATTGTTTAATGTGTTGAAAATCAGTGTTTTTTATAATGGCACAAGGTTTATATATTATCAGTAAAACATTATACTTTACGTGGACAGAATAATTGAGAAAAAAACGTGGAACAGTAAACGGGTGATGACCATTGCGGGCATAACCGCCATAGTTGCATTGGTTGCCGGAAGCATATATTTTACATCGGGCAAGAGCAAGCTTAATGTAGATACCGAGCGCATTACTATAAGCGAGGTTAGTAAAGGCTCGTTTCAGGAAATTATACCTTTAAACGGTATTGTGATGCCTATCACTACTATATATTTAGATGCCGTAGAAGGTGGCCGCGTTGAAAAGCTTTTTGTGGAAGATGGTGCCACCATGAAAAAAGGTGAGCCCATTTTAAAACTGGCCAATACCGATTTGGAACTTAGCCTGGCTAATGAAGAAACTGCCGTGTTTAACGTGCTTACCCAAATGCAAATTTCGCATGATAATGCCCGTCAAAATACCATCAGTAAACTGAACCAAATGGCCGAGGTAGAAAGCAGCCTTAAAGAAGCTGACCGTATATATAAACTTAACAAAAAACTGTACGATCAAAAAGCTATAGGTTTACAGGAATACCAGAAATCGGAAAATGACTACTTGTACGCTGTACGCCGCAAACGCTTAACCACGCAAATATTAAATCAGGACTCAACCGCGGTAAATCAGCAAACCAAGCAATCAAAAGACTCATATGCGCACATGAAAGGTACTTTAGAGCTGATGCGCAAAAAGGTAGGCGATTTAATTGTACGTGCACCGGTTGATGGTCAGTTAACCTCATTGGATGCCGAGATTGGCCAAAGCAAACAAAAAGGAGGCCGTTTGGGCCAAATAGATGTATTATCGGGCTTTAAAGTTAGGGTTGATGTTGATGAGCATTACATTACCCGTGTGTTTAACGGCCAAACCGGTGAGTTTACCCTGGGTGATAAAACATACAAGTTGAAAATTAAAAAAGTATTTACGCAGGTGGCTAATGGCCGTTTCCAGGTTGATATGCAGTTTGTGGGCGCTATGCCTAAAGATATTCGCCGCGGACAAAGCTTACAGATACGCCTTGCCCTGAGCGATGAAACACAAGCCGTAATGGTGCCCAAAGGTGGATTTTACCAGCAAACCGGTGGCAACTGGATATTTAAACTGAGCGAAGATGGCAAAACCGCCTATAAAATTGATATACAACTTGGTCGCCAAAATCCAGATTACTATGAAGTGATGCAGGGCTTAAAACCGGGTGACAAGGTGGTAACATCCAGCTACGATACTTATGGCGATATGCAGGAATTGGTTTTAAAATAGAGAGGGGCGAGAGTCAAGAACCAAGAATCAAGACAAGAGTTTGGTATTAGATAAAACAGATATTAAGAACATAAAAATAATCGGCTTTTAAAGCCCCTCCTTTGGAGGGGTTGGGGAGGTATCACAATTAAAACAGGGGAGATCTATGATAAAAATTACAAATCTGGAAAAATTTTACCGTACTGAAGAGGTAGAAACCGTTGCGCTTAACAAGCTTAACATTGAAATTAATACGGGCGAGTTTGTGGCCATTATGGGACCATCGGGCTGTGGTAAATCAACTTTGTTAAATATTTTGGGTTTGTTGGATGACCCGGATGGCGGAAGTTACCTGTTTAATGGTACTGAGGTGGCCCATTTTAATGAGCGTAAACGTGCCGATTTGCGTAAGCACAACATTGGTTTCGTGTTTCAGAGCTTTAATCTTATTGATGAGCTCACGGTTTTTGAAAACGTGGAACTCCCTTTAATATACACGGGCGTAAGCACAGCCGAGCGCAAAACAAGGGTAGAAGAGGTGTTAACTAAAATGCAGATCATGCATCGCCGTAACCACTATCCGCAACAGCTATCGGGCGGCCAGCAGCAGCGTGTAGCTATTGCACGTGCGGTAGTAAACAAACCCAAATTGATACTGGCCGATGAGCCTACCGGTAATCTTGATAGCAGCAATGGTAATGAGGTAATGGAACTGCTAACCGATTTAAATGAGCAAGGCACTACCATTATTATGGTGACCCACTCTGAGCACGATGCCCGTTACAGCCATCGCATTATTCGCTTGTTGGATGGGCATACAGTTATGGAAAATATCATGATGTAAAAATGTCACTCCCCGCAACGATCTCCATTTTATGGTGTCTTGTAAAAAGTTTTACTCTTAACATTTTAAAATTATGAAAACCCTGATCACTATTCTTTTTTCAACAGTCTGCCTTACTGCAATGGCTCAAAAGAGCAGCAAAGAAAGCTTGAGCGAGAGCGTACACGACGATGGTAAAACCATGAGTGTAAAAATATCCGGCGATGTTAATGGCCGTTCGGTTAATTACAGCAATAAATTCAATGTAAAAGGGATGAGCACTGCCGAAAAAGATGCCCTAACCAAACGTATTACAGATTCGTTAGGCATTAAAAGCAGTCATCAACCAACACCTACAACCCCTCCAACCCCTCCGGCCACAAACCGCACCGTTTATGCCTTTTCGGCACCTGATGCCCCGGACGCACCGAAAACTCGTGGAACTAAAATTTATGAGCACCGCGATATTAAATCGAGCATAAATGACGACGGCGAAAGCATGTACATCAAATTTAAAGGCACTCTCAACGATAAGCCTGTAAAATTCGAGCGCATACTCGATGTAAAAGGTAAATCGGCCAAAGAAAAAAACGATATGATTAAAAGTATAACCGACTCGTTAGGCATCAGCGAGAAAGTTAAAATATACCTGGGTAATTAAGTAAGCCTAAATAACATCCTTTATCATGATTAAAAACTATTTTAAGATAGCGTGGCGTAACCTTTTGAAAAACAAAGGTTTTACGTTTATTAATATTGCAGGTTTGGCCGTTGGTATGGCCAGTGCAGCTATCATTTTATTCTGGATTCAGGATGAAGTGACCTTTGATCGTTTTTTTGATAAACAGGATCGTTTATACCTTACTTACAACCGCTCAAAGGTTGAAAAAGAAATATGGGCCTGGCAAACCACGCCTAAAATTATGGCCCCTACCATGAAGGCCGCTTACCCCGAAGTGGAAGATGCTACCCGTATTAATGATGCCAACTACTTATTTACCGTAGGTAACAAGCACCTCAATGTACATGGCTACCATGCCGACCCTGGCTTTTTTAACATGTTCAGCTTTCCGCTGGTAAAGGGGAATCCAAAAACAGCACTTTCTTCCACATCTGGCATTGCCATAACTGAAAAACTTGCTGTTAAGCTGTTTGGTAACGAAGACCCGATGGGCAAGATCATCAGGATTGATAGCAATGCCCATTTTAAAGTTACCGCGCTTATTAAAGATTTACCTGCTAATACTCGCTTTAAGTTTGAATACCTCATGCCATGGTCGTACCTTAAAACCATCGGACAAGATGATCAATGGTGGGGCAACAACTCGGTAAAAACCTATGTGCTGGTTAAGCCCAATGTTACCGAGGCGGCCATAAATGCAAAAATTAAAAACATTACCCGTTCGCACTCTGACGTTAAGGATATTGATGTTTTTTTGTATCCGGCAAACAAGTGGCACCTGTACTCAAAGTTTGAGAATGGGGTAAACACAGGAGGCTTAATAAGCACCGTGCGCATATTTGCAGTAATTGCGGCTTTTATATTGCTCATTGCCTGCATAAATTTTATGAACCTGAGCACTGCCCGCAGCGAAAAACGCGCCAAAGAGGTGGGCATACGTAAAGTAGCCGGTGCCCCCAAACAATTACTCGTTGCCCAGTTCATAGGCGAATCTGTATTTATTTCATTTATAGCAGGTGTGCTGGCTATTATAATTGTACAGCTATCCTTAAGCAGTTTTAATGAGCTGACCAGTAAAGAGTTACATATCCCGTATGACAATGTTGCTTTTTGGCTTATTTCATTAGGTTTTATTTTGTTTACAGGTTTGGTGGCTGGTAGTTATCCGGCGTTCTTCCTGTCGTCGTTTAAACCGGTGAGCGTTTTAAAAGGCACTTACAAAGCGGCTAATGCCCTGGTTACTCCGCGTAAGGTCTTAGTGGTAACTCAATTTACCTTTGCCATCATTCTCATTATTTGCACTATTGTAATCAGAAAGCAAATACAACACGCCAACGACCGCGAAGTGGGGTATAAAAGCGATAAACTGGTGTTCACCGTTTTTACGGGCGATGTATCTAAACACTACCAAATCATTCGTAATGAAATGATGAGCAGCGGTGCGGTTACTTCGGTTACCAAAACAAGTGCTCCTATTACGCAAGGATGGTCAGATAGTTGGGGCTTTGATTGGCGTGGCAAGGCTCCGGGAAGCAAGATTGACTTTGACGTATTTAACGTTGATGGTGATTTTGCCAAAACTGTTGGTGTAAAAATAATTGCTGGCCGAGACATTGACCCAAAAAGTTATCCAACCGATTCATCGGCCATAATGGTGAACGAAAGTGCAGCCAAAGCAATGGGCTTTAAAAATCCGGTAGGCGAAATAGTTAAAAGGGATGAACGAACGCTGACCATAGTGGGAGAAATTAAAGACTTTATTTTAGGTTCGCCTTACGAGAAACAAAAACCCATGATAATACAGGGGCCTGGCTGGTGGTTTAGTGTTATACATTACCGTTTAAACAGTGCACACAGCACCGAAGCTAACCTTAAAACTATTGAACAGATATTTAAAAAATACAACCCCGACTATCCTTTTGATTACAATTTTGTTGACGAAGATTACTCAACCAAATTTAAAAGCGAACAGCGTATAGGCACGCTGGCCAGTTTATTTGCCGGCTTAACCATATTTATATCGTGCCTTGGCTTATTTGGTTTGGCTACTTATATGGCTCAAAACCGTATTAAAGAAGTAGGCGTGCGTAAGGTACTCGGCGCATCGGTTACCCGTATTACCGCCCTGCTCTCTCGCGATTTTCTGGCACTGGTTATTATTTCCTTTTTAATTGCTACACCAATAGCCTGGTATACCATGAGCGAGTGGTTAAGTTCTTATGATTACCGCATAACCATCGGCATTGAAACATTTATAGCAGCCGGCTTAATTACCATATTTATTGCACTGGCCACGGTAAGTTTCCAGGCCATACGGGCCGCCATTGCCAACCCGGTTAAAAGTTTACGAAGCGAATAGTAAAATGGGTTGTGTGTTGTCGGTTGCGGGTTGTGTGTAATTTATGTTCGTAACAAATGTACCGTCTGACAACACCCAACCAACAACATTCAACTAAAGTATTATGATAAAAAACTACATAAAAACTGCCTGGCGCAACCTTTGGAAAGGCCGCGTTTTTAATTTCATGAACCTGTTAGGCTTATCGGTTGCGGTAGCTTGCTGCGCACTCATATTCATGACCGTGTTTTATGAGTTTTCGTATGATCAATTTCATGCAAATATTGATAAGATACAGCAGATCTATAGCGTTACCAATCGTGTAACCGGCACCGAAAAATCGACAGCCATGCCTGTGCCATTAGCCCCGGCGTTAAAATCAGAATACGGTGATATTAAATACATAACCCGCAGTGCAAACGGTGCTGCACTTATTAAATATGGTAACAAAGAACTTGAAAAAGATGTTCATTATGTGGATGCCGATTTCCTGAGAATGTTCACCTTTCCATTGCTACAAGGTAATGTCAATTCAGTTTTTAACGGATTGAATAATGTTGTAATTACCGAAAGTACGGCTAAGGCACTCTTTGGCAATGAGCCGGCCTTAAACAAAACTATCCTGTTTACATTAGGGGAGGAGCAAGTGCCTTTCCAGGTCTCGGGTGTGCTAAAAGATATTCCCGGCAACTCGAGCATCTACTTTGATGTGCTGGTCCGTTTTGAGCATTTCCCCAATTACAAAAGCGGCATTAATAAATGGGATAACTGGTCGCACCTGGCATTTGTACAGTTTAAAGATGGATACAATGCAAATACATTCCCTAAACAACTCAAGCCATTTGTTGAAGCACATTATAAAGGCGACATTGACCTGTTAAAACGCGATGGTGCCAAACCCGATGAAAACGGTAGTTTGCTAAGCTTACATGTAACCCCGTTTGCCGGCACACACTTTAGCAACGGATTTAGCTCGGTAGAAGGTAATCCGGTAAGTAAAATCTATGTGCTCAGTTTGCTGGCTATTGCCTGTTTTATTTTAATTATCGCATGTATCAACTTCATCAATCTTTCGGTAGCCCGTGGTTTTACCCGTGCACGAGAGGTGGGGGTACGTAAAACCTTAGGTGCCGGTAAATGGCAGCTGCTCACCCAATTCTGGACCGAAACCGTTATGGTGTGCCTAGCTTCAACCTTTATTGGTTTGGCATTGTGCGCTTTAATTATCAGTCCGTTTAAGGCCATGTTTAAAAGCCGCATTACTTTGTCAATGCTGTTTGAGCCTATGCATTTGTTAGGCATATTGGTTGTATTTTTATTGATAACCGCTTTGGCGGGCTTTTATCCGGCATTAATGATGATGCGCTACAAAACCGTTGCAGTACTGAAAGGGAACATGGGCAACACTGCTAAACCGGGTAAGCTGCGTAATACTTTACTGGTTGTACAATTCACGCTGTCAACCTTGCTAATTATATGCACCATAGTTACCTGGCAGCAAATTAATTACCTAAGCAATAAACCGCTGGGCTATAACAAAGCCGAGGTGTTGAGCATACCGGTAAGCCGTGGCTTAAACGGCGACAAAACTTTGCAAATTATGCGCAATGAATTACGCAATAACAACCAGGTGGTTGCCGTAACGGGTTCATTCATGAATATGGGCATGGGGAATGATGGTTCAAGCCGTTTTTCGGTACTGGGCTTTGATATGGATGGTAAAGAAATACGAACCAATGTTCATCGCGTTAATTATGATTATGTTAAAACGCTCGACCTGAAACTGGTTGATGGCCGCGATTTCAGCTCTCAATTTCCGGGCGATAGTACGGCTGTGGTTATTAATGAGGCCATGGCCCGTAGCCTGGGCGGCAAAAACCTCATTGGTAAATTTATACCGATGTACCCTGAATACAAATCGCAAGTTATTGGTATTGTTAAAGATTACAACTTTAAATCATTACATGATAAAATTGAGCCGGTATCGCTGCTCATGCGCAAAGAATACGAGGTTAACTATGTATTTGTAAAGGTAAAACCCGGCAGTTTATTGCATGCCTATGACCAGATCAAACAAAGCTGGAAACGCCAGTTTCCTACCGCCGAGTTTACCGGCTCGTGGTTAAATGAGAACACCGAACGCCAGTATCAGAACGAACGCCGCCTGTCGAACATTTTTGTGAGCGGGGCTATCTTGGCTATCGTTATATCATGTATTGGCTTGCTGGCCATATCAATCATGATCGTTATTCAACGCACCAAAGAAATTGGCATACGCAAGGTATTGGGTGCCAATGTATCAGGTATTGTGCTCCTGCTATCGCGAGATTTTATTAAGCTCGTATTGCTGGCCGCCGTTATTGCCGTGCCGGTTTCTTGGTGGCTTATGGATAACTGGCTGCAAGGCTTTGCCTACCGTATTACTATACAATGGTGGGTGTTTGTACTGGCAACTTTAATGGCTATACTGCTGGCTTTTATCACTATCAGTTTTCAATCGGTAAAGGCAGCGTTAGCTAACCCGGTTAAAAGTTTACGAAGCGAATAGGAAAGTGAGTAGTAATTTGTGAGTTGTGAATGGATAGTAGTGAACAATATACAGCGACGCTTAATCCATAAATAACATTTACAAATTACCCAACCGCTCACCACTCGCAATTCACCACTCACTACTATGTTAAAAAACTACATCAAAATTGCCTGGAGAAGCTTACTTAACAGTAAAGGTTTTTCATTTATTAACATAACAGGTTTAGCTATTGGCATGACAGCAGCCATGCTTATTGGGTTATGGATAAAGCATGAATTAGGTTTTGATCGCTTTCATGAGCGAATTGATAATTTGTACATAGCTTACAATAAATCTGTTTTTGATGGTGAGTTAAGTTGCTGGTCTACAACACCAGCCGCGTTGGGGCCTGCCCTTAAACAGGAATTTCCAGAAGTAAAATATAGTGTTAGAGTTGATTACACTGACACGCATCTTATAAGCTATAGTGAAAAAAAGTTAGAGGCTAATGGCTTTGATGCAGATGCCGATTTCCTGAAAATGTTTAGTTTTCCTTTGTTGGCAGGAGATGTGGTTAGCGCTTTAAATAGCCCGTATAAAATTATTATTACCGAGGGTTTTGCTAAAAAAATGTTTGGCAGCAGTGCTAAAGCTATGGGCAAAATTATTAAGTACGATAATAAGTATGATCTTACAGTAAGTGGGGTACTTAAAAACTTTCCTTCAAATACCCGTTTTAACTGCGATTACATAACTCCATGGTCACTTTTCAGGGTGCAGTTTAGTGCCGATGAGCAAAACTGGGGCAATAATAGCTACCGCACGTTTATTGAATTAAAACCAAATGCTGACCTAAACAAGGTTAATAAGAAGATCAAAAATATTACCATTCGCCATACCAATGGTGGCGAGGATAATCAAGTGTTTTTACATCCATTTGGTGACTATTATCTTCATAATACTTTTAAAAACGGTATACCCACTGGTGGGCGGGCAGATGTAGTAAAGCTATTTGCAATAGTGGCAGGCTTTATCTTGCTAATTGCCTGTATTAATTTCATGAACCTTAGCACCGCCCGTAGCGAAAAACGGGCAAAAGAGGTGGGCATACGCAAAGCTATGGGTGCGCTTAAGCAATCGCTTGTAGGGCAATTCTTACTCGAATCAATAATTATATCATTTATTGCCGGCGTATTTGCACTTGTACTTACCGGGTTTGCTTTGCCATATTTTAATATGCTGGTAAGTTTAGAGCTAAACATATCATATGCAGATCCGGCATTTTGGATGGTGTTATCGGGTTTTATTTTATTTACTGGTATACTGGCCGGGTGCTATCCTGCATTCTATTTATCATCATTTAAGCCTGTACAAGTTTTAAAAGGAACATTTGTGGCAGTGAGTGCAGTGGTAACACCGCGTAAATTACTGGTAATAACTCAATTTACTTTTGCGGTTGTAATGATTATCAGCACCATAGTTATACGCCGCCAAATACAATATGCACAAGATCGTGATAGTGGTTATGAAAAAAACAATCTGCTATACAGCTACTTTACCGGCGATATAGAAAAAAATCAGGAACTCATAAAACGTGAACTTTTAGCCAGCGGGGCTGCCAGGGTAGTGAGTGTTACCAGCGGTAGTTTTGTATCATCGAGTGCAAATTCGTGGGGATTAAACTGGGCAGGTAAGCCTGCAGGTGCCAAAATAGTATTTGATCAAATGGCAACAAAGGGCAACTTTGCCAAAGTACTTGATGTTAAATTAGTGCAGGGACGTGATATTAACCCGGAGCTGTTTCCCACCGATTCTACCGCTTGCTTACTTAACGAATCGGCTGCTAAAATTATAAATGCCAAAAACCCAATAGGGCAAATTATTGATAAAGACTTTATTAAATGGCATGTGGTAGGAGTGATCAAGGATTTTATATGGGGATCGCCCTATGAGCCAATTGAACCGATGGTGATAATGGGCCCGGCTCAAAAATGGAGTAATGTGATTAACATCCGGCTTAATAAAAATCAGCCTTTAAACACCTCGCTTAAAATAATAGAATCTGTATTCAAAAAATACAATCCTTCGTTTCCATTCAACCCGTTATTTGTTGACAAAGATTACCAGTATAAATTCAGGGAACAGGTGCGCACCGCTAATCTTGCCGGGGCTTTTGCAATACTAACCATCATTATATCATGCTTAGGTTTGTTTGGTTTGGCTGCTTACATGGCCGCAAGCCGCACCAAAGAAATTGGTGTACGTAAAGTTTTGGGAGCATCCGTATTAAGCATAACAACATTATTGTCTAAGGATTTTCTTAAACTGGTGTTAGCGTCTATCATAATTGCAACACCAATAGCCTGGTATGCCATGAACCATTGGCTTCGCGATTATGCCTACCGCATTGAGGTAGAGTGGTGGATTTTTGCACTGGCTGGTTTAGGTGCCATAATTATTGCGCTACTAACAGTAAGTTTTCAGTCAATCAAGGCAGCTATTGCTAACCCGGTTAAGAGTTTGCGAAGCGAATAGTTTTAGGGTAAAGCTAAAAGGATAAAGGCGAAAGGTGCTTTGCGATTAGATATGAAAGGCATAAGGACAAATGTTTTCCTTTCACCCTTAACCTTTTGCCTTTACTCCGAAGGTAATATGTGCAAGGATTAAGATAATATTATGCAGTTTTTTCTTGCAAGGCACGGTAAATAAATTTATAATTGTAAACCTGACAATTGTAAACCGATAATACCTTGAAAAGATCTTTATTAATCCTCTTAGCCGGCTTAACTTTTAATAGTTACGCCCAAAAAACAGCGAGCGTTACTTTCAGTAACGATTCGAAAGACACCATTAGTCGCCACATTTACGGGCAGTTTGCCGAGCACCTGGGGCGTGGTATTTACGGCGGTTTTTGGGTGGATAAATCTCTGCCGGTTCAAAAGCAAGACCGTATACGCCTGGATGTAGTAAATGCGCTGAAAAAAATCAAAATTCCTAACCTGCGCTGGCCTGGCGGCTGTTTTGCCGATGAATATCATTGGCGCGATGGTATTGGTCCGCGCGATAAGCGGCCTAAAATGGTAAACACCAACTGGGGCGGCGTAGTAGAAGACAATAGCTTTGGTACCCACGAGTTTTTGCAATTGTGCGATCTACTGGGTACTGCACCTTATGTATCGGCCAACGTGGGCAGCGGTACCGTCGAAGAAATGTCGAAATGGGTGGAATACCTGAATTTTGATGGCGCAAGTCCGCTAACCCGCGAACGCGCAATCAATGGTCACCCTAAAGCCTATAATGTAGAGTTTTTTGGCGTAGGTAACGAAAGCTGGGGTTGTGGTGGTAACATGACGCCCGAATATTATGCGGGAGAGTATCGCCGTTACTCAACGTATGCGCGTGATTACCCAAATGCCAAGCTTAAGAAAATTGCCAGTGGCGCAAACGCGGGTGATTATAACTGGACCGAAGTGTTAATGAAAAATATTGGCGCACGCAACATGTGGGGCGTATCATTACACTACTACACACTGCCAACCAATAATTGGAGCAAAAAAGGACCGGCAACCGGTTTTGGCGAAAAGGAATACTTTGCAACGCTTAAAAACTCCCTTAAAATGGAGGATTTGGTAAATAAGCACTCGGCCATTATGGATAAGTACGACCCTAAAAAACGTGTTGCCCTGGTGGTTGACGAGTGGGGCGTATGGACCGATGTGGAGCCGGGAACGAATCCGGGTTTCTTGTACCAGCAAAACAGCTTACGCGATGCACTGGTGGCGGGTACCACGCTCAATATCTTCAACAACCACTGCGACCGTGTAAAAATGGCCGAACTGGCACAATGTGTAAACGTACTGCAGGCACTCATTTTAACCGATAAGGAAAAGATGATACTAACGCCTACTTACCACGTTTTTGATATGTATAAAGTGCACCAGGATGCGCAGTATTTATCTTTAAAGCTTAACACACCCGATTATGAATTTGATGGCGAAAAAATACCGGCGGTAAACGTATCGGCTTCAAAAGATAAAACCGGTAAAATTCACATCACCTTGGTAAATCTGGATGCCAAAAACAGTATCAGCGTAAGCATCGAATTGAAAGATATGGTGTGGAAAGCAGTAAAAGGGCAGGTGTTAACCTCGTCCGGCGTGGCCGACGTGAATACTTTCACCAAGCCCGGAGCTATTGCGCTTAAAGCATTTAGTGATGCTAAAAAAGACGGCGACAAGCTGGTGGTTAATTTACCGGCCAAATCAATTGTAGCGTTGGAGCTCAACTAAAATACTATTACATTTGCCTTAAGCCCTGTTTGAATATATTTTTTCAAACAGGGCTTTGTTTTATATATGAGCGATATTAAAAAGCAATTACACCAACTTTGCGTAAACTACGTGCAGCAGCGCATGGATGCCGCACAACAGGCTATTAACGAGGCCCAGCAAGCCACCAACGATGATACTAAAAGCAGCGCTGGCGATAAATATGAAACCGGCCGCGAAATGGCCCAGCAGGAAACCAACCGCAATTTGGCGCAACTAAATGAAGCCAATAAGCTAATGGTTGCATTGAACCAATTAGGCACCAACGTACAATCAGATATAGCAGTTCCGGGCAGCTTGGTAATTAGCGATAACGGCCTGTTTTATTTATCAATAAGTGCAGGCACACTTACGCTTAATGGCAAGTCATACTTTGCGGTATCGCCTGCATCACCAATTGGAGTAAAATTAAAAGGCTGCAAAACGGCCGATAGCTTTGTTTTAAACGGGAAAACTTATAACATTGAGGAAGTATTGTAAAGGCTTAGTGCAGGAGGTATACCACGTAATTGAAATTTGATTTTTAAATAACCATCGGGTTAAAGATTACGTATAAGACAAATAAAAAAATTGTATTTAATAACTGTATTTTTAGCAACACTATACCCGAAGCCCATATATGATAAGTACCGATAGGCGCTTGAGCGTAGTTTATGCCTGCGATAACAACTTTGTTCCGTTGCTGGCAGCCTCTATTAAATCGTTAGAGATAAACTCGGCCGGTTCACAAAAAGATATTTACATTATTGACGATGGCATAAGCGCCGCTAACCGTCAAAAACTCATCCGGTCAATCGGCACCGATGAGATAACAATGAAATTCCTGTTGGTTAAAGATGTAGTGGGAAAGATAACCATTCCATATTTTAACAATGCCGCTTTACCAGTAACCACATTTTTCCGCCTGTTTGTGCACACGTTCATTCCCGAGGGTACCGAGCGTGTATTATACCTTGATTCGGACATGGTAGTGCTGGGCAACATTGCCGAACTTTGGGATATTGATTTTGGCGATAACATTATAGCCGCCGTGCAAGACCCGGGCATTAAAACCCTGGGCTGTTCATGGGGCGGAGGCGTGCGTAACTGGCAGGAGCTGGGCTATCAATCTGAAGATAAGTACCTGAATGCTGGTTTACTGCTCATCAACCTTGAAAAATGGAATGAGTTTGACGTATGCACCAAAGCACTTGATGCTGCAGTGAAATACCAAAAACATATTGTTTATGGCGATCAATATTGTTTGAATGCCGTTTTAGCCAACCGCTGGTTAGCGTTAGACCCTGAATGGAACCATTTGGTTGATAATGAAAAACCGGGTGCTAAATTACTGCACTACATTGGCAACAAACCAATTTACACTAACTACACCTACAGCCAAAAGTACCGCGATATATTCTTTGATTACCTTAATAAAACGGAGTGGAAGAATTTTAAATTCGTAGGAGCACTTACCCGCCGTGTACGTATGGTTAAACGTTTCATCAGAAAAATAACCGGTTAAATATACATGGCTGCACATAAATTTGACCGGGTAACCCTTTTAATTACGCATTATAACCGCAGTAAATCGTTAGAGCATTTGCTTAAACGCTGCGCCGAAGAAGATCTCGAATTTGAGGAGGTGGTAATAAGCGATGATGGTAGCCGCCCCGAACACCTCGACTATATTAAGCTGTTGCAAACTCATTACAAGTTCAGGCTTATTACCACGCCTGTTAACAAAGGTTTGGGCAACAATATAAATAAGGGGCAGGATGCGGTAAAAACCCAATATACGCTGTACGTACAGGAGGATTTTGAGCCCACACCCGATTTTGCACCCAACTTTATGAATGCCGTAAAGCTGATGGATACCGAAGAGTGGGACCTCATCAGGTTCTATACCTTCCCGTGGGCACCGTTTCCGTACCTGAAAGATTATAAATTTGGCTATTCGAAAATGCTGTTCAAGCCCGAATTGTGGTATTTAAATCATTTAAAATTCCGCTTGTATTCAGATCATCCGCACCTGCGCCGCAGCATTTTTTTAGAGAAATTTGGCCGTTATGTTGAAGGCCAGCGAGGCGACCCAACTGAATACGCCATGTGCATGAACTTTTTAACCAAAGGCGGCAAAGCACTCATGTTTCAAGGGCCCGACCTGTTTTTACATGAGCATGGCGCTCTTGAGCCTAATACCATGGTGCGCAGCAAGTGGAAACTCAGCAATTCAATTATTATTAAAATGGCGCGCAGCCTTTACCTTAAGGGCAAGGTTGTTAACAGCACGCTTAAGTATAACAAACTAAAACAGTAAGCCAATCGCGTTTTAATGGCCAAAACTCTCGTAGATGTTAGATAAGATTAAGCAGATTTTAGAAAAACTCAAAAACCCGCATATTGTAAACCTTGTAGGCAATGCAATTATGTCGGTTTTAAATATGGTACAAGTTGCCATATTGTTCAATTATCTGCCTAAAGATAAAATGGGAGTGTGGTTCTTTTTCCAGGGAACCATTGGTTTGGTTGATACTTTCAGGGCGGGTTTAATTACCACGGCTTTTATTACTTCTTACGCAGGTACATCTAAAGACCGCTCGGCCGAGGTAGCCGGATCGGCCTGGTTTTTATCGTCGTTGGTAACGTTGGTATTTATAGCGGTTAACCTCATATATCTGGCAATTCCGTACCATGTGCCCGATTTGGGTACTGACCTGGTAATCACCTGGTTTGGGCTGGTGTTTGTTATTACATTGCCCTCATTTATTGCCAGCTGTGTTGCCCAGGCCGAAGCCCGTTTCGACAGGTTGCTCATCATTCGTTCGGTGAGTACTTCATTATCTATTACCTTGGTATTAACCCTCATCATTACCAAAAACATTAATTTAATGAATGTAATTTACACGGGCTTTACAGCAGGTGGAGTTACGAGTTTAATGACTATTGTGCTGGGTTGGTCGCGCATTAATACATTTTGGAAAAAGAGTACCCAAACCGTTAAAGCGCTGTTCGCATTTGGAAAATACAGCGTGGGTACCTCGCTGGGTAGCAGCATGTTCCGTAACTCCGATAATTATATTATTAAGATTATGCTGGGGGCTAAAGGCGATGCTGCCATTGCGGTTTACAATCTTGGTTTACGCTTAACGGAATTGATAGAGATTCCGTTGCGAAGCTTTGCAGCAACCATTATGCCGCCCTTATCGGCCGCTCATAATCAAAATAATAAGTACCACGTTATTTATCTCATTAAAAAATATTCGGGTTTGCTTACCATATTGATGATACCTGTGGTTGCTGGTTCATTGCTATTTGCCGAGGTGGGTATTTGGATAGTAGATAAGGAATATTTGACTACCGAAGCCGCCAACATATTGCGCATCTTCATGTCGTTTGCCTTGCTTTACCCTATAGAGCGTTTTATGGCTTTGGCTTTAGATGCAACCAACCAACCACAGGTAAATGCAGTTAAGCTGGTGTTTATGCTTGCTGCCAATATTATAGGCGATATTGTAGGTATATGGCTGTTTGGTAATGTTTATGGCGTTGCATTTGGTACGTTACTACCTATTTTAACCGGCATGTTCATCAGCTACAAATGGCTGCAACGATATGAAAAATTCCAGATGTGGGATGTGTATAAAATTGGCTGGTTAGAAACAACCTGGATTGTAAAAGATACCTGGAGCATGTTGTTTAAAAAGAAAGAGGCTAAAGCCGAGTAGTATAGTTGTGATTTTATTCAGCGTTTTTGGGCTTTACAATGGAAGAGTTGAATGGACCTGCATTTAGTTTCTTTATCCGCCATGCTTTACTACACGTTTAATTAGGTATGGTAGTAAAGTTATTATAATCCCAATGATAATAGTTTGAAACCACCAACTGAATGAAAACTCGCCAAACTCTTTTAAGATAAAATTCATTTCCCCTCGAGAAGTAAATGTGCCTATGCCTATGATAAACATGGCTAAACCTAATACAATTACTATCAGGCCAAAGTATGTTATTGCTACCATGTAAGCATTTGATTTAGAAATAATAATATCAAATATAGAGGTAATGTTATATACTTCTGTATAACAAAGTGAGGCCACCGCAAACGAGGGCACTGAAAAAGTCCCCGAAATTCGGGCCAAAGAAAAGGGTTGTGTCATATTTCATGCACAACCCTTTTTCTTTGGCTTGTAGGAAGACAAGTCAGATATCCAACTCGTATAGACAATTCTCAGGGCGTCAAATCGACTTTTTTTTGCCTTTTTTCAATCTCAAATACTAATAGGACTTTTTCAGTGCCCTCCCGCAAACAAGCTCTCTTTTTGTTTATTATAAGAACATACCGCCCGAGGCCTCTATGCGTTGAGCATTGACCCATTTGGCATCATCAGTACACAAGAATGCTACTACGCTGCCTATATCATCTGCCTGGCCCACCCGGCCCAATGCAGTAACCGAAGCAATACCTTTATTAACCTCGGCATTATCGCGTACTACGCCGCCGCCAAAATCGGTTTCAATAGCGCCCGGTGCTACTACATTGGCTCTTATACCACGCGCGCCCAGTTCTTTAGCCTGGTATTTGGTAAGAGTTTCAATAGCGCCTTTCATTGATGCATAAGCGGCATAACCCGGCGTGCTAAAACGTGCCAAACCTGTTGAAATGTTTACAATGCCGCCGCCATCATTCATAACAGGCAACACCTTTTGCGTTAAAAAGAATGCTCCTTTAAAATGTATGTTAACCAGCATGTCAAACTGCTCTTCGGTGGTTTCGGCAAAAGACGCATGTACGCCTACACCCGCGTTATTAATAATATAGTCAAGTTTATCGGTGCCGAAAGTGTTTTGTAACGCGTTTTTTGTCTCTTCAATAAATGCATCAAAGCTGTTAGCGTCGCCCACGTTAAGTTGCAGGGCCGCTGCTTTTTGACCAATAGCTTCAATTGCTGCTACGGTTTCTTCGGCTTCGTCTTTTTTGCTGTTGTAAGTGAGTATGATGTTTAATCCTTTTTTTGCAAGGCTTAAAGCCATGTCTTTGCCTAAGCCGCGGCTACCGCCGGTTACTAAGGCTATTTTAGTTTGTGCCATAGATGGTTATTGTTTGTTTAATAACACAAAGTTATGGCCAATGTTGCCCCAAAAAAGGTGAACACTTCAGAATTTATCAGGCGGCAGTTTGGAGTTTTTTGCGGTATTGCAATGGCGTAATGCCGGTCATGATCTTAAAAAACTTGGTAAAATTAGTCGGGTCTTCGTACGCAAATTTGTAACCTATTTGCGCAACCGATAAATTGGTTTGGGCAAGTAGTTTTTTTGCTTCGTCAATAATGCGCTCTTCCATAAAATCACATGGAGAGCGGCCGGTAGTGAGTTTTAGGGTGTTGGTTAAATGGCGCGAATCGATAAACAGCAAATTAGCAAAGGTTTTGGCCGAGTACCTTTTGTTGTGCTCGCCACTCATTAGTTTGTTAATATGATCTTCGTACAACCGCAAAAAATCCCGGGTTATCTCATCTTTGCGAGTAAGTAGCTTTTGAGGTATAGGCATAAATGTAAGTTACAGCTGATCAATATCAACCTGGTCGGGACCATTTAACTTGGCTACATGGCAGGCACATTTACCGCCAGATATTTTATAATTCGCTTTTACTATTTTATCGTCGGTGCGGGTTATCAGCAATTGCAGGTCGGTACCTTTTTCGGTAAAGTTACGTAATTGGCTGTCATCGGCTACAATAAGTGTCTTAGCATTATCGGCTGTGTTGGGTAAATCATTATTCAGTTTAATTTCTTTACCGCTGGCCGTCTCCATAATTTTGTAAGATTTGAAGTCGGTACTTTTTCCCGAACTACTAATGAGCTTAACCGGAATCATCTTAAATTCTTCGGTACACATTACTGTTGGGCAACCGGTATCTAAAGGTGATTTTTGCGATTTGCAGGCAGTTAAAAATAGGAATCCGGTAAGTAAAAGCTTGATTTTCATAAACACTAAACCTTAAAAGTAAAAAGTTTGTTTTGCGAATATCAGGCCACAAGGGTTGTTTTAAGCCAAAACTCATGCATGCTGTTTAAGCACTTAATTAAATCATTATAACCCAAAGGTTTTGCAACGTAGGCATTTGCACCCGATGCTAAAGATATGCGTACATCTTTAGGATTATCAGATGTAGAAAATATCACCGTAGGTACATAACGGAGAACTGGTGTTTCCTTTATTTTTCGCAATAAATCCAACCCCGAAAGTCCGGGTAAGTTTAAGTCTATTAATATTAAGCGTGGTTTTACTTTATTCTCCACAAGTGTACCTAATTCAGTGAGTGCAAGTGTGCCGTTTTCAAAAACACGTAAAATTGTCTTGCTATCAATTTGGCTTAAAGCACGCTCAACAACATCAATGTAATCAATGTTATCTTCAATATATATAATATCAGGCGCTCCCATCTCAATTCTTTTTAAAACCTATATAAAATATCGTGCCAACTCCCAATTCACTTTCTACCCAAATACGGCCATTATGTTTCTCCATTATTCTTTTAACAATAGCCAAACCAACACCTGTACCTTCATAGGTACGCACGTTATCCATGCGTTTAAATAAATCAAATATACGATTGTAGTAATTTAAATCAATTCCAACTCCGTTATCGCTAATTGAATATACCACCTCTCCGTTAAATTCTTTACCATCAATATTTACCTTAGGAGGATTTGAGCGCGAAGAGTATTTAAATGCATTGTTAAGCAAATTGGTGAATACCTGGGTAATCATAACGCGGTCGCCATAAATGGCAGGTGTATCACCTACAGTAAATTGCAAATCAGGAATTTGGAGAGCTACAATAAGGTCGTTATGAATTTCTTTGAAAAGAGTATCCATTTCAATTTCGGTATACTCAATTTCTGCGCGGCCTACCCTGGAGTAATTCAGCACTTCCTTGATCAGGTAATTTAACTTATCGGCACCGCCTATCACTTTTTTCAAAATACGGCGTGCATCATCATCCAAACTCTTGTTGGTTTCGAGCAATAGTTCAGAGTAGTTTTTTATAGTTGAAAGCGGTGTACGCAGATCATGTGATACGGTAAAACTAAAAGTATCCAGCTCTTCATAAGCCTGTTTAAGCTTTTCGTTTAATATGCGTATCTCGTTAGTCTGGCGGTTAATGGCATAAACCACATCTTCGCGCAGTTTGAGTACCAGCGCAATTTCATCACGCATCCACCGGGCCGAAGTATTTTTTACCGTTTGCGACCATATCTCAAATGACTTTCGGGGCGATAGGCTCATCAAACCATTGGTATCTGTTGCAACCGGCTTGTCGGGGTTACCCGCCCAATTAATTGTGGTAATTTGCTCGGGCTTAAACCAAATTATCAGTTCGCCAAGTTCTTTTGAAAGCGTACAGGCCAATAAACCGCTGGCTACGTCGCTATATTCTTTCGCCGGATGATACACTTCCGGAAACTGGTGCGTATGGTACACGCGGACTTGCATGTTTTGCTTAAGCCAGTCAACAATGCCGGTGAGTTGTTCCTCATCAGGCGTTTTGCCAAGTAGAGTGAACTGGTTTTCAAAAACCAGCACAGCACCACTTGCATCGCAAATGTTCAGGATATTATCTTCAAACTCGGTAAGTGTAGCGGCAACATCGTTGCCTTTACGTAAAAAGCGCGAAAGAACATCGTAAGTGTGTTTAAACTCATCATTACGCGTATTTAATTCTTCATCTTGCTTAAATTCAAGAGCCGATGATATGATTTGTCCAATCAGTTTTGATGCTTCCCGCGCTTTAAAATTGATAAAACGCGGAGTATAGTTGTGGCAGGCAATTAAGCCCCAAAGCTCGTTCTTATAAAGTAAGGATATGCTAAAGCTTGAAGCCACACCCATGTTTTTAAGGTACTGGATGTGTATGGGCGATACAGCACGCAAAGCAGAGTGCGTTAGGTCGAGCGTTTTGGCATCTCCATCAACAGGTAGAGTTAAAATAGGAGAGGCCTCGGTATTAACATCGGTAATTATGCGGGTAAGATTTAGTTTATAAAGCTCACGCGCTTGTTTGGGTATATCACTTGCCGGATAATGCAAACCTATAAAAGGTTCCAGGTGGTCTTCTTTTACCTCGGCAACTACCTCGCCATGCCCGTCATCCAAAAACTTATAAATCATAACCCGGTCATAACCTATAAGTGTTTTTATTTGCTCGGAGGCATTGTTAAGCAATTGTTGTAAATGATTTCCGGCCAGCATGCCCGATACCGAACGGCCTATGGTTTTTTGTATATCAACCTCGGTAGCGGTAGTAGTGGGTTCAAATTCCAGCAAATAGCTATCGCCTGATTGCGAGAGGATGAGATTGTAGCTTATTTCACCAACATCAACACGATAGGGGTTAATAGTTTCGAAGCTTTTGGCGTGGCGGCCCAGTTGCAGCATTTGTGTAATAAAGCCGGTAGCCTCAGCCGGGAATAATGTTTCCTCAAATACGCTTAAATTCTTACCTAAAATATTTGGTGCCTGTATTGGTAAAAAAGCTGATATGTTTTCGCTCACGTAATTAACGAGGTACTTATTATCAACAGCCACTAAAAAGCCGTGCGACTGCACTTTACCGGGTATGTGTATTGGTTCCTTGTCGCAGTTAGTTATATCAACTTTATAATCATTCATGAGTAAGTACAAACCACCTGATTTATGTTTATATTAGCATAAATACATATGCTAATGCTATAATACAATATGGGGTTTTATCTTATAAATTGTAAATAATGTAGTAATTTATACTTCGGCTAAGGATAATATGTAATTACTTTAAAGGTAAAAGTATAAATTACATTGATATACTTAGCTAAAATATGAAGCGCACAACCATTATGTTTGAATATAGTTTAAGAAAATGTTTGTTAACGTTGTATAATGGCATGTTTGATTAGAAAATAAATTTTGCTATTAGATAATTAAATCGTGAGATTAGATTTAACATCTGCTATATGCTAACACCAACCCAAGAAGCTGATTTTTCTGGTAATTTTTATCAAACCGATAGCCAGCTTAAGAGCTTGTTTATGCAGGCGCAAAGCCTAATAGCCATGTTGCGCTGGCGCGATGGGGTTTGTGAGTTAGTTAATCCGTTTTTAAAAAACCTATGTAATAACCGCGATGTATTGAACAAGCCTATGCGCCAGGCCTGGCCTGAACTTGGCGAAGGGTTTTACAAACAGGTTGAACATGTATATGATACCTGCCAGGTTTCGCGCAGTTATGATCATGAGGTTAAGATCATCCAAGGCGATGATCAGGTAAAAGAATATTATTTCGATTTTGTGTTTTCGCCATACTGCCATCATCAGGCCGAAATTGATGGGGTTATGGTTATGGGGTACGATGTTACCGAAAGGGTTTTGGCCCGCCGCCAGTTGGCAGAGCAGCAACAATTATTTAAAGATATTACCGATGCTGCCGCAACCGCCTTGTGGACGGTAGACCAGCGCGGCAACATTACATTTGTAAACCAAACCTGGGTTGACTGGACCGGCCACGCTTACGAGGATAATATGGGCAGGGGGTGGATCGACTCTGTGGTGGCTGAAGATCGTGAGCGGGTTATAGGCGACTACCTGCGCGCAACTAATTTTAAAAAGCCTTTTGAATCGGATTTTAGGGTATTGCGTGCCGATGGCAAAATGCAATGGGTAGCAGTAACGGGCAAACCGCGTTATTATGCCAACGGCGAGTTTGCAGGCTATGTAGGTTCGTGCATGGACATAACCGAACGTAAGAAAACCGAACAAATGCTTTTGGACAGCGAAGAGCGCTTTCGTAGCATTGCAGATTCGGCTCCGGTACTGATATGGATGACCGGTGCCGATAAACGTACTACCTTCTTAAACAATAGCTGGATGCAGTTTGCTAATGTAATGCAGCTACTTTCAGATCCCGGCTATCTGCAAAGTAATTTGCTGCATCCGGAGGATAAAGAATGTGTTTTAGATACTTATAACCGTGCGTTTAACAAGCAGGAAGAGTTTTATATAGAGTACCGTATGCTGCGTGTGAGCGATGGTGCTTACCGTTGGATTGGTATGAAAGGCGTGCCCCGTTTTGAGGGTGAGCATGATTATTTTGCAGGCTATATTGGTTCAGGCATGGATATTACCGCGATGAAGGAGCACGAGCAAGTTAAAAATGATTTTATTGGCATGGCCAGCCATGAATTAAAAACTCCCATAACCTCCATTAAAGCATATATACAGCTACTGCTTACTATTTATAATAAACGGGGTGATTATGATGAGTTTCTGCTTAAATCATTAGGCACGGTTGATAAGCAAATCAATAAATTAACCCGGTTAATTACCGATTTGCTCGATGTGTCTAAAATGGAAAGCGGCCGTTTGAGCCTCAATAGCGAAGAGTTTTTACTGTCTGACTTAATTAAGGAAACTGTAGATGAAGTGCAGCACACTGCATCGCACCATGATATTGTATGTTCTGCAATTCCACCGCTGGCTATTTATGCCGACCGTGACCGTATTGCACAAGTGCTTACCAACTTTTTAACTAATGCCATTAAATACTCGCCAGATAGCGATAGGGTGGATGTTCATGTAAGTGTTGGAGATACCGAGGTGGTAATTAATGTGCAGGATTATGGTATTGGCATTAAACCCGAAGAACAAGACAAAATATTTAATCGCTTTTACCGGGTTGAAGGCCGTAATGAGCAAACTTTTTCGGGTTTTGGAATAGGCTTATATGTTGCAGCCGAAATTATTAAGCGCCATAACGGCAGGGTATGGGTAGTTAGTGAAAAGGACAGGGGCGCAGCATTTTACTTTTCGTTGCCTTTGTTAAATGCATAAATTACATTAATGATACTATAATTATTTTTTTCAAATTTATTTAAACAGAATGCATTAAATAGCGTTATTTCTTCAAATAACATCTGCTAAAAAGAAGTAAAATGAAAGATCAAACTAAAATTATTGCAGCACTTTTAGTAGGTGCTGCCGCTGGTGCAGCAATCGGCCTATTATTAGCTCCCGAAAGTGGTTCGGAATTAAGAGAGGACATTGCCGATTACGTGAATGATTTGGTAGATAAAACCAAAAACAAAGCACAGAGCACTGCCGAAGATATTAAAGAATATGGCACTAACATTGCCGATAAAGCTAAATCTAAATGGAGCAGCGTAGTAGGTGCTGCATCTGATTATAAAGACCAAGCTGAAGAGTATACAGATGATGCTTATGATGAAGCTAAGTCAAAATTTAAAGGAGAGGCTGATAACCTTAACAGTTCTATTCAAAACGCATAATTTTATATTAACAAAAAAAGAAGCGGCTATTTCGATAAGAAATAGCCGCTTCTTTTTTTGAACCAGATTACAAGGATATTATAAGTTAAGAAAGCAGTTTCAGCACAAGCTCAACTTACTTCTTCAGATATTCATCGGCAATCATCACAAATAACTTATCATCATCGCGCGATTCATCAAAACTCTCCATCAGAAGTTGCTCTGCATCGGCATATGCTAAAGAAGCAGCCAAAATTTTAAGCATGCGATAAGAGGTGATGTTGATGTGCTCCAGTAATTGCAGGTACAAAATAATGTCTATGTCGTTTAACAGGCAACTTTCTTCGCCGTAGTCCTGCGTTTCAAATGCATCTTTAAAAACAGATATTATAGGCACGCAGGTTTCTTTATCGGGGTGTGCATTAATTATTTTATAAATTTCTTCTATTCTGTTTACCTGGTTATTTACGCTCTCGAGTACTTCTTCAATAGCAAAACGCAGTTTTTTAAATGATGCTATTTGGGTGAGCGCCGGTAAATGTTTTTGAAGATATTTTTTACCAAAATAAACACGGTTTAGGTGATGAATAAAGTGCTGCTTCATTACCTCGGGTTTAGCCGGATAGGGGTGGGTAGGTTCCATTGTTGCTGATGAATTTATCATGCTAACATGGCTGAGTAAGGTTTTGTTTATTATTTATTCATCGAACTCAAACGGCTAAGGTTTAAATCAAAAAAAGCCGCCTTTATTAAGGCAGCTTTCTTAATTTATTCACTAATTTACTTATAATTTTAAGCTTGTTTGGTAAACTGAGCGTTGATGATCAGTTTTACATCTTCGCCTACCACAATTGAACCTGCTTCGGTAACACCATCCCAGGTTAAGCCAAACTCTTTACGGTTTATTTTGCCGGTAATTGCGAAACCTGCTTTAGTTTGACCGTAAAAATCAGCAGCCGAACCGCCAAACTCAACATCAAGAGTTACCGGTTTAGTTACTCCTTTAATGGTCAAATCGCCGTTTAATTTATATTCTTCGCCACTTACTTTTTTCAACGAGGTTGATTTAAAGCTGATTTTAGGAAACTGCTCCGCATCAAAAAACTCAGCCGATTTTAAGTGCTGGTCGCGCGCTTCCTGGGTGGTATCGATGCTGTCAACATCTAACGAAAAATCAATTTCCGAATCCTGAAAATCGTCGCTTTCGGTAATTACTTCACCATCAAACTTACGGAACGAGCCGGTTACAGTTGATATTACAAGGTGTTTAATTTTAAACTGAACTTCTGAGTGCATTGGGTCAATTACCCATTTTGTAGTTGCCATAATTTTATGATTGTTAATGTGTTTTACAATTATAAACATTTGAGTGTTTAAACACCTAAATGTTTTTGATTTATTTTTATACTACAAATGTAGTGTAGCGGTTGTTACCTCACATTGATATTTATCAAGAAATGTTGATGGCAAAAGTCAAGTATTGAGAGTGGCAATCCACAAAAAAAGCTGCACCTGATAAAGATGCAGCTTTTTTTTTATAAGCTCCCTCTCTTTGGAGAGGGTTGGGGTGAGTTTTATGCTAAAACTTCTTTAACTTTTTCGGCAGCTTCTTTTAACAAAATAGCCGAGAAAACTTTTAAGCCTGAATTATCGATCAGTTCTTTAGCTTCTTTAGCGTTAGTACCTTGTAAACGAACAATGATAGGCACGGGAATGTTACCAATTTCCTGGTAAGCATCAATTACACCTTGTGCAACACGGTCGCAACGTACAATACCACCAAATATGTTGATCAGGATGGCTTTAACCTTAGGATCGCTCAGGATGATGTTAAAACCAGCTTTAACTGTTTGTGCATTAGCGGTACCACCTACGTCCAAAAAGTTAGCAGGCTCGCCACCGGCAATTTTAATAATGTCCATAGTAGCCATAGCTAAACCGGCACCGTTAACCATACAACCTACGTTACCATCTAATTTAACATAGTTAAGGTTTGAGTGACTTGCTTCAACCTCGGTAGGGTCTTCCTCGTTGGTATCGCGCAGGTCGGCATAATCTTTATGACGGTACAGGGCGTTATCATCAATGTTAACTTTAGCATCTACTGCTAAAATTTTATTGTCAGAAGTTTTAAGTACAGGGTTGATCTCAAATTGCGAAGAATCGGTAGCATCGTAAGCTTTGTAAAGTGCAGTGATAAATTTCACCATATCTTTAAAAGCATCGCCAGATACGCCCAGGTTAAAGGCAATTTTACGAGCCTGGAAACCTTGCAAACCAACTTTAGGGTCAATCTCTTCTTTGTGGATCAAATGAGGAGTAGAGTGTGCTACTTCTTCAATATCCATACCGCCTTCCGTTGAGTACATGATAATGTTACGGCCTTTTGCACGGTCTAACAATACGCTGATGTAAAACTCTTTAGTTTCGCTTTCGCCAGGGTAATAAACATCCTGGGCAACTAATATTTTACGTACTAATTTACCTTCGGGACCGGTTTGAGGAGTAACCAACTGCATACCTAAAATGGCTTCAGCTCTTTCTTTAACCTCATCAAGGTTTTTAGCCAGTTTAACACCACCGCCTTTACCACGGCCGCCGGCATGAATCTGGGCTTTAATTACCACCCAGTCCGAACCGAAATCTTCTTTCATTTTTTGGGCGGCCTCAACAGCCTGTTCCACAGTATCGGCAACTATGCCTTCCTGTACCCTTACGCCAAAGCTTTTTAGTATCGCTTTGCCCTGATATTCGTGAATATTCATGTCTTGTGAAGAATTTGCGGTAAATCTACAATTTCAGTTGGAGTTATAAAATTTGAATGGCGTTTTTATGAAAATAGTCATTACAGAACATGCATTCCTGTAATCTTAATTATTACGTTAAAGCAACTGGTAATATAGTGTAAGAGAAATTTATAATACTATTGAAAGTTTTAATATCATTATATTTTCATTCTTCCTGGCTGTTTTCCTGTAATAAAAGGCAGGTATTTATTAACAATAATTATGCATGGTATTAATAAGATAATTGTAACGATGCTGAGTAAAAAGCCTAATGCTGTATTATGGTCAAATATAACTAACGGTTTTTTTAGAACAAACACTGTAAATGCTTTAATAATTGTAAAAGATAAATTATGAAAGCCTAAAATAAACAATGTATTGGAGGCAATAAATTCTACAACAAGAAGCCTTTTAAAAACGGATGATATAAGATCAGAAATTGTTATTACAAGAAAAATACCATTAAATGCAAGTAAATAAAATAAAAAATAGTTGTTGTAATCAGAACCCAGCATATTAATTCGGCCGTTTTGAGTAGATGTAAAAAAGAATGCAACAAGAGAGAGCACAGATAATGATATCAAGAGAAATTTCGGCAGGCTTAAAATCTTTCTTAATCCTTCTTTAAAAACATTCGAGAAACCATAAAACACTAATGCAACAATTGCAGTTTCTATTCCCCAAGGCAAATTAATTTTAACATAATTGGTGTATATATAGCCACTTACAATTAAACCTAATAGGATGATGCTTGCTTGATGTAGGTTTTTGTTTTTAAATAATAATAAAAATAAGCTTTCAACAACAAATAGACAAGGTAAAAACCACAATACAACATTGTGAATTAAAAAATGGTCATTTCCGTTACCGTAAATAATTCCTATTAGTGGCTTGAATAAACTAATTTCAATTAATGCATCAGCTCCATATTTTCGGCCAATAAGCAACCAAAAAATATAAGTGATAACATTAAATGCCAGATACGGTATTATTAATTGTTTAAAGCGGTGAATTGCAAAGGTTTTATAGTTAGCGTATTTTTCAAATGAAAACAGATAGCCCGATATAAAAAAAAACAAAGGCATATGAAAAGAATATATCGAATCGACGACACAATCTTCAATACTTGTATGTCCAAATACAACTAAAAATATTCCGATAAATTTTGCGTAATCGATCCAATAAATTCGATTTATACTCATTAGTGTTTGCTTAAAGGTTTACTCAATTGTACAAAAATATACAATTTGGTTTATGGATTTTTAATTAACTATACAAAGTAAAACTACAAGTATCACTTAAATAAATATGTGGCCCAAAACTTAATTAATCATTATGTTTTATAAATATATAGCTATACAAACCAGCCAATAACTAATCAACTAATTCAACTACATTTGCGTATGCTTAAAGCGCTTGATATTAAAAAGAATTACGGTGAACTCTCTATTTTAAAAGGGGTGAACCTCGAAGTAAATAAAGGCGAAATTGTAACCATTGTAGGTGCATCGGGTGCTGGCAAAAGCTCGTTACTTAATATTATAGGTACGCTTGATAAAGCCGATTCGGGTCAGTTGTTTTTGAATGATACCGAGATCAGTAAGTTCAACAGCAAGCAGTTGAGCCATTTCCGTAATACGCAAATTGGGTTCATCTTTCAGTTTCACCACCTGTTGGCCGAGTTTAATGCGCTCGAAAACGTGTGTATCCCGGCGTTTATAGCCGGTAAGCCCAAAGCCCAGGCCGAAAAACGTGCTGCAACCTTATTAGATATGCTCGGCCTGAGTAGCCGCGTTTACCATAAGCCCAACCAACTTTCGGGCGGTGAGCAGCAGCGCGTGGCTGTAGCCCGAGCACTTATAAACGAGCCTGCATTGATTTTGGCCGATGAGCCTTCGGGCAACCTCGATTCGGCCAATGCACGCGATTTACATGAACTGTTCATTAACCTGCGTAACGAGTTTAACCAAACCTTTATTATTGTAACCCACAATGAAGACCTTGCTGCCCTTAGCGACCGTAAGGTAACTATGAAGGATGGCCTGATAGTTTAAAATATATTACAACAATAGTGTATACCCTTATAACTGCTGCCAGCTCGGCAAGGGCTTATCAGCTTAAAAATCAATTAGCGCTGCCCAACGTATTGCTTGGCGATTTTGAAGACTTGCCCCAAGTAATGCTCAAGGCTGGTACCATGATCAAATTGCCACCGCCCTCAAGCGAAACCTATCCGCACCAAATGCTGGCCTTGTGCCTCGATCATGGTATCGACACCGTTTACCTGTTGCATGCCGAAGAGATGAACGCGCTTGCCCCGGCCACGCTGTTGTTTGATGAATATGGTATCACCCTAAATGCTCCCCATGATTAAGTACGCCAATATTGACCCGCGTATAAATGCGTTTATTTTCGAACTGGATAATGTGCTCTATCCTGAAAAGGATTATTTGTACCAGGTGTACTATTTGTTTGCCGGTTTTATGGAATATACCGAACTGCTGGACGCACAGGTACTGGTAAAACTCATGGTACAAACCCACGAGGAGCAAGGCCCTAAAGCTGTATTCGACGTGGTGCAGGATCGTTTTAAATTAGATGAAAAGTACCGCACCAATTTTGAGCATCTGAAAATTAATGCACAAGTACCGCTAAAGTTGCTGCTATACCCCCAAATGCTGACTTTATTGCAGGATATAGTAGTAGACCGCAAGCAGATATTCATTGTTACCAACGGCAACCCGCAGCAGCAACTCAACAAAATAAAACATACCGACTGGCAAGGCCTCGAAAAATACCTCACCTGCTACTTTGGCGAAGAAGTAGCAGCCAAACCAGAGCCTGATATTATCGATATGCTGATTAAAAAACACGAACTGCAGCGTATCGAGATATTAATGATAGGGGCAACCCAAACAGATGAGTTGTGCGCACAGGCGTGCGGGGTAGATTATTTATCAGTTGCAAATTAAATTTTTTTATTATCTCTAATTAAGTTCTTATATTAGAGGTTAGAGAAAATTTATTAACTGAATGAAAAGAACTTTATATTTTTTGCTTTTACTTTGTATTGCCTTTGCATCATGTAAAAAAGGAAGTAAGACCAACGATCAGGAGCCAACACCAGAAGAAAAAGCCGAGGCTTTAAGGCTTGTAAAGGATTCGATCTATTTGTATGCGCAAGAATTGTACCTATGGTATGATGCCTTGCCATCTGCCGCTGTGTTTAATCCTACTCAATATACAGGCAGCTCATTCATCAATGCCTTTCAGGCCGAAATTGATGCTTTCTCACAATTAAAGATCAATCCATCTACCAATCAGCCTTATGAGTATGATGCCAGCTACCCGGGTACGGCTAAATATTCGTACATTGATGAAGGCCAGGCTGCCACCTCCATTGGTGGCACCGGAGGCGATTTTGGCTTTGCTTTAACTTATATAACCTCAAGTGATCTGCGCATACGATATGTATACCCGGGTTCGTCGGCCGCTACGCAAAATATAGCGCGCGGATACAAGGTAACTGCTATTAATGATGCCTCGGTTGCTTTAACCACAGGTGGTAATAACGATCCCGCTTATATTCGCATATCAAATGCGTTAGGAGAAAACAGCATTAAGCTTACCCTTTTACGTCCGGATGGTACTACTTTCACTACAACGGTAAGTAAAACCACTTACACTATAAACCCGGTAATTAAGTACAGTACCATTACTTCCTCAACTGGTAAAAAAGTAGGTTATTTTGCATTCAGTCGATTTACAACTCTTAGCAATGCCCAGGCAAAAATTGATGAAGCCTTTGCCAAATTTGCTACCGATAATATTACCGAGTTGGTGGTAGATCTACGTTATAATGGTGGCGGTGCGGTTGAAACTTCACAATATTTGGCCAATTACATGGTGCCCGCTTCAAAGAACGGAACGACTATGTTTACTGAGTATTTTAATGATAAATTGCAACGTGATGTATATCCGTTATTGGCAAGAAAATATCGCATTGATAAAGGTGATTTTAGTACAGCGACCAATACTTATAAATTTTCTAAAAAAGGTAGTCTTAATTTAAACCGCGTATTTTTTCTGGTTACTGGTAATACAGCCTCGGCCAGCGAGTTGCTCATTAATAATCTGCAACCAACTTTACCTCAAGGAGTTCAGTTAATTGGTAAAACCACATACGGCAAACCAGTAGGTTTTTTTGGTATTCCGGTGGGTAATGCATCACAGTATGACTTATATATATCTGAGTTTGAAAGCCGCAACGGCGCAGGTAAAGCCGATTTTTATCAAGGCATGGTACCGGCCAGTGCTAATTACCCCGGTGCAGTGGTTGACGACGATGTAACCAAAGACTTTGGCGACCCAAACGAAGCCATGTTAGTACGTGCCCTCAATTTTATTGATAAAGGCACCTATACTGTTACCGGTTTAGCCAGTACTTTCTCCGAGAAAACTCAGGAAAACCAAATGCTGCGCCAAGCCAATCAACTCATTGATCTTAAGCAACAGTTTAGCGGTGCGGTACACAGTGGTAACCTTAAGCGTTTAAATAAATAGTATTAATCGGCCAGTTGACGTAAATCCACCGGCACTACGCGAGATATTCCCTGTTCAACCATAGTCACACCGTAAACTACATCGGTGCTGGCTATGGTTCTTTTATTATGTGATACGATGATGAACTGCGAGTCGGAAGAGAACTTGCGGATAATGTTGTTAAACTTATCAATGTTCGTATCATCCAAAGGCGCATCAACCTCATCAAAAATACAGAAGGGCGCAGGCTTTAACAGGTAAAGCGAGAATAGAATGGCTGTAGCCGTCAGTGTTTTTTCGCCACCCGATAGTTGGTTTATGGATAGCGGGCGCTTGCCCTTAGGCTTGGCAATAATATCAATGTCCGATTCAAGCGGATGGTCAGGGTCGGTGAGTACCAGGTCGCACGAGTCTTCCTCGTTAAACAACGAGCGGAATACTTTGATAAAGTTTTCGCGCACCATGGTAAACGAAGCCATAAATTTTTCTTTGGCTGTATCGTCAATTTCCTGAATGGTAGACAGGAGTGAAGCCTTGGCCTCTATCAAGTCTTTCTTTTGCGTTTGAATAAACTCGTAACGCTCGTTCATTTCCTTAAAGGCGTCCAAAGCCATAGGGTTAATGGCACCAAATTCATCGAGCTGTTTCTTTAATTTTTCGGTTCTTTCACGCAGGTCTTCTTCATTTTCCCCGTCCGGGACTTCGGTTTCTAAAAGATCGTTTATGTCGAGATTAAACTCTACCGAAAGGCGCTCCTTTAGGGCGTTAAGCTCCAATTTAAGGTTGTTGCGTTTATCTTTCAGTTCGTTTTCAATAACATCAGCCTGGTCTTTTTGGCGGCGTAATTGCGTTACAGCATTCTCAGTTTCGTTAATCTGGCCGCGCATCTCATAGTACTCCTGCTCGGCAGCTTTGGTAGCTTTTTCCAATTCTTCACGTTGGCTGTACATTTCCAGCAGTTCATCATCCGAAAAGTCGGTGTGTTGCAGGGTTTCTAACAAAGCAGCCTGCACCTTATCCATTTCTGCGTTATTGTTGTTAATGCGGGTTTCTAAGCTATCCTGTTGTGTTTCGCGGTATTCCAGATCTTTTACCAGCCCCGAAACTTTATTTTGCTGCTGGTGAAAGCGGATGTTCTCCTGGTTATAAGCATTACTTTGAACGGTGGTGTACTCGTTCAGCTCATTAAAGGCTTGTTGCTTATCCAGCAGCAAATCGCTCTGTATCTCTTTTTGGGTTTTAAGCTCGGCCACTTGCGGTATGAGCTTTTGCTCATCCTCTTGTATGGTGGCAATTTTGATTGCAATATCGTCTTTACGGTTACGGCTGTTGGTAATAAAGGTCTGGTATTGCTCGCGGCGCGTGGTTACGGTTACCAGTTCGGTATTCAGGCGGTTAAGCTCCAGTTGCTTCTGCTGAATTTCGGCCGCCTTACCAGATGCTTTTAAAGCGGTCAGTTTGCTTTGCAGCGTTTCCTGATGGGCTTTAAGAGTAGCTATTTCCTGTTCGCTTTGTTTGATCTCTTTGGCTAAGTTTTCCAGGTTTTTGGCCCGGCCAATACGCTTACCCTCAAATAACCCTACCGAACCACCGGCCATGCTCAATACCGATTTACTGAACTTACCGCTTTTACCCAGCAGCACCACATCCTTCGGAACAACTGAGCTATTCAACGCGGCATCAGATGTATCATCAACCAGATATACATTGCGTAACAGGTAGTTACACAACGGTCGATAACGCGACTCAACCTCAATTACACTAAGGGCTGGTACCCAACCCGCATTATAGTCCACGGTTTCGGCTGTAGCTAATGCAGCGTAGTGATTGAGTATAAAAAACTGGGCCCTGCCGCGCGATGCATTGCGCAATAAGTTAATGGCCTTAATGGCATTATCATAATCCTCAACCACAAAGTAATTCATGAGTGGTTCGAGGTAGTTTTCAATGGCTATACGAAACTCTTCGCGACAAAAAAGAATATCACTGAACAGGTTGATATTTTTAGCCCAGTCAGTGTTTTTTTTCAAAAAACGGATAGACTCAGGGAAACCTTCCAGATTGTCAACCATACTCTTGGTAAGGTTGTACTCGTTTTGTTTGGCATCCAGCTGTCTGCCCTGGCGAGATACACGGTCTTTGGTATCGTTAATACCCGCTTCAGTATCTTTGATCTGATCTTGTAATTGGGCCTCAAACTCTATAGCAGCTCGTTGTTCTGCTTCGGCAGTTTCGGTGCGGTTCTGTAGTTCGGCCACCAGATGGTTAAAGTGCGATAACTCCACCTCGCGGCTGGCCGTATCTTCCATATTGCGCTGGCTTTCCTGCTCTAAGGCCTGCTGCTGTATGCGCAATATGTCGAGGTCTTTTTCGGTTTGGTATATCTGGTTTTGCAGCCGGTTGTTAATGCTGGTCAGCTCATTTAATTCGGCACGTGCAGCGGTTTGTTCCTGGCGCAGTTCGTCAACAGCTTGTTTTAAATCGGCTACCTTGTTGCGCACGGTCTCCAGGTTTTCATCTTCCTGCAGTTTTTCTTCGCTCAGGCGTTTAATATTATACAGTACGTGGTTAAGCTGGTTCTTATCGCGTTCCAGCTCTTCCTTCAAACGGGCTTCCTTATCGCGCTGAAACTTGAGCTGCTCGTTCTTTATCTTTTTTTCACTCTCATAAGCACGTATTTTACCCACATATTCATTGGTGGCTTTTTGCTGTATGGAGAGGTTTTTCTCTTTAGTAAGATTATCCAGCTTTTGCTGCTGAAGCATAGCCTCCAGCGTATCAATTTTGGTGGTAATACCCGAACGTTCCTCGCGATGCTTTTGATCCTGCTCATCGATACGCTGCAACGACTCGCTGAACGAAACGATACGGAACGACGCCAGCATAATGCTCAACGTTTTGTATTGCTCCTTTAAACGATAATAACGCTCGGTTTTCTTGGCCTGGTTTTCCAGCGTTTTCAGGTTCTTCTCTATCTCGAAAAGCAGGTCCTGCACACGCTCCAAATCAGCCTCAGTATCTTTTAACTTATTGAAAGTTTGTTTTTTACGGAGTTTATATTTAGAAATACCAGATGCTTCTTCAAACAAATTCCGACGTGAACCTTCCTTGTTAGTAATGATCTCGTCTATCATCTTGAGTTCGATGATAGAGTAGGAGTCGGAGCCTATACCGGTATCTAAAAAAAGGTCGGTAATATCTTTTAAACGACATTGTACATCGTTCAACCGGTATTCACTCTCGCCGGTACGGTACAGCTTACGGGTAAGCGTTACCTGCGAAAACTCGGTGGGCAGTACGTTTTTAGTATTATCAAAGGTTAACGACACCTCGGCCAGGTTGGCCGGTTTACGGCTTTTGGTACCATTAAAGATGATGTTCTCCATCTTTTCCGACCGCAGGGCACGGGTACTCTGCTCGCCCAAAACCCAACGTATCGAATCGACCACGTTTGATTTGCCGCAACCATTTGGCCCAACAATAGCCGTAACCCCCTCGTTAAAATTAATGCTTATTTTATCGCCAAAGCTCTTAAATCCTTTGACCTCTAACTTAGTTAACTGCATTTACCAGCCAGCGTACTTTTCAATCGTAATAAATATCAAATTAACGAAAATTATTGAAGATTACATGATTGTTTTGGGGATTACGCTGATTCTGTATTGAAAGTTACACCGATTGGAGGTAATTGAATTTATCGACTAATATTGTGTGCGATAGTTAGATATAAATCTCCCCCCTCAAATAAGTAACTGCATTGCCGCTCATCAACACCCGGTCGCCTTTTAACTCGCACCAAAGCTCGCCTTTACGGGCAGATAGCTGGTAGGCATGCAGCTCGGTTTTGCCCAAACGTTCGGCCCAGTAGGGTATGAGGTTACAGTGTGCCGATCCGGTTACCGGGTCTTCGGGTATACCTGCCGCAGGAGCAAAAAAGCGCGACACAAAGTCAACATCCTTACCTGGCGCCGTTACTATAATGCCAACGGCATCTACCTTGGCAATGGCAAAATGGTTGGGTTGCAGGTCAGTAATGTCCTGCTCGTTTTCGTAAACTAAAAAGTAATCGCGCGAGCGTAATACCTCGGCGGGCATATGATTGTTCAAGCCTTCCAGCAGGCCATTAGGCATTTCGGCCGGGTAGGGCGGGCGCGATGGGAAATCGAGCGTGTAGCGGTCACCGTTTTTACTTACGGTGAGTATACCTGCGGTTTGGGTTTCAAATTGTATAATGCTTTCGGTGTACCCTAATTCGGTATATATAATGTGGGCAGTTGCTAAAGTAGTGTGTCCGCAAAGGTCAATTTCCAATTCGGGGGTAAACCAGCGCAGGTGAAAGCCTTTGTCGGTAGGTACAAAAAAAGCAGTTTCGGCCAGGTTATTTTCGGCTGCTATTTTTTGCATGGTGGCTTCGGGTAGCCACTCCTTTAGCGGACAAACTGCTGCAGGGTTGCCGCCAAATAGCTCACTGGTAAAGGCATCGGCCTGGTAAATAGATATTTTCATAACAAATGCAATGTTAATTAAAGGGAACTCAAATAGCCATAAGTTACCAAATCATCATGGTTGGTAATTAATTTGGTGGTGCCATTACTCAATAATACAATTTTATTGCTTACTTCCAATATATTGTAGTACTGATGATCGGTTATAATAAAACCTTTATATGCAGAACGCTTGCGTATAATCTCTTTTATTTCTTCGGCCTGTACGGGCGATACGTGTGTAAATGGCTCATCCAGCAAAATATAATCGGCTTTGCTGTAAAGTATCAACAGCGTTTCCAGTTTGCGGAGTTCACCGCCCGATAGCTGATCGGCTTTATTATTACCATGCTTATTAAAAATCTCGTAAGTTGTAAATTCCTCCCATGCCTGTTCATCAACCAGCATACGCGCTAAATCATTTATGCTGGTATGCTTTGGCAAATAGTTGTGCTGGGGTAAGTATGCAATTTTGCCACTTTTGTAACCGTTGGTAATATAAATATCATCAATGCTGATGTACTTGTATGCAGGTTTTAATGTGCCGAAAATTATACGTAAGAGGCTCGATTTACCGCAACCGTTACGACCAAGCAAGCCTGTTACTTGTCCGGCCTGGCAGTCAATATATATATCCTGCAAAATTTTACGGTTATCAAATTCTAAAAGCACACTATCTACTTTAAGCATATCAGGCAATAAACTTTACATATATAACAACGAGTACAAAAAAGATCAAAATATCAAGCGCAAAACTTATTAAGTATAATTTGCGTACAGCGGTGCCCGTATTGCGATAATAAAAATAAACTTGTGGAGCGAAATAAGTTTGGTAAGACACTGCACCGGCATATCCTACAAGTTTAAGAGGAATAGCAAGTATCAGAGCCGCTAAGCCACCTCCTATGATGATGTATAAACTTAAAGCAGTAAATGCTAAATGATACAACCAAAAAGGTCGATTAAATTGCAAAAGCAACTGGGGGAGGTTTAACATCAGTTAGTGAGCGATAAAGGTTAAATAACATAAACAGATGCAGGAGGACTTTAGTATACAGATGGAGGAATAATATATTAACCTTTAAAACATACTCAATTGTTCATTGCCTTTATCTCCATGGGAGATTCGTACCTGGTTTACAAAGTTATGGGCTTGCCGGGTGGGTTCGGGTATACGGTAGCCGCGTATGCAGGTTTTAATAATATCAATACTTTGAGCCATGCTTACCTTGTGTCCGGGTGATACGAATATAGGTTTGCAATTCTTTTTGCTCCGTAGAGCTATGCCTATAACCTCATCTCGGTCGTACAAAAGGCTTTGGGCAAACGGCTCGTTGGTAGGTTCAGTGTATCTGCCGCTCAGACGGTTTTTAGCGCTGCCGATGGAAGGTGCATCGGTTAATAAACCAAAATGCGTAGCAAGGCCCATGCGGTGCTCGTGTGCTATGCCTTGCCCGTCAAGCACCATCACATCAGGTTTAGTTTCGAGTTTATTCCAGGCATCCAGCAAGGCAGGCACTTCTCTGAAAGCCAGTAAGCCGGGAATATAAGGGAATGAAGTGCGGCCAATTGCCGATGCCTGGCCTATAACTTTCAATTCAGGATAGGTAAATAGAACGATGCCGGCGTAAACGGTTTCCTCATATTTGTTGAACGAAATATCGGCTCCGCCAATAATGTTTATTGGTTTATCAAGTGTTTCGATCATTACGTTGTTGCGCATTTGCTCATGAACGGCAATGGCCTGGGCAGGGGTGAGGTGTTCATAATCGGCGGGAAGCATAATGATTATAAACAAAAAAGCCTCCAATTGTTCATCGGAGGCTCTGTATTATTTGATTAGGGCTTAACCTAAATATGATTTTAAAATTTTGCTACGCGATGTATGGCGTAAACGTTGTAATGCTTTGTCTTTAATTTGACGTACACGTTCGCGGGTAAGGTTAAACTTCTCGCCGATTTCTTCTAACGACAGTGGGTGATTGGTACCCAAGCCGAAGAATAAAACGATAATTTCGCGCTCGCGCTCGGTTAAAGTAGAAAGTGAACGTTTTATCTCTTCTGAAAGCGACTCGTTGATCAGTATAGAATCGGTATTAGGCTCCTGATTTTCCAGTACGTCTAACAGCGTGTTTTCTTCGCCCTGAACGAATGGTGCATCCATAGATACGTGACGACCCGAGTTACTTAGCGTGTCAGAAATTTTATCAACAGTGGTTTCCAAAATGTCAGCTAACTCTTCAGGTGACGGCTCGCGCTCGTATTCCTGCTCTAATTTAGAGAAAGCCTTACTGATCTTGCTTAACGAACCTACCTGGTTCAAAGGCAAACGTACAATACGTGATTGCTCGGCAATGGCCTGTAAAATTGATTGACGAATCCACCAAACGGCGTAAGAAATGAATTTGAAACCTTTAGTTTCGTCAAAACGCTTAGCTGCTTTAATCAAACCTAAGTTACCTTCGTTAATTAAATCGCCCAGCGTAAGACCTTGATTTTGGTATTGCTTAGCTACCGATACCACAAAACGCAAGTTGGTTTTGGTTAGGCGCTCTAAAGCTGCCTGGTCGCCTTCGCGTATTTTTTGGGCTAATATTACTTCTTCTTCGGCAGTTATCAGGTCAACCTTACCAATTTCGTGTAAATACTTGTCTAACGACTGCGATTCACGATTGGTAATGGATTGGGTTATTTTGAGTTGTCTCATTAATGTATTACCTCGATTCTTGTTTTAGAATTGAACGTGCAAAGGTACTAATTGTTACTGAAATTTACTACTGTAATTTGATAATTACAATATTATTACTATTACAATGTTTACAGTTCATTCAATATTTATTGTTATATCTCACAAGTTGTACTAAACTATAATTTTGAAATCAAATGTGTGTCAATTTAATGAGATCTTTAATACGTATACCTTTTTCGGTTTGTTGTAAGGTGCAGCACTCGTTTATGGCATCATGTTCAAAAAAAAGCACATATTTATTGTCTAAAGCTTGCTGCAAAAATGTCTTTTTTTCTGCCATGGCCTGTAAAGGATGTATGTCATATGAAGCCACATAGGCAATGGGTAAGTGGCCGGTAGTGGGTACTAAATCAGCTATAAAAAATATCTGGCGGCCTTTGTAATTAATTAGCGGTAGCATCATAGCATGGGTATGGCCCGAGACAAAATGTAGCTTAATATTAGGACTGAATTGAATGCCGTCTTTTATCTTAACAAACTTTAACCGACCGCTTTGTTGCAGCGGTTCAAGGTTTTCTTTCAGAAATGACGCCTTTTCGCGATCGTTTGGGTTTTCGGTAGCCCATTGCCAATGCTCCTCATTAGTCCAATACGTAGCATTTTTAAATGCCGGGAGTAGTTGTTCTCCGTATTTAATTACAGCGCCGCCTACATGGTCCAGGTGCAGATGGGTGAGGAGCACATCGGTAATATCATCAGGTGTAAAACCATATGAGGCTAATGATTTTTCAAGTGTATCATCACCGTGTAAGTGGTAAAATGGTTTTACTTTATCACTTAGCTTAGTGCCTATACCGGTGTCTATCAATATTAATCTGTCATTATCTTTAACCAGCAAACAGCGCATGGCTAAGGTGCACAGATTATTCTCGTCGGCCGGATTGGTTTTGCTCCATATAGTTTTGGGCACCACGCCAAACATAGCGCCGCCATCAAGCTTAAAAAGGCCGGTATTAATTGTGAAAAGTTCAGCCCCTGAATTCTCTTGAAGAGTAGCAGGATTTGACAGGTTGATAGACATTGTTTACAAATATAAAAGCCCTCCTCACTTTTACAGCAGAAGGGCTATTTATTTTTTTATTTAAGATTTGATATTTTTAGAACTATCACTTTTAGCGTACTTATAAGTGAATTACTTCTCCGTACGCTTCAGCAGCAGCTTCCATAACGGCTTCGCTCATGGTTGGGTGAGGGTGAACCGATTTGATGATCTCATGACCGGTGGTTTCCAGTTTGCGGGCAGTTACCACCTCGGCAATCATTTCAGTAACGTTAGCACCAATCATGTGTGCGCCCAAGAATTCACCATATTTGGCATCAAAAATAACTTTAACAAAGCCATCTTTAGCACCTGCCGCACTGGCTTTGCCTGATGCAGAGAATGGGAAACGGCCAATTTTAACTTCGTAACCTGCTTCTTTAGCTGCTTTTTCGGTATAACCTACTGATGCAATTTCAGGTGAGCAGTAAGTACATCCCGGAATGTTGTTGTAGTTTAACGGCTCAACATGCTGACCGGCAATTTTCTCAACGCAAATAATGCCTTCGGCCGATGCTACGTGAGCTAATGCTTGTCCTTTAACAATATCGCCGATTGCGTAAACGCCTTCGATGTTGGTTTTGTAGTAATCGTCAACCAACACTTTGCCTTTGTCGGTTTTTACACCAACTTCTTCAAGGCCAATGCCTTCAAGATTAGTAGTAACACCTACAGCCGAAAGCACGATCTCTGCTTCTAAGGTTTCAACACCTTTAGCAGTTTTAACGCTTACTTTGCAAAGCTCGCCGCTGGTATCAACCGATTCAACAGTTGAACTGGTCATGATATTGATACCTTGTTTCTTTAAGGTACGGTTTAAAGCTTTTGATACTTCTTCGTCTTCTAACGGAACAATATTATCTAAAAACTCAACTACAGTTACTTTAGTACCCATAGCATTATAGAAGTAAGCAAACTCGATACCAATAGCGCCCGAACCCACAACTACCATTGATTTAGGTTTTTGAGGCAATACCATAGCCTGGCGGTAACCAATAATTTTTTTACCGTCTTGCTTTAAGTTAGGTAATTCGCGTGAGCGGCCACCGGTAGCTAATATAATATGTTTGGCAGTGTGTTCGGCTTTTTTACCATCGGCAGCGGTAACTTCAACAGTACCTTTGCCTTTTAGCTTACCAAAGCCCATAATTACATCAATTTTGTTCTTCTTCATCAGGAACTGAACACCTTTGCTCATGCCATCGGCTACACCGCGGCTACGTTTTACAACGGCACCAAAGTCGGGCTCGCCTTTAACGTCAACAGTTATACCGTAATCGGCAGCATGATTAATATATTCAAATACCTGGGCGCTTTTTAATAACGCCTTAGTTGGAATACAACCCCAGTTAAGACAAATACCACCCAACGATTCTTTTTCGATGATGGCGGTTTTTAAACCCAGTTGTGAAGCGCGGATTGCAGCTACATAACCACCCGGACCAGATCCGATAACAATTAAGTCGTAGTTCATTATGTTATGTTTTTCTTTTTCAGTTCTGAGGCCAAATCTAAATAAAAAGGATGACAGTATAAAACGGTATCATACTGCGCATTTATTCTGAAAATAAGTGAGTGGTTTACACTAACTTAACATTAATTTGGAAAATTTATTAATAACAGAATAAAATATGGTAACAAACCGATAGTTATTTGAAGGAATTTTAAACAAACACGATAATTGACAACAAAATCTTTAATAAATCAACAAAATAATGACCGAATGTTAAAAAAATCCAATATTTATTAACATTGACTTAACATAGGAATGGAAGTGAGTAATTATCTTTGTGCTGAATTTTAAAAACTATTTAAACGTTTCATTAAACAAAAACAAAAAGCATGAAGAAAATTTTACTTCTCGCGTTATTTTTCCTGTTTACTGCCGTTGCTACCTTTGCACAGGTAACATCGAGTAACATGACGGGTACCATTAAGGATACCAAAGGAGAAGCGCTTGCCGGGGTTACTATCAAGGCAACGCACTTACCTTCAGGTACTACTTATGCTACCTCTACCAATGCCAATGGTTTATTCAACTTGCCAGGTATGCGTGTTGGTGGTCCTTACACTGTTGATATTACCTATATTGGTTTCAACAAAGCAACCTATACCGATATTACTTTACAATTAGGCCAGCCTTACGTGTTAAACTCAAGTTTAACTCAGGGTGGCGTTGAATTAGGTGCAGTTACTGTAACCGGTACCAAACGTATTGCTACTGCAAAACAAGGTGCAAGTACCAACATTAACCGTACTCAGTTAGCTACTTTACCTACATTTTCACGTAGCATAACCGATTTTACCCGTTTAACACCACAGTCAACCGGTACCAGCTTTGCAGGTCGTGAAAACCGTTTAAACAGTGTAACTGTGGATGGTGCCAACCTGAACAATACCTTTGGTACATCAGATGCTTTGTTACCAGGTGGTGGTAATGCTCAGCCTATTTCAATTGAGGCTTATGATGAGGTGTCGGTAAATATTGCTCCGTTTGACGTTCGTCAATCAGGCTTTACCGGTGCAGGTGTTTACGCCACTACTAAAAGCGGTACTAATACTTTCCATGGATCGGTTTATGGTTTTTACAGAAACCAATCATTCAATGGTACTAACATAGGTGATGTTGATTTTAGCGCAAATAATGCTAAATCAACTCAAAAAACGTATGGTGTAACTGTAGGTGGTCCAATTATTAAAAACAAATTGTTCTTCTTTGCCAACTTCGAAAAAGAAGAGCAATCACAGCCAGGGATCAACTTCTCTCCAACCGGTGCAGGTGCATCAGGTTTAGGTATTATTGCGAGCACACCTGTTGCCGATCTGCAAGCAGTATCTAACTCATTAAGAACAAGATTTGGTTATGAAACCGGTGGTTATGATAACTTTGCTGCTTTTAAGCCTAAAAATACTAAAGCATTAATTAAGTTTGATTACAACATTAACGATAAGAATAAACTTACCGTTAAATACAGTTACCTAAACGCTACCAGCGATAACCAGGTAAACGGTACAAGTACACCAAACAATGCTGCATTTACAGTAACTGGTGCTAACGGTTCGCCGTCAACCCGTAATACAGGTGGTTTACCTAACGCACGTTACAGTAATCAATCTATTGCGTTTGAAAACTCTAACTACGGTTTCATTAATAAAGTACATACAGGTACTGTAGAGTTAAACAGTACTATTAATTCAAAAATGTCTAACCAGTTGTTATTCACATTTAAAAAGAATGGTAGTCCACGTACTTCTAAAGGTGAGATATTCCCAACTATTGATATTTTCAACGGTGCAGGTGTAAATTACATTACAGCAGGTTCTGACCCTTATACTAAATACAATGATGTGATTGACAATACCACTACATTGTATGATAACTTTACCTACTATGCAGGTAAGCACACTTTAACAGGTGGTATTAGCTATGAGTACCAACGTGTAGGTAATGCATTTATGCCGGGTGCTGCAGGTTCGTACATTTACAATTCGTTACAAGATTTTCTTGACGACAAACCTCCGGTACAATTCACTTACAATTACTCATTAGTCCCAGGTCAGGATAAAGTATTTTCGGCTAACCTGAAAGTAGGAACTATTAGCTTATACGCACAAGACGAGTTTAACGTAAACAGCAACTTTAAGTTGACTTACGGTTTACGTGCCGACAAGCCAATATATCTTGAAAACCCAATTGAGAACCCTCAGTTATCTGCATTGCAGTTCCCTGATCCAAACTCAACCACCGGTGGCATGAAAACCTATAACTCAGGTTTATGGCCAAAATCATCATGGTTATTCTCACCAAGAGTTGGTTTCCGTGCCAGCATGCTTGAAAACAATTCATTGGTATTACGTGGTGGTTTAGGTATTTTCACAGGTCGTATACCTTATGTGTTCCTAACTAACAATCCAAGTAACAGTGGTATGTATAACTTTGGTGGCGTAGCTACTGCGGCACAATTGCAAAACATAAAATTAGTTTCTGATCCAAGCGTATATGCTAACTTGTTCCCGCAATCAGCAGGTACTACTTACCAATCGTCAAGTGTTGTAATTGACCGTAACTTTAAATTTCCTCAGGTTTTCAGAGCTAACTTAGCAGCTGATAAAAACTTAGGTAACGGCTTTACTGGTACAATAGAGGCTATTTATACTAAGGATATTAACGCTACACGTATGCGTAACCTTAACTTAAAAACCCCTAACGGTGTAATTGTTGAAGGTGATTATACCCGTCCTCGTTACATAGGTACTGGTGCTAACAATGCTGTTACCGCACAAGACCGTAACATCTATCCAAACTCTCCTGCATTATCAGTAGTTGCTTTAGAGAACACTAACAAAGGTTATTCGGCTGCATTTACCGCTTTGTTAAACAAAACATTTACCAATGGCTTTAACGCTTCGGTAGCTTATACTTACACTGTATCTAAAGAAGCTTTCTCAACTGCAGGTTCAACTGCTGCCAGCGTTTGGGCAACTACTGCTAACGTAGGTACTACTAACGATGTTGAGTTAGCTAACTCTCAAAATTTTGTTCCTCACCGTATAGTTGCTTCAGCATCTTACAAGTTTAACTACTTTAAGCATGGTGCTACTTCTATTGGTTTATTCTTCCAGGGTCAGGCACAAGGTACAGCATCAAGCTTTATTGTTAACGGTGATTTAAACGGCGACGGTAATGCATCATCTGATTTAATGTATGTACCAAAAAGAGCAAGCGAGTTAAACTTTTCACAATACACTACAACAGTTAACGGTGTAACTTACACTTATACTCCACAGCAACAAGCTGCTGCTCTTGATCAGTTTATCAACAACTCATCATACTTAAGCAGCCGCAGAGGCAAATATGCCGAAAGAAACGCAGCTTTCTTACCATGGTACACCCGTGTTGATGCCGACTTGAAACAAGAGTTTTACATCATGTCTGGTGGTCAAAAACACACTTTACAAATTAGTGCCACTGTAATTAACTTACCTAACTTACTTAACAGTGTTTGGGGTGTTCAAAAGCAATTCACAACTACAAGCCCGCTTCAGTACTCAAGCATCGATGCAAACGGTGTACCTACTTATACCGTACGTCAAATCAACGGTCAGTTAGTAAACACTCCATTCCAGAAGTTATATACCACCGGTACTACCTGGAGCATGTTGTTAGGTGCCAGATACTCATTCTAATATTGAAGTATACAAGTAATTGTTAAATACATAAAAATTATACAAATGAAAAAATATATTAGCGTTGCTTTAACTGCACTGTTAACATTGGTTATGTTTTCATGCAAAAAGGAAGCTGATGTTGCAGCTACCGAAGCTAAATTACCCGCTATACAATTAAGTAGCTTAGGTTATACCCAAACAGGTCCTTTTACATTGGTTACCAGCGCATCGGGTGTAGTGCCTCAAACTATTGCAACTGTATTGCAATTATATTTTGGTGCAACTACTACTAATACCGCGCCAGGCCGTTTTACCTTAGAGTTTATTGAAGGAACTTCAATATCAGCTACTTCTGTAGTAGTAAAAACGGTTAATTTTAACAACTGGAAAGGTGCTGATGATACCTCTTTACCGGATAGAAAACCTACCCCGTTAATTAATCATAGCATAACTTATACATTGCAACCAACCACCTACGAAAATACCCAGGTATATGGTGGTAGCATCCAGGTTAAATTAGCTTTGTTAGGTTTAAGTGCTAACAAAACCTATTCAGTTAGGGCAACAGCATATTCGGCCGATGGTACAAAAACATCGGTTTATAATCAGCTGTCGTTCTTTAAAACTATATAAGTTTTATTATACTACTAAAGCCCCGGTTATGAAATAACCGGGGCTTTTTGATTTAAAAGGATGTTGATATTTAGAATCTTTCCCAAAACGGCGGCGGTGCTATACCTAATGAGCGCAGGTAAACAAAACCTTGTGCACGGTGGTGAATTTCGTTATCAATAAAGTATAACAGGGTAGAGTACAATTTATCTTCGTACATGCCAAAGGCCGCTTCGGTTTGATTTAAGCGGGTTGTAGTAACCTGTGGGGCTAATTCATTTAACAGTTGGGTGGTTTCATCCCAAACAGCCAGTATACCTTCTTTGGTTTTAGGATAATTGCATGTGGTGTGCGAAAGCTCATCCATGGTTTTCCATTTGCCGGTAACTATACCTTCAATACCCGGGCCGGTAAGGTCTATGATCTCCATTACCAGTTCGGCAAAGGTGCGCATGCCGCCAATTGAGTGATTAAACAATTCAGCCTCCGGAAAAGCCTCAATTGTTTTACGGGTTAGGTTGCGGTGGCCTTGCCAGTGGGCAAAAAGCTGGTCGGGGCTTAATACGGGTTGGGTGCTTTCGGTTAATTGTGCAGTTTCCATGATGATTGTTGTTTTTGATTTGATACAAAGAAACCGCAGGGGAGTGACAACAGTATGTCAGCAGTAAAACCGAATTGAAATTTTATATCGAATTTTTAAAAAATCAGCACCGTGTCATTTAGAATTGATTAACATCTGCTAACTATAATTTTTCGTAACTTATACGTTTATGTACTTATTGTAACCCCCCATTTAAATGAAGAGGATCATCATATTATCGGCTGCTTTAGTGATGTTTTTTACCGGCGCAATTGCGCAGCAAATTAAATCGCAAAACGGTCATAGCAAAAATCCGTATTACTCTAATTCTGACACCCGTAAACTGAACGTAAGCAATGCGGAGTGGAAGAAGGTTTTATCGCCCGAGTTATATGCCGTAGCCCGCGAACAAGCCACCGAGCGTGCCTTTACCGGCAAATACTGGAATGCCAATGCCAAAGGCACTTATTATTGTGCGGTTTGTGGCAATAAGCTGTTTTTAAGCGATGCCAAGTTTTCCAGCGAATGCGGCTGGCCCAGTTTTTTTGAACCCGTGCGTAAGGACGCCGTTATATACAAAAGCGATAAATCTTTTGGTATGGAACGTACCGAGGTAATTTGTGCGCGTTGCGGCTCACACTTAGGCCATATATTTGACGATGGCCCGGCACCAACTTATAAACGTTTTTGTATGAATTCGGTATCGTTGGAGTTTGAACCGTTGGCAGGTGTGAAGTAATAAAAAAAATAAATGACCTTTTGTAAATACAAAAGGTCATTTATTTTTAACGGGGTTGAATTAAAGACTATTGTAATAATTCATGAGTTTAGCCACATCGGTATCTTGCTTAAAGTCAATCTTATTGTTTTTTACAAAAGCTTCAACTTCTGATTTTTTATCGGCTAATGCTGCTATAATAGCGCTTTTATTAGGCTTTAGTTTAACCATTTTAGCGTCTTTAAATAAGTAGCAAGCCACGTTATCCTCATATTTATAGTTGGAAATTCCTCCAATATCACGCACTTCAATCTTCTTTTTATAAAAGTGCTTTAATATTTTGCTTTTACCCGCTCCAAGGGTTTTATAATAGGTTTTGTCTTTCCAGTCTTCTACAGCAGGAAACCCGTTTTGATAAGTATCATCACTTAAAGTAAACCGTACAATTGGAGCGTTAAACAGCATCATAACACTATCTTTTCCGGCAAAAACAAGTTGGTCGGTCACGATGTCATACCTCAAACTGCCCTCAAAATTCTCGCCCTTATCAGTTGTAGCAATACCATTAGCCCAGCCATCGGTTAAAAAAGGTGAGCCGTCAACATCAACATTACCATACTTCCGGGTTCGTACACCGTCAACCTCAATCGACATTAGCTGTGTTGGTGTTGGTATTGATTGAATTTGAGCTTTAGATATATCAAACATCAATAAGCAGCCAACAGATATAACTGCAAAACGCTGGTAGTTATTCATAAATTTTTAGAGTAAGATAATTGGTTTATACTGTCAGGTCGACAATTCTAAATTAGTAATTTGAAATTAACTCTAACTACAATTTATCATTTTATTTAAAATATAAGAAATGAGCATCTATCCAATAGTGAAAATTGCTTTATTTAGTGGTTATAAGCTTATATTATGACCACCGATACCCACAATGAGCGCATAGCTAATATGACTTTTGCCTCGGTTTACCCCATGTACGTTACCAAGGTTGAAAAGAAAGGCAGAACCAAAGAAGAATTGCACCAGGTAATAACTTGGCTAACCGGTTTTGATGATGCTAAATTGCAGCAGCTAATTAATGAGAAGGTAACTTTTAAAACGTTTTTTGAGAAGGCCACGCTTAATCCCAATGCCCACCTCATTACCGGCACTATCTGCGGTTACCGCATTGAGGATATTGAAAACCCCTTAACGAAACAGGTAAGGTATTTAGATAAACTGGTTGATGAACTGGCTAAAGGTAGAAAGATGGAAAAGATATTGAGAGATAAGTGAATCAAGTATTTAAGCAAATTCAAAACCTGTGACGAGAATCAGGGTAGAGGCTTGGCTACTGCTTTGCTTATTAACCTTAATGGTGATAAAAATAAAAGGACAGATAGCGTGACGTACTAATATGATTTAATAAAAACGCCACTTAATTAACCAATAATAGGTTTGCTAAGTGGCGTTTGGTTTTTAAATATTACTTTAATGCTGCTTTCATCAATGCTACATTAGTGGATATTTCTTTAGGTAGAATTTTAGCGTTGGTCTCAACATCCTCGTCATCATATCTTAAATATTTCCAGGTGCCGTTGGTGTTGGCATCCTTAATGGCCAACAGGTAGTTAGTGCCTTTAATGCGAACTTTACCAGGAGCCAGTTTTTCAATGGTATTATCTTTCATTTTGGCCTTGGCTATCATATCAACCAATGAAGGTTGGGTTGATTCCAGTATCATGCTTTGGTTATACTTACCTAAACAAATGGTGGCATTGCTTAACTTTTTTAAAGGACTAAGCTTTAAACCAACTGGCACTTCCTCATAAATAGTTTTAATGCCCATACCGGTTAATACTCCTTTTGCCATAGCACTCATTTGTTCTTTTGGCATCAGTTTAAACATCGGCGGATAGGTCATATCCAGTATTTTATCAATTTCGAGTTTGCGGGTATAGCCAATAATAGTTTGAAAATCTTTCTGAATAATCGGGGCGTCTTGTGCAACAGCGGCTGTAAAGCTTAAGGCCAGCAGGCACATGATAAGTTTTTTCATGTAGATGTTTTTTATTAATGTTTTTCAGGAACAACATTAAGACCATGTGGTATAAAGCCTAAATTGAGATAGGCATCTCTATAAAATATCCCTTTAATAGGGTGTTATACTGTTTATAAAGGTAATGTAAACCAAAATGTAGAACCAATTCCTTTTTCGCTATCAACCCAAATACGGCCCTGGTGTTGTTTTATAATTTCGGCACTTAAATACAAGCCTACGCCAAAACCCGATATGTATTTAGTATGGTCGGAATTTACCCTGTAATAACGTTCAAATAGCTTTTCCTTATCCTGGGGTTTAATACCCATACCTTCATCTTTTACACTTACCCATACCTCATCATCATTTATCTGTGTTTCAACAACAACACTTTCACCTCGTGGCGAATATTTGACAGCGTTGGATAGGAGGTTTGAAATTACTGAACCAATTTTATCGCGGTCGGCAATGATCTTTATAGGATTGCCATGTTCAAATATAAATTGATGACTGGTAACGGTTAGGCGCATATCGTTAATACTTTCGCTAATCAATTCCTGCAAATCAAATTGGTGCTTATCAATATTTAACTTGCCCGACTCTAACCTCGATACATTTAAGAAGCCATTAATTAATGCCGTCATTTTACGCGATTGTTGAGCAGCCTTATTTAAGGCGGTAAAAGCAAATGTGTCGGGCGATTTTGCTTCTCTGTGTTGTAGTACCTGTATTAAAGCATTAAGCGAGGTAAGCGGAGTTTTTAACTCATGGCTTGCCATGCCAATAAAGTCGTTTTTGCGTTGCTCGTTTTGTTTTTGCTCGGTAATGTTGCGTGCTATTTTAGAAACGCCGGTAACACGGCCTTCTTTATCTTTTATAGGCGATATGGTTAATGATACGTCAATCAGCTTTCCGTCTTTGGTTTGGCGTATGGTTTCATAATGGTCAATTTTTTCGCCATTTCTTAAGCGTGAAAGTATGGTAGGTTCTTCATGCTGGCGGTCTTGTGGAATGAGTGTTAATATAGGTTTACCTACAATCTCGTCTTCGGCATAACCAAATATATTTTCGGCACCCCGGTTCCAGCTGGTAACAATACCATTCAGGTCTTTTCCAATAATAGCATCATCTGATGATTCAACAATGGCTACCAGTTTGGCGCTATGTTCATAAGCCTTGCTAATTTCATCAACCATTTGCTGAAGACGATGCTCACTATTATTTAAATCTTCGTTTGTAGCCGAAAGTTCCTCGTTCATGGCCGAGAGTTCTTCATTGAGGGCCTGAGTTTCTTCGTGGCTGTTTTGCAGTTCTTTTGTGCGTTCTTCAACCCGTTGCTCTAGTTGTTCATTAGCGGTAACTAACTCTTCTCTTGCAGCTGCAAGTTCTTCATTCATCGCAGTTAGTTCTTCGTTAGCAGCGGTCAGCTCTTCATTTAAAGCAGTGGTTTCCCGCTCGCTTTTTTCTATTTCACTACGGAGTGCATCTTTTATACTAATATCGTTAGTGACTTTCTTGTAAGAGTAAACCACCACAACAAATGCCAATATACCTGCGCCAACAATAAACCAAGGCGTTAAATCCGAATAAAAATTAACCTTACTTGTGCGCTCTTTTAATAATATGTTTTCATCAGCCTCAGCCTTGGCAACTGCTTCTCTAAGGGCATCCATAGCGGCCTTGCCTGCATCAAGATCTGATGCTGAAATAATTTCATCTTTTAGTTTTTTGACCGTGATTTCTTGTAAAATGTTGAGCCGTTTCTTTAGTATTGTATGTATGGTCTCAATATTGGCTTGTTGTGCTTTATTATCGGCAGTAAGGTTTTTAAGTTCGGCAGTAAAATCGGCTGCTTTTTGGTATGCACCGTTATAAGGTTCTAAAAATTGGGTTTTACCTGTAAGCAGATAACCACGCTGTCCGGTTTCGGCATCTTTAACAACTGAGAGCAGTTTTCCGAGCTTTTGCATAACCTCGCCACTATGCGAAACCAACTCATTACTATGTATCAGCTGAGTTAATGTTACGTATGATACCGAGCTTACTGCAATAAGTATTAACAAAGAAAAACCGTATCCCAATTTGAGATATCGGTTAAAATTGTTGATCATGGAGCGTAGATGTTTAAAGCGATAAAAATTTCTTGTATATGATTTTGTGCAAATACTTAATTAGTACTAACACATAACAAGCTTTGTGGTTTTAGTATTAAATTTTTTTTGTGATATATTGCTTATAAGTTTTGTCTATCAGCTATTCAAACAATCGATTTTTAGTTTACTTTCTGTAATCATACCTTTATCATGTATTAGCAAGTTACCATTTAACAAATTATAAACTATCATGGAGAAAGATTCGAACGACATTAGCAAATGTCCATTTCACAACGGTACATTAAATAATAGCACGGCCGGGGGCGGTACCCGTAACCGCGACTGGTGGCCTAAGCAGTTAAAATTAAATATACTTCGCCAGCATTCTGATTTAACCAATCCAATGGATAAGGATTTTAATTATGCTGAAGAATTTAAAAGTTTGGATTTACAAGCGGTAAAACAGGATTTGCATGCTCTCATGACCGATTCGCAAGACTGGTGGCCTGCCGATTTTGGCCATTACGGTGGTTTATTTGTACGTATGGCATGGCACAGCGCCGGTACTTACCGCGTAACAGATGGCCGTGGTGGGGCTGGAGCAGGAATGCAGCGTTTTGCACCCTTAAACAGTTGGCCCGATAATGTGAGCCTTGATAAAGCCCGCCGATTGCTTTGGCCTATCAAACAAAAATATGGCCGCAAAATATCATGGGCCGATTTAATGATACTTACAGGTAATGTGGCACTCGAGTCGATGGGTTTTAAAACCTTTGGCTTTGCCGGTGGCCGTGCCGATGTTTGGGAAGCCGATGAGTCGGTTTACTGGGGTTCAGAGCATACATGGTTAGGTGGAGATGTTCGTTATGCACACGGTTCAGAAGGGGTTGACGGACGTGGTGTACTGGTATCTGATGATGATGCCGATGGCCAGGTTCATGAACGCAACCTGGAAAAACCGCTTGCTGCAGTGCAAATGGGATTAATTTATGTAAACCCCGAAGGCCCGGACGGTAACCCTGACCCTGTTTTAGCTGCTAAAGATATAAGAGATACTTTTGGCCGCATGGCCATGAATGATGAAGAAACTGTTGCGCTGATAGCCGGGGGACATAGTTTTGGTAAAACTCACGGTGCGTCAACTTCAGATCATGTAGATAAAGAGCCCGAAGCCGCAGGATTAGAATTACAAGGCTTTGGCTGGAAAAATAGTTTTGGCTCAGGCAAAGGTGCCGATACCATTACCAGCGGCTTGGAGGTAACCTGGACCAAAACACCAACACAGTGGAGCAATAACTTTTTTGAAAACCTGTTTGGCTTTGAATGGGAGTTGACCAAAAGCCCGGGCGGTGCTCACCAGTGGGTAGCTAAAACCGATCAGGAAATCATACCTGATGCTTATGATGGTGCCAAAAAACATCGTCCAACTATGTTAACTACCGACCTTGCTTTAAGGTTCGATCCGGCATATGAAAAAATATCACGCCATTTTTTGGAGGATTTTGATGCTTTTGCAGATGCATTTGCCCGCGCTTGGTTTAAATTAACCCACCGCGATATGGGGCCACGGGCATTATACCTTGGAACAGAAACCCCGCAGGAAGAATTGTTGTGGCAGGACATTATTCCGGCAGTTAACCATGAGTTGGTTAATGATGCCGATGTGGCCGATTTGAAAAGCAAAATTTTAGCATCAGGCCTGAGTGTATCTGAACTGGTTTCAACAGCATGGGCTTCGGCTTCAACTTTCCGCGGCTCTGATAAACGCGGTGGCGCAAATGGTGCCCGCATACGCCTGGCTCCGCAGCGTTACTGGAGAGTTAACAATCCAACCCAATTGCAAAATGTGCTGAATGTATTAGAAGGCATTCAGAATGATTTTAACGGTAGCCAGCAAGGCGGTAAAAAAATATCATTGGCCGATTTGATTGTACTGGCAGGCAACACTGCCATTGAAAAAGCCATAGTCGATGCCGGTCACCAGTTTGTTGTGCCTTTCACCCCCGGCCGTATGGATGCCTCACAGGAGCAAACCGATGTAGAATCGTTTGGTTACCTTGAGCCATTAGCTGATGGTTTCCGTAACTACCGCAAAAGCCAACTAAGGGCATCAACCGAAGAATTGCTGGTTGACAAAGCCCAGTTATTAACCCTAACTGCACCCGAACTTACTGTATTAATGGGTGGTTTAAAAGTAATTAATATCAACTTTGATGGCTCGAAAGCAGGTGTGTTAACTACGCGCCCTGGGCAATTAAGCAACGACTTTTTTGTGAACCTGCTTAATATGAGTACAGAGTGGAAGGCCACATCGCCTGATAAAGAGCTGTATGAAGGTGCCGACCGCAAAACCGGCGAGGTAAAATGGACCGCAACCCGCGCCGATTTGGTATATGGTTCAAATTCCGAACTCCGCGCCATAGCTGAGGTTTATGCAGGTGCAGATGCCCAAAAGAAATTTATAAATGATTTTGTTGCGGTCTGGACCAAAATCATGAATCTCGACAGGTTTGACCTGAAGTAATTATAACTGAATTATTTCGTAACCTATAAATGCAAGCCGCCTCAATTCGTCATAATTGGGGCGGCTTTTATGTGTGTGTGACTTGCTTATACAGGTTCTTACCCTTTAGATTATTATAGGTTTGTTAAATTTTTCCGCCTTAAAATCAATATTTTATAGCTAAAAACTTACTAAACCAGTAAAAGGCTCTTTACATATACGCTAAAGTTGTATCTTTGTAGCCACAAGCTTCTCAAATATATGAGAGGCTTTTATTATCTAAATGCGAAAGTAGCTCAGTTGGTAGAGCACGACCTTGCCAAGGTCGGGGTCGCGAGTTCGAATCTCGTCTTTCGCTCTCTTCAAAAATCCCTCATCATATTTTGGTGAGGGATTTTTATTTTTAATATATGCCATATTAGTTTATTTAATAAACTTTTTTCGAAGCTTGTTAAGCTGTCAACAAAAAAATCATTTTATTTGTACTGCCTTTCACCTCCAATTAACCAATTGACCAAAGTACCCGTTGTTGCTGATATATAATATTTAGGGGAGAAGATGAACGTTTGCGCTGCAATAAACGATAATGAACTTGCCGTAATGCTACGTCAGGGAAGCAATGCTGCGTTTGAGGAAATTTACCGGCGATACTGGGATAAGTTATTTAACTCGGCACACAAGCGTTTGGCCGATTTTGAACTTTGCGAAGAAGTTGTTCAAGACATATTTGTAAAACTTTGGGAAAAACGCGAATTGCTCAGTATCAGCACCGGGCTTTCTAATTACCTGCACACGGCCGTTAAATACAGCGTTATTGATTATTATCGCAAACGCCTTACACAAGACGCCTTTATAAGTGTGCAGCTGGCCTCACCTCTTGCTGATACTTCTACCGAAGATAATGTAATTCTTAACGATTTAAAACGCTATCTCGAAACTTTGATAGGCCAGCTGCCCGATAAATGCCGCTCTGTATACCAGTTGAGCCGTGCCGAGCATAAAACTAATAAAGAGATAGCCGCTATACTCAACATCTCCGAAAAAACAGTTGAAGGTCATTTAACCAAAGCACTTCAAGCCCTGCGTTTTGGCATGGCCGACTACCTTCCGCTGGCCGTTTTAATTTTTTTAAAAAAAAGTATCTGACTGGGCAAGGGTAACACCCTTACTTGCACGACTATACTTTTATAAACCAAATTATAACCATCCTTTTTTGTATGACAAACGAGCAACTTGCCGAATTGATGGAGAAATACCGTAAGGGTACCTGTACACCTGAAGAAGCGGCTATTTTAAATCAATGGTACGCCAGCTATCAAAACAAGCCCGATATGTTGAACACCTTGTCGGCTGCAGAGCGTGAACAAATTCAGCTGCGCATGTACAAAAAAATATCATCACGTATAACAATTACCAATGAGTCCAAAACCCGCAAACGTATAATTCCGCTTTGGTTAAAAGTAGGGGTGGCTGCAGCATTAACCGGTTTTGTATTGCTATTTGTTTGGAACAGGCAAACCGCAAATCATAACACCACAGCCATCGTTTCCGAAAATTGGGCTAACATCAGCAACAACGGAAAAAACATTATTAAACAAGATCTGCCTGACGGAAGCAGCGTTTGGTTGAAACCCGGATCAAGGTTAAGTTATCCTAAAGCTTTTGCCAAAGCATCGCGTAATGTAAAAATGCAGGGCGAAGCTTTTTTTGAAGTTGCTAAAAATCCCCAGTGTCCTTTCATTATCGAGAGTAAGCACATCATTACCAAGGTTTGGGGTACCAGTTTCAGCGTGTTGGATAATTATAATATGCAAAAAGCAACGGTTACGGTGTTAACCGGTAAAGTATCTGTTAGTAAAACAGGCAGCGAAGCGCACTTAGCGGGAGCTAAACTGCTTGCCAGTGAGGTTGTGCTGCATCCTAAGCAACAAGTTGTTTATAGCGAAGCCGATAATTCATTTTTTGCAAACCGAAATGCCGATATGGGTACTATGAATCTTTGGAAGCATATAGACCTGTCATTTAAAAACGAGAAACTTACCGGAATTGCTTTGGTACTTAACCAAAAATTTGGGGTTCAAATAAAAATCGAAGGCGAAAAGCTGAAAAATTCCTCCATGACGGCTGACCTTACAGGCCTTAACCTGCCCGAAGTGCTCGAGGTACTTAAAACCTCCATGAATATTAATTACGAGATTGCCGAAGACGATCTCATCATACTTAAAACAACCAATTGATAATTAACCTAATTAAACAATTTATGAGAAAAGACATACCTACTTAAAAGTAAAATCCCACCGTTTACAAAAAAGGTACAAGAGTGTTGCAGCACCTTGTACCCCTAAAGTTTCAGCCCGTTTGGTGAACATCAATAAAATTGGTGAACGGGCGTAGTATTATATTTTTTTGTCAAAATACAATCATTTCAAATTTATGAATTTTTGTTTACATCATTCGCATTTCTGGCGTAAGATCATGAGAATCACATTCAGTCAGTTGCTCTTTATTATATTGATGACTGGTATCACTTATTCAAAACCAACCTTGGCACAAGAGATATTGAATAAGAAGATAAGCTTAAGCGTGCGCGAAAAAACTTTGGCCGATGTGTTAGAGATATTGGCCAAAACCCACCGCGTACAGTTTATTTATAACCAGGACGTTATACGTACGAGCGACAAAATATCAGTACAATTTAATAACCAGGAGCTTAAGCAGGTATTAAACAACCTGCTTACCCAATACCACATCAATTACCAGGTATTTAAAAGCAAGATCATTCTTATTGATGTTCAGCCAACTTTACCTCAAACACCGGCCTCAAACCAGGTTCAGGCGGTTGATATTACCGGTATGGTAGTGGATGAAACCAACCAGCCGCTTGTAGGTGTTAGCGTAACTGTTAAAGGCAGTAGCAAAGGCACCATAACCGATGTTAACGGTAATTTTAAAATTGCTGTGGGCAGCACCAACGATATATTGGTTTTTAAATATGTGGGCTACAACAACCTTGAGTTGCCTGCCACCGGCCAGTTACCCCTTACCATTAAGCTAACGGCCGATTCAAAATCGCTTAATGAAGTTGTGGTAGTAGGCTATGGCACCAAAAAGAAGAGCGACTTAACGGGGAGCATTGCCTCTTTAAATTCTGAAGATATTGTAAAATCGCGCGCACCAAGTGCCCAGGAAGCCTTACAGGGTCGCATGCCTGGTGTTGATGTTAAGCGCAGCTCGGGCAAACCCGGCGCCGATATGAATATTGAAATACGTGGTGTGAACTCCATTTATGGTAACACCCAACCATTATATGTGGTTGACGGTATTCCGGTGGCAAATATTAGCGATATAAACCCGGCGGATATTGAGCGTATGGACGTGTTAAAAGATGCATCCTCTACCGCCATATTTGGTTCGCGCGGTGCCAATGGTGTAGTTATTGTTACTACCAAACGCGGTACACGTGGCAAAACCAAAGTAAATTATGATGGCTATGTTGGTTTTGTAAATGCCTACAACATTCCTAAAGTAATGAATGGCTCCCAGTTTGTTGACTACGCCCGCGAATATTATCGTACATTAGGTACCAACGTTACACCCAACGTAACTTATACCGACGCGCAAATATTTTCGCCAACCGAGTTATCAAACATAGCCAGCGGCAACTATACCAATTGGGTCGATCTTATTAAACGCAATGGTTTACAAACCAATCATAACCTGTCAATTACTGGTGGCGACGAAAAAACACTGTACTTCCTTTCTGCCGGCTATCAGCATTATGAAGGGGCACTAAAGGTAGAAAATACCAAGAAGTACACCCTGAAAACAGGTTTGGAGAAAACCCTGAGCGATGCTGTTAAAATTGGAGCATCAATGTACGGTACCTTTGCCGATTTTAACCTGGGCAGCGGCGAGGTATTCCGTAGCGCTTACCGTTTACGCCCAACCGGCAGTGCTTATAACGCCGATGGCAGCAACCGCTTTTTTGCTTACGAAACCGAGGCGCAAATAACCAACCCGCTTTATGATTTTGATAACGACCTTAACCGCAAGCAGTATGTACGTTTGTTACCCAACCTGTTTGCCGAAGTTTCGTTCTTCAAAGACCTGAAGTTCCGCTCATCGTTTACGCCCGATATTACTTTCCAGCGTTCAGGCACTTATACCGATACTTACTCAAAAATAGGTGCAGGTACCCGTCCTAACGCAGCTACTAACGGGGCTAACCACACATTTAACTACACTTTAGATAACTTGCTTATCTACAATAAGAACATCAATAACGATAACAAGCTGGAGTTTACGCTGGGTAACTCGCTCAACTATTATCAGCAGGATAATAATCTTATTTCGGTTTCGGGCTTACCTTACCGCTCGTTGTGGTACAATGTGGGTAACGTAACTACGGTTAATGGCGTTGCGCCTGCTACCACAGTATCCAGCGCGTATAGCAAACAAACCATCAGCTCTTACTTTTTCAGAGGCAACTACACCCTTAAAAACAGGTACTTGTTAACCGTAACCGGCAGGGCCGATGGCAACTCCATATTTTCGGCAGGTAATAAATGGGGCTTTTTCCCATCGGCGGCTTTGGGCTGGGTAGCCAGTGAAGAGGATTTTATCAAAAATATCTCGGCCATCAACTTTTTGAAATTCAGGTTCAGCTACGGTAAATCGGGAAACGCAGCGGTTAATGGAACTTACTTTTATCCGTACGTAACGCAGTCGGCCGTATCAACCAGTTTCTATGATTTTAACGGAACAACTGCTAACGGATCGGCAGTGGTAAATTTAGCGCCAGCCGCCCTTACCTGGGAAAAAACCACCGAGTATAATGCCGGTATGGAGTTAAGCATCTTCAAAAACCGTATTGCCTTCACCTTCGATTATTATAACAAAACCGCTAAAGGCACACTGTTACCGCAGCAAATACCTGCCGCTAATGGCTATTCAACCATCACAGCGAATGTAGGTTCCATTCGCAACAGCGGTATCGAACTTGGTTTGAATACCACCAACATCAAATCGCAAAACTTCACCTGGACAACCAGCATCAATTTCTCTAAAAACAATAATAAAATTATTGACCTGTTTGGCAACGGCGCCAACGATGTTGGTAACGCCCGCTTCATCGGCCAAAAAGCACGTGTGCTATACAACTACGAAATTATTGGCGTATGGCAAACCAGCGAAGCTGCACAAGCAGCTGTATATGGCCAAAAGCCAGGGCAGTATAAACTGCGCGATGTTAACGGCGATAATAAAATTACTGCCGATGACCGTGTAATACAAGGCAGCGATATACCTGATTGGTTTGGTGGGTTAACCAGTACATTTAACTACAAAAATTTTGATCTTGGTGTAACCGTTTACACCCGCCAGGGCACCAAACAGGTAAGTACATTTTTGGAGCAAGCCATGAACCAGGACCAGGGTCGTGCAAGATTTGGCACCTTCGATCGTAGCTACTGGACAACCACCAACCCAAGCAACACCTGGGCTAACAACGCCATCGAGACCGATGCTACCCGGAGGCTGATTGCTACTTACCAAAACTCATCATATACCAAAATCAGCAACATGACCTTGGGCTTTACCGCTCCAAAATCGTTGGCTTCAAAAATAGGCATGAGCAACCTGCGCGTATACGCCACAGCCTACAACCCGTTCATATGGACCAAGTTTATTGGCTGGGACCCTGAAACGGCCGACCTAAACTCATTTGGTTTACAGGATTTCCGTACCCGCACGTTCATTTTTGGTGTAAACTTTACTCTTTAATTCTTAAACATCGAAAGATACTTTGATATGAAAATTTTAAGAAGCAAAATGCTGCAGTTGTTATTTGTAGCTGCCCTTGCAGGCACTACAGGCTGCAAAAAATATATCGACGAAACAAACCTTGGTACCGCTACCGATCAGCTTTATTACGTAACCAAGCAAGGTTTTGAAGACCTTGCCCGTTCCAACTATCCTAACTTACGATACATTGTAAGCATGAGTTCACTGCATAATTTGGGTACCGATGTGTATACCTCTTATGCAACAACTGATGTTAATCCGCTCAATAATTACAACGTATCGTTAAACTCATCATTGGTGGACCTGGATAATTACTGGAAGCAGTTATACTACACCATTGGCGGCGCTAACAATACCTTGTATTGGGCTACACAGGTTCAAAATATTGATGCTACTACGCTTAATGCCCGTATTGGCGAAGCAAAAGCGTTAAGGGCGTATTGCTATTACCTATTGGTAGAAACGTTTGGCAACGTGCCATTGGTTTTAAACCGTACGGTTGAGGTGAGTACTTCATTTAACCGCGCTGCCGAAAGTGAGGTATATACCCAGATCATTAAAGACCTCACCGAGTCTGTAACCGGATTACCTGCCACCACTACCGATTTTGGCCGCATTACCCGTGGTTTTGCACAGCATCTGCTATCTAAAGTTTACTTAACCCGTGGCTATAAAAGCTATGGCTTGGGCAATGGGGATTTTAACCAGGCGGCAACTTTGGCCGAAACGCTGATAACTTCAGGTACTTATGGTTTGCGTCCGCAATTCTCAACCATGTTCGATCCAACTGTAGCGAACTTCCAGGTAAATAACGAGGTTATATTTTCGGTTCAATACAGCACTAATGTAGCTACCAACCAGGTTTACTTAATGGGTAAAGCGCAAACTACGGCTGTGGTAGGTAATGTGCAACAGCAGTTCTTTTTATGGGATGTGCAAAATGTGGCTACTGTTGGCCGCGCAATATTGTATAATAAACCCAATGCTTCGCATGTATCTGTTCCCGATCCTTACTTTTTTAGTTTGTTTGATAAGCAACGCGATAGCCGTTACCTGAGCACCGTTTGGACAGGGGTTACAGCCCAAACCGCCGGAACCTTAAACGGCAAAACCTTTGCCGCGGGCGATACCATAATTTATTATCCTGATGTAGCTTTTACGCCGGCACAAAAAGCCAATCGTAAGTACTACGTTATTAACCCTGATGAATACCGTACGTCGCCGTTTACCGGTAATACCCGCTCGTTCCCTTTATTTAAAAAATTCAGAGACCCCAATGCGGCCTTTGCCGACAATGGGGGTACGCGCGATACCTATGTATTCCGTTTAGGCGAAACCTATTTGCTTGCCGCCGAAGCGTTTTTACAGGCCGGCAACCAGGCCAAAGCCTTACAGTATTATAACCAGTTACGTGCCCGTGCCGCCAAAGCAGGCAATAACCCGCTTACAGGTGTAGCTTACGCCACCGAAATGCAGGTAACCAGCCTAACACTCGATGATATTTTAGATGAGCGCGCCCGTGAACTGGCCGGAGAAGAATTCAGATGGTTTGAATTGAAGCGTACCGGTAAATTGATAAGCCGCACCCTGGCACACAACGATGAAGCACGTGCGGCAGGTGCATTGCAGGCTATTCATTTGTTAAGGCCCATACCTCAAACTCAAATTGACCTTAACCGTGGTGCTGCGTTTCCACAAAACCCGGGTTATTAGGCCTGCAAAATCAATCGTTCTTTATATTTTATTAATTTTTTGAGCGTGCCGCCGCAACGTCGGCACGCTTTTTTTAAAACTTGCAAAAGGTTTAAAAACCCTGTAATTAACCATTGCTATACCTATTTAAATGAAGAAATTCGCACTAACTTTTTTGCTTGGATGCACAATTTTTGCTGTGCAGGCTCAAAAAAACTATCAAATAACAGCCTACGGCGCAGCAATAACGCATAGCAACAATGCTGTATTTATACAAAAAGCAATTGATGCTGCGGCTGCTAACGGTGGCGGTAGGGTAGTAGTGCCAGCCGGAAATTTTGTAACCGGTCCTGTAGTACTAAAAAGTAACGTTGAACTTTATTTGTCTTCCAACGCAGTATTGTTGGGGAGTGCCCGCCGGATGGATTTTTCGGAAGATAGAATGGCGGTAGTATCGGCTAATGGCCACCAAAATGTGGCTATTACCGGTAAAGGGACTATTGACGGACAAGCGCACCTTTTGATGGCCGATGTATTTAAACAATTACGGGCAGGTAAAATACAGGATGAACTATGGCTTACTAAACGCCCTACAGAAAAGAATCGCCCTAATTTGATTTACTTTAAAAACTGCAAAAATGTTAAAGTAACCGGCATTAACTTGAAAGATGCTGCCAGTTGGGTGCAAAATTACAAGGAGTGTGATGGTGTTTTGATTGATAGCATGAACGTAAACAGCACAGCTTATTGGAATAACGACGGCATTGATATTGTTGATTCTAAAAATGTTAAGATCACCAATAGCTTTTTCAATGCTGCCGACGATGCCATTTGTTTAAAATCGGAAACTACAGATGGCTTTTGCGACAATGTTTATGTTGAAAACTGCACCCTGAGGTCGAGTGCAAACGGGTTTAAATTGGGTACAGGCTCGTTAGGTGGATTTAAGAATATCACTGTAAAAAACATTACCGTGTACGATACTTACCGCTCGGCAATTGCATTAGAAAGTGTTGATGGAGGCTTTTTGCAAAATGTGAAAATAAGCAACGTAAAAGCCAAAAACACAGGTAATGCTATCTTCATTCGCCTGGGGCATCGTAATACCGATGCGCGGTACGGCAGCATAAAAAACGTATTTATCGACGACGTTAAAATCGAAGTCCCGGCCGGTAAACCCGATATAGGTTATCCGCTGGAGGGACCTTTGCCTAAGGTGCCTCCGCATAACTTGCTGCCTGCATCTATTGTAGGGATTCCCGGTCATCCCGTTCAGGATGTTACTCTTCAAAATATTGAAGTTATATACGAGGGTGCTGCAAGCAAACAAAAAGCATATGTTAGTATCGATTCATTGTCATCAATTAATGAAAACGCTGCCGGTTATCCCGAGTTTACCATGTTTGGCGAGTTGCCATCGTGGGGGCTGTATGTGCGCCATGCCGAGAGTATTAAACTAAATAACATTAAAGTTAGCGTTAAAGGAGCCGATTTTCGCCCTGCCTTAGTTTTTGATGATATAACAGGCCTCATGCTTAATAATGTTTCGGTTCCCCAAAATACAACTTTGCCTGCCGTGGTATATAAAGAAGTGAACAAGCTAACCACATCGGCTTTAAGTTTGCCAAAAGGAGCCAATGTTGTTGTAATTAAAAAATAGGCAGGTGAAACTTTAATATTTGCTGCAAAAGGAGATTTAGATTTTGCAATTAACTGTATGTTGCCTAAAGGTTAGCTCTCTCATATTATCAAATTGGTTAGATTTTACCTATAAACAGGCAAGCCAGATGTGTATATTAGCACCCTTAAGCTATTGATAATTATATGTTCCGAAATCTTTTTTGTGTAATTTGTGTGATGTTGGCAATGGCAGGTAATACTGCTTCAGCCCAACAAAAAATTTATAATGTTACAGCGTATGGTGCCGTTGCCGATGGCCGTACCGATAACGCTACAGCCATTCAAAAAGCAATTGACGCAGCCTCGGCCGCAGGTGGAGGAACAGTTATTATACCCTCTGGGGGCATTTATATGGCCAGTCCGTTTAATTTAAGATCGAACATTGTTTTTGAAGTTGAGGTAAATGCCCGGGTGCTGGCAAATCCTGATGAAAAGGCATATACCAAAAGTGCCTTTCGTGATAACAAAGGCGAGGGTACTATATGGATAGGCGGTGAAAAACTGGAAAATGTAACCATTTGCGGAGCCGGAACTATTGACGGTAACGGCACCAGTTTCATGGGTGCCGAACTGGAAGATTCATACGTATTAAAACCATTCAACATAGTTGATCCCCGGCCGCATTTGTTAACTATTGTGGGCGGTAAAAACATCCGCATACGTGATTTGCATATCCGCAATTCGGCCTACTGGACAGTGCATTTAATTGGCTGTGATGATGTAGCCATTGATAATATCACTTTGCTTAACAGCCTTAAAGTTAGAAACAGCGATGGTATAGACCTTGATCATAGCAAAAACGTGCGCATCAGTAATTCTTACATCGAATCGGGTGATGATTGTATCTGTTTTAAAAATCGTCGTGAATATGAAGAGTTTGGGGCTTGCGAAAACATAACCGTAACCAACTGCACCATGACGTCGCGTTCTTGTGCCATAAAAATAGGGTCCGAAAACATGGACCGCATCAGCAACATCTTAATTAACAATTGCATCGTTACCAAAAGTAATCGTGGTATTGGCATTCAAAACCGCGATGAAGGAACGGTGAGTGATGTGATTTTCTCCAATATAATTGTCGATTCGCACCTGTTTTCTGACGTTTGGTGGGGTAAAGCAGAACCCATTTATGTAACGGCATACAGCCGTGCATCGGGCAATCACAAAGATGCTGGCTGGCGTTTTCCTAAAGGACAAACCGAGGGTAAGGTTGGTGCGGTAACCAACATTAGCTTTAGTAATGTAAAATGTACCAGCGAAAACGGTATTTATGTGGGTGGTGAATCGGCAGACAAGGTAAGCAATATTACCTTTGACCAGGTTGATGTGCTTATTAACAAAACCACTACCATACCGGGTGGAATATATGACCGCAGACCGAGTAAAGTTGAAGGCTTACTAAAAGCAAATGTTGCAGGTTTTTATTTTGATAAGGCCGCAATGATTACTATACGTAACAGTTCGGTAAACTGGGGAGATAAACGCCCGGCAAACTTTGCCCATGCAATAGAAAGCCACGATGTACGTGACCTTAAGCTGGTAAATTTTGATGGTTTATCTGCTTTCCCTCAAAAATTAAAACCCGTAATAAAAGATAAATAAACCTTTAATTATAAAATACTTTAGTGCTTGAGGTAATGCCACTTCAAGCATTTTTTTTTAGATTTTTTTTGAAAGACTTCTAAGAAATAATGCTGTTGAAATTTGCTGATCAGCTTAATTCAATTTATAACATACTTTAAAGAGAATCAGGTTTTGTACTTGGGTTTTGAATCGATCATGTGCCTAATAAATTAAAAATCAATGTATTAAAAGGTTGTCTATGTACTGCTCAATGAATTATTTAATTAGTATTAATTCAACCATTGCCGACTACTAAGATATAGATATTAAACATTTATGTAACATTTTTGATATAAATTGGCCGTAGTAGCAAGGGTGATTTTGTTATTTAGATTAACCAACAATTAATCTATATGTACAAAAAAACACCATTAGCGAAAGTAACCCGGAAGGTTGCTTTCGGAGCCGCTGCAGTTATCTTGCTGGCCGGTTCATCAATGTTAACAAGCTGCAAAAAAGGATCTGAGGCTAAACCCGAAGAAGTTCCTGCAGAAACAGCTTCATCTAAAGAGGTATTAACTTACCAGTCGGGCACCAACAATGGCTACTTTTGGTCACTTTGGAAAAGCGACGGAGCCACAGGAAACTGTACTTACACTAATGGTTCTAACGGTAATTATTCCATTTCATGGAGTGGTTTTAACGGTAACTTTACCTGTGGTAAGGGCTGGAGTACAGGTTCTAAAACCAGAACGGTAAACTACAACTGCGGATCTTTTAGTATGAACGGCGGCGGATCTTTTGCCTATTATGGCTGGACAAGAAGCCCGCTTATTGAGTACTACGTGAATGAGAAATGGGGAGGTTCCAGACCTGCATCTTCCGATCGTCGCGGATCGGTTAGTACAGATGGCGGCACGTATGATATATACACAGCTATCCGCACTAACGCCCCTTCTATTGACGGTACCCAAACTTTTCGCCAGGTTTTCAGTACCCGTACTTCACAGGCACCCAGCGCACAAAACAGGAGCATTACTTTTGCTAACCACGTAAATGCCTGGGCAAATGCAGGTTTGGGTCTTGGTAGCGATATTTCTCCGGCAGCAATATTGCTAACAGAGTCTTACGGTACAGGTACCAGCGGATACGTTAACGCAAGCGTTTGGTAATAAACAGATGTAGTGTAAATTTTCACTTATTTTTCTTGTTAAACATTGAAGCCGTCGAGTGTTTACACCGGCGGCTTTTTTATCAAAACACAATGAAGATCTTTTTCTTATTTTTAATATTAGCAGTCGGCCTTTTAACTGCATGCAGGCAACCTGAACACCTTAATGATTCGAATTTTGTAATAGTTGAGGGAGGATCATTTATCAACACTCAATCAAACCTATATGGAAAAGGAAACTTACCCAATTTTTGTATTGGCAAAAACGAAATTACTCAAAAAGAGTGGACAGCTGTTATGGGTATTAATCCGTCGAAATTTAAAGGTGATAGTTTACCTGTAGAAACGGTAAGCTGGTATGATTGTATAGAATACTGCAACAAAAGAAGTATTAAGGAAGACTTAAAACCTTACTATACATTAAATAAGGACCAGAAAGACACGGTTAACAAAAGTGAATTTGATAGTTTGAAATTTATAGTAACAGTGAATAAAGGTGCTAATGGTTACCGTTTACCATCTGAGGCTGAATGGGAATACGCAGCTGGCGGAGGTAAAAAAAGTAAAAGCTATAAATATAGCGGGAGCAATAATATAAATGAGGTTGCCTGGTATTGGAAGAACTCTGGCGACAAAATTTTAACGGGAAACTGGAGTTGGCCGGTATTAGAAAAGAACCATTGTCAAGCTAATATAATTCGTAGTAAAAAAGCCAATGAATTAGAAATTTACGACATGTCTGGCAATGTGAGAGAATGGTGTGAGGATTGGTACCAGGATGATGAAACGCCTCCGGGTATTAAGCGTTCCCAACGGGGTGGTGGCTGGATAGGCGGCGAAAACCGCTGTGAATGTGCCAGCCGTCACAGTTTTGAAGCAAGTGGCAAGGGAGCCGACCAAGGATTTAGGGTATGTAAAGGTATTTAAGATGTTTATAATGACATATAGTGTGAGATTGTGTGTATCGAAGACAGGTAGAGGATAGTAGCTTTAAACTGGTTTTATAACGCTCCAAATTCTCCGGAGCATAATCTTTCCCGATAAGTGATGTAATACTTTTGTTATGGTTTTTAAAAGAGGGTAGGTGTAAAATATATTGCATAAAAAAAGCCTGATACAAAGTATCAGGCTTGTACTCGGGGCGGGAATCGAACCCGCACTCGCTTTAAGGCGAACAGGATTTTAAGTCCTGCGTGTCTACCAGTTCCACCACCCGAGCAGGTGATTAACCTTTTAAAACAAATATCTACTATGGTAGCAGTAGATATTTTGAGCGAAAGACGAGATTCGAACTCGCGACCCCGACCTTGGCAAGGTCGTGCTCTACCAACTGAGCTACTTTCGCATTTAACTTCAGGTGCTTTACTTTCGTTAACCCCTTTCGTTTTTGGTGATGCAAATATAGGCACAAAAGCATATTCTGCAAACAATTATATTAAAGTTTTTTTAACTTTTTTATAACTCGCTGTTATTCAAAACGTCATTTATTAAATCAGCTTCAAAACCACGGCTTGTAGCGTACTGAATGAGCTTATACCGTCGTTTAAAAGTATCTTTTTCGGTGGTTTGTGCTGCTCTTTTGGCCAGCAACTGTTCAAGTTTGAGTAAATAATCGTCCCCATCAATTCCCATAAGCACCTTGTTGATGAGTTTTTCGGGTACACGTTTAAGTTTCAAGCCTTGTTTAATTTTAATGCGGCCCCAGGTTTTCTGATTAAATTTGCCTTGTACATAAGCGCGGGCAAAACGCTCTTCGTTTAAATAATTACCTTCAATCAGCTTGCTAATAATGCGCTCTACGGCATCAGGGTAAAGGCCAAGGTCGTACAGTTTATCGCGTACTTCCTGTTGCGAACGTTCCTGGTAAGCGCAAAAATGCTCGGCTTTGGCAAGGCCGGTCTTTTCGTCAGTAATGCGCTTCTTTTTAGGTTCGTTCATACCTGCGAAATTACTAAAAATTTTGGCTAAGAAATTTGATGTACCAATTCATTTTTCTGTTTACATAAATATACCCACCTTCGTAACTATGTTGAGCAACCAGTATTCTATTGCAGAGGTGCAGCAAATAATTAGCGCTGCCGGAACCATTGTTAGGGAGAACAACATCAGTATATTATTAACCGATAGCCGCCAGATTACTAACCCTGCCGAAAGCCTTTTTTTTGCTTTACATGGCCGCCGCAACGGGCATGAGTTTATTGCCGAAGCCTATAATCAGGGTGTGCGCAATTTTGTAGTTCGGCACCAACCTCAGCAAGAATATACTGCCGCTAATTTTTTAGTAGTGTCCGATGTGTTAAAGGCACTGCAAGCTTTGGCAGCGCACCATAGGAGCAGGTTTAATATTCCTGTTATTGGCATAACCGGCAGTAACGGAAAAACCATTGTTAAAGAGTGGTTGTATCAGTTAATGGCAGCCGATAAGAGTATTGTACGCAATCCTAAAAGCTATAATTCGCAAATTGGGGTGCCGCTTTCGGTATGGCAAATACAGGAGGGTAATGAGCTGGGTATGTTTGAGGCTGGTATATCAACCATTAATGAGATGGATGTTTTGCAAGCCGTTATACAGCCAACCATAGGTGTGCTTACCCACTTGGGTTCGGCCCATGATGAGGGGTTTGAAAGCACTCAGCAAAAGGTAACCCAAAAGCTAAAACTCTTTAAAAACTGTGGATTAATTATTTATAATCATGACCAGCTTGTAAATTACACTACAAATTTGCCTGCATCGGCCCAAACATTTACCTGGAGCAAAAATTTCAAGGAGGCCAATTTATACGTATTCAGCGAAACAGTAATTTCCAAACGTTATTACCTGCGTGCTGTGTATAAAGGACAGGAGATAGAATGCCTTATTCCGTTTTTAGATGAAGCATCGGTAGAAAATGCCATTACCTGCTGGGCAACACTGCTGGCCATGGATTACCCGGCCGGAGAGGCTGATAAACGTATGGAGCACCTGGCCCCGGTAAGTATGCGCCTGGAAATGAAGACTGGCATTAACGATTGCTCCATAATTGATGATTCTTATAACTCCGATGTGCAATCTTTAGCCATAGCACTCAATTTTTTACAGCAGCAAAATCAGCATAAATTTAAAACGCTTATCCTGTCGGATATTTTCCAGTCGGGATTGCAGCAGCAGGAGCTATACCGTCAGGTGGCCGATATGGTGAAAAGCAAACGTATTGATAGGTTTATTGGAGTAGGAGAGGCCCTGCAACAAAACCGAGATTTATTTGATGGCATTACTCAAACCCATTTCTTTACCGATACAACCACGCTGCTCGCGCATCTTAAAGAATTAAATTTTAATAATGAGGCTATTCTTATTAAAGGTTCGCGCAGTTTTGAGTTTGAACGCATAAGCCGTGCTTTGTCACAACAGGCGCACGAAACCATGCTGGAAATTAACCTGAATGCTATGTTGGGCAATCTGAATTTCTACAAATCGAAGCTAAAGTCAGGCGTTAAATTGATGGCTATGGTCAAAGCATTTTCGTATGGTAGCGGTACGTTTGAGGTGGCTAATATATTGCAGTATAACAAGGTTGATTACCTGGCCGTAGCTTATATTGATGAAGGTATAGCACTGCGCCATGCTGGTATTATGCTACCTATTATGGTGCTCAACCCCGAACCATCGGCATATGATAAGGTGTTGGAGTTTAAACTCGAACCCGAAATTTATAGTTTTAGCCTGTTAGATAAGTTTGTAAAGTTTGCGCAAAACAACGGCGTAAAGAATTACCCGGTGCATATTAAAATAGATACCGGCATGCACCGTTTGGGCTTTGAAGAGTTTGAGTTAGATACACTTTGTGAGCTATTGCGCAACAATCATTACATCCACGTAACATCTGTATTCTCTCACTTAGTGGCCAGCGATGCAGAAGCGCATGATGATTTTACACTCAGGCAAATCAGCCTGTTTACCAACGCCTTTACTCAAATTGAGGAAGCTTTAGGGTACCCGGTAATTAAACACATCTCTAATACATCGGGCATTATACGCTGGCCCGAAGCACAATTTGATATGGTGCGCCTGGGCATAGGTTTGTATGGTATTGATGCTGCCGTACCCAAACATTTAAGTGGCTTGCAGCCTATTGCCACGCTTAAAACCAATATATCGCAAATACGCAGCATTAAGGCTGGCGAAACGGTTGGCTATAACCGCAACGGTAAGTTATTAAACGACGGTCGTATAGCTACGGTACGTATTGGATATGCCGATGGTTACCTGCGTGCTTTTGGTAATGGCGTGGGTAAAATGCTGGTAAATGGCGTGCTTGTACCTACCATAGGTAATATTGCTATGGATATGTGTATGCTTGATGTAAGCGCCGTTGAAGTTAATGAGGGCGATGAAGTTGTAGTGTTTAACGCACAGCAAACTATTGAAGACTTAGCCCGTCAAATAGGTACTATTCCTTATGAAATTTTAACCAATATTTCGCAGCGGGTTAAAAGAGTGTATTTTTATGAGTAAAATTGCACCCGATTATGAACAGGTTTGCGCGCGCCTTATTTAACTATTTTATTAAAGGTTTGCTGGTGGTAGTTCCGCTGGGGGTTGCCGTATTTTTGATAGTTTGGGCTGTTGCCAAGTTAGATAATGCACTAAACCTGAGCGATGTGTTATGGGTTAACCCTAAAACCGGTAAAGGTGTTTATATACCCGGTTTGGGAATATTAACTGTATTAGCCCTCATCATGATCATGGGGGTTTTAGTTACCAATGTAATAACCGACCCCATAAAACGCTGGTTTTGGCGCTTGCTAAACCACATACCACTGTTTAAATTCCTGTATTCCTCTGTTAAAGATTTCACCGAGGCTTTTGTAGGCGAAGAAAAAAAGTTTAACGAGCCGGTACTGGTGGAAGTTGGTTCGTCTGGGGTGAAAAAAATTGGATTTTTAACCCGTAAAGATTTGAGCGCTATTGGTTTGCAGGGCGAGGTTGCCGTTTACTTTCCGTATTCATACTCTTTTGCCGGGCAGGTAGTTATTGTTCCGGCCAATAAGGTTAAGCCTATTGACAAAAGCGCTGCAGATGTGATGAAGTTTGTAATATCGGGCGGGGTAACCGAACTGGATTAGCCTTAAGCCAGTTGCAAAACCAACTCAGTTTTAAACGAATTTTGTTGCGGATGAATGTGGAGTTTATGCTTGTGAGGGTATAGTATATCCAGGCGGCGTTTAACATTGGTTAAGCCAATACCCGAACTGTCGTCTTTTGAACCACCGGCATCGGTAACCGGGTTTAAAACCACAAATTTTAACAAACGTTCTTCCTCCATAATATTTAGCGAAATTATTATCAACGGCTTTTCTATCATACCTGTTCCGTGCTTAAATGCGTTTTCCACAAACGGAATCAGGAGCATTGGCTCGATCATAAATAATTCAGGATCTCCGTTTACATTAAACTTAATAGTTACTTCGCTGCCATAACGCAGCATCTGTAAATCAATATAACTTTTAACGTATTCAATTTCTTTAGAAAGATTAACCCGGTTATCATCACTTTCATAAAGCATGTACCGCATTATTTGCGAAAGATTTACGATTGCAGGTTCCAGATCGTCACTTTTTTTGCGGGCCAACGCTACCAGGTTATTCAATACATTAAACATAAAGTGCGGACTTATCTGCGATCGCAAAAAATTAAGCTCAGTTTTAAGGTGAATAGTTTCACGCTCTTTATTCAGTTGCTGGCGGGCAGCATCATCCAATATAATCCGATAACAATAACTGCATAGCAACGCAATCAATGGACCAAATATAACCATGTATGGTTTGCGGTCGCCGCGGTTAAATGGCGGCTTATGCTGGTCTTTAAACATACCTGGGCCGGTTACAGCTTCGTTATGATGCGGAGGCTGTACTGCCCCCCAAAAGTAAGAGTACAACCAAAACAAACCTAATAGTATAACCAGTGATATTACGTAAGCGGCAATACTCTTTGATTTTAATAGCGGATATATAAAGTAAGTATGAAGATAAAATATACACAGTAACAGAAAGTTATTAATAACTACATTTATAATAAAATGCTGGCGGATGTTATGCGGTAGATTAGCCGGACCCGATATAAATGGAAGCACAAGTAACAGGAACCATACCAACACAGGTATAGAGTTGTATATCCACGGCTTCCCGATCAATTTTTTCATTATTGCAAATAAAGCAACAATTTATGTAGCTACAGTAGTAATGAGATAAGAGCGTGAAATGTATAGACGAATGCTTTAAGAGGCGTAATTTTTATTACAAATGACTGCAATGGTTGTGACTACAAAAGGCATTCGTCTATACATTTCACCCTTATATCTATACATGGCTGTTTTAGGGTAATATTTGATCTAACTATGCGGTTATATGATGAAAATAATAGCATAAACGTATGCACAATTCAACATATCAAACACAACTGCGGGCCGAGCTGGAAGCAAACTATTTGTGCACTTATATCAATCAATATAAACAGCATTATGCCAACATGGCTTACATAAATCTGCATACCGATATTGGTAGCAACTCATACAACGTAGAGCATGATATGTTGCTGCCCTTAATAAATGATGCCTTTAGGTTTGGGGTATTTAAAGTAGATGCGCCGGCGATTATGTTCGATTTACAGCTTAATAGTAACAGCCTTACGTTTAGTGTACACTACCGTACAAGTAATCAAATACATGACGAACGTACCCGTGTAGTTTATATGCGCATTAAGCAAAAACTCGAAAGCCTTTACCCCGGGACTCACTTGCTTTACCGCGATTATTGCCTCAATACATACCTCGTAATACTACAAATACATTTTAACTAATGCGCTGTTTAATTATAGATGATGAGCCGCTGGCGCTCGAACTGCTGGAAGACAATATAAAGAAGATACCCAACCTTGTATTGGTGGGTATGTGCCGCAATGCCGTACAAGCCATACAAATTATGCAGGAACAGCCCGTTGATCTCATATTTTGCGATATACAGATGCCTGGTATTAACGGGCTGCAATTGGTGCGCAGTATGCAACAAAAACCGTTGGTAATATTTGTTACGGCCTACCAGGAGTTTGCAATTGATGGGTTTGAACTTGATGTGGTAGATTACTTGCTGAAACCTGTTGCGTTAGATAGGTTTTTAAAAGCCTGCAATAAGGCAATAACCATATTTGAAGCCAACAAGCGGCAATCTCATAACACCGAATCCGCCGCTACCACCAGGCGCTTCCTGTTTTTATATGCCGATTATAATTTGATTAAAATAAGCCATGATGATATTACTTATATAGAAGGCTTAAAAGATTATGTGAAGCTGTACGCAACTAATTTACCTAAACCAATCTTATCCCGCATAACTATTAAATCTTTGGAAGAGCAGTTGCCGGCTGCCGATTTTTACAGGGTACATAAATCATACATTGTAAACCTTAACCATGTGCATTCTATTCGTAAAGGGCGCATTAAGGTGGCTGATGCCGAGGTGCCGTACAGCGATAATTACAAGGATGCTATTAGCCGAATGACAGGTAAAGTGCAGTAGACACTTCGGCACAACAGGCTATTTGGTCTACATATAGTTGTGCCTTATCTCATTTATTTCGTGGTTATGTGCTTATAAAGCAAATTCGGTTTCCCAAGCACCCCGATTTAGTTGATGAAGAGAATTTCTACCTCCCTTGTAATTGTGCTAAGCCTTTCAGTTTCGATAGCTTATGCCCAGCAAACCAAGCAAGTTTTAAAAAAACAGGTAATTAACCATTTTTTTACCTGCACCATGGATAAAATGCTCGATACCATATCCATGAAATACAAGCTACCAATTTTTTATGAGCGCGAAGTAATAGAGAAGTACGATGTGAACGCACGCTTTTTCAACGAAACATTGATGGATATGCTTAAAAGCGTTTGTAGTGAGCATAGTTTGCGTTACTGGATCGAAAACGACGGTACAGTGTACATCATGGAGCGCCCCGATGATTTGGTACGCTTGCGTCGCCTGAAGAATATGCGCAAAAATATGGCGGTAATTCAACCTCAAAAACTCGAAGCGCCTAATGGGCCACCTCAAAAATTTAAGTTTGCCATAACCGGTCGCGTAACCGATCAAAATACCGGCGAGGCCTTGCCCGGCGCCATTGTGAAAATCAGGAACAGCGATTTAAGCGTGCTTACCAACTCCAGCGGAAACTTTACCATTATGAATGTGCCGACTGATACATCGGTGGTTGAGGCATCTTTCATGGGCTACCAAAATGATGCTTTCAGGCTCACTCACCAAAACATTATGGGTATGCTCACACTGTCACTGTTTCCTAACATGAACAATACACTTAACGAGGTTGAAGTGGTAGGTAAAAAGGCTGGTGTGTTAAACACCGATAGCAAAAAGGTGAGCGTGCTACAGTTAACTCCAGCCGCGCTCGATAAGCTCCCCAGTATTGGCGAGCGCGACATTATGCGATCGTTTCAGCTGATGCCGGGCGTTAGTGCTACCAATGAGTCGTCATCAGGAGCATACGTACGCGGTGGTACGCCCGACCAAAACCTGGTTACGTTTGATGGCTTTACCGTTTACCAGGTCGATCACCTTTATGGCTTCTTCAGCGCGTTTAACACCAATGCCGTGCGCGATGTTGATTTGTACAAAGGTGGCTATACCGCCAAATACGGCGGCAGGTTAAGCAGTGTAACCGAAATAAGGGGCAAAGACGGCAACAAAAACGAAACCAATATAGGTGGTGATTTAGGTTTGCTCAGTACAAATATTTATGCCGAAACCCCGGTAGGAAGTAAATCTACTGCGTTGGTAGCATTCAGGCGCTCGTACCAGGGTCCCTTATATGATAAAATTTTCGGCCAGTTTAATACCTCTACCACCACTAATACCGCTCCAACAGGCGGCGGATTTGGCGGCGGTGGCCGTGGCGGCCCTGGTGGGGGAGGTTTTGCCAACCAAACCACTCCGTCATCTTATTTTTATGATGTAAACGCTAAATATACATTTACGCCGTCAACTAAAAACTCATTTTCATGGAGTTTATATAATGGAACCGACCATTTAGATAACGGCCGCAAGCTCAACTTTCCATCATTTTTAAGCACTAGCAGCTCCGATTTAACCATTAATGATAATTTGCGCACCGGCAACCTTGGCACCAGCTTAAAATGGACTACCAATGCAGGTCAAAAGCTGTTTGGCAACACGGTAGTGAGTTATTCGGGCTTTTACAGCGACCGCAACCGCGGTACAACAGGTAGCGTAACCGATAGCGGCAGCACCCGCCAGATTAACAATGGAATGGTTGAAACCAATCGTTTAAACGATTACAGCATAAAATCAGACTGGGAATGGCGTGCAGGTTCAAAAGCAAAGCTGTTGTTTGGAGGGTACGGCTCATATCTGCGTATCAAGTACAACTATCTTCAAAACGATACCATACAACTCATCAACCAAAATAATAGCGGCACAGTTGCCGGTGCATTTACCGAGTTAGAGTATGATCCAAGTGCTAATCTGCATATTCAACCGGGCTTACGTACCACTTATTTTACGCCTACGGGTAAATTTTATACCGAGCCTCGTCTATCGGCCACTTATGATATTACCAACAACTTTAAATTGAAAGGCGCTACGGGCCGGTTTTACCAGTTTACCAAACAGGTAACCCGGGAAGATGTAATTTCTGGGGACCGTAACTTTTGGGTACTGGCCAATAATACAAGCATTCCGGTTGCATATGCCGACCATTTTATTGGTGGTTTTAGTGTGGAGAACGATAACTTTTTATTTGATGTGGAAGGTTACTATAAGCGCCTGCGGGGTTTGAGCGAATATTCTATACGGCAGGTAGGGGGGAATACTGGCGGACAGGGCATGATGATGCCCAGTCAAAGCAATACCACCACCGTTACTGAAAACTTTTACAACGGTGAGGGTTATTCGCGCGGTATTGAAATGATGCTGCAAAAAAAAGCCGGGGTATATACCGGCTGGCTGAGCTACACGCTGGGCGAAGCTAAAAGCAAGTTCCCTAATTACGGCGATAGCTATTTTTCATCAAACCAGGATATAAGGCACGAATTTAAATGGGTGAACATGTACCACCTGCAGCGTTGGAGTTTTTCGGCCGTATTTATTTTCAGTACCGGGCACCCTTACACTGCTCCGTTGGGTAGTTATACCATAAACACGCTCGATGGTAACCAAATGACTTACATGAGCATCAGCGCCAAAAACGGAGAACGTTTGCCAGCATATCATCGCCTTGACCTTTCGGCAACTTATGATTTACTAAAGATCGATGGCCGTAAGGTAGGCAGCATAAGCTTCTCGTTGTTTAATGCTTACAATCATGTAAATACGTGGTATAACGATTATTACCTGCAAGGCAACCAAATAATTACTACACAGGTTAAATACCTTGGTTTAACCCCAAACATAACCCTTAGCTTAAAACTAAAATAATGCTTAAAAAAACACTCAACGTAATAGTTATACTATCGGTTATATTTATAATTATGCTGCATGCTGCATGTAAAAAAGAGTCGGCAAGCGGTGTGGAAAGTCAACCTGTAATAGAAAGTTATCTCATTCCGGGGCAGCCGTTAAAAGTAAAAGTTTACCAGCAAAAGGGTTTAACCGATACTGCCACTTATGGTACTTTGATAAGCGGCCTGCAATTACAAATAAGTAATGGCAGCCAAAATGTTACCCTTACCGAAAGTGCGACAGGAACTTATTCTCATGCCGATGAAAACTTTTTAATTGCTGGCAAAATTTATACACTCACTTTTGAATACAATGGCATTAAAGTTTCGGCCAGTACAGTTATGCCGGCCAAACCTAAGAGTTTTACTGCCACAAAAGATTCTATTAATGTGCCATACACCAATACTGTTGGCGGAGCCGGAAATCCGTTTACAGGTGAGGCTGATTCAATTGCCGTAACATATAAATGGAGTAATCCTGATTCGTTATATCACGTAATCATATTTAAAAACGATGATAAAAGTCCGGCTAAAGCAAATTTGCGAAGCAACAGGCCGGTAAACTTTACATTAAACGTAAAGCAAACCGATAGCTATGATGCTTACTATCGCATATTTGATTACATAGGTGTTTACCGTGTAATATTGTATGCCGTAAACAAAGAATACTCAGATGTGCTCACCAGTAATACCAATTCTTCATCTCAAAAACTCACTAATCCGCCGGGAAATATTGTGAACGGTTTTGGCATATTTACAGCCATGCAAACCGATACGCTTCGGTTAAGAATAACTCAATACTAATCATCAAACCAAACAGTGGGCTTGTAGCATATTTAACTATGATTTATAACCATATAAACGGGCTGCTATGTTAAAATTTACATAGCATGCAACAATCCTGTATAACTCACGTCTATTAATAAAAGCAACTAAAAAGATAGTTATTACAAGATATTGCTTCCCGTTCTTTTGTTTGAGTTAATAATAATAGTTTTCAAAAATAATAAAAACACCGCCCTTGGAGCAGCGGTGTTTTTTTATGCCTATAACTTTGGTTTATCATACAGTTGCAATACTTTGTACAACATATAGTGGTTTGTGTTGTTAGTTAACTAAGTTTGAACCGCAGGTATATTCAACCATTGCCTGTTTATTTAAGTAAAGCCTCATGCGTTTTGACTGGGTAACAGTAACCGAAGTTTTGTATATACTGGGCGTAACCGCCGTTTGTTTCAGAATTATTTATGATACACGGTCATCGGCTAAAACACTTGCATACTTACTTCTTACCATCTTTTTGCCCGTTATTGGCGCTATTATTTACTTTTCGGTTGGCTTAAACTACCGTAAGCGCAGACTCTACGACAAAAAAATCATTAAAGACACGCAACTGCAGTTGCAGATACAAGACCGAATTTCGGTAGCTTTTGAACAACGCTTGCAAAACGCATCTCCCGAGTTAAGGCAGTTTGAACGGCTTGCGCAATTGTCGCTTACCAACAGCTGGAGCCCACTTACTGGTGGCAACCGGGTAAAACTGTTGATTAACGGCGAAGAAAAGTTTAAGGAAGTGATAGATGCCCTTAAACACGCGCAGTATCACATCCATCTCGAATACTATATTTTTGAGGACGGCAACATAGGCCAGGAGATCAAAAACATTTTGATCGAAAAAGCCCGGCAAGGTGTTGAAGTCCGCTTTATTTACGATGATTTTGGCAGCCGCTCCATACGCCATGATTTGGTAGAAGAATTGAAAGAGGCCGGAGTGCAAGCCTATCCGTTTTATCGTATACTGTTTTTAGCCCTGGCCAACAGGCTTAATTACCGCAATCACCGCAAAATTATTATCATCGACGGTCATACGGCATTTACAGGTGGCATTAACGTGAGCGACAGGTATATTAATTCGCCCAGTGAACCTGATAAATTATATTGGCGCGATACGCACTTACGGATCGACGGCCCCGGCACTTACTATTTGCAATATTTATTTATAGGCGATTGGAATTTTTGCTCAGACATTTATCTCGAACCCAACCGCAAGTACTTTGATCTCAATCCCGAAGGGGATAATGATGTAACTGTACAGGTGGTGGGCAGCGGCCCCGATTCAGAGCAATCGACCATATTACTATCACTACTTAGTGCCATAAGCCAGGCACAAAGCCAGATATGTATCACTACCCCTTATTTTATACCCGGCGATAGTTTGATTGATGCCCTTACCATGGCCGTGCTGAGCGGGGTAGAGGTAACACTTTTGGTGCCCGAACGCTCCGACTCGTTATTTGTTGATTATGCGGCCAAATCATATTACGATGATTTGCTGGATGCGGGTGTTAAGATATACCAATATCAAAAAGGCTTCATCCACGCCAAAACTATGGTGGTTGACAGCCGTTTATGTATTGTAGGTACGGCCAATATGGATTATCGCAGCTTTGACCTTAATTTCGAAGTAAATACTATTGTTTACGATAAAACTATTGCCCAGCAACTCAAAGACGTTTTTACCAACGATTTAAAAGACGCCGTGCTCATTAACACCGCCGAGTGGGATAAACGCCCGTGGTACAAGCATTTGCCCGAAAGACTGGCAAGGCTGTTATCGCCTTTGTTGTAAATAGGGCTCTGTAAAATTTAATAACGACTCAACTTGGCGTTCTTTATTCGATTTAGTTCGCTTTTAGTTATTGGAAGTGTATATCCAAGACTGTCTCCTTTATTTTTAAATAAGGTTATATCAAAATGCTTTCCGTCTTTTTGGTATATGGAAGGTGTTATAACTGCAAACATATAAAAGCCATCGGTATATAAGCCTGTTTTTACATTATTAAAGTAAATAGTGTCATTTTTTAAACTATAACGTCCTTTAACTTCTACTACACCAAAACAAACACTTCTTTCTTTGAATGTAAAGTTGTCTTTGAGTTTAAAAACGGTCATACAATTAGCTGCACCTTCTCTTTCAGCCATTAAAACATCGTTGCCTTCAAGTTTATCAAAGTCTATTAGTCCGCCAGGACGGTATAAAATCAATCCCAAGGTAATGGTTAACAAGCCCATTATAATACTTCTGTGCTTGTTTTTAAATCTCTCTTTTATTGAAAAATAAAACTGCCTGATGAGCGCAATAGCAAGAATGAGGAATGCAATTACTAACAATAAATCGGCCGGAAAGGCCAGCACACCAAGTTGCCCTTCCCAATAGTACGATGTGTTTACTAAAAGAAAGAGTACAACTGCGGATATTACAAGGCCTTTATTTTTCATTTCTTAAACGCTGCCAACAAAGTCTTCACTACGCCATCCATGTCTTTATTCTCAATCCAACGCACTACCATAACCACATCATGTTCGGGGTCGCAATAAATCATGTTGGTGCCGTTGCCTATGTGTACCCAAGCCGTTTCGGGGGCCGATGGTAGCATTTTTTTATCGGTATTTAAAAACCAGTTCATATAGCCGTAACCTTTGTTAGCCGTGGTTGGGGTAAGCGCCTGCTTAACCCATTGCTTGCTGATGAGTTGTTTGCCGTTCCAGTTACCCTGGCGCAGGGTGAGCAAGCCAAAGCGTGCCATATCATAAGCGTTAATAAACGCTCCGCCGCCCCAATGACCGCCACCGCTAACCGATTGCACAGGCTGGCCGTCCATCACTATCCATGAAGTGCGGTAGCCCGTCCAGCGCCAGGTAGTTGAAGCGCCTATGGGGTCCATAATGTTTTCTTTAAGCACCTGTGGCAAAGGTTTACGCCATACTGATGTTGCCGCTAATGCTAAGGCATTTACGCGTACGTCATTGTATTTATAAATGCTGCCCGGCTCGTTACTCTGGCGGGTTTTGTATTGCTCTATTTCTCCTTGCGGACGGTCGGCCCAATCGGGTTTGCCCCAAAGCGTGCCTTCCCAGTCGCTGGTTTGGCGCAGCATCACCTCCCACGTAAGCTTGCGATTGTGTGCCGATGCAAATGGGTAAATAATACTGTTTTGAACATCTTCGCGCACGGGGTTATTAATGCCAAAGTTATACAACTCTACAAACGGAACATAATTAGCCACGGTATCCACGGTGCTTTTAATAAGTCCCCGGTCAACAGCTAAACCAATAACGGTTGATAACAGGCTTTTGGTCACGCTGTTCACGATATCAACGCGGTTAAGTTCGCCCCATTGGGCAACAATGTAACCTTTATGTATGATGATGCCGGTGGAGCCGCCACGGTCGGTAAGCGGACCTACGGCTTCGCTAAACGGTTCCTTACCAAAACTCTGAAATTGTGCAAGCTCACCATTACGCGAGGCTTTGGCCTCATGCTCTTTTGCAAAGCTTATAGTTTGCCGAATAGCATCAGCACTTAATCCCAACTGTGCAGGAGCCTGTGTTTGCCACGCACCGGCAGGAGGGAAGTAGTATGTTGATTTTGTCTTTTGTTGAGCGTTAACAGAAGTAGTGCCGGCAATAAGCAGGGCAACAATAGCCAAATGCATTTTCATGCAAGAAAGATAGCAAGTAAAGGCGTAACAAAGAGCAAGTATTAACTTTTAAGTATAATACTATTTACTCAAATTGTCCTTCCAGTCTTTCCAGGCGCTCAATCAAATAACTTACCCGTTTTTGCTCACGTTGAATAAATTTATCTTTCAGGAAGAAAGTGGTAAAAATGATCGTTCCACCACAAAATATGTAATATAATATCTTGAATGCTATGTGTTTATTAGCAAATACTTCAACTGTGTATAAAGATACGCCTACGCAAATCATCACTGCAAAAGCATAATAAAAACGGCCGTTTAAATAGGCCCTGCGGGTTTGGTATTCTTTTAAACTTTTAAGGTAAGCCGCCGGGTTAAGCGTTACATCATGCCGGGTTATGGTACGGTAATCGCCAATTTGCAGTATAAGGTAAGTTATCATACCAAACAGCATTACAAATAAACCTATATAGCTGAGGCGTTGCTCAAATACTGCAAATAGTGTTAGTCCTGCTGTAAATACAATGGCTACTGTTGCAGCAATAATGCCGTACAATACGCCTATGCCCAGTTTGTTTACTCCTTTTTTTACCTGTTTCAGCACATCATCCACCGAAAGTCTGGGTTGCTTTGGTTGTTCTTGCCAAACCGATAGCAGGTGTTCAAAGTCTTTCATATTGATTATATAAATCGGTTAGCTTTTGTTTAATACGATGAATTTTAACCCGCAGGTTGCCTTCGGATATACCCGATATGTCGGCAATTTCGGGGTAGGGTAGTTCATCAAGCACCATAGTAATTATGATTCTTTCTGATTCTTCGAGCCTGGCTATACACTTGTACAGCAGCGCTACCTGTTCGTTTTTTTCTGAAAATTCTTCTTTGTGGCTTTCTGCAAATTGCGGGGTGAGTTCTTCCTTGGCCTGGCGTTTTTCTGAGCGCAGGTAAGTTAAGCACGTGTTTACGGCAATACGGTATATCCATGTCGAAATCATGGCCGTGTTGCGAAACTTATCAAGGTTTTGCCAAACCTTAACAAAAGTTTCCTGCAACAGGTCGTGCGCTGCATCCTCGTCGCCGGTATAACCGTAGCACAGGCGGAATATTTTTTTTGAGTTCGATTCGAATATCTGCCTGAAGGCAGCATCTTTATCAGCCACTGTGATCGTTAGTTTTTTAAGTTGTGTGCTTGTTAGATTGGCTAATATAACAATTGTTACAGGTAGTCGCGCTTATTTATCCAGCTGTAGTGCTCATCGGCCTGTAAAACAACGTTTTCAAATTCGGTTTTATAATCGTACTGCAGGTCTTCGTGCAGACCGCTGATAAGTTTGGCTATTTTTTCGAGCTGGCGGTGCAGTAGTTGTTTAAGCGGTTTATAGCCAATATTTTTATTAATGTATTTACCATACTGTTTACAGAAATGTAGCAGCAGGTCAATTTCAGCAGGTTTTGATGCCATGAATTTGCTATGCTTGGTAACCAGGCGTAATATCTTACGCAGGCTTTTAGCCTGGTAATAATAATGGCTGTTTATTTCGGCAAATAGCTCATCCATTTCCTGTTTTACACCCTCAATATAGCTGGTCTCGTTATGCGCTTCAAACATAAGGTAAGAGAGCAACTCTTTATTTTCCTTTTTATATTTTGTGAGCCTGAGACATAGCTCGGCAAGCTGGTTGCTGCTTAAATGCTGCAGTTCCTTCTTTATATTTTGTAAACTATAGGTGGTGACGCCCATCGTATCACTTTAAATTTTAGCAGAATATTAAATTATTGTAGTTTTATCCCTTCAAATGGTTTCATGAAGCAGAGCAAACTTACCCTTTTTATCTTTTTAGCCCTCGTTTTAGGCGTTATTACAGGATATTTATACAATGTTACTGTAATAAAAGAGTATAACGACAAAATAACGACTGTTGATACCCGTGTAAAAGCAATCGATACGCGTATCGTTCAATTAAACGACACCACCGTTGCCGAATTTACCAGCCTTAAAGCCGAACGCGTTACTATATTAAAAGAACGAAAAGATGCCGATACCAGTCGCGAAGATAAACTGGTAGGCTTTAGTATACTCAGCGATATTTTCCTGCGCCTTATAAAAATGATCGTAGCACCACTGGTATTTACCACGCTTGTAGTAGGTGTTGCCAAAGTGGGCGATATTGGCGCGGTAGGCCGTATCGGCGGTAAAACCATGTTATGGTTTTTGAGTGCTACCCTGGTATCATTGCTATTAGGTATGATGCTGGTTAACTTTTTTAAACCGGGTGAAACCATGCATATCCCGCTGCCCGATAGCCATTTAAGTACAGGTATACAAAAAACTGCTTTATCCCTGCGCGATTTTATCAGCCACGTGTTTCCAAAAAGCTTTGTGGAATCGATGGCCAATAACGAGATATTGCAAATTGTGGTGTTTGCCCTGTTCTTTGGCGTAGCCACCGGTGCCATTGGCGAAAAAGGTGAAATAGTGATCAAAGCCATGGATGCCATTGCTCATGTGATCCTTAAAATAACCGGTTATGTTATGCTGGTTGCTCCATTGGCTGTTTTTGGGGCCATAACGGCAGTAATTGCGCGCCAAGGTTTAGGTATTTTATCAACCTATGCTATTTTTATAGGAGAGTTCTATTTCTCGCTGGTGGTTTTGTGGTTAGTAATATTACTGGCCGGTTTTGCAGTTTTGGGTAAACGTGCATTTACGTTGCTTAACCGCATTAAGGATGCCATGCTGGTAGCTTTCAGTACTTCAACCAGCGAGGCTGCTTACCCACGTATTTTAATGGAACTGGAGCGCTTTGGCTGTAATAATAAGATCGTGAGCTTTGTGTTGCCGTTGGGTTACTCTTTTAATCTTGATGGTTCGATGATGTACATGACCTTTGCGTCGTTGTTTTTGGCGCAATCGTATGGTATACATTTAGCTTTTGGTCAGCAACTTTCCATGTTGTTGGTGCTTATGTTAACCAGTAAAGGTATTGCCGGCGTTCCGCGTGCATCGTTGGTGGTTATTGCCGGTACTATTGCCATGTTTGATATTCCCGAGGCTGGTTTAGCTTTATTAATTGGCATCGATCCATTGTTAGATATGGGCCGCTCTGCAACCAACGTATTGGGTAACGCCATGGCAACCGCCGTAGTTAGTAAATGGGAGGGAGAGCTGAAGAATTAAGGATTGATCTCAAAATTCGAAAGTTCGAGTTGGGATTTATACCTTTGCGCCCCTATAACTGAGTAAGATAATAGCTCACTACTTACACCCCATGACAGATAAAAGAAGAAAAATATTTTTCGGCCTTACTATCATTGTACCTATATTAATGTACTGTGGTTATTACTATGGTATGATGGTTAAGAATGCACCATACCGTTTTGCCGATTTTCAGTACCTGCGTATTGAGTATGGTTTAACCGATAGCCTGGAGAATAAATACAACTCAAAAACAGGCGATTACCAATACAAAACCACCAGCGGAAACATCAAAAAACTTAATATGAAGTTGAGTAAAGATGATCTGTTGTATCTGCACCGTAAAGCGGCCGATCTGGGTTTCTGGAACTTTCCGGCAGAAGAAAAGAGCGATAGCAAGCAACCCGCACCCAAATACCTGATCGAGTTTGTATATAAAGATAAAACCAAAAAGGTGTTTTATGATCAGAATTATGACGGCGACTCCGCATTGAAAGATGCCAATGAACGTCTCATCAAAGAAATACTCAAAGTAATTGATGAGCACGAGAAGCATTTAAAGTAATTTCAAGAACTGCTCTATTTTGCTTTTCTTCACTGAAAATCGCGAAACATACCTTATATGTCTCTCTTTTCCGTGGTGTAAAGTTTAGTGTTTCATGAAATATGTTGAACGTGTTGAATACTGACAGGATTTTGTCAGTACCTTTTGAATGGCAATGGAGTGGAAGAATATTTATTAGGTGCGTTGCTTTTTAAAATAAGTATTCATATATTTGCACCTCAAATTTTTAAACAATTAATTATTTATAAACAATGTACGCAATAGTAGATATAGCCGGGCAACAGTTTAAAGTTGCAAAAGACCAGCACATCTTTGTACACCGCTTACAAGGAGATGAGGGCGCTAATATTGAATTTGACAAAGTATTGTTAGCAGAAAACGAAGGTAAATTTTCGTTAGGTAGCGCGTTAAGCGGTGCTAAAGTTTCAGCTACGATCCTGTCTCATGTAAAAGGTGAAAAAGTTCTGGTTTTCAAAAAGAAACGCAGAAAAGGTTACAAAAAGAAAAACGGTCACCGTCAGCAATTCACTAAAATTGCCATCACAGGTATTACATTATAATTGAAGGTTTAACTTGGTGCGGCTCTCCGTACTAATAATAATATTACAAAATGGCTCACAAAAAAGGTGCGGGTAGTTCGAAGAACGGCCGCGAATCGCATAGCAAACGCTTAGGTATCAAGATTTTCGGTGGTCAGGCTGCTATTGCAGGTAACATCATCGTTCGTCAGCGTGGTACCCGTCATAACCCGGGCTTAAACGTAGGTATTGGTCGCGACCATACTTTATTTGCCTTAACAGACGGTCAGGTAGTTTTCAAAAAGAAAGCTGATAACCGTTCATACGTATCGGTATTACCATACGAAGCTGCTGAAGTAGCAGTTGAAGTTGCTCCTGTGGCTGCCGCAGCTGTTGAAGCAGAAGTTGCTCCGGTAAAAGCTAAAAAAGCTCCTAAAGCTAAAGTTGAAGAAGTAGAAGAGGCCCCTAAAGCTGAAACTGCTACCGAAGGCGAAGAAGTTGTAGCTGAGTAATTCTCGGTTTTACACAAAATATAAAAGGCTTATACCATATGGTATAAGCCTTTTTTTATTGCCCTATCTAACCTCTTTCTCCGCCCAAGGCGGAAGGATTTTAACCAACATATTAGCTCGGTACGAGAAATTTTAGACACTTGGTTAGTTTAGCGTATAAGATTCTTCACTATCGTTCAGAATGACAATAGTGTGGGTTGTATTTATATTATCTTTGTCTCAATCATAATATTGCCCGTAAGTAACTTGTGAACAGGACATTTTTTAGCAATATCTAATAACCGTTCAACCTGCTCGTCAATCAGCTCGCCTTTAAAATGTATCCGGGTTTCAATGAGGTTTCCATCAGGCATGGCAAATATCTCCAGGTCAACGTTTATTTCATCTACTATCCACATTTTGCGGTCAATGTACATACGTAGAGTAATAGCTGTGCAACTGCCCAGGCTGGCCAGTAATAAGCCAAATGGGGTCATGCCGGTATCGGTTCCGCCTAAATCACTTGGTTCATCGGCAACAACAGCATGGTTTCCGCTGGTGGCAATGGTTTGATAATGGGCGCGGGTTATACTGGCTTTGCCCTGGGCAACTGATTTTTTTTGTTCTTCCATAATATTAGCAGCAGTAAACATACAGGGTAAACATCATTTATCAAGTAATTAAAGGCGGAATATTTAAACATTGTGTATATAAGGTAAAATATTTGCTGGTAGTCTACTAAAATTATAGACTATTTAAAACTCTTTATATATTTGTTTTACAGCGTTAATTAATTTCTCGTTTAAAGACGTCAAACCTTAGCGGCATAAAACCATTTATAAGTTAACATACATCTAAAATTAAAAACAACATGAGCTTAAGATTAGGCGATAAAGCCCCCAACTTCAAAGCACAAACTTCTATTGGTGACATTGATTTTTATGAATTTTTAGGCGATAGCTGGGGCGTGCTATTTTCGCACCCGGCCGATTATACACCGGTTTGTACCACCGAACTGGGCCGTACCGCAGCATTGAAAGACGAATTTGAAAAACGTAATGTAAAAGTGGCCGCCCTGAGTGTAGACTCGGTTGAATCACATCACGGCTGGATCAGCGATATTAATGAAACTCAAAACGTAGAAGTAAACTTCCCCATCATAGCCGACGAAAACCGTGAGATTTCTGAAGCGTATGATATGATTCACCCTAACGCATCGTTAACAGCCACTGTACGTTCGTTATTTATCATTGCGCCAGATAAGAGCATTAAACTTATCATTACCTACCCGGCATCAACCGGTCGTAATTTTGTAGAAATTTTGCGCGTTATCGACTCGTTACAGCTTACCGCCAACTACAGTGTAGCCACCCCGGCCGACTGGAAAGAAGGCGAAGACGTAGTAATTACTCCTGCCGTAAAAGACGAAGAAATTGAAGCCCGTTTCCCTAAAGGATACACCCGTGTTAAGCCGTATTTGCGTTTAACGCCACAGCCTAATAAGTAACCTCTCCCAACCCTCTCCAAAGGAGAGGGTTTTTAGAAATACAATCAATCGTCATTGCGAGGTACGAAGCAATCTCTGAACTATGCTTAAACGCCATGCTTCCGCAGAGATTGCTTCGTACCTCGCAATGACGTTTTTAGGGGTTTAATAAGCTAAAAAAAATGTCATTTCGAGTGATAACGAGAAATCTTTTCGAAGCGGTTAGCTTGTAAACTCGAAAAGATTTCTCCTAACGTCGAAATGACATTTTGGTATATGTATTTTCAGCCTGTGGTTGGTGTTGTGACCAACCAACCATCAATCCACCTTAATCTCATCAGCAAAAATATACGAAGGACTGCCTTTGCTTTCATGCCATTGCGGTAGTGGGCCGTATTGTTTGGCAACAACTTTAATGTAGCGGGCCTTGCCTGTTACCGGGGCTGTAAAAGCCTGTATTTGTGAGCCCATACTATCCACCGCTACTTTGGTAGTGACCGTAACAGGCGAACGGTAAGTTTTCCCATCATCAGATAATGAATAGGTTACCTGCTGCGGAAACACGATCCAGGCCTGGGTATCTTGTAAGGCGTTCAGGCCAATTTGCTTTACGGGTTTAACGGCGCCTAAATCAATTACCGCCTCCAAATCTTTTCCCTGGAAACCTTGCCAGGCATTGCCTGTACGCCAATTTTTGGTGCCGTACAGGCCGTCAATTAATGCTTCGTTACCGGTGGCAGCATAATTGGGTAGATACCTATTTATAAGAGTTATTTTTGTATTACCGTGTAATTGCGTAAAGGTACCGATATTAACAAAGCTACTTTTACCATTATTAACCGCAATAGCTTTAATGGTGGTAGTAGCTGTAACTGTTAAAGGCTTGCTAAATACGTTTGAGCTTATGCTGGGCATGCTGCCATCAAGCGTGTAGAATATTTTTGCATTGAGGTCGGCACAGTTAATGGCTACGGTAATAGGCTGTTTAAATGTACGCGACGGACTGATAAAACCCGGCGTGGGTACTATCAGCGAATCGGTTATTTTTGAAGTTGGTTTTTCCAGCTCCTGCACAAAGATCTGGTTAGGCAACCTACCGGTAAATATTTCAAATTCACCGCCATTTATAATGTTGTCATAATCTATATAAAGCTTGTTGTACGGCTTTTTGTCGAAATTCATGCCTTGCAGGTAAGTATTGTTGAGGCTAACTGCTGTGCCCGAGTTAAGTACGGTAAATTTCTTGCCGTTCTCTAACGATATAACGGCCTTTTCAAACTGGGGCAAACCTATTAAAAACTGCTGTTGCCCCGGTGCTATATTGTATAAGCCCAAAGCGCTCATTACATACCAGGCCGACATCTGTCCGCAATCTTCGTTACCAGCCAAGCCATCGGGTTTATCGCTATACTGTGTCCTGAAAATGTCTTTCAGTCGCATTTGTGTCTTTTCCGGGTTGGCAGTAAAGTTGTATAGGTAAGCCATGTGGTGGCTTGGTTCGTTACCATGTGCATACTGTCCAATTAGACCAGTAACATCGGCTTGCTCACGACCGCTTAATTTTTCGGTGGTGGTAAATAGCTCGTCCAGTTTTTCTTCCAGTTTTTCTTTGCCGCCCATGGCTTTTGCCAGGCCTTCAACATCCTGCGGGGCAAAAAAGCTGTAGTGCCAGGCGTTGCCTTCGGTATAATTGTTATTTACCTCGGTAGGGTTAAAAGGGGTAAACCAGCTACCGTTAACACGGGCCTGCATAAACCCGGTTTGGTTGTTATAAATGTTTTTCCAGTATTGTGCGCGCCTAATATAGGTGGCATAATCATCGGGCTTGTTCATCATTTTGGCCATTTGGGCTATGCACCAATCATCGTAAGCATATTCTAATGTTTTTGATACCGATTCGTTTTCCGTATCACTTAAAACAGCTCCGTTAGCGCGATACGAATCAAGTCCAAATTGATTTCGGTTCGATGCTGCTTTCATGGCTTCTAAAGCTTTACCGGCGTCAAAATCGCGCACGCCTTTGCTGTAAGCATCAGCTATCACCGGGATAGCATGGTTACCTATCATGCAATAAGTTTCGTTTGAAGCCAAAGGCCATATGGGCAGCAAGCCACCCTGCTCATACATGGCTAAAAATGTTTTAATAAAATCCAGCGTGCGTTTTTTGTCGATAAGTGTAAGCAGCGGGTGCTCGGCCCGGAAGGTATCCCAAAGTGAGAATACCGTGTAATAATTAAAACCCTGTGCCGTATGAATGTTGCCATCTAAACCACGATACTGACCGTCAATATCATTGTAGATATTTGGAGCTATCATGCAGTGGTACAATGCAGTATAAAATATGGTTTGCTTTATTTTTGAATAATCTTGAAAAACCGGTTTCTTAGTTTGCTGCGGGGTTCCATACCCATACGGGTTCATGTTGTAATTTTGCTGCTGCTGGGGCACCGGCGGCCCACCGCCTTCAATAGCTATTTTATTAAGCTCAGTATTCCAGGCGGCTTTGGCATCTTTAACAACCCTTTTAAAATCAAAGTCTTTTACTTCGGCATCAAGGTTTTTTAAGGCACCCTCTGCGCTAACAGCCGATATGCCAACTTTTACCAGTACCTCTTTAGGATCATCAAACTGCACAAACATTTTGATATTTGTACCTTCAGCTTTTTGTTTGCCTTGTTGCAATACGTTGTTTGATGCTATGCCATAAGTTTTAAATGGCTTCGAAAACTTGGCGTGAAAATATACATACTGATTATCGGCCCATGATTTGGATTGGCGGAAGCCGCGTATCTCATGGTCGTTAATTACCTCTATCCATGAGTTTAAGACTTTATCCCGGTGATTTAAATCAATAATTATATTAGCCTGATTACTATATGGATAGCTGTATTTATGTAAACCGGTGCGTTGAGTAGCAGTAAGCTCAACATCAACATCGTACTTATCTAAATGAGTTTTGTAATATCCGGGAGATGCCTGTTCTGCAGCTTTTTTAAAACCCGAGCTGTATTCTTTATTGAGGAAACGGGGGTGGCCGGTAGTGGGCATAAATAGTATATCACAATAATCGGCAATACCTGTTCCGCTTAAATGTGTGTGCGAAAAACCATATACTGTGGTATCTGAATAATGGTATCCCGAACACCCATCCCAGCCCTCAAGCCGGGTATCGGGGCTTAACTGCACCATTCCAAACGGAACGGTAGCTCCCGGAAAAGTATGGCCATGACCACCGGTGCCTATAAAAGGATCAACAAAAGGGGTGTAGTCTTTCTTTTTTTGTGCCGATGCTGTAAAAACAAACAGTAAACAAGAGGAAAGTACCGGAAGTACTTGTTTAACGATTCTCATTAAAATACGTTTATAAACTATGAGGTATAAACGCAAAATAAGGAGTTTAGTGCGAACCCGCAAAAATACTTTAGTTGCTGTGATTTTAGTCTAAATGAAATTCATCCGCATCGCGTAAAAAGGGGAGTGCACGGCGTGTTTTAATCAGTTCTTCGGCATTTATACTAAAGGTGTAAATATCCTCTTCGTTAGGCTTGTAATAAATTACTTTGCCATTAGGGTCAATACACATAGAGTCGCCCGAATGGAAAACCTCATTACCATCATAACCAAAACGGTTTAGGCCAATTACATAAGCCTGGTTTTCAACCGCACGCGCTGGTATTAAGGTGCGCCAGTGCAGTGAGCGGCGTTCCGGCCAGTTGGCAACTATAATAAGTAAATCATATTCGGCATTAACATTGCGCAACCAAACCGGGAAGCGTAAGTCATAGCATATCATAGGGCAAATTTTCCAGCCCTGCAGTTCAACAATAAGCTTTTTGGTACCTGCTGTGTAGGTTTCGTCTTCCTTGCCTAAGGCAAAAAGGTGCCGTTTGTCGTAATGCTCGTAACTGCCGTCGGGGCGCATCCAAATAAGGCGGTTGTAGTACTTGCCGTCTTCGGTAATAATTAAACTGCCGGTTACCACACAATTCATTTTATGTGCGGTGGTCTGCATCCATTGCATGGTTTTACCGCCCATGGGTTCGGCCAGTTTCTCGGCATTCATGGTAAAACCGGTATTGAACATCTCGGGCAGGATAACCAAATCAGTAGACGTACGTACTCCCGACAAGCGCAACGAAATGTTTTGCAGGTTTTTATCTATGTTTTCCCAAAACAGGTAGCCCTGATAGGTCGTAATTTTTAAATTATCCATTGGCAACGGCAAATAATGGTTAGCAATGCAACAGGCAAAGTGCAAGTAACAAAAAAAACTATAATTTCATTAACCTTTCAACGGCTTTCTCCAAAGTTTCTTGCTTTTTAGCAAAACAAAAACGCAATATTTTATGGTCGGTACCTTTGCTGTAAAAAGCCGAAACCGGTATACTGGCTACCCCGTGTTCACGAGTAATTTGTATAGCGTAGTCGCAGTCTTTTATATCAGTAATGTGTTTATAACTAACTGATTGAAAGTACGAGCCCGAGCATGGTAATAACTCCAAACGGGTTTGTGATAAGCCGTCTCTGAAAAAATCACGCTTTCGCTGAAAAAAATCAGGCAACGTATTATAAACGCTTTCATCTTTCAAATATTCGGTTATACCAACCTGCATAGGGGTGTTAACACTAAATACAATATACTGATGAATTTTTCTAAACTCGGCCATAAGTGCGGCAGGAGCCAGGCAATAGCCCATTTTCCATCCGGTGGTGTGAAATAGCTTACCAAATGATGCTACAATAAAACTACGTTCCTGTAATTCAGGGTAGCGTGCCATACTTTGGTGTACTTCACCATCAAAAACCAGGTGTTCGTAAACCTCGTCGCTCAATATGAGTATGTCGCGGTTTTTTACCAATGCAGCCAACTCGTCAATGTCTTCCTGTCGTAATATGGTGGCAGTTGGATTATGCGGCGAATTCAGGATGATCATCCTGGTGCGGTTGCTGATGAGGCGCTTTACCATATCCCAGGCAATACGGTAATCAGGAGGTTCTAATTCTAATGATTTTACGGTTCCGCCCATCAGTTTAATAGCAGGAGCATAACAATCATAAGCCGGCTCAAAAACTATAACCTCATCGTTTGGGTTAATGGTTGCCGCAATGGCTGTAAAAATAGCTTGCGTACCACCGGCGGTTACCGTAATTTCGGTATCGGGGTTGTAAACCGCGCCATAAAGTTTTTCTACTTTTTGGGCTATTTGCTCGCGCAGTGGCATCCAACCGGCCATGGGGGCGTATTGATTATAGCCTTTTTGCATGGCATCGTTAACCAAAGCCGTAAGCCTTGGATCGGCATCATAATCGGGGAACCCTTGCGAAAGATTGATCGCCCCCAGTTCGGCTGCCAGTGCCGACATTACAGTAAATATGGTTGTTCCGGTTTGCGGAAGTTTAGAGCCAGGTATCATTATGGGCTAAAATAGTTAATTAAGCGTAAAAAATAGGTCTTAATAATAAAAGTTGTCTTTTGCTATATCCACAATTGTTTACTTTAGTGCAATGAAGCGTAATTCCTACCTGTTAATATTTGCCGTTACCTGTTTACTGGCCGCCTGTAAATCATCCAACAAAAGCAACGTTCCTGTTGTAGGTTTTGTAGATGCTTTTGAAGATGCCACCATAGCGCAAGCCAAAAACGGCTTTGTTGATGCACTGGCTAAAAATGGTTTTAGTGAAGATAGCGGAACCATAAAAATAGAATATCAAAATGCCCAGGGCAGTATACCTACGCTTACACAAATAGTTAACCAGTTTGTGTCAGAACCTGTTGATGTGCTGGCCACCAGTACCACATTATCGTCGGTTACGGCATCGCAAAAAACTAAGACTATCCCCATATTTATGATGGTATCGCCCACGCCCGAACGTGCGCATTTGCTGGACGCGCAGGGTAAAGCACCGGCCAACTTATTCGGCACGGTAGAAGACCTCAATTACATCGATACTTCATTCAGCATCATTCCTAAATTACTAAAGCCTAAAGGCAGTAAGCTGGTGATTGGGATGATCTACAATCAATCGGAGCCGCAGTCGGCCGATGCTATGGAGCGCATAAAAGGATTAGCGGCCAAGTTGAATGTTACCTTGGTGGCCTTGCCGCTTAATTCATCGGCAGAGGCGCAATTGGTTACGCAGTCGCTTCTTAATAAAAACATAGATGCCTTTTTTGCCAACCCCGATAATACCGTATTTGCCGCGTTTGAAACTATCCTTAAAAGTTGCGAACAAAAGAATGTGCCCATTTTTACCAGTGAGGCCGGTTTGGTACAGCGCGGAGCCGTAGCTGCTTTTGGTGCCGACATTTATCAATGGGGCTATCAATCAGGGTTGCAGGCTGCACAATATCTTAAAACCCATAAAACCGATGGTTTGAAACCCGAAATGGTGAAAATAAGGAAGCGCGTGTACAACCCAACAGCAGCTAAAAAGTATAATATAACCGTACCGGCTAATTTTGAAGCCGTAAAATAATGGAGTTTTATTTAACCGCGTTGTTACAGGGTTTATGTTTTGCGGGAATTGCCGTAGGCATTTATATCTCCATGAAGATATTTAACATCCCCGATATAACTACCGATGGTAGCTATACCCTGGGCGGGATGCTTACAGGTACACTGCTTACACATGCCTTGCCATTATATTTAAGCGCCTTTGCGGTGTTAGTTGCAGGTGCTGTTGCTGGCGCTATAACCGGTATAATACATACTAAGCTAAAGATTAATGCACTGTTGGCCGGTATTTTAGTTTCAACGGCTTTGTACTCGGTTAATATTATTACGGCGGGGCGGTCAAACCTACCCTTGGTTAATACTCCATCGGTATTTAATGTTATTTCTTTTACTACCAATGTTAACCTTAATACGCTTATTATATTGTTGTTTATTGTGGCGCTTATTATTGGTTTAATTGGCTACCTGTTAAAAACCGATTTTGGCATTGCTATGCGCGCCACAGGCAACAGCGAAACTATGATACGAGCCCTTGGTGTGAATACCGACCGCATGAAGATCATCGGGCTTGCCCTGGCCAATGCGTTAACAGCCTTCAGTGGTTTTTTAATGACCCAACAACAAGGTTATGCCGATATTAGTATGGGTATTGGTATTGTTATAATTGGCCTCGGCTCAGTTATTATTGGCGAAACACTGATTAACTGGTTGAACATAACATCGGTATGGGCAAGTTTACTGCTGGTATTGGCCGGGGCTGTTGTTTTTCAGTTGGTGCTGGCTGTAACCTTAACTTTAGGTGTAAATGCCAATTTGCTTAAGTTGGTTACTGCTGCTTTGGTATTGCTGTTTGTAAGTTTACCACGTTTATCATTACTCAGGCAACATGATTAAGCTAAGCAACATCAGTAAAACTTTTAACCGGGGTAAGGCTAACGAGGTTAAAGCTTTACAAAACATCAGCCTTGATATTGCTCCGCTGCAATATGTGGTAGTAGTAGGATCAAATGGTTCGGGCAAGAGTACGCTACTCAACTTAATAGCCGGAAGCTTTTTGCCATCTGTAGGGGAGATTGAGATAGATGGTAACAACGTTACCCGCTTGCAAGACTTTGAGCGCAGCCGCTGGATTGCCCGCGTTTTTCAAAATCCATTGAGCGGTACAGCGCCTGACTTAAGCATTCTGGATAATTTCCGTTTGGCGGCTTTGCGTACGGTGAGCAAAGGATTAAGAGTTGGTACTTCATCGGCATTTAAAAATGAGTTTATAAATAAGATCGCCTTGTTAGGAATGGGGTTGGAAAACAAGCTCGAGCAACCCATGGGGACTCTATCGGGCGGACAACGCCAGGCGCTCACCCTGCTTATGAGCGTAATGGACGATTGTAAGATACTGCTGCTGGATGAGCCAACCGCAGCACTCGACCCACGCTCGGCCCGGTTAGTAATGGAAACTGCCGATAGGTTGATAGCCGAATTTAAACTGACCGCAATTTTAATCACCCATAACCTGAAAGATGCACATATGCATGGTAACAGGCTAATTCAGATGGCTGAGGGCGAAATTATTAAAGATTTTTCAGGTGAAAATAAATTAAGTTTAACTCAGCCCGATTTATTTTCATGGTTTAGTTAATTAACTTCAAATACTGGCAAAGTAATTGTATTGCAAATTGTATCTATGAAAAACAATCAATTTGCACCCATTAAAGATGCTTACCAGTTAGTGCAGGGCGCTAAAGTTAAGGGCACAAAACATGAAGAGATTTTTGAACTTGGCACCTATGATCCTAACAAACGCGGTTACACCATTTATCCTTTTGAGGATGGCGTTAAGTTTAATGATTTCAGCATAATTGTAAGTGAAAAAGAACTCAAAACTTATTATGTAATTGAAGATGTTAATGTAAATATTCCACTTATAGAAGCATCACAACAGGCTATGCCTTTGAGCGATTTGGGCATGGCGAGTTAAAACTCTTTACTTTTATCATATACTTATGGTAATATGGTTTTGTTGATGTAAAACACATTGATGATTCTTAACGATACATACCATATTAATTCGGAATGATTACGGATTAATATTAATTATCACCTGCCGAAGTCATAAGCCGTTGCTATTTGTAACGGCTTTGTTGTTAACAAACACTTAATGCAAACAGGGTAAGGGCTTAATAATTAGGTAATAGCTTTGGGGTTTCAACAACACACTATTATTTATTATGAAGAAACTTTTACTATTGCTGTTATTGGCAACAGGTTTGGTTAGTTGTAAAAAAGACAACGATAGCACTGAAACTCCCGAAGAAGAATTTTTTGTAAATGAAGATCCGGCCAGTTTTGCCGAGATTGCTTCGTTTAAAGTTGGCGGCAAAGGCGCCGCCGAAATTTCAGCTTTTGACCCATCTACCAACCGCTTGTTTGTGGTTAATAACAACGAAACCGAAAACCGTATTGATGTAATTGATTTTAAAGACCCATCAAAAATGACGGTCATAAAATCAATACCTATGTTGCCTTATGGTGGCGCGGTAAACAGTCTCTCGGTTTATGGTGGTAACGTTGCTGCTGCAATCGAATCTACCAACAAGCAAGCGAACGGTAAAGTAGTGGTTTTTAAAACCAGTGATTACAGCAAAGTAGCCGAAATTAATGTAGGTGCCCTGCCTGATATGGTTACTTACTCGCCCGATGGTAAGTATATTTTAACCGCTAACGAAGGTGAGCCAAGTGCCGATTATTTAAACGATCCTGAAGGTTCAATATCAATTATTACGGTTGCCGATTACAGTGTGGTAACTAAAAACTTTGCAGCATTTGCCGGTCAAAAAGATGCGTTACAGGCTAAAGGTTTCCGCATATTTGGCCCAAGCAATGATTTTGTAAAGGATATTGAGCCGGAGTATATTACTATATCTGAAGACTCAAAAACTGCCTGGGTAACCCTGCAGGAAAATAACGGCATTGCCAAAATTGATTTAACCAGCAAAAATATTACCGATATATTTCCATTAGGTTTTAAAGATTACAGCCTGGATGGTAACGAGATTGATCCGAGCGATAAAGAAACACTTAACTATATTGCTGGCAAATGGCCGGTTAAAGGTATATATATGCCCGATGCCATTGCAGTGTTTACGGCTAATAACACGCCGTACTTGTTTACCGCAAATGAAGGCGATGCCCGTGAGTACACCGCTTTTGTAGAAGCGAGACGCGTAAAAGAAATTACCTTAAGTTCAACTGTTTTCCCTAACGCTGCCGATTTGAAAAAAGAACCCCAACTGGGTCGTCTAAATATCACATCAACCTTGGGTGTTGGCGCAGATGGTAAGTATGAGGCTCTTTACTCGTTTGGCGCGCGCTCATTCAGCGTTTGGAATGGTAATACCGGGTCTCAGATTTTTGATAGCAAGAACGAATTAGATGTGCGTACTGTAGCGGCTGGCGTTTATGATGATGCCCGCAGCGATGATAAATCAATTGAGCCTGAAGGTTTAACCATTGGCAAAATTGGCAATAAAACAGTTGCCTTTGTAGGTATGGAGCGCGTAGATGCCGTAGCTATATATGATGTTACCAACCCAACCAAACCCGTGTTTTTACAAATTATTAAATGCGGCGATGCACCAGAAGGCGTATTAATTATCCCGGCTGCTAAAAGCCCAACCAAGAAAAGCTTACTGGTAGTAAGCAGCGAAGATGATGGTACCGTAAAAGTATACACACCTAATACCCTATAACAACACACACACACAGCTTTAAAAAGCAAAAGGCTGCTCCGTTTTGGAGCAGCCTTTATTGTTTACGGTAAGTTAGCTTACTTATTGTAAACTACACGGTAAACTGTGCCTTTTAAATCGTCGGTTATATAAAGCGAGCCATCGGGGCCTTGTGCTAAACCGCAAGGTTTGTGGTCAACACGGCCGCTGGCAGTTTTCTCGGGAGAGCCCGAAAAGCCATCGGCAAAAACTTCATATTCGCCATAAGGTTTACCATCTTTAAATGGCTGGAAAACCACGAAGAAACCTGCTTGAGGTTCAGGAGCACGGTTCCACGAGCCATGAAAAGCAATAAAGGCTCCGTTTTTGTATTTAGCCGGAAACATACTACCGGTATAAAATAACAAGCCGTTAGGAGCAAGGTGACCAGGGAAAGCTGCAGCCGGATCAATAAATTTTGCATCACCCTCTTTTTTAGCGTCGCCGCCATATTCTGGCGCTAATATTTTTTTATGCAAATCCTGGTTATAGTAAATGTAAGGCCAGCCTGCATTGTCGCCTTTTTTAAGTGCATACATACATTCGGCAGGGTAAATGGCCGATTCCTTTTCGGTATACAAATCAGGGAACATGTAGTTAAGCTGGTCGCGGCCGTGCTGCATTACAAACAGTTGGTTGTTTTGCTGGTTCCAGTCGAGGCCAACCACATTACGTAAGCCGGTTGCATAGCGCACGCCATCTTTATAAGTTTGATTGAGCTTATTAGCCTTAAACTGCCATATACCACCAGCCGAATCAAGAATAGGACAACCCTTTTGCCCCATAGAACCTTTTTGGCGATCTTTTATTTGACAAGAGTTTGAGTAAGCACCAATGTTTACATACAGGTTGCCCTCATTATCCAACACCAGTGATTTGGTTTCGTGCTGATTACGGTTAATAAGGCCGGTTACCAGTTTTTCGGGCGCATCAGGATTAATTACTTCCTGCTTTTCATTCAGTTTATAACGGAAAACTTCACTATCAGATGAGGTGTACAGGTAACCATCTTTAATGTATATACCGGTGCCACCGTAATTGCCAAAAGCTTTTTTGGTTTCCAGTTTGCCATCGCCATCAGCATCATGCAAAAACACAATGCCTTTACCGCCTTTATTACGACCAAGTTTAACATATACATCGCCGCTTGCGGTAACGGCAATGTGGCGTGCCTTACCTGTAGTATCGGCGGCTTTTAAGGCGCCAAAACCAGCGGGAAGTTTCAGCCCGGCATTATCGGCATCGGGCTTTACCGGCATTGCCGTGTTTTTGGTGGCCGAATACCATACCAGGCCGGCTAAAGCTATCATGGGGATGAATGATGAAAGCGCAGTTTTTCTTTTCATAAGTTGGTTAAGTGATATTCAAATTAACGCATTAAAATTTGATAAGCCAATACGTGCTTTTTGAATAAGTAATGCAAACGGGTAATGTTTTCATTACAATTTGTACAATTAGTTACCGGTTTAAACCTTGATATGTTATGCACCGTCATACCTACAAAATTACAGGATATGAAAAAGTTCTTCTTAACAATCATAATAGCAGCAAGTGGCTTAGCTACTCAAACTGCAAACGCACAAATTGGCATTAGTATACAAATAGGCCCGCGTGTAGTGCAAAGGCCGGTAGTGTACGACGATTTTTATTACCTGCCCGAAGTGGAGGCTTATTATTCGGTACCCGAACATTGTTATTACTACATGGATGGCCGTAGCTGGGTAAGCGCTGCATACCTGCCGGGCCGCTACCATGATTACGATTGGCGCTCTGCACGCCGTTACCAGGTACGCACCCAGCGCCCGTTTGATAACCATGACTATTATCGCAACAGGTTTGGCGGTAACGCTGGTCGCGATTGGAACCGTAACTGGGACAATAATCAGTATGCCAACCGTGGCTACGACCGCAGGGACAATAACCGTAATGATGACCGCAGATTTGATTCTCCATATGACTCAAACAATGCAGGACGTGGTGGCTACAATCAACCCAACCACGGTAACTATGACCGTATTAACAATTGGAACCGTGGCAATGATAATCGTAACAATAACAACTGGAATAATAATCGCAACGAAGATCGTAACAGGCAAAATGATAACCGCGGCTATGGACCAGACAGGAATCAAGGTGGCTATTTAAACAACAATAGCAATAACCCCAATAATAACCGTGGTAACGACCGCAATAACAACCGTGGCAATGATAACAGGGGCCAGCGTTTAGTTGAAAACGGCGCTCGTGATAGCAGACCTGATTTTGGTTCGGTTAAACGGGTAGCTTTTTAAATATTATTAACTCCATCATATGTAAAAAATGGCCGCTCCTGTTTGGATGCGGCCATTTGTTTTAATGGTCTTTACCATCGTGGTATGATGCTGTGCCTTCCTGTATCTTATCGGGATTACCCTCGGCACCACCTTCATGTTGCAGGTTTATGGTTTTTTCATGAATGGCTTGCTCATCCTTACCCATTGCTTCATCAGGGGCACCTTCCTGGTGCTCGGGTTTGAAATTCTGATTTTCCGGATGCTCTTCTGCTGGTTCGGTACGCCTGAAGTATTCATTTTTATAACCCGCGTTGCGCGATGGGTTACCGGGCGAATCGCCTGATTCTGTTTCATTCATTTCGCCAAAAGCATGACCGCCCATGCCATGGCTCTCATGACCGGGAGTTTCCGCATCAGCCACTTCACCGCCCCAAATCAAATTGCGGGCACGTAGCGCTTTTTCATCTAAATTATTGTCGTCTTCAACCTTATAACCACGGGCTTTTTCGCCGTTTGGGTTATTTTGTTCATCATTATTGACTGCCATAGGTTTTACTTTTATGTATACCTAAAACAATGATTGAGTTAAAAAAATGTTTTAAAAAGTATGGGATAGAAAAATTAAACTTTATCTAATGCTGCGCTAATATCTTCTATCAAATCATCGATATGCTCCAACCCAACCGATACCCGCAATAAATTTTGCGGTGTTTTGGTATCAGGGCCTTCAATAGCTGCACGGCGTTCAATCAGGCTTTCAACGCCGCCCAGGCTGGTAGCGCTGGTAAAAAGTTTGGTGGCATTTATCACACGTTCGGTTTCGGCTACGCCTCCCTTCACCAAAAATGATAACATGCCGCCAAAGCTCAGCATTTGCTCTTTAGCCAATTCGTGCTGAGAGTGAGAGGGAAGCCCCGGATACAAAACCTGCTCAACGTTTGGATGATTCTCTAAAAATAAAGCCAGCAACCCTGCATTGTGTTCATGGCCGCGCATGCGGTAAGGCAAAGTTTTTATACTGCGGGTAAGCCAGTAACAATCGGCAGGAGCAGGGATAGCGCCGCCCATTTGCTGTATTTGCTGTATGCGTTCCCACCACTCATCTTTTTTAGGAGTGATAAGTGCACCGCCGGTTAAATCGCTGTGGCCGCCAAGGTATTTGGTTGTAGAATGCATCACCAAATCGGCTCCCAAGCTTAATGGCTGCTGCCCCAGCGGACTCGCGAAGGTATTATCGCAAGCTACCTTTATACCGCGTTCATGGCCTATGGCAACAACTTTTTTAATATCAGTTATTTTAAGCAGAGGATTTGATGGGGTTTCTATCCAGATCAATCCCGTATTTGATTTGATGTGCGATAGCAATACTGCTTCATCATTCAAATCAATAAAATCAAAATCCAATATACCGGCAAAAAGTGCTTTAAGCTGATTGCGCAAACCGTGGTACATATCATCGGGCCCAATAATATGGGTACCCGGTTTAAGCGATTGAAACACCGTCATACCCGCCGCATTGCCCGATGAAAATGCCGCTGCATCAGCACCGCCTTCCAGTTTGGCCAATACGTTCTCTAAAGCCAGGCGGTTAGGGTTACCCGCACGGCTGTAGCTATACCCCTTGCTGTAGCCACCGTCTTCGTCACGTTCAAAAGTTGTAGCCAAAACAATAGGCTGTATTACGGCCGATGTAGTGGCATCGATGTGGTTGGCGGCATGTATGGCCAGGGTTTCAATTTTCATTATTAAGCTATTTAGTGCGGTGGCAAATGTAATTTTTTTGGAAAGGAAGTTGAAAATTATGCACAGTTGCATAGCATAAATTTTGCAATTGTTACATGTGCCTACTTATATCTATTACATTACCTTATTAACTATTACAGAGCGCATGCCATTAATTATATCACAAATTAAGCTACTAACCTGCTATATTTAATACTAAAACAAAGTTTATATTGATTTTAGGCTGATAAATACCGAATAAATATATATTTGCCATGTTGAGGCACTCCTAATTGCCTTGTACATGGTAATGACAGATTATAACACCGAAGCAAGCGAAAAGTACGAATTAGTTGTAGGTTTAGAAGTTCACGCCCAACTATCCACCCAAAGCAAAATATTCTCGGCCGATAGTGCCGCATTTGGCGCGGGTCCTAACGAGCATGTAAGTATGGTATCATTAGGGCACCCCGGCACGCTGCCTTTCTTAAATAAAAGGGCGGTTGAATATGCCGTAAAGCTGGGTTTTGCCTGCCATGGCCGTATTAATCAATACAATAATTTTGCCCGCAAAAATTACTTTTATGCCGATCTACCAAAAGGTTATCAAATTAGCCAGGATCAGCACCCGGTAATTACCGGCGGTTACGTAACTGTAAAATTGCCCGATGGTAATACCCGCCAAATAGCCATTCACCATATACATATGGAAGAAGATGCAGGCAAAAGTATGCACGACCAGCATGATACGCACTCACTTATTGATTTAAACCGGGCTGGTGTTCCTTTGTTAGAAATTGTTTCTGAACCGGATATCCACAGTGCCGAGGAAGCGGGATTATACATTACCGAATTGCGTAAGCTGTTGCGTTATCTTAATGTTTGCGATGGCAATATGGAAGAGGGTAGCATGCGCTGCGACGCCAATATATCTGTGCGTTTAAAAGGTGCAACTACCTTGGGTAATCGTTGTGAGGTGAAAAACCTTAACTCTATCCGTAATGTACAACGTGCTATTGAACACGAGTTTTTACGCCAGGTAAGCGTAATTGAAGCAGGTGGGCACATTGACCAGAATACCCTGAACTTTGATGCCAACACAGGCGAAACATCTGTTTTACGTAGCAAGGAGATGGCCAACGATTATCGTTATTTTCCAGAACCCGATTTGCAACCCCTTCAACTGAGCGACGAATACCTGGAGGCTGTGCGTAAAACTATGCCTGCATTGCCCGAGGAGTTGTACCATAAGTATATAGCCGAATTAGGATTGAATGATTACGATGCATCGGTTATAACAGCAGATCATGATTTGGTTATGTATTTTGAGCAATTGATTAAACATACTACCAACTACAAATCGGCGGCTAACTGGCTAATGGGTACCGTAAAATCATACCTTAACGAGCATCACCTAACCATTGATATGCTTACACTGTTGCCACAGCAATTAGCAGGCCTTATACAATTGGTTGATAGTGGTAAAGTGAACAATACCGTTGCATCACACAAAATATTCCCCGCACTGTTAACTGATGCCGGTAATACAGCTGTACAAGTAGCTGCAGAGCTTAATTTGTTGATAAGCGAAGACGGTGACGAGCTTGAAGGATTTATAAAAGAAGCCCTCGCCAAATTTCCTGATAAGGTGGTTGAATACCAAAAAGGCAAAAAAGGCGTATTAGGTTTGTTCATGGGCGAAATTATGAAACGCTCAAAGGGAAAAATTGACCCTCAAAAAACCAATCAGTTATTAATTAAAGCCATTATGGCAAAGTAAAAATGAAAAAACACATTGTAACTTATACAATAGCAGCCGCTTTGTTGGGCCTGTATTCATGTAAAGATGATAAAGCCTTTAAAATAGAAGGAACTATTGCCAATGCCGATACGTTAAAGAAAATTGAACTATTACGTGCCGATACAAACCAGGTAAGTGTTATTGCTACCGCCGAACTTAAAGATGGCAAATTTGAATTTAAAAATCAGGCTCAGGCTGCCAACTTGTTTAAGTTGCGCATTGGTCAATCATTATTTGATTTAATTGCCCAAAACGGCGATGATATTAAGTTTGAAACCGACCTTAAAAATGAAAAGCATGATTATAAGGTAAGTGGCTCGCAGGAATCGGACAAAATTAAAGAGTTTAATACCTTTAGTAATGTTTACAGCGCTAAAAATGCGCAACTGGTAAATGAATTTCAAAGCAAGGTGCAAGGCAATAACCAGGATTCGTTATTGAAAGTATATCAGCCTGTATTTGAAAAAAACATGGCCGATTACAGTAAAGAGGTTTTAAAGTTTGTAGACGACAATAAGAAATCATTAGCGGCATTTTATGCAGCGATGTCTTTAGATCCTAACAAGTATGAACAACAGTTGGTTGATTATGCTGATGGCTTAAAAGGTGAGTTTAAAGAAAATGCCCCGGTGCAAATGTTTATCCGCCAGATGGAAGCCGTAAAGCCGGTATCGGTAGGGCATAAGGCGCCTGATTTTACTGCTAAAGATGTTACTGGCAAAGATGTAAAACTGGCCGACTTTAAAGGCAAATATGTAATGCTCGATTTTTGGGCATCATGGTGCGGCCCTTGTCGCCAGGAAAATCCTAATGTTGTACGCCTTTACAATCAATATAAAGCAAAGGGTTTCAACATTCTTGGTATTTCGTTAGATGATAACAAAGCAGCATGGCAACGTGCTATTATGGATGATAAACTTACCTGGCAACATGTATCTGACCTGCAAAAGTGGGACGGAGCAGTTGCAAGATCATACCAGATTCAAGCCATACCATCAAACTTTATACTTGATCTTCAGGGGAATATCATAGCTAAAAATATTACAGGTAAAAATTTGGAAGAGTTTTTAAATAAAACTTTCGCTAAACTTTAACATAATATTAAGCTTTAACAATTTATTAACATAGGTTTAACCATTTGCTTTTGTTTTGGTATTACCTTTATACCAAAATTCAACCCTTAGATGAGTACAGCAAAACAAAAAATATTAATTGTTGACGACGAGCCTGATATTTTAGAGTTAATAGAATATAACTTAAAGAAAGAGGGTTACCAGGTTCATTTGGCTCATAACGGCCAGGAAGCTGTAGCCGAAGCAAAAAAGGTATTGCCTGATTTGATTGTGCTGGATATTATGATGCCCAAAATGGATGGCATTGAGGCTTGCCGCATTATGCGCACTATGCCCGAGTTTAAAAATACCTTTATGGTATTTTTAACTGCCCGTAGTGAAGAGTATTCGGAAATTGCAGGCTTTAATGTTGGTGCCGATGATTATATTGCCAAACCTATTAAGCCTCGCGCACTGGTTAGCCGTATAAATGCTATACTACGCCGCAATGCCGGTACCGAAGAGGTATCAGACAATAAGCTTGAAGTTGGCGATTTGGTTATTGATCGTGAGAGCTATCTGGTTTATCAAAATGGTAACAAAGTAGTTTTAGCCAAAAAAGAATTCGAATTACTTTACCTGCTGGCCTCAAAACCCGGAAAGGTTTACACCCGCGAGGTGATCCTTAAAAATATATGGGAAGACTCGGTAGTGGTAACTAACCGTACCATTGATGTGCACATTCGCAAACTGCGTGAAAAACTTGGTGAAAACTATGTATCAACTGTTAAAGGTGTAGGTTACAAGTTCGAATACTTATAAATAAACTAAAACTGAATACGATCAGGCGCTTATCTGTAAAAAGGTAAGCGCCTTTTTTGTAGGTGATAAAATGCGGTGTAAGTGGTATTTACATTTTTGGCATAATAACCGTACTTTTGCAGGCTATTTATAATTATGAAGATTCCGAAGTTTGCCGACCTCATTATATACGAAGATGATAACGTGTTTGTAGTAAACAAGCCGCCTTTCATCAGCTCTTTAGATGAGCGAGGTGATGGTAGTAGCGAGATAAGCATGCTGCGCCTGGCTAAAAATTATTGGGAAGATGCCCAGATATGCCACCGTTTGGATAAAGAAACTTCGGGTGCGCTTATATTTGCCAAAAATCCTGAAGCATATCGTTCGGTATCAATGCAGTTTGAACGTCGTAAGGTAAAAAAGGTGTACCATGCAGTAATTGAAGGCACCCATGTATTTGATGAACTTTTGGTTGATTTGCCTATTCTTAATACTGGTAAAGGTAATGTATCAATCAGCAGGCAGGAGGGTAAACGTGCCGAAACCTGGTTTCAATCGTTAAAATATTTTAAGCATTACACTTTGGTTGAGTGCCGCCCTGTAACCGGCCGTATGCACCAGATACGTATACACTTGGCTACGCAGCGGGCTTCCATAGCCGGTGATGAGATGTATAAGGGCAAGCCGGTTTTCCTGTCGCAATTAAAACGGAAATACCATTTAGGCAAAGATCAGGAAGAGCTGCCCATCATGAAGCGCTTCGCCCTGCATGCTTACGAAGTAACCTTTAAACCCGATGGTGAAAACGATGTAACCATCCACGCTGAGTATCCCAAAGATTTTGAAACGCTGTTGAAGTTGTTGGATAAGTTTGATAGTTAAGAGATTGTTATTTAAATATCACACTAAATAGGAATTGCTTATTCATACCGCTGTGGTCATCATAAAAGAAGTTGTAGGTATTACTATTAGATTTTTTTCTGTCTTCTATTAACTGTGATATGCCTAACTTAAAAGTAGTGTAACCCTGAAAACCTGTTGAAAGCTTAGTTATGGGTTGTTTTTGCTGATTTAAAATGGTAACCTCGGGAATACATTTTTCTCTTGGCGCATCGGAAAAATACATAATCCGAAGGCTGTCACTCTTTTTTACATTTCTAATATTTATCTCGACTGTTTTTTTGTAATTGATGTTGTATTTCCTGATTTTGGCGCGGTTATAATATATATGCCAATAATCGAGAGTATCTTTATTATTGTTTGTGCCTTTCGCTTTACAATTTACAGCCCAGCCCAGTAACGATATAATAATTAACAGTTTTGCAAAGTTCATATTACCAATAGATTTTATAAAGATAATAGTGCTGGTTTTCATTCAAATATAAAACAAAAAGCAATCTTTTAAGATTGCTTTTTGTAGATTAAACGTAGTGGTTATTACAAATAGCTACTTGCTTCTGTTAGCTTATTAATTACCTCCGCCGGTAAATTCAAATTCACTGCTTTACTTAACTCATTTAACTGCTCAATGCTTGTAGCGCTGGCAATAGGAGCTGTTACACTCGGTCTTGCAATTACCCATGCTAATGATACGGCGGCAGGAGTGGTGTTATATTCTTTGGCAACTTTATCCAACGCTTGAAGAATACGTTGGCCCCGCTCATTTAAATACTTTTTAATACCTGCGCCACGTTTGCTCTTGTTTAAATCAGCTTCGCTGCGGTATTTGCCACTCAGAAAACCGCTGGCCAGCGAGTAATAGGTTATTACGCCTAAATTATTTTCGGCGCATAATGGCTCAAGCTCCTTCTCATAGCCTTCGCGGTCGTATAAATTATACTCAGGTTGAAGGCTGATATATGCGGGAAATCCATGCTGTTTACTTGCCTGTAATGATTCGGCTAACCTTTCGGCAGTAAAGTTTGATGCGCCTATGTAACGTACTTTTCCATCTTTAATTAATTGCTGATATGCTTCCAGTGTTTCTTGTACAGGCGTGTCTTTATCATCGTAATGTGATTGATAAAGGTCTATATGATCTGTTTGCAATCGGCGTAACGAATCTTCGGCTGCTTTAACAATATAATCCTTTGACAGATTCTTTTTGCTGTCATTGGGCTGCATGGAGCTGCCAACCTTAGTAGCAATTACTACCTGGTTACGTTTGCCGGTTTTTTTTAACCAATTGCCTATAATAGTTTCCGATTCCCCGCCTTTGTTGCCGGGCACCCAGCGGGAGTATACATCGGCAGTATCAATGAAATCCAGCCCGTTGTCAACAAAGGCATCCAGTATTTTAAATGAAGTTGCTTCATCAATCGTCCATCCAAAAATGTTGCCTCCAAATACAAACGGAGCAATATTTAAGTCGGAATTCCCTATTTTTCTTTTGGTCATAAAGTGTTATTACCTGATGCTGTTAATTTAATTTGTTCAGCCAGTTCGTCAACCCAACCACTAAAATAAGGCTCGCTGCCACCTATACGCTCCCAGTTGCCATCGGCATCTTTGGCAATTATCAAGTGTAAACTATCATCTAATGATTTGAATTCGTAAGCCTCAACGCCTCCATCATGAATCACGGAGTTTACTACACCTTCAATCTGGCTGTCGGAGCCGGTTAATATTGCTTCAAATTGTTGTTCCATGTAAAATAATTTAAAACTGTATAATGAGTTATTATACAAATAATAGCGTTTGGTAACTATTTGTTTTGGCTTGCCTAAATGTTACTTTTAGTTAGCTTTTAAAACTATTAATTGAAAAATTGCGTTATAACCTCATCAAGTTTATCGTATGATTTTTAGTAAAAGCCCAGATTATTTTCAGGTTGCGCAAGGTGTTTGGGGTGCACGTATATTGTTTGTTAACGTTTATTTTATAGCCAACCGCCGTGGATTTCCTAAAGGCTGGGTATTGGTTGATGCTGGTATACAAGGTTCGGCACAGCGCATTATATCAGTTGCCGAAAGCATTTTTGGTACAGGAGCAAAGCCATCGGCCATTATACTAACGCATGCACATTCAGACCATACCGGTGCTCTCGAAGAACTGCTTAAACATTGGGATGTTCCTGTGTATGCACATGAGTACGAGGTTCCGTATTTAACCGGTAAATCATCTTATCCGCCGTCCGACCCAACCGTAGGCGAGGGGATGATGTCGCTGATGTCTGTTTTCTTCCGTAAGGAACCAATTGACATTAGTAATAATATACGCATTATTGATACCGAAGGTGGCATACCCGAATTACCTGAATGGCGTGTTATACATACGCCTGGCCATACACCCGGACATGTATCGTTTTTCCTGTCGTTAAATACTACATTAATTGCCGGTGATGCCTTTGTGGCTACCAAGCAGGAATCGGCTATTTATACCATCAGTAATATCAAAAAACTATCAGGCCCACCACGTTACATGACTACCGACTGGGTGGCTGCCGAAGCTTCGGTAAAAGTACTATCGTTACTGGAGCCGCGTATTGCCGGAACAGGGCACGGACCCGTATTGCGCGGCCGCGAGTTGCAGGAGTCGTTGCGTAACCTTGCCGAAAACTTTGTTGAACTGGCTGTGCCCAAAGGTGGCCGTTATGCCGAAAAACCTGCCGAAGCCGACGAAACCGGGACTTACTACATACCGCCGTTTCGCTCAACTACCAAGTTTAAAGCAGTAGCAGGATTATTAGGAGCATTAGCCGGATTTGCTATAACAAAAGCGTTGGTGAAGTAACCAACGCTTTTTTATGCTACTTTTGCCCGGTGGAACCAGTACAGCCTAACAACCAAGTTTTAATAGATATTGTAAATACAGCAATGCCTTTTGGCAAGCACAAGGGTTTGTTGCTATGTGATTTACCTGTTAGCTACTTAGAATGGATGCATAGCAAAGGTATGCCTGCCGGTAAACTGGGTATGATGCTGTCTACAGTTTATGAAATTAAGATAAATGGGCTGATGCCGCTCTTACAATCGGTAAAGAATAAGGTAAGGAGAGGGTAGCTAAAGCTTTTTAAACCAGCCTTTTTTCCAAAAAAAGAGTACCTGAATAATTCCGATGAGTACCATGATGCCTACGCAATATAAATAGCCATGCGGTTCATATAACTCAGGCATATTTAAAGGCAGCGGTTTACTGGTAACCGGGTCTAAAGGTGCAAAGTTCATTCCATATACACCGGCCACAAACGTAAGCGGAATAAATATTACCGATATGATGGTGAGCACTTTCATGATGCCATTCATTCGGTTACTTACCATCGACAAATACAGGTCAATGTTGCTGGCGCTAATCTCTTTATAACTCTCAATCAGATCAATAATCTGTATACAATGGTCGTAAGCATCACGCAGGTAGGTTTTGGTCTCTTTAGTAACCAGCGGGCTTTCGGTACGTATCATGTCGTTTATTTTGTCGCGCTCGGGCCAGGCTGCACGACGTAGCACAATAAGCATACGTTTCATATGCTGGGTATCGTACATGATGGTCTTATCTGCATTTTCGTAAATACGGTCTTCAATAGTTTCCAGTTCTTCGCCAATTTGGTTTAACACCACAAAATACCAGTCAATAACCGTATCAAATAATGCATAACAAATATGCCCCGGGCCATAATTCCTGATGGGGCTTTTAGGCGTATTCAGCCTGCTTTCCAAACCTTCGAAATTTTCTTCATAACCTTCCTCAAAACTGATCACCATGTTATCCTTTACAATAATCGATATCTGCGTGTTGTTGAGTTCGCAGTCGTCATTACTAATAATAACACGACCTGTAGCATACACATACTCGTCATACTCATCAAATTTGGGGCGTTGATGAGTGTTCATAATATCTTCTAAAACCAGGTCACTTATGTTTAGCCGGTCGCCAATTTCTTCAATCAGTTTAGCATCTCCCAGCCCATTAATTTTTATCCAGTGTGTGTGATTGTCGCACTTTTTTAGTTGGCTTAATACAGTATGTATGCTTTCGCCTTTCGAGCTAATCAGCTCTTCGGTGTTATAGGAGTAGATTTTTATACGCGGTTTAAGCGCACCTTCGGGCACACGTATAAGGCCGGGCCTATCGCCCACGTTGCCGGCACGTTTGTGCATGCGCGATGATATGCGTTTAAACTGCTTGGTAGTCATTTTAAAATTACAGATAATTAATAGCTTGCGGGCCCTGATTAAATAAAAGGTCAACAATGCTCAGGTTTTTAATAAACCCTTTGCGTTCTTCAAAAACCTGAAAGTAGGGCTTTTGTTCAAACTCCGACTCTTTTTTAGGGTGGATGGTGTTACGCAAGTCGGTAAATCCATCATGATGCCGTTCGTAGCTTTCGGTATATTGCAGCTTAACCGGCATCTTTAAAAATTTAAGTACCATGTTCAGTATCTGCTCATTGTAATCAAACAGGTATTCAATTTTATCTTCATAAAAACGGGCAAAGTCGTCTTCATAAAACTCAAAGTATGCCGAGCGACGGTAACAAGCCTGTAAGCTTAGCCAGTGCAGGCGTTGCCATTTAAAATCGTAACTTATTTTAACATCTTTAACCGGCGTATGCACCTTTGCGCCTTTTACAACAGGCACCACTAATCCTAACACACCATCGGGCGTGTAAACATTAGCCCGGTTGCGATAAGTTTGTTTTGGGAAATGCTCATGCTTTTCTATCAGCACATTAGCCTTATGCTTGTTCAGTGTTGTAAAATATTCAACCGGGGGCAAATAAAACATAGGCAGTAAGGCACCGTTTTCCATCTTTATCTATTATGTTTGTAGCTAAATTTTTTGCGAAAGTAATGATAAAGAAAGGTTTTTCCAGATTAGGTGTGGGTTTGCTATACCTGATCTCGTTATTACCTTACCCCATTCTGTTCTTTATAGCCGATATTTTATTCGTGCTCATTTACTATGTAATAGGCTATCGGCGCAAGGTAGTACAACAAAACCTGGCCAATGCCTTCCCCGAAAAATCTTTATCCGAGCGCCAGGCTATCGAAAAAAAATATTTCCGTTTTTTGGCCGATTTGATTTTAGAAACCATAAAACTCTACTCTATATCGCCCGAGGAAACCATTAAACGGGTAGATTTTCGTGACCATTTATTGCAGGATAACGAAGCCTTTAAACAAGGCAAAAGCATTATTGCAGCGGTTGGGCATTATGGCAACTGGGAGAGCGGCTGTTTACGCATGGGATTGGTAAAGGAGCGTAAATGCATTATTGCTTATAAGCCATTGTCGAACAATATATTCGATAAATTTTTCTTCGATCTGCGCTCGCGTTTTGGCACCTTGATGGTGCCCATGAAAAACACCTTTCGTACGGTTGTAGCCCACCGCAGAGAGCATACTTTAACCGTTTTGGCGGGCGATCAAACTCCATCGCGCGATGAGGTAACTTATTTCACTAATTTCCTCAACCAGCCTACGGCCGTTTTTTTAGGTGTAGAAAAACTGGCCAAGACCACCGATAGCCTGGTTGTTTTTTGTGATGTAAGGCGGGTTGGACGTGGATATTATACCTGCACATTTGTACCTTTGTTTGATAACCCCAAGGAGACTGCCGAGTACGAGATAACCAATGCGCACGTGCAGTACCTTGAAAATGTAATACGCGAAGAACCTGAATACTGGCTATGGTCGCACCGCAGGTGGAAATTTAAGCCGGAGGATTTAAACTAAAATGAATAAACCTAAAGTTGCTGTTGTTATATTAAACTGGAACGGCCTCAAATTTTTACAGCAATTTTTACCCTCGGTACTGCAATCAACATGGCCAGATCTTGAAATTGTAGTAGGCGATAATGGCTCGACCGATGGTTCGGTAGAGTTCCTGAAATCGCGCTATGGCAGTGAGGTTACTGTTTTACAAAACGACCAAAATTACGGCTACACCGGCGGCTATAACCGCATTGTAAACCGCGTTGAAGCCGACTATTACATCTTGCTAAATTCAGATATTGAAGTTGTGCCAAACTGGATAGAGCCAGTTATTGCAATGATGGAGGCCGATTCTACAATTGCAGCAGCAGCCCCCAAAATACTGGCGTATAATAACAAAACTTATTTTGAACATGCAGGTGCGGCAGGTGGCTTTATTGATAAACTGGGCTATCCATTTTGCCGTGGACGCTTGTTTTACGAAATACAAGAAGACAAGGGGCAGTACGACCAATCAACTGAGATATTTTGGGCCTCGGGTGCGGCATTGTTTATCCGTGCCGACCGTTGGAAAGAATCTGGTGGTTTTGACGAACGCTTTTTTGCACACATGGAAGAAATTGACCTATGCTGGCGTTTGAAAAACAGTGGTTATAAGGTTATGTACTGTGCCGAATCGACCGTTTACCACGTTGGTGGCGGTACGCTTAACGCCGAAAATCCATTCAAAACCTATCTTAACTTTCGCAATAACCTTTGGCTTATCCAAAAAAACATGTCGGTAATGAAAGCCACCTGGGTAATCAGCATTCGCATGTGGCTGGATTTACTGGCCCTCATCCGCTTTATGGGCGAAGGCAAGCGCAAGGATGCCTGGGCAGTGAGCAGAGCGCACCAAAGCTTTGTGAGAAGCATTTTTAAATCTCAGAAGCAAGAGTCAAGATTCAAGAATCAAGAATTGGGAGCTCAAAGCAAAAAGATTATAGGCAAGAAGGAAAAAAACGGACAACGGACAACTGACAACTCACATCTCGCATCTCCAAATCTTAAAGGCCTATACAAACGTAGTATTGTAGCTTGTTTCTTTCTAAAAAAGAAGACCCATTTTACTGACCTGAACCCGGAAGATTTTCATTAGCCGGAGAAGTAGGATGTGTTGGTGTAGCTTCGCTTGGTGGCATACTTACTACAATTTGTTGTGCGGGCTTGGGCATTTTAATGCCTTCTTTCTCAAACTCCTTGTAAATAGTAGTTAGTACCTGGCTTTTTAATTGTTCCCACTCGCTTATATCGGCAGCCCAAAACAACAATTTAAAGTCTATCGAGCCTGAACCCAGTTTATCTAAAAATATAACCGGTGCGGGATTAACCATAATATCATCACGGTTTGATACGAGGTTGCGCAGAATATTTTTCACCTTATCTACGTCGCAGCCAAATGCTACACTTATTAATAATTCTACCTGCCGGTTACTGTCGCTCAAAGTCCAGTTAATTACGTGCTGAGAGATGAGGTCACCGTTGGGAATGATGATCTCGGCACCGTTGCCTGTGGCTATTTTACTTGAGCGCATGCCAATATCTTTAATAGTGCCTGTACGGTTGGCAACTTCAATTACATCGCCTACTTGTATAGGTTTTTCAAAAGCCAATATTAAGCCCGATACCAGGTTATTTACAATGTTTTGCAAACCAAAACCTACACCCACACCAAGGGCGCTGATGATAATGGTCACTTTATCTAACGGAAAGCCTGATGCTGCAACAGCCAGCAAAAAGCCTACGCTGAATACGGCAATTCGAACCAGCAATAATGATGTCTTAGTTTTTCGGCCGATAGTTGTACTATTTCGTTTTTGATCGGCAAAATCATAAAAATAGGCAATTATACGAGCTAAAATGGTAGATATCCATATTACGCCTATAAATATAATAATGCTGCCAAAGGTAAATAGGGTACCACCTAAGTTACGCGATTGGGTTAGAAATGCACCCAAAATATCAAACACGCTATCCTCAACGCTTAAGTTTTGCAATAAGGTAACCACCCACATTACCATAGCCAAAATGTAAAGTAAGCTCTTAAAACGGCTTTGCAGCAGTTTAAAATCAAGATAAGAACTTATGCTGTCATCATCATCTTTATAGGTTTCGAGTTGCAGGAAGAGGCTCTGAACCAGTATTTGTATGAAGTAGTAAAGGCATAAAGCCAGCCAAAAATTGTACAGTGCAGTTACACCTATTATTTTTGCTAAACTAAACCTGCCGGCTACATTGAGTAATAATGCACCGCTTTCAAAAAATATAACCAACCCTAAAATGGTTTTGGCAAAAGGTAAATGTGGTTCATACACCGAACCGATTTTGCGCATGTAGGCAAAGCAAATCCAGGCTGTAGCCGCTGTAATGATGAGGAATGTAACCCGGTCAATATTTGACACCTCGATGAAAAGGTTACTAATGCTAAACAACAACCCTAAAACAAACAGTTTAAGCAAAAAGTTAAACTGTGGTCGGGGAAACGTTTTATATACGATGCGTAGTATACACAGCGTACTCACCATAAATACAATCTGCAAAAAAACAACCGGTGGGTGCGAATATAAGTACGGCACCACGAGCGAAGTAACCAGCAGGGCAGAAGTATAAGGATAACTTACAATATAACCCGTTTGGGCAAAAACTTCTTTAAAATTATTCCTCTTCTTGAGTATTTTGCGCCGGTTTACAATTATCCATACCAAAAAGCTGCAAAGCAGTAATAAACCCATCAGGTGCTTTACTACTTGGTCATTCAGTAGCTTAAATAGCTTCAGGTTCATACTCACTGTGCGGCTCAGGGCAGATGAAAAAGTGGTGTCGCGGTCCGACTGCATATTCCATATGTAGCCATACTCGCAGTTAAGTGAGTTCATGCTAAAACTCCTGATCTTGTTGTCAATCAGTTCCTTTTGATCAATAATGGATATATATACCGATGTTAAGCGGTTTTGCAGTAACCCAAGTTTAAGTATGGCCTTGCTGTTAACTTTGTCCAGCTTTTGGGCACGTGCTTCAATGGCCGACCGCTGGTCTAAAAAGGTAATTCTGAGTGTACTATCCGTAGGGAAAATACGGAAAATCGAATCTTTAGAAATCTGGTTAATATCATCATCAATGTCGGCCAGTTTATCGCTTATATCCATAAGCCGGTCCTGCCACACATCAAGCTTATCTTGTTGCTTACTCAACACATCGCGTATAGCGTAAAGGTAACGCAGCGTACCCGCACGATCTTTAAGGATGAGGCCTCGCATAGTAACAATTAACTTTTCGAGACGGGGCAGGGCGGCGCTTATATCTGCAGTATCAAGTCTTTTGCTTTGCAAATTACTTATCTGATTGAACGACAAGGTATAATACTCTATACGCTGTAGTAAATTATTAGTTGATGTATCGGAGGTTTTGTAATGCCGCATCATCGAATCGCGCCTCATCATGGTAGCCCTCAGCGAATCGGCAATGGTACGTTTATGGCGTTTACGGTTTTGCCCAAACGCCTGGTTCGATAAGGCAAAAGCCAACGAAATTACAGTGACTAAAATTCGGATAACTAAAATTTTACGCATGCAGAACTGCTAAAATATCGATGTGTGAAATTTAAACTACTAATTGCCAAAAACGTTTGCTTGTACAAAGCATTTATTAATTTTTCATTATAAAGTTATGTAATGAAAGATGAAACTTTAATCAATAAACAAAAAATGCTGCACTCCAATTAATTACGGGTGCAGCATTTCTTATTAAAAGGAAATAGTAATTATGCTAAATCTGGATAAACCTCGCGGTTTGCAGATGCCAGTGTGTTTTGCAGCAAACCAATAATGGTCATTAAGCCAACACCGCCAGGTACCGGGGTAATCCATGATGCTTTAGGTGCAACGTTTTCAAAGTCAACGTCGCCATAGAGTTTGTAGCCCGATTTGGTTAGGGTAGAGGTTTCGCGGTTCATGCCTACATCGATTATAACCGCGCCTTCTTTCACCATATCGGCGGTGATGAAGTTTTTCTTACCAATTGCTACTACTAATATATCGGCATCTAAAGTGAACTTCTTAATGTCGGGAGTGCGGCTGTGGCAAATAGTTACTGTACAGTTACCCGGCTGGGTATTACGAGCCATTAATATGCTCATAGGCGAGCCTACAATGTTACTACGGCCAACCACCACACAATGCTTACCAGCGGTTTCGATGCCATACTCTTTCAGCATTAAAGTAATGCCATAAGGTGTAGCCGGAATAAACGATGGCAGGTTACGCTGCATACGGCCCAAATTTACCGGGTGAAAACCATCCACATCTTTACGATGGTCAATACGCTCGGTTACTTTTTCAGGGTCGATGTGTTTTGGCAACGGAAGCTGAACAATAATACCGTCAATATCAGCATCAGCGTTTAGCTCAGCTACCTTTTGCAGTAACTCTTCTTCGGTAACATCATCTTCATAACGTACCAGGCTCGATTTAAAACCTACCTTTTCGCAGTTTTTCATCTTGCTGGCTACGTAGGTTTCGCTGCCACCATCATGACCAACCAATACCGCAACCAAGTGCGGCTTGCGGCCGCTGCGCTGTAAATAATCGGCTGCCTTTTCGGCAATTTCAACTTTCAGTTTTTCAGATACGTATTTTCCGTCGAGTAGTTGCATAGAATGGAATTATAGTAAAAAGAGAAAGGACAAAGAAGTTCGTTCTTTGTCCCTTTATTATGATGTTTAATTTAATCCAGTTTCAAAACCGCCATGAACGCGCTTTGCGGTATCTCTACGTTACCAACCTGGCGCATGCGTTTTTTACCTTTTTTCTGTTTCTCTAACAGTTTACGCTTACGCGAAATATCACCGCCGTAACACTTGGCTGTAACGTCTTTACGCAGGGCTTTTACCGTTTCGCGGGCTATAATTTTAGCACCTATAGAAGCCTGTACAATAATTTCAAACTGTTGGCGCGGGATAAGCTCTTTCAGCTTTTCGCATATCTTTTTACCAAAATCGTACGAATTACTGCGGTGAATCAGCGACGACAATGCATCAACGGGCTCACCGTTTAAACGAATATCCAAACGTACCAAATCGCTTTGGCGGTAGCCTATTTGCGTATAATCGAAAGAGGCATAACCTTTAGAAATGGTTTTCAGCTTATCGTAAAAGTCGAATACGATCTCGCCCATTGGCATCTCAAAAATGAGTTCCACACGGTCGGATGTTAAATATGACTGGTTAACAATAGTACCACGTTTTTGAATACATAACGACATTACCGGGCCAACAAATTCGGCCTTTGTAATAATATTAGCTTTTATATATGGCTCTTCTACAAAGTCAAGCTTGCTCGGGTCGGGAAGGTCAGATGGGTTGTTTACAATAAGCGGATCGCCTTTGGTGGTGTAAGCTATGTACGATACGTTGGGAACGGTAGTAATTACCGTCATGTCGAACTCGCGCTCCAAACGCTCCTGAATGATCTCCATGTGGAGCATACCCAAAAATCCGCATCGGAAACCAAAGCCTAAGGCAGCCGACGATTCGGGTTCGAAAACCAACGATGCGTCATTCAGCTGCAGCTTACCCATCGAATCACGTAATTCTTCGTAATCTTCGGTATCAACCGGGTAAATACCGGCAAATACCATGGGTTTTACTTCTTCAAAACCTTGTATACCGGCAGCGGCAGGTCGTTCAATCAGCGTAATGGTATCGCCAACTTTTACTTCCTTAGCCTCTTTAATGCCCGATATTATGTAGCCCACGTCGCCGGTTTTAATAACGTCTTTAGGCAGCTGGGTTAACTTTAAGGTACCTACCTCATCGGCAATGTATTCTTTGCCGGTAGCCATAAACTTAACTTTAGTGTTTTTACGAATTTCGCCGTTAACTACCTTGAAGTATGCTATAATACCACGGAAAGAGTTGAATACCGAGTCGAAGATCAATGCTTGCAGTGGTGCATCAGGATCGCCAACAGGGGCTGGAACACGCTCGATGATAGCACGAAGAATATCATCAACCCCCATACCGGTTTTACCCGATGCAGCCAAAATTTCTTCACGTTTGCAGCCTATCAGGTCAACAATCTGGTCTTTAACTTCCTCGGGCATAGCGCCGGGAAGGTCCATTTTGTTCAACACCGGGATGATTTCCAGGTCGTTCTCTAAAGCCAGGTACAGGTTTGATATAGTTTGTGCCTGTATACCCTGCGATGCATCCACGATCAAAAGTGCGCCCTCACAGGCTGCAATGGAACGTGATACCTCGTACGAGAAATCCACGTGACCAGGTGTGTCAATAAGGTTGAGGACGTATTGCTGGCCATCAAGAGTGTAATCCATCTGGATGGCGTGGCTTTTTATGGTAATACCACGCTCGCGCTCCAGGTCCATATCGTCGAGCAATTGGGCCTGCGCTTCGCGCTGGGTAATGGTCTTGGTATATTCGAGCAAACGATCGGCCAGGGTACTTTTACCGTGATCGATGTGTGCGATGATACAAAAGTTACGTATGTGCTTCATTTCAAAACGCAAAAATAGCTTTTTAGGCCGATAAATTTGTATACCGAAGTAGCAATTAGTTAATTTGAATTTATGGGTTTTTCAAGCAAGTTAAAAGAATATATAGAACTCTGTTTAACAGTGAATTACGGCAACCCTGTAAACTTGCAAGCTGTAAACCCAGTAAGTGGAGGAGATATAAATGCGGCCTACTGCATTATAACAAACGCAGGTAAATTCATGGTTAAGCTCAATAGCAAAAGTGCTTATCCCGGGATGTTTAAACGCGAGTCCGAAGGGCTAACGGCCATCCGAAACACACGAACCATTGCTGTGCTCGAAGTGGTGTTACAATTTGATTTTGAAGATGATAGCTGTATGCTGATGGAATGGGTTGATGCCAGCAGGGCGACTCCCGCAGCATCTGAACAGTTAGGCTACCAATTGGCTGCTATGCATCGTAACACTGCGCCATTCTTTGGTTTTGATACTGATAATTACATGGGTTCCTTACCCCAAAGCAACCACAAGCACGATGCATGGGCACAGTTTTTTGTACAGGAACGTTTGGAACCAATGATGAAAATAGCCATTGATAAACGCTTGCTAAGCTATGAAGATGCCCGGTTATTTGACAAGCTTTACGACCGTTTACCAAAACTTTTTAACGAAGAAGCCCCGGCGTTAATTCACGGAGATTTGTGGGGCGGTAATTATTTGATCAGAAATGATGGCAAACCTTATTTAATTGACCCTGCGATAAGTTATGGGCACCGGGAGTTTGATATAGCCATGACCACCTTATTTAGCGGATTCAGCAATGAATTTTACACAGCTTATCATGAAGCATTTCCTTTAGCCAAAGGCTGGCAGGAGCGGGTTGATCTTTGGAATTTATACCCGTTGCTATTGCATCTAAACTTGTTTGGAATGAGCTATTTAGGTCAGGTGAGGTATGGTTTAAATAAGTATTTATAAAGCCTTACTCAAAACAAACTCAACGGCTTTTCATCGGGCCCGTTAAACCAGTCGCCCGATTTATTATCAGCTTTGTTGATGCTCTTGCCAATCTCTACCTTTAATAATGCACTGTTTTCAATAGGTTGTAGCACTTTGGCGCGTTCGTGATAAGGTAGTTGGGTGTTCAACCAAATATCCGCATCGGCGCGGGTTATGATAACGGGCATACGGTTATGTACCTCGCCTACCATTTGATTGGGTTCGCGGGTAATTACGGTGCAGCTGAGTACCGGGGCATCAAGTTTTGTATTATAATCCCACAAGCCGGCCAACAGCATCAGGCTGCCATCGGCCATGCTAAAGTACCAGGGCGTTTTTTCGCTGCTGCGTTCCCACTCATAAAAACCGTTGATAGCTATTATGCAATGACGTTTACCCAAAAGGTGTTTATAAGCGGGCTTATCGGCCATGTCTTCGCTGCGGGCATTGTGACTTTGATAGGCAGGGTAGGTGTTACTCCATGAGGGTATAAGCGGCCAGTGAAAGTGTCGCAGTGTATCGGGGGCACGGTCGGCCAGGCCAAAAATATAGCTATCCTGGCAGGCAAAGCCGTTTACATCACCTTCGCGCGGAGTATCACTGTCTTTAACGCCGAGGCGTTTGGCGGTTTCGGCACTATCGGAGAAATTTATTCGGCCACACATATTCTTCAATGCAAAGTTAAGCAGTTAGTAACTATTAATTCCTAAAAAACAATTTACCCTATTATGTTGTTAAATCCTCGTAAAAACAACCATTTATCATGAAGAAAACATTGTTACTAAGTGTATTTGCCGCATCAGTATTGTTTGGTTGCAAATCAAAAGACAAAAATGCTGATTCAGCCGATTCTACTACAAAAACCACCGAAATCACGAAATCATCTTCTACCGAACCAGCTTCAACCTCACCCGCCAACGAGGCTAAAACTTACACCATTACCGTAAGCCCCGATACCGCGTTGTTGGGTAAATCAAAAGAAGCCTTTATTAAGGTCATACCAATTTCGGCAACCGAATTGAGTACGCCTGAAGGTAAATCGGAGGGTATTGAAGTATCGTTTAAAATAAGCGTTACCAATAAAAATGCGATTGGCGGTAATTCGGTAGGTGTATCGCCAAGCGAGTTTAGGCTACAGTTGGATAATAATACTTCTATTTCGCAATACACCGGTAGCTACGTATCGGCCGATGCCGAATCGACCAAAGAGTCGGAAGTCATTATTTACCGCATACCGGCAGGGACTAAGCCTAAAACACTTAACCTGTTTTATGACCAAACCCGCGCTTCGGTACCGTTTTTATTAAAATAATTATTTCATAAACTTTTTATAGAAAAGGGCTTCATTTTATGGTGAAGCCCTTTTTGTTTGCCGGCAGATTTATACTTTTGAAGCATGACCAACGGCAATATCTCCTTAAAACGCACCGATAGCTCAAACCTCGATTTTAGAATGCTTGTAACTGAGCTTGATGCCGACCTGCGCCATCGCAACGGCGACGTAATGGATATTTACGACCAGCACAACATTATTGAACAAATAGATACTGTAGTTATTGCTTACAAAGATGATGTTCCGGCAGGCTGTGGCTGCTTTAAAAGCTACGATGATGAAGCCGTGGAAGTAAAGCGCATGTTTGTAAAACTTGAGGCAAGGGGCAAAGGCATCAGCCGTAAAATACTTACCGAACTGGAGCATTGGGCTAAAGAATTGGGATATGCTTATACAGTGCTCGAAACCGGGAACAATCAAACCGAGGCATTATCATTATATCGCAAATCAGGATACGAGGAGACACCGGCTTACGGTGTTTATGCTAATTTGCCTGATAGCATTTGTTTCAAAAAGAAATTAACTCAATCACAAAATTTATAAAACTTCTATGAATAACAACGAAAACATAACCGCACACCAATACTGCATACTTAAAGTAGACACAAAACTTTTTAGCAGTAAGATTGAGTTTGAATTAGATTTAGGCAAAGAAACCATCAACGCCGGTTTATATGAGAGTGCGGTTATGCAGAAAACAGAATCGGTAACAAAATTTACCAATTTGATAGACGCTTTAAATTACCTTTCAACCCTGGGATGGGAAATTGTTAATGTACATTACCGCGAAATGAGCGGAACTACTTACAACAACCCGCAATACTTATTGAAGCGGAAAGTATAAACAAGTCATATTCAATAAACAGATAACAAAAAAGGTGTTTCATTAATTTGAAACACCTTTTTTTTAGGTTATATTAACTTATAATCAAATAACTAAAACTCTATTTTGATCCGTCGCTAAGGGCTAAGCCCCAGTCTTTACCTTTTTCAGTGGCCGGTACGCCTTTGTCCATCCAAACCGGCATTGGTTTACCTTTAAGGAAGTGGTCAAAAAACTGTGCTTCGCGGATAGTTATATCCTTGCGGTTTTTGCGCTGAACCAAGTTGTGAGCTTCATCATTATACTGAAGCATCCAAACAGGTTTACCTAACCTGCGCAGGGCAGTAAACATTTCAATACCCTGGTACCAAGGCACGGCTCCGTCGGCATCGTTAGCCATAACTACCACTGGTGTATGCACTTTAGGGAAATGGAACAGCGGCGAATTTTCGATATACAACTCAGGTTTTTCCCATAGCGTAGCGCCAATACGGCTTTGGGTTTTCTCATACTGAAACTGACGGTTTACACCGCTTTCCCAACGTATACCGCCGTAAGCCGAAGTCATGTTGGCTACCGGGGCACCGGCCCATGCAGCAGCGTACATATCATTTTGTGTAATTAAATAGGCAACCTGGTAACCACCCCAGCTTTGGCCTTGTATGCCAATGTGCTTGCCATCAACCCATGAGTTTTTCTTTAATGCCTCAACGCCCGAGTTAATAAACTCCACTGCCGATTGACCTGGGTGACCAACTTCGTAGCTAATATCAGGTGTATATACTAAATAACCGTTACTAACAAAGTATGAAATTGGCAAACGCGATGGCGTAGGTGCAGGCGATTGGTAGTTGTAAATGGTTTCAGAAACCTTTTCATAAAAATACACCAGCATGGGATACTTTTTGTTAGGGTCAAAATCTTCGGGCTTGTATAATATACCGGTTGATTTATAACCTTTAGGTGTTGTCCAATGCACTAATTCGGCAGTGAACCAGTTATAGTTGGCTTGCTGCGGGTTTATTGCACTTAATTTAGTTTCTCTTTTCAAATCGGTTGATGCATATAAATCGGGCGACTTGTCGAAGCTACCTTTGGTATAAATATAAACATCGGCGTTTTTAGCTTTGGTAACCGGTCCGTAACTGTAAGGCCCCATAACCACCATTTCGGGTGCTTTTTTTGAACCGAATGATTGTTTGTAGTAACCCCATTGTTTGGTATCGTCGTTTTGAGTTAACAGCATCAATGTTTTTTTGGTAGAAATGTAACGGTCGTCTTCATCGCCGCCGCCGCCAAATCCACCAAAACGGCCACCGCCGCCAGGCATAGGATAACGGAATATAAGCTTGTTTTTACGACCTGCACCATTAGTAAAATTGGTAGCAATGCCGGTAGCCGGGTCAATGCTCCAAATGTCGTATCGATCATAGATCAATACGTCTTTATCACCGGTTGTCCAGCCTGCAATGCCGTATGCGCCCGGATCATCAGGTACGTCGTTATCTTCATCGCCAATTTTTACGCCTAGCGATTTGGTTAGGTTCACCTTTTTACCGGTTGCCATATTGTAGCTAAAGTAGTTTTGCTCCTTTGCATCAAACCAAATAATGTAGTTGCCGCCAGTTGAGAATTGGTAACGGGCTTTAGTACGATCCATTATTTTTTTACGTTCGCCGGTTTTGGTATCGATAAGATAAGCTTCTGAGCGACCGCCGCCTTCCCATTGCGATTGTACGCGGGTACCGGTATCGGTAACACCCAACGCATAACGCGAATCGTTACTCATTGGCATTGATACGCTTTCCATGTATTGATCGGCCAGTTGAACCAGTTTATGATCGGTTTCTGCCGGACGAATAACCGCTAAATAATTACGACGTAAATCGCGCTGGAGTGTTTTTAACTGCTGCGGTTGCAGGTAATCGTCCTTATAGTTCCATATATCCAGTTTAGCCGTTTCAAAATCAACTAATGAAGTATCAATAGGTTTTGGAATAGGAGCAGTGCCGAAGAACAGGTTGTTGCCGCTTTTACTAAAATAAATACGTCCATCGCCGCTAACCGCCCATTGCGGTTTAATGCCACTCATACCGGCACCTGCAATTACGCTGGCACTGTCATTAGAGCTACTGTAATAATACAATTTGTAAGGTTTAACACGGGCGCGTTCGGGGTTTTTCTCAGCAGCAAATGCCAATTGTTTACCGGTTTCATCAAAAGCCAATGCTTTATAAGTGCCACGACCGGTGCTGATATTTTTAACTGCATCTTTCTCCACATCATACAAATAAACACCCGATTGCAGGTTTTCTTTGTTACGGCGTGGCGCTGTTACAGCATAGGCAACCAGTTTGCCATCTTTACTTAACTGGTATTCGGTTACGTATTTAAAAGTGCGTTGTTTACCATTAAGTAGCTGTTTTACTACCAGGTCGGCTCCTTCACGTGTAGGCGGTGCAATGGTGTTGGCTACCGCGCGGCGCGATGTATCGCCAGCAGCTGGTTTTGCAAGTGTATCAGATGGGGCAAGGTAAGCAAATACCGGGGCCTTTTCGGCTATTTTAAATGAACGTACACCTGCTATTTTTGTAATAGCAGTATTGCCTAATGATAAGAAACCTAAAGTGTCTTTAGGCATTTCATTAGGGCGTTTCTTTTTAATTTTTGCCAGGCGGGTAGCAGCAAAAGGTGCCCGAATCAAAAATACCGCATATTTTGAATCTGCAGTAAAACGGGCAGTATCTGCACGCTGTATGGTGAATTTACCAGTGTTTTTGGGAGTAGTGATCACCATACTGGCATCACCTTCCTGTGGCTTTACCACGTAGGCTACCCATTTACCATCGTTAGTAATAATGGAGTTGGTAACGCTTTGCCAACTATCGTAAACCGAGTGGTCGAGTGGTTTTTTAGCAGCTTTTTGAGCAAAAACGCCCATACTTGCCGCCGAAAACAAGCTTAAGAGTAAAACTTTACGCATTTTGAGTTTTTAGTTTGAGTTTAAATCAAACTAAAAGTGCGCAAAAATGTGGTTGTATGAAAGTGAGTTATGAAAAAGTTACAATTAGTGGCTTAGTTTATAAGTTATTGGGTTATTGTGTTACTGTTCTCATTATTTAAAAAACAAATAACTTAATAACCCAATAACTACTCAACAAATTCAAGCCATTTCTTTATTTAAGGCAATAACTGCGGTATCAAAATCCTGACGATCCACCAAAAACTGGATGTTTACCTGGCGTAGGGCAAAACCCGCGCTTTTGATGTTGATGCCTGCTCCGGCTAAGGCACCGGCGGCTTTGGCTAACAAACCCGGCTGATCCATATTGGAGCTGATTAAACATACGATAGCTACTTTTTCAATCGTTACTTTTTCAAAGTTTGATTGCAGGTCCTGGAAGAGTTTATCAGTATAATCTTTTTCCCAAATCACGATCGATATACTGTTAGCGCTGGTAGCTTTAAAATTATAGCTCACACCGTTATCGGCAAAAATTTGCATAATGTGCAAGTCGGTACCTACGTTACCAACCATCAGTGGGTCGTAAATATCAACCATTACCAGTTTATTGGTGCCGGTAATAACCTCCACTTTCTTTTCTGATGATATGTACTCGCGTGTAATAAGCGTACCCGGGTGTTCCGGCTCAAATGTGTTTTTAATGCGGAGATTAATGTTGTTAATTTCCAACGGTTTTGATGCTTTAGGATGGATAGCTTCCATACCCACGTCAGCCAATTGGTCGGCCACATCATAATTGGTAAAACCAACCGGCGAGCAGTTGTTTACACCAACCAGCATCGGGTCGGCCGAGCATAAGTGGTATTCTTTGTGAATTATAGCCTCCTGAGGTTGAACAGCTACGGCAATTTTGCTGAATGTAACTTCAGAATAGCCTCGGTCAAATTCGCGCATAATACCCTCGGTGCCTTTGGTGTAACCAGTGGCTATGCAGATGGTGTTGGCAAAATCAATATCCTTAAACGCCTGTTTTATACGCTGATCAATGGTATACGGCTCATGGTCGTGGAAACCGCTCAAATCAACCAGTGTAGCGTTGATGCCCATGTTTTGCAGGATATTGGTAAACACAAATGCCGAATGTGTTTCGCCAATTGAAGCCAGAATTTCGCGTGCGGCCTGTAAAATTCCTTCGGTACTTACATAGCCTGAAGCAAGTATACCTGTAAGGTTTTCTAAGAAACCTTCGGCATGGCGTACGTGGCCTTCAATAAATTCATCGGCTACGGCCAGGTTTAAACCCAGCGGTTCGTATTGCTTGTTAAGTTCTTTTAGTTTAACAATCAGTTCGTCAAGCGCGTTCTTAAAGTTCTGGTCTTTGGCAATAAGGTGGTAAACGCCCGGTGCTCCGGTCTTTTTGTTTTCGAGCAGGAGGTTAGTAACGCCCGAAAATGCCGACACCACAAAAATGCGGTTGTATAGCTCGTTGCCGGTACGATTATATTGAATGATGTTTTTGATTACATCGCCCAGGGCACTCATAGAGGTGCCGCCAATTTTTTCTACGGTTAACATTTTTGTGTGTATGTTTCTTCCTGTGCTGGCATAGCAATTTAACCACAGGTGTATTTGTGCAAATGTGGGTTTTTACCTTATCTTTTTAATCAAATATTTGATAATATTTTAGCTCTCTTTAGTGTAAAGTACACCTGCCTTTTCGGCCGATAGCTTAATGCCTTTAATCATGGCCGAGCTGAAGCCGTAATGCTCCATCTCATTCAACCCGGCAATGGTACAGCCTTTGGGCGATGTTACCTTATCAATTTCCTGCTCGGGATGCGAGGCCAGTTGTAGCAGCAGATCGGCAGCGCCTTTTGCAGTTTGTGCAGCCATTTTTAAAGCATCGTGTGCGTGGAAACCAATTTCGGTACCACCTTGCGATGCTGCACGTATGGAGCGTAAAAAGAAGGCAATACCACAGGCACAAAGGGCTGTAGCCGAGGTCATGAGTTCTTCATTGATCTGTACGGTAATACCAACGGTATCGAACAGGTTTTTAGCTGTTTCAATATTCTCGGCAGTGGCGGTATCGCTACCAATACAAGTCATGGAGTGGCCAATGGCAATGGCGGTGTTGGGCATAGCGCGTACCACCTGCACATCAAGCTGAAGCTGATTGCGCACATCCTCGCAGTTTACACCTGATATTACTGATATAAACAATTGTTTATCAGGTTTAATAGCAGGCTTTATTTCATTTAAAAGTTTATTTAACTGCTGTGGTAAAACAGCCAGTACAATAATATCGGCATCACTTACAGCCTGTAGATTGTTCGATGTGGTTATAATGCCTGTCTTGGCAAAATCGGCCAGTGCGGCTACGTTACGGCGGGTAAGTATTACCTCGTTGGGTTTATACTTTTCGGCCTTAATTAATCCCTTGGCTAGCGAGAGGCCAATGTTGCCGCTGCCTAAAATGGCAATCCTGTTGCTCATGATATATTTGATTTACTTAATCGTGTTCCGAATGGTTCGTTATTGCCTAATTTGCCTAACTCATCTGATTTTCCAATAACCACCGCCTTAACTCCGCAAGCAATTGCGGTAAATGCATTGTCAAGCTTGGGAAGCATACCGCTATGAATGATGTGCTCTTTTTTCAATTCTTCATATCGCAGCGGGTTAATTTCGCGTATGAGCGAATCCTCATCGTTGATGTCTTTCAATACGCCTTTCTTCTCAAAACAGTAAATGAGCGTAGTATCGTAATGTTTAGCCAGGGCTACCGCTAAAGCTGATGCAATGGTATCCGCATTAGTGTTCAGCATCTGTCCATCGCCATCGTGGGTTAATGCGCAAAATACCGGGGTAAAGCCAGCTTCCATTAAATTACTTATATTGTTGGCGTTTACCGATGAATTGTTTAGGTCGCCCACAAAACCATAATCGATGGTTTTAACAGGGCGTTTTACGGCTTTAATAAAGTTACCATCGGCGCCGGTTAAGCCAATGGCATTGGTGCCAAAACGCTGCAACTGGGCTACAATATTTTTATTGATGAGACCAGCGTAAACCATGGTTACCACCCGCAGGGTTTCAATATCGGTTATACGGCGGCCATCAACCAGTTTGGCCTCAATGCCCAACTGTTCTGATATTTGAGTAGCAATTTTGCCACCACCGTGTACCAGTATTTTGTAACCATCTAAAGCTGTAAAGTCTTTTAAAAAATGGTACAGGTTTTCAGAATTATCAATGACGTTACCGCCAATTTTTATTACGTACAGAGGTTTCATGATGTGGGGGCTAAAAGTAGCATTTTCAAAACGAAATATCTACTATTTTTATAGTCTTTCAAACATAAGGAGTTTACAGGAGTTTAATACAAAACTTTATAACAAGCTATTAATGGCAGAAATGTATTTAGGAAAATCCACCGGAAAACCGCGTGTGGTAATTATAGGTGGCGGTTTTGGTGGTGTAAACCTTGCCCGCAAACTTAAAGACGCCGATGTTGAAGTAGTAATGCTCGACAAGCATAACTACCATACCTTTCAGCCATTACTATATCAGGTTGCCATAGGCGCAATTGAGAGTGATGCCGTAGCCTTTCCTATCAGGCGCATATTTACCCGTCAAAAAAACTTCAGCTTTCATATGGCCGAAGTACAAAAAATAAATCCGGTTGCTAATACCGTAAGTACAACACTTGGAGATGTACATTACGATTACCTGGCCATTGCAACCGGTGCTAACACTAACTTTTTTGGCAATAAGGAAATGGAGCACTTTACCATGCCCATGAAAAACCTGCCCGAAGCCCTGAATATCCGCAGCCTTATATTGCAAAACCTCGAAAAAGCCGCCGTTACCACCAATGTTGCAGAGCGCGATGCCTTACTAACCTTTGTGGTGGTAGGGGGAGGGCCAACCGGTGTTGAACTGGCCGGTGCCTTGGCCGAAATGCAGACTAACATGCTTTGCAAAGATTACCCTGATTTAAAGCCCGAACACATGAAGGTTTACCTGGCCGAAGGGAAAACTAAGTTGATAGCCTCCATGTCTGAACAAGCATCGGTTAAAGCTAAGCAGTTTTTGAATGAGATGGGCGTAATTATTTATAACGACGTTCATGTAACCAGTTACAATGGTAATGATTTAGCTATCGACAACGGCGTTAATATTAAAACCCGTAATGTTTTTTGGGCAGCAGGCGTAAAGGGCGAAGTTCCGGAGGGCATTCCGCAAGAAGTGATTTTACGTGGCGGACGTATACAAACTGATGAGATTAACAGGGTTAAGGGCTATGAAAATATATTTTGCATTGGTGATGTAGCGGCTATGATAACCGTCGATTCACCTAACGGACATCCGGGTGTTGCTCCGGTTGCTATACAACAAGGTGCACAATTAGCGGCAAACATTATTAATATAATAAAGGGCGAGGCTACAAAACCTTTCAAGTACCGCGACAAAGGCTCTTTAGCTACCATTGGCCGTAATAAGGCAGTAGCCGATTTGGGTAAGCTGCGTTTTCAGGGATTTTTTGCCTGGTTTGTATGGCTGTTCGTGCACATCATGTCATTGGCAGGATTTAGTAATAAGTTGGTAGTGTTTTGTAACTGGCTAATTAACTATTTTACTAAGAATACCGACAACCGCTTAATCATTCATTATTTTGATACCGAAACTATGATGACCGAGCCGATTGCCAAATAGTTAGGAACATTTTAGATAAGTTCACTCCAATTAAACGCATATTATTAAACGCACTTAGCATTAATAATATCTATTTGAATGCCATCATATGGAGATACTGTCTATCATTTGTTTTTAATAATTGTTACAACATATTTATCAAAATTGGCATTTAACTATAAATTTAATAATAATTCTTAAACAAAAAAGTTGTAATTGGTATGTATAGCTGTTTTATTACAATAATGATACACAGGTGGTTTTTTATAATATAGTTTATAATTTACTTTAGCGTAAGTAATAGTTGTACATCTATATTAAATATGCCGTCTACCTTAAAACAAAAACATAACTTAAGCATCGAAGGAAACCCCGATGCCCAACAAACAATAATTTTTGCACATGGCTTTGGAACCGACCAAACTGCCTGGCACCAAGTAAAGCAAGCCTTTAAAGATGATTATCGTTTGGTGCTGTATGATAATGTTGGTGCCGGTAAATCTGATCCTGCCGCATATAGTCCAATTAAGTACCAAACCCTTAATACTTACGCTAACGACCTGCTTGATATTGCGTCGGTTTTACAGCTTGAAAATGCAATTATTGTAGCGCATTCAGTTAGTTCGATGATAGCCATGCTGGCAGCCGTTAAAGCACCACAATATTTTTCTAAGCTGGTGTTTACCACAGCATCGCCCCGTTACCTGAATGATGAAAGTGAAGGCTATATTGGCGGTTTTACCCAGCCTGTGCTTGATAGTATGTACGAAGGCATGACCCTTAATTATTATGCCTGGGCCAGTGGTTTTTCGGCAGCAGCAATGGCTAACGCCGACAAACCCAATTTAGGAAGCGATTTTGCTAAATCACTATTGTCGGTAAGGCCAGATATTGCTTTATCGGTAGCTAAAGTAATTTTTGAATCAGATGTGCGTAAAGAACTATCTGGCTTAAATATAGAAACGCTCTTATTACATTCACAAAATGATATAGCAGTACCTACCGAGGTAGCACAATATCTACACCGAAACATCTCCAATAGCAGGCTGGAATTTTTAAATGCTGAAGGGCATTTTCCGCACATAAGCGCTCCAGATGAAGTAATTAAAGCATTGAAAACCTTTATTTAACAGTTTGGAAAGCATTAAAACAAATATCAATTGGGCCAGGCAAGCACTACGTTTTATAGACCTGCTGGGTGTGCCCGATGGATATCTCGACTGGTTTACTACCCTCCAAAGTTCTATTCATTATTTACAGGACCTAACCGGCGCAAACCATTTAATTGTTGTAAAAAAAGAAGATGCAGTTACTGTACGTATTATTGATGCGCAAACCGGCAAACAAAATCTGAATTTTATTGAACCGGAACTACTTGAGGGTATCCCGCAGGAGTTAAAACCATGCTGTTTTGATACACCCGGTGACCATCTCTCCGCACAATTGCTGCAATATATTGGTGAACCTACCTGTGTAATGTCATTACCCATTCATCAACTGGATGTAGACGGTTTTATTTTATTAGGCTGGAACAAATCATTTGATTTTAACGAGGATTTTATGGAGTTTGCCCAAGCCTGCCTCAATAAAATACTCGAAAACATCCGGCTATCGCGCACCTATTATTCTCTCGAAGATTTAAAGGTAAGGGTAAATGCAATCGTTCAAACGGTTTCACAGGGTATTATTTTTATTGATGATAGCGGCAACAACAGTTGGGTAAATGATAATGCAGCCAAAATATTTGGCGTTAAGGGTGGAGACATTACCCCGTCACGTTTATCGGCTGCTATGCAATTACTGCGCGCGCAAGCCTGTAACAGCGATGAAATTTCGCAACGGGGAATGGAGCTTTTCAGATCAAAAGACAAACAGGTTAAAGACTGGAAATGGATTTTTGAACGTCCACGTGCCCTGGTATTAAACGTGTGTTGCACTCCGGCAATATCCGAACATGTTAGCGGTATGTTATGGACGTTTGATGATGTAACTCAGGAATATTTTTACGCAGAACATCTTAAAGAACTCAATCAGCAGCTGGAAGAGCAAACCCGATTAGCTAACGAACAAAATAGGGCAAAATCGGATTTTTTGGCCAATATGAGTCATGAAATACGTACGCCTATGAACGGCGTAATTGGCATGACCAGTTTGTTGCGCAATACCAGCCTTGATAGTGAGCAGTTAGATTTCCTCGAATCGATACGAATTAGTGCCGACAGTTTGCTTGAAATTATAAATGAGATCCTTGATTTCTCTAAAATTGAATCAGGGAAACTTGATTTAGAGGAACATCCGTTTTTTATTTATAAGGTTATTGAAGAAACCTATGACCTGCTGGCTTACAAAGCGCACGAAAAAAACATTGATCTGCTGTACCAGATAGATAACGATGTACCCTTAGAGGTTATAGGAGATATGACCCGCCTGCGGCAAATTGTGGTTAACCTGGTAGGTAATGCCATAAAGTTTACCGAAAAGGGTGAGATACTAACCAGCATTAAGTTGGTTAATAAAAACGGAAGCAAGCACGAACTGGAATTTTCAGTTAAGGATACGGGCATAGGCATTCCGCAGGATAAAATGCATAAGCTGTTTACCTCGTTTTCGCAGGTAGATTCATCTACCACGCGCAAATATGGTGGTACAGGTTTAGGGCTGGCTATTAGTGCCCGCCTTGTTGAAAAAATGTATGGCCGCATTTGGGTAGAAAGCGAGTTTGGGGCAGGAACCACTTTTAATTTTACTGTAAATATTAAAGCCCAAAGCAATGTTAAGGAATATAAGCCTTTGGTAGCGCCAAAAGATTTAATTGGCAAACGCGCATTAATTATTGACGACAACCGTACCAACTTACGTATACTCAAAGGCCAGTGCGAACATTGGGGAATACACGCAGATGTATTTGATATACCACAAGACGGCATTAACAGTATGGCCAGCCAAAAATACGATATCATAATTTTGGATATGTTGATGCCACAAATGGATGGAATACAAGTTGCGCATAACATTGTTGATCTTTATGGCAGAAAAACACCCATTATATTATTTAGTTCGGCGGCACATTTTCCGCCCGAAAAGAGGAGGGAATTAAGCTTGTTTGCTGCCGTTTTAGACAAACCTATTAAGCAAGAGTATCTTTATAAAATGCTTATAGATAAACTTTCGACTACTGAAAGTGAACATAAGACAGAAACTGCCATGTATGCTAATATTGCACCACCCCTTGAAAGTAGTATAAGTATTTTAGTTGCCGAAGACAATGTTATTAATCAAAAGATAGTAATTAAAGCATTAAAAAATGTAGGCATTAATTGCGATGTAGTATCAAATGGCCTGGAGGTAATGTCGTCTTTAAAGCGGCAACACTACGATATTGTGATGATGGATGTGCAGATGCCCGAAATGGATGGGTTGCAGGCTACACGCAAAATAATAGAAGAGTATGAGAACATCCGACCGGTTATTATAGCCATGACGGCCGGAGCTTACGAAAAAGATAAGCAGGAGTGCCTTGCTGCCGGCATGGACGACTATATTACCAAACCATTTGATTTTGATAACTTTTATTCCAAGCTGAATTTTTGGAAAGCCAAACTTGACAGTTAAATCATTCAACCCTGTAAATTCAAATCATAGTTTGAATTTTGCAATCAATGGTTTGATTTATTTAACCCATCCTCAAACTAATGCGCGTATTTTTGTTATGTAAAAAACTCTAACTATGATTCAAGCAAAAGCATACGCGGCGCAAAGCCCCGAAACTGATTTAGCCCCTTGGAATTTTGAACGCCGTGAGGTTGGTGCACATGATGTACAGATCGAAATTCAGTTTTGCGGTGTTTGCCATTCAGATTTACACCAAATTAAAAACGACTGGTTTCCTGGCATATTCCCAATGGTGCCCGGCCACGAAATTGTTGGTCGCATTACTAAAGTGGGCGACCATGTAAAAAACTTTGAAGTAGGCCAACTGGCAGGTGTTGGTTGTTTGGTTGACTCGTGCCAGGTGTGCGAAAACTGTAAAAACGATCTGGAGCAATACTGCCTCGACGGAAATACTCAAACGTATAATAATCTTGATCGACAGGGTGTACCCACATACGGTGGTTATTCGAACACCATTGTAGTGCGCGAAGAGTTTGTGCTGCACATATCCGAAAAATTAGATTTCGCCGCCACAGCACCTTTACTGTGTGCCGGTATTACCACTTACTCGCCACTTCGCCACTGGAAAGTAGGGAAAGGCCATAAACTTGCCGTAGTTGGTTTAGGCGGCTTAGGCCACATGGGTGTTAAGTTTGGTGTTGCCTTTGGTGCCGAAGTTACGGTATTAAGTACTTCAGCCTCAAAAGAAGAAGCCGCCAAACAATTAGGCGCTCACCACTTTGTAGTAACTAAAGATGCCGCACAGGTTGAAGCGGTTAAAGGCACGTTCGATTTTATCCTCGATACCGTATCTGCCGATCATGATATGAACATGTACGTATCATTATTAAAAACCGACGGTACTTTGATAGGTGTTGGTGTACCATCACAATATGCAGTGCATCCGTTCGCCCTTTTAGGCGGCCGTAAAAGTATTGCCGGTTCGGGCATTGGTGGTATTAAAGAAACTCAGGAAATGTTGGATTTCTGCGCCGAGCACAACATCGTATCAGATATTGAGATGATCGACATCAAAGATATCACCAATGCATACGAACGTATGGAAAAAGGAGATGTGCGTTACCGCTTTGTGATTGATATTGCAACTTTGTAAACATCCGTGAATAAAAAAATGGCCGTGTTATTTTCTGCATAACACGGCCATTTTCATATATATACATAACTTATCTAAGTAAGATGTTATTCCGTTACATAAAAAGTAATGCAGATTTAAACATTACAAATTTATAATCTGCAAGCATAATACTTGATGTGAGGAATCATTATAAAGCTCTACACGCTTGGTATAGTATCGCGCTTAAGCATAACATCGCGTAATGAGGTAAATACTGCGCGACCACGGTATTTAACCCATATATTCGACCATCCGCTACTGTCGAAACCTAAGAATGTTACAAATGGATTTTCTTCTTTAAAGCCTTTAAATGCTTTGCCTGTGTACAATAGCTCAAGCCCCTCTAAAAGTTCTTCTTTCGAAATCATATGCTTAAAAGTTTTATATTAAAGTAACGATGCAATTCTCGGATTGTTTCCTGTTGCAAACGTCTAATTTAATTTTTTTTGAAAAGATATAAAGAGATATTCACTCCCCTGAAACTTATTTTAAAACTTAATATAAGCTTTACGTAATTTGCTCATGTAATTTTATTTAACTGCTAATATCCATGAAAATAAATAAAGGGTTGTGTGTTTGGTTGTTAACATTGACATGTATATTCAACAGGGCTCAAATATTTGCTCAGGAGCGTACAACCATACAAAACAATGGATCTGAGGTTAAGCGAAATGTAAATCCCCGTTTTGAAATCTACCTGCTTATGGGGCAGTCAAACATGGCTGGCCGTGGCCCCATAACTCCGGAAATGAAGAATGAGGCAAATGATAGTGTATTGGTTTTAACTAAACAAGGTGATTGGGTGGTAGCCCATCACCCTTTGCACTATGATAAACCGGGTGTTGCCGCAGCGGGGCCGGGACTTGCATTTGGCATAAAAATGGCCGAAGCTAACCCGGCAATAAAAATTGGCTTGGTACCTTGTGCGGTAGGTGGTACATCTATTGAAAAATGGCTGCCCGGAGCATATGATGAAGCTACCAAAACCCACCCGTATGATGACGCAGTTGAGCGTATAAAAACAGCAATGAACTATGGCATTGTAAAAGGTGTTATATGGCATCAGGGTGAGGCTAATTCGGGTGCTGCAAAAGTAAATCAGTACCCCGAGCAATTGAAAGAACTTATTGCCCGTTTACGAAAACTGGTAGGAAATTCCGAGCTGCCATTTATTGCGGGCGAGCTGGGCGAATTTCATCCTAACCATACAATATTTAATGAGCAGCTTAATAAGCTACCACAAGAAGCGCCTTTTACTGCAGTAGTGTCGGCCTATGGACTAACCCAAAAAGGTGATATGCTGCATTTTGATGGAGCATCGGCCGATGAGTTGGGCCGACGTTATGCTGATAAAATGCTTGAGGTTCAAAAAACTTTAATAAAGTAATCACCATAAAATGTAAAAAGCCGTAGTTGTTAAACTACGGCTTTTGTTTTTCAAAGCTTGATAGTGGTGTTTACAAAGCAGCGCTATGCAAGTGCCCTGCATGGGCGGTGTCGTTTTCGTCAATATCAATATATTGCTTAAAGTTGCGCACATCTTCATCAACCATCTTTTTGAACAGTGGATTAAGCACATGGCCCAACGCGGTTCCTAAGCCACCGGCAGGTGGAGTATAGCTGATAACCACATCGATAAGTGTACCTTTTCCATCTTCGGCATCGCGGAAACGCACTTTGCCCGCATTATCAATCATCGATCCGGGCAATGAGCTCCAGCCAATGGCATAACCAGGTTCGTCGTTTACAATTTCGGCATCCCAGCTAACTTTAGCAACGTTAATGGGTAGCTTTAGTACCCAATGAGAGCGTTTACTATCCAGCACTTCAACAGTTTCCAGGTGCTTCATGAATTTAGGTAGGTTGTCCAGCTGTCGCCAAAATTCATAAACTTCCTGTCTTGGTTTGTTTACAATGTACGACGAACGGATATTTACGTTAACTGGCTCGGTACTCTTTTTTCCAACCCTTGAGTAAATTTCGCAATGACCGGTTATGCCGCGGTTAATTAAATAGCCACCTGCACCAATTTTTAAAATACTGGTAAACGGGCTTTTAAAAATATTTGCTAAACCTGATAACGACATTTTAACGCCGCCAGCTATTGATACATAGCGCTCCGGCCACTCCAAATTAATAGGAGCTTCGGTCCAGCCTTCAATTAATGGTTTTTTTTCTAATGCATTTGTTGCCATAACAATGTTTTTATAGGTATTTGATAAACACATCGTTTTAATTTAAAGTTTTCGTTAACTGAAATTTTATTTACCTCTGCGAATGTTTAGCCGTTCAATCGCCATTACCATATTTTTAATAACTTTGCTAACATTAACATCCCCGAATAAAAATGTCGTCAATACAAAAAATTAAGCTTAGCGTTCCCGCTTTAATATGGGTTATACTGGCCTCGGTAATATCAACCGGACTAATGCGCCTGTTAAGCTTCAATTTTCCAATCCTAAGTAATTTTACGCCTATGGGGGCGGTAGCTATATTTGGCGGAGCTTACTTTGCTGATAAATGGAAAGCTGGACTGGTATCAATAATTACACTTTTTGTAACCGATATTTTTATCAATTACCTGTACATGAGTAAAATTGTGTTATGGTATGGCAACAGTGCTTTGTGGTTATACGGAAGCCTAATTATTATGGTTTTTATTGGCAGCTTAATAAAAAAAGCAAACGTTACCAATGTATTGCTTGCATCATTGGCCAGCGTAGCCGTACACTGGCTGTTAACCGACATTGAGCCTTGGCTATACAGCAGTTATTATGACAAAGGCCTGTTAGGTTATTTCGAATCGCTTTTATTGGCTATTCCGTTTGAGCGCAATATGTTGCTTGCAGATGCAATATTTGGTGCGGTTCTTTTTGGAGGATATGCTTTTGTGAAAAACAGGTATACGGTTAAAACAACTGAGCGAGCTACTGCTTAATAGCTAAAAAATTATATCAATAACAAAAAGGCCATGCTGAAATATTTCAGCATGGCCTTTTTGTTATTACTTGCTAAGTATATCTCCTAAAATCATTTCGGCATGTACCCGTGAGTTTTCAATAAACCACAAATGGGTATCCATGCCACCACAAACCACGCCGGCCAAATAAATACCGGGCAAGTTGGTTTCCATGGTTTCGGGGTTGTATTGCGGGATGTATTTGCCATCTTCAGATAACTTTATACCTACTTTTTTCAGGAAATTGAAGTTAGGTTTGTAGCCCGTCATGGCCATTACAAAATCGTTAGCGATCGTAATAATGCCATCGGGAGTCTCAATATCCACCTCATGCTCGCGTATGGCTTTCAGGTTCGAATTAAAGTAAGCCTTAATGCTGCCTTCCTCAATACGGTTTGAAATATCCGGACGAACCCAGTATTTTACCCTGTTACTAATTTGGCCATCGCGCACTACCATAGTAACCTCGGCACCTTTGCGGTAAGTTTCCAACGCCACATCAACCGATGAATTACTGGCACCCACCACAACCACTTTTTGCAAGGTGTAAAAATGCGGGTCCTGATAGTAGTGCTTAACCTTGGGCAATTCTTCACCCGGTATATCAAGATTTACAGCTATATCATAAAAACCGGTAGCTATTATAATACGCTTAGCCTCGTAAATGCCCTTGGTCGTAACAACCCTGTAAGCATTAGTGTTGTGTTCGGCACCATCAATTAAATCAACGGTCAAAACTTCTTCAAATAAACGTAACGGCAATTCATTACTCAATGCTACCCTGCGGTAATACTCCAGTGCATCGGCCCGGTTAGGTTTTACATGAGTAGTAGCAAAGGGATAACCACCAATTTCGAGCTTCTCCGATGTAGAAAAGAAGGTCATGGTTGATGGGTAATTATATAATGAATTAACCAGCGTACCTTTTTCGAGTATAACAAAGCTTAGGCCAGCCTTTTGAGCGGCCAGTCCGCAGGTTAAACCAATGGGGCCACCGCCAATAATTACAATATCGAGCATAGTTTAAAAGAATGTTTAAGCCAGCACGTCTTTATAGTCCTGGTTATTGGTAAAAACCGATTTGGCAAATGTACATGATGGAATAATTTTATAATGCTTTTCGCGTGCATAAATTACACCGGCATCAATCAGTTGTTTACCCAGCCCTTTGCCCTCGGCATCTACTTCAACCTCGGTATGGTAAATATCCATCTGGTTGTTGTTGACAATCATATAGCGCATATCGCCCAGGCGTTTGCCATCCTCATCTATATAAAAAATCCCGTCTTCGCCTGTGGTATGATGTTTTACTTGCATGTTTGCCCAATTTAAAGGATTTAAACGCGCAAAACACACAAACCGCGTAGATTAAGTAGTATAATGATATTGATATGATGGTAGGGGTGGGAAAGGAGAATGTAAAGACGAAAAATCCCGGAAAATAAAAATGGGTAAGCTACTTCTATCGCACCGCTCAACTCTCTACCCTTGCTGCGTTCCCACCCTGGGGGAGTTCAAGAGGAGCTGGTCGTAAAAGACTTACCCGTCACAAAAGTAGAAATTTTTACGGTTTTTGGCTAATTAAATGTAAAGTTGTTGTTAAGGGGTTGATGGTCAACCCGAAAAAATTGTTTAGTACTTTAGTTCGTTCTTAAAATATAGCCTTTCATAAATATCATATTTTGCGTTAGGCTTAAAGGTTTCTTTAACCAAAATGGTAAGCTTATCAACCGTAAAGCTTTCTTTATAAGGCACTAAACGCAGTTCGCGCCATAGCTTGTAAAAATCATCTGTTGTAATATGTTTGGTAACTGTGATGTGTGGTGTAATGAGCTTTTTAGTATTTAGTTGCTTGCGTAAAAGCGCAAACCAGTTATCGCTTTTAAAAGTTGGTTTAATGGCGGCGTAAATTGTCATACGGTCTTCGCCATGAACAAAGTATTCAAAGCCATTAACCTGGAGTGTAACAGGCGGCATACTGTTAATTTTATTCTTAATCGATTCAATAAACGAATTAATAATATGCGGTTTTTGCCGTTCCAGCATACATATACTCAAGTGCGCCGTACCTTTAACACCAGGGTAGGTGCCTATATATTCGCTTGCTTTTAGTTTGCAGTGCTCTACCTGTTTTTTCACCACATCCGATGGTTCGAGCAGAAATAAGTAATCGTTATAATCATTCATCGCAATAAATTTTACAACACAAAATTGCTAATAAAATTAGTAAAATATCAAATGATTTTTCAACATTTGTATTGTGGAAGCGCAAAGGCATATTGTACATATTGATCTTGATTCGTTTTTTGTATCGGTTGAACGTCGGTTGAATCCTGATCTGATTGGCAAACCGGTAATCATCGGCGGCTCAAAGGAGCGGGGAGTAGTGGCCTCGTGCAGTTATGAGGCCCGTGCCTATGGTATACACTCGGCCATGCCCAGCAGCCAGGCGTACAGGTTATGCCCCCATGCCATATTTTTAAAGGGTAGTCACGGGCGATATTCAGAAGCCTCGCGGGAGGTAACACAGATTATTCATGATTCGGTACCCTTGTACCAAAAAACCTCGGTTGATGAGTTTTATATAGACCTTACCGGCATGGATCGCTTTTATGACCCTTACCAACTGGCAATCGACCTGCGCCAGCGCGTGATCAATGAAACCGGCTTGCCTATATCTTTCGGCATGGCATCGTGCAAAACGGTTGCTAAAATGGCCACTAACCAAGCTAAGCCTAACGGGCAGTTGCGTATACCTCACGGGTTTGAAAAGGAGTTTATGGCTCCGCTCAACATTGGCAAAATACCTATGCTTGGTAAAAAAACCTGCGAAAAACTCTACAAATACGGCATCGAAAAAATTGGCGACCTGCAAAAAACCAATATCCGTTTTTTAGAAAGCCTGTTTGGCAAAGCCGGTAAATACATTTGGGATAAAGCCCATGGTATTGACGACAGTGAGATTGTTCCGCACAGCGACCGTAAATCTATTTCTACCGAGCATACTTTTCATGAAGATACTGCAGACCGCCGCCAGCTCGAAACCATCCTGGTGTCAATGACCGAAGAACTGGCTTTCAAGCTGAGGAGCGAGAATAAGCTGGCATCATGCCTGGCTATTAAGGTGCGTTATGCCAACTTCGAAACTCATACCCTGCAAGAGAAAATTGCGCTTACCTCAGCTGAACATATTCTTATTCCCGGAATTAAAAACCTGCTTAAACGTGCCTGGAACCAACATCGGCCCGTACGATTAATAGGCGTTAAGTTGAGCCAGCTTTGCAGCGGCAGTTATCAAATTAATTTGTTTGAAGATAACGAGGAGCAAATAAAGCTCTACAAAGCAATGGATACCATTAACTTCAAGTTTGGCAATAAAACGGTGTGCAGGGCGGCAGGCATGGAAATTACGCAGCGTAACTTCAACCCGTTTCATCCCACTACGTAGCTAACATGTTTGTGGCATTTTGCTGAACAAGCGCGTATTCCTCTTATATTTACTCATGTAAACCCTGAGAGATATGAAGTTTAGCCACCAAACCCCGTTAGATACATTTCTGAATATGCTTTTTGAACGTTATCAGGAAAAAGTCCCGGCAGTTAAAAAAATAACGAATGCCCTGGTTGAGCATGGCGTGGTGGGCTCGCAGCATGAAATTGTGAATGACCATATTGCGTTCCGGACGTTAGGGGTGCCACATTTAGGTATACAATCGTTTGAAAAGATATTCCTTCATCATGGCTATCAAAAGCGCGATTACTATTATTTTGAGGGTAAAAAACTCAATGCTTACTGGTACGCTCCACCAACCGAAGAATACCCACGCATTTTTATGAGCGAATTGGTAGTAGACCAGCTTTCGCCTGAAGTACAGCAGATCATACATCAATATACCGACCCTATACAGGCCGACCCGGTGGACAGTCTCGACTTAAATAATGGCGAGCAGATAGGTGAGTTCTTCCACCAATCGTTATGGCCTCTACCCACCAAAGCCGATTATGTAAAGCTGTTGGAAGAAAGCGAGTATGCTGCCTGGGTAATTTACAACCGCTATTATTTAAATCATTACACCATTAGTGTGCATGCGCTCAATGATGGCTACAATACGCTGGAGGAATTTGACACCTTTGTAGAATCTCTTGGAATTAAGCTTAACAATTCGGGCGGAATTATCAAAATAAGCGGCGATAAACTACTTAAACAAAGCAGTACCGTGGCCGAAATGCAGGAAGCTACCTTTGCTGATGGAGATACCATGAGTATTGCAGGCAGTTACGTAGAATTTGCCGAGCGTTTGATACTGCCCCAATATGCAAACCTGCCTGCTGGCGAAATTACGAATGCACACCGCCGCGATGGTTTTGAAACCAATAATGCCGATAAGATTTTTGAAAGCACTTACACCGGCCAAACCAAGTCGTAAAAATTGTACATGCAGGATAAGTTAAGGGAGTTAGCCGCAGGATTAGAAGGGGATTTGTATACCGATGAAACCATGCGCACGTTGTACGCTACTGATGCTTCGGTGTACGCTGAAATGCCTTTAGCCGTAGCTATTCCGCGCAATGTGGCCGATATTAAGAGGCTGATTGATTTTGCCCGGAATCACAGCACCTCAATAATTCCGCGCACCGCCGGCACCTCGCTTGCCGGGCAGGTGGTGGGTAAGGGTATTGTGGTTGATGTATCTAAACGTCTTACCCAAATACTCGAGCTTAACGCTGGCGAAAAATGGGTGCGTGTGCAACCGGGCGTAGTACGCGATGAGCTGAACTTGTTTTTGAAACCTCATGGGCTTTTCTTCGGCCCCGAAACCTCAACCGCTAACCGGGCGATGATTGGCGGTATGGTGGGTAATAATTCATGTGGTTCAAATTCAATAATCCATAAAAGTACACGTGAACACTTACTGGAAGTTAAAGCCATCCTGAGCGATGGCTCGGAAGTGGTGTTTAAGGCGCTAAATTTTGATGAGTTTATTGCAAAAGGTGAGGGCGACACCTTAGAAGCAAACATCTACCGGTCTATACGTACACAGTTAAGCAATTACGAAAATCAGGAAGAAATCAGGCGCGAGTTCCCTAAGAAAAGCATTGAGCGGCGTAATACGGGCTATGCGATTGATATGTTGCTCGATACCAATCCTTTTACAGCAGGTAGCGGTGATTTTAACTTTTGCAAGCTCATTGCAGGATCAGAAGGCACACTGGCTTTTATAACCGAAATTAAACTTAATGTGGTGCCTTTGCCACCGCCCGAGGTGGGATTGCTCTGCATCCACTTTAACAATGTAGATGAAGCCTTGCGCGCCAACCTCATCGCTCTAAAGTACAAACCAAGCGCCAGTGAGCTGATTGACCATTACATATTAGAATGTACCAAAGACAACATTGAACAAAGCCAGAACCGTTTCTTTGTGCAGGGAGATCCTGGAGCTATCTTGGTGGTGGAGTTCGCTCGCAACACCCGTAAAGAGGTAGAGGCGATTGCCACGCAGGTTGAAACCGAAATGCGTGCCGCTGGTTTTGGCTACCATTACCCGTTATTGTTTGGTAATGATACCAAGCGCATATGGGCATTGCGTAAAGCCGGTTTAGGTTTGTTAAGTAACATTCCAGGCGATGCTAAGCCCGTTGCGGTAATTGAAGACACTGCGGTTGATGTAGAAGATTTGCCTGCCTACATTGCCGACTTTAACCAAATACTTAAAAAGTACGATTTGTATGCGGTGCATTATGCCCATGCCGGGTCGGGCGAAATACATTTGCGGCCTATACTTAATTTAAAGACCGAAGAAGGTAACCGCCTGTTCCGAATTATAGCGCAGGAAATTGCCATATTGGTTAAAAAGTATAAAGGCTCATTAAGCGGAGAGCATGGGGATGGCCGTTTACGGGGCGAGTTTATTGAGCAGATGATAGGCGCTAAAAACTATCAATTGCTTAAAGACCTCAAGAGTACATGGGACCCGCAACATATTTTCAATCCCGGCAAAATTGTTGACACGCCTCCTATGAATACCAGTTTGCGGTATACACCCGGACAGCAAACACCTGATATTAAAACAGTTTTCCGCTATAATGGTCAAAACGTTTTACAACATGCCGAGCAATGCAATGGCTCGGGCGATTGCCGTAAATCGCATTTAATGGGCGGTACCATGTGCCCATCTTACATGGCCACCCGTAACGAGAAAGATACCACACGGGCACGAGCCAATATATTACGTACATTTTTAACCAACTCTGAACAAGCCAACCGCTTTAATCATCCCGAAATTAAAGAGGTGATGGATTTATGTTTGAGTTGCAAAGGCTGCAAATCGGAGTGCCCGTCAAACGTGGATATGGCCAAGCTTAAGGCCGAATTTTTGCAGCAGTACCAGGATGAAAATGGTGTGCCGCTGCGGTCGAGGCTGATTGCAGGTTATGCACGATCGGCAAAAATGGGGTCCATAATGCCGGGCATTTACAACTTTATAATGACCAATGGTGTAGTGAGCAAAGCAGTTAAAAGCCTGATTGGTTTTGCAGCTGAACGCTCAATTCCTGAGTTGTATAAATTCACTTTAAGTAGCTGGTATAAAAAGCATAAAACAATTCCATCTCCTAAAAAAGTTTACCTGTTTTGTGATGAGTTTACCAATTATCAGGACACTCAAATTGGAATAAAAGCCATTCAACTATTGGAGCGCTTAGGGTACGAAGTTATTATTGCCAAACATGTTGAAAGCGGACGTGCATCCATCTCCAAAGGCTTGTTACGCAATGCCAAAAAGCTGGCTAATAAGAATGTCCGATCGCTGAGTCGGCTCATAACTAAAGATGCTCCACTGATTGGCATCGAACCATCGGCCATACTCACATTCAGAGACGAGTACGTTGATTTGGTGGATGAAGAACTAATAGAAAATGCCAAACAGTTAGCGGCAAACTCTTTCATTATTGATGAGTTTTTGGCTAATGAAATGCGTTTGGGCAATATTCATAAAGAGCAATTCAGGGGTGATAAACAGCACATTAAACTACACGGGCATTGCCAGCAAAAAGCCTTAAATGCCCTCACAGCATCCCAGCAAATCCTGTGTTTTCCCGAAAATTACTCGGTTGAAATTATACCATCGGGTTGCTGCGGTATGGCCGGTTCATTTGGTTACGAAAAGGAACATTATGAGCTATCGATGCAAATTGCTAAGTTGGTTTTGTTGCCAGCCGTGCGTAACAAACCACAGGATGTTGTTATTGCGGCTACCGGAACCAGCTGCCGCCATCAAATTAAAGACGGGGCTGGTGTTAAAGCCCTGCACCCGGTAGAAATATTGTTTGATGCTTTAAAGTAAATGCCCACCCATTTAGTTAAATTTGGATAAACCACACGGCCATGGAAGAACAGGAGAAGCTAAACCGCATTATTGAAGCGCGCATGAAACTAAAAGCCCGCTTTGAAGAAAAGATGAAGCAAACACCATCTGTTGCTGATGATTTACCGCGCGGGTCGGGCGCCCCAAACCGCCATGGTATGCCCACTATTCCTATTGGGCAAACGGCAACGGTTAAATGGCCGGTGCTGGATCTGGGCTATCAACCTAATATTCCTTTAGATCGTTGGCGTTTAACTATAGATGGTGCCGTTGAAAATCCTCTCCGTTTAACCTGGAAAGAGTTTTTAGCGTTGCCGCAAACTAAGGGTGTTTCCGATTTTCATTGCGTAACCACTTGGTCCAAACTCAATATGCATTGGAAAGGAGTAAGCATGCTTGATTTAGCGGCTCTGGTTCATCCGCATGAAAATGCAACTCACATCATGTGTTACGGGTACGACACCTATAGTACCAATATCTCGTTAGAAGAAGCGCTTAAGCCTGATGTTTTGTTAGTGCACACCTTTGAGGGGCAACCCTTACCCATTGAACACGGAGGACCGGCACGCATGATAACCCCGCAATTGTACGCCTGGAAAGGTTCGAAATGGATAAAGCGAATAGAGTTTTTAACCGAAGATAAATTAGGTTTTTGGGAAGACAGAGGCTATTCGAACACGGCTTACCCATGGCGTAACGACCGGTATAGCGAGGATTAATTGCTTGCTAACAAAATTATAAGCCATACTTTTGCCTTACATGCAAGCCGGTTATAACCACCTTCAATCTTCGTTGCCCGATACATACATTATTGCTAATACCACAGTAGCAGAACTAACTGAGATTATTATAGCCGAACATAGCCTCAACAATAACTTTGCGGAGCAGGAGCAAATTGTTGCCAATTTTTTGGTGATAAACCGGGGAATATTCAATAGCAGGTACAATTCCCTTTCATTCCCGGCCGTTGAGGTTATACAACAGGATGGAGATGTTATAACCATTTGTACATGCCTTCAGCCTAAAAATAAACTTTGCGAACATAAGGCCAAAGTGCTGTTGCAACTCATCAACAAAACCGATTTCAGAGTGTTTTTTGATGCGCAGCTACGCCAGCAACATCTTAAAAAATTTGCTGCCGATTACGGATTGCAGGACGAGCCCGACTTGAGCCAGTACTTTGAACTCGTATATGTAAATCAGGCGGCAGTTATAAAACCCATACAAACCGGATTGTTTCCGGTAACACCCTTTAGTTTAAAAGACATAAAGGATGATATGCTGCCCGACACGGGACCAATAGTTCCTTCACATAACGATGCTGCTTTGCAGCGGATTGTAGTTTTTAAGCAGCACAAGTACTATAAACACCTTGTACTCGAACTTTGCGAAGCCGGAATTACCCAGGAAAGCAAGGTAAAGAACCCCGTAAATAAACTGAACCCGCTCGAAGAAGTTTGGGACACCAATGATCCGCTCGAACTCAAATTTTATACGGCCATTTCGCGGTTTGAAAACAAGGTGGAAGGCAAGATCAGTAATGCTGCCATTGAAGGATTAAAAGCTGTGGTTAAAAATCCGCTTGGTTTAGCGTGCTATGTGCATAACGGCGAGGTATCTGATAAAACAACTGCATCGGCATTGTCACAGGTAAAAATCAGCAAGGTATCAAATGATATTGAGTTGAAGGTAGATCAAAGCGGCATGTTTTACGAAGTGTCTGGCACCTTACAAATCGGCACGGTAAAATACAAGCTTGCCGAACTGGATATAGTACTTGACTATTTTATAAAAGTGCACGAAACCTTGTACCTGGTAAAAGATATACAAATGCTGGGCGTTATCAACTTCTTCAAACGCCGCAAGGGGAATTTGGTTGTTCATCAGTCCAAGTATGATCAGTTGCAAAAACAGGTGCTCAGTAACCTCGAAGAGCGTGTTAAGGTTGACTATACTTATATAAAACCGGCCACCACCTCACAGTTAAAAGAGCAGGGCTTTGCAGCGGAAACCGAAAAGATAATTTACCTGTCTGATTTTGGTCAGCATGTAATGATCATACCCATTATGCGCTATGGCGAGGTAGAAATTCCCATCCGTACGCAAAAGCAGATCCACTCGATGGATAGTAAGGGCAAATACTTTTTGGTAAAACGTAATGAAGAAGCTGAAGGGCGGTTTATGGCCCTGCTCCTTAAGCAACATCAGTATTTTGAAGAACAAATAACCGACGACTTACAGTATTTCTATCTGCACAAAAAGCGTTTTTTAGATGAAAATTGGTTTCTGAGAGCTTTTGAAAATTGGCATAAAGCAGGTGTCACCATATTGGGCTTTAATGAGATAAGTGGCAATAAGCTTAACGGCAATAAAGCCAAGGTATCGGTACAGGTAAAAAGTGGTATTAATTGGTTTAATACCATTATCACAGCTCGTTTTGGCAAGCAAAAGGCATCTTTAAAGCATCTGCATAAAGCCATACGCAATAAAAGCAAGTTTGTGCAATTGGATGATGGCACGTTGGGAATTTTACCCGATGAATGGATGTTGAAATTCAACGAGTATTTTGCCGCTGCTGAAGTGGTAGACGAAATGCTATATACGCCCAAAGTCAATTACACATCCATAGTGCAGTTGTATGAGGATGCCATGCTGGATGCCGAGGTGAGCGATGAATTACGCAATTATCATAAAAAGCTTAGCAATTTTTCTCAGGTTGCCAATGTAACCGTTCCTGAAGGTTTACAAACTACTTTACGTGGTTACCAGCAGCAGGGTTTAAACTGGCTCAACTTTTTGGATGAATTTAACTTTGGCGGATGCCTGGCAGATGATATGGGGTTGGGCAAAACGGTACAGGTTATTGCTTTTATTTTGTCGCAAAATGATAAGGTTGAGCGCAATACCAACTTAATTGTGGTGCCTACCTCGCTCTTGTTCAACTGGCAGGCCGAGGTTGCCCGCTTTGCACCATCACTCAAAATACATACCCTTTATGGTGCCGACAGGCTGAAAAACACCGATGGCTTTGAAGATTATGAAATCATACTTACCTCATACGGCACCTTACTGTCCGACATTAATTTTCTGAAAAGCTTTGAGTTTAACTACGTTTTCCTTGATGAATCGCAGAATATCAAGAATCCTAATTCACAACGATATAAGGCTGCACGATTGCTTAAATCGCGTAATAGAATAGCTATTACGGGTACGCCTATAGAGAATAACACGTTTGATTTATACAGCCAGCTTTCATTTGCCTGCCCGGGTTTGTTGGGTAGCAAGCAATATTTTAAAGATATTTATTCAACGCCTATCGACCAGTTTAAAGTGAGTAAACGTTCGCTGGAGTTGCAAAATAAAATTAAACCGTTCATACTGCGACGCACCAAACAGGAGGTAGCCTCAGAACTGCCCGAAAAAACCGAGATGGTGCTCTATTGCGAAATGCAAGACGAGCAACGCAAAATATACGATGCTTACGAAAAGGAATTCAGGGAATTTGTATCGGCCACAAGTAACGATGAGCTGCCCAAAAGCTCTATGCATGTATTAAAAGGCTTAACCAAACTACGGCAAATATGCGACTCGCCTTTGTTGCTTAGCGGTGAGAAGCTGCCAGGAAAAGAATCTGCCAAGATTGATGTGCTTGTTGAGCAAATACTCAATAAATCGCCCGAGCATAAAATACTGGTGTTTTCTCAGTTTGTATCGATGCTTAACCTGCTGGCTAAGGAGCTTGATAAATCCAATATAGGCTATGCTAAACTTACAGGAACCACCCGCAACCGACAGGCTGTGGTAGATGATTTTCAAAACAACACCGACACCCGCGTATTCCTGGTTAGCCTTAAAGCCGGAGGCACCGGACTCAATCTCACCGCAGCCGACTATGTATACATCGTTGATCCGTGGTGGAACCCGGCCATTGAAAACCAGGCTATTGACCGTGCTTACCGTATTGGTCAGCAAAAGCATGTGGTTGCCGTTAGGCTAATTTGTCCCGATACCATTGAGGAGAAGATAATAATCCTGCAAGAGACTAAACGGAATTTGTCGGGCCACTTATTACAGCAGGACGGTAGTTTCTTTAAATCGTTAACGCGCACTGATTTGCTCGATTTGCTAAAGTATCCGTAAATAAATTTATACTTTAATTAACTATAAATATCAATACCTGATAACGGTGATTTAAAAAAACCGTTATTTCACCCTTAATGGCCTGTGTAGTGTAAAATGATAAGAAAAGGGCATATTTTGGCTCAACTTATATATGAACAACCAACTTATCGAAATCAGGATACAGGAATGCATTAAGCAAATTGCCGAAACCGCAAACCAATACCCGGGCGTAACAATAATTCATGATATCAGAAACTGGTCGGTACTATGGATGTCTCCAAACGGGTTAAAACAGCTTGGTATAACTGCTGATGAAATAAAACAACTCTCGGTTGAAGAGTACCATGCCCGCCACTTTAATCCCGAAGATGCCAAGGATTATTCTCCCAGGATTTTAAGTTTAATGCAGGCCGATAGCGTAGAAGATAGTGTGACCTACTTTCAGCAAGTTCGCATAAATGAATATGCCGACTGGACCTGGCATATGAGCAGCACCAAAATACTTTTGCGCGATGAAAATATGAGCCCGGTGCTATGCATTACCATGTCGTTTGCCATTGATGCCATGCATCATATGGCCTCAAAGGCATCGCGGTTGTTAGAGGAGAATAACTTTTTACGCAAAAACTATGAGCAGTATGCCAAACTAAGCCAGCGCGAGCGGGATGTATTGCGCACGTTAGCCATAGGTAAAAGTGCCGCCGAAACTGCCGAAGAGCTATTCATATCTGTAAACACAGTAGAAACGCACCGCAAAAATATAAGGCAAAAACTTAGTGCAACCAGTTTTTTTGAGTTGAGCCAATATGCCCGAGCATTCGACCTGATATAGCTTTGCTAAGGTCATCAAAACGTTAATTAACGTTAAAAAGCAGGCTTCTTTAACCGAATGTTTTATATGTTTGGGCAAATAACATTTGTTTTATGAAGTTATCGAGAATTAATTTAGTATCATTTGCCTTAGTTTTGGGCATGGCATTTCAGGCCTGCAAAACCAAAAAAGTGGTTACCAAACCTGCTGAACCTGCACCGGTTGCTAAGCCGGCTCCGCCTAAAGAAGAGAAGCCCGCACCACCGCCACCTGCTCCGCCAAAACAAGAAGTACCAACTCCAACAAAGCCAAACTATAATTTTAACAATATCCAGTTTGAGTTTAATTCGGCTGTGCTTAAAACGGGGTCTTACGAAACACTGGATAAAATTGCCGCCGAAATTAAGAAAGATGCATTGAAAAAGTTTACCATCAACGGTCACTCATCGGCAGAGGGAACGGCGGCACATAATCAATCATTGAGCGAAGACCGTGCTAATTCGGTAAAACAATACCTGGTAAATGCCGGGGTTGATGCTGCCAGCCTGAATATAAAAGGTTGGGGCGAAAGTAAACCGCTTAACAGCAACGGCACCGAAGAAGCCCGCGCCATTAACCGCAGGGTAGAGGTTAAGATCAATTAAAATCTTATGTTAAATACTTAAGGCCGGTTTACAGTACTGTAAACCGGCCTTTTTCATGTCCTCCGTTTGGGGAGATAATTTTTATTACGCTTTGTGAACCTCAAAGAATGCGCTATTTATCCAAAAACGGGTAATAAAAGAATCTTGTAAAAATCAAGTAATTAAACGATTGCATATAGTAACATTCTGTTGAGAGTTATTATTTAAATGATGCATTTGGTAAAGCATGCTGTATTACTTTAGATTAATTGTTGTTGTTAAAATTTAGCACTTTTTTATTTCTTAATCTACGTTAAGTGTAAACGCCTGTGGAGTGCCGACATTTGAATCAACAAATCAGAACAACAACTTTAAAACAAAAATATCATGGAAAATTCAATCAACGGCATACACCACATCACTGCTATTGCCGGTAACGCTCAACGCAACTTCAACTTTTACAGCAAAGTATTAGGTTTACGTCTGGTTAAAAAAACCGTAAACTTCGATGACCCTCAAACATATCACTTATATTATGGCGACGAGCAAGGTACGCCCGGCACTATATTAACTTTCTTCCCTTGGGAGGGTATTGCAGCCGGCAGACGAGGTACACGCCAGGCTACCGAAATTGGTTACTCGGTTCCCGCTAACAGTTTCGATTTCTGGATCAACCGTTTCGAAAAACATAACGTGGTTTACAACAAACCGGCCGAAAAATTCGGCGAACAATATCTTACCTTTTTAGACCCTGATGGTTTGAAACTGGAACTTATTGCCTCAAAAACTGCCGATAACCGTTTACCATGGGAAACCGATGAAGTAAAGGCCGAAAATGCCACTAAAGGTTTTCATAACATTACCATCACCACTAATAAAATGCAGCCTACTGCCGATATTTTAACAGGTGTGTTTGGTTACAAACTGTTAGAGCAACATGTAAACCGTTACCGCTTTGTAACTGATGCTGTGGACAACGCCAACATAGTTGACCTGGTTGAGGTACCGGGCGAGCATGCCGGTCATGTAGCCGGTGGGTCGGTTCACCATGTGGCCTTTAGGGTTAAAAATGAAGAGATACTGATGCAATACCGCGAAAAGATAGAAGCGTTAGGTTTGCACATTACCGAAAAAATTGACCGTAACTATTTCTATTCTTTATACTTCCGCGAACCAGGAGGCGTGTTATTTGAAATTGCTACCGACAATCCAGGCTTTAGTGTAGATGAACCCGTAGAATCATTAGGTACACACTTAAAATTACCTGCACAATACGAAGAGTACCGCGCCAGTTTAGAAACCACTTTACCAAAATTAGTATAATTATGTATAATCATAATTTTGAATATAAAACAACCGGTACCCCTGCAGCAAAAGCTAAGGGGGCACTGGTTATGCTTCACGGCCGTGGCGGCACCGCAGCCAATATCATGAGTCTTGCCGCAGAATTGAACGTGAAAGATTTTGCCATTTATGCACCTCAGGCTACCAACAGCAGTTGGTATCCATATAGCTTTATGGCACCCGATGGGCAGAACCAACCGGCATTAAATTCGGCATTACAAGTTATTAACCAACTGGTGGAGCAAATTAAAGCTGATGGCATTCCGGCCGATAAAATATACTTTCTCGGCTTTTCGCAGGGAGCGTGTTTAACGCTGGAGTATATTACCCGCAATGCGCAACGTTTTGGCGGTGCGGTAGCCTTTACCGGCGGATTAATAGGAGAGCAGCTTACACCGGCTAATTACCAGGGCGATTTTAATACCACCCCGGTACTCATAACCACCGGTAACCCCGACCCACATGTGCCCTTAACCCGCGTTGAAGAAAGTGTGGAAATATTAAAACAGCACGGTGCCAATGTTATCCTTAAAGTATACCCTGGTCGGCCGCACACCATTAGTATGGATGAGATTGAGTTGGCTAAAGAGGTAGTTTTTTAAATTAAATTGCCGGGGTTGTGCGATTCCCCTCTTGAAAGGGGTGTAGAGGTGTGTTATTTTAAATATGCAAAGTTTGCGAATAACACCCCCCTTCCAATGCTCATCCTCGTCCGCCCCCTCTCTCAAGTAGGGATTTGAATAATCATCGTCATTCAATTACATTGCATGAAAAAGTTGCTAACTTACCTGCTGGCCTGGCTGGCTACCCGTCACTTTAAAACACTAAAACAATGAGTTACGAAGATATTCCATTAGTAAATAACGAAGCCATCCACAACTTTGAGCTGGTAGTTGAGGGGCACCGGGCCTTTATCGACTACAAACAAAAAGGCGACAAGGTATACCTCATCCACACCGAAGTTCCTGCCGAACTGAAAGGCAAGGGCGTTGCCGAAGCTATAGTCGAAAAAACGTTCATCTATATGGAAGAACGCGGTCTTAAGCTTGTACCGCTATGTGTATACGTGGGTATGTATTTAAAACGCCACCCCGAGTGGAATAGATTATTGGCTTAACAGCCCCACCTAAATCTTCTCTGCCTAAGGTGGAAGACTTAAAAATAATACCATGCAAACTTTTAAAGTAACCCGCGTTTACGCCGATGAACAGGGCGAAAGCCATTTTGAAAATATTGAATATCCATTAACCGATGCAGGACCAATAGGCCATCTATCTGAAAAGGTTAAAGTAAGCAACCTTATATTCAGGAAGGTACCGCCGGGTTACGATGATCTGCACAATGCACCAAAACGCCAGTATGTAATTTTACTCGATGGTGCCGTTGAAATTGAAACCTCGATGGGAGAGAAGCGCACATTTAATACCGGCGAAATACTATTGATGGAAGACACCACCGGTAAAGGTCACCGCAGCCGTAATGTGGAAGCAAAGGAGCGAAGTTCCTTGTTTATTGAGTTTTAATATTTGACTCGCTTAACTATCAGTTATAGCCCTATAGGTCAGTTATAAGCTGTATGGCTTGGGGCAATATAAACTTAATCCTCAAGAAATAAATATTTTACATCAATTTATGGCACAATGTGATTAATTTAGAGGCTTAATTGCTTAATCCATATCACGGCCGCAAATGATGCTTACAGGCAAAAAAATTGGAATACTCTTCGAGGGTGATTTTTACGAAAACGAGATTTTCTACTACAAATACCGTTTTGCCGAAGAGGGTGGCCAGCTACACTTTTTAACCCGCCTGTGGGGACAAAGCAAGCTTACGTTTTACGGCAAAGAATACAAAGCCCCAATGGACTGCTGGGAGAGCTTTGAAAATATGAGCGATGATGAACTGGCTACTTATAGCGCCATTATTGTACCCTCGGGCTTTGTGGCCGACCGGTTACGTTACACCGAAGACATTAATCAACTCCCGCCCGCAACTCAATTTTTGAAGAGGGCTTTTGCCAATAAAAACATCATCAAAGGTTTTATTTGCCACGGTTTATGGCTTGTTGCACCGGCGGCGGAGTTAATTAAAGACCGCCCTGTAGTTTGCCACAACAACCATTTTGGGCGATGTTAAAGCTTACGGAGGTGTTTTTACTAATGAGGATGTGGTTGTTGACGGCGATTTGGTTACAGCACGTTCGGGCAGCCATGCGCATGTGTTTGCAAAAACCATTATTCAATTACTATCACAAACGGTAAGTACCTGAATATGGATATAAACTTTACCTTTTCAGATACCATTGCCGGCTACGTAACCGATTTTAGCCTGCGCGAGCAATCTTTCAAGCTCAAAACTTCTGACGATCGGGAATTTTTAATTCACCTCATGCCCAATACTTACGCGCGTTTTGCACGTAACCTGGGCGAGCCTTACCAGGATGCTACCGGGCAAATTAACCACCTGCTGGCCTTACCGCGGCAAATGGTGTTTGCTTACGGAACCTTTTATCCGGGCAATGGGGGCACGTTGTTTCAGGCGCAATGGCTGGTGTTTCCGGGTAAAAGTCCGGGCAATTACCGCCATGAGGAACCCGATTGGTGGATCAAACAAATCGAATCAATAGGGCATAGCTATTTAAAATGGCAATTCAATTACCCCGAAGAGCCTATTGACTATCATAAATATCGTACCTTTTTGCACTTAGGTGGCGGCAAGCACGGCGATTATTTGCAGGAGACCGATACAATTTCGCGTTTGGTTTACGGCTTTGCATCGGCCTATTTACTTACCGGCAAAGATGAGTTTTTAGAAGCTGCCGAAGCCGGTACAAATTACCTGCGCGATCATATGCGTTTTTTAGACCAGGACGAAGACATTGTATACTGGTTTCATGGCATTAAGGTTGACGGTGAAAAGGAAACCAAGCTGCTCACTTCCGAGTTTGGCGACGACTACGACTCGATACCTATGTACGAGCAAATTTATGCACTTACAGGTCCAACGCAAACTATGCGTATTACTGGCGATACCCGCATCATGTCGGATATAGACAAGACATTGTCGTTGTTCGAGCGCTTTTATAAAGATGAGGTGCAAGAGGGATATTTTTCGCACATAGATCCGATCATGCTGAGTGCGCACGATGAATCTTTAGGTGCAAACAAGGCCCGTAAAAACTGGAACTCCATAGGCGATCATGCCCCGGCTTATCTTATAAACCTGTACCTGGCTACCGGCGACCCAAAGCATGCTGATTTTTTAGAATATACATTTGATACCATTACCCGTTTCTTTCCCGATTACCTGAACAGCCCGTTTGTGCAGGAAAAGTTTTTTGAAGACTGGAGCAAAGACCAGGTTTGGGGATGGCAGCAAAACCGTGCGGTGATAGGGCACAACCTCAAAATTGCCTGGAATTTGATGCGTATGCAATCGCTCAAACCCAAGGTTGAATACCTCGACTTTGCCCGCAAAATAGCCGAAGAAATGCCCGAAGTAGGTGCCGATAGGCAACGTGGAGGCTGGTACGATGTGGTAGACCGCGTAAAGAAACCCGATGGGGTACACCACGAGTTTTCGTTTCATGACCGCAAAGCCTGGTGGCAGCAGGAGCAGGCTATACTGGCCTACCTCATTATGCACGGCATTTTAAAAGACGATGAATACTTGCGCCATGCCCGCGAAGTTGCCTCGTTTTACAGCGCATTCTTTTTAGATACCGACGATGGCGGCGTTTATTTTAATACGCTGGCCAATGGTTTACCTTATTTGGTTGGTAATGAAAGGTTTAAGGGCAGTCATTCTATGAGTGGTTATCATAGCATGGAGTTGTGTTACCTGTCGGCCACATACATTAACCTGCTCATTAAAAAGGAGCCTATGTTCATGTATTTTAAACCTTATATAAATTCATTTAAAGACAATATACTGCGCGTTTCGCCTGATATTTTGCCCGAGGGCAGCATATATATCGAAGCCGTATTTATTGATAATGAACCCTACGAGAATTTTGATGCCAACGGACTTTTTGTAAACCTGCCTCAAACTGATAAGCAGGTGCGGGTAAAGGTTAAGTTAACCCCTAAAACCTGGTTGGATTGATTGATAGGTGCTCTGTGAGGACACAGCGCACGGCGTATTGGCCATTGCATTTGTACTCACAGGCAACTGTTTATAAAACCGTAGAGACACAAAGTATTGTGTCTCCCATAAGAAAAAGATAATGAAAGTAACAATTCAGGAAACAGAAGCGGCGGTGATAGCAGCCATTGAAGGCAGCATTGACAGTAAAACCGCTCCTGATTTGCAACAAAGCATATTGCCCGTAATAAACGACCGTAATAAAATGGTGCTCGATTTAACCGAGGTAACCTTTGTATCGAGCGCCGGTTTACGGGTGTTGTTGATGGTTTACCGTCAGCTTAAAAGCAAAGATGGCAAGGTGTTTTTGGTAGGTGTTTCAGATGAGATCAAGGACGTAATGTTCATGACCGGCTTTATCACCTTCTTTGAAATTACCTCAACTTTAGAAGAAGCATTAGCAAGCAACTAATATGGCCGAGTACGACCTGCGCATTGATTACTACCCAACCCATGAGCTACAGGGCATAGAGTACCGCCGTGGTCATGTGCTGCCGTTTGGTGCTACCATGGTGCCTAACGGGGTAAACTTTTCGGTGTATTCAAGTGCGTCAACATCGTGCTCGCTGGTGATGTTTGAACGGGGAGAACCACTGCCTTTTGCCGAGATACCTTTCCCCGAGGAATTCAGGATCGGCAATGCATACTGCATGATCGTGTTCGATCTGGATTTTGAGAGCCTCGAATATGGTTACCGCATGGATGGCCCGCACGACCCGGCCAACGGGCACAGGTTCGATAACAGTAAGATACTATCCGACCCTTACGCCAAAGCCATAGGCGGCCGCGATACTTGGATGGCTTCGCCTGATTGGGATAATATCTATCCTTTCCGCTCGAGGCTGGTGTTTGAGGATTTTGATTGGGAACACGATCGTCCGCTACAAATACCTATCGAGGACCTGGTGATTTACGAAATGCACGTGCGCAGTTTCACCATGCATCCATCATCGGGTGCAAAGTACAAGGGCACTTTTGCCGGCATCCGCGAAAAAATTCCTTATCTCAAAGAACTTGGCATAAACTGCGTAGAGCTGATGCCCATTTATGAGTTTGACGAGTGGGAGCACAGTAAGCTACACTCCGATACCGGCCAGCAGTTGGTAAATTACTGGGGTTACAGCACGCTCAACTTCTTTTCGCCCAAAGCTGGCTATGCGGCAAGCGGCAAGCTGGGTATGCAGGTTGATGAGTTAAAAACGCTCATTAAAGACTTGCATAGTAACGGCATCGAAGTATTCCTCGATGTGGTATTTAACCACACCGCCGAGGGCGACCATCGGGGGCCAACAATATCGTTCAAAGGCATCGACAATAAAACATATTATATGCTTACGCCCGAGGGTTATTACTTTAACTTTTCTGGCACGGGTAACACGCTCAACTGCAATAACCCGGTGGTGCGCAATATGGTGTTAGATTGTTTGCGCTATTGGGCATCAGAATATCATATTGATGGTTTCCGGTTTGATCTGGCTGCCATTTTAGGGCGCGCGCCCGATGGTAGTCCGCTAAATAACCCGCCTTTGCTGGAATCATTGGCATTTGACCCTGTGCTGGCTAAATGCAAGCTGATTGCCGAGGCCTGGGATGCAGGTGGTTTATATCAAGTGGGTAACTTTCCGGCATATGGCCGCTGGGCCGAGTGGAACGGCAAATACCGCGACCATATTCGTCAATACCTTAAAGGTGATGCCGGACGGGTTGGCCATTTAGCACAAGCTATACAAGGCTCGCCATGGTTGTACCCAACCCGCGGTACTACGGCAGGCATCAACTTTATTACCTGCCATGATGGCTTTACGCTGTATGACCTGTTTGCTTATAATGAGAAACATAATCAAGCCAACGGCGAAAACGGTAACGACGGGTGCAACGACAATGAAAGCTGGAATTGCGGCTGCGAGGGCGAATGTGATGATACCGAAATTAACGCCTTACGCTACAGGCAAATAAAAAATGCGCTAACCATATTGCTGGTAAGCCAGGGCGTACCCATGATTTATATGGGCGATGAAATGGGGCGTACCCAGCACGGCAACAACAACACCTATTGCCACGATAATGAGCTTAACTGGCTCAACTGGGCCTTAAAGGATAAAAACGCCGACCTGTTTGCCTTTGCCAGGCATATGATAGTTTTCCGCAAGGCGCACCCTGTGTTGCGTAACCGCGATCATTTCACGTATTCCGACTATAAAAACACCGGCTTTGCCGACATAACGTTTCATGGCGCAAACCCATACCAGGCCGATTTTTCGGAAGGCAGCCGGGTATTTGCCTGCATGCTCAACGGGCAGTATGCTAAAAACGGTGCCGAAACCGACGATCATATTTATATAGCCACCAATTCGTATTGGGATGCTGTAGTACTCGAGCTACCGCAATTGCCTGGTGGTATGCACTGGCACACATCGGTAAATACGGGCATGCCTAATGGTGCATCATATTTTGATTTAGGACAGGAGCCAGTGGTAGAGCATCCGAAACATTTTATACTTGGGCCACGGTCGGCTATAGTATTAATAGGTAAGTAAGTAAATTAACAAACACAACCAACTCTGTAACAAAAACATATGGCATTCACAATAACATCTGAAATAAGCGAAGGAATAGCTAAATTAACGCTCTCGGGTTCGCTTGATTCTTCATCGGCATCAATGATGCAGCTGGAGGTGCAAAAAGTAGCTACACAATCGCCAACTGCACTGGTGCTTTATGTAAGCGAACTGGAGTTTATGTCTTCGGCCGGTTTACGGATGCTCATTTTTGCCAAGCAAAAGCTGGGCACATCGGTACAGATCTATATAGTACAGCCGCAGGGCCAGATAGTGGATACCCTGCAAATGACCGGCATTATACACAGCGTTCATATTGTTGACAATTATCCAGCTTAATACGCCATGGATACAATTGTAAAGTCTTTTCCTGCAACGCTCGATTCATTGGAGCCCATCAGGAACTTTGTATCTGAAAAAAGCGCCGCCCTGGGTCTTAATAAAAAGAAAACCTATGGGCTGTGCCTGGCTATCGACGAAATTGCCACCAATATAATTAACTACGGCTATCCCAAAGCGGGCATAACCAACGGAGAGGTGCAGGTAACAGTAAACATAAGCGACAAAAGCATAGAAGTTATTTTAGGTGATCAGGCTGTTGCCTTTGATCCGCTCCAACATTTGGTGCCCAGTGCAGAGGATATGAATAAACCGCTGGAAGAACGCCCCATTGGTGGCCTCGGTATTTTACTGGCACAACAAAATGTTGATGAGTTTACCTACGATTACAAAAACGGCTCAAATTATAACAGATTTTTAGTGAATGCTACGGCTTAATAACTATAAACAATAATGAGTAAGGCAAGGTATACAGTTAATCCGTTTCCGGGCATCAGAAATTTTGAGCCAGAGGAGGATTATTTGTTTTTTGGCCGCGACCAGCAAATTGCCGATGTAACCCGTTTGCTTTCGGCTACGCGGTTTCTGTCGCTTATTGGTTACTCGGGCAGTGGTAAATCATCGCTTATCAAGGCGGGTATTATTCCGGCTATTACCCGGCAAAAAAGCAGTGTGATACCAACAGGAGGCTGGACCACTATTTACTTTCGCCCCGATGGTAATCCGTTTTACTCTTTTGCCGATACGCTTGTAAACGTTGCCGGTGATAATAATTACAGCAATGAGGACGAGCATGTTAAGCTTACCGCCCAATATTTAAAGCATGATGCCGGCAACCTCACCAACGTTTACAATAAATACAAAAACGATAATGAGAAGAACTGGCTCATTGTAATTGACCAGTTTGAAGAAGTATTCCGTTTCCGTAATAACCAGGAGGCGGGTGATCATGATGATTCGCAGGCATTTATCAACCTGTTGCTTTCGGGTTTGGCTGATGTCAAATTGCCGGTGTATATCATGATCTCCATGCGGTCGGACTTTTTGGATAATTGTACCGAGTTTGAAGGTTTACCCGAAGCTATTAACAAGGCATCGTACCTGTTACCAAAAGTTACACGTAATGGCATACTCGATATAATTACCCAGCCGGTAGCTGTATGTAATGCCCATATAGCCGCAGATCTGGTTGAAAAGCTCATCAATGACCTGAGCGATAACCTCGACCAGTTACCCGTATTGCAGCACGCCATGATGCGTACCTGGGATTACTGGAAATCGCACGAATCGAACGATACGGAGATAGATACCAGCCATTACGAGGCTATTGGTACCATGGAATCGGCGCTATCCATCCACGCCGAAGAAATTTATAATCACCTGAACGAGCGCAAACAAAAAATTGCCGAAAAGATATTTAAAGCCCTTACCGATGTTACCACCAATAGCAAAGGTACCCGCCGCCCCGCACAGCTTTGGCAACTGGTAGAATTAACCGGCGCTAACGAGCGAGATGTGGTTGATGTGGTTGACGAGTTTCGTGCCCCCGGACGCGCCTTTTTGATGCCGGTTTACACGGTAGGTTTAGAGGAAGACACCGTAATTGATATTGCCCACGAAAGCATTATGCGGGTTTGGACCCGGTTGAATGATTGGGTTTATGCCGAAGAAAAATCGGCAGAGTTATACATGCGCCTTTCTAAATCGGCCGATTTGTACCAGCAGGGAAAAGCCGGTTTATGGATAGATCCGGATTTAGCCCTGGCCATTAAATGGCAGCAGGATAACAAACCCACTGTAGCATGGGCTAAGCGCTATGATCCGGCTTTTGAACGGGCCATGTCGTTCCTCGAATACAGTAAGAAAGAAAGCCTTTTTAAAATTGAGCAACGCGCCAAAAAACAGGAAAATGAACTAAAACGCGCACGCCGTACCGCTATTATTTTAGGTACTGCATCTATACTTTCTATTTTGCTTTTGGTGTTTGCCCTCAACCTTAAATTCAAGGCCGAATCAAGCGAAAAGCGTGCTTTACAAAACGAAAAGGAACTTAAGGTGGAAGGCATGGAGGCCGACTTGCAGCGCAAACAGGCCATCCTTCAGCAAAAAATTGCCGAGCAGCAGCAAAGTATAGCCGCCCAGCAACAAAGCCTGGCCGAAGAACAAAAACTAACCGCCATTAGCGAACGCCATAACGCCGAATTGCAAAAGCAAGTTGCCGAAGCACAAAGCCGTGAAGCTAATGTTCAGCGCGGGCAGGCACTTTATCAAAAACGCCAGGCCGATACCGCCCGTTTAGCTGCTGTTGACTCGGGTAAGGTGGCCCAGCGCCAGCGCGATAATGCCATTGCTTCCCGCCGCGAGGTAGAAACGTTACGTATGTTGTCGGAGGCACGGTCTATTGCTTTTAAATCCAACCAATTATCGGGCGATGCCCAAAAAGATACCTTGAGCATGCAGATGGCATTCCTGTCGTATGTAATTAACCGAGAATATGGCGGAACCGGACAAAACCGGGCTATTTATGATGCCTTAAAAGCACAGGTTAACCGCTATTACAGCAAGGTTTTGCGTTATACGTACGGTGTGAAATCAAACCCCAGTGGTTATGATTTCAGGAGTGTAGTGTTCATCAACAATACTGATTTTTTTACCGCCGGTGACGATGGCACTATTAAACAATGGACCATTACCAATGCGCCAGTGCAAATTAAGGCAGTTAAAACCAGTAAGAGCATTGCGCAAAGCATAAACGCCATCGTTTTATCGCCCGATAAAAAATACCTGTTGAGCCGCTCGGTAGCCGGTACCGTAAACCTGTGGGATGCAGCAAACCTGAGTGCCATACCGGTTGCCCTGCCCGATGTAATAAGCAAAGCCCAGTTTGTAACCTTTTTACCTGCCGAAGGCAACTACCGCTTTTTGGTAAAGAGCGATAGATATGCCGGCATTTATAGCTATGGTAAAACAGGGACTAAACTGCTTAACCGTTATTTGCTGTGCAAGGCATCAAACGATAATGCCTCACAGGGTGGTGCAGTGCAAACTACTAAAAATGGGGTTACGGTATTTGTATCGCAGGGTACATCGGCATGTCAGTTAAACTTTAATAATGACGGCGATTTAACCGGTCAAAATGTGGCATTCATAATGCGCGATAAAATAACTAGTATGACCCTTAGCGGTGATAATAATATCCTGGCCGTAGGTACCGATGGCGGGGCCGTGGATGTATACGGTCTCACCGGCGCTAAACCCCAATTAGACCTTCGGCTTAATAACCATGCTTCGCGGGTTACTGCATTGGCGTTCAATCGTGATCAAAGCACACTGGCATCGGGCTCTTTAGATAACACGGTGCGCCTGGTTAAATGGAAATCGAAAAAGGAAGATAAGGGCGAAGACCTGATATTTCAGGACCGTAAGGGCTGGGTGCGCAATATTGCCATGTCGCCTAATTACCGGTATGTGGTATCGGTGGGGCAGTCGGGACTGATGCAATTGTGGCCATTAACCGAGCGTGTAGCATTACGCGAGTTAACCGGCATTGAAGCCAACAAACGCATTATTATGGGTGAGGTTGACGGGCGCGATATTGAGAAAGAAATAGGAACAGATATTTATAAAAAACTATGGGCCGGGAAGTATAAAAGTTTCCAGGCTTTTTGGACAGCTATGGCCAACAAATATTTAAACGGAACTGCATGAGGCAATATATACTTTACTGTTTATTAGGATTATTGCTTTGCTCAACTCAAGTATTTGCTCAAAAAGCCGATACCTGTGCGAGCCGCCTTGCCATTGCACGCGATATGTACGATGGTGGCAAATTAAATGATGCCTTAAAATTGATTGAAGAATTTTATAAATGCTCGGGCCAGCGCACCAGTGATTACTTTAAGCTGAAAGCCAAAATATACCTCGCGCTCGATTCGAACAGTTATTCGTTGCAAAACATAGCCGAGTATGTGAAATCGAAACCCGGTAATTATATAACGGATGATGATCCGGCGGTGTTTAAAAGCATGGTGCAATATGTACAGGATAGTTTGGCCGAGCGGCAAATTTCATCGGTATCAAAACGCCCGGAAGATATTGATTTAACGCCGGCGTCGGTTATCGTAATTAAATCGGCCGATATGGTAAAACGTGGTTATGGCAACATTGTGGACCTGTTGAGTGATTTGCCGGGCTTTGATATATCGCGCACCAACTCGGTTACTTATGCTAATATATACCAGCGCGGTTTCAGACAGGAAAATACCGAACGCACGCTGTTTATGATCGATGGTGTGGAAGAAAACGACGTATGGTCGAACATTGCCTACATATCGCGGCAGTACCCGCTAACCAACATTAGCGAAGTGGAGGTTATTTACGGTCCTGCTTCAACTCTGTATGGGCCACGGGCATTTGTGGGGGCAATTAACATTATCACCAAATCATATAAAGAATTAACACGCATAAAATCGCAACCGTTTACGGCCAATGCCGATAGTGCTGCGCTGGGCTTACATGCCACGGCCAATCTATCATACGGCAGCTATAATACCCGCAACCTTGATGTTACCATCGGCGGTAAAACCAGCAACTTTACTTACATGTTGTCGGGCGCTTACTATCAGTCTAACGAGCGTAATCTCGATTTTCAGAGCTTTTACCAATATGGACCAAACCAGGTTGATAAAATAAGTGATGCCACTTATACCACTAACTTAAACAGGCTATCGTACACAGGTACGCAGGCCGCCGTTGATGCTGCCCTGGCCAAATATGGTGCTACAAACTTTGTTAAAACACAGAACGCCGACGGAAGCTACACTGCCAGGGTTAACCCGGCTATGATGAGCACCCTGATTGCCAAAGCCCGTGCAGCAGATAAAGCTACGCTGGCTTCAACCGTTAATGGTAACCCATTAAGCTATGCCAACTCTGCGGCCGATTGGTTTGTGAGCGGTAAAATACGCTCCGATAATTTTGAGGCCGGTTTTCGTACCTGGAAACTAAAGGAAAGCTTTAATTACTATCAAAGCCTTTATGCAGCCGGTACAAATAATGGTAGTGCCTGGGCACCTATCAATACCACGTTATATACCAATTACGATAAACGTATGGAAAACTTCACGTTTTCCAACCTTAGCTCATATGAAATTTCAGGTTTAGATAATGCTTCTAACTTAGTTACAGCCAATACGTTTTATAGTGAATTAGGTCGACTTTCGCTGTTTAACCTCATAGAGCCAACCAGTCTGATCGACGGTAATAAAAACTCATTCAGTAACCGTTTTTACTATTACAAAGGCCAGCAGTTTCGTACCGATAGTAAGGTAACATACACCAAAAACAAGTTTTCGATATTGGGTGGTTTTGAGTATCGTTACAGCCAGTTACAAGGCGATTACTTAACTCTAACCAGCTTTGCCACCGCCGATCCTATTGACCAAAGCAGCGTAGCATACGCACAGGAGCAGGGCACTACGGCAACCTTGGCCAAAGGCGGCAACCAGTACAACACTACTGATATTGGTGTATACAGCCAGGCTACATACCAGTTAAAAGATTCGTTGCTTTATGCTACGGCAGGAGGCCGGTTCGATTATAACCGCATTAATACCAACGCCGGTTTCGGGCAGGTGTTTTCGCCAAAGGTAGCCTTGGTGGCATCGTTGAAAAAAATGGTTTTGAAACTGATCTACTCACAGGGTATACAAAATCCGTCGCAGTTTACCAAGTTCTCAACCAGTACAACCCGCAATGCCAACCCAACACTTCGGGCCGAAAAAATCCGTAATTATGAGTTTATCATACTCAACAAACATGGCGTAAATGCACTCAATTGGGATGCATCTGTAGCTTATTCTTCCATTATTGATGCGGTATCGAGCGGGCCCGATCCGGCTAATGCATCACGTACCATTAATCAAAACAACGGTCAGTACACTATTTTTACCGGGCAGGGCAATTTAATTTACCATCCGCAAAACTCGCATTGGGATGCCTATTTTAACGTAACCTACACCCGTGCAAGGCAAACCGCCAACAGTTCGGTTGTCGATTTTCAGAAGCAGATTATTGCCGACATAGCCCCATGGAAATTTAACGCCGGGGCAAATTATGCCTTCATATTCAATAAAAACGCCTTTAATATTAACCTGCGTGGCAATTATGTAGATGCAAAACCAGTTGGCGATGGTACTACCGTACCTGCTAACAGCGGTGTTGACGGCACCAGTTATATACCGCGTTTTGTGGTATTCAATTCGGCTTTAAGCTATCAAAATAAACGCTACGAGCGCTTAACCCTGCAACTGGTAGTAAATAACCTGTTGAATACGCTGTATTACAGTCCGGGGCCGCGTAACGCAAATGCTAATTTCACAAATGCTATATCGGGTTTTGTGCCTTACGTAGCCCAGCGCGATAGAAACTTTTTGCTCACTTTAAAATTCGATTTATGAAAACCCCAGTCATGAACGCCTATGAGGTACGCAATGCCGATTATGCCGTTGTGCACGCCGAATCGGAAGTAGACTTTGACCAGTTTATACAAGTACTCAACATTCAAAACGGTGAAAAGGTGATAGATGTGGGCGGAGGTTACGGCTCCATATTTATAAGGCTGCTGCAACGCCAGCCCCATATTAACTTTGAATACGACCTATTGGATGGCGGTATGTTGCAGTTGCGTAAAGGTGAGGAGCGCATCAGCGCACTTTTAGCAAAGCATAACAACCCATCGGCAATACGCTACCTGCATCAGGATGCTACTCAACTCAATTTGAACGGTAACTATTACGATCTGGTAATATGTAAGATGTTTTTGCACGAGATTCCGGAAAGCTGTAAAAAGGCTTTGATCGATAGCCTATTTGCCATAGCAAAGCCCGGTGGCCGTTTAGTGATATGGAACCCCGATCTGGAAGATAATGACTACAAGTTTTACACCAGCGTTATCCGTAAAAAAGATGAACTGGCAGGTTACGAATCATTGGTGCAAAACCGTCATTTTTTGCTAAACCGCGATCTTTATAATTTGATGGAAAGCGCAGGATTTACCGCTGTGCAAAAATTGTTAACATTTGACTATCACCTGCATACAGTTAACCGTTTAAACGAAGAGTTTGCCGGGGATAAAGAAAAATTACAGGCGTGGAATGACTACATTTTGCAAATTGCCGAAGAACTGGACGTAACCACGCGCCAAAGCCTGAAGATCATCAAACAGGATGATAATATTTATATAAATTTTAAACGCGGTGTATTCTCGCTGCAAAAACCACAAGTGTAATTCATCGGCATAAATGGCGCTTACTCTTAATAACATATCCAGCAAAGTATTCAACCTTAAAAAGGGCGAAGAAAAAGTAGTAATGCTGCTTACCGGGTATTCGTTTTTTATGGGTTTGGCTTATGCGTATTTCTACACGGCATCAACATCGTTATTCATCGGCAAGTTTGAAATTGGGATGCTGCCTTATGCTTACATGGGGCAGGGGGTAGTGAGCTATTTTGTGTGGCTGCTGTTTAAACGCTTACAAAAATATTTCTCTTTCTCTAAAGTATTTATTGCGGGGGGAATTTTCCTGTTTGTGAGTGTGGTTGGGCTATCGCTGGAATATATTCACAACGAAAGTAAGTTTTCGGCCTATGCCTTATTTGTTTGGTATAATATTTTCCTGCTGCTCAATGGTATTGGCTTTTGGGGTATTGCCGCTAAAATATTTAACCTGAGCCAGGCCAAAAGGCTGTTTGGATTAATTGGTTCGGGCGAGATACTGGCAAGGGTAATCAGTTTTCTATCGGTACCGTTGCTGCTAAAATCTATTAAAACATCCGATCTGTTTTACCTGTCGATGGGCGGATTGGTGATTTGTTTGGTGCTGATGCCTGTTATAACCCGCTATTTGAAAGGGCAAATTAATACCGCAAAACCCAAAGCTAATGCAACAGCCGGGCAGGCTAAAGATAGTGGAAGCATCTTCAAAAACCGGTACTTCCTGTTCATATTTATACTGGCACTCTTCCCGCTATTTGCCACGTTTTATGTTGATTTTATATTTTTAGGACAGGTTAAGATACAGTTTGTTAATGCAAAGGTAATCAGTGGGTTTATCAGTATTTTCATGGGCAGCATGTCGGTTGCCGAATTTATACTTAAAACCTTTGTATCGGGCCGGGTAATGACCAAGTATGGGCTACTGTTGAGCCTCTTGCTATTGCCGGTTTTGCTTGCTTTTTCAACCACTTTGGCGGCCGTTTTAGGTACCTTTTATGGTACGGTAGGTTTGTTTTTCTCATTCATCATCCTGAGCCGATTGTTTGTGCGCGTAGTGCGTACTTTGTTCTTCGACCCATCTTTCCAGATATTGTATCAACCTGTACCCATCGAGCACCGTTTAGGGCTGCAAAGTAAAGTAGAGGGTGTATCCAAATCTATTGGATTTATTTTTGCCGGTGGGATGCTGTTGTTGCTTGCACGTGCTAAATTTTTAGATGTGGTGATGTATAACTACATCTTCCTGGTTATCATTGCCGCCTGGATATGGGTAGCGTACCAATTGTTTCATGAGTATAAGCACCTGCTAAAATCGGCCGTGGCCAAGCTAACCGCCTATGTGGTAAGTGATGATAAAACAGGTGCCTTGGCTATTAGCCAGTATATGAGCATGGTTGATGCTGACAATGTTGCCAAAACTACCGCCGGGCTTAACATGTTGCAAAAAATTGCGCCATCGGCTTTTAATCTTATGTTATTACGCTTGTTGCCAAAAAGTAAAGGCGAACTACAAAAAATCATCCTCGATAAAGTGGAGCAGGATAATATCACCATTGCCGCCCCCATACTCGATTTTTGCCTCAAAAACGAAGACCTGAACGGCATGACCGACCGTTACACCACGCTGAAAACCCGCCTCAACCATATGCAGCGTGCCGACTACAAAGAGGTTTTGCAGGCCGCGCGATCAACCAAAGCTAACGAGCGGTTGAGCGTTGCGCATTTAATGGCCTTTTACCAAAACTACAACGGCTATAAAATATTAACCGAACTGCTGCACGATGACGTGGTAACGGTACGCAATGCCGCTTTAATGGCATCGGGCAACATTAAAAAGCGCGAGTTATGGCCGCTCATGATCAAAGCATTGCTTAATGATGAAACAGCATATGCCGCCATACATGCCATCAAACACGTTGGCGAACCACTGCTGCCTTACCTCGATGGCTTGCTAAATCGTGCCGATTTGAGCAAGAACAGTTATATACGGGTGGTAAAAACCATTGCAGGCATTAATAGCAATAAGGTTGAACCTTTGCTCAAAGCCCATTTAAACCTGGTAGAACCCGATATACGCGATAATATTTTTACCGCGCTGTATAACCGGCATTATCATTTTCCTAAAAATGAGCATCATATGCTCAAGGAATATATTGAAAATGAAATAGATACTATAACCTGGATAACGGCCGCAATACTGGATATTGAAGCTGAACCTGAGGCCGCAGCTTTAAAGAAAAGTTTAGAACTCGAGCTTCGCTTTAAAATTGGATTGACGTTCAAGTTATTATCAATGATGTATGATGCCAATATTATCCGCTTCTTCATCAATAGTTTCGAAAGCTCATCGCCCGAGGAGCGGGCTTACGCTATGGAGGTGCTGGATATGACCGTTCCGGCAGATATTAAAAAGTTGTTTATGCCCCTGCTGAATGATCTGACCAATGCCGAACTGGTGCAGGCTTATGCCGATAGCTATATACAGCAAAAACTGCCGGTAAAAGAACGCTTGATAGACATTATACATAAAGATTATACCAAAATAAACTACTGGACCAAGGCCATGGCGGTTAATATGCTGGCGACTTATGCCGGTAGTGATGATGTGCTACTGTCGCAGATGCTAAGCCATAACAAACTGTATTGCGAAACCGTGCTTTGGCAGCTGTATAACAGCAATTCGTACCTCATCGATGCCGTAAAGGAACGGCTTACCCCGGCCGACCGCGACCGGGTGCTGGAACGTACCAAACGCTTTAAGAACATGAATACCAAGCGATATCTACTAACCGATGTAGTGGGCTTGTTTAAGCTCAATCCGTTTTTTAAAAGCCTGCCCATGTTTGAGCTGATGAACCTTTGCGAGATAGCCAAGCAACAATATTTACAGGAAGGCTATAGCATAACCCTTACCAACGAACACGATACCGAAGCCCTGTATTTTGTGATGAAAGGCCGCCTGCACCTCACCGATAATTACGGCGACCGCTACCTCGAAACTTCGCAGTTCTACTGGTATATTGCGCAGGGCACTACCGATACGCTGGTACTTGATGCCGTGGTAAATACCGCCTATATAAAAATTAGCGCCAGTGCTATGTATGAGATGCTGGCCGGTAATAATAACCGCATAAAAAAGATGATCAATACCCTAATTGCCGGGCCTGTTAAAGAAGCCGTTTTATGAAGAATAAGTTGAGCAAATACGGTTTTAAATTAAGGTGCTTTAGCATTATACTGATGCTATGCGATCTAAGCGGCTTACGGGCTTTAGCGCAAACTTTAGGTGCCGAAAGCGGCATACCTATACAAAAAGAGTTTTTGCCGGCCGATTATAAAGCCAGCGGACAAAACTTTGCCATAACCGCCGATAAACGCGGCGTACTTTACTTTGCCAACTTTAGCGGTGTTTTAGAGTTTGACGGCACCACCTGGCGCACCATTTTAACCAAAGAACGCACAAAGGTAAATACGCTGGTAACCGATACAGCAGGCAGGGTATATGTAGGCACCCGCGGCGAAATTGGCTACTTACAACCCAATAAACTGGGCGACATGCAGTTTGTAAGCCTTACCCATAAGCTGAAACCTTATCATGTCGATTTCCCCGATGTGATAAGCAGTTACAGTGCTTCTGAAGGGGTTTATTTTATAACGGCCAACCAAATTATTTTGTGGAACGGCAAAAAAATGCAGGTGCAAAGCTTTAGCAACCCGTTAATTAGTGCATATTACGTTGATGGATCGTTATTTGTGCAACTAAAAATAGGAGGATTGAAATGTTATGTAGGTGGCAAATTTATACCCGTTGAAGGTGGTGAAATGTTTACCGAGCAGGTAACTATAAACTGCATGATACGTGTGGCTCATAATCAAATTCTTATTGGGTCGGGCAACCAGGGACTTTTTATGTGGAGTCCGGCAGGCGTTATATCATTCAATAGTAACGCAAATGAGTACCTTAAAACTAATCTAATTTCATACGGAACAGCCTTAAAAGACGGTTCGTTTGCGTTTGGAACTATACATGGAGGGGTAGTAGTTATTACCGATCATGGCGTTTCTAAACAGATTTTCAGCAAAAGCACTACCGGATTGTATGACAACAATGTGCATTTTGTTTATGAGGATGATAACCACGGCTTTTGGATAGCTACCGAGAAGCATATTGCCCGTGTAGAAATGCCTTCGTACCTGTCGTTCTATAACAATAAAAAGAACGTGAGTGGCAATGTTACCGGCATTACCCGTTTCCAAGGCAAGTTATTTGCAGGTACCGATCAAGGCTTGCTGCAATATAATACGGCACAAATGCGGTTTACGCCGGTAGCAGGTTTACAAATGCCTTGTCAATATTTGCTGAGATTGAGTAACCAGTTATTGATCGCTACATCAAATGGCATTTACACCTACAACGGCAGCAGTGCACAAAACCTTGCTCAAGGGTATGCTGTAAGCCTGCATCAATCCACCATTAACCCTAACCTTATTTATGCAGGATTATTAAATGGTGTTGTTGTACTCCAAAACAGCGGCGGCAAACTTTTAAGCAAAGGCAGGTTACCCGGAGTTTTTAACGAAGTACGGGAGATAGCCGAAAACGGCAATGATAACCTGTGGTTACAGGTGCCTGGTAAAGGTTTAATTAATTACAGTACCATAACCAACAAAGGCCAGCTTTATAACAAAAACAAAGGGCTACCTTACAGTTCGGGAAATCATTTAAATATGGTGGGCAACCAGCTATTTGTTGGTACGGTAAAGGGAGCCTATCAATACAATGCCTCAAAAGACAAGTTCGAACACGCTAATATTTTCAAAGGCGACTCAACCGCCAATTATAACTGGCTCGACCAGATGCTGGAAGATAAAGCCGGAAACCTGTGGACCACATCGGGCAACGGAACGGATGTAAACTCATTTAAGAAAACAACGGCAGGCTTTGAGCCTAACAACGCAGTGCTGGCACCGGTAAAAGACCAGCAGATATTCTCCATTTTTCCTGATGATAACGGTGCGGGCGTATGGATTGGCAGCGCCGATAATTTAATATTTTTTGATTCGCGCTACGATGTGAAATTTTCGGCAGTTAAACCTGCCCTTATACGCTCAGTTACAGTAAACGCCGATTCGATTTTGTTTAGCGGCACATACTTTAATACTGATAATTTGCCCGCTTACACGCAAAACTCAACCTTAACACCTACGCTCAACTACAAGCATAACAACATAAGCTTCACGTTCACGTCTCCATCAGCAACGGGCGATGGTGCAATGCAGTATAAATACTACTTACAGGGTTTTGATACCGATACAACTACCTGGACGGGGCAAACGCAAAAAGAATACTCCAACCTTCCGGCAGGCAAATACACTTTTCATGTTCAGGCCAAAAATATTTTTGGCTTCAAGAGTACAGAGGCTACTTACACATTCACTATCACCAAGCCATTTTATCAAACTTTATGGGCTTATTTGATCTACTTATTGGTGTTGGCTGGTATTGTAATTTTGGTGGTAAGGCTGAGGTCACAAAAATTACAGCGGGAAAAAGAGAAACTCGAAGGGCTCATTAAAGAGCGCACCGCCGAGGTGATCATGCAGAAAGAAGCCATCGAAAGCCAATCGCAGGAGTTGGCAGGTAAAAATGATGAGTTGGAAAAGATCAACCTCATAGTAAAATCCATCAATGCCGAAATAAATTTCGATAACCTGATGCAGGCTATTCTGGAGCGGGCAAAGATCATCAGAGGTGCCGAAAAAGCGGCCATGCTGGTGTTTGATAAAGCAAGTGGACATTTTAAATTTAAGGCAAGCTATGGTTACAATACCGCAGTTTTAGATGAAATAGAAATTACTCCTGATGATGCCCAAACCCGTTACCTTTCAACTGCCGAAGAAATTTATGAAGACATTTATTTCGTAAAATCGGTAAAAAGCATACGTAATGATGCGCAACTGGCAAGTGTTAACAAAGCCAAATCGAGCCTCATGATGGTAATTAAGCTTAACCACCAGATACATGCCTACATGATCATGGAAAACTGGCAAAAGCGAAACGCCTTTGACGAGCGCGACTTTAGCCTGTTGAAAAACCTGAAAGAGCACTTTGTGGCTGCTGTAATTAAAACGGAATTATTAGAGGATATTCAGGATAGTTTAATTAATCTTAAAAACACCCAGGAACAACTCATCCGGCAGGAAAAAATGGCTTCGATAGGGCAGTTGACCAAAGGTATCGTGGACCGAATATTGAATCCTTTGAATTATATCAATAACTTCTCATCGCTATCGGCCAATTTGGTTGATGAATCATTAGAGGTGATGGATAAGCCGGAAATGAATGCCGATGATAAGGAAGAAATGCTCGATATTTTATCTACCGTAAAAAGTAATATGCATAAGGTGCATGAGCATGGCAGTAGTGCATCGCGTATTGTTAAGGGTATGGAGAAAATACTGCGCGAAAAATCGAATATATTTATCAGTACCGATATTAATAAACTCATAGAAACCAGCGTAAAACAGGCGGTGGCAGAAGGGAGTAAAGAGTTTCCGGGAGTAGAGGTTACTATTAACATGAACCTCAACCGCACGCTCGAAAATGTTGATGTGTTGCCGGTGGAAATGAATATGGTATTGCATAACCTGATTTCAAACTCGTATTATGCAGTTGCCGATAGAAAAAAACAACAGCCCGATCATCAGCCTCAAATTAGCATCAGCACTACTTGCGATGCCGAGCGTTTGGAAATAAAGATTTGGGATAACGGTAAAGGTATTTTATTACAGGAGCGAAAGCAGTTGTTTCAGCCGTTTTTTACCACCAAACCTACCGCTAAGGGTACTGGTTTGGGCTTATATTTGAGTCAGGATATTATTAAAGAGCATAAAGGAACCATTACGGTAGAAACAGAAGAAAGCGTTTACACCGAATTTACGATCATCATTCCCAAGAACCGAAACATTACGCTAAGCAATTAATCGCACTTTAACATGGATGTAAACCCACAACCATTAAATGGTATAGCCGTGCAAACTCCCGAGCAGCTACAGCAGGAAATTGAACGCCTGCGGACTGTTTTACAGGAGCAGGACAAGCTGGCATCCATAGGCCATTTAACGGCAGGTATTTTGCACGAGATACGCAACCCGTTAAACTTTATGATCAACTTCTCGAAGGTAAGCGTAAGTTTACTCGAAGACCTGAAAGAGATTTTAGGTAAAGGGGCCAATAACCTTACCGAAGATGATATTGACGAGCTTACCGACATTGAAACCAATTTAGGCCTTAACCTCACTAAGATTACTGAAAACGGCGAACGTGCCATGCGCATCATCGTAAACATGCTGGCACAATCTCGTCAGGAAAACATAGAGAATTTTGAGCCTACCGATATAAATCAATTAGTTGATGAATTTGTAAAACTTGCTTACCAGGGCATTCGTGGCAACAACAGCAACTTTAATGTATCCATTAAAACTAATTTTGATGCAGCCATTGGTAAGGTAAATATTGATGCACATGATTTAGGTCGTGCCATACTTAATATTATAAACAACGCTTGTTACGCCATGGAAGATAAATGTAAACTGGCTGAGCAGGGCACTTACGCGCCTCAAATACAGGTTACTACCGCCAAAACAGTCCAGGGCTTTTTGATAAGCATTAAAGACAATGGCACCGGCATCCCCGATGAGGTTAAGGAAAAGATATTCAAACCATTTTTCACCACTAAACCCAGTCACGAGGGTACTGGTTTAGGGCTTTCGATGACGTACGACATTATTAACAAAATACATAAGGGTACGCTCGATGTAAATTCATTACCTGGCGAGTACACCGAATTTTTGATCAATATCCCCGTAAAATCAAACTAAATAATAACACTACTCCAATATATAATTATGATAACCATATTATGTGTAGATGATGAGCCGGATATGGAAATGCTGGTAACACAGCAGTTTCGTAAACAAATCAGAAACAAAGAATATGAATTTATTTTTGCCTGTCACGGTCAGGATGCTTTAGAAAAACTCGCAGCCTACAGCGAGATAAAAATCGTACTCTCGGACATTAATATGCCCGAAATGGACGGTTTGACCTTTCTCTCCAAACTCAAAGAGCTTAATTTAACCGACCTAAAAACCATCATGGTTTCGGCGTATAGCGATATGGACAACATACGCACGGCCATGAACCGCGGCGCGTTCGACTTTATAACCAAGCCCATCAATTTTGATGATATGGATATTACCATTAAAAAAACGCTTAGCGAAATTGAGGTATATACTAACTTTCAGCATGATAGGGATAAGCTGATCGCCATAGAGAAAGATTTAGCCATAGCCTACGAAATACAGCAATCAATGCTCCCAAAAAAGGAAAACCCGTTCCCTGACAGGCAAGAGTTTTCGCTGCATGGTTTGCTGCAACCCGCCAAATCTGTAGGAGGCGATTTGTATGATTATATGTTGCTTTCAGATAACCGGCTGTTTTTCCTCATCGGTGATGTATCGGACAAGGGCGTACCCGCCGCCTTGTTTATGGCCATTACCCGCACGCTTTTTAAAACGCATTTTACCAATTATCCCAATGCCGATTTAACCGAGCAGATCATTCGCATAAACAACATACTTTCGCGCGATAATCCATCGTTTATGTTTGTAACCGTATTTGCCTGTATATTAGACATTACGACAGGTATGGTAGAGTATGTAGATTGCGGCCACGAACAACCGCTCATATTGCGCAAAGCAACCGGCGATATTGAAATAGTAAAAAAGAAAGACGGCGGCTTACCTATTTGTTTGGTGGAGGAATTTCCATACTTCTCATCAACCTTTCAGCTTAACCCCGGTGATACACTTGTGCTATACACCGATGGACTGGAAGATGCCCGCGATGCCAATGATGTACGATTTACTATAGAGCCCAGCAAACAACTGCTTAAAAGCGCTCTCATAAACGAGGAACCGGCAAAAATTAACACCCAGCTTTTACTCAATGTAAACAGCTATATTGGCCAGGCTAATCAGTTTGATGATATTACATTGCTTACGCTGAAATACAATGGCCAATAGTGATTTGTCAATTGTGAGTAGATATAATAAAGAGATAAATAATAAACTATGTCATCTCGAACGATAGTGAGAGATCTTTTCGAATTGATAAGCTAATCACCTTGAAAGATTTCTCACTATCGTTCGAAATGACATAGTAGGTAAAAAAATATAACTAAAAAAAGCCCTCCCGCCTTAGGCGGAGAGGGGTTGGGAGGGGCTCATGCTACAAATAACACCCGAATGGCTTAAAGGTACCGAAGTACTTAAACAAGTACCCGACGACCAGTTGCAATGGCTTATAGATAATAGTCGGCACTACATATTAAATGATGGTGATTACCTGTTTGAGCGCGATAAGCCCATAACTGGTACCCATTTTATTATATATGGTAAAGTGCGTTTATATTTTACCCAGGGAGGTGTAAGGCGCGAGCTTGCTACTATGCGCGACCGGTCTATCACCGGTTACCTGCCCTATTCGCGCGGTAAGGTATCAATGGATTTTGGCGATTCGGTTGGCGAAACGCAGGTAATGACCTTGCCTATGGACAAGATCATGGATCTTATAAGAGGCCACTTTGAACTTACACAGGCTTTGGTGGGCGTTATGAGCAACCGTGTACGCGAATCGACAGCATTAATTCAACAAAACGAAAAGATGATGGCTTTGGGCAAACTGTCGGCAGGCTTGGCGCATGAGTTGAACAATCCGGCGGCATCCATCGTGCGTAATGCCGCTTCGCTCATGAAACATCTCGAAAACCAGCCCGAAACCTTTGGCAAACTCATTTCGGTAGATTTGGATGCGCAGAAGGTTGCCACTATAAAACAGAAAGTTACTCATATACTTGAAAATAAAAGCGATATTAAGTTAACCCTGCGCGAACGCAATAGTCTTGAAGACGAAATTGCTGATTGGTTTGACGACCACGATATTGAAAATGGTTACGAAATGGCAGAAACTTTTGTAGAAAAGGGATTTAAAACCGAACATCTCGACCCCATTTATCAGTGTATGACTCCAACTGCGGCTTCGCCGGTTTTTGCATGGATCTATGACATTATGCTTTCGGCCAAAATGGTTGATGATATTCATCATGCCTCGCAACGTATAGCCGACCTCATTACATCTATAAAAACCTTTACCCACATGGATCGCGGCGCCGACCGACAGTTTGCCAAGGTGGATACAGGTATACGCAACACGCTCAAAATGCTCGGTCATAAAATTAAGGCCGGCAACGTAATAGTGCATGAAGACTATGACGACAATCTGCCCGAAATAAAAATGCTGGTAGGGGAGCTCAACCAGGTATGGACCAACCTGATTGACAATGCGCTTGATGCCATGGAAGTTAACGGAAAAGGTAACCTCAACATCCGTACCCGGCAAGACCGCGAGTTTGCCGAAATTACCATAACCGACAACGGTCCCGGCATAGCCGATGATGTGAAGAACCGTATTTTCGATCCGTTTTTTACTACCAAACAAATGGGCAAGGGTACCGGCATGGGTTTGGAGGTAGTGCAGCGCATTGTTAAAACTCAGCATCAGGGTTCTATTAAGGTAAACAGCAGCCCCGGTCATACGGAGTTTATAATTTGTATACCCATAAACCCCTCCTAAATCCTCCCCAAAGAGGAGGACTTAAAACATGCTGTAATTGTTCACCCCCAGAATAAAAACACTCCCTCTCCTTTGGAGAGGGCTGGGGTGAGGTTTTTTTTATAATTTAGTCTAAAATTTACACTACACATGAGCCGCCCTATCATATTTGCCATCGACGATGATCCGCAGGTTTTGCGCGCGTTAAACCGCGACTTGCGTTCACAGTACGGCAAGGAGTATAAAGTAATGAGTACCGAATCGGCAAACGAGGCATTAGAAACCCTTGTTGAAATGAAAAATGCCGGTGATGTTATAGCTATTTTCATAAGCGACCAGCGCATGCCCGAAATGCCTGGTGTCGACTTTTTGCAAAAGGCCGTTAAAATTTACCCCGATGCCAAAAGGGTGTTGCTAACCGCCTATTCAGATACCGATGCTGCCATCAAGGCCATTAACGATGTACAGCTCGACTACTACTTAATGAAGCCATGGGACCCGCCTGAGGAGAAATTATATCCGGTGGTGAATGATTTGCTAAACGATTGGCAATCGCATTACATACCAGCTTTTAAGGGTATTAAACTGATCGGTTTCCAGTTTTCGCCACAATCACATATCATAAAAGATTATTTGGGCAGTAATCTTATACCATACCAATGGTTGGATATTGAGCGCAATGAGGAAGCTAAAACTCTTTTTGCAGCTAATAATCTTTGTAACGACCAGCTGCCCACCGTTATATATGAAGATGGTGCTTTTGAAGCCCGGCCAACCATTAACAACATTGCCGAAAAGCTGGGTATCAGCGCAGCACTAAGTAACGAGATTTACGATGTGGTAATTATAGGTGCCGGTCCTGCGGGTTTAGCGGCTTCGGTTTATGGAGCATCCGAAGGATTACGCACCTTATTAATAGAGCGTAAAGCACCGGGCGGCCAGGCCGGTTCAAGTTCTCGTATCGAAAATTATCTGGGTTTCCCGGCAGGTTTAAGCGGGTCCGATTTAACGCATCGTGCCATTACACAAGCCAAACGTTTGGGTGCTGAATTTTTATCGCCTCGTTCGGTACAAAACATACAAGAACGTGATGGTTATAAGTACATTATCCTGGAGGATGGTTCAGAAATTATCAGCCGCTCGATCGTAATTACTACAGGGGTTGATTATCGCAAACTCGAAGTAAAAGGCGTTGACCAATTTACGGGTGCCGGTGTATATTACGGTGCTGCAATTACCGAGGCTTCGGCTTGTAAAGACAAGCAGGTATACATTATTGGCGGTGGTAACTCGGCCGGTCAGGCGGCTATGTACCTGTCAAAATTTGCCCAAAAGGTAAATATTGTTATCCGCCGCGAAGATTTAACGGCTACCATGTCGGCTTATTTAATTGAGCAGATTGCCGGTACACCAAATATCGAGGTATTAGCATTTACCGAAGTAATTGAAGCCCGTGGTGAAAACAGTTTAAAAGAATTAACTATAATTAACGTAAATACCAAAGAAACCAAAGACGTGGAGGCCAGCGCTCTATATATATTTATTGGGGCTAAACCCTACACCGAGTGGGTGCAAATGGGCATCATCAAAAGCAAAGGCTTTATTGAAACCGGGCGCGACCTTACAGGCTACGATGAATTTAATAAACAATGGAAGCTTAAACGCGATCCGTTTTTGCTGGAAACCAGTTGCCCAGGAATTTTTGCCGCAGGTGATGTACGTGCCGGGGCTATGAACCGGGTGGCATCGGCTGTTGGAGAGGGCTCAATGGCTATTAGCTTTGTACATAAGTATTTGGCAGAGGTTTAATGCGAATTAAACTGCTTACAACGTATAGTTTAACATTAGCCATTTGCATTGCAGATGGCTTTTTTGGTATAAGTTGTTTCAGGATAATTGCAAAAGCCAGGAAGTAAAATATTACTATATTTTCGGATATTAATGCCACAAACTGTTAACTGAAATTGTACCCGATGAAACAATCTTTACTTTTTTTATTAGCCTTTACCATATTGGGCACTCCTGCATTGGCTCAAACCAAACAGATGCTCAAACCTAATGATGCCTATAAAATTTCGGCGCTGAGCGACCCGCAATTATCTCCCGATGGCAAATGGGTTTCGTACAGTCTTTCGGATGTTGATACGGCCAAAAATAAGCGTACCACCCACCTGTGGATGCAAAGTTGGGATGGCAAAGAGTCGGTACAGTTAACGCATGGCGATGATGCTGCAAGTACAGCGCGGTGGAGTCCTGATGGAAAATATCTGTCATTCATGTCCTCAAGAGCGGATAGCAAGAACTCCCAGGTTTGGGTAATTGACCGCCGGGGAGGAGAAGGACGTAAGCTCACAAATATTAAAGGTAATATTAACAGCTATGCCTGGAGTCCGGATGCTACCAAACTGCTTATGGTAATAACCGATCCCGAATTTAATGGTAAAGAGGCACCAAAAACACCTAACCCCATTCAAATAGACCGTTACCATTTTAAACAGGATGGGCAAGGCTATTTGTCGACTAAAGAGCACTCGCACTTGTATATTTATGATATAGAGAAGAAAAAACTTGATACTCTTACCCGTGGCGACAAAGATGAAGAGGCAGCAGAGTGGAGCCCTGATGGCAAACAAATTGTATTCACCAGTAACCGCACCGCCGATCCAGACTATAATGCCAACGACGATATTTATGTGATAGATGCCAAGCCCGGTGCTAAAATGCAACAGCTCACCATCTGGACCGGCACCGAACGTCAACCGCACTGGAGCCCCGATGGTAAACACATATCATACCTGCGTTCAACAAGCAACGCCAATTACATTATGTATGATCAAAGTGTACTTTTTATGATGGATGCCGATGGTAAAAATAATATTATCGTAACCGAACAGTTAGATCGCGGAGTAAGTAGCGTTACATGGACAAAGGACAGTCAGAATATTGCCTTTTTAGTTGGCGACGACCGCTTGGTTTACATGGCTCAATATAATTTAGCAACTAAAGCTATTACAACTATTAATAAGGGCATGTATAGCTTTAGCGATGTTAAATATCACAGTCCCGATAACTGGGTAGTGCGTACGAGTAATCCATACCTTCCGCCTGAGTTGTTCGCATTGGAAAATGGGAAACTTCGCCAGTTAACTTTTCATCAAAAGCAATGGTTGAGTGGAGTTAAACTGGCGCATGTAGAACCATTCCAAGCAGTAAGCAAGGATGGCAACAAGGTATCAAGCGTATTATATTTGCCTGATAGCTCCAAGCGTAAAAATTTACCGTTGATTGCTTTTATTCATGGCGGTCCAACCTCTCAAGATGATTACAGTTTTGCGTTAATACAGCAAACCTTAGCCAGTAATGGTTATGCCGTGGTAAGCATTAACTATCGTGGCAGTTTGGGTAGGGGCATAAACTACACCAAGGTAATTTCAGGAGATTGGGGCAATAAAGAAGTGCTGGATATTTTGGGTACGGTAGATGAATTGGTGAAACAAAAAATTGCCGACCCTAACCGTTTAGGCATAGGCGGCTGGAGTTATGGCGGTATACTTACCGACTACACTATTGCCACCACAACACGCTTTAAAGCGGCTTGCAGCGGTGCAGGTACCGCATCATTACTGGGTATGTATGGTATTGACCAATACATTTTGCAATATGATAATGAATTGGGGGTGCCATGGAAAAACGTAGATAAATATCTCAAACTATCGTACCCATTCCTGCATGCCGACCGCATAAAAACGCCAACCCTGTTTATGGTTGGTCAGCGCGATTTTAACGTGCCGGCCGCCGGTAGCGAGCAAATGTACCAGGCTTTGCGTACACTCAATGTTCCGACAGAACTAATTGTTTATCCAAATCAGTTTCACGGTTTAAGTGTACCCACTTACCAGGTTGACAGGGTACAACGTTATTTAGATTGGTATGGCAAATACTTATTAGGGAAAAATAAAAACTAATGAAAAATTTAATAGCTTTAATTTCCTAAAACCAGTTTCTTAAAATATATTTAATTGTATTCAGAAAGTTTAAAATGGGTTCTGTACATCCTTAATTTTCAAATCATATGATTATGATCTATATTTTTAACGTATCATCAAAAATGTAATCTTCTAAATGCTTTTTAGTAGTTACGTTAAAGCGGAGGTAAAGTAGTACAGATGCTATACCTAAACCGGCTACCAGCCCATACCAAACGCCTTCGGCTCCCATATGGAGGTTGATACCCAGTATATATCCCAGCGGCAAACCAATTACCCAGTAAGCCAGCAGTGTAATAAGTGTTGGCATGTTTACATCGCCCATGCCGCGTAGTATGCCTAAGCCAATTACCTGTGCACCATCAAACAGTTGAAAGATGGCCGCAATAATTAACAATTTGGAGGCAATGGCGATCACACTAACATCGGTTGTCACTATCCAGGGCAGCCATTTGTTGGCTACAACAAATATGAGTGCCGTTATGGTCATAAATGCCAGTACAATATGGTAGCTGGCAATGGCCGATGCTTTGAGCTCTCCAAAGCTTCTGGCTCCAAAGTAGTTGCCCGATTTAATTGCCGCTGCCGATGATACACCGCTGGCCATCATGTAAGTTAATGAAGCAAGGTTAATGGCTACCTGGTGTGCGGCCTGTTCTACTGCGCCAATCTGGCCTACAATAATAGCCGCCGCACTAAATGCGCTCACTTCAAAAGTGTACTGTAATGATACCGGCGCACCTATACCAATGAGTTGTTTACAGCGTTTTAAGCTGATATAGCTTATAGAAAAGTCTTTTAAATACGCCTTGAAATTCTTCGACCTGAAAACGTATATGCCCATTACTATGGCCATAATGGTACGGTCTATCAATGTGCTGTAACCCACACCACTAATACCCATTGGTTTTATACCAAATAGGCCCTTAACAAAAATTATCCCGAGGCAAATATTAATTACATTGCCCCATATGGAAATCATCATGGCCTGGCGGGTAAAACCCAAACCTTCGGCAAACTGTTTAAACGTAGTAAACAGCATGAGCGGAATGATAGAAACCGATAGTAGCAGTAGGAAAGGTTTAGCCTGTTTTAAAACCTCGGGCGATTGTTTTAGCAGGGCAAGTACATTGCCCGCGCCAAAGTAAATAGCTATAAATAACACAATGCTGAATAGGAGATTGATGAAAATACTGTTGGATAGTAACCGGCCACAATCGGCATAGTTTTTTTGTCCGTTGTTTTGAGCTATGAGCGGAGTAATGCCATAAGCAATTCCTAAACCCATTACCATGGCAACCACAAACACACTATTTACCAATGATACCGCCGCAAGCGATATGGTGCCGGCAAAATGGCCCACAATAATACTATCGCTCAGATGCACCAGTGTGTGCCCTAACTGTGATATTACAACCGGTATAGCCAGTTTAAGGTTATCACGGTAATGTTGTTTATAGGGCTGAAAAGAAAAAGGCATAAAACATATTTAAAGGAACAGATCGATGACAAGCAGGAGGGACGCACCCTAAGCTGCTGTATAGAATTCTTCCTTTTCGGTGGTATGAACGCGTATTACGCCCGAGAGCACCAGGTTAACCATAATGCGTTGGGCGCGTCGTCGGCTCATGTTCAGTAGTTCGCAGTATTGCCTAACGGTTATGCGCTCATTTTGATCCAGGTACTCCAGCAAGGCTTTTTCTTTGGATGAATACTCGATGAGTACACCTTCGTTCTTATCAGATCGTTTGAGCACATCCACCACTATTTTACTGGCCAGTACGCTTTTGTCTTTTACGCGAATGTAAACCCACCACTTGCCATCATCGCCCAGGGCATAGTGGGGTTTGGTATCACTGGGTTCAATTTCAACTACCAGCACAACCTTATCGTCAATATAAATCTCTTCAAATATGGGGTCGAGGGCCGGTTTGGCATAAAAGTGAGCCGCTTTAGTAATCATGTAACGTTCTTCGTCTTCCGATTTTACACCCTTAATGCCTCCATCGTCAAGCACGCCGATCAGTAGTTTTCCGCCCTTGTTGTTAGCAAACGAAACCATGGTTTTGGCTATTTTTTCGCAACTGGTAATGGTTTTTTTAAAATCCAGCGAAACGCCTTCTCCCTCCATAATAAGCCTCTTGATGTTCATATTAATTCAGCGTTTCAGTAGTAGTTAAATAAGGGGTGAAGATCTCCATCCAGCGTTCGGGTTTATTTATAACTGTAAAGCCGTACTGCTCATACAATCCATGTGCATCGGCCGTGGCTAACGACCAGCGTCTCAACCCCTGCAGGTCTGGGTGTTCAAAAATATTTTGTATTAACCATTTTGATAACCCTTCACCGCGGTAATTGCTTAATACAAACACATCGCATATATAAGCAAACGTGGCCATATCGGTCACTACGCGTGCAAAGACACATAATTTACTTTCCTTGTAAATGCCAAAGCAGATAGAATTTTCTATAGCCCGCTGCAGTCTTTCGGGCGGAATGCCTTTGCTCCAGTAAGATTCATTATTAAGAAAATTATAGATTACTTCAAAATCAAGCAATTGCTTATCGGTAGATATGATGTAGCCTTTACTGGCAAATTCGGCATCAGTGATTGAATTTTTTTCCATGGTAATTTTCTCACCCCAATGATGCTAATATAACGTAATCGGTATTGTTTTATGGCATTTTTACTGTCATTATTTATTAACATAGGTAAGTATGTATACAATATTTTAGCTGATTTTTCTATATAAAGTAAACAATATCAATTGTATAGTTGTTCAACTAATTAAGAACACAAATAAAATCAATCCTATGAAGAAGCAATTTTTGAGTTTTGCCTGCGCACTTGCTTTAGTAGCAGCGACGGCAGTAGGCTGCAGTTCAGAACGTGCAGCCAGTGGAAGCGATAGCACAGCGGTAGCAGATTCAACCGGTACCATGTCAACACCGACTACTGATACTACCGCAAGAGACACCACTAAGCCGGATACAACAAGAACTAATCCGCCGCAATAATAGTGGGTAAACATAAAAGCGGGGAGTAACTGGCGTTGCTCCCCGCTTTTTTTTATTCGTAAAATTTTAGTGTTTATACTAAGCCGCCATTGGTTTGGGGTTTAATAAATTCTTTGCCGTTAAAAATACGGCGTACCTGATAAGTTTTCTTGTTTTGCGATTCGAAATAGGTACGCACGTTAACCTCGGCCAAAATACCAAGTGTAATCAACTGCACGCCGCCCAAAAGCAATATTAAGCCTAATATTAATAAAGGTTTGCCCCATATATCATGACCCAGTATTTTAAGTATTAGTAAGTATAAGTTAATAAGTGCTCCTAAAAAGAAGGCCATAAAACCAATGCTGCCAAACAGGTGCATAGGTTTTTGAATGTACTTGCGAAAAAATACCATCAGTATTAGATCGGCAATTACCTTAAAGGTACGGTTAATGCCATATTTTGATTGACCATGAATACGGGCATGATGCCTTACATCAACCTGTGTGATGCGTGCGCCCTGCAATTTAGCTAACACCGGTATAAAGCGGTGCAATTCACCGTACAAGCCCAAATCATCTGCAATTTCTTTACGGAAAATTTTAAGCGTACAACCGTAATCTTTTATATAAACGCCTGTTAAACGGCGAATCATGGCATTAGCAATTTTGCTCGGAATTTTACGTAAAAACATACCGTCCTTACGGTTGGCGCGGTTACCTGCCACCACATCCCAATCCTCATCTTTTAGTTTTTGCAACATCGATGGAATATCGTTCGGGTCGTTTTGCAGGTCGCCGTCTAACAGGGCTACGTATTCGCCCGTGGTATGATCAATACCAGCGGTCATGGCAGTGCTTTGGCCGTAATTTTTGCGGAGATCTACCAGTTTTATGCGCTCATCAGCATTGGCAACAATTTCTTCGCGGGTGCGGTCTTCCGAGCCGTCGTCAACAAAAATCACCTCGTAATCAATTGCCGGTAAAGCTTTTCGTATTTCAGCAATAAGAGGTTTAATGTTTTCCTCTTCGTTCATTACAGTTATAACAACTGATAGTTCCGGCATATGTGTACTGTTTTGTTTAAAGCGCACAAAGATAGGGATTTTAATGGTTTTAGAAGCGGGTTGCTACTTTAACGCATCAAAGCTATACTTAGCAGTGTCCCAAAACTCATCAAGTGCAATAATACGCGGCTTAAAAAAAGAAATAAGTGTGGGCCAATCATCTCTATTAAAAATACTCACACCGTTTATTTGCGTGTAAATGCGGCTTATGGTTTTGCCGTACTCATCGTTTGTATGCAACACCCATTCCCAGTCTTCGTTAAGTGCATCGGCAAGTACCAATCTTAATTCCTTAAACTGTTCAAAAAACAACTCCTGTATACCAGCGTCGGGGTGTGATATTTCGATGCCGATACTTGCTGAACGGTTCTCGGCCTGCATACGAAAGTTGAGATATTTAATACCGGTTTTATAATTTACCCAATTTATTTTTAAGCCTTCGGCAGATGGTTGTGGGGCAATGTACTGCCCAAAGGTGGTCCAAAAAGTTTGACGAAGTTGAGAAGCCTGTTCTTTTGAATACATGAATGTTTTAAGCACGCGGGTGCCCTTGTTGTTTTATACAATTGTTATTGCGATGTTTAAAGCTCAATTTTACCTATATGAATGCGATATTTAAAGGCGGTATAGCCGCTTTAATTCCATTAGTGGTATTCACCGCTGCTTCAATTAGCAATAAGCCTGCAAATGTAAGTATTACATCGTTTCAAAAAGATAGTACTTACAGTGCTACCGGCCTGTTTGATGCCAACGAACGCCCTGTACTCATTAGCAAACAATTTTCATTTACTGAAGGTCCGGCCGCCGATAATAAAGGCAACATATACTTTACAGATCAGCCCAATAATGCCATTTGGAAATACGGCACAGATGGTAAACTGACTCTATTCAGTAACAATACAGGCCGCTCTAACGGAATGTATTTTGATAAAAAGGGCAACCTGCTCACCTGTGCCGATAAAGAAAACCAGCTTTGGCGTTTTAGTGCTGATGGTAAAAAAAGCGAGGTGATACTAAATGATTTGAACGGGCACAAATTTAACGGCCCTAATGACTTATGGGTGGATGCCAAAGGTGGCATATACTTCACCGATCCTTATTACCAACGCGATTACTGGACGCACAAGCAATCAGAACTCGACGGTGAAAAAGTATACTATCTTGCTAAAGGTAAAACACAAGCCATTGTAGTATGTGATAAGCTGCAAAAACCCAATGGCATAGCCGGTACCATAGATGGTAAGCTGTTGTATGTTGCCGATATTAAAGCTAACAAAACTTACAAGTTCAATATAGAGCAAGACGCGAGTTTAAGCAACCAACATTTGTTTACTGAAAAAGGCTCAGACGGCATTACGCTTGACGAGAAAGGGAATGTGTACTTAACCGGAGGTAATGGTATTACCATATATGATCCCGAAGGCGAAAAAATTGGCGTGGTAGCTATACCCGAGCCTTGGACGGCGAACGTATGCTTTGGCGGAAAAGACAAAAACTTATTATTTATTACCGCATCAAAAGCAGTGTACATTATGCAAATGAAGGTAAAGGGCTCAACAAAAAACGCCTCAAAGCAGCGTTAACTGCTTGAGGCGTTTTGATGATAAAAGTATTTTTTAATTATTTAGCCTGAGCCGTTGGTGCCGACTTAGGGTTTTTAACGTAAGTGTTCATCCACTCTAATTGCTCCCAAAGTTTGTGCATCAGGTTTTCGCGACCGCGGTAGCCGTGTGCCTCGTATGGTAAAAACACAAAACGAACGGTACCTCCAAACCCTTTAATGGCCGCAAACAAACGCTCGCTGTTGATAGGATAAGTACCAGTATTATCATCGGCATCACCATGAATTAGCAGCAGCGGGGTTTTAATTTGATTAGCAAAGCTAAACGGGCTCATATCATAGTACAGTTTAGGATCGTCCCAATAAGTGCGCTCCTCATTTTGAAAACCAAAAGGAGTGAGAGTACGGTTATAAGCACCACTTTCGGCCAATCCGGCTTTAAACAGTTTGGTATGAGCTAACAAGTTAGCGGTCATAAATGCGCCATAGCTGTGACCACCAACGGCAACACGGTTGCGGTCACCCACGCCCAGGTCTGATAATTTTTTGATAGCGGCCTCGGCATTAAGCGTTAGCTGCTCAACAAAGTTATCGTTGGGTTTTTTACCATCTTTAGCAACAATTGGCATCGATGCATTATCCAACACTGCATAACCTTGAGTTACAAAAAACACCGGTCCACCTGGGTTAATGGTGATAAACTTATCAGGGGAACCTTTAATTTGAGCAGCATCATCGGCAGAATTAAACTCGGCAGGGTAAGCCCATATCAACACCGGTAAGGGGCCATCTTTTTCTTTATTGTAACCTTTAGGCAAATACAAATCGCCGGTCATATCAATACCATCCGCACGTTTATATTGCAGTTTGGTTTTGGTAACACCCGCCATTTGCGGATAAGGATTAGTAAAGTTTGTGATCTGCTGATCGGCAATTCTTAATTTTAAGTTTTTAATAAAGAAGTTTGGTACCTCATTTTGAGCCTCGCGGCGGGTAACCAATACCAATTTTGCCGGGTTCGAGCACATCGTATACGTATTCAAAATGGCCAGGCTCGCAACGCCATAAAATGTCGCTCTTTTTGGTAGCTAAATCAAACGTAGCTAAAAACGGAAGATCGCCTTTTGGAGATGAACCTACCGTGTTGTTCATTAACAGTTTGGTGCCATTTTCGATAGGCATAATTACCTGACGGCCAAATTTGTTTTTATCAGTTACAGGCTCGCCTAAGTTACCATACACGTCGGTTTGGTTGCGGTCCCAAAGTTTTTCAAGTTTACCAGTGGTTGGGTAATAGCGGCTAACACGGGTGCTTTGTTTTGACCGGAGTCCTTCACTAACTAAAGCCAAATCGGCAGTGCCCCATTGTACATTACGGAAACGTTGCTCGGTTTTAAATAGCTCTTTAGCCTCGCCGGTAAAAGGAGCGCTCAAAGCGTAAACCGCATCATGAAAATCAACCTTTTTGCGTATCAAACCACTATCTAAAGGCATAGCCCAGGTAACGGTGGCTGCTTCATCGTCGCGCCAGTCAAAGCTACGCGGAACGTTTTGCGTATTATCATAACCCGACGGCCTTACCTCACCTGATGGGAGACTGGCTACAGTTTTAAGCGTTTTGCCGGTTAAATCGGTAATGGTAACGGTTGAGGGGAAGCTCTGTGCCGGCACCAAATATGAAAATGGTTTATGCAGGGTGCGCACCAGCATGTATTTTTTATCGGGCGATAATGATGTTGAAGCATAAATAGCGGGCTTACCTATCGGCGTTTCTATACCGTTTTTATTTACTACCAATTGCGAGGTAGCGTAAAACTCAAACAACTTTTCATCATAAGGCGATTTGATCATATCCTGGTAAGTTACAGCGGGGGCTGATTTACCCAGGTTTTGTTGCACTACCGGACCTGTTGGCGATAAAGGCTTAGCAGGAGCCATGGCGGCAGGTTTAACAATTACCTTGTACATCATGGTGTTGTTATTTAACCAGGTAACTCCGGCACCAAAACCACCGCCAATCACTGCGTTTAAGGGCAATTTATTAACCTTACTTGCTTTTTGCGTTGCAATATTTACTACATAAAGGTCTACACTTTTGGCATTGGTTTGGGTAAAGGCAACCTTGCTTTGGTCGGGGTTCCAACTCATGCCGCCAGCGGTTAAACCAGCGGGTAAGCCTGTAATAGGATATACTTTGCCTGTTTTGATATTTTTTAAGCTTAGTCCGCTGTAGGTTATAACCTGGCGGCTTGGGGCAAAATTATTGGGATTAATGCGCATACCCGCAATACGCATTTCGGGGCGGGCAAGCTCCTCAACCGAGGGCAGTGCGTTACGCTCGCTCAAAATCATCCATTCGGCTTTGGATTCGATGCTTACAGTAGGGGTGGGTTTGGCCAGTAACAACTCGGTCATGGCCTGAGGCGGCCTTTGGTACCCCACCGCGTCCTGGGCTTTAACCCAAACGCCTGTTGAGAGCAACATAGCACATAAGAATACCTTTTTCATAAAGTTAAGTTTAATCAAGTGATGTTTAACAGTTTTGAAAGTTATATAAACCAATTGGTAAAAAGCCCTAACCTCAATATTGCATCAGCTTTTTTACAATTTAAATTATGCCTTTATGCAATAAGCATGGTTACTTTTTAGTTATTAACCGGCTTAAATATTGCCCATGTTCATCCTCATATAAAACCTCCATATCAAAACCACATTCCCCGGCAATTGTGGTTAAAGTTTGCTCATCAACATACAGCCAGGTAAACCATTCACCTTTTTGATTTTTATATTCGTACTGATATTTAATTTCACCATGATAGCCACTCTCTGGTAACTTGCCCTCGTATAAATAAGCCACATCTGATGAATCGAACAATACTTGTCCGCCATCGGCTAATAAGGTTTTCAGATGCCCAAGCAGTTTTTTCAGCATTTCGATATTACCCGCCAAACCAATGCCGTTCATGAGTAAAAGCAGGGTGTCAAACTTTTTATGGTTGTACTGGAATATATCAGCCACAAAAGCATCGTTAACCCCACGGGCCCTCATTACTTCTACCGACAACGGCGAAATATCCATGGCGGCAACTTCATAGCCACGTTTTTGCAGTTCGATGGCATGGCTACCCGCACCTGCACCAATATCCAATACAAACCCACGGCACTCGTTCAAGGCTACCCATTCCAAATCGGGCATGTCTTCTTCTTCCCTAAAATATGCTTCGATAGGCATTTGTTCCTTAGGACCGTAAAGGTTATGTATCCATAACTCCGATGGGGTATTGTTGTAGTGATAATCATGCAGCGCCCTGCCAAGTACATCGTTCATAACAACAAAGCTAAAAGTAATAAACGGTAAAAAATCACGGCCGGTTAAATAGCTATATTTGATGCTGTTTATTTATGCAGATGCAAATAAAATTCCTTGTGTTAGCTGTGTTTTTATTAACCGGTATGGCACTTAGCGTTTATTTTAAAAAACTTACGGTAGTAGCAGCCCTAAACGGAGTTTTATGTGCTTTATTGGTTTACGCAGGGGCCGGATTTACAGGTATTGCACTAATGACAACATTTTTTATAACAGGAACCCTGGCTACATCATGGAAAGTTGACTTAAAACGCAGTTTAAAGGTAGCTGAAGAAAACAAAGGCCAGCGCAAAACAAGCCAGGTGTTAGCTAATGCCGGCGTAGCGGCTATTGCCGGCTTAATGAGTTTAATATTCGAAACAGGCCAAACCCTATGGCCGGTACTCATAGCCGCAGCCTTTTCTGCGGCCACGGCCGATACTTTAGCCTCGGAGCTGGGTACGGTTTACGGCAAACGTTTTTGTAATATTTTAACCTTTAAGCCCGATTTAAGAGGCTTGGATGGTGTAATAAGCATTGAAGGTACCCTGATAGGATTAATGGGTAGTGCGCTTATTGCCTATATTTACGCTATTGGGTTTAGCTTTAACACGAGTTTTATTATAGTAGTTATAAGCGGTACCATGGGTAATTTAACCGATTCATTTTTAGGCGCATGGCTCGAGCGTAAAGGCATCATCAAAAACGATGCTGTAAACTTTTTGAATACCTTATTTGCGGCTGCTTCCGCCGCGTTAATGTGGTATTTATAATCATCATTCAGGTATTTATACTTGTAATAAAAAACGGGTGTTTTTACCTGTTTTTTTCCATACTTATCCGGCGTATTTTAGGAACATGTTTCAGCGCAATGTAATTATGCATTGTTTTTTGGGGATAACAGTACTTACCACACTGTTAAAGATTTAACACACCTAAACCTTATCCGCATTGAGCGCCTTTGGCCGGCCATTCTACCCAGTAATGGCCGCCAAGGGTTGTTCACTCACAGGGTGTGGACTTTTGCTTTGCTGCTTGGGTCAAAGTGTGGCAATGGCGAAGGTTCAAACCTGTGAGTTTTTATTCTCTATTTACTCCGTCTCAATTTCTCCTGCTACATTAAACTGTTTGTAATATACTGATAATTAAGGTTTAGATTTCTATAATACCCTGTGTTATACTTGGTATATGTGTTTTGTAGAATTTATTGAATTATTATGGCACAAACAGCTTAAACAAACTGTTACTTTGCAACAGTTATGAACCAAGAGTTTTATAAGCACCTGTTTGAAAAACCGCATCGCGCCAAAGCTATTCCATCAAATAAAGCAATAGCCAATTGGGCATTGAGCGTAGTGCATTTACTGTACCCTGAGCAATCAAAAGATAAGTTTAACAGTATTGAAGAACTGGAACTTTATACCCGCCAACTGCAACATGAGTTATGCGGTATTATTGATGGATGTGATGATGAGTGCAATAACAGTAAACAAATTGCACAGCATTTTTTCGATGAAGTACCCGAGCTTTACCGCATTTTAAATACAGATATACAAGCCATTTACAACGGTGACCCGGCAGCTCGCAGCGAGTTTGAGGTGATACGTACTTACCCGGGATTTTATGCCATATGTTATTATCGTATTGCCCACCTTTTGCACAAGTTAAACGTGCCGCTTATTCCGCGCATACTTACCGAGCATGCACACTCCAAAACAGGCATCGATATACACCCTGCAGCAGTTATTGGAGAGTATTTTCATATTGACCATGGTACGGGGCTGGTAATAGGAGAGTCGTGCTTGATAGGACAATACGTAAAAATGTACCAAGGCGTAACCTTGGGTGCATTGAGCGTACACAAAAACATGGCCGGTACCAAACGGCATCCAACAGTTGAAGACCGCGTGATCATTTACTCGGGTGCCACCATTTTGGGCGGCGAAACCGTGATTGGGCACGATAGCATTATTGGTGGCAATGTGTGGCTTACCAAAAGCGTAGCGCCACATTCTACCGTGTACCATACGCCCATGACTACCGTGCAAACATAACCGAAAACATTTAAAAGCTAACTACTTATGGCAGGCATTATTGATATTATTGGCAATACGCCCATAGTTGAACTCCAAAAACTCAACTCCAATCCCAATGTAAAAATTTATGCCAAGCTCGAAGGGAACAACCCTGGTGGCAGCGTAAAAGACCGTGCATCGCTCAATATGATACGTAGCGCACTGGAGCGTGGCGAAATTAAACCTGGTACCAAACTGGTTGAGGCCACCAGCGGTAACACGGGTATAGCTTTGGCCATGATAGCTGGGTTATACAACCTGGAAATTGAACTGGTGATGCCGGCAAACTCTACCCGTGAGCGTACCCTTACCATGGAAGCATTTGGCGCAAAGGTTACGCTGCTGGAAAGTATTGAGGTTTGCCGCGATTATGCCGAAGAAAAAGGTGCATCCGACGGGTATTTCCTGCTTAACCAGTTTGCTAATGAGGATAATTATATGGCTCATTACAAAACTACCGGCCCCGAGTTATGGCGCGATACCGGAGGCGAGATCACCCACTTTGTAAGTTCGATGGGTACTACAGGCACTATTATGGGCTGCTCTAAGTTTTTAAAAGAAAAGAACCCCGGTATACAAATTGTAGGCTGCCAGCCAACCGAAGGATCATCTATACCTGGCATACGCCGTTGGCCCGAGGCTTATTTGCCTAAAATATTCGACCCAAGCCGTGTTGACCGGGTGATGGATATTGACGAAGTAGAGGCTATACATATGTCGCGCAAACTGGCCCGTACCGAAGGCATATTTGCCGGTATGAGTAGCGGCGGGGCATGTTCGGCGGCTATAAAACTGGCGCAGGAATTAGAGCAGGGCATTATTGTATTTATATGTTGCGACAGGGGCGACCGTTACCTGAGCAGTGAATTATTTGGATAATATTTACACTTATAAACCACAAAAGCCTGCTAATTGCAGGCTTTTGTGGTTTATAAAGTTTGATGTATCACTTCACTAAAAACGCATCCATAGCCTTGGTAGGTTTTCCATCATCGCCCCAGGCGCTCAAGGCGTAGTGACTCCATGAATTTGCACCTTGGGGTTCCCAGTATAATACCCCAAGACCTTTATTATTAGGCACCAGCTTTACTTTTTGCTGAACTGCTACCAGCATATCATAGGTATTTTGCGGTTTAGCTGATTCACCGCCTACTTCAACCACCATTACTTCTTTGTTGTACCGTGCGGCCATGTCATTAAGGTTTTTCGCCAAATCATTGATAGATAAGGTGTAATCGGGACTGCCTTTTAACCAGTAAGGGTAATAGGAGAGGCCGATCACATCATACTTAGCCTTTTGTGTCGTGGCCTTGTCAAACCACCAGCGGAAGCGTTCATTATTATTGCCCTGATCGAGGTGAAGGATAACCTTGCTTTGCGGACTAACAGCCTTTATTGCGTCGTAGCCCTTATTAATCAGTTGAGCCAGTTGCGGCCAGTTGTTGATGCTGCCCTCGGGGTAGATCATGCCGCCCGGGGTTTCGTTGCCTACCTGTACCCATTCCGGGTTTATGCCGGCTTTTTGGAGGGCGGTCATTACGCCGAAGGTGTAGGTATATACATCGTTAAGCAGGGTTGAAAAGTCGTGCCCTTCCCAGGCTTTGGGCTTTTTTTGTTTGCCGGGGTCGGCCCAGGTATCGCTGTAATGGAAATCGATCATGATGCGCATACCCCATTTTTTAGCCCTTAGGGCCATAGCAACGGTTTCTTCTTTACTGCAATGGCCGCTGGCTTTATCGGCCGACGGGTTTACCCAAGTACGCAGCCTGATGGTATTTATGCCTTTGTCTTTCAGTATTTTAAAGAAGTCTTCCTCAATGCCTTGTGCATTACGGAATTTAAACCCGGTGGCTTCCATTTGGGGTAGCCAGCTTATATCGGCTCCTTTCGAAAATGCGTTGGTGTGGTTGGTAATAGCGTATTTGTTTGCCGAACATGCCGCCATAACCAATAAGGTTACCATGCAAGCAATGGCTTTAATAAAATTGGTTTTCACTGGGTGGTTTGTATTGGTAGGGGTAAATATAGCAGATTTTGCGAATGTTTTTCCGGTGACCAGCATTACACATTTTCTTTTCTGAAAACCCCGATATTGCCCGATTTTATCCGATGTTTCATCAAGTGTTTCATAAAACGCATTGAGCACGGTTGAACGAGTTGAACACCTTGAACACCGACACGATTATGTCAGTTGGCTAAACTGGAATAGGCCGAAATTTATAGAATTGTGGGAGTTGCTTTTTTGGTGCTGCCGCAAGTTTGCAATTGGTGAAGGTGGGCAAATAGAACAGCCCGGCTCATGTGGCCGGGCTGTAATGATGTTATGTTATTGTCCTAAAACACAAGCGGGACACCGCGGAAGCGGAGCGCATTACAAATAACAAGTTAATCTTTTATAAATCCCATTTTCCTTAATCGCAATTCCAGCTATGTCAACAACTATTTCTCCATTTAAACTTTTTGTAAAAACCGAATTAGATAGTTCTTTTTCACCTTTCTCAATTTTAAGTCTAACTCTGACAAATTCTTCGTCATGATAATATAGTCTTGCCCAGCCACTACCTGTTTCTGTATTCAAGCTATATACTAATATCCTATAACTCAATGGTTCTGAGTCAGAAGTGATATCTCTGCCTTCACTTATATCAAGTTCAGATAGCAATTTATTAATTACCAATGATTTATAATGTTCGTCTATTAAACCTATTCCAATAAAACTTTTATCTTCTTTAAACTTTCCAATTTCAACTATATTGAAACTTTCACTCAACTTTAGATACTCTGTTACGTCTGAGAGTTTGTTAGCGGACTCATTTATGTTATTTATAAGACGTTCAGTAACTGTTTTGGTTGGAGAAATGTTTCCACTTTCATAAACATCAATTAAGGCGGTTTCTAAAATTTGAAAGTTTTTGGATGTTTCTGGCATGTGGCTTAAAAATGCATCCTCTTCATTCGGTAATATATTAGCTACATAATCTAAATACAAGTTAATAAACTCGCTTACCTTGTTATAGTCAACTTGAAACATTTGAGTTTGAGCCTGTCCTTGAGTTTTAAACTCAATATCGAAATTCAATCTATAACTTCCGATTGCAGAAGGTTGAGAGTAAATAACAGGTTCTAAGTTTAAGCTTCGTAAAGACTCTATACTTTCTTGCAAATAGCTAAAAATCCTTTGGTTGATGCTATTAACATCGGATACTAAAGCTTTGTGAAAGTCTGCTAACTTCCCTTTTAAACTAAACGCAAAGTTTAATGAATTATTTAAAGCTTTCTGTTCTGGAATGAAAGAATTTTCAAGTGGTAAAAAGTCAGCTGGTACAATATCTAAAGTAACGTAAAAGGTTGTTAAAATGTGGCCGTTAATGTCTTTATCAACTACAAATAAATCTTGGTTTTCCTTTATTAAATCAAGATAAGAGATTTTCCTATTAAAGAAATTATAATATTGCTTATCGTCGATTATGATTATAAAATATCTAAAATAATCTTCATCATAATCTTCATAAGCTAATGAGCCGATTATCTTATTGTTATACTTGTTTGTGCCAGAAAAAAGTATAGGATGTTCATCAAAGTGTAATACATTATAATTGCTTGTAATCACAGGCAATAATGAATTAACTTGGAAATGAGTGCTAATTTCAAACATTATGTAATACTTAAAGGAATCATCTCAACTAAGTTCAATTCACTTACAGTGAAAGAATCCTCTTTGAAAAAGTCATAATGGAATTCATTATATTCAACTTGGTCAGGGGTGTATTTAACTAAGCCATTGTTGTTTCTGAACTGAATTACACATAAGTTATTTTTCGTTTTTGGACTAATTGATAACGTGGTTAAATACCTGTCAAGTAAGCGTTGCCTACTACTGTCATTCCAAATTTCCACAGAAACTCCATATAAACCACAAACCTCTTGACAATCATTCTCATTTGTTGCAGTTTTATTTCTCTCAATATGATTTCTAAAATCAGCATCATTTAAATTGTCAGATTTTCTAACTTTTCTAACGAAAGTATCATTTAGATTTTCTTGGGCATCTAAGAAGCAGTTACAGTTGGTATTATTAGCAATTTTGTTGAAGTTCATGCAATTGTTCAGGTTGTCTTTTAGTAAACTCCTGCTATTTAGTAAATAATATTTATTTTGTTAAATATTATTGAAATCAAAACACAACTATTTATCATTTCCCCCTCATACCTGATAATCCAACTCGCTCAAATCCTTCACCGAACCAAAGCCTATTACATCTTTTACCACGGGGGTGTCGTGCATTTCCATGGCGCGGATGAGCTTGTCGGAGCCAAATTTGTCTTTTATTTCGTGCATGGTTTTGAGGGCGGTTTTCTTTTGGTCCATGTCTTCAAACAGGTTGTACAGCATGTCGCCATTGTCAACAAAGTTGGTTACTGCTACGCGCATGCTGGTAATTTGGGTGTTTAAAATAGAGGCGGAGTTGGTGAGTTCTTCAAACTTTCCATGCGGAGGCGTATCATCCGCATCAGGCTCACGGCATCCTGCACGGGCGTGGTTATGGTAAAGGCATCGTCCCAGCGGTTTTCATCTTTATAACGGGCGGTAAAGGCAATAGCCTTGCAGTAAAACTTGTGGCGCACCATGCGTTTTTCGAGGGTGAGGCACAAGGTCATAAACAGCTGTTCAATATAGGCCATGCTCTGCCGCTTTTCGGCCGAGATTTGGCGCTGGGCCTGCATGCCCTTATAATCATGTGATGCTATATTGGTTTCAATAAAATTGAGCCGGTAATGCCAGTACATGCCCTCTATACTTTTAAAAATGGCTTTAAGGCGGTGGGCAGGGGCGTAGCGCATTTCGAGCGGGGTGTGTATGCCGCCACGTTCCAGCCGGTAAGCCATATTGCTGCCAATGCCGGGTAAATCGCCCAGTTTAAGTGGCCGCAGTATACTATCAATATTTTGCGGATCAATCACCAGCAATCCATCATACGGCGGCTTTTTACCCAAACCCGAACCTAACTTAGCCAAAAAGGCGTTAGGCGCAATACCTACCGAGCAGGTTAAAAAATCGCCCACGCGGCTTAAAATGTCCTGCTTAATGCGACGGGCAACAACAACCGGGTCGGGGTGTATGTGCTCATAATTAGTGAGGTTAATAATGGCTTCGTCAATACTCTTGGGCACCACGTCCTGGCAGTACTCTTTAAGCACACCAATAATTTTTTTATGAAACTCGCGGTAACGCGCAGGATTACTTTCCACGGGCACCAGATCGGGACAAACCTTGATGGCATCGTTAAGGCGCATACCGGCTTTTAAGCCGCGTGCCTTGGCCTCTTTAGAGAGCGATATAACGCAGCCAAACTGCCCCGTGTACACGCAAACCCCAACCGGACGGCCACGCAGCCAGTAATTTACCTGCTGCTCGCAACGGGCAAAAAAGCTATCCATATCCACAAAAAGCACACGAGCCTGGGTACGTGCCTGCAACGAGTTTTGATTCATAACAATACAAAAATTGCTAATATTTTTAGTATTAACAAATTTTATTTAGAGTTAGCAGGAGTTAATTGAACACGAAATGAGCGTGATGAATACGAATTATACCGAATTACACGAATGATGTTTTGGTAAGTTAAACAAGATTCGTGTAATTTGTTCTATCAGCAAAATTCGCATTAACTCAATTACTGCTAACAACCACTTTGCCTGTATTGCTGTAAGCTGTTACGTTGGGCTTATACATACACTGCAACGTTGCTGCCCCGGTGGCAAATTCGCCCTCGTGTACCACGGTTAATTCGTAGCTTATGGTTGATGTTCCGCGGGGCAATATATCGGCAAAAAACTGCATGCCCGCATCCCTTACCGATTGGTAGTACGATAGTCCGCTGCTGTTGTAATGAAAATCGCTGGTGAGGCCCTGCGGCTCAAAAGCGGCTGCACGCGGGTCGTTAATATACACGTACTTGAGGCGGGTGCCAGCTTCTATGGTCAGTTGCACACGTACCTTATTGCCGGGCTTTAGGCGGGTGGTAGGGGTTATGGGTTTCCAGGTATTATCAGGTGCCTGCAAAAACAATTTACGGTTTATGCTGAGCCCTTTGTTCAGGGTGTCGAGCCCGTCGGGTTGGGCAAAATAATACCAGCTGAGGGCTCCATTCACATTAGTACCTTGTTTGCTTACATTAACGGCGACAGGTAACTCATCCAGTTTTACAAACGCAGCCGGAGCGCCGCTTAATAACCCGTTACTTACCTGTAGCTTTTGGCTTGCCGTTAAAGCGGCCTCAATACCTTGCGGTGTGCCAAACGCGCCGCCTTTTTGATTTTTAAGCAGATCAATAGCGGCCGATGTACCTTTGGTGGTTTGCCAGTGCTCATCCTGCCGGGCGATAAGCAGCCATTTAACCATGCCGTTTTGTGTTGATGTATTTTTACCGGCCAGTTCAAAGGCTTCGGCCAGCAGGGCAAGAGTTTCTTCGCCACTGCTGCTCAGCTCATCAGCATCAGATATATCTTTCCAGCGCATGCCGTTTTGCTCGTCAACAATGGCTTGCTGCCTGATGTTACCGAGCAGTTGAACTGCTTTTTTATAAAGCGGCTCTGTTGGCTGTGTGTGGTTGAGGGTATTAATAATGAGTAACGCCCCGGCATCTAATGATGAAGGTACAGCGTTTTTCCATGCGGCATCAATAATAGCAATAGCCCGGCCTTTAGCGGCTTTATCCTGAATATTGGCAGCAGCATAAAGCATATACTGGGTTAGGGGAGCAGCAGCCTCGGTTAGCGGAATTTTTGAAAGCTCGCTGAGGTTGTACTTTGCAAGATTATTGATGGAGTTTTCAAATACATTTTGCTGGGTGGCGAAGTTCAACCGTGTCCACCCTTGTTTTTGCAGCCCGCGTATGCCAGCCAGCACATATGCCGAAATATACCTGTCGCTTTTACCATTATCAAACCATGATAATCCGCCGCCGGTTTGTTGTAAATCGTACAAACGTTCAATGTGGGTGGTAATGGTTTGTTTAGCTTTTACGGTATCTAATAATTTTAACAATTGCTGCTGTTGCTTTGCGGTTTGGTTACCCAGGTTTAGCCATGGCATCGTTTGTTGGGCAAGCTCGTCGGGGAGTTGGCTGTCGGCAGCAGTTTGTTGTGTAGCGGTTGATGCAAAGGCACGCTTATAGGCTTGTTGCGCGGCAGTATCGGTACGCATGAGCAGCAGGGCGGTTACATTGGCTTTGAGTTTATTAAACGTTTGCTCGGCACAGTTGTACGAGTAATTAGCCAGCCAGGGCAGTGCGTTAATTACAGCGGCCTGTGGTTTGGCATTGATAGATAAGCCCAAGCCATACAACACCGAACCGGGAGCCATTTTAACGCGGGGAATAATCAATTGAGCTTCATTTCCAAAATGGAGGGGTACGCTTTGGCGCACAAATACACGGGTAGTTGATACCGGGATGATATGTTCCTCGGCATCGGCAGCGCCTTGGGTTTGTACGCTGATCACTATTTTAAGCGGATTTTGCTGACCATCAGGAACCTGTAACATAAACCCTGCACCATCCGAGCTTTTGCCGTTGAGTTTAAACGGCCGGGTGCCCGAGGTAACCAGTTGTGCGGTAATGTCCTGACCGGTTACAGCGTCTTCAATTTTGCAGGATACGGTACCATCCACGGCCTCCTGCGCAAGGTTGCTTATGCGGCTTTGCAGGTTAATACGGTCGCCCTGGTAAAGCAGCCGGGGCATATTGGGCTGCACCATAAGGTTGAGCTGGGTTTGCAGCTTACGTTCCAGGTAGGCAAAACGGGCATCTTTGGTATGGGCCAGCATTTTCCAGTTCCACTCGGTGGCGCTTTCGGGCATGGTAAACGTAAAGGTGTAATACCCATCGGTGCCGGCATGTACTTGTGGAAAGAAAAACGCGGTTTCATTAAAATTCTTACGCACTTTAGCTACTGGTTTTTCGGGTTCGGGCAGTACAATAGGCCCTTGCGTACTAATGATGAGCACACCTTGTGAAGCGCGCGAACCGTATAAGGCCGATGCCTCGGCGCCTTTAAGTACCATTGCTTGTGAAACAAGTGACGGGTCAATATCTTTCAAATTCCCTTCAAAAACTACACCGTTTAAAACAACGAGTGGCTGGTTAAAATTAGTAAGACTGTTGTTACCCCGGATGGTAATGCTTGTTAAGCTGTTAAGGGATCGTGCCGTATATATTTCATTTGGATTGCTTTCGGTTACACTGGAGGTAGATGCCGCTAACCCGGCAAGCCGTCCTTGCAAGGGCATATCTACCCGGGCAGTTTGCTCTCTTAAAGTTATACTGGTATTAATAGGCTTGGGCTGGTAGTTACCAGCACGGGTGCTTTGTGTAATATAGTTTGGCCATCTGGTATAAATATAAGTGTCGTTACGGCGTACCATTAGCGGATAAATATCCCAGGTATGCGGTTCCAATTTATCTAAAGATGCATCGTACAGGGTGGTCATCAATTCGGCAGCAAGCTTATTGTTATTGGTTTTAACTGATACCGAGAAGGTTTCCGTAGCTCCCGGAGCCATCACCCTGCGATATTTTTCGATGATGATTTCGGGTTCTGCTTGTTTAGCTGGTTGGATGATTGCAATGGTTTTTTGCTCTACCTGTATCTTATTATCGGCAACATAAATACGGTTGAGCCACAATTTACCCTGGCTTATATTTTTAGGTATTTGATAGGTCCATTTGCGTAAACCTGCTGGTTCATAAATGGTAGTGTAAGTGTTGATGATCTCTTCCTTTTTATTTTTACCCACGTAATTAACCTGGTAAATACTATAGGTTTTGCCGGCCGCCCAGGTGTACCAGGTTATCTTGTCGCCCGGCTGGGCATTGGTGGAAGTGAGATAGCTTAAAGTCTCTTTTTTGGATGGCATATCGCCGGTTTCGCTGTCAAATACCTTAAAGTAGTAAGTAATTAAACCGCTTAATTTACCGCTATCGGTAACGGAGGCTACTACTTGATAATGGCCTGCGTTAACCTTATCGGCCGGGAGGATGAGCTTTTCGTTTTTTGCAGTGTTAACCGTGGTTTGGTAAACAAGTTCTTTTACGGGCGGTGCATCATTTTCAGGGAATAAAAACGGGAACCATTTTTTCAGATCGGTTTTACTATAAATCCACTCATCAACCGACGGATAGGTAATATCAGATGAGCGAGCCGGGCCTGTTCGGTAAAGCTTAATATTTACATTGCGGCCAACCGTTCCTTCGTATAGAGTCGCGGTAGTCACCTTAAAAGGCACCATTTCTTTTTTATTGTAGATGTTAAGCATGGGGATGCTGATACCCACCGGCCTGTTTAGTACCGTTACCGATTGGCTAACTTCAGCAGTTTCGCCGGTGGCATCGGTTGCTTTTAATTTGATGGTGTAGGTTAAACGCCATTCAATGGAATCAACAAAATTGTATTTCTTTAAAAGTGTATCGTTTATTTGAATGTCAATTTTACCGCTGGCATCGGCATACATGGTAGTATCAGCAATGGTTATGTATGAATACGGATTTGTTTCATCAGGTATTTTGCCATTACGCAGCACTTCGTATTTAACAGGCACGTTGTTCAAAGTGGCCCCGCTAAAAGAGCGCAATTTAAAATACACCGTAAACGGCTTACCCGGACGTATGCTCTTCTTAGGTTTTTCGGCCACCAGTTCAAAGGTCGGGCGTTTGTATTCTTCAACTTTAAAGTAGCCGCGGTTTCCGTACCGGGTATCTATTAAACCGGGTTCAATTTTCCATTCACCAGTGGCCGCATTTTTGGGTATTACAAATGATCCTGAAAAACTTCCAAACTCATTAATACTAATTTTTGCCGTATCGATCACTTTATTAAAGGCATCTATAAACTCCACAGGCTCGTTGTTATCTTTGAGCCACTTTTGTACCAGTTTTTCACCGTTTTTAAAATTACCTGCACAAAAAGGGACAGACTCACCCGTTTTTGGGTTCTTGGTAATGAACAGCATTTTATAATGCACCGTTTGCCCCGGTCGGTAAATACTACGGTCAGTAAAAATATGAGCTATCAGGTTATCGTCAATGTAGTCGAGCAGGTCTTCGTCGGTATCCTTAGCGTGTTCATCAGGAGTATAAATCTTATCTCTTAACTCGTATTTATTCACACTTGTTATGGTTGATGTTGTATCTCCATTGTAACTAACCACAATTTTAGTTGTGTTTTTGGGAATGATGGTGTAACCCATTTTGTTCACGGGTTTAACAAATGTGTTGATCGGGGTATAATTCCTATTTTTATCACTTACATAAGCTTTTAAAGTTGCGTCTTTCAACGGAATACCGGTTTTACGATCTAACACAAAAACATGATCATCGGTATTAATAGCAGCTATATTCCCAACTTCAAATGCTACACTGTTCAGTATATCTGCAGCGGCATTCTTTAGTGGTTTATTTGAGAACAGTAAGCGGTAATGCCCTTTTGGCAAAGCATCGAGCTTTAAATAAGCAGCATGAAGGTTGTAATCACTCGCTGGCGGCAATACAAAGTGTTTTTCTGTAACCGGCTTACGTTGCAGGTAAGAAGCAACCAGTAAATTGCTGTTATTCTGATGGTCCTCCAATGCGCCTATTTCAATTAAGCGACAATAAATAGTGTCGATGTTACGGTAGATTGCCGTTAGTAAAATTGGAGTATCAGGCAGTACGTGATCCTGATTGATTTTAATTTGTAATCCGCTCGATTTTTGCTGATCAAATGTACTCTGAAGCACGTTGTTGAAACCAGGATATTTTTTTAACAGGTTGCTATTTTTATTATACAGGTTTGCAGCATTTCGCAAATAGTCTTTATACTTGGCATCAAAGAAAGGAAATTCATAATTGTAATAAGATCCACTTGCGTAACTACCATATTTGCGACCTTCCTCTACCCAAAACATACAAAGCTGGTAAACAGCATGTGCACATAATTCATTATATGGCGATTTGGCTGCCAATTGTAAGTAATTAATGTATTGTTTTCTTAATACCGAATCTTGTGCCGATCGGGTCCATATCGCTTTTCTTGCCAGTGATTCTATGAAAGCTGCTTTACCGGCATCTGCTTTATTTAAAGCCATCCAATCATAGTAAGCTTTTAAAACATCGGCACCGGGTGTTTTATTTTTACCCCACTCGCCAATTGTTTGTCTGAACTCATCAGACTGAAGACTCAGCAGTGATTTTACATCATTGCTATAAAGGCCACCATTATGATTAAATATAACACTTGTCAGGTTAACCCGTTCGGCCAAAACAAAATCTTTAAAAGAGGGCTCAAAAAGAAATAATCCTGGATTAGTGGACAGCCATTTATATTGGGTAAAAGTAAAGGCAAAGCCTGACAAGCCAAATGCTTTTTGTAAGTGGCTGTTCACCAAGCTATCTGTTTGTGCCAACGATAGATCAGCATAATTTACTTTTAAGCCAGATGTGTGGTAGCTTTTAATATTAAACCTATGGTATCTTGATGCAAATGCCCCCAGGCGTTGTGCCTGCATAATATGTACAATTGCCTGGAGCCGGTTTGATGAGTGGCGACCAGAAATTACCGAGTCAATAACAGAACTGTTGTAGAAGTAAAGTGAGTCTTCGGTTTTAAGGTCACGTATAATAATGAGATTACACAGTGCACGCGCATAGTCAATATCATTTCCCTTTTGTCTGGCCTCATCTCTCCACTGTTGCAAAAGCTTTTGGTTGTCTTGCAAAAAAAGCTTTTCGTTTAACTGAGATTCCAGTTTGCCCCATTGCTCTTGCGAAATGCGCTGAGCAATACAAACTGAACAGCTTAAAATAAACAGCAGGGTAGATGTGATAAGGAAGCGACACATGGTGATGTTATAAGTTGGCGTTTAAATATAACCAACTTATAAGCAATCATACTATTAGAATTTAATAAACACTAAATTAACGTAATGGATACGAATTGCAGCGAATTACACTAATTGAGGTACTTAAACCAGCAAGATTTGTGTAATTCGATACAATTCGCTAATGACATGCAAATTTCGTGTTTATAAGAATATTGGCCTGTCCAGCTTCATAGCTATGCGATATGCAGCATTCATGAGCCCAACATGGCTATATGCTTGCGGGAAATTCCCCCATTGGCTTCCGTCTTCTTCGGCCACGTCTTCGCTAAAGAGCAGGAGGTGGTTAGAGTACTTGATGATGTTTTCAAACTCGCGGATAGCATCATCAACACGGCCTACACAGGCCAGTGCCTCAACGTACCAAAATGCACAAATCAAGAAGGTGGTTTTGGGTTTGCCAAAATCATCGGCGTGCAGGTATCGGTAAAACAGTCCTTTCTCGGTTTTTAGTTCCGCCTCCAGTGCTTTCAGATGATCTTTAGCACGGTCTGACGCCGGGTCGAGATAGTTCATCATGATGAGCTGTAAGGTACTGGCATCTAAATGGGTGCTGCCTACGGCATTGGTATAAACCTTGCGAACTGGGTCATAACAATTTTCTATATGTTCTGATGCGCGGTTCTTCATGGCAACGGCACGGTCAATTAAGCTTTGGTTGCCAATGGTACGGGCCATTTTTTCGGCGGCACACGCTCCGGCCCATTGAAACAGGTTACTGTAACAATGAATGTTAGCCATATTGCGGAACTCCCAAATACCGGCATCTTTTTCATCAATGGTGCGCTCAATTTTGCTCAGCAGGTAATCCACCCACTTGGTCGAATCTTTACGCTCGTCGATGATAAAGCGATGATCGGTATACAAAGGAAGTACGGATACCAGCACCTGCCCGTAAATATCATTTTGAACGTGCTCTGATGCCTGGTTGCCAATACGTACAGGTTTATTGCCTTCATAACCTTCTAAATCGGCTACGTATTCCTCCAAATCCTTTTTACCGGTAATGCCATACAAAGGCTGGTAACGAAAGTCCTCAGAAAAAGAAATATCCGTAACGTAAGCAAAGTATTTTTCCATCTCCTCAAAATGCCCGATGTGGTTGAGCGAGTTGATCACGTAATACGTATCACGAAGCCAGCAATAGCGGTAATCCCAGTTGCGGCCGCTTCCCGGCGATTCGGGCAAACTGGTGGTACTTGCGGCAATTATAGCCCCGGTATCTTCATACTGATGTATTTTTAAAGCCAGCGCCGAGCGTATAACATATGGTTGGTAAAACCCGGCAATAGATGAATGCTTGATCCAGGTGCGCCAGTATTGCCTGGTTTCGCGCAAAAAGCGTTCGGCTGTGGGTACCAAAGGTGCTTCCAGCGGTTCGCCATAGGTTAGTACCAGGTATTTACAATCATTTAATACAAAGGCATGTTCATCAAAAATATAGCTGATGGGTATGTTGGTGGTAAGTCTTATTTTTTCTTCGCCACCAAGGTATTGTATATGGTTACTGCCGCGGTTAACCTCCAGTTTTTTAGCACCATATTCTGATACGGGCTTACATTTTACCCTCACACGCGGCGAACCTTCTAACACCTCAATTTTGCGTATAAACATCAACGGTTTATAATAACGCTGGTGTTCCTGAAAACGGGGTGCAAAGTCGGTAATACGGTAACGGCCGCCCGATGCCGGGGTTATTTCGGTAATAAGTACATTGGTGTTTTCGAGGTAATACTGATGCGAGGTATATTCACCTTCGGGTAGTATCGAAAACTCGCCGCCTTTATTTTTGTCCAATAATCCGCCAAAAATAAACGTACTGTCAAAACGTGGCCAGCAAAGCCAGTCAACATTAGTATTTTTATTTATGTGCGCTAAAAAAGCGCAGTTGCCAATAATGCCGGTGTTATACGTATGCTTCATTCAGAGTTTAGTTGAAATAGTATGAGCAAAACTACTTAACAACGTTTTGTAGCTAATGTTGTAATAAAATAGAAGCGATTAATGGATTAAAAGTTTAAACACTTATTGTTTGTTTAACATTGGGTTAAACATAAGCTCATATAAAGAACTCTAAATTAGCTGTTTCAAAAAAAATTAAAATATTATTAGGTTATTGCAAAATTTATATATTTGGGATAAATAGTTACTTATACCTCTCTGAATATAACCAATTTAAGTTTCAGTTTGGCTCTGTGTATCAAAATTATAAACCTATATTATTAAAATTATGAAAACTGGGAAAGTTAAATGGTTTAACACTCAAAAAGGCTACGGCTTTATTATTACCGATGAGGGAAAAGACCTTTTTGTTCACTTTAAAGATGTTGAAGGCGGCGTAAACGCTATTAAAGACAACGATAGTGTGGAGTATGATGTGGAAGACGGACGGAAGGGATTACAAGCAGTAAAAGTAAAAAAGATATAAGCAGCCTAAAAATTATACATAGCCCCTGAATTTTCGGGGGCTTTTTTATGGTTGAAACTTTATATTAGCCGTCCTGAAAATTAATATTTCATTTTGATCGATCTTTAAACAATGTCTGATAACGCTATTCAAAAAAGCACCAAAAGCGTAGTATTCCTGGTTATAGTAGCCTCACTGGGTTATTTTGTTGATATATATGATCTACTCATATTTTCAATTGTACGCGTAAAAAGCCTGCACGATATTGGTGTTAGCGATATTGAAATGCGCACCAAAGGCGAGTTTATCATCAACATGCAAATGTTTGGCCTGTTGCTGGGCGGTATATTGTGGGGAGTTATTGGCGATAAATTTGGCCGTATCAAAGTGTTATTCGGGTCGATACTGCTGTACTCGCTGGCCAACTTTGCCAACGGTTTAGCTACTGATTATTACACTTATGCAGCCGTACGCTTTATTGCGGGTATAGGTTTGGCAGGTGAGTTGGGCGCAGGAATTACACTGGTTAGCGAAACCATGAGTAAAGATAAGCGCGGCTACGGCACCATGATAGTTGCTGTGGTAGGCTTGTTTGGTGCAGCGGCCGCAAACCTGGTTGCTGGTTACGGCTGGCAAAATGCCTATTTTATTGGCGGCGGACTGGGCATGTTATTATTACTGCTACGTGTAGGCACGTTTGAATCGGGCATGTTTAAACACGCCGAAAACAGCGATGTATCACGCGGCAATTTTGCCATGCTTTTTACTAATCGCAAACGCTTTTTTAAGTATCTCAACTGTATTTTAATAGGCATGCCGCTGTGGTTTGTGGTGGGCATTCTCATTACCCAGTCGCCCGAAATTGGCAAGGAGCTTGGCGCTGTCGAACCTTTAAGTGCCGGTACAGGGGTGATGTATACTTATATCGGACTGTCGTTTGGCGATATGTTTGCCGGGCTGTTTGCACAATTAACCAAATCGCGCAAGTTAACCATGCTGGTATTTCAGTTAATGTCGGTAGTAAGTGTGGTGTTTTATTTAAACTCACATGGTATTACTCATTCGCAGTTCATCGGTATTTGTTTGTTTATCGGCTTCTTTATTGGGTACTGGGCTACTTTTGTCACCATAGCTTCCGAGCAGTTTGGCACCAACATAAGGGCCACCGTTACTACCACGGTGCCCAACTTTGTGCGTGGTTCATTAATTCCAATAACCTGGGGCTTTGAGTTGTTAGTTAAGCATTTTAAAGCGCAAGGCTATGCCGATAGTTTAATTATAAGTGCCTATGTAATGATGGGTATTGTAACTGTAATTGCCCTGCTTGCTTTAAGCCAGCTAAAAGAGAGCTTTAGCAAAGACCTGAATTATATTGAAGAACACGATACTGTAAGTGATATTAAAGTAGCATAACCTACGGCAAATTTTGCATTTTTGTGCCGATGATGACCAAAGAAAGCATAGCCGAAGATTACAAACAAATACAGGACGAAATTTGCCAAAGCCTCGAACTGCTTGATGGCTCGGCCAAATTTGAAGAAGAAGCTTGGGAACGCGATGGCGGCGGCGGTGGCCGTACCCGTGTAATTCAAAACGGAAACATCCTCGAAAAAGGCGGAGTTAATTTTTCGGCCGTGCATGGTAAATTGCCCGATACGGTAAAAAGGGCACTCAAGGTAGAGCATGATGATTTTTTCGCCACAGGTGTATCTATCGTTATCCATCCTAATCATCCGCTGGTGCCCATCATCCACATGAACATCAGGTATTTTGAAATGCCGCCATCCATTGAGGATGGGCAGCCGTTGCGTTGGTTTGGCGGCGGTATCGACTTAACCCCGCATTATGTTATTGATGAAGATGCCCGTCACTTTCATCAAAGCCTTAAAAACGTGTGCGACCAATACAACACCGGTTTTTACCCGCGCTTCAAAACCTGGGCCGATGATTACTTCTTCATTAAACACCGCAACGAAACCCGTGGCATTGGCGGCGTATTTTACGACCGTTTAACCGCCACTGAAGATGTAAGCTGGGAAGATATTTTCAATTTCTCTAAATCATTAGGCCGTACCTTTGCACCTGTTTATACCGAGTTGGTTAACCGTAACCGCCACAAAGAATTTACCCCTCAACAACAAGAGTGGCAATACCAGCGCCGCAGCCGTTATGCCGAATTTAACCTCGTGTATGATGCAGGCACCAAATTTGGGCTGGAAACCAATGGGCGTATCGAATCTATATTAATGAGTTTGCCGCCAACCGCTAAGTGGTTTTAACAACTTTGAGCCCCAGCCAGGAAGCGAGGAAGAGAGAACACTATCGCTTTTGAAAAAGGGAATTGACTGGGTATAGGTAATTATTACAAAGTTTAAACTAATAAGTTGTAAGTGCTGGTTTGGTATTTAATTTGAGCGCGAGATTTATAAATTGCATCACTTATAATAACTGACTCACATTAAATTATATGAAGAAGCTAATCGCCCTCACTGCAAGTGCAATTACCATTTTATCGGCCTGTAATAATTCTATCTCGCTAAAAGGTAAATGGGATTATGCGGGCGGAATATACAATGGTAAAAAGGAGGGAGGCACTCAAGGCTATCAGCTCAAACGCACATATACTGATAAAGATTTTGAAGCCTTTATGATTGAAGAAGGAGGCGCACCTCAAAAATATCAGGCCGGTGATTATAAACTATCAGGCGATAGCTGTATTGAAACCGAAACATTCAGCACACAACCATCAACCCTTACCGGCGTTGCCGTTCACTACAGTTACAAGTTCAAAAACGATAGTCTTATTCTGCGCGGAAAATTGCCAACAGGCATGCAGGTAGAAGAGTATTGGGTAAAGGAAAAATAGTGCGCTGCGTGAAGTAGCACAAACACTTAGTGATTTTGAGATCGAACGCTTAAAAGAAGCTATAAAGAACGTTTTTTAATGACGACTCGTTTGTATAAAATACAGCAAACTATGAGTAAAGCTCAAATCAGGCATAAGCCTTTCATCACAAAATCAGCCACTTAATTACTCACTAATCAACACTAAGTATGTTGGTAACTATCGCTTCATAATAGCTTAAAATTCGTATCTTCGCAGGTCAAATATTTCGCATCAACCTGAAAATATTGAGCAAATTTTTCTTACACTAATTTCCAAATGGCTGAAGAGAATTCACAGAACGAAGACAGAATCATTCCAATAAATATTGATGAAGAAATGCGGGCAGCCTACATTGATTATTCAATGTCGGTTATCGTATCGAGGGCATTACCCGATGTGCGCGACGGCTTAAAGCCGGTTCACAGGCGTGTATTGTTTGGTATGCTCGATTTAGGCTTATCGGCCGGTAAACCCTTCAAAAAATCGGCCCGTATTGTGGGCGAAGTACTGGGTAAATATCACCCGCATGGTGACTCGTCTGTATACGATACCATGGTACGTATGGCTCAGGATTGGAGCTTACGTTATCCACTGGTAGACGGCCAGGGCAACTACGGTTCGATAGATGGTGACAGCCCTGCGGCAATGCGTTACACCGAGGCACGCCTGCAAAGGATTGCCGAGGAAATGATGGCCGATATTAACAAGGACACCATCGATTACCAGTTAAACTTTGACGACTCGTTAGAGGAACCAAGTGTTCTTCCTGCTAAAATACCTAACCTGCTGGTTAACGGCGCATCGGGTATTGCAGTGGGCATGGCTACCAATATGGCCCCACACAACCTTACCGAGGTTATTAATGCTACCGTTGCCTTAATTGACAACCGTGATATTGAAGTGGCCGGTTTAATGGAACACATTAAAGGCCCCGATTTCCCTACAGCCGGTATTATATATGGTTACGAAGGTGCTAAAGATGCTTTTGAAACCGGTCGTGGCCGTATTGTGTTACGTGCGCGTGCCGAAATAGAAACCTTTAATAATGACCGCGAACGTATTGTTGTTACCGAAATACCTTACCAGGTAAACAAGGCCAACATGATCGAGCGTACTGCCGAACTGGTTAACGAGAAAAAGCTGGAAGGTATATCAACCATCCGCGATGAATCGAGCCGTGAAGGTATACGCGTGGTTTACGAAGTTAAGCGCGATGCCAATGCTAACATTGTATTAAACAACCTTTATAAATACACCTCCCTGCAAACATCTTTTAGTGTTAACAACATTGCGCTGGTAAAAGGCCGCCCAATGCTGCTTAACCTTAAAGATATGATTCATCACTTTGTGGAGCATAGGCAAGAGGTAGTTGTACGCCGTACCCGGTACGAGTTGGCTGAGGCCGAAAAACGCGCCCACATTTTGGAAGGTTTGCTGATCGCATTAGATCATTTAGATGAAGTAATACGTTTAATTCGTGCATCATCAACTCCTGAAGAAGCCCGCGATGGCTTAATGACCCAATTTGGTTTGAGCGAAATTCAGGCACGTGCTATACTTGATATGACTCTGCGCCGTTTAACCGGACTGGAGCGCGACAAAATCAAAGATGAGTATGCGGAATTAATGAAAACCATCGAGTACTTAAAATCGATACTGGCAGATCCTGCATTACAAATGCAGATCATTAAGGATGAATTAATCGAAATAAGAGATAAATACGGCGATGAGCGCAGAACCGAAATGGTACACTCAAGCGCCGAAATGATGACCGAAGACTTCATTGAAGATGAAGAAGTGGTGATCACTATCTCGCACGAAGGGTATATAAAACGTACAGCTTTAACCGAGTATCGCCGCCAGGGCAGGGGGGGTAAAGGTGCGTTGGGCAGCAACAGCCGCGATGAAGACTTCATTGAGCACTTATTAATTGCATCGAACCATAACTACATGCTGTTCTTTACTGAGGCCGGTCGTTGTTTCTGGTTACGCGTGTTCGAAATACCGGAAGGTACCCGTACTTCAAAAGGTCGTGCTATTCAGAATATCATTAATATTCCGAAGGAAGAGAAAATTAAGGCCTACATAAAAGTGAAGAACCTGAAAGACCAGGAATACCTGGAAAACAACTTCATTATTATGTGTACCCGTAAAGGTACTATTAAGAAAACCTCGTTGGAGGCATACTCTCGTCCGCGTTCGAATGGTATTAATGCTATTAATATTAACGAAGGTGATACTTTACTTGAAGCAACCTTAACAACAGGCACCAGCGAAATAGTTATGGCGCTTAAATCTGGTCGTGCTATCCGCTTTAATGAGGCAACTGTACGTCCAATGGGTCGTACCGCTACCGGTGTGCGTGGTGTAACGCTTGATGGTGAAAAAGATGAAGTTGTAGGCATGATTGCCATTAACGATCCTGAGACTACCGTACTGGTGGTATCGGAAAAAGGTTATGGCAAACGTACCGATATTGAAGACTACCGCGTTACTAACCGCGGTGGTAAAGGTGTTAAAACACTTAACGTAACTGAAAAAACCGGCAAACTTGTTGCCATAAAAGATGTTACTGATACTGACGACCTGATGATCATCAACCGTTCGGGTATTATTATACGTATTGCCATGAGCGAATTACGTGTAATGGGCCGTGCAACACAGGGGGTTAGGTTAATTACCTTAAAAGGTGATGATGAAATTGCTTCGGTAGCTAAAATTGAGCACAGCGAAGAGGAAGAGTTGGAACAAGCAATTGAAAGCAGTTTAGAAAGTAATGGAACGGATGTAGGGAGCGAAGATGTTGAAAAACCTTCGGCCGAAGCACCCGACGACACAGAAAACGAATAATTAAATTATGATATTAAGCCGTAAAATCATAGTCCTGGTTTTATTAGCGTTGTTTACCGCACCTTTAGCCTTTGGGCAATCCGAAGCCCTGAAGGTGGTGGTAAACAATCTGGCTTATTACCGCCAAAAAGGAGAGATCAAGTATCTTTCTAACGCTAAAAAATCTGTTGATAGCTTGATCAAGACTAAGTCAGACTCGGCTAATCTTGATAAGAATATTTATAAGGCCATTGTCTACTCCAGCATTGCCTACATCGATTCGACTAATAAATTAGGTACCCCGGCCGATTTTTTTAACAAAACGGTTTCCCTTGTAAATCGCCTTTCAGAAAATAAAAGAATTTATAAATACCAAACTGAGCTCGATTTTTCTAAGCGATGTTTAGCTAACGTTTACATTCGTAACGGTTTTGACCAAATAAAACGTCTGGATTTTAATTCGGCTGTGCAGTCTTTTAAAAATGCGCAGGTGTATTCGCCTAAGTTCGGGCAAATTAATGCTTATATAGCTTATGCCAATACCCGTGCCGGTAACCTTAACGAGGCGGTAAAGTTTTACAACACACTGCTTACGCCTGATAGTGTTAAAACTGAGTATGTAGTTGCCGCTGAAAACATCTACAAAACCATGGGCGATACTGCAAAAGCCCTCGAGGTGTTGCAGAAAGGTAAAAAACTACTTCCGTCCGAAAAAAGCTTTTTACTGGAAGAAGCTAATATTTATAATAACCAAAAAAATTACAAGGAATTAGAGCCTTTATTAAAAGATCTTTTAGATGCTTACAACACTAATGCTGATGTATTTTTTATAGCAGGTACCTGTTACGACCATTTAAAAGATTACAACAGGGCCGAATCAATGTACCTTAGGGCAATTGACTTAAACAGCAGCGCTTATGATCCTGTGTTTAATTTGGGGCTACTGTATTTAAAACAAGCTGCAAATAAAAAAGGGGAGGAGGCAAGCACAAGTCTTGATCGTTCGGCGCAGTGGCTTAAAAAGGCATATGAAATGGCTCCAAAAAACGTTAATACATTAAAGCTTTTGCAACTTATATATGCAAAAAGTGGTAACGACGTTCAATTGAACAACATAAACAACAAATTGCAACAGTTAAATTAACCAAGACAGATCTATGAAAATTAAATTTTTGATAGCAGGTACCTTAAGCCTGTTTTCGGCATCGATGGTGTTTGCTCAAAAAGGAGAGGTGAGCACCGCGCAAAGTGAGTATGACAAATATGAAACCATGCGTCAAAACAAAGCCATGGCCGCACTGGCACGCACCAGCATCAATACCGCAAAAACATCAATTGATAAAGCTGCTGTAAATGAAAAAACAGCTACTTTGCCTCAAACATACGCTTTAAAGGGGGCTATTTATGGTGCATTAGCTTATAATGATACCGTTGCTACAACTTCATTGCCGTTGTATACAACTGCAGTTGAGGCACTGAAAAAAGCAAAAGAAACAGATACAAAAGGTGAGTACAAACGGTTAACTGACGCAGGTAACCAATATATTGCCTACTATTCGCTTAATAAAGGTGTAAAAGATTTTCAGGCTAAAAACTTTGAAGAAGCGTATAAAGCATTTGATTCATATCGTACTCAATATCCTGAAGATACCACAGCTATTTATTACACTGGTTTAGCAGCTATCAATGCTAAAAACATTCCGGTTGCAATTAGCAATTATAAAAAATTGGTTACTACTAATTATAGCCGCAGAGCCGATATTTATTCAGATCTATCGAACCTGTATTTAATGACAAAGGATACTACTGCTGCATTAAACACGGTTAGCGAAGGTGTTACTAAGTTTCCTGACAATGCAACATTACGTGGTCGTGAAGTAGAAATTGCTTTACAACAAGGTAAAGCAACAGAATTTGTTGAAAAAATTCAGGCTGCAATTAATAACAAACCAACTGATAAAAATTTGCATTTTTACTCGGGTATTGCTTACGGTAAAATAGGTGAAGCTAAAGAAAAAGAAGCCAAAGCTGCTAAAGACCCGGCCGCTAAAGCTGCTGCCATTAAAGCAAAAAACGAAGCATTTGAGAAAGCTGCTGCTGCATACGCTAAAGCTGTTGAGCTTGATCCTAATTACTTTGAGGCTAACTTGAACATGGGTTATATTTTAATGAGCCCGGCAGTTGACGATTACAACACTGCCAACAAATTACCTATGACCAAACAGAAAGAATTTAATGCCATGATGGCTAAGGTTACTGCCGCTGCAGATAGAGCTAAACCATATTTGGAGAAAGCAGTACAACTTAAACCAGATGACGCAAGTGCTTTAGGTAACTTACGCAACTATTATATCATCAAAAAAGATACAGCTAAAATGACTGAGCTGAAAAAGAAAATTGATGCATTAAAATAACAATAAGAAAGGCTCTCAAAAGGAGCCTTTCTTATTGTTGCAATTACTTAACATAATAAATATTATTGGAATAATTTATTTAAAGAAAAAGGTACAATTATTTGTTATGTTCCTTTAGTAACTTTTGGATTTTACTTAATTGATTTAGCAATAGCTTGAGCCGAATCTTGATGCATTTTTAAAACAGGTAATGTTTTCTTTGCAAAATTTCTTACAGCTTTAGTATGATTGCCTGTAGCATCTTCAAACATTCTTATAGTAGTGTCATTGTCATTAACCATCATATTTATATATGCTACATCAAATGCTTGTCCCTGTAATTCTGCTATGCTATCGAGCATGTTTTGATGGCTTAGCTCAATAATAGTGTCACTAAAGGTTATATACTTTTTATCAGCCAGTTTTTTCAACTCACTGTCGGCTGTAGAATGATCAACGATTATCATTTTGGCAAAACCCAAAACCCGTGGATTTTTAGAATTTGCCTGGGCAATTTTGGCTGCTTTTATTTCAGCTAAACCAGTTTTGTAAGTACTCTTGATAAAATCAAGCGCCTGGTCATCGACAGTAGTTTGCTCGTTGTAATTTTTCGCTCTTTTGTTGTCGTTACATGATGTTGCAACCGACAAAGCAAGTAAAGCAAAAGCGCTTAAATAAAGTGTTCTTCTCATTTTAAAACAGTTAACGGTTTATATAACTACGGGTGGGCAGTTTTTTGATAACTAATTAAAATAATAACAATATTTAAGCGCTTTAGATTTTACTATATTTAATTATTTAAGCCAAATTACGGCCCGCATTTACAATGCCATAAACGGTACGTATAACTAACTTGCTATAAGCACTTTTCAACTCCTCGTCTTGTGTGTTTTTCATTTTTTCCAAAGCATAATGCTGCACCACAACCAATGGTAACACAATACGCTCACGCATGGCAATTGAACGTTTATCGATCGGTGATTCCTGCATCAATTCTTCTGTTCCGGTTAGCTCAAGCACGTTTGCTTTGGTAAGATCATACTCGCTTTTCAAAATCTTCCAAAACTCGCCATACTGCTCATGATGCTCTAAGTGTGCGGTAATACGGAAATCTGATTTCGACATCGACATCATGCTGTTATCAATCATGGTTTTAAAGAAACCTGATGATTTGTATAGGTCAACCGCTTCCTGCCATTTGCCCGAGTCTTTAGCTTTTTGCAAGGCCGAACCCACACCAAAAAAGCCTGGGACGTTTTGCTTCATCTGGCTCCATGAGGTTACAAAACTAATGGCACGCAAATCTTCCAGTTTTAACGGCGCACCAGCATTACGCTTTGTTGGCCTGCTGCTGATATTAATATTCGACAATAGTTTTAGCGGACTCATGTTTTCCAAGTACTGTGTAAATACCGGATGCTTGCGTAAAGCCATGAACTTCTCAAAGCTTTCGTTAGCCATAGTACTGATGAGGCTTTTGTGGTTATCATCCAGTAGATCGCGATGGTTTGGATGTAATGCCGAAGTTACGCCGGCGTTTACCAACTGCTCGATGTTGTATTTAGCCGTTTCGATCGAGCCATATTGCGAACTTACTGTTTGGCCTTGAATGGTTAGTTGTATATGATCATTGGCGATCTCTTTACCCATGGCTGCATAAAAACGGTGTGTTTTACCGCCTCCGCGTGCCGGTGGCCCCCCTCTCCCATCAAAAAACGCCAGTTCAATGTCGTACTTTTTGGTGATAGCAGTCAGTTCAACTTTAGCCTGGTAAATAGACCAGTTGGCCATCAGGTAGCCACCATCCTTGGTACTGTCCGAAAAGCCCAACATGATCATCTGGCGGTTACCGCGTCTTTTCAAATGTTCCTTGTAAACCGGGTGCGAGTAAAGTTTTTCCATTACATCGGCCGCATGTTTAAGGTCATTCACGGTTTCAAACAATGGCATAAAGTCGATGGTCAGATCATCTTTTGTCCAGCCGCACCATAAAAACAGATTCATCAACTGTAAAATATCCGAAGCTTGCTGGCAGTTGCTGATGATGTATCGATGGCATGCTTTTTCGCCGTTTTGCCGTTGAATTTGGTGCATCAGGCGTATGGTACACAGCGTATCATTGATCATCGGGTCGGCACCTTTGGCGGGTTCCTCATCACATGGAAAATCAAACTCATTAAAGCTAATGAGTTTCAACTTTTCATCTTCGCTTAACTCTTCCCATTTGTCGGTTGGTAAGCCGTTGTTTAGCTCTTTTTGGTTGAGACCAAACTGAAATACACTTCGCAGCACACGGCTGTCCTGCCTTATATCTAACGAGGCAAAGTAACAACCGTATAATTTTATCTTGAGTGCAAAATCATCTATGATCTCAACAAATATGCTGTCGTGGTCTTCAACCAGTGTGTTTTTAATACTTTCCAGTAAATCTATCATTTCCTGCTGCAGGTCGCTGGCATCAGGCTGCGGGTTAAAGGCGTTCACATAAAGTATATCACCAAGTTTACCCATAGCTTCTTCAACCCCACGGAAAGTTATGCGCCGTTTAAGGTTACGGTAATCGCGGTAGTAACATCTGAATATGATCTGGCGTAAGGTATAAGCCACCTTACGGGTTGAATCCGTTTTCACGTTCGGGTTGCCATCGCGGTCGCCACCCGGCCAAAAGCCTAATTCAAATATTTGATGCAATAATTCGCCCGTACCAAATTCTTCGTTGAGTTTGGTTTGTATATCGGCCAGTGCATAGTAAAATACATGCTCCAAAAACCATATCAGGCTTATAGCTTCATCAACCGGTGTTGGCGAGGTTTTATTAAAGAATGGTGTTTTGCCTAACTGTTGCAATAACAGGTTCACTGTCGAAATATCATTAGCTTTTAATGCCTCTATCAAATCGGTCATGATGGTGAGCACCGTACCCGGATAAAACTGCGTTGGATGCGCAGTTAATACAAGGCGTAGTGAGAAATTGCGCAGCTTCTCGGCAATTTTCTCACGCATATCATCATCACTTGCAACCTGTTGCAGTAACCCATTTAAAGTTCCGCTATCATCAGTACGAGGTATTTTGCCAAATGAGGCATCCTCAACCGCATCAAATAAAACTACCTGCCGCTCTATGTATTGAATAAACCTGAAAAGACGGTTTACCTGCTCACGCTCGTCAACTCCGGGTACACGCTCTTCAAAAAATGAATCGATAATTTCAGTTGGAGATTTTAACTGAGCTACCCCCTTTTCGCAGTGCGAACTAAAAAACGGCAATAAAATACCGGTGTCTTTTACCTGGTAAAAGGGTAAAGTTAAAAACAAACTATTATACAACTCAAACCTGGTTACTACCTCCTGGTTGAATAATGCTAAGCGCTGAGCCGAATGTTTTGATGAAGACATATATGCGTAAATAGATATTTTACAAGGTACACGAACTTGTAATTACGGCGTTAAAATACACATCTTAACGGTAAAACATGAAACCAACCGTATAATTTATAGTTATTTAGTAGACTTTATATTAATTATACAACATGCACCATACTTTTCTACTTTTGTGGCGTATATTCAGCACTCTCTGTTAAACCTGATGTCTATCCAAAGCCGCGAAATAAAGACCTTCTTTTTTAGCCAGTATTTCTCTGACGGACTGCGCATTAGCGCCGGATTGCTCCTGCCTGCGGTAATTTTTGCGCAGTTTGATATGCTGCAAACCGGCCTTACCATATCATTAGGCGCAGCTTGCATGAGTGTGTTAGATACGCCGGGGCCGGTTATGCATAAGCGTAATGCCATGCTTATTGGCAATGCTTTGGTGTTTTTAGTGGCTATGCTCACCGGTTTTGCACGCTTTAATTTATGGTGCCTGGGTATTGAGGTTACACTCTTAACGTTTATATGCTCATTTTTGGTGGTATACGGTAACCGGGCCGCGGCTATTGGAACTGCCGGGCTACTGGCCATGATATTTGTGATGGACAAGGCACTTAAACCGCAGGATATACTTTCATACAGTTTAACGGTATCCTCAGGCGGGATATGGTACATGCTTTGGAGCCTGATATTTTTTGGTATACGCCCCTACCGCGCTGCACAACAGGCCTTGGGCGAAAACATAAGTGACATAGTAAGCTACCTGCGCATTAAAGCCGATTTTTATTTGCCCGAAACTGATATAGACGAGAATTACAAAAAACTGGTTTTAAAGCAAATTCAGGTTAGCCAGCACCAGGATGCCGTGCGGGAAATGCTATTTAAAAGCAGGCTCGTAGTGCGCGAATCAACCAACTACAGCCGTATGCTGGTGCTTACCTTTGTTGATTTGGTTGACCTGTTTGAACAAATTATGGCCACGCATTACGATTACAATCACATGCGTGAGCAATATGCCGATACCGGAATACTGGAAGATATTGGCAAGATGCTGCACCGAATGGGCGATGAACTGGATAACATTGGGTATGCCGTATTATCAAATACATCGTACCATACCAGCGTGCGTTTTTTGCCACAACTTGAAGAACTCAAAACGCGGATAGATGCCATTGGCAGCGAGGGAAGTTCGGGCAGCAACATGGCACTCAAAAAAGTGCTCATTAACCTGCGCGACCTGAATCAGAAAATCATCAATATTTACCGTTACCATAAAACACGTACAGCTAAAAAGCTTATTAAAAATCCGCACCAGGTAGAGTACAACAAGTTTGTAGAACATCAGGATTATTCGCCCCGGGTACTGCTTGATAACTTAACATTTGAATCATCAACATTCAGGTTTGCGCTAAGGGTGTCTTTAGTATGCCTGGTGGGTTTTTTAATTACCAAAAGCCCCATGCTGCTGCATTTTATAAATACAGTAAGCGGGCGTAAAATAAGCTTTGGTCAGCATAGTTACTGGGTAATATTAACCATTATTGTAATTGTTAAACCGGCTTTCAGCTTATCAAAACAGCGTAATTACCAGCGTTTATTTGGCACCATAGGCGGCGGTTTGGTTGGTGTTGCCATTTTAACATTCATACATAATGATACTGCCCAGTTTTTAATATTGGCTGTGCTCATGGTAGGAGCCTATAGTTTTATGCGTACAAATTACGTAGTTGCCGTTACTTTAATGACACCCTATGTGCTCATTTTATTCAAGTTTTTAGGTGTTGGGCATCTCAATATTTTTGAAGAACGTATTATTGATACCATTATTGGTTCGGCAATTGCATTAGGTGCTAATTATTTTTTGTTCCCATCATGGGAGTCGGAGCAACTGAAAGAGGTTTCGCACGAAATGCTGACAGCCAATACAGGGTATCTCCTAAAAATTGCCGAAACCATAAGCGGAGTACCTGTTAGTACTACCGAGTATAAACTGGCGCGTAAAGAGGTTTACATTAAATCGGCAAACTTGGCGGCGGCTTTTGAACGCATGACCTCGGAACCGAAAAGCAGGCAGCAAAAGGTAAAAGATCTGCATAAATTTGTGGTGCTTAACCACATCTTATCATCTTATATAGCTACTATGGCTTCAACCGTTGCGGGTAAGGATGTACACCGCACCAAGGCCGACATCTTAAAGCTAATGCGGAGAAGCATCACCGTACTCAACGAAAGCTCTAAGAAACTGGGTGGCAAAATAATGGATTTTACCGGCGAGAAAAACACTGCCGAAACCCCGGAATTAAAAGACCTTAATGCTGACGAAAATCTGTTGAAAGAGCAATTAGGTTTTGTGCAAAAAATAAGTGCCGACATTGCCAAGACCACCGATAATTTGCTGCTACAATAACTCGTTAGCAAGGTTAGCCAGTTCGCTACGTTCGCCTTTGTGCAGGGTGATGTGTGCGTATAAAGGGTGATTTTTGGCCTTATCTATCAGGTATGATAGCCCGTTACTCTCGGCATCAAGGTATGGAGTATCAATTTGGTAAATATCTCCTGTAAAAACCACTTTGCTATTTTCACCTGCGCGGGATATAATGGTTTTCACCTCATGCGGGGTAAGATTTTGCGCCTCATCCACAATAAAGAATATCTTGGTCAAAGTACGCCCACGTATGAAAGCCAGCGGTGTGATAGAAATTTTATCGGTGGTTACCAGTTCGTCTATTTTGTGCTGTGTCTTTTCATCACCAGCAAACTGGTCTTTTAAAAATCGCAGGTTATCCCATATTGGGGCCATGTAAGGATCAATCTTTGATTTAGCGTCGCCGGGCAGGTAGCCAATTTCCTTATTCCCTAACGGGATGGTTGGCCGGGTAACATATATTTGGCGGTAGTTTTTGCGCAATTCTAAAGCAGCAGCCAGCGCTAACAAAGTTTTACCGGTACCGGCATTGCCCTGTATGGTTACCAACTTAATATCATCATTCAGCAAGGCATGTAATGCGTAAGATTGCTCTATACTTTTGGGCTTGATGCTAAAAGCTGTTGGTTCATCTATCTTTTGTATGAAGCCGGTTTGTTGGTTGTAAAATCCATAGGCCGTCGATTTTTTCCCCTCGAGCGAGTAGAACAGGTTGCCCGGAGGCGCGGGTATATTAAAAGTTTCGAGGGGTACGGTAAGGTATTTTCCAAATGAGGCAAGGGCCTTTTCGGTAACCTTGCTCACATGCGTACGCCCTGTATAAAGTTCTTCAAGGTTTTTTACCTTGCCGGTTTCGTAATCTTCGGCATACAGGTTGAGTGATTTGGCTTTTAACCGCAGGCAAATATCTTTTGATACCAGGATCACTTTTTTATCAGGATGATCCTGCTGTAAGCCTAAAGCGGCATTTAATATTCGGTGATCGATCTTATTACTTCCAAAAACCTTTTCGGCATCATTGCTAATGCTGGCATTATCCATGATTACCTTAAAACTGCCCTTGGTTTTACCGTTGAGCGGTTGCCAGTCGTTTAGTAAGGCATTTTGCGAATACTCATCCATTAAGCGGATAAAGCCGCGTGCCTCAAAGTTGCGGGTATCATTCCCCGTTTTCATGTTATCCAGTTCTTCGAGCACCTGAATGGGAATAGCCACATCATGCTCCTGAAAGTTTTCAAAAGCATTGTGGTCGTACAAAATAACAGAAGTGTCGAGAACAAATATTTTCTTAGCGCCGTTTGCCGGCCTGCTTCTACCCTCTTTACTCATTTTAGTAAATGTAGGTATTTTGAAGTTTTAAATGGAGCCAAAAACGTATTTTGTGGCATGCAAAATACCTACTTTGATCAGGAAACTTATGAAACGGAAATAGCTCTGGAAGTAAATGAAGATGTGTTGAGCCGGATTTATAGCGACGGAATTACGAACACAGACATGTTACCTGTTGAGTTTTTCTTTTTGACAGATACTGAAGAAAAAGCTTTGGAACTAAAAGAGTGCTTCCTGCAAAATTATCCTGACTATTCAGATTTGGAAATATTAAATTATGACGGAGATATCGAAATACGTGGAGTATCAATACCAATTGAAATGAATTTGAATACAATAAATATCTGGAATATTGAAATGTGGGATTTGGGTTACCAATTTGATTGCCGATTAGATGGCTGGCAGGTCCAAAGTTCATAACCCCCTATAAAAAACGAAAACGGAAGTGCCCACAGTTACGTTTCTTCTTCCGTTTTCTTAACTCCTAACATTAGCCGTAGCCACCGCTAAAAGCATTAAGTACGATTTGTGTATTTTAACCGACCGGCTCTCTGTTTCCACCCTGCTTAATTAACTCTCGTCAATAAAACACCGGCGCTTACTCCTTCCAATCATCACCGTTTAATCTTCACTCCTCTCCGTAGAGATTCATGATAATTTTAATGATACCCCTTGTTCAACTTTTTCAACCGGTAACCATTACATTTGCTTTCGCTCCTGCACCGCTCTTCCTGTTATAATTGAGAGAATTTCCCATGATCTTTAGCTCTTCCGAAGATTCGCCCGATTCATTTTCCGTTTCCCGAGGCTGTCAAAGTACGTCGTTCTTAATAATACTAAGATAGCTTGCTACCCTATTCGTGTCAATACCATTGTGATATTTATTATAAACACTTTATTAACAAGTGCTTGCAGGTTATTAACCTGCAAATATTTCATTTAAAGCAAATGGAGGTATTTTTATTGTAAAACAAAATACATTATTAACAATCAGGTTATTAACATTTTTACCTGTTTGAGCGATTTTTGTAAAATGTTAAATGCTTATTTTTTAATAAATGCCAATGTCCATGAAAAAATTACGGCCGAAATAATGAGCGCGGTTATCGCAAGTTCAACTGACTTGTTCATAAAATACCCCAAGTAAACACCCCATAAACCAGAAGCAATATAGGCCAGAGCAAAAGCACCTAAAGCTAACCGATTGAGCGGCTTGGTTATTCCGCCTGATATGTATACAGGTATAGTAGTGAGTAAAAAAGCAAATGCCATTAATAAAAAACTGCCATGCAGCATCAATCCTGCCGCAAGCGATAATAAACCTAAAGTAAAAACAGCAATATTAATGCGGGTGAGCATGATGGTGCGCGGCTTCATGAGGTAGCGGCCGTACTTGTCAAAATAAATGATCATATCGCTAAGCGGCCCGGTAAACCACGTCCAAAAAACGAAGATGAGGTATGGGATAGATAGTATAGGTACAACCTTAACGATGAGTACCAAACCTATAATAAAGCCCCAGCGATATTTGCTGTTAATTTCGTCTAACCAGTATGAAAACTGCAACAGTTTACGGTAAAACCAATTGGTTGATTTAATAGCTTGCAGCATACCGGTGCGTGCAAAATCATATTCAGGATCAGCATTCAGCGCAGCTGCAAAATGCTCTTTGGCCTTACGCGCATCACCCTGGCGCAGGTAATAATAACCGGTGTTGGCTTGTGTAAGCTCATTCTCGGGGTCGTCGGCCAGCATATTCTCCAGCCTGTTAAATGCCTCTCCCGACAAGCCTGCCCGCGTTTGCGCCATCGACAGCATGTTGTTACACATCGGGTCGTCGGGGTCCAGGTCAAGCCCGCTAAGTGCGGCTTCAATGGCTTCGGTATACTTTTTTTGGTTGATGAAGATCATCGATTTGGTACCAAAAAATGTTGCCGAATACGGATTTAGCCCGATAGCCTGGTCAATTTGCTCTTCGGCTTGCTTATAGTTATCATACTCCAGCGCCACGTGGGCGCTCAGGTAAAACAGAAAATCGTTCTCGGGGTTAAGGCCGATACCTGTATTAATAGACTGCTGGGCATGCTTAAAATCTTTTACCTTTAAATAGGCTGATGCCTGCAGGCTGTATAACTCATCCGAATCAGGATAATCGGTTAGCGCAGCCGAGATCATTTTCAGGGCCATGTCTATCTTGTCCCTGTTAATAAGGTTCTGAATTTGCTGAAATAACTGGTAGTCCATCTTATAAATTCAGGTATGCCTTAATATCATCGTACATGCCCGATGTATTTGAATATAAAGCGTAATTACGCGCGGTATTAAACCACTCTTTGGTAGATGGGCGTACTTTTTTAACCGCATTCAGCACATCGCTTTGGGTAATCTTTTCAATTTTACCCGACCGCATCGATTGACGCAGTTTCTCTTCGGTAGCCAGATCAATTAATAGCTTCAAATCTGCACCGCTAAAGCCATCAGTTTTAGAGGCTATTTTACCGTAATCCATGCTTTCGGCAGGTTTATCGCGCAGCATCATTTCAACTATGGAAGTACGGGCACTCAAATCGGGCGGTGGTACAAATATGATACGGTCAAAGCGGCCCGGTCTCAAAAAAGCCGAATCGATATGCCAGGGCGAATTAGTTGCACCCAGTATCAGTACGCCTTCATTCTTACTGTCAATGCCGTCCATCTCTTGTAAAAACTGGTTGATAAGGTTTCGCCCGGCCGATTGGCGCAAGTCGCTGCGCTTACTGCCCAAGGCATCAATCTCATCAAAAAACATTACACATGGATTGTTCTGCCGGGCTATCTCAAACTTTTCGTGCAGGTTTTTTTCGCTGTTACCTACCCACATATCCAGCACTTCTTCAATGCCTATGTTCATAAACTTCGACGATATTTCGCCCGCAGTAGCCCTTGATAAGTAAGTTTTACCACATCCCGGCGGACCATACATCAATATACCGCCGCCAGCTTTTTTACCAAAGGCCTTAAACAGTTCGGGGTTAGCCAAAGGTTCGATGATCTTGATACGAATATCGTCTTTGATCTCATCCATACCACCTATGTGACTAAAATTGATGTCGGGCTTTTCAATAAAAGCATTGTAATCGTCATCGTCGGGCATTTCAAACGATGGTATTTTCAACTGGCGTTCAATATCAGTATCGTGCCAATTGGGGTATTTAACCATAAAGGCCTGATATTGCGCTATGGCATCCTCGGTATGCCCCGAATCAATTAACAATTGTAGGTATACGGTTAATAATTCGGCATTGTCATTGTTGGGCAGCAATTCTTCGCAAATAATAATACCAGGAGTATAATGTTTTAACTTTAGGTAGCACTTAGCTAAAAGCAGCTTATTCTCATCGGTTGGCTCATAGTTAAGCACAAGATTGAGGTGCTCTTTGGCCCTCTCAAAATCATTAATAGCAAAGTAGCCTTTAGCAACCTGTTTACGCAAAATAATATTATCAGGAGTTATTTCAAGAGCTTTTTCAAGCTCGGTTAACAGTTCTCTGTTCATGTATCAGTAGTTTGGTTGGTATCAATTGATAGAAGAATTAATACTAAACATGCTAAGATATTTATTTAAGCGTACACGGCATGGAAATTTGTATAATTAATAGCTATCCATCATTCCAAAATGTACAGCGGGTTTGTTGTTATCATAAAAATCAGGAATGTTTAAATTATAAATTTTCCCATGATCACGGGCAATTTTTGCAGATTGATTGGCAATCATTGCAAAAGTTTTCACAAAATCATTTCCACTTACCACTTCAGGTTCTTTTGCTTTATAATCTATTTTTGTTGCAATTTCTTTAACAGCTTGCTCTAATTCAGGTTTAAACTCACCATTTAAAATATTTTTTATACCAATCATGCAATCCCTTATGAATAACCATTGCATCCCACCATTGGGAGTCATATATCTTTTTTCATGATCAGGATCAAGGTAAGCATATTGTCCAGCTCTGTCTCTTAGCGTATGTGCTATTAAGTTTCTATTACTGTTAAAGCCAGGCCACATTTTAATAGCTTTCACTTATGGAGAGGAAATTTTTTTAGCTAAGAGAATTCTATCATGATATTGCGACTCTGATTTTACCCCGAAATTATTATTGTATTCTTCTAAAAATGAGCAAGTATTAAGTATACATGAGTGCGAAAGCATGTGATAATTGTCATCATCCCAAATCTTCTTATGTTTATCATAAATAGTGAAGGATTTAGTATAAATAATCTCAGCTTTACGTATTAAAATCCATGAAAAGTAATCCAGAATTATTAATGATTGATACATGTTTTCCATAATGACATTTATTTTTTAATGTTTGATTAAATCTTCTCTGTTAAAAAACGCCAGTAACGTTTCGGCACATGCCGCATGTGAAGCTTAGTGTTTTTACGCGCCGGAATATTTGCGCTTTTAAAATAGTTCTTCCAAAGGTTTTGGTACAACCCTTCATCCTCGGTATAGGTTGAGATCACATTATCGGGCCGGCCGGTGGCAAAATCGAGCGATATAAATTCGAGGTTGTGTAAATCATAATACAAGCCATAATTGCGGCGCATGTCATATATAATCCATTTCTGATCGGCATAACGGTTTTTAAAATGCTTGCCCAGCAGCGGCAATACATTAAAATCGGGTTCAATGGCCGCGTAAAATATGCCATCCTGCAGTTTTTGAAAACGTACAAATGCCTCCATCCGGTGCTTCTCGCGCCGTACCATTCTTATCATTTCCGAAAGGCGCAGCACGTACTTATTCCCATAATCTTCTTCCACATTCTGCTTCGAATCAAATACATACCTGATATAGCCTACCAGCATAATATCCTCATTTTCTATACCGGCCATATGGGCAGCATACAAGCGTTGCATTGCTCCTGCCGATAGCTTTTGCTGCAAACCCTGCAACACCCGCCCTGCACGTTTATTATCGGTAATTACCTTTATTACATCTTCAAACAGAGCCGTGCTTAACCACTCTCCTTTTTGAATTTTAACATGCAGCAGCCTGCGTTCGTAAATCTCGAACACGGCCGTAAGCAACCCCTCAAACGTTCCGTCGTACACCAGCGTGGTCATCTTATTTATCTTTTCTATTTGCAAAGCCCATACTTTGTTTCTCTTATCCTTTTAATCTGTCTCACTCCAGTAATTTCAAGTGCTCCCGAATTTTTTCACAGCAGTTGGCTTTTCTGAGAGTATATGATTGACTCTTTTAGAAATAAGAGGATGATTGTTAACTATCCAACCAAATCAACTACTCACTATTAACCACCTTGGGCGTTACCTCCGGCCCGGGCTATCCGCTGCAAGTCCTCACTCCGCTATGCTGCGTTCCGGGCTTTACGCTACTATCCCTAACGCAAACTGCACTGCCGCTGGTAACAATACTAACCCCCAATTTACAGCTACTGCTCTTTAAGGGACCGAGGTGCGCATCAAAATAAATTCAACTGCGTTACCGAACTCTTTAAATATTTACTTTGCGATTGCGACAATATATATTGCTTAATAGCCGTACCTGTTAAATCGCGCTGCTCAAACTTTGGACTATTGCAGGTAATAAAATACTTGGCCCTATTTAATGCCACCCCAATTTTTTGCAACTGATCCCAGTTGAGTTTACCGTATTGCCGCGCGCTCACAATTTTTTGTGCCGATTGCAGCCCAATGCCCGGCACTCTTAAAATTAATTGCAGGTCGGCCTTATTAATATCAATAGGAAAAACATGCAGGTTACGCAAACCCCAGCTCAGTTTAGGATCAATGTCCAGATCCAGATGCGGGTTTTGCCCGTCAACTATTTCGTTTACTTTAAAACCATAAAAACGCATCAGCCAATCGGCCTGATAAAGGCGGTTTTCGCGCACCATGGGTACGCTGGTATGCAAAGCGGGCAAGCGTTTATCACTCATTACCGGTACATAGCCCGAATAATAAACCCGCTTCATATTAAAGTTTTTATAAAAGTGATTGGCCGTTTGTAAAACCTGTGCGTCGGTTTCGGGCGTGGCACCTATAATAACCTGCGTACTTTGCCCGGCCGGGGCAAACGTTGGCGCTTTTTTAAATAAAGCTTTTTCCTCTTTACGTAGTATAATTTCGTTTTTGAGGAACCCCATGGGCTGGATCATGTCTTTCCGGTTCTTTTCGGGGGCAAGCAGTTTTAAGCCTTCTTCTGTTGGCATTTCGAGGTTTACGCTCAAGCGATCGGCATAAAGTCCGGCTTCACGCATTAACTCATCGCTTGCACCAGGTATGGTTTTTAAATGGATATAGCCATTGAACTTATGTTCGGTGCGTAATTTTTTAGCCACCCGTACCAGCCGTTCCATGGTAAAATCGGCATCCTTAAAAATACCCGAACTCAAAAATAAACCCTCAATATAGTTGCGGCGGTAAAAATTGATGGTCAAATCAACCACTTCCTGCACGGTGAAAGCAGCCCGCTTAATATCATTACTGCTGCGCGACACACAATAAGCGCAATCGAAAATGCAATGATTGGTTAGCAATATTTTAAGTAATGACACACACCGCCCATCCTCTGTATAAGTATGACAAATACCGTTGCTGGCATTACCTAAACCTTTATTTTCATTCTTGCGTTTGCTCCCGCTCGATGCACAAGATACATCGTATTTGGCGGCATCGGCCAGTATATTCAACTTTTCGGTTATCCTTTCCTCATTCATATCAAATCAAAAATACTAATAATTTTAGTATTTTGTTTTAATTACAAATAAAACTTTACCACCTGTAATTGGTTAGTTTTTTAAAAAGAGCATATACCATGGAGAAAGTATACACGGCTGTAGTAACAGCCAAAGGTGGCCGCGACGGCCATATCAAATCGTCAGACGGAGTTATTGATCTCGACCTGCGCAAACCCAAGGAAATGGGCGGCGAAAGTGGTGCTTACACTAACCCCGAGCAATTATTTGCCGGTGCATACGGTGCGTGCTATTTAGGAGCCTTAGGCAGTGTAGCCAAAAAAGATAATATTGATGTAAGTGAAGCAACGGCCGAAGTGCATGTAAGCTTTAATAAAGATGATAACGCTTATGCGCTATCGGCCGAATTACATGTACACATACCCGGTATGAGTTTGGATGAAACACAACAACTGGCTGATAAAGCACACCGTGCATGCCCGTATAGTAAAGCCGTTAGGGGAAATATTGAGGTGAAGGTGCTGGCGGTTTAATAGGCCATTCATTTAAACAACAAAGGCTGTTTATTATATAGAAACAGCCTTTGTTGTTATATAGCAAAAATTACTCTCCGTAAGCTTTTACCACTTGTCTTTGAGTACCTAAACCATCAATGCCTAAGTCGATAACATCGCCTGGTTTAAGGTATACCGGCGGGTTAAAGCCAAGGCCCACACCAGCAGGCGTACCTGTCGAAATTACATCGCCTGGTAACAGAGTCATAAACTGGCTTACATATGAAATTAGGAACGGTATTTTAAAGATAAACGTTTGGGTATTACCAGTTTGCATACGTTTGCCATTTACATCTAACCAAAGGTTAAGGTTATTATCGTCGGCAATTTCATCGGCTGTAGCTAAAAACGGACCAAGCGGTGCAAAGGTATCGCAACCTTTACCTTTGTCCCAAGTGCCGTTACGCTCCAACTGAAACTCGCGTTCCGATACATCATTATGCAATACATAACCTGCTACGTAGCTTGCTGCATCAGCTTCATCTACATAACTGGCTTTTTTGCCAATTACAAAAGCCAGTTCCACTTCCCAATCGGTTTTTACAGAATTTTTAGGGATAACTACATTATCATTAGGACCGGTTAAAGCGGTAGTGCTTTTCATGAAAATAACCGGCTCCGGCGGTATAGGTGCATTGGTTTCTTTAGCGTGATCGGCGTAGTTCAGACCAATACATAATATTTTAGATGGACGGGCAACGGGGCTGCCTAAGCGCTCATCATCGGCTACAACCGGCAAATTGGTACCATGTTCTTCAACAATGGCTTTTAACTTTTCCAGGCCGCCGGTTTCAAAAAACGTTTCATTATAATCAGGAATAAAGCCCGAAACATCATAACGTTTATCATAAATTAAAACGCCGGGTTTTTCCTGGCCCTCATTACCAAATCTTATCAGTTTCATTTGTAGTAATTATATGTAGAATTGATTATTTAACTAAACTCAAACCTTCGTCGGTTATTAATCCTTCGCCATGCATAATATCCCAAAACTCAGCAGGAACGCTGGTTTTAGACAATTGCAGGTTTGATTCTACCCTCTTTGCGCTACTGGTGCTTAGTGCTACACTTTTTACGCCGGGTGCTGCCAAGCCAAATTGAACGCATGCGGCGGCTGGCTCAATGCTGTGTTTTTTGCATAGTTCATAAAAACGGTCTCTCCAGTTATATAAGGCTGTGCCCTCTGTACTTTCTTTATCAATTAAGTGATAATTATAGTAATCGCCGCCGGTTAAAAAGCCGCCGTTAAACACGGCAGAATTAATAATGAGAACGCCTTTTTGCTCAAGCTCCTGCATAAACACCAGTAAATCTTCAGGATGGCTATGCACGGTCATGCTGTTGGCTATCATTACCCAGTCCAGCTTTACATCATTAGTAATTTGCTTAATGCTGTGCCAATCCTTAGCGCCCACACCTACCGATTTTACCTTACCTTCTGCTTTCAACTCAAGTAGCGCCCGGTAAGCATCTAATATATCCTGGTAGCGTTTGGTTTTATCCTCTCCATTGGTTGCTGCGCTAAGATACTCATCCGGGTCATGCACCGAAACAAATTGAGCTTCGTAATTGCCCAGCAACTCATTGCCCTGGTTGTAGCATTCTAAAATTCCTTTATAGCTTATATTTTGAACAGCATCGTACTCAAGGTCAACCCAAACGCCGGGCTCAAAAGTTGGCTCGGGTGTGGTTAACGGGGTGCGTAACCAGCCCAGTTTATTACTGATAATGATATCATCGGGATTAACGTTTAAATCTTTAAGGCACTGCCCTATCGACTCAAGTGCCAAACCGGCACCGTATTTACCGGCCGAATCTAACACGGCAGGTTTGGCACTATGCAGCACAAACTGGCGCACAATATCAAGCTTTACCTCGTAAGGTAGTGCTATATATAAGTTACCAAGGCCACTGGTGCCTAATATTACCGGGGGAAGTTGTAATTGATCTTGCTCAGACATTTATTTATTTTAGGAAGGTTAGTTTGCTAATGAAGCAAAGCTATTACTATCCGTTAAATATTGAAATGTAAAAATGGTTTTTAATGGTGTTGGGCCTTTATAGTATATAAGCAAGGTTTGATATAATATTAGCCAGCAATATTTTGTATACTGATATAATTACCTACCTTTAATCGTCATTCTGACACTAAATAAACCTGTAATAACCTATGCTTAAACTAACTAAGGCAGCAAAGCTGTTTATAGGCGCTTTACTTTGGGCTACCACCAGTTTTGCGCAAACTCCGGCACGTATTGAGGTAAATCTGGCTAAAACTAAAGCCCCAATGAAACCAGTTTGGGCCTGGTTTGGGTACGATGAGCCTAATTATACTTATATGAAAGACGGTAAAAAGCTGCTCTCCGAAATTGCAAAATTGAGCCCGGTGCCGGTTTATGTTCGCACGCATAGTTTATTGGTAACTGGCGATGGTGAGGCTGCCCTGAAATGGGGATCGACCAATGCATATACAGAAGATGCCAACGGCAATCCGGTTTACAACTGGCGTTTGGTTGACAGCATATTTGATACCTATGTAAAACGAGGTATGAAACCCTTTGCACAAATTGGATTTATGCCCCAGGCCCTGTCAACCCACCCCGAACCTTACCGCCATTACTGGAAACCCGGCGACCCATATACCGACATAATTACCGGCTGGGCCTACCCACCTAAAGATTATAAAAAGTGGGGTAATTTGGCTTACGAGTGGGTAAAACACAGTATTGCACGCTATGGCAAAAAAGAAGTAGAAAGCTGGTACTGGGAGGTTTGGAACGAACCCAACGGCCACTACTGGAAAGGCACCCAACAGGAGTTTTTTAAATTGTACGACTATGCTGCCGATGGTGTTAAACGCGCACTGCCAACCGCAAAAATTGGCGGCATTAATATAGCAGGCACATCAAGCCGTGGTGCACAGCAATGGACTAATGCTTTTATTAAGCATTGCCTTACCGATACAAATTACGCCACCAGTAAAATTGGTTCTCCGCTTGATTTACTTGCTTTTCACGCCAAGGGAAATCCTAAGTTGGTGGGCAACATGGTGCAGATGAATGCGTCGCCGCAACTGCGCGATATTGCTACCGGGTTTAAAATTGCAGCATCATACCCTCAAACTAAAAACATCCCTTTAATCATAGGCGAATCGGACCCGGAAGGCTGTGCAGCTTGCGGCATGGCTACTAACCCGTCTAACGCTTACCGTAACGGTACCATGTATTCGAGCTATACCGCGGCTACATTTGCGCGCAAATATGAGCTTGAAGATCAATATGCTATAAATTTTAAAGGAGCGGTGTCATGGTCATTTGAGTTTGAAAACCAGCCCTGGTTTTATGGATTTCGTGATTTGGCTACCAATGGTGTAGATAAGCCGGTACTTAACGTATTCAGGATGTTTGGCAAAATGGGTGGCAACCGTGTAGAAGCTACCAGCAACCGCATGTACCCGCTTAAAACCGTAATGGATTCGAGCATACGCGGACCACAAACCGATATTGGTGTATTGGCCTCCAAAAATGAGCGTTCTGCAGGGGTAATGATTTGGAACTATCACGATGATGATAAGCAAGGACCGGCCGAACCGGTTGCTGTTACCATTAATAATATACCTGCTAAAACGGTTACTTTAACCCATTACCGCATTGATGATAAGCACAGCAACTCGTACGAGGTTTGGAAAAAAATGGGTTCACCGCAAAAGCCTACCGCTGCACAAATAGCTCAACTCGAAAAGGCTGGCCAATTGGCTACAATGGGTGCCCCTAAGAAGCTAAGTGTTGGTACAAACAATAAAATTGATGTGAATATTGAGCTTCCGCGTCAGGGTGTTTCGTTACTAAAACTGGACTGGTAAGTTTTAGCTTAACCATCTTATTATGAAAAATATATTATTGATTGTTACCTTGTTATTTACTTCAATATCAATCTTTGCACAAACACAACTACGTACCAATATTAGTGTACACGATCCTGTGATGATCAAGCAGGATTCGGTATTTTATCTGTTTTGCACAGGCATGGGCATAGCCTCCTGGTCGTCGGCAGATATGGTGCATTGGAAACAGGAAAAGCCGGTATTTGCCACCCCGCAGCAATGGGCTGTTGAGGCCGTGCCCGGATTTAAAGGTCACATTTGGGCACCTGATATTTCGTACCATAACGGCTTATACTACCTCTATTATTCGGTATCGGCCTTTGGCAAAAACACGTCTTGCATTGGTGTGGCTACTAATCCAACCTTAAACACCGAAAGCCCTGCTTTTAAATGGACCGACCATGGTAAACTCATCCAATCCATTCCCGGCAAAACCAATTGGAACGCCATAGACCCTAACCTCGCCGAAGGGAAAAACGAAACGCCTTATCTTACGTTCGGTTCTTTTTGGGGCGGATTGAAAATTGTAAAGCTCAATAAAGACCGTCTATCGGTGGCTAAACATTCAGACAAGTTAAGAACCGTGGCTACCCGTGTAAAGGATGATGGCTCACGGTTTAATGCGCCGGCTATTGATGATAACCCGCGCGATGCCGGGGGCAATGCCATTGAAGCACCTTTTATATTTAAGAAGGATAACTACTACTACTTGTTTGCCTCAATCGACTATTGCTGCAAAGGCCCCAAAAGCACCTATAAAATGATCGTTGCCCGGTGTAAAAACGTGCGAGGCCCCTATTTGGATAATAACGGCCAACGCATGGACAGAGGCGGCGGTACCGTTGTGCGCAAGGGAAATAAAGATTGGTACGGCGTAGGCCATAACGGTGTGTGCAGTGCCGATGGAAACGATTACCTTGTATATCATGGTTACGATGCAGCCGATAAAGGCAAATCCAAACTCATCATCAATAAAATTGACTGGCAAAACGGGTGGCCGGTTATCAGTAACGATGCTAAAAACCTGGCGGCTGCTAATTAAACAACTAAATAAAAAAGTGATGCCGGTCATATTTTACTTTGATGGCTATCATTCGGTATAATTTTTTAGGTTTGGATATTTGATTTGTGTCACATTCATATCCCTACATGGAAAATGCCGCCCTGCTAACCGCTATAATTGATAACGCCATTGATGGTATAATTACCATTGATGAACGCGGTAATATTGAGAGCATTAATCCATCGGCTTGTAAACTGTTTGGCTATGCCCCCGATGAGGTGGTTGGTAAAAATGTATCCAGCTTAATGCCCCCGCCCGATAAGCAGCACCACGATGAATATATAAATCGCTATCAGCAAACGGGCAGGGCACATATCATAGGCATAGGTCGCGAGGTGAAAGGCTTGCGCAAAGATGGCACTGTGTTTCCGTTCAGGCTGGGTGTAAGCGAGGTGCAATATTCGGGGCGTAAAATATATACCGGCTTTATACATGATCTAAGCCGCGAAAAAGAAGCCGAAGAGCGCCTTAAGGAATACGCCACCCACCTGGAGGATGAGGTAGAAGAACGCACCCTGTCACTCAAAGAAAGCCTGAAAGCATTACAAACGGCCAAGGAAGAAGTAAGCCAGTCGCTCGAGAAGGAAAAAGAGCTAAGCCAGCTCAAAAGCCGTTTTGTATCTATGGCTTCACATGAGTTCCGTACACCGTTAAGTTCCATACAGTTATCGGCTTCACTTATTGAAAAATACGCGCAGCAATTTGATAACCCGAATATTACCAAACATGTGGGTAAAATCAAAAATTCGGTAGGTAATTTAACCGGAATACTGAACGATTTCCTATCGCTCGAAAAACTGGAAGCGGGTAAAGTTGAGCCGTTGTATACCACCTTTGATATTGTAAAGTTTGCCGAAGAAATTACCGAGGAAATGCAGCTTATAGCCAAGCAAAACCAAATGATTATTTATGAGCACAGCGGTACGGGCAACATCGTAAATCTCGACCAATCGTTGCTTAAAAATTGTATCATCAACCTCATTGGTAACGCCATTAAATACTCGGGCGAAAACAGCTTTATCGAGTTCAACACCGAGGTTACTGAAACCAAACTCAGCATCATCATAAAAGACAATGGCATAGGAATTCCTGAAACCGACCAAAAACACTTGTTCGAGGCATTTTTCAGGGCGCACAATACAGGCAATATTCCGGGAACGGGTTTGGGCTTAAACATTGTTACCAGATACGTGGGCTTAATGAACGGACAAATTCAGTTCAGGAGTCAGGTAAACGAGGGCACGGCATTTACCTTATCATTTAATTTATAAAATGAAGACCATTTTAATCATCGAAGACAACAACGACATACGTGAAAGTACAGCCGAAATACTTGAGCTATCGGGCTTTAAGGTATTGCAGGCGGCGCATGGCAAAATTGGTGTAGATGTAGCCATACAGCAAATACCCGATTTAATACTTTGTGATATTATGATGCCCGAATTAGATGGCTACGGCGTATTATACATGCTGAGCAAAAACCCGGCAACGTACGCTATTCCATTTATATTTTTAACCGCCAAGGCCGAACGGGTTGACTTTAGAAAAGGCATGGAAATGGGTGCCGATGATTACCTCACCAAACCATTTGATGATGTTGAATTGCTGAACGCCATTGAAAGCCGTTTAAGCAAACAACAAAAACAGGAATCTTATTACAGCAAAACCCTAAGCGGCCTCGAAAAGCTGGCAGCCAATGCCGGCAAAGGTATTGAAGAACTCAAAGCCTTGATTAACAGCCGCAAGGTTAGGCAAATTAAAAAGAAACAGGTGCTGTTTTACGATGGAGATGATCCGCAGGGCTTATACATTGTACTGGCCGGCAACGTTAAAACTTTTAAACTTGCCGAAGATGGTCGCGAACTAACCACCGGCCTTTACAAAACCGACGATTTTTTAGGCATCAATGCCCTCCTGCTTAACGAGCCTTTTACCGAGACTGCTGAGGCAATTGAAGATTCGGCGGTTTGTATGCTGGGAAAGGATGCTATTTTGGATATACTGAACCGCTACCCCGATGTAAATCAAAAGTTTTTTAAGATACTGGCTAATGACATTCGTGAAAAAGAAAACCAACTGATGGAACTGGCTTACCACTCGGTGCGCAAACGTATGGCGCAAACTTTATTAAGGTTGAGCAAGCAATCGGCAACTCCGGCAAACTTTAAAATATCGCGAGATGAACTGGCATCGCTGGCCGGCATAGCCACCGAAACCGTTAGCCGTACGTTAACCGACTTTAAAGACGAAGGCCTAATTGAAAAGAAAGGCAGCAACATAGAAATTATTGATATTACCCGCCTGGGCAAAATGAAAAACTGACACCAATCACTTTTATGGCTGACGCACCTCATTCATTAGCAATGGCCTTACCAATAGCTTTGTATGAATTAAACGCGTTAACTCATGAAAGTGGTTGCATACAGTATAAAACCTTTCGAAAAAGAATTTTTGGCCAAGGCCAATCAAAAAAGGCACGATATAACCCTCATATCAAACCCGCTAAGCCTCGATACCATACAGTTTGCCGATGGTAAGGATGCCGTAATAGTTTTTACTTACGATGAGGTATCGGCACAATTAATTGAACTGCTGGCCGGTAAGGGCGTAAAATATATCACCACATGGTCGGCCGGTACAGATCATATTGATAAGCAGGCTGCACTTATGTATGGTATAAAGCTGGCCAACGTGCCTATTAACACGCAATTTACCCATCAAAATATAGCTTACCTGCAGCACGTAGCCGAGCAAACCATTAAAAACCTTGATGCCTGGCAACAAAATAAATGTGTTGGGCAAGCTTGCGTGTGTGCTAAAAACTGTAAAGCTACGGAGGTGCATACACCGTTAAACGTTATTAAAAACTAACGCTATGGAAGCATCAGCTCAACTTTTGCAAAAATATCAGGTAGCCGTTCCGCGTTATACCAGCTACCCTACCGTGCCTTATTGGGATACCGAAGCCTTTACCACCAAGGGGTGGATGCGCACAGCTGCCTTTGCGTTTGAAGAAAGCAACCAAGAAGATGGTATAAGTTTGTACGTGCATTTGCCTTACTGCGAAAGCCTGTGTACTTACTGTGGCTGCAACACCCATATCACTAAAAACCACGCAGTTGAACTCCCCTACATACATGCGGTGCTAAAAGAATGGAGCATGTGTAAGCGCTTGTTTAAAAACAGGCCCGTTATAAGCGAAATACATTTGGGCGGTGGTACCCCTACTTTTTTTAGTGCTGATAACTTGCAAATACTCATAAATGGGTTGCTTGAAGGTGCTATTGTTAAACCCGGTGCCGAATTTAGTTTTGAAGCACACCCGGCCAATACAACCGAAGAACATTTACAGGCGCTTTACAATCTCGGGTTCCGTAGATTGAGTTTAGGTATTCAGGATTTTGATCCAAAGGTTCAGTTAATTATCAACCGGCTGCAAAGCTTTGAACAAGTTAAAACCGTTACCGATAAGGCACGCAAAGTTGGCTATACCTCTGTGAATTTCGACCTTATTTACGGGCTGCCCCTGCAAACCGTTGACAGTATTAACGAAACCATTATGCAGGTGGCACAGCTTATGCCCGACCGTATTGCCTTTTATAGCTATGCACACGTGCCCTGGGTAAAACCCGGTCAGCGTAAGTTTACCGAAGAACACCTGCCCAATCCTGAAACCAAAAAACAGCTGCACGAGTTAGGCCGCCACATGTTAACTAAGTTAGGCTATCATGAAATTGGTATGGACCACTTTGCCCTGCACACAGATAGTTTGTACCACGCACAGCAAAGCCAAAAGCTGCACCGCAATTTTATGGGTTATACCCATCAATACACCAAACTGAGTATTGGCCTTGGCGTGTCGGCCATCAGCGATAGTTGGTATGCCTTTGCTCAAAACGTAAAAACGGTTGAGGAGTACCTTAAACTGGTTAACAACGGCACCTTACCAGTTACCAAGGGACACATTTTAACCCGCGAAGATTTGATCATCCGCCGGCATATACTGGAGATCATGTGTACAGGCAAAACCTGCTGGAACTTTTATGCCGAACCCTGCATAGCCCTTGTAGACGGCATTGCACGTTTGGAAGAGCTTGCTGAGGACGGCTTGATTGAATTAAACTCGTGGTGCCTTACCGTAACTCCAACGGGCAAACGCTTTTTGCGCAACATTTGTATGGCGCTTGATGCCCGCCTTTGGGCCGATAAACCGGCAACACAGCTATTTAGCATGGCCGGATAAATAAGTTTTTTAGTTGTTGTTTATTTAGTGTTTAAATGGGCCGGAAACGGCAAAGGCGGTTCAAATTTTGAACCGCCTTTTTTGCTGAATGGTAAATTAGCTATGGGTTAAACCATAGCTTGGGTTAATGCCTTTAAATGTGTCTCGGAGATAATAAGGTCCTGGTACATTTTGTTAAGGTAATCCTGTGTTTGATTGTTAATTTGGGGCAGCAATTGTTTATAATAGTTAATACCCGCCTGCACCTGATCTTTAAATTTGAGGATGAGTTTTTCTTTTTTATCGCTCCACTCCCGTACCTGTATGTTCATATCTTTACGCAGATGTTCGATGTAGAGGTTAAGTTCTTTGATAAAGAGGTTAGGGCGCTCAATATTTTGTAGCACATTTATTTTGCCGTAAATGTGGCCCACCATTTCATCCAAAGTATACACCCCTGAAAAATAAGCCAGGTTTGGGCCGGGGCATACGGCAACAGCATTACTTTCGCGCGGTTTGAGCATATTGTTTTTGATATAGGCCGATGCGCACAAACCCTCGCAAAGACAAACCTTTTCGGTGATGGTTTCCAGTTGTTCCTGATATTCAGCAACGGGTAAGGCTAATGTATCTAACTGCTTAATTTTAAGGTGTTGATACTCACGCGATGCGGTACAGATAGGCTGCTCAGTAAACTCGGTATTGGTGCATAAGTACTTTTTAACACATGGACTGCCGGGCCTACCCTTTTTTATACGTTCAATACGTTGCTTTTCCATAGTGCTGCCTTTAAAGTTGTTAAACAGTATGCCCAGTGGTGACGCTGCACTTACGTAGTAATCATCCTCATGCGAATCAGCCAGTTGATGCAGGGTTTCATCATCAACATTGGTGGCTTCGGGTACCAGTAAAAACGGGCTTCCCCAGCCGGTACCATCCAATTGGTAATGCTTCATCAAAAAGTTATCCTCCAGCGATGTCCCAATCCCACCCTGAACTGAAATACGTTGTTGTGGTGAAGTTGCCAGTGTAATTCCTTTATCGGCAAGCGCGGCATTATACATAGTGCTTAACTCGGTGAGCATGGCTTGCCGTTTCTGCTTAAATTCTTCCAGTATCGGCCCTAATAACAAGCCTTCGGTTGCAAAAGCATGGCCTCCGCAATTTAAGCCCGATTCGACCCTGAACTCAGATACCCATAAGCCCTTTTTGGCCAAAAATTTAGCCTGTATTAATGCCGAGCGAAAATCACTAACTTTCAGAATGATTTTTTTACGCAGATGGCCTTTTTCATCAGGATAAAAATCTTTAAACCTTTCTAGATAACTGTAAAGCCTGGGGTTCATTCCGGCCGATAATATTAGCGATGATTCGAGGTTACTTTGGGCAAAGCCACGCAGAGATGCCAGGGCATCGGTATTTTCGTCGCCGGTGTATTGGCCATCGGTATCAAAATTCAGCTTATCCACTTTTGACATGATGTTAACATCAATAGCGCCCTTCTTCATATTATTGCGCAGTATGTTCTCAAAAATATGTCTCCGGTTTTCGTACGGGTACTCCTGCATTAAATCGTAACCTTGCTTTAGGTTTGACTGTGGCGGAAGCAGATCAAAATACCTGTCGAGATCGGAATTTTGGTTAAAAGGTAATTGCTTCAGTTCTTCAAACTGGCGGGTTACCTCATCATTTAGTAAATTAAGATAGGCTGTGATACGACGGGCACGACAATCGGTTTCGTTTTTGTAAATAGGCGTGTAAGGCAGGTTAAGTTTAGCCGAATGATGCTTGCGCATGCGCTCTACCAGTTCATCATCAACAATAGAAACTGTTGATGAAATACCATAGCGGGCTAACTTTAAAGGCGTATCAACAGAAAAACCAAGCCCTAAAACCGGGATATGAAAAGTATGGCTCATAAAAAAATAGAATAAAAAGTTGGGACATAAAAAAAGCGGCCTTGCAACCGCTTTTGTGTTTGAGTATAATATTTACAGAACAAATACCAGCGTCATGAATATATGTATAGCAATGCTTGCAGCAAAAAATAATAGTGCTGTACGGATACCTGCACCGCCCATGGTGGCAATTAAGTTAGCAAAAAAGCTTACCATGGTTACTGCCAACACAATAGCCGGGGCATTGTAATAATACATTAATACGGCAGGCAATGGTAAAAAGAAAACGCCGTGAACCATGAGTACAATAAAGAACCACTGTACATGTTTGCCCTTTTGGCTATCGGCAAATTGGGTAAATTTTGCCCAAAGGGTTATATTGTTTTGTGCTGTATAATCAGTTGCAACATTCCAGGTTGCGGGGGCTGTTGTTTTAAGAGTTGCCATGATTTTGTGTTTAAATGTTATACACAAATATGCCAAGGTTTAAACCCCTGCCCCATGACGCCTGTCAGCACAAAAAATGACTTTCGACACATTTTTTAACTTCGTAGGGAAGTTTACTGCAATACGGCTTATTTTAAAAGTAGAGAATACTTTTTGATAATCTTCCAGGTGCTTTCATCACTATCAAAAACAGTGTTGAGTCCTTGTTCTTCCTGTGGTGGATCGCCCATGTAATCGTCACCATCTTTCCAAAAAAGCTGTCCTGGAATTGGCCGTGCTGTACCGCCAAATGCCCAAAAATTGCACCCGGCTATTACACCACCTGTGCGTTTACTGATAAGCAATTGGTCAAACATCAGCGTATAGTATTTATCACGCGATGTTGTGGCGGCTTTATAGTCGAATGAATGCAAATCTCTTGGCAAACCAAATTCTTCAATAACCAGTGGCTTTTTAAGTTTGGTTGCTATGGCAACATTGCGTTTAATGAAATTTTGTGTGTTTTGAATTACTGTGGGCATGCCTTTTACAATACTGGTATCGCTAAACCAGCTCCAGTTTTTTGGCCAGATGTGTATGGTGAGGTAATTAATCTGTGCAGGTGCATGTATTTCTTCGTACAACTGGTCCGATTCTTCGGTTCCTATATAGCCTTCGGTTCCTATGGTTACGAGGTGGTTTTTGTCAATTGATTTTATCGTTTGGGTAATATCTTCTATCCAGGTTTTATAGGCCTCAATTGATGCCGGGCGCATAGGGCGCGGTTCGTTGGCCAGTTCCCAGGCCATAATGGCTGGTTCATTTATGTAAGCTTTTTTACTGTACGTGTTTACGCGGTGCAAGATATAATTGAGTTGTTTTTTATAATCCTGAACACATGGCTTGCAGGTATAAAACTTGCTGGTCATATCGCGCAAATTATCCCATGTTGGTTTATCTTTTAATGCCGAATCTTCAATTTGGCCATTCCAATTTAAATATTGTAGAAAGCCGCCGCTCCATTCCCAGTTATTGCTCAGGTATAATATGGCATACATTTTACGCTTGCCCATCTCATACAGCAGGTAATCAAGACCCTTGAGCACATTAGGATCAAAAATATTATGCTCAGGCTGGAGAGCGGGTTTTACCCTGTCAACACCATTAATTATTCCCTTTCCTTCGGCACCGGCCAGTATTCTAAGATTGGTAACTCCATGGGCTTTTAAAAAATCGAGTTCTTGGCGCAGGCGCTCTTTTCCTTTTACCGAATCAGCCGATAAGGTTAACAAACCACCATACCAATAATTTGCGCCAATGTAATAGTATGGTTTGTTTTGTACCGTAAAACGTCCATTATTAACTTTTACAAACTGAGCATTGGTATTTAATGAGCATAGCGTACAACCAATACATAAAAAAGAAAATAGTATAAAGGCATTGAGCTTCATGAGTATAATTTTTGTGCTAAAAAGATGGATTATCCTGGTAGCGATATAAATGTAAAACTTGTATGCAATGCCCGTACATTTTCTCCCTCAAAATTATTCTACAGCTGATACTTTGAATTTGGGCGCTTCATTACCAATTACATAAAGGTAATTTACGTTTTGCCATTCGGCTTCAAAGGTAGCGGCATCAACATTGGCAATAATATGCGCTTCTATTTCATCATAGTTTCCCTCGGCTTCTTTTTCAAAGGCGTAAGAAATATCAATGATGATGTAGGTCAAATTTACCAATATTTCCGGGTTTGTGTATTGCTATACATTCCTCAAAATGGGACGCACCCACATCGCAACATATCGGCTTAGCTACTCTTCGCATTTTATATAAGGCGTTAAATACAAAGCTTACTGACACAACGCCGGTAGAGCTTCAATATTTAGCATTCATATCGAATTAGCTTACAAATCAGCGGGTAAGATTCCGTTGAAAATACCCCATTGTAGCCGGTGATATACTCCAATCAGGTGCTTTAATATCACCCCAGGCTTTAGGATTATCGTACAGGTTAAAATAGCAAATGCCAAAAACATCTTTCTTGTTATTAATAACTTGGGCTGCGCCATTTAACCATTTACGCTGATAGCTCTCGGGTCCTTTAATGCCAAATTCGGTAATGAACAAGGGCTTTTTAAAAAAGCGCATTCGGTAATTTTTACGGTCAAATATAGTGGCAAAAGATTCCTGCCTGTTATAATAGGTTATGTTTTTATCGGGTAGGCCGTAAATGGCAATGCTAATGTAGTCTACCATATCATTGCCGGGCCACCAATCGGCCGAACCCCTGTCTCCGGCAGGGCCCCATACTTTTTTAATGTTGCCAGCTTGTGCAAAGTTCATAAAGTGGCGATAAGCATTAATGTAAGTAATTGGCGATGCACTTTGCCAGGCATAACGGTGAATGGGGATTTCCATTTCGTGTGCAAAGCGCAGATACACGGTTTGGCCAGTATTTGATATGGTAGCAAAGACCTTTCTGATCTCATTATCATAACGTCCGCTTATTATATGAGTGAGCACTGCCGGGTCGGGCTTATTGGTAGTATCTTTCCAGGGTTCAACAGTTACTATGGCATTATGCCGGCGAGCTATAATGCTATCGAACTTGAGTTTAAATGCACCTGCTTGTATTTCGCCCCAATCGGTAAAAATATGCTCAGCGCTGATGCCGGCCATGCCGGTGAGTCGTTTTTCGAAATCAAATACACCAACGGTTAATTGCTTTCTTATTGGCTTAATGGCATCACCTTTTATAAAGTTTTCGGGCGAGTAAATGGTCGAACCATATTTTTTAACCGTATCGGTAAAGTCGGCAATCCAGCGTTTGTTAAATTGCCTGGCATTAATCCGGTCACCCCCTAATATCAAAACGGGTTTATTCATAAACCGCATGTGGTGCAGCTTGGCTTGTAGCAGATCTGATGCTGATAAATGGGCCATCGGGTTTTCGGCCAACATTTTCTCAGAATTACTGGTCATGGTAATACTTATGATGTCCACATTGCTGGCATCGGGCCAGTACTCGCTATCTCCGGGGTAGCCAAACGGTCCCCACACCAGTTTTATGTTGGCTGCAAGTTTTTTAAGTTTAGCCGCCACATAATTAATGGCTGCGGTGTAAAGTTTGGGCGATTGCAACTGCCAGGGATAATTTACTACCGGAACTTCCATATCAGGGTTCCACCTAACCAAAACCTGGTGCCCCGATTGCTTTGCTAATTGTGTCAGGCGTTCAATCTGCGGGTCAAAATCGCCCTTTAGTGTTTCGGTAAGTACATTGTTAGCTACCCCCGTGCTTCCCCATGTACCGTTAGACCATGTTTCGATAGTTACCAGCACATCGCTATCGGCAACCGAAGCCTTTAACAAATCATCATCATTCCACATGGCAGTATTGCGCCATACCAGGGTAATGTGTTTCAGTTTTATGGTTGATAGAGTGCTATCAGATGCATTCCTGTTAAATATGCCCAAAAAGGGTTCATTATACCGAGGCACGCACTCATTAAAATATCGTGCCTTTAGCGGACCTTTAAAGTAAAATAATGCTGCCGCAACAAGTACTATAAAAGCGCCTGTTAGGAGTATTATTTTCTTTCCAGTTGATAATTTCATAGCGGTAAATTGAGTGTTGAAAAAGCCACCACCTCGTTATTGCCTTTAACGGCAGTAAGTGAAAGCCGGTAATTTTTAGCTTCAGCAGGTATAATTAATTTAAGGGTAGAGCCATTTCCTACGGTGGTCATATCTATAACTTTACCATTGGTATCAATTTTTAGCAGGCGCCATTCAAAACTTATGCTGGTAAAGTTGCGCCCCGCCAGTAGCCAATTACTATCTTGGTAAATCAAAGCACGGTAAGGCAATACGGCACCTGCATGGGTTGTTGCCGCAGGGCGTAATATTTTAATTGGGGGCATATTTACCGGTTTAAAGCGCCCATGCCATAACTGGCTAAGCGTAACCAATTCAGGCTTATGACGGCCCCACATGTCGTTAAGTCCATCAAAATCAATACCGGTTTCGGTTTGCTGGTCTTGCCATTTGCCTACTATGGCTCCTTTATTTAGCTTAATGGCTTTTAAATATTGCTGCGGCCTTATGTAGCTAAAATAGTATGGCACCTGCAAGCGGCTTATCGCGGCTATATCAATTTCATTATTAACGCGCAAACCAAAACCGTCAATTTGAGGCACAAGCTCATGCAGGCGTATAGTTAATGGCAGTAGTGCGCGGTCGGCAGCTACATCAATAGTTACCGGGCGTGAGGGGTCTTCCTTTTTAATGGCTTCTACCAATCCACTTAGCCACTGTATGTGTTTTCCCTGTTTAATAAACAGTTGCGGTTGAACATAAAATGCTTTTAACTGCTGCAAAGGCGTGTTGGCCAAATTCCATGATTTTATAACATGCTTGCTTTTATTTTTATGAATACAGGCAATAATGGTTTTCTTTAGCTCATCTAACACCGTGCTATCGGCAATAAATTCATTGGCATCTGGCAGCCAAAAACTGTACATGATGCTCATCCTGGTTTCCTCGGCCACTTCAAATGTAGAACGGTCATAATACGGATTGGGCCCCAGCACCTTAATGGTATTTACACCAATATCAGCCATTCCTTTAAAATCATCTTCAATAACTTTTTTGGTAAGCGGAAACGGGTTTTTATACCAATACTTTCGCTTGGCATAAATAACGCCTTTAATATCACCCAAAGGTTTGTTAGCTACAGGTGCCGGTAATGAGGCAGCCGTGGGAGTTACCGGTAAATTTGTATTGTTTTGAAAAGCCTGCTTTATTCCTCCTGCATCCTTTACCTGCCAGTTTAGCGTAACGGGCGAGCCATCAGGTGTATTCTTATCAAAGGCAGTGTTAAACAGCACCAATCCCTGCACCTCTTTGAATTGAGTTTTTATATCCCGCCGGGCTTGTGTTAACCATTGGCGCTGACTACCATTTTGCTGCAATGAGCCAAATTCGGCTATAATTACCGGTAGTTTATATTTCATTAAACCGAGCTTGTGAAAAGGGCTGTAGAGCTGCGCAAAACTGTACGATTTTTTATCATCGTTAAAGCTACCAAAATTGAGTCCGGTTATGCCTACCCAGTCCACAAAATCATTGCCCGGAAAATAACGCTGTGCATTTTGCGCTTTCCATGGGTTCCAAACCCAAAACACGTTGTATACACCTAACCGGTCAAAGTACTGGTGCACGTATTTCCACGCAGCCTTAAATTCCGCAGGCGTGTTTTCTCCCCTGGCCGACCATGGATAGAACGGATTATCAGCCTCATGAGCAAACCGCAAAAAAACCGGCTGCCGGGTGGCTTTAAGACTTAATGCAAACTTAGTAAGGTAAGCGTCGTAACCGCCGCTGGTAATGTTAGCAAATACTTTGGTATCCTTTTTTTTATTAACCTTATTACTAAATAAAACCTGCCAGGGTTCCCAGGTTATTATGGGTATTGATCGGTTACTGTATATAGAATCCATAGCCTGCCGGGAAGGTAAACAACGGCTGCTATCGCCCCAAGCAACATACATGGATATAAGGTTGAAATGTACTTTAGCTGCCGATTGCAATTGATTGACCTTGCTTACCGAAGTTATGCCATTGGTGCCATCAGGTGCAAAAATACCGGTGAGAAATACCGGTTTTTGCCTTACCGCCTGAATACCGACATTATCATAAACGGGTAGTTTTTTAAGCTCGAATGAGCAAACGCATGCGGTAATAACCACCAGCATAAATGCAATACTGCGCACCCCGGAATATAAACGCCGCCTTAAAAACCAGAACCATGTTTTTAAAGCACCAATTTGATTAACAACCGCGTTAAGCTTAGGGCGAGTTTGCCTGTACTCCCTGAATACAAATTGCTGGCTGCACATCCAGCTGAAAACCATAAACCAGCAGTTTACCATGGCCATGCCGGCCATGATCAGGTTGTAAGGATTTAGATCGGTATACAAACCATAAAAAATAGCCGCTACCGAAAATATATATACAGCAATATTGGGAAGCAGGATCAGCAGGTTCTTTTCCTCTGAAATATCTTTAGGAGTTGGAATGTAAGGAACCTTTTTGCGGATGAGCGTGTACACAAAGCCTACAATAAATACCCACCAGGTGATGATAAGCAAAAAGCCACCTACCATATGAAAACCGCGTTCATTATCCTGCATTACCCAGCGCTGCACGTAATGCCTGATGCATATCATTGAGGCGGCAAACGGCACACTCACCAATAAAAAGTCTGAAAAATCGATACGAAGCGGGTAGGTGCCGGTAAATAAAGAAACTATAGGAACAATGAAGTTGATGAGGAAGACAAAGCCCGATAGATAAAACAATGGCAACAGGCCGTAATGCAGTTTTTGCCGCCAGGTGAATTTAAAAAAGAGTTTTATGTAGGATGTAAACAGCAATTCGAACACCCCGCGCGACCATTTTAATTGTTGCTTATAATAAGCCGATAGTGTGGCAGGTACCAAACCCTCGGTAACCACAACAGGCACATAAACAGATTGCCAACCTTTAGCATGCAATTGCATAGCGGTATGCATATCCTCGGCCAGCCCGGCGGCATGCCCACCAATTGATTCCAGAGCCGTGCGCCTGAAAGTACAGTTAGCCCCGATGGCTTGTACAGTTCCGTAGACATTCATGGTCATCATCATGGGGCCATAAAACTGGTAGGTTTGCTGGGCTGCACCCTTGGCCACCCACCCCAAATGGTAGTTACTGTAAGCCTGAACCACCTGCACAAAACCTATACTTTCATCATTGAAATGATTAACCACATGGTTTAAAAAATCGGGTTTGGGCACATGGTCGGGGTCGAGCACAACACACAACTCGCTTTTAGAAAGACCGAGCGCATTGTTGATATTGCCTGCCTTGGCGTTTATTTTCAGGGTTCGAGTTAGATGATGAATGCCAAGTTGCTCACAAACCTGGCGCAGGTAAGAATCGTTGGCCTCATCGCACAAATAGGCTTCATGCGGGTAGGTAATATTTTGGATAGCCGTAAGCGTTTCAACGATCATTTCGTATGGTTCGCCCGCACAAAATGTGGTAAATATGTCTACCGTATATTTTCGCTTTTCGGGCACCTCATCGGGCACCGTGATAGACCAATAGTGGTACCACTCGTACAATACTTTAAAACACGTAAAAGCAAATGCCGCCATTAAAGTCCAGTATAGGTGAGGCTCGCCCTTAGCCCCGGCCCTGAACAGGGCTTGCAGCAAAAAGAAAACGCTGAACAGACCGATCACGATCATTATCCTTAAGACCAATCGCTGTCCGTGTGTTGGTTGCTTTATGCTTTCGGGTATCTTCATGGATTAGGCAAAACGTAAAACGGTGTATTACTGGTGGCAAACGTTTGGTTTTTGCCACGCACATAAACATAAACACGGTATGCGCCCTCTTTAAGCGGTGCTGTAAATGTTATGCCGGTTTTACCTAAGCCTGTTTGTGCCGGGGTAACAGGCTTGAGCGGTTTGCTGTTGTTTTGATTGTTAATTTTATACCAGTCTTCGGGCTGCACCTGCCATTCATAGTCGTACTTTAATGAATCGGCATCATTGAGCAAAACCCTGGCCTTAACCGTGCTGCCCGGTTTTATAAATACATTATCATGTGCGCCTTTTTCATTAAGCAGCATGTAATTAAGCTGAGGCGTTTTAATTTCGCTTTTTTTGGCGGTCCATAAATATTGCATGGCGTTTATCGCTTCTGAGCGGTTGCCTTGCTGATCGAACATGCTGAACCATGTTGGAGTGGTTTCCTGTTTTTGCCCCCAGTAAAATACCAGCGAACCCAAAAAACGACCATTATCAACGGGCATATAATTTTGATATTTAGCTAAATACTGATCAGCCTTTTTGGTACTGGTTTCTTCAATATAGGCCCGCCATGCCGTTTGCTTATGCTCCAGCCATGGCCCGTCAATACCCCATTCGGTAACCAAAAATGGGCCATCCCAAAGCCATTCATATTTATCTAAAGATTGTTCAAGGTTTTTAAGTTCACCAAAAGTGTTGATGGATATAAAATCAACGTTGGTACGGTGCTTGATGTTGAAAATATTTTGAGGCTGAAAGTTAACCATGGTGGTAGTAACCGGGTGGCTTGGGTCAACCGTGTGAATCATGTCAACTAAACTATTAAAGGTAGCGTAGAAACCATTATATGATGGCTTTAGCGGGAACGGAAGTTCGTTACCCAGGCACCAACACAATAATGCAGGATGATTTTTATAACGACTGATCAATTTTTTATAGGCTTTGAACTGAGTTTGTACTGCCTTACGGTTATTATAAAACTCATCCATACGCTGGTTATCGGGCATATACAAACCCACAATAACCGAAAGATCATTTTGAGCTGCGTCTTTAAGAATACCGTCAAGGCCCAGGGTATCCCAGGTACGAATGGTGTTACCGCCAACTTGCTTTAGTGTGGTTAACTGGCTTAAACCGGCTGCCCCTTTTACTAAGAAGGGACGGCCATTCTTTATCAGGCGATACCTCCCCTCTTCGCATTCGATGTAAACCAAACGCTTGCCCGGTGATTTTTTAAATGTGCAAGCAGTAAAAATAAGTGGAACTGCAAATAATAATATTCTGTGTAGCAAATAGTATTTCAAAATTGACCAATCAGGTTAAAAAGTGTTACAACCTATCTAACCTTAAAAATAAATAAGCCTACTTAAGTATTGTTAAAAAACAAATTCTTGTGATACCTTTTTTACAAATAATGAATTATAGTAAAGATTTTGTATTATCGGTTAATACAATTAAAAAAAACAGGCCCAATTATTAAATATATCAGGCTTATTGTTCATATTATTAATATCTAATCATCCATCTTTTTCAGGATTGGGCAAAATGATTTCTCCGCACCCGGAAAAAAATTTCATTGACAGCCCTTTTATAAATTATTAAAAAATGACATCATCAAGTCTATTCAGATTTCGCTAAAATCAGGTCACCAAATTGCACGACGGCATTAGAGTAAAACGTTAAAAGATTTAGCTTAGTTCGTGCAATTCTCCTGTAACTTTGATAAGGAAACATGGCGATTTGGAGAAGCCAATTGCTTTATTACCCGTGTTACCCACGCAGAACAAATAAGGAATACAAAAATGACATTTCAACCGCCAATTCTACAGTTTCATCCGGGTATCAGATCATTTTAACATATCTTCTTTCTACATTTATCTATTGTGGACAAAACCGAAAGTAAAATTAGCTTTTATGGCTCCCTGCTAATTGCCTTGCTACTTAATTCAGGCAGGTTATTAGCCTTGCGGGAGGATGGCATTATGGCGCGTTACGTGCATTTTGAACCGCTGGAATTTTTGTTCCGGTTCGTTGCGCAATTTCTGTTTTGCTATATTTTATTCCAACTGAACCTCCGTAACAATTCGCTTGATACACTACGAACCTCCAACAGAGCGATTTATTTTACCGTTAATGGCGTGTTGATCTTAACCATTTTGTTTATTGCCGGATTTCTGCAAAGACGTATTTTTGACCACACGCAACCCAGGCGTTTATACTGGTCAGCGTACACCGCCCGTTTTGCCTTATCGGCAGTGTTAACGGGCATTCTGCTCAAGATCATTTACCTGCTGCGCGCCTCGAGGAAACAGGCACGTGAAAATGAACAGCTCAAGAACGCCTACACTACTGCAGAACTGGAATTGCTGAAAGAACAGCTGAACCCGCACTTTTTATTCAATTCGCTCAGCAGTCTTTCGGGTGTAGTGGCTGAAGACCCGATACTGGCGCAGCAATACATCAAACATCTTTCGCAGGTATTTCGGTACACGCTGGCCAAACCTGCGGGCATCATGGTTACCTTGGAGGAAGAACTGACTATGCTACGCTCATTTGCCCGCCTATTGGATATGCGACTGGAAAAATCTTTTACAATGGATATTATGATCAACGAGGCATCCATGAAACGCAAATTGCCTCACCTTTCTTTACAACCATTGCTGGAAAATGCTGCTAAGCACAATGCCGCCACTATGGCAAAGCCATTGATGGTTAAGGTTTATTTGGAAGATCAATATGTAGTCATCAGCAACAACATGCAGCCAGTTAATGCCGATAGCAACGGCATCGGACTGGCCAACCTGAACGAGCGTTTCAGGATACTGGTCAAAAAAGAGATCGTTATTGAGCGAACTACTAATACTTTTACTGTAAAACTTCCGCTGCATTATGAATGAATTACGTGTTGTAATTGTTGAGGATGAACCGGCAACTGCCCGTAACCTTGTTCGTATGCTCGAAGATACTGATGAGCACATCCTGGTAAAAGCAAAACTCACTTCGGTGTTGGAAGCTGTGGACTGGTTCAAAGCACATAAGGGTGCGTTTGACCTGATCTTTATGGACATCCGGCTGGCCGATGGCCTATCGTTCGATATCTTCAACAAGGCAGTGATCGATCAGCCGGTCATTTTTGTTACTGCTTATAACGATCATGCTCTCGATGCGTTTAAGAATAACGGCATAGACTATATCCTTAAACCGTTTGACCAGCAGGAAATCGGTAAAGCTATTCAAAAGTACAGGCGTTTAACCGGAGCGGTTTACCCTGCCCATGACAAGTTGCCGCTGGAGGGGCTGGCCGATCAGCTTCGGCAGTTGACCAAACTCTACAGAAGATCTTTCCTGGTGCACTACCGGGACCGGCTCGTTCCTGTAGAAACCGCGAAGATATACTGGTTTTATACCGCTAATGAGATCGTGTACGCACATGTGGCCGATAACCGGCAATATGTAATCGATATGACAATGGAGCAATTGTATAAAGAGCTGGATACGGAAATGTTTTTCAGGGCGAACAGGCAGTTCATCGTCAACCGAACGGCTATCCAGGAAGTCAATTTTTATTTCAATGGCCGGTTATCCATAAAAGTTAGCCCGGAACCGCCGGAGAAAATACTGATCAGTAAAGCCCGGGTTTCCGAATTTAAAAGCTGGATGAACACATAATGTGATAAACTTTCCCGCTGATTTTGACAGTGCTACCCATTTGATACTATAAGCTAACTGAGGATATCCGCAATTTAGCGTAATGAAAATTGCATTATTATACAAAAAATGGCTTGAGCTCTTCCCTCTTATTCGTTCAGGCCAAGATCATCCGGAGCCGGAAGATGTACCAGCCGACAGTTCACCCCCTGTTTTGTCAGCTTCACCGGTAAGTGCACAACTTCAGTCTTGCATTTCACTCCAACCCACATTATTCATTAAAAAAACGACTAACATGAAAAAAATGATTTTAAGTTTTGTTATCGCCCTTTTGGCCACAGCAGCTGAGGCACAATTAAGGGTAGTTGCACGCATGCCCTTGCGTCCAGTGGTAGTTGCCCGTCCGATCGTAGCTGTAAGACCGGCAGTGGTGAGACCGGCAGTGGTGAGACAAGTGATCGTACAACCCGCCCGTGTTGCCGTGGTGCGTCCTATCGTAGTACGCCCGGTTGTCCGCAGGCGCATTGTGGTAATACCCTGATACGGCGTTTAGGTAATGCCCGGGAGATATAAGCATAATACTCAACATTCGGTTTACGGCATTTCACCCGGCAGTTTGACAGCCATACCCTAAAAGGGTTTTTAAAAGAAGTATAAATGCAGGTAATTTACATTAACAAAAAGCAAACACTTTTGGACATAGTACCACCAAAGTATGTTCATTCAAAAATAAATTATACTATGAAAAACAAGATCATTTCATTCCGGAGAGCGTTGATACCTGCTGTCCTGCTATTAGTTTCCACTATCACCGGTGCCCTGGCGCAGACGCCTGATATGAAAGACCTGAAAAAGTCAACACCCGAGCAAAGGGCCGAATGGCAAAATAAACTAATGAAGGAAAAGCTGAAGCTCACAGATACTCAGTATGAGCATATCAGCAGCCTTAACCTGGAATACGCGCGTAAAATGCAACCCATTATAACGGGTGATGGCAACCGGTTTTCGCGAGGAAAAAAAGCGAAGGCATTGATGAAAGAAAAAGAGGGCAAACTAAAGCAACTATTGACCAAAGAACAATTCGAGGCTTACCTGCAGGACGTTAAGGAAAAGATGAATGCGGCTAAGGAAGCCTTTATGCAAAATAAGAATCCTTAAATAACCTTTATGAAAAAATATTTCCTTTCGCTAATCGTGATCGTATTCGCTTGCATCACAACAGCCTCAGCGCAGTACAACTTTAGTAAGGTAGACAACTGGCTGGAAGAAAACACGCCTGACATGGGTGGCCGTTCGGTATTGATGATCTACAAAGACGGTAAGATCGTTTACACAAAATCGGTTAACGAATTAACCAGGCGGCAAAAAATGGTCGGCAAGATCATCGCCCGCAGGCAGGGCAAGGCGGCTACTACCGAAGATTTTACAGCAACCACCCAGCAGATGATTGCCAGTTGCAGCAAATGGTATAGCGCAGCCCTGGTGATGACCTTTGTTGACGAAGGAAAACTTAAGTTGACAGATACGGTGGGTAAATACTTGTCCATCCTGTCGAAGCATGATAAAGGCAATATTACCATCGCCCAATGCCTGTCGCATACTACGGGTATTAAAGCTACAGATTTAAAGGAAAGCTTACAAGATTGGAAGAGCGTCGGCAGTATGGACGAAGCCATCGCCCAGATCGCCGTCTTGCCGATGGAAGGCAAACCCGGAACCGTTTTTCATTACAGCAATGCCGGCTTACAGATTGCCGGGGCAGTGATCGAAAAGATCAGCGGCAAGAGTTTTGAAGCAATGTTTGCCGAGCGGATCGCCACACCACTCTCTATGAAGAACACCGACTTTGGTAAAGGCAAGGTGGCCTTGCCAGCGGGCGGTGGCCGAAGCACAGCCGAGGATTATATTAACTTCCTGATCATGATTCTGAACAAGGGTACTTTCAGCGGTAAACGCATACTAAGCGAAGGCAGCGCAGAACAGATGCAGATCAACCGGATAACACCGGAGGTCAACGTGGCATATTCGCCCGCGGAAGCAGGTGGGCTGGGTTACGGTTTCGGGGAATGGATAGTAGAAAAAAGCACTACCACGGGACTAACGACTGCCGTAAGTAGTCCTGGTCTTTTTGGTAGTTTCCCCTGGGTAGACAACGAGCGAAAGTATGCGGCCTTTTTATTGACCTTTTATATTAAAAACAACGGAAGACAGGAGCGCTACAAGAAACTGAGAACACTGGTTAATGAAGTACTTCGGTAATAGTATCCGCTTGTATCAATTAGCTAAATACAAACATATAGGCCTGTAATATTAGCTTACGGGTCATTAAAACTACTAATAGTACAACTATGAAAAACATTATTTTAAAAATTATGGCGGTGTGTTTGCTGGTCAGTGCCTGCGGCAAACATAACGATCAAGATACCACACCGCTAACTAAGTTACAGGGACCTATCCAGCCACCAGCCTCCGGCTACGGTGCAGACGGTACCCATCAGGTTGGAGAAACCAGTTTTGCCAATCCACAATACACCGGTACCAAGGTGACGATTTTTTATCCGTTAGATCTGAATTCTCCACGCCCCACCATCTTTTACTCCCATCCCTATGGTGGTGAAAACAAGGAGTATAACCGGGGCTTGTTTGAATTTATTGCAAAAAAAGGCTATGTCGTAGTATTTGTACCCTATCCAACCTCTGGCGTTAGCGTAGATGAGCGATACAGTACTTTGTGGGCCGGTTTCACCAAAGCCGCAGCGGATTATACCAATCTTATCGACACTAAAAAAGTAGGCTTTATGGGGCATTCCTTTGGCGGCGGCGCTTCCATTGCCTTAAGCTATAAAGCTTTTACAGAAAATGGCTGGGGACAGGACGGCCGCTTTTTGTTTACTATGGCCCCATGGTACAACTACCAGATCAGCCCTCAGCAACTACAAAGTTTTCCATCAAACGTAAAGATGATTACCCAGATATATGATGAGGATAATTACAACGACCACCGTATGGCTATCGATATTTTCAAACACATCAATATCGCCGACAACGAGAAAGATTTCATCTATATTAAACCATCAACAGTTGCAGGTTATACCTATCGCACTGATCACGTGCTGCCTAACAGCCGAAGTGCTTTTGATGCGCTGGACTATTACGGTGTTTACCGTTTGCTGGATGCAATGATAGATTATAGTTTTAACTATAACCAGGCAGCTAAATCAGTCGCGCTTGGAAACGGTTCGCCAGCACAGATAACTATGCCGGGTTTCAACGGGCAATCAATGGCTTCGCTGATTGTAACGGACAATCCTTCGCCACTGTATTCACAAAGCAAATACATGTTTCCTTGCGCAAGCCCTGAGAACCCGAGAATAGGAAATTGTGAGTAGATGTTTAGTCCCACTCCAATTAACAAATCTGCGGTGGTATGACTAATGCAAGATGTAAACTAAATAAGTATAAAAATGATACTTACTCACGAGTGGCTGCACTTTTCAGAAGTTTTAAATATGTTGCAATCATAAGCTTTATACATACAAAAATCGCATCAAAATTCTTGTATCTTACTTGTTGCTCTGCAATAGCTTGTGTTTATGATGGTGCCTCGCAATAGTGATATCATCTGTAATCTCGCAATCATATAATTGCAAGATTATAGATGATATTAAAAAAATTTGCACTGAATACCAGCTTTACCTTCTTAACTTTTCACTTTTATTAAGTGCTTTAATTATTTATTACAATTTGCTTAAATCTGTTCTTTGTTTTTTAAGCCGATGCGTTTTTTTTTCGAGATAATCGGTTGCTTTTTCCTCCGCCGCTCGGGCTAAAGATCTCAGCTCGCTTTTGTGGCGAGTGAGCAATACGGTTACAATGCCGGCAGCTATTGCCCCGCCGATTATTCCGGCAATGAGCAAGCCATTGTTTTTGTCTCTCTTAAATAGATTTTTCATGATATATTAATTTAATACTGAGCTTCTAATATGGCAATGCCCTCCTCATTTCCCTGCTGGGCCGCCAGGTCAAAAACCGATAGGCCACGAACATCCAGTATATACCGGTCGGCTCCTTTTTTTACTAATAGCTTTACCAGGTCATTACGTCCAAACATGGCTGCAAACATTAGTGCCGTACCTCCATTTCCATGCTGCAAATTCAAATCTGCCCCTTTCTCGATCAGCAATTCTGCAATGTCAGGATAGCCTTTAAAACAAACGCCCATCAGTGCTGTATTGCCTCCGTAGTCGGCGGCATTCACATCAGCACCGGCATTCAATAAAAGTTTTACAGCATCCAACTGGTGGTTATAAGCAGCAATAATTAATGGCGTATAACCTTTACTGTCTCGGGAATTGATGTCTGCACCTTGATCCAGTAATAAGGTCAAGGTTGACAGATCGCCGACTCTTGCGGCGCCTGTCAATTGATTGGTGATCTCTTCCATGTTATGCGGGTATCAACCTCGGCTTCTCCCTTTCCCAAAAACGGTGCTGCGCAATCATCTTTATAAACAGTTCAGCAAAGTTTTTGTCTGTCTTACCCACAAGTATGCCTTCGCTAAGCACCGTATCCTCAGTAAAATCAGGCGGTAACTTTTTACTGAAATAAGTAGCATCAAGCACCTGCATTGCATCTTCGTGTGCCGCAATGGGTTTACAATGCTTAAAAGCCTCGTTCAGGAAGTGTACGGCATTGGCCTCTGCTTCCAGCGTGGCTACAGCATTCATGCCACCGGCTACATATACCGAGTCAAACAACACTGATGCTGCGGTCAGGAAACTTTGATCTACTTCAATCTGCGTATCGTCGGCAGCGGTTATAAAGCCGAGTTTAGGGGCAATAACCTCTACCACCGCACCTTCCGCTTCCAGTGCTGCTTTAATTTGATTTATAGAAGCTGAATCAGCGCCATCAGCTGCCAGTATAGCAATCTTGCGGCTCTTAATGGTATCTTTCACTGTATTAGCCATACTTAAAGCAGGCGATACTGTAATTGAACCTTCAACCTGTATCGAAGCAAAATCTTCAGGATTGCCATCGGCCGGAACATGTCCGTTAGCAGGTAATGTTTCCGGTAAGTGTAAACCTAAGCCATAAGCTACCTGCGTGGCCAAACCTTTATCAATTTGCACCAGTACACCCAGCATACGTTCGCGTATTTCAACCAGTTTCACCTTACCTAATTCAAAGGTCAAAGCATCTACAATATGATTTTTTTCCGGGTCAGACTGGCTATTGAAAAATAAGCGTGCCTGGCTAAAATGGTCAAAAAAGCTTTTGCTGCGTGCCCTTATCTTGCGTGCTTCAATACGCTCCTGATAACTTACAAAACCACCGTCGGCTTCTTTAACCTGCTGCGGGTCGTTAGCAGCAATGCCATTGGGGCCGTAACTGGTTTTACCTTTATTGATGATTTGACGCATGAAACCGTCACGTTGATTATTGTGTACCGGAACAATAGGACGGTTTATTGGAATCTCCTGGAAATTTGGCCCACCGAGGCGGGTTAACTGTGTATCGGTATAAGAGAATAAACGACCTTGTAAAAGCGGATCATTCGTAAAATCGATACCCGGCACAATGTGCCCGAGGTGAAAAGCAACCTGCTCTGTTTCTGCAAAAAAGTTATCAGGGTTACGGTTAAGGGTAAGTTTACCCACGCGCTGTACCGGCACTAATTCTTCCGGGACTATCTTCGTTGGGTCTAACAGGTCAAATTCAAACTTAAATTCATCTTCCTCTGGAATGATTTGCAAACCCAATTCATATTCCGGAAATGCACCGCTTTCAATGGCATCCCAAAGGTCGCGGCGGTGAAAGTCAGGGTCTTTACCCGAAATGTTTTGTGCCTCATCCCAGGCAACAGCATGCACGCCCAATAACGGCTTCCAGTGAAACTTAACAAAACTGGCTTTGCCCTCGGCATTAATAAGACGGAACGTATGCACACCAAAACCTTCCATCATACGGTAGCTTCGGGGGATGGCACGGTCACTCATAGCCCACATGATCATATGGGCAGATTCTGGCGTGAGCGAGATAAAATCCCAAAATGTATCATGTGCCGAAGCTGCCTGTGGTATTTCATTATCAGGTTCGGGTTTTACCGCATGAACCAGGTCAGGAAACTTAATGGCATCCTGTATAAAAAATACCGGCATGTTATTGCCCACCAGGTCAAAATTGCCTTCGGGCGTGTAAAAACGCACAGCAAAGCCGCGTACGTCGCGTGCCAGGTCTGTTGACCCACGCGAACCGGCTACGGTTGAAAAACGGACAAATACCGGTGTTTCGCGTTCCACCTCGTTCAAAAACGCAGCTTTAGTTACCGGCGAAAGCGAATCATATAGTTTAAATACACCATGTGCGCCCGAACCACGCGCATGTACAACCCGTTCGGGTATGCGTTCATGATCAAAGTGCGTTATTTTCTCCCTAAGGATAAAATCTTCTAATAGTGTAGGGCCGCGGTCACCTGCTTTTAGTGAATTTTGATCATCATTAATAAACAGGCCGGTGTTTGTACGCATTTGTTCTCCGGCGGCATCTAATGTGTGTGCTGCCAGTTGCGTAGTTTTATCATTTTCGGGTTGTGGTGCCAGCTTTTTATCAATAGCCGGTTCTGTACCCATTTTAGGTGATGGTTTCTTGTTGCTCATAATTTATGCTTCCGCGGCTGCTTGGTAATTAATGTCATTTTCGGCAACATCTGTAAGTTGCTTATCAGCAGCCTTTTCTTCGGCCAATGTTTGCGCTAATAGCTCAGCCACCTCGTTTAAACCGAGCGTTACTGCTAATTGATGCAATCCGCCGTAAGTGGCAATCTCATAATGCTCTACTTTTTGCGAAGCCAGAATGATACCTACATCGCGTGTTGCGGTACCGGCTTCCGTGCTTTCGATAATGCTTTCGCCTTCTTTGGCCAACCCTTCCATGGCATCGCATTTTTGAGCCTGTACTTTTTCTTCCAGCAATTCAAATGCTTGTTCGAGGCGCAACACGTGGGTTTTGGTTTCTTCGAGATGTTTTTCAATACCGGAAGCCAACGCTTTAGAAGTGGCCGCCTTGATCATTTTAGGTAAGGTTTTTACCAAATGGTTCTCAGCCCAGTAAATATCCTTAATGCCATCGGTAAAAAGCTCTAATAAAGCCGGCTCGGCTTTAGGTGATGTTTTAGTAGTGAATGTAGGTTCCCCTGTTTCTTTCTTCATTGTTTGTTTTTTAGAAGGTATGATAGGTATCGGGAACGGCTATAAAGCGTAGTGGATGGGCAATAGACAAAGTTTAAACACCAGGGATGTATTATTGTTCCATTATGGACCTTTAAATATTTGTTCCCATTCTAAATCATCTGGTCACAATAAAATATTAATAATGCTCAGATTATTGTGCAAATGCTCAAAACAGGCTACAGGGGTAGCTGTTATTTATTCATGTTTCACGAAAAGGCCATCTATAACCTATTAAATGTTCAATACATCGAACTGCTGCACGAGGTAACGTATTGGCTGTGCATTTTAATTTATGGATAAACCCAGCTACCTGAATTTTGATAAAGAAGCCTATGCATGGAAACCCGGCATCAACTACCGTACACACCGAACAGTATAGAGTTGGTAAAGGGGAACAAGGCGTATTAATTTGCGAGCCTTATAAATCGGAAATTGGTCAGTACTGGCGGTTTAAAACTTCTGAAATAGCCTTGGAAAGCAGTAATAAAATATATGCCCTATTTGCGACATACCTTGCAGCTCATGAGTTTGTAGGTGCCGATATGGCTCGTAAGTATTTACAAATGGGTTATACAAGGGCGAGGCGCTACGCCAATTATAAAGGCGGTAAAAAATATGACGAGCAAAATAATTACCGGCAATTGGAACGTGGTACAGGCGACCAGGAAAAGGCGGAGGCCGCAAAGATGTTTTATCAAAAATGGAAGGAAGCCGAAGCAAACGAAATGTATGCTAACATGAAAAAGAAATGGAAACATGAAAGGGGTTAAAAAACAACACCTGCCAGCCAAAGTTTGCGTTACCTGCGGACGACCGTTTACCTGGCGAAAAAAATGGGAAAAGGTTTGGGAAGAAGTAAAGTATTGTTCAGACAGATGCCGAAATTGAGGCAAGCATACTTTAATTGATAAAAAAACTGTGTGGCAACCATTTTTGATATTAAAAATATTACTATTACAAATTTATGGCTTTTCTAACCGTGCAAATGGCCCGATCATAATATTTTGCGGATTGGTGATTTTCATGTAAGGAGCGTTTGACATTTTTAACAAACCCACCGCTGTAAAAGTATTTCCAAGCGGAGATTTTACCATAGAATCGATACGGCTAAACTCATAATGATCCTTTACTGCCCGCTCTAAGGCCCTGCCTTCAAGTATTACTTTGAGTAATGGCTTTTGTTCATAATTATCACCCATGGTCATAATTACTAAATTTTTTTGTTTAATAAAACTGCAAAGGTGCCCTGTAACTAACACAAATTTACCACCGTACTTATTAATGTTAGTTGGTGTGATATATTGTATTACTGCCAGCGGTTTTCTTTACCAAAAGACGAAGCCACATCGTTACGTATGGCACCTGTTACATATAGCTTATTTTTAAAACCTATTGTTTCCTGAGCATAAAAACCAAGGATGTTTAGTGTGGAGCGGGCATCGGTAACAATTAAATTGGTACCACTTGATGCAACCTGGCTAAACGGGCTGAGCTGTGTACCCGTAACGCCGGCTGTGCTAACGCGTTCGGTTTGAGCGGTAGCACCTGCAGCTGTGGTAAACTCAAAATCGCCAAGTTTGCCTTTGTAACTAACGTTAAGGTCATTGTTTAACAACAATGCAATCCTATCGGCGCGGCGAGCAAAACCTGTGCTGAATGATGGCGAGGTATTACCAATTGGAATATAACCTGTGGCTAATTGAGTAGAGTTATCATAACCTAATGTATAATTGATAGTCAGGTTTTTAACCGGAGTCATATTAACCTGGATATCACCAATCAATCTACTGGTTTTTTGGTTAAAATCGAACCTGTTTATGGCTTCTAATGGATTGGTACGCAACAAGCCTGTTGGAGCTAATGTTGGATAGATGCCAGTAACAGGGTTTGGATCGGGGTTGATAAAGTTATTACCAAAGATGAAACCCGTTAACGCACCGTAAGCCTCATTTATACCGCCATTTGGTATTTCTTTACTACCGCTTAAACTATAATTTAAACCTAACGATACTTTGATCCAATTATTGAAACGCTGATCGACCCTTAAACGGGCTGTACCTCTCTGAAAGTTTGTTTTATCTATAATACCCTGATTGCCCAAATAACTGCCACTCATAAAGTAAGTAGTGTTATCGTTACCACCCGAAACCGATAAGTTAGTTTCGTTACCATAAGCATCCCTGAAAATACGGTCCTGCAAATCATAACGTTCAACCGGAACTTGAGTTAGATCAGCATTAGCAGCGGCAGTCGTACCGGTGTTGGTAAAACGAAACGGATATTTATTATACTCCAATTTTTTGCGAAGCGAATTTGACCTGAATTGTGTAGAGACGCTAACCACAGGCTTGCCGGCCTTGCCCCTTTTAGTAAATATTTGCACCACGCCGTTGCTGGCCCGCGAACCGTAAATTGCAGCTCCGGCAGCACCTTTAATAATCTCAATATGGTCAATATCTGCAGGGTTAATGTCAACCAACCTGTTCTGCGAGTAGCCACCCAGGTCTATCAGTTCGCTCGAACTATTGTTTACAATCACACCGTCTACAATATACAACGGGTCGCTCGAACCGGCAATAGTGCTATTACCCCTTAAACGCACGCTAATACCACCGGCCGGGTTACCCGAGTTTTGTGATATTTGCGCACCGGCAACTTTACCGGCTAAAGCTTGGTCGATAGATGTAGCTGTGCTGTTTTCCATGTCTTTAGCTGATACCGTTGATATGGCATTACCCAGCTGCTTTTTACTGGTAGCGGCTCCGGTACCGGTAACCACAACCTCGTTCAAACTTAATGCATCTTCCGAAAGTTCAAGGTCTACTGTAACCGGGCTTTGATCTAATGTAACCAATTTATTAACAGGCTTATAACCTGTATAAGTTATAGCAATGGTATAGTTGCCATTTGGCACGCTTGCGTTTAAAGTATACGCGCCGTTAACATCGGTGGCGGTACCTACCGTAGTACCAGTCAGCCTGATTACCGCACCAATAATGGGTTCCTTATTACGTGCGTCTTTAATTACGCCTTTAATAACTTGCCTGTTTTGGGCCATGGCGTTTTGTCCCAAACACAGCGCAATGAGTAGAACCAGTAAGGCTCTTGCTGTTTTTAAACATAGTAGAATTTGTTTCATATCAGGATTAATTAAATTATTGCATAGTGATAATACAGTTTATAACGGAAAGCTTACTTTTCCCATAGTTACTTTTGGTACACCGGCAGTACTTTGCAAAGTATCGGCATTACCGGCAACAGCTTCGTTAGCCAGTAAGGCAAACAATACGGCCTCTTTTGCATCAGGATCAATGCCTAAATCAGCTGTTGATCTTATCTTTCTGGAATAATACCTTTCAAGATGTGAGAGCAATAAGGGGTTATGCATGCCGCCACCGCTTATATAAATTTCAAACGATTGGGATGCTGTAACCGTAGTTTCGATTGCCTTAATAATACCTTGTGCAGAAAACAGAGCCAGGGTTGCCAAAACATCGTAATGTGAAAGATTTTCACACCCGGCAACTTGAACTGCATGCTCTAAATAAGCAAGATCAAACAATTCGGGCCCGGTTGTTTTTGGGAAAGGCGAATCAAAGAACGGATCGTTTAATAAAGCTTTAAGAAGCGCCTTATCTACGTTGCCCTTCAAAGCAAGTTCCGAATCTTTATCATAATACATACCCGGGAAGTTAGCCTGTACATACTGATCCATCAGCGTATTACCGGGCCCTACATCGGTCGAAAAAAACTTATCGGGTTTGCCTGCTGGTAAATATGTAAAGTTGGCTATTCCTCCAACGTTGAGCATAATGCGGTTCTCAACCGAATCCGAGAATACCAGGTAGTCGCCATAAACTGCAAGTGGTGCTCCCTCGCCTCCGGCGGCAATATGCTTTTGCCTGAAATCGCTTAGGGTTATAATACCTGTTTTTACAGCTAAATGATCGGCATCACCTATTTGTAGCGTGGCATTGCCATAATTATCATAAGGGTGATGATGTTTGGGTGCATGAAATATGGTTTGACCGTGACTGGCTATTAAATCAACATCTGTATTCGGCACGTTCCAGGTGTCAAGGCATTCCTGAATAAGTTTAGCATAATAACTCCCTATAAAAGCATTGAGCAAGGTGAGCTTTTCTAAATCAACCTTACGCTTGGCAAATATGGATTTAATCTCTTCTTTAAATTCAGGCGTATATTCTTTGGTTATAAAATTCGTAACGCTAACAGTAGTGTCTGTACCGCTCCCCTCAAATTCACACAAGGCAATATCCAAACCATCAAAAGAGGTACCCGACATTAACCCAATGATCTTTCTTGTTGACTGTGAAGCTATTTGGTGAAGTTTTAGTATATTTTTATTCATATAATGTCAATTGCAATTTCAAATTATAAAAGCACACATAAACTCAAAAGCAAATTAAAAAACTTATTTAATACTTTGTTAAATTAGGATTATTACCATACGCAGCCAATTTTATTTTTAAAGAAGGGAATTTAGCAATGCTTTCATATAAGCAAAGCAACTTTCGCATTAATTTAAACCGAACAATTTTGTTCGATTTAAACAGCACATGAAAACATGCCGGGCATGTTCTTCAGCATTATGAATTTTATTTAATTTTTAGCAAAATTTCTTTTTTTGTATTCGTAAAATGTTTATTCTTGTCTCAATAACAAGTAATTAAGGTTAACCAATACTTAATTGCTTTTTTTGCTCCGTTAAACCAGTTTAATAAAATTCTTACTTCATTTTTTAGGCATTTTGCTGCCCAAACATTTCGAGTAATGTTTAGGCTCAAGTGCAACCAATTATATTGAAACCAAATAAATTATGAATAAACTTTTACTTCAAATTTTCATGTTCACCCTGCTTTGCAGTACCGCATGGGCCCAAACACGCAGTATTACAGGCAAGGTGACCGACAAAAGTGGCGAGCCTCTGGTTGGTGTCACAGTAATGCTTAAAGGCACCAGTCAGGGTGTCAGTACCGATGTAGCGGGTATATTTAAAATAAATGTACCCACAACCGGGAACCCTGTGCTGGTATTACGCTACATAGGCTTTGAAAACCAGGAAGTTGCTGTAGGCAGCCAAACCCAGCTCAATATTACCTTGCAGCAGAATGCAGCCACAAACTTAAATGAGGTACAGGTGGTAAACATTGGCTACGGAACGGTATCAAAAAATGCTCTAACAGGCTCGGTATCATCGGTTAATGCTAAGCAGTTGAAGGATATCCCTATTAACTCTACTGCTGAGGCATTGGCCGGTCGTTTAGCGGGTGTGCAAATTACCCAGTCTGAAGGTTCGCCCAATACTACAGCTTCGGTAAAAGTACGTGGTGGTGGTTCCATAACTCTCGAAAACACCCCCCTTTACGTAGTCGACGGTGTACAGGTTGAAAATGCCTTATCGGTATTGGCACCACAGGATATTGAATCGATTGATGTATTGAAAGATGCGGCCTCAACTGCCATTTACGGTGCACGCGGCGGTAACGGTGTAGTTTTAATTACCACAAAAGGTGGCTCACGCTCTCAAAAACCAACTATCAGCTATAACGGCTTGGTGGGTTTCCGCAAGCTTAATAATAAGCTGGATGTGATGAACCCTTATGATTTTGTAAAGTACCAATACGAACGTGCATTACTTAACGGTGCTCAGGAATTAAACACCTTTACCGGGGCTTACGGCTTTTATAATGATCTTGAGTTATATAAAGAAGCACCCTTTGTTGACTGGCAAAAGCAAATGTTTGGCCGCAATGCCCTTATGCAAACCCACAACCTGAGCTTAACCGGCGGTAACGAGAATACCCGCTACGCATTGAGCGTTACTTCAAATGGTGAAGAAGGCGTACAACTTATTTCTGATTTTAACCGTAAGATCATCAACTTTAAGTTCGATCAAAAAATAAACGATAAGCTGTCGGCTAATTTCACGGTTCGTTATAATAATACTATTGTTAACGGTGCGGGTACTTCCGATCCGGGTTCATCATCAAATAACCGTTTAAGGCAAACCGTAAAATACCGCCCACTACTAACAGGTGGCCGCGACCTTGATGATTATGATCCCGATTATGCTTCGCAAACAAATGCCAACAGTCTTTCGCTGGTTAACCCTATTTTATTGAACCAGGCCGAGTACCGTCGTAACTATCAAAATACAGCTAACTTTAGCGGCAGTGTTACTTATAACATTAACAAGATAGTTTCATTTAAAACCACCTTCGGGTATGATTACAGCAGCACCCGCGCCAATGCTTTTAATGATACCATTACCAGCATTGCCCGGCAAAATGCGAACATGCCTACCGCATCAATAGCCACCACTACACGCGGTACTATAAATAACTCCAATGTTTTTACCTTAAACTTTGATAAATCGGGTTGGGGATTTAGCAAGCGCAATAGTTTAAATGTTTTGTTGGGTCAGGAGTTATATGATGATAACTTGAAAAGTTATACCATCGAAAGCCGCTTCTTTCCGGTTGGCATAAGTGCCGATCGTGCTTTAGGTAACTTTAGCTTAGGTGTGGTTCCGGCAGGTAGTGTGGGTTTGACCCAGCCACTGCCCGTTTCGTCCGAAATTCCTAACAGGGTATTCTCTTTCTTTGGCCGTATCAGCTATTCGTTCGATAAAAAATACCTTTTAAATTTATCAATGCGGGGCGATGGTTCATCTAAATTTGCACAGGGTTACAAATGGGGATACTTCCCGGCTGGATCTTTTGCATGGCGAGTTTCGGATGAAAAATTCTTCTCAAAACTTAAAAACACCTTCAACGACGTAAAATTAAGGGTTAATTATGGCCAATCGGCTAATAACCGGGTACCTAACTTTTTATACTTAACCCAATTTGTTGGCACGCCAACCAATAACACATACAGTATAAATGACCAACTGGTAGTTGGCTTTGGTCCATCGGCCCTGGCTTACAACAGCCTAACCTGGGAAACAACTACAGCTAAAGGACTCGGTTTAGATTTTAGCGTTTTTAACAATCGCTTGCAGGTAACTGCCGATGTTTACAGCAACAAAATCACCAACCTTCTGTTCCCGCTGCAATTACCCGCACAAACTGGTTATCAGGAGCAAATACGTAATATTGGCTCTACACAAAATAAAGGGGTGGAACTTCAGTTAAACGCTACCCCCATCTCCAATAAAAACTTTAGCTGGACAATTAACTACAACATCTCTTACAACAAAAACAAAATTCTTAGCTTGGGTGGCATAACCACTTCACGCTTATATTCATCGGGCTGGGCAGGTTCAAACCAACCATCTGATTATATAACCAAGGTTGGACAATCGGTAGGTACCATTTGGGGATTAGAAACCGACGGATATTACAAAGTAGATGATTTTAATTACGCCAATGGTGTTTACACACTCAAGGCAGGTATTCCTAACAACCAGTCGGTAACCTCAACAGCACCGCAACCAGGTGTAATTAAATTTAAAGATTTAGACGGTAATAACATTATTGACGATAAAGACCGTACCATTATTGGTGATGCACAGCCTAAGTTTTTTGGTGGCTTTAATCAACAATTTACTTATAAAAACTTCGACCTAAGCATTTTCTTAAATTACCAGTTAGGCAACGACATATTGAACGCCAATAAGTTAGAGTTTACCAGCGGGTACACACCTAACTCAAATTTGCTATCAATTATGAACGGCCGCTGGCGTAACGTAAACGATCAGGGACAACGCGTAACCGATCCGGCAGCTCTAACAGCACTAAATACAAATGCAACCATCTGGTCGCCTTTAACAACTGCAAGTTCGTTCTATGTACATTCATGGGCAGTTGAAAGTGGTTCGTTTTTACGTATAAATAATCTAACCTTGGGTTATACACTATCACCTAAGCTCCTGAGCAAAATACATGTTAGCCGCCTTCGTGTTTACGGAACCGTAAATAATCTGGCTGTAATTACCGGCTACAGTGGTTACGACCCCGAGGTTAATACCCGCCGCAACAGCCCGGTAACTCCCGGTGTTGATTACGCAGCTTATCCGCGCAGCAGGGCCTTTATTATGGGTGTAAACCTGAGTTTATAACTAAATTTTAATTGAAGAAAATGACTACTCATAAAATAGTAAAATATACCGCAGGTGTACTGGCAATAGCAGGCATAGCTTTTGCATTTTCATCTTGTAAAAAATACCTTGAGGTTGAACCTATTTCATCCTTCGGGCCCGATTATGTTTTCAGCAGCCCGGCTAATGCCGAAAAGGCTTTAATATCGGCTTACGCACAGTTAGGCGGCGATGCCGGTTATGGTATACGCCTGAGCATGTATTACCCGCTTGATAATGACGAAATGATGGGACAAGGCGCTACTCCGTACCCTGATAATGAGCGCCGTGATATTGCACACTACAATGTACAACCCAGCAATACGCAATTAGCCAACCCTTACTCACAGCTATACGTGGGTGTTGAACGTGCCAACTTAGCCATTTACTATATTCCCAAAATGGCGCAATACACGGGAGGTACTATATCTGAGCAAGCCCAGCTTAAGCGCTTTTATGGTGAGGCATTAGCCTTACGTGCACAGTTTTATTTTGAGTTGATTAAAAACTGGGGCGATGTACCTGCGCAATGGACCCCATCAGCCTTTGAGAGCGATTTATTTAAACCAAAGACCGACCGCGACACCATTTACGACCGGGTTTTAAATGATTTGGCACAGGCCGAAACCATAGTGCCATGGCGTACTGAGGCTACTCAATTCAATAATGAAAGATTATCTCAAGGTGCTATACGCGCTTTGCGTGCCCGCATAGCCTTGTTCAGAGGTGGGTATTCGCTTCGCGCGGACAAAACTATAAAACGTGATGAGGCGAACTACAAAAAATACTACCAGATAGTCCGCGACGAGTGCAATGCTATTATTCAGCGCACAGCCGACCATAACCTCAACAGCAGCTACCAGGCCGTTTGGAAAGATTTTATATGCCAGCACAAACCAGAGCCTAACGGCGAAGTATTGTTTGAAGTGGGCATGTCGGGCGGTTCGAGTGCCGTGGGCGATAGTAAACTGGGTTATTATAACGGACCTCGTTATAACGGAACAGGTAATGGTGCTTTAACCGTATTGCCTACCTACTTCTATTCGTTCGACCGTAATGATACCCGCCGCGATGTAATGTGTGCGCCATATGATATTACCACAGGCCCGGTTTTGGTTGCCCGTACTTTACAAAGTATGGTTGATGGCAAATTCCGCAGAGACTGGACAGGTTCGCTAACCTCAGCCGCCCAGTACTTTGGCACCAACTGGCCAATGATGCGCTACTCAGATGTGTTGCTAATGTTTGCCGAAGCCGAAAACGAGCTCAACAACGGCCCAACTGCTGCTGCAATTACCGCTTTTGAAAGGGTACGCAAACGAGCTTTCGGCAGTTCATCTATTGGTACTACACCAACTACCAAAAACGGCTTTTTTACTGCCCTTGTAAACGAACGCGCCTGGGAACTTGGCGGCGAAGGCATACGCAAGTACGACCTGATACGCTGGAACCTGCTTAAAGCTAAACTGGACGAAGCCAAAGATCGCATGAAAGCCATGTATCAATCACAAACTTATAATGGCGAAACTACACCGGTAGATTATTCAAAGCTCCCAACTACGTTGTACTACAAACCAAATCAACCGGCACCGTTAACATTTTTCTCTCCTACCTCATATTATGATGCTACGGTTACACCGGCTCCGGCAGGTTACACAGCGGTATCATGGGTAGGCACGGGTATCAACACAACAATACTTACGTATTTTGCAGTAAACTTTACACAATTTAAAAGTGAGTTATTGCCGTTTCCGCAAAACCAAATTGATGCCAATCCAAATCTTAAACAAAACCCCGGCTATTAATAATCTTAATTCAGATTAACATGAAATTCATTAATATAAATAAAACATGGCTGCCGGGGCTGGTACTATTTGCCTCGCTGTTTGGCGCATGTAAAAAAGATAATGCGGTTGGCTCATTACAACCGTCACGGGCATTTATTCCCACCGGGTTAAATACTACAACAGCCGGTACAACTGTAAAAATTGATTGGAAAGCATCTCTATTTTCAGGAGGAACAGGTGTAAATTATACTTTAGAAGTATCAAAAAATGCTGCATTCACCACCATTGATTATATCAAAACCACTGATGCTGTAACACTTACCTTAACGGATGATAACATACAGGTGGGACAACCCTACTACGCCCGCGTAAAAGCCAATTCAACAGCAACTTTACCAGGCTCTAATGGATATGTGGTAACCAGCAGTAGTTTTACCATGCCCGGCATATTGCAAACCGTTACCAGTGCCGATCTAACATCAAAAACGGTTACATTACGCTGGCTCACTACACCTGATGTAACCAAAATAACCATCACGCCACTGGCTGGTGGTGCTGCATTTGATGTAGCCCTTTCTCCTGCCGATGTTACAGCCACTAACAAATTAGTAACCGGACTTACAGGTGATGCCAGCTACCGTGCTGATATATATTCAGGTACACGCATTAAAGGTTTTACCACATTTAAAACACCGCTATTTACAAAAGAGATCACATCAGCAGATAACTTGATCGACGTGATTAACAATGCTTCAAATGGCGATATTATTGGCTTGGCTGATGGAACTTACGATGTTAAGGACATTACTGCCGCTTATGCCAATATTACTATTCAACAAAAGAATATTGGTTTACAGGGTAAGTCGGGCGATGCCAGCAAAGTAATAATCAATTTTAAGCAAATTGACATTAAGGGTACAGGTGCAGGCTTCTCGGCTAAAGACATCACCTTTGATGGTACTGCAGGAGCTGCTCAATACTTCCTTAACTTAATAGGTAACGCGTCGGATGCAGAAAATGCAACATTTACAAACATTAATATTGATGGCTGTGTGGTAAGTAATGTAGTAAATGCATTTTTACGCGGAAACCGTGCTACCAACACTAACGGTTTTGTTATTGGTAATATTAATATCAACAACACGCTTGCGTTTAATATCAATAAATCTGCCACTGCCGGATTTAACACCATTGAATTAAGCAAAGTTCAATTTGCACAGTTGAACATTACTAATTCAACATTTTATGAATTTGGACGTAATTTTATAGTAGCAACAACAGTCCTTAATACAGGTACACCTATTCCAAGTATAACAATTGATAAATGTACATTTAACTCGTTTGGGGGCGGTACCAATACATTTGTTTTTGCAGATGCAAATGCTAATGCTATTAAAGTCGCAGTTACTAATTCAATTATTGCAAACAGCCCCAGGGCGGCAACAATTATATCTGGCCTGTTTAGAGGTACAGGGGTTGGAAGTTCGTTTACGTTTACAAACAACAACACGTTTGCATTACTCACACAAACCACAGTCGGCAGCCCATTACCTTTGAGTAACTCGGCCACAACTGTAACCACTGCCGCTATTACCAATACCGATTTAGGTTGGGTACAAGCTACCACTAACTTTGCTTTACCTGCAGGTTCGGCTCTGCGTACGGCCAGCACAACAGGCGGAGCTATTGGCGACCCACGTTGGGCAAAATAAAACCCTTTATTTGCAGCACACCGGTATCAACTACCGGTGTGCTGTTTTTGGGGGATGATAACTTATCTGATTAAAATTTACTCCCGGCACTTAACTTATAGCGGCAGATATAGTCAAACCACAAATTATTTTATGGCAATAATTACTAAGAGAACTTTTATACTTACTGTCTCTTGCTTTATAGGCTTGCTTTGGACTAAAGTTGAGGCTCAAGTTAAAACTGACCCTGTTGCCGAAAACATGCTGCTTTATCAGCGTAGCGTAGGCGGCTGGCCTAAAGCAGTAAATGAGGTTAAAGTTGATTACAACAAAAACCTGACTGATGACCAAAAGCAATTAACCCGTGCCGATTCAAATCGTATTGACGCAACTATTGATAATGGCGCAACTCATAAAGAGATCACCTACCTGGTAATCGCCTATAAGCAAACTCAAAATTCGGTTTACCTTAAAGCAGCCGAAAAAGGTATCAGGTATCTGTTAAAAGCACAATATCCTAATGGCGGCTGGCCACAGTATTACCCCGATATCAGCTTATACCGTGCCCAGATTACCTACAACGACAATGCCATGATCAATACATTAGACATAATGTACAACATAGCCAATGGCACCAAAGGTTTTGATGTGGTTAATAAAGCATTGGTAGCCCCATGCAAACAAGCCGTGAAAAAAGGTATAGATTGTATTATAAAAACACAGGTAAAGGTTAATGGCAAGTTAACCGCATGGACACAACAATACGATAAAAAAACCTTACAACCGGTAGCCGCCCGCAAATTTGAGCTGGTAGGTTTAAGCGCATCCGAATCGGCGGCAATTGTTGAGTTTTTAATGCGTCAACTCTATCCTACTACCGATGTTAAAGCAGCTATTAAAAGCGCTGTAGAGTGGTTTGCCAAAGTCAAAATTGAAGGCTATCGTTTTGAACGCTCCAACGATGGACAACTTGTTGCAGATGCCGGTTCAACTATTTGGGCACGTTTTTATGAGATAGGAACAAACAAGCCATTCTTTTCGGGCAGAGATAGTCAAAAGAAATACAACATTGCCGAAATAGAAAAAGAGCGCCGTACAGGTTACGCGTGGTATGGTAATTGGCCTCAAAAGATATTGGATAAACAATACGCTGCGTGGATGAAAAAGACAGGTGATAAATAACAACATTTATTATAATAACATAAAGCCGTTTAAATAAATTCGAGCTCTTACGCTTATTTAAAACATTTCGCTTAAAGCCTTTTTAATTATCTGCCATTAGTTTTTTCATCATTTCTTCTGCTGCTATCCGGCCTTTTAACTTTAATAGGTTACGTGAGGTATTATCCCCTACTTCGTATGTTAATGCTTCGGCACCCAATTTCCGGCTGAACCAACTTTTTGATACATTACCACCATTACCCGATGGTTTTATTTGAGGGCTAAAGCCCGGAATAGACTTTTTCATAGCATCTAACCATTCAACCGTAAAACCTGGTAAATTGGAGGCCGATGGATTTTGCAATTGGTTAATGTAAAATATATCGTAGTAAGTTGAATGAAAATCGAGCGTAAAGTAAACTTTGGCATTTTGCTGTTTCACTATATTTAATACGGCCTGTTGCACCGCTTTAGTTTCGGGCTGTACAAAGTTTTCCCAATCGCGGTTCAGGTCAACACCTGCGGCGCTATGCCTCCAATTACCCTCATCAACTCCGTCGGGGTTTAGCATAGGCCAAAGCAACAATTGGTACTGCTCTCTGAATTTTATTGCCATTGTCGTATTAGCGGTTACTGTTCGCACAAACTCCTGCATGGCCATGTAGCCAGTAACTTCGGGCGGATGCTGCCTGCTTAATACCACCACCAGCTTTTTGCCATTACTGCCCTTGCTGGTTAACATCGTTATTGGCTTACCCATTAAACTATGCCCTGTTACCTGTTTATTTAAATTACCGGATTCGGCTATACTATCCATCCAGCGGTAACTATCGGCCGAGCTGATGATTTCTTGAGCGGATACAGTCAAAGTATCGGTTCCCGCTTTTATTTTAAACGATGCCTGCCGCTCATCTTTTGCAATACTTACGGGCAATACATCCTGCCACTGTTTGCCATTAACGCTCACTTTAGGGTTATAGCGATGCTTGGTGGTAGGATAGTTAAGCGTTATATAAACATTCCGACCAATGGCCGACCATACCTTAAATGCATACCACGGGCTTGGGTTTACCGGCTCGTTTTCGGGTAGTACATCAATTTTAAAAGTGCTATCATTTTGCTGGGTAATAGCACTAAAACGAGCCGATGCAAACTTGTTGCTAAAAATTAGCTGGCGGTTATTAAAAATATATTCGCGACGCTGTTGCCACGTTATTTTTGCTTTTGATGAATCGACTTTCAATACCGCCGCTGTTGTATTTAACTTGTTGGTGCGACAAGCAGCTAAGCCTGTAAGGGCCAGTAAAACTATCAAAAACTTAAAGGACTGCCCACCGGGCAGCCCTCTAACATTTACTAACATTGAATAAAACACAAGGAAAATTTATGGATTTTGATTAGCCGGACCAATTGCCGGGTTTGAGTTAATTTCATCTTGCGGAATAAGCCATTGCCATGACGGATCTCCGGCCGGCACGTACATAATGTTAGCTACATCGAGCTTGTGATTCGTACCCCTGCGATCTAAGTCGGCATTGGTGCGCTTTAAGTCCAGGAAACGAAAACCTTCACCCCAAAGCTCAACACGCCTTTGCACCATAATATCATCAACTAAGGCAGCTCCCGTTTTGGTTGATAATACATAAGCTGCATCGCGGTTTTTAGCCAGCGGCAATAGTGCTTGAGCCGCAGCCGTACTGTTTCCGGCACGTGCCTGCGCTTCGGCTTCAATAAGATACATTTCGGCTATACGCATGTACGGAATATCACCGGCTCGGGTGGCCACATCAGGCACCTGGTATTTGCGGTGCATATAGATCACTTTAGTTTGGCTGGCAATAGTAGGAAAATTCGCCCTGTCGGCCGTTGTGCCATCCCACCACAATTTTTTACGAATATCGGTTGTAGGTATTTTTGCGTAAAGCAACGAGTTTATAAGTTTAGGATTAACTCTTGTAAATGCCGAGTTAAAGTTAGCCGACATGTAAGCATAAAATGAGCCATAGGTTGGTACTTGATCGGCAGGTTGAATAATGCCCCACATCCACTCGGTGTTATTAATATCGGTAAAGCCGGCTGTGTATTGGGCATTGGTCATCAGGTTATCAATACCTGCGCGGGCTTCCTGTGCAAACTTAATAGCAACCGGCCAGTTTTGCATTACCAAGGCAACACGGGCTTTAAAGCCTTTAGCCACATTGATGTTGATATGCGTTTTGGCGCTGCCGGTGCGCGACGCCGGAGTTGCCGCCAGGTTGCTGATAGCCTCGTCTAAATCTTTGTTAATTTGAGTGTAAACGGCTTCAACAGTAGCACGCGGCTGCCCCTCGGTACTTGAGGTAATTACAATAGGTATACCAAGCTGGCTATTGGGCATGGTGGTTGCATCATAACGTTTACCATACAATTGCACCAGTTGAAAATGCGCCCAGGCGCGCAGCGCCAGCGCCTCGCCCTTTATAACTGCTTTGGTAGCCGCCTCACCCTCTACTCCATCAATACGCTCGATAATTTGGTTAGCGTTTGAAATAACGATATAGTAAAACGTATAAGTAAAGGCGTTTACATTATCATCGGCCGAGTTGCGGTGCGCCAACCAGCGGTATGATTGATAATGGTACACATATGAGGCATTGGTACGCACATAATCTTCGCCCATGGCATCGAGGTTGATCATTATGGCACCATGCCCATCGCGATGCTGGTTGGTGTATTGCGTATACAAAATACGGTAAATACCATTGAGGGCTTTTTGGGCATTGTCTACCGAAGCGAAAGCTGTTTCGTCGGATATTCCGCTCGTTGGATTGGTGTTTAGAGCTTCCTTACTGCACGAAAACAAAAGTGCAGATATTAAGAGTGCTGCAAATATTTTTAAATGTTTCATAGCCGGTTTTTATAAAACTATATTAACGCCTAATGTTACTATGCGGGTTGGAGCGTAGGTGTATGATGATACGCCTGTAAACGATTGGGTAGGATCTAAACCTTTACGCTTTGACAGGATAAAGAGGTTTTCGCCCGTAAAGAAGCATTGTGCGCGGCTCGCCCCTATTTTGGTTGCCAGTTTTGCAGGCAGCGTATAGGTAAGCGATGCTGTACGCAGGCTTAATGCCGAGGCATCAATTAACCAGCGATCGCTATCATACATGGTTGTACCCGTATTGCGGATAGGCACATCGGTAATATCGCCCGGTTTTTGCCAGCGCTTGAGCGCATCAACGTGTAATGCCCTACCGTATGAACCATTGTACATTAATGATTGATAATCACGATCAAACGCCTTACCGCCAACCTGATACATCAATAAAAAATTAAGTGAAAAACTTTTGTAGGTAAATGTATTTCCTAAACTACCGTAAAAATCAGGTATGGCCGAACCTACATAGTTATATAATGCCGAGTTAGCGTTACTGGTTACCCTGTCGCCATTAGCGTTGGTAAAGGCAGCCGCATCAGTGGTTACAGCAGGGTCGGCATAGTAAAGCTCTACACCAGTGGCAGGGTCAACACCGTACCAATCGCGTAGCCAGTAATCGTAAATAGAGTATCCGGCCTCGCGTCTCTTAGTACCATCAACAATATAAGGAGGATTATCTGGCATTCTGGTGATATTGTTTTTAAACTTAGTCCAGTTTACCAATACATTCCAAACAAAGTTTTTGCTGCGGATCGGGTCTCCGCTTAATTGTATCTCGAAACCGTTGTTATATAAAGCACCTATGTTTTGGGGCTGGCTGCTACGGCCGCTCGATAGTGGTAGCGGAACGTAAAACAACAATTCTTTTGAACCACGACGGAAATACTCCAACGTACCATTAATGCGATTTTTAAATAAGCCAAACTCTAAGGCCACATCATAAGTTTGGTTAATTTCCCACTGCAAATCCTCACCGCCACCTACGGTACGGCTTTGCGTCATGCCCGGCTCGGAGTTGTTATTGTTACCGATGTTATAGAAGGATTGGTAAGGATATAAACCTATTTGATTTGAGCCTACTTCACCGTATGATGCGCGCAACTTAAGTAAGTCAAGCCATTGATAGCGTTTCATGAAGGCCTCATTTTGCAATTGCCAACCGGCCCCTAAAGACCAAAACGTGCTCCAGCGCGAATACGGGTGAAACCTTGATGAACCGTCAGAACGGACCGAACCTGTCAAGAAATAACGGTTATCATAATTGTACTGAAACCTTGATAAAAAGCTCTCAATTTTGTCTTCAGTAACGTACGAATCTACCACAGCCGGGTTGGCATAATTGTCTAACTCAACCGGTCCGTCAACCACCTGGTTGTCGCGGCGGGCAGTAAGGTAGGTGTACTTTTCAAAGTAATACTCATGACCTAACAACGCATCAATGCTATGTTTGCCAAACGTGCGGTTGTAGTTTAATAACTGGTTAATGGTAAGCGTTTGGGTTTTGCTGCTTGTACGCGAGGTACGGCCGTTTACACTAACACCATCGCCAATATCGGGGTTACGGTAAAACAGGTACTCGTAATTATTAACGTCAACCGCAAGGTTGGCAGTTGCTTTTAAGCCTCGTAACAAAGTAGCTTCTAAATAAGTACGACCGCCCAGCGCATTGCGCTTGTTGTAAAGCTGGTTAAGCATAGTTTCGGCCAATATGTTGCGCCCCTGAAATATAGGACGTAACTCACCATTGTCATACTCTTTTTCGCCGGCGGCATCATACACATAATTACCCTGTGCATCGTGTTTATAAACCGGGTAAATAGGCGCCATCAGCAAATCAACGTAAAAAGGGTTTTCGTTGATGCCCGCATCCTCATTAGCCAAAAGTGTTTTAGCTATAGTGCCCGACATATTTACACCCGCCTTCAACCATTTTTTGGGACTCAAATCAATTTTAGCCCTGCCAGTTATACGATTGTAATCGCTGCCTTTGCTGTAACCCTTATCATTAAGATAATCAACAGACGCATAATAGCTCGATTTTTCTGCACCACCGCGTAGGCCCAGCGAGTAGTTTTGCCTAACGCCGGTTTGCTGCATGGCTTTCCTGAAGCTCAAATCATCGGGGTATAGGAATGAGGCCGCCGGATTTATGGTACCATCGCTACGTACAATTTGATTATCGGGCACGTTAAACGGGTTATAAACCAACTGGCTTTTTACATTATCAGTTGCCGATTGATTGGCCGTTGCCAATGCCTGGCCATTTGCCACGTATTGGTTACGCATTGACTCCCATATAAGCGGATAATATTGAAAGGCATCAACCTTTTCATAGTTGGCTAAACCGCGAGAGGTAATGCCACCGGTAGCCTTAACTTCAATAACATCCTTATTTTTAACGCCGGATTTGGTGGTAATGAGTACCACCCCATTAGCTGCCCGCGAACCATAAAGCGCGCTCGCCGATGCATCCTTAAGTACCGAAATGCTTTCAATATCGTTAGGGTTAAGGTTGCTTATCACACCGCCGTAGGGCGCGCCATCAACCACGTACAAAATTTCGGTACCGGCATTTACCGAACCAAAACCACGTATACTAACCCCTACCCCCGAACCAGGCTGGCCGCTTCCGGTGGTAGTTTGTATACCCGGAGCCGCACCTGCCAGAGCGGTGGTTAAACTGGTAATTGGGCGTTTCTCTAATTCTTTAGCATTAATGGTTGCAACCGAGTTGGTAAGGGCACCGCGCTTAGTTGTACCATAAGCCTGTACTACAACCTCCTCTAACTGCTGGTTGCCGGGTACCATTTTTATATCCAGCTTACTGTTATCTCCAACTTCAATTTCGCGGGCAATAAATCCAATATATTTAAAAACCAACACGTTGCTGCCACCCGGTAAATTAATAGAATAATGGCCGGTAATATCGGTGGTAACGCCTGTTAACTGGCCTTTTACAGAAACAGACACCCCAATAAGCGGCTCATTATCAACTGATGAAGTAACACTACCTGTAATTGCCCTATCGGGCTGGTTACGTACAGCTTGCTTTACTTTAACAATGATAGTTTGTCCGCTTATTTCGTAACTGAGCGGCTGGTTTGAAAAAATCTGTTTTAGTGTACCTTCAAGCGTTTCGTTATGCACGTTGATGGTAACCGGTTTAGAGCGGTTGAGCACCTCATTGTTGTAGATGAAATCCTGACCGCTTTGTTTACGCAGTTCCTTAAAAACATCTTTAAGAGTGGCGTTTTGAGTGGTAATGTTAATTTTTTGTGCATAGGTAACTGCATTAGCCTGCAGCGTGAGCACTAAAATAATGGCTGTAATAAACCTGGCCACACGTACAACCTTACGGGCTGAATGCCACGCCCTGCTTTTTTTTGGGCAATAAGAGTCTGTGGCCCTTCTTTTAAAGGGTAAACAATTAATCATCAGAAGAGCATTTGGAGTTAATTAATAGCGTTTTAACATGGGGCTACAACTGCACTGCCGGGCGCACCGGTACTCCCGTCAGTACGGTTGTAAATTTTTAGTAATGGTTTTTCATAAAACAGTTTATTTATTTTTAACAATCACTTTATTATCTGTTATCTCAAAATCAACCCCTCCCGTCGACTGGAGGAGGTTAAGAATTTTAGAAAGCTTATTGTTACGCGATATCATGCCGGTAAACTTCACATCAGGTTTTGCTCCCTGAAAAGCAACATCGATATTATACCAGCGTTTTATTTTGTTCATTACCTTTTCAATACCAGCATTATCAAACTGGAAATAGCCGTTTTTCCAGTCAATCGCTTCCTCTACGTCTACCTCTTTCAGCGCAATCATGTCATCGTGCCGGTTAAATGAGGCCTGGTCGCCGGGTTTAAGCAAGGCAAACTGGTTGCCCACGCTAAGCCTTACCGATCCTTCGCAAAGTGTAACCTCGCTCAGGCTTTCATCGGGGTATGCCGAAATATTGAAATGTGTACCTAATACCTGCACTGTAGAACGGCCGCTTTTTACAATAAACGGATGCCGGGCGTCTTTAGCAATTTCAAAATAGGCTTCGCCCTTTAAAACCACCTCCCGCTTTGCACCTGTAAAAGCTGCCGCATAGGTTAATGACGAATTAGAATTAAGCCAAACCTTGCTTTCATCGGGCAAAATAATCATATACTTGCCCCCGGCAGGAACGCTTAACGTATTTGTGAGCGAAGGGTTAGCACCTTCTTCCTGGTTGCCGGCATCGTAAGCCAGCACTCCTCCGTTTTGTTGTTTTACAGAGGTACTGCCTTGTTTAGCCAGTACACCATTGCCTGTATTGTTTAAAACAATGCGCCTGCCATCGGCCAGTTGCAGTACGGCCTTATCGGTACCGGGCTGCACATCTTTTACCTTAGTAACCTTAGCCACATGTTGTACAGGCTGCCCGCGATTAACCAGCCACCATGACAAACCTGCGGTACATAGTATTACTACGGCCGCAGCTGCCGCCAATTTACGGCTAAACATGCGGCGTATGCGGCTGCTGCCATTATCATGATTAATTATGTTGCTATAAATACTATCCCAGTCAACCTGGTGAACATCGGCACCGGGCGTAAGCGTTTTAAGGCTTTCTTTCATGCGTTCCTGCATCAACTCATCGTAAGCAGGATTTTCGATATAGGTAAAAAACTCTGCAAACTCGTCTGCAGAACATTCTTTATTTATATACCGGTTAAGCAGGTAATTAAACCTTTCGTTGTTCAGTTCCATTCAAAGGCACGCACTAATTAAGTGCTGTTAAAGTATAGAGTAAAAAGAATGATGGAAGGACCGCCGGAAAAGAATTATTTTTTTAATTCTCCATAAACCAGGCAATAATGCCCAGCATACCTGCGCATTGTTCGAGGTAAGTTTTAATGAATTTGAGCACTTCAACTATAACATTTTTAACACGGCTTTTTGACAAACCTGTTTGCGCAGCTATTTGCTCATGACTAAGCCCCTGGTAACGGCTCATATTAAATATACGTTGCTTTTGTTCTGACAGCATACCCAGCGCTTCCTGAATAAGGCGATTACTGTCGCGCAGATGCACAATATCGTCGGTTGAATTACAGTCTTGTTTAAGATTTGCCCACACCTCGCGCATCATTTTTTCGCTTTTTGAAACTTGCTTTAAATAATGGAAGGTTTTATTGCGAACCACTGTGTAAATGTAATTACGCGGATGCTCAATGTTGGTAAGAGTATTTCTGTTTTGCCAAAGGGTAAGAAAAGTATCTTGTAAAATTTCTTCAGCATCAGCCCTCGAATGAGTAAAACCAACAATAAATGTATAAACTTTGGTTTTATAAAGATCAAAAACCCGCCTGAACGCAATTTCGCTACCCTTAGCTATCTGCTCGAGTAATACTTTTTCGCCTATCAGGTCATAAGTAGCCATTATGATCTTATTAAAATTGAAAATTTAATACAAAAAACACTTTATGATTATAATATCATTATCAGTAGTGTAATTTCACAATGCAATATAATAAATAAGAAATATAATTAATAAATATAAATGAAAAAAAGGCCGAAAAATCGGCCTTTTTTTGAAATGGATAAGTTTTAGTTTAATAAGTGTTAGTAAAAGTGTAACCGTACCAGTAATTTAGGTAGTTAATAACAGCTTTTTTAATGCGTGGACCCGAAATTGCAATAATAGAAGCATTATTACGGACCGTTATACCAGGTGTTTCAATTTGTATAGCGGCAATATTATCGTTAAACCCTGTGGTTGAACCTTTATTGATAGTGCCGTACTTACGAGTGCAATATCCCCCATTAAAATATGGCCTACGATCAGGTTTACCCGATACTGTGCCAAAAAGTGTTGCATTGCGTTCGAGTATTTGCATAATGTTGCCTGGTACTGCATGCACACTCTGCCCTTCCAACAGTGCACCAAAGCTGTAGGTACCGCGTATTAGCTGCGAGAACGAAGTTGAAGGATGTGCAAGAGCAATATTGCGGATGCTTGATGAATCGGCAAGTGCGTTCAGGTAGGTGTTGTCTTTCTCGAGTGAAAAGTTACTGAGGCCATAACCAACCTCAGTTTGATCAATAAACGCACTTTGCAGCGTGTTGCCAGTTGTGGTTGAGGTGTATTGTTCGGTATGGCTGCCATCATATTGGTGTGCATGCCCATGTATATCTAAAAACAATGCACCCTGGGTTCCGGCTGTACCTGCAGCAACAGTAGTACGTGCAAAAAGCAGCAATTCGTGATAGCTGTTATAGGTATTAACCGCTTCCGGATCGGTATAGCGTGAGGGCACGTCGCTGGGGTAAGTGTTAGGGTCAACCCTTTTACGGCCAATCTCGTTGATGATCATCCAGGGTTGCATGCCGGTATCATTCTTAAAAGCACTCGCAATTGATTTAGCCAGTAGCTTTGTGTTGAGGTCGCGACCGGTATCGCCGGTTTCGGGTATTACAGGACTGCCTGTGTTAAGTCCATCATGTGGCACTCCTAAAATTAATGGAGCATTGTTATCACCTACCACCAATTTGATGTAATTTTTATAGCCATAAACTGTATCGCCTACATTATAGGTAACCCCTTTAAAAGTTACTGAAGTTGGCGTAGTTTTAGATACAACTGTTTCTTCCTCATTATCAATGGTTACACTATTTTTTTTACAAGATGCAAAAGCCATTAATTGCCCCAGGCAGCAAATGGTAAGTAATACTTTAAGGTTGGTTTTCATTTACAGTGCTTTAGCTATTTACTGTATAGAGTACCAATAAGTAAATAAGGACCGGTTTGAAAGCATTTTTTTTAACAAGTGAAAAGCAATACAGTTGGAAAGTTTAATGAGGTAATATACGCTCTATTGAAAATTGTATTGCCTCTTTAAATTACTGTTTTCGAATTCAACATCTACAACACTATAAACTAAAAAGGCCACATGATGAGGCCCTTGTTAACTTTGATTTAAAATGTTATTTTAATCTCAATTTGACGACTTATTGCTTTCGCATATTCACGTTTTGCAACATCAATTTTCAACATTCAATCATGTGTGTAAACTTCAGTGTAGTTTAAAACATTTAAAACAAATTACGATGGTAAGCATTATTGATAATCTCCCCCGCAATTCATATTTAATCAAATGATATTGCGGAAAATCAAATGATCAACTATAAACAATGAACTTTAAAGGTAAAAACTATCTGATAGCCGGCGCTGCTTCTGCTATTGGTACAATCCTATTAAAATCACTCAGCGCCAAAGGCGCTAACATTTATGCCATGTCCAGACAAGACTCAACGGAATGGCCTGATGATATACATTACATGCCAGCCGATGTATCTAAGCCTGTTGATGGTTTAGCAGCGTTTTTGCCTCAACAGTTGCACGGACTTGTTTACTGTGCAGGCAGCATCAATTTGAAGCCCTTTGCCCGGCTTACTGATGACGACTTTATGAACGATTACCTGATCAATACTTTAGGTGCCATCAGGGTAATTAGGCAGGCTTTGCCAAAGCTAAAAGCATCGGGTAATGCCTCGGTAGTACTTATCAGTTCGGTAGCTGCGCAAACGGGGATGGCTTACCATACCAGCATCAGTACTGCAAAAGGGGCACTGGAAGGTTTTGCACTTGCTTTAGCAGCCGAAGTAGCTAACCAGCAAATCAGGGTAAATGTGGTTGCCCCCTCCCTAACCGATACGCCATTAGCCTCTGCCCTGCTCAGTTCTGATGAAAAGAAAGAGGCATCTAATAAACGACATCCGCTGGGCCGTTACGGGCAGCCGGGAGATATCAGCAATGCCATTGAATTTTTGTTATCTGAAAACTCGGGCTGGGTTACAGGACAGGTTTTGCCGGTTGATGGTGGAATGGGTAAATTAAAAATGTTTTAAATGAAGATAATAAATCACGAAACTATTGCGGAACTGGATAAACCCTATCGCACCGCGTTAATGAACAGCATTAGCGGCTACAAGCCGTTAAACCTTTTAGGAACTATTAGTAATGAAGGCAAAACTAACCTGTGCATCGTAAGTTCAGTTTTTCACCTGGGTTCTAACCCGCCTTTACTGGGTATGGTAATCCGCCCGTTAAGACCGCATAACGACAGCTTAAATAATATTAAAACGGTAAAGCAGTATACACTTAATAATGTTTGTGCTAATCATTACCGTAATGCTCACCAAACCAGTGCAAGTTATGCTTCAGGCATTTCGGAGTTTGATGAATGTGGATTTGATGAATTTTATCACGAAAGTTTTAAACCCCCGTTCGTTGCCGAGTCGACACTGAAAATCGGGTTAGATGTCGTTGAAATCAGACCAGTGGAGTTGAATGATACCACAATTGTAATTGGTCAAATAAAACTTATTATTGCCAATGAAAGTATAATACTTGCCGATGGTACGGTAGACCATGTTACTGCAGGTACAGTGGCAGGGTCAGGATTAGACAGTTATTACCAACCTGAATTTATAGACAAACTAACTTATGCCAAACCCGGAAATGTTCCGGCCAGTATCAACCCATAAACAGGGTACCTTTTTAATATAAAAATAAGATTATGCCGTAAAAATTTTGGCAATCATATTCTTAATAGCGCTAATTACTGTAAAACTCATTTGCAAATCTCTATCTTACCTGTTCATAGCTGATACTCTTCAATACTAATGGAAATTAAAGAACAACAACCTACGCAGGAGCAAAGGGAAACCATAAAGAAACTTCATAATGATGGGGTCAGAAAGGCAAAGATCAGTGCTTACATTTTTGGCGGCGTGTTATGCTTTTGCACAACTTTCGTTCTTCGTTTAAAAGCGTTTGCTTTTATAGGGGCGTATCATGACCTATTGAATAACATTTTATTAGCCGGAACTTTTAGTTTTGGTATTTTGGTGCTTTCTCGTTTTGTTCAAAGTCAAATTGCTAAGGGTTCTTTAGAGAAAGGGCTTTTATACAACCTTGTACAGTTCACACGCTTGGTTACGTTTGTCATCATTATATTTATCTTCATCTCATTTCTTAATGCCAATTGGTATACCGCCGCTGTTTCTTTAGGCTTAATTTCCCTATTACTGGGTTTTGCCTTACAAACACCTATTTCGTCTCTCATAGGTTGGTTTTATATCGTAATGCGCGGACCATTTAAGGTTGGCGACCGCATACAGGTAGGCAGTTTTAATGGTGACGTGGTGGAAATTAACTTTTTAGATACTACACTTTGGGAATTTGCCGGCAACCTCATGACCAGCGATCTCCCAAGTGGGCGCCTTATACGTTTTCCTAATAGTTTGGTATTTCAGAACCAGGTCTACAATTACTCCTGGCAAAAATACCCTCTGGTGTGGAATGAAATTTCTTTTTACATCACCTACAAAAGTGATTTGGATTGGGTAGAACGAAAAGTGAAAGCTATTACCATGCAACAGTTGGATGCCGAAACCAAGGCACATGTACAGGATATGCGTAACGAAATATCAGCAACCCCGGTAGATGATATTGATATTGAGGAGTTTCCGTTCGTGAATTTCAGAATACATGAAAATAATTGGGTAGAAGTATTGCTGATCTATATTGTTAACCCAAAGCACTCCTCATACATGCGGAGTAAAATTGTTAAAGCCGTAATAGCAGAGTTACTTAAAGAACCCGAAAAGGTAGCCTTTGTGAGCGAAGGAAGTTAATATAATTGCGCAAAAAATGGTGCGTATTTTATTGATAGTTAAAAATGAAATTATATCGAAAGACAAGCAAAGATGCATTTATCAATCTAATATGGTATAAAGCCAAAATTTAAATCTTTCCTCCCATCACAAGGTATACTTATAGTAAAAACACATAAAAAAAATGCCACTAAAATATTAGTGGCATTTTTTTTATGTGTTTTTTACCTAACTCCTCGATACCTTAAACCCATCCTTAGAAATCGACCAATCCACAAAACGGGCCCTTTTGTTGGTTGGGTTGGCGTTGAGTGTGGCGCGTATGCGGGCTGCGGCTGCGGCATCTTTGGCAAAAATGAGCATGTAGCCTCCGCCGCCTGCACCCAGTAGTTTGCAGCTTACCATGTAATCGGCAATGCGGTCAATGATGGCTTGGGTTTCGGGGGTGTTAGTGCCGCTGTCGAGGCGTTGGTTTAGCTTCCAGCTTTTGCCCACGGCGTGCGCCACATCGTCCATATTACCGTACTGAAATGCCTCGTAGGTTTTCAGCGCATGGTGGTTCATTTCTTCCAGTATGCGCAAGTATTGGTTTCCGTTCAAAAACATGCCTTTTACAATTTCGGCCAGTATGTTTTTGGCCATACGAGTTATGCCGGTATAGTATAAAAGTACGCTTGAGGCGTTGGTGGCATCGGTAAAAATATGATCGGGTGCCCAGCGCACGGTGGGTTGTTGTATAATACCGGGCTTGCTCTCCAGCAGCTTAATACCGCCAAACACGCCGCCGTACTGGTCTTGCCAGCCGCCGCCGGTGGTAAGCATTTGCTCTAACACCAGGGTGCGCGAGCATATCATGTATTTATCCCACTTAAGGTTACAAAAATCGCTCAGGGTGCCCAGTACGGTGCTGGCCAGTATTGAACTGGTGCCCAAGCCCGAACCTTTAGGAATAGCCGCCAGCAACGATATTTCGATGCCCGAACCAAATGCTTCTAACTGCTCCCGTAAAGAGCTGTAACGCACTTCAGAAAACTCGGGGTTAAACCCGGCTAAACATAAAGCCGCCTTGGGTATACTAAATGCCGACCCAATGGCACCATTGTAATCATTTAACTGTTCGTATGTAGTAACGTCTTCCTTTACACCTAAATCAATTGACCGCAGCGTAATGGCAAATTCTTCCGACGGTTTAATGAACACCTGTAAAGGTGGCTGACCGTTTAACTCAACGGCCAGGTTAAGTACCTTACCGCCGTTAATGAGGCAATTGGGCGGGGTATCTGTCCAGCCGCCGGCCAAATCAAGCCTTATAGGGCTGCGTCCCCACACAATCTGGTCGCTCATTACGTTCAATTGCGGTTCAACCAATTCGGTTTTGGCGGTTTCAATAATGGTTTGCCCCAGTAAACTAAAGGCCCTGCCCTCGTAAACCTTGGCTTCGATTATTTTACCCTCATTGCCAGTTTTTACCAGTACTTCACTTCTGAACATCTGGTCGTGCAGGCGGGTAAGTAACGGTGCATCGGCAGGTAGTTCGGCAGGTAATTCCAAACCCGACTTATTGTATACACCTGCTGCGTGTTTTAAATCGAGCTGGTAAAAAACCGACCGTTTCCAGTTGCTGGCTATACCAGCCATATTTAGTTTAAGGTAAGCATTGCGCTGCGCGTATTGGCGAAACAGATTAACCTCATTGGCCAGGTTAGCAGCGCTTATTAACCTGCGTTGGCTGCCTACATAGCTAAACGGATTATATATGAGATTTTGAACAACGTCTTCATTCAGCTCATCAGTTTTAAACACCTCGTAAACAGGCTCATAAAACCAGTCTCCGGCATTAAATATATGATCGGCATTCATACCTCTTTTAGGTAATTGCGGATTATAAAAATCATAAATCCGTACACAGTATTCATTGCCCTCGCCTACCGGAATAAAATCAATACAGGTTTGGGCCGGCAGGGTTAGTTGCCAGTTATTCTCAGGCGCGCCGGTTATAATGTGTTTGTTATCCAATTGCCATTGCGGACCGATCCAACTGTTCTCTACCCAGATATGGCTATTTTTGCTGGTAAGTTCAACCTTGGTTACGGCATTCAAGGTAAATAAATCAGGGGTCGGTTTAATTTTGTTTTGCCAAATCTCTTCCTGATTTTTAACCAATCCCTGCAGTTTACTGGTCGATTCAATTAACTCGGCACTGTTGCCAAAATGATAGAACTCTCCCTTTGGCAGCGGTACTACCGCAACTTTAAGCTCATTAATGGCCTCATCCTTTAAGGTAGGATTGTTGCCCAATGCCTGCCCAAAGGTGGTGTACATATCATAAAACGACGGTGCGCCGTTAGGGAAGCTTTGGGTAGCTTCGTCCCAACCGCAACGGTCAAATATTAATTTAAGCGCTTTAGGTTTAAACAGCCATATACCTATATCGATATAAAACAAATGGTCGGGCTGTAACTCCTGTAACCTTTCGGCCGATGGTTTTTGCAGGGTAAAAGCCAGTTCTTTAGGTGCACTTTTTTGAGAGAAGAATACTCCAAAGTTTGAGGCTTTTTCGGCCTGTTCCCATAAGCCAAAGCATACCACATCGGCATCGGGTATTTCGGGCAGTGCGCCTTCGGTACGTATCAGTACATCGCCGCTGGCCACCAAATGGTTCAAGCCCTCGGGTGCATTGTTTAAGATGTCTTCAAAAAGAGGTATCTGCAAGTCAATCAGCGACTGATCTATTTGCTGACCACGCTTCCACCGGAAAATAGGCATAGGCGTAAACACTTTACCCACGGCTGCATAAGCCGGAGCGCGGCGACTTTGTCCACCGGCATGTATGATCAGGCGGTTATCTTTTTGCAGCCAATTGTCTATCTTGTCTTCGCTGCTTTCGTTTTTAAATGCTTCGTAAAGTAAGTTGACAGTTCCACCTCCTGAACCTATTTTGCCCGAGGGGGGATCGGTACAAAAGAAATAGTTTTCATGGGCGAAGTATTCATCGCCAAATTTTTTGAACGAAGGAGGTATAGTAAGCAGCTTTTTTAACATTGCAACGCAGTTGTTTTGTATGTGTAGTTGTGCCGCAAGATATAAACTATACCTGTTAAATTATATATGTAATATTAGCTTGATTGTAGGCGGATATTAGCATAGGGGATTGATGTGCAGATGTGCAAATTAGTAAATGTGCAGATGTCCTACCCTATAACACGTCATTGCGAGACAGAGGTGGGGAGAGCGTGGTCGTCGAAGCAATCTCTGAACTATATATAAACGCCTTGCCTACGCAGGGATTGCTTCGGTACACCATGCACTTTACCCTTTCCATCTCGCAATGACGTGGTGGAAATAAAAAACGGCCGCCTGACAATCATTTGCACATCTACTCATCAGCATATCTGCACATCTACAAATAATAATGCCTGATCTGGTTCAGCCGGTCATCCAGTTCATATACCCAAGGCGTGGCTGTGGGTATGTCCAGGTCAGTTACTTGTTCGTCGGTTAAGTTATCTATGTATTGTACCAAAGCTCGCAGGCTGTTACCGTGGGCGCATATAATTACTTTTTGGTTTTGTCGAAGTGCAGGTACAATACTCTCGTGCCAAAAAGGTAAGGCACGGGTCATAGTTTCGCTCAGGTTTTCGGTTAACGGCAACTCGCGGTAAGTTAAATCATTATACCTCAAATAATGGCCCGGAAAACGTTCGTCTTCCTCGGTTATAGCTGGTGGATGCTCGGCCGGGGTCGCGGCGCCACTTATGTACCTGTTCTTCACCATATTTTTCAATGGTTTCCTGCTTATTAAGGCCTTGCAAGGCACCATAAAAACGTTCATTTAAACGCCATGATTTTTGTACCGGAATCCATAGATGGTCTAATTCTTCCAACACGATATGCAGGGTTTTTATCGAGCGTTTTAATACCGAGGTAAAGCCTACATCAAAAGTAAAACCATTAGCTTTTAAAAGCTGCCCTGCGTGTTGAGCCTGCTTTTTGCCCTCTTCCGAGAGATCTACATCTGTCCAACCGGTAAAGCGGTTCTCTTTATTCCATTCACTCTCTCCGTGTCGTAATAGTAAAAGTTGTAAAGCCATATCGAAATATAACGCTTATGTGTACAAGCAGTTTGTCATTTTTTTGTGAAATGATGGTGAATACTTTATATTGCAGCCACTAACCATTTATAAACTAATTCTTATTATGATTCCAACAACCCCTGTGGTGGTTAAGGATGGCATTGCCAATCCGGCCCCGCTTGGCCTATGCGCCTTTGGCCTTACAACCGTATTACTTAATATTCATAACGCCGGTTTTACCGAACTAAGCTCGATGATTTTGGCCATGGGTATATTTTATGGCGGCCTTGCACAGGTTATCGCCGGAGTAATTGAAGCTAAAAAGAACAACACTTTTGGCTTAACAGCCTTTACTTCTTACGGTTTCTTCTGGCTATCATTGGTAGCATTAATTGTGATGCCTAAACTGGGCTGGGCCGATCCGGCCAGTAATGGCAGCATGGTGGCTTACCTTAGTATGTGGGGCATATTTACACTTTGCCTATTTTTTGGAACGCTTAGGTTAAACCGTGCCTTACAGTTCGTATTTGGTTCTTTGGTCATATTGTTTGGCTTATTGGTTTGGGGCGATGCCAGCGGCAATGCAGATATTAAGCATTTGGCCGGTTACGAGGGTATTATTTGCGGTGCATCGGCCATTTACACGGGCATTGCAGGTGTACTTAATGAGGTTTACGGCAAAACCGTGCTGCCAATTGGCCCGGTTGATGCAAAGTAAGCTGTATTATTGTTAAGTTTGCCTTTGTGAAGGATTTTAAAAAATATTACATGATCGGGGCCACGCCACAGGAAATATACGCGGCTATAACCAACCCGCTTACTATACAATTGTGGACCGGCGAACCCGCCGAAATGAGTACCGAACCAGGCAGCGAGTTTAGCATGTGGGATGGCAGCATTGTTGGCAAAAACATGGAGTTTGAGGAAGACAAAAAAATTGTGCAGCAATGGTATTTTGACGGACAGGATGAACTATCCATTGTAACCATTAAACTGCATGCCGATAAAAGCGGAACATCATGTGAGTTAAGGCACACCAACATACCCGACGAAGCCTACGACGATATTGTAGATGGCTGGAACGGAGTTTACTTTGGTGGTATTGCCGAGTTTTACGAAAGCTTTTAACCTGACTATCCGAGGGGAAAAAGCTTAAAAGTACGTCATTGCGAGGAACGAAGCAATTTCTGAGTCCTACCAGATGGATTTGTATATGCAGAGATTGCTTCGTTCCTCGCAATGACGCTCAATCAACTACAAACAAAAAAACGCCAGCTCAATTGAGCTGGCGTTTTTTTGTTACGTAACGCTGAATTAATTAATATAAAGTAAATTCAACCCTACGGTTTTGCTGACGACCAGCTGCAGTAGCATTGGTAGCAATTGGCTGAGTTTTACCGTAACCGGTAGCCTCAATACGTGATGCATTAGCACCTTTGCCTACCAAATAAGCTTTAATTGATTCTGCCCTGTCTTTAGACAATTTTAAGTTCAAAGCATCCGAACCGGTATTATCAGTGTGGCCTGCTAATTTTAAGCTGAAGTTTTTGTTAACCAATAACTCGGCTACTCTATCTAAGCTTGGGAACGATTTTTCGCGGATGGTTGCTTTACCTAAGTCAAACTCAAGGTTTGCAATGGCATCTTTAACTACACGTTTATCTTCTTCAGTTACGTAAACTTTGGTAACCGGAGCAGCTAACGGACAGCCAGAACCATCAACCTTGGTGCCCTTAGGCGTGTTAGGGCATTTATCATTGATGTCTAATACACCGTCACCATCGGTATCAACTGTTAAGCGTGCTAAGTTTTGGTTGGTAGTATTTAAATCTTCGCGCAGTCTCTGGTTTTCAGCTTTTTGCTGATCTACCTGTATTTGTAATGCACGTTCGGCCATTAAATACTCGGTACGCATAGAGTTAACCGGGTTGTGGGTAGCTAATTGTGGTTTTGATTTTTTGCCTAAAGAAAACTCTAAACCCGCGTGAGCATATGAGAATTTATCGTTACGGCCACCGAAGTTATAACCGTCTAAGTTATCGCTTTGTACAAAATTAACCTGGTAACCTAAATCAAGGTTAATACCCGGAGCTAAGTTAACTTTCAAACCAGCACCTACCGGTATGTAAAATTGTTGGTAATCATCGGTACGGGTAGTTGGTGATGTTGCACCTGCGGCGTACAATGATGTGCTGTAGTTCATGCTACCACCACCCACACTCAGGTAAGGTTGCATAAGGCTTTTGTGATTTTTCCAGTTAATATTAGCAAGTGTAATGTTGGCACTAATGTCAACTGCATATTTAATTTTGGTTTCGAAGCGCTGGAATGGGTTAATACCATCAGGATTAGTTCCCTGTACGTGGCCTCTGAAAAAGTTGGCCTGTAAGCCAAAAGAATGTAGTATTTGTTTTTTTACATAACCGCCGTACCCCCATCTTTCGTTTGGTGTTTTATAATCTTCACTTCCTCTGAAAATAGTGTAAGTAGACATCATGCCGCCATGTGCACCTATTGACCATGTTCTGAAATTTTGTTCGCCTGAAAACGGCTGTACGTAATTTTTAGTCGAATCGGGAGTTTGTGCAAATAATTTGCTGCTTACTACCACTCCTGTGAGTAATAGTCCTGCTTTTCTTAAATGTAGCTTCATATATACAATGTTGGTTTTTCAAGAGCCTTTGTGTTGCTCTGTTGAGTTGCTACATTTCAACATTAATGCCAATACCTACACATAGGTTAGCTGTGTAATGCAATAACTTATTAAAAAATGATTAAAATCATATATAATAAAACTGTAAATGAGACGTTTAACAGCAATCTATGATTTAAACCCAAGAGTTGTAAACATAAAAAAGCCGGATAATAACTATCCGGCCTTAAATTCAACTATAGTGTTTACTTAAATATACATCTGCATTTAAGCCATTACAGCAATCATACTTAACAGAGGCTTAACCAAAGCATCATCACCTTCGGTTTTGATGTGGTTTTCTGCTTCATGGGCCTTTATGCCTTTGGTGAAAAGTTTCCAGGCAACGCTACCGGGCATTGATACCGAAGCTATGGGAGGTACACCGGCCATATTATTGATAAAACGCCAGCCTCCCAACGTTTTCTCTACGAACCAAATATTGCCCCCTTCACCGGTTATTTCTATCCTGATAATATCTCCCACATTAGCCTCGGTTTTTGAATAAACATGTGGTACAGCCTTCATGAAGGTCTCAATAACCGGGTTAAAAAATTCGGCAGTCATGAGATCTTGTTGTAAGCCTAAGGCTTCGCGTATTTGCTGCTGATGATGCCACTTTTCGGTATATTCACGAGCTATGTGGAACCAGTTTTCTGATTGCTCCTCGCCTGCCCACGCCACAGAAAAAAGAGCTTCATCAAATGGCTCGAGTTTTTCAAGACACTGTATGTATTCTTTACCTGTAGATTCGAGCATTTGCAACAACAAGTTTGGACTAACACGCTTGTAAGCCAACACCCATATGGTGTTAAGATCGTTTAGGTAGTTTACCAAATCGCGGTAAGAATTTATGTTTATGGGCGGATCACCTTTAAAACCATCTCTAATTATCGAAAGTGTACGTAAATTACCGTCAAGCAAATGCGCTGCAATGTCCTTAATAGTCCACTGCGGCGAAATAGTTGTTGAATCCCATGCATCATATGACAAAGGTCTCAGCACTTCAAGAAGCAATTGATCAAGCTTCGAAAACAGATGCAGGGTTTGAATTGGCACTACCTGACTCATAACACAAAAATTATTGGGCACTTATCTCAAGCGCCTGACTAATATCGGCAATTATATCGTCAACTTTTTCTAAACCTGTCGAAATTCTTATCAATCCCGGGGTAATTCCTACATCCGCACGTTGTGCGTCGGTGAGCTTAGAGTGCGTTGTACTGGCCGGGTGTGAGGCAATACTACGGCTATCGCCTAAATTTGCGGTTACCGAAATCATTTCAAGACTATCCAAAAACTTGCGTCCGGCATCCAAACCGCCTTTAATTTCAAAGCATAAAACTCCCCCACCGGCAGCCATTTGCTTTTGGGCAATTTCATACTGCGGGTGCGATGGCAGGAAAGGATATTTAACCCAGCTAACCTGCGGATGATTTTGCAAGGTTTCGGCCACTTTAAGTGCATTTTCGCAATGACGCTGCATGCGCACATCCAGCGTTTCTAAACTTTTGCTGAGTACCCAGGCGTTAAATGGTGATAACGACGGGCCGGTGTTGCGGCAAAACAGGTATATCTCTTTAATTAAATCTTCGCGGCCAACTATAATACCGCCCATTACCCTACCTTGGCCATCAATCCATTTGGTGGCCGAGTGTACTACCAGGTCGGCACCAAAATCAATGGGGCGTTGTAGTAACGGGGTGGCAAAGCAGTTATCTACGTTAAAAATTAAGTTATGCTTTTTGGTGAATTGCCCTACCCATTCCAGGTCTAATATCTCAAGCTGAGGGTTTGTTGGTGTTTCCAAATACACCATCTTGGTGTTTGGCTGCACGGCAGCTTCCCAGGCGGCATTGTCATTAGCCGGAACAAGGGTGCAAGTGATGCCATATTTAGGCAAATACTTAGTTACCACCGTAAAAGTGCTGCCAAATACCGAACTGCAGCAAATCAGATGATCACCTTGTTGCAACAGGGCAAACATTGATGAAAACACCGCACTCATACCGCTTGATGTAGCAAAGCCCGAATCGGCACCTTCTAACGCGCACATTTTGGCAATAAATTCATCAACCGTTGGGTTGCTAAAACGGCTGTAAATGTTGGCATCAGTTTCATCGGCAAAGGCGGCGCGCATGGCCTCGGCCTCGTCAAAAGTAAAACTGCTGGTTAAATATATAGGTGTAGAGTGCTCCTGCTGCAAGGTTTTAGGTGCGCGTATGCGGATGGCCTTGCTTAAAGGATGCAAATGATCTGTTGACATTTTAAATGTTTAAATAAATAAAAGATTAGTTGGCAGGATGTATAAACACCTTCCATGATATTTCAGAACCCGATCTCTCGAGCGTGGCAGCTACCGAGCAGTATTTGTTTACCGATAGTTCGACGGCACGTTTGGCTTTATCCTCATCAATATCCCCTTTTAAATGAAATTCGATGGTAATATTTTTCCATAACGAAGGCTCAACGCCCGGCTCTCGGTCCCCGTTAATTTTCATGCGGTAATCCAACACCTCCTGGCGTTGCTTCTTTAAAATGCTGATCACATCAATGGCCGAGCATCCGCCCAAACCCATTAACAGCATTTGCATAGGGCGTACACCATAATTTTCACCGCCGCTTTCGGGGCTGCTATCCATTTTTACGTTATGTCCGTATTCGTCGCTGGCTTCAAAGCCATAATCGCCGCTTACGCGTACTAAATCTATTTGAGGCATATTTATATAATTCTAAAAAGGCTAATTTATTATTTTGAGTTGAAAGTTTTGTTTACAGTATATAAAAATGATAGATTTATGTCCGCGTTTTACTGCATGAAGAAAATATTGTTAGCTTTTACACTTTGTATATCCTCCTTATTGTGCCAAGCCCAGCAAAACCTGCTGAGTTATGATGACTTTGTATTTTTAATAAACAATAATTTGCAAAAAGCCGACGATTTTATGCAGAGCAAGGGTTACAGTAAAGTAAAAACAAAAAAAGCCGGAAACCTCAAATATCACATGGCATTATCGGGCAGTTCATCAACTGACGTAGAAATACGTGCCGATGGAAGACGCCTGTACATCTATATCGCAACTGATGAATTACAGCAGCTAAACCTTGTAAATAATTCTATTGAACCATTTCTGCTTAGCAAGGAAGATAACTCGGGCGTTACTAATTACAAGGTAAAAGATCTGGGAAATATCTATGTAATGATAACCGATAAGGTACCCTACAACCCCATTAAAAAGGATTACGACATACGCATCGTATCTGATAAACAAATAACGGCTTACAACTAAACTATCATCATCTCTTTTACATGGCGCTCAATTATATCTGGATAGCACTATTTATTATTGCATTTTTTGTTGCCTTGGCAAAGCTCGTTTTTTTAGGCCAGGTAGATGCCTTTCAGTTGCTGGTTGAAAGCCTTTTTGATTCGACCCAGACTGCAGTAATGAGCATTGCATTGCCACTTATTGGCACAATGGCCTTTTGGTTAGGAATAATGAATATAGGCGAAAAGGCTGGTGCCATAAATTTCCTCTCGCGTATAGTGGGCCCATTTTTTAATCGTTTGTTTCCGGAGGTTCCTAAAAACCACCCTGCTACCGGGCAAATGATGATGAACTTTTCGGCCAACTTATTGGGGCTTGACAATGCTGCCACACCATTGGGCCTTAAAGCTATGGGGAGTTTACAGGAACTAAACCCCAGCAAAGACACCGCATCCAATGCACAGATCATGTTTTTGGTGTTGCATACATCGGGTTTAACCCTGCTGCCTGTAAGTATTATTGCACAACGGGCCATTTTTAAAGCCACCGACCCTACCGATATTTTTATTCCCTGCATTATAGCCACTTATGTAGCAACCATTGTGGGGATGCTGGCGGTTGCGGTTAAGCAACGCATTAACCTGTTTGATAAAGTTGTACTGGGCTGGTTAGGCGGCTTTACTGCCTTTATAGGCTTACTGGTTTGGTATTTTTCGGCTTACTTATCAAAAGATGAAATAAGTACGGTATCAAAAGTTGCAAGTAACCTGTTGCTTTTTTTAATACCGGTTGTATTCATACTGGGTGCATTGTACAAAAAAGTTAATGTATTTGAAACCTTTATCGAGGGAGCAAAAGGCGGACTTGAAACTTCGATCAAAATTATTCCGTACCTGGTTGCCATGTTGGCGGCTATAGCCGTATTTCGTAGCTCTGGGGCACTAAATTACATCATTGACGGCTTTAAAGCTGGTTTTACTATGCTTAACGTGGACACACGTTTTACCGATGCACTGCCGGTAGCCTTAATGAAGCCACTCAGTGGCTCGGGCGCTAAAGCTATGATGATGGATGTAATGAAGACTTTTAACCCTGATAGCTTTGCCGGACGCTTAGCATGCATATTCAATGGTTCGGCCGATACCACATTTTACATTGTAGCCCTGTACTTTGGATCGGTTGGTATTAAGAAAACCCGCTATGCCATACCAGCCGGTTTAATAGCCGATTTGGCCGGGGTTATTGCTGCTATTTTTGTGGCGTATCTTTTCTTTGGTTGATTGAAACTTTATTTTTTTATGCAGGTGTTTTAAAATAATTGTTTATTAATTTTTTGACATGCCGGTACTTCACCCTTGGATGGCTAATTAGAAAGCTTCAATTTTTCTATTGTTTAATAGAATTTTCCCTTTGGTGTTATTATTTACCTTTTTCGATATTTAAATAACCCTATAATTAAATCCGGTATTTAAGCTAAATATTGGATCAACACAGCCGGTTTTCCCTTTTATAAATATTTTAATATCACTCCTATTTATTAAAACTTACTTAGAACTTTGGGGTTCTCTCTCTCAAAGGAAACCATTTATGCACTGTTGATACCCCGATTTTGTATAAATTTTATTGTTGCAACAACCTTTCTGCACTACTACCGTAAAAGGTACAAACTGATGTAACCAACAGTTAACTGGCTTATTTACCGCTGAAAAACATAAATGGTGAGATTATCTATCAAAGGTGCTGTAAGGATTTTTTTATTGTGTTGGGGAGTATTGATGGGTTCATCGGCATTGTATGCCCAAACGGTGGCTATACGTACGGTAGACCCGGGACCATACGCCCCCGGCTCGAGTATTGCTGCTGCTATTAAAATTACAGACGCTGACGGGAAGATCGCGGTTAGCGGCAACCTTTTTCAGCTATTTTTATCTGATGCTAACGGTAACTTTACTACCGAAAAAAAGATAGGCGAATTTAGCGGATATTACACCGGTTTTGTAAATGGCTTAATACCTGCAAATACTACACCGGGTACAGGCTACAAAGTACGTATTAAAACTACCAGTCCGGCTACGGTAAGTGCCGCCTCAAACGCTTTTACCATAAGTGCCGGTACTGCGGTCATAGCCAAGGTCAATTCAAACACGGTAAACCCATCTTATCCTGAGGTTTACGGAACCTGTTTTGCAACCGATGGATTTCCGTTTTTATTTGTCAATGAATCAACTACCGGTTCAACAGTAACCGCTAACTTTTACGATGATTTAAATCAGAACGACGAACAAACCATTCCTATTAACGGTACAGGCACGTTTAATGCTAAAACCAATGATTATACCATTTTTGTAAAAGCAGTAAATAATGGCATTGTAGGTACCAAAGGCTATTTATTGCTAAATAACTTTGTGCGTAATAGTTTTCAAACTCAAAACTCATCAAGTGTTTGTTTACCTGAAAACAGCAAGGCAACGGTATCATACAGTGTTAATATTACCGGTGGCGGCGGTATCCAAAACAATTATCCGGGCACTTTATATACCATAAGATGGGGAGATGGGCTTACGACGAATTTAACCTATTACCAGATAGCGTCGACCGGCGGTATATTAACTCATGACTATGCTGTATCATCATGCGGAGCCAAGAATGCCGAAGGTACGGTTACCAATAAATTCGAGGTTTCGTTCAGGGTGTCAAATGTTTACTGTCCTGATCAGAGTAAAAACCTGAGCGGGGACCAGGCCGTGTTGTCACCACCAAAAACGATCATTGGTGGCCCATCGGTAGGTTGTACCGGTAAAGAATTAACATTTACCAATACATCATATGCCGGCCAGGTAGTAAGCAGTGTGGCGGGTGGTGCCAATTGTGAAAACCCCAATGCAACCTTTCAATGGTTTGTAAACGGCGTGGCTGTTCCTCCGTATAATACCAAAAAGAATGTCCCGCTTAAATATACCTTTCCTGCCGCTGGCACCTATTCCGTTAGCCTGCGTTTAACCAGTTCAACCCCATGCGTGGCCCCCGATGCCAAAATGGACGTTTGTATACAAGATCCGCCAAAAGCCTCGTTCACTTTGCCTCAAACCGCTTGTATCGGCTCGGGCCCGGTTATACCTGTTAATACATCAGAGGTTGCCGTACCTTGTAACACACCGGTAACTTATAATTGGACTATTACACCTGCAACCGGCTTTACATATACTAATGGTACTTCCAGAGCCAGCCAAACGCCACAAATTTCATTCATCACGCCGGGCAAGTATACCGTACAACTGGCTGTAAATAATGGAGTGTGTGATGCTGCTTTGAGTGATGTGCAAACAATAACGGTAAGCAATATACCTACGGCAACCTTATCGCCCTCGTTCTCATTGTGCGGTAAAGGGCAAACACTTACTTTTAATAACACCACTGGTAGTGCAACCCGCACCACCTTTACCGGTACGCCCGACCCGCAACCCGATACTTATCAATGGACCGTAACCGGGCTTAATGGCATTGCCCCTGCTATATTTGCCAATGGTACAACGACTAACAGCCAGTACCCTCAAATTACCTTCCCCGATTTTGGAAGTTACAATGTGGTGGTTAAGCATACCAACCAGTGCGGTGCGGTAACATCAAACGTACAACAAATTACCTTTAGGGAAGCCCCTACTTTGAGCGCAGGGCCGGATCAGGTAATATGTTCGGGCGCTACCGCACAGTTGGATGGTTCGGTAACGGGCACATACAACACCTTGGTTTGGAGCACATCAGGCACAGGTATTTTCAGCAACAGGAATATAGAAAAACCGTTTTACACGCCAAGCGCTGCCGACAGGGCCGCCGGGCTGGTAAAACTAACGTTAAGAATTACCACCTCATTACCGGGCGATTGTGCCAACATCAGCGATGAGGTAATTATCAACATTAATCCGGCCAATACGGTTACCAGTGCCAATGCAAAAACTATTTGTACAGGCAACCCGGTGGCTTACTCGCCTACCTCAACGGTGGCCGGTAGCATTTATAACTGGGCAGTCACTTTAAGTTCGCCAAACGCGGGTGGTTTTGCGGCTGCGGGTTCGGGAGATATTAATGATGTTTTAACAAATTCGTCTTCTACTGCCAATGCAACTGTAATATATACCATTACCCCACAAGCCAACGGTTGCGATGGCACACCATTTACTTTTACAGTTACCGTATCTCCTAAGCCCGAAGTTACCATCACCGGTCCGGCAGCAAATACGATTTGCAGTGGCATGCAAACCGGTATACAACTGGCATCAAACGTAAGCGGTACGCAATACACCTGGACGGTAACTTCAACCAACGGTGTAACCGGCGCTACTGATCAAAGCATGCCCGTAGCCACAACAGCCATCAGTCAAACACTGCTTAACACCGGTACTACAGCGGGTACGGTTACGTATACCATTACGCCAATAAACAGCAATACGGCCGATAATTGCCAGGGAGCAGCAAAAACAATTACCCTAACGGTTCAACCACAGGTTCCGGCTGCCAATGCAGGCAGCGATGCGCTAATATGTAACCAACCGAGCTTCCAGCTTCAGGGAAATGACCCGGGTACTTTTACCGGTATGTGGACCATTACCTCGGGCCAAACCGGTGTAACCTTTACCGATGCTACTAAATTTAACACCACCGTAAACGGCTTACAGGCCAATCAAACTTATACTTTTAAATGGACGTTGACGGGTGCAGCACAATGTTCGTCTCAATCTGATGAGGTAAAGGTGGTGAACAACCCTCCTGTTTCGGCCAATACAGTTAACTATCCCTCAACCACAGCCTGTGCCGGCCAGGTAGTTACCATTTTAGGCAGTACGCCTCAAGGCGGTAACGGAACATATACTTACCTGTGGGAAAGCAGCTTAAACGGCAATACATGGACGGTATTAACAAGCCAAACCAATATTGACCTAACGGTTCCGGTTAGCCAAAGCACTTACTTCAGGCGTTCGGTGGCTTCGGGTGCTTGTAGTGATGATAAGAGCAACGCCGTACTTGTTACAGTGCAACCGGCCATTAGTAATAACACCATCACCTTAGCCAACAATACCGTTTGTGCCAATAAATCGGCGGGTGAAATATTTGGCAGCCAGCCTGCGGGTGCCGATGGAAACTTTAATTACCAATGGCAAAGCAGTATTGATGGTGGAGCCAATTGGGCCAACATTACCGATGCAACCGGCGTAAACTACCTTACCCCTGTTTTAGTGGTAAATATTCGATACCGCCGCGTGGTTAGCTCGCAGGTTTGTACCGGTGTGCAAAGCAACATCAGTAACGTAATTGCGGTTACGGTAAACCCCGATGCCAAGTCGGAGTTTACCTGGACTAAAGATGCAGGTTGTATTCCTTTCGTGTTAAACGCTCAAAACATCAAGGCTGTTGAATACCCTGATCGCAACGCCGTTTACACCTGGTATGCCAACAACCAGGTTATCGGTACCGGGGTTAACTTCCCGGGTTACACCATTAATACCGATGGTGAAACGGTGGATATTCGCCTGATCGTTACCAGCAAGTTTGGTTGCGAGTCGGCGGTGTTTAGTCACACATTCAGTAGTGTAAAAGTGGTTAAGGCCAGCTTTAATCCAAGTACTACTCAAAATTGCGGCACTACAACGGTTACGTTCCAAAACATATCAAACCCATTAACTGCTGCCACTTACTTTTGGGATTTTGGCAACGGCCAAACTTCAACCAAAGCCCAGCCCGACCCGGTTACATTTACAGCCGACCCGGAAGGTAAAGACATTACCTACAAAGTCGTACTAACTGCCACTACCGATTGTAGCGTTGACAAAATGGAAGGCACCGTGATTATTAAACCTGGTGTACCGGTAGCTAAAATTTTCCCTAACGCATTAACCGGCTGTGCGCCGTTTACGCTGGTTTTAGATAACCGCTCGCCGGGGACTAATGACAACTACATTTATCATGTGTTGAATGCCAACGGTGTTGAGGTATACAAAGCATCAAATACAACAAAATCTCAGCAAACTATTACGTTATCAGACCAAGGTATTTACTCTGTATTTATGGAAGCTGTAAACTCTTGCGGTACCGGTAAAAGTGATGCTATTACCATCGAAGTTACCGCCAGGCAGGTTATTGCAGGCATAAGAGCAATATCGCCTACTGCGGGATGTGCTCCGTTTAAACTTGAATTACAAAACACCAGTGTTGGTGCAACTAATTATAAAATTGACTGGGGCGATGGTAACGGTCCTCAGGATGTTTTTACCAATAGTAACCTGGCACATACTTATACCGATTCTAAAACATACACAGTTAAACTATATGCTGTAAACAATTGCGGTCAGGATATTAAAGAAATTACTATAAACGTAAGTAACAAGCCAACAGCCGGATTTACATTTACTTTGCAGGGATGTCCGGATGCCACGGCAAACTTTACCAATACAACGCCAGTTAACGGCAATGCAGACGATTTGGAGTACACCTGGAATTTTGGTGACCAGTTTGCAACGGCCGCCAATCCTAATACTTCTTCTGGGCGTAATGCAACACACATATTTAGTTATAAAGGAGCGAGCTACGTGGTTACCTTAACCGTGCGTAACCGCGTAACGGGTTGTGAAAGTTTTGACACCAAAACAGTTTCTGTAGGCGCTCCTCCTATTGCCGAGTTCAGGGTAAGACCGGATAGTGTACAGTTATACCCTAATTACCAATTTTCATTTCAGGATCAAACTCAAAATTCCCCAACAAAATGGGAATGGGACTTTGGTGATGGCGGTAGATCTACCCAGCAAAACCCAACACACACCTACGCCGATACGGGCAGATACAAGGTTACTTTAGTGGTTACCAATCAAAATTGCTTTGCAACCAAATCACACTTTGTGCGTATAACAGGTACACCAGGACAGTTATACGTACCTAACGCCTTTACACCGGCAAGCACTAACCAGGAGCTTAATCAATTTATAGCAAAGGGCTCGGGTATCAAAGATTGGGTTATGCGCATATTTAACAACTATGGTCAGCTCGTATGGGAAACCAACAAGCTTGATTCGCGTGGCGAGCCTGTTGAAGGATGGGATGGCACCTTTAAAGGAACGCCGGTACCACAAGGCGTATACATATGGCAAATTGAAGCCCGGTTTATAAATGGTTCTGAGTGGAAAGGAATGTCTTACAATAACTCATCGCCAAGGCGTACGGGTGTGATACATGTGATAAGATAACATTTGAAGATGAAGAAGATCAGGAACTATGTTTTAAGTGTGGTGATGGTGATGATGGCGATGATGGGTTATGCACAAGATCATCAGTATTCTCAGTTTTTCAATTCGCCGGTGTACTTAAACCCGGCACTTAACGGACAGTTTGAAGGTGATTTGCGTGTGAATATGATTTACCGTAATCAATACACTTCAATACCAGGCGCATTATCATACATGACAGCATCTGTTGACTATAACGTTCCTAAATTTGGTGGAGGTGTGGGCGTGATGTTTACAAGAGCCAATGAAGGCACGGCTTACTATGTACGCAACAATCTTTCGGGTATATATTCGTACAGTGTAGGTTCAGACAGGTTTGTGTTATCATTTGGTTTACAGGCCGGTATAGGTAACCGCACCATCGACCAAAGTAAACTTGTTTTTGGCGACCAAATTGACCCGCGCTATGGTTATATCCCCGGCTCAACATCGGCTGCTGATTTAGGCCAGGTTAGCAACCGGTTTTATTTTGATACCGGTGCGGGTATTAATTTAGTAGCAGGTCAGTTTATGGCGGGCGGGGCATTACAGCACATTAACCGCCCCGACCAATCGTTCACCGGCACAGCGGCCATGTTGCCTATGCGTGCAACAGCTCACTTAAGCTATCGCTTAGATTTAAATCCTTACGATAACTACGACGAGGAAGAAAAATCATTCTTCATACCATCAGTGGTATTTTACAAACAAGCATCATCATCGTCATTGAGTGCTGGTATGCAATATAAACGCCGCAGCGTAAATGCCGGTTTGTGGTATCGCAGCGGTGGTACTGCAGGGCCAAGCTCATTTGTAGTATCGTTTATATTCGATTTGTTTATTAACAAAGATGGTGGCGAAAAGGTACGCTTTGGTTTAAGCCACGATGCCCCTTCATCAAAATTGAATTACAGCAATACCAGTGGTACTACCGAAGGCAGTTTGAGTTACGAAACTACTCTTCCATCTCGCACCAACAGCACCAAATTTATAGGAGCACGCAGGTGCTACGATTTTTATTAATTCTACTGTATTATACTCAAATAACAAGGACCGTATGTTCAATTGAGCATACGGCTTTTTTATTGTTGTATTGCAAGCTAACTCTAAATCTTCTTTTTCGGGGAGAATGTGGCAATCAAAACCAGGCTGCTTGTTCATAGATCCATCCAATTCACTCCCAAATCATCATTAAGTACCACAATAAATATTTATATCCAACAAAATGATAATCAACAACTCATGCTCAATCAAATCTCACCTTAATCTCAATTTAAAAAAACGTCCGTCTTAACCCGAAAAAAGTCTTACTTTTGTATCCCGTACACAAACAATTGGCAGCAGTATTTACTGTTACCCAATTTTCATCAAGATCATGACTAAATACATATTTGTTACGGGCGGCGTTACCTCGTCATTAGGAAAAGGTATAATTTCGGCATCTTTAGCCAAATTACTTCAATCACGTGGTTACCGCGTAACTATCCAAAAATTCGACCCTTATATTAACATCGACCCGGGAACGCTTAATCCGTATGAGCACGGTGAATGTTATGTTACCGAAGACGGCGCCGAAACAGATTTGGATTTAGGCCACTACGAGCGTTTCCTCAACACCCCTACATCGCAGTCAAACAACATTACCACGGGCCGTATTTACCAAAACGTAATTAACCGTGAGCGCGAAGGTGCATTTTTAGGAAAAACAGTACAAGTGGTTCCTCACATTACCGACGAAATTAAGCGCAACTTTAAAATATTAGGCGAAAGCGGCAATTACGACATCGTGATTACCGAAATTGGCGGTACCGTGGGCGATATCGAATCGTTACCATTTGTAGAAGCTGTGCGTCAGTTCCGTTGGGAAGCTGGTTCGGGTAACTCATTGGTTATTCACTTAACACTGGTACCTTTCCTGGCTGCAGCAGGTGAATTAAAAACCAAACCAACCCAACACTCGGTTAAAATGTTGCTGGAGTATGGTATACAGCCCGATATTTTAGTTTGCCGTACCGAGCATCACTTAAACGCCGATCTGCGTAAAAAAATCGCATTGTTCTGTAACGTAAACATCAACGCGGTTATCGAATCGATTGATGCATCATCAATTTATGATGTGCCTTTATTAATGCTGAAAGAACAGTTAGATAAAACAGTATTAACAAAATTAAAGCTTCCAAATAAAAATGAGCCTGATTTAGAAAGCTGGAAAGACTTTTTAGGACGCTTAAAAAACCCAACTGCCGAAGTACGTATTGGTGTAGTTGGTAAATACGTAGAGTTACCAGATGCTTACAAATCAATTAGCGAAGCCTTTGTACATGCAGGTGCTAAAAATGAGTGTAAGGTTAAGGTTGAATATATACACTCGGAGCAATTAACCGTAGAAAATGCAGTAGATAAATTACGTGGATTACACGGTGTATTGGTTGCACCGGGCTTTGGTCAGCGTGGTTTTGAAGGTAAAATTGAAGCTATACGTTATGTACGCGAAAACAATATTCCGTTCTTTGGTATATGTTTAGGTATGCAGTGCTCTGTTGTTGAGTTTGGCCGTAACGTGTTAAAACTGGATGCCGCCAACAGCGTGGAGATGGACGGACATACCACCTACCCGGTTATCAGCATGATGGAAGACCAAAAAAACATCACCAACAAAGGTGGCACTATGCGTTTGGGTGCTTACCCTTGCGATTTAAAGAAAGGTAGTAAAGCGGCAGCTATATATGGCAAACAACATATTACCGAACGCCACCGTCACCGTTACGAGTTTAATAACGATTACCTGAAACAGTACGAAGAAGCTGGTATGATACCATCGGGTATTAACCCGCAAAATGGTTTAGTTGAGATAGTTGAGCTTAAAAATCACCCGTTTTTTGTGGGTGCGCAGTTTCACCCCGAATTAAAATCAACGGTTGCTAATCCTCACCCACTTTTTGTTAACTTTGTTGCCGCTTCGCTGGGTTATGCCCGCAAGAACTGATTAACTTGTACGATCACGATAAATAATGGATAAAAATACGTTCACAGGGTTATTCCTGATTATGCTCATCTTAGTGGGCTCGTTCTTTTTAATGAAACCCTCTGAAGAGGAAATAAAAAAAGAGCAGCAAAAGCAGCATATTGATTCTTTGAAAAAAGCAGGAGCTTTAAAACCTGCAATCGCAAAAAAAGCCGATACTTCTAAAACAGCGCCCGTAGTTGATTCGGCTGCATTAAAAGCACCATTTGGCGCATCAACCGTTGGCAGCGAGCAACTCATCACTTTAGAAAACAAAGACATCCGTGTAAAATTAAGCAACCGTGGTGGCCGTGTTTACAGTGTTGAACTTAAAAATTTCAAAACAGCCGATAAAAAGCCGTTAATTTTGTTTGACGGTACCAATAACCAATTTGGTTTACGCTTTACTGCGGGCAGCACGGTAATAAATACTAACGAGCGTTATTTTACGCCAACTTCAACCGAGGTTAAAGTTAGTGGTACCGACAGCAATTCGGTTACCTTACGCCTGGCATATAGCCCAACCCAGTATCTCGATTATATTTATACCCTGGGTGCTACCGGCTACAAAGTTGGTTACACTATAAAAGCTAACGGGCTTGATAACGTTATTGGCAACAGTAAAGCGCTTAACCTTACCTGGAGCGCGAGCTTATTACAACAAGAAAAAGACATTAAACAGGAGCGCCAATACTCTACCGTGTACTATAAAGACATGGAAGACAATGTGGATTACCTGAGTTTAACCAAAGATGAAAGCAAGCAGGTTGCCGATCAAAAAGTGCAGTGGATCTCGTTCAAACAGCATTTCTTTTCAAATGTACTAATTGCCAAGCAAGGCTTTGATAAAGTTAATGTTGCGGCCAGTACCGATATTAACTCAAAGGATGTAAGACAAATGAAGGCCAACTTAACGCTCATTAGCAATGAGGCCGACACTTACCCAATGGAGTTTTACTTTGGACCAAACCGTTTTAGCACCCTGCAAAAACAAGGTTATGATTTAGAGAAACAAATTGATTTAGGTTGGGGTCCGTTAAAACTCATTAACCGTTTTGCAGTAATACCGGTATTCAACTTTTTGCAGAACTTTAACTGGAACATCGGCTTTGTAATTTTAGCACTTACCGTGTTATTGAAACTGGTACTTTCTCCGCTTACTTACAAATCGTACCTCAGTATGGCTAAGATGCGTGTATTAAAGCCGGAGATGGACGAAATTAAAGCTAAGGTTGGTGAAGATAACCCTACCCTGCTACAACAGGAATATATGAAGCTTTACCGTAAAGCTGGTGTAAACCCACTGGGCGGTTGTTTGCCTTTAGTATTGCAAATGCCTATCATATTTGCATTTCTTCGCTTCTTCCCAAGCTTATTTGAGCTGCGTGGCCAAAGTTTTTTGTGGATGCATGATCTATCCACTTATGATGCGGTAATTAACTTTGGTTTCACCATACCATTCCTGGGCGATCACCTGAGCTTAATGTGTGTGTTGATGACCATATCAACCCTCATCTACACCTACTTTAACAACCAGGTATCGGGCGCAACCGGTCAAATGAAATACATTGGCTACATCAGCCCCATTATGTTCCTGGGCTTCCTGAACAGTTACCCGGCCGGTTTGAACTATTATTACTTCCTGGCTAACATGCTAACCTTCCTGCAGCAATACCTTATCCGTTTCTTTGTAGACGATAAAAAGATACATGCTCAAATGCAGGAAAACAAAAAGAAACCCGAAGACCAGCAGAAAAAGAAATCTGGTTTTCAGGCCAAACTTGAAGAAATGATGCGTGCACAGCAGCAGGCACAGCAGGGTAAGAAGAAATAGTCGAGTTATTACTTTCAAATACTAAAGAGGCCATCGTTTTTGGACTGCCCCCAAAAAGTTAGACACTTATTGGGGGCATTTTCATTATTAGATACAAGAAGCATAAGACAGAATTTAAGCTAAAGGTCATTAAAGAACATGAGGGAGGGAAATCAATAAACAGCTTATCAAAACACTGGGATATTTCTACCTCACAAATCAGGAAGTGGATTGATCAATATACTTTATCGGGGTTAGAGGGCATATCAAAAAAGGGCACGCAGCAATACAGTGAAGAATTTAAGTTAACGTGAGTTCGGGATAAGGAATAATAGAAAGAGTAGGAAGTTATATATTTTATAAGTATTTAATTATCAATAAATTAAAAAATCAAAACAATCCTCTCTTTTTATTATTCCTTATCCCGAACTTACGTTAATTAATAAAATTCAGAAGCAGAAGAACTGCAGTGCCAAAAAGTATCAGCAAGCCTACCAAGAAAATAAAATCGGCGATATCTTCATACTTACCTGCTTTCAAGCTACCCCGAATAGCCAGAAACGAAAGCACACAACTCAGCATAAAAAACAATATGGCTATGGCAACAGCCTCGTCAATTAACGTACGTTCAGATAATTTAAGAAACTTTAATGAGGTAAGCACCACAAAACATAACCCCAAAAGATTTGAAGAAGCATTGAGTATATATGCGGCGATTTATCGTCTCTCATTATTAATGATCAATTATTATCGAAACACCAGCCAGCAAACTAAGCAAACGGGAGTTTTATATAAAAGGTTGAGCCTTTACTCAGTTCACTTTTAACCGTAAGACTACCGCCCAATGCTTCAACGTGGCTCTTAACTAAAAACAAACCCAGCCCCTTGCCTTCTACCTTAAAATCAAAACGTTTGTAGGGCTTAAATAAATCGTGCGAGTGCTTTTCCAGATCGATGCCCTTGCCATTATCGGCCACATAAATAACGTGGTGGGCCTCGGTCATATAAAAATCTATCTTAATATAAGGCTTAATATGCGATTTGTACTTAATAGCGTTACTTATCAAATTAAAAAAAATACTGTATATGTAAGCCCTGTTAGTGCGCATTACTAACGGTTTGGACGGAATGGTAATTTCGGCATCCGTCATTAGTATCTGGGGCTGTAGATCAACCAATACCTGCTGTAATAAATCCTGTATAATAACAGGCTCTTTTAAAAGCTCTTTGCTCGCATTATTTACAGTTAAAATATAGCTCAAATCCTTAATAACGGTATCCAGATTGTTAACCGATTTGGTCAATTCCTGAAGTGTTTGATTCTGCGTGTCAGCATCGTCCTTAAACAGTTCGAGTAAATTGGCCAGGCCCACAATATTAGCCACTGGTGAGCGTAAATTGTGCGATACGATATAAGCAAACTGATGTAATTCCTTATTTTGCCGGTACAGATCATCGGCCAGCAGGCGCAGTTCCATTTCGGTTTTCTTCTTTTCGGTTATATCAGTATGTACGGTAATGCACATTTCCATTTCGCCTTGTTCATTCATTACAGGCGTTTGTTTCACAAGATTCCAGTAAATAGTTCCGTCCTTCTTGTAACACATTATCTCTTGCTCTTGCGCAGTACCTTTACATAAATCCTGTTGCAACTGCTGCGCTTCGGGACTATCATCGCTCTCCATACTTAGCAGGCTCAATAAACTTTTACCAATGGCATCGGCCTGCGTGTAACCACTCATATGCGTAAAGCCATCGTTTATAAGCTCAATTTTAAACTGGCGGTCAAGTACGGCTACCCCGTTGGTAGCCTTATCGGCAACTAATGAGAGCTTTTTTAAATCTTGCTGTAGGGCAATGTGTTGTGTTATATTCTTTATTTCAAGATACAACTCCAAGGTTATACCCTTATGCACAACAGGTACTATTGTGAGGTTTATGTGTAATGGTTGTTTTCGGGCGGTAAGTACCTGTATATCAAACGTTGATGATTGCGCATTTTTAGTAGCCTCTGTAAATCGTTTGAGCACTTCGAACCTGTGCTTTTTTATTACAAGATCAAGCAATTGAACTTGTTGCAGATGAAACAGATCATATCCAGAATCGGTATGTAGCTGCTGATTTACATTCGCCACCCTGCCCTGCCTGTCAAGGTGTATTATGCCATAAGGATGCCGGGCAAAAAAAGCGGCATGAGCATGTAGGGTTAAATCAATTTCGGCACGGCTGCGCTCATCAATTACATGTATGCTTACCATTAATTGCAATTGGGCATCTGCACCATTAATAAAAGTAAACGTAATGTCCGTCCATTTAAGGCTGCCATCGGGGGCTGTAAATACTGCGCGATGCAGTTCAAAACTATCTTCCTCGGTATTACACCTTTCGATGAATAACTCTAACTCGCGCAAATGCGCCGAGCGGATGTAATTCTTAATATGCCTGCCTTTAAATTCATTGAAACTCAGCCCGGTCCAGTTTTCAAAATGTTTGCTTGCAAAAACGAAGTGCCCTTTAGCGTCAAGCAGTATATTAAAATTCATTAATAGGTAAGTGTCGGTGACATAAAATCCGATGAATTTACAACATATATTATCAACAGTTCATCAAATGATATTATTTTGTTACAATCCTTATCAAAATTCTACCAATGAAGTACTTTTAATGCAATTATCAATATAACTTGTTTGGATAGTGAAATTAATATAGTAATCAGATTTTGTAAAAATTAACAGGGGCGTTTACTTAATGTAAAATCTTAAATACAAGCTCTTTAAGTAATTCACCGTGGCTTGCATTGGAGTTCATGCCCTTGCTTTTCAAATCGTACTCGCGCAAAAAACCGATGATTAATGTTGTTTTATAATAGTCAAAGCTGCGGGAAGCCATTTCGTAATCTTTAATAAAATATGGGTTTACACCTAACTCGCTTGCTACATTCTTGGGCGATTTATCTTTGATGTAATGATACATCAATACCTTGCTGAAAAAATTGTTGAGGTTGCCCAATATTAATACAATGGGATTAGCCTTAGGGTTAGCCTCAAAGTAATTAACAATTTGATTGGCTTTCAGCACATCCTTACGTATTAAAGCGGTTTGCAGCTCAAACACATTGTACTCTTTACTAATGCCAATGTTATCTTGTATATCTTTTAAACCTATCTCCTGCCCTGCCGCAATGTTGAGCATGAGTTTATCCAGTTCATTTGCAATTTTCGATAAGTCGTTACCTAAATATTCGCATAGCATGGCAGATGCCTGTGCACTTATCTTGTAGTTTTTCTCTGATGCATAACCCTCTATCCAGCCAGGTATTTTATTATCATACAAGGCAGTCGATTCAAATACAAGCCCGTTTTTTTCAATAAATTTATAGGCTTTTTTACGCTTATCAAACTTGCCGTATTTATAACAAAACACCAATATTGTGCTGCTCAATGGGTTTTCAAAATAGCTCAACACCGGGTTCAACCCCTTTTTATCGGCATCCTCCTTACCCCACTTCATGTCTTGGGCCTCCTTAATTATTATTACCTGGTACTCGGCCATCATGGGGTAGCGCTTGGCAGCGTTGAGCACCGTCATAATATCAGTGTCTTTACCGTAAAGTACAGTTTGGTTAAACCCCTTTTCGGCATCCGGCAGGATATGATTTTCCATGTAGTTGCCCACCAAATCAATAAAGTAAGGTTCTTCGCCGTGCAGCAAATACAAGGGTTTGAATTTGCGGTTTTTTATATCCTTTATGATGTCGTTAGCGCTCATTATTACAGGGGGTGAATTTACAAATTACCCATTAGGATTTGGCAGATATATTGGTGAATTTAGCGCCGATGGATTTATTGCAGCCTTTGGCCCTGCCCCCGCATGCTTTTAAACTTACTGATGAAAACGGGCAGCTTTTTATTTTTGATGAGATACGCAAACGTAAAATTATGCTCACCCCCGAAGAATGGGTACGCCAGCATTTTGTACAATACTTAATTAACCAAAAAGGCTATCCAAAAGGTTTAATTAAGTTAGAAGGAGGTTTAAAACTACATGGCATGCAACGCCGCAGCGATATAATTGTATTTAATAATGCCGGCGAAAAAACTTTAATGGTTGAATGCAAGGCTCCGGGAGTTAATATCGATCAGAAGGTTTTTGACCAAATTGCCCGGTATAATATTACTCACCAAATAAGACTGCTCGCCGTTAGCAATGGTTTACAGCATTTTTATTGTGTAATTGATTTTGAAAATAAAAGCTACCGGTTTATTGAAGAACTACCGGAATACGGCGCAATTTAATTAGCTGAGGCAGTATTTATAAGTGCTTTACGGCTTACCAAAGCTACAATTTTAGCTTTAAGCTCTTCGGGTTTAAATGGTTTTGAAACATAATCATTCATACCCGCACTAAATACTTTCTCACGTATATCGGTAAGTGCCGATGCCGTTAAGGCTATAATGGGCACCGAGGCCTTTTGGCTGTCTGGCAGTTTACGTATCTCTATGGCGGCATCAAAACCGTTCATTACAGGCATCTGCAGATCCATTAATACAATATCAAAATTGCCGTATTGCATCATTTCTACGGCGCGTTCGCCATTCTCGGCAAATGATGATTGTACCTGCCATTTGCTAAAGAACTTTTTCATGAGCATGGTATTTACCATGTTATCTTCGGCAACCAATATATTCAGGTGATTTAACTCAGGCTCCACTTTATTTAATACAATAGGCTTATCTGCCGGTCCTTCTGGCTTTTCGGTAGCCACAGGCAATTCCAGGCTAAACAAAAACTCCGAACCCTGACCTGGCTTGCTATTCACCTCCATTTGCACACCCTTTAATTCAAGCAAGCGCTTTACAATGGCCAAGCCTAAACCGGTACCACCGTATTTACGGGTTGTAGTAATGGATTCTTGTGTAAAAGGTTCGAAAATAGCGTTCAGGTTATCGCGCTCAATACCTATGCCTGAGTCTTTCACTGAGAAACGCACAACCATTTGGTTATGCCTGTCTTCTACGCAACTTACCTTTACTTCAATATAACCCTGCCGGGTAAATTTGATGGCATTACTTACCAAGTTAAAGATGATTTGCGTGATGCGGGTTGGATCGCCAATTACGGTTTTACTTTTAAATACGTCGTCAACCTTTAGCTTAAATATGAGGCCTTTTTCGTTAGCCTTGATAATTTGCCCGCCGCAAATATTATGCATCAACTCGGCCAGGTTAAACCGTATATTTTCGAAAACTACTTTGCCCGACTCTATCTTGTTAAAATCCAACACATCGTTTACAATAGCCAGCAGGTTATTGGCCGAGAACTTCAGAATTTCCAGATTCTCCAACTGATCGGCCCGAGGATTACCCATCATAAGCAAATTGCTCATTCCAATTACCGCATTTAACGGGGTACGTATTTCATGCGACATGGTAGACAAAAACTCTGATTTTGCGTGCGATGATTTCTCCGCTTTATCAATTGCCTGTTCAAGGTTTATGTTTAAGCGGATTTGCTCTTCGCTGGTTTTCTTTAACTTAATGATATTTTTAAGAAAGGCATTGTAAAAATGGTTATGAATATAAACCATTAGCACAAAATTGGCCAGCACACTTATAAAAAGCGTGGATTGATCCAATTTTTCAGGCCTGATATCTATAATGTAAATACTATTGTAAGTATATAATAAGAAAAATACTACTGGCAGTAAGTTTAAAAGCGAGTACAATAATCCCCAATTTTGCCCAAGCATGTAAAAGCTAAAAATGATGATCAACAGTACTAACTGAATGGATAGTATGTCAACTTTTTGAAATACTACGAGAATATCAGAAATATTAACGATAGTACCCAAGCCCAATAGCATATGCGATACTACCTTCCATTCGCCTTTCCAGGTGAGGTATTTAAATAGGCACGCGGTAATTACCATTACGCTGGCACTTATTATAATAAGAGGAGGCTGATGCTGGAATATAACACTGAAAAATATAGCAGAAACAGCTACAAACACTAAAAATAGGCCATAATACAATAAACGAATACGTGCCTGGCTAAGCATCGATTGCTCATCAGATAAGATATTCTTTATAGAGAGGTTTAAAAAACCTGCTTCGGTGCTCATTGTATTATGGGTACTATTTAGTTGTTTTTGGTTGGTTTACAACCGATGTGTGGAAACAACCAATATTACTGATTGTTCCACTCTGTATCTGCAATTAATCTGCCAAAAAATCTAAATTATCATTTATGCTTTTCAACTTGGCTTCGGCATCCGCTTGCTTCTTGCGTTCGTTATCTATGATTTCGGGTTTTGCGTTGCTTACAAATTTTTCATTGGAGAGTTTAGCATTAACAGATTTAAGAAACCCGGTTAAATATTCCTTCTCTTTAAGCAAGCGTTCACGCTCTGCCCCGGCATCAATATTATTGCTCAAAGGGATATAAAACTCATCGGTTGAAACCATAAAGTTTGCAGCCCCGGCAATTTTGTCATCAGTAAAACTTAGTGTGCTTATATTACCCAGCTTACTTATTATCGGCACAAAAGCATTATAATCAACTGCCGAATTATGCTTAATATGCAATTCTAAAGCCTCTTTAGGCGATATTTGCTTGGTGTTACGTGTGTTGCGAATTTCGGTTACCACCTGTTTGAGTTTTTCAACATCGGCCAGCAAAATAGCATCAACAGATTCGATTGCTGGTAGTTGTGCAACTATCACACAATCCTGAGCACTGCGTTCGCCAAATAATTCGTCGTGCCAAAGCTCTTCGGTTATAAACGGCATAAACGGATGTAATAGTTTCAAAATATTTTGAAAAAAGCCAACCGTAGCATTGTAACTTTCAGCATCAATAGGCTGTTGATATACCGGCTTAACCATTTCAAGATACCAGGCACAAAAGTCATCCCATACCAATTTATATACGGCCATTACCGCTTCAGACAAACGATATTGGGTAAATAAATCCTCAATTTCGGTAAGAGCTTCATGAAACTTGTTTTTAAACCATTTAATGGCGGTTGTGTTAGGATTTACTAAATATGCATCAACCTCCCAACCTTTTACCAGGCGGAAAGCATTCCAAATTTTGTTGGCAAAATTACGGCCTTGCTCACAATAGCTTTCATCAAATATTAAGTCGTTACCTGCAGGAGAACATAGTAACATACCCACACGTACACCGTCTGCGCCATACTTACCTATCAGATCAATTGGGTCGGGCGAATTACCCAATGATTTTGACATTTTGCGCCCAAGTTTATCGCGAACGATACCGGTTAGGTAAACATTCTTAAACGGTGCCTGTCCTTTAAACTCATGCCCGGCCATAATCATACGTGCCACCCAAAAGAATAAAATTTCAGGAGCGGTAACCAGGTCATTAGTTGGGTAATAATAGTTAATATCTGCATTCTCCGGATCTTTAAAACCATCAAATACCGATATTGGCCATAACCATGATGAAAACCAGGTATCAACCACGTCTTCGTCCTGACGCAGATCATTGGTTGTAAGTTCTGAGTTATCAGTTAAAAGCTTTTTGGCTTCGTCGAGCGCTTCTTCAACAGTTTTGGCTACTACGAACTGCCCGTTAGGTAAGTACCACGCCGGAATTTGCTGTCCCCACCATAACTGGCGACTAATGTTCCAGTCGCGCACATTTTCCATCCAGTGACGGTAGGTATTAATGAATTTATCGGGGATAAGTTTTACCTCGCCATTTAATACATAATCCAAGGCAGGCTGCGCCATTTCTTTCATTTTGCAGAACCATTGCATCGAAAGTTTAGGCTCTATCACGGCATCAGTACGTTCCGAAAAACCTACTTGTGAGCGATATTCTTCTACTTTATCTAATGCGCCGGCTTCCTCTAAAAGCACAGCTATTTTTTTGCGCGCAGCAAAACGGTCTTCGCCTATCAGTATTTCGGCTTTTTCATTCAGCGAGCCATCGTCGTTTAAAATATCAATAACCGGCAGGTTGTGTTTTTGGCCGAGTTCATAATCGTTTAGATCGTGAGCCGGGGTAACTTTTAAACAACCTGTACCAAAATCCATGGTCACGTACTCATCCAATATAACCGGTATTTCGCGGTTAATCAGCGGTACAAATACCTTTTTACCATGCAAATGCGTGTAGCGCTCATCATTAGGGTTAATACAAATGGCACTATCGGCCATGATGGTCTCAGGACGAGTGGTGGCGATGGTAATATAGGTTGTCGATTCTATGTTTTCTGTTGTCGGATTTTCACCACTCACAACAGACAACTCACCACTCACAACTGCGTAGCGTAAATAATATAGCTTCTGATTTACCTCTTTTCGTATAACCTCTTCATCTGAAACAGCTGTTAAACCTTTGGGGTCCCAGTTTACCATGCGTACACCACGGTAAATCAAACCTTTTTTATGAAGATGAATAAAAGTATCAATAACCGCGGCCGACATATCATCCTCCATGGTAAAGCGGGTACGATCCCAATCACACGATGCTCCTAATTTTTTAAGCTGCTCGAGGATGATGCCGCCGTATTTTTCTTTCCATTCCCAGGCATATTCCAAAAACTTTTCGCGGGTTAGATCGGTTTTGGCAATGCCTCGCTCTTTAAGCATGTTTACTACTTTAGCTTCGGTAGCAATACTGGCGTGGTCTGTTCCGGGTACCCAGCAAGCATTTTTGCCTTTCATACGGGCACGACGTATTAATACGTCCTGAATGGTGTTATTTAGCATGTGACCCATGTGCAGCACACCGGTAACATTGGGCGGAGGAATAACTATTGTATATGGTTCGCGTTCATCAGGAACAGATTTGAAAAATTTATGCTCTAACCAGTAGCTGTACCATTTATCTTCAACTTCACTAAACTGATACGTTTTTGAAATACTCATAGCCCACAAAAATAATCTTTTGCAGCAATAAGTGTAATAATAAAGCACAAACCCAAATTGATTTTCAGTAATATCCATATGCAAAACAGGTATTTTGCATATGGAAACCTAATAAGGCTTTATAAAACTGATTTAAACAATAAAAGCGCATCCTTGAGAGGTGCGCTTTTACGATCTTAAAACTCTATCAATTAATTATCGGCCATTTGGAAAACAATAGGGATAGTGTATTTAACCCTAACTGCATGACCGTTTTGCATACCGGGCTTCCAGGCTGGTGCAAGTTTAAGTACACGAAGCGCTTCTCTATCTAACTCTGGCGATATGCCCTTTAAGATTTGAATATCGCTCAGCTTGCCATCTTTTTCAATAATAAAGCTTAGCATAACCCTGCCCTGCACATCAGTATCAGGATAACGGAGGTTTTTTTGTAAAAATTTTGCCCAGGCTGCGTTACCACCATAAGGCTCGGGCATTACTTCAACACCATTAATGTCGAATGTTTTACTGCCGTCACCATCATTTTGGGTATTTCCCTGACCTATCCCCCCACCTGGGGTTACAGTTGTTGTGGTATTGGTAATTGGCTGTGTATTTACACCTTTGTTATCAATGGTAGATATAACTTTTCCCGGGTCAATTGGCTTAACATTATCTATCACAGGATCATTAGTAGGTACAGGCTCAACAAACCGCTGGCTTGCCACATTATTTTGTTGTACAGCGGCCGGTTTTGTTGCCTGTGCTGCCTTGTGCGGTTTTTCTATAACCGGGTCTTTAGGTTTTTCAATAACGGGCGGAGGCGTATATTTTTTAGGTGATAAATCAACCTCTATAGGCCCTCTTTCTACATCACGGTTTTTAATGATGTAGGTTAGCACACCGGCAGTAAGTGTAAAACCCAGCACAGTAATGGCCAAAGCCTTCATCATGGTTTCGCCGTAATGTACCCTAAGGTCATAGGCACCATAACTTTTGTTGCGGTCGGTAAATACAAGGTCGAGCCACTCGCTCTTGTACAAATCAAATTTTTGGTTCAGCATAGTGTTTGAAATTATATTTCTAATATAACATCAACACCAAGCTAATATTCCGCATTTAACAACTTTTAGTATTATAATACTTAATAGTTGTTACAACAGCATTTCAACAATATTTAGTTTGCAAATTTTGCAAAGTATAATAGCGTTTAACAACTATTTAACAATTAAAAATCAACGCTTTAAGCATTACTTATCAGTAAAATAAAGTCTAAAACGCGCAAAAATTACCATTTTTGTGTATCAACTTTTTTTAAGGCTTCTTTAGGGGCTTTTACCGAAGTCTTTTTATTTACAAAATCACTTACAATTTTATTGGTTTTAATGCCAAAAGCCCCCAGCTTATCCAGGTATACTGCAAGCTGTTTAGCCGTTATACGAACATCAGTTTTTTCGAGCGGTATATTCACGCCATCAACCTGTGCAAACACACCATAACGATTACGCTGATAAGGCACAAAATTATAATCGCCCATAATTAAACGATACTTGTTTTCCTTGAAATCAATAGTAAAACTATAGTCTATACGACCTTCCTCCTGCCCCGTTATCAATCCTTTTTTATAAACCAGCATTCCGCCTTTAGCAGTTACCATGTTGTTTTTTGTTGCCGATGCACTTTGCAGCCCAGCCAGGTTTTTTTTCAAATAATCGGCCAAGCTTTCGGCACTAACATCGGGAAGGGCACTGCCTACTTTAAAATAGGTGTACTTATTTTGCTCATTTAATGATAATGAATCTTTTTGGGCAAAACAGGCTGCTGAACAAGTGAGGGCAACCAGTAATATAATTAATATCTTTTTCATCATAAAAAAAAGGCCGTCGGTTTTTATATAAACGACGGCCCTCAAAGTTAAATTAGTTTTTTACTTAGAATGCATAAACAGCAGCTAAAGCAAACTGTCCGGCCGATTTAGTTGCGGCACCATTGCTTTTTATAAATGAGTTGTTTTTTGCATTATCTAAACGCACTTCCGGAATAAAGGTTAAACCACCGGCTTTAACATTGGCAGTCAAAGTAAATGCTTTTACATTTTCACCCGCACCAATTTTTGAATAAAATACGGTTGGATCGGTTTTAGATTTGTTTTTAAAATATTCCGCACGCAAACCTAAAGTTACCGCGCTTGATACAGCATACTGTGGATACAATGCAGCACCGGCAAAACCTCCGGTATTTTTGCCAGGAGCCGAATAACTGGCAGCATTAAGGCCTAACTTAAAGGCATCAGTAACTTGGTAAGCTGTTGTTAAATCTAACTCTGTACCTGAAAATTTACCGCTTAAAACGTTTAAATATGCCGTCCAACCTTTAACCGGACTAACCATTAACTGGCCGCCAAAGGTTGATACCTCACGGCTTGATTGATATATATTCCAATAATCATTAAAAATGCCAGCCATTAAGCTCACTTTATCGCTAAATGCATAAGTAAATTTAATACCTGCATTTTGGAAAGGACCATTAGTGAACAGGTATGAAGTTGAGTAGTTAAAGTTACCAACCGGCGAAATAACTTCGTAACCAACAAAGGTGCTCATATAACCTGCGGTAACGTTCAACTTATCGGTCAGGTCATAACCTACATACAAATTCTGAATATGGAAGCTGTTGGTTTGCTCATCGTAAACTCCATCAGCATTAGGCAATGATTGTGCCTGGCCGCGCGGACCAAATGATAACTCACCTACAAATAAAGCTTTGCTGTATTTCTTTTTTACGCCTAAATCAATCATACCAATTGATACAGAGTTTGATTCGTTGGCAAAGCTGGTAGCAATGTTAGCGTTTTTGCGACCGGCAAAATCATATTTGTAATAAGTGTCAACCGAGCCAAAAAAAGTAAGCCCCGGATCGGCCGTCTTTGTTGAGTCTTGCGCTTTTACAAACGTGGTAGTAGCAGCCAATAAAGCACCTGCAAGTAAAAATCTTTTTTTCATGTGTGATAATTTGAGATTAACAGTTTGTTGTTGAATAAATTAAGTTTAGTTAAACTATGTATTGTTGAAACATAACATTGGCTAACCGGGCTGTTTTTAACAGTATTCCGGGCCTTATGATGTCAATAAAATATATTGAAAGAGTACTAAATAAAAGTGTTGTATGGATCATATATCTCCATACAACACTTTTTATAATTACACAGTAAGGCGTTGCGAAGTATAACGCTCGTCGTGCTGGCTGTAATCCAAACCAACTTCTTCTTCTTCTGAAGTTACACGAAGTGGCTCGATTAAGTTTACCAGTTTGAAAATAAGGAATGATACGATAAAGCTGAAAGGAACCACAATGGCTACACCTTCTAACTGAGAGATAAAGAATTCTGATTTACCGTAAAGTAAGCCAACCGGACCACCAGGGTATACGGTATCGGTTGCAAATACACCGGTTAAAATCATACCAACAATACCGCCCACACCGTGGCAAGGGAATACGTCAAGCATATCATCTAAGCTGGTAGTGGTTTTCCAATGTGCCACAAGGTTTGATATAATGGCCGAAATAAAACCGATAAATATACTTTGAGGAATAGCTACATAACCTGCACCCGGAGTAATTGCTACAAGGCCAACTACTGCACCAATACAAAAACCTAATACTGATGGTTTTTTACCGCGGATAACATCAAAGAACATCCATGATAAACCGGCAGCACCGGCAGCAGTGTTAGTGGTTAAGAAAGCCGAAACAGCATTGGCACTGGCTGCAACAGCCGAACCTGCGTTAAAGCCAAACCAGCCAAACCAAAGTAAACCAGTACCAATTAATACATAAGGTATGTTAGCCGGAGGAATGGCCAAACCTTCGATGTGTGCTTTACGACGTTTTAAAACAATTGCACCAGCTAAGGCAGCACAACCGGCCGAAATGTGAACAACAGTACCACCGGCAAAATCCCAGGCACCAATAGTATGGGTTAATAAGCCGTTTGGATGCCAGCTCCAGTGTGCAAGAGGTGCATATACAAATAAGCTGAACAATACAGTAAACAGGATATAAGAAGTAAAGCGAATACGCTCGGCAATTGCGCCAACAACTAAACCTGGGGTAATAATTGCAAACATTAACTGGAACACTGCAAATAATGATTTAGGAATAGTTGGAGCAGCAGCCCATGGCGCACCTGAATTTACACCTTGGAAAAAGAAGAAAGTAGATGGATCGCCAATTAAGCCTTTTCCGCCAACATCTTCGCCAAAGCAAAGGCTGAAACCTACTACGATCCATAATACAGTAACTACGCCTGCAGCTACCACACTTTTAATCATAGTAGAGAGAACGTTTTTGCGGGTAACCATACCTCCGTAGAAGAATGCCAGACCCGGAGTCATCAAAAATACCAGTGCCGAAGAAATTAACAACCAAGCTATGTCAGCTTTGTCGTATTTTGAAGTATCGGCAAAGTCTGGAAGTGCAGGTATAAATACAGACACTATTGCAATTGCCAGTAAAATAATGAAAGGGAGATACCTTTTAAACGAATTTTCCATGCTTTTTCTTTTTTTGGGTTAGATTTTGGTCATTAAGTGAATATTTAATTAAGTTTTTCTAAAATTATCAATAAATATTCATAAAAACATAAACATTTTTAATAAAATTTTGTAAAAGATACATTTTACACAATTTTATATTCTGTTTTCAGTTGATAGATAATTATGTTTTACAATCTCTACAATAACTATTTCATTAGTAGACAATAAGTTAAATATCATTTCAAACAAAATATCTTTCTAAAACATATCTCAGGTCATATATTCATCGGCATTAATTTTTTTTTATACATTTTTACATTAAACACCCTTATATATATATACATACCTCTATATTTGACCCAAATAGCCAAAAACAATTAAAAAATAATGTCAAATATTCGTTTTCAAGCCCTGCAAACTGTACTAACCCGTACAATTCCTGAAATAAAAGCCCCTGCGGTAAAAATTTCTGATTATTACGGTGCTAATGTTTTCGATAAAAAGAAAATGAGAGAATACCTTTCAAAAGAAGCGTATCAAAGCATTATCGATTCGATTGATAAAGGTGAAACAGTTGAACGCGAAATGGCCGACCAAGTGGCATCAGCCATGAAAGCTTGGGCATTAAGTAAAGAAGCTACTCATTATACCCACTGGTTTCAACCACTTACAGGTACAACAGCCGAAAAACATGATGCTTTTTTTGAGCCTACTGCCGATGGTGCCATAGAAAAGTTTAGTGGCGATGCCCTTGCCCAGCAAGAACCCGATGCCTCAAGCTTCCCTAATGGTGGTATACGTAACACATTTGAGGCCCGTGGCTATACCGCCTGGGACCCATCATCTCCGGCCTTTATCATGGGCCGCACCCTGTGTATCCCTACTGTATTTGTTTCATACACCGGCGAAGCATTAGATTATAAGGTGCCTTTATTAAAAGCATTACATGCTTTAGATAAAGCTGCCGTTGATGTTTGCCAGTATTTTGATAAAAGTGTAGAAAAAGTTAACGCCTCTTTAGGTATTGAGCAGGAGTATTTCCTGGTTGATTTAGCCTTATATAACGCACGTCCAGATCTTTATTTAACCGGACGCACGCTTTTCGGTCACGAATCGGCCAAAAACCAGCAGTTGGAAGACCACTACTTTGGTTCTATTCCATCTCGTGTTTATGCCTTTATGCAAGATTTTGAGGCCGAGGCCTTATTATTAGGTATTCCCCTTAAAACCCGTCATAACGAGGTTGCCCCTTCGCAATTTGAGTGCGCGCCTATTTATGAAGAAATAAACCTGGCCATTGACCATAACCAATTGTTGATGGACATTATGGACCGCGTGGGCAAACGCCATAACTTGAAAGTATTATTGCACGAAAAACCATTTGCAGGTGTAAACGGATCAGGCAAACACAATAACTGGTCGATGATTACCAATACGGGTAAAAACCTGTTATCTCCGGGTAAAACGCCTAAGAGCAATTTAATGTTCTTAACCTTTTTTGTAAACACCATTAAAGCGGTGTATGATCATGCCGATATGCTTCGTGCTTCGATTGCTTCGGTAAATAACGACCATCGCTTAGGTGCGAATGAAGCTCCTCCGGCTATCATTTCTATTTTCCTGGGAAGCCAATTGAGCGAGGTACTTGATGAGATCGAAACCTCACGTATCAGCAAAAAAGCTAAAGAAGATTCGATGCTATGGCAAGGTATTCCTAAAATACCGCAAATTTTGCAGGATAATACCGACCGTAACCGCACCTCTCCTTTTGCTTTTACCGGTAACAAGTTTGAGCTTCGCGCTGTGGGATCATCAGCCAACTCGGCCAACCCAATGACAATTTTAAACCTCATTGTGGCCGATCAGCTTAAAAAATTCAAGGTTGATGTAGATAAATTACTTAAAAAAGGCGAAAAGAAAGACGTTGCCCTGCTTACCATTATTAAACGGTATATCAAGGAAACCAAATCAATACGTTTTGAGGGTAATGGTTATAGCGATGAATGGGAAAAAGAAGCAGCGAGCCGTGGTTTAGCAAACATTAAAACCACACCAAGGGCACTTGATGCTTTAGTAACCGAGAAAGCTGAGAATATTTTTGAAAGTACCGGCGTTTTCAGCAAACGTGAGGCCCATGCCCGTCATGATATTTTGCTCGAAGATTTCTATAAGAAATTACAGATCGAAGCCCGTGTTATAGGCGATTTGGTTAATACCAGCATATTACCCGCAGCTATAAACTATCAAAGCAAACTGGTTGAAAACGTGCGTGGGTTGAAAGAAATCGGTTTAGATGAAGGCATTTACAGCACACAGATAGATATTATAAAAAAACTGGCTGAGCATATCAACTTCATTAAAACCAATGTAGACCAAATGGTTGAAGAGCGCAAAAAAGCCAATGTGATTGAGGATACACGCGACAAAGCTATTGCCTATGATGAAAAAGTAAAAACTTTCTTCGACCCAATACGCTACCATGTTGACAAGCTGGAGCAATTGGTTGACGACCAGCTTTGGCCGCTTCCAAAATTCAGAGAAATGTTATTTATTAAATAATTATGTAAACCCTCGCCGCAAGGCGGGGGTTTTATGTTTATAACCATTGCTGTTTTATAATTAATATTGTGTTATGAACACATCGCCTCAAACTACCTCTGCCCTCCTTATGATACGCCCGGCCAGTTTTGGCTTTAACGAGCAAACCGCCGAAAGCAATGCCTTTCAGCAAAAAGATGCGGGTTTATTACAAGTACAGCAAAAGGCATTACAGGAATTTGATGATTTTGTAGAAATACTGAGAGCTAAAGGTGTTGACGTAACCGTAGTAAACGATACCGCTGAGCCACATAAGCCAGATGCTATCTTCCCTAACAATTGGGTATCATTTCATGATAATGGCGATGTGTTTATGTATCCGATGCAGGCTCCTAACCGCCGGATTGAAAGAAACGAAGATATTGTTCGCCAGCTTGAAGACAAGTTTAAGGTAAATCATATTATAGACCTCAGCCGCTTTGAGCAGGAAAATAAGTTTTTAGAAGGAACCGGCAGTATGGTGTTAGACCGTGAAAACACACTGGCGTACGCCTGCCTGTCGCCGCGCACCAATGCCGAAATATTGCTTGCATTTTGTCATCAGGTTGGCTATACTCCTGTTGCTTTCAATGCTTATGATGCAGACGGCATAGCAATATACCACACCAATGTGATGATGTGCGTGGGCAGCCATTTTGCCGTAATTTGCCTGGATAGCATTAGTAATGATGATGAAAAAGAAGCGGTTATTTTTTCTTTAGAAAAAACCGGGAAAGAAATCTTAAACATAAGCTATGAGCAAATGAACCGCTTTGCCGGCAATATGCTCGAAGTACAGAACACTGAAGGGGAAAGTTTGCTGGTGATGTCGCAAAGTGCACATCAGTCACTAACTAATGAACAAATTTCGGCTTTAGAAAAGTATACGGAGATCTTATCGGCTGATATAACTACTATTGAAACTATTGGCGGGGGAAGTGCACGGTGTATGTTGGCAGAGATACATTTGCCTCATGTCCCATAAATAACAAACGCAGGATTTGCGAGTGCAAATACCTGCGTTGTTGGTTTAAAAAACTACTACTATTAATTAAACTGGTTAGCAAAAAGCCCCATGTGTGGAGGAAAATTCTTGTTTCGTAAATTTGTCAGGTTGAATGTACTGTAGCTTTTAAAGAGCATCTTGAATTTTTTGAAAACTATTCTTTCTAAACCCAAATTCTTAACCAACTGCTGCCCCGAGCTAAAAGCCTGCACAAATCAACCTGACTAACCTATTTAAAACCCTATTATTAGTACGCAAAGGCACTAACCGCATCTTTACTTTCCAGCAAAGAATGGCCCATTAAAAACTCATCTACTTTGCGGGCAGCTTCGCGACCTTCGGATATAGCCCAAACCACCAATGATTGTCCTCTGCGCATATCGCCGCAGGCAAATACTTTGCTTACGTTGGTACGGTAAAGGCCTTCTTTCGCTTTTACATTCTTGCGTTCGTCAAGCTCAATGCCACCTTGTTCAATCATACCGGTATGCTGCGGATGCACAAAGCCCATAGCTAAGAAAACTGCCTGGCAAGGTAATTCACGCTCCGAACCTTCTACCTCGGTAAATTTCATCGGGCGCCCCATAACATCAGTTTCCCAGCTTACATCGGTTACCCTGAGGGCACGCAGGTTTCCGTTTTCGTCACCTAAAAACTCTTTGGTGTTAACACCCCAGTGGCGTTCACAACCTTCCTCGTGCGAGCTGGTTGTTTTTAATACCATTGGATAGCTTGGCCAAGGCATACTTGCAGTACGCGCCTGTGGCGGTTGCACCATTACCTCAAACTGGCGAATTGATTTTGCACCCTGGCGGTTTGATGTACCCACACAATCTGAACCGGTATCGCCACCACCAATTACTACCACATCTTTACCGGTAACTAAAATATCTTCGGTATTTATGGGGCTGTTGCCTACGCGTTTGTTCTGCTGTTTCAGGAATTCCATGGCGTAGTAAACGCCTTTGAACTCGCGGCCCGGTATAGGCAAGTTACGCGGAATGGTTGAACCACCAGCCAAAACTATGGCATCGTTGTTTTTCGATACCTCATCAAGGGTGATGTCTTTACCTATCTCTGTGTTGCATTGAAATACCACGCCGTCTTCTTCCATCACCTTTACACGACGATCGATGACCCATTTCTCTAACTTGAAATCGGGGATACCGTAACGTAACAAACCTCCTGGGCGATCATCACGTTCGTAAACGGTTACCGAGTGACCTGCTTTGCTCAATTGCGCAGCAGCAGCCATACCCGCAGGACCCGAACCCACCACGGCAACTTTTTTACCGGTTTTGATGAACGGTGCACTTGGTTTAACCAAATTTTTGGCGTACGCTATTTCGATAATATGCTTCTCAATTTCTTCGATAGCTACAGGCGGCTTGTTAATGCCCAGCACACAGGCCGACTCGCACGGAGCCGGGCAAATGCGCCCTGTAAATTCAGGGAAATTGTTAGTGGTTGATAGTATTTCGTAGGCTTCTTCCCAGCTTTTACGGTACACGGCATCATTAAACTCGGGTATTACGTTGCCAAGCGGACAGCCCGAATGACAGAAAGGTATACCACAGTTCATACACCGGGCCGATTGCTGGTTCAGTTTATCCTCATTGTATAAACCAACAAACTCATTATAATTCTGCACCCTTTCTTCGGGCGCTATTTTAGATGGGAGTTCTCTGTCAAACTCCTGAAATCCGGTAGGTTTTCCCATTTCTTAAATCAATTAGATGGTTTGATACTCGGCTTTTAACAACACTTTTTTGTACTCCTTAGGGAATACCTTAACAAAGTTCACTGATTCTGAACTCCAGTTGTTGAGTAGTTGCTGAGCCACCTTACTGTTAGTTAAATGCACATGCTTTTTAAGCAGGCTAATGATATCTTGCTCGTCTTGCTCACTTAGCGGATCAAGATCAACCATTTCCACATTGCAATTGGTAGCAAAGTTTTGCTCCGGGTTGTACACCCAGGCAATACCACCGCTCATACCGGCTGCAAAGTTGCGGCCTGTTTTACCCAATATAAGCGCACGGCCGCCGGTCATGTATTCGCAACCATGGTCGCCAATACCTTCAACCACAACGGTTGCGCCAGAGTTACGCACAGCAAAACGTTCGCCGGCCATACCGCGTACAAACAACTCGCCCGAGGTAGCACCATACATGGCCACGTTACCTATAATGATGTTGTCTTCGGGTACAAATGCGGCATCCGGTTTTGGATAGATGGCCAGTTGCGCACCCGACAAACCCTTGCCTACATAGTCATTAGCCTCGCCTTCCAGCTCGAAAGCAATGCCTTTGGTAGCAAATGCACCAAAGCTTTGACCTGCCGAACCAGTGAATTTGTAATTAATGGTATTTTCGGGCAAACCTGCCGAACCATATTTTTTAGAGATCTCGTTCGATAATAGCGTACCAACAGTACGGTCGGTGTTCTTCAGATCGAAAGAGGCAAATACCGGGGTTTTATCGGCAAGTGCTGGCTGTGCTGCTTCCAGTAATTTCCAGTCGATAATGGCATCCATACCATGATCTTGCTGCTCGCTGTTGTAAAGCGTGTTGCCTTTGGCGTTAGTTACCGGGTGAAGGATGCCCGAAAGGTCAACCTTTTTAGCTTTCCAGTTCTCGATACTATCCTTAACACGCAGGAACTGCACACGGCCAACCATTTCCTGTATGGTACGGAAGCCTAATTCGGCCATGATCTCGCGCATATCCTCGGCCAGGAAGCGGAACAGGTTAACCACATGCTCGGGCTTGCCGCTGAAGAGTTTGCGCAGATCAGGGTCTTGCGTAGCCACACCCACCGGGCAGGTGTTTAAGTGGCATTTACGCATCATAATACATCCGCTGGCTACCAGGGCAGCAGTGGCAACGCCCCACTCCTCGGCACCCAAAAGGGCGGCTATAACTAAGTCACGACCGGTTTTCATTTGTCCGTCGGCCTGTACCACTACACGGCTGCGCAGTTTGCTGCGTACAAGTGTTTGATGCGCCTCGGCCAAACCAAGTTCCCATGGTAAACCGGCGTGTTTTATCGAGCTTATTGGTGATGCACCTGTACCTCCATCGTAACCGGCTATCAGTACCACATCGGCGTGGGCTTTGGCCACACCTGCGGCAATGGTACCTACACCAGCTTTTGATACCAGCTTAACGTTAATACGCGCGGCACGGTTAGCATTTTTTAAGTCGAAAATCAGCTGAGCCAAATCCTCAATAGAGTAAATATCATGGTGGGGAGGAGGCGAAATTAAGCCCACACCCGGCGTTGAGTGACGGGTTTTGGCAATCCAGGCATCAACCTTATGACCGGGCAGCTGACCACCCTCGCCTGGTTTTGCACCCTGCGCCATTTTTATCTGCAATTCATCGGCATTAGTCAGGTAATTTGACGTAACCCCAAAACGTGCCGATGCGATTTGCTTGATAGCCGAACGCATGGAATCGCCGTTGGGCAAACGCTCGTAACGCATTTCGTCTTCGCCACCTTCGCCGGTATTGCTCTTGGCACCAATGCGGTTCATGGCAATGGCCAGCGTGCTGTGCGCCTCGTGCGATATAGACCCGAACGACATAGCACCGGTAGCAAAGCGCTTCATAATGCTTTCGATAGGTTCAACCTCATCAATAGAGATAGCCTCACGGTGATGGGTAAAATCTAACAAGCCACGTATAGTGAAATGCTTTTCGGTTTGCTCGTTAATAAGCTTAGCGTAACTTTTGTAAACCTCGAAGTTATTGGTGCTGGTTGCATGTTGCAGCAAGTGCACGGTTTGCGGGTTAAACAAGTGGGCTTCGCCGCGGCGTTTCCACTGGTAAATACCTCCTTCGGGTAACAGTTTAACTTCGCCTTTGGAAGTGGCAAAACCAAAATTATGCTTGGTTAAGGCTTCGCGGGCAATTTCATCTAAACCTAAGCCACCAATACGAGTTACTGCGCCAGCAAAATAGCGATCTACAACACTCTTATTAAGACCCAGTATCTCAAACTGCTGCGAACCATGGTAAGATTGCAGCGTAGAGATACCCATTTTAGAGAATATCTTTAATAAACCGTAGTTAACGGCTTTAACGTAGTTTTTTTGAAGCGACTTAATATCTAAAGCACTATCAATGCTACCTGCATTCTTCAACGTTTCGATGGTTGAAAGCGCCAGGTATGGGTTAATGGCAGTTGCACCAAAGCCAAGCAAACAGGCAAAATGGTGTACTTCCCAAACATCGCCGGCTTCAACTACTAATCCTACCGAACCACGACGGCCTCTTTGAACCAAATGGTGGTGTACTGCCGAAACAGCCAGTAATGAAGGTATAGCAGCATGTTCCGAATCCAGCGCACGATCGCTCAGGATAAGTACTTCGAAACCATCATCAACAGCATCCTCGGCGTAACGGCACAACCTTTCGATACCTTTTTGTAACGAACCGGGCTGGCCATCGGCCTTAAAGTAAGTTTGCAGGGTTTTGGCATGGAACAAGCCGGTATCAATACTGCGCAGTTTTTCTAACTGATGATTGCGCAATATTGGGTGCTTTAAGGCCACGCAATGACAATGCATTTTATCCTCGTCAAGCAGGTTACCGTTGCTGCCTATGAAGGTAGCCAAACTCATTACCAAACGCTCACGAATGGGATCGATTGGCGGGTTGGTAACCTGGGCAAAAAATTGTTTAAAGTAGCTCGACAGGTGCTGAGGCTTGTCAGACAATATAGCCAAAGGCACATCGGTACCCATGGAACCGATTGGCTCCATGGCATCGGTAGCCATTGGTTTTATAATACCGTCAACATCCTCACGGGTGTAACCAAACACCTGCTGGTAACGGAAAACCGACTCGGGCGCCAGGCTGGTAAAGGCCACGCGGGGCTCGGCCAGGTCTTCTAACTTAATTTTATAATTTTCCAACCAGCGGTCATAAGGCTGCTGAGAGGTAATTTGTTGTTTGATTTCTTCGTCGGTAATAATTTTATGCTTCTCGGTATCTATCAACAGCATTTTACCGGGTTGCAAACGCCCTTTACTTAATACCAGTTTTTCGTCTATTTGCAATACACCGGTTTCTGATGCAGCAATAACACGACCGTCGGTAGTTACGGTGTAACGAAGCGGACGCAGGCCATTACGGTCTAACACGGCACCTACCAGTTTACCATCGGTAAAGCTAATGGCGGCCGGCCCATCCCAAGGCTGCATAATAGTGGCATGATACTCGTAGAACGCCTTTTTGATCGGGTCCATTTGCTCGTTACCATCCCATGCTTCGGGTACCAGCATCATCATTACGTGAGGTAATGAACGACCAGAGTGTTGTAGTATCTCGATGATGTTATCCAGACAAGCCGAGTCAGACTGGTTATTGTCGATAACCGGCAATAGCATCTCCATTTCTTCGCTGCTGAAATAGCTTGAAGCCAATGATTTAACACCAGCAAAGAACCAGTTTAAGTTACCGGTTAAGGTATTGATCTCACCATTATGCGCAATTAAGCGGAACGGCTGAGCCAGTTTCCACGACGGAAATGTATTGGTTGAGAAACGTGAGTGGATAAGCGCAAAGCAAGATACCAAACGCTGATCGGCCAGGTCTGAATAGTACTGGCGTAACTGGAAGGTAGTAACCTGTCCTTTATAAATAATGGTTTTGCATGAGAACGATGTAAAATAGAAATTTTCATCGCCAACTGCAGGCAGCGTTTCGTTTACGGTTTTATTAATATAACGACGCAATACATATAGTTTACGCTCAAAATCATCAACGTTGGTAACGTTTGATGGGCGTGATACAAAAACCTGCTCTACATCAGGTTCGGCACTGCGGGCGGTTTCGCCTATAACCGAAGAATTAACCGGTACTTTACGGAAACCAAGAAGGTTAATTCCTAACTTTTCGGTAGCGGCTACTATTACATTACGACATGCTTTTTTAAGTGTTGAGTCTTTAGGAAAAAAGATCATACCTACACCATACTCACCTAACTGAGGCAGACTCACCTCAATATCCGAGCACTCTTCCATTAAAAACTCATGAGGCAACTGTATTAAGATACCTGCACCATCACCCGAATCGGGGTCGCAGCCACAGGCTCCCCTATGCTCCATGTTTTCGAGCATAGTAAGCGCATCAGAAATGTTTTGGTTGGACTTAATGCCGTTTATATTTGCAATAAATCCTGTACCGCAGGAGTCGTGCTCAAATTCAGACCGGTAAAGGCCTTGCTGTTCACTTTCTGTTTGATCCATTGTTTAAAATAATATATTGTAAAGCGGGGCTATTAGTACGAATATACTGTTTTTGTTGTTTAGACGAAATTTAAATTGCTTTTTTATGAATTTTCAAAATTTTATAGCTTAAACGCGCTACTAATTTTCAATTTCATAACAACAATTTAAAATATAACGCTAAATTATTGCCAATTTAATATTGCATACACCAAACCGGTACCTAAGCCTTATATTTGGTATTGATTACACAATATAACATGACTAATAAGAACAAAGCGGTATTTTTAGACCGCGACGGCGTTTTGAACAAGGAACTTGGCGACTATGTATGCCGGGTTGAAGACTTTAAAGTGCTTGATAACTTTGCCGCTTTAAAGGAACTGCAAGATAGAGGTTTTTTATTAATTGTAGCAACCAATCAGGGAGGTTTGGCAAAAGGCTGGTATACCGAAGAAACCCTGGCCCAAATGCACCAACACTTAAAAGACACTTATGCACAGCATGGTGTAACTTTTACCGATATTTATTACTGCCCGCATCACCCTAACTTTACCGGTACATGCAATTGCCGTAAGCCACAACCCGGTATGTTGTTACGTGGTATTGAGCAGTACAACCTCGACCCTGCCCTATCTTACTTTATTGGCGACCGCGAGCGAGATGTAGAAGCTGGCACTTCTGCTGGTGTTACCGGTATATTAATAAACAGCGACCAGCCCATAAGCGAGATACTGCACCTTATAAAGTAAGCTTCAATTTAACGAATGATGTCACCCTCCATGAGCGGCAGAGGTTAAGTCTAAATTTTCATTTACCCGTTCAGATATTACATGAACAATACTGTCGAGCTCCTGTGCGCAGTGGTTGATCATTTCAAAAATTTCTTCGCGTTCATGCTCGGTTTGTACATCTTTAGCCAGATAAACCAACCCGAGTATGGATGCCACAGGCCGCCGTACCTCGTGCGAACTAAGCCAGGCAATTTCCTGCAAGGTTTTATTTTGCTGGTTTACCCGTTCTTCCTTCTCTTTACGGCTGGTAATTTTTTGATGAACGGCTATGTAACCTGTGTGTTTACTTAAGCTATCAAACAGCGGGGTATATTCAATTTCGAGCCATTGACGACCGCAATACGGTAAGTAGTGGGTTACTTCAATGGCAAATGTTTCGATCCGGGCTTTGCGCTCATTAATAATATCGAGCATTTGGGCAGGCACTTCAAGGTCGGCAAGCACATCATTAAAATGGTTACCTATTAAGTTTTCTATACCTAATTGCGAGTAATCTTCAAAAGCTTTGTTAACCCAGGTAATATTGTCTTGCTTGTCCATAACCACCACCATGTTGTTAACCTTGGTAATAATTTCGGCAAGGCGCTTATTTTCCTCGTCGTAGCGCTTAAGTATTCATCAATGTTTTTTACAGCTCCAATAAGCCTTACAGGTGTACCAGCATCATCATAAATAAAATATCCCTGATCGTAAACATATTTATATTCCTGCTGCCCGCAGTCAATACGATATTCACACCACCAGTTAGTTCCTTTATTTTGTAACACTTTAGCCTGGCTTTTTACCACACTTGCAACGTCATCAGGATGAATTAAAGAACGCCACCAGTGTAAATCATAGTTTATATTCCGCAAATCGCAATTTAGTAACTGAGTTAGGCTTGTGTTGTAAATGATGTTATTATGCACCATATCGTAATCATAAATAACATCATTGGTAGCTTTAAGTACGATGTGGTAGCGTTCGAGCGCTTGCTTGAGTTGAATATCTTTATTTTTTTGCCCGGTTATATCCTGAAAATATATAGCTAAACCCTCATCCGTTGGATAAACAGAATACAGTAGCCACTTTTCTAAACTTTGCGCATAATTTTCAAACCTGCGAGACCGGCGATCGGTCAATACCTCTCTAAACTGTTTGCAAGCACTGTCTTCTTTATCTTCATGGAAAACATCGAGCAAATAGCGCCCCAATACATCTTTAGCCCAAAAGCCGGTCTCCTCTTCAAACTTCGAATTTACTTTTATAAATTTAAGCTCGTTATCCAAAGCAAAAAAGCTTTCACTCATAGAGTTTAAGGTATCTTCGAGATTAATCTGGTATTTATTGCGCTCTAATTCGAGCCTCTTATACGCGGTTATATCTTGCATGATGCCTGTTATTTTATAAGGCTCGCCATTAAGCATTTCGAGTTTGGCTTGTTGCCTTACATAACAGATTTTGTTATTGTTTAATACTAACCGTATTACCAAATTAACCTCCTGATTACTTTTAATCAGGCATTCAAGAGCTTTCTCAGTTTTGTCCCTATCATCATCATGAACAATTTTCAGATACCGGTGCCATAGATTTTGGTGATTGTCGGGATGGGTTTCGGTCAGTATGTGCATTTCGTCCGACCACATCATGTTTCTGTTGCTTACGTAAAGCTCCCAGCCGGCCACTTTGGCTATCTTTTGTGTTTGAATCAATTTTCCCTGCTTTTCAAGCAGTTCATTATTCAGGCTTTTTAATCGCTGTTCAAAAATAATATGATCGTTAACGTCCTGGGCAATTACCATTACATGCAGCTTGTTATTAAATTTAACTTGCTGTGCGCTAATGTTTACATAAATTAATGTACCATCAGCTTTCTTATGTATCCAGGTACCCGAATGCTTTATCCGTTTTGAAACTGTTTTAATTGATTGTATGACTTTTTCACGATCCTCCGGCGGACGTATATCCAGAATACTCATGCTAAGAAATTCGTCTTTACTGTAACCGTAGTTTTGCACGGCCGAATCATTTACCGATACAAACTTCAAAGTTTCCGTATCATATATCCACATGGGCAATGGGCTGCCCGCATACATATCACGGTATTGCTTTTCGCTTTCGGTTAAGCGTACATCATCGTCTTTTATTAGTTTCCATAACAAGCAGCCTGTTATTAAAACATAAAATATACCTTTTGATACGTTTATTACATGATATAATGAGGTATTGATACTATCATAGAAGTAAGACAGCAATTTATCGCTCAGTGTAATCCATAATATACCGAGTACTACATAAATAATTGCAATACGAATTGCGCCTAACCTCATGAGTCCTCCTTTAATATTAAAAGTAACGGCATATATGTAACAATAATAAGTAAGTTATAAACTAATATACCAAAACTCTCAAAAGTTTCAGGGTAAACAATATTTTGTTTAATATTTCACTACTTTACTTACAACGCTGATGTTTAAGATAAGTCTATAAGCAAGATAGATTACTTTTTGTTAAAATTTTGATTTTATAAATAACTCTTTATATTTGCCGCAGCTCATCAAAACGTTAGCTATTAAAAATGAACGGTTTCAACTTACATCATCTGCATATCCATCGCCCCTTGTGGCGATAATATTGATGTATGTTTCTACGTGAAATAACAAACCTCCGTTTATTTTATAGTTTAATACCCCCAACTTTGTGAAAACACTTAAAATTGCTATCCAGAAATCTGGAAGGCTCAATGAAAAATCTGTAGAGCTGCTCAAAAATTGCGGCCTTAATTTCGAAAACTACAAAAGCTCATTAATATCGCCGGTCTCTAACTTTCCGTTAGAAATACTTTTTTTGCGCGACGATGATATACCCGAATACGTACAAGATGGCATTGCCGACCTGGGCATTGTAGGCGAAAACGTAATACAGGAAACCGAAGTTGAAGTAAGTTACCTGCAACGTCTCGGCTTTGGTAAATGCTCGCTTAAAATAGCAGTACCCAACAATACCAATATCGAAACCGTTGCCGACCTAAACGGCCGCTCCATTGCCACCACCTACCCCGCCATCCTTCGTAAATACTTAGACAACCTAAACATTAACGCCGAAATACGCACCATATCTGGTTCGGTTGAAATTTCGCCGGGTTTGGGTTTGAGTGATGCCATTTGCGATTTGGTATCAACAGGTGGTACGCTAAAAAGCAACGGATTAAAACCTTTTGCCGATGTAATGTCGAGCGAGGCGGTCATGATTGGTCGCCCGGGTTCGGAAAACGATGATTTGATACAGGAACTGATACAACGCATACAGTCGGTATTACGTGCTAAAGAAACTAAGTATGTAGTATTGAATGCTGAGCGTGCTAACCTGCCTAAAATACTGGAATTGTTACCAGGCGTAAAAAGCCCATCAGTAGTGCCACTGGCCGAGGAAAACTGGGTAGCTGTACACACCGTAATACCCGAGCGCGACTTTTGGAGCCGCATAAGCCAGCTTAAACAAGCCGGCGCGCAAGGTATTGTGGTAATGCCGATAGAGAAAATTATATTGTAAAACCCCCCAGCCCCCTAAAGGGGGAGCTATTAAAAATGTTTAATATGCTTAAGGTTTATAATTATGCCGATTTAAGCGCTGCAGAGGTTAAAACTCTGGTACAGCGTAATATTGATGCGGCCAATGAGATACGCTCGGTTGTTGAAACCATTATTGACACCGTGCAACAACAAGGCGACCGTGCCCTGTTTGATTTTGCACAAAGGTTTGATAAGGTACATTTAGATAAGCTTTATTTAGATAAAGCCGAACTTGCCGAAATTGCCACCGCCCTGTTACCCGAACAAAAAACCGCGCTTGAGGTAGCCTATAAAAATATATGGAAGTTTCACGAAGGCCAGCTCAAAACCGAAGATAAGGTAGAAACCATGCCCGGCGTTACCTGCTGGCGCGAGTTGCGGCCTATTGAAAAGGTTGGCCTGTATATTCCGGGTGGTTCGGCCGTGTTGCCCAGCACATTTTTAATGCTGGGTATACCTGCCCGCATTGCCGGTTGCAAAGAAGTTGTGGTTTGCTCTCCTCCTGGTAAAAATGGTAAAGTGAACGCTTTTATAGCCTACGTGGCACAAATGCTGGATATTGACCGTGTTTATTTGGCAGGAGGTGCACAAGCCATAGCTGCTATGGCTTATGGTACTGAGAGCATAACCAAGGTTGATAAAATATTTGGCCCCGGCAACCAATTTGTAACCAAGGCCAAAACCATTATTCAAAGCACCACCATTACGGCTATTGATATGCCCGCCGGACCATCAGAAGTATTGGTGATTGCCGATGAAACTGCCAACCCGGCTTATATAGCTGCCGATCTGCTGGCACAGGCTGAGCATGGCATTGATAGTCAGGCGGTATTAGTAGCTACCTCTGCCGAAATGGTTGAACAAACCATCAGTCAGTTAGAGAAGCAGTTACCCGTACTTCCGCGTGCCGAAATAGCCGCACAGGCCATTGCCAATTCGTACGCCGTTGTGGTGAACAATTTGGGTGAAGCCATGCAGTTCAGCAACCAGTACGCGCCCGAGCATTTAATACTGGCTACCGAAAATTGGGAGCAGATCACCGTAGACATCATCAACGCAGGTTCGGTATTTTTGGGCAACCAAACCCCGGAGAGCGTGGGCGACTATGCATCGGGCACCAACCATACCCTGCCAACCAGCGCTTATGCCAAGGCTTATTCGGGCGTATCGGTCGATTCGTTTGTGAAGAAGATCACGTTTCAGCATTTAACGCAGCAGGGTATTCAGAATATTGGCCCGCATGTAGAAATATTGGCCGATTTGGAGGGACTGCATGCGCATAGGAATGCGGTAAGTGTGAGAACCCAACAATAATTATTTACACCGTCATTGCGAGGAACGAAGCAATCTCTGGACTATGCATTAAACGCTTTGCATTCGCAGAGATTGCTTCGTACCTCGCAATGACGAGCCTAACGAAAGAATAATGTTCGATATCAATAACATCCTTCGGGAAAACATAAAAAACTTAAAACCCTACTCATCCGCACGTGATGAGTTTAAGGGCGAGGCCAGCGTGTACCTCGATGCTAATGAAAACGCTTTTGGCTCTCCCTTGGAAAAAGCCTACAATCGCTACCCCGATCCGCTGCAATACGCAGTTAAAATGCGTTTGAGCGAAATTAAAGGCGTACCTGCGCGCAACATATTTTTGGGTAACGGCAGCGATGAAGCTATAGACATTTTGTTTCGCAGCTTTTGTAATCCGGGAGTAGACAATGTAATACTGGTGCCGCCTACGTACGGCATGTACGAAGTATCGGCTAATATTAACGATATTGCCATTAAAAGGGTAAACCTTACCGAGGAATATCAGCTTAACCTGGAAGGCATTGCTGAGGCCATCGATAAAAACACGAAACTTATCTTCGTTTGCTCGCCTAATAACCCTACCGGTAACTCTATCAAACGCGACGATATTGAAACTTTGCTGGCCAACTTTAATGGTTTGGTAGTGATTGATGAGGCGTATATTAATTATAGTCGTCAAAAGAGCTTCATTCAGGAACTTACCGAATACGCCAATTTGGTAGTACTGCAAACCCTTTCTAAAGCATGGGGATTGGCGGCCTTACGTGTAGGCATGGCCTTTGCCAGCGAAGAGATCATCGGCGTGATGAATAAGGTTAAGCCGCCATATAACATCAACGAAGCCTCGCAACAACTGGCACTGGAAGCATTGCAAAACGTAGAGCAGGTGAACAACTGGATAAAAGAAACACTTGCTGAGCGCGATAATTTGGTACTTAAACTTAAGGAATTTGATTTTGTAGTTGACATTTACCCGTCGGACGCTAACTTTATATTAGCAAAAACTACCGATGCCAAGGGTATTTACAAGTATTTGGTTGAGCATGGTATTATTGTACGCGACCGTAGCAAGGTTGAGCTGTGTGAAGGTGCTTTACGCATAACTATTGGCACGCCACAAGAAAATATCACCCTCATTAATACGTTAACTAACTTTAAATGAGCGCAAAAAAAATTTTATTTATAGATCGCGACGGCACCATGATTAAAGAATGTGCCGACGAACAGATAGACTCATTTAACAAACTGGAGTTTTACCCCGGTGCGCTTACCTACCTGCCCCGTATTGCCAAAGAACTGGATTACGAACTGGTGCTGGTAACCAACCAGGATGGTTTAGGCACCATCTCCCACCCCGACGAAAACTTTTTCCCGGTGCACGAACTGGTGATGAAAACCTTTGCCGGCGAGGGTGTAAACTTTGCCGCCTCATTTATCGACCGCACTTTTGCCATAGACGGTGCCCCCACCCGCAAGCCAGGCACAGCCATGTTAACCGAATACTTTGACGCCGAAAAATACGACCTCGAAAACTCGTTTGTAATAGGCGACCGCCTGAACGATGTGCTGCTGGCTAAAAATTTAGGTACCAAATCAATCTGGCTTAACAGCGGCTTAGGCATGGGAGCCGGCGAGTTTACCGTTGAACAAATTGAGGCCATAAATGCCACCGTAGCTATCAAAACTTTAGAGTGGGAAAAGATTTACGAATACTTAAAAGTAGGCAAGCGTGTTATTGAGCACCGCCGCACTACTAAAGAAACCGATATTTTTATCAAAATTGACTTGGATGGAACGGGTGAGGCTAAGGTAAATACGGGCTTACACTTTTTCGATCACATGTTAGACCAAATTGCCCGTCACGGTAGCATTGATTTGGAAGTGGTAGCTAAAGGCGATTTACATATCGACGAACATCACACCATTGAAGATACCGGCATTGCACTGGGCGAAGCCATGGCCACGGCCTTGGGCAACAAGCGCGGCATTGAGCGTTACGGTTTCTGTTTGCCTATGGACGATTGCCTGGCGCAGGCAGCCATCGACTTTGGCGGCCGCAACTGGATAGTTTGGGAAGCCGATTTTAAACGCGAAAAGGTGGGCGACATGCCGACAGAAATGTTTTACCACTTCTTTAAGTCGTTTACCGATGCCTCGAAAAGCAACCTCAACATAAAAGCCGAAGGCTATAACGAACATCACAAAATAGAAGCTATATTTAAAGCCTTTGCCAAAGCCATAAAAATGGCCGTAAGGCGCGATGTGAACAATATGGTTTTACCAAGTACGAAGGGAGTACTTTAAAAGAGAATCAAGAATATAGAGTCAGGAATCAAGACAGTAACATGCTTAGCTTCGTATCTGTATTCTTGACTCTGTACTCTTGTCTCTAAATAAAAAACATGATAGGAATTATCCGTTACGGTGCAGGCAATATATTCTCGCTTACTTCGGCTTTAGACAGGTTGGGAATTGCTTATGGCATGGTGCATACTGAAGAAGACCTGGCCCAGTACGACCGTTATATTATTCCGGGTGTGGGGCATGCTGGTGCTGCCATGAATAAGTTGGAACAAACAGGCTTGGTACCTGCTATTAAAGCGTTGCAAAAACCAACGCTGGGTATTTGTGTGGGTATGCAATTAATGACGGCATACTCGGAAGAGGGCGACGCCAGTTTGCTGAACATTTTCCCAAACAAAACTTTGCGTTTTAAAGATAGTGACCACTATAAAGTACCACACACCGGCTGGAATCGCGTTCATCAGGACAAAACAAACCCGCTGTTTGAAGGTATACCTGATGATGCTCACTTTTATTTTGTGCATTCTTATTACATAGAATACAACGATTTATATACTTTAGCCTCAACAAATTACAGTTTGCCATATTCGGCATCAATTTGGCATAATAACTTTTACGGTGTTCAGTTCCACCCCGAAAAATCGGGTGTTTACGGTGAGACACTTTTAGCTAATTTTTCAAAAATTTAAAGCATGTACATTATTCCTGCTATCGACATACTGAACAAAAAGGTTGTCCGTCTTCGCGAGGGCGATTATAACCAGGTTACCAACTACGAGGTAAGCTTAGAAGAAATGATCGATAAGTACCAGTCGATAGGTACCGAACTGATTCATATCATTGACCTGAACGGCGCCAAAGGCGATTTCAGCAACCAGCAGTACCTGTTTGATGTGATCAAAAAAACCGACATGAAAATTCAGTACGGCGGTGGTATCCGCAGTATCGAAAAGGTTCAGGAATTAACCGATGCCGGCATCGCCCGTGTTATTGTAGGTACGCAAGCCATCAGCAATCCTACTTTTTTGGATGAACTGAGCAAAGCCATGTGCGGCAGCACCAAATGCGCCGACAAAATTGTGGTAGCTATTGACGTTTTAGACGAGGTTATCAAATATTCTGGCTGGATGGAAAGCTCGCCAATCAAACTCATCGACTACGTTGACCGTTGTTTGCATTTAGGATTCTACCGTTTCCTGTGCACCGACATTAATAAAGACGGCAAATTGGGCGGCGCAGGCATAGAACTTTATCAAAAACTGCTCGACCACTCCCCTTTCATTAAGCTGATTGCCTCTGGCGGTGTAAGCTCGATGAATGACATTGAAGAGTTATGCAAGATCAAGGTGGAAAGCTGCGTAGTGGGTAAAGCCATTTACGAAGAGCGCATTACTATTGAGGATGTAAAGAACTGGAATTTGAAGTCGTTGATCTCTATATAATACAAAACCCCGTCATTGCGAGGAACGAAGCAATCTCTGCGTAGACAATCACAGGTTCAAGCATAGTTCAGAGATTGTTTCGTTCTTCGCAATGAAGCTTTATAATATGCTCGCAAAAAGAATCGTCCCCTGCCTCGACGTTAAAGACGGTCGCACGGTTAAAGGTGTGAACTTTGTTGACCTGCGCGATGCCGGCGACCCGGTTGAACTGGCCTGGAACTACTCGCAGCAAGGCGCCGACGAACTGGTATTCCTGGATATTACCGCCACACACGAGCGTCGTAAAACCATGGTGGAGCTGGTTAAATCAGTCGCTCGTCAAATCAACATACCTTTTACCATTGGAGGCGGTATTAACGAAATTGCCGATGCCGATGCATTATTAAATGCAGGTGCCGATAAGATTTCGATAAACTCCGCAGCGGTGCGTAATCCGGCCTTGATAGACGAGCTGGCCAAAGCCTTTGGCGTACAGTTTGTCATTGTTGCGGTTGATACACGTTTGGTTGAAAATACCAACATCGTTCACCTCAACGGCGGCCGCATAGCTACCGATAAAGAAACCTTAAGCTGGATAAAAGAAGCCGAAAGCCGCGGCGCAGGCGAAATATTGCTTACCTCGATGGACCATGATGGTACTAAAGCTGGCTTCGATAATAAATTGCTTAAAATAGTGAACGATGCCGTGCATATCCCGGTAATTGCATCGGGCGGTGCAGGTAGCGTTCAGCATATTGTGGATGTGTTTGAGCAAACCAATGTTGATGCGGCTCTGGCTGCTTCAGTGTTTCATTATGGGGAGATATTGATCCCGGATTTAAAGGATGTGTTGCGGGCTAACAAGATAGAGGTTAGATAATTAAACCTTTCGCAGTTTGCGTTAGGGATAGAAGCGGAAAGCCCGGAACGAAGCATAGCGGAGTGAGGACTTGTAGCGTATAGCCCGGGCCGAAGGCAACGCCCATATTATTAGTTAAAATAGTTAAAATGCCATAGCCACGTGTCTGTGACATAATTAAAAATATACCCGAAATGCAAATAGATTTCACCAAATCGCCCGACGGATTAGTACCCGTAGTTATACAGGATGAGCAAACCCTGGAAGTGCTCATGCTCGGTTACATGAACCAGGAGGCGTACGATAAAACCGTTCAGGATAATGTAGTTACCTTTTACTCACGCTCTAAAAACCGCTTGTGGACCAAGGGCGAAACCAGCAACAACTTCCTGCATGTAAAAAGTATTCATATTGATTGCGATAACGATACCATTTTAATTAAAGCTAAGCCCGACGGCCCTACCTGCCATACCGGTGAACGTAGCTGTTTTAAAACCACTTATAATCAAAACTTTATCCTCGAGTTAGAGAACATTATTGATGACCGTTACACCAATCCACAGGAAGGCTCGTACATTAACAAACTCCGCAAAAAAGGCCTCAACAAAATAGCCCAGAAAGTTGGCGAAGAAGGCGTTGAAGTAGTAATTGCTGCCTTAGCCGAAACAGAGGCTGACCTGATTGGCGAAGCATCTGATTTGGTTTTTCACTTGCTGGTGCTACTTAAAGAAAAGGGCTTAAGCCTGGAAACGATAGCGAAGAATTTGGAAGGAAGGCATACCCCCCAACCCCCCGAAGGGGGAGTTGCTCATAAATACGGCAACTAACTATTATGCAATCGTTTATAATCCATATAGAAACTTTTACTCCCCCTTTAGGGGGCTGGGGGGCTTATGGTCGTTAATAAATCATTCGAACTAACCGGCCACGGCAACCCAATCTTTGCGCTCGAACTATCGCAAAAGCCCGGTATATTGTTTAGTGCCGGTAATGATAAGGGATTAGTGGAATGGGGCCTCGAGAAACAGGCTTTTATAAAGGTGATGTTCCCCGTGGCGGCATCGGTTTATGCTATTCATTGCCCCGAAGGCTTTCCTTTGATGTTTGCCGGTTTGCGTAATGGTGATGTGCTGGTTTTTAACTTTATTGAGCAGAAGATCACTCATACGCTTAAGCAGCATAGCAAACCTATATTCGATATTAAATCGGTTAAGGGCAAGCAGGAGTTATTGGTGGCATCAGAAGATGGCAACGTGAGCGTTTGGAACCTGAATACGTTCGGGTTATTGCATTCGGTAAAGGTTTCGCACGATACCATCCGCAGTATCAGCATTTCGCCTGATGAAAAGCAGTTGGCCTTTGGTTGCCGCGATAATTCGGTACAAATATATAACCTTGACGATTATGGCCATTTAGGCAGTCTGAAAGACCACAACATGGCCGTGTTTACGGTGCAGTATTCGCCCGATGGGCAATACCTGTTATCAGGTGCCCGCGATGCACAAATCAAAATTTGGGACGTGGCAACCTTGTCACTCAAACAAAGCATCCAGGCACATATGTTTGCGGTAAACCATATCGTCTTTCACCCTACCGAGCCTTACTTTGCAACCGCCAGTATGGACAAAAGCATTAAAATTTGGGGAGCCGATGATTTTAAACTTTATAAAAATTATTAGTCGCGAAAAGGGTTACGCTTCGCACGTGTTATCGGTAAATAAATTGGCCTGGAATGGCAATCAGCTGCTTTCAACCGGTGACGATAAGCGGATTATTGCTTGGGATGTGGAGTTTTAGAAAACCCTCTGCCCACCGTCATTTCGACATCAGGAGAAGTCTTGTTAGAGCGGATGAACTTTGCAGTTTGAACAGGATTTCTCTCTGTCGTTCGAAATGACAATTCTTTTATTTCACTAACTCTTCCCCCTATCATTGACGTTAGGAGAAATCTTTTCGAGGCGATTAGCTTATAAATTCGAAAAGATTTCTCGCTATCGCTCGAAATGACAGGCGTTTATTACCCATCACTCCCCCCACTCACTCCCAATCCTCAATTATCTTCTTTCTCTCCTTATCCTCGTCACTCTGCTCATACCCATTCAAAGCTTTAAGTAACTGGGCCTTAATTTGCTTAACTAACACCCGCGGACCCAACACACGCATCTTTGACCCAAAGCCAAGCAACTCACGCTCCAGCTCAAAGTTGAGGATGACACGGATGCTGAAAATCTTGCCGGTTTCGTCTTCGTGTAATTGCTTTTGGGTATGGTGCAGGGGTTTGGTTATTACATAGGGGGCGTTTTGTTTGTCAACCCAAAACACTACCTCGCAGGTGGGCTGATTGGAGCTTTTGGTTACGCCCAGTACATCATCATAGTACGTGGCTAAATCTATTTGAGTATTGGGGCGGTAGTCTTCGGCGTGTTCTTCTATGGCTTGTATACGGTCTAACGCCAGCGTAAGCAGCGGACCGTTACGTTGGTGCGAGCGGCCCAGCACAAACCAACGGTTGCGGTATTCTTTAAGCAAATAGCCGCTCAGGCAAAACGTGCTGGCCTCGCGCGCCTTAAACGATTGGTAGGTTACACACAGCGTACGCTTAGCCACAATGGCTTTGCGTATAACCTCAATCCACTCCAGGCCTTTCAGGTTGTCGTTCTTCTCAAAATCTATCACCGGGGTGCTCTGCGTTTTTTGGGTGTAAATTTTGTCTTCCAATTTGCTCACCATTTCGCTTACATCACTAAAATGGCCAAAACCTTTAAACTGCTTCAACAGGTCGGATACCTCGGTTAGTACCTGTAAATCCTGCTGGTTGAGCGGGATGTTGGTAATGCTGTAATTTTTATCGGCGTAGGTGTAATACTTTTTATCGGTAACTACAATGGGCGCTTCGTAGCCCAGCTTGTTGCTGCGCATCATCTCTATATCGGCTTGTATGGTGCGCCGGCTTACCCCGCTGGTTATACCCTGGTACTCGTATATAGCTTCGGAGCAAGCCTCAATTAAATCATCGAGCGTCCACTTGCGGCGGCGGTTTTGCAGGCAGCTGTCAATAGTGCGGTAGCGGATGAGGGCGTTGCGGTTAACGGGCATGTGATCAGAATTTGTCTTGAACAGGAATTTTATGAATTTTTAGGATTCACAGAATTCTTTTCAACCTTAATAAATTCTGTCAATTCAATTAATTCTTGAAATTCGAGTTCAAGACAATTCTTAAAATTCGTGTTCAAAAACGAATTTATTAAAAATATTTTCAACTACGCAAATACATTGCGCACTTGGTATATTCCTTTGTAGCATGAGAAAGCAAAATAACACCAACAGCCTCCCTGCCGAGGCAAACGTGGGGATAAAAGTAAGCAACAGCGAACTGAAAGCTTTGGGTATAAACGATAACGACATACTGGCCAACTTTAGTCGCGTGGCTAATGGCTTGCTTAAATATAACGTAATGCAAAAGGCCGAAATACTGGCTAACCTCGAAGCGCTGATTAACGACCCTATGCCCTACGCGCTTAAAAAAGGCGGCAAGTTTAAAAACCTGGCCGACGATGTCATTGCCCTGCGTAAAGAAGGCAAGTTTATAAAACAAGAACGCAGCAATTTTAAGCTGAAAGAAGAGATAGCCGATTTCCCGGTTTGGGGGATGGAACATATTGAGGTTGGCGCCCTGGCACAGATGCGCACCGCTATACAATTGCCCATAGCGGTGGCCGGGGCGCTTATGCCCGATGCCCACCAAGGCTACGGCCTGCCTATTGGCGGCGTGCTGGCTACCACGGCTAACACCATTATTCCGTTTGCGGTGGGGGTTGATATTGCCTGCCGCATGTGCCTGAGCATTTATGAATTGCCTGCCCAAACTGTAGATACCAAAACCGATATGCTGAAAAACATACTGGTTGAAAATACAAATTTTGGTATTGGCGGAACCACCAAAACGCACTTCGATAGCTCGTTGTTTGATAGCGCTACCTGGAACGAAACCAAGGTAATACGCGGACTTAAAGATAAAGCTTACGCCCAGTTAGGTACCAGCGGTACCGGCAACCACTTTGTAGAATGGGGCGAGCTTACATTGGTCGACGATGCTTTGGCAGGTATACCAGCGGGTAATTACCTGGCCTTGTTGTCGCACTCGGGGTCGCGCGGGTTTGGGGGTAGCATTGCCGATTATTATAGCAAAATAGCCATGACCAAAACCAAGCTACCGCCCGAAGCCAAACACCTGGCCTGGTTAGATTTGGATAAAGATGAGGGACAGGAATACTGGATTGCCATGAACCTGGCCGGCGAATATGCCAGTGCCAACCACCACGAAATACATAACAAAATTGCGCGTGCCTTAGATTTGCAACCTTTAATGATGATCGAGAACCACCACAATTTTGCCTGGAAAGAGCAACTGGCCGATGGTACCGAGGTTATGGTGCACCGTAAGGGTGCTACCCCGGCGGGCGAAGGCGTGTTGGGGATTATTCCAGGTAGCATGAGTACGCCCGGTTTTGTGGTTCGCGGTAAGGGTAACGCCGAAAGCATCAATTCGGCCAGCCACGGCGCGGGCCGTTTGATGAGCCGAAGCGCCGCCTTTAAAACGCTGGACAAAGCCGCCATTGCCGCCAACCTCGTAGACAAGCGCATCACCCTCTTGGGCAGCGACATGGACGAAGCCCCCATGGCCTACAAGGACATCCACGCCGTTATGGCCGCGCAAAATGATTTAGTGGATGTATTGGCCAAGTTTGAACCGCGGATTGTGAGGATGGCGGATGCGAGGGAGAGGCCGGAGGATTGAAATACATTTACATAACTATAAACCTTATAATATTAAAATATGAAATCATTAGAAAGTTGGCACTCTGAAATAATGGCTCACATGAAAGGAAGCGGTCTGATAAATTTATCAGAGTATAAAAATAATGGCACTTCTATTTTCATCACTTTCACAGATATAACAAGAAGTAAAAGAAGTTTAAAAGAATTTGATTGTTCTGACTTTAAACATGCAGATGATTTTAATTTTATTTCACAAGACCTCATTTACTCAATCTCCATATTGGAGCTATTGCATCCTAAAATCAACAATGCTTTAAAAGAAAATGGTACCTATCATCAAAACTTAGAAGACCATATGTACCTTCGTTACGCAAGTTATAGCCTACAAACAATTTACAGCTTTTGGGATCGGATTGGGGATTTTTTAGATTTCTTTTTTGATACGAAGCAAAAAGGGGATGTGTATTTGTCGAGGGTCTTGGATCGTTTTCCACAAAACTTTCGTTCGACTACTTATGATGAGTTATTAGATTTATACAAAGTCAAAGTATTGCCAGTAGTAACAGAACGACATTTAACAGTTCATACTTTTACGTTGAAAGCTAAATTTTATTGGGGAGTAATAGAACATGGCGGGAGAAACTATGAAAAGCTGGAAGCCCTCCAAAAAGAGAAAGATTCATATCCATCATTATTTAGAGAACAGTTGAATTATATGTTTAATGGATTTACATTAGCACTAAAATTAGTTTCCGAACTACCTGACAATTTACCTAACAGTAAAGATGCTGTTCCAATAATCACTGAGTGAAATGCTAAACAATCATTCGATGAGTAATAAAAATTAAAAGCTGTAATGAAAAATACCATCCTGCAAAAGCTCGTTGAATTAGAGCAGGCAGAAAACATAAAAATACTGTATGCCTGCGAATCGGGTAGCCGGGCGTGGGGCTTTGCCTCGCCCGATAGCGATTTTGATGTGAGGTTTATATATACACGTCATACTAATCATTATTTGAGTATAGCTGACACAACCGATGTAGTTGGTTTGCCGGTTAACGAGGTATTGGATATAAGCGGTTGGGACATTAAAAAAACGCTAAAGCTGTTTTTAAAATCGAACGCCCCGTTGTATGAATGGCTGCAATCGCCCATTGTGTATCAACAAAATGATGCCTTTGCTGCCGAATTGAAAGGCTTGATGCCGTCGTATTTCTTGGCGCGGTCGGCCGCTAACCATTATTTATCAATGGCTTACAATACGCTGCGCGATGATTTGCAAAACGAGCAGGTAAAACTAAAACGTTATTTTTATGCCTTACGCCCGGCGTTGGCCTGTTTATGGGTTGTGGATAATCAAACCGTTCCGCCTATGGAATTTGAGCCGCTGAGGGCATTAATAGCTGATATGACGGTACAGCAGCACATTGACGATTTGTTAGAACGCAAAAAGGATGCTGTCGAAAAAGCGCTTATTGAACCTGTATTACCATTAAATAATTGGCTGGCCGAAACATTAGAGTATTGCAGAGAAAAATTAACACTGTTACCGTCGGAACGAAAAGATACCTTGGAATTAGATGCCGTTTTTAGAAAATACCTGCTGCCATGACGTTTGATGAACTGAAAAATCATAAGGAGTTAATACTACTGGATTGTATCAGCGGTAGCACGGCTTATAACCTGAACATCAAGGGTTCTGACGTGGATAAAAAAGGCATATTTATTATGCCCAGGCAACAGCTATACAGTTTTACCCAAAACGAGCAAATAGCTAATGTCACCAATGATGAAGTGTATTTTGAGATTAGCCGTTTTTTGGATTTGCTCGAAAAAAACAATCCTAATATACTCGAATTGTTGGCCACACCGCCCGAGTTTGTCTTGTTTCGGCACCCTCTAATGAACTTAATTAAGTCGGAGGACTTTTTATCAAAACTTTGTTTACAAACCTTTGCCGGTTATGCACAAACGCAAATAAAAAAGGCAAATGGGTTAAACAAGAAAATTAACAGGCCGCTTGAAGGTGAACGTAAATCGGTACTTGATTTTTGTTATGTGATTTATAATAATGGCAGCGTTAAGCTAACCCAATGGCTAAGTGATACCAACTACATGCAAGAGGAATGTGGCTTGGCAACAGTAGAGCATTTCAGGAATGTATACTTGTTGTATCACCAAACTCAGTTAAACAACGGGCTTTACTTTAAAGGTATCGTATCGGGCGTTGATGCAGATGATGTGCAACTAAGCCCTGTACCTAAGGCATTAGAGTATATGGCCGTTATGTCGTTCAATCAAGATGCTTATTCGGTTTATTGCAAAGAGTACAGAGAATATAAGGAGTGGGAAAATAAGCGGAATGACTTAAGGTATCAAAGCACACTTTCGCACGGTAAAAGCTACGATGCCAAAAACATGATGCATACCTTCCGCCTCCTTAATATGGCCGAAGAAATTGCATTACATCAACAAGTAATTGTAAAACGTGCCGACCGCGAATTTTTATTAAAAATCAGAAACGGCGAATTTGAGTTTGAAGAACTGTTGTTAATGGTAGAAGAAAAAATGGAACACATAACAGCTCTCTACCAAAAATCGGCACTACCCGACAAACCCGATATCCAATTAGCCGAAAATATTTTGATTGAGATTAGGACAGAGTTTTATAAGAGTTAACCCAAATTCCCCAGCCGCAAGCCCCCCTTGCGGCTTTTTTTATTAAAACTTAAACCTGCTTCCCTCTAAAATTACCCATAACCGAAAGAAAGATTAACCCGATACCAACGCCAAGCAATAGCCCGTTTGCAAAATCGGGCAGTGCGGTGTAATGCCCAACAATAAAGCTGGCCGATATTATGAATAAGCCTGCGGGCATAAGCAAACGGATGGGTAAATCGGTTTTCATGCGGTGATAAATTGATAAGTAAACTTAGTAATTGATTTTATAATTTCAAGCAGCAACATTGGAAGTGCAGGTTGTTAGTTTATGGTTATGAACGCCGTACGGCGATCCCCTCAAACTTTAAATTACCAACCCAAAAATCACCCTAACTACTGACATGATCCTGTCAGTGTTCAAGGTGTTCAACTGCGTTCAAGTGCTCAACATATTTCATGAAACACTTTGTGAAACAGTGGGGTAAAATCGGGCAATTTCGCGGTTTTCAGGAGAAAAAAACAAAGGATAGTGAGGGTTGCGGAGCGGGGAGCGAAGAAAATATTTTTGATAAATATCCTCGCTCTCAACGCCCCCATCCCCGCTCCTACATTACGTAATATTTGGTAGGCGGCTCAATTTTATTGGCCGGTGGTTGGCCCACCATCTCCAGCAACGTATTTTCAATCGACTTAGACAGGGTGGTCATTGGGGTATCGGTAGGGCGGTTTTCAAATGGGTCCTGCATTAAAATGGCGGTTTGCTCTATGGCAATAAACAATGCGGGCACTATAATGGTGAGCGATATTTCTACCAGTTTGCTTTGGTCTTCGAGGCCAAAGGGCAGCATGGTCATCAGCACGTATATTAAGCAGTGTATCAACACACTATATGCATTAGGGAACACGGTATTTTTAATGCGCTCGCACTTCCCCATGGAGTCGCATAGCTTTACAATGGTATTGTCAATTTGTACCTGCTTGTTGGGGTTCAAACCAAACCTTTCAGCAGCCTGGGCCAAGGCTTCGGCATGGTGGTCGAGTATGCGGTTGGGTTTATTGGCACTGTCTTCTCCTTTGGCGGCAAAATAGTCTTTCACTTTAGTACTATGCTCGCACTTACGTAAACTTTCGGATAGGGTAAAACACCATATGCCCTGCCTGCGGGCAAAATCTATGGTTACGGCCAAGCCTTCGGGAGTATTTGGCATAAAGTTTTTTACCTGCCTTATCAAGCTACGGCTATCATTCACAATGGCGCCCCAAACCACCCGTGCTTCCCACCACCGCTCGTATGATTGCGAGGTACGAAATGCAAGCAACAACGACAAAACAGTGCCTGTAAATGCGGTAACCGCCAAAGGTATCTTAACATCGGCCAGTATACCGTAATGATCAAAAGTGCCGGCCAGCAGTGCGTAACAGGCAATGGCCAATAAATCCCACCTTATAAATCTTAGGAAATAACTTATAGAAATTCGTTTTTTGATGAGCATAGTAATGTGCTTAAACAACAAACACTCATATGTGTTGGCTCGAAGCCCTTAAAAATAATCATTTAACTCACAAAGCCACCATTACATCTCATCACTAAATATCTACTATAAAGCCGAATGATCTGTCCAAACCAGATCTTCGGTTTTATAGCCCAATGCTTTGGCCTGGGCAAGGTACTTTTCTTTAACTTCGGCAGGCATATCAGGGGTGCGTGATAGTAACCAGAGGTACTTTAAATTATTTCCGGCTATTAAGGCATATTTGTAATCAGGGTCAATGGCAATTACATTGTAACCAGAGTAAAACGGACCGAAGAAAGAAACTTTAAGTCTGCCGGTTTCAGGTCCTTCTACAAATTTAGCTTTGCCTATACTTTGCTTCCACTTACCCTCTTTCTTGTTAAAGCCTTTATTATCAACACGTATTTTATCAGTATCCTGTATTGAATATGTTGCTGTTACCTGGCTGAGGCCTTTTTCAAACTTAAAGTCCATGCGGGCAACTTCGTACCAGGTGCCAAGGTATTTGTCTTTGTTAAATGGCTTAACCGCATATGCTCCTTTTGGTATAGCCACACACGCCGACAAAGCCAAAGCCGCTGTTGCAGCAGCAGCACCCATCATGGCAATAACAAAGGATGTTCGTTTTATATTCATCGTTACAAATTAGCTCATACCATAACAGTGCAACTTATAAAAGGTGTGCTGTTATAGTATACTAAAATGCAGCCTGCCTATAAACATAAACAGAGGCTGCCTTTTTAAAACAGCCTCTATGCTTAACCAATTAGACTTTTGGTTATAAATTAATTAATAAATGCGGTAAAATAATGCCAAACCGTTGCCCGAGCCGCCGCTGCCAGTTCTAGTAATATGTCCTGTATTACCATTACCGTCATACCCTGCACCAATATTGTTATTTGAGGTACAATTGGTTACCGTATGTGCCACCGTTTGACCTGCACTTCCCAGTTTAAACCCGTTACCGTCGCCCGCGCTGCCGTAACCATTGTTGGTTGCAGTACAATTGGTAATGGTAACCGTATAGGGCTGACCGTATAGATCCCAGCCGTCATCAGAATTATGGTTGGCCACGCAGTGGTCAAACTTGTTGTTTTTACCGGCCGATAATTTGCAGGCAAATCCGTCTGCATTTTCGCCGCCATTAGCCACGTCGTAATTTTCGGTAGAGGTACAATACGTAATATTGCAATCATGCGCACCGTTGTATACCTGTATACCCGAATCTTTATTACCGGTAGCGGTTATCTTGTAGGCATAATTGTACCCTCCTATCTGGAATACAATGCCACAATCAGGAGCATTTTTTATGGTGATGTTTTGGATGTTCCAATAGCTGCCATTCACCTTTACTCCCCAGCCCGATGCAATACCCGAGCAGTTTAGTGTGCCGCCCGATAAATTGATTTTAGCGCTTGCTGTACCACTGGCAATTAACTCTAAAGTACGGGTTAAGTTGATGGTGCCAATGATGGTTATAACATCGCCAGGCCTGGCATTTGCTACTGCTGTGCGCAAGGCAGCCTCGGTAGTTACCGTTGTGCTTGCAAGCGTTTGGTAATTACCGCCTGTTGTGGTTGCAACAGCCTCTGGTTGAGCCGGACTTTCATTGCTATTTTTTTGACAGCTGAATAAGGCGCCCGTAAGCACCATCATAATTAGTGTTTTTTTCATCTTTTCGATAATTAAATATTGGTTTTCTAATTGGTTGCTGATTAGTGTTATGCTACTCTGGACGGTACCACTGCCCAACAATAGATCTGTTAGTAAAAGACAGTGTAAAAAGCTTAATTGATGTTATTCTTTTTTTGCCACGCGGCATATTTGTTTAATACCTTTTGCGGATTATAAGTGTACCAGGCGTACCCATCACGCCTTTCACGGTCAACTTCGGCCAGCGTATAAACAAACTTGCTGTCGCGATTGCAAAACAGTGGCTTATGTGTTTTCAACTCATAATACCGGGTCCATATAAGTGGTGCTGTGGCATCATTAACCACAATTTTATCAGTGGTAGATACCCGCACAGCGGTTTGAAGAGGCGGTGCAGGTATTTCCTTTACGATGGTATTACCTATGGCCGACTCGCGAAACCATTGTACCGCATTTTTTATAACGTTGATAAGGGTTGAATCCGGGTTATCAATTTGCATCAGGAAGAGCACCAGGTCGGCGCTTTCTTTATTGCAAATGGCAGGCGGTTCAAATTTTCTGCCCCAAACCGGCAAAAAGGTTACCTCATCATGCTGCTGGCACCAGGCTGTAGGGATGCCGTTATCTTTAATCTGGCATTTTTCAATACACGCTAATGCTTTCGCGAATGCCTCGCTTACTTTATGCTGATACTTATCATCCAAAAAATCAAATGGCTTTTTCCGGGTAGCGGCTTTTTGCAAAACCTCCATTATGCCCGTAAAAACACCGTCGTTAAAGGTAATATGCCTGCTGTAGTTGTTCTCTAATGGATAGTACTGCGGCCACCCCCCGTTTAAATACTGAGCCGATAGTATATAATCCAATCCCTTTAAAATCGCTTTTTTATATTTTTCGTCACGAGTTACTTCAAAAATCTGGGCGAGTGCATATATGTGAGTGAATGTGGTATTGTTATCAAACGTGGTGTTTAGTGTGCTTTTTACAGCTTTAAGGCTATCTTGCTGGGCTGTGTTCAAAATAGCAAACACATCATAGTTTTTAGGCCAGCCACCGTTGGTTTTCTGGAATAAAAGAATGTTGTCTCCTATGCCCGTTATATCAGTTGGTTTGTACTGAGGCTTGCCCGGTAACGGATTTATAACATTGTGTTTATCGGCAATGCCATACCAATGATTTGCACTCTCGGCAAAAGGTTTTGGATCGATGCTAAGCTCCATTGACTGCGCTATTAAAGCGGCGGCTGGTGATATGCTTAATACAAAAAGCAAAAGATATTTAAAGTACTTCATATGCAAATGTTTTAAGGTTGCTGTGGCTCCCAACCTGCCAAAACCAGCTTTTTAGTGTATAGCTTAGCTTCTTCATCAGTTAACTGATGTGACCAAGAGACTCTACTCTCCGGTTGAAAACCCGGTCCTGTGTTTTTGTACTCTGCATAGTAAGCTGTCTTTTCATTTTCAGGATTACGCCAGTTATCCCATCCCGAGGGCGAGATGATATTGCTCAGGTTGCACTCTTTAAAAACCACTTTAGCATGAGGTCGCCACGGACGGCCAAGCGCATAAGAGTTAGCCGGAGCATCGCCCGATATATCACAATTGAGAAATATATAGCCGTATTTAGCAGTTTCTTCGGTTGAAGCGGCGGTAAAGTAAAAGCCTCCTTTTTTTCCAAATAGTTTGCAGTCTTCGAAAAGTGCCGTAGCCGCACCAAAAATAAAATCGGTAGTTCCCTCTATGTAGCATTTATAATAGTATTGGGTACTACCAGGACCATGTGTGTATAACGTATCCTGAAAACCTAAAAACCGGCAATTAAAAAACGCGGCATGATCACCCGTAACAAAAACGGCAACAGCCTGCCCTACCGGCCCCGATGAGTTTTCGAAAGAGATATTTTTTGCGGTTAACCCTTTAGCATACACATAAAAACTCGCCGTTCTTCGGGTACCCAGCGGCTTGCCGGCGCTATCAAGTTTACTGGCATAATTATCATAGGTGATTATGGTGTTCATCACATCTTCCCCTATTAATGTAAGGTTGATCTTAGTTTCCTTAACTTCAATCCGCTCTTTGTATTTGCCTTTTTTTATGAATACTTCTGTAGTTTCGGCGCTGTTTTCCGGAGATGCGTTTATGGCCTCTTGCACGGTTTTAAAATCGCCGCTGCCATCTTGGGCAACTACCCATCTCTTTTTGGCTTCGGCAACTTTTACACCGCCTAAAAGCAGCATTGCAAATAGTATGTATTTCAGTTTTGTCATATGTTTAATGTGTGGCCGCGCCCTCTTCTTTAGCTTTAACTATATAATTTGACAGGTTGAGGCGCTTGGCTTTTATATCATTCAATACTATCTCGGCCATCAGCCTGGCTCCATATTCATTAAAGTGCGTGTTATCATGCCTGCCATGCGGGTAGTTAGGGTGCTCGGCCGAATCCAGCTCCATAAACAGTAATTTCGAGCTTAATGGTCCGAGCTTTTGGTAACACTCACGACTCTGCTTATCCAGATCTATAACCGGGGTTTGTGTTTGAGTACCTACTTCAAAAACAGCTTTTGTGTATTCGGTGTGCGTTTCGCGGGCATTGCCAGCCTGGTCAAAATTATGGCGACTTACAGGGGTTACCAATATTGGAGAAGCACCTTTGGCTCGGGTTTCGGTGATAAACTTAAACAAGTTTAACTTATAATCGGGTACAGGGGTGTACCGATTTGCATATTGTGGTTCTTTAGCTTCATCATTATGCCCAAACTGTATTATCACATAATCACCTGCTTTTAAACTATCGGCAATGGGTTGCCACCTGTTTTCGGCAATAAATGTACGGGTGCTTCTTCCGCCTTTAGCGCGGTTGTCAATTGCCACACGCGAATCAAAGTAATCGGCAAAAGGCATCCCCCACCCGCACACCGGGAACTGCCTTACCGGGTAAAGGCACACAGTAGAATCGCCAATGAGGTAAACCTTAACTTTATCGGGCTTTTTAAAGGCAAGCAGCGCAAAAAGCATCAGGGCGAAGGACAAACAATAGTATCTGTATTTCATCTTTTATTTTATACCTAAGTTTGATATCACAATACGATCGGCCAGGCTTAGCCGCAAACTGCGGATGTCTTTCAAAACTATTTCGGCAACTTTGCGCGCACCCAACTCGCTAAAATGAGTATCATCTGTACGTCCTTGAGGATAATTAGGATTTTGGCCGGGCGATAAATAATTGAACAACATTTTAGAATCTTCAACACCAAAGTTTTGTAGTAGCTCAATGCTTTCTTTATCCAGATCGATCAATGGTACGTTTTGGCTTGCGGCAACAGCTCTTACTATTGGCGCGTAATCCTCATGAGTTTCCTTTACTATGCCAGATGCATCAAACTTGCGCCTGGCCACCGGCGTAATTAATACCGGAATAGCCCCTTTAGCGCGGGTTTCGTTAACCATACGTAACAGGTTTTTCTCAAAATCGGGCTGTGAGGTGAATGTTGATTTTGAGGCCACTTCATCGTTATGGCCAAACTGTATCAAAACATAATCACCGGCTTGCAAACTATCTGTTATTGATTTCCATAAGCCTTCGGAAATGAACGAGCTTGTGCTGCGGCCATTTTTTGCCTTGTTATCAACACGAACTGTTGAATCAAAAAACGCGATGAAAGGCATTCCCCAGCCGGTTTCGGGGTGCGCTTTGGCCTCCTTATTGGCCATGGTTGAATCGCCGGCCAAATAAACCGTCACTTTGCTCGGAGGCAGCCAAAATGCTGAAGCTAAAACCACAACCCCAATCAGGGTAAGCTTATAGCCGGTTAACTGAATAATTTTCATATATGCTTTTAAATACCTTGTGATTTAAACGACCGGAAATAATCCGGCCGTTTAAGGTTTAGGTCTAATATCCGTAATCTTGTGTTAGTACCCCTTTACTTGCAGTAATTTGGTTAATATAAATAGGATAAAGCTCATTTTGATTAGGTTTAAACGAACTTGCAAATACCGTTGTAAATGTGGTATTAATACCATTAAAACCAACCCAGTTTACCATTGATGTATTGGCAGGAGTAGTTGCCGGCGAAGGTTTGTAAAGCGAGTTTGCAAACATGCGCGAATCATCATAGGTGTTAATATTACTTCCATTGAATACAGTTGGCAAGGTTGTCCAGTAATACATTGATTTTGGTAAGGTTCCCGTCATACAATACGCCGGTGGCGGAGCCATGTAGGTAGGCGCAACAATGGGTAGCTGAGTTGTGGCACCCAGGTTAGCTAAATTTACCTTGGTTTCGTTAATTGCTTTGGCAAGCAAATTCCACCTGATGAGGTCGTACTTACGTATGCCTTCGTTACCAAACTCCAAATAGCGCTCTTTTACCAAGAATTTAAAAAAGCCGTCGTAATCAGCAGGTATTGCGGGTACCAGGCTGGCGTTATTGCCATGCCCACGTCTTGATACTTCGGTAATTGCAGCAATAGCAGCGGGGGTTGGACCATTGTTCAACTCGTTTTCTGCCTCGGCAAACATGAGTAACACATCCGAAAAACGAATCAATACCCAATTAATACTCGAATTAAGCGTGGCCAGAGTTGGGTTAACAGGGTTAGACCACCAATCGCGGCGAAACTTACCATCGTACACCACATTAATATTGTGAGCCTGAACACTCCTGCCATCGTTCCTGATCTCATATGGGGCAACGGTTACATCGCGCCTTACATCTGTTGAATCAAAATAGTAATAGTAGTTTGGCAAAATACTAAGCGAGCCGCCTCCCACACCGGCAAAACGGGTACCGTTGTAAACACCTATACGGCCATCTGTTGTACCGGTATTACCTCCTTCGGCAATTTGAAATAAGAACTCGCCGTTGGGTTCATTTGCATTGCGGCCACACACATAAGTTTGCCAAAGTGCTTTATAGCTTGCATTTAAGGTATGCTGGTCACGGCGGGCCATAATGTCGGCACATTCATCGCGGGCAATTTTGTAATAAGTTAAATAGTCGGGACGACGTTCCATTTGCTTGCTGGCGCGTCTTAACGAGTATCCTCCTCTAAACAATGCAATTCTTGCCCTGAGCGCCTTTACAGCCCCCTTTGTAATACGCTCATCGGCAGCATCCCCTATGCGGCTCAATTCGGTACGCCAGGGCACAAGGTCGGTTGCGGTTTTAAGATCGTTCAGGATATGATTGTAGATCGTATCACGATCCGTTTTAGGCAAAAACAGGTTCGATTGCTCGGCCGATGGCTCCCATTGTGCCGGCACATCGCCCCAAATTTTAACAAGGTCAAAGTAAAATTGCGCCCTTAGCGTTAAAGCTTCGCCATACAGCCGTTTAAGCTGCGCTTGTTCGTTAGCTGTACCATTGTTGTAAAGCGCCATTTTAGGAATTTGGGCTATGCAAATATTAGCCCGCTCGATGCCGGAATACTGATTGGAAAAAGCTGAAGCAATCCCCCCGTTGGTGCTTAACAAGTTATAATGTGCCAAATCGCGGCGCTCGCCATCGGCAGTACCACTGGCTCCCATCATTTCATCGGTATCATACGGATAATAACCGCTGAAATACAAGCCGTAAGAGTTTTGCCCCGAAAGGTTGTTGTAGATACCGATTACCGTTGCCTTGGCATAAGGAAGATTGCTGAATACATAGTCCTGGCTAAATGATGATAAAGGCTCGGGTGACAGATATTTTTTACAGGATGAGGAAGCTGCCATGCCCATTGCGAGTATGCAAACCGCAGCTAACTTATGATATATATGAAACTTCATATCGTAATTATTTTTAGAATGTAAGATTTAAACCAGCTACAAATACACGTGCCCTTGGGAAGGCTGAATAATCGGCGCCTGCCGTTACAGGTGATGAACGCCGTGTGCTCACATCAGGGTCGTAGCCACTGTAACCGGTAATTGTCCCGAGATTGTTGCCGGTAATAAATACCCTCAAATTAGTTATTGAATACTTTTGAGTTAATTTGGCCGGTAAGGTATATCCTATAGTTACAGTGTTTACACGAATAAACGACGCATTCTCAAGAGCGTAGCTTTGGTTATTATTCCACTCCACACTTTGAACCGGTATCCAGTACCTGGCATTGGCGTTAAGCGCCTGCAAAACCTCGGGCGATGCACCAATGGCCCCTGTGGCGGCACTTGCATACTGCACCTGTGCGCCGGTAGCGGGGTCAACGGTACGGTAACGGTCGTTAAAATCACTTAGCAAGTTAGCACCGTTTGAATAGGTGCTGGTAAACTCCAGTTTATTGTAATTGGCAATTTTACCACCGTACGAAAAGTTTAAAAAGATGCTGGCATCAAAACCTTTCCATGCAAAGTTTTGACCAAAACCGCCTATACCCCTTGGCAATGCATGGCCAAGCACGGTAAAATCGGCAGTGGTAACGCGGCCATCGTTATTGATGTCTTTAAACTTTTGTGTACCTGGTTGAAGGGTTGTTGAGGTAATGCCCGATACCGGTATGCCGGGTTTAAGCGTGTAACGGGTTGTAGCAAACGGATAAGCCGTGTTGCTGTATGGTGCAGTATTGAAATCAGATATTTGGTAATATCCATCATTTACTAAGCCATAAAAGGTTCCAACTTCCTCGCCCACTTTAACCAGGTAATCGGCTGGTTGCTGGGCGGTGTTAAAGAACCCGGAGTTAACCGTAAAAAATTGCTGATCACCCAGGCTTTTAATAATATTTTTATTCCACGAGATGTTAAAGCTTGCTCCCCATCTAAAATCTTTATTTTGAATAATGGTACCATTGAACTGTATTTCGAGGCCTTTATTTTGGGTGGCACCAACGTTTTGAAACTGGCTGCCGTAACCCGAGTTAACCGGGATAACATTGTTAAGCAGCAGGTTACTGGTGGTGTTACGGTAAGCATCTACGGTTAACTGGAAACGTCCTTTAAAAAAGGCTATATCCAAACCTATGTTACGCGATATTTGCGATTCCCATTTTAAATTAGGGTTACCAAGTGCCGCCGTGGCTGCCCCGAAGTTAAACTGATCGTTTAAGAAATAGGAACGGCCCGGGGCAAAAAAGTTGCCGAACGAATACGGCGTAATACGGTTATTACCTACCGTACCGTAGCTGGCCCTAAACTTTAAGTCAGAAACTATATTCTGCGACTTCATGAACTCTTCATCAGATACCCGCCAGGCAACAGAACCTGATGGAAAGTACCCCCATTTGTTTAGCGGGCCGAAAACCGAACTTCCGTCTGCCCTGAGGTTAAAGGTTGCAAAGTACTTGCCTGCATAATTGTAGCTCAAACGGCTAAACACCGAAAAGTTACGCACAGGAACTTCGGAAACCGTTGGCGGCTGTACCGTTTGCGCAAGGCTGTAGTTTGCAAATGCCTGGTCGGGCGAGGTACCTATCGGGAAATTACGCAGGTCTAAACCGTTGATCCAGGTGAAAGTTTGGTACAACTCCTCTCCCAACAATATATCAATAGCGTGTTTGCTTTTAAACAGCGATTGATTATTGTAATTGAGCGTTGTGGAATGATTAATGGTACGAATGTTATTGTTACCCACCAAAATTAGGGGTTGCTTAGCGCCTGTGGTACGCGAGTTATAGGTAACCGTGTCGTCGAAAGACCGGCTATTGGTGTTGTTGTAATCAATAGCCGCAACGGTACGGGCGGTTACATTTTTTACCACGTTGAAATTAAGGTACGCGTTCAGGTTCATGGCATTGTTTGAGCGCTTGCGGTATTCCTGCTGAAACTCCTGTAAGGGGTTAATGAGCGATAGTCCGTTGCCACTTGTTGCGGTTGCCTCGGCAGCATCATAATAATCAATAGGCTGGTTAGCAATTTGCAGCGGAATATAACGTACAATTTGCCTTAAATTGCTATTGCTCGCACTACCCGGATCGGTAGTGCCCTGGCCTAAAAGAACATTGTTATTATACCTAACGTTAAAGCCTACTTTTAATTTCTGGCTGGCCTGATGGTCGAACCTAAAATTGATCAACCCGCGCTTATAGCGTGTAAAAAGCAGTATGCCCTGCTGATCGTTGTAAGTTGCGCTTAGGTTGTACTGGGTTTGTTTGGTGCCGCCGTTAATTGTTAAATTATGTGTTTGCTGCAAGGCACTGCGCCCAAACATAATATCCTGCCAGTTAAGAAAATCTGAGTTTTGATAGCCTAATACCTTGCTATAAGGGTCGCTGTTACGTACGAAACGGGTTACAAATGTCGTATCGCCGGTTATTTTAGCTCTCTCGTACTGAAATTGCACATAATCAAAAGGCTTCATTACATCCAACTCTTTAGGCATCTTTTGAATGGCCATGCTGTTGTTGTAATTAACCGAGGTTTTTCCGTTGGTGTTTTTACCGCCCTTGGTAGTAATAATTATTACCCCGTTTGCACCCCGTGCACCATATATAGAGGTTGATGCCGCATCTTTTAACACATCTATACTTGCTATATCCTGCGGAGATAGGACATTAAGGGCATTGTCGATCTGCACGCCATCTACTATATAAAGAGGACTTCCACTTTGCGTAATAGAGTTTCGTCCGCGTACATAAATATCTGCAGAAGCACCGGGTTGGCCATCGGCAATAGTTACCTGTACACCGGCCAGTTTACCCTGTATAGCCTCGGCTGCCGATAGCGTGGGGTTATCGCGCAGATCTTTATCAGTTAATGATGAAACAGCTCCAACCAGGTCGCGTCTTCTTACTGTTTGGTAGCCAATAGCCACAACCTCGTTCAATGCTTTAAAATCGGGCTCTAAAGAAACAGTAATTTGTGTTTGATTGCCAATCCTTATTTCCTTGTTCTTATAACCCAAATAAGTGATCACAAGCACCGATTGCGGCCCGGGTATGGTGATCTTAAATACACCATCTACAGATGTAACTGTTGTTGTTGATGTTCCCTGTACTTTTACAGTAGAGTTAGGAAGCGGGTCGCCATGTTCATCGGTTACCTTACCATTTACTGTTTTGGTTTGTGCCCATGCCGAACAGAGGAAAAACAGCATGAACGAAAGAAGTAAAACTTTCTTCATAAATTAAGTTTGCTTGGTTATCCTGATGCAATTTGGTTTAGTTGCAAACAAGACCGGTCAATTAATAATTGGTTAAAATGATCGGTTCGAGACGGCGATCATAGCAGCAAACTTATGATGAAAGTTGTGGCAAGAGGGTTCAAAAACCTGTAAAAAGGGTTCAGAAATTCGTAATAAAGCTTGTTTTAAAGTTAATTAACGGCTTTTGATATTATTTCGTTGATAATCGGACGGGCTTAAACCAAATTGTTCTTTAAAGCAGGTGCTAAAATATTTTGAGCTTCCGAAGCCTATGAGATAGGCAATTTCAGATATGGTGTGCTCTCCTCCATTAAGATACTGTTTCCCTCTTTTCAATCTCATTTCGCGAACAAGCTCAACAGGTGTTAAATTGGTAAGAGCCTTTATTTTTTTGTTAAATGTAGAACGACCGAGGTTTAATAATCCGGCCATATCATCAATATTAAAATCAATGTTGGCCATTTGCTCATCTACCACATCAATTACTTTCTTCAAAAAAATCTCATCGCCCGATGTAATCTGAATTTGGGCCGGCTCCAGTACTACATTTTTCCCCAAACTGAGTTTCTCGAAGATGCGCTTACGCTGCTCAAGCACGTTTTGAATGGCTGATAGCAGTAGGTTTTTATGGAAGGGCTTGGTGATGTAATAATCGGCACCGTATTGTAAGCCCTCGATCTGATGTTCAACGGCAAACCTGGCGGTCAAAAGTATTACCGGTATGTGGCTGGTAACAGCGTTGTTCTTTAATTTATCCAACATTTGTATGCCGTTCATTTCAGGCATCATTACATCACTTAAAATTATATCGGGCAGTAGTTCTGTGGCTTTATTAAAGCCCTGTACGCCGTTATCAGCCAGTAGGATACGGTATATATCACTTAGCTGTAACTGCAGGAAGCTACGCAGGTCAGGATTATCTTCAACAATTAAAAGCAACGGTAAATTTGCAGAGGTATTAGCCTGTTGTACATTGTGATGTAAAAGAAGCTCATTTATACCTTCTTCAAAGTTTTTAGGTATTTCAGGATTATCAGCATAGGTAATCTTACGTCCGGTTAAATAGCTGCTTCCCAACGGTATGGTTAAGGATACGGTTAAACCGCCTTCGGTATTATTGCAGGCCGAAATTTTTCCGCTATGTAATTCTACCAGCTCTTTAGCAAAGGCCAATCCTATGCCAGTACCACCTACACTGTTTGCGGTGGTATAATAAAGTTTAAAAATATTCTCCAGATCCTTTTCCAGTACTCCTACACCCTGATCTGCAATTTCAATTTGATAAGTTGACTGCGCTTCATTGATTTGAAGTGATAGGCTGATTACTTTGTTTAAGGGCGTAAACTTTATAGCATTTGCAAGAATATTATATATAATAATGTCGAACTTCTCTACATCGAGCCACACCATAGCTGGATGTTTGGGTAAATTAAATAGCAGCTGGATATTTTTATCGCGCGCAGCCTCTGTAAAATAACCGGCAATATCGGTTAACAGTTTTACCAGTTCAACATTGGCTATGTTTAATACGGCTTTACCACTTTCGGCTTTACGTAAATCAAGCAACTGGTTTATAAACCGCTCCATACGCTGGGCATTGCGGCTCACCATCTCCACATGAGCCCTACCCCTATGGCTTAGGCTTTCATCACTTTTTAATTCTTCAATTGGGTTTAATATGAGGGTTAACGGTGTCCGCAATTCATGCGAAACATTAGTAAAGAAATTAGTTTTTAACTCGGCCAGATGCTTTTCTAATGCAATACGATGTCTTAGTTTAATAAGGGTTACCAACGTACGCCGTACCGTTTCAATAATCACCGCAGCCAAAATGATATATATAATAAATGCCCACCAGCTTAGCCATGGCGGTTGAGCAATTTTGATAATTAAGCTTTTGTAGGGTCTATTGGAATATGCCCCCAAGTTTGAACTGGTAACTTCGAACTTATAGGTTCCAGGACGCAGATCAGTGTATGTTGCACGGCGCTGCGATTTGTTTGACCGCCATTCATTATCAAAACCTACTAAACGATAGGCGTATGATTGTTTTTTGTTAAGCCGGAAATCAAGCACCGAATAATCGATGCTGATGGTGTTTTGGTTCCATTTGAGTTTTAACTCCGGAACCTGGTTTATATTTTGCTTTAATATCCTACTTTTATCATTCGTAACAATATCGGCATTGTTTACCTGGAGGTTGGTTAAAACCATATTGGCTTTAACCTTGTGTTCAACAATTTCGGCCGGGTTAAATGATACATATCCATTCAATCCTCCAAAAATTAGATGCCCCGAACTAAGCTTAAGGCTCGCGGCTTCAGAAAATCCTGCCTTGGGTAAACCATCTGATGAATCATAATTTTGTACCTGCCCGGTTTTAGGATCAAATCTTGATAAACCGTTTTCGGTGGCCAGCCAAAGTTTATGCTCATTATCTTCAACACAACTTAATATGTAATCACTGTTCAAGCCATCTTCGGTGGTGTATGATCTGAACGTTAGCTTTTTAAAAGGATCATTCCCAATAACCTTGTTAAGGCCACCACCCGAGGTAGCCAGCCACATATTGTTTTTAGAATCGCGATAGATGAATTGAATATCATTTTTACCCAAGCTTGTAATATCGCCCGGTATTTTACTGTAAGTTATCAGCTGATGATTATATCCTTTACCCAGCATCTTTACCACTAATAAGCCATCGGTTGTGGCAACCCAAATGCGGCCTGCAGCATCCTGTTGCACATACCTAACCCGCCGAAAACTCTCCTCGGGCAAATCTGCAAATACATTCCTGGCATTTAAAAATTTAATCTTGTTGCCTTCGGTTTGTACAAGGTTAAGGCCGTTATCATATGTGCCAGCCCAAATACGGCCCTTACTGTCTTTAAGTAACGAATAAACCGAATTGCCGCTTATGCTGAACTTATCGGCGGCATCATGCTTGTAATGTGTAAGTTTAAAAGTAGTAGCCGCTTCGTCAACAGCTTCGGCTTTAAACAAACCATTATTTTTAGTTCCCAGCCACATTGATCCTGTTGCATCCTGTATAATGGAATAAACAGCACCAATACCTTCGGGCGGCGAATTGGTAAACTTAATTTTAGACAGTATACCATCCTGGTTTACATATATTTGCCATGATTTATTAGCCAGCCATAACCGTTTGCGGTTATCATATCCAATGCCACGTATTTCATTATCCGACCGCAGTGTTGAATTTTCGACAAGCAGCTTACGAGTAAAGTCGTTATGCAAAAACACTATTTTGCTCAGGCCTTTGTCTTCGGCGTTTAACCACAGTATTCCCGAAGGGTCGATATAAGAAGAAACAATAACGTTTGAAAAGTGATAATCGGGGCTGCCGGGTTTATCATAAAAATACTCAATGGCATCTTTTTGCCTGTTATAATAACCAAAACCGCCGTTGCGCATACTTACCCATACCAAACCGCTTTTGTCTTCAAACACTTTAAAATACCTCAATTGCGGGTCATGATAGGTATCAGCCTTTTGATCAAAAACTTTGAACAGGCCTGTATTAGGATCAAACTTTATGGCTCCATGATACTCAGGGCACAACCATATCAGGCCCTGGCTATCCTCCGAGGCGGCAAAAAATTTTCCGGCAGAAGGCATTTCGTAAATTTTGTTTTGGGCATCATCGGCAGCTATTTTTATAAGCTGCCCTTTAGCAGTAGTAGCATATATATAGTTACTATTACGCGATATAATTATAGTAGTAACCGCCTCTTTTGATGGCCTTATCAATTTGCATTTGCCGGAGGATTTTTCATAGCCAATAATCTCACCTGATGATGTACCTAACCAAACCCGGGTATTATTTTCGGCAATTGCAGTAAAATTGGCACTTGCTGTTTTAGGTAAAATTACACGCACAGCTTTGTACTGCTTTGTTTTTGAAATTTTACTGATTACCACCACACCGTTTGATGTGCCAACCCAAAATTTACCGGAATTATCTTCATTTAAGAAATTTATTTTACATGATGGTAGTTTATGGTTGTTATCATAATCGGTACCAAAGGAAACGTAAGCTGGCTTTTTAGCGCCAGGGTTTGTAAAACAATGAATACCGTTATTAACCGTAGTTAGCCATATTTCGCCCGAACGGGATAACTTAATTTTATCGTACGCAGGCGTATTGCTTTTAGCCTTAACCCCGCGTATTTGTATCAGGAAAAATTGTTCGTTTTTTTTATTGAACCGGTAAATACGGTCATCATAAGCCTTTAGCCAAAGGTTGCCCGACTGGTCTTCTACAATATCCTGGATACGGCTGTTTTTCAAACTTGAGGTATCGCCAGGGCGGGATTTATAAGCGAGAAAGTTATGCCCGTCAAACCTGTTCAAACCATCCCATGTACCAAACCACATAAAACCATCACGGTCTTTCATCATGCACATGATACGGTTGTGCGACAAGCCGTCTTCGGTAGAGTAATGCTCAATTTTACAGTTAGGCTGCGCCTTAACATCACTGGCATATATACCCAACGACATCAGAACTACGATACATGTAATAATGCATTTGGGCATGCAGCAACAATAAATTAAGCGTTAGCAGGAAATTGGGTTTATAATTTCAAATATATTAAAACTCACCTACGCAATATGAATTAATAGAAAAGAAATTTGGGGAGAACTCCACAGCCGTTATTATGCTGCTGCATAAGAAATGATATAAGGAGTGCTGTAATATAGATAATCCCATAACATGGTATATGTTATGGGATTATACTACGAGTGGTTTTCAATATAGGGTATTTAAACCGACAGGTTACTTTTTCAGTGGTAGTTTAAACCAAAAAGTACTGCCTTCGCCAGCAACGCTGTCAACTCCTACCTCGCCATGGTGTCTTTTAACAATTTCTGAAGATATATACAACCCCAACCCCAATCCCGAAAACTGGGCCGATGACTCCTGTACGCGGTAAAAGCGATCGAATATGTATGGTAGTTTTTCTTCAGGAATACCAATGCCGAAATCTTTAACCTCAACTTTGAACATATTTTCATCCACGCTGCAATAAACCACAACCGTATCGGCACCGGGCGAATATTTGATGGCATTGGTTAAAAAGTTATGTACTACCTGCTCTATCCGCGGCCTGTCGGCATTGATTATAACGTCATCCTTGGCATGTAAAATTAATTTATGGTTGATGCCAGGCGCTTTTACATCATCAATGCAATCTTTCAGCATTTCCACTGCATTAAATTCCTGGTAATTAAGTACCACCTTACCTTCTTGTATTCGGGTTACATTTAACAGGTCATCAATTAGTGTGGTTAGCTTTTGGGTTTGATGTGTAGCCTTATCAATAAAACGGCTTAATGTTTCGTTGGTTTCCATTTTGGCAATCATGCGCTGTACAATTTGCAATGAGCCTTTCATACTGGTAATTGGCGTTTTAAGCTCATGGCTGGCAATGCTCATAAACTCGTCCTTACGATTCATTAATTCTTCGGTTGCCAATTTACCTAAAACTATATCGGTTACTTCATATCCAAAAAATGCTACGCCATCAATATGCTCGCCATCATAACTGTATACAGGCGTAATGGTTATATCAATCCAACATTTGCCCGGGTTATGGCCCGCGTTCTTGTCGCGGCTTACTTCTATTTGCTTGCCCTGGTATATTTTGCCTGTGCTAAACACTTCACGCTCCAGGTTACCAAACGGCATTTTTGAGGTTGTAAGAGCTAACGATGTTGTATTACCAATATGATGCTCAGGGCCAAAAAACGATGAATAGGCTTCGTTAACAAAATCATACGCCAGGTTAGGGCCACGTTTAATAGCTATAAGCGCCGGGGCATTACTGAATATATTGGTAAACTCCTCCTGTTGCCTGTTAAGACGGGTTTGCAGTTCGGCGCGTTTTTGCTCTGCCTCTTTTTGATTGGTAATGTCAATTATATAGCTCACAGCTGTCGACTGATCTTCCTCTTCGAGCAAAATTGAACCCATCAATACCGAAACCAGGGTTCCATCCCTTTTTATATATTGTTTTTCAAAAGGTGGGCATACTTTTTCCTGTTTAAGCTGTTGTACAGCTTTGTCACTAACCTCAAAATACTTTTCAGGGGTAAGCTTTTTCCAATCAAGTTCACCCAATTCCAACTCCTGGCGGCTGTAGCCTAACATATTAAGGAAAGCATCATTAGCCTCAATGATATGACCGTCTAAACCGGCGAAGATCATACCGATCATGTTCGATTCAAACACTTTCTGAAACTTACGCTCACTGCTGTTCAAGCGTTTTTCTGTTTCAACAAGCTTGCTAATATCAATTATAGAACCCACCAAACGGTAAGGCGTTTCAAGCTCATCCTGCAATATGCTGCCACGATCGAGCACTATGGCATAGCTACCATCTGCCCGGCGAAAACGGTACTCTGCCGACCAGTTTGGCTGGTGACCATTTATAGCTTCAAATATGCCGTTTTCAACCCGCTGACGGTCATCAGGATGAATGCTATTAAACCAGTGATCTATTGAGGTGATGTCGTCAGAAATTTCATAGCCAAACATATTTTTAAAATTGTCGCTACGCCACATCGTATTGGTAAACAGGTTCCAATCCCATATGGTATCGTTTGTGGCTTGAGATATAAATTTAAATCTCTCCTCACTTTGGCTTAGTTCTTTGGTACGCTCCCTTACCTTTTCTTCGAGGCCAGTATTTAATAACCTTAAACTCTCGCGGGCTTTTACCAGTTCGCCATAATTATTTTTTAATTTTTGCTCGGCAATTTTACGCTTGGTAATATCATTAAAGCTCAACACAAAGCCATCAATCATTTTACCAACAACTAACTGATGCCATTGGCCTTCTGTAACCTGCAGTTCAGTTTGATACGGCTGATCGGCATCTAAAATTCTTTGAATATTACCCGAGTTAATCACTTTTGATAGCTGGCCAAATTCATCGAGGCCGGGCTGCTTTAAAAAATACTCGGCAGTTTTTTGAAACAGCTCCTGGGCCGCATGGTTATGGCTTATACAACTATAACTTATTACCGTTCCATTCTTATCTGTTACTGCCCCAAAAGCCAGTATAGCTGCCGAACTGGCGTTGTACACCCCGGCAATCATATTGTTTAACCGCGTAATATCGGTTATATCAATAAAGGTTATAACTACGCCATCTATCTTACCTCCCTTTTTTAAGTAAGGCATGATCCGCATCAGGTTATTGGTGCCGTTATTAAGGGTTACTTCTTTTTCTATAACAGTATCATTAGCTAATACCGTATGAATATCATGATCGAGGTTATTATATTTTATGTTGTTTGACAGATGGTTGATAGGACGGCCAATATCGCTCTCTATCATATTTACCATATTTATGGCAGCCGGGTTAAACTTCCTGATTAACAGGTTCGAGTCGATAAAAATTTGCCCGATAGAGGTGCTCCTGAAATAATTGTCCAGGTCCTCATTCAACTCGGTTAGTTCGCGTATTTTTTGCTGATGCTCTGTATTCAGGGTATGCAACTCTTCGTTTAGCGATTGTAACTCTTCGTTACCTGATTGCAATTCTTCATTGGCCGACATCAGCTCTTCGTTTGAAGACTGTAACTCTTCGTTGGTGGTCTCCATTTCCTCAACCGCCAATTGCAAATTGGAACGCGTTTCGGTCAAGGCGTTTTCCATTTCCATAAGGTACTCGTCTTGCGAACTCAAATGGTCAATATCGGCGGCTTCAACACTTTTAACCGGCGCATCTACCAGCAACTCATTCAGTAAAACCAGTGTATAATCATTTGGAGAAAGGTCGTCGGGTGGTTTTATAGTCATTTGCAAAATGCGATTACCATCCAATGTCCCGGTAACGGCCATTACCTCGTTATCTTTCCATGCCCTACGAATAGATGTACTTAATAAAATAGAAATGTCCTTGTTCACCATATTGAGCAAGTTTAATTCCAATTTCTTTTTAGGCAAGGCAAGATATTTACTGAATTCTCCCAGCGTTTCTTTAATTACAAAGCCCTTGTCAATAAACACGCCAACGTAGCCCATCTGCCCTGTCATTAGCGCCTGGAACTCCTCAGCGGTTGTACGCTTAGGATCGGCATCTTTAACGGGTAATTTTTTAGGTGCAGCCGGAACAGGCAGCGCAGCGGTTGTATAAGTATGGTGCAGGTTAAATTTGATATTGCCGGTGCGTTGGTATATTTTTAGCTTACCGCTTACCTCTCTCAAACCTTCCATAATGCTGGTTGCATTTTCGCTCGACCCAAGGAACAAATAACCGTTGGGCACAAGTGAATAATGAAAGGTGGTTAATATTTTTTGCTGCAAAATGCTGTTCATGTAAATCAGCATGTTACGGCATGAGATCAAGTCGTTTTTGATGAACGGCGGCGATTTAATTACATTGTGAGCGGCAAACACCACCCTTTTACGCACCTCAGGAATTATAGAAAATGTACCATCGGAGTTTTTAGTAAAGTATTTTTTCAAGATACCGCTCTCCACCTCTTTTACACTCGAAGCAGGGTAGCAATTTTTTGAAGCTATACGTATGCTTTCCTCATCAAGGTCGGTAGCAAATATTTTAAGTTCCAGGTCGAGGTCATTATTTTTTAGCACCTCGTGGAAAAGTATGGCTATGGAATAAGCCTCCTCGCCTGTACTGCAGGCACATATCCATACCTTTATGGTTTGACCCTCAGTTTTTGAGGCAACAATTTCGGGAATAACATGCTGTTGCAGTTTTTCAAAAGCGGCTTTATCCCTAAAAAACTTGGTAACACCGATTAGAAACTCTTTTGCTAAAATTTTGGCCTCGGCCGGTTTATCCTGTATATATTGCAGATAATCATTCAGATTATGCACATCGGCTGCTGCAAGCCGGCGGGCAATACGCCGCAGTATAGTGGGCGTTTTGTATAAGTTAAAATCCTGGCCGGTTTGCTGCGAAACTATATCAAATATCTCCGTTAAATGCTCATCGTCGCGCAGTTCTTTTTCTAAATCGGGTACATAACTATGGTTTACATAATTATATATCTCGGTATGCATTTTAGCTGGCGGCAAAACAAAATCGGTATTACCGGTTGCTATGGCACTGTTGGGCATGCCATCAAATTTAGCGGTGGTGGGGTCTTGCGCAATCACCATTCCGCCGCATTCTTTTATGGCATCAATTCCCTTACTGCCATCCGTTCCTGTGCCCGATAAAATGATGGCAATTGCCTTTTCTTTTACATCATTGGCAAGTGTCAGCAAAAAGGTATCAATGGCATTATTGGGTGTTCTATCTTTCACCTTGTCGGCAAGCCGTAATTTACGGTGCCTAATGGTCATAGTTTTTTTGCTGGGAATTATATAAACACAGTTTTGTTCCAGTAACATGTCATTACCGGCCTCACGCACCTTCATATGGGTGTGCTTGCTCACCAGTTCAACCAGGAGGCTTTTATAATCGGGCGATAAATGCTGTATTACTACAAAGGTAAAGCCCGAGTTGGGCGGCATGTGGTCAAAAAACTCATGAATAGCCTCTAACCCCCCGGCTGATGCACCGATGGTAATAATATAGCGATCGTTTATCGCGTTGCTTGTATTACTATTTTTTACTAAAACACTCAAAACCTGTTGTTCTTTGTATAAAACTCATAAATGAAACTCCTTAGCACCTCGGCAGCAGCCACTTCCTGGTCGGTCCAGGGCAGTGAGGTATGGTGCACAGTTTGCTGCCATAGCTTAAAGGAGTTTCGGGGATGGTAATTTTTCCCATCCAATTCAAAATTTATGGCCTCATTGGGGTTGCCTCCCCATTTTATTTCGCGTTTTACCTCACCTTTGAAGCAAATAATAACATCGCCGCGCTCCAAATTAATGGGTAATGCAAGTATGCCGCTGGCAAGCCCGCTAACCTCGCCTGCATCTTCAAAAGCATCGGGTAAACGGTCTGTTGCGTAAACCCGTTCAATATTGCGGGTTTGCAGCCATAAAATCAGGTCTTCAACAAATTCTGGCGGAGGAATGTTTTTTAAACCTGCTGTTTCTCCATTAATTACCGCCACAACGCCATCAGCATTTAAAACACCGGCTAAATTTATACCGCCCTCGTTAAGTAAACCTTCAAACAAATCGTTTGTAGCATAAACCTGTGCCATGAGCTTAGTTTGCTCTTTTTGCAAATAAGTTTCGGCATCGGCCATCTGCCTGTGTGATAACGACTCGATACGGGCAGAAATGATGGTGGACAGCAATTCGCAAACCGAACAAACTTCTAAACTTAAATATTTGGTTGTGGTATGATGACAGGCTATAAGCCCCCAAAGCTCACCATGATATATTACCCTTATTGACATGGAAGCCGTAACATTCATATTTTTTAAATACTCGAGATGCACGGCTGCAACTCCTCTTATATTGAGATCTGAAAGGTCGGTAAATGATTTGGTAAGAGGGTTTAATACAGGGTAAAGGCGTACTGGTTTATACTCACGGTTAGATATAAGCCTGTATGGGTTTTTTAAATACAGCTGGCGTGCCTGCCTGGGTATATCAGAAGCAGGAAAGGTATGCCCCAAATAACGTTCCAACTCGCCCGATTTTTCCTCAGCAATAACAGTACCGTTCCAGTCTTCATCAAACCGGTACATCATTACACCATTAAAACCTGTAATTTTTTGAATTTCGGCAATACCAACCGCACTTACCTCTTCAACAGTACGGCAAGCTTCCAGGCGCGCTATTGCTAATTTTACACCTTCAAATGCCTCGGTAAAAAATCGGTCGGTATATTGCTTCCGCTCCATCTCTAAAATGAAGAAACCTTCTTTTTGATGAATGAGCGCCTCCATTTGATGCCCCATCAACTCGATAACCAATGGCGCCTTGAGCTGAAGCCCAAACTGCAACCTATCGGTTATTTTATGTAAATCATCGGGTTTAAACAGGTCGCTTAATTGCTTATTCAGCAAGTCATTAAGCTCAAGCAATATAATGCCGGCCAGATTTTCACTGAACTGAATTACGTTTAGGGTTTCGTTTTTTATTGCCAGTAAATACCCATGATCTTGTACAACATTGATTTGATTTAGGGGTAAGCTACCGCAGAAATCCGAATCATAGTTCTTTTTCTCAGCCATATAAATTAAAAAAAATAAAGCTGTGACCTAAAAAGTTATAAGTATCAGAATATCGGCAAATAGCGATCAGCAGCAGATGTGGTGCTAAGATAGTTGAAAACAATAATTATGGAGCATTTAAACAAGAAAACTATGAATTAGCTACCAGCGGGGCATTAAACTTTTCTGTTAAACACCCGATCAAGCATACAGGTATTCTATAATTCCAAAGCCATGGCCTTTTTGACAATCATATATCCAACTCCGCGCATTACTACCAATAGAATGGTTGATTATAAGTAAATAAGCAAAACTTTTAAAAGTGTTTGATGTTGTAACATAAATTTAGCCCGATACTATTTTAATGGATGCCTTTCTTGACCAGTTCCCGAATATTGAACATGCCGACTTTAGAATATTTGCAGCAGCTGTTAGTGCATCGAGCAATGGTGTAGTTATTACTGATAATTTACAGCCCGATCAACCTATTATTTATTGCAATGATGCTTTTCAAAAAATAACAGGTTACACCAAAGATGAAATTATAGGGCGAAACTGCCGTTTTTTGCAAGGCCGTGATCGCACCCAGGAAGGCCGCGAAACTTTAAGGCAAGCCATTATAAAAGGCGAACATAGCAAGGTTGAGCTTCGGAATTATAAAAAGAACGGGCAAATGATATGGAATGAATTGATGATTTCTCCCGTAAGAGATAAGGAAGGAAACATTACTCATTTTATTGGTATACAAAATGACATTACCGCGCGTAAAGATGCCGAATCGGCCCTTGCGGATGAAAAAGCAAATTTAGAAGAGCGCGTATCTGAACGCACCCTGGATCTTCAGGAAAGTGAAGCGTACCTGGCCAGCATTATCGAAACAATAAGGGAAAGTTTGGTTGTTTTAGACGATAACCTCAAAGTATTAGGCGTAAATGAGCATTTCTGTAAATTTTTTCAGGTAAGCAACCGCGACATTATTGACAAGGATTTATTGAGCTTCGGCAACGGCCAGTGGGATATTCCGGAGTTAAAAAACCTGCTCATTAACGTATTACCACATAACAATCCTTTTGAAGACTTTGAATTAGAAATCGAGTTCCCGAACATTGGCAGGAAGCTGCTGGTACTTAACGCCAGGCAGATCGTATTAAAGGGAAAGTATCAAAGCCGCATATTACTGGCCATTGAAGATATTACCGAAAGACGTGAGGTTGAACAACGCAAGGAAGACTTTATAAGCATTGCAAGCCATGAAATGAAAACTCCCCTTACCAGTATCAAAGGCAACATTCAACTGCTTGAACGTATGGCCCAGAAGAAAAACGATACTGATTATTTTAATGGCTTTGCAACAGCTACCAAATCAATAGGAAGACTCGAAAGATTGATTAATGACCTGCTTGACGTTTCCAAAATACAATCAGGGAAAGTAGAATTTCATTATACCTCATTTAATTTTGATGAATTGGTAGAAGATGCTGTAAAAGGCGTTCAGGTAACTACCAAAACTCACCAATTAAATATTGCAAGTAAATGCCACACCTTTGTTAATGCCGATTTTGGCCGGTTAGAGCAGGTACTGATTAATTTATTAAGTAATGCCGTTAAATACTCCCCTGCTGCTAACGAGGTAATGATTTATGTAGGCAAAACCGGCGAATATATTAAGGTTTCCATAACTGATAAAGGCATTGGTATTAATGCCGATGATCAGAAGAAAATTTTTGAAAGGTTTTACCGTGCAGAGCACACTACCGAAAAGTTTCCGGGCGTGGGCGTTGGCCTGTATGTAAGCAACCAAATAGTTAAAGAGCATAAGGGCACATTGTGGGTAGAGAGTGATGAAGGAAAAGGTTCAGTGTTCAATTTTACCATACCTATTAACAAGCCCTTGTAATGCCTAAAATAATTATTTGCGACGACGAGCAGGATATACTTGATATTACCGCAACAATACTTGAAACCGAAGGATTTAATGTAATTACGGTGTTAAACAGCTTGACAGCTATATCCACCATAGCGCTTGAAAAACCTGACCTTGTATTAATTGATTTATGGATGCCGGGAATATCGGGCGACCAGATCGTAAAACAAATGAGGCAAAATCCTGCGTTTGTTAATCTACCTGTTATTGTAATTTCGGCAAGTACAGATGGTCGTGAAATAGCCCTTACCGCGGGAGCAAATGACTTTATTGAAAAACCATACGATATTGATGATTTGGTGAATAAAGTGAACAAATATTTACCAATGCAGGTAGATGTTGCATCCTGATAGATTTTAGGACACGAAGTATTTATTTGTGAACAAACTTATAATAATTGTAAACGCTTACATTCCGGATTTTTAAGTGCACCGGCGGTTAATTACAAACACTGTATGTTTAATTTAACATTTGAGTTGTAAATTTTAACTATTAGGTATGAAACTTGCAATTCCGCTTATATGAACAAGCGGGTACTTATCATAGATGATGATGAAGACATTCTGGATATTCTGCACATCATATTCAGGGATGCAGGCTTTAATGTGGTAATCTCCAATACAGGTGAGGCCGCAGAAAACATCCATATGGTTAATCCTGATCTGATTTTATTGGATGTCCGCATTGATGGATACCCTAAAAGAGGCGACCAGATTTGTGCGGAAATAAAGGCCAACTATCCTAAAAAATTACCTATCGTATTAGTGTCTGCCGAAACTGACCTTGCCATGCTTGCAAATGAGTGCGGGGCCGATCTTTATATTCAAAAGCCGTTTGATATTTATGATCTATTACTAAAAGTAAAAGAGTGCCTTGAATAAGTGCCTTGAATAAAAGAGTGACTGTACCGTCATTTCTACGGTTAATCAGTTATATTTGATCTTTGCTCAACCTCATGGATAAAAGATCGAATCAATCAAAATCCCGTAAAATGGCCGTTGGCCCCGAAAAATTAAGAACTTATTTCATTAATAATCTGGATAAAATCTATGCGGCCAAAACCCATTTGGTTAAACACCTCCCGGAAATTGCTGAAGAAGCACATTTTTCTGATCTCAGATCGGCTATTTTAGAAACACTGGAAGACGTAGAAAAACAAATAGCCCGCATGGAAATCATTTATTCGATGTTAGATGCTGAGCGATCGGAAGGTAATTTTAGCGGACTGGCCGGTTTGGTTGATGATGCTTTTGAAGACATTAAACTCCATGGTAACGACCCTGAATTACGTGACCTATCCATCGCCTTCTATCTTCAAAACATTGAAAGTATAGAAATGGCATCGTTCCAGGTGTTGGAAATGGCTGCAGTTAAGTTCAAAAACAAACAAATAAAGCAACTCATCAAAGAAAACTACGATGAAGCCAAAGATGACAGAACTTTATTGTTGCTTATTACGGCTAAGTATGTAACTGCAAAATAGTTTATTTAGGCAGTGTAAACCAAAATGTACTGCCTTTTGCAATTTCACTGTCTACCCCTATATCTCCGCCGTGTGCCTTAACTATACTGGCGCAAATAAAGAGGCCTAAACCCATTCCTGAATATTTGCCATCCCTGTATTCGGTTCGGTAGTAACGGTTAAATAAATATTTAAGCTGATCTTGGGCAATACCTGGGCCTTCGTCAATAACTCTTACCGTGCAAGCAGTAGATGTTGCGGATATATTTACCTCTACCGTAGCCGATTCCCTTGCATACTTTTGGGCATTGTTTATCAGGTTTAGCACTACCTGCTCAATTTTACCGGCATCCGCAGAAATACAGGCAACGTCATCGCCTGTTAAGATTACCTGCTGGTTATCTGTAGATAAATGAGCTATGGCCTCCCTGATGAGCGGAACCAAATCAAACTCTTCTTTCCTGATGGACAGCTGGCCTAAACCAATGCTATTGGCGTTCAGCAATTCGTCAACAAGCCGGTTCAGTTTCTTTACATTAATAAAAGAGGAAGTTACCAGTTTTGCAAAAACAGGGTTAAGGTCGGTAACACCATTAACCATTTTTTCAAGAAATTGAATATTTGCACTTAAACTGGTTAAAGGCGTTTTTAACTCGTGGCTGGCAATATTTATAAAGTCATCCTTTTGTTGTTGTAATAACTTTTGCTCATTAATATCGGTACATGTACCAAACCACTTAACAATTTTACCGTCCTTATCATGATAAGGCGCAGCCCTGCCTAATACCCACACGTATTCTCCTGTAAATTTGCGTAGGCGATATTCAATCTCATAAGGTTCGCCCGTGTTTAGCGAATGACGCCAAACCTCCCAGGCACGTTCACGGTCGTCGGGATGAAAAACATGGTTCCATCCCTCACCTTCGGTTTGCTCATAAGTAGTTCCGGTAAAATCATACCAGCGTTGGTTGTAATACTCGTGCATCCCTTCTGCATCGGTTACCCAAATCATCTGTATAATTGAATCAGCCAGTTGGCGTAACTGCCTTTCACTGTCCTTGATCAGCTGCGATGCAATTTCCTGTTCGGTAATATCAATTAAGCTCCCTACATATTCAACCGATGCGCCGTCTGCATGAAACGGCGCAACTTTCATAAAAACCCATCGCAATTCACCGTTACGGTCTATAATTCTGAACTTGGTTTCATAAGAGCGGTTTTCAACCAAAGCGGTTGCAAATAACTTTTTTTGTTCATCCAAATCATCCGGATGGTATGCTTTCAGTTGCCCTGTGCCTAAGCTGTTATATAAAGATAGTCCTGTGGTTTCTGTCCATACGTTGTTTACATAGATGCACGAACCACCGGCGCTTCGCCAAATCATAAATGGCGATTCTCCGGCAATTGCCCTAAAGTACTGTTCGCGCGAGCGTAATACCCTGCTTTCGGTCACATCTATTACGGAGTGGATGATGTAAACTATACGGCCATCAACTATAACCGGTTTATTTACCGGTGCCCAAAATTTTTCAACAAATGCTCCCGACCCTGGTTCCAGTATGGGGTAACGCTGTACCGGCATTTCATGACTTTCACCCGTACTTAATACCGTTTCAAATGATCGTGACAAATTTTTAACACCATCGGCATTCATATCTTGCGGATCATCGGGAAATATCTCAAAAATTCCGGCTCCAATAATGTTGCTGCGGTTGGTAAGGGTGGCTTTATTATACTCATCACTTACTTCAACAATAGTAAACACTGGCGCATCAGGCAGTAGCACCAGGAAATTTCCGGGAAGACTTTTGATCACGGCCAACATGGCTTCCGGTTCTTTAATCAGCGTATTGTTCAAGTAAAAAATTGTGGGATGTATATATGTTGTGTAAAGGTATTGATTTTAAATTAAGAGATTAATTTTGAAATAAAAAGCTCAACTATTTTTATTGATTATTTTGGTAAAGTCCAATGAATAGCAATCATACTAATAGCACATTTGCCTCAAAATATTGGCAAACCGATAACGAGAATTCCCAATTTGGTTAACTTAATTGCTTACTCATCCTCTGCACTGTTTTTCATTTTCATGAGCAACGCATAAGCATTTTTAGTAACCAGCTTGGTATTAGCGTTTATGCCGCCACCTTCTATTTGTTGCAGGCCATTATTTTGATAGCCTGGTGTAACTGGTATTATACGAAAGTTATCAGCCCCGATGGCCGTAAATACATAAAACTTATTCTGCCACCTCACTATTGCATCCTCGGGCACAGTTAGCGCGGTGCGGTTGGCCACTTCAACCTCGGCGTTCATAAACATCCCGGGCAGCAGGGTGGCATCAAACTTTTCAAAGTGGCAATGCACGCTGGCCATGCGGTCTTCATTTAAATTTTTGCTGATGAGGATGATCTCGGCTTCATACTTTTTATCGGCATTATTGGTGGTGTAAGTGATTACCTTTTGACCGATGGCCAGTTGGTTTACATCGCGCTCAAAAACATCAAGTGCCAGGTGAATATCCTTGGGGTTCACCAGCTCAAAAAGCACATCGGTTGGCGAGGTGTACTTACCTATGTTCACATTAACCTTCGACACAAAACCATCGATGGGCGACAGGATATGCACACTTTTTGAAATATTGGCCGAGGTTAATCTTTTAGGATTAATATCTATCAACTCCAGCTTTTGCGCCAGCGAACGCATTAAAATGCGCTGCGTTTCCATTTCGGCCTTGGCTTGTTGAAATACTTTATCACTGGTAGCTTTACTGGCGTTCAGTTCCTGCTGGCGGCGGTATTCGATTTCGGCAAATTGAAATCTTTCTTTGGCTGATAGGTAATCTTGCTGCATTTGTATAAACTGCATATCTTCCAAAATACCCAATACCTGTCCCTTGCGTACATGTACACCGGGCAACAGATCGGTACTTTTCAAATATCCTCCCAGCGGAAAACTCACGCTTACCGTACTTTGGGGCGGCACATCAATAGCTCCTTGTAATTTAAGTAAAGCATTAACCTTGCCCATTACCGGCAAACCGACTTCGATACCCGCGTTTTTAATTTGCATTGAGGTTAGTTTTACCAATGTGGTATCCTGTTCCTTTTCCTCTGTTTCTTCTTTTACTTTTTGCTCTCCACAGGCTGCAAATAAGATAACCAGTAAACAGAGCGCTATATATTTTTTCATACGATGGCTTTATAAGTTATTAAGTTTTTGGGCCTGAATTACGGCCAGGTTATAATTATACAATGACTCGAGATACTCGTTACGGATGTTGATGGCCTGATCGACCAGGATTACCCATTGCAGGTAGTTAATGTCTCCCCCGGCAAATTGCTTGTTGGCAGTGCTGATGATCAGATCGACATTTTTAAGTCCCTGCCCTTCAAAGTAGTTTAAGCTTACAGCATATTTTTGAATTTGCTGCGCGGCGTTTTGCTGTTCGGTTTGCAGTTGTAATGCGGCATAATCAGTACGTTTTTGCGCCAGTTGCCATTCAACCTTAGCCGCCGATATACGGGCCGATTGCGCCCCTGCAAATATGGGAATATTGATACCTGCACTTACATAGTTAAACCGCTTGCCGGTGCCAAAGTAGGTCTCGGTACCATTAACCAACTGCGAACCTGCAATACTCTGGTTGTTGTAACCTGCAAAAAAATCAGGCAATAGTTTCGATTTTTCGGTATGCCAGCGCCAGCGGGCAGCCTCGGCCTGGTGAGCAAACAACTGCACCTGCGGCAACCCGCCAGCCGGCCCTGCGTTTAATGCATAAGCCCCGGGGGTAAGTTTCAAGGTATCTGTAAACGGCACATAGGTAACCGAATCATTGAGCAGTACGTTGAACTGTTTCATGGCAATTTGCTCATCGCTCAAAACCATATTAAGCTGGTTATTAATTTGCTGATGACGCGTTTGCGCGGTGGTCTTCTCTAAAATATTGGCCTCCCCTACCTTAAATCGCAAATTGGTTTTGCTTTCAAAGAGGGTGTAAATACTATCGGCGTAACGCAGTAGCCTCTTCTTTTCATTAAGCCATACCAATTGATAATATAATCGCCGCACATCAGCTTTTATATCCTGTTGGGTAAGGTGTGTTTGCACTTGCGCTGCCAAAAAGTTTTCTTGCAAGGCTCGTTTTTGGTTACTATAAACCGTTGGAAAACTGATGGCCTGTGTAAGGCCTATGCGGGTATCGTTTTGTATGCTGTTGACCTGACCATAATCGGCACTCAATTGCGCTTTAGCTACATCAAAAGATGTTTTTTGCCTGATGCGTTCAGCCTCTTCATTTAAGCGGGTACCCTGCATGTGCAGGTTGCGTTTAAGGGCAACCTCAATGGCCTGGTTTAAACGTATTGGCGCGGGCTTTTGCTGCGCATTAACACTGTATGTACTTAGCAACATTAAAACAACAAGCATAGCCGTTTTATTCACCTTCAGTTTCGATTTACCCTCGAAAAGCAGGTATAAGGCAGGCAGCACAAACAAGGTAAGAAAAGTAGCCATAATTAAGCCGCCTATTACTACCGTAGCTAACGGGCGCTGCACCTCGGCACCAGCACCATTGCTTAGCGCCATTGGCAAAAAGCCCAATGAGGCAACAGCGGCGGTCATTAATACCGGGCGCAAGCGGTTACGGGTGCCTTGCATTACCAGTTGCAGGCTATCGGTTACTATACCTTCGGCTTTAATGCGGTTAAACTCGGAGATGAGCACGATACCATTAAGCACCGCCACGCCAAACAGGGCAATAAAACCTATACCTGCCGATATACTGAACGGCATGCCCCGCATAGCCAGCGCAAATACACCACCAATGGCCGAAAGCGGAATTGCTGTGAAAATTAGCGCCCCCTCTTTAAGTGACGAGAATGCAAAATACAGCATTACAAAAATGAGCAGTAATGCCACCGGAACCGCAATACTCAAACGTTTTTTTGCTTGCTGCAGGTTTTCAAAAGCACCACCATAAGTAATGCTATACCCCGGCGCCAGCTTAACCTGCTTATCTATCTTTCCTTGTAGTTCTTCCACTATCGACTGTACATCGCGCCCTCTTACGTTAAAGCCAACTGTAATGCGGCGGCGGGCATTTTCACGCTGAATTTGGTTCGGCCCTTCAACCTCGTCAACCGAGGCTACCTGGTACAGCGGTATTTGCAAGCCTTTTGGTGTGGAGATGAGCAGATTTTGCACATCTTCTAAACTGCGGCGGCCCTCGATGCCCACACGTACCACCAGGTCAAAACGTTTTTCGCCTTCGTAAACTTTACCGGCAGCGGCACCTGCAAAGGCGGCATTTACAGTGCGGTTAATATCGGCTATATTAAGGCCGTATTTAGCAATTTCGGCACGTTTATACTTGATCACTACCTGCGGCATGCCTGTCACCTTTTCAACATAATGATCAGCAGTACCATCAACCGTTTTGCTGATGCTGCCTATTTGCTCGGCGTAACGGGCAAGGGAATTTAGGTCTTCGCCAAATACTTTACAAACCACGTCTTGCTTGGCGCCGGTCATTAGCTCGTTAAAGCGCATTTGCACCGGAAACTGGTAGCCCTGAGTAACACCCGGTACAGCCTCCTGCACCACGGCCGACATTTTGGAGGCCATTTCGGGGAAGCTTTTAGCACTCGTCCACTCGTCCTTGGGTTTCATCACAATGATCATATCGCCCCCTTCAATAGGCATTGGGTCGGTAGGTATTTCGGCACTGCCAATGCGCGATACCACTTTTTCAACCTCGGGGAACTTGCTTTGCAGCAGTTTAGATATTTGCTGCATGGTGCCAATAGTAGTACTCAAATTGGTTCCTACCAGTAACCGCGTTTCCACGGCAAAATCGCCTTCCTCTAACTGCGGAATAAACTCGCCGCCCATACGTGTGAACATAAAAACCGCAATGGCGAACATGCCGAAAGCTATAACTACCAACGTTTTGCGTATTTGCATAGCTTTTGCCAGCCAGCGTTGATAAAATGTCTCAATCTTATCCATCACCCTGTCAGACAGATTGGGTTTGTGCGACAACTTTTTACTTATGAACAGAGAGCTGATCATGGGCACATAAGTAAGCGACAAAATAAAGGCACCTAAAATAGCAAAGGCCACGGTTTGTGCCATAGGCTTAAACATTTTACCCTCAATGCCCGATAATGAAAGTATAGGCAGATAAACAATGAGGATAATAATTTGCCCAAAAACAGCAGCGTTCATCATGCGTGAGGCCGAACCCGATACCTCCTCGTTCATTTCCTCTTGCGACAGTTGATTTACATGCGCATATTTTTTAGAAAAATGCAAGTGATGCAAAATGGCCTCCACAATAATTACGGCACCATCTACTATCAAACCAAAGTCGAGCGCACCTAAACTCATGAGGTTGCCGCTTACGCCAAAGGTATTCATCATAATAATGGCAAACAGCATAGCCAGCGGTATAACAGAAGCCACAATGAGCCCGGCTCTTAAATTACCCAAAAAAATCACCAGCACGAAGATCACGATCAGTGCACCCTCTAACAGGTTATGCTCTACCGTTCCAATGGCATTATTCACCATTTTGGTACGGTCAAGAAACGGATCGATAAGAATGCCCTCGGGCAGTGTTTTCTGAATTTCGGCAATGCGCTCTTTTACGTTTTTGATCACCTCTGATGAATTTTCACCTTTCAGCATCATCACAATGGCTCCGGTTACCTCTCCTACTGTATTATAGTTAAGTGCACCGTAGCGGGTTGCGGCTCCCAATTTTACTTCGGCCACGTGCTTTACCAGCACAGGAGTACCTTCGGCTGTGTTTTTTACAACGATGTTCTCAATATCGGCAATGCTGCCGGCCAAACCTTCGCTACGGATGTACAATACGGTAGGTCCTTTTTCAATGTATGCACCGCCTGTATTTTGGTTATTATTATGCAGGGCATTAAAAACATCGGCAATGCTGAGGTTTACCGATTTTAGTTGTGCCGGGTTTACGGCAACCTCGTACTGTTTAAGCTCGCCGCCAAAGGTTGATACATCGGCCACGCCCCTGGTACCTAACAGCTGCCTTCGTACCATCCAATCCTGAATGGTACGCAGGTCGGCCAGGCTATATTTGTTTTCGTAATCCGGTTTGGGCCGAAGCACGTACTGGTATATTTCGCCAAGGCCCGTGGTAACGGGGGCTAATTCGGGCTTGTTGGCATTCTCGTCAATTTCAACCTGCGCAAGCCGCTCGGTAACCTGCTGGCGGGCCCAGTATATATCGGCATCATCGTCAATTACCACGCTTATTAAACTCAAGCCAAAGCGCGAGAGGCTACGGCTTTCTTTAATGCCGGGTATGTTGCTGATGGCCTGCTCAATAGGGAAAGTGATCAAACGTTCTACATCCTGTGCACCTAATGATGGCGCTGTGGTTATAATTTGTACCTGATTGTTGGTGATGTCGGGCACGGCATCAATAGGTAAGCGGGTTACTTCATAAATACCGTAGATTACCCACAGCCCCATGAATAAGCCGATCACCAGTTTATTTTTAACTGAAAACTGAATTATTTTATTTAGCATGTTTTTGCTCCTGAAAAATTGCAACAAACATCTGCACAGCTGTAAACAGGACTAATAATGATACAAGCCCACAAGCATGCACAGCTTTAATTAAGAAAAATAAATGATGGCAATTTTTAAGCGCAGGGAGGCCTAAAAGGTGATGCTAATGCAGGGTTAGGAAAATACTGATGCTGGTAAACCGGGTAACTGGTAATAATGCGCTGTTCGGGCGTGCGTACGCTTAATATGCGTGCGGTGGGCATAAACATAATATGCGTAGGGTGTGCATCCAACTTTTTGAAGGGCAGCTGCATATCGCGCTCGTTATCCTCATCGTTCAAATCATTACCCCAGTAATGCATCGAAAGGAAATCGGTAAAACTTACCTTATTGTCGCGCTCTTTGTGCTCGGCAAAATGCTCGAAAAGCACGGGGAGCTTTATAAGCTCGTGCAGTTCGGTTGTATATGCCGAAAGCAATATCAACAATAAGTATATGCATACCTTTTTCACTGCTGTAAAAATAGGTAATTAACCCGAAAGGTCAAGCCTGCTCTTATTTTATAGAAATTTGCATTCATTATGGTCTTTTAACCGTGAAGTACTGATATTTCTTTATACCGATGGTAAAACTATTAGACTTATAATTTACTAAAATTAGCGATAGATCCCGTTAAGAAATAAACGAGCAATAAATATTTGATTCAGAATGTCAAGTAATTCTGAGGTGAATTACGGTAATATTTTTCGCAACTCACTGTCAAAGGCATGTTTTAATGAGGTAAATATTTTCCTTATATCCTTTGCATTAAGTCTGCCTTATAATTACTACCAATAGCAATTTCGGTTTTACCTATTTCAATGATATTTCCAAAAACAGCTGTTACAGCGTCATGTTTACAATGTATGATTTATGCACCCTGAAAAAGTTGCTTTAAGGCAGCAACTCTTGCATCGCTTTTATGGTATAGGTTATATCAGGTTGGCCACAATTCTATGGTGAATGCAGAGGTATCCAAAACTTTAATCAATAATATGCTGAACTATAAAACTGGGGGCTAACAATATTTTTAACGGTAGCAGGTATAGCCCGAATACCAATGCCGGCGTTTTACGTATGACTGGTTACAGCCGTACAGTTACATTAAGCTTATCCTATAAATTTGAATCGAAAACAACTGCCCACAATGAACGAGCTCATGATGATGTAAAGGGACGATTAAACATGTAGTATCACTAACTGATAGATCCGTTAACTAAACCAAGAACTTCAAAATATATTGGATTATAGAAACGATAACGTTATAAGCATATTACCATCACTGGGAAGTGCTCCGAGCCTTAGTTTAGACTAAGTGCCCCCGATGTTAATTTAATCGATCAATTTACAGTTACCATTAAAGGTTTACCTTTATAAGTAATCATTTTATTAAACTTATCCGCTTCAATATTTGCACCATAGCCTTCTTTCATCAACACAATATTGAATTTTCGAATTTTAAGCATCCCCTTAAAGTTGCCTTTGGTAGCTGATATGGTAAGCTGATGTTTTTGGTCGTTCCAATTTAAAGTGAAGGTTGCGTAATGGCCTTTTTCATAATTGTAATTATCGTTCTCATCTTCGTAAAATTCAAACTTACCGTTAGCTCCGGGATAAATACGTAACTCTAATTCTGTAGAAGGTTTTTCGGTAGCATATTGCATTACTGGCCCCATAGGCACTATTGAACCTGCGCGAACATATAAGGGAATAGTAGTCAAGGGCACATCAACCTCAAACTGCTGACCACCGTTATAGCGTTTACCAGTCCAGAAATCATACCAGCCGGCAGCTACAGGCAGATATACTGTGCGGGTATGTTTGCCTTTAGCGGAATTTGTTCCTGTATACAATTGTTCGGTAACGGGGTTAACCAAAAATGCCGGACCAAACATATATTCGTCGGGTATGCTATATACCTTTTCGTCTTTCCGGAAATCAAAGGTAAGCGCCCGCATTATGGTGTAATTATTTTGAGTTACCTGCCCGGCCAGCGAGTAAATATAAGGCAGTAGCCGATACCGGAGTTTATCGTAAAAAAGCAAATTGGCTTTGGTTTCGTCGCTCCAGTTATTTGAAAACAGGGCACGCTCTCCTTTGCCGTGTATACGAAATATTGGACTGAACACGCCAAATTGAAACCAGCGTGTAAACAGCTCCTGGTTTTCGGGCAGAGACCAGTCGGCGGCTTTCCAGCCCAAATGGTAACCGCCAATATCCGACGTCCAGTATGGCATGCCCGAAGCACAAGCATTAATACCCTGTGGCACCTGGCTCTTAAAAGCATCGAACGTGCAAGTAATATCTGACGACCATAAAGTAGTGGCATTGCGCTGCTGCCCGGCAAACGCCTGCCTTACCAGGAAAAATGCCCGCTTGTTGGCAATATCATTGCGCCAGCCTTTGTACAAGCCTTTAGTATGCTCTAAAGAGTAGGTGTTAAAATAATCTATCCCCCGCCCTGTCCAAAAAGTATCTTTACGGCGTTCATCAAGCAAAGCGCCATTGTCGGGCTCACATTGGTCAACCCACCAGGCATCCCAGCCGTAACGTTTTACTAAGCTATCGCGTGCCTGTTGCCAATACAGGTTGCGGGCTTGCGGACTATGTGCATCATAATAAGTATCAAAAGTATGGGTCACCACATTATCCCACGTAATATTGGTTAAACCGCCCGTTTTTTTAAGGGCATCATAATTGGGTGTGCCTTTGCCAAACACAGGCCATATAGATATCATGGCGTGTATGTTGGCTTTATGCAACTCATCAACCAAGGATTTGGGGTTTGGGTAACGTTCGGGCTTCATTACATGTGAGCCAATAGGCAGCGGATCCCAGTAATACCAATCCTGCACTATGGCATCAACCGGGATATTGGCGTTGCGGTACTTGTTTTTAACTGAAATAATTTCGGTTTGGCTCATATAACGGTCTTGCGACTGAAACAGCCCGAAAGACCATTTAGGAAACATGGGAGCCTTACCTGTAGCTATGCGGTATGAATTGATGATCTGATCGAAATCGGGCCCGTAAAAGAAATAATAGTTTACTTGCTTACCACTTTCGGACACATACTTAAACTTCGTATTACCGGCTTCGGCTCCATAAAATTGTGATGCCGAATAATTGTCCCAAAAGATACCATACCCTTTTGTTGACAGCAATACCGGAATAGCACCTGTTAAATACTTAATGGCCATATCCTGGTTACGCCCCTTGTAATTTATCGAAAGTGTATCTAAAGGGTGGCAGCCCATGCCATACAAACCCTCGTTAGCCGGCGATGTAAATTGCGTTGAGCAACTGTAAGTTTCAATACCAGCCACGGTTTGCGCAGTCATTTGTTTATTTTGCTCCTTGTCCTCGCTGGTAATTAGCTGGCCGGCCAAAGTATAATATGCAATAGCATTGCTGGTACGATCTACTTTTAAAATGATCTTACCCGTGTTAATCACAACATCCTGAGCGGTTTGATTAAGGGTAAAATTTACCGGTACATTAAACTGTGCGTTAACCACCAGCGAATTAAACACCGGCAAAACATTTAATGTACTGTAGCTTACCTGGATGATATCGGCGCGACAAATTTTGACCTTCATGATGCCTTTATCCAACATGAATGTAACGCCATCTGCCTCCTTTTTATAAGTGCGTACCGAAGCAGAAATATGATGACTTAAAAGCACGAAAGTCAGCATAGATAAGTACCTAACGATTTTTGCTTTGAGATGGTGTTTAAAATGCATAATATGATTGGATAACGAAAAGGTAGAAATTGGCTGCCTTAATATTAGTTTATAATTTGCACTGAAGCAACTTTTCTTATATCTCTTGAAGATGAACCTGCATTCACCGTGTAAGTACCAGCTTCGGCAATCCATTTTTTAGATTTTACATCATAATAGGCCAAGTCGCTCACCGGTATGTTGAGCACGGTGTTTAAGGTTTGCCCCGGTTTGATCATGATCTTTTTGAAAGCTTTCAGCTCCTTTTCGGCTCTTTGTACCGCCGACTTGTTTTTGCTGATGTAAAGCTGAACCGTTTCCATACCGGCATATTTTCCTGTATTTTTAATATTAACGGTTACTGCTATGTTTTGCCCCCGGTTGTACGATTTTTTATCTGTTTTAATATTCAGGTAATCGAATTTGGTGTAAGACAAGCCGTAACCAAAGCAATACAACGGGGCTATCTTCTTGGTATCGAACCAACGGTATCCTACCAAAATGCCTTCTTTATAAGGTGCGGTTTCATCTTTACCCGGGTAAGTATCCAAAGCAAATGCAGGCGAGTCATTTAACTCCGCAGGGAAAGTAAAAGGTAGCTTACCTGATGGATTTACTTTGCCCACCAATACATCGGCCAACGCATTACCCCCTTCCGAACCGTTGAACCACGACCACACAATGGTATGGTTGTTTTTTTTGATCTTGTTTAAATCATAAGGAGCACCTGCTGTTACTACAATAATGGTATTGGGGTTTGCCTTAGTTACCGCATCTACCAGTTCCTGCTCGGCAAACGGTAACGTCAGGTCTTTGCGGTCGTTGCCTTCGCTTTCATATTCGCGGTTTGAGCCAATGCAAACAATGGCAATATCAGTGGTTTTAGCCAATGCAACAGCCTCTTCAATTAAAGCGTGGTCGGGTTTATCGTATCCGGCATTCTGTTCAAGGGTTTTACTGGCCAGCCAGTTGGCTTTATAGCCCTGTGCAAAGCGTATATCGGCGGTTTTACCTAACCTATTTTTCAATCCGGCTAAAGTGGTTATTTCATACTTGGCCTTTACACCTGCTCCAAAACCACCTAAGGCAAAGGTACGGGTTGCATTATCGCCAATAACGGCAATACTTTTAATGCTTTTTATATTCAGTGGAAGTAAGGTCTTGTCGTTCTTTAAAAGCACGATAGATTCTGAAGCAATGTTGTAGGCTCCACGGTGATGGGCCGGCGTACTAATGCTGCCTGCCTGATGATTAGCGCTCATTGAGGTATGGTACATTACCCACAAAATGCGGCGTACCTTTTCATCTATGGTTTTTTGCGAAACTTTACCTGCCTTAACTGCAGCCAGCAGCGGCTTGGCAAAATACCACTGGTCGTACGGACCGCTCGAACCCATTTCAATATCAAGCCCGGCATTAGCGGCAGCAACGGTATTGTGTGTACCGGCCCAGTCTGATATAACAGCACCTTTAAAGCCCCACTCCTTTTTCAACACCTGATTAAGTAGGTAATCATTTTCAGAGCACCATTTGCCGTTCACCTTATTATAAGCCGACATAATGGTATAAGCATTTCCCTGTTGTATGCCCGCTTTGAAGGCCGGCAAGTAAATTTCGTGCAAGGTGCGCTCGTCAACTATGGCGTTAACGGTATTACGGTTCACTTCCTGGTTGTTTACGGCATAATGCTTTATACAAGCTGCCACATGCTGGCTTTGTATGCCTTTTACTGCCTGTATAGCTAATTGTGCATTCAGAAACGGGTCTTCAGAATAGTATTCGTAGGTACGTCCGTTTAGCGGCACGCGGCATATGTTAAAAGCTGGTGCCAACATCACTATCTTTTTACGGGCATTGGCCTCTTCTCCTAATATTACACCGTAGTGGCGAGCCATAGCCGGGTTCCAGGTGGCTGCAATTGCCGATCCATTGGGCAGGAAAGTGGCCGAGTCGGTTGTCCAGTTGGCCGATTTCCAATCAAAGCGCAATACCTCCTCGCGGACACCTAAAGGACCATCATCACAAGTAAGCTCAGGGATGCCTAACCGTTTAACACCTGCCGAAGAAAATAGCGCGTTGCCATGCAACATTTCAATTTTCTCCTCCAGGGTCATTTTTTTTATAATGCCTGAAATTTTTTGATCGAGGGCCTTTGCTGCATTGGTTTGAGCCCGGCCCTGGTTAAAAGTAAATAACAGAACGGCACAAGCCACCAGGCATTTGGTAGTATTTTGGTAAATCATTTTGTTAGGTTTAATTGGCGTGTTAGTAACACTAAACTTTGCCCTAAATTAAGCCGTGCAAATGCTCTAAAAGGCACCCAATTGTTTCGTATTGGGGTTTCATATGTTAAACAAAACGGGTAATCACCTGTTCGCAACTCATTTTAAAGGCACTTTTAACAAAATAATTACTGGTTTATCAACTGGTCTTCCAGTTTCTTTTGTTGCATTACTAACCGGTATTCGGTTGGCAGCAAATTATACTCCAGCTTGAAAGTTTTTGCATAATATTTAGGATTATTAAAGCCAACCCGGTAGGCTATCTCCGCTATATTTAAATGCGTGGTTTGCAGCAAATGGGCACTATGTTTAATGCGGATAAATTTGATAAATTCAACAGGCGTTTTTTCGGTAATGAGCAATACCTTACGGTACAGGGTTACCCGGCTCATAGCCATGTGTGAGCTCAATTCTTCTACAGAAAATTCGGTATCGGCAATGTGCTCGTCAATAATCCGGAGCAGGTCTTTCATGAATTTTTCGTCCTGCACTTCGTTATTGCTGGCCACCGTATTCAAATCTACCTGCTTTTGATAGGTTTTTTTAAGTGTTACCTGTTGGTTAAGCAGGTTCTTGATCTTATACAAAAGTATCTCAAAGTCGAACGGCTTGGTCAAATAATCATTCGCACCGGTTTCCAAACCTTTGATCTCATCATCTTTTCCGGTTAAAGCCGTTAATAAAATAACCGGGATGTGCTGCACACGGCTATCTTGCTTAATTTTATGGCAAAGAGCAGTACCGGTCATTTCGGGCATGCTTATATCAGTAACAATAAGGTTAGGATGTAACGATAGTGCTTTTTGCCAGCCATCCTTACCATTCACCGCTTCCAGTATGTTGAAGTGTTCTTTTAGGTTGTCTTTTAAATAGAACCTGAAATCATCATTATCCTCAACAAGTAATATGGTTTGTTTCTTGGCGTTGGCATTAATAACCTTTGCAGATGCTTTTACTGGTAAACTATCTTTGGTTTGCTGCTCTGCGGTTTGCTGTATTTGGATATTTACATCTGTGGTATGCAGAACATGCTCAGCACTTACGGGCAGCAATACGGTAAACGAGCTACCTCCATTTACCGAACTTTCGGCCTTAATGGTACCGTTGTGCAGGCTAACAAATTCGCGCGTTAGGGCCAGCCCTATCCCACTGCCCTGGTTCACAATTGAGCCCGGTGTGTCGTTTTGAAAAAACCTGTCAAATATTCTTTCCAGCTTTTCGGGCGGTATACCTATGCCGTTATCAATTACCTTAATTTCCAGATACTGCTTGCCAGGCATAGCGCTTTCGCTAAAGCCTAAATACACCTCCACTTTGCCGCCCTCGGGTGTAAACTTAAATGCGTTAGATAACAGGTTGAACAAGATGCGCTCTACCTTGTCCTGGTCGAACGAGGTAACGAGCAATTCCACCCGTGTAACAAAGCTTAATGTGATGTTCTTATTTTCGGCTATATCTGAAAACGAGTAGGCGGCTTCTTCAATAAATTTAATAATGTTTGCCTGATGCGCATTGAGCTTTAGTTCGTGCTCTTCCATCTTCCTGAAATCGAGCAACTGATTTACCAGGTTAAGCAGGCGCTTGGCATTCCTATCGATCATCAGGAGTTGCTTACGTATATCAGCTTGGCTGGTTTGACCTATCAGTTTACTTACCGGGGCTAAAATTAACGACAATGGTGTTCTGAACTCGTGACTTACATTGGTGAAGAATTTAATTTTCATTAAGTCGAGTTCGCGCATGCGCTGCGATTCCTGCCTTTCCTGTTGAACGGCAAAATTAGCTTTCAGCTTTTTAATACCCCTGTATCTTAAATACAACAGCCCTCCGCAAACCAATAGCGCGTACAATAAATAAGCCCAGGTGGTACGCCATATTGGTGGTAAAACTGTGATGCGGAGCTCAAGCTGTTCATTTCTCCAAATACCATCTTCGCCGGCTACTTTGAGCCTGAAGGTGTACGAACCAGGGTCTAAGTTAGTGTAGCTGGCTTTTCTAATTTGGTTGTCGGCAATGGTCCAACCCCTATCAAACCCTTCCAACATGTAGGCATGCTTCATTTTTGCCGGGTTGAAAAAGCTAATGGCAGCAAATTCGATCGAAACTACGTTTTGATTATGCTTTAAGGTAATGGCCTTGGTTTCGGTAATGGAATTTTGCAGTATGGCCTCTCCATTTACTTTCTCACCCGTGGTAATACTTTTATTAAAAACCTGTAGATTGGTTAAAACCAGTACCGGCTTTTCGCGTGTGGATTTAATATTGCGGGGATTAAACAAGTTGAAGCCGTTGGCGCCTCCAAATATAATGTCGCCATTGCGGGTTTTAAGGCCGGCATCTTCATTAAACTCTTTGCCCTGCAAGCCATCGGTTTGATCGTAATTAATAAAATCGTACGTGTAATGGCCTTTGTTTGATTTAAAAACCATATTAGAGATGCCGTTTGGCGTACTCATCCATAAATTGTGGGCATTGTCTTCAACAACGGTAAGTACCGAATTATCAGGCAGGCCATCGGTTTTACGAAAATTCTTGAATTTACCTGTCTTGCTGTTAAACAAGCTCAATCCTTCATTAGTGGCTATCCAGATCATTTTCCGGCTATCCATCATTATGTTGGAAATATTGTCGTTGCTCAGGCTGCTTTTGTCGCCCTCGCTGTGTTTATAGTAGGTAAAACGACCGGTACGGTTATTTAACACAGCTAAGCCCTGGTAAGTTCCAACCAGTATATTTCCTTTATCATCTTCCAGCAGCCCCGATACATATTGGTGCGGCACAGAGTTGGGCATACCCGGCAAATACCTATGAAATCGATTGCGTTCCTTGTCAAAAAGATTCAAACCGCCCGCCAGTGTACCTACCCACAACCTGTTTTTAGAATCTTCCATAATTTCCCACACACTATTATCGGAAATGCTGTTGGTATCGGTTAATGAGTGTTTGTAGTGGGTGAATTTTTTGCCGTCAAACCAGTCGAGCCCACCAAAGTAAGTTCCTATCCATAATTTTTGCTCATGATCTAAACATAAGCTTGCAATTACATTATTACTCAAGCTTTGAGGGTCGCTGTCACTGTGTAAATAAGTGGTAAACTTACCGGTTGCACGGTTGAAGTAAATAAGCCCTCCTCCATTACTGCCTATCCAAATATTTCCTTTATCATCCTCGATAAACTTATTAATATCATCGTATGTTAAGCCACTTTTTCCAAAAGCATTACGGCAATAGAGCGGAAATTTTATAATGTCTTTATGGTAATAATTAATGCCTTTTTTGAACGTGCCAAGCCATATAATGTTGGCATTATCCCGATAGAGCGAAGTAATGCAATCCTGGCTCAGGCTACGGTTATCATCGGGGCGGTTGGTTACCACCTTTACTTTAAAGTTGTTCTTGTTAACCAGGTTTACACCGCCATGGTCTGTAGCTACCCATACCAGGCCCTCATCGTCCTGAATTACGTTAAAAACAATGTTAGAGCTTAGTATAGGAGTGCCAACATCTTTACCCAGTTGCTTAAATATATTTTTAGCAGGGTTTACATAAAACACCCCATTAGAGCGCAAAGGTGCATATACCCACAAATCATCATCATTATCAATTGATAACTGGTAATCAATTAGTTCGTTAGGATAAGCCTTGCATATATCGGTCACCCGCTTTAACACTTTGTTGTTGGCTGGGTTTACCTGTTCGAGTGTGCCGTCTTGATAAATTGCCCAGGCATTGCCTTTGCTGTCTACAGAAAGATCGAGACCGGGGGCGGTAGGGGCTTTCACAGAGCTTTTAATCTCATGCGGCAGGTGTACCAGTTTACGGGTAGCCGTAAAATATTTATAAACCCCGTTATTAGCATGCAGAAACCAAAAGTTGCCCTGGCCATCGTTCTTCACGCTCACAATAAGCGAATCAGGTATGTTATATTGTTTTAGCGTTGCTGTGATGCGATGCTCAAAGCGGTCGGTAAGCGGATTATAAATATTGAAACCATTGCGCGTTTTAACCCATAATTTATTTTCTGGGCCTGTGGTTATGCTGATAATATAATCGTCGCTTATAGATGATGCATCGTTGATGTTATGCTTAAAAACTTTAAAACGATAGCCATCATAACGATTTAAGCCCGATTTGGTACCAAACCACATAAAGCCTTTACTATCCTTATAAATACAGGTTACACGGTTGTGCGATAAACCATTATTTACATTAAGACGCGAAAACTGGTATTGATCTCCCTGCGCAAAAGCACCTACAGAGAACATGAATACCGCTGATATAAGCAAAAGCAGATATTTCTTCATATACATTAGCCCCTAAAAACTAACTATAGATTAAAATACCGGGCTCAGCCTGGATTTTCAGCAGTTTGTTTTAACGGGAGATAAACAGATTTATAATAGATTATTGTTATTGGCGAAGTAAAAATACAATAATAAACCCAATAACAATAATCTGATCAACACCTGAGTATGTATAAAATGCTTATTCCAGTTTTAACTTTTGGATAATAAAATCACTTACTTTTTTACCCTGATCGGCACCCGCATTTACACTGTTTACATAATGAATACCGCCGTAATAACGGCTTATAGATGCTTCGTTAGCTGCCTGTACGAACGAGTCAAAGTGCCTTTGCATACCTATGTAACGCAAATCACTGGTATCTTGAAACGCAAACTTATCGCCAAACAGCTTGGTTAACATTACCGCTGCCGAACGGGTAATGGTACTATGCCCGCTCGGGTACTCGGGAAATGGCGGCGTTTGCAGCATAGGCAACCATTGCGGGTCTATCTCATCATTAATAACCGATACCGGGCGTATAGTGGCCGACTTAAATTTCTCCTGCCAGCAACAAATAAAGGCATCAAACATGGCTACAGAAGTTAATGCATAAGCCTGAGCTGTTTTAACAGCATCAGCTTTGGCTTGCTTACAGGCAATTGCGGTAATGCCTATCCAATGGCCGCCGGGGGTGATTTTTTTATTAGCAAACATCATGTGCCCGGTATGCTGCATAACAAACGGATTATCATCCCAATAACGGGCTATATCCTTTTGCTCTTTGGTAAGCTTTTTACTTTGATCATACAATTGCATATTTTGCTTAAAGTACTCACTCTCCTTGCTTTTACTATAGGCCGGCGGCGGTGGTGGTGCAAACTGCCCCGATGAATCTAAAGCAAAAGTCTTCATGGTTCCCCAGCAATATTCAACAGCATCAAGATAATCGGGTGGTGTGGGGTGCCATTTGCCCGGGGCGTTACTACCTATAAACTTGGGCTTGGCCCTGGTTTGCATATAATTATCCTTAGCGGCGCGTTTCAAAATTGCTTTGCCTACGGTATCACCAAACGCAACAGAACGGGCAAATGTCGAATCGTCAAGCATGCCTTTAAACCTGGCATACAATTTATCTTCATAACCTTTTAATGAATCTACCGAGAATGTGACCTTACGGGTTACGGTAAAAAAGGCTTTTGTTGCTGCAAGTGTATAATTATACGATTTATTTTTCTCGGGCTGGGGCAATGTACTAAAACCATGAAGTTTGGCTGCAATTGATTCATACTTATCATTTTTAAAACGCATGGCCTCATATGAGGCTAATGATGCATAGGCGTATATACGGCTGGCCACCGGCGGCGAAAACACATCAAATATAATTAACTGCGTAAGTTGGTCTTCATTCTGGTGTAGCACCTCGGTTTCGTTAATGGTTGATTGCTCTTTTTGCTTACATGCTGTAATTGTAATGCAGGTGAGCAGTATTGAGATGGATGTTTTAAGGTTATGCATAACGTAAAATAAATAGTTGAATGATAAGGTTACATATCCATGCCTGCCATGCTGTGGGGCTTAACTTCGGTAAAATGAAAACGCTTTAAATTGAAGGTATCATAACTGACCTTACCTTCGGTAATTTCAATGTGGCTGCCGGGCTTCACATTTTTAAAGCTTTGCGTTTTGCCGGTTACCGGCCAAAACACCTCTATGGCATCTATTTGTGCAGCTTTACCCACACCAATATGCTGCTCTAACGGGTTTGAACCAAAGCTGCCGCCCGAATTAACTTCGCGGTAAACGCTGCGCTGTTGTCCGTTTGTGGTGAAAGTAACTTTGAGCTTTGCTCCTACAGCCGCCCGGTTACTCTCTGCCCCTACCAAAGCTATGTCGATCCATTGATTTTGGGCCGATGCCGGATTGATGAACAAGGCATTTTGGTAGGCATCTCCAATAAATGCGCCGCCTAAGCTCACATGAATATCCTGGTAACCATCGTTGTCTAAATCGGCAAATGATACGCCATGGCCTTTTTGCAAACTGCCAACGCGGGCTGGTGCGGTTATATCTGTAAAATTATGTCCTTTATTATTGCGGTATAGCTTATTTGGCACCAACGATGAAAATTGCGGGTTGCCGGTACCCAGGTAAAAATCAGGGAAACCATCATTATCAATATCGCCAAAATTAGCACCCATGGCAAAGGCAATTTTGGTTAGCCCGGCTTGTACCGATACGTTTTCAAACTTACCCTTCCCTTTGTTATGGTATAGCACCACCTTACCGTTATTGCCACGATAATGATCGAGCGCTTCTTCGCCGACAATGGAGGCTATGGGTGTATCATTCCCGTAACCACAAGCCAGCAGATCGAGGTTACCGTCATTATCGTAATCAAAAAACCAGGTGGCAAATGTTGCTTGTCCAACGTCCGGCAAGCCTGCTTGTGCCGTTGCATCAATAAACTTAACCTGCCCGTTTTTAGTGGTTTGGTTTTTAAAAAGTTTATTGGTTCCGTTCATGGTAGAGATGTACAGGTCAGGTAGGCCATCGTTGTCGTAATCGCCCGATGTAACTCCCTTCACAAACAAACTCACGGCGCAGCCGGCAGCGGCGGCTTGCTCGGTAAAGGTTCCGTTTTTATTGTTGATGTAGAGTTCGCTTATGTTTTCACTACCCGGGGCGCTCTCATTACCTATAAACACATCCAGCCAGCCGTCGTTATTAAAATCGGCCCAGGTGGCTGTTTGAGTTGGATGAAAGGATAACAGGCCACTTTCTTCGGTAACATCGGTAAAGGTACCGTTGCCGTTATTTTTGAGCAGCGAATTGGGTTCTTTACCAAATTTGCCCTTCCAGCCACCACGAACTACAAAAATGTCTTTAAAGCCATCGTTATTATAATCGGTTTGCATCATGTTTAGTCCGCCGGTAAAGGCACTTAAGCCCGATGGTTTTCCTAAATCAGTAAAACTTCCGTTCTTATTGTTATGAAAGTAGTGCATTGGCTCGGCTAAAGAGGCACTGCTGGTAATGATGTCATCGTATCCGTCGTTATCAAAATCATCTACAATACTGCCCCCGCTTATTTTTTTAATAGCCAGGCCCAGGCCCATAGCAACTTCTTTAAAAGGCTGTGCTTGTGCTGTATCGGCGCCAATGTTTAATATTAGCTGCTGCGGCACCTTACCCGGATAGCCACCTGTGGTCATGTAAGCAATATTAAGCAGCCAGCGCGATTCATAATCGTACGGATCGGTCTTCAGCAGTTTTTGATAAAGCTCTATTGCCTTTTCAGATCCTGTTTTATCGGTATGTATACCGTTACCAGCAATAGGAAATATACAAGATTCGGCACTATGGTTATGGATGCAGTTGGTACGCTCACCTAAACGCAGGTAACTCAATGCCAACGTTTTGATGGCTGCTTGTTTCACCAGGTAATCGGCAATGAAGGTTTTATTCAGCAGGCTATCCATTAAATTAACGGCTTGCTGTTCTTTGCCTAATTGCAGTAAAGTAATGGCTTTTTTTATGTTCAAACTCACTACATCGGTGCCTAAACGGGGTGCGCTAATTACCGAGTCGAGGTGTTTTAAAACCGCAGCTGGTGCATATTCGTTTTCGGGCGTATTTGCAAAGGCCATTTGCTCCTTTAGGCGCTGAACCATTTGCTCATTAGAATTGAGTTTGGGCTTACATGAATATAGCAGGCCTAACAAGCATAAATAAACTATAATTTTCATCATACGGTTCATTATAATTTAACAACCCTTGATGTACCGTTGCCTTTGGTAAACGTAATACTGGCTACGTTACTACCCGCACTTACAAACCTGGCCGACTGCGACAGAAACGAAGAACCGTAATATAATTCCTGCTTTGCAGTTGAGCCGTTTTTATAGGTTATAAGTGCGCTTAACTCTAAAGGCTGTGGTTTTATTAACTGCACACTTTCTCTGAGTGCAAATAGCTTCAAAGCATCTTTATTTTGACTGGCGGCCAGCAGGTACTTGCCATTGTTACCCTGCAATTTTGCCAGTGCTTTGCCATTACCCGGAATGTAGATACCGCTTTGCAGGATAGATACCGGCTTGAAATTACCCTTACCATCACCTTTCAGCATTAAACCATTAAGTGCATCGTAGCGCCCAACGGCTACATCGGTGCCATAATCGTTACCGTTTATTACCACGTCAAGGTTGCCATCGCCATCATAATCATCAACCGTTATACCGTTCAATACCGATACCTGTGCCTGTTTGGGCAGCGGTATGATGGTAAATTTGCCATTACCGTCGTTTCGTAAAAAAGCCGATTGCAGCGTGTTAGCTTTCAATCGCAGTGCATCTTTACTTTGCTCGGGCGTAAGCAACTCATCCATAGTTGCCAGTGCGTATGATTTGTAGTTGGTGAAGCGCTTACGCAAGCTAATGAGCTGCTTTACGGCATCTTCGCGTACGTTGGCCGGATATTCTTTTTTGCTACCATCAGGCGCGGGCAGGTATAAGGATGTAAAAGCATCCAGTCGGCCGCGCTTATCCATATCTTTAGCAATAATGCCTACCGGGTATTGGTTGCTGGCTTTAAAGAAAGAATTTAAACCGGCGTTGCCCACAATGTAATCGGTACGGCCGGTGTGCCTGAAATCGCCAGCGGCAATGGTATTCCACCAACCTACCTGTTTATTTATGCCTGTAGAGGCTGTTGTATTTTCAAACTTGCCTTTATTGTTTTTTAAAAATGTTACCGGCATCCACTCTCCGGCCAAAATCAGGTCGGGCCAGTTATCGTTATCATAATCGGTAAACAGGGCATCGCAAACCAGGCCTATGTTAGCTAAGGCGGGTGCCAAAGTTGAAGTAACATCGGTAAATTTAGCTTTCCCGTTTTGGCTATCATTTCTCAGAAGTATGCTTGAAACCGGCTTGGGGTAAGCCCAGGGCTCTACCCTGCCCGACACGAATAAGTCCAGCTTGCCATCTTTATTAAAATCAACCGAACGAACACAAAGCTTACTGGTGTAATTAACCGGCAAGGCATTAGTTGCTAAGGTAAAGCCGCCTTTTCCGTTATTGATAAACAGCCTGTCCTGGTAAGATGAGCTACCTGCTTCTGCCTCATAGCCTCCGCTGGCTATGTAAACGTCGGGCATACCATCGGCATTGGCGTCAAACACCAGTAAACCGGCGTCTTTTCCTGGTTTACCACTGGGCTTATTATCTGATGATAAGTTCTTTTGTACAAATTTGCCGCTGGCCTGCTGTAACAGCATTTGTGCCGGTGCTTGTGTATTGCCACCTATAATTATATCATCTAAACCGTTGCCGTCTACATCACCAACGGCAAGGCCGGGGCTGTATTCAGAAAACTTGTGCGGTAACAGTTTTTGAATGTTGAAGTCTACAAAGTCTTCCTCTTGATGCTTGTAGGTAATGCCTGCACTTCGAGTTACATCGGTAAACAATGCCGACGATGCTTTGAGGGGTAATTGCATGTTATACGGCTGAGTAGCATTCCGGATGCTTACTTTAAGTACCTGATTGGCCTTTACATTGCGCAGCACCTGCTTTTTATTGTTTGGCCAGCATATTATAACCGAATCCAGTATGTTGGCTTTACCCAGGCCAAAGTGCGCCACATTTTGTATGGAAGACAGGTAACCCCGGTAAGGATTATTTTCGTAAACCTGGTGCTTGCCGTTGTTATAGTAAATATCGGCCCATGCGCCTACCCCGTTAATGTTGCCACCATCGCCCTCAAACTTTACTTGCAGATAATGTGATTCATTTTTATTTACAATGCTTGAAGTATTTCTATAGATAAGTGCTTCATCATTAATGTTATTCACTATCATATCTAAAGCGCCGTCGTTATCCAGATCGGCATAGGCTGCTCCGTTTGAGAATGAAGGTAAATTCATTCCCCAAGCATCCGAAACGTTGGTAAAAGTAAGATCGCCCTTGTTTTTAAAAGCGTAGTTGTGAATTTTTACAGAAGGTATTTGTTCTATTAATTGTTTTTTGGTAGCCGTAGAATAAGGGTTCTGCCTGAAAGTAATAAAGTCATGGTCGGTCACATCTTTGGGATAACCGTTGGTTACCATAATATCGCGGTAACCATCATTATCAAAGTCGGTAACCAGTGGTGCCCAACTCCAATCGGTTTCGGCTACGCCGCTCATAAAACCTACCTCGCTAAAAGCCGGACTGCCTATCGAGTCGTTGCTGTTTACCCTCGGCCCCTGGTTTAGTTGAAGCGTGTTGCGCACGTATTGATACTGATAACCGTAATGATCCATTAACTGGAATGTTTGATAGCTGTTGGGCATCAGCATCATTTTTTTGCGGTAATTATCTTCAGGACTCATATCCAGTTCAAATACATCGGCCAGGCCATCGTTGTTAATGTCCTGAATGTCCTGCCCCATGGCATTGAACGATGTATGCTTGAAGTATTCCTTCACTTTATCGGTGAAGGTGCCATCGTGATTATTGATGTACAGAATGTTCGACGATAAAAAATCGTTGGTTACATAAATGTCTTTCCAGCCGTCGCGGTTAATATCAACCACGGTTGCCGCATGACCATACCCTTCTATGATTATGCCTGCTTTGGCCGATACATTTTCATAAACGGGGTGCTTGAGCTGCGCATTCCATACGTTTTTGTACAGCCTACCGGTACTGGGGCTGCTGCCGTTTTTTACTACCGGCCTGAAGTTGTTGGCATAATATGATGCATCGGGTTCGTTCACGGTAATGTATATATCTAACCTGCCGTCGTTATCATAATCAAAAAAGCTGGCCATGGTGGAGTGTGCCCGTATATTCAGGCCGTACTCTTTGGCTTGCTCCTTAAATTGCGGAACACCGTTTTTACCAATGCCCTGGTTTATATACAACAGGTTTTGCCTCTTAAGCGAATCGTTCACCAACGAATTACATACATACAGGTCAAGCAACCCATCATTATTAATATCTATAACCGCCGCACCTCTTCCCCATCTCCCTTTTCCATTCACACCGGCCTGGGCGGTAACATCTTCAAATTTAAAATCCCCTTTATTAATATAGAGTTTATTGGCCACCATGTTGCCGGTAAAATAAATATCGGGCAGGCCATCGTTATTAAAATCGCCTATACCAACACCACCGCCGTTATATACGTAGGCGTTATCCAGCGGGTTTATTGAATCGTTTTCGGTTATAAGGTTATTAAAATGAATACCTGAGTGAGAAGCAGGTATTTGCTCGAACAATGTGGGCTTGTGCTGTTGTTTACATGCTGCTAAAAAAGCTACGGCTAATAAGGTAAAGTAAAGTTTTTGCATGCGAATTTGGTTTAGATAACTGGTTATGCAATTTAAACTAAATTTTATAATTACAACGGGCAAAGCACTGTGGTTCAGCACTTCACCCGTTTAATGTAAAATTATAAATATGTCCCGGTATGCTTATTGTAACTTCGGGTTGTTATCAATTTCCGATTGCGGAATAGGCAAAAACTCTTTAGCGGCAGTATACCATGAAAGAGGCTCGGTTGTAAAGTAACCTTTCTTTCTCCAACGCAATATGTCAATATTGCGGATCTCTTCGCCGGCTAATTCTGCAGTTTTTTCGTGCAATAAAGCCTTGATCAGATCGGCTTTGGTAGTAACCGGGAATTGAGTGGTTGGATAGATCGGCATGGCTACGCTGGGCCTACTCCTGATCTGGTTTAAATAACCAACAGCATTAGACAAGTTGCCTAACTCTATTTCGCACTCGGCCAGCATCAACAACACCTCGGCATAACGAATGATGCGTTGGTTGTTACCACCCGGGTGAAAACCGGCAGCATCTTTACTTTCCTTGTACAGGATCATAAATTTACGCCAGCTTGCCTTCACCGTGTTGCCACGCAGTTTTGAACTCTCGCCTCCCTGGTCGCCATCTGCCAATACCGACTGGCCTTTATTGTAAGTATCTCCTGATTGATAAATACTGTAGCCATAACGTGGATCATTTTTAGCGGCGCCGGTTAGCGTGTTTTCGTACTCGTTCAATACCCTGTCTGACGGGATAAGGTTACGCCAGGCCACAGGATTATATTCCTGATTACGGATGGTGGTTAATTCTGCCGTAGCACCATCGCCTGTGCCACTGCCCCAGTTAAAGTTGTTGTTACCCTTGTCAAGAAATATTATTTCGAGGAGAGATTCTTTGTTAAATTCTGTTTCTTCTTCAAAATTATCTAAATACCTGTCGGTAAGCCCATAACCATCAGCACCGGTGGTTGGGATATTTAAAAGTGCAGCTTTTGCACCGGCATAATCTCCGGTTTGCAATAATGTTCTGCCTAACATGGCATATGCAGCCCCTTTTGTGGCACGTCCTAATGTTGTAGCAGATTTGCCCGGCAACACTGCTGCAGCCTCCTGCAAATCTTTAACGGCCTGTGCAAATACCGCAGCCTGGGGCGATTTTGGCTGCGCATCTGTAGCCACTGTAACAACTTTTGTGTAAACAGGCACACTACCCCACTGGCTGGCCAACTCATAGTAAGCCCAGCCACGTAAAAATTTGGCTTCGGCCATACATCTGCTTACAGTGGCGGCATTATCGGTTGCTCTTGGTGAGTAACTTAATACGGTGTTGGATCGGTTAATAACCACATAAAGCGAATTCCATACCGAATTCATTACCGGGTTGGATGGATCGGTTACACCAAGTAATATTTGTCTGCGGGGGGCTTCAAGTTGCGGACCGCCGCTGGCTACATCATCGCTGCGCAAGTCGTGAAGAAAGAACCACTCGCGGGCAACTAAGTTAAAGCCTTTCCAGGCAGAATAAATTGCGTTTGTACTTGCTTCAATTTCACTTGCAGTACCAAAGTAAGTATTTGTAGTTGGTTTATTTTGATTTGCTGTATCGAGATCCTTATTACAAGAAACAGTTATTACTGTTGTGGCAATTCCGGCTGCCAGTATCCCCACATATATATGTTTTCTTTTCATTATCTTATAGTTTTAACTTACCTCACAATTAAAATCCGGCTTGTATACCAAATTGGAACGAACGTGCAGAAGGGTATTGTCCAAAATCAACACCATTGGTGAGGGTGCCATTTTTTGAACCAATTTCTGGGTCGTAACCTTTGTAACCGGTAAAAGTGAGCAGGTTGGTTGATGAAACGAATATCCTTAAACGCTTAATGGTTGAGCCACTTACCGATGTTAAAGCACTGGTAGGCAGCGTGTAACCTAATATTACGTTTTTCAGGCGCAGGTACGAACCGTTTTCGATCCAACGTGATGATATACGTCCGTTACGGTTAGGGTCACCGTTAATGGCGCGTGGCATATCAGTGTTGGTATTGCTCGGTGTCCACGCATTTAAAACAGTGGTACCCGCGTTAAACAACCTCGACATACCCTCCATTATGATCCTCGGGGTGTTAAGTATCTTATTGCCCTCTACGCCCTGGAAGAAAACTGAAGCATCAAAGTTTTTATATGAGGCCGAATAGTTAAGCGAATACGTAAATTTAGGCAAGAAACTACCCAGCCTGGTACGGTCATAATTATCAATTACACCATCCGGAACACCGTTAGGGCCGCTCAAATCTTTAAATTTGATATCGCCGGGAGCCGCATTGGCTTGGGTTGGGCTTGAAGCTATTTGCGCAGCATTCTGGAATATTCCATCAGTTACCCAACCGTAAAAATATTGCACGCTTTCGCCCGCCCTTGTATTTGTAAAGGCATCACCACCACCCAAGTCAGGGTCGTTGCCAGAAGGGATAGATGCACTTGCAGTGTTTAGGAACAGTACTTTATTACGGATGGCACTTACCAAACCGGTAATATCATATTTAAAATCGCCGGTATTTTTGTGGTAACCCAACTGCAACTCAACACCGGTATTGCGCATACCGCCCGCATTATCTAAAATCCCTGCTCCCAAAAAGCCTATACTGCTTGGAGTTGGCACAACGATCATTAAATTATCTGTCTGGCGTCTGAAAAACTCTGCGGTTAAAGTGAATTTATTATTTAAGATACCAAAATCAACACCCACGTTTAACTGTTTGGTTTTTTCCCATTGCAGGTTAGGATTGGTTATACCATCAATATATGATGAATTTGGTGTTAAAGCATTACCAAACGGATATACCGCCGCATTTGCCTGAACCGGTGCAAGGTAAGGATAGTTACCTAACGAGTTCGGGTTAATACCTGTCTCACCGTAGCTCGCTCTGAGCTTTAATTCAGATACTGTTGTACTGCCTTTTAAGAAATCTTCCTGATCTATTTTCCAACCTATAGACGCTGCAGGGAAATTGGCATATTTTTTTCCGGGAGCCCATATTGATAACCCATCGCGGCGTATAGATGCCTGGAAAAGGTATTTACCTGCATAATCGTAGTTTACACGACCTACATATGAGGTTATAAAGTTTGTTTCTACACTGTTATCGGCTCCAATATTGGTAGCACCGGTTAAGGTTTTAATTAAGTTGGAGGACTGGTTACCGGTTTCAACCTGGTTATTATAGTTTAACGACTGTGTTTCGAAAACAGCGGTTGCACTAAGGTGATGTTTATCAAAGGTTTTATCGTAGTTTAATTGCTGGGTAAACAACTTAACTACAGTTGATTGCCTGCGGTAACCTACAGATGCACTGGTTGATACACCGGTACCACCATCAAAAAATATTGGGGTATAGTTATAGGTGGAGTTATTTAAATAATTAACACCAAATGTTGACCTGAACTTTAACGATGAAAGTATATTAACATCTAAAAAAGCTGAACCTAATAAGTTGAATGAATTGATACGATTATTGCCAATCAACGCTGTTTCGATGGGATTTACAGGGTCAGAACCGTCAAAGCTGCTTATAGGTCCTTGAAAGCCTCCTACTTTGGTAGGATCGTAAACCGGTATATAGGGCTGCATCCTAATTAAGTTAATGATGGCCGTGCGGTTGGCGTTAAGTGTAGGATCATACCGTTGGTGACTTACCGAAGTATATAGGTTTTGACCAAAGGTAAATACCTTACTGATGATATGATCTGAATTGATGCGGTAATTTAAACGTTCGAAATTTAATGCCTGTGCTATACCATTTTGTTTGAAGTAACCTGCAGAACTGTGAAACCTTGAAACATCATTACCACCGCTTACGCCCACGTTACTACCTGTTAACAAAGCATTTTTAATAAAATACTCATCTTGCCAGTCGGTATTGGTTTGTGCATAAGTTTGGCTGGAACCTGCATATATAGGTGCATTAAAGTTGGCTGGTTTAAAACGATCAATGCTTCCATAAACGCCTAAATTTTTGGCGTATTGAATGTATTGGTCGGTATTTAACAGATCTAATTTTTTTATAGGGCTTTGCACGCCGGCGTAAGAGTCAAACGTAACACTAACTTTTCCGGTGCGCGCACCTTTTTTGGTAGTTACCATAATAACACCATTGGTGGCCCTTGATCCGTAAATAGCTGCGGTACTTGCATCCTTTAAAACGTCAACGCGTTCAATGTCTTTAGCATCATACTGTTGCAAACCTGTGGTTAACGGAAATCCGTCAACTACATACAGCGGATCGGATGCAAAACTTACCGAACTGATACCTCGAATGGTAACCAACGGAGCGCTACCCGGCGAACCATTGTTGGTAACATTTAGACCGGCAACCCTGCCTTGCAAAGCCTGGTCGATACCAGCAACAGGTAATGCCGTAACGGTTGTGGCATTAACCGATGATATAGCACCTGTTACGGTAGCCCTGCGTTGTGACCCGTAACCCACAACTACAACCTCGCCTAATGAACCTGATGTAGCCTGTTTTAATTGAACACTAATATCTGTACGGCCTCCAAGAGCTACTTCCTGACTGGCGTAACCTACGTAGCTTATAACTAAAGTACTATTGGCCGATGGTACATTGATACGAAAACGACCGTTTTCATCAGTAGTTTGACCTACTCCTGTGCCTTTAACTTTTACGGTTACCCCTACAAGCACCTTACCTGTTTCATCTGTAACCACACCCGTAATTGGGACTGCCAGTTTCTGATTCTCTAAAGTTAAAGGTATTGCCGCAGCAGCAGTTGATGCATCCGCAGTTGTAAGCGAAATTAACCCGATGATCGGGAGGTATAATTTCATTTTTTTTACAAGTAAATAATACTGCATAAGAAATTGGTTAGGTATATAATTTTTTAATTAATTGGTTTGAATAATAAGTTGATTAGATAGATATGTATTGACTATACAATACGACATACTAATGAGGAATTACGCTCATAAATTAAGTGGTTAAATAAGTGGTTATAATTGGGGTTTACTCAGGCGCTAATTCTTTGTAAGATGAGCGCTAATACTGTGGTCTAAAGTATGTTTATATGCCTTAGAATAAGTATCACAAATGTTACTAATTGGGTATCCAAATGTTAAATAGCACTATTTGCAGCTTCAAAAGACAATATTTAACCTTAGCCTAAAATAATATTAAGCATGGGTTATTTTTATGAACCGGAAATTTTTCTTCTTGAGTACTGCCTTCAAAAGACAATAAAAGGTTACCCTTTAGCAAAAATATTTGAGGATAAACGCAACGAGATTATTGTATGGTATGTAATATGAATTACATACCTGGGTTACCTGTTGGCAGATGGCCGGAATTGGGCAGGCGTACCCATTAATTGCTTTACATCAAATCAAGCATACTTCCTGCTTGAAATTTCTATGCAAAACACCTTGGGTAAGTAAAATGTAAAACATTTGTAGGTAGATACGCGATTTAATATTTCGGCACTTGGTTATACAGCGTTTTACAATATCATAATCGCAAGCTAATCTGCTTTATATTTTAGGTTCGGCTTTTGGCCTTGGGCCGCGTTTGTAAATAATTAAACCATTTAAAAAGTTACGCAGTATCTGATCGCCGCAGGCTTTAAAATTAGGATGGTCATCAGCCCGAAAAATAGCTGTGATCTCGGTTTTGGTAATGCGAAAATTAACCAGGTCTAAAACCTTTATAATGTCATCATCGGTAAACTTCATGGCTACCCGCAGTTTCTTCATGATATCGTTATTGCTCATGGTAGATATTTTATCGTGATATTTCTATCTTAATTTTCTTGTTCTTTATTTTTTCACCACGCACCAGTTCAACAGTACGTTCTATTTTACTACGTTTAACAGCCGCATACGATGAATTATCGAGCACTTCTATCAACCCGAGTTCCTCTTTGGCCAGTCCGCCTTTTTGTAATAGTAACCCTACAATATCCACCTTGTTTATCTTATCCTTTTTACCGGCGGCAATGTAAACGGTAGCCCATGGTGATAGCTCAGGTAAACTTATCTCTGCACTAAGGTCTACAGTTTCGGGTATATCTTTCAGGTACGGTGGCTTTTCATCGGGCAAAAGCATTAAATAAGATGTTCCGGTGGCGTGCATACGTGCCGTTCGACCGTTGCGGTGCGTAAAGGCCTCTTCGTTATGCGGTAACTGGTAATGTACAATATGCGCTATCTCTGGTATATCTAAACCGCGAGAGGCTAAATCGGTAGTGATGAGCAAGCGGTGGCTACCATTCCTGAACTTAAGCAATGCCCGCTCCCGGTCGTCTTGCTCCATACCACCATGAAAAATACCGTGTGGCAAGCCCATGTCCCAAAGCAGGTCGCTAATGCGGTCAACGGCATCGCGATGATTGCAAAATACCAACGTGGGTTCGTTAGCTATTTTACACAGCAGGGCAAAAACAGCTTCCAGTTTATCTTCGCTCCCGGCAATTACGGCCATATGTTTAATATCAGGAGCCGATGCCTTATTGGTAAGGTAATCGAGTATAACAGGTTTTACTATGCCAGTAAACGCGGGAATATCGTCCATTTTAGTGGCCGAGGTTAACATTCGTTTTTTAATGGCAGGCAGCTGCTTAATAATAAAGGCCATATCTTCCTGAAAACCAAACTCAAGCGCCTTATCAAATTCATCGAGTATAAGCGTATGCACCTCCCGGGTGCTAAAACTCTCGCGACGCAGGTGGTGGGCTATACGCCCCGGTGTACCTATAAGCACCGCCGGCGGGTGCGACAAGTTGTTCAACTCCGTTTTAACATCATGCCCTCCGTAGCAGCAATTTACCTTAAAACCCGTGCCCATAGCACGAAAAACCTGCTCAATTTGTAAAGCCAGCTCGCGCGATGGCACCAGTATTAAAGCCTGTACATTGGTTACACCTGTTTTGAGGCTCTCAAGCAATGGCAGTAAAAACCCCAGCGTTTTGCCCGATCCTGTTGGCGACAACACAATAACGTCGCCTTTTTTAGCGGCGCTTATAGCGGCTTCCTGCATGGCGTTCAATGCAGTTATTTTAAGATTGAGCAGGGATTCTTTGATCATTACCAAATTGGATTGAGGGCAAATATACGGTTATTATGCAGGGAGACGGATATGAGTTTTGGCTGATTGCTGAAACTCCACCAGTATCACTTGATAGCTATACCAATAGCTTATACACATTACAAAACAATAAACGGCATTTTAAAATTGCATGGGCGGTATGAAGTATAAAAAAGTCTCTCAGTTAAACTAAGGGGCTTTTATCGTTTGTGCTCGAAAATGGGTGTTTCTCGAACCATTTTATGGCTGATTTGAGGAAGTCAGCAAGTTTAATATCGCTCCACTCCCAACATAATGTTCCAAATTACGAAACCTTTTTGGTCATTGGCAAATCGTGAACGATACGGTAAAGTTCTCAGGATTTGTTTCGAGAGATGCTTGCCTAAGACGCATGCATTGACGCCGTTTGTTCATAAACCCCATCTTTATCATCTGATGCTAATGTATTATGCTTCAAAATCACCCTGCGCAACTGCCCCTGATGTTTGTCGCCCCAAAGGCCGATAGAACGTATCAATGGAATAAGCGTTTTTCCAAAGTCAGTCAATTCATATTCTACTTTCGGAGGCATCACCGGATATATCGTCTTGGTCACCATTTCATGGTCTTCTAATTCTTTCAGTTGAACATTCAACACCCTCCTCGTAACGTCCGGGATCTTCCTCTGCAATTCACTTGGACGTAGATGGCCCTGGTGAATAAACCAAAGGATACGGATCTTCCATTTGCCATACAGGACTTCACCAACCAGATCAAGGCCGCAGTTTAGTGTGGGAATAATCTTTTTTACGTACATATATACAAATATACATTAGCCTCCCTACCTGAGCAATACGGATAAATTTATCCCTATCTGATTCGTAAGCCCGTAATTGTGTAGTATCTGAGTACTGCCGAGATTTGTACAAAACAAATATTTATGGAACATCAGATCAATTACAGTAACGAATTAGCCAATAAGATAGCCCTGGTAACGGGTGGTACAAAAGGTGCCGGAAAAGCTATTGCCGACCGCATAAAAGCGGCAGGCGCTACGGTGATCATCACGGCAAGAAACAAACCTGATCAGCCAGACCCTGAGCTGCATTTTATATCTGCCGATTTAAGCCAAGCGGAAGATGCCAAAAAAATGATCAGTGAAGTGCTGTCAACCTATGGAAGGCTTGATATTTTGGTAAACAACCTTGGTGCTTCATCAACACCCGCCGGTGGTTTTGCAGCATTGAATGATGAGGATTGGATATCAACCCTACAAGCTAATTTACTGGCCCCTGTTAGGCTTGACAGGGGCTTTTTACCCCAAATGATTGAACGGAAAAGTGGGGTTATCATCCACATCGCATCCATACAGGGCATATTGCCGTTGTACGATTCTACCTTGCCGTATGCAGCTTCAAAAGCGGCATTGATCAATTACAGTAAAAGTTTATCGAATGAAGTTACACCCAAAGGTGTCCGCGTGTTAGCTGTTTCGCCTGGATGGATAAATACATCAGCATCGATAGCCTTTTTGGGAGAGATCGCAAGAAATGCAAATAGTAGCGTAGAAGAAGCTCAGCAAAGCGTAATGGATGCATTGGGCGGAATACCTTATGGCAGGCCAGCCAAACCTGAAGAAGTAGCTGAACTGGTTGGCTTTTTAGTATCACCAAGAGCCAGTTACTTAACAGGAACAAATTACGTTATTGACGGCGGAACTGTACCAACCATTTAAAAACCAATTAAACAAAGATTATGGAATTACCACAATTAGTAGCGCAATTTGTAGAAACGCAAAATACTTACGACAGCGAAACTTACGTAACCTGCTTCACCGAAAGCGCCATTGTTCATGACGAAGGCAGAACCCACACCGGCAAAGAAGAAATACGGGAATGGATCGAAGAAGCAAATGAAAAATACCGATCTGTTATTAAGCCGCTTCAATATGAAGAATCGGGATTAAATGGCGTATTGACAGCCGAAGTATCAGGCACCTTTCCCGGAAGCCCAATAGTACTTAAGTTTCATTTAGGGCTGAAGGGCGGCCTTATCGATTCGTTAAAAGTAACGGGATAAATACCAGTCTTGCTTGGCTACAATCGACTTTAAATATTTTTTACCAAAGTATCGAACCAAGGATTGATTACTAAAAATCAAAATATCAAACACTTAAATACATATTCCGATTTTTAACCATTTGGGTCTGCCCGAACGGGATAGAACCCAAAACCACCTTCAATTCCTTTAAACCCAGTTTCAAAAATTAATTAAAATTAAAAAAACGGCCTTTACAATAGTGTAAAAGCCGTTTCGTGCGCCCACCTGGGCTCGAACCAGGGACCAAAAGATTATGAGTCTTTTGGGCTAACCAATTTACTATGAGGCAAATAGTACATTTCTGACTTACAAAGGCTAATTTAAGACTATTTTTCGATTTGGTCAAGAATCCTCTGTGAAGTATTTGTGAAGAATTGTAACTTGAATTCGCTATTCAAGAAGCTGAATAACTGGTTCAAAATGAAAAAATATTACGTCTTACTGGTTGACATTCACTGAAACATATTTAATGCGTCTTAAACGCTCTACACCATCACTCCAAAGCAACTACTGTTATATCTCTTTCATACCCTCACTTAACATGCCCAATTGTATTTACGTTTCCCGGACAGCCACCGCATTGCCAAAGGCGCTTGTCGCGACAGACCCCACGCAATTCGGGACAAGACACCGGTCAATGATCGCCTATTGCTAGAAAAACTCCGGTAGCCTCGGGCTTGTTATTTCGCAGGATGGTGATATCCGTGCATTTTACCGGCTCGATGATAAACTGATCATGTGGGAGAACATTAAAACGCAACAATTCATTAACAGCCGCAAACTTAAAAGGTCAACTTATCAAGCTGAATTTTGAGGTTCATGTCATCGTTCCGTCCTCTAAGTGTAAAACCCGCACATCGCGTGTTATAAAGCTCGCAAAAACTTCATTTTTGTAAGCTAACGCTTTCGAATTTCATGAACATAAAATATTCAGTTTTAGATCTGGCGACTGTGATACAAGGTGATCAGCCGGCAGATACGTTTAAGAAAAGCCTCGACCTGGCCCGTCATGTGGAACATCTTGGTTATGAACGGTTCTGGCTGGCTGAGCATCATAACATGCCGAATGTAGCCAGCTCTGCTACGGCGGTATTGATCGGACATATCGCAGGCGGCACGCGTATCCTGCGGGTAGGCTCCGGCGGTGTGATGCTGCCCAACCACGCTCCGCTGATCGTAGCCGAACAGTTCGGAACATTGGAATCGCTTTATCCCGGCCGCATTGACCTGGGACTGGGCAGGGCACCGGGGACGGACCAGCTGACCGCCTTTGCTATCCGCGGCGAGAATTTTCGTGTAGAACAGGACTTTCCCGGAGACATCAGGCGTTTACAGCAGTTCTTTTCAAGCGAAAACAGCACCAGTAAAGTCCGGGCAATCCCAGGTGAGGGGCTCGACATCCCATTATGGATATTAGGTTCCAGCCCCGAAAGCGCTTTTGTAGCCGCTGAGCTGGGTTTGCCTTATGCCTTTGCCAGCCACTTTGCCCCGGCACACTTTATGAGCGCAATTGCCTTATACCGTGAACATTTCAAACCATCTGGCCGGTTGAAAGAGCCTTATGTATTGGCCTGCGTAAACGTAATTGCCGCTGCGAGTGATCAGGAAGCGGACCGGTTATTCACCTCATTACAGCAGTTCTTCCTGGGCATTGTAAGTGACAAAAGAAAACCGCTTCAGCCGCCGGTAGACAGCATGGACGGCCTTTGGAAATACCACGAGCGGGTTGCGACCGAACGCATGCTGGCTTATTCTTTTGTAGGCAGCCCGGAAAAGCTAAGGTCGGAGTTATCCGCATTTTTGCAGCAAAGCCAGGTCAACGAGGTTATGGCCACCTCGCATGTATTTGACCACCAGGCGCGGCTCGACTCTTACCGTATTTTTGCGGAAACGGTGAAGAGCTTAAACCTTCATAGTTTGTAAATATTTGCCGGCGGAGAAATAGTGATTCCTCCGCTGGCCGTTTTAACCTTACCTGAAATTCCTTGCCTTGGCAAAAGCTTCCTCATTCACTTTTTCCCGTATCTGCGTCCGTTTATTGGTTGCTGGATAAGGCGCACTTTTTTCATCTGCCCGTGACGGCACCGGCACCAGCAAGTCCTCATCTGCTTTCACCAGGGTCCTGCAATAGCGAAGAAACGTCGAAGCAACGCCGGACGATGACATGCACGACCCTGCCCTCCCGCTGTACCTTGCCCTCGACCATAATGAGCTTGGCGCCGAGTATCTCTTTGCGGAATGTGTCAAACAGCTTTTCAAAGATAACGAGGTTGGCAAAACTCTTTTCATCCTCTATGGTCATAAAACAAACGCCACCTGCGGTCCCCGGCCTTTGCCGTACCAACACCAATCCGGCGACCCTGACCAACTCCCCGTTTTCCGTTTCATGGTTGATCTCACGCGTGGTCTTGGCACCGAACTGCCGCAGCTTATCGCGCACAAAACTGACCGGATGTGCCTTCAATGATAAAAAGGTACTGACATAATCCTGCACGACATGCTCTGCTGGAGTCATGAGCGGTAACTGAATACCGGTCTCAAGTTCCGTTTCCGAAGGCTGGTCTTTAAAGAGTTCAATGGGGATATCCTTGAGCGCATCAACTTCCCAAAGCGCCTGCCGCCTGTCCAGGCCAATGGAACGAAAAGCATCGGCATCCGCTAAAGTAGCCAACGCACTTTGCGATACTCCTGCATTGCGCAGTTCCGTCACCGTACGGAAGCGGTCCCTTCTGCCTTTCATCAACAACTGTATATCCTGTTCGCGGATTCCTTTGATCTGCCGGAACCCTAAACGTACCGCATGGTAATTCCCGGTCTTTTCCTCCAGCAGGTTATCCCAGTTAGAATAATTAATATCAATCGGGCGTACGGTCACCCCATGCTGCCGGGCGTCGGTGACGATCTGTGCGGGCGGGTAAAAGCCCATGGGCTGGCTGTTGAGTAAAGCGCCACAGAAAGCTTCGGGGTAGTAATGCTTGAGCCAGCAGGATACATACACGAGCAGGGCGAAACTGGCCGCATGACTTTCCGGGAAACCGTAGCTGCCGAATCCCTCCAACTGCCGGAAGATACGTGAGGCGAACTCCTCGGTATAGCCCTTGCTCATCATGCCGTCGATGAGCTTCTTCTCGAACTGGTTGACCATGCCTTTAAACTTAAAGGTAGCCATGCTGCGGCGCAGGGCATCCGCTTCGGTCGGCGTAAACCCGGCGGCAACGATGGCGATCTTCATGGCCTGCTCCTGGAACAAGGGCACCCCTAAGGTCTTGCCTAAGATCTCTTCGAGTTCTTTGGACGGGTAAGTGACCTCTTCCTCACCATTTCTGCGGCGCAGGTAGGGATGTACCATGTCCCCCTGTATCGGGCCGGGCCGGACAATAGCCACCTCGATCACCAGGTCGTAAAAGCATCTGGGCTGCAGGCGCGGCAGCATCTGCATCTGTGCACGGCTTTCAATCTGGAATACCCCAAGGGTGTCCGCCAGCTGGATCATGGCATACACGGCCGGGTCATCCTGCGGAATATTCGCCAGGGTCAAGTCTTTGCCATAGTGTTTTTTGACAAACTCAAAGGCCTTGCGAATGCAGGTCAGCATACCCAGGGAAAGCACATCGACCTTCAGAAAGCCCAGCGCCTCTATGTCGTTCTTGTCCCATTCGATATTGGTCCGGTCCTTCATGCGCGCCTTGAGTATCGGGCACAGGTCGGTGAGCCGACCGTCAGTGACGATAAAGCCCCCGGTATGCTGACCCAACTGCCGCGGCATCCCCATCATCTGGCCGGTAAGTTCGAGGGTTTTCTTGAGTAAAGGATCTTCCGCATTTAACCCCTGTTCGGCAAGCTTTGCCCGGTCAAACCATTCGTCGGTGTATTGCCAGATACAATCGGAAAGCCGTTCGATGGTATCCGCGGAAAGCCCCATGGCTTTGCCCACATCGCGGATAGAGCCTTTTTGCCGTTGCATGGTAACGGTCGCTACAATGGCCGCACGGTCACGTCCATATTTCCCGTAGATGTATTGAATGATCTCTTCCCGGCGCTCATGTTCAAAGTCCACATCGATGTCCGGCGGTTCGTTACGTGCAGACGAGATGAAGCGTTCGAAAAGGAGGTCGAACTTGGTCGGGTCAACCGAGGTAATACCTAAACAATAGCATACCGCCGAGTTGGCTGCTGAACCCCTGCCCTGGCATAAGATCCTGCGGCTGCGGGCCTCGCGGACGATATCGTGCACGAACAAAAAGTAATTCGCGAAATCCATTTCCGCGATGAATTTCAGTTCGTGCAGGATGCTGTTCACCACCTTTTCCGGAACGTCTACCCCGTAGCGGTCACTTGCCCCTTTCCAGGTGAGATGTACCAATTCATCATAAGGGTTTTCGCCTCCGGGATTGATCTCTTTCGGATAAACGTAATTCAGCTCATCAAGCGAAAAGGTGCAGGCATCTGCGATGTGTACAGAATTTTCGATGGCTTCGGGATACTGCCGGAAAAGCCGTTCCATTTCCGTCATCGGTTTGAGGTGCCGCTCCGCATTCTGGTGCAGCAGGTACCCGGCATTATGAATGACACACTTTTCCCGAACGCAGGTCAGAATATCCTGCAACTCCCGTTTATCCGGATGATGATAATGCACGTCATTGGTGGCGACTATGGGTATATCCAGTTCCTGCCCCAGGCGGGCGATGCGGTGGATCCGCTTTTGGTCATTACCCAGGTAATAACAACTGGCCGCCAGGTACAGCGATGTTCCTATAAATTTCCTGTACTCTATTAACGCATCCTTAAAGCCTTCACCGAAATCGAAGCGCCTGTTCAGTTTCTCCGGGGGCAGAACCACGAAAATGATCCCTTCGAGGTAATCATACAGATCAGACCTGTACAGGAAACACTTTCCTTTTTCCGCGCGGAGGTTCCCCACGGTGAGCAATGCGGACAACCGGGCGTAAGCGTCTTTGTCTTTAGGATAAGCCAGTAAGCTCGGCCCGTCGAGCAGGTCAAGGCGGCAGGCCGGTATGATACTCATGCCCCGTGCTTTCGCCGCTGCATGACCACGTACGATACCCGAGAGTGTATTGCGATCGGTGATGGCAATACGGTCATACCCGAACTCGTAAGCCTGTTCGATCAGTTCCTCGGCGTGGGATGCCCCTCTTAAGAAACTGAAGTTGGTGGTGACCTGTAATTCAACGTAACGCATTTAAAACCTCCTCTCAGGCGAAAAAGCCGTGTAAATACCAAAGGGGACTTTCGCTGTCGTAATGTCCCGAGCGGAACACCCAATACCGTCTCCCCTGTTTATCTTCGATACAATAATAATCCCGGTGTTCCCCTTCATCCATCCACCATTCCCGTTCGATGCGTTCGGGGCCGTCTGCCTTGGTGATCTCGTGACGCTGCCCTGCGTAAACGAACATTTTGGGCGGCAGATCCGGTACGGGTGCCATGACCTCGATCTTTTCCGGTTCGGGTAAAAGGCGTGTCGGTCGCGGCTGATCGGTATTCCAATCCATGGCCGGCTTTTCCTGTATGGAACGGGCAGGTTTTAGCGAACGTTCCGGCCAGTAATGTGCATCGGGAAGATAGCGGCGAATGGTGTGTGCGCCAACTTTCCCCGCCAGCCGATCCAGCAGCTCCGCTACTTCCAGATCATCCAAGCCCGGTTTCGCAGCCCAGAGCACATCCTGCCGGGTAAATATATCTTCGACGCTCGTCGCGGCCAGGGTGAAAACTTCTATACCCAGAGCCGGGGTGATGAAAGGCACCTTCATTTCCAGCAATTTGAACAAGTGGCTGACGCTGTGGGATGGACGGTTAGTGCCGATCTTTTGCTCTTCGATGTGGCCATCAATGCGGTAGCCTTTTAGCGTTGCGGAACGCAGGCCCTTGCCATCTTTTTGTAAGGTTTTACACAGTGCTTCCAGTAATTTTTCGATAGCGATCTTGATAGCTTCCGCCGTAATTACCGGTTCGAGGCAAGGCAGCCGTTCCTCATACTCGGGCGGCACCTGCAAGGGGATGATAAATTCCTTTTCCTGACCGGTCGCCTGGTCGATGCGCAGCAGCAAATGATCATTGATGTGCCGGCGCAGAACAGAGCGTTTCATTTTTACAAAGCTGTTTACCGTGCGAAAGCCCAGCTTCCGCATTTTTTGCTGCGTCAGCTCATCCAGCCGGAGTGCGGCGGGCGGCAAGGGTAACAGCGCCCGAATATGTTCACCGGCCGGTATGATGGGGGTTATCTGACCAAAGCGGGCAATGCCCCATGCGGCACCAATGGTGTCGGCCATCGCCCCCCTTACGGTATACCCTTTGTCTTTAAGTTTGGTAAGAATGTCCTTCAGGTAAGGCCGCTCCCCTCCCCAAAGATGGGTGCAACCGCTGATCTCCAGGATCAGGCCGTCCGGCGGGTCAACGGCAACAATGGGCGTGAAACGGATACACCATTCACCGATTCCCAGTAACAATTTTTCGGCCTTACCCGGTTTTTCATCAAAAATTTCCAGGCCGTGGCAGATGGCTTTGGCATCGGCGGCCCGCATACCTGCGTGAATACCGGCGGCCTCTGCCATTGGGCTTATTGCCGTGATGAGCTTACGGCCATGGTCAGGTACGACAAATACATAAGGCACGCCTGCCAGTTCCGGCCGCCGGATAAGCTGCCAGTCCGCCACGAGGTGGCGAAACCATAAGGAAACATAGCGTTTGGACATGTCATTTATCCGATTTTTCGCAGTGGGACTTCAACCCCGGTGTGTCGTTGATGACCTGTATGATCTTCCATAGGAATTGCCGTAAACCGGTCCGCCGACCATTCCATGATCCAGCTACCGGGCTTACCGTTCCGCACACGCAGGAGATCGACCTGCCAGCGCGGAAAGCCTACGCCCGGAAGGTCATCTTCTGTCTCGCTGGGCAAAGGGATAACCTGCCAGCGGGCAACGCAGGCGGTCGTATTGATATTACGGGCATTGGTCCGCAGCACGAACCCGGTGACCTGACTTTCTTCAGCTGCCAGCTGCAGACGACGGGATTCGGTCATACTCAGCCCGTCCAGTTCAGCGATGACGGCAGCAAGCCCCTTGCATTTCAAGGCTTCTTCCATCACCCATAGCACATCGCGTTCTTTGGTCAGATCCATGAATATAATACGTTCCGGCGCCACATCGAACATCGTCAGCGATACCGGGAAGGTTTGCCTGGAGCGATTGATCCAAAGGCATGCACCGCCGCCATCCATCAAAACGCTGAGCAGGCCGCTTAAAAAACCATCACAAGCTGCCGCGTTTTCACTGACCGTGCACAGGAATTCATGGATGACACCTTTGGGCAGCACCCTGTTAGGAAATGCAGCCTCTATCGGTTCCAGACCGGGAATGCCCTTTGCACCTGCAGGTGAAGGTTTAAAGCCTTCCCATAACCGGATACTTTTTTGAAGTTCAGTGATCAGTTCTCTTTTGGTAGTCATCCTATCATTCTTGAGGACCAAAGAGGTCTCGTTCACGTTTACTTTCGGCGTGTATACCTGCATCATAGTGACGCATGATGGCTTGACCTATGGCCTGAGCTTCCCGGTAGTTGAATTGCCCGTCAGGACAAAAGACGAATACCTCGGGAACATGCATGGGCGGATGAGGTTCACCCAGGTACATGGGCGGATACCATTTGGAAACATCGAGGGTCAACACGCAGTGCAGCGCTTCGCCATCGTTGTCATAAGAAACCTCGTGTTCCATCAGGTCATCTTCGGTTATGGAACCCAGCTGCCGCACGGACATCGGAATCATAGCACCGCCCAGAAATGTATGTATGCTAAAGCTTTGCATAGCGTCCCATTTTATCCGAAAAACTATTGGCCAGATTCTTATTGTACAGGCCCAGCTCATGACGCAATCCGGGCATCATATATTCACTGATCCTGGCACCGATACGGTCGACCTCCTCCTGCGAGACATCGGTCAGTTTTTCATCCGGCAGTAAATGCGGTTCGATCAGTTGCGGCATAGCCTGCCACAGTAAGGGAAGACCAGCCTGTGCTATACGTGCCGATTCGTTGACCCAGCCATTTTCACGCAACACCAGTAACAGTTCATGGTTACCGCCTGGTAAAGTATAATGCACCTGGAAACTGATCTCCTTCTGCTCACCGGGCACTACCGGGACCGTGTCCGCGATCAGCATGCGGACCGGTTCCGCCTTTAATTCTACGTCGATATGGAAATAATTCATGGCAATATTTTTACAAAACTAATACTAATATTATTAGCATTTATCCATATTGCTGGGCTGAATTTTACACAGGGCTGTGGAGAACTTTCATATCATGCTGACTACAAATACATATAAGACAAATCAAATAAACTATTAAATAAGGTAAATCAGTCTTTAAGCGATTAAAAGAAAATTAACGGCTTACTTTTTGCTAAATTTATTAGTATATAATATCTTTGTTCAAAACACAGTTTGAAGAGATGATTACAGTAACACACCTGACCCGGGAGTCTAAAATCTGGTTAAAGCGCAGGTCAGACCAGGTGATGATCGTGCAGATCATACCGGATAGTCAAAGCAAAAATATCATCCCCAATTATGCGTTGTTTGAGGCATTTGACGAGCAGCCCGAATACTTAGGGTGCATCTTATTTGACAGCAACGGTTATTGGATTTATGACGGAGCCCATCTATCGGTAACAGAACAGGAACAGGTGGCTCAATTCATTTTAAGAGGAAAGTAAAGAAGATTATCGATGGAACAATTAGCGCTATTTGCAGAGGCTGGTCAAAGCCAGGGATTGCCTGTGAAGTACCTTGAATATTTTCCCGGCTTGATCAATAAAGAACAAAGCGATTTTCTGCTGGATAAACTGGTTAAAGAGACACCGTGGAAACAGCAGGTGCGCAGGATGTATACAAAGGAAGTTATAACGCCGCGGCTAACGGCCTGGTATGGCGACCCCGATATTTACGATTACCAATCGCTGGGTAAAACGGTTCCGCTTAACTGGACACCGGAATTATCAGCGATTAAAAAAATGGTAGAGCCGCTTTCGGGCGTAACGTTCAGCAGCGTACTGCTGAACTATTACCGTGACGGCAATGACTCGGTTGCCTGGCATAGCGATAAGGAAGATATTTTGGGCAAAAATCCGGTAATCGCATCAGTAAGTTTCGGGCAGGTACGCAGCTTCGACATCCGGCACAAAGATGACCACTATCTTAGATATTCCGTCAGACTGGAACACGGTTCTTTCCTGCTGATGAAAGGCGGCCTTCAGGAAAACTGGGAGCACCGCATTGCGAAGTCACCGAAATTCATGCGGCCAAGGGTCAACCTTACTTTTCGGGTCGTAAAATAAAGCGTATCTTGCCATGATGATCACCTACTTCGATTTCCTTCAAATGAGCGAGCCGGAACAATTCGAGGCCGTATGGAAGGGAACTTTTCTTGGCGAACGTAGGGAAAAGGGATTATGGGTGCAATGTTACAGCCTGAACAGCTTTTACGCAGACGTGTATTATGACGAAACGGCTAATTGCATTCAGCGTGTTGTGCCACATTTAAAAATTGAACAGTTGATGCTTTATCAATAACGGTTGGATTAGAGTCCTCTCTTCGTTCAATGAGCAGACTGGTTAGCAGGTACGAATTGATTGCGATATGGCAAAAAGCCAACGACGAGCTGTTCAATTTTATCAGCAATTATCCTGAACATGAGCTTGAGTTACCGGTGACTTTTGTTTATCCAAACGGCAAAACCAGCCAGATGCCTTATTATTAAAGCTTTGTCCATGTTGCTAACCATTCAACCTACCATCGTGGGCAGCTCGTTACCTTGTTGCGTCAGACAGGCTATTCCGATTTCGGATCTACCGACTTGGCGGCCTACTATCAGATGAAGTAATTGGAAAAGTAGGTATTGATCTTTAGTGGTTTGGATTACGGCAATTCCTACAAGAAGCGCCGGATCTCACGATAGCAGGCGAAGCGGAACATCGGCAGCAGACGCTGGAAATGCTAACAGAGGGTTTGGAAATCAATGTTTTACTGACGGATCTGAGCATGCCCGTTATGGACGGATGCAACTGGCCAAGCCTGTGGACGACAAATCCCCTAATACTAAAGTGGTTTTATTAACCGTGATTGAAGGAGAAGAGCATATCCCAGCACGCTTTTCAGGCCGGGATAAAAAGCTATGTATTCAAAACCGCTGATCCCGAGGAATTGGTATATGCCGTCAGGCAGGTGGCCAGTGGAAAAAGATACTTATGTCCGAAATTGTCCGACCAGTTAATGCGGCGTATCTGCGGCTGGCAAACGGATCAATCCGTAAAAGTTACCAATATTGAATTTTCTAAAAGGGAGTTAGACGTTCCACGCTTGATCGCGGATAGCTATACCAATGATCAGGCCGCAGATAAATTATTTACCAGCAGATGTACAGTCGATGGACACCGCAATCCATGATCGACAAGACCGGCAGCCGGGATTTCTCGCTCAATGGTCGATATCATGGGCGCGCAAAAGAACAGATCAAGCAAAACAACCCATTGCCATTATTTGTAATTAATCTAAATAAACGTTTAATTTGCGGAAATTTATAGCTAATGTGATTAACCCAACGCAATGTTAATTGAAAAAGCCGGTGATCCGTCGCCAAACTTCCCACCGGCCCAATGTCAACAGATCCTTCAACCCATTAAACATTTTAACAAAGATGTATGCTTTATTACGTACTAAGAAATTTTCGTTTACTTTTCTTTTTCTGATCGCCAGCGCGGTCGTTTATGGCCAGACCGGTACTATTAAAGGAACCGTTACCACGTCAGACGGCAAACCCGCCGAATTTGTGAGTATTGGTCTCAATGGCACCACTAAAGGTACTACCGTTAATCAAAAGGGCACTTACCAGCTCAACCATGTTGCCGCAGGCGCTTATACCCTAACCGCAAAATTTGTTGGCCTGACCACGCAAAGTAAGGTCGTGGAAGTTAAACCCAATGAAATTACCATAGCCGACTTCATGCTCAGCGAAAACCTGGAGCAGTTGCAGGAAGTTGTTATCAGCGGGACTAAAAACAATAAGTTCGCTGCCAAAAAAAGCGATTATGTGGCCCGATTAACCCCTGGAAAACCTGGAGAATCCACAGGTGTATACGGCTGTTCCCAAGGAACTTTTGAACGAGCAGATCGTGGTGGACTTTAAAGAGTCGCTACGCAATGTACCTGGTGTGGTACCTAATAATAACCCGGCAGGTGGTACTGGTGGTACTTTCCGCGGTTTTACCGCTACTACCACGGTTCGCAATGGGATGGCTATCCAATCCTATCAATCAGACCCGATCAACCTTGAACGTGTAGAAGTGATCAAAGGTCCATCGGGCACCCTGTTCGGCACGAGCATCGTAAGCTTTGGGGGCCTGATCAACCAGGTGACCAAAAAGCCTTACGAAACGCTGGGCGGCGAAGTGAACGTTACCCTGGGTAAATATGAGTTAAGCCGTATTACCGCGGACATCAATACACCGTTAAACAGCGATAAAACAGCGCTGCTACGCATCAATGCCGCCACGCACCGCGAAAACTCTTTCCAGGATTTTGGTTACAAACGCATGGTTACCTTCGCGCCCAGCTTCCTGTATAAAGCCAGCAACAGGCTGACGTTCACCGTGGAAGCAGAGCTGAACAAAACCAATCGTACTACTATAGCTTATCACCAAAACCTGCAAAATGTTCCTGGGCTGACCAACTTTAAGGATATCCCGTTGGACTTTAACCGGTCATTAAGCGGTGCCAACCTGGATGCCCAACTGTCTGCCACCAACATCCTGGGTGAGGCTAAATATAAGCTTTCCGAAGAGTGGACGTCTACTACCAATGTGGCTTACGGAGAGAACCAGATCGACCATAGTCACCAGATATACCCGCAGTGGGGCAATGACGCAGGTGGGGTGTTCTTTAACCGCAGCATTTCCACTTACGGACCCCGCATATTTACCTCGTTGAACCTGCAGCAGAACTTTACCGGTGACTTTAAGATCGGCAGCTTTCGAAACAGGATTGTAGCCGGCGCCAATTTTTACAATTTCCGCAGCTTCCTGCGGTTTACCGCAACAGGCATTTATGATAAGATATATCCGAACAGCACGACACCAATACCGGCTATTAATCTTGAGAAAGTGAATGCGTTAATGGCTAATGCCACACAAACCAATACAGAGTCTACCCAATCGGCCGTTAGCGCCTATGTGTCTGACGTATTTAACGTAACCGACCGCTTGGCTGCCATGCTGAGCTTGCGCATTGACCGTTTTACCAATGACCCTACATTAGCCAACGGCGTGATCAATAATACAACGGCATATGCTCAAACCGCGTATTCACCCAAGTTCGGGCTGGTGTATCAACTGGTGAAAGATCAGGTATCCTTGTTCGGTAATTACATGAATGGTTTTCAGAATGTAGCACCGGTGACACAACCAGGCTCAAGTGTGATCGATGTCTTTAAGCCTCGTCAGGCCAACCAGTGGGAAGGCGGTGCTAAGTTTGAACTGTTTGACAAAAAGCTTAACGCCACTTTCAGTTACTATGATATCAAGATAAGCAAGGATACTCGTATTGATAATGGCGTCACCATTCAGGATGCTACCTCTAAAAGCAAAGGTTTTGAGGCAGAACTGATCGCCAATCCGGTAACTGGTCTGAATATCATTGCCGGTTATGCCACCAACAATTATAAGATACTTAACGCAGCACCGGCAGCCATCGGCAAAATGCAGGCGCAGGTGCCGGGCAAGTATGCCAACCTTTGGATCAGTTATAAGTTTACCCGGACGGCCCTGCGTAATTTCGGCTTGGGCGTAGGTGGTAACCACGTATCGAGCAGCTTTTTCGATGCGGCCAATATTATCACGATACCGGGATATACGATCGTAAATGCAACAGTATTTTTCGATCAGCCGAAATGGCGTTTTGGCCTTAAAGGCAATAACGTCGGCAATGTCAAATACTGGAGCAACTGGGGCATATCAGAAACCCTGAGCCAGTATTTGGGTAGTGTTACCTTCAAATTTTAGGCATGGAGATCAAGACCGCGAAAAAGAAGTCTATCTTCCGAAAAGTATCGGAGTGGCTGCACCTTTGGCTGGGTTTGATATCCGGCATCATTGTGTTTGTGGTTTGCCTGACAGGCGGGCTATGGGTATTTCGTTATGAGGTCTTTTATTTTACCGAAAAGTACCAGCGGTTGGAGGAAAAGCAGCGGGCTTTCCTCCAACCCTCAGTGCTGGAAAAGCAGGGAAAGAATTATCTGAATGCCCACAAGGATACAGGTAGCGTGTTGATGAATATTACCTATGGCAAGGGCAAATCGGCTATCTTAACTTTCCACCTGCCCGCCGAAAAATTCGCTATGCTCTATCTCGATCCGTACACCGGTCATGTGGTATTTGATAAGCGCGAACCATCACCGGCTGAAATGTTTTTCATTGTAGTGCGGGCTGGTCACCGTTTTCTATGGCTGCCGCAAAAAATAGGTAGCCCGATTGTCGGTAGCGGCTGCATCATCTTCCTTGTCATACTCACAACCGGCCTTATTTGGTGGTGGCCAAAGAGGTGGACCAAGAAAACACGGGATAAGAGCTTTAAGGTCAAATGGGATGCTAAGTGGAAGCGTCTGAATATTGACCTGCATAACGTACTGGGTTTTTATTCACTGCTGTTCGTTTTGCTACTGACCGTTACCGGCATTACTTTTTCTTTCCACTGGTTCGCTGATGGGCTGTACAAGACCTTAACCTGGCAAACCCATGAACGGCTTGGAGAAGGTGGTCCGCATTCTGATACTTTGTTGGCTGTTAAATCCGTACTTCATAATAAAAACGATCTGGTTTGGCAGGATATGCAGCAAAAACATCCCGATTACAGCCGAGTGATGATCAACATGCCGGAAAATACCAAAGGGGCTTATCACGCTACTGCTTTTTTTGGCGATGGTACGCTCATTTATAACCGCGCGCAATATTATTATGACCAGTTTTCACTGAAACGAATTTACCTTAATACGCAGGACGAACGCAGTTATGATGAACTTTCGTTTGGCGAAAAGGTCTACCGCATGGATTTTGACATTCATACCGGACAGATACTCGGGTTACCTACAAAGATCCTGGCATTCATTGCCTGTATCATTGGGGCCAGCTTGCCGGTGACCGGAACCATTATCTGGTACAATCGTAAATGGGGTAAGAAGAAGCCTATTAAAGAAAACAGACAAACGCAATCAAACATCGTTTAAAGACGCTTATTGATTCAACTCTTCATAAATAATTTAAGGATATAAATCACCTTTAAGGTCAGGTGGAAACACTTGGCCTTTTTTATTAAGCGGTCGATATTTATTTTTGTAAGTCCGGCTTATTCTTTACATAATTTTTGATCGTTGCTGAGTTATGCTTCAGTAAGAGGGGACTGCTCCGCAAAAAATAGCTGATTTCAAATTTGATCTAAACGAAATCAAGAATTCACTTGATTTTAAAAGGCGGGGCACCAACCTTGAGATTAGTTTCATAGCGCTAAGGCCATACAAATAGGTAAATGGTGTTTTGTTAAATTGGCTTTAAACTAAACCCCATGAATATCAATTACTCCATTCTGATCAGTGCATGTAGTCCGGTGGTCGCAGCCTGCGCTTCTGTCGTCACGGATCTAAATTACAGATTGACCAGAAAGTCGGCCAATGAAAACAAACTGTACGAGGAAAAGATCTGGTCTTATCATGTAATCATCTCCGCCGAAAACAATATGTGTATAAAAGGAGATCTTCCAGATCACGCTACTCAGGAGCCAATCAGGTTTACTATTCAATATTCCAATTTTCCCCTCATTTGAGAGATATTTAAGCAGGCACAATCCGATAAGAATAGCCAATACAGCAAACAACACCCAAGCAATCTATTTTCATTTCAATTAATCAAGTTCAAGCCGACCGGACAATACTTAAAAAAAGCCTGTCCAATACTATGCACAAAAATGGGTTACATGGTCCTTTAAATAGTTCCACTTTGTAAGGTGGCACTTATTTTGACTCAAATTGCGGCTTGTAATTGTACGTGCTGTTGCTTTAAATAAGCCGTTGGCGATAACCCTGTTATCTTTTTGAAATTTCTGTTGAATGAAGTCTTAGAATTAAAACCAACTTCATAAGCCAATGACAGCAATGTGAACCGTTGGTTTTCAGGTAGTAGAGCATTCGTTTTAAATTCATTAATTCTTAGTTCGTTTATATAATCGTAAAAAATCTTCTGCTGTAACGTATTGATAACCTGAGATAGGCTATTTGGATGGACGTTCAACTGTGTGGCGAGTGTGTCCAAACTTAACTCCGGATCTTTAAAGAGCTTTTTTTGATCCATCAGTTTTAACAGCTCCAGATGCACCTCTGATAGAAGTAATTCTCCTTTAGCTGATTTCTGGTATTCGACAGGCGATGTTGCCTCCTCATATTGCTGTGCCTGAACCTCTAACTTATTAGTAAAAATGCCCACCTTTTTTACGCCAAAATACCCTGTGTATAGGATAAACAGGGCTAAACACGCAAAGGTGGTCGTATCGTTGCCAACAAGAACAGACATCCAGATCTCACCCATGCCGATTATTAGAATGTTTAGCCAATTCAAATTGATCTTCTCCACGTAGGAAAGTTGATCGGAAATTTTCCTACGATGTTCTTTTAGTAATAATAAAGAAAGCGCTATATAGGTAACACCAAAGGCTATCACCGCAAAATGGATAATCTTTAATATGCTGGTATAATCGGCACCCTGATTTTCGTAAACTCGTATTTTTTCAGCTACAGGCAGCAGAAAAAAATTTGCTAATACCACATATATTAAAATGGCCGGTATAAAATGAAAAACACACTTTGTTTAACGTTGAAATTTCCTGCTCTCCGGCAGGTCTTTTAAAGGAAGCATCTTATCAGTGTTATAGCGGTGATATAAGTGCTGAAAATCGTCCGGCCCATCCGAGATGAACGGGCCCTTGCTGTAGATCACCGCATTTTGAGGCTCAGCTGCGTATAGAACAAATCGACCGCCGGATCCGCCTCCGCTAACTACAAGCTTACTATCTGCTGACCCGGTCACCGGGTCCAGCCAGGCAACCTGCGAATGCGCAATGGTCATCCTATCCCGTCCGGCATTGATCGAGCCTTCGAGCATATAGATCAACCCATTATAGGACGCCGGTATCTCAATGGGCATCTCATCATGCGGAGCAAGTTCCACATGCAGGATGATCGTCGGAACCTGATTGATAACGGGAGACGTCAAACCCAATGCAGTACCACTGTATACCCGTACCGCTGACCTGCCCTGTTTTATCACTGGTACATTTTGAAGCGATAATTTTTGCCATTGCGGTTCCATCCAGATCTTGCCATTCGGCAATTGCAGCCATAATTGCAGGATCCTCAGTTTTACCCGGCTTTTGATCTCTTCCGTATGCACAATGCCGCTGCCAGCGGTCAGCCATTCGAGGTCGCCAGCAGACGAAGCGCGACTGCCTTCACCGGCCTGTCCCTCCAGCACGATAGTGATGATCTCGAACCCGGCATGGGGATGTGGGCCTCCGACGATCACTTGTCCGGGGAGATCTAACTGATCATCCATAAGCAGGATAAAGGGATCCGTTTGTTCAAGTCCCCTGCCTTCAAGAAGGGGTATAGCGACATGGCCTTCACCTAAGAAGCCACGAGTGGGTCGCGGACCGATAATTTGTGAAACACTACGTTCAGGCATTGACTTTTAAATAAGTATCAACAAATAAGAAATGGATAGCGGTCAGTGCTGATCTTTCCAACTGCCGAACTTCCCATCCCTGAAGTCCTTGAAAGCCTGGTCAAGTTCCGCTTCCGTATTCATCACAAATGGCCCCCTTGCAGCGACCGGTTCCCGCAAGGGTTCACCGGCAAACAACAACAGCTTTAATGGTTCCGTAGCCGTGATCGCGACCTCGCTAGGATGGTCGACCGAAGGCTCCAGCCATAGCACATCGTTCTTACGACCTTCCATTTCGTTCGAGCCGAATACACCGGAGCCTTCCAATACATAGATGAATCCGTTGAGGTCAGCACGCAGGTCTTGTTTAACGGTATGTCCTTTCCGGAGTAATATTTCCAGCATGATAACGGGCGCATAGTTCGCCGTTGCAGAACGAACACCTCCCGAGGAGCCTGAGATCACCCGGATCTCGGCGCCATCCTCCAGACGGATCGGCAAACTCTCATAGGGGATATCCTGATAACGTGGCGTGTCCATCTTATTTGCAGCGGGCAGGTTTACCCATAGCTGTAAAAGATGAGCGATGTCATCTTCAGGTGCCTCCTCCAGGTGCAGCAGACCGCTTCCTGCAGACATCCATTGTGTATCTCCCTGTTTCAACTTCCCCTGGTTACCGCGATTGTCGCTATGGTTCAATACCCCATCGATCATATAGGTCACCGTTTCAATGCCCCGGTGCGGATGATAGTCAAAAGCCCCCCGGCGCATACGGTCCTCAGCCATCACCAGGAACGGGTCAAAGTCTTTCCAGTTCCCGGGGGGTAGCACGAGTCCGGCTTTATGGATCAAAGTATCTTTGTGCACGGTCATTGACCACTTGCTTTTTACCCTACGCTGGATGATATGTTGATCTGGCATTTTATCTTGTTTATTTTTAATTTGTTCATATGCCGCACTACCTGGAAGAGACAGTGCGGCAGTTAAGTGGGAGGATCCTGGATCAGATAAAGTAATCTGAGCCGCCCGTTCCACGCTTTTGGTAGCCTTTGTGCGTACGCTCTGTACGGGTTGATTCTACTATCGTGTAAGCGTGATACTTAGTATTGGTCGTGACACCAGCAAGGCGCTCCTCCCATTTTTGTCCATTTGACGTTACTTTGGACAGCATCTTTTCAGTGACATAATTCACCATCGAATTGATCCAGTTCACCGTTCCGACAGAGTATTGATCAACGGGGTTGGCTGCAAAGAATATACCGGCACCATTGGGTGTACTCCATTGCATCAATGCCTCATCGGCGAATGCAAGCATGTCATGAAAGTATTCCCTTGAGGTGATCACATCCTGCCGTGTACCCCAACGGGTGATATGTCCGCCGATCAGAAAATCAAAATCGAACTCCAGTATCTGGTCATGTGCCTCGACCCAGCCGCTGATGTTTTCCGATGCGTCGCAGTGCATGAATGCGCAAGAACCCGGGCTGACGATATCGATCTTAACCAGTACTTTTGGTACGGGAGCATAGATGAAAATATTCCCGGGGCAGTGATTAGCCCCTTTATAAGTAAGTTCGAGTTTTTTACCGCCAAATTCGATCACATATTTATCCTCGAAGGTGAGGGTCGGCACCGGACGCAATTTGTCGGGGAAACGGGTGAGCAGTTCCCGGGTGATCTCATGGGCAATGATCTCGACACCTTCAGGATACATGGATGCGGCGCCGATGTGGTCGGAGTGCCAGTGACTGTAAACGACCTTCACAATGGGCTTGTCGGTTACCGACTCGATCGCAGCCAACATGTTCTCTCCGAGGATCGGCGGGGCGTCTATAGCGATCACTCCTTCGTCTGTCACAAAGAAAGCGGCATCATACCCGCCGCTGGTCACCCAATAGAAACCATCCTTCAGTTCTTCACAATGATAACCGTTCTTCTGGAATTCCGGCGTACTCAGGTACGCTGGCTGGAAATGCTGCGGTGAAGGGGCATGGTCGTGCCAATCTGCTTTTTCAAAGCCGTGTTTGGTAAAGTAGAAGTCTTCGTGAAGACCTTGTTTTTGCTCTTTCATTGAATCTTTCATAAGGATCGTTGTTTTTTAAGTTCTAATTTTTCGATTGACTATCTTGAATGGTGAATAACCAGCGGTGCAGTAAACCTGTTACCGCGGGCATGATCACGTAGGTCATCATAGATACCATGACGACCACACCGATCAGTGTGTTGAACAGCCCGGGTAAGCCGGAATAGCTAAGTATCCTGCCGATCAAAGGCATGACCGCGTTAAGCATGATGAAAATGACCACGACAGTGACCAGGAGCATTTTCCATTTAGGGGGCGGTGTTGTCGTGCCCTGCGGTTTATTGTCAAACCAAAAATCCAAGCCGGTCAGGGACAGTTCCGGTTTCACTTCATCGAAAAAGTGCTTACTCAATGCAATGTGCTGTGCCTTGACTGGTGAGTTGTTCCATTCACGCATGTGATCATAGGTGTCAAATCGCAGAATAATGGCATACTCCGTTGGCGCGCCGGTCATAACTTTCCTGTAAATGTCTGCCGCCTGATAACCCTCAAATCTTGAGGCCGCGTTTATGATATGGAAAATTGAACCAAGGGCTTCACCCGCCATTGGCACTTTGGGCTTCAGTTCTACGATCGTGATCACGGGTAAACGGTCGGGTAATGGTAATTCAGTTCTTGATCCGGTTGCTGACATTTGGCTTTGATTGATAGGGTGAATTGGCTCGGTTTCAGGGTTGACCTACACCGGCCTCATGATGAATGTGCTTGAACTGAATGAAGTCATGCATGGCAGCCATTCCGTTCAACCGGCCGAGTCCGCTCATCTTGAAACCACCTTCTTCGAACTCGTCATGTATCCTTGCCCAGTTATTTATCCAAACCGTACCTGCGTCCAGTCTCCTGCTTACCTGTAAAGGAAGATCGACATTAGTACTCCAGACAGAGGCTGCCAGTCCATATTTATTGTCATTGGCCAGCATGATCGCTTGCTCGACCGTATCAAAGACCTGAATAGTGGCTACCGGGCCGAAGGTCTCCTCCTGTACGATGCTGAGGGTATGGTCGGTCACCTGTAGTAGGACCGGTTTGTAAAAAGCACCTTTCGATAATTCGCTACCCGTTATTTTGCCCCCGCGAAGCAATACTTTCGCACCACTCGCAATGGCTTGTTCAACAAGGCCGTCGACCCGTTCTGTGCTGCCCTTATCGATCAGCGGCCCCATTTCACTTTGAAGGTCTGAGGCGGGGCCAACCCTGATCGCGGACAACCGCTGAGTCAGACCCGTTATCAATGGATCTGCAATATTATTTTGCACCAGGATCCGGCTGCCGGTCATACAGAACTGCCCGGCGAAAAGGGTCACCGCTTTGGCAAGCACTGGTATTGCCTTATTCAGGTCCGCATCGTCAAAAACGATCATGGGCGTCTTCCCCCCTAGTTCGAAGCCGAACCGTTTCAAATGATCTGCGCCATTCTTCATCATGATCTTTCCGGTCGCTGTACTGCCGGTGTAGCTGATCGACGGTACGTCCGGTGAACTGACCAGATAGGCAGCGCCCTCATACCCGCTTTCGGTGAACTGGTTGATCACTCCTTTCGGCAGGCTATTGACCGAGTGAAATATTTCGCAGATCAAAGCGTTGACCTGCGCGGTCTGGCCAGGCATTTTAACAACTGTCGTACAGCCGGCGGCTAATGCCGGGGCCAGTGAACGGATCATTAGAATGACCGGAGAATTCCATGGCGCGATGATGCCGGCAATGCCAACAGGCTCTTCCAGCACCATGCTGAAACTGCCGGCGGTCGTCTCCAAAGCGCGACCGCTCTGCGTCAGGACCAGCGCGGCATAGTAACGCAGTTTAGGTGGAACGCCGCTTACCTCCATACGGGCTTCGGCGGCGATCTTGCCGTTCTCCAGTGAAAGCATGCCAACCAGTTCTTCGGTATGGTTTTCGAATGCGGCTGCAAGTTCATTCAATACCTGAGCACGCAGTTGACGGTTAGTTCTCCAGTCGCTGTTATAGAAGGCTGCCTTTGCCGAGGAAACGCACTGTACTGCTGTGTCGAGACCGCCGTCCGCGTATCGGCCGATCAGTTTTCCGGTGGCAGGATCGTAACTGTCCCTGTAGGTCCGACTGTCCACCCATTCGCCGTTGATCCAATTGAGTTTAGGTTCGGATGACAGGTTAGCTGATAGGTCCTTACTCATGCTGTAATATTTAATTTGTCGGGGTTTTCAATCTGTTTATCAGCCTTGATGATATCTGCCAGCTTTTCCGCTGCCATGATCACGGTCACGTTAGGACCAGTAGAAACGAAGTCCGGTAAGATGGAGGCGTCCACGACCCGTAATCCTTGTATGCCATATACTGCACCAGTTGAGTCCACAACGGCGGCGTCACTTCCTTCTACTCCCATAGGGGCAGATGCTATGACGTGGTTGTAAGAATTCAAGGTCTGTCTGATGGCAGTGAGGAGCAGTTCGTCCGCTGTTCGCGTCGGCCCAGGGGCCAGTTCGTCAATGGTCAAGCCGTTCAACGGTGCGGTTCGCGCCAGTTGCCGGGAGAGCTTTACACCCTGAAGCAGTCTTTGCTCATCCTCTTCCGTTGCCAGAAAGTTCAGATCGATCACCGGAGGAATAACAGCGTTCTTGCTGCTGATCCTGACGGTTCCCCTGGAACTTGGGTTGGTAAGCGCCACACCGATCACATAACCTGCGCCGGTCGGACTTTGTGCAGGATCAAAAAGGTGCCCTGCCGTGATATGTATATCCAGTTCTTCCGGGCCGGCATAAGAAGAACGGGTCCAGACATTGACGCCGGTTACCGGTGATAGACGTCCTATCTTTTCAGGGTCAACCGAGTAGGTATTGAAATAAAAGGGATGATCGAGAATGTTTTTGCCTACCGGAAGATCAGCGATGACCGGGATACCAAGCGGCTCCAACACGTCGGACGGCCCTATTCCTGAGCGCTGCAGGATGCCCGCACTGCCGTAAGTGCCTGCGGATAAAATGATCTGTGTCGCCAAAAAAGCCCGACCGTCAGCGGTCAGCACGCCGATCGCTGTCTTGCCTTCAAACAACACCCGGTCGGCGAGCACATGGCCGAATATCGTAAGATTAGTACGTTGGCGCACAGACGCTTTAAGATAGGTCATGCCGGTGTTCATGCGAATACCGGCAACTATATTGGCAGGATAGGCACCGACGCCATACTGCCTTTCTCCATTGAAGTCAGCGATCTCGTCAAATCCCATCGCTTTGGCAGCGTCCATGAACGCCGTTTGCATGGGAGAAAGGTCGTCACGGGTCAACTGATTGACCGGCAGGTAGCCGTCACGTCCGTGCCAGCGATCATCATCCAGGTCCGATCTTTCCAGTTTCTTGTAATAGGGCAATACCTGTTCAAAGGACCACCCGCTCAAACCAAGTTCGGTCCAGCGCTTAAAGTCGTTGGGGATACCTCTGACCGCTACGGCGCCGTTGACCGCTGAACAACCGCCAAGTACTTTAGCACGGGCGATCTGGATGGAATAGCCCGTATCGTCAGGTACGGACCGATACCCCCAGTCATACCTGCTATCGCCGTTAGCGCCCAGTATCTGGCTGTTGGCCAAAACTTCCGGGTACTTGTCTTCCTCAAATGTTTCCCCTGCTTCAAGCAGCAGGATACTCAATGAAGGATCCTCACTCAATCGATTGGCAAGCACTGCCCCCGCTGAGCCGCCACCGACGATTATATGCGTGTACGCTGGCGGAATATGTTGGGTCCCGGCCTCTTGATCTACTTTTTTCGTTGCCATTAAGTTTAATATTAGTGTACGTGAGACGGTACAAAAGTTTTAAAACGAGGCTGCAGATCAAATGGCGAAACGGCGCATTAGTATATCTGATTTGCGCTTTTCGATCAAGTTGGTTATATTTAAAGGGCAATGCCAGGCTGTATCGAAAGAAACTACTGCCACGTATTACCTTAAAGGCCTTACAATGCCGGATGATTAATTGATAATAATGAATGATACTTTCAGATCAGTACCGATCCTATCAATTGGCGAGATCAATAGTTCCTCAGGGAAGAATACGCTCGGCAATGAGTTCCATGTGACAAGGAGCAGTGAGTTGTCCGGTATCCCAAAATATGAAAAGCCGGTAAAGGGGGACCATTTTGTTTTCCTGCTTGCGCTTGAGGGGAAAACCAACATGACCTACAGTTTATTGGATTATGAGATCGTAAAGAACGACCTGTTCATTCTTTCACCGGGAGTGATCCATCAGTTTCATACCGAAAAGGACGGCGAACTGATCGGGGCCGGTTTCACCAAAGACTTTTTCTCCGGGTCTCTGATCCATAAAAAACACTCAGAAGTATTCAACATCCTGTTCACTGACAATGATCCTCATTTCAAGTTAAGTGCCGCTGAAGCGGAAACTTTACATCAACTGATGTTAATGCTAAGGAACTGTCATTCGGATAAGGAACATGCTTTTCAGGATGATGTCATGTTCCATGCCTTTAACCTTTTCATGCTGGAAGCGGCGGCTATCTTTAAAAAGCATCGTTGTGATGCGGTTTCAAGGTTTACCCGAAAGGAGGAATTATTGATGTGTTTTCTTAAATTGCTCTCCGAACATTTTTATACCCAGCGAAGTGTTCAGTTCTATGCTGATAAGATCTTCGTTACACCAAAGCATCTATCAAGAGCGATAAAGGAGGTCACCGGAAAAACTGTCGGTCAGCTGATCGATGAGATGGTAATTGCGGAAGCCAGGATCTTACTGGATGCGCCGTCACTGACGATCGGTGATGTGGCCGATCGCTTAAATTTCAGCAACCAGTTCTTCTTCAGTAAATTTTTTAAGAACCATACCGGTATATCACCTTCACACTTCAAAATGAATGGTGCTTGCTAAGCGATAACTGAGATGACCGGCACCACGGCCTGGGCCGGAAATGTAATGATGGCTTCCATAAGCGACGGCCGGCACGTAGCCGATATCAGGGTGAACGGCCTGATGGGTAGTTATACGGCGAACAACGTCACAAATGTTCGCGATGCCCCCGCGTTCGGAGATCGCGCAGCGCTATACTTAAAACATTTTAACCGGATGATGAAATAGCTGAGCCTGTAAAGCGTCTGAATTGTTATAAAACAAAATGACCGGATCGAAACCCGGTCATCTTATTTTATAGCGATATTGATCTGCGTTTTTTCATTGTTTGACAAGATCCGGTAGTTCGGCATCGAACAATTCAGCAAATCTTTTACCGGAAAGTATAAGGTTTGCATCCTGAGGACTGTTTGCGAGGTTCGCGCCCCATACCGTCGCAGCGCGTCTTTGATCAGGCGTCCCGTGGTGCAGGTTGTTCTTAAAGTCGCAGTCCCCAACATTAAAGAAAATGTCGAGGAATTTTTGAGCCCTTTTCCATTGTTTGCCATTTCCTTCCTGATGTGCCAGAAAATAAGCCGCATAGGCGTCTGCCATCAATTCTGTGCGCCGGCTATGTTCCGGGGTATATTTGATACTATGATCCATAATGCCCAGGTCGTATTGGATCTGGTGGGCGAACTCATGGGCTAAGATCGCCTGAGGGGCTATATCACCATACCCCAACTGATCATATGCCCGCAAGAAGCCATCACCGAGGATCACCTTATCCGGGACCTGGCCGACGCAGCTATAGTTCTTTTCCTGATGGGCATAAGCATTGAAAGTCAAGAACGGATGATTGCCATTAAGATACTCCGGATATTTTTTAAGGGAAGCGATCACCTCATCAGCATATGACCGGGAAGTGTCGGGACTCAAACCGAATTGTGACCTGTAAACAGTATACACTTTATCCCTGTCACGCAACTGGGAACCATGAGCAGCGACCAAGCCAATATTTTTTGCTTCAATGTCCCAAAAGCGTTTCAGATCATTGAATGTCCCTTTTATTTGATCGGTGTATTCACCGTTAAGACCGAAATATTGCTCTTGCATATTCTTTTCGAACAACACAGCGACATAGATCGCAAGATAGGGCATTTTCAGGTCCTCCCTGCTGGTCAGGTCCCTTGCGGGCTGACTCCAGCCGGTGAACTGTTTGACCAGCCAGATATTGATCGGCGTTACCACACTGCAGGGTGTGGGCTCGACGCCCATCCCGCGTAGCAGCAGGTCGCGGTTTTGCTTGCCCGGGTCCGGCCTGAACGCAATATCCCGTTCGGCATTCTTATCGATCACGCAGCCGATCGGATCATTTCCTGACGGATCAGGGTCTGTTGCCTGGTCGGAATCTTTTTTACAGCCCCAAAAGAAGATAGCGGCAGTTACGCTGATCACAGCGTATAGTTTAAAATGTTTCATGGATTTCATATCAGTTGATGTTGAGCAATAAACCTGATCTGTTAAGTGGAGCATATCGCCACGGAGAGATCGTTGCCGAAAGTAATCGGGCTGTCCTGACCGAAAAATTAAATTATGTGAACCAGCCGTTTGTATATGCCAACGCCTGTGCATCGCTGCCGGCCAAGAAAAGATCAGCGCGATCATCCTTATTCCAGGAAGCGTGGTCCTGCGCGCGAGCCATATTTACTTTTCGATCCAGGACATGTGCATCTCCTCATATCTTTCCCCGGCGGCCGGACGGAGGTGATCCAGCGCAGCAATTTGAACTTTAGAAAGTTCGATGTGGTCTGCATGAACATTTTCTTCCAATCGTTGCACTTGTTTGGTCCCTGGTATCGGAACGATATCGCTCCCCTGTGCGAGCAGCCATGCCAATGCCACCTGGCCTGGTGTAGCATTGGCGTCTTCTGCCACGGCTTCCACTTCCTTCAATAGTTCAAGGTTCTGGTTAAAGTTCTCTCCTCTGAACCTGGGGTTATTTCTGCGGAAATCATCAGTCGCTATCTGGTCACGCGACCTGATCTTTCCTGTAAAAAAGCCGCGGCCTAAAGGTGAGTAGGCAACCAAAACGATATTCAGTTCCCGCAAGACAGGTAATATTTCCCGTTCCGGATCCCGCACCCAAAGGGAATATTCACTCTGAAGCGCGGTGATCGGATGAACAGCGTGCGCTCTCCGTATAGTTTCCGCGCCAGCTTCTGACAGACCGATATAACGTATCTTACCTTCCCTGACCAGGTCGGATAGCAGGCCGACCGTATCTTCTATAGGAGTGTTGGGGTCAACGCGGTGCTGGTAGTACAGGTCAATATGATCGGTGTTCAGTCTTCTGAGCGATCCCTCTACTGCCTTGCGGATGTTCCCGGGCTTACTGTTTATGGTATTAGATCCGCCGTCAGCGTGGGAGATCAGTCCGAATTTAGTGGCAAGCACTACCTGGTCCCTTCTTCCTTGCAAAGCTTTACCAAGGAGTATCTCATTGGTAAACGGTCCGTAGACCTCTGCGGTATCAATCAGGTTCACGCCTAGTTCGATCGCCCGGTGAATGGTCCGGAGAGCCTCTTTTTCGTTCTGTTCGCCCATGGTGTAATAGGCAGACATACCCATGGTGCCCAGGCCTATGCGACCAACTTTAAGTTCTCCCAGTGTGTTTGTTCTCATGATCTTTCCTGTTTAAATAAATAAATGATCAGAATTTTCGATCTACCCATTTCGCAATGATCCCCGGGTCCCGGTGGTCAAAAAAGGCACTTACCTTCCGGTCCAGGGTGGCGATTGCACTCATTTCTTCCGCAGTAAGGCTGAAATCCCATATTGCTGCATTCTCTTTGATCCGTTCTTTTCGGGCCGATCTTGGAATAACAGCGATGCCACGCTGGATAAGCCAGCGCAGCGTCACTTGCGCAACCGACTTATTGTATCGTCTTCCTATTCCAGCCAGCAGATCGTTAAGGAACAGATCATTTCTGCCTTCCGCGAATGATGCCCATGATTGCACCTGCACATCGTTCCGCTGCAGGAACTGATGTTCATGCGCACGTTGATAGAAAGGATGAACCTCTATCTGATTGACCGCTGGTTTGATCTCATGGTGTGCGATCAGGTCGGCGATCCGGTCCGGAAAGAAATTACTGACGCCAAGCGTTCTGATCGTGCCATTTTTATTTGATTCACTCATTGCCCGCCAGGATCCGTAATAGTCTCCCACCGCCTGGTGAACCAGGTACAAGTCGATGTAATCAACATCCAGTCGCTGTAGTGATCTTTCGATCGCATTTTTCGTTGATCCGTAGCCAGCATCCGAGACCCAGACCTTTGTGGTAATGAAGAGCTCGTTCCGGTTGATGCCGCTATTTTTGATCGCTTGGCCCACAGCCTTTTCATTGCCATAAGCAGACGCTGTGTCTATTAGCCGGTAACCCGCATCAATGGCGTTGATGACCGCCCGTTCACATTCCTGCGGGTCTGTCAACTGGTATACCCCTAACCCCAGCATGGGCATTACTGCGTCGTTACTTAATCTGATCTTTTCCATGTTTTATCGGTTAAAAAATGCCATGACCGCTTATGATCATGGCACCGGTAGATTTTTAATCCTGGCCTGACGGCGTATCAGAAGGTCAGTTTGGTCAGCCATTCAGCCGTTTCCGGATCGCGGTGATCAAAGAACACACTTTTGCCGGTATCCAGCTTTGCTATGGCCTCGAAATCTTCCTGGGTAAGCTCAAAATCCCATATGTTAAAATTCTCGATCATGCGTTCTTCGCGGATCGATTTTGGGATCACGCCAATCCCCTGCTGGACCAACCAGCGCAGGGTCACCTGTGCTACCGACTTACCATATTTACGACCGATAGCAGTCAGCACCTCGTTGCTGAAAATTTCGTTCTTCCCTTCCGCAAAAGATGCCCAGGACTGTGTTACGATGTTATTTTTCTTCAACAGTTCGTGCTCGGCAGGTCGCTGGTAAAAGGGATTGATCTCGATCTGGTTCACGGCGGGGACGATCTCGTTGTGGGCGATCAGGTCAACCACCCGGTCGGGGAAGAAGTTGCTGATCCCGATAGCGCGGATCTTGCCATCGCGGTACAGTTCCTCCATCGCGCGCCATGAACCGTAATAATCTCCCATCGACTGGTGTAGCAGGTAAAGGTCAACGTATTCCAACTGTAACTCCCGGAGCGATCTTTCGAAAGCTATTTTAGTTCTCTCATAGCCGGCGTCCTGCACCCATAGTTTGGTAGTAATAAAGAGTTCTTCGCGCGGTACGCCGCTTTTCTTGATGGCATTGCCTACAGCTGATTCATTTTGGTATAATGAGGCCGTGTCTATCAGGCGGTAGCCCGCTTTGATGGCGGTCAAAACGGTTTGTTCACACTCATTGAGGTCCGGTATCTGGAATACCCCTAATCCTACAAGCGGCATCTCGACGCCATTGTTCAATTTAATTGTTTGCATTGTATACTTAGATTTTGTTTTAAGCGTTGAATGGAGCTTGGCAGATCTTGAAAGGCGAAAATCCTCGAAATTTAACCATTAAACTAAACCTATCGTTTCAATATAGGATAAAAAAATTTATTGGTCTATAGCACCTACCAAAATTTCAGCGGTCTGTCTCGTTAACTCTGCATCTGAAAATAGGATCTGCGTGTTGTAGATCGAGACCAGTCCGGATACTAAAAAGTTGGCCAATGCACGCGGCTCCTTAGCGGACCGTAGTGATCCGTCCTTTTTTGCCTGTAATAACAGTTGCTCGAACAGAGTGACCGCTTTCAAGGTCTGCTTTTTAAGCATGGCTGCGACTTCATGATCGGTGGTGCCCAATTCAAATACCGAATTGGTGAACAGGCAGTTGGTATCTTCGACCGCAGAGGCGAGCACCGAATAGATGATCTCACGGATAGCCTCCAAAGGTTTTTCACTTTTTTTGGCAGCCTTAGTATACTGTTGATCCTTTTGCCGGATGTAGTTCGCCAGGGCCTTTAAAAAAAGATCGTGCTTGCTACCGTAGGCAAGATACAGACTGCTCCGGTTGATCTGCATATGATCAACCAGGTCATTCATCGTCGTTGCGTTATAGCCCTTTTTCCAAAAAAGATCGCGGGCTGTCACCAGTTTTTCGTCAAAATCAAATTCCTTATTTCTCGGCATGATGGTTCAAATATAGCTATATTAAACCTATCGTTTCAATATAATTTGCGTTTTGGACCTTTTTATTACGTAAAAATGGCAATAGGTCGCAGTACGACCTATTGTTGCATAACGTTTGATCACCAATGAGGTCACCTGTTCGATCAGGCCATCCTTAAACTTCCAGACGTCGCAATAAGAACTGCTTATTGCATTTTCTTCGTTCCAGAGCACGATCCGGCCAGGTTCGGCGATAATATCATTTTCTTTGCCGGAGATCTCAGTGGTGAAAGTCATTCCTTCATAGGCCGAGCTTATATAACTCAGCAGTTCGGCCTTTCCGTTGAATGTGCTTTTGCCTACGTTCTCTTAGGTGATGGCTTCGGCACAGTAAGCGATGAATTCTTCATATAGCCATTCAACCAGCGCTTGATCCGCAGTTTAAAAGATCGGTTGATCGTCCATTTCTGTCTGTTCAATAATGATCAGTTACCTATCTGGATACCTATTTTACCGTAAAAGTTCGGGTCGCTGTCTCTGAATTCAAGCAGGTTATGCGCTTTTCCGATCTCAGCCAAAGGGAAGACTTTGTTTAAAACAGGTTTCAGCGTTCCGGTCTCAATCAGTTTGGTGAGTTCGTCCAGTTTGTTCCTGCTTTGCCTGGTGAACACAAAATGATAGGTGGCATTTTTGCCCCAGGCGTGGATCAGGTTCTGCGGTCTTTCAATATCGACCAAAGTGACCACGTGTCCCATCTGAGCCAGGATCTTACCACTGTCGGATAGGGTGTTACCGCCTATAGTATCTATCACCACATCTACGCCTTTATTTGCGGTCAGCTTCAGGATAGCGTCGATATAATCTTCTCGTTCATAGTCGATGACATGATCCGCGCCAAGGCTTTTAAGAAACTCATGGTGTACGGTTCTGGCCGTTGTGTAAACTATGGCACCAATAGACTTAGCCAATTGAATGGTTGGTATCCCAACGCCGCCTGCGCCGCCATGTATCAATATTGTTTGATCGGTCTTAAGCTGAGCCCGCGTAAAAAGCATTTCCCAGGCCGTGCCGGCTGCTAAAGGAAACGTAGCCGCTTCCAGGTGGCTTACGTTTTTCGGTTTCCTTCCGATGATAGTTTCTTTGGCAACATGATATTCCGCATAACTTCCGTTCCCGTAGAATATCTCCGGTGTATAATAAACTTCATCGCCTATTTTAAAATTTTTTACGCCGGGGCCGACCTCCGTGATCACACCCGACACGTCATGCCCGGTGATGACCGGCAGTTGCAGTTCATTCCTGTAATCTCCCCGCCGGACCTGAAAGTCCAGTGGATTGACAGATGTTGCCATCACTTTTACCAATACTTCATCAACCCCTGGTTTCGGGGTTGGCACTTCAACTATTTCAAATTTTTCTGTCGAGCCGAACTCGTTAAGCACTGCTGCTTTCATGATATATATGTATTTAGTAATTTATACATTTAGCTAAATCCCTAAGTATTGCGTGAAATTTTTTTTTATAAAGTATCCCTGATCACCTGAGCCAGTTCCTGGATCATTTTTTCATTGCGTTTATAGTAGGTCCACTGATCTTTTCTTGTTGCCACCAAAAGATCAGCTGCCGACATGTTCTTTAGATATACGGAGACCGTAGGTACAGACATTTTTGCCTTTTTAGCTATATCAGAGACACAAACCCCTAATTCCGGCTTAAAGTCAGTTAACTCATCGGCCGGAAAATAAGCGAAGGGATCTTTCAACCAGGTGAGGATATCCAAACGGGTTTGATTCGACAATGATTTGATCACTTCCAGTAATTTCACAGCACAAACTTAGGGAATTACCTAAATACCTACAAGCTGTTTTTACAATCCTTACACTATCATGAAGTTTTTGCTCGGCTGCCGGCCCGGTTTCCGGTTTGACATAGACAAAATGCCCGTTAGCATAACAGAATTCCGTGCCGGTCTGATACCTGATACTTTTGTTCATGGATCTGGCGAAGTAACATTCGTAAAAGGGGTCCACCCAAAAAACATCTGTTTATTGATCATTATTTAAAAAGAATCAAAAATGAAAAAGGCAACAACATTTGCAATGCTTACACTACTGGTCGCGGGATTGCTGACCGCATGCTCTTCACCAAAGTATTTTGGTAAAACCTATGCGCCGACATCGAACGTGGATGTTTACCTGGCCAAGGAAGATGTCAAAAAGAATTTTACGACCATGGGTACTACCGATATCGGGAAAGGATTCGGATCTTTGGAGACTGCTCAGCAAAAAGTGATCGAGCTGGGAAAGGCCAAAGGGGCTGACGGCGTGATCATGGTCCTCACTGAAGAAGTGGTATCAACATCGCAAACAGGTACGGGCGTGGTCACCCGTTCAAAGAAGAAGAATGTGATCGGCACGAGCAGTTCATCTACGATGGACATCAAACAGAAAAAGATAATGGCTACTTTCATCAAATACGAATAAAGCCGGATCGGCTGCACCCATTGATAAGCACACGATGATACGGGCAACTTTGAATTTCGTTAAATATAAGAGCAGGCGTTTACTGTTACTGACCGTATTCTCCCTGTTCATTTACGGCTCATTCTTTATGCTGTCCTATCTGGTCACCCCGGAGAGAACGCTGCGAAATTTCGCAGGCCAGAACGGGCTTGCCCTGGGCATCCTGAGCTTTGTCGCAGAGTCGGTCATCACCCTTTATATACTGATCTTCGTGGTGATCCTTCCCACAATGCACGGGCACCGCAGCCGGAGAGATGCTTTGCTGATCACGGTGAGCCTGTTCGCTGTAAAGTTCTGTGTCAACTACGGTGACTATCTGTATGGAAGTAAGAACGGCAACGCGGCCGCCAGCAAGTTGTCCGAAGACTCGTTAGGCTGGATACTGTTGATCTCCTATCTTTTTACGCTGGTCAGCGGTCTTTCGGTGGCGCTGCTGGTGGAATGGGTAAACAAAAGTAAGGAGCGCATCATGCTCGAAAAGCAAAGGTCCGAAGCAGAACTGATGGCATTGAAACACCAGATCAATCCGCATTTCCTGTTCAACTCGTTAAGTTTCATTTACGGGAAGGTGATCAGGACGGACAAAGAAACAGCGGACTCCGTGCTGATGCTGGCCAATATCATGCGCTATGCATTAGGAACGAGTGAAAGTGTAGATGGCAAAGTCAATATCATGGATGAACTGGAGCATCTCAAAAATGTGATCGAGATCAACCAGCGCCGTCACAACCATGCTTTGAATATCCGTTATGAAGAACAGATCGATGACCAGTCCATTAGTATCCTGCCGCTGGTACTGATCACGCTGGTCGAGAATGCTTTCAAACACGGTGACCTACATGACGCGGAACATCCGCTGCGTATCCTGATCAGTACCACGGTGAACGAGCTTGACTTCTGTATTGAAAACAAGAAAGGTAAAGGGATCCGGGAACTGTCCAATGGTGTCGGGCTGCAGAATATCCGGCAGCAATTGAAGCTGACGTATGATGACCGCTCCTCATTCATGATCCGGGAGACTGGTGAATATTTCCGCGTAAACTTAAAAGTAAAATTTACGGTATGATAGACTGCGTAATAATAGATGATGAACAGCATGCGATAGACCTGCTGCTCGAGCATATCAGCCAGGTACATTTTCTGCGGGTCGTGGGTACAGCTACCCATCCGGTAAAGGGACTGCAGATGATCACCGACCTCAAACCCGGACTGGTGTTCCTCGATGTGCAGATGCCGCATCTGACCGGCATTGAGATGCTGAAGCTGATCAGCAAAGACAGCCATATCATCATGACCACGGCCTATAAAGAATATGCGCTGGAAGGGTTTGAACATGCGGTAGTGGATTACCTGCTGAAGCCGGTCCCGTTCCTGCGTTTTCTGAAAGCGGTCAACCGTTTGTGGACGATCCACAACAATAATAAGCCGGTTGCCGAGCAGGACCATTATGTATTCGTCAAAACGGAACAAAAGGGAAAACTTCTGAAGATCGACTCGCGGAGGATCAATTATATCGAAGGATTGAGTAACTATGCGATCATACATATGGATGATCAGAAAAAGATCATCACTTACCTCAAGCTGAAAGAGCTTTCGGAACATTTATCTGCGAGAGGTTTTGTGCGCATCCATAAGTCTTTCATTATTTCACTCAGTCATCTGACGGCAGTAGAGGGCAATATGGTCAGGATCCTGAATGAAGAGCGACCCCTATCGATCGGCGACGCTTATAAAAAAGAATTTTTGGAGTTCATTAACACCAAAATGCTTACGGCACCCCCTGATCATACGACCAACTGATCCCGTCAACAATTTCTGATATCAGCTTACGGACCGCGTTCTTGCAGAGGTGTCATGGCCGTGCTATAAACGGTCGCCTTTGCGGACCGGTCGCGAGCTGTGCAAAAAAACAAACAATGATGAAAGACAACATGCTTTTATTCCGCACATTTAAACGCATCATTGGGCTGTGTGCCTTTTTGATATTATCAGCGTCCGCAACGCAGGTCTCTGCGCAGCGTTCACTGGTCACTGCAGCTGTTATAAAATACGGCCTTGACGGATCTTTTCTTGACCCGGTGAACCTGCGGACACCTACCGACCGTGCTTTCGCCCTGAAAGAATCTACCATCACTGCAGGGAAAACAAAAGTACTTGAGGCCAGGTTCGACCCGTCGTCTGCCAGCCGCGAGCAATGGAAAGTAGTTGCTGTGGATGGCAAAGCCCCCTCCCTTTATGAAACAAATATATTCCGTAATATACGGGAAAAGGCGCCGGTAGACAAACCAGACGAGCGAACTTACAGAATAGACGGCGAGACGGCAGACCAGTTGGTGATCAGCTATAAACTTGACGCGGCGTCGATCCCAATGGATGCGTTATTCCTTAAGGATTGCCGGGTCCTACTGACGGTGGATCTCCGGACCAAACAACTGGTGACACTGCGATTGGTAAATGAAAAGCCGGTCAAGATCGGTCCGCTGACCGCCGGGAAATTCAGCATTTTAACGACCTTTACCTACGATAGCACAGGCCGGCGGTACCTCCCGTTAAAAGACCTCTTAAATATGGAGGCTGCGTTCCTGGGCAAGACCGTAACGACCAGTGTTGAGACGGTCTACTCGGATTACTCCAAATAATACCTGAACCCTATCACTTCATACGCTCATGCAATTTTACCTTCACCATTCCCTGAATTTTTGTTGAATGCCATGATCGCCTCACGGATCGGCAGCCTCTCTTCAAAGAATTCAAGGGTGACCGGGTTCAGGTCCATTCTGTAAAATTCAGGCAGATGACCTTGGTTACAAAACAGCTTGACGATATCGTCTTCATCCTTTACGCTTAAACGTGCGCCGAAGATCACCTTGTTGATCCTTTTTATGTCGAGCGGAACGGTCGCATGATAACCATCGTTGATGATCTTGAAGCGACCTTCGATGTCATTTCCGGTATGCAGTACCATACGCACTTCCTGTTCATAGGCCCATTCATCCGATTTGAATGTTGACATGTAAAGCGGTAGGTCTTCGCTCTTCATATGCCTTTTTTCGCGTTCGTCGAACAGGCTTTTGCAATAGGTCACTGCTACGGGGACCGGGTCCCCCAACGTGTAAATTTCGGGGTTGTTTCCAGGCAGGTCCATACCAAAGCATATACCTTTATGTGCATCGGCATAGTGGGACCACATCAGTTGTGAATTTGATCGCATTGAAAAGCAGGTGATGTAGAGCTTGCTGAATAGCTGATGAAAAGCACTGGTGGCCAGTGCCAGGTTCATTTGTACATTGCTTTTATCCAGCTTCACCATATCTTTCCAGCCGACCGGCACCATGTAGGGATTTGCCTCGTAAGGGTCATTGAAGCGATCTCCTCTGGTATACCAGATAGATCGACCGGTTAGCAGCTTTTTGAAACTTTCAGCGCTGATGTATTTGTAGGCCGGGCCTGCATAAAGGGGGGACTGCATATTTAATTGATGATAGTGGGTTCAGTGCAGCAAAGTTAAAAGAACAGTTTTACAATATTAGCACGGCAATAACAGCTGTTATCAAACGTTACCTGTCCAGCCGTGAGCAGCTGCTCAGTGCTATCACGTCAATGCGTTTCTTACCATAGATCAAGTGCGCTGGCTTTTAATCTGATTATGTTTGCCTATGAACAGGCTGAGGACGCCGCAGTCAAATTGCGGCCGGTCTTCGGAAAACCTAAAAAAATATGCAACCTTAATACGATGAACATATGGAAACTTACGTATTTGTCTTCACCCATATTATAAAAGCCGGCTGTGCACTGGTCATTTTTGCTTACGCATTATCACCCGTATTCGAGCAAGCGCGGGAACGCTTCCCTCTTCGAACATTCAACAATGGGGAGGTGGAAAAAGAAGGACGTCTCAACAATATGTCGTTTCGGGACCTGCTCCCCCCTATCGCCGGTATGCTTTTGCTGATCGCCGGTTTATTATCCTTTTGATCCGCATTGCCGGCGGATAGCGCCGGAAGGTCCTTTGTTATCCCACATGAGCCACCCTGGCCGGGACAGGCTCAATGTTCCTCTTTACAAGATTCTTTCTGATCCTGGACAGCGATTCGGGTGTGATACCAATGTAGGAAGCGATCATCGTTTGCGGTAAACGCAGATTCAGATGCGGGAAAAGTTTGATGAAATGAGTGTATCGGTCTTCTGCACTGTCTGACAGCAAATAACTTATTCTCTGTTGACTTTCTCCGATGAAATCATTTAGCCGGCGGGTATTGAACAACGCAAAATTCTCGATGCTGGCAACGGCAAGATCCATGAAATTAAGATTGACCACCACTATCGTGGAATCTTCGACCGCTTCAACATAGAACCGGTTTGATTCTTCAAAGCCCACGCTGTTCCGGTCGCCAATGAAGCTGTTCTCAGCGCCGAATTGTATAATGTGCTGCTTTCCATACCGATCTAAGATATAAGAGCGAAGCAAGCCCTTACACACAAAGAAAAATGATCTGGTCTTAGAACTGGTGACTGTTAATACCTCTCCTTTGGTCGCCACCCTGATCTTTAGTTCGCTGGATAGATCAGTGAACTGTTCGTCAGTTATCGTTGTGAAACGCTGTAAATAATTTTTAAATTCCTGCATAGACTGATGTTATAGATCAATGTAAGGTCTCGCGATGTTCTACCTTTATACGACCTCCCAAACCTCATCGCGATAGTGATGTAAAGTTTCCTATTAGTTTACCTTCAGGGAATATCGAAAGCACGCATTTATATATTCATTTGGGACTTTTCAAGGTTTACCGTGTGGTTTCCGCCCTTTTTTGTGCAGTATACCGGTTAACGGAATGGTCAGTTCATACCGGGAAGGTTCATTTATTTGATCTTCATAATAGTAAATCCTCACCACTTTTTCGGACTGCCCGGCAAAACCACAGATCATGGTTGTTGATCGATCTTTGAGAAAAAGGACCGGTACGCTGGTCTGTAGTACGGGCTGGATGTTGATCCACTATCACCACTACTGAGAAACGATCAGTCGTCCGGTGCTGCGCTACCCCGATGTCAACGGGGATTAATATAGGTCCGTGGCTTGCGGAGATATAAGGAAGCTATATATAAGCGGTAGCACAGCAACAACAAAATAAAATTTATCAGCTTTCAACATTTCTTACCATAGATCAAGTGCGTTGATCTGGGATGACCCTATGTTTGCTTTATGATCAGGCTCAGGATCCAGCCTGATGATCGTTTTCATTACAGGTCAAAATTCAAACACTAAATGATCATGATATTACCTATAGCCAACAAAAACAAGTTCCTTGTAGGAAGTGGAGTTGTTTTCATAAGCCTTTCAGTTCTGGCCTTTGTTAAAGCCGGCAACAAAAAGGAAGAGGACGGATATAATGCCGGCGTAACAGCACTTGTGCTAATAAAAGCTCTCCCGATCTCCGGCAAGATGGTGGAATGGGATGAGTATATCGGGGAGATCTGAGGCAGATGTCTGAAAATTCAGCAAATATATACCAGTTTCAATTGCATCGTTGATGAAATGTCATATAAGCCGGTTTATTTTGAATGTTCATTCAAAAAAGACCACCTTTACAAAAAAAATCGACAGCATGCCACGAATTATAGAATTTGATGAATCCACGATGATCTCTAAAGCACAGCGCGTATTCTGGAAAAAGGGCTACAATGCGACATCAATGAAAGACCTGGAAAAGGCGACAGGCCTGAACCCGGGTAGTATCTATAATACCTTTGGCAATAAGCATGAATTGTTCCTGTTGTGTTTGAAAGATTACCTCGTTCCGATCGCATCTTTTGATCTGGCGAATGACGATAAACCAAAAGGCGCCTATCACAGGTTACAATCCTATTTTCTGGAGATCGTCACCAATACCGTCATCAATGGCGACTCCTGTTTTTCTGCAAAGACCTGCTTTGAGCTGGCAGGTGAAGACCAAAGTATACACGAGGTCCTGAAAGAAAGCATGGATAAATTACTGGCCATTTTTGAAAAAATGATCAGTGATGCGCAAAAGGAAGGAGCCCTCAAGGGAGAATTAAATGCTGAATACATGGCACAGATCATGGTCGCTGCATTGCCTGGATTCGGCCAGAATTACATTCTTTATAAGGATAAGAAACGCATCAGTAATGTCATCGAAAATTTTTTCGATCTGTTCAGGAAATAAAAATTTTTTTCATAATTCTTGAGCGTTCATTCAAATATTATTTATTAACAATTAAATTTTTATAACATGTCACAAGTAACAGGAACTGCGCAATCAGCAGTCAAAGGAGAAAAAAAAGTAGCGCTGATCACCGGTGCGAATCGCGGTATCGGACGTCAGGTCGCTAAAGAGCTTGCTCAACGCGGCTTTATCGTCCTCGTGGGAACACGCAAATTGGAGAATGCCAGCGAAGCTGTCGCTGAGATCGGTGAAAATGCCCACGGTCTGGTGATCGATGTCGCCGATCAGAATAGTATCAAGGCAGCTGCCGAGCGCGTAAAAGCGGATTTCGGAAGGCTGGACGTGCTCGTTAACAATGCCGGCCTTCTGCACGCCGGAGATCCTAACAGGTCGTTGGAAGAGATACTTGGATCAGGAACGGCCTTAGGGGCGTCCCTGGACGAGGTGCGTACCGTTTGGGAAACCAATGTATTCGGACAGCTTGCCACGGTACAGTCCTTTCTTCCTTTATTACGCGAAGCCCCATCAGCGCGTATCGTTAACGTAAGCAGTGGTATGGGCTCTTTGACACTGAATGCTGATCCTGCATTTCCGTTCCGTGGGGGCTTTGGGGTAGTTTACGGCATTTCCAAAACAGCGCTCAACGCGATCACACTGGCTTTAGCGATCGAATTACAAGACACCAATATCCGGGTGGAGGCAGCCAGCCCGGGCTTCACGGCCACTGCATTGAACAATTTTCAGGGTACCGAGACCGTGGAAGAAGGTTCACGCAACATTGTCCGTGCCGCTCTTGGTGAAAACGACCCGGCAGTCCTGTTTTCAGGTCCTGACGGTCCTTTCCCTTGGTAATATCATACGCGGAATCAAATACAAGGCAGTTCAAATGACACCCGCGGCCTTTGGCGGCCTGGCCATTTGTGAACAGGTCAGGCCACAAAGAGGCCAGGTGATAATTATATAAAAAAATGGAAAATCATAATACAACCGGCACTAAGGTGTCAGGACAAAATTCGATCGGGATCTTAGGTGCCGGGCACATCGCCCAGGCGGTAGCCCGCCACGCCGCTAAGGCAGGTTACGAGGTGACCATCAGCAGCCGGAGAGCCCCCGCTGAATTGACCGGTCTTGCAAGTTCTTTAGGCGAGCGGGTTAAAACAGGTACGCTTGCGGAAGCCGCTGCTTCGGATCTTGTGCTGATCGCTGTCCCATTCGATCAGGTCCAGGCAGCCGCCCGTGGGATCGATTGGGCCGGACGGATCGTCATTGACACCACAAATGCAATTGTCTTTCCTCAATTCAAACCAGCAGACCTGGGTGGAAGGACCTCAAGTAAGGTAAATGCTGAATTTTTCCCAGGGGCATCCCTAATCAAAGCTTTTAACACTTTACCTGCCGCTATTCTGGCATCAGACCCGGAAAGCGACGGGGGACGGAGGGTCATATTTGTTGCCGGTGATGAGGAAGTTCCTAAGAAACAGGTCATCAACTTTGCGAAAAAACTTGGGTTCAGCGCACTTGACCTGGGTAAGATCGATGAAGGAGGACGACTTCAGGAGTTTGGCGGATCACTTATCTCAAAAAACCTGATCAGACTTGATCTCTGAAATGATCGGTCCTGAACAGTATTGATCAGGAGCATGCTGGTGATGATCTATTACCGGCATACATCCGGAAGGAAAAAGCAAATTTCCATTTCAAAATCATCAATTTAAGTTTAAGAAAATGAAAGAAAGTAGTAATAACATAGTATCCGGGGTTATAAAAATGTACCAACAGGGCCCTCCGGACGTCTTGCAATATGAGGAGGAGATAGTCGGGGCTCCTACGGCAGGTCAGGTATTGATCAAACATGCCGCCATCGGCGTAAATTACGTCGATACGCAGTTTCGCAGCGGCACTTTCCCCATCTCGAGCCTTCCCACAGGGGCTGGTGTAGAAGCAGCCGGCACCATCGAAGCTGTCGGTTCCGGCGTTACGCGTTTTAAAACGGGGGATCGGGTCGCTTACCATCATGCCATGGGTGCATACGCACAGCGCAGGTTAATGAGTACGAACAACCTGGTCCACCTACCCGATTGGATCTCCTTTGAAACTGCTGCAGCCCTTCAGGCAAAAGGTTTGACCACCAACGTCCTGGTCAATCTGGTCTATCAGGTTAAAAAGGGAGATATCCTATTGGTGCATGCCGCTGCCGGCGGCGTAGGTTCACTGCTGACAAAGTGGGCAAGATCTTTAGGGGCGATCGTTATCGGTACGGTAGGAACAAGGGAGAAAATGGCCGTTTTAGCAGATCTTGACGGCGCAATTGTACTGGGAGAAGAAGATCTTTCCGAGCGGGTATTAGCGATAACCGGTGGACGTAAGGTCGATGTGCTGTATGATGGTGTTGGTGCCGCTACTTTTACCAAGTCGATCGGACTGGTAAGAAACGGCGGCAATGCTGTCCTATTCGGCTTCGCCTCGGGTTTTCCAACTATTGACCAGGAAAGCCTGAGACAGAAACAAATACAGTTTACCAGCCCTGATATTGGTCGTTATATCCGTTCGCAACAACATCTTGAACAACTATCCGCCGAGGTCTATCAAAAGTATAAAGAAGGAACGTTTGGGGAATTCAACCCGGCCAGATTCCCGCTATCTTCCGCAGCGGATGTACACCGTAAACTCGAAAACAGGGAAACAACAGGATCGGTCATACTTGTTCCCTGATTCAAAAGTCACCTACTCCAGACAGGAATAGCTTTGCACCTTTGGGAGCAAGTTCGTTCTTTAAACTAACCGGGTTGTGGCGGTAAAAGTTAAAGCTATCGAGAGATCCAGACTCACGGTAGATCGGGCTAACGTAACGTCACAACCCACAAGCGAATATACATGTCATCTCATGATCAACAACAACGATGATGTATAGCAACGTTCAAATATATGGATCAATAAAATGAATAGATTAATTTATATCATGGCGCTTGGTGCATTCGGTATCATCACCACTGAGTTTGGCGTAATTGGTATTTTGCCAGACCTGGCCAAAAATTTCCACGTCACGGTAGATACAGCCGGATGGTTACTCAGTGGGTTTGCCCTTACCGTTGCGCTTACCGGGCCTTTTACCAACGCGCTCACTGCCAAAATGAACCGCAAAACGGTCATGTCCCTGGCACTTGGCATATTTGTGTTTTCTAATTTGCTTTCTGCCGTTGCGCCGAACTTCACCGTACTCATGATCGCACGGATCTTGCCGGCGTTCCTTCATCCGGTTTTTTGGGCGGTGGCAGTTACTGCAGCTGCAAAACTAGCGGGTCCTAAAGAGGCACCGAAAGCTATAGCGACGGTTATGGCCGGTCTCAGCGTTGCGACCGTCATCGGCGTTCCCCTGACCACCTACATGGCTGATCTTTTTAGTTGGCGGGCTTCATTCATTCTTTCGGCCGCGATCAATTCGGTAGCGTTGGGTGCTTTGGCATTGTTGGGGCCGTCTATGCCTGTCTCTGTTACACAAAAGAGTTCGAAAAACCAGCTTACACTACTACGAAGCGTGAGCTTATGGGTAAAGTTGATCGCCACGGTCCTGATATTGGCCGGAATGTTCGCTACCTACGGTTATCTGGCAGAATACCTGGCCAAGGTCACCCATATGACAGGTGCTGAGATCAGCATCTTATTACTGGTCTTCGGTTGTACCGGGATCGCGGGTAATTGGTTGATGGGTATCGCCCTTAGCAAAAACGTATTGCTCACAGCGCGCATATTCCTCATTGCCCTTATCGTTATCCATTTAATGGCTTATCAGTTTGGTGGTAATTTCATTCCGATGGTCATCATTCTTTCTTTCTGGGGCTTTATTCATACAGGAGGCTTTCTTGCCACAAACGTTCAGCTTACTCATAGTCAACCGGAAAGTTCGCTTGATTTTATTAACAGTCTCATGCCCTCATTTTTCAATGCCGGAATTACTTTGGGGACCTTTCTGGGAGGTTTCGTCATTTCTCATTATGGGGTCCAAAATGTTGTTTGGATGAGTGTACCGTTGCTCCTGGTTTCGCTCATGCTGGGATTTCTCTTCCAAAAGAAATCGGCAGTTAATAAAGCAATCGCCTTACCTCAGGCGACACATTGAAAGTTAACCGGGAATAAGATCCAGCGACCATTTGCCCGGATGTTGACCGGGGTACAATTGATCTGCTATGCAAAAGACCAATTTTAAAGTCAATGGGCGCCTTTACTTGCCCTGCGTCCACGTCATCCAGTTTTTTGCAAGCGTTGCATCTGAGCCTAATTTCTTGAATTCAAAATCCTGAGAATGCTTAAACCCCTGTCCGTGGCTAAAGGCAGGGTTATCGTTAAAAAATATATTTTACGATAAGTAGCCGCCGGAATGCTATTTCTTCCGGATGATGGTATACATGATCGTAGGATTAAGATACGTCGTAAGTATAAATTCGCTTGTATTGTACGTAGTTACCTCGTAGCCATTTTGCTGAGTGCGGGATGTGAAGTTTCCGTAGACTGTGCCCAGGTCAGTATAGGTCTTCTGTGACGAAAATGCTTGGTTCAACAGAGGCTCCCCATGGATAATTTTGATTTCAGACAAAGCATCTCCAGCGTAAGTCAGTTCATACCTGCCCTGCAAGGCTGGTATCAATGTCCTGCCAAAGCGGTCTCCCGGAACAGAAGCATTATCGAGGAAAATACCGAGAACTGTAGTTGATTGAGAATTCAATGCAAATGTCCCGGTCTTCAGCCGCTCAATATGGCGGTCAAATCCGGAAAGGTAGGTTTTGCTTAAGGCGTTCCATACAGTCTTCAGCGTAAGATCATCAGTGATCCGGCAATCCTGTTCTTTCTCAAAAGTTTTCTGCTCGTTCTTAATACTCAACTTCAATTTACCGGTCACAGCCTGGCCTGCCGGCTGGAACAAATATAGTAGGTTGGTTCCTTCCTGTTCCGTTTTGTAGGTGTTTTGCAAAACACCGTTCTGGCCGTTAAATGTCAGCGTTACCTGATCCTCACTGGAGTAGTCCTTGAAATATCTGACACCCACATAAAAAGCGGATGATCTTTGCTGGACAGGGAGCTCCGGGCCGATGAAAGCCTGGGTGATATTCTTAGGGGTAGTGTTTACGGGAGCTTCAGGCTCTGGTGCGCTTTTCTTGTCCCCGCAAGCACTTAGGAACAAGATTACGACCAACAAGGTGACAAGGTTTTTCATTATAAAATGACTTATGAATACTAATATAGATATTATTTCTGCTCAAGAATTATAAAGGCTGAGAAGATAACAGAATACGACCTTTAATAATAGTTTCTGGCAATAAATCGCGTGTAAATGTTAAAAATTCTGTCCTTGCGAATATGTATTCTTTCCTATTTTGTAAATCAATGATAGCGTAATCAGGCACGATGGCAATTTTCCTTTCTTTTCCATCTTTTAAAATACTTGCGCAAAAACTTCGGCCTACCTTTTGTTGCCTGTGCCTCCTGGCTTTAACTTTTCCGATTAAAAAGTTAAGTGTGTCAAGATAAGATGTGTTAAGTCGTATTTTTTTGACACTCCCCGACGTGTCAATCACAGAACTGTAAGCCCTTAACCCTGCGTTCGTTCCTCCTGAGATAAAACCTTTGTAAACAAAAGCAGCATCAGCAAAAGTTTGGTTAGCTTGTTGACCATAGGTCCAGCAACAAACTAATAGAAAAAGTGTACTAAGCCAGATTCGCATATCACTAATCATTTATTACCAAACAAGTTAAACAATTAAATAGATATGCTAAAATTGCGCAATTGATCGAATTAGGGGAGGCTATCCGTACAATGCTTCGGAATGATTTTACAAGAAATAAAGAACTCCATTGCGGCAAGCCTCACCGGCAACTGTACAGCAGAAAAATTTGCAACAGGTAACATTTTAATGGATTGTCCGCGCTAATATTTAAAACGTCTTCTGTGCCTTCTGAATGGTTTTCAACAGGTCTATGCCTTTTCCCAATACCCCTTTGAACAGGTCTCCGGTCTCTTTCAAGCGGTCTAACGCGTTATGGATGGTAAAATCCCGCATGGTCAGCCCCGGCTTCACTTCATCCCAACTCAGTGGCATCGACACCGTCGCTCCCGGCTTCGGCCTGAGCGAGTAGGCCCCGGCAATGGTCGCGCCCGGCCGGTTTTGCAAAAAGTCGAGGTACATTTTGCCTTTACGGTTTTTGATCTGCCTTTCCAGGCTGGTAAAGGATTTGAGTTGTTTATGAACTTCAGTTACGATGATTTTGGCAAATAATTGTGACTGGTCATAGTCGTATTGACCTTCCAGCGGGATGTACAAGTGCATGCCGGTCGAACCTGAAGTCTTCGGATAACAAGGCACATCGATGGCATCTAAAACTTCCTTGACTTTCTGCGCCGCCTCGATCACCTGTTCGAACGTGTTCTGGTCCGGGTCAAGGTCTATAACACAAAAGTCCGGGCAATCGGGTGATTGTACCCGGCTGAACCAGGGGTTCATCTCGATACACCCCAAAGAGGCCATCCACAGCAGGTAAGACTCGTCCGAGCCGACGAGGTATTCCTTATGCTCCCCGTCACTGGTCGTATAAGGAAAGGTCTTGGTCATCCATGCAGGCGCTTTGCCTTTAACATCCTTTTGGTAAAAGCTCGGGCCGTGAATACCGCCGGGAAAACGGTTCAGCGACATGGGCCGGTCCAGCAGGTAAGGCAGGATATAATCGGCTACCCGGTAATAATAGTTAAACATATCCCGCTTGGTGAAGCCGTCTTCGGGCCAGTAAACTTTGCTGAGATTGGTGAACTTCAGATCATGACCGCATATTTTCCTGACCTGCGTTTCCTCGGTCGGGTTCAGCAAGGTCTTGCGTTCCTTGTTTTTGGGCGGCTGCACCGCACCTTTAGGCGGGCGGCTTTCCTGCTCCGCTTTGACGGCCTGCTGCGTATGCTGCTCCTTCTCCAGAATCACCTCTGTTGCTTTTTTATCCTCGCGCAAGCCCTTGAAGGAGGCCTGCCGGAACACCCCCTCATCCGTCACCTCCGCAAAATTGACCTCGCCTACGAGCTTTGGTTTCAGCCAGGTCGGCTTAGCGCCGAGCCGCTGCGGGCGAAAACGCGAAGGTTTGTCGACATCGGGAACCGTTTCGAAAGGTACCTTGTCGGTGATGAGCGGCCCGAACTGCGCCATCATTTCTTTTTGCTGCTTTCCGTTGAAACCGGTACCTACTTTACCCGCATATCGCAAGGTGCCATTATCGTAGACGCCTAAAATCAGGGCGCTGAATGGTTTGTTGGTCCCTTCATTACGGGTAAAGCCGGCAATGACGACTTCCTGCCTGCGCTGCACTTTTATTTTCAGCCATTCGCGGGAACGCAGATCCGAAGTATAGGTGCTTTCTGCTTTTTTGGCCATGATGCCTTCCAAGCCGATCCGTTCGGCCGCATCAAAGAACTCGACACCGTTGGCGCGAAACGACTGGCTTTGGCGAATGCGTTCATCCTGCACCGGCAGGATTTCTTTCAGCACTGCCTGTCGTTGTACCAAAGGCAGTTCCATCAGGTTTTTGCCTTTGTACCATAAGATGTCAAAGACATAATAGACCAGGTGCCCGTCGGCCTCACTCCGCCAGTTCTGCAAGGCCCCGAAATCGGAAAGTCCCTGGTCATTGAGCACGACCAGTTCCCCGTCAATGACCGCATCGGTTTTCCATTGCTTCAGTAGATCGACAATGGGATAATATTTGGAAAACGGGATGTTGTTACGGGAGATAAGTTCCACATCGTTTTTGGTCACATAAGCCAGGGAGCGGTACCCATCCCATTTGACCTCATATAGCCAGTCAGGATTATCGAATGGCTCATCCACTAAAGTGGCCTTCATCGGTTTGATGCCTTTGGGCACATCGGACTTAGGTGCTTTCTTAAGAATGCTGTCGACAGAGAGGTCGGGCAGCGCTTCCGTTTCTACCTTTTCGGCCAGCTGTTCGTCGGGAGCGGTATCAGGTTCGGCCGTTTGTTTGCCTTTTGTCTTTGTGTTGCGCACCGTTTCCTCATGCCCGTTTTTCCACACCTTATCGCCGGTTTTTTCCATTTGCGCAATGGTCTTGCCGGAAAGCACGGACTTGTCCAATTGGGTAATATCTTTCCTCGAGGTGAACTCGTCTTTATGTTTAATCAGCAACCAGGAATCGCCTTCCATTCCCTTTGTTTTCACCAGGGCAAACTCGCCTTTCAGCTTTTCGCCGAACAGGCGAATTTTGACGGAGCCGGCTTCGAGCTGTTTAAGCAGGTGTTTTTCCTGGGCCTTTTTTCCTTTGATCTCTTCGATGGGCTCATAGTAGCCCTGGTCCCATACGATGACGGTTCCGCCACCGTATTCACCTTTAGGTATAATGCCCTCGAAACTGCGGTAATCGAATGGGTGGTCTTCCACGCGCATCGCGAGGTGTTTGACGGTGGGGTCTGTTGACGGGCCTTTGGGCACGGCCCAACTTTTCAGCACACCTTCCATTTCGAGCCGGAGATCATAATGCAGCCTGGTCGCATCATGTTTCTGGATAACGAACATCAGGTGCTCCTTATCCTTGCTTTTACCGGCTTTGGGTTCTTTCGTCTTCGAAAAGTCCCGTTTCTCGTTGTATTTCTCCAGGCTCATGGCGGCTACTTTTTAAGGTATGCTTCCACAGCATCGGCCGAGGTGCCTACCGCCTCAACAGCTGCCTTTAACTCGTCATGGCTTACACCGAATTTTTTCGACCAGTGATTCAATTCGTATTCCTCGTTTACGTTGATCCTGCTTCTGTCAGGATTGCCAACATTTTCTTTGTTGTCCATATTTTTACTTTTTAGTTACAACAAAAAGAAGTACAGCAAGTTTGTAGTAGCCGGTGTTTTCCATGACACATTGAATAGGCAGGTTCTAAAAATTAATCCGTTGGCTGGCTGATATTTTTGTAAAAGGGTTAATAAAACCTATCCATGTTTGCTTTGTGTTTCCGAAATTGCAGCAGATTTATACCATGAAAAAAACAACTTTTCTGACCACCGGCCTTGCGATTGCAGCTTTCGGTCTTGTCTCCTGGGGATTTAAGGGTCACCGTGCCGTGGCGACCATTGCACAGAAACATTTGAATTCAAATACGGCCTATGTCGTGTCAGCTTATTTGAAGGGTGAGCAAATGGAAGCGGTAAGTACCTGGGCAGACGAGAACCGCGACCCGAAGACTGCGCCGTGGCATTATATCAACCTGCCGCTCGGCCTCTCACATGATGCCTTCGTAAAAGCGGTACAGGAAAGCGATAACAATGTTTATACCGCTATTCTGAAAACTGAAGCCACCTTAAAAGATGTGAATACATCGGCCGATGCAAGGAATGAGGCCCTGAAATATTTGATCCATCTTGTAGGCGATGCGCATCAGCCGATGCACGTCAGCCGTAAGGAAGACAAGGGCGGCAATACCATACAGCTCCGGTTCGAGGATAAAGGTACGAACCTGCACAGCCTCTGGGACAGCAAACTGATCGACCACGAAGGGCTGAGCCAGGAAGACATCGTCAAGAATTATGATACGGCTACACCTGCGGACATCAAAAAATGGCAGGCGGACAGCCCGACGGAATGGTTATGGGAAAGCTACCAGATCACGACCGAGTTATACGCGAATGCTAAACCGGGGCAAAGCATCGACGAGCTTTACTATCAGAAATATATTCCGGTTGTCCGCAGAAGGATTGACCAGGCCGGTATCCGCCTGGCGGGTGAGCTGAACCGTTTGCTGGCGGGTCTGAAAGTGAAGACCGTCACCGTTCCATTACCCCAGCCTGAAGCGGGCAATTCGGCATCAGCTGCAACAACGATCCCGGTGATTAAACTGGAGGAAGTAAAGAACTATACCGGCAAAACGGTTACCGTGAGCGGCAAGGTATTTAGCAGCAAAGACATCGGCTCTATGGTGCTGGTTAACCTCGGTGCGGCGTTCCCCAACCAATTGCTCACCCTTGCGCTGAAAGGAGATGCTCAAACATTAGGAACGCAATTAGACGGCAAGAACGTTACCGTAACCGGTCAGGTGATCGATTATAAAGGGAAGCCTGAGATCATTATTACCGACAAGAACCTGATCCGTTTCTGATATGAACGAACCGTTCCATCTGCATGTAACTTATTCGGGACAGGCGTATGAACTTCCTGCCCGCTTCGAGCGCTGGGGGTATACTCACCGTTTCTCGGTATTGATCGGTGATGAGACATTTGTTTTTGAACCGGATGAAGAAGGGAATTACAGGGTACTCACCACGGCGGTAGCCAGCGCAACCCTCAACACCGGGTTACTTCAGGCAACCGCTGAACGTTTGGCCGCCTTAAACACGAACTAAGCTTAAAAGGCGTCTTTATGCCTTTCCGTAAATTCTTATCGCGTTGTTTAATTGTTCTTCTGTCCGGTGATAAATTTCGGGGCAGGACGCCGGGTCTGTGATCCTGAAATTCCCGTTCGGGTCCGCCTGCATGTGAAACCTTACTTTCCGGCCTTCATGAACCACATAAACCTGGAACAGGTGCATGCGTTGAATATTCATTGTGACGAACTCAAAGTTTGCGCCATCCGCTTCCGCTGTAAAATTTCTCATCGCGCAAATATAAGTCTTAGCGTGGTTTAAAAAGCCTAACCTGATAAATGCCCTTGATGCATTTAACTACCTGCGAAAAAAGTCAGGTTCAAACCGCTTTCGACGGGCTTCCCGTTTAAGCCGGACATCGTACCGCCATAAAAACAACAGCCATGTGACTAAAGCTACAGCGTAACAAGGCCAAGGATTTCCTTTTCCTAAGGTTCCCCATAGCGCAAGTGTGGAGATAAAGAATGTGGCAATAAGATGCAGGAGTGTTTTCATGGTATTTAAATTTACTAATTTTATTAGCCAAAAACAAGTATTTAAGGCCGGATTATTGATTTTTTTCCAACGTATAATTTAAGTGTTTGATTATATCAAGGTATCTAAACGGTCGCTTTGAAGCTGATCTAAAAAGCTTAAAAAATGTTTTGGTTTCCTTGTCCTGTTGCCTGTTCTGAGCCCAAAGTCTTTTTCAAAGACATGTAAACTCAGGTTTGAAAAAGGAATGTTGTGGCTAAGTCCATTTGTCTGGCATAGGATGCTGTCATCTTTCAGGAACAGTTTAGCGGAGCGCCCTTTAAGGGCTGCTGCTACTTTGATGTCCGTAACGGTACCTAGGAGATCACTCCCGAACACTAAGGTAAATTTTCGTCTTTTGAAGTTGGACCTGATCCATTGCAGTTGACCGGCGCTGGGGAGATTGCCGGTCGCAATAAATGCTACCCTATCGAGGTCAGGGTAATGATCGAGGTGAATAGAAAGGTAAGCGATGGCCTCCATCGCCGAATGCGTGATGACCACTTCGGATGCGGAACGGTTTCCCGCGAGCCATACGTTGGGCGTGGTCGGCACCTTATGAAACCCGGCCGCAAAAATTTCTGTTGCGCCGCCGTAATCGAAAGTGGTATGCTGTTCACAATTGAACCAGGCTTGTAATGCCGGTGGCACTCCAAGCCTGGTCAAGAGCTCATTCATCAGCGGGTGATGCGGTTAGGGAGCGGTGCTTCCTGATGATGAAAGTTGACCTGTTCCTCCATATCCCGGACAGCGTTATCGTAGCCCGCACTCAATTTTCCAGCATCAGCATCATGCTTTTGGTTGAACAGGGCGTTCAATCCTTTGTACAGGGCATAACTCAGGCCGCCGTCGATCAGGACTGAGGCGATCAATGCCAGCTTATTGGCCCTGATACCCTGCGCGTTGACCGCGGTGTAGGCGAATGCGGTATGATCAGGCATCTGCACTTCTTTACCTTTACGAAATGCTTCCTTTTGGGCCGGCGTCAAAAAGTCACCGTTCACCATATCGGGGGCCAGTATCTTTTCGACATCGGAAACAATGAACTCCCGGGTATCGGCATCATATTCCACCAATAATTCTTTACGGCGCCCCTGCCCGTCTGTCGACACTTTCAACAGGTTCGATAGTCCACCTTTTTGCAATTGAAGGGCATCCTCCTCACTGATAAAGTCGGGCTTAACGGCCCTGCGGTACACCGGGTGGATCAGCAGGTTGACCTTGCCTTTACCATCAGGCTGGAGGGATAACTTGGCATCGAGGGACTTGATCTTTATGTTCTCGGCCTCGAGGTTATTGAGCTGCATCAGGCTGGTCCGTCCCCCGGAAAGCAAAGCTTTCAGGTCGTCGACATTTAACAGGAGCTGACCGCCTGCGGCCAGCCCGATCGTTTCAAGGTCCTGCATGGGCAGTTCCTTTTCTTTGAATCTTTGAAATCTCATCGTTTATCGTCCTCTTGAATAAGATTGTTCCTGAACCTGTTCCTGTTCCCGGGTTTGTTCCTGCTCTTGGTCCTGTTCCTCAGCGACCTGTATTTCTACGGGGTTATTTTTGGCTTCCACCAATTTTCCGTACAGGGCATCGGTGGGTTTAAGTTTGAACTTTTCGCCGGTATCGGCTTTTTCCATATCCAGGGTTTTGCCTTTCTTGGCCAACACGGTGTAGGTAGTATTGTTATGCACGACGGCATCGCCCTTTTTCAGCGTCGTACTCACGGCCGGGGCTTCGCCCTGCACCACTTCCTGTGCCACTTCCTGCTTTTTCCCAACGCCCAGAACAGCATTCGCGATGCGCTGGGCATCCTTCGCCACGCGGGCGATCTCGTAAGGCTCCTCTTTCAGCATTTTTACCCATTGACCGGTATATGCTTTGTGCGGCCCGAAATCATGCCCCAGCTTCAGCTCAGCGCCGATGATCATGGCAGCCATGGCGGCGCGAAACTCCTCTTTAGCATATTCTTGCGAACCGAATTTACCTTCCATCGGCCGGTTCTGACGGCTTTCGTGGCCGGTCCAGTGGGCCAGCTGGTGGATAGCAGTCTGGTAATAGGCGGTCTCGCTTGGGAACTGGTCTTTTTCGGGTAGGAAGATGGCATCCCGTTTAGCATCGTAATAAGCTTCCTGCCCTCCTTCGATGACGACGGCCTTGCTGTCTTTGATCAGCTGATCCGCACGTTCGATGGGAGATAATGTTTGACCTTCCGCCTCCTTAGCGAGGAATTCTTCCAGCGGCTCGATCTTATCGATCTGCGAACCGTTGAACAAAAAAGCAACGCCCTTTTCGGGTTTCTCATATTCGACAAGACGGGTCTGAGTCACCCCTGCCTCGTCAGTGATCTTGGAACCGTCCGGTTTACGGATCGCCTGGATGTCGCTGGTTTTGGGGAACGTGATCATGGTGCCCCTGGAATCCTTTTTGACGAGGTAACCGGCAAACCTTGCAGCTTCAGCTGTCATCCATCTTGGGTCTTCATGTCCTTTGAGGGCGAGTGCCAATGCATTCAGGGCGCTGTAACCTTTACCCGTCGTCGGGTTGATCGGTTTGATATAGGCAGGCTGTCCGTTCTCTTTGACAGGCTGTTGAAACGCCGAGGTTCCGGCACTCAGGGCAGCGGTCAGTTTCTCCGCCACCTGGAGATAGAAGGGCTTATAATTTCTGGGTTTTTCCATGGTGTAAAATGGTTTGATATAAGAATTGAATGGGATCGATATAACGCCCCCAGTAAAGGATACTGAAGTGGAGATGCTCCCCGGTCACGCGGCCGGTCGTACCGGTAATGCCGATGGGCTCGCCTGCGGAAACCGAATCCTGCGGGCTGACCAGAACACGGCTCAGGTGGCCGTAAACGGATTGCGTGGCGCCATGCTGCAAGCGGATATGAATCCCCAATTTATCTGCGTAACCCGTCGCACTGACCTGACCGTTCATAATGGCGTAAACCGTGTCCGCTCTCGCCCGCAGGTCCACGCCGTCATGCAGCTTCCGTATACCGGTGAGCGGATGGTTCCGGTAACCGAATGGTGAATTCAGCCGCAGGTATTTGAGGGGCAGGCAGACCAGGCACAGGCTGATGAGCAGCTTCATCGGGTAAAGGCCTTGTTCAGTTCCACGCTGTTCTTCCGGCCTGGAGTTTCGAGCGCGTGCTCCCATACGCCGGGATTATCGCGGGCGATGAGGAGCGCATCCCAGTTCGCCTGGGGCGTGTTACGTTCCTGTAACAACATAATTTTGTAGAGCGCTCTGAAATCATTCGGCTCCATTTTCGACCCGTTGGCCGTCAGGTCGTTGAACACCTCCTGCTTGTCTTTCAGGACCAGCAACTCCGAGGGATGATAGACAGCTTCCTGGCCGTTTTCGAAAGCCACATAGATGTCATTGTTCAGGTCACGGTCGTAATTGACGACGGCGATCTTACCCTGATTTTTAAGGACATCATTCTGCAGGTCGGGATGCACCATGACGATGCTGGCTTGCAAATTTTCTCTGTTCATAAAAAATTAAATGATTGATCGGCCGGTGCAGGCAAGCTCCGGCATTGGTTTATCGCCCGTTACGCGGGCCTGGGTTAAATTGATGTACGCATTTCACCTCGGCGCATATGGGATTTATGTGCCGGCAAATCAGCATGATTACGATAGGCCCATTCCCCTGTCAGGCATGATCGTTTGTTCCAAATTGATGAGGTCCAGTATGCGGTGATGCAGGTTTGGATGGTCACGCACAATTTCCATAGCCCAGATCAGCGATTGGATTGAACACTTTTCCAACAGCATGAATATCTTGAACATGGGCATCAGCTCTTCGGGTTTCATAGCCAAACCATAAATCGTCATGTGCTCGTAGAGCTGGTATTTACTCTTGAACATCATCACATGGCCGGCTTTGTAATCCATGCTGCCACCGTCCAGGAAACGGACGTAAGGATTTTCCCTCCACCAGGCATAAGTTAACACCCCGATGCGATACTGGTCTTCTCCTTTATGGGGTTCCGGTTTAACAAGAACAAGTGTACCGTCTAAGTTTTCCGTGTTCATGAACGTTCAATTAAAGTTTTGGGGATGGGTATTAAAAAATCAGCCGGGCTACGATCAACGTCCTGTTTTCGCCCCTCTGCCGAGCTTCAGCTTGCTTTCAAAGCTGATCAGCATGGCATCGGTGAGCGAGGGGTATTGCAGGGCAATTTTCAAGGCTTCCTTCTGGTAGCCGGAGTCTGCGGCATAGATCTCGAGAAGGGCGGCGTTGAGGATGGCATTGGTCTCGTATTCGTTGAGCGTAGGTCCGAAATCCTCGACATACTGAAAAAGCGCGTTGGCGTCTTTGACCATCAACAAATCGGCCGCTCCGTAAACACGGACCTTCACATCCTCGAATCCGACATAGAACTCATCGAAATTGACAATGGCATAGGTCAGCTGACCTATTTCCCCGGCCCTCAGGCGGGGATCGTCCGCCAGCGCGGGGTCGACGACGACCCAGTCCGGCAGGTTAAACAGGTTTTTTTGATTTTGCATCAGGTCTTTTGTTAAAGGCGGTGGCAGGAGTTACCGGTGCCGGCGGTTTAAATGCCAGTACCATTTCCTGTACCTGGCGGGTAATGCGGTCATAATTCTGACGTAATTTTTCGTCGGTCTTTCCGCCGAAGTCATAATAGCTGGGCAGGGGCTTGTAATTTTTCTCCTCTTCGCCGATCGCTTTCATATCGAGGTTGATGCGGCAGTTCACGGCAGAAGTTTCGAACTGCCCGGTGTACACCTCCTGGGCGTCCGCAGCGATGACGCCCACCATTTCCCCGGCATTGAGAGACGCGATCTTGCCTGCGGGGATGAGCGCTTCGAGTTTCTCGTTGAACGAGGTCGAGGTTTTGTTGCGGTCGATGGAGAGCCCCTCCCCTAACTGTTTGGATTTACCGAACAGGCGCTCGAGCCATTCCAGCGTTTCCTTGTTGCGGACCGAACCGGAAAGCACGTTGCCGATGACCGCGGTGATGGTGGCTGCCGTGTCCTTACCATATTGCTGGCTGAACTGCGGAAGTTCCTGTAGTCCCATGAGCACCGCCACCTTGTTACTGCGTGCGGTGGCGATCAGGTTTTCCACCTTGTGCACGAAAAGCGTCGGCACCTCGTCGACGATCAGCGCCGAGGGCAGGTTGCCCTTGGTATTGATGAGTTTGGTCAGCCGGTTAATAATGATGGAATAGCAGGCAGAGTTGATGTTCTGCGTATTCGGGTCATTGGCCAGCACCAAAACGCCGGGATTTTCCCTGGCAGATATCTTCAGGTCGAAGTCGTCGCCCGAGAACACCCAAAAGGTTTCTTTCGTCGCCAGGCGGCTGATAAATATTTTCAGCGTACCGATCTGTCCTTCGAGCTGGTCGAAAGCTTTGGCGTTGAAGGCCGTCATAAAGGGCGAAAGCAGCGCACGCAGTTCCGGCTCGGAGGTGAGCGTATTGAATATTTCCTCGTACGAGCGGTTAAGCAGGGCAAGCACATGGGGCAGGCTGGAATACTTACCTCCTTCATACTTGCTCATGAAATAAATGCAGGAGGCCAGGAAATTGATGGCGGACTGGGTAAAGAACTGGTCGCTGCCCCCGGACTTGTCCCCTTTTTTAAGCGCCTCCACCAACGCTTCGGCGGTTTCGGAGGCATCCGCCAGCGAGCGGATATAATCGGCCCGCCAGGGGTTGATCCGCCTGCTCTTTTCCACGTCGTTGAGGTTGAGCACATGAAAGCTGTAACCTTTCATCTTCCCCTGTCCTTTGGCCAGCAGGTAATGGAAATACGCGATCTGGCCGAGGTCAGGAAATTTGAAATCGTACAGGCATACGGCAAATTCCTTGGCGATCAGTTGCCGGATAAACGGGTTGACGATGGAAAAGCTTTTGCCCGATCCGGGAGTTCCGATGACCATAGTACCGCGGAACACATTGCAGATATTGATCCACCCATGCCGTACCTTCTGGTCGAAATAAAACAGCATGGGAATATTGACCGAATAAGGGGTCACCTTAATTTTCTGCGGCTGCAGGAAGCTTTCCGCTTCGGTATTCCATTTATCCTTACCCAGCCCCGAACGGATGATCTTGGAAATGTTATCCATCGCCACGCTGCAGAGCAGCGCCCCCAAAAAAGAACAGCTCATATAGAGCAGGTCATAAAGCCTGGTACCCGGCAGCACCACCGGCGAATCCCTCCCCCGGTAAAGCAGGCTCCCAAAAAACAAAACCATACCAATCGCTAAAGGATAGACGATATGTTTTTTGGGGTCAAGGTCGGTTTTCTTTTTTGCCAGCGTCCCCACACTCACGATACAAATGAGTAAGAAAGTGGACAGCTTACTATAAATCAATTCATGATAAACCGGCAGGCGGGAGATCTTTAGGATCACGGAATAAAAAATGCCCCAGAAAGGGGCATCACGGTAAATCAAAACAGCGGCTTCCAGTGCGATGGACACGTAGATCCCGCATTGCAGGAAGCCATGGAGCTTCTGCTGATCCCTGGTTTCCTCCATAAAAAGAATTTGAAATGAGGCAGCCGCAGGCACACACCCGCGGCTTGTATGAGAAGCACCGGCCGCTAACGCGAGAACCGTCCGGCACTTTGTTCACCGGAGAAGCTCCCGGTATAATGAAAGGTATACTGGTCAGATACTAACAGCGCAAGGGCCCTTGCATCGGGAACTGCTGCAAAAACGATATGCTCCGGTAAGCATTCCGGTTGTTCGAAGGGGTTAAAGATATGCGGGAAGGGCACCTGCATCACGCGGGTATCGAGGTAAATGCCGGGGTTCCCGTCAACCAGGAGTACTTCGCTGAACGGTATGCTTTTCCACGGATTCTCCGTATCCCGAAATTCCTTGCGCCGGGCATCCGCGAAAAAATCCTGTCCTGCGATCTGCACGATGGGCAGATCACGCGGAAAGTTCTCCTCCCAACCCGGCACTACCCTGTCGAGCCGCGCCCTGGTCGCATCCGGGTCAAGGGCGTCCAGCGGGTATAGCCAGTACAGTTTCACGTGGTCTGGCAGCCGGCTGCGGTCGCCCGCAAAGACATTTTTCGTATGTGAATCATACAGTAATTCCACGTGATCATTCCGGTAGAGCATGTCATGATACCAGTCCATTCGGTTGGTTTCATTGCCCAGCTCGATCAGTTCATGCCGGAAAGCATCGATCAGAAACTGCGTGCCGTCCAGTTCCAATACGGGAAACGGGCCATAATAATCACTACCGACATCCATAAATTATTCTAAAAATTAACGTTTGAGGGAGGACGGAACCTCGATTACCATTTCCGGCTGTTCTTCCAGTTCAGGCATCGTTTCGGCTTTAGCTGCCTTTTCGCGCTCCCTGATATTTTGATTGATCTGGTCTTCCAGCCCGGCCAGTTCCGCTTTCAGGGTGGTGAGTTCAAATTCCTTAGTGAAAGTCTTCGTGGTCAGTTCCTGCACCTGTGGTATCTCCTCCCTGATCCGGCCAAGTTCCTTTTCATATTTCTCGGCCATACCGGTAACCCTGTCGATGGCATTCAGAAAATACCGCGCAGCGAGTTTCGGGTTATCCAGTGTCGGCGCACCCGAGTTCTGCATGTATTTGATGCCCGTTGCGGGGCTTTCCGCATACAGTTGTGTCGCCGTGCCTGAAAAAGCATCGTCCAGCGTATACTGCCGCCGGACAAAGAGTTTAAAGCCGTAAAGTTCCCCGATCAGCAGCTGTGGGGCCTCATAATTTTCCGGTTCATAGTTCTTGTACAGGGAGATCAGTTTTTGGCCGACCGCCACCGCATCTGTTCCGGGCATATCCTTCAGCACGACCGGGTTCAATTTGACGCCATCGGCGTTATGCTGCAAAGCCTTCGCATACATGGCGGCATCGGTACGGACCATTTCGAGCGTTGACGAAGTACTCTTTTCCTTTTTCTCAAGGTCTTCCAGCAGATAACGGCTGCGGGCAACTTCCCTATGATGCGCGGAACGGTCGGCCTCGAGCACCGCGATCTTCTTTTCGACTCGTGTTTTCTCCAGCAACGTCGTGTCGCCGGAAAGGATGGCGATGTATTCGGAGAAGTTCATCCCGCTTTGTTCATCCATTGCGCCCTCGTCCAGCTTGCGCAGGCTCAGCTCATTGCTCTTCATTTGGGTGATGAAGTGCTGCTTGTTCTTAAGCAGGTTAAACTTGTAGTTATCAAGCGATTGTTCGACCGCGTAGATAAAGGTGCGGACCTTGTTGCCGAAGAACATTTTGGCCAGCCAGTTGCCCTGACGCGCCCCCCGGCCGTCCCTTTGTTCGAGTTCGGAAGGTTTCCAGGGAATGTCGAGATGGTGCATAGCGACGATACGCTCCTGAACGTTCAGCCCGGTCCCGGCCTTTTCGGTACTGCCGATGAGCACCCTGATCATCCCGCTGTTCATCAGCTTGAAGAGTTCTTTCCGCTTTTTCCCTTCCCACTGGTGGATAAAAGCGATCTGGACAGCGGGAATATTGAATTCGGCGACCAATTTATCGCGCAGCGCGTCATAAACATTAAAACCATCCGGGCGTGGCGTGCCGATGTCACTGAAGATGATCTGCGTACCGCGGTGCTCCTGACTTTCCCCGTAGATGGCAGCAACGTTACGGGCACAGACGCTGATCTTATTGCCCGGATGGTCGCCATATTGCTCCGCATCGATCAGGCGCATATCAACGGCCATTTTCTTGGCATAGTTCGTCGCCAGGAGCATTCTTCCCTTTTCCTCGTCACGGTTAAGCGGTCTGCGCCCGAGCACGGTGCCGTCCCCTGTTTTGGCGAACTGCATCAGGCGTTTGATAAAGTCCTGCTGCTGGGGTGTCGGCGGGATATTGACCAGCAACTCTTCGGTGACAGGCTTATCCAGTTTGATGTGTTTCGCCGTTTTATAATCGGTGATCTGGTTATAAAACAGGGCCAGTTCCGGCAGTTTGATAAAGTGGCGAAAACGTTCCTTCGCCTTGATCACGTTGGTGACCGTAAATTCAAAATCGACGGTTTTCCGCGCATAAACCGCAGCCCAGGCATCAAAACTGGATATCTGCTGCTTTTCCAGTTCGTTCGGCCGGAGATATTTAAAGATCAGGTAGAGCTCGGTCAGGCTGTTGGAAATCGGTGTACCGGAAAGAAAGGTCACGCACAGGTCGCTGTTAAACCTTTCCTGAAGCGTCCTGACGGCAAAGAGCATATTGAGCGCTTTCTGGCTGCCGGCCTGATTTCCTAATCCGGCAACACGGTTATGCCGGGTCGTAAAGGTCAGGTTCTTAAATTTGTGCGATTCATCGACGAAAAGGTGCCCGACGTTCATTTCCTGGAAGTTGATACCGGTATCCTGCCGGTTCTCGATGGCGTACAGCACCCCGCCGAGCCTGGCCTCGAGGTTAGCTTTACGGATCTCGAGTCCTTTAAGCATGGTCCGGCTTACCTCACCGCCGAGGGACTCGAGGGTCGCCAGGTCGCGGGTCAGGCCGTCCAGTTCCGACTGCAGTATTTGCTTTTGAATGGCCGGGGACTGCGGTATCTTGCCAAACTGATCATGGGTAATGATGATGCAGTCCCAGTGGTTGTTCTTCACCTCGTGGAAAATACGCTCGCGCCTGGCCGGTTCAAAGTCCGCTTCCGAAGGCGCCAGTATTTTCGCTTTCGGGTAAGCGAGCCTGAACGTTTCCGTGATCTGCGCGATATTGGCTTTAAGTGCAAGGATCATCGGTTTTTGGCAGATGCCCAGGCGCACCATTTCCATGGCCGCTATGAACATGGTCAGCGTTTTGCCCAGGCCGACCTCATGATCGATCAGCGCCCCGCGGTTTTGTATGACGCGCCAGGCCGCGTTTTTCTGCGAATCGTAGAGGTCGTCAATTTTTAAGGCCTTGAGGTCCAGCCCGGGGAAGGTCAGGTGACTTCCATCAAATTCCCGGAGCACATAGCAGTTGAAAGTATCGTTATATATCTTTTCCAGCGCCAGTTTATCCGCATTGGGCAGCTCTCTCAGCCATTCCTGGTACCGTTCCCGTATCATTTCGATCTTCCGGTGAGCGGTCTGGATCGCTTCGGTATCCGGTACCCGGACCGTCGAGTCCCCATTCTTAACCGGGTAGGTGATGTGCGGTGTGGTATTCTCCAGCGCGTGTTCCAGCAGTGCGTTTCCCCTGATCTTATCACTTTCCCGGGGCGTAACCGCAAATTCCTCATTGGTGATCGTGTTCCCCAAACGATAGGTCACTTTAAATGAATCCACAGACCGGAAGTAATTGATATGGGTTTCCAGCTGAAACAAGTGGCTGGCGAAACGTTCATAGTAAGCCACGGGCACCCAGCGTTCACCCAGGTTGAAGTCCTCGGGGTCGAAGGGAATACGTTCGGGCTGTACCCGCCTGATCGCGGCCAGGCTTCGGGCCAGCTGTAAGTTTTCCGGTTCCCCTTTGGCGACCTCTTCGGCAACAGCAAGCTTGGCGACGACATTCCCGGACAGGTAATCATCGGTGGTCTTCCAGGTGCCCGTGGCGGGGTCCAGCAAAATCTGCTTTTCCAGCGCATTGACCACCTCATTTTCGGACAGGCCTGTTGCAGCGCCGATGACCGCTATATCGACCATCCCGGTGTCATTTAAGCAAACCGCCAGCGCTTCCAGCGGATCATCCGTTTGGAAAACTTCGCGGGCAGCAAAGACAGGGCCCGTGAAAAATATCGGACCGTACGAAGGTTCCGCCTTCCCTGACCTCTGCGGAGGAAAGCAACTGGAACCCAAAGGCCGCATCCGCCAGTATCCGGTTCCTGTTGGCGCGATCATTCAGCAGCCCGTAGGCAAACACGAAAGCATCGTAACCGGCATTCAGTTCCCTGCGCAGTTCGGGGTACTGCACCTGGTGTTCATTTTCGAGGGCGAAGAGGTCAAGGTAAGCGTCCCGAATCCGTATATAAGACTCATAGAACCGCAGGTCCGTATCGCCGTCCAGCGCTTTAAACTCTGCTTCCCGACCGGAAGGGGTACCGATCAGGCCGGCTTTGCCATCAAAAACGACAAGAGTGTCCTTAATATAAAATGGCCGTATATCAGTAAATGCTTTCGGACGGTCCGCCATTAACTTAAAGGCAGGTTCCAGTGTCCCATCACCTTCATACCGGTAGTCATAGGCAAATTGCCGGAGCCTGGCAGACAGGCGGTTCAGTTCCTGTCCGAGGGTTTGCCCGCTGAGCCATTTTTCCGTCAGGTTGATCTCCGCCAGGTTGCTGACCAGTTTGTACATATACCGATCATTGGTCTTGGCGCGGGCGGTAAGCAGTAAAATACTGTCGTGTGAAAGCCGGGCCGTGGTGCGGATGGTGCTGATCACCTTGGCGGTTTCGGCACTCATCAGGCTTTTGTCCAGATCGGTCAAGTAAGCCAAAGCAGGGTTCCCCCCGGCCGGTACGGCATCGAACAAACCCAGTTGCCCGACAGGCCCCGCCTCCTTGTGCACAACGGGCACGGGCAAGAACGTCAGCTGTCGGCCAACCTCCTGCCGATCGTCGAACCGGATCGCCTGCCACTTTTCCATATTGAAATGGACGAGGCCATCGACCAGCACACTCTGCAGGTGCTCGGTTATATCCGTCATTTCCCCGGTTTGCCAAACCATCCGCATGGCCTCACCGTAGGCGTTGGTACCTTCCCGTATCTCATTGCCGACGGAAAGCAGGGGATGTGCGTCGAGGTAAGCATTGAGATGGTACCCGCCCAGCTTATTTTCCCGTTCTACCGTATTGATCAATTGTGATTCCGCCGCCGTAAGTGTTTCCTTGCGGTCGTTCTTTTGGACCATAATGAGGTGCGTGCCAACCTCGACATTGGCATTGTCCTTCATGAGGTTGGCCGGCAGGGCGGCAACGCTCAGCAGGTCGGCAGAGGTGAAGACATATTTCCGGGCGGTTTCATTGGAAGGGCTGTTCAGGAATCCGTCGGTAACCAAAAAGGCGAGGATGCCGCCGTCGGCGAGCTTGTCAAGCCCTTTGGCAAAAAAGTAATTGTGAATTTTAGCTGTAATCCCGCTCTTATGGTAGGCCGGATCATGAACGGCAAAATTACCGAAGGGGATATTGCTGATCACGAGGTCCGCCGTGCCTTTTTCAAGCGGTGTGGTTTCCTCCAGCTTTTTGACCTGTACGGTAACCGGTACTGTATAAGCAGAACAGATAGCGGTGAGTATCTTTCCGGCGATCAGGTCTTTTTCTACCGCCATGACCTGCTGCAGCCCTTCCAATCCGTTAACCGCCTCTTCGATGAATACCCCGGCCCCGGCACTGGGTTCATAGACCCGGCGGGGAAGTATGCCCTGGTCCGAAAGTGCAGAATAAATCGTCCGTGGTACAAATGCAGGCGTGTAGAACGAAGTATTCACACTATTCCTGATAGAGTCCACAACTGCCTTATATTCCCTGGAAGGAAGTTTTTCCTGCAGCAAATTATGCAATTCCATGACCTGCAGGTAAAGCGCGAGGTCACTTTCGGAGGCATTTTTATTGACCCAATGCGACCGGTCACCGAATGGCAGTAGAATCGCCTTTAATCCGCCGAAACCCGCATAATTCTTCAGGATAAGAAGCTCGTTATCATCAGGTTTCCGGCCATTAATGTCCAGCGCAATACGGATGGCCGCAATATTATCTGCCATCTGCTTTGCCGGTTTGAAAGCCATATCAGTCCTCCTGTAAATAGTCAGCTATGGTACCGGTCACCTCGTACCTGAGGAACCGGTCATCCTCGTCGAGGCCGGTCATCAAGGGCCGGCATAGTTCGAGGATATTGGTGAGTTCATAATGCAGAATGCCGTTGTTGAAAAAGCGCAGGTAAATCTCCGGAAACTCTTCCTCCAACAGTAGTTTTACATAGTCGTAAGCGATGGTATCGGTCATAGAAGTCAGTACTTGTGCTTAGTTCGGCAGCGGGTCCGCATGCAGTATTTCCTGGTAGGATATACCTAAACTGAGCGTGCGGCCGGATGGTTGCTGCTCGCTCAGTTCGATGTGGAGCACCTTGTTTCCGGGAAATGACATTTTTTTCAAAACGATGATATTCCTGTACGACTTTTCAAAAGCCGGCACCTGCAGCAAGGTAAAAACAGGCTTAAGTTCGAGGGACTGGACGTTGGATGCTTTGGTCACCTTTTGATCGTCGATTTTAAACCGGAGGTCTTCGACGGCATATCGCAGGTTGGTTTTGTTCCGGTAAGAGAGGTCAAGAAAGATGTAGTCATCAAATGCGTAAATGCTATTGACCTTTCCTTTCAAACTAAATGCTCCTGCCCTTTCAACAGCGCCAGAAGGTCTGCGGGATATGAGGTCAAGCGCGATCCTGCGGAGCTGGTTCTGAGATAATCCTATGCCCGAGATATCCAGCGGTTTCATATCGACTGGTTCGATGCAGACCTGTGCAGGTGCAGTGCCATCCCCTTTCACTACCCGGAACTGGGCCATGAATTTTTCACCGGCGATAGTGATGACGGCCTCCTCAAATACCGGGACGCTGTCCCGAACGCGAAGACGCAGGACATTTTTTATCGGCAGGTCACCCTGTAAATGCTTCGTCGAGATATCTACGTATTGTATAGGTTCGGGCGATACAAAATGCAAGGTCGCATGCCCGGGCAGCTGTACTGTCCTTAAACCGGACTGGGCGGAGGCTCCGAAAAAGAAGAACAACATAGCCAAACTCAAAAAGCAAGGCAAAAACGATGGTATATTTTTCATATCAGTATTTTTTTTGTGCGTTCTGCAACGCCTCGTTGTCGATCAGATAGAGGTAAGAATGGTATTTGAGCCGGGCTTTATTTTTCCGGATCAGTTCCGCTATGGCGGAGGAAGTAGACTGAAAGAACTTACCGGCCGTGCTCATGATGAACTGATTATTGCCGGAGCCTCCATCGAGGGTCACACCCTGAACCGAGCTGCTGCCGAGGTCTTTGGTGAACTCGCGGAACGCGGAAGACGGGACGAATAGCCCGGCCATACCATCGAGGTCATAAGCCTGTAATTTGACGGGCAAAATCCTGCCATCCAGCATGATCGAGGATACGGTCAGCGCCACGCGCTGCTCGTTAAAACCGGTGATCCGGGCATAGAGGTAAGTGCCTTTAGGAACAAGCGTCTCCCCTGCATGAATGTCCTCCAGCAATTTCAGCCGGATGCGGGATCCCGCATAACCGGTCACGTTCTCATCGATCACCGCGCTGATGAACATATCCTGCTTTTCAGGTAAAACGGTATTGAAACCGGCAGCAACACCTCCGCCTTTGGAAACCGGCAGTTTGACCGCCTGCGCATTAAGCGCTTCAATTTTCTCCCGGTCTGCTTTCTTTTGCTGAGCGGCTTTCACCTCCGGATCATTCGCCTTGCCGATACTGTCCATGTAAGCCATTTGCTGTTTGAATACCTCCATGGGATCTTTTTCACGAACCACACTCTCATCCGCAGGCAATTCGCTTCGCACCGTTCGCTGCCGGTTCAATTCGGCGATGGCACCGGCAAGCTGCGGGTCAGTATTCATCCTGCTGTGATCGGCATCCCCTGCGACCACGTTTCCGGCAGGCACGCGGAATTTATGCTTCATCGCCCGGTCTATCGAATCAAGCGAGCGCGCTGAAACACTTACCTGTGCCTGCGGGCTATCAAAATGCGGCTCGGAAGACACTTCGCCTGGTATGGCTCCGACGGCACTGTTGCCACCGGCTTCCCGGTAGGCGTTTCGGTAGGTTTCCAGCTTGTCCGCAAGTTGTTTTTGCTGAACATCTGCGGAGACATTACCGACAGAACTGTTCAAACCGCTGTTAGCCTTGACCTCTGCCTCGGGCTTTTCAAAACCACTTTTCCAGACGTAAAAGAAAAAGCACAGGAAGGGCAATAGAATGACCGGCAGCACATATTTGGGCTGTTTAAAGTTAATTTTCATAATAGTGAGATTAGTGTTGGGATAGCTTCCGCAGGCGGTCGAGGGCAGCGTTCAGCCGCAGACTATCCCGTGCGGCCAGGGAACTTTTGGCGCTTAAGCTATCGATCACCTGCCTGAGCGAGATCGTTTCCCTGATCTTGCCCGTCGTCTCCAAGAGCTGGCCAAAGCCGTCAGACACTGGTGCGAGCTGACCGGCCTTCAGGTCGCTTTCCTTTTCGCGCTCACGGAAAAGGGTAAATGACAAAATCAAGGAGACGGCCATTAGAACGACCATGCTGTAAAAGGCGGTTTTCGGATAATCCTTCAGCAGCGCCTTTCCCCGGTCACCGGCCAGTTTGAAATACTGCCCGAATTCCTTTTGAATACCGGCAAACAACGTATCGCCGGGATCGCGGTTAGAGTGAATTTTTGGCCACATCCTGCAGGTCTTTGTTTTCGAGGGTCTTCCAGTTAACGATGAGGACCCCGTGGGGGTTATTATCGCTGCGGGGTATGTCCTTAAGATACCCTTCCGTGATCAGCGACCTGATGACCGTCGAGCTTCGCCGGTCTATTTTCAATTTACCGTAATAGCGGAAATAAGCACGCTTTGCATCCAGCATAACCGAATCGGTTTGCAGTGTCAGTACTGAACTTGAAGATAAGATAGAATTGAAAAAGCCATTCTCTTTGAGGTCGTTATACTGCTTCATACCGGACTCATCAACAAGATACATGGCCTTTTTCATCTGGTACTCCATGAATTTATCGTCAGGGGTCAGGGAAAAGAACAGGCTATGATAGAGGTTCACATGCGCCCGGTATTCGGCGGGCCTGTTCAATTGGGCATCGGTCTGCCTGGCCAGAACGGGTAGGTCGCCGTCAAGGATATAGATGCTTTTCCGGGCGTTGGCAACTACCCGGTAAGCATAAATACTATTGATCCCGACAATGAGAACGGCCATGATCAGGCTACCGACGGAAACGAGGGTAGCCAGGCGAACCTTGGCCTCAATGTTTTTGATGATCATAAAAAATAATTTGATTAAAATGGATGTACGGGTTTGCAGCATCCAGGTTTATAATATAACAGACACAATAACAATATGTTAAAACAACCAATATGCAGTTAAAGATTATATAACCTTACCCGCTACCTTTTTGACCGAACTGTAAACCGTTCCGGCACTTCTGCCGAAAGTAGAACTGGCCGAACTGATGCCCGATGTGGAAATGATCCAGGTAGAGATGCTGGGCACGGTGAACATGCAGATCGCACCGATCAGGAAAACGATGATGACGGTCCCGAAGGAAAGCAACCCGTTTCCGGCGAATACCGCCATCTTTTCGATGCTCGCATTCAAACCGTTTTCGCCGACCAGTTCTTTGTATTTGCTGATCTCAGAGGTCATGGCATATTCCTGCATCAGACCGCAGAGGTACATGATGAGATAGGCAATGCCGGAATAAAGGTTGACGGAAATGAACCGCGCGACCCAGGTGCTGAAGCTGTCCCGGAACGCAGGCAGGATGCTGACCGCTACAGCGAAGGGACCAAGGATGATGAGAATGGTCGAGTAAATGATCTGGATCATAAAGACGATGTAGACGGCCAGCCGCAAAATCCATATCCCCGCAAGTTCAAGCAGCTGCGTGATCAGCAGCTGCAAACCGACGGTCAGTCTTGCCTTCAATTCCAGCAAGGGTGTCACTACCGTACTGATCCCTTCCTTGACCGTACTGGTCACCGAATCCCAGGCCTGGCCATACCAGGTATCGCTTTCCTTTTCGGCCACTTCCGTCTGCGCCTGAAAGGTATACAAGGAGTTCGCCACTTTCAACATGAGGTCAGCCCTGTTCAATCGCAGGTTATTGACGATGGTCTGTTCGCTCATGAACATCTGCTCCGTCTGGTTGGCGACCAGGTCGGTCGGAAAGGCTACCATCTTCACGAAAGGCCCCCACCAGAGAATGATCATCGCGAGGCCGAACGGCCGTAATAAAGGCATTACCTCCAGCTGTTTATCGCCGACCATCATTTCGTAGGACTTTATCGCAAAGAAGATGATCATAAAAATGGCGGCCAGCGCCTTGGCATCGGTGATGAACAGGTCGAAATGAGACCAGACCGATTCCTTTAAACCGTTCAGGAAGACCATGACCCCGCTTTCATAAACACCGTCGCCCTGCAGGAACTCGAGGGTTTTGGTATCGGCTGCGGGCACACCGCCATCGGTCTGCGCAACGGCACCGCCCATACCGCAAAGAAACAATGCGGTTACTAAGATTAAATTTTTCATTGTACGCGGGTTAAAACGTTACGGGCGATCTGCACATCGGTCTGTGGTGTCCAGCCGGTCAATGTACTCACGCCATCCTTCAACCGCTTTTGCTGCCGGGTCATCTCTATGGTGGCCTGAGCTGAAGATGTTCTTATGGCCCATACGGCAGCCAGCTTCCTGTACTCGAGGAGTAAGCGGTGATAGGACATGATCCTTGCACCCCGGTCCATGTCCGTCGAATGGGCCGCCTGTACCCTTTCGCGAAGCATTTCCAGTTCGCTGATATACCAGTTCAGCAGCCCTTCCTCAGACACTTTAGCGCTGACAGCGGGTGGCAGGCCTGCAAGAATCGAGGCAACGGAGAAGTTCAATACGGGGCGGAGCTGCTGACTGTAATATAATTGCCATAACGGATCAGCGGCGGTGATCATTTCTGAATGGTTGGCAATTTCGGACAGGGCCGTATTCCTGACGGTGTCGGACTGCAGCTTGTAACGGCCGTCAATGCTGTTCATGGTACCGACCAGTGCCAGCCGCTGGGTTTGCGGCCCTGTGGCGCTGAGCGGCCGCCTGTCCGTTTTGTGATAATTCGGGTGGAACAAACCCCAGGTCAGCCAGTAATAAGGATTCAGGCTGAGAAAGCCGGGCTTCGGTGTAAATTTGTTCTGATCCCATTGCTGAAATACCATGCGTTGCTGCTGGTAGATCATGGCATCGTCCTTTACCATTTGCTGTGCATGAGCGACTTGTTGCAACAATAACAGGATAAGCAGTAAATTGAAATGATTTCTCATGGTTTTAAGTATTTAGCGTTTCGGATGATCTGTTCGACCATGGCGCGGTCGCGGTTAATGAAGCCGGCAAAGGGATTCAACGTTGCGATGACGCCTCGTTGCCGTGCCCAATACATGGCTTTCCACGCACCGTAGGCCAGACTGTCAAGTATCTGTAATTGCTGTGTTACCCGCCGGAGCAACTGATCGCGGGCATTGTAATCGGCCAGCACCTGTCCACCTTCCTTGAGGATAAAACCGGAGACGTCGGTAACCAGCGCAGTGGAGCGGGTACGCATTTCTGCGGCCATCTGGTTCGCAAACATGAGCAGGTAAGGCTCTTCACGCGCCATGTCAACCGCACGGTTGATGTAGCCGGTCATATCGGCAATAATCGCGGCCATGTTGCGGACGGCTAAACCATTTTTCAAAGCTGAATTGACATTGGACAATGCCTGGTAGATCATCGTTTGGGCGATCACCACCGACCCTACATTTGTGTTGAGTGAGTTCAGGTTATTATTGATATTATTCAGGTAGCTGGCGTGCGTGGCCTCCGCCCTGCTTCGTACGGCCGTATTTTCGGTAACGGCCGTCAGATGCCTAATGTCCAGGACGACCCTTTGTGCGCTCGCCGTCATTGCTGTAAAGACGAGCAAACAGCTCAAGCCATATTTCATTTTAGATATTTTGCGTTTTGAATGATCTCCTTTCCGATGGAGATGTCGGCATCGATAAAATCCCGGAACGGGTTCACCGCCCTGATCACACCTGCAGCATCAGCATACTGCATCGTGCGCAGCATATTACCGGACAGGTCCTGAATGCGGCTTAATTCGGCGAGCACGAAATCGAACAGCACTTTGCGGTCAGAAGCCCTCATCTGGTTAACGTCACCGAAAGAGATCGATAAGGCGGTAACGTAAGCGATCAGGCTTTGTGCCTGCGCGGCAAACTGCAACTGGGATTCATAACCGATGGCGATGAGCGCGGGGTTTTTCCGCACCATTTCCAGCACCATCGCCTGGTTGTTAACGATACGGCTGACCATCGGTGCGGCATAAATGCCGATGTTGGCAGCGCTGACCAGGGAACCCAATGTTTGATAACGTTCCTGCAACTGCCGGTATCGTTGCTTCACCCTTTCCAACAGGGTGAGATTGGCCTGCTCATTAGCCGTATTAACGGCCTGTCGTCCCCTCGCCTGGACCTGCAATTCATATTCCGATTGAGACTGATTGACCAACTGGTGCAGGGACGGTATATCGAGGTGGCTTTTCTGGGCATACGAACCGGTCATACCCAGGCAAAGCATGGACAAAGTGATAACCGTACAACTGAGAATTCTCATGGTTTCAGATATTTGGCGTTGTTAAGCACTTCGTTGGCGATCCTCACATCCTGATTAACCCAGGTCGCCCAGGGGTTCAGTGAGCGAAACACGCCGTTGATCTTGGCCCAGTACATGGCCCGGTTCATACCATAGGCAATGCCCCGGAGTATGCGCATCTGGTTGACGATATGGTTAAGCAATTTGCCGCGTTCACCGGAATCCATGAGGTTTCCGTTACCCCCCTTGAGGACGAAAGCGGCAACATCGGCCGCCAGCATGGTCGCACGAGTCTGGAAATCGCGGGCTCCCCGCTCGGCAAACAATAGCAGGACAGGGTTCGAGCGCGCGAGGGCTACAGCGGATTCAACGTCTTTGACAATGTCTATGCCGCAATCCCCAATCTCCTTCACCGTGTTAAGGTTATTAATGACCGAGGCCACCTGGCTAAGGCCCTGGTAGATGCGGTCCTGCAAATTATTGACGACCACCAGTTGCCCGCTAACGGCCAGTTGCCCGCGCTGGATCAGGTCCAGCCGGTTATTGGTCGTATTGAGCTGACCGTTGATCGTCGAGGAGTTCACCGCGATCGCTGATGAAACGGCCGGGTCGATGACGAGTGTTTGCGCGAGTAACAGCCGCGCAGCACAGGTCAGGAGCAAAGTGAAGATAATTTTCATGAAGCCATATTTTGGTTGACGTAACTGATAAAATCCGGTAATGATTTGCCGCTTGACCGGAGATCCGCGATAAAGGCATCGAGGCCTTCCGGGTAAGAACCGTAGCGGCTGGTGTAAGATTCAACCGCGCGCTTTTCCGGCTTTTCCGTCGTGTAACTGAGGTACTGGGCAAGGGAAACCTCTACCCCGTACACTTCCCCGACCGCGCCGCGGCGTATGTACACCTCTTTAAAGCGGCCGCGCCCTTCGGTATTGTCCAGTTGATTGATGGTAAATATTTTACGGCGTTCCGTTTCATTGATCGATAAAAGCGCCGCTATCTCCTGGTAATTATCCTTGAATTTGGTCTGGTCGAGCAGGCATATCGTGTCTGAGTTATTGATGATACTGTCTTTGACGACCGCGTTGCCGATAATGTCCCCGAGTTCCTGGGTCACCACGATGGCCTCGCCCCAAAACTTACGTACCGTTTTGTACATAAACAGCAGGTAATCCGCCATTAGGGGGCTGGCTATGGCTTTCCATGCTTCTTCTACCACGAGTGTCTTCCTGCGGTCCGAGCGGTAGCGCATCTTTTGCAGGAATACGTCCATAATGATCAGCGTGACCATCGGGAAGAGGATCTTATGATTTTTGATGGAGTCGATCTCGAAAACGATAAACGGCTCGGTAAACAGGGACTGGTCGGCATCCTTGTTCAGAATTTCACCGAACTCCCCTCCCTTATAGAATTTCTTGAGCACATACCGGAACTCATCAAAATCGAAAGGTATCTTTTCCTGGGCTTTGATCTCGGGAATTTTCACGAGGGCGAATTCATAGAATGTATTGAATTTCAGTTCCCCGTTTTTGGTAAAGTACTCGCTGTAATAGGCAGAGATCACCTGGGCGATCACATCCCGTTCCACGGTACTGAAGTTCCCCTCGGCCCCTTTCCAGGCCACGCCGATCATGGTGCAGAGAAAATCTTTCTTTTCGATATTATATTCCGCTTCCGATATTTTGAAGGGATTCATCGTGATGGGCGTCTGGTCCGTATAGGTGATATACTTGCCGTCATAATAGGAACAGATACCGGAATAGGAATGGCCGGTATCGACGATGACCATATCCATGTTGTACAGCATGTACTGTTCGATCAGCGCGTTCATAAAAAAGCTTTTACCGGAACCGCTGGGGCCCAATACGAACTTATTGCGGTTGTTGATCCTCCCGGTCCTCATCGGCAGGTCGGCGGGGTCGATCCCCAATGGTATTCCCTGGCGGTCGGTAAAACGAACCAAGAAGTCAGACGCTTCGTCTACCGGTAGTGACTCCTTGAAGAAGAAACAGAGTGCGGCATCACAGGTGGTCAGGAACCAGTCATAGTCTTTTAGTTCCACACCATTCCCGGGCAAAGCACTGCGGAAAAGCTCCAGTTGATTATAGGCATTCCTGCTGGGGATAATGCCCAGCTGAAAGAGTGAACTTTCGATAAAATTGGTGGCCTTCGGCATCATCGCCGGTGTAGCAGCGACAAGAACGCCGAAATGGCAATTGACCAGCAATTGGTTTTCCCGGGCGACATCGGTCAGCAGGAGGTCAATATCCTCGACGCACAACTGGTTGGCAGGGTCGGGAATACCGGCATGCCGTTTCTTTTTCTGCTCCAGTTTCCGAAGCGTCACCGTCTGGTTAGGTATTTCCATCAACTGATGAAATACCAGGGCATCGCAGCCCGGCACCTCGAAAAGAAACGACAAAAAATCCACCGGAAAGCCGCGGATACTGTCCTTATCGTTCAATTCTTTAAAAGTGCTGACGGCCGGCGGCAGATCGACCTGGTCGGTATTGACGATGCTGATACAGCGGACCGCCCTGTCCCCCATGCCAATCTCCGTGGCAGATGGAGAAAGGTTATTCAGGGAGAGTACCTCCTGACCGAATCCCATGCTCAGCATGAGCAGGACAAGCTGGTTGATGCCGGCTTCTTTCAGGTCTTTCCCGTCGGGCAGGATCTCCAGCACTTTGGATACCGTTTGACGAAACTCCTGTATGGCCCGGAAGTCATACACATAAAAAGCCCCCTTCTTAACCTGTTTGGTGATGGTCAGATAGGTCGAAATGCGGAGCTGTTCCCTGCCGCCAAAATGTGCGTTGTACTGTTTTTGCAGGTATTCACGGGCATTCCCCGGATGATAGGCTGAGCGGCTGATCACATCATGCTTTTGCAGCAGGTAGCCATCCCCAAGTATTTTCACCACGTTGTTCAGCAGGTGATGAAACTCATCGTATCCTGCGGCATGAGCTGCATAACGGGTGACCGGGTTGGTCATCTCAATGATCACGGAAAGCTCCCCGGCATCGCCGATGAGCAGGTCGAAATCCGCACCCTTGTCGATCCCGGCATACGGGATATTAAATAATTTTTTTGCGGCCATAGCGGTTGAGAATGAGGATCTGCGTGTCGCGGCGCTTGGAATGAAGCCCGCCTTTTTGCCGTTGCGAGGTGAACAGCAGGCCGCCGGTGATGCAAGCCACCAGGGCAAAGGCACCGAGCCACATGCTGACCAGCGACATGAGGAGCGCCCCTGAAACAAGGCCGCATAACAGGGACGCCAGGCCCCAATAGATGTACTTACCCTGGAATCCTTTGAAGACAAGGGGCTTTTGAAGCCCCTTGTAAACAGCATAGGTTCCGGGCATTACAGGCCGAAGAAGGATTTGATGACCAGCGCGGACACGACGAGGAACACGCAGGAACCACCCCAGCCCATCAGTTCCTTATTGATATCCTGGTCGCCGGAGTTCCATTTGGAATACACGCGGATGGCGCCGACGATACCGACGATGCCACCGATCACCAGCGTGATATTGGTTACCGGGTCAACGTAGGTCTTTAAGGTAGAGGTCGCGGTATTCAGACCGGCGACGCCGCTTTGGGCAAGGGCAGGAAAAGCAAGGGCAAGTAAGGCAAGTGATGCCCAGATTTTTTTGGTTTTGGTAAACATTAAAAAATGGAGAAATAATAAAGGCGGAGATCTTTTAGCACTGCCGGGCGGCAGTGTGGTATGTTGAAACAGCATGCAGATCACGATCACGCTGACAGCGGTACCCGAGGGGATCATTCCGGACTACGCCGGAAAATTCAAAAGGCAAAGGCATTAAAAAGCCTTAAATACTAAATAAAGCAGAAGTTAATAGACAGGAATCTTTTAGCGGTCACCAGGGAGGCGACCTGAGCAAGCGGCGAAAGGCGTTCAGATACCGAACAACGCCCTCAAGAAAATACCGGATAATAAAACGAAAATAGCAGCATAGAACCAGCCGGAAACGGCGGCATCAATATGATGTTTTCCATCCTGCCAGTTCTTGTAAATGGTAACCGCACCGAATAGCCCGAACAGGGTGGCCAGCACCAGGGCACAGTCAAAGGCCGAAAAATAAGTATTCACGAGCTCGTGCCGTGCCTGCTGCATTTCCGCGATACCGGGCTGTGCGAGGGCGGGCATACCGGTTACCCATAAGCAAAAGGCAATGATCGCTCTCATGCTTAAAAGCTTACCGCCCTGATGTAGGCGATGGCATCCTCACGGGCGAGGTTAAAGGTTTGTTTAAGGGAAACCCCTCCCGATGAGACTACGGGAGACTCGGCGAGCGGCTCGACCGGGTCATCTGCCACCTGTCTCACCGGCTCAGAAACATCCACGAATGCCAGTTCTTCCGGGGCGTCGCCGGCAACCGTGCGGCCCCTCTGCAGCATATCCCATAAAATCAGGAACGTATAATAAACGGCGTAAATGCCCAATAGCCATAAGGCAAATTTTATCCAGGTCATAAATCTGTGTTTTGAATGAAGTGTTTGATGGTGGTCCTGATCTCCGGGTGTTGTTCCAGCATGCGGCTGACACAAAAGGCAACGAATTTGGTGATGTCGGTGCCCGTCGCGATCTTGAACCTGTTGAGGATATCGACCGTATTCTGGTCAAACCGGACATGGAGCATTTTCTTGTTGGGCGACGTATCATAGTCTATGATAGCCCTTACGATCTGCGGTAGTTCCTTTACTGTCTTTTTCCCTTTGGACGTCCCCGGTGATGGTGCCCGTGCTTTAGGCGGGACTTCAGCGGCCGTATTCTTCGGTTTTCCCAGCTCTTCCCGTATCTGGTCGGCAAGTGATTTCATTTTTTCCATAAACGTGCTTCAAAAATCTGTTCAAAAACAGGGTACACCACCGGTACCAGGGATACGGGCGTATAAACGGTAGTGATCCGCTGGAAATCCACCCGGTCAGGAATGGGTGCGGTAATCTGCCCCAGCTTCTGCAGCTGCGCGTTGACTTCCGTCATGATCTCGAATTTGGCATTGGCCTTGATCCGGTTAGGTACGAAGACGATCTCGATCTTCGGGTTAATCTTTTTGAGGACAACGGTAAACAGTACCGTAGACTGGTAAGTAAACTCGTCATACGCGAATGGGCAGATCACCAGGTCGGCAGATTCAAAAACAGGTAAGAGGCCGTCGTCATCCAGTTTGCCGGGCAGGTCGATCAATATCGCGTGTGACGCATTCCGGTGCAGGACGCTGCTCAGGATGGGATAACTTTCCAGTGTGGCAGGAAAAACCTCGTAGGGTTCGTCGTTTTCCAACACTTTGGCTTTCTCATATTTCTGGGAGACAGACTGCTGGTAGTCCATGTCAATGATCGTGGCGGTCGCCCCCCGTTCGATGGTAAGGTAGTTTGCGGCCAGTACGGCCAGGGTGCTTTTGCCGACCCCTCCTTTCTGGTTTCCAATGATGGTGATCATAAATTCAAATAAAACTTTAACGGGTGTTTTTTCTGGCCTTGCCTTTACGGCGGCGCTTCATGCCCAGTACGGCTTCATCGTCCACGTCATCAGCGATCCACACCGGCCCCACATAAGAAGCAGGGAGCGATGTTTCATTTACTGGCATAGTAGCTGTTGGCGTAGCGACCTTTTCCCGAACGCCCTCCCCGAGGTATTTCAGCGACAACACTTCGCTGCCTTTAAAAACCTGTTGCGTACCATGATCTAAAATGGTGTATCCGTAAGGCGCTTTGCCATCGGCAGCGTGAAATATCAATTCGACCTGGTACCGTGTTTTCAGAATATCCGTAAAAGCCGGATCGTCCTTGTGCAGAATGAGCAACTCCCTGAGTTGGCCCATTCTGACCTTATCGGGTTTGTAACCGGCTATATGCGCATCCAGCTTCGAAGGGTTATAATTTCTGCCTAAATAACCCCGGCTTTCCAGCAATAGGTAAAACTGCGCTTTGGTACTCAGGTTATATTGAAGTGCAAAGTGGTAGCCCAGAACTTCCTGCAAGGCATGAACGGCTCTCCTGTTCTCAAAGGCGCTGCTGATCTTTTTACCGTCCTTGCCTATTCGGGTAGAGATCAGGTGGATATGGTTATTGTCGGTATCGCCATGAAAAACAGCAAGGTACGGTTGTGACCCATAGCCCATCTTTTCCATCCAAAGCTTTGCAACGGCCGTCAAATCATCCTGCCCGTACATTCTTCCTTTGCCGGAAATGACGGCGTGGAACTGGGCTTTCTCGACCCGTCCGTTCGTAGAAGAAACCAGTTTGAGATAGTTGATGTAATCCTGAGGCCGCAGGTTCCCGAGGCCTTGCAGTGCACTGAAACCGCACACTTTGGTCAGTAGCGCCTTTCCGAGGTCAATCTTATCGGTATTGTAACGAATGGCAGGAAAGCGAAAGCGAGGAACATTCTTCAGAATCTTGACGATCATGGTAAGAAGTTCGATCTGGCAGCCTTGTCATCCATCCCGTCGACAGCCAAACGTTCCACACTGGCAATCGTATCATGAATGGCACCACCATGACTGAAAAGCGCCAGCCGCTCTAAAGTAAAATTCCTGGTTCTGCCCATCACGATGGAATGATAACCGAAGGTGATGACGATCCCGCCCGGCTCGAGGCAATCGGCCAATGTATCTTTCAGTTGTTTAAATGGGCTGCAAACGATGCCTTTATATAATTCCATGCTTTTCCGGTAAGCATAAGGCGGATCAAGCAGTATCGTATTGAACTTGGCTCCTTTCCATGTTCTCAGCAACTCTAAAGCATCGAGATGCAGGCCTGCCGGCGCTTCCGGGTCAAGGTCGTTCCGGGTTTCATCAACATTTAAAAGGGTGTAGCCAGCAAATAAGTTTAACACGCGCCCTTCACAAGTCCGTTCTACCCAATTACGGATGGGTTTTAACCTGAACGTGTAGCGGTGCAAAGGGCAACGGATATGGTCAAAAATGATCATGTAAAAAATCAGGCATGACGGATACAGGTATCTGCGAAGTAAGACCTGCCCGGAATTAAATCCCGTGAGATTAGCAGGTTTAAATAAGAGGCGAGACAGCCCTTCATCGATCAGCAGTTGAATGAAAGCATAGCCGCAGTGATGACGATCAATAAGGAAAATAGCTTTGTAACCCGCTATCAGGTTAACAGCGTATCGCTCTAACCTAAGAACATTATATCTCCCGGTCACGCTAAACGTGTATCAGTGTTAAAGTATACCGATGTCTCGCCATAACTTCGTATACAGAGAACGCTATATCAGCTTATCGTTATAACCAGTTAAGGCACCACCAAATAGCGCTATATCGAAATACCGGGGTATCGGCTTAGCAGCCTATCTATATAGTCAAGGGGCTGCGTATACCAATAGCACAATAACTTTGTATCAACCAATCCCCATTACTATAAGACATTATATCAACCTAACGGCTGTAATTCATACCGCTGTGCCAGTGTAACAGATGATCGGCCTTTCTTTATAACGAAGGAGCTTTATATCGGCATATCCGAATCGCGATCTGCGAGATCAAGAGATCGGCATGATTATTATTTGCCGGCGAGCCGGATCACCTTTCTGAAAACGGTCTCGAGGCGCTGCTGCACATCGAGATATTGCCCGAAAAGCGAATTGAATTTCTCTAAAACATAAACGGGAACATCACCGCTCATCCGCATAATATTGGCATGTTTGGCAAACTGATTGATATTATTGCCGATACGGCCCATCTCCGCCCCTAACGCGTCCATTTGGCTGATCAATTCCTTCGTGTTCATCAACATTCGCCTGGAACCGTTCAAAACGCGCAAACGAACCAATTCCGTTTTCGTGATCCCGAGGGACTTCTCCATAGCGAGCACCAACTCATACTCCGTTTGCGTGAAGCGGGCATCGATCTTCTTACTGCGCCGTTCGCCTTCCTTCTTCGGCCTCCCGGTCAAGTTTTTAAATTCAGCCATTAGAAAAATGAGTTGCGAATTTTTCATCTCCTCCCCGGAGGGGCAAGATTCTTTTTGGATGGAAAAAATTTCTGCGAAGCGGAATTTTGTCCGACAAAAAGACATCTTGCCGTTGAAAAAACAAGGGCGTTGGAGATACCAATATGTCAATATTGGAACAATAAAAACCCGAAGGGTTTGCATGCCGGAATAGTAAAATGGCCATTATGAAAGTGCTGAACAAAGTTACGGCGCCTTCAGCGCCTGAACTTCGGAGCCTGCGGAGCCAATACCCCCGTAGTCTGACTGGCATTGTAAACCGGCAGGCATAACGCTGCGGTAATTTTGTCATTGTAGTCATTAAAGCCATGATAGCGCGCGGACCTGTCCGTAGCGTAAGGTAAGGCTTTGATGAAGTCGCGGGTTGCAGCAAGTCCCTGGTTATCCCGGTCAAAAAAGAGATCAAGGGTGGAAAAGGCTTTGGCCTTGCCGATCCCCGCTTTCAGCATTGACAGTGAATTCAGCACGATCACGCTTTCAACGGAGGTTGGATTTTCCAGCTTCCAGCTCAGGTAATTGATAAACCCTTCGAAGAGCACGGCCCTCTTTTCGTCGCCAGGAATGAAGGTTATCGCTTTGTGACCGAGGCACCCTTTAAAATATTTGTTACGGACCTCCCAGCCTGACATTTCGTTTTGCCAGCCTGCAGCAAAGAAATGTTTACGCATCCCTTTATTATCTTCCACATAATAGTAAACTTCAGACAGGCATCTTTTGGCGACATCCCAAATGCCCCGGCTTTTCAGATAACCAGTCACGGCGGGATGCGTCCCGATGGCCTTGATCTCTTCGACGACGTAATTCGGGATCTTCACGGGGCGGCGTTGCCTCCCGGAGTTGCTCCCTACAGCTTTGGGTTCGGACGGCTTGATAGATAATACCTGCTGGATCTTGGCAACTACCTCCTTAAATTCCAGATCTGGCCAGTAGGCCATGCCGAAATCGATGATGTTACCACCTTTTCCCGTGCCGTGGTCGAACCAGACACCGAGGTCGTCATTAACAGCAAAGGAAGGGATGCTGTCGCCCTCCCTGAGCATACTGTGGTACATGTTTTCCCGCCCACGGTGCGGGACCGGATTGTACCCCAAATGGTGGAGCAAGGTGACAATTGAAGCCTGCTGCTTCAACTCTTGTGCATTTAAAACGGACATATTTATAAAATTTGATAGTGCGAATACGGGTTGTGATAAGCCGGCATAATTCAGTCTGCGGGCATTCCCGCCAGGATCGCCTCGAGTTTTAAGGTCTTTACCAGTGTTTCGATCTCTATCCGGCTGAGCCGCCAGGCCGCTGATGCATCACCATCCTTACGGGGGGTGATCTGCCCGCTCTCCAGCCAGTGTTCGATGTTCTTCCTGCCGTAGCGCTTATAAGCGTCAGACTTCTTCAGGTAAGGTTTGATCTGGCCGCTTTGCACCAGTGCGTTGACCGCGCCCAATTCGGCGGCAAGGGCCAGGATCTCTTCGAATTGAAAATCCGGTAATTCCATGTACCGGCAGCGGGCAACGAACCCGTGTAATCCGCTTCTGCCGGTATTTATATGATCGGGACTACTCACGTCGGCATCTACATGCCGGGCTCTCGCCTGCCTATGCGTTTTCAGTTCGAACTACGTCTCCCCTTCGCAATATTTCCTGCGGTTAACAGGATAATGCTTCATCCCCCGATGTCAAAGAACTCCGGCTGCCTGCACTACCTTTCCGCCGCGGGCAGATAAGTGTGCCGGTTACTGGCAGCAGCGACTGCTTCCAGATCAAGCCTCTTGATTTTGTGATGAGAAATTTTCAGGAGCCCTTCGCTTATCCACCGGTCCACATTACTGCGACCATAGAGGTGATAAGCCCTGGCTTTGGAGTAACTATCTGTAGCTGTATGGACCTGAGTCATGGCGTTTGTAACACCATTCTTCGAAGCCCTGGTCAACATCGCCGATAACTCCCTGATTCTCATGGAATCAAAGTTGGGGCATTCGAAAAAGGGTTTATCGGTAGGTTTCCGGTAGTACCGATGAATAAATTTGACGGGGAAGAAAAAATGGTATTATGATTTACCGGATCGACGAAAAGCACGCGAATGCTGCGCAGGAAAGGGCTTTTGCAAAATCAAAACTTCTATGAACTGCAATTGCTAAGTGAGGCCCCGGGAAATCGATAATCGAACGGAAGAAAGGAAATGAAGCCGAAAAGGCCTGTTTTCGTTAGTACGACGGTACTACCGAAAAGCAGTAATTGGGAATTATATTGGACACCGGAGAAATCAGGGCACAAAAAAAGGCGGAATAACCGCCTGATCTTAAACATTTTTTAAAAAGAAGCTGACAGAATCTATTACCTTATTGGTTGCCTTGTTCAAGTTTCTGCTTTACGGCAACGCTCATCTGATCAAGGTATTTGGTCGTGCTGATCCTTTTCCGTCTTTCCATTTCTGTAAACCTTTTCTGAACGTTTCCCAGATCAACGTCCAGCTGGCTCTCTAACCATCGGACGATCTGGCTCAACGTCGCATTACCATTATTTAACTGGCCGGTAAGCCAAATGCCATAAGCGACCTCGATGATATTGATAACTTCCCCAGTCCATTTTAGTTTGTCCACATCTTTGTCGTTATGGCTGCCCGGTACACTGGCAGGCTTCAGCTTATCGATCTCTTTCAGGATAAACATCTGGACCCGCTCGAAGCCCATGAACTTGGAGTACAGGCAAGAGACCGGCGTTGAGAAATCGCGCTCGACATCAAAAATTTCAGGTATTGGCAGGGCGAGATTCCCCGCGCCACGCAGGAAAAAAAGGTGGTCCAGCTCGTCGAACCCGTTTTTGTAGTACTGGTAATAAAACGCGTTTCGCCGGAACACACTTTGTAAGGCAACCAATTCTTCGTCCAAATACTTGATCTGGGCTTTGACCGTTCCCATGGGCTTATAGTTAAGTACACTGAAGCGTAATCCCTCTTCGATCCGATGAGCGTCGATCTGGGGTTTAACATCCTTGAAGATGGAAATCTCGTCCTGCTCGGTCAGCGTTTCACTTTCCAGGTAGTTCTTCAGGGCCAGCAATGCCTTGTCAGTTTGTTTGACCGCCCCGTTAAATCTTTTGAGCGGAGACTTGGTGTATGCATTTGCCGATAACTCCTCTCTGAGATCATTCAATAAATTTTCAAATTGTGTTTTCATGGTATATAGATGGGTATGAGTGGCAGGTTGAAAATCAAAGTGAAAAGGTTGGGTCAGCGGCATTCAGCGATACGAAGCAAGGCAGAAATCAGGGTGTCGTGTCTGATTGCCCTTCCCCGACAGATGCAAGCATGGAGCGGTATTGAGTACCTGAATTGATTCCGTCCGCTATGGCCGTTACGGAGTTGCAGATTTTGGGTACGATCGAACTGCACAGATAACTCAAAATCACGACCAGCATGAAGGTGGGATAGTCGATATTCTCTTGCTGCATTTGCCATAGGGAGATTACGAGAACGATGATCACATTAACGGCTCCAAGCGCCTCATTCGTAAAGGTTCTGGCACTGACCTTGACCGCCACCGTTTGTGTTTGTTTAGTAAGCAGATCTTGGTTGGAAATGTGAAACGTTTGCCCCCGGGCATAGCCTGTATACCGCAATTGCCCAATATCCTTGATGAGCAGCTTTTCCGTTGAAGCCGACAGCCCCGTCAGTTGTGCGATATGATAGCTATTACCGTCAAGGTTGTTAGCGGTAATGATCCCGATGAGCAGGAAATATACAGCATTGACGAAGGCCGTCCAGGGAAGGAAGAAAGTCATCATGGACATTAAAACAATGATTAGGGAGCCTTCCGAAAGCACGGTCCCGATCATCTCTGAAACTGCATTCTGGATCTTCTGCACATCCCGGTACAAATGCTTGAGACTATATGATGTAATGTCGCGCCTTACAGTCGTCCTTTCGTTGAATAGGCTACGAATAAATGTAGACATGAGCTTTCGATTGACCGCAATATTCAGCCGGATCATCAGGTATTGCCGAAGAAACGCGAAGGCACTTCTGAACAGGCTGATCAGCAATAATAAAATGACTACGGGGATGATCACAGTTGATTTCATAAAATAACTGTTCATTATGCCCTTTTGTAAAACCCATGACATCGCGATCCCAAAGGAAGCAGCACACAGGGTGAGCGCAGGGATTATGATGTAGAGGCCTTGCGGAAAAGCACCCAGCCTTAAGATCCAGGCCCATGACGCATCACGGAAAGCGCTCAGGTCCTCTTTCAGATCGTCAAAATATAGGGCCGCTTTACTGAACCACAGCTTGTCGAGTTCCTGTTCTGATATCCAGTGAACGTGACGGGCGGGATCAGCCATCAGATATTGAAACGAATCGCCCGATTTTCGGCTACCATAGCAAACGTGGTAATGGTACTCCCCGAGTTCATTTTGCGCATGTAAAATACAGGGTTTGTCGATGGTGCGCAGAAAAGGCAGTTCCATTTCTACGCACTTGGCTGAATAGCCATACCAGTTAGCGATCGTCATCATGTCGTACATGGACAAACCCTCCGGTCCCACAGCAACATCATTAAGCTGGTTAACAAGCCGGGCGTTGCCGGAATAGTTAAATATCATGCCAAGGCAGGCTATCCCGCAGGTATGCTCATCCGACTGCCGGATGAAAGATCGTTTGATCAGATTTGTGTTATACATCGGTAGATAAATAATTTGAAAAGGAATAAAATGATCAGCCCTGACCCGGGAAATACATGATCGTACAAAAACAGACGACAACCGTCCAGATGAATAATGCGGGCAGATAGCTTAGCAGAATGATCTTAAAGGAGGTCCGGTAATCAAGGCCGGAGAACCTGTATACACCAAAAGCCAGTAAAAACCAATAAGCCACCTCAAATGCATTTAATGTCTGCAAGGGATAATACCAGGCGGCGGGAATGGCCGGGAATAGGGAAAGCGAGGATAATATATACAACTGGTGCCATTGCAATAGGGTGCCGTGGGGATAATAGTAGTGAAACCACCACATCTTGACCGCAGCTGCTACTAAAAATATACCTTCACAAAGGGAAACGATTAAAAGTATGTGCCAGTACGACAGCAAGTGATCCGCGATATAAAGTGCGGTATATAGGATCAGGCTGATGAGGCACAACTTGAATAATAAATAGAGGGCGGTCAGGACATATATCCATTTCTGAAGTCCTGCGAAGAGCAGCATGTCCTGCCCCGGTAATGCCGCCAAATGTTGGCCATTTTCAGCGAAAAAATTTCTTGTAAGGATTAGCCGGTTCGAGGTACTAACGATTGCCAGTGTAAGTCCCAAAACGGCACCCAGGCTTATTACAGCGGACTTTTTTATAAAATTCATGGCCTAAAAATTTTAGGTAAATTTCAGCTGGCAGCGGGTCATGCACAATCACCGGTAGTTGTAAAATATACGTTCCGGTTATTGTATAAGTTAAACAATTTGATTATGATAAGGACTATCAAACAGGCTTTTCTCTTAGCCCCGGCTTGCTATTTTCTAATGGCGCTGATCACGATCATCACCATTTGGGGAATTAAAAACAAGCAGGTATTCTTTCACTTACTACTTCACCCGGGCAGTATTGTCGGGCTAAAGGAACATTACAGGTTGGTGACCGGGGACTTTGTGCATAATGACCTTGCCCATTTAGCGATCAACCAGATGATGCTTTTCACGTTCGGGACGAGGCTGGAAGAGTACCTGATCGACAACGGAACATGGCACGATCATATTTACAGCTATTTATGCCTGCAGTTGTCTTACGGGAGGCCTTATCTTAACGATCAGGCATTGGAAGGAAAGTTTTTATTCAAATGCTGGTGCATCAGGAAGTATCGTCGGTTGTATGCTGGGTTATGTGATGATACAACCTGAGATCGTTGCGTTTTACCTGCCTGTGATCGGTGAAGTCAAAAACATTTACGGGGGATTGATCTGTATTGTAGGTTTATTGATCCACCAGTTCAGGTCGAAAAGTAATTATATCAACCATGAAGTGCACTTCTTCGGTGGCGTAGGGGGAATTTTTGCTACCTGGTTGTTAAACGGATGGTGAATAAAAAACCGGGAACAAGTCCCGGTCCTATTTTTACCAGATCGCGAGGCAGGAAGGCCCCGTTGCAGCGGCCAATGCGCCGATCACCGCACCCGGTCCGCCAAAGAGCCCGCCTACGGCAGCGGAAAAAACGATGTTGTAGCCGCAGCCATGAGCTGACCCACCCTGAAGTTCTTTTGCTTTTTCATCAGTAAGATTTTTCATGAGTTAAACTTTTAGTCCTTCCCTCCATTGGAAATTGAATCAAAGTTCCCTCTTGGCTTAACGGCAAGCTAAAACCTTAACCTTTAATTTATTACTTTTGCTTATAGGAATAACCAAGCGAATATTGCATGGATAAGATCGGCGAGAAAATCAGAATACAGAGACTCGAGAAAAATTACAGCCAGGAATATATGGCATTTATGCTGGACATATCACAGGCGGCGTACTCAAAAATCGAAAGGTGCGAAACAACGATGTCGTTGCCAAGAATTTATGCCATTGCCGAAATCCTGCAAATCTCCCCCTTCGTGTTAATGCCTAAACCCAAATACGGCACAGGAATAAATATCCATTTCATCTACGCTACATTTGACAAGCTAAAGCGTCTTTGGGTAAGCGGCGTCAAACAGAAGAAACAAGCTGGGGAAAAGCCGGATACATCTTACAGGGACAAATCAAATACGGAAAGCCACTAATTTACAATCACAGGTTATAGTTTAAACCCTTCCGAAGCATCAAATTTATCTGATAAACATCGGATCAAATGGGTTGGCTATGGATTTCCTATCTTATGAAAAACGACTGAACTATGTTCTGGAACTGATCGAAAAGGGTCGGTTCGGGTCAATGGAAGCTGCCGCCAGGCGCTTCGACTGCAGTTCCCGAACGGTCAAGCGGATGATCAATATCCTTCGGGAGAAGGGTCATGACATCAGGTACGACCGTCGCAAAAAAAAATATTTCATCGAAAAAGATGAGTGACATTTTCTGTCTTTAACATCGCCCTACCTTTAACTTATGGTTAAAGACAAAAAAAGCTGGCGCGAAGTAATTATAAGTCTCACTTATGGATTCCTCATCATTCTTTGGCTTTATGCAGCACTGAGTAAACTTGCTGACTTCGCTCAATTCAAAAGAGAGATGGGTAAACAGGTTTTTCCAGAGATCATTTCACAAGTATTGATCTATATAATTCCCGGATTCGAACTGCTGACGGTACTCCTACTCATGATAAGCAGGACTTTCATGCTGGGCCTATACGCATCGCTCTCCCTGTTATCAGTCTTCACTGTTTATATCGGCATGGGTGTAACACACCTTTTTCCTAAGGTGCCGTGTTCATGCGGAGGTATACTTGGGAAGATGGGCTGGACCAGCCACTTATTTTTCAACTTATTTTTTCTTGCCTTAACAATCACCACCATACTAATTCAAAAGAAAGGAGGCCAGGCAATACAGAGTGAATCAAATAAAAACTAATACTGTGCCTGTGAGGGAGTTCATACGGTCAGTTCCCGGGTGTAGCCTTAACCCGAGAAAAGAGGCATAACCAAATCATAATCAAAGTTTTTCAATTGCTTTTTGATCTAATAAAGCAATAATCCTTATGAAAAGAAGCGTAATTACAATGGTAGCTGTAGCTATCGCAGTTTTGGCCAGTTCATTCACTGTGTTAACCAAAACACAAAAAACAAAAAGCAACCGCGTTGTGAGAACATGGTACTTTGACAGCAATGCGCTGGCTGATGCCAATGAAGCCTCAGCCTGGACGCTGGAAGAACCAGACGGTCATAGCTGTGACGGCGATGCCCTCCCCTGCACAATGGATGTCGATGCAGACGACGAAACTGAATTAGGAAACTTCTTAAACGGCAAATCAGACGAAGACATCCGTGATATCTATGCCGATACGCAAAGAAATGCCATTTAGTAACGTTCTTAAAAAAAGAGGAGGCTTTTTGCCTCCTCTTTTTGTTTACCTCGGATTTTGGGGCATGCCCGAAAGCTGTATAACATCTTCGGGAATAGGGAGTGCATATCGCAGATCATTAGGGGGAAGTGTATAAGTTGTTCCATTTACCGTTCTACTTAGCGAAATACCTGCTCCGCTTTTATTTAATCGTTTCAGATCCGGCCACCGTAATGTACGCATCAGCAATTCCTTGCGCCTTTCCCTCAATATAATCTTAACCGCATCCTCAGAATTATTTGCGGTAAAAGGTACAAAAGTTCCGGTTCTCCACCGTTTGATCATCAAGGTATTGAGATCGTTCATCGCTTGGGAAACATTACCTAAGCGAGCATTTGCCTCCGCACGCATCAGATAAACTTCGTCATTAACTATTCCGCCGAAAATAGTTCCGCTGCCCGAATAATTTCCTTTAAAGCTAAATGTCCCATTGTTGTTATTCCTGAAGTATATGGATTTACGCAGATCATTATTCTCATACTGATTATACAATTCAGGAACAATGAGTGCACGGCTTTGGCTAATCGGCGCAGGTGTTCCTGTTACCGAATATAAAATAGTTTCAACGTTATTTTGTGAGATTGGAAAGTTTGCTGAGGCCGATAGTGAATTAAAATCTATCAACCTCGTTGCTGTCATTTGCAGGCATGAATCTGCGTATACTGCTGCCTCCTGATAATTTCCCATATATAGGTAAGTGCGCGCCAGCAAAGCAAACGCCGCAGGTTTTCCCGGTCGGGTAAAGTATTTGGGCGTAATGGGTAGCAGCGTGGCCGCCATTTTGAGATCGGATAAGATCTGCGCATAGGTCTGGTGAATAGTCGACCTCACAGACCGCTCATTAAAATCGCTATTGAGCCGCAAAGGTAATCCCTGATTCTCACCCGGACTTTGTCCATCATAAGCATTTACCCATATATTCGCTAAGTTTAGAAAGCTTTTGGCGCGAAGGAAATAGGCATGTCCTGTCACACTGCCCCACTCTTCCCGGTTCGCAGGGTCCCTGACAATATTCTCTGTTCCTTCCAAAACAGAATTAGCGGAATAAACGGTAAAATAACTATACATCCAATAATTGGTTCCGTCAATCAGATAATCTTTCTGCCATGTGTAGGTTCTTTTGTGCCCTTCAGTCGTAAGTGAATTAAAGCTGGCATCAGTTAAATAATAGTCATCCGCACTGATCTCCCCGTCGGCCGGCTCTCTATTTACGTTTTGAGTATGATTATCTAATAAAGCCTGAAAGTCAGCCAGTGTAACCGGAACGACCAATTTTTTATCTGATTTTTCGTCGAGATACTTGCTGCAAGACATGCAAAATGCGACTGTAGCGGTAATAACAATGATGATAATATTCTTTTTCATAACGATGAGTTAATTGAATGTAGCCCTAAGGCCGAAGGAATAACTTTTAGGAGGAACTAAATAGCTGAGTGAACTTGCATAATCAGGATCAAGTCCCAGTTTATTGGCGCGCCATATGATTCCAAGGTTGTTAATGTTGAAATAAAGCTGAAGTCTCTTTACCGGGAGTCGTCTGATTATCTGCCCGTCCAGTTCATAGCTCAGGTTTACATATTGAATGCGGATATGATCTGCTTTTTCAACAAATGGGGATGCATTCTGATAAAATGAACTTCGGGGAATTGAGGATGGGAAGACAAGCGACGGAATATCAGTATGCGCCTCGTCTCCCGGCTTTTGCCATCTTAATGAAAAATCCGAATGCCCACCCGTCCAGGATGAGAAAAGGCCATCATAGTCAATAGTGGAACGCCTGAAGTAATAGCCTAATTTATAAACCGCATTCACATTCAATGTTACTTTTTTAAAGGAAAAGGAATGTAAAAAGGAGCCAAAAACAGTTGGAATAGCAGAGCCGAAATAGGCAAGGTCATTTTGGGTAGTGCCACTCCCGGTCAATGCCACGTAATCCTTACTGATCTCCCCATTTACATAGCCGCGAGGGTCGCCGTTAGCGGGATCAAGACCCGCCCACTGATAGGCCAATAAAGAATAGACCGGCTTTCCTACTATACCTGAGATAGCAATGTTTCCGACGAAATTACTGCCTTGTTGAGAGCTTAGATAATAATCAGTTACCTGGTCCTTGTAGTAGCTTAAATTTAAAGCACTCTGCCAATTAAATTTCCGCTGAAGGATGACGCCTCTTAACTCCAGGTCGAAGCCCTTACCCTTCATACTTGCCACGTTCTTGATGACGGTCCTGCCAATGCCCGTGGTGTAATCGATAACGGCGGTGCCGAAAAGGTTTGTTCCGTTTTTTGTATAATATTCAAAAGAGCCGTTCAGCCTGTTTCCAAAAGCTTTAAAATCAATTCCTAAATTCAGCATTTTGGAGGTCTCCCAGCGCAGTTCAGGATTATAGTAATTGATGAACCGGGCAATCGGACTATTGGTAAATGGAGAGGTGGTGTGGTATTCGACAGTGGTCACCGCGCTCATCGCCGGGTTGATATTTCCGCTGAACCCGTAGGTGCCCCTGATCTTCAGATAAGGTATTGATGAACCGTGGTAAAACTTTTCGTTAGATATCACCCAGGCGAGCCCGATGGAAGCAAATGGGTTCCACTGGTCGTTGGTTTTTAAACCGAAAAGGTTCGATGCGTCCCGTCTTGCACTTCCCGAGATGATATACTTCTGGTCATAACTATAAGCGGCATTCACATAGGATGACACGAAATTGGTCTGCGTTTCGTTAATTCCTGATCGATTTTCGATGTAAGAAGTATTTCCGCTTATAAAGTTCGGGTAAGGGTTCCGGTAATCGACATTTCCGAAACTCAATATATTATCATCATACCCATACAGGCGACTATCATTCCCCGATCTGCCTACACGTCTGATCTCAGTGCCGATCAATGCGTTAATTTCATTTTTTTTCCAGCTCCTGTTATAATTCAGTTGTCCCCTTAAATTATGAGCTTGTAACAATGACGTACTAAGATCGAGAATACCTCCCCTTGGGATGATGTAGTTAACGGTACCGGCTGAATTGATCTGCGTGAACGAGTTGACCAGGTTCCTCGCATAGTAGCTATTTTCATCCTGTAAACCTCTTTCAGTAGATTGCTGGCGTTCATACTGATACTTGACATCTGCGCTAATACCGAGGGGTAGTTTATAATTGAGCCCGGCATTCAGCACGACATCCTGTATCGAATTTCGGCTGGTATTATGCTTGTAATCTTCCAAAGGATAATAAAGCCAGTCCAGCAGCTTTCCTCCTCCTGCCGCCTGCAAGTACGAAGGCCTGACATTTTTGGGCACGGCTACTACGTTACCGTTTTCATCAGCCAAAGAGGTATAAGGTAAGAACCCATTCCCGTATTGGGTGATATTGCCATACCCTGGTCTGCCGGAACTGGATAAACTTTGGGTAAAAACAGCCCCCGTGGTTAACTGAAAGTTTTTAAAGGGCAGGTAATTCTGATTGGTCCGAAGGCTGAACCGCTCATAGGTTGCCTTAAGATTGCTCGTGTTGTGATCATACCCACCTGCTACGCTCCAATTCATTTTGGCTTCGCCTCCTTTGATATTCAGCGCATATTGTTGATTAAGGGATTTCTGATAGATAAAACGGTTAAAGTCGTCCCTTATATCCTTGGTACGAAGTAAATTGATCTGAGACTCTGCTGCTGCGGGGGTAATCAAGCCATTATCACGTTGGGTCAGAAGCTCAACTACGTTGGATAACAACCGCTTACCGGTAGAATTTATCCAATTCGTGTAATACCCTTTGCTGTAAAGCAGCTGTTCCACATCGATAAAATCAGAGGAGCTCATTTGCCGGACATAAGACAGGTCAGGCTTATTGCCAATGGTTAGATTACTATTGAACTCGATACTGATAGGCTGGTTAAACCTCGCTTTTCGTGTGTTGATAACAATAACGCCGTTGCCTGCCCTGGCCCCCCAAATAGAGGAAGCTGCGGCATCTTTCAATACGTTTACCGACTCAATATCATTAGGGTTGATATTATTTATATCACCGTCGTAAGGGAAATTATCGAGCACGATAAGCGGATCGCGCGGGCCCCTGATCGTACTTAGCCCACGGATAGTAATTTTAGGTTCAGCACTGGTCGTGCGATCTACGGTCAAGCCGTTCACAGTGGCTTCAAGTCTGCTGAGCACATCGGTGCCGACTTGCTGATTAAAGACTTTCTGATCCACTACACTGAATGAGCCTGTCGCTCTTTCCTTGGGTAGTTGCTGGTAACCGGTAGAAACAACTACTTTTTCCAGCTGGTTAAGCGCCGGCTGTAAACTGATAAACAGCAATGTGTCGCGTAGCGCCTCAACCGGCAAATTAACGGGCTCAAACCCGATCGAACTTACCGAAAGCTTAAATCTTTTAAGCCCGCGATAAACGAGTGTAAACCGGCCCCGCTCGTTGGTCGTGGTTCTGAAAACGGTGCTTGGAATTTGCACGGTGGCACCGGCCACTGGTGTGCTGTCTGTTGAAGACAGAATTATGCCTTTAACGGCATTTTGAGCCCTGCAATGGACCAAGCCAATAAAAAGTAGCAGGGTAAGAAAAATTCTTTTCATTTGTTCCGGGGTGAGATTAATTGTGATTGTTCAGAGGATTGATTGGTTTCGCCACCTGGCGTGATCTTGTCACGCAGGGTAAAAACTTTCAAAGCCCTTTTGGCGGGCACAAGGTCAAGTCCGTACGGCCGAAGATTGGCCCTTAATTTTTCAAGGTCACGGATAGGCCCATTGAGGCGAAAATCAACTTTTCCGGTGTAACCGGTTGAGTCTATGAGGTAAGGCTTTATTCCGGGTATAGTATTAGCCTTAGCGAGAAAATCGCTTATCAATAAATTGTTAACTAAAGACGAATCTTTTTCGGGTTGAAAAGTGTGAACCTTCCCTCCTTTCGTTGCAAAATCTGCGCCTTCACCTGAACGCACTAGTGCGAGACACTCGACCTCGCGTGTTTCGACCCGGCCTTCGTATGGGGAGTATTGATTCAAGGTCCGAAGCATCGAATGAAACAGAGAGTCAGCTTGTTCCACCGGTAACACGATATCAAAATTGTAATCGTGGTCATGTTCCGTAACCTTCACCTTGTCCCCTTTCAACGCGTGAAGATCCCTGACCTCAAGTAGTATCCTTTTTTCGATTAAGCTCTCGCCGATTTTTTCAAATAATCCAAAGGCGGCTGCTTTATAAATGGTGAACAACGTCGAATTGGTGACTGCACGACCATGTAAAACCTTTTTCGTTCGACGGAACTTATTGCCGGTCGGTAATCCATAATAATGGCCTTTCGAAAGCACGGAATAGTATTGAAGTTGATTATCGGCGGGATACTGAGTGGTCAAAAACAAGGGTAGCTTGGTATCAAGGTCGTTCTTCGCCTTACCCGGTAATATGCCTTGCTCTAAATAACGCGCAATGGCAGCGCTATCTATTATAGCTCCAGAGGTAGATAAGAGAAAAGTCCCGTCAGGTGCGATCCAGACATAATGAGGGAGATACTGGTGGGGAAAGAGTTTTTCAAGCTGCGTGTCATTGACAACTGTCGGAAAATGATACCGCTTACCGGAAGGTGAGTTAAAAAAAGCCTGAATCTTGGCTTGACTTTGGTTGGTAACACCGAGTATCTGCAGTTTACCCTTAAATTGTTTTTGCAGCCTTTCTGTCTTGGGAAAATAGCTCAGGCAGGAAGAACACCAGGTGGCCCAGAAATCCAGTATGAGAAGTTTTCCCTTAAACGAAGATACTTGGATTGATTTGGGCGGGTAATTAATTAGCTCGGAAAATAAAAGGTCAGGTATCTTAGCGCCCGGTTTTAGCGCAGCTGTCGGCACATTAGGCTGTGCGAACAGATAAAAATTTCGGCATAGCAATGCCAGGACGATTAACATCGTTATTTTTTTCATGAGTAATGAAGTCGTTAATAGTTTAACTGAAACAGCCTGTATACATTCCCCTTAACTGTTTCGGAACGGAGGAAATAGAGGAAAAGTGAAAATGCTCACCCGTCCTAAACGATAGGTAGCGATCGGTTCCCATGTTGATGGGAATGATAAGTAGCCTCGACCAGATCGTTCAGCTGGTCAAGAAGACTTTGTGAGTAAGAACACCTTTTTTAAATTACTCGGGTGGAGAAATCAGCAATTGCCAGGAAAGGCCAAGTCTAAGATTCATTTCCTGAGTCCTCCGTGGCTTTTTGGTCTAAATTGTTGGCTTGATGTTCAACATACGCTGCATTGAGCAAATCGTTTAACTGATCGAAGAATAACGCCAATTCCTGGTCTGAAATTCTTGCCTTTGCTGAACAATCCTTCAATGCCCAGCATTGAAAGACTTTCCAAAATACAAATTTCGCAGAGTCAGGTGAGTGCCTCCTGAAAAACATAGCCATCACCTCTCGAAGGGGTGGTCCTGAAGAAAAGTTGTTTTTATTTAATATCGCTTCCATACTTCAAGAACTAAAGTTGGTCGCATAAAACGCCATAGGCGCAGGCCCAACTTACCGACTCAAGGCACGTGAGAAGCCTAGCCGACGATAAGAGAGCCCACGCCTATGGCGTGGGCATTTCACTCTTCGTCTCACGGCTAAAAATTTCTCACGTTTTTGAGTCGAGACTAAAGCGAATGCTTATAACAAATGAATAAGTATCGCAAAACAAATATAAAAAAAATTAGCAAAACAGACACGTACGTATCTATTAATATTTTTTTTATTCTCACATATTAGGTTAAACTTTTATAACTAAAACTTTGGAACCAAACTTTAATAACTTTAGAATTGATTTCGGAAAAAAATTGAGATCAATAAGGAAGTTAAAATCTCTATCGTCAGGAGATTTGGCTATAAGCAGCGAGTTATCAAGCAGCGCGTATATTCTAAGCGTTGAAAGAGGTCAAAAGGACATTCAATTATCCACGATTTTTAAACTCGCGAAAGGATTAGATGTACATCCCAAAGAATTATTGGATTTTTAATTTTATAACCGAATCTTCAGATTCGAGTCTCGTTGGGGCTACCAGCCACAGATACCCTTAATAGCACCAAAGTCGAACCGTTTGATTACAGACCTGCAAATTTTTTTAACAATATAATTCTGGTTCGAACCCAAGTAGGTGCCTATATTGGGCAAGCGTGATTTTCATCGGTTGATCTTCTCCTTTTGCCTCTCAGTTACTGGAAATACAGTATATGGCAAAAGCAATTTCATTGACTCTCGTGGTTCGATGTTGCTTCCCATCAAAATGCAGTTTTTCGGGGTACCACGAAATTATTAAAACGAATAATCAATCAAAAAGCGTAAGTAATCCATTTAATATTATGATTGGGTAATATAGTTTTTACTGCAAACTTAAAAGCCTTATAACTAAATTATTAGCCAATTATCAAACAGAAAAGGTAACTTATGTAAAAGTTCCTCTTAATGACTTTACCTATCCTTTACGTTTCTTCGGTTTAGGATTTTCCAGCGTTTTGCATGGCAAAAGCTACTAATTGAATTAAACAAAAAGAGGGGATGTTGGGACTTTGTTTAAGTTACCAAAGGGGATAGGTTAAGCCGCAATGCCGGGGATGCATTTTAACAAATTTTACGTTTGTAGTTAAGGTATGACCGTGTAATGTCTATTTATTATGTCTTTTGCCCCCTCTGGTAGTTCAGTTGCCTTTTTTAAGTAAATGTCATCATGTAAATCACGCCATAGCTTTGATAATGGCAGGTGTATAAATTCAAGAGGGTCAAATCGACCGGCTGTATTTCTTTGATACCAGTTTTTATAATTTGTATATGAATCAGCTGTGTCACCCAGCACTTCTTTGAAAATCCGGTGATTATTTATGGTATGGTTAAGGTTTTCGATCACATACCCTGCTCTCTCTAAAATATCGACATCATTATACCTGCTATTAAACTGAAAGACATTGAGATTGCCATGTAGTGTATCTACGTCAACTGAAGGATCATTGCCTGTTAATTGCTTGTATCGATCCGATGGGAAATTCTCATTTATTTTAAACAGGATTTTTGATACAGTCAGCTCTGTTGGATCGATCTTGGCTTTAAATACCATTGTCTGATTAAAGCCATCTGTGTAAGGGTTTAAATGGTATTCGTCTGAGAAATCAGTAGAGAGTTTATTTGTTCCATTACATGGCCAATCACACGGGACTAGGTTAAAAACTGAAAAGCTGATCAACGGGTGCGTAGCTTTATCAAAGAAATGATCTAATTGAAACCCTTCGGCCCCTCTACCATGTGTGCCTCGAATGTATCTTGTTTTATGAAAGTTGCAATATGGGCAGAATGGTGCTATATTTTTAATTTGGAAAAAGCCCTTAATCGCATTCGTTATATCGGTTTGTGTTTTGTAATTGAAGACAATTTTTATAATCTTCTTTTCCTCAACCGTAGTTATGCCAAATTCATTATATAATTCATCGCTCTTATTTTCCAGTTCACTAGGTTCACATAGCAGTAACTCCCGTAATTTACTTGTCGCAGGGTCAATTAAGGCATCAATTAAATCGTATATAGGACTTAGATCATGAGGTGTGATAATTGCACCTTGACGAAACGTGTTAAGTGTAGTTTCATAGTTCTTTTTTAGGAAATCATCCTTGTTTTTTTCCTGGTCACAAATGATTGCTATAACGTCGCGAGTGGTAAATTGAAATGAGCGAATATCACTCAAATCATCCAGGCCATTCCCTCGAGCATGATCTACAGACCTTCTTAGAATTTTGAGTTCTTTTAAAATCAAATTTTCCACTGCGGCCATGTAATCATTGCGAAAGTTATCCGGTTCGGCGATTGTAAGTTTTATCATCTTTAATTCCGTTTAGTTAGTTCCTCCATGCTGAACTTTAAAAATGAATCTCCAATGATTTTTATCAAATCGTTATCTTCTTTACTTATCTCTTGTCCTTCTTTGGCTTGCTGGACAATGTTTTTCAAACGCTTTTCGGCCAAAGTACCCATAAGGGTGCCTTTGAGGAAGAAACTATTCGCCAGTAGCTCATTAATATTTGAAGCAAATGTCTGAGTCTTTACAACACTGGGAATTGATTTACCATTGCTCTTGTCAACTTCTAACAACAGTATATTCTCTTGAGGTATGTCTGATAAGATGAATGGCGAGTGTGTCAGAAAAATTATATTAATACCGCGGATACTTCGTTGGCGACGCCTCGGCAGTCTTGAAATATTACTTAGTAATTCTGAAATAAATCGACGTTGGTAATCCGGGTGAAAATAGAGTTCAATCTCATCATAAATTATGTTAATGGCCGTGTATTTAAATCTCGGCGTACTGCTCAAGTGAGCCGATTGTAAGTTGTTCAAGTGATAGGTGACAGCTTGAATAGAATGGATGAGCTGCTGTTCGCCAGAGCTTAACGCATTGAAGCTTGATTTATCTCCTTTGTGATTTGAAACTTCAAAATCTATTTCGAAAAGTGATGGCGGCAGTCTTTCGATTAAATATTCCGGCTTAGGATTACCCATCCATCGCATGAGCCCGGTTAATGTGAAAGTTACTTCAAATTTTGATTTTCCTTTAAGTTGTTCCGCTGTGATGCCGAAGGGGCGTCGACGTCTCGGATTAAGACAACGAATCAATAAGTTTACGGCTTGCTTTAGTTTATAAGTAATGTGGCTACCGTCGTTCTTTAATAGTGTGAACAGATCATTTATGGCAGGGCTATCCGTTGAAAGGTTGTCGATTGCAAACCCAGGATAACGTTGAGAGATGCGCGTAATTTTTTGCAGAATATAATTGACTAGTATATCTTTTAGGACAAATTCAGTTTCCGATAATTGTTCATAACTGTAATCTTCTAAGTAATCGGAAATAAAGCGTTTAAATAAGTCAAGATAACGTCTATCGCCATCAAGACCGTCGTTCCCGGTGAATAAAGGCCGATTTAATCCGATTACTTTGTTTCGGTTTAGGGTAAACTTTGCAACACGTATATGGTGATTGTCAGAAATGAACACTTTAGGATCATCTTTATTTTCATACCGCGCGAGTAAAACGTTGGATAGTAATCGGTATCGGGCAAAGTTAGCTTCATCATTGATGTCGAAATTTCCGTTTTTTCGCATCGGGTTAATCACGAGAGGAGTAGTATAACCATCGTTTTTATGAAATAGAAAATTAACCCATTCACCCAAATGGTTAGCATTCATCGCATAATGCGAATAATTGACTGCAATGGTATAAAAGAAGTGATCGGCAAGCTGCGTTATTTCAGTTAAATCAGAGATGATACGTTTGGACAACGGCCCTGCCTGATTCATTTCAAAAAGCCCGTTCAGTTCTTTCTTGTTAAATCCGGCTAATCGGAGTTGATAAATTTTGCTACCAATTTGGAAAAACATTTCACCTTTAAACTGCACCTGAAAGCTTCTTAGTTCGCGCATTTGCCGACTGTTATACTTTCTTTTATTAATTATCTCTTGCTTTAATGTTTCAAGTTCTTGCTGCTCTGCGCTAATCGTAGCTAGCTCGATATTTAGCTTATCAATAGCTTTCATTGAAACCCTCTTCCCAGCCATCCCAGCCAATTGATCGCTAATATTTTGCTTTTTTGTTTGCAACACATCTTGTCGCTCTCTTGCGCTTTGCAAGTCGCGATCGGTCTGTAAGGTGTCTTCAGCCAAACTATCATCATTGGGTTTTAATAATCCTTGACTAACAGAAAAAAGGTATACCGCAGCAAAAAAAAATTCGATAAGTGAACTTTTGCCCGAACCGTTTTTTCCAACCACAGCCGAAATATTGACGTCGATCATGCCACCTCGCAGTAATTTTTGACTATATAAATCGGGGCTTTGAAAAGCTTTAATGTTCAAACTTTCAACTTCATCAGTTAAGCTGACTTGGTTGCCCCCATCATTCAAATATTCGATTGGAGTATAGAAACTGTATACTCTTCCCGCTTGAAGATTTTTAAGAAATCGTTTATTGCAACCGGTTCTGGGTCGAACTGCTAGAAGTTTAAAGTCCATTTGTGTTGAGCGTGATAAAACTTAGATTGCGCATTTTACGACTTTTTTATAAATTATCATAAAGTCCAATTACATGTACCACTAATCAATAAACAAACTACTTATAAATCTATGTTTCAATTCTCTGTGGTAGATTTTAACTTCTTCTTGGCTGAAAATAAAAACAGCTTGACTATGCTGAGGAAATAATATTTTATAACTAATCTATATTGATTAATATTACTTCCCTAAACTTCACTTATCACTAATGAATCAGCAGATCAGAACTTTGCTTATAGACCAAGCAAGAAAACATACCCCGGTAACTTACGGAGACATCATGAAACGTTTAGGGTTAGATCACGATAGTCCTGGTGATCGCAGTATCTTAAGCAAAGAACTTTATGAAATATCTAAGTTTGAACATAATCATAAGCGCCCATTGTTAAGTTCCATGGCAATGTATGCCGACCTGACCGATCATGGCCCTGGTTTTTACGAATTGGCAGAAGATTTTGGTTTTGGCCCTAAAAGAAAACTGGCGGACGAGCTATTCGGATTTGCGGAAATGAAGCGTTGTGCACAATTCTAGAAGGACAATGAGCATTACAAAGCATTCTATCAGTTAACGCCTCTGGTTACTTACAATCATCCGTTTTTTAATGTGCGTGAAGCTGATTTTCTGCATGATTGGGGTGGAACGGTTTACGATAAAAACAATGCAGAGCATGTGGCAGCTAAAAATTTCATTATTGCAGGGCCGGGTACGAAAACGGTTTACTGGTCTAATGCGCTGATCAAACTGTTGCCGGGATTTGAAACTTTTAATTGGCGAATGTGGAGCCAGAAAGGAAGAGAGGGCAAAAAACACGTTGCGCGTTTTAAAACCTATACCTGGGCGCGGATTTACAAGGTTGGGGATGAGAATAAAGACATCTTTTTTACAGTCGGGTTAGATGGTCATGGCCGTGAGCTCGTTTATAAGATGGATTATTATTTTGAGAAAAACTCCCACCTGTCGGCGGCTCAAAAGGACATTGTCGACAAAAATATTCCTAAAATCCTTCGTTGGCGATCCATTCCTATCAGTGATCTGGACAAGTATGATTGGCAGCGGTTGATAACCCTCACAAGGGATTTTATTGCTGAGAATACGGCATTATATGATAAGCTGATACGTTTGGCCTGGGGCGAAACAACGCCGGAAGAGGTTTTTAGCAATAGCCTGCGAAAGCAAGCGCCTCCGGCTAAAGGCATACCCTCGCTTCCCGTTGTGAATCCATCGTTTAACGCCAGGGATACAGATTATATAGCGGAAGCCATCGAACATAAAGAAATTGGCGATGCAGGTGAAGAGTTGGTTAAACAGTATGAAAAACAAAGATTGACTGCGGCCGGTCGGGCAGATCTTGCTGAACAAGTAAACATCGTTCCTGATGGACTGGGTTATGATGTTCGTTCTTTTGATACACAGGGCAATTATTTATACATAGAAGTAAAAACTACTAGCAGTGTGGCTTTAACACCTTTTTACTACACCATCAACGAATATATTTTTGGTGAGAGACATCCCGGCAGCTATTTTATTTATCGGCTTTATAATTTTGATGATGAGTCAAATACCGCTGATTTTTACATTTTAGCTGATCCATTAAGTAAGCTGCTCTTACAACCTATCGTTTATAAAGTCTATTATTCTAAATGAAAAAAGCAGGTGACATCAGGCGGTTTTTTCTTGCTGATGAAAAATATTTATTCGTCGGCAATGGCCCAAATCAGCTTAACGCGCGGTTTTCCTGGGATGACTTACTGGCAAACCTGTGCCGTACCACGGGATTGGTCATTCAACGGAACCAAAAAGCATTCCCATTATTTTTTGAAGAAATTTCTTATAGCCTGAATCGTAATCAACCGGTTGAAGAGAACATCAAAACGCTAAAGAGCTATATCGGACAGGAGGCGTTGAAATTACAGCCGCATCACTTATTGCGGGAGCTAACTGAAAGAAATTATTATAAACACTACCTGACTACCAATTATGATTACTGTATTGAAAAGGCACTGGCTCCCGATTTCGACCCGTTAAATGATAGGAAAGAAAAATGGCCCAAGTACAGTCTGTATCGCTTTAATCAGATTAGGGGGCGCCAGGTCTGGCACATACATGGTGAATGTCAGAACGGTTTTAATGGAAAGGTCAGAGATTACCCGGAGTCTTCCATTATGATCGGCTTTGAGCATTATTCTGATTACCTCGAAAAAATTCATCACTTTATAAAAAGTAATGATGGAAAAGGATTGCATGATCTGATTCAAAAAGAGATCGAGCGGGGTCAATTGAACTGGATACATTTGTTTTTCATTCGTGATATTGACATCATAGGCTTTGGTCTGGACTACACAGAAGCGCATTTGTGGTTTATCCTAAACTTTCGGGCAAGGCTCAAACGTGCGGGTGTAGATGTACCCAATACGATTCGTTGGATCATACCAACGTTCTCCAGAGTTAAAGAAACAGACAGGATAGATCTGCTTATGGCATTAGAAGTTGAAGTATTATATGTTACAACACAAGCAAAGGATTATGAGGAGTTCTATCGTAATTTTATCAATACTTTACGTTAATAAGAACTCAAATCCATTGTTTTTGGCTATGGTCGCCATTGGTTGTAGCTGGTCAAATACCCGGTCATATTCAAACAATGATATATCAGGCACGATGGTCAGATAATCTTCGAGGAATTTATGCTTAGGTGCTTTATCCTGTATGATTTGCAAAGCCGTCTGCTGAAGCTCAAAGTAAGGGCGAAAGTATTTTTCCAGTGGGACTAACTTGTCGCTTTTGGAACTGTTGAATGAGGGGTCGGCAGGAATTAAGTTCCACATGAGATCGTGTGAAACAAAAGCATAGGGTAAAAAGTGCTCTACAGCATAATGACCTACCGTTAACTTCGAGTTGGTATAAATACAGTCTACACTTCCCAATTCATTGATAACGATGTCCCAGAATTTGCGTTGCTCGCCAAGTGCTTTTCTCATAGGGACTTTATTGAGCTTATTTGGAATGTCTGGTACATTAGGGTTTTTAGTTTGTAAATAAACAGCTAAGTTCCAATAGCAGAAGTCCTTTAAGATACCGGCATTCTGTTTCAGGTAGTTCAGCCAGTTGGGATTAATTTCAATGTAATCCTTGTAAACACTGTACAAACAATTATTAGTGAGATTCTGCGAATACTGATAAGCCAGAACCTTGTCGCCTGCCTTGAACCAAGGGCTTAGAAATCGGTGCGGAACTTCCGCATCAAAATGTTGAAGTATTTTTGTCGTGTTCTTTTCTGAGGATTGGGTGAGGTGTTTAAAGATCAGATCTCTTTTGGCATCAATTGTTAGGTGTTCGATCACTTTGATTTCCTCAATTGCGCGTTGTAATTTATCCTGTTTGCCAAATGAAAGATGAAAATAATTGACCGTGTACCAGGAGTGTGCAACCATTTCAGCAAAAAGACTATGCTTTGCAATAGTCATTTCTCCGTTTTCTACCCGTCCGATAATAGCCAAAAACCAATAGAACTTATAAGTAGCTACCGTATTGTTGAAACAGGCGGCCAGCAAATTTATCGGTAAATCGGATTGATGTGGTAGGTTCACTACGCTAAGATAAAATATAAAACTCCAATTTCATTTGGCCGGGTTTGAAGTTTGAGATTCGCCGATATTAAAATCTCCGCTTGTAAAGCTGAAATTAATTTGCTCATCCCGTTGGACGGGTTCACTTTTTCCTAGTTGGACGGCTTTAACCACCCTCGACGTTTCTTTATCTCCAATACCTTGAAAAATATGGTGGCTAAGTATGTATATCGGCTTTTTAACTATTAACCGATGATAATTGAAACGTTTTGCCAATGGTAAATAGACCTGAAAAATGAGATTGCCAAAGCACAGATGTAGGGTCAGGTTAGGTATAAAGCCATTCTCTTTGATCGTTCGGCTGCTTTCTGAAAGCTCTACACGCGGTTCCACAAACTGGCTTTCCGTCATCATGGTTTTAATAGTGATCGGAAAATAATCGAGCCGCCCGTGTGGCCGATCACTGATCCAATGACATAGGTTTTGATATTTTGCGACCTTTTCATTAGGTAAAAGCGACAAGCCTATTTTTACAAACGCTTTGTAAACATTTAAGGGGATATAAGGCGGGTTTCTGAAGGTGAAGGTCGCGACCTTTTTTTCATGGTCGATTTTATAGTCATCCAGCGAACCTAAGACGATGTTTTTCTGATTATTGGCTCCGGTTGTGATGATCGTTCTGCCGTTGGTGTGATCTGCTGCCGATCTTGACTGAAAAAAAGGGACTTTTTTCTTTCCCTTGACGCCGAGCATGGTTAAGTATGGACGCAAATAAATGGCAAGATGGGATTCATACTTGCTAAACAAACTGTTACAGCTATCACATTCTTCTGAATATAAAAAATCATTCTTGCCCATCAATTCCGGTACCAGGTGTGCATCGTTTTTAAATATTACTTCCGGCGAGCTTTTTCCGCAGAAACGACAAGAAAGAGTGCCGGTAAAAGCATGGATGCGTTTTTCGGCTTTACCGATCAATTTGTAATTCCGGTAGAAATGTTCGATGTCTTTCTTGCGTAGTTTTGCCATTGTTATTTTTTAGGGAGCTTGATCTCAAAATTTATCTGTAACCTAATAGTTTCCGCGAGGCTGAAATCCCTAAACTTCCAACGCTTGTGTTTTCTCATGCTATTGAAGTTCGACCAATAGTGTTTGTAATCGCTGGCTTTTAGAAAAGTCCGACTGTCTTTTGCGCTGAATGGTATGATAAACACGAAAATATTTTGCGCATAGTGAAATTCTCCTAATCATGTAAGGGATCAAGTCAGTATCATTTTTACGGGTATATGTGAATAACATAGGAATTTGCGTAAAAAAACGGTTGTCCTCTAACATAGCGATCTTAGGTAACTTCTTTTCTATCCTGGTACCGTTGATCCAGTTAATGGTTTCGGAAAAGGTGGAACAAAGGTGGGTCGGAATTACACTGAGAACGAATTTACAAAGCGATTTGTAAACGTCCTGGGGAATAAATCCTTCTCTTAAATTAAGATCAACTTTAAAAGGTTGGGGAAATGAAATAGAAGAAAGTTCTGGTATGTCTTTTTCCAATTGAATACTGATCATTTCGTCCGTAGACTGTATGCTGAAGTCGGTACCTTTTAATTTTTTCTTGCCTCCTTTGCCATCAAGACCGAAAAATGACCGGTATGGAATCAACAACTGAATGACCGATAGTTCGATGCCTACGCTAAAGCGCTCATTACAAGCATCGCATTCTTCTAAAAGGATGGTGCTTTTATTCCCCAAAGCTTCAGAGATTGCATGCGCTTTATTTTTAAAAGCCACGATCTTGCCAAAATGATTTGTGTCGCCCTGCTTTCCCTGGCAAAACCGGCATACACGTAAGGCTTTAATGGGCTGACCTATTTTCAAAGGTTGCTTCCCGTATATGTTCAGATCATAGGTTAAGAAAATTGCCGGGGGTAATAATCCGCCGGCGTAATTTTGATAAGCAAGGCCTTCTGACTGATGCCGCTTGGCTAAAATATCCCAATATTGATGGATAAGCGCAGTATCGGTCAGTATACCTTTATGAATAATGAAATAATGATTGGCTGTTAAAGCGGAAAAGAATCGCAGTACTTCGTGGAATTGTGGATGATCACGCTCGTTTGCCTGAACGAAATCCCTCAAACTGCTCAAAAAATCCGGCGTGTTCTGCTGTATCGCCTCCAATACCCACATGCTTTCTTTCTCCCGATAGTTTTTCTGGAATAATGACAAGAAAACATGGTATGGTACTTCTTTATTGGGAAATGCGATATGCGAACTTTTCCCGAGTGTAACAAAAGTAAGTTTAATGACGCCCATGATAAATTAACCGGAAAATTGAACATGGTTAGGAAGTATTAGATAGATTCTCTTTTCTATAATGTCTTTTGGTATTTTTAAATATAGTAGCAGATAATACTCTAAAATGATTTTTAGTTTCATGTTGGCTTTTCTTAAAAGTAAAGTATTACTGATAAGCGCGTTGCTGGCCATGTCGGCTTCATGAACAAGGTAGTGCCGCGCACTTAGGACTTGTTCAGTAAAACTGTCGCTGTTTTTTACAAGTTTGGTAAGGATTTCACTATCATCAATTAGCTTGATCAGCTTGTCCTTTATTCGGAATGCCTTTAGTTTTGTCCCCTTTCTGAATGTCATTAAAAAATCTATTTGATGCTGTTTTATCCCAGGTAGAACCATGATCTCTGCCGCCACTTTTGATAATTCGCCGATCTGTGAGTTTACGGCCTGGTGAGTTTTATTGAACATGATCTCAATAGCGGCAACAAGCGACAAAAGGTCCTGTTCCGGGTCATCCTTATCGTTTTCAATAAAATTGAGATAGTGGCGCAAGGGCAATTCAATATCAGCGTGAACTGATAAAAAGATATTGAAATAATCATGCGTTACCAGGTCATTTAGATATAGCATACGGTGCCTGGGAGGAAAGCCGCCTGGGTAATAAATATTCCGCTTATTAAAGTTTGCGTTAAAGGTATGCCACTTACGCTGGCCAGCATTGATTCGGATTTGTTCCAAGGCCAAATATGTTCCTGTCATCAACGTAAAAAATGCACGGCTTTTTTTCAAAAAGGAATACATTTCTACCAACGCTAGCGGTGTTTGAAAGGCGAATTTGAAACAATAAGTCTTTTCGATATGCAGTTGATTTCTGGGCATGAGCGGCAGATTGCCAAAAGAGCCGGTGTATTCCAGCTTGCCGCCAGAAAAAGGGATTTGAACAGAATCTTTACCATGAAGCGTGTAAGTGAGCATATCGCCTTTTTTTTCCAAGTAATCATCATCACTATGGGTGACTTCCCAAAAATTGGAGGTGAAATTATCACCCTCGTCTAATTCTTCTGAAAACTGTGGTAAGAATTTTAAATGAGAACATGAAAATGTTCGTTGCCTAAGAAGAAATAATTGTCTGAAACGATATAACTCTCGCATCGTAACCGGATGATAGTGCTTTTTCTATTAAGCGATTTTGGATCGGTATCATGACTGATGTTCTCATAGTGTTCAACCCGCAAACTAAATAATGATAAACAATCTTTCGAGGAAGTATAACCTTGAATGACCGGTATGGCAGGGTGGTAATTGATGCGCCACATGGGTTCTTCCACGCAGCGGATCATGCCAAATAACTTTATATCAAATTGATCCCCTGTTTCGCTGACTGTTAATTCTCCGAATACTTGATTATCTGTATCGTTCGGGTCCCAGAAATACCCGGTAGTTGTATCCATTAGTCTAGAAATATGATTTAGAAGTAAATGTAAGGATTGCGAGATGTATAAACAATGAAGCTTGAATTCACTCTTTAGGCAGTTGCCTCCGGCCAGACTTTATGCGATAAAAGCTGTGCAGGATGCCGCAGCAATCCCTAACTGGCGCCCGATTTTCAGTATCGTTCAAAAAAAACCTTGTTTTAGCGCAATGATTACCAATGTAAGCTGATAATCTCTAATCCCCTTAACAATTATCTCGTTTTTAGCGCTATTCAAATGAAGAAGATATGCTTATCACAAAACTTGAACTATCGTGACCTACTTTGATGGATTTTTAATTAATTAAAAATCAGAAAAAAACAATTTTTGGAATTTTTTATACAACAAATGGAATTTATATTCTAATTATTCACTTTTAATATTAAAATATGGAATTTAATTTATACAATTGCATTCACATACAATTCAATGCAGCATTTTAATATTATACAAGCTTTATGTAGGTCAGCACTGGCCAATCCCACCGATGCAATTGTGCATCAAATTAAACGTCTAAAGGAGGCTCTCGAAAAAGATGGACAAACGAAAGAGGTAAATTCCCTTAATGGAATCTTGAATAGCTCACAGGCTAATTTGGAAATGGCACCAAGTAAAATCCAGAAATCTTTTGTTTTATCAGCTGGTGAAACACTAACGCGCAAAACCGTTTTGCCTGTTGATAAAGAGACTTCAACAGCTTTGGTAGAAGTGTTTTTTGACGATGATTTACCTGCTGAGCCGCCGATTTTCTCACATGAGATTCAAATTGCTATTGAAGCTATTATTAATGAATGGGTGAAATTTGAGCAGTTGATTCAGCTTCAGGCAATTCCCGCAAGCTCGTGCTTGATATATGGCTCACCTGGTACCGGGAAGACCCACCTTGCAAAATGGATTGCAAAGCAAATAGGTTTACCAGTGGTCTTAGCCAGATTAGAAGGGTTAATGTCGTCCTTCTTAGGTACGACCTCCAGAAATATTGGAAACTTATTTGCATTTGCCAATCGTTACAATTGCGTACTGCTACTGGACGAATTTGATGCGATTGCCAAACTTAGAAATGACCCCCAAGAGGTTGGGGAAGTAAAGCGTGTTGTAAACACGTTATTGCAAAGTTTGGATTCTCGTCATGAACGTGGTTTCACCATCGGTGTTACCAATCATGAAACTTTGTTAGATCCTGCTATCTGGCGGCGTTTCGATATTCAAATGCAAGTACCCAAGCCGTCAACAGATGTGCTCCTTCATCTAATAACTAAGTTGGCCGCACCACTGAATTTTAGCGAGACAGAATTAAAGTTTCTGGCTTGGTCATTAGAAGACAGCTCGGGCGCTGATGCGAAAATGCTTGTTCAATGGCTTAAAAGGGTGCAGGTAATTAATCCTGATTCGGAATTAGTCCCAGTAATGAGGCAGTTTGTATTACTTAACGCTGGCAGGATTTCAGGTGAAAGGCGAGACGCTATGGTTCGTGGCGATGAAACCCTAATTCAAGCACTGCTTGCTGACAAAACTTTTGGTTTCAAACAGAAAGATATTGCGCCGCTACTAAATATGGCACCCTCTTCAATTAGTAAATTATTATCACGTACAAAAGAAAATTAATCAATCATGGCTAACAGTCCCATACAAATCATTCTTAACACAAACGATTTCATTGAGGTATGGGATCGTAGCGGTGGTGGCCCAGCAAAGGATTTTTTTGCTGGCAATGATGAAATGTTTGTTGAACATCAACAAAGCATACAAAAGCAACTTCAAGATATTAAGAGTATGCAGCTTGCTAATAGCTATGCCAGCGTATCATTCGCAAAAGTAACATTAAATCAGGCTGCGTTAGCAAAGACCCACAGACCAACCAATCAGATGTTTAAAAAAGATGTGGCACCTATCGTTGGCGGCGGCGACTTGGGCGAATTATACGTGGAGCTTACGCCTAATAGCATTGATGAGGTGACTGCCAAGGTAGCACAAGCTGAAGCTAAGGTCAAATATAAGGAGGACAAAAACGGAAAAAATGTGCCCAATCCGTCGAGGATTCGTAGTGAGTTGGGTGCAGTTACCAATATTTCGGCAGTAAAGCCGAGCGACAAGCGCAAGTTTTCCATTGCACAGGCTTTGGAATGGTTCACCAATCCGAAAACAGGAGGCGCTTATTTAATTGAACTATTTACTGCTCCACCGCCGCGTAAAGACTGGGATGTATTAGATGAGCCACGGCTTAACTTGTTTAATAGTTTTATTACCGGATTACAACGCTTAGGCCAGGGATTGGTTGCTTCAAGAGTGACTAGTGGACGCGGTAGTGCTATCTTGTTTGGCGTTAAACTAGAGTATTCGGATAACCCCGCCAGGATTCAACTGAGCCAGTCATCAACATCCGCATCAAAACGCGAAAATCAAAACAAACTTAATTTAAACCCGCAATTACATGAGCAACTGATTGCATTTTTGGATCAGCATCCATTGGTAAAAAAAATCACTTTACCACCAATTGTAAGTCAAAGTGCGACTTCAACTACTTATAAAAAGGATGATGTATTTACAATACCTAAAGCAGCTGATGGTGGTTCTTACCCAAAGATATGCGTAGTTGATGGTGGGGTTTCGTCTGTTTACGACAACTGGATAGAAGATCGCTGGGGGCTGGTGGCGCCGGGGGATAAAAATGAGGATCACGGGACATTTATAGCCGGATTGGCCATTATCGGCCAATCGCTTAACGGTCACGCTATCTGTAAAGAAACGGATGGTTGCCGAATCATTGACCTTGACATCTTACCTACTGAAGATAAGTATCTTAACTATTTCCAAAAGCCGCTGGAGTTTTTTAACGAATTAGAGATAGCCGTTCAGGAATTAAAAGCAAGGACTGGTGTCCGAATCTTTAATTTCAGTTTAAATATTGAAGAACATGCTACCACCAGTGGCTATAGTTTACCAGCGCAGATTTTGGATAAGATCGCGGAAGACAACGATATAGTTTTTGTGATTTCAGCGGGTAATACAAAACCGCTAGATGTAAGGAAAGAATGGCCATCTGACCATTTCGAAGCGTTAAAGATTCTGGCTGCATCCCGTAACGATACGATTAAAAGACCTGGTGAAAGCTGTCGCAACATCAGCGTTTCGGCTTTGAATCCACCTGACATGACTGGTATCGTACCTTATGCGTTAAGTAATTACAGCTGTCGCGGCCCTGGCCTACGCGTAGGTCTAAAACCCGACCTAGCACACATCGGCGGTTCGGGCAGTAAACATGCTACTAAAGGCCATGGCTTATTGTCTATCGACCCACGTGGGCGTGTGGTGGATGGATGTGGCACAAGCTATGCAGCGCCAAACGTGGCAAAAACGCTTGCTAGCATTGATCACGCGATTGAAGGGATTGTTTCCAGAGAAACATTGATCGGGCTAAGTGTCCATCATGCTAGTCTCCCAGATTCACTGAGTGATAAGAAATTACAAAACATCACAAAGCATTTGATTGGTTTTGGCATACCTAAAGGATCGGAGGAGATTTTGGAGGGGGCCCCATCTGCCATAACACTTGTCTTCGCCAACCGAGCCATAAATGGCCATAAAATGAGCTTCAAATTCTCTTGGCCGATAAGTTTGGTACGAGACGGAAAATGCTTTGGTTATGCAAGACTGACAATTGTAAGCACACCTGCCTTTGATTATCGTTACGGGGCTGAATTTGTAAGAGTAAATATTGATGCTGCATTAAGACAGCAACAGGATGATGGTAAGTATAAGGGTAGGCTAAATGCAATTTATACTCCTGATGAAAAAGACGGCAGCCTTTATGAAAAAGATCAGATTGAACATGCTTTTAAGTGGAGTCCCGTAAAAGTTTACGAGAAGCATTTTCCAAAAGGTGTGGGGCCTACAACAAACTGGACGCTTGACGTTGAATATTTAGCACGAGATGGTGCGATTATTCCAAAAGATGGTGTGCCCTTCACCGCTATATTAACTATCTCTGATCCAAGCAAAGAGAGGCCTGTTTTTAACGATATGAGGCAGTTATTACAATCTATCGGCGTTCAAACCGTGGATATAAAAACTGCTGCGAGGGTAACACAAAGAATTTAATAACAAATAATCAATCATATGTCAAACTATAAATTGCTGAGATATGATAAGTTTAACACAATTACGTTAAATCAATTTCATCATTATCAAACAAGCAAAATCGATACGAAATATGGTGATTGATATACGAAAGCCTATGATTCACATAATTAAATTCAATAAAGTAATCTTTGGTAAGTTTGCTTATCTTAATGAAGAAGTTTTTTTTTTTGCAGGAAAGTTTTCTATCGGTAAACCGTGAAATATTACTCTAAATTCTATTTAATAAAATTAAGAAAACTTGAATGTATTGTGATGAAACAGATTTTTGATCAGTATGCTAATAGTAGAAATTACTCTAAAGGATTTTTAAAAATTGGTCTTTAAACTTATTAACGCCACATGGCTTCAAATCCTCCAAACGAGCAAAAATTATGCCCCTCACCCGCCCCGGCTTTGCCGGGGCCACCCGCAATTTTGCCCATGCTCTAATAACTATAGTTAGAATCCACCATCTCCTGGTATTTAATTTTCAAAACCTCATGCGTCATCCCCTTCGTGTTGGCCAGCTCCACAAATGCCTTAACCACGCTTTCGCGTGTCCGCCAGTTGAAATAATAAACCAGTGATTGCTTTGAAAAGGTAACGGTCAGCGGAATGGGCAAGCGCAGGTCATGTGCCTGCTGGAGCATCACTATTTTGCAGCAGGTGGCATGATAAGCGGCATCATCCAATACGCCCGAGCGAAGCCGCTGCGCCAGTTTTTCCAGCTGGCACCGCCGCAAATCCAGTACAGGTTTATGCTTTTTAGCCTTCAATTTACCCTTCTTCACTTTCAGGTCAGCCATTAACATAACCTCGGAATAATCGGGGTATTTCTCCCGAATCTCGGCTAAAGCAAAAAGCTTGTTCCGTGTATAAACGCGCCTGACGAAGTTTTTCCGGGAACGCTCCTCCGACAGCCATACCTTACGGTCGATAACCTCCCCGGTAATCGCTTTCTGCTCGTCGGGCGGCAACACCGTATTCTTGTACAATTCGCGTAACAGGACAAGTACGGCAGGCCGCTGCTCCCCTGCCCGTTCCTTTTCCATTAACGCCGATATTTCGGCAGCCGAGAGGTTATCGCCGGTCATCAGGCCATCTAAAAACGACCCTAAACCACTGTCTTCGGAAACGGGCACGTCCATTTCCTCCGATACCGGCTTTTGCCCCAAAGGGTATTTACTCCTGAACCCCGCCAACGCCTTCAGAAATTCCGTTCCCGTGCCGGGCTTTTCCCTGTCCAGTTCGTCAGCCTCCTGTTGTTCGGCGAACAGGAGTTTATCCCAATCCTCGTACTGGTGGTAACACAGTCGGGTATTGAAATGATGGTATTCAAGTTCCTCGCGGTTCATGAAGCGGGAAAGGAACGGCAGGGCGTGGAACAAACCCATCGGCCTTCGGTTGCGGTCGCACCATATTTCGGCATGCATAAACACGTAAATGCGCGGCGGGTACTTGGTCTGCGGCTTGAAATAATAATCCACCCGCCCGCTGGTGCGGCGCGGCAGCGCGTTCATGCGGTCGAACTCAGCCTGCTCGCGCGGCGTCATTACATAGCCTTCCTTGATTTGAACCATAGCATTATTTAATTAAGCCCGGCCTTCGGCCAGTTTCAGTAATTTTTGGTAGAGGTCTTCCCAGTAGGCCTGCCGCTGCGCCTGCAAGGCAAGGTGCTGCTTGCCCCGCTGGCGGTAATGGCGGTAATCATCTGCCTGCATCAAAGCCAGCTGCAAATTTTCGACGGTGACGGCCTCGCCGTTCAGGTCGGTAATGATGATTTGGTCTTCCATATCAGCCTACCTTGATGCCCTCGGTACGGTACGTCTCCAAATTCTTGAAAAAGCCTTTGTAGAACAGGTTATGGTCTTTCAGCAATTTCCATAGGATGTCCGCCGCTTCATTGGCAACGGAGGGGTTGATGAACAAATCCTGCTTTTCGAGGGCTTCAGCAGCCGAACAGCTTGGTGTGTCGTCGCCCGTGTCTGCCTCCCGGAGCATGTGCCCAAACTCTTCGGTCACCATGGGCATGTAGGCAACGGTACGGTAAGCTTCCAGTGGTGGTTGTTCTATCGGCGTAACCGTACCCAATAGTGCCTGCCCGGTCATTTGGGTGTTCCCGCAATCAAGCCAGTACAACGGCCTGTCACGGTCATGCCTGTTCTTTACACTCATTCGTCTGAGGACTTCGGCCACATCGAACCTCGCGGGAACATTGTCCACGCAGGTAACGAAGATGCATGCCCTGCCGCCACCGGGAAGCTCGGCAACTTCTGCCGACCTGAACTTGCGGGTGACGGCTTTCCAGTTTGTCCCCCAAAAACGGTTGACACGGTTGATGAGGGCGACGGACTTGTGCAGTCCGACTTCTGCATCAGCAAACAGCTGGCGGCCTTTATTTAACTCCGTCACGAGGTCGTCGTCGTAAAGATGCACGTGCAGGCCGGGATGGCCGAGGGCTAACAGGGAGGCATGTATCTTGCCTAAGGCCATGAGCATGTGGCTACCGGTGCCCCCTGCACCAATAAGGTTCAGCGAAATGGGGTTGGTAGGATTGATGAGGGATTCGTCGGCGATATGGATGGCTTTCATAAGACTATTTAAAAAGGTGTTTAAGGGCGGCTTTGTGCGGAATCAGCACTTCGTTCGGAAACGGCCTGCCGGTGCCTGACAGACTTTTCCAAAGCTGGACGATATTGCCGTTAACGGGCAGGTGGCCTTTCAGCAGGTGGCTGAAGTAGCTGTTGTAAAATGCATCCTGCCATATTTCCATGAATTTTTCGAGGGGGCAGTCTTTGGAAATATCGACCTGTGTATTGCCCATGCACACCCTGCCATCACTGTAAACATTAAAGAAGGGTGCATGAAGTAGCGGCGTATCGGGTGTTAGTTCCGTAGCATCGGCGCAGGCGTAAATGGCCATTTCCTTTTTTCCTGCTTTCCAGATGAGCGCAGGCATGGCGCATTCCCCTGAGGGAATGCCGAGGTCTTCCTTGAAAAACAGCCTCATGGTGCGGGCGGGTGTATACCAAACAGCGAAGGGGTTACGGTCGGTCTTCAGGTACAGCACGTTTGAGGGCATCAGCCCGGAAAGGGCAAGCAAGCCGCTCTTTTCCTTTTCTGCCGTTTGCAAGGCTTTGACCAAGGCGTTGGCCTCCGTAACGGAAAGCGGGTGCGCATTACAGGCTTGCCCCTGCTCGTTCATGTCATACGCTTCGATATAATATTGGCGGTTATGGCCGATACCTGCTTCGAACAGCACGAGGGCTTTCTGCGGGTGATAAAGGGTTCCAAAGGATTGGGTGAGGTCTTTCATGGGATGGTGGTTAATAAGACACACAGGTCATTGAGCATCAGGAACAAGCGGTGTTCATACGCCAGTGTGTCTTGATTTCGGTATTCAATTTCATTAAATACCCGCATCAGGGTCGGGTATTGCCAGTAAGGACGCTCGTTGAACTCAACATTGATATTAGAGGAGATGCTTCTCCATGCATATCCATTGAGGTCGGCTACAAAATGGATGTATTCGTTCAGGCGAATGAGGTTATCGTCGTCATCCTCGCCACACGGGTAACCCTCCATTTGTGTTTCAGCAAACGTTTTCCAATGTGGCACATGGCTGTACAGGGTGCTGTGGGGAAAGGCCTGCCAAAGCGTATAAGCCTCGCGTGAGATTTCAAGACATTTTCTGTCCCATGTATCGGTGGGGTTCGCCTGCTCCAAGCGTTTTTCGAACCACTTCAGGTGGACGGGATGGTTCATTTTGCGAAACAGGCTATCGCCATAGTGTTCCTGCGCATGGAGGTCGCTTTGGCTAAAGCAGGCATCGTTCTCCTCCATGTCGCCAATTTCGTCCTCGAGCCAATCCTTAATCATTTCGTAATGGCAGGCCATGAAAGAGCCTTCCTCGCGGTAATAAGGAATACCCACCACGTGGTACAGGTAGCTGAATACGGATAGCAGTAGTTCGCAGGACTGCCTCCTGTTGTTCTTCCGTATCATCCGGCACAGGGGCATGACGGGGATATAGCACAGGTCGGTTTGGAGATATGCGGTCTCCTTAACCGCCATTAACACGCATCCGTTCTCCTCCACGATGAACAGTTCGAGGTCGGGGTTCATCGCTGCCAGTTGCTTCTCTGCGTTTTCGTAGGCCAGCAGGATATTATAGGGATAGGGCTTGCCAGCTAGCATGGGCAAATGCAAACCGTACTTTTCCACGAGCATGCCGAGGGAGTCGAAGAACGATGCCGATACGCCGTTGTCGGGCATCAGCTTTTGGGCTTCCATGTACATGGGTGCAAAACGCTGTCTTAAAAAACCATCGGCAGGAGGTCTGCCGGGACTGAGCGCGGCCGTGCGCGGATGGCCTGCGCTGCATCGGGCAGTCGGTCGAGTTCGTTTGCGAATTTTGCGAGTTGATAGTGAAGTTTCCATTGCCAGTGGTGGGGTTTGATGATTTGTTGGGGATTGGTTCGTTTTTTCATGGGTTTATCCTTTGGTGCCGATGGTGGAGACAAAAGCATAGGTGAGCTGGTCGTTGCGGATGACCATCTCCCCTACTTTGGCTGTGGCCAGTATGGGATAGGTACCGGAATAAAAATTCAGGACGGTTTCGACGCTCCAGTCGGGGTTCGGGTCGGCAAGGGGTATCTCATGCCCCTTCTCGGTGTGCAGGAATACGCGGGGTAATAGCTTGGTCAGTTGCATAACGTTATTTTTAAAGATTTAAGGAATGTTGTGCTTTCAGTTCTTTCATGCGCAGCAGGTCGGCCTGCTTGTTTTTGAGTTCGGTTTCCTTTTCAGGATAATCGCTGACAGCAGGCAGGATGGCTAAGGCTTCCTCGTATTTCATGGCGCTGATGAGTTCGCCGATGGTTTTCATAGCGGTATCATAGGCCTTTTTCTTTTCGGCCTTATCAGGGAGTTCGATGTCCGTGCTTTTGCTGGATGAGTTCTTTTGGGCATTCGCCTCTGCTTTGGCTTTCTGCTTCTTGTCCCTTTCCTCTTTGGAGGCGGCCTGTGCGGCCTCCTGCTGTTTCTGATACTGCTCCATGTTGGCAAACAGGGCTGAGGTCTGCTGCACGGGTGCAGTAATGGCCTTAAAAAAGCCTGCGTCCAGTTCCTCGGCAGTACCCTTCAGCAGCATGGGCGGGATGAGTTGCGCGGCGGCGTCCCCGCCGTGGGCGGTGCTGAACAGCGCGGAAACGGTAAAAAGGATGTTATCGTCGGATTGCATGGTGAATTTCCAAATGCCGGGGGCTGCTATCTGAGTGAGGTGCTTAAAAAAATCGGTAGTCATTGGTGGGCTGTTTTGCGGTTATAAATTGAATTATCCGTGGTGCAGGTTTGAGGGCTTGGCCTGCATGCCGCCATTGCTTCAATTGAACATCAGCAGGTTATCCCTAAATGTTTGGAGAAATCGAGGCACAGGTCAAAGGCTTTCTGCGCGCGTTGTTTCGCTGTGCCTTCGGTGATAGACTTGAACCTCGCATCACCGTCCTTATAGTTGCGGACGTTTTGGAAGTAGCCCGTGATGGCATTGTAGGCACCGAAAACGGTTCCTGCAGTGGTGTCCATTTGCTGCGTGGGGCTGCTCATGGCGTACTCGTACACCTTGTCTACGGTGTTGAGATAATAGCTGGATAGTTCGTCGGTCTTCCCTGTGGTGAGGTTTTGGAGCGTTTCCTTGTTCGGTGCCATGGCTACCTGTATCAGCTTTTTGACCTCGCTGTCGGTGATACGGACTTTCGCCCACTGGTTGAACACCTGCTCCAGTTCATTCCCTAAACATGACGTAATGCCCATCAGGGTGTGCGCCTGTTTAAGGCGGTCGCTGGCGGAAACCGTATGGCGTATCTTGATGGCACCTGACAGGTTGCGCAAAGCGGCATTGAGGGTATTGTTACAAACAACGCGAATCGGCGTAAAGGCGGCGGTGATGCTGCCCAAACCATCATGGGAAGTCGTGAGCAACAGATATTTTTCAATAAAATCGTCCTTGCCCACGCGGATATAGCCGGGCAGTTTGGCGGTAATGAAAATACGTTCCCCCTTGTTATGTAAAGCTTTACATAACAATGGTTATGGAAAGTAAAAGATTATGCAAAGTGGATTGCACTATTATGCCGATTAGGGCATAATAGTGCAATCCAACTTTACATTATTTGTGCTTATAGAAAATGTAGGCGTTGTAGTACCCTTAGGAAATAGTGGTATCGAATTACTGAATCGACATACTGTATCAACCATGTGTAAAGGTAGTATGACTGCTTAATTTCTGCCGGCTGGTAATCTGTTTATGTCGTTGTACTGCGCCATCAGTGACGTAACATCCACTTGTGCTATACCATTTATAGCCCGAAAGAAAAGGTAATCAGCAGATTTTTCTTAAAAGAACCTTTTATAGTTTCTGTTTAGTGCTACCATGTTGTTTGGCAATTAATTTTAAATCTTTTATTTCTAAAATTTTTTCCTTGTACCCGAGTGCCAGTATCCGATTTAGTGCAGTTACAATGTCATCATATGTCAAGGTTTGATTTGGAAAAATGAAAGGATAGATAAGATTAAGCCCTTTATAAATCAACCTCACATTGTCCTGTGCTTTTAATGGAATAATAAAACCTGGTCGGAAACTGTAGACAGCCCTAAAACGGAGTGTGTTTAATGCGTTCTCTGTTTTTCCTTTTATCCTTGCCCACATTATTTTTCCATTTTCAGAACTATCGGCGTAAACGCCCGATAAGTAAAAGAAAACCATATCAGGATTCAAATAGGCAAGGGCCTTTGCAAACATCATTGTGGTATAATAAGTGATGTGGTTGTATTTCTCCTCGTTCATACCAAAGGAACTTATCCCAGCACAATAGAAACAGCCATCGTAGCCGGTCAACTGGCCGCTATGAGCGTCTAAATCTGTAAAATCTTTTACAATCAGTTCCGAAAGTTTGGGGTGCCGTAATGGAGATGTTCTTCTATTTACCATTAATACCTCTGTAATATCGGGATGACAGAGAGTGGTCAATAGAACGCCTTCCCCGATCATTCCTGTTGCTCCTGTAATTATTATCTTCATTCTCTTATTTTTCATGCTCATCAGCATTCAATCATTTTCCAAAACATAGAGAATGTATCGTCGATTATCTTGTGTTGAGCTTTCTTGGTGAACTTTTTCGATAAAAGATATTGATTTACACCAAATACCTGATTACTGATCAAAGCGTAGAGTAAATTTACATCAGTATCGATAATCTGCTTCTCCTCGATAGCCGAACTAAAAATCTGTAATACGGGTGCTATTTGAGTGGAAATCTCATTATTACCAATCTTTTTAAGATAAGGTGAATTGGAGAATTGAGCCAAAAACAAGAACTCGTTTGGATTACGGAGTGACCATTTAAGAGACTCCTCATAATAGGTTTTGATAATCTCCTTTGTTGATTTTACTTCTGCTAGGACAGGATTTATATTTTCTGCAGCCAACTCCTTTAACCTTAAATAGAGTGAGACAATCAGGTCATCCTTGGTGGGGAAAAAATAAAACAAAGTTCCCGTTGCTATGCCAGCTTCTTTTGCAATTTTACTTGTCGGTGTATCATTAAATCCTTGAGATACGAATAATTTCAGGGCAGTTTGAAGCAGTATTTCCTTTTTATCCATCTGTTATATTTTTTTGGAAACACAATCGAAGCATAAAAAAACCTATACTTCGATCGCATTTCTAAATTATTGCCATCACTTTACCCCATGCATTTTACCACAAAATAATTCATTAACCATAATGGTATCCAGATATTCGTAAAGCCCACTAATCAAGCTATCCTTGAATGTTAGAAGCAATATCACATTGTTTTCGTAAATACGACCGTCCTTTCGCGTTCCACGAATATGAACATAAAGTGCTGCCCGTTCTTGATCCGCCGTAATAGATTGCAGCGTCATTTTCATCCCTTCCGGAAACCGTTCCGCCACTGTTTCCCATAGTTTTGCCTGATTTTCTGATGATTGGTACCCGCCAAACGGCCAAGATCCCTCACCACTCAACCAATAAACACAATCTGCCGTTTTTAATTTGTTCATTTCGTCAAATTTTCCCACTACCATTGCGTCGAAATACTGTTTTGCAATTTCTCTTGTTTCCATATTTAAAAAATTAGTGACTGTTTGGTCAGTCATCCAAATGTACAAATAATTTATTTGACTTCAAAAGCCTAAAAGTTCTTTAACAGGCTTTCATTGTCTACCCATATGGGAACTTCTTTCTCAACAACGTTAACATATGCGCTTTCTATTGCTTCCCGTTTCTGTTTGGAATCGACTCTCGCATACACTTCGGTTGTTGTAACCGATGTATGCCCAAGAATATCACGTATGTAGACAAGGTTGACACCAGCTTGTAAAAGGTGCATTGCTTTTGAATGGCGAAGCGAATGGCAACTGATCTTTTCGGGTATCAGCAACTTATTGCTATTTCGAGCTATTGTTGCATATTTATGCAAGATATGGGTAACGCCCGCCCGTGTCAGTTTTTCCCTTCGGGTATTGTAGAACAATGGATAAGTCCCTGCATGGGCTTCGAGTAATCGATTTTTTGCCATGTAGTTTTTTAGGTGGCCTACCTCTGCATCCATGAGCGGAACAATACGGGCTTTGTTACCTTTCCCTATGAGCTTGATGGTACAGGGCTTGTTTAACCTGATGTTTTCAGGGGTCAGGTCTATGATTTCCTGTACCCGTGCGCCCGTATCGTACATAAGTGCAAGTAAGGCCAGATCCCGTATTCCCTGCCTTGTAGCAAGGTCGGGCTGGTTCAGTAAAAGCCGAATGCCATCAACGCTAAGATAGTTGATGGTGCTACGCTGGGCTTTTTTTACTTTTATAGAAAGTATGCTACGGCATTCCTCCAATTGCTCTGGCCACTCATATTGCACAAACTTGAAAAAGGTATGCAACGCTGCCAGCCTGACGTTGCGGGTGGAGACGCTGCATTTTCGTACCTGCTCCAGATGGTTAAGGAAGTCGACAATACAAGCTTTGGTCAAATCACTGAACACCAACTTTTGAGGCTTTATACCTTTATATTCTTCCATAAAAGTGATAAGCAGGATGAATGTCATCCTGTATGATGCTATCGTGTTGTTGCTCATCCCTCTTTCGGCAGGGAGATATTTGGTCAGGAAGTCCGCAAGACTCTTGGGAAAGTCTACTGTTTTAATGGCTTGCTTCATCATGGATCTCGGGGAATAAGAAAGGACAAACATTATTAACCTTGGTTACGATGGATGGGTACATGTCGGCGGTAAGTCGCACATATCCGTCCGTGCTGGCGATGGATTTATGACCAAGATAGGTTGAAAGCACTGGTAGTGAATAATACAGATCTATACCATCCTCTGCCATTTTTGCCAGCGAATGCACACTAAAGGTATGCCTCAAGTCATGCACATGTGGACCTTGACGTCTACCACGGTGTGGGATACCAGCTTTATACAACACTTTTTTGAACCAAGTATAGGCACGGCCATTATCGCAGCAGTCTCCATTGGGCTGTATGAAAAGCAGGTCTGTTTTTCGTACCACTGGAAAGTTCTCTCTGCAATCCATATATTGCCTAACCACCTGGGTTACCGTATCGGAGATAGGAACCATCCTGTCCGTTCCGTTCTTTGTGTCCCGAAGTATGAAGTACTGTTCTTTAAGATATACATCCCCGCAGGATAGGGACAAAGCTTCGCCTATGCGCAGCCCAGTACCATATAATACTCTGAACAATGCAGGAAGCACCAAGACCATGGAGTTATAACAGGTGCTATGGGTACTCAATTGGTCTGTTACCTCAAATATGGCGGCCATTTCCTCTTTGGTGTAGATATAAGGTGTATGGGTTGATGGCTTGATTTTCGGAAGCACAGGTAAATAAGATGGGTAATTAAGCTTGTTCAGATAAGTACCGAACTGGCGCATGGCCTGAATGCGGTTGTACCATGTTTTGTCCGATTCGTTTGGCCGTCTGATGCACCACTCATCACATAGTTCCCTATTGATACCGATAGCTGTTTCCTCCCGTTCATAAACCAATTGGTCAAATTGCATAAAAGCATATTCAATAGTCATGTATTTGTAGCCCAGATGCCTTTTTAGCGCAACAAACTCCTCGATTAAGGGCTTGTATATACTATAATAATTTATTGCGCTCATGATACAAACACTCCTTTCTGCTGATAAAAGGCAGGCGCAACCATTGGCACGTCAAGGGCGCACTGTTTAAGCTGTTGTTTATCTACGCGCAGGTAAAGCATGGTCGAAGCGGTATGAGTATGCCCTAATGCTTCTGATATTACGGGGAGCGGTGTTTTATTTTCAAGCAATTGGGTGGCAAAGCTGTGCCGCAGGGCGTGCGCTCCCTTATGCCTGTTTTTAAGAACGATACCCGAACGGCGTATATAGATGCCTATTTTACCAGTAACATCCTCAGGCGTTATCGGCTTGAATGGGTAGATGTGCTGAACAAAGCAATATGGTTCATTGGATACTGGACGGGCATATTTTAGGTAATCAATAATTGCATTTCCTACTTCGGGCAAGAGTGGGAGAACGATTTCTTTTTGGGTCTTGAACTGCACGATCTCAATGACGCCCTTATCCCAATTGATGTTCTCGAACTTTAGCCGTGCAATGTCAGATACCCGCAAACCAAGTTTTGCCGCCAGCAATACCAAGGCATAATCCCTTTTTCCCGATGGGTTGCCTCGGTCTATCTTTTTAATGATGCAGGCAATATCTTCGGCAGAAAAAAACGAGGGCAGCTTTGGCTGTGATTTGTAATTCGTCCGCTGTATCACATCAGAATAATCTTTATTGTGGATTTTTTCCGTGTAGAGATAGGTTAAGAAACTTTTGAGAACGCCCAATTTGGAATGGTTCGTGGCAAGAGTTGTCGGGTCAAGGCTTTTCATGAACGATACCAGATATACCTCATTTATATCGACTATGCTTTTTACTTCTTTGCTACTCAAAAAAGTAAGAAAGCCATGCAGTGCGTTCAGATGATGGTTTTGGGTAGATTTTGACAATGCAAAAGTTGCCGCTTTGTAGCTGATAAAATTCTGCATGGCAACACCTATTTCACCTGTCAACAGTTTTGGTGGGGTTCGTCTTAATGGCGCAGTCCCGAAAAACACTTGTCCAGTAGACTGGAACACATAAAGTGCATCCACCTTGTTAACCAAATGCCGTTGCATGCGGTCTAGGGAAGCATAATCATACTCGTCCAGCTTTGACTTAATAAACTGGTCGCCAACGGAGTTATCGTAATACATTATCCCTTCCGCTGCCATAAACCGCTTTAGGGGCTTCCATATCTGCCAATATCCTCGGAGAGTATACCTGCCCCGTTGTAGGGTACGGAGATGTTTTTCAAACTCATTTAAAAGTTCGTCGATGGTTTGGTTTTCTTTCATAATCACATTATTTATCGTTAGGCATTATTGCCGCCAACAAAATAATGTAAAGTAGAAATGAAGTTAAACCGCTGAATTTTAGAAGTCAGCGGCTTTTATAGTATGACTTTACATAATCTATTACTTTCCATAACCCTTGCCCAAAGCGACTGCGGTTTCGTACAGGATGCCGTCCCCGCCGCCGACTATCTCGTCAAAAAAGGCAAAGGCGTCCGCGTTCTGTACAATTTCGTAATCCTTACCCACCACGCCCAAAACCGCGTTGTTGTCGGTCCGTACGGTCGCATAGTGATGAGGAACGGGAATAAGACCGCCCTCCACCATTTCGCCGCTGTCGCCGATGGTCTGATCACGTTCGTGTGTAAACAGCGGGGATTTGATGACCTCGTAGTCCAGCCCCGCAAAGCGGATAGCCTCTGCGCTGGTGGGGTACTGGTCAACGATGGTGCCCAAGCCGTGCCATGCACGTTCTTTAACACTGAAAAAGCTGTACGCGCCTGTGGCTTCGTTCTGATTTAAATTGTGTCCCATTTTAATAGCGATTAATGATTTTAAACTATTTGTGAATTGTCCGCTTTCCCTTTCCCATTTGTTTTTGCCTCGTTATTTTTTAAAAGACATAAGGGTGAAAAGAAAGCAATGGGAACTGCCGGACGGAATGGGCAAGGAAAAAACGGAATAAGTGCCGGAGGCTGAGGACGTGAGGAACGAGCGGCCGAATTATGCCGGATTTTTACTTGCAAACCCAACGCCGACCTGCCGGCAGGAACTTAGCTGCCTTTTAACCCGTTGTTTTAAAAAAAAGGATGCGAAAACATGATCACCCAACGGATGAATTGATTCCAGCAGACCTGCTCGCAAAAAAATTAATGGACAAAGCATGGCACCCTATAAAAGCGCGAACAGCGTGTAGACCGATGAAAGGCGGGAATTAAGGATATTCTGCTTATTTTGCAGAAACACGAAACCAGGGAGAAATGGCAGCTATTTTCAGAGGCGAACTGACCTGTTATATATTGGATAGTGAAAACTATGTGATCGGACAGATAGCGGAAATGGTCGATGACACGGAAGGATTACGTTTGGTAGGATCATCAACAACTCCGCTCGAGGCGCTTCCCCTGTTCCAGGGAGCGGGGGCACCAGACCTTGTGTTCGTGGGCATGTATATGAACGGCATGCATGGACTGGACTTTGCACAAGCGGTGAAAACCCTCACCCGGATTGTTTTTACGACCGCGCTGCCATGGAAGGTTAAAGAGACCTTCCAAGACGATCCTTTTGAATACCTGCCCAAACCGTTCGGCGATGTAGCCTTCCTCAAGTGCATCCAACGCGTTAGTTCATGAAGGCTACCTCCTCCTCACTTCACAACCGATATGGCGTAAGATTACCCGCCCTTAATAAAGCTACTTATTGATCAATGGATTTATCGAGGTGAACGGATTTGGCAATTGAATACCGTGTTGGCGTTTCCATAGGTTCCTAATAAAGCAGGCATTAGCTTTAAGAAAAAAAGTTTCAATATTTATCAAATATTAAATTGATATTTAATATAATTGCGATACCGAAATATTCCTGAACTGTAACATACACAATTATATGAAAAGGGTCAAAAGTTTGGTTTTCCATTCTATTAGCTTTCCTGCACCGGACTCTTTTAAAAACCATTTTATTGATATTATTTCCGATTTTGGCTTTAATGAACAAATAGGTTACGGACTTTCTTTTATAGAAACATCGACTGATGCATTAACGGTTAAAGCGATCAAGAGAACAGCATCATTCATCAACGACTTTGACATTAATCAGAATCAATTTTCGAGAAGACAAATCAATGTTTACAGTGACTTTATATTTTCAATTGACTTTGAGCTTGGAATCTTATGCGTGTTAGGTGGAATTACTCAATTAAATTATGTCAAATATTTGTTCCGCACAATTATTTCCGAAGATTACGAGTTAGCGCCAGTGGATCTCAGCATATCAGCTTTTTATAAAATCTTGGCTCAAAAGCAGATCAACGCCAAAATTGACCATATTACCATAAATCATTTTAATTATAAAAATGAGCTTGTGGGTAGATTTGCAGGAACGGTATTGAATTATTCCATTGCTTCAGAACTGATAGAATCATACAAATCAGATATAGTCAAACTATCTTTCTTAATTAAAATCAACGAAAGGGAGAGCTTTACTCTTCAAATCTTTCCGAACGGGGTGCTGAAGTTCCTCTCTGAGGAGGAGAACTACGACTTAATCCTGGATTTTATAAAACAAATAATTTTTACAAAAAATGGCTGAAGATCAAGGTGTCAATGGTGATTACTGGAATGACCAGGCAACGGCATTGTTGACGCAATTTAACTGGCAAAAATTGGGCGATTCCAATATAGATTTGCCGAATGAAGAGAAGGGAAAAAGTGGTGTAGATAGTTTATTCACCTATGTTGACTCCCTCAGAAAACCTTTTACGGAAGCTGTTATTGTCGAAGCAAAGCGATACAAAACCGACAGCTTTACATCATCATCATTACAAACCTGGATCACGATCCTGGATAGGAAGCTGACGAACCTTAAAAATTCTGAAGAGCTACAGGAAAAATTTCCGGTATTGAAAGACATACCATTACGGACTGGTTTAATTGTGATATGGTTTCATAATTTCAAGGAATACCACAACTTCAGGTCAACTTTTGAAACTTACCTGGCAGGAGTCAAAGTCAGCCGGAAAAACCAAAGTTCCAACAAAATTTATGTATTGGAAAACGATGCAATTTTAAGACTGGCATCATTACATATGAGCATCAAGGAACTGGATACAGAATCAGGAGGCAAATTTCAATTCTATTATCCTTCGGTAGATCTGCATCCTGCGAAAAGGTCGAGGACCTTAAATTTGAATTATATGCTCTCCAAATTTATACTCGGGGATTTTGCCGATAAAAATGGTACGGAAAACAAGGTAGTTTTTTATTTCGGCAGCCTGAATATTGAGAGCTTTCAGCGCCTGAAGCATGCGTTGGTGACATTCAGTTACTTAGACGATGACAAACCACTCATTATTTACACTTATCTGCGAGATGATGAGGAGTTTAGAAAAGTAAGACCAGACGTCATCAAGTTATTTAAAGATCATTTGGAATTAAGGGAAATGGAAATACTAGGCGATTTACCAAAATTCATGCGTTCGTAACATGGCAAAAATTAATATTTATCCGACAAAGTATGAACTGGTTGAAGTGCTGACTTCCATCACTAACCGGGGGTTTTTAAATGTCTTTGCTCAAAATAAAGGAATATTTATCACTCATGTGGACACCGCAACGCTGGCTAAAGAAATATCCAATTTATTTCTTGATAATGACGACCTAGAGTCGATAAGAAAAGAAGCCTATAATAACAACTCAAGTCATGCTCTATCAGGTTTTGTATTGAAATCCAAAAACAAAGATTTCAACTTAAAAAATGATTACCAATCCTTGTTTGACGATGGCAAACAGAAAATGGGGCAAGTATTGAATCAATTAGTCAGGATTAAAGGCACAAATATTTATAAGGGTTCCATAGAATACAATAAAAAAAGGGCCGGAAGAATTGAATTTCTTCAGGATGAAGTAACGCATTTTGACTTTTACATTGAAGAGAAATCGCCAGGAACCTGGCAGGTTGAGGTAGATGGGAACCGGTCGACAGATTCTAAGGAATTAAAAGACCTGCTCAACGGGGTTCTTGATACCAATACGGTCATTCAGGATATTGAACAAGCACTATTAAATACAGAAGCATCCATTCTTTACTTTGACAAATTAGCCACTTCCGGAATGTCTGCGGAATGGAATTTTAAAACAGTAAGACATCTAACCCTGAAAGAAGGTTCTTCGGCATCGGGAACATTGGAAAACCCTGAGGAAACTGAACAAGTTGCAAACGCTGAGGATCTCGTTGGAATTACCCAAGCTATATTACAGGGACAAAACTTACGGGAGAACCCGTTTGTAAAACAGTCAGTTAAGAGTGGATATCGCTTCAACGCGATGACCTATGAATATGAGCATGCGACAGAACCCTTTTTTATACAGGTAAAAGCCGAGTTCAAGGGAAGACCAAAGGTTTTTGAGGTTACCATAGTTGATTATGAGGAAGTCCGCGGCGAAACACCGACGCGGCAAAGAGTGAACATAGGTGATAGTTACAGTAAGGAACTACGGTCACTTTTCTGGAACAACAGTAAGATAATCTTTAATGAGATCGTGAAAAGAGGTTAATGTGATTTTGTAATCATGTACAGCCATTGTTTCTACAGGATTACGCATGAACTGGCGTGCTTTGCAATTAAATATTTGGCAAAATCAATAACGCTAAATCGGCTTAGTCCGGCAACAAAAAGCACTGATAATGAATATTTGATCATATTCCATTATAATGCTCCCGTTCCATCCGATAAGTACGAAAACGAAATGGCTTCATTTCGCCGAACCTTTACCACCTGCGATAGGCCCCTTCACGCCCGACCAGAGATTGTGTAAGGAGAAGGTTTAATACCATTATTAATAAGATACTATTGTTTATGGCGAATGTAGAAAGTTCTGTGATACTGTTAAGACATCCGGTTTACCGGGCTAAGGCAGTTTGCCGGGAAGTAGAACGGCTTTTGGTGTTAGCATATTTAGTTTGACGGCTGCCGCGTCGCTATTTTTTAAAGGCGACAGGGTTGCTCCTCTCCCATCTGGCGGCAGTATCGTTATCACCATGCAACCAATCATAATAGCAGGGAAGTATAGTTGACGACAAACTGTCCGGCTCAGCATCAAACCGGTTGTATTTTTGAGGCGTCCGGTCCAAGAAATATTTTTATAACCGGAAGCCTCTCCACCGTCTGAAATATTAGGTATTCAGGTTCCCACACGATGATAGAATCGAATCATTTCCTCCCGAATCTTCAAAGCCAGTATATTTTTCTTATCGGATTCACTCAGAATTTCATCATTTACAGACATTTAAAGGATGAGCCAATACGCCATACTTGCCGAAACTTGTATCTAGGTGACAGTTGCTAATCCAACGCCCACCCCGGAACCACCGAAAAAATCTACACATCGTGCTGTATTATGTCCTTCCCGCATGACACCATAACTTCCAATCAGTATGTTTCCCATAGCTTGTATAATCTATTTTAAATTGATTTTGAGAACGAGATTTGCATGAAAAACGATCATTTCTCGAGTTTGTAACTGGAATTAGTTCGTGTTGAAGAAAATAATGTTAAAGTTGATACAAACCCTTTTGTTAACTACATTTAGGGAACCAATCCTTACACAATGAAAAAGCTTCTTACACTGCTACTAGGCCCTGTTGTCGAATCCCTCGGCGAGATTAAAAAGGAGAAAAAGGGTATCGGCGACGAATTTATTTTTAGAGATGTTGTCGCTGACTTTCTCCGGGTAACCAGGAATGCAGGCTTTGTTCTGATCCCGGCTATTCTTAGCGGGTTCATTTTTTTGGCGCTCCCCCAAGGCCGTGATACGATATTGCTGGTAGTTGAAAAGATGGACAGTGGCGACTACTGGCAGTTGTTGTTCTTCATAATCGCGATGACGATTTGGAGTATGTCGGCAGAGTTCAGTGTTCGTTATGCGACATCTATTGCTGACAACTCCGGTAAAAGTCTTCGCGATTCCAGGGTTTATTCCCGAAAGCTTGCTCAACGCTTCTTGGCAGCATTCTGCCTGTTTGCTCCAGGACTATTCATACTAATTTCGTTAATATCTATTTTCAACAATGCTGACTATATGAGCAAGGGCACTAAGATCCTGAATTTTTTAACCTTTGGCCTTTTCGTTCTGTCCGTCCTGCGCCTATTGAGCGAATTATATTTCCGTCGTTTCAAACGTACCGGCAATGCACCTGCAGCGACCATTTTAGGAGCCCGCTCACTTCCTGTTCAAGAGTATCAATGGATAAACCGCCTGTATGGTATATACAATGAATATGTATTCGACTTCCCAAAACCTACCAATTTTAAGGGTATCTACAAAAGAGCATTGGCAACGTTTACCAGGTATATCACCTCGGCAGATTTAGATAATCAGAACAAATTTCCAAAAAACCCTGATGTAATGTCAAGCCTAAGGATCGTTGATGAGAATTTTGAGCTCATCAACAGCGGAAATATCTATACAAGGCGTGGCGACCGTTTTAAATGGCGTTATAAAATCCCTAACCGCTTCTTTAAAAAGCTTCATTTTCAATTACGGATAACTGTTTTCACCGCACTGACCATTTTACTGTTCTTTTCTCTCGTACCCGCAAGCAGTAACATATTCAGTGTAATCGGCGCCCCTGCGTTGCTGGCCTTTGCCTTTGCAAGTTATTCAGGAATATACTCAGGTCTGCTGTACCTGGATTATGGCTGGAAATCAAATAGGATAGTATCTATCAGGTTTGCCTTGGTAATACTGCTTGCGGCCTGTTCATATTATAACCAGGACCACCCAGTCAAGATGGCCGATATGCCGAATCCCTTAAGGCCAACCGCTGTATCCCAATTCAACACCTGGTTTCGTCAGTACAAATCGGAAATGGATAAGGCACACCATGGCATTGAAAAGTACCCCGTAGTATTTATCTGTGCCGAAGGCGGCGCATTCCGTACGGGAGCCTTCACCAGTCTATACCTTACCCGTTTGCAAAAAGAAATGCAACAAAAGGGTTATAATTTTAAGCGGTCAATTTTTTCGTTGTCTGGTGTCTCGGGCGGGGCATTGGGACTATCCTACTACAATGCAAAGGCTTTCGGTGCCGGGATTAAAGATCCATCAGCCGGATCAGATATGATTAAAGCTATCAGTTTTTATAAATATGATTCGCTTTCACCGATTATAGGTAAGATGTTGTTCGGCGAATTTTTAAATCTCTTCTTCCCTGTTCACATCCCGTTATTCGACCGGGCGGCCGCCCTCGAAGACAGCTGGCAGCAGGCTTACGAGTGTGTGCGGGCAGAGGGTGAGGCCAATCGTTTCGCACAAGATTTCATCAGTACGAAAACCGAACTCGATCAACCTGTATTAATAATCAACACTGCGGAGGTCGAGTCAGGATACCAATGCTGGATCAGTAATGTTCAACCGGACAGTCTTGCGTATCGGAGCAAGCGCGACTTGTTGGCGGGTAAGGTCAGGAGAATCAGCTACAGTACCGGTGTGAACTTTAGTACCCGTTTCCCATTATTCTCTCCAGCTGCGAAAATTGATACGATCGCAAAGGATACTATTCGTGGCCGATTCCATTACATAGATGGAGGATATGTAGAAAATACCGGCGCGGGCTCCACAGCGGAACTGTTGGAACTGCTAAAGAAAAGATCACCATTCTTTAGGTCGGTGATCCCAGTGGTCATATATCTGCGTTTCAGCAATAATGACAATACCGGGGCCAAAAACATCAGATCAGCCAATGAATTGTTTGAAATAATTTGCGGTATTTATAATACCAGGATCGGGCGTAGCTTCACGTCAATGGCTCAAGTGAATCAATTTGTTAAAGAGCACAATGGCATTTTAATTGACCAGCCACTTGACGAAGAAGACAGGGACGTTCCGATGAACTGGATGTTATCTGACCAAAGCATCAAAAACCTCCTTCGAGACCTCGATAAAAAATTCTCACCCGACTCTCCTAAAACGGTTAAAAAGCGATTGTTTGAACGGGATGCAAAGTATTTACCGATTAATAGCCAAAACTGACAGAAAATTAAATTAAAACAATGTCATACAGCAATCTTTTAAATATCCCTAACGAAATCCTGCAATCGCCAACCTCGGAAGACGACATCAACATCCTTATCGGCGAAAACGGCAGCGGTAAGAGTACCATGTTAAATGATATAGCCGACATCTCACGCATCCGGGGAAATACCGTTATTGCGATAGCCAATACAATCCATGATAAATTTAAAGTCCGCGGACCGAACTATCATTCACTGAAAGCATCGTCCGGTAGGCAAATGGTTAAGAAAACACTTAAGTCCGCATTGCTGATGCTTTCCGCTGATGATAATCGCCGTTATAATGTCATCTCGGAAACTTTACGTTATGTCAACTTCGATGATACCATCGGTTTGCGACTTGAACTTCAGACTAACAACTGGAAGGAGCTTATCCATAAGTCGTCGCTTATCGCTCCGCCGCTTAAAGAGGAAATGACTTACATTCTGGATCGTTTCGAAAGGGACCGAAGAATCCTTATTGACCGCGGAAACAGCGATAACATCATACCCGTCAGCCTTTCTAAAAGTAATTTCTATGATCTGCGGGAAAATGCCCTACTTGGCGTCCTTCGATTTGAAAAGGAATTAAGGAATCTTAAGGTGATCAAAGAAGTGGAGATATTCCTTCGGAGACTCGGCAGGTATATTCCTGTTAACAGCGGTAGCTCCGGCGAGCTGACGTTAATCACATCCATGGTTTATCTAATGACAGTAATGAAATCCGGCGCTGTCCTGCTTGTAGACGAACCGGAAAACAGCCTGCATCCTAAGTGGCAGGCGGAATATGTTAAGATGATCACTAATCTTATTTATCTGTACCGTCCCAAAATTGTGATTGCCACCCATTCTCCTTTATTAATTTCAAGTGCGGAAATTGCCACAAGCAATATTAAAATATTCAAGGGAACGCAGGGCAGTTTTACGCGCATGGACAATACTGTTTTCAATATGGAGAAGGCATATATCGATTACTTTGATGTAACTACGCCGGAGAACCGATATTTGTCTGAGGACATCGCAAAAAAAATGAACCAATTGGCCGAAGGTGAGATCGATTTTTCAGAATTCCAGCATATCATTGGCGATCTATCATCCAACTCGATTGATGATAACCAAAAAGTGGTTTTAAATAATGTTATTGAACTGGGGAGAAAAATCGCTGACAACCGTTAATCTATGCTATTTAACAATCAAGACCTTGCATTAATTCAAGAGGTCATCGCGGAAGGCGGTAAAGTGTGGGAAAACGAAAAGCTGGCCCCAATTAAAAGAAAGATAAAAGAGCATTACCGTACTGAAGGAAATGAACAATGTTGCTATTGCAGAAGGGACATGACGGATGAATTCAACATGGTCATCGATATTGAGCATATACTCCCGAAGATCCACTTTGATGAGTTAATGTTTGAGCTTTTCAACCTCAATATTTCCTGCAAACGATGTAATATGCGAATCAAAAAAGACAGGATAGATTTTTTAGTTGATCATACCACTATTCGTAATAATTTGCGACAAGCAGATCAATACAAGTTTATCCATCCGAATATCGATCTCTATTTCGATAATATCGATTACCTGATGATCGTCAATAATAGTAAAAAGATGATTAAATACCTGAGTAAAACCGATAAGGGAAAGTATACATACGATTATTTTGAGCTAGAAAAAATAGAAGTAAATTCACTGAACATAGCCCAGGGTATCAACACGGATGGCGTAGAACTGTCAAAATCACTTCCGATCGAACTTATAGAGGAAGCAAATAACTTGTTGAATAAATTGTAAAGAATTCAACAATTGTGATGGACAATTCAATTCCGCCCATCCACTTGAAAGCCAATCAAAAGGTTAGACTTTATCCCGCCACACCACTAATTGCTGATCAATGTTCTCGGTGGCAATATCAAATCGTATAAACGTTTTGTCTTCCGGGTGGTTTTTGTATAATTTAATGTAGGTTTCAGCAAAAGCCAAGAGGTCCTGCGTCAGCCCGTCTGCGATGGCTTGCTTACTTAAGTACTGCGTTATCTTTTTGCTCATTTCATATCCCACATAATAGGAGGTTTCGTCAAACGCGGTGCTGAAACCGATATTGTAGAACGAGCCGTAGGACCGGGAGGCACTATCCGTAAAGCATTTATAAACCAAGGCTTCAAACAGCGCAAAATTTTCCCGCTTGCGGACCGCGTTCTTCTCATACTCATCCAGCTGGCTTTTTGAAAACGCGGCCGGGAATCTCATGCCTGAAAAATCACCGACCAAACTGGCGGTACCTTCGGACCATAGACTATAGAGCAAAGCATAAGTGGCTTTCACATGGTACGGGATGGCTGTTTTGCGGATATTTCGGCTGGCCTGCCCGGCTACCTGTATGCTGTGATATAATTCGTGTGCCACCAACAATTTCAACCCTTCCACGTCATCCCCTATTTTCTGTAAAGCGACGTTAAAGGTCATACCGTCACCCTGGGTGAAGCCCAGCGACCCGCCACCAATGATAAAGCAAGCTTTAATGTCCGCATTGATTATATCCGAAGTATAGTCGGTGATCTTCAGCTTAATATCGTTGATGAAGGCGTCGGGCGAAACCGATAATTTATGAAGCAGTTGGTTAATGGCCTTGAGGTTGGCTTTTACTTCCTTCCAGTTATACGGGTCGCTACCTCTTAAAGTACCGGTTTCAATGATCTCACGCAGGGTAGATTTAAAAACGTTCACATCTGCCCCGCTGTAGCCTTTTACTTTTTCTATAAGTTGCCTGCTTCCAAAAGCATTCACTACTTTTTCAAGTTCAGCATCTGTGACCTTGTTTTTAGCCATCAATGCCGAAATTAAACGGGCACTTTCAAAATCTATGGAAATGTTAAGCTTGCCGGGAGCTGCCACGGCAAACAGGTTGAAACAGCAAAACAGTGAGCCAACAAATAACAGAAGTTTAGCGGTCATGGATGACGATTAATGGTAAGTCCCTATCCCCAAAAATCAGAAAAAAACTGCAGAGGCAAAATTAATTCGCTTTCGATAAAAGGCGCGGTAAGTCACGCTGCATGGTTTTCAAACCTTCAGCAGGCATACTTGCAGCGGAGCGAAAGTATGCCTGCTTTAATAAAAATACAAGCAGCCACCCTCCCCGGCCAATTACAAAATCATAAAGCCTGACGAACGGCGTGCTGCCCGGCGAACGGCGGGAGCGTGGCAGCATAAAGTGAAGGTTGGTTTTATGGTTTTGCGCACGTTCCGCGGCCGCTTTTGCAGCGCAGCAAAAGTGCGGAAGCGTAAATAAAAGCATCAGGGATAACCGTGGCATCCTTTTCGGAGAAAAGATAGAACAGATAGCCCGGCCCGAAGGGGATGCCATAGGGGCTAAAAACTGCAGACAAGTCAAAAATTCCATAAATTGAAACGAAATCCTCCCCGTGCCCCGACGAAACTTTCATTACCGGTAAACATAAATGCCGGTAACCAAAAGCACAGCAAACCCTTCCAAAACCGCACTTGCCCCGCTCTGACATCTCCCCCGATCACTGCCGTTCAACCCGTTCACTCATACTTCCCCTGCCCGGCTATCCTCAGCAACAGAATGAAAGAAACACGGCATAAGCCAACATCGGTTTCAAAAACCCGACCGACCGATTTTTCCACAATTCACTCCCCTCGCTTGGCTTAAAACGACTGGTTGTTTATATTTAGCCAGACTATGATTTCTCCTGAACAACAAGAACTGTACGACCTGGTGCAGCAACAAAGCAACATCGTCACCGTGATTTCGGCATACCTGCCGTTACAAACCAGCCGCCGCGGGATGAAGGGCAATTGCCCGTTCCACGCTGATCAATCGAATTCCCTGATGGTTAGCCCGGACAAGAACATTTACAAATGTTTCGGGTGCGGTGACGAGGGCGGGCCGGTTGAGTTCGTTTCCCGTACCAGCGGCGTGCCTTTAGAAACAGCACTGATCTTTCTTGCCCGTCAACTGGCGGAGCGGCAATCAGCCTAACACCGTCATAAAACCGATTTTTCCACAAGGCAAACATATACCCTGACATTACCGTTGCGGTATAAAAGATACCCGTTTTGCCGCTGACATCTATGAAACACATTTACATTGAACGCAGCGATCTGCTGATCTGTCCCGCGGATACGCCGGAGCAATTAACAAGGGTTGGCCTGGCGATGGACATATTCGAGCTGCTTTCAGAAAAAGAACTGCTCCGGTATTTACCCGAAAAACGGGTCAAATCGGTGCATGATGCTGAATCATGGCTTGGGTCTACCCTGCTTAACCTGCAATGCGGCAGAAACCAGACCCATCTGATCATTTCCAAAAAGAAGAACCAACTGATCGGAGTGATCGATATTATTCCACCTGCGGTTGCCAAGGAACATTACCAGCTGAACAACTACCCTTATTTTATAGAGTTTTACCTGCGGAAGTCCGTGACCGGCAAATCATTGATGTCGGGCCTGTTGCCGCAGGTGATCCGGTTGTTAAGATCCAGTGGCATACAAGATATTGCGGCAATAGTCAACCGAAATAATACTGCGGCCTTGAAAGTGCTCCAAAAGTCAGGCTTTGACAGATCCGCTATTTTTGACCTGGAGCAGGACCTTTATCAGCTTTCGGCTTAATACGATAACCGGCCTACACGCCCTAAATATTAAGTGCCAGCTCATAAAGATTCCTACCCGGATTTACAAAAAGATCGGTGACCTGCCTGCAAAGCAAGCTTCCAACTGTCTTCAGGTCATTCTTTTCAGCGAAAAGGCCAAAGGTAGTGCTTTGCGTATCATAAAACATTTGTACGATTCGTGCAGACTCAAATAGGGTTACGAATGCCAGAGGGAGTGTGCCGTTCATTTTCTGGTGAACATGTAAACTAGTAGCCATAGTACAAGCAAGCCTATACCGAATAAGAACTGTTCCCTGCGTTTACTATTGCTTCGGTCATTACCGGTCGGCTCACGTTTGAACTTGTCAAGCATAGGCATATAGGATAGTTAAGGCTTTCGTCAAGATCACGCTTCCAAAAACCCTTGATCAAATACACCAAGTGTGGGTTTAAAAACCAACACTTTTAAGGTGTCAAACTGCAATTTTCGCTACCGTAACCGGCATGTATAGCGAAGCGCAACAAGAAACACTGAACAGGTTCGGCAAGCACCTGGAGCTGCTGCGTAAGCGTCAGGGCTTGTCGTTCCGTAAACTTGCGCAGCGGTGCAACATAGATTACAGCAACCTGAAGAAGTACGAGAAGGGAGAGATCAACCCTTCCATGCTGAGCCTTGTGGACCTGGCCAGCGCACTGGACCTCCCTTTAAAGGAACTAATGGATTTTTAGTTTGAGCTTACGGGTTCTAAGGTCTTAATAGCTGATGACTGAGCTTTCTTCCATTTTAAGCCCCGAAAAGTGTATTTTTTTTGGTGAACGAAGTTAATTTAGCATAGTACCGAGTAAATTAAAGTTCAGTTTTCAGGGAGGTTGTGATCTGCTAATTTGGAACTTTCAACAACTTGCCTTTGCCGTGGAATACTATCAAAAATACAATGCGTATATTTTTACATCAATAGGCAAGGTATACCTGTTGATCCTGGCGCCTTGCTCATCAAGGTAAGCAATAAAAACAACCTACATTCCTAAGATGACACCCCGATATTTCCGGTATATCCAGCGGCATGCCCCTGAAAGGCTCCAATTTCATGCAGCGATCATTCATAAGAACCGCGTCTGCTCCAGGGTAAAGCATGCTAAATACATGGTGAATAGGTTCATCTAAAGAAAAAACAATCCTGTTATTACAACCATTTGTCACCGTCTCATTAGTCTGTTGCCGCCATTATTTTGAATACAATGTCTCAACACTTGACCAGCAACATTACGCTGACCAAAAGCTATCGCCATTGTCATCATTGATAAAGTGAACATGTTCATGAAAGCAAAAGATTGAAATTTAAATTTTGCTGTTATCATTTTATATCAACTTACCTTTCGTTTGATGTTACCCTGAACCAGTCAAAATGGGCATAGCCCGAATCATTGATCTGCGTGCTGTGGGTGCAGTATATACCTACTTTAGCGCCGATCCATTTGCCGGATCAAACGTTAAACGCATCCCCATCCGGTTGGAATCTGAAGCCATCAAGTCTGTCAGCTATGAATAGAAACGCCTCCGAATTAATTGCTAAATGATGAGTATCATCATGTTGATTTATTGTCTTTAAATTATGAGATGCGCAACTACTACTTCATCATGGCGACAAGGACATTCGGTCACATAGAGCCGACAGGAACCGTAAATTGTGAACAGCTATCCATGATCACTCAACCTGACCGTGTATAACTGCGGGCGAGCAATAACGATCAGAGCATTACACTAAATAATTTACATCTATCTACAATACAACATGAATAATCAATCAAAATATTATAAGACGATCCTTTTTACAATGATCTCGTGCATGAGCATGGTCCTTCACACTCGGGCCCAGACTTTTGTGCACCCTGGAGGCTTGCACACACAGGCCGATCTGGATCGTATGAAAGCCAAGGTGGCCGCAGGCGCCCACCCATGGATCGACGACTGGAATTTACTCGTTAAGGATAAGCTGGCGCAAAATACCTACAAGGCTGCGCCGGCGGCCAATATGGGCGTCAGCCGACAGCGGGCTGATGCTGATGCCCATGCCGCCTACCTTAATACCATCCGCTGGTACATATCCGGCGATACCAGTTACGCAAACTGTGCAGTCAGGATATGTAATGCCTGGTCATCGACCGTAAATCAGATCCCTACAGGTAATGATATTTCCGGGCTGGGCGGCATTCCTGTGTTTGATTTTGCTATGGCTGCTGAGGTGTTGCGGACCTATCCCGGATGGGCTCCGGCGGACTTTACCCGGTTTAAAAACATGATGCTTAATTATTGGTATCCGCTTTGTAACAATTTTCTGGTCAGCCATAACGGATCCTGTATCAGCCATTACTGGGCCAATTGGGACGCCTGTAATATCGGCGCAGTTCTCACTATCGGGGTGCTTTGCGACGATAGGGCGAAGTATGATCAGGGGGTAAACTATTTTAAAAACGGTGCAGGTAACGGCAGCATTAATAATGCAGTTTGGTATATCCATCCCAACGGACTCGGTCAATGGCAGGAAAGCGGGCGCGACCAGGAGCATGCCCAATTAGGTGTGGGTTTTTTAGGTTCGGCCTGCCAGGTGGCCTGGAACCAGGGAACGGATCTGTTCGGATACAACAGCAACCGTCTTTTGGCCGGAGCTGAGTATGTAGCCAGGACCAACATGTCGCTTAATGTTCCTTACCAGGCTTACAATAATTGCGATAATGTTAATCAAAATTACCTTTCTATAAATGGGCTTGGCCGCATTGATGACCGCCCGGTTTACGAATTAATTTACAATCATTATGCTGTCGTTAAAGGTTTAAGCACGCCAAATGTTAAAAAAATGGCCCAACTGATAAGACCGGAGCATGGCAGTACTGACCATTTTGGTTATGGCACCTTGACATTTACACGGGATGCTACCGCTTCTCCATATCCCCCTTCCCCTGTTGCTCCTGTGCCTACAGGGCTGGTAGCCACTGCCGGGGTTTCGGAAGTTTCATTAAAATGGACTGCGCCAACAGCTGCAACTGCACAGGGTTACAACATATTGCGTTCTACAACCAGCGGTGGGCCTTATACCAGTCTGGCCTCTTGGTCCAACAATACACTCCCTAACTATATCGACAAAACCGCAGTTAATGGCACAAACTATTATTATGTGGTCCAGGCTAATAATCAATCAGGTACCAGCGATCATTCTGCCGAGGTTCATGCAACGCCGGTTGCAGCAGGAGCATTGCCAGCCGGCTGGTCGAGGTCAGATATTGGTACTGTTGCAACTGTCGGCGCTGCTAATTATGCCCCTGTTGGCAACAATACCTTTATCGTCAGCGGTTCGGGCATGGATATTGGCGGAATGGCAGACTCTTACAGTTTCGCATATACGGGCGCGAACGGAGATTTTACCATAACGACAAGGCTGGCCAATGTAAATCTGGCATCAGGTGGTTATAAGTGGGGGCTGGTCATGCGTGAATCGCTGAACGCTAATTCGGCCATGCTTACCGTTCTGCTAACGGGTCGTCAGGCACAGTTTGGCGTACGGTCATCGACCGGCGCTGCAACTACCTGGAAATACGGCAATGCGTACACCTGGATCCCGGTATGGTTCAAACTGCAACGCGTCGGAAACGTCTTTACAGGGTTTCAATCCCCTGATGGTGTAAACTGGTATGCCGTTGGTTCAAGTACTTTTGCCATGGCCGGCAACTATTATGCCGGTCTGGCGGTATGTGCGAAGACGACGACCCCTGGTAATGTCAATACGACTTCGTTTGATCATGTGTCGACGGCTCAAAAGTAGACCTATTTTCGTAGGAATAATATACCAATTCAACTTGTTTACTTGATCAGATCATCAAATCAATTACGGCCTGCCGTTAAAATTAAGCCGTAATTATTATTTCATTGAAACATTTGGAGAATCCTTTTTTTACTTAAACCCTTACGGCCGGCTTCACGGACTACAATTTATACTAAGTATTTTTTTATATAGACCGTGAAACGGTCTGATTTTTGGATATTTATCTTTTATATCGAAGTAGACGGTTAGGTTCATCTATCGGATTCCAATGCCGCTTTTTCATTCACTTAATAACGATACCAAGTTAAATACCTGTTTTTTTCTGCCATTAATAGCGCGTCGTAATGGTCGCCGCAATATCATATCTGACCTTATGCGATGTCCCGTGTACACGATCCGCTAAACCAATGCCGACAAAAGCAATACGACTTTCAGTTTCCCTTTACAAATAGTTAAATGTCTAGGGAAACTTGATCGTCTTTGAAAATTTTAGACGGTGAAGAAGCATTTCAAACGCGAATTACTATCACGGCCTACTATACCGAACACAAGCAGATTGCGGACATAATTATGTTTTATTTTGAGATCAATTCGCTTATAATAGGACCCCAATAATACTTATATTTGAGATGAAGTAGAAACAAATAGATCATTTGAGGGATCATACTTTTTTGTGAATTAAGAGAAATAGAGCAAGGCACTTGTAAAACCGATTGGGTAGTAGCCGACATGTTATTTTATAGCATCAACAGAGTAGATCCGGTTTAAGATTTATTGAAATAAGTAACTAACAAACTTTATCTATACGGGATACTGTAATTCAGTCGTAGAGGCTTGGTCTGCAATAGCTTGAACAATGCACATTTTAGGCAACTCTGTTTTCTCAGCAAAGATTAAATTCTGGCTTATCGGCGGATACTTATTTTAATCCATGGTATCGAATCCAGTTCTGTGCGTTTCACCTTTTGCTTTTTCGGAAAACGGAATCGACAAAGTTTATGGTGAATGTCTGTGGATGGTATAATGATCGTAGTGCTTAAAAAAGATCGGTATTTAAGTCTCCCCCACTTATTTTAAATTATTTACTTAATAAACGCAAGAGTTATGGAACAATCAGGACCCATTAACGAACAATATCAAGCGCTTTTTAAAAAGGTCGTGCTGTCACACTATCCTTTGCATGCTGTTGCCGAAGTGGAAGCATTATCCGACAAATATTTTGCCCATCAGGATCATGACGAGATCAAATTGCGTTGCGAAAGCCTGATCAGCGCTATATACTCCTTTAATAATTTTCCTGACCGGTCCCTTAGCATCGATCTCTCTATCCTAAAAACTTTACCAACGCACCATCCTATCTATTATGTTGTTATAAACCGTGCCGCTAAGACAAGCGAAACATCAGGAAGGCAGGAAGAATTGTTACCCTTTGTTTTAAACTATCTAAATGATCCAGGCGCAGAATTCTATAAGATCTTGTTTATTCTGCAATGGTATGTTCAGCATTATCAAGACAGGAATCCCTCATTACTAAATTATGAACCTTTATTGGCTTCTATCACAGCACAAATGGGTATGATACCGGACGGTACAAAAACGTTTTCCGAACGTGTAGGATTATTGGTATCGGAGTTTCATCGGGGGGATAAGACCCTTCATGCGCTTAAGGTAGCCTTCCGCGATGAACCTAAAGAAGGGTTTGCAAAGGTCCTGGATGATTATCTTGCCAAAGAGCCTATTGGCTATTTCAGAGATCAGGCAATGTGCAAGTTCAGGATAATATAAATTGAATTCAGTAAGGCCGGTACCATTTTAAAGAAGCACATACAGCGAACTTACGCTTGGTTCCTCATGATGCATATTGATTAGCGGAGCATGTTGACGAGATCGACCTGCCGCTTATGGAGTAATTAAATTTCAATAAAAACTTTGGTTCGGCTTCATCAGGCCTTAAAAAAAGAATAATTCAGACAATATCCGCAGATGGGTGAAAAAAGATTGTTGGGTTGTCAGCTCGCTATGATCGATGATAATCCTTTGGAACACATAATCATGGAAAAGCTTTGCCAGCAAACTTTAGTGTTTGCGGATATTACAAATCATTCAGATGCCAGGCCAATGCTTAACCGGTTGAAGGAGGTTTTGCCTGATGCACTTGGATTGCCGGATATTATTTTGATAGATCTGCACATGCCTGAATTTAATGGTTGGGATTTCCTGCATTTTAATGCGTTATATGATTCCCTTTCCAAAAGGGTGCAGGTTTATGAGTCAGCAGGATAAAGAACGCTCTTTGACTTTCCCATCTGTCAATGGATTCATCTCCAAACCTATGAAAAAGGACAGTTTGCAGATGATATACGGCAATTTTCATAAGCAGCTTAACGAACCTTCCTCAAAAATCGTAACGACCGAATAAACAAAAAGTGCTAAAATTGCAACCCTTCTAAACGATATATTTAACCAGTCTCAAGCAAAATTGGGTACCTTCACCTACAGTGCTCTGCACTTCAATATTTCCGCCTAATGCTTCTACTTGATTGCGGGTAATAAATAAACCGATCCCTTTAGCATCAGCATGCTGATGAAAGGTTTGATTTATTCCAAACAGTTTATGCCCATAGCGGTTCAAATCGATGCCAACTCCGTTATCTTCAAAATATAGGCAAATATATTCGTCAGCAATTTTGCTGTAGCAACGAATTTCGGGTGACCGGTCAGGGTGTCGATATTTAAGGGCATTCGTTATAAAATTGTGGAAGATACTCTCCAGATAAGCGGGTATATATTCAATAGATGGACAGGCAGAAAAGTCGGCAAGGATTACTGCTTTTTCCTGATCGATATTACTTTCCAACGCCATTACAACATTCCGATAAACTGTTTCGAAATGGAGCAGCACACGTTTTTGCTTAACATCAGCCTCCATCTTGACGATCTCATTCAGATGTTGAATGGTGGTATTCAAACTATCACTAATGGTCGATATATGATCAAAAATTTCAGACTTTTCTCCATCCTCGTTTGATTCTTTGTGCATCTGTACCAGGTACTTGAGGTTGCTGGTATGTGACCGAAGATTGTGCGATACCATGTAAGCAAAGTTTTGCAAACGCTTGTTTTGAAGCTCCAAGAATTCAAAAGATGATAACAATTGTTTTTCCTGTTTCTTAGAATGATCTATATTTTGAACGGCACCTTTCACAAACAGAATTTTGCCCCATTTGTCGATTTTAGTCAACCCTTTAATTCTTACCCAGATCAATAGGCCGGTCCCGGTACGGAATTGTAGATCATGGTCAAATGCCTTACCAATTTCAATACTGTAATTTATGCTATTGGTTAAGACGGGTCGATAAGCTGGGGTAAAGTGACTGATCCATTCGGCTATGGGCATAATAGCTTGCCCAGGTGTTTGCAAAACTTCGCAAGCTTCTTTACTGAAAGTGATTGAACGATGCTGGACGTCTATTTCCCATATACCGGAACGGAAAATTTTGCCTAAGGCCGCATGCTTTTGATTGGCATCAGCCAGTTCAAACTCTACGATTTTAAACTGATGAATATTGATAAGATACCCCGTCAACACCGGGCCTTCCTCCCGGCGGAATGTATTTTGGAACCATTGAAATCCACTACCAGTGAGCAACCTCAATTCCAAGGACTTGGAACTACCGGGCTCACAAGAGGCCGCAACTTTGAGCAGCAGTGGCAGATCTTCATGATAAACTATGGTGTTGATAAAATAATGATAGTCCATTTCTTTTTCAACGATCTCATAATTTAACTGGTCGTAAAACCCCGCGGATCCTTTCAGCTGACTGGTTCGCATGTTGAATTCCCAAAGCGCCGCGCTCCCATCTCGTAAAACCGGGTCTTGATTCATTATCTGATCATGATGATCCTCTATCTCTCTCGAACGCATTTTCAAAAATCCCACTTATCTGGGATCGTTAATCATTAACAAGGGTTTATAACAAGTTTTTTCAAATTTTTCTTGTCAGATCTATAACTCTTAAAGTTTAGCGGTATAGCAGTCACAAAAGGACCTCGGCAATGCCTTTTTGCTCGTAACCTGTAGTTTGTTTTGCATCAACAGTTTATACAAATATTTTCACACACTCAGCATTTATAAATCAGTCATTAATAATTCCGTACTTAAACGATCAACATATTAGTTGTCTAGCGAGTAATACAGTACCTGAAAATCATTTGAGTGACCAAGAACTATCCATCTTGCAGAGTCTGATAGTTGAACGGTGAAAGCAATATGCCTTGTGACATTTAGTTCTCGCACTTTAGCAACTTTGCTCTTCAAACAAACCTGTGCCATCAGAAAACCGGGGCCCTTTTCGCTACTGTTAAGAAGTTATAGCTCTGCCCGGCGACCGTTATAAAGTAAGTGACGCAAAGTGTAGTCACTCTGATCAGATCGCAGGGACCTTCAGTAAGCATTCCTGCTGCATCGATGATGAACATAACTTGGCCAAGTTAACATAGTTTTAGCATCTACCTATCTTTAAACATCCTGCCTCCATTGAGCTTTTCAAACAATGCAACATCTAAGGAAATAAATTTAAAAAGGAGACCCATTGGTCCCCTTTTTCGGATAAGGTAAGGGATGGAATACAACGAAGCTTGTTAAAGTTTATAATCGCGTGCCGTAGCATAAACGCCGTAAATTTGATCATCAATCAGATAGAACGGTCGCATGATATATTTTTTCCCGTCATCGTTCAGCATAAACGTATCAGCGTCTACTCTGGAAATATGTTTAAGAACGGACAAGGGTTGCTTTCTGAAGATCAGTTCTGCTGCGTGCTCGAAGGCTAACAAGGTGGGCCCGTAATAAACGGCGAACACGTTCTTGTCGTCAGGCATTGTTTTCAAACGAAAATTATAGGAGAATACAACCTTTATCCGATCTGTGTTTTTCCATTCCCGCTCAATGCCGAAGTAAGTGGACGCTAGAATGGGCCTGTCTTCTTTGATGCCGTTCAGGTATACTTCCGCACCATCTGCCCATTCCGGCATCAGAAGATTTAATTTGAATCGAACCCGCTTTTTAGCTTTGATCGTCAATTCAACCGCGCTGTCTGCCGGAAAATTACCGGATTGCTGTATATGAACTCCTTTTTCACGCCAATCAAATTTAGACGGTACATACAGGTTTACCCAAAGATTCGAACTGTTTTGATAGTAAATGGGCAGTATTTAACGCGGCGAAAGCCTCGATACTTGAACCGTTACAACACTTAAAATCATTTTCTTTCAGCCAGGCTTTTTTACGGGGCGAACCCAGTGGCAGATGGTAAACTACAGCACCGGTCGAGGCACTCTGCAAGGCCATCACACCATTATAGTAAGTATTCATATATGCTTCTGCGTACCTGGGTTGAGGGTCCCAGGTAAACAGCGTCGAGGTCAGTTTCTGCGTATTATGCGTCACGCAGGATTCGGCAATCTCTTTACTCATCGTATTGCTCAGCTGCCCGGGTACACTCCAATGTTCAGCAGTGGCCGATGTCGTGGTGGTCACGTTGGGTCGTGGGCCGCTGCTCGATCCATTCGCATAAGCATGATCTCTGGTCAGCATGTTCCAGAAATTTAACGCCGCATTATGGTAGCGAGCTTCGCCTGTCACCTCGTAGCGTTTTGCAAAGCCGTTGATGAGGACAAGATGGGTATTGGAATGCAATCCGCTCAAGATGTCTTCATTTCTTGTCATTGGGGCGGCGAACCACTCGGGGTCGAACAATCTGGCAAGCGCCAAGTGTTTCGGATCTTTAGAAACCTGGTAAAGTTCATACAAAACCTCATTCATGGCACCCGCCTCATTTGCAGGGTTAGCCTGTACGGTGTAAAACATCCGGTCGATCGTGGCTGGACTTAAGCGGGACATACGTTGCGCTGTATATTCAGCCATGGCCAATACAATCTGATAAGCTTGCCTATTGCCTGCCTTGGTGTACTGGTCGAGCATACCCTGCATAATCTTGTGGTAAGTGTAATAAGGAGCCCATACCCCATCGAACTTGGCCTCCAGCTTATCGAAATCCGCTTGCGGAAATGCGCTCAGGTATCCTGCACCTGATGCCTGCTGGCATTTGGCCAGTTCAGCAACCAGGTAAGCGGCTTTACGGGTAAGCGTCGTATCATGATAATTTTGAATAATGGACGCAGTAGCGGACAGATAGTGACCTACGAAATGCCCCCGCAAACCGATTCGTGGGGATTCCCATCCTTCCAGTGGTTTGGCATTTGAAGGTAAGCCGGATTGTACCCTGAAGTTGTGCAACAAGCGGTCGGGGTCTAATGAACGTACATATTTAATGTTCAGCGACTCCCGCTCTTTTACCCAGGAAGGCAAAAGAACAACCGAAGCCGCAGGCATGGCATGTGCCTCCACGGCTACCTGGCCGTAACTTTTATACATGAACATGCTGATCAATAGCAACAAGCAATACTTTTTCATCGGTTCGTGACAGCGGGTCTCTTATTTTATAAAGCCATCTATCGTGACCGTATAAATAACTGATTTGCCACTCGCGGAAGTCACTTTGTACTTGTAGGAACCAGCGGAAAAATCACCAGGCAGTCCCATAACAGGGGCACCGTCGACCGGTTCTATCTTTGCGGCCGGACTAATCACGGCAAAGAGGTATAGCTGGCTACGCGAAACCGAATTTCTAACGGGTGTTTTGAACGCATTATAAGCCGATGGAGCGGAGGCAGTTCCGTCATTCGCTGCAGGCACGGTAATCGTTGTTTTGATTTCCTTGTCCAATGGGGCCACACCTGGCTTATTGTTGCTAAGCGTCATAGCCTGGCGGCATAGTGTCTCATAACCGTTGGCATTGTTTGCTATCCAGCGGTGTTCAAAGGTTATGGTAGAAATGGAATTCAGATCTGAATTAGGCAGCTCATCCAGACCCGATTTCAAGCAAGAGGACAGCAACAGTAACAAGCTGAGCAACGTCCCGAAAGTTTTAAAAATTTTCATCAGTTATTGTTGATTTAATACCTTGGATTGTTAGGGAGGTAATTGGGGTTTTGATCAGTGATGACCTTGGGCACCGGTAAAAGATAACGGTGTCTGTTAAAGTTATAGTTGTTCACGTTCGCGTCGAACGGAAGGTTCACAAATTCATATGATTTGCCGTCTGCGGCAATCTCCAATTCCCTTACAGCACCGAAATTTAATTCTGGAATACCTTCCGCCCCATTTCTGATACCTGATCGAAGCAGTGTGAAATACCTGTCGTTCTCCAAAATAAGTTCAGCGTTCCGTTCGTCCATGTATATTTTCCAAAGGTCATTTCCGGTCTCGCTGGTCAAAGCCGGCAAACCACCATGCGTGGTACGTGTCAGGTTGATCAACTCTCTCGCTTTGGCGTTATCACCAAGCATCATATAGGCTTCAGCAGCGTTCAGATAAGCTCTTGATAATCGCAATCCGATCTTGTACCATCCGGTAATATCTCCGAATAACCATGATCGGGTCTCGGGGATACCCTTTTTATAGAGGTAACCGGTGATGGCGCCTTGCGCACTAGACAAAACTTTATAGGAACGAGGGTGCATGTTGCCTCCTATTCTCATATCGACTTTATTATTAAAATAAGTGGATCCATCATAAGCGATCGTTGAATAAAACCGCATGTCGCGGTTCTTGTACATCAGCTCTGTTACATCTTTGATCCCATCCGCGTTGGCTTGGGCATTCAAGGTATATTTTGTTCCTATCACGGTAATGTATTTGGCAAATAGCTGTGATTCAGGCCAGCGACGGGCTTTCCCATCAAGATCTTTGATATAGAATGTTTCATCAACGACCTTAGGGACCGGCGCTATACTTTGAAAGCCGGCATTTAGCACAAATCCAGTAAATGGGGTATTTCCGGGATACCTCGCTTTCACGGCATCGGTCAAAAGATCATTAAAGAATACCGGGATAAAACAATTAAGCTCGATCACTTTATCATTTGACACAGGGAAAATATTTGGTGGGGTAAGCTGTGCCAAAATGATCTCTTTTGGTGAACCAGATGCGTAACTCAGATCATTGAACATTTTACCGTAGGTTTCCTGAGGTTCGAGCGAATACAAACCCTCTGCAGTAAGACTTTGCACAGCAGCGATCGACTTGTTATAATATGGAGTAAGATCGACGCTTTTACCGCCGTTCAGCATATCATATTTGATGTAAGCGGCGCCATGAATACAAACTTCAGATAAGAGCGCATAAGCAGCACTTTTGTTGGGTCTTCCGGAAAGAGGCTGTTTTCGTAAAAGCGTTGCAGCTTTTTCCAGCAGGCTGATGGTATAATCATAGGTTTCCTGTATGCCTGCTCTCTTTAACTTCAACTCATCGGTCACCGTTAATGTCTTGTCAATAATGGGATATCCTCCGAAATTTCTTGCCCGTGCAAAATAGATCAGCCCTTTTGCAAAATAAGCCTGTCCAAGCATATCATCGGTGATCGATGGAGTAAATTTAGTCCGGGTCTCAGGATCATTTAAATGATCGATGGCCAAATTCACACGTCGAAGGTCGACGAAACTGTCGAAAGCACCGATATTAGCCGTTACGTCCTTTACGGAGGTTTCATCTTTAAAACCGCCGGTACCGCGCTGCGCCCTGGTCACGGAATTATCGGAAACGTATTCGCCGGTGTTAAACGGACCGGCATATAAGCCGAACCATGACTCATATGCGTAATCTGTGCGTATCGTAGCGTACCAGATCCTGTTCATATAAGCCTGAGCTGATTTGGGATCCGACCATACCGTCTCTTCAGTTCGCAGATCCAAAGGTTGTTTATCAATAACTTTTTTGCAGGAGGTCGCAAGCGTGAGAACTGCGGCCAAGCACGTCCCTATGTTTTTAAGTTTCATTTTTCTTTACATTAAAGGTTTAAAAGCCTACATTCAGCACCAGTGAATATGTTTTAGTGATGGGATAGGCACTCAGCTGGTCCGCACCGGTTTCGGGGTCATAATAGTCATTGGCCGGTGAAATGGTAAACAAGTTTGTTGCGGCAAAAGACAGTCTTGCCCTGGTGAAAATCCGGTTTCGTTTAAGCAAATTGGTCAGGTCGTAGCCGATATTGAGATTCTTAAACCTGACATAAGTCTTGTTGACCATCCAGAGCTGTGAATCTGCCCGGTTCGTTTCACCGTTCCAAGCTCCAAAGTTATCATCAGCCCGGGGCAGCCGTGCGTTAGGATTACCGGGATAGTAAAAATCCAGTTGATTCTGAAAATGAAGCCTTGCTGCGCCGGTCCCCCGGATATTGGGGTTCACCAGGCCGTATTGCGGACCTGTGCCCTGAATGAGGCCCTCAAGAAATATTCCTTTATAACCGATGCTGAAAGGAATACCATACTGAAGGATGGCGCCACGTGGTTTGTTGTCGTAGGAAAGGTCATCGGCATCGATCCGGCCATCTCCGTTAATATCCCGGTAATAGGCATCTCCGGCCATTAAGGTTGCACCTGTAGTTGCAATGACATTGTTTAATAGGTCATGGGAATTTCTGAATAAGCCGAGATAATCATAAGCCGTTCCGCCAAGCCCTTTTGTCCGATAGGTTTGTCGTGTCTTTGGGTTCAGTACTTGTGTTGCATCATCCACAGCCGCATATTTTTCCCATAATTCATCGTACATGGTCAGATTAGCACCGATACTGTAGTTCCAAGCACCTTTCCTGTCCTGCCAGTTTATCTGGAATTCAGCACCCGCTCTCCGGAACGCATCGTCAGATCTCACCCTCGGTAGCCCGTATACATAGCTGGAACCACTGGTCCCGGTAAGATTACCTAAGGTAGAGTTGTAGACATTAACCGGATTTATCAAAAAACCTGTGGTGCGGCGAAAGAAGTAATCCGCGCTACCGCTCAGACGGTTATTGAAAAAAGCAAAGTCAAAACCGGCATTCCACATGGTGGTCGTATACCAGGTGAGATCTGAACTGGCAAGCTGGCCAGGCAGTATAGTGGGTACAGTAACACCACCAATGTAAGCTCCGGTCGGGTTGACCGACCAGCCGGACAAGTAGGCGAAACGGCTCGACGTTTCGCCGATCTGACCTATTGACCCTCTGATCTTCAGCAGGTCCATGGATGTTTTGTCTCTGAAGGATCTGAAAAACCCTTCTTCGGAAATGACATAACCTAAGGCAGCCGACGGAAAAAAACCCCACCTCGAGCCATCTGCATAGGCATCGGTTCCGTCATACCTGAAGGTCGAGCTTAACAAATATTTCCCTTTGTAATCATAATTTAGAACGCCGATATACCCCAATCGACCTGACTCTCCTGCGCTCCCTGCTGTAGTTTGACCATCGACCGGCCCGGCATTTAGTTGATCCAGATTATCGAAGTAGTTGATACGCTTGGCTGTGGTAGATTCATCATAAGTTTCCCGTTGGTTAAAATACAGCCCGGCACTCAGACTATGATCTTTTGCAATCTTAGTATCATAAGCAAAGCCAGTATTGATCTCATATCGCCAGCCATAACTGTTCAGCATGGTAAGCTGAGGTGTAGGAATGGTGACCGCAGACCCGTCTTCATTGTAGGTCTGCACAGAAGCTGACCAGGTCTTTGTCCGACCTGAAGCGTATCCAAAGTTACCGGTAAAAGTTGCTTTTAGCCCTTTAATGTAAGGAATCTGCCAGTCAAGATTCCCACGGAAATCAGATCCATAGTTAAAGACTTTTACATAGCCTGCCCTCGTATCTGCAAAAGCAGCGACCGGACTGTTAGGGGCATAGGATCCATTTGTGTTATAAGCTTTAGCCAAAGCGCTGACTGACTGCAAGGTAAGCCATGGATCTCCACCGAATACCTTGTTATCGGTCAGATAAGGCTTAAAATCAAATCCGAGCTTTACCCCTGCTTTGCGGAAATTGCTGGTCATATTTATATCGGCACTGTAGGTCTTATAATCGATGGGGTCATTATCACCGGCGATCTTTTTCTGCAATGTTCCCTGATTATAGATCATCGCCGAAGTTCGGTACTGGGTAGTCTCATTACCGCCATCGAGCGTAAAGGTGTGGCGCTGCGACAGAGCGTTTTTTTTAACTAAAAGGTCATTCCAATCATTATTGGGGTACTGATTATTTCCGCCATTTCTGATAATATTTAATATATCATCCGAATAAGGTTTTACCGAGCCCATATAATCATAAATGGCATTGTCGGTCTGCGCGCGCTGCAAAGCCGTCAATTTTTTATTCAGCAAAGTTGGTGTGTTAAACTGATTATCTAAGGTATAATTGAGCCGGGTGCTGCCAGTCTTACCCCGTTTGGTCTGCACGACGATTACGCCGTTGGCCGCCGTAGCGCCATAGACGGCCGATGATGCCGCATCCTTCATTATGGTAAGCGATTCTATATCCTGGGGGTTCAATCGTTGAAAAAATCCTTTGTCTTGAACAATGCCATCTACAACATACATTGGGTCTCCCGCGCCGCGTATCGAGATGCCGGGGCTTGCATTCGGGCCACCTTGTGTGTTTGTGATCAACACGCCAGCAACCCGCCCTTGAAGTGCAGTGCCGAGATCTTTATATCCCGCTAAGGTTTCGATTTGTTTGACATCCACATTGGTCACGGATGCGACTACCTTTCTCTTAACAGTTGGGTTATAGGCCATAACCACAACTTCATCAAGTGATCCTTGCGTTTTTTTAAGTGCTATGGTCAAAACTTCACTCCCCTTGACCTTGACTTCTTTGGTGACATAGCCAATGAAATGTACCTGTAGAATATCTTCCAGATTTGCTGAAATGGTGAATTTACCATCTATCGTCGTTGCGGTCTGAAAAGATTTACCTTTGACTGAAACGCTGGCGCCGGGTAGCCCTTCATTGGTTAGCGAATCGATCACCAATCCGGTCACCTGTACGGTTTGTGCGCTGGAAAGTATAGGAATAAATATAAGAAACACATAAAACAATGTCTTGCAATGCTTTATCATTGTAAAAATTCTCATGCCACTTTAGTTTGTTTGGAAATTTTGATTCATTTGGTTCATTAATCGTAGTTCATAGGTTTAGATTGGTACAGGCCACAGACCCATTTATAAAATTATTCAAAAGAGCCTTGGGCACTTGCTGACAGATGATGACCGTGTATACTCGAAAGCTGTATCTAATGCCATTTAACCGCCGGAACAGATCAAATAATAGCTTGATAAACCGAACGGAAAGATTGATCCTGAACACTTGTTAATTGATCAGATTCACCCGATCCCTATCTAAGCAGTTCAGTCAGATCGGCACAAAAAATTTTCATCTGGGTTCACAGCTTCGAAATAATGTAAGGCGCGGGCACCACCTCCAATGACTGGGATTGGATCTGATCTTTTTCATAATTTGATAAATTGGTTTAAAACATGGGTTGGCTGATCTTCCGAAAAATGACCAGATCAGTACCTAACGTTATTACAAATCAATAAATAAAGTCGAGGATAAAAGGGGGACGTATAGCCCAAAATCTGGGGTTGAAACTGCCAAAATATCTCAAATCCGGATCTATAAAGAATAGTACGGAATGAAGGTCTGATCAATTCTTTTACTAGTATAAAATGGGTGATCGTTTTAATCAACGGTAATGTGACGAATGATGTCAATGTGAAACGAGATATGTAAAAATTAAAAATTCGAATAATCTTGATCAACGAGCTCAAGCGATACTCTTTAAATAACCCTTTCTAAAGAGGATTACACGGTATTATAATCGATCAACTTAAATACTGTAGAGATTCCCGAATCTTTTTATTCTGATAACGGCGCAACGTTCCTCACACATACTACGTGTGTTGTTTTGGGATTCCAGTTGTATAGGTGACTGATATCTTAATTTGATTGCGTCCACCGCTTTGAATGGCGGTATTGCTTGAGCAAGATATTCATTATAGAATAATCGAACTCTTTTTGTCACAGATGATCATACCAGGACATAGAGAAGTGTCATTACTTTTCGACCGGATCATCAAGAGTATAACCTTGGACTGATGGCGACAAACATTCCACATTTAGCATTCTAAACAGGAAATCATTACATCAACAGAAAATAAAATTGATCGTCAGTTCCAATGCTGTAGGTACCATCGTCTCAACGAAGCTTTCAGACGGTGATGGACGACCCAATAGTTATTTGGGGTCAGTTTTAGTTTTTCACAGATCTCCTTTGATGTGAAATCCTGTTCATATTTCAATGAATACAGCTGCCTCCATGTTGCCGGAAAAGTATTTACGAAATTATTCAAAGCCAAAATAAACTCTTTGTTGAGTAAATGACCTTCATAATTCACCGCTGCCCTGGAGTCCTCCCTTGTCGTGTTAAAGCATAGCTTACCAGCCAGATTTCTTTCTACTATTGCTTTGTGACGGTAAAACTTAAATATTTTATGTTTGAGGATCGCAGTGAGCCAGGTTTTGTCGCTGCTGCGCTGCTCGAACTTCGGGTAACTTTCCAACGCAACAAGAAATGTTTCCTGTATCAAATCCCGGATAAGGTCAGGATCATTGATCTTACGTTGAGCAAAACTGTACAGGTATTTATAATTATCTGCTGCCCATTGTTGATGATCTCGGTGCCCCATAAACATTTAATTGTTCGCTCATATTTACTTTTCAAGTTTCCTACTGCATTCGTATCGCGCTACTGCCGAAAGAATGATCTTGCACATTACGGTATCCTATGATCATCTTAGCAAGACACAAGGACGACGAATGTTTTGATTCTAATGGTATATTTGATCTCCAAATTAAATTTTACTTATAAAATACGCAGGGTGTAATTCATTCAATTTGCAAGGCGAAATCGGTCAGAATCCAACGCGAATACAAACTTTTGAGCTGTGATCTCTGCAGGTACAGTGCTTAATCAAATTTCAGGATAAACATATCTGGTCTATTAAGACGTATTTCGGCATCATGGAAGTTGATGACCATATATATTATATATTAAATGCGTGGTGTGAAAACTGCATTCCGGTTGCAATGATCGACGGCCGGGAAGTTGAGTTTTTCACCTGTAACGGTCTATTCGACTAACGTTATTGGAGCAAATTCACTTAAAATACATCATGTGTCAGGAACACCGTTTATTAGATGATCTAAAACGATTTAATTAATATCCAATAACTTTTTCATTGCTCCGTTTGCGGTGGCTACCTTGCAATGAAACATGATGCAGAGTATTGTGGTTTTACACTCGATGAATAAAACGATTGCTGTGACCGGCACGCTCCTCGATCACAAACAAACGGTTGACCTCCATGATGAAAGAAAGCAATACTTTGTAACCCAGTCGACGGTTAGGATCTGTAATTTCCCGCCCGCGTCTAACGCTGAGATCTTTACATCGGATTTGCTGAAGGTGTAGGAAACCTACCTTTTTTAAACCGAACTATGATCAAACTATAGCTCTTACCCTGTTAAACGAAATGACCAAGGAGAGGCAGCATCAACACTCCTGCCATTTCGGATCGGCTTAAAGAACTTAGGGCTTGAATACAGCACTTTTAATTGCCTCCTCATTTAGTACAACACTTGAGCAAGGTATTATTATAGCGACCGATGTAAGTACTTACACAATTTTATCGTTTAGGTAATCATCCTTCCTATTGCTATTAAAATCTTTTTGATATGCAAGCGGAGTTTTTTTTGTGATCTTTTTGAATGATTTGTAAAAACTGGCAAAGTTGTTAAACCCCGTCTCGTAACATATTTGCTGTATCGAAAGTTTGTCTTCGATGAGTAGCTTGCAGGCAACCCCCACCTTATATTCGAGCAAAAAGCCCGAGTAAGTTTTACCTGTATGCGTTTTAAAATACCGGCAAAACGAGTGCGGGCTTATATTGGCCACCGATGCAATTTCGTTAAGCGTTATCTTATTACGATAGTTAGCCAGCGAGTGCTCGTAAATGGCGTTAATGCGGTTATTGTCGGCTTTTTGCAGGTTAGGCACAAACGCCACCGATGAGAGGTAGCTTATTTCCTTGCTTTGAGCTATTCGTTCCAATATTTCGAGTAACAGCAACAGGCGCTTAATTGTATGTGCATCCAACATTTTCTGCATAAGCAGTGCAACTTGCTTGCGGGTGTGCCCAAGTACCTGTATGCCGCGCTGCGCCCGTTCGAGCAGGTTTTTAATGGCGTTGGTTTCGGGCAAGGTTAAAAATTTGTCGCCCCAAAAACTTTCATTAAAATGAGTAACCGTAATATCGGCGGCGCTTAGCTCGTGCTGCATAAGCTGGGGTGTGTCAAATCGCCAGTAATGGGGCAGATTCGATCCAAGCAATACAATATCACCATTGCCAAAATTCTTAATACTATCGCCCACAAATTGCATTCCCGAACCTTTTTCTAAATGTATAAGTTCAAGCTCGGTATGGTAATGCCATTTATTATTAAAAAAAGGTACAAGATCACGCCGTACGCTAAATGATTGAGCCGGCCCGGTAGCTACCTTAAGTAATTGAGGTTTCATTGCTTAAAAACCAGAATGGTTGAAAGTTTAACATAATATCACATTTGTTGTTAAACCAGGTTTACAGTTATTGGTGCTAATTTAAGTATATAATGCCAATTAAGTTGAATATTATGGTAATTGTATTAAAAAAACAGCGCTTGCAATCATCTTTATTTGCACTAAACTAATTATAAACGTTGTTTGCCAATGCGGTTTCGCATCTCGTTGCTACACGCGTTCACCTTGTATACCATAATGATGTCTGAAACTTCAAGCTATTTGCAAATTCATCCTGTTGATAATGTATGGGTAGCGCTCAAAAACCTGCCCGGAGGAACACTCATTAAGCATAATGATGATGTTTTTGAGTTGGTTACACCGGTAGAGGCTAAGCATAAGTTTACAATTAGTACCCTCAACACGAACGATGAGATATACATGTACGGGGTATTGGTAGGTAAGGCATCGCAGCCAATTGCACGTGGTGCTGCCATTACTGTTAACAATGTTTATCATGCCTCAACCGATTTTACTTTAGGGGAACGCAAAACGACATGGGAAAAGCCCGATACAGAAGAGTTTGCAAAAAAAACCTTTATGGGCTATCACCGCAGCAACGGTGAGGTAGGTACAGCAAACTACTGGTTGGTTATACCGCTGGTGTTTTGCGAAAACCGCAATGTAACTGTGCTTAAAGAAGCCCTTTATACCCGCTTAGGGTTTGAAAAGCCCAAAGGCTATGAACAGGAGGTGAGCGACCTGATAGAGATGTATAAGGCAGGTAAAACTGTTGAAGAGATACTATCGGCCGAACTGCAACAGTCATCACCTCAGCAACAAAGTTTTAAACTTTTCCCCAATATTGATGGGGTAAAGTTTTTAAACCACGAATTGGGCTGCGGCGGTACACGGTCTGATTCGGATGCGCTTTGCGGGCTGCTGGCCGGTTACATTACCCATCCGAATGTTGCGGGGGCTACCGTGCTTAGCCTCGGATGCCAGCATGCACAGACCGATATTTTAAGGGCCGAAATACAAAAGCGCGACCCGCAGTTCAATAAATCGCTCATTGTACTCGAACAACAGCAAATGGGCACCGAAAACAAGCTGATGAAAGAGGCGCTGAGGCAAACCTTTGCGGGTCTAATGCAGGCCAACCAGTTACAGCGCAGTCCGGCTCCATTATCAAAACTTTGCATAGGGCTGGAGTGTGGCGGATCGGATGGCTTTTCGGGTATATCGGCCAACCTGGCGTTGGGCTATTTGTCTGATGTGATGGTTGCCCTTGGCGGAAGCATTATTTTGGCCGAATTTCCGGAGCTGTGCGGGGTAGAGCAGGACCTGAGTGACCGCTGCCTGAACGAACCTATGGCACAGCGCTTTATGCACCTTATGCGCACGTATAATGCACAGGCCGAGGCTGCCGGTTCGGGCTTTTACGCCAACCCATCGCCCGGTAATATCAGGGATGGGTTGATAACCGATGCCATAAAATCGGCAGGGGCGGCCAAAAAAGGCGGCACCTCGCCCGTAACCGATGTGCTCGATTATCCCCAAAAGGTAACCCAACCCGGCCTCAACCTACTTTGCACCCCGGGCAGCGATGTAGAGAGCACTACGGCCGAAGTAGCCGCAGGGGCAAATATCGTGCTTTTCACGACGGGCCTGGGTACACCAACGGGCAACCCCATCGTGCCGGTAATTAAACTTTCAACCAACACCGCTTTATTGAACCGCATGCCCGATATTATTGATATTGATTGCGGCCCAATCATCAGTGGTGAAGAAACCATTCAACAAACCGCACATCGCATACTTAACTACGTAATTGAGGTTGCGGGCGGCAATATCAAACCCAAAGCCGTTTTGCTGGGGCAAGACGATTTTATACCATGGAAAAGAGGTGTTTCACTATAAAAATATCAAACACAATAATGTTTAGTTTACAAGCAAAACATGCCGTTATTACAGGCGGCGGCAGTGGTATAGGTAAGGCTATTGCGCTGTTGTTTGCCCGCCAGGGCGCCACCGTACATATTATTGAATTGAATGCTGGTGCCGCTACCCAAACCGTACACGAAATTGAAGCCAACGGTGGCCGGGCGTTTGCCTATAGCGCCGATGTTACCGATCGGCAGCAAATCACAGATGTGTTTCAGTTGATAGGTGATATAGATATTTTGGTTAATAATGCCGGAATAGCTCATGTGGGCAACGTTGAAAACACTACCGAAGCTGATTTTGAACGTGTATACAATGTGAATGTTAAGGGAGCCTACAACTGTTTTTATGCTGCATTACCGCTTATGAAAGCCCGGGGTAAAGGATGTATGGTGAGCATGGCGTCAATTGCATCGTGGGTGGGTATAGCCGACAGGTTTGCGTACTCCATGAGCAAAGGAGCCGTACACGCCATGAGCATGTCGTTAGCGCGCGATTACCTGCACCATGGTATCCGCAGTAACACTATCTCGCCGGCACGTGTGCATACGCCGTTCGTGGATGGTTTTATAGCTAAAAACTATGCGGGCAAAGAGCAGGAAATGTTCGAAAAACTATCGCATAGCCAGCCTATTGGCCGTATGGCCAAACCCGATGAAGTAGCTTCACTGGCACTGTACCTCTGTTCGGACGAAGCCTCATTTATAACCGGTTGCGATTATCCCATTGATGGCGGCTTTATAAAACTTAACAATTAATAGATCTTAAATGAAACTGATACGATACGGCAATGCCGGGAAAGAACGGGCCGGGGTTATACACAACGGAAAGCTTTTAGATACATCTCCATTTGCTAAAACTTATGATGAAGCATTTTTTGAAAGTGATGGCCTGGTACGCCTTAAAGAATACGTTAAAGCTAATCATAATCGTCTGGCCCACATCGGTAAAACCGAAAGGTTAGGCTGCCCGGTGGCAAGGCCATCAAAAATAGTGTGTATCGGCCTTAACTACGCCGATCATGCCCGCGAAACCAATGCAACGGTACCCACCGAGCCGGTCATCTTTTTTAAAAGCACAACCGCTGTTACCGGCCCCAATGATGAGATCATTATTCCTCAAAACTCGGTAAAAACCGATTGGGAGGTTGAACTGGCCGTGGTAATAGGTCATAAGGCATCGTACGTAACCGAAGCGCAGGCCGAACATTGCATAGCCGGATATTTACTGCACAATGATGTATCCGAACGCGAGTTTCAGTTAGAGCGTAACGGAACCTGGGATAAAGGCAAGGGCTGCGATACTTTTGCGCCGCTTGGCCCGTACCTGGTAACGCCCGACGAAATTGCAGATGTAAATAATCTGCGTTTGTGGCTGAGAGTTAACGGGAAAACGATGCAGGATGGTACAACCGCTAACCTCATCTTCAAAATTCCTTACCTCATTTCTTACGTAAGCCGGTTTATGACCTTACTACCCGGCGATATTATATCTACAGGTACACCTGCCGGGGTTGGGCTGGGCTTTAACCCGCCCGTTTACTTAAAGCCCGGTGATGTTGTGGAATTGGGTATTGACGTTTTAGGAACCCAGAAACAAACGGTTCGTGCTTACAGCAAATAATCATTCACCTTTTAGGAGTTAACTATCGATAATGAATTTATCACTCGAAAATAAAGTAATAATTGTCAGCGGGGGAGCTAAGGGCATTGGTAAAGGCATAAGCCAGGTTTTAGCAGGTGAGGGAGCAATACCCGTAATTGTAGGTAGAAACGAAGTCGATAACCGCGATACAATTGCCGAAATAGAGGCTGAAGGTGGCAGGGCTTTTCAGGTTGTTGCCGAACTGAACCGGCCTGAATCCTGCAAAAGTGTTATAGAAAGCATTTTGCAACGCTTCGGGCGTATAGAGGGCCTGGTAAACAATGCCGGTTTAAATGATGGTGTAGGACTTGAAAAAGGCACTTACGAAGGGTTTATAAGCTCGTTACACAATAACCTTGTGCATTATTACTTGTTAGCTCATTATGCCTTACCCGAATTAAAAAAAAACAAAGGCTCCATTGTTAACATCGGCTCAAAAACTGCTGAAACCGGTCAAGGTGAAACTTCAGGTTATGCAGCAGCCAATGGCGGCCGTAACGCCCTTACGCGCGAATGGGCCGTTGAGCTGCTCAAATATGATATAAGGGTTAATGCAGTTGTTGTAGCCGAATGTTGGACGCCACAATACGAGAGTTGGTTGAACTCTATGCTCCATCCCGAACTTAAATTGAAAGAAATTACCATGAAGATCCCTTTACAACAACGCATGACGAGCTCCGAGGAAATCGCTAATATGGTTGCGTTTTTACTCTCCAACAAATCAAGCCACACTACCGGACAGATAATTCATGTTGATGGTGGCTATGTACACCTCGACAGGGCTTTGATCATGAAAAAAACTGATTAGAAGTTGTGCCCAGTAGGGCTACATTGACAGACTTTTAAAGATATAATTATTAGGTTTTGGTATTGCAATTAACAGATTAACCAATTTACAGTCTCTAAATTATTGATGTATGTAATGAGTTTATCTCTGGTGACTTCGATCAAACCGCTCTTTCATCTCTATATTAATAACAAGTTCAATACCCACTGAACAAGGTGAATTTTCTGACCCTGTAGCGTGTATCACAGGAAAACTCTACCAATCTATATTATAAACTAAGGCTTCCCTGAGTCCCTAATTCATCTCTCAAACTATTAAGAATTGATTTTTAATAATAAAATAATCGATTTAGTAAAAAAAACATAAACATTCTAATAAAATCATCTCATTATAACAAATTTCAACTTAAAGTTTACTAAATCGATTAAGTTGAATAGTTTTGACGACAACTTGAGATGGCACCAGGTAATGAATGCCTGTGTGCGGTCATACACCATAAATCAAATTAGTAGACATGAGAATTTTTAGACCTGAAAAAAAACTAGGTTGCTACGTTTTATTTCTACTGCTATCCCTTTGCCCTACTTTGCTGCTAGCGCAACAAACGGTAACGGGAAAAGTGGTTGATGCAAAAACTAAAGAAGCTATTATCGGTGCAGTTATTAAGGTAAAAGACTCCACCCAGGGTACTGTAACAGACGTGAATGGTCAATTTAAAATCCAGGCAGGCAACGGTGGGATTTTGATCATCAGTTACGTGGGCTACTTAAGTCAGCAGGTCACGATCAACGGACCGACTGCGAATGTTAGCCTGGAAACAGATGCAAAAAATCTGAGCGACGTGGTAGTGATCGGTTACGGAACTCAAAAAAGGTCGGATTTAACAGGAGCCGTTGCCAGTGTTTCCACTGAACAATTAACAAAAACTGCTAAAAGTAGCGCCATCGGATCCATGCAGGGCATTGTTCCCGGAGCAAATATCATTCGAAACAACAATAAACCCGGTGGCGGCTTTACAGTAGACATCAGAGGGGTTCATTCCATTACCGGATCAAATGCTCCACTGGTCGTCATCGATGGAGTACCCGGTGCAGACCTCGAAAAGATCAATCCTGCTGATATTGAAAAGATCGATGTACTTAAAGATGCTTCCGCTACTGCTATTTACGGATCGAGAGGTGCAAACGGTGTGTTCATAGTGACAACTAAAAGAGGGCAAACCGGTAAACCAAAAATCTCCTATAACGGCTATTATGGCGTGAGGAACTATACAAACAAACCTCAAATGATGAATGTGGATGAGTTTGCGCAGCTTGCAAGAGAAGCCGCGCGGGCGACCAATAATAATGTATACAAGCCAGACGATCAGGTATTCACTGACCCATCAGAACTTCAGGCAGTAAAGACACACCAAGGCTTTGATTGGATAAACGCCGTATCAAACCCTGCACCTCAGACAAGTCATACACTTTCCGCCACCGGTGGCAATGAAGAAATACGATATACTTTATCGGGTGGCTACTATTATGAGAAGGGTATGCTGTATCCACAATCCTATACAAGATATAATCTCCGGGCTTCGTTAGACATCAAGGCGACGCAAGCTTTAAGTTTTGGGGGAAGCATGTACTTCACCAATGAAAAGCGTGCTTTGGGTAACAATGACCTTTTACAAGACATGTTCCGCCTGCGTCCTACCCAATTTCCCAATAGTTTAGTAACCGGCGCACCGGCCTTTCAATATTCATCGAATGGTCTGTTTAATGCGCTGGTTACAAGTCAAAACGTATTTAATGACGTTAAATCAAATAATCTTTTAGGCAACATTTACGTTGCCTTACGGCCGGTAAAGGGTCTGGAAATCAAATCCACGTTCTCTCCTTACTTTACTAATGCGGCGACCGGCAATTATACCGGCGTATTCTCTAAGGCACTCCAGGGAACAGCCGCCGGCGCGACAGCCTCGTACGCGAAAGCAAATGTAGGAAACTGGGTATTTGATAATATTATCAATTATAAATGGAGCAAAGACATCCATCAACTGGAGGTAACGGGTGTATACTCATTGCAAAGAAACCAATCAGATAATTTAAATGCTGCTTCAAGAGATCTAACCTTCAATTCGCTGTATTACAACTTGCAGGGTGGCACAATGACCAGTTTCGGCTCAAGCTACACACAATCGCAATTAGCATCTTATCTTGGAAGGGTCAATTACACGCTGAATAGTAAATATCTGTTAACAGCTAGTGCACGTTATGATGGTTCATCGAAATTGGCAGCCGGGCATAAATGGGTATTATTTCCGTCTGCTGCATTAGCGTGGCGTGCCAGCGAAGAGAAATTTTTAAAGAGTATTTCATGGTTGGATAATTTAAAGGTGCGTTTAGGTTATGGTGTTATTGGCAACGATTCTGTCGACCCCTACCAATCTACGCAACTGATATCCTCCCCTACCTATTATTCTTTTGGATCTGATGTTATCGGAAATTCTCCGGGCAATCTTCCAAACCCCAATTTAAGCTGGGAGAAAACTTATGAAGTCAATTTAGGCTTGGATTTTGGAATTTTTAAAAACAGGATCTCGGGTAGCATCGAGCTCTATAACAGGTTGACCAAGGACCTGATCATGCCATCCGCTATTCCTATTACGACCGGTTATTCGTCGCTGGCAGCAGCGAACGTAGGCTCTGCACGAAATAAAGGCATCGAATTTTCATTGACCACAGTGAATGTGCAGGGTAAAGATCTTCGATGGTCAACAACCTTTTCTGCAGCCTACAACAGGAATAAAATCGTAGATCTTGGGTTTAAGGAAGACCTGGGCAAATATTCCCCTCAATTAGCAGGCATCATGGGAGATTATGGCAACAAGTGGTTTATCGGCCAACCGATCCGTTCCAACTGGAACTTACAAACGATCGGAATCTGGCAACTGGACCAGGCCACGGAAGCAGCCAAATACGGCCAGAAACCTGGTCAGTTTCGTGTCAGAGATTTTGACAATGACGGCGTTATCAACCAAGACAAGGACAGATTCCTTGATGGAAAACGCACACCGGACTGGACAGGCGGGGTTTATACCAACCTTCAATACAAAAGTTTTGACCTATCTGCTCAAGGGTATTTTCAAACAGGCGCAAGAGACAGGAACCAGTTCTATGTATCGTACCAATTAGAAAATAATAACGGTGCATTAAACAACCAAGTTAAAGATTATTGGACACCGGAAAACCCGAGCAATTCTATGGGGCAGCCATCCAATATGGGTATATATCGCGATGTTAATCAAAGTTCAAATGGCAACTTGATCAGTGTGTCACATGTAGTACAAAAAACTGACTTTTTCAAAGTCCAGTATATCAACCTTGGCTACCACTTTCCGACGTCGCTCACGAGCAAATTAAAAATCAGCAATTTGAGGGTATATGGTACCGTGCAAAACCCGTTCACGTTTTCATCGTGGAAGGGATTCGATCCTGAACAGGCCAATGTGAGTATTGCATCAACAGACCTGATTACCAGAAACTTTCTATTCGGCATTGATGTGACATTTTAATTAATGAATTATGAAAAAGAAATATCAACATTTAATTATAGCATTGCTTGTACTATCAGGCGCCATATCGTCCTGCAAAAAAAGCTTCCTTGACGAAACCAATTATTCGCGGCTTTCTGTTACACAATATGCTTCAACAAAAAGCGGATTTGAAGGCTTGGTAATAAGCGCATATTCCGGCTTAAGAAGCATTTATAACAGTAAATCTTATCAAAGCGTAACCGAGCTTGGAACGGACATCGTTACCCAGAATTTCTCCGGAGCGGTCAACCCATTAAACCAATATACGGTTAATTTCGACTCCAATAATTCGGATATCTACGGTTATTGGTCGGCATTGTACGTAGCGCTTAAAAACATTAATGCTGTGCTTGACAGGGCACCTAATGTGATGCTAAACACCGCATCCCCGGAGGGCATTGATCCTGCAGTGCTTGCAATGCGCGTAGGTGAAGCAAAGGCGTTGCGTGCCATGATCCTATTCGAAATCATCAGGAATTGGGGAAAAGCACCTTTAATACTTAAGGAAACCGTTGAACCAACGAGAGAAGCGACCTTAAGCGACGGGGCAGCATTCTATACCCAAATCATAAAGGATCTGACAGAAGCCATAGCTGTCCTTCCACAAAAACAAAGCGGGGCTAACTATGGCAGATTCAGTGCAGCGGCTGCAAAGCATTTACGTGCATTAGTTTATCTCACCAGAGGTTATCAAAACTATGGCTCCAATGATGATTTCAACAGTGCTTATAATGATGCTGTTGACGTGATCAATACTTCAGGACACGCCCTGCAAGCTGATTTTGCCGCTGTTCATCGTCAGACGAACGAGACCAATAACGAGATCATTTTTTCTGTCGGCTTTTCTACTTCTGCTAATAATAATACCAACGCGTGGCCAACCTGGTATCTTTTTCCTTACCGGGAAGGATACACGGGGTTATCAAAAAGTGCCATTTATGGCAATGATAATGTCGCCGGTATACCTACCAAGTTGGCATACCTGTTGTTTGATTGGCAAAAGGACAGGCGTGCCGAAGTAACGTTCATGAGTCCTTTAAATGGAAATACAGCTACTTCAATTGACGGTAAGAGTACCGGTAAAAATTGGTTTCAAGCTACTATTGCTGCTTCGGTTGTCATAAACGGAAAGACAATTCCTATTCCGGTTGGTGACACTGCTTTATACTTTCCGACTCCAACTGATAACCAGTACCGCATATGGAGCGATGGACAAAAGAGCAACGTACGATATAAAGTATTCAATTACCCTACTGGAGATCCGGCTGATTTCTCGCAGGATGATTACTATAAATCCGCATACCAAACAACGAACTCAACAACAAGGACCTGGCTGCCCGTATGGAAATTCAAAGATGCGAATACTGTTTATAATGAAAACAATTCGGCTTCTGGAACACGTGACATCTATATCTATAGATTAGCTGAAACCTACCTGATTGCGGCTGAAGCTGCAGTGAAAAAAGGCGATAATGCAAATGCGCTTACTTATTTGAACAGAATACGTGCCCGGGCAGAGAAAGTAGCCGGCGCGTTACAAAAAAACGAAACTGTTACCTTAGACGATATACTTGACGAAAGGGCAAAGGAATTATTTGGAGAAGTGCCAAGGTGGAATGATCTGCAGAGAACTGGTAAACTTTCGGAGCGGGTTTTGAAATATAATTGGGATGTGACGCATATAACAGGTGGCGTACAAACCCTAATGACACCAGGCAATGCAAAATTCAACCTGCGTCCTCTGCCCATACAATGGATCAATCTTTTGACCAATAAAGAAGGTGTCCAACAAAATCCGGGATGGTAACCAGATAAAAGTTACCTAAGTATATTTACCTATGAATATTAATAATTAATGTCGGGGGAGTAGCCTGATCGGCTATTCCCTTTTTTACTGCATATAGGAGCGCCTTTTTACAATCTAAAGTTGTTGAACTGATTCATTGAACTACGCTCATTTGAATTATTGTTCTAAAGCGACATCAGGTGAAATCTCGTCAATTAAACATCTGCACAAACGGTTTCTGACCCTATCGAAGAATGTCGAAGGAGATTTTTATATAGCAGAAGAAATATTCTTCCATCAAAGTCAAGCAAACTCGTGTCAGCCACATTTACAGGGGCAGTTTTTTGTCTCTGAACAATCATGAAAACCCGGGAGACGAAACGTTGATTAAACCAACTGCCCCTCATTTAATACAGTGTAATCTGAATTATCCAACCAACCAAAATAAATCGAAAAGAAATGAGAAAGAAAATCATTAATGCATCTATCGGTGCTTTTATTTACATGGGCTTCGATAGCCTGCAAAAAAGGAACTATTGAGCAGCAAAGCACACAAACACCAGAAGCGACCAGGTATAAAACAACTGCTATTGTAAACGTCCCTTTAGGAGGAAACATTCAGCACGCAATTGACCAGGTTTCTGCAAGTGGTGGTGGCACGGTAAATCTTGCGTCGGGAACCTACAACATTACCAGTCCCCTTAAGATAAAAAGCAATGTGACGCTAAATGGTTCCGGCAACGCCACTACTACCATAAACGGAGGGAATTTCAATGTTATTCAACAAAATAACGAAGGTTTGACCAATGTAACTATTCAAAACTTGAAAGTTACCGGCGTACAGTCAATCAGTTGCTATGGTATTCTGATCGAATCTCTAAACATTTTTCACACCAATGTAGCGATAAACAATGTGCAGGTTACCTCGGTAGGTATGGGCGTACATTTGAAAAGGGTAAACGGAGTAACAATTACAAATTGTAATTTCCATGACAATGCTGGACCGGGCAAGGAGATGTACTTTCACAATCTCTATATTCGCTCTTGCCAAAACGTCAATGTCAGCTCAACTCAGGTAAATCATTCCACTACGGGTAACGGTATGAATTTTTCCTATTGCACCTCGGTGACTGTAAGTAATTGTACTGCAAATGATAATTATTTCAGAGGAATACGGGCTGCAGATTCAGATGGGTTCAAAGTAAAGGACTGTACCATTAATGGTAATGGAAATGTAGGACTGATCATGAATCAGGAAGCCGGGCTTGTCACCAAGAACATTGAGTTAAATCATAACATTGTGAACAACAACGCAAAAGGTGGCATCCAGGTATTGCAGGGTTCTACAGGCTCTGTAGTCAATAATACAGCCACCGGCAATTCTTTGTTCAACTATAGCATTGCAAGCGGCATAACCCAGTCAAATAACAACTGATAAATAACCGGTTTACGTTGGATAGTACATAGCCGGGTAATTTTACAATTACCCGGCTGTGTACTTAAGAATAAACCATTTTTCGAATAATGTCACTATTATATTAATAACGGTGATTGAGACAATTATCGCTTCTCAAACAGGATGTGGCATTTATCGAAACACTTTAAAATTTCATTATTAAACGATTTAGTAACATATATATTGAGTTTATATGAATATGGTTTGATAGCACATTTTGTTAAGATCAATTTTAGAAATATGAGCCTTACACTTTACCCGTACAGCACCGTAATAACATTCCTTTGGCCATATCAACAGCGTCTTTACTTTAAAGAGAAGACCAAAGTTTATAATATCAAGGGCACCAATGCAGCCGGAGATACCTCTCGAACCACGTAGTTAATACGGAGCACTTCAAAATATTAACATAAATTTTAATAAATCGATTTAGTATACTACATTTGATATCAACAACCATGATTCCATTAATATATGTTCAAGGAGCCTATCAGCTTTTTAAACATCATGCTAGGGGTCAGAACCTAATTTTTACTAAAGACGCAAAATGAATTGCGATTCCTCACATATGCCAATTTCAAAAACGCACCAATCAAAAACGGTCAAAAATCCAGCGCAGCATAAACTTAAAAAGATGTGGATGGACTACTATCCATCTCTGCAGCTGAGAACAGGTGAAATTATTAGCCCCATAAATTCCAAATTAATGTTTAAAAGCTGAAGCCGGGTAAGTACCTTAAATGCATGGAATTTCGAACAGTGAGCTCTTACTGACCATGGAAAGTGATCATCTCAGTTCCGAAATCAAGTAAGGTCATGAGAGACTTCAATTGAAGTTGGATCATGGAATCACGGCTTATTTTTCAGACTTAGAACAGTTGTTTAAACTCCATACCATACGTATTTTTTTACCCCCCCCAAAAGGTACTCGAACAATTATCACAGTTAGAAATCCTGTAAACGTGTTTACTCTTAATCAAGGAATAGATTATTAAAACCTAAATAAAAATCCATATGCGAATCGTCAAAATATTTTTCATAGCACTGCTTTTTCATTCTGTTTCATCAAAAGGACAAAATATTGTAAAAGGTAGTGAGGGAATAATTCAATCGCCTGACAAAAAGCTTACTGTCAGATTTTACCAGAAGGCCTCTCCTACCGGTCAGAAAACATTGTTTTACAAGGTGGACTTCGATCAAAAGAACGTTATCAATGAGTCCGAACTTGATCTACAATTAAATAACCGTCTTTCAGAGCAGGCTATGGCGCTTCCGGTTGACAAGCATACGAAATGGTTTGAAAACCTAACAGTGCAAAAGCTCACTACCCTGAATAAGGATACATCATGGACGCCGCTTTACGGCGAACGGTCTGTTATTCGTGACCATTTTAATGCCCTACGGGTCGAACTTCAAAAAGATGATAACACGATTTACAACATCAATGTAGAGATCCGTGCATACAATGAAGGTGTAGCGATCCGTTATGATTTTCCGGTAAATCCAAAGGGCAGTTATTATAGCATAACTTCGGAGAATACAGAGTTCTCGCTACCGGCAGGCACCCTTGGATGGCATGCAGCCTGGGCTCAGGCACCTTACCATCTGGTGCCGTTAAAAAACTGGAAGGAAGAAAGTGAACGCCCGCTCACGCTGAAATTGCCAAACGGTTTGTATGTTGCTTTAGCTGAGGCCCAAATGGTCGACTTTGCACGTGGTAAATTCAAGCTAAGCCCTTCAAAGGAAAATACCATCGTCACTTCCATGGATTCTAAAGCAGATCTTATATCTCCCTGTAAAACACCATGGCGGGTGATAATGATCGCAGAAAAACCGGGTATTCTGATCGAAAATAGCCACCTGATGTTAAATTTAAATACGCCCAATCAGATAAAAGCACCTGACTGGATCAAACCAGGTAAAATCATGCGCGTGGCCGCACTCACGAGTGCAGATGCCTACGCCAATATTGATTTCGCTGTTCAGCACCATCTGCAATATATCTTATTCGACTGCTGCTGGTATGGTGATCCACTCTCATTTTCTTCCGATGCGACCAAGGTGGGTATCCCAAATTTCGATTTGCAGTCGATCATAAAATATGCAAAGCAAAAAGGCGTTGGGATTTGGCTTTATGTAAATCAACAGGCTCTGGTAGCGCAGAGTGACAGCCTCTTCTCCGTTTATCATAAATGGGGAATCAAAGGGGTAAAATTCGGCTTTGTCCAAGTCGGTTCACATCGGTGGACAACATGGTTAGAAAAAGCTATTCAACAAGCAGCTGCGAACGAGATAATGGTTAACATCCATGATGACTGGAGGCCTACAGGTGAACAGCGGACCTGGCCTAACCTCATGACAGCAGAAGGGATTAGGGGTAACGAAGAAATGCCCGATGCCACACATAACACCATATTACCATTTACCCGATATTTAGCCGGGGCCGCTGATTATACCATCTGCTATTATAATAAACGGATCCAAACCACCCATGCGCATCAATTAGCCATGGCAGCCGTTTATTATAGCCCCATCCAGACGATGTTCTGGTATGACAAACCGAGTCAGTACCAAGGAGAGCCGGAATTAGAATTTTGGGAAAAGATCCCCACATCATGGGACGAAACCCGCGTATTACACGGGGAGCCAGGTGAATATATCAGCACAGCAAGAAGAAGGGGGGATGAATGGTTTGTGGGCACTATGACCAATAACAATGCACGGACGCTTCCGCTATCCCTTAACTTTCTACCAAAGGGAAAAACATACCTCGCGACCATTTATTCGGATGATGTTACTGTTAAGACGAATACCCATGTCAGCGTAAAGAAGATGAAAGTAACCTCTGCGACCGTGATGAATATCAAGTTGCTTGCCTCGGGTGGCGAAGCCATGTACCTCACACCTGTTAAGTAAAATGCTAAACATGTATGATAATATGAGAAAAAATGGCCGATTTATTTTAAGTGCCGATATAGGTGGCTCACATATAACAGCTGCTGTGATCGACATGGATTTGAAGCAAGTATTGGAATCAACTTTGATCCGCTCGCCAGTGAATTCCCATGCCTCTCATTCCGAAATTTTAGAACAGTGGATCTCGTGCCTGCAAATGGTTCAACAACTTTCCGGCAGCGATCTGGATCATCTGGCGATCGCCATGCCTGGGCCGTTTGATTATGAAGCGGGCGTTTCCCTTATAACAGGACTGGACAAATACGAAGCGCTCTATCAGATAAATGTTAGGGAGCATCTGGCCACTGCACTCAATTTTTTACAGGAAGAAATATTTTTTGTAAATGATGCCGAAGCATTTTTGCATGGTGAAGTCATTAGTGGCGCAGCGGCCGGTCAACAGCGTGTAGTAGGTTTTACCTTAGGTACAGGTATGGGCTCTGCAACCAGCCATAACGGTAAAACAGCCGATGCAAACTGGGGAAGTTTACCTTTCAGACAAAGTATTGCAGATGATTACTTTTCCTCTCGCTGGTTTCTTTCGGCAAGCCGCAGGCAAGGCCTCCATGACTTCGAAAATGTCAGGGATATGGTCCGCTCATTGCATTCACGGCCCGTAATTGAGGCTATTTTCGATGAATTCGCGGATAACTTTGCTACGTTTATCAAAAGCCGAATAAGTTACAATCTACCGGAATGTATTGTTATCGGTGGCAATATTGCCAAATCACATCATCTCTTTTTGCCCCAAATTGTCTCTGCTATCCAGCAATCCTATCCCGAGATTTTGATTCGCCCTGCCACTTTGGGTGACAATGCAGCGCTTATTGGAGCGGCATTTTGTTGCGAAAGGGCTGAAAAGACTTAAAAAAAAACTGAATAAGATGCTTATAAATAATAAACCTACTTTTACCGAACCAAAGTTTCTGGTAACCCTTGTCTTTGTAACCTCCCTCTTCCTCTTCTGGGGAGTCGCTATTTCGCTGGCAGATGTACTCAACCGACATTTTCAACAAGTGTTGCATGTCTCTAAAGCAGAATCAGGGCTGGTGCAATTTTCTATTTTTGGAGCTTACTTTATAATGGGTATTCCTGCAGGATTATTTATGAAACGGTATGGCTACAAAATGGGCGTCATGCTTGGCTTATCGCTATTCGCTGTCGGCGCGTTTCTATTTGTGCCCGCAGCTAATGCAGAATCCTTTGGTTTTTTTAGGCTTGCTTTATTTATCGTGGGCTGCGGCTTATCGACTCTTGAAACCGTAGCACATCCTTTTGTGGCTTCTCTGGGTCATCAGGAAACCAGTGATCAGCGAGTTAACTTCGCACAGTCATTTAACGCATTAGGAACCATGCTGGGTCCCCTGATAGGTGGTTTCTTTGTTTTCGGCTCAGCCGGGGACAGTACCACTGATGGGCTTTCTTCAATCAAAATATTATATATTGTACTTGGGGTATTAGTTGCCTTGGTAGCCCTCTCTTTTTCATTTGTAAAAGTTCCAGCCTTAACTGATCCCCACGTATCGGTTAAACAGGGTTTTGAGATGGAAGAATTACCGGTACCTTCACGAAAGTTATTTCATCACCGACATTTCGTGTCGGCAGCTATTGCTCAGCTTTTCAATGTGGCTGCGCAAGCTGGAACATGGGCATTCTTTATTAACTATTGTCATGAAAAGATGGGTATGACTGATAAAGAAGCGAGCACTTACATGGGATTTTTCTTTATGGGGCTCCTGCTGGTGGGTCGGTTTGCCGGCACGGCATTGATGCGGTTTATTGCACCAAATAAATTGCTGGCTTACTTCACTATAGGCAGTATAATCAGTTGTATTATTGTGGCGCAAAGCTGGGGATGGCCATCTTTCATTGCCCTGCTGATGATCAACTTCTTTTTCAGCATTATGTTTCCCACAATATTCAGCCTCGGTTTAAAAAATCTGGGCAGCCATACGCAGCAAGCTTCATCATTTATTTCGATGGGGGTTGTAGGTGGTGCCTTTTTCCCAATTTTCATGGGTAGGATCGCTGATCAGGACGTAGCACATGCTTACTATCTGCCGATCATATGTTATGTTATAATTCTTTTGTTTGCCATTAAATTCTACAAAGTGAAACACCAGTAGCCTGAGGAAGATGCAACAATCTTGTAAGTTTTTTTGAAATTTGATTCGGCACATGAGCAGGATAACCTGTTCATGATATCTTAGACTATTAGTTAAGGCGCTTTTTCCCAACTTGATCAGCATGAATTTTACTAAAATTTTTTATTTAAGTAATATCCCGCTAATCATATATGTTAAGGCAGATGCCCAGGGATTAAACTATAGCTTCACTTTGGGGAGTCCTAATTTTTACTGAATGGTGATCCCTGTTAGATGATGTTTGGTACAATACGTTATCCTCGGATGCCCCGGGCTGCATGGCGTACGTAAATAAATATGGCCAAGGCAATAAGGCTAAATACTGTAGGTGTCTATCCCTTTTAGAGTCTTCATAAGCCAGAAAAAGAAAACTTTGATGTGCTTCTGGCAATCTTGACATTAATGAGTTTGTCCGGGATACACATAAAACTTCGAAAGCTTATTTTCTGGCGCAGGTTTCGCTTACCTGGTGGGCGGCTTGTATGATATACCAATTTTGAACCGTATGGCTTTATTTTTGGTCATCAGCATGTGAATCACCAGTACGATCGAGTGTGTTCGAAACATCGAAAACAATGGCATGAACCTGGATATTTTAATATTCAAAACATCTATATTATTTACTATTGGTTCACCTATTATCTATGTAAATCTGGTCGCAATTCCCCCCCCTTTATAGTGACCGTGCCTGATCAAGAATTCTCAGAATATTATGGCAATTGGCCATATCAATAGTAGCCTCTTAGGATGAAGGTGTCGTGCTTATTAAACACAAGAATGAACTCCTGACTTCGATAACTATAGTAGAAGTTTCTATATCAAATCTCAGAAGAATAAGGTGAAATGCAAAACTCTAAGGCAATCAGTTCTAAGCTGATCTCATCATGAAATGCGACCTATTCATATAAGCTTAGACATAGATATAAGGAATGATTACGATAATGATCTCTTTATTTTTGATTTGCGTAATTGAATTCGAAGCGGAAAGGATTCATCTATTAGATTAAAAGTTTGGAACTTATTAATTGATTCAACGCAAGGTCATTCCAAAAACTTTCAGGAATATTTTGATCAATGTATTCAAGATTCAATCTAACCTTGTCAGGGCTGCTCGTTCCTAAGGCAATAGCATGCGTACCTGGTACAGATAAAGCAAAGCGCATACAAGCTGCTACCGGTTGAATGCCATACAATTTGCAAATGTTGAAAAAGCGTTCTCTCCAAGATAATAATTCTTTTCCCTGATCATCTTCAGGCTTTACAAATTTGTAGTTGTAAAAATCTCCACCCAGCAAAAATCCACCGTTGAAGATCGCTGAATTAATTACGGGTATTTGTTCTCTTTTGAGCACCTCCATAAATTGAATTAACTCCTTTGGATGACTATGTAAGGTCATACTGTTAGCGATCATCACCCAATCAAGTTTAATATCACGCGTAATATTCCGTACACATTTCCAATCTTTTGCTCCGATACCGACCGATTTCACCTTACCTGCCGCTTTTAAATCAAACAGAGCCCTATAAGCATCCTTAATATCCTGGTATCGCTCGGCTTGTTCCTCGGTACTTGTTGCGGAAGCCAGGTATTCATCCGGATCATGCACAGATACCATCTGGGTCATATAACCGCCCAAAAGGTCGAGGCCCTGTTCAAAGCATTCCAGAATACCAAGATAGCTGATTTTTTGTATAGCATCGTATTTTAAGCCTTTCCAAACTCCAGGTTCAAAAGTAGGTTCCGGGGTTGATAGCTTCGTTCTTAGCCAACCAAGTTTATTGCTTATGGTTACTTGGCCCGGTTTAATATTTAGTTCACGGAGAGCGTCTCCAATACTTTCTAATGCCAATCCAGCACCATACTTGCCGGCCGAATCTAAAACTACCGGGCCATTTGAATACTTAAATATACTTTTTATGATAGCAGTTTTTTCCTGGTGTTCAAGCGTTTTATACAAATTTCCAAGGCTGCTTGTTCCAAAGATGATTTTAGGTAGGCTTTGCATATTAATATCTAAAAGAAGTTTATAAGGTCCAGGTTTCGTAAAAATCCCTCAAGTAAAAAAAGGCAGGTCAGTAAAATTAACAGGAAACTATTACTTTTTTTCATCAGTTGACAGGGCTATAGATTTACCATCGCCTTAATAACACCATTTTCAGGGTCAAGCCAAGTAGGAAATTCATTGGCCACTTCATCGAAACTAACCCGGTGAGTAATATAGTTAAGTGGGTCCACCTCTCTTCTTCTCATTGCAGCCATTACATATTCAAAATCTTCACGCGTAGCGTTACGGCTACTCATCAAAGTTGCTTCCCGTTTGTGAAACTCCGGATGGCTAACTGAAATTTCATTTTTTTGCAGTCCTACCAGTACATACCGGCCGCCATGAGCAAGGTATTTAAACCCATCATTTATGGCTCGTTGACTACCGGTCGCGTCGATAACAACAGTCGGAAAATCACCGTTGGTGATATTCTTCAGTTCATCAAAAGCGTTGACCTCTGTCACATTGATGGTATGATGCACATTGCTCCTTTCCTTGCAAAAATTCAGACGCTGTTGATTGATATCTATTGCAATGACCCGGCCACCGGCGATCCGTGCAAAGTCCATGACTCCTAATCCTATCGGACCAGCACCAATCACGGCTACAAATTCACCAGGTTTAACATTTGCGCGCCTGACACCGTGTGCACCTATTGCCAGTGGCTCTACTAATGCGAGTTCATCAAAACTCAGTTCAGAAGCAAAAATAAGTTTATCTGAGGGCACCTGGAGAAATTCTACCATACCGCCGTCGATGTGTACTCCACAAACCGCAATATCAGTACAACAATTGGGCTTTTCAGATCTGCAGGCAATACACCTTCCGCAATTGAAATATGGAACTACGGTTACTTTCTCTCCAACCTGAAAATTATCGATACCATCAACCACTTCACCTGAAAGTTCATGTCCGAGGACCCTTGGGTAACTAAAGAATGGTTGAGTTCCCTGATACGCATGGAGATCTGTTCCGCAAATTCCAATCCGTCTTACACGAATTATAGAATAACCAATTCTGGGTTCTGGTTTAGCAATTTGTTTGTAAGATAATTGTCCTGGGGTAATGCAAGTGAGTGTTTTCATTATTAAGCGAACGGCTGTTTTTTTATTTGCAGTATTATAAATTTGTAGAATTACCCCATTTTACATTGTCGTACGCATCAGAAATTGTCTAATGTCCTGTCGGGTATTTTTAAATATTTCTGAGACGTTTCATTAAATAAGTTGCATAACTTAACTTGGAAACGAGCCTTGGTTAGTTCGTAAACACCTTTGATTCCCCTGTTTTAACATTTATCTTAAAAGGTGCGGGTTTCGGTAGCCATAGTTTACCGTCACCAATTTCCAACGGCATCCACAGATATCTCGAATCCCATTGAGTTTTTGGCTTCCACTGGTCCCCCATGTATATAACGGTAGTCTTTTTGCTACCCGAGATCTTGATCATCATGGTTGATTGAGAAGAGTAGGTATTTGTTTCAGATGGGGCAAAATCTAAGAATTCGCTCCACGGTCCTGACAACGACTTTGCCGTAGCAAACTTATTGGGATTAGGACGCCAGCCAGTCAGTTCAGAGCCGATCACATAATACAGACCCTTGTAATGAACAATTGCACCGCCTTCCAAAGGAGCTTGTATAAAGCAGGTTTCCTCCTTTACATCTAAAAAATCATCACTTAGCTTCGCAATAAAAAAGCCCTTGGTTGGACGGCTTTCAAATATTAAATAGGCTTGTCCATCATCGTCCACGAACTGTCCAATGTCACGGCTTTCCCTGTTTAATGGTCTGAAAGTCCTTATGAATTTAAAAGGGCCTTCGGGCAGATCACTTACAGCAACTCCTACCCTCGCATAACTATAGCCGCCAGTAACGGTAGGTTCGTTGGACTTAAAATTCCTAACGCTTCCGTCGACATGCATATACATGACATACTTTTTCGTTCTATGGTTGTAATATACCTTTGGTCGCTCTAAGACCCACTTTCCGAGCACGGTATCAGGTTTTGATAGTTTAAGGGCATCACCCAAATGTTTCCAATTTGTAAGGTCAGCGGAACTATAACAGCTGACGTAACGAAAATTAGTGTCAAGTCCCTCTCTACGCTCCTCACCGTACCAATAATAAAGGTTCTTAATTTTTATTATACCGCCTCCGTGTGCCTGTATATGCTGACCACGGTCATCCTTCCAGATTTCTCCCGGTGATATAACTCCCGGAAGATTTTTTTGTGCATGAGCCAGTTGAGGAAACAATAACCATAGCATCAAAAAAAAAATTAAAACATTCTTCATTTCAAAGGTTGATATAAGTTGGATCCACGTTGAAGTTTGGAAAGCCGCAACAAGGCTTCCATATAATAGTAATCTGCATAAATAATAGAAGCATCGATCTCAGAGCCATTAGGAAAATGACCGGTGGAGTGCATTAAAGCTGCGGGGTTCAAGCTTCGGCTTTGATACTGCGGTGATGATAACGATCCGATCATCTTTTCAGCTACCATTCGGTATTTACGGGCCAGTACTTTATCTTTTACAAATGTAGAAAGCTCCAGTAAGGCAGAAGCGGTCACGCATGCTGCGGAGGCGTCTCGTGGCTTTTGAGGTCCACCAGGTGCATCGAAATCCCAATACGGTATATAATCTTTGGGAAGTTTTTTCAAGTAGATATTGGCGACCTTTTGCGCAAAGTCTAGAAACGCCGGATCTTTAGTTTCCCGGTAGCACATCGTAAAACCGTAAATTGCCCATGATTGTCCTCTCGCCCACATACTGGAATCGGAATATCCCTGGTGCGTTATTCCTTTAATTTTCCTTCCTGAAACCGTGTCATAAATGACTACGTGATAGCTGCTGAAGTCAGGACGAAAATGATTTCTCATCGTTGTTGATGCGTGAGTTTTTGCGATATTATAATACCGTTTTGGACCACCATTCCTGGAAGCCCAAAACAGTAATTCAAGATTGATCATATTGTCAATTATCGTGTTATGAGGCCCCATTTTGTTTACATTTTGGGGCCAGGACAGAATTGTCCCAACTTTCGGGTTGAAAAGCTTTGCAAGGGAGTCAGCAGCCGTCAGAATGATCTTTTTGTATGCTTCATTTTTAGTCAGCCTGTATCCATTTCCATAGCTGTTAAAGATCTGAAACCCTAAATCATGATCGTACCCCGGATGATTAACCAGGGGCTGTAATTGCCTTGTGAACCGATCGGCCTCCATACCCAAATCTTTATTTTTGGTTCCCTCATAAAGCAACCAAAGTTCACCGGGCCAAAATCCGCTGCACCAATCTTTATAGTTCACATAACGCCAGCTGTTTTCGGGTCGCTGAATACTTCTGGGTATGTCGTTTTCGTCCCCTTCAGGAATTTGCTTCAACGTCTTGATAGCCTGTGACTGGCAATACTTAATACTTGTTTCCACAGTCCTTATTTGTTGAGCTTGACAACAAAGGTGGAAGAATACAATGCAAATGAGTGAACTAACGATCGCTTTAGGTATAAGTGATGATTTGAGATACATAGATTAAAAAGTCTTCGTAACTATTGAACGTTGATAATATATCGGCAAACAAATATATACTAAATCGATTAAGCATTTCCATATAATTTAAGAAAGTTTAATAAGCAAACATATATACACGTTAAAGGAAAACTGACAGATTTATTTCATACTTATTTGAAGTGATCCCAAAAGTCTGGTATAAAGATCACTACTCAATAGTGTAAGAGTACAAAAATCGTTTTAGTGAAATAGCAAATTAGAGGAAGATGATCTTTAAGATCAGACCTGATCGTTGTTTGTAGTGATCATATTTAAAAGTTATAATGGAATTGATATCAATATAGCTCCGAAACAACCAATGATCGTATTTGAGAATCTTGTTGTTGATTTGGAAAAACGCCGGAAGCGGTATTACTTGGAAACAATGTTCTTAACTGCAAAACCCCTCTATGTACATGATTGATAACAGATTGATATTTGATACCAGTCATTGAAGATATTTCTACATAGCTAAAATTCTCATAATATTTCAAAACGATCATTTCCTGCTGCCGCTTAGGCAATGATTTAAGAGCACTTGACATCTTCTCAGATAATTCTCTCGACGCTTCCTGTTGAACGATCACCTCTTCACGTGATGACTCTGCATGATCCGACTCAGTCAAATAATCGCATAATCGTCCATGTTGTTTTTCCCATCTGAAATGGTTCAGCGCCATTGATCTTGCAGCTTTAAAAAAATAAAACCGAACATTGTGGATCTGGTCTATGATGCCTTTCCGTTCCCATACTTTAACAAATAGGTCCTGGATCAGGTCTTCCGCAAGGTCTTCATCATCCATTATTTTCTTTAAATAATGATAAAGCTTAGGGTACATGAACTCATGTATTTTCCCATATGCAGTGAGATCTCCGGCTATAGTTTGAGTCCATAGATCAGCTAAGTAAAAATCTATATTCATAATTGGCAATTGGTTACGACACGAAGCGTCATAGCACTGAGGAAAGCATCAGTTTGATCAGGCTAAATTTTGGATGGACGCCAACAACGAATTTGAGCGGAAAATAAAAGAAACAGCAGGGATAAACCAGTCAAATAGTAGGTGTAAACAGACCTTTTTATGATGTAAAAGCCTATATTGCTAATTATATTGCGAGAAACGTTACTTAGTAAGATTAAAACGCTTTTTGAACAGCGGACGGTTAGTCTTCATGAAATCTGATGGTGTCATGTTAAAAAGTTTCACAAAATGCGTCCTGAAATATTTCAGGTCATTGAATCCGGTCTCAACAACAACTTCATTGATATTCATATCGGTTTGTATCAACAGTTCTGCTGCCTTGCGCAACCTGATAAAGCGTATAAAATTATTGATACTATATCCTGAAAGTGACTTAACCTTACGGAATAAATTAGAGTGGCTCATTCCTAAAACCTTACAAAGCGCACCTACATTAAAGTCAGGATCGGTCAAGTGGGATTCAACAACTTCGATGCATTTCTCCAGAAATAATTTATATTCTTCAGAAATGGCTATCTCATCAGTTTTCAAAGTAATTGCATTGTAGAAATATTTTTGCAGATTGCTTCTGGTATGCAGCAGATTCGATACCCGCGCCAATAAGATCTCCGAATCGAATGGCTTGTATATATAGTCGTCGGCGCCTTTTTTTAATCCATCAAGCTTCATCTGAGCAGCGGTACTGGCGGTAAGCAATATGAATGGGATGTAGCTCAAGGCTTCTGTTGATTTAATTTGCTCACAGACCTCTACCCCGCTTATGCCGCTCATCATAACGTCGCAAATAATAAGATCCGGTCTTTTCTCGCGTGCCAAGACCAGTCCCTCCTCTCCGCTAGCGGCGCGAAAAACGATGTAATGCTGTTCGAGTAATCCTTTGAGGTAATTTCGGAGTTCTTCATCGTCGTCAACGAGTAAGACGGATTTCTTATCAGTGATCAAGGCAATATTTTCAGGTGCATAATTTGTCTGAATTTCCTCACGTACTATACCTTCAGATAGTTCGGTTAAAAGACCAGAGGAAACTCCTTTAGCATGCAAAACTTCAACACCTTCGAAATGGCTAAATCCCTTTTTGAGCATCAGACGAAAAGTTGTACCATTTTCCCGACTGGTAAAGTCGAGCTGTCCATAATGATCCTGAGCAAACCGCTGGGCGATGTGCAATCCGATACCGAAGCCGCTTTTTGCCCGCTTTCCATTTTCAACATGGCGGAAATACTTTTCAAATATCCGTTTTCCGACATCTTCTGGTATACCAGGTCCTGTGTCGGTAACACGGAATTCTATATAGCTTTCTTGCTCCTCTACTTCCAGGGAAACCGCTCCACCAGGGGGGGTATATTTCACTGCATTGGAAACAAGATTAAAAAGAATTATTTCAATACGCTCCCTGTCGCCGTACACTTGAGGCAGATCATCGTAGGTGATGAACCTTAAATTCAGATTTTGGGTTTTGGAGACCTCTTCAAAATAACCAAGTACATCTTCGCATAATTCGATAACATCCATATGCGAGATAGCCATCGCTGGAATTTTGGTTTCAGTTTTTCTAAACAATAGCAGCTGGTCGACCAACCTTAAGAGGCGTTTCGCGTTTCTGAACACCGTAACAAGTTCCTTTGTTTCAGTTGAAGAATTAACTTTTAAGAAGTCAGCCAGCGGATTAATGATCAGTGATAAGGGTGTTCTGAACTCATGGGCGATACCAGTAAAGAACTCCAACTGACGTTCATTTTGTTCCTTATCCTTTAACTGCATAGCTTCCTGGTAATCCGCTTTCGCTTTTGCTATACCAATTTCATATTTAAGTCTATTTTGTTTAAACCTGTTTCCAATGTACCAATACACTCCAGCGGAAGCTACAAAAAAATAGAGAGCCATTGCTGTCCAGCTAAAATACCATGGCGGCGTCACCTTCACCCGTACCCGTATTTCCTCTTTAACCCATCTTCCTTCGGCATCTGTACAGTTTAAACGCAACGTATAGTTGCCAGGGTCCAAGTGGGTATAAGTTGCAGTCCTGCTGTTCTTTGTATAATTCCAGCCACGGTCCCACCCATCCATCTGATATCTATACTTGATCCTGTCCTGCGCAGAAAATTCAATTGCTGCAAAACTTACGTTAAGCGAAGCCTTGTCAAAAGGAATATTAACGCCCGCAAACCGCTGACCATTAAACTCGATATGATCCAGGTTTTCGGTAAAATGTTTATTATTGATAGCCATATCTGTTATGACCAGATTAGGGCGAGCCCGATCGGGCGTAATTGCTTCCGGTTGAAAAAGGGTTAGTCCATTGATGCCTCCAAAAGCCAGGTGGCCATCTCGTAAATGTGCTGACGCATTATAATTATATTCACGGTTAAGCAAGCCATCACTGCGATAATAACCATTAAATTTGTGGCTCTTAATATTGAATTTATTTAACCCGTTGTAAGTGGCCAGCCAAAGATTTCCGCCTTTATCAGCTTCAATAGCCAAAACTGTGTTATTACTGAGACCATCATCTGTAGTGAAATGCATTGTCACTTTCTTGCTTCGGGAATCGAAAAACATCAGGCCCTTTTCCGTTCCAACCCATAAACCTTTCTCATGTTCAGGATGAATGGTCCTTACCGTGGCGTTGAGCGGATAAAAAATGTCATTTTTCGAACCTAACTGATAAATGCCGTCAAAAGTGCCAGTCCAAATCCCCCCCCTGCTATCCTCCGCAAAGCAAAGCGTATTTGCAGGCTTTGTTTTCAATAACTCAAAACGATCATTTCTTTCACTGAACTTGTATAATCCATCCTGCAAGCCGCTTACCCAAATTCCATTATGTCTGTCCTGAAATATGCTCCACATCACAACTCCCTTAGCCGAACCAGTCGGGTCATATCCGTTGTAATGAATAAATGATCTGGAATTAATATCATAACGGTCAATACCACCGCCATAAGTGGCGATCCAGATCCTACCTTTGTTATCTTCTAAAATACTCGTGATAAAATTTGAGTTCAAGCCGTTGATCGCATGAGGTTGATGCCTGTAATTGGTAAAATTGCCTGAACGGCGATCCCAGATACTAAGACCACCACCATCGGTACCGATCCAAACATTTCCTTTAGAATCCTCAAAAACGGACTTAATAAAATCACTTATAAGGCTATTAGCATTGAAAAGATCATGTACAAGGTTCTGAAAACGATTTTTGGATTCATCAATTACGTTGATCCCCCCCCTTAACGTCGCGATCCATTTTCGCCCACGATCATCCATGTATAACGAATATACGGCGTTACTTGTCAAACTAAAACGGTCACTACCGTTCGTCATCACTTTAATTCTTCCTGTTTCCAGATCAAGGATATCTATTCCACCACCATCAGTAGCGATCCATAATTCGGATTTATTTACGGGAAGAATTGACGTTACCCGATTACTGCTTAGTTCACTGTGATTTTCATTTAAATGGAGATCATATCGTTTTTCGTTAAGGCAATAACGGTGAAGGCCAGCGTTATTACCCACCCAAATGATTCTCCCTTGTTGAACCATGCTCGTTGCTACGCGAATTTCATCGTTAAGGAGCCGAAACTTTAACGTACGGTTATCAAGCTGATACAACCCTTGACCTTTAACTATCACAAAAATTTCTCCCGAGACACCAACTGATACTTTACTAACAGAATAACCATAATTCAATTGACTTCCCAAAAGCAGAGGCAAAAATTCGCCGCCAGTTGATTTTTTGTTATCAAAAATCGCAAGTCCCTGCCCATCAGTTCCGACAAGCATCCTATCATCTTGCGTGCGCTTTATATCACTGATGTTAGTAGTAATTTTGACTTGGGTAGTATCGCGGGCTTGTGAAGCGGTCAGACTCTTAAACGTCTCTGAACGCGGATCAAGCACGTTCACGCCATGCCGGGTCCCAGCCCACATTCTCCCAACATTGTCCTCTCCGATACAATTTATCCAGCTATCTGAAATGGATTGGGGCTGATTAGGATTATTTCGAAAAATTTTAAATGTATATCCATCATAACGGTTCAAGCCATCATACGTACCAAACCAAAGGTAACCGGTATGATCCTTAAAGATGCAGCGTACCTCATTGTTGGACAGGCCATGTTGGATGCCAATTTGCTCAACTGCCAGTTTGTTAGCCTGACCTTTCAAATCATTAGGAAAGAAAATGATAAGAAAGGCCAGAGCGATTTTTACAATGTTCCGTATTGTCGATATCAGAATCGAGCAGGTTCTCTCGCTCCATAATCTACCCATCCGGTGTCCATTTAGGTTACGCATTTCGAATACTTGATTCAATCTTGTTTAAAAATTAAGCTTTTCAAGGTGAAAACCAGACTGGCTACGCTAAAAAATGCATCGAATATTATTGCTTGAGTTGATAAGTTATAATTAATAACTACCTGATATATAAAAACTATATATAGTTTTTATACCCGCAATTATAATAACATCAAGAGGTAAGCCTTCGGCATCAGTTTATAATCAGTGTGTAGGTAACACATAGAAAAAGTCTGACAAAGCTAATGGTTCAGCTTTAAATGTCTATGCATCTATACTTTTTTATCGAGATCACAGCGAGGGACGCCTTTTTTTCAAAATATGGAAAAGTAATTGAATGAAAAAGCTGCTGGTCACACTTCATCATTGTATTAGCATCTGCGCAATAGACGCAGGTGGAGATAGCTGTGAAATCAATATGTCGGGCCTACACCATGTCCCAACATCAATATTAATGTTGTGATCTTATTCAAGCACCACGGGTTTTATCTGAATGACTTTCCGATTGTTCAAGAAGTACATCTTCAGAAAAGACAGATGCCATTGGGACGGGATTTTCTTGCTTGCTTAATTCATACAAGATATTATCATTGATTTCCATGCTAATCTTATTCCAGTTTCTTTTAACCTGTTCCGGACTTATTTCCGGCGTCAGAAACGTGAATGGCAATTGCTCTTCCTTCGTCTTACTATACATAATTAAATGACAGAATTTAAACGGTTTAATACTCAATAAATCAAATCTATCTCATGACAGCATAGTCAGACCGAACAATTATATAACGAGTGTTTTCCAGTAGCGGAGGTATAACTGCAATATAAACTTACAATTTCTATATCATAATATAAAATGCGTACATCAATTCATTTATACTTTAGAGCACTTGTAGCTTATACCTTGAACGACATGGTTAATGTTAAAAATATCCTAAAATCACCACTTAATCGATTTAGTAAGTATATTTGAAAATCATGCCCAATTCATAAACGAAGGTTATTCGATAACGGGAACTTTAAATTTATACAACCGTATGCCTAAGTAACCGGAAAGCTGTTTTGAGCAACCCTTTAGTAATAAATCGATCATTAATGAGATCACATTATATAAGATTCGTCATTTGGATAGCCCTGCTCTTTCCTATTCACCAGGAAGCTAAATGCGCAATATGGCAATGGTCTGTATCGGTTAACTATGCTACAAAATATGGCAGAGACTCAAAAGCATACCTTTGGATCCCAGAAAAGTGCAAACGTGTGCGGGCAATCATTTTTGCACAAAATAACATGGAGGAGCAGTCGATTCTTGAAAATAAAAGATTTAGAGAAGAAATGTCCAAGCTCGGTATTGCAGAGGTTTGGGTAAGTCCTGGATTTGACCTGTCATTTGACTTTCAACAAGGGGCCGGTGATATTTACAGGAACATCATGAGGGACCTGGGTACAACTTCAGGTTATACCGAATTGAAATACGTTCCTTTCATTGGGCTGGGACATTCAGCGGCCGCAAGTTCTCCTTATTACATGGCTGCATGGTGTCCCGAGAAAGCAATAGCAGCAATATCAGTTAGTGGCCAGTGGCCTTATTTCAGGGCTAAAAATTTTGCCCCTGACGTATGGGGCAGTAAGAATATTGATTTTATTCCTTGCCTGGAGACAATGGGAGAATATGAAGCAGCTGTAATCTGGTCAGCCGAAGGATTGAAACAACGGGCTGATCACCCTAACTTACCTTTAAGCATGCTTGCATGCCCGGGTGAAGGTCACTTTAATGCTACGCAGGAAAAAATTGATTTTTTAGCTTTTTACATCGCTAAGGCCTTAAAGTTCCGTTTACCGAAAAATTATAATGAGCGTTCAGAAAGCCTGAGTAAAGTTGATCCTACAGTGACCGGATGGTTAATGGAAAAATGGTCAGGTGATAAAGATCTTAACCTGAAAGCAGCCCCGGTCAAGACTTATGCAGGAAGTAAAGCTGAAGCGTTTTGGTTTTTCGACAAAGAAACCGTGTCTGCTGTAAGAAAATATCAGCGACGTTTTTCCGGTTTAAAGACACCACTGATAGGTTACCTGCAAAATGACACTATCATAAAACAGGAAAATACTCACAACCAGATCCGGCTGGCATTTGATCCCATGTCAGATGGTATAACCTTTCATGTTAAACCATTCTTTTATGATCGCGTACCCGGCGGCAGCCCGCGTCCTGGTTCCTGGTCAGGCCAGCCGGAAGGAACTCCGATCTCCTTTCCAATTGCTGCAGGGTTGACGGTCGAAAGAATAACAGGACCTGTGATCAAGATCAATGACTCCACATTTCGCGTTGAACCCCAATATGGGTTCGACAAAACCGAACGAGGATATGAAGCTTGGTTTGCTGCCGTATTTAAGGGAGACGCTTACTTCCGGTCAGCAGTGCAGCAAGCTAAAATGCAACTGCGGCCAAGGAATGTTCTTGGTGAAGATCAAACAATTACGTTCCTACCAATTCCTAATCTAAACAGGAAATCTAAACACGTAAAGCCTCAAGCTTTAGCATCATCCGGCTTAACGGTTCATTTTTCTGTTTTGGAAGGCCCTGCTATAGTTAAAGACAATTATATTCATTTGCAGCCCATACCGCCTAACGCAAAGTTCCCGGTAAAAGTAGTTGTTGAGGCATGGCAGTATGGAAGTTCGAAGGGCCATAAGGTTAAAACCGCCGAACCCATTCAACAAACATTTTATATTCTCTGATCTAACCGGGACAAGAAATGCTTGATCAGCTCACCTTGGCATTAGATCAAAGTTGGTATGATGGAGCGCCTAATGGTTAAAATATACTTTACCGATAAAAAGCTGTGGTAAGAACATTTCCCGGATGATTTGGTGGGCATGGCTTATTTTGCAGAGCAAAGTAACAGATGGAGCATTTGTAATTATGCCGAAGAGAATACTTACCTAATAAATTTAAGGTTACTTAATTAATTGCTTTATATTCATCACCTGAAAAACTGCAAACTTCAACTGAATGAAAAAAAAATTATCTATTAAAGATATTGCCGAGCAACTCCATGTTAGTAAGACCACCATATCATGGGTATTAAACGGCAAAGCTGATCAATATGCGATCAGCAAAGCTTTACAACGGAAGATATTGAAACATATTGAGAAGGTTGGATACAAACCCAATCGGATGGCTCAGGGTTTAAGGACCGGAAAAAGTAAAACGATCGGTATTTTGATCGAGGATATATCCGACGCATTCTTTTCGACATTAGCCAGGCGCTTTGAAGAAATACTTGGAAAAAAAGGATATCGCATCGTTTATGGCAGTACTGAAAATAACACAGAGATCACTAAAGAATTGATCCAGGTTTTCAGAAACCACCAGGTTGACGGCTTTATCATCGTTCCAGCACCCGGAATTGAATCTACCGTTAAAGAATTAGTAGATGAAAAAACACCTGTTGTTTTTATTGACCGCCCCTTGAGTGACTATGATGGCAGTTGCGTACTTGTAGATAATTTCAGGGGAACGGCTAAGGCGATTCAACATCTTATAGATAATGGTTACCAACACATAGCGATGGTGACACTATCCTCCGATCAGGCCCAGATGCGTGAAAGAGAGCGGGGTTACCAGATCACTGCCAGTGAAGCAGGGATGGATATAAACGTTTTGAAAATTAAATACCATGAACCCAAAGATAAAGCGGTTATACAGCTTAAAAATTTCCTCAACAAACACAAAGAAACTGACGCGTTATTTTTTGCCACCAATTACCTTGCTGAAATAGGCCTCGAAACGATACTGGATCTAAAAAAGAACATTCCTGACCAGATCGGTATCGTTGTCTTTGATGATGCCAATCTTTTTCGTTTTTTTAAACCATCAATAACCGCCATTGCTCAACCCATTCAATCGATCTGTGAGCAGGCTGTACAACTTCTATTTGAGCAACTGGAATCAACTTCCGAGGTATCGCCACGAATAGTTCAACTACCGACCTCGTTAACAATCAGGGATTCCAGCGCGAATCGACTTTCTAAAGCTAAGATCCCAAAATAGCTAGTTCACATTATATCCTAAAGTAAGTCGCGAAAAGCAAGGTTCTTTATCAGCCTCATTTTATAAATGTTTTTTAGTAAGCAACTTAATGAATTTTAAAACTTATGACGGTTAAGATAGACATAATGAGCAATTAGATCCAAACCTCATTTTTTGACACCAGCAAATGTCTCTCCAAGATAAATAAGCGATACTTTGCACCGTCACGATCATGATCAATAAAATCACAATATTATCGTAGCGACCGCAGAATCATACCCGTTGGAAACGATCCAGGCTTAATATATTTTCCATTCCCAAACCCCCGGAATGCCTTTGATCAGCTTCACCCTAAGATACCGCGCCTTTAAATTAAGTTTGTCGTTATGCGGCGATCTTATTTGTACATCACCATGTCCGCCGACTGGGAGCCACCGAACCGCGTCCAGGGAATACTCGAGCTCATAGGCATGCCCTGCCGTTGGCCTGACAAAGTAGATCTCGCTCCGTGTGATCCTTTGCGGCCTACCAAGGTCTGCGAGCAGCCAACAGTCGGTATCGTCGGTCTCGGCCATCCATCTGGAACCATTGGATCCATCTAAAGCAAAGAAGGGCGAAAACGACTCTGTGCGGTGCAGTGACGAATCACCTTCAGGTTTTACTTTCAGATCTGCCCGGATACTGGAAGCGGTCGCTTTTGAAATTTTTTTGGGGATGGCCACTTTGTCTTTTAATAACGGGCCGACCCCCTCTTTATTGAGTATCACTGGTTTGATATTTCCATCCCGATCAAATAACAATTTGTTAACATATGTTTGCCGGTTGGTGCTACCCCGTCCGAACTCAAGGTACACGAAGTAATAATCATCGGTACCGGGCAAATTAAATACAGAACCATGTCCAGGCCCATAAATGCCCCGATCGCGATCAGTGGTGGTAATGATATCATTTGTAGTTGGAAAGTCATACGGGCCAAGCGGAGACTTCTTGCTCGTTATGTAGGCGTACTGGTATTTTTCTCCTCCTCCAAGGGTATAGAGGTAATAATAGATCCCTTTACGCTTAAAAAATATTGGTCCTTCTGAATACCCTGTCCTCGGTGTTGGTATCGTCACGATGTTTGTATCAACGGTCACCATGTCGTTATGAAGCCGGGCTGCTTTTCGTTTTTGCCAAAACAGGTAGGCTTGTTTGTCATCATCTATGAAAACCTCCGCATCAATTCCATATGGTGGCTTAGAGTCTGGTGACTTTAATAAGGTCGATGGCGTAAATGGCTTATAAAGACTATCAGGCTTTATTGCCAGTTGAAAAGGGCCGTCGGGTGAGGACGCGACCGCGGCGTACATGAAACCGTTTATGGTAGGATAGATATAATATTTACCATTGGCAGCTATAACTTTACTTGGTGCCCAGTACTTCTGACCTACTGCGGATGGAAAGTAGTAGCCCGAAAAGCTCCAGTGTACAAAATCCTTTGATTTCCACAAAACGGGTGGGCCGGAAGTATTTAACCCATTATCATAACCATCAGTTGTTGCATAACAATAAAAGGTGTTATCGACAACCTGAATACTTGCATCCGCGACCATATCCGGGATAAGCGGATTTCCAAATGGATTAGCAATTTGTGCTTTAAGCAAAGTGGTGTTCAGTATAGCCACGGCAAAAGTGCCAACGGCTAATAATGGTACCATCATCCGATTTAACCTATACATCATATGGTGATCGCTAAAAATTTGATAATTATTGATCGATCGTTAGGAGTAAGTATCTATGGAAGCTTTGAGTTAACTGGCCGAGACGGATCAAATACCTTCATTATCATAAGTACGGATTTCCATACTTTTGATGACTGCACCGTTGACTGTCTGCCTTAATCCTAAAACGATGGTGTTGGTCTCCCCTTTCTTAAATTTCAACCAACACTCCGGGATATAGTATTCACGTTGCGGCCCGGCTTCCCAGTGGCGTCCGATGTTATGTCCATTAATATAGATATAGCCGTTGCCGGATGCATTGATCAGAAGGCGCCAGGTTTCCTTGCTGACCTTTTCCGGCAATTTAAAATTGGCCTGATACCAGGTAAGCAGCGCATTTTGTTTGCCTTTAGGTTGGAGCCCGTTACCTTTACGCGCAATTTTAGTAGTTGTATCCAATGAAAGCGTGGTCCAATTTTTATCAGGTACAAAGTCAGGACGTGTAAAGCCACTATTTACACCGGCCAGATCAGCATCATATTCCCAATTAAGTTTTTTATCGATCACCGTATCGCTCACCGACAATCCGGCAGTACGGATACCAGCCAACTCCTCCATAGGATAATAGCCATGTTCATGCCCGATATTCTCATACACAATCCATATATCGTTACGTCCATGTTTTAGCAAACCTGTCACATCGAAACGATTGTGAAATTCGTTCTCTTTTAAAAAAGTAAATGAAAGCTCTCTTTGGCGAGTCACTTCAGCTGCCCATTTTTCTTGTGGATAAAGCCGCGGTGCAATTTTACCATTGATCTCCAGGGAGATGATATCACGCGAGAAAGTATTAAACAGCAAACGGGTGTACCGATCAGCCTCTTTATCGGTCAGCTCAAAGTTTGTCCTGTACCTGACATAACGGGAATCATTGATTTTTAATTCCGGCAACGACTTGCCTACCGGCAAAGGACGCCATTGACCATCCGCGGTTTCGTCCGTTTTTTTCACTTCCTGAATACGAACGGATGTAACTGGTTTAGATGTTGGATCGGTTTTTTGGAAGAACCACCAATTTCCCTTTTCCGGAGTGAGGCCAGGCGGGATGATCAAGACTTTGGTTTCTAACGGGGCAAGTTCATAGGCGATCTTGAAGGGAGCTGTCTTAAGCTCTGGATCAGCATTCGGTTGGTTGGCTATTAACACCTTTTTTTCATCCTGATCGATATTGTACATTGGTTTAGCGGTGTTGTCCTGACCAGGTCTTACCTGTGCTGTCCCGGAACGCGTTTCTTTAGGCGAATTGTTATGAATAAAAATAAACCGCGTGCCATTTGAGGATATTCGAAAACCACCGACAATTTCTTCAGGAGCATTAGTAAACGTGCATACGCCACCTTTGGAGTGGATCAGCAAACCTCCATATTGTCTGATGAAATCACCAATATTTTTCGCTGCGTAATACTTTGAAGACAAGGCCCCATTTTCCCTGATAGCAGCATTATAATCATAAGTAGTCGTCTGCCCTCTGGCACCCCATCCCTCGAAGTGAGTCCCTCCCACAAACACATAGGGAAAAATTCCCGTTGATCCTCCAGCGATGGACATCATAGCTATCGCATAAAAGTGACGGTCATTAGAGTAATGGTCCTCACTCAGGGTACTTCCGACCGTCGAGAACCAGCCTCCCTGCAATTCCGTAACAAAACCCGGAGCATCTGGTTGCTGTTGTTTCAGGGTTTGCATCCGACGGGCACAGGTGACAGCATCTCTTAATCCGACATAATAGTTGTCACAATCAAACACCTGGGCTAAGGCCGGGTCTTTACTACCGCGGGTCTCGGAAGTCAGGCAGGTAAAGACCGGAACATTAATGCCTCCACGTTGGACGCTTTCGTACATTCGCTGTAGTGCATAGCTTTTATTGGTGGTTTTATGGGCGTTATACTCATTTTCGATCTGAACCAGTATCACCCCTTTCTTTCCCGGCCGCTTGTTGGTTATTTGTTCTGATCTAATTGCCTTACAAAACCCCTTATACCAGTGATCATGCCAATCTAAATAACGTTTATCCGCGCTTCTGAGCCAAAAACCATCGACATCATCCGGACGGAATTTTGCCAGCCAGCGCGGGTATCCTCCACCTGCAAATTCGGCACATATAAATGCCCCGGGCCGCAATACGGTGTAAAAACCAAATTCATCCTGGGCCATGTGCAACCATTCCATCAGATCTTTAAAATTAAATTGAGAAAGGTCATCCAGGTCTTTTGGCATATTCATTTCAGAAAGATTCCAGGGAACATAGGTTTCAACAGTATTAAAACCGGCAGCCTTTATCTTGGCAAAGCGATCTCTCCATAGCTCTTTGGGCGTTCTGAAATAATGAAAAGCGGCACTGTACACAAAAGTTTCCTGCCCATTTATAAAAAGACAGGAGCCGTTAAATCTAATTTTATCGGGCTGAGGAAAATATTTCTGAGCAGATATATTCTGAGCATAAGACTGCGCGCCGAATACGATCATCAGCATACCCATTATCACAAAATTCAATGGCTTTTTAATCATGTAGTATACAATTATAAATACCAATTATAGACACTTTCCAATAAAAAGCATACTCAAAAAATTCAGTATAAATTTTAAACGATACAAGGTGATTTCAGGTTTCCTTAAAAGGGCTCGGTCATTTGATCGACTTTGGAAATCAAATAGAACCATTATCCGGCATTTGGAGGGTCTTATCGAAAACTAAGCAGAATTTGAACCTTAAATTATTTTAATAATTGAATGATTCATCCGATACATTGAACATTTTCATCAAAACATCTTCGGCCAAATGACAAACAACTACTAAGCAGATGAATTTCTGAATTTCAGCGCTCCCTTGGCAAAGATCAACACAGAAGCATTTGAATGTTGATCAGGAGAAGCTAAGTAGATGCTGCCCATTGACCTGGAACATGCTACGATAATAAGTCAAAAATATTAGCGGCTACACTTTGAGTTCCCTTGAGTATAAGCAGCTAAATATAGTGTCTTAAGCATATACTCTAAATGGCCCATGAAACACCACCTTTTGAAACGTAAATTAGTCGCATTGCCCACCTCCCTGATCCTGAACTTTGCAATTTTGCTCCGTTCAAAAAAATACTCTGTCGGTATAAAACCCTGATCATCCAAGGAGATCGGAAGCGCTGCCACGCTTAAAAAATTTTATTGGGGTTTAACCTTTGAATTTAAAAGAACTTAATATGCACTATAAATCGTCACTGGAATTTTCCATTAAACTGTCCGGAAGCTTAATATGTCTTGCATTACTATTCGTTCAATCTGCAAGATCTCAAAATTCGGTCAACATTGATATTGATACCAACAAACCCATTGCGCATGTATCCAAGGAGATGTGGGGTATCTTTTTTGAAGATATAAACTTCGCTGCGGACGGAGGACTTTATGCCGAATTGGTAAAGAACAGATCATTCGAATTTCCGATGCCACTGATGGGCTGGAAACAGCTGAAAACAGGTGGGAAACAAGCCTCACTGTTAATTGTAAACCATCAAAAAGCGGGAAGTAGCCATGCCCGACATGCTGCAATTGATCTGATCGAAGGTCCGGGATCATTTGTTTTAAGTAATGAAGGATTTCGTGGGATCGGTCTTGAAAAAGATAAGCAATACCGATTCTCAATTGCTGCATGTTCTTTTTCTGACAGTGTTAAAATTCGTATCGAGGCTGAAGATCCAAAAAATGAAATAGTAGGTAGTGCTAAAATAGACAAACTTACAAGCGACTGGCAAACTTATACTGTCATTTTCAAATGCAAGGAAACAACGGCCAAGGCCAGGCTCAATGTCATTTTTGAAGGCAAGGGAAAAGTTGAAGTAGACATGATCTCGTTATTCCCACGGGAGACGTGGAAAAACAGAGAGAATGGTTTAAGAGCCGATCTGGCCCAGAAGCTTGCCGATCTGCACCCCGGCTTTATGCGGTTTCCGGGAGGCTGTATAGTAGAGGGGCGCGAATTGCTCAACCGCTATCAGTGGAAGAAAACTATTGGACCGACAGATGGGCGGGAACTTTTGCTGAATCGCTGGAACGTGGAATTCGCTAAAAGATCTGCCCCGGATTACTACCAATCATTTGGCCTCGGCTTCTTTGAATATTTTCAGTTTTGTGAGGATATCGGGGCATCTCCCCTGCCTATCCTGAATTGTGGAATGGCATGTCAATACAACAGCGCAGAAGTAGTATCATTAGATCAACTTGACCCTTATATACAGGATGCCCTTGATCTGATCGATTTTGCAAATGGACCACAAACCAGCAAATGGGGGGCTTTAAGAGCTCAATTAGGTCATCCCAAACCTTTCAACTTAAGATTGCTGGGTATTGGCAACGAACAATGGGGCGAACAGTACATCGAGCGGTTTAAGCTATTTGCAGCCGTACTTAAAAGTAAATATCCTGAGGTTAAACTAATTTCCAGCGCAGGACCGAGCCCTAACGGCACGATGTTCGATCTTTTAAACAAAAAATTAAGAGAGGAAAAGGCAGAGCTTATCGACGAACATTATTACCGGGATCCGGAATGGTTTCTAAAAAATGTAAACCGGTATGATACCTATGAGCGAAAGGATTCGAAAGTTTTTGCCGGTGAGTATGCTGTCCATATTCCGGACAACATGCAGAAGGATACCCACGCAGAGAGCCATAATACTATCTGGTCAGCACTATGTGAGGCCGCATTTATGACCGGGCTGGAGCGAAATGCAGATGTTGTTCAAATGGCGTCCTATGCCCCGTTGCTGGCTTCTATAGAAGCATGGCAATGGCGACCAGACCTGATCTGGTTTGACAATCTTCATTCTGTCGCCACACCCAACTATTACGTACAGCAAATGTTTGCCGTCAATAAGGGTGATGTTGTACTTTCTACCCTTTCAAAAGGCAAACCCCTTGCCGGTCAGGATAGTATTTATGCCACCAGCAGTATTGATACGGTCAAAGGAAATATTATTGTCAAATTGATCAATACTTCATTAAATGCCCGTACTGTAAATTTAAATCTATCCGGATCAAACCAGTTAAAAGATATGATCACCTGGATTGAGCTCTCCGATAAGGATAAAAGTGCGTTTAACAGTTTAGACAATCCGCAAGCGGTAAAACCAGAAATGAAAACGATTAAGCTTGGAAAACGAAAGACGTTCGAATTGAAAGGGCTGTCGGCGAACGTATTAGTACTTCCGCTAAGTAAAAAATCAAATTTCAATAAAAATTAGCAAGCCCAATGCAATTACGGAATATTATATTCAGGCAATGTATAAAATAATGTCAGATGTTAATTTACTTGCGTGCTAATTAACAATCAGTCAGGGAAGCGAATTTCTAAAAACAACCAGCAAATTTATCATAAACAATCAATCCGAATTTATTTGGGCGATCTAAGTCGCAGATTGCCCACTCTCCAAAGCCATTGGCAAACTTGATCACATATTTATAGCTTTTGAATATAATGAAGTAAATAACCACATAATTAGCAACGATCTTATTTGAAGAACGAATCATTATTGACTTGATCACTCTCCTACCTTAACATCGGTAAAGACGTCTATGTGCTAAGGCTTTTCTCAATCACTCAACTGGAATCATCTTATATCGGGTTTAGTCAGTTTTTGTAGAGTATATCTGGCGTTTAAAAGCACTAGGTGTTATGCCCGTAACACTTTTAAAAGTTCTTGAGAAATGCGATAAACTTTCAAACCCTGTCTGTTCGGCAATTTCGGAGTAACTGGTTTGACTTGTAACAATCAAATACTGCGCACGTTCTATTCGCTTTTCTTGAACATACAATAAAGGGCGGGTCCCTGTATATTCCTGAAATAATCGTGAAAAATATTCCGGATTCAGATTTACTCTTTTGGCAAGGAATGCAACCGATAGCGATATATGTAAATTAACACTGATAAAACTGATTGATTCGAGAATTTTAACCGGTATATATTTGACTTCTTTTTGCCTGAATATAGTGGGTGTAGCAAATCTTGATACCAATTGTAGTAATAATCCCTGCGTTTCCAGGAAGGCTGCAATGTTTTGTTGGTTATTTAATTCCTGATATTCACGATAATAAATATTTTTTTCATACACTTTCGGGTTATCTGACCGGTTAATTCCCCGACCTGGATTAATTACTACAAGCCTTTGAAAATTAATTACGTCTATTTCCTGAGCTTTTACTTTAAAAACTGACCGATTATTAGCAAATAGTGAAACCCCGTCAGATGATTCTTCAAAAAACTGTACAAAATACTGACTCAAATAATCCTGGCATGTGAGGTTACATAACGTAAAACTTGGAATAATATATAGGTAACCGGGTTCCAATTTCAGCTTATTTTCCATATCTGAAATTTCTCCCAACCCATCGTCGATATAATAAATCCGATGATAAGGGCTAATTACGTTTCTATAATTCCATTTGGCGCTCAATTTAACATGGTCAGTATTTAATAACGAAAAAGTATGGCGTAGTATCCGCTTAATCATAGCTTAAATTTAGCAAAATAGTCAGTTATATGAAAAAAAAAGTCTGTTTTTATTTACTTTTCAAGTATTAGTCGGTTTATTTTTGATTATGCAAGCAGTGGCTATTTCCAAACTAATGCTGTTGCGAAAACCAGTTATAAAAGTCTGCTATCATACGCCGAGATGAGCGCCAAGATTAAAGCCCAGACTATTATTAAAAATTAATTTGAGCATAGCTTCACCATATGATGAATTGACCGGGTATATGAGAAGAGATACATACCCAAGCTTAAGTAACCAATTATTGATTAACCTAAATGTAATAGCATGAAGAGATAAAACGAGCATTACCAAAAAAACGAGAAGTGTTTCCACCACTCCCCGTTTTCAAAATTTCCTACTGCGCATTTGGTCACCTTTCGGGTGATGTAGGGCTTCTATGTTTATTTTTTTACAAATAAATCAACCCAATTTATGAACTTAAATTTATTAAACCTCAATATTTGGCGTAAAAAATATTTAAGGCAAGGTTTAAGCCCGGCCTTTATACTGGTAGTGGCCACTGGAACTACCTATGCCAACTCAAAAGGCGGTACACCTGAAATTGTTGCCCGTCCATCCGCATTAAACTTATCACGTGTTGTTGAAGTGCAGCTTGCCCAGGCCATTAAGGTTACCGGTAAGGTAACCGATTTAAACGGACAAGGCTTACCCGGGGTAACAGTCAATGTTAAAGGAACCAATATTAACGCCGCCACCGACAACCAAGGCAATTATGCCATTAACGTGCCTGATAATAACAGCATACTTGTTTTTACCTACATGGGTTTTTCGGCCCGCGAAATGCCTGTTAACGGCCAAACCACTATCAATGTACAACTAAAAGAAGCTAATAAAGACCTGCAAGAGGTGGTTGTGGTGGGTTTTGGTACACAAAAGAAAATTAACCTTACAGGTTCTGTTGCCACTGTAAATTCGGCTCAGTTAGATAATCGTCCTATCACCCAAACATCGCAGGCATTATCGGGCCTTGCGCCGGGTGTGCAGGTAGTGCAGGGCAGCAGTCGCCCGGGTGCTGATGGCGCTAATATTACCATCAGGGGTATCGGCTCATTTGGTGCCGGCCGTTCGCCGCTGGTTTTAATTGATGGCATAGCCGGATCTATTGACGACGTGGCTCCTGACAACATAGGCAGCATAAGCGTTTTAAAAGATGCCGCATCGGCCGCTATTTATGGTAACCGCGGTGCAAACGGCGTTATCTTAATTCAAACCAAACGAGGTAAAGCAGGTGCTACCCAAATAGCCTACAACAATTATTTTGGCTGGGAAAAAGTAACCGAACTGCCTCAATTCGTAAACTCGGCAACTTACGCACAGCTCACGGGCGCTACACCTGATGTAGTGGCTAAATATGCAGCCGGTAACGACCCTGATAATTACCCCAACGTTTACCACTTAAAAGATCTGCTAAACTCAGGTTCAGGCTTTCAGCAATATCATAATGTAAGCTTTTCGGGTGGCGAAGGCAGGCACACTTACCTGTTCTCAACCAGCTACCGTAACCTTAACGGTATTACTGCCGAAACCAATAACAAGCGTTATGATATATTGGCTAACATCGATAGCCGTTTAACTGATAAATTAACCTTAAAGACCAGCATTACCGGCTTTGCCCGTACCGAAAACCAGCCGCAGGCAAGTTACGGAGGAATAGGACAAATTATAGGTTATGCAGTACGTGAGCCTAATACTATTGCCGGAAGGAAATCAGACGGTACATACGGGCACCAGGACAACTATTCACCCGAAGGTTGGTTAGACAGCGAAGGTTTCAGCAATTACAAAGCAAAAAACTTTTATGGTAGTACCATGCTCACCTGGGATATACTGAAAGGATTGAGTTTAAGCGGTACGGCCGGTTACCATTATTATAATGGTTTTGGAAGGACTTATACCGCCGATCTGCAATTAGACCGAAACTTATACGTAGGTCCTAATAGACTAAGTAATAACTATACCGAAGGCTACGAGGTTACTTTAAACAGTATTTTAAAATACAACCATTCTTTTAAAGACCACAACTTTAATTTACTGTTGGTTTACCAGCAGGAAGAACACCGCGATGATAATTTCAACGCATCGCGCGACCGTTTTCCAAATAACCTGCTTTATCAACTTGACCTCGGCTCTACCGCAAATCAGCAAAACGGTGGCTCGGCCAACGAGTATGCTTTGCAATCGTACATAGGCCGTTTAAACTATGATTATAAAGGTAAATATCTGCTTGAGTTAGATGCTAACTACAACGGCTCATCGCGCTTTGCACCCGGTAATCGTTTTGGCTTCTTCCCTGGTGTATCAGCCGGCTGGGTAATTTCCGAAGAATCTTTTATAAAAGACAAGCTAAACTGGATCGACTTGTTAAAGATCAGAGCTTCGCATGGCTCGTTGGGTAATGGTAACATCAGCAACTATCCCTACCAGTTTGTGATCAATACATCGCCACGTTATACCTTTGGCGGTACTTTGGTAACCGGTGCGGCAGTAACTAATGCATCAAATGCAAACATTAAATGGGAAACTACAACCACTACAGATTTAGGCCTCGATTTTGGCTTCTGGAAAGGTAAACTCACCGGTACCGTTGGTGTGTACAATCGTACCGCTAAGGACATACTTTACAACGTTCCTGTATCAAACACATTGGGTCTTGGTGCGCCAACATTAAACGCAGGTTCGTTGCGTAACCGCGGTATCGAAGCCAACTTAACCTTCAATATGAAGAAAGGTGACTTCTCGTTAAGCGTAAGCCCTAACTTCTCGTACAACAAACAAAAGGTTACCGAAATTGCAGGCAACATCCAGCGTGTGATTCCCGACTTTTTTGTTGGCCAGCCAATGAACCCTATTTACGGTTACGTAGCCGACGGTATTTTTAGGGATGCGAGTGATGTAGCCAGCTACCCGGCCCAGCCAACTCCCGGACAACCAGGTGTTATCCGCTTTAAAGACATCAGCGGCCCTAACGGTGTTCCTGACGGAAAAGTAGATGCGACGTATGACCGTACAATTATCGGCTATAAAAACCCTACCACCTCGTACGGCTTGCAAATAAACTCAGGCTATAAAGGCTTTGATTTTTCGGTCTTGTTTTCGGGATTGGGAGGCTACACCGAGCAAATGGGCTCGTACATGGCATTTGCCTATTACAACGGGGGGAACATTCAGCAGTGGCAGGCCGATAATGCCTGGACTCCGACCAACCCCGACCCGAATGCCAAATATCCGCGAATTACCAGCTTAGGACAGGGAAGCGCCAACGTGCAAACCAACTCGTTCTGGAACAGATCGGGAACTTTCTTAAGATTGAAAAACCTGCAGATCGGTTACACGTTATCACCATCGCTTACCCAAAAACTTCATTTATCTAAACTCAGAATATTTGCAGGCGGTCAGAACTTGTTCAAGTGGGATAAATTCTACACCGGTTGGGACCCTGAGAACATGCAAGGCTCAGGCGATCAGCCCAACTACTATCCAATTACTGCAATTTACACCTTTGGCTTTAATGTCAAACTCTAACTGATTTGATTATAGCTTAAAATGATTTAACCATGCGAGAGATATTAAATAGAAAAAGTTTATTGCTTAAAACCTCGGTTGTTTTAAGCGTACTTTTATCAACCACAACAGGCTGTAAAAAAGACCTGCTTGATAAACAGCCACTATCGGCTATTTCAGATGCTACCTTTTGGAAAACAGCTAACGATGCTACCCTTGCACTCAATGGTGTATATGACACCGGGGCAGGCTTCACCAATTACAATTTTTGGTCATCGTTAGGTATGGTAAACCTTGACCTAGCCGCAGGCAATGGTTCTGAAAAGGAATCGTTACCAGATAACATTACCAACGGCTCGCTCAACACGGCAAACGGTGTTACCGGAACTTATTATAGCAGCACTTATCGTCAAATCGCCCGTTGCAATAACTTCTTAACCAACATTGTGCAGGTAACAATGGATGCCAATGCCAAAAACGTAATGATTGCCGAGGTTCGCGCAATTCGTGCTTACGATTATTTTAACCTGGCACTTTATTTCGGCGATGTTCCTTTGGTGCAAAAGTTACTGACCACTACCGAGGCCAACAGCGTAACCCGTACACCTAAAGCTGATGTATGGGCATTTTGCGAAACCGAACTTAAAGCCGCTGCTGCAGCACTACCCAACACAGTACCTGCTGCACAGCAAGGTCACATGACCGCTGCAAGCACGCTGGCTATATTAGGCAGGTTACAAATGGCTCAAAAGAAATGGGCCGATGCGGCTACCACTTATAAATCCATTATTGACATGGGCGCGTATAGCATTGATCCGCGTTACAGAGAGCTGTTCTTGTTCGCAGGAGAGAACAGCCCGGAGATTTTGCTGTCAATGCAGTACATAAGAGATACTTACAGCCATGCCTTGCTACAGTACCTCACCCCCGAGACCTGGGGAGGATGGCACCAGTTCTCACCTTTTAATGAGTTGGTGAAGGAGTTTGAGTGTACCGATGGCAAGCCCATCACCCAGTCGCCTTTGTACGATAAGAATAACCCTTACAATAACCGCGATCCCCGAATGGACTTTAACATCATGATATCAGATCGTACGGTTTTCAGAGGACGTACCTACACCGCTAAACCGGGCACAACACTGGTGGATCGTTTAGATCAGTATCCGGGAGTATGGAGCGGTTATGCCATCTATAAATTTTTGGAGGATGATCCTAACGTGGCCACCACATCTAACGATGGTAATAACTTTCCTTTGATCCGTTATGCCGAGGTATTGCTGGGCTACCTGGAATCGAGGCTGGAATCAGGCGCGGGGGTTGACCAGGCACTGCTTGACAATACCATTAACAAAGTGCGTGGCAGAGCAGCGGTACATATGCCAGCCGTAACCACTTTAGATCCAATCGCCCTGCGTACCATCATCAGGAGAGAGCGTCGGGTAGAGTTTCCGTTTGAAGGTTTACGCTATTACGATTGCTTACGCTGGGGCATCATCGCATCAGAGAACAGCCAGCAATTTACCGGCATGAAATTAAATAATACACCGGGTTTCCAGGTTGATGCAGATGGCTACTACATCTACAAAAAACGGAATTTTGTTGTAGGTAAAAACGAATTGTGGCCCATACCACAGTCAGAGCGTGATCTGAATCCCCAGCTCACTCAAAATCCGGGGTATTAATTGATTTATCCCAAATTAGTTTAAGTTTTTCGGGGGCGGCAGCCTCTGGTAGATTACCGCCCCGAAAAAATTTGCCTTTAATGTTAAATTACTTATAATTAAGCTATATGCAAAGAAGAACAGTTCTTAAAACCCTTACCACCGGCGCAGCCTCTTTAGGTTTATCCAAACTTCAAGGGCGTGGCATTTTGAATAGTGCACTAGATCCGTTAGGGTATGCCGGCCGTTTTGAACCAACGTGGTCATCGCTGGCCAATTACCAGGTGCCTGAATGGTTTAAAAATGCAAAATTTGGAATTTGGGCACATTGGGGGCCACAATGCCAGGCCGAATATGGAGACTGGTATGCACGCGGCATGTACCAGGAAGGGAGTGAGCAGTATAAATATCATATTAAGAAGTACGGACATCCATCGAAGTTTGGCTTCAAAGACGTCATCAATGAATGGCGGGCAGAAAACTGGAACCCCGAAGAATTGGTGTCATTGTACAAAAAAGCGGGTGCACAATATTTTATGGCGTTAGCCAATCACCATGATAATTTCGATCTGTATAAAAGTAAGCATCAGCCCTGGAACTCAACTAAAATAGGTCCTAAGAAAGACATCATCGGCCAATGGGCAAAAGCAGCCCAAAACAATAATCTACCTTTTGGCGTAAGCGTTCATGCTGCGCATGCCTGGAGCTGGATGGAAACCGCACAGCGTTCAGATAAAAACGGGCCATATAAGGGAATACCCTATGATGGCAAAATAACTAAAAACGATGGAGCCGGTAAATGGTGGGATGGCCTGGACCCTCAGGAACTTTATGCGCAAAATCATCCGCTAAGTGAAAATAGTTGGGATAATGGCATGATTCATCGCCAGTGGAACTGGGGTAACGGAGTAGCACAGCCTACCAAAGCCTACTGCGAGAATTTTTACAAACGTACCATTGAATTGATAGACCGGTATAATCCTGAATTGATATATTTTGATGATACAGTACTTCCACTGTGGCCGGTTAGCGATGCAGGTCTGCGTATTGCGGCGCATTTATATAATAAAAGTATTAAAGATCACGGACAGTTACGATCAGTAGTCTTTGGTAAAGTTTTAGATGAACAGCAACGTAAGTGTATGGTTTGGGACATTGAACGAGGACAAAGCAATAAAATTGAGCCTTTGCCATGGCAAACAGACACCTGTATAGGAGGCTGGCATTATGACCAGCGTATTTATGACCGTAATCAATATAAGACAACAAAAACGATCATCCATACATTAGCTGATGTGGTCAGCAAGAACGGGAATCTTTTACTTAATGTACCGGTGCGCGGCGACGGCACCATTGATGAAAAGGAACGCGCCGTCGTAGAAGGCATCGCAGCCTGGATGCAGGTCAACAGCGAAGCCATTTATAGTACAAGGCCTTGGACTGTTTTTGGAGAAGGCCCGGCAATGGAATCTCAAGCGCCATTGAGTGCACAAGGCTTTAATGAAGGTAAAGGAAAACCATTTGGTGCACAAGATATACGCTTTACCACCAAGGGTAACATTTTATATGCTATTTTGATGGGTTGGCCTACAGAAAGCAGGATCTTGATTAAAAGCATTACCGGCAAAAATAAAGTAACCGGCGTTGAGCTGCTCGGCGAGCATACCAAATTAAGTTTTGAACAAACCGATAACGGCCTGGCTGTGCAAATGCCAGCCGTTCCACAAGGCAAAGATGCTTTCGTAATAAAAATTAACGGGGCTATCAGCTAAATAAAAATTACGGTATAATCTACTTCACAACAAATATATATTAACCATAACACTGTTAAATGCATGACTAAGCGTGATTCCATATTTCCCATAATATTACTCACCAGTTTATTCTTTTTATGGGGATTTGCCCACAATTTAGATCCGATACTCATTCCTCATTTAAAGCGATCATTTACTTTAAGTACCGTTCAGGCCACATTGGTAGATTCAGCCGTTTTCATGGCTTACTTCCTGATGGCTATTCCTGCAGGAATGATTATCAAAAAAGGGGGCTATAAAGTGGGGATAATCACCGGCTTAATCGTGTTTGCAGCGGGGTGTTATCTGTTTATCCCTGCAGCAAACACACAGCAGTACACATTTTTTTTGGTGGCATTATTTGTAATTGCGTGTGGACTCACCACACTCGAAACCGCCGCGAATCCATACATTACTGTAATCGGCGATCCGGAAGGTGCATCAACCCGTTTAAACTTCGCACAATCATTTAATGGACTGGCTACAACGCTCGCTCCGATTATTGGCGCTAAGTTTATTTTAACAAAGAGTTATACCGAGGAGGCACTCAAGGCCATGAGTCCTGCTGCGCAACAGTTTGCTTTGGCAACTGAGGCCTCCTCTGTTAAAATGCCATATTTTATATTAGGCACAGTTTTACTGGTTATTGCCGTATTTTTCTTTTTTACCAAAATGCCTGTCGTTAATACGCACGCAGCTAATACCACCACCAAAAGCCGGCATATTTTTCAGGCGCTTCGTCACAAACATTTGTCTTGGGCAGTAGCCGCGCAGTTCTTCTATGTCGGAGGCCAAGTATGTGTATTAAGCCTTTTCCTACTTTATGCCACAACCGCTGCCCATATTAATGAAACTGCGGCGTCTTATTATCTCGGCGCAGCAGGCTTCAGTTTTTTAATAGGCCGCTTCATAGGCACGGCGCTCATGAAGTTTATAGCACCGCAAAAATTGCTCGGACTGTACGCTGTCATTAACGTATTGTTATGTTTCGGAGCCATTTATTTTCATGGGATTGTTACGGTTTACATCGTGATCGGGATCTGTTTTTTTATGTCCATTATGTTCCCAACGATTTTTGCACTCGGTATCAAAGGGTTAGGCAGCGACACAGAATATGGCAGCAGCCTGATCATTATGTCAATTGTCGGCGGTGCTATCGTCCCCCGCTTTTATGCTTACATCAGCGATCATACCGGCAATATTCAAGATGGCTATTGGGTGCCTTTGTGTTGCTTTGTTATTATTGCCCTGTTCGGCCTCAGCGGCTATCGCATCAGGCAGCCTAAGACCGAATCTATTGCGGCTTCCCACATTTTATAGACAAACCCTTGAGACTCTTTATCATTCATGATATTTAAGCGTTTATGGCAGTCCCTAATAAGACAATAATTCTCACAACTTATTGCAATCCTAAAATAAAGGAATAATATAAAAATCTAAATGAATAATAACCAAATAAAACGATACTGTCTTGCACTTGACTTGATTGATGATCCTGCGCTGATAGCCCAATATGAATATTGGCATCAGGCAGAAAATGGCTGGCCCGAAGTCAAAGCCAGTATTCAAAGCTCTGGAGTATTACAGATGGAGATATACCGTACAGGCAACCGGCTTTTTATGATTATAGAAGCATCAAACGATTTTGATTTTAACCGTAAAGCTCAAGAAGATGCTAATAATGCAATAGTACAACAATGGGAGAATATGATGTCAAAATTTCAAAAACCCTTGTCATGGGCTGGCAATGGAGAAAAATGGGTACTAATGAATAAGATATTTCAGTTGCAGTCGCCTGATTTTTAATGGGAAGATATTCTTCAAAAAGAGTACTCTAATCAATTACTGTTAGGATTAACGAACTCGAAAAAACTTTCAGATATTTACATCTCATCATCAGCTATTTTATGTCCTCCTGGCGCTAAGGAATTTGCCCCAGCAATATTTCAGATGATCTAACTACAACATAGCCGCACGTTTATCGATCACTTGATCGTAAATTGATCAATCTCAAGGCAATATCATAATTAACCAAACGTCACTATTACACAACCGCTTGTTTTTTCGCCTTTCGAGTTATCAGTCTGGCTTGTATTTTTATTGATCTGTTCATCATATGATATTGAATCAGTAATTCCAAATCAATCAATAGGGTTATTACTGATAAGTTGAAGCGTAAACAAGGATGTCTTTCAAAGTATTGCTCAATTCTTTGCCATACTATGAAGGACATCCAATATTTATAATTTACCATTTTAACGGTTTAAGCATTTGTATAAAGCTGCAAAATGGTCTATAATTATAGAAACTTATACTTACCAATAATTCTATTTTAAATCGATACTATCAAACTTGACAATAGTGTTATTAGGCATCCCGGAAGCTGCAAAAAAACCAACGAAACCATTATTAAAGGTAATTGACGCGACACCCGCATTACTCCAGTTCTTGCCGTCAGAAGAAACAAAGGCGCTTAAAAGTTTACCTTCACGTTTTAAACGTAACCAGTAGTACCCGGTCAGGCGGCCGTATGTAACCGTAGACTCCGGCAAATTTTCTACAGTATTTATCAGCCTGATCGGTCCTCCATCCTTGCTTCGTTCTGAAAAACGCACATGCCAGTTAGGTGCTTCTATCTGATCACTTTTTCCGGGATTTAAACTTAAAGAAAACTGCGCCGAGTTAGCCATAGTGGTTTCTCTTACCGCAATTCCAAAAGATGAAAATTGAGAGCTGATCTGCGGTACATACCTCAGGGAAATTTCCATTTTATCTTTTAATGGTACTGCGACATAATGAAATGAATCTTTTAATGAATCAATTCCTGTTCCAGAAGCATCCATGTAATAAGTTTGATCACAAAACTGGGTATTCCCTGAATTTCTGACCTTTCCAATATCCATTTGTTTCCAACGCCCAAAAAGTCCGACAGAAATTGAAATTTCTCGAGAAGGCACACTTTCACCCTTGCTATTAGAGGCAGTTACCACGTAATGAAGCAATTGTCCCAATTTCACATTGGTATCTTCAAACTTAGATGCAGAGAGACCACTTACGATGACTTTATATGGTCCTCCAGCCTTTTCGGCCCTTTTGATCGTGTATTTTTGGGCTCCTACAGGCATGATCCAGGAAAGCCCTATGGTTGTCCTATGGGCTGTGGCTACCAGTCCTGCCGGTGCTACCGGAACTTCACTTTTATTAATTAAAGAATCGCCGACTTTTTTACTGTAAAATAAAGTTCCATAACCCGGGTGGTCAGCACCGGGCCTTCCAGGCCCTTCCGGCCTCAACTTTTCTGCGGCCAGTTGCGTATATGCCGCCGGAACGCTCATACGGTTCACATAATGGTTATAAACCTGTTCATATACAGCACGGAGGGGCCCCCGATCTTGTCGTGCTATCGCTTTGTGGTGGTATTTGCCGGTGCGATCCAATGTTTCCACGAAAGGCACTTCGTTGCCCAGATTAAATTTAGCCACGTATTCAAACCCTTTCAAAAGACGATCATTATCATAGCCATATAAATTGAGACCTTGATGCCACGCAATTTCACAACACTCCGCAAGCATACCAATGCCCAACTGCGTGTGCCCCTGATCTCGGCCGCTCTCCTGGATCTGTCCAGCATCGTTGATCACATAATTAGCTAAGCGCCCATTACCCTGGCCATTTACGTAATACTTTAAAGCGTCCTCGAACATGGACCGGTCATTACAGAAAACAGCGATAGACAGCACCGTTTTTAAGGCGGCGGCATCCCAGTTTCCGTTTGCAAACGGCGCATAATTTTTTAATACAGGGTAGATCACCTCTTTAAAATGTTTTTCGGCTTTAATGATGTCAGCCTCGTTCCATCCCGCATTTGAATAGCGGATTATCTCTGCTGCATTTATCATCTTAAATGGACCTAAACCAGCCATTAAAACGGCATCTCGCCCTGTTATAGACTTTAAGTTGGATGACCAGGCATTAATAATTTCAATAGCCTTTTCGGCATAGGCTTTATCGCCAGTTATTGACCACATAATTGCATTATGATGAGCTGCATTTGCATCCGTATCATAAACGGACTGACCAATTGTAGGATTACGTCCAACCATAGCCATCGGGCCTTTCATTATGTAATTACTTTGAGAGACAGGATTTTCCGAAAACAATTTGAACCCTGAGTAAATTGGTTCTTCCTTTGTAGCTACCGCCTTTTTCATCCGGTACAGATCATCTTTTGAATGTAAGAGACCTGGATGGATAAAGCTTTGTGCATGTGTAAAAAATACCGATATCATCAGAACGGAAACCAATCCGATCTTCTTTTTCATGTTACGATTCATCATCATTGTCAAGATAATTTAGAACGATTAATTTATGGGCCTTATGATAATTGCCTGACCACCTTTGCCTTTAACATCTATTTGCAATTTTTCCCCCGCCTTCAATTTTATGGTTCTTTTCCAAAGAACGCTTCCATTCCCATCTTCATAGACCGTAGCCATATAATCCTTACCGCGTTTCAAAAAGTTAAGTTTAACTGTTTGCTTCCAGTCATTAAATCCGGCCGCATTGCCGATAAACCAAGTATTACCGGTCCTTCGGGCAACGCTAATGTATTTGCCGATACCACCAGCAAGGTATACCGTCTCATCCCAAACTGTTGGGACATATTTAAAAAATTCAATGTCGTCGTAGTTAGTATAATCTTTAGGTTGTCCATACCAAAAAACGGATTGCAACGGACTAAAATAGATCACAGTTAAAGCCAATTGCTGACCTTTGCTTACTTTTAAATTTTTACTGAAAGTGTTTTTGGGATTAGGATAACAAAAAGTAAAATCGGCTGCACCGGCAATAAATCGAGTGAAGGGTAAGGTGGTGGTATGAAATGCATCAGGACTATTTTCATCTCCCCTTATCCCCTCCTGCGTCAATAGATAAGGGAAGCTCCTGCTCAGGCCGGTAGGTTTATAATTATCGTGGATGTTCAAAAGCAGACCCGCCTCATTCACTTTACGGATGGCCTCGGTCAGCCAGGTCAATCCGTTTTGAGTAAAACCATCAATAAAGCCAAATTTCAATCCGGCAATCCCCCACTGCTTATATACAGGTAAAATTTCATCCAAGTGGTTTTTCAGACCTATATAATTAATATAAAGTATCACACCGATACCGTTCTGCTTCCCATAGGCAATTACCTTTGGCAGATCGATCTCAGGGATAACTACCCTTGGATCGGAGCTTAATGCACGTTCAGGGCCATACCAACCAGCATCAAACATAATATACTTAAAATCAAGTTTTTTTGCCAGATCTATGCAATCCAAACCACTCTGCGTGTTCAGTTGTGAACGGATAAGCTTTCCGGGAATGATCTTCGACATATCGATATTGGAAGGGGGCGACAATTTTATAGACAGCGAACTAAATTGATGTAAGCCAATAGCATCTTTGCAAACACTTACAGTACGCCATGGGGTTTCAAATCCTGCGTCATATTTTACAAGGGTATCCCTCACAAAAGCAACAGATAAGCTGTTGGGATCCCCCCCTCTCTGCAATTCCGCTTTGGTAAAATTCCGATTATCAGCTTCACCAATACTCAGACAATAATTTCCGTTTTCCAAGGTAGCCGGAAGATCGCAGGAATTACTCAAAGAGTCGATCCAAACAGGGCTGAACACGCTTTCATGATGGTACTGGTAAATTTTGTATGGTTCAGTTAAGTTAAACCTTGTAACTTCCTGCTGAATCTTCAATTGTCCCGGCTTTTCCTGTATTGCGGCACCACATATCGAAATGCCAAACTGCCATTATAAACCCTTACCATAACCTTATAGTTATAGCTCTTTGATCGACAAACGAGTTCGAACTCATTGTAGGTATTGTCAATTATTGCATCTTCTCCAAGAGGCCATTTAATGTTAGTTGAATGGAAGCTTGTTTTTTTTAAGGTAACAGAAACATTTTGGCCAATATTCTCGCCATTGATCTTAAGTCCTAAATCTGACGGAAGAATAATTTGCTTTCCCTCAAACCTCAACTCGTAAGTCAACCGGCGTCCATCGGTTTTAAACACGGCCCTGATCTTTTTGTCCGGGGAAAAAATACCAAAATGTTTTTTTTCTGATCGATTAATTGGAGTAAACGCTTTTACGGCCGCTGAGTCAAAACTGATCAATGCCGCAAATAATAGTAATATTCTTCTCATAGTTTTTATTGGTGGCAATTAAAGCCAATACAATGATAGAAAACTAAATCGATTTAGTAAATTTTATTTATATGTCATTTACTATAACTTAGTTATATACCTTCCTATTATTAATAAACATCACAAAGAATCTTTGTTATTGCAAAACTTAGATGACCAGGAAAATAATTGATTTAAAAGGACATTCTGAGCTCTTTCCCCTTATATATCAACTGCTTACCGGTAACTTCAGCCAAGCCAATGCCTTTACCTTTTTCTACGATCACGACATTCATCTTTCTTTCATTGGCCATTTCATCAAAAGCCCCCCTGCGTTTGGATATAAATAACTCACGACGAAAATCATCCCATACCAGATCGTAGCTTGAACTTTTTCCATTTTGATAGCCATAAGTAGTGCCATCATCTTCATACATGGTAAATTTCCCATCCTTGCCTGGATAGATCCTGATCTCCAGAGGCCCATCTTGTTTTTCGCCAACAAATTGCTGATTGAGACCCAATGGGACTATCGCTCCTGCTTTAACAAATACAGGTATATGATCCAGCGGACTGATCGAATTTATATTTAAGCCCCCCTTATATTTTTCTCCACTGTAGAAATCGGTCCAATACGTTCCTTCAGGAAGATAAACTGTTCTGCTTTTCACTTTATCATCGCTTAACGATGCCTGGCCATTTCCAAAATATTGAGGATCTGTTACAGGGCAAATCAAGAAAGCATTGCCAAACATAAACTCATCTTTAATATCTTTTACCCTTTGATCGTTACGAAAATCGAATAAAAGCGATCTCGTCATGGTGTAGTCCAGCTTATTAACCATTGCAGCTATAGAATAGGTGTATGGCAGAAGTTTATATCTGAGCTCTATTTGCTTTAGAATAGCGTCATAAAACACATCTCCAGGTTGGCCGAACTCCCATGGTTCTCTTGCAAATTCGGTGCCATGACTTCTCATAATCGGTAACCAGCAAGCATACTGTAAATTCCGAACATAAAATTCCCGGTAGGCATTGTCAGCAGTGCCTTTAGGAAATCCGCCATTAGAAAACCAGGTTTTGCTTGGTTTAACAAAAAAAGCCCCGGCATCGATCGTCCAGTAAGGCGAACCTGTTGCCATATAGTTTAGTCCGCCTGGTATCCAACTTTTAAAATCGCTCCAGGTAGCTTTGGTGTCTCCATTCCATACCATCGTTCCGTACCTTTGCATCCCGGGATAAGAGGCCCTTGTAAGGTTCACTACGCGCTTAGTACTACCCGTTAACCTCTGATTCTCATAGATACCCATTGCATGGTGTAAAGCAAAAAGATTCACCCTGAGGTCACCAAGCAAATCAGCCATCACCTGTACATTTTTCTGAAAACGCGCAGAAGGATCATTTGCTATATCATTGGCCTTACTTGTCCAGTCATACTCGACAGGCTCTGACGAATCACACCACCAACAATCCACTCCTTTTGAAAATAAGTTCTTGTTAACATAATTGTCCCAATACATTTTTCGCGCTGCGGGATCAAAAGCATCATATATTTTACGTCCAAGAACAAACTTATTTGCTGACATCTCTTTCTCTTCTTCTGCTGCCACCTGCGGCCAAATGGACAGCATCAAATGAGCATTTTTACTATGTATGTTCCTGATCATTTGTTCGGGCTCAGGGTATTTGGTCTCATCAAATTTCTTATATCCCCATAAATTACCTTTCCAATATTGCCAGTCTTGTACAATCACATCTAACGGAATGGCATTTTTTCTAAATCTGTTCAACACGCTGTCCAGATCATGCGCATCTTTATAGCGCTCTTTAGATTGTATGTAACCGAACATGAATTTAGGCGGTATTTCTACTTTACCGGTTAAGCTACGGAACTGGTGAATGATCTGATCAAAATCAGGTCCGTACATAAAATAATAATCGACCTGATTTACTGCAAGCATTTCCATACCATGCATTTCGGGTTCATCACGGAAGATCATAGCCGATCCGGAATCAAATAAAAGTCCGTACCCCTTATCTGACATTAAAACAGGCATGCTTTTCTTAAGATTATGTTCATAAAGGTATTGCCGGCTCCCTCTCAAATTCATTAAATCTTCCTGATGGGATCCCAAACCGAAAAGCCCCTCCCCACTCTGCCAGGTGAAATGCTGTTTAGCATGCCAGGCAGATCCCATTTTCTCCTTACGGGTAATACTGGCCTGCACCTGATCGCCGTTCGCTGTCTTATCAACCTTACTGATGGCATCGTTATAGGTGGACTTAAGGAGTTCTATTCTTTCAAAGGAACGGGGATTTTCCTGATCTTCTTTTAAAAGTGCAATACCCTTGTTATTGTAATATGATATACTTCCTGTTGCCAACTTCACCCTTACCTCCAGTTGTGTAGACTTCACACTTATTAGATCGCTGCCTCTGGTGAAAAGCAGTTTGACTTTATTTTTCGGCTGTGGAAGGCAAACATTTGTAGAATTACTTGTGAGTTCGCCACCCGGCACACTTCTGACCCTAACCATGGCCGGATTTAGATATTCAACCTTAAGGGTCTTATCCCCTGAACGGAGCAGTAACCCGTTGGATATCTGGGTTGACTTAAAGGCGGGCTGAGCGATCAAATCCGCTGCTCCTATAAAAAATATCAAAAAATGAATCAATGCGTATGCAGGGTATCTAAATGCAGCGTTTACGTTCATATCTAAAAATTTAATCGATTGTGTAATATTGTGTAAATTGGAATCAATTGAATAACAATGCTTCACTGTTGAACTTTGTACCGGTATACGTTGCGTGACATTATACCATCCGGTGTAATACCTTCAATTGTCATTCTGAACATCCCGGAATCATCCGTGTTGTAAAATTCAATTGGTACATCTCCTTTAGAAGAAGTTATAACCGATGGGTTCCAGTAAACAGTAGGTCTAAAATCTGGTTTCTGAATTTTTGAGCTTATATCATATTTAGGTACGTAGAAATCCCTTACCTTGCTAAAGCCAGTTGGTTGGAATAAACGCGTGCTTAAATTTAACTTATTCCCAGACAGGTTGTTACCCCTTGTAGTGACCACGATGACTCCGCGGTTTTGCGCACCATAAATACTGGTGTAGTTGTCGTTTTTCAATATTTCGATCGACTCTATATCCTGCGGATTTTCGATATTCTGTTCGAGGTACGTTGGATAGTCGTGAAGGTCAATTTGCAAGCCGTTCCAATACAACTGCATTGGACGACTATGAGGACCTCCTCGTGTTAAAAAAGGCGCAACTACAACCCCAAGATCCGTATCGACAGTTTTAAAGACAACCCCATTTAATATGCCGGCCAAACAAATTGACAAATTAGCACATGGTTTAAGTTGAGCACCAAGTATCACCTGATCAGCCCTTCCCGCCCCATTGTAATTGTTGGAACGTAGCCTGTTTTGTTTGGACTTAACAACAACCTCTTTAAGGTCTATCCGCTTAATCCCACCGCCATATTTTTGCTGTTCATTTTTGAAATTAAAAATGTCCGCTAACTGGTGCGTCTGATAAGTATTGTTAAACATATAATTATAAGATTCATTGATCAGCGGATGAAATCCCGGAATCGAATCTATTTCTATTGCTAATCTCCGTTTCTTGTCAGGTGCACTTGCCTTAAAAGTAATTTTCACACTGTCGGCCAATATAAATGGGGGAAAAGAAAATCTGCCCAAGGTATCAGTTTTTGTTTGCTGAAAAAGCTTCGCCTTTATCGACAAAATAGTTATATCCGCTCCGGGATAAGGCTTTCCAAAAAGTGTTTTTGCTGACCCACTGAAAACCGTTCCAAGGCCTTCCGGACTAAAAGATGGCTTTTTCTCATCTTTAAGGTCTTTCCAATTAAAACTCCGATATCCCTGTGTCCGCAATAGCAGGTCAAGCTGCGCTTTCTTTTTATCATCCACGTTGTGAAAATAATAGTTAGGATGTTCAACATTTCCTTTAACATCAGAACATAACAGTAATGAACCCTGTAAAGTATGTTCATCATCTTCCGCCACTCCAAGGAACTTCTCATTGGTTACAGAAACAGAATAGCTACCGACAACAGGATGAGCGTCAGCCTCACTATGCAAATTAATATTTATCTTCTGACGAGGCAAAAAAACATCTTTCAGGTTCGAGATGGTCAACGAAGCTTTTATTATAGGATAATTAAATACGAGCCGTTCAGCAATGGGCTCATATTTATCTGAAAAAAGCGTTAATTGGAGCACGCCGGGTGGCAGGCCATTACCAGGTATTTTAAATGATAAGAGTGAGCCAGCCAACGTAAAATCTTTTTTTAAAACCAATTCATTTCCCGCAATACCCACCAAATGCCAAACATATTTTGAGCTAAAAATTGATGGGGAGGATTGGATCCGTACGGTTATCGTGTCCGGAATATTCGTGTATGCAGAAAAAGTAACTCCATCAGGAGCAGCGGCAGGTAAATTAACTTTTGTGGATAAAGCACTTTTATCGCCTACAATAGCAGTATAGGTCTTATCTTTTTCAGGCACAAAAAAGAATTGTCCCATGCCATAATGTTTGGTATCGAAATCTGCCACCTTTACGCCCAGATTATCGACAATTTCCCCTATGACATTCCTCCCATAACCATCGGGCCCTAAGCATTTAACAGCCATGCGAGATTGTATTCCCTCCACCAGTGTCCCGCCTTCAGGGAGGATCTGGAGGTCCAAAGCTGAATTTCGGTCAATGGCAACAACTGTATTGAGGCTCTCATTATTTAGTTCAACCTTAATATTTGCATAAGGTAAATGGGAAGAAGATTTAAAATTTAAACTAAGGCTTCCGTTACCATCAGTGGACGATGTTCCACTTTTCAATGTATCGGGGCCTACAATTATGTCATATTTAAACGACTTGGTCACTATCGGTTCTCCATTGGTATCTGTGTACTTCAGGTCGACCGAATGTGCTCCATTCTGCATGTGAGAGGAGCTTAGAATGGAAGATCTAATATGGGTGACTTTGGAATCACCAATATATACATTCTTTTGAAAAAAAGATGCCGGGTCATTTCTCATAAGCCGGGTATATGCACGAATGCTGTAATCGCCGTCGGCTATTGTATGGTCAGTAGCAATACACCCCTTAGCAAGGCCATTAAAAACCGGAATTTTAAGCTCCGAAATTTTGCCTGAATTCACTAAAAGTTCAACATATAAAGCACCACTAAGACTGGAAAGCTGATTACCTGTTCCTGAAACGATATAAGCGTTGAACCAGATGGTGTCACCTTTAAAATAAACATTTCTATCCGTATTAATATAAACTTTTTCCCGCGGCCGCTTTTTCACCCACTCTTCAAAAATGCCAGGGGGTGTTGAGCCTGAAGATTGTGCAACCGCGTTATTTAGTTCAAGAAAAAAAGTAATTCCAACCAAAGCTGCGTGCCATCTGAATAAAGTTGCTGGAGAGATCGATTGATAAATATTGGCAAACTTCACGCTGAATAGAATTAGTTAAACACCTTAACAAATTGAAATAATGATTTATTTATGAAAAACTTCATCGACCTTCTATCAAGCGTAAGTTTGTCAAGCGCTGATTCAGATGTGCATAACGCATATGATGAAAACCAGTCAAAACCCCAATGACCTCAACTCTTAAACAAGTGACGATCAATCCAATTGAAGTAAGACATTTTTGACACTGCTATCTTGTACATAAGAGCAAGGCCGGTTCTTACCGTCCTCAAACCCTTATTTTATAAATTCCTCTTTTTTTAGTTAAAAACGTTGTGAGGTACCATCTGCCCGATCTGGTAACTTTTTGCTTAATACCATCAATATGAATAGGCACAGTCGTTCTTAACACACAACTACCACCATTTCCGGATCTGATCAATGCAGATGTTAGTTTACCGGCATTCCATTCCATATCAACAGTAAAAGCGCCTCTGGCTTTAAGCCCGGATATATTCCCGCTTGCCCAGGACTTCGGAAGCGCTGGCAAGAGATGCAATTCACCAAGATGGCTTTGCAGCAGCATTTCTGTTATTCCAGAGGTTGCACCGAAATTTCCATCAATTTGAAATGGAGGATGAGCGTCGAAAAGGTTTGGATACAATCCACCGCCTTTTGAGACACTCAGGTCACGCATCAAATCACGGACTAATTTATAAGCATGATCACCATCAAGTAAACGTGCCCAAAAGTTAATCTTCCATGCAAGGCTCCAACCAGTCCCTGCATCACCACGTAGTTCGAGGGTTCTTCTACTTGCAGCAGCTAAATCGGCATGAAGCAATGGAGATATCTCACGGCCAGGATGCAAGCCAAAAAGATGACTTACGTGACGGTGATGTGGATCAACGTCTCTCCAATCTTTGTACCACTCTTGTAAATTACCCTCTTTGCCAATATGAAGAGGATACAATCTTTCCGACTTTGCCTGAAGAAGTTTTCTGAATTCAGGATCGATCTTTAAAGCTTCTGATGCTTCTATACAATTTCGGAAATGGTCACGGACAATAGACATGTCCATAGTTGTTGCGATCGAAGTGTTAGCCTTTTTTCCCTTATCATCGAAATAATCGTTTTCCGGAGAAAATGATGGAGCCGTAACCAAATAGCCATTCTTATCTTCTACCAAATAGTCAACTAAAAACTCTGCTGCTCCTTTCATCACCGGATATGCCTTTTTTAAAAAGTCTTTGTCCTGACTAAAACGGTAATGTTCAAATAAATGTCGGCTTAGCCAGGGCGCTGCCATATACCAGTTTGCCCACTTGGGGTCGCCCTTTCCTAAATTACCTACCGGATTGCTCAAAGCCCATATGTCACTATTATGATGGGCTACCCAACCTTTCATTTTATAAAAATCCATGGCTGTTTCTTTGCCAGTTACCGCTATATCATTGATAAACTCAAATAAGGGGTATTCCATTTCTTCCAAATTGCTTATTGCAGCGGGCCAATAATTCATTTGGGTGTTAATATTAATAGTGTAGTTTGAACTCCAAGGTGCTCTCATCAAATTATTCCAAATACCCTGCAGATTTGCAGGAGGCCCGCCGGGCCGGGAGGAACTAATAAGAAGATATCTGCCATATTGGTACAAAAGCGTTTCAAATTTCGGGTCAGTTGCACCTTTGCTAAATGCTAAAAGGCGCTCATCGGTAGGAAGCTTTGCATTCGGACTATCCTCAACAGCCCCTAAAGCAAATTTTACCCGATTGAAATAATGAGAATAATCTGCCAGATGTTCACTATACAGCATATTCCAAGGGCGCTTAATAGCCGCTGCAAGATTCTCATTGCAGATTATTCTTTCATCCTTCCCCTCACTTACAGGGCACTTATCAAAGCCATTAAAACTGGTAGCAGCACAAATGAATAGCAATACTTCGTCTGCTTTTTCAACGTTTATTCCTGAACTATCTGATTTGATACTTCCACCATTCAATACAGCTCTAACCTGCATCGCAACCCGCATACCGCGACAATCATCATCATCATAGCTAATTGGCTTTGCATTATAATTTACATAATTAGGATCAACTTGGGATGGCGCTTTTCCATTAAACATGATCCCATGACTCCCGTCTGCGCTAGTTATGCCGTTTAGCCGGCTACTTACACTGGCAATAAAACTGATCATTCCAGGCTTATTTGCACTTAACCGAATCACAATGGCTTTACCCGGCGCTGTGGCTATAATTTCACGTTTATAGTTTACGCCATTGGCCCTAAAGTATACGGAAGCCAGACTTTTATCGATGGAGAGATCTCTTACGTAGCCCTCAAACTGAGGGGCTCCGATATTTTGCTTCAATTTCAGATCTGCCAACGGCAGGTAGGATTGCGAATAAACTCCCTGCATTTTCCTGACTTCTGTATTTGCTTCTTGATAGTTCTCATTTTGCAGGAGTAATTCCCGGGTTTGTCTCAAGTATTCAGGCGCTTTTGGATTCACATTTGGTTTTACGGGTCCCCCGCTCCACAACGTTGCTTCATTAAGCTGTAGCAACTCGTTTGACGGCTCGCCGTAAATCATGGCGCCTAACATCCCATTTCCTACGGGTAAAGCCTCGGTCCATTTTTTTGCAGGGGTATTATACCATAGTAAATCATTTTTTTGTCCAAAACATTGGAAAAATGAACAGAAACAAATAGTCAAACAGAACAAGAAACGAGTCATTGATTGATAAGTATATTTAATATAAAGAAGCATGTGTGAGAAGTATACATTCTAAATGGGTTAAAATGATAATCTTTAAAATTTGAAGTGCAGGATAAATGATACAAGAATTCTATAATTTTATGCCACAAGCGCTCTCTCATCGTTCGCATATTTTCTCAGAGTAATTGAACTGCGCGATACATGTGATTCATAACTGATTCCTGGAGTGCCACGTATAACTTAAACACCTAATTGGGGCTACCCTGAAGGAATAGTTTGGCAGATTTACATATTTTCCAATAAAATGTATTCTCATTTACTGTTTCTTAAACGTATCCTGAGGGAAATGGCCTGCGAAGTAATCCTTGCTAATTAAGGAGCGCACATTTACAAACATTCTCAAACTGAGAACTTTTAATCAAACATGAAATTGACATCCCATATTTACCTCATCTCAAGGAACGGGTAGCTCTTTTAGGTTACTGACATTTAGTTTATTGGTAATTACTTATTATAATATTTCTATCCTCTTGATCAATCTGGCCACGTATACCGGTGTAAATGTCAAAAAAACAATTCCTTTTTCAACGTACTGGATCGGTCAAATTATGGTGTCAAATTGACCTAACTCAAGTATAGTCACAATGACTATAAACTGGATTCGCGAGATCATCCTTGAAAATAATTCTAAGCTACTATAAGTGATCGAAATCGGGTTAAAATCCAAACCTGAAGTACATTTTCGGAACAGCATCAAGAAACTTTATCACCAGGTGTGACCATGTAAACGATCATTGTTTGGAGTATTGGTAATCAAAGTAATCTAAATCTATATAGCCTTTGGTTGCGAACCTATTAAAATTGAAAATTCCTACTCTGTCACCTCTGTAACTTCCCCAGGTCAATTGGGTCGAATTTCCAAAAGGAAGAAAATCCTTTCCATTCAAACTATAAAAGTAACGGTTCAAGCCCTGATAGTCCCAGCTTGACCTGAGCCAAACATTGCTTCCAGTTATCGTTACACCTATTAAATTTTGACTATCTGAGCTGTATACTAACTTTCTATCTTCACCATCCTGTTTAATTCCAATCATACAGTATGATTTTGTGGAGAAGTGTGTTAATCCTGCAAATTGACCATTATACATTCCACTAATATCTATTTTCACCGTAGCAATGTTAAATTTTGTCCTCATGCTACGTTGTGTAATCGTGTTACCAGCCCGTAGTAATATTCTAACGGTATCATCTGGCTTTAGAGGCCGAAAAGCCATAAGTCGAAGAAATCCTTTTCGTGCCGATAATGACCACTTGTCACTTCTGGGCTGATAGTTCCATTCCCACTGTGGACGAAGAGTAACAGCTGAAAAATCATCATCCGTTTGAATCTTCAAAGCTTTATTTACAGCTATGGGGGCTTTTGCAGACCATACCATGTTCCCTATACCATCTTTTCCAACCTCACCGATCATTGGCCAACCATCGATCCAGGTTACAGGTAATAAACTAGCTGCCCTTCCTTCCCAATCACCAGAGCCATGATGGGTAAAAAACCACCATTTCCCATCTTTCAATTGTATAAGCCCTCCCTGATTTGGCTCTCTATCAACAGTTTTGTTCACATGATTTAACTGCCTAATTTCCCACGGACCATGTATATTTTGTGACCTCTCCATCATCATCACACGTCCTTCTGCTTTTACTTCACTAAAAAAATGATAATATAAGCCATTGATCTTATAAAGTTTATTTGCCTCACTACCCGGAGATTGATGAATAATACTATCCGTGTTCGGTAACAGGGTCTTACCATCCTGTGACATCTTAAACAGATGAATGTTGTATTTCTTATTGTTGTTAGGATCGAGTTTAAAATTTGTGGCTATAAAGTACAGTTGTCCATCATCATCACAAAAAGAACAACAATCGTCCCACCCTGACACATCCCAAACTTTATGAAGGGGTTCCCAAGGACCTTTAGGATCAGTTGCCGAACTCATGAAAAATCCGTCGTCCGGACTAGCAAAATAGACCCAAAATTTATTTTTATAATAACGGATCGACCCTGCCCAGATACCTCTTCCATAACTATTCATGCTCGACCAGTCTAAATTAGGACTGACCTTGGTGAGATCATTGACCACATGTCCTGCTATTTCCCAATTTACCAGATCTTTGGAATGTAGGATAACCATCCCTGGAGAAAACTGCATAGTGGAGGATATTGCATAAAAATCATCACCAACACGGATGGCATCAAGATCACTATAATCGGCGGGTAATACAGGATTGGAAAACGTTCCATCTTTTTGCCCCCCCCATTTGTGTGCTTCTTGACAAAAAACATCTGATCTAAAAATAACTAGTACAAAGATTTGCAATAATAGATATAGTGTAGATTTCATAAAATTTAGGAGTATTCAACGCACATCAGTTTCAACTGGATTTAATTAGCTTTAATTAATATGATTTGCGACGCTCTAAGTTGTAAACAGTTGCGAATCAACTATGGATTTAGAGTACGCGTAAGAGTAACTCCCGAAATAAACACAGATTGGTTACCCGAAAGCACAGCAACAAACCCCAAAGAAATTGTCGTGGTAGAATTCAGTGTAAAGTTGAAAGATTTACTTCCTGCCCCATTTATAGCGACTCTACCTATAAAATTCGCGGGGGTCGTTGGCCCGGCGATGTCAGGAATGTTTGAACCTATTGCAGCCACACTGTATGCTCCTTTAGTGTTATCGGTTGTTACACCGCCGCGGACGTTTGCATCAAATTTATAAGTACCAGGAGGCAATACTACTGTCTGATAAATCTTCCCGTTGGTGATATTAGGAGCCGTAGGAGAACCTCCTGGCTTACCAGAATCGGAATTGGCATAACCAGATTCGAATGCAATTTGAGTACTATTATTATTATCAAACGAACCATATGAACCATTTAGTTCGTTTGTTAAGCTGTAAGATTGGTGAAGATTTGCTTGTGAATTAAATAGCCAGTCCGAAAGGACACCCCACCTGCCTTGATTCGGGTCAATGGAGCTCGTCTTAAATGGCTGTGAAGTATTTTTAAGTACTTTTGTAATATCGGAAAATACGCGTAAAGGGTCAATTAAATAGACCAGCGTGCTTTTTGCCGCATTTACCTGATACTTTTCAGGATTAGATAGCGTGAATGCAACTGCAACCTTTGAGGGGAACCTCGCAAATATACTATCCATATTAATTCGCATTTCAACTACGACAGAACTTTTATAATCCGCCAATATTACGTCCGGCAACCCCAAGGCAGCCTTCGTCAAAATTGCGGTGCCCGCAGGAAGCAGCCCTTTAGCGACCAATGCTTTAAGCGTATCGGGGTTGTAACCAATTAACGTTTTAAACCCTCTTGCCGGTTTACCACCAAGATCAACTTGAGCTTTGATCGAGAAACCACCATTATCAAAACTTGCACCATTGGTATTTAAATTCGAGGATGTCAAAGAAGTCACTACCTGGCTTGGGTTATTTACCGCTGATGTGAATGATAAAAAATGTAAATCATCCATTTGAGCTATATCACTAGTATTTATAGAAAAAGCTACCGTTTTTTTACTTTCATCCAATTTTTGAGACTTTGAAGGGTTTGAAAGGGTTATAGCTAAAACCAATTTTTTACCATAATTCCGTTCTATAGTAGTTGAGGAAACTGATACATCAAAGGTCACATATTTTGTACCAAACCTCACCTCAACTGATTGAGGCATAGAATATTCTGGCATATTGATCACCGCGGCATTGTCAACCAGCAGAGAAGCTGCAACCTGAGGTTCAGAATTAAGATCAATGGTAAACGTAGAGTTCGCCGGATTTTCCAGTGAAATCTGAACAGGAAAAACGATTTTATCGTCAGCTTTTGCTATATTATTAATACTTACAGCGTTTAGCAGTGCCGGATAGTCGAATTTAACCACGCTTGGGGTAGAACTCACTTTGTCTACAAAATCTTCCCGTTGACAGGAGGACAAAAAAGCTATATTTAATACCAGGAGGGCACCGGCGACAATTATTATACTGACGTACAGTCTATGTAATATGTTCATAAAATTAGGTTCTTAATTATTTAAAAACACTCTACCGTCCAGGTTCCACGAATCTTTAACTGCTATCCCAAGCCAGGATAAGATCTGAGGAGTAATATCTTTAGAATTAGGCACTGTTGTAGATATGTTCGCTATAGGAGTTGGACATACCACATAGGTGCTCTTCTCCCATACGGTAGCACTTCCTAATTCAGTACCTTTTACCAATGGTGATCCACCTTTCAAGATCTTAAAGTCAAAATTTCCATCGGTTATAGCTTCATTTCTGAACTTCCCCCCTGCTCCATCCCGGCACGGCCAATAACCAGCGAGGTAATTGTAAAATGGATGGGAACTACTTAAGAACACATCGCTGGCATACTGTTTTATTATATCATCAGGCAGAGCTGTTCTCCATATTTTCACGTCCGAGATATTTCCATCAAATGGGTCATTGTTATCCTCTGGAATATACCCCATTGTTATCGGCGCATTGTAGTTGTCTATTGCATTTAAGAAAGCCGCTGTAACTTCAACTTTACCGATTAGCGTACCATCATAATAGGTTCTAAGATACCTTTGCGCCCCCTCCGTTTTAATTGACGCAACAAGGGAATGCCAATTTAAGTCCATCGGCGTAGTGGCCACAGTTGAATTCAATACTAAACTGCTACTGGAGTTCCATATTGAAAATCTCCAAGTGTCGTTTTCCCAAGCAAATCCCCAACCTGTACTGCCAAATCTTTTTGTGGTTTTTTTACCAAAAAACATTGGCCATTGATATTTAAAGGTATTTCTACTTCCTGTGCCACCCTGTGTCCCTATCGTATTTAAATTTTTGCGGACCTTTATTTCGATGGTAAAATCGGAACCGTTAAAATTCAAAGGATTTAACGTTGAACTTTTCAGTTCATCGCTAAATCTTAACTCAGCCCTGATGGCGGTAGCTTCCTGATTGGCCCCAACGGCACCCGTGGGCGAATATAAGCGAACAAAGCTTCCTTCGTACACGTTGCCGGTGAACGGTTTGTCGATCAATTTTGATTGGTACTTATCATTGTAGATCAAAGTGAATGTGTTCATTTTAGGATTGGAAAAAATGGTATTATCATTTACGACACTTGCATTGCCCCCACGACTGGAAGTAACAATTACTAACCAGTTTTCTTTATTATAATTTCTTCTATTCTTTAAAGAGGAAATAGCCTGCCCGACATAATTATCAAATTGAATAATTTCATTTCTATACTTTTGATCAGAAGATTCGTAAGATCCGGTGCTACCGGCAGCATTAACATTTTTATACATTGCAAGTACCAAGCCCGCGTTTTCATTTGTCAATTCCTGCAACAAGGCACCCTGAGTTTCTGCATCACTAGCGTAAGTCGCTTTGAGATCAACAGATGAAGGGTTGGTGAGATTATCAGTAAAGTTATTGCTGTAGGAAAAAGTTGCGATTCTAAAATTGGGGTTAATTTCCTTGATACGCCGAAAAACTGGAGGATATAAGTCAAATTTATTATGACTAAAGGTCCCATTCGTCACACCATGCTTACTTAACGAAACACCAGTAAACAAATCTGCCCAGGAAGTACTTTCATCATAAGCCTCATCACTTAATGAATAATATGAATATGTAGATTTCTTTAACAAATTCGTGATATTCGGTGGTCCTATTTCTTTTAAAGCGACTCCTCTTAGTCCATCTACTATAAGAAGCAAAACTTTTCTTTCTTTTGGACTATTAAATGCAGTATCATTAACCACTACAGGTGCCTTTTTTTCAAACTCTTTTTGACAGGAGCTTCCTAATAATAGAAACATGCCAAAACTAAACAGTCTTAACAAGGCTGTTGTAAAATTCCTTTTCATAATTCAATTGCTTTTATACTTAACTAATCCTCAAGCACTAGCCCCTTAATATTTTGAACTGCTTGTGAATCAAATTTTCTAAACGAGCCGAGCAGTACGATACTTCGCTTACTATCCTTATTTCTTTCCTCTAACACTCTGGTGATCGTTCCTGATAACTCGCCCAATGAGTTATATCCCTGCGCTAAATTGCCTTGTGAAGTTAGGATCGTAAAGCCTCCACGCCGTACATTGTTATACTTCTTGAAATTACCAGACACTACTATAAGGCCATTTGATAATTGTTGTGCAAATGAAGGGTATCCGCTATCAAAGTTTCCCGAAATAAACGTGTCATCAATTGAGCCATCAGCTTTTAGAAGTAATAAATTTTGGATCGCACGATTGTTGAATGAACTGAAAACGCCAGTGAGTACAAATCGCTGTGTCTCACCGTTCCAGTTAATGCTTGTTATATAACCGGAAGCACCCTTTCCAACTTGAAAGGAATCATCTACGGTTCCATCAGTATTCAGTCGGACAATGCCGCCTGTAGTTTTATTATCAAATTTTGAAAATGCGCCGACCAGTATCAGTTTACCATCTGGTTGCATTACTGCATCTAAGATATTGCCATTAGCGCCTTCCAATGTTGTGCTTCCAGAAAAATGATAAGTGTTATCAAGACTACCATCCAGTTTTAAACGTATAACTTGCCTGACAGGAATGGAATCTCTAACCAGACTGTCTCTATAGGTGGTTATGGTCGTATTACCAGATGTGTAGGTGATTTTCCTTCCAACATCATATCTATGTGAAATGTAAAATCTGAACCCCCCTACGGCAATAATGCCATTATTGAAATAAAAAATTCTTTTGATAGGTGATTCTGTTCCACCATTAAAAGATGGAACCATAAGCTTCGGGTAACTTGGCCCCCCATTCTTTGATGAGTAAGTATCGACCTGCTTCAGGTCAATTGCTCCGAAAGAAGTAAGTCTGGTAATGTTTTTAACCGGTCCTTTGAGATCGAAGGCGGACATATTTCCAGCAACGAAGATATTTGCATCATTAGGGCTTGAGGTAACAGAGCTTAGGTAACCACTGACAACTCCGGTGCCTAGTTGCAAGGACCTTTGAATTTCACCTTCATAAGTCGACTCAGCAATTTTCCTGATAGGCAAGACTATTCCCTTTTCATTAAAATCTGTAAATTCACCTACCATAATATATTTCCCATTCTTCAATTTATAGGCATCGTAGATCGTGTTATTAGCACCTATTTTTGCCTTGAAGTATGGGTCATCGGAAACTTTACCATATACTTTAAACTGGGGCCCAAAGAAAACCTGATCGCCAATTTGCACGGAGGTTGACCCAGAACTTCCGCCAGGCGGAACTTTAACCTTTACAAAGTCTCCTTTAATTGATAATATTTCCGCTTCCTCGCCACTAAATTGAAATTGGAGTTTGTCCTTATATTGTTCCGCCCCAACAATACTTACAGTTATGGTATCATTAGCCCTACCTTGCGCTGGTTCGATGAAACTTGCGGAATTAAACTTTAACCCTAAGGGTGCTTTTCCACCGGAGTATGGATTTTCAAATTCTTTAATATCATCCTTGCAGCCAGTTACTGTTAGCCATGAAAAGCCAATGGCTATAAACCAGCTTTTTATTCTTAAATGTGACATACATCAAATTACTTAGTTAACAACACATCTTGTATTAAATTTTGTGGGTCAGCTCCAAATGGATAATTCGAGCTTAGAACATGGACCACGGCATGCTTTGGCTGCACATCTGAGGAGGTTATCGGAATACTTATCCAGTTATCCAAAGGTTGGGTAACATTCGGAATATAGGAGAGAATCAATTGCCGGTAACCTGTATATTTCACGCCGCCGGCATCTGCATACTGTACTCCTATATTAAAAACATCGCCGCTATAGGCTACGTAATTCTGTCCCGGAAAGATTGCTTTTGACCCAATGTCCAGTTGTGGATAATCATTGAGCTTATTAGCGCCTTTAAAAAGATAATTTGACAAATATCTTCGCCAAATTACCCCGTTGATGTCAGTAAGTGTCTTCACCGTATCTTTTCCATAAGTGAATAAAGTGGAATTGACTTGCTTAATTAATACGGCAACTGCATAGTCTTGTGGAGCAAAAAAGGTGAGGGTATCCTCGTTAAACTGACGCTCCATTCCTGCTATTTTGATTATGTTCACAATGGTATCAAAGCTTCTCGGGTTTGATTTTAGGTATTCCAGCGTAGTTCCCGGAAAAACAGGATTTGATTTACCACCGTCAAAATAATATTGATCTTTTTTGCAAGCTGTGAACAGCAAACAAGAGAATAAAACTATGAGTCGTCCTTGAAACGATAATCTTTTAAAGTAGGTCATCTGAAAGTATAAATTGTTAGAACCAATAATCATTTAATGTCATATATGGGTTTCGTTCTCTAGATGCAGGGTCGATCGGCCATGTCCAGCCCCCTCTGTTAAACTGATCTGGTGACAATGGATTAGATGTCCATGCAGGATCAAGGATTCGTCTTGTTCGTACCAAATCAAAGAAATGATAACCTTCGCCAAGGAGTTCGCGTCCCCGTTCCTTGAATATTTCATCTTTAAGTTCTTGCCCGCCTAAACCGGATACATCAGGAGCATTAGCCCTATTCCTAATCATATTGACGATAAGAATCGCCTCTCCGTCCCTTCCCAAGTTGGAAAGAGCTTCAGCTTGAAGTAATAATGCATCAGCATATCTGAATAGAACAAGAGCCCAATCAGGAAAGCCCAGCACGGAAACGGCACCTTCAAATTTGGATAAAGCAAACCGTCCATTCTCCTGATCTCGATTTTGGATCATATCCGCTCTATTATCGTTAACAGTACCGAATAAAAAATCAATATATGCTTTCTTGTAATGCAGATGCGTAGTGGTTCCGTTTTCTTCATGCTTGGTTAAAACAACCGGTTCACCGGGAAATGCTGATTTATAGAATAAGTTTGAGCCCGAAGTAAAGGACGAACTTTCCTTTAACTCGATCAAACTCTCGTCGGTTCCTCCTAGAAATATCCTACTGATTTGTTCAGCCGGAACCAGGGAATGCTGATTACTCTGAATAAGTTCGCTTCCCAAAGCCACGGTTTTCTCGTAACAGTTTGTCTTATTGGGCTCATCAAATCCAGCATTCCACATGTACATGTTCATTAGAAGTGAAATGGCTCCCGCTCGGTTCGCACGTACCCCATTCAAGGCCGGATCATCATATTTCCAGGGAAGATCATTCTTTACTGGTTCAAGTTCTGCAATGCATTTATTCAACACACTTATAAAATTTTCTCTACCCAAAGGCGTCGAATGGTTGGCATCTGTGTAATAAGCCACATCTCCGTAAATTCTTACCATAATAAAATAGGTAAGGCATCTGATAAATACAGCTTCTGCCATATAGCGTTGCTTGTCTGCATCGCTTAACCCAGGAATTCCCTTACTTACCTGATCATACATGATATTGGCTTCCTGAATTACTTTATAAAAATCTGTCCAATTGGTATTGACCGAGAAATTAAAAGCCAGCACTGTATTAAAAGTCCTTGGAGAAGAACCGTTGCTAAGCCAGGGAGAATTTGCGGCTATACCATATACTACAGCTTTCATATCATTCTTGGCCAAATAATCATAAACTACTCTTCGGTTCTGATCATTAGATTGAAAGCTTGTCACACCGGCAGCTGCGGTATTCGATCTTATTTCTCCAAGTCGGAATTCCCCGGCAGCTGGCCAAAAGCAAGAATTGCTTAACTTATCCCACAATCTTGCATAAATATCGATAGTAAAGGTCTCAACGTCTTTAGGAGACTTCCAATAGCGATTCCCGGAGAATCTTTCGATCGATTCAACCTCCAGAAATTTCTTACAACCCGTCTCCGTCAGCCCAAGTAAAACAATCATACAAAATCCTACTTTTTTTAAGTTCATTTTTCTGAAGTTATAGTTCTAAATTCATACCTACTGTATACCTTCTTGCTAAAGGGTAACCACCAGAATTATCGAAACCAAGCGCAGTTACGTTTTCCGGATTGGGTCCGCTATATCTAGAAAAGGTCGCAAGATTATCTCCGGTCACATAGATTCGGAAATTATTAAGCCTAATCTTACTAGCTAATTGTTTTGGAAGTGTATATCCCACTGTTACTGCATTTATTTTGAAGTAAGAACCATCTTCTTGAAACAGGCTTTGATTAGACCGGAAAGGATTTATTATAATTGAGCGTGTATAATTATAAGGATTTGAATATTTGGCAACGTCCCCTGGTCTTGTCCAAAAATTCAAGCCACTTAACGGCAAGACGGCCTGCAGGCCAAAAGGATCCCCTGTCATCGCTAATCTATCAGCGATCGCTGTGTTCATCAGATCGCGGTCAATTGTGAATGACCCGTTCATTGATAGTGAAAAATTCTTATAACTTACTGTCGTTGCAAACCCACCTGTATAAATGGGTTGTGAATTTCCGATTACGGTCCGGTCATCCTGATCATTTATAACATAATCCCCATTTCTGTCCACAAAAATTGGATCTCCGGCCTGAAAATACCCACCACCATATGTCCGGTTACTTACAACTGCTTGCCCCTGTCGCAGTGGAAGCCCGGTTACAGGATTAACAGGTATATCTGCTTGAGTCGAATAGACACCTTTATTTTCATAAATAAAATTTGACAGGGAGTTGCGGCCTACATGCAACACCGTACCTCCGATTACAATTTGTTTCACATCTCCAGGCAACCTTGTCAACATGTCTCTATTCATCGCTCCATTCACGGTAAAGGTCCAGTTCACCTTGCTATTTCTGGAAAGAGGGCGAAGGGTCAAAGAAAGTTCGTTACCCCAGTTGCGAATCGACACTTCATTACTTAAAACATTTTCAAACCCTATAATATTCGAAAGCGCTAAGGTCCTTGCCTGGCGATCCACGGCACGGTAATAGGACTCAAATGTCAATTGGATCTTGCTATCGAACAAGCCAATGTCGTAGCCCATATTGTAAGTTGTACCAACAGCCGTACCCAAATTTTTATTGGGGAGTAAAGCAGGGTCAATAGTTATTCTTGACTGTCCATTATAGGTTCCGTTGGGGTTGTAAGTTCCATAAACACTAAATATATTTCCTGTAGGTGTTATGTTTTTACCCCAGGTCAAGCGCAAGGAACTATAGGTTAACCATTTCCAACTGTTAAATATGTTTTCTCTTTCCATATTCCACCGGATACCGATTGAAGGACTTCTGGTGTAAGGATCATCAACACCACTAAAAGATGTGGCATCCATTCGGTATGTCGCGTCAAATACATACTTCCTTTGAAAATTATATGAGAAACTGCCGGCAAACGATACTGCCCGTAAATTGCTATATGCCCTTAATCCCGCACCCCTTGTCGAGGAAGCAGCGCTTATAAAGCCCAGAGGTCCTAAGTAATGGTCTGACGATAGACCGACCTGCTTGAGATCATTTGCCTGATAAGTTTTAAAATAAACTTCGTTGAAGCCAAAAACGGTAAAATCATGTCCTCCCTTTAAACTCTTCGTGAACGAAATTAAATTTCTATTATAGAGTGTTTTACGGGTATCATTAAAGTACTGTATCGCTGCTTGTTGATTATTGGCGATCGCCGGTGTGAAGGTGTAATCAGTTGCATTCAAAATGTCATAGCTACCTGTTGTGCGAAATGTAAATCCCGCGAATGGGAAGTAGCTAAACTCGAGGTTGGTCTTAAGATTCTTTGTCGGATTACTATTATCTACATTAAGATTAGCAAGAGCGTCGTTAGATGCCAAAAATAATGAAGGTCCGGGTAAGAGAGACGAGGCGGAGGCGCTTCGTGCAACTCCCGTGTTCAATAAGCCGACCCCATTTCCCTTCTTTCGGTCCAGCATACTACCGTTAACCTGAGCGAAAAGAGAAATTTTAGAGCTTGGTTTATATTCAAAATTATTGTTAAGTGTAAACCGACTTACTCCGGTATTTACTTGAATACCGGTTTCCTTATAATAGCCAAAATTCGTTTTGTAATTGAAGCGTTTATCGCCTCCTTCTACGCCAATATTGTGTGTTTGATTGTATGTCATCCCATAATAAATGTCCTGCCAGTTGGTAGAATTGTTATAATAGGGGCTCAAACTGTCAACCAAAGCTGTATTTGAGTTTAATAGGGTATTTATATCCCTGAAACTTCCATATTGTAAGATCTGTTGTAACTTTAGATCACGCTCGGCCTTCCCTCCAATTGTAGCACGCAGCTTTGGCGGAGTGCTTATAAAGAAGTTGGTCGTGTAGCGCAACCTGGGTATAGCGGACATGCCCCGGCGTGTTGTTATAAGGATAACACCGTAAGCCCCACGAGATCCATATAAAGAGGTTGCTTGTGCATCTTTAAGAACTTCAATATTTGCAATATCTTCCTGAGGGATTAGCGATAAGGGACTGGCGCCACCAAAAGAATTGAAACTTTCGGCTGTGGCAGGATCCACATCAGTCGGAACGCCATCGATAACATACAGCGGAGAAGTTGGAGTAAGAAAGGCGTCGGCATCGTTCCCTGTAGTTGAGGCGTTAACATCTACGTTGGATAACCCCCTTAGTAATACGCTGCCCCGAAAACCAGGTGCCCCGGTATTAACCTGAACGTTTAAACCAGCAACTTTGCCTTGTAATAATTGTTCAGCATTTGCGACCGGAACTTGCTGCAAGTCTTCACCTGAAATCTTTACCGAAGATCCCGAGCTTAAATCTCGTGTTTTTGCCACGAATCCACGGATTACCACATCGTTTAAAGAACTTATGCTGGGGTTAAGAACAATGTTAAGCATACGCGCTGCGCCGACCTCTTTTGTTTCAAAGCCTACTCTACTAAATCTTAGTATTGATTTTACTGGTACCGTAAATGCAAAACTACCATCAGCAGGAGTTGCACCTAGCGCTTTATCAGGAGATCCTACCAATGTGATGTTTACTCCGGGCAGTCCGGCATCGGTTCCTTTCTCTTTAACCGTACCTCTGACGTTGATGGTACTTTGGGCGGAAAGGCCCTCAGCTGTGAACAGTGAAATGATTATCATTAAGGGAAATAATATTTTCATTTTTAGTAAAATGTAAACCAAATAATAATTGATCTTTTGTCGGATGTTCTTATTCGTCTTCAAACTTGGGATTCTCATTATGGAAGAAGAATATGATTTCCCAATCCCCGGGTTGATAGATATTAAATGGTAAGGTCATCGTAGCTATAACCCTAAGACCACTAAAACCGATCCTATTGTAACTAAAAGTCAATAATGCCTGAGATCCGTCTGATGTAGTATAAGGGGTAGGTATACTTGTCAATGGAATTGGATATGCGACCTCATATTTTACAGAAGTTGGCGTAATAACAGGATTAAAGCCATGGACAAGCTTCTCCCATTTAGTACCGTTAAACTTTGTAGGATTTATTGCGATGGAATCCTTATCAAAAAATTTAATGGTAAGTGTATTTCCTGCTCCTTTACGTTTGAAATAAACCCATACATCTTGTTTGAGTGCCGTGGTTCCAGCTCCTGTTTCGCGGACCAATGGGTTGCCGGTGGTTGCGCCGAACATGTTCACCAATGTTGCCGGAATTAACCGTTTAAGGGCACCTGAAACTTCCTTTCTTGGAGCTGCGGTTATCTCGTTTAGATGATATGACGGTTCATAAGGTCTTGTTGCTAAAGGTGCCAGAAATAATGGTCCCAGTATTTTTTCTCCCCCGCCATTGCTGATTTTCACATTAAACCGGTAACCTGTATCCGGGAGCGATTTCCGGAAATCTGCATCAGTGGCAGACGCCCACATTATAAACTCACCAGCTGAATTGACTTGAAAAAGTGGACGTTCTTCAATAGCTCGTTTTCCATTAATTTCGTCAAGACTGGTCTCTTGGCCTGTATAGGCTCGCTTCCATATATAGGTATTACGCATTATTCCTAATTTGTCAGAAGAAGTTCGATCAAGATTTGTGAAATCAATGATCTCAAACCTTATAGGGAAGCTGGAATAATCCGATTTGAAATAACTGAAAATAGTATTGCGCCCCAAAATTGGTCTAAGTATAGGTGCAGATGTATAATTCGCATCAGGACTGAGGTAAGGTTTGTCTTCAGGTAAATTATATAACTTTTTACAGGAGGAAAGAAAAACAACAATTGCGGCAATACAATAGACTGTCGTTTTACTTAAGATCATGGCTCTATTAATTGGGTTCATTGGTTTACACGTTTAAATACAAAAGCGTCAAAACTTAAATCAGGTACGGAAGTCATGGTACAAAAAGTCAAATAATGATTTCCCTTTGTTAAGAAGAAGGTGCCGGCTTTCAGTTCATCCATTTTACCTGCCGTGATTGGAAGCGCTACACGCTTGGTAAGAATTTTCCAATCAAGTCGTAGGTCGCAATATGCAGAAGGGTTACCGGTGCTATTCTGAACGCTGTAATGAAGTTTGATCTCATAGTTTCCGTCTTCAGGTACATCGATGGAATAATTTGTCCATTCCCCGGTCCTCATAGCACCGATTCTGTATCCCTGCCTGTAGTATATGCCACGATTATAAGCCGCCGGTTGTACCCAAATATCAACGCCTTCTGAGGTCCTATACTGCCCGCCATCATTCCAATATCTCCCATCGATTTCATTAGCAGGGCTTCTAGTATCATTATAGGCTACCCCTGCTCCACCGTTGTCATAGTCTTCGGCCTCCAACGGCTCCGAATCAACATTGAAGGCTTCTGGCAATCTAAAGGGGGAATCACGAAATGAGGTCGAAGGCTGCTTACTATAATATCCGAATCCAAAAAAATGCTTATCGTCAATGATATGTACCAAACCATTTTTGGTAGGTATGTCAATAGAATATGCAATAGCTGATGACCAGTTAGCTTTAAATTCCGTCCTGTTTTTACTGCTATAGACTATCGATGAAGGCCCTGCGCCAACTTGTCCCATTGCTGACGAAGCTGTTGCTTTAGCATTCAATTCATATCCATATTTAAAGGCAAAAACATTAATTCCGTTAAGAACAGATAGCCTTTTGGATGAAAAATTCCCTTTAAGTATGTAGCGGCATGCTAGGCTATCTAATTGATCTAAACGGTAATCCTTCAAGTAAATAGGGCTTTTTCCAGTACGCAGCCTTTGTGAATTCAAGTCATCCGAAGCCAGTTTAAAACTTGTGTTTGTCACCGCAAACAGAGTTAATGAATCGGATTTTAACACATTGGTCAATTTCAACCTGTTAATTACAAATAACAATGAATCAAAAATTCCTGGTTTACTTTGGAGATAATCGTATGTACTACCAGTAAAGCTCTTTCCCCGTTCCGATGAGCCACCTTTTAATTCACTCTTTTGACAAGATGATAGCAATACACCAGGTAAAATGGCAAGCATTACTAAAATAAAATTCGATTTCTTCATATTATTTCCAATAAGGATATTGTGTTAACATCGGATTTTGACTGATCAACCTTCGGGAAACAGGCCAGTAGATGCCACCGCTTTGAATGAGCTGATTAAACTTGGGATCGTTATTTTTGATTTTCTTAAATCTTACATAATCATACCATCTCCAACCCTCACCAATAAGTTCGCGTCGTCTTTCTTTAAAGATTGCATCGATGAGGGGACCGTTATCTCTCTCACTTACATAGGCTGGTACGCCGTTATTTACCCTGACCTGATTTAAGATTGATATGGCACCATCTTTATCATTTAATGCCGCTTTTGATTCTGCCAGCAGTAACCCCATCTCAGTAAATCTGCTAAACACGATCGGACTGGCGAAAACGCCTAGATCTGAGGGAACATTAATACCTTGTTTGTTAGGGAAGCTAAACCATGGCACAAATATCTTTCTAAAAACAGGATAGGGTTTATCAAATCCTGTGAAAAAGCCGTCGGCCGACCTAACTAGCTTAGTTACACTATCAACGGAGAACCGGGCATCTGTGCCCTCGTTATAAATAGAGAACAAACTGTCTTTAGGTACATATATTGCTGGAATCGCTCGGTTAGGTACAATGGGATCAGCTGCGGTTAATTCTTCAATTACACCGGATGTCGCCAGTTCTCCTCTGGCTACCGCAAACAGTACTGCGGGGTGATTAGCGGCCCACATATATCCGATGTAACGAACGTTTACTGTAAGCCCGTCATTTACATTACGGAAGGTTCCGGCTAATGCTGCGCCAGATCCTGAAACTCGCGTTGTCTTATCAACTATCTTTTGCGCATAAATAGCAGCGTTCGCATAATCTCCTCTCCAGGCATACATATGTGCAAGGATCGTCCAGACCGCTTGTTTACTAACCAAATAACCGTAGCCGTAGTAAGTTGCTATATTTTGACCATAATAAGCCCCTGTTTGCTCGGGGTCGTAACCGTCGTAAGCGTAAGGTAATTTGGGCTCTGCTTCTAGAAGATCTTGTTCTATCAATGCAAAGATCTTATCCTGGGAGTCTCGGGGTTTATTGGTAAAACTACCTTCATGAGAGGATAAAATGAGTGGAACATCACCCCATACCCTTGACATATAAAAATAGGAGAAGGCTCGCAACGCCTTTACTTGTGCCCTATCCAAATTATAAGTTTGCTCGACAAATCGTTTGTCTTTCTCATACACTTCGTGAATCCTCTCCAGATAGAGATTAGCTGCATTGATCGTAGCGTAAAATGGGCGCCAATCGGAAAGATCATTGATAAGCTTGTAATCCCCATTTAGCAAATTGTTATGAATGGCTTTAATATCAACACGGGATGTAGGCTCAAAATCAGCCATTCTTACATCACCATAGAGGATGTGTCTATTATTATCCGACATGGCTGCACGGTTAAGTGCATATACACCGAATAGCGCAGCTCTCGCATCTTCTAAACTATTCCACATGTTTACTTCGCCGATAGCACGCGTAGATTCGACATCTAAAACCTTCTCACATCCAAACAGCGGAAATAATAGGCTAATGAAAATTATATATCTTAATTGTTTCATCTTGAACTATTTAAAATCAACTTTTAAACCACCTGTAAGCATCAACGGCAATGGAAGTCCATAACCAGTATCAATACCATTTGTATTCACCAGTTCCGGATCACGCCCGGAGTATGGTGTTATTTTGAACAAATTGCTTGCAGAAACAAAAACATAAAAAGACTTAAATCTCGTTGCCTTATTTGACACTAACAGCTTATCTGTAAGGTCGAGACCGAGGGTTATGCTCCGAAGCTTTAAAAAAGAGGCATTTTCCAAAAAAAGATCCTGCTCTTCCCGGTACGGAACGACCGGGCTCCATGCATTATAGATAGGGTAAAGCGCCGTATTTCCCTGTTCCTGCCAAAATGTGAACTCTTTAACCGAATTGATACTATTCTCTGCTTCACGGTTGATAAAATTGAAGCGATTAGCGATATTTTGATTCAGAATCTTTCTACCTACATTAAAGTAGAAACTGGTTTGTAAGTCCCATTTCTTATATTTCAAACTGTTATTCCAACCTCCTGAAACTACAGGTAACATATTGCCTGTTAAAACTTTATCTTTATCGTCAACATTGAAGTCACCATTTGTATCAACCCAAATGGGATCACCTGCTTTCATTTCAGTTCCTTTATAGGCCACTTTTTTTCCGGTTGACGGATTCACCGGAACTTCTTCATCAGAGTTATAAATACCTTTGTTTTTCAGTAACCAAAACTTATCTACAGCTTGACCAACTTGCAATTTTCTATCACCTATAATAATTTCAGACAAGCCATTTGGTAAAGACCTTAAAGTGTTGCGATTGAAATTTATGTTTACAGAAGAGCTCCATTTTAACCCTTTTTTAGTACTGGACTTTAAAACATCCGTGCCAACCATTAAATCGACGCCTTTATTGTTAATATCCATTCCTGGTTGAAACAATCCCTTATACCCGTACTCAGCAGCACCCGGAATATTAATAAGTTGATTTTTTGTAGTTGTGGAATAAAAACTTATTTCTCCGATTAATCTGTTTTTAAATAAGCCAAAGCTTGTGCCAGCACTTATTTGCTGATTATAACTCCATGGAATATCATAGCCCAGATATCCGTATAGATAAGACCTCATCAAGGTTGCAGTATTTAGATAAGAAGCTATTCTCGGATCATTCGCCCAGCCGGATTCTGAAGAGTATTGAGTTCCCAAAGCGATCCGGTCGGTCAACTGAGCAATGCCAATTCGGCCAACACTGGCTTTAAGAGTTAAAGCCGAAATTGTCGACAAGTTGGCCAACTTATGGTTTTTAATATCCCATGATGCCGACACAACCGGTGAAATGAACCATCGGTGAACCGGTTGCATATTCGATGCGCCATCAGTCCTAAGTAACAAACTTGCGCTGTAATAATCTTTGAACTTATAAGTTGTGGAAGAGAAAAAGGAAAAAAGATTTACAGTAGTTTGGTCAAGGTATTTAAATGTCAGCTGGTCTCTGAAAGCTCCATTTGAACTAAAGCTTCCAGACTTTAAAAGATTAACTTTTAAATAGTCACTCACACCTTTATAAGCGTAAGAATAACTGTATCTATCATTATCCCATTGAATGGAATTGCCTACCGCAAAATCAAATGAATGCTTAGATTTGTGATTGACTCTATAGCTAAATACGTTGTCAAAAACCAGTCGCTGACTTAGGCCAAAATAGTTGGATGCGTAATTAGAATTATCTAGCAATGTACTGGGGTAAAATAGATCTCTCCCACCTTCATTATAACTAACCCCAAACCGGGTATTATAATCAATTTCAAAAGGCAACTTAATAGCCACATTTAAAAAGCCATTTACAATATTGTTGTAATTCTTATCAAAACCGTTATTGAACTCATTTATGAAAGCATTGTAACTGTCAATATTGGGGGCTGGGGCTTCAGTAAGATCTGGTAAGTACCCGACTTCGGCCAGCCGGTCTCTGTTGTATCTGTTTCGATTACGGTCCAGTCTTGTACCTTTTATATTTGCACTCACGATTATCCATGTCCTAGGTACAATGTTGAGATCAATAGAAGTATAATATTTATTTAAAGATGTCTCATCTGCATTACCTGCACTCTTTTGTGTTCCCACGTTAAATTTGAACGTAGCTCTCTTCGACCCTCCCGACATTATCGCGTCAGCATTATATATAAGCGCATCTTTATAATAGGCATCGGCCCAAGATGATTTTCCATAGTATTTCGTCGTTAGTGAATCACGTAAAAAGCCAGGATAAGACTGCAACTGTACAGGGGAAGCATATCTTGTATAAAAACGCTGTCTGAAGCTATCTTCAAAAGCGCCATTTAATGTTGTAACAGATGGTCTTGCGGCGATACCGAAATAAGAGTTGAAGCTCATATTAGAAGTTGTCGATCCAGCTATGGTCTTTATATAAACTACACCATTCGCTCCTCGAGGCCCGTATATTGCCGTTTTTGACAAGTCTTTCCAAACCTCTATCGACTCAATATCAGCTAGATTAAGCCCAGCGAGAAAATTTATGGCAGGACCAATTCTGTTGAAGCTGTAATCAGAACGTTGGATGTCATAAGCGACTGGACTTTCGTAAGATAGAACTGGCAATCCGTCAATTACCACCAAGGGTTGGGTCTTCAATATATCTTCCTGCGTAATTAAAGGAGTGGATGTACCATGAACGAACATGTACTGGTAAGTTCCAGGCTCCCCACTTCCCTCAGTAGAAAATAATCCTGAAACATTACCCTTAAGATGTTGTTGTAAACTATATGATGGAAAGTTGGACTTTATGGGAATGGAAACCTCCATCAAACCTTTTGATTTCGTTAACTTCCTTTTAATTGAATCTACCATCGAAGTATCCTGCGATAGCATTTTATTCGAACGAGATTCAGACCGAATCTTTTGAAATGCATTAGCATTATTCAAAAAACTCAACAAAAAAATACACAAAAAAATAATAACACGCATAGTTTATTCGTTGACAATGGAAACACTTTAGAACTGCTCGTTCTACAAATATTTTAGTATGTAACTGGTCTGTACTGGTTAGTTTCCGAAGTATTGTTCGGCATCCGGTTCAATGAATTGCTTTATATTGATCTAATCTTCAAAATCGATTAATTTGCTGGACAACAGACAAATTCTTCTTGAATGTTTAAACTTTTAAATTTTCAGATTTAAACATAAACGGTTGAAAGCGCGAAGAATAGAATTACTCAACAACTCATTTCATAGCTTTATAATCTATTTATTACAAGGACGCGTCTAATAATATTTAATACTCTGCTTTGAAGAAAAAAATTTTTATTTGTTAAGTAATCGCTTTGATAGATAAATAAAGAGGCGTCTAGAATTTTGAAGAAAGTGATTTTTCAAATGCTGAATATGATAGAAAAAAAATTATGGAAATAATAATATCATTATTTATTTGAGCGATTGGAAAAACCTTGAGTATATAGAAATTAGCTACCAGCGATTCTATCTTTAGAAGTTACGACCATCAAAAAATGCTGTTTTTAGCGCCATATTAAGTTGTACCGTTACTTTATCCCTGCTGCTTACAAAGTAGTTCATCCGCAACTGGGCACTAAGAATCATTTCTAAATATTATGTGACTATTATTAATACTATGAGGAAAAGAAGCCTGCTTGGCAGTTGTATTTCTAAAAGCATAAAGGGGATTACTACTAAATTAAATTTTAATACAGACATAATCTTTATTAGTCATCGTTGTGATAATGCAGATCTATTTTTTCGGCATTTTGCTTTTAGTTAGTTATAAAACTGACATTTTGCACATGTTCGCTCCAAAAAATATTTGCCATATCTCCCGTTTTGTAGTAAGAGGGCTTACCATCCATAGTATCGCTGATCACTTTATTGCCTATCTTTAAATTTACAAAAACAATATTCCTGATATTTCTAGTGGAATCATACCCGGTAAAAATAGAAAGCGGTACTCCTAAACCGCTATAATGCAAGTTCTTGAAAAGAATATTTTCAATCCTGTTTCCAGGCGAGGTATTGTATTTGCGATTATTTATGACCCGCAAATTTATTAGCTGTCCCTTGGAAATTCGTTCTACATTGACATTTTCAAATGTGATATCCCGAATTAAATTGTCATCGCCCGCATTAAGCGCGATACAGCCTTGATAGTCCAGCTGATTCTCGTGATGATTGAGAATAGATAGATCTGAAAACCTCATTCTTTCTAACGTATCCGGTTGGTTTGAATCACCATGTGTTCCAATAAGAATGGGGTGAGCAACATCGGCCCATAAAGCAGCGTCATTTACATTAACGTTGGAAGTATTACCGTAATAACCCCATCTGTGACCATAGACTGCGATACAGTCGTCCGAATTTCTCATGAAGATGTGGCTGATATTGATGTTCTTACTGCAGAAAATATCGATCCCATCAGCATTCCCTTCGAAACTAAAAGCTTTGAAATTCTGGATTGTTACACCATCAGAATTACCGATTAAAACCGAATATTTATGAGGAAGCACACATATCCCGTCGATAGTTACATTCTTGGAAAAAGAAATTAATATTTGATCCGCCCTTTCACCAATTGAAAGAGGGTTGACTTTTGTATGTTTGAGAAATTTATTTGGAAAGAAATCTTCAAGTTGGGCTAGTATCCCGGTTCCGCATATTTTTACATTCTCGGCATGATCAATAATTAAGCTTCCATAAACTACTGCACCACCAGCAATGTACAGGGTTTCATTTGAATTTAGACGTCGCCTGCCCAAGTTATGTATACCTGGACCAAAATAGATTAGTGATGTATCTGTTTTGACATATTCCTTATCAAGGATTTGATTCGCGAATAACTGCAGGTTGTTATAAATATCACCGTTAATTTCAAGAGAGATTTTCTGGCCGGGCTTTAGCAAAAAAACAATTTTGTTATTTTTAATTTGTGGGACTATACCATACTTAGCAGGGCTTACTCGTGCACTTTTAATATAATTCTTGACAGTGACCTCAATTTCAACGTTATTATCACAATCAAAGTAACCAAAACTAGTTTTTACAGGCGAAAAATGGTTTGCTGAGGTTTTAGCGACATTAGCTGAATATATTTCGATAGGTTGCCAGCTTAATAGCGCTTCGCGAACTCTTATTGAGAATGCACTTTGCTTAATGATACCTAACGGAACAGGATAAGTGAGAAGCTTTGCTTTAGCATATTTACCTGTAAAGAGGAGCAATAATAGTAAGATGAAAATTTTACTTCTTTTCATAATGGCATATAATTTACTATTAGGACAACTTTAGTATTTTTACATACTCTTTTTTGTTGTTTTGAAATGAAAGAACCGCTCGTTGCAACTCGCAAAAGTTTTTGAAAACACCTAATCCATTTTATGATATATTATGGTGAAATAACGTATACTGGCGGAAACAAGAGAAGCCCGGACAACCGGGCTTCAAACCAATTTTACCTTGTATGAGTAGTAATGGCCAAGGTGAGAGGTGGGAAATCAATTACAAGACGCTCAAAAACTCTTATTATACTCTTTGGAAGCAAATTTTTAGATTTTATTAGTATACAATTCTTCTCGAATCGACAGAAAATCATTCCCTAAATTATAGACAGCGATTATAATTGATTAATGTAAGTGTTCAAATCGTTGATATCTTTAAAGGTCATAATCCAATCCACCTCATAGTTTGGTGTTCCAACCGTCATATCAGCAACCTTAAGCGTCAATAAATCCGGCTGAAAAATGTCGCTAAATTTGCTGCTTAAATCCCAATAAAAGACTGACGTTCCGTCCTTTGCAACAAGGCCTGTTCCCTGACCGCTAAGGGTAGCCAATCTGGCGTCTAATGTAAGAACACTATTTCCGGGCTTATTAAATTTAATGGCCCAAATTGGAAAATTTATAGGGTTTAAATTAGGTTTTGCAAGTGCAATATCTCCCCGGTATTTGGGTGAAGCTGTTGTGCCGACATTAACCATAGATACTTTTAATTTCCCGTCTGCCACAATTGATGAAGCACCGGTCTGAACTGTATTCCATCCTTCGCGATCTGTTCCGTTAAATTGACAGTTAAGCTTTCCCAAATTCACATCAGGCAATTGAGTTGGGCCAATATAGAAAAGCAGAGAGCCGAAGCCGGGGTTATCGCAAGCAGGTGCAGCAGCTTCCGCGCCGACTTTTGTTATAACCTCTTGCGTGAATGGCATTGACAATTTTTTCCTAACCACATAATGATTGTAAGCAATTTCAAAAATCGGTCGGAAAATACCCCTTCCGGCTTCTGAAATATTGCCCCAATTGGAGTATTTGCCAGTCACATCTTTCCACTTAACATAGGGCACTGTGTACCCTAAATTGTATTTGGAAGTATACTCGTATCCATACATCAAACGATTATTCATTGCGCCGTACATATCCAAACCCTGTTTAAATCCGACTTCACAAGCTTCGGCCATGCTTCCCAAGCCCAACATAGTGTGTGCCTGATCTCTTCCACTCTCCTGGCATTGCCCTTCTGTATTAATTACATAATTATACAAGCTGCCATTATCTATATCTTTGCTAAAAAAAAATTCTACCGCTTTATTAAAAATCTCAATATCGTTTAGGAATACTCCAAAGCCCATCATTGCTTTCATAGCAGAAACGCCCCAGTTACCATTCGTATAAGCAGGCCTAGCAAAAAAAACATTCAGTTCCTTAACAAAAACGTTTCTGAACATAATTTCACATTTGTTAATATCTTCCAAAGTCCAATTAGAATATGTATATCTCATTATTTCTGCAGCATTGACCAAGATAAATCCTCCAAATGAGGCAGTCAGCGCATTGTCATTCGAGCCAGTTATCCCAGTAAGAGTATTGGAGTATGCATTTAATATTTCAATCGCTTTTTTCGCATGAGCTTCGTTTCCTGTGATTACCCACATTAACGAATTATGGTATGCTGCATTAAAGTCTTGTTCAAATGCACCCTTTGTGTTGCCATCAACGCCATCACGAGCGATATTAGCGAATGGACCACGAATTTGATAAGTTGCAGAAGCTGTAGGTAGAGACTTTAAGGCCAGGTACGAATTATAAGGTGGAAATAAGCCATTAGCTACATACATTTTTATACGCTGCAAATCTGCCTTATCATGTAATATCCCAGGATGATCCAACTTTGACACCCTGAATACATCTGGATTTATAGAATCATTTTGTCCCTTATCTTCTGGTCTTTCATTCTTCTTACAAGAACAGATAAACCCTAATAATAAGATGAGGCCAACTGATCTTATTATTTTCCCGTTCACTAAAATTTTCATAAGGTGGATGTGTTAAACTTTTAAAGAGTAAAGTGATGTTTCAAAAAGCAACACCACAATTAATATATATTACAATCTTAATTTGGTAGACCAGGTATTAATCCAGGTTAATTCCAATTACATCACTAATTTTAAGTTAATAATCATATGGATGAAGATTTACTCTATTTAACAGACAACATCAATCACATCATATACTCAATTTAGATAAAAATCTTTTTTGGAACTTTGCTGCAAATGAGTGCAAGCGCAGTAATTGTACACAACTTTTAAAGGCATTACTATAGTTCCCACTTAGGTTGATAGATCAAGTTAGGAAACACATGTCATAGTTTAGAAATTTCCAATTTTGAGATAGGTGAAGTTAAAAAAATCTGTTCCGTAGCTCAGTTGGATAGAGCAACTGCCTTCTAAGCAGTAGCTCCAATTCGGGAGAGAGTTCGCTTAACACATTTCTCGTAAGATACTTCTCCCCTTTGTCATGGGTTATGCACCTTAAAGTCATTCCTTCAACGCTTTAGATACGACAAACGGGGTAGAAATTAAATTTTCTACCCCGTTTGTCTAATAAGACTATATCATTGCCCATATAAAAATAAAATGGGCATGGTCTTTATCCATAGATTACCCGCATCGCTCCGCGTTGTTCATTGGGGTCAATTTTAGATATTTGAGCGGTAAAAATGAGTGCGCGTAGCAAATCAACAACATTTTCCTGAACCGCATCAACGATACGCCAATCCTTTGCGATGTAAATATCAGTTGTGCGATGACCATTATCAATATGATTTAATGCTTGTCCAACATCGTCCTTGCTCATCCTACATTCATTTCTGGCAAGTGTTGCAAAGGTGTGCCTCGCCCAGTACAAGGTAATATCTGGGATGCCTGTCAATTCCCTGAGTTTTTTCATGCCGTCGGACAGGGCAGTATCCAAACCTTCGTAATTGCAATATCTGCTTGCTAACTTCCCTATGTACTTATTTAAAAGGGGAAGTGCTTCGTCAATTATTTTGATACTGATAAAAGCCCTGTCTTTTCGCCTGCCTTTCGTTTTTGCACGATTATACTCAAGCCTGCCATTTTTGATCCACTTGGTTTCAGAATTGTAAAGATCAACCGCATTCATCCCACACATAAAAAATGAAAGCATGTAAAGATCTTTTGCTAACTCTGCGCGGCTTCCAGGTTCAGGTTCACACTCCATTATTGTTTTAACCTCTTCGATCGTATTATCTCTACTTTCTGTTAGCGGAGCAGATCCGATCTTGTACTTCTTAAACGGATAATGTTTTATTCTATAAATGCCGAGGTCGTCATCATTATATAAATCCCTCGCAGCATTGAACAAGGTCCTTAAATCTCTCATGTGATTGTGAAGGCCACTTTCCGTCAAACCTTTTTCTGTTGTTGTAACTTCTTTACCCAGTTGGTTGATCCGTTTATGCGTTCTTTCACTTTTTAAAAAGCGCTCATAGCCATAGAGCATTGTCGAAGTGATTTCCGTGATTGAAACGGAAGTACGCTTGAAATAATCGATTAGACTATTCCTTACTACACGAAAACACTTGGAGTAGGGTTCTCGTTTTTCTTCGATCAATCGATTGATGTGCTCTTGTGAGAATTTTATAAAATCAATATCACTATTTAAATTTTGGAGATAGTCCCGCAAGGCTTCGCACGTTAGAAAGTCTATTTTACTTTTAAGACGGGTGATCTCAACGCGATATTCTTCAAGAGTTTCTTCAATTACTCTGATAAGGTATTTATCCTTAATATTGAATTCCGCATCCAATTGTCTCCTTGAGACGAAATGTGTGGTATCAATATACTTCTTTTGTGATTTGTGATAGACTCTAATTTTTACATTAAAAGTGCCATCATTTTTTTTGTGGTGTTCATAAACGACTGCAGCTACAGTTGCCATAAAATTTAAATTTATGACTCGAAATCTTCGTGACGTATTTGTGAAGATTACGTGTCAAGTTCAACAAAAAAACCTGTAAATCTCGTCACAAAAACTTCACAGTGACGATGCTGCTGAGGGACCGAACTCGGCGTTTAGAAACAAAAAAAGGCCATTTCTGATGCAGAAAAGGCCTTTTTAACTAAGTGCGCCCACCTGGGCTCGAACCTTTTTCTAAAATGTGCTTATTATCAGCTTATTACAAAGAAAGTCAATCTTCAGGTGCTTAGTTAGGTGCCCACTTTATTGACTATTCAAATATACGAAAATGATAAAATTTGGAAAATTTGTTGTTATATCGTAATATTGCGATATTAATTATGGGCATCACCAAAACGGACATATTCAACAAGCAGCAAAACGAGCTGGCAGTGCAGTTAAAAGCTATTGCGCATCCTGCACGTATTGCTATTTTGCAGCATATTATCGCAGCGAATGCTTGTATATGTGGTGATTTGGTTGAAGAACTCGGGCTTGCGCAGGCAACTATTTCACAACATTTGAAAGAGCTAAAAAACGCCGGGCTTATACAAGGCACTATAGAGGGTGTTAGCGTTTGTTACTGCATTGAGCCGAAAGCCTGGAAAGCACTACAACTGGAACTAAATGTACTGTTTGGTTCTTACAAAGAAAAGCAAGACAATTGCTGTTAAAATTTTTTGAGTTAATCTATCGTAATATTGCAATAAATAAAGCATGCAGCCATGAATAATATAGAAGCAATCAACTGGAAAACCTTTAAGGATACCTTATTACAGCATTCGGACCTTGACCTGCAATTCCAATATGCAGAAGGCAAACTGGTAGATCCAGCTTACCATATCACCGAGATCAAACAAGCGCCGATCACTTCCGTGGATTGCGGCGGCGTAATGAATGCCTGGACAGAAATTATCGTACAGCTTTGGGTGCCGGAGGGCGAACAGCAAGAGCAATCGATGAAAGTAGGCAAAGCTTTATCTATCGTGGATATCGTCGAGAAAATGCTGCCACTGAACCCCAACGGTACAGTAAAGATCGAGTTCGGTAACTCTGAATTTGATACCCGCCAAATGTTCCCCAATGAAATGATCGTGAGTGAAAATGCTTTAACCGTTGACCTGCGCCCGGATGCGGTGCAATGCAAGGCTATTGGTCGCGGCGGCAATTGCGGCACGAATGATAAGGGTGAGGAATGTTGTGCGCCTGCGGTCGTTGAAAAACCAAAAGTACAATTAGTGAACCTGGCTGCACCCGCTGAAGCCTGCTGCACACCGGGCGGGGGCTGCTGTTAAACAACTTCATCATGGAGATCAAAGCTGCGCAACCTTACAAAGCAGAAGTAGTTGAACTTTTAAGTTTGGCCAAACTACCTTATGCAGATCTGCCGGAAACACTGAACAATTTCTTTGTCGCCATTAACGATGGCGAAGTCATCGGGGCCGCCGGAGTGGAGATCTACGGCAGTAATGGCCTATTGCGTTCGGTGGTCATTCACCCCAATTTCCGAAAACAAGGCATCGCCGCTCAACTCTTGCAAAAAATTGAAGCTACAGCCTTAGATCAAAACATGACCAAGCTTTTTCTGCTGACAGAAACAGCTCCTGGTCATTTTGAAAACCATGGCTTTAAACGCATCAGCCGGGAAGAAGTGCCCGAACCGTTAAAAGCTTCATCCGAATTTTCCCATGTCTGCCCGGTTTCGGCAGTCGTTATGTCAAAACCACTAATTAAATTATAAATGAAAAACATATTAGTGCTCTGTACAGGAAACAGTTGCCGCAGCCAAATAGCCGAAGGTTACCTGCGTTATTTTGCAGGCGACAAAGCAACTATTTACAGCGCAGGTATCGAAACGCATGGCGTAAACCCCAAAGCTATCGAGATCATGAAACGTGATGGTATAGATATATCCGGTCATACTTCCAACAACGTAGATGAGTATGCCGACATCGCCTTCGACTACGTGATCACCGTTTGCGATAACGCGAAGGAGAATTGTCCTTACTTTCCAACCAAGGCCATTAAACTACATCAAAATTTTCCGGACCCGGCCAAAGCTACCGGTACCGATGAACAAATTATGGAGCAGTTTCGCGAAGTGCGGGAAATGATCAGGCAATACGCAAGGAATTTCGTGAACGAAAACCTAAAGGACTAATGAGTATTGACCACTGCGCGCCGACCGTTGAAAGACAACGATTAGGCTTTATTGACCGTTACCTCACCTTGTGGATCTTCCTGGCGATGGCCATTGGTGTTGGCCTTGGTTATTTTTTCCCTTCATCGGCCACTTTTATTAATTCCTTTTCGAGCGGTACGACCAATATCCCGCTGGCCATTGGCCTCATCATGATGATGTACCCGCCATTGGCCAAAGTGAAATACGAGAAAATGGGCGAAGTATTCCGTAATACTAAGGTATTGAGTGCTTCGCTCATCCTCAACTGGATTGTCGGCCCGGTGCTGATGTTCGTGTTAGCTATTACTTTACTACGGGATCATCCTGATTATATGGTCGGCCTGATACTCATTGGCCTCGCACGTTGTATTGCTATGGTTGTGGTTTGGAACGAACTCGCTGAGGGCAACCGCGAATATGCCGCTGGCCTGATCGCTTTAAACAGTATTTTCCAAGTGCTATTATACAGTGTTTATGCTTATGTATTCATTACGCTCCTGCCGCCCTTGTTCGGCTTAAAAGGTCTGGCCGTTAACATCACGATCGCAGAAATTGCCAAGTCGGTCGGCATCTATTTAGGTGTTCCATTTGCAGCGGGCGTGATCAGCCGTTATACGCTCATTAAACTGAAAGGCGAAACATGGTTCAATACCAAATATGTACCCTTCATATCGCCGATAACTTTGATCGCCCTGCTATTCACTATTATCGTCATGTTCAGCTTAAAAGGTGATCTGATCGTAAAAATACCATTCGACGTAGTGCGCATCGCTATCCCATTAGTGATCTATTTTACCATTATGTTTATTGCCAGTTTTTTTATCGGCAAGTCATTCGGTGCCGATTATTCAAGATCGACTTCTATTGCCTTTACGGCAACCGGTAACAATTTTGAGCTGGCTATCGCTGTTGCCATCGGCGTGTTCGGCATTAATTCAGGTGAAGCATTTGCCGGTGTGATCGGCCCGCTTGTGGAAGTTCCGGCGCTGATAGCATTAGTGAATTTGGCTTTTTGGTTTAGAACCAAATACTACCCAGCCTGATCCTAAAAAATAAAATGACCGACCGAAAACAGGGTATTTGATACTTCTTGACCCCATGTTCATCTATACCAAATGCAGGATAGCGTACAAAGCGCTTACTGAGATCAATATCCACAATACCACACCCTGCACCAAAGGTTTGAATCCTACTGAAGCCAACACCTGGCGAGATAAACCGGCACCGATCAGGAACAAGGTCAAGGTGAGTCCCGCCTTAGCGATCATTACCATATAGGGGCTGATTAGTTTGACGACAGGCATGTAAGTGTTGGCGATCATTGCCAGAATGAATAACCCGATGAAATAAGGAATAGCTACTTTTTTAGATTGGTTTTTGAACAGAAAGGTCGACAAAAATGCGATCGGCACGATCCACAGCGCCCTGGCTAATTTCACTGTAGTAGCTACCTCTAAAGCGTGTGCGCCGTACTTACTGGCAGCCCCGACAACTGAACTGGTATCATGAATGGCAATGGCACACCATAAACCGAACTGGGTTTGTGATAAGTTGAAGTAATGCCCGACTACCGGGAACACAAACAGCGCAATAGAATTCAGTATAAACACACAACCTAAAGCGACAGAGATCTGTTTTTCTTCAGCCTTGATTACCGGAGAGATGGCTGCAATGGCGCTGCCACCGCAGATAGCGGTACCGTTTGAGATCAGGTAAGAAGTTTTCTTTTCGATCTTCAGCCATTTGCCGATCAGGAAACCGAAGAGTAAAGTGCTGCTAATCGAAGCGATGGTAAACAGCACGCCTTCTTTACCAGCCTGCATGGCACTATGCACATTCATACCGAAACCCAACCCTACAACCGATACCTGTAACAACAGGTGTGTAGCCTTATGATTTAAATGCAGGTATGGGTGACCTGACAATTGCGCGACCGCCAAGCCTAATAACAGCGCGATAGCCGGGCTGACGATTGGTGTAAGGCATAAAGCCACGCAAATGATAAAGATAAATTTACGGGTATTTTCGTTTAGGTGAAGAAATGTATGGGTTTGAGTTAACTGATGTTGGGTATCCATGATCTTTGCTTTTGATACCCAAAATTCCGTCTTATTTAGTGATAAATTTTATCATAAAAGGCGATGGTCGATAACTAAAGGTTATGGTAATTTTTGAAACCAACTGTGGTTAAATAGCTGCCCGGTATTAAATGGCGTATGATGGATATGCTCCATACTCCCCGTTAAATGAAAGTGCTCCCGGAAAATGTTTGATAACGAAGCAGGTGAATGACGTTCAACCGCTAATCCGCCACACTTTTCAGGGCCGTCGATACTAAAAGTCCCGATGATAAGTTTTCCATTAGCGCTTAAATATTTAGCTGCCACTTCAGCGTATTTGCTTTGATCTGCTGTATTGGTCAAAAAATGAAATGCTGCCCGGTCATGCCAAAGGTCGTATTGATCGTCAATTTCCATATCCAGCACATCACTTACGATCCATTTAATTTCATTAGCCTGATCACCCAACCGAAACTTCGCCCTGTCAATAGCCTTGGCAGAAATATCCAATACGGTAATATTCGTGTAACCCGATGCCAGCAGATGATCCGCCATTAAGCTGTCACCACCCCCAATGTCAATGATCGCTGCATCTTTTGGAAGATTTAAGCTGTTAATGATCGTTAACGAGGTTTCTGGTATTGGCTCGTACCAGCTTACTTCGGCCAGCTTTTTTTGTGCATAAACGTTTTCCCAGTGTTCTTTTTTATCAGCCATTGTTAAGATATAAACTTTTTGATCGCTTCTCTAAGATCGAACACGTTGGTTTTCGAATCAAATGCGTTGGCAACAATACTGCTGCCGGCAGCACTGCGGTAGCCTCCGGCGCAATGCACCACAATAGGTTTACTGAAAGGAATTTCCGCTAAACGCTCACGCAGTTCATATAGTGGAATAGGAAGAGCATTCCGGAAAACCGGCTGCGCTTTTACTTCAGCTTCGTTTCGGATATCGACTATCGTGTATTGCTCCGGGTGCGCAGCAAAATGAGCAAAGTTCAGTTCTGCCATTTGTTCGTGGCCTCCGTCAATCACAAATGCGGCTTCTAAAAAAGCTTCGTAGCCGATTTTAGCGGCTTTACCGATTACTTGCTTTAGTTTCTCCTCGTTTTCAGCTACTAAATAAAAAGCTTCTTTGGGTGCGATGATGCTGCCCAGCCAAGTCTCAAATTTGCCGCCATTCTGAATATTGATCGATCCCGGCAAATGCCCTTTTTTAAATTCCTGTTCAGGGCGGGCGTCGATAATAAACATTTCGCTGTTCAGCTCGACTGGTTTTTTGGCCGGAACGCCAGCTAATGCTGGTTGTAATGGTGGTGCGCCATGCTTATTCAAGGCAACATCATATGCAAAGTATTTTGGTATGAATGGCTGCTCTTCCAGCAAGGTCTGCACAAATTCAGTTTCGCTCATTTCCTGTAACGACCAGTTGCCCGCTCTTTCTGCGCCGATAGTGCTGCGATTATCATCGCTTAGCGCTTTACCGCATAAGGTACCTGCGCCATGTGCCGGGTAAACCCAAACCGCATCGTCCAACACCAACAATTTGTCGCGCAGTGAATGATACATTTGTTGGGCTAATTCCTCACGCCTCGCAGTGAGGTTTCCGGCCTGCTCACGCAGATCAGGCCTACCGCAATCACCAATGAACAGCGTATCGCCGGTAAATACGGCTTTGTCCTGACCATTATGCTCCAAAACAATGCTGATGCTATCCGGCGAATGACCTGGGGTATTCAGGCCTTTCAATTTTATTTTACCAAATGCGATCACGTCACCATCATCAAATGTTTGATGTGCATATTCAGCCTCTAATAGCTTGGAGCAATAAATGACCGCTCCGGTAACCTGCTGTAATTCCAGGTGCCCGCTTACAAAATCAGCGTGCGGATGGGTTTCGATCACACCGATGATGTTGGCATCATGTGCTTTTGCAAAAGACAGGTACGGCGTAACATCCCTTGCCGGATCGATCAGCACGATCTTGTTTTCGCATTCGCTTAATATCGCGTAAGAATAATGTGATAGTCCTTTATCTTCAAATTGTTCAATTTTCATATCAATGCGGAAGTTTTTCACGTAATAAACCATAAACCCAGGTACCTGCAACGGCGCTCAGCAGCGTTAATGTTGTAACCAAAATGCCGCTGCCGATCTGCGCGAATATGGGGCCTGGGCACGCACCGGTAAGCGCCCAGCCCAATCCGAAGATCAAACCACCATAAACATAGCCCCAGTTAAACTGCTTATCCGGGATGATGATCGCTTCTTGATGGATCGTTTTGATATTGAATCGTTTGATCAACAAGATGGAGATCATGGCGACTACAATAGCACTGCCGATGATGCCATACATGTGGAAGGCTTGCAGGCGGAACATTTCCTGTATGCGGAACCACGATATCACTTCGGATTTGATCAGGATGATACCGAAGCACATCCCGACCAGTAAAAATTTGAGGTTCTTCATAGCTGTAATAAATAAGGTAAGATCAACCAGGTCATTACAAAGCCGCCGATCATAAAGCAGCAGGTAGCTACCAGGGAAGGCCATTGTAAAGAGGAAACACCCATAATGGCATGACCTGAAGTACAGCCACCGGCATAGCGCGTACCAAAGCCAACCAGGAAACCGCCGATTACAATAAACACAAACCCTTTTAAAGTGGTTAGCGCCTTGAAACTAAAAATATCCTGTGGCAGTAAACCGCTGAAATCTTTAATGCCCTGCTGCTGCAAGGCAACAATGGTTTTAGGATTGATGCCCACCGGTCCGGGATCGGACAATAAATGCGCGGCGATGAATCCGCCTATAACGATGCCTGCAATAAAAAACAAATTCCATGTGTCCTTCTTCCAGTCGTATTTAAAAAAGGAAATATTTGCCGGGATACAAGCCGCGCATATCTGCCGCAAAGTAGATGAGATACCGAATGTTTTGTTACCTAATATTAATAGTGCCGGCACGATTAGCCCTATCAACGGCCCGGCTACATACCAGGGCCACGGTTGTTTAATGATGTCCATGTGAGTTAGTTAAAGTGCTTATTAAAACAAAGATACCCATAGCCAATACAAACCAGCCAAAGGCAGGCTTCAGGCGAGTATCGCTGATGAACCGCGTGAGGTAACTGCCGAGGATGATACCGGCAATGGCAAAACCCGAAAAGACGGCTAAAAACGCATAATTTATTACTACATGCCCGGTGATATCACCCAATACACCCAGCAGCGAGCTTATGGTCATTACTATAAGTGAAGTGCCCACCGCCTTTTTCATTGGCAAACCTGCGAACAAAACCAGTGAGGGAATAATAAGAAAACCACCGCCAACGCCTACAAAACCAGTGATGAGGCCAACAGCTATGGCCTGGAAAATTAATCTTGTATAACTGAGCTCTAGGGAACTACCACGATCTTCCTTTTTATTCCGGATCATCGAAAGGGATGCTGCCAGCATCAGAGCGGCAAAAACCAGCATCAGTAACATGCTTTTGGTAACAGCCCAGTGTCCAAGCGTAAGTAAGTGAATTGGTATCACCGGCATTATCCATCTCCGCATGGTAAATACGGCGGCCAAGGATGGTAAACCGAAGATCAACGCGGTCTTAACATCCACATTGCCTTTTAGGTAATGGCTGGCCGCGCCTGCGGTACTGGTTAGTCCAACTACAAATAAAGAATAAGTGGTCGCTAACACCGGATCGATAGCAAAAAAATAAACGAGAATAGGTACGGTAAGAATAGAGCCACCGCCGCCAACTAAGCCAAGGGACAAACCAATTAAAACCGAAGCTGCGTAACCTGCTATTTCCAAAACCTGATGATTAATGGAACAAAGCTATCTGCTTTCAGCCAGGCAATTGGTGACTTATGTTACACAGGGAAATTTAAAGTGATCTTATTGCGAGAAAGGGCGATCATCTCCTTCTTTTCCATTTGCTTCAAAAGGCGTGATATGACTTCGCGGGTAGTACCCAGCTCTTCTGCCAGTTGCTGGTGAGTGATCTGAAATTCATGGGAATTAAATACCGCAGCCTTCTTCTTCAGCAGTTCAACAATGCGGTCGTCCAGTTTTTGAAAGGCCACTTCGTTAATTACCGTGAGTAATTCCTCAAAACGCTGGTGGTAAAGCTTAAAGATAAAATCGGCCCATTCGGGATAGCTCTTTATCCATTCGCTGGCTTTGGTAATGGGCAACATCAGTACATCGGCATCCTCTTCCACCTCCAGGTGTACTTTCGAGGTATCTTCATGTATCCCGGCCAGGAATGACATGATGCAGCTTTCGCCGGGCTTAATGTAATAAAGTAATATTTCGCGGCCATCCTCATCCTGCCGCATCACCCGCATACTGCCGGATAAAAGCACCGGCAACGAACGCACATAACTGTTTGACGACATCAGCACCGTACCGGCAGGCAACTGCTTACGCTGGCTATTTGCCTCTAATTCTAATTGCAACGCAGGGCCAAACTGTATCATTGAGTAAATTTAGCAGTCTTAAGATCTATTACCTAATACTGCTTCTTCAAATGCTAATACTAAAACCCGGTTGCATGGCCTGATGAAATACGATCCCTCGTTTTTCAAAGTGCTTACTATAGGTCTCGTAGCGTTGTTTTAAAAAGAATTCCTTGGCGTAGCCATCGTGCACCGGTAGTACGGCCTTGGGTTTAATATGATCAGCAAACTCCGCTACCGCTATCTCTGTCGTAAACGGAGCCATAACAGGCAGTATTAATAATTCAGGCTGTTGAAATTCATCATCATAAGTGCCAAAAGAATCCGCAGGATTTAAGACCCTGCCATCGATCAAGTAGGCCTGCATATCAGGCAATGGACTATCAAGAATATTTTCATGTTTTACATTGATCGCCTGCAAAGCAAAAGGACCGATATCGAACAACCCGGCCTCAACCAAGTTATAAGATAGCCCGGACTCTTTTAATTCTTTAGCGACTTCTTTGTTGGTATAAATCTTAGCGCCGCTTAATTTAACGATGGCTTTCAGTTGTTCCACGTGCAGGTGGTCGGGATGACTATGGGTAATGATGACAGCATTGACTTTAATAAATTGCTCCACTTTTACTAAGTCCTCGGCAAATGTAAACTTACCGGGATCGAATAATAACTGAAAACCGTCTTTTTCCAGTAGTAGGCAAGAGTGGATATATTTAGATATTTTCATAGCATTTGAATATGATAAATAAACCCTCAAATGATGGGAAAGTTTCCAGCCCAACCAAGCTATCAGATCCTATTGCCGTAAAGAGATCTATTATGGTAAACAGACATCACGATAACTAAATATTATCGAACATTTTTTTTGACCAATTTGATACATCTCTTATAAAAAGCTGCCTGTTCCTTTCACTTCCTGCTGGATATGCTGTAATTAGAATTTTAGACGAGGGAAAATCAGCATCGACGGCAGCTTTGCAGATAACGGGAGCAATACGCTTCATTAGAATAATAACATGATCAGGTTGAAGCGAACGCATGCGATCTGCCAACTGCCGGGCAGCATAACCCGTTGGTTTAGTCAATATTTCTTTACCCAAAGGATAAAGGTGATCCAAGACGCATCCGGACTTGTTAAAAAAGTCAAGAAAGTCGTCAGCAGAACTAAATTTACCAAAAGCCTGTTCAAAGGCCGTGCGCATTGCCCGGAATAAATTGGTGTTCTTTAAATAAAAATGTTTATCGATAGAACCAGGCGCTTCAGCAATAAACATGATGATGACTTTATTTCTCTTTTCAGTCATATCAGAGGCTTATAGGCTCTTATAGCTTTTAGCGAATCGCATAAATATTTCTGCTAACGATGAAGGTTGACCGTGTGGCAGGATAAAATAAAATGGACGCTCTATAGTCAGATCTTTGATATCAATGATCCTGCATTCGTTGTATTTTAGTTCTTTTAATATCGACTGCACAGATACAAATGCAAAACATTTGCTGTGTAGCAAATAAGACTTTATACTTTCCGTGCCGCCTAACTGCATCTCGATATTCAGATCTGATAACTTAATATTGAAAGGCTTTAAAGCGTGAGCAATGACGTCCAAAGTCCCTGAACCTGGTTCACGTAGTAATAAGGGTAAATCTTTTAATTCTTCCGGTTTAATGCTGTCCTTTTTAAAAGTATTTGAGGCGCTACAGATCAGCACCAGTTCATCACTCAAAAATTCCTGATAGCTGAGTTGCGGATTACGCAGGATGCCCTCTACTATACCCAGATCGATCTCTTTGTTTAACAATGCCAGTTCCACCTGCTCAGTATTACCGGGCACCAGGTTCACTTGTACGTCTCTAAACTTTTCGTGGAACCGGGCTAATACCGGGGGGATCACGTATTGCGCAACCGTATTACTGCCACCGATACGCAACGTACCCGAATGTTTTTTGATCAGCAGGTTCATATCAAAGTCCAGCTCGTTGTAAACAGCGGCCAGTCTATCCGCATAAGCCAGCAACATTTCGCCAGCAGGTGTGAGCGATATTTTTTTATTCCCGCTACGTTCTATCAGCGTCGTTTTGAACTGTTCCTCCAGTTCTTTGATATGCTTGGTTACCGCAGGCTGGCTGATATACAACTCAGCAGAAGCTTTAGTAAAGTTCAGCCTCTTGGCCACTGTATGAAAAACCTGTAATCGAAAATCGAACATACTGATAAATGTTATTAGCTAAGTCGGAAAAATAACAACAAAAATGGGAAAGTAGCTGCTGCCAAGGCGATGACTGATACAGCTATATTTATAACCTTGTTGCCAATTATTATTGCTTGGTCATCAAATTGATAATGTACATAACGTTGAATAGTTTTCATGATCTCTTTGCTTATAACTCAAAGATCAATCATAACACCAAGTCATTTTCATCGTCAAAACAGATGGTTGATAGCCTAAGGTTATGAAAAACAGCTCAAGCATATAAGGCAAAAACAGGCTGATTCTGTCGTTCAGTTCATGTTAGGGTTTTAAATATGAGCTTTATTCCCAGCCCCATTTCTTAAATATCACATGGCCATCGACACTTTGCAAGAACTGAATGAACTGTTTGGCTTGCGTAGCCTGTTTGGTATTGGATGTAAGTGCTACCGGCGTACCACGATATAAGCGTGATGCCAAAGACAATTCCACAACTTGCGTAACATCCTTCAAATTATTGTGCCACGATGCGTAGGTGATCCAGGCATCATAGCTTTTGTCTTTCTTCCAGGCCTCGATGCCCAGCGCGGTATTGGCGTAGGAACCGCCGATGTTTTTTTGTATCGCGCCGATCAGGTTTTCTTTACCGGCGATATCTTCCCACAAGCCCAACTGCCCGGCTCCGTTCACGTCCAGCACTTTTATACCGGGTTTGGCAAGATCTTTTAAACTTGTGATCTGTTTTGGATTCCCCGACCTTACCAATATGGCCGCGCGTCTTTTATAAAGTTCCACACGTGTGGCTGCATCAACCATTCCCGGATGGGTTTGCATGAACTGCGTAAGCATATATTCCGCACCGCCGTAGATCACATCGCCGTCTGCCTGCGCTTGTGAAAGCCACTTCGGTTCCGGGCCACCGGTTACTTTTACAGGAATACCTGTTTTAGCGGTGAATGCTTTAGCGCAATCCTGCATGGCTGAAAGCGGGCCGCCGGGTCCGTAAATGTGAAGGGTGTCTTTTTGGGCGAAGGCCACAGCTACATTGGCCATGAGAACTATGATAATGATCGATCTTTTCATATTGTTATTTTGTTATAAAACCATATTTCCGGTAAATTGATTTGGCTACCGGGCTTACTAAAAAGTCCATAAAATCCTGCGCAGCCTGCGCGTGCGGCGCGGCCTTTAATTGTCCGGCCACATAAGTGGCGCTGATGTTATCTTTCTCAGGGATCTCCACCATATCTGCCGGGTAACCGATCATTTTCTGGATAATAGGCTTCGGTGTACCATACCGGTGCAGCATCACTCTGTTGATACATAATGCGCATTGGCGTTTGCCTGTGGTGTATCTGGGTTAGAAAAGTTTTGCCGTTTTTAACCTTGGTATCCATGATCGTATTTTTTAAGGTTTCACCGCCCACTTTTACATAAGCTTCCTCTATACGTTTACCAATTCCTTCCCACTCCGGATTGGGCATGCTTACACGCACATCGTTACGCCCAAGGTCTTTCAATCCCTTCACTTTTTTAGGATTACCCTTTTGCACCATAATAGCTAAACGGTTGTAGGCATAAGGTGCGGTCTTGCTGAAATATTCCGGCATCTGATCGATCCGGCTTTTTCCTGCAGTGTAAACATCGGGTTTCAAGGTGATACGCATGTTCCCAATAACAATGCTGCCACCTATGATCTGCTTAGCCAGTATGCCCGGTGGCAAGGTTTCGGCAAATACACGCTGGTATTGCGGGTATTGTTTTTTGAACGCGGCCAGCAGGTCGTCTATACACATGAACTGATTTCCGGCAAAGAATACCACCAGTTGCGGGTCGTTAATGTCGCCGAACAGATCGGGTACATTGTCGACTCCCGGGACGGTAAATTGCACCTTGCTTTCAGGCGGGGTATTCCAGGGTGGATCAAATCGGTGATCCTGTGCTTTTACCTGGCTACTCAAGGCTGTTATTGCTGTTATTGCAAATGTTATTTTTTGAAGATATTTCATGATGGTTTATATAAATTGAATGAGGATGCTTATTAGGGATGTACAGTAGCCCAGCCTTCGTATTGGCGGATGATGATCTCACCGTTGCCGCTCGGCACATAGGAGATGAATGGAAACAGGTCGGCTTTGTCAATTTTCCTTTCCTTGATCGTGTTATCGCACTGTGCCAGCACCACTCCCTTTGCCTGTAGGTCCTTTAAAGTTTGCTCATAGGCGCTACTTTTCATGTAAACAGCCACGCCGTCACCAAAAGCGATCAGTTCAACATGGAGTTTACCTTTTAGTCTTGGATCTTCCAGCGCGTTATTGATGTTCCTTAACGTCCCCTTGATCTTTTTATCATCGCCGGAATTGATGATGTAAAGCGCATCGTAATGCTTGAGCTTTGCGGTTGCGCCCGTAAAGGCGGCGGGATCGGTTTGTTGTGCTTTAACAGTTTTTGTGAAAGCGGTCAGCGCGAAGGCTGCTAAAATGATGATGTACTTTTTCATGGTTCTTATTTTATGATTTGATGATTGATGCTTGTTTTTGTGCGTCTTTGATGGGTTTGAACGGCCCGTATTTATGCTGCTTCTCGCTGAACTGGTCGGCGTAAGGCCCGAACGGGAAATCGATCGGTTTCTTTTTCAGGTCTTTCCAGTCATGTTGCTGATCCTTATGAGGGCGCGGCTGGGAGTTAACAAAGGCGCCAACGTTCCAGGCCTCTTCATCTGTTAATTGCGGACTATGATATGAAGCGCCATATGGCATATTGTTTTTCACAAAACCTGCAAAATTGGTCAGCCTGTACATGCCTGCGCCATCGTTATAGCTGTGCTTTCCCCATAACGGCGGATTGGCGTAGGTTTTTTTATCGGCGTTAAGCAGGCCCTCGCCATTAGCACCATGGCAGCTTTGGCATTTCATCATAAACACTTCCTTGCCCTTGGCCGGGTCTGCTGCCTGGTCCATGAATGCCAGCTTTTCTGTTGCATTTCCAAATAGTTTCTGACCTTTCTTTACGTCCTTGCCGATCCACTTCATGTAAGCCAACATGGCCTGGATCTCTTTACTGGATGGGTTAGGTACTTTACCGGCCAAACTACGCTCGAAGCATTCAGCGATGCGTTCTTCAGGCTGCTCCACCCTGCCACTCCTGTTGCTCAGTTTTGGATAACTAGCAATAAAGCTGGCATAATTATTACCGAAAAGGCGTGACCCGGCATCAAGGTGGCAGTTCTGACAATTCATCCCGTTAGTGATCTTCGCGATGCTGCCTTGAGGGCCAAAATATCTGGCGGTATGTGCTACAAGCTCCCTGCCATATTTGATCATCTCGCCATCTTTACCGGCAGGTATCGTATTATCATTTGGAGCTTTCCATGCATCAGCCGGAATAGGGCGTGGTGTCGTACCGGCAGAGGCTTCGGTAGATGGAATGGTAACTGGTTGGTCGGATCTGCCATTTATCTTCTGGGAATCCTTACCAGGTAAATGACCAGTTGGTACTATCAATGTCACGATCACCACTATTATACAAACCGCAAACAAAACACTTACGGTAATTAAGGCCTTTGATACTTTTACCAAGGCTTTGGTCACTTCTCTATTTTCGTCTTGCTGTTTCATTTTGTTTGTTGGTTGATACATCAAAAGTACAAGCGAAAAAGGCTGAAGTTATATCACAAAATTTGATGATTGATAACCTGTGGTTATGGTATCTTAACAAATGAACATTTTAGAAACAGTTGGGTTTTACCATAAAAGATCGATCATGAATAAAAAAGTCTATACACGTTTCCTGATCATGCTTGCGCTGTCATTCATGATCATGTATGCCGTTATGTATCTTAATGTGTATGAGTGGGATCATATTTATCTTAACCTGACCAGATTTTACATGACCTTACTGATGATCTGCCCGATGGCAGTTCTAATGTTGATGATGATGCGCAATATGTATACCGATCGAAAGAAGAATTTTTTGATCATGGTATTCAGTATTGTCATTTTCGGCACTGCCTTATGGGGCGTAAGACTTCAAATCGCTGTGGGCGATATCCAGTGGATGAAGGGCATGATACCGCATCACTCTATAGCGGTCCTGACCAGTAAAAACGCCGAACTCAAAGACCCGGAGGTGCGCAAACTGGCGGATAGTATTGTTAAGGCACAGCAGGCAGAGATCATACAAATGAAGAAGATGATCGAAAGGCTTGAGCGATAGTTCAGAAAGAATTACTTCTGATAATGGTCTTCAATAGCCTGCCCAATAATATTGGCGGACTCTTGCGAGATATCACCGTTAACAATACTCCATGAATTATCACCATTATTTATAAGTGTGATCGTTCCGCTATCTGTCTCCACGGCAAATGTTTCGTCCTGGTGCGTCACTTTATATTGCTGATCGGAACCGCCAGGTATCGTAGCGGATACCATAAATTCAGAATGTATTCCCATGTTTATTTAACCATAAAGCATAGAAATTGTTCCACAAGGAGTTTATCAGGTATTGGGTAAAAGATACCAAAGCAGCAACCCGCTGACCAGTACTATCGCAACGGTCAGCAAAAGCGATAAGGCGAACGAAGGAAAGTAGGTATTTCTAAGCAATTGTTTTTCAATACGTCGATACCTGAAATAACTTAACAAGGCCATCAGGGCACCGATAGCGACGAGTATGATCCCGATGGTCGCGGAAAAGCCCTTCCCTGGCAGAACGATCTTGTCAGTAATAACGAGGGATAATTGCTTGACGAACAAGCTGAATTTTACGACTACAAACCCAAAACCCATTAAAGCGATACTTGTCCTGATCCAGGCCAAAAAGGTGCGTTCATTGGCCAGATGATCACCGGGATTGATCTTTTCTTTGTTCGTGTTTGCGCTTGGTATTTCCATAAGATCTAAGCAATTGAAAAGCTGATTTGTTGGCAACCGGTCGAGATTGCCTGTTCAAACAAAATGCACTGCCGATCCTTAATTATTTAACACTCCAATCAAAATCGGTCAATTATGGATAAGGCGCAAAATAACGGAACGAACAATAACGGACGACGTGCTTTCCTGAAAGGGACAGTTCCCGTCATGGCAACCGCAATCATTCCGGGAATCGCTTCAGCGAGTAACGCAGATAAAGGATCTGAACCATCCTTCCCGGGCCTAATCATCAGGGAAAAGGAACCGGTCAATTTTGAATTCCCTTTTCCGATGCTTTCCAGTTTGATCACGCCCAATAACCAGTTCTTTATACGAACCCATTTTCCCATTCCGAAGTTGCAGGCAAAAGAATGGAAAGTAGCCATCGGAGGCCATGTTAATAGAGAGATCACCTTAACCTATGATGAGTTACGTGCTTTACCCGCTAAAAAAGTGATGGCGATACTGGAGTGCGCCGGTAACGGGCGAGCCAACCTGGCTCCAAAGGTAAAGGGCTTATTGTGGGAACAGGGTGCCGTCGGAAACGCAGAATGGACAGGTGTGCCACTTTCTGTAGTATTGGAAAAGGCCGGTATAAAGCCGGGCACAGTGGAAATCATTTTAGAAGGGGCAGATAAGGGCGAAGTTTCGGAAGAACCCAAATCTCCCGGTGCTATCCACTTCGCCAGAAGTTTACCGCTTACCAAAGCGATGCAGGCGGAAGTGATACTTGCCTATCAAATGAACGGAAAGGATCTTAGCCCCGAGCATGGGTACCCGGTAAGAGCGATCATCCCAGGCTGGTATGGCATGGCTTCCGTAAAGTGGCTTACCAAAATAACCGCGGTGGACAAGCCATTTGATGGCTACTGGCAAACCCTGGAATATGCTTACTGGAAACGCACTGATGACCAGCCGACACTGACCGCAGTGACCGAGGTACAGGTCAAAGCAGAGATCGCCAGACCTGCGCTAAGCGAGGTGGTCCCTGCAGGTAAAACATACCGGGTGCATGGTGCGGCCTGGTGCGGAGAAAATGAAGTAGCAAAAGTCGAGGTCAGCCTTGATGAAGGCGTAACCTGGCAACCGGCAAAATTATTAGGCAAGCACGTTAAGTTCGCCTGGCGGCTTTGGGAATACAACTGGCAGGTTCCTGCGGGCGAGAACCAGTATAAGCTGATGTCAAGGGCGACCGACAGTCAGGGAAATACGCAACCTATGGAACACGATAAGGATCGCAGGACCTATATGGTCAACAAGATCGTGACCGTTAAAATAGAGGCGCGGTAAAACCGCGCCCCGTCTTTGCAGTTATTACTTTAGAAACCGTTCATACCAATGCGGCCGGCTTTTACCCAGGTCACCCAAAGCGGAGTCGGGCGTTATACCGGCATTCAGCAATTTGGGGACAGCGATCCTTTGCGCGCTGTAAATGCCCGAATGGCCACTGAATAAATAGGCCGTAAAACAAGCGATCGCAAAATAAAGCACGTGTTCCCCGCCAAACAGTTCTACTCCCATGACCGTACAAGCCAGCGGCGTATTGGTCGCGCCGGCAAACACGGCAATAAATCCCAGCGCTGCAAATAAGCCCACCGGTGCATGCAATACATTAGACAACGTGTTACCCAAGGTAGCCCCTATATAAAATAAGGGGGTTACTTCTCCGCCTTTAAATCCAGAGCCAAGCGTGACGGCCGTATAGATCATTTTCCAAAACCAACTGAGCAGGTCTGCACCTCCGGTATGGAAAGCCGACTGGATCGTAACGGCCCCGGGATACTCTGCAGCAACACCAAGGCTCAGGTAGTCAGGTTTTCCGTTGAGATAGGTCAGCGCGATAATGACCAGGCCACCCGCAACAGGGATCAGCCATTTCAACCGTATAAAATGACCTGAAACGACCTTGATCGCGTGAACTAGTGAAGAGAACAAAGCGCTGGACATCCCAAATGCCGCGGACGCTAACATCACTTTCAGCATTAACAGACCATCAAAAGGAAGATAAGCTGATAAAGGGTATGCCTCATGCCGAAAGGCGCTGATCTGGTAGGCCGTATGGTGAACTCCCCAGACTGCTACCGTGTAGTCCCCGGCGACAGCGCCGATCAGTGCAGGCAGTAATGCGTTATACTGCATACGCCCTATGGCCAAGACCTCCAGGGCGAACAGCGCACCTGTCAGCGGTGTACCGAATACGGCACCGAACCCGGCGGCAACTCCGGACGTGAGCAATAACTGCATATCCTGAACGGACAGTCGGTACCACTTTCCAAATAAATGGGCAATGCTTCCGCCAATCTGTACCGCGGTACCTTCACGACCGGCAGAACCACCGAACAAGTGTGTCAATACCGTGGTCAGTAGAATGATCGGTGACATTTGCGGCGGGACGCCCCCGCCTGGTTCGTGTATCTCCTCCATGATCAGGTTGTTGCCTTTTTCGGAAGACCTGCCGACCGAGCGATAGATCAGGTGGATCAGTACCCCGGCCAGCGGGAGCAAAAATAGAAGCCAGGGATGATGGAACCGGTAATTGATGGCCAGGTCCAGTATCCATAGAAACAAGGCGACCATACTTCCGATAGCGACAGCTACCGGAAGTATAAGCAAGCTCCACCTGATCAGTTCTTTGATGATCTGGTAGCGCTCCGAGGTGATGAGAGCTTTCATATACTGATCTGCTGCTACCGTTTAAAAGTTTCGATCCCTGCAAAACGGGCTTTGCTACCCAGTTCCTGTTCGATGCGTAAAAGCTGATTGAATTTGGAGACCCGCTCCGAGCGGCAGCCACTTCCCGTTTTGATATGCCCGGCATTGGTGGCCACCACCAGGTCAGCGATGGTCGTGTCCTCTGTCTCACCCGCTTCGGTGAGAGATAAAACAGTGGTAGCCGTTCTGCTGCGCCAGTGCTACAGCTTGCAAGGTCTCTGATACCGTGCCTATCTGATTAAGCTTGATCAACACGCTGTTCCCGATACCCCGATCGATACCTTCCTGAATGATCGAAGGGTTCGTGCAAAATATATCATCGCCGACCAGTTCCACTTCGCTGCCCAGCTGATTGGTCATGATCTTCCAGCCATTCCAGTCGTTTTCGCCCAAACCGTCCTCTAAAAGCACGATAGGATAAGTTCGGATCCATTTTGCCCAGAGATCGACCATCTCTTCCGAGCTATAACGCTGCTGGTTACTCTTGTACATTTTGTAATGACCATTGTCCCACATCTCACTGGTGGCCGGGTCCAGGCAAACAGAGATATCCTCTCCGGGTTTGTACCCGGCTTTCTGAATAGCTTCCAAGATCACTTCGATGGCCTCTTCGTTGGAGCTGAGGTTGGGTGCAAAACCGCCTTCATCGCCCACACCGGTGTAATAGCCCTTATTCGACAAGAGCTTTTTTAGCGTATGAAATACTTCTTCGCCCATGCGGATACTTTCTTTAAAGTTCGGCGCATGGTGCGGAGCGATCATGAATTCCTGAAAGTCTAGGTTATTGTCCGCGTGACGTCCACCGTTGATCACGTTCATACACGGGACCGGCATCACATAGGTATCGCGCTCGATAAGCTGACGGTAAAGGGGGATCTTTTTGGATACAGCGTTCACCCGCGCAAAGGCGATCGAAGCGGCCAGAATGGCGTTAGCGCCTAACCGGGCCTTATTGGGTGTTCCGTCCAGGTCGATCAGCACCTGATCAAAGGATGCCTGATCAGCGAATGCGGAGCCGATAAGTGCACGCTTTACTTCCTGATTGATACCGGCCACTGCTTTTTCAACGCCCTTGCCCTGATAGCGGCTTTGGTCGCCGTCGCGTAGTTCCACCGCTTCTTTCTCGCCGGTGCTGGCACCCGATGGTGAGATCCCCCTTGCTGTTGAGCCATCTTCTAGAGTGATCTCCGCTTCAACGGTCGGATTACCTCTTGAATCCAAAACTTCCCTGGCCATAATGTTCTTGATGTTCATTTTATGTTGTTTTTAAAAGTTTAAATCGCATGGACAAAACCATGAACTGATGCCGGAACAATGAGCAGGGAGGTGACCTGGCTAAATGCGAGACGGGATAGAAAAGGGATTGAAGTACCGCTGATCATTCACCTACAATAATGTTCACGACAAGACCTGCAAGGTTTCATCTATGCTATAATTGTAGGCGTCATCAGCACGAGGCGGTTATTTTGAACGGAAGACACCATTTCCGTTTAAATCATAACAATCAAAACGCTATTTGTTTTTAAAAAATATGAGCATACAATAGATATGTTAGGAATGAGTTATTTTAGTGCTGGATAATTGGTCGATGTCAAATTGGACACAGTTTGTGTCCAGTTTGCTGTTGATATGATAAGGTCTGGCCAGTTATCATTTTTGAATATAAACTTGGCTCAAAATAAAGCGCCCCCTGTTTTCACCAAAAATCATCATCGATACGGAAACAGGGGGCGTCCTAAATGGGCGGGCGATAGCCCGCCGTCCGGCAATTTTTGAAAACAAGGGGGATTGCTCCCCCTTGTTGGCTTTAGTTAAATATTAGTGCCTCATTGCCTCGCGTAGCGAAATCCCGGCAAAGATTAAAGGCGGTTTGTGCCCGCTGTTTGGCGGTGCCGTCCATGATGGATTTAAACTTCGCTTCCTCGCTTTTGAAACTGCGTACATTCTGAAAATACCCGGTTACCGCATTATAAGCACCAAATACCGTTCCTGCAGTCGTATCGATCTGTTGCGTCGGGCTGGCTAAAGCGTATTCATAAACGCTGTCAACAATGTTTGTGTAATGCGTAGAAAGCTGTTCAAACCTGCTTTCGGCTAAATGTTCTAATACCTCTTTATTAGGTGCCATAGCAATCTGTATCAGCTTTCTCACTTCACGGTCTGTAATGCGGACTTTTGCCCACTGGTTAAACAAGCCTTCCATTTCCTGGCTCAACTCACGGCTGATGCCCATGAGCGTATGCGCTTGTTTTAACCGCTCGGCAGCAGACGCGGTATGCCGTATCTTAATTGCTCCTGAATGATTCCGCATAGCAGCATTAAGCGTGTTATTACATACAATTCTGATAGGCGTAAAAGCTGCGGTTATACTGCCTAAACCATCATGCGAAGTGGTCAAAAACAAGTATTGCTCTATCCAGTCCTTGACACCTACACGGATATAATCAGGCAGCTTGGCGGTTATGAATACTCGTTCGCCGTTGCCTAATGCGCCTGCGGTCTCGTACAAAATACCATCACTACCGCCGACAATGGCGTCAAAGAACGAAAACGCATCACGGTTTTGCACAACTTCATAGTCATTGCCGACTACACCTAAAACCTGCTCCGTGTCTGCCCTTACGGTGGCAAAGAAATTCGGTACTTCTATTTCAGGAATGATCATATCGTCGCTGCCTTCACCCAAATGGTTGGCAGTATCATAAGTAAACAAAGGACGTTTTTCTACAATGTAGTCCAAACCCGCATGCTGTATCGCTTCGCTGCTGGTCGGGTAGCGGTCAATGATCTGCCCTAAACCGTGCCAGGCTTTTTCCTTTACGCTCATAAAGCTGTGTTTGCCTGTTTTCTGATTGAAATTGATCTGATGTGCCATTGCTTTAATTTTTTGTAGTTCTTGTATTCATGGGTATGATCTCGGTGCGCAGCACCTGTACATTGCCAGTGCTCGTAATTTTTACGTCGCTGTTTTGCAGTTCTGCAATAGCGTCGTGTATGTTAGGGTGCGTGGTTTGAATGGCCACTTTCACCAGTATGAAAATTTTGTCTTCCATTGCCTTAATATTGATAGGTGTTCAAAAAATCACGGAATTCCATTTGAAATTGTGCGGGGTTCTCCTGCGCCAGTTGTTCGGCGTAACCTTCCCAAAATAGCTGGTCGGTCAGTTCTATAAATTGCTCGTACATGGGAGTAGCTGTTTTGATGAAACTTAAAAATGCCCCCGGCTAAACGCCGGGAGCAATACCTGTTCAGGCGTTCGGAAAAACGATGTTAGCCTCGATGTCGGCCAGTTTTTCGTGGCAGGCATCAAAAATGAACTGTGCCACCATGCGGATAAGGTTCGGCGTGTTAGTGACGAATTCGCGGCGTTTATCATCCTGAATGATGAGTTTGCAGCCTTGGTAGGGGTTGCTTTCCAGTTCGTCGTTCTCTTCCTGTAATTGCACCTCAAAATCTTCTAAGGTCTTAATTCGGGCTATCAGGGCCAAACGCTGGATAGACAAGCGGTGCAGGTCATTCACGGATTTGAGCGTTTGCTCTAAATTCAGCGCGAACTTTTTAGGCTCAAATTTTACTTCTTCCGTTTTAGCGGGTTCGGCCTGTGCTTCGGCTTTCACTTCTTCGGTGGCTGGCTGGTTTGCAGCGTTAATGGGTTGGTTATCCACTGTAGCGGTGCCACTGGGCGCAGCCTGGGCAGGCGCAGGTTCCGCAGTTTGTGAATTTTCGGCGGGCTGTTCATTGGTAGTGTTTGCATGTTCTTTGGCTTCTTTGCCTGTAAGGCTTGGGCGGTTTGTAGTTCTGTTAGCTTCGTTTGCTTTTGCTGCTGCAACTTGTACACCGTTTGCATTTTTTTCTGCTGTTTTCATCTTAGAAGATTTTAAAGGGTTAAAAAATTTGTTTTTCGTTTCCCTCTTTTCCCGAAGACTTCCCTTAAAAAGCTATTCTTCAAAAGAAAAAACGGTAAAAAAGAAAGTCAAAAAAGCGGTCGTAAGCCAGAGCGGGAGAACTATAAGTCCCGAAGGGTGGCCGCAGCGAAGCGAAGGACATTATGCGTTCGTACGTAAAGGCTGACCGAGATTGACGCCGCTTTTGTCCGTTTTCGTTGGAAAATAGCAGCTAAAAGAAGTCCCTTAAATCGAATCAGCAAGGGCAGGAATGCAGGCAAGCGAAGCTTTTCCCGGCGAAGGGTAACGGAGCGGGTAAACGAGTGAAGTCCGGAATGATGCGCCTGCAGGACGTAGCCAGTCAAACGTTATAAGCGAATGCTTTTGCAGCGCAGCAAAAATGCAGGAGCGGAATTTTAAGCAATAGACATTGGAGAAGTTAGCCTGTCAAGGATTGCAACGGCATCCTTTTCATGGAAAAGATATAGTGAAAAGCCTGGCCTTGGGGACAGCCAACGAGCTTTCAATTTATACGCTTGTATAATATCTCGCTGTTTACCCAGAGAATATCACATGACAATCCTAATTTGTAAACAGCGCAGCTATGGTCTGTATCGTCAGAAACATTTTCCCAGAGTCCAGTTTAACAAAGTCATATTTTAAGTAAAAGGCTTCCGCATCGGCGTCAAGCGGATCGACGATCACAGCCATTGCCCCGACATGCGTCAAAGAGACGTCGTAGCACTTCTTTAACGCATCAATTAAAAGGTATTCGCCAAGGCGTTGTCCTTTATAGTTTTGATCCAATGCGAGCCTTCCTAATAATATAGCAGGGAGGTTATGGTAAGAAGGCGGCATTTTCTTTTGCACTTTTTCCGGCACCAGTTCGTAGGGTATGCTGGTACTTGATAGCGTATAATAGCCGATGATGCGGTCACCATCCAGCATGACAGACACGGTACTTAAACGCCTTTTGATATCCTGGCTTGCCTGTTTGTGCAGGTAATTATCCAGCATTTCCTTGCCGCAGGTAAACTCTTTTTTGTTAAGTCCTGAATGCAGCGGTTCAATCGGATAACTCATTAAACTTCCGTTGACTGATTATTTAATTCACGGTAGCGCTCAGCAGCCTCTTGTAAGCGTTTGCCAGGTTTCGGCGGGTTCATGATTGCTTCGAAAAAAACATTCCTGTCCCTTTCTGTAGCCAGAACAGCTTCGTGCTGTTCCACAATAAATTTTGCTTTTTCCTGAACAGTGGATACCACAAAATCGGTAAGCGTACGGTAACCGCCTAATTTTGCTGCCCGTTCAAATAATGTTTTCTGATCTGTTGTCAGTTTGGTATCGAATCTTGTCTTTTCAGCTTTGATCGCTCGTTCCATAATTATTGCCTTTCAAAACAAATATACGGAAAAATTCCGTACAAATAAATAGACCTTTGCAATAATCAATCCATTTTTATTCACACCAATATCGTTAATAACATTCACGATTTAGCTGTTAACGAGAAGGTGACTGCTTTTTTATTTTAGCGGTACGGGTGCTTTCAAGTCGCAACGCTTGTTTTCGCATATCTTCGAGAGAAAGTTTAGGTTGACGGATTTTTATCTTCATAGCTAACCGGTTCATCTCTGCAAATGACACGTTGTAATTCATTGTTAGATTGATTATATAAAACAAGATAATTAATTGATAAACATTAGCTATCTATTGATAGTGCAGTGATGTAGATTGATCAGGCAGCGTCTTTTCCATCTAAACTCAGGAAACATCAATGCATATCATAGCGAGCAGGGCGGCCTGAGAAACTCAAGCCGCCTGCCGCTACTACTGGCCGGTGCTTGGTGGAGCGGATTTTTCTTTAATAAACTGCTGGTAAATTTGCTCAATCTTAGCTATCAGCAGTTCAACTTTATCTTTTAAGCGCTTTACAGATTCTTCATCTGGATTAAATTGGCTTTTATATCGTGCTTCCGAATATCCTGATTGCAGCAAATTGAATAGCTGAACGCCTTCCGTCGTGTCTAACTGCAAAACCCGCTTAATTTCTTCAGTAAATAACAATGTTATTCTAATCTTTCTCGACAAATTATGCACCGATAAGCGGTAACCTAATACCGCCCGAATAATAGCAATCAAACTACTTTCAGCAGCCTGATGAAGGGAGAAAAGTGCCAGTGAATAATTGTTATCTTCAATGTAGCGAAGAGCGCCTTTCATGAATTCTTTGCCTTGAACACCCCATCTGTTCCAGTCGTGCCCGGCTCTTTCCAGCCACACACTATTATCAATGGAATGCGCACCTGTTAGCTCAACATCAGGAGCTTTATAAACATTAATACTTTTGAAGAGTGTGTTGTGCCAAAAACGCTTATTGTTTGCCAACGCATCTTTGGCACTGGCCAGTTTATGTACAAAGGCGAATACTGATGCCAGGTGACGACAGTTATCCTCAATTTTGTTGGCAATCTCGTGTTCAGGCGTTTTTTCCTTGTCGTCTATCAGTATCAGTAAATAATACGTAAATGGGTTGGAGTGTGTACCCATCAGGTAAATCATACAAACAGATGGAATACGCTCAACGATCAGGTTCTTTACTTCGTCAATGCCTGACTTTTCAGCTTGATTTAATACCGGATCAAGGTCTTTTAGTGGTGCTAATTTATCATCAATGCTTTCTTTTTCCGACGCATTCCGGTTTCTGCCCCAACCTTTATGCGTGATCGTTTCTTCGGTCTCGCGCTGGTGAATGAGCCATGCTGCGGAATAAAGTTTACGGATATTATCATACACGTCAATGATCTCGCCAGCGATCAGCGTTTCGTCAGCAGCACTGTTATACAAGGCGCTGTGCAGCCATTCGTGCAGATAGTCGCGATAATCCTGCGGCGTTATTTTTTTGAAACACTTCTTCACGGCTTTATATGGGTTAGCAAGTTCTTTTGCAGACAAATTTTTTGGAAAGTATACCCATTCCTTTTTTTCCTGTTCGATCTGCTCTTCGGTCACGTCCTGTAAGCGTGGCCACCTGTCGTAATTTCTGAGTAGTAATAAATGCAGAGCTTCGATCAACTGAAGGGTTTGATCATAAATGAATAACACGTGTCCAGGCCCATGCCGATCTTTATAAAACTTGTCATTTAATACATAAAAACGCCATTCCTTTAAATCCTCCCGGTGATCTTTGGGCCACCCAGAACTGAAAAAGTCGGTAATGACTTTTAAAGGATTCATAATTTCGCTAAAACGCAGATGTTTGGGGTACTGCCTCCCACGGTGCTATGTTTCCTAAATACATCGTCATGGTCTTGATGCCGCCATTGTTGCCAGCAAGACAAATGACCGCAGGAACAGCTTTCTAACCTATTCTACAGCTTTCTATCGAAGTAGCAAACTCGTATAATTTATGCTTGCTTTAGGCCGATAAAACTGGTAACTTGAAACTTCAAATTTTCATACATTTGCTTAAACAACCATTTTCGTCATGAGGACAGCTACCGATTCGCCAAAAAATATTCATCAGGGACGCAATGTGAAGCGCTTTCGCGAGATGCTCGGGTTAAAGCAAGAAGCCTTGGCTTTAGCGTTAGGAGATGATTGGAGCCAAAAAAGAGTATCGTTATTGGAGGGAAAAGAGCTTATTGAAGAAGATATTCTTGCGCAAGTAGCTGCTATACTTAAAGTTCCCGTTGAAGCCATCAAAAACTTTGATGAGGAAAAGGCGGTGAATATCATCTCGAATACATTTAACGATACTTCGATGTTAAATGCTGTAAATTACAACCCTACATTCAATCCTATAGACAAGTTAATTGAAGTCTACGAAGAAAACAAGAAGCTTTATGAGCAACTTCTCGCAAGCGAACGGGAAAAAGTAGAAATTCTTAAAGGTAAAGCCAATTCATAATATCATGACAGTGGAGCAGCACGAAAAGCCATACAGAGAAAGGATGTTCAGTCTTGTTGCAGACCCCGAACTAAAAGCAATGGAAACCAGGTACGAGCCGTATCTTGACATTCATGCTATTGAGGACGTCTTAGAAGGCTGCGACATTATACAAGCCCCTCTGGGTGAGGTGCCTACAGGCAAGCTAATATGGAAAGAGGGTTATGATCTGCCGTTGGAACTCAAACGAGATATCATCAACTTATACAACAAGCACTTCATTGATCAGGAAGCGGGTTAAGCTCAAACAACGTTCTCCAGGTATCTTCTACAGGTTTTTCAACTTCTGCAAAAGGCACATCATCCCATAGATGCAGTTCCTCGTTGATGAACCGATATAGCTTCCTGATTCCAACTTCGTTACTCGCAAACACATGGGTGATACCTTCTTTTTCCAGATAGTCTTCCCAATAGCCGTCTGAACTAAGGGGTTCAATATATACGTCATCATCAATATCCTGGTCGAAGGCAAACCGGAATCCGGATACTTGTGGTAAAGGGTTACCATCAGTGGGATCATCTAAAATAGTCGTTAAACGAAAATGCATCGCCGGGTAATGGCCGACACTATACATAATCTCCACTTTTGCCAACGTGCGGGCATTCAGCTCTAACACGCCATAGGTTAGCATCTCGACGAGTTTCAGCCATTGCTCGTCTGATACGCTTAATAATACATTGTGTGCCTCATCTAATGTTTTCATAATAGAGTATTTTAGATAAATAGCAACAGGTCAATGATGACCTGTTGCCTAAAAATGTTAAACACTCATTTTGCTTTTACGCGACTGTTTTTTTTTTGGCAGCTCCTCCGAGGATTGCGCATGAGACTTCAAGCTTTTTGTTGCTTTGGCACTTGTACCTAACAGCTCTTCCCGCTTGATCTTCTTCATCTGATGGTCGTAAAGATCGACGGTTTTGAACTGCGGGTTAGCTGCAATGAAATACTTTTTTTCGCCTTCACCGGTTGCAACGGTGATCTGCTGCGCATTGCCCTTTTTCAGAGAACGATATAAATCTTCTTTTGCTTTTGGATCTTCCAGTTCCTTGATACCTTTTCCGGCAATGACCTTTTCAATATCATAGCCGTAATTCTCGTGGTAATGCTTGATCTTCTTATTGCCACTTTCGGTCAGATTTTGGTCGTCCAGCGTTAGCCAGGCCTGATATTTTTGATTTTCCAGGTTCGTTAGCTGTTTATGAACAGAACGTCCCTCCATCAAGTTGAAGGCTTCTTTAGCTGTAACGCCATTTCCTTTATTAATAAAAAACGTTTGGCTGACCTCCTTTGCAGCGTCTTCGTGCCGGATATGCGCATCGAACTTATTAAAAAAGTACATGTCCTGGTTGTCGCCTGCTTTAAAATGAAGGGTGTAATCGACGGTCTTTTGATTGAACTCGTGGCTTAGGCCTAACCTGAATTCCGGCGTTTTCGCTTCCATTTCCTTGTCAAGTTCCGCATTTACCTTTTCTCCAAAACCTAAATTCAAAAGGCTTTTCTTTAAAAATTCTGAATTTTGTGTCTTCATAACTGTATGAATTAAATGGTTAATTAAATGATTATTAATTAGCGGCCAGCGTCAGCGCAGCCCGTGATGGTACAGGAAGGACTTTGATATCATCCAGATCATCTTGCCTGATTTGTAAATAAAGGTGCCGGTTACCCGAACGCTCGTAAACCTCGATGAATAGCGCCTCGTCCTCCGATAGCGAAAACCGCTTAAAAGCAAATACTTTGGTAACATCATGATCTTTGACTACAGCTGTACGGCTCCGTAAAGTGCTGTAAAGCGGGACGATCTCCTGTTCGTGGGTAGCCATCCGGTCCACGGTTTTGCGGTCACGAATATAGAAACGGACAAAATCAATCCCGTAAGGCAGGTTCGAGCGATTTCGTAGATCAAGCCGCAAATAGATCCGGTTACCCGCAAGTGAAACTTTATTGATCCAGGCCTTGATACCGCCCGTTTTCTCATGGGTTGCGACATCAGCACGTTTTCCTGATGCCAATTGCTGCGCGATAACCTCTTCGGTATTTTCCGGCCTGTTATTTACAAGTGTACGTACAAGCGTCATACCATAGCCAATCCGTCGCCCTGCCCGTCCATAAGAATAAGCTACCGGGATGCTGTAGACCTTTTTGGTGCTTTGATCCTGAACACTAAGCGTAACATTTTTAAAATTCGACGCGACTGCTTTGATCGTTAACACCCCATTGCCTTTGTCCGTAATTACGTACTTGCTGCTTTGGCTGCCGAGCACTTTAACTGGCCCTTGAAAAAATAATGCTGTTGCCTTGTCGTGGCTTACATAGGCTGTGTCCTGTGCAAACGCTATTTTCCCTATCAACGCAAGGAAAAATATAACTGTTAATCTTTTCATATTACCTCCTTAATTATCGCGGTCATTGTTGTCCTTAAGCAGAACTTCATATCCGGCTTTGACTTTGACCTTAATCTGTTTTACCTTTTTGCCGAACAGCCCTTTAGCGGCTTCAATACCGGCCCCGGCTGCTTGTGCGCCTAACGATTGATCCATGGTCATCAGCTGCATGGAGCTAACGGCGTTGCCCATTCCGTTCTTAGCAGCGTCGCGGCTGATGGACCCAGGCACATATAAACCTTCCAGACCATCCAGGTCATACACAGTGAGTGCGACCGGCAAGATGTTATTCAGGTAGCGTATACTGGCAATCTTGATTTCCAAGCGTTCGTTGTTCAGGGCACAAGTGCCGTAAACGAAGCTGCCTTTAGGAATCATTTTGCCTTTAACATAAATCCCGTCCAACAGCCGCAGTTTAACCACCGCGCCGCTGACCAACGTTTGATCCTCGTGAATCACGGCTTGAATGGTATTCCCTTCCGCATTTTCACCCTGAGCGGTTTTATTGCTTGCATACCTAACGTTGGGCCCTTCACCATATTCGTCGCTATCATCGCTTACGGCAGTTACCGCATAGACACGGTTACGATTTTTTAGGGAGCGGGCGCGAAGGACGTTATCGGAGTTGCCGGGATTTTGAATATCATTGATCTGCTGAAGCATGCGGCTGAGCTGTTTCATTTCCGGGTCTTCAGCACTGCCGCTGTTCATGGAAGCCATCATCATTTGCAGTCGCTTAACGGCTGCACCGGAATTTGGCTGCGGCTCATAACCGCCCGTTTGTACCGGTGACGAAGACTGATTGAGCTGCGTATTGATTTGCGCAAGTTTCGCCTGAATTTTGGCTTCATTAGGATCGTTCGCCGCCAGTTCGCCTGGTAACGAAGAGGTGTTTTGCAGTTCTCCTTGTGAAGCCTGCTGTTCAGCAAAGCCCATCGAACTAACGAAGTTTTGGCTTACGCTGCCCGCGGCGGAACTGTCTGAGTTCTTCGCAGATGTTTGATAGACACCCATTTTATCCTGATCACTACCATTTTTAAATTTAGCTTGAGGTAAAGTAGTGTTCAGCCCTTTGACCGCCGTCTGTTCGCCGGTCATATGGCTACTGTTCCGTCCGCCACCCAACGCCCAAAAGGCCATCGTCAGAAAAGGAAAGATCAATACTGGTATCATCATTAAGAATTTACGCTCTTTAAGAAATTCAGGAGCGTGTGCAGGCAAATTGCCTTGTTTGAGTGTTGCTTCCATGATCTAATCATTTTTTAGTTAGTGAATCTGTTAATTGTGCATCCCTTCTTCCAGAGAGATTGACGTCGGATGCCATACCGATATGTGTTGCGGGTTTATAGGATTGATGAAGGGCCGGTATTGTATAGGAATTGGTAAAAAGTCCTGCTAACAATATGACCGTTATGATCGCCACGACACTCACCAGCAGGACCTTTTGCTTACCGGCGCTATAAGCATTGAACCGTTGGCCGATTGACGCTGCTAACTTAGCCTGAAAACTTACAATAAATTCCGAGACCACTTTCGCTATTCGGTCGTTCATCGGAGTGGATGAGCTATTATCGTTACTTTGTGTTTTCATGGCTATTGATGTTGAAGGGTAGTATCCCTGTTGGCTAATGTTTCCCAATGCTGAATCAGGAATCCGTGCGGGTTGTTATCTGAACGCGCCACGTTTCGGAGATAACCCTGGGTAACCAGACTGCGGTTAATGGTTGATGTTGCGCGGATCAGCTTTTGCGTAGCAAAGCATTTAAAGTAATAAGGGTACTTATCAATGTCGAGTTGAATGCTGTCCACCACAACCTGTTGGCTGATGTTGCCGGAAATCAAGTTGTTGTAATAGCTTTTTTCCTTAAGATCGTTGTACTGATTTTTGGCGCTTTCATCGGCCAGGTACAATGCCTTTCCGATGTTGGCATTGATCACTTTTTCATCAGGGTCAAGCGTGAAAAAGTAGTGATGAAACATTTTGATGTGATCCCGTGCCTCAACCGGGATGTTATCTTTGCGGTCTGCGGCGAAGGCTTCTAAAGCTTTGCCGTTCGCTAATATGTAAATATGCCTGCTGGCGAGGTCTGCTGCCTGGTAACTTTTATAAAGGGCAAAGCAGGAGATGATCGTGCAGGCCGCTATCAGGAAGTAACTGAACAACTTCACATGCCGGAAGGCAGTTTCAATATTCTTTAGGTGTGTAAACATGGCTACGAATTTTATGGTGAACTACTTAATTTCCGTTGATGCGAGCTGCCTGATGGTTAGCGGGCTGTGACTTATTTTCCTGACCCGCATTGTTCCAGCCGCTCATAAAGTCGCCTGGTGCATTGCTTAAATTAATTGCGCCGTTGACCATTCGTTCTCCCACTTGAGAACCAGCCGCCACGGTGGCATTGGAACTGGTGATGACCAGTGCATTTACTTTTTGTAAAAGCCCATGGCCGCTGCCTGCATTGACAATGTAATTGGCTACGCTCGGAACCGTGAAGTAGCCTATGATCCCAATGATCAGGAAAATGAGGTAAGCCGTATCAGTCGAACTAAAAAAGGTATCACCCGCTGATTGTACTTGTGAAATATCCAGTTTGAGCATATTTTCCTGCACTTTACCGATAATGGCACCGAATATATTCGCGACTGGTAACCATAGGAATACATTGATGTATTTAGCCAGCCACACCGTTAACGTGCTTTGAAAACCGTCAAATACCGCAAGCCCAAAAACGATCGGCCCGAGGATAGCCAGAATGATCAGGTAAAACGTACGAATAGTGTTGATACATAGTGCTGCGGCTTCATACAATACCTGTAGTACCTCTGACATCCATTGCTTCACGGTATTACGAAAGTTATAGGACGCTTTAGCCATAGCGAATTTCATATCATTTCCAACGCTTGCTAATACACCTTCACCACTGCCATCTTTGTCTTCAGGATGGGTATACTTGTACCATTTATCCCGGTCACCATCACCGTCAGGCCCAACGTACATTTGCCACGTATCTGTCTTCTCAACGGCTTCCTGTTTGGCTTTTAATAAGGCGGCAATCGCTGCATCTGAGTTTTGCACCATTCCGCCCGTCGCATTTACGGTAGGCTGCATGATGCCGTTGATGATTGCGATGACCGTGGGAAATAACAGGATCGCCAGCCCGAGAGCGAAGGGACGCATCAGCGGGTAAAAGTCTATAGGTTCTGCCGCCGCAATTTGCCGCCATACGCGGCTGCCGATGTACCACAGTGCGCCGAATCCTGCGATGGCCCTGCCTACGCCGATCAAGCCGCTGCACATCGGCAGCATATCATTGTAAACATTATTGAGCGTTCCCTGCAATCCCTGGATGTTATCTGCAAGCCCTGCTGCATTTGAAAATAATGGGAAAAGAATCCCCGTTACCGCAATGATTGCGGTTAAAAAAGCTGTCTTTTTCATAATGTCTGAATTAGTGGTTTATACCGTAGAGCTTCTTTAATGAGAGGGCATCGCCGGTTTCCTTCGTTCGCTGCAAACTGAGCATCACACCGTTGCGGTTGAAGTATCGCAAAAACTGAAGCTTATCAGTAGAGTTCACATAAATCCGATCTATTGCCCTGATCCTTTCATCATCGGTCATCCTCAATTTAGAAGCTGTCAATACATTGGTTAGCTCATTGATATTGTCAAGGCTTTGCTTTACCAGCCCGCCATATACCTTACCCATATAGTCAAGTTCGCCTGCGGAAAACGATCCGCTTTGTTTAAAGCGGGAAAAAGCCTTCTTGTACTCACTTAGCAAACTGGCCTGCTGGGAGATGATCTCGGCAACCCTGCCGTAGTTTTTGACAGCCGGACTGATCTGAAGCAAGCCGTTTAGATACACATCATGCAGATTAAAGTTTCCTTGGGATAGCGACGAAATCGTACTGTAGCCCCTTTGATAGATCTGGTAACCTGTCTTCATATCGGAAAGGATGCTCTTCAACTGAGTTAGCTTTTCTATATTCAATAACAACTGCTGTAGTTCCTGGCCCTGAGCCTTACATACCTGAGTATGCGAGAGAGTCGCTACTGTAAATCCTGTCAGCAAAAATGCTTTGATGTGCTTTTTCATAATCCTTGATATTATCGAATACCGAATATGTATTTGCTGGTTTCGAGGTTGGTATTTTCTTGCTGTTTCTGAAGGCCATAAACCTTGATCTTGCCTGCGAAGTCTGCGATAAACCGGTAATTGCTCTGCATCGCCAGGTGAATGCTGTTCAACCGCTTTAAACGTTCATCGTCAGTCATGGTCAGTTTGCCGTTTGTGAGGAGAATTTGCAGCGCTGTGATCTGTTCATCGCAGTCTGAAAGCAGTGCCTGTTTGACTTGACCAACGTAAACCTTTTCCTTCGTTGACAGGTAAGTTGCCTGATCAAGACCTTTAACTGCTCCTAGAATATCCCTTTGCCATGTCAGGATATTACCCACCTGCGGGTTATTCTTGACTACCATATTGATGGATCTCAACTTATCATAGTAGGTCGTATGCAAACTGAACTCGTCCTTTAACGAGCCGGTGATATAACCCAAGCCGCCGTTAGCGATTTGGTAACCTTGCTTCAAATAATTGGAGTAAACCTGTAAAGCTGCTATTTGCTGAAGCAGGTATTTCTTTTGGGTTTTCTTTTGAGAGAACCATTCGGCAAAAGTCTGCGCATGTGATTGTGACAACCATAACGAAGCAGCGGCGGTCACCAGCGCATAGGTTAATAGTGCCTTGCTTTTCCGGCCGATATCATCAGCACGGCGCTTTAACTGGCTAATTGATTCCATACAATTCCTTAATTGATTTCGTATCTGCAAGGTCACGGCTTCGTTGCAAGCAGATCCGAATGTTTTGATTGTTAAACTGCTGCAAGTCGTTGTAATTGATATCCAACTGGTCACTTGCATGATTAATCAGTTCGAGCCGATCAGCATCGGACATTTGCGTTTTGAAGCTATTGATGACCATTAATATCTGATCGAGGTTCTGAACGCTGGCATCTAAGATGCCGCTGTAAACCTTCTGCATGTAATTGATTTCTTCCGGACGAAAGTGGTTGTCTTTTTGAAACAGCCCCCAGGCCCGCTTGTACTGACCCACCAAAGCAGCCTGTTTCAAGGTGACATCTTTGATCCGCTGGTAATAAGCAATGGTGGATTTGATCTTCCATAGCTCTGTATAGTAGCCGCTGTACAATTGTTTTTGTTCTTCTGTCCAGCCGGATATCTCCGTAAGTTTAACTTTAGATAGCTCGTTTTCTAACACTTTCTGTGCATTCTGCAACCAGATGGTCTTGTTCTGCATCCGCTGAACTTTAAGGTCAATGGCCTTGATCACTTTCTTGACGGTGAGTTTAATTACTTCTGCTACTACGAACTGCGCATTAGCTTTCGGCACTGTGAACAATAACATTATCAAGGCGATTAATATCGCTGGTCGTACCTTAAATTTTTTCATAAGAAGTCCCTTTCCGATTATTTATCAGATTAAAAAAGGCAAGAAATAAATTGCTATTTTATTTTCTTGTATTCGGAATCGCCGAGTTTAACGCCGTTATGGTCTGTAATATAAACCTGATTTCCAAGGTCAGTTTGCTGTAGTACCTTTGAATCTTCGTTGTAAGTGGCATCCCATTTGGCAGACTTAAATTCCTTGCTCTTTAAAACGCCATTTCTGATTTTTTGAAAACCAGATTTTCGTTCAATGTTATATGCCTGGTTAGAAGAATTGATATTTCTGATAATAAGAGTATCGTCTGTAAGCGAATATTCATTCTTGAAATGGGTTACATAAGTCCCGGACGGGTCTGACTCTTTAGCGGTCTCTGAGCATCCGTAGATGATAAATAATATCAATAATAGAATGATTAATGCTTTCATAATGATATAATTTAATTAAGCTGCTTTTTCTAATTCTTCCTGAACAATAGCCGCAATGCCTCGCTGAATACTTCCATATTTCTTAGCGTATTCTTGAACACGAGCTTTTTCCGCTGATTCCGTTGTATAAGTCCAGTATTCCTCACGGCTCACCTCTGTCCGGTAAACTTTTGACAACTGACCATTGAGGCTGATAAACACCTCTTTGTATTTTAGCTTTTCATCATTGTTCCGGTTCATGCTCATGATCAGTGCCGTTTCTTTATCCGTGATGCCCAATAACTGCTGAATTTTCGGAAAGTCATTCTGGTACTTGCGTTGGTCAAGCAGAATTTTGCAGTCGCTGTTATTGATAATAGCCTGCTTGACCACCGGCGAACTGATGATATCTTCAATATCCTGGGTAACTACCAAAGCTTCACCAAAATATTTTCGAACCGTTTTAAATAAGTATTTGATGTATTCGGCCATGCCTTCACGCGCAATAGCTTTCCATGCTTCCTCGATTAAGATCATTTTGCGGGTGGCCTTACTGAGTTTGCGCATTTTGGATACAAAGGTTTCCATAATGATCAGTGTCACTACCGGGAAAAGAATGGGGTGATCTTTGATGTTATCCAATTCAAAGACAATAAAGCGGCGATGCAATAAGTCGAGATTTTCTCTTGCATTCAACAGGTAAGCGTACTCACCACCTTTGTAATATGGTTTTAATACGAACAGCATGTTATCAATATCAAAACGTTCATCTTTTACTTTTGATTGTTTCATGGTCTCATAAAACTCTCCTGCAAGGAAATCATAGAAGCTATCAAAGCAAGGAAAGATATCAGAATTCACTTTAAGCTTTTCATAATAGTGGTACAAAGCATCGGAAATCGCAATGTATTCTGAACGTTGTACGCCTTCATCTTCCTTCTTCCACAATGCCAGGATCATGGCTTTAATGCTTTCCTTCTTTTCCGTATCCAAGTAGTCGCCCTGAGCGATATAAAAGGGATTGAAGCTGATGGGGTTGTCTTCTGAATAAGTGAAGTAATATCCTCCGACGAACTCACAAAGCCCCTGGTAACTGTGCCCTACATCGACCAATACAATGTGAGCGCCCTGTTCAAAATAGCTTCGCAAAAGGTGGTTGGTAAAAAAAGACTTTCCACTGCCCGACGGACCCAAAATAAACTTATTCCGGTTAGTCGTTATGCCTTTCTCTATCGGTTCATCACTGATGTCTACATGGACAGGTTTGCCTGACAAGCGATCGCCGAGCCTAAGCCCGCAGGCACTGATACTGGATTGGTAGTTTGTTTCAAGATTTAAAAAGCAGGTTGCCTGTTCAACAAATGTATCAAAGGTATCATTCATTGGAAAGGTAGCTTCATTGCCTGGCAATCCCGACCACCATATCTGCGGTGCTCCGTCCGTTTCCTGTTTAGGTTGCGCATCCATTTGAGCTAAAGCTGAACTTACTTTATTTTTGAGGTCTTTAAGTTCGGCTCGGTCGCTTGTCCAGGCCATCACATTAAAGTGTGCTTTAACCGGCAGCCGCTGCTGACTGATTGCTTCATTTAAAAATTCGTGAGTCGCATCCCGGCTGATCGCATTTTCACGGGAATAAGCGGATAACGATTGTAAGCGCAGCTTCTTTGCCTCCAGCTTCTTTAAGGTTTGCTGGCTGTCTTCGATAAATATGTACTGGTTATACACATGGTTGCATCTCAACAAAGTGCCGATCGGTGAGGCAAATCCAGTACTAAACTTTGTTTTGTCCGTGCTGTACTTGTCAAAGGTTATCCTCGGGCCACAAAGCGGCGGCAAGTCTTCCGCATCGCTTAAAGTAAAAAGCTGACAATAATCATTGCCAATGCGGATCTCGTCCTGAATATGAATATCCTTTAAAACCGTATTGCTGTTCTTGTTGAGCAGAAAGCAGTACTGTTCCAGTATTCCGGGTGTCTTAGGCGTACCGGACAGTCCGTCGTCATTGATGCCCCGCAATGCAATTAGGCCGCTATCTTCCAGCACCTTTACAAACTGTCCGGCATTATCTAAAAAGTCACGAAACAGCTCTTCTGATGTGGTTTGAGAAGGGACTATGCGTTTTCGCATCAATGTGCTTACCGCGCTCGTATAGTGTTTGAATTTTTCGGGCTTCTTAGTCAGGAAAACATGGCAATGATGATGCAGGTATGGACGCTCGTGGAAATGCTTTTCGCTGGAATGTGACAGAAACGTTTTAACCTGCGTTTCGCCGTTTTCCTGAAACCTGGCCTTATACTGCTCACTTATAAACCAGTCCTGCTTATGGAAGATGGTATTTTTCGGCAGCAGCTTTATTGCCTTGATCCAAGCCTCGTGAAAGCTGTGGTATTCGTCATTGGACATGGTAAAAATTTCCGGTAGGTCAACTTCATAACCAATGGTCAGGTCGCCTTGCGCTGAAAGCATACAATCGTGTTCCACCTTATAAACAGGAAATACCTGTTCCGCTTTGCTGTGTGATCTCATGATCTTCTTTTTAATTGGAGAAATACGTTTCGTGTCTTGAATTGCAGGTAACGCGGCAGATATCGCTTTGCCGATCTCTTCATCAGCCCATATTGGCCATATTTATGGCTAAGCTTAAACACCTGGAAAAACAGCAGGCTCCCCAATGCACCTACGATTATCAGGCACATGGTCACCGGTATGCTCACCAGGTACATGATTGCAAAGCCGACGAGCAGAATAACGAGGCCTGCTCCGAGGTAGCCGATGTACTGGGCCTTTAGCCCTTTAAATTCGATGGGTTTATTGATGCCCTTATTGATCTGATACAATGCCATATTGATGCAGTTAAACGCCAAAAAAAGATTTGAGTACAGTAGCGACAACTACTAGAAAAATGCAGCTACCAAACCAGCTGGATGCAACCTTTCCGGTATCATGCTCGCCGTCGTTCCACTTTTTGTAAACCTTAATAGCACCTACCAGGCCTACCAAAGCACCAATAGCATACATCAAGGTTGTACCGGTAGTAAAATAGCTTTTGACCTGCGTGGTTGCCTCCTGAATGCCGGCATTACCGTCCTGTGCATACAAGGTGAAGGCGAAAAGGATAAATGTCAATGTGCCGAAGCCTTTCTTCAACAGATGCCTCAGATCGTTATTTCTTTTTACTTGCTGTGTTTTCATGATTATTTATTTTAAAGGGTTTAAAAAATGTTACTCATTCAAGGCAGGCAGGTCATTGCTTGTCAAGTCGAAAGGCAATTTTCCGTGCGATTCGTTCAAGATGTGCTCAATTACCTGTAGATAGTTTATTTCCGACTCGTAAGGTTTATAAGAGGTAAGCAGAATGTTCAGCAATGAAATAAATTCTGATTTACTGTCAACGTCTGCGAAAGCATCAATGAGTTTGTCCGTCTCATTAAGCAGTTGTGTTTGTGGCAAAAACTCAACGGGCTTTGCTGCTGTTGTTTCAGCAACTGGTTCGTTTAAGTCTTCGTCGATGTCGGCTTCCGCGAATTGTAACTCTTCGTCGGCTACGACGGTGATGCTTTGATCTTGCTTAGCTTGACCCATCACCGTAAAAGATGAAAGGGTGCTGCTTGGGGCAAGTAGCTGACCTGATTGCTTAGCTATAAAAAGATTGGTAACCTCGCGCTGATAGTAGCGAAGAATCACATACAGGTAGTAAGATGCGCTTATGATAGCGATGGCTGCTAAATACTGCTGCCAGGAGATGGATGACAACATAACACTTTGATTTTAAAGACCATCTGCACCATGCAGCGATCTCGAAAGCAAAGGTTGGCCTATCCAAAAAACTTTTATCACACCTCATGTACAGGGTAGGATAAATTTTTTATAACAGATTGAAAAACAAGTAGTTGAAAATAGCTATAATTTTAGCTTTTGCTGAATAGAGCCATCTTCATCAAGTTTTTGGTCTATTTTACGGAGTAAGGCAAGCTTCAGCTTATCAAGTAATATTGTACGATCCTTTTTTCGCCGCGTTATATCGGTGTACTTGTGATAGTACTGGCCAAGTTCGATATGAAAAACCGTTTGAAAAAAGCTAACAACAGTTTTGATCTCCGCATTGCCATTGTTAAATACGCCAGCAGCAACCAGCGCGTAAATCAGTTCGATCAGATCGGTCTTTGAAAATGTCCAGGTGAGCGGCAATTCGAGGCTCATCTCTGGCGGGCGCTCATCATGATTATTGAGCTTTTGAAGTTCGATATTTAAAAAGTCCTGATATTTTTCGTTCGCGATAATATTGGAAAGCTTGTAGTCGTGACTGGTTGAATACACCTCGTCTTCTTCAAATTTTTCCAGTTCCACATGTACGTCAAATCCACCACGCGTAAAATACACTTCATCCATCTGAGTGGAACCGGAGCGGTAGTACTGATAAAAAGCGGCGTTATGATCGAAATAACGTTTAAGATCGGCCAGTTCAGAGTTGATATATTCTTTTAAATGATCTTCGGCTCCTGTCGGCCTTTTCATTAGGTAGTTATAAACGCTGATGAAGTAAATGTATTTACTGTAGAATTGGGGTTTTACTTCTTTGAAGAAATGGATCTCGTCTTCGATACTTTCAAAAGAATAGCTGGAGATGTAGCTTTTCAGCTTGGCCATTGCTTTTTTGCAAAGGATAATAGAAGCTTTGTATTGTTCGGCTAAAGGTTCGCCGTTCGTGGAAATTTCGTTCAATTGATTTTCTAAAGCGCTGTAGAAACGCTCGGTGATAGTGCGCATAAGGAGTTGGATTAGGTAATTAGGATTATTGCTTAATACGCAAATTAAGAATAACGTGTTACGACACGTTATTCGTTTAACTTCACCTTAAATCAATATTACGTTAATATGACGATTGGCATTATTACTTAAGAATTAATCACAACGTCTTGAACGATAGCCTTTATGTCATCTTTGATTTGTTGGTAATTACGCAGGACTTCCACCTGATCGATATCTCGAACGGTAGGGATTGGCTGATAATTCAACTCTTCATTGCGTATACTGTCATGGTCATTTTGAATTTCGTTATGAAACACTTTTAAGCTGATCTTATTGGTCGGGTCATCGGCTACCATGCCCACAAATTCACCGGAGGACAGCCCAGCAATTTTAGATGCAGGTATCGCGAAGTCCAGTAGAGTAGAACGGCTCACCGAGGTATCCTGACTGTTGATGGATACACTTTCTTTTTGTTGGTTAATTTTTCCAAAGCGTTCTGACAACTGTTTGGCTGTATCGCCTGTTACCTGCCCGCAAATAATATTACCTACGATATTCATAATAACCTCTGCCTGATCACGGCCATAATCCTTTTTAAGCTGGCTATAGTCTTGAACCGCCAATGTCACCGCTACCTTATTCGACCTTGCCGTAGCGATAAGGTTGTCAATGCCGTTAAAGTAAATGGTTGGGAATTCATCGAAGATCATGCTGCATTTCTGGCGGTTCTTTTGGTTGACCAGCTTGTTAATGCGGTTGATATACAAGGACAGCACAGCACCGTTAACCTGTGATTTTTGCGGCTTATTGGCAAGGCAGACGATCTTCGGTTCGTCAGGGTTATTAATGTCTAAAGAGAAATCATTGCCACTTAACACATAATAAAGCTGCGGTGATGATAGACGCGCCAAACTGATCTTAGCGCTTGCCACCTGACCTTCTAACTGTTCATAGGCTTCATTTTGCCAGGCAGAAATAAAAGGATTGATCAATACTTCGATTTCAGGTTCTTGTAGCAATACTTCAAACAATTCCTTGTAATCCACTTGAGCTAACTCAATAACATGAGGTAAAGTACAAAAGCGGCCATCCTGGTACTTTCGCAGAAACCACATGATCGCTGTGATAAAGTTGATCGGTGATTCCACAAAAAAGTCTCCCTGCTTTTTGATCCATTCCCGATTTAAACCAAGCATGATCGTTCGGCTGGCGTCAATCGCATCTGTTATATCCAGCATGGTTTCTGGCTCCAGTGGATTCGCGCGGTGCATAATCTGTTCGAGGTTAATCACATACTGGGTCGGTTTGACCTTGTACAAGTGACCATGTTGAAGCAATGCGTTATAGGCAATCTTGGTTAGGTCATCATACTTAAAATCATAGATCAGCATGGAAAAACCTTTTTGAATATGTTGGGTGATAATGTGGCGGATAACAAAGTAGGACTTACCTGAACCCGGACTGCCACCTATCAATGTGCCACGGAAAGGGTTGATGATATTGATCCAGCTTTTACGCGCTTTACCTTTCAGGTGGTAGATAGCAGGCAAGTTAATCGAATACTCATTGTTAAGGTACCGCTCTTCCTGTGGAAATGATTCGTTGGCCTTGTTAAAAATGTCATCAGCCAGCTTCAATTTAAGCATTCTGAACAGCGCACTTAGTCCTGACAAGATCAGTAGATACCCTAACGCGGTTAAGCCGATATATAGTGATGCCCTGATTGATACCGGATAGTTGGCGTTGAGGAATACTGCACTGATAAAGTATAACAGCAAGCCAGTAAACGCATAGGTAGTGATCGTCTTAAGTTTGATTTTCTCATCTTTCTTCCCCTTGCTGCCTAACAAGGAAATCATCAAAGCGCACAGTGCTGCAAGTTTTGCATAAAGTACACTTTTGACGACTGTAATTTTCGAGACAGACAGTAGGATACTGTTAATGACCGGCTTGGTCACCCCCCAATGCTGAAATGCGGCATAGCAGGAAATATAAAAATGAAGGATAAGAATGGCCAGGCTGATAAACCGGGTAAAATCAATGATCCTTCTTAATGCTTGTTCGTTTTCACCTGTTTGCATAACTGTAAAATTTAAAGTGAATGTCCTCTGCGTTTTTTCTTGCGCTTTCTTTGCTGAAGCCTGCCGATGGCTGTCATATCTTGTTTTTCCTCCTGGTATAAGGCTTCTAGGAATGCACTGCCACTGCTGAAGTTGTTACTACCTGTAATTCCTGTGTTATCAGGCAAATGTTTATTGCCGGATAGTTCAACGTTATGGCTTGGTTTAATGCTTCCTTCTGATCGTGCAAAGAATTGTGAAAGGCTGTTTGCGCTATATTTTTTGCCTAAGTCACTGCCGTTGAACACAGCTTTAGTTTTATGATCGACAAACGTCACCCCATACAACCGGCCATCCTCACTGTGCCTAAAAATGGCTTCAATATTCTGTTCCTTAAGCTTTAACTGAAACTCGGTTTTACCAATCGGTTTGTTCAGCAGATCATCAATCGTCTGCTTTACCTGCTCTCTTAATGATTTGCGTAGCACGTCATTTAAAGCAAAGCGTCCTTCGAGCGCCTTTAACGTTGGTTTACCGTAGATACTGCTGGCCTTGATGGGAACGCCGATCTTGCTGCCTTTACCATCCAGTGCCCAGTATACCAACCCGTTTTTCTCATACATTCTGGATTCTTTTGAACCCCGGTCAGCCGTCACGTTAAAGCCGTTCAGAACCGCGTTGAATTCCGGGATACTGGTAAACTTGTATGTTCGCAATACCTCACTTACGACATTAGTGATGGCCCGTTTAGTTTCTGATTTCCCGTAAGCTACTTGTTCCAGGGATAGAGATTTTATGTTATGTTGTGCTTTGCCTTGATCTTCTGCCTTGACTAATCCATAATTCAGCTCTACCTGCTTCCGCGACTGCTCAGAGGCTTTATTAGCCAGCAAATGAAAGCTGATCCTTTCACCATCCGGTTTAATATTGGTAGAAACGAGATGCAGGTGCGGATGTCCGGCATCGTAATGCTGGTAGACAAGGTAGGGTTGCTTACCAAATCCTAAGCCTTCCATGTATTCATCGGCAATTTGCTGAAGTGTCCATTTTTCCAAACTTTCGCCAACAGCAAAATTCAATGACACGTGTAAGGCATTGACCTGTGTGCGCTCATTCCGTTTTGTCAGGTCAGTCAACCGGTTCACCTTGTCGCTGAAAGACAGGTCAAGCGGCTCCTTCAAATAACCCTGTGCCAGGATCAATTCAGCCTTGCCTGAACGCACCTTATGCTCATTGTAATTTATTGCCCCGAGGATGCTTCGTCCGGTTTTAATTTTTGCGACCATAGTTCTGAAAAGTTTTGCATGCGGTCTTTGATCTGGGCGATGGCGGGATCAACTTTGGACCTGATGATAGACATAAGCGATAACCATAAACGGTTGTCTGCGGAGCCATGTGCCGCGTTGATCTGACGGACAGCTTGGTTTAGATTATTACCGATGGCATTGAGCTCCCGGCGCAGTAAAGCCAGCTCTTCCAGCATCTCATCCATGGACTTGTCCCGGTAAGTTACGGTGATCGGTTTCTCCAGTAAAACGCACCGGATGTACTCGCTCATCTTTCTGAACCGCGTCTTTTTGAAACGCTTGTCTATCAGTAAAAATTCACCTGGTTTAAATCGCGTGGTGATCTTTCGTAACCTGTTCTCTTCTTCATTTTCCATAACTCACATCTTCTAAAAATCCGACTTCGGAGGATTTTTATAGTGCCCCCAAACTGACTTTGGAAGGGAGGGCAAGATTCCGTTGTCCGACAACGGTTTATCTTGCTGATTGCTCAAAAATGCAATCTCGTCCTTTTGCAAAATCCTCGATTTGGATTTGTTCAACGTCATCAACTTAAAACGATTCACTGTAAAATGGGGACTGCCTAAACCTGCGTTTTACGTCCTGGTGATGGTTATAAATCCATTCAGATGCACATACCTTCCAGTTGAAGATCTTGCCGCCAGTTGGGGTCTTCCATCCACGAGCATCATGCTCGTTGAAAAAGTCTTCAGCTAATTCGCCTTCACCTTTTTGGTCAAAGTAGATGAGCAAAACGTCCTTGTCGGGGGGCATGGTAGTTCCCAGGCCGTCGTGATTATGCACAATATTTTTGCTGCTTTTCCTGACCTCCTTTGGCTGTCTCGGTATAGTCCGTTTGGCCTTGCGTTTCATGCCATTTTCATCTGATCGTTCAACTTGCCGGAAGCCATCAGCTTTTCAATTTCCTCGGAATTGTAGTAGGTTATACCACCTAATTTTTTGAAAGGGATCAAGCCTTTATCCCGAAGGTATTGCAGTTTGCTTTCAGAAAGCCGGAGCATTTTTTTGATCTCAAAAGCTTTCAACCACTGGTGGCCCGGCTGGCCGGATTGTTCTTTGAGCAACTTCTTAATATCAACGATCAGCTGTTGCTTAAAGTCGAGCAAGTCCTGAACCGTGATGAGCTGATCACGGTTTACTTTAGGAAAGTCATGTTGGATTTCATTATGATTTGCCATAGCTTAAAATTTAGCAACAGCAAATGTGAAGAAGTGAAAATTGAAAACATCACACCTCATGTACAAGGTAGGGTGTTTTTTTTTAGAAATTTTATTTTTAATTATCAGTTAGTTCAAGTGACACCGTCAATTACTCGCTGCCATGCCACTAAAACAACGTACTTTAGCAGGAAAATGAAGCTTGAAAGATTGTAAATGAACAATGAGAATATAATTCAAAAGATATGGAACCTTTGTCACATACTAAGGGGTGATGGCATTAGCTATCATGAGTACATTTCTGAGTTGACATATCTATTATTTTTAAAGATTGCGGAAGAAAACAAAACTGAGGAATTGTTACCCGACCATTGTCGATGGGGAAAATTAATCGGTTATAAAGGTGATGATTTATTGACTGAGTATCGGGATATACTTACGTTTTTAGGGGGACATGCTAGTGTTGATATAATTAGAAAAATCTATGCATTTCCGACAACCGTATTTTCGCATTCGGAAAATCTGAAAGCTGTAATCGATGGAATTGCAAAAATTGATTGGCATTCGATAACCCAAGATGGCATGGGCGATATTTATGAAGGCCTGCTTTCAAAAAATTCCCAAGACGCAAGGTCTGGTGCTGGCCAATATTTTACTCCGAGAGCTCTCGTAGATACTATCGTAAAACTTATATGCCCTAAGGCTGGCGAACTAATTCAAGATCCAGCTGTTGGTAGCGGTGGATTTTTAATATCTGCTGATAAGTATATACGTGATAATAATAGTTTAAATGTTTACAACGAGAATCCACCCAAATACGAGGGAGTTGAGATTGAGAAGTCAACTTATAGGATTTGTTTGATGAACGTATTCTTACATCAATTAAGTGCATCAATCATCTTAGGAGACGCATTAACGGATGATTCAAGATTACTTTCAAGCGCCGACGTTGTTTTAGCAAATCCTCCATTTGGGGCTAAAGCCGGTAGCGCAAGGCAAAAAAGACAAGATATAATTCATTTTACAAGTAACAAACAACTTGCATTTTTACAGCATATCATCTCGACCCTAAAACCTGGCGGACGGGCTGCCGTCGTTCTTCCAGATAATGTATTGTTTGAGGCAGGTGTTGGAAAAACCATTCGTCAGGAGTTAATGGCAAAATGCAACCTTCATACTATTTTGAGATTACCTGTCGGTATATTTTATAGCCAAGGAGTGAAAACAAATGTTTTGTTTTTCACAAAAGGGAAATCAGGTAATGCAAATACTAGTAATGTCTGGTTTTACGATATGAGGACTTTACCCGTTAGATTTGGAAAGAGGAGGCCTCTTTCTACAGAGGACTTTGCAGCCTTCGAAATTGCATTTGGAAGGGATCCTAAAGGTAACAGCGAGCGAGTTGATCAAGGAAATGAAGGGCGATGGCGTTCCTTTACGCGAGATGAAATTCGTGAAAATGATGATAGTCTTGATATTTCATGGTTAAAAGCAGAGAATGCAATAGAAGATCAGGTATTTGATACGACTGAAATTGCCGCTGCTATTTTTGATCATTTGCGGGAAGCAATGAGTGAAATAAAAGATTTAACAGAGGATTTCGAAGCTTTAGAATCAAAGGGTAACGATGACTGAGATGCGGTGGATCATACCCGATGATTGGTGTTGGGTGAGGCTTGGAGAATTAGCTGAAGTCATTGGCGGAGGAACGCCACCAACCGGAGATGGATCCAATTTTGAAATGAATGGAATACCATGGATTACACCTGCGGATCTAACCGGGTATTCAGAAACCTTTATACGAAAGGGTAAAAGAAGTCTAAGTGAGAAAGGCTATGCTAATAGTTCGGCCAAAATTGTACCAAGAGGTTCTGTGCTTTTAAGCTCAAGAGCACCTGTTGGTTATTGTGTTATCGCTGCAAATGAATTGTGTACAAGCCAAGGATTTAAGACTTTTGTTTTAAAAGGCTCTATTAATCCCGAATATGTCAGATATTATCTTTTATTCTCGAAGAACTACTTAGAGAGTATTTCAAGTGGTACTACCTTTAAAGAACTTTCTGGCTTTAAAGCATCTACTATTAGTTTTCCATTGGCGCCATTAGAGGAACAGGCTGTGATTGTGAACTACCTATCAGGACTGAATAGTAAACTTCAAAGAACGCGATCACATTTAAATGCTGCCGTACAATTAGCGGAAACCTTGAAGGCCAAAGTTCTTGAGAATGCTTATTCGGGAGTGTTAACGGAAGAATGGAGATTTAAACACAAAAAATTCACACCTGAAAGAGTTCAACTTGGCAGTATAATTTCAGAAATTACTTATGGGACATCATCTAAGTCATCTAGAATTGGTAAAATTCCAGTTTTACGGATGGGTAATATACAAGACGGAGCTATTGATTGGAGTGACTTAGTTTATACTAACGACAATCAGGAGATAAAAAAGTATATATTAAAAGCCGGTGATGTTTTGTTCAACCGAACGAATAGTCCTGAATTGGTTGGGAAAACTGCTGTATATAAAGGTGAAAGAGAAGCTATTTACGCTGGTTATTTGATAAGAGTGCGTTGTAGTGATGTTATGCTTCCTGATTATTTAAATATTTGCCTGAACAGCCCACAGGGAAGAGAGTTTTGCAGACGCGTTAAAAGCGACGGAATTAGCCAGTCAAATATTAATGCGACAAAGCTAAAAACATTTATTCTTCCGTTACCATCAGTAGAAGAGCAACGGGAAATCATCGCTATCATTGAAAAGAACTTTAACCGTATCATAAATATAATAAATGGCGTTGATGGCGCTTCAGGAAAACTTAGCAGTCTCGAAACCACCTTTTACTCAAAAGCATTTAGTGGAGAACTTACCAGAAATGTTACTCACGAACACACCGCAATTGATATTTTAGATCAAATTAAACTGCATGATATAAATGCAAATAAAATTATCATAAGAAAGCCCAAACAAACGGGCAAAAGCACAGCGAATATTATGAAAAAACTTTTAGATGTTTTATCAGAAGCTGACGAATGGCTTGCTGCTCAAGAAGCATTTCAACGATGTGGCATCAGGCTGGACTCAACTACTGAAGAAATTGAGCCATTATATGCTGAGCTAAGAGCTTTAGACAAAAAAGGTATGTTGGCTGTACAACCAGTATTGGATTCTGAAGGTAGGAAACTTTTTGATCGCATTAAATTATCACATTAATACTACTTGAATGCGATTAGATAAAATCACAATTGGTTCCTCGTCTAAGAGTCCAAGCCATCAATTTAAAAACTTAAAAGACATAACAATTGATTTTGATCAAAATCATTGGGTAACAGTTGTAATAGGCTGGAACGGAACAGGAAAATCAAATGTTCTTGAGGCATTAGCGATCATTTTTAGGGAGTTTATTAGTCCTAAAAAAAATCCGAAAATTGATTTTGCCTTCAATCTTTCCTATTGGATAGGCACAGACAAAGACGAAAGAGCAGTAGTAATTGACCATGATCCTGACAGAATTCGCAATAAGTTTTTAATTCATATTGCTGAAAAGTCTCTTATGAATAACGCATCAATAAGCGAGTATTTCACAGATGACATTAAAAGAGATCATATTATAACCATCAATAAATTTCTTGACGATACCAAGGCTCTTCCACGGTATGTATTTAGTTACTACTCTGGAGATAGCCAGCGGATGCATGAAATTTTTCTACCTTATTTGGAATGGTATGATGACAAGTTAAGAAAAGGTGAAGATCCAGGTAACAAAAGATTGTTTTATGCATTACCAGTACATAGCCAGTTCGTCTTACTTGCCTTTTTGATTGAAAGAGAAAGCGATGATGATCTAATTGCCGATTTTTTAAGAGATAATCTTGGATTAGATCCAATAGATGGATTAGAATCAGTTCTTTTTGTACTTAGACAGCCACCGTGGAAACCGCGAGATGATGGTGATCTTAGGTTTTGGGGAGCAAAAGGCGTAGTAAGTAAATTTTTATCAAAACTACTTGATATTTCTTTAGCCCCAATTGAGACAACGAGAAGAGTTCCAGTCTCTCTATGGAATAAGGAAACGTTGCAGTTTAAATATTTATTTGTCAAAGACATTGCTTCACTTCGAAAATTAGTCGGTGATCAATCTCCAGCTGCTTTTTTTAGAGATCTTGAAAGCACATATGTATCTCAACTAATCAACGAGGTTAGAATAAAGGTAAAATTGAAAAAAAGTGATCAAACGGTAACCTTTCGGGAGTTAAGTGAGGGCGAGCAACAATTGCTTACTGTTTTAGGATTATTAAAGTTTACCGCAGACGAAGAAAGCCTTTTTCTACTTGATGAACCAGATACACATTTAAATCCTCGATGGAGTGTAGATTATTTGAATTACTTAAAAAATGTGATTACAAGGTCGTCAAAAGGAAATACTAATAGTCACATTTTATTAACAACTCATAATCCATTAGCAATTGCAGAGTTGGTTAAAGAGCAAGTTCAAATTTTGCATATTGATGATGTAGAACAGAACAGAAAAGTAATTGCAACCTACCCTGAAGATGACCCGCGAGGAATGGGATATGCTGCGATTGTCGCAAGTGACATGTTTGGTATAGCATCAACTTTAGATCAATCGACGCAACAGACTTTGGAAAAACAAAGAATTTTAGGTGCGAAAAAGAATCTCACACTAAGCGAACAACAAGAGCTTGATCAACTTAATGATCAACTGAACAAGTTAGGCTTTAGATTTTTTCATCCCGATGATGAATATAGCCGTTATTTAAGAATTAGACATCGCGCACTAACAAAGCGTTTCAAAACTGAAGAAACAGAGGCCTTATCAAAGAGCACTGTGAGTTTGAATAGACAGGAACGCGAACAGCTGGCGAAAGAGTTAATAGACGATTTATTGGCTGACAATGACAATCAGCAAATATGAGATACATTAATATTGACTCTTTGAGAATGCCAGATGGGTGGCTGGCAAGATCAGCTGTCGCAGCAGCTCAAATAGCTGGTGGAGCAGCCCCGGATGATTATGGAGATATTTGGAGAGAACTTAAGCCTGCCATGCTTCAATTATCCCATTTCAAATGCTGGTATTGCGAATCGCCCGTTGACCGTAATGATAATGCAGTAGATCACTATCGTCCTAAAAACAGGGTATTTGAAGCATTAAATCATACTGGATATCGATGGCTCGCACTTGATAAGTCTAACTTTCGTCTGGCATGCACATTTTGCAACAGTAAACGAATAGATGTAGAATTTGGAACCGCAGGAGGAAAAGCTGACAAGTTTCCACTGCTTGACGAAGCAAGAAGGGTTTATCAACAAGCATCCATAGATAATGAAGGACCCAAGTTATTAGACCCTTGCGTAATCGAGGACTGTGAGTTATTAGGGTGCCAGCAAGAAAACGGAAAACCATGCTGTGCGACAGAAGTCCAGTTAGATTTGTCAAGAGTTAATGCATCAATTGAAATTTTCCATTTAGATAGAGATGCTACTTGCGTTAGGCGGCATGGTATTGCAGTTAGCCTAATAGCCGACATCATGGAAGCGAAGAATCTTTTTGATATTTCCCAAGTTGATGAAACAAGAAAACCAGGTTTTAAAAAAGTAGCCAAGCGTATTCACACCACTATAAGTCGCGAAGCGCCTTATAGTGGTGAAATGAGGTATCTATTACGGGGTCAACGTGCTGAAAATCATCCTTGGATTCAACAGCTGCTTGAAGCTTAAATATTTAAGCTATTCTCCGAACTTCGTTATAGAATTTTGTAGATGTTAAAAATTAGTGATTTTAAAGCAAGTTTTAGTTTAAGTGCTTATTAGGTACATCGTTCGATAAAGTGACAGGATAGCAAAAGTATGCCATAACGATATATTCCATAAATAATTCATTAAACATAATTTTTTGAGTTATTTTACAAAGAACTCATGGGAAAAAGAAGCCAACAAACAGCAATTGATTATAAGGCAGTTAAGGAAGTAGTAAAAGGTTACAGTACCTTGCACTATGGACCAAAGTTGCGGGAATTGCTTTTAATGATCTATCCCAAAAACAATTTTAGCAAATGCTGCAAATTGGAATTGCATCAAAAGATCAACGATCTGATCTTACATAGCTATGATGGTGAACAGGTGCTTAAGTATGAATTATTTAAGGAATTCCACGATAAAAACGTCGTGGCGGCTTATGAGATAAAGGTTAAAAGGAGCCGAGTAGACTTTCTGACCATTAATGGTTTTACCACCAGTTTCGAGATTAAATCAAATCTGGATAACTTAGATAAGTTGGCAAAACAATCCGTTGACTATTTATCAGCTTTTGAGTTCAATAACTTGGTCATTCATGAGCGTCATCTTAAGAGATGCATTGGCATAATACCAGAGAATTTTGGGATCATCACAGTAGAAAAAGATCAGCACAGCTTTTATCGTAAACCGAAGTTTAATCAGCATCTCAATCCTTCAGTTCAATTGTCATTGCTAACCAAAAAGGAATTAGTGCAATTTTTCGGTATGGGCAACCAAGAAGATATTTTGATCAGCAATAATATCACAACTATAAATGACTTATTTAAACTTGCACTTAAAGAGCGCTACCGTAGCAGGTGGGAGTTTGTTGTAGAACATTCCAATGACATTCTACCTATTGATATTCAGTTCTTTTTTAACAAAAACATCAAACCGGTACATATCTACAGCTAAAGTAGAAAATAACCGTCCTCAATCTTTGTTCTAATACAATGTAAATAATGTTCCATTGATATCCGTTTGAATTTTGCTTGATTCTTGCCGCTTTCTTCTTCATCCCAAATATCTTCAATCATTTTCCAGCCTTTATTTTCAACAGAAAGATAGTCGGATTCTGCGCTTTGCATTCTTGCAGCCGCATCTGATGCGAGAACAGCCGGAATTATAATGTTCTCAAAGTCTTTCAACTCACGTTTTTCAGATCCTTTAAAACCGAAAAAATTATTTTGTACAGCATCGTAAAAAATAAATCCTGGACTAACAGCTCCGCCATCTTCTACTTTGTCCTTTTTGATGCCTGCGTAATCTGCAAAGCAGTTCGCTCCAAGTTTGTCATAGCGATTCATTAAGCTGTTATCAATGACGTTAATCCTTTCACAATGCCCCAATTCAAAGTTTTTGATGCTGTTAAGGATACTGTTGCGCAGCAATACGACGTGACATTGATCAAACGCCATTAAGAAATCGATCATGAATTGAATCGTTGCCATATCTTCCTTGTCTGAAAGATTGTAGTCTTCCAAATCGACGATTAAAAAATCACCTGCTTGAGCAACTGAACTAATCTGATTCATGTCATTGGTAAATGTTTTTTCAGACGTTCTAAAAGCTAGAATTGGATAAACGACGCGCAGATCAGCTTCCTGCAACTTAATCGAATTTGGCTCACCGGTTAATTGAGAATAGGTGCTAATCACAGGTATGACCTTGTTCCGCAGAATACTTAAGCTTAACAGGTAATCTGTCCGCACCTTCCTGTTTCCAACAACACCACGAAGAAACTCAAGCACCTCTTTTTTCATTTTCCTTGACTGCTGCAAATGAACAGGCAGGTCAACAAAAACTTTTTCGCTATTGATACTATTAAGCGTTGGGATATAAATCTCATTAAAATGTTTAGGTTCACGCGGCTTTTTTTTGGGTTTTCCAGCCTTAGGCTTCGGTGGTAACCGTTCAAATTCCTTGAAAATTTCAACATATGGAAAAATATCAGCACCGAAATTGAATGAGGTCAATACTTTCTTTTCCTCTTGACGTAATCTAAAGACCGGTATGTAAGTTGGTATGCTCATGGCTATTTAGTTAATTGGATTAGTGTTCAATGAAATAATCGAGGTTGATCTTTACTTTTAGATTCGATCCAAAGAAATGCGGAACCTTTTTGAGGTTTTGTAAACGTCCGACCACAATAGCCGGATGTGTGGAATATTCCCGGGCAATTCTTCGAACAATCTTTTCATCGACTTGCTGTTCATCAATCTGTTCTAAAAAAGTATCCGGAAGCAACCAATCACGAGCGAAATCATTCGCTTCCTGTTCTTTATTACTGTCATTTTCCACACCCTCAAATTCCTCTATAAAAACGTCTTTTTTCCCATGTAATAAGATGTGCCCAGCTTCGTGGTAAAATGTGAACCAAAAATGATCATTGGTCTTATACCTATCTGTAATTTGGATCAAAGGTGTCCCGCCGACCCATCGAGCAGCACCACTGATTGGTGCTTTTGGAAGACTGTTCGAATAAATAACTGCAACTCCAGCCTGCTGACATAATGATTGTAGGGTAGTTGGAAAATCTTCCGGTTGTGATTGTACTAAATTTTTAACCTTCTGAAGAACTGACTTAAAAGTATCTTTTTTAAACTCCGGATATTGTTGTTTTCTTAGCTTTAGTTCTGCAATCCTTAACCAAGCTGCCATACTGCTTAAAAGCGTCTTATGATTCGGGCTTTTTCTAAAACTGGTCTGCGCGTAATTTTCGATATACACGTTTTCCCATTCAACTGGCGAGACTACGCCATAGAATTGCAAGCACTCCTCGACCATTTCCGTTCCAACCTTATCACTTTTTAAATACCCGAACTTTTGTAATTCTTTGACCGGTTGTTCTTTTAGCCAATCCAGGCATTGTTCTAAAAATTCCTCTTGCTCGATTCTCGCTAACTTCTCACGATAAAACATTTCGCGGTTCAGCCAGAACTGCATATCTATACCCAAAACTTTTTCTAACTGCATAGCGGAATTAACCGTTATAGGAGCTTTTCCTGAGATCAGGTCATTGATCTTTCCAGGAGTTTTCCCCATGCGTTCAGCTAACTCAGCTTGGCTCATTTTTAGATGCTGAAGAGTTTCCAAAATAGTGTCCCCAGGCTTAGTTAACAATTCTCTTTCTATTTTTATATTGCTGCTCATGTCTCTTCTTTTGATATGGATTAATGGTAATCTGTCGTATCTATAATCCTGATATCGGTCACTTCCAATGTTTCGATACCACCGAATTCCTTTTGAGGAACAGGATCATGGTTGATGTCGAATATCATCCGGTGATTCCCTGAAATGTCCAATGCCCATTCGCCTTGCATATCGCCTGAAAGCGGGTGACAATTTGCCGCAGGGATTTGCATCAGTACTTTAAGATTAGGGGATGCTTCAATATCATCCAATCTCTGCTGTACTTTCTTAGCCATTGTACCGTATGCCTTTTTAATTTCGGCTGCGGAACAAAGCTTTTTCTTGATCTTGTTTGAACGGTAACTAATGTTCATTTCAAAAATTTTAATTACCGATTTTCGGTAATATTTTTACAAACTTACTTAATATTTTTTTAAATCCAAATTCCTTAGCTTTTTATACCGCTGAAAATGAGTGGACTTGCGTTGAGGTTTATTCTAATACAACATATTTAAATGCAAGACAATGACATGTTTAAGATTTTTTTAACGTTTTCCCTAATCAAGATAATTTGCTTTGAAGCATCTTCATGTCTTCTTTTAACTTCCGTTCAACAACCTTAGCATAAATCTGAGTGGTCGTAATTTTAGTATGACCTAAAATCTTGCTTACCGTTTCAATAGGCACACCATTAGATAATGTTACGGTGGTAGCAAAAGTATGCCTAGCGATATGAAAAGTCACATTCTTAATAATGTCACATCGGTCAGCAATCTCCTTTAGGTAGCTGTTTACTTTTTGATTAGATATTTTTGGAAACACTCGGCCGTCGTATAAAGCCCGCTCATTATCTTTATACTTATCAAGAATAGCTAACGCTTTGGGCAGTAACGGCACTATCACAGGTATAAGCGTCTTTTCACGGCATGTCCTAATCCATCGGTCGCCGTCAGCACCCATTACTATATGCTCGGGCTCAAGATTGCTTACATCCACGTAGGATAGGCCCGTATAGCAGCAAAAGACGAACATGTCTCTCACCATTTCCAAACGCTCAATTCCAAACTTTTTTTCTTCTATAGCTTTTAGTTCAACTTCCGACAATTGCTCTCTATTTACTTTTTGAATTTTAAGTTTATAAGTGGCGAATGGGTCTGCATCTATCCAGTGGAGATTTAAGGCCAGGTTCGTCATCTTCTTTAACCGGATGATGTGTTTCATCACTCCATTGTTATTAAGCGGCTTTTGATGATCTTTCGGTTTGTGGTTACGTAAGAAAACTTCGAAGTCTTTCACAAACTTGTAATTAAGCTCACGTAGGTAAATGTCAGTAGCCTTATAATGCTCTTCAATGAACTTTTTTAGGTACCGCTGGGTAACAAAGTAATGCTTAAGCGTACTCCATTTCAGGTCAGATGTAGCCGTTTCATTATGGTAGCTCATTAGGCTATTAAGCGTAAAGGCTTCTTCCTTCTCACCGAGGAAAAGGCTCTTGATCGATTTTGTGTCAATGAATTTTCCTTTCAATTGCAATTCCTTATAGCAATTTCCCAACTTCAAGCGTACCTCTTCAAGGAATGTTGAGAGCTTTTTGACCTGATCCCGAGTTCCCTTTGGGTATCCCTTGTCAACATCCCACATCTCTATTGGAACACTTTCTTTCAATCCAATGAGGCATTTTTCCCTATTTACTGTAACTGCCGCGTAGAGCGGAGCTTTACCATTTTTCGCTTTATAGGCTCTAACTACAAAGTGCACTCTGAATGATTGTGATGTTTTCATTTTTTATCTCCTTATTTAATGTTCAAATTGATGTAGCAGGCTACATATTCCGTGCATGTAAAGTGGCCGATGAAACCTAAAAAATACCGTAACCGATTGCATTTCAACAAATTGCATCGAAACTGAGCACCTAAGTTAAAAACTTAAAAGAGGTGCTCAGTTAGGTGCTCAGAAGTTTGGCTTTCTTTGGGGTTAGGAAGGGGATAATTAATGAAAAAACCCCCTAAATAAGCTATTTAAGGGGTTTTAGGTACTCCTGGAAGCGGAGTTTGTGCGCCCACCTGGGCTCGAACCAGGGACCAAAAGATTATGAGTCTTCTACTCTAACCGACTGAGCTATAGGCGCGGTTATTTTTATGTGTACCCTTTTTGTTTCCGGGTGTGCAAATTTAGATATTTGCAGCAAATACCCAAACATTATATGCAAAATATAAAAAACATTATTTTCGATTATGGTAACGTGATTTTCAACATCGATTTTGCCCGTGTACAGCAATCCCTGAAATATTTGGGAATCAGCGATGTAGAAACATTTTTTGGGCACCGGCAGCAAGACCCCGTGTTTGATGCTTTTGACCGCCGGACAAATTTCTGCCGACGAATTCCGCAATAAAATTCGCGAAAAAGCCGCTAATCCAAGTCTTACCGATGATGAAATTGATGCTGCATGGAACAGTATCCTGGTTGGTATTGCCGATGGGAACCACGAATTATTACTCCAATTAAAAAACAAGTACCGCACTTTTTTACTCAGTAACATCAACGAAATCCACTACAACTTCATCATGAAGTATTTGAAAGAAAAGTTCGATTTTGAGAGCAACGACCATCTTTTTGAGAAAATATATTATTCGCATTTTACTGGTAAACGGAAACCTGAGCAGGCTATTTTTGAGCAGGTACTAAATGAAAACAACCTAAACCCAGCCGAAACATTATTTATTGATGATAGTCCGCAACATTTGGAAGGTGCTAAAAAACTGGGTATACAAACCTTTTTGATGACTCAGCCCGATACCTTACAGGCATTTGCCAGCCGCGAAAACCTGATGTAGCATTTTGATTTTTTATTCTGAAAACCTCGAAATTGCCCGATATTTTCCCGTTATTACTGGAATATTTAATATGGTGTTTTATGAAAAATATTGAACGAGTTGAACGAATTGAACACTTCAATACTTTATAAATAAGCAAATAACTAATGAGAATTATAAGCATTTTAGGTTGTGGTTGGTATGGGCTGGCAGTAGGTAATGCGCTTGCCCAAGTTGGGTATAGCATAAAGGGTTCAACTACATCTCCCGAACGGTTTGATGAATTAGAGGCGGCCTTAATACACCCTTACCAGGTTAATATTACAGGAAGTGCCGCTGTTTATGATAATGATTTTTTTAACTGCGACACGCTAATTATAAGCATTCCGCCTAAACTACGTAAAGGTGAGCATGAAGAGTATTTACTTAAAATTGAGCAATTGATAGCTGTGCTAAAAAAGCATCATGTTAAACAGCTTATCTTCATCAGTTCAACAGGCGTATACCCTGAGGTTAATGCCGAAGTAGATGAAGACACGCCAATACAGCCTGATTCGGGAAGCAGCAAGGTACTGCTATCAGCCGAAAATCTTTTCAAGCAAGAGACCGGATTTTTAACCAGCATTATTCGGTTTGGCGGGTTGGTTGGCCCTGGCCGTCATCCCGGTCGTTTTTTTGCTGGTAAAACCGGCGTTGCTAATGGGCGGGCACCGGTAAACCTCATTCACCTGCACGACTGTATTGGTATAACTGAGGCTATTTTGCAGCACCAAGCCTATGGTCATGTGTTCAATGCCTGCACGCCCAATCATCCGCAAAAACAGGAATTTTACATTTTAGCCGCAAAGCATGCGGGTTTGCCCCTGCCCTCTTTTAATGATGAATTAGGGAATTGGAAAATTGTTAACTGCAAAAGTTCACAGCTATTATTGAATTATGATTACACAGTAAAAAACTGGGCAGACTGCTTTGCCGAAAACCTTTTTTGAAACAACCTGATCAGCAAGCACCTTTAAGCTCAGGAATTATTTGAGTGGTTTGTTCAACCGTTGATTCAGATTCGTGTACAATGCCTCTAATTTTGGCATCCAACTCCTTTACCGATGCTTCTATATGCGAAAAATACGGGCTGTGTGCATAGTTTAAGGAATCATCCATTTTAACCAAATCTATCAATCCCAGCAACGAGGCCACCGGTTTTCGCAGCTCGTGCGATTGTATGGTGGCAATACGCTGTAATGCGGCGTTTTGTAATTCTATTTGCTCAGTATGGAGTTTTTGGGTAGTAATGTCGGTAGCATTTATGGCCACGCTTGTAACTGCACCATTGTCATTACTAACCGGTTCAAACCTTACCGAAAGCCAGCATGAGGTGGGCGATTCGGGCGCAATGAGCCATTCTACATTAACCACTTCGCCATTCAATGCTTTACTAATATGTTCAGATAATTCATCTGTAAAGGCTTGGTTAGAAATATTCAGCAGGTGTGAGCCTATTCTTATATCTTTTTGATAATGGTCTTTAACATACGTTTGGGCAGCCTTATTAAAAGCAAGCACCTCCATTTTACGGCCTATAAGCAGGTGTATATCTTTCGAACTCTCAAAAACAGCCTTCAGTTTAAGTTCCGAATCTTCAATAACACGACTCTGCTTCTGCGCAGTAAAACTTTGCTCCACCAGGCTTTGCATGCTCCAATTAAGTTCAATTAGGGTCAAAACTTGTTTACTAAGTACTTTAATAGCATTCACCTGCATGGGTGTAAGCTCCATAGGCTTTACATCTAAAACGCACAAGGTACCTACGGCATGGCCGTCAAAAGTAATCAAGGGCGCACCTGCATAAAACTTAATATTGGGCGGGCCGGCAACAATAGGTAATTTGGCAAAGCGGGAATCTTGTGTAGCGTCCTTCACTACCAAAACATCGCTTTGTTGAATAGTTTCCTGGCAAAATGACAAATCGCGTTCGTTACAGGTAAGGCCACCGGTACCAATAGCAGCCTTAAACCACTGCATGTCATCATCAATAAGACTAACGAGCGCTACGGGCACATTACATATAGAAGCAATTAAGTTAACGAGGTCGTTCAGGTCGTTATTAATACCTGCATCTAATGTTTTAAAACGGTTAACAGCATCAATCCGCTCGGTTTCGTTACTCATATATGGTTATAATCTGTTCAGGAGGTTAGCGCTTCAAATTAACACTTAATATTTTATAAACCTTCGTTTACGATAATTTATATAATAATAAGAAACTAACTACAGTTTACAAAACACCTATACAACTTATTGTTTTAATTTTTGCTTAAATACCTTTTCCAGTTTATCAACTTTTGGCTGTATAACCATGCGGCAATAGGGCTGGCTACCATTAAGATTAAAGTAGTTTTGATGATAGTTTTCGGCCACGTAAAAGTTTTTATATGGCTCAATAGCGGTAACTATAGGGTTAGGATATACCTTTTGTTTGTTCAATTCAACCTTATATGCGTCGGCCAGTTGCTTTTGCTGCGGAGTGTGATAAAATATTACTGAACGGTATTGCGTACCCTCGTCGGCACCCTGCCTGTTAAGGGTAGTAGGGTCGTGCATTTTCCAAAAAATTTCGAGTAGATCTTTATAAGAAATCACATCAGGCTGAAATGTTACCTGTATAACCTCGGCATGGCCGGTGTTGCCGGTACAAACATCCTCATAACTTGGATTTTTAACCGCCCCGCCTGCATAACCCGATTGCACCTTGGTCACCCCTTTTAAACGCTGAAAAACAGCTTCAGAGCACCAAAAGCACCCCATGCCAAATGTGGCCTTTTCGGTTGCAGGTTTTTTGGCTTGCGCGTAAACAGCATTTTGCATAACCATGGCAAATGCTATGGTTAATAAAATATATTTTATCTTCATCATTCTCAAATTACGTAAGCCATGGCGGGTTTAGTTTGCGTGTTTGCAAGTATGACTTTAGGGTGATAATGAGCGCCTTTTTGTTTGGGAGAGATTTCACAGATAAATAATTGAGAGGGATTTAGACGATCAGGTAATGTATTCTAAATCCCTCTGCAATCCTCCCGAAGGAGAAAACCCATTTAGCTAATATTTAGCTATTGTAAGCGTGCTCACCAATTTCTTTACCCAGGTGTTGTATCTGGTCGGCATCAAGTAATAAACCGGCATGTGTATGTGGCTCATAAATCCATACGTTGTGCTCATTTTTAAAAATGCAACCACACAGTTCGTCGCAGTAATACAGGTCGAAAACATTGGATTCATTGGCATCGGCACGCTGTTGTACCATTACGGCCAATGGATGGTCTTTTTTAGGAATATCTATTTCGAAAGCGTTTGACATAGCGTAATAACCTTTAAGCTGCAAGTTAGTTTACTTTACATTAATTTTCCTAAAAATTTTAAGCGTTTGCGGCCAGGCTAAACTGCAGCCCCTCTCCTACGCTAAGCTGTTTAACTACATCGCCAACCCTTAATGTACCAGTGCCATTATGGATAAGGTTTTGCCCAAACATTACTTTATGATTTATGCGCCTGTAGCTGGAAAGTGTTTTAAGCGGTTCAGTACCTGAATCTGCGGTATCGGGGTTAACACCTATCATTACACAGCGGGCGCAGGGCTTTACGCCGTAAAAATTTATGCCCGATACTTCAAAATGCTGCATACGATCTTCATGGTAAGCCTCAGCACCGGTAATTACCACATTAGGCCTGAAACGCTTTACGCTAATTTGCTCGGCTAAGCGGGTATTGAGGTCGGCAACAGATCCTTCACTTACCAGCAGCATCGGGTATCCATCAGCAAAGGAGGTTATATGTTCTGGTCCGGCATAGCGCGGATCAACTTGCCTGATGTGGCTATCGCCCATATGTATCAAGCGGCAACTTATATTGAGTATTTGGCTAAACCACTTATCCAGTTCTGCACTTACATAGGTACCATTACAGACATCATCCCATACCACAACGTCAACCGCTTCGCTGGTTTGCGGCTGGTAAGGTATTATTGTTGAATTGCCGCTGGGTTGGTGCAAAACCTGTATGCCGTTTGGCAATAGCTGTAGTTTAAACAAGGCCATTTGCGGATATTTGCGTTGCGATAAAAACTGTTTATTATCATCGATCAGCATCCATCGGCGATCATGCTCCAGTCCGCGACTGGTTACCTTAGCCTCTTGTAAAGCAATGCCCCCCAATGACTTAACCGGATATATATAAAGCTCACTAATACGTATCATAAACAGCTTGTTAAGGATAGGGCAAAGATACAATTACCTGTTAATGCATCTATTTTAAATAAACCACTATGGAGGGTTGCCATTATCAACCTAAATTAGCATATTTGCAACCGCTTAAAAGCATGGTCCCATAGCTCAGCTGGATAGAGCAACTGCCTTCTAAGCAGTAGGTCTCAGGTTCGAATCCTGATGGGATCACAAACTGGGCAATCCCCGGACTCGAAAACCCCTTAAATAGCTTATTTAAGGGGTTTTTTCATTAATTATCCCCTCGGTAACCCTTAGTAAAGCCAGGTTTCTGAATACCTAACTGAACACCTGTGGGTAAATCTTACCTTAGGTGTTTCAAAAGTACTTAATCCGTTGACAATTAATTTATTAACGATCACAGGCAACTTGGATTCAGCTGCATTCGAACCTATGATCCAATTTTAATTTCTAAACGCCGGAGGGACAAATGAAGACTCAATCGAAGTTCAGCGTCTATTTTACGCTGAGAATGGACAAGGAAAAAGCAGGTTGTGCACCGCTATATGTTGCGATCACCCTGAACAAGGAAAAAAGTATGGTCGCATTAAAAAAACAAATTGCGGTTGGTTTGTGGGACACAGGCAAAGGGCTTGCACGCGGACATAAGGAAGAAGCAAAGGATCTCAACCGTTATTTGAATGAAGTCCGGACAGTGATCACGAATATTCACAATGACCTTCAGTTAAAGGGAAAGGCGATCACTGCTTCTACGATCAAAGGTCTCTTTCTTGGTGAGGAAGAACATGGGTATACGTTAACGAAGTTGATCGCTTACCATAACGAGGTTTCTAATAAAGTACTTAATCCTGCCACTTTGAAACACTATTCCGTATCCCAGCGGTACCTGATCAAATTTTTAAAGGCGAAGTACTCAGTGGATGATATAGCATTAAAGGACCTCGACTTTGAATTCATTCAGGATTTTGACAGCTTTTTACGTAATCATAAGCCACTTGATCATCATCGGCCATTAAGCAACAATGGCGTTACTGTTCACATGATCCGTTTAAAAAAGATGGTTCATTTAGCGCATAATCTGGCATGGATATCCCGCGATCCTTTTGATAGTTATAAACTGCGGATGAAAAAAGTTTCGAGGCAATATTTGACGGAGGCTGAACTCTCACGGATAGAGTTAAAATCCTTTGGTACCGAGCGCTTGGATATGATTAAAGACATCTTCATTTTTTGCTGCTATACTGGATTGACTTATGTCGATCTGATGAATTTGAAAAGAACAAATATTGTGATCAATTCGGATGATGATGCCTGGATAAGAACTTACCGGGAAAAAACAAGCGTGCCGGTGAACATCCCTCTCCTATCACGTGCTTTGAAAATTCTTAAAAAATATGATGGAAATGAACGTGCGTTATACAACGGTACTGTATTCCCGGTTATCTCTAATCAGAAGGTCAATAGTTACTTAAAAGAAATATCGGAGATCTGTGCCGTGCATAAAAATCTGACTTTTCATATGGCCAGGCACACCTTTGCCACGACAGTAACATTAAGCAACGGCATGCCAATTGAAACAGTTAGTAAAATTTTGGGGCATACCAAAATTGCAACTACCCAGATATATGCGCGGGTCGTAGAGCGCAAACTGAAGGAAGACATGCAAATGCTGCAAAAGAAATTAAATCCAATTTAATCAAGACTACTGGTTCGAGCCCAGGTGGGCGCACAAATCCGACTCTGGCGAGGCGGTAGAACCCCTTAAATCACTGATTTAAGGGGTTTTTTCATTAATTATCCCCTTTATAACCCTTTGTAAAGCCTAAGTTCTCGTTACCTGTCCGACTACCTGTTTTTTGTTTTTAACTTAGGTAACACAAATCGATTCAAGCAATTGAATTTCATTTAGTTACAGCGATAAAAGTTGTTTAAAAGCGGCTTATAATAATGTATTTAAGTTACCTGTGTGTTACCTCAAAAAATGGGATGAAGTATGAAACATTTAAACTCAAAAATTGAATTTTATGCAAACATCACAGTCGTTCGGTATTCATTTTACCACCCGTCCGGACAAAGCCAAAGACGGAAAAGAGCCTATTTATGCATGCGTGACCGTAAATCGCCAGCGTGCTTACATCGCCTTAAAGCAAAACGTTGATCCTAAAAATTGGGATAGCGGTAAGGGCACAGCCAAGGGAAACAAGGATGAAGTCAAATCCATTAACAATTACCTGGAGGAAGTTCGGTTGGCCATTGGCAGTAGTTATAAAGAGTTACACTTAAAAAGAAAAATGCTGTCGGCAAAAGCCGTTAAAGATTTGTATCTCGGTGCTGAACAGGAAGTTTATTCCATGAGTCGTCTTTTTAGCTACCACAATGAATCTTCTACTACCGACTTGAAGTGGAGTACCTTAAAGCACTATTATGTCACCCAGCGCTATTTGATCAAGTTTTTGAACATACAATTTAACACCAGTGACATTTACCTGCATCAACTGGATTATAAGTTTGTGAAAGACTTTGAAGTTTTTTTGAGAAACCATAAACCGAAAGATCATCAAAAGCCACTTAATAACAACGGTGTTATGAAACATATCATACGCCTAAAAAAAATGGTAAACCTTGCACTGAATTTACAGTGGATAAATAACGACCCTTTCGCTACTTATAAATTGAAGATCCAAAAGGTAAATAGGGAGCAATTATCTGAATTAGAACTGAATGCCATTGAAGAGAAAAAATTCGGTATTGAGCGCCTGGAAATGGTTAGGGACATGTTTGTCTTTTGCTGCTATACCGGCCTATCATACGTTGATGTTAGCAACTTGGGACCAGAACACATTGTAACTGGTGCTGATGGTGACAGATGGATTAGAACATGTCGGGAAAAGACTCTAATTCCTGTTATAGTACCATTGTTGCCAAAGGCTTTGATCATTCTTGATAAGTATAAAAACAATGAGCGCGCCTTATATGATGGGCGCGTATTTCCCAAAATATCAAACCAAAAAGTAAATAGCTACCTTAAAGAAATAGCTGACCGGTGCGACATAACAAAAAACGTAACCTTCCATATTGCCAGGCACACATTTGCTACCACTGTAACTTTATCTAATGGTGTGCCGATTGAAACGGTGAGTAAGATCTTAGGACATACAAAGATTACAACTACGCAAATTTATGCTAAGGTTATCGAGCGAAAACTTAAAGAAGATATGGACAACCTCCGGTTAAGGATTTCGAAATAATTAATAGAACAACTTTACTATTTTATATGGAAATGATTGAGATCTTTTGTGATGTCAATCATTCTCTTTATTTTAAACAAATTAATCTTATTACAATGTCCAACTACACTTTAGACACAGGTAAAAAATATATAAAAGAAATTTTTGCGTCTCATTGCTTTTATAATATTCCTGAATATCAACGCCCTTATGTATGGGGTGAAGATCAAATTTCAGCGCTTTTAGATGATATCACTTCAGCAATGGAGCACGATAAAAACAAAGAATACTTTTTGGGATGTATGATTTGGAACACCAAGAAAGTTAAGGAAGGAGATATCGAATACGTTTGCCAAGACATTTTAGATGGACAACAACGATTTATAACATTGTATTTGTTACAAGCTGTTATAAGAGATTTTTCAACTAGTAAACAATTACATGACAAAGTTCAAGAAAGAATGCTTCAAGAGGAAGATCAATTTGATGGGATACCTAAAAGAAGCCGGATTGAATTTCAAATCAGGTATGACAAAAATTTTATCGACAACCATATAATAATTAAAGGAAGTACTTCTGATAACATAGCATTTATTGAAGAAATTGCGGTCAATAAAGAATCGAGTACATCGATAAAAAATATGGCTAATGCAATTCTATCTTTGAGAAAATGGTGGTTAAGGAAGTTCGATGATTTAGACGGTGAGGAAGCAATTCAAAAGTATTTATATGATTTTTATAATTATCTGTCATTAAAAGTTTTGGCCTTATATCTCGCCACACCCGATAATTTAGACGACGCTTATAATTTATTTACTGTATTGAATAGCCGAGGTCTTCAATTACAAGTTAGTGATATTCTTAGAGCTCAAAATCTGAGAGTAATTGTTGATGAGAAACAAAGGAAAGAATACGCAAAACTATGGGAAACTTATGAAAGTAGCATTGATGCCCCATACAAATCATTTGATGAGTTCTTATGGGCGATGGTTTTTATAAAGATGAAATATAGAAGCGATGACAATTTAAGTCTAACTAAGGCTTTTAATTTTATGTATGAACGAAAGGTCATTCAAAAAGGCAGTGATACATTTGATTTTATAGGCCGGTATATAAAGCACTTTGAAGCGGTTACAAGCAATAATTTTCAAAGTGATGATACTGGATGCTTCTTTTCAAACCTCAATTACATCTTAACTTCAACATTCGGTAGCACATACATTGCGCCGCTTATGCATTATAGAGAATGTTTTGGTGAATACCGTATTGTAGAATTTATATTGAAATTGGATAATTTATGCTCAGCTTCATGGCTCTTAGGACATAGAGGGTTGCAGTCAAGAATCTTTATGATGTTGCGCAAAATGGACGATCTTACAAAATCCGTTCATTTACCAAAACAGGCGGCAGATGAATTTTTAAATAGCGATATATTAAAATACGAATATCAAGATGAGAAAGCATCTACAGCTCTTGATATGGAGAAACTTTATGAATTGTTTGATAAAGAAAAATGGGGAAGCTTTTCTGGTACAAAAATCAATAAAACTCGATACTTGCTTTTAAAACTAGATTTATTATTAAGTAATTTCCATACTCAATTATACTTTAATAAAACAATTTCTTCTGTAGAACACCTAATACCTCAAAAAATCGAGGGAACTTCTTGGGACATTCGTGAAGAGGATCACAAGCAATGGCTTCACAAACTTGGAAATATCATTTTAGTTGACAGAAAAAAAAATTCCTCTCTAAGTAACTTACCCTACGCACAAAAGTCGGTACGTTATGCTGGCGCAATCGAAAATAGAGCCAATACTAATTATATTTTTATTACCTATAAAGATTGGAATATTGAAACCGTTCATTTTAACCACTTTAGAGTTAATAAACTTTTGAAAGATTATTATTCAGGTAACAGTTTAAAGACTTTAAAAGAAATTAAAAAAAATTTAAACCAAAGCAGTATGAATTATACTGATTACATTGAAAAGACGGTATAAAAAAATGTTACTACCCAATTAAATATCCAATGAACCCAGACAATTTAAAAAAACAAATCGAAGAACAAAGGAATCTTCTTAATACTGATAGGCTTGATTTGTCATTTGGAGAAATAATCAGTTTATATGAACGTAAAGAACTTATTATCAAACCAGCATTTCAAAGATACTTTCGCTGGCATGAAGAACAAAGAAGCCGTTTTATCGAGTCTATATTGCTTGGCATTCCAATTCCACCGATTTTCGTCGCTGAAGATGGTGATGGCGTTTGGGAATTAGTGGACGGCTTACAAAGAGTATCAACAGTCCTTTCTTTTTTTGGGCTTCTCAATACGACGGATGAAGGTATAAGGAAAAAAAATAATTGGGTATTAACATCTGGGGACCGTGTTGAAACTTTAGAAGGATTTGATTACCTGACACTGCCAATTGCACTACAAAGAAATATTAAAAGGGCTACTTGTAGGGTTGAGATTTTAAGATGGAACAGTAGTTATGACATGAGATTCGAACTATTTAATCGGTTAAACACAGGTGGATCACCATTAACGCCTCAAGAAATAAGAAATTGTATTTATAGAGACATTTCGTCAAAATTTAACGATTTTTTGAAAGAATTGGCCAATGAGAAAATTTTTAAAGATTTAATCAGCTTAGATTACGAGCAATACGAACAATTATACAACGAAGAGTTAGCATTAAGATTTATATCTCTTTTCAACAATAGTGGCAATATTCGAATAAGCATTGCACATCACATGACTGAGTTTATGAAGTCGGCGCTAGAAAATAATGAGTTTGATTATAGACGATACAGAAATGTATTCATGGAGGTTTTCAGTTTGTTGTCGCCACTTAAAAACAAGATTTTCCGTCAAAGGGATGGCCGGTTTGCGACTTCTTTATATGACGTAATTACCTTAGGTGTTGCTGAAAATTTGGCTTTTTACAAAACTCAATCTCCTGAAGTTATCTTGTCAAAAATTGACAATGAGGTGCGGCAAGACGCGGTTTTATTAAAGTTTTCTCGTAAGGGTGGCAACAATCAGATTACAAGAATTCAAAATAGAATTAAAGAAGCCAAACGAATTTTTAGTAATGAATAGTAATGGAATCGCTTCCAATTTGGAAAACGACATTCAAGCTGATATCATTGAAAGAAAGGAGCTTCTTTTACAAACGAAAACATTTCATCTACGAAACTCCTTAAACGCCAATGACCAACAATATTTCCTTAACTATTCCTTTCCTATCATTTATTCTGTTTGGGAGGGATTTATTCAAACCACATTTCAAACATATGTAAGGGAAATAAATAGGCTGAATCTTCGAATGGAAGAATATTGCGATTCCCTTAAGATTTACAATTTAGAATTAAGAGTTAAGCAGCTAAAAAAATACCCATCAGAGCTTAATAAGAAAGTAGCAATGATTTCTAAATTGCAACAAATAATTAATAGTGAATCTTTTCAAATAAGTCCAATCGTGGACACAAAAAGCAATGTGGGCTTTGATGTCCTAAATGATATACTAGCAAGTTTCAATCTTACACCAATTCCTGACTATCTCAGACCGCGATATTCAATTGCAATTGAATTGGATAGATTTTTATTAAAAATAAGAAATGATATTGCCCATGGCAACAATGCAATAGTTGTTACCACGGATGACGTATCTAGGGCAATAGCCATTGTTGAATTATTAATGGACGAGGTTTTCGAACGATTGAAAAATGGGTTTATTCATGATCTGAGCTTCAAAGCCTGATATAATTTCAACATTAATTTAATCATTTCGTGAATACGATTCGCTTATAATTGAAGTGCGGTACTCATTTAGTAAATCAATTGTCGCTAATTCCTGAACTATTAAAGCATCAATGTTGCCAGTAAGGTTATCGAGGTATTCTACAATTTCAACTTGCTCAAAAAGTGGAGGACTTGGTACAATAAAATCATTGAATTCATGGCTGGGCATTCGCCATCTTCCAAGTTGTGATACCCCCTGGCCTAACCCATAAAAGATTTTATTTATGTAACAAAGCTGGAAGAGATATAAGTAGTATTTGTTACAAGAATTGTTATCAATTACATAAAAGACTCGATAATCAGGACTTGTCACGCCACTCCATTTGGAAATATCAATATATCCAGTTAGTAAATCCATATGATTCATAATAAAATCTCCAGGTTCAACTAATTGGTATTTGCTATAGTCAAATGAGATTTGACCTTTATTACTATTGATATTCTTAATTTTAATTCCTTTTTGAGTGACAGACAAGACGTTATACCCTAATTCTCCCGCGATATTCTTCTTTATCTTAAAAAGGAACTTATTTTTCTTCAGGTTCCAATGTTTAGGTACTCGGCCTAGCCAAGCTTGGCTGCTTTCTTTCAGTAACACATTTTTGTTAAGTCCTTTTGTTACAGCTTCAGTTATCAATGAAAACTTTTTTTCCCTTAGTAAAGAAATAATTGTCTCTTTACCTTTAAGAATCTCGTCACAGTTTTTTATTTTTTCTAATAGGTAAGTACCTAAAAACTTTTGTTCTTCTAACGGCGGAAGCGGAACTTCAACGTTTTGAATTGCCGATTTACTTAATCCAAATCTTGTTACGCCATTAGCGTTTATCGTAAAGTAATACCTTACCTTTTGGGATTTTAAGTACCAAAATAAGAATAGTGGATCAACAAGGTTTTCATCAGGAACAATCAATGCCAAGTGATATCCGCAAACAGCATTAGGTATATCTTCACTAATGTAAGTTGCAATACCAATATCTTCAGCACTCTCGGAATCTTTTGTTAAAATTATTCTACCTCTTTTTAATAAATACTGACTTTTTTCATTGTCAGTACAGGTCCCTGAAGACAAAATAGTTGATTGGCTAATTATTTCATTTTTATAAGCTTGAGGATAGTGGCAAACAGCAACGGAATTTTCACTATCATATTCATGACGGTCTACTGTACTAAAATTTACCTGCGCCACATTTTTCAATTTAGCAAATTTCCAATCTTGACGAAATCTTGGAGATCGATTTGAAGTAATTATATTATTGTTATCTACCATTATGCTTTGAGTAAATTCCTCAATAATTCTTGAATTCCAGCCTGATCTTTATTGCCAAACTCAATTGCTTCAATCTCCGCTTTAATTTCTTTTGACGGCCTTACTTGTTTAAATTTATAAAAATACTTGGTAAAGTTGATTTCATATCCAATTCTTGTTCGATCATAATCAATGTAAGCATCTGGAAAATATGGCAATATTTCTTTTTTTACGTAATTATCTATATCAGTATTTAAAGGCACAATCTCTTTTATTCGCTTTTTCGGATCTGCCTTTATCCGGCCATTTTTTTCAATTACCTTGTCACCAGTAACACTATACTTCGGCTGCTCGACAACAATTTGGTAATAACCAAAGAATTCATTATTGTAAATTTTACAATGCTCGTCCTCTTCAAATTTGGAATAAATCTCCAACAGCCTCTCAACATGGAAAGGTTCGATTCGATTTCGCTTGTTGCCTAAGCTTCTCTTTTCTGGTCTAGAGAATCCAATCACATTAGTATCTGAATTATCAGCGACATTTGCGTTGATGAGCTGAACTTTACCTTCGCGTATTTTAGATTTTTTATTATTAAAAAACCATAAATAAGTATTGATGCCCGTATTGTAGAATAAATCTTTCGGCAAAGCAATTATACATTCAAGAAAGTCATTAGTAATCAACCACTTCCTTATATCGCTTTCACCGCTACCCGCGTTGCCACTGAAAAGCGGTGATGCGTTTGTAACAACTGCCATTCGACATCCAGCTGGAGACATTTTGCTAATCATATGTTGAATAAATAACAGTTGTCCATCACTTATTGAGGGCAACCCAGCAAAAAATCTTCCGGAGTGCATTACGCTTTCATTTCTAATGAAATCAGCATCTTTACTCCAAGTGACACCATAAGGCGGATTAGCAAATATGTAATCAAAGAATTTATTTTGGAAGCGATCTTCAGTAAAGGTATTTCCATGGCGAATATTATCCGAATTTTCACCAGTAATTAAGGCTTCGGATTTCGCTATGGCATATGATTGTTCATTAATTTCCTGTCCATATGTATTTACCTCAGGTTTATTAATAGACGAGGAACAAATTTCTTCGAGAATATATTTCTTTGCGAGATTGACCATTCCGCCTGTACCCATGGTAGGATCATAAATAGAAATTTGTGTTCCTGGCTGGGTTAGTCTGCGTTTTTCGGTACTGAATACAATGTTAACCATAAGATCAATTACGTCTCTGGGAGTAAAATGCTCACCAGCGGTTTCATTGCTTTGTTCATTTGATATTCGAATAAGTTCTTCGAAAATGTACCCCATTGTATGGTTGTCAACATTATTTAAATGTAAATCAACCTGACAAATTGCATCAATCATTTGATATAGCAATTTATTTTTAATGAGTCTCCCTATTATTTTCTCGAATTGAAAGTTTTCTAGTATTTCTCTAACTTCTAGATTAAATCCATCTAAGTAATTTATAAAGTCAATCTCTATATTTCTTGGAAATGCCCTGAGGGATTCAAGCGTATGTTTTGATACATTGTAAAACTGCAGTCCTCCTGCGGCTTTTCTAAGTTGAAAGTCAATATTTTCGTTGCTCTCAAAGTTTTTGATATTATCATATTTATCGTGCACCTTAGTGTTTACCGGTTCTAACATACAATCTAACCTTCTAATCACGATAAATGGAAGTAGGACATCTCCAATTTCATTTTTTTTGAAAACATTCCATAAAACCCTATCAGTAATTTGAAAGATGAATGATACATCTACCTTTGGCGTTAGTCTCTTCATTACCTTATCGCATTAGAACACCAATGCACTTTCATATTTTAATTAAAATTAATAACTTCTTTTGATTGAGTCCCGTGTGGCACCTTCGAATATCTTGGATGTTTATCAAGTGTTTCTTCAATAATTCTTGATATCTTGTTTAGAATGATTTCATTAACATCCCTATAATTTTTGTTGCCCAATGAGTAAAAGTCAACGGTTTTGCTATTTGTCTTTACTACACCGGATGAGTCAAAATAAATTAAAGTATCTCCGCTCTTTATTCTTAGATAGTTTGAAATGATAAATCTATCATGTTCATCATCAATGACCCCTGACGGAACACCGATAAAATAAAGCTCTGGTGCAGGGCAATGTTTATGCGTAACTTTTTTGATTTTCGTTGTAAGCTTTTCCAAATCCGGGCCCTCGTCATAGTAAGGGCTAGAGTTGGCGACCTTAGTATTTACTTGGTATATGAAGATGAGCCGTGAATAACCTTGTTTATTTGTGAACGCGTTTTTTAGTATTAAATCTAGATTGTATTGGTATAATCCTAAATTCCCACCTACCTCCGGTCCTTTGAATATATATCTATCAACTACGACAAGGGTTGAAAAAGGCAAACCCAAAATATTGAGATGATTTGTGTTTGTAATGTCCTTTCCTATAACCCTCTCTGAATGAAAAGAATAATCAATGTCAATTATTAGAGTATTCAGTGCGCCTATTTCTTCACCAACGCCTCCAGCAACTACAGTATGTTGTTTTTTTAACAAGCTAAGATTTGCGTCATCTAGTAAGTAAATACCATTTTTTGAAGGCAAATTTTCTTTCTTAATCGGGCGAACGATTCTATCATCGCCCAATGTAAATTTAAAGTGAGCTGAGACACCTGATTGAAATTCTTCAAGTAAAATTTGCTCATACTCATCTAAATCCTCAATCTTAAAGTTAAGGTGAACACTCAATTGATTTTTAAGCATTCGCAAAGTATCTGGACCTTCACTAACGTCATCAACTGTTTTTAAATATTGTATATAGTTTGCTTTATCAAAGTATACAATCATGGATTTAAAGGATTTTTTTTACGAGTTTACGGGTTTCATCAAAAAATCCACTCCCAAATTCTTCGATAAATTTACCATCTGCACGGTAATTCATTTTCCATTGTGTAGAATCCATGTCAAAATATAAAACCGAAAAAGGATTACGACTGTCAGTATCTGTAAATTCATTTTCGTTAACAATTACCTGCGTTTTGCGGATCATATATTCAGAATGTGTTTCGACGATGAAATTAATTCCATGATTTATGCTTACATCATAAAACAAAAAGGAAAGTTTGCTTTGAAATGCCGGATGAAGATTTAACTCTGGCTCCTCGATGATCACTGTATACAAGTGTTGGTCAATTTGTTGCTTAAAGATGATGGTGCTTAACCTGATTAAAAGCAACATAATTTGAATTGACCCCATTCCTTTGTCAGCGAGATGTATGGTCAAATCACCTTCTGAAATGATTAATTCGTATGCCTCACCAGCGTGCATGATTACATCAAAAGATTCGCCTATTGCAAAGAACTCTTCACCCATCCATTTCAACACAAATTGATAGGCTGCGCCATTCGGGTTCTTGTCAACTCCTAATTGTTTAAATTCATGTATAGATTGTGATAGGGGGTTTGATTTATCCCTTATCGAGAAGAGTGCGGACTGTTTATTCAAAGAAGCACCTAAATAAATGTTCTGTACTTCTTTCCTGAATTGCAAAAAATCGTCAACTGACCGTTCAACCTTGAATTTATTATCCTTAAAAGCTTTGAATCCTTCAAAAGTAGCTTTTGCCTTTTTACCGCGTTGAATCTCTCGATATTGCACATCATAATCAGCTGAAAAATCTTGAATTGCTTCTTGCAATATTTCCTGGATTTCTGTGCCCTTATAGTGGGTTTGAAGCTGGAAATTGCCTTGTGATTGCTCCCTTTTTTTTGCAGCTTTAATTGTTGATATCCTTTTTCTTAATGAAATAAGATCACCATTTTTTTGAATGTATTCTTGGCTAGTTTTCTGAGTTATGGAACTCAAGGCAAGAACTAAATCTTTTTCATTTTCCGCTAATTCGCTTAACAGCTTATCCTCCTCATCGATCGACAAATTTTGTTGGTCGACATAGTTTGAAATACTGATTGAATATTCCCTTGGCCGCACGTTAAAGCAGAATCCTGCTTTCATATCGCGAATTTCAAACTCATTGACTCCAACTGTTGTGTTATCATTATCCCCACTTACTGTTAACTTAAACTCAAAAGAACCTTGCGAAAAATAAAAAGTGATGTAATCATCAACTGCATGTTTTGACTTTGCTCGGCCATAGGTTGATATATTAGTTTCTTCAAGGTTTTGTTGATTGAAAGAAAAAATCGATATGTCATCAGATTTAACGTAGTCGATGATTAGCAATAAGGCTTTAACCAATGTCGATTTACCAGAGTTGTTTCTACCTACCAAAAAGGTAATGCTATTGTATTCAATGGGAACAAAATCGCGAAAGCGACGAAAATTTTTAAAGCCAATAGAGTTCATCAAGTGAGTTATAGTTTTTTACGACTGAGGGTTAACAGGTTTTAGACCTCCGTTATTAATTGACCACACGCAAGTCCAGTGCCTATAATCAAGGGTTACCACAGTTAATTTGAGCCTTACAATAGTGCAATGCCAACAAAGATATAAAAATGTCTTATGAGGGATTAAACTTTTACCGATCCATGTAATGTCAGATAAGATTTTGAGTATAAAACATCCTACCTTATACATGAGGTGTGATAAATTTATTTTGCAGTTCTTGACATTTGCTGTTGCTAAATTTTAAGCTATGGCAAATCATAATGAAATCCAACATGACTTTTCTAAAGTAAACCGTGATCAACTCATCACGGTTCAGGACTTGCTCGACTTCAAGCAACAGCTTATCGTTGACATTAAGAAGTTGCTCAGGGAACAATCCGGCCAGCCTGGCCACCAGTGGCTGAAAGCTTTTGAGATCAAAAAAATGCTCCGGCTGTCCGAAAGCAAACTGCAATATCTTCGAGATAAGGGGCTGATCCCTTTCAAGAAGTTGGGCGGTATCACTTACTACAATTCCGAGGAAATTGAAAAGCTTATGGCCTCCGGTAAGTTGAACGATCAGATGAAGATGGCATGAAACGCAAGGCCAAACGCACTGTACCGAGACAGCCAAAGGAGGTCAGGAAAAGCAGCAAAAATACTGTGCATAATCACGACGGCTTGGGAACTACCATGCCTCCCGACAAGGAGGTTTTGCTGATTTACTTTGACCAAAAAGGCGAAGGAGAAATGGCTAACGAGTTCTTCAATGAGCATGACGGTCGCGGGTGGAAGACGCCGACCGGCGCTACAATTTACAATTGGAAGGTATGTGCTGCTGAATGGATTTACAACTATCGGCAAAATGTGAAACGCAGGTTTAGGCAGTCTCCATTTTACAGCGAATCATTGTAAATGATTGATGTTGAACAAATCCGAATCGAGGACTTTGAAAATGGACGAGATTGCATTTTTGAGCAATCAGCAAGATAAACGTTTGTCGGACAAACGGATCTTGCCCTCTCCTCCAAAGTCGGTTCGGGGAGAATGTAAAATCCTCCGAAGTCGGATTTTAAAAGATTGCATTATGGAAAATGAAGAAGAAAACCGCGAAAGAAAAATCACGACGAGGTTTAAACCAGGTGAGTTCATATTGATTGACCGGAGGTTCAGAAAAACCCGTTTTCGAAAAATGAGCGAGTACATTAGGTGCGTGTTATTGGAGAAACCACTGACCATAATTTACCGCGATAAATCAATGGATGATATGCTGGAGGAACTCGCTTTATTACGAAGGGAGCTCACTGCAATTGGTAACAATTTAAACCAGGCTGTGCGGCAAATAAATGCTGCCCATGGCGATGCTGATAACCGCTTGTGGTTAAGTTTAATGTCTATCATAAGCTCAAAGGTTGACCCGGCGATAGCACAGATCAAAGACCGCATGCAAAACTTCTCAGAAATATGGTCGCAAAAATCAAAACCGGACGAAGCATCCTCGGAGCAATAAATTACAATGAGCACAAAGTGCGGCTGGATAAGGCGGAATTGATAATGGCGCAAGGCTATCTAAAGGAACCCACGGCTTTATCATTTAGCGAAAAGCTAAACCGCTTAACGGACCTGGCAGATCGTAATGAGCGTACCGCCGTAAACACCTTGCATGTTTCATTGAACTTTGCAGTGGGCGAAAATCTGGATAGGATAACGCTCCAAAAGATCGCGGACGATTACATACAAGGTTTGGGATTTGGCGGCCAACCATTTCTCGTTTACCAGCATCACGACGCGGGACACCCGCACTTGCATATTGTTACCACCAATATTAAAGCCAACGGCGAGCGGATCAGTTTTCACCTGTTGGCCAACAAGGCCTCCGAGCAGTCACGTAAGCAGATAGAACAAACTTACAACCTAGTTAAAGCCGAAGATCAAACTAACGCTCACAAGCTGCCTATACCGGTTTCATTAGAAAAAGTGATCTATGGTAAATCTGAAACAAAACGGTCGATCTCCAATATGCTCAACGAGGTGCTACGAACCTACAAGTTCACCAGTTTACCCGAGTTAAATGCAGTATTGAACCGATTAAACGTAACGGCTGACAGAGGCTCAAAAGATTCCAGGATGTATGCGAAGAACGGATTAGTTTATTGGGTTACCAATGAACGAGGCAATAAACTTGGAGTACCCATCAAGGCCAGCAGCATTTATGGTAAACCGACCTTAAAAACATTGGAGGATCGTTTTCGGCTAAACGAAGTCCTGCGCAAACCAATGAAGGATCAACTGGTCAGGGCCATCGATGTTGCATTACTAAATCCAACATCTAAAGCAAAATTCGCTAAAGACTTAAATGCGCAAAATATACAGGTCGTTTTCAGGCAAAATGAGGAAGGCCGGATATACGGATTAACGTTTGTTGATCACCGTTCAAAAGCTGTCTTCAACGGAAGCGACCTGGGAAAAGCGTATAGCGCTACAATGCTAACGGCTCGTTTCCTGAATGCCGATTCCATTTTACATGATCACAACGAAGCACACGGTCATCATGACGCTAAAAGTTCGCTGGTAAGCAATAGTATATTAAGTGAGGATCAAATGTCAAGCAATGATTCAAATGTACTTGATATACTATTTAGCGAAGAGCATCAGGACTTATCAGCAATCGGAAAATTACAACAAAGGAAGCGCAGAAAAAAGCGCAAAGGACATTCACTTTAAAAATAAAGTTATGCAAACAGGTGAAAATGAACAAGCCCTCAGAAAAGTAATAGACTTTACAAGGCTGCTCAGCATTGGGATTTTACTCATCCATTTCTATTTGGTCTGTTTTCCAGCCTTCGAGGTTTGGGGATTGACCACGCTCGTGGTGAGCAAAGTACTACTGCCAATCTCTAAAATAGGTATCTTTCAAAAGGTGTTGTATGCGAAGGCCAGTGTTCTTGTATTGCTATTAATTTCATTGATCGGTAGCAAAGGCAAAAAAGATGAAAAGATCAGACTGAAAACGATTATCACTTATACATTGACGGGGCTATTGCTTTTTGGGTTAAGCAGCGTCCTTTTACGCATAAACTATAGCGTACAAGCCAAAGCTCTTTTTTACATCGGCGTAACCTCGCTGGGTTACTTATTGATGCTATCAGGTTTAAGCTTGCTTTTTAGAATGCTCAAACTTAAAATGGGCAATGATATTTTTAACCGCGAAAATGAATCCTTTCCACAGGAAGAACGCTTGTTAATGAATGAATATTCGATCAATCTACCTGCCGTGTATTATTTGAAGGGAACAATACGCAAAAGTTGGATCAATGTCATTAACCCGTTTAGGGGTACGTTGATCGGTGGTAGTCCAGGTTCTGGAAAGTCTTACTTTGTCATCCGGCACATTATTACCCAGCATATCCAGAAAGGATTTACCATGTTGCTTTATGATTTTAAATATGATGACCTGACTAAGATCGTTTACAATGCGCTGCGTAAATATGGTCATCTATATAAAATAAAACCTACGCAATACATCATTAACTTAGAACAGATCATGCACCGGGCGAACCCTTTAGAACCCGAAACCATGGTCGATATTACAGACGCGATTGATTCCAGCAGAACCATTATGCTTGGACTAAATCGGGAATGGATAAAAAAGCAAGGTGATTTCTTTGTCGAGTCTCCGATTAACTTCATTACAGCGATCATGTGGTTCCTTAAAAAATACCAGGACGGCCGTTATTGTACGCTGCCACATGTTATCGAACTGGCACAAGTGAATTATAAAGAATTATTCGAAGTGTTGTTACAGGAGCCGGAAATTGAGGTATTGATCAATCCTTTTATTTCAGCCTGGCAAAACGAAGCTTATGAACAGTTAGAAGGACAAGTGGCAAGTGCCAAGATCAGCCTTGCACGTCTTTCTTCCCCACAACTGTACTACGTGTTAAGTGGCAATGACTTTTCACTCGACATCAATAATCCCGCCGAGCCGAAAATAGTGTGCTTAGCAAATAATCCGCAAAAATCTCAGGTCTACGGCGCTGTACTTTCGCTTTATATTAATCGCATCAACAAATTAGTTAACCGGAAGAATCAGCAGAAATGCAGTATGATATTTGATGAATTTCCGACTATATATTTCAATGGAATTGATAATCTGATCGCGACCGCACGCTCAAATAAAGTTGCCGTTACTTTGGCAGTACAGGATTACAGCCAGCTTAAAAAAGACTATGGCCGGGAACAGGCTGAGGTGATTCTAAACATAGTGGGGAATATCGTATTCGGGCAGGTTACCGGTGACACGGCCAAACAGTTATCTGAACGTTTTGGCAAGATCAATCAGGAAAAGGAAAGCGTCTCGATCAATAGTTCAGATACGTCGGTAAGTAAATCCGTCCAGTTAGATTATTCGATTCCTGCATCAAAAATCGCTGGCCTATCTTCAGGGGAATTTGTTGGAATGGTCGCCGATGATCCAACCAATAAGATTGAACTTAAAACATTCCATAATGAGATACAAAATGATCATGACGCTTTGAAGAAAGAAGAAGATGCTTATGAACCTATTCCAGCAGTCCGTAAAGTGTCGTCGGAGGAAGTTTTGATGAACTACCAGCAGATCAAAACGGACATTAAAAATTTGGTAATTTCTGTTACCCAAGGTCGTTGAACTAAGACTGAGAATAATTAAGCTTCACTAAACCTACATTAAATCTATACGGGTTTGGGGTAGCTTTTTTTTCTATAAATATTTATCAATTAGCTCCTTAGGAGACATGCTTACGCAAGCATTCGTGGTTATACACCCCTGTAAAACCTATTAATTCTTTAAAAAATCAAGCGATCAATAAGCTACTATACCACTACTGTTTTAAAACTAATAGTTGTGGTTACTTTGATATCAACAAACTGATTCTTTAACCACTTATCTCATGCGGGATAATACAAAACAGGAAGGGCGTTCGTGACAAAGAGTATTTTAACAAAAAATGCGGGATACGTTCCTGCCGGTAGCAGACGCTACTTTGTTTAAACATCACAATGCAGGTTATGGAAAACATTACACTCAACAAGATTGAACTTAGACTAAAAGAGCTGGACCGAGATCGTTTTATCATTGGGATCAAACTGATTTGTATGTTCCTTTTTCTTTATACCGCTTATGCCAAAATAGTTGACCATGATCGCTTCATTAAAGGTCTGTCAAAGGTTCATATCATAAATGGCTTCGCCGTATATATTTCATGGTTCGTGCCTGCCTCTGAGATTTTAACATTTGTATTGCTTCTTATTCCGAAGATGGTCAAATGGGGTTTTGTTTCTTTTTTGTGGTTGATGTTCTCATTCACTGGCTACATAGTTGGCGCAATGATCTTTGAGAAAACATTGCCTTGCCATTGTGGTGGCGTTATAGAAAAATTAAGCTGGGCGCAGCATCTATGGTTTAACCTTTTTTTTATTGGTTTGGCTGCACTTGCTCTCTGGCTTTTGGAATCAAATACTAAATACAAAAATCATCAAAATGAAAAATTTTAAACAAATCGCTTTAGGCCTGTTGGTAGGTACTATGGCAATCGGCTTCAGTTCATTTACTAACAGCAAAAACACATCAGTGATTCATAAAGATGTTGATGGCAAGATCATTAGTGTAACAAGCAAGTACTTCCGCCTGCCTGCGTTTGCCAGCAATACACAGGATACTGATCCAAGCCATTACGTGTTCTCGAATGCATTAGATGCTGATTGTAACACCGGCACCAATAACATTTGCAGTTCGCAATGGACGACTGATGTTGCCCCGACCAATGGCCAAAGTCCTGACGACGTTGGAACACCAATGCTATCTTCAGATAACAGCCAACGCGGAATCTATAACGGCGAATAATTTAACCTAAAAACGGGGTGGCGTGCCTGCCATCCCATTTTTAGGTTAATCTCAAATATGGAACTTAGGTGATTTTTATTTTTTTAAATTCCTTTTCACAACATTCAACCTAATTAAAATTAAGAGCCTTTTCGATTAAATCTATTAAACCTGACCGGGCCTGTGCGCTAACTGGCGTCGGCGGTGTTGCGGAGAACATTCTTCTTTTTTTATCTACCAGTAAAATCGAAGGATAACTATTGCCAGGGACGTACTTTTTGATAAACGAGTTTTTCCCTGCTGTGCCTCCAGTGTATATATACACTGTACTTGGTGTCGTATAGTGTGTATAATCCTGTCCCTCGTGTTCTTTTGATATGCTTTTTAACCACTTGTTTTTATCTCGATCGATTGAGATTGACAGGAATACCACGTCTTTTCGTTTTTCAAAAACCTTTTCGACTAATGGCATATTTTCCGCGACTCTAACACATCCTGTACATCCCGAAAACCAAAGGTCTATAACAATTACCCGTCCTTTAAAATCTGATAAATGAACTATCTTTCCTTTCGCATCTGTAAAACCATAATCCTCTACAAGCTGACCTTTTGTAAAGGTTGCTTTGAGTTCCTCAGCTATCTTAATAAATACAGGGGTCTGCATCAATTCCATTGCATTTGCTAAATATTGAGGTTGAAGATCATTAATTGAAGCAAGTTCTAATAGCCACCAAGCTAATAACTTATCTCTTAATACACCTGTAAATTGATTTTTAATGGCGTCAAAATAATTATGGCCAGCCCGAACATCGCTATCATTCTTTAATCTGCCATATTTTACTTCTATCTGAAGCTTTTTATATAAATAGTCCACATACTTGGGCGCTAATATTGATCGATCATTTATACTGATGTAATCTGGTCTTAGTACAAGCATTCTACAAAGACTATCCAAATTCTTATCTAATATTGTCCCCGACGAAAAAAAAGGTTTTGAATAGCTGATCCTGGAATAAACAAATGCCCTATTCGATCCGATAAGGTCGGCGCGAAGTACTGAGAATGTTATGTCAGATAAAGATGGCCGGAATTTTTCCAGAACAGTAAGCTGTATATTCATTAGTGAGTCCTTTTGTGAAAGCCATCTTAAGGGCTCTCTAACAAAAGAATACGGCTTGTCGGCTTTTAGAAGTCGTTCATCAATATCTGATTGTTGTAATGTATATTGTGCTTCGAATATAGTCTTTCCTTTTCCCGTGTAAACTTGCTTATGTCCCGCAAAAACAACATTTATACTATCACCCGGCTCGATAAGATAGTTGGATATTTCCGCTTCATTTATCAAACCAAGCTGCCCGTTTCTTTTACTGGAAAGGAAAAGAGAGATATGAAATGGTGAAGTACCCGCAACGATCTTAAATTTAAACTCACCATTTTTATTCGGTATTGTTGTCAACGTTTGTGGCGAATATTTTTCTGGATCAGTTTGATAAGAGAAGAAGGGGCCGTGCAGTACCAATGTAAGTGTATCTGCTTGTACATCCGAATTAATCTTGCCTGTGAGGTATGTAATTTGTTTTTCGTCCGATCCATTCTCAGTTTGCTTAGCAAAAAGGTAATTGCACAGGCAGGAATAGAAGATAATCAATAGTAGTTTATATAAATTCATTATAGTGTTTTCTTAATTTTAGTAATTATAAGTCTGGACTACCGTCATAAGAACGAGGAATTAAAATCGTACATTTTGCTCCAGACCACCTGAAGTTGTTTCAATTGGATCTAGGGGTAATACATACTTTCCCGAGTTTGGCAGTAATGTGAAAACTTGGTTGTTTATAGTTCTTGTCAGAGTTACTTGGAAATTTGGATCTCTGTTTAACCGTCGAAGATCACTCCATCTTATATTTCTAAAACAAAGTTCTTTCCTCCGTTCTGACAAAATAATCCTTAATGCTTCTTGAATGTTTGAAGCCTTTAATTCGACATAAGTTCCCGTCTTCCACCTAGTCTTTAAGAGTGTATTTAAATCCTGCATCGCCGCATCAATATTACCAGCCCTGGCCAAACATTCTGACCGGTTCAAATAAATTTCATCTGTAGCCAATCCGCCAAAAAATCTCGTACGTGCACCCGTGTAACTCCCCCTAAAAGCCAAATTCCCTGAATTGAGTACGTAGAAGATTTCTTTTCTCAAGTCATTTTGAGAATATGACTGATACAAATCCGGTGTGACAATGCCATTTGCAATTGAAAATGAGGTTTATTTTTATTTTTTTATAACTTCCTAATTGGGTATGAAATATCACCTCTTTGTTAAATAGTGCTAATGGTGCGGAAACGCTCGTAGATAACTCGTTATAATTTATTAAAGCATTCTGTAGTTGCAGACAAGAGTCTGCATAGGTTAAAGCTTTTCCATAATTTTCCTGTGAGAGGTATATCCTCGACAATAGCCCGTAGGCGGCTACTTTTGAGGGTCTTGTTGGATAAAGGGAAGCATTCGGTAAGAGCTTACAAGCAAGCAAAAGGTCATTGATCATACGATCATAGGTTTGTTGTAAGGATGACCTGCCCAATGAAACATTTACGTTGGATGATATTCGCAATGGAAGTCCGAGATCAGTTGTGGCCGTTTCAACTTTGTAGGTTTTGCAATATTGCTGTGAAAGACAATAAAAATCGAAACTACGGTAAAATAATGCTGAGCCTTTAACATTACTATAGCCTCCATCGTCCACAGGCTCTGGATTCAAACTACTTAAACCGTCCAATACTACATTGTCTTGCAATATCCTGCCATAAGCCACTAACCAATCTGCATTAGATTGACCACCATAAAAATCCGCAGTCGCTGCCCAGACATAGGCTCCTTTTTCGTAGGGGGAGCCTAAGGCATTATATGTCGCATCCTTTATAAAGTAGTCACCGTCACCAACCATACTTAATGTTGGGGCTTGAACATTCATCATATCGGTGTTATCTAAAAGCGCTTGATAATCGGCTACGTTGGCTGGTACAACGAGGGACTTACTGGGCTTAGCGTTTAACCAATTTTTTTTGCAGGAACTCACTAAAATCACTCCCAATAATAATGTGAGCAACATCCATGATGTCATTGTCTTTTCCATAATTCTAAGGTTTGTTCTGTAGTGTTTAATTCGACTCAATGAGCATATAAGAAACTAAAAGTTGCCCTTTAAGCCTATTGCAAAGGAACGCGGCACAGGCATAGTGCCATTGATCATGATACCGGGGATCGCATCTGGGTCTAAGCCTGCTTTATTAGCTTTCCATAGTATTGCGATATTGTTCGCGTAAACAAATAGTTGTAGATTATTAAAAGGTAAATTGTTAAATACCGCTTTGCTAAAATCATAGCTCAAACTGACATCTTGTAGTCGCACATGACTCGCGTTTTGAATATTTATTGTCGAAAACTGGTAAAATCGATCACGAGCAATTGAAAACGGATAATTGATAGAAGGAATATTTGTGATTTTTTCATCCCCTGGTTTTTGCCATCGTTTTTCATAATCACGGTTTCCTTTAATGAACGCATTTCCACTTGAGCCTATGGAGCTGTAAAATATGGAAGGAGCGTTAAAATAATACCCCAGTTTGAAGTTGATTTGCACTGAAAGACTAAATCCTTTATATGCAAAACGATTATTTAATCCTCCGAAATACGTTGGTCGCGCAGGTCCAACATATTCTAATTCACTAATGGGAGTACTCGAAGTTATTGCAGAATAATCCTGGCTCAGAGCACCATTGATGTAACCTAAGGGATTTCCTGTCGATGATTCGAGACCGCCCCACTTGTAACCATAATAGCCAAATACTGGCTTGCCAACATTTGGCACTCCTGCGCCGCCTGCTCCAACTAAATCGCTACTCGTCGGGGAAACATCATACCTTGTAACTATATCAGTCGCATGACTGAAAAGCATTGTAGTGTACCAACTGAAAGCACGGTTTATGTTTCTTGAAGTAATTGAAAGATCGAAACCACGCCCGGTCATATCCGAATAGTTACCTTGTAAGGTCGTGATACCTGAGTTAGCTGGAAAAGTTTTGAAACCTAATATATCTGTTCCTCGCTTAATGAAATATTCGAAGCTGCCAGTAATCAGATTGTTTTTTGTTCCGAAATCAATACCGACGTTAAGTATTCCTGTTTTTTCCCAACGCAAATCTGGATTACCGATATTCGATATTTGAGCATAATTTAAGTTTGTGTTAGTTGCGTTACTATTATAACGAAACGTTGTTATTCCTGTAATTGACTGAATCAGGTTGCCGTTATAACCGTAACTGGCTCTTAAAGAAATATTAGGTAGCCATTTCAACTCATAGAACTCTTCCTTACTCAGGTCCCACTTGGAACCAGTCGACCACAAGGGGACACTTTTCTGATTAGTAGCTACCCCAAAATAGTTAGATCCATCAACCCGAGCACTTCCAGAGATTGTATATTTATTCTGATAGGTATAAGCAGCATTAGCAAATGTTGATCTCAGACGAACCAACGTTGAAGATATACCCAAGCCGCTGGCTATTGTACTACTCCCAACAGGATTGATATTAAATGAGGTAAGCGGGTTAATATTTGTGTAAGTAGCTAAATTATCGTCATAACCGTAAAGAACGGATGTGTTACCGTCTGCCGTTGTTTGTGATAATTCATAACCCGCTAAAGCGGTTATGCTGTGATCTTTGTCTAAATACGTATAGTTCAATGTTCCCCGAACATTATTTGCAACAGCATTATTATCGGATAAATTTAGAATACCACCTTTCGGTACATTGTAACCAGACACTTTGTTGCTGGAAACCACGGAGAACTGATTTATATAATTACGAACATACCAAGTTTGAAGGCCTTGGTATAGTCGATTGTCGAGATCACTTCGCTGGTATTGATACTTTACTTCAGCAGTCAGACCCTTAATTAAGGTGTATTTTAAACCAGCATTGATCCTGACATCCATCAACTTAGACGTGTTATCGGTTGCACCTAATTCATTTAATGGAACATAAGACCAGTCTAAAAAACCCTTCGACATCTGAGTTTGCATAAATGCCTCATTATACTGATATGGTACCGCCAAAGGCTTTCCATTAGAATCTGCAAACTGGGTATAAGGAAAGATTCGATTTTGAATGTTGGTTAACGTGTTATCAATAACCCTTTTAGTTTGGACGATGTTCACACCCGCTGTCAATTCCAGGTTTTTCAGAACGCTGAAAATATTTTGTGAATTTATAGTGATTCGTTCACTTGCATTTTCATTCAGACTGGAAAGGTTATTATCAAAGCCTGCTGAAAAGTAATACCTCACTTTTTGTGATCCCCCAGAGAGATTTACGGCATACTGTTGATTTACTGCTTTCCTGTAAAAATATTCGCTCAGTTGTTTATTAACATCATAGCTATTTAGGTTGTCTAATTGCGTACTTATATCGTTACTGTTTGAAGCGAAAAGCTTTACCGCAGGCGATATAACAGGCCCTGTAGTAGTATTAGAAAGACTGGTATTGTAGTAGCCTTTTCCATATAAAAAACGCTCCAGTTCAATGTAGGATTTTGACTCCAATTGATTTGGATTATAGTAAAGATCGGGCTTGTTAAATACAGTTAAGTTTGCATTGAAACCTATTTTTAATGCTTGATTTAATTTCCCTTTATTGGTGGTAATTACAATTACGCCATTACCCGCTCTTACTCCCCATATACTAGCGGCGGCGGCATCTCTTAAAACTGTAATACTTTCAACATCATTTGGATTGATGTTATTTATATCTCCATTATAAGGAAAATTATCTACTACGATAAGAGGCTGATCATTCGCGAAAATCGTGCTCCGACCACGGATATTAACATCAAGGCCGTTTCTTGAGGCTACGGTATTTGAATTAAATACTAATCCACTGGCTATACCATTTAATTTGGACAGAACATCAGTTGACACCCTGGAACTGTACATCTCTTTATTAGGTTGTGCAAAACTACCAGTTGTTCTTTCCTTTTGAATTGACTGATAGCCAGTGCTGACCACATTTATCGCTTCTAATGACGCTGCTGCCATTTTGAGCATGATTGATTTACCGGCAATGATTTCAGTAATTCTAACAGTTTTGCTATCGTACCCCACAAAAGATACTGTTAAACTTTCTCCAATGTCAGCTTCAACACGAAACGTGCCATCTGATTTGCTTAAAACGATGTAATCTCGACCGGCGACACGTATCGTCGCACCATTTAATGGCGAACCAGTAGTATCTGTAACTCTACCCATTATTTCCGCCGGATGCGATTGCGGTAAAGTTGGTTTAATTTGTTGTGTTGGTTTATCTTTAATGATTACCGTTCTTGCTTCAATCGTATAAGTCAAAGGCTGATTTTTAAGCACGTTTATCATTGCTTGCTCTAAAGTGGCACTTACAAAATCGACATTGACTGGCTTTGCCTTTTGTAATAGGTTTCTGTCGAAAAACACATCATACCCACTTTGACTACGAATTTCCTTAAAAACACTTTCCAAGGAAGCATTTTTGACCTTTATAGTGATTTGCTGGGCGTTGGCAGCAGTACTTGCAAGAAGCAATGCGGCGATTAGGATTAGTTTGGTGTTAAGATTTGACAAGTATGCGAGTAAGCGCCAAAAGAGCACACCCAATTTATGCGTATAAAATTTATACATTTGTTTAGTTGTGAAAAATGTTGATGACTTGAGAAATTAATTAGCGTATTTCCAGCTACCGGGCCAGTTGTGTTTCCAGCACACCTGGCCTTCCTTTTGGAAAGGGAGTAAAATTCTATTGGGTAACCACGATCCTCCTTCCGTCAACTTTGAAGTGAACATGTTCTGTTGATTCCATTATTTTCAAAACGGTGTTGATGTCTTTAGAACGGGAAACCCAACCACCTGGCGTGAAACTGACAGGTTCAGTTTTATAGATCACCTCTACGTCATACCACCTTGAAATTTGACGCATAGTAGTTTTGAAGTCAATATCCTTGAAAATGAAATCCCCATCTTTCCAGGCGATGACAGGTTCAGTGTCGATCTTGGCAATTGAAATTTTACCTTTCGATACTTTTGCTTGTTCCCCTGGTTTTAATATTACTTCTTTTTGCGTGGTCGAAATTTGAACACTTCCCTCTATTAGTGTGGTTTTCAATGTAGGCTCATTAGGATAAGAATTGATATTAAAATGAGTTCCCAGCACTTTAACAAACTGATTGCCTGCTTCTACTATAAATGGGTGACTTTTATCTTTAGCAACTTCAAAGTAGGCCTCACCTGTTATTTTCACCTTTCTATTAGGCAGGCGGTCGAATGATATGGGATAGGTCAATGATGATGCTGAATTCAACCAAACATGAGTTCCATCCGGTAAATTAATTTGCCATTGACCGCCATTAGGTGTGCTGACGGTGTTTAACTGGTTTAAAGCTACGCTGGCGAATTTGCCATGCTGTTTGTACTGGACAAGTCCGTTAGTAGCTTTTTCGATTGTAATTCCATCTTGTTTGGTAATAAAGCCATTCCTAACATCATTAAGGTTCACTTTTAAGCCGTTTGCGAGTGTAAGTATAGCTTTATTTGATCCTGGCTTTATGTGATATGCAAAATTCTTAGTAATGGGGCGATTGGGCTTTAATAGATAGATAGAGAAGCCAACGGCGAATAATGCTAATGTTGCCGCAGTGAGTAAACGCCAGGGCATCTTAAAATGGCGATGCGGATTTTTTGCCGGTAGTTGTGCTAATATCTCCTTACCAAATTCTTCAATTTGCTCGGTACGGAGACTTTCAGTCTTAGAGTGATATTGTAAATACCAACTTTCTAAAACATCACGTTCTTCAACAGTACAATTTCCTTCCTGGTATCTTTTAAAGAGATCTTTTATATCATCTTCGGTCATAACAGCTTAGTCAATTTAACCACAAGACGGCTGGGAAAAGCAAAAAGGAAAATTATTAATACTCTATTTATAATTATTTAATGATAAATAAATAGAGGAAGGATATTACGCCCAACTTTAGCTTTAAAATTCGGATCGCATTGTTAATATGCTTAGAAACGTTGTTTTCCGATGTTTCAAGTTGCTGTGCAATTTCTGAATGAGAAAGATGTTCCTTCCTGCTTAGGTTGAATATGCGCCTCATCTTAGGCGGTAGCTGTTCAATCTCCTGATCGATAGCGATACGGAGTTGTTTCTCTCGGATAAGATGATCTGCGGCGCTGAATTGATAATTATTTATATACTCCTGGAAAGCATGCACATAGTTGAACTTAACTCGTTCGTGGGCATAAAGGTCAAAAACCTTATTTTTGACAGCGGTGTATAGGTAGCCAGCAAGATTTGTGGCTGATAGGTTATTTCGATTGCTCCAAAGTTTAGTAAAAATATCTTGAATGACGTCTTTAGCTTCCTCAGCCCGGTTAACCTTTTTGTAGGCATGGGTGAACAAAAGAAAGTAATAACGATGATAAACTTCCTCGTACGCTAAATGATCGTCGTCCTTGATGAGGACGAGAAGTTCTTGATCAGATAGTTTTTTGTACTCGGGCATTACTCACATTATTATGATTAATAATATGAGCCTCGCGTTTGAAAGATGTTAAGGCCAAAAGCTACAGGGCCGGTAACTCGCAAAGTCAAATGTAGCATGGCTCTGACAAAGCCAACTAAAGCCTTTCGGCCTAAGTCTCCAACATAGACATAAGCGAGCACCGACCCTATAACATAAGTATAGGGTTAAGGTGCTTCACTCACGCTCGCTGGAAAATATTGTCAGATTTAGCTGCGAGGCTCGTAAGCAGTCCTACTTAATAACAAACGGTAAGTCCTGCAAAAATATCAATTTTCTTAATTGGATTCGATTTTCTTCAAATCATTGTAGCTTTTACTTGCGTATTTAACAGTGTAAGCACGAAATCCTATCACAAATATAACTTTTATAACCTAACTATTAAAATATGATAGTATTTGCTTCCTATATACCATAGTTTCAATTGACCTTTTGCCCGACCGCAATCTCGAAATTTGTACATGGGCGTATTTATAGGCTTGGTAATTCATGAATTGGTAAAAGAGCGCGGGCTTAAAGCCAAAGTTGTCGCGGATTATATCAATGTAAGTGAATCAACATTGTTCGGGATCTATAAACGTGAATCAGTCGATATTGACAAATTAATACTGTTGTCTAAGCTTTTAAACAAAAATTTATTTCTTTATTATCTAAACGAAGAACCATTAAAGAGTATGTTCAGTCAGGATTTTATTTCTCTTCAAAATAAGATTACAGAGTTGGAGACCGATTTACGGTTAAAGGATGATAAGCTTAAAGACATGATTGAAATTGTCGACACTCAAAAGAAAGTTATCGCACTACAGGAAGCAAACCATAAAAGAAGCGAAACAAAGTCAAAAAAGAGCAACAAGTAAATCCGCGCCTTGATTTACTAAATTGAGGTATATCCTCCTCTTTAAATTCAGTCGAATCAATCTATGATTGAATATTTCGATGTATCAGTTATTAGATGGATTACAGCTACTCAAAGACTTTATTGCTTAGATCGCCATCTTTAAGTATTAAGAATTACTCTTTAAGTTTGGATTCTTTGCTAAAAAATCCAAACTTAAAGTCGATTTTCTTTGCCAGCCCTGCACTGTATAAATTGTTGGAACAAAAAAAGTTTGATCCTCTATTGCTGACAGATGGGCAAATTAAAAGTATTCTGCGATATTTCAACCGAATGTGTTTTAGACCTACACCATTCGGAACATTTGCTTCATTCACGACTATTGAATGGGGTGAAAAAGAGGCAATAGTACTGGAATCACCTGCTAATTTTAAAACGCATATTAGTTTTGATCAAACGTACCTAAAACCACTCGCAGAGCGGATAAACAATCTTAACATTAACCAGAAGCACTACCTGCTTAATCCCGCACTCTACCCCTGGAGTAAGGATTACAGATTTATAAAAACGAGTTTTTCAGACAACAGCCCCCAAATTTTCTTTGATCTGGAATCATTTGAGCGCAATAAGCTGACCACCGGCATCCTCGATTACCTGCATTCTGGCAGAAAAAAAGGTGACGAGATCATTGGTCTTATCAGGTCGATTACCGGTTGTGATGAAGATACAGCCAGTGATTATCTGACATTTTTGGTAACAGCTGGTATTGTGATCAGCGATACCTCGATTAATATTATCGGGCAGGATTACTTAGAGCGAATGTTAGATCAAGCGTCTGAGCCTAACCGCTTTCAAAAAGTGTTTGGGGATATTTTGCAAAATTTAAAAAAGGTTGAAATACACGACTTAGCAGCACTTATTTCCATAAGCGGCAGACTGAACGAGCTGTTGGGTATCAATGAGGAACAGCAACCGAAACAATACTTTTATGCAGGATTAGAAAGTAAGATAAGATCTGGATGCCTTGGCACTGACCACCAAAATGATTTACGCGATGGCTTAAAAGCGATGTCCGTTTTAGTTGCACCTCAGCAACCGGCAATGTTGCAGGATTTTATCAATGCTTTTAGGCTAAAGTATGACAAACAAAAAATATCATTACTGCAGGCACTTGACCCGGATATAGGCATTGGTTATGGATCACTCGAAAATGTTGAAAATGAAACAGATCTACTACGTGACGTGAAATTTATGTCGCGGCAGGCTAACCAAAATAGCGTCGTATGGTCTGGTGTTCACCGGATGTTGTTATCTAAATGGACGGCTGGTAAGCCTAATTCAAATCGTATCGATTTAACGGATGAGGATTTAAGCTTGTTGAACAAAACGCAGGCCCTCCCCTCACCCCCTACAATTTCTGTACTTTTTAGGGTATTGGAAGACGGTACTTACCTGGAATCAGTTGGTGGCGTTACGGCAACTGCGTTACTCGGCCGGTTTGCGGCTTGGAGCAAAGATGTGTTATCATTAACAAAGTCAATGGTTAATGAAGAACAACGAGCAAATCCTAATGTGATCTTCGCGGATATAGGGCAGCTTTCTGACCAACATGCAGATAACATTAACCGGAGGCCACATAGTTATGAATATGAGATACCAATCAATGTCGTGTCAACTTTACCTGTAGAAAAACAGATCGCGTTACCTGATCTATGGCTCTCAGTGGTTGGTGACCAATTGGTTTTGGAATCCAGACGTTTGAACAAAGTAATAATCCCACGCCTTTCTTCTGCTTATAATTTCAACCGTAATCACTTAGCTATTTTTCGTTTGCTTTGTGACCTGCAATATCAGGGCGTACAAGGTTCATATACTTTTCATTTAGAAAATTTCTTTTCTGGTATGCCCGCTTACCCAAGGGTTACCTATAAGCATGCTATTTTAAGTTTGGCCTCCTGGCATTTATCAGCAGATGAGGTTGATCTTTTAAAAAGGTCAAAAGAAGACCCGGCTATCAAGATTTTCAATGAGTTAAAAGAAAAGCGGAATTTGCCGCAGTTTATCTCCCTGAGCAATTTTGACCAGCAGTTAGTATTCGATCTGGAAAATATGGAGGAGGTCAAACTCTTGCTGGACTCTTTAAAACGGGGCTCACCCGCCGTATTACAGGAATTTATTCGGCCCGCACCAATTGTGCTCGATCATACGGGTAGCCAAACAATGGTTAATCAATTCGTTGCTTCCTTATTTAAAACGAAGGAAGTTTACCCTGGAATTCGCGCTGATGCCCCTCTGAGAGATAGCCATATTCCTTCTGATTATGTGTTAGGCAGCAAGTGGCTCTACCTGAAGTTTTACTGCAACCCTGCCATAGCAAACGAATTGCTGGTTAAAAAACTGCTTCCTTATTTGTCACAAATAGACAAAGGCCAATTTCATTCCTGGTTTTTCATTCGGTATCGGGATTCAGCCTATCATATTAGGTTACGGTTACATATCGAAGAAAATGCCATTGGTTTGGTTCTTTCCGGCCTGAAAAAACGCATCAACAGCACAGTTAAATATCATTTAATTCGCGAATACCAGGCGGATATATACAAGCGGGAAATGGAGCGCTACGGTGCAGACCTGATCGAATCAGTCGAGGGTATGTTTTACGGCAGTAGCGAGTTGGTGGTAAATTTTATCAAAAAAACTTATCTAAAGACATTTGCATACTCCTACCACAGCCTTGCCTTCGTATCCGTCGTACAACTTTTAGAAGCATTTATACCTGACATTGACGAACAGATTAGCTTTTTGGAGCAAATGGTTAATATTTTCTATGCAGAATTCTCCTCGGACAAAACCTTGAAAGTTGATCTGGATCTGAAATTTCGTGAATTGAGAGCGGAAGTTGGCCTTTTGTTAGGTGATGAAATGTTTTACGATAAATTAGGATTAAGGTATTCGGCTAATTTATTCACGCTACATTTAAACAATGTACGTCGCAGATCCGCTCAATTTGAAAGCAAAAGAAATACCCAGTTATTAGCGGACCTGGTCCATATGCACATTAACCGCTTGTTCGTTGACCGGCAACGTAATAACGAACTGGTTGTATATTATGTGCTCTACAAATATTTTCAATCTCATCGGGCGAAAAACAAAACGAACCGTTAAAACTTTCGCCTTGATTTGAGTAGCAAGGCGTTCATCTTATCAAGAAAGGGTTCTTTGTAATACCGCCCTAAATTAAGATGAGTATTATTTTCTAAGGTGATCCTGGTTTGTTCCACCGCTTTGATCCGTTCTGTATTAACAATAAAGGATTGGTGAATCCTGGCAAACTGATCCAATGGCAAATATTGCTCTATCTCGTTGATAGTAAGGTATGGCATAATAACCTCGTTGCCCACATAGATCTTGATGTAATTTTGTGCGCCTTCGACATAAAGAATATCCTTGATCGCTACTTTGATCATCTTACCCCTTGTTTCAGTTTTGACAAAAAAGAAGTTCCGCTTTTTCTCCTGTACAGGTGCTGCCAGTGCAACAGTCCTTTGTATTCTTTGAATACATCTCCTGAACCTTGGATAACTGATGGGTTTTAGCAGAAAATCAAAAGCTTCCTTTTCAAATGCTTCAAACGCGAACTCTTGGAAGGCAGTAGTAATCACGATCTTCGTGTAAAGACTAACCAGGGGTGCAAATTCCATCCCCGAAAGCTCAGGCATTTCAATATCCAGAAAGGTAATGTCTGGAGGATCGGCGCTGGTTACCTCATTCAAAGCAACCAATGGGTTTGTGGAATATCCATACAATTCTAAACCCTCAGTTTGTTCAATATACTCTATTAGCATTTCTACGGAATGAAGCTCATCATCCACTACATAACATTTTAAACTCATAATTGCATCTTTAATTCTACCCCAAAACTTTCTTCCTCATCCACCATCCTCAAATCGTATTGATGCTTATAGCTGTGCTCTAACCGCTTGATGACATTTTTGATGCCTAATGATCTGCGACGCTTAACTTCCGGCTCGTGTTTTTTAAGGTTCCAGCTGGAAAACGTTAATTCATTATGCTCATTGACCGAAATATGAAGTTTAGCATGTTCATCCTTTTTCCTCAGATAGCCATGCTTAAAAATATTTTCAGTTAGTGTCAGTAAGATCAAAGGAATAATCACCGGTGATTCCGTGTCTGCCTGGTATCGAAAATCGATCCGAAGTTCATGGTCGAACCGGAGCTGGTTGATCTCGATAAAGTTCTCAATTTGCTCAACTTCCTTGCTTAGTTTAGTTCTGCCGTTGATGTCTACATCATCCAAGGTAAAACGCATAATATCAACCAATAGCAAAACACATTGCGAAGCCGCTTTTGAATACTTATAGTAAGTATTGTGGATGAAGGTCAGCGTATTGAAAAGTAAATGCGGGTTGATCTGCTGTTGTAGGTAAGCATTCATCGCCTCTGCCAAATTTCGCTCCAGTTCGGCATTTTCCTTCTCGGTAGTGAGTTGTTTCGTTTCACTATCAAAAGCACGTTTACGGAAAGTGCTCGTTCTTAGGATTGACCAATACAGCGCACTAAACCCAATGAAATAAATTCCTCTATAAATATTGGGTACCAACATGATTTTGATATAGGAAAGTTCATCGGGGAATCCATCAGCAGGGATCGATAACAAAAAATCAAGGCAATATTTGATCAACAGGTAAGCCACCATTTCAAAGACGACAAGGATGGGGATCACGATGAGCGAACGGGACTTGGAACGGATACCGAAGGGAAACAAAACCAATGCGTTGAAATAGAACAATACAATATTCAACGCATAATAACATGCGATATCAAATGGGCTGCCGATGCGCCCGCCACTGAATAAAATAAAGGTTAACTCGTAGCCAATGAAAATACTCCAACCTGTTAAGTGTCGGAGGAAAATTTTCAAATCATTTTTACCCAAGAAGATAAGGCTGGATTGTAATCTCATTGTCATCGAATGTTATGTTTCTACAGCAACATGTCGTGCGTGTAACAAAGTTTCATAAAAGCTTCTGTACCCGGATTTTGAGGGAAAAGTTATCATTATGAAAAATCCACAAGCAAAACTATTCAAGAAAAAAACCAGCAAACTGTATCGTTTCAACCCTTTATCGGAATCCAACGGCTTTGAAACAACGGTTGGCGATCCTACCAATACCACGATTACCATTCTGACAACGGTTAGTCATCAGTCCGGCTTTGGAAAATCAGTCAACGTTGGACAGCTTAAACTGTAATTGCTAATTTAATTAAAAATTAAACAATGTTAAAGGACGAATTGACGTTGCTGGCAGAATGGGCGGTCAATATACTTGCCGCTTTAGAAACAAACAGTTCAATCACCAAAACCAACGATCTTGAAAAACGAATTTCTACGGAATGCCAGCGGATCAAAAAAGTCTGGACAGACTTTTTGTTGAACCAGCCTAAAGAGGCTGTCATCAAAAGGTATGTTGCTTTTCAACAACAGATCATTGTGGAATTGGCTGATCAATTATTTGGCGCTATTCAGCGTGGTAGGATGTCAGATCTGGCAATGACAGACATTAACTTTCAACAAGCGGATAAACTCTTAAACTGTTTGCTCAACCTGAAAGATTTTCAGGTACAGTATTTTAACGTGTATATCGATGAGAACGGCAAAATACCGGATGCAGCGATAGTAGATGTTAGAAGACGACTGTCAGACGCTGCGGAGCAGTTGAGTGCAGGATTACAAGAGGTTGAAATGGATTTGGGTTTAAAGGCCTGTATCCGCGATTATTTATCACCCATTATTGGCGCGGAGGTCAACGCCCCGCTTAATTATAGGACGGCAGAATACATTCTTTCCTTCATTGAAACGGTTGAGGCTACAACATCTTTTGAGGACGACCGGGATTTAACACATGCCGTTATTGAGGTTCTGTTTTATTTGAACTTTAATCAAAGCGGCTTTTGTCATTGGTACGAGGAAAACCTGATCAGTAAAAAACAATTGGTGCGACCTGCGGATCAACCTTTTTTTATGAACAAGCAGATGCTTACACTGAAATCCTTGCAGGTAAATACGAAGATCAATTACGATCCAAAACTTGCGCCGGTTAATAGCCAGCTTGAAAACTGGTTAAGTGAATTCACCAAGCAGGAAACCTTCCCTTTTGAATTGTCGGATAACGTGCAGATCGAAAAATTGGAACTCAAATTAACAGTGGCGCAAATGGCGCTATTGATCAGGCTACTATATGATGAAGGTGTTTTTGCTATTAAAAATATTGCGGCCATAATCAGGTTTTTTTCAGCCCACTATACCAGTAAAAAGCAGGAAAATATCTCCTCAGGGAATATGAATAAATTGTATTACACCAGTGATCAATTTACGGCAGCTGTCGTAAAAGACCTTCTCATTAAAATGGTCGCCCGAGTTAACAAAATGTTCTTTCCAACCTAATTATATGAAAGTATTTGCTGAACGTTTATTTGGTGCCCTGGACAGGGAATTGAATGAGGTGCCCCTGAATGTGCACACAACAGAAGAGCAATATCGAGCATCGATATTGCTGTGCAAAAAGGCTATGGCTAAGTTAAAAAGCTATATCTCCACTTATGCTTTCGAGGACAAACAAGAGGAAATGAACTTTTTCAAATTGATCAAACCTCAGTTTTACAGCAAGTATATTTACTTTATAAACGTCTACAACTTTATTATGCAGAAGCCCCTTGGTGGCGACGAGATAGTAAAGGAGTATATCACCTACGAATTGGCCGATTTAAAACGCTTTTTTGACCATAACCAGGCTTTTTACCAATACTACCGGTCTGGTTCATCACAAATGGACGAGATCTACTTTACCCGTGGCGGCTTTGATGTGCAGGCAGAGTTGGAAGATTTTGAGGAGGACGAAATGTACTCCACCAGCCACGACTACAAACTATCGAAAATCATTGCCAACGAAAAATACCAGGATTATCTAAACCTTGAATTACAACGGATCATCCTTCATGACGAGCAATCACAGGAAACCGCCATCGAATCCCCGCTAACCTGGACCGCCAATAAAACTGACCTCGTAGAATTAATCTATGCGTTAGTGGCCTTAGGCGTATTTAACAACGGTAACGCGGAAATTAAAACAGCAGTGAGTTTTTTCCAAGTTGCGTTTCATGTAGAACTCGGAGCTTACTATCACAAATACACGGACATCACACGCCGTAAAAAAGATCTTACCTCGTTTTTGGACAAATTAAAACTGGCCTTACTGAGGCGGATTGATGAGAAGATGGACGAAGATTTTACGCTGCAACAAAAGATAAAATTCTAACCTATCCACATTTTTACTTGAATTTCAGCTGTGCAAGCACGATTCAGGCAAAAAAAAACACCTACCTCATGTACAAGGGGTGAAAAAGAAATTCGGAGTACTTCAACCTTTGCTTAAGAGATCGCCGCATGGTGCGGTGGTTATTAAACCAAAGCTTATGTTGTCTTCAGTCTCCTGGCAGCAATTCTTAGCTGTCCTGACGTTCATCGTCTTAGCCTACTATTGCTATGTAGGGCTACGGTATTACCAAAAGGAATTGTGGGCCTTTGTGAATAGGAAGCCCGCTACGGGCAAGCTCCCGAGTCCAAACTTAACCTCGTCCTTCCAGGTGATGGGTTTAGCCAAACCTGATCACGGCGTATCCATCTCTGACACGAGCGATTTGCAATTCGCCGTTGAGGAAGAACCTGAAACAGAGATCGCCTCAAAAGGACATGAGGTAGTCGTGAATACAAGACCGCAAGACCCGACTAATGATCTGCTACAAGATGTATCCCATTTGGTGGAAGCCTTTAAAGAGATTGATGATAAATCCGAATTCCTCTCTCTGCTTCGTATCCAGTACAGTTCTTACCGATCACCCGAAGCCAATTCAGTCGACTGGCCATCTGTAAAGCAGCGAACGCTAATGCTGTCAAAAGACAAACTTCCATTTACAGTCACCGAGGCAGATATTCAGCACAATTGACAAATAACTCTTTGTAAACCCTTTAATTCTTTTGTTATGAAAAATCAACAAGTAAAAATCCTAAAGGATTGGAAATCAACATTGACCCGCATCACCGTATTCCTAAGCACTTTATTTCTCAGCTTCCCGCTTTATGCACAAGACGGAAATGCGGGTATCCAGGAGGCAACTACACAGGTAAAAAGCTATTTCGATACCGGAACCAGTTTGATGTATGCCATTGGTGCCATTGTAGGACTGGTGGGTGCGATCAAAGTCTACAAAAAATGGAACGACGGCGAGCACGACACCGGTAAGGTAGCCTCCAGCTGGTTCGGCAGCTGTATCTTTCTAGTTGTTGTAGCCACGGTTTTGAAATCATTTTTTGGGGTATAAAATAGTTCGCCATGGCAATCTATCAGATCAACAAAGGCATTAATAAGCCTATTGAATTTAAAGGTTTGAAAGCGCAGTATATAGGCTATCTCGCCGGTGGCTTGGTCATGTTACTGGTTGTCTTCGCCGCCACGTACATCATGGGCATACCTGTCAGTATATGTCTGATCATTATTGCGGCTTTAGGCATCCTGCTCTTTTATCAGGTCTTTAAATTAAGCCACAGATATGGTGAACATGGCCTGATGAAAATGGCGGCCAAACGATACCTGCCGAACCACCTTAAATTCAGTTCCCGGAAAATTTTCTTACGGTTAAAACGATAATCATGACCTCACACAGCAAAGCGGAACAAGTTTTCCCAATTTATAAGATCGAGCACAATTGTTTGATCTCAGCGCAGGGCGATATGACGCTTGGTTTCAAAGTTAAGCTTCCCGAGATATTTACCTTGTCTAACGATGAATATCATGCTTTTCACGAGGCATGGATCAAAGCGCTTAAACTCCTGCCGAAGAACAGCGTTTTTCACAAACAGGATTGGTTCATAGGCGACAGCTATCAGGCGGCCTTTGCAAAGGATGGTAAAGCGGTGTCGGAAACATTCCTTTCCCATTCCAGCGAAGGGTATTTCAATGAGCGCGCATATCTGCATCATCATTGCCACATCTACCTGACGAAAAAGCCGGATAAATTTAAATATTACACCAGTGCGGTAAGTACCCTGATGCGTAAACGGATCGTACCGGTAGAAACCACTTGTGACGAGCTGTTTTATGACTTTCAGGATAGCGCCGGGCAATTTGTACGTGTATTGGAAGATAGTGGGCTGATCTCACTAACCCGTTTAGATGATGATCAGTTAGCTGGGACGGTCAATAAAACAGGGGCTCTAGAGCAATATTGCTTTTTGTTGAACGAACATCAGCCGCCTGTTTTGAAAGACCTGCACATTCAGGACGAAATTCGAATTGGGGATGACCACTGTCAGCTTTATACGATGAGTGATGCCGAAGACCTTCCGCCGTTATGCGGGCCAAGGATCACCTACGATAAATACAGTACCGACAAGACAAAATTCAGTACAGGCTTTGCCACACCGATCGGTGGGTTGCTGAACTGCAACCATTTATATAATCAGTACATTTTTATCGAAGATAGCCAGCAAACCTTAAAAAAACTGGAGGCTAAAAAACTGCGCTTACAATCCCTTTCAGCCTACTCGCGTGAAAATGCGATTGGCCGGGATGCTACACACGACTTTTTGAATGAAGCCATCGGCCAGCAGCGCTTACCGGTAAAAGCCCATTTCAATATTTTGGCCTGGACAGATAACCCAACCGGTTTGAAAGACTTGAAAAACAAGGTTAGTTCGTCTTTAGCGCAACTGGATGCCCAGCCCAAACAGGAAACGGACGGTGCTGCGCAGATATGGTGGGCAGGCTTGCCAGGAAATGAATCAACTTTCCCCATGAATGATTCCTTTGATACCTTTGTCGAACAGGCCACTTGTTTTCTCAATCTGGAAACGAATTACCAATCAAGTTTAAGCCCCTGTGGATTGAGGTTAGGTGATCGACTTTCCGGTAAGCCGGTACATGTGGACATCAGCGATGATCCGATGAGCAAAGGGATCACCACGAATCGTAATAAGTTTATTCTAGGTCCGTCAGGCAGCGGTAAGTCCTTTTTTACTAACCACTTGTTGCGAAGTTACTTTGAACAAGGTGCGCACATTGTTTTGGTTGATGTAGGTCATAGTTACCAGGGTTTATGTGAATTCGTTGGTGGTTACTACTTTACTTATACCGAACAGAACCCGATCAGTTTCAATCCCTTTTATATCCCTGAAGGCGATTACCTGGACACAGAAAAAAAGGAAAGTATTAAGGCGATGATCCTGGCCCTCTGGAAAAAGGAAGACGAAGGTGTGCAGCGTTCAGAATATGTAGCTATCTCTGATGCGTTGTATCACTATTACGAAAAACTGAGGAACCAACCTGAGATTTTTCCATGCTTTGATACTTTCTATGAGTTTTTAGGGGGTGAATTCTATCAAACGATGAAGCAGTCGAAGGTTAAAGACCACCGTTTCGATATCGACAACTTAATATTCGTTTTGAAACCATTTTACAAGGGAGGGGAATATGCCTACCTGTTGAATGGAACGGAAAACCTGGACCTCCTGCAAAAACGGTTCATCGTTTTTGAACTGGACAATATTAAAGACCATCCCATTTTATTTCCTGTCGTTACCCTCATCATTATGGAAACCTTCGTATCCAAGATGCGAAAGCTTGATAAAGCGACAAGGAAGATGATCCTGATCGAAGAAGCCTGGAAAGCTATCGCACGGGAAGGAATGGCCGAGTATATCAAGTACCTGTTTAAAACGGTACGGAAGTATTTTGGCGAGGCGTTGGTGGTTACGCAAGACATTGAAGACATCATCAGTTCTCCCGTGGTAAAACAAGCGATCATTAACAATAGTGACTGCAAGATTCTGCTTGACCAACGCAAATACCAGAATGACTTTCCTAAAATTCAACAGCTCTTAGGTATAACGGACAAGGAAACCGCTCTGATCATGAGCATGAATAGGAACAATGATGAAACGCTAAAATACAAGGAGGTTTTCATCAGCCTGAATGGCCAGCTTTCTAAAGTGTACCGCACTGAGGTGAGCCGGGAGGAATATTGGACCTATACCACCGAATCATCGGAAAAAGCAAAAGTACATGCCTACGCTAAAAAATACGGAAGTATACAGCGCGGTATTGCGGCTATCGTACGGGAAGAATTAGAACAAGCAGCATAAATAAAATTATTTGATATGAAAAGTGCATCAATCGTAGCGATGTTTCTCGCTTTTTTACTCAGCCGTTGCAGCGATGCAGGTCATGCCGTAGAGATTAGTGGGACATACGTAAACCAATCGGAAGATGAATACACTAAAAGCTATGACACTTTAGTTGTCACGCCTTTTGAATCCAATAATAACACCTTCATGGTACTGTCCAAAACGGGGTATCAAAAAATAAGAAATGGCGTGATACAACCAAAACTGTATAAACAACGCAAGTGGACAACACAGTGGGATGAGCAGGCTAAAATTCTTTCCGAAGGTGCATTAGGACGAAAATTCTATTACAACTCATATAAGAATTCACTCACGATTCAAGGGTACGAGTACATAAAAATTAAGTAATCAGGAACGTTACAATTGACATGATTCACCGGCCAGTGCCGGAAGATTGGAGGTGTTATGAAACAACAAATGAAAATGATTATTGCATTTCTTTTTATGACCGGGTTCTTTACAACAACGGCTTACGAAGTGAGAGCTCAATTTATAGCAACTGAAGTCATCAAGGTAACGGTAACAAAGGTGATCAAAGCCATTGATTTGAAAGTTCAGCGAATGCAGAATAAAACTATTTGGTTGCAAAACGCTCAAAAAGTGATCGAAAACCAACTTTCCAAGTTGAAACTCACCGAAATTTCAGGGTGGACCGATCAGCAGAAACAGCTTTACAGTGATTATTTCACGGAGCTTTGGAAGATCAAATCGGCCATTGCTTACTACCAGCGGATCAAAGACGTGACGCTTAAACAAGCATCTTTAGTACAGCAGTACCACCGCGCCTGGGCCTTATTCAGGCAGGATAAACATTTCAAGCCGGAAGAGCTGCGTTACATGGAAAATGTGTACAGTGGTATTCTGAAAGCCAGCATGCAAAACCTGGATCAGATCCTGATGATCATCAATGGCTTCAAAACCCAAATGACAGATGAACAACGCCTGGAACTCATTGATCAGGCCAGCGATCAGCTGGACGGGAACTATAATGATCTAAAGCAATTTAATAACCAAAATATTAGTGTCAGCTTACAACGCAGTCGCGACTTAGCAGATACTAAATCAATCAAAAAATGGTATGGGATCAATTAAAAACATCAAGCATAAGGCCGATCAGATCAGCCTTAAAAGTAAGGTTTTGCTAACCTATACATTACTCACTTCAGCAGCAGCCTTGCTGTCCGCCCATGCGGATGCACAAACATTTGCCGAATGGTTCTCGCAAAAGAAAACCCAGAAAAAATACCTGTTGGAGCAGATCGCTGCATTACATATGTATTCCAATTATGTCAAACAAGGTTACAACATTGCGCACAACGGATTAGGCACGATCACCGGAGCGCTTGGACAGGAATTTGGGCTGCACAACGAGTATTATTTCAGGCGCAGTACAATAAACTCAGTAGTGAAAAACAGCCCGCAAGTGAACCAGATAGTGAACTGGCAAAATGAGATGTTGGGCAGGTTTACCCGGATCGATCAAAACAGTGAATTCACACTCGAACAAAAGGTCTACCTCGATAAAGTAAAAAAATCATTGTTAGCAGACTGTGAACACCAGTTAACGGCACTGCACAACCTGCTCGAAGATGGGAAACTGCAAATGAATGATGAGGAACGCATCAGCAGGCTTAACCAGATCCATGCCGCTATGCAGGACAACTACCGTTTCACTTCCAGTTTTATTGGGCAATTACAAAGATACGGCCTCCAACATCAACAGACTGGTCGGGATAATAAGGCAATCATCAGACTATACGGCGATCATCATTAAACTGTGAATTATGAAAGAACACATCATAGGATTAACCACTACGGTTTTGCTCTTTATTTCAATCAGCTTTTCCAAAACGGCTAATGCGCAGGGCCAGGAAATGCAGCAATTATTATTGAATATCGAGAAGCTGACCCAGCTGAAAAGTATTCTTGCCGATATGAAGACCGGCTATCAGATCTACGAGCAAGGGTATGGTACCGTATCTTCCTTAGCTAAAGGGAATTTTAGCTTGCATAGCGTCTACCTCAATGGCCTTTTACAGGTAAGTCCGGTGGTTCGGAACTATGGCCGGGTTGCAGAAATAGTAAGCCAGCAAGCCAGTTTACTAAATGAATATAAGGCGGCCTTTACTAAATTTAAGAAAAGCGGGAGTTTCAATGCGAAAGAACTGGATTACATGGGCACCGTTTACTCCCGCTTAGTTAAACAAAGCCTTAATGATCTAAGTGAACTGGCCAACATCCTCACGGCGACCAAGCTTCGGATGAGCGACGATGAACGGATCAAAGCCATCGACCGTATCTACACCGGCAGCACCGATAAGCTGCAATTTCTTCGGTATTTCAACCGGCAGGGCATCATGCTTAGCTTGCAACGGACGAGAGAAAAGGGCGAAATCCAAACGGTAAAACAACTTTACGGGATAAACAACTAATTCAGATCTATATGAAAAGGAAACATTTGATAGCCGCGATGATCGCGGTTACCGCTATTGCTTTGCCCGGACTTTCCAAAGCCGAGGGCTTGTCAGGCGACATACAGGGGTTACAAGGCACGCTCAATCAGGTTTACAACGACATGCTGCCTATGTGCAGCCAGCTGGTCGGTGTTGGCAGGGCTATCGCCGGGTTTGGTGCCTTAGGGTATATCGGCAGCCGTGTTTGGCGGCAGATCGCCAGTGCCGAGCCTATCGACTTTTACCCGCTCTTAAGACCTTTCGGATTGGGTTTAGCCATTCTGTTATTTCCAACGGTGATCGCCGTGGTGAACGGGATCATGCAGCCTACAGTAAATGCCACAGGCGGAATGGTCAAAAACTCAGATGCTGCTATCGCAGCGCTGTTAAAAGCCAAACAGGAAGCAGTGGAAAAAACGAATACATGGCAGATGTACGTGGGTACTGATGGTGATGGAGACAGGGATAAGTGGTATAAATACACACATCCCGATGATAAAACAGGAGACGGCGAAGGTATGCTTTCCAGTATCGGTAATGATGTAAAATTCGCGATGGCCAAAGCATCCTATAACTTTCGCAATACTGTAAAGCAATGGATGAGCGAAGTTTTGCAGGTCCTTTTTGAAGCAGCTGCCCTTTGTATCAACACTATCCGAACGTTTTACCTGATCATACTGGCCATTTTAGGCCCGATAGTTTTTGGCCTTGCTGTCTTTGATGGTTTCCAGCATACGTTGACAGTTTGGCTGGCCAAATACATCAATGTATTCTTATGGCTACCAGTGTCTAACATCTTCGGGGCTATCATCGGAAAAGTACAGGAAAACATGCTTAAGCTGGACATTTCCCAGGTACAAACCGCTGGTGATACTTTCTTTAGTTCGACTGACACTGCCTATCTCATCTTCCTGATCATCGGTATTATCGGCTATTTCACCGTGCCCAGCGTAGCCAATTATATTGTAAATGCAGGTGGCGGCAACGGCTTATTGCAAAAGGTCAATTCGATGGTCACCATGGCATCCAATACGTCTATGCAGGCTGGATCCGCGGTGGGTAGCCGGATGGCAAGCGGGGCACTCAACCTCGTTAATGCGCCGGGTAACTTTATGAAGGGCTGGAATAGTGCCGGGCAAAGTGCATCACCTAAGGCAAATGACCTCCAGGCACAACGCATCGCTGGTAAACAAGAATCATAAAATTAAAACTCGAGGATCATGTTCACACATCTCAAAAACATCGAAACGGCTTTTAAACACGTCAAAATATTTACCTACCTGCTGATCGCAGCGTGTATGGTGATCTCTTGTTTTGCCATGTACAAGAGCTATCAGGCAGCCGATATGGCTGGCCGGCATATCTATATTCTCGCTAATGGAAAAGCGTTGGAAGCATTTGCTGCGGACCGAAAAGATAACATCCCGGTGGAGGCTAAAGATCACATCTCTATGTTTCATCATTACTTCTTTACACTCGACCCGGATGAAAAAGTGATCAACGCCAACATCAGTAAAGCGCTTTACCTGGCTGATGAAAGCGCCAAGAATCAGTATAATGACTTAAAGGAAAAGAGTTACTATAACAACTTGATCTCCGGTAATATTTCTCAGCAGGTCATTGTCGATAGCGTTCGACTGGACATCAACCAATACCCTTACTATTTCAAATGTTATGCGACCCAAAAACTGATCCGGTCCACATCTACGGTAAACCGGAGTTTGATCACCCAGGGCTATTTAAGGAACGTTACCCGTTCCGATAACAATCCGCACGGTTTCCTGATCCAGCATTGGGAAACGATAGCTAACAAGGACACGACCATTCAACGACCATAGCCATGAAGTTTTTCAAAGATAAAAACACACATGCCACCGAAAACCCGGCATCAGATCGGGCGGCAGCGGCTATTGCTAATGCCATCCTTCATTTAAAGAAGCGTTTGGCAACGGCGATCAACTTATGGTTCAATGGATTTTCTAAAAGGCAACAAAGATGGATTTTAGGTTTGGTTACTGTGTCTATAATAACCTGGTTATTAAGCACGCTTAACGGACCTTTTAATGCTTTTTCAAAACAAAGTAAAGTACCGTATAGTGCGGCTCACATCGGGCAACCATCAGATTTGCCTATACCGCAAAACGGCCAAAAACAACTCACTGATTCATTAACGATTAAATAACAGATCATGGAAGCAACAGCTAAAGGCGGTCAACTGCCGCTGCATACACCGGATTTTATAAAAGAACGCAAGTTCATGGTGATGATACCTGTACTTATCGTTCCCTTTCTCCTTATGGCGTTTTGGGCCTTAGGTGGTGGCCGTCACCACGATGGTACCAACGTAAATAACCTGGCAAACGGGTTAAATACTACCTTACCACAGGCACAGTTCAAAGACGAGAAAGAAAAGGATAAGATGGGTATCTATCAAACCGCTAAAAAGGATTCGGTGGAATTGAATGCCGATGGCATAAGTCCCGCCTTTACCCAAGCTTTAGGATTTGATGGCACAAACCCGGCCTCGAAGGATTCTTCCATAAAGTTTAACACCAACGTAACATCGGAAGCAACTGCAAACAGTGCCGAAGCCAATGAAGTGCAGATCAAAGCAAAGCTCGCACAGATCACTAGCCAGATCGATCAGCCGGAACAAACACGTTATTCAGGTGGTGGTTCACAGACTCAGGAGAGTAATGCAGATGTTAAACGGCTGTCGAAGATGATGAAAAGCATGAACAGCGCGGGTGCAGAGGCTGATCCTGAAATGAAACAGTTGAGCAAAATGCTGACGCAGATACAAAATATTCAAAACCCCGAAAATGCTACGGAAAAGAAAAGCGTCAGGAAGACAGAAAAGCCTTTTAAAGCAATTGCCGCGACTATCGATGGCAAACAAAAAGTGCGTGACGGCGGTGCCGTCCGGTTAAAACTGACTGATAGCGTAACGCTGAAAGGGCAACATTTCCCAATCGGGCAAGAGGTCTACGGGACCGCACAGGTTACCAATCAAAGGTTAGTTATCCGTATCAGCAATATTCGTTTAGACCAGCAAATTGTACCTGTAGATCTGATCGTGTATAGCCTGGATGGCATGCCCGGCATACCCGCGCCTGAAGCGGAACTAAGTGCCGAGGTTGGTTCCAATGCCAATACGGCGTTGCAAAACATGCAGATCCTGAGTATGGATCAATCTATAGCTTCCCAGGCGGCAGCCGGTGGCGTTAATGCCGCAAAAGGCTTGTTCAGCAAAAAGATCAGGAAGATCAAGGTAAAATTAGATGATCAGTATCCCGTACTGCTTAAGATCAACAAGTAAGTTCAAACAGTAGGCAGTTCTAAGTAACGAAACCAATCAATTTTATAACATATAACTAAGTAACGATGAATACCGAAAATGCAGAATTTTTGAAAAAAAGCTTGCTGAACCTGGGGTTTGGCGAAAGCTTAAATGCAGACCTGGAAAAACAGATTGCCGCGAGATCTCCGGAGTTCAATCTTCAAACCCGTCATGAGTTCAACCAGAAGGCAATTGATTACACGTTGCACTTCAAAGCAGGTGATAATCATGAAATGTACTTTTTCAATAAGTATGATGCGAATATCCCGCATCAGAATGATCCGGCCAAAGACCTGAAACAAAGTTTTTTCATTAATAAAGGCAGCGGCATAACCGCTAAAGAAGCCTTTAACCTAATGGAAGGCCGTGCGGTTCACAAACAGTTATACAACCTGGAGGGGCAGAAATATCAGGCCTGGGTTGCTTTGGATAAAGATAATCTGACCGAAAAAGGGAATATGAAGCTTAAACACTATCACGAAAACTACGGCTTCGATGTGAAGAAAGTGATCAGCGGTATTGGCATCAAAGAAATGGATAACCCGCAAAGCCAGGAAAATCTATTACGCTCTTTGAAAAAAGGCAATGCACAACAGGTAACTGTTGCGGAAGACGGCAAGGATACCAAGTATTATATCGCAGCCAACCCGCAGTTTAAAACGATCGACCTCTACGATGATAGCATGAAAAAGATCAAACGGGAATTGTTGCTGGAACCCGAATCGAAAACCAATAAAAAGTTACAGCAAAGCGAGCAGGCCAAGGAGGACCTGCCGGCAAAAAAGCAGACGCGTAAAAAAGGAATGAGTGTTTAAAAAAGTTCAGGAACGGGTCCTGGTGATCCGTTCCTTTAAAATTTAAAGCGATGACAGTACTTCATAAGATCAATCCGCTCCCCTTCATCAGCGACAAGCAATGGTTGAGCTTTGTTCGATTGATGACAGAAAATGCATTGGCCCTTAACAACAGGGCGCTTGTAAAAGCTGAGATCATGTTGACGGATGGCGGGCACTACCCCTCCGCCTATTTTCGCCTGACATCTGAGCTGGACGAACCTGCTGTCCAGCCACTCTTACAGGAAACATCAGGTTTTAGTTTAGGCTTTGACTTAGACTGGGATGAAGATGTGATCATTCAACCACTAACACCGCAAGGTTATGAGCAAGACTGGTTGAATGAAAATGGCATAATCGCTGTCTTTACCTACCATGATATAGGTTTACGCCGCATTATCAGGTTTTTAAAAGAGGAACTGAAACTTTGGGAAATATCTGGAACACCGAAGAACATACCAGCCCATCCTCTTGACTGGAGGGAATTAAGATTAGATTTATGATTTGGCGGTTCGAGTTTTTTCTTACAGTTACGCATGTTCCAGCAAAAAGCCGGCATCGATATGCAACTGCTGATAGACCGCTTTCAAGAAATCTACACCTGGCCTTTGTTTTCCATTCATGATCAACGACAGCTTGGCATCACTGATGTTGAGCTTTTGTGCCAGGTCACGTTGCTTTAATTTCATCTCGAACATGCGCATCTCGACCATACCTATCAATGTGGTAGGTGCATCAATGACATATTTAGCCTGCTCAAATGCTTGTGCTTGTTGGGCCAGCGTTCTGATCTCGCTCAATTCGTCTTGAGTAACATTTGCACTTCCTTTGGCCATCAGGCCATCGATCTTCGTCATTACTTGCTGATAATCAGCGTCGCTTTTTATCTCGTTCTTCATCGTCTTGATAAAAAGATTCTTAAAGTTTTTCTCGTCTTTTCCATAGACGGTTTATGGTGCACTATTGCTCAGATCGTAGTGCAATCGATCTTGTCATACGCTTTATGAGTTCCCACAAAACGGATGTAAACAGTTCTGATGTCGAAGAAGATCATGGCCACTATACGGTAGTGATTTCCCCTGATGTCGAAAACGAAACGGTCGTTTCCCACGGCATCTACGGTATTGAACATGGCTTTGATCTCATGAAAATTTGCCCAGTCTGCCTGCTCCACCAATCGGTACCAGTTATTGAGTGCATCTTTCGAATCAGCGTGTTTCTCAAAAAAATCTCGTAATGTTCCATAGCTGATAACGACCATGTTACCTGAATTTGTTTTAGCAAATCTAAATAATTTTTAGTTTTTCTAAAAACGACCCGAACTTATTTTTAATATGCATGCCGGTGCCTATGCAGACAATCCTATTTTTATAGGTTGGAAATGTCGTTAAAAGAGGGCGGGTTTGATATCGTAAGATACTACAGTACACTTCATCGGACAAATGCTGATCCCCCCCACCGCTCCCATGGTCGTTATCCTTCAGGCATCGAAAGCGATTGATCTTATAATTGTAAAATCCCGCTCCTGAAATTTTGATTTAATAGTAAAGTGCAGATCGATCTGACGGTCTCTTATACGGTTAACCTGTGTTAGTATCAGGGCGTGTAAGCTTTGGTAACTCGACTGGAAAGCTTCGTTCTCTGGCAAAGTAAGAACGAACTTATCGTTATGAAATTCCAAACTCCCGCGATATTCTTCCGGTAGTTCCTGCTTTAGAAATATAAGCACCTTTTTTAAATAGATCGAGGTTTCCATAGCAATAGAAAACATTATCGTTTCCTAAATATCAGTTAAGAAAAGGCTTTAAGTACTTTTCTTTCCAGGTGTAAAAATCTAATGGCTCTTCAGCAGGATCACGGCTTACATAGGCCAACAGTTCCGGTGTCATTTGATCCGGGTCTAATGACATGCTATCGATAAAATTCTTCTGGTAAGCCGGCGAATAAATGAGCTCGTCAGCGGCAAGGCACCATTGCTGGGCCATGTACTCGCCGATTGCGTTGCTCACCAACAAATGTTTGAAATAGGGCTCATACTCGATCTGGTCGTAGTCGCAGACACCGAAACAAACGATCACATCATCCTTCAAATGTCTGACCGGCGGGTGGTTCTGCCAGTCGATCCTGGCGAACACCAGTTGGAAGTGCTCCGGATAGGCGGGTATATCGAACCGTTCCGTAACCAGGATCTCTAGGTTACGCTTGCGGCAATAGACCATGTGGTGGCCGTCGCGGTCCTGTATTTCGAATTCTTCCTGCATGACAATGAATTTACCACAAAGTTATACTAATAATTTTAGTAAAAACAAATGTAATTTGTCTTTTCAAGCCGCATCGTCCACCAAACTCTTGAATCCTTCATAGTCATAAGGCTCCATGACCTCTGGCGTATTGGAGCTTTCATAACGTGAAGTAATCAGCTTTGAAATGGTGTGCGCCGTGAAGTGGGTGTCTTCCAAAGGCAGGATCATTTCCTTGATGTTTTCTTTTTTTAAATTGTTATCGACCCATCGTCCTTCGGCATCCCGTTGCAGAATGAACGGTTGGCGCAACTTACTGTTATGGATACGGGACATCAACGGTGTAGCTGGATTGGTCAATATGGAAAAGGTCTTAACGATCTCACCGGTTTCCGGGTCGGTCCAGTGGCTGAAGATCCCGCCAAATGAAAAAATCTCCTTTGACTTCAGGTATATGTAGTGCGGTATTTTGGTCTTCTTGTCCAGGTGATGCCATTCATAAATACCGTTCGCAGGCACCAGACAACGCTTTTTACCAATATAATTGCGGAATGACGGTTTTTCAAAAACGGTCTCACCGATGGCATTGAGCGTTTGATTACTGAATGCCCGGGCTTGCTGTAGGGCGGTCAGTTTGTTGCCTTTCGCATCTACTGCCCCCTCTTTTGGGGTAAACCAGTGCGGGATCAGTCCCCAGTCGTAAAGCTGGATCTTGTTCGGCTCATCCGCTGTGATGACCGGCATAGGCCTGTGCCCGAAACCGTCATTGTGATAAACGATATCATAGTCGTTCATCAGCGCAATGGTCTCTTCATCTTCAAGGGCATAACGCGTGCTGATCTCGAATTTGTCGGCGGTCAGGGAATAATGATAACACATGCACTAATGTACTGATCTGCAAGCCATAAAAACAAGTTGTAAAATAATTTGTCGTAAGAACTATGAAATACTAATAATATTAGCATAGTTTTGTAGAAACTTTACTTAACTCATTGCTCATGAACGCCGACCGCCAGATCATACACATGGATCAGGACGCATTTTTTGTGTCCGTCGAGGTACGAAAAGACCCCAGATTGGTCGGAAAACCAGTTATTATTGGCAGTCTTTCTGACCGCGGTGTCGTGACTTCGGCAAGTTATGAGGCTCGGAAATTCGGGGTGCATTCGGCTATGCCGGCCAAGCTGGCCCGCATGCTCTGCCCACACGGGATCTGGATCAGGGGCAACATGGATGAGTACTCTAAAGCCTCTCATGAGATCACCGCTATTCTCAAAGAAAGGGTGCCCCTGATCGAAAAGGCCAGCATTGATGAGCACTATATCGATATGACGGGGATGGATAAACACTTCGGTACGTTGCAATACAGCAAAGAGTTGCGCGCCGCAGTGATCCGGGAGACCGGCCTGCCGATCTCCTTTGGTTTGTCGGTCAATAAGACGGTCTCTAAAATGGCGACCAATGAGTGCAAGCCGAATGGGGAGTTATCGGTGGAACAGCCCGGTGTAAAACCGTTCCTGGATCCCTTATCGATCAAAAAGATCCCCGGCCTGGGTGAAAAAACGTTCCTGAAGCTAAGTGACATGGGTATCAAACGTATCCACCACCTGACGCAGGTCTCCCCGGAGTACATGACGAGCATCTTAGGCAAGAACGGCATCTGGCTGCTGCAAAAAGCAAAGGGCATCGACGAATCACCGGTCATCCCCTACCAGGAACAAAAAAGCATCGGTACCCAAAGCACTTTTAAGAACGACAGTATCGATTTGGAGTCGATCAATTACCTGCTCACTTCCATGGTGATGGAACTGGCATTCGAGTTACGGCAGAAGCATCGCCAATGTGCCTGCATAACGGTGACCGTGCGCTATTCGACCCGGGAAGATGTGACCAGGCAGGCCTCCATTCCTTACACTGCACTAGACAGTGTGCTGATCAAAAAGGCGAAAGAGTTGTTCAAACAGGTCTACCAAAAACGGATCTTGATCAGGCTCATCGGTGTGCGCTTGTCCAATTTAGTAACGGGCTACGAACAGATCGATCTGTACAGCGAATCGGAGGAGCAATATAGCCTGTGCCAGGCCATGGATAAGATCCGCCGCCGTTTTGGCCCCGATTCGATCAAACTGGCCTCGGGTATCAACTTGAACTTGTAAGCGATGTACCTGAACGTCCATTCCCAATACAGTCTGCGCTATGGCACGATGTCCGTCGAGACCCTGGTCGAGGAGGCCATGGCCAGGGGTATTACCCAGATGGCACTTACCGACATCAATAACTCCACAGGGATCATGGAGTTCATGCGGGTATGCGATGAAAAAGGCATGAGACCGATCGGCGGTATGGAATTCCGTCGGGACAAGCGTTTGCTCTATATCGCGCTGGCACAGAACCGCGAGGGCATGAAGGAGATCAATGATCACCTGACCGAACATAACCTGGAGCAAAAGCCACTACCGGACCTGGCACCAGTTTTTAACAATGTGTTCGTGATCTACCCTTTCGGACATGTAGGCGAACTGCGGGCGAACGAATTTTTAGGCGTTCGCTTCGATGAACTCAATTTATTGTACGGCGTTGACCTGGGGCCGATCCGGGAAAAACTGCTCGCCTTGCAGCCGGTTTTCGTATTGGATAAAATCTCTTACCGCCTGCATGAATACCTGCGTAGCATTGACCTGAACACGATCCTGACCAAGGTTAAAGCCGAGGATAAATGCTTGCCCACTGATATGTTCCTTGCTCCGGGTGAGCTGGAAGCTAAGTTCTCCCGCTATGCTTTCATTTTGGATAATACGCGCAGGTTAATGGACCGCTGCGTTATGGACTACCCTAAAGGGCGAATCAACCTCAACCTGCGTACGTTTTCCAGTTCAGGCAGTAAAAAGGATGACCGGGAACTTTTGGAAAAACTGGCCATGAAAGGGCTGATATACCGGTATGGCCGCAATAACAAGCAGGCATTGGCCAAGGTCAAACATGAACTCAAAGTGATCGAGGAGCTGGACTTCTGTGCTTACTTTCTGATCACCTATGATATCATCCGGTACTCGATGAGCCAGGGTTATTATCACGTTGGCAGAGGTTCGGGAGCGAACAGTATCGTAGCCTATTGCTTAAAGATCACCGATGTCGACCCGATCGAACTCGACCTGTACTTCGAACGTTTCCTGAACGCGCAGCGCACTTCGCCGCCGGATTTCGATATCGATTATTCCTGGGATGAGCGCGAGGATGTGCAGGACTATATTTTCAAGCGTTACGGTAAGGGTTACACGGCCCTGCTGGGTACGATGTCGACCTTCAAGGACCGCAGTGTGATCCGCGAGATCGGTAAGGTCATGGGTCTGCCAAAGAGCGAGATCGACGGTTTTACCGACCCGACGCGTGCTGAGGCCAATCGTGACAACCCGACCTTTAAAAAGATCGTGGCCATTTACGAGCGCATGGCCAATATGCCCAACCAGCGATCGATCCATGCAGGCGGTGTGCTCATTACCGAGGAACCGATCACCTATTACACTGCGCTCGACCTGCCGCCTAAAGGTATGCCTACGGTACAATGGGACATGTACGAAGCGGAAAAGATCGGCTTTGACAAATACGATATCCTGAGCCAGCGCGGTATCGGACACATCAAGATGGCCGTGCAGCTAGCCGAAGATAACCAGCGGGCCAAGATTGACATTCATGAGGTCAAAAAGTTCATGAAGGACCCGCTGATCAACAGCAATCTAAGCCAGGGCAAAACCTTGGGGTGTTTTTATATAGAATCCCCTGCCATGATCCAGCTCAACCGCAAGCTGGTCTGCAACACCTATCGCATCCTCGTCGCCGCAAGTTCGATCATTCGCCCTGGTGTGGCCAGTTCGGGGATGATGGGCACCTATATCAAGAACCATCACGCGCCGCATACCGTCAGATACCTGCACCCGGTCATGGAGGAACAGCTCAAGGAGACCTACGGGGTGATGGTGTACCAGGAGGACGTGATCAAGATCTGTATCCACTATGCAGGTATGGATGGCACGGATGCGGATATCCTGCGCAGGGGAATGAGCGGTAAGTACCGTTCCAAAAAAGAATTTGACCGGCTGGTCGAGCGCTTCTTCGAATGTGCCAAAGCGCTGGGACGGCCGGAGCATATCACGGCTGAAGTATGGCGGCAGGTCTCTTCTTTTGCAGGTTATAGTTTTTCCAAGGCGCACTCGGCCAGCTTTGCCGTGGAAAGTTACCAGAGCTTATTCTTAAAGACCTACTATCCAAGGGAATTCATGGTGGCGGTATTGAATAATTATGGCGGCTTTTACAGCCGGGCTATATACGTACATGAATTGCAGCGCGCAGGCGCCAATGTACATCTGCCCTGCGTGAACCATAGTGACAGCATTGTCAATATCGATGGGATTGATGTCTACCTTGGCTTCGTCGGTGTACATGGATTAGAGAACCAGTATATCGAACGTATACCGGAGGAACGGAAAATGAATGGCCCGTACGCCGATCTGGAGGACCTGATCAAAAGGACAGGCGTCGGTCTTGAGCAGGCCATTACGCTGATCCGTATCGGAGCGCTTCGGTTCACCGGTAAAAGTAAAAAACAGCTCTTGTGGGAAGTACATCTCCTGCTGGGAGTAAAAGCGAGACCAGTGAACCACACTGAGCTCTTCGCCGTCGAGAAAAAGGATTATTGCTTGCCTGTATTGGAAAATACGCAATTGGAAAATGCCTATCATGAACTGGAGCTGCTGGGTTTCCCAATATCCATGACCTACTTCGAGCTGCTGGAAACAGACTATCGCGGCGAGATCATGGCCGGTGACCTCAGTAATCATATTGGTCAGACCGTAGCAATGGTCGGCCGTTACGTTTGCGAGAAGACGGTGCATACCAAGAACAACCAGAAAATGTGGTTCGGTAATTTTATCGATGCGGAAGGAAACTTCTTTGATACAGTGCACTTTCCCAACCGCACGCTTTCCTACCCTTTCCGTGGACAAGGGTGTTACGTGATGCAGGGACGGGTCGTTGAAGAATTTGGGTTCGCCAGCCTGGAGGTGACCAAGATCGAAAAATTGCAGATTAAGGGAAACCCGGTAATGAATTAAGTATCAACATTAAAAAGATCGATCATGTATAAACTGATCACTATAGAAATGAAAGCCTGGCTGAATCGCCGGGACGGAAGCAAGAACATCATACAGATCCTGCCGGACAGACCCGACCTGGTCGCTCAACGGTATGAATTGTATACCGCTTATGAGGAACATACCGAACATTTAGGCCGTATCCTATTTGATGACGAGGGCTACTGGATTTATGACGGAAACGACCTGAGTGTCGATGAGCAGGAACAATTGGCGACCTTTATTTTAGGATTTGGGAGGTAGGGCACATGGAACAACTGGCATTATTTGCAGAGGCTGGACAAAGCAAAGGTCTGCCTGTAGAATATCTGGAATATTTTCCGGGCCTGATCGATGAGTCCGAGGGGGACGAACTGCTGGATACTTTTATCCGGGAGATGCCCTGGGAACAAAAGGTACGGAAAATGTACACCAAAGAGGTGGTCACACCTCGCCTAACGGCTTGGTTCGGTGATCCCGAAGCTTACGATTACCAGTCACTGGGCAAGTCGAAACCGCATAGCTGGACACCCGAATTGCTCAGGATCAAAGCTTTGGTTGAACCTCTGGCTGGGATCAAATTCAATTGTGTTCTACTGAATTATTATCGTGATGGCAATGATTCCGTCGCGTGGCATTCGGATAGGGAAGATATCCTCGGTAAGAACCCGGTGATCGCCTCGGTCTCTTTCGGGCAGGTGCGTAGTTTTGACATCCGTCACAAAGACGATCACAGCGAAAAATATTCAGTGAGACTGGAGCATGGCTCTTTACTGATGATGAAGTCCGGCTTGCAGGAACACTGGGAGCACCGTATCGCCAAGTCGGTAAAACCCATGAAGCCACGAATAAATTTAACGTTCAGGTTAATAAAATAAACGCAGCGTTGAACTTTAATTTATACTAAACACTAAGCGATATTTGTCCGTTAAACATGCCGGAACAGATAGCCAGCTATGGCCGAACGTTCCCTATTCAACTACCCTATGCGCAATATTCATCTGGAAAATGACAAACTAACGGTCCGCCCGATAGGGACAGCCGATATTAGCCGTCAAAAACAATTGATCGAAGAAATCTATAGTATGCCATCCGATGATGAAACGCTTCAGTATATCCCGGAAAAACGGTTACATTCCATTACCGAAGCGCAGAATTGGTTGGGCTCGACCCTTTTGAACATTCATTGCGGGAGAAATCAGACCCACCTGATCACCTCCAAAAAAAGCAGCAAACTGTTAGGGATCATCGACCTGATCCCGCCAAGCGTGGCCCGGGAACATTACTGCTTAAAACGATATCCTCACTTTATTGAATTTTATCTCAACAGCTCTGCCAAGGGCAAGGCCCTGATGTCCGCATTGCTCCCCAAGGTCATTAGCGGTCTGAAAAGTAATGGTGTAGCAGAGTTGGCTGCCGTGGTGAACCGAAAAAACATTGCGGCGAGCAAGGTCTTGCTAAAGGCTGGATTTAAATTGGTCAATAGTTTTGATGAAAAACAGGATATGTACGCTATTTCGGCATAAACCAGCATTATTGATACTCATGCTCTTAGAACTTTTAACTTGTATCGTTGTTGATAATCACATAAATCATTTACTAAACAACGAATTATGGCAACCAGAGGAACCAAAGTGGAAAGGAACTCCGTATCGGAACAACCACATGAATTAGCTTATGAAGCGAAGAAAAAAGGTACGACCGCAGAGAATGTTGAGTCAGCTAAAAAGTCAGCCGGCTCTAACCAACGCAGCGCTGTGGAAAAAAAGCTGAGCGCTAAGAAATAATAGCCGATACTTAAGTTATTGAAGAAAAATAAGCCCCGCAAGGGGCTTTGTTGTCTCATCATAAATGAAGATCGCGACCTACAACATCAACGGCATCAATGGCCGCCTGGAGATACTGCTGCGCTGGTTGAAAGAAGCGCAGCCGGATGTGGTATGCTTACAGGAGTTAAAGTCCGAGAACTCAAAGTTCCCCAAAACAGCGATCGAAGAAGCCGGTTACCAGGCCATCTGGCACGGGCAGAAAAGCTGGAATGGTGTAGCGATCCTCTCCAAAACGGAGATACAAGAACTACGAAATGACCTGCCCGGAGAAGATGAAGAATTTACCCACAGCCGGTATCTGGAGGCTTTTACCAATGGCTTGGTCATCGGGTGTATCTATCTGCCGAACGGCAACCCCTACCCTGGTCCCAAATTCGATTATAAGTTAAGATGGTTCGAGCGCCTCGCTGAACATGCCAAGGACCTGGTGGATCGTGACCTACCCGTCCTGCTGATCGGCGATTACAATGTGATGCCGACCGAACTGGATACCTATAAACCCGAGAAATATATCAATAATGCTTTATTCCGTCCTGAAACCCGGGAAGCCTACAAAGCTTTGATCGACCAGGGCTGGACGGATGCCATACGAAAACTTTACCCAAATGAGCGGATCTACACTTTCTGGGATTACCTCCGGGATGCTTACGGCCGGAACGCCGGATTAAGGCTTGATCACTTTCTGCTTAACCCCAAAGTAGCGCCGAAACTGGTCGCCGCAAAGGTAGACAAACATGTCCGGGGATGGAAAGGTGCCAGTGACCATGCGCCGGTATGGATCGAGTTAGCGGATGGTGAGATTATCCAACCTAAGCGAAAAAACAAGGATCACAAGAATCAGGAAAGTGAGGATACTGGAGATAAGGTGGCATCTTCCGATCCTAAAGGCTTGACCGAGCTGATGAAAGATTTGCCGGAATCCCCGATACCTGCAAAGGTCAAACCCATGAAGGCGACCTTGGTGGATGAACCATTCGATGAGCCGGGCTGGATCTACGAGATCAAGTGGGATGGTTACCGGGCAGTGGCTATCGTCAATAATGGAGAAGCAAGTCTTATTTCTCGAAACGACCTTGTTTTTGACCAGTTCGGCCCGATCAATGACCTGCTCGATGAATGGGACCTTAATGTCGTGCTCGACGGGGAGATCGTTGCACTGAACGACCATGGTACCGCCGACTTCGGCGCATTGCAAAACTGGCGCAATAACAAAACTGCTCACCTGGCTTTTTACGTGTTCGATATCCTATGGTACAATGGTAAGGACCTAACGGAGCTTCCCTTAAGGATAAGACGTGAGATCTTAGATGCCGTTCTCCCTAAAGAGCATGACCTGATCAAAACCAGTCCGACCTTCGAGGTAGGTGGGATAGAATTCTTTGAAGCGGCCAAACGAATGGGTCTTGAAGGAATTATTGCCAAACGGGCAGACAGCGTGTATACCGCAGATGCACGTTCACGGGAATGGTTAAAGATCAAAGCTAAGCGCAGACAGGAAGTGGTCATCGCAGGGTTTACCCGCAATGAAGGCACTGGCAAATACTTCAGCGCGCTGGCCATTGGCGTACATGATCAGGCGGGCGTACTGCGCTATATCGGAAAGGTCGGCACCGGTTTTAATGCAGCCAGCCAAAAAGAGCTAATGGAACAATTCGAGCCGTTGATCACTACTGAAAGCCCGTTCGATATCGAACCTGATGTGGATGAACCGTCCCGGTTCCGTCCCCGCAGGCTGGGTGCCAAAGCGACCTGGCTCAAACCGGAATTGGTCTGCGAAGTGGAATTTGCCGAGATCACCAGCGATGGTAAGGTCAGGCAGGCATCTTTTAAAGGGATGCGTACTGATAAAAACCCGAAAGATGTGGTGCTGGAAATCGAAGCTGATACCGAGGTTATGGTCAAGGAAACCGAATTGCAGGCGGATCTGGAAGATTTGGGACAGCCTGTCTTGAAAACGCCCGGCAGTAAACCGGTAAAGCCGGAAAGAGCTCATAAAACACCAGGCGTACTGCTTACCTCGAATGCTGACACGGAGGAGCAAAAGGTCGATGGCCACCTGATCAAATTCACCCACCTGAATAAGCTTTACTGGCCGGAGGATAAGATCACCAAACGGGAGATGTTCAACTATTACCATCAGGTCGCGCCGTTCATGGTCCCTTATCTCAAAGACAGGCCCATGTCATTGAACCGTTTTCCCGGCGGTATCCATGGTGAAAGCTTCTACCAGAAGAATGTGAAAGATAAAGCACCCGACTGGGCGAAGACCATGCCGCATACCAATGATAAAGGAGAAGAAAAAGACTATCTTTTAGGTAATGATGAGGCGACGCTGTTATGGATGGCTACTTTAGGTTGCATTGAAATGAACCCCTGGTTCAGCCGGGCACAGTCACCGGACAACCCGGATTATTGCGTTATCGATCTTGACCCGGATAAACAACATTTCGACCAGGTGATCGAAGCGGCTCTGGAGGTCAAAAAAGTATTGGATGCCATCGGGATACCGGGTTATCCAAAAACATCAGGATCAACCGGTATGCATATCTACATTCCCTTAGGGGCTCAATACTCGTATGAGCAAAGCCAGCTTTTCGCCAACATCATTGTTAAACTGGTGCATCAGCAGATACCTAAGTTCACCACGCTGGAACGGATGATCGCTAACCGTAAAGGCAAAATGTACCTCGACTTTTTGCAAAACAGGCCGGGTGCAACTATCGCAGGGGTGTATTCTTTAAGGCCAAAGCCCGGTGCTACAGTCTCTATGCCGGTTTCCTGGGACGAAGTTAAGCCTGGCTTGACCATGCGCGACTTCACGATCCATAATGCGGTCGGTCGCTTAAGGGAGACAGGTGACCTCTTTGCAGGTGTTCTCGGTAAAGGGATCGACCTGATGCAAACCTTGAAACAAGCACAAAACCTTTTCAGTTAAGTGGATGATGAATATTCTCAAATTTGCATTGCTCCAGGATCAGGACAGGGACATCATAATTCATTACGATACCGGTTTAAAAGTGTGTGTCTTCAACCTGGAGGCAGCGGATTTTCGTCCTTCAAAAAAGGAGCAACATATATTCGGCGATGATCATGGTGAGTGGCTTGCCTTCGAGACAAAAGGCTGGCATGGACAGTCTCCGGATATTCTACACCAGGCAGCATTATGGTATGCCCGGTATTTAGACTATCCGGAAATGATCATTTCGGATGTTGATCCCCGCCCTGTATTCAAAATGCGAATACTATAGCCTAAACTTCATATTTTCCTGCTTTGAAAGTGCGGCAGCCATCTTATCCTCATTCCTAACAAATTTCCTAATTTTATCGCCGATGGAATCCGAAAACCCCGTGATCATATCTTACTCTCCGGCAGCTGTACTCAACCTGTTCAATAACTCCATCTCTGTAAATCAGATCAAACGCATCGTTCAGCTCAAAGGGATTTATTTGCAGGGCAAGGGTAATCAGTACAGCGGTTATTTTTACGATTTTTTTCGCGACGAAGCATCGGATGCTGCTATTACCATACTTGTGCCGCCGTTGATCCGCAATGAGATGCGACCGAACAAAACGGTTACCGTCAATGGATTTGTAACCCGCCGGGTGATCAATTCTTCAGGCAGCATTCAGATACAACTAACCGTGACAGATCTGGTCGAGCAAACACAAAATAAATACAATGATGACGATCTCAGAAAAATTGAGTTGATGCAGCAGAAAGCGGTGAACGGTTATCGTGACGTTTACAGTTGGCTCAAAGAGAAGATCATTAATGAAGAACCCTTTAAGGTCGGTATCATTATTGGGAAAACCGGCATCATTGATAATGATATTAAACACCAGTTACGGGAATCCATCGGCTTTTACGATCTGAATTTTCACCGGATCAACTTGATTTCTGAAGAAGAGATCGTAACGACACTGGACCGGCTTAATAACGAAAATTACGGTGTGATCGCGGTGTCGCGTGGTGGTGGTGATAACCTGGACATTTTTAACCGGTTTAAAATCGCAGAAAAGGCAGTCACATTGCGATCCTTATTCATCACGGCTATTGGTCATAAGGATGATGTTACCTTATTGCAGAAAGTGGCGGATAAGTCCTTTATCACACCGTCTGAATTAGGCCAGTTCTTTAACGATGTATTTAATCATACGGTTGAAGAGTTGCACAACTCCAAGGCCAGGCTTATCGAATCTGTTAAATTACAGCTAAGCGCCAACTACGAAAAACAGATCGATAACCTGAACGAAAAATTAAAGGCCAACGAAGAACTTCGGTTAAGCACCGCTAAAAGCCTGGAACTGGTTTATCAGGAAAAATTGGTGATGCTTAACGGTCAGTTGGCCAGCGAACAAAAACTACAATCCGAACGGATCGGTCTCCTAAATGAACAGATCACCGATTATAAAACGCAGGTCACAGAACTTAGCGGTAGATCATCGGTGAACTGGACAATGCTCATCATTGCAGTTATTTTAGGTTTGATCATTGGCTACCTGTTAAAAGGTAATTGATCTTTTGGCTGTCCCTGCGGCCAGGCTTTCCACTATATCTTTTCTCCGAAAAGGATGCCGTTGCAATCCTTGACAGGTCCACATTATCCTTGCTGTTATCTCCGCTTAGGCATTTTCGCTTTGCTGCAAAAGCCTGCGCCTTTAGTATTCTATCCTAACATCCGTTAAGCGCATCCTTCAGGCCTTCACTTGTTTACCCGCTTCGCCGGGAAAAGCTGCGCTTGCCCTTCACTCTGCCCTTAACTGACTGCGAAAAGATGATCGCTTTACAAGCTATTTTCCAAAGAAAACGGACAAAAGCGGCGTCAAGTTCGGTCAGCCTGTTCGTACGAACGCATAATGTCCTTGCTCCGCTGCGGCCACCCTTCGGGACTTATAGTTCTCCCGCCCAGGCTCTGCGACCGCCTTTTTGACTTTCTTTTTTACCGTTTTTTCTTTTGAAAAATAGCTTTTAAGGGAAGTCTTCGGGAAAAGAGGGAAACGAAAAAAAAATTTTTTAACCCTTTAACTCATTTAAAAAATGAAAACAGCACAAAAAAATGCAAACGAGGTAGCAGCTACCGCAGCAAAAGGAAACGACACCACCAACAAAACAACAAACCGCCCAAGCTTAACAGGCAAAGAAGCGAAAGAAGATGAAAAAGCAGCAGATCAAAAACCCGCCCAAACGCCACCGGCAGAAAGTAACCCCGCAGCCGAAGTTAAGACCGGTAGCACCGCTACAGTGGATAACCAACCCGCTAACATTGCGCCCTTTACCACAGGACAGGGAATAGATGAAACCCAAAAACCTGAACCCGCCAAACCCGAAGAAGCGGTAAAAGAAGCAGTCAAATTTGAGCCTCAAAAGTTTGCGCTGAACTTAGAGCAAACGTTGAAATCAGTTACCGACCTGCACCGTTTGAGCGTTCAGCGTTTAGCCTTAATTGCACGTATCAAAACTTTAGAGGATTTTGAAGTGCAGTTACAGGAAGAGAACGATGAACTGGAAAGCAACCCATACCAGGGATGCAAACTGATCATCGAAGATGATAAACGCAGGCAGTTTGTCACCAACACCCCGAACCTGATCCGCATGGTTTCACAATTCATATTTGATGCCTGCCACGAAAAACTGGCTGACATTGAAGCCAACATCGTTTTTCCAAACGCCTAAACATTGAAATGCTCCCCGATGCTTCGGGGAGCATCTTTAATACTCCACTCCAAAATTTCAAATAACATGGTAGAACAATTCATTGAACTGACCGACCAAATTTTTTGGGAAGGTTACGCCGAACAACTGGCACAGGATAACCCCGAGCAATTCTTAGCGGAGTTGGGCGACTTTTTAAATACCTATCAATACTAAAGTTATGGAAGAGAAAATTTTTCTGTTGGTGCGTGTCACCATCGAAACCGAGCATTTGGACATACACGAGGCTATTGAGGAACTGCAAACGCAAACCGTATTGCAACTAACCAGCACCTCAAAAGTGAAAGTGGCGAAAGCCGAGATCATTCCTTTAAAAACTAAAAAATCTTAAATATTAATATCATGGGACATCAAATCAATTTCAATCAGAAAACAGGCAGAGACAGCTTTATGAGCGTAAAGGAAAAAGCCTGGCACGGATTAGGGCAGATCATTGACCGTTACCCCACAAGCAGCGAAGCGATAGAGCACGCAGGTTTAGATTACATTGTCGAAAAACGCCCCTTGTTTACATATGATACCGCGAACCATGTAGGCGAGGCAAGCGACGACATTATTATCCCTGAAATAGAAGTTCCTAATTTCTTTGCTACCGTTCGGGCAGATACCGAGCAGGTTTTAGGGGTAGTCGGTAATGATTACGAGGTGGTACAAAACCGTGACGCATTTTCGTTTTTCGATGCCATTGTTGGCGGTGGTGACGGAATTTTATACGAAACGGCAGGTGCATTAGGGAACGGCGAACGCGTTTTTATAACCGCCAAGCTACCTGATTATATCCGGGTTGGTGCGAAGGACTGGATAGAGCAATATTTGTTTTTAACTACCTCTCACGATGGATTAGGTAGTATTACGGCTGCTTTTACACCCATCCGCATTGTATGTAATAATACGCTTAACGCAGCCATGCGGAACCATTCAGGGGCAATTAAGATACGGCATACTGCATCCGCTAACGAAAGATTAAAACAGGCGCATACCTTAATGGGTATCAGCCGTATATTGAGCGGTGCAATGGAAGGCCTGTTTAATCACTGGGCAAGCGTTCGTATCACGGATACCGAAGTGAAAAAGCTGATACAGATCGCTATGGCACCTAATGAAGAGGTGTTAGCCAATTTGGAAGGTGGTAAATTGGAACTTTTGTCAACACATTACACCAACATCATAGATAACGTTTATGAATATGCAATGGCCAGCCCGACCCAGCAAATGGACACGACCGCAGGAACGGTATTTGGTGCTTATAATGCGGTAACGGGTTATTTTCAGAACATGCGCAGTTTTAAAAGCGATGAAGCCAAATTTAAATCTATAATGGACGGCACCGCCAAGCAACGGGCGCAAACCGCCTTTAACCTTTGCCGTGATTTTGCTATACAGGGAAGTGAAGCGTTGATCTATAATTAATTGTTTTAAGGGGGAGCGATCCCCCTTGTTTTTGAAATTGCCCGGCGGCGGGCTATCGCCCGCCCGTTAAGACGCCCCCTGTTTTCTTATGGTTAATGATTGACGGTGAAAACAGGGGGCGAAGCCACCTAAAAAAGCCGTTAGATAATCGAAAAAAACAATTACCTAAGCAGATAAATCAATTCCTATTCACTAAAATTGACTCAAGAACCCTGATAACATTGCATTTATTGTCGGTGCAGGAGCTGTCCAAAATGCATAATTACCAACCATTAGGGCACTTTAAACTTTTTAAAAAAACGAAGTGAATGGCGATTTTGCATATTGTTTCTTAGCGAAATTGGTTATTTAATGCAATTCAGCGCAAAAATTACATCTGATAGCGCAAAAGAAAGAGCAGCTGAAGCGCTTGCTGATTTTAACAAATCAAATAGCCGACAAGGTCTTTCGGGTTCTCATCGGCTATTTGTTAATATCGTTTATTTTATTCGTTGCAAAAAATCAACAATCAAATCGGTAACTTTTTCAGGTTGTTCCTGGGCTATCCAATGGCCAGCGCCTTCAATAATGTGAAAACTTTCCATTTTCGTGCACGCTTGGTTTTGCATCTGCTCTAATGCGCCAACAGGACGAAATCTCGCCCAATCGGCAACCCCTGCAATAAAACACGAAGGCACATCAATGGTATGCCCCGAAAAAAGTTTGAGGTCGGAGTTGTTTAATCCGCTAGTAGTGCAACGGTACCAATTCAATCCACCCTGGAAACCGGTACGCTTAAATTCCCGGGTATAGACATCAATTTCATTATCCGGGAGCCAATTACACGCGGCAATTTCCTGCGCAGACGGCATATAGGGCGCAACCTGTTCAGGCATCGTTTTGTCAATATCCAAAACATAATAAATCGGTTGTTTAGCAATTTCCTCAGGCTTACCTGATGTAAGTGGAGAAAGTCCTTTATTTTGACTCCAGTCGGCACTCTTTACATAAAAGTAAGTCCGCTGAAAATCGTGCAGCCCCTGCTTGCAGTTCAGCATATCATCATTGGCATTGCGCGTTGAAAAGTAGGTAATGCTATCCTTACACGGCTTTGGTAATAGGGAAAGGGGATCTTTTACAGCAACTGCCGGCTGCTGAGCCGGCGTGGATTGCGTTGCGACATTAGATGGCAAAGCAGGTACGCCGCCGAACGGGCAACTCAAAATAACAATTGACCTGAAAAAGTCAGGTCTGACGAGCGCACAATAAGCCGCTACTGTGGCACCCACGTCATGTCCAACGATCGTGTAAACCGAGTCATGTCCCATAGCCGTGACCAAACCCATCGCATCACTCGATAGCTCATGTGTCCTGAAAGAAGCATAATTTCCGTCAAAATCGCCGTCCCACCCTGTCGTGCGGCCATAGCCACGCATATCCGGTGCGATCACATGATAACCGGCAGCAGCCAGTGGGAACATTACTTTGCGCCAGCTATAGGCCAATTCAGGAAACCCATGCAGCAGAAGCACCGCAGGGCGTTTGGCTGTCTCAAAACCAGCTTCCAGTACATGTATTGTCAAGCCGTTTATTCCAGGTACGTACCGTTCGCGTATGCCTGCCGGTAATTCCAGGTCGTCCAATTGATTTTTCGTTTCCATAGCATTTGTTGATTTTTCTTCAGAACCCTCATAAGAGCGGATGAAAACCGCTCCTAAAGCAGTAAGCGCCGTGCTTTTTATGAAATGCCTGCGTTCCATGAAACAAAGTTGATCATTATTTCAAGGAAGATCATTAGCGAAATTATGCGTTATATTGACCTAATTCTGCCTTGAACGATAAATGAGCGGCGTCTCGTTTGTTAAACTTTTGAAAAAACGGTTGAAGGATGCAGGGTCAGAAAAGTCCAGACGGTACGCAATTTCAGCAACTGAATTTCCCGTGTAGCGCAGTAAGGATTTCGCCTCCTGTAAAATCATCTCTTTTATAACTTCTGAAGCGGTTTTTCCGGTTTTTTCCTTTACTATCCTGTTCAAATGGTTCGGACTGACACCTAACATCTGCGCATAGTCATTCACCTGCTTTTTATCAAGATAATGTTGAGCCACTAATTTCCGGAAACGGCTGATCAGTTTAAAACTATGCGGAAAGGATTCAGTGTTACCTATATTTTGGCGCACGTAGCTTCTTTTGGCTTCTAACAACAATAGATACACATACATTTTAACCGCCTTAATGCGCCCGGTCTGGTTGCCCTGCAGTTCCGCATTTATTTTCATCACCAACCCAAGTATGTTTTCGAGCTCTTCATTTTCGATTTGAAATACAGGTGTACCGGAAAAATCGTAGAAGGGAAATTCCTCAGCGATTTTGATTGCCGGAATGATATCATTGAGAAACTCAGCAGTGAAAAACATGTAGTACCCGAACGCATCTTCGGAAACATTATCCGTTGAAAAGATCTGGCTGGGGAATGTAAAGGTCAAAGTCCGTGGTTGATGTTCATATTTGTCGAGCCCGACCTGCATATTAAGCGAACCGGTAACCGTAATGCCTATTCTGTAAAAGATAGACTTTAAAGGTCCTTTTGCTGAGATCATTCCGTCACTGGAATAAAGCTGAAACCCTTCAATTATTTTGGAATCGTCAGGTATATTATGTCCAAAAGGCGGTACTGAAATACTATGCCTGTGTAAAGGTCTGAAGTTTTCCAGGTCATATTTGGGAATATCCGTTATACCATTTTTCATTTCTGACCGGTAATTGATTACTTACGACATTTGGTACCTAAAATCAAACGAATAAATATAGGTTAAATCCTTAATGGTAAGCAAATTAAACGACAAGCAATGTAGAGGTCAAATGATATAAAATTTATTTTTAATTTGATGCGTACGGGGTTGTAGAAAGGTAGCCGGATATACAATGATTTAAATTGATGATTGTGACCGCATTTTTGTCGGAACGCGTCTCATTTGTGATTAGAGACAGGTATTCAGTAACTAAATTATTAATACAATCATTTGTTTACATTCCATTAGAAGCAAGTTGCCTTAATTCATGTAAGGCATTGCTTCTTGTCTTCATTTCTACTACTTTATTGTGATGATATAGCCTGAAATTAATTATAGCACTTCCCATCATCTTCTTGATTTCATTAGGAGTAAGCTTCATAAACGACATATATACATAACCTCCGTCATATTCTACATTGATCTTTTCTTTTGGCCTGAAAATTTTCATGCCGTTCTTTAAAGTTATCGTTACACCTTTTTTATCCGAATTTAAAGTTGTACTTCTGACTATCAGGGTTAAATAAATTCCGTTTAAATCCTTCGTGAATTGTACTGCTTTTAAAGGATTAGCGGCTGATTCTTCGGTATTAGTGCTTTGTCTTGCAGCAATTGACTTATTTAAGTAACATCGACTAAACGTATTTTCGGCAAATGACATACAGATGCACAGCGAAGCTGAAAGTATTAAGGCTTTCATGATATTTTTAGTTCAATCCAGTTATAAAACAGTTTAAATCGTTTTGAAACCTGATTCAGAAACTAATTGACTTTTGGGATAGTAGTCGCATTTCCATCCCGTAGAGCTGAATAATGCGGTGACATAATTTCTACGCCAGCTTCACTAAAGATATCCTGAATGTTGGCATGCAAATGCGAGTAGATCACTGCCTGCCGGTTGGGCTCTTTCGTGAAAGCGTTCAACCGGTAACTTACATAGTTATCATCCAGGCTGGTTTGAAGCACGTAAGGCGTGGGATCTTTTTCGATCATTGGTGTAGCAAGTGCTGCATTAATGAGCAGGTCATGCACTTGTCGCCAGGGCACATCGTAACCAATGGTCACGGTGGTGTGAACGATCAGACCATTAACAGGTGCATCGCTGCTGTAATTGATAGTATGTGTACCCATGACGGTGGAGTTGGGTATAGAAATGATCTCGTTTTGGATGGTCCGGATGCGGGTTACGAGCAGAGATTTGCCGATCACATCACCGGTAACCTCGCCGACCTTTACCCGGTCGCCGATTTTAAAAGCCCGCATGTAAGTTAACACCAGGCCTGCTACAATATTGCCCAGCGCACCTGCCGACCCAAAGGTAAACAGCACGCCCAGGAAAACGGATACCCCTTTGAATACAGGCGAATCAGAACCCGGCATATAGGGAAAGATCACGATCAGCATAAAGGCCATAACCAGTACCCTTAAGATTTGGTATGTTGGGTTAGCCCAATCCGGGTAAAATCCGGGTATGGTCAGCTTGCCACGCTCAATCTCCGTTTTTAAATAACGGAAGAATTTGAGCACATAGCGAAAGATGATGACTAGCACAACTATAGTGACGAAATTCGGAACGTAGTTCCAAACGGCCATACCGATCTTTCTCAGTGGTGTTGTCACATAGCCCATTAGCGTATCTGATATGTCCTTGGTGAAAGGAAAGATGCCAAACAAAACCGGTAGAGCCAGGTAAATGAGAATGATGATGACCACCCATTTAGTGAGCCGGATCAAGGCTTGCAAGACATGGGCTGATTGCGCAGGGTCAACCAGCTGGTAGTTTTTGACACGGATACCCTTGCTGTACCAAGCCTCAGGGTTAAGGGTTTTAGATAATAATAAACGGAACAGGCGGTTAATTCCATAAATCAATAAGATTAACACGGCCAAAGCCATTGCACCTTCCTTGACCAGAGTCGACCAATTCGTTTCTTCACGGTACGCCTTAACAGCATTGCCAATGCTGCTTTTCCAGCTTTTCGCCAGCAATTCCTTAGTGGTTTGCTGCCAAAGCGCATCTTCCTCTGATACGGCCACTAACAGATTATTCCTATAATAGATATCCATCGTCTGCTCCGAGGGCAGCAATTTGAGGGAATCAGACTGAAAGTTGTAGTCGTTACTTAATTTAACGATCCGGCCTGTGATTGGACATTCCGGAGCCATTGATCACCCCGTTCCGGAATAGCAAACAATTAATTCCGTAACACGTTGACCATTTTAATTTATTAATAATTAGTTGCGTTTGTCTTAATTGCTTACACAACTCGCTGCTCCAAAGCGCACGGAATAGCCTGGTCAAGCCTCTCAGAATATCCAATTGTAAATAGCACAGAGTGCCGGGTAATCTTCACATCTATAAATTCTGAGCATTGAGGTCTTTGCCAATTAGCAGCTCGCGAATTTACATTTTTATTTAACGCAGCAAAATGAGCATACGGACATCTGGATGGACATTTCGGCTCACTTGACCATGTGATTCCGTGCGACTTAGACCAATGAGCTGTGTTTTTGATATTTAAATCAGTAAGTTAGTATAGTCAGAGTGTAACGGAATGATCGGAACTCATTGTCGGAACACCTTGATCAACGGCTCCGGAATATCCAATAACAAAGTCAAAATACCATTAAACCTCCTTTACTATTACTTAAACATTAGTTATCAATGGGTTTTGCCATATTGTCCTGCTCATTGTCCTTCTTAAAATCGAGCTTTCCAAAACGCCACGATAAACTCACACCGAAGGATTGATAGGGTACCCGTCTTAAATTATAGCTGGTGTAAGGCAATCCGTTAGTGGTGGCTGCTTGCGTAATAGTGGTCAGTTGATCAACATATTTGGCAAACGGATTTGTAGTAGTAAAACCAAGACTTGCCTTTTTGCCCATAAACTGTTTGCGAACAGCAAAATTATACGTCATGAATTTCGGTGTACGGCCCTGAATGTTTTTCAAAGGCGAGTTGTAGTTACCAAAGGCTTCGGCCACAAAAGTTTCGGAGAGTTGAAAAGTAAGATTGAGATTAGTACGGACGACGACGGCATTCACTGATGGACCGCCGTACACTTTATTGACAATGTACTTATCGGTTACAGTGGTATTGGTCCGCAGGTTCAGCTTTTTACTAAAAGGAACCGAGCCGGAAATACTGATACCTGTATTTTGCTCGGTACCTATATTTTGCCGGTTAGTTACCGACACATTGCGGTAAACTGAATCGCCTACGCGATACTCGCTGTAAAAATTGGTATAAGTCTTTACATCATTGGTGTTATGCCGCGAGAACAGGGCAATGTACAAATTGCCACCAGCTTCAAATGATTTGTTATAACCCAGCTCAAATACGTTACCAATTTCGGGCTTTAGCAGCGGGTTGCCCGTAGTAATGTTGTAAGGGTCGCTCAGGTTAATAAACGGGTTTATTTCGCGGTACTCGGCACGTTCAACGCGCTTGGTGTAGCTTATTTTTAGGGTTGATGTTGTACTTAGTTTATGCGAGATTACGGCTGTAGGAACCCAGGTATTATAGGATGGGATAAGAGTGCCCGGAAAATCGATATGGGTATCGGTATGTTCGAGGCGGCCGCCTGCTTTTATATCAAAAAAATGAAATGCAGTAAAACCTAACGAAATATAGCCTGCGTATATCTTACGGTCGTATTTGAGGCTATAAGATTGGTTGGGGTCAAAAGCGTATAGGTTTGTGTTTGCATTATAAGCATTAACAGCGGCGGTGCTGTTAATGTATTGTAAAACAGTTTTAGCCCCGGTTTCAAAAACAACATCTTTTGAAAGCGGGTGTGTATAATCTATCGAAATATTAGTTTCCTTATCCGTTCCAGGATTACTGCTCGATGAAGCCGAAAAAGGATTGGCCTGCCCGCTGTAAACCTGGCTTTGGTTATACGCCGAATTGTTTTTTCCAAAACTCGAGTTGTACAACAATTCCAGCTCTTGGCCGTCGGTTTTGAATTTGTGTTTATAATCCAGGCTCCAGTCATAACTATTGGCATTAAATTTACTTAACGAGTTGCGCTGGCTTGTAACACCGACCAACCCATTTGTTTGCTGGCTTTGTGAGGTTAAACCGGAGTTTTGATTATTAAAATGGTCGTAACCCAAGGAGCCCGTAATGTTATCCATTTTTGACAGCGACCAATCGAAGTTGATCCCTGATTCGTAGCCCCCTCTTTTAAAATCGCTATAACCGTCCTGCACCAAACGGGTGTTCCTGCCCGATGCATCTGTTGAAGTACGATCATTCAGGTTTAATGTGCGGGTATTTACTTGTGCGTTGCCACTAAAAAAAGCCGATATGCCAAAGTTTGTACTGCGCACATTCAGGTTGGCCGACCCATTATTCATGCGTGTTCCGGCTGAAAGGTTAACGGTACCGTTAATGCCACGTACTTTGTTATCTTTAAGGATAATGTTAATGATACCGCCCAAACCTTGTGCATCATATTTGGCTCCGGAACTGGTGATCACCTCAATGCTTTTGATCTGGCTGGCGGGAAGCGAGGCCAGTACATCGGCCAAACTACTGCCAAACATGGTTGATGGTTTTCCGTTTATTAAAAAACGCACACTCGCAATGCCTTGCAATTCAACGTTGCCGTCAATATCCACACTCACTTGCGGTACTTTTTTCAGTACATCTAATGCAACACCACCCTGTGAGGTTATATCATTGGCAGCGTTGTAAACCATCTTATCAATTTTGTTTTCAATTATTGGTGTTTTAGCGGTAACGGTTACGGCTCCCAGTTGCTTACTCGAGGAATGTAAACTTATGCTACCTGCATTTACAGTGCTCTGCTTTATGTTGAAAGGACCAGCTGTATAAGCCTGGTAGCCTATAAAATTTACAACAACACGGTATTGGCCATCGGCCAGTTTATCAAGCGTAAAATTGCCTTTATCATCACTAATGGTTCCGCCCGATGGCTTTTCGCTTCCCTGCTGATAGATGCTCACGGTAGCGTAATCAATGGCTGCCTTACTATTGGCATCAATTATTTTACCGGTTATTTTTCCTTTATTTTGTGCTGATACGATGGTGCTTACCAGGGCAAGCAAAAGTGTAGTAATCCATTTCATTTGTGCAAAACTCATGAACGATTTTGGATTAAATCTGTAGGTTAGGTATTGTCATGCTGTTGTTACATGATGATTAAATTAGCCCAATTTATGCCTTACAGATTTCCTACAGAATTTTACGGTAACTTTGATGAAAAACTACAGTGAAACTACTGGTTATTGAAGACGAAGCAGGGTTACGGGAAAGTATGGAGGAGTACTTTAACGAAGAAGGCAGCATATGCGAAACTGCTTTCGATTTTAGCTCGGCCATGGGCAAGGTTAACCTCTATCGTTATGATTGCATAGTACTTGATATTACCTTACCCGATGGCAGTGGTTTAGATATTTTAAAGCATCTGAAGCACGAGCAGCATACAGACGGGATACTGATAATTTCTGCAAAAAACTCACTTGATGACCGGCTGAACGGTCTTGATTTAGGAGCCGATGATTACCTGACCAAACCTTTTCATCTCTCTGAATTGCGTGCCCGCGTTGCTGCTATTGTACGTCGTAAATCATTTGATGGCAATAATCATTTACGGTTTAAAGAAATAGACATTGAACTATCGGCAAAGGAAGTGCAGATAAACGATGTGGCCATAAAACTAACCCCTAAAGAATATGCTTTACTGCTGTATTTTTTAGCCAACAAAGGCAAAGTGGTATCTAAAAATGCAATAGCCGAGCATTTATGGGGAGACAGTGTTGACATGGCCGACAATTTTGATTTTATCTATTCGCACATCAAAAACTTACGCAAAAAAATGTTGGAAGCGGGTGGGAATGATTATATTCAGGCTGCCTATGGCATGGGCTATAAGTTTACCACGGCATGAAATTGCTTACCCGATATAACCGCTCCACTATTGCCATTACTACGGCTATTATGTTGGTTGCCGCTGTGGCCTATTACTTTGCCATAACAGCCGTATTATCAAGGCAGGTTGACAAAGCACTGGAGGTTGAAGAACACGAAGTTCGCGATTATGCCTTGCTGAACGGTACCTTACCTCACGTTTTTAGTACCAATCACCAGGCTATACTTTTTACCTCCGTTAACACCCCGCAACAACGAAAATTTGTGGATACGGTATACCGCGATCTCAAGGATGAAGAACTGGAATCGGCTCGTGCACTTTATACCTGGGTTAAAGTACAGGGTAAGCAATACCGGGTTGTGGTGGTGCAATCTAAAGTAGAAACTGAAGACCTGATTAAAGTTATCTTCCTCATTACACTTGGACTAATTGTAGCCTTGTTGGCGGCACTTTTTTTCCTCAACCGTATCATCCTGTCAAATATTTGGAAGCCCTTTTATAAGATATTAGAACAACTGAAAGCATTTAATCTGGCCGAAAACAGCTCTGTTAAAACGGTACCATCGGGTATTGATGAGTTTAGAGAGCTGGATAGCGCTGTTAACCTGATGGCCGACCGGGTTAAAGACGATTACCAAGCCCTCAAGGCATTTACCGAGAATGCCTCGCATGAGTTAATGACACCCATTTCGGTCATTAATTCAAAACTGGATACTTTTGTACAAACCGGTGAATTTACCGACACCCAAAGCAGGCTGCTCAACGATATGTATGCATCGGTTACCAGGCTTACCCGCCTTAACAAATCAATGTTGTTACTGGCTAAAATTGAGAATAGGTTAATTGCCGACAAACAAGACCTTAACCTTAAAATATTGGTAGAAGAGGCGCTGAACCAGTTTGAAGAGCCTATTATTGCGCGAGAAATTACTATTGAAAGCCACCTGGATGATAAGCCAATGAAAGCGAGCTTGCTTTTGATGGAGGTACTTATTAGTAACCTAATTAGTAATGCATTACGGCATAATAAACCCGGAGGTTTTATCAGCACAGAACTCAATCATCTTAAATTACAGGTAAGCAACAGTAGTAATGCTGATAAATTGAATACCGAAAACCTGTTCAGGCGTTTCCAGAAATCTGCTTCCTCAGAAGGCTCGGGTCTTGGCCTCACGATCAGCAAGCAAATTTGCGACATGTACGGTTTCAATCTCGCTTATATGCACCTTAACGGTGTACACCATTTTATCATAACCTTTGCCCCTACTGCTTGAAGACGTATACGGTTGGTGACGACATTCATATGAAGTCAATCTTGTAAAGAATGGCCGGCTTAAAAAACACATTTTTTAGAAACCGGCCACAAAAGTTAAGCCCAACGAACCGTTTTGATAAGATGGAAGTAATAGTGATGAACTTGTTTTTGCTTTTCGCCTAATCTCGTCAATAGTGTTTGGTTTATCTTCCTTAGCTTTAAATAGTGCGTTGCGAATATATGGATACAGCAGATAGGCACCTTTGGTAGCCAAAATACCAAAACCGGCGCCAGCAATAACATCGCTCAACCAATGGTCGCGGTGATAGATGCGAAACACACCGGTTGTTGTGGCAAAGGCATAACCTGCTAAACCATAGTAAACTGATTTTCCGCTAAATTCCTGCGCCATAAATTCTGCCCCGGCAAAGGCATTACCTGTATGGCCAGAGGGGAAAGACAGCCGGTCGGTTTCATTAGGCCGCAGGCGTTGAGTGGAATGCTTTAATGTATTCAGGGTTAACTGCAACATGCCCTGCGCCATCACAAAAATCAGCGTACGATCGATAAACGTATTTTTACCATGCACACCTGCAAGATTTAAGCCGTATACCAATATTACCGGTGCATTCTGAAAATAATCTTCGAGGGTTGCTTTAGTAGAAATATTATGCTCCTGCGCTTCTTTGTAAATATAATGGTCGAGCCTGCGAAGCGGGCGGGCATAAAATGAGGTTATACCATAGCTCACTAATGCTGCTGGCGGAATAAGGGAAATAAATTTACTGCGGAGGTACTGTACCGTATCAGGTGCTGTTAACAGGTCTTTCTTCAACGTATCAACGATGTTTTTGCCGGACGTGTCTTTTTCAACGATTTGGGCAGATAGCCGGGCGGTGTTAACTAACAGAAACAGAACTATAAATATGATGAATTTCATAAGCGGTGTTAAGTGCCGCTATTTACTCCAAGAAACTGTAGAATTTCTGTAGTAATAAATAATTTATCGCCTTTATGGTTAAATCAATGGTAGTACTGCAAGCACTATAATTGATTGGGTTATTTAACGATCTTGAAAAAATCTATTTTATGATCATTTTGATCATATACATCATAATGTATGGAGTTCCCGTCAACAGTCATAATAGCGTAGGTAAAGGTTTTTTCTTTAGGTGTAAACACAATCGAAGACATGTTAAAACCTCCTACTCCCTGTAAAGAACCTCCCGATGAGCCATTGGTTATATATACTGTTCCGTTGGAATGGTCATAATAACTGCCAAATTTAAGATCTTCCTCCGCGTTAGTCCGAATAGCTTTGTGTCTTTCATATACATGGCGGTGTCCGCTTAAGCACAGGTCAACTTTATACCTATCTAAAATTGGACTGAGGTTATGCTGCCACTCCTGTATGTGGCTTACCCCAAAGGAATATACCGGATAATGCGTATATAAAATTATCCAGGTAACATTTTTATTCTTGCGTGCGGCAGATAGATCTTTTTCCAGCCAAATGTAATCTGGTGAGTTTTGATGTAACAATACCTTGCCCACCTTTGCTGCTCCCTGTGCAAAACCAGAGTTAATTGCTACAAAGTGGACATTTCCATAATCATAAGAATAATTTAAGTATTGGTTAGGTAATTGAAATGAATTGTAAAATATTTGAAAGGGCTTTTGAAAATTGATTTGATCAATGTTGTTAACCACATCATGATTTCCTACCACTGGCATAAAAGGAGCTTTGGATGTAACCGGCTGCGCAATTTTTAAAAAGTCAAACCAACTGTTTTCAACCGAGCCATTTTCAACAATGTCTCCCATGTGTATACTTAAATCCAGCGGAAACTTTGCCAGCTGGTCAACGATCTTACTTGTTTGTTCGAAAGCCAAATTCCCGGCATTATTTTGGGTATCGCCCCAAACGCCAATGGTATACTTCCCTTTCTTTCCGGGTATAGGCGCTGTTTTAAAAGTATAGACCGCACTCCAGCCTCCTGCTTCTGATCCGCATTGATAATAATAGCGCGTTCCTGGGTTCAGGTTTTTAATTTCAGCCTTGTAATTATAACTACTGTCATTACCGCCCTTAACCTTTATATCAGCCGATTCAACTTGTTGTTTAAGCCGAAGGCTATCAAGTCCGTAACGTACAATGCCGTTAGTGCGCTTTGCACTGTTCCAGGTAACAGCCATTGTATGTGCCGGGGGTCAGGCGCTTTATTGCCTGCCCAGCTAAGATGGATGTTACCGGTTTGAGCATATACAGCCGTATACATGCACAAGCCTAACAATAAGCAAGGTATCATTATACACTTGCTCATTACCTTGTTACTGAACCTTAAATGCATTTTTAGTAAGGTTTAAATATTGCTTATTGAACTTTTTAGACGGTTCAAGCGAGTTTCCTTTCGCAAAATCATTCCAGGAATTAATGATGATCATGCTGTTCTTGCCCATATTACCCTTGGCAACATTAGTGTAATTCAGGTAATTTGCCTCACTCCTATCAAATACTCGTTGGGTTGTTGCCGAAGGCTCATTATAGCCGGGAAAAATACAAGGAATGAACTCCACGTTGATATTTGTCAGATTACTTGTCCAGTTCTTCCAGTTAAGGTCGAGGTAACTATTAAAGCCCCACCAGCGGTCAAAGTCTGGAGTATTCCAGGTGGTTAGCACCAATGCATCCATTGAGGCTAAGGCTGCCTGATCAAAATTAGCCGGGGAAGCCCAGCCGGTAGTCAATTCGCCAATGAAGTATGGATTTAGTCCAATAGCTGCAAATTCATTTCTTAAGCTTGCCATAACGCTTTTAAAATCTATACTGGTTAATGTAGTTGCCGAAAGGTTTAACGGCGTAAGCATGATAACAGGGCGATTATCTATCTTGTAATAATAATCTTTAGAAATATGCTGGGTAACCAACGTCTTTAATTCACTGATCATTGTTTGCAACTTAGCCCCACTTAACGGAGAAACATTAGTTGCACTTAAATGTGCAGTATTAAAATCTATGACCATTTTAACCTTCTGATTGGTTCTCCTGCTTGCAAAAGCATTCAGTAAGGAGTTATCAGTGGCTGCTGCATTCCATTTAAATATCAAATAATCCACACCACCTTCATCTGCCCAATTAAGCTGCTGAGGAAAGATGGCGGCATCTGTTACCGCGTTATAAGGCTTGCCAAGCAATGAGGTATCTGAGTGCACCTTCGCCCAGTCGGCTGCTACATAGTTAAGGTAATAGGCTCCAACCCTGGCATCTGTAGTTAGTTTTACGGCTGGAATGTCATAAATATATTTGTCTTTATCAATGAGGTTGTCGTCTTTTTTGCAGGAAAAAAATCCGATACTGCAAATGATCAATATGGTAATAATATGTTTCATGTTTTTACTTATTAAATAGGAATACTTAACTACTTGAGAAATGGATTCTTCAAAGTGGGTAGCGCAAACCATAACTTAGTTGTCAATGCGTCGTTGCCGCTAAGTGATCCTACAGCTTTGTTTAGTTCGGTTGTATTGACCTGGTATTCTATTCCGGGATAATTCAGGCGTTGTGGAATATAAGCATACCCCGCAGTGCCGCCCTCTCCACCATCAGGATTAAAATGCGGCGGAAATTCAAGTACTTGGCTCCGACGTATCAACGTCCAGGCATCCATTGCATTATAAAATCCGGCGATCCAGGTTTGCATAATGATCTGGCGGTATGGGTTTACTGCGGTAATTGCACTGGTTGTTATTCCCAAATAATCAGCAAACTCCCTTTCCCTGCCTGTAACATCAATTTTGGTATTGAATTTAATACCCGGCTGGTTTAGGTAATTGGTAACCGATGCCTGTGCAATACCATATTTTAGCATGGAAGCAGTTACACCCTCGTTGTAATATTGTTCGGCAGTTTTACTTCCTCCAAAACCCTTAAGCATGGCTTCAGCCTTTAAAAAGCAGCTTTCCTCGTAAGATAGAAAGGTATAGTCGGCATTGGGCTTGATAAAAGTGTCGCCAATCATCGAGTAATCGAGCTGCGCCAATCCCAAATGCGGATTATCGGGTATGCTTACACCTATTGGTAGACTGGTGGTTTTAGGCTGTCCAAAGAACTTTCCCTTTTGCGGCCCCTGGGTAGCAGGTTTGGCATATACCGGTAAGCGTGGGTCATTGTAAGGTAACATATGCTGAACCAGCGACTCGCTGATAACATTTAAGCTGGCCGCGTTTGCACCAGCCTGCAATACATTATATTGGTACAGGTAGCTCCAGGTATCTGTTGTAGTGCCCCAAGAGCTTTTTGCTGTTTCGGCGGAAGTCGTAATGGTATTAGCCTCATTGGATAGTACATCTGCAACGACTTCGCGCGTTTTGGCTGGAGCTACATTAGATATTTGTATAGCCAGGCGTAATCTTAAAGTATTTGCAAATTTTTTCCATTTCAACAAATCACCACCATATATGGCATCTGCTGTACCCTTGTACGTATCTCCATTCAGGTCTATCGAATTTGCTGCGGTTTTCAGCTCGTCTAACAAAGCCACATAAATGTCTTCTTCCTTCTCGTAAGCAGAATAAGGGTCGCCTTTTAAGGCTGCTGATTTGGGTACACCGCCCCACACAGCTACCACATTGCTATAAATATAACTCTGAAATATTTTTGCAATGGTTACCCGGTTCTTGTAAGCAGGATCCGTCGCATATTTTAGCTGTATTTGATTTACTGGCTGCAAACAAGAAACATAGGCCGAAGACCAGTATCCGTTCACCGTACTGGCAAATGTATAATACCGTTGTAGCTGCCCGCCACCAACAGAAACATAATTAGAATAATGGGACAAGGCCTCCCGGCGCATTGCTCCGCCAAACAAATTCATCGTATTAAATACGGATGTGTTTAACAAGAATTCAGGGTCGACAGATTCGGGGTTGTTAGGATTAATATTAGCTTCTGCAAGTTGTTTTTTACAGGATATAAAAGATACTGGGAGCAGCAGTATCAGTATGATATTGATAAATTTTTTCATTGATTTTAAATTAAAAGGTTATTCTTAGATCCACACCGTAAGTTGAGAAGGGGGGCAAAGAACCGTATTCTATACCTTGGCCATTTCCCGAGGTTACACTTGATTCAGGGTCGATGCCTTTAGGTGCTTTTTTGTAAATGGTCCATAAATTTCTGCCTGAAACAGATATACGGGCACTTACCGCCTTTAGTCTCTTAACCAGTGACGAAGGCAAGTCATAACCTAATACGACCTCTCTTAACTTCACGTATGAAGCATCAAAAACCTGCATTTCATCAATATTAGCAAAGCCGTTAGATTGTGGACTTACATATTTGTTATTGGGTGTACCGTCTTCAAAATAAGCATCCTTAAAAATGAACCCTCCTGCAAGGCTGGCTGCAGTTTCACCGTATATGTAGCTATGCAGGTAATAGTCTTCCCGGCCCGCTAAGCTTGCTTCATTTGCGCCTGAAATATAAGAGCGTCGGTAGGTTCCTGAATAAAATTTCCCGCCTTTTCGCACGTCGACCAACAAGCTTAGGTTAAAGTTTTTATAACGGAAAGTATTACTAAAACCGCCTGTCCAGTCTGGCATAGCGTTTCCCAACACAATATTGGGGTCTGCAATAGGTAACCCTGTTGCGGCCACCAGCTTACGGCCCTGCTCGTCACGTTTCCAGCCTGCGCCTCTAATTACACCATAGGGCTGACCTACTTCTGCAAAAACCAGCAAACGGCCAAACCACGAGTTCAGTTGAAAACTGTTAACCCCATCAACCAGGCTTTTTACTAAAGAGTTGTTTTTAGCGTAATTTGCAGATACGGTCCAGGAGAAGTCCTTTGACTTTAAAGGAGCTCCCGACAAGGTGAGTTCTGTACCTGTATTCTCGATCTCACCGGCATTGTAATATCGCGCATTGTAACCACTGGTAGGGGTAATTTGAGCGGAAACGATTTGGTTAGTGGTTGAAGTTTTGTAATGAGTGGCACCAAATGCTATACGGCCTTTCAAGAATTGTAAATCGATCCCATATTCAAATGAACCTGTTTTTTCGGGTTTTAAATCAGGATTGTAAAATGTGGACGACAGTGAAGCATAAGCCTGTCCGTTATAAATACCGTTAAACCTGTAGGTTGGTGTCAATTGATAAGGGCTTGTATCATTACCTACCACGGCATAAGATGCTCTTATTTTTCCATAAGACAATAAATTTTTAAACTGGCTGGTCAACCCTTTAAAAGCCTCGGTAAATATAAATGATCCACCAACCGAGGGGTAAAAATAGGAGTTGTTAGCCGGAGGCAAAGTAGACGACCAGTCATTCCGGGCTGTAAGATCCATGTATAAATAGCTATTGTAGCCAAGTGATACTGAGCCATAAACAGAGTTTATGATCTTTTTAGAAGAGAACTGGTTCACCGTTGCAAACTCTCCTGAATTGGATAAATTGATAAGACCCGGCTGAATAAGCGAATTTATACTTTGGTCATTCCTTTCTGTCTTTGTCCTGAATGTACCTGCACCGATAAACGAGTTTACAGAAAGTTTTCCAACCTTATTATTAGTAAAAACCATAAAATCCGCATTAGTACTTTGTAGATTACTGTTCAAAGTACTCATACTACCGTTGGGGCTGCTTTTTGAACCTTTATTATTGAAAGTATAACCATTAAGCCAATACATTTCGGTGCCGAGCTTTGCCGTAAGTTTTAACCAGCTGGTTAATTTGGCATTCATGTTAAATGCGCCTAATAACTGGTTCTTTACATCCTGATTCGGATTTTCGTTGATAGCCCAATATGGATTTAAAAAATCGGTGTGGGTGTTGGTCTCATTACCGTAAGCATCTTTATAGTTTTCAAATTCCGAAAGCTGATCATCCCTTACCATATAGGCATATTGGTATACCGGGTTCCTAGTACTACCATTCATGTATTGCCTGTTAACCACTTTGTTGTTAATAAAAGTCACTTTCGAATCCATATCCAACCAGTTGGTAAACTTGTTCTGCATCCGGATATTGGCATTGTGGCGCGATGACTTGTTAATGCCATCAACCACGCTACCTCCCTGGTAGTTGGTATAGGATAACCTGTAGTTGTTAGCAGCCGTTCCACCTTCCATGGCTACCGAGTTGGTAAGCATGGCGGCCGTTTGGTAAAAATCCTTTACGTTATCGGGCTGGGCCAGATAATCTTTTAACTGCCCATTCACGCTTATTACAGGCTGACCTAATAATGGCGCTCCCCAACTTCTGTTAAATACACTAAGCATGGGTATGCGCTGTGGGTTAGTGGTAGACCCTGAACCGTCCAGTTTAAAGCTACTTCCCGCGCCGAACTGGTCCTGATAATCAGGAAACTCAGTGATGCGTTGAAATGTTGAATTGGAATTGATAGTGAGCCTGAATTTACCGCCCACCGATTTTTTGGTGGTAATAAGCACAGCCCCATTGGCCGCCCTTGAACCGTACAAGGCAGCGGCATTAGGACCTTTAAGCACCTCAATGCTTTCAACGTCTTCGGGATTAATGTTTGATGCAGTGTTACCGTAGTCGAGGTTTACATTACCCGAAGTGGTTACCCTGCCATCGCCAGCTTCGTTATCTACAGGAATACCATCAATAACAAATAACGGCTGGTTGTTGCCCGAAATGGAGTTGTTTCCCCTGATCACTATTCTTGCAGAACCCGTATTGGTGGATGCAGGGGTAATTTGAACCCCGGCTATCCTACCCGAAAGTGAGGCAACAATATTGGTGGATGGCGCCTGTGTTAAGGTAGAAACATCCATCGTTTGCCGGGAATAACTTAACGATTTGGCTTCTCTTTTAATACCCAGCGCAGTTACCACTACGGTCGATAATGCAGTTTGGTTTACAACCATGCTTACGTCGATGGTTGTGCGGCCATTTACCTTTACCTCTTGGGTATTCATACCTAAATAGGAGAAGATAAGTTCGCTGTTTCGTTCAGGGACTTTAATAGTGTAGTCTCCGTCGTGGTTGGTCATGGTAGCAGCTCCTCCACCACTTTTAACACGTACACTTACACCAGTCAGTGGTTTTCCATCTGCGGCATCGGTTACCTTACCGCTAACACTCACCTGCTGGGCAAGCAACTGTAAGGGCAACGCAAACAAGAACAATAATGCGTAGTAAATTCGTTTCATACTTCGATCTCAATAGCTAAATTTTAAAGGGTATATCACTGCGGTTCGCAGTCCTTATTTTGAACAAAAGACGCTTTATGCCATTAATAACGCATTAATATGGCCTTAACAGCGAATTTGTTAGTGATTAGTTAACCTTGTGGAAACATTAGAAATGATTATCAGGCTTCAATGATGGATTGAAACGATTTCTCAAAGTCGACGGTGTAAATAGCTTTGTAAACCCGCTGGAACTTTTCAAAAGTATTTTTGGCAAGTGTGTGTTTGCCAAGTTGCGAAAGCGCTTTACATTTGAGCTTTAAAGCATCCTCGTTTACACGATCAAAGTAAAAAACATGATCGGCAATCTCAATGATAAATTCGGGTTGAGAAACGGTGTCCGCAGACGTGGTATAGTTCAGTAAAAGATCTATAACTTTATGCGAAACCTCTGATTTGATATCATCTAACCAGTCGTATTCGATATTAGAAAGAAACGGGCCTCGTTGAAGAACCTTCAGCAATTCCAGTATTTGTTGTTTTGTACCCTGATTTTGCTCCTTTGTTATTTGCAGGTAATGGAAATAATCGATGTAAACATGGTTAAAATCAATGTCTATTTTCCAATAGCCGGAGTCCTTGTTTAAATTGCAATATTCCAGGTTGCTTAAGATGCCTTTTAACTTAGCTATATTTACCGAACGGTTGTTTCTAGCAACTTTTTCTGACTTACCGAACCATAACAGTTCATCTAATTTATTGGAGGAAATGCCACCTTCTTTACGCATGCTGTATAAAAGAATTAGCAACAAAAGCTCTTTTAGCAATGGCGAAAGCATCTTGGTAACATCATCGCCATTGTTATCCAACAATTGCAAATTTCCAAAAAGATGGATGGATGTTTGATATTGCTTGGGCGCCGGAATATCTTTATTGTGCGCTGGTATTGACAATAACGTTTCCGTTTGAGCAATCTTTCTTCTTTTATAAAAATAATAAGTCGCTCCTATTAATAAGCAAACCAGTCCCGTCAAAATAATGATATTATGTATCGGAAAACGGGCTTCACCTATTGCTATACCCAGCCCATTAGGCGGAAACTCGATTGTATATATCTTTATTTCTGTATTATTATCTTCTCTTGTGAACAGGGTAACGGCAACCAGCTTTTTCAATTCGGGGCACCAGTAAAGATCAGCATACGAACGGATGTCATGAAACAGGTATGGGATATAGCCTCCTATCAGTTGATATGTAGGAGACGTAAGCGACCCTTTTATTAGCTGTAAATGCGTTTTAAATTTGTTGTTGGCGAAAACAAGCCCGTAAAAGCTTTTTGCCGGAGAATCGATAACCAGCGAATTAGCAAACGCAAAATCATTTTCAGGGCTTTTGAGTGTATAAACCTTTTTAAACATTTGGGTTTTTACCTGGTACCTAATCAGATCATAGTAGTTGGTGGGATTGAGCATTTGCTCACCGGTAATGCTACCATGCCCACCCATAATGTAAGCGGTATTGCCATCGTCCGTTACACCTAGCCCCGCCAAATAACGGGGGTTAAAGGCGTCCCCTTTGTACTTTACAGAAGTCCATTTCTTATTATTAAGATCATATTTTTGAACTTCATTCTTATAAACCAGTTGCCCGTAGCCTCCCATCACATAAAGCGCAGAGTCTGCCTTAGAAATGAATTTATTGGAATGCCAGTACTTAGTGAGCCGTGTGGGACGTTCAAAGTCCTTGTCCCAGCGCCCAGATGGGAGATCAAAGTATGAAGCCTTCTTTTGATCAATGAAAACGTTATAAAGCCTTCCAGATAGCTGATCATAAACCGATTGGTTGCCGGCAGCGATATCTCTTTTCGAGGCATACTCAAGCTTTACCATGTTTTCATCCCCAACAGAGAAATTGTATAGCTCGCTTGGTCCAACAATATGAATAATTTGTTTTTGCTGATTAAATGCTACACTTGGATGCCCCGTAATTACCACGCTCTTGACCAATTTCCAGTTGGTATGCATTGCATTGATCCATAACGGGTTCTCAACAGTTGCTCTCCTTTTTCCGATACGGTCAAAAGCCTCATCACCTTTAAATTCATCTAGTGGCCAAAAGAACTTCAGCTTTCCATGGTCCAAAACGCTTATGTTTTTGATGTTCATCATAGGAACATCCGTTGTTTTAAACCTTTTATAATGGTTGGCACCAAACAAGACCTTATAACAACCAGAATTTTGAAAGCCTGCGTTTTTCTGTGAAAATTTTTGATTTCCGTTAGTGAACACTAATTCATCAAACTCTTTCCTGTAACTGATCGTGAAATGATTCCAGCTTTTAAAAAGAAGCTTTTCCGGTAAGTTGAAGGCAATATTAGAAAACTTGTCGCCTATTACTAATTTAAAATTTTGTGTATTAAATGCTTTTTGATCATATATCAGATCAATGTTATGGCCATTCTCTTCAATAATTCTGAATACATAACCATAATAGTCCCTGAATTTTGGCGTGAAATAAAGATCAAATGACAACTCAAAGTCACCATCAAAACACATCTCTTCATCGGCAGTCAGGTCGAGTGACGTTCTTTTATCCTGAACGGTCTCCTGCCCGTAAAAATGGAGTCCGTTATTTTGAGCAAATGAAATAGCAGGAGTGCTTAAGCAAAAAAATACGAATAAATAATTAAGTCTTTTTTGAATTCTATTAACGCTAATTTTTGCACGAAACATAATTACTTACCCATGAATATACTGGGTTCAGTAGTGCAAATTGCTCCTCTGAATGTCCAGATTCAGCATACAAAGTAACTGCTTTAATATTAAGCCAATATTAAAAAATGTTTAGTATATGATAATATTATATTACTTCTTAATCAGAATCTTATCTTGCTTTAAATACTCCTCATCTTTCTTACTTACATCTTTCATCATCGTAAAGTGATCGCGTATCTGTCCGTCGGCACATATCCATTTCAGATCTAACCGGGAGCCTTGTACCTCCAGCATAATTGCACCGCCAATGTCGCAATTGTAATAATACATGGCATTGTGTGGCCAGGTTGGTTTATGACCGCCAAGCGCACCGGCAGATCCGGCAACTACATAAACAGTACCATCGGTCTTTGACTTGCTTTTCAGGTATGGGGCTGAATCTTTGCTTCCATTATATAGCGCTGAGGATGAACTTAAATCAAATTTTTGAGGATCAAACTCAGCTTCATTACCATAATATCCTTTCATTAGCTTTGATCGTTCATACACATGGCTATGGCCGCATAAAACCAGATCAACACCGTTATCTTCCAAAATCTTAATGAAGTTTTCCCTTATTCTGACCAGCAATTGCTCTGTATCGGAATTGTGAGAGCCCATGGTGTATGGCGGATGGTGAAAGTAAGCCACAACCCATTTATTATTATTAGCCTTGAGATCTTTTCTCACCCATTCGGCCTGCTCACCTGCCTGGTCATACATGTATGCACCTTTATTATCGGGGCCGTATGAATCCAATGCCAGAAAATGTGTGTTACCAATATCATAAGAATAATAAGACTTGGTATGCGAGGGAACCCCACCCGCTTCGCCCTCAGTAGGAACAGAAAAGTTTTGAAAATATGCCAGTTTGAATTGCTCTGCCGTAGCTACTGAGGCGATGTTATTATAATCATGATTACCCGGAACCGGGAACAAGGGATAATTTTTCAGCAAATTATCTTGGTAAACATTAAAAAACTTCGCCTGAAATTCGGCATCGGTACCATCTGTATAAGCATTGTCGCCCATAAGTATCCAGGCATTCAGTACATTGTTCCCAACATATTTAATTACCTGATCTCGCACATTGCGCTGGTTAATGGAATTATTGCCACAATCACCAAACCCGGCAATTCGGACAAGCGAATCACTGCCTTTTTTAGGAAGCGTATAGAAGTAATTGTTCTTATCCACCTTCAACGAAAATTCAAAACTACCCACGGAATAATAATATTTAGTAAGTGGTTTAAGGTCTGATAGTCTAACCATATGTTCTGTAACAACCAATGAATTATTAGCTTTCATATCCAGGTTATCTGGCGTAAGACCATAACGCACGGTACTTTGCTCGGCAGTATTGGTTCGCCAGCGAATGGTCATTTCATTAGGAGTAGCAACCTGTAAATAAGGGCCACGTAAAATGGTGGCTTTTGAGTTTGAACTAATTGTTGGTGCTGGGCTTGTAGTTTGACACATGGCAGTGGCCCGAATGGTCAATGTGAATAATAAATAGAGGCTTAGTTTTTTCATGTAGTTAAATATTGGCAGGGCTGGCATCTGTTAACGAGTTTATAAATTGAATGATTTGATCGCTTTCCTCCCTAGTTAGATTAAGCGGTTCAGATGAAAGTGTTTGTTCTCTGGTTTTCAAGCCAATTCCCTTCCCTCCCCCTTTAATATAAAAGTCAATTACATTTTGCAATGTTTTGAATGCGCCGTTGTGCATATAAGGTGCCGTTTTTGCAGCGTTCCTAATTGTTGGTGTTTTAAATGCCTGTTGATAATACCGTATTTGATACAGGTTAAAACGTCCCAAGTCTTTGTCATTTACCGGGTGGGTTAAATCATCATTGCCAGGTGTTCCTAATATTTCCATCTCTGAATGATCATAAAATGGCGGTGTGAGGCTGTTGAAATAAGGTACGAAATGGCAGGTAGCACATTGTGCCTTGCCCATAAATAAGTTAAAGCCTTTAATTTGGGCTGTTGTCATGGCGGTTCTATTGCCATTAATGTACTTGTCAAAAGGAGAATCCATGGGTTCTAACTTAGCTATGTATGCAGCTATGGATACCGCTATACCATCCAGCAACTGCCTGTCGGAGTTTTTGCCGGGAAACAGGCTGCGAAAAGATTGGCGATATGTCCGGTTCTGTTTAACACGCTTAACTACCTGCCCCATTACTGACCCCATCTCCAAAGGATTAAAAACCACGTCCTTTACCTGGTCGACCACGCTTATAGACCGGCCATCCCAAAACTGTGAATGCTGTCTCCCTGCATATAATAGTGTAGGAGTATTTCGCTTTAGTATCGAATCTTTTATTAATGCGGGGCTTTTAATAATTCCGTCTGTAAAATACTTTCCAGGCTGATGGCAGGTCGCGCAACTTACTTTCATATTGCCCGATAAAGCCATGTCAAAAAATAGTTTTTTTCCGAGTGATGCTAATTGCTGCTCCTGTAACCCGGGAACACTATTAAAAGCCTTTAAGAAGCGGCGATCAAACATATTACGCGATTGGTAATTTAGATATGCAGAAGTATTTAGCTCCAAATTTTGCTGCTTGATAAACATGCCCAACTGCTCTTGCATAGGTAGTAGGAATTTAACCAGGTATTCCATACGGTTAAACGAATTAAAATCCTGATGGCTTGACAAGTAATGGATGCTGGCATTCAGTTGTTTTTTTAAAATATCACCTGTATTGCGTCCATGTTGTAGATAAGGCAACAACACCTCGTTAATCTTATCTGTACTGATCAGGGTCTCGGTAATACCTGTTTTTAGCAAAGGGGCATCATACCCCGTAATATACAGCGCGCCCATGCGAATCAGCTCAATTCTTACACTTTCGAGCACCTGCCGGTCATTGGCCTTAAATTGATAAAGCAGCGCAGGCATGCCTTTTGCCGAAGTATACAGAGCCTCGGTCTGAGCCACCAACTCGGTTTTATGGCTTAACACATCTGCATCAAACAACAAAGCCTCAATTTGCTGTAGTCCCATCGGTTCTACAAGTTCAAGCTCGGGCTCCTCAACTTCCATTTTGGCCGCAGCATTAAACCCGTTAGTTTCACTTGGGAAAAAATAGCAGGTGAAATAAGACAGCGCTTTGTACCGAAACCGACAAGCTTTTAAGTGCTCCTTTGCGTTTACTATGGTGCTGCTGTTCTCATCAATTGCCTTAACTGCTTCATATAGCTCACTGGCCGAAGCTGAAAATAAACCGGCATCCTTTCGGAATAAGCCTACCGCCCGAGATGCCCCAACATCATGACTTTCCAATACAGAAAAGGACAGCAATGCAATCATCCCGCTCATGAAGGCCAAAATCAACAGGGCTCGCCATTTCATTTAATTATATTTTGTTAACTTTATTTGCATCTCAACATCTACGGCTTTAAAGGGACATTGAGGGAAAGTGTCTTCGAACCTTTTAATATTTCGCCGGCATAACCTGTCAAAAACAAATAATAGTCCCCCGGTATATCTTGTTCAAAGGTAATAAATACGCTCTTTCCTATCGGCGGATCTTTACTGATCTTAAATATGGCGGTACCCTCATCAATCTCGTCAAACATGGCAATATAAAGCATTTGGGCACCTGCATTTATAGAACCGGCAATTTGCTTCCAATAAAACTGCCCTCTATTTCGCGGAATTTGATTAAAAGGGCTGCGCGGATACATATTGTGCCAGCTAAAGCCAGGATACACCACCGGTACATAATCTACATGATTTAACTTGCACCAATACAGGTCATCTATAATGCGGGCATTAAAACGCGCATAGCTCTGCTCGTTGTATCTCCCAACAAACCAGGGTTGAACAATATCGGCTTTACGTATCAAGTCATGCAAATCTGAATCTGCCACCGCATCATCTTTCAGATCTCTCCAAAATGCAGGTACGCCAAGCAGTACCGAACATCCTCCATATGTGGCATTATTTTTTAAAAAGTCCAACAGTTTATCAATGGCTTTAAGAGTATAATTCCTGTCTTTAAATCCAACACCCCAAATAGCAATCAGAGGCCGTTGATTATGATACAAATAGGTTTGACTTACCCCCTTAGAAGTGAGTTTCAGGTCATCTACCAAATGCTTCCAATCTTTAATAATTACTTCTATGCCCTCATCACCTTCCATACCGCTTAAATCATACATAACCGAAATGGCACGCCGATTTTTTTGAGAGGCCTGTAATGCCGCTGACAGCACTTTATCGGTATGGGCAAGGTCTTTATCGGAGTTGATGCTGGCAAAAAACCTTTGCATAAATACACCGTCTACACCGTAGTCTTTCATCCACTTAAAATGAAGCTGAACGGTTGAAACGTCATAAGAACTAAACAGATGGGTGGGCGACCCATCTGCTTTGGTAAATGCTGTTGGATATACTTTTGAGTACTCGCTAACATCTGGCCACATGTCGATCTTACAATTTCCAGGTTCAAACCGACCCGATGCCACATAATGGTTCCAGCCTCTCTTTGCACCATCATCAGGACTATTGAACCAGCCTTGGTAACCCGCCATTACCAACCCTTTATAGCTCATAAAAGCAGAGTTTTTACTGTGCCTGGTTTGTGCCAGACAGGGTTGTAAAAGAAGGAACACGAGGAAAAAAGCTGCAGTTTTAAAAAACATAGTAGAAGATCTTATTAACATATTAAAAAGGCAACTTTCCTGTGAGCATCAGTTTACTCAGATCTATAGTTTGATAAGGTACTTCTGCAAACCCGTTAAAATACTTTAACGTAACTTGCGGCGTTTTATCCGACACAGATATAAGAGCATATCCCGGTAGGTCCATTAACTGAAAATCGGTAATATGTTTCTTCTCTTCCCTTAAAATCTTACGCCGTGTTTCGCTTGTTTCAGGCTGCCATGACGCATCACTGTCAATCCAGCCTTCTCCTTTGTATTCTCTATGGATAACATTTGGCAAAGGCGTATTAAGCCCCCGGTTTACACTATTGATCATTACCTGAACCACATTTCCGGATTTTGTTTTTCTACTCAAAACCGAATACTCATGAAGGTGGGCACATAAAACTATGGCCTTGTTTTTAGCCAATATATTCAGCAAACTTTCTCTTAGGACGGTATCTTTTAATGGCCTCCTAATACCACTTAATAAATGCCAACACCGCTGCGTAACTGGAATAACTGGTTGATGGGTTAGCACGAACTTGTAAGTAGCCGTGGAACCTTTAAATGCATTTTCAAGAAAATCAACCATTTCACTTTCGGGTAAATTACGGTCCACACTGAAAAATTGGTCGAGAACAAAAAATTCAGTGTTGGGACTTATTTGATAAGTATACATACCATGGCCAATAAATTTACCTATCTGACCTTCAATAAAGGGCCGAATTACTTCCTGCCATGCCTCTGGCTGGCCCGGACTATTACTTACATCGTGGTTACCTTTAACCAATACCCACGGTACCGGCAAGCCGGTCTCATAAAGCATGTCAACTATTCCCCGGTTCATCTGCCTGGCGAGAGCAGCCGATCCAGCAACGCCTTCTACCAAATCTCCCAATTGTACAACTGCTTTAACCCCAGGCTGGGCGTTGGTTTGCTTTTTAATAAGTTGTAAAAACCGGGGCATGTAAAAAGCAGTATACTGCGGATATTCATTTAGTATTTGCTTATAATCCTGCGGTCTGCTCATTACAAAATCCAGGTTATGATCCTGTAACCGGTCATAGTGCATATCTCCCAATGCTATAAAGCTCACATCCTGTGATAATACAACTCCTGGCAAACAAACCAATAAGAACAGCATTATTCCGTTTATTCTCTTAAAAAGCAACATACAGCTTTATAAATTTTGTAGTTGTGTTAAGTTTACGGTGCTCCAAGGCTCTTGGTCTGCGTTCGCAAATATCGTAAGCACTGCTTCGTTCTTATCGGTAATGTTCATAGAGGCATAGCCGCAAAAATCAGCGTATTCGTAATGGCGGATAAATGGCTTTTCCTTTTCCAAAATTTCTCTTCTTAATTGCAACGATGTTGGATTAAAGTTCGGTTCCAAGTTAACCAGGTCGGCATTATAAGCCTCTAACCCTTTTAGATGATTTTTAACAGGCGCATTTAATGCTGATATAACACTGCCAATAGCCGCCTGAACAACATTGCCCGAGGGAGTGTTACGAACCACTATGCTGGTTTTATGCAAGTGACCGCTTAAAATGATCGCTTTATGTTCGGCCAGTAAATTAAGAAGTTCCTCTCGCTCTTTCTCTTGCCCGGGGCGTACATAAATATGCCAGTTGGAGCGTGCATCATATGGTATTAACGGAATATGCGTACAAAAGAATAACTGTTCATTCTTTTTATGATCTTTAATTACCATTTTAAACCATTCTAAACTTTCTTTTTCAGAAAAACAATCGAATAATATAAACCTGGTGTTCTTATGTACATACACGTTGTTTGCAGTGGTTACCGGTTGCTTTAACTGCCTGCTTTGCCATGGCAAAACAACTTCCTGGTAAACCTCTCGGGCACCTGTACCAGTAATATCATGGTTGCCTTTTATAGCAATAAAAGGCAAACCAAGTTGCTGTTGATCAATGTAATTGATCAGCTCGGAGGTTTGAAGTGTAGCTAATTCTTTAGAACCGCATAGACCTTCCACAAAATCGCCAATTTGCAGATAAAAGTTTGAATTGGTTTGTTTGGCGCGTTGTTTAGATGCCTGTATCAACGAAGACAGGTTATCTTTTGTAATCCTTGAATAGTTTTCGATCTGGCGGATATCGTTTGGGTATTTTTCTTTCAGATAAGCCATATCATGGTGCATCAGTTTATCAAAATGCAAGTCGCCCAAAAACATAAAGCTAAAGGCTTGTGAAGACCTCGGCAACATGTTTTTTGCAACACTCTTAAAAGGAAGTGCTATACCTGCAATAGAAAGATATTTTAAGAACCTTCTTCTTTTTAAATTATTCATTACCATGGTAGATAATCGAGGTTAACGTTATTTAACTTTGAACTGAGCTTTGGTAATTTCGAGATAAGTGGTGCCGTATTCTTTAGCAGGCTCCAAAGTAGTGCCTAACTGAAAATTGTTCCATGAATTGATCAGCACTATGCGCTTGCTGCTCATATTACGTTTGGCTACATTACAGTAATCGGTATAAAATGCCGCGTTACGGTCAATGTTGTACAACTTGCTTGCCGGGGTCATGGTCTTATCATTAAAGGCAGGGAAAATGGCTGGCACAAAGTCAACCTTCCATTTTGATGTAGAGTCCGTCCAGTTTTTCCAGTTGGTGTCGGTGTATGATGCCATAAACGTAGCCCGGTCATAAACATCGGTCGACCAGTTATTCAAATCAACACCATCCATTGCTTTAATTGCAGGCGCATAGCGTACAGGAGGCAGCCAACCCGATGTGATTTCTCCTATGATATACAGGTTTATGCCTATAGAAGACATGGCTTGCTTTAGTGCGGGTATAACCGTAGCATAATTAACACTGGTGGTTGCACTGCTTGCCAAGTTTAGTGGTGTGATCAGAACCACCGGCTGCCCATTGATCTTATAATAATAATCCTTGTTAAAATGAGTATTTGCAAAACTGGTAAACTCGTTGATCATGGTGGTGAGTTTGGTCCCGGTAAGCGGCAAGGCATTGGTGGCACTTAAGTGTGCAATATTGTAATTGATCACCATTTTTACCTGGCTGGTATTTCCCTGTATAAAGCTGTTAAGTATAGGGTTTCCGGCCGATGCGCCGTTCCAGTTAAATACAAAAAAGTTAACACCCGCAGCATCGGCCCACTGGCATTCCTGCGCCATAACTTTAGAATCCAGTGAATTATATTCACCCTGTAACGGATTATTAGTGTATTTCTTTGCCCAGTCGGCGGCGGCATAGTTGTAATAATAGGCCCCTACATTTACGTTTTCGGTGATATTAACAGCCGGAATATCATAATTAAAATCGGGCGGTAAATAATCATTCTGCTTTTTACATGCACTTAATGCCAGTAATAAACAACAGGAGATAGAAAGAAATGCTTTCATTTGAAATAATTTAGTAAGGTAATTTTGGATTGGGTTTATTTGGCAAAGCAAACCATAGCTTGGCAAATAGGTTATCGGCTCCACCCAACCACTGCGCAGCCTTTTTAACTTCGGCCCCATTGGTTGCATATTCGCTTGCCGGAAAAAGAATTCGTTGTGGCACATAGGCATAATTACCATCATAAGTGGCAAACTGAGGTTCAAAATCAAGCACTCTTGTACGGCGTATGAGCGACCAGGCATCCATTCCCTGATTGGGAGTAGCCAGCCAGTGCTGCATAATAATTTGGCGATAGGTATCACCGGCAGGTACATAACTTGTACAAATGCGCATCCAGTCCTGAAACTGTGCCTGACGGCCGGTGGTGTCTGACGCGGTACCCCATTTAATACCCGGCGTATTTTGATAAGCGGTAGCTTGAGCCGGTGTAAGCCCATAACGGTCGAATGAAGCTCCTATACCCTGATAATAGTAAGTCTGCGGTGCAGCATTTGTCCACCATCCTTTAAGGGCAGCTTCGGCTTTTAGTAGACACGATTGCGCATAGGAGATAAATACAAACTCGGCGTTGGGCTTTAAAAAGCGTGTGCCGATGTAAGAATAATCGTCTTGTTTTAAACCAGTGTGCGGATTAACAATATTACCAGCGTATTGACTGCCCCCGCCGTAAGAAATATTTTGGCCAAAATACTTGCCGGCGTTAGGCCCCTGTTTGGCTGGCTGCCCATAAATAGTTATCCGTGGATCACCGTAAGGCAGTGTGTAATAAACTAATGACTCGCAAAGTACAGGTATAGTTGCTTTGTTTGCGGTATAGTTATAGGTTACGTAGTTGTACAAATAGCTCCAGGTATCACTGGTAGTACCCCAGGTAGCTGCTGCGGTTTCGGCTTGGCTGGTAATAGTATTAGCTTCGTTCTGAGCAATTTCCTGTATAGCCTTTTTAGCGGCTTCCGGATCACCGTTAGGGGCATCATTTGATATTTGCAAGGCAATTTTGAGGCGAAGGGTGTTGGCAAATTTCTTCCATTTCAATACATCTCCTCCGTAAATTTTATCCGCACCGGCAGTATATTTATCACCGTTCACGTTTAGTGAGTCTGATATATTTTTAAGATCAGCCAGCAGCTTATAATACACATCTTGCTCTTTTGTAAAAGGTACACTCGGATTACCCTGCAATGAAGATTCCATTGGGATACTTCCCCACATGGCTACAGCATTTGAGAATAGATAATCTTTCCATATACGTGCTATAAGCACACGATTACTATATGCAGGATTGTCTTTGTAATTTAACTCAATTTGATAAACAGGCTGCAGGCATTTGATATAGGTGTTTGACCAGTTTGTGTTGTTGCTCGCATCGTTATATGTGTAACGTTGAAACTCACCCTGAAACCCGGAGAAGTATTGGGTATAATTAAAAAGTACAACCCTGTTCATATCCCCTCCCTGAAGATTGAGGGTATTATATATTGAGCTGGTCAGCAAAAAATCAGGTTCGACCTTAGTGGGCTGATTGGGGTCGGTATTAAGTTCCTCGAAATTTTTGGTGCAGGAAACCAACACGCCTAAACATAGGATCAATAATAAATTTATTAGTTTCATACCAATTAAAAAGTTAAATTAACATTAAAGCCATAGGTGGTATTTGGCGGCAGCGAACCATTCTCGATACCCTGGCCATTACCTGAAGTAGAAGCCGCTTCAGGGTCAATGCCTCGTGGGGTATTTTTGTGAAATATGGCCAGGTTACGTCCAACTAGAGAAAATCGTGCGGTTTTAAGGGGTGTACGAGACAGCAGTTTTACAGGAATATTATAACCCAGAGATAGCTCTCTTAATTTGACATAAGAGGCATCAAACATCACAAATTCGGCATAATTAGGCCGGGCATATTCGTAGCTTTGAGGCGATATATACTGTGTATTCTTTTTGCCATTGGCATAATAAGCATCCCATATTGCACCTCCGGATAATTCAGATGAATTTTCTCCTAAAATAATTGAGTGTTTATAAAAATCATCCCTTCCGTATAAAGTTTCGGCTGTTACACCATTGGTTAGCATTCGGGAGTATGTTCCAGAATAAATAACGCCACCTTTTTTAATATCAATAAGGCAATTCAGCGTGAAGTTGCGATAGGTAAATGTGTTACTGATACCGCCAAGCCATTTTGGAGAGGCCGTACCAAATGCCATGTCATTATCTTTAGTAAGTAAGCCCCCACCATCGTCAATTAGCATATGACCCTGGGCATCACGTGCTACCCCAAGTCCGCGCAGATATGCGTAAGGCTGGCCAACCTGTGCGTATACGTAAATGTAACTGGAATTATTATTGAGAACAAAACGATCTACACCATCTATTAAGCTTACAACCATCGACTTATTGTTCGAGTAATTGATGTTGGTTTGCCAGGTAAATTTACTTTTTTTGATGACCGCTATACTTGCAGAAAGCTCATTACCCCAGTTTTTAACTTCACCTGCATTGTACACACGCTGCTGATAACCGCTTGATGCCGGGAGTTGTGCAGTAAGGATTTGGTTAGTGGTGGCAGATTTATAATGCGTCGCATTGATTACTAAGCGACTATTAAAAAAGTTTAAGTCCACACCATATTCAAATGATGATGTCTTTTCCGGCTTTAGGTCCGGGTTGTTCATGGTAGTGGATAAAGAGGCCAGCGGTGCTCCGTCAAAAAAACCGTTAAACGAATAAGTTTGATTTAAGCGGTACGGATCAGCGTCATTACCTACATGGGCAACAGAAGCACGAAGCTTTGCGTAACTTAAGATACCGCTTTTAAGTTTAAGCATATCTGTAAGTATTAATGAGCCCCCTAATGAAGGGTAGAAATACGAATTGTTGGCTTTAGGTAATGTTGACGACCAATCATTACGGCCAGTAACATCTACAAAAGCGTAATTATGATACCCTACCGATAGCGATCCGTAAACTGAATTGATCTGTTTTTTACGAATGGTCTGGGTTACGGTCGGAAGTTCTTTAGCATTGGATAAATTGATGAACCCCGGTTGCAATAACGAATTAACTCGTTGCTGCCTGTCTTCATACCCAGACCTGAAACTGCTGCTACCCAAAACACCATTAAAGGAGAAGTCTCTTGTTTTTTTATTTACCGTAAAAAAGCCTTCGAGATTGAAATTCTGTTGCTTGGTGTTGAAGGCGCGCATAAAACCATTTGGATTACTGGCTACAACCGAACCAATGTTATTAAATTCAAACCCGTCTCTCCAAAAAATATCTGCACCCAAACGTCCTACAAATTTAAGCCAGGGTGTTATGGTAACCTGTGGGTTGAATGCGGCAATCAAACGATCTTTAGTATCCTCGTTGGGATTTTCGTTTATTACCCAGTAAGGGTTGCTAAAGTTACGGTGTGTGCCTATTTCCATGCCGGTAAGCGGATCTTTGTACGGTAATAGTTCCGAAAGCTCGGTGCTTCTTGCCATTTGAGTGTACAAATTAGTCGGATTACGCCCATTTGAGTTTGAATACTGCCGGTTATTAACCGTATTTCGGTTATAGGTGATCTTGGTGTCAAACGTGATCCTTTTGGTTAATGCGTTGGTTAACCTAAGGTCTATGTTATGGCTCTTATTGGTGTTTAATCCTTCTACTACGCTTGTTCCATCATAATTGGTATATGAGAGCCTGTACGTGGTTCCTGCGTTCCCACCTTCAAGTGCTAATGAGTTGGTGAACAGGTGTGCAGTAGAATAAAAGTCTTTGACATTATCAGGCTGAGGTAGGTAAGCCTTCGTTTCGCCATTTAATGCCACATAAGGCTGGCCTAAAAGCGGCGATCCCCAACTGCGGTAATTAACATTGGCTACCGGCAGCGTATGGGTGTTATCAATGTAAAAAGAGGTACCCACGCCATATGCATTTTGGTACTCGGGCAACTCTGTTAACCGTTGAAATTGCAGGTTAGAATTAAAAGAGACCTTAAATTTCCCGGATCCTTTTTTGGTGGTAATGAGTATTACACCGTTGGCGGCCCGAGAACCATATAGTGCAGCCGCATTGGGTCCTTTCAAAACCTCCAAATTCTCTATATCATTTGGATTGATATCAGCCGCGTTATTACCGTAATCCAAACTTCCGGCATCGCCTGGTGTGTTATCGATAGGCATACCGTCTACCACGAACAACGGCTGGTTATTACCCGTTAACGAGTTGTTACCCCTGATAACAACACGAGCCGAACCTGTATTAAAACCGGCGGGCACAACCTGCAAGCCTGCTATTTTACCCGAAAGTGAGTTAATAAAATTAGGGCTTTTTATTTCACTAAGGAGTTCCACATCAACTTTTTGCTGACTGTAACTTAATGCTTTGGCCTCCCTTTTTATGCCCAATGCGGTTACTACAACTTCATTTAAAGATCCTGTACTGGCGGTCATCTTAACATCTACCGTTAACTGCACACCAACTAACACCTCTTTGGTTGTAAAACCAATTGATGTAAATACTAAAACATCATTACGGCTGGAAGCAGCGATACTATACTCTCCTTTCAAATTAGTAATAGACCGTACCGATGTACCTTTAACAGCAATGTTTACTCCAGGTAATGGTTCGCCTGTTTCATCCAGCACCTTACCATTGATTCGTATGGGATCTGCCTTTTTAAAAAGAATTATTGTACCCTCAGCAACTTTATAAGTAATATTTGTCCGTTGCAGCATGTAATTTAAAATACTCGCTACATTGGTATTCACAAAGGTTCGTGCCTTTATCAAATGCTTGCTGGCCAATATATCTTTGTCATCGTAAGCAATTGGCACATTGAGTTTATTACTCAATAATGAGAGGGCTGATTCAAGTTTTCCGTCAGTGAGCTCAATATTTGCCGATCTGGTCAGTACTTGGGCGTTAGATATTGCCGCAAATAATAAATGACCGCAGAATAAGGTGATTGTTAGAATAACAAAAGAAATGCGCATAACTTTCCTGATTAGCCATTTGTTTTTTTTCATAAATTTGAATACCGTTTGATTTCATTTGATTTAATGGTAATAGCCGGAAGTTTTCGAGGCTTGCCCGGACTATGATTTTTTTGCCGGCAAGGTTGCGCTAACAACTTTGCCGGTTTTTTTTGCAATTAGTAGATCATTACTTCATTCTTTTCCCTCCTGTATTTATTGTTGTGGATTGCACAAACGATCCTGAGCGTTTGATCGAGCGTGGTAGATTTCAGTATAGTTATGGTAAATGATTGCTGCTGTATACGAGGTACTGTAGTAGTACATTTAATTTTATAGTGATTGTAAAGAATTAAGGCTAACTCATTAAAAGATGCATTTTTGATTTTTATGGTACCATCTATCCAGCTATTGGCACCTGGTTCGCTAATATTTATATCCAGTTTATTTGTACCGGCATTAAGTATGGTGAACTGGTTAGGTACCAACATTACATGTGCATTACCGCTTTTACTGCTAACACCCACACGACCAGTAATTACATGAACCGAAGTATAACCCAGTTTTTCGTAAGCCTTCACGTTAAACGAGGTACCGAATACCTGGGTAGTAAGCGTTTTTGTATGTACCCTAAAAGGGCTTTTGGGATTTTTAACTACTTGAAAATAAGCTTCGCCTTCTTTAAGCAGTATATCTCTTTTATTCGAAAACGTATGGGTGTTGAACTGTACTTTGGATGCAGAATTGACCCATATCACCGAACTGTCCGGAAGGGTTAGCTTCTTAACTTCTCCTGGCTGGGTAAATACGGTATAAACCGACGATGCCAGTTCCGTAGTTGTTCTATTTTGCTTAAAGGTACCTTTCGTTTGGATAAGCACGGTAAAGACGATCAGTAAAGATGCTGCTATACCCAAAGGCCAGTAAAGCCTTTTAATTACAGGTTTAGTTTGAGAGATAAACTTAGTAACCGGACCATTTATAGCGCGGTAAACTTCTTTCCTGATTGCACTATCCTGTAAAGGTTCAAACTGTGCTTTTTTTTCAAAAGAGTTATACCAGTTGTCAAGATGTTCTTTTTCCTGCTCGCTTAAATCGTTACGCTCAAATTTTTCAAAAAGCTCTTTTAAATAGTCTTTATCCATATACAGCAATGATGATCTTTCATACTGTACACGCTTGAAAACTTCAAAGTACTTTAAGAAGAGTTTAGGCTTATGTTAATTCTTTGTTAGCAGAATAATGGCAACAAAGAGCATTGCGATCTGATCTGTAAGAAATTCTGATTTAACAGCAGCGCGCAATCTGGTTTTGGCCTCATAAAGATGGTTTTTAACCGTTTGCTCTGCCAGATTGAGATGACTGGCAATTTCTGTTATACTGTGTTCGTCATCGCGCATTTGATAAGCGACACGCATATTTGGAGGGAGTTGCATTAATTGAGTTTGAACATATTTTTCGACTACCTCAAATTGAACATTCATATTTCCCTCAAAAGCCTCATTAAAATCCTTCAACGAAGCCTCTAACACCGATTCAGCTACTTGTGAAGAACGGTAATAGGAGATTACTCTATGTTTAACTGACTTTAACAGGTAATACTCTATATTTTCCTCAGTAATATTTAAATCTGAACGGCAGTCCCAAAGCTTAATGAACACCTCTTGAACGATGTCCTGAGCCTGATCATAGTTTTCGACGCGATAAAATGCAGCCCTGAAAAGCTTATCCCAATAAGCATTAAAAATCATATTGAAAGCCTTACTATCTCCCCGTTTTAAATTTTTCAGGTGCTCAATATTCACAATAGCCATAGGACGTTTAATTGTAGCGAAAGTAAGCTGTTGGTATTAACTCAATATTAACCTAATGAATCTATTTATATTTTCGTTTCTGTTATTTTTAAAAACGGTCAAGCACGCTACATATGTTATTTGCAAAACTCATGTGGTCAAATACTTTCAGTATACATAACAAATCTGGCTTCTTTATAAAATAACAAAGACATACGGTCCGGTCTGTAAGGTCATAGCAGCTTTTATCATTTCCTATTTATATATGCTCTTCCTCCATCAAGTAAATGGAAACCTTTTGCTAGATAGGAATGGGTAGCATGTAAGTTAAATGAAAAAGTATAGCTTTAAAGTTGAAAGAAATTTAAAGTTATAAGTTACTCGTAAAATAGCTTATATTCGAATTGTTAATGGTTTGAGTTACCCAGGTAAACACCTGAAATGCTTTTAATTACATAGATTACTGATAATAAGCACATTACAAGGACAGGTTCGAATCCTGATGGGATCACAACAGGTGATCTTTCCACCACCCGAAACCCCTTAAATAGCTTATTTAAGGTTTTTTTTATTAATTACCCCTCAGTAAAGCCACGTTTCAGAATACCTAACTGAACACCTGCGGGTAAAACTTACCTTAGGTATTTCAAATACAACTTAATCCGTTGACAATTAATTTATTAACGATTTTAGGTTACTTGAATTCAGTTGCATCCAAACCCTTTACCTAAAGTTCTTACCACTGTGATCAAATACTTCACGTAATAACTGATCACCAATATTTCACGCTTTAGATCCAATTGCTTTAAAACGGGCAATTTTTCGCTTAATTCACTGTCAATTATTCCATCTGGATAAAGTGAAAGGTTGGTCTATGATCAATTTTTCACGCTTACATCCATAGCTTTTTGAATTACTGCGGCAAAAATTTTATCATTTGGCGGTAAACGGAACGTGTTATGATCGCCCGGAACGGTATATACTTTAACACCTTTTAGTGCGATCCTATTCCAGCCCATGAATTTGGGATTATCTACAAAATAAATTCTCTTCTCAACCTTAAAAAGCGACACCTCAATATCAAAAGGCGTTATGCGATAAGCTTTAACTACATTATTATAGCTTTTGCGTAGCTGTTGCTCATAGGCTGTATATTGCTGAACTGAAGATGCAGATCTGGATAAGTCTTTCTGAGCAAATTTCCTTTTAAATACCAGTTGCTGATAGGCTAATGCTTCGCCCGGATATTTAATGAAGGAGTTAATAAAGAAAGGGATCTTATGAAATTGTCTGATCACCTTTTTGATGATGCGCCCTGCAGTGGTTTTGGGCGGCATAGCTGCCCATGCATCTGTATCAATAATGCCAAAAAAACTCACTTTTTTACCGCTATTTATAAGCTTTTTCACAATTTCATAGGCTATAAAGCCGCCATACGAGTAACCAGCAATGGCATAAGGGCCTTCGGGCCGCGCCTTGAGTATCTCGCTTACATGATACGCAGCTATAGCTTCCACAGTCTCCGGAAGTGCTGCCGGCGAGGCAAGACCAATGGCTTGGATACCGTACAGAGGGTGGTCTTCATCAAAATGATCACCTATAGATTTGAACAACAGCAAATTCAACCCGCTGCCATGTACCAAAAACAGCGGTGGCTTTATACCGTCTTTTTTAATGGGTACAACGGTTTCCCAACTTTCAACAGTTTTATGGCCTGCCAATAGGGCTGCTAATTTTTCTACGGTAGAATTATTAAAAAAAGCAGCCAGTGGAAGTCGGTCGCCGGTAAGCTTTTCAATAGCTACCATTACTTTAATAGCTAACAAAGAATGCCCACCCAATGCAAAAAAATCATCGGTAACACACACGTTAGTAAGGCCAAGTATCTCTGCAAATATAGTGGCTATCAGTTTTTCCTCATCTGTTACTGGTAGTGCTTCACTTTTGCTTTCATACTGTTGTGTACGCTCGGGCTTAGGAAGGGCTTTACGGTCTGTTTTACCATTGGGCGTTTTTGGAAAAGCGGCGACGTGTATAAAATCTTCGGGCAACATATATTCAGGAAGATACGCTGCCAGCTTTTCCCGCCATTGGTTGGTTATATTGCTTGTTACCAGCCCTGCATGTGCATTGTCGGTTATAACAAAGGCCACCAGGTATTTATTAAGCAAAGCATCATCATAAGCCATAACAACACACTGCTTTACGCCATCTAATAAGGATATCGAATTCTCTATCTCGCCAAGTTCTATGCGGTGTCCTCTTATTTTTACCTGATCGTCAATTCTTCCCAAGCATTGGATCTCGCCATTATCCAACAGCTTACCCAAGTCGCCCGTGCGGTATAATTTAGCGGGATGTGTTTGAAATATGGTATCGGTCACAAATTTTTCGGCAGTAAGTTGAGCCCTGTTTAGGTACCCTTTTGCTACACCATATCCGCCTATGCAGATCTCACCGGAAGTGCCAGCAGGAAGTGGGTTACCTGCCTCATTCATGATATAAACCTGGGTGTTACTAATCGGCTTACCAACGGTGATCAGCTTTTCGCCTTTTATTACCTGTTTGAGGGTAGACCATACGGTGGTTTCGGTAGGGCCATACATATTCCATAAACTCGCGGTAAGCGTAAGCAATTGATTGGCTAATTCTTTTGACAGCGGTTCGCCGCCTGATAGTGCCTTTAAATTTTCCCGCCTTTGCATACCCGAATCGATAAGCATTTGCCAGGTAGATGGCGTTGCCTGCAATACGGTAATGTTGCTCTCAGTGATCCTGTTAACCAGCAAACGACCATCTCTTGCCGTTTCGGCATCAGCCACTATCAGTTCGGCTCCTGATATAAGCGGAACGTACAGCTCGAGACCGGCAATATCGAATGATATTGTGGTAATAGCCAGCAAGCGGTCGGTACTATTAACGCCGGGCACTTTTTGCATGCTGAGCAAAAAGTTGATCAGGTTGCCATGTGTTATCTTCACCCCCTTAGGCTTGCCGGTAGAGCCCGAGGTATAGATTATATAAGCAAGGTCATCGCCAATTAATTTAGCGGCTGTGTCGTTAGTATCATAGTTATCTAACTGCGTCCAGGCATCTTCTACAATAATCTCATTAACAACATTACCATAAATGCCTTTATAGGGCTGAGATACCAGCAGTAATTTAGCCAACGAGTCTTCGAGCATAAAGGCTATCCGCTCTTCCGGATAATTGGGATCTAAGGGCAAATACGCCGCTCCTGCTTTTAAAACAGCCAGCATTGAGACCACCATTTGTGCCGACCGACTGAGTAACAGGGCTACGATGTCGCCTTTGCTTACCCCCTTCTGCACCAAAAATGCAGATAACTGGTTTACTTTTTGGCCAAGTTGTGCGTATGTAAGCGTAGTTTGATTAAAAGTTACTGCGATCTTGTGTGCATACTGCTTTGCAGTAGCCCCAAACAAGGTTATCAGATTGGTATTTGCCTCAATATGAGCTTTATCGCCAGAAATGACACTTAAGTTAACCGGTTCTTGCTGTACTCCGGCAATTTGTGCAATATTTGCATCCGGAGTATCTGCCATTGCCTGTAGTATATCAACATAACTACTATTATAGCCTTCAATGGTTTGGGCATCAAAAATATCGGTATTGTAGGACCACTCCAAAACTATGTCCTCTTTAGAACGGGTTACGTTCAGGTACAGTTCAAAATTCTCGTATGATCGCGGGTTACTGATCAACTTAAGCTCAAGCCCATCAAACGCTACTGCGTTATCCATACCCATATCAATATTAAAAATAACCGGCACCAACGGTATACGCGAGGCATCGCGGGGGATGTAAAGTTTACGAATCAGTTCGCCAAAGGTGATGTTTTGATGATCATAGGCGTCTAATACCTCTTTTTTACGCTTCTTTAAATAGTCGATAAACGATGAAGCGGGTGCTATATGACTTAGCAGCGGTAACAGGTTTACACAATGTCCCACTACGCCCGTAAGACCTGATGCTGCCTGCCCAGCAGCGGGAAGCCCTACTACAACATCAGTTTGCTGCGTTTTTTGGTATAACAGTATCTCGAATGCCGTAAGCAAGGTGGTCACCAAACTCGCACCGGCCTTAGCTCCCATAGCTTTAACTTTCGAGGCTAAATTAGGCGATAATGGCACGTCGATGCGGTGCCCTTTATAAGTCCTTGTTGGTTGGCGGGGCCTATCAGTAGGTAGATTAAGTACCGGTGCGCCATTTTTGTACTCGTTAAGCCAAAAAGCTACTGTTTCATGGTACACTGCACTTTGTTTAAAAGCTGCTTGCCATGAGGCATAATCACTGAGTTGAGTGGGTGTAGCTAAATAAGCACTGTGGTTTTGGTTATAAGCATTGTAAAATTTCGCCAGGTCTTCGAGCATTACCCCGGTAGACCAGCCATCACCAATGATATGATGTTTAATGATGGTAAAAAGCAATTTTTTCTCAGAGATTTCATGAACAAATGCACGAAAAAGCGGCCCCTTTATGCAAGTCGAGCGGTATGCCGATCTCGCGGCGTAAAAACGATTCTATTTCGATATTTTGCTCAATCTCGGAAATGTTGGAAATATCTGTCAGTAATAGATTTAGCGGGAAGTTTTTGTATATGATAAGTGTTTCGCCATTAGGACTAACGGTAGATCGCAAAGCCTCATGCCGCTGAACCAAGCTTTGTACTGCTTGCTCAAACGCATTAAAATTAAGATTACCCTTCAATTCTAAAGAGACCGATTCGTTATAGGATAAATTAGCCTCCTGGCCACCGATCATACAGGAAAGCCACATTTCTTTTTGCGGCTCATTGGTATAAATAATTTTCTCTATCTCTTGTTCATCAGCAAAAGGATCGAAATCAACAGGCGTAAAAGTGTGCATTAAAATTAGTGAGATTGATTTATCATTAAGTATTTACCGGGGTTTGCTTCATCGATGGTGAACCAGGCCGGGTTTCCATCTTTGTCTTTACCAAGCCTTGCACCGGGTATAGGTGGCTGGTTCAATACTTTAATTTTATCAGGTGCCGGATGATCGTATGAAGGAATAAAATTATAGCCGATCAATTCTGTAAGGCTTTCTTCAAAACAGCTGATGATCTTCTCTATATCGGCTTTGCTGTGGGCGGTGGTCATATAACAAGGAAAGCCCTCGAGTATGTGAATACCTTTGTAGCGCATTAGGGTAAAAAACAATTCCTGGTATGGGTATTCGGCCAGGAAACGGATGCGCCAAAGCGAGCCAAATTGAGCGATGAATATAGGCACCTTTAACCTTTGGCAAATGGTGTTTATGCTGTCGGCCAGGTAGCGTGTATTGGCATTGAGGTTTTCTTGTAGCTGCGGCCCCATTGCTTTCATATAATTGAGCGATGCCTTGGTAGTGGCCAAGGCCAGCGGATGTCTTACAAACGTACCGGCAAAATAGGTAACGCCCACTTCGGGTATAGAGTCATCGCCGTATTGCCAAAAACCGCCGTCCAGCGCATCCAAAAATCGTTTATGACCAGCAATTATGCCTATAGAAAGGCCGCCACCTGCTACCTTGCCATATGTGCCTATATCGGCTTTAATACCGAACATACCCTGCACTCCTGCCGGATGAAACCTGAAACCTGAGATAACCTCATCAAATATCAGGATGGTTTCGGTATCTTCTGTAAGCTTGCGGAGCTTTCTCAGGAAATCGACAGGCTGAAAATCGGCACGCCTGCTTTGCACAGGCTCTACCAACACTGCGGCAATTTCATGCGAACGTTCTTCAATTATTTTTAATGCCTCATCGGTACCATAATCCAGAATAAGCATATTTTGCACGGCCTCGGGCATAATACCCGGCGCTGCGGGATAAGTTTTTAGCTTTTTGCTGCCCCGCACAATAACTTCATCATTAATACCGTGATATGAGCCAGCAAAGGCTACAATAACAGACCTGCCCGTTACCGTACGCGCTATGCGCATAGCGCCAACCACGGCTTCTGACCCGGTGTTGCACAACCCGGCGCGGTCAAAGCCTGTAAATTCGCAAACCAAGTCACATACCTCGCCTGCCAATTCATGCTGCGGACCTATCTCATAACCAAGTTCAACTTGCTCGAGTAATGCATTCTTGACCACATCGGGCTGGTAGCCCAACATACTCGAACCAAAACCGTTCAGGGCATCTATGTATTCGTTGCCGTCCAAATCCCATAAGCGGCTGCCTTTCGATCTTTTAATGACCACGGAGTAAACCAACTCTTTAGTGGCCGGCTTAAAGCCCGATACCACCCGCGGATCGGCCATGCGGGCGCGGTGCTGCTGGGTATAGGCTTTGCTCGACTTGGTTTTTTCGTTATAGCGTTTGACCAGATCAGCCAGGTATTGCTGTTGATCTTCATTTAAAGCTTCGGACCGTTTTTCGATGCGGGCTATGGCACCAAATGGCTTTTTGATCTCAACTGCTTCTTCTGCGGTGAGTTCGGGCTGTGCAGTTGGTGACTGCGCCGATGGCAACAATACAGTAGTATTATTTGCATAATGCCTGGGCGTAGCAGCCTGATATGGTTGCCCCTGTAACTGTGCTACCTGCGCAGCCAATTGCTGTAACTGCTGGCTGATGATGGTAAGGGCATCTCCATTACTGGTTAGCGCATTTACTGCCGAAGCCTGCGATGAACTATTATGCATAGCTGCCTGTTGTGGATAGGCATTTACCGGCATATGAGCATCCAAATAAGCTGCAAGCAAATCCAAGGTACCCAACTCTTCATTCAACTGCCTGAAGGTAACCGGCAACGCAAACTCTTTTTTGATAATCATCGCCACTTGGGTGAGAATAAGCGAATCCAGTCCCAGTTCAATAAAGCTCATTTCTGGCGTGGCGGCATGCATCTCAATGCCCGATGCATTCTCCAATGTTAGTTTAAGCCGTGTTATCAGTTCCTGCTTTCTCATTACCGGCGTAGTATTGCTTTGTTTTTCTGTATAAGTGGGTTGTACTGCTGTGTTAATATTCGTCAAAGTTGTATTCAACCTCACCGGTTCTACCCAATAATCTTGTTTATTAAAAGCGTAAGTAGGCACATCGGTTAGCTTCAGGCGGGTTTCGTTCTTGTAAAAAGAAGCCCAATCAACATCTGCACCATGTAACCAAAGTTGCCCCAAGGCATTTATGGCCAACTTGCACGATTGCTCTTCATCTGCTTTTTCGAGTGTTGAAATGGCGATTACCTCCACCTTTCCTGCTGCTTGCTGACGTGTTAGCGTTGAGGATGAACTGCCTGGTCCGAGTTCGAGGAATAACGTATACTCATCATCCAATAAGCGCTGCACCGCTTTGCTATACTGTACGGTTGCGCGCAGGTGTGAAGCCCAATAGTTTGGTGATATTGCCTCATCGGCTGTAAGAAATTCACCGGTAACGGTAGAGGCTACTGGTATGAGTGGTGAACTAAGCTCAATTGTTTTTACCACCTCTTCAAAAGATGGTACAACGGCATCCATCATATGTGAGTGGAAAGCGTGGCTTGTTGGCAACAGGCGGGTAAGCAGGCCGTTAGATGTGAGCGTGTTATTTAGTTTAACCACAGCTTCAACCTCACCGGCAATAACACATAGTTTAGGACTGTTTACTGCCGCCAAAGCAATTTCATCTGACAAGTACGGCTGTATTTCATCAACGCTGCAGCGAACCGATAGCATACTGCCTGGCGCTACGGAGCCCATTATTTGTCCGCGGCTGGTTACCAGTTTCAGGCCATCGGCCAAACTGAATACTCCGGCAAAATAGGCTGATACAAATTCGCCCACACTATGGCCTATAAAAGCCGCCGGGAATATTCCCCAGCTCATGTATAATTTGCCAAGCGCATAGCCTATGGAAAATAAAGCAGGCTGACTATGTGCCGTTTGGATTAACAGTTTTTCAGCGGCTTCATCTTCAACTTCCGGATAAATAATATCCAGCAGATCTAATTTCAATATGTCCATCAATATGGCAGCACATTCATCCATTGCCGCTCTAAATACGGGTTCGGTTTGGTACAAGCCTTTACCCATATTTAAAAACTGCGCTCCCTGCCCCGGGAACATAAACACGATGTTGCCGGCACTATCTTTTACTAACCCGGTGCTAAACGAACTATGATCTTGCTTTTCTACAAATTCATTCGCATTCTGTACAATTATAAAGCGACGGTTGTTGAAGTTCTTTCGTGTAGTTTGCAGCGTATATGCTGTATTGGCCAGGTGTGCATCATTAGCACCTTTTAAATAGCTTGCTAACCTGTCACCGTAAGCATTCAAACTTTGCGTTGACTTGGCACTCCAGCACAGGAGCTGCACCGGTCGGGATGTCGTGGTTTCTGCTATAAGTGCATCATTGCCGCTCTCTAATATCACATGCACATTGGTGCCGCCAACGCCAAAAGAACTTACACCGGCAATGTGCTTAGCGTTTTTGGGCCAATTGATTGTTTGGGTATTTATAAAGAACGGACTGTCTTCAAGATCAAGATGCGGGTTGGGTTTAAAATAGTTAATAGTTGGCGGTATTTGCTTGTGATAAAGTGCTAAACAGGCCTTTATTAAACCGGCCACGCCCGATGCGGCAGTCAAATGGCCGAAATTGCTTTTTACTGAACCAATAGCGCAATACTGTTTTTTTCCGTGCTCACCGAAAGCCATTTTGAGCCCTGAAATTTCGATGGGGTCTCCTAAGGGTGTAGCAGTGCCGTGCGCTTCAACATAAGCTATATCACCCGCACTAACCCCTGCATCGTCTATGGCCATGGCAATAGCTGCCGCCTGGCCTTCGGCACTTGGTGCGGTAAAGCTTCCCTTTCCGCCGCCATCGTTACTCAAGCCAATGCCTTTAATAACGGCATAAATCGTATCTCCATCCCTTAACGCTTGTTCTTTATTTTTTAATACTACTACACCTGCCCCATCACTAAATACGGTACCGGTGGCATCGGCATCAAAGGGCCGGCAATGCCCATCACTGCTCAGCATGGCGCCTTCTTCGTATAAATGACCAATGTTTACCGGGGCGTTAATCGTTGCCCCGCCAGCCAAAGCCATATCGCATTGTCCGCTACGAATGCTTTGCACGGCTTGCGCTATGGCCAGTAATGAAGTTGAACAAGCCGATTGTACATTTACCGCCGGACCTTTTAAATCGAGTGCATAAGCGGTGCGCGATGCTACATAGTCTTTATCGTTCAAGGTCATTACCTGGAAAGTGCCTGCCTTTTCTACCAATTCAGTATTACTTACAACATTGTTAGCGTAATAAGTATTAGAGCGCACCCCGGCAAATACCCCAGTCACCCGTAGTGCTTGTTGCGATGCATATCCCGAATTTTCTAATGCCTCCCATGCGATTTCTAAAAATATACGCTGCTGCGGGTCCATCAATTGGGCCGAAACGGGGGTAATGCCAAAGAACGCAGCATCAAAACCTTTTACATTAGTAAGCACACCTCGTGCCTTTACATAAGCCGGGTTGTTTTTTTGCGACGCTGATACCGTGGCATCTAATTCGTGGTCTTCAAAGAAGCGCGTAGTTTCTTTACCCGCCTTTAAATTCTCCCAAAAACTGCTTATATCATCGGCACCCGGGAACCGCCCAGCCATTCCAATGATGGCTATGTCGGCATCAGCGTGTTTTACACTTCTCCTTACGGGTATTGTAACTGCCTTGCCTTCTAAAAAAGCTACTATATCTTTTATACGTGGGTATTGATAAAGCTTGGGCACAGGTAATTTCAACCCATACTTATCTCTTAATAACGCAATGAATCTTAGCGCTAACAACGAATTGCCACCCAACTCAAAAAAGTTATCATGGGTGCCTACCTTTGCTACCGCCAACAGATCTTTCCAGATGTTAGCGATCAGTGTCTCTGTATGATTTGCAGGTGCCCGGTAAGCATTGGTAAGTAGTGTTGATACATCGGGATCAGGCAATGCTTTTTTATCTACCTTGCCATTACGCAAAAAAGGCAATTCGGCAAGTGACACCAGTATTTGGGGCACCATGTAGGCGGGTAATTTCTGTTCTAAAAAGTTGACGATGGCCCACTTATCATATCCATTTGTACTAACCACATAAGCTACCAACCGCTTATCGCCGTTGCTGTTCTCTTTTGCAAGTACCACACCTTGTTTAACGCCGGGTGCTTTTTGCAATACACTTTCTATCTCACCTAATTCAATACGGTAACCCCTTATTTTAACCTGGTCGTCTATGCGGCCTGCATATTCAATATCGCCGTTTTGTAATTGGCGCGCCAGGTCACCGGTGCGGTAAAAGCGATCGTTGTTATCGGTATTAAAGCTATCTTTTATAAACCGTTGTTCGGTTAAGTCGAGCCGGTTTAAATACCCGCGAGCCACGCAGTTGCCGCCAATGTATATCTCGCCGGTTTGTCCGTTTTTAACTTTATTTCCTGTTTTATCAAATATGTAAACACTGGCACCGGTAAATGGCTTACCCAAAGGGATGATATGATCGTAATGATCATTTTTGTCCACCACGTGCAACAACTGACCCACCGTGGTTTCGGTAGGTCCATAATGATTAACCAGCATACAGGTCCGTGCTGGATCAGCCATTACCTCCCTGATCACCGATGTATACAAGGCTTCGCCGCCAAACATCAAAAGCTTACGGGGCAGTAATTCTTTCCCTTTAAAGGTAAGCGACTGCCAATGTGAGGGCGTTATCTTGATACAATCGATACTGTGTTCATTAAAGTACCGGTGTATGTATTCAATATCGTTAAGATTATCTTTGTTAAAAAGATGCAATGCGCCTCCTACCATAAAGGAGCCAAAAAGGTTGGTGATAATTATATCGGCGGCAAGGGTACCTACCAGCGCAAACGTGGTTAAAGTATGATAAGGCAGGCGGGTAGTTAAACCAGTAAGATAATTAAGAAGAGACCTATGCTCTATTAACACCCCTTTAGGTTGACCTGTAGAACCAGAAGTGTAGATCACATAGGCTAACTGGTCGTCAGCTACTTTTACAGCCGGATAAGCAGCAGGAAAATCCTGTATCGCAGCCCAATTATCATCAGCAGTTACAATAACCTTATCTTGAGCAGCTTTAATGAATATTGTTGAGGCACTGTCAGATAAAACAACACCTGCACCTGTATCGGCAAGCATATAGCTAATGCGGTCGGCCGGGAAATCTGGGTCGATAGGTACATAAGCAGCACCGGTTTTGAGGATACCCCAAATGCCAATAACCATATCGGCTGGATTATGTAAGGAGACAGGAACAAGCATCCCCGGCGTTACACCTTTCGAGATCAATGCGTTGGCTACCTGATTGGAACATTCATCAAACTGCTTGTAGCTTAGCTCAGTTTCACCAAATTTTAATGCTAAACTTCCGGGTGTTGTACTAACCTGAAATGAAAGAATATCGAGTACCGTATCTGCCTTGATCATGTGCGCGTGTGAACTTACGTTTTACCACAACGACCGCTTGCAGCGAATCGTTAAGTGTTTCAACATTTAACCGCAAGCTGCATTTTAGTTATCATAAAAATTAATAAGCGCCGTTGCTTAGGCACTTAACAGATAAATTAGCTTAGGGGTATGGCAATGATAATAAATTCTGTGCACAACCTGATAGTTATACTTATCAATATTGTGATTGATGGAGGATATAAATGTGCCTTTAAGCCTTATTAGAGCATGATTATGTTACTTCACTGAAATGTAACAAATTGATATCAATTGATCTTGAGCCTTAATCCAGTGCGTTTCAACCTGGCTAAGTAAAACAGGTGAAAGATTTATATTGGGGTTAGCGCTTTCGAACTTTAATAGTTTTTCGTTTTGCGAAATGGTAATATCTTTAAAATCAACAAACTGCCTGGTAATTGGATATTGAAGCTTATAAAACGCTTCTTTAAGAGAAAAAAGTAAGGTTGCCCAAAGCGCAGTATCACCCTGTTTGCTGCGTATAAGTATTTGCTCATCATCATTTAAAAATCAAATCCCATATCTCTGGCTTTACCTCTCCTACTGTCTCTATATCAACACCAATGGCCATTATATTGCTTTGTAGTGCTGCCACCGCTCCTGCCAGTTTACCCGAATGACTGATAGAGCCTACAACGCCATTGGGCCATAAGGGCTCACGCCCCTCGCCCTGCATAATGGCCGGTTTACTGTTAATGAGCATGCCCAGCGCCTGGCGCGCGCAATAACGCCCGGTACTAAAATCAATACGGCGTTTTTCGGCAGATCCTTGTATGATGTTTCGTTCGGCAGATGACAAACAATCCACACCCATAAATTTATGTGTAAAGTACCGGGAAATAAACGGGGTAATACCGGTAAACTGGATTTTGTCAAATTCGTCCATAGGTGAAGCAATATTGTGATCGAAATTATTAATGAACTGTTAAATCTCAAAAAGCCACTCACTATATACAAGCATTTCAAAAGGGTATGAACAAAATGTAATGCAAATTATCGTTTGATTTTTTTACAAAAATGAGATTCTCATAAAAATCAAATCAACTAAGAGCGTCAATACGCGTTCGAATATAACCGCGCTTCCAGTTTCGCCCTAAGCTCATCTAACTGAAAAGGTTTATGCAAATAATCATTCATGCCACAACTGATAACACGTTTTTGTATCTGATCAGATACCGAAGCTGTTAAGGCAATGATATGTACACCTGCTTTTGACGGATCAGCCAACTTCCTGATCTGTTCAGTTGCCTGCATACCATCCATCACCGGCATGTGCATATCCATTAATATCAGGTCATAATCAGCATCCTTAAGCATTTCCAAAACCTCTGTACCGTTTTCGGCAATATCGGCAGAAATATTCCAGCGCTTGAACAATTGCTTCATGAAATAGATGTTCATCATATTATCTTCGGCAAGCAAAATACGTAGGCTGCTCAAGTTCTTTTCTCCCTGATCACGTGTTTCGCTTAATTCATCGCCAACCTTCTGCTCTACCTGCTGCATGGATAAATCAAAATAAAAGCATGTTCCGTCACCAATCTTACTTTTCAGCTTAATTTCGCTACCAAACATTTCTACGAGTTGTTTAACGATAGCCAAACCTAAACCTGTACCACCAAATTTACGTGTAGTGCTGGCCGTAGCTTGCTGAAACGGATCAAATACCAGCTTTTGTTGCTCTTCCGAAATACCTATACCTGTGTCTGTTACTTTAAATCTGATTATGTAGTTAGAACCATCCTGGTTCATCACTTCCGTAATTAAGCTTACCTCCCCTTGTTCAGTAAATTTGACCGCATTACCTATCAGGTTGTAAAGCACCTGGCTAAGCCGTGAAGGATCTCCCTGAAAGCTCTTATCCTTCAACTTTTCATCCATAAAAAATTTGAACTTAAGGCCCTGTTCATGCGCTTTGAATTCCATTCCCCTACCTATACCGTTTAAAAGTAAGGTGAGTGAGAACGGAGTTGATTCCAGTTCAAGCTTTCCGGCATCCAGTTTATTTATATCCAGAATATCATTGATGAGCGTTAATAATCCTTCGGCCGAAAATTTGAGTACATCAAGTTGTTCTTTCTGTTTGGAATTGGCATCATCGCTGATTAATAACCCGGCAATGCCGATAACGGAGTTTAGTGGTGTACGCAGTTCATGTGACATGGTCGACAAAAAATTAGTTTTTGCCTGTGCAGCTTCTGCCAATTGTAAACTCAGGATTTTGCTGGCCTTCAGGTTGCCATACAGCACACCATGAAAGTATAAATGAGAAATCAGGATCACCACCCAATTTACAGCTATGTAAATGTCGTTAAGATGCTGTGGCAAAGGAATTAATCCCGTAAAACGAAACTTTATGTAATGTATCAGTAAAGTTGAGGCAGCTGCAATAAGCGTGTAAACGGTACCCCACTTTTTTCCGAGTCCATAAAAGGCCGAAATAATGACCATAATAATGGCTTGCATTGTAACCGCATCCAAGCCAACCGATTTATTAAATGCCCGGTAGTAAACATGGGCAATAGTAGCCAGTACTGCGTAATGGATACCCCATTGAATAATCTTAGGAAATTTCCGTAATACAAAAATGATAACTACTGACGTAACCATCAGGCGGACCGCCCTGCCGCTACCTTCGCCGCCGTGACGATAAATGGCATCATAAAGGTATATCCCACCTTTAAGTACATTGGCAGAGAGCATCAGAGTGAACAGCTTCAGCTGTGCGTTTAAAAGTGTTTCACTTCCTGACCACTTATTGATGTATTGAGCTGCCTGCTGAATCTTCATTGATGTTACTTAACAAACTTCAAAGGTAAATAATAATAGCTTTAAGAATTATTAAGCGTTAAAACGCTTAATAACATTGATGATTGAAGTGCCAGGGCACTTCAAGTTGATAAGTAAACTATCGTCAATTGATTTATTCTGGCAACTTTTTGATCTCATTTAGCAGCGCATGTTAACTTTTAATTTGCAATTTCGTATATAAATTAGAACGAAATAAATTATGCACTAATTTCACGTCACTGTTTTAAACTGCTTAAACAAAATAACATTGATAAATAGCTACGCCCCAATAAATAATTTCCTCAGGGATTCCTCATTCTTTTATACCATTTCTATTGGGCTGGATAGCCGGTATTCATTTGTAAGCAAAAATTATGACCGAAATTTTGCAATGGGTGAAAAAACGTTGAAAGGAAAACACTTTTCGGTTACGCTTCATCCGGAGGATATTAAAATTTGTGAAGAAACCGGCCCAAAGTGTTTTGAGGCTCCGGGGCAATTGTTCCCGGTAACATTGCGAAAACATGATGGAAAAGGAGGCTTTGTTGTTACGCAGTGGGAAATGCAAGCCATGTTAAACGCAGAAGGTATACCGGAGGGAATTTTTTGCATTGGTTATAACATAACAGAATTTATGGAGGCAAAAGAAAGGCTCAATCATGCAGAAATTCAACTGGATGAAATTAGTTTTATACAGTCTCATGGAGTTCGTAAACCCTTAGCCAACATTCTTGGTATCGCTGACATAATTGCTCATGAGGAAGATCAAACTGAAATATTAAAATTAACGCAAATGCTGGAACGTAGTGCCAGAGAGCTGGATTTGATCATTAAGGCAATTACCACTAAGGCTACTAATTAATAACCTTATTATGGCATCCAGATTATTCAGACCGGGCAATTTCAAACTCTAACAAGAACATTTGCGGCAAGTGGTGTTTTTTAGAAAAAAAACAGTTTAACTGTTGGCTGCAATGTTAGCCCATGCAAAAGCATTCTGGATGTTCGCAAATGAATTAAATTCCATCACCAGGCCATCTTTAATCATGAACCCATCTGCTATTCTTGCGTCAATCCATTCTGATTGATTATTAAGCCGAACTTTGATATGGACAGTAGCAACTATCTTATTTCCGTTAGAAAAAAAATCGACCGGTTCGCATGTGCCCTCTGCCCAAGTGCTTCTTCCCGCTGTTAGATGCTTTCGCAAATCGGAGTGCCCCTGATAGATACCGGCTGCCGAAAATTCTTCAGGTTCAATACGACTGACATCGACATCCATTAGTGTCAATACAAACTCAATATCATTGCGATTTATGCCTGAATAAAACTGCCTGATTATTTCAATGTCTTCAGACTCTGGATGTACAAACGATGCCATTAGATCTGTATTTTTATGGTGAAAATATAAATTTTCGGTATATCTTAATTTCGCCTGTAACTTTTAATATATTGACATATAGAAAGGAATGCCCACAAAATCACGGTTCCGTAAAGTCCCACCTATCTGGTAATTTCAAATATCATTTACAATTCAGAACGGCTACAGCCTGACCGATGAGCCGGTGAATTTAAGGTAGACATAATACTAAATCAATCGAACTTTCAATTTTTCTACCCAAGCCGTTTTTTAGAATACAAAACGACTTGTTCCATTTCGGCCAGCTTAGGTAAATGAAATGTAGATCAAACCAAATAGCTTTTACTTGAACCTCATATTCAATGTTATAACGTTCGATGTCAGGTTAGTTGAACGCATGTAATGACCGTAACGCAATTCAAGCATATTGAGGCGCTGCCAGCCAAAAACTCCTTTTGGCGGACTAAGGCGTAACCCTGCCCCAACAAAACTGCTGTGCAAATCGGCCAGATCACAATCACTGGTGTAGTAAGCGGCATTGGGGTTGTGCTGGCCATATGGTGCAAAATACCGGGTTCCCTGCTGCGAGTTATATCGGTAAAACGGACTGACCGATACGAATGAAGTTAGTTTTACCGGAACTTCCACTTCTGCGGTATGGGCTCTTATGCCCCAATTATCCATGTAGTAACGGTAATAGGTGCGGATGATAAAATGATCGTCTAAAAAGTAATTAAAGCGGGCCGCTACAGGCAGTTTATAACGCTTACCAGGCAGGTTCTCGGCCCGTAGCGATCCATCGGTAAAATAGTCGCGCTGGTAACGTGTAGAAAGCAATCCATGCTGATATGCAGGTTCTACTATAATCAGTACCTGTAACCGCGGATTAATTACCTGCGATAAAGAAAACGATGCGCTGAACGAATTACGTGGTGCCGAGCCATCCGCACTGTGATCGTGTTCATAGTTTTTGCCAGGCGCATAACCCGGTCGTAGCTCTACCGGCAAGATCACTTTCCACTTATCCAAAAATGCCTGCAGCCGCATATCAAACTGCGTATTCTTATTTTTAGACAAGCGGGTAAGATTAAAGGCAGCGCCGAACGACTGGTAATCATATTCGTGCGAATAAGAGCCTGTAAAACCATAAGCATTGCCCGTTTGCTCGTTGGTACGGGTCCAGTTGAGCGATGGGTAAATACGGTTATCAGACTTTGATGCAGAAGATATGGTTGACGGGTCTATTTTATCAGACGAGGCCGACGAATAATGATCGATGCCTAATTCGAACAAAAAGGTATTCTTACGACCGCGCTTGTTATAGTTAGATAACTGTACGTCAATAGTATTGGCAAAATCTGTGAGCAATTCGGTACCAATACCACCGGTTACTGCCGAATGGTTACCATCCTGATGGTAATATGCCGAAACGAAGTTAACCTCGTCGACCGTAAGCTTTTTAGAGTGATAGGCAGCATTTGCCGTATCTGCTTTAGCAGGAACAGGGGAAACTATCTGAGCATGCGATGCTAAGATGCCCATATAAAACAGGGCGACGTTTAAATATAGTTTTTTCATTTAGGCTTCCATCAATTAATTACAACCGCAGCCGCCACCACTTTTACCGCCATTAGCACCCGATCCACCTTCGCGATAAAGCTGGAAACTTTGCTCAAACTTTTGAGCCGTGCGAGCCCTAAGCTCCATCTCGGCATCATTGAGCCTGTTTTTTTGATAAGGCTTTACCGAAACACATGATGCAAGCCCGCTGCAACTAAAGGCCACTAAGGCCAGCAGGACATATAGCTGATATTTTTTGTTCATGGATTTAATAGTGTAGATTAATGTTTTGAGAGGTGTACAGTTGATCGTGATCATCTACAATAATGCATGCCACTCCTTTAAGCTGGTTAATCAGGTCGAGCCCTACCTTTACCCCCATTACCATAACGGGCGTTGCAAGGGCATCGGCCAGTTCGGCACTGGGGCAAATAATACTTACACTTTTAATGCCTGCTACGGGCAGCCCTGTTTTTGGATCAATGGTGTGCGAGTATCTTTTGCCATTAATGGTGGCATATTTTTCGTAATTACCCGAGGTGGCAATAGCTGTGTTGCTGATGTTTAGTTTTGAAATGTAGGGCACCTTGCCATTAGGGTCGGCAATGGCTACCGTCCAGGGTTTGCCGTCGGGCTGGGTGCCCCAGGTAGCCAGATCGCCGGCTGCGTTTACGATGCCACTTTGTATGCCGGCTTGCCGGAGTAACATTTTGGCCCTGTCTGCCGCGTAGCCTTTGCCTATGCCGCCAAAGCCAATGCGCATGCCATGCTCTTTTAAAAATACTGTTAGGTTTTGTCTATCTAATACAACGTTGTGGTAATTGATAAGTCGCACCGATTGCATGGCAATTTCCGTATCAGGCAACTGCTTCATATTCACATCAAAGTTCCACAGGCTTTTGTCTATCGAACCATAGGTTATATCAAACGCACCCTGTGTAAGGTGCGATATTTTAAGCGAGCGTTCGATCAGGTCAAATACCTCCTGGTCTACCTTTACAGGAGCAATGCCGGCGTTATTATTAATATAATTGGTTTGGCTGCTATCTTTGTAGGTGGTTAGCAAGGCTTCTATTCGTTGTATCTCGGTAACTGCTTCGTCAATACAGTTTTGCGCTACACGCTCATCATCGCATACCACGCTTATTTCAAAATGGTTACCCATTAAGCGCAAGCCACGCTTAAATACAGCGGGCAAAGTAGTGGTTAGCTCACTACTTTGCATGCTCAAACGTTTTAATTTGTGCTACAAACTGAGCGGTAGTAACATTAGGATAGCCGTCCCAGGTTTTTAAAACTTTACCATCTTCATCAAGCAGCAGTGTGAATGGAAATTTCCCCTCGGCATTATACTTGTCTGCCAGGGTCTCATTCCTTTATACCTGCTCTTTGCTTAATTGATTTTTTTTCTGGCGAGGAAAGTCGGCCCGCACCAATACCAGGTGATCTTGTGCATAGCTATCAAATTCGGTTGTCTCCAGAATTTCTTTACGCAGGCGGATGCAAGGACCGCACCAGTCAGACCCCGAAAAGTTAACGAGTATCATTTTATGCGTTTGTTTAGCTTGCTGCTGCGCCTCATTAAAGTTGCCCAACCATGCAACCTGAGCTATTAAAAATATACTGAGCATTAATACTTTCATCATCAATTTCTTTATTCAACCACCACTATTTAAACTCAACTGCGTTAAGGTATAAGGCCTTATCGCATTATATTATCAGCGCAGTTTGCCCGAAAATTTGAGTAATTATAAAATCCAATTCTGGAGATATTCTGTAGCATTGATCATTCTACCCTCCCCCGCTATTTACCGCCGCCATTGATCATATCAGATACAATACCGGGACTCTTTTTACGCTCGGCAAGTATTACACCCACAATGTGTACTCCTATAAATAAAAGTACCAGGTACATACAAAAGCCATGAAACTCCTGCATTTGATGAGCCAGTGGTTTTTGTAGCCCCAATTCGTGTTTAAAAAACAACAACAACACGCCGGTAACACTCATTAGCATTAGCACCAAATAAAATCCGATATAAAGCGCTTTAACAACTAATTCATGACGGGCCAGGTAAGCTTCATGACCACCACTTTTTAAAGCTATTCGAGCAATACTTACCTTACGAAAAAGCGACTGTGACACCGGGGAAATGATCTCGTAAATGATACGCCAAAGCAGTAACGCTACCAATACCAAGCCTATGTAGGCATGCACGTTCCAAACATTATCTTCCAGTTCATGCGCGATCTGTTTTGAGAGTTCCGGGGTTAACTGCTGGCCCGCTTTTAAAGCTTGTTCGGTCATAATAGCTCCGGTAGCTTTATTATCCATTAAGGTACTATTGATCAGAACGGTGACCAATGACCCCATGATCACGAGCGTATTCAACCAGTGCCACAACCGAATATGTATCGGGTACTTGCGTGTAATAGATGGTTGATTCGGATCTTGTTTTACCGGTTCTATAATAGCCATGATAATAGGTTATGCCATTTTAATTCAATAAAAGTATAATTAGACTTTGGAGGGATTTTGAAGAAGCACTACAGATTATCTTCAATATTTCTGATTAACTTTCCTCAATGAAGATCCTGATCATTGAAGACGAGCCCGGCCTATCCTCAGCTATAAAGGATTACCTTACTACAGAGGGCAATTTGTGCGAAACAGCTTTAACTTACGAAACGGCTTATCAAAAGATCTCGCTTTATACTTATGACTGCATATTGCTTGACCTGATGCTGCCTGATGGAAATGGTTTTAAACTTTTACAACACCTTAAATCGTTAAAAAAGGCAGAAGGTGTCATTATCATTTCTGCGCGTAATGCCCTTGATGATCGCATTACAGGTTTAAACCTGGGGGCCGATGATTATTTGATCAAGCCGTTCCATCTTTCTGAATTGAATGCGCGCATAGCTGCTATTATCAGGCGTAAAAACAACCTGTATTCAAATGTGCTTAACTTTAATGAAATAAGTATTAACCTGGATGCCAAGATGATAACCGTGAACGAACAGGAAGTTCATTTTACCCGCAAGGAGTATGACCTCTTGCTTTATTTTATATACAATAAAGGCAAGGCTATATCTAAAAGCGCCGCTGCCGAACATTTATGGGGTGATGATGCCGACATGGCCGACAGCTTTGACTTTATATATACGCATATCAAAAATGTACGCAAAAAACTGTCAGATGCCGGCGCGCAAGATTATTTCCATTCTGTATACGGCGTAGGTTACCGATTTGCCGACATATGAATTTATTTACCAAATATAACAGGTTATTATTAGCTGTTTTACTGGTTGGATTGCTTTCCATTGGTTTTTTATTTTACAACGCCCTTAACTACACGCTGAACAGCAAGATCGACGAAAATTTACGGGAGGAGTTGATAGAGGCCATGGACTACCAGCATGTAAAAAATATTTTTCCTGCACCGCCGGAGGATGTTGACCTGGTCATCGAGTACAAGCCTGCTCTCAAAGTCTCCAGGAAGCAATATTCAGGAGATACCACATTTTACAATCCGAGGAAAAAGCAAACCGAATTTGCACGTTATCTCAAGGCTGATATTATATTCGGAAAAAGTCCCTTTCACGTTATCATCCTAAATTCTAAGGCGGCGCAGTCCCGTCAGGTGCAGATCGTATTTTGGGCCATCATTATTCCTGTTGTAATATTATTTGGTTTACTGGCAATATTCAACCGCTATTTGCTAATGAAGTTATGGTTGCCTTTTTACGATATATTAAATCAAATTAAAAGCTTCAATATTATGAAAGCCAGTTACAAGGCTTTAAAAACTAACATATCGGAATTTCAACAGTTAGACGAAGCTTTACAACAAATGACCGGGCAAATAGAGGATGATTTCAGGGAGATCAAATTATTTACAGAAAATGCCTCGCATGAAATGATGACCCCCATAGCCATCATTAATTCAAAATTGGACACCCTGCTACAATCAGGAACCCTTGCCGAAAACGACAGTAATGCGCTACTTGACCTGTACAAGGCAACTAACCGGCTCAATAAGATCAATCAATCGCTGTTGTTACTGGTAAAGATCGATCATGAATTGCTTGGAGAAAAAGTGCTTCTTAAACCTGCAGAACTTATTGAACAAAAAAAGGATAATTTTAAAGAGCTTATTGATGAGCGTCATATTAAAATAACCTGCTTAACTGATGATACCACTATATTGGGGAACAAATATCAATTCGACATTTTACTGAGCAATTTATTCAGCAATGCTATAAGGCACAATATTAATGGCGGCGAGATACGCATTGAGCTTAAAGAAGGCGAACTCCGTTTTGAAAACACAGGCAGCAAAGGAGAATTGCCCCAAGGCCAGATCTTTGAAAGATTTTATAAGGACCCACAGTCTGACGGTGTTGGCCTGGGCCTGTCTATACTGAAGCAGATATGTATTAAGCAGGGGTTTTCTTTGCAGTACACATACCGGCCATTTTTTCACTGTTTTGAAGTGAAATTTAGTTAAACAGGATAATATCCGTTTGTAACGAAGTGGGTAATTTAGATTGGATCATTATTAATAGAATATAATTCTTAGGTTATGAATGCAAACAAAAATGATAAGATCACCATCGACAATTATCTCAACCAGCACTACATTCACCGGAGTAATTGGCTCAGGGCAGCAGTGCTGGGTGCTAACGACGGCATCATTTCTATATCGAGCCTGGCCATTGGTGTTGCGGCTGCAAGCAACGTGCGAGAACCTATTGTACTGGCAACGGTGGCGGGCTTGGTGGCTGGTGCACTATCTATGGCTGCCGGCGAATATGTATCTGTAAGTTCACAAACCGATACCGAGCAGGCCGATATTGCCCGTGAGCAACAGGAGCTTGCCGATATGCCCGAGGAAGAGTTAGAGATTTTGGCTCAGATCTATGAAAAACGGGGACTAAAAAGAGAAACTGCCTTACAAGTAGCTACCGAATTAATGGACGTAGATGCCTTGGGCGCACATGTTAGGGATGAATTGGGCATCAATGATATTAGCCAGGCTAAGCCGGTACAGGCTGCATTAGCTTCCGGAGCATCTTTCACAGCAGGCGGCGTATTGCCACTTTTAGTCATTTTGATGGCCCCCGTCAAAAATCTGGAGTACTTTCTTTATGGCTTTACGATCATTTTCCTCGTCATTTTAGGTACCATAGCTGCACTCACGGGCGGCTCGAGCATAAAAAAAGCTATCGTTCGTATTGTTATTTGGGGAACGCTGGCTATGGGTTTATCAGCTTTGGTGGGCTATCTGTTTGGTGTAAAGGTTTAATAAGGCATCTGTGAATGCAGAAGTTAATTTTACAAACGAAACGTGACAGTTGACCCGAAGCAGGTTTATTGATTGAATTCCATTGAATGAATTGGTAGATATACGGATTGGTAAGCTGTTATTTCCCGTTTTAAATACGTTATAAATATTTTCGTGATTTTAAATACTTTTGATAAGCAATATCAGCTTCTCAATACTTTGATCCACCCAACTTCGATAATTTAAATTAATTTCCAGAATCAATATATTGCATCGATATTTCAAGTAATGGCAGCCTCGTAGTTTTGGAAGATAAAGATTGGTGATGAAGGGCGTGTTTAGCCAATTCAATTTAAATTTCAAAATACTCACATCAGCTTATCAATAAATGCCTAATAAACTTTTGCAATTAATCTTACTCCTGGCCCTGTCTCGTGCCGGATATGCGCAAATGTATGGCCCGCCCTACGCAAAACAGCTTAAAAAAGAGCTTTCAGCAAGCCATAACGATTCTACCCGAGTTAGGTTGCTTTACAATTTAGGTGAGTATTATTTCATTAAAACTGAGCCTACAGAAAACATCAATCAATTCAACCGGGCAATTGATTATTTTAACCAGGCCCTGACTTTAAGCGAGAAGTTGAAGCTAACCAAAAATTATAATTCACACAGCATCCTCTGCAGGCTGGGTGATATCGCTTATTTACAGCACAAGGATGCACAGGGATCTGCATATTATAAAAAGGCGGTTGATTTTTATACACTTACCCATGATTACGAAAAAGCCGGTGATACCTATGCAAAACTTGCCTATAACACGGCACTGATTGGAAGGCCAACAGAAAGTTTCCGTTATTGGAAGAACGCTCAGTATTACTTTACCAAAGCAAACAATATTGAAAAGAAACTTGATGCACAAGTAAAGTTTGCCATGACCTACTTAATGCTGAGTAATAGCGATTCGGTTAAGATCTTATGTGAAAGGTTGATCAATGATCATCAAAATTCCAAACATAAAGCCATTGGGTTAGCCTACAGGGCCATGGCCAAGTATTACCGGTATAAGGCTAATTTTAACAAAGCACTTTATTATGCCTTTGAAAGTGAGAACTGGACACTAAAAACGGGAGGCGACATTAAGGAGTTACATTCTGTTTACGGTGAATTTGCACAAATATACCAAGCGCTGGGGCAAACAGACAAAAGCATAGTTTATTATAAAAAGACCTTAGAGCTAAGAAACAAGCTATTAATGCGGCAAGACTATATATTCAGAACCGCAGGCTTTTTAATACAACAATTAATTAAAAAAAATAAACAAGCTGAAGGACTGGCTTATCTTAAAAAACTGGAACTTGATTATGGCCCTGTGGGTGATGCTGCCCGGATTAATATTGCCCAGGCAAAAGCTTATTGCTTTGACGCTTTGAAACAATATAAACTTGCTGAAAAGTACTACAAAGAAGTAGTAGATTTTTATTCAAATAAGGATGCGGAGATATATTATATAGCGCTGTTTGATTTCTGCAAGTTCTTAGTTGCCAAAAAAGACTATGACAAGGCGGCCACATACTTATCAAAAACTACTACCGACACCGGTAATGTAGAAAGAGTAAAAGATCTTCAGTTGTTGCTATACAAGGTCGATTCGGCACAACATAATTACCACTCTGCCGTCAAACATCTGCTTAGGTTTCAGGTAATGAACGATTCTATTTTCAATGCAACTAAGAATAAGCAAATTGAAGAATTGAATATTAAATATGAAACAGAACAGCAATTAAAGAACATCTCGGCTTTAAAAAAAGAAACCCAGTTGCAGCGCGATCGGGTGAACCAAGCTGATAAGATAAAGAACCTGGTGATAATTTGCGTTGTTATACTACTGCTTTTTGTGCTGGTGCTTTATCATAACTATCGCTTAAATAAACGTAACAACCTGGTAATAAGCAGGAAGAACCAAACACTCAACCAGTTGATCACAGAAAAAGAATGGCTTTTGAAAGAAGTACACCACCGGGTAAAAAACAACTTGCAAATAGTGATGGGTTTACTACAGCGGCAATCTTCATTTATAGATAATGAGCAGGCATTAGCCGCTATACGCGACAGCGAACACCGGATGCATTCTATTGCGCTCATACACCAAAAGCTATATCAGTCTGAAAGCTATATGGTGGTTAATATGGTGGATTATATTAACGAACTGGTGGATTACCTGAAGGAAAGCTTTGACTTGGGAAACCGGATAACATTTGAAAAACAAATCGATGAGCTTAACTTCGGGGTGAGCGTAGCTGTACCTATTGGATTGATATTAAATGAGGCGATCACCAATGCCATCAAATATGCTTTTGGCCATCAACAGCAATGTGGTATTCATCTCATCCTGAAACAAACCGGTGAAAATGATTATCTCCTGCAAATAGCTGATAACGGCGAGGGGCTTCCGCCTGGGTTTGATTTGGATCAGGCAAATTCTATGGGCTTCAATTTGATCCGTGGTCTGTGTAAACAGATAGGGGGCAAATTAGATATAAGTAACCAAAATGGTGTGGTGCTTAAAACGTCGTTCCATTTGTCATAGCGCTCATAAATACATGTAGCAAGTAACGACATATCGTTGCACAGCAACGGAATATCGTTGTTTAACTAATCAATTTCATCTAAATTCTGTTATAAATTTTTCTTACCTATCATAAAACTACAGCTTTATCTCGTCATCATAACTTAAACCGCTACCAATGGGCTTTATGGCAAGATTTCTGAACACGGTGATGGTTATATTATTGTTTAAACAGTTTGGCCATCAGCAATTAACAAGGCTGTACAATTAATATTAACTTTATAATTGAACTTTTTAGTAAAACCGAAGAACGTGGATAATAAACGGATACTTATTGTCGAAGACGAATTCATCATTGCCGATGTGCTGGCTAATATTTTAAGATCTTCGGGGCACTATGTTTGCGGTATTGCCGACAGCGTTAAGGAGGCACTCGAACTTATTACGGAATTTAAGCCGGAATTTGTCCTGTTAGACATTTATCTGAAAGGCAAGCTTACGGGAATCGATCTGGCACATAGGCTTTCGGAAATGAACATTCCATTTATATACATATCCGCCAATTCAAATCAAAAAGTACTCGATGCTGCAAAAACGACCAATCCATATGGCTTTGTGATCAAGCCTTTTCGTGATAAGGATGTTTTGACCGCTCTCGATATTGCGGTTTATCGTCACGGTCAACTGTTGGAAAACGGCTCAACGAAAACGGCGCAGTTACAAAAGAAAGCAGCTGAAATACTTGCTAAGGGGCAAAGTTGGGAACTTAAAATGCTGCAAATTGCCAAAGTACTGCAGCCTCTCCTACCCTTTGAGTATTTATCCATCGGTTTAAAGCAAGAAGAAACGAATGCTTTTTATGAACTGGGTTTTAACAGGGTTGGATTTGATGAATACCAGGTTATTGGTGTTAATGAGTTAATGGTTATAACCAGGCACAAGCAGCTTGAATTGGCGGGTTTAAAACTAAATGATCCTAACAGTGATATGACGACCTGGTATGATGGAAATGAATTGGATGAGTTACTGCGCACGCCATCGTTAAAACGCATTATAACTGACACATACCATTTACATTCTCATTTATGCTGGCCAATAGCGGCTGGTGACGAAAAGCTGGTTTATTTTAATTTTTACAGTCGCCGGTCAGATGCCTACCAGGCCGATCATTTATTATTATGTGAAAAGTTCCAGCCTGTTTTAAACAGTTTTGTAGAAAAGGTCTATCGCCTTCCGGATAGCCCGCTGGTGTCAGAAACAAGGAATTATTCTATCAAAAATCATTCGCAACGAGCAGATGGGGTCAGCCCTTTTCAGGGTATCATTGGCAATAGCCATCTTTTGCTAACCGTATTTGATCAGGTAATGCAGGTAGCTCGGGCAGACACTTCCGTGCTTATACTGGGCGAAAGCGGTACCGGAAAGGAAAAGATAGCTGAACGTATACACTCATTGTCTCTCCGGAAAGATAAGCCTTTCATCAGGATCAATTGTGCTGCATTGCCAACCTCGCTGATCGATTCAGAACTCTTCGGCCATGAAAAAGGGGCTTTCACCGGCGCACATGAGCGCAAGATAGGCAAGTTTGAGCAAGCGCATACCGGAACTATTTTTTTAGATGAGATCGGTGAACTGCCACTCGAATCGCAATCCAAACTTCTCAGGGTTCTTCAGGAAAAAGAGATCGAACGTATAGGTGGCCGCACCACCATCAAAACAGATGTGCGCATTATTGCCGCAACCAACCGCGACCTGACCAAAGAAGTGGCGGAGGGACGGTTCAGGCTCGATCTTTTTTACCGCATCAACGTTTTTCCAATAGTAATGCCGCCACTAAGGGAAAGGAAAGAAGATCTGGCAGATCTGGCAAATCACTTTTTAAACATTTATTCCCGTAAGATAGGCAAAACCGTGCGTGCAATTACCCCACAGGTACTGGAGAAAGCATGAAACAATATCATTGGCCGGGAAATATCCGGGAGCTGGAAAACCTGATTGAAAGGAACGTTTTGCTTACCCGGGACGACATGATCACCAGCATGGTACTGCCTACGCAATTAGAGCAACACCCGGCCGCTGCCCCTCCTGAACCCGTAGCCACAACAATGAGTGACGGAGAACGTGCACACATTATGGCGGCATTAAAAAAGTGTAATGGCAAAATTTGGGGCGAAGGCGGTGCGGCTCATTTATTAAACCTGCCGCCTACTACGCTTAATTCAAAAATGAAAAAGCTGGGCATCCGTAAAGATTTTGGTGTGTAGCGTTAAAATATTCGTTTTTTGAAAGCTTATAGAATAATCATCTTTAAAATTTCAGCGTGAGGGTACTGCCAACCATAAAAATGTCCTCCCCCAGTCCGGCCTCTTTTAAAAAATCACCAGCATGAAACCAGGTCAGCTCCTGCTTAAAGGAAAGAAATTTGTTGAAGGTATATTGCAACTCGCTGCCTAATTGGCGGCCTATCTTTTTTGAATTGCCGGACTTGCCGCTGTAAAGTAATTTGCCGTTAACCGCGTAGAGCCCGTCATTGCGGTCCATTCGCCAAAACATATCGTAGTCCTCTGCAAATACCAACCGTTTGGTCAAATTAAACTGGATGTACGGATGTACATCCAGTAAATTATAAGGACCGATCAATGCCGCAAGGCCAAAATATGCTCCTTTTGGAAATAGTGGATTGAAAGTATTCAGCTTGCCATCACCATGATTTTTATCACCGCTGATCACTTCGGTCTTCAATCCGATCTGCGGTTTAAATTTAGTACGGTGGAGCGTATAGGCAATATTTGCCGACATGGTCCAGGCAGAGATGCGGCCTTTTGAAAGATCGCCGAACTGATAAGCACCTTCCAAGTCGTATTGCCAGGAAGGTGTGTTTTCCCATAAACGAGTGCCGATGGTGTGACGGGTCTCCACACCGTCGCCATCATCAAAAGAAGTTGCGTTTTTATAAATGCCCAAATAATAAAGGTCAAAATTTTGAACTACCGGTATTTTAGTAAATGCCCCATAAGCACCCCAAAATTTGGTTCCCTTATTTAAACGGTCATCAAAAATGTCAGGCCTTGCCGGCACATAATAAGAGTAAAATAGGTCGATTTTGAGGTTGTTGTGGCCGTACATCAGTTTAGCCGCATCAAAAGCTTGCCGGTTGTTGGGCGCTTCGCGTACGGCAACCAACCGTTGCGAACCATAGGATAATTCCTGCCTGCCTGCTCTTAATGTTAGAAAACTATTTGCACCCGAGGGAATTGAGTAATCAATAAAAGCCTGGTGCAGATCAAGCAGGTTTTGATCTACAGGTGATGGGGTATCTACCTGACCACTGGCCATGCTGCTTTGTAACTGAATGAATGTGCGAAAATGCTTGCCTGCATGAAAATCGACATGCCCCAAATAACGGTTTAAAATAAAACCGTTCTTATCCGCCGGTGCTTCGCCCCAATCCTGGTTATGAAAGTAAAAGTATTGGTAGCGAACCTCTCCGCCAAAACTTAAATATACGGCTTTGTCCCTTGATAGCGGATTGAACTTTAACTGATGGTACCAATTGGTGGAGGTATCCTTTTTCAGGTAAGTATAATTTTCGTCGTACCGTAACGGTTTGAAAGGCACATCCTGCGCCCAACAAGCGCAGCAAGTAAAATAGAAAAATAATGAGAAAGCGATCGTTTTCATAAGGATAGGTATATAGAATTATTTGATCAACGGCGTAAAAGTGGTATGCTTACTAAATGCCTATATCATAACTACAACCAGGCTGTAACGGTGGAATAAGTGTTGTAATTTTAGTTATGCATTTTCTGAATACAGCCAAGAGTAATGCCCGCAATTCAACTTACTGAATAACAGAACATTAAATTCTATATATTCTTATACGATGGCTTTATTTCGGGGTTTTAAACGGCTTTACTACGAAATAACGTTGTCCGCAGTACCTGTATCAATAAAAGGTGATCAACAATTATCAGTGCCGTAAATACTATATATATCATGGCATAGTTGATAAAAATCATATAAGGTGTGTAGGTGCGGCTGCACAGTTAACGATTGTTGTTAGTAGCATCCTAACCGTATTTCGTTGCTTTTTTGCCCGAATTACGAGATATAGCCAATGAGCAAACACCAATAACTTTCAAATTACTCATTTTCAAATATTTACATAAATGGCTTTGGGCTTGTATCAATGTGTTCAACATAAATATTCTTCACATGAACACATTAGATCAAAAGACAGCGATCATTACCGGCGGAAACAGCGGCATTGGATATGCTACAGCAAAATTATTTAAATCAAAAGGCGCAAACGTTATAATTACAGGCAGAAATGCGGGTGCGGTTAACGACGCAGCCTCTGAATTAGGGGTTACCGGCTATATTTCAGACCAGGGAGATATTTTGGCAATTGATAAGTTGGCAGAGGTGGTAAAAGCTGACTTCGGTACGATCGACATTATTTTTTTAAACGCCGGTATAGCCAATTTTGCGCCTTTTGAGCAATCCAGCGAAGGGCATTTTGATGAGATCATCAACATCAACGTAAAAGGCGTTTTCTTTACGCTTCAGAAATTACTGCCTTTGTTAAACAATGGTGGCTCGGTCATTTTTAATACCTCAGTGAATGCCAGTGTGGGCATGCCCAATTCAGGTGTTTATTCGGCAAGTAAAGCAGCGCTAATTGCCCTGAGCCGTGTGCTTGCAACAGAATTATCGTCCAGGAAAATCCGCGTCAATTGTATATCTCCAGGCCCGGTCGAAACCCCGGTATATGAAAAATTAGGTTTAAATGCAGAAGAAATTGCAGGCTTTAGTAAAGTACTTAGTGACAAGATCTTGTTAAAGCGGTTTGGCCAATCACAGGAAATAGCACAACTGGCAGCTTTCCTGGGCTCAGATGATTCCTCTTTCATTACCGGCACCGAGATGGTGATCGACGGAGGACTGATCGTAAACCCGGTGGTTTAATTAAAGCCGACCACCATGAAAAATATCAATTCAAAAATCATTGTTTTTATTACCGGCGCTTTTGTGAGCAGCGATTGCTGGACCGAATGGAAAAGCTATTTTGAACAGCGCGGCTATCAAACCTTAGCCCCGGCATGGCCATTTAAAGATGCCCCTGCCTGTACATTGCGCCAGCGCCATCCTGATGCAGATGTAGCCGGCCAGCGCCTTGATAAACTAACAGCTTATTTTAGAAATATTGTAAGATCCCTGCCCGAAAAACCGATCCTGATCGGGCATTCAATGGGCGGTCTTATTACACAATTGTTAATTCAGGATGGATTGGCAGCGGCGGGGATAGCAATACATTCCCTCCAGCCAAAAGGAGTATTTACATTTAAATACTCCTTTTACAAAGCAGGTTGGCCAGCGCTGGGCTTCTTTACCAATACCGGTAAAACCTATCTGATGTCCTTCCCCGAATGGCAGTACGCATTTACCAATGGAATGCCATTCGAGGCTCAAAAGGAGGCCTACTATAATTTGCTTGTTCCTGAGTCCAAGTTGCTCATTCGCGATGCTACAACCGATGCTGCTAAAATAGATTTTTCACAGCCACATGCCCCCCTATTGTTTGTAGCTGGCAGCGATGATCGTTTTATCCCGCCATCGCTGAATCGTACTAATTATCGCAAATACAACGATTCCACTTCGGTGACCGATTACAAAGAATTTGCTGACCGAAACCATTTTGTGCTTGGTCAACCTGGCTGGCAGGAGATCGCTGATTACATCATCAACTGGCTAAATTAAATTCAAAACCATGAAAAAATTACTGACCTTATCATTTCTGGCCATCATGCTAACGGCTTCAGCCCAGCAAAAAGCCGACCTTATTATTTACAATGGCAAGATCGCAACGATGGCTAAACCCGGCGAGTATAAACAGGCTATAGCGGTAAAAGATGGTCTGATCATCGGCACAGGAAGTACCGGGCATATTATAAAATCCTACAAAAATAAAGCAACCAAACTAATTAATGCAGCCGGAAAAACAGTAATACCCGGTTTAAATGACAGCCATATGCATGCCATTCGCGAAGGCTTAAATTTTAATATGGAGTTGCGCTGGGACGGGGTAAAGACGTTGAAACGCGCCATGGAGATGCTGAAAGAACAAGCCGCAAGAACGCCTGATGGTGCCTGGATTAAGGTTGTAGGCGGCTGGAATGAATTTCAATTTGCCGAGAAGAGACAACCGACTATAGAGGAGATCAACGCCGCCGTACCAGATAAACCGGTATTTATTACTTACCTGTATGGTAAAGCTTTTTTGAATAAGAAAGGCATCGAGGTATTGGGCTATGATAAAAACACCAACTACCCCGGTAGTTTAGTTGAATTGGATAAGGATGGCAATCCAACCGGCTTACTGTATGCAAAAGAAACGCCGATGGCCATCTACCGTACTTTGGCGCTTACCAGCAAACTTACCCCTGAAGAGCGGATCAACAGTTCTGAACACTTTTACAGGGAGATAAACAGCTTTGGTATAACCAGTGTGGTGGATGCCGCAGGAGGAGCGCAAAATTATGATGCCGATTACCAGGCTTCATTGGCACTGGCCAAGGCGGGTAAACTAACCGTTCGTACGGCATACTATTTATTTGCCCAGCAAAAGGGACAAGAGTTAGCTGACTATGAAAAATGGATCAAACAAACTCATCCTAAGCAGAATGATCATATCCTGATGGCCAACGGCTATGCGATGGAAGGTGCTGGTGAAAACCTTATCGCCTCCGGTGCAGATTTTGAAAACTTTTTGGAACCCCGCATCGAACTTTCGCCGGAAATGGAAAGCGACCTGGAGCCGGTAATTCGCCTGTTGGTTAAAAACCGCTGGCCGTTTCGCCTGCATGCAACCTACGGAGAATCTATAGACCGTATGTTAAATGTATTTGAAAAAGTTAATAAAGAAATACCATTTAACGGTTTAAGGTGGTTCTTCGATCACGCAGAAACGATAACCGATGCTGAGCTGGCGCGTGTTAAAGCATTGGGTGGTGGAGTGGCCGTGCAGTTTCGCATGTACTACCAGGGCGAACTTTATACCAAAATGTACGGCCTGCCTAAAACGCAATTGCCGCCCATCAAAAAAATGCTGGCCATGGGCATCCCGGTAGGTATGGGCACCGATGCCCCCCGCATTTCTACTTATAACCCGTGGATGGCCCTGCATTGGTTACTGACCGGTAAAACCATCGGCGCACTGCAATTTTGGCCAAAAGATCAGGTGCTGGATAAGTTTACAGCATTAAAGCTATACACCGCTGGCAGTGCCTGGTGCTCAGGCGAGCAGGATGTAAAAGGCAAATTGATCAAAGGCATGTATGCCGATATGGTTATCCTTTCTGATGATTATTTTTCTGCCAATCCTGATAAGGTAAAACACATTACCTCTTTAATGACCGTAGTTAATGGTAAGGTGGTTTACGCCGCTGGCCCTTATAAAAACCTGTGCCCTCCCTTAAACAAAGCTATGCCTAATTGGTCGCCGGTTAATTACTATGGCGGCTATCAAAAATAAACACTCAACCCATCATCATGATAAAAATAATTTTAAAACTAATAGCAGCAAGTTTGCTGCTAAGCAGCAGTGCGTATGCACAAATGCCACCCACAATTCCTATATGGGATGCCAATACCGTAACACTGGGACTGCATAAGGTGGCAAAGGATATATACGCCATTATACCAACTACTGCAGAAGCGGAAACCAGCAAAGGTATACCCCAGGCTACTACAGGCGGTTTTATAGTTGGCGAAAAAGGGGTAATGCTCATTGAGGTGATGCTAACCAAACGCTTGTATGACCAGGAAATAAAACTAATAAGGTCGGTAACGGATAAGCCCATTATTTATGCAGTTAACACCAGCGACCACGGAGATCATTGCTTCGGTAACTACCTCTTACCGTCCTCTACCATGATCATTCAAAACGAATTTGCTAAGGAAAACCTGTCAAAAAACTATGAGGGTATTAAAACTTTTATGGTTGGTTTATTTGGCAAAGGCAGAGGGATAGAAAACACGGTTTTCCGTCCGGCAGATATCGTAATACCAAAGAACAGTAACCTCAAGGTAGATATGGGCGGGGGCAAGATCGTGGAAATGCTGAACATAAGCCCGGCGCAATCGGAGGCCGATCTGTTCGTCTGGATGCCTGATCAAAAAGTGTTTTGGGCCGCTAATCCCTTCATTGCCGAAAGTCCGGCTATTCCCTGGTTGTTCGACGGTGTGTTTTTAGAGCCAGTGGTCAACCTGAAAAAAGTATATGATTTTTTGCCCGATGATGCCATTGTCATTCCCGGTCATGGCCGCATTACTAATAAAGCAGGCATCAAAAACACCATTGATTATGTGGAAGAATTAAAGAAAGAGGTGGAAGCAGCCGTAAACAAAGGACTGAGCCTGGAACAAACCAAAACGGCCGTCACCATGAAGTCCTTTGATAAAGGCTATATGCTCTTCAATTGGCTGCATTACAATTTTAACCTGCCTAACGCCTACAAAGACATCAGCACCAGCCAAAAAAAATAACCACCGATTTATAAAATACAACAAATCACAAATATGAAAACAATAACTCAAATCAAACATGTATTAGTTACCCTGCTCTTAACAGCATTAGTGGGTAATGTACTGGCAGCAGTTAGCGCAGCTAATCCTCCATCAAATTTCAAGCATCAATATGCCACTGTAAACAAGGTCAAAATTCATTATGTAATTGGCGGTAAAGGCGAGCCATTGCTGCTCATACACGGCTTTGGGCAAAACTGGTATATGTGGAACAGGCTACTGCCCGAATTGTCAAAACACTTCACGGTTATAGCGCCAGATCTGCGCGGCGTTGGTGAGTCGGGAAAACCAGCCGGAGGTTATGACAAAAAGAATATGGCTGTAGATATGCATGAGCTAACACAGAAATTAGGTTACAAGCAGGTTAATGTTGTAGGCCATGATATTGGTTTAATGGTAGCCTACGCCTATGCTGCCCAGTTTCCGGATGATGTTAAAAAACTTGCCTTACTGGATGCTTTACTACCCGGTATAGAGCCGGTTTGGAGCCAGGTAAAAGCACAGGCCTGGTGGTTTGGTTTTTTTGCCCAGCCGCATGCAGGCGAACTGGTTTCAGGTAAAGTAGGGCTATTCCTGACAGATTTTTGGCCGGTAGTGGGTTTTCAAAAAAAAGCCTTCACTGCGGCTGAACGTGCTGAATTTATACGTGCCTATTCCGTTCCTGGTGCTACCACGGGTGCTTTTCACTGGTTTGGTTACTTTAACCAGGACGCTAAGGATAATATAGAATTTGCTAAGCAAAAAATAAAAATGCCCGTGCTGACTATGGGGTCTGATCACTTTGCGGGTCCTTTCCTGGCTACACATACAAAATTGGTGGCAACCAATGTGCAGGAATCTGTAATAAAAGATTCGGGGCACTGGGTGGTACAAGAAAACACACCACAAGTTAAAAAGGACTTGCTGGCATTCTTGCTTAAATAACTCTGCCTAACCCCCTTAATTACTTTCGGCGGCATTCTGCATTAAGTGTGCAGAATGCTTTGCTGTATACAATGCTTAGCCGTCTTAATCCATCTCATTAAATAACATACCTCCCCTACCAAACACAAATTATTTAACAAATCACATACAAACTTAAACATACTATGGACTTACAATTAAAAAACAAAAAGGCATTGATCAGTGGCTCTACTGCCGGTATAGGTTATGCCATCGCTCTGCAATTAGCCAAAGAAGGTGCCGAAGTTATCATCAATGGCCGCACTACCGAACGGGTAGAGAAAGCGGTAGCTGAAATCAAATTGGAAAGCGGCAATAACAGCGTTAGCGGGTATACTGCCGATTTAACCAATGCCGAAGAAATAAAAAGCCTGGTTAATCATATACCTATGGTCGACATCCTGATCAATAACGTAGCTGTTTTTGAGCCGAAAGCATTTTTGGATATTAAAGATGAGGATTGGGCGCGCTTTTACGAAATAAACGTAATGAGCGGCATTCGTTTATCCCGTGCTTACTTCGGTAAAATGCTGAATAATAACTGGGGGCGAATTATTTTTATATCAAGCGAGTCGGCCGTACAGATCCCCGAAGAAATGATTCACTACGGCGTAACCAAAACTGCGCAGCTGGCCGTAGCCCGCGGACTTGCCGAACTGACCAAAGGTACTGCCGTTACCGTAAACTCCCTATTGCCCGGACCCACCTTATCTGAAGGCGTTGGCGGCATTATTGAAAACCTGGCTAAAGACCAAAATAAAACAACGAACCAGGTTGAGGCAGATTTCTTTAAAATGATTCGGCCTACCTCTATCATACAGCGATTTTTAAGTACTGGTGAAGTAGCCAACATGGTTGCTTACTTAGTAAGCCCACTGGCCTCTGCTACCAACGGTGCCGCAATTAGGGCCGAAGGTGGATTATTAAAGGGAATCTTATAAAAATTCCTACACAAAATAATATAACCTAAGAGTCAGTATCAATAATACTCCGAATGAGCACACATAAAGATTTTAAAGAGTACTGCGCTGTTTGGCGCAGGCTCATTATTACTGCCAAAATCTATTTTTGCGCAGGAACCAATACTCAAACAAAAGTCACAATAGCAGATGAAACCCGGCTGGTTAGCTATTTTTAACTATGGATAAATAATCTGATAATGCGTACTTTAGTTTTTTACAATATGAAACTAACCGTACCTGCCCTATCAGTACTATTTTCTTTAATAGTTTTTTCACTCCCACAAACGTTTGCTCAAAAACGTGGACAGGCCGAAATTGATTCGCTTAAAAACGAATTGGTTAAAGCACGCGAAGATAGCACCCGCTTAAATTTATTATGCAATATTGCTAATGCCTACTCGCCGGCAGGACAGGTTACGCTGGCCATGAAATATGTGAACGAGGCCGAGGCGCTCAGTAAACGCCTTAACTGGAAAAAAGGTAAGTTTAAATGGCTCTATGCATCGGCTGTAGCCAATTATTACGCAGCAAATATCAGCGTTGCTATTGCACGGTTTGAGCAGGTTGGTGCACTTGCCGACACTTTGCATCTTGAAACTCAAAAACATCTTATTAATAGCTATATAGCTTCTTGCTTTATAGGCACAGGCAAATATGATGAAGCGCTTAAACGTATTGAAGCCAACGAGCCTTATTTGAGAAAAACCCGAAATAACAAAATTCTGGCTAACGACCTTTTGCTTAAAGGCGGTATTTATGTAAAAAAAGCCCAATATAGCGAGGCTATTAAATATCTTAACCAAGCCCTTGGTTATGCCAAAGCGGCCAAAAATTTACCGGTAATATTTGCCATCCATCTTAATATTGCCGAGGCTTATGTAATGAGCAAAAATTACCAGAAAGCATTGTTGATTTGCAGCCAAACCGAAAAAATGCTGAAAGGCTATGAAACGTGGCCTCAATACACACATTTTTTGGCTATACGGGCAATGGCCAATCAGGCAACAGGTAACTACAATAAGGCAATTGAGGACGGATTGCTGATAGTTAAAATTGGCATAGCAAAAAGTAACCAGGCCGAGCTGATGCAGGCTTACATGAACCTTGCAGGTATTTATGCTAAACTAAAAGATTATGAAAAAGCTGCTACAAATTATAAACACGCATTAACAGCTGCAAAAAAAATCAAACAGGTTTCGGCGGCGTATCTGAGCGGTTTAAATGCTACCATTGCGCAAAATCTTATCGAAGTGGAGCAATATGATCAGGCGGTGGCTTACAGTAAACAAGCGGTTACTGATGCGCTTGATATGCCAACTAAAATTAATACCCTCAACGCACTTGCATGGACTTATTATAAAGCAAAAAATTACGAGCAAGCCCTCATCAATATTAAAGAGGCAGCCAGGCTCGAAACTGATAACAAACTAAAAATTACTGGAATTTATGGCACCATGGGAACTATCATTCGGGATGCCCCGGATAAAACATTATTAGCTGCTGGGATAAAGCCAGGCGAACGTGATATGCTAATGATCAAGTATTTAAACATTGGTTGGAATGAAAGTTTTGAATCGGGCAATGCCAGTTCCATGGAGAATGCTCATCGGGAGTTAAGTTTGGCTTATGAGAAGTTACATGATTACCGGGCTGCATTTACTCACTATAAGCGGTATCGCGATATGGCCGATAGTTTAGATAACATCACGAAAAAAACTGATACTAAACAAAAAATTGCCCGGTTTGAATACGAAAAACGTGAAGACTCATTAAAATACGTTCAACGCTTGGCTACGCAACGCCTTAACGAGCAAATGAAGTTGCAAAAAGCCGAAATTAAATCAAAAAAGTATCAGAGCTATTTTTACATGGGAGGTTTGGCCACTTTGGTGGTTCTATCGGGCTTTATTGGGTTAAACTACTATAATCAGCGTAAAGCAAATGTTTTAATAAACCAGGCGAATGCTGACTTAAACAACAAACAGGAAGAAATTACCGCCCAGCGCGACCAGTTGGCCGAAGCAATTACCGAGCTTAAGGCAGCACAAACCCAGCTTGTGCAGTCAGAGAAAATGGCTTCATTGGGTGAACTTACCGCCGGTATTGCCCACGAAATTCAAAACCCTCTCAACTTTGTAAATAACTTTTCGGAAGTAAGTACCGAAATGTTGACCGAACTAAATGACGAGTTGGTGAAAGGTGACATAGCCGAAGCTCAATACCTGGCTACAGAATTAAAAGAAGCATTAGAAAAAATAAATTATCACGGTAAACGTGCCGACAGCATTGTAAAGGGCATGCTTGAACACAGCCGCGCCTCAAACGGACAGAAAGAACCTACCGACATTAATAAACTGACCGATGAGTACCTGCGTTTGGCTTATCATGGATTGCGGGCAAAAGATAAAACCTTTAACGCCGACCTCATTACAAATTTTGCTGATGACCTGCCCATGGCCAATATGATACCGCAGGAAATGGGCCGGGTGATGCTCAATCTGTTCAATAATGCTTTTTACGCCGTACACCAAAAGCAAAAAAATATTGGTGGCAATTACAAGCCCGTGGTAGAAGTAAGTACAACTTTAAATAATAATCTATTACAAATCATCGTAAAAGATAATGGTACCGGTATACCTGATGATATTAAAGACAAAATTATGCAACCGTTTTTTACCACCAAACCTACCGGACAAGGTACCGGCTTAGGTCTTTCGCTGAGTTATGATGTTGTGGTGAAAGTACACGGCGGCAAAATAGCTGTTGATAGCATACCTGGCGAGCAAACTACATTTATTGTGAGTTTGCCGGTTTGAGATATTCCTATAAAAAAAGCATAACAGAAACGCCTCTTAAAAAATTTAAGTGGCGTTTTTAATTTAAAGTGCTGCCGTTGTAATTAGTCTTCCTAAAAACCCGTTAGCATTCCTTTAATAATAAACATTTAAGTACTATGGCTGTTGTAAATTATTGACCATTAGTACAATGAAACTCGACTGGCATAACCTTTTATTGAGCGATTTAGATTTGAGCTTTGCTTTTGAAATTGTATTGCGCACCTTGGTTATGTTTGCTTTTATACTTATCCTGCTGCGCTTATCGGGCAAGAAAGGGGTACGGCAATTAAGCATATTTGAAGTAGCCATTATTATTGCATTGGGTTCGGCCGCAGGCGATCCCATGTTTAGCAAAGAAGCTGCTTTGCTGCCATCGCTCCTGGTATTTGCGGTAATACTTATTTTTTACAGGTTACTTACTTATTTTGCTGCCAAGAGTGAACGTTTTGAAAGTATACTGGAGGGTGAGCCGATGTACATTATTGAAAATGGCATGTTTACCTTGCAAGAAGAAAGCGATAACACCTTTGCCAAAGATGAGTTTTTTGCCGAAATGCGAGCTCAAAGCATTGAGCATGTTGGCCAGGTACGTACAGCACTGCTGGAAACTAACGGACAGGTAAGTTTCTTTTTTTATGAAGATAATGAAGTAAAGTTTGGTTTACCGGTACTTCCTAAACCATATAACCAACGCTCAAAAAAAAACATTGCACAAAAAGACATTTACGCTTGTGGTATATGTGCCGCTACCGAAGAAAAAGTTGCCGCCGGCAAATGTAAAAGATGCGGAAATGAAGAGTGGGTAACGGCTATATCAAATCGTAGGATAGCATAATTTATCATTCCCTTAAATAACTTCCTAAAACACCGACTTCCATATTTTAAAAACGTTTTCGTAACGCTGGTTTACATCTCTGATGATGAGTGAAATATGCTCATTGCGTTTTGGCCCATGGTGATCAATTACGCTATAAATTTGTTGAAGAAAATTACCCAACCGGTGTTCAAAATCGGCTGTACTTATTTGAATGAGTATCTGATCGCGAAGTAATGAAACAGTATGTGCACTGCCAAGCTCACGTTTTAACAACTCAATAATGGCGTTCTGAAGTTCGAATGCTGCCATAATGATATATATAATTGGTTACGTCAAAGCTACCTAAAACAGCATTTCAACAAAGTAACTTTAACGTTACAAACGGGTGTTTTGAATTAGAATTTACTGAGAAGAACAGCACAATATATGTTAAAAATAATATATTGAACAAATGATACACCCTGCAACACCAAATGATGCCCCTGAACTTGCCACGTTTATAATAATGGCTATGGGTACGCTGGCCAACTCATTTGTAAACGGCCGTGGGCAGCATGAAGCTCTGCTATTGTTCGAACGTTTTGCCGCCATTCCGGGCAACCAATATAGTTTCCAAAACTGCTTGGTTTATAGTGACCATGAAGGTGTAAAAGGAATGATTTGCGCTTACAACGGCGCAAAACTTAACCAGCTTCGCCAGCCTTTTTTAGTTTATATTCAGCAGCAATATGGGTTCAACGGTATCCCCGAAGATGAAACAAAAGAAGGCGAGTATTATGTTGACTGCATTGGTGTAAAACCAACTATGCGCGGCAAAGGTATTGGCAAGCAGCTAATAAAAGGGTTGATTGAACAAGGACGCACCAATAACTGGCCGGCCATTGGTTTGTTGGTTGTTAAAACCAATCATCAGGCTCAAAAGCTGTATACTTCGCTTGGGTTTAAAATTAAGGGTGAGAAAAAGCTGCTGGGAACCGATAACTGGCACATGCAATATAACTTCCCCAAAACTCAATCTTGATATTCCCACACGCTTTTGTAACCGCCAACTTCTTCGGCATAGGCTAACAATTCTTTATAAAAAGGGTCTTGCCCTAAAGTGGCGCTGTCGCCAATAATAATAAGTTTCATACGGGCACGCGTTATGGCTACGTTCATCCGGCGATAATCAACCAGGAAGCCTATTGTTCCATCGCTGTTACTCCGGGTTAGCGATATATAAACCACATCACGCTCCTGCCCCTGAAAACCGTCGACCGTATTTACCTCGATGCCGGTACCGGCCAGCAATTCGGCTAATAATACAACCTGCTGTTTGTACGGCGCTATTACAGCAACGCTACGGCCAATATAGTTTTGGGCAGCTATATGCCGTACTACAAATGCTGCTTCCTCGGGGTTTACCGTGCTGGTGCCATCGGCGTTTTCATCATACCCTGCTCCGGCGGTATCAATAAAGGTAAACGGTTTATCGCCCTCCCATAACATTCGGTTGGCAACCGATGGGTGCGCTATGAGCCTATTTTCATAAAACCTGCGCGACGAAAAATTCATGATCTGGCTATTCATCCGGTACTGTTCTTGTAACAGCGTAACAGCTTCGGGATGCAGGGCAACGCATTTTTGGAGCAGGGTAATGGTTAATGCACTTTGGCTCGATTTTACGGTTGGGGGCAATTGCAGGTGGTCGCCCGCTAAAATAACACGCTGGGCTTTTAGTATCGGTATCCAGGTAGCTGGTTCAAGGGCCTGACCTGCTTCGTCAATAAAAACCGTTTTAAAGTTGAGTTTACTAATGCTGTAATGATTGGCTCCTACCAAGGTAGCCGTAATTACCTGCGTTTTGCTGATCACATCGCCGGCAATGTACTCTTCAATTTGAGTTACGTCTTTCATGATACGATGCGCCTCGTTAAAGAGGGCTTTGCGCTGATCGCGCTCGGCTTTGCCAAAACTACGTTTGTATTTGTGCGCCATGTTTTTGTACTCGGCAGCCTGTTTACGCAGTTTCTTTATTTCTTTGCTTTGTATGTGCGCAGCAACTTTATTATCAAGCGTGAGTTGTTGCAGGCGTTCGCTTACCCTTACCGGGTTGCCTATGCGCAGTACATTCAAACCGGCATCAGTAAGTTTTTCACTCAGCAAATCAACGGCAGTGTTGCTGGGTGCTACCACCAGCACTTGTTCATCATTGCGCTCAACAACTGCTTTTATTGCGGCCACCAGCGTAGTGGTTTTACCCGTTCCGGGCGGGCCATGTACTATGGCTAAATCCTGAGAACCTAAAATATGGGCAACAGCATTATTTTGTGATGCATTCAGCGCAGCATTAAGATAAGGCACATTCGCAGTTACTGGGCTTTCCTGCCCGGTAAGTACCTTAATTAGGTGCGAATCGAGCTTTTCTGCAGTTTTTAAGGCCTGCTTCATCTCGTCGTAGCTGTAAGCATCAAACAGCAGGTCTATGCCCAGCTTACCGTCGCTGGCCCAATCGGGTAGTTCTTCGGTAAGCAGGGTTACTTTCATCCGGTCGGAACCTAAATAGGTTACCGTGCCCCTTACCCTATCTTGGGGGTTATGGTTGGAGAATAATGCTACCGAACTACCAAAACGGATTTGGTGAGACAGTTCTTTATGCGTAGTGCGTTCAACTTCAACGTTGATGTAATCGCCACGCACCGGTTCGGTATTACGAATGGCTATCGGGTACCAGCACAAACCCAGTTCGCGGCGTTGCGCAGTGCCAACCCCGTTTGTAAGACTGGCAAAAGAAGTTTCGTCGGCCTGGCGTTCCACATCGAGCAGGGCAGCAAGGTTTTTAAAATAATCACTCATTCAGGCCGCAAAAGTAATTATTTTGCTGATGCCACTTCTACAGATAATTTGATACCCATTTCTAAACCACGCAGTTCGGCCAGCCCTTTCAGCCTGCCAATAACCGAATAACCTGGATAGGTGTTGTAATTATAATCGTCGAGTATTTTATGTCCATGATCTGGGCGCATGGGGATGGCTGCATCGGCACGACCAGCATTTTCTCTTTTCAGTTGTTCCTCCACAACCGCTTTCATAACTGCATACATATTAGTTGTACCGGCCAGGTGTTCATCCTCATAAAAGCTACCATCTGCCTCGCGACGCACATTACGCAGGTGCAGAAAGTGTATATTTTCGCCCAACCGCTCAATTATACGTGGAATATCATTAGCCGGGTTAGCGCCCAACGAGCCGGTACAAAGCGTAATTCCGTTTGATGATGAAGGGCAGGCGTTCACCACATCGGTTAAATCCTGCTCGTTAGAAACCACCCGTGGCAAGCCCAACACAGGGAACGGCGGGTCATCGGGGTGAATGCACATTTTAATGCCAGCCTCTTCGGCTGTTGGAATTATATTTTGCAGAAAATAAGCTAAGTTAGCTTTCAATACCTCCTGATTTACTTGAGCATATTTTTGCAGGTATACTTTGAACTCTTCAATGCTAAAAACCTCATCGGTACCAGGTAATCCGGCCAAAATGGTATTGCTTAATAACTGTATCTCTTCTTCGTTCAGGCTATCCAGATAGACTTTGGCCGCCTGTTGTTCTTCAACAGTAAAATCATTTAAAGCACCTTCGCGTTTTAAGATGTATAAATCAAAAGCGGCCAGCGCCGGGGCGTGGTACCGTAAGGCCGATGCGCCGTTATCCAGGCGGTAATCCAAATGCGTGCGTGTCCAGTCGAGCACGGGCATAAAGTTGTAACATACAACGCCAATGCCACAGGCCGATAGGTTTTTTAGGGTTTGTTTATATCTTTCAATATAAGCATCGCGTTCGGGCGTGCCCATTTTAATGCTTTCGTGTATGTTTACGCTCTCTACTACGGCCCAGTTAAAACCGGCCTGTTCAATTATATTTTTACGTGCCTGTATTTCATCAATGCTCCATACATCGCCACAGGGTATGTGGTGCAATGCCGATACGATGCCGGTAGCTCCGGTTTGTTTTATGGCTTGCAGGGTTACCGGGTCGGTTGGGCCAAACCATCTGAAAGTTTGCTCTAAATTAGGTATCATATTGTGTTTATAATAACAACACTCATTTTAAAATTTGCAGCCAAGTTTAGCCTAAAGAATTGATTAATGCAAACGATTGCATAATCTTTATTCGCTTGAAATACGGGCTGAATATATTCTGGAAAAAAGCCATATATGTAATAATTTTTTTCAAGGTATATCTATGGACTTTAAACTGATTTATAATTTTTTACAATGTTTTATAAATCTCGGCCTCAATTATGCTGAGTGAGCCTTTTGCTTTGGCATCATCCCGGGCAACACCATCGTCAAGCTTTTGCCCGGCTACTTCCGTACCTATGCTGGCATTGTCTTTAGTGGTTGCAGCACCGGTAAGTAATATGGTAACGGTTTTACCTTTAGCAGCTTTACATATTGCTGTAAAGTATCCCAGGCTCTTTTCGGTATTGCCGTTAAATACCTCTTTATCGTCTACCAAAATACGGATAGGATAAACCCGGCTTCTGAAATTGTTTAATTTCAGCGTTACTTCGTTTACAGTCTCGGCTTCCTTAAGTGTATATTTTATCCAGGCAGTTGATTGCTTGCCGTCATTAACCCAATCTGATAATTCATTATCATCGTAACTGGCAATGGCTTTATCGGCGTTTGCACCTGCGGTTGCACTCACAATTTCGAGTGCTTTGCGGCTTGGTTTGAACGATGGTGTTTGCGGAGTTGGACCACGTTTTAGCTCAGGCTTTAAACCAGTAGCCGGAGCGGTTAAAGCCAAACCATTCCATCACAGTTACCGGTAAGGTATTCAATGTCAGGCTTGCACTTTTTAATCCATCGGCACTTGCAGTTAACACAATTTTGCCGGCTTTTGTGGTTGAACGTATCAGCACACGGTTTACACCATTTTCGGCAGGTAATAATTTAGCCAGTATGTAATTATCAGGCCCTTGCGCCAGTCCGCCACGCCATTCGGCTTCGCCGTTAAGCTTAAAATTCACCATGTTCATGGCTGTTGGGCAACGGTTTCCTTGAGCATCAACTACTTCAAATTGTACCAATGCTAAATCGGCACCATCGGCCTTGAAACCAGTGGGCGATTGCATAGAAATGAGTTTGATGGCTGCCGGTTCGCCAGCTGTTTTAATCTCGTCCTGCGCCAGTTGTTTTCCGGCTGCGTTGTATGATACCGCTTTGATAGTACCCGGCTCCCATTTTACATTGTCGAAAGTGAACAGAAATCCGTTTGAACGTTGGCCAAAGCCTAATGATTTATTGTTTACCCAAAGTTCAACTTTTTCACCGGATGCAACTACGTATATATTTTTAGTAGTGCCGGCTTTATAATTCCAATGACCAATGATGTGTACACGCGGTTTCTCAACATCAACCCAGCCGTCCCACATAACCTGGTGGGCATAAAAACCATCCTTGGCAATACGCAGGGCATCCACCTCCCCGCTCCTGCGGTAATTTTCGGAACCACGAAAGTGGGTATTGCTATCAGACCAGATAATGTTTACCCCACCCGAACTTACGCGTTTACCGGTACCCGGGCGTTCTTTGTAATATTCGTACCAGCGTTTTACATCTTCTATGGCGTGCGAATCCTGGTTGCGGTTATAATCAGTTGCCGGAGCGTTACGATACAGCGGTCCATCTCCATCTTTATGGTAAGGCGGCGAAAACTCGTCCCAGTACTTACGCAAACCTTCATCACGCGAATACTCCATGGCCCACATGGGTATATGAGCGCTTTTGTTTATGTAGAGCATCTCGCCGCCGTATTCAGCCTCCTTGCTGTCCAGCATCTCGCGCGAGCCAATGGCACGACCTCCGTATGGATCGTATTGGTACTTGATGGCCTTCATTTCGGCCATATGCGGCTCACTTATCGATTCGTTACCGCACTCGTAAAAAAATATGCTCGGGTTGTTACGGTTATAAATGATGGCATCTCGCATTACCTGGGTACGCTGTGTCCAGCGGGTACCTTCTACATCTTTCTCGGCATCGCCGGCAGGCATAGCTTCAATCAATCCGACCCGATCGCACGATTCAATATCCTGTTTCCATGGTGTAATATGCATCCAACGCACCAGGTTGCCACCGCTTTCAACAGCTAAACCATTACTGTAATCGCTCAGCCAGGCCGGTACCGAAAGACCAATGGCCGGCCACTCGTTACTCGAGCGCTGCGCATATCCATGCATCATGAGCACGCGATTATTCAGGTATACCATACCATCTTTGTATTCAACCTTACGGAAACCTGTTATAGTGGGCACTTCATCTACTACCGCACCATTTACTTTTAAGCGGGTAGTAACTGTATATAAATAGCCATACCCCCAACTCCAAAACTTAAGCCCTGTTACCTCGGCCATTGCCTTAACCGTTTTACTTTCGCCGGGTTTAAGCATAGTTGCTTCCCCTGCAAAGGTCTTTACTATTTTACCGTCGAGGTCTTTGATCTCCACCTCATACTGGAACATTTTAACAGCATCAGCATCATTCTTCACTTCTGATTGGGCATTGATAGTGGCTTTCCCTCCTGTAATATCAAAGTTATTGGCATAAATATAAACACCCGAAGTTTTCAGGAAAGCGTACAATGGCAGGGTTTGGTACAACTTATCGGTTACGTGCAGCCACACGTTTTTAGAGAGGCCACCGTAATTGGCATTAAAGTTTTTATCGCTCCATTGAAATTTAGTGTTGGTAGCTTTTTCGCGGTACTCCCATGAGTTATCGGTTTTTACGGCAATTACGTTATCGGCGCCGGGCTTTAATAATGTAGTGATATCAAACCCGAAAGCCATAACACCGTTTTCATGCATACCAATACCTTGGCCGTTGATGTATATCTCGGCGGCCTGGCGCACGCCTTCAAACTCAATAAACACTTTCTTTCCGGCATCGGTTGCGGGCAGTTTAAAGTGTTTACGGTACCAGGCAATACCGGTTGGGTGCTGATCGATGGATACTTTAAAGGCCGAATCCTCATTCCAGGCATGTGGTAATGTTACCGCTTTCCAGCCCGAATCGTCATAGCCGGGTTGGTCGGCACCGGGAGCATCGCCTACATTTAATTTCCATGAAAGATTAAAATTGTATTTAATGCGCGGCGAGCCCGCTGCGTAAACAAACGCCGGTAACAAAAAGGTTATTATAATTACAAGTGCGCGTAGATTTTTAGTCATCAAATTTTTCAACTTATGATATGTAAGGTGTTGTTTTCGGCAATGCACTAACCGAAGATTATAATGGTAACCAAATGTATACTTTTCGTTTTTTCAATGCTATTATCAACTATCCTGCATTATCCTGCCCTTGCTAATTTTAATATGGTATTCAATGAGTTCAAATTGAGCAATCTGTCCCAAATTCGGGCTACTTTATTAACTTTGCGCAAAAAACTGTTTCTATGTCGCTTACCCCGCTCATGGCCATATCTCCTGTTGATGGCCGTTATCATAATGCTACCGCTTCGTTGTCGGCTTATTTTTCAGAGTACGCTTTAATTAAATACCGTGTTTATGTTGAGGTTGAATACTTTATAGCCCTGTGTGAACATCCGCTACCGCAACTGGCCGGCTTTAATAAATCGGTTTACGGCAGCCTGCGTAGTATTTACGAGCAGTTTACAGAAGCTGATGCGCAAAGCATTAAAGACATTGAAAAGACCACTAACCATGATGTTAAGGCTGTTGAATATTTCATCAAACAAAAATTCGACTCACTTAACCTGCAAGTATACAAGGAGTTTATACACTTTGGCTTAACCTCGCAGGATATTAATAACACGGCTATTCCGTACTCTTTTAAACTGGCCTTGCAAGAAGTATATTACCCTGCTATTGATGATTTGTTAGCAGTATTAAAAGGCTATGCCGAAGACTGGAAATCCGTGCCCTTACTGGCACACACACATGGTCAACCCGCCTCGCCTACCCGTTTAGGTAAGGAGGTTGAAGTATTTATTGAGCGTATTGAAGGTCAGTTACAACAGGCTAAAACTATCCCGTTTTCGGCTAAGTTTGGCGGTGCTACCGGTAACTTTAACGCCCATAATGTGGCCTACCCTGCTATTAACTGGGTAGATTTTGGGAATAATTTAGTAAACAATGTATTGGGCTTAAGCCGTTCGCAGCGCACCACGCAAATTGAGCATTACGACAACTTTGCCGCCCATTGCGATGCCCTGAAACGCATCAACAATATCATTATGGATTTAGACCGCGATATGTGGACCTACATTTCCATGAACTACTTTAAGCAAAAAATAAAGGCCGGAGAGGTAGGTTCATCGGCTATGCCGCATAAGGTTAACCCTATTGATTTTGAGAACTCGGAGGGCAATATTGGCTTAGCCAATGCCTTATTTGAGCATTTAGCTGCTAAACTACCTGTATCACGTCTGCAACGCGATTTGACGGATTCCACCGTGTTACGTAACATTGGCGTGCCGGTAGCGCATACTTTAATTGCTATAAAATCTACCATTCGTGGTTTAAACAAATTGCTGCTTAACGAGGCTGCCATTAACCAGGATCTGGAAGATAACTGGGCGGTAGTGGCCGAGGCTATTCAAACTATCTTACGCCGCGAAAATTTCCCTAATCCTTACGAGGCTTTGAAAGATTTAACCAGAACAAATCAGGGCATAAATGCACAGAGCATTGCTGAATTTGTGGAGAAATTGGATATTAGTGCCGAAGTAAAAGCCGAATTAAAACAAATTACACCACAGAACTACACAGGTGTATAAGTCATGTTGAGGTCAAATACAAGAGCAACGTATTGTTAAATCAAAAAGCTGATTAAATTTGTTCTCATTCAAAATTGCATAGTCATGAATATCAACGTATATACCGAATCTACCCCTAACCCGGCAACCATGAAGTTCATTGTGAACAAGTTGTTGATTAACGGAAGTGTAGATTACGCCACTAAAGAAAGTGCTGAGAAATCGACCTTTGCCAAAGAGTTATTTAAATTCTCTTTTGTTAACGGTGTATTTTTCGCCAGCAACTTTGTTACCGTCACTAAAACCGAAGACAGCAACTGGGCCGACATTGAGGCTATATTAAAAGAGTTTGTAAAAGGTGCCGTTGAATCGGAACTCACCATACAGGAAGTTGCACAAGACGAAACCCCTAACTTTGAAGGAACTGATGCTGAAGTTAAAATTCAGCAAATATTGCATGACTACGTTCGCCCGGCTGTTGAGCAGGATGGCGGCGCTATCAGCTATAAATCATTTAACGAAGGTGTGGTTACCGGTAGAGCTTCGCGGCTCTTGCAGCGGTTGCCCATCATCAACCATCACTCTAAAATCGGGCATCGAAAACCTGTTGAAACGCATGGTACCAGAGGTACAGGAAGTGGTTTCGGAAGCATTATAATTCTTTTTGGTGATTTCACCGATTATTAGGTATATAGAAAGGCCGGTTAGCAAAATACTAATCGGCCTTTCTACTTTTATATACGTCATTGCGAGGTACGAAGCAATCTCTGAACTATACAGGTCTACTTGCTTGTCCTACGCAGAGATTGCTTCGTACCTCGCAATGACGGGATATTTTTTACTTGAAATATTTATTAATCATCTCCAGCATCTCTGCCGTTATCTTACCATTGGTAGCCAATAGCTCACGGGTATTGATCACTTCATTACCTCCCGAAAAATTTACTACATCTCCTCCGGCCTGTTTTACAATTACAATTCCGGCTGCCACATCCCAGGCGTTGAGATTGTACTCATAAAATGCCTCAAAACGCCCACAAGCAGTATAAACCAAATCTACCGCAGCCGAACCCATACGACGGATGCCGTGGCAACCTTTCATCAGTTCGGTAAAGAGGTTGATATATTGGGCTTGCTTAGTAAAATCGTAATATGGGAAACCGGTGGCTATCAAACTATCGGCAATGGTTGGAGCCGGGCTCACTTTAATTTCCTGGCCGTTGAGGTAAGCCGGACTATCGGCGCTGGCATAAAAGCATTCGTCCTGGTTTACCTCATAAACTACTCCGGCAACCAGTTCTCCATATTCCTGTAAGGCAATACTCACCGAAAACACCGGTAAACCATGAATAAAGTTAGTTGTACCATCTAACGGATCAATTATCCAGTTATAGCGTTCGCCAACTATGGTGGTGGTTTTTTCTTCGGTAATGAAACCGGCCTCAGGCAGTATTTTTTTAAGTGAGGAAACTATTTTTTGTTCGGCAGTTTTATCAACGTACGATACCAGGTCGTTCAATCCCTTAAACTCAATACGGTCGGCGCTGAAATTCTTACGTTCCTGACGAATAAAATCACCGGCCTCGCGGGCCACCTCGGTTACCTGGTTAGTTATTTGATTCAGCATTTTTTTTGCGGCTGGATATGTTGAATGAAAATACTTTATGAATAAAAAAACTGGCGAAGAAAAGACTCAACGCCGCTGTAATACGTGCAATGGTTGGGTCGAAATGCAAGTACCTGATAAAGAGCTTGAGTACTTCAAGATTGGCAAAATAACCTACAAAGGCCACTAAACCAAACCTCACAAATTGCTGTAAAAAAGGCAACTTCGATTCGTTAAAAACCAGGTAACGGGTAACTAAAAAATTAACCATTACGCCTAATGTAAATGAGATGATGAGCGTTAGCGCAATATTGCTGGTACGGTGTCCAAGCAACACATAAACTTTATTGGTAAAAACATACCCTTCAAGTATTCGAAAGGCCAGCACATCTATCAAAAAACCACTACCTGCCGAAAGCAGGAACCTTGCAAACTTATTTTGACTTATGCGTTTAAAAAAAGGCACATCAGCCATTGGCAAACTGTGTTTTGTATTTAGACCTGCCTGTAATTATTAAGGCAACACCACCAATAACCATAAATAACGAAATCATTTCGGCCTGGGTAAATGATATACCGAACAGGTGATATTTGGTATTTACACGAATTAACTCTACAAAGAAACGCTCCACACCGGCCAATATCAAATAAATGCCAAACATAACACCCGGCGCTTTTATACGGCTGCGAATACTCCATAGCACCAAGAAGAGCAGAATACACGCTACACACTCATAAAATGGTGTAGGATAAACCGGCAATTTTAACTCATAACAATATCTGCCCACGCAATCGGCAATGCGGTTATCATGATCGGCCATGTTAACGTTATGCGGATATTTAAAAGACCACATCCAATCAGGAGCCCAGCTAAACCAGCCCGGTTTGGGCGCAGTATTAGGTATGCCCCAATCACCATCGCCGGCCATTTGGCAACCAATACGACCAACACCGTAAGCCAGCATCATGCCGGGGCCGCCAATATCTAACATGGTAAAAGGCTTTACACCATTTTTTTGAGCTATGTAAAGCACAGCAGCACCACCGCAAATTAATCCGCCGTAAAAAGTTAAGCCGCTAAAACCAATAAGCATACCCACAGGGTCTGCCATAAACTCATCCCAATTTTCAAGCGCATTAAATAACTTAGCTCCGGCAAAGCCAAAAACAGCAGCCCAAACCAATATATTACCCATCAATTCGTGGGCATGTACCAAAACTTGCTTGGTAACAGGCTCGGCCAGTTGTTCTTTCTTCTTTTCGTAATAAGCCCAGTAAGCAATGCTTGCTGCACCAATAATTCCGCCCAATAAATTTCCACGGCCCGATAGCAAAAAGCCTTGGGTATCTTCAACCATTAATTTATAGTTGAGTATTACATCAAGCAGTTTGTAACCAATTATAAAACCAAAAATGGCATTGCCCACTAACTCCCCTACCGAAGCCGGTTCGCCAACGGTAATTGTTTTTTGCATGGGTAGTACATAGCCCAACGCTTCTTTACGTTTAAACTCCTGTACAAAAGCCCAATATGCAGCCATAAAGGCCATTGCCACAAAAAAACCAAAGGTTTGAATGGGTAATGTTGGTAAATGCCAACCGGTAAGATAATTGATCAGGTCGGAAATAGATGGGAACATGAGGTAGTAATTTGAAGCGAATATAAGGTTAATGAACCAATATTTCTTCGCTTTCGGTTATTTCCACATCGCCGTCGGCGCTTATGGCGGTTAGTTTTACGGTCTTTAATTCGTTAACCAATATGGGGTCAAACTTGGCTTTTACCTTCACATAGTTACGGGTAAAACCGTGCATATACCCCTCTTTATTATCGCCTTCAAACAGTACTTCGTCGCTTTTATTCAATTGAGACTCGTAAAAAGCACGACGCTTTTTGTCGGAAAGAATGTGCAGCATCTTGCTCCGCTCGGCACGGGTTGAACCGGGTACAATGCCACTCATTTCGGCTGCCATGGTGTTTTCGCGCTCTGAATAAGTGAATACGTGTAGGTACGACACATTAAGCTCGTTCAGGAAATTGTAAGTATCGATAAAATCCTCTCGGGTTTCGCCGGGGAAGCCAACAATAACATCGACGCCAATACAGCAGTCGGGCATCAGCTCTTTAATCTTCGCTACCCTATCCACGTATAATTCGCGACGGTAACGACGGCGCATTAAGCCGAGTATTTTGTTAGAGCCCGATTGCAGCGGAATATGGAAATGTGGAACAAAACGTTTTGACGTAGCCACAAACTCGATGATCTCGTCGGTAAGCAAATTAGGTTCGATGGAAGAGATACGAATACGGTCAATGCCTTCAACCTCATCCAATGCTTTCACCAAGTCAAAAAACTTATCATGACGTTCGCCATTGCGTATGCCAAAATCGCCCAGGTTAACACCGGTCAGTACAATTTCTTTTACGCCCGATGCGGCAATTTCATAGGCCTGTGCAACGGCACTTTCAATGGTATCGCTACGGCTGGCTCCGCGAGCCATAGGTATGGTACAAAACGTACATGAGTAATCGCAACCATCCTGCACTTTCAAAAAAGTACGGGTACGATCGCCGTATGAATAGGATGATACGAATTGATTAGCTTCAGATACCGGCTGATTAAAAACTTCAGTTTTTTCTTTTTTAGTGAGATCAGTTAAATGATCAACCAGTTGAAATTTTTCGGCAGCACCCAACACCAAATCAACACCCGGAATTTCGGCTATATCTTGTGGTTTTAGTTGCGCGTAGCAGCCCACGATAGTTACGTGTGCATTGGGCGAAATTTTAAGTGCTTCCTTAACGATCTTCTTGCATTTCTTGTCGGCGTTTTCGGTTACCGAGCAGGTATTAATTACAAAAACATCAGGCGTTTGGGTAAACTCAACCGTTTCGAAACCAGCATTATTGAGCAGCCTGCCCAACGTTGACGTTTCGGAATAATTAAGCTTGCAACCCAGCGTGTAAAAAGCGACTTTCTTGTTCATTATAAAGCCGCAAAGATAACTAATTTAGTGAGTAGTTAGAAGTGAGTGGTTGATTGGTTTATGCTACTGCGGTGTTTTTGACCAATTTATGGCTTTAGCGTGTAGGCAAAAACATCTTTTTGCAGTTTACCTTGCTTGTCTTTCTCTTCTAAAATGCAATTTAGCTTTGTGGGCGATATGCGCTCGTAGATGAGTTTTACAGCTTTCGCATCATCTTCAAATACAGCTTTTGATTTGGTAAGGGCAATAAGCTTATAGGTGTGGGGTTTATCTTTTTCTTCCCAGGCTATATTGCCGGGATTGAAGTGGCGCATTTTCATTACTGGTGTGCCGTTGGTTTGTTCAATTACCACAAACTCATAAAAAACTACTTTGCCATCTTTTACACAACGGTAGCTGCTTACCATATTATCGCCCATGGGCGGTCCCCAATATTCTTCCATGTCGCCCCATTGGTGTTTAAGTGTCCAGGTCCCGGCCATAAAGGCAAGGTCTTTTACCGTGGCTTTGGGTGCCTGAGCTAACGCTGATAAACTGAATGTGAGCAGGAAGATGATAATGAGTGGTTGTGATTTTTTCATAAGTGGATCGGAGTTATATATTCCCCCACCCGTTGGCCAGTACATCGGCAAGGTGATAGGTTTTTATAGGCAAGTTATTCTTATCAATATATCCTTGCAAATGCAGCAGACACGAGGCATCAGTAGAAATTATATAATCAGCTTCAACCGATAAGGCATGTTCTACTTTTTGTTGTGCCATAGCACTCGATACAGCATCGAACTTTACTGCAAAAGTGCCACCGAAACCACAACAGGTTTCACCGGCAGGTAAATCTACCAGTTCCAAGCCGTAAACTTTGGATAGCAGCCTTCGAGGCTCTTCCTTTATTTTGCACTCGCGCAAACCGGCACAACTGTCATGAAAAACGGCACGACCGTCGAGCTCAGCCCCAAAAGCATCAAATTGCAGGATATTTATTAGAAAATCAGATAGTTCATAAATATTACCCTGCACCGAGCGGCATTTGTTATGAGAGGTAGTATTAGTGAAAAGATCATTATAATAATTGCGCACCATACCGGTACATGAGGCCGACGGCGTTACAATCACATCATCATCTCTGAATGTATTCAAAAACTTGGCGCCAACTTCCTTGGCATCGTCCCAAAAACCACCATTAAAGGCCGGCTGACCGCAACAGGTTTGCTCGGGGTTAAAATTAACCTCGCAGCCTGCCTTTTGCAGCACCTTTACGGTATTAAAAGCCGTGTCGGGGAACAACTGATCAACAAAACACGGTACAAATAACTCAACTTTCATTTTTTACCTTAACATTTACACGGTGCCGGGCGTAATGTTTTCTATCTCGCGTTTTTGTGTGCATAACAGCAAAAACAGCAGCAGTAACCCTGCAATAAAAAACACACTCAGTACCAAAGTAGAGTTACGCATACTACCCGTAAGAGACTCCACAAAGCCAAATGTAAACAATCCGATAACAATAGCCAGTTTTTCGGTAACATCATAAAAACTGAAGAACGATGCCGTATCGGTAATATTTTGCGGTAAAAACTTAGAATATGTTGAGCGCGACAACGATTGTATACCGCCCATTACTAAACCCACCACCACGGCCAGCAAATAAAACTGGGTTTGATTTTGAGTAAAATAAGCAGCAAAGCATACGCCTATCCATATCATAACCACGCCCATCAATACTTTTATATTACCGTATACGGATGATAACTTTGACATTAAAGCAGCACCTGCAATGGCTACTAATTGTATAATTAAGATGGTAATTATGAGGCTTTCTTTAGGTAATTTAAGTTCTTTTGCAGCGAAACCTGTAGCAACCAACATTATTGTTTGTACTCCCATTGAGTAGAAAAAGAAAGCCGACAGGTAACGTTTTAGAACCGGCATATTTTTGATTTTATTCCACACGTGTCTTAACTCGATAAAACCTCCAGTTAGTACATTTTGATATTTATTAGTATTATTAGGCTGCCCTTTGGGTAATTTAAGGAATGGTATTTGAGCAAATGCCAACCACCAGGCACCAACTAATAAGAATGAAAGTCGGGCAGCGAATGCTTTATCAGGTATACCAAACCACTCAGGCTTAAATATAAAAACAAAACAAATGATTTGAAGTAGTACACTGCCTATATAACCATAAGTAAAACCTTTTGCACTAACTCTATCCTGCTCCTCCAGCGTTGCAATTTGCGGCAAATAGGAATTGTAAAATACTGTACCACTACAATAGCCAATTGCAGCTAAGGCACAAAATAATAAGCTTACTTCTAATGTATCGGCTTTAAAAAAAAACAAACCACAACAAGCCAAAGCCCCCATCCAGGTAAAAAACTGCATATAGCTTTTTTTATTACCACGATAATCGGCAATTGATGTAAGAATGGGTAGCAACAAAACCACAATCATGTATGCTGCAGATAGAACATAATCTAATAAAGCAGTATTGATAAATTCCCGCCCGAGAAACATGATTCTATCAGCGTGCTTATCAGAAGTTGTTATCTCTGCATAATATGCCGGGAAAATAGTTGAGGTGATAACCAGGTTGTACGCCGAGTTTGCCCAATCGAACATGGCCCAGGCGCGTATGGTTTTAGGATCGTTTTTGGTTTCCATTATGGAAAGCTAAAGTATAAAATAAACCGCGATGATTAAGCCCATCCGCTTAATTGAGCATGCTCTGTACTTCCTTTTTAATATCTGCTTTGGCATTATTTACTAATACGGCACCGGCACGCTCATAAACCGGCAAGCTTTTATCGGCCAAAACTTTAGCTACAGGGCCGGTCTTTCCTCCAAATTCTTTGCCCATATCCCAGTTTATTTTGCAATTAACAGTTGCCTCTGCCTTGCTTGCGGTTACGCATTTCAGCACATCATAACTACCACTACCTTTATGCACCAGACTTTGCCCTGCAACATTCAATGGCTCATTATTTAGTTTTAGGTATCGTACTATCAAATACTCTTCGGGTATGGAGTTAACCACGTATTCAACTTTAATAGCTGGAGCCAGATAATCAAGATTTAGTCCGTTGTGCTTAGTGTAATAAGCCCAGAGGCAAACGTCTCCTAAATTTTTCTCCAAACCTTTACTTTCGGGATATGCTTTACAGGCTTCCCAAGCTGCATCGAACGCATTTTTTATATCGTGTTTGTAAAGTAGTGCTATGATCAACCTCGAGTAAGCCATCTCACGGGTATGATTAACATTTTCAGTATTAAGGTCGACAGATTTTTTATAATAGTAAATGGCCGAATCGAGCTGGTTATTATTTTGGCTGATAACGCCTAAAAAATGATAAGTACCATAAAAATCGGGCTCTTTTGAAGCGGCAATAAGCAATTGCTTTTTAGCTAACGGCTCATCTTTGGTAAGATTATTTAGTCCGTCGAAAAATTCCTGCGGATGGGTTTGGGCTACGGCGCAAAAGCATTTAAGCACCGCAACAATTGTGATAAAGATTTTAAGGTTCATAATGGTTTATGTTAGTTGCCCTAATATCACGAATAGTTTTGTTATTTAAAGTTAAATTTGCCTGATTTGAAGCTAAAATTTCATATACAAAAAAACGCCCGCTCAAAATGAGCAGGCGTTTTTTGTTTGCTTGTATGTAAGAGAAGCTTATTTAACAGCGTCAACCACAGCTTTGAAAGCCTCTGGGTGATTCATGGCTAAATCGGCTAATACTTTACGGTTTAAGCCAATTTCGCTTTTGTTTAACTTACCCATAAATTGCGAGTAAGAAATGCCGAATTGACGGGTACCAGCGTTAATACGTTGTATCCATAAAGCACGGAACTCTCTTTTTTTGGTTTTACGGTCGCGGTAAGCGTACTGTAAACCTTTTTCAACTGTGTTTTTAGCAATGGTGTAAACCTTGCTGCGTGAACCATAGTAACCTTTTGCAAGGTTCATGATTTTTTTCCTGCGTCTTCTCGACGCGACTGCGTTAACTGAACGTGGCATTTTTTTGCTTTTTTGGTAGTGAGTGTTCTAATTAAAGAAACTTTGCGGACTCGAATACCTGGTTAAAAAATTAATGAATTACTTTCCGATACAAAGCATACGTTTAACGTTACCCATGTCGGCATCAGACACTAAGCTGGTCTGACCTAAGGCACGCTTACGTTTGGTTGACATCTTGGTTAAGATGTGGCTTTTGTATGCGTTTTTTCTTGCAATTTTACCGGTTCCAGTAAGCTTAAAGCGCTTTTTGGCACTGGAATTGGTTTTCATTTTTGGCATAACACTTATTTATTTGGATGTGCAGATGTGCAGATTTTTAAATGTGCAGATGAACTGCTTTCTTCATTAATCTTATCATCCGCGGATTAAAAAACTATTTATCTATTCTTTACCTGCACATTTGCACATTCGCACATTTGCACATCAAAAAATTATTTTTTAGCAGCCTTAGGGCCCATAATTAAAAACATACGCTTTCCCTCAAGCTTTGGCAACTGCTCTACCTTGCCCACATCTTCTAAAGCCTGTGCAAATTTAAGTAAAAGGATCTCTCCTTGCTCCTTATAAACAATAGCACGACCTTTAAAGTGAACATAAGCTCTCACCTTTTCGCCCGATTCCAGGAAACCCATAGCATGCTTTAGCTTAAAGTTAAAGTCATGGTCATCGGTGTTCGGTCCGAAACGGATCTCCTTAATAATCGTTTGCTTGGCATTGCTTTTAATCTCCTTCATCTTCTTCTTTTGCTCGTAGATGAACTTGTTATAGTCAATTACACGGCAAACAGGAGGAACAGCATTAGGAGATATTTCAACCAGATCCAGCTCTTGTTCTTGTGCTATGGCCAGCGCATCGCGGGTAGAGAAAATCCCCTGCTCTACGTTATCGCCCACTAAACGCACCTCTGGAGCCTTAATGAAATTATTAATATTGTGTTCTGCTTCCTTTTTCTTGAAAGGAGGACGCGGACCTCTGAAATTCGGTTTATTTAAAGCCAAGTTATATGGTTATTTCTTTAATTAATTGTTGTTTAAAATCTTCAATACTCATGCTTCCCAAATCGCCTGTGCCATGTTTACGAACCGACAACGTGCCTTCAGCAGCCTCTTTTTCGCCCACGATCAGCATATATGGGATTTTTTTGACTTCAGCGTCGCGTATTTTGCGACCGATTTTTTCATCTCTAAAGTCAATTAGCCCGCGAATATCGGAATTATTTAACATTTGTGAAAGTTTTTTTGCATAATCTTCATATTTTTCGGAGATAGGCAAAATAACATACTGCTCGGGCGATAACCACAACGGGAAATTACCGGCACAATGTTCAATTAAAACAGCCACAAAACGTTCTAACGAACCAAACGGTGCACGGTGAATCATTACCGGGCGGTGCTTTTGGTTATCGCTGCCGGTGTACTCCAGTTCAAAGCGCTCAGGTAGGTTATAATCAACCTGTATGGTTCCTAACTGCCATTTACGGCCTAAGGCATCCTTCACCATAAAATCGAGCTTAGGGCCATAAAATGCCGCTTCGCCTAATTCAACTACGGTGCGCAGGCCTTTTTCGTCGGCAGCTTCAATGATAGCGCTTTCGGCCAGTTGCCAGTTTTCATCGGTGCCAATGTATTTGGCTTTATTTTCAGGGTCGCGAAGAGATACCTGTGCAGTATAATCTTCAAAACCCAAAGCATTAAATACATATAATACCAGGTCGATCACCTTTTTAAACTCTTCCTTCACCTGATCGGGGCGGCAAAACAAGTGGGCATCATCCTGAGTAAAGCCTCGTACGCGGGTTAAGCCGTGCAATTCACCGCTTTGCTCGTAACGGTAAACGGTACCAAACTCGGCAAAACGTACAGGCAAATCCTTGTACGAACGTGGTTTGGTTTTATATATCTCGCAGTGGTGCGGGCAGTTCATCGGTTTAAGGAAGAATTCCTCGCCTTCTTGCGGGGTTTGTATAGGCTGAAAGCTATCCTTACCATACTTTTCGTAGTGGCCCGAAGTTACGTACAAGTTTTTATGGCCAATGTGCGGGGTAATTACCTGCTCATATCCTGCAGAAACCTGTGCACGCTGTAAAAAATTAACCAAACGTTCGCGCAAAGCGGTGCCTTTAGGTAACCATAACGGTAAACCCATGCCCACTTTTTCAGAAAAGGCAAATAGTTCCAACTCCTTACCCAGTTTACGATGGTCGCGCTTTTTGGCTTCCTCAAGCATGTGCAAATACTCGGTCAACTCACCCGCTTTAGGGAAAGTTACCGCGTAAATACGGGTTAACTGCTTGCGGCTTTCATCGCCACGCCAGTAAGCGCCAGCCACGTTCATCAGCTTTACAGCCTTAATAAAGCCGGTGTTTGGGATATGCGGACCACGGCACAAGTCGGTAAAGTTACCTTGCGAGTAAAAGGTTATCGAACCATCGGGCAGGTCTTTGATCAGGTCGAGTTTGTACTCGTCGCCCTTATCGGTAAAGTAGGCAATGGCCTCGTCTTTACTTACCGGTTTGCGTATATACTCGGCCTTGGTTTTAGCCAGCTCGAGCATTTTGTCTTCAATTTGCTTGAAATCTTCCTGCGAAAATGTGCGATCGCCAAAGTCAACATCGTAGTAAAAGCCGGTTTCGATAGCCGGGCCAATACCAAACTTGGTACCCGGATAAAGGGCTTCTAACGCCTCGGCCATTAAGTGGGCCGATGAGTGCCAGAATGTGGCTTTACCTTCATCGTTTGTCCAGGTTAACAGTTTAACGCTGGCATCTTGCTCAATGGGGCGACTTGCATCCCAAACCATACCATCAACCTCGGCGGCTAAAACGTTACGGGCCAAACCTTCAGAAATTGACTGTGCAATTTGCATGGAAGTGATTCCTTTGTCGTACTGACGAACGGAACCATCAGGAAGTGTAATGTTAATCATCTACAACTATGATTTATTGTTCTGTAAAAATATGTTTTAGTAGATCACCTACGAGAGTGATCATTTATTAGGCGGCAAAGTTAGAATATTTATTATGATTGCACCGATTATTGGGAATGATTTCACCGATACTTTAAACTTTACGTCATTGCGAGACAGCGTTGGGATTGCGGGGCAGTCGTCGAAGCAATCTCCGGGTTTTGTGCAGAGACTTGAGTTAGTGCGAAGGCCCCCCCGGATTGCTTCGGAGGCCATGCTTGGCCGCCCTCTTCCTCGCAATGACGCGTTTTTTGTATGCGTAGTCTTATCTACTCCTCACTCCACCTATAACTCTCATTCTCCAGCCCTATCAAATCAATAACCCGGTTTACCACCGTCATGGCTACTTCTTCAATGGTTTGAGGCTTACTGTAAAATGAGGGAACAGCAGGACAAATAATGCCGCCGGCTTCGGTAACGGTTGCCATATTGCGGATGTGGATGAGGTTCAATGGCGTATCGCGGGCTACTAAAATGAGTTTGCGCCGCTCTTTTAATATAACATCGGCAGCACGGGTTACCAGATCATCAGATACGCCCGATGCAATGCGGCCCAGTGTGCCCATTGAGCATGGGATAACCACCATGGTATCATAGCGTGCCGAGCCTGATGCAAATGGGGCCATAAAGTCGTGCTTATCGTAAAACTTGAAGGGCATTTGCTGGTAATCGGTATTGTCGAGTTCGGTTTCCCAAACCTGTTTGGCGTTGGTTGACATGATGATGCCAACATCGGCAATTTGATCATTTAGCTGCTGTAATTTATCTAATAATAATTTGGCGTATATAGCGCCACTGGCTCCGGTAATAGCAACTACGATCTTTTTCTTCATCATTTGGTTTAACAACAAAGCAAAGGTAGGAAAGTTGATAGCATAAAAAAAGGGTCGAATATTACTACTCGACCCTACATCTACCTATGAAAAACATGCCCTATGAGAGGGCATTACAAAAGTAACAAGTATTTTTTAATTATTAAAATTAAATTAATTTTTTTTCAATAAATTCTTTTCAATTAATGTTTGGATGATGCCATCAGCCATTCCAACACTCGGTACATATATTGATTTGATGTTAGCCCATTTCATTACCGTGGTGTAAATCTCACATGCAGGAATAATAACATCAGCCCTGTCCTGGTTGAGTTTCAATACGTTGATGCGGTCTTTAAGCGAGTACGACGACAGGTAATTGTATAGTGATTTGAGCTTGATATAACTTAGAGGCTCGCCGTCTTTCTCATCGCTCAGCTTAAATAATTTGTTAATATTACCGCCTGTACCCACGCCATAAATAATTTTATATGGCTTGGTATGTTTACGAACAAAGTCCTGCATTTCGCGCCAGGTTTCATCTTTGTCCTGATTATCGAGTATACGAATAGTACCAATGTTAAATGATTGTGAAGCAATTTGTTCGCCATTGGCAAACAACGACAGTTCGGTGCTGCCGCCGCCTACGTCAATGTATAGATAGGTTTTGCTTTCATCTAAATCAACACCAATATGACTGGCATAAATAATACCGGCCTCAACCTCTCCATGAATAATCTCCAGATCGAGATTTGCCTCTTGTTTAATACGCTTAATAAGCTCCGGGCCATTTTTAGCCTCGCGCATAGCCGATGTTGCACAGGCCATATAATCGCTCACCTTATACACATCCATTAGGTTTTTGAAGGCAGCCATGGTTTTTACCAAGTCATCGGCTTTTTTGTCTGATATATGCTTATCTAAAAAGGCATCGTCACCCAGGCGCAGGGGTACGCGCACGAGGGTGTTTTTTTTGAACGTAATGTTCCCGTCATTCTGTATAATATCGGCTATAAGCAGGCGAACTGCGTTCGATCCGGTGTCTATGGCTGCGTATCTCAAGTTATTAGGTGTTTATTTGTTTTAAATAATCGTATATCTCTACCTGCGACCGGTGGTTTACATCGGTTTTGGTACGATGGTATCTGTTAGTATTGCTCTTATTGATCTCGCGCGATTTGGTATTATCACGCAGTTGGATATCCAGTATATCTCTTATTTCCTGTTTAATATCTTCATCATAAATGGGGAAACCAACTTCTACCCTATTGTCAATGTTACGGCTCATAAAATCGGCCGAGGTAAGGTAAACCAGTTCTTTACCACCGTTTGCAAATACGTGTACACGCGCATGTTCCAGGTATTTATCAACTATACTATAAACTTTTATATTCTTACTAAAGCCCTCTACTCCGGGCACTAAACAGCACATGCCCCTAATTATCATTTGTATTTTAACCCCGGCATTGCTGGCTTCGTACAATTTTTCAATCAGCTGTTCATCGGCAAGGCTATTCATCTTCAATATCATATAAGCCGGCTTGCCTGCCTTGGCATTAGCTATTTCATTATCTATATTACGGTAAATAGCCGGCCGCGAATCAATGGGCGACACGACAAGGTGCTTGATATCCTTAGCCAACTGCCCCTTATTTATTGCGCGAAACACATTCAGCATATCGCCGGTTATTTTTTTATTGGCGGTAAGCAGGGTATGGTCGGCGTAAATAGCGGCTGTTTTTTCGTTAAAGTTGCCGGTTGATAAACAGCCGTAATATGCGGGCTTACCTTTCTCCATACGCACCACCAAACATATTTTAGCATGCACTTTATAGCCAGGAACGCCATGTATTACTTTAATCCCCTCATCTTCTAAACGACGTGTCCATTGGATGTTGTTCTGTTCATCAAAACGAGCACGAAGCTCGATCAAACAGTTCACCTTTTTACCATTTTGCGCAGCATTAACCAATGCATGCATAATGCGCGAATCTTTGGCCAGGCGATATACGGATATATTGATTTCGGTAACTTTAGGGTCAATAGCGGCCTCGCGTAAAAAGTGAATTACATAATCATAACTCTGGTATGGCGTACTTATCAAATAATCTTTATTAGCCACATAACTCATTAAACTTTTACCAAACGAAAGGCCATCCACCGGCAAAGCCTTGGTTCGGTTATATTCCAGTTCGGGGCCGCCTACGTTAGGGAAAGCAATAAAATCCTTAAAGTTCTGATACCTGTTGCCGGGTATCATATTTTCGGTATTTAGCCCCAATTTGCGTTTAAGATAGGCCACCATATCTTCGGGCATCTCAGCATCATACAGCATACGCATGGGGCGGCCTTTTTTACGCTTTTGCAAACTTTTAGAAAGGGCATCGATAAACTTTTCACTCAGTTCCTTATCCAGATCAAGCTCGGCATCGCGGGTAAGCTGTATGGAGTAAGCCTCCATGCTATCATACTCAAAAATAAAGAAGATATCTTCGAGGCTATACCTGATAATATCATCAATGAGGATGATAAACTTTAACTGATTGGTTTCGGGTAGTATGAGAAAACGCGATATATTAGCAGGAAGCTCAATTAGCGCCAATCGTGATTTACGTCCTTTGGTAAGCTTTACAAAAAAGTAAATAGCACGGTCATGCAGCATCGGGATAGCCTTTTCATCCTCCAGCATAATGGGCACCAGGGTTGAAAGCAATTTTTCCCTAAAGTGTTTTTTAACAAAAGCACCACGGGCTACGTTTAGTTGCTTTTCGTTTAGAAGAAATATCTTTTCTTCGGCCAGTTGCTTAATAATGATGTTCTCGTACAGGTTATGAAACTTCTTTTCCTGCTTAACTACTATGCTTTTAATTTGATTAAGTACCTTTTTAGGGTTATATCCTAATAAGGCTTTCGATTTTTCGTTCAGGTTTGTTAATCTTGATAGCGTGGCTACACGTACCCGGTAAAATTCATCAAGGTTGGACGAAAATATGGCTAAAAACTTAATCCGGTCAATTAGGGGAACGGTTATATCGGCCGCTTCCTGCAGTACACGGTCGTTAAAGTATAACCAGCTAATCTCGCGATTAATTAAAGGGATGTTTTTAGTAGCCATATAAGGTAAGCACAGCAAGGCTTTGCATGTGCGTATGCAAAACTGCTTATTTCTATGTTAATATAATATTAACTTCAATCTTTTTAAATGTGTTTTTGTTTATAGTATAATTCAAGCCTACATTTGCACCTTTCATTTATATAACATCGCCTTATGCCATCATTTGATATTGTAAGTAAAATAGACGCACAAACCTTTGATAATGCTATTAATAACGCTAAAAAGGAAATTTTGAACCGTTATGATTTTAACGATTCGAAAAGTACGGTAGACCACGATAAAAAAACAAATCAGATTACGGTGGTAACTGAAAATGATATGCGCTTGAAAGCCATCCAGGATTCGATCATTAGCCGTATGGTTAAACAGGGCCTCGACCCTAAAGCGCTTGATTTTGGCAAGGAAGAGTATGCCTCGGGCAACATGGTTCGTAAAGAAATAAACATTAAAGAAGGTGTTGATAAGGAAGTTGCCAAAAAAATAGTTAAAAAAATAAAAGACAGCGGCCTTAAAGTGCAGGCCTCTATAATGGACGACCAGGTACGCGTGCAAGGCAAAAAACTCGACGACCTGCAAGCGGTTATCAGCCTTTGCCGCGGCGAAGATTTTGGCCAGCCGCTGCAGTTTATTAATATGAGAAATTAATCTGAACCGGAATTTTAAGAATTTCTCTAATTGACAGAATTTCCAGTCACTTATTAAAGAATTCTGAAAATTCAACAAATTCTTAAAATTCAGGTTCATACACAAAAAAGCCGTCTCCTTTACAGAGACGGCTTCAATCTAAACTAAACCAACACTTAACTTATAAAAACACTTTTTAATATTATTTCACCGCAATTTCGCGCGGTTGAATTTTAGCTTCTTCTTTTTTGGCGATGGTTAATTTCAATATACCATCGGTGTACGAAGCTTCGATGTTGTTTTGATCAACAGTTTCGGGTAAGGTAAATGAGCGGCTGAATGATTGGTAGCCAAACTCTTTTTTAGTATACTTTTTACCTTCGGTTGCTTCTTCCTGTTTAACTTCGGCACTTATGGTTAATAGGTCTTTTTCAACGTTAATCTTAAAATCTTCTTTCTTTAAACCCGGTACTGCCAGTTCAATATCAAATGCAGTTTCGTTTTCGGCTACGTTTACAGCCGGAACTTTGCTTTGTGGTGCAGCGTTTAAAAACTGATCGTTAAATATGGAATCAAATACATCGATAAAACGAGGTGCAGCTACTGGTTTTCTGTGTCCGTTGTTAAATTTTACTAAAGTCATTTTTATATCCTCCAAAAGTTTCTTTTTAATTATTTTCGTGGTGATATATACAAGTGGTGTACCAACCGCTTAAAACGCTACCAGAACAATATTTTAAATGACTTTTTGTCGGCTATTATATTTTTCACAAGACAAGTTGACACGAAATGACTGAAAATTTAGCTAATTATAAATTCAAAGCTCCCGTTCCTATCCGTTTTTCGGATATAGATGCTTACGGAAACGTAAGTAACACTATATATCTTACTTACTTTGAGATTGCCCGCCTGAGTTATTGGAAAGAAGTTGCGGAGTGGGACTGGAACAATTGCGGTGTTATTTTAGGCCGATCGGAAATAAACTACCTTAAACCAATTAAGGTTGACGATCAGATTGCCTGCTACCTGCGCACATCACGCATTGGCAACAGTAGTTTTGATGTAACCTATGTACTGGTGAAAATTAATGCTAACGGCGAAGAGGAAATTTGCACAACGGGCAAATCGGTTTGCATTACTTATGATTACCCGAACCTTAAATCAGTGCCTATACCCGCACGCGAGCGCCAACGCATGATTGATTATGACGAGCCGGGATTGATTACCAATACCAACTAATTATTATCAACATAAACGGTAACGCCTGATGCTGCCACCTGCCCTTTCAAGGGCGGGTTAAGTTTCTTTACTTCCACCTGTAAATGATTAATGTATGGAAATTGCTGCATAATAGCATCGGCCATGCCCTGCGCCACGGTTTCGAGTAGTTTTTGCGGGTACTTCATGTTTTCATGCGCAACCTCGCACAAGGCCTCATAATTGAGCGTTTTTTCCAGATCATCGTTTATGGCCGGGTGCTGCGGATTGAAGGTAGCTTCGATAGTAACCAAAAAACGGTTCCCTAAAATTTGTTCTTCTTTATAATAGCCGTGCCGCGCAAAAAACTCGGCGCTGTAAAGTCCAACTTTAATCATAAATGCAGATGTGTGTTTTTTTTAGTTTTAGAAATAGCCTTAAATAATTTGCGTCCCTCTTGAGGGCAGGAATAAGCGTTAGCAGGTGTGTGTTATTCGCAAACTTTGCATATCCAAATGACACACCCCTCCACCCCTCTCAAGAGGGGAATCGCACAATTCCGGAGCACTTGTTAAAGCAATTTCTAAGCCCCTAAGTACGGTAAATAATGCTACTTTAAAAAATCGGCGTACCAGTGGCCCGAATTTTTGATGATACGCTCCTGGGTTTCAAAATTGATGTGTATCAACCCAAAACGCGGGCGGTAGCCTTCGGCCCATTCAAAGTTATCGGTTAGTGTCCACACAAAATAACCGGTTACAGGGCATCCCTCCTCTTTGGCTTTCAGCAGTTGCTGAAGATTATCATGCAGATACTGCGTGCGTAAAACATCATCGATCCGGCCATCTTTTAACGTATCAGGGAATGCTGAACCGTTTTCGGTAATTTTAATATTCTTGATTTGCGGGTAGGCGCTGAATTTTTTAACCACCTCGTACATGGCCTGCGGATAAACTTCCCAGCCCATTTCGGTTAAAGGCACATTTCGTTTTTTGGCTTCTACCAGCTTAGCGCTTATGTAGGGGGTAAATAACGAATACTTTACAATTTCGCGCGTGTAATTTTGCAGGCCAATAAAGTCAAAATCGAATGACAGTTGCTGCTCATCGCCATCCTTCATATATTTTTCTATGCGTTGCAGCACAGGCAAATCGGCAATGGGATAACCCAAGCCAATCAACGGCTCCACGTAAAGGCGGTTAATTAAAACATCGGCTCGTTTAGCAGCAGCAACGTCATTAGCTTTAGTGCTAACAGGTTCAATATGAGAACAAGAAAAGGTGTTTCCAATAATAGCATGGGGAAATGCATCACGCAGTATACGTGCTCCGGCTGCTATACTTAGTGTAACATGATGTACAGCGGGTAAAAAGTTTTTTAGTCCTGTACGGCCCGGTGCATGCAAACCTAAAAAGTAACCAGCCCCGGTAAACACGGCAGGCTCGTTCATTACCATCCAGTTTTTAACACGGTCGCCAAATGCATTGGCGCATACGCTTACAAAGTTGGTAAACCACTGTATACTGTCGCGGTTGGTCCAGCCGCCCTGGGTTTCCAGTGTTTGCGGTAAATCCCAATGGTAAAGGGTAAGCCAAGGCTCAACGCCTACTTTTAGGCAATAATCAATAACGCGGTTGTAATAGTCAATTCCAGCCTGGTTTACTTCGCCGGTACCGTTAGGTAAAATGCGAGTCCAGGCAATAGAAAAACGGAAGCAAGGAATATTAAGCTGCTTGATAAGGTCAATATCCTGCTCGTAGCGGTTATAAAAATCGCAGGCAGTAAAGGCATTTTGATTGCCATGAACCTTGCCTTTTTTTTGCGTGAATATATCCCAGATGGATGCACTTTTGCCATCAGTATCGCAGGAACCCTCTGTTTGGAAAGCAGCAGTAGAAACGCCCCAGTTAAAATTGGGGCCAAAAAAATGCTTATTAAAAGCTTGTGCAGTATCGTTAATATCCATTTATATATGCCCAACTAAGCCGGGGCCAAATTGTTCAAATAAAACGGATATCAGTAAATAAAATTCGCATTAAGTATTAATGTATGAAAGAAGATTTTAAGCTCCTTAATACCAGCAGCTCTTTTAAATTAAGTAGCAGGTGTTTAATCAATTGTAATGCTTTCATGGCGTCCCGGTGTTTTGTTATAACGAAGGTAACGCGCAAGCATTAACTCAGGGTTAAGCCCCGATTATGATTATATATCCTGC